>NZ_QGGZ01000001.1 GCF_003148825.1 Streptomyces sp. CG 926
GCCCGTGAACGTCTCCACCCACACCGGCTCAGCCCTCAACACCCCACCCATACAGGCAAAATGCCCAAAACTGAGCCTTCTGCAACAACCTTTAGGCCGTCTCTTTCGGAGCTTGCCGACCCTGCCGTCCGCAAACCGGGGACGGGCCTCCCGTCCCCGGTTCGGCCTATGACCGTGCCCCATTCGCCCGTTCCTGATCGCGGGTCACCGCACCCCGACCTAGCGTGTCGGACATCGAGGCGCACGACCCCCCACGTGCGGAAAACCGTTCCGCGGCTGCTCCTCGGGGATCCGGAGAATCAACCATGGGTGCGATACGTACCTCCGCCACCGCCCTGCTGAGCGTCGGCGCCACGGGCGCCGTACTCGCGCTCGGCGCCTTCGGCATGTCCGCCGCGACCGCGTCCGAGGCCCGGCCCACGATCACCTCGTTCGGCTTCACCCTCACGCCCTCGACCGTCGCCCCCGGGGGGCAGACGGTCCTCGCGGTCAGCCGCTGCAACGCCGCCTACGCCACCGCCTCCTCCGGGGTCTTCGACACCGTGAGCATCGCCCGCGGCCAGACCGTGCGGGTCACCGTGGACCGGGACGCCCGGCGCGGAGCCGTCTACTCCGTCTCCTTCACCTGCAACGGGGAGACCGGCTCCGCCGATCTGACGATCGCCGGCGGCAATACCGCACCCACCACGAGCTCCACGCGGACCGGCACCGGCACCGGCACCGGCACCGGCACCAGCACCGGCACGACCCTCTTCCCCACCCCGTCCTCCGCCCTCGGTGTCCGCGGCGGACTGGGTGGCAGCATCGCCGGCATGGATCCGCTGGAGCTCGGCGCCGGCGCCGGTCTGTTCCTCGCCGCCGCGGGCGGCGCCGTGTTCGCCCTGCGCCGTAGGGGCTCCGACGGTAGCCATTGAATGCGCCGGCCATCCCCCGCTACCGCCGATCGCCCCGAGTCCTGACGAGGACTCGGGGCGATCGGCGGTAGCGGGGGATCTGCGTCCGGGGAGAGCCGTCAGGCCCGGCTGCGCAGCGGGCGGCGACGACGCACCACGTGGGCTCCGGCACCCAGGGCCGCGGCGCCGACGAGGCCCGCGCCGATGGCGGTCTCGGCGGTGGACGGGCCGAACGATCCGCCGATGCCGCCCTGCGAGGGGTTGCCTTCGAGGATCGTGAAGCGGTGCGTGGCGACCAGGTTGCTGTCGTTGCACTTGACCGAGAGCGTGTGGTGGCCCGGCGAGGCGTGGTTGAAGACCCGGACGGTCGCGAAGCCGATCGACCCGGCGGACAGGTTGGCCGGCGGAAAGTTGCCGGGCGAGGCGACGGTACCGCCGTGTCCACAGCCCGCCGCGCTCACCTGCATCGTGGATCCCTGGTGGACGGAGTACGGGTTGACGGAAATGTTGCTGGGGCCGTTCCCGTTCCCACCCCCGTTCCCACCCCGGCCCCCGGGATCCTGGTTCGCGGAGGCGAATGGGGCACTGAGGCCGATCGCGGCGCAGGCTGCCGCCGCCACGGTAAGAGCGCGCAAGACACGCATGGTGGAACCTCCAGCGGAAAGCGCCCCGGAGCGTCGGCCCCGGATGATCGACGAGAACGCCTCCCACGTCGAACCCTCAGGTCGTCCCGCAACCTCCGCATTTCCGGCTTTGGGCCGCCCGGTTGAGCGACACGCCGAAGCGCACGCGACGTGGCTGACGGATCCGCAGGTCACGACCCGTCAGGCATTTATGTGACGATTACCTGGATGGGCGCACCCCTTCCGGCCCCCTCCGGGTGGCGACCACCCGTTCGCCCTTCCCCTCTCGCCGTCCCGCCGGCCCGGCCTTAGCGTGCGTGAAGTAGGGCGTACAGGGGCGGGACAGGAACGCGGGTCGGGACCCCCGCGTCGGGAAGGGAGAACGATGGGCGAGGACGAGACCGGGCAGAAACGCAGACACTCGCCGTGGGGCGTACTCGCCCTGGTCATGCTCACCGGCCTCGCCATGGTGCGAAACGGTGTGGATGTCGGCGACGGGCCTCCGCAGCCCACCGCGGCCTCGGCCGTCGCGGTGACGTCCGACCAGTTGCCGGCGAATCCGCCCACACCCCCGGCGGACATGGAGGTGCTGGAGCACTCGTCGGTCCAGCGCATCCGGATTCCCACGATCAGCGTGGACGCGCCGGTGATGACGGTCGGGCTGGACGCGGAGGGCTGGATCGACGCGCCACCCCCGCAGGACCGCAATCTCGCCGGCTGGTACCTCAACGGCATCTCGCCGGGCCAGCGGGGCTCCGCGGTGATCGTGGGTCACGTGGACAACGCGCAGGGACCCGCGGTCTTCTACGGCCTGGGCTCGGTCAAGCCGGGCAACCACATCGAGGTGGAGCGGTACGACGGCCGCACGGCGGTGTTCGAGGTCTACGGCGTGGAGGTGTTCTCCAAGGAGGCCTTCCCCGGGGCCCGGGTGTACGGGGACACCGGGCACCCGGAGCTCCGGGTGATCACCTGCGGCGGCGGATACTCGAAGGCCCGCGGCTACGACGGCAACGTGGTCGTCTTCGCCCGCATGGTGGAGGCCCGCTAGGTCGTCTCTTTCGGATCTTGTCGGGTGAGCCCGGGTCGTCCGGTGCGGTGCCTCGCAAGGCGGAGGGGCGCCCGTGTACTGGACGTACTCGGGCGCCCCGACAACGCGGCGAGGTGCCGTGCCGGGCGGGCCGGGCCCGACAAGATCCGGAAGAGACGACCTAGGGGGTGTCCTGTCGATCCGCCCCGACCGGCAAGACACCCCCTGGGCCCGGGAGCATCCGCCGCGGCCGGCTCCCGGTTCAGCGGGGCGGCAGCACCGGGAGGGTCATCCGGTAGCCCCGCGCGAGCAGTTGGGGAAGGTACGAGGAGAGCGCCTGGACGCTCTGCGACCGGTTGCCCCCGGCGTCGTGCGAGAGGACGACCACGCCGGGGGCGGCGCCGTCCAGGATCCGGGAGATGATCGTCGGGGTCCCCGGTTCCGTCCAGTCCAGGCTGTCCACGGTCCAGGCGAGCGGCTCCATGCCGAGCTCCGCCCCGATCTCGAAGGCGGCCCGGTTCCAGGCCCCGTAGGGGGCCCGGAACCACAGCGGCGCCTCGCCGACGGCCTGCTGCACTACCTCGCTCGTACGGCCGATCTCGGAGGCGAGGGCGGGCCGGCTGAGCTGCGGGATGAGCGGGTGGGTCCAGGTGTGGTTGCCGATGACGTGGCCCTCGTCGACCATCCGGCGCAGCAGGTTCCGGTTCTCGGTGGCCATCTCCCCGCAGACGAAGAACATGGCGCGCACGCCGTACCGGGCGAGGGTGTCGAGGATGGCGGGGGTGTAGCGGGGGTCCGGGCCGTCGTCGAAGGTGAGCACCATGCCGCGCGACGCGGCGGCCTCGGCGGGGAGTTCCAGGATGGGCCGGGTCCGTACGGCCGGCTTCACGGCGGCGGCGCGCACCGGCGCGTCGGCGGTCATCGGCTGCAGGCGGTACGCCTTCTCGGGCAGCGCCCGCGCCCGCAACCCCGGCGCACCCGCCGCGGGTGGCGCACCCGCCGCGGGTGGCGCCCCCGGCCCGGCCGGTGCCCCGGACCCGCCCGGTCCCGGCCCCGGAGTTCCGCTGCCGCTCTCACCACTGACGGTGAGCAGTCCGGAGGCGGCCGCGACCCCGAGGAAGACGGCGGTACGCAGGACCGTGCGCCGCCCTACTGTCGGCTCGTCATTTTTCATTATTACTACGTATCAACGACATCGCCGAAGTTGTCGAGAGGCGCGGAGGCACCCTGTCCCCCTCACCCGCTCGGCCCACGCCCGCAGTGTCGATCATGCTGTCTACACTGGTCCGTCGGGATGATCCGGGGGCGGCGATGAGTCAGTACTTCGACATGGGTGACGTGACGCTGTGGAACCCGTCCAACGGGGCCTCCCGGATGTTCCGGCGCCAGGTGCCGGTCTTCGAGGCGGAGCTGGGGCTCGGTTCGGGCATCGGGCCGATGGAGAACGACGAGTGCCAGATCGACCCGATCGCCTTCGCGGACTTCGTCGACGCCCTGCTGGTACAGCACCGCAGGACGAGTCACGCCATCGTGCTCGCGCTCTCGGAGGGCTTCACCGCCACCGTGGTCGTGCTCGCGGAGCGGGCCGGGATCCGGGTGGACTGGGAGCGGCTCGGTGCTGACCCGGACGGCGCTCGCGAGGACGTACAGGTGTCCGCCGCGGGCATGGCCGCTCCGCCGCCCGGCCACAGTTGGTCCACGGGGCTGCGGGAGCTGGCGGCGCGCCTGGAACGGCGGATGCCGAGGCAATGAGGGCACCTTCCCACGGCGACGACGAGGTCACGCCTCGGGGCGGTCAGCTGCGGCGGACCAACGGGAAGGGGAGGGTCTCGCGGATCGTCAGGCCCGTGAGGAACATGACGAGGCGGTCCACGCCGATGCCGAGGCCGCCGGTGGGCGGCATCGCGTACTCCAGGGCGTCCAGGAAGTCGTTGTCGAGCTCCATCGCCTCCGGGTCGCCGCCCGCCGCGAGCAGGGACTGGGCGGTGAGTCGGCGGCGCTGTTCCACCGGGTCGGTCAGCTCCGAGTAGGCGGTGCCCAGTTCGGTGCCGAAGGCGACCAGGTCCCAGCGTTCGGCGAGCCGGGGGTCCCGGCGGTGCTGGCGGGTGAGCGGGGAGACGTCGGTCGGGAAGTCCTTGTAGAAGGTGGGCAGCTCGGTGCGCTCCTCGACGAGGCGCTCGTACATCTCCAGCACCACGTCGCCGCGGGTGTCCTCGGGGGCGTGCGGGACCGATGCCCGGTCGCACAGCCGGCGCAGCACCTGCTCCTCGGTGTCGGCGTCGACCTCCTCGCCGAGCGCCTCGCTGATGGCCCCGTACATGGTCTTGACCGGCCAGGTTCCGGAGATGTCGTGGACGACGAGCTTCCCGTCCGGTCCCGCCTTGTGGGCGATGGGTGAGCCGAAGGCGGCGGTGGCCGCTCCCTGGATCAGTTCGCGGGTGAGGTCGAGCATCACGTCGTAGTCGGCGAAGGCCTGGTAGGCCTCCAGCATGGTGAACTCGGGGTTGTGCTTGTAGGAGACGCCCTCGTTGCGGAAGGTGCGGCCCATCTCGAAGACCTTCTCCATACCGCCGACGCAGAGCCGCTTGAGGTAGAGCTCGGGCGCGATGCGCAGGTACAGGTCGAGGTCGTAGGCGTTGATGTGGGTGCGGAAGGGCCGGGCGTTGGCGCCGCCGTGGATCTGCTGGAGCATCGGGGTCTCGACCTCCAGATAGCCGCGCTCCAGCAGCCCCTGGCGCAGGGCCTGGACCGCGCTGGAGCGGGCCCGTACGACGTCCCGGGCCTCGGGGCTCGCGACGAGGTCGAGGTAGCGGCGCCGGACCCGGGCCTCGGGGTCGGCGAGGCCTTTGCGCTTGTCCGGCAGGGGGCGCAGGCACTTGCCGGTGAGCTGCCAGGACCGGACCACGAGGGAGAGCTCGCCCGCCTTGCTGGCGCCGGTCTCGCCGCTGACGAGGACGTGGTCGCCGAAGTCGACCTGGGAGGTGAAGGAGTCCAGTACCTCGGCCCCGGCCTCGTCGCGGGTCAGCATGAGCTGGATGTCGCCGGACCAGTCGCGCAGGACGGCGAAGACCACACCGCCGAGGTCGCGTACGACCATCACGCGGCCGGCGAGCGTGGCCTGTTCGCCGGTCCGGGCGCCGGGCGCGAGGGTGGGCCGGCCGGGGGAACCCTGGTGGGTGGCCTTCAGTTCCGCGACGGTGTGGGTGCGCGGGCGGATCCCCACCGGGTACGGGTCGGTGCCGGCCGCACGGATGCGGTCCAGTTTGGCGTGGCGTACGCGGACCTGCTCGGGCAGCCGCTCGGCCGGAGCGCCCCCGTCCCCCTGCTCGACCGTGTCCAGGCCGAGGGCTTCGATGGCGGGCAGTCCCTCGGTGGAGGCGATGGCGGTGAGGCCCTTGGGATGGCCGTTGCCCCACAGGGTGCGCAGGCTGGGTACGGAGACGAAGCCCTCGGCGATGCCGGAGGCGAGGCTGACCCGGGCGAGCGAGCCGGCGTCCTGGTAGCAGAGGAAGCGCGGGTACCACTCGGGGCCGTATTTGACGTTCGAGCGGTACAGGGCCTCCAGCTGCCACCAGCGGGAGAAGAAGAGGAGCAGTTTGCGCCACAGCTTCAGGACGGGGCCGGCGCCGATCCGGCCGCCCTCCTCGAAGGCGGAGCGGAAGACGGCGAAGTTGAGGGAGATCCGGCGTACGCCGAGACCGGGGGCGGCGGCGCAGAGCTGGGCGACCATGAACTCCATGACGCCGTTGGGCGCGGTTCGGTCGCGGCGCATCAGGTCGAGGGAGATCCCGTCCTTGCCCCAGGGGACGAAGGAGAGCAGGGCGATCAGCTCGCCCTGGTCGTCGAAGGCCTCGACCAGCAGGCAGTCCCCGTCCTCGCGGTCGCCGAGCCGGTCCAGGGCCATGGAGAAGCCGCGTTCGGTCTCGGTGTCGCGCCATCTGTCGGCGCTCTCCACGATCCTTTGCATCTCGTCCTGGGAGAGGGCGGAGTGGCGGCGGATGACGGTGGTGGCGCCGGTGCGCCGGACCCGGTTGACGGCCTGGCGGGTGACGCGCATCTCGCGGCCGTCGAGGTCGAAGTGGGCCACGTGCAGGATGGCCTCGTCGCCCAGTTGCAGGGCGCCGAGACCGGAGCGGCCGTAGGCCGTGGCGCCGTCCTCGGAGGCGCCCATGACGGCGGGCTGCCAGCCGTAGCGGCGGGCCACGGCCAGCCAGGCGTCGATGGCCGCGGTCCAGGAGGCGGGGTCGCCGACCGGGTCCCCGCTGGCGAGGCAGACGCCGGCCTCGACGCGGTAGGTGACGCCGGCCCTGCCGTTGGGGGCGAAGACGACGGCCTTGTCGCGCCGGGTGGCGAAGTAGCCGAGGGAGTCGCCCCGTCCGTAGGCACCGAGGAGGGCGCGGATCCGGGGCTCCTCGTCTCCGTGCAGGGCGGCGGTCAGGCGCTGGGAGCGGAAGAGGGTCATGGCCGCGTTCAGCAGGGCGGCGGCGCCGAAGAGGCCGAGCAGGAAGGACAGCGGGCGGGGTGGGTGGCCGTCGAACTCGCGGGCGGAGAAGAGGCCGCCGAAGACCTCCTTGGCGGCCCAGTCCAGCCACTGGCCCTTGGGCAGGCTGCCGGGGAAGAGGGCGACGAGCGCCCAGCCCACGAGTACGGCGGCGAGCAGGCCGAGGCCGAGCACGAGCAGGGCGTGCCACAGGGCCCCGGGGCGGGAGGCGGCGTAGAACTCGTCGCGGGCGGCGATCAGTACGGCCATCGCGGCGACGGCGATGACCATGGAAGGGACGCCGATCCAGTACTCGCCGACGGCCATCTCCAGCACGTCGTCGACGATCAGCAGGGCCAAATAGGTGATGACGATCCACCAGGCGACCTTCTTGCGGGTGCCGAGGGCCGCCGCGAGGAGGAAGAGGAAGACGGCGTAGGCGAGGTTCGCGCTGACCGGGACGACGATCAGGTCGAGGAAGCGTACGACGTGCCGCAGGAGCCGCCGCAGCGTGGGAGAAAGTGCGAGCAGGGCGCACAACAGGCCGAGCGCTCCGAAGAACGCGCCGAACCCGTCGGGTACCCGGTTCAGGAAGCGGTTCCGGGTTCCGTGCTTCTCCTCCACGATGGCACTTGCCGCACTGGTGGCACTCATGGTTCGCACTGTAGGGAGGGCGGCGCCCGGGCGCGCGCCGAGCGGGAGGTGCGCTCGCCGGCCCGCGCTCCGGGCGTCGCGGAGCACGGCCTATCCTCGGCAGGGTGACGGAGCACGTGAATACGGAATTCGAACGCGGTACCGACGGCCCGAAGGTGATCCTGGCCGGGGTCGACGGATCGGAGTCCTCGCTGCGGGCCGCGGCCTACGCGGCGGGGCTGGCCCGGCGGCAGAACGCCCTGCTGGCCCTGGTGTACGTCCAGCCGGTGATCCCGGCCGGCGCCGCGCTGGGCGCACCGGTGGCGGACACCACCGGGGAGATCGCGGAGGGGCTGGTGGCCGAGATCCGCGCCTCGGCGGAACGCCTCAAGGGCATCTACGACATGCGCTGGCAGTTCCACACCTTCCGCGGCGACCCGTACGCCGGTCTGGTGAGCGCGGCGGACGAGCTGATGGCCGACGCGGTGGTGGTCGGCGCCTCCGAGCAGGCGGGCCACCGCATCGTGGGGTCGGTGGCGATCCGCCTGGTCAAGGCGGGGCGCTGGCCCGTCACGGTGGTGCCGTAGGACCCCTGGGTCCGGGGCCGGGGCTACCTGCCCATGGTCAGGCCGTCCTTGGCGGCGCCGCGGCTGAGGACCGCCTCACCGATGGCGTCCCGGGCGCTCTCGTAGTCCTCGCGGCCCGGGTCCTTGGCGAGGGCGTCGGGCAGGTGGACGACCCGGCCCACGGACAGGTCCATCATCTGCGGCACGAACTCGGCCTTGGTGACCTGCCAACGCTGCCCGGCGGCGGCCGGTGGGGCGAAGGTGAACCGGCCGATCGAGCCGTAGTTGCCCCGCATGTCGCGCGCGCCCGAGTAGTTGAACATCTCGCCCGCGACCTGGTCGCCCATGCCGTAGACGATCCAGGTCCCGTTGACCTTCTCGTACGGCTGCGGGATGTGCGCGTGCGTGCCGAGGATCATGTCGATGTCGGGGCGACCCCCGGTCTGCGAGGCGGTCAGCGCCTTGCCGAGCGAGAGCTGGGTGTCGTCCGGTTCGGTCTCCCATTCCGTGCCCCAGTGCACGCTCACCAGCACCACGTCCGCGCCCGCCTTCCGGGCCGCCCGCGCATCGGCGACGATCTTGTCCTGCTTCATCAGGTTGACCGCCCACGGCTGCCCCTCCGGCATCGGATAGCCGTTGGTGTCGTAGGTGTAGGCGAGGTGCGCCACCTTGGCGGAGCCCACCGTGTAGGTGGTCACGGTGGCCGCCTCGGCGGCCGTACGGGCCGAGCCGGCGTGCTTCAGGCCGACCTTGTCGAAGCGGTCCAGCGTGCGGCGCAGGCCCGCGCTCCCGTCGTCGAGGGTGTGGTTCGAGGCCGTGGAGCAGCCGTCGTACCCGGCGTCCTTCAGGCCGTCCGCGACCTCCGGCGGAGAGGTGAAGGCGGGATAGCCGGTGAAGGGGCCGCCCTCCTCCCCGTAGATGGTCTCCATATGGCAGAGGGCGAGGTCGGCAGCCGAGACCACGGCCTTGACCCCGGAGAACATCGGCCTGAAGTCGTATCCGTCGCCGTCCGCGTCGTTCGCCGCGCGCTGGATGACGGAGTTGTGCGGCAGTACGTCGCCGCTCGCGACCAGGGTGAAGCCCTCGGCGGCGGGCGATCCGGCGGCACTGGAGGGGGCGGGCGGTCCGCCGGAGTCCCCGAGGCGGGCCGGTGCGGAGCTCCCGGTCGCCGAACATCCGGCGGCGGCGGTCAGCAGTACGGCCGACAGGAGGGCGAGCACCTGCGGCCGGATTCGCGTGGTCATGCGCCCTGCTCTCGTTAATACGATTATCTGACATGTGATCACCTGCAATCCACATAACTACACGCCGTAAGTCAAGAGACGGATCCGCCGCGCGGGCACAGGCCCACCTGAACGGCGGACACCGCGATGGGCGAGGGCGCCACGTGCCGTTCGCCGCGCCGTTCGACCGTTCACCGACCGGCACGGCCGCCCGGCGGACGACCCGGGTGCTTGGGCGCACCGCCGGGGCCGGACGGTTCCAGCTCGGCTCCGTGCAGGTCAGGGTGGACGTGTCGCCGCCTCCACGGCCCCCACGCACCCCGGAAGGAGCCCCTCGTGCCGCTCTCCCCCACCCTCCCGCGTACGGACCCCGAGGCACTCGCCGAACTCCAGCGCGACCACGGGCGGGCCCTGTTCGGCTTCCTGCTCGGCCTGACGGCAGGGGACGCCCAGCGCGCGGAGGACCTCGTACAGGAGACGCTCGTACGGGTCTGGCAGCATCCGGAGGCCCTGTCCAGCGGGCACGACTCCATGCGGCCCTGGCTGTTCACGGTGGCCCGGCGGCTCGCGATCGACGCCCGGCGGGCCCGCCTGTCACGGCCGCTGGAGGTGGATCCGGAGGGGCTGGAACACGCGCCCGAGCCGCAGGACGCGGTGGCCGGATCGGTCACGGCGATCGACGTCCGGCGGGCCGTGGGATCCCTGGGGCCCGAGCACCGCGAGGTGCTGATGCAGGTCTACTTCCGCGACCGGTCGGTGGCCGAGGCCGCCGTCGAGCTCGGCATCCCGGCCGGGACCGTCAAGTCCCGCACGTACTACGCCCTGCGTGCCCTGAAGAAAGGCCTCCAGGGGTACGGGTACGGCCTCGGCGCCTGAGCCGGTGGCACGGCGACGGATCGGGTAACGCCGTGAATAGACGCGGATCGGACATAAAACGCGCCGATTTCGGCATCAGAGCGTGCAAGTTGAGTAAACATCCCCCGCTCCGCGAGTCGCTCGGTGAAGGCTCAGGACCGACGACGGGACGCTCGAAGCGCGGGAGAAGGTGGAACGGTGCAGCCCGAGGGTAGTAACGGCACCAGTGACGGCGGGCTCGCGGTGCCCATGGCCTGGCTGTACGCCGAGTACATCGCGGACGAACTGCTGCGTACGGGCCGGCTCATCCCGGTCAGCACCCTGGAGTTCAGGGCCGGACGGGACACGCTCGCCCTGACGATCTACCTCTCGGACGCGGCCGGCGAGCTCTCCGGCATCCGGGTGGTCTCGCAGCTCGACGAGTGGTTGTCGCTCACCGCGTACGGACACCCGTGGCGCGACTGGGTGCACACCCGTTTCCTCGCGCTCGGCGAGGAGGCCCGGGAGCGCGGCGACGGCGGGGACCCCGACCTGGAACTGGCCCGGGCGGCCTGGCGTTGGCTGGACAACACCGAGCTGTTCGCCACCAACCTCGACCCCGGGCGGCCCGACCACACCGACCTCCCGCCGGGACTGGACGAGAACGCGCGCGTATGGACCCCCGCCTGGCAACTCGGACTGCCGCTGGGTCACTTGGCGATGCACCTGTTCTGACGAAGCCGGGTCGACGGCCTGGGTCGACGGCCTGGGCCGACGGCCTAGCCGCGGTCCGCCGGATCCATCACCAGGCCCGTGAAATCGGCCTCGTTGCGCTCCGCCCGGGTGACGTACCACCGGGCGATGAGCCACATCACCGGGTAGACCAGCACGCCGAGTGCCACCCAGATCAGCGGCGCCGACGGGTCGTGGCAGAGCGCGAACACCAGCGGCAGGGTCCCGATCAGTGCCACGAGCCCGGCCAACGACCCGAGCGCCACGCGCAGTTGGCTGCGCATGAGGGCTCGGACGTAGGTGGCCCCGAGGGTGGTCTGCTCGGATATCTCCGAGCGGGCCGGGGTGTGCGCGGGCGGCCGGCGACGGGCGCCCCGGGGGACCCCGGTGACGATCTCGCGCCGGGGCGGCGACTGCTGCTGCTCCTCGGCCATGGTGCCGGAGTCTACGCAGCCACCACCTATTTGAGGAGGCGCGAGAGCCGCCGGTCGGCCAGCGGCTTCCCGCCGGTCTGGCACGTGGGGCAGTACTCCAGCGAGGAGTCGGCGAAGGACACCGAGCGTACGGTGTCCCCGCAGACCGGGCACGGTTCACCGGCCCGGCCGTGCACCCGTAGGCCGCTCTTCTTCTCGGCCTTGAGTTCGCCCGCGGCCACCCCGTGGGCCCGGCCGACGGCCTCGCCCAGGGTGCTCCGCACGGCCTCGTAGAGCTGGGTGAGCTGCTCCTCGGTGAAGGAGGCGGCGAGCTTGAACGGCGAGACCTTGGCGGCGTGCAGGATCTCGTCGCTGTAGGCGTTGCCGATGCCCGCGAGCACGCTCTGGTCCCGCAGCACGCCCTTGATCTGCCGCCGCTCCCCCGCGAGAAGCGCGGCGAAGGCGTCCCGGTCGAAGCCCTCGGCGAGCGGATCGGGGCCGAGGCGGGCGATGCCGGGCACCTCCTGCGGGTCGTGGACCACGTACACGGCGAGGCGTTTTTGCGTCCCGGCCTCGGTGAGGTCGAAGCCTCCGCCGCCGACGAGGCCGACGCGCAGGGCGAGCGGGCCCTTGCCGGGGCGTGGCGGCTGCGCGGGCAGGGTGTCCTGCCAGCGCAGCCAGCCGGCCCGGGCCAGGTGCGTGACGAGGTGGAGCTCGCCGACCGGCAGGGCCAGGAACTTGCCGTACCGGGCGGGGGCGCCGGCCGACTGCCCTTCGAGGGCGGTCAGCGGCGGGTCGTAGGTCTTGAGCACGCTCACCGCGAGCGGGAGGACGCGCTCGACCACCCGCCCGGTGAGGTGCTCGTCGAGGTATTCCCGTAGGGCCTCGACCTCGGGCAGCTCCGGCATGGTCCCAGCCTGCCGCCGGCTCAGGCGAAGCGCGAGCTGGGCACCGGTCCGGGCGAGGCGACGCGGTCGCGGGGCGAGGTGAGCCAGCCGTCGTGGACGGCGCTCACGAAGGCCCGGAAGGCCTCGTCCGGATCGGGCGGGGTGGCGCCGTCGCCCCCGTCCGGGCCGGCGGCGGCCCGCACGATGTCCTGGGCGATCTCCGCCTCGGGCCGCTCGTCGTCCTTCCACAGCGGGACGACGAACTGGCACAGCAGCGCGCTGAAGTCCGCGCTCACCGCGGGCGGATCGGTCCAGCAGGTGGCGTGCTCGGACAGGATCTGGCCGTCGGCACGCGCGTGCAGGGTGCGCAGGACGTCCGGGTCGGTCGCGTTCAGGTCGTAGGCGACGACGAGGGTGTCCGTACGTGCGGGCTCGTACGGTACGGCGGGCAGCCCGAGCACCTGTGCGGCGGCGAGCCCGAGGATCCGGTCGGACCGGCCGGGCAGCAGGGAGACCGTGGCGGGGCGGCGCCCGGCGGCCTCCAGGGCGAGTGCCAGACGGGACAGCCCGTGACGGCAGGTCTCGGGGGTGTCCCCGAGGTAGGCGAACCGGCCGGTCATCCCGGCGTCCCAGCCGTACCCGGAGAGGATGCCCAGGAGTCCGCCGGTCAGGCCGTAGTGCCAGCCGCGCAGGTCGGTGCGGCCCAGCGGATCGCCATGGCCGGCCGCGCTCTGGGCCCGGCGCGCCCGGTCGGTGCGGTGCAGCCGGTTCCGCTGGCGGGCGTGGGCGCCGGACCACTGCGGGTCCTCGGGGGCGGGGAGGGCGCCACTGATCCGCGTGGCGGTGTCCAGGTCCCCGGCCAGCAGGGTGTGGTGCACGAGGAGGTACGTCTCGGGCCAGGCGGGCAGCCCCGGGCCACGACCGGAGAGCAGGTCGACGACCTCGGCGTGCCGGTTCTCGTCCTCCAGGGCGGACACCAACTCGGTGAGCAGCGCCCGCGAGTCGGGGAGCAGCCGGAGCCCCTCGCGCAGCGGTGCGACGGCGAGGAAGGCGATGCCGCGCTCGACGCAGGCGTAGCCGAAGTCGTAGAGGGCCTGGGGCTCGCCGGGCCGTTCGGCGGCGGCCTTGGCGGCGCCGGCCAGGTCCTTGAACCCGGCGGCGTCGGCCAGGGCCCGGGTGGCCTTGGCGAGTTCGGTGATCGATGCCGTCTCGGCGTGCGGTCGCAGCGACCGGACCGCTCCGGGCAGGTCGTTCTTCTTCAGGAACCGGCGTACTTCATCCGTGGCGTTGGTCATCGCCCCCGATCCTCACGGAGCCACGCCCGGTCCGCAACGGACTTTCCGGGGCCACCGGGCACGCCCGGTGGCCCCGGGCGGGTCAGGTCCGGGCGATCAGCGCGTAGCGCTCGTCGGCGACGGGTCCGCCCCACAACTCGGCCTCGCCGCTGAGCGGTTCGATGCTCAGGCCGGACACCAGGGGCCGGACCGCGGCGGCCAGGTCCTCGGCGGTGATCCCGCCGTACCAGGGGAGCGACTCGGCTCCGGCGACGTAGGGGACGCTGCTATCGCCGGCTTCCCGCCACCGCCCCTCGACGAGGACCAGCCGCCCTCCCGGGCCGAGCCGTGCGACCCAGGCGCGGAGCGCGGCGCCGGGATCGGGCAGGGTCCACAGCAGGTGCCGGCAGAGCAGCACGTCGTACCGTTGCTGCCCGGTCGGCGGATCCGCCGCGTCACCGACGAGGAACCGTCCGGCCAGGCCCGCGGCCGCGAGTTTGCCCTGGGCCCGCTCGGCCATCCGGGGCGCGAGGTCGACCCCGGTCACCCGGTGTCCGGCCTCGGCCAGCAGCAGGGACAGCGATGCGGTACCGCAGCCGACGTCGAGGACGTCGGCGGGCCCCTCGGGCAGCCAGGATCTCAGCAGCCGGGACCACGCGGCACGGGTGTGCTCCTGGCGCAGGCCGTGATCGGGCTCGTCGTCGAACGCCGGCGCGGCGGCGTCCCAGTACTCGGTGATGGCACGGGTGGGATCGGACATGGTGGTGATCCTGCCGGAGAGCACCGACAACGGCGGGTGACTTCGTCGCGGCGCCGGCACGCGCGGGGCGGGGCGGAGCCGGCAGGGCAGCAGGGCGGCAGGCCGCGCTCAGCCCATCACGAACTCGCACCAGACGCACTTGCCGCCGCCCCGCGGCTCCACGCCCCAGACGTCCGCCAGGCGGTCCACCAGCATCAGGCCCCGCCCCGAGACGCCCGACTCCCCCGCCTCGCGGCGGCGCGGCAGCGCGCTGGAACGGTCCTCGACCTCCACCCGGAGGCGACGCTGGGGGCCCGCCAGGACCCGTAGGGTCACGATCGCCGGGCCGTCGGTGTGCATCAGGGCGTTCACGATCAGCTCGTCCGCGACCAGTTCGATCTCGTCGGCCCGTTCCCGCGCGCCCCAGGCCCGTACCGCCGCCCCGATCATGTGCCGGGCGGCCACCAGGGCTTCCGGGTCGCCCGGTGCCACGTGCTGCTGGAGGCGGCCGCCGCCTTCCTGGGCGGCCACCACGTGGCGGCGCAGCAGGAGCAGCGCCATGTCGTCGTCCCCGCCCCGTTCGTCGACGATCTCGCACAGCAGGTCCGCCAGGAGCTGCAGGTCCGCCGGTCCGCGGCGGATGTGGGAGGTCAGGAGCTGGATTCCGTCGTCGAGATCGGCGCCGGGCTGTTCCACGAGGCCGTCGGTGCACAGCAGGACCGTTTCTCCCGGGTCCAGCTCCACCGTGGTCACCGGGTACTCCAGGCGGCCGAACTCCGCCGAGAGGCCCAGTGGCATCCCGCCCGCCACCGGGAGCCGATGGCAGTCCCCGTCGCGGGTGCGCAGCAGGGGGTCGATATGGCCGGCCCGGACCACCTGGAGGACGCCCGTCGCGAGGTCGGCCTCCACGTAGGTGCAGGTCGCGAACCTGTCGGTGTCCAGCTCGTGCAGGAAGACGGAGGCCCGGGCCATGACCGTGCCGGGCGAGTGGCCCTCGGCGGCGTACGCGCGCAGCACGATCCGCAGCTGGCCCATGACGGCCGCCGCGTGCGTGTCATGGCCCTGGACGTCACCGATGACGGCGCCGACCCGGCCGCCCGGCAGCGGGATGACGTCGTACCAGTCGCCGCCGATGTCCTGGCCCATCCGGGCGGACCGGTAGCGTACGGCGATCTCACCGCCGGCCACCGAGGGGATCCGTCGCGGCAGCATGGCCTGCTGGAGGCCTTCGGCCAGGTCGTGCTCCTGCTCCAGCAGCATGGCCCGCTGGAGGCTCTGCGCGATGCTGCTGCCGAGGGCCACGAGCAGGTTGCGCTCCTCCTGGGTGAAACCGTCCTTGTCCTGGTAGAGCAGTCCGATCGCGCCGATCGGCCGGGCCTGGGCGATGAGCGGAAGGTACGCGGCGGCCGAGATCCGCATGTACGAGATCCTCGACCAGAGCCCGGGGTAGTCCCGGGCGAATTCCTGCGCCGAGTCGAGGAAGCGCGGCTCCAGCGAGCGGACGACCTCGCTCATCGGGTACTGCTCGTCGATGCGCGTGTAGCGGGTGCCGGGCACGAAGCTGTCCTCCGGGCCCTCGGCGACCAGGTGGATCCGGCCGGCTTCGACGAGGCCCATCACCATGCCCATCGAGCCGAGCCGTTCCAGTCCGTGGGCGTCGCCGATGACGTCGATGACGTCCCGCACGGTACGGGCGTGCGCCAGGGCGGCGGTGGTGGATTCGACCACCGATGTCTGGCGGCGCCGCTCCTCGTCCAGGCCGAGTCGCTCCGCCGAGTGGCTGAGCTCTTCGGTGGCGTCCCGGACGATGCCGATGATCCGGTACGGGCGGCCGTCCTGGTTGCGCATGACCCGGCCCTGGGTGTGCGTCCAGCGCAGCCGCCCGTCGTGGCAGCGGATACGGAAGTAGGCCCCGTAGCTGTCCTCGCCGCTCTTGAGGGCGGAGGAGACGAGGGCGTCCAGTCGGGCCGCCTCGGCGGTGGGGACGCGTGGGTCGAGCGACTCCGGCCGGCCGTCGTACTCGTCGGGAGGCGTGTCGAAAACGTCGAGGGCGGCTTCGTCCATGTGCATGAGACCGGTGACCAGGTCCCAGTCGAAACTGCCCATGCGGTTCAGCGAGAGCGACCGGTCCGGGTGTGCGGGCCAGTCGTCCGGCAGCGATACGGTGGTCGGCACCGATCCACCATGACACACGGGCCGGTCAGGCGCTCTCCAGCGGAAGGCTCCCGTCCGAGGACTGCGGCTGCAGGGCCGGGTCCGCCGTCGCGTCGGGAACGATCGCGTTCGGGTCGTAAGGGGCGTTGGGGTCGGAGGTGATGTCCGGGCCGAACGGATCGGCCGGGTCGCCGGGCAGCGCGCCCGATCCGTCGGGAGCAGGCTGAAGGGCTTGCTCACCGGGGTCCAGGGGCGGCATGTCGGTCGTGCCGTCCCAGGGGTTGCCGGACGGCGGACGCTGCGGCTGCTCCGGCTGTCGCGGCCGGGTGGACGGGTTCGACGGTGTGCCCGGCTTCTGCGGCTGGTTCCCGCCGGCGGAGTTCTGCGAGGCCTGCGGGTCCTGCGCGCAGTCCGTCGCCCCGGGCGCCGGCGCCGCGGGGGCGTTCGGTGCGGCCGGTGCGTTCGGTGCGGCCTGGTTCGGCGGGCAGGGCTCGCCGGACGCGGCCCCGGACGGGGTGATCGGGCCGTCCGGGATGCCGGCGGACGGGTCGTACGGGGGCAGCGCGTTCGGGGTCCGGTCCTGTGCTCCGTCGTCGCCCCGCTTGCGCTCGATCCAGGTGTTGTCGGCGATGTTGACGATCACCAGGCTGTTGATCACGTGGGCGGTGGGTTCGATGACGACGACCTGGTTGGCCTGGTAGCCGCTCCACGGGTCGCCCTTGTGCAGGGGGGACCCCTTGGCGGTGCGCGGGGCGGCCAGCGGGTTTCCGCAGCCGCAGCGGACCCGGGGCATGCCGTGCTCGTCCACGAGAACGGCGGTGCCGGCCTGGAGGACGGACTGGAAGCCGTCGGCGGCGCCGTCGCGGAAGGCGTGGTTGGTGACCCGGGTGTCGGCGCGCAGGACGACGGGAGTCAGGCCGCGCAGGAATTCGGGGATCTTCTCCTCTTGGATGTTCGCGGCCTCGGCGAAGGCGCGGGCCTTGGCCTCGTCGCCGGTCAGGAAGCCGACCTGCTGTTCCACGTCGCAGCTGCCGAGCCGCTGGGTGCCTCCGTACAGGCCGGGGGTGGCCGCGTTGACGGTGCGGATGCCCTGGCCGGTCGCGTTGGGCAGCGGGGGCTGTACGGGGGCGGACTCGGCGGTGGCCGAGGAGGGGGTGAAGGGGTCGGGACCGGCCGACACCACGGGCTGGAGGTAGACCTCCTGGCTCTCGGCCCCCGGTGCACCCTTCGGCTCCTCCGGGCTGCCGCACGCCACGGCGAGGAGGCCGAGGAGGGCGAAGAGGGCTGCTCCTGCGGGTGCATGACGACGCGACGCCTGACGTGGTGTCGGAAGTGACGATCCGTTCACTTGAATCTCCCTGTTCGCCCCGATTGCTCCCTCTTGTCTGCCGTATCCACGCCGGCGTCGCAACCGGAGCACGCCTTGAACATGTTCAAAGAACGCCGTAGGCTCGCCGATGCGAGTTGAACGCGTTCAAGGCGTTGGCCGCGGCATTGGGGGGAGTCCAGGGTGACGGTATTGGTGAACGTGATCGTCACCCTGGGCATGCTCTACGTCGTCCCGGCGGGCCTACGGCTCGTCGACCCCGTCCGGTTCCTGCGCACGGCCCGCCGCTGGCCGCTCGCGGCCGTACCCGGTGCGCTGTGCCTGTGGCTGCCGCGCGGACTGCCCGCCACCGCGCTCGCCGCGCCGTACGCGGCCGCCTGCCTGGCGCTCGCCGTCGCAGCGGTGATCCGGCTGTGGCGCACCCGCTCCTTCACCCCGCCCGCGATCGCCGTCGCCACCGCGCTGATATCCCCGTCGATCGCCGCCACCGCCCTGGTCGCCGAGCGTGCCGGGTACCGGCTGTTCGGCTTCGACCTCGACATCCTGGCGCTGACCGTGCCGCACTTCCACTTCGCCGGGTTCACCGCCGCCCTGGTCGCCGGGCTGGTGTGCCGCGCCGCGAACGGCCGCGCCGGGACCGGCGGCCTCGCCCGCGGAGCCGCCTGCAGCGTCCCCGCGGGCACCCTGCTCGTCCTCCTCGGCTACTTCGTCGACGACTGGGCCGAGCTGCTGGGCGCGGTGGTCCTGACCGGTGGGATGTGGGCCGTGGCCCTGCTCACCTGGCGGGAGATCCGACCCGCCGGCCCGGACCGCACCACACGGATCCTGCTCGCCACCTCGGCGGCCGTGCTCGTGGCCACCATGCTGCTCGCCCTGTGGTGGGCGGTAGGCGAGGCCACCGGGATCACCCACCCCACCCTGACCTGGATGGCCGCCACCCACGGCCTCGGCAACGCCCTCGGATTCGCCCTGTGCTCGGTACTCGCCTGGCGCCGGCTGACCGCCGAGAGCAGCGTCGTCGACACCAGCGCCGTCGAGAGCAGCGTCGTCGACGCCCGCACCACCGACGCCCGCACCACCGACGCCCGCACGGCCGAGACCTGAGCGGCCGACCGTCCGGACCGCCGGACCGGCGACCGCCCCGAGCCCCGACCACGTACCACCTCCGACCGAGTGGAGATCTCGCCATGACCCGCCTCATCAGCGCCGGCCGGGAGACCGTCAACTACCCCGACCGGGGCGCGACGGCCCACCGACCGCTGCCCGCCGGCTACAACCACCTGCACCACCGCACCCGCCTCGGACACGGCCGGGCCGTCTTCGAGGCCGCCGGAACCGCCGTCACCACCTTCCACGCCCACCGGACCTCCGGCATGCGCGTGCAGGCCGAGGACGGCACGGTCCGACCGGGCGGCCGGGTGATCGTCGGAATCGGCCTCGGGCCGCTGCGCATCGACGCGCCGTGCGAGGTGATCTGGACCTCGTACGAGCCCGCCCGCATCGGCTTCGCCTACGGAACCCTGGCCGGCCACCCGGAGTGCGGCGAGGAGTCCTTCGTCGTGGACATGGACCCGGACGGCACGGTGTGGTTCACGGTCACCGCCTTCAGCCGCCCGAACACCTGGTACACCCGCCTCGCCGGCCCGGTGATCCCCTTCCTCCAGCTGAGCTACGCCCGCCTGCTCGGTCACCACCTGGGCAAGCTGGCCACCAGCGGCTGACCGGTCCGATACTGGAGGGGATGGACTGGTTCACGGCGCCCGGATACTGGCTCGCCCGGCTGGTCTTCCAGCGGGCCCTGGCCGGGGTCTACCTCGTCGCCTTCCTCGGGGCCGCCCTGCAGTTCCGGGCCCTGATCGGGGCGCACGGCATGACGCCCGTACCGCGCTACGTACGGTACGTGCCCTTCCGGCGCGCCCCCAGCCTCTTCCAACTGCGCTACTCCGACCGGCTCTTCGCCGGCTGCGCCTGGGTCGGCGCGGCGCTGGCCGCGGCCCTGGCCGCCGGGGCCGGCGACGAGGTGCCCCTGGCCGTGGCCATGACGATGTGGGCCGTGCTGTGGCTGCTCTACCTCTCGATCGTGAACGTGGGGCAGACCTGGTACTCCTTCGGCTGGGAGTCGCTGCTGCTGGAGGTGGGCTTCCTCGCCGTCTTCCTCGGCAACGCGCGCGCCGGTCCGCCCGTGCTGGTGCTGTGGCTGCTGCGCTGGGTGCTCTTCCGCGTGGAATTCGGGGCCGGGCTGATCAAGATGCGCGGGGACCCCTGCTGGCGCAAGCTGACCTGCCTGTACTTCCACCACGAGACGCAGCCGATGGCCGGGCCGCTGAGCTGGTTCTTCCACCGTCTGCCGAAACCGCTGCACCGGGTGGAGTGCGCGGCCAACCACGTGACCCAACTGATCGTCCCGGTGCTGCTGTTCACCCCGCAGCCGGTGGCCTCGTACGCCGCCGGGATCATCATCGCGACACAGCTGTGGTTGGTGCTCTCGGGCAATTTCGCCTGGCTGAACTGGTTGACGATCATCCTGGCCGTCTCGGCCGTGGACTTCACCGACCTGGTGGGCGCGCCACCGGCGGCCGCCTCGCGCACGGGTCCGGTGTGGTTCGTGGTCCTGGTGTGCGCGGTGACCGCGCTGGTGCTGTTCCTCAGCCGGCACCCGGTGCTCAACATGGTCTCGCGCCGCCAGGTGATGAACCGCTCCTTCGACGCGCTGCACCTGGTCAACACCTACGGGGCCTTCGGCTCGGTCGGTCGGGTCCGGATGGAGGTGGCCGTGGAGGGCACCGCTGACCGGGTGCCGCGCGCGGACGGGGACTGGCGCGAGTACGGCTTCAAGGGCAAGCCGGGTGAACCGGACCGGCTGCCCCGCCAGTTCGCCCCCTACCACCTGCGACTGGACTGGTTGATGTGGTTCGCCGCGATCTCCCCCGACTACGCGCGGGACTGGTTCGGGCCGTTCGTGGAGCGGCTGCTGGCGGGTGACCGAGACACCCTGAGGCTGCTGCGCGCCAACCCGTTCCCGGACGCCCCGCCCGTCCATGTCCGCGCCCTGCTGTACCGCTACCGGTTCACCACCTGGCGGGAGCGTCGCGAGACGGGGGCCTGGTGGCATCGCACGCTCGTGCGCGAGTACCTTCCGCCGACCCGCCTCGCGGACGCGCACCGCTCAGAGCCCGAGTAGCGCGGCCTCCCGCTCCGCGGAGATGCCCTTGGCCGGTACGTCGGGGCGCTGCGGGGCGGCTCCGCCGAGGCTGCGCAGCCAGGCCCAGGTGTCGGCCACGGTCTCCTCGACCGGCCGGCACCGCAGGCCGGCGGCCAGTGCCTTGGAGACGTCCCCGCGGTGCATGTGGTCGTAGGCCTCCCCCTCGGGCACCCAGACCGGGAGCTCGGTCCAGGGCTCGACGCCCGCCTCCAGGATCCGGGCCGGGTCGGTCCAGCGCAGTTCGGCTCCGCCCCCGGTGGTGGCGGCGCAGGCGTCGAGGAGAGCGCCCATCGTTGCGTGTCCGGGCGGCGCGACCAGGTTGTAGGCACCCGAGCGCCCCGCCTCGGCGGCGTCCAGGGTCCAGCGGGCCAGGTCGCGTACGTCGATGTACTGGATCGGGAGTTCGCGCGGGCCGGGGGCGAGCACCGGTCCACCGCGGGCGGCGCGGTTCAGCCACCACGGCAGCCGGCCGACGTTCTCGTACGGGCCGAGGATCAGCCCGGCGCGTACGAGCAGGGCGCGGTCCCCGAAGGCGTCGAGGACGGCGAGTTCACCGCCCCGCTTGTCCTCGGCGTAGCCGGTCGACCCGGCGTCCGGCGAGCCCTCGACCAGGGCCCCGTCCTCGGCGAGACCGGCGGGGGCGGGGTAGGTGTACACCGAGCGGGTGGAGATGTACGCGTACCGCGCGGCCCGGTCGCGCAGCAGGCGGGCGCTGTCGCGTACGGCCGTGGGGGCGCCGCCCCAGGTGTCGACGACCAGGTCCCACTCCCCCGCGCCCAGGGCGGCCTGCCCGCCCGGGGCGGTGCGGTCCCCATGGAGGGCGGAGGTGCCCGGCGGGGGCGCGTGGTGTCCGCGGTGGAAGACGGTCACCTCCCAGCCCCGGGTCAGGGCGTCCTCGGTGATCGCACGTCCGACGAATTCGGTACCACCCAGCATCAGCAGCTTCATGCCCGTCAGCCTGCCGGGGCGGGCGGGGCGGCGGAAGCGGTGATCGCCGTGGGCGATGACGCTCAGGGCGTAGCCGGTCCGGGAACCTCACCGGGGCCGGCGCCCCGGCCTTCGTCCGGGCAGGGCAGCGCCCCCGGTGCTCGTGGGCACGAGGGGGCGCTTGGCACCGCTGTGCGGACTAGTCGATACCGGGCAGGATGTGCGCCTCCGCCAGGTCGTCCTCGTAGCCGGCCAGCCGGATCGGGGCGGATCGGGCCCAGACCTCGAGGCTTCCGAGTTCGTCGGTCCGGGGCTTCACCCTCGTACCCGTCCGCTCCATCGCCGTCGGTTCGGGCTTCGTCTTCTCAGTCACCGCGCACTCCTTCGTGTCGCGCAACCCGGCAAGCGGACCGCGCGCCGGGCAAGGGATGAAAGGTTTCCGGACGCGGTGGCGCCTTAGTGGAGCGCGGCCCGGATGGGGGCCGTCTTGATGCCCCAGAGTACACATATGAGCGGACCTCCGCTCGATAGGAAGGCAAAATCCGCTGCGCCCTCTTACTTTCGCTCCTGGTTCAGCAAGTCGTGGTGCTGCGGGTACGTGAAGGGTGATCTGCTCGACCCCGGACGCGCGGGGCGTGACGGAGGGGGTCGATGGTGACGAGGTCCGAAGTGCCCGAGGCTCAAGTCCCTTACGTCACAAGCGTGCTGGAGCTGATGGAGCTGTTGCGCGCCGACCCCGACGACCGGGGCCTGCGCACCGCGGCCCTCCTGCGTCGCTCACACCCCTTCGACAAAGAACTGCAGATCGCGGGCTTGGTGCACTGCCTCGGAAGTTTGCTCCGTCTGAGTGACGGAGCGGTTACGGTCGGGGTGGCGGCGGAGTCGATCCGCCCGCTGCTGGGTGAGCGGGTGGCCCTCCTGGTACGGCTGCAGGCGCCGCACCGGTCCGCCGACCGGTACGCCGGACACCGCGCCGGCGACGACGCGGAGGCGGTGGCCACCCTGTGTCAGGCCCGGGACGCGGCCGCCGCGGCCGGCCTGGACGCGGGCGTACTGGAGGACTGGCAGCCGCTGCTGGAACTGGTCGCGGCCGGTGCCTGCCGGGCCGGGGCCCCCGCGAACGCACTCGACCCCCTCGGTTCGCCGAGGGGGTCGAGCAGGCCGTACCGGTAGGAGCCGGTCCGGAGTGGTTCCGGAGTGGTTACCAGTTCGCCGGGGCGTAGTCCTTGAGGAAGACGCCGAACAGGTCCTCGCCGGCTTCGCCGCGGACGATCGGGTCGTAGACGCGGGCCGCGCCGTCGACCAGGTCGAGCGGGGCGTGGAAGCCCTCCTCGGCCAGGCGCAGCTTGTCGAAGTGCGGGCGCTCGTCGGTGATCCAGCCGGTGTCGACCGAGGTCATCAGGATCCGGTCGCTCTGGAACATCTCCTGGCCGCTGGTCCGCGTCACCATGTTCATCGCGGCCTTGGCGGCATTGGTGTTCGGGTGTCCCGCGCCCTTGTAGCCGCGGCTGAAGACGCCCTCCATCGCGGAGACGTTGACGATGTAGGCCCGGCCGGTGGCGGCCTTGCGGGCGGCCTCCGCCATGGCCGGCCGAAGTGCGCTGATCAGGATGAACGGCGACGTGTAGTTGCACAGCTGGGTCTCGAGCAGCTCCACCGGGGAGATCTGGTCGATGGTCTGCACCCAGGTGTTGCTCTCGACGACGTCGGGCAGCAGGCCGCCCGCGTCGATGGCGGTGCCGGCGAGGTGCCGCTCCAGGCTGGCGTTGCCCGCGACGAGGGCGAGGTCGGCGACCTTCTGCGCCTCGAGCCCGCTCACGCCGACGGGCAGCGCCGCCAGGCCGTCGACCGCGCCGGAGTTGAAGGCGCCGATGACGTGGTGGGCGGGGAGCTCACCGGCGGGCAGCGGGGCGCCCTCGCCCTCGACCAGCGCCGCGTAGGCGCTGGGCAGGCGGCGCACGGTCTGCGTCGCGTTGTTGATCAGGATGTCGAGCGGACCGGCCGCGGCCACCTGCTCGGCGAGGGCCACGGACTGGGCCGGGTCGCGCAGGTCGATGCCGACGACCTCCAGGCGGTGCATCCAGTCCGCGGAGTCCTCCATCGCCTTGAAGCGGCGGATGGCGTCCTTGGGGAAGCGGGTGGTGATCGTGGTGTGGGCGCCGTCGCGCAGCAGCCGCAGCGCGATGTACATGCCGATCTTGGCTCGGCCGCCGGTGAGCAGCGCGCGCTTGCCGGTCAGGTCGGCGCGGGCCTCCCGCCTCATCCGGTTCTCGGTGGCGCAGGCCGGGCAGAGCTGGTGGTAGAAGTAGTCGACCTCGACGTAGCGCGTCTTGCAGACGTAGCAGGAGCGCGGGCGCTGGAGTATCCCGGCGATCCGGCCGGCCTCCGTGACCGAGGAGGGCAGGATGCCCTCGGTCTCGTCGTCGATGCGCTCGGCGGAGCCGGTGGCGGTGGCCTCGGTGACGGCCTTGTCGTTGGCGGTCTTGGCGGCGCGACGCTCCTGGCGGCGGCGCTGCTTGACCGTGCGGTAGAGGCCGGCGGTGGCGCGGCGTACGGTGATCGCGTCGGGGTGGTCGACGTCGAGCTTGTCCAGCTCGTCGAGCACGCTGAGGCAGAGGGCCAGCCGGTCGGGGTCGATACCGGGCCCGAAGGCGTGCCCGTACTCGTGGCCGTAGTCCTGGCTGTCTTCGGTCACCGTCATCGCCGCTGCCGTTCCTTGATCACTCGTCCGCATCCGCCTGCTGCGGAAGTCCTCAAAAGGGCAACTGTACGGATGCCACACGCTCGGAGACAAACCTGCTCCTGGCACCCTCACGCATCGCGAGCGGAGCGTCACCGTGTGCGGTCGATCGGTGACGTCGAGGCACGGCCGGGGTCGCTTTGCGCTGCCTGAAGGACCACGCTGCGTACTCCCGTACTACGTCGGGAGTATGACTGATCACCACCTGTGGACGGAGGAATAGCGCAGGTGGGTCGGGCATTGTGGAGCTTATGAGTGCACTGGCGCTGTCGGTCCTGCTCTGCCTCGTGTCCGCCCTGGCGTACGCGGGCGGCGCGATCGTCCAGGAACGGGTCGCGGCGACCACGCCGGACCGCCGCTACGCCCCGCTGCGCCGGGGTGTCTGGTGGGTGGCGGTGGGGCTGAACGGCCTCGGTGCGCTGCTGCACGTGGTGGCCCTCGCGTACGGGCCGCTCAGCCTGGTCCAGCCGTTGGGCGCCCTGACCATCGTCTTCGCGCTGCCGATGGCCGCCGTGTTCGTACGGCGCCGGGCGGGCGCGGCCGCCTGGCGGGGGGCGGTGCTGGCCACGGTCGGCCTGGCGGGGCTGCTGGCGCTGACCGGTGGGAACGGGCGGGCGGAGCAGTCGCTGGGGCAGGACGAGCGGCGGATGCTGCTGATCGTGACCGCGGCGTTGATGCTGGCGCTGTTCCTGGCGGCGCACCGGATGCACCGGGCGGTGCTGCACAGTGTGCTGCTGGCCGCGGCCGCGGGTACGGCCTTCGGTATGGCGTCGGTGTTCACCAAGTCGATGGCCGAGGACTTCGGGTCGGGTGCGCCCGCCGGCCTGTGGCCCGACCTCGTCGCGATCGCGGTCCTGGCGGCGGGCGGGCTGCTGCTGTCGCAGGCGGCCTACCGGGGGGCCGGGCTGACCGCGCCGCTGGCCACGCTGACGGTGATCAACCCGGTGGTGGCGGCGACGGTCGGCATCACGCTGTTCGACGAGGGTTTCCGGTACGGGGCCGCGGGCGCGACGGCGGCGGTGGCCAGCGCGACGCTCGCCGCGGCCGGCTTGATCCTGCTCACCGTCGTGCCCTCGCACGTGCGCGGGTCAGATGCGGACCCCGTGGCCTCGGAGGTACTTGAGCGGGTCGATGTCGGAGCCGTATCCGGGTCCCGTGCGCATCTCGAAGTGCAGGTGCGGTCCCGTGGTGTTGCCGGTCGAGCCGGAACGGCCGATGCGCTGCCCTCCGGACACCTGCTGACCGGCCTTGACGCCGAGGGCGGAGAGGTGGGCGTACTGGGAGTACCGGCCGTCGGTGTGCCGGATGACGACCTGGTAGCCGTAGGCCCCGGCCCAGCCGGCGGAGACGACCGCGCCGGGTCCCACCGACTTGACGGTGGTGCCGGTCGCCACCGGGAAGTCGACGCCGGTGTGGTAGCCGCTGGACCAGGAGGATCCCGAGACGCGGTACGCGGTGCCGAGGGCCGCGTCGACGGGGGCGGAGAAGCCGCCCGCGACCGGCTTCTGCTGCGCTGAGGCGGGCTCCGGCGCCGGCTTCTCGGCGGGCTTCTCGACCGGCTTCTCCACCGGCTTGGGCGCGGGCTTCTCGGCCGGCTTCTCGGCGGCCGGCTCCACGGGGGTCACCGGGTCGGCGGTCCGCGGCGGCTTCTCGGGGTCCTGCCTGGGCGGCGGCGGTAAGGCCGGCCCTGTGGTGATCCGCAGGGTGAGCCGCTGGCCCGGGAAGATCAGGTTGGGGTTGCCGCCGATGGTGGTCCGGTTGGTCTCGTACAGCGCCTGCCAGCCGCCCTCGACGTGCTGGTCGGTGGCGATCGCCGAGAGTGAGTCCCCGGGTGCGACGACGTACGGGTTCGGCAGGACGGAGGTACCCGTCGGGACCGCCGCGCCACCCTGCTCCGGGGCCGTCCGCGCCACGGGCACCACGGGCGCCGCCGGGGACCGCCCCTGCGTCTGCGGGGTGACGGCGGGGGCCGGGCCGCTGCGTGTGAGGCCGGCCCGCTTCCCGCAGTCGGGCCAGGCGCCGGGCCCCTGACCCTTCAGCACCTTCTCGGCGACCGCGATCTGCTGGTCCTTGGTGGCCAGGTCGGCGCGCGGGGCGTAGGCCGTACCGCCGAAGGCCCGCCAGGTGCTCTGGCTGAACTGGAGGCCGCCGTAGTAGCCGTTGCCCGTGTTGATGCGCCAGTCGTTCGTCGACTCGCAGGACGCGACCTTGTTCCAGGTGTCCACGGAGGCCGCTTGGGCGACTCCGGCCCCGATGAGCGGGAGCGCGATCCCGGCGCCGCCGGCGGTGACGGCCAGTGAGGCCCGATTGATGCTGCTCGGCTGATACCGGCGGTGCCGGCCCCGTACACCCATGGGAGCCCCCATCGAAGACATCAGGAACCGCACAACTTAACGGTGCGATCAGAGCGTGACAAGAGGCGCAACGGGGCGCATGCCGGAGGAACTTGACTGTATCTCGATGAGTAAAAGATCCACCGGGGTCCGCGTGGGGGTAGCTTCGGTGCTCCCCGCCCACCGAAGGCACACCGAAGCAAGCAGGAGCGCACCGATGAGCACCAGCACAGCCCAGATCGGCGTCACCGGACTCGCTGTCATGGGCAGCAACCTCGCCCGCAACTTCGCCCGCAACGGATTCACCGTGGCCGTCCACAACCGGACGGAGGCCAGGACCACCGCGCTGGTCGAGGAGTTCGGGCACGAGGGCACCTTCGTGGCGGCCGGGTCGGCGAAGGAGTTCGTCGACGCGCTGGAGCGCCCCCGGCGCATCGTCGTCATGGTCAAGGCCGGGGAGCCGACCGATGCCGTGATCCGCGAGTTCGCGCCTCTCCTGGAGGAGGGCGACGTCATCATCGACGGCGGCAACGCGCACTTCGAGGACACCCGGCGCCGCGAGCGTGAACTGCGCGAGCGGGGACTGCACTTCGTGGGTGTCGGCATCTCCGGCGGCGAGGAGGGCGCGCTGCTCGGCCCGAGCATCATGCCCGGCGGTTCGACGGAGTCGTACGCCTCCCTCGGACCGCTGCTGGAGAAGATCTCCGCGAAGGCCGCCGACGGTACGCCCTGCACCTCGCACGTGGGACCCGACGGCGCCGGACACTTCGTCAAGATGGTGCACAACGGCATCGAGTACGCCGACATGCAACTCATCGCCGAGGCCTACCACCTGCTGCGCGAGGTCGCGGGCTACTCCCCCGCGAAGATCGCGGAGACCTTCCGGGCGTGGAACCGGGGGCGCCTGGACTCGTACCTGATCGAGATCACGGCGGAGGTGCTCGCGCACACGGACGCCTCGACCGGGCGCCCGTACGTCGATGTCGTGGCCGACGCCGCCGAGCAGAAGGGCACCGGCCGTTGGACGGTGCAGATCGCCCTCGACCTCGGGGTGCCGGTGTCGGGGATCGCCGAGGCGGTCTTCGCCCGCGCGGTCTCCGGCCACGCGGACCTGCGCACGGCCGCGCGGGGGCTCGCGGGCCCGACGGCCACCGCACTCGCCCCCGAGGAGGCGGAGGCCTTCGCCGCCCAGGTGGAGCAGGCGCTGTACGCGTCGAAGATCGTCTCCTACACCCAGGGCTTCCACCAGATCCGGGCCGGCAGCGAGGAGTACGGCTGGAACGTGGACCTGGGCGCCGTGGCCTCGCTGTGGCGCGGCGGCTGCATCATCCGGGCCGCGTTCCTCGACCGGATCCGGGCGGCGTACGACGCCCGGCCGGAGCTGCCGAGCCTGCTGGCGGACACGCACTTCGCCGAGGAGATCGCGGCCGCCCAGGAAGGGTGGCGGTCCGTCCTGGTGGCGGCGGTGCGCCAGGGGATCCCGGTACCCGCGTTCGCGGCCTCACTGGCCTACTACGACGCCCTGCGCACGGAGCGGCTGCCCGCGGCCCTCACCCAGGGGCAGCGGGACTTCTTCGGGGCGCACACCTACCGGCGGACGGACCGCGAGGGCTCGTTCCACACGCTCTGGAGCGGCGACCGCTCCGAGGTCCGCACCTCGTAGCCGCGGTCGTCAGCTCAGGGGCCCGGGCTGCGGGATCGGCGCGGGCCCCGGGGGCGGCGGGATCGGGTCCGGCTCGGGGACGGGTCCGGGCACGGGCGGCACGGGCCGCGGCATGGGCTCGGGGTCGGGGAAGGGGTCGGGCCCCGGGGGAGGCGGCTGCGTCTCTTCTACAACTTGCTTTCGCACCATATGGGCCACCTTCCCGCGATTGCGGCCCGTATGCCTACGCGACACCCCTGGCGGCCGAGCGCAGGGCCAGGCCCGCGGCAAGGCCCGGAGCGGGGCTGGAGAGTACCGGGATCGGGCTCGTGGCCAGGTCCGCGGCTTCGGCCATGGAGGCCTGGGCCAGCACGATGACGTCCGCGCCGGTGACGGAGTCGGCCGCCTCGACGATCCGGGCGAGGTAGCCGGCGGTGTCCCCGGCCTCGAAGCGGTCCCAGGCCCCGGCAACCAGGTGCGTACGGATCGACACGGGCCGCTCGCCCGCCTCCTCGGCCAGCAGCTCCCGGGTCGGGGCGAGGGTGGACTCCAGGGCGGCGAGTACGGCGATCCGCGCCCCCGCCCGTACCGCGGCGGCGGCCATCGGCCGGTCCACCCGGAGCACCGGGACGCCCAGCGCCGGAGCCAGGGACTCCGCGGTCGCCCCGATGGTCGAGCAGGTGACCAGCACGGGCGTCCCGGCCTCGGCGAGCAAGCCCCGAAGGGCCGAAGTCACCGACTCCGGCCCTTCGGCACGGGCCCGGTCCAGCAGCGCCGGGACCACCAGGTGCCGCAGTGCGGCCCCCGGATGGTTCCGGTCACGCAGCGCGTCGAAGACCGGGACGTGCACGGGCGAGGTGTGCAGCAGGAGCAGATCGGTCACCGGGCGTCGCGAGCCGCGGCGAGCTGCGCCTTGGCCGCCGACACGACCTCGGCGGCCGGCTCGGGCGCCTCGTCGGGATGTTTGGCGGCCCAGCTCGCCGCATAGGGGCAGAGCGGCACCACGGGTACTCCCTCGGCTGCGGCGATCCCGTAGAAGGTCTTCACCAGCCCGCCCGCGATACCGCGGCCCTCGTGCCCCTGCTCGACGATGGTGTGCACCGCGACCAGGGCGTGGGGCGCGTCGGCGAGCACGAAGTACGCGATGTGGCCGACCGTCGTCCCGTCCTCGACGGCGAGCAGCCGTCCGGCCTCGCGGTCGTCCTGGAACTCCATCGACATCGTCCCTTCACTCCCCTCAGAAGGCCACGGCGTGCGGGCTGCGCCGCTGGTCCGTGTCCGGCACCGGGGCGGACGGGTCCGCACCCAGCTCAATGATCCGGTTGTCGCCGTCCACGTGCACGACGCGGGGCTTCAGCACCCGGGCCTCGGCGTCCTCGACCTGCGCGTAGCTGATGAGGATGACCAGGTCCCCGGGGTGCACCAGGTGCGCGGCGGCTCCGTTGATCCCGATGACCCCGGATCCGCGCTCGCCCTCGATGACGTAGGTCTCGAGCCGCGCACCGTTGGTGATGTCCACGATGTGGACGAGCTCCCCGGGCAGCAGATCGGCCGCGTCGAGCAGGTCGGCGTCGACGGTCACGGAGCCGACGTAGTGCAGGTCGGCCTGGGTGACGGTAGCCCGGTGGATCTTGGACTTGAACATGGTACGAAGCATCGGAAAACTCCCGGATTGTCGGCTACCTGCCTGCTTTACGCAGGTCAAGTGCGGTCTCCGCAGATTACAACCAATCGCCTGCCCGGTCAGCCCTCTCCAGGTCCCTCTCCAGGTCTTTCAGGCTCGTGCGGGTTTCCAGGCGCGGTACACGTCGTCGACGGCGATTCCGCCGAAGCGTTCCGTGAGTTCCTGTTCCCTGAGGTCCTGGAGGTCGGGCTCGCTGATGCGTACGGCCGAGTCCGTGAAGTCCGCGAACGTCACCACCCACTCGCCCTCGGCGGGCCCGAGGAACGAGACGCTTCCCTCGCCTCCCAGTCGGCTCGCGGCGGCTCCCGCGTAGATCATGGGGAGGCGGTGGTCCCGGTAGCTGTCGTAGTCGGGAAGGAAGCCGTGCATCGCGACGACCGCCCCTGCATCGGCATCGGCATCTGCATCTGCGCCGTTCTGCAGGATCTCCACGAAGCCCCGCTCGTTCGCGAGTTCCGACTGCATATGGGCCAGCAGATCGCCGACCGTGGCGTTCCCTGGCAGCGCTCTCGGCTCTTCGCCCAAGAGGTCGTCGTCGCCCATGTCGATGCCGCCGAAGCCCGGCACGGGTTCGAGCTGCTCCCGTTGTGCGAGCAGGACGTGTTCCTTCCAGTGGGAGAGGCTCTCGTGGGCGGGGAAGCGAAGGCGCAGGTGGAAGTAGATGCCTTGCGACACAGGAATGTCTCCCTGGTGGGTGCGGTGGGTGCGTGTGCCGGACGTTCTCATCCGGCGCCGACCGGGGCCCAGAGCAGTCACTACTCCATCCTCGCCGCTCGGAGCCCACCGGGCGGAGAGCCGCGTGAGTAGCATCTACTCAAGCCGAGTCGGCCGGTGGAAGTGCAAGGTCGTCCTGCGAGCCGCCGGCCCCTGTCCGTATCGGCGGTCCATGCCGGGTGTCGGCACCGGTTCAGAGCTCAGGTGGCTGCCTTGCATTCTCCGTACACGAAGCGTGATGTCCAGCGCGCCTGGCCTCTCGTCGGCAGGGAAGCGGAGAAGGAGGCCTGTGAGGCCGCCCTGTCCGACCCGGCCTGCAACGGCGTTGTGATCCGGGGCTCGGCAGGGGTCGGCAAGACCCGTCTGGCCACCCACGTGTGGGAGAGGGCGCTGGCGGCGGGCCATCAAGGGAGCCGGGCGACAGCGACGGCAGCGGCGGGCACCATTCCGTTCGGCGCTCTCGCGCACCTGCTCCCCGACAGTCTCGATTTCGGCGATGCACCCGCCGCCTTCCGCGCGGCGCGGGCGGCTTTCGTGGACCGAAGTGGCCGCACCTTCGCCCTGTTCGTCGACGACGTGAACCTGCTCGACGCCAGCTCGGCCACGCTCATCGGGCAGCTGCTGGACATGGAGTCGATATTCCTGGTCGCGACCCTGCGTTCCGATGTGCTGGTGTCCGATGCGGTGCTCGCCATCGACCGCACCGAGGGAATGGCCCACGTGGACCTGCACGCCCTCGCCGAGGACGAGGTGGAGGGCGTCCTGACCACGGTCCTGGGAGGGGTCGTCGAGCGGAAGGTCGTGTGCGAACTGCACCGTCTGAGCGAAGGCAACCTCCTCTTTCTGCGGGAGCTGGTGTTGGGGATGCTGGGCTCCCGCGCGCTGGTCCCCAGCGGCGGTGTGTGGAGGGCTCCCGGTCAGGCGACGGGGCCGCTCCGTACGGCCCGCCTGAGCCAGCTGATCCGTACCCGGCTCAAGCGCTACGGCACGCAGGGCACTCGGACGCTCGAAACGCTCGCGGTCGCCGGACCGATGGGGGTGCCGGATCTCATCGGGGCGACCTCGGCGGAAGCGTTCTTCGCGCTGGAAGAGGCGGACCTGATCCACGTCCATGTCTCCCGGCGTCGCATGACCGCCACCTTGGCGCACCCGCTCTACGGCGAAGTCCTCCTGGAGAGCGTGCCCGTGAGTCGACGGGTGCACATTCTCGGCGAGTGTGAACGGAGCGTCCTCGCCCACGGCGCCAAACGCCTGGAGGACGTGTTGCGGATCGCGACGTGGCAGTTGGGTGCGCGCGGTACGGCGGACCCGCACCTGATCGTGGAGGCCGCGATGCTCGCGCGGCACAGCCACGACTACGTCCAGGTCGTGGATCTGCTGGAGGCGCTTCCCCCTTCCTCGGTGACCGAGGAGACGATGCTGCAGCTGGGCGAGGCCTACTACCTGCTGCATCGCTTCGACGACTCCGAACGTCTGCTGGAACGGGCGTACACCACGGCGGGCACGGAAGCCGAACGCCTGCGCCTGGCCATCGAGAGGACGCAGAACCTCTTCTGGGGGGCGGCCCGCGTGGCCGATGCCCTGCGGGTCAATCGGCAGGCGTTCGAGTCGACGACCGACGCGCGGGCGCGGGCCTCGCTGCGTGCGAACGAGGGCGCGATGCTGGTGTTCTCCGGTCGCACCGACGAAGGCCTCGGCCTGCTCGACGAGGTCGACGAGGTCGACGGGATGTCCGACGAGCGGGTGCGTCTGTACGCCTGCGCCATGAAAGCTCTGGGGCTGAGTGCCGCGGGTCGGACGGGCGAAGCGGTCGCCTTGGCCGGCCGAACGTACGCGGAGCACGCCGAGGCGAGTAAGCGGATCATCATCCAGCATCCGGCAGCCGCGCTCTCCGTGCTGTCCCTGTCCCGCATGGCCGACGGAGACCTCGCGGGCGCGCAACGTGCGGCGGAGCGGGGACATCGGGAAGCGCTGGCCGACAACGCCACGCAGCCCGCGGCCTGGCTTTCGTACGACCTGGGGCGCACGGCCTGGTTGCAGGGCAGGATCGGTGACGCGCGCCGCTGGTTCGCCGAGACGCTGGAGTTGTCCCTGGGCGACGGCATCCTCGTCCCGCTGCGACCGGCCGCCGCCGGCCTCGCGGCGGCCAACGCCGTACTCGGTCGTACGGACGAGGCCGATGCCCTGGTCGCGGACCTGGCCGGCTACCCGGACGTGTTCTTCCTCCCGGGTGAGCACGCGCTGGGGCAGGCCTGGGCGCTCGCGGCCCGAGGACACACCACGGCGGCATGTGCCGTCCTGTCCGGGGCGGCGGATCAGGCCCGGGAGGCCGGTGCGGCCTCCTGCGAGTTGCTGCTCCTCACGGACGCCGCCCGCCTCGGCGCCGCGTCGCAGGTGCTGGCCGGGCTGGTGCGGCTGGAGCAGCGGTGCGAGGGAGCGTTCGCCTCGCCGAGCGTGCGGTTCGCACGCGCGCACGCCGCGCAGGACGGGCAGGGGCTGCTCCGGGCGGCCGGCGAGATGAAGGAGATCGGTGCTCTTCTGATGGCGGCGGAGGCAGCCGCGGCGGCGGCGAACGCCTTTCATCGCGCGGGAGATCCGCGGCGCGCGACCTCGGCTCTGCACCTGTCGGCCGAGCTGGCGCGCTCCTGCCAAGGAGCCGTCACACCGGGGTTGCTCTGCCTCGGGTCGGCCGCTTCCCTCAGCGCGCGGGAGCGGGAGATCGCTTCCCTCGCGACGACCGGCATCACCAACAAGCAGATCGCGGACGAACTTCACCTCTCCACTCGAACGGTGGAGAACCATCTTCAGCGGGTCTATACCAAGTTGGGGATCATGTCCCGCCGCGACCTGGCCACCAGGCTGGCCCCTCGGCAGGGCGGCTGACACCGCGCTCCCTAGGCGATCGTCGGGGCGGTGATCCCGCCCCGCGCGTCGCCGGGCCGCTTCAGTGGGCGAGGTCGAGATCCAGCACGCCTTCCTCCGCCACCACGCGCCGTTCCTCCGTGAGGTCGATCGATCGGCAGAACAGCAGATACGTCAGACCTGCGACGGGCAGGCCGACGAAGACGGAGTAGTCGGCTCCACCCAAGGCCTGCGCCGCGAAGCCGGTGTAGGGGACGGTGACCATGAAGGGGACCATCACCACGAGGCAGATGAGATAGGCGAGGTTCCCGCGCCACCCCCAGCGTCCGTACATCCCCTTCGGGTCGAAGAGCTCCGCGATCGCGTAGGCACCCTTGCGTACGAAGAAGTAGTCGATCAGGTTGATCGCGGTCCACGGTGTGAAGAGGTAGGTGAGGAAGATGAGCACGTTGCTGTAGAATGAGTTGAAGCTGTCCACGCCCACGAACTGGGCGATCGCCCACACCAGAACGAACATGATGCCGATGCAGATCGCGCGGATGCGGCGGGTCGGCCGCACAGGGGCGAAGCTGTCCCGGATCGAGATGATGGCCATCATCCCGCCGTACTGGTTGACCGCCATGACGGACAGCAGGCCGACCAGGAGTGCGCCGACCACCACCTGTCCCAGGCCGCCCAGCAGGCTGTCGGCCAGCTGCTGGAAGGCTGCCACGGGGGTGGCGTCCGGAGCGGCGGACGCGGCGGCGGCGCCGATGCCGAACACCCAGATCGCCGACAGACCGCTGGGCGCGTACGTCCACCAGAAGGCGGACCGCACCGAGGTCTCGGCCGGCAGGTAGCGCGAATAGTCCGAGACGTAGGGCGCCCAGCCGAGCTGGAATCCCGTCACGATCACGAAGACGGTCACGAAGGCCGCCATGTCGAAGTCGCCGAACGCGAGAGCCCGGGAGGGGATTCCCTCGTCGGTGACGACGGCCAGGGTGAGCACGGACATCAGGACGGCCATCGGCCAGGCCAGCCACCGGTTCAACCGGTGGATCCATCGATATCCGAGCAGCGCGACGACCGCGGCGACGGACGCGGAGACGAGATAGCCGAGGTTCTCGTCGATGCCGAACAGGATGTGCACGGCGTCGCCCGCGAGGATCGCGTCCGAGGCGTTGAAGGCCAGATAGTTGACCAGCGCGAACACCCACACGGTCAAGGCGGCGCCGAGATATCCGAACTGGGCACGCGACTGCACGAGTTGGGGAAGTCCGAGCTGCGGCCCCTGTGCCGAGTGGAATGCCATGAAGAACGTGCCGAACAGCGAGCCCAGCACGGTGGCGACGAAGGTCCACATCAGACCGGTGCCGATGCTCAGCGCGGTGACGCCGGTGGCCATCGCGGTGAGGTTGATGTTGCCGACGAACCAGAACGCGCCCAGGTGGCGTACCGTGCCGTGGCGTTCGGCGGTGGGGATCCAGTCGATGGAGCGGGTCTCGATGACGGCCGATCCGGGCGCGGGGTTCTGAGGACCCGCGGTACGGGGCGCGTTCGACGGCAGAGAGCGTGTGGGCATGTATCCCTCGGGTGGGGTGGAGCCTGCAAGTGGTGTCGAGACTCGCAGGCCCGCTCCCGGGCGACATGAGCATGGGCTACTCAATCCGGTGCTCGATCGCGTGCTCGATCGGGTGCTCGATCGGCCGCCCGTGGGCACCCGAAGGTTCAGGCGGGCATCGAGACGATTCGGGTCGCTTCCTCGAGCCACGAGAGGTAGAACCGGCCGAACCCGATGCGGCTCCTCTCGGGGTCCGCGTCAAGATGGTCCGGGACCAACGACACCCCGCTGCCCTCCGGGTCGCACCACATCGTGCCGCGCTCCGCGCCCGTCACCGCGAGCCACGCCCGGGACCCGCCACCGTGATGGCACAGGGGTAGGGCCCCGGTGGTCTTGAGGTCTTGAGCCAGTTGACGGCGCCGTGCCCCCCACGCCCGCTTCGCGTTCTTCTTCGCCTCACTGTCCGGATCCGGGTACTGCCCAGGGTGCTCATCGGGGTGGTCGGCGTCCAAGGCCGCCCGGAGGGCTTCGGCCGAGTCGTGCAGGGGATTGGGGAACTCCCTGCCGATGAGTGCGTGATCGACGGCCGTCCGCGCGTCGTCGAACCAGCGCCACCCGTCCGGCGTCCTCCGCAGCACGAAGATCCCGTACGAAGGGCCCGCGCCGCCGGCGCCCACGTCGAGCAGGAAGCTTCGATAGTCGGCCGGTAGCGTCACACCTGTCTGGGTCTCCACCTCGTCCAACTGCGCGCGCGAGAGCGGCTCCTCGAGAACCCATCCATGGCCGCGCGCCCCGAACACCTCGGCCGCTCCCGGCCGCTCCCCCAGTTCGAGCACCCTGTCACGAACACCGGACCAGTCAACAGTCGTCATGCGACGGCATCGTAGTCAGCGTCCGAACCGTCGGTCGGGGGCGACCGTGCGGGATGTCCACCCGTCACTCGGTCCAGATGTCCAGCAGCTGATCGGCGGCTCGGAAATGGTCGGGCGAATCCACATTGCACACGACGGTCACGGCGGTGTTGCGGTCCGGGCTCACCTTGAAGGTACTGTGGAATCCCTCCCAGTCACCGCGGTGCACCAGGCTCTTGTCGGGGAGCTGGAGGATTCCGGCCCCGTACCGCCCTTCTTCGATGCCGCGCCCACGCAGGACGTCACCCACGCTCACCGCTCCCTCCGTGACGCCGGTGAGCAGATGCGTTCCGCCGATACGACCGGTGCGGTAGTTGTCGGCCCAGCGGACGAATTCCCCGGGCGTGGTCTGGACGGACCCGTCTCCGTACTGTTTCCAGGGAGAGGAATCGGGCGTGAAGGAGCCGTCCTTCTCGTCGTACGATTTCGCCTTGCCCGGAACGTCCACCGCCGGGGACAACACCATGCGCAGGTGCAGCGGGGTGAAGAATTCCTGTTGGAGGAAGGTCGGGAAGGGCTTGCCGGTGACCTTCTCGACGACGTGCGCCAGAAGGACGTAGTTGGAGTTGGAGTAGGAGAAGCGCTTTCCCGGGGGCTCTTGCGGCTGCGAGGCGAGGATGGCCGCGATCGCTTCCTCCTGTCCGGCCGGGTCCGTCAGTTCGGTGCCCTCGGCCTCCAGCAGGTCTTGGTAGTCGGTGATGCCGCTGGTGTGGCGCATCAGGTCGCCCACGGTGACGTCCCGCGCCCAGGCGGGCGGGTCGTCCAGGAAGTCGGACAGGGGGTCGGTCAGCGCGAGTCGGTGCCGCCCGGCGAGCAGGAGGACGGCGTCCGCGGTGAACTGCTTGGAGTTGGACGCCATGTCGAAGACCGTCTTCGAGGTGATGGGGCGCCCGGTCGTCAGATCGGCCTTTCCTCGCCCCGCCTCCCAGACGACGCTGCCCCGCCTCCCAGACGACGCTGCCCCGCTTGCCGACGGCTGCCGCGCAGCCAGGTCCGTCAGGAGAGGGCACCAGCTGCCGCAGAACCTCGGCGCTGCGTTCGTCGCGGTCGTCGCCGGACGCGTGAGCCTGCGGGGCTGCGACGCCTGCGAGTACCAGGGCGACCACGGCGCCCCGCACGGCGCACCACGACACCGTCCGACTCACGGACACCACCTTCTTCCGGTCACTTGGGGGTGATCGTGAACGGTTCCCATGTCAGGCCCGCCACGCAGCCGGTGTCGGGCGCGGTCGGACGGGTGAGGAAGGACGCCAGCACCTGCTGGGCGCAGGGCGACTGCGGGACCACCCAGTGGCCGATGCCGGGGATCCGAACGGTGGTCGACCGGGGCAGCGTGCGGGCGGTCTTCTGCGCCCAACTCGCCCCGGTCTTCATGTCGAACGTCCCGTTGAGGAAGAGCGTCGGCACCGAGGCGGTGGGGGCCACGCGCATCGCGGCGGTGCGGTCCGGGACGTTCCAGACGCGGCACACCTCTTCCTGGAAGGCCAGTTGGGGCGCCTGGGCCAGGACCGCGTCCGGCCAGTCGGGGAACGCCTCGCGTCCCGCCTTCAGCACGTCGGACGCCGAGTGGTCCGGTATCCACTCGCCGCACACCACCGAGTTCGTCAGACCGTGGGCGGTCTGGCCGACGACCTGGACCGAACCGGCGGCGCGGGCCCGGGCGAAGCGCTCCGGACGGCCGTGGGCGAGTTCGTCGATCGCCGCCGGGACATCCTTGAACGGGATCGCCTTGGCGACGAGCAGGTTCACCAGCGCGCCGCCGTCGAGCACGACCTTCACCGGGTCCCCGCCCTGCGGGGGCCTGACGTCCAGCGTCAGCGGATGGGCCTCCAACCTGCGCACCTGCTCGTTCAGGGTGCGTTCGAGGTCCGGGTAGCGGCTCTTGCAGGCGGGCTCCGCCGCGCAGGCCCGGTAGAGGTGGTCGAGCCCCTCCTCGGCGCCGGCCCAGGCGAACGGCAGGGAGACGTAGTGCGCGGGAGCGATCGAGTCGAGCGCCACCGCTCGGACCCCTTGGGGGTGCAGGCGCAGGTAGGTCAGGGCCAGGTTGCTGCCGTAGGAGTGGCCGTAGACGTTCCACCGCTCGATGCCGAGCGCGGTGCGCAGGTCGGCGAAGTCGGCGGCGTTCTCGGTGCTGTTGTAGGCGCTCAGGTCGGTTCCGTCCGCCGTGAGGCGGTCCCGACACTGCTTCACGGCGTCGAGCATGAGCCGCCGCGTCGACGGTGCGTAGGAGGGGAGTCCGACGGAGGTGGCGTAGAAGCGGTCCAGCTCCGGGCAGGCCAGGTCGGGCTTGTCGTAGAGATTGCCGCGCTGGGCCATGACGATCAGTTCGCGGTCCCGGTTCAGGCCGGAGGAGACCAGGTACGGGATGTCGTCGAAGGTCTCGCCGCCCGGGCCGCCCGACATGAACACCACGGGATCCTGGCCGGGTTTCGCCGAGGCGGCCGGGATGACCGCCACCGCCAGCCGGATGGTGCGGCCGCCGGGACGGGCCCGGTTCTCGGGGACCTCCAGGTATCCGCACCGGGCGGTGGCCAGCACTTCGATCGGCTCAGGTGTGCGGGGGCAGGGGCCCGGCACGAAACGTGACACGGCGGCCGGGTCGGGCCCGGTGTCACCGGTGATCGGGGTGGGGCCGGTGGGGGGCGGTGCGGCGCCGGCCGCACGCGGGGCCAGTGCCGTCAGAAGGCCCAGAGCGGTCGCGGCCGCTGCTGCCCCGATACGAAAGCTGGGCTTCGCCATGTGATCCCGCTCCTCTGCCGATCAACGGCTGCCCCTCGGGGCGACGCTGCGACGGTACGGATGGAACGCACGCAATCGACGCTACCAGCCGATCCGGCGCCCCGCGGAACGGAACGCGTCGTGAGTGCGCGGTCACGGTCGGGTGGGTTGTCGGCGCACCGGAGCCGACGGCCTAGGCCTCGCGTGGCACCTACGCCGGGGCGCGCCCCGTCCCTCCGGGCCGGTGCACGACGGCCCGGTCCCGCTCGGCTCCCCGCCGGGGCTGCGCCGCCCCGCTGCCGACGACGCGCGGAGGTTGGAAGATGGACGGGTGAGCAACTATCTGGGCAGCCTGCGGCGCCGGCTGCTCAGCTCGGTCACGAGCCCCTCCGCTCCCCCTCGTCGCCCCCGCTCAGGAGACGACCGGGAGCGCCAGGAGCACGCCCCGCCGCCCACGGGAGGGTCGGCCCGGCGGCCGCAGCGTCTTTCCTCGCTGCTGAGTGCGCGCAGCGTGGCCGGCGAGGTGTTCCTCCTCCAGCTGGCCGTCGTGGTCCTGCTCGTCGCCGCCGCGGTCGTGGCGCTCGTGGTGCAGGCCCGGAGTTCCGCGATGCTGGACGCCCGGCACCGTACGCTCGCCGCCGCCGGGGCGTTCGCGGAGTCGCCGGGGATCGTCGCCGCCGTGCGCAGCCCCGATCCGAGCGCGGTGCTGCAGCCCAGCGCCAAGGCGGCCGCGAAGATCGCCGGGGTCGACGGCATCAACGTGTACACGCTCGACGGAGTCACCCTCGCCCACAGCGACCAGGGGCAGATCGGCAAGCGCGTCGTCGGCCCCTTCTCCAAGGCGGCGGCCGGTACCTCCTTCACCGAGACGTTCGCCGGGTCCCTGGGGCAGTCCGTGGTCTCGGTGGTCCCCGTCAAGGACGACGACGGCAAGGTCGTCGCCGTCGTCTCCTCCCCCGTCACGGTCCAGAACGTGCAGAGCATGGTGAACGGGCAGCTGCCGGTCGTCCTCGGTACCGCGGCCGGGGTGCTCGCCCTGTCCGCGGGCGGGACGGCTCTGGTGAGCCGTCGGCTGCTGCGCCGGACCCACGGCCTGGGTCCGGCCGAGATGACGAGCATGTACGAGCACCACGACGCGGTGCTGCACGCCGTACGGGAAGGCGTACTGATCATCGGCGGCGGTGGACGGCTGCTGCTGGCCAACGACGAGGCGCGTCGCCTGCTGGACCTGCCGGCGGACGCGGAGGGGCGCCCGGTCGCGGATCTGGGTCTGGAGGAGGGGATCGCCGATCCGATCGCGTCGGGCCGTTCCGCGACCGACGAGCTGCACATGGCGGCCGATCGGCTGCTGGCGGTGAACATCCGGCCCACCGCCCCCTACGGGAAGGCCGGGACCGTCGTCACGCTGCGCGACACCACGGAGCTGCGGGCGCTCGCCGGCCGGGCCGAGGTGGCCCGCGAGCGGCTGAAGCTGCTGTACGACGCGGGGGTGCAGGTCGGTACGACGCTGAACGTGGAGCGCACCGCGGAGGAACTGGCGGAGGTGGCGGTCCCGCGGTTCGCCGACGTGGTCACGGTCGATCTGTTGGACCCGGTGCTGCGCGGTGAGGAGCCGCCCGAGGTGATCACCGAGATGCGCCGCACCGCCGTCGTCGGCATGCGGGGCGACCACCCGCTCTCCCCCGTCGGCGAGGTGATCAGGTTCGGGCCCACCGGCCCGATGGCGGCCGGGCTGGCCGGCGGGCGGGCGGTCCTGGAGGCGGACCTGCGGGTCACCCACCGCTGGCGGGCCCAGCACCAGGCGAACGCCGCGCAGATCCTGGACCGCGGCATCCACTCCCTGATCGTCGTGCCCTTGCGGGCGCGGGGCGTGGTCCTGGGCATGGTCGGCTACTGGCGGGGGCAGGACTCCCCGCCGTTCGACGGGGAGGACGTGTCGTTCGTCGAGGAGCTGACCGCCCGGGCGGCGCTGTCCGTCGACAATGCCCGCCGCTACACGCGCGAGCACGACATGGCCGTGACCTTGCAGCGCAGTCTGCTGCCCCGGGGCGTACCCGAGCAGTCCGCCGTCGAGGTCGCGCACCGCTACCTGGCCGCCAAGGCGGGGGTGGGCGGTGACTGGTTCGACGTCATCCCGCTGCCGGGGACCCGGGTGGCGCTGGTGGTCGGCGACGTCGTCGGGCACGGTCTCTACGCCGCCGCCACCATGGGCCGGCTGCGGACCGCCGTGTACAACTTCTCCACGCTCGACCTGCCCCCGGACGAGCTCCTGAGCCACCTGGACGAGCTGGTCGCGCACATCGACACCGACGAGCAGGAGTGGCAGGGGATCACCGGGGCCACCTGCCTGTGCGCCATCTACGATCCCGTCTCGGGGCAGGTGACGGCGGCCAGCGCCGGGCATCCGGGCCCCGCTCTGGTCGACCCCGACGGGACCGTGTCCTTCCCCGAGGTGCCGGTCTCCCCGCCGCTGGGGCTGGGCGCGGGTCTGCCCATGGAGACCATGTCGCTCACCCTGCCCGAGGGCTCCCGGCTGGCGCTCTTCACCGACGGGCTGATCGAGAGCCGCGACCAGGATCCGGACGCCGGTCTGGCAGCGCTGCGCGCCGCCCTGTCCGGGCCGGCCCGTACCCCGGACGAGACCTGCACCGCGGTGATCGACGCCATGCTGCCCTCCAGGCCCAGCGACGACGTCGCGCTGCTGGTGGCCCGCACCCGGCTGCTGGATCCGGCGCGGATCGCCGAGTGGGACGTGGAGCCCGACCCGGCGGCGGTGTCCCCGGTGCGCAACGCCTGCGCGCGCCGACTGGTGGAGTGGGGTCTGGAGGACCTTTCCTTCACCACGGAGCTCATCCTCAGCGAGCTGATGACCAATGCCATCCGCTACGGCACCGAGCCCATCCGGGTGCGGCTGCTGTACGACCGCTGCCTGGTCTGCGAGGTGTCCGACGGGTCCAGTACCTCCCCGCACCTGCGCCGGGCCGCGGACACCGACGAGGGCGGCCGCGGACTGTTCCTCGTGGCGCAGTTCGCCGAGCGCTGGGGCACCCGCTACACGGCCCGCGGCAAGATCATCTGGAGCGAGCAGGCGCTCCACGGCGGGGACACGCCGGCCTCGATGGATCTCGGGGAGGCGCTCCTGGCCGGGTGGGACGACGAGGGGTTCTGAGGCTCCGCCGCTACGGCAGCCGCAGGGAAGACGGCGGACACCACGGTCCGGGACTGCGCCGCCGAGGCTGCCGAACGTACGCTGGCATCGATCGGTACGCGTTAGCCCGTTATGGAGCCTTTGTGCCCTCACCCCGTCTCCGGACAGCCTTCCTCGCCGCCCTCCTGGCCCTCGCAGGGGCGCCCCTCGGCGCCTGCGGCGACAAGCCTGTCGCCGAGCCCAGCTCCCCCGCGGTGGCCACCTCCGCCGCGGACGCCGGCGGTATGGCGGCGCTGACCGCGGCGGCGAAGAAGGAGGGCACGCTCAACGCGATCGCCCTGCCGCGCGACTGGGCCAACTACGGCGCGCTGATCGACGGCTTCGAGAAGAAGTACGGGATCAAGGTCGAAGTGGAGAACCCGGACGGTACCAGCCAGGACGAGATCAACGCCCTGAAGGAGCACAGGCGGGACGGCCGCGCCCCCGACGTGATCGACGTGGGGGACTCGTTCGCCCAGTCGGCGGCCCGGCAGGGCCTGCTCGCTCCGTACGAGGTCGCGGACTTCGACCAGATCCCCGAGGAACAGAAGGACAAGCACGCCCGCTGGTACAACAACTACGGCGGCTACGTCTCGATCGGCTGTGACGCCAAGCGGGTGAAGACCTGCCCGTCGACCTTCGCCGACCTGCGCAAGCCCGAGTACAAGGGCCAGATCTCCCTCAACGGCAATCCCCTCCAGTCCGGCTCCGCCTTCGCCGGGGTGTACGCGGCGGCCCTGGCGAACGGGGGGTCCTTCGACAACATCCAGCCCGGCATCGACTTCTTCGCCGAGCTCAGCAAGAACGGCAATTTCATCCCGGTCGAGTCCTCACCGGAGACGATCGCGAAGGGGCAGACCCCGATCAGCATCGACTGGGACTTCCTCAACCTCGGATACGCCGACCAGTTCCGGGAGAAGGGCCTGGACGTCGACTGGCGGACCGCCATCCCCTTCGACGGCAGCTTCGCGGAGTACTACGCGAACGGGGTGAACAGGGATGCCCCGCACCCCGCGGCGGCCCGTCTGTGGCAGGAGTACCTCTTCAGCCCGGAGGGCCAGAACCTCCGGCTCGGCGCCTACGCGCGCCCCGTCCTCATGGACGCCATGGCGGAGGACGGCACCCTCGACAAGGCCGCCGCGGAGAATCTGCCGACGGTCGAGGGCACGCCGACGTTCCCGACGGAGGGGCAGCGGGAGAAGGCCCGCGAGACCGTCAACCGCAACTGGGCCAAGGACGTCTCGCACTGAGCCCCGGCGGGCTGTCGCGGTCCGGGGACGTGGGGCGCGCACGGAGGCGAAGCCGGGCGGCGGGGGGCGCGCTGTCAGGTACGCTTCCCCGCCGCCCGGGGTCTCAGGCGGCTCGGACGAGGACGAGGAACGGACTGGCGTCATCCATCGGTCAGCTGCTGGATGGTCTTGAGCGTCCGACCTGCTCCGTTCTCGGTCATCAGATGTTGTGCCGCTCTTGCGGCGGCTCGACTGTGTGTCTGCTGCCTCACTACTTGGTGAAGTGATGCGGCAAGCCGTTCGGCGGTAAGGGATCGGAAGGGGATCGGGTCGGTGGCCGCGCCGATCGCGGCGAGCCGACCCGCCCAGAACGGCTGGTCCGCAGTCACCGGTACGGTGACCGCGGGCACTCCGGCGCGCAACGCGGCGGCCGAGGTGCCGGCCCCGCCATGATGGACAACCGCGGCCAGCCGTGGAAACAGCACGGCGTGTGGTACTTCCCCGATCGTGAGCACGTCGTTTCCGTCGGCGGCAAGCCCGGCAGTGCCGGCTTGGAGGATGCCGCGCAGTCCGGCGCGGCGCAGGGCTTGCACAGCGATTTCGCTCAGCCGCTCCCCGTCACCGGCCGCCATGCTTCCGAAGCCGATGAGGACGGGGCGGGGTCCGGCACGCAGGAAGTCCTCCAGATCAGTAGGCAGCTGTTCGGCCGCCTCATGATGGGGCCACCAGTTGCCCACGACCTCCAGGCCGGAGGGCCAGTCGGCGGGACGAGGCACCAGGGCCGTGCTGAAGCCGTGCAAGACGGGCCAATTCGCCTGTCCCTGTCGTCGACGCACCTCGGAAGGCGAGGCCGGGGGCAGCTGGAGGCGGCGGCGCAGCTGTGCGACAGCCTGTTCGTAGATGCGGTCGGCCATGCGCAGTGCGAAGCGTCCGGTGGCTCTGTTGGCGAGACGGCCCAGTGAGCGGGAGCCTGTGACGACGGGCGGGAAGTCGCCTGTCGCCGCTGTGGGTTGGAGGTACACGCCGAGGCTCGGTGTGCCCGTGGCCTCGGTGAGGTGCCAGCCGAGCGGAGCCGTGGTGGTCGACAGCAGGAGCAGGTCCGTGCCACCGTCCATCACGTCGGCGAAACCCTGACCCAGTTCGGTGATGAACTCGGCGGCAGTGCGCATGAGTTCACGTTTGCCTGTGACGCTGCCACGCACCCGTGTGTCGGCGGGGAGGCTGCGAAATTCCAGCCCTGCCTCGCGTACGAGGGGTGCGAAGGTGTCTGTGGTGGCGAGGGTGACGTCGTATCCGGCCCGGCACAGTTCGGCACCCAGACCCGTGTACGGCGCGACATCGCCGCGCGATCCGGCTGCGGCGATCAGGACTCTCATCGGTCCTCCTCCAAATCGGTACGGCCTACTGCGTGGCGGCCCGCGTTGGCGTGCACCGCCTTGCGCGTATAGGCGGCCAGGCCCGGGCGCTGCTGCGACGGCGGAATGACCAGAGCGAATGCGCGCGGATCGGCGACGAAGTCGTCCGCGATGCGCCGGTGCATGTCGGGCGGGCAGGAAGTGAACCATCGTGAGATGTGCAAGCGGTGCTCCTCGGCGAGGTCCATGGCCCGCTCGCCGTTGCTCGGCTCCCCCTCGTCGAAGACCGCGAGCAGCTCCGCGCGCCAGGCGGCGGCCTCGCCCATGAGCCGACGCCAATCCGCTTTGGTGTGAGCAGCCGCGCGCGCCATCGCCTCGCGCTGCCCATCCGAGTGCGCCCACTTCAGTTCTGCCTCGGTGGCATAGCTCAGGTCGAAGGTGATCTCACCGAAGACCTCGAAGCGTTCTTGAGGAGTCAGGGGCACCCCGGTCTCCTGGACCTCGATCGCCCGTTCCGCCACCTCGGCCAGCCGCTGCAGCCTGGCGATCTCCTCACTCAGCTGCCATTGCCGCGCCCGGAGCCGCTCCAAGGGGTTCACCTGCGGATCCTTGAAGATCGCGGCGATCTCGTCGAGAGGGAAGCCGAGCTCACGGTAGAAGAGGATCTGCTGGAGACGGACCAGGTCAGCCTCACTGTAGAGCCGGTATCCGGCGTGGCTCCGGTCGCCGGGCGAGAGCAGCCCCGCCTTGTCGTAGTGATGCAGTGTCCGCACCGTCACCCCGGCGAAGGCCGAGACCTGCCCCACGGAGTAGCTCATCCACCTGCCCTTTCGTCGGTACACAGCCTCAGGCCTGACGTAAGGGGAGGGTCAACTCCCGCTCGCTGGGCCTCGGAGTGCGCCTTGCCCACCTCAAGTCCTGGAGGAGAGGATCTCCTCGGGCGGCAGTCCGAGCTCGCGGATGCGCCACGCGTAGGCGGCGGGTTCGGGCTTGGCGCTGCCGGCCGGCAGGCAGGCAGGCAGGCCGAGCAGGCGAAGAGGACGGCTTTCATCCTTCGGTTCCTCGCGTTCCACGGGTTCAGAGTGTGGTGACGGCGTCCGTACGTCCGCAGTCGCGCGAACGGGACACGCCACCGGGGTCGGGGGCGTTGCGGCGCAGCCACAGGCTCAGCGCACCGCAGACGACGGCGAGCAGGAACAGCAACAGCGGCACCGTCTTCACGTCCATCGTTTCGATGACGCCGCCCAGCAGGGGCGGGAACGCCACACCGCCGATCATCGAGGCGGCGATCACGTAGGCACCGGCGGCTCCCACGCCGGGCACGGCGCGGTTGAGCCAGGGCAGGCAGGTCGGGAAGATCGGCGCGATCATCAGGCCGACGCCGAAGTACGCGTACGGGGCGAGGGCCGGGACCGTCGCCAGGAGGAGGAAGCCCGCCATACCGACGCAGCAGACGAGCAGGATCGACGGCGCGGACCAGCGCAGGCTGATCGGCGCGGCGACGAACCGGCCGATGGTCATGGCGGCCCAGTAGGCGGAGGTGGCGGTCGCGGCGGTGGCGGCGCCGTATCCGACGGCTTCGAGGTGGGTGGGCTCCCAGCCGCCGACGCCGGTCTCGATGGCGACGTGCAGGACGTAGACGCCGATGAAAACCCCGATGATCGGAAGCACCCGGGCACCGCCGGCCGGGGTGACCGCCGCGGGGCCGGGGGCGGGCTCCCTGGCGGCGACCCCGCCGAGGGTGACGAGGATCAGCAGGCTGATCACGCCGGTGCCGATGAAGATCTCCGGATAGCTGTCCGCCCCGAGCCATCCGATCAGGGCGGGGCCGGCGATCGCGCCGATGCCGAAGTGCCCGTTCAGCAGGTTGAGCATGGCGGTGCTGCGGTGGCCGAAGCCGACGGCGAAGAGCTGGTTGAGGCCGTAGTCGATGCCGCCGAAGCCCAGGCCGATGACGAACGTACCGGCGAGAGCGAGGGCCCAGCTCGGGGAGAACGCGAAGGCGGCAGCGCCGGCGGCCATCAGCGCGTACGAGCCGCCGAGCAGCACCCGGTTGTTCAGGCGGCCCCGCAGCAGGTGGTAGATCAGCACGCCGAGGAGGGCGCCGACGAAGTGGGCGCTGAGGCTGAGCCCGGCCACGGCCGGACTGATGCCGAACTCGTCGCGCAGGGCCGGGATCGCCGGACCGTAGAGCGCCTGGAGCGCGCCGATCACGACGAAAGCCAGGCACGAGGCGCCGATCGCGACGGTGGTGAGGAGCGGCTTCCCCCCTTCCGGCAGTTCGGCCTCATGGATGGCGGTCATGGCTCTCCTCATCGGTCACGGCCGAATGAACACGATCAATGTGCGGAGCGGCGAGAAGTTCCCACCACTTCGCACACGCTACACACGAGGAATGTTCATTTCAACAGTTTGAATGTTCGAAACGCACATCCCAGCCATCCTCCGCCGCCGTCTGTGCTAAAAGCAGACACATGAACGTGATGGAAAGGCACAAGTTCGTCGTAGGACTGCTCATGCGACAGAACCGCGCGACGGTGGCCGAGCTGGCCGAGGCCACCGGGGCGTCGGAGATGACCGTCCGCCGGGACCTGGAGGTACTGGAATCCCGCGGAGCCCTGCGCCGCGTGCGCGGCGGCGCGGTGAGCAGCCTGCCCGGCGGCGTCGAGCCTCCCTACGCGATCCGGGCCATGTCCGGATCGCAGGCCAAGGAGCGGCTCGCGCGCACCGTCGTCGACCTGCTCACCGACGGCGAGACCGTGGCCCTGGACACCGGCACCACCGCCGTGGCCATCGCCAAGGCCATGGCGCACCGCCAACTCACCGTCGCCCCTCTCTCCCTGCACGCGGCCTTCGCCCTGTCCGCACACCCGGGCATCCGACTGGTGATGCCGGGCGGGCAGGTGCGCCCCGAGGAGTTGTCCTTCTACGGCTCCACCCCCGTGCAGACCTTCAAGGACCTGTGCTTCGACACGTTCGTCCTGGGATGCTGCGGGGTCGACCCCGTCCAGGGCGCCACCGCCTACAACCTCGACGACGTGGAGGTGAAGCGGGCGGCCGTCGCCGCTGCGCAGCGCGTGATCCTCGTCGCGACCGCCGACAAGATCGGCCGAGCGGCGCTGGGGCGCATCTGCGCCATGGAGGAGATCGCCCTCGTGGTCACGGACGCCCCCGCGGACTCCCCCGCGATCGAGGCGCTGCGCGACCAGGGGGTCGAGGTGGTCCACCCGGCGGACGACTGAGCCGCGCGGCCGACCCCGGCGGCCGGTGCGACCCGTGCGGACCCGGCGCGCGGGGCCGGCCGGTCGCTCGGGATCCATGCGTGCGCACCGCAGCACCTGGATCCACCTGTCACGGGATCGCGGTACCGGGGATTTCTCCGAGCGGATCGGGCGTCGTCAAGAGGCGTATTAGTGGGACTTTCGGGACCGTCCGGCCGTCGCGGACAGTGGCCTCACGTCGTCGTTGATCGACCGATCCGACTGAGGAGACTGACCACCGCATGGCCACTCACGACCGCGGGCCGCTGCCCCTGACCCCGCCGCAGAACGGCGTCTGGTTCGCACAGCAGCTCGACCCCACCCGCCTCGACTACACCATCGCCGAGTACCTGGAGATCCGCGGGGCGGTGGATCCGGAGCTGCTCGCCGAGGCGGTGCGCACGACGGTGGCCGGAACCGAGACGCTGTGCGTCCGCTTCGCCGAGGTGGACGCGGTGGTGCACCAGATACCCGCCGGGCCGCCGCCGCTGCGGATGGAGACGGTCGACGTCAGCGACCATGCGGACCCGGAGGCCGAGTCCGAGCGGCTGATGCGCGCCGAGCTGGCCCGGCCGACGGACCTGGCGTCCGGGGACGTGTGCCGGCAGCTGCTGGTGCGGACCGGTCCGGCGACCTACCGCTGGATGCAGGGCTACCACCACCTCGTCGCGGACGGGGTCACCGGCTCGATCCTCGCTCGGCGGACCGCGGAGGTGTACTCGGCGCTGGTCGCGGGCGAGCCCGTGCCGGCCGCCGAGGTCGCGCCGTGGCAAGGGATCGTGGCCGAGGAGGAGGAGTACGCCGGCTCCGAACGGTGCGCGACCGACCGGGAGTTCTGGCGGGCCCGGCTGGACGGAGCCCCCGAGCCGGTCTCCTTCACCGGCAGTGTCCCGGCGCCCGCCTCGGGTACGACGGTGCGGGTGAGCGGCGACCTCGATCCCGCCGACGCCCGCACCCTGCGCGAGGCCGCGCGCCGGCACGGCACACGCTGGTCGGCGCTGGTGATGGCCGCGGCCGCGGCCCACCTGCACCGCGCGGGCGGCACCGAGGACGTGGTCCTGGGTCTGCCGGTCACCGGCCGCACCACCCCGGACGCCCGCCGGACACCCGGCATGTTCTCCAAGGTGCTGCCGCTGCGGCTGACGGTCACCGCGGACACCACGGTCGGCGAACTGCTGCGGGGCACCTCGGCCGGTATCAAGGAGGCCCTGCGCCACCAGCGGTACCGCATCGAGGAGTTCACCGGGACCGGACCCCGGCTGTGGGACGCCGCCGTCAACCTCATGTCCTTCGACTACGAGCTGTCCTTCGCCGGTGCTCCCGCCTCCGCGCACAACCTCTCGGTCGGCCCGGTGGAGCACGTCTCCCTGAACGTCTACGACCGCGGCGGCGACAGCCCGCTGACCGTGCAGGCCGAGGGCGACGCCGCCGACCTCGGCCGGGTGGAACTCGACGCGCTGCGGGTGCGTTTCACCCGCTTCCTGGTCGCCCTCGCCTCGGCCGAGGACGAAGCCCCGGTCGGCTCGCTGCCCTTCCTGACCGCCGAGGACGAGGAGCGGCTCGCCGCCTTCGCCGAGGGCGGCGTGGACCCCGTACTCGGGGACGCGTCGCTGCACACGCTCTTCGAGGAGGTGGCGGGGCGCACCCCCGAGCAGGCCGCCGTGATCTGCGCGGGCCAGGAGGTCACGTACGGGGAACTCGACGCCTGGGCCGAGGACATCGCGGACCGGCTGCGGCCGGCCGTCGAACCGGGCACACCGGTCGGCGTGTGCGTGGAGCGCTCGCCGTCGATGGTCGCGGCCCTGCTCGGCGTCCTGAAGGCGGGTGGCTGCTACGTACCGCTCGATCCCGGCCTGCCGCCCGAGCGCATCGCGTACATCGTGCGCGACGCCGGACTGCGCACGGTGGTGGCCGGGCCGGGCAGCCGCGACCGGCTGCCGCACGACCTGCCGAGCGTGGTCGACGCGAGCGCGCCGACCGATGGGTCCCGCTCCGGCCGGAGGTCCGTACCGGTGCCGGGCGCGTCCGCCGCGTACCTGCTGTACACCTCGGGCAGTACGGGCGAGCCGAAGGGCGTCGTCGTCCCGCACGCGGCCGCCGTCGACTTCGTACGCGGCCACCTCGCGCTGTGCGGCGCGGGCGACGGCGGCGGTCGGGGTGGGTCCGGGCGCACCGAGCGGTTCCTCGGGTTCGCCTCGCTGTCCTTCGACGTGTCGGTCCTGGACGTGTTCGGTTCCCTGCTGAGCGGTTCCACCCTGGTCCTCGCCACCGACGCCGAGCGGGGCGACGTCGACCGGCTCCAGGCGCTGCTCGCCGAGCACGCGGTGACGGTCGCCGACCTGCCGCCGGCGCTCCTGCCGCTGCTGGACCCGGCGGGACTGCCCGAGCTGCGGTTCCTGTCCACGGGCGGTGAGGCCCCGTCCGGGGACGCCGTGGACCGCTGGGCGACGGACGCCCGCGAGGTCTGGAACGCGTACGGGCCCACCGAGGCGGCCGTGTCCGTGACCATGCACCGGGTGGTTCCGCCCTCGCACGGCCGGATCCCGCCGATCGGGCGCCCGATGGTCAACCACCGCGCGTACGTGGTCGACCGGGGACTGCGGCTGCTGCCGCCGGGAGCGACCGGCGAGCTGTGCGTGGCCGGTGCGGGTCTCGCCCAGGGGTACGCGGGGCGCGCGGCCATGACCGCCGACCGTTTCGTGCCGGACCCCTTCTGCGGTGTGCCCGGTGCGCGGATGTACCGGACGGGCGACCTCGTGCGCTGGACGGCGCGCGGCGAACTGGAGTTCCTGGGGCGGGTGGACCGCCAGGTCAAGATCAACGGCCACCGGATCGAACTGGGCGAGATCGAGGCGGTGCTCGGCCGGCAGCCCTCGGTGGGGCAGGCCGCGGTCGTCGTGCACGCCCCCGCGGGCGGGGCCCGCCGACTCGTCGCCTTCGTGGCACCGTCCGCCGACGGCGGCCCGGCGCCCGAACCGGATCTGCTGGCAGCGGAGTTGGGCCGGGTCCTGCCTGGCTACATGGTGCCCCGCACCTTCGTGGCGGTGGACCGGCTGCCCCTCACGCCGGGCGGCAAGGTCGACCGCGCGCGGCTCCACGTACCCGAGGCCGCGGCCCGTGCGGAGCACCCCGACCGGGCGTACGGCGCCACCGAGCAGACCCTCGCGGACCTGTTCTCCGAGGCCCTGGGCGTCACCGCGACCCCGGACGACAACTTCTTCGAGCTCGGCGGCGACAGCATCACCGCCCTCGGCCTGACCAGCCGGGCGCGGGCTCGGGGCTTCTCCTTCACCTTGCGCGAGGTGTTCGCGCACAAGACCCCGGCCGCCCTCGCCGCGGCCGTCGGCGAGCCCGGCGACGCGTCCTCCCCGGCCGCCGCCGGTCCGGCCGTCGCGGAGTGCGGTCCGCTTCCCCCGACGCCGGTCATGCGCTGGCTCCTCGACGGGCCGGGCCCCATCGGCCGGTTCAGCCAGTCCATGGTGCTGACCCTGCCCGAGGGCGCGGACGACGCGACGCTCGTACGGGTCCTGCAGTCGGTCGTGGACCGGCACGGGGCGCTGCGCCTCGGCGTGACCTTCGGCCCCGAGGGCCGGCTGTGCACGGTCGGCGAGCCCGGTTCGGTCGACGTGTCCCGGCTGTACCGCACCGTCGACGTGGCCGGGTCGGACGACTCCGCCCGCGCCGCGATCATGGCGGACGCGGCCCGGGAGGCGGCCGGGCAACTGGACCCCGCGGCCTCGGTGATGCTGCGCGCGGTCCGCTTCGACACCGGTGGGGCGGCGCCGGACCGGCTGCTGCTGTGCGTGCACCACCTGGCGGTGGACGGGGTGTCGTGGCGGATCCTGACGGCCGACCTGGCCGCGGCCTGGGAGGCCGCGGTCGCCGGGCGTCCGCTGCCGGCCGCGGACGGGGAGGTCCCGTTCCGCGCGTGGGCCCACCATCTCGAACTCCAGGCACGTTCTCCGGAGGTGCAGGCCGAGCTGCCCTTCTGGCGCTCGACGCTGGAGAGCTCCGAGGACGCCCCGGACCCGCGGGAGCCGTGGCAGCGGATCCCCGACCCGGTGCGGGACACCGCCGGCGACACGCGCACGGTGACGCTCGGCCTGCCCGCCGAGGTCGCCGGCCCGCTGCTGGCCGGGGTGCCCGGCGCGCTGCGCACCGGCCCGGCCGAGGTGCTGCTCGCGGGACTGGTCCTCGCGGCGCACCGCCTGCGCTCCCCCGGCAGCGCCCCGGGGTCGCTGCTGGTCGACCTGGAGGGCCACGGCCGCGTCGACCGCACCGGCCGGCACGACCTGGCGCGCACGGTGGGCTGGTTCACCACCCAGTACCCGGTCCGCTTCGACCTGGCCGGCCTCGACCTGGACGCGGCGGCCCGGGGCGGGGACTCGCTCGCCGAGCTGGTCGCGCGGATCCACTCCACGGTCGCCTCCGTACCGGACCACGGCACGGGCTTCGGACTCCTGAGCAGGCTCGATCCTCGAACCGCCGCCGAACTGTCCGGACTTCCGCGCCCCCGGATCCTGTTCAACTACCTGGGCAGGTTCGCCGGCGGCGGCGGGACGCCGTGGAGCCCCGCCCCCGAGGCGGGCGGCCTGCGGGCCGAGGTGGATCCGGCGATGCCCGTCGAACACGCCCTGCAGATCGACGCCATGGCCGTGGACGGCGCCGACGGCCCCGCCTTCACCGCGGTCGTCACCCATCCCGCGGCCCTGCTGACCGAGGCCGAGGCCGACGCCCTGGTGGCGGCCTGGGGCGAGGCCCTGCGCCTGCTGGCCGGCTGGACGGGCGCCCCCCGAGCGCGCCGCCTCACCCCCCGTGACCTGCCGCTGGTCCGGCTGACGCAGCCGGAGACGGACGCCCTGGCCGTGCGCTACGCCGGGCTCTGCGACGTACTGCCGCTCTCGCCGCTCCAGGAGGGGCTCTTCTTCCACTCCGCCTTCGACACCGGCGCGATGGACGCCTACACCGGCCAGATCGTCCTCACCCTGGACGGCCCCCTGGACGAGGGCACCCTGCGGACGTCCTGCGACCGGCTGCTGCGCCGTCACACCGCGCTGCGCTCCGCCTTCACCGACCAGGGTCTGGGCGGACCGGCGCAGATCGTCGTCGAGTCCGTCGAGGTGCCGTGGGAGGCCGTGGACCTGGGCGGACTCGACCCCGCGGACCGGGAGCGGGAGTGGCAGCGGCTGCTCTCGGCCGACCGGGCCCGCCGCTTCGACCTGGAGCGGCCGCCGCTGGTGCGCTTCACCCTGGTCCGGTTCGGCGCCGCCGAGCACCGCCTCGTCATGACGAACCACCACATCGTCTGGGACGGCTGGTCCTCGGCGGTCCTGCTGCGCGAACTGCTCACCGGATACGCGGAATGCGGCAACCCCGGCTACCCCGGCGGCTCGGACTCGGCCGGTCCGGTCGGCGAAGGGGTCCCGTACCGCTCGCACCTGGACTGGCTGGCCCGCCAGGACGACGGCGCCGCCGAGACCGCGTGGAACACCGCGCTGGCCGGGCTGGCGGAGCCGACCCTGTTGGGCGCGGCCGATCCGAACCGGATCGACGCACTGCCCGAGCGGGTCACGGTGGAGCTGTCGGCCGAGCTGACGGCCCGGCTCACCGCGCGGGCCCGCAGTGCGGGCGTGACCCTCAACAGCGTGGTCCAGGGCGTCTGGGCGATGCTGCTGGGCCGGGTGACCGGGCGGGACGACGTGGTGTTCGGCGGGACCGTCTCCGGCCGGACCGCGGACGTCGCCGGCATCGAGGACATGGTCGGCCTGCTGATCAACACCTTGCCCGTGCGGTTCCGGATCCGCGAGGACGAGCCGCTGCTGGCCGCACTCGCCCGATTCCAGGACGAGCAGGCGGAGCTGATGGACCACCAGCACGTCGGGCTCGCCGGCATCCAGCGGGCGGCCGGGCTGGGCGCCCTCTTCGACACCACGGTCGTCGTCGAGAACTACCCGCTCGACCTGGAGTCGATGCGGGAGCTGGCCGGCGGACCGCGGCTGACCGGGGTGGAGGGCTCGGACGCCACCCACTACACCGTCAACCTCATCGTGCTGCCCGGGGAGCGGCTGCGGCTGCACCTCGACCACCGCACGGACGTCCTCGACGCCCGGACGGCGAGCAGCCTGGGCGAGGCGCTGGAGCGGCTGCTCTCGGCCGTCGCCGACGCCCCCGCCACCGCGGTCGGAGAGGTGGACCTGCTGTCCGCGGAGCAGCACCGGCTGATCCGGGAGTGGAACGGCACCGCCGTGCCCGTCCCCGACACCACACTGGTGGAGCTGTTCGAGCAGCAGGCGGCCCGGACGCCGGACGCCTCCGCGACCGTCTTCCGGGGCGAGCGCCTGACGTACGCCGAACTCGACGCGCGTGCCGAGCGGTTGGCCCGGGTCCTGCGCGCCCGGGGCGCCGGTCCGGAGGAGATCGTCGCGGTCGCCCTGCACCGCTCCACGGAGATGGTGGTCTCGCTGCTGGCCGTGCTGAAGTCGGGGGCGGCCTACCTGCCGGTGGACCCCTCGCTGCCGGCGGACCGGATCGCGTACCTGCTGTCCGACGCCGAGCCGGTGCTGCTGCTCGCGGACGAGGAGGTGGCGGCGGCGCTGCCCGCCGCGGCCGACCTGCCCCGGCTGGATCCGGGGGCCGTCCTCGACGAGGACCCCGGCGCGGTGGGGCCGGCGCCACTGCCCGCGCACCCCGCGTACGTGATCTACACGTCCGGGTCGACGGGACGGCCCAAGGCCGTCGTCGTGGAGCACGCGGCCATCGTCAACCGGCTGCTGTGGATGCAGGACCGGTACCGGCTGGGCGCGGACGACCGGGTGCTCCAGAAGACCCCGTTCGGCTTCGACGTGTCGGTGTGGGAGTTCTTCTGGCCGCTGATCACCGGCGCGGCCCTGGTGGTCGCCGAGCCCGGCGGGCACAAGGACCCCGCCTATCTCACCCGGGTGATCCAGGAGGAGTCGATCACCACCGTCCACTTCGTCCCGTCCATGCTGGCGGCGTTCGTCGAGGATCCCGAGGCGGGCCGCTGCCGCTCGCTGCGGCGGGTCGTGTGCAGTGGCGAGGCCCTTCCGGAGGAGCTGAAGAACCGGTTCCTCGATGTGCTCGACGTGCCCCTGCACAACCTCTACGGGCCCACGGAGGCGGCCGTGGACGTCACGCACTGGGACTGCCGCCGCGAGGACGCCGGGCCCGTGCCGATCGGCCGGCCCATCTGGAACACCGCGCTGTACGTGCTCGACCCGCGGGGCCGGCCCGTCCCGGTCGGGGTCGCCGGCGAGCTGTTCCTTGCGGGCGCGGGCCTGGCCCGCGGATACCTGCGGCGCCCGGCACTGACCGCCGAGCGCTTCCCGCTCGACCCGTTCGGCCCGCCCGGCTCGCGCATGTACCGCACCGGGGACCTGGCCCGCCACCGGGCCGACGGCTCGGTGGAGTACCTGGGCCGCACCGACGACCAGGTGAAGATCCACGGCTTCCGGATCGAACTCGGCGAGATCGAGACGGCGCTCGGCCACCTCGACGGCGTCGGCCGGGCCGCGGTCGTGGTCCGCGAGGACGTCCCGGGCGAGCGCAGGCTCGTCGGGTACCTCGTCCCGCAGGCCGGGGCCGACCCGGCCCCGGACACCGGGCCGATGCTCGCCGAACTGGCCCGCTCCCTGCCGGAGTACATGGTGCCGGTGCTGGTCGTCGTGGACGGGCTGCCCGTCACGCCGAACGGCAAGCTGGACCGCAGGGCGCTCCCGGCGCCCGCCGCGGCCGCCGCCACCGGGTACGAGCCGCCCGCCGGGGAGACCGAGGAACTGGTCGCCATGGTGTGGGCCTCCGTACTGGACGCGCCGCGGATCGGCCGCCACGACGACTTCTTCGCCCTCGGGGGGCACTCGCTGAGCGCCACCCGGGTGGCGGCCCGGCTGCGCCAGTCCCTCGGCCTGGACCTGCCCCTGCACACCCTCTTCGAGCAGCGGACCGTCGCCGCCCTCGCCATCGCCGTCGAAACGGTGCTGCTGGCCGAACTGGGGGCCGAACCGGACCCGTTCACCGCCACCGACGCCGCCGTTCCTTCACTCGTACTTCAGGGAGAGACCTCGTGACCACCCAGGAGAGCCTGCCGGCCACCGGCACGGACAGCCGCCTGGCCGCCGCCCGTGAACTGCTGCGCCGCCGGGTGCGCGCCGCACTGGAGGACACGGCGGCCGGTCCGGCCGCCGCGCCGGCGCCGGTCCCCGCTCCGGCCGCCGACGGGCCGGACACCGAGCCCGTCGCCTCGTTCGCCCAGGAGCGGATGTGGCTGGTGGACCGGATGGCGGACGGCACCCCCGGCTACGCGATCCCCGAGGTCGTGCGGCTGCGCGGCCCCCTCCACCCGGAGCCGCTGCGCCGCGCCCTGACGGCCGTCGTGGCCCGCCACGCACCGCTGCGCACCGTCTTCGAGGAGCGCGACGGCGCCCCGCACCCGGTGGTCCTGCCGGCGCCTGCGGCCGTCCCGCTGCCGGTGCTGGACCTGGGCGAGGCCCCGCTCGCCGAACTGGAGGAGCGGGCCCACGCCCTGGCCCGGGAGGAGGTCCGCAGACCCTTCGACCTCGCGGCCGGGCCGCTGCTGCGCGCCCTGCTGATCCGGGTCGGCGCCGAGGACCACCTGCTGGTGCTGGTGGTCCACCACATCGCCACCGACGGCTGGTCCATGGGCCTGCTGTGGCAGGAGCTGTCCGAGGGCTACGCGGCGCTTCTCGCGGAGCGACCCCTGGCGCAGGCGCCGCTGCCCCTGGACTACCAGGCGTACGCCCGTACCCAGCGCGAGCGGTTCGCGAGCGGCGCGATGGACGGCCGGCTGCGCTGGTGGGAGAAGTCCCTCGCGGGGCTGGAGGCTCTCGAACTGCCCGCGGACCGGCCCCGGCCCACCCGTCGCAGCGGCGACGGCGCGAGCCTGGAGTTCACCCTGGACGCCCACCTCACCACCCGGCTGCGCGAGATCGCCGAGGGCGCCGGCGCGACCCTCTTCATGACGCTCCTGGCCGGCTTCCAGGCCGCCCTGGCCCGCTACGCCGGCAGCACGGACATCGCCGTCGGCACCCCGGTGGCCGGACGCGACCGGGTGGAACTGGAGCCCCTCGTCGGGTTCTTCGTCAACACCGTGGTGCTGCGCGCCGATCTGTCGGGCGAGGTGGGCTTCCGTGAGCTGCTCGGCCGGGTCCGCCGGGCGACGGTGGACGCGTACGACCACCAGGAGGTGCCCTTCGACCGGCTGGTGGAGCACCTGAGCCCCGAGCGGGTCGGCGACCGCAACCCGCTCGTGCAGGTGATGTTCGCGTCGGCCCCGGACGAGACGGCCGGACTGCGGCTGCCGGGCCTGGACGCGCAAGTGGTGCGGACCGACTTCGGTGGTTCCCTCTTCGACCTGAGCGTCTTCGTCTCCGAGGGCGCCGAGACCTGCTCCGGCTCGCTGGTCTTCGACACCGACCTGTTCGACCGGGCCACGGCCGAACTCGTCCTCGGCCACTACCTGGAGCTGCTGGGCTCCGCCGCCGAGGAACCCGACCGTCCCGTGGCCGAGCTGCTGCCCTCCGCGCCGACCGCGGCCCGGCTCGCGGCCGAGGGGCACGGTACGGTCCGCCCGGACCTGGCCCCGGCCTCCCTGGTGGAGCTGTTCGCCGAGCAGGTCCGACGCACCCCCGGCGCCGAGGCCGTGGTCTGCGGCTCCGAGCGCCTGAGCTTCGCCGAACTCGACTCCCGGTCGGACCTGCTGGCGGCTCGGCTGGCCGCCGCCGGGGTGGAGCGCGAAACCCCGGTCGCCCTGCTGATGGAGCGCTCGGTCCACCTCCCCGTGGCGATCCTGGCCGTCCTGAAGGCCGGCGGACTCTACGTCCCGCTCGGTGAGGGGTTCCCCGTCGCCCGGCTGCACTGGATGCTGGAGCGGACCGGCGCCCGCCTGCTCCTCGCCGATCCGGCGACGGCCGGCCACGAGGCGGTCCGTACCTCGCCCGTTCCGGTGCTGAACGCGACCGCCCCGGCGGACGGGGCTCCGGCGGACGCGACGGCTCCGGCCGCCGCACCGGTCCCCTACCCGCCGTGCTCGCCGGACCAGTTGGCGTACGTGATGTACACCTCCGGTTCCACGGGCGAGCCGAAGGGCATCGGCGTCACTCACGCCAATGTCGCGGCGCTCGCCCGTGACTCCGCCTTCGGTGTCGCGCACCGGCGGGTGCTGGCCCACTCCCCGCTGTCGTTCGACGCCTCGACGTACGAACTGTGGGCGCCGCTGCTGTCCGGCGGGCTGGTGGTCATGGCGCCGCCCGGCCGGGTGGACACCGCCGCCCTGGCCCGGCTGGTGGAGGAGCACCGGATCACCTCGATGTTCCTCACGGCCGCCCTGTTCAACCTGGTGGTCGAGGAGTGCGTGGAGCTGCTGACGCGGGTGCGGGAGGTGTGGACGGGTGGCGAGGCCGCCTCCCCGCACTCCTTCGCCCGGGCCCTGGAGCAGGCTCCGGACACCGTCCTCGTCAACGTCTACGGGCCCACCGAGACCACCACCTTCGCCACGCGCCACCGGCTGGACCCCCGCGCCGGCGCCGTCGTGGACGGCCGGGTCCCCATCGGCACCGCCCTGGACGACACCCGCCTGTACGTGCTGGACGGGCGCGGCCGCCCGGTGCCGCAGGGCGCCGTCGGCGAACTGTGCGTCGGCGGCACCGGGGTGGCCCGTGGCTACCTCGGCCGACCCTGCCTGACCGCACGACAGTTCACCCCCGACCCGTACGGCGCTCCGGGCGCCCGGATGTACCGCACGGGCGACCTGGCCCGGCGGCGCCCCGACGGCACCGTCGACTACCTCGGCCGCAGCGACCAGCAGGTCAAGATCCGCGGCCACCGGATCGAGCCGGGCGAGATCGAGGCCGAGCTGGCCCGCAGCCCGCGGGTCGGGCACGCCGCGGTGGTGGTCCGCGAGGACACCCCCGGCGAGCAGCGCCTGGTCGCCTACGTGGTGCCCTCGGAGGGCCAGGTGGCGGACCCGGCCGAGCTGCGCCGGGCGCTCGCCGACCGGCTGCCCGCCTACATGCTGCCCTCGGCGGTCGTGTCGCTCGCGGCGCTGCCGGTGACGCCGAACGGCAAGCTGGACCGGCGCGCGCTGCCCGCGCCCCCCGAGGAGGGGGTGCTCCGGGCCGAGTTCGCGGCGCCGGCGACCGCGACCGAGGAGCTCGCCGCGGCCGTGTGGGGCGAGGTGCTGGGCACCGGGCGGATCGGCCGCCACGACGACTTCTTCGCCCTCGGCGGTCACTCGCTGCGGGCCACCCGCGCCGTGTCGCGGCTCGGCGCCCGCCTGGGCACGGGCGTACCGCTGCGGCTGCTGTTCGAGCACCCGACGCTGGAGCGGTTCGCGTCGGCGCTGGACGCCCTGCGCGGCGACGGCCAGGGCGCCGCGGCGCCGGCGACCCCCGTGACCGCGATCGGCGCCCGGCCGGCCGGGGAGAGCGCGCCGCTGTCGTTCGCGCAGCAGCGGCTGTGGTTCCTGGACCAGCTCCAGCCCGGCCGGCCCGACTACAACATTCCCGTCGCGGCCCGGCTGCGGGGCGCGCTGGACGCCGACGCGCTGGCCGCCGCGCTGTGCGCGGTGGTGACCCGGCACGAGGTGCTGCGCTCGCGGATCGCCGAAGGCCCCTCAGGCCCGGTACAGGTCGTGGAGGCGCCGGAGGTCTTCGTCCCCGTCCGCAGCGACCTGGGGGACCTGCCTCGCGAGGAGGCCCGTTCGCGGGCGCTGGGCCTCGCCCACGCCGATGCCGCCGCCCCCTTCGACCTGGGCTCGGCGCCCCTGTTGCGGGCCCGCGTGGTGCGGGTCGCCGACGACGAGCACCTCCTCGTCCTGGTCCTGCACCACACCGTCGGCGACGGCTGGTCGATGCCGGTGCTGTGGCGGGAGCTGTCCGGGGCCTACGCGGCCCTGCGCCGCGGCGAGCGTCCGGTGCTGCCGGAACTGCCGGTCCAGTACGGGGACTTCGCGTACTGGCAGCAGCGCCGGCTGGCGAGCGGCGAGGCCGACGCGGGCATCGCCCACTGGCGGGCGGCCCTCGGCGGGCTCCCGGCCCTGGAGCTGCCCACCGACCGGCCGCGGCCGCAGGTGCGCTCCGGCGCGGGCGACGCCTTCGTCTTCGAGGTCCCGGCCGAGCTCGCCCAGCGGCTCGGCGCGCTGGCCCGCGAGCGCGGCGCCACCCTGTTCATGGTGCTGCTGGCCGGTTTCCAGGCGCTGCTGGCCCGCTACACGGGCCAGGTCGACATCGCGGTGGGCTCGCCGATCGCGGGCCGCGACCGCACCGAACTGGAGCCGCTCGTCGGCTTCTTCGTGAACACCCTCGTGCTGCGCACCGACCTGTCGGGCGACCCGGCCTTCGGCGAACTGCTGGGGCGGGTGCGTCGGACCGCGCTGGCCGCGTACGAGCACCAGGACGTTCCCTTCGACCGGCTGGTGGAGGAGCTGCGGCCGGAGCGCGACCTCAGCCGCAACCCGCTCTTCGACGTGCTGTTCCAGCTCCATCCCGAGCAGCTCGCCGTCCTGCCGCTGGACGGTGTGGAGGTCGAGAGCCTGGACACCTCCAACGGGACGGCCAAGTTCGACCTCAGTCTCGCGATGACCGAGCACCCCGACGGTCTGACCGGCACCGTCCAGTACGCGACGGACCTCTTCGACCGGGCCACCGTCGAGCGGTTCGGCGCCCACTACCTGCGGCTGCTGGCCGGTGCGGCCGAGACCCCCGAAGCGCCGCTGTCCCGGCTGGACGTCCTGTCCCCGCAGGAGCACGCCGCCCTGCTCGGGGAGGACCCCGGTCCCCGGGCGGAGGCGCCGACCGCCCGGACCCTGCACTCCCTGGTGGCGGAACAGGCCCGGCTGCGGCCGGACGCCCCGGCCGTGACCTGCGAGGGCCGCACCATCGGTTACGCGGAGCTCGACGCGGCCGCCAACCGGCTGGCCCACCGTCTGCGGGAGCTCGGGACCGGCCCCGAGACCCGGGTGGCCGTACTGGCCGGCCGTGACCCGCGGATGCTGGTGTGTGTCCTCGCCGTGCTGAAGGCCGGCGGCGCCTACGTACCGCTCGACGCGGGACACCCCGCCGAGCGGGTCCGTACGGTCCTCGCCGACAGCGGCGCCCACCTGGTGCTGACGGCGGGCCTGCCCGCCGGGCCGCCCGCGGAGCTGACCGGCGACGTACCCGTCCTGGACCTGGACGCCGAGCAGCACCTGGTGGACGCCCTGCCCGCCACGGAGCCGCCCGTCGCGGACTCCCCCGCGCACCTCGCCTATCTGCTGTACACCTCCGGGTCCACCGGCCGCCCCAAGGGCGTGGCCGTCACGCACGCCGCGATCACCGGCTACCTGGCCGCGTTGACCACCACCTTCGGTCTCGGCGGTGAGGACGCGGTGCTCGCCCGTACAGCGCTGACCTTCGACCCCTCGGTACGTGACCTGTTCGCCCCGCTGACCACGGGCGGGCGGATCGTGCTGGCCTCGCAGGACGAGGCCGGGGACCCGGAGGCGCTGGCCCGGCTGCTGCACGCCGAGGGTGTGACGGCGCTGCTGTCGATCGTCCCGTCGATGCTGGAGCCGCTGGTCGCCGCCGTCACCGAACCCGCGGCCGCGCTGCGGCTGGTGATGACCACCGGCGAGGCACTGACGCCCGGACTGGCCCGCGCCGCCCACACCTTGGGCCTGCCCGGCCGGCTGCGGCTGGTCAACCAGTACGGTCCGACGGAGTGCACCAACACCACCACCTACCACGTGGTGACGGACGCCGACATCGAGGCGGGCCGCATCCCCATCGGGCGCCCGCTGCCCGGCGCCCGGGTCCTCGTGCTCGGCGAGCACCTCGAACCGCTCCCCCGAGGCGCGATCGGTGAGTTGTTCATCGCCGGACGCGGGGTGGCCCGCGGCTACCTCGGCGATCCGGCCCGCACCGCCGAGGCCTATCCGCCGGACCCGTACGGGCCGCCCGGCGCGCGCATGTACCGCACCGGCGACCTGGCGCGACTGCGGTCCGACGGGGTGCTGGAGTTCCACGGCCGCCGCGACAACCAGGTCAAGGTCCGGGGCCACCGGATCGAACTGGGCGAGGTGGAGGCCGCCTTGCTGCGCCACCCGGACGTCGCCCGGGCCGTGGCCGCCGCGCACGGCGAGGGCGCCGACCGGCTGCTCGCCGGGTACGTGGTGTGGCGGGAGGACGGCGGCGATCCGGCCGCCGTGCTGGACTTCGTCCGCGCGGCCCTGCCGGCGGCGATGGTGCCGTCCGCGCTGGTGGTGCTGGACGCGCTGCCCCTGACCCCGAACGGGAAGACCGACCGCCGGGCGCTGCCCGCGCCGGAGCCCGGCACGACCGGCGGACACCGGGCGCACGTGGCCCCGCGCACCCCGTTGGAGCGGACGGTCGTCGAGGTCTGGGAGGAGGTGCTCGGCGAGGGCCCGATCGGGGTCCGAGACCACTTCTTCGAGCGCGGCGGGCACTCCCTGCGCGCCACCCGGGTCATCTCCCGGCTGCGCGCCCTGCTGGACCTGGACATCCCGATGCAGCTGATCTTCCGGCACCCGGTGGCCGAGGACCTGGCCCGGGCGCTGGCCTCACCGGTCGCGGCGGACGCGACGCGAGCGATGATCCCCACGCTGCCCGAGGGGCCCGGCCCGCTGTCCTTCGGGCAGCAGCGGCTGTGGCTGCTGGACCGGCTCCAGCCGGGCCGGCCCGACTACAACATGCCCGGTGCGCTGCGGCTGACCGGGGAGCTCGACACCGCCGCCGCCCTGGGCGCGCTGACGGACGTCGTCGCCCGGCACGAGGTACTGCGCTCCCGGATCGAGGAGACCGGGGACGGCGGCGACGAAGCGGCCTTCGCGGCCCGCGTCGTGCCTGGTCCGGCCTCCCTGTTCGCCGCCGATTTCACCGACCTCTCGCGGCTCGGTGCGCCGAAGGCCGAGGAGCGGGCGCGGGAGCTGGCCGCGCTCGACGCCGCGCTGCCCTTCGACCTGACGGCCGCGGGCCCGCTGCGGGCCCGGCTGGTGCGGATCGCGGAGCGGGAGCACCTGCTGGTGATCGTCGCCCACCACATCGCCTTCGACGGCTGGTCGGTGGGGGTGTTCTGGCGGGAGTTCTTCGCCGCCTACCGGGCCCGCACCGTCGAGGGGGCCGAGCCGCTGCCGGAACTGGCCGTCTCCTACCGCGAGTTCGCCTCGTGGCAGCGCGACCGCCTCGGCGACGACGCCCTCGCGGACACCCTGGCGTACTGGCGCGGGCGCCTCGGCGGCCTCGCCCCGCTGGACCTGCCCACCGACCGACCGCGGCCGGCCACCCCGTCCGGGCGCGGCGAGCAGTTCTCCTTCGAGCTGCCCGAGCCGCTGCTGAGGCAGCTGCGTGACCTGGGGCGCAAGCACGACGCCACCTTGTTCATGGTGCTGCTGGCGGGTTTCCAGGCCCTGCTGGCCCGCTGGTCGGGCGGCGAGGACGTGGCCGTGGGCTCCCCCATCGCCGGCCGCGACCGCACCGAACTGGAGCCGCTCATCGGCTTCTTCGTCAACAACCTGGTGCTGCGCACCGACCTTTCCGGCGACCCGGCCTTCGGCGAGCTGCTGGACCGGGCCCGGGAGACGGCGCTGGGGGCCTACGCCCACCAGGAGGTGCCGTTCGAGCGTCTCGTGGAGGAGGTGCGGCCGGAGCGCGACCTGAGCCGCAACCCGCTGTTCCAGGTGATGCTCGTGCTCGACGAGGAGGCCGCCGCGCCGCCCGCGCCGGCCGGCTTGGACGTCGAACCGCTCTCGCTGGCCAGCGGTGCCTCGAAGTTCGACCTCTCGCTGTACTTCGTCGAGGAGGAGGGCGCGCTGCGTGGCGAGGCCGTGTTCGCCACCGACCTCTTCGACCGGGCGACCGTCGAGGGCATGACCTCGGCGCTGAGCGAACTGCTCACGGCCGCGGTGGCCGATCCCACGACCCCGCTGGGCGCCCTGCCCCTGATGGGTCCGGCCGAGGAGCGGCGGATCCTGCGCGCGGGTGTCGGGTCCGCCGAGCCGGCCGCCGACCGGCCGCTGCCCGTGCTCGTCGGAGAGCAGGCCTCCCGTACGCCGGGTGCGGTCGCCGTGGACGACGGCGACCGGAGCCTGAGCTACGCCGGGCTGTGGGAGGTCTCGGGCCGGCTGGCCCGGGAGCTGGCCCGCCTCGGTGTCGGTCCGGAGGCCGCGGTGGCGGTCTGCGCGGAGCGCTCCGTACTGCTCCCGGCGGCGCTGCTGGGCGTGCTGCGCTCCGGCGGCATGTACGTGCCCGTGGACCCCGGCTATCCGGCCGACCGCATCGGCTACATGCTCGCGGACAGCGGCGCCCGGGTCATGGTGGTGTCGGGGCTCCCGGACACCGCGCAGGCCCCGGACGGGGTCGCCGTGGTCGACCTCGACGCCCTGGCCGCGGACGGCGACGCGCGGGCCGACCTCGCACCCGTGCGGCTGGAGCCGGAGCAGTCGGCGTACGCCCTGTACACCTCGGGCTCGACGGGACGCCCCAAGGGGGTCGTCGTCCCGCACCGGGCGCTGGCCAACTTCACCCGGGACATGGTCCGCAGGCTGGAACTGACGGCAGGTGACACGGTCGCGGCCGTCACCACGGCCTCCTTCGACATCGCCGTGCTGGAGCTGCTGGTGCCGCTCGTGTGCGGAGCGACCGTACGGGTCGTCGACCGGGACACCGCGCGGGACGGCACCCTGCTCGCGAAGGAGCTGGACGCGGCGCCGGTCACGGTCGTCCAGGCCACCCCGGCCACCTGGCACCAGCTGATGGAGTCGGGTTGGCAGGCGCCGCACGTACGGGCGCTGTGCGGCGGCGAGGCGCTGCCCTCGGCCCTGGCCGAGCGGATGCGGACGGCGCTGGGCACCGTCCGGAACGTGTACGGGCCGACGGAGACCACCGTCTGGTCCACGGCGCACCGGCTGTCCGGCCCCGTCGGCGACGGGCCGGTGCCGATCGGCACGGCGCTCGCCAACACCCGGCTGCACGTACTGGACGCGGGGCTGCGCCCGGTGCCGGTGGGTGTGTTCGGCGAGCTCTACATCGGCGGTGACGGGGTGGCCCGCGGCTACCACCGGCGGCCGGGGCTGACCGCGGACCGGTTCGTACCCGATCCGTACGGGGTGGGCGAGCGGCTGTACCGCACCGGTGACCTCGTACGCCGACTCGCGGACGGCACGCTGGAGTACCGGGGCCGGGCCGACGGACAGGTGAAGGTGCGCGGCCACCGCATGGAGCTCGGCGAGATCGAGTCCGCGCTCGCCCGCCACCCGCGGGTGCTGGCGGCGGCCGTGGCCGTCCACGGCACGGGGGTGGACGCCGTCCTGGCCGGCTACGTGACCTGGCGGGACGAGGAGGGCGACGTGCGCGAGCTCGGCGACTTCCTGCGCCAGGACCTCCCCGAGTACATGGTCCCGGCGGTCCTCACCGCGCTGGAACGGCTCCCGCTCACCCCGAACGGCAAGCTCGACCGCAAGGCGCTGCCGGCGCCGTCGGCGGACGCGGCGCGCGGCGGGGGCGCGGGGCGGATCGCCCCGCGCGACACGACCGAGCTGCGGATGGCCCGGCTGTGGGAGCAGACCCTGGGCACGGCCCCGATCGGGGTGCGTGACGACTTCTTCGCGCTCGGCGGCCACTCGCTCAAGGCGTTCGCCCTGATGGCGGCCGTGCGCCGGGAGTTCGGGGTGGAGCTGCCGCTGAACCTGGTGTTCCGTCGGCGCACCGTGGAGCTGCTGTGCGAGGCGCTGCCGGACGCGGGGGCGGCCGCCGCCAGGCTGCTGGTCCCGCTGGCCGACGGTGACACCTCCAGGCCGCCGCTGGTCCTCGTCCACCCGCGGGGCGGCGATGTCGTCTGCTACCGGGACCTGGTGCGGGACCTGTCCGCCCGACCCGGGGGCGACCGGCGGATCCTCGGCCTGGAGTCGGTGGGCTACAACACCGACGAGAGGCCGCTGGAGACGGTGCCCGCGATGGCCGAGCGCTACCTGGCCGCCCTGCGCGAGGAGCAGCCGCACGGCCCGTACCTGCTGGCCGGCTGGTCGTTCGGCGGGACGGTGGCCTACGAGATGGCCGCCCGGCTGGAGGCCGCCGGCGAGGAGGTCGCCTTCCTCGGCCTGATCGACGCGGCCGCGCCGGGAGCGACTGCCGCGAGCAGGTCCGCTGCGGTTGCCGGCCCGGGCGATCCGGACCTGCTGCGGTACGGCATCGCCGCCGGGATCGACGCCGACTCGGCGCGCGAACTGGACGAGGAGGAACTGCTCGACGTCCTGGTACGCCGGGGCCGCGCGCAGGGCACCCTCCCCCGTACCGCCCCCACGGAGGCCCTGCGCAGAGTGTTGCGGGTCGCCGAGGCGAACGGAGCGGCCTCCGCCGCCTACCGCACCGACGCCGTCCTCGCCGTCGAGCTGCACCTCTTCACCGTCGACGAGCGGCACCCGGAGCTCGCGACCCCGCTGGTGGACCCGGCGGCCTGGCGTGCGCGCACCGCGGGCGACGTCCTGCGGGCGGCGGTGCCGGGCAACCACCACGACCTGGTGGACCCCCCGCACTGCGCCGCCCTGGCCGAGCTGCTGGCCGCGGCCCTGCCCTCCTGACCCGCTCCACCCCGCTCCACCCCGCCCCCCTTCCGCATCCCTGATCCCTTGAGGAGAACACCATGAACGACGCGTCCCCGCAGCAGTACCTGGTCGTGGCCAACGACGAGGAGCAGTACTCCCTCTGGGAGGCCGGCCGGCCCGTCCCGCTCGGCTGGCACGACCAGGACGTACGCGGCACCAAGGAGGAGTGCCTCGCGCACATCGAGCGGGTGTGGACGGACATGCGCCCGCTCAGCCTCCGCGTGAGCATGGCCGGCTGACCCGACGATCCCCGGGCACCACGCCGCCCGGCAGACCCCTGTGCGGGCTGCCGGGCGGCGCGGCGGTGCCGGAAGGAACCCCGTATGACCAGCTCGTACCCCGGCGGCTCCGCGTCATCGCGCCGCCGCACCCCGCTGGCCGCCCTGGTGGCGGCCTCCGGGATCTCCTCGCTCGGCATGGCGGCGACCCTGGTCGCCGTGCCCTGGTTCGTCCTGCACAGCACCGGCAGCGGCACCCGGACCGGGCTCGTCGCCACCGCCGAGGTGCTGGGCCTGCTGTGTTCCGCCGTGCTCGCGGGTCCGGTGGTCGACCGACTGCCCGTCCGCGCGACCAGCGTCGGAGCCGACCTGCTGACGGCCGCGACGATCGGCCTGATCCCGCTCCTGCACGCCTGGGGCGCCCTGCCGCTGCCCGTCCTGATCGTCCTGGTCTTCCTGGTCGGGGCGGCCCGCGGCCCGTCCGACACCGCCAAGCAACTGCTCCTGCCCGGCGCGATGGAACGCGCGGGCGTCACGGCGGAGCGGGCCACCGGAGCGGTCGAGGGGGCCCGCCGGATCGGCATGATGGCGGGCGCGCCGCTGGCCGGCCTGCTCATCTCGACCGTCGGCCCCGTACGCACCTTGTACGCGGACCTGGCGGCGATGGCGTCGTGCGCCCTCCTCGTGGCGACGCTGGTACCGGCGACGGCCCGTCCGCGCCCGGCCGGCGCCGGGCAGCCACGCGGTTCCTACACGCAAGAACTGCGCTTCGGAATCGGCCAGTTGCGCAGAGACCGGCTCCTGGGCGCGATGGTGGGCGTCCTGATGCTGACCAACGCCCTGGACGGGGCGCTGAACGGGGTGCTCTACCCGGCGTACGGGGCCCAGGTGCTGCGCAGCAGCGCCCTGTTCGGGGCGATGGTGACCGCCATGGGGGCCGGCGCGCTGCTCGGGGCGGCCCTGTACGGCTGGGCAGGGCACCGGCTGCCGCGGCGCGCGGTGTTCGTCGGGGCCTTCGTCCTGGTCGGGGCGGTGCGGTGTGCCGCGCTGGCCGCCGAGCCCCGGACGGCGGTGCTGCTGGCCGTACTGGCCCTGTCCGGCATCGGGTCGGGGATCGTGGGCCCGCTGATGATGTCGGTCGCCTACGAGCGGGTGCCCGAGGCGGTGCGGGGGCGGGTGTTCGGCCTGCTGGTCGCCGCCGCGCTGGCGGCGACGCCGCTGGGCATGCTCGGTGCGGGGCTGGCCCTGGACGCCGCGGGCCTGGTGTCGGCGCTGCTGGGGACGGGGGCGCTGTATCTCACGGTCACCCTGGCCCCGCTGGTCTTCCCCGTGTGGCGCGAGCTCGACACCCGGGCCCCGGCGGAGCACGCGGAGCCGCCGGCCCGGCGGGAGCAGGGCACTCCGGCCCCCGTAGGCGCGGGAATCATGACCGAATAGCGTGGATTCCTGCGCTTTTGCGGCCCCTCACCATCGCGCCAGGCAGCTTGATGAGCAGCCTGATCGATCACCGAGGGGTCCGGGGCACGGCAAGGTTGGTCCTGCACCGACCGGCGCGGACGGCCCACGAAGTGGTCCGCGCCCCGACCAGACCGCTCGTACTCCTGGGGATCCCATGCTCAAGCGTTACGTCTTCGCCCTGTCCGTAGCCGCGTCCGCGCTGCTGCTGCCCGCAGCCGGCGCCGCTCAGGCCGCCGACGGCGACACGGCCACGACCACCGTGACGACCACCACCACCGGGGGCGAGGGCACCACCACCACCCCGACGCCGCGCCAGATCGTCCTGCCCGACGGCCGGGTGGTGACCGTCGGCACCACGCTGGGCGGCCGGAACCGCGACACGGCCGACAGCTCCTGGGGTGGCTGATCCCACCGGCCCGTGAGGGCCGCCGGAACGGGGTGAGGGAGGATCGCGACGCGATCCTCCCTCACCCCGTTCCACCTTCCGCGCCGTCAATCGCCCTTGCTGCCGAGGCAGACGACCGCGTACCGGGCCTGCGGTGCGCCGACGCAGCGACGCGACCAGCCGGCCGGTACGTACAGCAGCTCGCCGGGCAGCAGCCGGCACTGGAAGGACTCCGACCGACCGCTCCCGTCGGTCCCGGTCAGCTGCCAGGTGACGGCGCCGGCGATCTGGTGGATCAGCAGGTGCTCCAGGCCGTCGGGTTGCCCGGTCCAGGCCGTGTCCACGCCGACGCCCGGGGCGACCCCGGCCGTCTCCACCCGGTCCAGCCGGACCGACAGGCCCGTCAGCAGGGCCAGTTCCGCGGTGAACCGCTCCACCTGCGCCGGGCACACACCGTCGCCCGCCGAGCCCGCCCCGGTGTCGTCGGCGTCCTCGACCTCGTCGACCGCGCCGACCTCCTCGGCTTCGCCGGTGTCGTCACCGTCGTCGATGTCGTCGACGTCACCGAACGCCGGGTTGTCGTACTCGGGCCACAGCACACCCGGCGCCCGGTCCAGGTGGACCGAGAGGAACAGGGCGATCTCCCGCAGGTGCGGGGCCTCCCGTTCCCAGGCTCCATCCGGCATGTCCATCACGTGCCCCTCTTGTTCGGCGGCTCCACAGCTCCCATCCCAGCAGCATGCGACACGCCCGCCGACCGCGACAGACACGAAAACGCGTGACACCAGGTCAGGAAGGCTGTACCGGTTCGCCGTCCGCCTCGCCCTCCAGGTCCAGCAGTCCGCGCGCTGCGGCGGCCACGCCGGCCTGGAAGCGGCTGCCCGCACCCAGCTCCTGCATGATGTCGGCGATATGGCGCCGGGCGGTGCGCAGCGACATGCCCAGGCGCCGGGCGATGGCCTCGTCCTTCAGCCCGGCCGCGAGCAGCCGGATGATCGTCTCGTGGATCTCCCGGGCCACCTCCTCGAGCCCCTGGCCCGCGGCGGCCGAGAACGGCGATGCCAGGTCCCAGGTCTGGTCGAAGATGTTGCACAGGTAGGCGACGGTCGACGGCTCGCGGATCACCACGGCGCCCCAACTGCCGTCGGAGACCGGGATGAAGGCCAATTCCCGGTCGAAGGCGATGAGCCGGCCGAACAGTTCGTGCGCGGTGCGGTACTGCGCCCCCCACACGGAGGTGGCAGCGACGTAGGCCTGGCTCGGCCCGTTGAAGCGGGCCGTGTGGTGGTAGAGGGTCCGGATCGAGATCCCCCGCTGCAGCATCGTCTCGTCCCGCCGCAGGGCCTCCTGCATCGCCTCCGGCACCCTGCCGCCGCCCCCGGGCTGCGAGCTGAGCATCTCGGTCGTGCAGTTGAGGGAGGCCCGGTTGAGTGCCCCGCGCACGTCCTCCAGGCTCTCCAGGACCTCCAGCGACTCCCCCGTGGAGCGGCGGCCCAGATAGTGCGGCAGGAAGCGACCCAGGCCCTCGCGGATCCCGCTGATCGCCCGCTGCTGGTCGCGGATCTGCGCCTCCAGCGGCGCGACGAGTTGCTCGGCGGCCGTGTCCGGGGCCACCGCGAAGGCGACCGTCGGGTCGATCGGGCTCACGTGCAGCAGGCGGGAGGCGCGCAGGCGGGACACGCTGCTCCGGACCTCGTCCGCCTCGCGCCCCGTACCGGCGGCCACCGCGTCCACGTCCACCGTGCGGTGTTCGAGCACCCAGCCGTAGACATCGATGTCAACATCGGCGTTGTTCGGATCCGGCACCACGTCAGATGTTTGCATTGCCCCACTTTGCCTTTTTCGCCCCTGGTCGCTTTACTGCCAGGCACTTTGGTGAGGTGCCCGCCCCCTGGCGCCAGGATAAGCAGGGCGAAAGGCTGGACCCCACGAACAACAGCGGGTGTCCGGCCACTTCAGGCCCCGGACGTCCGAAACGGTGCGATCACACCCAAAGTGATCGCACCGCCACCCGGGGTGCCGAGCCCCGCCGCTCCCCTTCTCCTTCGATCCGGAATCCGGAGCCTCACATGCTGCACACCACGCTCACCGCCCGCGCGCCCGAGCTGCCCGCCCTGACCCCCCGTGAGCAGGAGGTCCTGGCCTACCTCGCGCAGGGCGACACCTACCGGATGATCGCGTGCCGGATGGGGCTGAGCCCGCACACGGTCGACACCTACCTGCGCCGGCTGCGCAGCAAGACCGGCGCGGTGAACCGGACCCAGCTCACCCACATCGCCTTCCGGATGGGCTACTGAGCCGGCCGCGCGCCCGTGGCCTCGGCCTCGGCCTCGGCCCCGACCACCGGGGCATCGTCCTCGAACGTACGCATCCGCCGCAGCGGGGAGCAGAGCAGGACCAGCGGGGCCGCCGACAGGGCCGCCGCGCACACCCACAGCGCGTCCCGCACGCCCAGGAGTTCACCGAGGAGTCCCGCCAGCAGACCGCTCAGGGGCAGTACGCCCCACACCAGGAAGCGCATGGTGGCGGTCATCCGGCCGAGCAGGTGCGGCGGGCAGACCGTCTGCCGGTAGGTGACCTGGCAGATGTTGTAGAGGGTGACGCCGGCCGACTGGACGAGCGACCCGAGCACGAACAGGCCGATCCGCCAGTCCTTGTCGGCCAACGGGAGCAGCAACCCGAAGGGCATGGTCACCAGCAGGGACAGCCACGTGAGCCGAGCCGCGCCGACGGTCCGGGTCACCCGGTCCGCGGCGGTGGCGGCCAGCACCGAGCCGATCGTGGCCGTCGTCAGCACCCATCCGACGGCCGCGGGCGGCAGCCCCACGGTCCGGGTCAGGAAGAGCACCTCGATGGCCATCACCGCGCTGAGGAACAGGTTCACGGCGGCCGTGTTCAGGGCGATGAGCCGCAGGATCCGGTGGCTCAGGACGTAGCTCAGCCCCTCGCGGATGTCACGCAGCAGGTGCCGGCGCGGGGCCGGTTCCGGCTCCTCCTCCCGGGCCCCGATCCGACCCAGCAGGACCACGGAGACCAGTGAGGTGACGGCCTGGCCGGCCAGCGTCCCGGCCGCTCCCAGCAGTTGCACCAGGAATCCGGCGATGCCGGGCCCCGCGAACTCGGCCCCCGAACGCACCGTCTCCAGCTTCGAGTTGCCCGCGATCAGGGTGTCCTTGCCGATGAGGGTCGGCAGATAACTCTGATCGGCGACGTCGCCGAACAGCCGGGCGCAGCCCAGCAGCAGGGCGACCACGTACAACAGCGGCATCGAGTGCAGGTCCAGCAGGTAGGCCACCGGCAGTGCCGTCAGCAGGACGGCGCGCGCGAGGTCCGCGGCCATCATCACGCGGCGCTTGCGCATCCGGTCCACCCAGGCCCCGGCGGGCAGGCCCAGCAGCAGGAACGCCGCGTGTTCCGCGGCGGACAGCAGACCCGCCTGCATCGCCGAGGCGTCGAGGGTGAGCACCGCCATCAGCGGCAGCGCCACGTAGGTGATGCTGCCGCCCAGCTCGTTGCAGATGTGCGAGGACATGAAGAGACGGAAGTCCCTGCGCTGCCGGCGCTCCACGGCCTGACCGGTCTCGGTGGATTCGTCGGTGGTGACGGACACGGGTGCGTTCCTTGTCTGGTCGCGGACGGGGTCCGCGGGGTGCGGGTTCATCGGAGGGCGGGAGCGGGGAGCGCCTTGGGGTCGAGCTTGCCGCCCGGGGTACGGGGCAGCCGCTCCATCAGTGTCACCACGGCCGGTACGAGGTACCCGGGCGTGGTGGCCAGAAGGTGACGGCGCAGTTCGTCCGGGGTGAGGGGGCTGCCGACCGTGACGGCGGCCCAGGCGGCGAGCTGGGGTCCGTCGGCCGCCGCGACGGCGCGGACGACCACGTCGACGACGTCGGGGTGGGCGGCCACGGCCGCCTCCACCTCCTTGAGTTCGACGCGGTGGCCTCGGATCTTGACCTGGTCGTCGGCGCGCCCGAGGAAGACGAGCGGGCCGCCGGGGGCGCGGGTGACCCGGTCGCCCGTGCGGTACATGCGCTCGCCCGGGGCGTCGGCGAAGGGGTCGGCGACGAACCGCTCGGAGGTCAGGCCCGGCCGGCCGTGGTAGCCGCGCGCCAGGCAGGAACCCGCCAGGTACAGCTCGCCCGCGGCGCCGGGGGGTGCCTCGCGCAGCGCCTCGTCGAGGACGTACGCCCGTACGCCGGCCAGGGGTTCGCCGAGCGGGATCAGCTCGTCGCCCGTGAAGCCGGCCAGTTCGGCCGGCGCAGGCTCGTAGGAGGTGGCGGTGATCGTGGACTCGGTGAGGCCGTAGCAGCTGATCACCGGGGGGTGGCCGGCCGTGGTCCAGCGCGTGAGGTCCGCGGTGCGGCCCGCGTCGCTGCCGATCACCACGCGGCGCAGTGCGGACGGCAGCGGCCGGGGGGCGCGCTCCAGGTCCTTGACCCACTGCGACCAGTACGGGGTGGGCAGGTTGACGACGCTGATCCGCTCCGCGGCGAGGAACGGCTCCAGCTCGGCGGGCGAGAGGACGTTGTCCTTGACGAAGACGGCCGCGCCGCCCGCGCACCAGGTGGGCAGGGCCTCCTCCAGGCTGACGTCGAAGGCGGGGGCCGCGAACTGCAGGACCGCGTCCTGGTCGGTCAGCCCGTAGCGTTCGGCCAGGGTGGTGACCTGTGCGGCGAGTCCGGCGTGACCGACCGCCACGGGCTTGGGCTGCCCGGTGGATCCGGAGGTGAAGAGCACGTAGGCGAGGGACCCCGGTGCGATGTCGGCGGGCGGGGCCGCCGACGTGGGGGCAGCGGTCGTGGTGGACGCCCAGAACAGTTCGCTCCCGGTGCGGCGTTGGAGCATCGCGGCGGCATGGGTGTCGGGTGCGACCGCGTGCCGGGTGCCGGCGGCCCGCAGCAGGGTGCGCAGCCGTTCGTCGGGGGCGTCGAGGTCCACCAGGAGGGGGGCGGCGCCGGCGTACCAGATGCCCAACAGCCCCACCGCCCAGTGGACGCCCCGGCGCACCCCCAGGAGCACGGTGTCCTCCGGCCCGGCGCCGGCCGCGCGCAGCTCCTCGGCCACCGCGCGCGCCCGCCGGTCGAACTGGCGGTACGTCAGCTCGCCCTCGGGTGCGCGGACCGCGGTGGCCTCGGGGGTGAGTGCCGCCCGGTGCGCGATGCGCAGGGGCACGGGGGTGGTCTCGGTCGGACTCATGGTGGTGGTGTCTCCTGGGGGTGCGGTCGGGCTCTTCACGGCGCAGTCGGACTTGGTCAGGCGCGGTCGGACCTGGTCAGGCCCGGGTCAGGCCCGGTCAGGCCTGCTCACGGGAGCGGGGGCGCAGCGCGGGGCGGGCGGGGGCTGCGGTGGCCTCGGCCAGGCGGGCGGCGATGCCCGCGGGGGTGGGTGTCTCGAAGAGATCGCGGATGTTCAGCCGTACGCCCAGCTCGGTGCCGATGCGGCCGGCCAGCCGGGTGGCCAGCAGCGAGTGGCCGCCGTGGGCGAAGAAGTCGTCGTCCATCCCGGCCTCCTGGAGGCCGAGGACGGAGGCGAAGATCTCGCAGACGGTCTTCTCGGCGGGGGTGGCGGGCAGCCGTCCGGCCGGGCGGTGCACGGTGGCCGGGTCGGGGAGCGCCTTGCGGTCGAGCTTGCCGTTGACGGTGAGCGGGAACCGCGGCAGGTGCAGGAACAGCGACGGGACCATGTAGTTGGGGAGGTTGCGGCCCAGTTCGGTGCGGACCTCCTCGGCGGTGGGCGTGCCGGTGAAGTAGCAGATGAGCCGCTGCTGGCCCGCGTGGTCGCGGTCGACGGCGACGACGGCCTCGCCGACGCCCGGCACGGCGCGCAGCGCGGTCTCCACCTCGCCCAGTTCGATGCGGTTGCCGCGGACCTTGACCTGGTGGTCCTGGCGGCCGAGGAAGTCGAGCTGGCCGTCGGCCCGCATCCGGGCGAGGTCGCCGGTGCGGTACATGCGGCTGCCGGGCACGGCGGAGAACGGGTCGGGGACGTAGCGCTCGCTGGAGCGGCGCGGGTCGCGCAGATATCCGGGGCCCACGCCGGTGCCACCGATGAAGAGTTCGCCGGGCACACCGGGCGGTACGGGGGCGAGCGCGGCGTCCAGCAGGTAGAGGGCGTTGTTGCGCAGCGGGCGTCCGACGGGCAGCCGGCCGTGTTCCAGCTGGGCGTGCACGTCCGGGCCGATGAAGGCGTGGGTGTTGTCGTCGGAGCACTCGGTGAGGCCGTAGGCGTTGACGATCGCGGCCTGCGGGTGGCGTGCGTACCAGCGGGTGCACAGTTCGGGCGGCAGCACCTCCCCGTTGACGATGAACCAGCGCAGCTCGGGCAGGGCCGGCGGCAGCACACCGGTGTCCCACAGGTCGACGGCGGCGCGGACGAAGGAGGGCACGGTCTCCAGGACGGTGATCCCCCGGCGGGCGGCGTCGTCGAAGAGGGCGGCCGGGTCACGGGCGGTGTCCCGGGTGACCAGATGGACCTGTCCGCCGGTGATCAGCGGGGCGAGCATCTGCCACACGGAGATGTCGAAGGTGAGCGGGGCGTTCATCACCACGCGGTCACCGTCGCCGAGACCGAGGTCCTCGACCTTGGCCAGGAGGTGGTTGTTCATGCCCCGGCGGTGGACCATGGCGCCCTTGGGCTTGCCGGTGGAGCCCGAGGTGAAGCAGACGTAGGCGAGGGCGTCGGGCCCGCCGGCCGGCGCCGGGCGCTCGCCCGGGACCGCGGCCACCGCGTCGTCGATCACCAGGACGGGCAGCCCGCCGGGGACGGCGGCGGCGATCTCCTCGGCGCGGGCGCGCTGTTCGGGGGCGGCCAGCAGGCGGGCGATCCCCCCGCTCGCCAAGAGGTCGGCGGTACGGGTGACCGGCCCCTCGGGGTCGAGGGGGACGTAGGCCGCACCGGAGCCGAGGATGCCGAGCATCGCGACGGGGACGCGGGCGGTGGGCTCGCTGAGTACGGCGACCAGGTCGCCGGGGCGCACCCCGTCGGCGAGCAGGGCCAGGGCGAGGGCGTCGGCGCGGGCCACGAGGTCCGCGTAGCTCAGTTCGCGGCCGGTGTCGTCGGTGGTGGCGACGGCGTCGGGGCGGCGCCCGGCCTGCTGCCGGACGCGCTCGACGACTTCCGCGTACTCCTCGTCGCGGGCGGTGTCGTTCCATTCGACCAGGACGCGGTGGCGTTCGGCGGGCGAGAGCAGGTCCACGGTGCCCACCGGGCACGAGGGGTCCTCGGCGACGGCTTCCAGGAGCCGGGCGAGGCGTTCGATCAGGGCCTGGGCGGTGTCGCGTTCGAAGACGTCCGGCCGGTAGTCGATCTGCAGCCGCAGCCGCTCGCCGGGGATGGCGGTCAGGCAGAGCGGGTAGTGGGCGGCGTCGTACGGGTCCACCGCGGTGACCTGGAGCCCGCCCGCGCCGAGGGCGGCGAGGCCGGCCGCGTCGACGGGGTAGTTCTGGAAGGCGACGCAGGAGTCGAAGAGCTCGCCCGCTCCGGCGAGCCGCTGGATCTCGACCAGACCCAGGTGGTGGTGGTCGATCAGGCGCGCCTGCTCGTCCTGGAGCCGCTCGAACAGCGCGACGAGGGACTCGGTCGGGTCGATCCGTACGCGGACCGGCACGGTGTTGATGCACAGGCCCACGATGTCGGCGACGCCGGGCAGTTCGGGGTCCCGTCCGCTGACGATGGCGCCGAAGACCACGTCCTCGGAGCGGATCTGCCGGCCGAGCAGGAGCGCCCACGCGCCCTGGAGCAGGGTTCCGGAGGTGATCCGGTGACCGCGGGCGAGGGCGGCGAGCCGTTCGGTGAGGGACTCGGGGAGGTACGTCTCCACGCGGTCGGGCAGCACCGAGCCGGGCGGCGGGGACACGGGCGCGGTACGGGTGCCGCCGGGCAGGCCGTCCAGAGCGCGGGTCCAGGCGTCCTGGGCGGCGGCCGTGTCGCGGCTGTGGAGCCGGCTCAGGAAGGCGGAGTAGGGGGTGACGGGCCCCAGCGGGGCGTCGTCGGCGTGGTGCAGGGCGAGGAGTTCGCGGACCAGGACCGGCCAGGACCAGCCGTCCATCACGATGTGGTGGTAGGTCAGCAGCAGTCGGTGGGACAGCGGGCCGGTACGGACGAGGGTGAAGCGCAGGAGCGGCGGCCGGGCGAGGTCGAAGCGGGTGGCCCGGTCCTCGGCGAGGAGGGTGTCGACGGCGACGGTGCGCTCGCTCTCGCCGAGCCCGGACAGGTCCATCTCCTGCCAGGGGGCCCGTACGCCGCGCTGGACGACCTGGGCGGGTTCACCGGTGGCGCGGCGCAGGAAACCGGCGCGGAGGTTGGCGTGCCTGTTCAGGACGGTGTCGGCGGCGGCCCGCAGCCGGTCCGCGTCGAGGGGGCCGTCGAGGTCGAGGAGCAGCTGGGCCACGTAGACGTCGCGTTCCTCCTCGTCGAAGAGGGCGTGGAAGAGGATGCCGTCCTGGAGCGGGGACAGCGGCAGGACGTCCTCGACCAGGGAGCGGGCGGCCGGCGCGGCGGTGGGAGCGGCGGTGGCGGGGGTGGACGGCGAGTGGTTCACGGTGGTGTTCCTTCGGTGGTCAGGCGGTCTGGGTGCGGCGGGCCCGGCGGACGATCGGCGGGTCCTCGGCGCCGGCGCCGGCGGCCGTGGCGGCGGGCAGGGCGGCGGCCAGTTCGGCGACGGTGGGGCCGGTGAAGAACTGGCGGATGCCGACGGCACCGCCGAACCGGTCCCGGACCTCGGCGAGCAGCTGGGTGGCGAGCAGGGAGTGGCCGCCGAGGTCGAAGAAGCTGTCGTGGACGCCGATGTGCGGCACGCCCAGGACCTGCTCCCAGATCGCGCACAGGGCGCGCTCGTCGTCGGTGCGCGGCTCCTGGTGGGACTCCGCGGCGCCGGCCGTCGCCGGGCCCGGCACGGGCAGGGCGGCCAGGTCGGTCTTGCCGTTGGCGGTCACGGGGAAGGCGTCGAGCAGGGTCAGGGTGGCGGGCACCATGTAGTCGGGCAGCCGGGCGCGCAGGTGCTCGCGCAGTTCCCGCGGGTCGGGTGCGGTGGTCCCCTCGGCGGGGACGGCGTAGCCGGCGAGCGCGGGACCGGCGGCCGTGTCCACGACGGTGACGGCGGCCTGGCCCACCGCCGGGTGGCCGGCCAGGACGTGCTCGATCTCGGCGGGTTCGATGCGCAGTCCGCGGATCTTGACCTGCCGGTCGGCGCGGCCGAGGTACTCGACCTGGCCGCCGGCGCTCCAGCGGGCCAGGTCGCCGGTGCGGTACATCCGGGTGCCCGGGGGGCCGTACGGGCAGGCGACGAAGCGTTCGGCGGTCAGCGCGGCCCGGCCGAGGTAGCCCTGTGCGAGTCCGGCGCCCGCGATGTAGAGCTCGCCGATGACGCCGGGTGCCACCAGGCCGAGCCGCTCGTCCAGGACGTGCAGCTGCGTGCCGTCGAGGGGGCGGCCGATCGGGACCTGTCCGGCGGGGGCCTCCTGGCCCGGGCCGACGGCGAAGGTCGCCGCGAAGGTGGTGGTCTCGGTGGGGCCGTAGGCGTTGGTCACGGTGGTGCCGGGGCAGGCCTCGCGGACCCGGCGGACCATGGACGGCGAGGCGGCCTCGCCTCCGGTCATCACCTCCTGCAGCGTGCCGAGCGCGGGCAGGCAGCGGTCGGCGAGGACGTTGAAGAGGGTGGCGGTGAGGAAGGTCCCGGTGACCTGCTCCTCGGCCATCAGCCGGGCCAGCGCGTCGACGTCGAGTTCGCCGGGCGGCGCGACGACGACCAGGCCGCCGTTCAGGAGCGGCACCCACATCTCGTAGGTGGAGGCGTCGAAGGCGTGCGGGGAACGCAGCAGCACCCGCTCGTGCGCGCCGCCGCGCCAGCGCCGGTCGGTGGCGAGGGCGACGACCTCGCGGTGGGAGACGGCCACGCCCTTGGGGGTGCCGGTGGAGCCGGAGGTGTACATCAGGTAGGCGAGCGCGTCGGCGTGGCCGCTCGGCCCGTCCGCCGGGTCCCCTTCGAAGGGCCGGCCGTCCGGGCGGAGCACGTGGCGCGGGCCCTCCGGTACGGGAGCGCCCTCCGGTACGTCGGTGACCAGGACGGCGGCTCCTGCCGCGGTGAGCACGGCCTCGGTACGGGCCCGCGGGGCCCGCGCGTCCAGCGGCAGGTAGGCGGCGCCGGCCTTGAGGATGCCCAGGCAGGCGGCGACGAGGTCGGCGGAGCGGTCCATCAGTACGGCGACGGACTCGCCCGGTCGGACGCCGGCGGCGCGCAGCCGTCCGGCGATCTCGTCGGCCCGGGCGTCGAGTTCGCCGTACGTGGTCTCCCGGCCGGCGCAGACCACGGCGGGGCGGGTGGGGTGGGCGGCGGCCCGCTCCTCGAAGGCGCCGTGGACGGTTCGGGCGTCGGGGGCGACGGGTGCGCCCTGCCAGTGCTCCAGCAGATCGGCGCGCTCCCCGGGCAGCAGGACGTCGAGTGCGGAGAGCGGGGCGTCGGGCTCGCGGACGACGGCGCCGATGAGGTGGACGAGGCGGTCCAGCAGGCGCCGGGCCGTCGCCCCGTCGAACAGGTCGCTCGCGTACTCCAGTCCGAGGACCAGGCCCGAGGGTTGCCCGGTGGCCGGGTCGTGGAGCTCCTCCACCTCCAGGGTGAGATCGAACTTGGCGGTGTCGGTGCGTACCGCCTCCACCTCGGCCCGCAGTCCCGCGAAGGCGGGGGTCTGCGGCTCGGTCCGCTGCGCGGAGACGGCGACCTGGAAGAGCGGGTGGCGGGCGGGCGAGCGGGCCGGGTTGAGGCGTTCGACCAGCGACTCGAAGGGCAGTTCCTGGTGGGCGTACGTCTCCAGGGCAGCCGTGCGCACCCGGCCCAGCACCTGCGTGAAGGTGGGGTCGCCCGAGGTGTCGGCGCGCACGATCAGGGTGTTGACGAAGAGACCCACGAGGTCGGTGAGGGCTTCGTCGTCCCGGCCGTCCACGGGGCAGCCCAGCGGCAGGTCGGTGCCGGCGCCGAGACGGGTGAGCAGGACCGCGAAGGCGGCCTGGACGGCCATGAACGAGGTGGCGCGGACGCCTTGGGCCAGCGCCGCCAGTGCGGCGTGCGCGGCGGCGTCGGTCCGTGCCTCCACCAGTGCGCCCCGGTGGCCGGCCACCGCCGGACGTGGCCGGTCGGCGGGCAGGGCCAGTTCCTCGGGCAGGCCGTCGAGGACGCCCGCCCAGTGGGTGAGCAGCCGGCCGTGCAGGGAGTCGGGGTCCTGGCCCGGGCCGAGGAGTTCGCGCTGCCAGAGCGCGTAGTCCGGGTACTGGACGGGCAGTTCGGGCCATTCGGGCGACCGGCCGACGCACCGGGCGGTGTAGGCGGCGGCGAGGTCGCGGACGAGGATGTTCACGGAGTGGCCGTCGCCCGCGATGTGGTGCAGGACCAGGAGCAGGTAGTGGTCCTCGGCGTCGTCGGTGAACAGGGTGGCGCGCAGCGGTGGTTCGACGCGGAGGTCGAAGGGCCGGGACGAGGCCTCCTCGGCCCGCCGGGGGCGTTCGGCGGGCGGGCAGTCGGAGACGGTGAGCACCGGGGCGGCGTCGGTCGGGTCCAGGACCCGCTGGTGGGGGCGGCCCGCCTCGTCGGGGAAGACGGTGCGCAGCGCCTCGTGGCGGCCGCTCACGTCCGCGAGCGCGCCGCGCAGGGCCGGGCGGTCGAGGGCGCCGCGCAGCCGCAGTCCGACGGGGATGTGGTAGAGCGCGCCGTCGGCGCCGTCCCGGGCGTGGAACCACAGCCGCTGCTGGGCGTGGGACAGAGGGATCACAGCAGGGCTCCGAGCTGGGATTCGAAGGTGTCGAGGTCGGCCTGGCTGACCTGTGCGAGGGACACGTCGGAGGGGGTCAGCCCACCGGCGTCGGGGCGGGCGGCGTGGGTGACGACGGCGCGGAGCATGGTGAACCATTCGTGCGCGAGGTCGTGGACCCACGGCCCGGGGAAGGCATTGCCCGCCCAGGTCCAGGTGGCGCTGAGGGTGAGGCCGTCCGGGCCCTCGTGGGCGGCCGCGTTGACCTCCACGGCGTGGGCCATCGGGAGGCCTTCGTCGGCGTCGTCGAGGGCGAAGTCGTGGCCGGGCGCGGCGTCCCAGGGGGCGTCGCCGCCCATCGGGAACCGGCCGAGGTAGTTGAAGCCGATCTGGGGGATGCCGCGCGCGGCGAGATCGGGCCCGGTACGGGAGTTGAGGTGGCGCAGCAGCCCGAAGCCGATGCCCTTGTCGGGTACGGCGCGCAGTTCCTCCTTGACCAGCCGCAGGGCGGCGCCGACCGCGGGTCCGCCCGCGCGGGCCTCGTCGAGGTCCGGGCGGCCCAGCGCGAGGCGGACGGGGAACACGGTGGTGAACCAGCCGACGGTGCGGGACAGGTCGGTGCCGTCGGCGACGTCCTCCCGGCCGTGGCCCTCGACGTCGACGAGGACGGCGCCCTCCATGTCCTGCGGGTCCTCGCCATCGGCGCCGCGCCGGCCGAGCACGGCGAGGGCCAGGGCCGTCAGCAGCACGTCGTTGACGGTACCGTTGACCAGGCCGGGCGCGGTGGTGAGCAGGGGGCCCGTCACGTCCGGCCCGAGGGTCAGGGTGAGGGTGTTCTCCGGGCTCTCGGGGTCCAGGCCACCGGGCGCGCGGACCCCGGCCAGGGGCTGCGGGGCCTCGCGCAGGGCGGCGGCCCAGCGGTCGGCCTCGGTGGTCCGGCGGCCTGAGGTGGCCTCCGCGCGCAGCAGGTCGGCCCAGTGCGCGAAGGGGGTCGCCGCCGGTTCCAGGACGGGCTCACGGCCCTCGGCGAGGGCCGTCCAGCAGCTGCGCAGGTCGTCCTGGAGGATCCGCCAGGAGACCCCGTCGACCACGAGGTGGTGGATGACGAGCGCGAGCCGACCCTGCTGTCCGGCTCCCCGGTCCAGGAGTACGGCGCGCAGCATGTGGCCGTCGCGGGGCGAGAGCAGCCGCCGCGCGGCCCGCATCCGCTCCCGGGTCAGGGCGGGGAGTTGCGCCTCGCCGGTCCCTCGGGCGTCCACGTGCTCCAGCAGGTCCGCCGCGGCGACGGAGCCCGCGGGCGGTACGACCGGTTCGGCGCCGGTGGCCCCGATCCCGTCGGGCAGCCGCAGTCGCAGCATCTCGTGGGTGTCCAGGAGGGCCTGGACGGTGCGTTCGGCGGCGGCCGCCCCGAAGCCCGGCGGGGTGCGCAGGACGAGCGACTGGTTGTACGTGTCGACGGGACCGCCGAGTTCGGCGAGCCAGCCCATGATGGGGGTGGGCACCAGCGGGCCCAGGCGGCGCGGGGGCGTGGCCGGTCCGGCGTCCTCGCGCATCCGGCCCTGGGCGACGGTGGTGGCGGCGAGCGCGCTCACGCTCTCCGCGCGGAGCACGTCGCGGGTGCTGACGACCAGGCCGGCCGCGCGGGCGCGGCTGACGACCTGGATCGCCTGGATGCTGTCGCCGCCCAGCCCGGTGAAGCTGTGGCCCGCGTCGACCTCGGCGCGGCCGAGGACCTCGGCGAAGAGGGTGCGCAGGGTCCGTACGGGGTCGGGGCCGGCGGGGTGCTCGGTGCGGTGGACGGGCTCAGCCACGGGGCGCGTTCCCCGCGAGGGCGGCCACCAGGGAGGCGGGGCGCATGTCGGTCCAGACCCGCTCGACGTGGTCCAGGCAGGCCTGGCGGCCGTCGGGGCCGTGCACGACGGTCCAGCCGGCCGGGACGGGGTGGGTGGCGGGCCACAGGGAGTGCTGGAGCTCGTCGTTGCGGACCACGACGTAGGAGGCGGTCTCGTTCTCGAAGGGGTTACTCATGGCGGTTCACCTTTCGGGTCGGGTGCGGCCGTACGGGTCGTACGGCGCTTCGTCGGGACGGGTACGGCGGAGGATCAGGTACGGCGGAGGATCAGGAGCGGGGCGCGGCCTCGATGTCGAGGCGGACCAGGGCGCGCGCCGCGTCGAGGGCGGCGTGCACGCCGTCGGGTTCCGCGTGGCGGGCGATCACGTGCCCGAGCCGGTCGGAGGCGCTGCGGGGCCTGCGTACGGGAGCGCCGGGGGCGGCGGTGACCAGTACCGACTCGACTCCCGCGAGGGCCGCCGCGGCCTCGGCGCCGTGGACGGCCGTGAGGGTGCCGTCGGTGTCGGCGAGGAGGAACTGGATCCCGGCGTGGCCGGCCTCCTCGGCCTTGAGCTGCGGGGGCAGGCCGAGGGCGGCGCGCAGCTGCGCGTCGAGGAGGTCGACGCCGGTGGCGAGTCGGATCAGTTCGGGGATCATGCCGCCGGCCGGGCGCGGGTTGATCTCGACGAGGGCGGGCCCGTCGGCGGTCAGCTTGACCTCGGTGTGGGTGGCGCCCAGCCGGATCCCGGCCGCGTCCAGGGCCGCCGTCACCGTGTCGGTGATCGCCTGAGCGGTGGCGGCGGGCAGCGGGGCGGGGAAGAGGTGGCGGTGCTCGACGAAATGCGGGCCGGCGGTCACGGACTTGGCGGTGATGCCGACGCACACGGCCTGCCCGTCCCCACCGAACATCTCGACGCTGTACTCCGGCCCGTCCAGGTACTCCTCGACGAGGACGGTGCGGGCGGTGGGCATGCCCCGTACGTTGGTGTCGATCGCGAGGATCCGCTCGATCTGGGCGCGGACCTCGGCCTCGTCGGCGCAGAGCAGGACGTTGGTGGAGCCCGAGTCGTCGGCCGGCTTGACCACGCAGGGCAGTCCGGTACGGGCGACGGCGGCCGCGGCTTCGGCCGGCTCGCGGACGAGGGAGTACCGGGGCTGGCGGACGCCGGCGGCCCGCAGCCTCTCGCGCAGGGCGGACTTGTCGCGGCAGACGGCCACCGCCTCGGGCGCGTTGCCGGGCAGGCCGAGCCACTGGGCGATCCGGGCTGCGGCCGGTACGTAGAAGTCGCTGGTGGTGGTGACCCCGGCGATCTCCTCGCGGCGGAACCGCTCCTGTACGGCGGCGCGCAGGGCGGCGTCGGAGTTGGTGTCGCAGCGCACCACCTCGGCGCCGGTCTCGGCGAGTCCCCGGTAGCGGTCGGGGTCGCCGGTCAGCAGGACGGGTACGGTGCCCAGTTCGCGCGCCCGGTCCAGCGCGAGCATGCCGGTGCCGGTGGTGTTGGACTCCACGAACAGCAGGTGCCGGCCGATTCCGGCGGGTGGGCTGTAGGCGACGGTGGACCAGGTGCGGGCGGTCCCGTCGGGTCCGAGGGCGGCCGGCGCGGTGGCGGTGGGCACCTCGCGCAGCCGGTTCGTGTCCCAGTGCTCGTCGTTGTAGACGGTGTCGGCGTAGCGGTCGCCGCGGTCGGGGAGGATGCCGACGATCCGGGTCCCCGGCTCGGCGCGCTCGGCGAGGCCGGTGAGGACCCGGTAGACGGAGCCCGAGGTGTTGCCGCCGAAGATCTGCTGCTCGCGGGCGAGGTCCCAGGTCGCGGCGAAGGCTTCGTGGTCGTTGAGCCAGTGCACCTCGTCGACGAGGGTGCGGTCCAGGTTCTTGGGCAGCAGGCTGTTGCCCAGCCCGCTCTGCAGCCGCTGCGGTACGTCGGGCTGGCCGAAGAGGGCGCTGCCCACGCAGTCGACGCCGACGACGTGCAGGTCGGGCAGTCGCTCGCGCAGCGCCCGGGCGGTGCCGCACAGGGAGCCGCCGCTGCCGACGGCTCCGACGAGGGTGTCGAACCGCCCCAGGTCCGCGAGGAGTTCACCGGCGAGGGTGCGGTAGGCGCCGGGGTTGTCGGGGTTGGTGTACTGCTGCGGCCAGAAGGCTCCAGGCAGTTCGTCGAGCAATTCCGCGAGCCGCTCCAGGCGGGCGCTCTGCCAGCCGTGGCTGGTCATGGCCGCGACGATGTGCACCCGGCAGCCCAGGGCGCGGAGTTTGGCGAGGGTGACGGGGTCGATGCGCGGGTCGGTGACGATGTGCACCTCGTGGCCGAGCGAGCGGCCGACGAGGGCGACGCCGAGGGCCATGGTCCCCGAGGAGCTCTCGATGACGGGCGCGCCCGGCTTCAGGGTGCCCAGCCGTCGGGCCTCCAGCAGGATGTTGCGGGCGACGCGGTCCTTCATCGCGAACAGGTTCTGCAGTTCCAGCTTGGCGTAGACCTCCACGCCTCGGGCCTCGCCCAGACGCAGCCGGACCAGCGGGGTCCCGCCGATCGCGTCCGTCACGGTGTCGAACAGCATGCTCAGATCTCCAGCTCGGTGGGGTGGGCGGGCGGGGCCTTCGGGCTCCAGCTGTCGTCGGCGCCGAGGGAACGGTGGACGGACACCTCGCCGCCGAGAGCGGCGCAGCCGGCCCGGATGTGCTCGGTTTTGCCGGCGAGGGCGGGGTCGTTCGCCTCCAGGAGGACGCCGAGCATGGTGCCGCTGTGGGCGAGGACCAGGCCCAGTCCGTCGACCTCGCGGCACAGGGCGTGCAGTTCGGCGAATCCGGCGCGCCGGCGGCGGTGGGCGTTCATCTCGGCGCTGCGGGTGGCGACCGCGCCGACCTCGGCGAGGTCGCCGCGGGCCACGGCGTCGGTGAGCCGGTCCAACAGGCGTGCGTACTCCGCCCGGTCGGCGGCGTCGATGGCCCGGGCGCCCCTGTTGTGCGCGACGGTGTCGACCTGGCCGCCCTCGTCGTGGGCGACGACGGTGAGCGGCGGCAGCACCCCGAGCCGGCGGCCGAGGCGCACCTCTCGGTGGTGGAAGGCGACGATCTCGTCGTACATGACCCCGTCGGCCGGTTCGATGCCGCGCAGGAAGTCCTCCGTCTCGGCGGGGGTGAAGGCGCGCCCGTGGGCCGCCCCGACGGCTCGTACGGTGGCGACCAGGTCGGCGGAGGAGCTGGCGAGGCCCTTGCCCTCGGGCAGGTCCCCGGCGACCTCCAGCAGGCCGCCGTCCGCCGTGCCGAGGGCGGCCAGGACCGCCTCGGCGACACGACGGGACTTGGCCTTGTGCGCCGGGCGCACCCGGACCTCGCGGCGGCCGGGCTCGGGGTGGAACACGGCGGTGGCCCAGCGGGCGAGGGGGAAGGTGACCAGGAAGTCCCCCTGCGGGTGGGGCAGGGCGCCCTGGAGCAGTTCACCGAAGGTGCCGAAGGCGCTGCCGGAGCCGGGGCCGACGGGGGCGGCGCTCGCCCCCGCGACGGTGTCAGTGGGCGTGCTGTACGCGGGTGCGGGTGCCATCGCCGGCCTCCTCCTGGATCGTGTCGTCGGGCGCTCCGTACAGGGCGCGGTCGCCCTCCTCGGCGCCCGCGCGGAGCGCGTCGGCGCGCGCCTCCCAGTCGGCGCGCAGCTGTGCGTAGGTCTCCTGCTGGGTACGCAGGACCGCGCGGACGGCGTCGGGGCGGGCCGAACCGGCGGACACCATGCGCTCCAGGCCCCGGTCGACGTCGAAGGCCTCGGCGAGGAGCCGGGCGGGGTCGGCGAGGGTGATGCCGTGTCCGGCGGCCGCCTCGGCCAGCAGGGCGGGTTCGCCCGGGGCGGGGGCGGCGCCCGCCGTCGCGGCGAGCACGACGTACTTCCCGGCGACGACCTGGGCGGTGCGCCAGGGCACCCCTTCGGTGAGGCAGAGGGCGTTGGCGAGGCTGAAGCCGCCGAGGAACTCGCGCTCGCAGACCGTGCGCATGCGGTCGGCGCGGAAGGTCAGCCTGCGCAGCACCTCGGTGAGGAGGCGGACGGTGCCGTGGGCCGAGTCGAAGGCGTTCAGCAGGTGGGTGCCGGCTTCCTTGGACACCTCGACGAGGTTGCAGAAGGGGGTGTTGCGCTGGCCCAGGAGCACGTCGAAGTGGAAGGCGGTCAGGTGGGCGGTGCGTCCCCGGATGCGCTCCAGGACCGGGTAGTTCTTCTTCTGCGGCATGGCGGAGGAGATGCCGGACAGTTCGTCGGGCAGTTCGATGAACCCGTACTCGCTGCCGCCCCAGGTGAGCAGGTCGGTGGTGAAGCGGCTCAGCGCGGTGCCCAGCAGGCTGAGTTCCGCGGTCAGTTCGGCGCTCCAGCGGCGCGAGGCCACGGCGGTCAGGGCGTGGGGCTGCGGCCGGGAGAAACCGAGCAGCCTGGCCATCCGGTCGCGGTCCCAGGGCAGTTCCTGTCCGGCCATGGCGCCGGCGCCGAGCGGGCAGGCGTCGATGCCGTCGTACGCGTTCAGCAGCCGGGCGTGGGTGTGCAGCAGGTGCTCGGAGAGTGCGGCGAGGTGGAAGCCGGGGGTGATGATCTGGGCGGCCTGGAAGTGGGTGTAGCCCGGCATGGGCAGGTCACAGGTCGTCCGAGCCAACTCGTGCACGACCGAACCGAGTTCGAGGAGGGCGTCGGCGAAGCGGGTGAGCTGGTCCCGGCCGTACATCACCTGGGCGCAGGCCTGGAGGTCGTTGCGGCTGCGGTCGGCGTGCCAGTGCGTGACCGGGGCGGGCAGGCCCGCCTCGACGTGCCGTTCGAGGGCGAAGGCGATGTCCGACATGTTGGCGCCGGGCTGCGCGCTGAGGGTGTCGGACCCGACGGCGTCCAGCAGGGCGGCGATCCGGTGGGCCTCCTCGGCGGTGATCAGGTCCATGCGGACGTACTCGGCGGCCAGGGTCTTCTCGATGGCGACATAGTGGCGCAGCAGGTGGCGGGACTCGAACCCGAACTGCGGGGCGAGCACTTCGTCGTGGAGGAGTTCGGCGGGTCCGCCGCGGATCCGGCCGCTCAGCTCGGGGGCGGGCCCCGGGGTGTCACTCGTCACGTGGTGTGTTCCGTTTCCTGTTCTGGTGCGGGGCGCGCGGGCATGCCGGGGCACGCCTCGTCGGCGCACGGCGCGCGAAGGGCTGGGGCGGGGTGGAAGGGCCAGGGGGTGTCTCGTCGCTCGGGGCGAGCCGTCCTGATCGGCAGGACCCCCCTACGGGCGCCCCGGGCGGGCCGGGGCGCCCGGTCAGCGCTGGTCGGCCTCGGCGAGGGCGGTACGCAGCAGGGCGGCGGCCTGGGTGCTGTGCGGCGGCCGCATCAGCCCGTAGTGGTCGGTGGCGGCGTCGTGGCGGGTGAAGCCCGCCCGGGCCCGGCCCGCCCATCGTTCGGCCGCGTGCTCCCGGGCCCCGGTCGTGCTCTGGAGGAACAGGACGGGGCACGGCGCGGCCGAGGGCTCGTACGCGGCGGCGGCGCGGATCCCGGTGCGGAACACCGCGTAGTGCCGGGCGAGGTCCCGCGGGTCCAGGCCGGGGGCGAAGCCCTCGCGTTCCACCTGCTCGGCGAGGACGGCGAGCCGGGCGGGGGTGTCGGCGACGCTCCGCAGGGCGCTCCGCAGCACGGACAGGCTCTCGTCGGTGGGGTCGAACCCCGCGGAGCGGGCCAGGTCCTCGTGGAACCACTCCAGCAGCTCGTTCTCGTCGGCGGGGACGTGGCCGGGCTCCGGGTGGCCGGTGTCCAGCAGCGCGAGGGTCGCCACCTCCTGTCCGGCGGCGCGTAGTTGGACCGCCATCTCGTAGGCGAGGAGCCCGCCGAAGGACCAGCCGGCCAGGTGGTAGGGGCCGGTGGGGCGGATCCGGCGCAGGGTCTCCAGGTGGGCGGCGGCCAGCTCCTCGACGGTGGCGTCGGGCGCCGGTCCGGACGTGGTGTCGGGCGTGGCGTCGGATGTCGGGTCGGATGCCGGGTCGGATGTCGGGTCGGGGTCGGTCAGCCCGGGCGCGGTCAGGCCGAACACCGGTCGATCGGAGCCCAGTTCGGCGGCCAGGGCGCGGTAGCACAAGACGTTGCCGCCGATCGGGTGGACCAGGACGAGCGGGTCGAGCGTGCCCTCGGTCCGCAGGCGCACCACCGGGTCCGGGAGCGCCTCGCCATGGCGGCCGCGCAGCAGATCGGCCTGCCGGGCGACGGTCGGGTGCTCCAGGACGGCCGAGACGCCGAGGCGTTCGCCGAAGGCCTGGTTGATCCGGCCGATCAGGCGCAGGGCGTCGATGGAGTGCCCGCCCGACTCGAAGAAGTCGTCGTGGACGCCGACCGGGCCGGCGGCCAGGAGGTGCTCCCAGATCCCGGCGAGGCGGGCTTCGAGGGCGTCGCGGGGCGGGGTCGGCTCGACACCGCCGCGCAGGTCGGCGGGGTCCGGGTCGGGCAGGGCGGCGCGGTCCAGCTTGCCGTTGGCGGTCAGCGGGAGGGCCGTCAGGCACACCCAGGCGGAGGGGACCATGTACTCGGGGAGCCGCTCCCGGGCGTGGCGGACCAGTTCGCCCGGTTCGGGGGCGGTGGCGGTGTCCGGGCCGACCGCCTCGGGGACGAAGTAGCCGACCAGGCGTTCGCCGCGGGGCAGGACCGCGCAGTCGCGCACGCCGGGGTGTTCGGCGAGGACGGCCTCGATCTCCCCGGGCTCGACGCGGAAGCCGCGGATCTTGAGCTGGTGGTCGGTGCGGCCCGCGTACTCCAGGGCTCCGTCCGGGCGGTGTCGGGCCAGGTCACCGGTCCGGTAGAGGCGACGGGTGGTGCCGTCGGGGCCGGTGTGTTCGATGAACCGCTCGGCGGTGAGCTCGGGTCGTCCGTGGTACCCGTCGGCGAGGCCGACGCCTTCGAGGAAGAGCTCACCGGTGACGCCGAGGGGGACCTCGGCCAGGCGGCGGTCCAGGACGTGGGTGCGCATGTTGGCGATGGGCCGGCCGATGGGCACGGTGTCGCCGCCGTCCGGCCGGCACTGCCAGTAGGTGACGTCGACGGCCGCCTCGGTGGGCCCGTAGAGGTTGTGCAGTTCGACGCCGGGCAGCCGCTCGAAGAACCTGCGCTGGACCTCGTACGGCAGGGCCTCGCCGCTGCAGACCACCCGGGTCAGGCCGGCCGCGCCGGCCACGGCCGCGGGGTCGTCGAGGAACACGCTGAGCATCGACGGGACGAAGTGCACCGTGCTGACCCCGTCGGCCTGGATCAGGCCGGCGAGGTAGCCGGGGTCGCGCTGGCCGCCGGGGCGGGCGAGGACCAGGGTGGCGCCCGTCAACAGCGGCCAGAACAGCTCCCAGACGGAGACGTCGAAGGTGTACGGCGTCTTGTGCAGCACCCGCTCCCCCGGGGTCAGCCCGTACTCGTCCTGCATCCACAGCAGCCGGTTGGCGATGGCGCGGTGCGAGACCACGACCCCCTTGGGCTTGCCCGTGGATCCCGAGGTGAAGATCATGTACGCCGGATCGGACGGCTCGGGCGCCCGGGCAGGACCCGCGGTGCCCGTCGCGGCCTCGTCCGGCCGCAGGACGGTGACCCCGGAATCCTCCAGCCGCCGGGCCCACGCGCCCTCGGAGACCACCAGGCCGATGCCGGACTCGGCGAGCAACGACCGTACGCGCGGCGCCGGGTGCTCGGGGTCCAGCGGGACGTAGGCGGCGCCGGACTTGAGGACGGCGAGGAGTACGACGGGCAGGGCCAGGGAGCGTTCCAGCAGCAGGCCGACGAAGGTGCCGGGGCCGGCGCCCCGTTCCCGCAGCGCCGCGCACAGCCGCTCGGCCTCGGTGTCGAGCTCGCGGTAGGTCAGCTCGGCGCCCTCGAAGCGGACGGCGGGGGCGTCGGGCGTCAGGTCCCGCTGCTCGTCGATCAGCCGGGTCAGGACGTACGGCCGCGGGTGATCGACGGCGGTGCGGTTCCAGTCGGCGTAGCGGCGGTGTTCGGCCTGCGGCAGCAGGTCGGCGGCCGTGCAGTCACGGTCCGGGAACTCGGCGAGGTCGTGCAGGGCGGCCGTGTAGGAGGCGTGGGCGCTCGCCATCTGCTCCTCGGAGAACTGGGCCGCGTCGAAGCGCAGTCCGAGTTCGAGCAGGGCGCCGTCGGGGCTGCGGGAGAACTCCGCGCCGAAGGCGAAGTCGGTCCCGGCCTCTCCGATCTCCTCCAGCACGGTGAACGCGCCGTCGGCCGGCCCGTCCTGTTCCACGTGGAAGTGGGTGTAGTTGAAGAAGGTCTCGAAGAGCGGGCCGCCCCCGGACAGGCGCTGGATCTCGGCGAGCGGGAAGCGGCGGTGCGCGTGCAGCTGCGCCTCCGCGGCGGCCACGTGCCCGACGAGGCCGCGCCAGCTGAGCCCGGTGATCGCGAGACTCAACGGCAGGGTGTTCAGGAAGACGCCGACGACCTTGTCGCCGTCGGTCTCCTCGGCGCGGCCGTTGTGGACCACTCCGGTGGTGACCGCGTCGCCGCCGCCCAGCAGGGCCATGGCCCTCAGGTGCGCGGCGAGCAGGACGGTGCGCAGCGGTACGCCGCATGCGGCGGCCAGGTCGGTGAGCCGGGCGTGCAGTTCCTCGGGCAGGGGCGCGAGGTACCAGGACATCCGGGCGGGTCCGCCGGTCGCCGCGGGGCGGGGCAGCCGGGTCGCGGGGGCGTCGGTGGCCTTGCCGGTCCAGAAGGCGCGCTGCTCGGGGTCGGCCAGCGCGGCCCGTTCGAGGGCGACGAAGGAGGCGAGCCGGGAGCGCGGGCCGGCCTGCGGGGAGGGGCCGTCCGCGGGGGTCCGGGCGGCGAGCGCCTCGGTGTAGCAGGAGGCGAGTTCGGTGAGGAGCGAACGTTCGCTCCAGCCGTCGAGAACGGCGTGGTGCTCGGCGACGAACAGTTGGAGCCGGGTGTCGGAGAGCCGCTGGACGTGGAACCGGATCAGCGGGGGCCGGTCCCAGTCGAAGGGCCGGTCCCGCTCGGCGGCGTAGCGCGCGGCGACGGCGGTGCGCTGCGCCTCGGCGTCGAGTCCGTGCAGGTCCTCGAAGGTGAGCTCCGGGCGGGCGCCGCGGTGCACGAGTTGGAGGGGCTCGGTGAATCCGTGCGGGTCGAAGGAGGTGCGCAGCATCTCGTGCCGGGCGGCGAGGACCTCGACGGTGGTCCGCCAGGCTTCCTCGGAGAAGGGCACTTCGATCAGGTAGGAGGCCACGTTGTGGTAGACGCGTCCGCCGGCCGACGGCAGGTCGCTGTGGTAGAGCATGCCGGCCTGCAGCCGGGTCATCGGGTAGGCGTCCTCCAGCCCTTCGGGCAGGGCGGCGCGGTCCGCGGAGCTCAGCAGTGCGAACGGCTCGTACGGGGCAACGGCCGCGGCCGCGGCCCGGTCCCGTGAGGTGACGAGCGGGGCGAGGGCGCGGGCCGTCGAGGAGCTCATGAGGTCGGCGACGGTGAGGTCGAGGCCTCGCTCGCGGACCCGGGCGAGCACCTGGAGGGAGCGGATGGAGTCCCCGCCGAGGGCGAACCAGTTGTCCAGGGCGCCGACCCGTTCGTGCCCCAGGACCTGGGCGAAGACCTCGGTGAGCGCGGTCTCGACCGGCCCTCGGGGTGCCTCGTAGGCGGCGGTGGGGGTACGGGCCACCGAGCCGGGCGCGGGCAGCCGGCGTCGGTCGGTCTTGCCGTTGGCGGTCAGCGGGAAGGCGGGCAGGGTGACGAACGCGCCGGGGATCATGTAGCCGGGCAGCCGCCGCGCGAGGTGCTCGCGCATGTCCTCGACGGTGGGGCCCGCCCCGTCCTCGGCCCCGGTCACGGCCAGGTAGCCGACCAGGACGTCGTTCCCCGCCGGATCCGGTGCGACGAGTGCGACCGCGGCGTCGACGAGGGGGTGGGCGGCCAGGGCGGCCTCGACCTCGCCCAGTTCTATCCGGAAGCCGCGCAGTTTGACCTGGTGGTCGATGCGGCCGAGGTACTCCAGGTCCCCGTCGGGCAGGGCCCGCGCCAGGTCTCCGGTGCGGTAGAGCCGCTCGCCGGCCGAGAGCCCGGCGGGTGCGTCGGCGACACGGCCCTCGGCAGCGTCGCCGAGTCCGGTGGGGAAGCGCTCGGCGGTGAGTTCGGGCCGGCGCAGGTAGCCGCGGGCCAGGCCCGCACCGGCGACGTACAGCTCCCCGACGGCGCCGCGCGGGACGGTCCGGCCGCGCGCGTCGAGCAGGTGCAGGCGCAGGTCGGGGATGGGCACGCCGATGACGCTGCCGCGGCCCTCCTCGGCGTCGCGGGCGGTCAGCGGCCGGTAGGTGACGTGCACGGTCGTCTCGGTGATGCCGTACATGTTGACCAGGCGGGGTGCGGTGTCGCCGTGCCGGGCGAACCACCCGGCGAGGGCGGCGACGTCGAGTGCCTCCCCGCCGAAGACGACATGGCGCAGGCCGAGCCCGGAGTCGGCCGGTCCGGCCGTGCGGTGGTGTTCCTCGTCGGCCCGGGCCAACTGGTAGAAGGCGGAGGGGGTCTGGTTGAGGACGGTGACCCGCTCGGCGCGCAGCAGTCGGTGGAACTCCTCGGGCGAGCGGCTGGTCCCGTACGGGACCACGACGAGGCGGCCGCCGTGGGCGAGGGCTCCCCACAGCTCCCAGACGGAGAAGTCGAAGGCGATGGAGTGGAAGAGGGTCCACACGTCGTCGGGGCCGAAGCCGAACCAGTGGTCGGTGGCGGAGAACAGCCGGGTGACGTTGGCGTGGGGCACCAGGGTGCCCTTGGGGAGGCCGGTGGACCCGGAGGTGTAGATGACGTAGGCCAGGTGGTCCGGGGTCACGCCGGTGTCGGGGGCGGTGTCCGGTTCGGCGGCCAGGAGCGGGGCGTCGGCGAGCAGGTCGACGGTGTGCAGGCCGGGGGCGTCCCACAGGGCGCGGGTGTCGGTGGTGCCGACGACGTGCTCCAGGCGGGCGTCCTGGACGATGTGGCGCAGCCGCTCGGGCGGGTTGTCGGGGTCGAGCGGCAGGTAGGCGCCGCCGGCCTTGAGGATGCCGAGCAGCGCGACGACGAGGTCGGCGGAGCGGGGCAGGCACAGTCCGACGAGGGTGTCGGGACCTACACCGAGGGCGCGCAGCCGGTGCGCCAGCCGGTTGGCCCGGGTGTCGAGCTCGCGGTAGGTGAGGGTCGTGCCCTCGTGGACGAGGGCGACCGCGTCGGGGGTGCGGGCGGCGTGGCCGGCGAAGATCTCGTGGACGCAAGGCAGCTCGCCCGGGGTGTGCGGGAGGGCGGCGCGGTCCGGGAGCGGCGAGCCGATGCCGGTCCGCTCGTCGGCCGACAGCATCGGCAGGCCGCCGATCGGCAGTTCGGGGTTCTCGGTGGCGGCGTCCAGGAGGCGGGCGAAGTGCCGGCCGAACGCTCGGACGGTGGCGGCCTCGAACAGGTCCGCCCGGTACTCCAGCCGGCAGCTCAGCGTGCCACCGGTGCGGACGACGTCGAAGGTCAGGTCGAACTTGGCGGTTCCGGCGGGTCCTTCGAGCAGCGTGGCCTTCGGGCCGGGCAGGCCCTCGGTCATGCCGTCCTCGTCGTGCAGGCCGAACATGACCTGGAACGGGGACGCCTCCTCGCCGGTGCGTCCGGGGGCGATCCGGTCGACGACGCGTTCGAAGGGCAGGTCCTGGTGGTCCTGGGCGTCGAGCACGGTGTCCCGTACGCGCTTCAGGTGGACCCGGAAGGTGGGGTCGTCGGACAGGTCCGCGCGGATCACCAGCGTGTTGACGAACAGGCCGACGGTGTCCTGGAATTCCTTGCGGACCCGGCCCGCCACCGGCGTCCCGACCAGTACGTCGTCGGTGCCGGTGTAGCGGCCCAGCACGATCTGGAAAGCCGCCAGCATCAGCGTGTAGGGGGTGCTGCGGGTGTCACGGCACAGGCGCTCCACCCGGGCGTACACCGGGGCCGGCACCTCGAAGGAGTGCAGTGCCGCCGCGCCGCGGGCCGCGCCGGAGGCGGGCCGGCCGTCGCGGGGCAGGGGCGCGTCGGGCAGTTCGCCGCCGAGCTGCTTCTCCCAGTAGGCGAGCTGGCGCTCGGCGGTGGCTCCGCCGAGCCATTCCTCCTGCCAGTCGGAGAAGTCCGCGTACTGGTACTCGGGGGCCTCCGGGGCCGCGGTGCCGGCCGAGCGCCGGCCGTCGGAGCCGTCGGAGCCGTCGGAGCCGTCGGAGCCGTCAGGGCCGCCGATCCCCTCGCCGTGGTGGGCGTAGGCGGCGAGGAGCTCGCGGGCGAGGATCCCGACGGACCAGCCGTCGGCGACGATGTGGTGCATGGCGAGCGCGAGGACCGCCCCCTCGGGGGTGTGCAGCACGGCCGCCCGGAAGAGCGGTCCGGCCTCCAGGTCGAAGGGCCGGTGGTGTTCGGCGGCCATCCACTCCTCGACGTCCGCGGCTCCGCGCGCCACGGCGGCGGACCAGACGAGCGCTGCCTCGGTGTCGACGTGCTGCCACAGCTCGCCGTCCCGCAGGACGAAGCGGGTGCGCAGCGCCTCGTGCCGGTCGACCAGACCCTGGGCGCAGGCGCGGAGCGCGGCCTCGTCCACCGGGCCTTCGAGGCCGTAGAAGACGGGCATGTGGTAGGTCGGCCTGCCCTCCTCCACCTGCTGGAGGAAGTACATCCGCTGCTGCGCTCCGGACGCGCGGAACGCGCTGAACGACGGCTCCGCAGGGCGTTCGATCGGATCGTGACTGGCCAAGACAACTCCCTCGGCGCCGCACCGGTGACCGGCCCGCGACGCATGCTCCGCTTGCTTGCCCGTCCAGCCTAGGAAGCGCATCGATTCGGGTGAAGTCGCCTGTTTCCGGTCCCCTGTTCACGTGACAGGAGCTGTGGACGACCTGCGTAAGTCCTCGCTGAAGGCCGTGTTCCGACGCCGTTCGGGGGCCTCGGGGCGGGACACTGCTGGCGCGGACCGAACCGAGATCGCCTCAGGAGGCACCATGCCCTTCATCACCGTCGGCCAGGAGAACAGCACCGACATCGACCTCTACTACGAGGACCACGGCAGCGGGCAGCCCGTCGTCCTCATCCACGGCTATCCGCTGGACGGGCATTCCTGGGAGAAGCAGCTCCCCGCCCTGCTCGACGCCGGCCACCGCGTCATCACCTACGACCGGCGCGGCTTCGGGCGGTCCTCCCAGCCCACCACCGGCTACGACTACGACACCTTCACCAACGACCTGCACACGCTGATGGAGGCCCTCGACCTCACCGACACGATCCTCGTCGGCTTCTCCATGGGCACCGGCGAGGTCGGCCACTACCTCGGCACCCGCGGTTCCGGACGCGTGGCCAAGGCCGCCTTCCTCGCCGGCCTGGAGCCCTACCTCCTCAAGACCGACGACAACCCCACCGGCGTCGACGGCAGCGTCTTCGAGGGCATCCTCGCCGCCGTGACGAAGGACCGCTACGCCTACTTCACCGACTTCTACCAGGCCTTCTACAACCTCGACGAGAACCTCGGCACGCGCATCAGCGAGGAGGCGGTCCGGGCGAGCTGGGCCACCGCCGCCGGCGCCTCCGCGTACGCCTCCCGCGCCGCCGTCCTCACCTGGACGACCGACTTCCGGGCCGATATCCCCAAGATCGACGTACCCACCCTGATCCTGCACGGCACCGCGGACCGCATCCTCCCGATCGAGGCCACCGCGGAGCCCTTCCACAAGGCCCTCCCGCACGCCGACTTCGTGTCCGTCGACGGCGCCCCGCACGGTCTCCTGTGGACCCATGCCGAAGAGGTCAACCGCGCCCTCCTCGCCTTCATCGGGAAGTAACGCCCGGCGCGAGCGTTCGTCTCGCTCCGGACTCCGCGTCCGGCACGGCCGCGGAGTCCGGGGCGGAGTCCGGGGCGACGGCCACCACCGAGCCTGATGCAAGAAATTTGCTTTAAGCTGTCCGCATGAGCCGAAAAGCGATGGTCCGCCCGGGAGGCCGCAGCGCGCGGGTCCAGGAGGCGGTCCACACCGCCGTGCGCGAGCTCCAGACCGAGCTGGGGCGTCCGGAGCTGACGATCCCGATGATCGCGGCGCGGGCCGGCGTCACTCCGTCGACGATCTACCGCCGCTGGGGCGACCTGCAGGAACTGCTCTCGGACGTGGCCGTCGAGCACCTGCGCCCCGACGCTCCGCCGGCGGACCACGGAGACCTGTCGGCGGACCTGCGGGGCTGGGCCGAGCAGTTCCTGGAGGAGATGGCCTCGCCCACCGGACGCGCGTACATCCGCGACGCGCTGCTGGGGGACCCCGCCGGCGACAACGCGGGGCAGTGTTCGGCGTACGCGGCGGATCAGGTCGCCGTCGTGCTCGCCCGCGCCACGGAGCGCGGCGAGGGCGCCCCGGACGTCGAGACGGTGCTCGACCGGGTCGTGGCGCCGATGATGTACCGCATCCTGTTCCGACCCGAGGGCCTGACCGACGCGTACGCGCAACGCCTGGTCCGCGAGGCCGTGGAGGGCTTCGGCGCATCCCGCTGACCGACCCGTGCCCGCGGCCCGACCCGTGCCCGCGGGCCGATCCGCGATGCGGCCGTCGCCGGTCAGCGGCCGGCCGGTGCGGCGACCACGGGTTCGAGTAGGTAGCCGTCCCCTTCGGCGACCACACGACCGGCGGTCGGCGCGGGGAAGTGCGTACCGAGCAGCAGGCCGCCGGTGTCGGCGAGCCGGGCGAGCAGCGCGCGCCGGGTGGCCTCGGCCCGCACGGGGTCGATGTCCACGCAGCTGCCGATCTCCGGATGCGCCAACTGCACCGGATGGTGGACGGCGTCCCCGGTGACGAGGGCCGTCGCGCCCGCGCTGCTCACCTGTACGGCGATCTGCCCGGGGGTGTGCCCCGGGGTGGACAGCAGGCGCAGCCCGTCGGCCACGTCGATCCCCTCGGCCGGTACGGCGACCAGGTCGAGCAGACCCGCCTCCTCGACCGGCACCACGGAGTCGCGGAACATGCCGCGCCGCGCGTCGTCCATCTCGTAGGCGGCCCAGAACTCGTACTCCGCCTTCGACGTCAGGTAGCGGGCGTTCGGGAAGGTCGGCGCCCACGCACCGTCGACCTCCCGGGTGTTCCATCCGACGTGGTCGGTGTGCAGATGGGTGAGGATCACCAGGTCGACGTTCTCGGGGGTGAATCCGATGTCGGCGAGGCGAGCGAGGTAGTCGGTCCGCAGGTCGTGCCACGCGGGGTTGGCCCTCGTCTTGCCGTTGCCGATCCCGGTGTCCACAAGGACCCGCAGACCGTCCACGACCAGCGCGAAGCTGTGGCTGTCGAGGTGCAGGACGCCGTCCGCGCCGGCGAAGTCGGGCCGCAGCCACTCGTGTTCGGCGACCACGTCCGGGGTGGCGGCCGGCAACAGCCACGGCCCGGTCGCGGGCGGCAGGGGCACCTCGTCGACGCGGTGGACCGCGATCTCCCCGACGGACCAGTGGGCGAGGGCCCGGGGTGAGGAGGGGGCCGGCTCGGTGAACTGTGCGGTGCGCATGGGCGTGTTCCTTCGTCTGCAGAGGACCGGCCGACAACAAAAGCGATTCATTCGCTTTTAGCGACCGTAGGTCCTACCGTGGGCTAACGCAAGTCGTTAGCTTTAAGGTGGCGGCGCTGGTTTCCGCCACCCCTCTGAAGGAAGGCAGCACATGTCCGCCTCGGACCTCACTCCTCCCGAAGCCGCCCGCTGGGCCGCACGGTCGGGACTTCCACTGACCCAGGACCGCCATGTTCCGGTGGCGGTCACCGCCGAGCACATCCACGCCGTCGTATCGCTCCTGCGGGAACTGGACTTCGGCGAGACACCGCCCTCGGCGGTGTACCGCGCGGGAGGGGAGCGGCACGATGCGGCCGTATGAGCTGACCCTGGCCGAGGCGGCCGAGGCCGTGGGCACCCGGCGGCTCTCGCCGGTGGAACTGGTGGACTCCACGCTGGAGCGCATCGCACGGGTCGAACCACACCTCAACGCCTTCACCACCGTGACGGCCGACCTCGCGCGCGACGCGGCCCGCCGGGCGGAGACCGAGATCTCCGACGGTACGTACCGGGGGCCGTTGCACGGCACGCCGGCCGCCCTGAAGGACCTCATCGACGTGGCCGGGACGGCGACCACGGCGAGCTCCCGGGTGCGGACGGGACACCGGGCACCGACCGACAGCGCCGTGACGGCGCGGCTGGTCTCGGCCGGAGCGGCGGTGGTGGGCAAGACCCACACGCACGAGTTCGCCTACGGGTTGACCACTCCTCAGACGGCCAACGCCTGGGACCCGGACCGGGTGGCCGGCGGCTCCAGCGGCGGGTCCGCCGTCGCCGTCGCCACGGGGGCGGCCGCCTTCGCCCTGGGGACCGACACCGGCGGATCGATCCGGGTGCCCGCCGCCCTGAACGGGGTGGTCGGGCTGAAACCGACGTACGGCCTGGTGCCGCGGCACGGCGTGACCTCGCTGGCCTGGTCGCTCGACCACGTGGGCCCCCTCACCCGAACCGTCGAGGACGCGGCGCTGGTGCTGACCGCCCTGGTCGGGCACGACCCGCGCGACCCGGCGTCCGTCACGGCTCCGGCCGCGGTCCACCGACCGGGCCCCGACACGGATCTGACGGGACTGCGGGTCGGCGTGCCGGTCAACTACTACTTCGACCACGTGGATCCGGACGTCGAGGCCGCCGTCCGGCGGGCGATCGGGAGGCTGGAGGAGCTCGGCGCCCGGCTCGTCGACGTCGAGATCCCGATGACGCGCTACATCCGGGCGACCCACTGGGGCCTGATGGTGCCCGAGGCCACCGCCTACCACGAGCGGACGCTGCGGGCGGTGCCCGACCTGTACGGGGCCGACGTACGGGTCCTCCTGGAGGCGGGCGAGCTCATGACCGCGGGCGACTACCTGCGGGCCCAGCGCGCCCGCACCCTGATGGGGCGGGCCTGGCAGCACATGTCGGAGTCGGTCGACCTGATCGCCGCGCCGACCGTGCCGCTGACCGCCGTCCGGTCCGACCGGACGAGTGTGACCTGGGGTGACGGCAGCGAGGAGAGCGTCGCCGACGCGTACGTCCGGCTGTCGGCCCCGGCCAACCTCACGGGCGTTCCCGCCCTGACCGTGCCCGTCGGCCTGGACTCGGCGGGCCTGCCGATCGGCATGCAGCTGATGGGGAGGCCCTTCGGCGAGGCCGTGGTGCTGCGCGCGGGCCACGCCTACGAGCGAACGGTCGCCGCGCGCGGCCTGGCTCCGGAGCGGGCGGCGTAGGGCGGGGCGTGGGGCGTAGGGGCGTAGGGCGTCCGCCGAACGGGCGGGGAGCCTTTGCGGCACGGTGAACCGGCCTCGGTGGCGGCGGAGTTGAGCCAGTCATAGCCGCGGCGGCCGGTGCCGCTGGTGGGGGTGGTGACCACTATGTAATGTCACATCGCATGATGCTCTTACGGCGTGCGGCGTCGGCCGCTGCCCTTCTCGTCACCGTCCTTCCCCTGTCGCTCGCCTCACCCGCACAGGCGGCCGACGGCCCGGCCGCCTGCCGCGCCGACGCCTCCGTACCGCTGGACGCCGAACAGGCGCGGCTCTCGGACGCCCGCACCACGGCCCTCGTCGAGCGCGGCGGGCTCGGGGACTTCGTCCGGCGCTTCCCGGCCGCGCTGTGCTCGACCCGCGGCCCCGCCGAGGCCGACCGGCTGGTCGACGCCTGGGGCGAGGCCGTGTGGCAGGCCTCCGTACGGCGGGCCCAGGGGCAGCGGCCCGGCGGCGACCTCGCCCCGGGGGACGACCGGCCGCTGTACTGGGCCCGGCTCGCCATGACCGCCGCACTCGCCGACTGGCAGCCGGCGTTCACCGTCGACCGGGCCGCGCTCCGCGCCCGCTTCGAGGACGCCTCCCGGGGCCTGTCGAACAACGCCTTCCGGACCGCGCCGGGCGTACGACGCGTCTTCATCAGCGGGTTCGACCCCTTCGGGCTCGACGCCGAGATACGCCGTGCCAACCCGTCTGGTTCGGCCGCCCTCCAGCTCAACGGACGGCGCGTCACCCTCGCCGACGGCAGCCCGGCCGAGATCCGCGCCGTCGTCCTCCCGGTGCGCTACGCCGACTTCGACGCCGGCATGGTGGAGCGGGCGTTCGCCCCGCGCATGGCCGGCGGCCCCGCCTCCGCCGACATCATCACCACCGTCAGCCAGGGCTACCCCGGCATCTTCACGCTGGAGGACTGGGCGGGGCGGGCACGGTCCGCCGACCCCTACCCCGACAACGTGCGGGCCCTGTCGGGCGGCACCCGCGAGCACCCGGTGACCGCCCCCGGCCTCGGGCCGGGCCCGGAGTTCATCCGCACCACGCTCCCCGCGGGGGCCGTCACCGACGCCGTGCAGAGCCCGTACCCGGTCCTCCTCAACAGCGACGTGACCGAGATCCCGGCGGGCGGCACGGCCCCCGTCGACCGGACCGACGGTCCGACCCCGGGCTCGCGGGCCGTGGCGGGCGGCGGGGGCGGCTACCTCTCCAACGAGGTGGCCTACCGCTCCAACCGGCTGCGCGGCGAACTCGCCCCCCGCCTGCCCGGCGGACATCTCCACACCCCGGTGCTCACCGGCCTGCCCGCCGACCCCCAGCAGCTGACCGACGCCGAGTTCGAACGCAACGAGAGGGCGATCACCGCGGAGGTCCGCGCGGTCCTCGAACACGCCGCCGTGCGGCGGTAGCGGCAGCCCCGCCTGCGGTGCGTCCTGCTGCCATGGGGCAGGATGGCAGCCCGTTCCGGATGCGTACACACGCCCGAACGCGGCTTCAGGCACGACGAACTGACAGGTGACAAGGTGACGACACACCCACACCCCGTACGACGGCCGGCAGCGCCCGTCGCCACTCCCCCGGGCCGGCGCGGCGCACCGGAGGGGGTCCGTTGACCCGGGATCTCGTCCTGCACGACTGGCTGGTCGCCGGGATCGCCCTGGCGGCGGGTGCCGCGGCCGGGCTGCTGCTGCGCGCCCTCCTGCGGTGGCTGGGCGGGCACGCCGCGCGGACCCGGTGGCAGGGGGACGACATCATCGTCGACGCGTTGCGCACCATCGCGCCCGGAGCCGCCCTGATCGCCGGGGCGGCCGTGGCCGGCACCACCCTGCCGCTCACCGCGCGCGTCTCGGGGTTCGTGAACCAGTCGCTGACCGCGCTGCTCATCCTCATCGCCACGCTGAGCGCGGCGCGGGTCGTCGCGGGCCTGGTGCAGTCCGTGGCGGGGGCGCGTACCGGCGTGGCCGGGTCGGCGACCATCTTCGTCAACATCACGCGCATCGTGGTCCTCGTGATGGGCGTCCTCGTCGCCCTGGAGACCCTGGGCGTGTCCATCGCGCCGCTGGTCACCGCCCTCGGTGTGGGTGGTCTGGCGGTGGCCCTGGCCCTCCAGGACACCCTCGCCAACCTCTTCGCCGGCGTACACATCCTCGCCTCGAAGACCGTGCAGCCGGGTGACTACATACGCCTCACGAGCGGTGAGGAGGGCTACGTCGTCGACATCAACTGGCGCAACACCGTGGTCCGCAACCTGTCGAACAACCTGGTCATCATCCCCAACGGGCGTCTCGCCCGGACCAACATGACCAACTTCACCCAGCCGGAGGCGCAGTTCTCGATCCTGGTCCAGGTGGGCGTGGGCTACGAGAGCGACCTGGAGCACGTCGAGCGGGTGACCCTCGACGTGGTCGGCAAGGTGATGGCGCACGTGGACGGCGCCGACCCCGCGCACGAGGGGGCCGTCCGCTTCCACACGTTCGCGGACTCCCGGATCAACTTCACGGTGATCCTGGGCGTCGGCGAGTTCAGCGACCAGTACCGGATCAAGCACGAGTTCATCAAGCGCCTGCACGAGCGGTTCCGGGCGGAGGGCATCTCGATCCCCGCGCCGACGCGTACGGTCGCGCTCCGACAGGACGAGGTCCAGGGGGCGCCGGCGCCGCACCCGCCGGTCCCGCCGGTCCCGCATCAGCGGGACGCGTCGCCGTCGTTGCTCGCGGACAGCGGGCGGTAACTCGCGGAGCCCGTCTCCGCGCCCTCGCGCGCAGGCCGGCCGGCCTGCGCGCGGGGGCCGTGTTCCGCGCGGATGCGGTGGCGACCACGGCCGGGTGCGGAATCCGTATGCGGTACGTCAAGACCTCACCAGGGCGGGTGGCTCCTCCCCCCGCCGTGGGCAGGCTGCACGTGGCGACAGCCGATCGGTCGGCTGGTCCTGTCACGTCCGGACTGGAGGCATCACATGCCCGGGTACCGACTCCATGACCGTGCCGCGCTGTTCGGGGCCCTGGTGGTACCCCTGCTCGTGGCACTCGCGCTCGTTCCCTTCCGCGCCCACCTCTCCCCGGCGAACGAGGCCCTGTTCCTGGTCGTCGCCGTGGTCGCGATCGCCGCCTCGGGCACGCGGTCCGCGGCGGCCTTGGCCGCACTCTCCGCGGCGGCCTGGTTCGGCCTCCTTCTCCTCTCCAGGCCCTACCAGCGGTCCACCATCGCCGACCGGGACGAGATCCAGACGGCCGTCCTGCTGCTGGCCGTCGGGCTGATCGTCGCCCAATTGGCCGTTCGTGCGCGCAGGTTGGAGGCGGTGGTGGTCACCGGGGCCGCGCACCTGTCCAGCCTCCAGGGCACCGCCCGACTGACCGAGCGGGGCGGCTCACCGGACGTGGTGGTCGAGTTCGTCCGCCGAGAGCTCATCGGCCTGCTGGGGCTGCGCGGCTGCCGTTTCGAGTACGGGTCCCTGATCGGGCACCGACCACGGCTGGAGCACGACGGCGGCCTGTGGCTGCGTCGTGGCGGCGAGGTCACGGGGTACGCCGACTGGCCGGACGGCGAGACGGAGCTGCGGGTCGTCGGGGGCGGCCACTACTACGGCCGCTTCCTCCTCGACCCGTTCCCCGGGCACCGCCTGCCGCCCGAGGACGCCCGCTCGGTGGCGATCGCACTGGCCGCGCTGGCGGGCGCCGCGCTCGACACGGCGGGGGTGTGCCACCGCGGCTGAGCCGGTCGGGCTCACGGGGCGTGGCGGTGGACGCGGGCGAGGATCAGGACCGTGTCGTCGGTCGGCGGTTCGGGCAGCAGCCCGGCCAGAACACGGTCCGCCAGGTCCTCCAACGACTGCGCTCGGGTGCCCAGTTCGGTGCGCAAGGCGTCCAGTCCGACCTCGATGTCGCGTCCCCGGGCTTCGATGAGTCCGTCGGTGTAGAGGGCGAGCGTCGCGTTCTCGGGCAGTTCGATCTCGGTGGTCCGGAACGGGCAGCCGCCGACGCCCAGCGGGACGCCGAGGACCTCGTCGACGGTCCGCACCGTGCCGTCCGGCCGGAGCACCAGGAGCGGGGGGTGGCCTGCGCTGGCGATACGGGCGCGTCCGCTGCGCGGGTCGTAGACGAGGTACAGGCAGGTCGCGAGCTCGATGCCGGCCTCCTGGGCACACGCGTCGAGTTCGGCGAGGAGGTCGGCGGGCTCGTGGTCGTGGCGGGCCAGAGCCTTGGTGGTGATCCGGAGGTGGCCCATGGCGGCGGCCGCGGTCACCCCGTGCCCCATCACGTCGCCCACGACGAGGACGACCCGGCCGTCGGGCAGGTTGATCACGTCGTACCAGTCCCCACCGACCTCGGTGATCCTGCTGCCGGGCACGTACCGGTGGGCCACCTCCACGTACGGGGAGGCCGCGAGCGCCGACGGCAGCAGGGCCCGCTGCAGGGTGAGGGCGATGTCCTGGACCCGGCTGTAGAGGCGGGCGTTGTCCAGGCAGATCGCGGCGCGCGAGGCGAGTTCGCCGGCCAGGCTGACGTCCTCCTCGGAGAAGGGTGGACGGGCGGCGGACCGGCCGAACATGGCGATGCCCTGGACGGTCCCCCGGGCGATGAGCGGGGCGACGAGGATGCAGGCCACCCCGCTCTCGCCCATGATCTTCGTCCGTGACTCGGTGACGACGGTACGGGCCAGGAACGCCTCGTCCACCACGGCGGAGATGGCACGGCCGGTGCTCAGCATGTCGTGGATGACGGAGCCCGGCGGATAGCGCACCTTCTCCACCCCGCTCACGAGTTCGACGGCCGGAGCGGGCAGGGTCGTCCCGGAGGCGATGCGCCGGGTGAACAGGGGCCGCCCCGGATCAAAGTCCTCGGTCTCGTCCATCCATTCCACGATCTCGACGACGGAGCCGTCGCAGAAGTCCGGCATCGACGCGTCGACGAGTTCCTGGGCGGTGAGGTTGACGTCCAGGGTGGTCCCGATCCGGGTGGAGGCCCCGTCGAGGAGGGCCAGCCGGCGCCGGGCGGCGGTGGCCTCCAGGATGGCCCGTTCCCGGTCCGTCACGTCGATCATCAGCCCGCCCACGCCGGCGTGCGTACCGACGGCCCGGCTCAGCGGGAAGAAGCTCACGGACCGGACCTGGTCGCGGTCGGGATACCCGCGGGGGCGGACACCGACGAGGGTCCCCACGACGGGCGCTCCGCCCCGGGCGACCGCACGCACCATGCGCTCGTACTCACCGCCGTCGGACATGACCATGATCTCGTCCATGCGCCGCCCCAGGTGGGCCCGGATCGGCAGGCCGTCCATGTCGGCGAGCGCCTGGTTGAGGTGGATGTAGCGCAGGTCCTCGTCGACCATGACGAGGCCGATGGGGCAGGTCTCGAAGAGGGCGTCGAGGAAGGCGAGGTTGGTCTTGACCCGGTCGAGTTCGTCACTGCGGCTCGTCAAAACCATCACCACGGAAGGGCCGGATCCGGTCACGGAGAAGGAGCGGAAGCCGCAGTCGAAGGCCGTGCCGTCGCGGTGCCGGGCCGTCAGTCTGCCCCGCCAGTAACCCTGGATGCGACCTTGTTCCGTGAGCCGCGCGCACGACGCGGAGGTGCCGCGTGCGGCATCGGCGAAGAGGAGGGCGCCGGGTCGGGTGAGGACGGCGTCGGGTTCGTACCCGAAGAGGTCGCGGGCGCCGGGCCCCCAGTAGCAGACGTGGTCGTGCTCGTCGATGCCGAGGACGGCCACGGGCACGCGCTCCAGCAACGACCCGGGCTCGGACCAGATCGGGCCGTGGGTCCCCTCGCCCCCCGGCCGAGCCGTTGGCACGAGACGTCCCCTTCCGCACGCCGTTCTCCCCACATCATCGTCCGGACCCGCCGCGCGGGCACGCCGGGCGCCGCGAGGGGTCTCTCGTCCGCGCGCGGGCGACCCCGGAAGGGACACGACCGGCATATACATGCCCATCAGGCCGTCCACCTGGCAGATATCCATCCCGACGACCGATTCACCTCTTGGATGATCAACCGTGACGGCATCCGATCGAACGGCTCGATTCCGTGCCCCGAGCCAGGTGCCGCCCCGGGGGCACCCCTGGTTGACTGGCCGTGGCCACCACCCTGCGGACCGCTTGGCGGCTCTCGCGGTCACGGAGTGACCTGGTCCAGGAAGCCCCCGCGCGGCGACAGCGGTGTTCGGCGCGCGGGGCTTCGCCGATCGCACCCGTACATCGTGGCGCTGCGACGGCCCGCGTTTCGACACCCCGGCACCTGCCGAGCCGGCCGGACTCCCGCATGATCGATGTTCCGCCTTCCTCCGATCACGGGAGTCCAGCCTCATGCCCGACATCAGCGTGCGTTCCGTCCGGGACGGCGACTTCGACCGGTGGCGCGTCCTGTACCGCGGCTACGCCGACTTCTACGGTGTGGAGCAGACCGAGGAGGCGGCCGCCACGGTGTGGTCCTGGGTGACCGACCCCGGACACGAGGTCAACGCCTTGGTGGCCGAGGACGCCGAGGGTCGACTGTTGGGCCTCGCCCACTACCGTCCGTTCGCGCGCCCGCTCTCCGCGACGGTCGGCTGCTTCCTCGACGACCTGTTCGTGGCCCCGCAGCACCGCGGTTCCGGCGCCGCCGATCTGCTGCTCGGCGCGCTGCGCGAGCTCGCGGCCGAGCGGGGCTGGAGCGTGGTCCGCTGGATCACCGCCGATGACAACCACCGCGCCCGCGCCAAGTACGACCAGGTCGCCACGCGGACCATGTGGGTCACCTACGACATGACCCCCTGAACCCCGTCCGCACCGGCGCCTCCTCCCCCTGACCGGGCGCCCGGTCACGCCGGGGCAGCAGGAGCGGGGTGGTCAGCATCAGCAGCCCCGCGACGGTGAGGGCGGTACGGGGGCCGGTCACCTCGGCGAGCAGACCGGCGAGCGCGGTGAGGACGGCGATGGACGCCTGCTGACCGATCGACCAGGCCGACAGGGTGCGGGCGACGAGGTGATCCGGGGTGTGTTCGAGCCGGTAGGTGGCGAGCACCGGGGTGTAGAGGCTCATGTTGACGATGATCGCCAGCTCGACGGCCATCACGGTGACGAGGCCGACGACGCCGGGCCGGACGAAGGCCAGCCCGATCAGCCAGACGGCGCGCAGGGTACCGACGGTCCGCAGGACCCGGTGCCGGCCGTGGCGGGCCACGACCCGGCGGGCCAGCCGGGAGCCGACCAGCCCGCCGAGACAGGGTACGGCGAAGGCGAGTGCGTACTGCCAGGGCGGGAAGCCCAGTCCGCGGAGCAGGAGCACGGCCAGCAACGGCTCGGTTGCCATGATCAGACCGGAGACGAGCAGGTTGTTGAGGTAGAGCGCCCGCAGGTCGGGACGGCCCAGGAGGTGGCGCCAGCCGTCGAGCAGGGCGCCCGCCCGGCTCGCGGTCCCTCCGGCAGGTCGCGGCGCTCGGTCCCGGTCCCGGTCCCGCCCGCGGATCGCGCTGAGGGCCAGCGCGGAGAACAGGTGGCTGAGCGCGTCGGCCGCCACGGTGACGACCGGCCCGAACAGGCCGATCGCCGCCCCGCCCAGGGGTGGTCCGACCGCGATGGAGCTCCAGTTCGTGGACTCGAACCGCGCGTTGGCCACGAGCAGGTCGTCCGGTCGGACGAGGGCCTTGAGGTACGCGCCGCCGGCGGCGTTGAAGGCGATCTTGGCCGCGGCGACCACCGCCGAGACCACGAGCAGCTGTCCGATACCGAGCCACCCGAGGACGTAGGCGACCGGGATCGTGGCCAGGACCGCGAACCGTGTCAGGTCCATCGCGATCATGACCGGGCGCTTGCGTCGGAACTCCACCCACGGCGCGAGCGGCAGCGCGATCAGCACGCCGACCGCGGGCCCCACCGCGGCCAGTACGGACACCTCACCGGGACCGGCGTCCAAGGCCAGCACGGCGATCAGCGGCAACGCGCCGAACCCCAGCCCGGACCCGTAGGCGCTCACCGCGTACGCCGTCCACAGCAGGCCGAACGACCGACCCAGCGACCTCCTGCCCGTCCTGCCCGGCTCACCCGTCCCGCCCACCACTCCCCCTCCCCGAACAAACCGCTGTTGACCGGAGAGAGCTAAGCGAGCGGTAGACCCGCAGGTCAAACAACCGCACGGCCACATGTGCACAACCATCGGTTGTTCACTAAGGTGGATCGACGTGGATCTCGAAGCAGTACGCACCTTCGTCGCCGTCGCGGAGGCCGGCCGATTCCAGAAGGCCGCCGCCGACCTGTCCATCACCCAGCAGGCCGTCTCCAAGCGCGTCGCCGCGCTGGAGCGCGTCCTCGGCGTGCGGCTGTTCACCCGCGCGCCCCGCGGCGCCGAGCTCACCATCGACGGCCAGGCGTTCCTGCCGCACGCGCACGAGGTGCTGCGCGTCGCCGAGCGCGCGGTGGCGTCCGTGCGCCCCGGCCACCGTCCGCTACGTGTCGACGTGATCGCCTCGCGCGGCGCGCAGTCGGGCCTGATGCGCGGCTTCCACCGCGCCTACCCGGACATCGACCTCGACGTGGTGATGCTGTTCGAGATCGAGACGGCCCTCGCGGCGATCCGGTCCGGGTCCATCGACGCGTCCTTCCGCGCCGTCACCGCTCCCGGTCGGCCGCTGCCCGAGGACATCGAGTCCGTGCGGGTGCTCGACGAGCCGCTCCAGCTCCTCACCGGCCCCGCCCACGCGCTCGCGGGCGCCCGATCGGTGACCGTCGCGCAGCTCGCCGGGCACCGGATCTGGATGCCCGGCATCGTCCCCGGTACCGAGTGGGGCGCCTACTACGACGACCTCGTCGCCGAGTTCGGCCTCACCATCGAGGCCACGGGCCCCAACTTCGGCTCCGACGCGCTCCTCGACACCATCGCCGACACCCCGGCCCTGGCCACCTTCATGGGCGAGCACACCCGCCTCATCTGGCCGGCCGACCACGGCCTGCGCCGCATTCCGGTGACCGATCCGACGCCCGTGTACCCGCACTCGCTCCTGTGGCACCGCGACAATCCCCACCCGGCCCTGGCCACCCTGCGCGCCTACCTCGCCGCCTCGACGGCCGGCCCCGCCGCCGCCGGGACCTGGGTACCGGACTGGGTGGATCCGCGCTGAAGGTGCTCGGCCCCGCTTCCGGGTCAGGCGGGCAGGTCCATCAGGAGCAGGGGCTCCGTGGTGGGTTGCCGGGATCCTCCGGTGGGTTCGAGGGTGAGGCCGATCGCGGCGGCGTCGGCGGTGTCGCCGTCGACGAGGACGCTGCCGTCCTGGTGGATGAAACCGGCCGGGCGCATGGTGCCGTCGTGGTCCAGCCACAGCTGGTAGGTCGTGCCGGGGACGGGCGCGGGCAGTCCACCGGCGGTGAAGACGGCCTTGTTGCGGACCGCCGAGGAGACGACGGTGGCCGTGGCTCCGTTGCTGGTGCGGCCGTGGGCCGCGCGGGCGTCGGGAGCCGCCAGGACCGTACTGACGTCGTCCAGGCGCTGCTCGATCTGTCGGGCCTGCTGTTCGTAGTGCCGAATCTCCTGGTGCTGCCAGGCGGCCAGCCCCGCGAACAGGGCCGCGGCGGCCACGCTCGCGGCGACGACGAACCGTCCGGCCTTGCGGCGTAGCGCGCCGCGCGGCGGGATCGGGGACACGGGGGTGGAGCCGCGGGGCGGGAGTTGGCGCACGCCGTCGACGGCCGCCAGGGTCCGCTCCTTCATGGAGGGCGGTGGCGGCAGGGCCACGGCGGCGGCCAGCCGGGCGGCGGTGGCCTGGAACTCGGCCACTTCCTGCCGGCACTCCTCGCACCGGGAGAGGTGGTCGGTGAACGGCTCGTGTTCGCCGGGGTCCAGGGCGTCGAGCGCGTAGGCGGCGGCGAGGGCGTGGCTGTCGGACCGGTGCTGGTTCATGTGGTCACCCCCATGCAGTCGCGGAGCCGGATCAGTCCGTCGCGCATGCGTGTCTTGACGGTGGGAAGCGGCGTGTGAAGGGCTTCGGCGACCTCGCGGTAGGTCAACCCCTGGTAGTAGGCCAGCGTCACCGCCTGGCGCTGGAGTTCGGTGAGACCGCGCAGGCAGCGGCGGACCTGTTCGCTGTCCAGGCGGGTCTCGACCTGTTCGGCGACCTCGTCGAATGCGGTGCGGTGCTCGCGGGCGGCCTGCGCGTGTTCCCGATCGGTGGACGCCTGGGCGGAGCGGACCCGGTCCACGGCCCGGCGGTGGGCGATGGTCGCGGCCCACGTGATGACACTGCCCGAGTCGGGTCGGTAGCGGGCGGCCTGCCGCCACAGGTCGATCATGACCTCCTGGGCGACCTCCTCCGACTGGGCCCGGTCGCGTACGACTTTGATCACGATCCCGATGACCAGGGGGGCGAGGGCGTCGTACAGGACGGAGAACGCCTCCTTGTCGCCGTGGGCCACCTGCCGCATGACCTGGGAGAGGTCGGTGCGGTCGGCGGGCCCTTCGGCGGGGTCGGGGGCGAAGGGGCTCGGTCGGTTCACGGGGCGGGCTCCGGCCGTGGGGACCAGACGCAGGGTCGGCCGGGGGTGTCCGGCCGGGGGCGGGTTGTCCATCGCATGGTGGTCCTTGTCCGGAGAGCGGTGGCCGGACCGGCGCGCGGAGGCGGTGTCGGCCACAGGTCCAGGGGGTTGGGTCTGATGGTTCTTCGTAGCGGAGGCACGGACGGATGGGAGGGCGTTCGCGCTCCGTGACGGTGCACGGTTCCCTCGTTCGAGGGAACCGCCCGGTCAGCCGTCCTGCCAGGTGATCACGGCGATGACCTGCTTGCCGTGCGGCGAGCGGCTGACGAAGAGGTCCGCGCCGAGCGCCAGGACGATCTGCAGCCCGCGACCCCGGGTCGTGTCGGTCCCTCGGCGGTCGCCCCGCCGGGGCAGCGAGAGGGAGCCGTCGCTGACGCAGATCCCCGCTCGGCCGCGGTCCAGGCTGATCGTGAGCGCGTACGGGGGCAGGGCGTGCCGGACCGCGTTGGTGACGAGCTCGGAGGCGATCAGCAGGATGTCGCAGGCGGTCTCCTGCGGGCAGCGCACGGGGTGCAGGGCGAGGGTGCGCGCGGCGCTACGGCGGGCCTCCCCGGCGGCCTGCGGTCCTGACGGCAGGGGGTGGTGCACGGTCCTCGGCCGTGCCGTGGATGCGATTGCGGTGTCCATGACTGTTCCTCCGGTGGCCCGGCAGGATCCGGAAGAGACGGCCCGAGGGCCGGTCCGGACCGGTAGCCGGGAACGGACGGGGTTCCGGGGCGATGACCCCGGAACCCCTTGGTGCCAGGTCGGCGCTACGTCGCGGCGGAGCTACCACTTGCTGTGGCAGTTCCAGTGGCCGGGCGTCCAGTGCTTCGAGTAGCCCTTGCCCCACCAGCCGTCGTGCCAGTTGCCGTGGTGGTCGCGGTAGCCCTGATGCCAGGTGCCGTGCTGCCACTTGGATTCCCAGTGGCCCTTCACCCAGGTGCACCGCTCGTGGCGGTCCCACCGGTTGTGGCGGTCGTCGCGGTCCTGGCGGTGATCACGATCACGGTCGCGGTCATGGGTGGGCGTCGAGCTCACCGTGGCGGACGCCGCCGGGGCGGCGTTCGCCGTGCCGGAGAGGCCCAGCAGCGACCCGCCGGCCAGCAGGCCGACGGACGCGGCCCCCACGAGCAGGCGCCGCGTGCGCAGCGAACCGGTCATCGCACTCACCTCCTTCCCTTCGTCGGACAGTCGGTCCAGCGGCCCCTTCGACCTCAGGAGCCTCATCAGGGATTCGCCGCGAGCAGGACGAGGGATTGGAAAAACCTCACGAGCGGACAAAAGACCCGGACCTGGAGTCGATCACCCGTGACCGACGCGGGCCGCGGCCTCGGCCGGGGCCACGTCACCGGATCCGCCGACAGCGGTGGCGGCCGGCGGTGCCTCGCCGTTCGGGGTCGCAGCGGCAGCGCCTATGCTGCGGTCGTGCCGTCGTACTCCATGGGCCTCGCCGCCCAACTGCTGCGCGTGAGCCCCGAAACCGTCCGCCGGTGGACGGAGACGGGCCGCCGGCATGCACCCGTTGCCGCCCGGCACCGCGCTGACCTCCGTACGGAACTCCTTCGCCGGGATCGTCACCGCCGTACGGCTCGACGACGTGGCCGCCCGGGTGGAGATCCAGTCGGGACCGCACCACGTGGTGTCCGTGGTGACCCGGGAGTCGGTCGAGCAGCTCGGCATCGGGGTCGGCTCGACCGTGACGGCCCGGGTGAAGTCCACCGAGGTCCACATCGAACTGCCGTAGGGGCAGGTCGCCTCCGGCGCCCGGCGCGCGCGGTCAGGCGCAGCGCAGCGCCGCGTACAGGTCCAGCTTGTGGTCCAGGCGCGACAGGTCACGGCCCGTCAGGACCTCCACCCGCTCGATCCGGTAGTGCACCGTGTTCACGTGGAGGTGGAGTGCCTCGGCCGTGCGGGCCCAGGAGCAGTTGTTGGCCAGGAAGACCTCCAGGGTGTCCCGCAGCATCCCGTCCCCGAGCGCCCCCAGGAGCCGCGTCCCGTAGACCGTCCGCACCTCCGGCGGGATCCCCGCCATCAGCTCCCCGAGGGTGTCCACCTGCTCGACCCCGCGCACCGGGACCGCCTCGTCGGCCGAGGTCAGCGCGAACCGGGCCTGGCCGAGCGAGGCACGCAGCCCCTCCAGGCCCTCGGCCCGCGCGCCGATGCCCAGCCGCAGCTCCGCCTCCGGTCCCCCGCACTGCTGGAGCAGCGGCCACACCGCCCGGAGCGCGCCGGTCGCGTCGGTGTCCGAGGCTGGGTCCTCGTGCAGCACCGCCACCGACCGCCCCACCGCGTACACCGCGTTCTCCAGGTGGCGCAGGCCCTCCGCCAGGGCGTCGCCCGAGGTCGACGCCAGGACCCGGTACGCCCCTGCGACGGGCAGCCCGGCGCCCGCGAGCGCCTCCTCCAGGGCTCCGGTGTCGGCGGGGGCGGGGCCCGCGAGGGCCCCCTCCAGTACGCCGATCAGCTCCTGCCCGGCCAGCCGCTCCGCGGCGAGCCGGCGGTTCTGCGCGCCCCGGCCCTGGGCGAGCACCTCGGCGATCTCGTGGAGCACCCGCGGGGGCGCCGCGTCGGGGTCGGGCACGTGCAGCTGCCAGGCGTCGTACGGGGAGCTCTCGGTCTCGATCCGCAGCCAGACCCCGCCGCGCGCGGAGCCGGCCGACGCCTGCCGGGCGGGCAGCTCCGGGGCGGACGGGGTACGGGCCACCGTGCGGCCGCCGGCGGTCAGCAGGTAGCAGGACACCCGGCCGAGGTGCGCGCACGCGCGGTCCAGGAGTTCGTCCGGGCCCGCCCCCGCCTCGACGAGCCGGCTCAGCTCGCCGCGCACGTTCTCCGGGAGGGCGAAGAGCCGGGTCGGGCGACGGCTCAGGTCGCCCCACTGCCGTAGGTAGACGGCCTCGGTGACCGCCCGGAAGCTGGTGCGCGCGGGGACGGCCACGAGCGGCACCCGGTGGCTGCGGCAGGCGTCGACGACCTCGTCGGGGACCCTGCCGTGGGTCTCCTCCCCGGCCAGCAGCGCCGTGGCTCCGGCGTCGGCGAGCGCGCCGACGAAGCGGTCCGCCTTGCCCACGTCCCCCTCGGCCCACCACACGAGTCCGCTCAGCACGAGCTCCCCGGGCCCCAGGAATCGGCCGGGCTCCTCCAGGTCGGTGGCGGTGACACCGGCGACCTCTTGGCCGAGAAGGGTTTCCTCGCCCCAGAGCAGGCTGAGGCCGAGGCTGTCGAGCTGGAGCAGGTCGAGGACGTGCATGGCGGGGGCTCCTTGCGGTGGGCGGATGCCCACATTCGCGAGGCGAATAGAGGCTGAGTCATCGTAAATGCTAGGTGAAGCACCCGGTATGCCTCTTGGTTGATCCTCCAGGAAGCAGGGCTGCGGCCTCGTTCGATTCCGTGGCCGGGACCAGTCGTTTCGTACCCGCTCCCGTTGCTTCACTGGCCGAAACCCCCTGTCAGGCCGGAAAGGCTGGTGGCGCGAATTGGATCTCAACACGGTGCTCGACGTGCGCGACGCGCGCCGCCGCGAACCCTGGCGTCCCGGTGACGCCTGGCTCGGCGGCGGTACGTACCTCTTCTCCGAGCCCCAGCCGCACATCCGCCGCCTGGTCGACCTCTCCCGCATGGGCTGGCCGCCCCTGTCCTGGCAGCCCGACGGCTCCCTGGACATCGCCGCGACCTGCACGATCACCGAGCTCTCGCGGTTCGCCCGGACCCTGCCGACCACGGCCGCCCCGCTCTTCGAGCAGTGCTGCCGGGCCTTCCTGGCCAGCTTCAAGATCTGGAACATGGCGACCGTCGGCGGGAACCTGTGCAACGGCCTGCCCGCCGGCCCGATGGTCTCCCTCACGGCCGGCCTCGACGGCACGGTCTTCCTCCAGGGCCAGGACGGCGCCACCCGCCGGATGCCCGTCACCGAGTTCATCCTCGGCGCCGGCGTGAAGAACCTGCGCGACGGTGAGCTGCTGCGGTCCGTGCGCCTGCCCCCGAACGCGCTGGACTCCCGTACGGCCTTCCGCCAGGCCTCCCTGTACGGACTGGGGCGCTCCGGCGCGCTGGTCATCGGTGCCTGCGACCCCGCCGACGGCTCCCTCGCCGTGACGGTGTCCGCCGCCACCGTCCGCCCCTTCCGGTTCTGGTTCGCGCTGCCGCCCACGGCCGCCGAACTGCGCGAGACGATCGACGGCGCCGTCCGGCCGGACGAGTGGTACGACGACATCCACGGACTGCCCGAATGGCGTCGCCACATGGCCCTGCGCCTGGCCGAGGAGATCCGCCGCGAGCTCACCACCGAGGACCACCGATGACGTACGAGATCGAGATCAACAAGCGGCGTTTCGACACCGAGCCGCGCGCCGGTCAGTGCCTGCGCACCTACCTGCGCGAACGCGGCTGGTTCGGCGTGAAGAAGGGCTGCGACCAGGGCGACTGCGGGGCCTGCACGGTCCACGTCGACGGACAGCCCGTGCACAGCTGCCTCTACCCGGCCGTCCGCGCCGAGGGCCGCTCCGTCACCACCGTGGAGGGCCTCGCCTGCTCCGGCGGCGAACTCCACCCGGCGCAGCAGCAGTTCCTGGACGCCCAGGGCTTCCAGTGCGGCTTCTGCACCGCCGGGTTCCTGATGACCACCGCCGCCCTCCAGGCGGAGGAGGGCACCGCTCACGACGACGGCAAACTCCAGGACCTGCCGCGCGCCTTCAAGGGCAACATCTGCCGCTGTACGGGCTACCGGGCCATTGAGGACGCCGTGCGCGGGGTCAAGCACACCGAGGCCCCGGAGGCCGGTCAGGCGGTGGGCAGGTCCCTGGGCGCGCCCGCCGGACCCCTCGTCGTCACCGGTACTGCCCGCTACACCTTCGACGTCGAGGTGCCCGGGCTGCTGCACATGAAGCTGCTGCGCTCGCCGCACCCGCACGCCCGGATCGTCGACATCGACACCCGGGACGCCCTTCAGGTCCCGGGTGTCCACGCGGTCCTCACCCACCACGACTCCCCCGACCGGCTCTACTCGTCCGCCCGGCACGAGCATCCGACCGAGGACCCGATGGACACCCGCGTCCTGGACGACGTGGTCCGCTTCGTCGGGCAGCGCGTGGCGGCCGTCGTCGCCGACAGCGAGCAGGCCGCCGAGGAGGGCTGCCGCCGCGTGGTGGTCACCTACGAGGAGCTCCCGTACGTCATCGACCCGGAGGAGGCCATGCTTCCGGGCGCACCCGTCCTCCACCCCAAGGGTCCCGAGTCGGGGATCTTCCGCGCCGAGAACAACCTGTGCGGCGAGGTCCACAACACGATCGGCGACATGGAGGAGGGGTACGCGCAGGCGGACGTCGTCCACGAGGAGACCTTCCAGACCCAGCGCGTGCAGCACGCCAGCCTGGAGACCCACGGCAGCGTCGCGTACTTCGAACCCAAGGAGGACGGCGACGGCGAGCGCATCACCGTCCGCTCCTCCACCCAGGCCCCGTTCCTGACCCGGCGGGCGCTGTGCGCGCTCTACGACCTGAACGAGGACGAGGTCCGTGTCGTCGCGGGCCGCGTGGGCGGCGGGTTCGGCGGCAAGCAGGAGATGCTCACCGAGGACATCGTGGTCCTCGCCGCCCTGAAGCTGCGTCGGCCGGTGAAACTCGAATTCACCCGGGCCGAGCAGTTCTACGGGGCCACCACCCGCCACCCCTTCAAGATCACCGTCAAGATCGGCGCCAAGGCCGACGGCACCCTGACCGCGCTGCGCATCCGCGTGGTCTCCAACACCGGGGCCTACGGCAACCACGGCCCGGCGGTCATGTTCCACAGCGTGGGCGAGTCCTTCGCCGTCTACAAGGCGCCGAACAAGGAGGTGGAGGCCTACTCCGTCTACACCAACGGGGTCCCGGCCGGCGCCTTCCGCGGCTACGGCCTCGGCCAGGTCCTCTTCGCCCTCGAATCGGTGATGGACGAGCTCGCCATCCGGCTCGGCATGGACCCGCTCGAACTGCGCGAGAAGAACGTCATCGGCGCCGGCGACCACCTGGTCACCCCGATCGGCCACGAGGAGGACCTGTTCATCGCCTCGTACGGGATGAAGCAGTGCATGGACGTGGTCCGCAAGGCCATCGCCGAGGACCGCAGCCACGAGGACGTACCGGAGGGCTGGCTCACCGGCACCGGATCGGCCGTCGCCATGATCGCGACCGGCCCGCCGGGCGGCCACTTCGCCGACGCCCGGGTCTCGCTGCTGCGCGACGGCACGTACGACATCGCCGTCGGCACGGCGGAGTTCGGCAACGGCACGACCACCGTCCACAAGCAGATCACGGCAGGCGCCCTGAACACGACGGTGGACCGGATCGCGATCCGCCAGTCGGACACGGACGTCGTCCGGCACGACACCGGCGCGTTCGGCTCGGCCGGCACGGTGGTGGCGGGCAAGGCCGTGATGCTGGCGGCGAACTCGCTGGCCGAGCGCCTGCTGACCTTCGCGGCCCGCCACACGGGCGTGGCCCGCCACCTGTGCAAGCTGGGGCCCGAGGCCTTCGACTGCGCGGGCCGGGTCGTCACCCTCAAGGAGTTGTACGAGGCCGCGTACGACAAGGGCAAGCTGGAGGAGACGGCCGCGGACGGCCACTGGACCGGCTCCCCCCGCTCGGTGGCCTTCAACGCCCAGTGGTTCCGCCTCGCCGTGGACCCGCACACCGGCGAGATGAAGATCCTGCGCAGTGTGCACGCGGCGGACGCCGGCAAGGTCATGAACCCGATGCAGTGCCGCGGCCAGGTGGAGGGCGGTGTGGCCCAGGCGCTGGGCGCCACCCTCTTCGAGACGGTACGGGTGAACGAGCGCGGCGAGGTCACCACGGCGGCGTTCCGCCGCTACCGGCTCCCGCAGTACGCGGACATCCCGCGCACGGAGGTGCACTTCATGGAGACCTCGGACTCGATCGGCCCGCTCGGCGCGAAGTCCATGAGCGAGAGCCCCTTCAACCCGGTGGGTCCGGCCTTCGCCAACGCCCTGCGGGACGCGACCGGGGTGCGGTTCACCGAGATGCCCGTGACGAGGGATGTCGTCTGGCAGAAAATGCAAGCCGCAAGGGAGTAGGGAGGCTCATATGCGACTCACATAGTGAGATAAGGATGGCAGATACGTTTCCGGGACCACGAGATCTGGAAATCGGACTCGTATGGCCGAACTCATGCTGCACGGCGATCTCGACCGCCCTGCCCTGCTCAGCGTCGCCGACCTGCGCGAATGGAAGCAGCACCGGGCCAAGGTGGTGTTCGACTGCGCGACGAACGGCCCGCAGCACCACGTCTTCGAGGGCGTGCTGCTGCGTGACGTGGTCGCGAGCGCGGGGCCGGCCTTCGACGCCCGGCGCCGCAAGGACCGGTCGCGCTTCCTCCTGGCCGTCAGCGGCGGGGACGGCCACCACAGCGTCCTCGCCTGGGCCGAACTGGACGCCGACTTCGGGGGCAGTCCGGTGCTGCTGGCCACCCGCCTGGACGGGACGGACCTGGACGAGTCCGGGGCCCAGCTGGTGGTCCCGTCGGACCGGTGCGGGGCGCGCTACGTCAGCGCGGTCACGCACGTGTGGTTCGGTGCCCTGGCGACGCCGGACCTCTGAGCACCGCCGGCCTCCGAGCACCGCCGGCCTCCGAGCACCACCGGGCCTCTGAGCACCGCCGGGCCGGCGCTCCCCGTTCAGGCGCCGGCGAGGGAGATCTCGGTCGACTTGATCAGCGCGACGACGGAGGAGCCGGGGACCAGACCCAGCGCCTGGACGCCGTCGGCGGTGACGGCCGCGGTCAGTCCGCCCCCGTTCACGTTGATCTTCACGGCGGCCATGGCCGGGCCGACGGCCACCTCGGACACCGTGCCCGTGATCTGGTTGCGGATGGAGATGTTCTCGACCGGACCGGTGGCCAGGGCCACCTCGGTGGCCTTGACGAGCGCCTTCACCGCGGATCCCGAGGTGATGCCGAGGTCCTTGACGGCGTCGGCGGTGATGGCGGCGGTGATCTCCTGGCCTCCGTCCAGCCGGACCTTGACCGTCGCCATGGCCTCGCCGACGGTGACGGCGGTGACGGTGCCCGCGAGTTGGTTGCGGATGCTGAGACTCATGGTCGACCTCTTACGTAGACGCCTCGCGCGGTCCGAAAGAGCCGCACGGGACCGACCGTAGGGCCACCCGATCCGGCCGGCAGCGATCCTCCACGCGCCCGCGCGCCAGAACCACCCGACCGGCCGGCCCGGTGCTTCACTGGAGAACATGCCATTCGACCGCTACGGCGTACTGGCCGGAACCCTGCACGAACACTTCCGCGACACCCCGGACGACGAAGGCGCCTGGTTCCACGTCAACCTCCGGGTCGACGCCCCGGACGGGCGGTACAAGTGCGCGGTCGACGTGGACAGCCACGACTCGGACACCGGCGTGCAGTGGAAGGTCTTCACCGTGGACGCGGCGGCCCTGGGCCCGGTGGCCGCACTGGCACCCGGCTACCACGAACTCGCCCGCACGCCCGGATCCGGAGCCCTGGACTACATCCGCCATCCCGCCCTGCGCAGGCGCTGGAACCGGCCCGGATGGCTGCCCGCGCCGCTCGGCGAACTCCTCGACCGGCTGCTGGGGTCGTCCCCGCCCTGGACCTCGGGCTCCAATCTCGAAGCCGCCACCGCCTTCGAGCCGATCCTCACCGTCGGACGGTCGATCCTGGTCTTCGGCGAGCCCTTCGACACCGGGCTGGGCGTGCACAACGTCCACCAGAACCAGGGCGACGCCTACGGCAGCCAGTGGTGGCCCGAGAACGGCATCTGGCAGGACGGCGCGACCATGACCCGGCGCCCCGACGGCCGTTACGACGTGTTCCTGAACAAGTTCTCCGGCCAGAAGGACCACACGGACGCCGCCGGCCACCCGGTCTGAGTCCCTCCCGGCCATCGCCCGCGGCGCCCCGTCCGTTCCGGCCGATCAAAGCGCACGAGATCGACCCCGGACCGCCGGGAACCCGGGGCCTTCCCCATCCGACTACTCCCCCGTGGGAGGCGGATCCTCGCCTTCCCGCGTGGCGGAGGAGGCAACGGATGGGCGGGCTGGATGTGCGCATGCGGGAGGTCGTGTGCCGGCACGGCCGGGTGGAGGCCGTCTCCGCCGTCGATCTGGAGATCGCCGCCGGTGAGCGCGTGGCCCTGACCGGTACCAACGGCTCGGGCAAGACGACACTGCTGCGCGCCGTCCTCGGTCTGCACCGCCAGACGACGGGCTCGATCCGCGTCGGCGGCCGCGAGGGCCGGTCACCCGCGGAGTGGGCCTGGCGGCGTCGGGCCTGCGCCTGGATCCCGCAGAAGCCGGCCGCCGGCCGCTTCCCGCTGCTCGGCGCCGAACTGCTGGCCGCCAGCAACGCTCCGGCGGAGGCGGCCGAGGCCGCCGAGCGGCTCGGTGTGGGCCGGCTCGTCGGGCGGCCCCTGCACACCCTCTCCGGCGGCCAATTGCAGCGGATGTACCTCGCCCGGGCGATCGGATGCATCGCGGCGGGAGCCGAGCTGCTCCTGGCGGACGAGCCGACCGCCGCCCTCGACTTCGACGGACAGTCGGAGGCCGCGGACGTCCTCACCTCCCTGCCGGTGACCCTCATCGTGGTGACGCACGACAGGGCGCTCGCCGACCGGTGCGACCGCGTACTGGAGATGGCCGCCGGCCACCTGCGGGAGGTCCGGTGAACCTGGCCGGCGCCGACCTCGGCGAGCTGCTGCAACTGCTCCCCGTGCAACGGGCCGGCGTGGCCCTGCTGCTGGCCGCGATCGGCCTGCCGGTCATCGGGGTGGTCATCGTCGGACTCGACATCATGCCGGTGCGGTTCGCGATGATGCACGTGGCCCTGCTGGGCATCGCCGTCGGCCTGCTCACCGGACTCGACCCCATGCTGTGCGCGCTGGTGGCCTGCGCGCTGGCCGGCGCGGGCGTGGCCCCGCTCGCCCGGACCCCGGACGGCCTGTCCGGGGCGATGGGCCTGCTGATGAGCCTGGCCATCGCGGCGGCGCTGCTGCTGCTCGCCGTGTCGGGAGTCAACGCCTCCGGAGCCTTCGCCCTGTTGTGGGGGTCGATCCTGTCGGTGGGCTCGGCCGACCTCGTGGTCCTGGGGGTGCTGGCCGTCGTCGTACCGGGCCTGTTCTGGTGGCGGCGGCGCGAGATCGGCCTCCTGCTCTACGACCGCGAGCTCGCCCAGTGTTCCGGCGTACCGGTGCGGGCGCTGACGTCCGCACTGCTGGTCCTGGTCGCCATCGCGGTCGCCGGGGCGATCAAACTGACCGGCGCCCTGCTCGTCGACGCCCTGACCCTGCTGCCCGCACTCGCCGCCCGCCGCCTGGGCAGCTCCCTGAAGTCGATCACCCTCTGGGCGGTCGGCATCGGCGTGGCGGTGAATCTGACGGGGTTCCTGCTGGCCCTGTGGCTGGACTGGCCGCCCGGCCCGGTCCTCGTCCTGACCGCGGGGGCACTGGTCCTCGCGGTGCATTTCATACCCGAACGGAGAATCAGCTCATGGCGCGCACCCGCGTCCGTATCTCTTCCCTCGTCGCACTGAGCGCGGCCCTCCTCCTGACCGCCGCGTGCGGGAACGATCCCTCACCCCAGGACACGAAGTCCGAGAACGGCCCGCGGCCGCAGGGCAAGAAGCCGGTCGTGGTCGTCACCACCACCTGGGAGGGTGCCTTCGCGAAGGCGGCGGGCGCCGAGGACGTCAAGGTCATCGTGCCGCAGTCCGTCCACCATGCCCCGGACTACGACCCCAAGCCGTCGGACCTCGCCGCCGTGGCCAAGGCCGACTTCGTGCTGTACGCGCCCTTCGAGCCGTACGCCGCGAAGATCAAGGAGGCGGCGGGCTCCAAGGCGAAGCTGGTCGAGGTCGACCTGGACAACGACCCCGACAAGGTCAAGGCCGAGGTCGACAAGCTGGGCGCGCTCTTCGGCACGGCGGACGCGGCCGCGCAGTGGAAGACCGGCTTCGACACCGAGTACACGAAGCTGAACAAGGAGGTTCAGGCCGGGTGGCCCGGTGGCCGCAGCCCGTCGGTCGTGACCCAGGTCTTCACCGCGTGGTCGGCGAAGCTCGCCGGCGCCACCCCGGTGGGCACGTACGGGCCCGAGGCCGTGACCCCCGCGCAGCTGGCCGAGCTCTCCGCCAAGAAGCCGGAGCTGGTGCTGGACAACGCACACATGTCGACCGGCACGGTGCTGCCCGACTCCGGCGCCAAGCAGGTGAAAATCGTCAACTACCCGGGGGAGGACCTGGACCTGCTGACGGTCTACCGCAACGCCGCGGCCGAGCTGAAAAAGGCCATGGGCGCTTGATGATCAGCTGCTGAGGAGTCGCCCCGCGGCTCGCGCGAGCCCAGACGAGAACCGGCCATTTCCCGGTGCACCGGTTCGCCGTTCCGCGGGGCGCTCCGCCACCATGGGCGGTGCCGGAGGTCGTGATCATCATCGACCCGAGCCACTGCCTCCGGCCCATGACTGCCGTTAACCGGTGGCGGCGGCGGCCGTGCGTGGGGAGGGTGGGCGGATGGGTACTTCCTCCTCTTCCTCCCCTTCTTCCTCTTCCTCTTCCTCTTCCTCTTCCTCCGGCGCGGCGTGCGTGGGTGACCGGGCGGCCGTCGAGCAGCTGATGGGGCGGCCGTTGCCGCAGGACCGGCCGTCCGATGCACTGCCCGCGGGCAGTCGGGTCGTCGTGGTCCGTGATCCGGACTGGGACGGACCCTGGCGGAACGAGTTCCTGGGCACGATCGACGACATGGGCGCGCCGGAGCCCGTCGAGCACCCTCATGCCCGGGCGGGCGAGCTGGCGTACTGGGTCACCTTCGACGAGTCGCAGTACGACGGGAACGGGGAAGGCCCGTACCGCAAGGCCCTGATCTGGGACCGGTACCTGCGGCCCGGGCCGTGAGGCGGGCTTCGTCCGTCCGTGGGGCCCGGCGGCAGGAGCCTGCCGCCGGGCCCTCTTCCCTCAGCCCGCCTGTGCGAGCGGCGGCGCCGCCTCGCCGGTCGCCGCGAGGCGCTCGCGCAGGGCCGCGCGGTCCGGTTTGCCGGCCGCCGTCAGCGGCAGTTCGGCGAGCAGGAGCAGCCGCTCGGGGTGCTTGTTCCGTTCCAGCCCGCGCCGGGTGAGGTGTTCGCCGAGCGAGGCGAGGGTGAGCGGCTGCCCGCCGCGCGACACCACGCAGGCCGCCAGCCGCTCCCCCATCAACGGGTCCGGGACGCCGACGCAGGCCACGTCGCGGACCTGGGGGTGCGCGGTCAGTTCGCGTTCCACCTCCGCCGGGCTGATGTTGGCACCGCCGCGGATGACGATGTCCTTGAGGCGGCCGACGATGTGCAGGACGCTGTCGGAGTCGAGGTACCCGAGGTCACCGGTGCGGACCCAGCCGTCGGGCGTGCGGTAGCGGGCGTCCAGCTCGGGCGCGCCCACGTAGCACAGCGGGGTCATCGGGCCGCGCGAGATGATCTCCCCGACGGCGCCGTCGGGCAGCGGTTCGTGCGTGTCCGGGTCGGCGATGCGGATCTCGGCGACCCGGGGGTCGGGGTGGCCGGCGACGACCCCGGATCCGTCGGTCGGCGGCACCGTGTTGCCGAGCCCGGTGTGGCAGTTGACGCCGTCGGCGGAGCCGTAGAGGTTCACCACGGGGCAGCCGAAGGCCTTCGCGGCGGCGGCCGCGGTGGTCTCGTCGAGCGGGGCCCCGCCCAGGACCAGTGCGGTGGGGGTGGGCAGCTCCTCGTCCGTCCCGTCGAGGCGTTCGAGCATCATGCGGACCATCGTGGGCACGCCGAGGATGTGGGTCGGCCGGTGTTCACGTACCGCCTCGATCGCCGCCTCGGGGGTGAAGCGGTCGAGCAGGACGAGGGTGCCGCCGTGCCGGGCGAGGGTGACCGCGGTGCCGTTGGACCCGAAGGCGGAGGCCAGCGGTACGAGGAACAGGCAGCTCGGCGGGGTGCGGTCCGGGATGAGGGAGGCGAGGAAGTTCCCGCGTCCGCCGGCCAGCGCGTTGTGCGAGTACGCGATCATCTTCGGCTCGGCCTCGGAACCGGAGGACACCAGGATGCGTGCGGCGCTGTCGGGGTCGGGTCGGGCGGGGACGAATCCGCTGGGGTCGGAGCGCAGCAGCCCGGCCAGGTGAATCGTTCTTTCGGGTGCGACCGGCCCCGCGGCGATGACATGGCGCAGGGCCGGGAGGGACCCGGAGAGCGTGCTGAGGTCCGCCGCGTGCCGCAGTTCCCGGTACTCGGTGGCCGCGATGACGGCGACGGCCTCGGCGCGGCGCAGCAGGCACTCGGCTTCGAGGACCCCCCGGCCCACCGGGAAGGGGAGCGCGATCGCGCCGAGCGCGGCGAGCGCGAGATCGGCGATGACGGCGAAGCGGTCGTTGGGGAGTTGCACACCGACCACGTCGCCCGGGCCGATCCCCAGTTCCCGCAGGCCGGTGGCCAGACATCGGACCTTGCGGTCCAGCGCGGTGTAGCAGAGCTTGCCCTTGGCATCGAGGACGGCCGTGCGGTGCAGGTCGGCGATCTGGCGGGCCCGGAAGAGGCTGTAGAGGTCGAGGTCGGGGCAGGTCCCGTCCACCACCCAGGACCGGCGGAGTTCGGCGGGCAGCAGGTCGTGCAGTACGAGCCTGTCGGCGGTCATACGAAGCTCCAGGGGTCGGGGACTGCGGGGGCGCCGTGCGCGTCGCGGCTGATCGAGCCGGTGAAGCGCGGGTCGTGGTGCAGGTCGGACAGCTCGGTGGTGACCGCGGTCGCGGCCAGCCCGTGCTCGCGCAGCCGGGTCAGGGCCTCGGCCGTGGACAGACCGCCCAGGTCGTGGGCGGCCACGGCGTGGGCGTCGGCGTCGGCCGGCGCGAGCCAGCCGTCCGCCGTGGCCCGCGGGAGGCGGAATCCGGCCGGCCGCCGGGGATTCTCACCGCGGGCCGCCCGGCGCAGCGCGGGGGCGGACAGCGTGTCGGCCGCGCCGAGCAGGGAGGAGTCCACCCGTACTCCGTGACCGGTGCGTTCGCGCAGCAACAACCCGGCGAGGACGGCCTCGGCACCGAGCAGTCCGCCCAGTACGTCGAGCAGGGTCATCAGCGAGGGCGCCGGGGCCTCGCCCTCGGGACGGACGGCCTCGCCGACGCCGGTACGGGCCTGGACCATGAAGTCCGTGCCCATGGGGGCGTCCTCGATCCGATCGGCCCAGCCGCTGGTGTACGCGTAGACGAGCGCGGGATTGACCCGTGCGAGGTCCGCGGAGTCGAGGCCGAGCTCGGCGGCCTTGCCCGGTGCCCAGTTGTGCAGGAAGACGTCGGCCCCGGCCGCCAACTCCCGCAGCCGCCGGCGGTCGCCCTCCCGTTTGATGTCGATCTCGACGGCCCGCTTGCCCCGGTTGAGGGCGAGCCAGCGCGCCGAGATACCGGAGCAGGCCGGGGGCATGCCGCGCAGCGGGTCGCCGCCCGGGGGTTCGATCCGGATCACGTCGGCGCCGAGGCTCCCGAGCAGGTGCGCGGCGAGCGGCGCCTGGATGCGGCGGCCCGCCTCCAGTACGGTCAGCCCGGCCAACGGCCCGCCGGAATGTGCCGCGCCGGGCAGCCGGTGCGACCGGGCGGTGAGGCGGCCGGTGGCCGACGGGGCCAGGGACCAGGGGGCGGCGCCGCCGCGTTCGGCCGCCCGTTCGGCTGCCCGTTCCGCGAGCGGGCGCAGGGCGCACACCTCGGTGCCGTAGGCGGCCGCGGCCCGCCGGATCCGCTCCCAGGAGTGGGACCGGGCGGTGAGGTGGAGGGCGGCCGGGAAGGGGGCGCAGGCGGTGGCGTAGCGGAACTGGAAGGGCCGCCAGCCGGCCCGCAAGGCGTCCGCGGGCGCGTCCAGGGCCTTCCAGAAGGCCGCCCAGGCGCCCGGGTCGAGTGTCTCCAGCTCGAAGAGGACACCGTCGGCCGAGGTGAACGGCGGCCCTCCGGGGGCCAGTTCGGCGGCCTCCCCCTCGTCCGCCCCGGCGGCGGCGAGGTACTGGGAGACCGCGAGCAGGCCCGCCCGGTCCGCACCCGTGGTGACCGCGCGGGCCACCCCGCCACGGGCCTGGCCCACGAGGGCCGCGAGCAGCCCCTGTACGGCCAGGATCCCGGTGGCGGTGGCCGCGTAGTCGACGGCGAGGCCGCGCGGGCCGCCGTCGCGCCGGCCGTGCACGGCCATGATGCCGGTGGCGGCCTGCACCGTGGCCTCGTCGACGAGCCCGCTCGCGGGATCCGCCCAGGTGGCGGTCGCGTGCGCCGGATCGAAACCGCCGCCCGTGAGCGTGGTGCCGCCGGTGGGTAGGGTGCCGTCGGTGATGGCGACGGTGCCGGCGGTCGCGCCCTCCTGTGCGGGGCGGTCCGTCCGTGCGCCGAGCAGCCTCAGGTGGTCGGCGATGACGCTCGTGATCTGCGGGGGCCCCGAGGTGTCGAAGCGCAGTGTGTCGAGCGGCCGGACCGTCTGCGTGGTTGCTGGTGACGCCATGCCTCTCCTCTCCTGGCGCGGCGGTGGCCTGCGCCCGGGTCTTACCGAATGTGGGGAACCCGGGAGCGTCCGCGCCCGACCAGTTCCACGGACAGGGAGTCGGTCGGAGGTTCCCGCGAGTTCCCGAACGAGGAGGAAAGAAGTGACGGATCCAGGCGCGGGCCACCCCTTGGACGCACAACAGGCCATGGGTTCATCCGACTTGAGAGGAAGGATCGACCGGTTCGTCCGCTCCCGGGTGATCCCCCGCGAGGCGGTGCTGGACGGGGGTGGGCCCGCGGCGGCCGAGGCCCTGGCCGAACTGCGCGGCCAGGCGCAGGAGGAGGGCTTGTGGGCACTGCCGCTCCCGGAGGAACTGGGCGGCGGCGGGCTCGGGTTCCGCGCGTACGCCGAACTGGCCGAGGCGGAGGGGGCCAGTGATCACGGTCCGGCCGCGCTGGGATCCGCCCCACTGCTCGACGTGACGATGCTGGCGCGGCACGCGGGCACCGCCGTCCGCGAGGCGTACCTGAAGCGGCTGGTCGCCGGGGAGATACGGACCTGCTACGCCATGACCGAGCCGGACGTCCCCGGTACCGATCCCCTGCGGACCGTTACCCGGGCCGAGCGCGGGCCGGACGGCAGTTGGCTCGTCACCGGCCGCAAATGGTTCACCTCGGGCGCCGCGGGCGCCGACCTGGTGACGGTCATGGCCCGCACCGGTGGGAGCGCCGGTGACCGCGAGGGGCTGTCGCTGCTGCTCGTGCCCACCGCGTCGGCCGGATTCCGCGTCGTGCGCGAGCTCCCCGTCCTCGGCGCGGGCGGCCAGTACGAGATCGAACTGGACCGGGTACGGGTGCCGGCGGACCATCTCCTCGGTGAGCCCGGGGACGCGCTCACCATCGCCGGTGAGCGGCTGCAGCTCGGCCGTACGCTGCGCTGCCTGCGCTGGCTCGGGCAGGCCCGGCGGGCCTTCGACCTCATGTGCGAGCGGGCCGCCACCCGCAGCGGATCCCGTGGGCCCCTCGCCGACCAACAGCTGGTCCAGAGTCACGTCTTCGACGCCCTGCTGGCCCTGCGCACCACCCGCCCGCTGGTGCACGAGGCGGTGGCGCTGCTCGACGCCGGGCGGGACGCGCGGACGGAGGTGGGGCTCGCCAAGGTCGCCGCCGCGCGCATGCTCCAACAGGTCGCGGACTCCGCCATCCAGGTCCACGGCGCCGCCGGGCTCGGCCCGGACACCCCGCTGCCCGGACTCCTCCGCACGGGCCGGGCCGCCCGCATCCTCGACGGCCCGGACGAGCTGCACATCACCTCGGTGGCCCGCCGGGTCCTGCGCGGGTACGGGCGGGACGGCGTCGCGCCGGGGGTGTAGGGGGTGCCCGGCGCAGCGGCGCCGGCCCCGGGCGCAGCCGTGGATGTCGGCCCCGGCACGTACGGAAAGGGACGGCCCAGGTCGTCGGGGCCCCGGGTGGAGGGGCGCCCGTGTACCGGACGTACTCGGGCGCCCCGACAACCTGGGCGTCGCCCCGGACCGAGTCCCGGGGGGGGGATGAGGTGCCGTGCCGGGCGGGCCGGGCCCGACAGGATCCGGAAGAGACGGTCTAGACGCGGGTGATGTCGACGACCCCGTGCACGGCGGCGAGGCCGAGCGCCAGGAAGAAGTCGCCCCACACGAGCTCGTGCCGGACGGCCAACCCCTTCCCGGCGTCGTAGCAGCCGTCCAGCAGCATCCCCGGCGGGCGCCCGGAGTCCGGGCCGGTGACGTGGCGCTCCGCGAGCCGGCGGAGGGTCGCCTCGGCCCGGTACGCGTATCCGGCCGCCCGCGGGCCGGGCACCCGGGCGAGTTTCAGCAGGGCGACCGCGGTGATCGCGGCGGCGGAGGTGTCGAGCGGCCCGTCCGGGCGGCCCGCCTCGGCCACCGGGACGAGGCCGCCGGCCGGGGACTCGCCGCCCGCCGCCAGGAGTTCGGCCGCCAGGAGTTCCGCCGCCGCGTCGAGCCGGGCGGCGGCCGGGCCGGGCCGGGCCAGGTCCGGTCGGAGCAGGGCGTCGGCCACCGCCAGGAGCAGCCAGGCGCGGCCCCGGCTCCAGCCCGGTGGCGGGTCGGCGCGGGGTTGCCAGCCCGCGACCGCGTCGAAGCTCAGGGCTGGAGCCGGCGCACCGGGACTCGCGCGCAGGCACAGTTCGAGGTGGCGGTTCAGGTGGGCCGCGGCTGCTGCGGCGCCCTGCGGTCCGGCCCCGGCCAGCAGGGGTACGGTCCCGGGCACGCCGTCCACGCGGGCGAGCAGGCGGGGTCCGCCGAGCGCGTCCCCCCAGGGCACGAGCCCGAGTTCGTGGTCGTAGGCCGACAGCACGGCCCGGGCGGCGAGGCCTTGGAGCTCGGTGGCCTGGGCGTCGTCCCCGGCCGGAGCGGTCCCGTACCAGAAGATCAGGCCACGGGTGGCGGTGTCGGCCCCTGCCCATGGTTCGAGGCGGGCCGTGCACGCGGCGGCGGCCCGCCGGTCGGCGGCGTCGCCGGTGTACCGGGCCCGTAGCCAGAGCAGCCCGGCCCAGAACCCGCCGGTCCACGAGCCGCGGCCGGTGGTCGTCCACCGGCCGTCGGCCGGATCGGCGTACAGCGGGAAGCGGGGGCCGACCGACTCGGCGGTCACCGCCACCCGTGCCATGACGGCCGCGAGGGCCGGGCCCGGCTCGGCGCCGCCCGCGCTCATGCCGCGCCCCCCCGCCGGTCCCGGACGGCCCACGCGAACGCGACGACCGCCGCCGCCGCGAACTCCGCCGCGACCAGCAGCCAGCCCGGCCCGTACCGGTCGCTCTGCGCGAGCACGCCGAAGAGGGGCGGGCCCACCGCGAATCCGCCGAAGAACCCGGCCGCGACCAGCGCCGAGTCCTGTCCGGCGCGGCCGGGGGCGGCCCGCTGCATGACCAGCACCATCGAGACGGCGTTGCCGGAGACGGCGAAGACGCCGACGGCGATCGCGCCGACCCACACCAGCGGTCCGGCCAGCAGGGCGGCCGCCAGCAGCACCGCCGCGCCCAGCGCCCCGCACGCCAGCCACCCCGGGAGCCACTCGGCCCGCCCGGGCCGGGCCGCCTTCGACCATCCGACCCGGCCCGCTATGCCCGCCACACCGAGTACGGCGACGAGGGCGGCCGCCGCCGTCGGGCCCATCCCCAGGCGCTCGGCGCCGAAGAGGGCGAGGTAGGTGTTGACCGAGGCGATGCCGGCGCCGAGGAACAGCGAGAAGACGGCCAACCAGGCCACCATGCCCCGCGGTACGAGAGCCGTAGGGGGCCCCGAGGGCGGCGGGGCGGGGTCGGTGGGCAGGACGCGCAGCGCCCACAGCCCGGCGAGGAGGGCGGCGCCGGCGCCGGTCCAGACAGCGCCCCGCCAGCCGATGCCGCCCGCGAGCAGCGCGAGCGGCAGTCCGGCGGCGAAGGCGCCGAGCTGCACCCCGGACTGCTTGAGCCCGGTCACCGCGCCCCGCCGGGCGGGCGGAACGGCACGCAGCACGGCCTTGTTGGTGGCCGGGTTGGCCAGCGCCTGGGGTACGCCGCCCAGGGCGACGGTGCCGAGCAGCAGACCGGGGCCGGGCGCGGCGCCGATCAGGGCGAGGGCCGCGGCCGAGAGCAGCAGCAGGACCACCAGGGAGCGGCGCGGTCCGATCCGGTCCACGATCCGGCCGCCGGCCGGGGACAGGACGGCGGCGGTCCCGAAACCGATCGTGGTCGTCAGCCCCAGCACGGCCGGGGACACCCCGAGTTCGGTGACCAGGCGCGGGCCCAGCGCCCCGAGGAGGAACAGCTGGAGCATCGAGAACGCCATGGCGCAGGTGAGCAGCGCGGTCAACTGCCGCCCGGCACCGTCGTCCTTCGCGGTCGGCGACGCGGTCGCCGCCCCCGCAGCCGTACCCTTCGCAGCCGTTCCTCTCGCCGTCCCCCTCTCCGGCTCCCTGGCCGCCCCTTGCGCCGTCACGAAGTCTCCCTTCCCAGGACGTTGAACTCTTCGACCGAGCGGGTAGGCAGTCGGATGGAGCGGCGGGGAGGTTCCCTCCCTCCGCTGTGCCCTGCACCACACGAGGCGGGCGACCCGGCCCTGACAGGCCGGGACGCGGGAACTTGTCCGGAAGTGCGCACCCTGATGTGCGGCTCGGGAGGCCGGTGCGAGGATGAGCCCTCCATGAACCCGGTCCGCTGTTTACGAGCGCTACGGGCTGCGGTGTTCGCAGCCCTCTGCGTGGTGCTCGCGGCGACCGGACACCTGCTCATGTCCGGTGCGGCGGTGCCCTGGTGGGCCTTGACCGTCGCCTTCCCGAGCACGGCTGCCACGGCGTGGGCCCTCGCGGGACGTGAACGCGGGCTGCTCGCCGTCACGACGGCGGCCGTCGCCGTCCAGGCGGTGCTCCACACCGGTTTCGCTCTCTCCCAGTCCCTCGTCGGGCCGGCCGCGCCGAGCGGATCCGGGCAGATGTCCTCGATGTCCTCGATGGCGCCGATGGCGCGGACCGCGCGGCCGACCGGCCTCGGGACGCCCGAGGCCACCGCCCACACCCACCACGCCATGCACGGGGCGACGGACGCCGCGTCCACCCTGACCGGTGCGACCGGCGGGCCGTTGCCGGGCGGGATGCACGAGGCCGGCGCGATGTCGCCGGTCGGCATGCTGGCCGCGCACCTGCTGGCCGCCTTGCTGTGCGGGCTGTGGCTCGCCCACGGCGAGCGAGCCGCCTTCCGTGTGGTGCGCGCCGTCGCCGGACGCCTGTGGACTCCACTGCGTCTGCTGCTCCGTACGGTGGTGCCCGCGCACCGACCACCCGTCCGCATCCGCCGCCGGCGCCACAACCGCGCGCCGCGCCGGCTCTTCCTCGTCCACGCCATCACCTCACGGGGTCCGCCGGCGGGAACCGCTGTCCTTTGACAGCTGGTTCCCCGAGCCGCGACCGCGACCGCGTTCGCACCCGCACACCGCGCCTCGGGCCTCGGCCATGCCGTTCGGCAGGCCGCACCCTTCACCGGCCCCGCCCGCTCGCGGCGCCGGACTCCCTTTGCCCGTAAGGACCTTGTGGCGATGACTGCTGCCCTGACGACCCCGTCGACCCCGTCGACCTCCTCGACCCCCTCCTGTACGGCCGGCGACCGGCCGGCTCGGCGTACCCCCGATTCCGACGCGGCGGTGACCCGGCTGGCGCTGGACGCCCGCGACGGCGATCCGGTCAAGACCGACCGGTTCGTGCGCGCGCTCCACCGCGACGTCTGGCGCTACGTGGCCTACCTCAGCGCCGACACCCAGGCGGCCGACGACCTCACCCAGGACGTCTTCCTGCGCGCGCTGGCGAGCCTGCACCGGTTCGAGGGCCGTTCCTCCGCGCGCACCTGGCTGCTGTCCATAGCCCGTCGCACGGTCGTGGACAGCCTGCGCCGCGCCGCCGCCCGGCCCAGACTCTCCGACCGCTGCGACTGGCAGACGGCGGCCGAGCAGACCCAGCCGTACGACGTGCCGGGCTTCGAGGACGGCATCGCGCTGGCGGAACTGCTCGCCGTGATCCCGTCCGAGCGCCGGGAGGCCCTGGTCCTGACCCAGTTGCTGGGCCTGTCCTACGCCGAGGCGGCCACGGCCGTCGGCTGCCCGATCGGTACGGTCCGCTCCCGGGTCGCCCGCGCCCGTACCTCCCTGATCGCGCTCCTGACGGACACCCGGACGACGGAGCCGGCGCCGGAGCCCCCGGCGCCGCGGCACGAGCGGGCCGGGGAACGCATGCTCACGGCGGCCACGGCGCTCGCCTGAGCCGCCGGCCGCGCCGGCGGACGTATGCATAGGAGGGGAGGGCTGCGGGCGCCGTGAGCGGCCGCAGCCTTCCCGCGTCGGCCCACCACGATGAACAGGCTTGTCCGGTACGGGAGTTGCAGCGGGCTGCCCGGTCGCAACGCCGAGGCCTGCGAGCGGCGCGCGCGGTATGACGGGCACGCGGGCAGGGTCGGACCGGACCGGGGCACGACGGGGCACAACAGGGCACGACGGCACCACGCGGCCGAACGTGCGGGCGCGCCGCAAGATATCAGCCTTCCGCGCGGTCGCCGGGATGTTTGTCCGATGGTGATGTCCTACGGCCTCGGCGCCGCGCCCGGCACTAGCGTCCGGGACACCCCGGGAATGCGGGTGCGCACCGCACAGTTCGTGCGGACCCTCCTGCCCCGCCACCCCCTCCCGGCCCTTGGAGCGAGGAGGCACAGTGCCGTCATTGCGGCGGAGATCCATCAGCAGTTTGTCGGTGGCCACGCGATACACGATCGGAAGCGGCCTGGTCATCACCGCCCTTGCCCTCACACTGATCGCGCTTCTGATCCCCGTGGACAGTTTCGGCAGCCGGCCCGCGGCCGCCGTGGCGGGTCCGGCAGGTGACGACGACGGCGGCGGAACGTTGAGCACGGCCTACGGACCGCTGACCGCCGCGGACCGGGACTTCGTCCGCAAGGTCCGGCTCGCCGGGCTCTGGGAGCTGCCCGCCGGCCGCCAGGCCCAGCAGCGCGGGTCCAAACCGGCGATCAAGACGGCCGGCCAGCACCTGATCGACGGCCACACCGAGCTGGACCGGCAGGTCATCCAGGTGGGCCAGGCCCTCGGCGTCGACCTGCCCAACCAGCCTTCCGCCCAGCAGCAGGACTGGCTGGGCCAGATGAACCGCGCACGTGGGGAGGAGTACGAACGGCTCTTCGTCCAGCTGCTGCGACGAGCGCACGGAAAGGTGTTCGCCCTGCTGGCCGGAATCCGGGCACAGACCAAGAACTCCATGGTCCGAGCCCTCGCCACGTCCGCCAACAACACGGTTCTGGACCACATCACGGTCCTCGAAGACACCGGACTCGTCGACTTCGACGCGCTCTCTGACAATGTCCAACCGACGAAGTGAAGTGATCGCATGAGTGCAAAGGGCCACAAACGCCCACGGCTGTCGAACAAGGTCCTGGGCGTGATATCCGCGCTCGTCCTGGGCGGTGGCGGGGTCGCCGTCGTCGCCGGGAACGCGTCCGCCGGCCAGGACGGTCAGGCGATTCAGACGATCGATTGCCCCGACGTGGGAGAGAAACTCACCGCGGTCCCCGATCAGGCCAAGCCCGAGGTCGACGCGAACCTCGCCAAACTGGACGACCAGGTGGCCGACGCGTACAAGAAGCTCGCGGCAGGCCAGTCCAAGGGCAACGCCCTCCTCGGCGAACTGAAGCAGAAGCGCGACCAGACCATCAACGGCATGAGCGACGCGATGGGCCGGGCGGGACAGCCTCAGGCGGACATCAAGTCGTTGAGCGCGTGCACGATGAAGGACGCACCCGCCGCGGACGCGGCCGACGCCAAGGTGGACGCCGCGAGCAAGGGCGAGCAGGGCGCGGTCGCCCAGGCCGCCGCGAAGAAGGGTGGTCCGGCGAAGAACGACTTCGTCAACATCACCAAGATCAAGCCGAACGTCCGCAACCCCCAGCAGGCCGGGAACGCCTCCAAGGGTTCCTTCACCTCCCAGTGCGGCCGCAACGAGAACAACCACTTCAACCCCGACAACGTCATCGTCGCCCCCGGCGTCTCCAACGGCGCCCACCACATGCACGACTACGTCGGCAACAAGACCACCGACGCGTTCTCCACGAACGGCAGCCTCGCCGCGTCCGGCACCACGTGCGGCAACGGGGACCAGTCCGCCTACTACTGGCCCGTGCTGCGCCTGCGCGACGGCAAGGTCGAGAAGGACGCCAAGGCCCCCGGCGGCGGCCAGGACGGCAACGTCGGCACCATCCTCAAGCCGAAGCAGGTGTCGATCACCTTCAAGGGCAGCCCGGTCGGGAAGGTCACGGCGATGCCCCGCTTCATGCGCATCATCACCGGTGACGCCAAGGCCTTCACCAACGGCAACGCCAACGCCAACGCTTCGTGGAGCTGCACGGGATTCGAGAACCGCCAGCTGAAGGACAAGTACCCGGTCTGCCCCAAGGGCAGCGACGTCGTACGCACCTTCAACTTCCAGAGCTGCTGGGACGGCAAGAACATCGACAGCGCCAACCACCGGACGCACGTGGCCTTCGCGGACAAGAACGGCCAATGCCAGAAGGGCTTCAAGGCCATCCCGCAGCTGGTGATGCGCCTCACCTACGGGGTGGCGCCCGGCGCCCGGTTCGCCGTGGACAGCTTCCCCGAGCAGCTCCACAAGCCGGCGACCGACCACGACGACTTCATCAACGTGATGTCGAACGGCCTGATGAACAAGGCCGTGAACTGCATCAACAACGGGCAGAACTGCCGCTGACCCCCGCAGCGGGGGGGTTCCCCCTCAGCTCCCGGGCCGGACGCCCACTCCCCCATCCCCGGCGTCCGGCCCGGGACAGGTGTTGGCCCGAAGCCGACTTCGGGCCGACACCGCCGCATGTATACGTACGCCGCCGCCGAGTCCCGGCGGCGTACGTATTGCACGAGACCGGCCGGACGGCGTGCCCCCCACGGCACGACGCCGGCCGCACGGCGTGACCCACGGCGTATCCCACGACGTGTCCCATGGCGCATCCCATGGCCTGTCCCCCGACATGCCCCATGGCCTGTACCCCGACGTATCCTCCGGCGTCTCGCACGACACGGCGCCGGCCGCACCGCGTACCCCACGACACGGCGCCCGTACCGACGGCGTACCGCACGACGCAGCGCCCGACCCCGCGGCGCGGACAGGACACGACGCTCCCATGACCTACGCATCCACACACAACAGCCCGGCCCGGCCCCGTGATACGGGGCCGGGCCGGGCTGTTCGTGGCTCAGAGGCCGTTGACGCGAGCCATGCGTCCGACGACGACGGGGGTGAAGTCGGCCTGGATGACGCGGGCGGCCCTGCGGCCCACCCGGGAGTGCTGACGCCGGACCTGGGCCATCAGCCGGCGGCTGCGCAGCGCCATCTCGAGCTCGAACCGGGTACGGGGGTCACGCAGGCCGGTCCCGAAGAGCTTCTCCAGCTGACGCATGCGGTACCGAACGGTCTGGGGGTGGACGCTCAGCGCCTTGGCGGCCTCGGGGGCCCCGCCGCCCTCCAGCCAGGCGAGCAGCGTCACCTCCAGCCGCTCGCTCTGGCGGGGGGTCAGGTCGGCCAGCGGTCGCAGCCATCGGGCGGCCAGCGCGTGGGCCAGGGGCTCGTCCTGGAGGAGCAACAGGGTCGAGAGGTGGTCGTCCACGAAGACGGGCCTGGCCTCCACACCGGGACGAGCCGGTGTCAGTGCGGCCAGGCGCAGGGCCCAGCGCAGCGAGGAGGCCGTGTCGCGGAGCGGTACGGCGTGGCCCACGGCCGCGAACCGGCCGCGGAGCAGGTGTTCCAGCGGGGCGCGGTTGTCCGGTTCGGGGCTGGGGACGAGCAGGCACGGACGGCCCGCGAACATGCCCACGAGGCAGTGGTCCAGTACGGCGGCGAGTTGCTGGGTCTCGCCGGGCGTGGCGGGCACGATCGCCCGGACGGCGAGCGGGAGAGGCCAGCCGGCCGCCTCCGCGAGCTCGCTGAGGGACATCTCGGAGGCGTCCCTGTCATCGGTGAGGGTCTTGAAGAGGTCGTGCCGCGCCCGATCTATTTCGCGGACGGCTTCGTGCCGGGTCTCGTGCCGGCTCTCCTGCCGGGCTTCGCGCAGACCCGCGTGCCGGGCCTCGCGCAGACCTTCGTTGCGGACCTCGCGGAGGCGGCCCCCACGGAGGCCTTGGTCGCCGGTCTCCTCGCGAAGACCTTCGTGTCGGCCCTCGTGCGTGACCTCGCACTCGTGCCTGGCCGCGATGCCGACCTCGACCTCGTGCTCGACCTTGCTGTCGAGCCGGCTCTGGATCTTGACCTGGTTCTCGATCTCGTCCTCGCTCTCGGCCTGTTCATCATGCTCGTCCGGTGCTTGTTCCCGGGGCTGTTCCTGGTAGCCGAGGACGGTGAGGAGAGCCTCTTCCACCCGCTGCCGGAACAACTCGTCATCAATGGCATCGTTGTCATCGATAAGTGCGGAAAATTCCGGAATTCCATGCAGAAGCTCCTCCACTATCTCGGCGGCCAGCGAGGGCAGTTCCCTACGCAGGACGCGCGTCCACTCGCCACGTGGGCGGGACCAGATGCGGTTCAGAAGTTCACACATCGTTTTCCTCGTTCGTGCCGGGGTGAGGCTTGTCAGGGGGAAGAGCGACAAGCCCGCCGAGGTTGCCCCTCACGCCAACATCCGTGTCTGACGCGGGTTTTGCGGCCCTCGTACTCCCTCCTGGAGAGGTCCGACCACTTACGGTCCCGTTGTTTTGCCGTGTCTTTACCGTCTGGGACGCGTAGATGACGGTCAGTGCGGTGGCCTGTCGCAACCCCCGCTGGAGGGGAATCTTCCGGTGTTGTTCGTAGCGTCGGAGACGCGGTGCGAGAAATTATCACGTTTCGATAAATCCTGTGGAGCTGCTGTGCAGCTCCACGATGCTGCTGCACTCCGGCCCCAAGTTCCCTCGGCCGGCGCGGAGTTTCACAGCGCTGCCGGGTACGACGACAACGACCCCCGGGTAACGAGCGCCAGGTGGAGTGCTCGTATACCCAGGCGCACAGGAGACCTGGATGCCCCTGCCCCAGCCTCAAAGGCCCAGCTCACACAGGGCCCGCCGCAAGAACCGCCATGCCTCGGCTGCGGCTGCGGCTGCCGGAAGGAGGGCCGTCCGACGGCCCTCCCTCCTCCCCAAGGAAGGCAGGCTGAGCCGCGGCGTGCTCTGTGCCGTCGGCGCGGCCATCGTGCTCGTCGCCGTGGCTGCCCGCGCGGGCGCCTTCACCCAACTTTGGGCCTTCCTCGATTTCGGAGCGGGCGTGCTCTCGCTCGTCTCGCTCACCGCCACCGTCCTATGGGGACTGGCCGCGACGGACCGGGTCGTCCTCGGTTCGGGACACCGGCTGCTCGCCCAGGGCGCGCACCGCGGCCTCGCCGTGTCAGGACTCCTCTTTCTCGCCCTGCACATCTGGATCAAGGTCGCGGGACAGCGGACGACCGCGGCTTCCGCGGCCGTGCCGTTCACGGATGCCACCCGGCCCGTCCTGGTCGGGCTCGGCAGTCTGGCCGGATACCTCTTCATCGCGGTGGCCATCTCCGGCGCGGTGCGCAGCGTGTTCAACACCAGGAGCGGCTCGGCGTGGTGGCGGGTCCTGCACTTCGCCGCCTATCCGGCCTGGGGCGCTTCCCTGGTGCACGGCCTGAAGTCGGGCCGCGCGGCCGCCCCCTGGGTCACGTCCGCGTACGCGCTGGCCCTGCTCGGCATCGTGGGTGTGCTCGTGTTCCGGGTCAGGAGCCGGATGCAGGAAGCGGCCGTCTTCGTGCCGCCCGTCCCCCAGCCCGTGGCGCCGGCACCCGTCAAGGGCGGCGTGCCCCGACAGAGGCGTGGCTCACGCCCCGCGGCGGCAGCCGTGACCGCGAACCAGGCCCAACCGTCCCAACCGGACCGACCGGCCTTGAGTAACCGACCGCCCTTGAGCAACGAACCTCCGCGCACCGCCGTCTACGCTCCGAGCCGGGCTCGCGGAGCCGCGGATGCCGAGACGCTCATCAGCCGGGACCAGTGGCTGTGAGCGGTGAGACGCGCCCCAGCCTCGGCTGTGTGGGCGCTCCCCGGCTGCTGGCCGGGCTCGACCAGGCCGCGCGGCTCGACCGCGTGGCCCATTTGACGACGCACGGCCAGATGCCCCGCTACCGGCCGGAGGAGCTCGTCGACCTCGCCGAGAACATCGACCTCCGCGGGCGCGGCGGGGCGGGCTTCCCGTTCGCCAAGAAACTGCGCTCCGTGATGCGGTCGGCACGCGCCGGGGACGGACAGACCGCCGTCGTCGTCAACGGCAGTGAGGGCGAACCGAGTTGTCTCAAGGACACCGCTCTCCTGCTGCACACCCCCCATCTGGTGCTCGACGGGGCCCTGCTGGCGGCCGCCGCGCTGAACTCCGAGGACGTCGTGGTGGGCGTCACCCGGGGGGACGTGGAGCAGTCGCTGCGGGAGGCCGTCGCGGAACGCGGGCCGGCCGGGCGCCGGGTGCAGATCACCCGGCTCCCCGAGCGCTTCGTCACCGGCGAGAGCACGGCGCACGTGAACGGCCTCAACGGCGGCCCGACGCTGCCTTCCGGCCAGAAGGTGCGCACCAGTGACCGCGGTCTGAACGGCGTGCCCACCCTGTTCTCCAACACCGAGACCTTCGCCCAGCTGGCCGTCGCCGCCCGGCTCGGCGCGCTGGACTTCCGTGCGACCGGCCTGCCCAGCGAGCCGGGCACCATCATGCTGACAGTGGCGGGCAACACGGTCGTCGAGACGCCGAGCGGTGCCGCGCTCTCCTACATCCTGGAACTGTGCGGCACCGATCCGGGCCAGGGCGTCCTGGTCGGCGGCTATCACGGCAAATGGCTCACTCCGACCAACGCACGTGCGGCCGAGATATCGCGCGAGTCCCTCGACCGGCTCGGCGCGCGGCTGGGGGCGGGAGCGGTGCTGCCGCTGCCCATGGACACCTGCCCGGCCGGCGAAGTGGCCCGCGTGACCCGTTGGCTGGCCAAGGAGTCGGCCGGCCAGTGCGGTCCCTGCGTACGCGGGCTGCCCGCCATCGCCGACGTACTGGACGACGCCATCCGGGGCGGCGGCAGAGCCGCCCTGGAGATGCTGGAGCTGCGGATGAAGGCGGTGCTGAAGCGCGGTGCGTGCAGCCATCCGGACGGCACCTCGAACTTCGTCGCCTCGGCGCTCAGGACCTTCCCGGACGAGTTCCGCGACCATGCGCTCGGCAGCGGCTGCGGTAGACGGGTGCTGGGCGCCCTTCCGTTGCTCGAGGACGAGGAGAGCCCGGAGCGGCTCTTGGTCGACTGGACCCTCTGCCGGGGCCACGGGCTGTGCGTGGACGTCCTGCCCGATGTGGTCCGCCTGGACCTGGACGGCTTCCCCGCGGAGGCGTCCATGGTCGTACCCCGCTCGCAGCGTCAGAAGGCGCTGCGCGCCGTGCGCCGCTGCCCGGCCCTCGCGCTGCGCATCCAGGACTGAACCAATGCGCCGGGTTCAATGTTGGCGCGATCTGACAAATTCCCGGCGATATCCGCTTCCGCAGCTCCCGGCCCCGTATCAATTACCGGGGGCAAGGAACGCGGAACCCGAACCTGAAGGAGAGATCGTGAAGATAAAGCGTCGTGAGATATTCGCCGGGTCGGCGGTCGCGGTACTGATGATGACGACAGCCGCATGCGGAGGCTCCGACAATTACGGGGGAAAGGCACCCGCGGTCCAGCCGGTGGGCGACACCAAACAGGTCGGAGCCGGATCCGGTTACGGAGACCCGTACGGAAGCGGTTCGGGAGCCGCCCCGGCGGGCTCCGCCGACAAGAGCGGCCCGGCCGGCGAGCTGAAGGTGAGCGAGATCCAGGGCCTGGGATCCGGGGTCACCGACAGCGCGGGCATCACGCTCTACCGGTTCGACAAGGACACGCCGAAGCCGGCCAAGTCCAACTGCGAGGGTGACTGCTCGGCGGCCTGGCCCGCGGTCGCCGCGAACGACGCCTCGGTCAGCGCGGGCATCGACGCGGCACTCCTCGGTTCCGTCGAACGGTCCGACGGCACCAAGCAACTCACCCTCGCAGGCTGGCCCGTGTACCGCTACGCGAAGGACGTCAAGGCCGGCGACGCGCTCGGCGAAGGCGTCGGCGGCACCTGGCACGTCCTGGGCCCGGGCGGGAAGCCGGCCAAGGCGGGCAAGGGCGCGGCGGCCGGGGCCGAGAAGGAGGAGAAGGAGGAGAAGCCGGCCGAGGCGGCGAAGGACGGCGAGCTCACCGCCGTACAGAACCCCGAGCTCGGAACCCTCGTCGAGGACGCGGAGGGCAAGACGCTCTACCGGTTCGACAAGGACAGCGCCTGGCCGATGAAGATCGGCTGCGTGGACGCCTGCACGGACACCTGGAAGCCCGCCAAGCCTGTCGACAAGAACAAGGTGAGCGGAATCGCGCCGGAATTGATTGGAAAGGTGAAGCGGCCCGACGGGACCGAGCAATTGACGATCGACTGCTGGCCCGTTTACTCCTTCACCGGTGACAAGGAACCGGGCGACACCACCGGGCACAACAACAAGGGTCTCTGGTTCGCCATCACCGACAAGGGCAAGAAAGCGAAGGTCGTCGGCTAACTCCTGTCAGCGGCCCGCCGATCCGCCCCCGAAACGCGTGGTGCCCGGGTACCTCCCCACCCGGGCGCCACGATCCCTCCCCGATCAGCCAGAGAGGTCGCCATGCCGTCCACCGACCGCCGCACCCGCCGGATCCGGCGGATTCGCCCGTCGCTTCCGGCCCTCGCGGCGGTGTGCGTCGCAGCGCTGCTCTGCGGGGGCTGCTCCTCGAAGGCGGCGGCGCAGCACACCTCGGCCGCGGCCTCGAAGACCGCGGCGGCGGCGCCCGGAACCTCCCTCGAACAGATCGCCACGGCTATCGGCTGCACCGCCGAAGTGAACGTAGAGGCAGAGGAGTTGCGCCAGGGTGGTTGCCAGGCCGGAGAGGTCGTCTACCGCATGGTCACCTTCGCCGCCGAGTCGGGGCTGCACTCCTGGCTGACCGAGGCCCGGATGTACGGCGGGCTCTATCTGGTCGGCGACCGATGGGTCGTCACCACGGCGAAGGAGGAGGCCCTGACGGCCCTCCGCGGACGTCTCGGCGGCTCCCTGGAGACCGGCGACACGCACGGTGACGCGCACGGCGGTACGCCCGGTCAGACGCCCGGCCAGACGCCCGGCGGTGCGCCCGGTGAAACCCCCGGCGCGACCCAAGGTGGCGAGCACGGGAGTGAGCATGAGGGCGGGCACGACGGCGGCCAGGAAGGCGGTCATTGAGCCGTTCCTGAACCGCGCACACGTCGGCCCCCGGAGCACGACCGGGGGCCGACTGCGGCGTGTCGGCCACCTGTCCTGTTGTCGGCTCGTTCGTGAGGCGCACAGAGCACGGACCTTCGGGATGATTCGGCCGGGCGCCACGTACAACAGGGTGGAGGCGTAAGCGACTTCACCGAAAGGAACGGCTCAGTGCGCCTGAAACGCTTCGCACCGCTGCTCGCCGCCGCCGGACTCATCGCGACCACCGTGCCCCTGTTGTCCGCCACCCAGGCCTCCGCCACCCCGGCCGCGGACCACCTTCGGCAGAAACCCGCCTGGCACCGCTGCAGCACCGAGCAGCCGGCCTCGTACGAGTGCGCGACGCTCAAGGTCCCGCTCGACTACCGGCGTCCCGACGGACCCACGCTCGACCTCGCCATATCCCGGATCAAGAGCGAGAACCCGGCCAAGCGGCACGGCGCCATGCTGCTGAACCCGGGCGGCCCGGGCGGCCCCGGCCTCGACCTGCCGCTGCTGGTGGGCGCGGCGATGCCGAAGGAGGTACGGGAGCGCTACGACCTCATCGGCTTCGACCCGCGCGGCGTGGGTGCCAGCAGTCCGATCACCTGCGGACTGACCGACGCCGAGCAGAACTTCGACCGCGCCTACCGTCCGGAGAGCTTCGGCTCCGACGTGACCTGGGCGCGCACGGTCGCCGACAAGTGCCGGGAGAAGGCCGGTGCGGTGCTGCCGTACATCACCACCCGCAACACGGCCCGGGACATGGACACGATCCGCGCGGTCCTCGGCGAGCGCAAGCTCTCCTACCTGGGCTACTCGTACGGGACCTACCTCGGCGCGGTGTACTCCCAGATGTTCCCGGACCGCACGGACCGCTTCGTGCTCGACAGCGGCGTGGACCCGCAGCGGATCTGGCGCGGCATGATCCAGGTCTGGGCCACCGAGGCCGAGCCCGCCTTCGCGCGGTGGACGCAGTGGGCGGCGCAGCGATCGGCCGAGTACCACTTGGGCGACACCCCGAAGGCCGTGTCCGACACCTTCTGGCAACTGGTGGCGCGCGCCGACAAGGAGCCGTTCGAGTTCGAGGGCATGAAGGTCGACGGGGACATGATCCGCTCCACGCGGGCGGTGTTCTTCTACCCGGCGCAGGCCACCCCCATGGTCGTGGCCCTGAAGGCGGCCTCCGAGGGCAAGCCGCTGCCCGCGGGCACCACCGCGACGGAACTGAAGCGGCTGCTGACCGGCGGCGCGGCGGACGAGCCCGCCTCGGACAACGGCACCGCCGTGTTCTGGGCCGTGGCGTGCGGGGACACCGGCAGCTGGCCCCGCTACACCGAGCAGTACGAGCGGGACGCGGTGAAGGACAAGGCCAGGTACCCGCTGTACGGGGACTTCGCGTCCAACATCAAGCCGTGCGCCTTCTGGGACCGGCCGGTCGAGGCGGCCACGCCGATGCACAAGAAGGCGAACGTGCTGACGGTGCAGAACGAGTTCGACTCCCAGACCCCGCTGGTGAGCGGCCAGGGCCTGCACAAGGCCCTCAAGGGCTCGCGGATGGTGCTGGCGGCGGGCGGTGAGGGCCACGGCGTGTACCTCTTCGACCCCACCTCCTGCGCCAACGCCTCGGTGAACGCGTACCTGGCCACGGGCGAGCTGCCCGCCCAGGACGTGACCTGCCAGAACCCGCCGGCCGCCGCCGAGCGGCGCGACTCGGTGGCGCCCACGAAGCCGCTGCCGCTGCCCTTCCCGTCCACGCCCGGACGCTTCTGACAACCGGCAGCACCACGCGTCGACCCGGTCGACCCGCGGGTCGACCCGCGGAACCTGCCCGAGCATCGGCCCGGGCGGGTTCCGCGGCCGTGGAACGGGTACGGGTGGGGCGTGGGATGCGAACGCCTGATGTTCGACGGCTGGATCGCCGCCGTCGGCACGGGGTCGGGTACACGGGTGATCGTGGGCCACTGGCCGAGGTCGCCCTTCGGGCCGTTCAGTGACGTGATGCTGGAGCGCGCCGACGGGTGGCGCACCCTGGTGGCGCCCACGACCCGGACGGCGGAGTACATCGCCGGCACCTACCACTTCGACGAGGTCCGGACGGACCCGGTGACCGTGCGGACGGGCGACGGCGCGTGGGACGTCGCGGCGGGACCCCTGGACCTGCGCTTTCGGGTCGGGCGCCAGGGAGCCCTCGGTCTGGTCCTGCGGGCCGTCCCCCGGCCGCTCGCTCGGCGGCCGCTGTGGGCGGCCGTGACGGACGTGCCCGCCCGCCTGATGACCGGCGTACGCACCCGGGGCAGCTCCCGCCCCGGATGCCGCCAGTGGTACGCGGCGGGCGGCCTGTGGCCGATCGTGACCGCCCGAGCCTCCTTCGGTGGGACCGACCTCGGCGCACTGGCTCCCGTCGTCCCGCCCGTGCGCTTCGGCTTCGCGTCGGCCCCCGCGTCGCCGGCGCTGGTGCGGGTGCTCTCCACCGTCGAACACGCTGTCGCCTGAGCCCGCGCGGCACACGTCGCGCTCGGCCCGTCGCGCTCGCCCGTCGCGCCGGCCCGTCGCGCGCCCTTACATGGGGTCCATCGTGGCGCTCTCCGGGCCACCCAGCTCCTCGCACCTCACGCGGATGGCCACGGCCTTCTCCATCAGCTGCTGCCGTTCCGCGGCGTCGTCGGCCCGCTGCGCCCTCAGTTCCAGTGCCTCGGCTTCCCGGCGCATCCTCACGACCTCTTCGCTCCACTGCTTGTCGCTGCTCATCTTCGATCCTCCGGCGTGTGGTGGTCACCGCTCGTCGGCATGCCGTGACGAACCGGTTCCATGCCGCGCCTACCCCCGTCCCGGCGGGGCTGACACGGAAGGCCACGCTGTTTCGAGAGGGTGGCCCCTGCACCGTTCCACGCGGTACGCCCGCCCGCAACGCCCGCGCGGCGGACAGGTGAGCCCCGGCCCACCAGGGAATCGGGGGTCGCGGGCCGGCGTTGTGCCACGCATGGCTGATGCGTCCCCGCACGACCGTGACGAGCGCGACCCGTCGGTCCTCGCGAGCGCCCGCGCGCGTCTGGCTGCCGATCGCGCCGACACCCTCGCGCGGACGGCGGCGCTGGGCCGCGACTTCGACGGGATCGTCGCGGCGAACGCCTTGATCGCGGTCGACGACGAGCACGACCCCGAAGGAGCCTCCACCGCCTTCGAGCGGGCCCACGTCGCCGCCCTGCTGGTGCAGGCCCGCGAGCACCTCGAAGAGCTCGACCGAGCACTGCGACGGCTCGAACGCGGCGAGTACGGACGGTGCGAGAGCTGTGGCAGGACGATTCCGCCCGAGCGCCTGGAGATCCGTCCGGCGGCGACCACGTGCGTGCACTGCGCCCGTTCCGCCCCCCGCCGCTAGGCCGTCTCTTCCGGATCTTTGTCGGGCTCACGGACCTACGCGGCGGATCACGGCTCCGTGCGTGGCGTGGCGGTGGGCAGGCCCAGCCGGTGGTGGGCCGACAGCCGTCCGCCTTCCGGGCCCAGCCATTCGGCGACCAGCACGGTGGCGTCGTCCGCGAGGCGCCCGGAGTGGTGTGTCACGATCGCCCCCATCAGGCGGCGCAGCGTCTCGGGGACGGGCAGGCCGTCGCTGTGTTGGCGGATGAGGAAGTCGACGAAGCCTTCGAGCCCGAATTCCCGGCCCTCGGCGTTACGGGCCTCGGTGATGCCGTCCGTGTAGAGCACGATGCGGTCCCCCGGCTCGAGTTGTTCCTGGCACAGGACCGTTTCCAGATCGAGGTCGGTTCCCATCGGGTGGCCGGGCGGACATTGGAGCCGGGCCATCCAGCGGCCACCGCGGATGATCACCGGGGAGTGGTGGCCGCGGTTGACCCAGGAGAAGGTGCCGGTGGTGGTGTCGAGGTCGGCCAGGACCGCGGTCACGTACCGCCGCCGGTTGAACTCGGTGAGCAGGCTCCGTTCGATCGCGACGGAGGTCTCGATCAGGCCCATCCCCTGACGTCGGTGGTTGCGGCAGGCCGCGACCGCCAGATTGGCGGTGACCCCGGCCGAGGTGTCGTGCCCCATGGCGTCGAAGATGCCCAGGTGGAGGATGTCGCCCGCGCGTGCGTAGTCGAAGGCGTCCCCGCCGATCTCGTACGCGGGCTCGAGTACGGCTCCCACCACCACCCGGGCGTCGGCGTAGGTGGTGGGCGGCATGAGATGCCATTGCATCTCGGCGGCGACGTTCATGGGCCGTGTCCGTACGAGACGGGCGTGGTCGTCGCTGGAGCCGCGTTTGCTGACCACCAGGAGGGCCACCAGGGTGGCGAGCCGGGCGAGTTCCTCCGCGGTGGCCGGACCCTCGGCGGGAGTCCGGGCCCTGAGTACTCCCAGCCGTTCCGTGCCGTCCAGCAGCGGGATCCACCAGACCGCGGGATGCTCCTGTGTCGTCTGCGGCAGCGCCCGGCCGAGCTGGAAGCAGCGTCCGGCCATCGTCGTGGCCACCGGCAGTTCGCGCTCACCGCTCGGCGCGCCCGCTCCGCCGCCGGTGCGGCGGCCGTCCAGCAGCGTCAGCACGTCCTCCTGGATGTCGCACAGGTAGATCGCCACGTCGTCGAAGCCGGCGCCGGAAGCGTGGGAGGCGACCTGCCCCGCCAGGTCCTCCCATGCCATCAGATGGCTGGCTTCCAGCAGACCGCCCAGCATCCCCAGAACGGTGCGCGCGCGTTCTTCACCGGCCGGCGTCGACGGCGCGTCGTCCGGACGGGCCGCGGTCATCGCGCGTCCGTTTCCGCGATGGGGCCTCGCACCGGGCGGATCCCGGGCCGGCGGCCCGTGCCGGTGGCTCGGGAGCCGGGCGGGTGGCAGCGACCAGGCCGGTGTCCGATCTTCCGGTGCTCCGGCGTCGGCGGAGGAGAGATCGGCGCGGTCGTCGTCACCATGCGGGCCCTTTGCGTCGGGGGGCGGGGGTATGGGGCCGGCGCGCCGGTACCCGACCTCCAGCACCTCGCGCTCCGTCTCGGGCGTTGCCCACACCCGCAGGCCGTCCGCCGTGGTAGTCGAGGTGTGGAAGCCGGCTCGGCGCAGGACCTGCCGGATCCGCTCGCACCCGTTTCCCCTGTCCCGTCGTCGGGAGGATCGGCGTCCGTCGTGGCCTGAGGGGGATGCACAGGTCCAGTTCGGCGAGCCGGCGAAGCGTCAGCGGGGAGGGAGGGACGCCTCGGCGGCCGCCTTGATGCGCCGGCCGAAGTCGGGGGCGTCCTTGCGGGCCGCGCCGACGGCCAGGCCGACGAGCAGCTTGCCGATCCCGTGGCCTTCGAGGGTGTTGAAGATGCGGACCCGGGTGCGGTCGCCGGGGAGGGGTTCGAGGTCGTAGCCGCCCTCCGCGGTGACGAGGTTGCGGCTCTGCTCCTTCCAGCGGATCAGGTGCGGTGCGTCCAGGCCGACGATGCGGAACTCGCGGCCGGTCTTCATCCCGGCGTCCTTGACCGTGCTGCGGAAGACCGTGCCGAGGGCCGTGGGACCGTCCGGGGTCTTGGTGATCTCCTGGACGCGGGGGCTGAACTCGGGGTCGTGCCGTCCGTCGGCAAGGTAGGCGAACACCGCCTCCACCGGTCGGTCGATCTCGACACTCGCCTCGAACTGTCCGGACATGTGTGCTCCTCGGTGCGGCTACCTGGGGACCACGATCGCAGAGCGGCAGCTCACGCGCGCGCCGACGGCCCCGCGGCCGGCTCCTGGTCCGGGGCGGCGGGCTCGGCCGCGGCCACGCCCGCGCGGCTCCCGCGCAGCGGGGTCAGCAGACCACCGCCCAGGATCAGCAGGCACAGCGCCCCGCCCGCGAGACTGACCGCGGGGACCCCGTGGCGGGCGGCCAGCAGCGTGAGCACGGCTGCGCCCACCGGGCCCGAGGCGTTGTGCACCGTCCAGAACGCGGACGTGACCCGGCCGAGCAGATGGTCCGGGGTCACCTCCTGGCGCAGGGTCATGGTGCAGATCCCGCCCAGGGTGATCCCGAACATGAAGACGGCGGCCAGTGCGGCGATCACCGGCACGCTGCGGCTGACGCCCGTCACCGTCACGCCGACGGCGATCATCGCGATCGAGGCGAGCCAGCACGTGCCGAAGCCGAGGACCCGGCGCAGTCGGCCCGCGCTCAGGGCCGCGGCGACGGACCCGGCCCCGCTGACGGCGATCACGTAGCCGAGGGTGGCCGCGTCCCGGCCGAGGTCGTGCTGGACCCGGTAGATCAGCAGGTCGGTGGCGCCCATGGTGACGAAGGTCAGCAGGGTGAGCTGGATGGTGAGCGGGCGCAGCAGCGGGTGTCCCCACAGGAAGCGGAAGCCGACCACGAACATCTCCCGCAGCACGCCGGCCCCGGCCTTCGCCGCGACCCCGTCCACGTCCACGTCCACGGCCCCGCCCCCGGCCTCGTCCACGGCCTTGTCGGCGCCGTCGCCGGCCGGGCGCGCGGTGAACCTCACCCAGCCCAGGCTCGCGGCGGAGACCAGGAACGTGGCTCCGTCCAGGGCCAGTGCCCAGTCGGCGCCCACTCCGGCCGTCAGGAAGCCGGCCACGACCGGCCCGAGCAGGCTCCCGAGGGCGAAGGTGCCCATCAGCCGTCCGTTGGCGGCCGTGAGGTCCTGGGTACGCACCAGTTGGGGGATGGCCGTCACGTACGCGACGTCGAACAGCGTCTTCAGTACGGCGGCGAGTGCGGTCAGCACGTACAGCAGCCAGACCTGCGGCCCCGCGAGCCACCAGACAAGCGGAACCGAGCCGAGCAGCACGGCCCGCGCCAGATCGCAGACGATCATGAGCCGGCGGCGGTCCACCCGGTCCACCACGTATCCGGCGAACACCCCTGTGCCGATGGCGGTGGCGCCGGAGACGACCGTGACGAGGCCCATCTGGACGATGGATCCGGTGGCGTGGAGAACGAGCAGCGGGAGCGCGAGCAGGGAGACGGACCCGCCGAGCACGGACAGCGCCTGGCCGAGCCAGAAGACGGTGAAGTCCTTGTTCCGCCGCAGTGGCGGAACAAGATCATGTGGTGTGGATGCCGCCGAGATGGTCCCGCTCCCCCGTGCCCGCCGGCCGCCCTCGTGGTCGACCGTCGGCGCGAGCGTAGGCGAGCCGGTACCCCACCCGCCAACGTGTTTTCGCCCCGCCTCCGCCGGTCCCGGAGGGGGTGCTGCCCAGGGGCGCTAGCCGAGCAGGGCGTACACCGTGGAGGCCGTGGCCGCCGGGTCCGTGGCGCCCTCGGGGGTCAGGGTGATGTCGGCGAAGGCCATCCGCTTGCCGAGCTTGGTGACCCGTACGTGGATCAGTACGTCGGCCCCGACCACCGGCCGCTGGAAGCTGGTGGACTGCTGGACGGTGGTCATCGGTCCGTAGGTCCCGCGGGCGGCGGAGATCGCGATGACGGTGGCCGTGTCGGCGGCCGCCATCATGGCCTGGCCCGAGAGGCCGCCGCCGTCCCGGGCGAGCTCGTCGGACCAGGGCAGCCGCAGTACGGCGTGCCGCTCCCCGGTCTCCTCGACGGTCAGTCCGAGGGCGAGCACCCAGGGGGCGAAGTTGTCGGTCAGGATCTTGTCTGCGTCTGCGGGTGAGATCGTCACCGGGCGATTGTGGCGGTCCCGGCGGACCGCCACAATCCCCTTTCGGTCAGAGGCCGGCGGCCAGTTCCGTGCCCTGCCGGATGGCCCGCTTGGCGTCGAGCTCGGCGGCCACGTCGGCGCCGCCGATCAGGTGGGCCTCGACGCCGGCCGCGCGCAGGGCCTCGTACAGGTCGCGGCGCGGTTCCTGGCCCGTGCACAGGACCACCGTGTCGGCGGGCACGAGGTGCTGTTCGCCGCCGACGGTGATGTGCAGGCCCTGGTCGTCGATGCGGTCGTACGTGGCCCCCGCGACGGAGACGACGCCGCGGTGCTTGAGCTCCGCGCGGTGGATCCAGCCGGTGGTGGTACCGAGGTCCTTGCCGACCTTGGTGGCCTTGCGCTGGAGGAGGTGGACCTGGCGGGGCGGCGCGGGGCGCTCGGGGGTGGTGAGCCCGCCGGGGCCGGTGTAGGTGGTGTCCACGCCCCAGTGGCGGAAGTAGACGTCGGGGTCCTGGGAGGCGCCCTCGCCGCTGTCGGTGAGGAACTCGGCGACGTCGAAGCCGATGCCGCCGGCGCCGACGACCGCGACGCGCTCGCCGACGGGTACGCCGTCGCGGAGCACGTCGAGGTAGCTGACGACGTTGGCGTGGTCCACGCCCTCGATGTCGGGGGTGCGGGGGGTGACGCCGGTGGCGACGACGACCTCGTCGTAGCCCTGGAGGGTCTCCACGTCGGCGCGGGTGTTCAGGCGGACCTCGACGCCGGACTCCACCAGCTGGGTGCCGAAGTAGCGGATGGTCTCCTCGAACTCCTCCTTGCCGGGGATGCGGCGGGCGACGTCGAGCTGGCCACCGATGTGACCGGAGGCCTCGAAGAGGGTGACGGCGTGGCCGCGGCCGGCGGCGGAGACGGAGCAGGCGAGACCGGCCGGACCGGCGCCGACGACGGCGACGCGCTTCTTGGTCCGGGTCGGGGACAGCACGAGCTCGGTCTCGTGGCAGGCGCGCGGGTTGACCAGGCAGCTGGTGATCTTGCCGCTGAAGGTGTGGTCGAGGCAGGCCTGGTTGCAGCCGATGCAGGTGTTGATGGTCTCGGAGCGGCCGGCGGCGGCCTTGGCGACGAAGTCGGCGTCGGCGAGGAAGGGGCGGGCCAAGGAGACCAGGTCCGCGCGGCCGTCGGCGAGCAGTTCCTCGGCGATCTCGGGGGTGTTGATGCGGTTGCTGGTGACGAGGGGGACGCTCACCGCGCCCATCAGCCGCTTGGTGACCCAGGTGTAGGCGCCGCGCGGGACGGAGGTGGCGATGGTGGGGATGCGCGCCTCGTGCCAGCCGATGCCGGTGTTGATGATGGTGGCGCCGGCCGCCTCGATCTCCTTGGCCAGGTGCACGACCTCGTCGAGGGTGGAGCCGCCGGGGATGAGGTCGAGCATCGAGAGGCGGTAGACGATGATGAAGTCCTCGCCGACGGCCTCGCTGGTGCGCCGGACGATCTCCAGCGGGAAGCGCACGCGGTTCTCGTAGGCGCCGCCCCAGCGGTCGGTGCGCTTGTTCGTGGCGGCGGCGATGAACTCGTTGACCAGGTAGCCCTCGGAGCCCATGATCTCGACGCCGTCGTAGCCCGCGAGCTTGGCGAGGCGGGCGGCGCGGACGAAGTCCTCGACGGTGGCCTCGACCTCGGCGTCGGTGAGCTCGTTCGGGACGAAGGGGCTGATGGGGGCCTGGATGGCGCTGGGGGCCACCAGGTCCTTGTGGTAGGCGTAGCGGCCGAAGTGGAGGATCTGCATCGCGATCTTCCCGCCCTCGGCGTGCACGGCCTCGGTGATCACCCGGTGCTCGGCGGCCTCGTCCTCGGTGGTGAGGCGGGAGCCTCCCTCGAAGGGGCGGCCGGCGTCGTTCGGGGAGATGCCGCCGGTGACGATCAGGCCGGCGCCGCCACGGGCGCGCTCGGCGTAGAAGGCGGCGAGCCGCTCGAAGCCGCCCTGGTGCTCTTCGAGGCCGGTGTGCATCGAGCCCATGATCACGCGGTTCGGCAGGGTGGTGAAGCCGAGGTCCAGGGGGCTCAGCAGGTGCGGGTACCGGCTCTGGGAACTCATGAGGGGCGCCTCCTCGCGCGGGGGTGATGAACCTGTTCTAGCGAGGGGAGGCCTGTTTTGCAACTAGGTGCAAAATCGGGTGGAGGTCCGCGGGCCCGGGATTCCCCAGGGGCGGCGGGCCGGCCCGGCAGCGGCTGTGGCGGAGTTCACGCCCGTGACTGCAGCGCGGAGAGCCTGCGCACCCAGACGACGGCGAGGAGCGCCGCCACGGCGTAGAGCAGGTCCGACGCCATGCCGACCAGCACGGAGGTGCGCGCCTCGGCGACCCGGCCGGTGGCCAAGGAGGTCAGCATGGCCGCGCCGAACGTGGCGCACCAGGCCGCGACGGGAGCCATCGAGGCGGAGCCGGACGCGGGTCCGCCGGGCGCCGATTTCGACGCACTGGCCGTCCACACCCGCACGGCGATCCCGTACGCGAGGAGGGTCGGTCCCACGAGGGGGATGAACCAGACGCCGATCGCCCAGCCCGCGCCCCGGCGGAACATGTCGGGGGCGAAGACGCCGGCGTTCACCCGGACCCGGTGGAACCAGATGATGAACACCACGGCGGTGGGAACCATCGCCAGCAGCGTCATGCCCATCACCGCGGAGTACAGCGCCCAGGACGGATCCGGGTCCGTGACCCCGTCCAGTGCCCCGTACCGGTCGGCCCCGGCGACCACCATGAGCACGCGGGTCGCGGCGCACACGCCGAGGAGCACCGTGAGCGCGGTGGCCAGGCCCCCGGGCGACAGGATCGACGAACGGACCGGGGGCGGTCCGAGCGGAGGCAGCGATCGGGTACCGAAGGACATGACGGGAAACCCCCAGGGCGCACGATGACATGGCGAAGCCCGCCGACGCGGGCGGGCAGCCAGGAACATACGGCACGCTCGCGATCACCGTCCAAGCGAAAGGAACCCCGGCCCCGGTGGGCCGGGCCGGGGTCCCTCCGGGCGGTCAGGCGCGGCGCAGGCGGACCGTGACGATCTGGAAGGGGCGCAGGGTGAGCGGGACGAGGCCCTCCGGGGTGGCGACCCCCACCGCCGTGCCCGACAGCGGGCGCTCCAGCAGGTCGCTCTCCACGGCCTCCGCCAGCGGGAAGTCGGCGGCGAGGGTGGCCCGGGCGCGGCCGCCGCGGGACTCGTAGAGGCGGACGATCACGTCCCCGCTGCGGTCCTCGGCGAGTTTGACCGCCTCGACCACCACCGCGTCCTCGTCGACGGCGACCAGCGGGGCGACCGGTCCGGCCCCGGGGACCACCCGCTCGGGCAGGTTCAACGCGTGGCCCTCACGGACCGCGTCCCCGATGCCGGCGCCGGGCGCGAGCGAGAAGCGCAGGGTGTGGGAGCCCTGGTCGGTCTCCGGGTCGGGGTAGCGCGGGGCGCGCAGCAGGGAGAGCCGGACCGTGGTGGTCTGGCCGCCGTCGGCCCGTACGTCCCGGGTCACGTCGTGCCCGTACGTGGAGTCGTTGAGCAGCGCCACCCCCCAGCCGGGCTCTTCCGCGTGGATCCAGCGGTGGGCGCAGATCTCGAACTTCGCCGCCTCCCAGGAGGTGTTGGTGTGGGTGGCCCTGTACACGTGCCCGAACTGTGTCTCGGAGGCGGTCCGTTCGGCCTTCACGTCCAGCGGGAAGGCGGCCTTGAGGAACTTCTCCGTCTCGTGCCAGTCCACGTCCGTGACGATGTCGACCGTTTTGGCCCCGGCCCGCAGCGTGATCTGCTGGACGGCCGCCGACCGTCCGAAGGAGCGGGTCACGCGGACGGTCGCCGCTCGCGGGCCGCTCCCGGTGACCTCCAGCCGGTCCAGCTGCACGAGGTCGGTGACCCGGTTGCGGTAGAACGCGTCGATGTCCCAGGCGTCCCACATGTTCGGGAAGTCGGGGTGGATCTGGAGCAGGTTCGCCGCCGTGCCCGGGGCGATCGTCTCCCGGCGCGCCTCCAGGTCGTAGACGGAGACGATCAGGCCGCGGCTGTCGATCTCCACCAGCAGTCGGCCGTTGGCCAGGATGTGCCCGCCGCCGTGCCGCTCCTCCACCGTGACCGGCTCCCGCGCCGCGGCCGGACGGCCCGCCCCGCCGGCCGGGACGCCGCGGCGGGCGTGCGGGGCGCAGTTGAAGACGAGCTCCTCGGTGCCCTGACCGGCGAGGGCCTGCTGCGCGGCGAGGGTGATCCCCTGGAGCTCCTCGCGCAGGGCCGCGTACGTCTCGCGCGCCTCGCGGTGCACCCAGGCGATGGACGAGCCCGGCAGGATGTCGTGGAACTGGTGGAGCAGCACGGTCTTCCAGATCCGCTCCAGTTCCTCGTACGGGTACGCGTACTCCGCGACCCGCACCGCGGCGGTCGCCGCCCACAGCTCGGCCTCACGCAGCAGCGACTCGCTGCGCCGGTTGCCCTGCTTGGTCTTGGCCTGGGAGGTGTAGGTGCCGCGGTGCAGTTCCAGGTAGAGCTCACCGGCCCAGACGGGAGCGTCCTGGTACTCGGCGTGGGCCTTCTCGAAGAAGGCGTCGGGGCGCTCGATCCGGACCTTCGGGGAACCCTCCAGGTCCCGCTGGCGGCGGGCGCGGGCGAGGTGTTCGCGGGTGGGGCCGCCGCCGCCGTCGCCCCAGCCGAAGGGGACGAGCGAGCGCGAACCGTGGCCCTTCTCGCGGTAGTTGCGGGCGGCGTGGGCGAGTTGGGCGCCGCCCAGGTCGCTGTTGTAGGTGTCGACGGGCGGGAAGTGGGTGAAGACGCGGGTGCCGTCGATGCCCTCCCACCAGAAGGTGTGGTGGGGGAACCGGTTGACCTGGGACCAGGAGATCTTCTGGGTCAGGAACCACTTGGAGCCGGTGAGCTTGACGATCTGCGGCAGCGCGGCGGTGTAGCCGAAGGAGTCGGGGAGCCAGACGTTCTGCGTCTCGATGCCGAACTCGTCGAGGAAGAACTTCTTGCCGTAGAGGAACTGGCGGGCCATGGCCTCGCCGCCGACCATGTTGGTGTCGGACTCCACCCACATGCCGCCGACCGGCACGAACTGCCCGTCCGCGATCTTCTTCTTGATCCGCTCGAAGAGCTCGGGCCGGTAGGTCTTGATCCAGTCGAGCTGCTGCGCCTGGGACATCGCGAAGACGAACTCGGGGTTCCGGTCCATCAGGTCGACCATGTTGGAGGTGGTGCGCGCGACCTTGCGGACCGTCTCGCGCAGGGGCCACAGCCACGCGGAGTCGATGTGGGCGTGGCCGACCGCGCTGATCCGGTGCGCGGAGGCGTTGGCCGGGGCGGCGAGCACCCCGGTCAGGCAGCCGCGGGCGGCGGCCGCGGTGCCGGGCACGTCGCCGAGGTCGAGGGTGTCCAGGGCCGCGCCGAGGGCCCGCAGGATCTCGTGCCGGCGGGCGTCGGCGGTGTCGAGCTGGGTCATCAGGTCGTAGAGCACCTCCAGGTCCTGGACCAGCTCCCAGACCTCGGTCTCGAAGACGGTGAGCTCCATCCGGGCGAGCCGGTACAGGGGTCGGTCTCCGCTGGTGGGCAGGTCCCCCTCGTAGGTGACCGCGTGGTCGACCAGGACCGGGTTGGAGGCCGCCTCGACGTACCACTCGATCTCTTCGCCGCCTTCGGCGCGATCGGCCACGCGGACCCAGTCGTTGTACGGGTTGAGGGCCTTCACCTCGCCGCCGTCGGCCCGGTGGACCAGGCCCTCGCACTGGAATCCGGGCATCATCCGGTCGAAGCCGAGGTCGAGGACGGCTTCCACCGTGCGGCCGGCCCAGTCCGCGGGGACGGTACCGGTGACCTTGAACCAGGTGGTACCCCAGGCCGGGCCCCACGGGTCGCCGATCGCGCAGGGCTCGTAGGTCGCCGCGAGCCCTTCGGCGACGGGGACGGGCTCGCCGGGGGCCTCCCAGCGCTCGACGGTCAGCGGGACCGCGCGGGAGTGGACGGCGGGCTTGACGCGCTCCTTGAGAACCCGGCGGAGGCGGTGTTCGGTGACGCTGCGGTCGTCGTGCATGACGGCTGCTCCAGGGAGGGTGGTCGGTCGGGAGGTGTCGTACGGGGGTGCCGGTCGGGCGGTGCTGGTACGGGGGTGCCGGTCGGGCGGTGTCGGTAGGGATGGTGGGCGGGCCGGCTCAGAGCTTGACGGCTCCCTCGCCCACGCCCTTGAAGAAGAAACGCTGGAGGGCGAAGAAGAGCAGCATCATCGGGACGAGCGCGGCCATCGCGCCGGCCGCGACCAGCCGCTGGTCGTTGACGGTGGTGGCGCCGGCCAGGGTCTTCAGGCCGAGCTGGAGGGTGTAGTGGTCGCTGTTCGTGAGGACGAGCAGGGGCCACAGGAAGTCGTCCCAGGCGCCCATGAAGCTGGTGATGCAGACGACGGCCAGGGCGCCCTTGGCGGCGGGCAGGAAGACCCGGGTGAAACGCGTCCATTCGCCCGCCCCGTCCAGGACGGCGGCCTCCTCGACCTCCCGGGGCACGGCCAGGAAGGCCGCCCGCATGATCATGATGTTGAGTACGGAGACCGCACCGGGCAGCCACACGCCGATGAGGGTGTCGAGAAGCCCCATCTCGCGGACGGTGAGGAACATCGAGATCATCACGGACTCGAAGGGGAACATCAGGGTCGCCACCAGCACGGTGAAGACGATCCGACGGCCCTTCCAGGCGGCCCGGGACAGGGCGTAGCCGCCCATCGCGGAGAAGAGCATGTTCGAGGTGATCGCGAGCACGGCGACGGTGAGGGTGTTGCCGACGTACTGCGCCAGCGGGAAGGACTCGGCGACCCGGACGTAGTTGTCGAGGGTGGGCCGCGCGGGCAGCACGCCGTCGTACACGTTCTCGGTGCGGCCCCGGATCGAGGTCAGGAACTGCCAGACGATCGGGCCCAGCATGACCACCAGCATCAGCACCAGCGTGGCGTACCGCCCGGCGAGGGCGAGCCGGTGGCGCCGGCGGGCGGCGACGGTACGCCGGTCCGGCCGCCCGGCCCCGGCGGATGACGGTGCGCTCACCGCTCGTCTCCCTTCGACAGCCGGCGGCCCACCAGGCTGAAGCCCAGGGTCAGCAGGAACAGCAGGATGGAGATGGCGGAGGCGTAGCCCGTCTCGCCGGAGAAGCCGAGGCCGACCTGCCTGATCAGGAAGGGCAGGGTGCGGGCACCGCCGCCGGGGCCGCCGCTCTCGCCGCCGAGTATGTAGATCTCGGTGAACACGCGCAGCGCCGAGATGGCGGAGAGCGTGCCGACCAGCAGCATCATGGGCTTCACCTGGGGCACGGTGATGCTGAAGAAGCGGCGGACGGGGCCGGCGCCGTCGATGGCGGCCGCCTCGTGAAGGGTGGCGGAGACGTTCCCGAGGGCCGCGAGGTAGAAGACCATGTAGTAGCCGAGGCCCTTCCACACGGTCACGATCATCGCGGAGACCAGCAGCATCGTGGAGTCCGTCAGGAAGGGGATCGGCTCGGAGACGAGATGCAGCCGCTGGAAGACGGTGTTGACGAGACCGTCGCTGCGCAGCACCCACTGCCAGATCAGCCCGACGACCACGGCGGAGGCGATCACCGGGGTGTAGAAGGCGGAGCGGAAGAAGCCGATGCCGGGGATCTTCGCCTGGACGAGGACCGCGAGGGCCAGCGGCAGGAGGACCAGGCAGGGCACGACCACCACGAGGTACAGCACGCTGTTGCCGGTCGCCACCCAGAAGTCGGGGTCGGCGAAGGCCCGCCGGTAGTTGTCGAGGCCGACGAAGCTGCCGCCGCGCAGGATCTGGGCGTCCGTCAGGGAGAGGATGACGGTGTTGACGAACGGCCAGAGGCTGAACAGCGTCACCATCACGAGGCCGGGCGCGAGGAACAGGTAGGGGGTCCACCACCGGCGGTGGAGCAGTCCCGTCTCGGTCTCCATGGCCCGCAGGGCGCGCCGCCGGCGGGCCGCCGCGCGACGCCGCTCGTGTGCCGCGGTGCGGCTGCGCGGCCGGCCGGCGGCGAGGCCGATCACTTGTCGGCCGCGGCGGCGAGGAGCTTGTTCGCCGCTTCCTGGGCCTTGCGTACGGCGGTCCGGGGGTCCTGTTCGCCTTGGATGGCCTTCTGCATCTCGCGAACGACGGCGTCGCCGACCTGGTTGGTCCACTGGACGGGGGTGTTGGCGTCGAGCGCGGCGGTCTTCAGCTGCTCGGCGCCGACGGCGCGGGCGAGGGTCTCCGCGTCCGTGCCGTCGCCCTTGTCTGAGAAGAACGGGTCGGCGAGCCCTTGGGCGTTGGAGGGGTAGATGGTGGCCTTCCTGGAGAACGCCACCTGGTTGGGGCCGTTGGTGACCCATCGGGCGAACTCGGCCGCCGCGTCGACATGCTTGGTGTCCTTCTTGATGCCGAGCGACTGGGCGTAGATGCCGATGTGGCCGAGTTCGCCGGTGACGGCCCCGGCGACCTGGGTCTTGGCGTAGATCTGCGGGGCGTTCTTCTTGATGTCCTTGACGAAGCCCGGGGAACCCGGACCGAAGACGATCTTGCCGCTGCCGTAGAGCTGGTTGATGTCGTCCGACGTGAGGAGGGACTCCTTGGGCATGGCGCCCTTAACGTACAGGTCCTTCATCCGCTCCACCCACCGGACGGCCTTGTCCGTGTCGAAGGTGAAGCGCTCCCGCTTCTCGTCGAGGAGGGGAATGCCCATCTTCTGCCAGTCCCCGGGCAGTCGGCCCTTGGGGTCGGCCATGAAGGCGGAGTACCGGCCGCCGGACGAGGCGGCGATCCGCTCGGCGTAGTCGAAGAACTGCTCCACGCCGGTCGGCGGCGCGGCCGGATCCAGACCGGCCTTCTCGAAGAGCTCTCTGTTGTAGGTGAGGATCTCCGGGGTCACGTACCAGGGGTACGCGTACACGCTGTCGCCCTTGCCGGGGAGCTTGAACTGCTCCCAGGCTCCCGGCACGTACTCCTTCGCCGACGCGCCGTCGAGGGCGGCCACGTCGGCGAGCATGCCGCGGTCGCCGAGGAGCTGGAAGGAGTCGGTGGAGAGGTTGACCACGTCGGGGAGGGCTCCGGCCTGGGCGTCGGCGACGAGTTTCTCGTTGTAGCCGTCGCCGGGGACGTCCTCCCAGGTGACCTTCACCTCGGGGTAGCGCTTCTCGAAGGCGTCGATGACCCCTTGGACGTAGGCCGTGAAGGTGGGCTTCAGCTGGAGCGTCCGGAAGGTGATCCCACCGGCCACCTCGCCCGTCCGCCGCGCCTCCTTCGCGTCGGTGGCGCCGCCGCTCAGGCCGCACGCGGTGGTCGACAGGAGGGTTCCCGCCGCCAGCAGGACCACAGCGATACGGGTCGGGTTCGAACGGGTCATCGTCGCCGCCTTTGCAGAAGTCCGGCCTCGTCGCCGGAGGCGGTGCCCACGGTCGTCCGAAAGCAAGACCTCGTCAATGAGGCAGGAGGAAGGCCGGCCGGTGACGCATTGGTGCCGAATGGCGCGACCGCGCCGAACAGGTCCCGAAGGCTTCGACCGTGACAGCTTTGAGCTGTACTGATGCGCTTTAGTACAAAGAAGTTCGAGCAAGGCACCGATTCGACGACGAAGCTGCTTGCGCGTCAAACTTGACTTCTTATCGATGGTTCACGACGGGTCCGCACTAATGCGCTTTACCCGCACGCGCGAACCGCTTTGGACGGGTGCCCGCCGCGATGCGCGCGGAGCCGCGATCGCTCGGCCCCCGGCCGGTCTCCGCCTCGCCGCCGCCGGCCGATGGTCACTTGGGCTTGTTGCGGTAGATGCGACGGCCGGCCAGATGCGTGGTGACCGTCTCGCCCCGCCACAGCTTCCGGTCTCCGTCCATCTCGTCCGGAGCGGGCCAGCGACCGCGGCTGATGTCCGACCGGATGCTGTCGGGCTGCAGGCCGGACGCCTCAGCGATCTCGACGACCGTGTATCGGCGGGACGGTTCGAGGGCGGCGGCCTCCCTGGTGTGGTGCTCGCCGAAGAACCGGGCGATGGCCTCCGGGTCGAACTCGATGGTCCTGCCGCGCCTGCCGATGGCGGCCGGCCAGCCGGGATGCCGTCCCCATCGGGGATTCTCCGACAGGTAGCGGGCGCTCATGCCGTAGTGCTCGGCTATCTCGGTGTACGTGACTCCCGGGCGGCCCTCGGGAGGTACGGGCCCGCCGTTCGACGCGCGGGGGCCGGCCCCGACCGCCGGGGGCCGTGCGACGGTACGGGGCTCCGGCGGGACCTGGCCCGGGTGGCTCTCCGCGACGGTGAGGACGACCGTACGGCCGTCCGGGTCGGTCAGCGTGTGCCGGCCCGGCGGCAGGAAGCCGGCGCCGTTCGGCGGGGCGGTGAGGCCGAGGCGCAGGTATCCGGTCTCCGGGCGGCTCGTGGCCGGGTAGAGCTCCAGGACGCCGCCGTCGGCGAGCGTCGCCGCGTAGTGCTCAGGCCCGTTGCCGTGCCGCTCGCGCACGAGGGTGAGGCCGATGCCCCGGTAGAAGTCGCGGCAGGCGTCGAGCCGGTTCGTGTAGATCACGGCGAGTTCGAGGATCATGCTGGCGCTCCTGGTGTGGGATGACTGCGAGCGGATGGTGGGGCCCGGACCGCTCCTCGCAACGACGGTCCTTTCCAGGGCACTTGCTTGCGGGGTCGCCGCACCGCCACCCGAACCCCCGCTCAAGGCAGCCCACTTGGCTCGTCTTCGACTCGGCGCGACACGCGCTGAGCGGGAAGGTCATCTCAAATTCCTACCACGTCTGCTTACGCTGTCCCCATGACCGACAGCACCCCTTCCGATCAGCAGGTGCCCGATGACCTGCGCATCTTGACCGTCGAGTACCTGAGCGCGGTCCGGGCGCGCCTCGCCGACATCGACGCCCCCGTGGTGCGGGAACGAGCCGCGCGGCTGTTCACCGATCAGCTGCTGCCCGATGTGGCGAAGGCGGTCAAGGACATACGTACCGCCGCTGTCGGCGAGCTGCGTCAGGGGCGCACGCTGCGGGAGGTGTCGGTACTGATCGGGCTGTCCGTTCCCCGGGTCGACCAACTGCTCAAGGGGAAGTGAGAAGTTGTCGTCCCGCTGCGGGACAGGCCGTTCAGCCCGCGTCCACCTCGGGCGCGCAGCGCCTGCCGAGGTAGCAGCAGGGGGCGCCGTCGGGCCGCACGCCCACGGTCGACGACCGGGGGCCGCGCGGGTGGCGCGGGTGGCGGGCGGCATGTGGACCCCGCCGAGGTCGCGCAGGAGCTCGCGCATCAGGTCGGCGTAGAGAAGAGGGGCGGCGCCGGGGACCGCACGCGGGTAGCCGTACTGGCCGATCGAGGCTCCGTCGTGGCCGTAGCCCGGGACCTCGTGCCAGTCGTAGAGCGACCGGCCCAGCCCCCAACCGTGCGCGTTCAGCTGCCACTTGTCGGGTACCTCGACCGCCCACCGCCGCATCTCGGCCGGCCGGAGCACGTCCGCGGCGCCGGCCAGGACGCGTCCGTACGGCCCCGCCGACCGGGGCGGCATGTCCCCGGCCGGCGCCTCCCCGCTCCGTTCGGTCGCGGCCCGGGTCGGTTGCAGCGACATGCGCGCGCTGCGCCGGGCGGTGCGCCGCTGGGAGGGCCGGGCGCCCGGCATCGGCATCCGATCCCGTCTACTTCATCGGGTACCGGGTCTTCTCCGTGAGCTTGCCGTCCTTGAAGCAGAAGCGGAGCACGGTCTCTTGGCCGTTCTCGGCCTCGCCGCTGGACAGGTACCAGGAGCAGGTGCTGCCCTCGGGCTCGACCGGTCCGCCCTCCTTGAGGGCGCTCTTGACGAAGCTGTCCCCGGACGGGAGCTTGCCGCGGACCTCGCCCTCCGCGTCCCCGGTCTTCACGGCCTCGTAGACCGCGGGATCGACCAGGGTCTTGTCGGCCATGTCGAGGATCTTCCCCATGCCGAAGACCACAGCTATGAGGAGGCCCACGCCGAGCACCAGCGCCACCGCGCACCCGATCAGACAACCCTTGCGCTGAGCCACGCCCGTTCCTCCATGTCGTTCGTGTCCGGCGGCGATCGCCTGGACACTCACACCCTCGCAAGGGGCCGGGGGCGCGGGCTGTCCTCGAAAGTCGTCGGCCGGCACGACGATCGTCGTTCGAGGTCGGACGTGGTGCGCCGTGTATACAGGGAGGAGATCGACTATTCCGGCGAAGCGAGAGGATCCCACCGTGAGTGAGCAGACCATCGAGCCGCTGATCGTCGTAGGGGTGGACGGGTCGAACCATTCGAAGGAGGCGCTGCGCTGGGCGGTGGCGCAGGCCGCGATGACGGGCGGCCGGGTGCACGCCGTCATGGCCTGGGAGTGGAACCGCAACCCGTTCACCATCGGCCCGACGGCCGCCGAGACCGCCGACGCGGAGGCGGTGACGGCCGAGGAGGCCGCCCGCCGGAAGTTGGCGGACACGGTCGCCGCCGCCGTCGGCACCTCGCCCGGGGTGCCGGTGTTCCGGCGCGTCGAGCAGGGGTCCCCGGCGCAGGTCCTGGTCGACGCGTCGAAGGAGGCGGACCTGATGGTGGTCGGGACCCGCGGGTACGGGGGCTTCAAGGGCGCATTGCTCGGCTCGGTGAGCCAGCAGGTCGTGCAGTACTCGGCCGGCACGGTCGTCCTCGTGCGCGAGGGCGAGGACGAGAACGACTGACGCGTCTCGTCGGGGCGTCGTCCCCGCGATGCGATGACGGCGTGCTCGACGAAGCGGGCGGGCACGCGTCGCGCCTGCGCGAGCAGGGGGTCGAGGAAGATCGTGTCCTCGGTGAGGACCAGTTGGACCGGAGCCGCGCAACGCACCGGCAACGCGTCCGCTCCGCGTCATGAGCGCTGCCGCGCCGCCTCGCTGCCGGGTGGTTGGGCCCGGTCAGTCACGGATCCTCCGCGTTGTGGGCGTCCCGGCCGAGCCCGCGCTCCGCTCCCAGAGAGCGGCGAGGTGGGCGTGGAGGACGTCGTACGCGTCCCTCGGGGTGAGGTGGCCGATGAGGACGTGCGTGGTGAGGCCGTCCGCGAGGGCGAGGAGGGTGCGGGCCTCGCACGACGCGTCGAGGCGCCCGGCACCGTCCGCGGCGGCGTCGTTGCCGGCTTCCGCGACCAGGCCCGTGAACGCCTCCTGCAGGAGCGCGTAGTTCGCCTTGAGCGTCCCGGCGAGCACCTCGCTCACGGCCGCCTGGGCGACGAACGCGAGCCAGACCCTGGCCTCGGCGCGATGCTCCTCCCGGAGCAGCGAGATCTCGGTGACCGCGTGCCCCAGGGCGGTGCCGGCCGACTGGGCCGGGCTTCTGACGAGGCGGGCCTGTACCCGCTCCATGATCTGCTCGCCGATGTGCCCGAGCGCGAACACGAGCATCTCCTCCTTGGTGCGGAAGCACCGCTGAACGGCGCCCATCGACACCTGCGCGCGGGCCGCGACGTCGCGCAGGGTCACCCCCTCCAGCCCTCGCTCGTCGGCGAGATGACAGACGGCCTCCGCGATGAGGCGTCGTCGGCCCACGTGATCCACCTGCTTGGGCATGCCCGGCTCCTCCCGGTCCACAGCACTTCACCACTCCCGCGCGTGCGGCGATTTTATGCGATGCGCACGCATCGGTTCCATGGGTACAGTTCGGTTCCGATGCAAGCGCATCGGAACATGGAACGGGAGGTCAGCGTCATGCCGGACGACCTGTGGAGGATGTCGGCCGCCGCGCAGGCGGAAGCGGTGCGCGGCGGAGAGGTCTCGGCCGTCGAACTGGTCGACAGCCACCTGGATCGGATCGCCACGGTCAACCCGAGGGTGAACGCGATCACGCAACTCCTCGCGGAGCGCGCGCTCGAGGCCGCGGCGCGGCTGGACCGGCGGCGGGCGGCCGGTGACGTGCTGGGACCACTCGCGGGCGTGCCCTTCACGGTGAAGGAGAGCACCCCGATCGAAGGCGTGCCGACCGCCTTCGGCACGGCGCGCTTCCGCGACCTGGTGGCGACCGCCGACGCGCCCCCGGTGGCACGACTACGCGCGGCGGGAGCCATCCCCGTCGGGCACAGCAACATCCCCACGCTGATCCTGGCCGGGATGCACACGCGCAGCGAGCTGTACGGAGACACGGTCAACCCGTGGGACAGCGGCCGGACCCCGGGCGGCTCCAGCGGCGGCGACGCGGTGGCCGTCGCCACCGGCATGGCGGCGCTCGGGCTCGGCAACGACTCGGGTGGGTCGGTACGCATCCCGGCCCAGTTCTGCGGGGTGGCCGCGCTGAAGCCCTCCACGGGCCGGTTCCCCGCCGACCACCGCGCCCTGGGCCCGGACGACCCCGGACCGGCGTCCCAGATGCTGGTCACGGACGGCCCGTTGGCCCGGAGCGTGGGTGATCTGCGGCTCGCCTACGAAGTGTTGGCCGGGACCGATCCCCGTGATCCGCGCGCCGTGCCGGTGCCGACGTACGGCGAACCGCTCCCCGGACGCGTGAAGGTCGCGGTCGTGGCGGATCCCGGCGGGCACGGCGTCCACCCCACGGTGCTGGGAGCCGTCACGAGCGCCGCCGACGCGCTCCGCGACGCCGGGTACGACGTGCGCGAGGTGGGGGACGTGCCGCGGCTGGACGAGGCGCTCGACGCGTACGGCCGGATCACCGTGACCGAGTTCGCCCCGAGCTGGCCGAGCGTGCGCGAGCTGCTCGGCAGGGGCGGGGACCGCTACATCGAGATGATGATGGAGCGGACCCCGCCCGCGAGCGCGGCGGAGTTCATGAAGCTGATGGGTACCTGGATGAGCATCCGTCGCTCGTGGGCCGAATTCCTCGACGGGTACCCGCTGTTGCTCGGCCCGGTCTTCACCGAGCCGCCGGTCGAGCCGGGGTTGGAGTCGCGCGACAGGGCGGGCCGGGACCGGGTCGGGTCCGCGATGCGGCTGTGCACCGTGACCAGCTTCGTGGGCGTACCCGGTGTGGCCGTACCGACGGGGACGGCGGGTGGGCTCCCCTGCGGGGTGCAGATCGTCGGGCGCGCCTTCCGGGAGGACCTGTGCCTGGCCGCGGCCCGGGCCGTCGAGGAGCGGCTCGGAGTCCTCACCCCGGTCGACCCGCGTGCGGGAGGCGGCCGGGCACACTGAGCCCCGGCGCAGGCCCGCATGCGGCTCAGCTACCGGGGGTCACCAGGTCCCGGGGGTCCGTGTTGGCCCCGCAGAGGATGACGGCGACCCGCTCGCCCAGCGGCTGCGGCACGGTGCGCAGGGCCGCAGCCGCGGTGGCCGCGCCCGCCTCGACCACGATCCGGTGCTCCTCCCACAGCGCCCGCCGGGCGGCCGCGATGTCCGCGTCCGGGACGAGGACCGAGGTCACGTTCGCCTGCTGCGCGGCGGCCAAGGCGTCCGCCGAGACCCGGGTGGCCCCCAGGGAGTCGGCGGCGACCGATTCCACCGTTACGTCCACGACCCGGCCGGCCGCCAGGGCCGCGTTCAGGGCCCGGCAGTTCTCCGGCTCGACCGCGACCACCCGTACACCGTGCTCGCGCGCGGCCGTGGCGACCCCGGCGAACAGCCCGCCGCCGCCGACCGCGACGACCACCGTGTCCAGCCCGGGCAGGGCCGCCCGGATCTCCTCCAGCAGGGTTCCGGCGCCCGCCGCGATGAGCGGATGGTCGTAGGCGTGGCTGCTGAGCGCCCCGCTCTCGGCGGCGAACTCCTCGCAGGCGGCGAGCGCCTGGGCGTACCGGTCGCCGACGAGCCGCACCTCGGCCCCGTACCCGCGCAGCCGTTCCACCTTCACCCGCGGGGCGTTGGCGGGCAGGAACACGGTCGCGGGCACGGACAGCGCGCGGGCCGCCCAGGCGCAGGCGAGTCCGGCGTTGCCGCCGGAGGCGATGGTGACCCCGGCGGCCGGGAGGGCGCCGGCCTCGTGGTGGGCGGCGAGGAAGTTGCGGGCGCCGCGCGCCTTGAAGGAGCCGGTGTGCTGGAGGTACTCCAGCGCGTACCAGACCCCCGCTTCGGCCGCGGGCGCCACCGTGACGGGGCGGATCCCGCCCGCGATCCGGTCGGCGGCGGCCAGGACGGCGGCGTGGTCGAGCTGCTGGGCCGGTGCTGCGGGCATGGGCTGTCTCCCCATCAGGTGCGGGTGGTGGACCGGGTGTCCCCGGCGGGTGGGGTGGCCTGACCCGGCGCGGCGACCTGGCCCGGGGCGGCGACCCCGGCGGGTGCGGCGACCCCGGCGGGTGCGGCGACCCCGGCGGGTGCGGCGGGCCGGGCGGCTTCGATCAGCTGGCGCAGGGCCCCGTAGTAGACCTCGTGGTCCGTCAGGGCGGGCAGTACGTCGGGCAGTCCGCCGGAGAGCACGGGGAACTCCTCGGGGTCCAGCGCTGCCAGGGCCGCCCGCGAGGCGGCGGTGGCCGCGGCCGGGTCCCGGTGGTCGACGAAGGCCGCGCTGCCCAGGGTGAGCAGGTACATGCGGCGGTACGCGGTCATCGCCTCGGCGGGGGTCATCCCCGCGGCCACGCTGTCGGCGAGCGAGGGCTCCACGAGCCGGGCTAGCAGCTGACGCCCGAGCCAGGGCCGACCGCCGCGCAGCACCAACAGTCCCGGGTGGGCGGTGAGGAGTTGGTACAGCGCCCGGAACCGCGCTTCGGCGGCCTGTGCCCAGTCCGTGCCCGCGGGGATCTCCGGGAGCTGCCCGGCGAGGTGCTCGGTGCACAGGTCGAGCAGGCCGGCGAGATCGGCGCAGCGTCGTTGGACGGTGGCGTGCGAGACCTCCAACCGGTCGGCGAGGGTGCGGAAGCTCAAGTGGCCGGGCCCTTGCTCGTCGAGGATGCGCAGGGCGGCGACGGCGATGGCCTCGGGGGTCGCACGGTCCAGGGCGGCTGATCTTCGCGGCATGAGATACACCGTAACATACGACGTATCTGCACTTTCGTGTGACATCGATTGCAGCCATATTGCTGGTCATCGGCCGACAATCAGCGACTTGTGTTGACAGTGGGTAATCGTCTCGCTGCACTGGGCGCACGACTGCCCCCACGTCAAGGAGACTCCGTGCCGCCTCGCCTGCGTGCGACGCTCCCGTGCCTGACCGCGGCCGCCCTGTTCGCCGTCGCGCTCTCCCCCGCCCCGGTGGCGGCCGAGCCCCGGGCGACCTCGGACACCCCGCTCGCGCTCACCCCTCCCATGGGGTGGAACAACTGGGCGCACTACATGTGCGACATCGACGAGGCCAAGGTGGTGGCCAACGCCGACGCGCTCGTGTCCACCGGGCTCGCCGCCAAGGGCTACGACACGGTGACCGTCGACGACTGCTGGATGACCAAGAGCCGGGACGCACGGGGCAGTCTGGTCGTCGACACGGCGAAGTTCCCGCACGGCATGGCCTGGCTCGGCGAGTATCTGCACGCCAAGGGACTGAAGTTCGGCATCTACCAGGACGCGGGCTCCCTCACCTGCGAGAAGTACCCGGGCAGTGGCGCCCCCCAGGGCGGCGGCCCGGACCACTACGCGCAGGACGCCCGGCAGTTCGCCTCCTGGAAGGTGGACTACGTCAAGATGGACGGCTGCAACCTCTGGGTCCCGGAGGGCGCGACCAAGCAGGAGGCCTACCGCGACGCCTACAACGCCGTCGCGAAGGGCCTGCGGGACAGCGGCCGGGACATGGTCCTGTCGGCCTCCGCGCCCGCCTACTTCCAGCAGGGCGAGTGGGGCGGCTCCGACTGGCACAAGGTCCTCGACTGGGTCGGCGAGACCGGCCAGCTGTGGCGCGAGGGCAAGGACATCAAGGTCTACAACCCGGCCGCACCGGCCACCTCACGGTGGAGCGCGGTCATGGGCAACTACGGTTACAACCGCTGGCTCGGCCGGTACGCGGGCCCCGGCAACTGGAACGACCCCGACTTCCTGATCGCGGGCGCCCCCGGGCTCACGGCCGCCGAGAGCCGCAGCCAGGTCGCCCTGTGGGCCATGATGGCCTCCCCCTTCATCCTCTCGTCCGACGTCTCGAAGCTGACCCCGGCGGGTCTGACGGCCCTCGGCAACACCCGGATGATCGACCTGGACCAAGACCCGATGGGCCGTCAGGGCTCCGTGGTCTCCTCCAACGCCACCTTCGAGATCCTGGTGCGGCCGCTCGCGAACGGCGACCGCGCGGTCGCCGTGCTCAACCGCTCCGCCACCACCCGGGACATCGCCGTGCCGCTCGACGAGATCGGTCTGACCGACTGCACCGCCGGCGCCCAGGACCTGTGGAGCGGCACGAGCCGCGAGATCTCCCAGACGCTCACCGGGAAGGTGGCCGGCCACGACACCGGGGTCTGGCGGCTCAGCCCGCGCGGCTGCGCCGAGGCCGTACCGACCGGGCAGATCGTCGGTGACGGTGCCCGGTGCGCCGACGGCGCCAACACCACCGGTGTCGGCGCCGTGGTGATGGCCGCCTGCACCGGAGCTCCCGACCAGCGCTGGATCGTGGGCAAGGACGCGCGCCTGCAGCTGGCCGGCGAGTGCCTGTCGGCGGGAGTGGACCGCGTCGTGGAACTGGCCGACTGCGCGACCCGCCCCGAGGAGCAGCCCGGTCAGACCTGGTCGCAGCGCCGCGACGGAGCCCTCGTGGAGGAGGTCAGCGGAATGTGCCTGACGGCTCCGGCGGCCGCCACCCCCGCCGAGCGGCTGCGGCTGACCGACTGCGGCGACCACCGGGTCGACCAGGCCTGGGCCCTGCCGGTCTGACGGCCCGGGCGAACGGATGAGGAACCCGACGCATCGCAGCGGGCGCAGGCCGAGGACCCGGCGCCCGCTCACCCTGGCCGCCCTTCCCGCGGCGCTGCTGGCCCTGCTCTGCGCGGGGCCCGCGCCCGGGGCCACCGCCCCGGGCGCGGGGTCGCCCGCACGGGCCGACGTCGCGAGGGACGCGGACGCGCGCCCGGGGGTCCACCCGGCCGGGCACCCGGGGGCCGTCCGGAGCCCGGGCCGCGCCCGCGCCCGGACCTTCGACGTGGCGCCCGCACGGGCCGCCCTGCAACGGCTGCTTCCGCGCCACTGGGGGCAGTTCACCCTGGTACCCGACACAACCGCCGACGCCGATACCTTCACCGTGTCCGGCACCACCGGCGCGATCACCGTCCGGGGCAGCACCGGAGCCACCCTGCTCGCCGGGGTCGGCTGGTACCTCCAGCACGTCGCCGGGGTCGACATCGGCTGGCCCGGCGACAGCATCGGCATGCTGCCCGGCCGGCTCCCGGCCGTCCCCGCCCCGGTCACCCGCGGCGCGCAGGTGCCCCACCGGTACGCGCTGAACGACACCGACGACGGGTACTCCGGCCCGTACCGCTCCTTCGAGGAGCACCGGCGGCAGATCGACCTGATGGCCCTGCACGGCATCAACGAGGTGTTCGTGCAGGTCGGCGCCGAGTACCCGTACCACCGGGCGCTCCAGGGGTTCGGCTACTCCGCCGAGGAGCTGCGGCGGTGGATCCCCGGCCCCGGCCACCAGAGCTGGTGGCTGTTGCAGAACCTGAGCGACTTCGGCGGCCCGGTCACCGAGCGGCTGATGCGCGAGCGCGCCGAGCTGGGCGGGCGGATCGCCGAACAGCTCCGCGGGCTCGGCATGACCCCGGTACTGCCGGGCTACTTCGGCACCGTGCCGCCCGGCTTCGCCGCGCGCAACCCGGGTGCGGTCACGGTGGCGCAGGGCGACTGGGCGGGCTTCGACCGCCCGGACTGGCTGGATCCCGCCTCGCCCGTGTTCGGGAGGCTGGCCGCCGCGTACTACGCCGAGCAGCGCGCGGTGTTCGGGGACAGCGCGATGTACCGGATGAGCCCGCTGCACGAGGGCGGCCGGACCGGCTCCGTCGACGTGGGCGCCGCCGCGCGCGCCATCCAGGGCGCGCTGCACGCCGCGCACCCGGGGGCGCTGTGGGCGGTGCTGGGCTGGCAGGACGACCCCACCGCGGAGCTGTTGGCCGGGGTGGACACCTCGAAGCTGCTGATCCTGGACGGGCTCTCCGACCGGTACAACCGGCTTGACCGGGAGTCCCGTTGGGGCGGGGCCCCGTACGCGATGGGCACCATCTACAACTTCGGCGGGCACACCACGGTCGGCGCGAACAGCTCCGTGTGGATCGAACGGTTCGGGCCCTGGCGGGACAAGGCGAACAGCGCGCTCGCCGGGATCGCCTACCTGCCGGAAGCCACCGGGACCAACCCGGCCGCCTTCGACCTCTTCACCGATCTGGCCTGGGAGCGCGGGCCGATCGACCAGCGCGCGTGGTTCGCCGACTTCGCGGCCCGCCGCTACGGCCGCCCGGACGCCGAGGCCGCCGCGGCCTGGGAGGAGCTCCGCAAGGGGCCGTACAGCACCTCCTCCGGCCTGTGGTCGGAGTCGCAGGACAGCCTGTTCACCGCCCGCCCGAGCCTGACCGCGGCGGGGGCGGCGTACTGGAGCCCCCGGTCCATGCGCTACCCGGCCGGTTCGGTGCGCAGGGCCCTGGACCACCTGTTGAAGGTGGATCCGGCATTGCGCGGCTCCAGCGCCTACCGCTTCGACCTGGTGGACACCGCCCGGCAGGCCCTCGCCAACCACTCGCGGGTGCTGCTGCCGAAGATCAAGGCGGCCTACGAGGCCGAGGACCTGACCCGCTTCCGCGCGCTGACGGCCGAGTGGCAGGAAGGGATGCGGATGTTGGACGCGGTCACCGGCTCCGACCCGGCCTTCCTCCTCGGCACCTGGCTCTCCGGGGCCCGCTCCTGGGGCGCGGACCGGGCCGAGCAGGACCGGTACGAGTACGACGCGCGCTCGCTGCTGAGCGTGTGGGGCCGCCGCGACACCAGCGAGGGCGGTTTCCTGCACGACTACGCGAACCGCGAGTGGAGCGGCCTGATCTCGGAGTTGTACGCGCCCCGGTGGGCGGCCTACTTCGCGTCGCTGGAGGAGGCACTGGTGCGCAGCGCCGCGCCGCGGGAGATCGACTGGCACGCCTTCGAGGCGGAGTGGGCCGGGCGCACCACCCGGCACCCGAACCGCCCGAACGGTGATCCGTACCGGTCGGCCGCGCAGATCGCCGCCACCCTGCCGCCGGCCGCCACCACCGGCTGACCCGTCGCACGGCCGGCCCGTCGTCCGGGCCGGCCGTCCGGGCGGCGACGGCACGGCGGCGACACGAAGCCGCCCGGGCGCGGGACACTGGCCGTGTGGAGGCACACCCGAGCCGTGGCGCGCGGCCGCGGCGCACGACAGGCGTCGTCAGCGGGATCGTCGCGGCCGTCGCCGGGCTGGCGTGCGCACAGCTGGCCGCGGCGGCCGGCCGGCCCGAGGCCTCCCCGGTCACGGCCGTCGGCGGGGCCGTGGTCGACCTGACACCGGTGGCCGTCCGGGAGTGGGCCATCCGGCTGTTCGGCACCTCCGACAAGCTGGTGCTGGGTCTCGGCATCCTCGTCGTCCTGGCCGCGGTCGCCGTCGGCACCGGGCTGCTCGCCGTACGTCACCTCCCGGCGGCGCTCGCCGTCACGGGCGGGTTCGGGCTGGTGGGGGCGCTGGCGGCGCTCAGCCGGCCGGAGGCCTCCTGGCGCGACGCACTGCCCTCGCTGGTGGGCGCACTGGTCTCGGCCGGGGTGTTGTACCTGCTGGTCACGGCCGGGAGACGGACCCGCCCGGCCGGGGCCGCGCGGGACGGGACCGACGGGGCCGGCTCGATGGACCGCCGCCGCTTCGGCCGCCTGGTGGTCGCCGTCCTGGCGGCATCGGCCGGGGTCGGACTCGGAGCACAGCGCCTCGGTGCCCACGGTTCGGCCGACGCCACCGCCTCCCGGGCCCGCTTCCGCCTCCCCCGCCCCACCGTGCCCGCGCCACCGGTGCCGGCCGGCGCGGATCTGCGGGTGCCCGGGCTGGGCCCGTTCCTCACCCCGGACCAGGACTTCTACCGGGTGGACACCGCGCTGGTCGTCCCGCGCGTGGACGCCGAGACCTGGCGGCTGCGCATCCACGGGGAGGGGGTGACGCGGCCGCTGGAGCTGGACCTGCGTCAGCTCCTCGCCCGGCCGGTGGTCGAGCACGACATCACCCTCACGTGCGTGTCCAACGAGGTCGGCGGCCCGTACGCGGGCAACGCCCGCTGGCTCGGCGTACGCCTCGGGGACCTGCTCCGCGAGGCGGGGGTGCGGCCGCCGTCCCAGGGCGGGCCCGCCGACCAGCTGGTGGCGCGGTCGGTGGACGGCATGACCATCGGGACGCCGGTCGAGGCCGTCATGGACGGCCGGGCGGCCCTGCTGGCCGTGGGGATGAACGGCCGACCGCTGCCCTTCGCCCACGGCTTCCCCGTCCGGATGGTCGTACCGGGCCTGTACGGATACGTCTCCGCCTGCAAATGGCTCGCCGAGCTGCGACTGACCACCTTCGCCGCCTACGACGCCTACTGGGTGCGCCGATCCTGGGCGCAGCAGGCCCAGGTCAAGACGCAGGCCCGCATCGACACCCCCCGCTCGTACGCCGACCTGTCCCCGGGCCCGGTGGCGGTCGCCGGGGTGGCGTGGGCCCAGCACCGTGGGATCGATCGGGTCCAGGTACGGGTGGACGGCGGCTCCTGGCAGGAGGCGCGGCTCGGGACGGCGGACGGTGCGGACACCTGGCGCCAGTGGGTCTGGCCCTGGCAGGCCACCGCCGGGCGGCACACCTTGGAGGTCCGCGCGACGGACGGCACGGGCGCCGTCCAGACGGGTGTCCGCACCGGCACCGTGCCCGACGGCGCGACCGGATGGCACGCGGTGGACGTGGACGTCCGGGCCCTGGGCTGAGCCGTGGCCCGTGCGCCGAGGGGCTCGCCGGACCCGACGTCCGGCGAGTCGGCGAGCCCGTCGGGTCGATGTCCTAGCGGGGTGACAGGCGGACCGGCAGTGACCGGACGTTGTTGCTGATGAAGCTGTTCTGGTAGGGGAGTTCGGCGTCCGGGACGGCGAGGTCGAGGTCGGGGAAGCGGGTGAAGAGCCGCTCCAGTGCGATCGTGGCCTCCAGTCGGGCGAGCGGGGCCCCGGTGCAGTAGTGGGCTCCGTGACCGAAGGCGAGGCTGCGGGCGGCGGTGGGGCGGGTGAGGTCGAAGCGGTCGGCGTCCGGGCCGTGGAAGGTCTCGTCGCGGCCCGCCGCGCTGTACCCGGCGAGCACCGGGGTGCCCTGCGGGATCACGGTCCCGCCGACGGTCAGGTCGCGGGTGGGGTAGCGGAAGGGGAACCAGCTGACCGGGGTGTCCCAGCGCAGGGTCTCGTCCACCACGTCCGACCAGGTGGCCTTGCCCTCCAGGACCAGGGCGAGCTGGTCGCGGTGGGCGCACAGGGCGCGGACCGCGTTGACGACGAGGTTGAGGGTGGTCTCGTGGCCCGCGACGAGCATCAGCCGCATGGTGCCGATCAGTTCGACCTCGGTGAGCCGGTCACCGTCGTCCTCGCGGGCGGCTATCAGCGCACTGGTGAGGTCCTCGCCGGGGTCCGCGGCGCGGGCGGCCGCGATCGTAGCGGTCAGGGCCATGAGTTCCCGCAGGGCGGCCATCTTCTCGGCCGGGGTGAGGTCGGTGGCGATGACGACCTGGTTGGTCAGGTGGTGCAGCCGGCCCCGGTGCTCGGGGTCCACACCGAGCAGTTCGCAGATGACGTTCATCGGCAGCGGGAGGGCGAAGTGCTCGTACAGGTCGGCGGTCCCGTCCGGGGACCCGGCCGCCGCCCGACCGAGGTCGTCGAGGAGTTCTGCGGTGAGCTCCTCGACGCGCGGCCGCAACCGTTCCACCTGACGGATCGTGAACGCCTTGCCGACGAGCCCGCGCAGGCGGCGGTGGTCGGCGTCGTCCGCGGTGTGCATGCCTTGGGCGTCGGCGAAGACGCGCAGCGGCCAGTCGGCGGGGATGGTGCCGTCGCGCAGTGCGGGGAAGTGCCGGGCGCTCTTGGCCACTTCGGGGTGGGCCAGGAACTCCTTCAGCGCTTCGTGCCCCAGGACGACCGCCCCGGGAACCCCGCCGGGGAGCACGACCTCCGCCACCGCGCCGTGCTCGGCGCGCAGCCGGGCGTTGAGGGCGTGCGGGCAGCCGCCGGCGGGGTCGATCACGTGCGGGGCCGGGCCCTGCGGGACGGGTGAGCTGTGGGACGACAAGCCGGTTCTCCTGACCTGATGGACGGAACTCGGTCAACAGTGCGGCCTCGTGGGCCGGTTGGACAAGTCCGCGCCCGTCCCGCCTCAGAACCAGTTGAGCGTGAGGGTGAAAGTGGTGCCCGCGGTGGCTCCGGTGGCATCGCTCGCGGTGGCGGTGACCTGGAAGGCGCCGCTGCCCCAGGGCTTGCCGGTGATCCGCCCGGAGGCGCTGTCGAGGGTCAGCCCCCAAGGGAGGCCGGTGACGGCGTAGCGGACGGGGGGCTTCGCCCCGGTGGTGGCGAGCTGGACGGTGCAGGGCTGGTTGAACCTGCACGTCTGCGGGCCGGGGTCGGTGAACTTCAGCCCGCCGGGCGTGGGCGTCGGGGTGGGAGTGGGCGTCGGGGTCGGTGTGGGCGTCGGGGTCGGGGTGCCGCCGCAGCCCGGGGTGGCCTCCGGTGGCAGGGGGACCCGCCAGATCTGGGTGTCGTTCTCCGACCCCACGAGCAGGTTCGCGCAGTCGGCGTAGGTCACCGTCTCGCCCTGCGACTGGGCCGGGAGGGCCACGTCCGCGAGCTTGGCCCCGGCCGTGTCGTACACGGAGGCGGTGTTGGCGCCCAGCGGGCCGCCACTGCGCAGGGTGTACGAGGCACCCGTCGGCGAGAAGGCTCCGTCGGTGGCGAACACGGGCCCGGGCCGGACCTCGGCGAGGGTGTTGACCTGCCCGGTCACCGGCGGGAGCGGGGCCTGGTACAGCTTCCCGGCGGCCCCGATGAGCTTGCTGGCGACGTAGAGGCGGCCGGTCACGGGATCCGCGAGCAGGGACTCGGCGTCGTGCCTGCCGTCGGCGTAGGCGAAGCGGTACGTCACGGGCGTGACCGTGGCGTTCGTGAGCTGGTCGGGTTCGGCGAACCGGTGCACGGTGATCTCCGCGCGCCCGCTGAAGTTGTCCCCGATGTCGCCGACGAGGAGGGCCGGGCCGCCGCCCGCGTCCGTGCCGAGCGCGAGCGCCTCCCAGTCGGTGTTGCCGACGCCGGCGACGGTGAAGGTGGCCAGCAGTCGGCCGGTGGCGGTGTTGCAGTCGACGGCGAAGACCTGGTTGGAGTTGCCGCTGTCGTTGACGGCGTAGAAGACCCCGGGATGCCTACGGCTCATGGCGAGGCCGCTGAGTTCGGCGAGACCGCCGGGGAGGGTGCACTTCTTCTCCGGCGCGAGGGCCGCGGCAGCGGCCGACGGGGCGGCGGAAAGGGCCGAAACGGTGTCGGGGGTGGAGGCGGTCGCGGTGGCCACCAAGACGGACGCGGCCAGGGTCGTGGCGAGGCCCGCGGTGGCGAGGGCGGCGGCCCGTGGGAGTGTCAGGAGTCGGGACATGCGCTCAATGTGAGGGGACATCGGTCGGCCGGCCAGACCTGATCCCGCCCCGTTCGAGCATCGTTCAATGCCGCGCGGGCATGTCCGGTCAGCGCACCGGTTCCCGGACCGGCGCCTTGTGTCCGGCCTGCGCGATGAACGCGCGGGCCGCCCGGCCGAGCGGCCGCCGGGCGTGGGCGATGCCCACCGGGCGCAGCAGCGGAGGTGTGAAGGACCGGGTCTCGGCCCGGCTCCCGAAAGCTCTCGACACCACGTCCCGGTACCAGATGAGGGAGCCCCGCCCGTCCGTCACACCCGTCACCCAGGCGAGGCGTTCGTCGACTTCCAGGGTGGGGAGCGGCCGCACGCCCAGGCAGCTGAACATGGCCTCCATCTCGGTGCGCCGGCCGGTCCCCGGCGTGGGCAGCACCATCGGCAGTCCGTCGAGCATGCGCAGGGGCATCGGGTGGGGCAGCCGGGAGCCCGGCGGCGATATCAGCACCACCTCCCGTTCCTGGATGAAGTGGGTGGAGAGCTCCTTGTCGACCGGCAGGTCGACCAGGGCCAGTTCCGAACGCCCTTGGGTCACCTCCTCGACCAGCGCCTCCCTGCTGCCGTGCTGCTGGAGCCGGACGTCGACGGTGGGGTGCCGTGCGGTGAAGGCCGCGATCAGGTCGGCTGCCAGGTCCAGGGCGAGGGTGGGCGTGGTGACCAGGGTCAGGACCGCTCGGGCGTCGCCGCCGTGCGGGGTCCCGATGTCGTCGATGGCCTCCACCGCGTTGAGTACGGTCCGGGCCAGCCGGACGACCCGGGCCCCCTCCGGCGTGAGGTCCACCCCCCTTCCCCGGCGGGCCAGGAGCTCGACCCCGAGATCGCGCTCCATGGCCTGCACGGCCCGGGAGAGCGCGGACTGGGCGACGAAGACCGAGGCGGCGGCCCCGGTGATGGACCGGCAGTCGGCGACGGCGACGAGGTAGCGGAGCTGCGCCAGGGTGGGGGTCATGACCGGACGGTAACCGCGTGAAGCTGTACCTGTAAGGGCCCGTCGGGTGAACAACTGCCCGCTTCCGACGTGCTGGTCATGCCCGGTCGGTGACTACGCATGCCGGTGCGGCATGCCCGTGTGGAACGCGGTGCGCCGGCCGGCGCGGCGGGGACGACGCGGCCGGGCGGGGATCGCCGCAGGCCACCGGCTCGGCCGGGGGGTGCCTGGGCTCCGTCCGGGCGCGATTTCAGGTGGCACGTGTACGTCGCGACTGCGAAGCATCGTATTCCGCATGGCTGTTGACAGTGCAGGGCGACCACCGCACGATGCAACGCGGCATTGCGGGTGTTTGACCACGGTTCAAGCCCGTCGTACCCGCGGCGGGTTCCCGGCCGGTGCGTGTGACCGCCACCGCACTCCCCGTCTTCCGCCCTGCCCCGCACCGCCGTTGCACGGCTCGTCGGCTCGCCCGCTCGTCCCCGTTCGGCCGCACGCCCCGTTCAGCCGCTCGCCCGTTCAGTTGCTCGCGCCGTTCGGCCGCTCGCCGTTCGGCGGTGCGCCTGCTCGCCCGTTCTTCCGTCCCGCACTTCGCCATGTCACACAGCATTGGAAGAGGAGCGCCCGTGACCCCCCACCCGCAGCCCGCCCCCACCCGTGACCTGGTCGTCGCCGTCAGCCCCTTCGAGGAACCCCACCCGGCCTTCGTGACCGCCGCCGAACGCGCCGGGGCCCTCGGCCTGCTCGACCTCGGCCGGGACGCCGACGCCGCGCGGCGCGGATTCACGGAGCTGGGCCGCCGGCTCGCGAGCGGCGCCCGGTACGGGGTGCGGGTGCCGGCCGACTGTCCGCTCGGCCCGGACGGGCTGCCCGCCGCGGTGGACACCGTGCTGCTCGCCGACCCCGCCTCGCACACGCCCGGGCAGGTCGCCGCCTGGGCCGCGGCGGTCGGGCGGCCCCGCGTGTGGGCCGAGGTCACCGACACGGCCGAGGCCGGGGCGGCCGTTGCCGCCGGAGCGCACGCGCTCGTCGCCAAGGGGCACGAGGGAGCCGGCCGGGTGGGGACGGCCACCACCTTCGTCCTGCTCCAGCAGCTCCTCGACGACCCCGCGGTACGGGTCCCCGTGCTGGCCTGCGGCGGGATCGGGCCGCACACGGCTGCCGCGGCCGTCGCGGGCGGGGCCGCCGGGGTGTTGCTCGACGTACAGCTGGCCCTGACCACGGAGGGCGAGGCAGGACTGCCCGAGGAGGTCGCCTCCGCGCTCCGGGCGATGGACGGCTCCGAGACGCGACTGGCCGCCGGGCACCGGGTGTTCGCCCGGCCCGACCTGACCCCGCCCGAGGGGCCCGTGCACACCCTGCTCGGCGCCCGCGACCTACGGACCCAGTTGCTGCCCGTCGGGCAGGACGGCGCCTCGGCCGCCCGCCTGGCCGCGCGGTACCGGACCACCGGCGGGGTCCTGCAGGCCGTTCGGGCGGCCGTGGCCGGGCACCTGGAGGCCGCCGTACGGGCCCGGCCCCTGGCGCGCCCGCTGCCCGTCGCGCAGGGCCCGATGACGCGGGTGAGCGACCAGGCGTCCTTCGCCGCGGCGGTGGCCGGCGCGGGCGGGGTTCCGTACCTGGCGCTCGCGGTGATGGCGGGCCCGGACGTACGCCGGCTGCTGGCGGAGACGGCCGAGCGGCTCGGAGACCTCCCCTGGGGCGTGGGCCTGCTCGGTTTCGCCCCGCCCGAGCTGCGGCAGGAGCAACTGGCGGCCGTGACCGAGGCCCGCCCGCCGTACGCGATCATCGCCGGCGGCACCCCGGCGCAGGCGGCCCCGCTGGAGGCCGTCGGCATCAGGACCCATCTGCACGTCCCCTCGCCCGGTCTGCTGGAGCGGTATCTCGCCGAGGGGGCCCGGCGGTTCGTCTTCGAAGGGCTGGAGTGCGGTGGACACGTCGGACCGCGCGCCTCCTTCCCCCTGTGGGAGGAGCAGATCGAGCGGCTCCTGACCTGCCCCGAACCGGAAGCCCTGGACCTGCTGTTCGCGGGCGGGATCCACGACGAACGCTCCGCCGCGATGGCGGTGGCGGCCGCGGCCCCGCTGGCCGATCGGGGCGCGCGGGTCGGGGTGCTGATGGGCACCGCCTACCTGTTCACCGAGGAGGCCGTCACGGCGGGCGCGGTCGTGCCGGGATTCCAGCGCGCGGCGGTGGAGTGCGCGGACACCGTGCTGCTGCACACCGCGCCGGGACACGCCACCCGGTGCGCGGCCACCCCGTACGCCGAGACCTTCGAGGCGACCCGGCGGCGGCTCACGGAGAGCGGGATCGAGCCGCGCACCGTGTGGGAGGAGCTGGAGCGGCTGAATCTCGGGCGGCTACGGATCGCCGGCAAGGGCCTACGCAGAAGCGCCGACGGCAGCGGACTGGAACCGGTCACCGAGGAACAGCAGTACGAGGACGGCCTGTTCATGCTGGGCCAGGTCGCCACCCTGCGCACGGCCACCACCACGATCGCGGCCCTGCACGCGCAGGTCACCGAGGGGGCCACCGCCCTGCTGGAGCGACGGGCCCGGGAACTCGCCGACGCCGGGCCGACGGCGGCGATGCCGGCGGCCGACCCGCTCGACATCGCCGTCGTCGGGATGGCCTGCGCCTATCCGGGCGCCCCCGACCTCGCTGCCTACTGGGCGATGGTCCTCGCCGGCACCGATGCCGTCACCGAGGTACCGGCCGAACGCTGGGACCCGGCGCTCTACTACGACGCCGACCCGGCCCGGGCCGGTGAGCGCACCCCCTCCCGCTGGGGCGGCTTCCTCGACCCGGTACCCTTCGACGCCCTCGCGCACGGCATCCCGCCCGCCTCGCTCGCCGGGATCGAGCCGGTGCAGCTGCTGGCCCTGGAGATCTCGGCGCGGGCCCTCGGGGACGCCGGCTACGGCAAGGACCGCGTCTTCGCCCGCTCCCGGACCTCGGTGGTCTTCGGCGCGGAGGCCGGTACGGAGCTCGCCGGCGCCTACGGGCTGCGCGCCCTGCACCCCGCCTACCTGGGTGAGCTCCCGCCCGAGTTGGACGAGCAACTGCCGCGCCTCACCGAGGACTCCTTCCCCGGGATCCTCGCCAACGTCATCGCGGGCCGGGTCGCCAACCGCCTCGACCTGGGCGGGGCGAACTGCACGATCGACGCCGCCTGCGCCTCCTCGCTCGCCGCCCTGGACCTCGCCTGCCGCCAACTCCGGGACCACGACAGCGACATGGTCATCTGCGGCGGCGCCGATGTGCACAACGGCATCAACGACTACCTGATGTTCGCCTCCGTCCGCGCCCTGTCGCCCGGCGGCCGCTGCCGACCCTTCGACGCGGCCGCCGACGGGATCGCGCTCGGCGAGGGCGTGGGCGCCCTCGTCCTGAAGCGCCTCGCGGACGCGGAGCGCGACGGCGACCGCGTGTACGCCGTGATCAAGGCGGTCGGCGCCGCCAGCGACGGCCGTTCCCTCGGTCTGACCGCGCCCCGGCCGGAAGGGCAGCGGCGGGCCCTGGAGCGCGCGTACGCCCGAGCGGGCATCACCCCCGACCAGGTCGGCCTGGTCGAGGCGCACGGCACCGGCACCGTCGTCGGGGACAGCACCGAACTCTCGGTCCTGAGCGATCTGTTCACCGCCTCCGGTGCCGAACCCGGCTCCTGCGCGCTGGGATCGGTGAAATCCCAGCTCGGGCACACCAAGTGCGCGGCAGGGCTGGCCGGGCTGATCAAGGCGGCCCGGGCGGTGCACACGGGCGTGCGGCCCCCGACCCTGCACATCGACGCGCCCAACCCGGCCTGGCGGGCCGAGAGCAGCCCGTTCTCCTTCGACAGCGAGGCCCGCCCCTGGCCGGTGCCGGCGGAGCGACGGATCGCCGGGGTGAGCGCCTTCGGCTTCGGCGGCACCAACTACCACGCCGTCCTCGCCGGTCACGTCGGCTCGGCGGAACCCCGGCACGGGCTGGAGGAGTGGCCGGCGGAGTTGTTCTGCTTCCGCGGCGAGGACCGGCGGGCGGCGGGCCGGGCGATCGCCCGGCTGTCCGCGCGGCTGGCGGAGAACGACGCGGCCGGACGCCCGTGGGCGCTGCGCGACCTGGCGGCGGAGACCGCCGCCGGCACGGGCCCGGTCCAGGTCACGATCGTGGCCGCCGACCTGGACCAACTGGCGGTACGCCTGGAGCAGGCCCGCGCCTTCACCCCGGGCACGGGGGTCCACGTACGGGAGGAGGGCGCGGAGCCGGGCGAGGTGGCCTTCCTCTTCCCCGGCCAGGGCAGCCAACGCCCGCGCATGCTGGCCGACTTCTTCATGACCTTCCCCGCCCTGCGGCAGCTCCTGGACGAGGCCCCGTCGCCGGTGGTGTCGACGATGTTCCCCCCGGCGGCGTTCACCGCCGAGGGCCGGGCGGCGCAGCGGGCGGCGGTCACCGACACCCGCGTGGCACAGCCGGCGCTCGGCCTCGCGGGGGCGGCGGCGCATCTGCTGCTCGGCGAGCTCGGAGTACGGCCGGACTGCGTGGCCGGCCACTCGTACGGGGAACTCACCGCGCTCTGGGCGGCCGGGGCCTATGACACGGAGAGCCTGCTGCGGCTGAGCGCGCGCCGGGCCGAGGCGATCCTGGCGGCCGCCGGCGCGGATCCGGGATCGATGGCGGCGGTGTCGGCCGCGCCGCAGCAGGTTCGGGAGATCGCCGCCCGAGCCGGCTGCGTGGTGGCGAACCACAACGCGCCGCGGCAGTGCGTGATCTCGGGCCCGACGCCTGCGGTCGCCACGGCCGTGGCGGCGCTGCGCGAAGCCGGCCTCACGGCCGAACCCCTCCCCGTGGCCTGCGCCTTCCACAGCACGGTGGTCGCCGGGGCGGCGCGACGTCTCGCGGCAGAACTGACAACGACCCCCGTCTCACCACCCCACACCCCGGTCTGGTCGAACACGACGGCGGACCGGTACCCGCCGACGGCCGAAGGGGTACGAAGCCTTGCCGCACGCCAGGTCGCGGAGCCGGTCCGGTTCGTGGAGCAGGTGGAGGCCATGTACGCGGCCGGTGTCCGGACCTTCGTGGAGGCGGGCCCCGGCCGGGTCCTCTCCGGTCTGGTCGGCCGGATCCTGCACGGGCGACCGCACACGGTGGTCCCGCTGGACGTACCGGGCGAGCACGGACTGGTCCGGCTGGTCACCGCGGTGGCGGAACTGATGGCGGCGGGGGTTCCGGTGGACCCGCGGGCCCTGTTCCACGGCCGCACCTCCCGCCTCCCGGAGCACGCCCCGCGCCGGCCGGGCTGGCTGGTCGACGGCCACCTGGTCCGCACCGCGGACGGCGCACCGGTCCCGGGCGGCCTCCGCCCGGCCCACCGGGTGGCTCCGGTCACGCACCCGGGCGGGCGAGAAGCGGCGGCGGAGAAGGGTGACCGACGCGAGGAAGCCGTACTGGAATACCTGCGCAGCACGAGCGAGTTGATCGAAGCCCAACGGGACGTCCTGCTCGGCTTCCTGGGCGCCGGACCCCGCCACGGCTTCGACGGGGTCGGGAGCGTGTCGGGGCGATCCCCGCAGGGCGCCGAACGCACCGCCGCCGCACCTTCCGACCCCGAGCCCCGTTCGGCGCCCGAGGAGACGCCCCGGCGCGCGCCCGGCCCCGGCAAAGCCGCCCCCACCGATCCCGCCCCCGCGCCGCAGGGCCCCCGCACCGCCGAGGAGGTCATGGACCTCGTCCTGGAGATCGTCCACATCCGCACCGGCTACCCCCGGGACATGCTCGACCCGGAGCTCGACCTGGAGGCGGACCTGTCCATCGACTCCATCAAGCGGGTCGAGATCATCGGCGCCCTCGCCGACCGCATCGGACTCCCCCAGGATCCGACCAGCGGCTCCGCCGAGTCCGCGGTCGAGGAACTGTCCCGGATCAAGACCCTGCGCGGCATAGTCGACTGGATCACGACCCACACCCCCACCACACCGGACCCCACACCCCCACCCACACCAACACCCACACCCACACGGCGGCCGACACCGGCCCGCTTGAGCCGACTCCGCGTCGACCTGCTCCCCGCACCCCTGGCCGACACCGCCCCCGAAACCCTGCGCGGCCTGCGCATCGCCCTGGTGGACGACGGTCAGGGCATCGCCCGCACCCTCGCGACCGCCCTGGAGGACATGGGCGCCGAGCCGACGATCCTGCCCTCCGCCGAGCCGGGCTTCGACGGCCTCGTCGACCTCTCGGCGCTACGACCCACCGCCGACCCCGTGCTGCCCGACGCCTTCCCGGGCCTACGGGAGACGCTGACGACCGGTACACCACGGCTGCTGCTCGTCACCGCGCCCGGCACCGCCGGCGCGGGCCTGCACGGCTTCGCCCGCAGCGCGGCCCTGGAATTCCCCGGCGCGCTGATCCGGGCCGTGGACATCCACCCCAAGGAAGACCCGGAACGCATCGCGGAGCAACTCAAGGCGGAACTGAGCAGCGTCGGCGAAGCCGGAAGCAGCGAAGCCGGAAGCAGCGGGAGCCGAAGCACCATCACCTCGGTCGCCTACACGGCCGAGGGCACCCGCATCACCCGCCTCCCCGTACCGGCCCCCCTCCCGACCCCCCACACCCCCGCCGCCCCCGGCACCCCCCACGGCCCCTCGCCCCTGGACCGCGACTCGGTGGTCCTCCTCACCGGCGGCGCCCGCGGCATCACCGCCCGCACCGCGCTCGCGCTGGCCCGCACCACCGGCTGCCACGTGGAACTCATCGGCCGTACCCCCGAACCGTTCGCCCAGGGCGACGAGTTCGACCAGGCCCAGGACCGGGTCGCGCTGCGCGCCGCGCTGATCGCCGCAGGGCTGCGTACGCCCGCGGAGATCGAGGCGGCGGCCTCGCGGATCCTCGCCGAGCGCGAGGTGCGAGCCACCCTCGCCGCTCTCGGCACCGCGGCGGCCTCCGTCCGCTACCACTGCGCGGACGTCACCGACGAGAGCGCCGTCCGAGCCGTCGTGGCCGACGTACGGGACCGCCACGGACGGCTCGACGGCATCGTGCACGGCGCCGGCGTGCTGCGGGACGGGCTGCTGCGCGACAAGCGACCGGCGGACTTCGCCGCCGTGTTCAGCACGAAGGTGACCGGGGCCCGCCACCTGGCCGCCGCGGCGGCCGAGCACGGGGACGGGCCCCCGCCCCGCTTCCTCGCCCTGTTCGGGAGCGTCGCCGGGGTGTACGGCAACCGCGGCCAGTGCGACTACGCCGCGGCCAACGACGCCCTCGACGGCCTCGCGCACACCTGGGCGGAGTCCTTCCCGGGCCGGGTGCTGTCCGTCGACTGGGGCCCTTGGGCGGCGGAGGCGGGCGGGATGGTCACCCCCGAGCTGGAACGCGCGTACGTCCGGCGCGGGATCCCGCTCATCGATCCGGACGCGGGAACCGCCGCGTTCCTCGACGAACTGGCGTACGGGAGCGACGTACAGGTGGTCCTGATGGCGCAGGAGGGCCGGGGCGATGCGTGACGCGCAGCGGCGCGGCCCCCGCCCGACCGACGCCGCGATCGTCGGGATGGGCGCGGTGTTCCCGGGGGCCGCCGACCTGGCCGCGTACCGGCGCAATCTGCTGGCCGGTACGGACTGCATCGGCGAGGTACCGCCGGGCCGTTGGGACCCCGAGGTGTACTACGACCCGCAGGGGGCCGCCGGACCGGTGGCGGGTGACCGCTTCTACTGCCGGCGCGGCGGTTTCGTCGACGGTCTCGCCGCCTTCGACCCGACCCGGTTCGGGATCATGCCGGCCGCCGTGGAGGGGGCCGAGCCGGACCAGATGCTGGCCCTGCACGCGACGGCCGAGGCGATCGCCGACGCGGGTGGCGAGGACCGGCTGCCGGCCGACCGGTCGCGGATCGGGGTGGTGTTGGGGCGCGGCGGGTTCATGGGCGTGGCCACCGCCCGGCTCGATCAACGGGTTCGTACGGCACACCAGTTGGCGCAGACCCTGCGGGAGCTGGCGCCGGAGCTGGGTGAGCGGCGGATCGCGCAGGTGCGCTCGGCGTTCCAGGACGCGCTGGGGCCGGAGCGGCCGGACGCGTCGATCGGGCTGGTGCCGAGCTTCACCGCCGCCCGGACCGCGAACCGGCTGGACTTCCGGGGGCCCGCCTACACCTTGGACGCGGCCTGCGCCTCCTCCCTGTTGGCGGTGGATCAGGCGGTGGGGCTGTTGGCCGCCGGCCGCTGCGACGCGGTGGTCGCCGGGGCGGCCCACCACTGCCACATCGCGACGCTGTGGAGCGTGTTCACGCAGCTGCGGGCGCTCAGCCCGAGCGAGCGGATCCGGCCCTTCGACCGCCGGGCCGACGGGACCCTGCTGTCCGAGGGCACCGGGGTGGTGCTGCTGAAGCGGCTGGCGGACGCCGAGCGCGACGGCGACCGCGTGTACGCGGTGATCCGCGGGACCGGCGTGGCCGGGGACGGCCGTGCGGCGAGCCTGATGAGCCCGCTGGTGGCGGGGCAGGTGCAGGCTCTGGAGCGGGCCTGGCGGGAGGCGGGCCTGGATCCGCGGGCGCCGGGCGCGCTGGGCCTGCTGGAGGCCCACGGTACGGGCACCCCGGTCGGGGACGCCGCCGAACTGGACACCTTGGCGCAGGTGTTCGGCCCACGGGGGCCGGGGAACGGACCCGAGGTCGGCTTCGGTTCGGTGAAGTCGATGCTCGGGCACACCATGCAGGCCTCGGGCATGGCCGGGCTGATCAAGGCGGCGCTGGCCGTGTACGAGGGCGTGCTGCCGCCGACGCTGCACATCGAGGAGCCCCACCCGGACCTGGCCCGGACCCGGATGCGGCCGCTGCGCGCGGCCGAGCCGTGGGAGCGCGGTCCGCAGCCGCGCCGGGCCGGGGTCAACGCGTTCGGCTTCGGCGGGATCAACGCCCACGTGGTGCTGGAGGAGGCTCCCACCGCCTCGCGCCCGGCGCCTGCTCCCGTTCCGGCCTCCGGCCCCGGCCCCGGCCGCGGAGCCCCGGTGCGTCGTTTCCTGCCGCTGGGCCCCACGGCCGCGCCGGTCGGTCCGGCCGCGGAGGGCGACGTACTCCTGATCGGTGCGGACACCCCCGGTCAGCTGTCGGCCCGGCTGGCGTCCACCGACCCGGTGTCCGGCGGCGACGGGCCCTGCCGGGTCGCGGTGGTCGGGCCCACGCCCCAGCGGCTGGCGCTGGCCGCCAAGGTGGTGGCCCGCGGCCGGCCGTGGCGGGGACGCGGGGACGTGTGGTTCACCCCGGAGCCGCTGGGCGGCCGGGTGGCGTTCCTGTTCCCGGGCCTGGAGCCGGAGTTCGCCCCCGTGCTGGACGACGTGGCGGAGCGGCTCGGGTCGGCGACGCCCCGCCTGACCCGTGGCGCGTCCCTTGTGGAGCGCGCCCTCGACGCGATCGCCACCGGCCGGTTCTTCGCCCGTGTCCTGCCCGAACTGGGCATCGAGGCCGATGTGCTGGCCGGCCACAGTCTGGGCGAGTGGGCGGCGATGGTGGCCGCCGGCATGTACCCGCAGGAGTCGGCCGACACCTTCCTCGACTCGCTGCGGCCGGGTGATCTCCGGGTCCCCGATCTCGTGTACGCGGCGCTCGGCTGTGGCGCGACGCGTGCGCGGGCCGCGCTCCACGACCTGGACCGGGTGGTGGTCAGCCACGACAACTGCCCCCACCAGTCGGTGATCTGCGGGGAGCCGGCGCAGGTGGCCGCCGCCGTCGGGCGGTTGCGCGGTGACGGGGTGCTCGGCCAGGAGCTGCCGTTCCGTTCGGGTTTCCACACCCCGATGTGGGAGCCGTATCTCGGTCAGGTCCGGGCCGCCTTCGACCGGCTGCCGCTGCGACCGGCGGGCCTCCCGGTGTGGTCGGCCACCACGTGTGCGCCGTTCCCGTCCGCGCCACGGGACGTACGGGACCTGGTCGTACGGCACCTGCTGGAGCCGGTCCGCTTCCGTGAGTTGACCCTGCGGTTGTACGAGGACGAGGGGGTACGCGGTTTCGTCACGCTGGGCCCGGGCAGCCTGCCGGGCTTCGTCGAGGACACCCTGCGCGAGCGCCCGCACCTCTCGATCTCCACCTCCTCCCCGCGCCTGCCGGGCCTGGCGGCGCTGCGCCGTACCTGCGCCGCGCTCTGGGCCGAGGGGTACGCGCCCCGGTGGGACCTGTTGGCCGAACCGGCGCCCCTGCCGTCGCCCGCACCGCAGGCGCCCGCACCGGCGGCGGCGCGACCCGCCGGGCGCGCGATGCCGCTGGACCTCGGGTCCCCGCTGGTCCGTCTCGACGAGCCGGCCCGGGCCGCGCTCGTCGGCCTCCTGGCACCGCCCCCGACCGTCCCGGCCCGGGCGCCGGCGGCCGGACCCGTGGGTGACCGGCCGGTGCTGCTGTCCGCCCTGGACGCGGTGCTGGCCGACGCCGGCTCGGCGGCCCGGGCCGTCACCGAGGCCTGGTCGACGGGGGTCCCGGACCCGGCGGCAGCCGCTGCCCCGAGCCCGGCTCCGGCCCCGGACCGGCACACCCTGCGGTTGTCGCTCGCCGCGCTCCCCTACGTACGGGACCACTGCGTGTACCTCCAGCCGGACGGCTGGCCGGAGGACTCCGACCGGTTCCCCGTCGTGCCCATGACCACCATGCTGGAGCTGGCCGCCGAAGCCGCCCGGCGGCACGCCCCACCCGGTCTCGCCGTCATCGGCTACGAGGAGGTACGGGCCCTGCGCTGGCTCGCGGTCGAGCCGGCCGTCGACGTCGAGGTCACCGCCCGCGGTGACGGGCCCGGCCGGATGCGGGTCACCCTCGGCGCGTACGCCTCGGTGGTCGTGCTGCTCGGCGAGCGCTACGGGGAGCCGCCCGCGCCCGACGGCACGCCGCTGCGCGAGCCCGGACCCGCCCCGGTCAGCGCCGCGGCCCTGTACCGGGACCGGTGGATGTTCCACGGCCCCCGCTTCGCCGGGGTCCACGAGGTGCGGTCGGTCGGCTCGGACGGCATCCACGGGGTCCTGCGCGCGCTGCCCGACCCGGGCGCGCTGCTCGACGCCGCCGGACAGCTCTTCGGGCACTGGATGCAGCTGCGCCTGCCGGTCGACCGGCTGGTGTTCCCGGCCACCGTGGACCGCATCCGGTTCTACGGGCCTCCGCCCGCCGCAGGGGAGTTGGTGACGGCCACGGCCCGGATCCGCGCCGTGCGGGACGTCACCGTCCGCGGTGACATCGAGCTGCGCGGGGCGGGCGGTGCGGTGTGGGCCCGGATCACGGGGTGGACGTACCGCCGGTTCGGCGCCGACGAGCGGGTGTGGCCGATGAAGTTCACCCCGGAGGTGTGCGGGATCGGCGAGCCCCGGCCCGAGGGCTGGTGCCTGGCCCGGCGCCGCTGGAACGATCCCGCCTCGCAGGAGCTGGTCATGCGCCGCTACCTGGGCGCTGCCGAGCGGGCGGCCTACGAGGGGCTGTCGCCGCGTGCCCGGGCACCCTGGCTGCTGGGCCGGATCGCGGCCAAGGACGCGCTGCGGCAGCTGCTGTGGGACGGCGGAGCCGGTCCGGTGTTCCCCGCGGAGGTATCGATCGGCAACGACCCGGCGGGGCGCCCGCTGGCCGAGTCCCCGCTGACCGCCGGCTTCCGGCTGTCGATCGCCCACAAGGACCGGATCGCGGTCGCCCTCGCCCACCGGGCCCGGCCGGTCGGCATCGATGTGGAGCAGGTGACGGCGGACCCGGACGCGCTGATCCGGATCGCCCTCGGGCCGGCCGAACTGTGCCTGGCCGAAGGGCTGGCCGCCCGCGGGGGCACCGACCTGGCCGTCGCGCTCACCGCCCTGTGGTGCGCCAAGGAGGCCGCGGCCAAGGCGGCCGGGGTCGGGCTGGGCGGGCGGCCCCGGGACTGGCGGGTGGCCGGGGACCCGGATTCCGGCGCGCTGCTCGTGACCTCCCCCGACGGGGACCCGTACCCGATCCGCACCACACCGCTCACCACACCACTCACGGCACCACTCACCGCGCCGCTCAGCGCATCCCTCGCCGCACCGCTCGCCGCATCGCCCGCCGACACCGTGCCCGACCACGTCGTCGCCTGGACCGACCACCTCGCGGCGCCCTCCCCCGTACCCGTCCCCCTTCCCCTCACGGAGGCCCGTCATGGCAACTGACATCCTCGCCGAGATCACCGGCATGCTCGTGGAGATCGTCGGCGACGAGTACCTGCTCGCGGAGGAGGTCACGATGAAGACGACCTTCAACGAGGATCTCGCTCTGGAGAGCATCGAGTTCGTCGCCCTCGCCGAACTGCTCCACCATCGCTACGGCGCCGACGTGGACCTGATGGGCTTCCTCGCCGAGAAGGACATGGACGCCATCCTGGCCATGTCCGTCGGTGAGCTCGTCGGCCACATCGGCCGGATCACCCACACCTCCCTGGCCCGGGCCGCGGCGGGGTCCTCCTCACCCGCGTCGGCCGGCTGAGCCGGCCATGGCCTTCGTCCAGGCGGGCTCCCTACGCTTCCACGTCCAGCGGCTCCCGGCCACCGCCGACGCCGCCGCCCCCGACCGGCCCGTCGTGGTGTTCCTGCACGGGCTGGTCGTCGACAACCTGTCCTCCTTCTACTGCCCCTTGGCCGTGCCGGTGGCCCGGTCCGGCCACGAGGTGGTCCTGTACGACCTGCGCGGCCACGGCCGCACCGAGCGTCCGGGGTCCGGCTACGACAGCCGCAGCGCCGTACGGGACCTCTTCGCCCTGCTCGGCGCGCTGGACCTCGGGAGCCGACCGGTCCACCTGGTCGGCAACAGCTACGGCGGGACCCTCGCCCTGCACGCCGCCCTGGCCCGGCCCGACCTGGTCACCGGGCTCACCCTCCTCGAACCGCCGCTCGGCGGCGCCTGGGTGGAGAACATGGTGGACACCCTGTCGGCGGCCGCGCTGAGCCTGGAGGACAGCACGGTGCCGACCGAGCTGCTCACCCTGCGGCTGCGCAAGGCCGCCAACCTGACGGCCATCGCCGACGCCCTCCTCAACCGCACCACGCTCATCGACGACATCGCGGCCAGCCGTGTCTTCACCGCGGCGGACTTCGCCCGGCTGCGCTGCCCGGTCCTGGTCGTCTGCGGCGAGCACTCCGAACTCCTTTCGGGCGGGCGGGAGCTGGCACACCACGCCCCGCACGGTGTGCTGCGGATCCTGCCGGATCTGGGGCACGACGTCCTGAAGGAGAGCAGCGGTGTCCTGAGGGAGACCGTGCTCGCCCATCTCGACGCGACGGCCGACGCGACGGCCGGTACGCGGGCGGGCGCGGCGACGGCGGCGTCGCCGCGGGTGGGAGCGCTGGTCCCGTGAGGGTGCTGTTCACCGTGCCGCCGCTGGCGGGGCACGTCAATCCGACCGTGGCCGTCGGCGCCGAACTGGTCGCCCGGGGACATGAGATCGCCTGGACGGGGCCGCCCTCGGCGCTGGCCCGGCTGCTGCCCGCGCAGGCCCGGATCCTGCCCGCCGGGGAGGAGCTTGGCGCCGGCGGGTACGCGGCGCTGCACGAGAGCTGGCGCGACCTGCGCGGGGTGGGCGCGCTGAGGTTCCTGTGGGAGGAGGCGTTGGTGCCGCTGGCCCGGGCGATGGTTCCCGGGGTCGCCCGGGCCGTCCGTGCCTTCGGGCCGGACGTACTGGTCGCCGACCAGCAGGCACTGGCCGGGCCACTGGTGGCCCGGCGGCTCGGTGTCCCGTGGGCGACCTCGGCGAGTACCTCGGCCGAGCTGACCCGGCCCTTCGCGGACTTCCCGAAGGTCGGGGAGTGGGTGGCCGGCCAGATCTCCGGGCTGCTCGCGGAGTTCGGCGCCGGGCGGGACCAGGTGCGGGATCCGGGCAAGGGGCCGGGCTGGGACCCCCGCTTCTCCGAGCGGCTGGTTCTCGTCTTCTCCACTCCCGAACTCGTGGGCTCGGTGGCCGACTTCCCGCCCCACTACGCCTTCGTGGGACCGGCCTTCGGGGCCCGTCCGGCGGCGCCCGGATTCCCCTGGCAGCGGCTGGACCCGGCGCGGCGGCGGGTGCTGGTGTCCTTGGGCACCCTCAACCAGGCGGCCGGGGCCCGCTTCTACGGAGCGGTGCTGGGCGCCGCCGAACGGCTGGCCGAAGACGTCCAGTTCGTCCTGGCCGCGCCCCCTGCCCTGGTGGGGGCCGTACCGGACCATGTCCTGCTCCAGGAGAGCGTCCCGCAACTGGAGCTGCTGCCCCACCTGGACGCGGTGGTCTGTCACGCGGGCCACAACACCGTCTGCGAGGCCCTCGCACACGGCCTGCCGCTGGTCGTCGCCCCGATCCGCGACGACCAGCCGATCGTGGCCCGGCAGGTGACCCTGGCCGGGGCCGGCGTCCGGGTGCGGTTCGGCCGGACCCGGGCCGAGGAACTACGTGACGCGCTCACCGCCGTGCTGGACGACCCCGGCCCCCGCCGGGCCGCACGGCGGATCCAGGCCTCATTCGCCGCGGCGGGCGGTGCCGCCGCCGCGGCCGACCGGTTGGAGAAACTGCTATGACGCCTCCCCCGCTCTCGCGGGTCCCCTGGACCTCCGTCCTGTTACTGGTCGCCCTCGGCGCGGGCACCGTGCGCGCCAGGCGCCGACTGCGGGCGATCCCGGTGCTGCCGCCGACCCCGCCCGCCGCGGCCGGGGTGTCGCGCGCCGCCGGGTGGCGGCTGCTCACCGCCCGGGGGGTCGAGCCGGATGCGGCCACCTTCCTGGCCGCCTGCGCGTACGCCGAGGCGGAGGGCCTACGGGTGCTGGACCTGCTGCCCGCGGACCTGCCCGCCGAGCGGGCGCTGGGGCTGCTGCGCCTGGTAGACCCGGCCCGGTACCGGCAGGACCGGCTCGCCGCGGGCCGCGGGGCCGGATTCGCCGTCCTCGTCACCGAGGAGGTGTTGGCCCGGGCCGGGGAGGATCCGGCCGGCCCGCGCCCGGAGCCGGCGGAACTGCTGGCGCTGACCCGCCGGTTGAAGGAGTACGCCGCCGACGCCACGGGACTGGCCATCGCCCCCGGCCTCAGCTGTGGTGGGGTCGGGGAGCCCGGGGGGCCGGCGCGGGCCGCCGAGCTGCGGGCCCAGGGGCTGCCGCCGGGGGCGCTGGCCGCCGCGCAGCTCGGTGGGCTGGCGCTTCTGGCGGGGGTCGCCGTGCGCCAGGGCCGGTGGGGCGCCGCCGCGGCCGGGCTGTACTGGCTCCAGCCGTCCCTGGTCCTCGGCGGTCCGCGTTCTCCGCTGCGCCCGGCCGGTCTGGGCCGGGCCACGGCGGCCCGGCCGGTGCGCTCCCTCGGCGCCGGCCTGCGTACGGCCGCGGCCGCCGGCCGGGACTCCCCCTCGGGCGGTGCGCAGGAGGTCGCACGGGCCGCCGCGTACCGGGCGGACCTGGCCGCGGGCGTCGACCGGTTCCTCGAACCGCGCCGCGCGGACTGCCCGTGGTGCGGGTCCGACCGGCTCACCGTCCAGGTCCGGGTACCGGACCTGCTCCAGGGCAAGCCGGGCCGGTTCACGCTGGAGCGGTGCGGGGAGTGCCGGCACGTCTTCCAGAATCCCCGCCTGAGCCTGGAGGGGCTGGAGTTCTACTACCGGGACTTCTACGACGGGCGCGGCGGCGAGGGCACCGGCGTCGTCTTCGGCACGCAGGGCGCCGCCTACCGGGGGCGCGCCGAGATGCTCCTCCCGCACGCCGACCCGGCGTCCTGGCTCGACGTCGGCACCGGGCACGGCCACTTCTGCAACGCGGCGCGGAGCGTCTGGCCGCGGACCCGGTTCGACGGGCTCGACATGGGCGACGGGGTGCGCGAGGCGGAGCGGCGCGGCTGGGTGGAGACCGGATACCTGGGCCAGTTCCCGGAGTTCGCCCCGAAGTTGGCGGGCCAGTACGAGGTGGTCAGCATGTACCACTACCTGGAGCACACCCGGGAGCCGCTCGCCGAGCTGGACGCGGCGGCCACCGTCCTCGCCCCCGGTGGATTCCTCGCCATCGAGCTGCCCGACCCCGAGTCGCGGATGGCCCGGCTCATCGGGCCGTTCTGGCTGCCCTGGTTCCAGCCCCAGCACCAGCATCTGATGCCAGCGGCCAATCTGCGCGAGGCGCTGGCCGACCGGGGGTTCACCGTGGTCGCCGAGGAGCACGGCCCGGCCCACCAGGGCAACGACTTCTTCGGCGCGGTCGCCCTCGCGGCGACGCGGCTGTCCCCGGATCCGGACCGGCCGTGGGGCCCGGGGCCGACGCCGCGCGCCCGGCTGCTCGCCCACGCCGTACGGGTGGTCGCGCTGCCGTGCTTCGCCGCCGCGGTGGCCCTCGACACGGTGCGCGCGGCGGCGGCCCGGCGTACGGACGGCGGGAACGCGTACCGGATGTTGGCCCGCAAGGACGCCCCGTGACGGGCGCGGAACCCGCCGCCCTCGTGGTGAGGTCCGGGGCCGGCGGTACCACCGGGGCCGGGTCCCCGCCCGCCCCCGGCACCGGGGACCGCGCCGGCGGGGACCTGGCCCGGCGGGCGACGGCCGACCCGCTGTACCGCCTGGTCGCCTATGCCCTGGAGGCCGCACACGGGCGGCCACCGGCCGCCGTGTGGAGCGCCCCCTACGCCTTCCACCTGGGCTCCCCCGGGCTGGTCGCGGCGGCCGGTTGGCCCACGGCGGCCGCCGCGGCCCCGCGCACGGACGGGCTGGTGCGGCTCAGCTCCCTCGGTCATCCCGCGGACAGCTGCGATCTGCCGCTGACCCTGTCGGGGCCGCCGCCCGCCGCCCCCGCCTGGGCGGTCCGGCCGTACGCGGTACTGCGGGCGCTGGCCCGGGCCGGGTACGGCCTGGGCGGGACCGACCTGCACGTGCAGGGCTCGCTGACGGCGGCGGCCGGGCTGGCCACGGCCGAGCCCGCGGACTGCGCGGTGGCGCTGGCGGTGGCCGACGTGCACACGGCGGCGGGTGAGTCGCCGGACCGCGAGCGGCTGGCCCGGCTGTTGGCCGGAGCGCTCCCGGACGGGGACGACGGCCTGCGCCGGGCGGTGCTCTTCGCCCGGTCCGGCCGGGCCCTGCTGCTGAGCGCGCGGCCCGGGCGGCGCCGGCGCCACGTCGCCTTCGACCCGGCGGCCTCGGGAGCGCGGCTGGTGCTGGTCGCCGTACGCGGGGAGGCCGCGGACCGACCTCGGGAGCTGGCGCGGGCCGTCGCCTGCGCCCGCCGGGCCGGGGCACTGAGCGCCTGGCCGCCGGGGCCGGGGCCCGAGCCGGGGCGGAGCGCGCTGGTGCTGCTCCCCGCGTCCCGGACGGCGGCGGTGCGGGCCGCGGTGGCGGAGGACTTCCGCGACCGGGGGCGGCCCGTACCGCGGTTCCTGAACATCGCCGTGGCCGGTGCGGCCCGGCGCGAGGAATGACCACGCCCCGGGGCCTGCCCCGGGCGACACCGAGGAGGACGACACCCATGCCCACCCTTCGACCCTCACCGACGGCGCGCGCGAGACGCGGGGCCCGATGGCCGGCGCTCGTGGCCGGGATCGGCGCGCTCGGTCTGCTGGGCGCCTTCACGGTGGCCAACTCCCAGGCCGCCGTGCCTGGTTCGGCTGCCGCGCCGGCGGCGGCCGCGCTGCCGACGTACGACCACGTGGTGGTCGTCGTGTACGAGAACAAGCAGTACGGGGAGATCATCGGCAGCGCGAACGCCCCGTACATCAACCAGTTGGCGAACGGCGGCGCGAGCCTGACCGGTATGAAGGCGCTGACCCACCCCAGCCAGCCGAACTACTTCAACCTCTTCTCCGGCGCCACCCAGGGCATCACCGGCGACGGCTGCTACACCCCGCAGTCGATGACGGCGCCGAACCTCGGCCAGGAGCTGATCGCGGCCGGCAAGACCTTCGCGACGTACAACGAGGACCTGCCGAGCGAGGGGTCCACGGCCTGCACGAACGGCCAGTACGCGCAGAAGCACAACCCGTGGTTCGCCTTCAAGAACGTACCGCTGAACACGGGCAAGACCTGGACGCAGTTCCCCCAGAACAACTTCGCGGCGCTGCCGAACCTCTCCTTCGTGGTCCCCAACCAGTGCAACGACATGCACTCGTGCTCGGTGGGCACGGGTGACACCTGGACCCGGAACAACCTGGACGCCTACGCGCAGTGGGCGAAGGCCAACAACAGCCTGCTGGTGCTGACCTGGGACGAGGACAACTACCTGGGCTCGAACCAGATCGCCACCGTCTTCCACGGCGCGAAGGTCAAGACGGGCAGGTACGCGACGGCTTTCAACCACCACCATCTGCTGCGGACCTTCGAGGACCTCTTCGGGACGGCGACGCACGCGGGCAACGCGGCGAACGTCGCGCCGATCACCGAGGTCTTCGACACCTCGACGAACCCGACCCCCACTCCCACCCCGACGCCCACGCCGACCCCGACGCCCACGCCCACGCCCACGCCGACCGCAGGCGGTCTGCAGCTGGCCAGTCCCGGCCCGCAGACCTGCAAGTTCAACCAGTCCTGCACCATCCAGCTCAGCGCCACCGGCGGCAGACCTCCGGTCCGGTACGCGGCCACCGGCCTGCCCTGGGGCCTGACCGTCGACGCCGGCTCCGGCCGGATCAGCGGGAAACCGTGGGGCAGCGGCACGGTCCAGATCACCGCGACCGCCACCGACTCCACGGGCACCACCGTCACGGCCGCGTTCCCGCTCACCGTCAACTGGTTCTGACCGGCCGACCCCGGAGGCATCCGTGTACCTGTCGACCAGCCGGGCCTCGGACATCGCCGGGGCCACCCCGGCCCCGAAGGGCCCCCTGCGGGCCGTCCCCGGCACGGTGTTCGCCCTCGGGCTGGTCAGCCTGGTCACGGACGTCTCCGCGGAGATGGTCACCGCCGTCCTGCCCTTGTACCTGATGGCCGGACTCGGTATGTCCCCGCTCGCGTTCGGCGCCCTGGACGGTCTGCACCAGGGCGCCACCGCGGTGCTGCGCCTCGCGGGCGGGCGGATCGCCGACCGCACCCGGCGCCACAAGCTCGTCGCGGGCACCGGCTACGCGCTGTCCGCCGCCTGCAAGGCGGCCCTGCTCCTCGTCGCCACCCCCTGGTCGGTGGCGGCGGTGCTCGCCGCCGACCGGACCGGCAAGGGCCTGCGCACCGCCCCGCGCGATGCGCTGATCTCGTTGTCCGTGCCACCCGGCGAGCAGGGCCGGGCCTTCGGTGTGCACCGCGCGCTGGACACGGCGGGGGCCCTGCTGGGGCCACTGGCCGCGTTCGGTGTGCTGTGGGTGGCGGTGGACGGGTACGCGGCCGTGTTCACCGTGAGCTGCTGCGTCGCCGTGCTGGGCGTGGTGCTGCTCGCCCTCTTCGTCCGGGAGGCCCCGGCGCCCGCCCCGACGGCGGGCCCGGCGCCGGTCGGGGCGGCCCGTCCCGCGCCGCCTCCGGTACGGACCCTGCTGCGCCTGCCCGTCCTGCGCGGGCTCTGTCCGACCGCGGCCGTGCTCGGCCTGTTCACGGTCGGCGACGGCTTCCTCTACCTGCTGCTCCAGCGCCGGCTGGACCTCTCCGACGCGTACTTCCCGTTGCTGCCCGTCGGTACGGCGGCCGTGTTCCTGGCGGCCGCACTGCCGGTGGGCCGGCTCGCCGACCGGCTGGGCCGGCGCCGGGTCTTCCTCGGCGGGCACGTACTGCTGCTCGGCGCCTACCTGTTGCTCCTGGTCCCGGTACCGGCCGGGGCGCCGCTGGTCGTCGGTGTGCTCGCGGCGCTCGGCCTGTTCTACGCGGCCACCGACGGGGTGCTGATGGCCGCCGCGGGGCCGCTGCTGCCCGCCGGGCTGCGCACGACCGGGCTCGCGGTGCTCCAGACCACCCAGGCATCGGCCCGGTTCGCGGGGTCCCTGCTGTTCGGTTCGGCCTGGACCCTGTGGGGGCCGGGCGCGGCGCTGGGGCCGGCGGCGACCGGGCTGCTGCTGTCGCTGGTGGCGGTCGCCGTGTTCGGCGGGACCCGGGCGGACCGGCCGTCGTAGGGTCGGGCCATGCCGGAAACACAGCGAACTCTCGAAGGCAAGGTGGCCCTGGTGGCCGGGGCGACGCGCGGCGCGGGCCGGGGCATCGCGGTCCAGTTGGGCGCACAGGGCGCGACGGTGTACGTGTCGGGGCGCAGCACCCGGGGCCGGCGCTCCGAGTACGACCGGCCCGAGACGATCGAGGAAACGGCCGAGCTGGTCACGGCGGCGGGCGGCCAGGGCATCCCGGTGGTCGCCGACCATCTGGTGGCGGCGGAGGTCGAGGCCCTGGTCGGGCGGATCGACGCGGAACAGGGCCGCCTGGACGTCCTGGTCAACGACATCTGGGGCGGGGAGCTGCTCTTCGAGTGGGAGAGCACGGTCTGGGAGCACGACCTGGACAAGGGGCTGCGGCTGCTGCGGCTGGCTGTGGAGACCCATGCCGTCACCAGCCATTTCGCGGTGCCGTTGCTGCTGCGCGAGCCGGGCGGGCTGGTGGTGGAGATGACGGACGGCACCGCCGAGTACAACGCGGCCAACTACCGGGTGTCGTTCTTCTACGACATCGCCAAGTCCTCGGTCCTGCGGATGGCGTTCGCGCTGGGGCACGAGCTGGGGCCGCGCGGGGCGACGGCGGTGGCGCTGACCCCGGGCTGGCTGCGGTCGGAGATGATGCTGGACAACTTCGGTGTGACGGAGGCGAACTGGCGGGACGCCCTCACGAAGGTCCCGCACTTCGCCATCTCCGAGACCCCGTCGTACGTGGGCCGGGCGGTCGCGGCGCTGGCCGCGGACCCGGAGGTGGCCCGCTGGAACGGCGCGTCCCTCTCCAGCGGGCAGCTCGCGCAGGTCTACGGATTCACGGACCTGGACGGCAGCCGGCCGGACTGCTGGCGCTACATGGTCGAGGTCCAGGACCCGGACCGCCCGGCGGACACCACCGGCTACCGCTGAAGGGTCCGGGCGAACGGCAGGTCCGCCGGGGCGGTTTCGGCCGTGGGTCCGGCGGCCCGTAGGACGACGTCCAGCACCCGCTCGGGATCGCAGGCGTACCCTCCGCTGGACCAGGCAGGGTTGGCCTCGACGGCCGCCCATCCGCCCTCGGCCGACAGCCCGACGTCCACCACCGCGGCCGAGGGCAGCGAGCCGTCGCAGGCCGCCAGCAGTTCGACGGCGAAGGCGTGGACCTCCGCCGCGTACGGGTCCACGGCGAGCGGCGCCGGGTCGAGCCGGGGCCCCACCGCGTAGCGGCTGCCGTCGTGCACGGCTCCGTCCAGGACGAACAGCCGGTATTCGCGGTCGAACCGGACGATGTCGCTGACCAGCACCGGCAGGTCGTCGTCGAAGGCGTCCGGGCCGGGCAGTCGCGAGCCGTCCGGATAGATCCGGGCCGGGAAGAACTTGTCGGTCGGCGGTTTGACGAAGGCCGGCCGGCGCAGTCGCCGCGCCTCGGCCAGGGTGACGGCCTCGACCCGGCGCCCGGTCAGCGCGAGCGGCAGTTCCGCGAGCCAGTCGGCGGGCGGTTCCAACGCGGTGACGTCCAGTGCGCGGGCCACCCGGTCGGCCAGCAGCGGCCCCCCGTAGAGGTGGGTGCGCCCGGCGTCCCGAGCTCCGTCGGGCACCCGCCAGTCCTCCGCGGTCACCGCGCGCAGCCCGCGCCCCGTGGCCGCCTCGGTGAGGCGTTGGCGCGTATCGGAGGCGCGGGGGGCGAGGAGCAGGACGCGGTCGTCGTTCATGCGGCCCATGGTGCCCTGCCCCGGGTCGGGCGGGACAGCGGATATCCGGGCCGGGCGGCGGCGAGAGGGTCCCCCCGACCACCCGTCACCTGCGGCAATGCCCGCTTCTCGGGACGGAGTCGGACGCCGTGCACACCCCGTGGCCGAGCGGGTGCGGGCTGCGTACGGTGTTCGCGGGGTCGGTTAGGGTGGCGGTATGTCAGCAGCCGAGCCGCAGACCCGTCCCTCCTCCCCGGCCGCGCCCGCCGACGGCTCCGTCCGGACGCCCCCGCGTCGCAAGGAGCGGCAGCCCGCGCTCAGCCGGACCCAGATCGTCGCGGCGGCCGTCCGGCTCCTCGACGCGGAGGGCATCGAGGAGCTCAGCATGCGCAAGCTCGGCGCCGGGATGGGCGCCGCGGCCACCTCTCTGTACCGGCATGTGACCGGCAAGGACGAGCTGATCGAGCTGGTCCTGGACGAGGTGTACGGCGAGCTGGAGGTGCCCGGGGCGACGAGCCCGGCCGAGTGGCGCGAGGCCGTCTCGCGCAGTGGCCACGACCTGCGCGCGCTGACCTTGCGTCACCCCTGGGTGGCCTCGGTGATCGGCCGGGCGGGGCCGGCGCACCTCGGTCCGAACCTGACGCGCGTGTCGGAGCGGATGCTGGCCCTCCTGCGGGCGGGCGGCTTCCCGGCGGACGAGGCGGACCTCGCGCTGCGGGCGGTCATCTCCTACGTGGTCGGCGCCACGACCGGCGAGGCCGCCCACCTCTCGCGGCTCGCCCGCGGCGGGCGGAGCGAGCGGGACTGGCCGGCGGTCCCGCGCCCGGCCGCCGCCCGGCCGGCAGGCGTCGACCAGGCGGCGAAGCAGGGCCGGGACCCGCGAAGGCTGCGCGAGGAGAACTTCGACTACGGACTCCAGCGGGTCCTGGACGGCCTGCAGACGCGGCTCGTGCGCATCTGAGTCGTCGGAGGGGCGTCGGAGGGTCGTCGGAGGGGGCCCTACAGCGGACGCAGTTCGCGGTCCTCGCCGAGCGGGGCGAAGAAGGCCTCCACGTCCGCGCCGCTCACCTCGGCCAGGGTCGCCGGGGACCAACGCGGAGTGCGGTCCTTGTCGACGACCTGGGCCCGGATGCCCTCGACCAGGTCGGGCGCGGTCAGCGCGTTGCAGGAGACCCGGAACTCCTGGACCAGCACCCGCTCCAGCGGGCCGAGCGCCACGGCCCGGCGCAGCGCGGCGAGGGTGACCTTGAGGGCGGTCGGGGACTTGGCCAGGATGGTCTCGGCTGCCTCCTTGGCGGCGGGCTCCCCCTGGCCGAGCAGCCGCTCCACGATCTCCTCGACGGTGGCGGCCGCATAACAGTGGTCGATCCAGCCGCGCCGGTCGGCGAGTTCGCCGGGCCCGGGGGTGGCGGCGTACCGCGGGAGCACCTCGTGCGCGGGCGCTCCGGCCAGGTCGGCGGTCAGTTCCGGGAGCCGGTCGGCCGGTACGAAGTGGTCGGCGAGCCCGCACAGCAGCGCGTCGGCGGCGCCGACGGCGGTACCGGTGAGGGCGAGGTGCGTGCCGAGTTCGCCGGGGGCGCGGCCGAGCAGGTAGGTACCGCCGACGTCGGGGACGAAGCCGATGCCGGTCTCGGGCATGGCGACGCGGGAGCGTTCGGTGACGATCCGGACCGAGCCGTGGGCGGAGACGCCGACGCCGCCGCCCATGGTGATGCCGTCCATGAGGGCGACGTAGGGCTTGGGATAGCGGGCGATGCGGGCGTTGAGCCGGTACTCGTCGCGCCAGAAGTCGGCGGAGGCGGTGTTCCCGGCCTTGGCGTCGTCATGGATGGCGCGGATGTCCCCGCCGGCGCACAGCCCGCGCTCACCGGCGCCGCGGATCAGGACCTGCTGGACGGCGGGATCGTCCGCCCACGCGGCGAGGGCCTCGTCGATGCGGATCACCATGGGGTGGGTGAGGGCGTTGAGGGCCTTGGGGCGGTTGAGGGTGACCACCCCGGTCCGGCCGTCGGTGTGGAACAGCACGGTGTGCGCGTCTTCGGTCTTCACACCGGCCAGTATCGCCGCGACCCGCGCCGCTCCCACCGCGGGGCGCTCCCGGGGCGTACCGTGGTCGGCCATGCGGAAGATCGTGCTGATGGCGGGGATGTCGCTCGACGGGTTCATCGAGGGACCGGACCGGGACATCGGCTGGCACCAGGTCGACGAAGAGCTGCACCAGCACATGAACGACGTGCTCCGCCCGATGGGCGGTTTCATCAGCGGCCGTGTGACGCACGAGTTGATGGCGGACTACTGGCCGACCGCGGACGCCGATCCCGCGAACGCCGGTTCGGTGGCGGAGTTCGCGGAGATCTGGCGGTCCAAGCCCAAGTACGTGTATTCGCGCACCCTGCGGTCGGCCGAGTGGAACACCACCGTCGTGCGGGACGTCGTGCCCGAGGAGGTCGCCGCGCTCAAGGCGGCCCCGGGCGGCGACCTGACGCTGAGCGGGTCCGATCTCGCCACCTCGTTCCTGCGCCAGGACCTCGTGGACGCGTACCGGATCTATGTGCACCCGGTGCGGATCGGGCGGGGCAAGCCGCTCTTCCCGACCCTCGACTACAGTCCGACGGCCCTGCGGCACACCGACACCCACACTTTCGGCAACGGCGTCGTGCTGCTGCGCTACGAGCGCATGTAGCTCCCCGGCGGCTGCCCGAAGGGCCGCCGAAACCGGTGATCGGCGCTGTCGTGGGCGCCGGCCCCGCGGTTGCCGGAGCCGACGGTCAGTCCCGGAGCGCGGGGGATCGGTGGGGCGGCCTTATAGGTTTGCGCCCTATAGGCCCTATGCACCCATTGCCGGAGGAGACCTCATGACCGCCGAACCCCACCGCCTCACCCTCGGCGGGGACACCGCCCTGGTTCTCATCGACCTCCAGACGGGCATCCTCGACCGGCCCGCCGCGAAGCCCACTCCGGAGATCCTGGGGAAGGGGATCGCGCTCGCCGAGGCGTTCCGCGCCCACCGGCTGCCCGTGGTGCTGGTCAAGGTGGCGTGGTCCCCGGACGGCGGTGACCTGCCCACCGCGAACGTGGACCGCCCCGGCCCGGCCGCCGCCCCGCCCGCGGCCTTCTCCGAGATCCCCGCCGAACTGGCCGCCCTCGGAGACGTGGTCGTCACCAAGCGCCACTGGGGCGCCTTCACCGGTACCGAGTTGGACCTCCAGCTGCGCCGCCGCGGCATCCACCGCATCGTGCTGGCCGGCATCTCCACCAGCGTCGGCGTCGAGTCCACCGCCCGTACGGCGTGGGAGCTCAGCTACGACCTGGTCTTCGCGGAGGACGCCACCGCCGACACCGACGCCGACTCCCACGCCCACACCTTCGGCAAGATCTTCCCGCGCATCGGCAAGATCAGCACCACGGACGAGATCATCGCGGCCCTGGACTCCTGACCCGCGCCCGGGCGTGGGCGGTTCACCCGTAACCGTGCGGGCGCCCGTGGGTTAGCAGCGCGGAAGACGAGGGAGTTCTCATGGCGCAGCGGCACACGACGACCTTGAGGCTGCGCCTGCGGTACCGGTTCGACAATCTGGTGGCCGGGGGAACCGCCGCGCTCATCGGCTGGTTCGCCCTGGCCTGCCTCGCCGTCGTGGTCCCGGCGAGCACGGTGCTGGTCTGGGCCGACCGGGCCGCGCCGGCGACCCTCTCCGGCCGGCTCGCCGCCGTATGGGTCAGCGTCGGACAGACCCTCAAGATCGGGGGCGCGGTCGGATCTCCCCTCTACGTACTGGCCTCGGTGGCACTCGCGCTGGTCGCCCTGCTGTTCGTGTCCACGCTGGTCGGTCTGATCACCACCGGGATCAACGGGCGCATCATGCTGCTTCGGCGCGGCCACTCCACCGTGATGGAATCCGGGCACACGGTCCTGCTGGGCTGGTCGGACCAGATCTTCCCGGTGGTCGGGGAACTGGTGGCCGCGAACGCCGATCAGCGCAGGTCGGCCATCGCCGTCCTCGCGCCGAAGGACAAGGTGGAGATGGAGGACGAGATCGCCACCTCCACCTCCGTCGCCGGCACGGCCACGGGCGGCACCGGCACCGGCACCGGCAGGACGCGGATCATCTGCCGCAACGGCCGTACCACCGACCCCGCGGAGCTGGCCCGGGTGAGCCCGCGCACCGCGAAGGCGGTACTCGTCCTGCCCCCCGAGGGGGACACCGGTGACGCTCAGGTGGTGAAGACCCTGCTCGCCCTCGACGCGGCGGTCCCCGAGCCCGACGGGGCGGTGGTCGTCGCCGCCGTGCGCGATACCCGCAACCATCTCACCGCCCGGCTGGCCGCCGGGCCCGGCGGGCACGTCCTGTGCGTCGACGACATCATCGCGCGGCTCCTCGTCCAGACCGCCCGCGAGCCCGGTCTGTCCCTCGTCTACCAGGAACTGCTCGACTTCGCGGGCGACGAGTTCTACGCCACCGCCGCCCAAGGCCTCGCCGGACGCACCTTCGGCGAGGCCCTCTCGGCGTTCACCACGTCCTCGGTGGTCGGTCTGCTGCGCGCCGACGGCACTGTCGCGCTCAATCCGGACCCCGGTACGGCGATCCGCGCGGACGACCGGATCATCCTCATCTCCCAGGACGACGACACGGCCGTCCCGGCGGACGCGTCCGCGTACGTCGACGAGGCCGCGATCGTCACGGCCCGCCCCCGGACGCCCGAGGCCGAACGGCTGCTGCTGCTCGGCTGGAACCGCCGCGCGCCGCTCGTCGTGGAGCAGCTCGACCAGTTCGTCGCCCCGGGGAGCACGCTGGACATCGTCTCGCTGGCCGACGTCGTGCGGATGCGCGGCGCATTCGGCCTCGCGAAGCCGCGCAGTCGCCTCGAAGTGGCCTTCCACGGCGGGGACATCACCGATCCCGAGGTGCTGACCAAGCTGGACGTGCCCTCCTACGACAGGGTGATCGTCATCGGCGAGACGGGCCACGAGCCCGTCCCCCACCCGGCGTCGCCGCCGGCCCACGCGATCGACCTCCGCCTCGCTCCGGAGACCGGGACACAGACGGACGACCGGACGCTGGTCACCCTGCTGCACCTGCGGGCGATCGGGGAGGCGGCGGGGCGGGAGCTGTCGCTCACCACCGAGATGTCCGACGACGGGAACCGGCTGCTGGCGCCCGCCCGGGCGGGCGCCGACTTCATCGTCAGCGGCCGGCTGATCAGTCTCCTCATGACCCAGATCTCGGAGAGCCCCTATCTGGCCGCCGTCTTCGAGGAGTTGTTCCAGGCGGAGGGCCACGAGCTGCACCTGAAGCCGGTCGCGGACTACGTGCGCACCGATCGCGAGGTGGCGTACGCGACCCTCGTCGAGTCGGCGCGCCGGCGCCGCGAATGCGCGGTCGGCTACCGGCTGCGCGCCGAGGTCGCCGTAGGCCCGGCGTACGGGGTGCGGCTCAATCCGGACAAGGGGCAGCGGGTCCGCTTCGGCGCGCACGACTGGCTGATCGTGCTCGCCGAGAGCTGAGAGCCCGCGCCCGGTGGCCGCCCGCAGGTCAGAGCGTCGAGTGGACCTCCAGGGCGGTGCGTACCGCGGACTCCAGGGCTCCCTCGATCCACGCCGGCTTGATGGAGGTGTGGCAGCCGGCGAAGTGCAGCTTCCCTTCGGCCTTGCGGACGTGGGGGAAGAGTTCGGTGTGCTGGCCGGGCAGCAGCACGGAGGCCTCGCCGTAGGCGTAGGGGTCGCGCATCCAGGACTGGGTGCGCCCGACGCCCGTGTAGAACACCTCGATCCGCTGCCCGAACACCTCCTGCACCCCGGCGAGCGCGCGCGGGTAGCGCTCCTCGTCGTCCAAGGAGTCCCACTTCAGGGCGTCGTCCGACCAGCTGTAGGAGGCGAGCACGACCCCGCCCGCGCTGCCCTCCACCGGGTAGGAGGGCTGGAACATGAAGCGGTTGGGGTTGTCGGTGGCCGAGCCGCCGCCGATGACGTGGGCCGCCTCGGGCTGGTCCCGGGTGACCGCACGGCAGGCGGCGTAGTGCGCCCGCTGGCCGCCGGAGATGCCGCGGTCGGACACGGAGGAGTGCGCGCCCAGCAGCGTGCCGTCCGTCGGGGTCTGCCCGAGCTGGTAGGCCCGGTACAGGCCGGGCTTGATCGCCTCCAGCTCGCGCTTCCAGTCGGCCTCCTCGAACTCCCACCAGCGGCGGCTGAATTCCAGCAGCACCTTGGTCGCCGCGTCGTAGTGCAGCTCGGTGACGGCGCGCCGCTTGCCGTACGAGAGCGCGGGTGAAACCGGGATGTGGCGCAGCCCGGAGAAGGGCACGGTGATGATCGCCGTGTCGCCGGTGAAGGTCTCGCGCCGCACGGGGCTGCCGCCGCGGCCCTCGGAGACGGTCTCGATGCTCACCCCGTCCTCGCCGTGGGCGATCCGGGTGGCGCGGCGGTCGAGCCGGACGAGGTCGTCGACGCGGGCGTAGAGGGCGTCGGCCAGGGTGGCGGTGCCGCCGGGCAGTTCGAAGAAGGCGGTGTCCGGGCTGATCAGCGAGGCCCCGATGAAGCTGTGCACGAAGGCGAGGTGCAGGCGGGAGGTGAGGTTCTCGACGGTGCCGATCAGGTCGATCGTCCGCTCGTCGAGCTTGGCCTCCTCGGTCAGGTAGCGGTACATCGACATGTGGCCGTAGCGCTGGATGACGCGCGCCCAGCCCTCGACGAGCTGCTTGTCCTGCTTGCCCTCGATCTCCTTGCGGACGGGGGCGAAGGCGTTGCGGACGATCTGCGCGGCGGGCACGCCTTCGTAGGCCGCCGGGACCCCGAAGGACTTGTTGAGGGCCTGCGGGCCGCGCGCGTAGTCGGCCCGGCGGACGCGGATGCCGTTGACGTAGATCCACGTACGGTAGGCGGGGCGGCCGGAGCCGTCGACATCGACGAGGTGGAAGCGCCTGCGCTTCAGGCCGAGGCTGTCGATCAGGCCGGTGACCAGCGGGTGGCTGTCGGGGATGCGCATCGCGCCGGCCTCGGCGTACTGCTTGGGGTCGGCGAAGGGGGCCGCGGCCCTCTCGTGGCCACCGGTACGGAAGGTCTTGATCCGCCCTCCCACCCGGTTGCCGTTGGCCTCGATGACGGTGACCTGGTGCCCGGCCTCGCGCAGCAGGTGGGCGGCGGTGAGCCCGGCGGGACCGGCGCCGACGATCAGTACCTTCTTGCGGGTACGGGAGCGGGGCAGGCCGTTCTTCAGCAGGATGTCGGAGTAACGGGGCACCAAGGGCTCGTCGTCCTCGTCGCGTACGAGGACGGCCCGGGCGATCGTCAGGCAGGTCTCCCAGTCGGGGCGGGCGGAACCGGAGGGCGCCTGCGGGGTCCCGGCGGACGCGGCGGCGACCGACAGGGCGCCGACTCCCGCGACGGCGGCCGCGCCGGCGATGACGGTACGGCGGGAGGGGCGGCGGGAGGACTCCGGGGCGGGCTCGCCGGAGGGGCCGGGCGTGGGGTCGGGCGCGGGCACGGGTTCGATGATCATGTATCAACTCTCCCGGCCCGCCGGTGCCTTGAGCGCCCGAAGCAGCCCGGGTGGGGAACTATCACCCGGACGTGCGGTTCGGGCCTCACGGTACTGACGAACGGGGATGCGGGCCGCACCGGAAGGGGCAGGTCAGCCGATCCGGCGCACCCGCTGGCTGGTGAGTTCGTAGCGGGCTCCGACGACGGCCAGGTCCCCGGCGGCGATCTTGGCGGCGAGCTCCGGTTCCGCGGCGAGCCGCGCCCGCACCAGCGTCACGTTCGCGGTGATCGCCGCGTCGATCCGCGCGGCCCCGCGCAGGGTGTGGTCGATCGCCGGGTGGATCTGGTCGACCAGGTACTGCATGTGGCCCGGCAGCGCGGGCCCGCCCTCGTCGGCCCGCACGGCCGCCGCGACCGCCCCGCACGACTGATGGCCGAGGACGACGATCAGCGGGATGCCGAGTTCGAGCACCCCGTACGCGATGCTGCCGAGCACCGCCTCGTCCAGGACCTCGCCGGCCGACCGGACCGTGAGCAGGTCGCCCAGGCCTTGGTCGAAGACCAGCTCCGGGGGGACTCGGGAGTCGACGCAGCCGAGCACGACGGCGAAGGGGTGCTGGCCGCCGACCAGCGTCTGCCGCACGGTCCGCGTCTCGTCGGGGTGCCGCTCGTGCAGGCCGCGCCAGCGCGCGTTCCCCGTCTCCAGTTCCCGCAGCGCGGACGCGGGGGTGGCGGGCCGGACCCTTCCTGGGCCCCCGGCGACGGGGTCCTGCGGGGGGTGGGGGGAACCGGCCACCAGGCCGGCTGCCAGGGCGACCGTGCCGGTCAGTACCACCCGGAGCAGCCGGCGCCGCCCGGGGCCGCTGCTCCCGTCCGTATGGATGCTCATATCAGAACAAACTATGCACATTCACTGCGGAAGCCTGGGTGCCGCTCTCGGACGGCACCCTTCAGCGAGGTGCCAGCAGCCGTCCGAGCACCGCGCCGAGCTGCTCGCGCACCCCTTCGTCGGTGATGATCCCGTCCGCCCCGACCGTGCCCCGGTCCACCGGGACGCTCACGCAGGCCGACTCCACGATGTCCGCGCCGGTGTAGCCCATTACCGTCCGCAGCGTGGCCTCCGCGCCCCGGCCCCGGCCGGCGGCGGCCGCGTTGACCCAGGCCACGGGCTTGTCGCAGATCTCGGTACCGCCGACCGTCCAGTCGAGCAGGTTCTTGAAGGAGCCGGGCAGGGTGCCCGCGTACTCCGGGGCGCAGATCAGGATCGCCGTCGCGGCGTCGATCGCCGCGCGCAGCTCCGCCACCGGGGCCGGCAACGGGTCGATGTCGTCGTCGGGGTTGAAGTGCGGCAGGGCGGCCAGGCCCGCGTAGAGCACGGTGCGCACGTGCGCGGGGGCCACGGCCTGGGCGGTGCGCAGGACGGACTCGTTGGAGGAACCGGTCCGCAGGCTTCCGGACAGCAGGAGGATCGAGGGGGACGTGGACATCAGACTCCTGCTTCCGCGTGGGATCGTCGGGTGCCGACGGGCCGGAGCAGGGCGAGGCGGTCGGCCGTGTCCGAACCGGGCGGTGGGGTGAAGAGGACGAGGCGCTGGTCCTCCTCCTGGGCGAGGAGCACCTGGCAGTCGAGGTCGACGGGGCCGACGACCGGGTGGACGACCCGCATCCGGCTGCGGCGGCGGACGGCGACCTCGTGCAGGTCCCACAGGGCGGCGAACTCCTCGACCTCCCGCAGGCGGTCCACGAGACGGGCGGCCACCGGGTCGGCAGCGCCCCGGCGGGCGACGGCCGCCCGCAGGTCCGCGACGTGCAACCGGCTGTAGTGGTCGTGTTCTTCGGGCGGATACGCCTCGCGCGCGGCCGGGTCGGCGAACCAGCGCCAGATCACGTTGCGGCCGTGCTCGGAGACCGTGCACACGCCGCCCAGCAGGGACCGTGCCAGGTCGTTCTGGGCCAGGACGTCACCCAGGTCTCCGAGCACCTGGGCCGCGGTGCCGGGCAGTTGGTCCAGCAGGTGCAGCAGGCCCGCGCCGACCTGGTCGCCACCGACCCGGCCGGCGGGCGGCCGGTGCCCGGCGAGCAGGTGGAGGTGGTCGCGTTCGTCGTCGCTGAGCCGCAGGGCGCGGGCCAGTGAGGAGAGGATCTGCGGTGACGGCTGCGGACCGCGGGCCTGCTCCATCCGCATGTAGTAGTCGGCCGACATCCCGGCGAGCTGGGCGACCTCCTCGCGCCGCAGCCCCGCCGTCCGCCGCCGCGGCCCGGCGGCCAGTCCCACGTCCGACGGGCGCACGCGGTCACGCGAACGGCGGAGGAAGTCGGCCAGTTCCCGGCGATCGATCGTCATGGAGATCATTCTGCCGGACCCGCCCGAGACCACCAGGACTCGCGGTCCTAGGTTCGAGCGGGCTCTCCCGCGCACGGAGCGGCGGCGGCAGTGTGGGCGGAGCCGGGGCGAGGGACCCGGCGCCCACCGCACCAGAGGGAGCGACCGCCATGACCGCCACCATCACCGAGGCCACCACCGCCACCGCCACCGCTGCCACCCGTACCGCGACCGTCCGGGTCGCCGGGGCCCGGGTCCACTACGACCGCACCGGCTCGGGCCCCGCGCTCGTGCTCGTCCACGGCACCGGATCGGGCGGCTCCGCCGTGAACTGGCGCCAGGTGCTGCCTCGTTTCACCGGCGACCACACCGTCATCACCCCCGACCTCTCCGGCACCGAGCGCACCGTCGACGACGGGGGCCCGCTGACCGTGGAGGGCCTGGCCGCCCAGGTCATCGCCGTCATCGAGGACGCGGACACGGGCCCCGTGGACCTGCTGGGGTTCTCCATGGGCGCCCCGGTGTCCGCCGCCGTGGCCGCCCTGCGCCCCGACCTCGTCCGCCGGTTGATCCTGGTCGCCGGGTGGGCCCACACCGACGGCGACGAGTACCTGCGCAACCTCTTCACCCTGTGGAAGCGGATCGGCATCTCCGACCCGGCCGCCTTCGGTCGCGCCGTCGCCATGACCGGCTTCAGCCGCGGATTCCTCAACGCGATCGGCCGCGAACAGGTGGAGCTGCTGATCCCCAACATGCCGCCCACCCCCGGCACCCTGCGCCACGTCGACCTCGACACCCGCATCGACATCCGCGACCTGCTGCCGCGCATCCAGGCCGAGACGCTCGTGATCGGCTGCGCCCAGGACATCACCGTCCCGGTGGAGAACAGCCGCGCCCTGCACGCGGCGATCACCGGCAGCCGCTACGCCGAGATCGACGCCGGACACGTCGCCTTCTTCGAGAAGGAGGACGAATTCGTGCGGCTGGTGCACGAATTCGTCCCCGCCGTGTGATGGACACCTCGGGCCGGGAGACCGACCGTTCGTGGGCCGCCCGGATCGCCGCCTCCGGCGCGGTGGTGATCTCGGTGGACGGCGGGGGCCGCCGAGCACCGCTCCCCGCCGTCGTGCCCGGCACCTTCCACGGGTCCCGGGCGATCACCTCCGCCGAGGTGGCCCGGCCCCGGCCGGGCCCGCGGTCAGTGGAGGTCGGAGCGCACGGCGGAGGTGTCGTCGAGGAAGCCTCCCGACTGGTGCTGCCACAGCTTGGCGTAGGCGCCCTCCGAGGCGAGCAACTCCTGGTGCGTGCCGCGCTCGACGATGCGTCCGCGGTCGAGGACGACGAGCTGGTCCATGTTCGCGACCGTGCTCAGCCTGTGCGCCACGACGAGGGCGGTCCGGCCCTCCATGAGCCGCCACAGCGCCTCCTGGACGAGGATCTCGCTCTCCGAGTCCAGCGCGCTGGTCGCCTCGTCGAGCAGCAGGATCGGGGCGTCGCGCAGGATCGCCCGGGCGAGCGCGACGCGCTGGCGCTGTCCGCCGGAAAGCTTGACGCCTCGCTCGCCCACCATGGTGTCGAAACCGTCGGGCAGGGCGTCGGTGAACTCCGTGACGTGCGCCGCCTCGGCCGCGCGGCGGATCTCGGCCTCGGTGGCGTCCGGTCGGGCGAAGGCGATGTTCTCCCGCAGGGTGCGGTGGAACATCGCCGGGTCCTGCGGGACGTAGGCGATCAGGCTGCGCAGGTCGGCCTGGCGCAGTCGGGTGATGTCCTGGCCGCCGATCAGGATCCGGCCGGCCTCGATGTCCGTCATCCGCATCAGCAGCCGGGTGAGCGTGGTCTTGCCGCCGCCGGACCGGCCGACGAGGCCGATCTTCGTGCCGCCGGGCACGTTCAGGTCGAGGCTGTCGAAGAGCGGCTTGCCGCCGCCGTGGGCGAAGGTGACCCGCTCGAAGCGGACCTCGGAGGACCCGGGCCGTAGCGGCTCGGGCGACGCGGGGTCGACCACGGTCGGCGGGGTGAGCAGCAGTTCGGTGAACTGGGCGGCCTCCGTCATCGAGCTCTCCAGCCGTCGGTAGATCTGGTTGAACTCGAACATGATCCGCGTCGCACTGGCGTAGTAGGTGAAGGCGACGATGACCGCCTCCACGCCGTGCTCTCCCCCGCCGAGCGTGACGGCGAGCAGCAGGCCCAGCGCGTTGGTCAGTACGGACATCGGCGCGACCAGCGTGTCGATGCGCAGGTTGCCGTAGTCCCAGGAGCGCAGGGTGAGTCGGCGCGACTCGGCGACGCGCGAGCGGTGTTCGGCCGCCTCGCGTTCCTCGGCGGCGAAGGCCCGGACGGTGTCCATGTTCATCAGGCTGTCGGCGACGTGCCCTGAGACCCGCGCGATGGCCTCCTCGCGCTGGGCGACGAGTCCTTGGCGGCGTCGGATCAGCGGCGCCACGCCCAGCGCGGTCACGGCGATCAGGACCAGGAGTCCGGCCACGAGCAGCGGGTCGTACTGCCACAGCACCACGGAGGCGAACACCAGCGGTACGAAGCTGCCCATGACCGAGAAGGTCAGGGTGTCGACGAACTCCTCGAAGCGGGAGGCGAAGCTCAGCACCCGCTTGGTCAGCGAGCCCGCGAAGTTGTCGTGGAAGAACGCGGCGTCCTTGGCGAAGAGTTCGTCCATGCCGACGACGTAGAGGTGCTCGATGCCGCGGGCGTCGAGGCGGTTGAGGCAGTGCAGGCCGAGGCGCCACAGCGTCTCGGCGAGGAGCAGGACGCCGGCGAAGGCGAGGACGTACGGCAGCATCGCGTCGACGGTGCTGCTGCCGCCCCCGGCGATGCGGCCGACGAGCTTGGCGACGATGAGGGGAGCGATGTAGTTGATGCCGATGTTGCCCAGCGCCGGGAGCAGCATCGCGGGTGCGGTCAGCCATCGGAGGCGGACCAACTCCCGTCCGTAGTAGCGAAGTGCGAGGAGTACCGGGCCCTTGCCCGGTCGTTTTTCGGGCGGTTCAGGCGTTCCCATGACAACCCTGTGCGTTCGTGTGCGGACGGCTTGCAGGAACCGAAGTGTCCCGTGGCGGCCTCCGCTCGGTCCAAGGCTTTTCCCGAATGGCGGTATCTCGTACCCGTTCGCACCCGGAGACGGTGGAGGGTCGTTCCGGAACGCTCCGGAACGACCCCTTGGCCTCGGCCCTGGTCCCTGCCTCGTCGGGCGGGGGTCGGTTACGGGACGGGCTGCTGCTGGGTGACGCAGTGGATCCCGCCGCCGCCGGTGCCGAGCCGGTCGATGTTGAGCTGCTCGACGGTGCGGCCGGGGTAGAGCCGGGCCAGGGTGGCCTTCGCCGCGGTGTCGGCCCGGGTGTCGCCGAAGTGGGCGGTGATGACGGCGCCGTTGCACAGGTAGTAGTTGGCGTAGGAGGCGAGGAAGTCCGGGTTGGAGGAGCGGATCTTGTCGTAGTCGGGGCCCTGGATCTGGTCGACCGTCATGCGCGTGCCGTTGGCGGCGGTGGCGGCGGAGAGGATCTGGTACTGCTGGCGCGCATCCTTGGCGTAGACGTCGTTGTCCGAGGCCAGGGGCATCTGGACGGCGGCGCGGCCGGGGGCGAGGAAGCGCGAGGTCGCGTCGACGTGGTCGTCGGTGATGTCCTGGCCCTTGACGCCGTCGAACCAGATGACCTTGGAGGCGCCGTAGGCGGCGAGCATGGCGGACTCGATCTGCGCCTGCGACTTGTTGGGGTTGCGGTTCTTGTTGATCAGGCTGCTGCGGGTGGCCATCAGGGTGCCGGCGCCGTCCTGTTCGATCGCGCCGCCCTCGCCGACCAGGGCGGCGGCGGTGAAGGGGACCCCGACGTAGGAGGCGATCCGGCCGGCGACGAGGTTGTCCCGGGAGTGGGTCTGCTTCTTGCCCCAGCCGTTGAAGTTGAGGCCGACGGCGTCGAGACCGCCGGATCCGTTCGTGCGGAAGACGGGTCCTGTGTCGCGCATCCAGCAGTCGTCGACGGGGATGGTGCTGATGACGGTGACGGTGGAGCCGCACATCGAGCGGGCCTTGGCGGCGCTGCCGGAGTTGGCGCAGAGGTAGACCGGCTCGTACTTGGCGATGGTGCGTGCGATGAGTGCGATGTCCTGCTGGACGCCGCCGAGCGTGTTGCCCCAGATGGAGGTGGAGTCGGGCCAGGCCATCCAGGTACGGGTGTGTCGGACGTCCTCGATCGGCACGCGGAAGGCGCCCGCCGCCGTCGGTCGGAGTGCGGACGCGGCCCCGGCCCGCCCTTCGGTCGCCGCGAGCGCGGCCGCGGCGGCGGTGAGTCCCGCCGCCGCCAGGAACCTGCGTCGGCCCATGCCCATGCCCATGCCCTCGCCCGCGGGCCGGTTCACTGCGTGATCGTTCATGTGGGGGTTCCTCCGATGTCTCAACTCCCCGCGGGGACAGCGGGGTTGACCGGAAAGCTAAAACTGGCCAAGCGCTCGGTCAATAGTTTGGACGAGGTCGTTCCGGTGGATCGTGGAAAGCCCCAGGTCGCGGACCGAAGGCCGGCTAGAGTGACGCCATGGCAGCTGTCGCGAAGGACTCCGGGGGCCGGCCGGCCACTCCCCCTGCAAGGGCCGGCCGGCCACGGTCCTCGACGAAAGGCGAACAGACCCGGGCACGACTGATCGCCGCCGCACGGACCCTGCTCGCGGGTGAGGCGAGCGAGGGCTTCACCACGCGCAACGTCGCGGCACTGTCGGGCGTTTCGCACGGAATGTGCCACTACCATTTCCAGGACCGGACCGATCTCGTCCTCGCGGTCATCGAGGACATCCGCCCGGAGTGGATCACGCCGCTGGAGACGGCGGTCCGCGCACCCGGACCCTTCGCCGAGCGTGCCGAACGGGTCGTCCAGCTACTCGGTCGGCCCGAGGGCCCCGAGCTCTCCCACCTCCATTCCGCCCTGCACTGGCAGGCATTGAACGACACCCGGGTCCGGGCGAGCCTGGAAACCGAGTACCGGCGCTGGCGTGCCTGCTTCGTCGCCCTCTTCCAGGTCCTGGCCGACGAGCGCGGCGAGGGCCTCGATCCGCGCCCGCTGGGACTGGCCGTGGCCGCCGCCGTCGACGGCCTGGCGGCCATGGACTCCCTCGGCGCCGACGGCGGTACGGAACCGATCCTGCGGACCCTGATCCGTACCCTCGCGGCGGGAGCCCGGTCCGAGCCGTGACCGGTGGCCGCCAGGCCGTCTCTTTCGGATCGTGGCGGCCGAGCCCGCGGCGTCCGGTGCCGTGCCCGGCAAGGCGGAGGGGCGCCCGTGTACCGGACGTACTCGGTCGCCCCGACAACGCGGCCGGGTGCGGTGCCGGGCGTCGCGGGCCCGGCAAGATCCGGAAGAGACGGCCTAGAGCGCCCGGCGGGCCGCGGCGATCGCCTCCGGGTCCCACCCCGGGCGGGGCACCGACTCCAGCAGGAGCCGGGTGTAGGGGTGCCGGGGTGCGGCGAGCACCTCGGCCGTGGCGCCCGCCTCGACGATCCGGCCGTGCCGCATCACGACGATCTCGTCGGTCACGCACCGTACGACGCCCAGGTCGTGGGTGATGAAGAGGTACCCGATGCCGGTCTGCTCCCTGATGTCCGCGAGCAGGTTGAGGATCTGCGCCTGTACGGAGACGTCGAGCGCGGCGACCGCCTCGTCCAGGACGAGCACGGACGGCTCGACGGCCAGCGCGCGGGCGATGGCGACGCGCTGACGCTGGCCGCCGGACAGCTCTCGCGGCAGGGCGTCGGCGGCTCGGGTGCCCAGACCCACCTGGTCGAGCAACTCCCTTATCCGCTTGCCGTGGTCACGGCCCGGGAAGTGCAGGCGCAGGGTCTCGCGCAGGGCCGCCTCGACCCCGGTGCGCGGATCGAGGGAGAGGTACGGGTCCTGGAAGACCATCTGGACCTCCCGGGCGCGGGCCAGGCGCCGCGCACGGCCGCGGCCCTCGCCCCGCGCGGTCCGGTTCCGGCCGCCGACCAGGACCTCGCCCTCGTCGGCACGCTCCAGGCCCACGATGATCCGCGCGGTGGTGGTCTTGCCGGAACCGGACTCCCCCACGATCCCCAGCGAGCCTCCTTCGGGCAGGACGAAGGACACGTCGTCCACGGCGCGTACCGCTCCGTAGGACCGGCGTAGGCCCGTGACCTCCAGCACGTTGCCGGGAAGACCCGGTCCGTTATCGGGCATCGACGGTGCTCCCTTCGAGCCGGTCGCTGTGGTGGCAGGCGGCCAGGTGTCCCGGCCGGCCCGGGGCGGCCACCGGCAGGGGGACCTGCCGGTCGCAGACCTCGGTGGCGAGCGGGCAGCGGGCGGCGAAGGCGCAGCCGTGCAGGGCCTGGCGCAGGTCCGGCGGCTGCCCCTCGATGGCGGCGAGCCGGCCGCGCGGGCCGTCCATCCGCGGGGTGGAGGCCAGCAGGGCGGCCGTGTACGGGTGTCGGGGGCGCGCGAAGAGGGCCTCGGCGGGCCCGCTCTCGGCGATCCGGCCCGCGTACATGACGTAGACGCGGTCGCTGATGGCCGCCGCCAGGTCGAGGTCGTGCGTGACGAACAGCAGGCCGGTGCCGAAGCGGGCGCGGAGCCCGGCCAGCAGGGCGATGACCTCGGCCTGCGAGGTGACGTCCAGCGCGGTGGTGGGCTCGTCGGCCAGCAGGAGCACCGGGTCCCCCATGAGGGCCGCCGCGATCACCACGCGCTGGAGCATGCCACCGGAGACCTGGCCGGGATACTTGCGCATCACCGCCGGCTCCAGGCCGACCGCCCGCAGGAGTTCGGCGGCGCGCGCGGTCGCCTCGGCCCGACTCATGGCCCGGGTCAGCGTGGCGCTCTCGGTGAGGAAGTCCCCGATGCGGCGCAGTGGGTTGACGGCGGCGCGCGGGTCCTGGAAGACCATGGCCACGGCGGAGGCCCGTACCGTACGCAGCCGGTCGGCGCTCATGGTGAGGACGTCCTCGCCGGCCACCCGTACGGCTCCTTCCACGACGGCTCCGGACGGCAGCAGGTTCAGGGCGCTCCGCGAGGTGAGGCTCTTGCCGGAGCCGGACTCGCCGACGAGGGCGACGGTCTCACCTTCGCGAACCGTGAGGTCGACGCCGTCGAGGACGGGTCGGGCGGTACCGGGCAGGGTGATCCGCAGCCCTTGGACGTCGAGGGTGTGCACCGGTTCCGTGGGGTGCGGCGTGGGGTGCGGCGTGGGGTGCGGCGTACTCATCGGGACCTCCTGGCGACACGGTCGGCCCAGCGTTCGCCGACCACGTTGAAGGCGACCACGGTCAGCACGATGAAGGCGCAGGGCAGGATCGCGGACAGCGGGTAGCCGTGCTGGATGGCGGTCTGGCCGTCGAAGACCATGCGGCCCCAGTCGGGGGTGAGGGCGGGTACGCCGAGCCCGAGGAAGGACAGTCCGGCCAGGTCCATCAGGGCGTAGCCGAAGTTGATGGTGGACTGGGCGAGGACGACGGGGGCGATGTTGGGCAGGATGTGGCGCAGGCAGATCTGCAGCGCGGAGTGGCCCTGGACCTGGTAGGCGCTGACGTACGGGCGGGCTCGTTCGGCCAGGACCAGGGAGCGGGTGAGCCGGCTGACGTAGGGCAGGTAGGCCACGGCGAGCGCGATGACCGGGGCGAGCAGCCCCTCCCCGTAGACCGAGATGATCAGGATGGCGAGCAGCATGCCGGGGAAGGCGAAGACGAGCTCGGTGCTACGGGAGAGCACGGAGTCGATCCAGCCGCCCCGCCAGGCCGCGGCCGTGCCGATGGCGATGCCGGCGACGGTGGAGAAGGCGACGACGCCGAGCGGTCCCAGCAGTGAGGTACGGGCGCCGAGCAGCAGCCGGGAGAGGGTGTCGCGGCCGGCCGCGTCCACGCCGAGCGGATGCGCGGCGTCGGGTGCGGCCAACGCGTTGCCGAGGTCGACCGCGTTGGGGTCGTGGGGTACGAGCCAGGGGGCGAGCAGGGCGGCGAGGACGACGACGGCGACGAGCACCAGGCAGATCAGGTGGAGCGGGGAGCCTGCGGCGCGGATCCGGGAGAGGCCGGGCCGGCGGGTCAGGACGGCGGTCATACGGCGGCGCTCCTCGTTCCGAGGGTGACCCTGGGGTCGACCAGGGGCAGCAGGAGGTCCACGATCAGGTTCACGATCATGAAGAGGGCGACGATGATCAGGGAGATCGCCTGGACGGTCGGGAAGTCCTTGGTGGTGGTGGACAGTTCGAGGAGCTGGCCGATCCCGCCGATGCTGAAGGCCGTCTCCACCAGGATGGTGCACACGAGCAGCGTGGAGACGACGAGGCCGCCGGTGGTCAGGACGGTGCCGAGCGCGTTGCGGAAGACGTGGCGCTTGATGACCTGGCGTTCGGGGACGCCCCGGCTGCGGGCGACGGTGACGTGGTCGCTGTCGAGGGCTTCGAGCATGGCGGAGCGGGTGACCCGGGCGAGCATGCCGATCAGGTAGAGCGCGAGGGCGACGGAGGGGAGCGTGAGGTGCCACAGCATGTCGCCGAGACCGCCGTCGCCCGCCCCGCTGCTGGGGAACCAGCCGAGGTTGACGGCGAAGAGGCCCTGGAGCAGGACCGCCGCCACGAAGGACGGGGTGCCGACGGCGAAGGTCGTGGTGACGAGGACGGCGGAGTCGGTGGCCCCGCCGCGGACGGCGGCGATCCGACCGAGGAGGAGGCCGACGGCGACGACCACGGCGAGCGACATCGTGATGAGCATCAGGGTGATGGGCAGCCGGTCCGCCAACAGCCGCGAGACGTCGGTGCGGTAGGTGATCGACCGCCCGAAGTCGCCCTGCAGGATGTCGCCCAGCCACCGGAGGTAGCGCAGCAGGAAGGGGTCGTCCAGGTGGTACTGGGCGTTGATCGAGGCGAGGGCCTCCGGGGAGGCCGAGCGGCCGGCGAGCAGGAAGCTCGCCGGGTTGCCGGGTGCCAGGTACATGGCTCCGAAGACCACGAACGAGGCGGTCAGCAGGGTGGCGGCCATCTCCGCCACCCTGCGTAGCGCGAATCTGACGAAACTCACTGCGCGGCCCCCACGTCGGCGGCCCACGGGTAGTACATGTACGAGATGGTGGTGGGGGCGCCGGTGATGCGGTTGTTCATGAACAGCGCGGTGGGCCACTCGGCGACGGGGATCCACAGGAGCTGTTCCGAGGCGTGGTGCTGCAGCTTCGCCTCGATGTCCATCCGCTGCTCGACCGGGTAGACGGCGCTCGCCTGGTCGACGAGCTTGTCGTACTCGGGGTCGCTGTAGCCGGCGAAGTTCATGTACGCGCCGGTCCTGAAGTTCTGCAGCAGGTCGAGCGGGTCGGTGATCGAGTCGTAGTAGGTGAGCGGGAACATGTCGATGCCCTCGCGCGCCTGGGGGTCGGTGAACAGCGCGGTGAAGGCGTTCGGGGCGATCGTCTTCAGCTGGATGTCCAGGCCGATCTGCGTGCCGGCCGCCTGGACGGCGGTGGCGAGGAGGGAGACGTCCTGGCCGATGGAGCTGGTGGCCACGGTGAGCGTCTTGCCGGTGGCGCCGGCCTCCTTGACCAAGGCCTTGGCCTTCTCGATGTCCTGGCCGGTGGGCGGCAGGCTGTCGAAGGCGGTCTTCAGGGTGCGCTCGGGGGCGGCGGCCCAGGCGGCGCGGGTGGTGAGGGAGTTGGTGACGGTGCCCGCCCCGCCGAGGCCGGCCTTGACGAAGCCGGAGCGGTCCAGGGCCAGGGACAGGGCGCGGCGGACGCGGATGTCGCCGAGCGGGCCCTGCATGTCGGTGACGTTGACGTTGACCGTGCTGAGGCCCTCGCCGAAGTAGAGGGTGCCGGTGCCGCTGTTCTTGAGGCGGGCGTAGCTCTCGGTGGGGATCAGGTATCCGCCGTCGGCCTCCCCGCTGAGCATGGCGTTCGTCCGGGCGGAGGGGTCGGTCAGGACGCGGAAGACGGCCTTCTTCGACTTGGCCTTGGTGCCCCGGTAGCCGTCGAAGCGCTCCAACTCGATCGACTGGCCCTTGTTCCACGTACCGAGCTTGAAGGGACCGGTGCAGCCGAGGCCGCCCGTGGTGCCGTAGTCCTTGCCGGCCGCCTCTACGGTCGACTTGGAGGCGACCACGCCGGCGGCGGTGGCCATGTACTGGGGGAACTGCGAGTCGGGCTTGTCGAGCTTGACGGTGACCTGCAGCGGGCCGCTCTTGGTGATCGAGGCGACGTTCTGGAACACCTGGGCCCAGGCGGCCGCGTTGTCGGGGTCCTTCTGGCGGCCGAGGCTGAAGACCACGTCGTCGGCGGTCATCTCCTTGCCGTCGTGGAAACGCACGCCGGGGCGCAGGTCGTAGACCCAGGTGGTGGGGTCCGGGTTGGACGCCTTCTGGGCGAGACCGGGTTCCATGGTGAGGCCCGGGGTCCAGCGCATCAGGCTTTCGCACACGTTGGACAGGACGGTGTTCTGCGGGTAGTCGAAGGCCACCGTGTAGTCGAGGGTGGGCGGTTCGGCGTAGACGGCCCAGGTGAAGGAGTCGATCTCGCCGTGGGCCTCGGGCGTGGAGGCCGACAGCCTGACGTCGGTGACACCGCCGGCCTTCTCCTTGGGCGGTCCGGAGCAGGCCGCGAGCAGACAGACGACGGTCAGGGCGGCGGTAGCGGCCACGGCAACGGGGCCGAGCCGGTCGCGCCGGCCGCGGAAGCGTCTGCCGGTGCGGGGCGGGGTGGTGGTCATCGTCGCGCTCTCTATTCCGTGAGGGATGCGGGAGGGAGGAGCGGGCGGACCGCCGGAGCGGTCCGCCGGGAGCGGCCGGTTTCCCGGGTCAGACGGTGGTCCGCACTGCGGGGATCTGCTGGGTGATGCAGTGGACGCCGCCGCCGCCGAAGGCGATGGCGAGGGCCCGTACCCCGACGACCTTGCGGCCCGGGTAGGCCGTGGCGATCACTGCGAGGGCTTCCTCGTCCTGGGGCACGCCGGCCACCGGGACGACGACGCCGCCGTTGGCGACGTAGTAGTTGAGGTACGACACCTCGATCTCACCGTCGGCCAGGTCCGCGAAGGCGGTCTGCGGCACCTCGATGATCTCCAGGCGACGGCCGAGGGCGTCGGTACTGGCTTCCAGTACGGCGCGGTTGGCGCGCATCCGGACGTGGTCGGGGTGGTCCGGGTCGGCGGGCAGCGAGATCACGACCGTGCCGGGGGCGGCGAACGCGCAGACACCGTCGACGTGACCGTCGGTCTCGGTGTCGAGCAGGCCGCCGTACGGGAGCCAGATGACCTTGGTGACGCCGAGCCGGGACTTCAGCTCGGCCTCGATCTGGTCGCGGTTCATGCCGGGATTGCGGTTGGGGTGCAGGAGGCACTGCTCGGTGGTGATCAGCGTGCCCTCGCCGTCGACGGTGACGGCCCCGCCTTCGAGGATCATGCCGGAGGGGATGCGCTCGATGCCGAGGTGCTCCAGCAGCAGGCCGCTGATCCGGTCGTCCGAGTCGAACGGGTGGTGCTTGCGGCCCCAAGCGTTGAAGCGGAAGTCCACCCCGGCGCGGTTGCCGTCGCCGTCGAGGACGAAGAGCGGGGCGGAGTCACGGAACCAGGAGTCGTCGAGCGGCAGCTCGATGACGGTGACGCCGTCACCGCACAGCGCGCGGGCGTCGTCGCCGAAGCCGGGCGGGGCGACCATCGTCACGGGCTCGAACGCCGCGATGGCGCGGGCGACGCTCGCGTACTCCTCCCTCACCTCGGTGAGCACGCTGCCCCACAGATCCTCGCGGGTGGGCCAGGCCATCAGACAGCCGTCGTGCGGGGACCACTCGGCGGGCATACGGAAATCGGTCATCAGATGTCTCATTTCTTGCGTGGGTGGAGTCTTCCATTCGACTGAAAATTCAGTCAAGAGGAAGGGCGGGGCAAGGGAGGAAGCGGGGGGCGATGGAGGACGCGGCCGGAGGAAGTGGAGGCGGTTCAGCTGGGCCGGCTCGGAGTGTGAAGGTTCGCCGTCGAGCGTCACGAGCCCGGTTCCGGCGTTCGCGCCGCCCCGGCGGAGGGTGGCGTCGCCGACCTTGCCGTATGCGTCGAGGAGTACGGGCCGGGCGCGGCCCGTGAGGTGGCACGGGCCGGCCGGCGGTCCGAGGGGGCGGAAGGATCGGCCCTCCCTGCTCGGAATCTTCACTCTGGCATTGACTGAAAATTCAGTCAAGAGTTTGAACAGACCTGGGTCTGCAGGGAAACACCGGAGTCCGGCGGAAGACGAGTTGGGGACGGGTGGGAGACGGGAAGGAGGCGCGCGCGGGGCGGGCCGGGGCGCGAAGCGGCCCCGGCCGGCGTACGTCAGGCCCGCTCGAGCCCGGCCAGCTCGGCGTCGACGGCGCCCCGCATCAGCTCACGGGCGTGGTCGATCTTGATGCCGCCGCTCAGCCAGCGCATGCTCAGCCCCTCCAACAGGGCGGTGAGCCGCTCGGCGGCCGCGGCGAGGGCGGAGGCGGGCACCATCGGCCGGACCTGGCCCAGCAGGGCGGCCACCTCCTGGACCCACACCAGGGTCGCCCGTGCCAGGTCCTCGCGCAGGACCTCGTCGAAGACGGCGCTGGCCCGCAGTTCGCCCCAGGCCGAGCTGTTCTCCCTCACCTCCACGGTGTCCTGGAGTTCCAGCAGGAGGGTCTCCTCCAGCTCTTCGAGCGGGGTGAGCGGCGGGTCGTCCGGGTCGCGGTCGGTGGTGTAGCGCTCGGCGCGGTCGTTGATGAACTCCAGCGTCTGACGCAGCACGCCCGTGCGGTCCTTGAAGTGGTAGTAGATCAGGGCGGTGGAGACGCCGGCCTCGGCCGCGAGCTCCTCCACGCGCAGCCCGCGTACACCGCGCCGGGCGATCACCCGGGCGGCGGCTTCGAGGATCTGAGTACTACGAGACGACATGCTCCGCACCCTACCGGGATGATCGGGTGCGTACGTACGCGGCCCGTCACCAGGAGTGCCGGCCGGCGCGCGGGCCGCCCCGGCGGGCGGGACCGGCCGCGCCGGCCGGGGCGGCCCGGCCATCAGAGCGCGGGCGGTACGGCCGGGTGCGACTGGGTGGCGCAGTGGATTCCGCCGCCGCCGGAGGCGATGCCGTCGATCGGGAGCTGCTCGACGCGGTAGGACGGGTAGGCGTCCCGGAGGATGGCGTAGGCGACGCCGTCGGCGTAGGCGTCGCCGAACTGCGGTGCGATCACGGCCCCGTTGGCTGTGTAGTAGTTGGTGTAGCTGGACAGGAACTCCTCGCCCCGGCCGCGGATCTCCCGACGGTCCGGTCCGGGCAGTTCGGTGACGGCCAGGCGGCGACCCCGGGCGTCGGTGGCGCTCTGCAGGGCCCGCTTGGTCTCCTCGTAGACGGCCACCCATTTCTTGTCCGCGACGGGGCCGGGCCTGTCGAGGATCACGCGGCCGGGGGCGACGAAGCGGGCCAGGCAATCGATGTGGCAGTCGGTGATGTCCTGGCCAGCGAGGCCCGGTACCCAGATCACCTTGTCGATGCCGAGCGCCGCCTTCATGGCCTGCTCGACCTGGGCCTGGCTCATGCCCGGGTTCCGGTTGGCGTTGACCATCGAGCTGACCGTGGCCAGCAGGGTGCCCTCGCCGTCGGTCTCCAGCGAGCCGCCCTCGCCGACGAAGCCCGCGCGGATCCGGTTCACCTCGTACTCGGCGAGGAGCGTGCGGGCCGCAGCCGCGTCGTTGGTGAAAGGCTGCGCGTACTTCGTACCCGCCTTGCCCCAGCCGTTGAAGTTGGTGTCCACGCCGGCGATGGCACCCGGGGCGACGACGAAGGTGGGGCCGAAATCGCGGATCCAGAGGTCGTCGTTGGGGATGTCGAGGACCTGGATGCCGTGGTACGCGCCCGCTCCGCACCGGTAGCGGGCCTCGGCGGCCTGGCCGGGGCGGGCCAGCACCACCACCGGCTCGTAGCGCGATATCGCGTGGGCCACCTCGGCGATGTCGCTGCGCACCGCTGCGAGGCCGTCGCCCCACACCGACGAGAGGGCCGGCCAGGCCATGTACGTACGGATGTGCCGGTCGGTCTCGGCGGGCATGCGCAGGGTGCCGGAGCCGCTCTGCGCGGCCGAGGCCGGCTGCGCCTGCCAGGGCAGGGCGGAGCCGAGAGCCGCCAGCGGCAGGGCCGCCGCGCCGAACTGGAGCATGCGGCGTCGTGAGGTGCGGGGGTTCATATCCATGGTGACTCCCTGATGAGGAGGGGCGGGATGAACGGCATCCTGGCCCTAACTGAAAATTCAGTCAACTATTCGCCCGATCTTTCCCGTGTGTCGCGCCAGCGCGCGGACGTGATTCCGCTTCGGGGATCACTTCGCGCGGAAGTGGTCGACGGCGATCGTCACGGAACCGGCGGAGGTCGCCTCGACGAGCCGCACGATCGCGAGTTCGCGCTGGTCAGGGCTGCGTACGCAGAAGGGACGCTCCTTCGCGAGCGACGTGAACGGCAAGGTCGTCACGGGCCGGGTCTCGATGCCGCGTGCGCAGTCGTCCGGGGTCAGCTTTCCGCTTCCGTCGGCCACGTACGCGTCGGACTCCTCGGACAGCAGGAAGGCGTCGGAGCCACGTGCGAGGTACCAGGCGGCGCTCTCGACGGGGACCACCTTCCCGGCGCGTAGGTCGAACTCGTAGCCGGAATCCGGGGTGGTGAGCTCGGTCCGCGGATATCCGGGGACGTACGCGGACACCGCCGGCCGGGACGCGCCGGTGGCGGGTCCGGCGGTGGGGGCGTCGCCCTCCTCCGCGGGGAGGCCGAACCAGTAGGCGCCGCCGCCGCAGGCCAGCAGCGCCGCTGCGGCCAGGGCGACCACGGGGAGCCGGCTCCGGCCGCGCCGCCGGTCGCGCCGCGCCGGGGGAACCGGGGCCGCCGGGTTCGGAACCGGACCGGTGGGCGGGGTCGGGGTCGAGGCCGAGCCCGGGGCCGGGGCCTGCTGCGGGCCAGGGCCGGGGCTCGGCGTCGGGCTCGGCAGCGGCGTCGCCCTCGGGCTCGGGGCGTACGGCATGGTCCCGCCCGGCCCGGAGGCGGGGTACGCGGCCGCCGCCCTGGTCGCCTGGAGGTGCTCCGGTACGGGCGTGCCCGGCCGAGCGACTCCCGCGGCCCCCGCGGCCGAGCCGGCCGCCGCGTGGCCCGCACCCGAACCGGACCCCCCGGCCGGGCCGGCGTCCACCCGGCCCCCGACCTCCTCCAGCACCGGCCGGGGAAGCCAGCCCTCGGTGAACTCCGGCCGCGGGCCCACGAGCGGGTGCGCGTGGACGGCCGCGATCAGGTCGGCGGTGGTGGGACGGTCCTGCGGGTGCTTGGCCAGGCACCATGCCAGCAGCTCGTGCAGCTCGTGCGGGATCCGACCGAGGTCCGGCTGCTCGTGGACCACCCGGTACAGGGCTCCGGACTCCGGCCCGTTGCCGAAGGGCGGGACCCCGCCGGCCACGAACCCGGTGAGTGCCCCGAGCGCGAAGACATCGGTCGCCGAGGTCACCGGGTGGCCCAGCGCCTGCTCCGGCGCCATGAAGGCGGCGGTACCGATCCGCAGACCCACACCGGTCAGGGCGGCGGCGTCGGCGGCGCGCGCGATACCGAAGTCGATCACTCGCGGCCCGTCCCCGGCGATCAGCACGTTCGCCGGCTTGAGGTCCCGGTGGACGACGCCCACCCGGTGGATCTCCTGGAGGGCCTCGGCGACGCCGGCGACGAGCAGCAGCACCGTCCGTACCGGCAGCGGCCCGTGCCGCTGCACGACCTGGTGCAGCGAGGGGCCCGGGACGTAGGCCGTGGCCAGCCACGGGGTGTGGTCGTCCTCGCCCGAGTCGACCACCTGTGCCGTGAAGAGCCCGTGGATCCGCCGGGCGCTCGCCACCTCCTGGGCGAACCGCTCACGGAACTCGGGGTCCGCGGCGAACTCGCGCCGGACGGCCTTCAGCGCGATGGGCCGGCCTCCTGGCGTGTACGCCAGGTAGACCACGCCCATGCCGCCGGAACCGAGCCGGGCGTGGAGGCGGTAGCCACCGATCTCGTGGGGGTCGTCGGCGGACAGGGCCGTGAGGGCGGACTGTACGCCGGGAAGCTGAGCGAACATGCGGTGGCTCTTTCAACGATGCGATGCGCTGAGGCAATGACCTGGGGCGCAATGACCTGGGGCGCATCGTGCCGCTAACTAAAGTTTCAGTCAATGTGTGACAATGCGAGACGCACATCGCCAGAAAGGGGGATCGACCGGTGTCGGATCGAAGAAGAGCCATCCTGGAGGGCGCCGCCCGGGTCATCGCACGACGCGGGGTCCGCGGGCTGCGGGTGAGCGATCTGGCGGTCGAGGCCGACGTGTCGACCGCCCTGATCTACTACCACTTCAAGGACCGCACCGGCATCCTGCGGCACGCCCTGGCCTTCATCAGCGACCGGGCCGACCGCTACACGGGCGCCACCGGCGAACCGGGCGGCGCCGACGAACCGGGCGCCGCCACCGGGTCGGGTACCGCCGCCGGGGTGGGCGCCGCGCCCCCGACCATGGAGCCGCACCGACGCCTGGAGCGGATCCTGCTGCTCGAATTCCAGGATCTGCCCGAGGTGCGCGAGAACAGCACGGCCTGGGGGGAACTGCGGGCGCACACGATCTTCGACCCGGAACTGCGCGACGAGCTCACCACGGCCGGAGCGGCCTGGGTCGAGGAGGTCGCCGACCTGCTGGCCGCGGTGTGCCCGGCCGCGCCCGGCGCCGCCGTCACCGCCGCCGCCGAGCGGCTGACCGCCCTCCTGGAAGGCCTGAGCAGCCGCTGGCTGAGCGGCCTGGTGCCCGTGGAACACGCCCGCGACCTGATGCGTGGAGCCATCGGGGTCGAGATCGGGCGACTCGGTTCCCGCGCTGCGTAAATTGACTGAAATTCCAGTCAGTGCAACAGTGGGCGACATCCGGCCGCACTACTTACCCGTGCGTACCGGACGTTCTCGGTGCAAAGCGTGCACCCTTTGGATAGGGCCCGGCCCGCCGGCGTCTGCCACGCCTCCCGTGCCCGCTCTGGCCGGATGCCCCTCGCTCCGCCAGCACACGATCGGAGTCCCCTCGTGTCGTTCACTCCCCCCACCCGCCGGTCCGTCCTCCGCACCTTCGCCGGGATCGGCGCCGCCGTCTTCGGTGCGGCCGCCTGCGGTCCCGCCGAGTCCGGTGAGCAGCCCGGCCCCGGCGGCTCGCCCCTGCCCGCCGCGGACGGAAAGCGCCGGTTCGGCGCCGAGTGGGAGAGCCACACCCGCACCTTCATGTCCTGGCCGGCCCTCGCCTCGGTCTGGGAGCAGGACCTGCCCTACGTCCGCGAGGACATCGCGCGGATCGCTCGGGCCGTCGGCGGCTACGAAGAAGTGATCATGATGGCCCGCCCCGACCAGGTGAACGCGGCCCAGAAGGCCGTCGGCTCGCAGGTCGAGGTGATCCCGCTGGCCGTCGACGACCTGTGGGCCCGCGACACCGTCCCCGTCTTCGTCGAGGAGGGTTCCAAGGTCGTCGGCGTCGACTTCAACTTCAACGGCTGGGGCAACAAGCAGGAGCACCCGAACGACGCCCAGGTGGGGCGCCTGCTGCTGCAGAAGTACGGGATCCCCCGGGTCCAGGCCCCGCTGGTCGCCGAGGGCGGCTCCTTCGAGACCGACGGCGAGGGCACGCTGATGGTCACCGAGAGCTCGATCGTCAACGACAACCGCAACAAGGGGAAGTCCCGGGACACCATCGAGGCCGAGCTCAAGCAGACCCTGGGCGTCCAGAAGGTCATCTGGCTGGCCGGCGTACGCGGTGAGGACATCACCGACGCGCACGTGGACAGCCTCGTACGCTTCACCGCCCCCGGGGTGGTCCTGCTGGACCGCGCCCACCCCAGCACCCCGCCGGACTCCTGGTCCCGCTCCGCCGACCAGGCGAAGTCCGTCCTGTCGAAGTCGACGGACGCCCGCGGCCGCCGTTTCGAGGTCATCGATCTGCCGCAGCCCGACCTGAACCGGATCACCGGTGAGGGCGACGACTTCGTCTCCACCTATGCCAATTTCTACGTCGCCAACGACTCGGTGTTCATGCCGCAGTTCGGGGACCGCAAGGCGGACGACCGCGCCCGCGGCATCCTGCGCGAGCACTTCCCCAAGCGGGACGTCGTCATGGTGAAGATCGACACCATCGCCTCGGGCGGCGGCGGCATCCACTGCTCGACGCACGACCAGCCCGGCAAGCCCGCCGCCTGATCCGTCCGCGGGCGGTCACGCCCCGGCGCCGCCCCGCACGACCCCGTAACCCCGCACCCCCGCACCCCCGCACCACCGGAGCCACCTTGTCGAACTCCCACCGCCCCGCACGGCCCGCGCGCCGCGTCCCGCTGTTGCCGGGCCTGGTCCTGATCGCCATCGTGGCGGCGGTCACCGTGGGAGCGTGGCTCCAGTTCGGGGAGCGCCAGGCCCTGGACACGGTGTACACGGCGGGGCGTGCCGACCGGGACCGCGTCGACGTCAGCGCCACGATCCAGCGCGTCGACGCCGCGGGCCGCGAGATGACCTTGCGCGTCCTGGTCACTCCTCGGGGCGCCCTGGCCGAGGCCGACGGGGTCTCCCCCACCGAGGACCTCACCATCCAGACGTCCACGGCCACCCGGGGCGATCTCACCTTCAAGGCCCACCAGCGCATCGCCACGACGGACGTACCGGTGGCCCTGACGGGCGGCTCGATCACGGACTACCCGTTCGACTCCTACGCGGCGGACGTCGAATTCGGTGCGGTGCTCGGCGGGGAGAAGGTCCCGGTCCGCGTCACGCTCTCCAACAACGACGTCCTCTTCTCGGCGACGGTCGACGCCTCGACGACGCAGGGCATCGCGGTCCTCGACATCGGCCTGGCGCGGTCCACCAGCGTGTTCATCTTCGCGATCTTCATGATGCTCGCCATGTGGGCGCTCGCCGTCTCGGTCCTGATCGGCGGCTGGTACCTGGTCACCCGCCGTAAGGGCCTGACCTGGCCCGCCCTCGGCTGGATGGCCGCGACCCTCTTCGCGCTGGCCGCCTTCCGCAACACGGCCCCGGGCGCTCCGCCCATCGGCTGCCTGCTCGACTACATCGCCTTCCTCTGGGCGGAAACGGTCATCGCGTTCTGCCTCATCACGGTCGTCATCACGGGCATCCGCGCCGAACCCCCGGCCACGACGCCGTCGGACACCCCCTCGTAGGGTTCCGTCGGTCGGCAGAGATCCCCGCGCCGGGGAACACTCCCCGCCCCACGGCCTCGAGACCCGCACGCGCGCATCGTCCTCGCGGGCGAGCCCGTCGCCACCGGCCTGCCCAGGGCGGTCCGAGGCGCAATCGCCGCCATGCTCGCCACACCGGCCGGTGTGGGCGCTCCGACCCGGCGTCGACGGCGGAACACCGACGGCAGCCGGACCGCGACGGCCTGACCCACTCCCGCGGCGGCCCCGGTGGGTGAGCTCCGCTCAGCTGCGCCGTGCCGGGTCCACCGTCTCGCCCCCGCACAGCTCACGGAACGGGCCCGGCTCGGGGTGGAGCGGGCGCAGCAGGAGATCGTGGGGTGCGGCCCGACCCGCTGACCGACCCGCTGCCCGACCCGTGGCCGGCCCCTCGGCCGGACCGGAGGCATCGAACCCCGTGAAGTGACCTCCCGGCTCCCTCTCCTCGCCGTCCGGGTCGGGGTGCGGCTGCAGCCAGCCACGGATGGCGGCCTGGACGCCGGCCTGGAATCGGGTGTCGGCGCCGAGTTCCTCCAGCATGCGGGTGATCCGTCGGCGGGCGGTGTGCACGTGTACACCGAGCCGGCGGGCGATGGTCTCGTCCTTCAGACCGGAGGCGAGCAGCCCGAGCAGTTCCCGCTGGTCCGCGACGAGCGGGCTACCAGGGCTACCCACGGGGGTGGCGCGCGCCCACAGGGACTCGAACAAAGGCAGCGCGGCCCGGTGCACCAGGGAGTCGCCGAACACCAGCGCCGCCCCGTCGGCTCCACCGACTCCGTCCACCCCGTCTACGCCGTCGTCGCTGCCCGGCTGCGGGGGCAGTAGGCACGTACGCCGGTCCACGAGGACCAGGCTCGTCGGCAGGCGCCGGCCGATCCGGGCCTGGAGGCCGAGTCCGGTGAGGGCGATCAGTTCCTTCGCCCGGTCCGGGAAGTCCGTGCCCCGCCGGTCGGTGACGGTGCGTACGACGACGCCGTGCGCCAGCAGACGACGTATGCGGTCCCGGCCGACCGCCCCGGCGGCCCCTACCTCCCGGGCCTCCCCGGCCTCCTCCCGGCCGGGAGCCGCCGGTGCTCCTTCCGTGCGGTCGAGGATCAACACCTCCGTCTGCGCGGCGTCGAGCAGGCTGTCGAGGCGGGCCCGGGCCGCTTCGGTGCCGGTGAGGATCTCGATGCCGGCCGCGGCGTCCGGGGGTGGCGCGGGCTGCGGCGGAAGCCGGTGGGCCAGCCGGTCGGCGTAGGAGCGCAGGGAATTGAGGTCGGCCGACTCCTGGTGCAGGAGGGCTTGCCTGCGCTGGATGAGTACGCGCAGCACGGAGGCCGGATCGGCGGTCGTGGGCGGCACCGGCCGGCTGTCTTCGTGCGTACGGGCCGGAGTCCTGTCGTGCGGGTCGGTTTCGATCATGCCGGGGATTTTGACCGCCTTCACAGAGCCCCCACAAGTGTGCATGGCCACTTCTGAGGGGGTTCCGGCTCTGGTCGGGAGCCGTCCGCGCGGCTTGCATGGCGGCAACTCACGGCAACGCATCAGGCACTCATGGTTGAGGAGACCCCTTGCCCGAGCTCAGCGCACGTTCGACGGCATCCACCCCTGCCGCACGAAAGATATGGCGGAAAGACCTCCGATCCGCCGGAGCGATCGCGGTTCTGCTGGCGGCCGCAATGACCTTGCAGGCGTCGCCGGCGTGGGCCGCGGACCCCGGCCCCTCGAACGCCTTACCCGGCCAGGACACCGCGACCCCGGTGCTCGTCGAGGGCCTACGGGAGCCCGTGGACGCCAAGGCCGCTCCGGCCGACGCGGCACGGCAGCACCTCGCCGCGAACAAGAGCCGCTACAAGATCCCGCGGGCGGGCAGCGACCTCGTCCCTCTGGCGGCGACGGCCACCGGGTCGAAGGACGAGACGGTCAGGCTGCAGCAGAAGCACCGCGGCGTCCCCGTCCTGGGCGGGCAGTACGTCGTGCGCATGCAGAAGCAGGACGGCAAGCGCGTGGTCACCGGCACGTCGGGGCACTACTTCACCGCACTCAGCACCGACGTCACCCCCCAGGTCACCGAGGACGTCGCGGTCCGCCGCGCGGTGGCCGCAACGGCCCGCCGGCTGGGAGCGGCTCTCGACAAGGGCCAGGCACCGCGGTCCGAGTCCGGTGATCCGGCGGCCACCGGCATGACCGGTGAGGCCAAGGGGCTCGTCGTCCTGCCCAAGGGAGCCGGTGTCCTCGCCTACCGCGTCACCGTGCGCGGTACGGCGCCCGGCACCGGGGCACCGGTCGTGGACGAGGTGTATGTGGATGCCCGCTCGGGCTACCCGGCGCTCCAGTACAGCGCACTGAAGACGATGGCTGCCCCCGCGGTCACGGCGGCCGGTGAGGTCGCCGAAAGCCCGACGGCGGACGGCCCGCCGGCCGCTCCCGCGAATCTGGTCCCGGAAACCGGGTCCGGTGCCCGGCTCAGCGGCGCCGCGGCCTCGCTGGACATCGCCTACGACCCGGCGGCCGGCAGCTACCTCCTCGCGGACGCGGGCCGTATGCGCGCCACGAGCAAGAGCCTGCTGTCCACGTGGGACGCCCGTGGCAAGTCGGTGTCGGAGACCTCCGGCAGGTGGCCCTCCGGCATCACGATGTTCTCCTCCCCGAACACCTCCTTCGGCGCCGCGGCGACGGAGTCGGGAGCCGTGGACGCCCACTGGAACGCGGGCCAGGTCTACGACTTCTACAAGAAGAACCTCGGGCGCGACAGCCTCGACGGGAACGGCGGGGCCGTCAACTCCCTGGTCGGTGTGACGTACTACGGCCAGCCCTACGCCAACGCGTTCTGGGACGGCACCAAGATGGTCTACGGCATCGGGGACAAGGAGTTCAAGCCGATGTCGGCCGACACGGACGTCGTCGGCCACGAGATGACCCACGGCGTCATCGAGCACACGGCGAACCTGGTCTACGCGGGCCAGTCCGGCGCCCTGAACGAGGCCCTGGCGGACTACTTCGGCAACGCGATCGACGTCACCGCGAGCGGGACGCCGATGGGCGATCCGACCGCCGGCCTGATCGGCGAGGACCTGTGCCGCACGAAGACGGCCGCCGACTGCGCCCTACGTGACCTCAACGACGGGGCCACCACCTCGAAGAGCTTCCTGGGCGTGTCGTTCGCCACCGACAACGGCGGCGTGCACCTGAACTCGACGATCTTCTCCGGCGCGCTGTGGGACATGCGCGAGGATCTGGGCGGCGCCCTGGCGGACAAGATCGTGTACAAGGCCGTCACCGAGTACATGACGCCGATCGACGGATTCACCGAGGCCCGGGGCGCGGTGCTCGCGGCGGCCAAGGCACTGGGCGCGACCGCCGGCCAGCAGAACGTGGTCAAGCGGTCGTTCAACGCCCATGGCATCGTGCCTGGTTGGGAGCAGGCCCTCGGGGTCGACACCGACACCCTCTTCGGCAAGCTGAACACCACCGACTCCGGAGTGGGTGCGGGCGGCGGCTGGTGGACGGCCTCCAAGTCCAACGACGACGGCTCCGAGCCCTACTCGGTGTACGCCGGCCGCCTGGACGGCAAGGGCGCCCCGAAGGTGATCAGCCCCAACGACGGCCGCTACCACACGGCCCCGGCGACGGACGGCAAGACCGTGGTGTGGACGGCGTACGGCCCGACCTCGGTCGATGTCCTCTCCCGCCCCGTGGCGGGAGGCCCGATCAAGACCCTGTACAGCTCCGTGACCGGCGTCGCGGGCCTGCGCGTGGAGAAGAACACGGTCGTGTTCGAGGAGTACGACATCATCGGTGGCCGGCACGTCGGCTACCTGCGCCCCACCGACAAGGCCCCGGTCTTCACCGACGGGAAGAAGTGGAACACCCTGACCGCTCTCCCCTCCATCAGCGACAACAAGATCGCCTACGCGAAGCTCTACCCGGAGGCCGGTTCCTACCGGCTGGGCGTGGAGGTCGTCGACCTCGCCACCGGCAAGGCGGTCATGACGGAGCAGCTCGACGAGCCGGTGAGCCTCGGCCAGACCGGTATCAACGGCAAGAACGTCTTCTGGCTGGCCGACACCGACGAGAGCGACGAAGGTCTGACGTCGGTCATCAGCTCCGGCCTGGACGGCCGCGGCGCCTTCATCGTCAGCAGCGAGCACAAGCCAGGCGCCTTCGTGGCCTCCGACCTGACGGTCTCGCAGGACGCGCTGACCCTCGTCGCCCAGACGCCCGACACGCGCTACCGCAACGAGTCGCTGCCCAAGCTGTGGCAGCTGACCACCGACGGCTCCCGCCGCGAACGGGTCTCCTGCAACCGTGGTGAGCAGAGCTACCCGGCGGCCGGCGCGGGCCGCCAGGTCACCTGGCTGGACGCGACCACCGGCTCCACCGACCTGGTGGTCCGGGAGCGGCCGGCCGGCACCTGCTGATCCCTCCCGCCGAGCGACGGGGCCGACGGCGCTGCCGTCGGCCCCGTCCGCGTGCCGCGATCGTGCCGGACCCGTACCGGGAACGCCCCGGGGCGGCGGGCGGGCCCGTCCGCCCGGCCCGTCCACCCCCGTGGCGCGGCCCTCACTCCCCGGCCCTCACTCCCCGGCGCGCGCGTCGGGACGGGCCGCCCGGCGTGCCTGAAGCGCGAGCTTCACCGCCGGCCATTCCGGCCGGGTGATGCTGTAGACCGCCGTATCGCGGATCCAGCCGTCCCGCATGACCATGTGGTGGCGCAGCACGCCCTCGTGGGTCGCGCCCAGCCCGGCGATCGCCGCCCGTGACGTCGTGTTCCGTACGTCGGTGAGCAGCTCGACGCGGTTCATGGCCATCGTCTCGAAGGCGTGCGTCAGCATCAGCAGCTTCGCCTCGGTGTTGACGCCGGTCCGCTGCCGGGACCGCGCGAGGAAGGTCCAGCCGATCTCCAGCCGCCGTTGCGCGGTGTTGATCATCATCAGCCGGGTCGAGCCGACGACCCGGCCCGTCGCCTTGTCCACGGTCGCGTAGGGGATCTGCGTGCCCTCGGCGCGGGCCGCCATGGCGTCCTCGATGAAACCGCGGACGTCGTCCGGGTGCGGGACGAGCGTGACCGCGAGCTCCCACAGGCTGCCGTCGCGGACCGCCTCGCACAGCGCGTCGTGGTGCCGCGGCTCCAGCGGCTCCAGTCGGACCCGCTCCCCCACGAGTTCCCCCGAGGCCTTCGCCCGTTCCATGCCCGACCCGCCCGTCCCCCGGTCCCTCACGACGGGCCGACCCTATCCGGCGGAGATCATCGGCCCCACCGGATTTCGCCCGGCGGGACGGCGGGACGGCGGGACCGCGGCACGATCGGGGTCGGGGTCGGGCGGTGTCGGCCCCGCGCGCGCTCAGACCAGTTCGGGCTGCGGTTCGCGTCGTGGTTGTGGCACCCGCGTTCCCGCCGCGGCCGCGTCCTGCCGTTCCCACTGCCTGGTGGTCCGTACGTAGCCGTAGATCACCGAGCCCATCGCCAGGAGGAGCAGCGGCCCGAACACCCACGGGTAGGCGGCCAGCTGCGTCGACAGATAGCGGTAGGAGACCAGGTACGCGACGAACACCGCGAAGCCGTAGCCGGTCAGCAGGGCGCCGGGCCGGTCCCAGCCGCGGGCGAGCGCGCGCAGCGCCGTCTCGATCGTGACCGTGAACACCACGCCGGCGATGATGTCCGCGCCGTAGTGGTAGCCGAAGCCCAGCGTGGCGCCGAGGGTGGCGATCAGCCAGAAGGTGCCGGCGTAGCGCAGCGCCCGCGGGGCCTTGCGGGAGTGGATGAAGATCGCGGTGGCCCAGGCGGTGTGCAGGCTGGGCATGCAGTTGCGCGGGGTGAACTCGTCGAAGGGCATCGGGCCGGGGGCCCCGAGCGGTGGCGGTGTGTTCGGCCAGAGGTCGGCCATCGCCCACTGTCCGCCGTCGGCGCCGTAGGCGAAGATCGGCCCGACCACCGGGAAGATCATGTAGATGCCCGGTCCGAGCAGGCCGATGACCAGGAAGGTGCGCACCAGATGGTGGCTCGGGAAGCGGCGCAGGGTCGCCACGTGGCGCAGCTGGTACAGCGCGACGGCGACCGCGGCCACCGCGAGCTGGATGTAGACGAACTCGAGGACGCGGAAACCGACCGTGCCGGTGGCCTCGACGATCCGGCCCGCGACCCATGACGGGTTGCCCAGGGCGTGATCGGCGGTCGCCACGTACTGGTCGAGCACCGTCGGGCGGGTCTTGGAGGTGATGAACAGCCAGGTGTAGCCGGTCTTGCGGCCGGTCACCAGCAGCAGGGCCAGCCCCACACCTTTGAGCAGCAGGAGGCGCTCGCGGCCGGTGCGGCGCGTGACGGCGATGACGGCCCAGGCCAGGGTCACCCACAGGGCGCCGGTGCCGAACATCATCTGGGCGCCGACCGCCCACCGTACGAGCCAGAGGACGAGGTCGATGCCGATCGCGGCGGCGAGCCCGATGAACCGCTGCCGCCAGGTGAGCACCACCATCATCAACGCCATGCTGGCGTACAGGACGGTCCCCGACTTAGGGGCGAAGATCACCTCGCGGGCCTGGGCGGTGATCGGGCCCGGTACGTCGTACCAGCGCGCGGCCAGCTCCAGTGCGACGAGGAATCCGAGGGCGATCACGCTCACCACGGCCCACAGCAGGGCCCGCGGTCGAGGCCGCCCGGCGGGGCTGGTGCCGTCGCCTGTTCGAGAGAGAACCCGCGATATCGTTGATGTCAATTTCCGGCCGCTTATCGTGGTCCAACGTGAATATTGTCAGGTCGAACATGTTAACGGAGTGGGCACGTTTGATTGAGCGTGGGTGCGCAGAACGGTCCGCCCGCGTACCTGTCGTGGTCGGCGTGACCTGAGCGGAGGATTCCGCACCGACCGCGGGGCCGGGCGTCGACGTCCCACGGGCACGGGACGGGCGCGAAACAGGCGCGGGGCGGGCGACCCGGGACCGCGCTGTACCTTGGGTCGTTCCCTCCCTCGTACGCCCCACCTGACAGGTCTGCTCCCCTTGTCCCACTCAGCTGTGTCCATATCCGCGCGACTGCGCGGCTTCCGCCCGTCCTGGCTTTCGCCGAAGGTGCTGCGCACCGAGGTGTTGGGCGGGCTGGTGGTCGCACTGGCGCTGATCCCGGAGGCGATCTCGTTCTCGATCATCGCCGGGGTGGATCCGGCGATCGGCCTGTTCGCCTCGTTCACCATGGCCGTCACCATCTCCGTCGTCGGCGGACGGCCCGCGATGATCTCCGCCGCCACGGGTGCGGTGGCCCTGGTCATCGCGCCGCTGAACCGGGAGCACGGGTTCGGGTACCTGGTCGCGGCGGTCATCCTGGCCGGGGTGTTCCAGATCGCGCTCGGCGCGCTGGGGGTGGGCAAGCTGATGCGGTTCATCCCGCGCTCGGTGATGGTCGGCTTCGTCAACTCGCTCGCCATCCTGGTCTTCATGGCCCAGGTGCCCGAGCTGCGGAACGTACCGTGGGCCGTCTACCCGCTGCTGGCGGCCGGACTGGCGCTCATGGTGCTGTTCCCGAGGATCACCACCGCCGTGCCGGCTCCGCTGGTGGCGATCGTCATCCTCACGGTGATCACCGTCGCCGCGGGCATCGCGGTACCGACCGTCGGGGACAAGGGCGCGCTGCCCTCCTCGCTCCCGAGGCCCGGGCTGCCCGACGTACCGTTCACGCTCGACACGTTGACCACGGTCGCCCCGTACGCCTTCGCCATGGCGCTCGTCGGGCTGATGGAGTCCTTGATGACGGCGAAGCTGGTCGACGAGATCACCGACACCCGCTCCTCCAAGACCCGGGAGTCCATCGGGCAGGGCGTCGCGAACATCGTGACCGGCTTCCTCGGCGGTATGGGCGGCTGCGCGATGATCGGCCAGACCATGATCAACGTGAAGGTCTCCGGCGCCCGGACCCGGCTGTCCACCTTCCTCGCGGGCGTGTTCCTGATGGTGTTGTGCATCGTCTTCGGCCCGGTCGTCTCCGACATCCCGATGGCCGCCCTGGTCGCCGTCATGGTCATGGTCTGCTTCGCGACCTTCGACTGGCATTCCGTCGCGCCCGCGACGCTCAAGCGGATGCCGGCGGGCGAGATCACCGTCATGGTGCTGACCGTGGTCTGTGTGGTCGCGACCCACAACCTCGCCGTGGGCGTCGTGGCGGGATCCGTCACGGCGGTGGTCGTCTTCGCCAAGCGGGTCGCCACGCTCGCCGATGTCACGGCGGTCACCGACCCGGACGGCGGCCGGGTCGTCTACACCGTCACCGGAGAGCTGTTCTTCGCCTCCTCCAACGAGCTCGTGGGCCGCTTCGACTACGCCGGCGACCCCGCCGAGGTCGTCATCGACCTGTCCGCCACGCACATCTGGGACGCCTCCTCGGTCGCCGCGCTGGACGCGATCGAGCACCGGTACGCACAGCGCGGCAAGAGCGTCCGGATCACCGGGCTGAACGAGCCCAGCGCCCACCTGCACCGGACCCTGAGCGGCGAACTCGCCGCCGCCGGCTGACCGCGAACCCTCGGGGGCCCCGGAGCCCCGAACCCTCGGGGGCCCCGGAGCCGCGGAGCCGCGGAGCCGCGGGAGCCGGACGACGTGCCCGGTGCGGACGACGGCCGACGTCAGTCGCTGATCGCGATCTTGCCGTCGACCGGGACGGGCTCGGGAACCGTCGCCGACCTGCTCGCCGTGAGGCCCTTGAGGAGCTGGGCCAGGTCGACGCCCGTGGTGGAGCCGAGCAGTTCCATACCTTGGGCGACGTTCTCGGCGACCGTGCGGGACAGCCGGTTCGCGCCGTCGGTGGAGATGACGGTCATCTTGTCGATGGCGGACAGCGGTTCGGCGGCCTTGGCGACGACCTGCGGGAGCACCTCGACGAGCATCTGGACCATCGCCGCGTCGCCGTAGCTCTCGAAGGCGTCGGCCTTCTTCTGCATCGCCTCGGCCTCGGCCGCGCCCTTGGCGGCGATCGCCGCCGCTTCCGCGTCGCCCTCCAGGCGCACCGCGTCGGCGATGGCCGCACGGCGGGCGCGTTCGGCCTCACCGCGCTTGGCGCCCTCGATGGCCTCGGCCTCGGCCAGCGCGGAGCGGCGCTGCTTCTCGCCCTCACCCGTCAGACGGGCCCGCTCGGCCTCCGCCTGGGCCGCGGCGATGGCGGCGAGGCGCTCGGCCTCGGCCTGCTTCACGCGGGCCACCCGCAGCGCCTCGGCCTCCTGCTCCGCCTGGTATCGGCGGGCGTCGGCCGGCTTGCGGACCTCGGTGTCGAGCTGTCGGTCGGTCAGCGCGGCCTGCCGTTCGGCCACCTTTTCCTGTTCGGCCAGGATCTGCTGCTGCCGGTCGGCGTCGGCCAGCGGGCCGGCGGCGTTCGCCTGGGCGGCGGCGGCGTCGGTCTCGGCCTTGATCTCGGCCTGGCGGAGGTACAGGGTGCGCTGCGCGACCGCTATCTCCTCCTCGGCCTTCAGCCGGGCCTGTTCGGCTGCCCGGCGGGCGTTGGCCTCCGCGATGTCGGCCTCCTGCTTGGCCCGGGCGGCCTCGGGCCGGCCGAGGTCCTCCAGGTAGGAGCCCTCGGTGGTGATGTCCTGGATCTGGAAGGCGTCCAGGACCAGGCCCTGCCCGGAGAGACTGGCCTCGGCCTCCTCCGCCACCTGCCCGGCGAAGGCGGCCCGGTCGCGGATGATGTCCTCGACCGACATCCGGCCGACGATGGCCCGCAGCGCACCGGAGAGCACTTCCTGGGTGAAGCCGACGATGCCGTCCTGCTGCTGGAGGAAACGCTGGGCGGCGGCGCGGATGGCGTCCTCGTTGCCGCCGACCTTGACGATCGCCACGCCTTCGAGGTTCGCCTTGATGCCGCGCAGCGTGACCGCACCGCGCACGGCTATCGGGATGTGCCGGCTGGACAGGTCGAGGGTGTATCGCTGCTGGAGGAAGGGCACGACGAACACGCCGCCGCCGACCACGACCTTCTGGCCGCTGGTGTCGGTGAAGATCTGTCCGGTGGCCGGATCGGTGGACTTCTTGCCTCGCCGGCCGGTGATGAGGAAGGCCTCACTGGGCCCGGCGACCTTGTAGCGGGTGACGACGACCAGTGCGAGCAGCACGAGGAGTACGACCACTCCCACGACCGGAACGACGACTGAACTCATGGTGGATCCCCCCTGCCCGCGCTCACGAGGGCAGATCGGTGGTGGACATGAAGATGAGGCGCTCGGGACCGATGCTCGGGCGGGGCGTTCAGTGCGGCGTTCGGTCCGGCCTTCCGCCCGACGCTCGGTCCGACGCTCGGGTCAGCGTTCGACGGCGCGCACGCCGACCGACGTCGATGACGGCGTCGCCGTCACCCACACCTCGGCGCCGAGGGCGACCGGACCGTCGGCGGTCGCGGCGTACTTGACCGGCTGACCGCCCAGCCGCAGCAGGACCTCGCCGTAACCGCCCGCGGGGATGGCGGTGACCACGGTCCCGGCCGACCCCACGAGCTCGCCGTGGCGCGGGGCTGCCCCGCTGCCGTCCCGGGCGAGGGCCAGGCTCAGCCGGTACGTCGACCAGCCGGCCCCCGCACCGGCCGCGGCCCCGGCGGCGGCTGCCGCTCCCGGCCCGAGACCCGTGGTCCCGAGCACGATCGCCCCCGTGAAACCGAGCATCGAGACGAAGCCCGCGATCACCGGGAGCGACAGCCACCCGTCGAACAGTCCGCCCAGGGCCCCGTCGAAGACACCTTCGAGGACCCCGTCGAACACCAGCGAGGCGGCCAGCAGGACGATTCCCCCGATGCCGAGACCCAGAAACAAGTCCATGAGCACCTCCCCCGCTCAGCCGGTATCACCGCCGGACAAGAGCATCGTGCCGGAGCAGGGCGGTGTCGCACATTGCCTGCCTTCGGCAATCTTTACGCCTCTTTGACGCCGCGGTTCGGCAGTGTGCCCCAGCGATCGGGATCGGTGTCGCCGGGGCATCGAACATCGGGGGTACCCGTTACACGCCGACGCCGGGTCAGGCCGTGGCGTCGGGCCAGCCCAGCAGCCGTGAGCCGATCACCGCGGTCTGGAGGGTGTAGCGGTCCGCCGGGTCCGCCGGGTCCGCGCCGGTGAGGGTGTGGACGCGTCCGAGCCGGTACGTCAGGGCGCGCACGCTGAGCGAGAGCCGGCGGGCGGTCTCCGTGGCCACGCAGCCGCTGTCGAAGTAGGCGGTGAGGGTGTCCAGGAGGGGCTGGTGGCCGCCGCGTGCCTGCCGGAGCGGGCCCAGGACGCTCTCCACGAGGTCGGCCATGGCTTGCCGGTCGCGGCTGAGGACCGGGTAGACCAGGAGATCGGAGGCGTGCAGCACCGGCCCCTCCAGCCCCATCCGCTCACCGAGGTCGAGGGCGTTGAGGGCCTCCTCGTACGAGTGGACCACCCCGCCGGGGCCCGGGTGGGAGCGGCCGATGGCGACCCGCCCGCCGTCGGTGGCCGCGTGCGCCTGCTTGGCGAAGTAGGCCAGGACCTCGGGCTGGTCGCCGGGCGCCACGCAGATGAGGCTGCCGTCCTTGGTGGCCAACAGGATGTGCCGGTTTCCGAATCGGCCGAGGACCGCTTCCTCGATGCGGCGCGCCACGGGGTAGCCGTCACCGTACGACTCGGGACCGGCGGCCACGGCCACCGCGTGGGCCTGCGACAGGCGCAGCCCGAACCGTTCGGCCCGCTCCGCCAACAGGCCCAGCCCGCTGCGCCCGTACAGCAGGTCGTCGATGAACTCGCGGCGGGCCGCCTCTTCCTGGCGGACCGCCTGACGCTGGGACCGTTCGTACCCCTCGACGAACGCGTCCACCGCCTGCTCCACCGCGGCCAGCAACGGCGTCTGCGATCGCGTCGGGACGCTCTGGGCGGCGGCCAGGTGGTCCCGTATCAGCCCGCGCAACGGCAGGCCCGCCTCCGCCGCCAGCTGCCCTTCGGCACGGCGGGACTCGAGCTCGGTACGGGTGAGGCGGCGCCCCGTGGCACACGCCTGGCGCAGTATGTCGACATACCCGCCGAGCCGAGCCTCCGACGCTTCCTGGTCCGCCACGTTCTTCCCCCTGTCCCGACGTGCGCTTTCACCCGTCAGCGCCTCGGAACCAGGGTGGCACGCGCGTCAGCTCACCTCGTCGACAATGCCTGGACGGCTGACGCCTCGCATCGGCCTGGTGCGTACGCGTCAGGCGGCTGCGTGGCCGCGCCTTGAGGTGGCGAGGCCACGCCCACCAGTCAGGGCCGTGGCCTCAACGGCGCCGCCGCATCGTTATCAGGATCTCGTTCAGTACGGCTGCGGCAGCTCGCCGGCGAGCCGGGCGCGAGGACCACACAGCCGGAAGAATCACGCCGGTGAACAGTGCCGTGAACATCAGGGCCAGTAGCAGCATCGCGTGTGAGGTCAGCCAGAGCACCCAGATTCCTTCCCCTCGGACGGCCACCGGGTGCGGCCGCAGACCAAGAGTGCGATCACCACGGTCCCGTAGAGCTGATCGCTGAAGAAAGCCGAAGGCGGTGGAATCGGCGCAGGTCACGACATACGCTGGCAACGGTTTGCCTGAAGCTGGCGGAATCGGGGGTGCCGGATGGGGGATGCGACGGGCGCCGTGGCGGACTTCTGCGCCACTCTCCGCCGCACCGTGCGCGGCTGTGGTGTGTCGCAGGCAGAGCTCGCCCGGGTGCTGAATCGGAGCGAATCGGCCGTCTCCATGCTCCTGAACGGCCAGCGCACGAGAGCCCCGCAACTGGACGAAATTTTACCCATCGTGAACCACTGCCGTGGCCGCGCCGGCAGTCACACCCCGCCGGGCCTCTTCCTGGATCCGGCATGGTGGCGTTCACGCCTGGCTGAACTGCAGAACACGGCGGAGGGCGAGCGACAGCGACGGCCGAGGCATGCACAGGAGCGGCTGCCCATCGCGCTGCCTGAGGATGTCCCGTTCGACTTCGAATCCGCCGTCGAGGTCCTGGTTGGTCGCCGGGGCGGTTTCGACGGCAAGGACACCAAGATTCTAGGACCGCTCAGCCTGATCGGCGCTGCACCCGCCGAACTGAGCCAACTCTTCGCGGGCTTCGGAGCGCGGGTCCGCGCGAGCAGCGGCATCGCGAGGACTGCACTGTTGTGCGCGGCGGACGTCGTCCTCCTCGTGGGCGCCTTCTGTGACGCCGTCGGCCGGCTGGGGGCCGTACGCGACGCTGAGGCGACAAGGCAGGATGACCTCCAGTCACAGGTGCTCGAAGAGCTCGGTCGGGTGGTGCTCGGATCCACCCGCGCCCGACCCCCGTCCGAACTCCGTGCCGAGATCGCGACCGCCTACGCAGCTTCCGCCGACCTGATGGCCTTCGGGGGCTTCAGCGGGGCGTCGCAGGAGGAACTCGCGCACCTGGCCCTGCGCCGGTACGAGGCCCTGCACGCCGAGGTCACCTGGGGCTGTCCGGAGCTTCGCCTCACCTCCGAGACGTACGATCCCGATGAGCAGGAGCAGCAGGCCACCGCAGATCGGGTCGGTCTCATCGAACTTGCTTTTCTCCTTGGTGAGTTCGCGCACGGCGACTCGGCCACGGCGCGGCAACGTGGGCTGCTGCGGACACCGATCGCGGCCGCCGACGGGTCGGGGCCATCCATTCCCTCCCTGGCCTCCGGCTACGTGAACCCGGCCTTCCGTACAGCCGGACGCCCGGCCGACTGGCGGCTGTCCGCCGACACCTGGTGGGATGCCCGGCCCCTCCAGGAGGACATCGCGGGATTCATCGCCGCGCACCTTCTCACCCACCAGGCCACCCAAGCGCCCCTGCTGGTACTCGGCCACCCGGGCTCGGGAAAGTCGCTGCTCATGAAGCTCATAGCGGCCCGATTACCGCAATCGGAGTTCTCCTGCCTACACGTCGAGCTCCGGCACGTTCCCGCCGAACTCGACCTTCAGGAACAACTCGAGTGGGCCCTGTTCAAGTCGACCGGTCATCGGGCTCCTTGGCCGGACGCCCTGCCCTCCGGCGAGACCGTCCGTGTGGTGCTGCTGGACGGGTTGGACGAGCTGATCCAAGCGGGCGCGGGCAGGCTCGACATGGGCAGACAGTTGCGGTATCTGGGAAGTATCGAGGAACTCCAACAGCGCGAATACGAGCTGGGCCGACCAGTCGTCTTCGTCGTGACGAGCCGAACCGTCGTTGCCGACCAGGTACTGACGCCTACGGCCGCCACCGTCCTACGGCTCGAGCCCTTCGACGACGCGCGCATCGTCTGTTGGCTGGAAGTCTGGCAGGCAACGAACCGACGTTACTTCAACTCACATGACATCGAACCACTGACATGGGACCTGGTGCGCCCGTACCGGGATCTGGCGCGCCATTCGCTGCTCCTGCTCATGCTCGCGCTGTACGAAGCGACCGGAAACCCACTACGGCGCCTGGGCGACCGGGACATCCGCCGCGCCGATCTCTACGAGCGGCTTCTGGTGGAGTTCGTCCGGCGCCAAGTCGTCAAACACAGCGCCCCGCTGTCCCCTTCCGCCGAAGCCGAAGCCGTCGAAAGGGAGCTCGGGCGACTGGGCGCGATCGCCATCGGAATGTTCAACCGCCGCAGACAAAGCATTACGTCGGACGAAGCGGATCTCGATCTCGACGGCCTTCTCGGCGAGACCGGCTCCGCGCTGCTGTTCGGCCGGTTCTTCTTCGTCCACGAAGCACACGCGGTGGTCGCGGAGGAACGCCTGCGCTCGTACGAGTTCCTGCATGCGACGTTCGGTGAATACCTGGTCGCCCGGTCGGTGTGTGACGAGCTGCGGCGGATGCTCACCGGACCGGAGGGGGCGGCGGCAGGCTGCGACGACGCCAAGTTCCGATCGTTGCTGTCGTTCGTCCCCCTCAGCGACCGTGCCCACGTCCTCGACACCCTCAGGGAACTGGCCGGACCCGCAGGACCGCTCCGTCACCCCGGTTTGCCGGCGCTTCTGCGGATCCTGTTCCACGCGGCCGACCGGGCCGGTGACGGACAGTCCGATGCCGAATACCACCCGGCCGCCCGCCGGCGCACTGAGCGAGATGCGGTCTACCAGGCGAACCTCCTCCTGCTTGCCCTTGTCGTCGAGGACGGCGTCCGGGTCTCGGAATTCCTGGAAGTCGCGGACCCGGTCGACCGGTGGTGGCGATACGCACAATTCTGGCGTTCCCAGTTCGGGGAGGCGTCCTGGGAATCCTTCGCTCGCTTTGTGTCTGTGGAGAAGGCCACCACGGTGAGCGTAGGTGTCCACACGGGCGGCAATCCCGAGCCCGCGAGCGACCTGCAGCTGTTCTTTCGGGGGACCACCGAACTCTCGGACGACGTGTCCTGGATCCTGCCCGGTACTGTGCTGGGGCCGACCGCGTACTACGACACGCGAGGCGTGAATGCCGCCGATCTGACCGAGCGGCTGTCCTTCATGTGCGACACGGACGTGCAGCACGTACTGCACGCGCTGGCACCGCTGTTGCGAAATTTGCCCAACACCCTGCGCACATACCGCGTCGACGAGGAGCAGCGAGCCGTGTCGGGGGCGCACGCCCTCATGGGTCTGCTGTGCCGGGACATGGGCCGGCCACTTGCCGCCCACTACGCCGATGTCTTGGACGTGCTGCGACATCTGCCCGAGCCTGAGCGCCCACCCGTCACGGATTTCCTCGTTCGCCACCTCGTCCATGACGCCGCCGAACTGCCGGAAGAGCTCGTGCGATCCCTTCTCGTCGAGGTGATCCGGCCAGGTGCCGCGGGCGATGGCGCGCTGTGGGGTGGGCTGTGGCCCGTGGTGGAGGAGTACGTGATCAGCGGGTTGGCTCGGGTGGACCCGAAGGAGGGGAATGCAGAGTTCAAGGCATTGGTCGGACACCTTCGCCGGTACGCGGCGCTGTTCCACGAACCTCGGGAACGGCTGCTACAGATACTGCGGGAGGCGGGGAGCACCCAGGTCTGGGCGGAGCGAGACCGGGGCCCGCGAAGCTCGGCTCTGGAGCGGGGGCACGCACTCCTCGATGCGATGCCCGCGGACGATCGCGAGCCCGGAATGGTCATCGGGCTGCTGCGGCTGGCCCACGAACTAGGAGAGCGGGAGTGGCTGGACACGCATGCGGAGCCACTCCTCCTGACTCTACGGCCGACGGACGTGCTCAGGATGCGCGCGAGCGATGTCGACGTTCTGCGGCCCGTGGTGCGGGACGCTGGGCTGCTGGCCTCGTTCAGGACGATCCAAGATGTCTGGCGCGGCCCCACTGAGGGCAGCGAGATGGACCCGTTCTAGGTGCGAGCCGGCGCATCGAGGCCGGAACTGTCCCCCGAGGCGAGCTGCTCATCAGCGAGGTTTCATCGAGGCAGCCACCGATCGGCTTCTCTTGCAAAACCGACGAGCGAGCTCGGAAAAGACGAAGGGCCTTGTCTCATCTGAGTGAAACAAGGCCCTTCTCTACGACTACGGAGCGAGCTCCGAGTCGGGACGACAGGATTTGAACCTGCGACCCCTTGACCCCCAGTCAAGTGCGCTACCAAGCTGCGCCACGTCCCGTTGTGCCTGCGACCTGGGGTTTCCCCCTGCTCGGCGGCACATGCAGAACATTACCCCACGCCGAGGGGTGTGCATGCACGGGTAATCGGCGCGGGGCAGGATGGGGTGGTGAACGCACGGGATCGGGATGTCGACGGGCGGGCGCGCAGTGCGCGGCCCAGGGATGGGCTGGGGCGGCCGCTCGCCTACGGGGAGGCCGGGGTGGAGCGGCAGCCCGAGGGGGTGGTGCGCTCCCCCGGGGAGACGGTGCGGGAGGCGCAGCGGCTGCTGGACGCCGGGATGCCGTTCCACGCGCACGAGGTGTTCGAGGACGCCTGGAAGTCCGGGCCCGAGGCCGCGGCCCCGCTCTGGCGGGGGCTCGCGCAGCTCGCCGTCGGGTTGACGCACGCCGCACGCGGCAACACGGTCGGCGGGGCGCGGCTGCTGCGGCGCGGGGCCGCCGGGATCGAGGGGCTGGACGGGGTCCCCTACGGGGTCGACGTGCCGGGCCTGGTCCGGTGGGCCGGTGAGCTGGCCGGTCGGGTGGCGGACGGGGGCCCGGCGGTCGACGCCGCGCGGGAGGCGCCGAGGCTGGGGGGTTAGCCCGCCGGCTGGAGGAGGTCCCAGCGGTTGCCGTACAGGTCTTCGAAGACGGCGACCGAGCCGTACGCCTCGTGGCGCGGCTCCTCCAGGAAGCGGACTCCCTCCGCGGTCATGCGCGCGTGGTCGCCGGCGAAGTCGTCGGTGTAGAGGAAGTGGCCGACGCGGCCGCCGGTCTGGTCGCCGACGCGGGAGCGCTGGGCGTCGTCCTTCGCCCGGGCCAGGAGGAGCGCGGATTCGGTGGCGCCGGGCGGGCGGACCACGACCCAGCGGGAGCCGTCCGGGCGTGCGGTGTCCTCGGCGAGGTCGAAGCCGAGGGCGCGGGTGTAGAAGTCGATGGCCTCGTCGTAGTCGTGGACGAGGAGGGCCGTGAGGGCGATGTGCGATGCCATGCCCTCATTGTGTCCCGGGCGTCCCCGCCAGCAGGACTACGTCGAGTCGGCGGGGGCCGTGGACGCCCTCCATCCGGTCGAGTTCGATGTCGCTGGTGGCGGAGGGGCCGGAGATCCAGGTCAAGGGACGGGTCGGGTCCAGGAGCGGCAGGGCCTGCGGGACGGAGTCCACCACCTGGTCCGGTACCCGGATCACACAGATGTGGTGGTCCGGGATCAGGGTGATGCGGCGCCGGCCCTGGTCGGGGCCGCCGTCGAGGACGATCGTGCCGGTCTCGGCGACGGCCAGGGCGCAGCCGGTGACCACGCTGTCGACCCGGTCCAGTTCGTACGGGGTGGAGGCCGCCCGGTCGGGTACACGGGTGGGCCCCTCGGGCGCGAGCCAGTGCGGGGGCAGGCCGGGCGGGACGAGCACCGACCGGGCACCCCGCTCGGCGAGCAGCCGCGTCAGCAGCGCGGGGAGTTCCGCGCCGTCGGTGCGGTGGACGACGGCCCGGTACTCGGCGAGGTGGGCGGCGAGCAGGTCCACCCGCTGCGCCGGGGTGCGGACGCCGTGGACGGGGAGGTAGTCGCGCGGGATCTCCACGGACGGGCCGTCGGGCAGCGCCCGGCGGATCCGGCCCAGGATGCGGTCCTTGCTGCTCATCGTGGGGTGCTCCGTTCCCGGGCCCACCAGTCGCGGAAGGACTCCGCCCGCACGGCGGGCAGTTCGCGGCTGTCGGTCCAGGCCCGCCCGGCCCCGGGGAGCCGGCGTGGGGCCAGCCGCCGGGCCCTGGCCAGCAGGCGCTCCCCCGCGCGCAGGGCCCCCGGACGGTCCAGGAGCAGCCGGGCGGCCCGCATGGCGGCCCGTTCGGCGGTGTGGCCGTCGGCCGGGCGCAGGGTGACGCGGATGCCGGCGTGGGTCACCGGGCCGCCCTGGGCGACGCGTTCGCGGAGGTGGACGAGGACCTCGGGGATGTCGATGGCGACCGGGCAGACCTCGTAGCAGGCTCCGCACAGGGTGGAGGCGTAGGGCAGGGAGGCGTCGATCTCGCTGCCGGTGCCGCGCAGTTGGGGGCTGAGGATGGCCCCGATGGGGCCCGGGTAGACGGAGCCGTAGGCGTGGCCGCCGGCGCGTTCGTAGACCGGGCAGACGTTGAGGCAGGCGGAGCAGCGGATGCAGCGCAGGGCCTGGCGGCCGGTCTCGTCGGCGAGGGTGTCGGTGCGGCCGTTGTCGAGGAGGACGAGGTGGAAGGCGGTGGGCCCGTCGCCCTCCGTGGTGCCGGTCCACATCGTCGTGTACGGGTTCATCCGCTCGGCCGTCGAGGAGCGCGGCAGCGTCTGGAGGAAGACCTCCAGGTCGCGGAAGGTGGGCACGACCTTCTCGATGCCGACGACGGAGATCAGGGTCTCGGGCAGTGTCAGGCACATCCGGCCGTTGCCCTCGGACTCCAGGACGACCATCGTGCCGGTCTCGGCGATCATGAAGTTGGCCCCGGACACGGCGACCTTGGCGCGCAGGAACTTCTCGCGCAGGTGCAGGCGTGCCGCCTCGGCGAGTTCCCGCGGGTCGTCGCCGAGGGATGCGGGGGCGGGCCGGCCCCAGTCGCCCATCTCGGCGCGGAAGATGTCGCGGATCTCGGCCCGGTTGCGGTGGATGGCCGGGACCAGGATGTGGGAGGGGCGGTCGTGGCCGAGCTGCACGATGAGTTCGGCGAGGTCGGTCTCGTACGCGGCGATTCCCGCGGCCTCCAGGGCCTCGTTGAGCCCGATCTCCTGGGTGGCCATGGACTTGACCTTGACGACCTCCCGTTCGCCGGTGGCGCGGACCAGCTCCGTGACGATCCGGTTGGCCTCGTCGGCGTCGGCGGCCCAGTGGACGGTGCCGCCGGCCGCCGTGACCGCCTCCTCCAACTGCAGCAGGTAGCGGTCGAGATGGCGCAGCGTGTGGTCCTTGACGGCCTTACCGGCGGCGCGCAGCAGGTCCCAGTCGGCGAGTTCGGCGACGGCCCGCGCGCGTTTGTCGCGGATGGTGTGCGTGGCGTGCCGGAGGTTGGCGCGCAGCACCTCGTCGTGTACGCCCTCGCGCGCCGCCTCAGGGAACGGGGGCGCGGCCGCCATGGCGGGGGGCGTGGCCGACTCGGCGACCGGCATGGCGCGCGGCATGGCCGGCATGCCCAGGTAGGTGCCCGTCACGGCAGCGGTTCCTCCTCGGTGGCAGCCAGGATCTCGGCGAGGTGCAGGGCCCGCATCGGGCTGTCCGCGCGGCGCAGCAGGCCGTCCAGGTGGGCCAGGCAGGAGTTGTCGGCGCCGCACAGCACCTGGGCGCCGGTGCCGACCGCTGCCGTGATCTTGTCGCTGCCCATGGCGGTCGAGACGTCGGGATTCTTGACGGCGAAGGTACCGCCGAAGCCGCAGCACTCCTCGGCGCCCGGCAGCTCGAGAAGGTCCAGGCCCTTGACCGCGGCCAGCAGCCGGCGCGGCCGGTCTCCGAGCCCCAGGCCGCGCAGGCCGTGACAGGAGGGGTGGTAGGTGACGGTGTGCGGGAAGTACGCGCCGACGTCGGTCACCCCGAGCACGTCGACCAGGAACTCGGTCAGCTCGTACACGCGCGGCGCGAGGGCGGCGGCCGCCTCGGCGAGCTCGCCGCCGCGCCCCTCCGCCGCCGCCTTCCGGCCGATGCGCGGATAGTGCTCGCGAATCATCGCGGCGCAGGATCCGGAGGGGGTGACCACGTACTCGTGTCCGGCGAAGGCCCGCGCGGTGCGCCGCATCAGCGGTTCCGTCTCGTACCGGTAGCCGGTGTTGTACTGCGGCTGGCCGCAGCAGCTCTGGGCCGCCGGGAAGTCCACGCCGACCCCGAGCCGCTCCAGGAGGCGTACGACGGCGATGCCGGTCCGCGGGTAGAACGCGTCGTTGACGCAGGTGACGAACAGGGCGGCTCGCATGATGGGCACAATAGCCCGGTGAAGAAGTTCTCAGTGATCGGCATAGGCGCGGGCGACCCGGACCATCTGACCCTCCAGGCGGTCAGGGCGATCGGCGCGGCGGACGCATTCCTCATCCTGGAGAAGGGCGAGGAGAAGGCGGATCTGACCGGGCTGCGGCGGGCGATGCTCGACGCGCACGCCCGTCCCGGCCACCGGCTGGTGGAGGGCCGCGACCCGGATCGCGACCGGACGCCCGCCGACTACACCCCGACGGTGGACGGCTGGCGCAGCGCGCGGGCGGAGCTCTTCGAGCGCTTCATCGCGGAGGATCTGGCGGACGGCGAGACCGGGGCGTTCCTGGTCTGGGGCGACCCTTCCCTCTACGACTCCACGCTCGCGATCCTCGACGAGGTGCTGGAGCACGGCCGGGTGGCCTTCGAACATGAGGTCGTGCCCGGCATCAGCAGCGTCTCGGCGCTGTTGGCCCGGCACCGGACCAACTTGAACCGGGTCGGGCGTCCGGTCCAGATCACCACCGGGCGCAGGCTGGCCGAGGGCTGGCCAGAGGACGTCGACGACGTGGTGGTGATGCTGGACGCGCGGCACGCCTTCACCGCCCACCTGGACCAGGACCTCTACATCTACTGGGGGGCCTACGTCGGCACCCCGGACGAGATCCTGGTGCAGGGCAAGCTCGCGGAGGTCGCCGGGCGGATCGAGGAACTGCGCACCGAGGCCCGCGCCCGCAAGGGCTGGATCATGGACACGTACCTGCTCAGGCGCGGCTGAGGTAGGACGGGAGGAGCGCGGCGAGGCGTTCGTACTCCTCGGGGCGGTTGTAGATCTGGCCGCAGACGCGGATGCCGCCGCCGCCCGGCCAGGGCCAGATCAGCACCCGGACGCCCTGCTCGGCCGCGATCCGCTCACGCAGCTCGCGGGCCCGGTCCGGGGTCTCGGCGACCCCGGACGGCAGGCGCAGGGTGCGCATGGCGAGGGCCTCGCCGTGCGGGAGCGGGGTGAGCCCGGGGAGTTCGGCGAGCAGGGCCGCGCCGTGGGCGGCCAGCGCGCTGTTGTGGGCCCGGACCTTGGCCGCGTCGAGGCGTTCGAGGAGGTCGAGCCCGTCGGGGGCGGCGAGCCAGCCGGTGTAGTCGGCGGTGGCGCGGTTCTCGACGGAGCGCGGGAAGCCGTGCTGGTCCTCCCAGGACGGTACGAGGGCCCGGATCCGGCTCCGGTGCTGCGGGGCGACGGCCAGGACGGCGCTGCCGGAGGGCGCGTAGCCCCATTTGTGGAGGTTGCCGAACCAGAAGTCGGCTCCGCCCGCGAGGGGGTCGGCGAGCATGCCCAGGGCGTGGGCCCCGTCGACGACGGTGGTCACCCCGCGTGCGCGCAGGTCCGCGAGGAGCCGGGGGGAGGCGATGATCCGGGCGGTGGGCGAACTGACGTGGTCGAGTACGGCCACCCTCGTACGGGGTGTCAGCGCGGCCAGCACCGTCTCCCGTACGGCGTCCTCGTCGGGCAGGTGGGGGTCCAGGGCCACGGTGGTGACGGGGGCGCGGCGGGCGGCGGCCACGACGACGGTGCCGTAGCCGTGGTCGGTGACCAGGATCTCGTCGCCGTCGGCGAACGGGATCGCGTCCAGGGCGAGGTTGGCGCCCTCGGTGGCGTTGGCGATGAAGGCGATCCCGTCCGGGTCGGCGCCCAGGTGCGCGGCGATCCGGCCACGGGCCTCGGCGAGGCGTTCCGGGACGGCGATGAAGAAGGCGTCGGGGTCGGCGTGGACCTCGGCGCGGAGCGCGGCCTGGGCCTCCTGGACGGGGACGGGCACCGCCCCGAAGGAGCCGTGGTTGAGATGGGCGACGCGGGGGTCCAGGCGGAACAGGGCGGGTCCGCCGGGGAACTCCTGGGCGGACCCGGTGGGACGTATCGGCTCGGTCACTGCTCCTCCGGGGATACGGCGCGGCTGTCCTTCGGATCATCTCCCGCCGCCGCGGGCTTCGGTAGAGCGCCGCCGCCGAAGGCCCGGCGCCCGTACCCGAGCAGCTCGCGCACGGCGGGGCCGTGCGCGGCGCGCCAGACCAGGCAGAGCAGGGCGGGGATGTCGATGTCGTCGATGACGCGGGCGCTGAGGCGGTCGCGGTAGCTCTCGGCCATGGACTCGCTGAGGACGGCGACGCCCAGGCCGCGCGCGGCGAGGTCGGCCATGGCGTCCGCGGCCCCCGCCTGCAGGGCGATCACCGGCTGGAGCCGCTGCGCGGCGCAGGCCTGGTCGAAGACCGTGCGCAGGCCGGTGCCGGCCGGCATGCAGATGACCGGGTGGTCGACGAGGTCGCGCAGGGTGACCCGGCGCCGGTGGGCCAGCGGATGATCGGGCGGGACCGCGACGACGAGCCGTTCGCTGACGAGGGTGAGGGCTTCGAGTCCGGCCGGGGCGGCGGTCGCGGCCCCGATGAGGGCCACGTCGACCGTGCCGGCGCGGACACCTTGGACGAGCCGGTCGGAGTTGTCCTCCAGCAGGGCGATCTCCAACCCGGGGTGGGCCCGGTGGAAGGCGGCGAGGGCGTCGAAGAGCGGGGTGACGGTGCAGCCGACGACCATGCCGACCGTGATCCGGCCCCGGATCACGCCGGCCACGTCCCCCACCGCCTGGCTCACCGCCGCGGCCGCGGCGAGCGCGGCCCGGGCGGGTGCGAGCGCGGCGGCTCCGGCGGCGGTGAGGTTGGCGGTGCGGGCCGAGCGGTCGAACAGCTCGGCTCCGAGCTCCCGTTCCAGTTGGCGGATCTGGGCGCTGACCCCGGACTGGCTGATGTGCACCCGCTCGGCCGCCCGGGTGAAGTTCTGTTCCTCGGCGACGGCGACGAAGTAGGCGAGCTGCCTCAGTTCCATGACTGTGGATTCTAGTGGTCAGAAGATCCATCTGTTGGACTTCTGGCCACCGGAAGATCAGGCTGGAGGTACGAAGCGCAGCGGACGCACCCACCCCATGGAGGTAGTCGTGTACGAGAAGGCGATGCGGCCCGAGGACATCACCCGCCTGTTCGTCGAGCGTTCCAACGCCGGCGACGCGGCGGGGGTCGCCGCGCTCTACGAACAGGACGCGGTCATGGCGTACCCGCCCGGGGAGCTGACGGTGGGCCGCGAGGCGATCTTGGCCCTGTGGGAGAAGGTGCTGGCCCACCGCCCCGTCTTCGAGCCGGAGGCGCCGCTGCCGACGCTGGTCAGCGGGGACATCGCGCTCACCTCGACCCCGCCGAAGGACGGTTCCGGCGCCCGTGCGCAGGTCGTCCGGCGCCAGCCGGACGGCAGCTGGCTGCGCCTGCTCGACCAGCCCGAATTCGCCCCGCCGACCGGCTGAGCGCCGACCGGCTGACCGGCTGACCGGCTGACCGGCTGACCGCCGAGTGGCCGGGCCTACGAGTCCCGGCCGCTGGTCGCCGCGTAGTACTGGAGGTCCTGCACCTCCACCTTGTGGTCCACCCGGTACGGCAGGTCGACCTTCACCCCGCCCTTCCCGTCCCGGACGACCTGCGCCGAGCTGGTGCCCGGCTTCAGCGGCAGCAGCTGCGAGTGGATCCCGGCGGGGGCCTCGTAGTCGCCGTTCGTGGTACCGACGGTCGTGCGGACGGATCCGGCGCCGGTGAGGAAACTGAGCACCTCCACCTTGTCCCGGGGCGGGGCGCTCCCCTTGCGGAGCGACATCACCAGCGACTGGTCGCCCGTCGGGTCGGCGTCCGCGAACTGCGTGCGCGCGGAGAGGTAGAGGGTGTCCCGGACGATCCTCGGCCAGCTGTCCGTCTTGAACTTGGTCAGGTAGTACGAGGTCAGGTCCAGGTACGCGTGACCGTTGTGCAGGGAGGGCGCGAACTGGCTGCCCTCCGAGTAGTCGTTCCAGGTGGTCAGCTGCACCCAGTCCGCGCCGTCCTCGATGGCGCGTGTCCAGGTGGCGCGCAGGGTCGCGGTGTTGCCCGCCTCGTCGTAGATGCCCTGGTTGGGGCGCGCGTCCTGCACCGACACCGGCTGCATCCAGATCTTGCCCATGTCGTGGGCCCGCCGGACGTCGCGCGTGGAGCTCTCCTGGCCGACGTAGCTGCGGCTGCCCCACTCGGAGAAGCCGTGGCTGATCGGGGCGAACTCGCCGCTGTGGGCGCCGAAGTCGAGGAAGAGCGGGACGAAGGCGGTACGGATGCCGTGCTCGGACTTCAGGAGCGCGATGACCTGGGTCCACCAGGCGACGCTCTTCTCTTCCGCCTTGAACGGGGAGACCACGAGGCGGCCGTCGGGGAGCCGGTGCGCGGCCGAGGCGTCGGCGAGGGTGGCGATCGCCTCGGCGAGCACGGCGGGGTCGTCGGTCTTGAGGGAGGTCATGTCCGGCATCAGCATGATCTTGAAGGCCGGGTCCACCGAACGGGCGGCCGCCATCAGCAGGTTGCTGCGGTCCCAGTTCTTGCCGGAGAGGGAGAGCAGGTCGAGGGTGAAGCCGTCGATACCCGCCGCGCGGGCCGTGCGCACCTCCTGCTGGAGGTTGGCGTACTCCCAGTCGCCGCTCTTGGGGGTCACGGGCAGGGGCCGGTCGCGCAGCAGGCCGCCGTAGCGGCCGTGCTTGCCGCTCTCGCCGTCGGGGTTCAGGTAGTTGCGGGTGTAGTAGTCCCGGTCCGCGGCCGCGTTGTCGAGGGAGAGCGGGTAGGGCGTGAAGTAGTGGGCGAACACCAGCTTCTTGCCCGCTCCGCCGGAGCGCAGGGCGGCCGGCGCGGGCATGTCGAAGGGGAGTGCTCCGGTGGGGCGTTCGGCCCCGGAGTCCACCGCGCCCTCGGGATTGCCCTTGGCGGCCGCGCCCTCGGTGGGCGCCGGGGGCTCGACGGGTGACGGGGCGGCCTCGCCGGGCCCGCCGGGCGAGCCACCGGTCGCGGTGGCCGCAGGGAGGTCGGCGCCGGGGGCCGCGGCCCCCTGTACGGAATCCACGTCGTACGGGTCCCAGGCGATTCCGGTGGCCGCGCTGACCCCGAACAGGAAGAAGGCGGAGAGCAGCGTGGCGAGCAGCGGCCTGCGCCCCCGGAAGGCCGGCCGGCGCCGGTGCGACACGGGTCCGACCGCCCGGCCCGCGCCCTGTTCCCGCCGGCTCGCACGCCGGCCCGCTCCATGCCGTGCTCGCCGGTCCGTTCCCCGGTCCGCTGTCATTCTGGCCCCTCCCGCGAATATGCCCCGACTGGGGGGCTGCACAGCAGTAGAGCCCAATCCCGGCGTCCGGACAACCGTTCCCAGGACCAGGAGTTCGGGTACGTACGTCACACGGACCACGGGAACTACGCCGCCCGTCCGGCGGCCCGTACGAAGTCCCCACCTGGGCCGTAGCGATCCCGCACTTCGGAATGCGACATTCCCCTAGCCTTACGGCGCAAGTGGCGCATAATCGTCGTCACGCGGCTCGATCGAACCCTCTTGCCGCACGTGGTCACGCATGCAATGGGGGCATCGCGGCGATGGGGGAATCCGGGGCCATGGGGGAAGCCGGGTCGATGAGGGAAAAAGGCTTGTCCGGAACGCTGCCGGCGACGTCCGCCGAAATGTCCCGGCTGCTCACCGCCGTCCGGCGGGGACGGGTCCTGACCGTGGCGGGGGCCTTCCGCGAGCCGCGGAGTTTACTGGTGCGGGAGATCGCGCGGCGGATCGCGTCCAACTTCTACGACGGGGTGGCCGTCGTCGCCATGAACCCGCAGCACGGCGGCTACGGGGTCCGGGAACTGACGGCCGAGCTGGGCTCCGTACCCGGCATGCAGGCGCCGTCCCGGGGGACGGCGAACGCCGCCTCGTGGCTGGCCGAACGGGACATGCTGCTCGTCCTGGACGGCGCGGAGCAGCTCGGCCCGGACGCCCTGGCCTGGCTGCGGAACCTGCTGACCGTGGCACCGGGGCTGCGGATCCTGGCGGCCGGGCGGTCGCCGCTGGCCTTCGAGCAGGAGCGGATCCACCGGCTCTGATCCACCGGCTCTGATCCACCGGTTCGCGGCGCTCGCAGGATCAGCCCAGCTGCCGGCTCAGCTGCCGCCACACCGGGGCCGGACAGCGCCCTTGGGGGCGGGACTTGAGGAACATCCCGTAGTCGACCAGGCGCGGCGTCCGACCGAACTCCACCCAGTGGGCGCGCCCGGAGGCCTTGTCCCAGCCGTCGTTGGGGATCCGGATGTGGTCGGTGCGCCCGTCCTTGTCCTTGGTGGTGATCTGCGCGACCTCCGCGTGGCCGGGATGGACGGCCAGCACCACGCAGTAGTGGCGCAGCTGCCGCGCCGGGTCCTCGCGCAACGGCACCATGGCCAGCCAGATCTCCCCCGGCGCCGGGCGGTGGGCGGCGCCGGCGACGCGCGTGCCGCCGCGGGAGGCGTCCCACCGGCGGACCGCCACCACGAAGGCGAGCGCCACCAGACCGGCGGCCATGCTCTCGGCCGTGGCCCGGACGTTCCACACCGGATACTCCCCGACCCTGCTCTCCGTCCACCACAGCACCGCGGCGACGAGCGCGAGCAGGGCCACCGCGCGGACCGGGACCAGCCACCACGCGCCGGTCCGGCGGCGCGATGCGAACACGGCCAGCAGCAGGGCCACGACGGCCGGGATCGCGTAGACGATCAGGTACTGGCCGAAGCCGTGCAGCTGCTGCGGCGGCGACTGCTCCGCCAACAGATCGGGCAGCGCCAGCGGCACCGCCAGCAGGTAGCCGACGGTGGGCAGGACGAACAGCACGAGCAGCAGCCCCAGGCAGCCGATACCGCCGCAGGACGTGTCGGAACGACGTGCCACAGAACCCCCAGAGCGTTCGCGGTGAAGCCCCCCGGGGCACCGACCCCGAACGCTAGCGCAGGGCCCACTCCTCGGCCAGGAGTCCCATGACGACCTCGTCCTGGAAGGCTCCGTACACCCACGCCGAGCGGCGGAGCAGGCCCTCCTGCACGAAGCCTGCGGCACGCGCGGCGCGGATCATGGCCGCGTTGTCGGCGAGGGTCTCCAACTGGAGGCGGCCGAGCCCGCGCACGGTGAATCCGTAGCGGCACAGCAGGTGGACGACCTCCTGGCCCAGCCCGCGCCCGCGCATGCCCGGCCGCAGGGAGATGCCGAGGTGGGCGCAGCGGTTGTGGGTGTCGATGCCCCAGATCAGGGCCTCTCCGGCGGGCTCCCCGGAGGTCAGTTCGACCACGGTGAAGACGGCCGCGTCCTCGGTGGGCGCGCCCACCTCGTACGGGGAGTGGCCGCCGGTGGCCGACCGGGGGCTCCAGGGCCGGGAGTCGGCCCGTGAGCGCGTCACGACGTCGTCGTACAGCTCGGCGTGCAGAACGGGTACGTCCTCGGGGAGGCGGGCGCGCAGGCCGGCCAGGTGTCCGCTGATCACCGGCCCTTCCTGACCGCCGCCGGGCGCGGGCCGCAATCGAGTTTCGACGCGCCGTCCGCGGCGCCGCACGCCCGGCCGGACATCGCCCCGAGCACCACCCCTGATACGGCTCCGCCCCGGCCGGGCACGGGGCCGGCCGGGGCGGAACGGATCACGCCGTCACGGACGACGCGTGGGTACGGCTGTCGGCATCAGCCCAGGAGGGCGAGCGCCTCGTTGAGGGTCGCGGACGGGCGCATGATCGCCGCAGCCTTCGTGGCGTCGGGCTGGTAGTAGCCGCCGATCTCGGCCGGGGAGCCCTGCACCGCGACGAGCTCGGCGACGATGGTCTCCTCCTGCTCCGACAGCGCCTTGGCGACCGGCTCGAAGGCCTTGGCCAGCTCGGCGTCGTCGGTCTGCTCGGCCAGCTCCTGCGCCCAGTAGGTGGCGAGGTAGAAGTGGCTGCCGCGGTTGTCGATGCCACCCAGCTTGCGGCTCGGCGACTTGTCCTCGTTGAGGAAGGTGCCGGTCGCGCGGTCCAGGGTGTCGGCCAGCACCTGGGCGCGGGCGTTGCCGGTGGTGGTCGCGAGGTGCTCGAAGCTGGCGGCCAGCGCGAAGAACTCGCCCAGGCTGTCCCAGCGCAGGTAGTTCTCCTTGACCAGCTGCTGGACGTGCTTCGGGGCGGAGCCGCCGGCGCCCGTCTCGAAGAGGCCGCCGCCGTTCATCAGCGGGACGACCGACAGCATCTTGGCGCTGGTGCCCAGCTCCAGGATGGGGAAGAGGTCGGTCAGGTAGTCACGCAGCACGTTGCCGGTCACCGAGATGGTGTCCTCGCCGCGGCGGATGCGCTCCAGGGAGAAGGCGGTGGCCTCGACCGGGGAGAGGATCTTGATGGTCAGACCCTCGGTGTCGTGCTCGGCGAGGTACGTCTTGACCTTGGCGATGAGCTGCGCGTCGTGGGCGCGGTTCTCGTCCAGCCAGAAGACGGCCGGGACGCCGGTGGCACGGGCGCGGGTGACGGCGAGCTTGACCCAGTCCTGGATCGGCAGGTCCTTGGTCTGGCAGGCGCGGAAGATGTCACCGGCGGCGACCTCCTGCTCCAGGACCGTGTTGCCCGCGGCGTCGACCAGGCGGACGGTGCCCGCGGTGGCGATCTCGAAGGTCTTGTCGTGGCTGCCGTACTCCTCGGCCTTCTGGGCCATGAGACCGACGTTGGGGACCGAGCCCATGGTGGACGGGTCGAAGGCGCCGTGGGTGCGGCAGTCGTCGACGACGACCTGGTAGACGCCGGCGTAGCTGCTGTCCGGGAGGACGGCGAGGGTGTCGGCCTCGGCGCCGTCCGGGCCCCACATGTGGCCGGAGGTGCGGATCATGGCCGGCATCGAGGCGTCGACGATGACGTCGGACGGCACGTGCAGGTTGGTGATGCCCTTGTCGGAGTCGACCATCGCGAGGGCCGGGCCCTCGGCGATCTCGGCGTCGATCGAGGCCTTGATCGCGTCGCCGTCGGACAGCGCGCCCAGGCCGTTCAGGATGGCGCCGAGGCCGTCGTTGGGCGACAGGCCGGCGGCGGCCAGGGTCTCGCCGTAGCGGGCGAAGGTCTTCGGGAGGAAGGCGCGGACCACGTGGCCGAAGATGATCGGGTCGGAGACCTTCATCATCGTGGCCTTGAGGTGCACGGAGAACAGCACGTCCTCGGCCTTGGCACGCTCGATCTGGTCGTTGAGGAAGGTGCGCAGGGCATCGACGTGCAGGACGGACGCGTCCACGACCTCACCGGCGAGGACCGGTACGGACTCGCGCAGCACGGTGGTGGCGCCGTCGGCGGCGACGTGCTCGATGCGCAGGGTGCCGGCCTCGGCGATGACGGTCGACTTCTCCGTGGAGCGGAAGTCGTTCTCGCCCATGGTGGCGACGTTCGTCTTCGACTCGGTGGTCCAGGCGCCCATGCGGTGCGGGTGCGTCTTGGCGTAGTTCTTGACCGAGGCGGGGGCGCGGCGGTCGGAGTTGCCCTCACGCAGGACCGGGTTGACGGCGCTGCCCTTGACCTTGTCGTAGCGGGCGCGGATGTCGCGCTCCTCGTCGGTCTTCGGGTCGTCCGGGTAGGCCGGGAGGGCGTAGCCCTGGCCCTGGAGCTCGGCGACCGCGGCCTTGAGCTGCGGGATCGAGGCCGAGATGTTCGGAAGCTTGATGATGTTGGCTTCCGGGGTCTTCGCCAGCTCGCCGAGCTCGGCGAGGGCGTCGGCGATCCGCTGGCTCTCCTGGAGGTACTCCGGGAAGACGGCGATGATCCGACCGGCCAGGGAGATGTCACGGGTCTCGACATTCACACCGGCCGTCGACGCGTACGCCTGGATCACAGGCAGGAAGGAATACGTCGCGAGGGCCGGGGCCTCGTCAGTGTGCGTGTAGATGATGGTCGAGTCAGTCACCGGATGCTCCGCTCCACAGTCTGCGTCTCTCGTCTGCAACATTGCTCGACATCAAGATATCTCGTGATCGGGCCGGTCAGCACAGCCCCCGGCCGTCAGTCCGCGAGACGCACGTCACGCGGCGCCCGACGGTCCCCGGAAAAGCCGAGAGCGCCGCCCGCGGCCGTTACCGGCAGGGGGGGCGACGCTCGGGCGTTCAGGCCTTGATCAGGCCCGTACGGCGGATCAGGCGGCGTAGGCCTTCGGGTCCGCACCGTACTGGTTCGGCTGCGGCTGACCGGCGGTGGCGGTCAGGACGAGCAGCCAGATGCCACCGATGAACGGCACGAAGGCGATGAAGTACCAGGCGCCGGACTTGCCGAGGTCGTGCAGACGACGGACGGTGACGGCCAGGGTCGGCACGAGGGTACCGAGGAAGTACAGGCCGACGAGCAGCGGGTAGGTGCCCAGCAGACCGTCGAGGATCATCAGGACGATCACGGCGGCCATGTTGAAGAGGAAGAACATCCAGTACTCCTGGCGGCGCGCGCGGCCGGAGAAGACGGCGTACTTCTTCAGGACGTCGGTGTAGTAGTTCATGAGGGTCCCCCCAGAGGACGGTTGGTTCGGCCCGTCCTGCTGGAGCAAGCCGGGGCAGAACTTATGCCCCCCTTACGTCGCGGTCAAGCCACTTATGGGGAGGTCAAATCGGCTGGACCGCACGATTTCCGGCACCGAAGTTACGACTTCGGGACACAGTCGCGACGTCATGTCCTTGAACGCCCGAAACGTCCGCACACAAGGCCCACTTGACGCCCCCGCGACTGCTCTGATCGTTACCCACATCGTTATCGCCCCGCGACACCGCGGGCCGGGACGGGTAGGAGGACTCCCGCCCCGGTCCGGGGCGCGCCGTCAGCCGATGTGGAAGGAGTCCCCGTAGACCTTCCAGTCGAGCGGCGTGTTGAGGTTCAAGTTGCCCTTCTTCAGGAAGACCCGCTGCGCGGTGTCGACCCGGCTGGTGTCGCTGTGCGCCTCCTCCTGCTTCATCGCCCAGACCCGGGCGTCGAGGAAGGCGTTCAGGTAAGCGGTCTCGTTGCCGCCCTGGGACGGGGGCTTGGCCTTGGACAGGGCGCGCTTGCGAATGTTGCGGAAGCTGGTGGAGTCGCCGCCGTCGCCGTGCATGACGATGGCGTCGTAGTACATGAACTGCCCGAGCACGCCGACCCCGTCGGCCTTGCCCTGATTCACGGCCGGGTTGAAGTAGACCCGGTCGCGCTCGCGGTCCTGGGCCTTCTTGAAGTCGGCGTCCTGGGCCGCCTTCGCCCAGTCCTTGGTGAAGTTCGGATCGAGGCCGGCGTGCGAGTCGCTGCCGTCGACCTTGCGCAGGGCGGGCAGGTACTTGGCGAGGACGTTGCCCGGCTTGATCTGGGTGTAGTACTCGACGAGGTCGAGCATGTCGCCGGTGCCGGAACAGAATCCGATGATGCCGGCCGTGTAGCCGCGGCCGTCGTCTATGTCCTCTATGTACTTGTACTGCGCCTTCCAGTCCAGCGAGGAGTTCTCCGCGCTGGAGACGATCTTAATGGCGATCTCCTTCTTCGCCGGATCGTCGAGTCCTACGGCCGCCGCCACCGAGGCCTGCGCCGTGGGGGCGGGGGCCGCGGTGGCGTGGGCGGTGACGGGGACGGCGATCAGGGCACTGCCGAGCAGCGCTCCGATCGCCAGCATCGTGCGGCGGGGGGTGAACACAAGGCCTCCATCTGGTAGTTGAGGCGTCCCAGCTTCGTTAGGAAACTTTACTACCAGAGCTGAGGGCAGCTCAATACCCGGGCGTGGCCCAAGGAATGGCCGCGTCCGGTCAGAGCCAGCCGTTACGCCTGAAGCCTCGGTGGATGACGAAGCAGGCCAGCGCCATGACGCCGAGGACCAGCGGATAGCCGTAGGTCCAGTGCAGCTCGGGCATGTGGTCGAAGTTCATGCCGTAGACCCCACAGACCATCGTGGGCACGGCGACGATGGCCGCCCATGCCGTGATCTTGCGCATGTCCTCGTTCTGGGCGACGGTCACCTGCGCCAAGTGGGCCTGCAGGATGGAGTCGAGGAGGTTGTCGTAGGCACCGATCTGTTCCGTGGCCCGGGTCAGGTGGTCCGCCACGTTCCGGAAGTACGCGCGCGTCTCCGGCGGGATGACCGGTATCGGCTGCGTGGCCAGCTGCTGGAGCGGGCGGCTCAGCGGCGCCACCGCCCGGCGGAGTTCCAGGAGTTCGCGCTTGAGCTGGTAGATCCGCCCCGCGTCGCCGCGGCCGCCGTCCTCGCTGAACACCGCGGTCTCGACGGCGTCGATGTCGTTCTGCACCGCGTCCGTCGCGGCCACGTAGTCGTCGACCACATGGTCGGCCATGGCGTGCAGAACGGCCGCGGGTCCGTTGGCCAGTTGGTCCGGTGCGGCCTCCAGCTCCTCACGGACCGGCCCCAGGGTGCCGCGGCCGCCGTGCCGGATGGTGATGATGAAGTCCTGGCCGGTGAAGGCCATCAGCTCGCCGGTCTCCACCACCTCGCTGGTCGCGGTCAGCTCCTCGTGCTCCACGTAGCGCACGGTCTTGAAGACGGAGAACAGCGTGTCGTCGTAGCGCTCCACCTTGGGGCGCTGATGCGCGTTCACGGCGTCCTCGACGGCGATGGGGTGCAGGCCGAACAGCTCGGCCAGCCCCGCCAGCTCGGACCGCGACGGCTCGTGCAGACCGATCCAGACGAAGCCGTCACCGGTCTTGCGGACCCGGCGCAGCGCCTCCTCCGCCTCGGCGCAGTCCTCCTGCCGTACGCCGTCGCGGTAGACGATGCAGTTGACCACCGCGCTGCCGAGCGGGGAGCGGGCCGGGTGACTGAGGTCGACGGCCCGCCGGTAGCTGCGCCGCACGACCCGGCGCAGGTTGCTGAACATGGACAACGGCGTACTCCCCTTCGGCGGATCAGCGGCCAGTCTGCCATCGCCGCCGGAACGCCTGCGTCCGGGCTCACCGCCCGGGGGACTTCGCCGCGCGTCTCGGACCCGGTCGTCTCAGACCCGGTCGTCTCAGACCCGGTCGTCTCAGACCCGGTCGATGAACACGCTCGTCGACTTCACCCGCGCCGTGGCCCGCGCACCCACCTCCAGCCCGAGCTCTTCCACCGCCTCGCGCGTCAGCAGCGACACGATGCGGTGCGGGCCGGCCTGGATCTCCACCTGCGCGTCGACCGTGCCGAGCTTCACCCCGGTGACGATGCCGGGAAAGGCGTTCCGGGCCGAGGTGTACGGGGCCTCCTCGCCCTCGGCGCCCTCCTGAGCGGCCTGGACGCAGAAGGCGGCCAGGTCAGGCCCGTCCACCATCCGCCGGGTGCCCTCGCGGTGGGTGGGGAACCGTTCGGCATCGGCCCAGCGCCGGGCCGTGTCGACGCTGACGCCGAGCAGCCGGGCGGCCTGGCCGATCGTGTAGGACTCCATGGTCCGCAGCTTAGGGGGTGTCGAGTGGATCACGCCGGACCGGGCCGGGCCCGACCGCTGCGGATCGCGCCGGGTCAGGGCGGGTCAGGCCGGGGGGTTGCGGAGCGACTCATGGGCCGCCGCCGCGATCACCTCCGCGACGGTCGACAGGGCGGGCGAGTCGAGCCTCCACTGCTGCCAGTACAGGGGCACGTCCATCGGCCGCAGCGGCTCCAACAGCACCAACTGCCCCGCCCGCACCAGTGGTCTCGACTGCTGCTCCGGCACCAGCCCCCACCCCAGCCCCGCCACCACCGCGTCACGGAACCCCTCCGACGTCGGTATGTAGTGCCGCACCGGCCCCGCCCCGCCCGCCGGGTCCCCCGTCAGCGCCCGGACGAAAGCGTCCTGGAGGTCGTCCTTCCGGTCGAACACGATCGTGGGCGCCTCCCGCAGGTCCCGCTCCGGCTCCCCCGTCAGGTACCGCGCCGCGAACGCGGGACTCGCCACCGGCAGGTACCGGGCCAGGCCCAGCATCCGTACGCTGCAGCCGGCCACCGGGTCGGGCGAGGAGGTCACCGCGGCCATCACCTGCCCCTCCCGCAGCAGCGCGGTCGTGTGCGATTCGTCCTCGCGGTGGAGCTCGATGCAGACCGGCGGGTCCTGCGGCACCCGGGCCAGCGCCGGCAGGAACCAGGTGGCCAGGGAGTCCGCGTTCACCGCGATCGGCAGCCGCACCGGGCCCATCCCGTCGGCCATCCCCAGCTCGGCGCGCGCGTCGCGCTCCAGGCGGGCCAGCTGCCGGGCGAAGCGGACCACCACCTCCCCGGATTCGGTCGCCCGCACCGGCTTCGTCCGCATCAGCAGCACGCGCCCGGTCCGCTGCTCCAGCGCCTTGACCCGTTGGCTGACGGCGGAGGGGGTCACGTGCAAGGCGGCCGCCGCCGCGTCGAAGGTGCCCTCGTCCACCACGGCGAGCAGCGTGCGTACCTGGTCCAGCGGAAGCTCATCCATCACGAGCGCTAATGGTACGTAAAAATCTTTAGCTGTACTGAACCGGTCTCGCTGCCTACCGTCGATGTCATGAACTACGGCATCCTCACCGCGGCCCTGGCCGGCTTCGGCAGCGGACTCTCCCTCATCGTCGCCATCGGCGCGCAGAACGCCTTCGTCCTTCGCCAGGGCGCGCGCCGTCACGCGGTGCTCGCCGTGGTCGCCATCTGCGCAGTCTCCGACGCGGTCCTGATCGCCCTCGGCGTCGCCGGCGTCGGCGTCTTCGTCACCGCCTGGCCGGCCGCGCTGACGGTGGTCGGACTGGCCGGGGGCGGGTTCCTGATCTGCTACGGAGTCCTCGCCGCCCGCCGGGTGCTGCGGCCCACCCCCGGCGCCGCCCTCACCACGGAGGGGACGACGAGCGGATCCGCCCGCCGGGCCGTACTGACCGCACTGGCCATGACCTGGCTCAACCCGCACGTCTACCTGGACACCGTGCTGCTCCTCGGCTCCCTCGCCGCCGACCGCGGGGACCTGCGCTGGGCCTTCGCCGGCGGGGCGGTGCTGGCCAGCCTGACCTGGTTCGCCGGGCTGGGCTACGGGGCGCGGCTGCTGAGCGGCCTGCTCGCCCGTCCGGCCGCCTGGCGGGTCCTTGACGGGCTCGTCGCCGCGACCATGGTCACCATGGGCGGGCTGCTGCTGGCCCGCGCCTAGGGTGTGTCTTTCGGATCATGCCGGGCCCCGCGAGCCCGGCATGATCCGAAAGACACACCCCGAGCCCGTACGTCGGCGCCGGGTATCCATCGCGGCCGGGGCATGGTGCCCGAGCCGCCGACCCCGATCCCCAGGAGCCCGCCGTGCCCGACCGTCCTTCCCCGCTCGTGGCCACCGCCGGGGTCGTCCTGGACACGCGCGGGCGGGTCCTCGTACTGACCGCCCCGGGCCGGACGGACCCGAAGCTTCCGGGCGGCATCGTCGAGGGCACCGAGACCCCGGAGGAAGGGCTGGCCCGCGCACTGCGTGAGGGGCTGGGCCTCGCTCGGCGGGCCGGCCGGCTGCTGGCGGTGGACTCCCGACCGACCGGCTCGACGGGCTCGACCGACCCGGGCGACCCGACCGGCTCGGCCGACCGCTCCCTGATCGTGCACCTCCACCTCGTCGGCCCGCTCCCGCCGCTGGAGACGGCGGCGCTCTCCCTCCCCGCCGGGGAGGGCACCGAGGCGCGCTGGCTCCCGCCGGAGGCCGCCTGCGCGCTGCTGCCCGCCCCGGTCGCGCCCCGGCTGCGCGCCGCGCTGGCCGCACTGCACACCGGGTCCTTCGCCCACCTCGTCGACGGGGTCCCCCACCCGGGCTCCCCAGCCGGTCTGGACCCGGCCCGGCGCCTCGCCCTGGAGCACTCGGGCACCCTCGACCCGGCCAGCCACCGGGCCAGCCGCCCCAAGGCGGTGACCGCGGCGAGCGTGCTGTTCACCGGCCCCGACGGTCGGATCCTGCTGGTGCAGCCCGCGTACGGCCGGTCCGACCGCTGGAACCTGCCGGGCGGCGGCATCGACAGCGACCTCGGCGAGATCCCGCGCGCCGCCGCCCGGCGGGAGGTCCACGAGGAGCTGGGCCTGGACCTCGCCCCGGGCCGGCTGCTCGCCGTGAACTGGGCCCACAAGCCCGGCCGTCCGGCCCGTATCCGCTTCCTCTACGACGGCGGCGTCCTCGACGCGCCCACCCTCGCCCGGATCCGGCTGGACCCCACCGAGCTGCTCCAGTGGCGCACGGTCACCCCCGCGGACCTCCGCGATCTGGTCAAACCCGCCCTGCGCCGCCAGATCACCGCATGTCTGACCGCTCGCGCCACGGGCGCCGGCCCACTGGAACTCCACGCGGGCCGCCCCTGACCGGTGCGGCCCGGCCGCCGCCGCGCCGGGCCGCTTCCGCGGGGTTACCGTCGGCGGCATGGACGGCGATCGTCAGCGGTGGCGCCGGTGCCTGCTCGGCGGGGCGGTGTTCGCCGTGTGCATGGCGGGCACCACGCTGCCCACCCCCCTGTACGGGCTCTACCAGGAGAAGTTCGGGTTCTCCGAGCTGATGGTGACCGTCGTGTACGCCGTGTACGCCTTCGGGGTGATCGGCGTCCTGCTGCTTGCGGGCAACGCCTCGGACACCGTCGGCAGGCGGCCCGTGCTGTTGGCCGGCCTGGTCTTCTCGGCGGCCGGCGCCGTCTGTTTCCTGTGCGCCACCGGCATGGGCTGGTTGTACGCGGGCCGGCTGCTGTCGGGGCTGTCCGCCGGCCTGTTCACCGGGGCCGCCACGGCCTACGTGATGGAACTGGCCCCGAGCGGCGGCGCCTCACGGGCCACCTTCGTGGCGACGGCCGCCAACATGGGCGGCCTGGGCTGCGGCCCGCTGCTCGCCGGTGTGCTCGCGCAGTACGCCGCCTGGCCGCTGTACCTGCCGTTCGCCGTCCACCTCGCGCTGGTGGCCGGCTCGGCCGTCGTCCTGGCACGGCTCCCCGAGACCGTGCGCGAGCGGCGGCCGCTGAGCACCGTGCGACCGCAGCGGCCCGGCCTGCCGCCGCAGGTACGGTCCGTGTTCGCGCCCGCGGCGATCGCCGCCTTCGTCGGCTTCGCGCTGTTCGGCGTGTTCACCTCGGTCAGTCCCGCCTTCCTCGCCGAGTCCCTGGACGTGCACAACCGCGCGGTGAGCGGGCTGATCGTCGCGCTGGCCTTCTTCGCCTCGACCGCCGGGCAACTGGCGGTCGGCCGGGTCGGGGTGGGCCGGTCGCTGTCACTGGGCTGCGCCGTGCTGCTCCTCGGGCTGGCGCTGCTCGCGGGTGCGCTGTGGTGGGACCTGCTGGCGCTGGTGGTGGCGAGCGCCGTCGTCGGCGGGGTCGGGCAGGGGCTGGCGTTCCGCGGGGCGCTGTCGGCGGTGGCCGCGGCCTCGCCGCCGGACCGGCGGGCGGCGGTGATCTCGATGCTGTTCGTGGTGGCGTACACGGGCATCTCGCTGCCGGTGATCGGGGTGGGGCTGCTGGTGGGCCCGATCGGTCTGGAGGGCGCCGGGCTCGTGTTCATCGCCTGCATGGCCGTACTGGTCGTGGCCGCGGCCGGCTACCTGCTGCGCCGACCCGCGCGGGCCCACGCCTGAGGCACGCGCCGCGGCCGCCGCGGCTCACACCGGGTCCGCACCGCCGGTCAGCCGGTCAGCCGGTCCCCGAGGGGGCTGCGGCGGTAGAGGACCTGCCGTCCGTGGCGTGCCCGGGAGACGAGCCCGGTGGCGTACAGCACGCCCAGGTGCTGGGAGACGGCGCTCGCGGTGACCCCGAGGCGCCGGGCGAGCTCGATCGTGGGCAGCGGCTCGTCGAGCAGACCGAGCAGCCGCGCCTTGGGCGCGCCGACCAGGGACACCAGGGCGGCGGTGTCGGCGCCGGGCTCGCGCGCCCACAGCGTCGCCACACCGCGGCTCGGGTAGGCCAGCGTCGGTGCTTCCTCGGGGCTGACCGGCGGTGCGGGCTTGTGCGCGAACACGGACGGTACGAGGAGCAGCCCACGGCCGGACGCCACCACGCGGTGCCGGTTGAGCATCTGCCCGATATGCAGCACACCGCCCTGCCAGCGCAGGTTCGGGTGCATGTCGGAGAAGAGCAGGCGGGCCCCGCCCATGGCCAGCCGGCGCGCGCGGTAGGTCATGTCGGCCTCCAGCAGGAGGCGCATCCGCGGCCACATCGGTCGGACGGCGGCCTCCCAGTACTGGTGCAGCACCACGCAGAGAGCGTCGCGGAGCGCGAGGACGGGCCCGTCCCCGGGGGCGAGGGCGGCGGTCAGCGGGGCGGGGAGCGGGTCGGGGTCGTGCGCGGCCACCAGGTCGCGACGGACCAGGTCGGGGGGTGTCCGGCGGACGGTGGCCAGTTCCTCCTCGAAGGAGGGGGCGAAGCTCGCGGGCCTCGGGGTCAGGAAGTCGGGCAGGGTGCGCCGGACCGCGACCACGGACATCAGCAGTTCGATGTCGAGCCCGTCGAGTGCGCCGAGGACCTGTCGGCGCCACGGGAGGTGGAGGGCGGAGAGGCCCGGCTCGCGCAGCACGCGCAGGCTGAGCACGGTCTCGTACAGCGGCGACAGGGCGAATCGGGTGTCGGCGAGGTCCTCGACGCCGAGTTCGAAGCTGATCATTGAGCCATACGCTACATCCATTGGCGCGGGGGCGGACGTGCCGTGAACTCCCCCCATGACAAGTCCCCCGGCGACGCGGACCGTTCACATGCGGTCCGGGATGAGCCGCCGCCTGCTCCTGCTCCTCACCCTGACCTGCGCCGTCGGCGTGGGTACCGTCTACTTCCCGCAGGCCGTCAGCCCCTTGGTCGGCGCGGCGCTGCACGAGTCGCCCGGCTCCGCCGCCCTGGTGGTGAGCGCGATCCAGATCGGCTACACGGCGGGGATCTTCCTGCTGGTGCCGCTCGGCGACCGGCTGCCGCACCGCCCGTTCCTCGTCACCCTGCTCGCCCTCACCGGCGTCGGTCTGCTTCTCGCGGGGTGCGCGCCGGGGCTGGCCCCGCTGATCGCCGCGGTGGCCGTCGTCGGCACGACCACCGTGGCCGCGCAGGTCATCGGTCCGCTGGCGGCGGGTCTGGTGGCCGCCGACCGCCGGGGAGCCGTCCTGGGCACCCTGCTGAGCGGTTCGACCGGCGGCATGTTGTTGGCCCGCACCTTCGGCGGGACGCTCGGCGAATGGCTGGGGTGGCGGGCCCCGTACCTGGTGGCCGGGGCCGTGGCTCTACTGCTCGCGGCGGTCCTGGCCCGTACCCTGCCGGTCACCGTCCCGACCTCGCGGCAGCGGTACGCGGCCTTGCTGGCCGAGCCGCTGCGCCTGCTGCGCGCCGAGCCGGAACTGCGCCGCTCCTGCCTCTACCAGGCGACGGTGTTCGGCGCCTTCTCGGCCGTCTGGACCTGCCTGGCGCTGCTGCTCACCGGCCCGGTGTACGGCCTGGGCGCGCATGCGGTGGGGGTGCTCGCCCTGGTGGGCGCGGTGACCATGCTGTGCACCCCGTACGCCGGGCGGCTGGTGGACCGGGTGGGACCGGACCGGGTGAACCTCGGCTGCCTGCTCGGGGTCCTGCTGTCGGCCGCGGTCCTCGCCGCGGGCGGTGGTGGTGGGCCGGCGGGTGCGGCCGCGCTGGCGGTCGGCACGCTGCTGCTCGACGTGTCGATGCAGTGCGGCATGCTCGCGAACCAGGCCCGGGTGTACGCCCTGCGCCCCGATGCCCGCAGCCGGCTCAACACCGCGTACATGACCTGTGCGTACCTGGGCGGCAGCGCCGGATCCTGGCTGGGCGTGCGGGTCCACGGCAGCGCCGGCTGGCCGGGTGTGTGCGTGCTCGTGGCCGTCCTGGCCGGGATCGCTCTGGCCCGCCATCTGTCGGCGTCACGTGGACGGGGGCGGGACGCACGACAGGCGGGGGACGGCGGGCGGGGCGACCGATGCGCGTCGGCATCGATGCCCCGCCCGCCGTCACCCCGCCTGTCGAAGCAGCCGGTCGGACGGCGAGCGTTCTGACGGATCAGACCGCCGGAACCGGGTAGGTCGGGTACTCGACGCCGGACACGTGCTGGACCACACGGATGACCTGGCAGGAGTAGCCGAACTCGTTGTCGTACCAGAGGTAGAGGATGGCGTTGTCGCCGTCCACCTTGGTGGCGCCCGCGTCGACGATCGAGGAGTGGCGCGAACCGACGAAGTCCATGGAGACCGCGTCGGGAGCCGTGGTGAAGTCGATCTGGCGCTTGAGCGGCGAGTGCAGCGAGACGTCGCGGAGGTAGTCGAGGACCTCGTCACGGGTGGTCTCACGGCCCAGGCGCAGACTCAGGATGGCGATCGAGACGTCCGGGACGGGGACGCGGATCGAGCTGCCGGTGATCGGGGCCTTCAGGTCGGGCAGCGCCTTGGCGACGGCCGAGGCGGCGCCGGTCTCGGTGATGACCATGTTGAGCGGCGCGGAGCGGCCACGCCGGTCGGCCTTGTGGTAGTTGTCCAGCAGGTTCTGGTCGTTCGTGAACGAGTGGACGGTCTCCACGTGACCGCGCAGGACACCGTACTCGTCGTCCATGGCCTTGAGCGGCGGGACGATCGCGTTGGTGGTGCAGGAGGCGCAGGAAAGGATCTGCTCGTCCGGCTTGATGGTGTCGTGGTTGACGCCGTGGACGATGTTCGGGACGTCGCCCTTGCCCGGAGCCGTCAGCACGACCTTGTCGATGCCGGGGCGCAGGTGCTTGGACAGACCCTCACGGTCGCGCCACTTGCCCGTGTTGTCGATGAGGATGGCGTCCTTGATGCCGTGCTCGGTGTAGTCCACCTCGGACGGGTCGTTCGCGTAGATCACCTTGATGGTGTTGCCGTTGGCGATGATCGTGCTGTTCGCCTCGTCGACGGTGATCGTGCCCTGGAACTGGCCGTGGATCGAGTCGCGGCGCAGCAGCGAGGCGCGCTTGACGATGTCCTGGTCGCCGCCCTGGCGGACGACGATGGCACGCAGGCGCAGGCCGTTGCCGGAGCCGGCCTTCTCGATCAGCAGGCGGGCGACGAGGCGGCCGATGCGGCCGAAGCCGTACAGGACGACGTCGCGGCCGTCGCCACGCTCGATCTTGTTCGCGCCGGTGGCGCCGGCGACGGCGTCGGCGGTGAACTCGGCGACCGAGAGACCGCGGTCGTCGCTCTTGTAGTCCGCGGCGAGCATGCCGATGTCGATCTGGGACGGGCCGAGATCGAGCGTGGTCAGGATCTCCAGGAACGGCAGCGTCTCGGTGACCGAGAGCTCCTCACCGGCGATCTGACGGGCGAATCGGTGGGTCTTGAGGATGCTGACCACCGACTTGTTCACCAAGGAGCGGCTGTGGAGCAGGATCGTGACGTCCCGCTCCCGGTGCAGCTTCCCGATGATCGGGATCATCGACTCCGCGATCTCCTCGCGGTTCTTCCAGCTGGTGAACGAGTCCTCATTGACAGTCACAGGATTATCTTTCGAGCTAGGCGGTGCTCATATGCTAACCCGCCGCCATTTTGGTCACTTAAGCGGTACCCACCGTGTCGGGAACGGGCACTATGTGACATCAATTTGTACGTTTTAGCAATGGTTTGCTGCTGGAAGGTGCCTCAGAACCTTCGGCGGAGCCTCATCCCGAGCGGGCGGCCGTCCGGGTCCACGAGCACCCGGTGCAGCGGGGTGACGAGCATCCGCCGCGCCGTCCCGAGCTCCGGCCGGGCGTACCGGCGCAGCCGGCCCGGTGGCCGCGGGCCGTGGCGGCCGCCCTCGTACCAGGCGTCCAGCGCGGCGGCGCTCCGCGCGAAGAGTTCGAAAGCGGACACAGGGTCGCACAGTGCGTCGGTCGTCCCGGCATCGGTGTGCTCGGCCATGAGTTCCAGGCGCAGCTCGCGGGCGAAGACCCGCGCCCCGTCGCCGAGACCGCCGGGATCGGCCGGGCTCCGCGGGTCGGTGCGCTCGTCGTACACGACACAGCTCAGCTCGGAATCATGGGTCCAGGAACGGAGGTTGATGTTGTCCGAGCCGACGGAGGCCCATACGTCGTCGATCACGCACGCCTTCGCGTGGACGTAGACGGGGGTTCCGGCCCGGTTCTCCAGGCCGTACACCGCGACCCGGTCGCCGCCGGCCTCGCGCAGCTCGTCCAGGGCCTTGACCCGCCCGATCAGGTTCATCGGCAGCGTCAGCGGACCGGTCTGCTCCGGGATCGTGGGGACGACCCCGATCAGCCGCAACCGCGGATGGCTGCGCAGTGCCCGGGCGAAGCAGTCCACCACCCGGGGCGACCACAGGTACTGGTCCTCCAGGTAGATCAGCGCCCGGGCCCGGCGCAGCGCCTTGGTGTACCCCCGCGCGATGCTGCGCTCGCCGTCGGGGGCGAAGGGGTAGCCGCGCAGCAGCCGGTTCGGGTAGGTCCGCAGCAGCTGGACGGTGTGCGCGCCGCACCGCGCCGGGTCGGGGGTCTGTCGCGGCAGCGGGTCGGCGCTGGTGTCCTCACGGTGCGCGCGCTCCCGCAGCCGGGTGAGCGGGCTCCGGCTGAGCGGAGCCGGATCCTCCCACCGCTCGCGGAAGACGGCCTCGACGTCGCCGACGACCGGGCCGCGCAGGGCCAGCTGGAGGTCGTGCCACGGCGGGTGCGGCCCGTAGGCGGGGGCCAAGGGCAGTGACCGGCGGTCGCCGGCGTGCGTCGCGTCGTCGTTGCGGTTGCGACAGAGGTCGATGCCGCCGACGTAGGCGACATCCAGCTCGGGGCGGCCCGGGTGGCGCAGCACCACGAGTTTCTGGTGGTGGGAGCCGCCCGGTCGCACCCTCATGTCGAGCAGGCACTCGGCTCCGGCCTCCGCTAGCTCCTTGCCGAAGCGAAGGTTCTCCTCTTGGCTGAAGTGAAGACCGTCCAGATGGGAACGCCACAGCAGGCCCTTCACGACGACACCGCGCTCGGCCGCCCGGCACAGGACCGAGCCGATCTCCGTGCCGGGTCCGTCGAGCCGCTCGTCGGGGTCGCCGCGCCAGTCGGTGAACAGCAGCAGATCGCCCGGGCCCATCGCGCGGACGGCCGCCAGCAGCTCCGCGAAGTAGACGGCTCCGTGGACCAGGGGGCGTACGAGGTTCCCGCGGGACCAGGCCGCGCCGTCCGGGCGGCGCCGGTCCAGGCGCGTCGCCGGGTTGCCCCGCTCACCGGGTTCCAGAAGCCAGTCGGCACGGGTCATCGCCCGACCCTCCGATCGCGCGATCGCGCTGGGGTACCGCAGTCCCAGGCTAGCCGCGTCCGCGCGGCCGGGCCCCTCGGAAGGCCCGTCGGAAGGGCCCGTCGGAAGCGGCCCCTCAGCGCACCGGTTCGGCCTCGGCTCCACGGGCCGGGCCCACCCGGCCGGCGGCCCCACGGGTCGTGGCCGTCCCGCGGCGCGGCACGTCGGCCATCCGCCGCTCCGGGCCGCTCCGGCGCAGGTAGCGGTAGCCGAGGAAGGCCGCCGGGCCGAAGAACACCTGGGCCGGGACGAGGGTCGGCGCGTGATCGCCGATCGCGGCGAGGAGGTGCAGGGTGGCGACCGGGGTCACCGCGCCGAAGAGGGTGACCAGCGCGATCCCGGTCCGCAGCCCCCGCGTCCCGTACGCCTTGTAGGCGGTGGTGGTGAACAGCGCGTACGCCAGCAGATCGCCCATGCCGACCACCGCCCCCAGGTCCTCGCCGATGCGCAGGCCCGCGGCGGGGGCGTACGGATACCCCTGGACGGCGTCGGACAGTTCCTGGGTGAGCGGGACGACCCAGGCGAAGAAGGCGTCGTACGCGGTGAGCGCGAGCAGGAACCACGCGACGTTCTTCAGCCGCATGCCGCCCTGCACGTTGAGGTTGGTGGCGGAGACCACGATCAGTACGACGACGACGCTGTTCGCCACCCAGTACGGCGGCGCGGTCTCGCCGAAGGCCAGGTGGCAGCCGAGCACGCTCGCGATCAGTACGGCGATCAGCGACCGGCGCAGTGGAGCGTTCCCGATCACGGGCTGGTAGCCGACGGACAGCCCGCCCGCGAAGACGAGGGCGAGCACCACCGGCAGGACCGCTCCCGGCAGCGTCAGGTAGATGTACGGCAGTGCCAGGACGAAGCCCATCATCATGAAGATGTCGCTGCCGTTGAAGACGCCGACGGGCGGTCTCGGCGTGCGTACGGCACGGAAGTACGCGATCGCGCCGGCGCACACACCGACCGCCAGGGCGAGGGTGACCGCGAGCTGGAAGAAGACGCTCATGCGTGGCTCCGGGTGAAGGTGTGCTCCAGCAGGTCGCAGCGGAGGGGGAAGAGGCGCGCGGCCTCCTCCTCGTCCACCGGTAGGACCGTGACGCGGGCATCGACGGCCCGGGCGCGCAGCCGCTCGGTCACCTCCGCCTCGGTGACCTCCTTGGAGGCGACCTCCACGTGGAGCCGGCCGTCGGCGCCGACCTCCGCCCGGTGGCGCAGCGGGAACGGCAGGCCGGGGGTGCCGTCCAAGGCCTCCACGATGTCGCGCGGGGTCACGATGCCCTCGACGGTGCGGTGCAGCGCGCCGGCCTTGCCGAGGATGTGGGAGACGGCGGGTACGGCCGCCAGTTCGCATGCGGGCTCGCCCTCCAGGGTGCGGACCACGTCACCGGTGTTGTAGCGCAGGACCGGCATGCACTCCCGGTAGGGGAAGTAGGGGGTGATCGTGAGTTCGCCGAGCCGACCGGGGCCGGCGGGCTCGCCGGTCTCCAGGTCGAGGACCTCGGTGTAGCCCATGTTGGGGTCGATGTGGAGATGCCGCTCGCTGCACGTGCGGCCGCCGACCGGGAGCAGTTCGGTCATGCCGAAGGCGTCCCCCACGGTCTTGGCGCCGAAGGTCTCGCGTAGCGCGTCCGACAGGCTCCGCGACAGCATCTCCCCGCCGGCGTAGATCGCGCGCAGCGCGAAGTCCTCCGGTCCGTGGCCGCGTCGCCGGGCGGCGGTGACCATCTGCCCGAGGTAGCTGGGGTTGCCGGTGAGGATGGTGGGCCGGGTGCCCCCGCCCGCGGCCAGCAGGTGCTCGACGGACTCGTCCGGCGGGACCTGTCCCACGACGTGGCAGGAGGCGTTGGCGAGCCGACACACCTCCACGTCCTCCTGCACGGCGGCCGTCGCCCGGGAGCTGAGGTTGATCTGCATCCGGTCGCCGGGCCCGAGGTCGCCGCGCAACACCAGGGACAGGGCGATCAGTGCGGGCCACAGCTCCATCTCGTAGCGGGAGAGCCAGATCTGCACGGGGCGGCCGGTGGTGCCGGTCGTCTGGGTCGCCAGGTAGGGGGCGCCGCACAGGAAGTCGGCGGGGCGTTCGACGAGGTCGGCCTTGCGGGTCACCGGGATCCGGGTGAGCGTCCGGGCGGTGACGCCGTCGAGGTCGATGCCTGCGAGCCGCTCCCGGTAGAACGGGGAGCTCTTGGCGAGCCTGCGCACGGTCCGCCGGAGCGCGCGGTCCTGCAGGTCCCGACGCTCGTCGGGATCGGCGAACGGCCCGTCGGCCAGTTCGTCGACGTCGTCGCCCAGCGACCCGAACTCCTCCAACGTGCGCAGGGCGTCGGCGACCAGCCGCTCGACGGCCCGTACGTTCAGCCGCCGGCCGAACACCATCGCCATGGCCACCCGTACCTGGCGGACACCGGTCTCCAGCACTCGTACCTCCCTGGGGCGTGGCGAAGGGGTGGGGGCGACGCGCCGCCCCCACCCCTCACTTCTTCGTCAGCTGGCGGAACAGGTGGAGAAGAAGACCGCCGTCATGGCGCCCATGACGTACTTGAACTGCTTGGCGCTCGTCTTGATCGCACTCATCGGATCCTCCTTGTTCGTTCCGGGCGGACGGTCCGTCGGGCTCCCGCGAAGTCGCCGTAACGTTCCGTCACTTGGACAAGAAGACAATGGCGCGATCGCAATGCACGGGCAATGATCTGGTCCATTCAACGGACCGGTGAACGGGGGACGGCACCAGCGATACCTCCGACGAGCCGGTACGAACGGGGAGTTCTGGTTCCGTCCGACCGATGGGGCCAGGCGTGAAAGGGGGACCGCCCATGGCCAGATCCGGCACAGAGGGGCGGGGCGTACTGGAAGGTGCCTTCGCGTTGATGGAGGTGCTCGCGGAGGGAGAGGAGGTCGGGCTGACCCGCCTGGCCACCGACGCGGAACTACCGAAGGCCACCGCCCACCGGCTACTGGGGCAGCTGGTCGCGCTGGGTGCGGTGCAGAGCCGCTCCGGCCGCTACCGGCTCGGGGCGCGGGCCTTCCGGCTGGGGCAGGCGTGGCACCCGGCGCGGGCGCTGCGCGCGGCATCGGCCCTGCCGCTGCGTGAGCTCGCCTCCGCGAACGGCCGGCTGAGCCTCAGCCTGTCGGTGGCGGAGGCGGGACGGACGATCGTGGTCGCTGGTCTGCGCGGCGAGGTGGACGACGTGCTTCCGCTGAGGTCGGGCGTCGTACTGCCCCCCGGAAGCGCGGCCGAGCTGATCCTGGCGGCCTCGGCCCCGGTGGGCGACCCGCCCGAGGGGCGGACGGCCTCCTCGTGGGCCCGCGAGGTCGCGCAGGTCAGGGAGCGGGGGCTCGCCTTCGAGTACGGGCAGTGCGTGAGCACCCTCTCGTGCGTGTCGGCGCCGATCCTGTCCGCGTCGGGGCAGGTGGTCGCCGCTGTGGCGGCGACCAGCCTCGACCCACGGCAGACCGCATCGCTGGGCGAGTCCGTGGCCCGCGCCGCGGCGATGATCAGCGCGAACCTGGCCCGCCGGCCGGCCACCGCGGCCCGGTCCCACGGCGAGCGGCCGTCCCACCCTCCGGGCCCGCGCGCCCCGCACCCGGTCCTGGCGGGTCCGCACTAGGCCGTCTCTTCCGGATCTTGCCGGGCCCGGGCGACGAGGGGCCGTTCCGGAGTCCTCCGGAACGGCCCTGTCCGCCGCCGAAATGCCGACGGAGGGTGACCGCGCCGTCGACGGACTCGGCGCGATCGCGAATTTCCTGCGGCTGCCGTCCACCCGTGGTGGTCCGTGATCCTGATCGCCGTCGGTCCGTCCGTGGTCCGGGCGCTGTGCGCGGTCACGCGACGGGAGGCGGACGCCGGCACGACCACCTGACCTGGGCCTGAGCGGCCCGAGCGGGGCCGAGCGGGCCTGAGCCGGCCTGCGGCGGGATCGATGGGGCGCTTCGGAACACTCCGGAGCGGCCCGTCGGTCATGCCGTGCGCCGGCCCCGTGCGGCCCAGGCCCGCGCCCGCAGCTCGATCGAGCCGTCCGCCGCCCGGGGCAGCGTCGACCGCAACCGCTCGCGCAGCTCCGCGCGACGCTCCTGCGGCAGGGAGGCCACGTAGGCCGGCGCCGGCCCCTGCCCGCCCAGGAACGGCTGCCAGAAGTCGTCGAAACCCGAGAACCGGGTGGGGACACCGATCGCGTCCACCTCGACGCCCTCCAGCCCCGCGCCGACCAGCAGCTCCCTCATCGGCGCCCGTCCGCACAGCGGAAACCTGACGGCCTCGTCCAGGGCCCGGGCGTCCGGATCCAGGGCGGACGCGGCGTCCCAGAATGCGCGGATGGTCTCCATACCGCCCTCCTCGAAGTCCCAGACGTACGCCGCCACCAGCCCCCCGGGCCGGACCGCACGCACCATCTCGGCCGCCGCGCGGGGCGGGTCCGGCACGAAGTTCAGCACGAGCCCGCTGACGGCGACCGACGCGGTGGCGTCGGCGAAGGGCAGGTTCACCGCGTCGGCCAGGGCGAAGTGCGCCCGCGGGTCGGTGACGGTCCTCCGTGCGTACTGCACGTAGCCGGGGGACGGATCGATGCCGACGACGGTCTCCGGTTCGGCAAGATCCAGCACGGCCTGCGTCACCGCACCCGTGCCGCACCCGATGTCGCGCCAGCTCCCCCCAGGAGCCGCGTCCAGCAGGCTGACGAAGCGGCGTGCCACCGAGCGGCTCCATCGCCCCACATACGGCTCGTACGCCTCACCAGCCACCCACATCGGCCCATGCCTCTCCGGAAGACCACCCCCTGGAGCCATCCTGCCGCGCCGGCGTCCCGGCCGCAGGGAACCCACCGGCGCCGGACCGGCGCGTGCCCGACTCCCTCGCGCCCCCACGGCCACACCCCCAGGACACACGAAAAGGCCGCTCCCTCAGAGATGAGAGAACGGCCTCCGACGTGCACAAAGCACAGTCGGGACGACAGGATTTGAACCTGCGACCCCTTGACCCCCAGTCAAGTGCGCTACCAAGCTGCGCCACGTCCCGATGCGCGCTGACCTGGGGTTTCCCCTGGTTGAACGCGCAGGAGAACGATACCGCACTTCGTGGGGTGGTTGCGCGCACCTTTCGGCCTCCGGGTCCGCGCGGCCCGGTGGCGGCCTTCAGCCCGCGGCGCCGCTCAGCTCCGGATGGGCGGCGATCAGGCGCTTGGGGGCCGCCTGGAGCCAGGAGTCGGTCAGGATGGAGCGCAGCTCGGCCTCGTTCGTCACGGCCGCGAGCCGGACCCGGATCCAGGCGTAGTTGTCGTCGTGGCCGGCGCGCAGGAAGAATTTCTCCGGCTCGGCCGCGATCAGCTCCGCCCGGTCCTCCTTCGGACACTTCACCCCGATCGTGCTGTCGTCGTCGGCCAGCGAGACGAAGATCTTCCCGCCGACCCGGAAGGTCGGCATGCCCCAGGCGAGCTTCTCCGTGCTGTCCGGGAGCGACAGTGCGATCAGTCGGACGTCCTGCGCGGTTGTGGCCATCCCCGTGGCTCCTCTCCAGCCTCCGCCGAACCCTCGTCCGGCGACCGTAGCGCGCGCCGCCGACAATCGCGCTCACCCCCGCCGGTCCTCCCGCTCGTGCACCAGGGCCACCAGTTCCGCCGCGAGGGCCTTCACGGTGGCGAGTCCCTCCGTACCCCACCGCCGGGGCACCACGTCCACCGCGCACACCGTGCCCAGGACGATCCCGCGCCGGTCCGTCAGCGGTGCGCCCACGTACGAGCGCACCCCGCTCTCGTCCACCACCACGTTGCCCGCGAAGCGCGCGAAGTCCCGTACGTCCTCCAGGACCAGCGCCCGCCGCCGCACCACCACGTGCGGGCAGTAGCCGTGGTCCCGGGCCAGTACCCGCGCCGGGTAGCCGCTCGCCGCGGCCTGTGCGCCATGGTGCAGCCCGGCGAAGAACTGGCGTTCCTCGCCGACGAAGTTGACCCCCGCGTACGGTGCGCCGAGGGCGTCGGCGACGCGTCGTGCGAAGGCGTCCAGTTCGGTGTCCGTCCGCTCCCCCAGGCCCAGCTCGCGCAGCCGGACGGCGCGTGCGGGTGCCTCCCGGTCGACCGGTGTGAGCAGCAGGTGTCCGGTCGATTCGTAGTACGTCATGGCGGTTCCCCCGACTCCGAGGACGAAGAGCTGACTGCGGACATGCAGAGCAGATGGCGGACGAGGGCGACCAGCGCCCCCGTCCCGGAGCTCGCCAGACGCGCGTCGCACCGTACGACGGGCACCTCGGGCCCGAGCCCTACCGCCTCGCGGACCTCGTCGGGCCCGTAGCGGTGACCGCCGTCGAACTCGTTGACGGCGACGATGAAGCCGATCCCCCGCCGCTCGAAGAAGTCCACGGCGGGGAAACAGTCGGCCAGGCGGCGGGTGTCGGCCAGCACCACCGCCCCGAGCGCCCCCGCGCACAGTTCCTCCCAGAGGAACCAGAACCGGTGCTGTCCCGGGGTGCCGAAGAGGTAGAGCACATGGCGCTCGTCCAGAGTGATCCGCCCGAAGTCGAGCGCGACCGTCGTCGTGGTCTTCTCCTCGACGCCGTGCAGCGGGTCGCGGCTCGCGCCGACCCCGCTGAGGAGTTCCTCCGTGCTCAGCGGTTCGATCTCGCTCACCGCGCCGACGAAGGTGGTCTTGCCCGCCCCGAACCCGCCCGTGACGAGGATCTTCAAGGTCGCGGGCGGCGCCGCGGCGGCCCGGGCCGGATGCGCGGCCCGCCCGGGGGCAGGGGCGGGGGCGTCACAGTCGTTCACGTAGGCCATCGAGCACCGCCAGGAGCAGGGACCGGTCGTCGGCGGCGTACGAGCCGCCGCCCGGGAACCGCGGTGCCCGCGCCATGACGGCCCCGTGTTCCATCAGATCGGACAGCAGCACCTTCACCACGACGGCGGGCAGCCGCAACTGCCCGGCCACCTCGGCGACGGTGACACCGGAGGCGCCCGCGCACATCCGCAGGGCCAGGGTGTGCTCGGTCCCGAGCGGGACGTGCGGCCTCACCCCGGTCGCGGTCACCAGCGAGAGCAGGTCGAGCGTGAAGCCCGGCCGGGTCCGCCCCCCGCTGGCGGTGTACGGGCGCATCACGCGGCCCGCCGTGTCGTCGAGCCACGGTGTGTCCCGTCCCTTCGCGTACGCCCCCGTCCCGCGGGACCTCATCGCTCCACGTCGGCGGCGGGCCGTCGCGGCGGGGCCGCGAGGTACGGACGCACGCTCTTGACCAGCATCGCCATCTCGTAGCCGAGCACCCCGGCGTCGGCCTCCCGGTCGGCGAGGACGGCCAGGCAGGTACCGGATCCGGCGGCGGAGACGAAGACGAGCGCGGTGTCGAGTTCGACCACGACCTGTCGTACCTCGGCGCCGTCCGCGAAGCGGGAGCCGGCGCTGCGGCCCAGTGAGTACAGCCCTGAGGCGAGGGCGGCCAGGTGGTCGGCGCTGTCGGCGTCCAGTCCGTGCACGCAGGTCACGAGCCCGTCGGCGGTGAGGATCACGGCGCTTCGCGTGTACGGCACGCGCTGCACCAGGCCGCTGAGCAGCCAATCGAGGTCGGAGAGCCGGCTGCCGGTCTTCGTCGCCACTTCGCCGCCCATGGGGGTGCGCTCCTTGCTGATGAGGTGAGGGGTCGGGGTCATACCTGGTTCTCCGACTGGGCGAGGCCGAAACCCCGTTGGAAGGCGGCCATCAGGCCCGGGTCGTGCACCGGCTGCTCGGGGTCCGCGGCCCGCCGGGGGGCGGGGGCCTCGCGGAGCTGGGGTGCGAGGTGCTCCTGGGCCCGGCGCCGGGGCAGCCGCGGCCGGTCACCCGAGTCCGGTACGCCGGGTACGTCGAGTACGTCGGGTACGGAACCGGGCGCGGGCTGCGCTTCGGGCTCGGGCGCCGACCAGGCCACGGCTCCGGTCGACGGGCCCGGGGCGGGCCCGCCCCGCGGATCGGCTACGGGCGCCGACCAGGCCACCGCTCCGAGGCCGTCCGCCTCCGCGGACCGGGGTGCGGGCAGGGGCGCGGGGTGGGACCCCGGCCGGGGCTCCGGCCGGGGGCGGGGCACGGGGGTGGACGGGGAGGGGGAGGGGGACGCCGACGCGGGTGCGGCGGCGGGTGCGGATGCGGCGGGTGCGGGTGCGGACGCCGGTGCTGCGTGCGGCTCGGGGTCGTGCGGGGCGGCGGCTCCCGGGCCCCCAGACGCCTGCCATCCCTCGGGCAGGGGCGCCGGCGGGGGCATCCGTACGGGCTCCAGCGGCGGCGTCGCCGCCCCCTGCCCGCTCCCCCACGAGGTGGCCCGCGAGCCCCCCGCCGCGTCGGCCGCAGTGGGCGCCTCGGCGCCCAGCAGCTCCTGCGGCAGGACCAGCACGGCGAGCACGCCACCGTAGATGTTCGACTTGAGCTCGACGGCGATCCCGTGCCGGCGGGCCAACGCCGCCACCACGAACAAGCCGATCCGGCCGTCCGCCAGCAGGTTCCGGACGCTGATCCGGTCCGGGTCGGCGAGCAGGGCGTTCATCCGGTGCTGTTCCTCGGCCGGCATGCCCAGCCCCCGGTCCTCCACCTCGACGGCGATCCCGGCGGTGACCCGCTCGGCACGCAGCACCACATCGGTGTCGGGCGCGGAGAAGACCGTGGCGTTCTCGACCAGTTCGGCCAGCAGGTGCACCACGTCCGCGACGGCGTGTCCGCGCACGCTGCCGCCGGCCGGGGGCACGACCTTGACCCGGGTGTACTGCTCGACCTCCGCGACCGAGGAGCGGAGCACCTCGCTCAGGTCGATGGGCCTGGTCCACTGGCGGCGGGAGGCGGCGCCGCCCAGTACGGCCAGGTTCTCGGCGTGGCGGCGGATGCGGGTGGCGAGGTGGTCGACGTGGAAGAGCTCCTTGAGCAGGTCCGGGTCCTCGACCGTGTCCTCCAGCTCGTCCAGCAGCGAGATCTCCCGGTGCACGAGGGACTGGAGCCGGCGCGCGAGGTTGACGAAGACCTCGACCTTGCGCTCGCTGTCGGTCGGGGCGGCCGGTCCGGCCAACCGCAGGAGGGTCGTGTGCGCCTCCTCGCGGGCACCGCGCAGCTCCTGCGAGAGCAGCCAGAACTCGTCCATCCCGGCCGGGTCCCCGCCGGGCGGCGGCGTGCTCGGTCCGCCCCGCACCGGCCGGGGCGGGGTCTCGCCCCGTTCCAGCCGGTCGGCGGCCGTGCGCAGCTCGCCCCGGCCGCGCACGCTGGAGCGGCGCAGCGCCTCGCACCGGTCCCGTACGGCCTTACCGGCGCGCTGGGCCCCGAGCAGGGCCGCGGCAAGGGCGCCCACCACGAGGAGGGCGCAGCCGGTGAGCACCGGCCACAGTCGGGCGTCGCGGTCGCCGGCTCCCCCGCCGAGCTGGAGGGTGAAGATCACCGCGGCGGCTCCGCTGAGCGCGGCGGCGAGCGTGGGCAGTACGGCGGCGCGCACCAGCAGGGGGCGTATCTGCCGGCTGGGACCGGTGACGGCGTGTCTCGACGGTGCGTGGCGGGCGGCGCGGAGTCCGGACATCTGCGTCCTCGGTACGTGGGGCCCGGCCCCCAGCGTTCCCGGGGCCCGGTGTTGATCACCGAATACCCACGCTAGACCCCACCGCAGCACCCCGGACTGCCAGTTGGCGAACTTCGCGGGGGTGCTTCCCGCTCCCGGTGGAGCGCTCGTACAGCAGCCCGAATGCGCCGGTCAGGCCCTGGGAGCGCCCCGGCGCCGCCCCACGGCAGCCGGGTCGATCGGGAAGCGGGGCCCGGACGACCGGTCCGGACGACGGACCCGGGCAGCGGGCCCGGGCAACGGATCCGGGCAGCGGACCCGGGCAGCGGACCCGGACGACCGGCGGCCGCCCCGACGTGCCGGGGCGGCCGTGAGCTCCGTCCGGGCCCGTTCGCTACGACCCGACGGACTCCTGCTTCTCCTGGCCGCCCGCTGCCGCGGATCCCACCCGGGCCGCCGTCCCCGCCACCGACCCGGCGGCCGGCGTGGGTACGGCCGAGGGGCCGTCGACCCGGCCGCCCGCCGGCGTCCCGGCGACGAAGGGCCGCCACCAGGGCAGACGCGGGGCGTCGGCGGCGTTCGGCTCGAAGGGCTGACCCGGGATCGGCAGCGCGACGGCCGCTCCGGCCCCGTCGGCCGCGGCCAGCGTGCCCTCGCCCGGCTCGTCCCACGGGTGCAGGGCCAGGTTGAAGGTGCCCCAGTGGATCGGCAGCATCGTGCCGTGGGGGGTGCCGCCCTGCAGGTCGAGGTGGGCGCGCATGCCTTCCTCGGGCGTCATGTGGATGTCGGGCCAGTACTCCGAATACGCACCGATCTGGATCATGGTGGCGTCGAAGGGCCCGTGCTCGGCGCCGATCTCCTCGAATCCGGGGAAGTAGCCGGTGTCCCCGCTGTGGTAGATCCGGTGCTCGTCGCCCGCGACGACCCACGAAGCCCACAGGGTGTGCTGCTGGTTGCGCAGGCCACGGCCGCAGAAGTGCCGGGCGGGGGTGGCCGTCAGGGTGAGACCGGCGACCTTGGTGCTCTCGTTCCAGTCCAGCTCGCGCAGCCGGTCGGCCGGTACTCCCCAACGCTCCAGGTGCGCGCCGACGCCCAGCGGAACGGCGAAGACCGTGTCCGTACCGGCGAGCGCCTTGATCGTCGGCAGGTCGAGGTGGTCGTAGTGGTCGTGCGAGATGACCACGACGTCGACCCGGCCGAGCGAGGCCAGCGGGACCGGGACCGGGTGCAGCCGCTTGGGTCCGGCGAAGGGGAAGGGGGAGCACCGCTCGCCCCACACCGGGTCGAACAGCACCCGGCGCCCGTCGATCTCCGCGAGCACGCTGGAGTGGCCCATCCAGGTCAGTCGCAGGCCGCTCGCGGGCGGCTTCGCCAGGTCCGCGAGGGTCGTCGGATGGACGGGGATCGGCGCCGCGGGGCTGCGCCGCACCCGCTGCTCCCGGTGGAAGTAGATCTTGGCGAACTCCGCCATCGAGCCCGAGGGCCGATTCCGGGCCCCGACCGGGTTCTGGAAGACGCCGTCGGCGAAGTTCGGCGAGCGGCGGATCCGCTCCAGCCGGGCACCGGACGGGTCCGCACCGAAGGCTTCGGGCCGCAGGGCACGCAGCCGCGGACGCAAGGGACGGGAGCCGGTCAAAGCGCCTCCAGGGAGGATGGGGTCAGGACGGTCGTCGCTCTACGACCATCCCAACGCACACCGACCCCGAAGGATTCCGCTTCCGGCTCCCGCACCCGCCGGGAAGTGTCGCGGACACTCCCGGGCCGTCTCCCGCCGATCTTGCCGGCCCATGACCGCCCGGCGCCCGGCAGGATCCGGAACGGCCGACCTAGAGCGGCAGCAGGTCCGGCCGCTTCGCCTCCACGTGGTCCCCGGAGGATTCCCCGCGCAGCCGGCGGCCGATCCACGGCGCGAGGTGCTCGCGCGCCCACTGGATGTTGTCCCGGGTCACGTCCACCGAGCCGCGCGGCCGCTCCGGCGGCCACGGCTGGTCGGGGTCGGCCGGCACGTCCAGCCCGAGCACCTGGGCGGCGCGCAGCGCGACCCGGGTGTGTCCCTCGGGCGAGAGGTGCAGCCGGTCGGTGTCCCAGGCCCGTCGGTCCTGTACGGACTTCAGCGACCAGAGGTCGAGCACCGGGCAGTCGTAGCGGTCGGCGATGGCGCGGACGTGCGCGCTGTACGTCGCCACCTTGCCGCGCAGGTGCTTGAGCACCGGTACGCCCCGGGTGTCGAAGCCGGTGGTGATCATGACCTGTCCGACGGCCCCGGTGAGGTCGGCCACGGCCGCCTCGAACCGCTCCGCCACGTCGTCCGGGTCGGTCCCGGGCCGGATGATGTCGTTGCCGCCCGCACAGAAGGTCACCAGGTCCGGTGCGAGGGCCTTGGCTCTCGGGAGCTGGTCGGCCACGATCTGGTCGAGAAGCTTCCCCCGCACGGCCAGATTCGCATACCGGAAGTCATGCTCTTCGCGCTGATCGGATAGGAGCACGGCGAGCCGGTCCGCCCAGCCGAGATAAGAATCCCCGGGTCCCGGGTCCCCCACACCCTCGGTGAAGCTGTCCCCGATCGCCGCGTACGAGCCGATGGTCTTGAGTTTCGTCGTCGTCGCTGCCACGAAAGACCATCCTTCACTCCCGCAAGCAACCTACGCCAACGTAATAAGGGGTTGACGGACCGTGATCTCTACCACGCGGGAGATAAGGAATAAGTACACGTGAGGCCGGGACCCCCCTCGGGTCCCGGCCTCACGCGTGTCGGTGGTCCGACGGCGGGTGCCGTCAGAGGCTCGCGCCGTTGGCGCGGAGGTAGGCGATCGGGTCCATGTCCGAGCCGTAGGACGGGGTCGAACGGATCTCGAAGTGCAGGTGGGGGCCGGTCGAGTTGCCGGTGGAGCCGGAGAGGCCGATGGCCTGGCCGGCGGTGACGCTCTGGCCGGAGGAGACGGAGAGCTGGGAGAGGTGGGCGTACTGGGAGTACTTGCCGTCCGCGTGCCGGATGACGATCTCGTTGCCGTACGAGCCGCTCCAGCCGGCGGAGACCACGGTGCCCGCGCCGACCGCCTTGACGGTGGTGCCCATGCTCGCGATGAAGTCGACGCCGGTGTGGTAGCCGGAGGACCACATGCTGCCGGCGACCTTGTACTGGGTGGAGATGCCACCGCCGACCGGGGCCACGAAGCCGGCGGCGGACCGCGGGGCGGCGGCGGGGGCCTCGGCCTGGGGCTCGGCGGCGGCCTCCGGCTGCGCCGGGGCGGCCTGCTCGGCGTGCTCGCGACCCGGCTTCGGCGCGGCCTGCTCGGCCGGCTTCGCGTCGGCCTCGGCCTCCGCCTGGGGGGCCGGGGCGGCCTCGGCCTCGGACGGAGCCGGCTCGCCGGGACCGCCGAGGTGGAGCTTCAGGCCGGGGTGGATCAGCGACGGGTTGCCACCGACGGCCTCGCGGTTGTCGGCGTACAGCTGCTCCCAGCCGCCGGACAGGTGGCGCTCGGCGGCGATCTTGGAGAGGTAGTCGCCCGGCACGACGGTGTAGACGGTCTGGGCGGTCTGCACGGCGGCGGGCGCCGAACGGAGAGCGAGGGGAGCCTGCGTCGCCACCGCGGGGGTCACCGCGGGGGCGGCGGTCGGGGCGCCGGCCGCGTGGGCGCCGGCGGCACCGATCAGCGGCAGCGCGAGGGCCGCGCCACCGGTTCCGGCGACGGCGAAACCGCGGGAAAGGGAAAGGGACTTGGGACGGCGGTGCTTACCCTTTGCAGGCATGACGAATTCCTCTCCGGCGCCTGCGAGGTGAGCTGTCGGGTTCGGACTGGAGATGTCCGGCCGTACATGTACGGAACATGAACGACTTCACCCCGAGCCGTCCCGGTGAAAAGATCTCCGGAACAGCGGCTTACCTGGTTCCCCCGCTCCTGCCGCGCGAATAGGTCGGATGCGGTTTCCGGGAGGCGGCAGGATTTGGCGGTCCACCCGGATCGATCGCGAAGGTAATCCCTTGCGGCCGCACGGAACAAGCCGCGAATTCCCTGACGGAATAACAGGGATGAGGGAGCGACGGAACGACCGTCACCCTCCGTCCATTCCGCACCGCCAACAGCCCCTCCGACGGGGCCATTCACCTTTGACGATCAGGCACTCACGGTCACCGTATGATCTGGCTCACGGGGGCGTACCCGATCTCGCCTCCGGATATGGCAAGTTGGCGCCAAGTAGTGTAATTCGGACAGAGGACCCACCACGTGGCGGAGGAGTTGCTTTGACCCAGCAGATACAGGAGCCGGAGCTGTCCGGAGTGCGCAATTTCCGCGATGTGGGCGGATTGCCGACTTCTGACGGACGAACGGTCAGGACGGGACGACTGTACCGAAGCGGACATCTCGCACATGCCACCGAAAGCGATGCAGAGTTCCTCGCATCGCTCGGGCTCCACACCATCTTCGACTTCCGCAACGTCGCCGACCACGCGCTGGAGGGGCCGGACGTCGAGCTGCCCGGCGTCCGGAACGTCAACATCCCGCTCTCGGACCCGGCCGACGGCCGGGAGTTCTGGCGGCTGGTCCGCGACGGGGACCTCGTCCAGCTGCGCGAGATCCTGGGCGACGGCAAGGCCGCGGCCCGGATGTCGAACTCGTACCGCGGGATCATCCGGCAGCGCACCGCCGAGCACAGCCGGGTCGTGCACGCCCTCGCCGAGGACAGCGTCCCCGCGCTCATGCACTGCGCGGCCGGCAAGGACCGGGCCGGCCTGTCGATCGCCGTCACCCTGCTCGCGCTGGGCGTCGAGCGCGCGGCGATCGTGACGGACTACCTGGAGTCGAACGCCCCGCACCGCCGCTATCGCGTACGCCGCACCGACGAGTCGGCGGGTGCCCGCTCCCCCGAGGTGATGGAGCTGCTCGCGCCGCTCTTCGACGCCCGCGCCGAGTACCTGGTGGCCGCCTTCGACACCATCGACGAGGTGTGGGGCGGGGTGGACCGCTACCTGGCGGAGGGCCTCGGGCTGACGCCCGAGACCCTCGACCGACTGCGCGACCGGCTCCTCGTCTGACGCGGACGGGAACCGGCCCGACCGGTTCCCCCACGGGGTGGGCGGGCCGTCAGCGCGTGGCGACGGCCTGCTTCACCAGTGTCCTGCCGAAGTCCCAGATCAGCCCGGACCCGCCGTGCGCCTCGTCCATGACCTCACGGAAGGCGCCCACGAACCGGTCCACGTCCCCCTCGTCCACGATCAGCGGCGGGATCAGCTTGATCACCTCCAGGTGGTCCCCGGAGACCTGGGTCAAGATCCGGTGCTTCTGCAGCAGGGGAACCACTACCATCTGCGCGAAGAGTCCCTTGCGGGCCGCCTGCAGCATGGTCCACCGGCTGCGCAGGCCCAGCGAGGACGGCCGGCCGAACTCGATGCCGATCATCAGCCCGCGCCCCCGCACCTCGTGCAGCAGCTCGTACTCGTCCACCAGGGCGGCGAGGCGCCCGCGCAGCAGGTCGCCCATGCCCCGGGCGTTCGCCACGACCTCCTCGTCCTCCATGACGGACAGGACCGCGAGGCCGGCCGCCATGGCCTGGGCGTTGGAACCGAAGCTCGCGGAGTGGACGAGCACCCGGTCCATGGACGAGTAGACCTTCTTGAAGATCCAGTCCTTGCCCAGGGTCGCTCCGATGGGGACGTATCCGCCCGAGAGCGCCTTCGCCACGCACACCAGGTCCGGTTCCACCCCCGGCTCGTGCTGGTAGGCGTAGAAGTCACCGGTACGTCCGAGGCCGGTCTGCACCTCGTCCGCGATGAGCAGCGCCCCCCGCCCGTGCAGCATCTCCTGGGCGGCGAGCAGGAATCCGGGCGGGGCGGCCAGGACCCCCTTGCCCTGGATCGGCTCGACGACGAGGGCGGCCACGTCCCCGCGCTTCAGCTCCCGCTCCAGGGCCGCGAGGTCCCCGAGCGTGATCCTCGTGTCGGGGAGCAGCGGTGCGAAGCCGTCGCGGAACCCGCTCTCCCCGTTCACCGAGAGGGAGCCCGCGGTCAGCCCGTGGAAGGCGTGGTCGCAGTAGAGGATCCTGGGGCGCCCGGTGGCGTACCGGGCGAACTTCAGGGCCGTCTCCACCGCCTCGGTGCCGCTGTTGCCGAAGAAGACCCGGTCCAGGTGCGGGCTGTACGAGAGCAGCTTCTCGGCCAGCAGTCCCGGCAGCGGCTGGCAGTCGAAGCGGGTGAGGTCGGCGAGCTGGGCGTCCAGGACGTCGTGCAGGGCCCGGCGCACGACCGGGTGGTGCCGGCCCAGGCCCATGACCCCGAACCCGGCCAGCATGTCCAGGTAGTCGTTGCCCTCGGCGTCCCAGAAGTGGGCGCCCTCGGCCCGCTCGTAGACCTTGTCGAAGCCGATGGTGTGCAGCATGCGGGGCAGCTGGTGGTTGAGGTGCCGGGCGTGCAGCTCGTACCGCTCCGACCCGCGTTCGGCCAGCAGGGCGCCGAGGTCGAAGCCTTGGCCCCGGCCGCCCCCTTCCTCCCGTGGCCGCCCGGTCATGCCGACGTGTCCCGGTTGCCGGCGACCGCTTCCCGGGCCGCGCGCAGGGATTCCTTGAGGGAGCCCATGGTCGCGAGGACGGCGGTGGGCTCGTAGCCGCAGTGCGCCATGCAGTTCGCGCAGCGCGGGTCCTTCCCTCGGCCGTACTTGTCCCAGTCGGTGTCGTTGATGAGTTCGCGGTACGTCGGTACGTATCCGTCGCTCATCAGATAGCAGGGGCGCTGCCAGCCGAAGAGGGAGTAATTCGGAATGGCCCAGGCCGTGCACGGGAAATCGGCCTTTCCTTCCAGGAAGTCCAGGAAGAGCGGGGAGTGGTTGAGCCGCCAGCGCCGACGGTTGCCTCCCGCGAATGCCTTCCTGAAGAGCTCTCGGGTCTGTTCGACGCCGAGGAAGTGCTCCTGGTCGGGTGCCTTCTCGTAGGCGTAGGCGGGCGAGATCATCATTTCGTCGACCTGGAGGTCGTCATTGAGGTAGTTGAGTACCTCGATGATGGTCTGCGGGGTGTCGGTGTTGAAGAAGGTGGAGTTGGTCGTCACGCGGAACCCGCGCCTCTTCGCCTCCTTGATGGCGGCGACCGCCTCGTCGAAGACGCCTTCCTTGGCCACCGACTCGTCGTGGCGCTCGCGCAGACCGTCGATGTGCACGGCGAAGGCGAAATACGGGGAAGGGGTGAACTTCTCGATCTTCTTGCGCAGCAGCATCGCGTTGGTGCAGAGGAATACGTACTTCCGCCTCGCCACCAACTGCCGGACGATCTCGTGGATCTGCGGGTGCATCAAGGGCTCGCCGCCCGCGATGGACACCATGGGCGCACCGGACTCCAGCACGGCGCCGACCGCCTGGGCGACCGGCATGCGCTGCTTGAGCACCCCGGCCGGGTGCTGGATCTTCCCGCACCCCTCACAGGCCAGGTTGCAGGCGTAGAGCGGTTCCAGCTCGACGATCAGGGGGAACTTCTCGCGCTTGCGGAGTTTCTGTTCGAGAAGATACGTCCCGACCCTGATGGACTGGCGCAGCGGCATGGCCATCTGGCTCACCTCCTGGGGAGCAGCAACGAACGGTGCCATTCATGAAACGCGGGCAGTACGGCACGCAGGACACGGAAGGCCGATATTCCCCCGCGAACCGTGCCGATACGGACGAGCTCGTGCTCCGGAGCGTCCACGATCACCCGGACGGCCGCAACCGGACGTCCACCTCCCCGGGTGGCGGCCCACAGGGTGGCCGCGGACTCCATGTCGACCGCGACGGCGCCGGTGGCGCGCAGCTGCGCGCGCTCCTGGCCGCGGACGACGTGGTCGGATCCGGTCAGCGCGCCACGGTGCACGGTCCGGCCGGGCGCGGCCCGGGCCAGTGCCTCCGCGAGCAGGGCGCTGCCGGTGCAGGGGACGATCCCCCGCGGGTCCCGGGTCTCCTCGGCGACGACGAGGTCTCCGGGGTGCATGCCGGGTACCAGCCCGGCGCAGAAGCCCGTCGCGAGGACGGCGGCCCGGTCCATGCCCGGCCGCTCCAGTGCGCGGCCCAGCGCCCGCTCGGCCGCGCGCGGGCCCATCCCGGTGCGCAGCAGGACGTGCCCGCCGGCCGATCCGCGCCCGGAGCCGCCGCCGGCGCTGCGCAGCGCCACCTGCTCGATGCGCAGCGCGCAGGCCACCAGCAGCGGGTCGGTCCCGCGGCCCCGGTCCCCGTCGGCGGCGGGCATCACGCCTCCCCTGCCGCTGCCGGGTGCGCTCCGGCCGGGGCGAACGGTTCCCCGTACAGGTAGCGGCCGAGCGCGGTGAGCGGGAACACCTGCCGGTACAGGTGGTAGTTGATGGAGAAGTCCCAGGGGAAGCCGGTGCCGGTGAAGTACGGCTCGTCCCAGGTGCCGTCCTCCTTCTGGGTCTCCACGAGGTGGGCGATGCCCCGCTCGACGGCCTTGCCCTCGCGTTCGCCGGCCGACAGCAGGGCCATCAGCGCCCAGGCGGTCTGCGAGGGGGTGGAGGCGCCCTTCCCGGCCCAGGACGGGTCCTTGTAGGAGCGCTGGTCCTCGCCCCACCCGCCGTCCTCGTTCTGTACGGACTCCAGCCAGCGCACGGCCCGCCGGATCGCGGGATGCCCCGGGGCGATCCCGGCGGCGACGAGGGCCGGGACCACCGAGCCGGTCCCGTAGACGTAATTGGTGCCCCAGCGGCCGAACCAGCCGCCGAACGCCTCCTGCTCGGCGAACAGCCAGTCGATGCCGCGTCGGGTCCGGGCGTCCTTCGCCCGGCCCTCGAAGGCGAGCATCTCCACCACGTGGGCGGTGACGTCGGCCGAGGGCGGGTCGATGACCTCGCCGAAGTCGCAGAAGGGCAGCTTGTTCGGCAGGGGGCTGGTGTTGTCGGCGTCGAAGGCGCCCCACGCCCCGTTCCTCGACTGCATGCCGAGGTTCCAGGACACCCCGCGGGCGATGGCCCCCTCGACCCGGGCCGGGTCCGGGTGCTTGATCCGGCGCAGGGCGAGGACCACCTCGGCCGTGTCGTCGATGTCGGGGTAGGTGTCGTTGTGGAACTCGAACGCCCAGCCTCCGGGGGCGAGGCCGGGCCGGCGTACGGCCCAGTCGCCCGTGCGGACGATCTCCTCGCCGAGCATCCAGTCGGCGGCCCTGACCAGCGCCGGGTGGTCGGGGCGCAGACCCGCGTCGGCCAGGGCGATCGCGGCGAGGCAGGTGTCCCACACCGGGGACTGGCAGGCCTCGATCATCCGGGCGCCGTCCGCGCGCCACACCGCGAACCGCTCCAGGGACTCCAGTCCGGCGCGCATCACCGGATGTCCGAGGTCGTAGCCGAGCAGGTGCAGGGCGATGACCGAGTACACGGCGGGCGGCTGGATCCCGCCCCAGCAGCCGTCGTTCTCCTGGCGTTCGACGATCCAGCGGCCGGCGGTGGCCATCGCGGCCTTGCGCAGCCGGCGCGGGGCGAACCGGCGGTAGACGTGCAGGGCCTTGTCCATCCGCTGGAAGGCGCCGTCCCAGCTGGTCAGCGGGGCGAGTCTCCTGACCGGGTGGGGCGTGCGCGCGTCGGCGTGCAGCTCGTCGAGGGCGAAGGGGGCCGGGCGGACCGGGCGCAGCGCGGAGACCACGGTGAGCGGGACGATGGTCTGGCGGGCCCAGCAGCCGAAGTCGTAGATGTTCAGGGGCACCCAGGGCGGCAGGAAGACCAGCTCGGGCGGGAGTTCGGGCAGGTGCTCCCAGTTCCACCAGCCGAAGAGGGCCAGCCAGATCCGGGTGAAGACGCGGGCGGCGGCGATCCCGCCATGGGCCCGGATCCAGGCCGAGGCGCGGCTCATGTGCGGGGCGTCCGGCGCGTCCCCGGCGAGGCGCAGTGCGACGTAGGCCTCGATGGTGGCGGACAGTTCGGGCGGTCCGCCGTGGAAGGTGGCCCAGGTGCCGTCCTCCCGCTGCTCGCCGCGGATGAAGAGGGCGGCCGCCCGGGTGGTGGCCTCGTCCCGGATCCCGAGGAACTGCCGGAGCAGCAGGTCCTCCGCGTCCATGGTGACGTTGGTCTCCAGGTCGCCCTTCCACCAGCCCTCGGGATCCTGGCGGTCCAGCAGGTTCCGGGTGGCGCGCGCGGCGGCCTCGTACACCAGCGGCCGGGTGCCGGCCGGCGGCTCGGGCAGGTCCGCGGCGGTCCGGGCCGTGCCCGCCCGGTCCGGTCCCGGACCGGCCGGGACGTCCGCGAGCACGCTCACGCGCACGCGGCCTGCGGGCTCGTCCCGTGGACGGGCCTCCGGGCCGAAGCCGGGCGGCGCCGCGCCGGGTGCCCGCGTCGTGCCCGGCCGGTCCCCGACCCTGCCCACGCGCACCCGGCCGCCGTCCGCTCCGGGTGGGCCCGGCGGGCCGTAGTCGGCGCGCGGGCCGGCCGCGCCCGACGCGTCGCCGTACTCGACGCGGGGCCGGGCCGCGTGGGGCGGGGCCGGGGGCCCCACTTCGGCGGCCGGGCCGCGGGCGGGCCCCACGCCGGGGGCCGCCGGGAGGCCCGGGGTGGATTCGCTGCCGGCGCCGGCGCCCTCGGCGCTGCCGTCGGTCGTCGCTGTCATGGCTTCCCCTTAGAACAGTGTCCTCTGCTGTGCTGGGGTCTGCCGTCGGCCGGTGCACGCCACCGTCAGGTGGCGGCGCCGGCCGGCGACTCGCGATTCATATCCGCTGTCGGGTGGCGATCACCTCTTGCGCACGACGACGAAGTCCGCGAGGGCCACGAGCTGGTCGCGCACGCGCTGCGGCATGTCGACGTCGTCCAGGGCCCGGATGGCGATCGCGTGCTGGCGCCGTGCCTCGTCGGCGGTCCACCCACGACCGCCGGCCGCCTCGATGAGGGCCGCGCGGGCCGCGAACTCCTCCTCCGAGAAGTTCTCGAAGTCGCTGCTCTTGGCGTCGGCGGCGAGCAGTTCGGCGAGCTGCTCGGAGGCTTCCCCGCCGGCCGCGAGGGCGGCGACCACCGGCAGGGACTTCTTGCGCTGGCGCAGGTCGCTCCACGTCTGCTTGCCGGTCGCCTCCGGGTCGCCCCAGATGCCGAGCAGGTCGTCGACGGCCTGGAAGGCGAGGCCCAGGTGGTAGCCGTACTCCTCCAGCTTGTCGGCGGTACGGTCGTCCGCGCCGCCGAGCACGGCGCCGATGGAGACCGCGCAGGCGAGCAGGGCGCCGGTCTTGTTGCCCTCCATCTCCAGGCACTCCTCGACGCTGACGCGCTCGCGGTGCTCGTAGGAGATGTCCTGCGCCTGACCGTCGATGAGCTTGCGGCTGGCGGTGGTGAGCCGGCGGGTCGCCCGGCCGGCCTCCACGGTGCCGAGCTCCAGCAGCACCTCGTTGGCGAGGGCGAACAGGGCGTCGCCGACCAGGATCGCGAGGGCCGGTCCGTGCACCTTCCACACCGTGTCGCGGTGGCGGCGCTGCTCGTCGCCGTCCATCAGGTCGTCGTGCAGCAGCGAGAAGTTGTGCACCAGCTCGACCGCGACGGCGCCCGGGATGCCGACCTCGGCCGCGGCGCCCGCGGCCTCGGCGGAGAGCAGCGCGAGCGCGGGGCGCACGGCCTTGCCGCCGTCGCCGTCCGCCACGTTGCCCTGGGCGTCGATCCAGCCGAAGTGGTAGGCGGCGACGGTGTCCATGGGCGCCGCGAGCCGGTCGACGGCGGCGCGGAGCGCGGGGGTCGAGAGCGTGCGGCCACGTTCCAGGAGCGCGATCGTGTCCGCCTTCTCCACGCCCCCTCCGGCTGTGCCCACACTGGCATCCGTGTTCTCGACAGCCGGGTTCCCCGGGTTCACTGGCTCTCCTCTTGTTCCTGTACGTGCTGTACTCGTGGTGCTGGTGGTGCCGGTGCTGCTGATGGTGCTCGTCATGCCGCCTCCTGCAGAGGGTGTTCGCGGTGGCGGCCGAGCGCGGCGAGTGCGGCGTGGGCCGCGCTCAGTCCGCTCCGGACGGCGCTCTCCATGGTCGCGGGCCAGCCCGTGGCAGTCCACGCACCGGCGAGGTAGAGCCCCGGCGTGTCGGTGCGCGCCCCGGGGCGCAGCCGGCCGACGCCGGGGGTGGGGGCGAAGGTGGCCGTCCGCTCCCGGGTGACGAAGAAGTCCCGTACCTTGGCGTCGCGCGCGGCGGGCAGCAGCCGCTCCAACTCGGGCAGGTACTTGGCGCGCAGGACCGAGACGGGCTCGTCGATGTCGTCCTGGGCGACGGACTGGGACAGCGCCAGGTACTGGCCGCCGTCCGGGAGTCCGGAGGATTCGGTGCGGTCGAAGACCCACTGCACCGGGGAGCCGAGGGCGGCGAAGAAGGGTTGCCTCAGCACCTTGCGGTCGTAGACCACGTGGACGTTGAGGATGGGCGCGGTGCCGATGTCCAGGAGCTTGTCGGGGTCGGGGAGGGCGCCGGCGGGCAGCAGTCCGTGCGCCTCGCGCTGCGGGACGGCCAGCACGACGGTGCCGGCCTCCAGGCACTCCTCCTCGGTGTCGATCCGCCAGGCCCCCTCGGGCATACGCGAGATGTCCGTGACCCGGGCGCGCAGCTCGGTCCGTACGCCGGCCGCGTCGAGGGCCTTGCGGGCGAGGGTGTCGTGCAGTTCGCCGAGCGGTACGCGCGCCCAGCCGATGTCGGCGGCGCCGTTCTCGGAGAGCAGGCCGGTCTTGAACACCATGGCGGCCAGGCCCAGCGAGGACTGCTCGGCGGTGGCGTTGAGGGTGGCGACGCCCACCAGGTCCCACAGCGCCTCGATCGTACGGGCGGACTGCCCGTAGCGGCCGAGCCAGGTCGCGAAGTCCAGCCCGTCCAGCGCCGGGTCGGCGGGGTCAAGCCGACGCAGGGCGAGGGCGGCGCGCCCGACGCTCAGGCGCTCGGCGAGGGAGAGGTGCGGGTAGCGGGCGAGCGATCCGGCCAGGTGCAGGGGCACGGGCAGGGCGCTGCGGCGCAGCCGGCCGAGCCGCGGTCCGCCGGGGCGGGCGACGTCCAGGACGGGTACGTCGAGCCGGTCCTGCAGGGGCGCGAGGGCGGCTCCGTCGACCCGGTCGAGGAACCACCGGTAGGCGGTGCAGCACCGCAGGTAGACGTGCTGGCCGTTGTCGACCTCGAGGTCGCCGCGTTTGAAGGAGAACGCCAGTCCGCCGAGCCGGGGGCGGCCCTCCAGCAGGGTCACGCGGAGCCCGGCGTCGGCGAGTTCGAGGGCGGTGGTGACCCCGGCGAGGCCGCCACCCACGACGACGGCGTGCTCTTCGAAGCCGGTCATGCGCCCTCCCCCGTGGTGCGGTGGCCCTCCGGGCCGGCCGCCCGGTTCCCGGCGGGCGAGGCCGTCCCGTGTGCGGCGGCCCGCCCGGTACGGCCGGATTCCGTCGGAAGAGACGCGCGTCCCGCCGCGGTGGTTGCCCGTGTTCCGTGCCGGCCGGGGCGGGCGGTCGCGGGCCGACGCGTGCGCGCCGGGGTGGCCGCCGTACACGCCGGGCGCGCGCCCGTGCGCCCGCCCCGCCCGGCCCGCTGCGCCGCGGCGACGGCGGCCGGGCCGGCCGCCGCCTCCGGGAGCCGGGTGATCGTGCTCATCAGCCCCGCCTCCGGGTGTTCTGCCGGGAGACGGTCCGCGCGTCGAGGCCGGACAGGCCGCGCACGGCGACGTACGCCTTCTCGTGCGGCGGCAGTGACACGCGGCCCCGCAGCACGGCCTCCGGCTCCCGTTCGATGCGGTCCAGCAGCCGTCGGTAGATACCGGCCATGGCGGCCACGCAGGCACCGCTGCGCCGGTCGAGCATCGGCAGCAGCCGGTAGCCCTCGGCGAACAGGGCGCGGGCGCGCCGGACTTCGTGGTGCACGAGTCCGGCGAAGTCGGCGCCGGCGGGCATTCGCTCGCTCCCGAAGCCGTCCGAGCAGCCGAACTTGGCGAGGTCCTCGGCCGGCAGGTAGGTGCGCCCGTTGCCGGCGTCCTCGCGAACGTCCCTGAGGATGTTGGTGAGTTGCAGGGCGAGGCCGAGGGTGTCGGCGTACTCCCCGGCGCGTTCGGCGTCGGCCGCCGCCAGGCCCGAGCCGTTCACCGTGCCGAACACGCCGAGCGAGAGCCGCCCGATGGCCCCGGCCACGCAGCGGCAGTAGGTCTTGAGGTCGTCCCAGGTCTCGTACGTCTCGCCGCGGACGTCCATCAGGACGCCGTCGATGAGTTCGTCGAGGCCGCCGAGCGGGATGGGGAAGCGGCGCGCGGCGTGCGTGAGGGCGACGGCGACCGGGTCGGTGTCGTCCTCGTCGATCTCCTCGGCGCGGATCCGGCCGAGCAGGGCGCGGGTCTCCTCCAGCCGGGCGAACTTGGCCTCGGGCGCCAACGTGCCGTCGCCGATGTCGTCGACCCGCCGCGAGAAGGCGTACAGCGCGGACATCGCCTGCCGCTTGTCGGTCGGCAACAGGCGGATGCCGTAGGCGAAGTTGCGTGCCTGTGCACCGGTGACGGCCTCGCAGTAGCTGTAGGCGGCCTGGACCGGTGCGGACGCGTGTGTGAGGCCCTCCACGGTCGGGCTCACCCCTTTCTCGGCGCTGTGCGCAGGACGGCGGCCACCTCGCGGAGCAGGCCGCTCTTGGTGGGCTTGGGCGGGCCGGGGAGTACGTCGAAGCCGGCGGCGGTGACGGCTCGTAGCGCCGCCCGCCCCCCTCCCACGAAACCCGCGAGCAGCAGCCGGAGTCGGCCGTGCACGCTGCCCACGAGCGGGGTGCCTTCGTTCAGCAGCTCGCGTGCGCGCTCGGTCTCGAACGCGATCAGGGAGCGTACGGACGCGCCGGCGGACGGGGCCGCGAGTTGGGCCTCGGTCACGTGGAAGCGGCGCAGGTCCTCGGCGGGCAGGTAGATCCGGTCGCGGCCGAGGTCCTCGGCGACGTCCTGGACGTGCTCGACGATCTGCAGGGCGGTGCAGACGGCGTCGGAGCGGCGGATGCGCTCGGGGGTGCTGGTGCCGGTGAGGGAGAGCACGAGGCGGCCGACCGGGTTCGCGGACAGCTCGCAGTAGCCGACCAGGTCGGCGTAGGTCTCGTAGCGAGCGACCCGCTGGTCCTGGCGGTTGGCCTCGATCAGGGCGAGGAACGGCTCGGGGGTCAGGCCGTGGGTGCGGACGACGGGCTGGAGGGCCTGCAGCAACGGGTGCCGCGGCGGGCCGTCCGTGCCGCCGAACACCCGACGCAGGTCCGCCTCGAACGCGTCGAGCATGGCGAGCCGGTCGTCGACCGCGGCGGGGTCGAGACCGAGGAGTACGGCGTCGTGTCCGCCGGGGGCGAGGTCGCCGTCGCCGATGTCGTCGACGAGGCGGGCGTACCCGTAGACGGCTGTCAGCCCGTCGCGCCAGGCGCGGGGCAGGAAGGCGGGGGCGACGGGGAAGTTCTCCGCCGCGGCCTTGTCGAGGGTGGCGCTCACGTGGACGGTGTCGGCCAGGGGTCGGATGCCGTGCCCCGGGGTCACCGCCCGCCGCCCGGGGCGGGGACGGCCGTCGTGCCTGGGGGCCGGAGAATTCCCGTAGCCATTGCCGTCACATCTCCCGTTCTACACTGCCGACCCATTACATCCTATTTCGGACACGCCGCCGCGGGATTCCCCGGGCTGCCCCAAGGCCCTTCACCTGCGGGGAATCGTCCCCTCTTGCCGCGATTGAGGACCGCCTCAGCTTACGCTGTAGAACCTCGCGGAGCCCTCCGGGGTATTCGCTCCGCCACCGAATGTCGCCGCGAAATGCGAGAACACGATTGAGGCCCCCGCCGCGCTGAGCGGCGGGGGCCTTCGGGTGAAGCGGAAAAGCGCCGTAAGTGGGCGCCGCGCGACCCGGAGGTCAGCCGTTGGTGGCCTTCTCGTATGCCGAGACGACTTCCTCGGTGGGCCCGTCCATCAGGAGCTCACCCTTCTCCAACCACAGCACCCGGTCGCAGGTGTCACGGATGGACTTGTTGTTGTGGCTCACCAGGAAGACCGTGCCGGCCTTCTGTCGGAGTTCACGGATACGGTCCTCGGAACGCACCTGGAAGCTGCGGTCACCGGTGGCGAGGGCCTCGTCGATCATCAGAACGTCGTGGTCCTTGGCCGCCGCGATGGAGAAGCGCAGGCGCGCCGCCATGCCGGAGGAATAGGTACGCATCGGCAGCGAGATGAAGTCGCCCTTCTCGTTGATGCCCGAGAAGTCGACGATGCTCTGGTAACGCTGCTTGATCTGCTCGCGGGTCATACCCATCGCGAGACCGCCGAGGACGACGTTCCGCTCGCCGGTGAGGTCGTTCATCAGGGCCGCGTTGACACCCAGCAGCGAGGGCTGGCCGTCGGTGTAGACCTTGCCCTCCTCGCAGGGCAGCAGGCCCGCGATGGCGCGCAGCAGGGTGGACTTGCCGGAGCCGTTGGAACCGATGAGGCCGATGGCCTCGCCGCGGTAGGCGGTGAAGGAGACCCCGCGCACGGCGTGGACCCGCCGGACGCCCGGGGCGTCGCCCTTCTTCCGGCGCACGATCTTGCTGAGTGCGGCGGTGGCCGCGCCCTTGCCGGCGCTGCCGGTGTTGACCCGGTAGACGATGTGGACGCCGTCCGCGATCACGGTGGGGACGCGCCCCTGGGTGTTGTCAGCCACGGCCGTAACGCTCCTCAGACTTCCAGAAGTACACGAACCCGCCGATGCCGATCACCACGGCCCAGCCCACCGCGAAGGCCCACACGTGCGGGGGCAGGTTGCTGCTGCCGTAGTCGTCGATCAGCGCGAACCGGATGAGGTCCATGTAGATCGCGACCGGGTTCCACAGCAGCAGGTCGCTGATCCACTGGGGCTGGTCCTCCAGGTAGATCCCGATCGGGAACATGACGCCGGAGGCGTACATCCAGGTACGCATCACGAACGGCATCAGCTGCGCCAGGTCGGGGGTCTTGGAGCCCATCCGCGCGAAGACCATGGCGAGGCCGGTGTTGAAGACGAACTGGAGCGCCAGGGTCGGGACGACCAGCAGCCACGAGAGCCGCGGGTAGTTGCCGAAGGCGATGGCGATCACGAAGACGACGATCATCGAGTACAGCAGCTGCTGGAGCTGCTGGAGCGAGAAGGACACCGGCAGCGAGGCGCGCGGGAAGTGCAGCGCGCGCACCAGGCCGAGGTTGCCCGAGATCGCCCGGACACCCGCCATCACCGAGCTCTGGGTGAAGGTGAAGACGAAGATGCCCATCATCAGGAACGGGACGTAGACGCCCTTGGGCATCTCCCGCCCCGCGCCGAGGATCAGGCCGAAGATCAGCCAGTAGACGGCCGCGTTCAGCAGCGGGGTCGCGACCTGCCAGACCTGGCCGAGCTTCGCCTGGCTGTACTGCGAGACCAGCTTGGCCCTGGAGAAGGCCATGATGAAGTGGCGCCGGCCCCAGAGCTGCCGTACGTACTCGCCCAGCCCAGGCCGGGCGCCACTGACCGAGAGGCCGTACTTCCTGGCGAGCTCCGCGGGGCTCAGCCCCGCGTCGTCGGACAGCGGCCTGCTCGTGGCAAGGGCACCGTCGTGGGTTGTGTCACTCACAAGTTGAAACTTTCGTCTTCAAGATGCGGCCAGGTGGGCATCAGGCTGGTGGCTCGAGGCCCGTGATCGCGTCATGTTCCCAGACGCGGGCTGGTCAGATGACAGGAGGTCGGCCCAGCCGGGTCAACCGCCAGACCGTTCGCCATCTCATCGGGCGTCGGGGTCCGCAGGGAGTGGTCCAACCCTCCCGGAAACCGCCGAACCAGGCCTTCAGCGCGGGTGCCGACGGCCTGCGTACGAGCGTCAGCAGGAGCCAGACGCCCAGGTAGACCGGGACCAGCGGGGCGGGCAGGTTGCGGCGGGCGAGCCACACCCGGTTACGAGCAACCATACGGTGATAGACCGCGTGCCGGGAGGGGGCAGTTGTCGGGTGCAGCAGCACCATGTCCGAGCGGTAGTCGATCAACCACCCTGCGTCGAGGGCCCGCCAGGCGAGATCGGTCTCCTCGTGCGCGTAGAAGAACTCCCCCGGCAGTGCTCCGACCTGCTCGAACACCGTCGTGCGAACGGCGTTGGCGCCGCCCAGGAAGGTGGTCACGCGGGAGGAGCGCATCGGGTCGGAGGCGCGCAGCCGCGGCACGTGCCGGCGCTGGGTGACGCCGGTCTCGGGATCGGCGATCCGGAAGCTGATGATCCCCAGCTCGGGGTCCTCGGCGAAGGCCTGCCGGCACAGCTCGGCGGTGTCGGTGCGCTCCAGCAGGCCGTCGTCGTCCAGGAAGAGCAGCACGTCCACGTCGCCGCCACCGGGGCCGAAGGCCTCGATGCCGACGTTGCGCCCGCCCGGGATGCCGAGGTTCTCGGGGAGGTCGATGCTGCGGACGCCCTCGGGCAGGCCGGTGACCTGCACGCCTTGGCCCACGACGACCACGTCGACCGGGGCTCCGTCCTGGCGGGCCACCGAGTCGAGGAGCGCCTTGAGCTCGTCGGGTCGGTTGCCCATGGTGATGATCACGGCGCCCAGCCGCAGCGGGGCACTCACTTGAGCCTGCTGGAGGCGAGGATGGACACCAGGTGCAGCACGGTCTGGAGCATCGCGATGCCGGCCAGTACGGCGACCCCGACGCGGGACCAGTACAGGTCACCCTGCACCTGGTCCACGACGGCCAGCACCAGGATGAGCAGCGAGGCCTCGATGCCCAGGATCAGGCGGTGGAACTTGAGCGCGGCGGCGGCCCGGCGGGCGAACGCCATGCCCTTCGCGCGCGGCTCGGCGGCCGCGTCCTTGACCACGGGCTTGCCGGCCTGGTGGCGGGCGACACCGACCAGGTCGGTCTCGGCCTTGATCAGGATGGCGCCGAGTGCGGCCAGGGTGCCCAGGAAGGCCCACAGCCAGTCGGCGCCGCCGGGACCCCACAGGTCGGCGGCGCGCAGGCCGAAGCCGACCAGGACCGCGGCGTCGCACAGGTAGGCGCCGACCCGGTCCAGATAGACCCCGGACAGCGAGAACTGCTTCTTCCAGCGGGCGACCTCACCGTCGACGCAGTCGAGCAGCAGGTACATCTGGACCGCGACCACGCCGAGGACGGCGCCCAGGATGCCCGGCACGAGCAGGGCCGGGAGGGCCAGGACGCCGGCGAGGGTCATCAGGTAGGTCAGCTGGTTGGGCGTGACCTTGGTGGTGACCAGGTAGCGGGTGATGCGCAGGGAGATCTCGCGCATGTAGAGGCGCCCGCCCCAGTGCTCGCCGCTGACCCGGTCCTTCACACCCGCGGGGTGGACGACGGGCCGCAGTTCAGCTACGGATGGTCTTGACATAGTCGGCGTAAGCGTCCCTGATCTCGGCGGCGGACAGGTTGAGGTGCTCCAGGATCGTGAAGCGTCCCGGGCGGGTCTGGGGGGCGTACTCGACGGCCGCGACGAACTCGTCGACGCTGAAGCCGATCTCCTCGGGCCCGACCGGCAGACCGTGCCGGCGCAGCACCTCGACGAAGAGGCCCGACTGCTCGGCGGCCCCGCGCAGGTGCATCGCGAAGGCGGCGCCGATGCCGACCTGCTCGCCGTGGAGCGCGGAGCGGCCCGGGTGCAGCAGGTCGAAGGCGTGGCTGATCTCGTGGCAGGCGCCGGACGACGGGCGGGAGTCCCCGCTGATCGACATGGCAATGCCGGAGAGCACCAGTGCCTCGGAGAGCACGGTGAGGAACTCGTCGTCGCCGCAGCCACCGGGGTGGCGCAGCACGGACTCGCCGGCGGTACGGGCCATGGCGGCGGCCAGGCCGTCGACGGGCTCGCCGGTGATCTTGTGCGAGAGCTCCCAGTCGGCGATCGCCGAGATGTTGGAGATCGCGTCACCGATGCCGGCGCGGATGAACCGGACCGGGGCTTCCTTGATCACGTCGAGGTCGATCACCATGGCGATCGGCGTCGGCACACCGTAGGAACCGCGGCCGTTGTCGTTGTCCAGGATGGACACCGGCGAGCAGATGCCGTCGTGCGAGAGGTTGGTGGCGACGGCCACCATGGGCAGCCCGACCCGCGCCGCGGCGTACTTGGCCACGTCGATGATCTTGCCGCCGCCCAGGCCCACGACGGCGTCGTAGCGGCGGCCCTTTATGTCGTCGGCCAGCTTGACCGCGGAGTCGATGGTGCCGTCGACGACCGCGTACCAGTCGGCGTGCGGCAGCACGGGCTCCAGCTTGGCGCGCAGCGCCACGCCGGAGCCGCCGCTGATCGCGATGGCCAGCTTGCCGGAGGCTGAGATCCGCTGGTCGGCCAGGAGGCCGGCCAGGTCGTCCATCGCCCCGCGACTGACGTCGACGACGACGGGCGAGGGGATGAGCCTCGTCAGTACTGGCATGCGATCGTCCGGCCCTTGGCGAGGTCGTCGTGGTTGTCGATCTCGACCCACTTCACGTCGCCGATGGGGGCCACGTCGATGGTGAAGCCGTCGTTGACGAGCTGCTGGTAGCCGTCCTCGTAGTAGAGGTCGGGGTCGCGCTCGAAGGTGGTCTTCAGGGCCTCGGCCAGCTGCTCGGCGGCCTCGGGCTCGATGAGGGTGACACCGATGTACTCGCCGGTGGCGTCGGCGGGGTCCATCAGCTTGGTGATCTTCTGGACGCCCTTCCCGTCGGCGGTGACGACCTTCATCTCCTCGTCGGCCAGGTTCTTGACCGTGTCGAGGGCGAGGATGATCTTCTGACCGTTGCCGCGGGCGGCGAGCAGGGTGCGCTCGACCGAAACCGGGTGGACGGTGTCGCCGTTGGCGAGGATCACGCCCTGCTTGAGGACGTCACGGGCGCACCACAGGGAGTAGGCGTTGTTCCACTCCTCGGCCTTGTCGTTGTCGATCAGCGTGATCTTGACGCCGTACTTGGCCTCCAGGGCCTCGCGGCGGGCGTACACGGCTTCCTTGCGGTAGCCGACGACGACGGCGACCTCGGTGAGGCCGACCTCGGCGAAGTTGCCCAGCGTCAGGTCGAGGACCGTCAGGCTCTCCTCGTCACCCTCGGGGCCGACCGGCACGAGCGCCTTGGGCAGGGTGTCGGTGTAGGGACGCAGACGGCGTCCGGCACCGGCAGCGAGTACAAGGCCGATCATGCTGGTTCTCCTTCGTCATGTACGGCGGGTGCTCCGGAGGAGACCCAGAATCGGATGCTCTCCACGAGCACCACGAGTGCCACGAACACGGCCATGACCGTGAGCGCGACGGGGAAGTCCGCTTCGCGCGATACGAGGACGGCCGCCAAGGCCGTGATCAGCAGGACCCGGCCTTCGTGGCCGCCGATCGTCCGCACCAGCCAGTGCGGGGGCGCGCCGGTGCCGCCGCGGATGCGGTACACCGTGTCGTAGTGATGGTAGGCGACCGCCGCGATCAGGCCGAATGCCGCCGGAAGGGCCCCAGGGACGTCCGCCTTGACGGCGAGCGCGAGGACGGTCACGTATTCGGCGGCCCGGAACAGCGGCGGGATCAGCCAGTCGAGGGCGCCCTTGAGGGGCGCGGCGACGGCGAGCCCGGCCGCCATGACATAGATCACCGCGACGGCGATCAGCCTGGGGTCGCCGAACGGCAGGAACACCGCGCCCGCGATCATCACCAGCGTGCCGAGGGCCGCCACGTACACGGAGCCGAAGGATCCGGCGCGACCGCGCAGCAGGCGGGCCTCGAGCTCGGCGAGCGGGCCCGAGTCGGCCAGATCGGCCAGCGCCTGGGCCGCCCGGTCGGTGCGGGTGGCCTTGCGGGTCAGGGAGCGCAGGACCCGGCCGGCGGTGGTGTAGAGCGCGCCGAAGGCGCAGCCGATCAGCAGGGCGTAGAAGACGATCCGGGGCGTGGTGAAGGCGGTCAGGACCGCGATCATCGCCCAGCGCTCACCGATCGGGAGGATGATCATCCGGCGGACCCACACGGTCCAGCCGACGCTGTCGAGCCGGCCGGACAGGGCGGCCGTGGGGCTCGTGTTGGCGGTGGCGTCGTGGTTGGCCTCGTTGAAGGAGAAGTCCACCACGTGCCGGCAGGTCATCAGGATCATGGAGCCGACGGCCAGGGCCCAGACGTCGTCGCCGTTCCGGGCCGCGCCGAGGGCGAGGCCCGCGTAGAAGGCGTACTCCTTGGCGCGGTCGAAGGTGGCGTCGAGCCAGGCGCCCATCGTCGAGTACTGGAGCGAGTAGCGGGCGAGCTGCCCGTCGGTGCAGTCCAGCACGAAGGAGACGAGGAGCAGCACGCCGGCCGCCACATAGCCCCAGCGCTCGCCGGTGGCCGCGCAGCCGGCCGCGATCAGCGCGGTGATCAGCGAGGCGGTGGTGACCTGGTTCGGGGTCAGGCCGCGGCGCGCGCACCAGCGGGCGATGTAGCGCGAGTACGGGCTGATGAAGAAGGTGGTGAAGAAGCCGTCGCGGGACTTCACGGCGGTGCGCAGGCGTACGGCCTCGTCGTCGACGGCGGCGACGGCGGCGGTCGCCGCGTCCCGCTCCGCCCGAGCGGTGGGGACGGTGGCGACGAGCGTGCCCAGTTCGGGGCGCTGGACGGTGGTCCCGGCGGCCTCGACGGCGGTGGCGAGCCGGTCCGCGTACGGGCCGGCCCCGTCGGTGCCCGCGCCGGCGGCCTCGGCGGCGGCCTTGTCGAGGGCGCCGCGGGCCCCGGCCTGGACGGCGAGGGCGCCGGTGACGGCGCAGGCGTCGAAGCGCGGGTCGGTCAGCGCGAGGCGCAGCGCGTGCAGGTGCCCGACGAAGGCGCTGTCCACGACGGCCACCCGCTGGTCGGCGGGTACGCCCGCCAGTGCGGCGGCGGCGTCCTGGGGACCGGCGGCCGGACGGACGTCGAAGCCGAGGGAGCGCAGCTCGTCCGCGAGCGGTGATCCGGGGACCGGCAGGCCGGTGAGGATGACGGTCGGCAGACGAACTCACTCCTTGTAACGGATTCCGAACGCGCGCCTTTATGGGGCGGCGGCACGTCGGCAGAGGCTATCGGATGAATGGAAGCAGGGGTTCACCACCCGTTTACGCCCTGATAAGCCGAATATTCGGGCCTCGGGCCGGGTTCCGATCATCATTGACGATCACGGCGCGGTACCACAAACGGCCCTGGTGTTACGGTGGACACGCCCTTGAACGTGTCGAGTGGAAAGAGGTGGGTCGATGACCGTCGTAGTGGTCGCGGCCGAGCGCTGCGAACTCCGGTGCATCTCCCCCACCTTCCGGGCATCCGGCCGGGCCTGACCAGAGCGCTGGGCCTCGTCGGCCGGAGCCCCCGTTCCAAGGGTTCACGTTGACCGACAGCAATTCCACCGACAGCCGTTCCTTCGACGACACCGTCGACCTCGACGGCGCCGACGACTTCACGCACGCCTTCTTCGCCCTGCACCACGGCCTGCCCCGGCAGGCCCCGGGCTCCGACGCGAGCACCCGCCGGCTGCTCTCCCTGTGCGGACCGCTGCCCGAGCGGCCGCGCGTCCTGGACCTCGGCTGCGGCCCGGGCCGCAGCGCACTGCTGCTCGCCGCCGAGGCGGGCGCGGCCGGGACGGACGGCGCCGAGGTGACCGCCGTCGACCTGCACGTCCCCTTCCTCGACGAACTGCGTACGGCCGCCGCGGCCCGCTCTCTCGCCGACCGCGTCCGTGTCGTGGAGGCGGACATGGGCGCACTCCGAGGCGAGGGCTTCGAGGACGGCTCCTTCGACCTCGTCTGGGCGGAGGGCTCCGCCTACCTCCTCGGTTTCGACGTCGCGCTCGCGCGGTGGAAGCGCCTGCTCGCCCCGGGCGGCACCCTCGTCCTGACCGAGTGCCAGTGGTCGGTCGCACGGCCGTCCGCGGGGGCCCGCGCCTTCTGGGACCCGCACTACGCGCTGCGCACCACGGCCGGCAACCTCGCGGCCGCCCAGGCGGCCGGGTACCAGGTGCTCGGCGTGCACGAGCTGCCCGACTCCGACTGGGCCGAGTACTACGGGCCGCTCGCCGAGCGGGTCCGAGCCCGGTCCGGCACCGGTGGTCCGGCGATGGCGCGGGCCCTGGCCGCGACGCGCGAGGAGCTCGACGTACGGGCCCGCCACGGGCACGAGTACGGGTACACGGGCTACGTGCTGCGCCCGGTGAGCGCCGGGGACGGCGACGCCTGGCCCGCCCGGCCGGAGACCCCGGCCGACGTGGCGGCCGTACGGGAGGTGAATCTGGCGGCGTTCGGAACTCCGCTGGAGGCCGACCTCGTGGACGCGCTGCGCGCCGACGACTCCTGGCTGCCCGGGCTGTCCTACGTGGCCGAGGCCCCGGACGGTTCGGTGGCGGCGCACGCCCTGCTGACCCGGTGCGAGGTCGGCGGCGCCCCGGCGCTCGCGCTCGCCCCGGTGGCGGCCGATCCCGCGCTGCAGCGCTCGGGCGCGGGCAGCTCGGTCGTACGGGCCCTGCTGGCGGCGGCCCGGGAGCGCGGGGAGTCCCTGGTCCTGGTCCTGGGACACCCCGAGTACTACCCGCGCTTCGGATTCCTGCCGGCGTCGCACTTCGGGATCCGGGCACCCTTCGAGGTCCCCGACGAGGCCATGATGGCGCTGGTGCTGGATGATTCCCGCCCGGTGCCGGTGGGAACGATCAGCTATCCGGCCCCGTTCGGAGTCTGACGCGCGCACGTGGTCATATGAGTGACACGTGAGGTGATCCGCTGATCCGCCCCTCGTCGCCTAGCACGCGACGGGGGGCGGACATGCGTGGATCTCCGAAGTGGGGACAAGCCGCTTTTGTACGGCAGACTGAAGGCCGAAGTCCGAAGCGAAGGATGGGTATGCCGACCACACCAGCCACCGCCGCGAACAGCGCGTCCAACGGCACCGGTACTCAAGAACCGATCATGCTCGAACTGGTCGACGAGGCCGGCAACACCATCGGCACGGCGGAGAAGCTCTCCGCCCATCAGGCGCCCGGTCAGTTGCACCGGGCGTTCTCCGTGTTCCTCTTCGACGAGCAGGGCCGTCTGCTGCTCCAGCAGCGGGCCCTCGGGAAGTACCACTCCCCCGGCGTCTGGTCGAACACCTGTTGCGGTCACCCGTACCCCGGGGAGTCGCCGTTCGCGGCCGCGGCCCGGCGGACCCATGAGGAGCTGGGGCTGTCGCCCTCGCTGCTCGCTCAGGCGGGGACGGTGCGCTACAACCACCCGGACCCCGCGTCGGGTCTGGTGGAGCAGGAGTTCAATCACCTGTTCGTGGGACTCGCGCAGACCGTCGTGCGGCCGGATCCGGAGGAGGTCGAGGACACCGCCTTCGTCACCGCGGAGGAACTGGCGAAGCGGCACGCCGAGGTGCCGTTCTCGGCCTGGTTCATGACCGTGCTGGACGCGGCGCGGCCCGCGATCCGCGAGCTGACCGGCGACGCGGCGGGCTGGTAGTCCGTACGCGATCCCGCTCCCCGCTGTCCGCCCGCCCCGTCGGCCGCCGCTCAGCCGGCGGTCGGCGGGGCGGCGAGCGGCAGGGCCGCCCAGATCACCTTGCCGCCGGTCGAGGTGTGCTCGACGTCGCAGACCCCGCCGGACTCCAGGGTGATCTCCCGGACCAGGAGCAGGCCCCGGCCGCCGGTCTGGCCGAAGTCGGCCTCGAGCGCCTTGGGGCGGTAGGGGTGGTTGTCCTCCACGGCGACCCGGACCCACTCACGGCCGATCGCGACCTCGACGGCGACCTCCGGGGAGAGCAGGGCGGCGTGCCGGACCGAGTTCGTCACGAGCTCGGAGACGATCAGGAGCAGGGAGTACACGAGGTCCTGATGGGCCGGCACCCCTTGACGCCCGAGGAGGTCCCGGACCGCACGGCGGGCCTGCGGAACGGATTCTTCAACGGCGGGTGCGGTGAACCTCCACACTCCCTCGTAGGCGAGGGGGTCGCTCGGAGTCTCCACCTCACCCGCCTTGGCTGGCGGGACGCTCCCGCTGACATCCATCTTCCGTCCCCCGTCTTCACGCTCGATCGTCTCCACGCGACAAGAGTGGGGAACGGGCTGGTCCGGACCCGCCGGCTGACCATAAGTCAGCGCCTATCGGGCACTTTTTGACCGCCGGCGTATGACAGAGTCAGTTGTTCGACTGTTCCTGATCTTCCGTCGGCCGCTTCGCGGCCGCTTCGCCGGCCCCGTCCGTCGCGGCCGCCCCCGCCGGAGCCTCGTCCTCCCTGACCAAGCCCAGGATGCGCCGGGAACCCATGCCCATGGCCACCAGGCTCAGTCCGTCGAACAGCAGGGCGAGCGAGAAGAAGGTTCCGATCACGTACAGACTGTTGCCGGGCCAGTTGGAGAGGATCAGGAAGCCCAGCAGGATCCCGAAGGCGCCCTGGACGACCGCGACCCCGAAATTGGCCCCGCGCACCACCAGCGCCCCGACCAGCCGGAACACCCCGCCCGTGAGGAACAGCAGCGCGGCGAACATGGTCAGCGCCTCGGCGCTCGCCTCGGGGCGGCGCAGGATCACGAAGCCCGCGGCGAGATTGATCGCGGCGACGACGACGGCGAGCCAGAAGTAGTTGCTCCTGCGCCACTGCACGGCCTGCAACAGGCCCACCACGCCGCCGATCAGCAGCAGCCAGCCGAAGAGGAACATCGAGGTGAGGGTGGCCAGGCCCGTGTAGACCAGGCCGACCAGACCGGCCAGCACCAGGATCACCCCGAGCGCCGTCATCAGCGCGAAACTGCGTCTGACCTTCTTCTTCTCCCGCTGCGGTTCCGGGCCGCCGGCCTTCGCCCGCGTACCCTCCGCACGGTCTGCGCCCATGGACGTGCCACCTCCTCGCACCCCCGACGGACTCCCTTGATCATAGGTATGACCGCCCGGGATAGCATCCGGCGCATGGACGCAGCCCCGGACGCACACCTCCTGCACACCGTCGCCGACGGGGTGGCCACGGTCGTCATCTCGCACCCCGCCAAGCGCAACGCCATGACCGCCGCCATGTGGCGGGCGCTCCCGGGGCTGGTGACGGCCCTGGCGGACGATCCGGCCGTACGGGTGCTCGTGCTGACCGGGGCCGGACCGACCTTCTGCGCGGGCGCCGACATCTCCTCGCTGACCGGGAACGCCGGCGCCGACGGGGCCGAGGACCCGCGGGCCCTGGCGGTGGCCGCCGAGGAGGCCTTGGCCGCCTTCCCGGGGCCCACCCTGGCGGCGATCCGCGGCTTCTGCGTGGGCGGCGGCAGCCAGCTGGCCGCCGCCTGCGACCTGCGCTTCGCGGAGGAGGGCGCCTCCTTCGGGGTGACCCCGGCCAAGTTGGGCATCGTCTACCCGGCGTCCTCCACCCGCCGGCTCGCGTCGCTGGTCGGTCCGGCCTGGGCCAAGTACCTCCTCTTCTCCGCGGAGCTGATCGACGCCGGGACGGCGCTGCGCGCGGGGTTCCTGAACGAGCTGCTGCCGGCCGGCCACCTGGACAAGCGGGTCGCCGAGTTCGCCCGGATCCTGGCCTCACGCTCGCGGCTGACGCAGGCGGCGGCCAAGGAGTTCACGGACGGCCGGACCGACCGGGACGCCTACTGGGAGGACCAGGCCGCCGGGAGCGAGGACACCGCCGAGGGGGTCGCCGCGTTCCTGGAGCGCCGGGCCCCGCGCTTCACCTGGAACCCGTGACGGTCGGGCCCGCGCCTCGGCCGGGCATGTTGTTCGCCCGCATCATCTCGACGAGGGCGGCCGGGGCCTTGTCGGGCGAGCCGGCGTCGTAGGGCGGCTGGGGGTCGTACTCGGTCATCAGCTGCACGGCCCGGGCGTAGTCGTCGCCGGCGATCCGGCCGAGCAGGGTGAGCCCCATGTCGATCCCGGAGGACACCCCGGCGGCCGTGACGTACTTCCCGTCGAAGACCACCCGCTCACCGGTGGGCTCGGCACCGAGCTTCGGCAGCTGGTCGAGGTAGAGCCAGTGGCTGGTGGCCCGCCGGCCGTCGAGCAGCCCGGCGGCACCCAGCAACAGGGATCCGGTGCACACCGAGGTGGTCCAGGTGGTGGTGGCGTCGACCGCGCGCAGCCAGTCCAGGACCACGGGGTTGGCCATCTCGCGCTCGGGATGCGGCCCACCGGGCACGATCACGATGTCGGGGCGGGTGACCTCGTCGAGCCCCTTGTCGGCGACGAGCGCGAGCGCGCCGTTGTCGGTCCGTACGGGCCCCGGCCGCTCGGAGACGAAGACCACCTCGGCGTCGGCCAGCCGGCCGAGGGTGTCGAAGGGCCCGATGGCGTCGAGGGCGGTGAAGTGGTCGTAGAGAAGTACGGCGATCTGCATGGCTCCTCCGGAGCGATGGTCGGAACACGGCTCCGCCCCTTTCGGGGCGGCTCTCTCTTCTCGGCCTCCACCGGCCCGGGCCGTCAGGGGCGTGACGTGCCGAAGCGGCGGCGGTACTCGGCCGGCGGCCGGCCGAGGGTCCCTACGAAGGCCCGGCTCAACGCCTGCGGGATCCCGTAACCGCAGCCCCGGGCGATCTGTGCGATCCCTTCCCCGCTCTCCGCCGGCAGCCGCCGCGGATGGTCCACCCGGACCCGTTCGACGTACCGGCCGGGCGTGACCCCGGTCTCCGCCCGGAACGCCCGCGCGAAGTGCCGCGGTGACGGTCGGGCACGGGCGGCGAAGTGCCGGGCGCCCAGCGGCTCCCCCGGGTGCTCGGTGATCCACGGCCGCACGCCCCTCGGCGGGTCCCGGCGGGCCGGCCGGGCGCTCTGCGGCTCCCCGTTCGGCACCGGTGTCGGCCCGCCGTCGGTCACGTCCAGGCTCCGGCCCCCGTCGTGGACGAGGCAGAGGACGTTGCGCGGCGATGACGGCATGGCTCCATGGTGTTCCGCCCCCGCGACGGCCGCAATGACGTGCCTCCCACCTGTCCGGCCATGCCGGGCGTCGTCCGGGCGCGGATAGGATCGGCACATCATGACTGCAACCCTCGTCGCCAAGAAGCTCACCGCCGCGCACGGTGAGCGCACCCTCTTCGCCGATCTCGACCTCGTCGTCGCGCCCGGCGACGTCATCGGCCTCGTCGGCGTGAACGGCGCCGGGAAGTCCACCCTGCTGCGGCTGCTCGCCGGGCTGGACACCCCCGAGACCGGTGAGCTGCGGCTCTCCCCGCCCGGCGCGGCCGTCGGTCACCTCCCGCAGGAGCCGGAGCGCCGGCCCGAGGAGTCGGTCCGGGAGTTCCTGGCCCGCCGTACGGGCGTGGCGGCCGCCCAGGCCGAGCTCGACGCGGCGACGCAGGGCCTGGTGGACGGAACGCCGGGCGCGGACGACGCGTACGCGACCGCGCTGGACCTGTGGCTGAACCTCGGCGGCGCCGACCTCGACGAGCGGGCCCAGGAGGTCGCCGACGAGCTCGGCCTCGCCGTCGGTCTGGACCTGCCCATGACGGCGCTCTCCGGCGGCCAGGCGGCCCGCGCGGGTCTCGCCTCGCTCCTCCTCTCGCGCTACGACGTCTTCCTGCTCGACGAGCCCACCAACGACCTGGACCTGGAGGGTCTGGAGCGGCTGGAGCGGTTCGTCAAGGGGCTGCGGGCCGGCACGGTCGTGATCAGCCACGACCGCGAGTTCCTCACCCGGACGGTCACCAAGGTCCTCGAACTCGACCTCGCCCAGCAGCAGATCAACCTCTACGGCGGCGGCTACGACTCCTACCTGGAGGAGCGGGAGCGCGCCCGCGACCACGCCCGCGAGGAGTTCGAGGAGTACGCGGGCAAGAAGTCGGCGCTCGAAGGCCGGGCCCAGATGCAGCGCAACTGGATGGACAAGGGCGTGCGCAACGCCCGCCGCAAGTCCTCCGACAACGACAAGATCGGCAAGAACCTGCGCGGCGAGTCCAGCGAGAAGCAGGCCGCCAAGGCCCGCCAGACCGCGCGGGCGATCGAGCGGCTGGAGGTCGTCGACGAGCCCCGCAAGGAGTGGGAGCTGCGGATGGAGATCGCGGCGGCCCCGCGCTCCGGGTCCGTGGTGGCCACCCTGCGCGAGGCGGCCGTCCGGCGCGGGGACTTCTCCTTCGGCCCGGCGAGCCTGCAGATCGATTGGGCGGACCGGGTGGCGATCACCGGGGCCAACGGCGCGGGCAAGTCCACGCTCCTCGCCGTCCTGCTGGGCCGGCTGACCCCGGACTCCGGCTCCGCCACCCTCGGCTCCGGTGTCCTGGTCGGCGAGGTGGACCAGGCGCGCGGCCTGTTCCTCGGCGACGAACCGCTGCTGGAAGCCTTCTGCGCGGCGGTCCCCGAGACGGAGCCGGCCGAGGTCCGCACCCTGCTGGCGAAGTTCGGTCTCAAGGCGGCCCATGTCCTGCGCCCGGCGGCCACCCTCTCCCCGGGCGAGCGCACCCGGGCGGCGCTGGCCCTGCTCCAGGGCCGTGGGGTGAACCTGCTGGTCCTGGACGAGCCGACCAACCACCTCGACCTGCCGGCGATCGAGCAGCTGGAGGCCGCGCTCGACGCCTACGAGGGCACCCTCCTGCTGGTCACGCACGACCGCCGGATGCTGGACGCGGTGCACGTGACCCGCCGCCTGGAGGTCGCGGGCGGCAAGGTCACCGAGCTCTAGGGGCAGCCGGCGCGGTTCACCGGATCACGACGCCCGGCACGGCGCCTCGCCGCCCATGATCACGGCTTCAGTCGCCGGTCGTGCCGTCGAGCATCTCGCGCAGGATGTCCAGGTGGCCGTTGTGGCGGGCCGTCTCCTCGGTGAGGTGGAGGAGGATCCAGCGCAGGTCGACGTGGAGGCCGTCGCGGACGGCTCGCCGGGCCTGGTTGTCCAGGCCCGTCCCGGCGACCAGTTCGCGGTAGCGGGCGCTCTGTTCGGCGTATTCGTCGAGCAACCGCGCGAGCGGGAAGTCGACGGCGATGCGCATCTCACGGTCGGGGTCCTCCTCGGTCCAGGGGCCCCGGTCCTCCTCACCGAGGAAGACCACCTGGAACCAGTAGTACTCGACCCAGCGGAGGTGGTTGATCAGTCCGCTCATGGTCATCAGCGGTGAGCCCGGCAGGAGGGCCTTGCGGGCGTTCTCCGCCGAGACGCCCTCGCACTTGGCGCGGGCGGTGTCACGTGCGTAGTCGAGGAACGTGGTGAGCTGCGTGCGCTCATCCCACGCGGGCGGTGTGTCGTCGATTCCGGCCATCACGTGAAGGGTCCCTGATCACCGCGAGCGATGTCGAGGCGTTTATCGCCGGGCCCGCCCTGCTCCGCCGACCCCCTTGTCCGGCGGGACAGCCCTCAGGACCAGACCGGGCCCTGGTCGGTCCAGGTGACGCCCTTGTTGCGGCACAGGCAGAAGGGGTGGCCGACCGGGTCGGTGTAGATCCGCCAGCCGTAGCCTTCGGGACCGATGAAGTCCTGCCGCAGCGTCGCGCCGAGGTCCAGGACGCGGCGCTGCTCCGGCTCGATCTCGTCCACTTCGAAATCGAGGTGGAACTGCTTGGGGTGCTCGTTGTCGGGCCACTGCGGGGCTCGGTGGTCGTCCACCCGGATGAAGGCCAGCTCGATCTCGCCGAACGTGATGCCCGCCCAGTGCTCGTTGCTGCCTTCCTTGATCGGGCGGCCCGTCACCTCGGAGTAGAAGCCCGCCAGCTTCATCGTGTCCGGGCAGTCGATGATGAAATCGGTGAGTCGCAGCATCCCGCGATCTTGTCACATGATCAGAAAGCGGTGAGGGTGGGTTTCGCGGGCCCGTTCACGGGGACGGCTCGGCCGGAGCCCGGCGCTTGCGGGCCATCCTGCCGGCCACGAAGGTGCGCGGGAGGTGCCGGACGGCGTGGGCGTAGGCGCGGTAGCGGCCGCCGGTGATGCTGACCGGGCGGCGTAGGGCGAGGTCCTTCAGGGCCCTGGCTACCACGGCCTCCGGCTCCAGCCAGACCGCGTCGCGCAGCGCGCTGACGTCCATCCCGGCCCGCTCCTGGAACTCGGTGCGGGTGAAGCCGGGGACCACGGCCAGCACCCGGACCCCGTACGGCGCCATGTCCACCCGGAGCGACTCGCTGAAGGCGGTGACCCAGGCCTTGGCGGCTCCGTAGGTCCCGGTCGGCAGGAGGCCGGCCACCGAGGAGACGTTGAGGACCGCGCCCCGGCGGCGGGCGCGCAGGCCCGGCAGGACGGCGTGGGTGAGCCGGAGCGGGACCTTGACCAGCAGGTCGAGCATCCGCTCCTCGTCCTCGACCGGGCTGTACGGGAAGGGCGCGGGAAGCCCGAAGCCCGCGTTGTTGACCAGGATGTCCACGGGCCGCCTCGACGCGGCGAGCCGCTCGGTGACGGCCGCGCAGTCCGTCGGGTCGAGCAGATCGGCGGGCAGCACCTCGGAGGCGGTGCCGTACTCCCGGGCCAGTTCGGCGGCGACCGCGTCGAGCCGGTCCTTGTCGCGGGCGACGAGGACCAGGTCGCAGCCCTTGGCGGCGAAGCCCCGGGCGAAGGCCGCGCCCAGTCCGGCGCTGGCGCCGGTGATCAGTACGGTGGTCACGACGGTTTCACTTCCTTGTGGTGGCGGGCGCCGCGTACGCCTGGGCGACGTCGACGAGGAACCGGGCCTCGTCCGCCAGGTCCCCGCCCTCCCGCGAGGTGTGGATCGCGGCGGGCAGTTCCAGCGCGGCCGGCTCCCCCGGCTGCCCGGGCGCTCCGTCGAGCTTGGCCTGCCGGGCCTCCCTCAGTACGCGGGCGAGCGCTGCGGCGGTGGCGCGCTGCTCGGGGACCCCGGTCCCGGTGACCTGGCCGCGGGCCTCTTCCAGGGCGCCCGGGGCCACGTACTCGCCCAGGATCAGGATCGCGTCGCGGGTCTCGATGACCTTCCGGTACACGAGCAGGTTGCGCGGGACCGGCGGCCACAGCAGCTCCATCACCCGCCAGGCGCGCGGCTTGTTGAGGGCCACGTGCGGCACCGCTTCGACGAGGTCGCGCCACAGCGGCCACAGCCGCCAGGTCGTGGCGATGTCGGCGCAGGTGCGGCGGAGCGTGAACAGGGTGGGCACGAGGATCGCGGCGGCGCGCAGCAGGCCGTGCAGGTTCATGAGCAGCGGGAGTGCCGGCATCGCCCAGGTGCTGCCGAAGAGGGCCTTGAGCAGGTACGCCGTCCAGAACAGTCCGGCGAGCGCAGTACCGAGGCCGAACAGCCGCAGCCCGGCGGCCAGGCCCCGGCTCTCGGTGCGGCGGCTGTAGCGCGAACACAGCCCCACGCAGACGATGTTGGCGACCACGTGCGCGGAGATCAGCACGAGCCAGTAGGCGAGGGAGGGCACCGGGTCGCCGACCGGCGGCATGGTGTGCGTGCCGTGGTCGGGCGCGGCCGCGTCCAGGGCGACCAGGGTGGTGAGCCAGGCCACGGTGGCGACGCAGGCGGTGAGTTGGAGCCTCCGGCCGCGGGTGGTGGCGGCCACGAAGTAGAGCACGGCGCCGGCCGAGAGCACGCCGATGAGGTTGCGGACGAGGCCGATGGTGTGGGCGTAGCCTGGGCCGCGGCTCATCGCGTACGAGACGACGTCCGGGAGGTTGAGGGTCATCGCGGCGGCGGCGGTGGCGACGGCCAGCCACAGGCCGCGCTGCTGGGGCGAGCGCAGGGCTCCGGGGGCGCGGAGCAGGACGGCGACCCACAGGCAGACCACGCTGGGGACGGCGAGCCAGTTACCGAAGTCGGTCAGGTCAGTTGCCATCGGTGCCCCGCTCGTATCCCATGGCGGACTCCAACCGGGCCAGGGTGCCGCGCGCGCCGTCGGTGGACCGCGGGCCGAGGTTCGCCGTGCGGATGCGGATCATGCTGGCGAGCATCTCCGCCTCCTGCTCCTGCCGGGTGGTGTAGTTGGTGCGCCCGAGCACCACGGGGGCGTGCCCGTCTGCCTCCTCCCCTTCCAGGGAGTGGTGGCCGAAGAGGATGTGGCCCAACTCGTGCAGGACGATGTGCTCCCGGTGCAGCGGGGTGGTCTGCGCCTCGTAGAAGACGTAGTCGACGCTGGCCGTGCCCACCCACAGTCCGCAGACTCCGGACTCGGCCGCCTCCTTGGGGAGCGGATGGAGCCGGATGGGGCGACCGCGCCGCTCGGCTATCCGGTGGCACAGGTCGTCCAGGGAGAAGGGGTGGGTCAGATCCAGATGGCCGAGAATCTGCTCGCACCTTTTGCGAATGCTGAGTTGCCGGTGGGGCATGTGATCCCTCTTCGGACCCTTTCCGGGGCAACGGTGGTAGGCGTGTGTGGGCATGGGCATGGCGTCCTGTGCCTTCGAGGCGGCCTCGGGGAATGCGGTCCTGAGGGAAAACGCGGAAGCCCGTCCGCCGAGTGACGAACGGGCGTTCCACCATGCCTACAGATCTTGTAAGGGAGTTGGCAAGGCAAGTCCCCTGGTGGGGAAGGTATTCGGCCACTCCTTCCGGGAACTCGCACCTGCCGGGTGGCCGCAAGGCGCCCTTGACGGCCCCTACTTCTTGCGGCGCTCCTCGGGTGAGGTGAGGCCCGCGCGGCGCAGGGCGTCCGCCATGGCGCTGTTGGCGGGGGCGGGAGCGCCACCGCCCTGTCGACGACCTTGACCGCCCTGACCGCCCTGACCGCCTTGGCCGCCCTGACCACGCTGGCCGCGCTCGCCCTGGCTCTGGTTCCGGCCGCCCTCGCGGGCACCGCCGGACCCGCCGCGCTGCTGAGGCGGCCGGCCACCGCCGCCGCCCCGCCGGTCCTCGCGCTGCCGGGGAGCTCCCGCGCCGCGCTCCGCCCCGGCCTCGTCCTCCAGCCGCAGGGTCAGCGAGATCCGCTTGCGCGGGATGTCCACGTCCATGACCTTCACCCGGACGATGTCGCCCGGCTTGACCACGTCCCGGGGGTCCTTGACGAAGTTCTTCGACAGCGCCGAGACGTGCGCGAGCCCGTCCTGGTGGACACCGATGTCGATGAAGGCGCCGAAGGCGGCCACATTGGTGACGACGCCCTCCAGGATCATCCCGGGCGCCAGGTCGCCGATCTTCTCGACGCCCTCCTTGAAGGTGGCCGTCTTGAAGGCCGGGCGCGGGTCGCGGCCCGGCTTCTCCAGCTCCCGCAGGATGTCCGTGACGGTGGGCAGACCGAAGGCCTCGGTGACGAACTGCTCCGGCCGCAGCGAGCGCAGCACACCGGAGTTGCCGATCAGGGCCGCCACCTCGCTGCCCGCCGTCTTGGCCATGCCCCGGACCACCGGATAGGCCTCGGGGTGCACGCTGGAGAAGTCCAGCGGGTCGTCCCCGCCGCGGATCCGCAGGAAGCCCGCGCACTGCTCGTACGCCTTCGGGCCGAGCCGGGCCACGTCCTTGAGCCCCTTGCGGCTGCGGAAGGGGCCGTTGGCGTCGCGGTGGGCCACGATGTTCTCGGCGAGGCCGCCGCTGATGCCCGACACCCGCGAGAGCAGCGGCGCGGAGGCGGTGTTGACGTCCACGCCGACGCCGTTCACACAGTCCTCGACGACCGCGTCGAGCGAGCGCGAGAGCTTCACCTCGGACAGGTCGTGCTGGTACTGGCCGACGCCGATCGACTTCGGGTCGATCTTGACGAGCTCGGCGAGCGGGTCCTGCAGACGGCGCGCGATGGAGACGGCGCCGCGCAGCGACACGTCCATGTCCGGCAGTTCCTGCGAGGCGAAGGCGGAGGCGGAGTACACGGAGGCGCCCGCCTCCGAGACCATCACCTTGGTGAGCGTCAGCTCCGGGTGCCGCGCGATGAGGTCCCCGGCCAGCTTGTCGGTCTCGCGGGAGGCCGTGCCGTTGCCGATGGCGACCAGCTCGACGGCGTGCTCCTTCGCCAGGCGGGCGAGCTTGGCGAGGGACTCGTCCCACTTGTTGGCGGGGACGTGCGGGTAGATCACGTCCGTGGCCACGACCTTGCCGGTCGCGTCCACGACGGCGACCTTCACACCGGTACGGAAGCCCGGGTCCAGGCCGAGCGTCGCCCGGGTGCCGGCGGGGGCCGCGAGCAGCAGGTCGCGCAGGTTCGAGGCGAAGACCCGTACGGCCTCGTCCTCGGCGGCCTGGCGCAGCCGCATCCGCAGGTCGATGCCGAGGTGCACCTGGATCTTCGTACGCCAGGCCCAGCGGACCGTGTCGGCCAGCCACTTGTCGCCGGGGCGGCCGCGGTCGTTCACCCCGAAGCGGCGGGCGATCATGCCTTCGTAGGTGGACGGGCCGGGTACCTCGGAAGGCTCCTCCGGCTCCAGGGTGAGGTCGAGGACGTCCTCCTTCTCGCCGCGCAGCATGGCGAGGACGCGGTGCGAGGGCAGCGCGGTGAACGGCTCGGCGAAGTCGAAGTAGTCGGCGAACTTGGCGCCCGCCTCCTCCTTGCCGTCACGGACCTTCGCCGCGAGCCGGCCGCGGCCCCACATGCGCTCGCGCAGCTCGCCGATCAGGTCGGCGTCCTCGCCGAACCGCTCGGTGAGGATCGCCCGGGCGCCGTCCAGGGCGGCCGCCGGGTCGGCGACGCCCTTGTCGGCGTCGACGAACGCGGCCGCGGCGGCGGTCGGTTCCACCGAGGGGTCGGCCAGCAGGCCCTCGGCGAGCGGCTCCAGACCGGCCTCGCGGGCGATCTGCGCCTTGGTGCGCCGCTTGGGCTTGAAGGGCAGGTAGATGTCCTCCAGCCGGGCCTTGGTGTCGGCCGCGGCGATCCGCGCCGCCAGTTCGTCGGTGAGCTTGCCCTGCTCCCGTACGGAGTCCAGGACCGCCGCGCGGCGGTCCTCCAGCTCCCGCAGGTACCTCAGCCGCTCCTCGAGGGTGCGCAGCTGGGCGTCGTCGAGCATCTCCGTCGCTTCCTTGCGGTAGCGCGCGATGAACGGCACGGTGGAGCCGCCGTCGAGCAGCTCGACGGCGGCCTTGACCTGCCGCTCCCGTACGCCGAGCTCCTCGGCGATCCTGCCTTCGATGGACGTCGTCACGATCGGGTCCCGCCTGCCTTCGTTTGCACTGGAAGGCTGCCAATTGTGGCAGGTGGCGGTGGCGGACGGCGGGAGCCCTGTCCGTCAGGCCCTGCCCATGAGGTCCCGCGGGAAGGCGCCCGCGGTCACGGCCTTGAGGACGAGGGCGCCGCCGAGCTCGGTGAGGCGGGCCAGGCCGTCCGCGCCGAGGTGCTCGTACGGTGCGGCGTCGAGGCGGTCGGTGTCGCTCTCCAGCCGCTCGCGCAGGGCCGTGCCCTCCTCGGTCAGATCGCCGTCGGCGTCGAGGACGCCGCGCTCGCGCAGCCGGCCGGCCGCGGCGTCGAGGTCGTCCTGCGTCCAGCCGCGCATGGTCTTGAGCCACTTCGGGGTCATGCCCTTGCCGGTGGCGGTGTGGCTGACCAGGGCCTCCACCGGGTCCAGGCCCGCGAGGAGCAGGGCGGCGAGGTGGCCGTCGCCGCGGTGCTCGCGCAGCAGGGTGGTGGCGTGCCACAGCCGCAGGTGCGGTTCCTCGGGTACGGGGAGGTCGGCGTGGGCCGCGTACAGGGTGCGGGCGTGCCGCGTACAGCCCTCGGTGGCCCGCATCGCCAGGTCGGCGGCCTCGGCCACCTCGGGGGACTTCACGGTCTCGGCGCCGAGGAGCCGGGTCAGGGCGGCGTCGGCCGCGCACAGCCGGGCGGCGAGGGCCTCCTCGGGAGCGACGGCGTCCCAGACGGCGGGGAGGTGCCGGGCGACGAGGTCGTGCCGGTAGTTGTAGAAGGTGGCGGTGACCGCCCCGGCCCCGACGGCACCCATCGCGGCGGAGCGGTGCGCCAGGTTGACGGCGACGGGGTCGGATATCCCGTGGGCGGCGAACTCCTCGGCGATCTCCGGCGAGAAGTAGACGGTGGAGTGCAGCGGATTGACGGCGGCGTGCCAACAGCGTCGCGCGGCGAGCGGATGAAGGGTCATGCGCGGCAGGTTACCGACTGTTCGGTATGGCGGGTAGACACCGCCGCGCTGGGGCGGGTGTGCCGTGCGGGGGCGTCGTGTCGATCCGGACGTTCCCGCGGGCGGGGTCGAGCGTTCGGTGGTGGTGTCGGGGGCGGGACTTCGGGCGGACGGAGCGCAGGTCGGGGCGGGTGTGCCGGGGTCGGTGGCGCCCGCGTGGGCGGGCTCGTCACCCCGCCGAGCGCGGACGCGTGTCGGCCGAATGGCGATCGTGTGACAGCAGGGGCCATGGACATGACCTGAGCGGTCAAGGGTGAATACGGTCGAGCGACAAGGCCTTGGACCACTCTGTGAACCGATCTGTCTCCCCTACCACTTGGAGTCATTCGTGCACCGTAAAGTCATCGCCCCGAGCGTGCTCGCCGCTTCCCTCCTGCTGGTGATCCCGGCGTCGGCTGCGGGTTCGGGTTCGGGCGCCCCGGGTATCGGCGATCCCTATTACCCGGCCAGCGGCAACGGCGGATACGACGTGTCGCACTACGACCTGCGCCTGCAGTACCAGCCGAAGACGGACCTGCTGGAGGGCACGGCCACGCTGCTGGCCACCGCGAAGCAGGACCTGTCGCGCTTCAACCTGGACTTCGGCCTCCAGGTCAGCGAGATCCGGGTCAACGGGGTCAAGGCGAAGTTCGCCGCGTCCGGCTCCCACGAGTTGGAGGTCACCCCGGCGAAGCCGCTGGCGCGCAACACCCCGCTGTCCGTCGTCGTCAAGTACGCCGGGAAGCCCTCCGAGCTGAAGGTGGACGGCTGGACGGCCTGGCAGCGCACCCCCGACGGCGGGGTCGCGGCGCAGGAGCCCGACTCGGCGGTCTGGTGGTTCCCGAGCAACGACCACCCGCTGGACAAGGCCACCTTCGACGTCTCGATCAACGTGCCCGACGGCACCCAGGCCATCAGCAACGGCGTGCTGCAGTCCCAGACCTCGCGGCTCGGCTGGACCCGGTACAACTGGCGTTCCAACAAGCCGCAGGCCACCTACCTGGCCACCCTCGCCGTCGGCAAGTTCGACATCACCACCGACAGGACGGCGAGCGGACTGCCGATCCTCAACGCGTACAGCAAGGACCTCGGCGACAACGCGGGCGCGGCCCGGGCGAGCGTGGAGCGGACCGGGGAGGTCGCCGAGTGGCTGGAGGGGGTCTTCGGGCCGTATCCCTTCAACGCGCTGGGCGGCTACGTGCCGAACGTGACCGCCGGTTTCGCCCTGGAGACCCAGACCCGGCCGTTCTACGGTCCGGCCCAGTTCCGGGGCGGCGCCAACGTCTCGGTGGTCGTGCACGAGCTGGCGCACCAGTGGTACGGCGACAGCGTGTCCGTCGAGGGGTGGAAGGACATCTGGATCAACGAGGGCTTCGCCCGCTACAGCCAGTGGCTCTGGTCGGAGAAGGAGGGCGAGGGCACGGCGCAGGAGCTGGCCGACTGGGCCTACTCCCTGCGCCCGGCCGAGGACGCGTTCTGGCAGGTCAAGCCGGGTGACCCGGGGCCGGAGAACCAGTTCCACGGGGCCGTCTACGACCGCGGCGCCATCGCACTGCAGGCGCTGCGCAACGAGATCGGCGACGAGAAGTTCTTCGAGATCCTCAAGGGCTGGCCGACCGAGCGCGCCTACGGCAACGCAAAGGTCGGGGACTTCGTCCGGTACGCCGAGAAGGTCTCGAAGAAGCCCCTCGCGCAGCTCTTCGAGACCTGGCTGTACACCCCGGGCAAGCCGGAGGCCTCGGCGCTCAACCCGTCGGCGGCGAAGCCCGCAGCCCGCTCGTCGCAGCAGTCGGCCCCGGCGAGGCCCGCCGCGGAGCCGAGGTCCTGGAAGAAGATCGCGGAGACGAACACGATCCACGACACCGAGCACGGCTCCGGGCCCGGCCACCGGCACTGAGTCCGCACCGCACGCGGCCCCCGCATCCGGCGGGGGCCGCCCGCGTACCGGGGGCCGTCAGCGGCGTCCGGCGTGCCAAGCGGCCCGCGCCCGGTGGGCGATCGGCAGGTAGCGCAGCCGCTCCGGCAGCAGGGGTACGAGGAGCCGTACGGCCGTGCTGAACCGCCGGAGCGTGCGCTCCTGGGCCGGGCTCCACTCCAGCCCGATCGCGGCGCGTGCCTCGGGCGGCATGTAGCCGACGGTGACGAAGGCCCGTAGGCGCAGGAAGGCGGCCCGCAGAACCGGCCAGGTCAGCCGCAGCAGCAGGCGCACGGCGGGCGAGTCGACCCCCGGCCGGGGCAGTCGCACCTCGGTGGAGATCAGCTCGCGGGCGACCGCGGTGGGCTCGATCTCCTCGGCCAGCATCCGGCCCCAGTACGTCCAGTACTCCTCGATGCTCTGCGGCATGTCCCGGTCGCGCAGCCCGAGGATGCGCCCCACCTGGAGCCACTCCTGGTAGAGCTGCCGCTCCTGGGCGGGGGTGAAGCGGCGCAGCAGGTAGCGCCCGGCGTAGAGGTAGACCGGGAAGCCGGTGGCGTGGACCCAGGCGTAGCAGGCGGGGTCGAGGGAGTGGTAGCGGCGGCCGCGGGTGTCGGTGCCCTGGATGTCCTTGTGCAGGCGGCGCACCCGACGGCCCTCCTCGGCGGCCTCCTCCCCGCCGTACACCCACAGCTGGACCGAGCGCAGGGAGCGCTCGCCGCGGCCCCAGGGGTCGGTGCGGAAGACGGAGTACTGGTCGACGCCGGCCGCGATCGCGGGGTGGGCGACCTGCATGGTGAAGGCGGCGGGCAGCATCAGCAGGGCCCGGACGTCACCGGCGATGGTCCACAGCACCCCGCCGGGCGGCGGCGGCTCGGGGTCGGTGCGGCGCGCGGCCGCAGGTCCGGCGGGGTGTACGGGGTCCGTCTTCGTCATACGACAAGTATGCGAGCACCGGACGGTCGTCCTACGGACAGAAAGTCTCTGCACGGGTGTTACCCAGAGGTAACTGCTGCTGCTTGTATGACGGGCGTCGATCTTCCCCCGCAGGAATGATGGAGACCTCCATGCTGCTTTCCTCGCCCCGCTCGCGCCGCGCCGCCGCCACGGCCGTCGCCGCGGTCGCCGCAGGCGCGCTGGCCGCCACCACCGCGCCCGCCGCCTCGGCGGCGGAGACCGCCGCCGCGCCGCGGCTCAGCGTCCTGTCGTACAACGTGTTCCTGATGAGCAAGAACCTGTACCCGAACTGGGGCCAGGACCACCGGGCCGCCGAGATCCCCAAGGCCTCCTTCTACCAGGGCCACGACGTGGTCGTGCTCCAGGAGGCCTTCGACAACAGCTCCTCGGACGCGCTGAAGGCGAACTCCGCCGCGCAGTACCCGTACCAGACCCCGGTCGTCGGCCGCAGCAAGAGCGGTTGGGACGCCACGGGCGGCGCGTACTCCGCCACCACCCCGGAGGACGGCGGGGTCACGATCCTCAGCAAGTGGCCGATCCTGCGCAAGGAGCAGGTCGTCTACAAGGACGCCTGCGGCGCCGACTGGTGGTCCAACAAGGGCTTCGCCTACGTCGTGCTGAACGTGAACGGCACCAAGGTGCACGTGGTCGGCACGCACGCGCAGTCCACCGACCCGGGCTGCGGCGCGGGCGAGGCCGCGGAGATGCGCGCCCGTCAGTTCCGCACCGTGGACGCCTTCCTGGACGGGAAGAACATCCCGGCGAACGAGCAGGTCATCGTGGCGGGCGACCTCAACGTCGACTCGCGCACCCCCGAGTACGCGAGCCTGCTCGCGAACGCCGACCTGGCCGGCGCCGACAGCCGCACCGGGCACCCGTACTCCTTCGACACCGCGCTGAACTCGATAGCGAACTACCGCTACCCGACCGACCCGCGCGAGGACCTGGACTACGTCCTCTACCGCAAGGGCAACGCCCGCCCGGCGGGCTGGGAGAACAACGTGGTCAAGGAGCAGTCGGCGCCCTGGACGGTCTCCAGCTGGGGCACCTCCTACACCTACAACAACCTCAGCGACCACTACCCGCTGATCGGTCGCTAGGCCGCGTCGGCCAGAAGTGACAGCTCGGCGAGTTCGGGGCGACTTCTCGTACACGCCGAGTCAGCAGTCCACCGGCGTCAGCAACACCGGCAGGGCATTCCAGCGGTACGGCGCCTCCTGAACAGCACCATGCCCCCTCTCGCCTTCGGGCGGGAGGGGCGCTTTCGTGCGTCCGGGGTCAGTCCAGCGGCAGGGCCTGATGCGCCGCGACGATCACGTCGATGCGCTGGGCGAGGTCGAAGTCGGCTGCGGTGAGCCGGTTCCCTGCGTCGTGCGTGGTGATGCCGGCACGCAGGTGGTCGATCCTCAGGTCGAGGTCGGCGTGATGCTGGATCCGCCGCGACCGGTCGGCGATCGTCACGATCGCAGCCACGGCCGCGTGGTAGCGGATCGGGTACGTGCGGGTGATCTCGTCACCCACCTGCTCCCACCCCGGCAGCGCTGCCAGGTGCTCGGCGATCTCCTCGTGCGTCAACGGCTTCGGTACGCCCATGTCAGCTCCCCTCGTTCACGGGCCCCAGCACCTCGGCGAGGTCCCGGCCTACTGGGGCATCGTGCCACGGCCGCATGGCCCGCTCCAGCGCCCCGAGTTCACGCAGCATCCGCACCGACCGGGTCTCGACCGCGATGGTCGCTGCCTCGCGCGCGATCTCGACGGCGTGGTCCGGGTTCCGCGAGACGGCTACCGCAGTGGCGTGCCGGGCCAGGTACACGCCGCGGTCCCGGCGCGCGGTGGCGGGCACTGCGGCGAGGACCTGGGTCCACAGCCGGTCGGCTTCCGAGCCGAGGCCGAGCCGGCCGTAGCAGGTGGCCCGCTGCACCTCCAGGTATCCCGGTGTCCGCCGGCAGGCGTTGCCCCATGGCAGGTCGTCGTCGACGCGGGCGAGCAGCCCGTCTGCGGTGTCGATGAGCCGGTCGACCGCGTCGCGGTCTCCGGTGAGGCTGGCGCCGTGGGCCTGCTGCTGCATGGCCATGATCCTCACCTTGGGCACGAGGAGGTCCGCGTCGTCGAGGGCGGCCTCGCACAGGTCGATGACGCCGTGGCCGTCGCCGAGGTCGGTCCGTACCTGGGCCTGGTTGACGAGGGAGTAGCCGATGAGGTGAGGGTCCCGGGACCGGACCGCTATTTCCTGCGTGACCCCGCGCCAGAACGCGGCGGCGCCGAGGTCGCCGGCGTCCTGGTACAGCCATCCGACGAGCGCCGCGTACGCGGCTCCGACGCTGAGCAGGCGGCGCCGGGTCTCGCCGCGCGCGCTGCGGACGAGTTTGTCGATGAGCTGGTACTGGGCGGACACGGTCCCGATGAGGTCGTGCGGGCCGAGGAACATGTCAGCGCGGTAGTGGCCTTCCAGCTGCTGCTGGAAATAGTCGATCAGGGCCGGGTCGACGTGCTGGGTGGCGACGGGCCCGGGCATCAGAGCGGCTGCGGTGACGGAGACGAATGTCCTGCGTTTCAAGTCGTCCTCTTGATGTGCCTCGGGGCGGATCCATCCGGCGGGCGCCGTGAACCCCAGTTCCTCGGGCCAGCGGCCGAGCGCGTCGTGGAGCACGGTGGCGGTTTCGTCCGGCGGCCAGCCGGGCGTGCCGCTTTCCCAGCGGCGCCACGTGCGCGCGCTGACGGTGTAGTGCGGATCGTCGAGGAACCGTTGTCCGTGCGCCTGGAGCTGGGCTGCGGCCTGCTCCATGGTGCGCCAGGCGACCCGGAGCCGGGCGGCCCTGAGCGCGTCGTTGCGGGGGCTCATGCCCCCAGTGTGAGGTGTCATCGCGCCTGTCCCCGGCCGTGGCCGCCACGTGGCCACGGATGGCCATGGGATGGCCTATCTGCCCATGTGTGTGCCGGCCCATCATCCTCGTGTGGCCCTGAACTCGGCAGGCAAATGGGCCACTTCACCCGCTGACGACGGTAGAGGGAGCCCGGCATGGACACCCCGCACGACGCGAACCAGCACGTTCCGCACGACCTACTCAACCGGTCGGTGCGTGACATTGCGTCGGGTACCGAGGGCATCCTCATGGCGGTCGTACACGAGAACGTAGGCACCCTCGGGGACCACTGGATGGACATCGCCTACATCCGGCCGGAACGCGGCGGCGTCGAATTCACCACGGCCGCCGCAAATATCGAAGCTGCTCGATGACGACCGACGAGATCACGTGGCAGCGGGCCGACGTCCGCCCGCCCGAGCCGTGCCCCTGCGGGGCCAGGCCGCTGCCGCTGGGCGGGCCCGAGGGCGGCGCCGTGGTCCACGCGGAGGGCTGCCCTCAGGGCGGCCGGTACGGCATCACGTAGCCCGTCCGGGCCGTCGTCAGCACCCCGATCTCCCGCCCCGCGCGTCTGGCAAACCCCCCGTCGGGTGCCCGGGGCGGGCCCATCGCACCATCGGAACCGACCACCGAGGAGCACACCATGACCGCTGCATGCGCCACCGGCCCCCAGAAGCCGCCGCCGCCCCGCACTCTGCTCACTGACGCCCAGTTCAACGACGTCCGGGCCACCGTGCTGGACAACAACCCCGGCATGGAAGCCGAGATCGCGTCCCGGATCCTCATCGAGTCCATCAAGTTCGTCGTCGCGGCGAGCCTGTTCCCGACGGTGCCGATCGCCCCGACCCGCGAGGTTGACGAGGGCTGGCACGCGCTGATCCTGCACACCCACTTGTATGCCACCCTGTGCAGCCGACTCGGCCGGACCGTTCACCACTACCCGGAGCGCCCGGACGCGTCCCGCCACGCCCCCGACGTCCTGACCCGCACGATGGCCCTGATCGAGCAGGCCGGGTACACGCCGGATGCTGAGCTGTGGGTGGGTCCGGACCGGTCGTTGGTGGCGGTGGCCGCGAACTGCAACCACACGCCGGTCCCAGGCGGCTGCGGCCCGATCAACCCCGGTAGCTGCGCCACCCACGGCGGCGGGGAATAGGCTCGGCTCCACACCGCAGAGAGGCGAGGGCATGACTCCGCAGCAGGCATTCGAGGTACACGCCGCCATGCGGCAGCACGGCATCGCGGGAGACGTCACCCCGGTGACGCCGGACGATCCGGAGAGCACGTGGATCGTCCTCGACGCGGACGGCCGGGACGTGACTGCTCGGGTCCTCGCCAGGGTTGCCGGAGCGCGCGCCCGGCGACCCGAGCGTGGGTTCGTCATCGCGCGCTGATCCGAGACCGCCCCGACCGGCTGCGCGCCGGCCGGGGCTACCTGTTGGGGTCGAGACGCACCAGTTCGGAGAGCTCAACATTCAGCACGTCGGCGATGACGGTGAGGGTGTCGAGCCTGGTGGAGGCATGTCCGCGTTCGATTCGGTTGAGGGTGTGCCGTTCGATGCCCGCTCGGAGGACGAGCTCCTCTTGGGTCAAGCCGGCCGTTTGCCGCGTCTCGCGCATGGCGTAGCCGACCTGTCGTCTGCGGGTGATTACCCACTCTGCGGGTCGGTCCGGTGGCACCGTTCAACAGTCGCCAGTCCATGATCATTCGTCTGTACCGGTCGCTGAGGACTCGCTGTCGGGCCGGACCGGAGCGGGCGGACCCCGCCTTGGTCCGGTCCGACAGCCCCGCCGGCCGGCGTCGCCGTCGCCCCCGCCATCAGCTCCGGCCGTCGGGTGGCGGGGACGCCGCCGGCGGCCGGGCCTCGTCCTCCTCCGGTTCGCCGGACGGGCCGATGCGGATCTCGAACGCGCCGCCGTACTCCTCGTGGCCCGCGGCCACGGCCACCGCCACGGCTTCCTCGCCCTGTTCGCCCTGGATGATGAGCGGGTCCTTGCGCAGGTCGCGCATGAGTGCCACGCACATGCCGATCATGACCACGGTGAACGGCGCCGCCACCAGGATCGTCAGGTTCTGCAGTCCGGCGAGCGCGTCGCCCTCGCCGTTGCCGATGAGCAGCATGACGGCCGCGACGGCGCCGGTGACCACTCCCCAGAAGACGACCACGGGCTTGGCCGGTTCGAGGACGCCCTTCTGCGAGAGCGTGCCCATCACGATGGAGGCGGCGTCCGCGCCGGAGACGAAGAAGATCGCGACGAGGACCATGACCAGCAGGCTCATCACGGTGGCCGCGGGGAACTGCTGGAGCAGCCCGAAGAGCTGGCCCTCGGGGGTGCTCTCGCGGGGGAGGTCGCCGCTCTCCTGGAGCTTCATGGCGGTGCCCCCGAAGACGCAGAACCACAGCAGGCTGACCGTGCTCGGTACGAGGATGACGCCGCCGATGAACTGCCGGATGGTGCGGCCGCGACTGATCCGGGCGATGAACATGCCGACGAACGGGGTCCAGGAGATCCACCAGGCCCAGTAGAAGACCGTCCAGCTGCCCAACCATTTCGCGACCTCGCCGGCGCCGGTGGCCTCGGTGCGGCCCACGAGCTGGGGGAGGTCGCCGAGGTAGGCGCCCAGGGACGTGGGCAGGAGGTCGAGCACGATGATGGTCGGCCCGGCGATGAACACGAAGACCACGAGCACGAGGGCGAGCACCATGTTGATGTTCGACAGCCACTGGATGCCCCGCTCCACGCCGGAGACCGCGGAGGCGACGAAGGCGACGGTCAGGACGGCGATGACGGCCACGAGCAGTCCGGTGCCGACCGATTCCATCCACCCCAACTGACTGATGCCGCTGCCGATCTGGAGGGCCCCGAGGCCCAGCGAGGCGGCGGAGCCGAAGAGGGTGGCGAAGATCGCCACGATGTCGATGACCCGGCCGGCGCCGCCGTGGGCGTGCCGGGCGCCGATCAGCGGCTCGAACACGGCACTGATCGTCTGGCGCCGGCCGCGCCGGAAGGTGCTGTAGGCGATGGCGAGCCCGACGACCGCGTAGATGGCCCACGGATGGAGCGTCCAGTGGAACAGGGTGGTGGCCATCGCCGTCTGCATCCGCTCGGCGGAGTCGACCGGATGCGTGCCGGGCGGGGGCGTCCCGTAGTGCGCCAGGGGTTCGCTGACGCCGTAGAACATGAGGCCGATGCCCATGCCGGCGCTGAACATCATGGCGACCCAGGAGACGGTGCGGAACTCCGGTACCTCGTCCTCTCGGCCGAGGCGGATCCGGCCATAGCGGCTGATGGCCAGCCAGAGGGCGAAGACGACGAAGCCGCTGGCGGCGAGCATGAAGGCCCAGCCGCCGTTGTGGATGAGCCCTTCGAGCAGGGTGCTCGACACGCTCTCCAGCGAGTCCGTCGCCACGGCGCCCCAGAGGACGAAGGCGAGGGTCAGGCCCGCGGTGACCCCGAAGACCACCTTGTCCGTGCGGGAAGACTGATCGGCCGACAACGAAGCCCCCTTCCCCGAAGGGCTGGAACCGCACATCCTGACAGAGCATTATGTTCTTCATATTTAAGCTCATGTCGGACAGTTAGGGGCGCAGGGCGGCCGCGCGGCGGTTCACCCGCCGCGCGGCGCCGGTGCGGTGGGCCCGATCCCGCCCACCGCACCGGCGCGTCCGGCTACGCGGACTCGTTCGCCTCCCCGTACGACTCCTCGTACGGCTCCTCGTACAGGCCGTCGATCAGTGCGCCGTACTTGTCCCGGACCACCCGACGGCGGAGCTTGAGCGAGGGCGTGAGTTCTCCGCTCTCGGGGCCCCACTCCTCGGTCAGCAGCCGGTACCGCTTGATCTGCTCGGTCCGGTTGAGCCGGGCGTTGGCCGCCGCCACCGCGCGGGCGATCTCCTCCCGGACGGCGGGGTGCGCGGCGAGCTCGGGCGGGGAGGCGGCCTCGATGCCGCGGGCGGCGGCCCAGACGGGCGCCAGCTCCGGGTCCAGGACCAGCAGGGCCACGAGGTAGGAGCGGCCGTCGCCGTGCACCAGGGCCTGGCCGATCAGCGGGTGCTCCTTGACCGTGTTCTCCACCAGGGCGGGCGAGACGTTCTTGCCGTTCGAGGTGATGATCAGTTCCTTCTTGCGGTCGGTGAGCCAGAGGAACCCGTCCTCGTCGAGCCGGCCGATGTCCCCCGTCGGGAACCAGCCCGCCGGGTCCGCGGCGCTCTCCACCGAGCCGTCCGGCCGCAGGTAGCCACCGAAGACGGTCGCCCCACGGGTGAGGATCTCCCCGTCCTCGGCCAGCCTCACCTCCAGGCCCTCGATCGGGCGGCCCACCGAGCCGAGCCGGAAGCCGTCCGGGCTGTTGACCGTACACACGCCAGAGGTCTCGGTGAGCCCCCAGGCGTCCATGATGGTGATGCCCCAGCCCGCCCAGAAGCGGACCACGTCGATCGGCATCGGCGCGGTGGCGCTGGCCGTCCACATCAGCCGGTCCATGCCCGCGAGCCGCAGCAGCGGGTCCAGCACCTGCTCCTTGGCCCCGGCGTACGAGGCTTCGAGCGCGGCCGGCACCTCCTCGCCGCGCTCCCGATGGGCGGCCCGGGCGCGGGCCAGGTCGTTCGCGGCCTCGATCGCCGCGCGCTGTGCTTCGGGAAGCTGGGCGAGGACCGCGCGGACCGAGGCGGCGAGCTTCTCCCACACCCGGGGCACGCCGAAGAACTGCACCGGACGCAACTCGCGGACCGCCCCCGACACGGCGGCGGGATCCGCGCACAGCCGTACGTGCGAGGCCCGCAGCAGGGGCAGGTAGATCCCGAGGACCCGCTCGGCGATGTGCGCGAAGGGCAGGTAGCAGATGTGCTCGGCGTGCTCGGGCAGGTCCACGTGCCGGTCGAGGCGGATCGCCTGGAGCATCAGGTTGCGGTGGGTCAGCCGCACGCCCTTCGGGTCCCCGGTGGTCCCGGAGGTGTAGACGACCGTCAGCGGGTCCTCGGGGCGCGTCTCCCGCCAGGCCTTCTCGAAGGCGTCGGCGCGGTGGAGCCGGGCACCGCCGGCGTGCAGGGAGCCGTAGGTGGAGTGCTCGCCGGCCTCGGCGGCCTCGGCCACGACGAGACGCTCCAGGGGCACGTCGGGGTCGGCCAGCAGCGGTTCCCACCGCAGGAGTTCGCGGGCGCCCTCGACGACGGCGACCCGGGCCCGGCTGTGCCGGGCGATGTGGGCGATCTGCTCGGGCGCCGAGGTGCCGTACACGGTGACGGGCACGGCGCCGAGGTGGACGAGGGCGAGGTCGCTGAGCCAGTGCTCGGGGCGGTTGCCCATCATCATCAGCACGTGTTCGCCGCGCTCGACACCGAGGGCGGCGTATCCGGAGGCGAGGACGGCCACCTTGCGGCGCACCTCGCCCCAGGTGAGGGTCGTCCACCCGTCGGCGTCGGGGCCGGTCCGCCAGGAGAGGGCGGGGAGCTCCCCGTGCTCGGCGGCGTTGCGGGCCAGCAGGGCCGGCAGGGTGATCTCTTCGGGTCGTCCGGGCAGTCGCAGGTTCGTGGTCATGGGCAGCTCCTGGCCGTTTCACATCGTTGGTGCGACAGCAATACTGTTGAACCCAAGCTGTGGAGCAGAGAGCGAGGCGCAGACGATGGCCGACCAGGCACCCGAGCCGATGCTCACCGTCGACGAGCTGGCGACCAGGGCGGGCGTCACCGTGCGCACCGTTCGTTTCTACAGCACCCGCGGACTTTTGCCCCCTCCCGTGATCGGCCCTCGTCGGGTGGGGCACTACGGGCCGGAACACCTGTCCCGGTTGGCGCTGATCGAGGAGCTGCAGCACCAGGGCATGACCCTGTCCGCCATCGAGCGCTATCTGGACGCGTTGCCGGACGACCTGAGCGCCCACGACCTGGCGATCCACCGGGCGATGGTGTCCAGTTGGGCTCCGGACGCGGCCCAGGAGGTGTCCCGGGAGGAGTTGGAGAAGCGTGCGGGCCGGAGCCTGTCGGACACCGATGTCCGGCGGCTGACGGCGATGAACGTGCTCGCCGCCGCCGGGGACGGGTTCCGGGTGGACGTGGGGCTGCTGAGGCTCGGGGTCGCGCTGCTCGACGTACCGATCGCCCACGAGACGATCCTGGCGGCACGCGGGGTACTGATGGAGCACACCCGGTCGGCGGCGCACGAGTTGACGGCGCTGTTCCGGGACGAGGTGTGGGGGCCGTTCACCCGGGACGAGAGTGATCCGGAGCGGGTGGAGTCGATGAAGGCGCTCTCCGCGCACATGCAGCCGATGGTGGTCCAGGCGCTGGTGACGGCCTTCCAGCGGTCGCTACGGGAGGAACTGCGGGCGGCGTTCGCCTCGGAACCGGAGACGTAGCCGGGGCGGACCGTGGGGCGCGCGGCCGCGCGGCCGGCAGGCTCCCCTGCCGGTCGTCACCGCTGCCGCCCGGGTAGGTTGCGGATCATGGCTGTCATCCACCGCACCACCATGTCGCCCGGCAAGCTCGAACTCCTGGCCGGCTGGTTGCCCCTGCGCCCCTGGTACCGGGGCGGCTCGGGCGGTCCCCGGCTCGCCAAGGCCGGTGGTTTCCGGCTGGACGACCCCGAGGGCGAGGTGGGCATCGAGTTCATGGTGGTCACCGACACCGCCGGGGACGAGCCGGTGAGCTATCTGGTCCCGCTGACCTACCGCGGAGCACCGCTGAAGGGCGCCGAGGACGGCCTGATCGGCACCTCCGAGCACGGGGTGCTGGGCCGTCGCTGGATCTACGACGGGGCCCACGACCCGGTCCTGGTCGAGCAGTTGCTGTCCCTGCTCGCGGGCCGTACGACGGCCCAGGACCAGAACGCGAGCGACGCCCCCGACCCGACGGTCGAGGTCCTCGGCGAGGGGGCCGGGGTACAGCACGGCCTGACCGGCCCCGGGACGGTGACGGACACCGCCGACGCGAGCCTCGTCACCGTGGGCCCGTTCATGTCGGAAGGGCCGGTGTCGACCCTGACCGTGTCCCGCGTGCTGCTCGACGGTGTCGCCCCGGCCGGTGACGGCGCGGGGCGACGGGTCCTGGCCGGATGGACCGCCCCGGACGGCTCCCGACGGCACGGGGTGTTCGCCCACCTGGCCGTGTCCGAGGGCTGACCGGAGGAACACCTCGGGCCCGCCCCCGCGGGCGGGCCCGAGGCCGTCACCGGATCAGTCCGTGTACGTCTCGCCGCGCTCCGCCTTCGCGACCAGCGAGGCCGGCGGGATGAAGCGCTCGCCGTACGTGTCGGCGAGCTCACGCGCCCGGGCCACGAAGCCGGACAGGCCGCCCTCGTAGCCGTTGATGTACTGGATCACGCCGCCCGTCCAGGCCGGGAAGCCGATGCCCATGATGGAGCCGATGTTGGCGTCGGCGATCGAGGTGAGCACGCCCTCGTCGAGGCAGCGGACGGTGTCCAGGGCCTCGGAGAAGAGCATCCGCTCCTTCATGTCCTCGAACGGGATCTCGTACCCGGGCTTGGCGAAGTGCTCGCGCAGGCCCGGCCAGATGCGGGCGCGCTTGCCGGCCTCGTCGTACTCGTAGAAGCCCGCCCCGCCGCTGCGCCCGGGGCGCCCGAACTCGTCCACCATGCGGTCGATGACCGCGTCGGCCGGGTGCTCGGTCCACGCCTTGCCCTCGGCCTCGAAGGCCTTGCGGCTCTCGTTGCGGATCTTGCGCGGCAGGGTGAGGGTGAGCTCGTCCATCAGCGAGAGCACCTTGGCCGGGTATCCGGCCTGGGCGGCGGCCTGCTCGATCGAGGCGGGCTCGGCGCCCTCGCCGATCATCGCGACGCCCTCGTTGATGAACTGTCCGATGACGCGCGAGGTGAAGAAGCCGCGCGAGTCGTTGACCACGATCGGGGTCTTGTTGATCTGGCGGACCAGGTCGAAGGCGCGGGCGATGGCCTCGTCGCCGGTCCGCTCCCCCTTGATGATCTCCACGAGCGGCATCTTGTCGACGGGCGAGAAGAAGTGCAGGCCGATGAAGTCGACCGGCCGCGACACGCCTTCCGCGAGGCCCGTGATGGGCAGCGTGGAGGTGTTGGAGCACAGCAGCGCGTCCGGCTCGATGACGTCCTGGATCTCCTGGAACACCTTGTGCTTGAGCGCGGTGTCCTCGAAGACGGCCTCGATGACGGCGTCGCAGCCCGCGAGGTCGGCGGCGTTCGCGGTCGGGGTGATCCGGGCGAGCAGCTCGGCGCGCCCCGCCTCGGTGGTCCGGCCCCGGGAGAGCGCCTTGTCGAGCAGCTTCTCGGAGTACGCCTTGCCCTTGGCGGCGGCCTCGGCGGTGACGTCCTTGAGCACCACCTCGATGCCCGCGCGGGCGCAGGAGTAGGCGATGCCGGCGCCCATCATCCCGGCGCCGAGGACGGCGACCTTGCGGACCTTCCGCGCCTCGACGCCCTGCGGGCGGCTGCGGCCCGCGTTGACGGCCTGGAGGTCGAAGAAGAACGCCTGGATCATGTTCTTGGCCGTCTGGCCGGTGACCAGCTCGGTGAAGTAGCGGGCCTCGATGGTCAGCGCGGTCTCGAAGTCCACCTGGGAGCCCTCGACGGCGCAGGCCAGGATGTTGCGCGGCGCCGGGTACGGGGCCCCGTTCAGCTGCTTCTTCAGGTTGGCCGGGAAGGCCGGGAGGTTGGCGGCGAACCGCGGGTTGGACGGCGTACCGCCCGGGATCTTGTAGCCGGGTACGTCCCAGGGCTGCTTCGACTCGGGGTTCGCGTCGATGAAGGCGCGGGCCTTGGTCAGCATCTCCTCGGGGGTGGCGGCCAGTTCGTGCACGAGGCCGTTGTCCAGGGCGCGCTGCGGGGAGTACTGGGTGCCCTGGAGCAGCACCTTCAGCAGCGCGTCGGCGATGCCCATCAGGCGCACCGTACGGGTGACACCGCCACCGGCGGGGAGCAGGCCCAGGGTGACCTCGGGCAGGCCGATCTTGGAGCCGGGCGCGTCGAGGGCGACGCGGTGGTGGGAGGCGAGGGCGATCTCGTAACCGCCGCCGAGGGCGGCGCCGTTGATGGCGGCCACGACGGGCTTGCCGAGGGTCTCGATCCGGCGCAGCGAGCGCTTGATCTCGGTGCCGGTGTCGAAGGCGATCTGCGCGTGCTCGGGGCGGAGCCGGATCATGTCCTTGAGGTCGCCGCCCGCGAAGAAGGTCTTCTTGGCGGAGGTGAAGATGATGCCGCGGATGGAGTCCTTCTCGGCCTCGGCGCGGTCGGCGATCGCGGCGATGGAGTCCTTGAAGGCCTGGTTCATCGTGTTCGCGGACTGGTTGGGGTCGTCGAGGATCAGGGTGACGACGCCGGTCTCGTCCTGTTCCCAGCGGATCGTGGTGGACTCGCTCATGGTCACTGCTTTCGTTTCGGAAGGTCCGGTGGGCAGGGGGAACAGGTCGGATCAGAGGCGTTCGACGATGGTGGCGACGCCCATGCCGCCGCCGACGCAGAGGGTGACGAGCCCGTAGCGCTTGTCCTGGCGCTCCAGCTCGTCGACGATCGTGCCGAGGATCATCGCGCCGGTGGCGCCGAGCGGGTGGCCGAGCGCGATGGCACCGCCGTTGACGTTGACCTTGTCGAGGGACAGGCCCATGTCCTTGACGAAGCGCAGGACGACGCCGGCGAAGGCCTCGTTGATCTCGACCAGGTCGATGTCGTCGATGGTCAGCCCGGCCTTGGCGAGGGCCTTGCGGGTGGCCGGGGCCGGACCGGTGAGCATGATGGTGGGCTCGGAGCCGGAGACGGCCGCCGAGACGATCCGGGCGCGCGGGGTCAGGCCGTTGCGTTCGCCCGCCTCGCGGGAACCGATGGCGACGAGCGAGGCGCCGTCGACGATGCCGGAGGAGTTACCGGCGTGGTGGACGTGGTCGATCTTCTCGACCCAGTGGTACTTCTGCAGCGCGACCGCGTCGAAGCCGCCGAGGTCGCCGATGTCCGCGAAGGAGGGCTTCAGCTTGGCGAGGGTGTCGGCGGTGGTGCCGGGGCGGACGAACTCGTCGTGGTCCAGGACGATCAGGCCGTTGCGGTCGGTGACCGGGACCACGGACTTCGCGAAGCGGCCGTCCTTGATGGCGGCGGCGGCGCGCTCCTGCGACAGGGCCGCGTACTCGTCCACGTCGCGCCGGGAGAAGCCCTCGATGGTGGCGATCAGGTCGGCGCCGATGCCCTGCGGGACGAAGCCGGTGTCCCAGTTGGTCATCGGGTCGGCGAACCAGGCGCCGCCGTCGGAGGCCATCGGGACGCGGGACATGGACTCCACGCCGCCGGCGAGGACCAGGTCCTCCCAGCCGGAGCGGACCTTCGCGGCGGCCAGGTTGACGGCCTCCAGGCCGGAGGCGCAGAAGCGGTTCTCCTGTACGCCGGCCACGGTGTCCGGGAGTCCGGCGGCGATGGCCGCGATCCGGGCGATGTCGGAGCCCTGGTCGCCGACCGGGCCGACGACGCCGAGCACGATGTCGTCGATGGTGGCGGGGTCCAGGCCCGGGTTGCGCTCGCGCAGGGCGTCGATGAGTCCGACGACCAGGTCGATCGGCTTGGTGCCGTGCAGGGCGCCATTGGCCTTGCCGCGGCCGCGCGGGGTGCGGATCGCGTCGTATACGTAAGCTTCGGTGCTCACTGGTCAAGCCTTTCGGAGGTGTCCAGGGGGAGGAAGGAGGAGCTCGGCGGTAGCAGGAGCTCGGCGGAGGTGGGAGTGCGGCGGAAGAGGGAGTTCAGCCGAGCAGGGAACGGCCGATGATCTCCTTCATGATCTCGGTCGTGCCGCCGTAGATGGTCTGGATGCGACCGTCGACGAAAGCCCGGGCGACCCGGTATTCGGTCATGTAGCCGTAGCCGCCGTGCAGTTGCAGGCAGCGGTCGGCGACGCGCTTTTGCAGTTCGGTGGCCCACCACTTGGCCATCGAGGCGTGCACGTGGTCCAGTTCGCCGTTGGAGTGGTCGGCGATGCAGCGGTCGAGGAAGGTCCGGGTGACGGCGACCTCGGTGGCCATCTCCGCCATCTCGAACCGGATGTGCTGCAGCTTGGCCAGCGGACGGCCGAAGGCCTCGCGTTCCTTCACGTACCGGGTGGTGATCTCCAGCAGATGCTCGGCGGCCGCGATACCGGCCATCGCGATGCCCATCCGCTCCTGTGCGAGGTTGGTCATCAGGTGGACGAAGGCGCCGTTCAGCTCGCCGAGCAGGTTCTCCTTCGGGACGCGTACGTCGTTGAAGAAGAGCTCGGCGGTGTCCTGGGACTTCTGGCCGATCTTGTCGAGGTTGCGGCCGCGCTCGAAGCCCTCCGCGCCGCGCTCGACGACCAGCAGCGACAGGCCGTGCGCCCCGCCCTCGGGGGTGGTCTTCGCGACCACGATCACCAGGTCGGCGAGGATACCGTTGGAGATGAAGGTCTTGGAGCCGTTCAGCACCCAGTGGTCGCCCCGGTCCTCGGCGGTGGTCCGGATCCCCTGCAGGTCGGAGCCGGCGCCCGGTTCGGTCATCGCGATCGCGGTGACGGTCTCGCCGGAGCAGAATCCGGGCAGCCAACGGCGCTTCTGCTCCTCGGTGGCGAGCGAGGTCAGGTAGGGCCCGATGATGTCGTTGTGCAGGCCGATGGCCAGCCCGGGGGCGCCCGCGCGGGTGAACTCCTCGGCGATCACGGCGGCGTAGCGGAAGTCGGTGTTCCCACCGCCGCCGTACTCCTCCGGGACGGCGAGGCCCAGCAGTCCCTGGCGGCCCGCGGCCCGCCAGGCCTCACGGCTGACGATGCCGTCCTTCTCCCACTGCTCGTAGTGCGGCAGCACCTCCTTGGCGAGGAAGGTGCGTACGGTCTCGCGGAACGCCTCGTGGTCGGCGTCGAAGATCTGGCGTTTCATCGGACGGCTCCCTAAAGCCAGTTCTTGACGGTTTCGATCAGCTTGGCCGGCTCGGGTCCGACCGGGGTGACGTTGAGCATGGTGACGCCCGCCTCGCGGAAGGCCTCGACGCGCTCGCGTACGTAGCCCTCGGGCCCGCACAGCGTCATCAGCTCGCAGAACTCGTCCGGTACGGCAGCGGCGGCGTCGCGCTTACGGCCGGCGAGGTAAAGCTCCTGGATCCGCCGGGCCTCTTCCTCGTAGCCGTAGGCGACGGCCAGGTCGTTGTAGAAGTTGTTGCCGACCGCGCCCATCCCGCCGACGTACAGGGCGATCTGCGGGCGCGCGAGGTCCCGTACGGCGGCCGCGTCGTCGCCGATGGCGAGCAGGCCGCCCGCGACGGTCTGCAGCGGGCCGAGCTCCGGCGACCGCTTGGTCGCGCCCTCGGCGAGCGGGCCGCCCCAGACCGCGGCGGCCTTCTCCGGGATGAACAGCGTGGGCAGCCAGCCGTCCGCGATCTCGGCGGTCAGCCGCACGTTGGCCGGGCCGAGCGAGGCGACGTACACGGGGATCGTGGGGCGGACCGGCCGGGTGAGGATCTTCAGCGGCTTACCGAGCCCGGTGCCGCGCTCCGGCGGCAGCGGCATGTCGGTGATGCCGTGGTGGTCGATCGTCTCGCGGCGCCAGATGCGCCGGCACAGCTCGACCGTCTCGCGGGTCCGGCCGAGCGGCTTGTCGTACGGCATCCCGTGCCAGCCCTCGACGACCTGCGGGCCGGACGCGCCGAGGCCGAGCAGCGCCCGGCCGCCGGAGAGCGCGTCCAGGCCGGCGGCGGTCTGCGCGATGAGGCCGGGGGTGCGCGAGTAGACGTTCAGGATGGCCGAGCCGATCTTCAGCCGCTCGGTGCGGGCGGCGAGATAGCCCATGATCGTCGGGGAGTCGAACCCCCAGGCCTCGGCCACCCATACCGCGTCGAGTCCGGCCGACTCCAGCGCGGCGGCCTGGTCGGCGGCCCGGCGCGGGTCGCCCGCGTAGTCGAGCATCATCGACAGTTCCATCAGTTCTCCCCCTTCTCCTTCACGAGCAGTGCCGGCACGTCCCAGTCGGCCGCGACCGACTCGGTGTGCGCGCCCGGCAGCGCCGGACCTGTGGTGAGCGCGCCCGGAGTCGTCGAGAAGCGGGGCGCGGGCGCGGGCTGGACGATCCCGCCGAAGTCGGTGAAGGTCCCACGGGCGGCGAGGTGCGGGTGGTCCGGGGCCTCGCGCAGCGAGAGCACGGGCGCGACGCACGCGTCGCTCCCGTCGAAGACGGCGGTCCACTCCGCGCGCGTACGGGTTCTGAAGCGCGCGGCGACGACCTCCCGCAGCTCGCCCCAGCGGGCGAGGTCCTTGCGGGCCGGGGCCTGGTCCTGGATGCCGAGGAGCGCCACGAAGGTGTCGTAGAACTGCTGCTCCAGCGCGCCGACCGCCATGTACAGGCCGTCCGAGGTCTCGTAGGTGCCGTAGAAGGGGCAGCCGCCGTCGAGGAGGTTGGCCCCGCGGCGGTCCTGCCAGCCGCCCGCCGCCATCATGCCGTGGATCATGGCGGTGAGGTGGGCGGTGCCGTCGACGATGGCCGCGTCGACGACCTGGCCGGCGCCGGTGGCGCGGGCGTGGTGCAGGGCGGCGAGGACCCCGATGACCAGGTAGAGCGAGCCGCCCGCGTAGTCCCCGACCAGGTTCGCAGGGACGGCCGGCGGCTCCCCCGGCTTCCCGATCATGCCGAGGGCGCCGGTGACGGCGATGTACGCGATGTCGTGCCCGGCGGTCTCCGCGAGCGGGCCGTCCTGGCCCCAGCCGGTCATCCGGCCGTAGACGAGCTTCGGATTGCGGGCGTGGCACTGCTCCGGTCCGACCCCGAGGCGCTCGGCCACCCCCGGCCGGAACCCTTCGACGAGCACGTCGGCCCGCTCGACCAGGTCCAGGACGCGGGCGGGCCCGTCGGCGGCCTTGAGATCGAGCAGGACGGACCGTTTGCCGCGGTTGGTGATGTCGTAGGCCGGATCGACCGCGAGCGCGCCACCGCCGGGCCGGTCCACCCGTACGACGTCGGCGCCCAGGTCGGCGAGGAGCATGGCGGCGAACGGTCCGGGGCCGATGCCCGCCAGTTCGACGACGCGCACCCCGGCGAGCGGGCCGGGCCCGCTCGCGTCCCGGTTCCCGTTCCCTGTCACTGCCATCGGGCCCCCAGCGGCTCTGGTGTGCATGGTGTGCGTGGTGTGCGGCTATGTGACACAACTGATGTAACACCAGTGATGCTAGGAACGTGTTCCATCGAACACAAGCCCCCGGGCGGGGCTCCCGGGGGATCACCCGGCCCCGGAGCGCCCGGCTCGGCGCGCCGTTCTCCGCCGCCCGGCGCGCCGTACGCCGCTCGCACCCGCTCGCACCCGCCCGTACCCGCTCGTCCACGCGGCCGAGCATCGCGCTAGCCTCGGCCACCGACACCCCCTGGGAGGAGCCGCTCATGAACGCAACTGTCCCGCACGACCGGCCGGAACGCGCCTACGACGTCGTGCTGTTCGGCGCCACCGGGTTCGTCGGCGCGCTCACCGCCGAGTACCTCGCCGCGCACGCGCCCGCCGGCTGCCGGTGGGCCCTCGCCGGCCGGGACACCGCGAAGCTGGAGCGGCTGCGCGAACGGCTGGCCTCGATCGACCCGGCGTGCGCGCGGCTCCCGCTGCTGCGGGCCGACGCCCAGGATCCGGCGGCCGTGCGCGAGCTGGCCGCGTCCACCAGGGTGCTGGCCACGACCGTGGGCCCGTACGTCTGGTACGGGGCGGAGCTGGTGGCCGCCTGCGCCGAGGCGGGCACGGACTACGTGGACCTCACCGGCGAGCCCGAGTTCGTGGACCGCATGTACGTCGAGCACGACGCGCGGGCCCGGGAGACCGGGGCCCGGATCGTGCACGCCTGCGGCTTCGACTCGATCCCGGCCGACCTCGGGGCGTACTTCACGGTCCGGCAGCTGCCGCAGGGGGTCCCGCTGGCGGTCGACGGGTTCATGCGGTCCAACGCCCTCTTCTCCGGCGGGACCCTGGCCTCCGCGCTGACCGCGCTGAGCCGCGGCCCCCAGACCCTGGCCGCGGCGCGCGAGCGCCGGCTGCACGAGCCCCGGCTGCTGGGGCGGCGGGCCCGTGGGCCGGTGGGGGTACCGCGCTTCAGTCGGGAGACCGGGACGTGGGCGATGCCGTTGCCTTCGCTGGACCCGCGGATCGTGGCCCGGTCGGCGGCCGCACTGGAGCGGTACGGCCCGGACTTCCGCTACCGGCACTACGCCTCCGTCAAGCACCTGTCCGTCGCGGTGGGTGGTACGGCGGCGCTCGGCGCGACGGTGGCGCTGGCCCAGGTGCCGCCGGCCCGACGGTGGCTGATGAACCGCTGGGAGCCGGGCCAGGGACCGGACGCGGAACGCCGCGCGCGCAGCTGGTTCACCGTGCGGTTCGTGGGCGAGGGCGGCGGCCGGCGCGTGTTCACCGAGGTCGCGGGCGGCGACCCCGGCTACGGGGAGACGGCGAAGATGCTGGCCGAGTCCGCGCTCTGCCTGGCCCACGACGCCCTGCCGCAGGTGGCCGGACAGCTGACGACGGCCGTGGCGATGGGCGACGCCCTGATCGCCCGCCTGCAGAAGGCCGGGATCACCTTCCGGGTGGCGGACGCCCGCTGACGGGCGGCCGCCGGCCGGCCGATCGCCGGACCCGGCCGGGGTGTACGCACCGGCCGGGGTGTACGCACCGGCCGGCTGCGTCAGGAGGCCTCTCGCAGCGCCTTGCGGCACAGGGAGTCGGCGTGGCGGGTGGTCTCGGGGATCCGGAAGCGGGGGCTCAACGCCAGGGCGTGCGCGCAGGCGTTGTCCAGCGAGACCCGGTGCCCGACGGACACGTAGACCGGCTTGATCCCGTCCTGCGTGCGCAGCGCCCGCCCGACCTCGGTCCCGTCGGCCGCGAGCAGCGCGGTGTTGTCGCCCCGCCGGGCGCCCGGTTCCTCGTAGGTGAAGGTGAACGGGTTCTTCGCGACGCCGATGGCCGGGAGCCCGGTGACCACCCCGAGGTGGCAGGCGAGGCCGAAGCCACGGGGATGCGCGAGGCCGTAACCGTCGCAGACGACGAGGCCGGGACCGGTCTTCAAGGCGTCGAGGGCGGCCAGCACGGTCGGCAGCTCGCGGAAGGCGAGCAGTCCGGGCACGTAGGGGAAGCTGACGTGCCCGACGGCGGTGGCCTGCTCGACGACCTCCAGGGTGCCGGCGTCGAGCACCACGGCCGCGGCGGCGACCAGGTCGCGCGCGTCGTCGTAGGCGACGTCCACTCCCGTGACGAAGCCGTGGCCGGGTGGCGGGCCGGGCTCGGTGAGCACGACCTGATGGCGCAGTTCGTCCTGTATCGCCCGGGCCTCGGCCTCGTCGGCGGGGATCTTCACACTCGTCATGATGGAGCGAGAGTAGCCTGGCGATCATGTTCGTCATGGAGCTCACCTACACCGCCCCCCTCGAGTCCGTCGAAGAGCAGATGGACGCTCACATCGCCTGGCTGGACGGCTACTACGCAGCCGGCGTCTTCCTCGCGTCGGGGCGCAAGGTGCCGCGCGACGGCGGCATGATCCTGGCCGGCGGGGTGTCCCGGGCCGAGATCGAGCGGATCGCGGCCGAGGACCCCTTCACGGTGGCGGGTGTCTGCGACTACACCATCACGGAGTTCATCGCCACGAAGACCTCGGCGGACCTGTCGACGGTGCGGGAGAACCCGATCGCGTAGTGCGGTGACCGGCACGGCCCACCGGGTGGCGACGCCCGGCACGGCGGCTCGTCCCTCGGGTCGGCCCGCCCCGGTCGCCGGGGAGGGGGCGCGCCGCACCGGACGCCGCGACCCGGCGGACCCTTGCGACCATGGCGCAGCCGCGCGAGGGCGGCGGATGCCTGCCCCGTCCTCCCCAGGTCCCCCGTCCCGACCCCGGTCCGACCCGTTCGACCGATCCGACCGGTCCGACCCGTTCGACGGGCTCGGCCCGCCCTCTTCGCCCCCTCGACCGCCCCCGCCGGAGTGTTCATGCAGCCCCGCCCCGCCCTCCCCGCCGACATCCCCGAGCTCATACGCCTGCGCGCCGTCGCCCTCGACGCGCTCGGGGTCGACCCCGGGCCCGCCGACGCCGCCTGGCGGGAGGTCGCCCGTCCCTGGTTCCTGGATCGCGTGGGCGACCGCCCCGACGTGCGGTGCCTGGTCGTCGGCGGAGCCCCCGGCGAACCGCTGCTCGCCACCGGCATGGCCTGGGTCACCTACCACCTGCCCAGCCCTCGGTGGACGGACGGCCGGCGCGGCTACCTCGACGGGATCGTCACCGACGCGCCCGCCCGTGGGCGCGGCCACGGCCGCCGGATCGTCGACGCGCTGGTCGGTTGGCTCGACGGCATCGGCATCCACTACGTCCAGCTGCACGCGAGCCCCGACGGCGAACCGGTCTACCGGGCCGCGGGCTTCACCGCCGGGCGCTACCCGGGGATGGACCTCTTCACCACCCCCGCGCCACCGGCGGCCCCGGTGTCCCCGACCGCCGCCGCTCCCGCGAGCTGATCAGCGGCGCCGTTCCAGCCGCGCCACCCGTCCCTTCTCCCCCGCCGCCCAGCACCCCGTGTCGGCCGCGCAGTCGACCGTGTCGAAGGAGCCCGCCTCCAACGGCCGCCAGCCGCGGCCGCCGTCCGTGGTCACATCGGTGCCCGTGGGCCCCACCGCGAGCGCCGTCCCCCGGCTGTACGGGAACCAGGCCGCGCCCGAGCGGTAGGCCGGCGGCGGTGTCACGGCCTGGCGCCAGGTGCGTCCCCCGTCGGCGGACACGGCCGCGGCCTGCGGGGAGGCCTGCCCGGTGCGGTAGTCACCGCCGACCGCGAGTCCCTTCGTACGGTCCCGGAAGGCGAGGGCGAAGACGCCACGCGCCGGATCGCCCGCCGGGACGGTGGATTCGGCGACCCGCCAGGTCAGGCCGCGGTCGGCGGAGTGCAGCACGCGGGCCTGCGCCCCGCCGCCGGTGGCCAGCCAGACGTCGCGCGGGCCGGAGCTCACCAGGCACTGGCCGCTCGCGGCGAAGCCCGCCTCGCCCGGGAGGGCCTCGGGCATGCCCTCGTTCGACAGGACCCGCCAGTTCCGGCCGCCGTCGTCGGTGGCCAGGATGCGGAACTTCCCGTCCACCGGATCGCTCATCGCCAGACCGTGCCGGGCGTCGAAGAAGGCGAGGCAGTCGTAGAAGGCACGCGGGTCGGGGTTGCGGAAGGCCTCGCTCCAGGTGGCTCCGCCGTCCTCGGTGCGCAGCACTCGGGAGGCTTCGCCCTCCCCGATGGACAGGGCCACCGCGTGCCGCGCGTCGAAGGCCTCGATGTCGCGGAACTCCAGGCCCTCCGCGACCGCGCCGGGTGGCGAGACGTCACGCCAGCTGCGGCCGCCGTCCACCGTGCGCAGCACGGTCCCCTTGGACCCGGCCACCCAGGCCGTACTCCGGGTGACCGCCGCGAGCCCGCGGAACCGCACGTCGCCCTTCCCGGTGTCCTTCAGGGACCAGCCGGCGCCGCGTAAGTCCTGCGCCACCGGGGCCTGGTCGGGCGCCGGGCCCGCATCGGCCCGGGCCGGGGCCGCCGATACCCCCACGACCAGGGCTGCCGCGCACATGCCGATTCCGAGTTCCAGAAGTCTCATGGCGCCGGAAGCTAACGCACCCCGGACGCACCGTCCAGAGCGCCGTCCGGCCCCTGCCGCCGCACTCGCCGCACCTGCCGCAGCCCCCGTTCCCGGGTCACAGGCCCGCGTCGCGGTGGGTCACGCCGCCGTCGACGACGGTCAGGAGCACGGGCAGGTCCGGCAGTTCGGTGGCGGCGACGGTGAGCGGGTCGTCGGCGAGGACCGTCAGGTCGGCTCGGTGGCCGATGGCCAGCCGGCCCGCCAGGTGCTCCTCCCCCGCCGCACGGGCGGCGTTGACGGTCATGCCCTGGAGGGCCTGGAGGGCGGTGAGGGCCTGCTCGGGACCGTGCGGGGCCTGGGTGAGGTCGCGGCTGGGACGGCGGTGGCGGGCGCCGCCCATCACGCCGAGCGGCGGGTACGGGGCGATCGGCCAGTCCGATCCGAGGACCACGGTGGCTCCGGAGTCCCACAGGTCACGGCAGCGCCAGGCGCGCGCGGCACGCTCCTCGCCGAGCCGCCGGGACCAGTTGTCGGTGTGGTCGGCTCGGGTGAAGTCGCAGCAGTGGGTGGGCTGTACGGAGGCGATGACACCGAGCTCGGCGAAGCGGCGCAGGGTGTCGTCGGGGACGGTCTCGATGTGCTCGACCCGATGGCGCACCCTGACCCCGGCCCCGGACCTGGACCCGTCGGAGGCCTGGGCCTTTTCGATGGCGTCGAGCACGTGCCGTACGGCGGCGTCGCCGATCGCGTGGGTGGCGACGGGCACGCCGGCCCGGTGGAACTCTCCGACGATCCTCGTGAAGACCTCGGGGTCGGGCCAGAAGGCGTGCGTGGACTCGCCGTTGCGGTCCGGCTGTTCCAGCCAGGCCGTGCCGTTGTCGATCGTGCCGTCCATGAAGATCTTCACGCCCTCGGTGCGCCAGAGCCTGCCGCCGACGCCCTGCCCGGCGATGAGCTCGCGCACGGCGTCGGCGTCGGAGCCGGGCTGGCACCAGGGCGCGACGCGCAGGCGCAGCGGCAGTTGGCCGGCCTCGTCGAGTTCGGCGTAGAAGGCGAGGCTGTCCCCGTTCGCGTCCATGGCGTGGCCGCCGGTCAGCCCGGTGGCGGCCATCGCGCGCAGTGCGGCGGCCAGCCGGTCGCGGCGCTCGGCGCGGGTGGGCTGTGGGGCGACGCGTTCGACGAGTTCGCAGGCGGCGTCCTCCAGGAGGAGGCCGGTGGGCCGGCCCTCGGCGTCGCAGACCACTTCGGCGGAGGCCTGGTCGAAGGTGCGCGGCCCGTCCACGCCCGCGAGTTCGAGGGCACGCCGGTTGGCCAGCATGGAGTGCGCGTCGAAGAGGAGGAGGGTGGCGGGCACGCCGTCGAGTACGGAATCGAAGGGGGCGGTCTCGACGGGCCGGTCACCGAAGGCGTTCGGGTCCAGGCCCCAGCCGGTCAGCCAGGCGCCGCGGGCGAGCCCGCGTACGCCGGCGGCGAGCGTCTCGCGGAGCTGCTCCAGATCGGTGCAGCCCGACAGGTCCAGGCCGTGGGTCAGTTCGGCGCCGGAGACGGGGTGGATGTGGCCGTCGACCAGGCCAGGGGTCACGACGGCCCCCTTGAGGTCGACCACCGTGGTCGAGGCGTCGGCGAGCGCACGGACGTGGCTGTCGTCGCCCAGCGCGGTGATCCGTCCGCCGGAAGCGGCCAGGGCCGTGTCCGGCAGGAACCCGCCGGTGGCCGGGTCGAGCAGGCGGGCGTTGAGCAGGACGAGAGGGGTGCGCACGGAGCCTCCAGCGGGGGCGGGACGGGGAGCGTCGGGCGGGGGTGAGGGGCAGGCGGGGGAAGCCGGCCGCATGAATCAGGCGTCGGGGGTGAGCATGAATCAGGCGTCGGGGGTGAGGGCGCCGTGGGGCAGCCCGAGTTCGCGTTCCGCGGTGGTGACCGCCATCCGGGTCACCGCCTCGGGACGGCCGCGGTCCTCGGTGTTGGCGTGGGCGCCGAGGCCGTCGAGGACGACGAGGATCTGGATCGCCGTGACGTGCGGGTCCTTCGTACGGAACTCGCCGCACCCGACGCCCTCGCGGATCACCTCTTCCAACCGGCCTCGCCAGGCGGCCTCCTGCTCGGCGACCCGGTCCCGCAGGGGCGGCCGGTAGCGGCTGAGGTGGCGGGCGTTGATCCAGAGCCGGCTGATGGCGTCGTAGGCCTCTCCGGAGGTGCGGGCGAAGAACCGCGCGAGCCGCCCGGTCGGGCTCGACACGTCCACGTCCGCGGGAGCGGGGGGGCCCGCCGCTCCGGCGGACCCTGCCGCCTCGCCGGCGGACCCTGTCGCGGCCGTCGGGGTGGCCGTCGCGGTGGCCGTCGCGGGGGGCGCCTGCGCCCCGACCGGCAGCAGGATCTCCAGCTCGGCCCCGGCGGCCGTCCCGAACGCCTCGGCGACCAGATCCTCCACCGAGGGGAAGTAGTGACTGATCAGCCCAGGCCGGACATCGAGCTCGTCGGCGATCCGGCGCAGCGTGAGGCACTCCAGCCCTTCGGCCAGGGCGACGGCGGCGGCCGTCTCGACGATCTCGGCCCTGCGGGCCTCCGGGGACTTGCGGATTCGCTTGCGCTGGACGCTTGACGACATACCGAGGATGCTATTGAGTGTGCGACCAATAAGCAAGCGAGGCGGATACGCCCAGCACCCGGAGGTCCCCCATGGCGTCCCCGATTCCCGACCCGCCTCCCGGCTCGCACCCGGCCCCCGGAGCGGCCGGACAAGCCACGCCCACCCCGGAGCGGGCCACCCGCGTCGAGGCGCACGGCATCGACCACATCCCCGATTCCGAGCGCCACGGCCGCCCCCGCGACCTGTTCTCCGTCTGGGCGGCGGCGAACGTCAACTACCTCAGCCTGGTGATCGGCGGCGCACTGGTCCTCATGGGGCTGAACCTGTGGCAGTCCGTCGCCGTGATCGTGGTCGGCAATCTGTTCTGGCTGCTCACCGGCCTGCTCGCGACCTCGGGCCCGGCGGCCGGCGCACCCAGTGAAGTGATCACCCGGGCCATGTACGGGGTCATCGGCAACCGCGTGATGAACGCGGTCGGCGGCTGGCTGGTCTCCGTCTGCTACTTCGCCCTCAACCTGGCCGCCGCGGCGGCCGCGGCCTTCGCCCTCGTGGAACGGGCCGGCATCACGGCGAACACCGGGATCAAGGCGGTCGTCATCGTGACCATCGCCGCGTTCACCCTGGCCATCAGCGTCTACGGGCACGCGATGATCATGAAGCTCTACCTTCCGATGACCCTGGTCCTGGCCGCGGCCTTCGCCGTCGTCGCCGTCGCCGTGCTCGGGCACACCGACTTCTCCTACCGGCCCGCCGCACCCCTGACCGGAGTCGACCTCTGGGCGGTACTCCTCGCCGGCGTCACCCTCATCGCCTCGGGCCCGCTCTCGTACACCACCAGCGCCGACTTCTCCCGCTACCTGCCCCGCTCGTCCTCGCGGAAGGCGATCATCGGCTGGACCACCCTCGGAGCCTTCCTCCCCAGCGTCGCCGTCTGTTCCCTGGGTGCGTTCGCAGCGACCGCGGTGGACATGAGCGACCCCCAGGTCGCGCTGCAGCAGATCCTGCCCGGATGGTTCCATCCCGTCTTCCTGCTCGCCCTGATCCTCGGCACGATCTCCGTCAACGCCCTGACCGCCTACAGCGCCGGGCTCGCCCTGCAGGCCGTCGGGATCCGCATCCGACGCTCCGTCAGCGTCCTGTTCGACGGGGCCGTCGCCGTCGCCGTGACCTTGTACGGCCTGCTCGTCTCGAACCTCCTGGACACTGTCAGCAACTCCCTCCAGCTGATCGTCGTCCTGATCGGCCCGGTCATGGCGATCTACGCGACCGACATCCTGCTGCGCCGGTTCCGTTACGACGGCCGGGCGCTGGCCGACGAGAGCCCCGGCAGCCCCTTCTGGTACACCGGCGGCGTCCATCTCGCGGGCGCGTTCGCGCTCGTGGCCGGGGTGGGCGCGGCCGCCCTGTGCGTCGACACCCTCTACACCGGGCCGATCGCCTCGGCCCTGGGCGGCCTCGACCTCTCCCTGCCCGTCGGCATGACCGTCTCCGCCGCCGTCTACGCGGCCTCGGCGCAGGTCCTTACGCCTGTGGAGTGATCGGTAACCGGCCCTTCTCCGAGGCGCCCCGGACCCACCACGGTGCGGGGCCGCCTTCGGGCACATCGCCTGTCCGGTCACTCTGTGCGATCACACAGAGTAGTTCCGGCCAATCGGTGACACAGCTCACGCAACGGCCCATGCACGGATTTGCCGATTCCCGCGTCTATCGGGTTGCCGGGCCCCACCCACAGTCCGGCAGCAGATCCGCCGCAAGGGAGTGAGCCTTGATCACTGTCATCGAGCAGGCCGCACAGGCCCGTCTGGTCGCCACCGCGCCGAAGGTCGAGACCGTGCCCGTCACCCTCTGCTACGACCGTGCGGATCCGTTCGCCGTGCGCATGGCCTTCCCCGCCCCCGCCACGCTGGAGGGCGTCGAGGTCTCATGGACCTTCTCGCGCGAGCTGCTGGAGTCCGGGCTGGACCGCCCGTCCGGTTACGGCGACGTACGCGTGCGCCCGTACGACGGTGACCGGACCACCATCGAGTTCCACGCGACGGAGGGCGTCGCGATCGTGCTCATGCTGACGGCGGAGCTGCACCGCTTCCTGGAGCGGGCGGCGACCGTGGTGCCGCCCGGCCTCGAACACCTCTACCTGGACATGGACCACAGCCTGGCCGAGCTGATGAGAGGCACCTGCTGAGTAATTCGATTGCGGGCGGCCCCGGCCGCCCGTAGCTTCGTTGACGGCCCATCCCCGTCGAAACGGAGCAGGACATTGCTCGTCTGAGGTTCGAGACACCGACCACCACGCCCTGCGGCTGAACCGTCGGCTGTCTCCCCGCGTTGCACGCACCACTCACGCAACCTGGAGGCCTCCATGAGTCACGCCCCTGCTTTCATCACCTGCTCCACCCTGTCCTTCGACTGGCCCGACGGCACTCCCGTCTTCGACGGGTTCCAACTCGCCGTGGGTCCCGGTCGCACCGGCCTGATCGGGCTCAACGGCTGTGGGAAGTCCACGCTGCTGAAGCTGATCGCCGGCGAACTGACCCCGACCGAGGGCCAGTCCTCCGTCGCCGGCTCGGTCGGCTACCTCCCGCAGAACATCACCCTCGACACCGCGCTGCGCGTGGACGAGGCGCTCGGCATCCACGCCACCCGCGCCGCGCTCCACGCCATCGAGGCGGGCGAGGCCACCGAGGCGAACTTCACCGCCGTCGGCGACGACTGGGACGTGGAGGAGCGGGCCCTGGCCACGCTCGACCAGCTCGGTCTCGCCCGGATCGGCCTGGACCGCACCGTCGGCGAGCTCTCGGGCGGCGAGTCCGTACTGCTACGGCTGGCCGCCCTGCTGCTGGCCCGCCCCGACGTCCTGCTGCTGGACGAGCCCACCAACAACCTGGACCTACGGGCCCGCAGTCGGCTGTACGCGGCGGTCGAGTCCTGGTCCGGGGTGATGCTGCTGGTCAGCCACGACCGGGAACTGCTGGAACGGGTCGACCAGATCGCCGATCTGCGCGACGGCGAAGTGCGTTGGTACGGCGGCAACTTCACGGACTACGAGGAGATGCTCGCCGCCGAGCAGGAGTCCGCCGAACGGATGGTCCGGGTGGCGGAGGCCGACGTCCAGCGGCAGAAGCGCGAACTGGCCGACGCCCAGGTCAAATTGGCCCGGCGCAAGCGGTACGGGCAGAAGATGTACGACAACAAGCGCGAACCGAAGATCGTGATGGGCGCGCGCAAGCGCGCGGCCCAGGAGTCGGCGGGCAAGCACCGGATCATGCACACCGAGAAGCTGGCACAGGCGAAGGAACGCCTGGACCAGGCGGTGGAGGCGGTGCGCGACGACGACGAGATCCGCATCCAGCTGCCCGCCACCCAGGTCCCGCCGGGACGGCAGGTCCTGAGCCTGAGCGATCTACGCCTGGCCCACGGGGCGGCCGTGCCGGGCGAGTGGGAGCTACGGGGTCCGGAGCGGATCGCCCTGGTGGGCCGCAACGGCTCGGGCAAGACCACCTTGCTGCGCACGATCGCGGGGCAGCTCGCGCCGGAGTCCGGGGCGGTGGTGGCGCACGTGACGACGCGGTTCCTGCCGCAGCGGCTCGACGTACTGGACGAGAGCCGTTCGGTGGTGGAGAACGTGGCGCGCTTCGCCCCGCAGGCCACCAACAACCTGATCCGGGCCCGGCTCGCGCACTTCCTGTTCCGCGGCGCCCGGGCGGACCGGCCGGCCGGCACGCTGTCGGGCGGCGAACGCTTCCGGGCGGCGCTGGCGGCCCTGCTGCTGGCGGAGCCGGCTCCGCAGCTGCTCATGCTGGACGAGCCGACGAACAACCTGGACCTGTCGAGCGTGCGGCAGCTGACCGACGCGCTGGAGTCGTACGAGGGCGCCCTCGTGGTGGCGAGCCACGACGTGCCGTTCCTGGAGTCGATCGGCATCACGCGATGGCTCCTGCTGGACGGCGAGCTGCGACCGACCACGGCCGAGGAGGTCCGGGACACCCTGTGGTCGGCCGAGTGACAGCGCGTCGGCCTCGTCGGTGGGTCCGGTCTCCGGACCCACCGACGAGGCCGGTCAAGCGGAATCAATTTTTTCGCGTCGAAACGGGGCTCGCGAACCACCTGCCGGCGTGATTTCGACCCCCTCGAACCCGCCTCAAGCCGGTCGTAAACTGCATAGATAACTGGATGTAACCGGACATACACCTGCCCGGGGGTTGGCTGGCCTTGATGTCACGCTTAACCTACGACTCCGTAGGCTACGGAACCGTAGGTAGTTCGCTTTACACCCAGGAGTACCCGTGACGATCACCTCTCCCCACCTCGGCAGCTCGGAGGCGTGGACAGACGCCAAGCTGCTGTTCGCGCTGGAAGAGGTGGTCGAAAAAGAGCTCAACCGCCATCTGAAGGTCACCAAGGACTGGATGCCCCACGAGTACGTCCCGTGGAGCGAGGGCCGGAACTTCCCCGGCTTCTTCGAGGACGGCGAGGCCTGGGACCCGCAGCAGTCCAAGGTCACCGACATCGGCAAGATCGCGCTGGTCGTGAACCTGCTGACCGAGGACAACCTCCCCAGCTACCACCACGAGATCGCCTCGCTCTTCGGGCGCAACGGCGCCTGGGGCACCTGGGTGCACCGCTGGACCGCCGAGGAGGGCCGCCACGGCATCGTGATGCGCGACTACCTGCTGGCCTCGCGCGCCGTGGACCCGGACAAGCTCGAAGCGTTCCGCATGCAGCACATGTCGGAGGGGTTCGAATCCGACAACCGCCACTCCATGCTGCACTCGGTGGCGTACGTGGCCTTCCAGGAGCTCGCGACCCGCATCTCGCACCGCAACACCGGCCACCAGTCCGGTGACCCGGTCTGCGACCGCATGCTGGCCCGCATCGCGCAGGACGAGAACCTGCACATGGTCTTCTACCGCAACCTGCTGGGCGCGGCCTTCGAGCTCGCCCCGGACCTCACCATGCAGGCCGTGCGCGACGTCGTCGTCAACTTCCGGATGCCCGGACACGGCATGCCCGGCTTCGAGCGGATGGCCGCGCAGATGGCCATCGGCGGGGTCTACAACCTGCGGATCCACCACGACGACGTGCTGAGCCCCGTGATCCGCTTCCTCAAGATCATGGACATCGACGGCTTGGGCCCCGAGGGCCAGAAGGCCCAGGAGGAGCTCGGGCTGTTCATGAACGGCCTGGACTCCGAGGCCAAGAAGTTCGACGAGAAGCTGGCCGCCCGCGCCGCACGTCTCGCCGCCCGCAAGGGCTGACCGATTTCCGCTCGCTCGGGCGAGTGACGCCGATTGCCCTGGCAGAGCCGCGCTCTGCCAGGGTTTCGCGTCATGACCTCGCTCCAGGTGGACATCGACCAGCTGACCCGTCTGACGCGCGCCCTGGACTCCTCGCTGGTCTCCCTGCGGGAGGCCCGCCACGCCCTGGACCACGTACGGCCCGATCAGGTGGGCACGGCGGACCTGGACGCGGCCTGTGACGGCTTCCAGGAACGCTGGGCCTACGGCACGCGGGAGCTGACCAGACGCGTCAAGGACCTCCGTGAGGGCGTGGACCGCAGCGCCACGGAGTACGCGGAGCTGGACCAAGCCGTCCGTGCGGCCTTCCTCCGGGCGGCGGCCGCGCGTGACTGAGTACGCGACGCTGGGCTTCGACCCGGCCCCCGGGAACCCCGCGACCGTCCTGGCCTTGGCCAAGAAGCTCACCGCCTCGGCCACCTCCCTCGGGGAGGCCTCCCGGGTGGTGAAGGACCTGGTCTCCCACAGCTCGGCCTGGCAGGGCGAGGCCGCCACCGCCTTCCGCGCCTCCCTCTCGCAGGACCTCCCCCGCTACCTCGGCGCGGCCCACACCTCCCTCGCCGAAGCGGGCCGCCGGCTCGCGGGGTGGCACGACACGCTGGTCGCCCACCGCGCGCTGGCCGACCGCTACGAGGCCCGGGCCGCGGCGGCGAAGACGGAGGAGGCCCTCACCGACGCCCGCCGACTGGCCCGCGAACTCGCCTCCGAGCACGGCACGGCCGCCCGCCGGGTGGCGCAGACCCTGAACGCGGCGACGGACCGGCTGGCCCCGAAGGAACCGGGCCTCCTGGCCTCGATCTGGAACAAGATCGTCAACGACCCGGCGGACGCGATGTCGAACGCGTCGGCGATCCTGGGCGCGATCGGGGCGGGCGTCGCGCTGCTCTTCCCGCCGGCGGGCCTGGCCATCATGCTCGTCGGCAGCGGCCTGTCCCTGGCGGCCCTGGCGATGCACACCTCGGACCCGAAGTTCCGCAAGTCCCTGACGGACGGCTTCACCAAGGGGCAGTTCGACGCGGACTTCTGGAAGAGCAGCGTGACCCTCCTCGGCGACACCGCGGGCGCGGTCCCGGGCGTGGCGGCGGTCGCCTCCGGCGCGAAGGCCGGCACGGCAGCCGCCCGAGCGGCGATGGCGGCGGCGCCGGAGGGCAGCGCGGTGGTGGGACTCGCCCCCGGAGCCGGCGCATTCAGGCAAGCGGCATGGAGCACCTCGGACGACCTGCGGCAGCTCGACAGCCCTCTGACCGGATGGGCCATGCGATCGTCGTCCCAGGACGCGAGGGACCGAGTGGGTGTGGCGGTGGCAGCAACGGGCGCAGCAACCGCTGCTGGGGACTACGCCTCGGACAGCGAGACGCTCGATCAGGGCTCGACCGCGGTGGACGGTACCCGAGGGGTCTTGGACGACGCTCCCTCGGCCATCAGGAAGTCGGGCCATGTCTGGTCGGCGTTGCGGCCATGACGCGTCGAAGCGGCCTGCCGCCCGTCTGGTTCCGTCTGCCTCCGGGTTTCTACGACATCGACCCCGAGGACAGAACGGCGCTGGACGCATTCGCCGAGGCCCTCGGTGGCTCCGAGGCGCAGCAGCAATTGTCCCGGCTCATGGACGAGCTGGATGGGCTGGCAGGACACGAGGTCGTGCACACCGCGTTCGGTTTTCATCCCGAGGAGCCGGCGGGCGTCGCCACGTCACTGTTCTCCCTGACCTTACGACGGATCGAGCAGCCCAACCCCCGCCTCTCCGTGGCACGTACCGCCCTGGCCATTGCCCGCTCGCCCTTGTGGACGGGCGCCGACCGCAGGTTCATCGACTTGCCGTCCGCCCGCCCCTGCTGCCTCGTCGCCGGGACGATGTCCTTGCCCGACCTGGACCGATGCCCCTTTCAGGCCAGGGCCGTGACCACCCATCCGGACGGGCTCCATCTGCTCGTCCTCGATCTGACCAGTGCGTCCACCCAACACAGCGCCGCATACACGGACATCCTCGAAGCGATCGCGCACACCCTCGAGTTCTCCGACCCCGACCCCGCTGCACATGGGCCTATCGTCTCGGGGACCTCACGCATCCTGGAGGTACTCCTGTGAGCGTCACCCTCACCAAGTCGGCCTGGGACCACCCTTCGACGGTGGTCGGCTACAAGCGGCTGGTGATCCGCCGGCTCGTCTGGGTGCTCTGTCTCGGTGTTCCTCCGCTGATCGCCCTGTCCGGCTCCGGTGTCAGCCGCCGTGCGGCCTGGGCCCTCATCATCATGATCATTCTCGGGATGCCCTATTTGCCGTGGGTGGTCGTCATGTACTTCCGCCGACGCCGGGTCGCCGCCGTACTCCAGGCCTACCCCTGGCGGGAGTGGCCGTGCCACCACCCACGCAGGCCGCCCGGAAGCCCCGCGACCATCGCCGTTCCGTTCCGGGAGGACTTCACAGCGATGTTCCGCGTCATCCCGTTCCCGGTCCCGGTCGCGATCATGGAAGGCGACCACCCGGACCGGATCTGGTTCGCCGGGGATCCCCGGTTCGGTGGGGTCGTGTCGCCCGTCGGGGGGCATTACCCCGTGCGCGTCGTGCCCCACACACCGCGTCGGGAGGAGTGCGGTGGCGAGGGGTTCGAACTCGCGCGGCGTGTGGGGCTGGTGCGGGCGAGCGGGAAGGCGACGCGCACCTGATCAGCGGCGGCGCAGGGCCTGGCGCTCGGACTCCGAGAGGCCGCCCCAGACTCCGAAGCGTTCGTCATTGGCCAGGGCGTACTCCAAGCACGCGGCCCGCCCCTCGCAGGCACCGCACAGGCGCTTCGCGTCGCGCAGCGAGGAGCCGGGCTCCGGGAAGAAGAAGCCGGGGCCCGTCTGGGCGCACAGGGCGAGGTCGTACCAAGCGGTGTCAGTGGTTGCGGCAGTGGTATTAATCGACATGCCGGTGATACTTACCGCCGCGGATGGACGTCCGATCAACGACTGATCAACACCACGTCATGGCCCGGGCGCGCCGCCGCCGCGACACAGTCGGCCACCGCGAAGTACGGCTTTCAACAAGGCCGTTCGGCCTCACCTCCACCGGGTCGGTCGACATCCGCACCAGGCCGTCGAACGCCGCCTCGCCCATCACGCCGGCGCCAAGGCTCGCTACGCCGATCAGGCAACGGCCGAACCGGTGGACCTGAAACCACGTCAACACGCTCTGGCCAGCGGGTCAGCCATGCCACACGGCAGAGCGGGTCTCAGGGCACGCCCGTCGCCCATATATGTGTGTTACCACTGAAAATAGGTTGGAGAACCTGGAAACACAGGAGGATCGACATGGCAGGTGCGGCTTTCGCCAAGCTTCTGTTCCTGGAGGCGAAAAGGGTGCAGGACCCGGACGGCGCGGACGAGATCCTCGTCGGCAGGGGTGACGGCGGCACCTTCGAAAAGGTACGCATGCGCGTCGGGGACGTGTTCGAATTCGACGAGCGGTTCGTACCGTTCGTCAATCAGGCGCCGATCGACATCGTCCTGCACGAGGTGAACGAGGCGGCCGGCCAGTCCAGCTTCATCGGAGGGGCGAAGATCATCCCCTCGGAGGTGGGCCTCGGCGAACGGACGCAGGCGATCGGCGCGCTCTCCCTGGCTCTGTACGAGCTGACGTACAAGGTCCTGTGACGACCCGTCATCGATCGTCGCGAATCTGTCGTTCCCCGGTCTGAGCGAGGCCGGATCGGAGGGCGGCGGTGGCCGACCGAACGCCCGTCAGTCCTCGTGCTTCGCCCGGCTGGGCTGGACGCGCTTGGGCTCGCCCGGCATCTTCGGGTAGTCCGGGGGGTAGGGCATGTCGCCGAGGCCGTGCTCGTGTTCGTCGCGGGCCGCGAGTTCCAGTACGGCGTCCAGGGCGAAGGCGTGCTCGTCCATGTCCGCGTGCAGGTCGCCCAGTTCGGCGAAGCGCGCCGGCATCGTCACGATGTCGAAGTCGCGGGGTTCCGCGTCGTCCACCTCGTCCCAGCGCAGGGGCGCCGATACCGGGGCGTGCGGGCGGGGGCGGACGGAGTAGGCGGAGGCGATCGTTCGGTCGCGGGCCGTCTGGTTGTAGTCGACGAAGATCCGCTCGCCGCGCTCCTCCTTCCACCAGGCCGTCGTGACCTTGCCCGGCATGCGGCGCTCCAGTTCCCGGCCGAGGGCGATGGCGCATCGGCGGACCTCGGTGAAGGTCCAGCGCGGCTCGATCGGCACGAAAACGTGCAGCCCGCGGCCGCCCGAGGTCTTGGGCCAGCCCCGCAGGCCCAGTTCCTCCAGCAGGGCACGTAGTTCGTGGGCGGCCGCCACCGCGTGGTGGTAGTCGGTGCCCGGCTGCGGGTCCAGGTCGATCCGGAGCTCGTCGGGGTGGTCGGTGTCCTCGCGCCGCACCGGCCAGGGATGGAAGGTGAGGCACCCCAGGTTGGCCGCCCACAGGACGGCGGCCGGTTCGGTCGGGCAGATCTCGTCGGCCGTCCGGCCGCTCGGGAAGGCGATGTGGGCGGTGGGAATCCAGTCGGGAAGGTTCTTCGGCGCCCGCTTCTGGAAGAAGGACTCGCCCTCGACCCCGTCCGGGAAGCGCTCCAGGGTCGTCGGCCGGTTGCGCAGGGCGCGCGTGATGCCGGGTGCCACCGCCAGGTAGTACTCCGCCACCTGCCTCTTGGTGAGGCCGCGCTCCGGGAAGTACACCTTGTCCGGACTGGACAGCCGTACCGTCCGCCCGCCCGCGTCCAGCTCGATCGCATTACCGGCAGCACCCATGTGGGCCACGGTAGGCGGGCCCGGTCCCGCGCGCATACCGGGCGGGTCCGGACGTACCACCGCAGAATCGAAGGCATGGATCTGCCAGTGATGCCGCCCGTGAAACCGATGCTCGCCAAGTCCGTGGCGAAGATCCCGCCCGGGATGCAGTACGAGGCCAAGTGGGACGGCTTCCGGGCCATCGTGTATCGCGACGGCGATGAGATCGAGCTGGGCAGCCGCACCGGAAAGTCCCTGACCAGGTATTTCCCCGAGCTGGTGACCGCTCTGAAGGACAACCTGCCGACCCGTTGCGTCATGGACGGCGAGATCGTCATCGTTCACGGCGGGCGCCTCGATTTCGACCGACTGACCGAGCGCATCCATCCCGCGCAGTCCCGCGTCGCCCTGCTGGCCGAGACCACGCCCGCCGGCTTCGTCGCCTTCGACCTGCTCGCCCTCGGCGACGTCTTGCTGCTCGACAGCCCGCTCGCCGACCGCCGTGCCGCCCTCGTGCGTTCCCTCTCCACCGCTCGGCCCCCCGTTCATCTCGCGCCCGCGACCACCGATCCCGCGCTCGCGCAGGAGTGGTTCGAGCGATTCGAGGGCGCCGGGCTCGACGGGGTGATCGCCAAACCGCTCGATCTCCGCTACCGGCCCGATGCCCGCCTCATGTTCAAGGTCAAACACCAACGTACGGCCGACGTCGTCGTCGCCGGTTTCCGTTTCCACAAGAGCGGTCCGATTGTCGGATCACTGCTGCTCGGCCTGTACGACGCCCACGGCGTCCTCCAGCACGTGGGGGTGTGCGCCGCCTTCCCCATGAAGCGCCGCGCCGAGCTGGTGAAGGAACTCGAACCCCTGCGGATGCCCGACCCGACCGGCCACCCGTGGGCCGCATGGGCCGAGGAGTCCGCCCACGAGAGCGCCCGGCTGCCCGGCGCGCAGAGCCGCTGGACCGGCAAGAAGGACCTGTCCTGGGTACCGCTGCGACCCGAGCGGGTCATGGAGGTGAAGTACGACCACATGGAGGGGGACCGCTTCCGCCACACCGCGCAGTTCCACCGCTGGCGGGCCGACCGGACGCCCGAGAGTTGCACCTACGCCCAGTTGGAGGAGGTCGTCGGCTACGACCTCGCCGAGGTCCTCGGCCTCGGCCCCACCGCCGAACCCACCGCCGAACCCACCGCCGACCCTCACACCGACGCCCACACCGACGCCCACGCCGGCCCGGACGCCGACACCGCGTCCGACTGAGCGAGCGGCCACCCGACCGGGCGGTGCCTCAGCCCGCCGTCAGCTTCTCCCACTCCTCCCGGTCCGGCCCCGCCACGTTCGGCGCGTAGTGCGGCCGAGCCGCCAGCCATCGCGTCACCCGGGCGCGGATCTCCGGATCCGCGTACGCCCGCTCCGGCGGCTCCGCCAGGTGCCGCACCCGCGCCCGCGCCCGCATCACCACCGGATCCTCCAGCGCGCAGTCGAACAGCGCGGACACCTCGCGCGCCGTCCCGCCGCGCACCGCCCGGGTGGCGAAACGCTCGCCGATCGCCGCGTCCGCGACCACCTGGAAGTCGAACCACGGCTTCAGCGTCCGTTCCGCCCACGCGTGGTGATCGGCGGCGTACCGCGCCGATCCCGGGTCCCGGTGCGCTGTACGGGCCACCCTGCGCGCCGCCCACAGCGCGAGCGAGGTGCCCTGCCCGAGGGTCGGGTTGGTGTGCGTGATCGCGTCCCCGACCGGTACCAGCCCGGTCACCACCGGGCCCGCCTCGTCGACCAGCGCGCTCCACCGGTTGTCCAGGCTCGCCGTGGCCAGGATTCCCGACAGCGGCTCGGCACCCAGTCCCAGCCAGGCCGCGCCGGGCGGGAAGGCGCGGGCCGCCGCCTCGAAGACGGCGGGGTCGCGCAGGGCCGAGCGCGTGGTGTCCGTGGTGTGCACGAACAGCGTCACGGCGAACACCCGGTTGTCGGCCGGGAAGACGGCGCACCCGGCGAAGGGTCCGCCGGTCACCGCCCACGGCCGGCGCGGCCCCTCCTCCATGCCCTCGGGCAGCCGGTACCAGCGGCAGAAGTACGCGAGCCCCGTGCGGTGCCGTTCCACGACCGCCGGCCGGCTGCCGGCCTCGGCCAGCCTGCGTTCGGTGCCTCCGCGCCGCCCGCAGGCGTCCACGACGAGGTCCCCCGGGTAGCTCCCGGCCTCGGTGGTCACTCCCGTCACCTGGATCCCGGCGCCCTCCGACGAGCCCGGCGCCGTGATCAGCCCGCCCACCGGCTCCCCGTACCGGACGACCACCCCCGGTTCGGCGCGCAGCGCCGTGGCCAGCGCGCTCTCCAGCACGATGCGCCGGGCCTGCAGCATCACCAGGTCCTCGTCGCCGGGCCGCGCGGGCGGACGTACGTCGAACCAGTCCAGCTCGTGCCGTTCGCGGGCGCCGAGCCGAAGCATCTCCTCATGGACGTCGGGCAGATCGCCGCGCAGAACGTTGCGAGCGGCCCCGAGCAGCACGTGCGGCTGGGCCGCCTGCGGTACCGTCGGCCGCCGCCAGCCGAAGAAGTCACGGTCGAGCGCCGTGCCCGGGGCCCGCGTATCGCGCTCGAAGAGCTCCGCCGTATGTCCCCGCCGCGCCGCGAGCAGGGCGGTGGCGGCCCCCGCGACACCTCCGCCGATGACCAGCACATGTGCCATGGAGCGTCCCCCCGAACCGTTGGACCGTACGACGATCACACCGCTCAGAGCCTGCGCGAACGAGGGCCGACCGAAACCCGCACAGATGTCCGACAATCGCTCGAGCAGGACCGAAACCCCTCACGCGCGCAGTCCTTCACACGGCGACCCGGGCGCGGTAGGCCTCCAGGGCCCGCCGGGTCTGGGCCTCGATCAGGTCGGTGTTGACGGCCACCGCCGCCCGCACCCCCTGCGCGGCCACGCCCGGGACCTTCTCCAGCGGGGAGGTCACATTGCCCGCGACCCAGACCCCGGGCAGGGCGGTGGCCCCGGTGTCCGGATCGGATTCCACGCAGGTGCCGATCGCCAGGCCGTCCCGCTCCATGACGACGGTCGGCAGGCCCAGGCTGCTCAGGACACCCGAGCGGGCGGTGAACCGCGGGGCGACCACCAATGCCCCGCACTCCACCACGGCGCCGCCGGCCAGGGTCACACCGGTCAGCCGGTCCTCCTGGACCACGAGGCCGGTCACCTCGCCCTCGACGACCCGGACCCCGAGGGCGGCTGACAGTTCCCGGTCCTCGGCGGTGAGCCGCCAGGTGTGCGCGAGCAGGGTGATCCGCTCGCTCCACTGCCGCCAGAGCTGGGCCTGGTGCAGGGCGAGGGGCCCGTCGGCCAGCACCGCGATCGGCCGGTCCCGGACCTCCCAGCCATGGCAGTAGGGGCAGTGCAGCACGTCCCGCCCCCAGCGCGCCCCGAGGCCCGGCACGGCGGGCAGCTCGTCCACCAGGCCGGTGGCGACCAGCAGCCGGCGCGCCCGGACGGTCGTGCCGTCGCCGCAGCGCACCAGGAAGCTCCCGTCGGGCAGCCGGTCCGCGGCCACGGCCGTGCCCGGCCGGATCTCCCCGCCGTAGCCGGCCACCTCCGCGCGCCCCTTGGCCGACAGCGCGGCGGGGCTCTCCCCGTCCTGCCCGAGGTATCCGTGCATGTGCGCGGCCGGGGCGTTGCGCGGGCTGCCGGAGTCGATGACCAGTACCGAACGGCGGGCCCGCACCAGGGTCAGTGCCCCGGCCAGCCCGGCGGCCCCGCCACCCACGACCACCACGTCGAAGGAGTTGTCGCTTGTGTCGTCCATACCTGTGAGGGTCCGCCCACGCCGGCCCGCTTGACAAATGTTCTTGCCGAAGTGGCAAATGGATCCATGGCCACCGAGGAACAGGACGAGGAACTCGCCGACGTGCTCACCGCCGTGGGTCCGCGGCTGCGCGCCCTGCGAAGACAGCGCGGCACCACGCTGGCCCAGCTCAGCGAGAGCACCGGCATCTCGCTCTCGACCCTCTCCCGGTTGGAGTCCGGACAGCGCAGGCCGACGCTGGAGCTGCTGCTTCCGTTGGCCAGGGCGCACCGGGTGGCGCTCGACGAGCTGGTCGGCGCCCCGGAGACCGGGGACCCCCGGATCCGCCCCCGCCCCTTCGTCCGGCACGGCAGCACCTATGTGCCGCTGACCCGGAAATTCAGCGGGGTGCACGCCTTCAAGCAGATCCTCCCGCCCCTCGAAGGTCCGCCGCCCGAGCCGGAGCTGCAGGTCCACGAGGGCTACGAGTGGCTGTACGTGCTCGCCGGACGCATCCGCCTGCTGCTCGGCGGGCACGACCTCGTCCTCGGTCCGGGCGAGGCCGCCGAGTTCGACACGCGCACCCCGCACGCCTTCTTCAACGCGGGCCCCGAGCCGGCGGAGTTCCTCAGCCTCTTCGGCCCCCAGGGCGAGCGGATCCACGTTCGGGCCCGGCCCACCCCTGCATCGGAAGGACGTCCATGACCACCCCTGGCGAACGCCCCGAGCGCGCCGCGCCGCAGCCTCATGCCGTCGTCGGCGTCGGACTCGTCGTCCTGGCGACGGACGGCCGGGTGCTGCTCGGCCAGGCCCACGACGGCCGCTGGGAGCTTCCCGGCGGCAAGGTCGACCCCGGGGAGGGCTTCGAGCGCGCCGCCGCCCGGGAGCTCGCCGAGGAGACGGATCTGCGGGCGGCCCCCGAGTCGATCCGGATCCTGTCCGTGCAGATCGACTCGCAGGCCGGAGTGACCCGGCTGACGGCAGCCGCCGTCACCACCTCGGCCGAGGGTGTCCCGGCCGTCACCGAGCCGCACAAGATCGCCCGCTGGCGGTGGTTCGCCCCCGACGAGATCCCCTCGGCCCTCTACGTCCCGTCGGCGGCCGTGCTGCGCGCCTGGCGCCCGGACCTCACCACGCTGCCGCCCGTCCCCTCGTACGCCTACCCGCTCGCGGGCCCCGGCACCGCTCCCTGATCCCGACAGGATCCGCAAGAGACGACCGAGGAGACGCGGCCGAGGAGACGCGACCCGAGGAGACGACTCAAGAGGTGGCCGTCAGGACCGTCACGACGGTCACCGTCACCATCGCGGCCTGCATGTCGCGGATGGCGGCCCGGACGCTCTCGGCCGCCCACCGGCCGGCGGCCAACTCCGCCATCCGGGCGGTCACCTCGTCGGGCTGCCGGTCGGGGAAGGCGAGCCGGTGCAGCTTGGCCGAGTGGATCAGGGCGATGAGGCCGGCCGTCCGCTCGTCCGGCTCGGCGCCGTCGAGGACGACCGCGCGGAGCCGCTCGCGCAGGGCGCTCTCGACGGTGCCGTCGGCCTCGGGATAGCGGCGCTGCGGGAACACCCCGAACACCTTGTGCACCTGGGCCACCACCAGCCCACGCTCCCCCAGCCGCTCCAGGGTGGCGCCGACCGCCTTGGGCTGGTCCTTCGTCAGCCAGTCCGTCACCCGGCGCTTGTCGCGCCCCCGCAGCCAGGCCTCCAGCAACCGGATCCGGCCGTCGAGCAGTTCTTCCCCCGTGGGCTCGGTGTTGCTGAGCTCCAGGTACTTGCCCGCCACCGACACCCGCTCGGCCAGGACCAGTTCGAGCAGGAGTGCGCCCGCCACCGCCCAACCCGCCGATTGGCGCTGGCGTGCCGCCCCGGACTCGTCGTCCAGGGAGAGCAACATGATCTCTTCGGCCAGTGTGACCCTCACGAGCGCCCCCGTCGTCCGTCGTCGGTCGTGCGTCGGTCGTGCGTCGGTCGTCGTCCCGCTGCCGGTCCGGCTGTCCGACCGCTTCGAAGGGGATGACGAGCGACCGCGCCCCGGGGTTCCGTTCCGGGCCCGGGTCTATCGCCGCACCACCACCTTTGGCGCGAAGTTGCCCTCCCCCAGGTCCTCCGCGAGCAACCGCTTGGCGATCGCGTCCGCCGCGACCCGCAGTTCGGCGCTCCGCGGCCGCCCCCGGTCCTTCTCCAACTGGTCCTTGAGCCACTCGCCCCACGCCATCGAAATCACGTCGGCCTCCCGTTGCCCGGCCGCCGTGAGAGTCACGAAGCCGTCCTCGCGGCTGACGAAACCCTCGTCCGCCATCCGCTCGTAGACGGGGATCAGCACCTCCGGCGGCAGGGACCGGCGGCCGGCGATCAGTCCGAGGCTCGCGTGGCCGATGGTCCGGGTCATCACGTCCACCTGCATCACCGCCCAGGCGCCCGCGATGTCCAGCCGGGTGTCGGAGCCCTCGACGATCCCCCGCGCCGTGTCCGCGCCCATGTTCCGTACGAGTTTGCCGACGGCCAGCTCCAGCAGCTTGGCCGAGTCCCCCGAGGCCGTGGCCGGTGAGCCGAACCCGTCGCCCATGTCCGTGGAACCGGCGCGGGCGCTGTCGCGCAGCCGCACCTGCTTGAGGAACAGCGCCACGACGAAGCCGCACACGGCGACCGGAACGGTATACAGGAACACGGTCTGCAGGGCCTGCGCGTATGCGTCGATCAGCGGGGCGGCGACCTCGGGGGCGAGTCGATGCACCCCCTCCGGGGTGGACGCCGCCTTGGCCAGCTGCGCCGGATCCTGCCCGGCGAGGCGCGCCGCCTCCCCGTAGGCGGCCTTCAGCTCGGGCCCCAGGTGGTTCGCGTAGATCGTCCCGAAGACCGCGGTCCCGAAGGCGCTGCCGAGCGTACGGAAGAAGGTGACGCCCGAGGTGGCGGTGCCGAGGTCGGCGTAGTCGACCGTGTTCTGCACGGCGATGGTCAGCACCTGCATGGACAGGCCGATGCCGGTGCCGAGCACGAACATGTACAGCGATTCCAGCACGGTGCCGGTCCCTGGGTGCATCAGCGACAGCAGGTAGAGGCCGACGCCCATGACCGCGTTCCCGACGATCGGGAAGATCCGGTACCGGCCGGTCCTGCTCACCACGTTGCCGCTGAAGACGGAGGCGATCAGCAGGCCGATGACCATGGGCAGGGTCCGGACGCCCGAGATCGTGGCCGAGTCCCCGTCGACGTACTGGAGGTAGGTCGGCAGGAACGTCATCGCGCCGAGCATCGCGAACCCGACGATGAAGCTCAGGATCGAGCACACGGAGAAGACCGGATTGCGGAAGAGACGCATCGGCAGCGTCGGTTCCGCGGCGCGCGTCTCGACCAGGCAGAACAACGCCAGCGCGATCGCTCCGCCCACGAACAGGCCGATGATGACCGGAGAGGTCCAGGGGTACTCGTTCCCACCCCAACTGGTGCCCAGGATCAGCGCGCCGGCGCCGACGGCGACCAGCGCGATGCCCAGGTAGTCGATGACCGGCTTGCCCGAGGCGCGGACGGTCGGGATGGTCTTCGCGGCCGCGATGACGACGAGGATCGCGATCGGGACGTTGACGTAGAAGCACCACCGCCAGGTCAGCTGGTCGGTGAAGAAGCCGCCGAGCAGGGGTCCGATCACGGTGGCGACCCCGAAGACGGCGCCGATCATGCCCTGGTACTTGCCGCGTTCCCGCAGGGGCACCACATCGGCGATCAGCGCCATCGCGGTGACCATCAGGCCGCCGGCCCCGATGCCCTGGACGCCTCGCCACACGATCAGGAAGGTCATGTTGCCGGAGAAGCCGCACAGGAAGGAGCCGCTGATGAAGACGATGGCGGAGATCTGGAAGATCAGTTTCCGGCCGAAGAGGTCACCGAACTTACCGACCAGGACCGTGGCCACGGTCTCGGCGAGCAGGTACGAGGTCACGACCCACGACATGTGGTCGCCGCCGCCCAGGTCCCCCACGATCGTGGGCAGCGCGGTCCCGACGATCGTCTGGTCGAGCGCCGCGAGCAGCACACCGAGCATGATCGTGCCGAAGATGACGTTGCGCCGCCGCCGGTCGATCACGGGGGGCGCGGCGGCTTCGGCGGGGGCAGTGGTCACTCTCGCACTGTCACAGCGCGCCCGCCGCGGCGCATGCGGCGCTGCGCCGTACGGGGGATGCGCGCGCCGGGATCAGCGCAGGTAGGCGAGTCCCGGGTGCTCCGCCACGTACCCGTCGAGCAGCCGACGGGCCACACCCACCGAGTCGATGAGCGGATGGAGCGCGAAGGCCTTGACCGCGTCCGCCCGCGAGCCGCTCGCGGCCGCCGCCAGGATCTCCCGTTCGACCGCCTTGACCGCCGTCACCAGCCCCACCGCGTGCAGGGGCAGCTGCGCGACGCCCATCGGGTGGGCGCCGTTCGCGTCGACCAGGCAGGGCACCTCGATGACGGCCTCGGCGTCGAGGACGGACAGCGTCGAGCCGTTGCGGACGTTCAGGATCAGTGTGGCCCGTTCGTCCCGGGCGATGGCCCGCATCAGCGCGAGCGCGACCTGCTCGTAGCCACCGGATTCGAGGTCGCTCTCCTCGCGCTCCGGGGCACCCGCCGCCTCGCGGTTCTCGGCCATGTACGTGGCTTCGCGCTCGGCCCGGGTCCGGTCCCAGGCGGCCAGCGCCGCACCGGCCGGCGTCCCGGCCCGGCCGGCCTCGGCGTAGAAGCCGCGCTGCTGGTCGCGCAGGAAGGCCCCGCGCGTCTGCTCGGCCTCCTGGTACGCCCGTACGGTGTCACGGTTGAAGTAGTAGTAGTGCAGGTACTCGTTGGGGATCGCGCCGAGCGAGCGCAGCCATGCGGCCCCGAAGAGCCGGCCCTCCTCGAAGGACTCCAGGGCCTCGGTGTCGGCCAGCAGCCGGGGCAGCTCGTCGCGGCCGCCGATGCGCAGCCCACGTACCCAGCCCAGGTGGTTGAGGCCGACGTAGTCGATCCAGGCCTCCTGCGGGCGGGCTCCCAGCAGCCGGGCGATGCGCCGGCCGAGGCCTACGGGGGAATCGCAGATGCCGATCACCCGCTCGCCGAGCTCCTCGGCCATGGCCTCGGTGACCAGGCCGGCCGGGTTGGTGAAGTTGATGACCCATGCCTCGGGGGCGCCGCGGGCGATCCTGCGGGCGATCTCGCGCGCCACCGGCACGGTCCGCAGGCCGTAGGCGATCCCGCCCGCGCCCACCGTCTCCTGGCCGAGGACCCCCTCCGCCAAGGCGATCCGCTCGTCCGCGGCGCGCCCTTCCAGGCCACCGACGCGGATCGCGGAGAAGACGAAATCGGCCCCGCGCAGGGCCTCGTCGAGGTCCCCGGTGACCGTGACGGTCGGGGCCCGCACCGCCGGGTCGGCCGCCGAAGCGGCCGCGGCCTGGTCGCGGAGCACCCGGGCCATGGCCGTGAGCCGCGCCGGGTCCTCGTCGTACAGCGTCACCTGGGAGACCCTGCCCTCGGCGCGATCGCCGAGCAGTGCTCCGTAGACGAGCGGGACCCGGAAGCCACCCCCGCCGAGGATCGTCAGCCGCATGCCCCTACCGCCTTTCGCCCGCGCAGATCCTTATCGCCGACGCCGCCGCCGTGACGGCCGACACCACGGGTCGATGCCACAGCCGACACCACGATCGATGCCACGGCCGACATCACAGCCGATGCGACGGCCGACATCACGGCCGATGCCACGATCGGTGACACGAGCGGTGGCACGGAAGCCACGACACGCGTCGGCGGGCACCAGTCTGCCCCGGTCGGTCACTCCACCGGCGACGGCACGGCGCGCAACCTCGCGCCTTGCTGCTGCGGGAAGCCGCCGCCGCGGACGGGGCCGCTCGGCGCGCCCGCGGGCGTCGACAGGATCAGGGTGATCCGGGTCAGCCCCATCTCGCCCAGCATCCGACTGTTCTCGGCCACCATCCGGCACCGCACCAGCCCCCACCGCGGGTCGGGATGACGCACGGTGCGCACCGCCCCGTCCAGCTCGGCGGCGTCGGTCCCGTGGGTGCTCAGCCAGTGCGGCACGCCGTACCGGTAGGCCGCCTCCATGAACGGGTCACGAGCCACCTCCTGGCGGATGCTGCGCAGTCCCTCGTCCTCGGGTTCGGCGGCCAGCGCGCTCGCGAACTGGGCCAACAGCGGTACGCACCAGGCCGGTTCGTGGTCCTCCAGTACGGCCGCCGCGTCCGGGTGGAACAGCACGAAGCGCAGGAAGTTGTCGTCCGGCAGGGCCGTCGGGTGCGGTCTCACCGACCGGAAGAGCTGGTCGAAGGCCGAGTTGGTCAGAGCCACGTCCCAGCGGTGGTCCACCAGGAAGCTCGGGTACGGCACGGACTCCATCAGAGCCGCGTAGTCGCACAGGTAGTCACGCTGCGCCGGATCCTCGGGCAGCCGGTTCTCCTCGGCGGCCCGCCACGTGGGCGGCGGGTCGCGGTCCACCATGACGCGGAACAGCCAGAAGCACTGCCGCTCGCTCATCTCCAAGGCCTCGGCCAGGGCGAGCAGTTTGCGGTCCGTCCACTCCTTGACCAGACCTCTTTCCCAGTTCCCGTACGCGCGCACGCTGATGCGCAGTCGAGCGGCGAGGTCTTCCTGGCTCAGGCCCAGCTCCTCGCGGCGCTGGCGCAAAATCTCCTTGCGTCGCTCCGACCGCACGGCACCGCGGGCGGGTTCCTCACCCGTCAGGCGCTCTTCGACGGCTCGGGCGAGTCCATCGGACGGGCCCACCGCTGCGAGATGTGGCACTGAGAGCTCCCCCTCCTCCGGTCTGGATCTTCATTTCCGTGTGGCGATCCTGCTACCGACTTCATTCGAGTGTCAACTATTGTGGCAATTCCAGCCTCTTGACAGCTCATTCCCGCCACAGCTGTGGCACGTTCTAGCCCTTACGGGCGAGAGCGGCTAGATTCCAGAAGCCGACCATGTGCCCATACCGACTTCGCGCGATCTAGGAGAACCACTGGTGACAGACGGCTTCCCGGCTCCCGTCGCGGTGGCCGACGCACCCCTGGCAGCCACCATCACGCGTGTCGCCGAACTCGCGGGCAAAATGGGCCGCGACCGCAATCAGGTCTTCGACCTGCGGCGCCTCTCCGAGGCCTCCGGCGTACCCACGGACGTGGTCAGGACCCTGCTCGAAGGCAGGCCGGCCGGCGAACCCGATCTGCAGACCCGCTTCCTCCAGCGCCTCGACCTGCTACGGCGGACCCGTGTCAAACCGAACGGCCGCCGCTACACGCAGCAGGAGATCGCGGACGGCGCCGGCATGTCGCGGCAGCAGGCCGGCGCGTTGATCAACGGCGACCGGCGCCCCACCATGGAGCACTGCGACGCGATCCAGCGGTTCTTCGGAGTGCACGCCGGATTCCTCACGGCGCACGACGCCGACGCCCTCACCGACGCGCTCCAGCGGACGGAGCAACAGCTGCTCCAGGACTTCGCGGGGCGGGCGCGGGAAACCGTACCGGCCTCGGCCGCATCGGCCGGCGATCCGCTGGCAAGACTCCTTCAGAACCACGGTGTACGGGGCATCGCCTGGCGCGCCGCCCAACTGCCCAGCGACAAGCATCGGGACAAGGTGACCGAATGGCTGGACATGCTCCTGGAAAGCGTCAAACCGAATGAATCCTGACCCAGTCGAAAGTCTGGGTCTGATCCTTGAGTCCTGATCCGGATCCGCGCCGACGGGGAGAACGGTGAGCATAGGCAGAGAGCAGCGGCGGTTGTGCGGGGAGCTGGTGGCCGGTATCCGGCTCACCGCCCCCGTGGAACCCGTGGACCTCTACGCTGCCCTCTGCGAGGGCATGAGCAGACACCGCGGCCGCCGGGTGGACTTCCGGATGGCCTCGTTCCCTCCACACACGGCCAGCGGCCTGTGGCTCGACATGGCGGACCGCGATCTCGTGGTCATCGAGGAACGCACCGCTCCGGACCACCAACTGGTCATCCTGGGCCACGAGCTGTGGCACATGAAGGCCGGCCACTGCAGTCACCACGTCGACGGCGCCGCCGTCGCCGCGCGCCTGCTGAGCGACAAGGCCGACATCGGCGAGACCGTACGCCGCGTCGCCGCCCGCACCCGCGCCGACGTCCAGGAGGAGACCGAGGCCGAATCCTTCGGCTTACTGCTGGGTAGTCGGTGTCGGAACTGGCTGGCCGGATCGGCGAGCCACCGCGCTCCGGTCCAGCGCGATCAATTGGCGGGCCGGATCGAGGCTTCGCTGGGCTACCGGGGGCACAGGAACGAGCGTTGAACGGCAGCGACTACTACATACCGGCGGCCGCGATGGCGATATCCCTCGCCTTCAAGCTGCCGGCCCTGCGGCACAACTGGCGCGATCCGCTCCTTCGGTCGGTCGTGGCCCTGCTGACCCTGGCCGGAGCGGTGTTCACCTTCGCCGCCCCACCCACCATCGCGGCCGTCAACCGCTGGACCGGCATCGTCAACGTCTCCGCCCCCCTGGTCTACTGCCTGATCACCGCCTTCAGCGCCTCCTGCCTGGTCCTGATGGTCAACTGGCGGGGCGGACCCGCCGAACGGACCCAAGGCATCTCGCGCCGCTGGATCCTGGGCTACAGCGCGGTGATCGTCGTCCTGATCGTGCTCTTCGCCCTCGGTGAGACCCCGGCCGAGCGCCTGCGCGACTTCGACACCTACTACGCGAACACGCCCTACATCGGCCACATGATCGCCCTCTACCTGCTGGCCCACCTGGTGGCCGCGGTGGTGATGGTGGTCCTGTGCTGGCGCTGGTCGCTCCAGGTCCGTGGCTGGCTGCGGGTCGGCCTGGTGATCATCGTCATCGGCTACATCTTCAACCTCGCCTACGACGGAACCAAGATGACCGCGGTCGTCGCCCGCTGGTCCGGTCACGACCTCGACGGCCTGAGCACCTACGCCGCCCCGCCGCTCGCCTCTCTCGGGGCGCTGATCAGCGCGATGGGCTTCGTGGTCCCGCTCGTCTGCCAGCGGCTGTCGGACCACTGGCAGATCTGGGCCACCTACCGCCGACTCGGCCCGCTCTGGCACGAGGTGCAGATCTCCGCGCCCATCGGCACGCCCTCCGTACCGATGGCCTGGTGGTCCGCGGCGGAACTGCGGGTGATCCAACGCGAGTCGGACATCCACGACGGGTTCCTGCACCTCGGGCCGTACTTCGACAAGGGGCTGCGCGACGACGCCTACGACAGCGCCGTCGCCGAGGGCGCCGACGAGGAGACGGCCCGCGCCGTCGCCGAGGCCGCGATGGTCGCGGCCGCCGTACGGGCCCGCTCCGCCGACCCCGACGGAATGATCATCGGAGGGGACGAGGAGACCGTCCTCGACACCTCGGACGGTCCCCGCGACCTGCTGCGCATCTCGCACGCGCTACGGCACTCGCCGGTGGTGCAGGCGGTCCGGCGCGCGGTGCGCGTGTAGCGGCGACGGCGACGAGTCGGTCGTCACCCTCGCTCAGCGGGCGGCCACGGCCGCCGTCGCCGTGGCCGGGAACAGGTCCTGGAACGGCCCCGCCGAATCGATCCCCTCCCGACCGTACGGCGCGTCGAAACTCCACACCATGAAGAGCAGGAACACGATCAACGCGCTGAAGAGTCCGGCGAGCAGCAACTCCCGCCCGGAGCGCCGGATCTGCAGGGTGAAGATCAGCCCGACCGTGACCAGCCCGCCGACCAGCAACCCGAACCACACCACCCCCGGCAGGGTGGACTCGGAGCTCTGCGTCCGCGAGTGCCGCGCGTCGTCGGCGGCCGCGATGTGGTCCAGCAGCGGCTGGTAGGCCTGCGCCTGCAGCTCGTTGGTCGGGCTCTGGTGCGTGACGTCGGTACGCAGCTTGCCGAGCAGCGCGGCGCCCTCGGTCGAGGCGCCGTCGCCGGAGGTCAGCAGCGGCCAGTCCACGGCGACGGTGTGGGAGACGTACGCGTCCACCTCGCCCCGGATCCGGTCGCGGACGGCCGTCGGGTAGACGTCGGCGCGCTGGGTGACCTCGTACAGGGCCTGGGCCTCACGGCGCACGCTGTCCTCGGCGGCGCCGCGCGCCTCCCAGACACCCGCGATGGCCAGGCCCAGCACGATCGCGTAGACCACGCCCACCATCATCGTCATGTACTCGATGACATCGGGGGTTTCGCTGGTGTCCTCGTCGTCGGCGGCCCGGCGGTGCCGGATCGTGGTGATGGCGAGGACGAGGGCGCAGACGAGCGCCATGGCGATGGCCAGGACCAGCCATTCGGACACGTGGATTCTCCCGGTGTGGGTCGGTGGGTGACGTCGGTGGACGTGGTCGTCGCGGTCGACGTGGTTGACGTGCGTGACGTGGTTGACGTGGTTGACGTGGGTCGAGCAGGCGAAGGGGGAGCGGCGGCGTCGGTCAGCCGCGGCTCTTGGAGCGGGGGCGCAGGGCGGCGGCGGCGAGTACGGCCGGGGTGGTGACGACGACCATCAGCATCATGGTGGACATCCCGCCCGGGTTGCGCCGCTCCAGGGCCACCGCGCGGTACGGACGCACGTGGAAGGTGCTCACCCGGGCGAGGGCGGCTCCGGCCGCGGGCGGGGCGGGTGCGTCGGCCGACGCCGGCACGGGCCGGCCCTCGGGAGCCGCCGCGGGTTCCGGCGGCTCCGACTCCCCGGCCTGTGCCTCCGCGGAAGGCTCCGCCGCCCTGCCCGGCGGGCTCTGCGGCGCGGGCCGGGCCGGCCGCACGGGTCGCCCCGCCGGCACGGCGGACTGCGCGGGGCGCCCCGGGTGACGCACGGTCGGCCGCTCGGCGCCGGGCACGACCACCCGGACGGAGGGCCGCCCGGACGGCGGCCGGAAGACCGGCCGCTCCGGCTGCCCCGCCGGTACGCACAGGTCGACGCGGGCACCGTAGCCGTCGCCGTCGTCCTCGCCCGCGACGGCCACATGGCCCTGCAACGGGCAGAGCGCCGCCACCAGGCCCGCCCCGGCGAAGTACTGCCAAGCGGTCACCGCACGCCTCCCGAAATCCGCAGCAGAAGTAAGGGCTACCGGTGAAGAAACGATCAAGGGGCGGGTTCGACACGCCGCGAACGGGTGCTCATCGCGGATGCGGCATGATGTCGCCATGGGGACCGAGGGGGCGAACGCCCGGCTGATCGCAGGGCGCTACCGGTTGGACGCCAAGCTCGGACGCGGTGGCATGGGCATCGTGTGGCGTGCCACCGACCAGTTGCTCGGCCGGAACGTCGCCGTGAAGGAGGTCGCGCTCGACCCGGCACTGTCCGAGGAGGAGGCCCGGCACCAGCGTGAGCGCACGCTCCGCGAGGCGCGGGCGGCCGCGCAGCTCAAGCACCCTCACATCATCGTGGTGCACGACATCGTCGAGGACGGCGAACTCCCGTACATCGTCATGGAACTGGTCGAGGGCGGCTCCCTCGCCGACCGGCTCTCCCGGACCGGACCGGTGGACGTCGCCGAGGCGGCCCGGATCGGCATCGCGTTGGTCGGCGCGCTGCGCGCGGCGCACGCGGCCGGGGTGCTGCACCGGGACATCAAGCCGGCGAACGTCCTTCTGGAAGCGCCGGGCGGGCGGCCCGTGCTCACCGACTTCGGCATCGCCCAGGTGTCGGGTGCCACGACGCTGACCACCACCGGGTCCTTCGTCGGTTCCCCCGAATACACCGCGCCCGAGCGGATGTCGGGGCAGACGCCGGCGGGACCCGCGGCCGATCTATGGTCGCTGGGCGCCCTGCTGTGCGCGGCCCTCAGCGGTACCTCGCCCTTCCGGCGGGACTCTTTCGGCGGGATCCTGCACGCGGTGGTCTTCGACGAGATCCGGCCGCCCGAGACGTGCGGACCGCTGCTGCCGGTGGTACGGGGTCTGCTGGAGCGTGATCCGGCCGCGCGCATCGGCGCGGAGCGGGCCGAGGAACTGCTGCGGGCCTGCGCGGAGGCGGCCGCGGCGCCGTACACCCCGACCCGGTCCGCCCCGGCCGCGCCGAACCCCACCGCGCCGTACTCCGCCCCGCAGCCCCGGGCCGCGCAGACCCCGGCCGCGCCGAACCCCGGCCCGCCGACTCCGCTCCCGCAGACCGCGTTCCCGCACACCCCAGTTCCGCACAGCCCGACGCACCCCGCGGCGGCCCAGGTGTCCGCGCCGACGCCCGTGTCGGCTCCCGTATCGGCCCCCGCTCCCGCGCCCGCGCCCGTACGCGGACCGGGTAGGCGGCGGCCGGGGGCGGCGTTGATCGCCGGTCTGCTGGTGGCCGCGATCGCCGGGGCGGGCGTCTCCGCGGCGCTGCTCATGAACGACGGCGAGCGCGGTGGGCGGACGTCCACCGGCGGGGCGGCCGGCCTGCCGTCCGCACCCGCCGCCGCCACCAGCCCCGGCGAACGGACCGGCACGGACTCCCCCTCGCCCGACGACAAGCCCGCGCCCGCCGGCTACCACGTCGTCACCGACCCGGAGGGCTTCTCGCTCGCCGTGCCCCTCGGCTTCACCCGCAAGGTCGAAGGTCCGCGGATCTTCTACATGTCACCCGGTGAGACCTTCCGCATCGGCATCAAGGTGGCGGAGCCCGAGTCGGGCGGCCCGCTCGCCGTCCATCAGCGCGCCCACGCCAAGGGGCCGGGGACCAACCCCGGTTACCGGGACGCCGAGGTCGTGATCACCTCGCAGAACGGCCGGCAGGCCGCCCTCTGGCTGTTCACCTGGGACGGCTTCTCCCCGACCGAGGGCCCCCGGCACACCCGTGACCTGTGCTGGGAGGAGGACGGCCGGCTGTACGACGTGTGGGTGTCCTCGCCGGTCCGCCAGGGCGACGAGGCCCGCGGCTACTTCGACACCGCGGTGCGGACCTTCGTACGCACCGGGAGCTGACACCCGCCGTCGCGCCCGGTTCACCCGGCAGGCGCAGCCCACCACGGCACCCGCCGCTCCCCCACTCCATGATCGGAGGAGCGGACCCTCTCAGGGATGGTGGCGGATGGAACCGGACAGCCGAGGCACCCGTTGAGCACGGCTCCCCCGGCTCCCCCGACTCCCCCGGCTCCCCCGGCTCCCCCGGCTCCCCCGGCTCCCGCCGATCCGGCCCCGTCCCCGGCACCCGAGGAGCCCGCCGGCAGAGGATTCCGCTTCCCGAGCGCGCTGACCGTGCTGGCCGTGGTCACGGTGGCGGTATGGCTGCTGGCCTTCCTCGTACCGGCCGGCACGTACGACCGCAACGACAGCGGTGCCCCCATCTCCGGCACCTACCACCGGGTCCCGGACACCCAGAGCTTCGTCGACCGGCTGAACGACCTCTTCCTCGCCCCCGTGAACGGCCTCTACGGCATCCGGGACGAGAAGACCGGAGAGGTCGGCCCCACCTTCAGCGGGGAGCTGTACGGCAGCGCCGGCGTCTTCCTCTTCGTCCTCGCCATCGGCGCGTTCATCACCGTCGTCTTCGCCACCGGCGCCCTCGACCGCGGGATCGCCCGCCTCGCCCACCGGCTGCGCGACCGCGGCACCCTGCTGATCGCCGCCGTGATGCTGGTGTTCTCGGTCCTCGGCACCGTGGAGGGCTTCGCGGAGGAGACCCTCGGCTTCTACGGTCTGCTGGTACCGATGATGCTGGCCCTCGGCTACGACCGGATGGTCGCCGTCGGCTCGGCCATCCTGGGCGCCGGGATCGGGGTCCTGTGCTCCACCGTCAACCCCTTCGCGACGGGCGTGGCCTCGGCGGCCGCCGACATCTCGCTGGGCGACGGCATCGCGCTGCGCTTCGTGATGTGGGTGGTCCTGACGGCCGTGACCATCCTCTACGTCGTCCGGTACGCGAAGCGCGTCGAGAAGGACCCGGCCAGGTCCGTGTGCGGGTTCCTCCCCGGTGACCGCGAACAGAAGGCGACCGGAGCCGAGGAAGTGGCCCCGGAGCTGACCCGGCTGCACAAGCTGGTGCTGGTCCTGGTCACCCTGGTCTTCGGCTTCATGATCTTCTCGGTGGTCCCCTGGGCCGGCGCGCTCACCGGCGAGGCGGACGCGGCCCCGTACGCCTGGGAGTTGGGCTGGTCCTTCCCGGAGCTCTCGGCGCTGTTCCTGTGCGCGGCGGTGCTCGTGGGAGTGGTGGCGCGGATGGGCGAGGCGAGGATCAGCGCCACGATCATCCAGGGGGCCGCCGACTTCATCTCTCCGGCCCTGGTCATCATGCTGGCGCGCGGGGTCACGGTCATCATGAACAACTCGAGGATCACCGACACCGTCCTGCACTCGATCGAGAATTCGGTGAAGGGCACCTCGTCCGCGCTCTTCGCGGTGATCGTCTTCCTGGTGAACCTCCCGCTGGCCTTCCTGATCCCCTCCACCTCGGGCCACGCCACCCTCGTCATGCCCATCCTGGCCCCGCTCGCCGACTTCGCGGGCGTCTCCCGCGCGCTGGTGGTCACGGCCTGGCAGTCGGCGAGCGGCTGGATGAACCTGTGGGTCCCCACCTCGGCGGTGACCATCGGCGGTGTCGCCCTGGCCAAGGTCGGCTACGACAAGTACCTGCGCTTCGTCTGGCCCCTGCTGGCCATCCTCCTCGTGCTGATCTGCGGCTTCCTGGCGCTCGGCGCGGCGATGTGACGGACCGTCGGAGATCACACCCGACCGGAGGGACGCCGGATCCCGGCGGTCCTGGCCCACCTGCCGGGCCAGGAGGCCTAGGGCCTCTTGCGGAAGTGCTGGTCACAACCACTCGTCGATGGCAGCGAGGTGGATTTTGCTGGTCAGCCCGCCACAGGAACGTCCGAGCCCGTAGTCGGCCGGCTCGACGAAGACTCCACCAGGCGGCTCCTTCTGGAGGTCCCCCTTTTCGCCGCCCCCGCGGCGTGCTGGTGAGCCCGGCCCATGTCCCGTCTCGCTGCCGGTGGCGGAACAGGTCGTAGACCCGGTCCCACGGCCCGTAGGGTTCGAGCACGTCCGGCCAGGGGGCGCCGGTCCGAGTCCGCCACCGTATGCCGTCTATCAGCTGTCGGCGCGTCCACACCTGCGGACGGCCCGGCTCGATGCCCGTCGGTAGCAACGGCTCGAGCCGGGCCCACCGGCCGTTCGTCAATCCCCACATCCCACAGGACGTGATCGTCAACCAACGAGATCCGCTTCGCAACAGCCCCTAGCCGAGCTGCAGACCCAGGAACTTTGCCGGGGCCAGCTCCAGGAACTTCGACATCGCGGTGGCGAGCCGCGCCGCCTCGGACCCACCGGGCTCGCCTGCCAAGCTACGGAACGTCAGTTCCAGAGCCCGGTCACCGTCGCGCACCAGAAGGGTGGTGATCTGGGCCTGCTGCCCGACCGGACCGGCGAGCATCGTACGCATCAAGGCCTCGTCACCGAACCTCTGCTCCACCTTGAGCGGCTCGCTCGGATCATCGGCCGGATCCACCACCTGGATGGTGATCTGCTGATCGCCGATGCTCATCGTCCAAGCGGCGCACTGCGCGTACACCTGCCGCATGTCGGCCATCCAGGCCACGGCAGCCCCTGCTGCCCGCTCCGAGACCCCCTCGTCGACGACTATCGAGGAGTCGGCGTTCATGAACGAGGTCCTGACCTCTCTCGCGGCCTTGTCGTTGAACGCCTTGTTCAGCAGGGCCGTGAGTTCCGGGGACGGACCGGTCATCGGCGGCGGGTCCTCGTCGGACGAGGGCGACGCCAGCTCAGTGAAATCGTCGAGGCGCGCGTCGGCCAGATCCGCTGCCGTGACCAGTAGCTGCTCAAGGTCTCCGGGCCGTGCGGTCGGCGCCGATTGCGAACCGTCAAATGCGCTCACGAAGTTACCCCTTCAAACGGTGGATGGCATGTGGCAGGCGCCACCGTAACCCGCTACGGCACCAAGATGATCAAGGATTCCGCGCAATGCTGAAAGTTGCGGTGCCGACGCCGGCGCGACGGCGGTTCCCTCGTTCGTGGCGCACCCACCCGCCGCGCACCGGGCCGACGCCCTGTTCGGCCGGCCGATACCGCGCCGCCGCCACCGCTCCGTCGTCCGTCGTCCATCCGGAAGGTATGACGAGCGGCGCGCCGTCAGAACCGAACCGCCTGGTCGGCGTCCCGCCGCCCGGCCCGGGACCTGATCAGCCGGGCGGCCGGCAGGGCCGCGAGCAGGACGGCGCCGACCGCCCACCAGAGGGTGGTGGTGTAGGCGTCCAGCAGGCGGGCGAACACATCGGTGTCGTCCGAGACCTGCTGGAGGCGGCTCACCAGGACGGTGCCGAGCACCGCCCCGCCGATCGACTGCCCCAGGTGGTGGGCCACGCCGAGGGCCGCCGCGGCCCCGCCCGCGTGCTGCGGGGACACCCCGTCGGTCACGGTGGCGTAGAGCGGGACGAGGGCCAGGCCCAGGCCGATGCCGGTGAGCAGCATGCCGGGCAGTACCCCGATCGCGTACGTGGTCGCGCCGCCCACCCCGGCCAGCAGGGCCAACCCGAGGGCCGTGGCCACCAGGCCCGGCAGGATCAGGGCGCGCGGGGCGACGCGGTGCACCAGTCGGGCGGAGACCTGGGTGGCGGTCACGAGGGCGGCGGCGACGAGCGGCAGGTGGGCCGCCCCGGACGCGGCCGGTCCCTGGCCGCGGATCTGCTGCGCGAAGAAGCCCAGGGCGGGGAGGAGTACGACCAGGGCGACGCCGGTGCCGAGGACGACCAGCAGGGAGGTGAGTCGGCTCCGGTCGGCGAGGACGTACGCCGGGAGCAGCGGGCGGGACGTGCTCCTCTGCCACCACAGGAAGGCGGCGAGCAGTGCAATGCCGGCCACGACAAGGATCAGGGTCTGGACGAGGCCCCAGTCCTCGGCCTCGGCGAGACCGAGGGTCAGGGCGGCGGAGCCCGCCGTGCCGAGGAGCACGCCGAGGCCGTCGAACCGGACGCCGGTGCGGCCCGGACGGTCGGGCAGCAGGGTGAGCGCGCCGATCAGGGCGAGCACGGCGAGCGGAACGATCGACCACAGGGCCCAGCGCCACGCCAGGGTCTCGGCGAGCCACCCGCCCGTGAACACGCCGAGCGCGCTACCGCCCGCGGCGACGGCCGCGTAGATCCCGAAGGCCCGGCCGCGTTCCCGGGGGTCGGTGAATCCGGTGGCCACCAGGGACAGCGCGGCCGGGACGAGGAGGGCGGCGAACACCCCCTGCAGGGCGCGGGAGGCGATCAGTGGTCCGGCCCCGGAGGCCGCGCCGCCGAACAGGGCCGTCGCCGCGAAACCGATCAGGCCGGCCACCAGCATCCGCCGGGCCCCCAGCAGGTCGGCGAGGTGCCCGCCGAGCAGCAGGAGTCCGCCGAGGGCTACCAGGTAGGCGGTGAAGACCGGGTTCAAACCGTCGGCGCTAACGTTGAGGGCGGCGTGGATCTGCGGCCCCAGCAGGCTGAACTGCGCCGCCTCGACCAGCACCAGCAGCTGCGTCAGCGCGAGGACGGCGAGGCCCCACCACCGCCTGGGGTGCGGGGGCGCGGGGGCCGCGGACGGGTCGCCGGGAACGGGGCCCGGGGGTGGGCCGAAGCCGTCCGCGGGGCCGAAGCGGCCGGGGGTCGTGGGGGCGTACGCGGGTGGCGGGGGCGGCGTCCCGTACGGGGCCGCGTCCTGGCGGGACTGTGCCGGTACGAGGCGGGGGTCCCGCGTTTCGGCGGGCGTGTCCTCGGTCCGGGCCTCGCTCGCCCCGGCTCCGCCGGACCCGGACCCGGCCCCGGGCCCGGGCCCGGCTCCTACGGGCGACGCCGGGGCGTAGTCCAGCAACCGCGCCGCATGGCGGCCCAGTTCGGCCAGCACCGCGCCCGGGAGCCACTCGCCGGCGGCGTCCGCCGCCGTCCGCGCCGCCACCTCCTCGGGGGTGGGCCGCCGGGCCGGGTCCTTGTGCAGGCAGGCACCGACGAGCTCGACCAGCGGCTCCGGGACCCCGGTCAGGTCCGCCTCCTCCTCGGCGATCCGGAAGAGGTGGGCGTTCAGCCCGGTGTCCCGGGCGCCGAAGAGCATGCGCCCCGTGGCGGCGTACACGAGGACCGCGCCGAGGCAGAAGACATCGCTGGCGGGGCTCAGTTCGAGACCGCGGACCTGCTCCGGGGACATGAACCCCGGCGAGCCGATCAGCATGCCGGTGCGGGTGTGCAGGCTGTCACCGGTCAGGCTGTCCATCGCCCGCGCGATGCCGAAGTCGATGACACGGGGGCCGTCGACGGTGACGAGCACGTTGGACGGCTTCAGGTCGCGGTGGATCAGACCCGCCTCGTGCACGGCCCGCAGGGCGAGGGCGAGGCGGTTGGCGAGGGTGCGTACGGAGTCCTCGGGGAGCGGACCGAACTGCCGGGCGACCACGGTCTGCAGGTCGGGTCCCGGGATGTACTGCGTCGCCACCCAGGGCACCGCGGCCTCGGTGTCGGCGTCGAGCACCGCCGCCGTCCAACTGCCGCCCACCCGCCGCGCGGCGGCCACCTCGCGGGCGAACCTCCGGCGGAATTCGGGGTTCCCGGCGAACTCCGCCTGGACCACCTTGACGGCGACGGTACGGCCGCCCTCGAAGCGGCCCAGATAGACCAGGCCCATGCCACCCGCGCCCAGCCGGGCGATCAGGCGGTACGGTCCGATACGGCTCGGGTCTTCGGCGATCAGCGGATCCACGACGGGAAGGGTAGTGCAGCTATCCAAGACATGGGGGCCATCAGGCGAAATGCCCTCCTGGTCGGCAGGACCGGCAGCGCCAAGGAGCCGAAGCGGCCGGCCGCCGCAGCAGCGGTACGGCGACGGCGCCCAGCAGGGCGGCGGCGGCCGTGCCGGGACATGCGGAAGGGGCACGACCCCGACGGGTCGTGCCCCTCACACCGTTGCCATCGGGCCCCGCGGGGGCCTCAGGCCTCCGGGTTGCCGCCGAACCGCTCGCGGTAGGACTCCAGGTCCTCCTCGGTGACCCGTGCGAACAGCACCGGCGGCACGGTGAACGGGGTACCGGCCGGCACCGCGTCCAGGGACCGGGCCTGCTCCGGGGTGATCCAGGTGGCCGTGTCGTCGGCGAGCGCGAACGAGGAGCGCATGGCGCGCGCCGAGGCCGGGATGAACGGCTGGGAGACCACCGAGTAGAGGTGGATCAGGTTCATCGCGGTGCGCAGGGTGAGCGCCGCGCCCTCCAGGTCGGTCTTGACCTCCAGCCAGGGGGCCTTCTCGTCGAGGTACGCGTTTCCGGCCGACCACAGGGCGCGCAGCGCGGCCGCGGCCTTGCGGTACTGGAGGTCGTCCATGTGGCCCTCGTACTCGGCCAGCAGCGTGGCGATCTGCTCGCCCAGCTTCGCCTCGGCCTCGCCCGCGGGGCTGCCGGCGGGGACGTCGTCACCGAACTTCTTGCGGGAGAAGGTCAGCACGCGGTTCACGAAGTTGCCGAGCGTGCCGCCGAGGTCCTTGTTGACCGTGGCCTGGAAGTGCTCCCAGGTGAAGGACGAGTCGTCGGACTCGGGCGCGTTGGCGATGAGGAAGTAGCGCCAGAAGTCGGCCGGGAGGATCTCCAGCGCCTGGTCGGTGAAGACGCCGCGCTTCTGCGAGGTGGAGAACTTGCCGCCGTAGTACGTCAGCCAGTTGAAGGCCTTGACGTAGTCGACCTTCTTCCACGGCTCACGGGTGGCCAGTTCGGTGGCGGGGAACATCACCGTGTGGAACGGGACGTTGTCCTTGGCCATGAACTGGGTGTAGCGGACGTCCTCGGCCTCGTACCACCACGACTTGTAGTCGCGGTTCGCCGGGTCCAGGTCGGACCACTCCTTGGTCGAGCCGATGTACTCGATCGGGGCGTCGAACCAGACGTAGAAGACCTTGCCCTCGGCCGCGAGCTCGGGCCAGGTGTCGGCCGGGACCGGGACGCCCCAGTCGAGGTCACGCGTGATGGCGCGGTCGTGCAGGCCCTCGGTCAGCCACTTGCGGGCGATGGAGGAGGCGAGCTGCGGCCACTCCTCCTCGTGCTCGGCGACCCAGGCCTCGACCTCGTGCTGGAGCTTGGACTGCAGGAGGAAGAGGTGCTTGGTCTCGCGGACCTCCAGCTCGGTGGAGCCGGAGATGGCCGAGCGGGGCTCGATCAGGTCCGTGGGGTCCAGGACGCGGGTGCAGTTCTCGCACTGGTCGCCGCGGGCCTTGTCGTAGCCGCAGTGCGGGCAGGTGCCCTCGACATAGCGGTCCGGCAGGAAGCGACCGTCGACCGGCGAGTACACCTGCCGGATCGCGCGCTCCTCGATGAACCCGTTCTCCTGCAGCTTGCGCGCGAAGTGCTGGGTGATCTCGCGGTTCTGCGCGGACGAGCTGCGGCCGAAGTAGTCGAAGGACAGCTCGAAGCCGTCGTAGACCGCCTTCTGGGCGTCGTGGGCCTGCGCGCAGAACTCGGCGACCGAGATGCCGGCCTCCTTGGCGGCGAGTTCGGCGGGGGTGCCGTGCTCGTCGGTGGCGCAGATGTAGAGGACGTCGTGGCCGCGCTGGCGGAGGTACCGGGAGTACACATCCGCCGGAAGCATCGACCCGACCATGTTGCCCAGGTGCTTGATCCCGTTGATGTACGGAAGCGCGCTGGTGATCAGGTGTCGAGCCATCCTCGGATGCTCCATTTCCTCTGTGCGGTACAACGTGACGTAACGGATTGTGAGTGCGGTTCATCGTATCGAACCGCCGTGAGGCCACGCGCCGCATTTGTTCATGGGTGGACTAACGCAAAAGCGAGGGCAGTGACCTCTCCGTCACGGCCCTCGCGATCAGGCCCATGCTACAGCGGGACCGCGGCGCACCCGACCGGTGTCCAGGGGCCGGCGGCGGCTCCGACTGCGGGCGGACGCGGGGTCGGGCGGTGCGGGGTCCGGCGGCGGCACCGGCAGCGGGCATATGCATACGTGCTGGCTGGAGCCGTGTGTGATCGAGATCGATCACAGGTCGATCATCCACGACGCATTGCTTCCAGGTTTCTTCTCTGCGCCCTCCGAGTGCGCCCGCGCTGCTTTCCTGTTCAGCGCACAGGGGATGAGGTGGAGCGGTGAACGATGGCGGACCGGAGGAGTCCGGTGGGGCCGTGGGACTACCGAGCCGGCGTCGGCGGCCGACTCCCATGAGCCAGTGGGATCCGACGGCGCGCCTGTCGTACTGGGCCTTCCATGCCAATCGGCGGCCGGCGTACATGCGCTTCGCGTATCTGCAGCTGGGCTCCGACGCGGCGGCGGAGGAGGCCGTGGACGCCGCTTTCGACTCGATCATGGGCGAGTGGCTGCGGATGCTCCACATGGACCGTCTCGACGCCTACGCCTGGACCGTCCTCAAGCACTGCCTGGTGCACCGGCAGCGCCGGCGCCATCCGTGGCAGCAGCGCCCCGAGCCGATGGACATCAGCGCCTTCGAAGCCGCCCTCGAAGAGGCCCACGCCGACCGGTACGAGGTGCTGACCGACACCATCCGCTTCTACTCCGCCGTCTCCCGGCTCGCCGAGCGGCAACGTGACGCCGTGCTCCTGCGGTACGGGCTCCAGTGCACGCCCGGTGAGGCCGCCGCCGTGATGGGCGTCGACGAGGCCACGATCCGTTCCTACCTCGGACAGGCCCACCGGCGGCTCGCCCGCCTGCTCGCCACGTCCGCCGCGTCATCCGGAGCGGACGCATCGCCCGGAGCGGACGCATCGCCCGGAGCGGCCGCGTCACCCGAATCAGCCGAGTCATGAGGCGCCACGAACGGCAGGAGCGACAGGACGGCGACCCGATCCCCCGCTCCTTGGCCGAGTTCCTCGCCCGGGCGGGCGTCCGCGACCGCTACCGGCACTACGACCTCGGCGCCGCCGAGGCCCGGCTGCTGCGCGCCACACCGCACCCGCCCTCCGGACACCGCGCCCGGCGCCGTTCGGTGCACGGCTGGAGCGACCCCGCCCGGGACTGCCCCCTCGACGCCGAACGGGCCCGCCGCGACCTCAAGGCCGTCTGCCTCGCCTCCGCGTGCGCGCCCAAGGCCGGGGCACACCTCGACTCCTTCCTGGCCGACGGGCACACCGACCTGGCCGGAGCAGTCGTCTTCGGCTGTCTGCTGCACCTGGCCGGGCTGCGCGAAGGGGCCCGCTTCTGGTGGCAGTTCGCCGCCGGGTCCGGGAGCCCGCGGACCTCCGCGGCCGCGTACTGCCTCTACCTCGACCACTCCCGGCGCGGCGAGCACCACGACGCCCGGCACTGGGCGCGCGAACTGGGCCGGCGCGGCTTCCGGCCGGGCGGCCGACGGGATCTGCGGGAGGTCCGGCTGTGCACGCAGGCGGCCGTGCTGCGCTACGTCGACCAGCAGGAGGATCCCGACCTGGGCCCGGTGCCGCTGCCGAGGCCCGGGCTGTCGGGAGTACTGGCCGCGTTCCTGCCGCATCCCGTCACCGTGTCGGCCTCGGCGCCGCGTCCGGTGACCTCGCTCCGCCCGGTCGCCGCACCGCCGCGCCCGCCGGCGCCGGCGGCGGCGGCGAACCGCGGGACCGCTCCCCGGGCGGAAACGGGCCAAGCGCTGACGCAGGCGCGCCGCGCGCTGGCCGTCGTACGCGTCCTGGAACGGCACCCGCTCGGGGTCCGGGCCGCCCAACTCGCCCGGGAGTCCGGCCTCGCCGAAGGGGAACTGCGGCCGCTGCTCGCGATGCTGTGCGAGGAGGAGTACGCGGTGCGCCCGGCGCTCGGGGTGTACGGGCGCGGCCCGGCCCTGGACCGGCTCGCCGCCCCCGGCGGGCACGGCCTGGCCGGGCAGCTCCAGCGCACCTTGGCTCTGGCCCGGGACAGCGCCGGCGCCGCGGTGTACCTCGGCCGGTACGCCGAGGGCGAGGTCCGGATCACGCAGATGGCGGACGGGCCCGCGACCCCGCCGGTGCGGGAGTGGGTCGACTTCCGGGCCGCCGCGCACGCCAGCGCGGTCGGCAAGTGCCTGCTGACCCAGCTCGACCACGACCGGCGCGCCGATCACGTGGCCCGGCACCGGCCCGCGCGGCTCACCCCGCGGACGATCACCGACAGCAGGGTCCTGTTCAGCGCCCTGGACGCGGTGGCTCCGGGCGCGCCCGTGTTCGACCTGCGCGAGTACTCCCCCGGGGTCGTCTGCTCGGCGGTCCCGATCGCCACCGGGGACGCCGCGGGGAGCCTCGCGCTCTCGCTGCCGGCGAGCCACGCCCACCGGCTGGGCGCGGCCACCGAGACCCTGCGTCGCAAGGCCGTCCCGGTGCTCCTGGCGCTGCTGCTGACGGGCGCGATCCCCCCGGACGCCCCGGCGGCCGCCGCCGAGGAGGAGGCGATCGCGGTCGATCGGCCCCGACCGATGCGGGCCCCGGTCACCCCGGAGACCCTGCGGCACCTGCGGCAGCTCTTCCGTACCCCGGTCACCGGAGGCTCGGCCGCGGCGGACGGCCCTCACCTGGTCAGTGACACGGCGGCCGCCGCGGCCTATCTCTTCGACCCCGTCCCGGAGACCGACCGGCCCCGCCTGTCGCTCCCCCACACCTTCACATCGCTCCCCCCGGGCAGCCTGACCACCCCGACGGGCCTGGTGGTCCTGGGCCCGTGAAGGACCGGGCCGCGGTTCGATCGCCCAGCGTTCGATCGCCCAGCGTTCGATTGCCCAACGCTCTCGACAGCATCACTGCGTCGGCGACATCGAAGGACGCGGCGTGGCACCCTGCGCCCGTTCAACTCGACCGAAGAAGAAGGGGATTCCCATCGAGGTCGACGGGCTCCGGCGGGTCGTCAGAAACGCTCGGCCGGCCGCCGCGATCTCGCACACGCGCACCGCGTCCGTCAACCAGGACACCATTGCGTCAAGCATGCTTGACGTGATCTAGTGTCCCCGCAGGTCGCCGGAGCACCGCGACTCTGGACGTTTTCCTTCACACGCTGCCTGGAGCGTTGATGAGCGATGGGTACGACCGCCTCGCGGAGACCCTGGACATCCTCGACGAGCTGCTGTCCGAGATGGACATGAAACGCACCGATGCGCTCGACCTCGGGAGACTCTCCCACGAAGCCTGCCTGCGCGAATCGGCTGTGGAGACACTGCTCGCCGGCCGCCGGCTTCCCGAGGTCGAGTTCCGGTACACGGTCGTCGACAAGATCAAATTCCTGATGGAGACCCGCCTCAAGAAGGACAAGGACTCCATCGGACGAGAGCGCCTGCGGCCCTACAGCGCGGCGGAGATCGCCAGAGCGGTGGACAAGACACCCCAATGGCTCAGTCTCCTCCTGAAGAAGGCCAGCACACCGAGCCTGGAGACCACCGGCAAGCTGTCCAAGTTCTTCGACGTGCCGTCGAATCTGCTCCTCGAGTGGCCGCCGGAGACCCTGGCCAGAATCCTGAACACTCGCGTCATCCCCGAGCTTCGCGACGCCCACGGCTGCGGGACCGATGGGCCACGTGTTCCCCCTCAGGCGATGAAACTCGCCCTGCGGCTGGGAAACGCCAAGCTGAAGCCCGCACAGGAGGAAGCCCTCCATCTCTTCATCGACAGCATCAAGGCAAGCCTGTAGCAGTCCCACCACCCGGCCCACGCCGGGACCGTGGCGGCTCGGCCGCTCTTCGATGTACGAGCATTCCGTGGGGGTATCCATGATCAAAATAGCGAAGCTGCGCGAACTGATCGGGGGCGGGAGGCGGCCGATGGCCCGGCTGTGCGGCGAGATCCTCGAGGGGATCGAGCGGCCCCTTCCCTCCGATCCCGACAGCCTCTTCGAAGCCTTGCGGGTCCAGGTCGAGCAGCGGCTCGCGGAGAAGGAAGCTTCGAACGGCACGCCTTTTCGGCCACTCCACCTGCTGTTCAGGGAGTTCCCCGAAGGTACGGCCAGCGGCTTGTCCCTCGAACTGGAGGACAAGTGGGTGATCGTCGTGGAACGCAACACCAGCCCCATCCACCAGCTGGTGATCCTGGCTCATGAGGTCTGGCACGTGCTCAACGGGCACTGTTCGGAACACAGTTCCCACCCGGCCAACGTCAATGCCGCAGCCCGCTCCCTGGGTGGTTCGCTCGGCGAGCCCGAGATCCACGCCCTGGCTGCCCGCGCTCACGTCATCGACCGGAAGGAGGACGAGGCCGAGGCCTTCGGCCTCCTGATGGGCCATGCCCTTCGCGGGTACCTCGAGCCGGGGACCGGCCTCGCACCACAGGGAAGCATCGCCGGCCGAATCCAGGCGAGTCTGGGGATTCGCTCGTCATGACCGGGACGGACTACTACATACCCGCAGCGCTCATGATCGCGGCGATGTCGGTGAAACTCCCGGGCGTCTGGCGCGACCGCGGCTCGCCGACGACCCCGGCGTTCGTCGTCATCCTCGCCACATCCGCAGCGGGATTCGCCTTCGCCGCGCCGCCCACCGTCGAAGCGGTCAACGGCGCCGCGGGCGTGCCGAACATCAGCGCGCTCATCGTCTACTGCATCCTGTCGATCTTCTCGTGCGCCTCCCTCGTGCTGCTGATGCACTGGAGGGGCGGGCTCCCCGGTGTGGTCCGGCGGCGCACGCGCATGTGGATGGCGGCCACGGCCGGCATCATGCTGGTCTTCTGCGTCCTCTTCGCCCTCAGCGACACCCCGGTCGAACGGCCCCGCGACCTCGACACCTATTACGCGAACTCGCCGTACATCCGGGAAATGATCACCCTCTACCTCTCGGCACACACGGCCACGACCCTGACCGTGATCACGATGTGCTGGGTCTGGATACGGGAACTCAGAGCCGGCTGGACCCGGTGGGTCCTCGTGGCTCTCATGGCGGGCTACACCATGAGTCTGGGCTTCGCCATCCTCAAAGGCATCGCCGTGGGCGCCCGCTGGGCGGGCACGGACCGGTGGGACTGGCTGAGCACGGATGCGGCACCGCCCTTCGCCGGCCTGGGCGCCCTCATCACCACGGTGGCGTGCTTCATCTCGGAGTACGGGCCGCCGATCGGGGACCGGTGGAGGGCGTGGCTCTCGTACCGGCACATGAAGCCTCTTTGGCATGCCCTCGAGCCCTGGGGCGGTGCGGTCGCCCCCCTGCGCATGTCCTGGTTCACGGGGATCGAGGTGCTGGAGATACAGCGGGCCACGGACATCAGGGACCGCCTGCTGCGTCTTTCTCCCCATCTGAACAGCGCCCGGCTGGAGTCGGCCCATCGTCTGGCCGCGGCGTTGGAGGGTCCGGAACGGGAGATCGCCCTGATCGAGGCAGAAGCCGAGGAGATCTACGACGCGTTGGCCACGGCGCCGGTGGGCGCCGGCTGGAGTGTCGAAAGCCTCCAGGACACGAGTACGCCCTTGCCGCCGAGCGCTGTGCCGCTGACCGGCGCCAACCGGCTCGCCGAGCTGAGCCAGGCCTTCGCGGCCCTGTGCGAGACCCGGGCATCGGCCACCGCCGGACGGAGCCGCTGATCATGGCCCATCGCTCACCCCGTCCCGCGCACACCCCGCTCCGGTCCGCCACACGGACTCACGTGGGGAGAACCCGATGAGTGCAGGAGTGGGGTTCCTCTGCTCTGCCGCCGCACTGTTCATCGCCATGTCCCTGAAGCTCAGGGAGCTGTTGGGAAATCCGCAGGACAATCTGCTCCGGGCCGTTTGCGCTCTGCTGGGCATCGCGGGACTGTTGTTCGCGATGGCAGCGCCTCCGGTGCTCGGCCTGGTCAACGACTGGACCGGCGTCCCGAACCTTGCCGCGCCGCTCACGTACTGCATCATGTCGGCCTGTGATTGCGCCATCATCGTCCTGCTCATCCACTGGCGTGGCGGTGAGGACCCGACGAGGATCCGCCGTGCGACCCAGTGGTGCATCGCCGCGTACGGCGCGGTGATGATCGCCATCGTGGCCCTTTTCGTCACGGGAGACGCGCCGGTGGAGCGGCTGCGGGACCTGGACACCTACTACGCGAACACCCCGTGGATCCGGGAGATGATCCTCCTCTACCTGGCTGCGCACTCGTTCGCGGCGGTCGCCATGATGGTGCTCTGCCTGCGATGGGCACGGCAGGTTCCGGGCATCCACCGCGTGGGGCTCCTCGTGATCGTGGCCGGGGACACCATCACCTTCGCCTACGACGTGCTGAAGTACACGGCGATCGCCGCCCGCTGGGCCGGACGGGACTGGGACTGGCTCAGCACGCAGGTCGCCTTCGTCCTCGCCGGCATCAGCGCCGTCTTCATCGCTGTCGGATTCCTGCTGCCCCCCATCGGGCAGGGGGCCACATCCCGGTGGAAGGACTTCCAGCGGTTCCGGATGCTCGGGCCTCTGTGGGAGGAGATCCGGCCCGAGCTCCCGCCCACGAGCCGACCACCCCTGCCGTGGTGGAACTCCACCGGTCTGCGTCTCACCCAACGCGAACGTGACATCCACGAGGCCGTGTTACGGCTGAGTCCCTACTTCGACGCCGCCACCGGCCGCGAGGTGTACTGGCAGGCCGTCGCGCGGAACGCCGAAGAACGGCAGGCGGCGAGCGAGGCGGACGCGGCCGTCATCGCACGCGCCGTAGGGACGAAGAGATCCGACGCGGTACCGCTCCCGGTCGAGGACAGGTGGACGGTCAGCTCCACCGACCACATCGACGATCTCCTCGACGTGTCGAGTGCGCTCGCCTCCTCCGCTCCGGTCCAGGCAGCGCGAAATGCCGCTACGCCCGCCCGGTGACCGGCACGGCCCGACGGGTGGACCGGTCGTCCTCGCGCACCGGTGCCCGACGTTCGCTCCGCAGGACACCCGAAGGGTGACGGCGCCGCGCAGGCGGGAGCCCGGGTACCCGCGGGGGGCACTCGGCCACCGCCTCACCGACCCGACGTCGGTCCTGCGCGCTCAACCGGGCTCAGCGGTCGGCCGTCCAGGCCCGGGAAGCACCCCCATGTCGGAGATCCGTCCTTGGGCGGCACCATGAGAACCGGTTCCGGCCGGTGGCCGGAACCGCTCGGCGCCTCCTACCGGCGGGCACTTCTCGATCTGCCCGCCGCGACTCGGCCCGCTGTCACGCACCCGCACCTTTGCTCCGCTCACCGAGACCGCACCCGTACGATCACCTCCTGGGGGACCCGCGCATGAATCTCTTCACGCCGTTCGAACTGCCCTGCAAGGCGATTCTTCCCAACCGCATAGCCAAGGCGGCCATGGAAGAGAGCCTCGCCGTGCAGCCCGGGCAACTGCCCGGGCGCGAGATCGTCGACCTGTACCGACGGTGGGCCGTGGGCGGAAGCGGGCTGCTGATCACAGGCAACGTCATGGTGGATCCGAGAGCGTTGACGTCCCCGGGCACGATCGTCCTGGACGGCAGCACGCCGCTCGACCCCTTCCGGCAGTGGGCAGCGGCCGTGAAGACGGCAGGTGCCACGATCTGGATGCAGATCAACCATCCAGGCAGACAGGTCTCCAGCGACATGCCCGGCATCGCGTGGGCCCCTTCCGACATCGGCATCGACCTCGGCAAGCACACCAAGGCGTTCGCCCGGCCGACAGCGATGACCTCGGACGACATAGAGGCGACCATCCGTCGGTTCGCGGTCACCGCGGCCAGGGCCGAGGAAGCCGGCTTCGACGGTGTGCAGATCCACGCCGCCCACGGCTACCTCCTCTCGACGTTCCTCTCCCCCCTCGTGAACCGGCGCACCGACCGCTGGGGCGGGAGCCTGATCAACCGGACGCGGATCCTGACCGAGACGGTCCGCGCGGTCAGGCAGGCGGTGAGCCCTGGCTTCGCGGTCGCCGTCAAGCTGAACGCGGCCGATTTCCAGCGCGGCGGGTTCGACATCGAGGAATCCGCCGAGGTCATCGACCGGTTCGACGGGCTGGGGGTGGACCTCGTAGAACTCTCGGGGGGCACCGTGGAGAGCGCGGCGACCATGGGGCGGACTGCCGATCGGCGAAAGCTCGACCGCGAGGCGTACTTCCTGACGCTGGCCGGAAGGCTCGCCGACAACTCGCCGGTCCCCCTCATGCTCACCGGCGGAATCGGCCGCCTGGGCACCGCGGAGAACGTGCTGGACCGTGGCTTCGCCGCAGTCGGCATGGCGCGGGCCCTGGCACTCGAACCCGAGCTGCCCGCCCGCTGGAGGGAGGGGACAGACCTTCGCGTCACGGCCCCTCGCCTGGACTGGAAGGATCAGGACCTCGCCGCGGCCGGGGCGCTGGCCCTCACACGGGCGCAGCTGAAAAGGCTCGCCAACGGCAGGTCGCCACGCGCCCGCGGGGGCGCCCGGCTGATCTTCGGTGCCGACCTTGCCCGTCACCGGGGCCGGGTCCGCCGCTACAAGGCCTGGCTCGCGGCCCATCCGCCCGTCCAGGCGCCTGAGGCTCCGCTCGGCCCCCCGCAGCGGGTCGACACGGGACAGTGACGTCCCGCTCGGACCGTGGGCGGAACGGGTGCGCGGTCAGGACCGTCGCCTGCGCGGGCGGGTCCGCCTCGCGGGCGCCGGCCGACAGACCCCTTCGCCTGTGCTCCCGAACTCGCCGACCACTTTGATCATTTGTCGCCCGCATGCCGCCTTCGGCTGATCTCCGGGCCGTCAGAGAGAAGGGCTCATGACCTCCCACTCCGACCACCGCAGCCGCGTGCTCATCTTGGGGGGTGGCCTCGCCGGCACGCTCGCAGCCGCTGCGGTCGCCCCCTACTGCGACGAGGTCGTCATCGTCGAGCGGCATGCGCTGCCCGACACCCCCACGCCCCGGCGGGGCCTGCCCCAGGCCCGTCACGCACACATGCTGTGGTCCGGCGGAGCCGACGCGATCGAGGACCTTCTGCCAGGCACGATCCGGCTCTGGTTGGACTCGGGCGCCCACAGGATCCCGCTCCCGCGCGCCATGGTGTCCTTCTCCCCTTGCGGCTGGTACCGCCGGTGGCACGAACCCGAGTACGCCGTCGACAGCCTCTACCTGATCGGCGCCGGCCGTGACCTGATCGACTGGGGGGTACGTACCCAACTCCTCGCGGACTCCCGCGTCCGGATACTCACCGCCGAACCACTGCGTCTGCTCGGCGACCACACCCGGATCACCGGCGCCGTCATCCAGCACGGTCCCGGGCAGGAGGAGCACCTGCACGCCGACGTCGTCGTCGACGCCATGGGCCGTGCCTCGCGCACCACGACCTGGCTGAGCGACATCGGCGTGCCCGCGATTCCCGAGACGATCCTCGACGCGGGCGTCACCTATGCCAGCCGCCTGTACAAGGCCCCGGCCGGTACGGCCGACGACTGGCCCGCCATCACCATCCAGCCCGACGCCAGGATGCCGGTCCCCGGCACCGCCGGCTCGATCATCCCCATCGAGGGCGGCCTCTGGCAGGTCTCCCTGTGCGGCACCCGAGGCGGCGAACCCACCGGTGATCCGGAACGGTTCGAGGAGTACGCGCGCACGTTGCGCCACGGCCTTCTCGCCGACTTCCTGGCCGCGAGCGAACCCACCTCGCCGGTGAGCCTCACCCGCAACACCACCAGTTACCACCGGCACTACTCCAAGGTCCGCATGCCCGCCGGATTCCTTGCCGTCGGCGACGCCGCAACCGCCCTCAACCCCTTGTACGGGCACGGCATGTCGGTCGCCGCGCTGGGCGCCCGCGCCCTGCGGGACGTCGCCTCCAGGGCGGGTGGACCGACCGCTCGCGGATTCACCCGCCGGGCTCAGCGCGAGATCGGCCGGCCTGCCGCCGCGGCCTGGCTGCTGGCGGCGGGGCAGGACATGTTCTTCCCCGGCACACGCGGCAAGAAGCCCACCGCCGCAGACCGCGTGACCAGTGCGTACACCCACCGGCTCATCCGGACCGCTGCTTCGAGCTTCACCGTTGCCGAGGCGCTGACCCAGGTCATGACCCTGCAGGCCGGGGCGGCGGCACTCGCTCACCCCCGCGTCCTCGTCGAGGCGATCCGTGGGCCGCGTCTCCCCGCTCTCCCGGGTCCCCCACTCACCGCCGTGGAGGACGGCGTCAGACAGGGCCGGGCGCCGTCACCCAGCGGCTGAGCGGCGATCGGGGAACGCGGTACAGGAAGGTACGGGAGGGATTGGGCGGGGCGGGGCGGGCGAGAAGTGCTCGCCGAGCAGGCACGAGCACGAACGGGGGACCTCGGCAGGCCGAGCGGCGCGGAGCGGGGAGCCCGTGTTCGACGACTCTGCCGAGCGCCCCGAAGGTAGGCACGTAAGGGTGTCCCCGGAAGCGGGCCGCCTCGGCCTGTCGTCCCCGGGCCGATCCGGGAATCACCGGGCCTTCGGGTAGGCGGTCGGCTGCACAGTGCCCGGAAACGCGAAGAGCCCCAGCCGAAGCTGGGGCCTTGCTGGTGTCCGAGGGGGGACTTGAACCCCCACGCCCGATAAAGGGCACTAGCACCTCAAGCTAGCGCGTCTGCCATTCCGCCACCCGGACCAGGTGGTCGGCCCCGGTTTCCCGCGGCGACATGGACAACAATAGCAAAGGATCGGCGGGGCTCCGACCACTTATCCGGGCGGTGATCCTCCGCCACGCCGGTCTGACCTGCACGCATGCCTCGCCGGCTCTGGCGGGACGGATCGTCTCGTCGCCGGATGTCGATACGGGCTGGACATCGGGGGTGGCCGGGCGGTCGGATGGCTGCGCACACATCCGGGGGGAGCCGCGCATGGAATCCGAGCACCGCGTCAGCACGCTGGAGCTGTTCTTCGACCTCGTCTTCGTCTTCACCATCACACAGTTGACGGTGCTTCTGGCGGACGACCTGAGTCCGCGGGGCGCGGGGCAGGTGGTGCTGATCTTCACCGTCCTGTTCTGGATGTACGGGGGCTACGCGCACCTGACCAACCAGGTACCGCCCGACCGGACGGTGCGGCGGGTGCTGCTGATGTCGGCCATGGGGGCCTTCATGGTCTGCGCCCTGGCCGTGCCGACCGCCTTCGGGGCCGGGGGTATCGCCTTCGGCCTCGGGTACCTGTCCGTCGTCCTGATCCACGGCGCGCTGTTCACGCAGGCGCACGGGCGCGGGGTGCTGTGGTTCGCGCTGCCCAACGTGCTGTGCGCGCTCTCGGTGACGGTGGCCGGGTTCTTCGACGGGCTGCCGGCCTGGGGGCTGTGGATGCTCGCCCTGCTCCTGCAGTTCGTGACGCCGATGGTCGTGCAGCGGGTCGCGGCGAGCGGGGCGGCGGGTCCGGAGGTGGCCGAGGTGTCCGACGGGCCCGGGCAGACGGTCGGTGATCAGCTCGGCGGGATGAACGCGGCGCACCTGGTCGAGCGGCACGGTCTGCTGCTGATCATCGTCTTCGGCGAGTCCGTGATCGCGATCGGCATCGGGGTGGGCTCGCTGCCCCTGTCCGTCGGTATCGCGGGGGGCGCGTTCCTGGCCCTGACGATCGCGTCGGCGATGTGGTGGATGTACTTCGTGCGCGACGAGGGGCGGGCCGAGGAGGTCTTCGAGCGGACCCCGACGGAGCGACGGTTCAAGCTGGCGATGGTCGCGTACTACTACGCCTTCCTGCCCATGCTGCTGGGCATCGCCGTCTTCGCGGCGGGCGTGAAGAAGACCATCGGTCACCTCGGCGAGCACCTGCACACCGGCCCGGCGGTCGCGCTGGCGGGTGGGGTCGCCCTCTACCTGGCCGGGGACCTGGCCTTCCGCGCGGCGCTGCGCATCGGACCGGCCCGCTACCGCGCGGCGGCCCTGGTGCTCGCGCTCGCCACCGTCCCCGTGGGAACGAGCTGGACGGGGGCCGGCCAGCTGGTGGCTCTGGCATGCGTCCTGGTCGGGGCACTGGCCGCCGAGGGCCGCCGCTCCCCCGCCGAACCGGCGGAGGCCGCGGCGGCCGCGGAGGCGGTCACGGGCAGTGGATGACCTGGCCCGCGTAGGAGAGGTTGCCGCCGAAGCCGAAGAGGAGGACCGGGGCGCCGGAGGGGATCTCCCCGCGCTGGACCAGCTTCGACAGGGCCATCGGGATGCTGGCCGCCGAGGTGTTGCCGGACTCGACGACATCCCGGGCGACGACGGCGTTGACGGCGCCGATCTTCGCGGCGAGCGGCTCGATGATCCGCAGGTTCGCCTGGTGGAGGACGACCGCGGCCAGCTCCTCCGGGGTGACGCCGGCCTTCTCGCACACCTTGCGGGCGAGCGGCGGCAGCTGGCTGGTGGTCCAGCGGTAGACGGACTGGCCCTCCTGGGCGAAGACCGGCGGCGAACCCTCGATGCGGACCGCGTTGCCCATCTCCGGGACCGAACCCCACAGGACCGGGCCGATGCCCGGCTCCTCGCAGGCCTCGACGACGGCCGCGCCCGCACCGTCGCCGGTGAGCACGCAGGTGGTGCGATCGGTCCAGTCGGTGATCTCGGTCATCTTGTCGGCACCGATGACCAGGGCGCGGGTGGCGGAGCCGGCCCGGATGGCGTGGTCGGCGGTGGCCAGGGCGTGGGTGAAGCCCGAGCAGACGACATTGATGTCCATGACGGCCGGGCCGCCGCCCATGCCCAGCTTGGCGGCGACGCGCGCGGCCATGTTGGGCGAACGGTCGATCGCGGTCGACGTGGCGACCAGCACCAGGTCGATGTCGTCCGGGGTCAGGCCGGCGCCGGCCAGCGCCTTGCCCGCCGCCTGGTAGGCCAGCTCGTCCACCGGTTCGTCCGGGCCCGCCATGTGGCGCGTGCGGATGCCGACGCGGGACCGGATCCACTCGTCGGTGGTGTCGACCATGGCCGAGAGGTCCTCGTTGGTGAGCACTTTCGCGGGCTGGTAGTGCCCTAGCGCCACCACGCGTGAACCGGTCATGGGCGGGGTCCCCCCTTGTACGGAAGTCAGGATCACCCAGCTTTGCCTGCTACTGGTGGGTACGTGTGCGTGTGACCCGACAGGATTCCGGCACCGGATTTTGGAGCTTCCCGAGGATCCACCTGCCGGGAGCGTCGCGGGAAGCGGAACCGGGACAATGAGCAGGGTCGAAACCGGCGGGAACAGAAGGGTTGTGCTGATCACCATGGGACGGGTCACCGAGCGTCGACGTGTCGTCCGCATCCGGAACGGCGCGGCGGGTGTCCGGCCGGACACGCTGGTGGCCGAGGAGCCGCTGGAGATACGGCTGAACGGCAAACCTCTGGCCATCACGATGCGTACGCCGGGCGACGATTTCGCCCTGGCGGTGGGCTTCCTGGTCAGCGAGGGGGTGCTGGGCGCCGCCTCGGACGTACAGGCCGTCACCTACTGCGAGGGGGCGACCGCGGAGGGGTCGAACACCTACAACGTGGTGAACGTGCAGCTGGCCGCCGGGGTCCCGGTGCCGGACATCACGCTGGAGCGGAACGTCTACACCACCTCCTCCTGCGGCCTGTGCGGCAAGGCCAGCCTGGACGCGGTCCGGACGGCTACCCGTTTCCCGGGCATCGCCGCCGACCCGGTACGGGTCCCCGCGGCGGTCCTGAGCGCGATGCCGGACCGGCTCCGCGAGGCCCAGAAGGTCTTCGACCGTACGGGCGGCCTGCACGCGGCCGGGCTGTTCACGGCGCGGGGCGAGCTGCTCGACCTGCGGGAGGACGTGGGCCGGCACAACGCGGTGGACAAGATCGTGGGCCGGGCGTACCGGTCCGGGCGGCTCCCGCTGGCGGGCGCGGTCCTGCTGGTGTCCGGCCGGGCCTCCTTCGAGCTCGTGCAGAAGGCCGTGATGGCGGGCATCCCGGTGCTGGCGGCCGTCTCGGCGCCGTCCTCGCTGGCGGTGGACCTGGCACTGGAGTCGGGGATGACGCTGGTCGGCTTCCTTCGGGGGCCGGACATGAACATCTACGCGGGCGAGGGGCGGATCACGGTGTAGGTGCGCGCCGGAACCGCTCCTCGGCTCCCCGCTCGTAGCCGAAGAAGGTGGCCGTCACGTCGCTGCCGTCTCCCGCGGTGCCCTCCTTGCCGGTGCCGCTGAGGGTGAACCGGTCGTCGCGCTGCTGGATCCGGTCGTGTCATCGGCCCCGGCGGGCGCGCCGGGAGGCGACGGAGGGCGAGGGTGCCTTCGGGGTCGGCGGGTCGATGCGGTGCAGGTCCAGGGTGGGCGGGACCGGGGTGGTCCCGGGGCCGCCGGATTCGGCCCAGGCGATGATCTCGTCGGTCGCGGTGTCGTCCAGGGCCCAGCCGAACCAGGCCGCGCGGGCGCCGCGGCGGCGGGCCTCGGTGGTGGGCTGGACCACGATGACGTTGGCCTGGGCGCACGGGCCGAGGCACTCGCTCGTACGGACCGCCAGGCGGCCCCCGGACGCGGCGGCGGCCTCGCGCAGCCGGGCGAGTTGACCGGCGTGGTCGGAGCCGGGGTTCTTGCGCGAATCACCGCAGCAGCAGCCGCGGCAGACCACGAGGGTGCAGGGGCGTTCGGCGTGGGCGCCGAGCGGGCGTATCCAGGTCACCACCGAACGTTAGCGGGCGCGGGGCGCGGGCTGCCCGGGCGCGGGCGAGACGTCCGCCACACGGTCGGCGGGGAGTTGGGGCAGCGGGTCCCGGGCGCGGCGCCGGGCGATGACCGCGCAGACCATCAGCTGCATCTGGTGGAAGAGCATCAGCGGGAGCACGGCGAGGGCGGCGTGGGCTCCGAACAGCACGCTCGCCATGGGCAGTCCGGCGGCCAGGCTCTTCTTCGACCCGGCGAACTGGATGGCGATGCGGTCGGCGCGGCCGAAGCCGAGGCGGGCCGCTCCGTACCAGGTGGCGAGCAGCATGACGGCGAGCAGTACGGCCTCGACCGCCATCAGGGCGGCGAGCGTCGGGAGGCTGACCTGGTGCCAGATGCCCGCGACCACGCCCGCGCTGAAGGCGGCGTAGACGACGAGCAGGATCGAGCCGCGGTCGACGTAGCCGAGCACCTGCTTGTGGCGGACGAGGAAGCCGCCGACCCAGGGGCGCAGGACCTGTCCGAGGAGGAAGGGCAGCAGGAGCTGGAGGGTGATCTTCAGGAGGGAGTCGAGGGAGAAGCCGCCCGCGTCGCCGCCGAGCAGGCCGGCGGCGAGTAGGGGGGTGAGGACGATGCCGGCCAGGCTGGAGAAGGAGCCGGCGCAGATCGCGGCGGGAACGTTGCCGCGGGCGATCGAGGTGAACGCGATGGAGGACTGCACGGTCGAGGGGACCAGGCAGAGGAAGAGCAGGCCGGCGTGGAGCGGGGCGGTGAGCAGACCGGGGACGAGGCCGCGGGCGGCGAGGCCGAGGAGCGGGAAGAGGACGAAGGTGCAGGCGAGCACGGTGAGGTGGAGCCGCCAGTGGCGCAGGCCGTCGAGGGCCTCGCGGGTGGAGAGCCGGGCGCCGTAGAGGAAGAAGAGCAGGGCCACCGCCCCGGTGGAGGCGAGGTCGGCGATGGTGGCCGCCGGGCCGCGGGCCGGAAGCAGGGCGGCGAGGCCCACGGTGGCGAGCAGGGCCAGGACGTACGGGTCCAGGGGCAGCCTGGCGGGGAGGTGCGGGCGGCGCATGCGGGGGTGCTCACTTGCTGTCGGGGCGGGGTGCTCCCTTTCATGGTCGGCGGTGGGCATTCATCGGGAAACCCGCACACCGCACTCACTGTCATCGCGATCCGTGATGATCGGCGCTAGCGTGGCCGGTATGTACGACCCGGTGCAGCTGCGTACGTTCCTCACGGTCGCCCAGACGCTCAGCTTCACGCAGGCCGCGGGCCGGCTCGGCGTGGGGCAGTCCACGGTGAGCCAGCACGTGCGGCGGCTGGAGGAGGCGACGGGGCGGCCGCTGTTCGTCCGGGACACGCACAGTGTGGGGCTGACGGAGGACGGGGAGGCGCTGCTCGGCTTCGCTCGGACGATCCTGGAGGCGAACGAGCGGGCGGCGGCCTTCTTCGCGGGGACCCGGCTGCGGGGGCGGCTGCGGTTCGGGGCCTCGGAGGACTTCGTGCTGACCCGGCTCCCGGAGATCCTCGAAGGGTTCCGGCACGAGCATCCCGAGGTGGATCTGGAGCTGTCGGTGGAGCTCTCCGGGACGCTGCACGAGCGGCTGGCCGCGGGGCGCCTGGACCTGGTGCTCGCGAAGCGGCGGGGGCCCGGGGACGAGCGGGGCCGACTCGTGCGGCGGGACCGGCTGGTGTGGATCGGCGCGGAAGGGGTACGGGTGGACCCGGAGCGTCCTGTGCCGCTGATCGTCTTCCCGCCGCCGGGAATCACCCGGGCCCGGGCGCTGGAGGTGTTGGAACGGGAGGGGCGGGCCTGGCGGATCGCGTGCACGAGCGGCAGCCTGAGCGGCCTGATCGCGGCGGCCCGGGCGGGGCTCGGTGTGATGGCGCACGCCCGCGGGTTGATCCCGCCGGGGCTGGTGCGCGTGGGCGGGCTGCCGGAGCTCGGTCCGGTGGAATTCGCGCTGCTGCGCGGGCCACGCCCGTCGGAGGCGGCCGAGGCGCTGGCCGGGGCCGTGCTCTTCGGTGCGGACCGGCTCAGTCGCACGTCAACGGCGTGAAAACCGTGATCACTGGGGAGGTCTTGTGCAGGTATCCGAAGGCCGGTGAACCCCTGTTGACCGTGCGGTACGTTCACCGCGGCGCGCGGAGAGGAGCGGGGCATTGCGCGAAATCACCGTCCCACCCGTCGTCACGGGCGCGCCCGTCGGCGGCCTGGCCGACATCGTCTTCCAGCACGCCCACGAGGATCCGGACCGGGTTGTGCTCGGCCGGAAGATCGACGGGGTCTGGCGGGACATGACGTCCCGGGAGCTGGCCGCCGAGGTGCTGGCGCTCGCCCGGGGGCTGCTGGCCCAGGGGGTGCGCTTCGGGGACCGGGTCGCGGTCATGTCCCGCACCCGGTACGAGTGGACCCTCTTCGACTTCGCCCTGTGGGCGATCGGCGCCCAGCCCGTTCCGGTGTACCCGACGTCCTCCGCCGATCAGGTGCACTGGATCCTCCTCGACTCCGACTGCACGGCCTGTGTGGTCGAGGACGAGAACCAGGCGATGACGGTGGGATCGGTCATCGACCGGCTCCCCCACCTGCGCCTGCTGTGGCAGCTCGACGCCGGGGCGGTGGACGGCCTCGTCGCCGACGGCCGCGGGGTGGCCGAGGACGTCGTGCACCGGCACCGGGGTGCGGTGACGCCGGACGCGACCGCGACCGTCATCTACACCTCGGGGACGACGGGCCGACCGAAGGGGTGCGTGCTCACCCACGCCAACTTCATGTACGAGACCGACACGCTGGTCAACCGCTGGGAGTCGGTCTTCCAGGCCCGGCAGGGCGAGGAGCCGTCCACCCTGCTCTTCCTGCCGCTGGCGCACGTGTTCGGGCGGATGGTGGAGGTGGCCGCCGTCCGGGCGCGGGTCAAACTGGGCCACCAACCGGTACTGGCGGCAGCCGAGCTGCTGCCCGACCTCGCCGCTTTCCGGCCGACCTTCGTGCTGGGCGTCCCGTACGTCTTCGAGAAGATCTTCGCGGCCGCGCGCCGCAAGGCGGAGGCGGAGGGGCGTACGGGTCCCTTCGACCGGGCGGTGGAGACGGCCGTGCGGTACGCGGAGGCGCGCGAGCGCAAGGCCTTCGGCGTCGGGCCGGGGCCCTCGGCCGCCCTGCGCATGGAGCACCAGCTCTTCGATCGGCTGGTCTACGGCAAGGTCCGTGAGGCGATGGGCGGCCGGGTGCGGCACGCCATGTCGGGCGGGTCGGCGATGTCGCGGCGCCTGGGGCTGTTCCTCGACGGGGCCGGGATCACGGTGTTCGAGGGGTACGGGCTGACCGAGTCGTGCGCGGCGGCCACCGCGAACCCGCCGGGGGCCACCAAGTACGGCACGGTGGGACGGCCGATCCCGGGCAGCACGGTGCACATCGCGGACGACGGGGAGGTCTGGCTGCACGGCGGCCACATCTTCTCCGGGTACCTGAACGACCCCCGCGGCACGGAGGCGGTCCTGCGCGGCGGCTGGCTGGCCACGGGAGATCTGGGCCGGCTGGACGCGGACGGGTACCTGACGATCACCGGGCGCAAGAAGGACATCCTGGTGACCTCCAACGGCAAGAGCGTCGCGCCCACCGCGTTGGAGGAGCGGGTCCGTTCGCATCCGCTGGTGTCCCAGTGCGTGCTGGTGGGCAACGACCGACCGTACATCGCGGCGCTGCTCACCCTGGACATGGACGGGATGGCGCACTGGCTGTCGATGCGCGGCCGGCCGCAGTTGCCGGCGAGGGAGCTGGTGGGGGACCCGGAGCTGACGGCGGAGGTCCGCCGGGCGGTGGTGGCCGCGAACACCCTGGTCTCGCAGGCGGAGGCGATCCGCACCTTCCGGGTGCTGGGCGAGCAGTTCACGGAGGAGCGCGGGCTGCTGACGCCGTCGCTGAAGCTCAAGCGCCGGGCGATCGAGAAGGCGTACGCGAAGGAGGTCGCGGCCCTGTACTCCTCCTGAGAACGGGATCCGAGACTCCTGGCACAGGGATCCGACAACACGATCTGACGGTTCGTCATTTCTACTCGTCGACAATATTGACGATCCGTCAGGTCACGCACAGAATGCGGGGATTCCGACCGGAGGGGATCCCCCGACATGTTGCGACCGATCCGCACCCTGGCCGCCGCGGCGGCGGCCCTCGCGCTCGTCTCCGCCTGCAACTCCGCGTCCACCGACGGCAGCTCACCCAAGGCGCCCGGCGCTGCGACCGGCAACTCCCGCGGGGTGAGCGCCGACTCGATCAAGGTCGGCGGGATCGTGTCGATGACCAGCGCCGGCGGTTACAGCAAGAAGGACACCGACCTCGGCGCGAAGGCCCGCTATCTGCGGGCCAACGCCGAGGGCGGGATCAACGGGCGGAAGATCGACTACCTCGGCGCGGAGGACGACGGCCAGGACCCCGCCAAGAACCTGGCCGCCGCCCGCAAACTCGTCCAGCAGGACAAGGTCTTCGCCGTCGCCCCCATGAGCTCGGTGACCTTCTCCGGCGCGGACTTCCTGGAGCAGGAGAAGGTTCCCACCTTCGGCTGGGGCACCCTGCCCGCCTTCTGCGGACCCCGGCACATCTACGGCTTCAACGGCTGCCTGGTCCCCGCCCCGGGCGGCACCATCAACCAGACCTGGCCCGAGGGCATCGGCCAGATCCTGGGCGGGGCCCAGGGCAAGTCGGTCGCGATCATCGCCAACGACAGCGACGCCGGCAAGTTCGGCATCCGCACCTTCCAGCAGGGCTTCAGCAGCGCCGGCTTCAAGGTCTCCTACGCCAAGGCCTCGGTGCCCGCCACCGCCGTCCCGAGCGACTGGTCCGCGTACGTGAAGGAGATCCTCGCCGCGAACGACGGCAAGGCCCCGGACGCCGTCGTCTCCGTCATGCAGACCCCGAACAACATCGGACTGTTCACCGCGCTCAAGCGCAGCGGCTACCGGGGACTGCTCTCCGACCCGACGGACTACGACCCCGGGCTGCTCGCCAAGGACGCCACCAAGCAGGCCCTGGACGGGGTGCACGTACTGCTGCAGTTCCAGCCGTTCGAGTCGACCGATCCGAAGATGGCGCAGTTCAAGGCCGACATCAAGGCGGCCGCGGGCGGCCAGGAGGTCCCGCTCAGCATGCATATGTTGACCGGGTACATGTCGGCCGACCTGTTCCTCGCCATCGCGCAGAAGGCGGGCAAGGACCTGACCGTCGAGTCCTTCCAGGCCGCCGCGCAGGGCTTCTCCGACACCGGCACGCTCGTCGGCGACCGGGCGGAACCCAAGGGGCAGAAGGACAGCTTCGGCTGCGGAGCACTCGTACAGCTGAAGAACGGCGCCTACGAGGTCTCCGTACCGTTCAAGTGCCACGAACCCATCCCCTTCAAGTAGGGCAGCGGCATGGGGGATCTGCTCGTCTTCGTCCTGAGCGGTCTGGTTTCCGGCGCCCTGTACGCACTGCTCGCCACCGGGCTGGTGCTGTCGTACTCGGCGTCCGGACTGTTCAACTTCGCGCACGGGGCCACCGCCTACCTGTGCGCGCTCACCTTCTACGAGCTGCACTCGGGGCTCGGCTGGCCCGCCGTCCCGGCCGCCCTGCTGGTGGTGTGCGTACTGGCTCCCGGTCTCGGCTGGGGGCTGGACCGGCTGATGTTCCGGCGGCTCGCCCGGGTCGGTGAGACCGCGCAGATCGTGGCCACCATCGGGCTGCTGGTGGCGCTGCCGGCCGCCGGGCTGTGGGTGGTGGAGCTGTTGGCGGACGCGGGCGCGCCGGTGCAGCCGGCGGAGAACCAGTTCGGGCTGCCGGGAGTGGGACCCAGCCCGGCGAAGTCCTGGCAGCTCGCGGACGGCGTGGGCATCGACTCCGACCAGCTGATCACCTGGGTGGTGACGGCGCTGGTGGCGGTGGCCCTGTGGGTGCTGATGCGGCACACGCGGCTGGGGCTGCGCCTGCGCGCCGCCGTCGACAACCGCTCGCTGACCGAGCTGCGCGGCATCAGCGCCGACCGGCTGTCGTCGGTGGCCTGGATGATCGCGTCGGGGCTGGCCGGGCTGGCGGGTGTCCTGGCGACGCCGCTGCTGGGGCTGTCGGCGCACGACTTCACCCTGTTCCTGTTCGTCTCGGCCACGGCGGCGGTCATCGGACGGTTCGCGTCCGTGCCACTCGCCTTCGCGGGCGGACTCGGGCTCGGGGTGCTGCAGAACCTGGTGGCCGGGTACGCGTCCTTCGCCGAGTCCGTCACCGGATTCCGCACGGCCGTACCCTTCCTGATCCTGTTCGGCGGGCTGCTGGTGCTCACCCGTCGGGCGCGCACGGCGGGGGTCGCGGCCGTGGACCCGCCGCCGGTCGACCATCTGGCCGGGGCCCCGTGGTCACGGCGGTGGGGGGTGTGGGCGGCGGGCGCGGTGCTCCTGTGCGTGGCGTTCTACACCGTGACCACACCCTTCTGGAGCGGGCTGCTGGCACAGGGCCTGGCCGTCGCGCTCGTGTTCATGTCCTTCACGGTGGTGACCGGCCTCGGGGCGATGGTCTCGCTGGCGCAGGGCACCTTCGTGACCGGCGCGGCACTCGTGGCGGGGCTGCTCATGAGCCGGGGCTGGCCCTTCGTGGCCGCGCTGGCGGTGGGCACCTGCGTGGCGGCCCTGTTGGGGGCGCTCGTCGCGCTGCCAGCGCTGCGGCTGGGCGGCAGGTCCCTGGCCCTGGCCACGCTGGCGCTGGCCTTCCTCGCCGATCAGGTGCTGTTCCAGCTGCGGTGGCTGCGCAACGGCGACGCGGGGTGGTCGATCCCGCGACCGGTGTTCGGACCGGTGGACCTCTCCGACGACCGGGCGCTGGGGGTGGCCCTGGTGGTGCTGGTCGCGCTGGTGGCGGCCGGGCTGACCGCGCTGCGCGGCTCCCCGTCGGGGCGGGCGATGCTGGCGGTCCGGTCGGCCCCGGCGGCGGCGGTCGCCTCGGGGGTGTCCGTGCTGCGCACGAAACTGCTGCTGTTCACCCTGTCCGCGGGGCTCGCCGGGTTCGGGGGCGTGCTGTACGCCTCGTACAACACCCGGATCACGGCAACGGACTTCACGGCGATGACCGGGCTGGTGTGGCTGGCGGTGGTCGTGGCGGCCGGGGTGCGCAGGCCGCAGTACGCGGTGGTGGCGGGGCTGGTGTTCGCCGTCGCCCCGCGGGTGCTGTCCGACTACGTGACCGGGTCCGCGCACCTGCCGGTGATCCTGTTCGGGCTGGCGGGATTGGCCCTGGCCAACGATCCCGACGGATATTGCGCGGCGGTTCCGGTGCGGCTCGCTCGGCGGCGCGCCGCCGCCCCTTCCCGGCGCTCCGCACCGAACCCGTCGGGGGCTCCGCCCCCGAACCCCCGCGCCGCTATCTCCCCCAACTACCGCCGGGAGGGGCCCCCTGGCGGGGCTGATGTCGCCCTGGAGCTGCGCGGGGTCACCGCCGGGTACGACGGGGGGCTCGTGCTGCACGGGGTGGACCTCGCCGTCCGCGCGGGCGAGATCCTCGCCGTGCTGGGGCCCAACGGAGCCGGGAAGAGCACCGCCTGCCGGGTCGCCGCCGGGCTGCTGCCGGTCGGGTCCGGGGCGGTGTACGTGGGCGGGCGGGACGCGACCGGGGACGGGGCCGTGCGCCGGTCGCGGGCCGGGGTGCTGCTCGCCCCCGAAGGCCGCGGGATCTTCCCCGCGCTCACCATCGAGGAGAACCTCGCCCTGTACCTCCAGGACGCCGACGCCCGGGCCGCCGTCTACGCGCACTTCCCGCGGCTCGCCGAGCGGCGCCGGATCCCCGCCGGGGCGCTCTCGGGCGGGGAGCAGCAGATGCTCGCCCTGGCGCCGCTGCTCCAGCGGCCGCCCACGGTACTGATCGCCGACGAACCCTCGCTCGGGCTCGCCCCACGCGTGGTCGAGGAGGTGTACGCGCTGCTCACCGAGCTCCGTGACGCCGGGACGGCGCTGCTCCTGGTGGAGGAGAAGGCGGCCGAGATCCTCGGGATCGCCGACACCGTGGCCTACCTCTCCCAGGGCCGGGTCTCCTGGTGCGGCCCCCGGGCCGAGGTGGAGGCGGACCGACTCACCGAGGCCTACCTGGGGATGGCGACATGAGCGAGGGCGGGTACGTACTGCAGGCCCGCGGGATCGGCGTGCGCTTCGGCGGCGTCCGGGCGCTGACCGGGGTGGATCTCGGGGTCCGGGCGGGCGAGGTGTGCGGGCTGATCGGGCCGAACGGCGCCGGGAAGACCACGCTGTTCGACGTGCTGTCCGGGATCCGCCGCCCCGAACGGGGGCGGCTGCTGCTGGACGGTACGGACATCACCCGCCGCTCCCCGGTCTGGCGGGCCCGGCACGGGATACGCCGGACCTTCCAGCGGCAGCAGTTGTTCGGGCAGCTCAGCGTGGCCGACAACGTGCTGGTGGCGCAGGAGTGGCGGGGCGGCGGGGGCGGACCGGCCGCCGATCTGCTCGCCCTGCCGCCCCGGCGCGCCCGGGAGCGCGAGCGCCGGGCCCGCGGCGAGCGGGTGCTGGCCGACTGCGGGATCGGGGCGCTCGGAGCCTCGTACGCGGGCGGGCTGCCCGTCGGGCAGGCCCGGATGGTGGAGCTGGCCCGTGCGCTGGCCGATCCGCCGCGGGTGCTGCTGCTGGACGAGCCCGCTTCGGGCATGTCCGCGCCCGAGCGGGACCGGCTCGCGGAGGTCGTGCGGCGGCTGGCGGAGCGGGAGGGCTGCGCGGTGCTGCTGGTCGAGCACAACGTGACCTTCGTGATGGAGCTGTGCGCGCGGGTCGTGGTACTGGACCTCGGGACGGTACTGGCCGAGGGCAGCGCGGCCGAGGTCCGGGCGAACCCGCTGGTGCGGGAGGCGTACCTCGGGACCTCGTGAGGACGCCACGCGCGGAGCGGGTGGCGGGAATACGTCGTACGAGAGGCCGGTTGTCGCCCCTCGTACGACGCTCCATCCCCGCCGCACCACGACACCGACGTGAGGGAACGACCAGACGTGAACCAGGTCCCCGCCATCAAGCTCAACAACGGCACGCTCATGCCCCAGCTCGGCTACGGCGTCTGGCAGGTGCCCGACGCGGAGGCGGAGCACGCTGTCGGGACCGCCCTGGAGGCCGGCTACCGCAGCGTCGACACGGCTGCCGTCTACGGCAACGAGGCCGGTACCGGCAAGGCCCTCGCCGCCTCCGGGCTGGCGCGCGAGGAGCTGTTCGTCACCACCAAGCTGTGGAACGGCCCGAAGCAGAAGTGGGGCCGGGACCAGGTGCTGCGCGCCTTCGACGACTCCCTGGCGAAGCTGCGCCTGGACCACGTCGACCTGTACCTGATCCACTGGCCGCGTCCGATGCGTGACGACTTCGTCGCCATCTGGAAGACCTTCGAGGAGATCGCGGCGAGCGGGCGCGCCAAGGCGGTCGGTGTGTCGAACTTCCGCCCGGCCGACCTGGCGCGCATCGCTGCCGAGAGCGAGCTGGTCCCGGCCGTGAACCAGGTCGAACTGCACCCGCTCTTCCCGCAGGCCGAGCTGCGCGCCGTGCACGCCGAGCGCGGGATCGCCACCGAGGCCTGGTCCCCGCTGGGCCAGGGCAAGGAGCTGCTGACGCTCCCGGCCGTGACCGCGATCGCCGCCGCGTACGGCCGTAGCGCCGCGCAGGTGGTACTGCGCTGGCACCTGCAGCACGGGAACGTCGTGATCCCGAAGTCGGTGACGCCCGCGCGCATCCGGGAGAACCTGGACGTGTTCGGCTTCGAGCTGGCGACCGCCGACATGGCCACGCTGGACGCCCTGGGCGCGGGGGCGTCGGGCCGCCGGATCGGCCCGGACCCGGCCGAGTTCGACGTGTGACACGGTCCGGGGCCGGTTCCGGACGTGGTCCGGGGCCGGTTCCGGGTTCGGTTCCGGTTCCGGGGTCGTGCGCCGGGACCGGCTGCGGAGTCGGCTCCGTGTTCAGCTCCGTGGTCGACTCCCTGGGCGGCTCCGGGTGGGCCTTCCCGGGGGTCAGACGCGTACGAAGCTCCGTATGCGGTACGTCGGCTCCGCGCGCGGGACGTCCTGGTCCGGCAGCAGCTCCAGCCGGGCCGCCAGTTCCCGCGCGGTGATGCCGCGCGGGACGATGCGGGAGGCGTACCGGCCCGCGAGCAGGTCCACGGCCGAGCCGCGCGGGGTACGGCCCTGGCCGTGGCCGGTGAACCGGGCCTCGCCGACCGCCAGGAGTCCCGCCCGGGCCGCGTAGGCCTCCACGTCCCCGGAGGCGTCCGAGGGGGTCGGGGTCAGGTGCGCGGCGAAGACGGCGTCGATGTCGCTGCCGACGTCGTGCGCCGAGTCCTTGTCCACGGTGGCGAGGAGGACCCCGCCGGGCCGCAGCACCCGGGCGGCCTCGGCGATCACCGCCGGCACCAGGCCCGGCTCGCGCAGCAGGTGCAGCAGCCACACCGCGCTGACCGCGTCCAGGGATCGTGACCGGACCGGAAGCCGGGCCGCGTCGGCGACGATCACCGGGACGCCGCGCCGCACGGCCGCCGCGGCCATGCCGCGGGAGGCGTCCGCGCCCAGGACGCTCAGGGCGGGGCGCCTCAGCCGACCGGTGACGATGCCGGTGCCGCACCCCAGGTCGAGCAGGGTGTGCGCGTCCGCGGGAAGCAGTTCGAGGACGGCGGCGGCCGCCGCCTCGGCGCGCGGAACTCCGCCGCGGGTGGCGTCGTAGGACTCGGCCTCCGCGTCGTAGTCGAGCAGGGTTCTCACGGACGGTATGTGCGTGGTCATCAGCTCGCGCCGTGGGCCGGGGCGAGGGCCTCGACGCGTTCGGCGAGGGCGAAGTCGGACTCCGTCACCACATCGCCGGCGTCGTGGCTGTTCACGGAGAGCCGGACCGTGTCGTAGCCGAGGGTCAGGTCGGAGTGGTGGTTCAACTCCTGCTGGACGCTGGCGATATGGGCGACGAGGGCGCTCGCGGCGAAGTGCGAGCCCAGCCGGTAGGTGCGGAAGATCCGGTCGTCCTCGAAGGCCCAGCCGGGGAGCTCCCGCAACCGGTCCTCGATCTCCTTCTGTGACAGCGGCTCACTCGGCATGCACCGGCTCCTTTTCCCCGTGACGTGTAGTCAAGGTTCCCACAGTGCACGGTGGAACAATCCTTTCGCGCCATAGTGCGCTCGGGTGCTTCTACGCCTTCCCGGTCCGCCGCACCCCCCATATGCTCCTGCGCCGAACGGACTGTTACCAGCGGTAACGAAGGGGCATTCGCCATGGCGGGCACGGGAAGTTCCAGACGTACGTTCATTGCCGGCGCGGGCGCGGCGGCTGCCGCCGGGGCCGTCCTGACCGGGGCCGGAGCCGCGCCCGCGACGGCCGCCGAGGCCGGTCCGACCCCGGGCGGACGGCGGGTCGCGGTGCTCGGCGGCGGGGTGGCGGGCCTGACGGCGGCGCACGAACTCGCCGAGCGGGGCTACGCCGTGACCGTGTACGAGCGCCGGGCCCTGGGAGGCAAGGCGCGCAGCATGGACGTACCCGGCAGCGCCCGTGGTGGACGCCGGCCGCTGCCCGCCGAGCACGGCTTCCGCTTCATCCCCGGCATCTACCACAACCTGCCCGACACCATGCGGCGCATCCCCTTCCCGGGGAACGCGGCCGGGGTGTGGGACAACCTCGTCGCCCCGCGCGAGATGATGTTCGCCCGCGCGGCCGGGCGCGAGGACCTGCGCGGACCCATCCCCTGGCCCGGGCACTCCCCCGCCGAGCTGACGCCCGAGGAGATCCGGCGCGCCCTCACCGGCATCCTGCAGACACTGGTCCGGCTCCCGCCGCACGAGACGGCGTACTTCGTCGACCGCGTGCTGGTCTTCCTCACCAGCTGCGACGAGCGGCGCGAGGACGTCTGGGAACGGACGCCGTGGTGGGACTTCGTGCGTGCGGAACGGATGTCGAACGAGTACCGGCGCATCCTCGCCGTCGGCATCACCCGCAATATCGTGGCGACCAAGGCCGAGGAGGCCTCCACCCGCACGGTCGGCACCCTCGGCGAGGCCTTCGTGTTCAACCTGCTGGGACGCGGGGCCGACGGCCCGCCCGACCGGATCCTCAACCTGCCGACCAACGAGGCCTGGATCGATCCCTGGGAGGCCCATCTGCGCTCCCTCGGTGTGGAGTTCAGGATCGGCTGGACGGTACGGGAGGTGCGGTACGCGGACGGCCGGGTGAGCGGGATCGCCGTCGAGGGGCCGGACGGCGTCGGGCGGACCGTCACCGCCGATCAGTACGTGAGCGCGCTGCCCGTCGAGCACGCCCGTCGCACCTGGAGCGCGGCGCTGCGGGCCGCCGATCCGATGCTGGGGCGCTGCGACAAGCTGGAGACGGACTGGATGACCGGGATCCAGTTCTATCTGACCGAACGGGCCGAGCTGGTGCACGGTCACCTCAACTGCATCGACTCTCCCTGGTCGTTGACGGCGATCCAGCAGGCCGAGCACTGGCCGGCCCGCGACTTCCCGGCCGACTACGGCGACGGGACGGCGGTCGACTGCCTGTCGGTGGACATCTCCGAGTGGGACAAGCCGGGGATCCTCTACGGGAAGACGGCCAAGCAGTGCACCCGCGAGGAGGTGGCACGGGAGGTGTGGGCGCAGCTGAAGGCCTCCCTCAACGACACCGGGAAGGCCCTGCTGACCGACTCCACACTGCACTCGTGGTTCCTGGACCCGGGCGTGGACGGTCTGGGCACCCCGCACCCCACCAACCAGGACGAGCTGTTGATCCACCCGGTCGGCACCCTGCACAACCGGCCGAGCGCGGGCACCCGTATCCCGAACTTCTTCCTCAGCGGGGACTACGTGGCCGTCGACATCGACCTGGCGACGATGGAGGGGGCCAACGCCTCGGCGCGCGCGGCCGTCAACTCCCTGCTGGACCGCGACGGATCGGACGCCGCGCGATGCGCCGTCCACCGGATGTACCGGGCGCCGGAGCTGGAGGCCGCCAAGCGGCACGACCGGTGGCGTTACCGGCTGGGCCTACGGAACCTCTTCGACCTGGGCTGAGCGCCGGCCCTCTGGGCTAACGTCGTGCACATGACGACGAGGAGTGCGGCGACGAGTCCGACGACCGGTGTGGGCACCCTGCTGCGCGGCTGGCGGGAGCGGCGCGGCATCAGCCAGCTGGAGCTGGCCGGCCGCGCCGACTCCTCGTCCCGGCACATCAGCTTCATCGAGACGGGCCGGTCCCGGCCGAGCGAGGAGATGGTGCTGCGGCTCGCCGACCACCTCGACGTACCGATGCGGGAGCGCAACTCCCTTCTCCTCGCGGCGGGTTACGCCCCTCGCTATGCGCACACCGCACTGGACGACCCCGCGATGGAGACGCTGCGCGAGGGCATCGCCCGCCTGCTGACGGGATACGAGCCCTATCCCGCGCTGGTCGTGGACGCGCTCTACAACGTGGTCGCCGCCAACCAGGGCATCGCGATGCTGCTGGAAGGGCTGCCGGAGCACCTGCTGACCCCGCCGCTGAACGCCATGCGGATCACCCTGCACCCCGAAGGCCTGGCCCCGAGGATCCACAACCTCAAGGAGTGGCGCGGGCACCTGCTGGCGCAGATGGAGCGCCAGATCGGCCTGGCCCGCTCGGAGCCGCTGCGCGCCCTGCACGAGGAGGTGTCGGCCTACCCGATCGCCGACCGGCCGGGCGACAGCGCCCCGCAGGAGCCGACCGCGTACATCGCGCTGCCGCTCGTCATCGAGCACGACGGGCACCTGCTGTCCTTCGTGTCGTCCATCGCGACCTTCAACACGCCGATGGACGTGACCGTCGCCGAGCTGGCCATCGAGACCATGCTCCCGGCCGACCCGGCGACGGTGAAGTACTTGCGTTCACTGGGAGGTTGAGCCCGCGCGCAGGGCGATCTGCTGGAGCACGGCGAAGCCGCCCACGGTGAGGGCCTGCATCGGGATCCACACCAGGCCCGCGGTGGTGGGCTCGAACCAGAGCGCGAGCGAAGCCAGGCTGAGCGCGGCCCAGGCGTAGTTCGTCTCGATGACGAGCTTCACGGGCAGGACGGGCGGCCGCCGCCGCGAGGCGAGCCATCCGACGCCGACCCCGTAGACGGCGAGCAGGATCCCGAGCTCGAGCAACAGCCCCTGCCCGACCCCGAGCAGCCGACCGAGCGGGGCGGAGAAGGCGACGTACGCGAGCCCGTTGGCGGTGGTGACGACGGAGTCGAGGGCGAGGAAGCGGCGCAGGGCGGTCTGCGGGACGCGGTTGCGGGCGAAGCCGGCGAGCGGGGTCGCGGACATGGGAATCAGCCTCCATCGGAGTAGAACGGCCAGGTGGGACACGGATCCCGGGACCGAGTGCGCGGCCCCGGAACCCGATGCGTCCACTGTGCCGGGGGCCGCGGGGAGGGTCGATTACCTCAGAAGTAACGAGCGCTCCCCGGTGTCGCCCGTCGGAGATCCTTCGGCGGGACCGGGGGTGAACCGCAGCTCGTGCGCGGCGAATTGATACATGATCAGATGAGGTCGGATTCGAGCTAGAGTAGGCATTTCCAGCCAACACATTTCCCTGGGGGATCCTTGCGCCTCAAGAGCAGCCTCGTCGCCACCGCCGCGGCTCTGGCCACGATCATCGTTCCGCTCCTCGCCAGCCCCGCGGCCGCGGCGTCCGGCACCGAGGCGACGGTCTCGACGAACGCGTACTACGGGCGCATGGTCATCGGCTGGGGGCTCAATCCCTACCGTCTCGACCCGATCCAGATCGTCGCCCAGGACCGCGCGACCGACGGCTACGTCATCGGCATCCGCCTCATCACCAACGGCGAGAGCGGCCACAGGGTCTGGTCGATGCGGACCGTGCCCAGCGGCCAGACGACCGCCTCCTGGAGCACGTACCTGCAGGCCGGTTGGATCGACAACGCCTACTTCGAGGTCTGCAAGATCGGCGCGAGCAGCGGCGTGATCGCGCGCTGCGAGTCCTCCAGCGTGATGCACAACCCGTTCGACGACTCCTCGGTGTCGGGCTGACGACAAGGGGCTGCCGCCCTCCCCGCGGGCCCCGAGGGCACGGGCCCCGGGGACGCACGACGCCCCGGACCGAGGGTCCGGGGCGTCGTGCGTGAGTGCGTGAGCGTGGGCGCCGTACGCGGGGTCGGCGCGCGGTGGGATCAGAGCTCGGCGAGGTCCAGTCCGGCCTGCGCGGCGGCCGCCTGCACGGTCTGCTCCAGCAGGACGGCGATGGTCATCGGGCCGACACCGCCCGGCACCGGGGTGATCAGCGAGGCGCGGGCGGCGGCCGACTCGAAGTGCACGTCGCCGACGTTGCCCTCGTTGTATCCGGCGTCCAGGACCACCGCGCCCGGCTTGATGTCCTCGCCCCGGATGAACTCGGCCTTGCCGACGGCGGCGACCAGCACGTCCGCCTGGCGCACGATCGAGGGCAGGTCCTGGGTGCGCGAGTGGCAGTAGGTGACGGTGGCGTTCTGCTCCAGCAGCAGCATCCCGGCCGGCTTGCCCAGGATCGCGCTGCGGCCGACGACGACGGCGTGCTTGCCGGTCAGGTCCACGTCGTAGGCGGCGAGCAGCCGCATGATGCCGCCGGGGGTGCAGGAGACGAAGCCCGGCAGCCCGAAGCCCATGGCGGCGAAGGAGTGCATGGTGACCCCGTCGACGTCCTTGCCCGGGGCGATGGCCTCGAAGGCGGCGCGCTCGTCGATGTGGTGCGGGACGGGGTGCTGCAGCAGGATGCCGCTGATCTGCGGGTCCTCGGAGAGCGCAGTGAGGGTGGCCACCAGCTCCTCGGTGGTGGTCTCGGCCGGCAGCTCGACGTGGCGGGAGGTGATGCCCGCCTTGGCACAGCGGTTCTGCTTCATGCGGACGTAGGTCACGGAGGCCGGGTCCTCGCCGACCAGCACGGTCGCGAGGCACGGCGCGGTGCCGGTGCGCTCGGTGATCTTCGCCGCGTAGCCGGCGGTCTGCTCCGAGATGCGGCGGGCGAGGGCCGTGCCGTCCATCAGCCGGGCGGAGCCGGTGGCAGGGGCGGGGGCAGTCTGGGCAGTCGTCACGGGGTCTCCTGAACGTCGCTGCGGATCGCGGTTCGCCCAGGCGCGCGGCAGCGGGCGTACCGGAGGTCCACAGGTACGCCGGGCCGCTCCCCGGTGGTGATCCACCCGAACGCCAGTCACGGCCCGCCGACCACTGTAGTCGACATAACCGGTGGTTGTCGGGCGTCCGACCTGGGACGATCAATGCATGACGCGTACTTTCGACCATCTTGTCGCCGAGGCCGAGTCCGTCTCCGTGGACGGCTGGGACTTCTCCTGGCTCGACGGCCGGGCCACCGAGCAGCGTCCTTCCTGGGGCTACCAGCGGCTGATGAGCGAGCGGCTGACCCAGGTCCGGTCCGCGCTCGACATCCAGACCGGTGGCGGCGAGGTCCTGGCCGGATGCGCTCCGCTACCGCCGCTGACGGTCGCCACCGAGTCCTGGCCGCCCAACATCGAGAAGGCGACGCGGCTGCTGCACCCGCTGGGCGCGGTGGTGGTCGCCGACGCCGACGAGCCGCCGCTGCCCTTCGGCGACGCGGCTTTCGAGCTGGTGACCAGCCGGCACCCGGTGTCGATCTGGTGGGAGGAGATCGCGCGGGTGCTGGCGCCGGGCGGCAGCTACCTCTCGCAGCAGGTCGGTCCGGCGAGCGTCTTCGAACTCGTCGAATACTTTCTCGGCCCGCAGCCGGAGGAGATCCGGCGCGGCCGGCACCCCGACGACGCGGTCGCCGACGCCACCGCGGCCGGCCTCGAGATCCTCGATCTGCGCTCCGAACGTCTGCGCACGGAGTTCCACGACATCGGAGCCGTGATCTACTTTCTACGGAAGGTGATCTGGATGGTGCCCGGCTTCACGGTCGGGCAGTACCGGGACCGGTTGCGTGAGCTCCACGAACAGATCGAGAACGAAGGTCCGTTCGTCGCTCACACCGCCCGCTTCCTCATCGAAGCCCGCAAAACGGGCTGATCTGGAGGGCGGACGGATCTACGCCGTATCGGGTTGCGCGGCCACAGCGTGGCGCAGGTCACTCAATTCAGCGCGTAACGAATCGACTCGGGCATGCGATGAACCGACAGGTGTCCTCGCGCGGCCCCGGAATACAGACCCCCCTCGGGTCTGTTTCCCGAGTTCGCGCGATGATGTCCCGCCCACCATTTATCTGTTCGCAACGAGAGGCTCCTTGTGTCGCTCAGCCCGTCCCGTACGTTCCCTCCGGAGATCGCCGAATCCGAGGCCCTTGTCGCGCTCGTCGAGCGCGGCCGCGAGCAGGGTCACATCAACGGTGACGACGTGCGCCAGGCCTTCGAGGCCGGCCGCATCCCGGTGGACCAGTGGAAGCGGGTCCTGCGCAGCCTGAACCAGGTCCTGGACGAGGAGGGTGTCGCCCTTCACGTCAGCGCGGCGCCCGCCACCAAGGCTGCCGCCAAGAAGCCCCGCAAGGCTGCCGCCGCCCCGGCCCGCACCGTGGCCAAGAAGGCCACCGCCGCGCCGCGCCCCATCGGCGCCCGTAAGACCGCGGCCACCGCCGCGGCCACGGCCGCCACCACCGCCACGGCGATATCCGCTTCGTCGGCCGCCGCCATCGAGGACGAGACGTCGGCCGAGGCCGCCGCCGAGCCGAAGAAGCGCACGGTCAAGAAGACCGCCGTGAAGAAGACCGCCGTGAAGAAGACCGCGGCGAAGAAGACCAGCGCCAAGGACGCCGACGAGGGCGAGACCCCCGTCGCCGAGGGTGAGGACTGGGCTGCCGAGGACCTCGCCGACGAGGCCGAGGAAGAGGCGCCCAAGGCCGGCGGCACCCAGGGCTTCGTGCTGTCCGACGACGACGAGGACGACGCCCCGGCGCAGACGGTCATGGTGGCCGGTGCCACCGCCGACCCCGTCAAGGACTACCTCAAGCTCATCGGCAAGGTGCCGCTCCTCAACGCCGAGCAGGAGGTGGAGCTCGCCAAGCGCATCGAGGCGGGCCTCTTCTCCGAGTACAAGCTCGAAGAGGAGGAGGACCACAAGCCCGCCTTCAAGCGCGAGCTGGAGATCCTGGTCGAGGACGGCCGCCGCGCGAAGAACCACCTGCTGGAGGCCAACCTCCGCCTCGTGGTCTCCCTCGCTAAGCGCTACACCGGCCGCGGCATGCTCTTCCTGGACCTGATCCAGGAGGGCAACGTCGGCCTGATCCGCGCCGTGGAGAAGTTCGACTACACCAAGGGCTTCAAGTTCTCCACGTATGCGACGTGGTGGATCCGCCAGGCGATCACGCGTGCCATGGCCGACCAGTCGCGCACCATCCGTATCCCGGTGCACATGGTCGAGATCATCAACAAGCTCGCCCGTGTGCAGCGCCAGATGCTCCAGGACCTGGGCCGCGAGCCCACCCCGGAGGAGCTGGGCAAGGAACTCGACATGACCCCCGAGAAGGTCATCGAGGTCCAGAAGTACGGCCGCGAGCCGATCTCCCTCCACACCCCCCTGGGTGAGGAGGGCGACAGCGAGTTCGGTGACCTCATCGAGGACTCCGAGGCGGTCGTCCCGGCGGACGCGGTCTCCTTCACCTTCCTCCAGGAGCAGCTCCAGTCCATCCTGGGCACGCTCTCGGAGCGCGAGGCGGGCGTGGTGTCCATGCGCTACGGCCTCAACGACGGCCAGCCGAAGACCTTGGACGAGATCGGCCGCGTGTACGGGGTCACCCGTGAGCGCATCCGCCAGATCGAGTCGAAGACGATGTCGAAGCTGCGCCACCCGTCGCGTTCGCAGGTGCTGCGCGACTACCTCGACTGAGTCGATCTCCTCCAGAACGCCCCTGACCTGCGCATCCGCGGGTCGGGGGCGTTCTGCGTCGAGCAATGCGGATCAGGCGGCGCGGATCAGGTCAGGCGGAAGACGGGGCCCTTCGGGGTGAACGGCAGGGAGGCACCCTGCGGGATCAGGTAGGCGTGTTCGCGCCGGAGGCGCAGGGTGTCGCACCAGCCGTCCGTGATCACCAGGATCGGGGCCCCGGGCGGGAAGTCCTGCGCCCGCTGCAGCAGGTCGATGCCCGGCTGCAGCTCGGTGCCGCCGCGGCCGCGGACCCGTACCCGGCCCGCGATCTCGGTCGGGGGCAGATAGCCCGCGTCGTAGGGCGCCGCGTCGCAGAAGACGACGCGCGCCGCCGGCACGTCGCGGGCCTGCGCGTACGAGGCGATCGCACCCAGCGCCTTGCCGAGCAGGGCGGCGTTCATCGAACCCGAGGTGTCGAGCACCACGCCGAAGGTGCAGCGGGCGATCTCCTCGGGCGGGAAGTAGCGGCCCGCGCGCGGGATGTCCGGGGTGGACGCCTGGCGGCGCGCCGGACGCGCGAAGCTCCGTACCGGTTCGGGGCGCGGCACGTACTCGTCGAACCAGCGGGCGAGCCGGGCGTCCCACGGCACGGGCGGGTGGGCCAGGGCCCGGATCTCCTGGATCAGCCCGGCGGGCAGCAGGCCGCGCTCCCCGTGCGTGTGCAGGTCGAAGCCCTGGACCAGGCCACGCCGGTAGAACTCGTCCAGGTCGGTGTACGGTCCGCTGCCCGGGTGGGGCAGCGGCTCGCCCAGGATGTCGCCGCGGCCCTTGCCGCGCAGGGTGGCCAGGCGGCGCATCCGGCGCAGGTCGGTGGTGATCCGGTCGTAGACCTCCTCGACGGAGAGGTCCTTCAGCTCCGGATCGTGCAGCAACCCGGACGGCATCGTGCCGACGCCCATCTCGACCAGCCAGCCGTTGACCACGTAGTCGGCGGCCACGTTGTGCAGGTACGGGTCCCGGGCACCGCGGCGCTCGCCGTGGCGCAGGGCGGCGTGCAGCATCTCGTGGGCCAGGATGAACCGCCATTCCTCGTCCTCGAAGGTGCGCAGCGGGTTGATGTAGATCTCCCCCGCGGTGGCGCTGACGGCGGCGACGGCGATGTCCTGGGCGCGGGCCAGCTCCGCGTCGGCCACGACGGTCAGGCCGGCCGCCAGTCCACCGAGCAGCGGGTACGAGGAGACGAACCAGTTCAGCGCCCGGTCCCAGGGCCGCTGGGCCACGCGTTCACCGGTGATCCGGTCGCGGCGGCCGCCCGCCACGTCCATGGCGGCGGAGACGCTGCGGGTCAAGGCGGCGGCGAAGGCGGTCTCCCAGTCGGGGGCCGCCGTGTTCCCCCAGGCCTGCCAGGTCTTCAGGACCTGGTCGGGGTGGTCCCCGGCGGTGCCGCAGTTCTCCAGGTCGGCCGGGATTCCGTCGCGGCGCCAGCGGGCGGCGAGCAGTTCCTCGTCGCCTCCGGGGTACGCGGCGGGGAGGCGGTCCGGGGCCCGGCCCACGGGGAAGGTCAGCAGGAAGCGGTTGACCACGGCGCAGCGGGCGGCGAGGTCGAAGCGGTCGGGCTGCGGGCGGTCCTCGTCGGTGGCGGCCGGGACGTGTCCGAAGCCGAGATGGAGCAGGCAGTGGGCGAGGGTCCAGGCCCATTCGCCCGGGTCCGCACGCTTGGTTGGGTGGACGTGGACCGTGCCGTTGGAGGTCACGAGGGCCAGTCCGCCGGCCGGGGTGTGCGGGCATGCGGCCTGGCGGCAGACGTCGGCGTGGACGGCGGCGAGGGCCGGGTTCCGCTTGACCAGGGCCAGGCCTTCGGCGAAGGCCTGGGTGGCGGGGTCGGGCTTGTCCTCGGCGCGGGAGCGCGCCGCGCTCACCGGCGGGCCTCGACCAGACGGGGCATGTCTCGGGCGGCCTCGACGAGGAACCAGCCGGGCAGCACCGGGAGCCCGTCGGCGTCGTCGGCGATGACGGTCTGGGCGACCTCGACGGAGATCTCGGCGAGCTGCACGAGCAGCGACTTGGCGCGGTACGCGGTCTGCCGGACGGCGGGCGAGACGTGCTCGCGCCGCGCCGGCAGCTCCTTGACGAGGCGGCCGCGGAAGGCCTCGGCGAGGTAGTACAGCAGGTCGCGGTCGGCGAGACGGTTCGGCCAGGAGGCGTCGCCCTTGATGATCGCCTCGATGCCGAAGCTGTGCCGCACGATCTTGGCGTAGCCGCAGAAGGAGACGGCGTGCGCGGGGGTGAGGGTGCCGTGCGCGATCACCTTGAGGGTCTGCTCGTCCAGGTCCGGACCGAAGGAGTGCAGGGCGTCGGAGAGCATGTGCCAGGAGCGCGGGGTGGAGAAGGGCTCCTCGGTCTTGGGCGGCTGCGACCAGAGGTGGTCGGGACGGTCGGTGAGGTGGTCGGTGACCCAGGGGTGGATGCCGTGCTCGCCGGCCCAGACCAGCCAGTCCTGTGCGGACGCCTGGAGGTGGACGTGGGTGAGGCGGTTCACCAGCGCGGAGGCGATCGGCCGGGCCAGCGCGTTGTCGGTGGCCCGGTTGCCCGCGCCGATGACGATGGAGCCGGCCGGGAGCTCGTAGGAGCCGATCCGGCGGTCGAGGATCAGCGAGTAGAAGGCCTTCTGGACGTCCGGGCTCGCGGCGTTGAGCTCGTCGAGGAACAGGCAGTACGGCTCGTCGCGGGCGATGGCCTCCGGCGGGCAGAAGACGGACCGGCCGTCACGGATCTGCGGGACACCGATCAGGTCCTCGGGGGCCAGCTGGGTGCCGAGCAGGCTGACGCACTCCAGCCCCAGCGAGTCGGCGAACTTCCTGACGAGCGAGGACTTTCCGATCCCGGGAGCCCCCCAGAGGAACACGGGCCGGACGGTGGCGAGACCGAGCAGCAGTTCGGGAATCTGGGCGGGGGTGACGGTGACGGCAGCCTGCACGGGTGTGGATGTCCTCGGGGGTGTGGCGGGTGTCTGGTGCGGCCAGTGTCGCCGCACCGCACAGCCCGGGGCATCCGGTTTTCGCGCCCGCCCGCCACGGCCTCTCTTCGGGATCAGGTCTCGAGGAGGTGCTTGAGCTTCTCCTCGCCCCGGGGCATCTCCTTGCGGACCATGGGCCGGACCACGAGGGGGACCAGGGCCCGGCCCACGCCGTGGCCCTCGAAGTCGACGTCCAGGGTGAGCCGGGAGCGGGCGCCGCCGTCGAGGGGTTCGACGGTGCCACGCACGTCGGGTCGTACCGGTCCGTCGATCCCGTGCACGTGCCAGCTCCGCGGCGGGTCGAGTTCCACGAACTCCATGGTCGTGGGGACCCGCCGACGGCCGATCTGCCGGGTGACGAGGATCCTCGAACCGACGTGCACGGGGAGATCGCCGATCGGGACGGCGGATACGGCGCTGTCCTGCCATTCCGGCAGGTGTGTGGGGTCCGTCAGGTACGCGTAGACCTCTTCGGGCCTGCGGTCGATGTCGATGCTCTTCCTCATCGCGGACATGGCGATTCCTTGGCGCCCCCTGGCCGGCCCCTTCTTCCACGCTACTCCGCGGGGGACGCGGCGGCGCGGTGCTTCCTGGCGGACATGGCGGCGTGGACGAGGACACCGGCGAAGAGGAAGAGCACGCCCTGGTAGACGGCCGCGTAGCCGGAGCCGGCGACCAGCCACATCGAGAAGCCGAAGGCGAGGGCGGCGAGGACGCCGTCGCGGGCCAGCCGGCCGGGGTGGACCCGCTCGCGCTGTCCGGAGAGCAGGAAGTAGATCTGCGCGGCGGTGGCCAGCAGGTAGGGCACGGTCGCCGTGAAGGTGGTGATCAGGACGAGGCTCTCGAAGACGCCCTGGGTGCCGGCCGTGTAGTTGTAGACGGTGAGGGCGGAGGCGAGGGCGACGGTGACGATCACGCCGACGACGGGGACACCGCGCTTCTTCGTCTCGAAGGCCTTCGGGAAGAGCCCGTCCTTGGCGGCGGCGTACGGGGTCTGCGCGCTGAGCAGGGTCCAGCCGTTGAGGGCGCCGAGCATCGAGATCACGGCGGCGCAGGCGACCACGGTGCCGCCCCAGGTGCCGCCGAACATGGCGTTGACGGCGTCGGTGAACGGCGCGCCGGAGGCGACCAGCCGGTCGTGGGCGACCAGGCCGAAGACGGCGACGGTACCGAGCAGGTACACGGTGGCGGCGCCGACCGTGCCGAGGACGGTGGCCCGGCCGACGTTGCGGGCCGGGTCGCGGACCTCGCCCGCGCTGACGGTGGCGGACTCGACGCCGAGGTAGCTGAAGAGCAGGATCGCCGCGGAGGCGGAGACGGCGCCGGCCGCGCTCTGGTCGGTGGCGCGGAAGGGGCCGAGGTTGGCGGGGTCGAAGAAGAACAGCCCGCCCACGGAGACCAGGAGCAGCGGGGCGAACTTCAGTACGGTGGCGACGACCTGGACCGCGCCGACGTAGCGGGTGCCCGCCAGGTTGGAGAGGGCCGGGAGCCACTGGACGGCGAGGGCGGCCAGGCACATGGACCACTTGTGCTCGCCCGCGGCGGGGAACAGCACGGTGAGGTAGCCGACGGCCGCCACGGCGAGGGCCGCGTTCGAGACCCAGGCGGTGATCCAGTAGCTCCAGGCGGCGAGGAAGCCGGCGAAGTCTCCGAAGGCGGCGCGGGCGTAGACGTAGGGGCCGCCGGTCTGCGGGTGGCGTTCGGCGAGCCGGCCGAAGACCAGGGCGAGGGCGATCGCGCCGGCGGTGAGGACGCCGAAGGCGACGAGGCTGATGGTGCCGAAGGGGGCGACCGAGGCGGGGAGGAGGAAGATCCCGCCGCCGATGATGTTGCCCATCACCAGGCAGGTCGCTACGGGAAGGCCGAAGCGACGTGCGTGGGGGTCGCGGCTGCGCTCGGGGGGTGCGGCGGCCTCGGTGGGCAGGGTTGCGGTGCTGGTCATCGGTGGTGCGCCTCTGGATGTCTCACATGCTGGTCAGGTCGACACATGGTTGACCACCAGGAATGCGGCACAAAATCAGCGGATTTCGTCCCGTGCAGGCACCCCTGCGGAAGGAAGGCTTCCGCTGTTTCCGTCCCCGGGCGGGGTTTCCTCCATCGGCGGCCCGGCAGGCTCACCGCCCGCCTCGCCCGCCGGGGCGGCGACCACGTCACCCACCGCCGCGGCGACCGCCTCACCCACCGCCTCAGCCACCGCCTCACCCACCGGCACCGGCACCGGCACGGTCAGCGGGACCTGCGGCCCGTCCGCCTCCCGCAACCAGCGCCGCAGCACGGCGTGCACCGCCTCCGCTCCGGCCAGTTCCTCCCCGGGGTCCGACAGTTCCGTCGGCCACATCAGGAACGGGTGCCCCTGCTCCCCGCCCAGCCCGCCGTGCGAGCCGATCTGCTCCTCGAAGGCGTGCACCGTGCCCGTCCGCGGGTCGTACGCCGAGTTCACCATCACGTCCGCCACGTGCGGGAAGGTGTCGGTCCGGCGGACGGCCCGCGCCGCGCCCGGACCGAAGGGAGCCAGCAGCTCCTCCGCCTCCCCCGGCACGTCCAGCCGGGCCGCCGTCGCGTCCCGGCCCAGCACCACCCCGTCCACCAGCAGGAACCCCACGCCCGGATGGTTCGCCAGGGTGGCGAGCAGGGCGGGGTGGGCACGCTCGATCCGCTCCCTCGACGCCCGACCCGGGATGCCCGGGAAGGAGATCAGGCCGAGGTTCCCCGAGGCCAGGACCACCGGTTCGGAGCCCGGCCCCGGACGGGCCTCCTCGCCCTCCTCCACCGGCCGGTGGAGCGCCGCGAGTACGGCCGCCCGGGCCTCGGCCCCGCTCCGGGTCCGGCCGGCCCGGCGCGAGACCGGCAGCCCGCAGCCCGCCCGGACGAGGTCCTTGAGGGTCAGCCCGTACCGTCCGAGGAAGGTCTCCCCCGGGCTCTGGCCGTGATCGGAGAGGAGCACGATCCGGTACCGGCGCGGCGCGTGCTCGGCGACCCGGGCGATCAGCGCGAGGCTGCGGTCCAGGCGCTGCAGCACCCGGTCGGTGTCCCGGCCGCGTGGACCCGAGTGGTGCGCGACCTCGTCGTAGGCCACCAGGTCGGCGTAGACCGCGGAGCGCCCGGCGAGCATGTCGCCGATCACGGCCGCCACGACCACGTCCCGTTCGACCACGGTCGCGAAGGCCCGGATCAGCGGATACAGCCCGCCGCGCGACACCCGCGGCCGGTCCCCGCGGATCCGCGCCCGCAGCGACTGGACGATCTCGCGGACCACCTCGGTCACGAAGGACCCCGCCGTACGGACGGCGTTGGCCGGATCGGAGAAGTACGCGAAGTAGCCCGCGCGGGACCGGTTGGCCCGGCCCCGCCGGGCCGAGACCGACAGCACCAGCGCCAGCTGGTCGGCGCCGCCGCTGAACAGGTTGCCCCGGCTCGCCCCGTCCAGCGTGAGCAGTCCGCCGTCCCCGGTGCGCCCGACGGCCCGCCGCTGCAGCTCGGCGGCGCTGGTGGGCCGGTTGCAGACCATCACCTCGCCGGTGTCCTTCTCGTACCAGCGGAAGGCGGGCACGTCGAAGTTGGAGCCGTGCAGGATCCCGAGCTGGCTGGCCCCGGTCTGGCTCGACCAGTCCGTACGCCAGGAGCGGGCCCGGTGGCTGCCGTCCAGCAGGCCGGCCACGGTCGGCATCAACCCGTCGGCGCACGCGCGGCGCAACTCCTCGTACCCCACACCGTCCAGCTGGAGCATGAGCAGGCCCGGCGGGGCCTCGGCGCCACGGGCCGGGTCCGTCCGGCCCTGCCTGCGGCGGCGCCGGTCGGCGAGCCGGTAGAGGCGCCGCCGGTAGGCCTCGTCGTCGCGCACGGCGAGCGCGGTGGAAGTCGCCGACGCCACCGCGGACATCACGGCGGCGACGACCACCGCGGTCTCGGGGGCCACCTCGCCACGGCCGTCCGGGATCAGGCTGAGGGCTATCAGCAGGAGCGAGCCGTTGAGGAAGAAGACGAGCAGCCCGAGCACCAGCGCGGGCACCAGCAGCAGGGCCCGGACGAGCACCGGCCAGACCAGCACGCTCAGCAGACCGAAGGCCCCGGCCGCCCAGACGGCCGTCAGCCCGATCTGCGTGATGCTGTCGCCGTCGTCGGACTGCAGCCGGAAGTCCGGCAGGATCCCGGCCAGGGCCAGCATCGTGAGGGTGGACACGGCCCACACCAAAAGCACCCGCACCAGGGCACTGCCCGCGGTCCGCCACCGTCCTCGCCCCACGCCGCCACCTCCCGCGAGCCCGCTCCCGCCTTCCAGGCTCGCACAGCCCGGCGCACCCGGTCGGGCGAAGGGGACGGCGCACAGGGGTGCGAAGCGGGCGGGTCGGGCGGCGGGTGCCGGAGGGCCGGTGCCAGGCGTGAGGCGTCAGGCCCCAGGCGTCAGGCGTCAGGCGTCAGGCGTCAGGCGTCAGGTGCCGTCGTATCCCGCGGTCGGCATGGACAGCCTGCGGTGCACCTCGGCCTTCATCGCCGAGGTGTACCCGGGCTCCTCGCCCCCGGCCGTCTCCAGCCGTACGCCGCGCCGCTCGCACTCGGCGGTGAACTCCTCGACGGAGCGCAACGCTCGGGCCAGCACCCGGTGGTTGGCGGCGACGAAGAGATCGACCTGCCCGGTGTCGATGTCGGTCCAGAGCCCGCAGTGGTCGGCGCGCAGCCCGTAGACCAGCAACTGCTTCGTCACGACGTAGCCCCGGTCGGCGGCCCAGCGCGCGCACAGGGCGTGCTGGCCGCGGGTGTCCACGGCGAAGGGGTCGGCGTCGAGGTCCTCGAGCGGGGCCAAGCTGGTGATCGCGGCCACGCGCAACTCTTCCATGCCGCCGGACCCTACTCCGATACTCCCGCGTAGAGGAGGGGACGGCCGAGATCCGATTCCGGGCGGCCGCGCGGGGCAGACTTTAGGCTCATCGACGAGGCGCGAGCGAGGGAGGGCCGGGTGCCGGTGGAGATCACCTGGTGGGGTCATGCCACCTGCACCGTCGAGGACTCCGGGGTCCGGCTGCTCACGGACCCGCTGTTCGCCCGGCGGCTCGCGCACCTGCGGCGGCGGCGCGGGGCGGTCCCCCCGCCCGAGGCGGCGGCGGCCGACGTGGTGCTGGTCTCCCACCTGCACGCCGACCACCTGCACCTGCCGTCGCTGGCGCGGCTCGCGCCCGGCACCCGGCTGCTGGTGCCGCGGGGGGCGCGCCGGGCCGTGCCGGGGCTGGCGCGCGTCGCCGGCCTGCGTGGGCTGGCCGTGACGGAGGTGGTGCCGGGCGAGGAGGTCCCCGTACGGGACGGCCTACGGGTCCGGGCGGTCGGCGCACGGCACGACGGGCGGCGGCTGCCGTTCGGGCCGCGGCTGTGCCCGGCGCTCGGGTACGTGGTGCAGGGCGCGGCGCGGACCTACTTCGCCGGGGACACCGGGCTGTTCGACACGATGGCCGAGGAGGTCGGACCGGTGGACGTGGCCCTGCTGCCGGTGGGCGGCTGGGGGCCCTACCTCGGCCCGGGGCACCTGGACGCGGGGCGGGCGGCGCAGGCGTTGGCCCGGCTGGCGCCCGCGGCGGCGGTTCCGGTGCACTACGGGACGTACTGGCCCGTCGGGATGGACGCGGTACGGCCGCATGAATTCCACGCGCCGGGCGAGGAGTTCGAGCGGCTCGCGCGGCTACTGGCACCCGAGGTGAGCGTGCGGGTGCCTCGGCACGGCGAGCGGGTGCGACTGCCGTGACATGGCGTGACCTCGCGGCGGCGGCCGGCCAGGTGCCGCCGGAGAGCACCCAGCAGGCGGTGGGGTACCCGGCGCTGTTCCTGCTGGTCGCCCTGGGTGCGCTGGTACCCGTCATCCCGACGGGTGCACTGGTGAGTTCGGCCGCGGTGGTGGCCTTCCACCACCAGTCGCCGCCCTACGGGGTGCTGCTGGTGTTCGCCGTGTCGGCGGTCGCGGCGTTCACCGGGGACATGACGCTGTACTGGCTCGGGCAGCGCGGGGTGCGCTCCCGGGGCGGCTCGCGGTGGCTGGAGGCCCTGCGCGTCCGTGCCACGCCTGAGCGGCTGGAGCAGGCGCGGACACGGCTCGACGAGCACGGGGTACTGGTCCTGGTCCTGTCCCGGCTGGTCCCGGCGGGCCGGATCCCCGTGATGCTGGCCTGTCTGCTGGCGCAGATGCCGCTGCGCCGCTTCGCCCGCGGCGACGCGCCGGCGTGCCTGGCCTGGGCGGCGACGTACGGCCTGATCGGCATCCTGGGCGGCACGCTGTTCGCGGAGCCGTGGAAGGGCGTGGCCCTGGCGGTCGGCCTGGCCCTCGCGATCAGCGCGGGGCCCCCGCTGTGGCGCCGGCTGTGGCCGAGGCCGTGAACCGGCCCCGAACGACGGCCGAAGCCACGAGCCGCCCCGTCCGATGCCCGCCGGCCGCTACCGGTCCTCGCCGTGTCCCGGTCGCGCGGCGGCCGGCGGGAAGGACAGGCCCGTCGGGGTGCTCAGGCCGGTGAAGGCGAGCGTGACCTGTCCGCCGCCCGTCTCGCGGACCCGTACCACCCGGTTGTTGAAGCCGTCGGCCACATAGAGGTTGCCCGTGCCGTCGAGCGCGAGGCCCAGCGGGGAGTTGAGACCGGTGACGGGCACGGTGCTCTGCGCACCGCCGCCCGCGGCCGACTTCACCACACGGTTGTTGCCGCTGTCGGAGATGTAGAGGTCACCGGCGGCGTTCAGGGCCAGACCGGTCGGCTGGGAGAGACCGGTGGTGGGCACGGTGGTCTGGCCGCTGCCGTCCACGGCCACCTCGACGACGCGGTCGTTGACGAAGTCGGAGACGTACAGCTCCCCGCCGGGCGCCCACGCGAGCCCCCAGGGGTGCAGCAGCCCGGTGGTGGGGACGGTCGTCTGCGCACCGCCGCCGGCCGGCACCTTCACGATCCGGTCGTTGAAGCTGTCGGCGATGTAGAGGTTCCCGGCCGGGTCGACGGCGAGCCCCAGCGGGCGCGACAGGCCGACGGTGGGCACGACGGTCTGCTCCCCGCCGTCGGGGGGCAGCACGAGGACCCGGTTGTTGCCGGTGTCGGAGACATAGAGCCGGCCGGCGGCGTCCCAGGCCGTACCGGTGGGCCGCACCAGGCCGTCGAACGGGACGGTGCTCTGCTCGCCGCCGTCCAGGGGCAGGGTCACCACCCGGTTGTTGCCGTAGTCGGACACGTACAGGGGCGGGCCGGCGGGCGACCGTACGTCACCGGGCCGCGCGGCGCCGCTCGTGGCTCCTGCGGCTCCCGCGGCCCCTGCGGGGAGCGCGCAGAGCAGCAGCAGCGCCACCGCGGCGGCCAGCCGTCGGGGCCACCGCCGGGCGGCCGGGGCTGCGTGCGTTCCTGACTCGGCCGTCATACGTTCCACGACTCACCCACCTGATCCGGACGGTCGGCCGGCCCGGTGCCGACCCCCGCCGACCCTAGGAAGCACCGGCCGCCGGCGTGGGAGCCACGCCATCGCGGCGGCCGTCGGCCACTCCAATGCCCCGGGGCGAGGGTGCGGCCGCCCGTGAGCAGGATCGCCACGCAGGGCGCCGGTGGAACCAGCGCATTGCATCAAGAGCGGGCACCCCCTACACCTTGGCGGCACGCGCGTCGGCCGCCCGTCGGCCGCACGCCCACCGGGCCCTCGCGGGGGGGGGCGGGATCGGGACGGGTTCCGCCAGGGCTGGACCTCAAGTGCGCTTGAGTTCATAGGGTCTTGTTCAGCGCAACCGCATGACACCGCACCGCACAGCACTGCACCGCACCGCACCGCCGACGGGGAGTCGAACCACCATGGAGTACTCGCACGACGACGCCGAACTGATCCGCCAGCCCATCGGCTACTGGAGCTGGGCGGCCTACGACGCGGTCGTGAACCGCACCCGGGGCGCCCTCGCCGAGCTCGGCACCACGCAGCCGCAGTGGTGGATCCTGGCCCGGGTCGCCCTGGCGGGCGACGAGGTCAGGACCCGGGACGAGCTGACCGAAACCCTGCGGGGCTACCTCGCAGTGGGCGCGGAGGCGCTGTCCGAGGAGATGGACACGGTCATCGTCCGGGGCTGGATCAGCCAGGACGTCGAAGGGCGCCTGGAACTGACCCCCGAGGGGCGGGAGTTCTACGACAAGGCCGCGACCCTGCAGGGGGACCTGTGGGACGAACGGCACGCGGGGATCTCCGACGAGGAGTACCTGATCACCCTCAAGGTGCTCCAGCGGTTCGTCCACAACGTGGGCGGCCGGGCCTGGCACCACTGAACCGGCCGACGCGGGGCCGGCGCGGGGCCGGCACGGGGCCGGCGCGGCGGGGTCGGGCGGTCAGGCCAGCCCGGCCAGGACCGATCCGAGGAGCTCCAGGGAGTCGCCCACGTGCGGCAGCGCCAGCGGATCAGGGGCGGTGAGCGCCGCAAGTCGCTCCTGCGGGGTGGCGCCCAGCAGCGGCCCGGTGGACAACCGCACGCGCAGCGCGCCCAGTTCGTCGGCGAACCGCTGCCCGCCGGGCGTGGGCGCGCCGAGCCGACCCCCGAGCCAGTCCTCCAGCTCCATGGCGTCCCCCACCCCGTGCCGGGCGAGTCCGGCGCGCAGCGGGGTGAGGTCGGCGTACAGGTGGCGGCCGGCCTGTGGGGGCCGGGCCAGGGCCCCGGCCGCGAGCAGCCGCCGGTGCGCCTCGGCGGCCACCACCCCGTGCAGGGCGGCGGCGGCGTACGCGCGCCCGGCCACCGCGTCGGGTTCGTCGAGGGCGTGCGCGGCGGCCCCCGCGACGGGTCCGGCGACCATCGCTCCGGTGGCGGTGAGGACGTCGAGGGTGCGGGCGCGCAGCCAGGTCCCGCGCGGGGTGTCGGGGAAGCGGGCGACGGCGGCGGGCCAGCCGGCGGGCAGCATCGCCCCGGACAGGTCGACGAGGACCGCCGCGTGCTCGGGGAGCATCTCGGCGGGGCTCAGGACCAGGGTGTCGTGGGGCCGGTGGACGGTGTCGCGCCAGCTCTCGTCGCTGACGACGAACAGCCCGGCGGATTCGGCCGCCTCGCAGGCCTCGCGCACCATCTCGGGCGGTGGCACGGTCGCGGTGGGGTCGTCGGCGACCGACAGCAGCAGCACGCGCGGGTCACCGCCCTCGGCGCGCACCCGCCGTACCGTCTCCAGCAGAGCATAGGGGTCGGGTACGCCGCCGCACTCGGCCGGGGTCGGCACGTGGTAGGCCCGCCGTCCCAGCAGCCGGACCTGCGGGGTCCACCAGGCGGGACAGGGCCGGGGCAGCATCACGTCGCCCCCGTACGCCCCGAGGAGGGCCAGCAGCAGCGCGGGGGCTCCCGGTCCCGCGGCCACGTTCTCGGGGGAGGTGGGGAGCCCGCGGCGCCCCCAATACCGGCAGGCGGCCTCCCGCACGGCGTCGCCGCCGCCCGGGGGTTCGGGGGCGGCGCGTCCCGCGGCCGCGGCGAGGACGGAGAGCAGCTCGGGGAGCACGGGCAGGCCGGGCTGGGGGGCGGGTGGCCCGTACCGGACCGGGCCGCGACCCTCGGCCGCCGTACGCTGCATCCCCGTCACCGCTTCCCGCCTTCCGCGCTCGCCGAGCCACGCACTGCCACGCCCTGCCCTGCCCGCCGGGGCCCGCGACAGCCAGCGACACGCCGCGACGCCTCACACACCCTGCCGGATCTGACCTTTATACGGGCCTTCGGGGCGGTACGCCTGTTGTGCGGGATTCCCGCCGCCCGCCCTGTCCACCCCGCCCGCCCCGCACGCCCCGCGCGTCAGCCCTCGCGCCCGACCATCGCCAGGAGTCTGGTCTGCGCGTCCGCGCCCACGGGCACGTCCACCGGCTCGGCGAACGCACCACTGGCCGCGAGCCCGTCGGCGTACGGCATGATCTCCTTGATCGAGAACTCGACGAGGCTGTCGGGCAGCCGGTCCGCGGCGCCGATGCCCCGGGCGAGGTCCCAGGTGTGCACGACGCAGTCGGCGGTCAGCTCCGAGCAGTACGCCGATCCGAGCGCGGGACCGTACGACAGCCGCACGGTCCGGTCCATCGCGCCGGACACGGCGAACGCGGCGTGCGCGGCGGCCGAGGCCCGGTCCCAGGCCGCGACCGGGTCGTCGCCGAGTACGTCCCCGGCGAAACTGTCCGCCAGTTCCTCGACGGTCCGACCCTCGCCGACCAGCGGCGGGATCCAGAGCTGCTCCGCGGTGACGTGGTTGACGAGCTGCCGCACGTTCCACTCCGTGCACGGGGTCGGCTCGCCCCACTGGTCGCCGCGGACGTCACGCACCCGCTCGCCGAAGAGCCTCAACGCCTCGGCGTGCCGTTCGAGCAGCGTGTCCGTCATGACCCTCACCGCCCTCCGCCATGGAGATGTGTCCCCCTGCAGCCACTCTCCTCGCACCCTCATCGGCCTGCCACCGCCCCGCCCGCTCTCCATGGCACGCAAGACTCCTGTCCATATGTCGAAACGGCAATCTCAGATGGCGAACTGATCGTCTACGGTGGGACCAACGCTTCGACGAGGAAACGAGGAGGGGTCCGGTCATGACCGCCGCCAGGGGAACCGCAGCCGGGGAAGCCGCCGCCAGGGGAACATCCGCCAAGGAGACGGCCGTCTACACGCACGGCCACCACGAGTCGGTGCTGCGCTCGCACCGCTGGCGTACCGCCGAGAACTCCGCGGCGTACCTGATCGGCGAGCTGCGCCCGGGGATGCGGGTGCTGGACGTCGGCTGCGGCCCGGGCACGATCACCGCGGACCTGGCGGAGCGGGTCGCGCCGGACGGCCGCGTCACCGCGGTCGACGCCGCCGAGGACGTCCTGGAACAGGCCCGCGCGTACGCGGCCGAGCGCGGCCTGGGCGACTCCGTGTCCTTCGCCACGGCCGACGTCCACGCGCTGGACTTCCCGGACGACTCCTTCGACGTGGTCCACGCCCACCAGGTACTGCAGCACGTCGGTGACCCGGTACGGGCGCTGCGCGAGATGCGGCGGGTGTGCCGGCCGGGCGGGATCGTGGCCGCGCGCGACGCCGACTACGCGGCGATGACCTGGTACCCGGCCTCGCCGGGCCTGGACGACTGGCTGGGCCTGTACCGGCGGGTGGCCCGCGCCAACGGCGGCGAACCGGACGCGGGCCGGCACCTGCGGGCCTGGGCCCGGCAAGCCGGATTCACGGACGTGACCTCCTCGGCGACCGCCTGGTGCTTCGCCACCCCGGAGGAGATCGCCTGGTGGTCGACGCTGTGGGCGGACCGTACGCAGGCCTCGGCCTACGCCGCCACCGGCGGCGGCCACACGACGCCCGCGCGGCTGGCGGCGGTCGCCGAGGCCTGGCACGCATGGGGTGCGGACCCCGACGCGTGGTTCTCGGTCCTGAACGCCGAGATCCTGTGCCGGGTCTGACGCCCCGGCGGCTCGCCGGCGGGAGCGAGCACCGGTCGGCAGAGCGTGCGCACGTGATTCCGTGCGCACGCCGGGGCGTGCCGGACATCGCCTACGAGGAGCAGTCCGACAGAGCCCGACAAAGCCCGACAGAGCCGACGCAGGTCCGGCAAGCGGGCCGCACTCCGCCTCGACGGGATCAAGAAGACGTAGGCCGCATCCGGAAGTCGTAGCGGGCGGGCAGCGGGCAGTCGGTGAGGCCGGCCCAGACTTCGGCGAGGGTCTCCTCGCCCTCCCGCAGGTCCGGGAGTTCGAACCCGTCCTCGAAGACCCGGCGAGCCGCCCGCACATGGCCCTCGGCCGCGAGCAGGCGGGCCGCGAGGAGCCGGAAGCGGCCCTGCTCACGCAGGGCGGGCCGCAGCCGGTCCCAGACGGCGCGGGCCTCGGGCAGCCGGCCCGCCGCGAGGAGGGCGGCCATCGCCTCCTGGCCGAGCGCCGACTCCGCCGCCGTCCACGGCTCGCCGCCCCGACTCTCCACGGCCAGGTCCTCGAAGGCCGCCGCGAACCCGTCGGCCGCCCGCGCCGCGTCGCCCGCCAAGGCGTCCGCCATCGCCAGGCAGCGCAGCAGCGGCCACCGCGAGGGGGCCAGCGCCAGCCCGCGCTCCCAGCTGCGTACCGCTTGGGCCACGTCCCCGGCATGCCACTGGGCCACGCCCAGGTGGTACTCCGTCAGCGGATCCGCCGGGGCCGTCTCCAGCATGTCCCGCCAGTGCGCGGCGACCAGGCTCGGCCCCGGGGGGACCACCCGGCGCGGGGCCGGCAGGACGCCCGTGCGCCAGAGCTGGAGCCACGGCTCCTGCTCCTCCCCGAGCAACTCCTCGCCGAAGGGGGTGCCCGGCAGGTCGAAGCGCCCGCACAGCAGCTCCAGCGCGCCCCAGCCCGAGCCCTGGGCCAGCCGCTCCCCCGGCTCCGTGTCGGCGATGGCGCGCCACGCCTCGTACGCCGCGTCCACCCGCTCCCGCGGCAGCACGGCGTCCAGCGCGCCCTCGGCCGCGCCACGGGCCGCCGCCCAGTCGGCGCCGTGCACCTGCGCCGGCTCCGCCGACAGCGGCCCGTACGCCTCCAGCCAGCTGAACTCCGCCCCGCCCTCCAGCCGTACGTGCTCCAGCTGGGTCCGGGCCAGCCCCGCCTGGATCTCCGCGTAGCCGCCGGTGCCCGGTTCGGTCAGCCACTCCTGCCAGCGCCGGCCGCCACCGCCGGCGCCCCACACGAACAGCTTGCGCCCGCGCAGCCGCGCGGTGGAGGTCTGCACGAGCCCGTGCCCGGCCGCGTCCAGGGAGGCGATCCAGGGCCGGACCCCGTCCGGGACCTCGTAGAAGAAGTCGGCCGGGTACTCGCCGCGCAGCGGGTACGTACGGTCCGCGCCCTCCCACTCCGGCACGGGGATGCGGCGCAGCGCGCGCTCGTAGCCGAAGTGCCAGGCCTCGTCGGCGGGGGCGAGGACGCGGGTGCCCTCGTCCTCCGGGACGGCGATGTTCGACCACCAGTAGACGGGCGCGGGCCGCTCGTGCGGATTGCGGACGCGGACGCCGACGTAGAGGAACTCCGAGTCCTCCGGGAGCCACAGGTCCACCTGGAAGGGCAGGTCGCGCAGGCGCTCCCATTCCCACAGCCGGACCATCACGCCCCCGTCCGGGGCCGGGACGAGCGCGGCGTGCACCGGGGCGCAGGACAGGGTGGTGTGCCCGGTCGCGCCGGTGTTCCACTCGATGCCGCCGGAGAACCAGGCGCCGTTGAGCGCGAAATTGGCGGGCTGGAACACCGGGTTGCGGTAGAGGAGTTCGCGACCGGTCGGCAGGTGCACGAGCGAGTGGACGCGTCCGCCCAGGCCCGGCAGCACGGTGACCCGTAGGTGCTCGTTCTCGATGACGATCGACTCGAACTCCCGCTCCGCGCGCTGCCGTCCGTACCCGTCGCGGATCCGTACGGGCAGCAGCGAGCGCAACGGCTCGTAGCCGATCTGCCGCGCCATGTCGCGCGGCATCCCGTCGCGCGCACGCTCGTCCAGGGTGTGCGCCTCGTCGGGCGCGCGCAGGGCGGGCAGCGGGTTGTCCGAGCCCAACGGGGCTGCGGGGAGGGTCAGTACGGCACGTCGGACGGTGGTGGCCATGAAGGAAATGGAACACGCCACGGCGGCCGGTGCACAGGGGTTCCGCGGATCACCACCGGTCAGGATTACGCAAAGGCGCCCACGACCAGATCCGCGAGGAGCGCGCCCGCACGCCCGTGCGGGTCCAGGTCCGGGTCGTAGATCGTGACGTTGAGCCCGGCGCAGCGCGGGGAGCCCACCAGGACGGCGAGCAGTTCGGCGAGTTCGTCGGGGAGCAGACCTCCGGGGTCGGGGCTGTCCACGGCCGGCATGACGCTCGGGTCCAGCACATCGGCGTCCAGGTGCACCCAGAACCCGGCGGTGTCCGGCGGGTGCAGCCCGTCGAGCGCCGCCCGGGCCACCGCTGCGGCGCCGCGTCGGCGGATCTCCCCGACGGTGGCCACGGAGATCCGGGCCGCGTGCAGCTCGGCGAGGTCCGGGTCGCCGTCGCGCAGCCCGAAGAGCCGTACGTCCTCGTCGCGCAGGTAGGGGCCGCGCCCCTCCAGGTCGGCGAGATCCGCCTGGCCTCGGCCGGTGGACAGGGCGAGCTCCTCGCCGCCGGCGGCTCCGACCGGGCCGTTCACGGACTCGTTGCCGGGGTGGCGGAAGTCGGCGGAGCCGTCGACGGCGGCCAGTCCGTAGCGCCCGAGGCGGCGCATGGCGAGGGCGGCGCCGAGCTGGATGGAGCAGTCACCGCCGAGTACGACGGGGAACTGCCCGGCCCGTAGGTGCCGTTCGATCCGGTCGGCGAGGGTGACGGTGTACGCGGCGAGGGCCTCGGCGTGGAACACACCGTCGCCCTCCCGCCAGTCCCCGCGGTCGTAGCGCGGCGGCACCACCACCCCGCCCTCGACGGCCCCGAGCCGGGCCGCGAGACCCTGCTCGCGCAGGGCCCCGGCGAGCTTGTAGACACCCGGCACGGTCCCGGGCGCGGGCGGACGGAGCCCGAGGTTGGAGGGCGCGTCGAGAAGCACGAGGGTTCGCATGCCTTCATCCTGTGCGACGGGCCCCCTCGGAGCCCGGCATTTTCGGCGGTGACGGCCCGGCGCCCGTGGTCGCGCCGGGCCGTGGGGGGGCGGCCCGGCGCCCACGACCGTCAGTACCAGCCTTCGCGGTCGTCGAGGGTGAGCTCCGCGACGGCCGCGTCCTGGACGCCCTCGACGTCGCGAATGTAGGGATCGACATTCGGATCGTGGGTGCAGAAGGTGACGGTGGCGGTCAGGAGGTCGTCGTCCACCCCGCCCATGGAAAGAATGACGTACGACCGCACTTCCCGGTCCCCGAATTTCCGCTCGGCTTCGACGAGACAGCTGAAGGCATAGGCAAGACACCTCCTGAGGAGGGGGCCGGTCCGCTCGGATTCCGCCGGCGGGAGGTCATGGTCGATCATGCCTCGTCCGTTGATCGACGTCTCCTCCTGGAGCACGTCGAAATACGAGCTGGTGAACTCGGGAACCAGTCCGAACAGCACACGGGCGCCGTTCGGGGTGTACGACCAGCCCTCAGCCGCCACCTCGCGGAACATGGGAGGGACGTCCCGGTCCGTGAGCTCCTCGGCGGGGTACTCCGCCAGCATCCGGGCCATCTTCTCGTTCGTTTTCATGACTATCCCTCACCGAGAGCGGCGAGGCCCTTTCTGATTGCGGCGACGAATCCAGGGCTGTTCCCCACGGCCTTTTCGATGGAACGCGGAAGTCCATCGAACTTCCCCGTCTCGAAATTGTACTGATACTTCTCCGTCTTGTTGGCCTGGTCCTGGAAATGCAGCTGCCCCGGACGTCCGCCGGGATTCGGGTTCTCCACATCGATGCGGTACTGCCCGTGGTTCCACAGCGTCTTGCTCGTGATCTGCGTGCCGTTGGCCCCGATCATCCCCTTGGCATCGGGGTCCTTGATGCCGTAGAGATCACGCATCTCATCGATGCGGTTCTTCACCACGTCCGGGTGGTACGGGTCCTTCTCGAATCCCGGCTGGGAGGTGTAGCCCTCCCGGAGCGGCGTGTACTTGGGTGCGAGGCCCAGGGGGTCGAACCAGGTCAGGGGGTTGTGTACGTAGGTTGACGGGTTGGGTGCCGCGGCCAGCCCGATGGGATCGAGGGTGAGGTATCGCGCCGCTTCCGGGTCGTAGTGGCGGAAGTAGTTGTAGTGGAGCCCGGATTCGGGATCGAAGTACTGCCCGGGGAAGCGGAGTGGCGTGTACGCCGCACTCGAGCTGCTCCAGGTCGTGGTGCCCCAGATCGTGCTGCGTGAACGCCATGCCACATGGCCGGATTCGTCGACGAGTTCACCTGGGGTGCCGACGAGGTCCGTGACGAGGGCGAAGAAGCGTTCGTCGACCACTTCCTGTGCGTCGTCCGCCGTGAGGAGGCGCTCGGTCTGCGCCAGCGGGCGCAGACCGTTGTGGTCCCAGGTGGTGGCCACCGGATGGGGCAGCTCGGGTGCGGTGGCGACCTGTTCGCACAGGGTGCTTCCGTCCCAGGTGAAGGTCACCTGCTCCACCACCGTAGCCCCGTCGTCCCCGAGTCGCTGTTTGGCGACGCGGCGGCCGAGCGGGTCGTAGAGGTACTGCCACACCGTGCCGTCCGGTGTCGTCACCTTCGCCAGGCGGTCCTCCGCATTCCACACGTAGTACCAGGTGTCCGCCTTGCGGGAGATCCGCTTCTTCCGCCGGACCGTGACCCGGCCGAGGTCGTCGCGCTCGTAGCGGATGCTTCCGGCCTCGATCAGCGCGGTACCCGCGTACGAACGCCGACCGGTCGCCTCCTGCGCGGCGTGCGAGCGGGGCCAGTGCGCCTCGGTCTGGTTACCGGCCTCGTCGTACGCGTACTGCTCGGTCCAGTTCGCGGCCCGTACGGCGGTCACGCGGCCGGCCGGATCCAGGTCGAACCTCTTGGTCCCCGTCCGATCGTCCGCGAGGGCGACGAGATGACCGTCGGCGCGGTAGGTGTAGTCGCGCCGCTGGATGGCGCGGCCCCGGCTACTGACCTGCTGGCTGGTGAGCCGGCCCATGGCATCGACCTGCGACACCAGAGAGAGCGACTCCCCGATGTGGCGGGCCCTCTCATGTCCCGCGGCGTCGTGTTCGAAGGTGACCGCGCGCTCCGACGTCGTGAGGGAGACGCGGCGCCCCGCAGCGTCGTAACTCCACCTGCTGACGACACCGCTGGGGGTGGTGCGGCTCACCCGGCGGCCGAGCAGGTCGTACGCGTACCGGACCGTCCGGCCGTTCACCGTCTCGTGGTCGAGACGTCCGTGGCGGTCTCGGATGACGTCGAGCGTCGCATCCGGTCCGACTGCGTGCGTAATCTGGTCGAACAGGTCGTACTCGAAAGTGGTCGTACGGCCGTCGGCCTCCTTGGAGACCACATTGTCGAGCACATCACGCACGTAGCGCACCACTCAGCCCGCCGCATCGGTCCGTGCCGTGAGCCGGCCGGCGGCATCGCGCGCGTACGAAACGATCCGGCCGTCGAAATCGGACTCGGACACCAGACGGCCCACCGCGTCGTACTCGTAGTCCCAGGTCAGGCCATGGGGGCTGCGCACCTGTGTCAGACGGAGCTCATGGTCGTGCAAGAACTCGTGGCGCGCCCCGTCGGGGCCCGTACGGGCGGTCATGAGGTCGAAGTGCGTGTACTCGAACCGGGACACGGCGCCCATGGCATCCGTGTGGGTCAGGCAGTTGCCCTCGCCGTCGTAGGTCCACCATTACTCGGAGCCGTCACCATCGACACGGTGGGTGAGCCGGCCCTCCGGTGTCCACTCCAGGCGGGTGGTGCTGCCGACCGGGTCGACCAGGAGGATCGGGCGTCCGAATCCGTCGCGCTCGATCCGGGTGGTGTGGCCGAGTGGGTCGATCACCTCGATGGGCAGCCCCGCACCGTCGCTGAGGATCCGGGTGGTGTTGCCGAGCGCGTCGGTGACTGCGGTGGTACGGCCGCTTTCGTCGTACGTGTAGCGGGTGACGGCACCGGCCGAGTCCTCGACCAGGACCCCGTTGCCACGTTCGTCGTACTGCAGGCGAACGGTCGTCCGATCGGGATGGGTGATGCGCGTCGGCAGCCCCATCGCACCGTAGTCCGCCGACAGCTCCCGACCGTCCGGCCGTATCACGGACAGGGGACGGCTAGCCCCGTCGTAGGTGAAGCGGGTCGAGCGACCGAGGGGATCCGTATGGGTCAGCAGCCGGTTGTACCTGTCGCGCTCGAAGCGCGTGACCTCGCCGTGCGGATCGATCTCCGCGCAGATCTGGTGTGCTTCGTTGATGAGGTAGCGGTGGACGGCCCCACTGCTGGTGGTCGCCGTCGTGACACGCCGGCCCGTGTCGGGGTCGTGTCCGTACTCCAGGCGGAGCGCGACGTGACCCTCCGCACCGCCCTCGGCGACACAGCGGTCGTGCTCGTCGTAGGCGTACTCGTAGCGGCTTTCGTTGGTATCGGTCCATGACGTCACCCGGCCGCGGTCGTCGTAGGTGAAGCGCAGGGGCAGACCGGAGGAGTTGGTGACATCGGTCAGATGGCCGTCGGTATAGCCGTAGCGGAGCACCTCCTGGTCACGGCCGTCAGGTGCGGCACCGGCCAGGTGAAGCGCGGTGATCCGACCCTGATCGGAGGTCAGTTCCAGGCGGTAGCCGCCATGGTGGACGATCGAGCTGGGCGCACCGGAGGCGGCATCGTATTCGAACGTGATCCAGTTTCCGTTGCGGTCGTCGATCTGGACGAGCCGGGCCTCTTCCGGATCGCGCGTCTCGAAGCGACGCACCCGACCGGTGTCCGGATCCGTGATCGCGTAGTCCCCGTTCGCGTCGCAGTCGAGCGGCCACCGCGGACCGTGGGTCGGCAGGACGGGAACGCCGGGCGCCGGGTGGGGGTAGCTGAGGAGCAGGCCGTCCTCGGAGACGAAGACGAGCCCTTCCGGGTCGATCTCCAGGCGCTGGTCGGCGGTGGACGACCAGGAGGGACCGAACCAGCGGCCGGCGCGGTAGTCGGACGCGACCCTGCGGCGGAACACGAGGGACAGTGTGCCGGGAAGGGCGACATCTGTCTGGGGCAGGTACATGGCGCCGGTAGCCAGGTCGATCGGGTCCGACGGGTCCGACTCCGCCGCCCTTTCCGTTCGGGACGGGTTGGCGGGGTCGTCCACGCCCCGGCGCGCGGGACCCTTGATGTCGTCGAGGTGCTTGGCGGTGGAGGCGACCTTCTTGGCGGTGCCGAGGCCCTTGGAGCCGACGAGTTCGGGTATGAGTTTGCCGATGCCTTCCGAGGGGTCCTTCATGAACTCGTCGAGCATCTGCTTGCCCGCGCCCATCGGGTCGTTGGCCATGGTGACCAGCCCGGCCGCGGTCGAGTTCAGGTTGGTCAGGTACTCCGCGGGGTGGGTCAGGTTGTAGGGGTCCAACGGGTTCAGGCCGCGGGCGAAGTTGACCACGCCGGCCGTGCCCTTGAGGACGCCCCCGACCAGGTGGGTGGAGGCGAGGTCGAGGTAGTCGAGGCCGTCGCTGAGCTGCTTGGCATACGAGGGCTTGGGCGGGGCCGCGTCCCGAGCCGCACGGACGGCCGCGGCGACGGTCTCGGCCTGCTCGTTGCGCTGCGTGCGGGCGCCCACGAGCTTCTCGTGTGCAGCCTTGGCCATGGCCTCGCCGGGGTCGGGGTAGTCCTCCGACGGCCGCGGTGGCAGGTGGTCCGACTTCGCCTTCAGGGCGTCGTTGTAGGTCTTGCGGAGCTTCTCGTGCGCGTCGTGGGCGTCCTGGGAGGCCTTCAGCGCCTTGTTGTAGTCGTCCAGTGCCTCCTTGGCCTTGCCCTGGGCCCACTCGACGGTTTCGGCGAACCGGCCCATGGCCTCGGCGGCCTTCCCGAAGGCGTCGGCCGCCTTGAACCAGCGCGGCGGCTCCTTCGCAACGGCCTCGCGGAAGGCGGTGGCGGCATCGCCCTTGAGCCCGTCGGGCTCGGTCAGGTTCTTCAGACCGTTGCCGACGGACTCGAAGGCCTTCTTGAAGTCGTTGAGGTGGGCGACCTGCTCTCGGATCTTCGAAGGGCTGCCGTAGACCAGCCGCTTCGGGTCATCGGTCTGGCCGAGTTCGAGCTCGGCGACGTCCGCGCCGAGCTGGTTCGCGGCCGAGCGGCTCTTGTCGCGGACCCAGTCGCCCGCATCGTGCAGACCGACGTCGTCGGCGAGGCCGGCGACCTTGTCACCGCCCCATTCGACGAAGTCACCGACGTCCTCGGTACGGTCCTCGACCCAGTCCTCCGCCGAGTCCGGTACCCAATCCCGCCATCCCATCTAGCTCTTCCCCCCGTTGCTCACGCCGGTCTGGTCCAGCAGGTCCATCAACGAACCGACCTTCCCGTTGGAGGTAACCGCGTCCTTCGTGTCCGACCAGGTCTGCTTCATGTCCTGCTGACCCTTGTCGAACGACTCGGCGCTGTAGTCGGGCTTGTAGACGTCCGCGCGGAAGATGTCGCCCCACTTCTTCTGCTCGATCTCGTCCTCGCCGGCATACGGGTTTCCGTACGCGGCGTTCGCGACGACCTTGAAGGAGCCCTGGATGTACTGCTCCTCCTCCCACATAGTCCCCGCCGCGATCCCCAGGTTCCCCGCGAGCGTCGACGCGTCCTGGATCAGGGCCCGGACACCCCATTCCCAGCGCTCGCAGAAGTCCTCGAAGTCGGTCGCCAGCCCTGCGTGCCCGGTCTCCATCCCCGTCATCGACAGGTTCTCGAACCCGGCGCCCTGCGACGCTCCCGCCGCGTCCCCGGATTCACGCAGCTCCGAAATCGCCGCCCTCAAGCCGCTCTGGATCGCCGCGACCGCCTGCGGGGAGACTTCGAGGTCGCCGTTGCCCGCCATCAGGCCACCGCCCGGCCACCGTCGGCGTCCGGATCGACGTCCACGGCAAACGCGTCCGGGACGATACCGGCCACCGGCGGAACAGCATCGACCCGTCGCCGTCCGCCACGTCGACCGCGACCCCCGTCGGACGGTCCGACATCGGCACCACCGCGTCCACGATCCGCGCGCCGAGCATCGTCAGGTACGCCCACTCACGGTCGCCTTCACCACGCGCCTGCGCGAACCGGAACAGCGCTTCCTCGTTCGTGAACGCGTACAGCCAGCGGATCCCGCCGGACACCGCCGACATCAGACCACCGGCGGCAACGAAGAGATGTTCGGCGTCGGTATCGGCGTCGGTCGCGGTGAGTGGCAGGAGCAGAGCAGTACGGCGGAACTCCCCCACCAAGCGAGCAGGATCCCCCCGGCCTTCACGGTAACCAGCTATCTGTTCGGTCAGTCCCATGGCGCCGTGTTCCCTCCGCATGATGCACACGAAGGACGAACAGTATCTTGATCGCACAATTTGATCGACATCGTCGCAGGGCGGTGGCACCATCACAGCGTGATCATGGACGAGACGACGCGGATGAAGGCGCTCCGCAGGGCCGCGACGAACAACGCCGCGTGGTGCGAAGCTGTTTGTCGTGCGCACGGACTGTCACCGCGGTACGACGGCGAGCAGCTCTGGTTCAGCGCGCGGCGGACTCCGCCGATGTATCCCGACGCCGTGACCCTGGAGCCGGCCGTGTCGGCGCGGAGCGTGGTCCGGGGTGTCGACATCGCCTCCCCCGGCTGCTCCGTGAAGGACAGCTTCGCCGACCTGGATCTTGTCGGGGACGGCTTCGAGGTGCTCTTCGAGGCGCAGTGGATCCACCGGCCCGCCGGGGCGCCGATGCCCGAGCCGGACGCCGAGGCGGCCGGGTTGGAGTGGTCCGAGGTCGCGGACGCCGAGGAACTGGCGGCCTGGGAGGCCGCCTTCGAGGGAGGGGACGGCTCCGGGGGCGACAGGACGTTCCGGCCGGCCCTGCTCCGCGACGGGATCGTGTTCCTGGCCGGTCGGGCCGACGGCCGGATCGTCGCCGGCGCCGTCGCGAGCACCGGCGGGGGCGTCGTCGGCGTGTCCAACCTGTTCGGGCCCGCCTGGCCGGGTGTCCTCGGCGCGGTCTGCGCCCGGTGGCCGGGGCTGGACGTGGTCGGCTACGAACACGGGGAGGACCTGGAGACTGCGGTCCGGGCCGGGTTCACCGCGATCGGGCCGCTGCGGGTATGGCTGCGTCCGAACGGGACCGGCACTGTTTTGGCGCAGTGATCGACTTCCGGTGAGACTGACGCCGTGACATCGAATCAAACAGGCCGTCTCATCGGCGCCATATTCGGGCTCGTCTTCGTCGCGGCGAACGCCGGAACCCTACCCACGGTCGCCGCCGTCCCGCTGCGCGTGCTCGCGGTCGTCTCGTTCGTCGCCCTGTTCATCGCACTGCGCCGGACACGGACGACCCCGGCTGCCGACGACGAGAGCATGGGCGCGGCCGCGGCCGCGGCCGCGCCGAAGAGGTTCGGGCGGGGCTATCGGCTCGTGGTGGCCGCCGAAGTGGTCGCCGCGCTGGCCGGTTTCCTCGTCATCACCCGCGTACTGCACGCCCCGCAGGCCTCGGTGGCCTGGCTCAGCCTGGTCGTCGGGCTGCACTTCTTCGGTCTCGCCGCCGTCTGGCGCATGCCCTCGCTGCGATGGCTGGCGGCGGCGATGACCGCCTGCGGCGCCGCCGGTCTCGTGCTGGCCGCGTGCGGTGCCTCGCTCGCCGTCATCGCGACCGTCGCGGGCATCGCCCCCGGCGCCCTGCTCCTCGGCGCCGTCTGGTGGAGCCTGCGCACGCCTTAGCCCATCCCCAGGTCCAGCCGCGGGACGTCGGTGCGCTCGATGCCGAAGACCTGTGCGTACAGGGCGAGTTCGACCTCCAGCGCACGCACCATGGTGTCCGCCCGGCGGAAACCGTGGCCCTCGCCCTCGAAGGTCACGTACGCGTGCGGCACCCCTACCGGCCGCCCCCGCAGGGCGTCGAGCAGCCGTTCCGCCTGGGCCGGCGGGCAGATCGGGTCCTCCAGCCCTTGCAGGAGGACGAACGGCGCCGTGATCCCGTCGGCGCGGGCCACCGGGGAACGCTCGCGGTTGAGTACGGCCAGGGTCTGCGGCGGCCCCGCCAGGCTCTCGACGTAGCGGGATTCCAGGTCGTGGGTCTCCTCGGCGAAGCCCTGCAGGTCCAGCACCGGGTAGATGATCGCGGCGCACGCGTACAGGTCGGTGGCGGCGAGCGAGGCCGCGGCCGTCCAACCGCCCGCGCTACCGCCGCGGATGGCGAGCCGGGCGGGGTCGGCGGTGCCCTCGGCGGCCAGCGCGCGGGCGACCGCCGCGCAGTCCTCCACGTCCACCACGCCCCACTGCTCGCGCAGCCGCTCCCGGTAGGCGCGGCCGTAGCCGGTGGAACCGCCGTAGTTCACCTCGACCGCGCCGATGCCCCGCGAGGTGAAGTAGGCGATCTGCAGGTCGAGTACGGGCGGCACGTGGTCGGTGGGGCCGCCGTGCGCCCAGATCACGTACGGGGGCAGTTCGTCGGCGGGGGCCCGGCAGGCCGGGTGGTGCGGCGGGTAGACGTACGCGTGGATCTGCCGGTTGTCGGGGCCGAGGAAGGTGCGGCTCTGCGGCTCCGGATAGTAGGCCGGGTCCACCGGGTCCGGGCGCTGCGCGCCGACCGCCCGGGCGTGCCCGGTGGCGGTGTCCAGTTCGACCACCTCGTACGCGCTGCGCGGGCTGGCGGCGACCCCGTAGACCCGGGTGCCGTGCACGGCGAGGGTCGGCTGCCAGGCGGTCCACGGCCCGGCGGCGTCCACCAGGTCGCCGCTCTCCGGGTCGAGGATGCCGAGCACCGAGGAGCCCTGTCCGTGCAGGACGGCGACGAGCCCGGCCCCCGAGCCCGCCGGGTGCGGGGTGTCTCCGGGCAGCGGTGCCAGCCAGCGCAGCCCCGGCTTCCACAGCGGGCCGCCGAACTCCTCCTCCCGCGGACAGAGGTTGATCGCCCAGCCGGTCCGCGGATCCACGCCGTACGGGTTCCACCAGCCGCCGCGGTCGCTGACCGCGAGCAGGTTGCCCTCGGCCGTCCACTCGACCTGGGCGACGGCCTCGTCGGGGCCGCCGAGCACGGTCCGGGCGTCGGCGAGTTCCCCGGCGCCGGTGACCTCGGCGACCCGCAGCTCGGTACCGTCCCACGGCATCCGGGGGTGGTCCCACACCAGCCAGGCGGCGCGCCGGCCGTCCGGGGAGAGCCGGGGCCCGGTGGTGAACCGGTAGCGGTCGTGCGTCAACTCCCGCACCGCGCTGCGGTTCCCGGCCGCCGAGCCGTCCAGCGGTACGGCGGCCAGGACACGGCGCACATCGGTGGGGCCGGGCCCGGTGAACTCCTCCAGCACGCACCACACCTCGTCGCCGCGCAGCACCGGGTCGGCCCAGCGCAGGCCGCCGCCGGTCCCGGAGACCGGGGTCAGGGGCCGCGGCTCGGGGTTGCCGGGGGCGTCGGGCTCGTACGCGTACAGCCGCTGGTCGGCGAAGTGGACGAAGACCAACAGGGGCCCACCGGAAGGCCGTTCGGCGCCGGCCCAGGGCAGGCCGCCGTACTCGGTGACCCGACTGCGCACGTTCCACGGGGCCGGCAGTTCGGTGATCTCCGGCGCGCCGTCGGCGGCGAGGCGGCGGCGCACCAGGGTGCGGCGGCCGGCCTCCTCGGGCCGGGGTTCGGTCCACCACACCTCGGGGCCGACCGTGCCCAGGTACTCGGGCCGCCCGTCGAGGGAGGCGGTGAGGCCCGCGTCGAGGGGTGAGGGCCAACTGCCGTAGGGCCGGGTCGTGGCCGCCATCACCTGGCCCCGTTCACAGGGTCCGCAGCGCGTGGTCGAGGACGCGGACGCCGAAGTGCAGGGCCTCGACGGGCACCCGCTCGTCGACGCCGTGGAAGAGCGCCCAGTAGTCGAAGCCGGGCGGCAGCTTCAGCGGGGAGAAGCCGTAGCCGGTGATGCCGAGGCGGGAGAACTGCTTGGCATCGGTGCCGCCCGCCATGCAGAAGGGGATCACATGGCCGTCCGGGTCGAACCGCTCGACCGACTCGCGCAGGATCCCGTACGTCCGCCCGTCCACGGGGGCCTGCAGGGCGACCTCCCGGTGGTGGAACTCCCACCGCACGTCGGGGCCGGTCAGGGCGTCGAGGGTGGCGGTGAACTCGGCCTCGCCGCCGGGCACGGTGCGGCCGTCGACGTAACCGGTGGCGTGCTCGGGGATCACGTTGAGCTTGTAACCGGCGCTCAGCATGGTCGGGTTGGCGCTGTTGCGCACGGTGGCGCGGACCAGGGCGCCGGCCGGGCCGAGTGCGTCGAGGAGCTCGTCGACGTCGAGGCCCGGGCGCCGCGGGTCCACCGTCAGGCCTTGCAGGGCGGCGAGTTCGGTGATGCAGGCGGTCACGGTGTCCGTGAGGCGGACCGGCCATTCGTACGCACCGATCCGCGCGACGGCGGCGGCGAGCCGGCTGACGGCATTGGCCCGATTGGGCTTGGAGCCGTGACCGGCGGTGCCGTGCGCGGTCAGCTTCAGCCAGGCGGTGCCCCGCTCCCCCGCCGCGATCGGGTAGAGGGCCCTACCGCCGGGGCCGCCGTGCACGGTGAAGGCCCCGGACTCGCTGATGCCCTCGGTGCAGCCTGCGAAGAGCCCCGGGTGATGGTCGGCGAGGAAGCCGGACCCGTCGACCGCGCTGTCCTCCTCGTCGGCGGTGTAGGCGATCACGATGTCCCGGCGCGGTTTGACTCCCGCGCGCGCCCAGGCCCGTACGACCGCGAGCACCATCGCGTCCATGTTCTTCATGTCGACGGCGCCGCGCCCCCAGACCACCCCGTCGCGGATCTCGCCGGAGAAGGGGTCCACGCTCCAGTCGGCGGCCTCGGCGGGGACCACGTCGAGGTGGCCGTGGACGAGGAGGGCCTCGGCGGAGGGGTCGGTGCCCTCGATCCGGGCGACCACGTTGGTGCGGCCGGGGGTGCGCTCCAGCAGGAGCGGCTCCAGGCCGGCGGCGGCGAGGCGCTCGGCGACGTACTCGGCGGCGGGGCGCTCGCGGCAGTCGCCGCCGCCCCGGTTGGTGGTGTCGATCCTGATGAGGTCGGAGGTGAACGCGACGGCCTCGTCGAGTGCGACCGCGTCCACCACGGCCGCCCTGTCCACCGCATCCGTCCGGTCCCTGCGGTCCGCCCCGCCCACCGGATCCGCCGCGTCGACGGCGCCGGCCGGGACCTCGGCGTTGATTGCGCACATGTCAGCCATACTGCTCCTCCACGGCCGCCGAGACGACCGTCGTGACGGCTTTGAAGGCCCGGATCCCCTCGTACATGGTTTCGCTGGAGTACGCGACCTTGCGCTCGCCGGACCGCTCCACGCCGGGGACCACCGTCGCGGACATCGCCAGGTGCGCGGCGTCGAACTCCAACTCCACGGTGAAGGGGCCGCCACGGACCGGCTCGTGCCGGACGGCCAGGGCGGTGGCCTCCTTGGCGGCGGCCCGGATGTCGGCGGCGGTACGGGCCGGGGTGCGGCACACGGCGGCGTAGCGCGAGACGTGGTCCTTGACGGCGACGGTCGCGGCTCCCGGGGCGTATCCGGCGGCGTCCACGCAGGTGAGGTCGTCGCCGGTGACCAGGATGACGGGGACCCCGTACTCGGCGACGACGTGCGCGTTGAGCAGGCCCTCGCTCGCTCGTGTCCCGTTGACCCAGACGCCGGTGATGGAGTTGGCGAGGTAGGTGTGGGCGAGGACCCCCTCGGAACCGGCTCCGGTGTGGTAGCCGATGAAGGCGACGCCGTCGACGTCGCCGTGCTGGACCCCCTCGACCATGGAGAGGGTCTTGTGCCGGCCGGTGATCATCTCGGTGCGGGCGTCGAGCTTCTCCAGGAGCAGGTTGCGCATGGACCAGTGCGCCTCGTTGATGAGGACCTGGTCGGCTCCGCCGTCGTAGAAGCCGAGTACGGCGGCGTTGACGTCGGAGGTGAACATCGCGCGGCAGCGGTCCCACTGCGGGGTTCCGGGCAGCACGTCCGCGGGCCAGGTGACGCCGGTGGCGCCTTCCATGTCGGCGGAGATGAGGATCTTCATCGGGCCCCCGGGCGGTCGGTTGCGCTCAGGATGCCACCCTAGCCGCCGAGGCCCTCGGAGGCCGTGGGGCACACGCCCCGGCGCGGCGCGCGGTGCGGCGCGTGCGCGCGGCGCGTGTGTGCGGCGCGTGTGTGCGGCGCGCGGTGCGGCGCGTGCGCGCGGCGCGTGTGTGCGGCGCGTGTGTGCGGCGCGCGGTGCGGCGCGTGCGTGCGGCGCGCGGTGCGGCGCGTGCGTGCGGCGCGCGGTGCGGCGCGTGCGTGCGGCGCGCGGTGCGGCGCGTGCGTGCGGCGCGCGGTGCGGCGCGTGCGTGCGGCGCGCGGTGCGGCGCGTGCGTGCGGCGCGCGGTGCGGCGCGTGCGTGCGGCGCGCGGTGCGGCGCGTGCGTGCGGCGCGTGCGTGCGGCTTCCGCGCCCGGCGGCGCCCCGGCACCCGTCGGCCCGCGGCCCGCCCGCGGCCTGCGGACCGTCAGCGTGCCGGGTTCACCCGATCCGGTGAGGCCGCTGTCCCGGCCTCACCGTCAACGCCGTTGCTCAGCGCTCCACTTCGGTGGCCAGGTTCTCCAGCACGGAGTCGTAGATCCGGCCGAGGCCCTTGGGGGCGAAGGTGCGCTCGAAGAAGCCGCCGATGCCGCCGGCGCCGTTCCAGACGGTGGTGACCACAGCCTTGGACTTGCCCTCACCGGCCGGGGTGACGCGCCAGGTGGTGACCATGGAGGAGTTGCGGTCCTTCTCCACCAGCTCGCCGTCGGTGGGCTCGCTGACCTCCAGCAGGCAGTCGCGTACGCGCTTGCTGGTGGCCTGGAGCTTCCAGTGCACCAGGGTGCCCTCGCCGTCGCCGCCCTCGCGCACCTCGTACTCGCTGAAGTGCTCGGGAAGCAGCTTCCCGCGGGTCCCGGTGTAGTCCGCCAGCGCGTCGAACACCGTCTCCGCGTCAGCCGCGATGATCCGCTCCGTGGTGGCCTCGACCTGCGCCATAGCTGTTCCTCCAGCAGTTGTGTCCGCTCGTCACGGCGAAGCCAACCACCTCCGGGGCGGTGGCCCAAATCCGGGTCGGACGTGGCAGCGGAGCTTGACCAGGAGCGCGTCCCGGGGCGGCCCCTCCGGGTGCCTGGTCCTGGCGCTCTCCCGGGATCCAGGCCGGGGCGAGTGGTGGACGCAGGCGTCCGGGCCGCCGTGGGCGGCGTGGCCGCCGGGCGCCGTGGCCGCCGCGGGCACCGCGGGCACCGCGGGCGACACACCACGATCCGCGTTCCAGCCGTGGCCGAAACCTCGCGGACCCGCTCCCGGGTGATCAAGGGGATTTCGATCCGCACGATCATGGGAACGTTTGTTCTATTCTTTCGCCGAGCTAGCGAGGGAGGCGCACCATGCGCTGGGAGAACCTGACCGAGGGACCCGCGGGTCCGGCCGCGCTCTTCGGAGCCGACGCCGTCGTGACCCGCACCATCGACACCCCCGAGTTCCGAGGGATCACCTTCCACGAGGTGCGCGCCCGGTCGATCGTCAACCGGGTGCCCGGCGCCTCGCGCATGCCGTTCGAATGGACCGTGAACCCCTACCGGGGATGCAGCCACGCCTGCGTCTACTGTTTCGCCCGCAAGACGCACAGCTATCTCGACCTCGACACCGGCCTCGGCTTCGACTCGCAGATCGTCGTCAAGACCAACGCTCCCGAACTGCTGCGCCGCGAGCTCGCCTCGCCCCGCTGGACCGGCGCGCACATCGCCATGGGCACCAACGTCGACTGCTACCAGCGCGCCGAGGGCCGCTACCGACTGATGCCCGGGATCATCGAGGCACTGCTCGAGCGCGCCAACCCCTTCTCGATCCTCACCAAGGGCACGCTGATCCTGCGCGACCTCCCCCTGCTGCGGGAGGCCGCCGAGGTCACCGAGGTCGGCATATCGGTCTCGGTCGGCTTCACCGACGCCGCTCTCTGGCGGACCGTCGAGCCGGGCACCCCCTCCCCCGCCGCCCGGCTCGCCGCCGTGCGGACCCTCACCGACGCCGGGATCGAGTGCGGGGTGCTGATGGCCCCGGTGATCCCCTTCCTCGGGGACTCCCCGGAGCAGCTGCGGGCGACCGTACGGGCCGTGGCCGAGGCCGGCGCGACCTCCGTGACACCCCTGGTACTCCATCTGCGGGCCGGGGCACGCGAGTGGTTCATGGCCTGGCTGGGCGCCCACCACCCCCACCTGGTCCCCCGCTACGAGCGGATGTACGCGGGCGGGTCCTACGCGCCCACCTGGTACCAGCGCCGGATCACCCGCCAAGTCCACGAACTGGCTGCCGAATTCGGCATCGGCCCGGCCCGGCGGGGCGACGCGCGCAGGACCGTCACGCCGGAGCGTCCGGACGATCGCACGCCCGCCGGGGCCACCCAGCTCAGCCTCCTGTGACGGCCGACACCGCCTGAACGGTCATCACATCGGGCCAATCAGCGGCCCAATCCCGCCTTCCAGGCGCGGTTTCCGGGACGATTCCGCCCAGAACCCTCGGCTGGGAGGCCCCATGCTCCACCCCTTGAAGAAGCGCGCCGCTGTCCTGCTGTCGATCTCCACCGTCGCCGCCGCTCTCGCGAGCCCGGTCACGGCCGCGCCCGCCGCACCGGGCGACCCGGCCGCCCAGGCGCCGGCGCGGGCCGCGCTGCGCTGGACCGGCTGCAAGACCCCGCGCTACCCGACGCTGCAGTGCGCGTCCCTCAAGGTGCCCCTGGACCACGCGCGGCCCGACGGTCGGCAGATCACCCTCGCCCTGACCCGGGTCCCGCACACCGGCCCCACCTCCCAGGGCCCGCTGCTGGTCAACCCGGGTGGCCCGGGCGGCAGCGGCCTCAGCCTCGCCGGTTACATCGCCTCCGCCCTCCCCAAGGAGGTGGCCGCCCAGTACGACGTGATCGGCTTCGACGCCCGGGGCGTCGGCAAGAGCGAGCCCGCCCTGGACTGCGCGGCCGGCCACTTCAAGCCCGCCCGCCCGGACTCCGTCCCCATGGACGAGGCCACCGAGCGGGCCAACCTGGACCGGGTGCGCTCCTTCGCCGAGTCCTGCGGTACCAAGCACGCGGACGTGCTCCCGTACATCGACACCGTCTCGGCCGCCCGGGACATCGAGGTGCTGCGCGGCGCGCTCGGCGCGGAGCGGATCAGCTACTTCGGCTACTCGTACGGCACCTACCTGGGCGCGGTGTACGCCAAGCTCCACCCGGGCCGCGTGCACCGGCTCGTCCTGGACTCCGTGGTCGACCCGAGCGGGGTCTGGTACGAGGACAACCTCGCCCAGGACCTCGCCTTCGACGCCCGCCACAAGGCCTTCCTGGCCTGGGTGGCCACCTACGACGCCACCTACAAGCTGGGCACCGACCCGGCCGCGGTCGAGCGGGCCTGGTACGCGATGCGGGACGCGCTGCGGGAGCGTCCGGCGGGCGGCAAGGTGGGTCCGGCGGAGCTGGAGGACACCTTCATGCCGGGCGGGTACTACAACGGCTACTGGCCGAACCTGGCCGAGGCCTTCGCCGCCTTCACGGTGGCCAAGGACCCGAAGCCGCTGGTGGCCGCGTACGAGCGGTTCGGTGCGGTGGAGCCCTCCGCGGGCAACGGCTACAGCGTCTACACGGCGGTCCAGTGCCGTGACTCGGCCTGGCCGAAGGACTGGAACCAGTGGCGGGCGGACATGTGGCGCACGCACGCCGAGGCGCCGTTCATGACCTGGAACAACGCCTGGTACAACGCCCCGTGCGCGTTCTGGCCGACGGAGCCGCTGGACGCCCCCGACGTGACCAACGCGGATCTCCCGCCCGCGCTCCTGCTCCAGGCGACGGAGGACGCGGCGACCCCCTTCGCGGGGGCGCTCAGCATGCGGGAGAAGCTGAAGGGCTCGGCCCTGCTGGTCGAGGAGGGCGGCGGCAACCACGGCATCGCCCTGAGCGGCAACAAGTGCCTCGACGAGAAGGTCGCGGCCTACCTGGCGACGGGCAAGGCCTCGGACGCCACCTGCCCCGCCCAGGCGGCGCCGAAGCCGACCACGGCGACCCGCGCGGTGCCCGCGTCCGCCGGCGGCGCGGCCCTGCACGGCCTGCTCGGCTTCCGGGGCTGAGGCCCGGCGGGTGGCCGGGCCGACCTTCCCGAACTCCTCGTCCGGATCGGGGCCTTCGCGATCACCGCCCGCACGGGCGGGCCGCGGCCCTCAGTCCAGGCTGCGCAGCGCGGCCGTCGCCGCCACCGCCAGCCGGGGGTGCGACTGGGCGCGGGTGAGGAGTTCGCGGGCGCGGGGGTCGGCGAGGGCGCCGAGGCCCTCGACGCAGGCCAGGGCCACCCGCCAGTACGGCTCGTGCGGGGACAGCAGCCGTCCCAGGGTGGCCAGCAGGGCCGGTACGGACTCGGGCGCGCGCAGGGCGGTGAGCAGCCGCACGGGCTGCAGGGCGTAGGCCGTGCGCAGGCCGTTGGTGGCGAGGGCCGCCGCCGCGCGGGCGGTGCGGGGGTCGCCGAGGACGGCCAGCGCCTCGGCGGCGGCCGCGCACCGGGCCGGGTCCCGGTGGTTGAGGAGCAGGACGAGGGCTTCGAAGGCCCGACGGTCTCCCGCGAGGCCCAGCCGGTACGCGGCCAGTTCGCGGGCCCACAGGGGCAGTCCGGCCGAGGTCAGGGAGGCCGCGAGGCCGTCGGGGGCGGCCGTGAGCAGCACCTCGTACTCGGGTGACGGTCCCGCCTCCGCCCGCAGGCGCTCCAGCACGTCGTTCACCCGGCCACCCTAGGGGGACACAGCGGTCGCCGTGCCGGGTTTCGGGACATCGGAGACAGCCGGTTGATCGATGATCGATGATCGGTACATTTGGGCGGTACAGGTCACATCTCCGCGCTCTGGCGGACCAGTTACCGGCGAGTTACTGTCGTTTCAACACGTACGAGGGCGGCCTGGTGACGCAGCCGCCTCGTGTCGGTCGGTTCGTATCTCCACGGCGTGACCCCGGGACAGGGTCGCGTCGTTTCCGCCCCCGGGACTCATCTCCCCGTGGGCTCCCCTTCTCGGGCCCCCTCACCCCGGGCCCTTCCACCGCACGGCTCTTCCGTACGGCATCCGCGCGCGCCGTGCGCCGCGCGCCCCTCAGTCGTCACCCTCTTCCACTGGAGTCCCTCGATGGACCGTCAGTCCAGTCAGCCCACCCTCCAGACCATCGCCGTCGTCGGCCTCGGCACGATGGGCACCGGCATCGCCGAGGTCCTCGCCCGATCCGGCCGCGAGGTCATCGGCATCGACATCAGCGAGGCCGCCGCCCACCGGGCTGCGACCGCCCTCGCCGCGGCCACCGCGCGCTCCGTCGCCCGGGAGCGGCTCACCGAGCAGGAGCGGTCCGACGTGCTCGCCCGCTTCCGGACCTTCACCGACCTGGGCGCCGCCGCCGAGGCCGATCTGGTCATCGAGGTCGTCCCCGAGTCGTACGAGATCAAGCAGCAGGTGTTCCGCGAGCTCGACGCGATCGTGCGGCCCGACACCATCCTCGCCACCGGCACCAACGCCCTGTCGGTGACGCGCATGGCCGCCGAGTCGCAGCGTCCGGAGCGCGTGCTGGGCCTGCACTTCTTCAACCCGGTCCCGGCGATGAAGCTGGTCGAGATCGTCTCCTGCGTCCTGACCGCCCCGCCGGCCGTCGAGGCGGTCACCGAACTGGCCCGCGAGCTCGGCAAGGAGCCCGTCCCGGTCGGCGACCGGCCCGGTTTCGTCGCCGACGGCCTGCTCTTCGGCTACCTCAACCAGGCCGCCGCGATGTTCGAGGCGCGGTACGCCTCCCGCGAGGACATCGACGCGGCCATGCGGCTCGGCTGCGGACTGCCCATGGGCCCGCTCGCGCTGCTGGACCTGATCGGCGTGGACACCGCCCGTACCGTTCTGGAGGCCATGTACGCCTCCTCCGGCGACCGGCTGCACGCCCCGGCCCCGATCCTGGGCCAGCTGGCCGAGGCCGGCCTGACCGGGCAGAAGTCCGGCCGCGGCTTCTACACGTACGAGGCGCCGGGCAGCTCGGTGATCGTCCGCGACCTGCAGACCCCGCTGGACGGGTCCCTGGTGGGCGGCGGCCGCCCCGTGAACTCGGTCGGCGTGGCCGGCTCGGGGACCATGGCGAGCGGGATCGCCCAGGTCTTCGCGCAGGCCGGTTACAGCGTGGTGCTCGCCGCCCGCAGCCAGGAGAAGGCCGAGGCCGCCAAGGCCGCGATCGGGAAGTCCTTGGGCCGTGCGGTGTCCAAGGGCCGCCTGACCGAGGAGGGCGCCGCCGAGACCCTGGCGCGGATCACGCCGGCGGGGTCGCTGGACGCCTTCGCCGAGGTGGACCTGGCGGTGGAGGCCGTCGCCGAGGACCTGGCGGTCAAGCAGGAGCTGTTCGCGGCCCTGGACAAGGTCTGCAAGCCGGGTGCGGTGCTCGCCACCACCACCTCCTCGCTGCCGGTGATCGCGGTCGCCCGCGTGACCTCGCGTCCGCAGGACGTGATCGGCATGCACTTCTTCAACCCGGCCCCGGCGATGAAGCTGGTCGAGGTGGTCCGGACCGTCCTGACGGCCGACGACGTGCACGCCACGGTCCGCGAGATCTGCCTCAAGGTGCGCAAGCACCCGGTGGACTGCGGCGACCGCGCCGGCTTCATCGTGAACGCACTGCTGTTCCCGTACCTCAACAACGCGATCAAGATGGTCGAGCAGCACTACGCCGACATCGACCAGATCGACGCGGCGATGAAGCTGGGCGGCGGCTACCCGATGGGCCCGTTCGAGCTCCTCGACGTGGTCGGCCTGGACGTCTCGCTGGCCATCGAGAAGGTCCTGCACAAGGAGTTCCGCGACCCGGGCCTGGCCCCGTCCCCGCTGCTGGAGCACCTGGTGGCGGCGGGCTGCCTGGGCCGGAAGACCGGCCGCGGATTCCGTGAGTACGCCGCCCGCCGGTAATCCGTCGGGCCACGAGCCGGATGCGTGGGGAGGGCTGCTCGGGCCCGCCGGACCCTCACGGCGGGCCAACCCTCACGAGCCCAGTGCGGGCCCTCCCCCGCATCCACCCCTCTCCCACCCCCCGCAGGCGCGCTCCCCTGCACGAATGAAGTACTTTCGCTCTATGTCCCAGCCCGCCAAGAACTCGCCCCGCGCCGCCACGGCCTCCGACACTCCGGAGAGCCCGGCCGGCACCAAGGCGGCCGCTCAGCGGCTCAAGATGCGTCGCGAGCTCGCCGCCGCGGCCATGGAGCTCTTCGCGACCAAGGGGTACGAGGCGACGACGGTCGACGAGATCGCCGCGACCGCCGGCGTCGCGCGGCGGACCTTCTTCCGGCACTTCCGGTCCAAGGAAGAGGCGATCTTCCCGGACCACGACGACACCCTGACCCGCGCCGAGGCCGTCCTGGACGTGGCCCCGGCGCACGAGCACCCGCTCGACACGGTGTGCCGGGGGATCAAGGAAGTCATGAAGATGTACGCCGCCTCGCCGGCGGTGTCGGTGGAGCGCTACCGGCTGACCCGCGAGGTGCCGGCGCTGCGGGAGCGGGAGATCGCCTCGGTGGCCCGGTACGAGCGGCTGTTCACCCGCTACCTGCTCGCGCACTTCGACGAGCAGGACCACCACGACGGCAACGACGACCCGCTGCTGGCCGAGGTGGCCGCCTCCGCGGTGGTCACGGCCCACAACCACGTACTGCGGCGCTGGCTGCGCGCGGGGGGCCAGGGGGACGTGGAGGCGCAGCTGGACCACGCCTTCTCGATCGTCCGGAAGACCTTCGGTTCGGGCATCGGGGCGGGTCGCACCCCGGGCTCGGCGCCGGCTCTGCCCGCGGCCGTCCGTACGCAGGGCGAGGTACTGGTGGCGGTGGCCCGCACCGATGCCCCGCTGGACGAGGTCATGCGCACCATCGAAGAGGCGCTGCGCGCCAAGTAGTCACGCTCGTCGAGTCACTCCCCCGGCCGTCGCCGGGGGGGTGCCCCTCGTCACAGCGGCCGCTCCCTGAACGGGAGCGGCCGCTTTCGTTTGTCCCGGGTTGCCCCTACTCGCGGGTAACTCTGATCGATCATCGCTCATCGGTGCAGGTCAATCGGCAAATGAGAGAAAGTTTTGGCACGCGGTGCCTTGCCGGGTGACACGGGGTGCCATACGTTGAAGTCGTCCGGATGTCCCCGCGACCCACACCCACCCGGTGTGGAACGCGCCCCGGATTGCCTGCGTCACCAGGCACCGCACGCCTCACCACGGGCGTAGCCCAGCAGCATCGCACCAGCCGGACCGACGGCACACACCCGCACCACGCACCCCCGTTCCCCTCAGCGCACCCTCATCAGCGCTAGCCGGAGGCTCTACCGTGAAGGACATCCTGGACGCGATTCAGTCGCAGTCCGCCACCGCCGCAGACTTCGCGGCCCTGCCGCTGCCCGACTCGTACCGCGCGATCACCGTGCACAAGGACGAGGCGGAGATGTTCGCGGGGCTGACGACACGCGAGAAGGACCCGCGCAAGTCCCTTCACCTGGACAACGTCCCGGTGCCGGAGCTGGGCCCGGGCGAGGCCCTGGTCGCCGTCATGGCCTCCTCGGTCAACTACAACTCCGTGTGGACCTCGATCTTCGAGCCGGTCTCCACCTTCAGCTTCCTGGAGCGCTACGGGCGCCTCTCGGAGCTCACCAAGCGCCACGACCTGCCCTACCACGTCATCGGCTCCGACCTCGCGGGCGTCGTGCTGCGCACCGGCCCCGGCGTCAACGCCTGGAACCCGGGCGACGAGGTCGTCGCCCACTGCCTCTCGGTCGAGCTGGAGTCCTCGGACGGCCACAACGACACGATGCTCGACCCCGAGCAGCGCATCTGGGGCTTCGAGACCAACTTCGGCGGCCTCGCCGAGATCGCCCTGGTCAAGTCCAACCAGCTGATGCCCAAGCCCGACCACCTGAGCTGGGAGGAGGCCGCCTCCCCCGGTCTGGTCAACTCCACCGCCTACCGCCAGCTGGTCTCCCGCAACGGCGCCGGCATGAAGCAGGGCGACAACGTCCTGATCTGGGGCGCCAGCGGCGGCCTCGGCTCCTACGCGACCCAGTTCGCGCTCGCCGGCGGCGCCAACCCGATCTGCGTGGTCTCCAGCCCCGAGAAGGCGGACATCTGCCGGGCCATGGGCGCCACCGCGGTCATCGACCGCAACGCCGAGGGCTACAAGTTCTGGAAGGACGAGAACACCCAGGACCCGCGCGAGTGGAAGCGCTTCGGCTCGAAGATCCGCGAGCTGACCGGCGGCGAGGACATCGACATCGTCTTCGAGCACCCGGGCCGCGAGACCTTCGGCGCCTCGGTGTACGTCACCCGCAAGGGCGGCACCATCACCACCTGCGCCTCGACCTCCGGCTACATGCACCAGTACGACAACCGCTACCTGTGGATGTCGCTCAAGAAGATCGTCGGCTCCCACTTCGCCAACTACCGCGAGGCCTGGGAGGCCAACCGCCTGATCGCCAAGGGCAAGATCCACCCCACCCTGTCGAAGGTCTACTCCCTGGAGGACACCGGGCAGGCCGCCTACGACGTCCACCGCAACCTCCACCAGGGCAAGGTCGGCGTCCTCGCGCTGGCCCCCGAGGAGGGCCTGGGCGTCCGCGACCACGAGATGCGCGCCGAGCACCTCGACGCGATCAACCGCTTCCGTAACGTCTGAGTCCGTTCAAAGGCCTAAGGGACAGCCTGAGATGACAGAGCGCCAGAAGGACCGTCCGTGGCTCATGCGGACGTACGCCGGCCACTCCACGGCCGAGGCGTCCAACGAGCTGTACCGCCGCAACCTCGCCAAGGGCCAGACGGGTCTGTCGGTCGCCTTCGACCTGCCGACCCAGACCGGATACGACCCCGACCACATCCTCGCCCGCGGCGAGGTCGGCCGGGTCGGGGTCCCGGTCTCCCATCTGGGCGACATGCGGCGGCTGTTCCAGGACATACCCCTGGAGCAGATGAACACCTCGATGACGATCAACGCCACGGCCATGTGGCTGCTGGCGCTCTATCAGGTGGCCGCCGAGGAGCAGGGCGCGGACATCTCGCTGCTCCAGGGCACCACCCAGAACGACATCGTCAAGGAGTACCTCTCGCGCGGGACGCACGTCTTCCCGCCGGGGCCGTCCCTGCGGCTGACGACGGACATGATCGCGTACACGGTCAACCACATCCCCAAGTGGAACCCGATCAACATCTGCTCGTACCACCTCCAGGAGGCCGGGGCCACCCCGGTCCAGGAGATCTCGTACGCGATGTCCACGGCGATCGCGGTCCTCGACTCGGTGCGCGACTCGGGCCAGGTGCCCGAGGAGCGCTTCGGCGAGGTCGTCGCCCGGATCTCCTTCTTCGTGAACGCGGGCGTCCGCTTCATCGAGGAGATGTGCAAGATGCGCGCCTTCAGCCGCATCTGGGACAAGGTCACCCACGAGCGCTACGGCATCGAGAACGCGAAGCAGCGTCGCTTCCGTTACGGCGTCCAGGTCAACTCCCTGGGGTTGACCGAGGCCCAGCCGGAGAACAACGTCCAGCGCATCGTGCTGGAGATGCTCGCGGTCACCCTTTCCAAGGACGCCCGCGCCCGCGCCGTGCAGCTGCCCGCCTGGAACGAGGCGCTGGGTCTGCCCCGGCCCTGGGACCAGCAGTGGTCGCTGCGCATCCAGCAGGTCCTCGCACTCGAGAGCGACCTGCTGGAGTACGAGGACATCTTCGCCGGATCCCACGTCATCGAGGCCAAAGTCGACTCCCTGGTCGCCGACTGCCTGGCCGAGATCGACCGGATCCAGGAGATGGGCGGCGCCATGGCGGCCGTCGAGTCCGGCTACCTCAAGGGCGAGCTGGTCTCCTCGCACGCCGAACGGCGGGCACGGATCGAGGCCGGCGAGGACAAGATCGTCGGTGTCAACTGCTTCGAGCAGACCGAGGAGAACCCACTCACGGCCGACCTGGACGGCGCCATCATGACGGTCGACCCGGCAACGGAGGCGCTGACCGTCGAGCGCATCGGCCGCTGGCGCGACGAGCGCCAGGAGTCCTCGGACCGCCAGGGGAACGGCGACCCGTTCGTCTTCCCCACCACCCAGCAGGCGCTGGAGCGCCTCAAGGAGGCCGCGGCGGGCACCGAGAACCTCATGGAAGCCACCCTGGAGTGCGCCCGCGCCGGTGTCACCACCGGCGAGTGGTCCACCGCCCTGCGCGAGGTGTTCGGCGAGTTCCGCGCCCCGACCGGCGTCTCCTCGGCCCCGGTCGCGGTCACCGCCGAGCCCGGTACGCCGATGCACGAGGTCCGCGAGAAGGTGTCCCGCACCGCCGACGAGCTCGGCTCGGGCCGGCTGCGCCTGCTGGTCGGCAAGCCCGGCCTGGACGGACACTCCAACGGCGCCGAGCAGATCGCCGTCCGGGCCCGCGACGCCGGCTTCGAGGTGGTCTACCAGGGCATCAGGCTGACGCCGGAGGAGATCTCCTCCGCGGCGCTGGCCGAGGACGTGCACTGCGTGGGACTGTCCATCCTGTCCGGTTCGCACAGCGCTCTGGTCCCCGACGTCCTGGAGCGGCTGCGACTGGCGGGGGCGGGTGACATCCCCGTCATCGTCGGAGGCATCATTCCGAACGCCGATGCCGTGACGCTCAAGGCCGCGGGTGTCGCCGCGGTCTTCACACCGAAGGACTTCGGCATCACGGAGATCATCGGCCGTATCGTCGACGAGATCCGCAAGGCCAACAAGCTCGCCCCCCTCGACATGAACAACGAATTCGTTGCAAGCACGGAGGTCCACGCATGACCACGCCCGTCCACCCGGTGAACCGCCTTCGCCCGCGTCGCTCCTGCCTCGCGGTACCCGGCTCGAACCCGCGGTTCCTGGAGAAGGCCCAGGGCCTGCCGGCCGACCAGGTCTTCCTGGACCTGGAGGACGCCTGCGCGCCGCTCGCCAAGGAAGGCGCCCGCCACACGATCGTGGACGCGCTGAACAACGGCGACTGGACCGGCAAGACCCGCGTCGTGCGCGTCAACGACTGGACCACGCACTGGACCTACCGTGACGTCGTCACGGTGGTCGAGGGCGCCGGCCAGAACCTCGACTGCATCATGCTGCCGAAGGTCCAGGACGCCCAGCAGGTCGTGGCGCTGGACCTGCTGCTGACCCAGATCGAGAAGACCATGGGCTTCGAGGTCGGCAAGATCGGCATCGAGGCGCAGATCGAGAACGCGAAGGGTCTGGTGAACGTCGACGAGATCGCCGCCGCCTCGCCGCGTCTGGAGACCATCATCTTCGGCCCGGCCGACTTCATGGCCTCGATCAACATGAAGTCCCTGGTCGTGGGCATGCAGCCGCCCGGCTACCCGGCGGACGCCTACCACTACATCCTGATGCGGATCCTGATGGCGGCCCGCATGCACAACCTCCAGGCGATCGACGGTCCCTTCCTCCAGATCCGCGACGTGGACGCCTACCGCGAGGTGGCCGGCCGGGCCGCCGCGCTGGGCTTCGACGGCAAGTGGGTGCTGCACCCCGGCCAGGTCGACGCGGCCAACGAGGTCTTCTCCCCCTCGCAGGAGGACTACGACCACGCCGAGCTGATCCTCGACGCGTACGACTGGTGCACCTCGGAGGCCGGCGGCAAGAAGGGCTCCGCGATGCTCGGCGACGAGATGATCGACGAGGCCAGCCGCAAGATGGCCCTGGTCATCGCCGGCAAGGGCCGGGCCGCCGGCATGGAGCGCACCACCAAGTTCGAGATCCCGGAGGCCTGATCCCGATGCAGTTCGGACGCACGTACGAAGAGTTCGAGGTCGGGGCGGTCTACAAGCACTGGCCCGGAAAGACGGTCACCGAGTACGACGACCATCTCTTCTGTCTGCTGACCATGAATCACCACCCGCTCCACATGGACAGCAATTACGCGGAGAACACGACCGACTTCGGCAAGAACGTGGTCGTGGGCAACTACATCTACTCGCTGCTGCTCGGCATGTCCGTGCCGGACGTCTCCGGGAAGGCCATCGCCAACCTGGAGATCGAGTCCCTGCGGCACGTGGCGCCGACCTTCCACGGCGACACGATCTACGGCGAGACCACGGTCCTCGACAAGACCCCGTCGAAGTCGAAGAACGACCGCGGCATCGTCTACGTCGAGACCAAGGGCTACAAGCAGGACGGCACCCTCGTCTGCGTCTTCCGGCGCAAGGTGATGGTCCCGACCGAGACGTACATCAAGGAGCGCGGCGGCGAGCAGCCCGGCCGCCCCACGCTGAAGGAACAGGGGAAGTAGCCATGGCCCGACTCGCCCAGACCGCCGGGCTGACCGACGTCCAGCGGGAGATCCTCAAGACCGTCCGGGAGTTCGTCGACAAGGAGATCATCCCGGTCGCGACCGAGCTCGAACACCGCGACGAGTACCCGCAGCAGATCGTCGACGGCCTCAAGGAACTCGGCCTCTTCGGCCTGATGATCCCGGAGGAGTACGGCGGCCTGGGTGAGTCGCTCCTCACCTACGCCCTGTGCGTCGAGGAGATCGCCCGCGGCTGGATGTCCGTCTCGGGCATCATCAACACCCACTTCATCGTGGCGTACATGCTCAAGCAGCACGGCACGCAGGAGCAGAAGGACCACTTCCTCCCGCGCATGGCCCTGGGCGAGGTGCGCGGCGCGTTCTCGATGTCCGAGCCGGCGCTTGGCTCCGACGTGTCGGCCATCTCCTCCAAGGCGGTGAAGGACGGCGACGAGTACGTCCTGAACGGCCAGAAGATGTGGCTGACGAACGGCGGCAGCTCCACCCTGGTGGCCGTTCTCGTCCGAAGTGACGAAGGACACCCCGAGGGCACGGCGCCCCACAAGTCGATGACGACCTTCCTCGTCGAGAAGGAGCCCGGCTTCGGTGAGGTCCGCCCCGGCCTGACCATCCCCGGCAAGATCGACAAGATGGGCTACAAGGGCGTCGACACGACCGAGCTCATCATGGACGGACTGCGCATTCCGGCCAATCGGGTACTCGGCGGGCAGACGGGCCGAGGGTTTTACCAAATGATGGACGGGGTCGAGGTCGGCCGCGTCAACGTGGCGGCGCGTGGCTGTGGTGTCGCTCAGCGTGCTTTCGAACTGGGTGTCTCTTATGCCCAGCAACGTCACACTTTCGGCAAGGCGATCGCCGAGCACCAGGCGATTCAGTTCAAGCTGGCCGAGATGGCTACCAAGGTCGAAGCCGCCCATGCGATGATGGTGAATGCAGCACGCAAAAAGGACTCCGGGGAACGAAACGACCTCGAAGCAGGGATGGCGAAGTACCTCGCCTCCGAGTACTGCAAGGAGGTCGTCGAGGACGCCTTCCGTATCCACGGTGGATACGGGTTCTCGAAGGAGTACGAGATCGAGCGTCTCTACCGGGAGGCCCCGATGCTGCTGATCGGTGAAGGTACCGCCGAGATCCAGAAAATGATCATCGGGCGACGCCTGCTCGAGGAGTACCGGCTTCAGGGCTGAAAGTCCCTTTTGCAGCGAATCATCCATGGGTTCGTTGCGAAAGGATCACTGGCAGTGACTGGCTGACGGTCATCGACTCGGCTTCTGGCTTGCCCAGTTGTTGCGCGCAACCGATAGCATTCCAGTAAAGCCGCCGTCCCGTCCCCCCGTTTGCGGCGCGGCAATCACCCGCTACGAAGGTCATCCATGCCCCACAGCCAAACCTCTGCACCTCGCGACAGCCTCCTTGGCGTACGCCTCGCGCGCGGAGCATCGCCGTGGCTTCTGCCGACCGTCGCCACCGCGGCGCTCAGCCTCACCCGGGCCCGCAAGTCCGGACGCTGGGCCGCGGCGGCCGTGCCCGCCACCGCGCTCGCCGCGGGCATGCTGTGGTTCTTCCGCGACCCCGAGCGTGAGATCGCTCAGGGCCGTGTCATCTCGCCCGCCGACGGTGTGGTGCAGAGCATCATGCCGTGGAAGGACGGACGCACCCGGGTCGCGATCTTCATGAGCCCGCTGAACGTCCACGTCAACCGTGCGCCCCTGGCGGGCACGGTGACGTCCGTGGAGCACATCCCCGGCGGATTCGTCCCGGCGTTCAACAAGGAGAGCGAGAACAACGAGCGCGTTGTCTGGCACTTCGACACCGAACTCGGTGACATCGAGATGGTGCAGATCGCCGGCGCCGTCGCCCGTCGCATCGTCCCGTACCTGCCGGCCGGAACCAAGGTGGAGCAGGGCGAACGCATCGGTCTGATCCGCTTCGGCTCCCGCGTCGACATCTACCTCCCCGAGGGCGTCGAGGTCGCGGTCGAGGTCGGTCAGGCCACCACCGCGGGGGTGACACGAATTGACCGTGACTGACCCTGAGACTCCGGCCGCAGGCTGGGTTCCCGAACCTGCCGAGGAGGAGTCCGCCGAGGACGACATGCCGCTCTCGCTGCGGCTGTCGATAGCGGACACCCTCACGCTCGGTAACGCGACGTGCGGATTCATGGCGGTGTACTTCACCACCACCGGAATCCTCATCCCGCACCTCACCGGCAGTGGCGAATCGGGCATGGCCCGTAACAGCGCCGCGACGGCAGTGATACTGATGCTGCTCGCCGCGGTCTTCGACCTCTTCGACGGCATCGTGGCCCGCAAGCTGCGCAGCTCGCCGATGGGTGCCGAGCTGGACAACCTGTCCGACCTGATCAGCTTCGGCCTCGCGCCGGCCTACTTCGTGCTCGTCTACGGCATGGTCGCCGTCGACGCGCACCAGAAGATGTCGGCGCTGGCCGCGATCGTGGTGCTGCTCGCCGTGGTGCTCAGACTCGCGAGATTCAGCTGCGTGACGATGAAGGACGGCATGTTCCAGGGCATGCCGAGCCCCTTCGGCGCGCTCACGGTCGTCTCGATCGTGCTGCTGGAGCTGCCGTTCGTCCCGACGCTGCTGGCGATCATCGGGGTGGCCTGGCTGATGGTGAGCCGGGTCGAGTACCCCAAGCCGCGGGGCGTTCTCGCGGTGGCGATGCTGTGCTGGATCATCAGCGCGATGGGGCTGCTGGCGGCCTGGGCGTTCGACGCCCCGGGCGGTCAGCTGCTGCTGCAGACCGGCTGCGCCCTGCAGATCGCGATGGCGGCGACCATTCCGCTCTTCGCGACGACCCGGAAGGCCAACACCTTCCGGCACAACCGCCGCGAGGCCCGCGCGGGATCGCTGCGCTAGCCGCACGTGTGAGAAGGCCCCGGATGCCATCGGCATCCGGGGCCTTCTGCCGTTCCCTGGCGGGGCGGTTCCGCGGGGGCGGTGGTGGGAGGGGCCGGGGTCGGCGGCGGGGTGGGGAGTGTCCGGGGTAGGCATGATTTATGGCCCCTGAGCGGGATCCCACAGGACTCGGCGGTCCGGGCCACAAATCACGTTTTACACCCCGGACACTCCCCCCCCCGCCGCCGACCCCTCCCGCACCACCCCCAGAGCCCCCGACCGCCCTACCGCATGCCGGGGGGGGCCGGTCTCCCCGCCCCCCCCCCCCCCCCCCCCCCCAGAGCCCTCGACCGCGGTACCGCATGCCGGGGGGAGAGCTCCCCTCACCACCCCAAGGCCAAGGGCTCCTGACGGCCGACGGCCGGACCGTATGCGGGGCGGGGGGGGGAGGTGTGGGGGCCGGGCCGCGGGGCGGGGTTGGGGCCGGTGGTGGGGTGGGGGTCGTCCGGGGTGTAAAACGTGATTTGTTGGCCCTCACCTCGGGGGCACCTACCGACTCCCCGAGGGGCCATAAATCATGCCTACCCCGGACGACCCCCGCCCCACCACCGGACCCGGCCCCGCCCCACCACCACCGGACCCCCGGCCCGGTACACCGCTAGCCTTGATGTCGGAAAACCGCCAGCCGGCGGTTCCGCGACATCGGATCCTAGAGCCATGCACACCGACACCGAGCGCTGCGTAAGGGCCGTGCAGTCGAAGGACGCCCGCTTCGACGGCTGGTTCTTCACCGCCGTCCTGACCACCCGGATCTACTGCCGCCCCAGCTGCCCCGCCGTGCCGCCGAAGGTCGAGAACATGACCTTCCTGCCCAGCGCCGCCGCCTGCCAGCAGGCCGGCTTCCGGGCCTGCAAGCGGTGCCGGCCCGACACGAGTCCCGGCTCGCCGGAGTGGAACGCCCGCGCCGACGCCGTCGCCCGTGCGATGCGGCTGATCCAGGACGGCGTCGTGGACCGGGAGGGCGTGCCGGGCCTTGCCACCCGGCTGGGCTACTCGGCCCGCCAGGTCGAGCGGCAGCTGAACGCCGAGCTCGGGGCCGGTCCGCTGGCCCTGGCCCGGGCCCAGCGCGCCCAGACCGCACGGCTGCTCATCGAGACCTCCGAGCTCCCGATGGGCGACGTGGCCTTCGCCGCCGGGTTCTCCTCCATCCGGACCTTCAACGACACGGTCCGCGAGGTCTTCGCCCTGTCCCCCAGCGAGCTGCGGGAGCGGGCCGTCAAGGCCGGCCGCGGCCGGAACGCCCCGCCCCGGATCCCGGGGACGATCAGTCTGCGGCTGCCGTTCCGGGCGCCGCTGAACCCCGACAACCTCTTCGGGCACCTCGCCGCGACCGCCGTCCCCGGGGTCGAGGAGTGGCGCGACGGCGCCTACCGTCGTACTCTCCGCCTGCCCTACGGCACCGGGGTCGTCGCCCTGACCCCGCAGCCCGACCACATCGGCTGCCGGCTCGCGCTGACCGACCTGCGCGACCTCACCATCGCCATCAGCCGCTGCCGCTGGATGCTCGACCTGGACGCCGACCCCGAGGCGGTCGACGAGCAGTTGCGCTCCGACCCGCTGCTGGCCCCGCTCGTGGACAAGGCCCCCGGGCGCCGGGTGCCCCGTACGGTCGACGCGCCGGAGTTCGCCGTACGGGCGGTGCTGGGCCAGCAGGTCTCCACCGCGGCGGCGCGTACGCACGCGGCCCGGCTGGTCACCGCGTACGGGGAGCCGGTCGAGGACCCGCTGGGCGGGCTGACCCACCTCTTCCCCTCCTCGCAGGCGCTCGCCGGGCTGGACCCGGAGGCGCTGGCCCTGCCGCGCAGTCGGCGCGCCACGCTGACCACCTTGGTCTCGGCGCTCGCCGACGGGTCGCTGGCGCTCGGCCTCGACAGCGACTGGGAGGCGGCGCGGGCGCAGCTCTCGGCACTGCCCGGATTCGGTCCGTGGACCACGGAGGTGATCGCGATGCGGGCGCTCGGGGACCCGGACGCGTTCCTGCCGTCGGATCTGGGGATCCGACGGGCGGCACAGGGCCTCGGGCTGCCGTCCACCCCCTCGGCGCTCACCGCCCGCGCGGCCGGCTGGCGGCCCTGGCGTGCGTACGCCGTCCAGTACCTGTGGGCCACGGACGCCCACCCCATCAACCACCTGCCCGTCTGAGGAGCACCAGCGATGCGATCCACCATGAACAGCACCAAGACGCACACCGTCGTCGACAGCCCCTACGGCCCGCTGACCCTGGTCGCCACGGACGGGGTGCTCAGCGGCCTTTACATGACCGAGCAGCGGCACCGGCCTGCCGAGGAGTCTTTCGGGGAGCGGGTGGCCGCCGTCGAGGAGCCCTTCCCCGAGGTGGCGCGCCAGTTGACCGCGTACTTCGCCGGGGAGCTCACCGAGTTCGACCTCCCGCTGCGCCTGGAGGGCACCGATTTCCAGCGCAGCGTCTGGGCTCAGCTCGTGCGGATCCCGTACGGCGAGACCTGGTCGTACGGGGAGCTCGCGACGAGGTTGGGCAAGCCCAACGCCTCGCGCGCGGTGGGCCTGGCGAACGGGAAGAATCCGGTCGGCATCATCGTGCCCTGTCACCGGGTGATCGGCGCTTCGGGCGGGATGACCGGCTATGGCGGCGGGCTCGACCGCAAGGTGCGGCTGCTGGCCTTCGAGTCCGGGAAACAGGTCTGAGTTCTGTTCCGGAAGCGGTCCCGGCTCCTGTCCCCTTGTCGAAATGCGGTCCTTTTGCAGCGGTTGTATGAATGGAATACCGCTACATGATCGGAGTCGGGCATGGACGACTATCCGCTTCTCAACATCTTCTGGACGATGCTGTACCTGTTCCTGTGGATCATGTGGTTCTTCCTGCTCTTCAAGATCATCACGGACATCTTCCGCGACCACAGCCTGGGCGGCTGGGGGAAGGCGGGATGGCTGATCTTCGTGATCATCCTTCCTTTCCTGGGCGTCTTCGTCTATCTCATCGCCCGGGGCAAGAGCATGGGTGAGCGGGACGTCAAGCAGGTTCAGGAGAACGAGGCCGCGTTCCGGTCCTACGTCCAGAAGACGGCGGGTACCGGCGGCAGCGCGGACGAGCTGCACAAGCTCTCCGCCCTCAAGGACAAGGGCGACATCACCCAGGAGGAGTTCGACCGCGCCAAGGCCAAGCTCCTGGCGTGACCATGTCCGCGTCCGTTCAGACGACGAGGAGCGGGACGAGGAGCGCGAAGGCCGCTCCGGCCTCCACCGCGTAGTTGTACAGCGAGGGGTGCTGGACCGGGGCGGCGAGCAGGACCACGCTCTGCTGGGCGGCGGCGGCCGCCACCCAGTCGGCATCGGCGCCGAGGTTGCCCTGGTACCAGCCCTCGCAGGAGCCGGGTCCGGTGACGGCGAGGAGGTCGTCCTCGCGGCGGTAGAAGGCCTGCCAGCCGGCGGCCGGGACGGACCAGCCCTCGAAATCGGTGAACTGCGCCCAGCCGCCCTCGCGTATCGCGGTGTCGAACAGCCAGACCGGGGTCCCCTCCGGAGTGACTTCACCACCGGCCTGCTGGTCGGTGGTGAAGTGCACCATGGGGAGGGCGTCGGGCCCGTCGGCGGTGCTGGGCCAGGCGTACATCGTGATCATCTGCTGATTCTGTCCTGGTCGAGGTAAGTCCGGTGTTACGGCGCGCCCCGGTTACGGGGCCACCTGGCGCCGGCCGTTCTCCAGTTCCGCGGCGCCCTCGCCCGACTGCGCGATCCGGTACGCCTCTTGGATGCGGCGCCCGAGCGGTTCGGGCAGATATGCGGGGAGTTCGGCGGGTTCGACGAGCCGCCAGGAGATCAGTTCTTCCTCCTGCAGCGTGATGGAGGCGAGCTGGGCGTCGTCGAGCACCCCGCCGTCGTAGACGTAGGCGACCAGTGGCGGGCGGCCGGGGCCCGGTACCCAGTCGACGGCCAGCAGGCGACCGAGCGGGAGGTCGATGCCGATCTCCTCGGCGCTCTCCCGCCGGGCCGCGGTGCGCGGGGATTCGTCCTGGTCCGACTCGACGGTGCCGCCCGGCAGGGCCCAGCCCTCGCGGTAGTTGGGCTCGACGAGGAGAACCCGGCCCTCGGCGTCCCGGTAGAGGGCGGCCGCGCCCGCCAGCACCCGGGGCAGGCTCGCGATGTACGTGGCGTAGTCATCTGCGGTGGTCACGCCGTCACCCTAATTCCTTCGCGGCGAGCGCCGCGGGGCGCCCCCGCCACGTCGAGGCCGGGACCGTCAAAAAAGATGATCGCTTTACGCGAGGACGCCGTCTTCCGGCCGACGGCCGAGATGCTGGGCCGGCTCCACGACCGGCACCACGTCCGCTCCTGACGGGCCCGCAGAACACCCCCTGAGGCCTCGGGGGCCCCGAGGCGTCACGCCTGCGGAGCCCCCGGGCCTTCGGCGTCCCCGGGCTCCCGTCCCCCGGTCCCGGCCACGCCCTGCCGCCGCGGGCGGCGGGCCACGCCCTGTTCGCTGATCGCGTCGCCGACCATGGCCCGCACCGCGTCCCGCATCCCGTGCAGGGGGTGGTGGCGGGCGGGTCCGGCGCCCGGGTCGGCACGGAGTTCCTTCACCAGGGCCCAGCAGAGCAGCATCATGACGACGACGAAGGGCAGCGCGACCAGGATGGTGGCGGTCTGCAGGGACTTCAGGCCGCCCGCGAGGAGCAGCACGGCGGCGACGGCGGCCATCAGCACGCCCCAGGTGACGACGAGCCAGGTGGGCGGGTTGAGGGAGCCGCGGCTGGTGAGCGAGCCCATCACCAGGGAGGCCGAGTCGGCGCTGGTGACGAAGTAGGTCATGACCAGGACCATGGCGACCCACGAGGTGACGGTGGAGAGCGGCAGGGCGTCCAGCATCGCGAAGAGCGAGGCCTCGGTGCCGTCCTTGAGCGTGAGGGCGAAGTCGACGGCGCCGGTGGAGTCGAGGCGGATCGCGGTGCCGCCCATGACGCAGAACCAGATCACGGTGGCTCCGCTGGGGACGAGCAGCACGCCGATGAGGAACTCACGGATGGTGCGGCCGCGCGAGATGCGGGCGATGAAGGTGCCGACGAAGGGCGCCCAGGACAGCCACCAGGCCCAGTAGAAGATCGTCCACGCGCCGAGCCACTTGGAGTCGGTGAAGGCGCCGGTGCGGCTGGCCATGGGCACCAGCTCGCTCAGGTATCCGCCGACACTGGAGGGGATCACGTCGAGGATGTAGACGGTGGGGCCGAGGACGAAGACGAAGAGCATCAGGATCGCGGCGAGCACGAGGTTGATCGTGCTGAGCCACTTCACGCCCTTGTGCAGGCCGGAGAAGGCGGACAGGACGAAGGCCGCGGACAGGGAGGCGATGATGATCAGCTCGACGGAGGTCGAGTCCTCGATGCCGGTGGTGAGGCTCAGTCCCTTGGAGACCTGGAGGGCGCCGAGGCCGAGGCTGGTGGCGGTGCCGAAGACGGTGGCGAACACGGCCAGCAGGTCGATGGCCTTGCCGGGCCGACCGTTCGCGCGTTCCTCGCCCATCAGAGGGACGAAGGCGGAGCTCAGGCGGTTGCCTCGGCCTTTGCGGAAGGTCGCGTAGGCCAGGGCGAGGCCGGCGATGCCGTAGATCGCCCAGGGGGTGAGGGTCCAGTGGAAGAAGGAGTACTCCATGGCCGCGAGCGCGGCGGCGCCGGTGCGAGGGGCGGCGCCGGAGGCCGGGGGCGGCGCCAGGTAGTGGGTGAGCGGCTCCCCCACCCCGTAGAACATCAGGCCGATGCCCATGCCGGCGCTGAACATCATCGCGATCCACGCGAGGTTGGTGAACTCGGGCTCGGAGTCGTCGGCGCCGAGACGGATCCGGCCGAACCGGCTGATCGCGAGGACGACGCACATGACGAGGAAGACGTCGGCGGCGATCACGAACAGCCAGGCGAAGTTGCCGAGCACCCAGGAGAGTGCGGTGGTCGACGCCGTGTCGAAGGAGTCCTTGCCCAGGGCGGCCCATGCGACGACGGCCAGCACGGCGATCACACCGACGGTGACGACCCCGTGGTCGGGCGCACCGTCCACGGGGCCCTCCGATCCCCCTCCCGGGGCGTCCGGACGTGGCTGATCCAGTGATTCCGCGCTCATGCGGCCACACTATGCAGGCATATATCCCTATTTAGGGGCATGGCGCGCCGGGTGTGGCCCAGGCCACTCATGGGCATAGGAGGATCCTCCGGATAAGCTCATGGCGGCGCGACTGCACTGTTCGATAGCAAGGGAATAGCAAGGTGACGGACGGAGCAGTAAACGAGGCCGCGCGCGTGCTCATCGCCGCGGACAAATTCAAGGGCTCGCTCACGGCCGTTCAGGTCGCGGAGCGGGTGACGGCCGGCCTTCGCAGGGCCGTACCGGACGTGGAGATCGAGACCCTCCCCGTCGCGGACGGCGGCGACGGAACGGTGGCGGCAGCCGTCGCGGCCGGCTTCGAACGGCGGGAGGTACGGGTCACCGGACCCCTCGGTGACCAGGTCACGGCCACCTTCGCGCTGCGCGAGGGCACCGCGGTGGTCGAGATGGCGGAGGCCTCCGGGCTGCAGCTGCTACCGGCGGGCACCTTCGCCGCGCTGACGGCCACCACGTACGGCTCGGGCGAGCTGCTCAAGGCCGCGCTGGACGCGGGCGCGCGCACGATCGTCTTCGGTGTGGGCGGCAGTGCCACCACCGACGGCGGCGCCGGCATGCTGGCCGCGCTGGGTGCGGTGTTCCTGGATGCGAACGGCGAACCGGTCGGTCCGGGCGGTGGCGCGCTGGCCGAGCTGGCCTCGGCCGATCTGTCCGGTGTCGACCCGCGGTTCGCGGAGGTGGAGTTCGTCCTCGCGAGCGACGTGGACAACCCGCTGACCGGCCCGAAGGGCTGCGCGGCGGTGTACGGACCGCAGAAGGGTGCCTCGCCCGAGGACGTGGCGACGCTCGACGCGGCGCTGGCGCACTTCGCGGTGGTGCTGGAGAAGTCGATCGGCGCGAAGGCGGCCGAGTGCGCGGTGCTCCCGGGTGCCGGTGGCGCGGGCGGTATCGGCTACGGGGCCCTGCTGCTCGGCGCGACGTTCCGTCCGGGCATCGAGCTGATGCTGGAGGTGCTGGGCTTCGCCCCGGCGCTGGAGCGGGCCACGCTGGTCATCACCGGTGAGGGCTCCCTGGACGAGCAGACCCTGCACGGCAAGGCTCCGGCGGGCGTCGCTGCCGCGGCGCGGGCGGCCGGCAAGCCCGTGGTGGCCGTGTGCGGGCGGCTGCTGCTGTCCCAGGAGGCCCTTGAGGGGGCCGGCATCCGCAAGGCGTACCCGCTCACCGACCTGGAGCCCGACCCGGCCAGGTCCATCCCGAACGCGGGTCCCCTGCTGGAGCAGGTCGCCGCGAACATCGCCGCCGACGTCCTCTGACGCGGCCGCCACTGTCGAGGCCCCGACCCGTCCGACCGGGCCGGGGCCCTCGGTCCCCCCGGCTCCGCCCCCCGCCGGCCGCCTCGCCGGGCCCTGTCCAGCCTCGCCGGCCACTTGCAACCTCGCGGGGCCACTTCCGACACTGCCGGGCCACTTCCAGCCTCGCCGGCGTTTGAGGCGCGGGGTCTGGGGCGGAGCCCCAGGAAACCCGGCTCCGCCGGGCACCGGGCTCCGCCCGGACCCGCGCCTCAAACGCCGGCGAGGCTGGATTTGCCGGGCCCGAGGCTGAGAGTGGAGCCGGCGAGGCTGGGGTGGCCAGGCCGAGGCTGAGAGTGGAGCCGGCTACGCCGTCAGCAGGTCGGCCGTGGTGATCACGCGGGCGAAGCCGCCGCCCTGGAGGTTCACCGCGGTGGCGGTGGCGAGTTCGTCCGCCGTCAGGGCGAGACCCGCCGACCCCGCGAGGTCGAAGGTGTGCGTGGCGTCGAGCGGGACGAGCACGTCGTAGCCCAGGTTCCCCGCCATCCGGGCCGTGGTCTCGACGCACATGTTGGTCTGGATGCCGACCAGCACCAGCTGGCCGATGCCCTGGGCACTCAGCCAGTCGGCCAGGTCCGGCGTGCCGTAGAAGGCCGAGTTCACCGTCTTGGTGATGACCAGGGCGCCCTGGCTCCGCTTCTCGACCAGGTCCTTGAAGTCGTACCCGGGGTGATCGGCGGCCAGGACGGAGCCGGGCTGCACGGAAGCGTGCCGGACGAGGACCACCGGCCGGCCGGCCGCCTGCCAGTCGTCCATCAGGGCCGCGATGTTCGCCTCGGCCGCCGGATTGTTGCGGGGCCCCCAGAACGACTCGTCGTCGAAGCCCTTCTGTACGTCGATGACCAGCAGGGCACTGTTGGGGGCGATCTCGATCGCGGTCTTCGTCATGGCTCCATGCTGTCGGCCGGGCCGCGGGCCCGACAGCGCCCGCGAGGCCCCGTACCGATGGGATCCTGCCAGGCCGGCAGTCCTGTCCCCCTGACAGACTGGCCCGATGCGCCGTGTCGCGATCGTCGTCCAGCCCGGTATCCGCAGCTTCGACCTCGCCGTCATCACCGAGGTCTGGGGTCCCGACCGCAGCCGCGCCGGGGTGCCGGGCTTCGAGCTGCGCCGGTGCGCCCCGGAGCCCGGTCCGATCCCCCTGCCCGGCGGGCTGACCCTGGCCCCCGACCGGGGGCTGGACTGGCTGGCCACGGCGGACCTGGTCGTCGTACCGGCGCTGGCCGAGCCGGCCGATCCGACGCCCGGACCGATCCTCGCCGCACTGCGCGAGGCGCACGGCCGGGGCGTACCGGTCGCCGCCCTGTGCGCGGGGGCGTTCGTCCTCGCGGAGGCCGGTCTGCTGGAGGGCCGCCGGGCGGTCACCCACTGGTGGCTGGCCCCGCAGCTCGCCGCCCGCTATCCGGGGATCGTGGTCGAGGACGCCCCGCTCTACGTCGAGGACGGCGGCCTGTGGACCTCCGCCGGGGTGGCCTCCGGGATCGACCTGTGCCTGCACCTGGTCCGGGAGGCGCACGGCGCCGAGGCCGCGGCCGCGATCGCACGTTCCATGGTGACGGGCCCCTTCCGCACCGGGGACCACGCCCAGTACCTGGACCGGCCCGTCCCGGCCGCGGACCGGACGGCCGAGGCGTTGGCCGCGGTACGGGCGCGTGCCCTGCGCTCGCTGCACGAGCCGCTGTCCGTGGCGACGCTGGCCGGATGGGCCGGGATGTCCCCGCGTTCCTTCGCCCGGCATTTCGCCGCGGCCACCGGCACCACCCCGCACCGGTGGCTGCTGGGGCACCGGCTGGACGCGGCCCGCAAGCTGCTGGAACGCACCGACCATCCGGTGCCGGAGGTGGCCCGGCGGGCCGGTTTCGCCAGTGAGGTCACCTTCCGCCAGCACTTCACGGCGTACGTCGGTCTCGGCCCTCGCGCGTACCGTGCGGACTCCCGCGCATCGGCAGCCGCACCAAACCCTCCGGACAGTGTTAGAAAGGGCTCATGACCGGACGTTTTGGTCGCCAGCCGACCGGGTGGGGTTCGCGCGTGTCCGCGCGCCTGTCCCGGTGGGCACACAGCGTCGCCGGTCAGGTCTTCGCCCTCCAGGCGATGATCGTGCTCCTGCTGATCGCCGCGGGCGCGTCCGCCCTGGTGTTCCAGGCCCGGTACGACAGCGAGCGCGACGCCCGGCACCGTTCTCTGGCGGCGGCCGAGGCTTTCGCGCACGCCCCCGGTATCGCGGCGGCGCTGCTCTCGGCGGATCCGACGGCCCGGCTCCAGCCGCTGGCCGAGGCCGCCCGCCAGGGCTCGGGCGTCGACTTCATCGCCGTCATGAACATCCAAGGGATCCGCTACACCGACTCGCGGCCCGAGCTGATCGGCCGCCGGGCCACGGGTGACCTCAGCCGCGCCGTCGCGGGGCACGCCTTCACGGAGACCTTCCGGGGCGAGCCGAGCGACGCCGTGCGGGCCGTGGTCCCCATAAGGAACGCCGACGGCGTCGTCGTCGGCCTGGTCGGCACGGGCATAGAGGTGGAGAACGTCTCCCAGGTCGTCGAGGGCCAGCTCCCGCTCCTGCTCGGCGCGGCGGCGGGCGCCCTGTTGCTCGGCACGAGCGGCGCCGCCTTGGTCAGCGGTCGGCTGCGGCGCCAGACGCGGGGCCTGGGCGCCGCCGAGATGTCCCGGATCAACGAGCACCACGAGGCCGTCCTGCACGCCGTCCGTGAGGGCGTGGTCATCATCGACGCCGAGCAGCGGCTCGTCCTGGCCAACGACGAGGCCCGCAGGCTGCTCGGCCTGCCGCCCGACCCCGAGAACCGGCATGTCACGGACCTGGGACTCGACCCGCGTACCGCGGAGCTGCTCGCCTCCGGCAGGGTGGTGACGGACCATGTGCACCTGGCGGGCGACCGGCTGCTCGCCGTCAACGTGCGGCCCACCAAGGAGTACCGGGGCATGTCGACGGGCAGCGTCGTGACCCTGCGCGACTCCACCGAGCTCGCCGCGCTCTCCGGCCGGGCCGAGGTGGCCCGGGGCCGGTTGCAGCTGCTCTACGACGCCGGTGTGCGGATCGGCACCACCCTGGACGTGGTGCGGACCGCCGAGGAGTTGTCGGAGGTCGCCGTTCCGCGGTTCGCGGACTTCGTCACGGTGGAGCTGCTGGAGCCGGTGCTGCACGGGGAAGAGCCCTCGATGATCACCGGTGTCTACACCGAGATGCGCCGGGCCGCCATCACCGGCGTGCGGGCCGACTCGCCGCTCCAGCCGGTCGGCGACATCATCCGCTTCGTCGTCCCGACCGCGCCGATGGCCGCGGCCCTGGACGCCGGGCACGCGGTGCTCGCGGCGGACCTGCGGGCGGCCATGGGCTGGCGGGCCCAGGACGCCCAGGGCACCCGGGTGGCCTTGGACTACGGTCTGCACTCGCTGATCTCCGTACCGCTCCAGGCCCGGGGCGTGGTCCTGGGCATGGCCAACTTCTGGCGGGCCGCGGACACCCCGGAGCCCTTCGACGAGGAGGACCGTTCCTTCGCGGCGGAGCTGGGGGCCCGTGCGGCCGTCTCCATCGACAACGCCCGTCGCTTCACCCGCGAGCACGCGGTGGCCGTGACGCTCCAGCGCAGCCTCCTGCCCCGGGTGCTGCCCGCCCAGAACGCCGTGGACGTCGCCTACCGCTATCTGCCCGCGAAGGCGGGGGTCGGCGGGGACTGGTTCGACGTGATCCCGCTGCCGGGCGGCCGGGTGGCGCTGGTGGTCGGCGATGTCGTCGGGCACGGCGTGCACGCCGCGGCCACCATGGGCCGGCTGCGGACGGCGGTGCACAATTTCTCCACCCTGGACCTGCCCCCCGACGAGCTGCTCGGTCACCTGGACGAGCTGATCGACCGGATCGACCAGAACGACACCGGCGGCGGGCCCGCGGGCGGGGACGAGGAGGGCGCCGCCGAGGAGGTCATGGACGGGGCCGCGGAGCCGGCCGGGGTCACCGGCGCCACCTGCCTCTACGCGGTCTACGACCCGGTCTCCGGGCGGTGTCGGATGGCCAGTGCCGGCCATCCCGGGCCCGCGCTGGTCCGCCCCGGCGGGGACGTCGAGTTCCCCGAGCTGCCGGCCGGACTGCCCTTGGGCGTCGGCGGCATGCCCTTCGAGGCCGCCGAGTTCACGCTCCCCGAGGGAAGTCGGCTGGTGCTCTTCACCGACGGCCTGGTGGAGGACCGTGACCGGGACTTCGACACCGGGCTGCACCTGCTCCGCGAGGCTCTCGCGCAGCCCGGCCGCAGCCCCGACCAGGCCTGCTCGGACGTACTCGCCGCGATGCTGTTCCCGGTGCCGAGCGACGACATCGCCCTGCTGATCGCCGACACGCGGCGCCTGGAGGCCGACCGGATCGCCGAGTGGGAGGTGCCGGGCGAGGCGTCGGCCGTCTCGCGGGTGCGCAATGCGGGCGCGGCGCAGCTCGCCGCGTGGGGGCTGGACGAGATCTCCTTCACCACCGAGCTGATCCTCAGCGAGCTGATCACCAACGCCATCCGGTACGGGAGCGCGCCCGTGCGGGTGCGGTTGCTGCGCGACCGCACCCTCATCTGCGAGGTCTCGGACGGCAGCAGCACCTCACCGCACCTGCGGTACGCGGCGACCACGGACGAGGGTGGGCGCGGGCTGTTCCTCGTCGCCCAGTACGCCGACCGGTGGGGCACCCGTTACACCGACCGGGGCAAGGTGATCTGGGCCGAGCTGCCGCTGACCGGGGGCCCGGAGCCGCCGGTGGCGGATCCGCTGGATCTGGACGCGCTGGAGGACCTGGCCTGGTGAGCGGGCGGTCGCCGCGGGCTCACACCGGCCGGGTGCGGGCCAGCAGTACGGCGACGTCGTCCTGCTGGGCGCACGGCAGCAGCCGGCGCAGGATCCCGTCGCACAGTTCCTCCAGGGGCTGGTCGACCCGCCGCAAGGCCCCTGCCAGCTGGGCCATGCCCTGGTCGAGGTCCCGGTCCCGGGCCTCGATGAGGCCGTCGGTGTAGAGGGTGAGCAGGCTCCCCGGGGGCAGCTGTACCTCCTCGGTACGGAAGTCCTGGCCGCCCGTGCCCAGCGGAGTCCCGGGCGGGCCGTCGAGGAAGGTGAGGGCTGCGTCGGGGGTGACGACGGCGGGCGGCGGGTGCCCGGCCCGGGCGATCACGCAGGTGCCGGTGGCCGCGTCGTGGACGGCGTATACGCAGGTGGCCATCTCGTCCTCGCCGAGGTCGGCGACGACGGCGTCGAGCGAGCGGAGCAGCTCCGCCGGGGGCACGTCGTGTCGGGCGAGGGTCCGTACCGCCGTCCGCAGCTGGCCCATGACGGCGGCGGCGTGGATCCCGTGGCCCATGACGTCCCCGATGACGAGCCCGGTCCGGCCGCCGGGCAGCGGGATGACGTCGTACCAGTCCCCGCCGACGTCGTGGTCGCTGGCGGGGAGGTAGCGGCCGGTGAGTTCGAGGCCGGGGACCTCGGGCAGCGCGTTGTTGGTGAGGCTGCGCTGGAGGGTCAGGGCGGCCTGGCGCTAGAGGGTGTACATCCGGGCGTTGTCGATGTTGAGGGCGGCCCGGGCTACCAGCTCGTCGACGAGGACGCGGTCCTCCTCGTCGAAGGGTTCCCGCTCGCGGGTGCGGGTCACGGCGACGGCGCCGAGCACGGTGCCGCGGGCGACCAGCGGGACCAGGCGGGCCGATCCCAGGGTGGCGAGGTAGGTGCGTAGCGCCTCGGCGCGCGGGGAGGTGATCAGTTCCGGGATGTCGGCGAGGTAGAGGTTCATGGGCCGTCCCTCGGAGATCACCTGCTCGTAGGTGGTGCCCACGGGGATCTGGAAGGTCTGGCCGGGGGCGAGTTTCGCGGTGGGGGCGGTCGGGTCGGGGAAGTGGGCGGCCAGGCGGCGCAGGACGCCTCGTGCGGAGGCGGTGGGGATCGGGCCCTCGTCGGGGCCCAGTACCGCTTCGAGTACTTGTACGTCGGCCGAGTCGGCGAGCTGGGGCACCAGCACGTCCACGATCTCCTGGGCGGTCTGGTGGAGGTCCAGGGTGGTGCCGATGCGGGTGCCCGCCTCGGCGAGCAGGGCGAACCGGTGTCGGGCCCGTTCGGCGTCGGCCTGGGCGCGCTGGCCCTCGGTGATGTCGATGAGCGAGGCGATCACGCCGAGGGCCCGGCCGGAGCCGTCGAGCAGCGGGGCGTAGGAGCAGGACCAGGTGTGGTCGTGCTCCGGGTCGGCGGGGGTGCGCCCGGTGCGGCGGACGTCGACGACGGCGGTGCCCCGGTCGAGGACCTGTCGCATCATCGACTCCAGCGCGGCGGCGTTGACTCCGGGGACCACCTCGGTGAGTCGTTTGCCGAGGTGTTCGGCGGCGGAGACGCCGTTCATCCGGGCCAGGGCGTCGTTGACGCGCAGGAACCGTAGGTCGGTGCCGAGGGTGGCGAGGCCTATGGGCGATTGGGTGAACAGGCTCTGGAGCGCGGCGAGGGAGTCCCGCATGTGGAGCACCTCGGAGGTCTCCACGGCGATGAGCATGGCTCCTGTCCGGCCCTGCGGGTCGACGGCGGGGACGATCCACATCTCCATCGGGACGCGGTGGCCGTCTCGGTGGCGCACGGGGAGGGTACCGACGACGGTTTCGCCGGACTGGACGCGCCGGGTCAGCTCGTCGGCGAGTTGGTGGTTGGCCTCGGGGACGAGGACGGCGCTGCCGGGGAGGCCGATGATGTCCTCGGGGCGGTGCCCGAGGAGGTCCTGGGCGGCCAGCGACCACTCGACGATGCGTCCGTCGGCGTCTTCCCGCCACAGGGCGATCGGCAGCAGCTCGCTGAGTACGCCCGCGTACCCGACAGCCGCGGCCGGCGGGTCCGGCACCTCGCTCGTCGCCTGGTAAGTGTCCAACGCACCGACCTCACCCCGGGGGGCCTGATTCCTACCGATTCACCCTATCCGAGGCGTGGGCGCGGGGCTCTGTGTCGGCCGATCCCCGCCGGGGCGCGGACCGGCGAGCCGGCCGCGGTCCCCGGTGTTACTCATACGACCACCACTTCGACGCAGGCCACGGTGTTGCAGCCGTAGCCACCGGCGTTCCACGGGGGGTGCGGGGGCTGTGTCTCGCCGTGGGCGTCGGTGGCGCGGGAGACCAGCCGGTACGGTCCGGGCCGCTGGGGTGTCCACCGGTACGACCAGCCGCTCCAGCCGTAGGGGCCGGCGGGTGGTTCGAGGAGGGCCTGGTGCCAGCCGCGTTCGCGGTGCCGGTCGTCGTCCTCGTACTCGGCGCGTACCTCGACGCTCCGCAGTGGTACGCCGCCGCCCGACCAGGCCCGGCCGCGGACGAGGGTCTCGTGGCCGCGGCGCACGGCGGTGTCGGGTTCGGGCTCGGTGACCAGGGAGGTGACCCGCACGCTCGTCACGGGGCCTTCGGGGGTGCCGCGGGAGGCCACGTAGCGGTACTGCTCGCTCTGGAACACGCCGGTGAAGGGGCGGGTCACGGCCCGGGCTCCGACCAGCCACTTCACGTCGGCGACCGCGTAGCGTCCGGGGACCACCAGGCGGACCGGCGCGCCGTGCTCGGGGGCGAGCGGCTCGCCGTTCATGCGGGTGACGAGGAGGGTGTCCGGGTGGAGGGCCGCGGCGAGCGGGAGGCTGCGCTCGAAGGCGGCTCGGCGGCCGCGCACGGGGCCGGAGTCGGCCCCGGTGAACACGACTTCCACGGCCGACGGCCCGATCAGGGCGCGCTCGGCGAGGAGGCGGAACGGCACGCCGGCGAAGTGGGCGCAGCCGACCGCCTGTCGGCTCCAGGGCAGGCCGGGCGGGCGGGGTGTCATCAGGCCGCGGCCGTTGCCCGCGCACTCCACCACGACGTCGAGTTCGCGGTGTTCCATCGTGAGCAGCTCTTCGTAGCCGAGGGTGAAGGGGGCGGCGGCCGCGGCGCCGCCGATCCGTAGCCGCCAACGGCCGGGTGGGATCCGTGGGATGCCGAAGTGGTCGCGTACGAAGAAGGCCCCGACGGGGGTGACCGGCTCGGCCAGCGCGGCGGCGGGGGTCTGGGCGTTGTACGGGTCCGCGGTGACCGTTTCGGGCGCCCAGACCGTGGCGCCGGGCCCTGGGGCGGCTCGTGGAACAGGCCATGTGGTCATGGCAGCACCTTCCGTCGGGCTCGTGCCGAGCGCGACGCGGATTTCTTTACAGACTACGTCCGAACAAAGCCTTGACTAGGTGCGAATTGGGAGGAAACTCATGAATACACCGGATAACCGGAAAGAGCCGCACCTCCCTCTGGAGACGTCCTCAGGCCCGCGTGACCCTTGTCCAGGCTCTGGCCAGGCCCCCGGCAGCACCTGTCGACCAGGGGAGCCATCGGCGACGGCGGATGGCTCATGGAATCGACGGACTGCCGGGGACTGTCATGTCCGCAGTTCGCAGGAGCGGCCCGGCGCTCTGCCCGGTCGGCCCGGCGTCCTGCCCGGTCGTCGGTGCCCCCTACGCCTGCAGGGCGGCGGCCGGTCCGGCCTGCTGCCGCGGGAGCGTCGCGGCCGTGCGGGGGGCGTCCGCCTGGTCCAGGACTCCGGCGATGCCCCGGGCGAGGCAGGGGATCCGGTGCGCCGGGATGCCCGCGATGTTGATCCGCCCCGAGGTCGTGCCGTAGATGGCGTACTGCCTGCGCAGCCGAAGCATCTGCGGCGCGGACAGCGGCAGCATCGAGAACATCCCCTTCTGCCGGGCGAGCGAGCGTGCCTGCTCCGCGCAGCCGAGCGCGCTCAGGTGGGCGACCAGGTCGGCCCGGTTGTCCATGATCCGGCCGCGCATGACCTCCAGCTCGGCGCGCCAGGCGGCCCGCAGCCCCTCGTCCTCCAGGATCGTGGTCACCACGGCCGCGCCGTGCTCGGGCGGCATCGAGTAGAGGGTCCGGGCGGCGTTCTGCAGGGCGGTCTCGGCGTGCCGGACGGCCCGGTCCGAGGCGCCGAGCACGATGGCGCAGCCGACGCGGTCGCTGTAGAGGCCGAAGTTCTTCGAGCAACTGACCGCGATCAGCATTTCCGGGACCCGCGCCGCCAGCATCCGGGTGGGCAGCAGGTCGGCCTCCAGGCCGTCGCCGAGACCGTGGTAGGCGAGGTCGACGAAGGGCACCCAGCCGCCTCGGGCGGCCGATTCGGCGAGCGCCTCCCAGTCGTCCAACAGCGGGTCCACGCCGGTGGGGTTGTGACAGCAGCCCTGGAGCAGGACCACGTCGTCCCGCTGCGCTTCCGCCAGCTCCCGCAGTACCCCGGCCGTGTCGAAGCCGCCCTCGGCGTCGCGCCAGCCGTACGTGCGCACGCGCAGCCCGGCGGCCTCCAGGATGGGCCGGTGGTTGACGTAGGCGGGATCGCTGATCCACACCGTGGTGCCCGGGCGGGTCCGGCAGATCAGGTCGGCGAGCAGCCGCAGCGCGCCGGAGCCCGCGACGGTCTGGACGGCCGCGGCCCGGTCGGTGGGTCCGGTCGGGCCCAGGACCAGCTCCAGCAGGGAGCGGTTGAAGGCGGCGTTGCCGGAGAGCCCGCGATACTCCTTGGAGTCGGAGCGCTCGGCCAGCCGGATCTCGGCCTCGCGTACGGCGGTCATGACGGGGGTGGTGCCGCTCTGGTCACGGTAGACGCCGAGGACGAGGTTCAGGCGTTCGGGCCGCTCGTCGCCGCCGAACTCGTAGGTCAGGTCCCACAGCGGGTCGGTGGGCGGCGTGGGGAGGAGCTCAAGCATCTGCGGGAACCTCGGGTCGTGGGCGGCGGTTGGCGAGAACGACGCCGGTGGTGATCAGGGGGACGCCGACGAGGACGGCGAGGGTCGGCGTCTCGCCGAGCAGCGGGACGGCGAGCAGGACGACGGCGACGGGGCTGAGGCTGCCGACGACGGCGCTGCGTTCGGCTCCGAGGCGGCGGATGGCGAAGGCGTACAGCAGGCCCGCGCACAGGCCGACGCCCAGTCCCTGCACGACGAGGAACAGGGCGATGTCGGCGCCCGCGGCGTGCGCGATGCCGGTGGGGAGCACCCCGGTCAGCACCAGGAGCCCGATCACCGCGAAGGAGGGCAGGCACAGCAGTCCGATCGAGCCGATCGGGTCGAGGTCGACCTCGCGCAGCCCGACGGTGTACAGGGCCCACAGGCCGCTGGCGACCAGGAGGGTGCCGGCGCCGACGAGTACGTCGGTGTCGACGGGGACGACATAGCGCCAGACGAGGGCGGCCACACCGGCCGCGATCAGGGCGAGGCCGGCGGCCTGGGTGCCCCGGGGGACGGCGTGGCCCCGGCGGATCATGATCAGGGAGACGAACAGCGGGACCATGCCGGGGACGATGGAGCCGACGAAGGCGGCGGATGTCAGGGCGCCGCCGTGCATCGCGGCCAGGAAGAACGGCACCCCGGCACCGCAGATGATCTTCACCGCGGGGCCCGGCCGTACCGCGGCGATGGCGCGCCGACGCCGCCACAGGGCGGGGAACAGGACGACGAGGGGGACACCGAAGCGCAGCAGGGCCGCGTCGGCGGGCAGCAGGGAGGATCCGCTCAGGGCCCGGGCGCTGAGCGCGAAGGCCGCCCAGATCGACACGGTGACGAGCAGGGCCAGCATGCCCTCGGCCTGTGGGGAGAGCCCGCGCCGGCCGGGGTGTCCGGCCTGCGGGCCCGCCGCATCGGGAGGCAGGGTCGCCCGGGTGGTGTGCGTCGCGACCAAGGAATTGCTCCAGCCTCTGAGACCCGGACCGATCCGGTCCGTGCCTGGGCAACGCTAGAGCGTGGGGCGGGGCAGCCGATTGCCAGTTCTGCCGCTCGGACATACGTTTGGGGCAGATTCTGCCAAGGAGTGCCCATGGACGCAGTGGATCTGCAGATCATCAGGGAGTTGCAGGCCGACGGACGCCTGTCCAACCAGGACCTCGCCGACCGCGTCCGGCTGTCGCCGTCGCCCTGCCTGCGCCGGGTCCGCCGGCTGGAGGAGGCGGGCCTGATCCGCGGCTACACCGCCATGGTCGACCAGGTCGCCTTCGGCCTGCCGGTCACCGTCTTCGTCCGGATCCGGCTGGAACGCCACACGGCGGAGGCGGTGCGGCTGTTCGAGGAGCACGTCGCGGTCATCGAGCACATCCAGGACTGCTACCTGATGGCGGGCAGCAGCGACTACCTGCTCCGGGTCGTCATCGAGGACCTGGAGGCCTACGAGTCCCTGGTGCGCCACCGGATCCACGCGATCCCCGGGATCGCGTCGATCGAATCGAGCTTCGCGTTCGGCAGCGTCAAGCAGTCCCGGACCTACCCGCGCCCCGCCCCGGGCGGGTCCCGGCGCTCCCCGCGCTGACCTCGGTCGAAGCGCGGCGACGACGGGCGAACAACAGGGTGCCTCCGGCCACGACCAGGACACCGCCCATGCCCGCGTAGAGACCGGTGCCGGCGCCCGTCCCCGTCACGGCGAGGCGGGACGGGGACGCGCCCGCGGTCCCGTCGGAACCGGGGCGGCGCGGACCGCGTCGGCGAAGGCCTGGTAGGCGGCGTCGTCGAACAGCACGAACCGCACCTCCTCGACCTCGGTACGGGCGCCGCGCACGGTCTCCACCGCGATCCGGGCGCCGTCGTCCATCGGCCAGCCGTAGATACCGGTGGAGATGGCCGGGAAGGCGACCGTACGGGCTCCCAGCTCGTCGGCGATCCGCAGCGACTCGCGGTAGCAGGAGGCCAGCAGCGCGGAGCGGTCCTCGTCGCGCGACCAGACCGGGCCCACCGTGTGGATGACGTGCTCGGCGGCGAGCCGGCCGGCCGTGGTGGCCACGGCCCGGCCGGTCGCCAGCCCCTTGCCGTAGTGCGAACGCCGCAGGTCCTCGCAGGCGGCGAGGATCTCCGGCCCGCCGCGCCGGTGGATGGCGCCGTCGACGCCGCCGCCACCGAGCAGTGAGGAGTTCGCCGCGTTGACGATCGCGTCGACCTTCTCGGCGGTGATGTCGCCGCGGACCAGGGTGACACGGGTCATCGGGAGCCCTTTCGCAGGTGCCGCCACACCGCTTTGGCGGCGTTGTGCCCGGACATGCCGTGCACGCCCGGGCCGGGCGGGGTGGCCGAGGAGCAGAGGAAGACTGCGGGGTGGGCCGTCGCGTACGGGGTGAGGGAGATCTTGGGGCGCAGCAGGAGCTGGAGGCCCGAGGCGGCCCCGCAGGCGATGTCCCCGCCGACGTAGTTGGGGTTACGGGCGGCGAGTTGGGGCGGGCCGGCCGTGGCGCGGGCGAGCACGAGGTCGCGGAAGCCCGGTGCGAACCGATCCAGTTGGGCTTCGACGGCTTCGGTGAGATCGCCGTCCCAGCCCGCGGGGACGTGTCCGTAGGCCCAGAACACGTGCTTGCCCTCGGGTGCGCGGCTGGGGTCGACGAGGCTGGGCTGCGCGGTGATGAGGAACGGCGCGCGTGGGGCCCGGCCGCCGGAGGCGAGCTGCAGGGCGGCGTCGATGTCCCGGGTGCGCGGGCCGATCTGGACGGTACCGGCGCGGCGCGGCGCCTCGGCCGTCCACGGGACCGGGCCGTCCAGCGCGTAGTCGAGTTTGAACACGGAGGCGCCGTACCGGTAGCCGTCGTAGGCGCGCCCGAGGCGGGCGATGCGGGCCAGCGCGGTCGGCGAGGTGTCGAAGACGTAGGTGCGGGCGGGCGGGAGGTCGTCGAGCCGCTTGACCTCGAAGCCGGTGTGGATGGTGCCGCCGAGGTCGCGCAGGTAGCCGGCGAGGGCGTCGGAGACGGACTGGGAGCCGCCGCGCGGCATCGGCCAGCCGTTGGCGTGCGCGGCCAGCGCGAAGACCAGGCCGACGGCGCTGGTGGCGATCCCGTCGAGCGGTGCGATGACGTGGGCCACGAGTCCCGCGAAGAGCGCGCGGGCCCGCTCGTCGCGGAAGCGGCTCAGGAGCCAGGTGGAGGGGGGCAGTCCGGCGAGGCCGAAGCGGGCGAGCGTGAGCGGATCCCGGGGCAGCGCGGTGCTCGGCAGGGACATGAAGTCGCGGGCCAGCGTGTCCCATTTGCCGAGGAACGGTCCGACCAGACGCCGGTAGGTGCCCGCGTCGCGCGGCCCGAAGGACGCCGCCGTCTCCGCGACCGAGCGGGACAGGACCGCGGCCGTGCCGTCGTCGAAGGGGTGGGCCATGGGCAGCGGGGCGTGCAGCCACTCCAGCCCGTACCGCCCCAGCGGCATCGTGGCGAAGACCGGCGAGCCGGCGCCGAGCGGGTGCACCGCCGAGCAGGGGTCGTGCCGGAAGCCGGGAAGGGTGAGCTCCTCGGTCCGGGCGCCGCCGCCGACCGTGTCGGCGGCTTCGAAGACGGCCACCGAGAATCCGCGCCGGGCCAGTTCGACGGCGGCCGTCAGTCCGTTCGGACCTGCCCCCACCACAACCACATCGAGAATAGACGGCACTTGCGACTCCTTAAGTCTCCGGCGCGCCTGCACCCCCAGGATATTCCGCCGTCCGGACCGTCCGGACCGGTGGGGGCCCGGCCGGACCGCGCCGGACCCGGTCAGGCGCCCCGGAGCAGCTCCCGGATGCGTACGGTGGTGGCCTCGTCACGCCCGACGGCGAACGGCAGCGCGTTGTCGCGGTCCACCCGGAAGGGGACCCCGTCGACCGTGCTCTGCGTACCGCCGGCCTCGGCGACCAGCAGCAGTCCGGCCGCGTGGTCCCAGGCCGAGGGCCAGGTGAAGGCCAGGCCGTCCATCTCGCCGCGGGCCACCTTCAGGTATTCCAGGCCCGCCGAGCCGCAGGGGCGGGCCGCGACCCCGGGGACGTCCAGCCGGGCCAGCGTCCGCTTGTTCTCGTCGCTCGTGTAGAGCGGGTGGGCGATGGCGACCCGCAGCGCGGCGCCCGGCTCCGGCGAACCACTCAGGATCCGCTCGCCGTTGACGTACGCGCCCTGTCCGCGCACGGCGGTCGCCAGCTCCTCCAGTGCCGGGGCGAAGGTCCAGGAGGCGAGGATCTCCCCGCGCAGGGCCAGGGCCACCAGGGTGCAGAACGCCGGGTCGCCGTTCACGAACTGGCGGGTGCCGTCGACGGGGTCGACGATCCACACCGGAGCCTCCGCGCGCAGCGCCGCGTACACCCCGGGGTCGGCGTGCACGGCCTCCTCGCCGACCACGGCGGAGCCGGGCAGCAGCCGCGTCAGGGCGGCCGTGAGGTTCTCCTCCGCCTTGCGGTCGGCCACGGTCACCAGGTCGTGGGGGCCGTTCTTCTCGTCGACCTCGTGCTCGGCGAGCTGCCTGAATCTCGGCATGATCTCGATCGCCGCCGCCTTGCGGACGGCCTCTTCCACATCGGACAGGCCATGGGCCAGAAACTCATCGATCATGCCTCCAGCAAAGCACGCCCGACCGACAAACCCCACCGCCGATGCCGTACCGGCTCCTGGACACCGGGTGTCCACCCGGTGAACCGGTCCGGGGACTCAGCCGGCCACCGGGAACATCGATCCGCGCCGGCCCTCCGGCGAGGTCAGCCATTCCAGCTTCTCGGCCGTGCCGGTGCCCGGCAGCGGGGTGTGGAGGACGATCGCCAGGTCGGGGCGGGCGGGCACGCGCAGCTGCGTCGACTCCACGTGCAGCGTTCCGGTCACCGGGTGCTCGATCTGCTTCTCGACCTGTCCCCCGGGCAGTACGTCCCCCCGCTCCCACAGCTCGACGAATTCCGGGCTGAGCTCCCGGGCCTCCTCGACCACGGCCCGGAAGCCTTCGTCGTGCGGGCTCTCGGAACAGGCCGCCCGGAACTGGGCCACCACCACGCGGGCGATCTCCGCCCAGTGCGGGGAACGCGATCGGTAGATGGGGTCGGTGAAGAAGGCGATCAGGCAGTTCTGGGTGATCTCGGGGCGCATGCCGAAGACCAGCGAGGCCGCGTCGTTGTACATCACGGTGTTCCAGTACCGGTCCATGATGTGCGCGGGGAACGGCATCCAGGCGTCGATCAGCCGCCTGAGGCCTTCGCACCTGCCCCGTTCGCCCGGGGCGACCTCCAGGGCGGGCGGGTTGAGCCCGGCGAGGACGTACAGGTGGCGGCGCTCGGCGCTGCTCAGCTTCAGCACCCGGCCCACCGCGTCCAGGACCTGCCCGGACACCGTGATGTCGCGCCCCTGTTCCAGCCACTGGTACCAGGAGACGCCGACCCCGGCGAGCACGGCGACCTCCTCGCGGCGCAGCCCGGGTGTACGGCGGCGGGCCCCGCCGTCCGGCAGGCCGGCCTCGGTCGGGGTGATCCTGGCCCGTCTGCTCATCAGGAACTCGCGCAGTTCGGGCCGCCTGTGTTCCGCGGTCGGTGTGGCCACTGAGTCCCCCTGTCCGGCTGCCTGTTGGTGCCACCAACAGGATAAGTTCCCACTCTGCACGGACATTCCCCGGCCACGAGGGTGGTGGCCATGGCGATCGACACACAGACAACGACCGACGGGCCGCACACGGCGGCCCCCGAGCACCACCGGCTCTCGGGCCGGGCCCGACTGGTTCTCTTCGTCCTCTGCGCCGCCCAGTTCATGGTGGCGCTCGACTTCTCCGTACTGAACGTGGCCCTGCCGGTGCTCGGCGAGGACCTGGGCCTGAGCCGGTCCGCCCTGCAGTGGGCCATCACCGCCTTCGCCCTGCCGTCGGGTGGCTTCCTGCTCCTCTTCGGCCGGATCGCCGACCTGTACGGCCGTAGGAAGCTGTTCCTCACCGGGCTCGCGCTGTTCGGCGCGGCCTCGCTGCTCGCGACCCTCGCCTGGGATCCGGCCTCCTTCCTGACCGGGCGCGCCCTGCAGGGTCTGGGCGCGGCGGTCATCGTGCCCACCGGCATGTCCCTGCTGACGACGACCTTCCCCGAGGGTCCGCTGCGGGACAGGGCGCTCGGCATCTCCGGCACCCTGCTGTCCCTCGGCTTCACCGTCGGCATGGTGCTCGGCGGTGTCATGACCGACACCCTGGGCTGGCGTTCCACGATGGGGCTGCTCACGGTGGCCGCGGTGATCGTGCTGGTCATGGCGCCGGGGCTGTTGCCGGAGTCGCGCACCACGGAGCGGCCGCGGCTGGATGTGCCCGGGGCCGTCACCGTCACCGGCGGTCTGCTCGCGCTGATCTACGCCCTGTCGACGGCGGCCCGGCGCGGCTTCGGTGACCTGGACGTCCGGAGCACGCTGGTGCTCGGGCTGGTCCTGCTCGCCGCGTTCGTGGTGGTGGAGTCGAAGTCCCCGGCTCCGCTGGTCTCGTTGCCGATGCTGAAGCGGCGCACGGTCGCCTGGGGCAATGTCGGCGGCCTGGTGACGTTCTCGATGATGTCGACGGTCGTGTTCGTGCTGACGCTCTACCTCCAGGAGACGCTGGAGCTGTCGTCCTTCCGGACGGGCCTGGTCTTCGGCGTCCAGGGCCTCGCCTCCGTCGTCGCCGGTTCGTACGCGCCGAAGGTGATCGGCCGCTTCGGCGCCCGCCGCACGCTGGTCGGCTCGCTGCTCGGCCAGGGTGTGCTCGGCGCCGCGCTGCTCGGCGTGGGCCCGCAGTCGGGCGCCCTGCTCGCGACCGTGGCGGTCTCGCTGGCCAGCATGTGCCACCTCGGCGCGATCATCTCGTACGGGCTCGTGGTGACGAGCGGTGTGCCGGACGAGCAGCAGGGCCTGGCGACCGGTCTGGTCACCACGACCCAGCAGGTCGGCATCACGATCGGCATCCCGATGCTGGGTGTCCTGGCCACCACGCAGGCCTCGCTCTTCGACGGGGTGCGGACGGTCCTGGCGGTCGACGCGGTGATCGTCATCGCCGCGGCGGTGCTGGTGGGCCTGGGTCTGGGTGGCCGCAGGAAGGCCTGACGCAGGCCCGCCGTCCTCCCCCACGAGGGAGGACGGCGGGTTTCCCGCGAAGAGGAGCAGCAGGTGGGGCGGAGGCGGCGGATCGCCCCTGCCGAGCTCCGTGCGGGCCGCGCCCGTGAGCAGCGAGGCGCTCCGGCGCCGACCCGCTCGCCTCGGCGTCGGGGCCGGCCGTCCGTCACTCGCCGGTGCTCCTCATGCCGGTGTCCGCGCGCCCGGCCCCTCACCGGACGCCAGGCGGGCAAGGGTCTTGGCGTACACCGTGGTGGCCGCGGCCACCACGATGCACGCACCCCGGCCCGAGTGTCCGACGCCCTTCCCGGGGCCGGTCCGCGGACGCTCGGGGACCGTCGCCCGGGCGCCTCGGCTCACGCGCGCGCGGCGGGGTCCTGGGCCTGGTCCTTGAGGTCCTCCGGGGACTCCGGGGACTGCCGACGGGACGGCACCGCGGCCAGGATCCGTGGCGGCGGGGTACGGCGGCTGCCGACCCACGCGGCCACGGGTTCGGTGTAGCGGGCGGTCAGCGGGCCGATCACCACGAGGATGAGCACGTAGGCGGTGGCCAGCGGCCCGAGGGCCGGTTCGATGCCGGCGGTGACGGCGAGACCGGCGATGACGATGGAGAACTCGCCGCGTGCGACGAGCGTGCCCCCGGCCCGCCAGCGGCCCTTGACCCCGACCCCGGCACGCTTCGCGGCCCAGTACCCGGTGGCGATCTTCGTGCCCGAGGTGACCACGGCGAGCGCGAGCGCCGGCAGCAGGACGGGCGGAATGCTCGCCGGGTCGGTGTGCAGGCCGAAGAAGACGAAGAACACCGCGGCGAACAGGTCCCGGAGCGGGCTGAGCAGCGTGTGCGTGCCCTCGGCCACCTCACCGGACAGGGCGATGCCGACCAGGAACGCGCCGACCGCGGCGGACACCTGCAACTGCTGGGCGACGCCCGCGACGAGCAGGGTCAGACCGAGGACCACGAGGAGGAGCTTCTCGGGGTCGTCGCTGGAGACGAAGCGGGAGATGTGGCGCCCGTAGCGGACCGCGACGAAGAGGACCAGACCGGCGACGCCGAGCGCGATCGCCAGGGTGATGCTGCCCGCGGCGAGGCCGACCCCGGCCAGCAGGGCCGTGATGATCGGCAGGTAGACGGCCATGGCCAGGTCTTCGAGGACCAGGATGGACAGGATGACGGGGGTTTCGCGGTTGCCGACGCGGCCGAGGTCGCCCATCACCTTGGCGATGACGCCGGAGGAGGAGATCCAGGTGACGCCCGCCAGGACCACGGCGGCCACCGGCCCCCAGCCCATCAACAGCGCGGCGACCGCGCCCGGCACGGCGTTGAGGGTGAAGTCGACCAGACCGGCCGGGTACTGGGTCTTGAGGTTGGAGACCAGGTCCGAGGCGGTGTACTCCAGGCCGAGCATCAGCAGCAGGAGGATGACGCCGATCTCGGCGCCGATCGCGACGAATTCCTCACTGGCGCCCATGGGCAGGAGCCCGCCGGTACCGAAGGCCAGGCCGGCCAGCAGGTACAGGGGTATCGGGGAGAAGTGGAAGCGGCCGGCGAGCCTGCCCAGCAGTCCCAGGCCCAGGATGATCGCACCGAACTCGATCAGGAAGAGAGCGGAATGCACAGGCGATCACTCCCGTCCGAGTATGGAGGCGGCGGCGTCGACGCCCTCGCGGGTGCCGATCACGATGAGCGTGTCCCCACCGGCGAGGCGGAAGTCCGGCGCGGGCGAGGGCCGGGCCTCCGCGCGGCGCAGCACGGCCACGATCGAGACCCCGGTCTCGGTCCGCATCCGCGTCTCGCCCAGCACCCGGCCGTTCCAGTAGGAGTGCCCCGACAGTTCGATCCGCTCGGCCACCAACCCGAGGTCGGTGGTGTGCAGGAGGTTCGGGCTGTGGTGGGCCGGCATCAGCGCGTCGATGAGCGAGGTGGTCTCGGCGGCGGTGAGACGCAGCGACTGCCCGCAGGCGTCGGGGTCGTCGGCCCGGTAGAGGTTCACCGTGCGGGCGCCGTCGCGGTGCGCGATCACCGAAAGGTGGCGGTGCTCGCGGGTGGTGAGGTCGTACTGGACCCCGATGCCGGGCAGTGGTGTGGTGCTCATCCGTGGAGCAGGCACAGCTGTCCCCCCTCTTGTTCGTTCCGTACGTGATGCCGCTGCGGCGGACGCTCGATCTCGGGCAGGACAGGGCCGCCGGCGGGGCCCATCGTGCCACCTTTCGCCGGTCCGAAATATGGGTGTCGGCACGGATGGACAGCGGTCTTCCACCGGGGCCAGGATGGGGCGGGGAAGTAGGTTCCGCCGCAGTTCACAGCCCCTCGTACGGGCCTGGACAAGATCCCCCGCAGCGCCCGTCGGCGTCGGACACTCCGGCCTGTCGGCGGCCTCTTCGCGGTAGGTGACCGGCGTGTCCCGCCGGTCTCACCACCAGCGGGCGGGGTAGCGCTCCTGTCCGCGCACCACGCGGGAGGCGAGGTGTTGGACCAGGACGAGGATCGCTGCCGCCCCTGCCAGGAGCGGGACGAAGTGGGCGGCTCGGGGGGTCTGCAGGATCACGATGACCGCGGTCGCGCAGGCCGGGGCGTGCGGGACCCGCAGCAGGCCGGTCGCGGCGAAGGTCACGGCCCCCACCGCGGCGGCCGTCCACGGGCCGCCCTGCCCGAGGGCGAGCGCCGCGTACCCGGTCGCGGCGCCGACGTGGTGGCCGAGCAGCACGCTGCGGGGCTGGGCCGCCGGTGTGGCGGGGGCGGCGTGCAGGACCGCGGCGCTGGCGGCCGGCGACGGGATCAGAACCGGCTCATGGATCGCCGCGCCCAGGGCCGCCAGGCTGAGCAGGGCCGGCATGACGGTGCCCAGGCCTCCTATCGTGCCCGCGGCCGCCCGCCACCCGGGCCGATCCACCACCGCCACATCGTCATCGGTCCGCTCCCGAGAGGTGATCGGGGAATCGACGCTCAAGAAAACTCCTGCAACACGGGCCCTCGGCCGGACGGAGGCTGGTGCGGCAGCCACCTCCAACCTGACAACCACGCCCCGGCCCGGATCGGTGGGGATCACCCGGCACCGACGGGGCAACGCGGTGCGGGGCCGACCTCTTGGCCGGCCCCGCACCGCTCGCGAGCGGGATTCAGTCGAAGGAAGGGATGATGTGGGCGCCGTAGGCGTCGATGGTCGCTTCCCGGGCGTCGTGCATGTTGTAGAGGGCGAACTGGTCGACACCGAGATCGCGCAGGGCGCGGAGCTTCTCGATGTGGGCCTCGACCGGGCCCAGGAGGCAGAAGCGGTCGACGATCTCGTCGGGGACGAAGTCGGTGGACGGGTTCCCGGCCCGGCCGTGGTGGCTGTAGTCGTAGCCCTGCCGGGCCTTGATGTACTCGGTCAGCTCGTCCGGGACCATCGAGGAGTGCTCCCCGTAGCGGCCGACCAGGTCGGCGACGTGGTTGCCGACCATTCCGCCGAACCAGCGGCACTGGTCCCGGGCGTGTGCGAGGTCCTCGCTCACGTACGCGGGGGCGGCCACGCAGATGGTGATCTCCGCCGGGTCGCGGCCGGCCGCGACGGCGGCTTCGCGCACCGACTTGACCATCCACTCGGTGAGGTAGAGGTCGGCGAGCTGGAGGATGAACCCGTCGGCCTTCTGCCCGGTGAGAGCGAGCGCCTTCGGCCCGTACGCGGCCATCCAGACGGGCAGTTTCCCGTCCTTGATCCACGGAAGTCGCAGCGGCTTGCCGTCGACCTCGGCCTCGCGGCCCTCCGCCAGGTCGCGGATGACGTCGATGGCCTCGCCCAGCCGGGCCAGGGTGTTGGGGGCCCGGCCGGCGACCCGCATCGCCGAGTCCCCGCGGCCGATACCGCAGACGGTGCGGTTGCCGTACATGTCGTTGAGGGTGGCGAAGGTGGAGGCGGTGACCTCCCAGGTGCGGGTGCCCGGGTTGGTGACCATGGGGCCGATGTGCAGCTTCTGCGTGTTGGCCAGGATCTGGCTGTAGATGACGAACGGCTCCTGCCAGAGGACCGCCGAGTCGAAGGTCCAGCCGTAGCGGAAGCCGTTGCGCTCTGCGCGCTTCATGAGGCTGATGACCTGGGAGGCGGGCGGGTCGGTCTGCAGGACGAGGCCGAAGTCCATGGGGCGGCTCCTTGAGCTTTACAGGTACTGGCAGGTGGAGCGGGGGACGAACGCCCCGTGGCCGGCCCGGCCGGTGAATTCGCGCTGGTCGATGACGAGTTCGCCGCGCGAGAGCACGGTGTCGACGCGTCCGGTGATCCGCCTGCCCTCGTACGCCGAGTAGTCCACGTTCATGTGGTGCGTCTCGGCGGAGATGACCTGCTCGGCGTGCGGATCGTAGAGGACGATGTCGGCGTCGGAGCCCGGCGCGATGGTGCCCTTCTGCGGGTAGAGGCCGAACATCCGGGCCGGGGTCGCGCACGCGATCTCGATCCAGCGTCGGCGGCTGATGTGTCCGTCCAGGACGGCCTGGTGGAGGAGGTCCATCCGGTTCTCCACCCCCGGCAGTCCGTTGGGGATCTTCGAGAAGTCCCCGCGGCCGAGCTCCTTCTGGCCCCGGAAGCAGAAGGGGCAGTGGTCGGTGGAGACCACCTGGAGGTCGTTGGTCCGCAGGCCCCGCCACAGTGCCGCCTGGTGTTCCCTCGGCCGCAGGGGGGTGGAGCAGACGTACTTGGCGCCCTGGAAGTCGGGCTCCTCCAGGTTGTCGGTGGACAGGAACAGGTACTGCGGACAGGTCTCACCGAAGACCGGCAGGCCCTTGTCGCGGGCGGCGGCCAGTTCGGCGACCGCCTCCTGCGCCGAGACGTGGACCACGTAGAGCGGGGCGCCCGCGACCCGTGCCAGCTGGATGGCGCGGTGCGTGGCCTCGGCCTCCAGCAGGACCTTGCGGACCTCGCCGTGGTGGCGGGGGTCGGTCTCCCCGCGGGCGAGGGCCTGTTCGACGAGGACGTCGATCGCGATGCCGTTCTCGGCGTGCATCATGATCAGCCCGCCGTTGGCGGCGCCGCGCTGCATGGCGCGCAGGATCTGCCCGTCGTCGCTGTAGAAGACGCCGGGGTAGGCCATGAACAGCTTGAAGGAGGTGACGCCCTCGCCGACGAGGTGGTCCATCTCCTTGAGGGTTCTCTCGTTGACGTCCGAGAGGATCATGTGGAAGGCGTAGTCGACGGCGCAGTTGCCGTCCGCCTTGGCGTACCAGGTGTCGAGCCCCTCGCGCAGGGAGTGGCCCACGCTCTGGACGGCGAAGTCGACGATCGTGGTGGTGCCGCCCCAGGCGGCGGCTCTGGTGCCGGTCTCGAAGGTGTCGGAGGCCGAGGTGCCTCCGAAGGGAAGTTCCATGTGGGTGTGCGCGTCGACCCCGCCGGGGATGACGTACTTCCCCGTCGCGTCGATCGTACGGTCGGCCGTCCAGGCCTCGGCCGCCGCCGAGCCGTGGGTGGCCAGCGCCGCCACGCGGCCGTCCTCGATCAGGACGTCCGCGTGCAGTTCGTCGGAGGCGGTGACGACGAGGCCGCCGCGGATCAGGGTGCGGATGCTCATGTGATCCCCCTACTGGATGCTGCGCAATGCCTGTTCGAGGATCTCGGAGCCCTCTTCCGCCTCGGCGACGGTGAGGGAGAGCGGCGGCGCGATACGCAGCACGCTGGTGTTGTACCCGCCTCCCTTGCCGAGCAGCAGGCCGCCTTCGCGGGCTGCCTCCAGGACGGCGGCGGCCGCGTCCGGGTCGGCCTCGTCGGTGCCCGGCCTGGTGAGTTCGAGACCGGCCATCAGCCCCCGGCCGCGGACCTCCCGTACGGCGGGCACGGTGGCCGCGATGGCGCGCAGCCGCTCCAGGAGCAGTCCGCCGACGCGGCGGGCGTTGCCCTGGAGGTCGTGCTCCAGCAGGTACGCGAGGTTGGCGACGCCGGCCGCCATGGTGACCGGGGAGCCGCCGAAGGTGGAGATGGAGTTGGAGTCCAGGCAATTCATCACCTCGGCGCGGGCCACGACCCCGCCGATGGACATGCCGTTGCCGATGCCCTTGGCGAAGGTGAGGATGTCCGGCGGGCCGTTCTGGGCGTGGGCCTGCCAGCCCCAGAAGTTGTCGCCGGTGCGGCCCCAGCCGGTCTGCACCTCGTCGCTGATCCACAGGATGCCGTGGCGGTCCAGCACCTCGCGGAAGGCTCCGTAGAGGCCGTCGGGCGGGGAGGTGAAGCCGCCGACGCCCTGGATCGGTTCGGCGATGAGCGCGGCCACTCCCCCGCGGGCCTGGCCGAGCACGTCCTCCAGATCGGCGACGGCCGCCGCGGTGAAGGCGGCGTCGTCCAGGTGGGCGAGGGGGCCGCGGGTACGGACGGCGCCCTGGACGTAGTACGTCTGCAGCGGGGAAAGGCTGGTCGGGGACCAGCCGCGGTTGCCGGTGATCGAGACGGTGGAGAAGGACCGGCCGTGGTAGCTGTTGCGCATCGCCAGGATCTGGTTGGAGCGGCGGTACGTGGTCGCGAGCAGCAGGGCGGTGTCGTTGGCCTCGGTGCCGGAGGTGGTGAAGAAGACCCGGGCGTCGGGGATGCCGGAGAGGGCGGCGACCCGCTCGGCCAGCTCGATCATCGGGCGGTTGAGGTACAGGGTGGAGGAATGGATGATCCGCCCGGCCTGCTCGGACACGGCCTTGGTGACCTCGGGCAGGGCGTGGGCGGTCATCGTGGTGAGGATGCCGCCGAAGAAGTCGAGGTAGCGGTTGCCGTCGGCGTCCCAGACGTGGCGGCCCTCGCCGTGGGTGAGCTCGATGGGGTGCTTGTAGTAGAGGGCGAGCCAGTCGGGCAGGACGGTGCGGTGGCGGCTGTGGAGCGGGGTCGGGTTGGTCACGGCTGTACGAGCCCTCCGTAGGCGTCGGGGCGGCGGTCGCGGTAGAAGGCCCACTGGTCGCGGACCTCCTTGATCAGGTCGAAGTCGAGGTCGCGGACGACGAGTTCCTCGTCCTTGTCGCTGGCGACCTCCCCGACGAACTGGCCGCGCGGGTCGACGAAGTAGCTGGTGCCGTAGAAGTCGTTGTCGCCGTACTCCTCCTGGCCGACACGGTTGATCGCGGCGATGAAGTACTCGTTGGCGACGGCCGACGCCGGCTGCTCCAGCTGCCACAGGTACGCGGACAGGCCTCGGGAGGTGGCGGAGGGGTTGTAGACCAGTTGGGCTCCGGCGAGGCCCAGTTGCCGCCATCCCTCGGGGAAGTGGCGGTCGTAGCAGATGTAGACGCCGATCTTGCCGACGGCGGTGTCGAAGACGGGCCAGCCGAGGTTGCCCGGACGGAAGTAGTACTTCTCCCAGAAGCCTTTGACCTGGGGGATGTGGTGCTTGCGGTACTTGCCCAGGTAGCTGCCGTCGGCGTCGATGACGGCGGCGGTGTTGTAGTAGAAGCCCTCGCTCTCCAGCTCGAAGACCGGTACGACGATCACCATGCCGGTCTCGCGGGCGAGGTCCTGCATTCGGCGTACGGTCGGGCCGTCGGGGACGGCCTCGGCCCACGCGTAGTGCTCGGGCTCCTGGACCTGGCAGAAGTAGGGGGCGTTGAAGACCTCTTGGAAGCCGATGATCTGCGCGCCTTCGGCGGCTGCCCGGCGGGCGTACTCCTCGTGTTTGGCGATCATCGAATCGGTGTCTCCGGTCCAGGTGGCCTGGACCAGCGCGGCGCGGACGACTTGGGCCATGAGCTGCTCCTCGCGACGGGAACGCCGAGTTCTACGCACGTAGACGGTATGCGTAGGGAGTAGAACGTAGGCCTCGTCACAGCGTGGGGCAAGAGCGCCGTGCGCGGTTGGAGTAGTCGATCACGTTACGTCGCCCCGCGGTCGAATGCGGTCAGGAGACGGGCGGATCAGTACCCCTACGCTCCTGCGATGCCCGCCACCCGGAGCGCGTGGAGCAGGTCGCGGTGCCGGGATCCGGGCAGCGCCCGGGCCGCCCGGAGCAGCCTCGGGGCGAACCACCGCGGGTCGTGCCGGGCCAGGCCCGCCGCCTCCTCGGCGGTGCGCACCCGGACGAAGGCGCCGAGCAGGGCGTCGGCCTCTCGGACCCGGCCGGCGCCGTCGAGGGCGAGTGCCGCGTCCGCGACCTCGGCGGCCGGGCGGGCGACGCCCTGGCGCAGCAGGGCGTCGCAGTCGGCCTCCCGGCCGGCGGCGCCGAGGGCGGCCGCGGCCGCCGCGAGCCGTTCGGGCGGGAGGGAGGCCGCCTCCCACAGCAGGGTCGCCCAGTCGGCCGTGAGCCCGGCCCGGGTCAGCTCGGCGGCCAGCGCGGGCAGTTGCTCGGCGGGCCGGGCCGCGGCCTCGCACAGCAGGGCGTGCGCCTCACCGCTGCGGCCCTGGGCGCGCAGGGCGAGCAGGGCGGCGGCGACGGCTCCGGGGGCGGGGGCGGGGGCGGGGGCGGGGGGGGGGGCGGGGGCGGGGGCGGATCCGGGGGCGCCCGTCGTGGGACCGGCCCGGTGCTCGGGGCGCGGGGCGGGATGGGGCGCGGGGTGGGATGGAGGCTGGGGCGCGGGCTCGGCGCCGGGAGCCACGGGTTCGGGGGCGTCCGGGACGCCGAAGCGGGCTCCGCGCGGCGCGGGGAGCGCGGCGCCGGCACCGGAACCCGGTGCGCCGTCCCCGCCGGGGTGCCCCGGCGGCGGGGTGAACGCCGGGATGGAGGCCGCCGCCGAGCCCGCGTACCGGGCGCCTCCGGCGCGCCGCGTACCGCGCAGCCACCGCCCCTCGGCCCGGCCCACCGGCGCCTCGACGCGGGCGGGGGGTTCATCGGCGGCGGAGGTTTCCGGCCCGGGTCGTGGCGCGGCGCCCGGGTCGTGGCGCGGGACGGCACTCGGTTCGGGACGTGGCCCGGCGCCCGGTTCGGGGCCCGGCCCGGCGCCCGGTTCGGGGCGGGCCTCCCGCTGCCTGGGCACCCCGGGCAGCCACTGGGCGGTCTCCGGCCGTGTCGGCCACAGCCCTTCGGGGCCCGCCCGCAGGGCCCGAAGGCGGGCCGCCAGGTCCTCGTGACGGGCCGCGGCGCGGGCCACGTCGTCCTGGGCCCAGGAGAGTTCCCGGGTGAGGGTGTCCGTCTCGGTCCGATCGGCGGCCCGGCCGAGCCGTACCGTCAGGCTCCGCAGGGCCGTCTGCGAGGCGGCCCGTTGCGCCGCGGCCTTCGCGAGCAGGCTCCGCAGCTCACCCTCGCCGCCCGGCAGCCGGTCCCACACGGTGACGGCCGCCGCCCGCAGCTGGGCCGCGTATACGGTCTCCCGCGCCGCGAACTCCGCGCCGCGGGCCCCGGCCAGGTCCCGCAGCAGCGATTCCACCACGTCCCACGGAGGGATCGCCGACCCGTCGAGACAGGCCCTCATGCCGTCCGGATCCCGGCGCACGAACTCCCCGTACCAGCCTGCCCCGGGATCCAACCTCTGCGTCAATCCCCTTAAGTATCCAGAGAGTTGACTGATCGCCAGCGAAGTCGCGGTCTCCATGACCGCATTGGACCCCACCCGTGTTACGGGCGGGCTACGGGAGTCTCAAAGCTTGACGGCGATCGCGGTGTGCGGACGCTTGCCGCGGCGCGCCAGGGCCGCGGGCACATCCACCAACCAGAACTGCCAGGTGTACTTGCGCGACATCAGCTTCCGCACCCGCCGCAGCCCCGTCTCGTCGAGCAGTCGGGCCTCGCCCTCCCGCACCTGCGCCCCTTCCTCGACGCGCCCGCGCATGTCGCACGCGGTGACGGTGACCCGTCCGTTGTTGCGGATCCGCTTGACCTTCCACGAATCGCTGCGCGTCCACACGTACAGCTCACCCGCGTCGGCCACCGCCCACACCGGCGTCGCCACGGGCGTGCCGTCCTTGCGGAAGGTGGTGAGACTGACGTACCGCGCCCTGCCGAGCTCCTCGAGATCCATGCCCGCACCCTAGTGCCGTGACCGGCAGGGTTTGCCGGGTCGCGACGCCCGGCACGGCCCTGAGGCCTGTCCGACAGTGGATTGAGCCCTTGTTGCCGCGTGGATGGGCGTGGTCGGCCGTGGCGTGATCCACCGGCAGGTGGTCAATGGTGTGCTGTGGCGGTTGCCGACCGGGGCTCCGTGGCGTGACCTGTCCGAGTGGTACGGGCCGTGGCAGTCCGACTGCTCGTACGCACCGGTCGACACCCCCCAGGGCGCGCCGTGCACGCCCCGGACGGCAGTGTGTCAGCTCGGGCGCTCGTAGTTGGTCAGGACGCAACCCTCGACCTGGGCCTTCTCCAGCCGGTAGCCGGCCGGCGCGGTGAAGCCGGTCTCGCAGTTCAGATAGAGGAACTGGAGCTGGTACAGCCCGCGGCGGACGTTCGCGTTGTTGGTCTCCACGGCGATGTTCGTGCCGACCAGCAGTTTGCTCGCAGTGGCCTTGAGGCGCCCGTCGTCCTTCAGGTCGGCCAGCTGCGCCGCCTTGGCCTTGGTTTGGAGGGTCTTCATGTCGGAGACCGTGTCCAGCCAGTTCAGGTTGTGCGCGCGCTGCTCGCCGCCGAGCTCGCCGCAGACGGCCCGTTGCGTGACGCCCCAGGCGCTCGGAGGGCCGTCGACGACCGGCATGTAGTCGATCGACTGTATGTGCTCGTCGGTGACGGTCATCTTCGTGCAGTCGACGGTGTGCGGGCTGACGAGCTTCTTCAGCTCGGCGATGCTGCCGGCGCTCGGCAGGCCCGGGCTGCCGGTGGACGGCTGGCCCGGCTTCGCGGCTCCCTCGGTGGAGGGGTCGCGGACCGCCCCGCGGTGGGGGCTGCCCTGGCCGTCGGGACTGTTGACGTAGTCGGTGAGGAAACAGCCCTCGACCAGGGCCTTCTCCTTCTTGAACCCCTCCGGGACGAAAATGTCGGGGTTGCAGCTCAGGATGCGCAGGTCGGAGTTGGGCGGGTCGACCAGGGACACGGCGGTGGCGGTCTTGAGCGCGGTCAGGGCGAAGTTCTTGCCCACGACCGTGCGGCTGGCGAGGTCGGTGTCGCCCCGGCCCTCGGCGAGCAGCTTCGCGGCGTGGTCCTTGGCGGCCTGCTGGAAGGCCTTCATGTCCGGCGTCAGGAAGAGGACGATCTCGCCCCGCGCCTTCTTGTCCGTGCAGACACCGCGCTCCGTGATGCCCCAGTCCCCGGCGCCGATGAACCCGCTCAGCGGCACCCGGCTGTCGTTCGGGTCGGTGCTGAGGTTCTCGCAGGACGTGTACTGCTGTACGTGGGCCTGCGCCCCGGCCAGCGTGGCGGGCGCGGGGCCGGCGGCCGGCGGGGAGGCCTGGCCGGAGGCCGTGGCGGCCGCGGCGGGGCTCTGGGCCGGCGTGCCGTTCTTCTTGGGGTCCTCGCAGGCGGTGGCGAGGGTGGTGAGCGCGGCGAGGGCCGCGGTCGCGGCGGATATCCGCTGGAGGCGCATGGGTGTCTTCCGTCGGCTGGGTACGGCACGGGGGGCATGCCCATGCTAAGGCCACCTGTCGGGAAATTGATCTTGTGCCGGGTCGAGGTGAGTTGACGGAGCGGTACGGGCCGTGGCAGACCGTCCATGAGCAGTTTGCCCGCTGGGAGGCGGACGGCACGTGGGCAAGGCTGTTGGAGCATGTGCAGGTCCGCGACGACACGGAGGGCCGGGTGGAGTGGAGCGTCGCCGTCGACTCCACGATCAACCGTGCTCACCAGCACGCCGCCGGCGCACGCAAAAGCGGGCTGCGGACGGGGACGAACCGGAAGACCCGGTCGGCCGGCAGACGCGCCAGGCCCTCGGCCGGTCCCGAGGCGGGCCGACCACCGAGGTCCACCTCGCTGTCGACGGCCGGGGACCGCCGCCGGGCAACGTCAACGACGCCACCGCATTCGGTCAGGTCCTCGACGGGATCCGCGTTCCGCGAGCCGACACCGGCCGCCCACACACGAACCCGCCCCGAGTCCTGGGCGACAAGGCCTACTCCAGCCGAGCGATCCGGCATCTGCTGCGACGTCGGGGCGTCACCGACCACAGCAGGGCGTGGGTGTAGGCGGCGATCGCGTCCTGTCGCTCGTCGAGGAAGGACTGCGGGCCGCTGTTGGAGGGGTAGGGCACCACGGCGGCCGGGAGCGGGGTGTGGTCGAGCGAGGCGTGGCGGCTGGTCAGAAGTGACCGGTACGCCGAGAGCCAGGGTTCCTTGCCGGCCGCGACCGTCTACTTCGCCTGCCGGAGCCCGTCGTGGCCGACGACGACGCCCGGGTGGTGGAAGACCACGTCGCCGGCGTGGCGATCTTCGGGGACGGCGCAGGCCGCGAGCAGCAGGCCGCCCGCGAGGAGGGCGCCGACGACTGCGAATCCGACTCGCTTGGATGCGTTCATGGCTGACACGCCTTCACGCTTCCCCCGAGCCGAACCTCCCACCACGGATTGGTCCGACTGGCCCGCGGGCCCGCCCGAACGGCAGGCCCTGGGCCGGAAGAGACGGCCTAGGCGGGGACGACGGCGCAGCGGCGCAGCAGGTCGTCCAGGGAGAGGCCGAGGGCTGCGGCGAGGGCGGCGACCGTGAAGAAGGCGGGGGTGGGTGCCCGGCCGGTCTCGATCTTGCGCAGGGTCTCGGCGGAGAGCCCGGCGCCGGCCGCGATCTCGACCATGCTCCGGTTGCCTCGGGCTTCGCGCAGCAGGACGCCGAGCCGCTCGCCGCGCTCGCGCTCTTCGGGGGTCAGGGGGGTACGGACCATGGCTTCATCCTACCCCGCACACCAATAACTATCCCGTTATTTTTATACCGGTATAGTTATTGGCATGGTGAAACTGAAAACGGCCCGAGAGATCGACGAGATGCGTGCCGCCGGCCGGGTGGTCGCCCGCGCCCTGGCCGCCGTACGGGAGGCGGCCGACGTGGGCGTGTCCCTGCTGGACCTGGACCGGGTGGCCCGCGAGGTGCTCCGCGAGGCCGGCGCCACGTCGCCCTTCCTGGGCTACCGGCCGCAGTTCGCGCCGGTGCCCTTCCCCGCCGTGGTGTGCGTCTCGGTGAACGACGCGATCGTCCACGGCATCCCCGACGACTACCGGCTGCGGGGCGGCGACCTGGTCAGCGTCGACTGCGGGGCGCAGCTCGGCGGCTGGGCCGGGGACGCGGCGGTCAGCTTCACCGTGGGCCCGGCCCGCCCCGAGGACCGCCGGCTGATCGAGACGTCGGAGGCGGCCCTCGCCGCCGGGATCGCCGCCGCCGTGCCCGGCAACCGGATCGGCGACATCGCCCACGCGATCGGCTCGACCTGCCGGGCCGCCGGGTACGGGGTACCCGACGGCTTCGGCGGCCACGGCATCGGCCGCAGCATGCACGAGGACCCGGGCGTGCCCAACGAGGGCCCGCCGGGACGCGGGACGAAGCTGCGTCCCGGCCTGGTCCTCGCCATCGAGCCGATGGTGATCGCGGGCGGTACGGACGACTACGCCTGCGACGCGGACGGCTGGACCCTGCGCACCGTCGACGGCAGCCGCGCCGCCCACTCGGAGCACACGGTCGCGATCACCACCGACGGTCCGCGGATCCTCACCGTCCTCTAGGCGGCCGTGGCGCTACGGCCTCCCGTGCGGGTGGACCACCATCGCCGAGCCGCCGCCCCGGCGGCTGGTCTCGGCCGCCGCCAACCAGCGGCCGTCCGGCAGCCGCTGCACGCCGGTCGCGGCGCCGATCTCCGGGTTCTGCCGGAAGCCCTGGCCGATCGCCTCCAACTCCGCGCGCAGCGGGCTGTTCCACAGGCCCGGCTCCAGCTCGGTGGTGGTCTGGTTGCGCTGGCTGGCCCGCGGCGCGGCGATCGCGTCGACCAGGGGCAGCCCGCGGTCCAGGTGGCCGATCAGGGTCTGCAGCACGGTGGTGATGATGGTGGCGCCGCCCGGGGAGCCCACCGCGAGCACCGGCCGGCCGTCCTCCAGCACGATCGTCGGGGACATGGAGGAGCGCGGCCGCTTGCCGGGGCCGGGCAGGTTCGGGTCCGGGACCCCGGGGGCGGCCGGGGCGAAGGAGAAGTCGGTCAGCTCGTTGTTCAGCAGGAAGCCGCGGCCCGGGACGGTGATCGCGCTGCCGCCGGTGGACTCGATGGTCAGGGTGTAGGAGACCACGTTGCCCCAGCGGTCGGCGGCCGTCAGGTGGGTGGTGTTCTCCCCTTCGTACGTGGTCGGGGCGGCCTGGCCGGAGCCGCCGCACGGCGCCGGGTGGCGCGGGTCACCGGGGGCGAGCGGGCTGGTCAGCGTACGGTCGGGCGCGATCAGGCAGCCGCGCGAATCGGCGAACCGCTGCGAGAGCAGTTCGCGCGTCGGCACGTCCACCGCCGCCGGGTCGCCGACCCAGCGGCCCCGGTCGGCGAAGGAGATCCGCGAGGCCTCGATGAAGCGGTGCAGGTACTGCGTCTCGGACAGCTTCGAGAGGTCGGTCCGCTCCAGGATGTTCAGCGCCTCGCCGACGGTGGTGCCGCCCGAGGAGGAGGGCGCCATGCTGTAGACGTCGAGCCCCCGGTAGCTCACCCGGGTCGGGTCCTGCCGCTCGGTCGCGTACGCGCGCAGGTCGGCGGTGGTCAGGTCGCCGGGGCGGACCTTGCGGGTGGCCGCCGGGTCCACCGGGGGTGTGCGCACGGCCCGGACGATGTCCTCGGCGAGGGGTCCGCGGTAGAGGGCGCCGGTCCCCTTGCGGCCGAGTTCGGCGTAGGTGGCGGCCAGGTCCGGGTTCTTGAAGGTGGAGCCGACCACCGGCAGGGCGCCGCCCGGCAGGAAGAGCTTCGCGGTGGCCGGGAAGTCCTTGAAGCGGTCCTGGTTGAGCTCGGTCTGGGCCCGGAAGGTGCTGTCCACCGTGAAGCCGTCCCGGGCCAGTTTCTCGGCCGGCTTCAGCAGCTTGTCCAGCGGGCGGGTGCCCCAGGCCTGAAGGGCGCTCCTCCAGGTGGCGGGGGTGCCGGGGACGCCGACACCGCGGCCGCTGGTCTGGCCCTCCGCGAAGGGGATGGGCTGCCCGTCCTCCTGGAACAGCGTCTCGGTGGCCGTGGCGGGGGCGGTCTCGCGGCCGTCGATGGTGTGCACCCGGCGCGAGCGGGCGTCGTAGTAGACGAAGTAGCCGCCTCCGCCGATGCCCGCCGAGTACGGCTCGGTCACCCCGAGCGCGGCGGCGGTGGCGACGGCCGCGTCCACGGCGTTGCCGCCGGAACGCAGGACGGCGATGCCCACGGCGGAGGCGTCGGCGTCGACGCTGGCGACGGCCCCGCCGTAGCCGACGGCGACCGGCACCTTGGCCGGTGGGGTGGTCGTGGTGGGCGGGGCGGCGGCCCCGGTGGAGACGAGCGCCCCGGCGAGGGCCACGAGCGCTAACTGACGTGCGGCGGGAGCACGCATCAGGTTCCTCCGGTCGACGGCATGTCAGGTCTGGTCGGCGCAGCGTAACTTCACCGAACCCCCCGCGTCAGGAGCACCGCCCTGCCGCTACCATCCGCCGCATGAACGACGACGTGCGCAACATCGTGCTCGGGGTGATAGCCACCGCCGTCAGCGGCGGGTTCGGCTGGTTCTCCCGGACCTACCTCTCGCGGCGCGCACTCCGCCGCAAGCAGGCCTTCTTCGGGCTGCCGACCGGCTCCGACTGTCTGTTCGTGGTCAACCGGCAGATGGGCGGCAAGGAATCGTCGGTGCACCGCAGCGACGCGTTCGCCCTGTTGGAGATCTCCGCACTGATCAAGGACTGCGGGGCGAACGTCCAGATCGTCACGCACGACGAGGCCCGCCAGGGCTTCGGTGAACGGGCCGAGTTCTGTGTCGGCGGCCCCGCCTCCAACGCCCGCACCACCGCGCACCTGACCTCCATGCTCCCGGGGGTGCAGGTCGACGTCGGTCTCGCGTCGGGTCATCCCGATCGCGGCGCCATCCGCATCGGCGAGGAGAGGTACCGCTGGGAGAAGGGGATGGTCGAGTACGTGCTGCTGGCCCGGCTGACGACCCGGCACGGCTCCCGGCCGGTGTTCCTGCTCTCCGGGCAGACGGCCAACAGCAACCAGGCCGGCGCCCGTCATCTGGCCAAGCACCATGAGCGGCTGGCCCGCAAGTACGGCCGGGAGTCGTTCTGCCTCCTGTTGAAGGTCATCAACTCCGATGCCTATGGACCGGACGTGACGGAGCTGGTGGCGGACGTCACCGGGCCGGCCCGGACACCCGTAGCGGCAGCCTCGTGATCCCGTTGATGAAGTTGGAGACCAGCCGGCGCGGCGGTCCAGCCGGTTCGGGGGCGGGCATGGCCGCGCACCACTCCTCGTAGAGGGTGCGCAGCTGGAGCCGGGCGAAGTGGGCGCCGAGGCAGACGTGCGGGCCGTCCCCGAAGGAGACGTGCGGGTTGGGTGTCCGGGCCAGGTCCAGGCGACCGGGATCGGCGAAGACGCGCTCGTCGTGGTTGGCGGAGGCGTGGAAGACCACCACCTTGTCCCCGGCGCGGATCCGCTGCCCGGCCAGTTCGGTGTCGACGGCGGCCGTGCGGCGGAAGCTGAGCACCGGCGGGTGGACGCGTAGGAGTTCGTCGACGGCCCGGTCGAAGGGGACGGATCCCCGCGCGAGCCGGCGGTAGGCGTCCGGGGCCTGGGCCAGGGCGAGCAGGCCACCGGGGGCGGCGCTGCGTACGGTGTCGTTGCCCGCGACGGTGAGCAGGAAGAAGAACATCTCCAGTTCGGCCGGGTCGAGCCCGGCCTCGGCGAGGGCGGTCATCACGTCGTCGCCGGGGTGTCGGCGCTTGTGGTCGGCGAGTTCGCGGGCGTACGCGAACATCTCGCCGAGCAGGGCCGGGGAGCGCGGGTTGAGCGGTGTGCCGTCCGGGCCGAGGAGCGGGGCCGGGGCGTCGTCGGGGTCCTGGTACCCGATGATCCGTACGGTCCACTCCAGCAGCAGGGCCCGGTCGGTGGCCGGGACACCCAGCAGGTCGGTGAGGTTCAGCAGCGCGTACTCGTCGGTGACGGCGCCTACGAGGTCGACGGCGCCGTCCTCGGCGTCCCGGCGGGCGGCGGCGAGCAGGGCGCGGGCCCGCTCGCGTACCCGCCCGGCGAAGGCGTCGACGCGGGCGGGGGTGAAGGCGCGGGACACCAGCCGTCGCAGCCGGCCGTGCTCGGGCGGGTCCTGGTTGAGCATGGTGCGGCGCAGGAAGGGCAGGTCGGCCGGGTCGGGGTCGCGGATCTGGGTGGCGCCCAGCCAGGAGGAGTACGTCCGGTGGTCGCGCAGGACCCGGACGACGTCGGCGTGCCGGGTGACGGCCCAGAAGCCGGGGCCGGCGGGCCAGCCCTGGATCTCCGGCTCCGCCTGCCAGGCCACGGGGTGCCGTTCGCGCAGCAGCCGGTAGCGCTCGTGCGGGATGCCGGAGGCGTAGATGCGGGGGTCGAAGACGTCGGGGACGTCCGCGGCGTGGTCCATGGGGCCACCGTGGCGGGTGTGCGGCCCCGACCGCAAGGGCGCGGCCGCACCGTCCGGCGGGTGCCGGGCCGCGGGTCTGCCGGGCCCGTCAGCGTTTCAGGTCGCAGTCGGCGGGGGCGAGTACGGTGTCGGGGCCCTTCAGGGTGACCGGGCTGACGGTGTCCGGCACGGCGGAGAGGCCGATGGTGCACACGAGCTGCATCCGGGCCGGTGCCGACAGGTTGCCCACGGCGAAGGGCACCCCGACGGTCACCCCGGTGTGCGAGTACGAACTCACCGACAGTTGGTCGTCCTTCCCGGCGGCGAGCCGGGGCAGCGCCGTGGTGAGCCCGACCTCGCCGGCCCGGCCGTGGGGGCCCTCCAGCAGCAGGAGCAGCAGGACCTCGGGGTTGATGTTGTGGCCCTCGAACCCGCTGATCGGGGTGGGGACGAGTCGGTCGCCCTCCTTGGACAGGAAGTAGATGACGGTGCTCTTGCCCCCGGGGACCTTGACGGTGGGGGCGTGGCCGCTGTCGATCACCCCGGTGCGTTTGATCCCGCAACCGGTGAGCAGCAGGGCGCAGCCCATCAGCATCGCCATGGCCGCGGCCGCCCGGGACCCCGTCACGAGCCGTGTCATACGCGGGCCTCCAACGGCATGTCGAGGGTGAACACCGCTCCCCCGGCGGGCCCGTTGGCCGCGAGGAGGGTACCGCCGTGCAGGCGGACGTTCTCCAGGGTGATCGCGAGGCCGAGGCCGCTGCCGGCGGAGCGGGTCCGGGCCGCGTCGGCCTTGAAGAAGCGGTCGAAGATGTGCGGCAGCACCTCGGGCGCTATGCCGGGGCCGCTGTCGGCGACGTCGATCAGCAGCCGTTGTCCGTCCTCGCCCGGTGCGGTCCGTACGGTGACGCGTACGGGGGCGCCGCCGTGCCGCAGGGCGTTGCCGACGAGGTTGGCGAGGACCACGTCGAAGCGGCGCGGGTCGAGCCGGGCGCGGACCTGGTCCGGCAACTCGGTGACGATCCGGTCGTCGACCCAGTGGCGGCGCTCCAGGGTCTTGCGCACGGCTTCGGCGATGTCCACGTCGTCGAGGTTGAGTTCGGCGGCCCGGGCGTCGAAGCGGGAGATCTCCATCAGGTCCTCGACGAGGACGGCGAGCTTGCCCGTCTCGGCGCTGACCAGGTGCAGGGCCTTGGCGGTGTCGGCGTCGAGGTGTTCGGCGTCCTCGTCGAGGACCTCGGTGACGGCGAGCATCCCGGCGAGGGGGGTGCGCAGTTCGTGGGAGACGTCGGAGGCGAAGCGGCGGGCGCGGACCTCCGCCTCCTGGAGCTCGCGCACGGACTGTTCCAGGGCGCGGGCGGTCTCGTTGAAGGTGCGGGCGAGTCCGGCGAGCTCGTCGGCGCCCCGGACCTCGATCCGGGTGTCGAGGTGGCCGCCGCCGAGGCGCTGGGCGGCCCGGCGCATGTCGCGGACCGGCCGCAGCACGCTGCGGGCGGCCAGCAGCGCGGGCACGATGGCGATGGCCAGTCCTGGGACGGCGCCCTGCTTGGCGGCGTCGACCATCGCCTCGACGGTCTGCTTCTCGGTGGAGAGCGGAACGCTGGCGTAGAAGACGGCGCCGGTGGATTCGGTGTAACCGTTGTGCTCGAAGAGGGCGGGGACGCCGACGGTGAGCCACGGGTTGCCGCGCTGGTCCTCGACCCGCTGGAAGGCGGTCCAGTCGTTGCGCCGGACCTTCTCGCGCAGGTTGTCGGTGATCACGCTGGAGGTCGGTGTGCCGGGGTTGGTGGAGACCCGCACGCTGCCGTACTCGCCGAAGATGATCCACGGGTGCGGTTTGCCGCGCTTGCCGAGTTCGATGACGATCCGCTGGAGTTCCGTCTGGTCCAGCGGAAGCCGGACCTCCTGCTGCTCGACCTGGTCCCGCAGGGTGCTGACGGCGGTGTCCTGGGTCTGCTTGAGGATCGCGTTGCGCGCCTGCTGGTAGGTGAGGGCGGCCGTGGTCACCGCGCTGATCGCGGCGACGAGCAGGAAGGCCGCGATCAGTCGGGTGCGCAGGCCCAGCGGCGCTATGCGTCGCACGGTCGCCTACAGGGGACCGAAGCGGTAGCCGAAGCCGCGCACGGTCTGTATGTAGCGGGGGCTCGCGTCGGGGTTCTCGACCTTGGTGCGCAGCCGGCGGACGCAGGCGTCCACGAGCCGGGCGTCGGCGTGGTAGCTGTGGTCCCAGACGTATTCGAGGAGTTGCTGGCGGGAGAAAACCTGCTCGGGTGAGGCCGACAGGTGCAGCAGGAGCTTGATCTCGCTGGGGGCGAGGGGGACCCGTTCGCCGTTCTTGGCCACGCTCAGCCCGGCGCGGTCGATGCTCAGCTCGCCGTGGTGCTCGAGTCCCGGGCGGCTGCCCACGGGGTCGCTGAGTCGGCGCAGGACGGCTTTGATGCGGGCCTCGATGACCTCGGTGCGGGCGGGTTTGACGATGTAGTCGTCGGCGCCGGCCTCCAGGCCGACGACGATGTCGAAGTCGTCGCCGCGTGCGGTGAGCATGATGATCGGTACCTGGCTGGTCTCGCGGATGCGGCGGCAGACCTGGACGCCGTTGATGCCGGGCAGCATCAGGTCGAGCAGGACGAGCTCGGGGCGGAATCCCGCCATCAGTGCCAGCCCTTCCTCGCCGGTCTCGGCGGAACTCACGTCGTGGCCCCGACGGCGCAGGCCGAGGCCGACCCCCTCACGGATGGAAGGGTCGTCCTCGATCAGCAGTACGCGTGGCATTCGGCCAGTATTCCAAACGTGTTGCGGGGCCTTACCTCCCGCTATCGGCCGAGCCTGCGCCTCAGGGAGTCCAGCATGTCGGTGATCTCCGTCAGGCGTAGCGGCCTGGCGAGGATGACGACGACGAGCGCCAGCACGACGGTTCCCGCCCCGACCGCGGCGAAGTTGCCGAACCGCTCGGCGGCGCGAGCGGCGGCGTACGCGGCGGCGGCCGCCGGTGCGCAGGCGACGAGGAGCCGCAGGTGGGTCCGTGCGGCGGTGGCGCGCCGCTGCGTACGGGTGCCCGCGCGCGGGCCGAGCCGGCGGGTGAGGGTGTGGGCGGTGACGGCGGCGCCCGCGAGGAAGGCGACGGAGGAGGCGGCGGCCATGCCGGTGACGGCCCAGCGCGGGGACAGCAGGAAGTAGGCGGCGGCCGACAGGCCGGCGGTGAGCGCGGCGATGACCAGGTTCAGGAAGAAGGGGGTCCGGGTGTCGGAGAGGGCGTAGAAGCCGCGCGAGAGGACGTACTGGGCGGAGTAGGCGATCAGGCCGGGGGCGAAGGCGATGAGCATGCCCGCCATCACCTCGATGTCGGCGGCGTCGGTGCGGCCGTACTCGAAGACGCTGCCCATCACCCAGGGGGCGAGGGCGGCGAAGAGCGCGGCGGCGGGCACGACGAGGGCGGCGCTGGAGCGCAGGACGTAGGAGATGTCGCGGCGCACGGCGGCGAGGTCGCCGTCGGTGGCGGCCGCGCTCATCCGGGGCATCAGGGCGGTCACGAGGGAGACGGTGATGATGCCCTGCGGGACGACCCACAGCTGGTAGGCGTTGCTGTAGGCGATGTAGCCGGCGCCGCCCGCGAGTCCGGCGTCCACGGCGTGCGCTCCGGTGGTGGTGGAGAGCCGGGTGACGACCCAGTAGGCGATCTGGTTGGTGAGGACGAGCATGATCAGCCAGCCCGCGTTGCGCAGGGGGCGACCCAGGCCGCTGCCGCGCCAGTCGAAGCGGGGGCGCCAGCGGAAGCGGGCGGCGCGCAGCGAGGGGAGCAGGGCGAGGGCCTGGATGACGATGCCGAGGGTGGTGCCGAGGCCCAGGAGCCGGGTCTCGGCGGCGCTGAGGCCGGCCGCCCCGTCGTGGGAGAGGTGGAGGAAGAGCCCGAAGACACCGATGATGACGACGTTGTTGAGGACCGGGGTCCACATCATCGCGCCGAACCGGCCGCGGGCGTTGAGCACCTGCCCGAGCAGGGTGAAGAGCCCGTAGAAGAGGATCTGCGGCAGGCAGTACCGGGCGAGGGCCACGGTGGTGCTCGCCCGGGCCCCGTCGTAGTCGGTGTACACCGAGACGATCAGCGGGGCGGCGAGGACCGCGACGGCGGTGAGCGCCACGAGGGCGGCGGTGCAGGCGGTGAGCAGCCGGTCGGTGTAGGCGGATCCGCCGTCCGCGTGCTCCTTGGCGGCCCGGACGAGCTCGGGCACGAAGACGGCGTTGAGCGCGCCGCCGATGAGCAGCATGTAGATGATGTTCGGGACCGTGTTGGCGACGGTGTAGCTGTCGCCGAGGAATTCGGCGCCCAGTGCCGCGGCGACGACGGCGGAGCGGATGAAGCCGGTGGCGCGGGAGACGATGGAGCCGGCCGCCATGAGCGCGCCGCTGCGCAGCACCGAGGTCTTCCCCGATGAGGCGCCGGTGCTCGCCGGGGCGGCGTCCGCTCTGGTGGCGCTGTTGGTGTCGGTGGCCGTCACCGGCGGGCCAGGTAGGCCTGGAACGCCTTGTAGAGCGCCGCGTTGGCGACTCCGTCCATCGGTTTCTCCCACTCTCCCAGCGTCTCGACGACCTGTCCGCCGGTGCCGAGCTTCCAGCGCAGCAGCCCGTAGGAACGCGCCGAGGGGTCAAGGGTGGAGGGTACCCCGCGCATGTCGTACTCCTCCGCGCCGAGGGCGTGGGCGTCGCACATCATGCGCCACTGCAGGGCGTTGCTGGGGCGGACCTCGCGGCGGTGGTCGGCGGAGGCGCCGGTCTGGTACCAGACCCGCTTCCCGGCGGTGATCATCGTGTGGGCGGCGAGGATCTCGCCCTGGTGGACGCCGAGGTAGAGGCGCATGCGGCCGGGCGCCTCCTCGTTGAGGACCTGGTACTGCTGCTCGTAGTACGCGAGGGAGCGGCCGAGCCGGAAGCCGTCGCGCTCCTCGGTGATGCGCAGCAGCCGGTAGAACTCGGGCAGGTCGGCGAAGGTGCCGATGATCGTCTCCACGCCGGACTTCGTGGCCTTGCGTACGTTGCGCCGCCATTCCTGGTTGAGGCCCGCCCACACCTCGTCGAGGGTGCGGCCGGCCAGCGGCACGCGGAAGACGTGGCGGGGCTGGGCGTCGCCGTCGTCCTCGCCGCCGCACCGCGTCCAGCCGCGGGTGCGCAGTCGGTCGGCGAGGGCGGCGCCCACCGGGTCGACCTCGGTGGCGAGCACGTCGGATATCTGCCGGCCGGGCCCGGAGGCGGACTTGACGCAGGCCGCGTCCCAGCGGCGGTAGGCGGGGGTGGGGCCGATGCGGACGGCGAAGGCGCCGGAGGAGCGCAGGTGGCGCATGAGCGGGGTCAGCCAGCGGTCGATGTGCGGATCGGACCAGTCGGCGACGGGCCCCTCGGGGAGGTAGGCGAAGTATTTACGAGTTCCGGGAAATTGCCGATAGAGAACGAGACCGGCACCCTGAATCTGTCCGTCCGCATAGTGCCAACCGACCCTTTCCGAGCGCCAGAGGTCCTTTACCCGGGCCCAGGAGGGGTACTGGAGAAAGCTCGCCCCGCCGTGGCGGTAAAGGAAGGCCTGGTATTCGGAGACGGACAGGGCACGTACCCGGAGCTCCCGGTCCTGGTCATGGTCCTGTTGGGCGGGGGTCACGAGCAGTGCGCACACGGCAGCCGGCCTTCCTGTCGTCCTGACGGTCTCTCACAGGACTCTCACAGCCGCCCGTGACCGCTGTGCGCGGCGATTGTGACCGGACGATGACCGTTTCGCTGCGGTCGACGTCACAAGAAAGAGGACGAGGTTTTCCGCCGATCACGGAACCTAAAGTCGGGTCGTTGGCATCTCCTTTTGCGAACGTCACTCCCCACCGCTCCTGGAAAGGGCCCTTCGTTGAGCCGTATACGCCGCACCGCCATGGCGGGCACCGCACTTCTGGCCGCCTCGCTCACCGCCTGCACGGGCGCGAGCGACGGCGGCGGCGACGACAAGGGCAAGGCCGAGCCGCAGAAGCCGAAGGCGGCCATGGCGGTCTCGGTGAACCTCACCGGGGATCAGGTCAAGGCAGGCCAGCCGGTGGTGGTGACCGTCGCGGAGGGCAAGCTGGCCCAGGTGAAGGTGACCGACGCCAAGGGCACGGAGCTGCCGGGGAAGATATCCGACGACGGGAAGACCTGGACCTCGGAGCGCAACGCTCCGCCCGGTGCGGAGTACAAGGTCGAGGCGCAGAACACCGACAGCCAGAGTGCCGCCGCCCAGTTCAGGACGAGCGCCGCCGACAAGGTGAACAAGGTCTCGATCAACATCTCCAAGGGCAGCACGGTGGGCGTGGCCATGCCCGTGTCCCTCGTCTTCGACAACCCGGTGACGAACAAGGCCGAGGTCGAGAAGCAGCTCAAGGTGACCGCCTCGGACAACACCGAGGGCTCCTGGGGCTGGCTCAAGGACTACGACGGCAAGGACCGCGTCGACTGGCGGCCGAAGGACTACTGGAAGTCCGGCACGGACGTGAAGGTCGAGATGCACCTGAACGGCGTGGACTCCGGCAAGGGCGGCGGGCTGTTCGCCCGCGACTACAGCACCGAGTTCAAGATCGGCAAGGATCGCCGGATCCAGGTCAGCCTCGACAGCAAGAAGATGACGGTGACCGAGAACGGTCAGGCGCAGAAGGCGGTCCCGATCTCGGCCGGCACGCCGGGCGGCAAGAAGGCGTCGTGGTCCGGGAAGATGGTGATCATGACGAAGGAGGGCACCATCCGGATGGACTCCCAGACGGTGGGCCTGGACAACGCCTACGACAAGATGGTCGATTACTCGATGCGGCTGACCTGGTCCGGCATGTACGCGCACGCCGCCCCCTGGAACTCCGACAACTTCGGCCGCGCCAACAGCAGTTCCGGCTGCGTGGGGATGAGCGACGCCAACGCCAAGGAGTTCTTCGGACAGTCGCAGGTCGGCGACCTCTTCGAGGTGGTCGGCGAGGGCTCCAAGGGCCAGGCGGAGCTGGGTAACGGCTACGGCGAGTGGAACCTGTCGTTCGACCAGTGGAAGGCCAAGAGCGCGCTGTCCGGCGCGCCGCAGAACGGCTGACGGTCGACCGGCGTCCGGCGTCCGGCCGGCAATCGGCGACCGGCGCCCGGCGCCCGGCGACCGGCCCGCACGTGGGCCGGTTCGTGGCCGGTTCCCGACCTGCCCGCGGCCGGTTGACGACCCACCGGCGGCCTGTTCGCGGCCGGTCCACCGAAATCGACCAATCGTTACCAGTGCGTAACTTACTCACGGGTTACTTTCGGTAACACGCTCCCGTTACCGTCGGGTCACTTTGACAACGAACCCGGCGTACGCGAGGAGCGATTGATGCGACGCACCACCACCGCCGCAGCCGTGGCGACCGTGCTGGCGGCAGCCACCCTGGGCCTGGCCCCCCACCAGGCCCAGGCGGCTCCCGCCAGCACCGTGGCAGCCGCCGCCGACGCTTCGTCGCAGGTGCGCTTCCACGACATCCCGGGCTCCGGCGGAGTCACCCTCAAAGGCAACGTATTCACCCCGGCCGGGGCCCAGAGCGGCCGCAAGTACCCGCTGATCGTGCTGCCCACCAGTTGGGGCCTGCCCCAGATCGAGTACATCGCCCAGGCCAAGAAGCTCGCCGACTCCGGCTACGTCGTGGTCAGTTACACCTCCCGCGGCTTCTGGCTCTCCGGTGGCGACATCGAGGTCGCCGGCCCGCCGGACATCGCCGACGTCAGCGCCGTCATCGACTGGGCCCTCGCCAACTCCCCCGCCGACGCGGACCGGGTCGGCCTCGGCGGGGTCTCGTACGCCGCCGGTATCGCCCTGATGGCCTCCGCGAACGACCCGCGGGTCAAGGCCGTGGTCGCGATGAGCGGCTGGGCCGACCTGATCGAGTCCATCTACTCCGGTCGCACGCAACACCTCCAGGCCGCCGCGATGCTCGGCGCCGCCGGATACCTCACGGGCCGCCCCGGACCCGAACTCAAAACGCTGCTCGGCAACTTCCTCGGCTCCCGGCTGGACAAGGAGCAGGAGATGATCGAGTGGGGCCGGCGGCGTTCGCCCTCCGAGCAGGTGGACCGGATCAATGCCAACGGCGCCGCGATCATGCTGGGCAACGCCTGGGGCGACACCATCTTCCCGCCCAACCAGTACGCGAAGTTCTACGAGCGGCTGACCGGCCCCAAGCGTCTGGAGTTCCGGCCCGGGGACCACGCCACCGCCGAGGGCACCGGCCTGCTCGGCCTGCCCAACGACACCTGGACCAACGCGCACCGCTGGTTCGACCGCTACCTCAAGGGCGAGCGCAACGGCGTGGACACCGAGGCCCCGGTGCAGATCAAGTCCCGTAGCGACGACGGCTACGAGGGCTACGCCGACTGGAAGTCGGTCGGCTCCGGGGGCACCGAGAAGCTCGCGCTGTCCGACAGCGAGCACCTCTTCGCCAATGTCGACTCCGGCGCCAACGGCGGCATCCTCCTCCTGTCCAGCGCCCTCGACCAGTTCGTGAAGGCGCCGCCGATCGCCTCGATCCCGCTCCTCCCCCGGGCCTTCGCCGCCGTCTGGCAGTCGGAGCGCTACGACCGGGCGCGCCGGATCCGCGGGACCGCGAAGCTGCACACCACCGTCACCCCCACCAAGAGCGACGGCACCTTCGTCGCGTACCTCTACGACGTCGGCCCGCTCGGCATCGGCAAGCTCGTCAGCAACGCCCCGTACACCTTCCACGGCAAGGCCCCGGGCCAGTCGTTCGGCGTCGACCTGGAGCTGTTCTCCACGGCCTACGACGTACCGGCGGGCCATCGGCTCGCCCTCGTCGTCGACACCGTCGACCCGCTCTACATCGAGCACAACCCCTTCGGCGCGCAGCTGACCTTCTCCTCGCCGCGCACCGATCCCAGCTACGTGTCGGTGCCGCTGCGCGAGGGGTGAGCCACGGCCGCCGGGGCGGGCCGCTCGGCAGCGGCCCGCGCTCACGTCAATGCTTGAGGATCTTGGAGAGGAAGTCCTTGGCCCGGTCGGTCTCCGGGGCGGTGAAGAACTGCTCCGGGGTGCGGTCCTCGATGATCTGCCCGTCCGCCATGAAGACCACCCGGTTCGCGGCGGACCGGGCGAAGCCCATCTCGTGGGTGACCACGATCATGGTCATGCCCTCGCGGGCGAGCTGCCGCATGACCTCCAGCACCTCGTTGATCATCTCCGGGTCGAGCGCCGAGGTGGGCTCGTCGAAGAGCAGGGCCTTGGGGCTCATGGCGAGGGCGCGGGCGATGGCCACGCGCTGCTGCTGACCGCCGGAGAGCTGGGCCGGGAACTTCTCGGCCTGGTCGGCCAGGCCGACCCGCTCCAGGAGCTCCCGGGAGCGCCGGTCCGCCTCGCCGCGCTTGCGGCCGCGGACCTTGACCTGCGCGAGCGAGACGTTGGCGAGGACGGTCTTGTGCGCGAACAGGTTGAAGGACTGGAAGACCATCCCCACCTCGGCGCGCAGCCGGGCCAGCTCCTTGCCCTCGGCGGGCAGTGCCTCCCCGTCGATCAGGATCGTGCCGGACTCGACGGTCTCCAGCCGGTTGATCGCCCGGCACAGGGTGGATTTCCCGGAGCCGGAGGGGCCGATGACCACCACCACCTCCCCGCGGCCGACGGTGAGGTTGATGTCCCGCAGTACGTGCAGGGCACCGAAGTGCTTGTTGACGTCCCGCAGCTCGATCAACGGTTCGACGGCCATGTGCTGCCCTGCCCACTTGTCGGAGTCGGCCCCGGTGCACCGAGGTCAGCGCAAACTATCCAGGCGCGGAAGGGCACTTCGCACGGGAGCGGGACCGCGACACGCCGGAACGTCAGCCCTCGGAGGCCTCCGCGTAGGCCTGGCTGAGCTCGGGGGATCCGGTCATCGCCCAGGACACCCCCGACTCGATCACGTTCAGCTCCCGGCCCGAGGCCAGCCGGATCACCGGCTGGCCGTTGGGCCACACCAGCCAGGCCGCGCCGGGCACGGTCCGGACGATCACGGTCCCGAGGTAGAAGCCGGCGTCGTTGCCGAGCCAGGGCACCGCCTCGGGATCCCGCCGCCAGCGTGGCATCAGCTGGTCCAGAGCCTCCAACGAGGCCTGGGTCTCGTCGAGTTCGAGCCCGGCCGCCCGCGCCTGGACCCGCAGCATCTCGCACTCCGAGAACAACTCGGCGACGCCCTCGGGGTCGTCCGCGAGGGCGGCGGCGAGTCCCGCGCCCTGTTCCGCTTCACGTCGGTTCAGCCAGTTGCCCAGGAAAGGGATGTTCATACCGCCCAGCGTCGCACCAGGATCCCTCGCTGACCACAGGGCGCGCCTGATCCGTCGGTCCGGACCTCCTCAGACGCCGAGGTCCAGGTCCACGACGACGGGCGCGTGGTCGGACGCGCCCTTGCCCTTGCGCTCCTCGCGGTCGACGTAGGAGTCGGTGACGGCCTTGGTGAAGGGCTCGTTCCCGTAGACCAGGTCGATGCGCATGCCCTTGTTCTTGGGGAAGGCGAGCATCCGGTAGTCCCAGAAGGTGTAGGGACGGTCGTACTTCAGCGCGCGCGGGAACACGTCCGAGAGGCCCGCGGCACGCAGCGCCTCCAGGGCGGCCCGCTCCGCGGGGGTGACATGGGTGAGGCCCGCGAAGACGGCCGGGTCGTAGACGTCCTCGTCGGTCGGGGCCACATTGAAGTCGCCGAGCACCGCGAAGGGGCGCGGGCCGGCCGCGTCCTCGGCGACGGCCGTGGCCAGGGAACGGAACCAGTCCAGCTTGTAGCCGTAGTGGTCGTGCTCGACCTCGCGGCCGTTCGGCACGTACACCGACCAGACCCGGACCCCGCCGCAGGTGGCGGAGATCGCGCGGGGCTCCTGGACGCCCTCGTAGTCCGGCCCGCCGGGCAGTCCGAGGACCACGTCCTCCAGGCCTACCTTGGAGAGCAGGGCCACGCCGTTCCAGCGGCCGGTGGCGTTGACCGCCGATTCGTAGCCCAGCTCGCGCAGCGCGTCGTGCGGGAACTGCTCCGCCGAGCACTTGGTCTCCTGGATGCACAGGACATCCGTACCGGAGCTCTCCAGCCAGGCCAGCAGGCGCGGCAGCCGGGCGGTGATGGAGTTGACGTTGTAGGTGGCGATACGCATACGTGCCAACCTACCGCCCGGCACCGACAGTCACAGTTCGGTGGAGTCCCCCGCGGTGAGTCGCCCGTGGTCGGTGCCCCCGAGGGCGCCCAGGGCGCCGTCGTAGATCGGCCGGGCGATGTCGGAGAGGTAGGCGTCGTGGATGTCCAGGGCCCGGTGCGGCTTGACCTCGCGGAGGTAGTCGATCACCTCGGAGACCTTGTTCCAGGGGGCGTGCACCGGGACCATCAGGGTCTCGACGGGCACGCCGGGCACGGTCAGGGCGTCCCCGGGGTGGAAGAGGGAACCCTCCACGAGGTAGCCGACGTTCGTGACGCGCGGGAGGTCCGGGTGGATCTCCGCGTGCAGTTCCCCGTGGACCTGGACCTCGAACCCGGCCGCGGTGAAGGCGTCGCCGTGGCCGACGGTGTGCACCCGGCCCGGATAGGCGGGGGCGAGCTTCTCGGCGACGCTGCGCAGGGTCCACAGCTGGACGGCCGGATCGGCGTCGAGGGCGGCCCGCAGCCGGCCCTCCTCGAAGTGGTCGGGGTGTTCGTGCGTGACCAGCAGGGCGTCCGCCCCCAGGCCCGCGTCCGGTTCGCTGAAGGCGCCCGGGTCGATGACGAGCGTACGCCCGTCCTTCTCCAACTGGACGCAGGAATGCAGCCGCTTGGTGAGCTTCATGATCCCAGGCTAGCCGGGAAGGGGGCCGATCCGGGGCCCGGTCAGGGGGTGGTGGAGGAGACCACGTAGACCTTGGAGACCTTGGGGTCGGTGAGGTCGACGGTGATGTCGCGGGTGGGCCGCGGGTCGTCCTGCTCCAGGGTGGTGCCCAGCCACGAGGTCTGCGGCTTCCAGTGCCAGCCGGCGATCGAGGTGTCGTGCGCGGAGACCGAGACGCCGGGGGTCAGGTCCGCCCGGCTGATGCCGAGGGAGGACAGGAAGCCGTCCAGTTCCGCCGGGGTGACCGCGAACTGGACGTACAGCCGGCTGGTGCGCCAGTTGTTGGTCTCCAGGAACCCGACGCGCCACGCCTGGTCCGGGACCGGGACCTCGTAGATGCTGCGCTGCACCTTGGAGGGCCAGCCGGGGCGCACCTGGGAGGCGCCGACCTTGGCGGCCTTGTCGCGGCCGCTCTCGCGGCTCTGCTGGGTGGAGATCGCCAGGTAGCCCGCGGGTACGCCGACCAGCAGCAGGATGATGATCGCGGTGATCCAGCGGCGCTTGACGACGTGCCTGCGGTCCTCGGCGGTGGGCGTCGGGGTGCCTTCGGCGTCGGGGGCGGAGGCCTGGTGGGGCAGGGTGGGCGGGTTCACTGTGCGTCCTGGTCGTCGGGGCCGGGGGCGGCGGGGTCGCGCCGGCCCAGCTGCTGCGCGTAGCGCTCGTAGCGTTCGTAGCGCTCGACCCGGCGGCGGGTGGCGCGGCGGAAGCGGCGGGCGACGAGCCGGGCGAGGTCGGCGGCGCCGACCATGCCCGCCTCGGGCCCGAGCTGGGCCTTGGCGATCCGGGCCTCGGGGCGGTAGCCGCGACCGGTGAGGTGGCGGCGGAAGGCGTCCCGGGCCGGGCCGATCAGCAGGTCGTCGGCGGCGCTGACGCCGCCGCCGATGACGAAGCAGGAGGGGTCGAGTGCGGCGGCGAGGTTGGCGATGCCGACGCCCAGCCACTGGCCGATGTCCTGGAGCAGCTCGACGCACATGGCGTCGCCGTCGCGGGCCAGCTCGGTGATCAGCGGTCCGGTGATCTCGTGGACGTTGCCGCCGACCTTGGCGATGATGTTGTACGCCACCGGCGAGTCGGCGGCGGCCAGCTCGCGGGCCTCGCGGACCAGGGCGTTTCCGGAGCTGTACTGCTCCCAGCAGCCGCGGTTGCCGCAGGGGCAGCGGTGGCCGCCGGGGACGACCTGCATATGGCCGAATTCGCCCGCGACCCCGTAGCGGCCGCGCTTGACCTGGCCGCCTTCGAGGATGGCCCCGCCGATGCCGGTGCCGAGCGTGATCATGACGAGGTGGTCCTCGCCGCGGCCGGCGCCGAAGCGCCATTCCGCCCAGGCGGCGGTGTTGGCATCGTTGTCGACCATGACCGGCACCGCGAGGCGGGACTGGAGCGCGTCGCGCAGGGGCTCGTCGCGCCAGGCCAGGTGGGGTGCGAAGAGCACGCGGGAGCGGTCGGCGTCGACCCAGCCGGCCGCTCCGATGCCGACCGCGTGCACGTCGTGCCGGTCGGACAGGTCCAGCACCAGCTCGACGATGGTGTCCTCGACGACCTTGGGGCTCTTGGACTTGTCCGGGGTCTCGGTGCGGATCTTCTCCAGGATGATCCCGTCGGCGTCGACGACGCCGGCCATCACCTTGGTGCCGCCGATGTCGATGCCGACCGTGGGGACGCGCGGGGCCGTCAGGTGCGACCGGCGCTCCCGGGTCCCGATGGTCCGCAGGACGGTGCCTCGCGCCGACCCCCGGTGGGTGAGCGTGAAGTCCCGGTACGTGCTCATCGAGTCGTGTCGTCCCTCTTGGGTGCGGTGGTTCTGGGGCTCCGGTCCGCGTCTTCGGCCGGACCGCTCCGACCGGCTGCGCGGTCCTTCGCGGCCGAGGCGTGTGGGGCGCCTGCCCCTGATTCTGCCACTCGCTCCAGTTCGTGGCTCAGTTCGTCCAGCTCGGAGCCGCCCGCCATCTGCCGGGTGAGTTCGTCGAGCGTGATCGAGTCGCGGGTGTGGCTGCCCGCCATGGCGCCGCGCTTGAGGAGTACGAAACGGTCCCCGACCAGGTACGCGTGGTGCGGGTTGTGGGTGATCAGGACCACGCCGAGGCCCGCGTCCCGGGCGGCGGCGACGTACTTCAGGACCACTCCGGACTGCTTGACGCCGAGGGCCGCGGTGGGCTCGTCGAGGACGAGGACCTTCGCCCCGAAGTACACGGCGCGGGCGATGGCCACGCACTGGCGTTCGCCGCCGGAGAGGGTGCCGATGGGCTGGTCCACGTCGCGCAGGTCGATGCCCATGCGCAGCAGCTCGGCGCGGGTGGTCTCGCGCATGAGCTCCACGTCGAGGCGGCGCAGGGGGCCGCGGCCCTTGGTGGGCTCGGAGCCGAGGAAGAAGTTCCGCCAGACGGGCATGAGCGGGACGACGGCGAGGTCCTGGTAGACCGTGGCGATGCCGTGGTCGAGGGCCGCGCGGGGATTGGCGAGGACGGTCTCCTCCCCCTCGATCTCGAAGGTGCCGGCGTCGTGCCGGTGCAGCCCCGCGATGATCTTGATGAGGGTGGACTTCCCGGCACCGTTGTCGCCGAGGACACAGGTGATCTCGCCCGCCGAGACCTCCAGGGAGACCCCCTGGAGGGCGCGGATGTTGCCGTAGTACTTGCTGACGTCCGTCAGCCTCACGAGTGCGTCGCCGGTCATGCCCGTGCCTCCGCCCGCTTGCGGACCCATGCGTTGAGCAGCGTGGCCAGCAGGAGCATCGCGCCGAGGAAGAACTTGAACCAGTCCGGGTTCCACTGGGCGTACACGATGCCGTTGCTGGTCATGCCGAAGATGAAGGCGCCGACCGCCGAGCCGATGGCGGAGCCGTAACCGCCGGTCATCAGACAGCCACCGATGACGGCCGCGATGATGTAGAGGAACTCGTTGCCGACGCCCTCGCCCGACTGGACCACGTCGAACGAGAAGAGGATGTGCTGTCCGGAGATCCAGGCGCACAGGGCGACGCCCATGTACAGCCCGATACGGGTCTTCACGACGGGTACGCCGGTGGCGCGGGCCGCGTCGGCCCCGCCGCCCACGGCGAAGATCCAGTTGCCGGCGCGGGTGCGCAGCAGGATCCAGGTGGCGACGGCGACGATGGCGAACCACCACAGGATGGTGACCTTGAGGGTGACCGAGCCGATGTTCCACTGCGAGGCGAAGAGGGCGCGGGCCGAGGAGAAGCCCTCCATGTCGGCGATGGTCTTGGTGGAGACCGTGCCGGTGATCAGCTTGGTGAAGCCGAGGTTCAGGCCGGTCAGCATCAGGAAGGTGCCGAGCGTGATGATGAAGCTGGGCAGCTTCGTGCGGGTCAGCATGAACCCGTTGAAGAAGCCGATGGCCAGGGTGACCAGCAGGGACACGCCGACGCCGACCCAGACGTTCGCGGTCATCTGGTAGCTGAACATCGAGCTCACCAGCGCCGAGGTCGTGACCATGACACCCGCGGAGAGGTCGAACTCGCCGCCGATCATCAGCAGGGCGACCGGGGCGGCCATGATCCCGATGGTGGAGGCCGAGTACAGGACCGTGCTGAGGCTGGAGGCCTGCAGGAAGCTGGGGGCGGCGATCGAGAAGAAGACGAAGACGGCGACGGCGCCGACCACCGAGCCGAGCTCCGGGCGGGCGAGCAGCTTGCGCAGGGTGGAGGTCGGCGCGAGCCGTTCGTCGACGGTGGCGTGGGTGCTCATCGGCTGCCCCGCTGGATGTACTCCTCCAGCTCGGCGGCCTCGGCGGCGGTGACGATCTGCGGGCCGGTGAGCACCGGGCGGCCGCCGCCGAGCACGTTGGCGTTGTAGCGGTAGAGCCAGAGCAGGTCGATGGCCTCGTAGCCCTGCAGGAAGGGCTGCTGGTCGACGGCGAAGCCGAGGGCGCCGGACTTCAGGTCGCGGGCGACCGAGGCGTTGAGGTCGAAGGTGTCGACCTCGGCCTTGCTGCCGGCCGCGTCCTTGGCCTTGACGGCGGTGGGCGCGAAGGGCGCGCCGAGGGTGACGATCGCGTCGATGGAGGGGTCGGCCTGGAGCTTGGCCTGGAGGGCCGCCTGGACGGAGGGCATGTTGGTGCCCTCGACGTACAGGTTCTCCATGGTGCCGGAGAAGGTCTTCTTGGCCCCGGCGCAGCGCTGCTCGTGCCCCACGTTGCCCTGCTCGTGCAGGACGCACACGGCCCGCTTCTTCCCGCGCTTGTTCAGCTCGGTGCCGACGGCCTCGCCGGCGATCGCCTCGTCCTGGCCGATGTGGGTCAGCGCCCCGTACTCGGCGGACTGGGCGGAGCCGGAGTTGACCGTGATCACCGGGATGCCGGCCTTGCCGGCCTTGGCGAGGACGTCCTTGAGGGCCTCGGGCTTGGCCAGGCTGACGACGATCCCGTCGACCTTCTGGTCGATCGCGTTCTGCACGAACTGCGCCTGCTGCTGGGCCTGGTCGTCGTGGGCGTAGACGAAGTTGATGTTGTCCTTCGCCGCGGCTTCCTTGGCGCCCTTCTGCACGATGTCCCAGAAGGTGTCGCCGTCGCCCGCGTGGGTGACCATCGCGAAGGTCCAGCGCGGCGTGGAGACGGCGGGCCGGCCCGCCTCGGCGGCCCTCGCACGCTCCTCGGCGCGCTTGCCGCCCGTGCTGCTGCAGCCCGCGAGCGAGGCCCCCAGTACCGCCGCGAGCACGGCGCCCACGACGCGTACCCCTGTCCGAACCCTAGCCACGTCGCCGCGCCCTTCCCTCGTCACCAATTCGGTCCGTCGTCGAGCCGGTCACCGATCCGGAATCCGGTCATTCCGGCTCCATTCCGGTCCAGCCGTTCAGTATCCGCCACAGTCGACCATGAAGGGTCATCGGGGCACGCGGGGTCAGGTTGACATGCGCGGGCGGATTGACAGGTTCCGCCGACAGGGTCAGGTTGAGTGCATGCGCATCGGGCTGATCGGAACGGGCCGGATCGGGTCCTTCCACGCGGCGGTACTGGCACGCCACCCGGAGGCGGGCTCGCTCCTGCTCGCGGACGCCGATCCCGCGCGGGCGGCGCGCCTCGCCGACCGGCTCGGGGCCACCGCCGCGCCCTCCGTGGAGCAGGTCTTCACCTGGGGCGTGGACGCGGTGGTGGTGGCGTCGGCGACCGAGGCGCACGCGGATCTGGTCGTACGGGCGATCCGTGGCGGGCTGCCGGTGTTCTGCGAGAAGCCGCTGGCCCCTGACCTGAACCGGACCCTGGCGGCCCTGCGGGAGGTCACCGCCTCGGGCGGACTGCTCCAGGTGGGCTTCATGCGGCGCTTCGACGCGGGCTACGGCACGGCCCGGGACCGGGTCCGTTCGGGCGCCCTGGGGCGGCTGCACACCGTCCGGACGACGACGGGCGATCCGGCGCCGCCCGCAGCCGCGTACCTGGCGACCTCCGGCGGGCTGTACCGGGACTGCCTGGTGCACGACTTCGACATGGTCCGCTGGGTGACCGGGCGCGAGGTGGTCGAGGTGTACGCGGCCGGCTCGGACGCGGGTCCGGCCCTGTTCCGCGAGACGGGCGACATCGACACGGCGGCCGCCGTGCTGACACTGGACGACGGCACCCTGGTCACGGCCACCGGCACGCGGTGCAACGGCGCCGGGTACGACGTGCGGATGGAGCTGGCCGGGGAGCTGGACCAGGTCTCCGTCGGGCTGGACGACCGGACGCCGATCGCCTCCACCGAACCGCACGGCCCACCCCCGGCGAGCAAGCCGTGGACGGGCTTCCTGGAACGCTTCGCCCCGGCCTACGAGGCCGAGCTGGCGGCCTTCGTCCAGCTGGTGCGGGGCGAGGGGCCCAATCCGTGCGACGGCCGGGAGGCGCTGGCGGCCTTCCGGATCGCGGAGGCCTGTGAACTCTCGCGCAGGGAGCGGCGCCGGGTACGGCTGGAGGAGCTCCCGGACCTGCCGGCTCTGTAAGGGGGGCACCGCGCCACAGTACGACGGGTGATCACCTGTGGCCGCGACGCTTTCCGGACACGCTCACGCGGCGGTGACGGCGCGGCGCCCCCAGGCGGTGCCCACGAGGACCAGGAGCGCTCCGGCGTAGCCGAGGGCGCCCAGCTCCTCACCTCCTACGGCGATACCGGCGACGGCGGCCCACAGCGGCTCGGTGCCCAGCAGCAGGCTGACGCGGGACGGCGAGGTGCGGCGTACGGCCCACATCTGCACGAAGAAGGCGAACAGGGTGCAGAAGACGGAGAGGAAGGCGAGCCCGGCCCACTCGGCGGGCCCGAAGTCGGCGGCGGCGGCCCAGGGGCTGTCGCCGGTGCCGGGGACGGCGGCCAGCAGGGCGAAGACGAGGACCGCGGCCCCGAGCTGCACGGTGGTCAGGGACAGCGAGTCGGCGTCCTGGACGGCCTCGATGCGGGCCATGAGCAGGACGTGCAGGGTCCGGGCGAGGGCGGCGCCGAGGATGAGCAGGTCACCGGCGCTCGGCGCGGTGAAGCCGGCGCCCTGGGTGAGCAGCACGACCCCGGCGACGGACACGGCGGCGGCGCCGAGGAAGCCGAGCGAGGGCGCCTGCCTCCTGACGGCCGCTTCGGCGAGCGGGGTGAAGATCATCGTCAGGCTGATGATCAGCCCGGCGTTGGTGGCGGAGGTGTGGACGACCCCGTAGGTCTCCAGGAGGAAGATCCCGCCGAGTACGAGGCCCAGCACCCCGGCGCCGCGCAGCTGGGCGGGGCGCAGCGCGCGCAGCCGCGTCCAGCCGGCGACGACGAGCACGGGCAGGACGAGCGCGAACCGCAGCACGAGCACGGCGATGACGGTGTGGGTGGTGGTGATGCCCTTGGCCGCGAGGTAGCTGCCGCCCCAGACGACGGCGACGGCCAGCACGGGCAGATCGGCGAGCCAGGCGCGCGGGGAGCGACGGGGGGCGGCTTCGAGGGCGGACGCGGCGACGGTCACCGGATGTCTCCAACGGGTCTTCGGCGGGTGGAGACGGCGGCGGCTCGCACGGGTGGGCGCACACTACCGGAGCCGATCATGCGGTGCGACCCCTTTGTCGGCGTCCCCCGCCGGACCCGTAGCATCGGCGGCATGGCTGATCTCTACGCCTTGGACCTGGCGTTCGACCTGCTCGACAGCACTCCCGACGCCGTGCTCGCGGAGGTGCGGCGGCAGCTGACATCGCCGGACGGCCTCCTGGCGCCCCGGGGCCCGGCATGGCGCGTCGGCGGCATGCTCGTGGGCGAGTTCGGACCGGCGGAGCGCGGCGGCTGGGCCCTGACGGTCCGCCAGGAGGTCCACGAGGAACAGCTCCCCGAGGTGGAGGACCTGCTGCTCGTCCTGGCCCCCCACGTCCGCCCGCCGGGCCCGCTCGGCCGCCTGCGCCACTACGAGAACGAGGCCCCGGACCTCCTGGTCCTGCGCGAGGGCCGGGTGGTCCAACTGGCGCTGGACCGGCGGTAGGCGGGTCTTTCGGAGCTAGTGCTGTGGCCGGAAAGGTTTGCCGGGTTGCGGCGTCCGGTGTGGTGCATCGCAAGGCGGAGGGCCACGGCTCGTACCGGACGTACTTGCGTGGTCCGACAACGCGGCGAGGTGCCGTGCCGGGCGTCGCGACCCGGTGAACCTTTCCGGTCACGGCACTAGCCGAGCAGCGGCAGGGCGGGGAAGGTGTGGTCCTGCCAGATCAGCCGGGAGGCCTCCTCCGGGTAGGTGGTGAGGGCCGGCCGGGTGTCGAAGAGCCGCACGAGGCGCTGCTCGTCGTCGTACGCGGGCCAGCCGGGGTCGCCGTGGGCGGCGAACTCCGTCCAGGCCCGCCGCATGCGCGCGGACACCTCCTCCGCCTCCGGGAACGGCCGCTCGCCGATGAGCGCCGCGGGCAGACCGCGCTCCAGGTTCCCGAAGACCAGCGGCACGTCGAGGCCGTGGCAGGCACCGAGGGCGCCGCCCATGCCCGGCGCGGACCAGGTCAGCTCGTAGACGTGGGCACGGCCGCCGGCGGCGGTCCGAGCCTGGGCGAGGTGCAGGGACGGCATGCGGAACAGCCAGTCGGAGGCGACCAGCTCGTACAGCTCGTCGGGGCCCGCGGTCGGGAAGGCCTCGCGGTAGCGGTGCTCGGCGTCCCGCCCGGGGCCGTAGGCCTGCAGGGCGGTCCGCGCCTGCTCCTCGGTGATCCGGCCGAGCTGTCCGTCGAGCGCGGTGAGCAGTCGCGTTTCGTCGCGGGTGTGGCCGACAAGGAGTTCGACGCCGCGACCGGCGCCGTCCGCCAGGGCCTGCCACGGGGTGGTGGGCAGGATCTCGCCGTCGACGACCGGCGAGAAGGGGATCGCCCGGTGCGCGACCGGGCCCCAGCGATCGACCCACCGGCCCATCGTGGAGCCGACCCCGTCGGCGGCGGCGGACAGCCGGGCGGGATCGACCCCGGACAGGTCGGCCCGTGTGGGCCGCAGACCCAGCTCGGCGGCGCAGGCGGCGGCGATGTCGGCGGCGAGTTCCGGCGAGAAGAAGGTGGCCGGCACGCTCTGCGCGACGGCTCGGCCGAACAGCCCGGCCGCCCGCGGCATCGCGAGCAGCGCGGCGATCGAACCGGCCCCCGCCGACTGGCCGAAGACGGTGACGCGGCCCGGGTCGCCGCCGAAGGCCCGGATGTTCTCGCGCACCCACTCCAGGGCGGCGACCTGGTCCAGCAGGCCCCGGTTGGCGGGCGTTCGCTCGATCTGCCCGAACCCCTCCAGGCCGACGCGGTAGTTGAAGGTGACCACGACGACACCGCCCTCGCGCGCCAGGCGGCCGCCGTCGTACTCGGGAAGGCCCGACATGCCGATCGAGTAGGCGCCGCCCTGGATCCACACCATCACCGGCAGCTCCGCGCCCGGGCCCGGCTCGGGCGACCAGACGTTGAGCGTGAGCCAGTCGTCGCCGGCCGCGTCCCGGGCCACTACGTCCATGCCGAAGTGGCCGCCCTGCGGGGGCGGCGGACCGTACGACACCGCCGGCCGCACCCCGTCCCACCCTCGTGCCGGCTTCGGTGCGGCGAACCGCAGGGGGCCCACCGGCGGCTCGGCGAACGGGATGCCGCGGAAGACCGCCACGCCCTCCTCCCGGGTGCCGCGCAGCGCCCCGCCCGCCACGCGGACGTGCGGCCGGGCTCCTGCGGCTTCGGATGCGCCGTCGGTCATCACAGCTCCCTCACTGGGCGGTCCGGACGCTCCGCATCATCCCGCCGCCGCCCGACGCACGCCGGCGATTTAGGCCGTCTCTTCCGGATCTTGCCGGGCCCGCGACGCCCGGCACCGCACCCGGCCGCGTTGTCGGGGCGGCCGAGTACGTCCGGTACGCGGGCGCCCCTCCGCCTTGCCGGGCACGGCACCGGACGCCGCGGGCTCGGCCGCCACGATCCGAAAGAGACGGCCTGGTGGCCGTTGCGCCGTGGGATCGGCCGAGGGCGTGCGGGGCGGCGAAGGCCCTCACGACACCGTCCCGTACGGGAGCCGTACGGGACGGTGCGCCGGCCGCCGCTACCTCTGGTCGCTGCGCAGCATGGCGATGTAGTGCGTCGCCTCTGCGTAGCTGGTCACGGTGGCGCCTCCGATGTCGGTCGGCGTCGGGCGGGAGCCGTTGCGCTCCTGGTAGATCCACCGGGAGCCCCGACCCCAGTCGTTCTCCTCGGCGGCTTCCTGGGCGGTCAGGGAGGTACCGCCGCCGAGGGCCTGGCGCACCGTGCCCTCGATGTTGCGGAAGCGGGCCGACTCGGAGGTCAGGGCGATCGCGGCGACCAGGTCGTCGCGGAGGGTGTTCGCGTCGCCCCCGTCGCGGGCGAACGTCCAGAGGGTGTTCATGTTGCCCCACACCCCGTTCGGAGTGAGCCACAGTTGCCTGCTCCGGGTATCGCCGTGCTCCAGGCTGTGGTTGCCCCCGTAGCGCCCGCTGTACGGCAGGACGATGGCGTTGCGGCCGAGCGCGTGGCCGAGGTCGAAGGGTTCCTGTTCCCCGACCTGGCTGAACTGGACGACGTTGCCGGCGTTGCCCGTGGAGAAACCGCGCAGGTAGAGGTTGTTGGCGGTCAGGTAGAGCGTGACCGTCCGCCGGACGCCCTGACCGTTCTCCGACCAGCCGTAGGTGACGTTGACCGCGATGACCTCGTTGCCGCGGCTGGTCTCCCACACGGCGTCCGAACCGGAGCCACCCACCATGGTGCCGGTGTTGCGCAGCGACCTGATGAAGTCCGAGTAGCGGGCACGCAGGGTGTTGGCATTGGTCGAGGTCAGGTCCCAGTTGACCGTGCGGACGGGGACCTGGAGGGCGGAGACGGGCGCCGCCTCGGGCCGGGACTCGGCGGCCTGGGCGGCGGGAGCGGCCACGGCCAGCAGGGGGAGGCACAGGAGTGCCGCGACAAGGGGCTTGCGCATCGGGGTGTTCCTCATTCCGGTGGATGCCGCAGACGTGCGGCGGCGGGGCGTGGCGGGGGCGGGCGGTCCGTCGGTCAGTTGACCGTGAAGACGACGTCGGCGTTCTTGCCGCCGCCGCCGGCCCGGGCGCAGGAGTGGCCCGCGGGCACCTGGCAGTCGTAGGAGTTGCTGCCGGAGAAGGGGTTGTCCCAGCGGAAGACGACCTTGCCGCCGCCGGACATCTGGTACTCGGCCGAGCCCTCCGTCCCGGTGGCGAAGCCGTCGGACTCGCTCTGCCAGCGCGCCACGGCCCCGTTGTTCATGACCGACGGGGGCAGGTTGTCGCCGCTCCAGATGCCGTGGTCCAGGCCGGCGCCGGTCCGGGCCAGCAGGGCCCCGGACTGGTTGACCACCGTGACGCGGACGCTGCGCACGGGGGTCACCGCGAGGGCGCCGGCCGGTGAGAGGGCCGCGACGCGGGCGGTGGACTTCGCCGTCAGGTTGAAGTTGACGGTGGCGTTGTCCCCGCCGCCGCCGGAGCGGCCGCACTCGTAGCCCTCCGGAGCGTCGCAGCTGTAGGAGTTGCTGCCCACGTAGGGGTTGTTCCAGCGGATGGTCACGTCCTTCGCCGTACCGGCGATGTTGTACGTGACGTGGCCCTGGGTGCCGGTGGCGAACCCGCAGGACTCGCTGCTCCAGGAGGCGGAGACGGTCTTGGCGATGGCGTCCGGCGGCAGGCCGTCGCGGGACCAGCACCCGTGGTCCAGGCCGGAGCCGGTGCGCAGCAGCTGCCGGCCCGTGCTGTTGGCGAAGACGACGCTGGTGCTGCGCTCGGCGGACTGGACGGAGGCACCGCCGGGGGCCGGCGCGGCCTGGGCGACGGGGGCGAGCGCGGCGGCGCCGCCGGCCAGAGCGGCCACGAGGGCGGCCGAGGCGGACCACCGGGCGCGAATTCTAGACATGCGCATGACAAGACATCCTTTGCGTGAAGGGCGTGAAGGGTGTGAGGGGTGTCCGAGACGCGGGGAGGGCGGGGCGGGACCTCCGTCAGTCGACGTACCAGAGGAGGTAGCGGCTGGAGCTGTCGTTGGGGTTGCACTCGTAGCGGCTGTACAGGCCCAGGCCGACGGTGAGCGAACCGGCCTGGTTGCACTGGGCGTAACTCGCGTACGAGCCGCCGTAGATCCGGTACTCCTCGGCGCTCGCGGCGCCGGAGGAGACGACCACGAGGGCGGCGGCTGCGCAGAGGCCGACGGCCAGTCTGCGGGGGGTGGTTCGGGGCATGGCGAAGCGCACGGGGAACACCTTTCATCGATTGATCGAAGTCGTGCGCCGCGTACGGCGGCGTACGGGAAACCGGGCGCGTCCTTCGACGCGGCCCTCCGGCGACCGGGTCGGGCCCACAACCACCCAACCGACAGCGGATGGAGTCCGCTGCCCCCGCACCCGGTCTCCCGGGCGGTTCAGTCGAGCGGCTTGCGGGGGCACCAGGAGTCGCCCCAAGCCGTCGTCACGAGGCACTGCCTGGTGCCGTGCCCGCCGCCGGACGGGTCGGTGACCGTCGTCCCGTGCACATCGGCGGTGGCCGCGGCGGCGCCGCCCCACACGATCCCCGTGCTCAGCACGACCGCGAACAGTGTCCGCACCACGATTGCGCGCATGGCGTCAATTCCCCTTGTTTCGGCGACAGTCGGGTCACGGCGGGCGGTGCTCCTGGTCGGGGAGGCGTCCCTGCCGTGGTCACCACCCTGCCAGTGTGTGGATGACACATGCATCCCCGAAGAGGGATCATGATCCTGCCAGGCACGTTTAGGAGGCATGCGATGGAGACGGACAGCGGACCGGGCACGGCGGCCCAGGTGCCCGGCCTCGACGGCGCGGCCGTCCTGCTCTACCGGTGGGCGGTCGTGCACGAACGCCTCACCCCGGCAACCCTCGCGCAGGCCGCAGCAGAGACCGGAGTGAGCCGGCGGGCCACTCTGACGGCCGTACGGACACTCACCGACTCCTGCCTCCTCACGGAACTCCCCGCCGACGGTGGGGCGCAAGAGCCGGCCGGCTGGCTGCCGGTGAGCCCCCAGGCCGCCACCGCGCAGCTGCTGTCGGACCGCGACACCGCGCTGCGCGCGCAGGAGGAGGCGCTGCGGGAGCAACGCCGACGCATCCAGGTCCAGCGCGACGGGCTGGCCGCGCTGACCCCGATCTACCTCCAGGCCCGGCAACACGTCTTCCCGCAGGGGACCATCGACCACCTGCCGGACAAACTGGCGGTCCGCTCGCTGCTGTCCGACGTGATCGACTCCTGCCGCAGCGAGGTGCTGGTCTCCAAGCACGGCGGCGCGTTCCCGCCCGCGGCGCTGCGCGAGGCGCTGCCGCGCGACCTGGCGCTGCTCGGGCGCGGCATCCGGATGCGCAGCCTGTACCAGCACGCGACGCGGTTCGACCAGCCCACGCGGTTGCACGCGGAGCAGCTCATCGGGGCGGGCGCGGAGATCCGGACGCTGCCGGAGGTGCTGCCGCAGATGATCGTCGTGGACGGGTCGCTGGCCCTGCTGCCCGCCCGGTCGGGCGGTGCGCTGATCATCCGGGAGCCGGACCTGCTGGCCTACTTACTGGACGTCTTCGAGCGGGACTGGGAGAACGCCGCGCCGTTCGCGACGGGGCCACAAGCCGCGCACGACGTGTCGAAGACGACGAAGCAGAGCATCCTCGTGCTGCTCGCCAAGGGACTCAAGGACGAGTCCATCGCGCGCCGTTTGGGCATCTCCCTGCGCACCTGCCGCCGTCACGTCTCCGAACTGCTGGAGGCGCTCGGCGCGCACAGCCGCTTCCAGGCGGGAGTCATCGCCGAACGCCAAGGCCTCACCGACCACCCGGACCGCCCCGCCGCGGCCGACACCGCCACGTCCGCCCCGGCCACGCCCCCGCCCCCACCGGCCGTGCCCGCACAGGCCGCGCCCGCACCGGCCGCGCCTGGCGCCGACGGGCCCGGGGTCGGCCCGGGGTGTCCCGGGTGCGGCGGGGCGGTGGCCGTGCCCACCGCGGGCCCGGACCGGGCCGGTGGGCGTCCGCCCCGCCACTGCTCGCCCCGCTGCCGCTCGCGCGCCTACCGGGCCCGCCTGAAGCATCAGGAGGCCGGGCCGGGTGACGGCGGCACGGACGTCACGAAACCCGCCGACCCCGCCACGTAACCCCGCTCCGACACGATCCGGAAGAGACGGCTCAGGCCGTCTCTTCCGGATCTTGCCGGGCCCGCGACGCCCGGCACCGCACCCGGCCGCGTTGTCGGGGCACCCGAGTACGTCCGGTACACAGGCGCCCCTCCGCCTTGCCGGGCACGGCACCGGACGCCGCGGGCTCGGCCGACAAGATCCGAAAGAGACGGCCTAGTCGCCGATCGTGCCGAAGGCGGCCCGGCCCGTCGGCCGGTAGGTGTGGATGGCCGTGCCGGCCGGCGTCGTACGGGAACTCGCCAGCTGGTAGGCGGTCGGCAGCCCGCCGGTGGGGAACAGCCTGCGCCCGGCGCCGAGGACCACGGGGAACACCAGCAGGTTCACCTCGTCCACGAGGTCCCGGGCCAGCAGCCACTGCGCGAGCTGCCCGCTGCCGTGCACCTGGAACTCGCCGTCCAGCGTGTCCTTGACCCTTACGATCTCGCTCTGCAGGTGCTCCCCGTCGAGCACGGTGACCGGCCCCCAGGACGGCTCGCCGAGGGTGGTCGAGGCCACGTACTTGGGCAGCCGGTTCAGTTTGGCGGGCACGGGGTCGGCGGGGTCGTCGTGCTTCGGCCAGTACGAGGCGAAGATCTCGTACGTCTTGCGCCCGAACAGGAACGCCCCGGCCCGACCGAACACCTCGGTGATGAACTCCCCCATCCCCTCGTCGGCGAACGGCGCGACCCACCCGCCGTACTCGAACCCGCCGCTGGGGTCCTCTTCGGGCCCACCGGGGGCCTGCATCACGCCGTCCAGCGTGACGAAGGTGGTCAAGGTCAGCTTCCCCATGGCTCTGCGCTCCTCGCTCGGTCGTCCTTACCCGGACCCAGCCTCCCGGACCCACCAGAACTCATCGCCACGCCACGCAAGTACGACGGAACGCCAGGTCGGATTCCTGCCAGCACCGTTCACCGGCCCGCAGTTTGATTGAACTCGCAACCAATTGATGCGGGAGGAACGGCATGGACAGCAACAGCACCGTGGCCCTGGTGACCGGTGGGAGCAGGGGGATCGGGGCGGCCGTGGCCCTGCGGCTCGCCGAGGACGGGGTCGACGTCGCGATCACCTACGTCAGCGACGCGGAGGCCGCGGCCGAGGTCGTCGGGAAGGTGGAGGCGCTCGGACGGCGTGCCGTGGCCGTGCGGGCCGACGCCGGGGATCCCGACGCCGCCGAGGAGGCGGTGCGGCGGGTCGTCGCGGAGTTCGGGCGGCTCGACGTGCTGGTGAACAATGCCGGCGTGGGCGTGCTCGGACCGCTGGCGGAGCTGGCCCCGGCCGACGTGGACCGGGTGCTCGCGGTCAACGTGCGCGCCGTGTTCCTCACGACGCAGGCCGCGGCCGCACACCTGGACGCCGGCGGACGCGTCATCACCATCGGCAGCTGCATGACCCAGCGGGTGCCGGGTCCGGGCGGGACGCTCTACGCGATGAGCAAGTCCTCGCTGACGGGACTGACCAAGGCACTCGCCCGGGAGCTGGGCGGGCGCGGGATCACCGCGAACATCGTGCACCCGGGGCCGGTGGACACGGACATGAACCCGGCGGACGGACCCTACGCGGGGCCGCAGGCGGCGATGACGGCCCTCGGGCGGTTCGCGGCGCCTCGGGAGGTGGCGGCCGTGGTGTCCTTCCTCGCGGGTCCGGACGCGTCGTACGTGACGGGGGCGGAGTTCGCGGTGGACGGGGGGCACGCCGCGTAGCCCTCGCCGGGCGTGCGGGCGGTTCGGGGGGCGGGCCCGGTGGGTGGGTGCGGGTCGCCTGCTCGGGGCTCCGCCCCGGACCCCGCGCCTCAAACGCCGGCGAGGCTGAAATGCGGGCCCCGCGTCTCGAACGCCGAGCCGGATCGGGGACCCGCGCCTCGAACGCCGGCCGGGCCGAACGCGCAGGAGCCCGCCCCGGGGGTGTCGGCCCTCGGGGCGGGCTTCGCGTAGTGGGTGACTAGCCGCCCAGTTCCTGGTGGCGGGCCGTCAGCGCGGTCGCGCCGGACTCCGTCAGGGAGCCGTACAGGCGCAGGCGGGAGAAGCCGCCGTCCGGGAAGATGTCGATCCGCACGTGGGTGCCGACCGCCGGGGCGTCCAGGACGAAGCGGTGGTTGGTGTCGGGCTGCAGGCGGGTGCGCGGCAGGAACTCCGTCCACTCACCCTCCTCCCCCGTCTTGACCGACAGCGAGGCCCAGCCGGCCGAGTTGCCCTTGAGGTACGCGGTGTCGATCTCGACGGCGCGGATCTCGGACTCGGCGACGAGCTGGTAGCGGATCCAGTCGTTGCCGTTGTCGCGGCGGCGCGCGGTCTCCCAGCCGTCGTCCATCTTGCGGGAGCGGCCCGGGTTGATGGTGTTGGTCGGCGGGGAGTAGAAGCGGTTGGAGGCGTCCTGGACGGAGCCGCCGTTCTCCAGGGCCACCACGTCGAAGGAGCCGAGCGAGTCGAGCCACTTCGGGTCGGGCAGGACCTCGCCGTAGACGCGCAGGCGGGCGATGCCGCCGTCGGGGTGCTGGTTGACGCGCAGGTGGGTGAAGCGCTGCTCCACGTCCACCTCGAAGCCGTTGGCCGCGTGGCCGCCGACCGCCGTGCGGGGCACGACCGTCGTCCACTTCACGTCGTCGCCCTGGAGCTCGTCCGGGGTCGGCGCGAGGGCGCCCGCCCAGTTGGTGGCCTCGACCGAGACGGCCTGCGGCATGTTGCCGCGGAAGTGCGCGGTGTCGACCACGATGCCGCGGATCACGCCGGGGGCGCCCAGGCGTACGAGGGCCCAGTCGTGGTCCTCGGGGGTCGGCCAGGGCTGGGTGGCGGAGACGCCACGGCGGCGGCGGGTCTCCCAGCCGTCCATGACCTTGCCCTTGTGGCCGAAGTCCTCGGGGTCGAAGTGCGCGGCCTCGGAGATCAGCAGGTTCTCGCGCTGGGCGAAGAACTCGTCGTTGGCGGCGATGACACCGGAGCCCAGCTCACGGGCGGCGAGGTTCGCGTACTGGGTGAAGGGGAACTCCGCGGTGCGGTAGTCCGCGTACGGGTCGCCGCCTCCGTACGGGTTCGCGTTGCCGGTGAAGGATTCAATCGCCACTGGTCAGTTCTGCCTTTCGAGGAGGAGGCCCGTGGGCTCGGTCGGGGTGCCGTGGTCGGCGATCTGCGTGCCGCGCAGCCAGGTGGACTTCACGACGCCGTGCAGGGTCTTGCCCGCGTACGCCGTGACCTGATTGCGGTGGTGGAGCTCGGCCGGGTCCACAGTGAACGTTTCTTCAGGGGCCAGGACGGCGAAGTCGGCGTCGCGGCCGACCTCGATGGCCCCCTTCTGGGTGAGGCCCGCGAGGTTCGCCGGGGCGGCGGACATCCAGCGGACGACGTCCTCCAGGGTCCGGCCGCGGCGGCGCGCCTCGGTCCAGATGGCGGGAAGGCCCAGCTGGAGGGAGGAGATGCCGCCCCACGCGGTGGAGAAGTCGTCGGTCTTCAGGTCCGCGGTGGAGGGCGAGTGGTCGGAGACGATGCAGTCGATCGTGCCGTCGGCGAGCGCGTCCCACAGGAGGTCCTGGTTGGCGGCCTCGCGGATGGGCGGGCAGCACTTGAACTCGCTGGCGCCGTCCGGCACTTCCTCGGCCGTGAGGGTGAGGTAGTGCGGGCAGGACTCGACGGTGATCCTGACGCCCTCGGCCTTGGCGGCGGCGATCAGCGGCAGCGCGTCGGAGGAGGACAGGTGCAGCACGTGGACGCGCGCGTTCAGCCGCTTGGCCTGGGCGATCAGGTTGCCGATCGCGGTGTTCTCGGCGTCGCGCGGCCGGGAGGCCAGGAAGTCGGCGTACTTGGGGCCCGGGACGACGGGAGCGGCGTCCAGGTGGTGCGGGTCCTCGGCGTGCACGATGAGCAGGCCGCCGAAGCCGGTGATCTCGGCGAGGGAGGTGGCCAGCTGCTCCTGGTCGAGCTCGGGGAACTCGTCCACGCCCGAGGGCGACAGGAAGCACTTGAAGCCGTAGACGCCGGCGTCGTGCAGCGGCGCCAGGTCCTTGACGTTGTCCGGGAGTGCGCCGCCCCAGAAGCCGACGTCCACGTGCGCCTTGGCGCGGGCGACCTCCTGCTTGACGCGCAGGTTGTCGGTCGTCGTGGTCGGCGGCAGGGAGTTCAGCGGCATGTCGAGGATCGTGGTGATGCCGCCGGCCGCCGCGGCGCGGGTGGCCGTCCAGAAGCCCTCCCACTCGGTGCGACCGGGATCGTTGACGTGGACGTGCGTGTCGACGAGGCCGGGGAGCAGGACGTCGTCGCCGAAGTCCTCCAGCCGGGCTCCGGCCGGTACCTCGGCCTCGTAGGCCAGCACGGCCGCGATCTTCCCGCCGGCGACGGCCACCGAAGCGGCGCGCGTCCCCTCGGGGGTGATGACGCGCGTCGAGCGCAGTACCAGTTCCACAGCCACGTCGGCCACCGAACCTCCCCATCTACTTCCACAGAGCGAAATTCAACGTTCTGTTGACGGAGTCTTCCCGGCGATCGGTACCCAGTCAAGAGCGTCCGGACGGACCACCGACCCACCAGGACCGCAATTGGAGGTTTCCACAGGATGGAATTAAGATTTCGCTATACAGAATGTAGCTATCACCACCGGGAAGCGGGCGGATAACTTCCGAGGGACGTCCGCCACCAGGACAAACCCTCTCTGACCGGCGACGACGACCTCGACCCCAGCACTGGGACGGACGCCGACCGCCGGGTAGGCTGCTCCCTTGCCTGCCAGCACCGAAAGGACCGCGCCGTGCCGACGTCCAGCGCCAGCACCACCGACGCTTCCTCGAAGACCCCCGCCGCCGGCGGTGGCGTCCAGTCCCTCGAGCGCGCCTTCGACCTGCTCGAACGCATGGCCGATGCCGGGGGTGAGGTCGGCCTCAGCGAGCTCTCCGCCGCCAGCGGTCTGCCTCTGCCCACGATCCACCGCCTGATGCGCACGCTGGTGGCGTGCGGATACGTACGCCAGCAGCCCAATCGACGGTACTCCCTCGGCCCCCGTCTGATCCGCCTCGGCGAGTCCGCGTCGCGCCTGCTGGGTACCTGGGCCCGCCCCTACCTCGCCCGCCTGGTCGAGGAGACCGGGGAGACCGCGAACATGGCCCTCCTCGACGGCGACGAGATCGTCTACGTCGCCCAGGTGCCCTCCAAGCACTCCATGCGCATGTTCACCGAGGTCGGCCGCCGGGTGCTGCCGCACTCCACCGGCGTGGGCAAGGCGCTCCTCGCCCACACCCCGGCCGAGGAGGTACGGGCCCTGCTGGCCCGCACCGGGATGCCGGCGGCGACCGAGAAGACCATCACCACGCCCGAGGGCTTCCTCGACGCGCTGGAGCAGGTCCGCAGGGCGGGCTACGCGGTCGACGACAACGAGCAGGAGATAGGAGTCCGCTGCCTCGCCGTGTCGGTGCCGAACTCGCCGACCGCCGCCGCGATCTCCATCTCGGGTCCGGCGGGCCGGGTCACGGAGGCCGTGGCCGAGTCCTTCGTGCCGATCCTGCAGGGCGTGGCCGCCGAGCTCTCGGTGGCCCTGGCCAACCAGAGCCCCGCCTAGGTCCAGGCGGTCCTACGCGAAGGCCCCGGCCGCCCCTCGCTTCGAGGGGCGGCCGGGGCCTTCGCGTACACCGTCGCCCGGGCCGCTCAACGCGCCGGGGCCGGTCCCGGAGCCGTAGCCGGAGCCGTAGTCGTAGCCGGGCCGAGCGTCAGGCTGCCGTCCGTCATCGTCGCCGTGCGGTCCATCCGCTCCAGGTGGGCGTGGTCGTGCGTGACCAGCACCGTGGCCGTGGAGCGCTCCCGGGTCAGGGTGACCAGCAGGTCGAGCACGGCCGCCCCTCGCTCGTGGTCGAGCGCGCTGGTCGGCTCGTCGACCAGCAGCACCGCGGGCTCGTTCATCAGGGCGCGGGCGATGTTGATCCGCTGCCGCTGGCCGCCGGAGAGCTGGTGGGGGCGCTTGTCGGCCTTGTCCGCCAGGCCCACCGCGTCCAGCAGTTCGAGCGCCCGCCGGCGCACCGTACGCGCGGGGCGGCCGGAGAGGTGCGCCATGACCTGGAGCTGTTCGGCGGCGGTCAGCGAGGCCAACAGGTTGGGCTGCTGGAAGACGATGCCGATCTTCTCCCGGCGCAGGGCCGACTTCTCGGCGGGGCCGAGTTCCGTGGTGTCCCGGCCCGCGACGACGACCCGGCCGGAGTCCGGGGTCACGAGGGTGGCGGCCACCGCGAGCAGGCTGGACTTGCCGGAGCCGGAGGGCCCGATGACCGCCGTCAGCGTGCCGGCGGGCACCTCCAGGCCGACCGCGTCGAGGGCGGTGAGCCGGCTCTCGCCGTCGGGGTAGGTCAGCGTGACGTCGTGGACGAGGAGGGTCATCGGGCGCTCCCGAGGGCGGTCAGCGGGTCGACGGCGGTGATCCGCCGGACGGACAGGGCGGCGCCCAGCGCGCCGAGCAGGATCATGATCGCGGCGGGCACGAGCACCGTGGCGGCATCGAGGACGAAGGGCACGGGGCCGCCGCTGATCAGCGCGCCGAAGCCGGCGGCGAGCGCGGTACCCAGTCCGGTACCGATGGCGAGCATGACGACGGCCTGGCCGAGGGCGTCCTTCAGGAGGTACGGGGTGGAGGCACCCAGTGCCTTCAGGACGGCGATGTCCCCGCTGCGCTGGATCGTCCACACCGTGAAGAAGGCGCCTATGACCAGGGCGGAGATGGCGAAGAGGAAGCCGCGCATCAGCTGCAGCGAGCCGTTCTCGGCCTGGTACGAGCCGATGGCGCCCAAGGCCTCGTCCACGGTCTGCGCCTTGGTGGCCGCGGCCTTGTCCGCGGCGGCGAGGTCGACGCCGGCGCCGGCGGAGACGGCGACGACGGTGGCGAGGGTGTCGATGGAGGTGCCGGGGTTGCCGACGCGCTGCCAGTCGCCCAGGTCCATCCAGACGACCGGGGTGTGGCTGTAGGCGGCGGTCCCGGACACGCCCGCCACGGTCAGTTCCAGCGGGCCGATCTTGAGCTTGGCCCCGGCGGTCAGGCCCCCCAGCTCCTTCGCGGCCTTCTCGGTCAGGACCACCTGGCCCTGGGTGAGGCCCGCGTTCCGCGGCGCGAGCCCCCCGGCGGAGTCCACCCCGAAGACCGAGACCGCGGCGGTGCGCTCACCCGAGGCGGCGTTGGTGGTGCGGATGCCGAGCGGCTCGGCCGCCTTCACCCCGGGCCGTTCCCGCCAGGCCAGCCACGCGGGCTCGGCCACCTGGGAGTTGGTGAAGGACACCTTCTGGTCCCCGGTGGGCGCGGCGAAGACCAGGTGCGTGGCGGGCAGACCGGTGATGGCCGAGATGTTCTCCCGGGCCAGGCCGGAGGTGAGCCCGGACAGCAGTCCCACCAGCAGCGTGATGAGCAGCACGACCGACCCCATGAGGGCGAATCGGCCCTTGGCGAACCGTAGATCTCTCCATGCGACGAACATGTCCCCCACCTTGGTCTTCCGCGTGGACACAAGGCATCGCGCCACCGTAGTGATCCTCGTATCGAAGGGTGCGTCCGGACATCGAACTTTTGGTTGACCGGGGCCGGCCCACCCCCACTTACGCTGGTCGGGACATGACTGCTCCCCTTTCCTCCGTCTCCCCCGCCGCGCGCACCCTGACGCCCGTGTCCAAGGTGCTGCGGCTGTGCCTGCACGCGCTGCTCGCGGGTCTGCTCGCGCTCGCCGCCGGGCGGGCCGTCACCGACTCCGCGCCCCGGGCCGGCTGGGTGATCGCCGCCTGCGCGGTGCTCGCCCTGGTCTACGCGGGCGGCGTACGGGCCCCCGCCGTGCACAGCTCGCCGCGCGCCGGGGCGCTGTGGCTGGCCGGGCTCGGGGCGACCTGGGCGGGCCTGCTCGTGGTCTCCCCCGACGGGCTGTGGATCGCCTTCCCGCTGTACTTCCTGGAGCTGCACCTGCTGCGGCTGCGCTGGGGGGTCACGGCGGTCGCGGTGACCGCCTGCGCGGCCATCGGCGGGTTCGTCGCGCACAGCGGCGCGGCGACCCCCGGGGCCTTCCTCGGGCCGCTGCTGGGCGGGGCGGTGGCGGTGGCGACCGTACTGGGCTACCAGGCGCTGTACCGCGAGAGCGAGCGCCGCCGGGAGCTGATCGAGGAACTGATCACCACCCGGGCCGAGCTGGCCGCGGCCGAGCGGGGCGCCGGGATCCTGGCCGAGCGGGAACGCCTCGCCCGGGAGATCCACGACACCCTCGCCCAGGGTCTGTCCTCCATCCAGCTGCTGCTGCGGGCGGCCGAGCGGGCGCTGCCGGCGCAGGCACCGGCGCTGGAGCACATCGCCCGGGCGCGTGAGGCGGCCCAGGAGAACCTCGCCGAGGCGCGTCGTTTCGTACGGGCCCTCACCCCGCCGGACCTGGAGCACGGGTCGCTGGCGGCCGCGCTGGAGCGGCTGTGCGCGGGGGTCCCGGGACCGCGCGTGCGGTTCTCGCCGAGCGGCACCCCGCGGGTGCTGCCCACCCCGTACGAGGTGGCCCTGCTGCGGATCGCCCAGTCGGCGCTGGCCAATGTGGTGCGGCACGCGCGGGCCGGACGCGCCGAGATCACCCTGACGTTCATGGACGCCTCGGTGACCTTGGACATCGTCGACGACGGGCACGGCTTCGACCCCGCGTCGGTGTCACCGGGCTCGGCGGGCTCCGGCGACGGCGGCTTCGGGCTGCCCGCGATGCGCTCGCGCGCGGAGACCCTGGGCGGGCTGTTCACCGTGGAGTCCGCCCCCGGCCAGGGCACCGCCGTGGCCGTCACCCTGCCGCTGCCCCTCGAACACCTCGAACACGCGGAACTTCCTGACGCCGTGGAGGCCCTGTGACCGTCCGTCTCCTACTCGCCGACGACCACCCGGTGGTCCGGGCCGGGCTGCGCGCGGTGCTCGACACCGAACCGGACTTCGCGGTGGTGGCCGAGGCGCCGACCGCCGAGCGGGCGGTGGAGCTGGCCGCGAGCGAACCGGTGGACGTGGTCCTGATGGACCTGCAGTTCGGTCCCGGTCCCGCGATGCACGGCTCCGAGGCGACGGCCCTGATCACCGCCCGCCCGGGCGCGCCCCGGGTGCTGGTGCTGACCACGTACGACACGGACGCGGACATCCTGGCGGCGGTGGAGGCGGGCGCCTCGGGCTACCTGCTCAAGGACGCCCCGCCGGAGGAACTCGCGGCGGCCGTCCGGACGGCCGCCGCGGGCCAGTCCGCGCTGGCCCCGGCGGTGGCGCTGCGCCTGATGGACCGGATGCGGACCCCGGCGGAGGCGCTGACGAAGCGGGAGCTGGAGGTGCTGCAGCTGGTCGCGGACGGCCTGTCGAACCAGCAGATCTCCAAGAAGCTCTTCCTCAGCCAGGCCACCGTCAAGTCCCACCTGGTGCACATCTACGCCAAGCTCGGCGTCGACTCCCGCACCTCGGCGGTCGCGACGGCCGCCGTACGCCGGCTGATCCGCACCCCGTAGGAGACGGCCCGGCCGGCAGGCCTACGCCACCCAGTACGGCCGGTCCACCGCCGACGGGAGCGGGACGCCGTCGTGGAAGGCGGCCGCGAGGCGGCGGATGCCCTCGTCCAGGCGGTCCTCGGGCAGCGTGTACGGGATCCGGAGCCGGTGTTCGAAGGTGCCCGGGTCCACCCCGAAGCGGGCGCCGCGGCCGATGTGGACCCCCGCCGCCGCGGCCCGCTCGGACAGGGCGGAGCTGACCGACTCGCCCAGGTCGACCCAGAGCGAGAGACCGCCCGGCGGGACCTGCCAGGACCATTCCGGGGTGTACCGCTGGAGCGCCCGCACCAGGGCCTCGCGCCGGCTCCGTAGCTGTGCCAGCCGGGCGGGCAGCTCCCGGTCCATGTCGTCCAGCAGCGGGAGCGCGACCAGCTGGTCCAGTACCGAGCCGGTCATGTCGGCGGAGACCCGCACGGCCGTCAGCTCCGTGATCATCTTCGCGGAGGCCCGGATCCACCCCACCCGCAGACCGCCCCAGTGCGTCTTGCTCAGCGAGCCGATGGTGATCACATGGTCCGCGCCGCCGCGCGGGGCGAGGGAGGCCAGCGGCGCGGGCGCGGGCACGTCCAACGCGATGTCGGCGATCGTCTCGTCGACGACCAGCCAGGTCCCGGTGGCACGGGTCGCCGCGAGCAGGCGCAGCCGCTGCTCCGGAGGCATCAGCGCGCCCGTCGGGTTGTGGAAGTCGGGGATCACGTACGCCAGCCTGGGCACGGTCTGGCGCAGCGTGGACTCGGCTATCTCCAGGTCCCAGCCCGCGTCGGAGACGGCGACGGATCCGGTGCGCAGCCGCGCGTGCCGCAGGGCGTCGAGGGCGTTGGCGTAGGTCGGGTTCTCGGTCACGACCCGGTCCCCGGGCCGGCAGAGCAGGCTGACGACCAGCGAGAAGGCCTGCTGGGCGCCGGCCGTCACCAGGATCTGCTCGGGGCGCGTGGGGAGCCCGCGCCGGGTGAACCGGTCGGCGACGGCACCGCGGAGGTCGGGCAGACCGAAGGGGTGGTAGCCGGGGTCCCGGGCCAGCTGTGGCAGCCGGGGCGCCGCCCAGGCGAAGGCGGCGGCGAGGCTGCCCTCCGGGGCGCCCATCGCGGCGATGGCGAGGTCGACGCCGGGATCGCCGTCGGCGCTGTAGCCGCCGGCGCCGAGGAGGGCGTGGGCGCCGACCGGGCGGTGGCCGTCCGGGAGCTCGGTCCAGGTGCCGGAGCCGCGCCGGCTGCGGAGGTAGCCGCTCTCGCGCAGCAGGTCGTAGGCACCGGTGACGGTGGCCCGGCTCGCGCCGACCGCCTCGGCGAGCTCGCGTTCGGCGGGCAGCCGCACGTGCAGGGCGACGCGGCCGTCGAGGATCAGCGTGCGGACGGCCTCGGCGAGCGCCCGGTAGCCGGGGCGGGCCAGGACGTCGGCGGGCAGCAGGGCTGCGAGCTGACGACTACCGATGGTTCTGTCCGCTGCCTGGACCACTCGCCCGTTTGCCATGCCAACCTCCCCTGATTGGCTCTGACGGCCAGGCCAATCGAGGACCAGACTCGCCGTATTGGCCCTCGAATGGCAAGGAGATACCGAGATGCTGACCGACCGTGACGAGCGTGCCCTGCTGTCCGCCGCCGAGAACCGGATCGCCCGTCCGCTGCGGATCGCGGCCGCGCCGGCCGCCCTACGGCGCGCCCTGGGATGGCGGCCGCGGGCCCGCACACAGGAGCGAGAATCGGTGGCATGTCATCCCACACACACTCCGATCCGCCCGTGATCGCGGGCCTGCTCCTGGCCGCCGGCGGTGGCCGTCGGCTCGGCGGGCGGCCCAAGGCGCTGCTGCCGTACCGGGGCCGCCCGCTGGTCGAGAACGCCGTACGGGTCCTGCGCGAGGCGGGCTGCGGCCCGGTGCACGTGGTGCTCGGCGCGTCGGCGGCCGAGGTCCGCGAGCGCGCGGACCTGACCGGCTGCGTGCTCGTGGACAACCCGGACTGGGCGCAGGGCATGGGTTCCTCGCTGCGCGTCGGCCTGACCTCCCTGGCCGGTACGGGCGCCCGCGCGGCGCTGGTCTCACTGGTGGACCAGCCGGGCATCGGCCCGGCGGCCGTGTCCCGGGTACTAACGGCGTACCGCTCCCCCACGAGCCTGGTGGCGGCGGCGTACGACGGGGAGCGTGGACATCCCGTGCTGTTCGGCGCGGACCGCTGGGCGGACATCGCGGCGACGGCGACGGGCGACAAGGGGGCGCGGGTCCATCTGGCGCGCCACGCCGAAGAGCTCATGCTGGTGGAGTGCTCCGACGTCGCGGAGGCCTTCGACATCGACACCCCGCCCGACCTGGCACGACTCCTCTGAGCACCGCGTGACGACAGTGGCACTGAGGGCCACGGACAAGTGGAATGTGTCGACTCAGAGAATCTCGACATCAACAAACCATTGAACTTCCACCATGAGGAAATTACTATCCACTGGTCAGAAGCGCCCTGAACCCACAGACGGCGCCCGCGACCGTATTTCGGAACTCTCCACACCCGACGGCACTGCGTGCCGTCTCGCGCGAGCATTCCCCGCGGCCGCCAGGCACCGCCGCTGAAGGAGTGACAGTTATGTCCGCACCAGCGCCGTCCCCGCTGGCCATCGTCGACGCCGAGCCCCTGCCCCGGCAGGACGAAGTCCTCACCGAAGCGGCCCTCGCCTTCGTGGCCGAGCTCCACCGGCGGTTCGCCCCCCGCCGCGCCGAGCTCCTCGCCCGTCGCGGTGAGCGCCGTGCCGAGATCGCCCGGACCTCCACCCTCGACTTCCTCCCGGACACCGCACAGGTCCGCGAGGGCGACTGGAAGGTGGCGCCGGCCCCGGCCGCGCTGAACGACCGTCGTGTGGAGATCACCGGTCCGACGGACCGCAAGATGACCATCAACGCCCTGAACTCGGGCGCCAAGGTCTGGCTCGCCGACTTCGAGGACGCCTCCGCTCCCACCTGGGAGAACGTCGTCCTCGGCCAGCTCAACCTGATCGACGCCTACGAGCGCCGCATCGACTTCACCGACCCCCGCACCGGCAAGGCGTACGCGCTGAAGCCCGCCGACCAGCTCGCCACCGTCGTCATGCGGCCGCGCGGCTGGCACCTGGAGGAGCGCCACCTGCGGTTCGAGGGCGGCCCGGCCTCCGGCTCGCTCGTGGACTTCGGCCTGTACTTCTTCCACAACGCGAAGCGCCTGATCGACCTCGGCAAGGGCCCGTACTTCTACCTGCCGAAGACGGAGTCGCACCTGGAGGCCCGCCTCTGGAACGAGATCTTCGTCTTCGCCCAGGACTACGTCGGCATCCCCCAGGGCACCGTCCGCGCGACCGTCCTCATCGAGACGATCACCGCCGCGTACGAGATGGAGGAGATCCTCTACGAGCTGCGCGACCACGCGGCCGGCCTGAACGCGGGCCGTTGGGACTACCTCTTCTCCATCGTCAAGAACTTCCGTGACGGCGGCGAGAAGTTCGTCCTGCCGGACCGCAACGCGGTGACGATGACCGCCCCGTTCATGCGGGCGTACACCGAACTGCTGGTCCGCACCTGCCACAAGCGCGGCGCGCACGCCATCGGCGGCATGGCGGCCTTCATCCCGTCCCGCAAGGACGCCGAGGTCAACAAGGTCGCCTTCGAGAAGGTCAAGGCCGACAAGGACCGCGAGGCCGGCGACGGTTTCGACGGCTCGTGGGTGGCCCACCCCGACCTGGTCCCGATCGCGATGGCCTCCTTCGACGCGGTGCTCGGCGAGAAGCCGAACCAGAAGGACCGGCTGCGTGAGGACGTCTCGGTGGCCCCGGGCGAACTCATCGCGATCGACTCCCTGGACGCGCGGCCGACGTACGAGGGCCTGCGCAATGCGGTCCAGGTCGGCATCCGTTACATCGAGGCGTGGCTGCGCGGCCTCGGCGCCGTCGGCATCTTCGGCCTGATGGAGGACGCGGCCACCGCCGAGATCTCGCGTTCGCAGATCTGGCAGTGGATCAACGCGGGCGTCGTGTTCGAGAACGGTGAGACGGCCACGGCCGAACTGACCCGCAAGATCGCCACCGAGGAACTGGCCGCCATCCGCGCCGAGGTCGGCGAGGAGGCCTTCACGGCCGGCAAGTGGAAGCAGGCCCACGACCTTCTCCTCCAGGTCTCCCTGGACGCGGACTACGCGGACTTCCTCACCCTCCCCGCCTACGACCAGCTGGTCGGCTGATAACCGGATCCGGCTGAAACGCACAGCGGTCGAAGCCCGTCGGCTCCGCCCCCGTCGCCTCACGGCGCGGGGGCGGAGCCGTTTGCGTTCCACAACAGGAGGAATCAGCTCCCGAACGACCGGTCGGTCGTTACTCGTTCGTAACGTCACTGTACCTAGCGGTAACAAGTGGGCCCGTGTCACCTTTCCGATGCCACCGGCCGGCGGTACCCCCACTTCCCCACCACGCGACGCAGTCGTCGCCGACTTCGGCGTGGCCGAACGCAGGAGTTCCGCAGTGATCGGATTCCGCAACGTCAGCAAGGACCGGGACCGCCGTCGGGTGCGACGGCCGGTCGTGGCCGCCATGGTCGTGCCGCTCGCCGTCAGCGCACTGCTGGCCGGCGGAGCAGGAACCTCCGCCGCCAGCCCGGGGAGCGGACCCACCGCCGTGGTGTCCATGGGCGACAGCTACATCTCCGGCGAGGCCGGGCGCTGGAAGGGCAACAGCCTGACCAACAGCGGAAGTCGCAACGGCACCGACCGGGGCTGGGTCAGCGGCAGCACCTACGACCCCGCCAAGGTCTACGGGACCACCGCCGGCGGCTGTCACCGCTCCGACTCCGCCGAGGTGCGCAGCGCCGGGGCGATCGCAGACGTCGCCGTGAACCTCGCGTGCTCCGGGGCGGTCTCCGACAACGTCTTCCGCTCCTCCAACGGCGGCGTCTCCTACAAGGGCGAGGCCCCCCAGGCCGACCAGCTCGCCGCGGTGGCCGCGAGCCACGACGTCAAGGTCATCGCCCTGTCCATCGGCGGCAACGACCTCGGCTTCGCCGACATCATCACGGACTGCGCGCTCGACTTCGTCCTGTGGAACTCGTACTGCTACGACGACCAGCAGTACGGGGTCGACCAGAAGATCGACGCGGTCATGGGCAAGGTCGGCAAGTCCGTGGACGAGATCCGGGCCGTGATGCGCGCGGCCGGATACGCCGACTCCTCGTACCGGATCGTGCTGCAGTCCTACCCGTCGCCGATCCCGCGCGGCGCGGAGAACCGGTACACGCAGAGCGACTGGAGCCGGCTCAACACCGGCGGTTGCCCCTTCTGGAACCGGGACTCCGACTGGGCGCGGGACTCGCTCGTGCCGCAGATAGCGAACCGGATCAAGGGCGTCGCGGCGGCCAAGGGCGTGCAGTTCCTGGACCTGCGGGACATGATGCAGGGCCGCGAGGTGTGCGCGAAGGCGAGCAAGCTGGTGACCTCCTCGGTGCCGGCCTCGGCGAAGACGAGCGAGTGGGCGCGCTGGATCGACAACAACGAGACGCAGGGGCTGATCCAGGAGTCCATGCACCCGAACTACTTCGGCCAGCTGGCCGCGGGGCGCTGCCTCGCCCTGGTCGTGGCCCAGCCCGCGAGCTCCGGCTTCAGCTGCAAGAACACCGCGGGCGCGGACCAGACGGGCATGTTCTTGACCCCGGCCTCCTAGGAGGCCCCCTGTGCGGGCTCCACCGGGCGAGGCGGCGCCCGGTGGAGCCCACCCGGGTGCCGGCTCGGGCGCCCGTTCGGGTCAGTGGGACTGCGCGAGCGGCCTTTCGGCACGAGTCTGGGGTGACGGACCGGGCGACGGACCGCGGGCCCGACGCGGCGCGCCGGATCCGGAAGGAGCGTGATCGGCGTGGCCCGGAACCGCCGCCTCATCCTGAGCACGCCGTCCGAGGTCTGGGGCCTGTTGGCCGACGGCCACCGCTACGGCGAGTGGGTGACGGGAACTCAAGCGGTCCTCGCCGCGGATCCGCACTGGCCGCAGGTGGGGGCCCGGCTCAAGGTCCGGGTCGGCTCCGGCCCCCTCACCCTGGACGACACGTGCGTCGTCCGTAAGTGCGAGCCGGAGCGTCGGCTGGAACTGGAGGCGAGGGCCGAGCCCTTCGGGGCGGCGCGCATCGCGATGCATCTGGAGGCCTGGGGCGAGAACACCCTCTTCACCCTCGACTGGCACCCCCTGCGGGGACCCGGCACCCGGATGCACGGACTGCCGGTGGACTACATCGTCGCGATCCGCAACGGCATGATGCTGACGAAGCTGGCCAGGATCGCGGTCCGCGAGCACGCCGACGCGCGGGTGTACTAGCCGGTGCGCGTGGGTGTTCAGGGCGTGTCGGGGCCCGTCAGCACGGACAGGATGTTGCCGGCCGGGTCCTTGAACCAGGCGATGGTGGGCATGCCGTCATCGCCGTGGACGATGCCCTTGGCGTCCGCGTCGAAGCCCTCGTAGCGCTCGAACGCGACACCGCCGGCGGTGAGCTCGTCGACGGCCCGTTCGACGTCGTCCACCGGAAAGTTCAAGATCGTGTAGGTCGCGGGGCTGAAGTCCTCCTTCGGGTAGATCATGACCGTGGTGCCGCCCGCGAGGTCCAGGCGCAGCAGTCCCATCTCCTCGTCCCGCGAGACGTTCAGGCCGAGCGTCGTGCCGTAGAACTCCCTGGCCTTGTCCAGGTCGTCGACCGCGAATCCGCTGAATGCCCTGCTGTTTTCGAACATGACTGTTCCTTCGGTCCGAGGCACCCCGCTTCCCATCGTCCCCCGGGGACCGCCGGGCGTCGATTCCGCACTCCGTGGCCCCCGGAAAAGGGCGTGATCGGCGGGTGATCGACTGACATGCTCGGGCCCATGGCAGCCCGTGACGCACGTCCCAGTCTCTACATCTCCGTCGACATCGAGGCCGACGGCCCCATCCCCGGACCGTATTCGATGATCAGTTTCGGGGCCTCGGTCGCGGGCCGCCAGGACGGCGCGTCGTATACGGCCGCCGATCCCGAACAGCTGACCTTCTATCGGGAGTTGCGGCCCATCAGCGAGGAGTTCGTGCCCGAGGCGCTGGCCGTCAGCGGGCTGGACCGCGACCGCCTGGTGCGGGAGGGCGCCGATCCGACGGTCGCCATGGCCGAGTTCCGCGCCTGGGTCCGGGAGGTGTCCGCGGGGGCGCAGCCGGTGATGTGCGGCTACCCGGCCTCCTTCGACTGGACCTTCCTGTACTGGTACCTGATCCGGTTCGGCGGGGACAGCCCCTTCGGCCACTCCGGCTGCATGGACATGAAGACCCTCTACGCGACGAAGGCGCGGGTGCCGCTACGGGCCGCCGTGAAGGGCCGGATGCCGCGCGAACTGCTGTCGCGGCGCCGCCACACGCACCACGCCCTGGACGACGCGATCGAACAGGCCGAGCTGATGAGCAACCTGATGCTGTGGACTCCCCCGGCGCCCGCCCCGGCCGCCGACCGGTCCCCGCGCGTCACGCACCTCTCGTGGGGTCGGATCGAGGCCGAGGGGCTGGCCCCCGGCAAGGACATGAGGCTCTACCCGGGCGGTGGCCGTCCCTGGGACTGGTCCGAGCACGGTACGCGACACGATCCCGGCATCGCGCCGCAGGAGGTACGCGAACTCCTCGACCTCGGGGTGACAGCCGTGGTGCTCGGCCAGGGCATGGAGAGCCGCCTCGGGGTGGCACCGGGGACGCTGGAGGTGATCCGGGCGGCCGGGGTCGAGGTGCACGTCGCACCGACGCCCGAGGCCGTGGAGATCTACAACCGGCTGGCCCTGGAGGAGCGGGTCGGCGGACTCTTCCACTCGACCTGCTGAGCGGGGCACGGGCACGGGCACGGAAAACGGCGGCGCGCACGCCACACCCGCAGTGGGTGGCGTACGCGCCGCCGTGCTGCCCGGACGGGCCGGGCGGGCCGGGCGGGCCGGGCGTCAGTGCACCGGTACCGGGTCCGCCGCGGCCCCCGAGGCCGCGCCCTTTCTGGCACCGAGGTGGTTGAAGGCCAGGTTCAGCACGATCGCCACCACGCACCCGGTGCTGATGCCGGAGTCGAGGACGACCAGCAGGTCCTTCGGGAAGGCGTGGTAGAAGTCCGGCGCGGCGATCGGGATCAGACCGATGCCCACGGCGGCGGCGACGATCAGGGCGTTCTCGCCCTTCTCCATGGCCGCCCCGGCCAGGGTCTGGATGCCGCTGGCCGCGACCGAGCCGAAGAGGACGATGCCGGCGCCGCCGAGCACCGGCAGCGGGACCACGCCGATGACGGAGGCCGCCATCGGACACAGGCCCAGCAGGATCAGGATCCCGCCGCCCGCTGCGACGACGAAGCGGCTGCGCACCTTGGTCATGGCGACCAGGCCGATGTTCTGGGCGAAGGCGCTGCACATGAACCCGCTGAACAGCGGGCTGAGCGCGCTGCCGAGGGTGTCGGCGCGCAGACCGCCCTCGATCGTCCTCGCGTCCGCCGGCCGGCCGACGATCTTGCCCAGCGCCAGGATGTCGGCGGTGGACTCGGTCATGCAGACCAGCATGACGATGCACATCGAGATGATGGCCGCGACCTGGAACTGGGGAGCGCCGAAGTGGAAGGGGGTCGGGAAGCCGACCACCGAGGCGTTCTTGACGGCGTCGAAGCTGGTCATGCCGAGCGGGAGGGCGATGAGGGTGCCGGCGACCAGGCCGAGCAGGATGGATATCTGCTGGAGGAAGCCGCGCAGGAACTTGCGCATCAGCAGGACGATCACCAGCGTGACGGCGGCCATGCCGATGTTGCGCATGGAGCCGTAATCGGTGGCGGTGCGGTTGCCGCCCTGCGACCAGTTGAAGGCGACGGGCAGCAGCGAGACGCCGATGAGGGTGATGACCGTACCCGTCACGACCGGCGGGAAGAAGCGGACGAGCTTGCCGAAGTAGGGGGCGGCGAAGAAGCCGACGATCCCCGCGACGATGATCGCGCCGAAGATGATGGGGAGGGCGTTCTCCCCCTCCCCCTTGCCGATCGCGATCATCGGGGTCACGCCGGCGAAGGAAACGCCGTTGACGAAGGGGAGTTTGGCGCCGATCTTCCAGAACCCGAGGGTCTGGAGGAGGGTGGCGAGACCTGCGGTGAAGAGCGAGGCGCCCATCAGGAACGCGGTCTCCGTCGCGGAGAGCCCGACGGCCGGTCCGACGATCATGGGCGGGGCCACGACACCCGCGTACATGGCGGCCACGTGCTGCAGGCCGCTCGTGAACATCTTCAGCGGAGGCAGGGTCTCATCGACCGGATGCCTCTCCTGCGGTTCCACCGGTCCTCCCGGTTCCCCCGGTACTGCGACTGCGTCTTTGCGAAACCTGGGCGCCTGGGCCACGGCTTCCTCCGTTCGGTTGAACACGCCGGCAGGGACGTGGTGTCTTGGAGGTGGTGCAACAGCGGTGCGAGTCGAGCCTGTATGCGGTTGTGGTGGTGCGCATGCTTGTCCCAAGGGGTGCGGAAACGAGTCGCCCGATCATCGGTTCCGCGCTGTGATGCGGCTCAGGACCCCCGGCGTGTGCCGGACCGGATCGTGAGCTGGAGGTGCCGCGGCAAGGGCGCGAGACGCGCGCCGCGGGTCGAATTTCGCGAGTCACCGCTCCCGGGGCGCCTTCGGATCTCCTCAGGCGCTACCCGGGAACGGCTGCCCACGGACCCCGCTCGGGTCCGCGGCCGCCGGCCGGGGGCCGTCCCCCCCGGCCGGACTCCGTGGGATCAGCCCTGCGCGGAGCTCCGCGCGAGGCGCTGGGCCTCTGCCCGCGTGGACACGGCGATGGCGTCCTCGTCGGCGAAGAGGAGACGGTTGTTCTCGACGATCTGCTTGCCGCCCACGAACGACGCGGTGACCGGGGCCGCCGCGCCGAAGACCAGTGCGGTGACCGGGTCGGCGATCGAGGAGTGCAGGAAGGTGTTCAGGTTCCACAGCACCAGGTCGGCGCACTTGCCGACCTCCAGCGAACCGATGTTGTCGCTGCGGCCGAGGACCTGGGCGCCGCCGTAGGTACCGAGGCGCAGGGCCTGGCGCGCGTTCAGGGCGCGCTCGCGGTGGACCGGGTTCAGGCGGTTGATCAGCAGCGCGTTGCGCAGCTCGGTGTGCAGCTCACCGGACTCGTTGGAGGCGGTGCCGTCCACGCCGAGGCCGACCGGGACACCGGCGGCGAGCATGTCCGGGACACGGGCGATGCCGGCGGCCAGACGGGCGTTGGAGGACGGGCAGTGCGCGACACCGGTCTTGGTACGGGCGAACGCGGCGATGTCGGAGTCGTTCATGTGGACGCTGTGCGCCATCCACACGTCCTCGCCGAGCCAGCCGGTCGACTCGAAGTAGTCGGTCGGGCCCATGCCGAACAGTTCCTTGCAGAACTGCTCCTCCTCGACCGTCTCGGAGCCGTGCGTGTGCATGCGTACGCCCAGCCGGCGGGCCAGCTCGGCGCCCTGCCTCAGCAGCTCGGTGGAGACCGAGAAGGGGGAGCACGGGGCGACGGCGACCTGGGTCATCGAGTCGAAGGAGGCGTCGTGGAACTTCTTGACGGTCGCCTCGGTGTCGGCGAGCGCGCCTTCGAGGGTCTCGACGGCGTGGTCCGGCGGCAGGCCGCCGTCCTTCACGCTGCGGTCCATCGAGCCGCGGGCGAGGGTGAAGCGGACACCCATCTCGGACGCGGCGCGGATGATCGAGCCGGACAGGTCGCCGGAGCCCTTGGGGAAGACGTAGTGGTGGTCCATCGCGGTGGTCACACCACCCTTGGCCATCGCGGCGAGGGAGCCCTGCGCGGCCGTGTACGTCATCTGCTCGTCGATGCGCGCCCACGTCGGGTACAGCGCGACGAGCCAGTTGAAGAGGTTGTGGTCGGTGGCCAGACCACGCGTGATCCACTGGTAGAAGTGGTGGTGCGTGTTGACCAGACCGGGGGTCACGAGGTGCCCGGTGCCGTCGATCCGGCGGACGACGTTGTCGAGGTTCTCGGGGGCCTTGCCCGCGCCGATGGACTCGATCCTGGTGCCGGCGATGACGACGTGGCCCGAGGCGTACTCGGTGTCGTCGGCGTCGACCGTCGCGATCGCACAGTTTTCGATGACGATGCGCTCGACCACGCTGTCATGGGCTGCCGATGCTGCCATGGGACTTCCTCGTGCTTTCAGTGGCGGTGCGGGCACGGCAAGACCCAGGATATTTGAGTGCCGGAGCCGGGGGCCTTGACAGCTGACAGTACTGCCGCCCCGTGTGATACGTCCGGGTGCCGATTCAGCAAGTTGTGGGGTGTCGCGCGGTCCCGGGGCCACTGCGGGGCCCCGGGACGCGCGGGCCGCGTCAGAGGTTGGTCATGTCCACGGGAATACGGGCGTCGACCCCGTCGCGGAGAACGGTCGCCTCGATCAGACCGTAGGGACGGTCCGCGGCGAAGTACACCTCGTTGTCGTTCTTGAGGCCGAAGGGCTCCAGGTCGACGAGGAAGTGGTGCTTGTTCGGGAGCGAGAAGCGGACCTCGTCGATCTCCGAACGGTGGTTGATGATGCGCGAACCCATCTGGTACAGGGTCTGCTGCAGCGACAGGGAGTAGGTCTCCGCGAAGGCCTGCAGCATGTGCTTGCGGACCTCGGCGTAGGACTTCTCCCAGTTGGGCATCCGCTGCTCGTCGTCCGACCAGTTGAAGCGCCAGCGAGCCGACACCTGGGTGGCCAGGATGCGGTCGTAGGCCTCCTTCAGCGTCGTGTACTTGTCCTTCACGTAACCCCAGAACTCGGAGTTCGTGGAGTTCATGACGACGAGGTCCTTGAGGCCGGAGATGACCTCCCAGTTCGTGCCGTCGTACGTGATCTGGGTGACGCGGGTCTCCATGCCCTGGCGGACGAAGGAGTGGTTCACCTCGTCGGAGCCGATGAACTTGGAGTTGGCGTCCGAGGTGGCGATCCGGTCCCAGGCGTACTCCTCGATCCGGATGCGCGCACGCTGGATCGGCTCCTGGCTGTTCACGAACCAACGCGCCAGGTGGATGCCGAACTGCTCGGCGGACTCGATGCCGTACTCCTTGGCGAACGCGTACACCGTGTTCTTGGTGGTGTCCGTCGGAAGGCAGTTGGCGTTCGAGCCGGAGTAGTGGACGTCGTCCATGTCGCCGGAGAGGGCGACCGAGACGTTCAGGTCCTTGATGTGGTGGGTGTCGCCGTCCCGCGTGATCTTGACTACGCGGTTCTCTGCTTTGCCGTACTGGTTCTGGCCCAGAATGGTGGCCATGCTAGCTCCCTCGGTAAACGGAGTAGCCGAACGGGTTGAGCAGCAGCGGTACGTGGTAGTGCTCGCCCGGGTTCACCGCGAAGGTGATGGTGACCTCGGGGAAGAACGGACCGCTGTCCCTTACGCGGGGGGCGTCCTGCTGTGCCTCGGCGGCTTGCTTCTTGGAGAAGTACGTCTCGGTCTCGAAGTCGAGACGCACGTGTGTGGTGCCCTCCGGCAGGGCGGGCAGATCCTTGCAGCGCCCGTCCGCATCGGTGGCTGAGCCGCCCAGGGCCGCCCACTCGCCGTCGAGGCCCGTGCGGGCCGACAGGGAGATGGCGACGCCCTCGGCGGGCTTGCCGATGCTGGTGTCCAGGATGTGCGTGGACACCGACGCGGTGGTCTCGGTGCTCATGGTCACGCTCCTTCTGCGAGTTCGACGAGGCGGGTGAGGCGGATCTTGTTGATCTTGACGAGCTCGCCGCGGGCGATCTCCCGCTCCTGCTCCGGCGAGTTGTCGATCCGGACCTTGACCGCGTCACGCATGAACTCACCGGTCGCACCGGTGGCACAGATGAGGAAGACGTGGCCGAACTTGTCCTGGTAGGCCAGGTTCAGTTCGAGGAGCTCGGTCTTGAGCTCCTCCGAGGCGCCGGCCATGCCACGCTGCTCGCGGGCGGAGGTCGGGTCTCCCGGCTTCGGCCGGCCGATCGGCGCGTGGCCTCCCATCGCTTCGCCCAGGTCGTCCGCGGTGAGCTCCGCCATGGCGGCTTCGTTCGCGGCGAACAGGGAATCTGCGGTGGCGAAGGGGCGCTGGGCGAGCATCTTGCTCCCCCACGCCGAACTGGCGCACACCTCGTGCAGCTCGGCCGTGGCCGCGCTGTCGTCCAAGGTGTTGAACCGGGTGAGACCCGGGGTCGGACTCGAAGTCACGGTAGGCCTCCGTGGCCTGTTGTTGCTTTGACGGGCTGCGCATAGCTAACGCCCTCGACAACACGGCGTCAACACTTTGTTGAAACTTCCCGTACACAAAAGCCGCCGCCCGGGTGAATTGGGCGGCGGCTCGTCACGGTGGGTCAGCCTTCGTTCACTCCTGGGTGCTTTTACGGGCGCCCTTCGGAGCGTTCGAATCCCGGTTCAGGTAGTTGTAGACGGTGAAGCGGCTGACACCCAGGGCGCCCGCGACCGTTTCCACGCCGTGTCGTACGGAGAAGGCGCCCCGCGCCTCCAGTATCCGCACGACATCCTGCTTGGACTTCCGGTCGAGCTGGGCCAACGGTACGCCGTACCGACGCTCCAGGGCCGCAAGGATGTGGTCCAGCGAGTCCGAGAGCTGCGGCAGGCGCACGGCCAGCAGGTCCTGACCCTCCCAGGCGAGGACGACGTCGTCGGGCTGCGCCAGGGCCGGATCCATCAGCTCGCCGCCCATGGCGTCCACCAGCGGCTTGACCGCGGTGACGAAGGGGTGGTCGCGGGGCTCGGTCATGACATCTCCTCCCCGATCACATTGACCTGGAGCGAGACACGCGTGGCGCCGGCCTCCAGGGAGTCGCGCAGCAGCGCCCCTACCGCGGCCAGCACCCGGTCGGCCTCGCCCTCGGCGGTGTTTCCGAACGGGCCGACGTCCACCGCGTCCAGCTGGGCCTTCTGGATGACCTCGCGGGCCGCCACGGCATGGGCAGGAGCCTCTTCCAGATCGAAGGGCTCGGTCGTGAACTCCACTCTCAATCGCACGCCGTCAAGCTACCCCGCGGTCACGATTTTCCGGCAGTCCGCACTTGACATCCACGCGGAACCCCATGCAATCTTCCATCAGACAGAAAATAACTTCCGCAATACGGAAGGAGCGCACACCCCTCATGGGATACACGGACCAGCGCTTCGATGTGAACCTGTCGATCCTCTTCACGGAACTCCCGCTTCTGGAGCGTCCCGCGGCTGCCGCCGCAGCGGGCTTCACGGCGGTCGAGCTGTGGTGGCCCTGGATCGAGACCCCCACCCCCGCACAGTCGGAACTCGACGCTCTCAAGAAGGCTCTTGAGGACGCCGGCACCCAGCTGGTGGGACTGAACTTCTACGCCGGCCAACTGCCGGGCCCGGACCGCGGCGCGGTCTCGGTACCCGGTACGGAGTCGGAGCGCTTCAACGCCAACATCAACGTGGCCGCGGACTTCGCGGCCTCGGTGGGCTGCAAGGCGCTGAACGCCCTGTACGGCAACCGCGTCGAAGGCGTGGAGCCGTCCGTCCAGGACGAGCTCGCGCTGAAGAACCTGGTCGTGGCGGCTCAGGCCGCGGACCGCGTCGGCGCGATCCTCCTGATCGAGACCCTCAACAAGCCCGAGTCGCCGCTCTACCCCCTGGTGAGCGCACCGGCCGGCATCGAGGTCGTGGACAAGGTGAACGAGGCCACCGGCCTCGGCAACGCCAAGTTCCTGCTCGACCTGTACCACCTGGCGATGAACGATGAGGACCTCTCCGAGGTCATCGAAAAGTACGCCGCCAAGACCGGGCACGTCCAGATCGCGGACAAGCCGGGTCGCGGTGCCCCCGGCACCGGCGAGCTGCCCCTCGAGGAGCTGCTCGACCAGCTGAAGAAGGCCGGATACGAGGGCTACGTAGGCCTGGAGTACAAGGCCGCCGACGCTGCCGCCTCCTTCGCATGGCTGCCGGCCGAGGCTCGCGCCGCGAAGTAGACGGACAAAGTCCGGGCGATCAGCCAGGCACTTCACGCACTTTTCGTACAAAGCATTAAGAGAAGGACCCTCATCATGAGCAACCTCCCCAAGATTGCCTGGATCGGTCTCGGAATCATGGGCTCCCCCATGGCCGAGAACCTCCTCAAGGCCGGCTACTCGGTCACCGGCTTCACCCTGGAGCAGGACAAGCTGGACCGCCTGGCCGCCGCCGGTGGCGCCGCGGCCGGCTCGATCGCCGAGGCCGTGGCCGACGCCGACGTCATCGTCACGATGGTGCCCGCCTCCCCGCAGGTCGAGGCCATCTCCTACGGTGAGAACGGCATCCTGGAGAACGCGAAGTCCGGTGCGCTGATCATCGACATGTCGTCGATCACCCCGCAGACCTCGATCGACCTCGCGAAGAACGCCGCCGCCAAGGGCATCCGCGTCATCGACGCCCCGGTGTCCGGCGGCGAGGCCGGCGCCATCGAGGCCGTCCTGTCGATCATGGTGGGTGGCGAGCAGGCCGACTTCGACGAGGCCCTGCCGGTCCTCAAAGCCCTCGGCAAGGTCATCGTCCTGTGCGGCCCGCACGGCTCCGGCCAGACGGTGAAGGCCGCCAACCAGCTCATCGTCGCGGTGAACATCCAGGCGTGCGCCGAGGCCGTCGTCTTCCTCGAGAAGTCCGGCGTGAACCTCCAGGCCGCCCTGGACGTCCTCAACGGCGGTCTGGCCGGCTCCACGGTCCTGACCCGCAAGAAGGACAACTTCCTGAACCGCGACTTCAAGCCCGGTTTCCGGATCGACCTGCACCACAAGGACATGGGCATCGTCACCGACGCCGCCCGCAACGTCGGTGCGGCCCTTCCGGTCGGCGCGGTCGTCGCCCAGCTGGTCGCCTCGCTGCGCGCCCAGGGTGACGGCGGCCTGGACCACTCCGCCCTGCTCCGTGCGGTCGAGCGCCTCTCCGGCGCTCAGATCTGAGCACCTCCCCCCTCTCGTAGGGGACCTGAGTTTCCGGATGGCGCCGGTGCTGACACCTGTCCTGTCGCGCCCAAGTGCCGGCGCCGTCCGGATCACCACTCACACTTCAACTTCGTTCAACAAACTGTTGACGTTTAGTTCGTGCCGAATTTAGGCTGTTCCGCATGACGGAAGACGCTTTCCGTCAGCAGTTACCCCGTACGGAAGGTCACCATGTCGAAGCGCACGCTGACGACCGAGTCCGGCGCCCCGGTCGCCGACAATCAGAACTCCGCCACCGCCGGCGTCGGTGGCCCGCTCCTGGTCCAGGACCAGCAGCTCCTGGAGAAGCTCGCCCGCTTCAACCGTGAGCGCATCCCGGAGCGCGTGGTGCACGCCCGCGGCTCGGCCGCGTACGGCTACTTCGAGGTGACCGACGACGTCACCGCGTACACCAGCGCCGCGTTCCTGAACACGGTCGGCAAGAAGACCGAGACCTTCCTGCGGTTCTCCACCGTCGCCGACTCGCTCGGCGGCGCGGACGCGGTCCGCGACCCGCGCGGCTTCGCCCTCAAGTTCTACACCGAAGAGGGTAACTACGACCTCGTCGGCAACAACACCCCGGTGTTCTTCATCAAGGACCCGATCAAGTTCCCCGACTTCATCCACTCCCAGAAGCGCGACCCCTTCACGGGCAAGCAGGAGCCGGACAACGTCTGGGACTTCTGGGCGCACGCCCCCGAGGCGACGCACCAGATCACCTGGCTCATGGGTGACCGCGGTATCCCGGCGTCGTACCGTCACATGAACGGCTACGGCTCCCACACGTACCAGTGGACCAACGAGCAGGGCGAGGCCTTCTTCGTCAAGTACCACTTCAAGACGAACCAGGGCATCCGCAGCCTCTCGGGCGAGCAGGCCGCCGAGCTCGTCGGCAAGGACGCGAACTCGCACCAGACCGACCTGCTGCAGGCCATCGAGCGCGGTGTGAACCCCTCGTGGACCCTGTACGTGCAGATCATGCCCGCCGCCGAGGCCGCGGACTACCGCTTCAACCCGTTCGACCTCACCAAGGTGTGGCCGCACAGCGACTACCCGCTGCAGCGCGTGGGCCGTCTGGTCCTCGACCGCAACCCGGACAACGTCTTCGCCGAGGTCGAGCAGTCCGCGTTCTCCCCGAACAACTTCGTCCCGGGCATCACCGCCTCGCCGGACAAGATGCTCCAGGGCCGCCTGTTCGCGTACGCCGACGCCCAGCGCTACCGCCTCGGTGTGAACCACACCCTGCTGCCGGTCAACGCCCCGAAGGCGACGAAGGCCGACAACTACGGCCGCGACGGTGTCATGGCGCTGCGCAACGGCTCGCGCCACGACAAGAACTACGAGCCCAACTCGTACCAGGGTCCGGCCGAGACCGGTCTGGCGCTGGGCGCCCCGAAGGCCGTCTCCGGCTACACGGGCACCCACGAGGCCCCGGCCCACACCAAGGACGACGACTTCTTCCAGGCCGGTGAGCTCTACCGCCTGATGTCCGAGGCCGAGAAGCAGCGTCTGGTGGCGAACATCGCCGGCGGTCTGTCTCAGGTCACCCTCGAGGACGTCATCGAGAAGAACCTGGCTCACTTCCACGCCGCCGACGCCGACTACGGCAAGCGCGTCGAGGAGGCCGTCCGCGCCCTGCGCGACGCCTGAGCCACCCAAGATGTACCGGGGGCCTGACGGGAGGTCAGGCCCCGGGTGCTCAGCCCGACCCGTGGACCCGGATGAGGGGTGGTACACGGTGAGGGCAGGACGAGGACCGTGGCGAGCGAGCGAGCCAGTGCGGTGGTAATGGGTTCCGAGGCCCGTCTCTTGACCTGAGGGAGACGACGCCGGAGTTCTCGTCGCCCGCCCGCCACGGTCCCAGCCAATCCCCGTCCTCTTCGTACAGGGGCTACGCACAGAGCCCCCTGCATGCGGAGGACCCCACCTCCCCACATACCCCGCCCGGCGGTGCGAACGTCCTGTCGCGCCAGCCTCGCACCGTCGGGCGGCAACAACCAGAGCGCCGAGTCACGGACGGTCCCGTGACTCGGCGCTTTGTCATGTCGGCGACGTCCACCGTCCGCGCCGGTGCACGGCAGGCCTACCAGCGGGTGTCACCGCCCGGCTCGCTCTCCAGCGCCCCACGGTCGAGGACGAGCAGACCGAGGAAGAACAGCCCGCCCAGGACGAGCAGTCCGACCACGACCACCACGGGAACCCGCGCCTCCCCCGGGGTCACGAGGACGAACAGCGCGAGCAGGGTCCAGGCGAGCGCGCAGACCGCGACCGGCAGTTCGAAGGCGCCGAGGTCGAAAGCGCCCTTCCGGCGGGTCAACCTGCCGCGCACCGCCAGGTAGAGGACGACCGTCGATCCGTAGATGAGGGCGGGCAGGATCGTGGACGCCGTGATCAGCTCCAGCAGCGCGGCGCCGGGCAGCGCGACCATCAGCAGGCACCCGATCGCGAAGATCAACAAGGTCGCCGGGACCGGTGTGCTCGTACGGGGGTCGACGCGGCGCATCAGCCGGGAGGCGGGGAAGCGGGCGTCGCGGGACATCGCGTAGACCAGCCGCGAGCAGGCGACCATCACCACGATCCCGGCGCCGAAGAACGCGAACGAGATCGCCACGAGGAGCACCTGCTCGGCGACCGCACCGAGGCGGTCGCGCATGATCGCCGCGACCGGCGAACCCTCGGCGCTGATCCGCGGGAGGTCCTCGATCGCGAGGGTGAGCGTGATCAGGAAGACCATGCCGAGGATCCCCGCGGCGACGACCGACCCCACGATCGCGCGGGGCACGGTGCGGTGGGGGTCCTTGGCCTCCTCGGCGAGGTTCGCCGCGGAGTCGAAGCCCACGAGGGTGGCGAGCCCCATGATCATCGCCAGCATCAGCCCGCCCCCGACGCCGAAGTAGTCGGGCGCGTGGGCGGCCACGCCCCGCGAGGTGAGGTTGCCCGCCTCGCCGCCGCCCGTGACCGCCACGGCGACGGCGAGGGCGATCGACACCACGACGACGAGCACCACTTCGAGCCCCACCGCCGCCGAGTTGATCCAACCGACCAGGCGCATCGAGGCGATGGCGAGAACGGCCTGGACGAGCAGCACCACCAGGGTGATCACGCGGGCGGTGTCCTCGTCCGCCGCGATGCCGAACAGGGGCATGAACGCCTGGCTCGCGAGCGCGTTGTCGATGGCCACGACGGCGATCGCGAGGTAACAGAAGGTCAGCCAGCCGAACCACCAACCGATCCGCGGGCCGGCCAGCCGGGACGCCCATTGGTACGAGGAGCCGCTGAGCGGGATGCGGGCCGCGAACTGGGCGACCACCAACGCCACCAGGGTCTGCCCCACGGCCGCGATCGGCCAGAGCCAGATGCCCACCGGCCCGGAGCTGCGCAGCACTTCGTCGTAGGTCGCGAAGACGCCGACCGCCACCGAGATGAAGGCGAAGGAGATCGCGAACACCTGGAAGGAGCCCAGCGTGCGCTTCAGCTCCTGGCGGTAGCCCCCGAGCTCGACGTCCGAGCCGTCCGCGCCGTCCGCGCCCCCGTCGCCGCGGCCGCCCCGCCTGCCTTGCGCGCCCTGCCCGCCCTGCTCGCCCTGCCCGCCCGCCGAAGCCCGCGTCACCCGGCCACCTCGCTCTCCACCGGCCCCGCAGCGGCTGCGGGGCCCGGCCAGTGTGCTGCGCCGGGCCGCTCAGCCCGGGCGAGCGGCGGCCGACGCACGCGACGACGCCCCGAACGGACGCGCCGTACGTCACCCCGGACATGAAGGAGCTCGTCCTGTGGTGCGGCCCGGGCCCGTCGGGGAAGCGGGCCGACGTCAGGGTGCTCGCCGTCCCCGTCCGGTTCCCGCAGGTGCCCTGAGGGCTCGGCGCCGCGTGGGGACGACGCGAACGGCCCCCGCCCCTCCGGAAGGAGGGACGGGGGCCGTCGTTCTGCCGCTGTCGATCAGACCTGCAGGGCCTTGATCGCGGTCGGGGCGTGGCCCGGCTCCGTCGCGAGCTCTTCGAACTCGGTGACGTCGCTCATGTCGACCGTCTTGCTCATCGCGATGTTGGTGATGCGCTCCAGGATGGCCTCGACGACGACCGGGACCTGGAACTCCTGGGCCAGCTTCTTGGCCTCCTCGAAGGCCTCGCCCAGCTTGTCCGGGTCGGTGACGCGGATGGCCTTGACGCCCAGGCCCTCGGCGACCTTGACGTGGTCGACACCGTAGACACCCAGCTCGGGGGTGTTGATGTTCTCGAACTCGAGGTTGACCTCGAAGTTGATGCCCAGGCCACCCTGCGCCTGACGGATCAGGCCCAGGTAGGCGTTGTTCACGAGGACGTGGACGTAGGGGACCTTGTGCTGGGCGGCGACCGCCAGCTCCTCGATCATGAACTGGAAGTCGTAGTCGCCGGACAGCGCGACGATCGGGGTCTCCGGCTCCGCGGTGGCGGCACCGATGGCGGCCGGGATGGTCCAGCCGAGGGGGCCGGCCTGGCCGCAGTTGATCCAGTTGCGCGGGCGGTAGACGTGCAGGAACTGCGCCGCCGCGATCTGGGAGAGGCCGATGGTGGTGACGTAGCGGGTCTCGGGACCGAACGCCTTGTTCATCTCCTCGTAGACGCGCTGCGGCTTCAGGGGGATGTTGTCGAAGTGCGTACGGCGCTGCAGGGTCGCCTTGCGGTCCTGGGCCGAGGCGGTCCAGGCGGAGAAGTCCGGCAGCTTGCCCTCGGCCTTGAGCTCCTTGGCGATCTCGATGAAGAGCTCCAGCGCGGCCTTGGCGTCGGAGGCGATGCCGAAGTCCGGGGCGAAGATCTTGCCGAGCTGGGTGGGCTCGATGTCGACGTGGACGAACTTGCGGCCCTTGGTGTAGGCGTCCAGGTTGTAACCGGTGTGACGGTTGGCCCAGCGGTTGCCGATGCCGAGGACGAAGTCCGACTCCAGGAACGTCGCGTTGCCGTAGCGGTGCGCGGTCTGCACACCGACCATGCCGGCGGCCAGCTCGTGGTCGTCCGGGATGGTGCCCCAGCCCATCAGGGTGGAGATGACGGGGACGCCCACCAGCTCGGCGAACTCGACCAGCAGGTCGGAGGCGTCGGCGTTGATGATGCCGCCACCGGCGACGATCAGCGGACGCTCGGACTCCAGCAGGAACTGCAGGGCCTTCGCGGCCTGGGCGCGGGTGGCCTGCGGCTTGTAGACCGGCAGCGGAGAGTAGGTCTCCGGGTCGAACTCGATCTCGGTCAGCTGGACGTCGATCGGGAGGTCGATCAGGACCGGGCCCGGACGGCCGGAGCGCATCAGGTGGAAGGCCTCCTGGAACACACCCGGGACCTGCGCGGCCTCCAGGACGGTCGTGGCCTTCTTGGTGACCGGCTTGGCGATCGAGGCGATGTCGACGGCCTGGAAGTCCTCCTTGTGGAGCTTCGAGACCGGGGCCTGACCGGTGATGCAGAGGATCGGGATCGAGTCCGCGATCGCCGAGTACAGGCCGGTGATCATGTCGGTGCCGGCCGGGCCCGAAGTACCGATGCAGACACCGATGTTGCCCGCCTTGGCACGCGTGTAGCCCTCGGCCATGTGCGAAGCGCCCTCGACGTGGCGGGCGAGGGTGTGCGCGATGCCGCCCACGTTCTTGAGCTCGCGGTAGAACGGGTTGATCGCAGCACCGGGGACGCCGAACGCTTGTTCGACACCCTCGAGCTTGAGGATCTCCACTGCAGCGGCGGCGGCTGTCATACGAGGCATCGAGTTCTCCTGCGGGTCTGGCGGTCAGGCTTTTCCGTAATCCGGAAGTTTTGTTCTGCTATACGGAACAAGCTAAGCGGCGACTCCTGCGACGTCAAGGCGGTAGGGGACCCCGGAAGGCATGAAAAGCCGCAAGTCGGTCGCCGACTTGTACAAATCACTGATCCGTCGACGGGAATCCCCCGGAAAAGGCGCACGGCCACCCCTCGGCGGTCGCCGGTGGTGGAGCATGGACCTACGCACAGCGACGGAGGGGGTCCAGGTCTCATGGCGGAAGCGGTACCGGTGCGCTGCCCGGCGTGCCTGCGCGAGAACGGCTACACCGCCCCGGTCTTCCCCTGCGCCTGCGGAAGCCCGGTCCATCCCCCGCTGGACCTGTCGGCGCCGCCGGTTCCGCTGACCCACCGGACGTGGTCGGACACCTGGGTGACGGTGCGCTGCACGACCTGCGGCCGGGAGAGCGAATGGCCGCATCCGGAGCTGGGCTGCGGTTCGTGCGGAACGGTGGTCCTCATTCCGGTGCACCCGCTGGAGGGGACGGGGTCCCCGGCGGGCCCGGCCGGCTCGTCGGCGACCGGCTCGTCGGCGACCGGCTCGTCCCCGGTGGGCGCCCGGACGGACCCGGACGGCGCCGGGCCGTGGCCGGCGGGAGGCCCGGTGAGCGGCCCGGCGGGAGGCCCGGTGAGCGGGACCACCGGCGGGGCGGGCGGGGCCGCCGAGGGGCGTCCGGCGCACATTCCGCCGCCGCCGGCCCCGCCCGTGCCGCGCCCCGCGTTCCGGCCGGTGACCATCCGTACGGCCCGCGACGCGGTGGCCACGGCCGCGCTGTACCTGCGCTGGCTCGGCTTCCGGGACGTACGGCAGCCAGACGGACGCCCGATCCCCGCGGCGACCGTGGACCTGCGGGCTCCGGGCCTGGTGGCCCAGGTGGACCCGACCACGGCGCCGGCCGGGCTGCGGGCGGTGGAGTGCGTCTGGCTGAACGGGCTGACGGCCTCCGCGACCAGCGTCTACTTCGCGCTCGCGGGCTATACGGAGGACGCCCGGGCCCGAGCGGACGATCTCGGGATACCTCTCTTCGTCATGGACCTGACGGGCATGCCGCAGCCGGTCAACGACCCGGCGGACGCGCTGGTCGGCCCGGACGCGTAGGCCGACCCGGAACGCGAGGACCCGGCAGGATCGGCAAGCTACCCCCTAAGCTCGTAGGCATTGCCTACTTCCTGCCCAGGAGAGCCCGATGAGCCTGTACGACATCCCGCTGACCACCCTGTCCGACGAGCCCACCAGCCTGGCCGCCCACAAGGGCAAGGCGATCCTCCTGGTGAACACCGCCTCGCAGTGCGGGCTCACCCCGCAGTACTCCGGACTGGCCCGCCTGCAGTTCGCGTACGAGGCGAAGGGCTTCACGGTCATCGGCGTGCCCTGCAACCAGTTCGGCGAGCAGGAGCCCGGCACCGCGGAGGACATCCAGACCTTCTGCGCGGCCGGTTTCGGCGTCACCTTCCCGATGCTGGAGAAGTCCGAGGTCAACGGCGAGAACCGGCACCCGCTCTACCAGGAGCTGGTGAAGACCCCGGACGCGGACGGCGCGGCCGGGGACATCCAGTGGAATTTCGAGAAGTTCCTGATCTCCCCCGCCGGCGAGGTCGTGGCGCGCTTCCGCCCGCGCACCGAGCCCGAGGCCCCCGAGGTCATCGCCGCGATCGAGGCGCACCTGCCCGCGTAGCACCGCTGTCGGTACCCCCTCGGGTCGCAGGGTCGTCGTCCACGGGTCGCCCGCGCGCGGCGAGCCGTGGACGGCCCGAAGGCGGCCCGAAGCCCGTGGACGGCACGCAGGTGGCCCGTAGGCGATGGCGCTCAGTCCAGGTCGGCCTCGTCGTACTCCCCCGCCGACCCGGCAGCGGTCAGCTCCCGCAGCTCCACCCGGCGGATCTTGCCGGACACCGTCTTGGGGAGCTCGGCGAACTCGATGCGGCGGATCCGCTTGTACGGGGACAGCACCGCGCGGGAGTGCTCGAACAGCACCCGGGCCGTCTCCGGCCCGGGCTCCCAGCCGCCCGCGAGGGTGACGTACGCCTTCGGGACCGCCAGCCGCAGCGCGTCCGGGGCCGGGACGACGGCGGCCTCGGCCACCGCCTCGTGCTCCAGCAGGGCGCTCTCCAGCTCGAACGGGCTGATCTTGTAGTCCGAGGCCTTGAACACGTCGTCGGAGCGCCCGACGTAGGTGAGGTACCCGTCGGCGTCCCGCGCGGCGATGTCCCCGGTGCGGTAGAGCCCGTCGGCCATGGCCTCGGCCGTGCGCTCGGGGTCGTCCCGGTAGCCGGTCATCACCCCGGCGGGCCGGGTGCGCAGGTCCACGCAGAGCTCCCCCTCGTCGGCGGACTCCTTGCCGGTGACCGGGTCGAGCAGGACGATCTCATAGCCGGGCGCCGGTCGGCCCATGGAGCCGGGCTTGACTGGCACCCCGGGGAAGTTCCCGACCTGGAGGGTGGTCTCGGTCTGGCCGAAGCCGTCACGGATGGTGACGCCCCAGGCCGCGCGGACCCGCTCGATGACCTCCGGATTGAGCGGCTCCCCGGCGGCCACGGCCTCGCGCGGGGGACGGGCCAACTTGGTGAGGTCGGACTGGATCAGCATCCGCCACACGGTCGGCGGGGCGCAGAAGGTGGTCACGCCGTGCCGGTCCATCTCGGCCATCAGTCGCTCGGCGTCGAAGCGGGTGTAGTTGTGGACGAAGACGGTCGCTCCGGCGTTCCACGGGGCGAAGAGGTTGGACCAGGCGTGCTTGGCCCAGCCGGGCGAGGCGATGTTGAGGTGCACGTCGCCGGGGCGCAGCCCGAGCCAGTACATGGTGGAGAGGTGCCCGATGGGGTACGAGGCGTGCGTGTGCTCGACGAGCTTGGGGCGGTCGGTGGTGCCGGAGGTGAAGTACAGCATCAGCGGGTCGGTGGCGAGGGTCTCGCCGTCCGGTGTGAAATCGCCGTCGGCGCCTGCCGTGTCCGCCAGTCGCAGCCAGCCGTCGGGGACCTGGTCCCCGGCGGCGATCCGGGTGTAGTCGCCGGGCACCTCGTCGAACTTGGCCGTGTCCAGGGCGCGCGCGATGACGTGGCGCACCTGGCCGCGCTCGACCCGGTCGCGCAGGTCGGCCGGGCCGAGCAGCGGGGTGGCGGGGATGACCACGGCGCGCAGTTTCATCGCGCCGAGCATGACCTCCCACAGCTCGTGCTGGTTGCCGAGCATGACCAGGATCCGGTCGCCGGGCGCGACGCCCTGCGCGCGGAGCCAGTTGGCGGTGGCGCCGGACCGTACGGCGAGCTCCGCGAAGGTGAGGCTTCGGCCGGTGCCGTCCTCCTCGACGATGCGCAGGGCGTCGGCGTCGTTCCCGGCGGCGATGTGGTCGAACCAGTCCAGGGCCCAGTTGAAGCGGTGGGGGCGGGGCCAGGTGAATCCGGCATGGGCGGCCTCGTAGTCGCCGCGGCGTTCCAGTAGGAAGTCCCGCGCGGCAAGGAATCGGGAGGTGGCGTCGTCGTGCGTGCTCTCGGTCGTCATGACGGGCATCGTGCCGCCTTGGGTGTACGGACCACCAGTGCGGCGTCAGCCGCGAGTTGACGGCTCGGGGCCGTCCGGGACCGTACGGGACGGGGCCGTCCGGGGAGGGCGCGCGTATCAGCCCTTGATCGCTGCGAACCGTACGGACACCCCACGGGCCCCGCCGGCCCCACCCATCCCCTCCGCCGACCCGTCCGGCGCCCCGTCCGGCGACCCGTCCGCCAACGCAGCCACCATCAGCTCACCTTCGGCGACGATCTCCTCCTTCGCGGCCTTCGGGACCGGGCCGAACAACTCGACGGTGAGCGCCGTCCCTTCCAGCTTCCACAGGCCGGCGAGGAACCCGTCCACCAGCAGAGTGCAGTGGGCCTGGTTCCCCGTCCACGTACGCCCCTTGATCTCCGGGGGGACCACGCGGGTGCGGTCGGCGTGGGAGAGCAGGAGGTTGTCGAACTCCGGGAGGAAGCGGGGCGGGGCCGGCGTGTCCGCGTCCGGCCGGGGCGCGTCGGGCAGGTCGAAGAGCTCCACGCCGTTCTCGTCGCGGAAGACGAGCAGCCCGGGCCGCAACCGCTCGAAGGCCTCGCGCAGCCGGGTCAGTCCCGCCCAGGTCTGCATGTCCTTGACGGAGGCGGGCCCGAAGGCGGCGAGGTAGCGCAGCACGACCTCGTCCACGGGCTGCGCGGCGCCGGCGGGCTTCCCGAGCCAGCTCTCGACGGTGGTGAGCCGGACCTGGCCGCTACGCCCCCACACGCCGCGCGGGGTGACCTGGACGAGCGGCAGCCGGCAGCGGGCGGCGACGGACAGCGACTGCGGGTCGGCGTCGGGCCATTCCTGGAGCAGTTCCTCGCGGATCTCGCCCATGGTGCGCGGCTCGCTCTCGACGAAGGCGCGGGCGCGCTCCGCGAGCCGGTCCAGATCCACTCCCGTGAGCCCTTTGCGGAAGTAGGTGATCTCGCGGTCGCGGGCGGGCTGGACCAGGGGTCGCAGGGTCAGGGCGTCGTGGGCGGTGTGCGTGTGGATCGTCGACCGCATGGTGACCATCCGGACGACCTCGCGGGATTCCATGAGCCCGGCCAGCTCGGCGGGCCGGAAGTCGGCGAGCCGGGCGTGCAGCTGGAAGTAGGGCGGCTTCACGTTCTGCGCCTGCAGCCCGAGCAGGTGCGCGACGGCGTCCCCCGCGGACATCTCGGCGCGGCTGAGCAGCAACTGGCGGGCGAGCGTGGCACGGTTCAGAGCGCGGGTGTCGAGTACGGGGTGTGTCGTCCTGGAAGCCATGGCAGCAAGCTAGCCCCCTTTGCGGACAGCTTCCGTCCGCAACATCAACCCGACACCAACACCGACCCCCAGCCTCAGGCGGACCGGAAACGGCCCTCCCCGAACCCGGACGCCCCTTTCTCCCCTATATCCTGCCCCTTGCCCGTAAACACACGTTCGACCGGGAGCTGACCTGCGATGTCGGAGCGTCCAGACCGCCGCCCCTCGCCGTCCGCCGCGAAGCGCGCGGGGTGGCGGCGCCCCGCCGACCCGACCGCCGCCACCCCGCCGGCAGGACCCCCGACCGGCCCGCGGTCCGCACCGGCGGCGGCCGCTCCCCAGGACCACCGCAGCGTGATCGACTCGGCCGTCTACCGCGACGGCCGCCGGATCGCCTCCCCCGCCACCCTCGCCGAGACCTTCCGGCAGCTGCGCGAGGAGCCCGACGGGATGGCCTGGATCGGGCTGCACCGCCCGACGGAGCCCGAACTCCACTCCCTGGCAGCCGAGTTCAACCTCCACGAAATCGCCGTCGAGGACGCCTTGGAGGCCCACCAGCGCCCCAAGCTGGAGCGCTACGGCGACACCCTCTTCGTCGTCCTGCGCGCCGCCCGCTACCTCGACGCGCAGGAGGAGGTCGACTTCGCCGAGCTCCACATCTTCGTCGGCCCGGACTTCCTGATCACGGTCCGCCACGGCGGCGCCCCGGACCTCTCCGCGGTCCGCCGCCGGATGGAGGGCAACCCGGAACTCCTGTCCCTCGGCCCGGAGGCGGCCCTGTACGCCATCCTCGACACGGTGGTCGACGGCTACGCCCCGGTCGTCGAGGGCGTCCAGACCGACATCGACGAGATCGAGACGGAGGTCTTCCGCGGCGACCCGTCGGTCTCCCGCCGCATCTACGAACTCTCCCGCGAGATCGTCGAGTTCCAACGCGCCACCCGCCCCCTGGTGGGCATGCTCCACGGCCTGATGGCGGGCTTCGCGAAGTACGGCACGGACGAGGAACTCCAGCGCTACCTCCGCGACGTGGCGGACCACGTGACGCACACGAGCGAACGCGTCGACGGCTTCCGCCAGGCCCTCACCGAGATCCTGACGGTCAACGCCACCCTGGTCTCCCAACAACAGAACGCCGAAATGCGCGCCTTGGCCGAGGCGGGCTTCGAACAGAACGAGGAGATCAAGAAGATCTCCGCCTGGGCCGCGATCCTCTTCGCCCCCACCCTGGTCGGCACCATCTACGGCATGAACTTCGAAGACATGCCGGAGCTCAAGTGGGCCGGCGGCTACCCCTTCGCCATCCTCCTCATGGCGGTGGTCTGCGTCAGCCTGTACGTCATCTTCAAGAAGCGCGACTGGCTCTAGCGGCCCACTGCACGAGCTTGATCGCGACCCCGGAATCCACGAGCGAGGACGCATGCCCGGGGTTCCCATGCCCGGCCTCAGGATCGCCCTGCATACGTACAGCCGTCACCTGAGTGCGCGGAGCATCGTGGTGTACACCGGGGCGTCCGGGAACGGCTGCTGATCACCGATGTGCCGGTACCCCCAGCCCTCGTAGAGGGCCTTCACCTTCGGGTGGCCGGGCTCGACGAGCAGCGTGACGCGCTCCTCAGTGCGACCGGCCAGCAGTTCCTCGTGGATCCGGTGGGCCAGACCCGTGCCCCTCCAGGGAGCCCGGACCATGATCTCGAAGAGGGCGAGGGTTCGGGTGCCGTCCTCGGTCGTGTCCGCCTCCGGGAGGGGCTGGAGCATGTGGGCCCACCAGCCGGTGTTCTGGGGCAGGGCCGCGGCGTAGGCGTAGCCGGCGGCCTCGCCACCGTCGTAGGCGACCACGGCCTCCCAGGACGGGCGGGAGGAGTGGCCGGTGAGACGACCCTCGAAGCGGTCGACGGAGAAGAACGGGTCCTCGCCGATCTCCTTCTCGTACACCTCGGCGTACACACCGACCAGGGTGGGTCGGATGGTGGGCAGCTGGTCGGTGCCGTAGCGGTGGAGGGTGATCTCCGGGGTGGGCATGGTGCTCCTTGTCGCGTGACGGTTCAGGCAGTGCGGGTGCGGTCGTTCCACTGGCGGGTGACGGCGGACTTGGGGGCCGCCTGGTTGAGTGCGGAGGTGAAGCTGCCCAGGAGGTGGGGGACCCGGCCGGCGTCGGCGCCGGTCGGGGCGATGACGCGGGTGGCGGTGGCCACGGCCTGCTCGACGTCGCCCTGCGCGACCTGCGCGAGGGCCGCCTGGGAGAGGTAGTACGCGCGGTTGCGGTGCTGGTCGTCGCGGAGGTCGGCAATGCACCGGTGGGCATGGAACTCGGCCTTCTCCGCCTCGCCGAGCCGGTAGTGGGTGATTCCGGTCAGGCCGTGGAGCTCGCCCCGGGTGTAGAAGGCGACGGAGGACGGACGGGCCTCGGCGGGATCGGCCCGGTCGTAGGCACCGTGAGCCCGGTCCAAGGCTCGGAGGGCGCGGGTCTTGTCACCGAGGCTGGCGGCGGTCAGGGCGATGCGGGAGTGGGTCAGCGAGGCGTAGAGGGGGTCGGTGCGGTGTGGCCGGGTGCCGGTGCAGGCTTCGGCCGCGGCGAGGGCGTCGGCGTACCGGCCGCGCTGTCCGGCGAGCATGGCGGCGTACCGCCAGGTCTGGTGCTGGACCTGACCGTCTCCGGAAAGTCCCGCGAGCGTGACGGACTGCTCCAGGTAGCGCTGGGCCTCCCCCAGCCGGCGGGCATCGATGGCGGAGAACATGGCGAAGGCCGTGAAGGACGCGGCGACGGCATAGAGGCGGGAGCGGACGCGCTGGCTGGCGGAGCCGTGCTGCTGGAGGCTGATCGTACGGGCGGCGAGGTCGGCGGCGCGCTTCTCCAGTACGGGGCCGCCGCCGTTCTGGTCGTCCAGGAGCCACAGTTCGGCCAGGAGGACGCGCAGGCGGTCGACGTCGGAGTGTCCGACGGTGGGTCGGGTGGCTGCGGTCGCGGTGCCGGTGGACACGGCGACGGCGGCGCCGGTGGCTACGGAGATGAAGCTTCGACGGCCAAGCACAGGGTCCTCCAGTCGTGCTGAGGGCGTTGCGGGGCGGGGGCGGGCACGGGGCACAAACCCCAGGTCGGCCCCAGGAAGCCCAGAGACGGCCTCCAGGGCCTGCCACTGGCGGTCCTGGGGCGAGCGGTTCTCTCCCGACAGCCACCGGTAGACCGTCCGTTCGGTGACGGCGCCGCGGTGGCCGGTGAGGTCCGCCATGGCGTCGTTGACCTGCTCGGCAAGAGCGCCCGCACTGAGCCCGTGTTCCTTCATCCAGGTCTCTAATTCCGCGTTCCGCTTCCGCACCATGCAGTCACGGTAGGGGTGGGGCCGCCATCCGAGGTAGCGCAGGTCGGGACTTTTCGTCAGTGGTCACGCGAGTAGCTGCGAGCGGATTCGTCATGTCCAACACGGCTCGGACGAGGGTTACTTGTCCGCACAGCCGAACCGGCAACAGGCGGATGGGAGCGGAATCGTGACCGTACTCGCGCACGAAATAGCGGCAGCCCCGGCCGAGGTGCCCACGGTCACCTCCGCCAACCAGAAGACCGTGATCGCCTCCGCGGCCGCCGCTGTCGTCGGGGACGTCGAGGCCGCCCTCGCCCTCGCCGACCACCACCCGGCCGGAGAGGTGGCCGTACGACTGCGGGAGCGGCTGCGCGGGCACGTCCATACCCTCGCGGTGTCCGCCGAACGGTACGCGGCCCTGCTGCCGGAGAGCCGGGACAAGGACATCGCGGCCGGCACCGTGCGGTTCGCCCGCAGGGTCGCCCGGGACTGCGGGAGCGATCCGGCGATAGCGCTGCGGCTACTTGCCAAGTCGGTGGCCCACCTCGCCCGGAACACGGACCTCCTGCGGCTTGTCTGAACCGCTTCCGGCGCCGGCCTGCCTGGGGCGCCGGTGCCGGAAGCCCTCCACCTGCCCGGCCGCAGCAGGTGACCGCAGCACCTCGCCGACACCGGTGAGGCGGGTCGGCTCCCCCGGATACGAGCGAGGAGCCGGCCACCATGCCCCGGCCCTGTCGGCCAGTCTCTTCCAACCTCGCCCTGGAGGCACCCGCGTGTACGCGATCGGCATGTGCGTCGATGCCCGCTACCTGCTACCCGCCCTGGTCACGCTCGGCTCGGTCGCCGACCACCTGCCGGGGGCCGACCGCCGCGAGAGCGCGGTACGGGTACTGACCAACGGCCTGTCCCCGGGGCAGGCCGCCGTGATGGAGTCCTTCGCCCGCCGCTGCGGGTTCGGCTCCTTCGACCTGCGCTGGCAGACCCCGCCGCCCGAGAGCGTCATGGCGGACACCGCCTACATCTCGGTCGCCACCTACCTGAGGTTCGGATTCACCCCCTGCTTCCTCGACCGTCCGTTCCTGATCTACGTAGACGCCGACGTCCACGTACGCGCCGACCTCTCCACGCCTCTGGACGGACTGCCGGCGGACCGGATCGGCGCCGTGCAGGACGAGTTCAACCCGGCCGTCGGCCAGTGCCCGGCACTGCCCGGCGTCGCCGAGCGCTGGCCCCACCTGGTCGGGCGCACTTACTTCAACGCCGGGATGCTGTGGGTCCCCGCGCCAATGCTCGCCCCCATGCGGACCGGGGTCCACCGGGCCCTGGTCCGCGGGCGGCAGTACATCAAGCACAACGACCAGTGCGCCCTGAACCTGTGGCTGCTGTCCTCCGGGACCGCGCACCCGGTCGGGCCGGTGTTCAACCGGTTCGAGGTGGATCGGTTCCTCGAGCGGGGGGACTGGGTCCGCCGGGTCCTCCGCCGCCCGGTCACCCGCCGGGACGGGCACGTGGTGCACTTCGTCGGGGGCCAGAAGCCGTGGATGCGCTCGTGCCCCGGCACGGAGGACGTGCGTACCTACCGGCAGCAGATGCACCGCACGCTGGGGCACCTGGCCAGGGCAGGTGCACGGTGACTGGCGGCACGGTCCTGGCAGTAGAGAGGGCCTGCACGGAACTGGCCGGGTCGGCTCCGGCCGAGACGGTCCGCGTCCGCAACGGACCGAAAACGGCCGTCTACCGCGTCCGTCTGGCCGACGGCCGCCCGGTGGTGGTCAAGCTGTTCGCGGCCAACGGCTCCCACGGAGCAGCCGACGAGGCCCGTCTCCTGGCCGCCGTCACCGCCGCCGGGCGGGTGCGGGTGCCGACCGTGATCGGGTACGGGCCGGTTCCCGGCCTGACCGTCTCTGCCCTGGTCACCACCGATGCCGGAACGAGCACCTTGGGGGATGCCGTCCGAGCCGGGCAGATGCCGCGTCCGGCGGCACTGATGAGGATCGCCCTGCTGATGGCTGCATTCCATACCGTCAAGGCTCCGGCCGAAGTCCCCCTGGCGCCAAGCATCGGCCAGCAGGTCAGCGCTCTGGCCGCCCACTGCCCCAAGCAGGTCTTCGTCCGGCTCGCTCCCGCCCTGGAGGTCATCGCGGCCGGGGCACGTCTGGAACGACTCGTGTGGTGCCACGGAGACCTCCACCTGGAGAACGTGATCTGCGGAGGCGACCGACGCCTCACCGTCGGCGAACGCGGCCGGCCCCGCCTCCCCGAGTACCTCGTGGACTTCGAGGCCGCGACCGTGGAGGTCCCCGAGTACGACCTCGCCCAGACCCTCGTGACCTGCGACGCCCTGGAGCCGTCCGATCGGCTGTTCGTGGCCGCCGCATACGGACGGCCCGTCGACACCGGGCTCCTGGACGCCTACGTGGCCTTCCAGGCCGCACGCGGCTGGACCTACGCCGCCCATAGGGAAGGCCGCGACCGCGACGCCTGGGCCGCCCGACTGCATCTTGCTCTGCCCCCGCAACCAGGAAGGACCGACCCGTGACCGATCCCGATCTGTCGGTAATCATCCCCGCGTACAACGAGGCCAAGTACCTGCCCCGCTATCTGCCCACCGTCTTCGCGTCCCTGCGCGCCTGGGAGGCAGGCTCCGGCCGGCGCGGAGAGGTGATCGTCGTGGACAACGCCTCTACCGACGAGACCGCCCCCGTCGCGAAGGACCTGGGCGCCCGGGTGGTGACGGAGCTTGTCCGCAGCATCGGCCTGGCCCGGAACACCGGAGCACGCGAGGCCGAGGGGCGGATGCTGTTCTTCGTCGACGCAGACGTGGCCCTGCCGCTGGAGGGGATCACGGCCGCCGTTGCCGCGATGGACGCCGGGGCCGTCGGCGGGGCGATCCCACCGCTCTACACCCCCGCCCGGTTCGGGGCCCGTCTGCTGTGCGCCTACTGGGACCACCACCGCTCCCGTCACGGGGGCGCCCAGGGCGTCAACCAGTTCTGCACCCGGGACGCCTTCAAGGCAGTACACGGCTACCGGCCGGACTACTTCATGAGCGAGGACATGGAGTTCTTCGCCCGCCTGACCGCCTACAGCCGCCGCACGGGCGCGCCAGTCGCGGTCCTCGAAGACCTCCGCGTGCGGCCCTCCACCCGCCGCTACGACGCCTGGTCCACGGCCCGGATGCTCTGGTGGCAGAACCCCGTGGTCGTCCGCCTCGGCCTGACCTCGCCCCGCTTCTGGCGCAACTGGTACGCCACCACCGTCCGATGATCGGAGAACCCCAGGTGACCCGCCTGCCCCTGCCGGACGCCGACGGCATCTACACCTTCCCCACCGACCTCCTGACCGCACACCGGTCCTGGATGGACTCCCTGACCCGGGCGAAGGAGATCATGACGCTGACGGCGCCGCTGACCCTCGCGCCGTACTGGATCGAGCCGCGCAAGCCGTCCGGGCGGCCGGTGGTCGTCATCGAACCCCACCACGACGACTTCGTCCTGTCCGCCTCCGGAACCTTCCTCGCCCGTCCCCGACCGCTGACCGTGGTCACCGTCTTCACCCGCTCCCGCAGCATCCACCCCTCCCTCGAAAGCACCTACAACAGCGTGGAAACGGTCTCCGAACTCCGCGACCGGGAAGCCGCCCAGTCCCTGTTGCCCCTGGGGGCGGCCAGGGTCGACCTGGGGCACAAGGACGCCGAGAAGCCCTATCGGGCACCCGAGCCCGCCCAGGTAGACCGGATCACCTCCGAACTCGCCGAGGTGCTGGACGGGATGGAAGACGCGGAGCTGCTCGCCCCGGCCGCCGTTACGCGCCACCCTGACCACCTCGCCGTCCACGAGGCGGCGCGCCGCCTGGGCTGCCGCTGGTTCTGGGAGGACGTCGCCTTCTGGTCCACCTACGGGCTGTCCGGTTGCGACCGGCAGCTGTTCCAGCAGCGGGCCAGCGGCGTCTTCGAACCGGAGCTGGAGGACATCACCGCCACCGTCCTCGACAAGGTGACCCTGCTGCACATGCACGGCTCGCAGATGCATCCCGCGCGAAAGATGTACCGGCCGATCCGGCACGCCCACACCGTCGCCGCCAACCTGCTGCCCGACCCGGACAGCCGCCTGCGGGGCCAGTTCGCGGAACGCTTCTACCGGCTCGGGGGGTCGTGATGATCCTCGGCCTGGAAGGCCCCTCGTACGGGGGCAAGACCTCTGCCCTGGGGCGGCTACGCGGGGTGCCGGCAATGCAGGACGCGTTGTTCTTCTCCTGCTATGTGAAGTCGTTCGCGCGCCGCGAGGACATCCCCACCCCCTCCACCCGGTCGGCAGACGAGCAGGTGGAGGCGTTCATGACGTTCATGGAGATCGAGGGCAACCGCGTGGACGCAGCTCGCCGCCACGGCGGGCTGGTCGTCCTAGACCGGACCGTCGACACCCTCCTCGCCCACGCTCACGCCATGGACGAGATCTACGGCTTCGACGTCCTGCCCGAACTGACCCGTCTGGCCGAGGAGATGCCACACCTGAGGCCGGACCACACCCTGTACCTGGACGTGACGCCCGAGCTCTTACACCTGCGGCGCAAGGCCGCCGGACACCACGAGGTCGAGCCGGAATACTTCCTCCACGACCCCGCCTTCCTCACGCACTTCCGCGACTATTTCTGCCGCCCGGCCCACCGCCCGGCGACTGCGGAGTTGGCCATCGCCTCCGGGGACGGCGACCGGCAGGAGACAGCCGCCGTCGTGCAAGCCCTCTTCACATACTGGGCGGGTGTCCGGTGACCGGCCCGACGGTGGTGTTCGTATGGCGGCGGACCCCGCCACCGCTACTGATCGGGGGCGCGGAGGTCTCTCAGCAGCTTCTGGCGGAAGAGTTCGTCCGGGCCGGGTGGCAGGTCGTCTACCTCGGCAGCCACGAGGCTCCCTGGAACGGGTCTGCCCAGATCGGCCACCTGCGCGCCCACCTCCGGGCCCACGGAACCGTGTGGGAGGAGGCCGGCGGGGAGGTCCGCTACCGGTGGAACGGCGTCTCGTGCCGGGCCGTGCCGCAGGACAGGGTGGAAGCGACCCTCAAGGACCTCCTGACCGAGGCCCGGCCGGACCTGGTAGTGACCTCGCAGGAACGGGCCGCCGACCTCGCCGCACTTGCCCGCCGGTCCTCGCGCGTCGCCGGATGGCTGCACTCGGTCTCGGCCAACAGCATGGGAGTCCTCCACGGCCGACCGCACGTCGCCCTCGCCACATCGGAGTTCGTCGCGGGACGGGCCCAGGCCCACGCCGACACGAAGGTAGTCGTCTTCTACCCGCCGTTCGCGGCGGCCGAAGGCGCCGGACCCCTCATTGCCTCGGGGCGCGGCACAGTCGGCCGCGTCCCCGGCGGCGTGCTGATGGTCAATCCCATCCCCGCCAAGGGCGCGGCCCTCCTGCACCAGCTGATCCGCCGCTTGCCCGCCCTCCGGTTCACCCTCGTCGAGGGTTGGTGGGACACGGCCAGCGAGTTCACCGCGTACCCAAACGTGCACTGGGTGCCGCGCACCTACGCCATGGGCCCGATCTACGCCGCGAACGACCTGCTGCTCGTGCCCTCCCAGGTCGAGGACGCCTTCCCCCGGGTGATCGTGGAAGCCGGGCTCCACGGCGTCCCCACGATCGGCTCGTCCCGCGGCGGCATTCCCGAGGCGGTGAGAGACGGCGGAATCATCCTCCACCCCGACGACGTGGACGCCTGGGTACAGGCGATCGAGACGGCTGACCGGGCCGGCCTCGGCGCGAGGGCCCGCGCCGGGGCAGCGCCGCTACTCCGGCCGTGCCTGCCCGAGCTGGCTGCCGCCGGGCTCATCCCGGCGGCAGCCGCCGCCGGCTAAGGAGCCGCGTAGGCGGCCTGCACCTCGTCAGCGCGATCGGTCCACCAGTTCAGCAGTGCCTCGTCCGTCAGGAACATCTCGCCGAATGTGGGGTCCTGGCGGTCGAGGTAGAACTCCAGCTGCCAGAAGTCGGTCAGCCGCTTCCACCACAGCCGCTTCACCGCGTCGGCGAGGTCACCCTCGGACAGATCGATCACAGACCGGTATCCGGAACAGAACGCGGCAACACGGTCGAGGTCGAAGGCACCACCCACCCCGAACTGCACCTGCGCGGTCCGCGCGACCTCCTCCCCGTACGGACGAACACCGAGCCGGTCCCAGTCCAGTACCGCCACCACCCGGCCGTCGCGACGCAGCAGGTTGCGGTACTGGAAATCGCCGTGCGTCCACCCGTACGGCCCGGCCGGCACCTCGCCTTCCGGCCGGGCATCGGCATACCGCGCGAGAAGGCCGCGGCGGTCGTGCAGGGCCTCAGTGGCAGCCTTGTCGAAGTCCGTCACCGGAGCGGACGGCAAGCGACTCAGGAGACCAGCAGCGGCCTGGTCTGCCTCGGCTACGTCGCGGACCTTCGCCACCGGCGCCCGCTCCGGAACCGGGCCGGGCCCATGCCGCCGCAAGCCCTCGTGGAGGCGGCCCAGCAGAGCACCGAGATCGCGCACCTGGTCGAGCGGGAGATCCGTCCCTTGGAGGTGCTCGCCGTCCACCCACGGCAGGACGCAGTAGCCGTGACCACCGACTTCCGCCACGAGGTCACCGTTGGCCGCGCTCAGCGGCGCCGGCACGGGGATGCCCTCGCGGGCCAGGTCCAGGAGGACCGCAAGGTTCCTGCGGACCTTCGGCAGAGGAACGTCGGTGATCTCCTTGAGCGCGAACACTCCAGCAGCGGTCACGAGCCGCCAGTTCTGGTTCATCAGGCCGTGGGCAAGGAACCGCCGATCACTCACCGCGCCCAGCCCGAACGCGTCGGACAGGCTAGGCAGCACTGCCGTCAGAGCATCTTCTCGAGTCGTATCCGTCACCCCCAGCACGGTACGCCGACGCCGATTCGCACACCCGAATTCGTCAGCCAGATCCCCACTGAGAGTCGGAGGGAGAGGCGAGCCGAGATCGCTTCCGCCACCAGCTCGCCTGACTCCGCCCGTGGCGGAGCCGGAACAGTCCTGGCGGCCTCACTACCCTGACCGACGGACCACCCGCGGCCGTACGACGATCGGGAGACCATGACGACGCCCTCCACCGCCCGAATCGAAGACCTCCTGCAGACCGGCGTGCGCGAGGAGGTCTACCCCGGCGCGGTGTGGGCCGTCGGGGACGCCGACGGCGTCCGCGCGAGCGGAGCCGTCGGCCTCCTCGATCCCGACCGGCCCGACGAACCGATGCGGCTGGACACCCTCTTCGACGTGGCCAGCCTCACCAAGGTCCTCGCCGTCTGGTCCACGATCGGCACCCTCGCTGAAGAGAGCAAACTCGACCTCCACGCCCCTCTGGGCACCGTCTGGGACGAGGTCGCCGGCCACCCCCTGGCCCGGGCCACGGCCCACCACCTCCTGACCCACACCGCGGGCCTGCCCCTGCGCGCCAACCTGAAGAACCTCTACGGCACCGACCCCCAGGACATCCGCGACGGCGTCCTCCACGAAGCCCTCCACCGCCCACCGGGCGAGGCCGTCGAGTACACCGACCGGGCCGCCCTGATCCTCGGCTACCTCGCCGAGCACCTGTAGGGCCAACCCCTGGACCGACTCGCCACCGACCGCATCTGGCAGTCCCTCGGCTTGACTCGCACCCGCTTCGGCCCCCTCCCCGCCACCGAGGCGGCCCGCTGCGCCCCCACCGAGTACGACGAGACCACCGGCACCCACCTCAAGGGCACCGCCCACGACTTCTCCGCCCGCCTCCTCGGCGGCGTCTGCGGCATCGCCGGCACCTTCTCCGTCCTCGACGACCTCGCCCTCTTCCTCCGCCACATACTCACCCCCACCCAGGCCGCCTTCGGCCCCACCTGGATCAAGGACTCCCTCCGCCTCCAGACCGGAGCCCTCACCCCTGCCCGCGGCCTCTTCTGGCACCCCGCCCCCGACACCGACCCCGCCGAAGACGTCTGGGTCCACTACGGCTTCACCGGCACAGGCATGTGGATCAGCCCGACCCAGGGCCGCTGGGCCGTCCTCCTCACCAACAAGCTCCGCTTCAACCGTGACCGCGAACCCCTGACTGAGATCCGCAACGTCTTCCGTTCCACCGCAATCGCTGCTCCACCTCTGGACATCACCGCATGAGTGCTCGTTGAATCGGGCCGTTGGTGCCCGGCTTGGAGAAGGCCGGTACGGCGGCGTGGTGACCGTCCACGCAGCCCTGCGCTGAATGCGCAATCCGACTCCGTAGATGTCCGGCGACCAGCGGCTGGGCTGTGAACGCACACCGGTTCCCGCACGACTGGGCGAGCCCGGTGGGCCAGGACGCCCCAATCCCGCCCCCAACCCCCGATTGATGCGGGATCATGTGAGCACCAAGCGGATCTATCGCCCCGCAGCAGCAGGGCAGGATGGGCGGGTGCGGTGGCAAGCAAAGTGCATGCGGCGGTCTTCGACTACAAGGCCGTGTTCCAAGCCGGAACGACAACCCCCCACCCGGACATGTGCCAGCTTCTCCACCTTCTCGACCAGCAGGGAGTGAACTGGGTACTGCTGACAAATCAGTCGATTGACGCCGTCGAGATCTGCAGCGCTGTCGGGCTGCCACAGCCTGTACTCCACCTTTCCCAGGAAGACATCCCCGGCCGCAAGGCTCGAGGCAGTGGACTCTGGCTGGACCAGGTGGCCGAACGGCTCCACCTCCGCAAGAACCAGCTGGTGATCGTCGGTACCACGGAGTGGGACTGGATGACCGGCATCAACGCCGGCGTGCTCTACATCCACGCCCGCTGGGCGAGCGCTCTAGGCAAGCAAATAACCGCCCTGACTGCGGACGACCCGGCGGACCTCTACTGGTTGCTCGACCGGCACCTCCTTCACGAGCCGCAGTGGATCTTCGCCCTTGACGATGAGAAGCGTGCGCTCCGGGTGCGCTCGCTCTTCCAGCCCGACGAGTCCTTCCCCGGCACCAGCCCGACGTCCTTCAACCTGAAGACCGTCTTCACCTACGACCACAAAGTGACCATTGGGGACGGGAGCGCGCGCGACATCCTGATGCTGCACCTGCTCTTCTCTGCCTACCTGGACGGCTCGCTGCCTCACCGAGCCTGGTTCTGCGTCTACCCAAGCAGCACCCCTGGCCGGGTCAACGACCAACTCGCCGAGTTTCTTGAGCCCGCCAAGGTCATGGTGGGCTCGTACTACAAGGGAGACCTGCTTGTCCGGGCAAGCAAGGCGACGGACACCAGCCTGGCCCGCGCCACCGGGCGCCATGACGCCGTTTCAATCGCCACCCAGGCCAACACCGTTCACCTCAATCCGAAGTACCGAAGCACCGTCAGGGGAAAGACCGTAATCGTCTTCGACGACTTCACCACCGAGGGCATGAGCTTGGACTGGGCCAGGAACTTGCTCACCAAGGCTGGCGCCCGGCAGGTCATTGGCGTGACCATCGGCAAGTACCGCAAGCCCTACACGCTCTTCACCCCGCGGCCCGGCGTCACGATAAGCGCCTTCGCCCCCAATGCTCTGACGTCGGCCGACTTCACCACCGAGTACCTCTCCCCTGGTTTTGGTACAGGGCCCGGTGACCTACTCCGAGAGACGATGCGCAAGATCATCACTGGAGACACCGGTATTCCCGGCATCGGGCCAGGTGCCGACAGCCCACGGTAGATCGCAGTGCTGACCGTGCTGCGCTCCGGCAACTGGGGACTGGCCCATTGCTGACCGGTCACCGCTAACCCGATACACATCTATAAGGACGCGACCAGCGCCGCATCCGCGACTTCCTGAACGAGCTCGCCGCCGACCAGTTCGTCACCAGGTGCTGGGCGTACCTCTGCCCCACGAGGAGGAGCTCCAGCATTGTGGTGTGGTCCATCTCCCGCTGGGGCGGCCGAGCAACGATGCAAAACTAGGAGGCCGAGAAGTGACTCCTTCCGGTGTGCCCTCACGAAGGGCATCATCTGGGATCCCATGCAGCCTAGTTACGGCCAGGCCGAGCAGCTTCCGGCGGTCTAACGCACCGTTTACCGCACCAGAAACTCCAGTGCCTCCAAGGGCTCCATCGAAAACGGACGGTTGAACCAGCTCATTGCACCCTCAGCCCAGCCAAGTGCCGCGAGACAAAGCGGGGGCAGTAGCCCTGCAGTCGGCGGGACGAGGCTTCGTTACAGATCAGCGATCGAGAGCTGATGGTAAGGCTCCTTTGCACGAGTCGGCGAAGCCGGTGCCGTGTCCAACCGCTCAAGAACATCCTCAAGCGTGGCCACCTCGACAGCCCGGCCGACGGCGACCATCTTGGCAGCCCAAGACTCCTGCGCGACCAGCGACCGCAGGAGGAACACGCGCTTGCCATGCTCGTACGCAATCCTCGCCTGCATCTTGGCGCCGGAGGTCCTGGACGCCTCGATCACGATGCTGCCCAGGGCGCTTCCTGAGGTGACGACGTTACGCCTGGGAAAGGTCCACCTTGCCGGGTTCGACAGGGGCCAGAACTGCGAGAACAGCGCCCCGCCCTCGTGCACGATTCGCTTGGCCAGTCCCTCATTCGCCGCGGGGTAGACCTTCGACGCGATGCCGTGGCCCAGGACTGCCACCGTCCGACCCCCGGCGTTCAGCGCCGCTACGTGCGCGGCGGAGTCGATGCCCAGCGCCAAGCCGGAGTACACGGCGACATCTGCCGCGACCAGCCCCTTCGACATCCGCATCGCGCGGCTGATTCCGTCCTCACTCGCGCCTCGCGTTCCGACTACGGCCACCGAACGGCGGTCAGCGTCCGACAGGTCTCCTAGATGGAAGAGGAATGGGGGCCTGTCCGGCACAAGCCGCAGGTTCGCGGGGTAGCCGGCGTCCAGCACGGTGACGATCCGCGCACCGGCCAGCTCCGCAGCCTCCAGCTCGACGGCGACGCGAGCGCGGGCCTCCGCAAGGTGGGGTAGGCCAGTACGCAGGATCGGCAGGCTGTCACGGGCCGTTTCGGACTGCTCCCGGATGTTCCCCTCGAGCGTTGCCGCGATGCCCGCGGGGCTATCGCATGTGCGGGCCAGCAGGCTCCAGTCCACGGACTTGTCATTGACGCGAAGCGCACACAGAGCAAGTAGGTCTCGATGGGTCTGAGGGAGTTCGCCGGGCAGCCCGCTTTGGAGGGCGTCGGATACAGAAGGCGCCATGATCATTCCTTCTACTCGCGGCCCGAAACTGTTCGAAGGGCGGTGCGCTACTACTTGGGCCTACTGCCATCATGGCCCACCCCACCCACAAGGCTCCAGCCAGCACACCGACCTGACCTGTCTCCGCGCATGCTCAGGGGACGGCCAGCCAGACGAAGCCTCGGCCTCGGTTTGGCGGCGAAAGAAGGGCGACGGCCTGGTCCCATACCTGCTGGCCCGCTGACCTTGAGTCGCGCATATCAAGGAGACCATCCGCTCCTCCCAAGTTCAACGTGTTGCCGGGGAGGCCATAAAGATCTTGGTCATAAAGTGACGCAACCATCCTTTCCGCTTCGCTGGTGCCGCCGGGGCTGGGGAATACGCTGCCCTCGCCTGAGCCTTCCAGCCAGCCGCCGAGCCTGCCGCCAGAGCAATGGTCATCGCGGAGCCGTACCGACTACAGGTCCCCCGAGGGCCGGAGCCGATCTGGAAGCTCCGAGCAGTCGGGCAGAAGTGGGTAGGCGGGATCGACGGCTCGGCCAGGGCGCACGGAGTCAATGTGGCGTAGCCCATCGTGCACAGATGCCTCGCTAAGCAGCAGCCGATCGTCTCCGAATGCTCTCCGCTGGGGAGATTTTGGGGAGAACAAAGCCCCGCTGGGCGCAGCTCTGCGGCGAGGTGGGCGCGGGAGCTTCGCTCGACGCCGGGTAGCGCCTTCAGTGAGACCGCGCAATCGGCGCCAGCGCGGCCCGGGAATCACCTGCATGGATTCTATGGATTTGCGCGGTGAGGAGGCGTCGAAGTCTCCTCCGTGGTCACTCAGGCAGGATGGCCCCGCCGAGTCCCTTACCCGCTGATAAGATCATCTTGCGGTTGTCTCGGGGGGGGGTACGACGTGACGGGTGCTGAACGTAGTCGGTCCGCGCAGGCGCGGTCTCGCAAGTCCGCCACCTGGCGCAAGACGGTCACGGACCGGGCACTCATGGAGGCCCGTGGCTGCCTGCGGGACTGGCAAGACGGCCGGCAGTCGGCCCAGGAACTCAAATCCGTCGCTGAGAGGATCATCGCGCCCGAGTACCAGGGGCGAGTTCTGATCGAGCTGTTGCAGAACGCCCACGACGCACACCCCTCACGTGCCCTAGACGGGCGCCTCGAGATCCTCCTCGACGAGGACGAGGGCGAACACGGCACCCTGTACGTCGCCAACGGCGGAAGGCCCTTGGGTGCGGGGGACTTCGTCGACCTGTGCAACATCGGGCTCTCCAGCAAGCGCCCCGACGAGGGCATCGGGCACAAGGGCGTCGGCTTCAAGAGCGTTCTCCAACTCACCGAGTCGCCCGAGCTGTACAGCGTGTCACGGGCCGGTTCGAAGACGTTCGACGGCTTCTGCTTCCGCTTCGCCCTGCCGGGCGACTTCACCTGGCTGGCCCGTCAAGTCGACCCCAACCAGGAAGGCCTGGCTGCCCACCTGGAGGACAACCTCTTCCGGCTCAAAGTGCCGATCCCCTTGGACGAAGTGCCGGAGGCCACCCAGCGCTTCGGGCGGCGGGGTTTCGTCACCGTCGTCCGGCTTCCGCTGCGCTCGCCGGAAGCGGCCAAGGCCGCCCGGGATCAGCTCGGTGAACTGATGGACGGTGCGGCCCCCTTCGAGCTCTTCCTGGACCGTTTGGAACGGGTGACCCTCGGCCGCAGGACGGCAGGCAGGACCCAGCGCAAGAGCTACGACCGCACGGTGCGCCAGCTCTACCGCTACCAGGGCCTCACCGTCCAAGAGGTCACGCTGCGCAGGGGGATGCGCCTGATCCTGGTGCGGGCGAGGGTCGACGAGCAGCTGGCCCGGACGGCCATCGCAACCTCCGTTGATGAGGGGACCATGCGCCCCGACTGGGCGGTGTGGGAGAAGAAGGCCGAGGTCAGCGTGGCCGTTCCGGTCGGAGATCCCCTGGACCGCGGCCGGCTCTATACGTTCCTCCCCATGGGGGAGCAGATCTCCTCGCCGCTCAACGGCTTCGTCAACGCGCCGTTCTTCGCCGAACTGAACCGGCGGTCCTTCAACGAGGCCATGCCCTGGAACGACCTTCTGCTGGACACCCTCGCGACGGCCTGCGCCCGTGCGGTCCTGCTCGGCGGCCAGGGGCGTCTCCCGCTGCCGGCCGGGGCACTGACCGACATGATGTGCTGGAGCCCGGACCAGGTGGAGCGGCTGGAAGCGGCGTTCGACACGCTCGGCCACGACCTGGACCATGTGCCGTTCATGTCGGTGCTCGCCCCGGCCGGTGGGCGTACCTCCTTCCGGTACGGATACCTGTGGACCGGCCAGGACACCGCGAAGGTGTTCACCCCGGGCGCCCTCGCCGCCACGGGCCTGGAACACCTCATCGACCCCAGGCTCCACCCTGCCCGGCTGCGTCGCCTCGCCGTGCTGGCCAACGCACGCCGGCTTGGTCTCACCCCGGGACAGACTCAGGTTGCCGAGTGGGCCGAAAGGCTGGCGCAGAGGACCCTCAAGGATCCCCTCGACCCGGGCTGGTGGGCCGACTTCTACTACGACCTGTCCGTCGACTTCCCGAATGCCTCGGCGCTGAACGGCAAGGAGATCATCCTCAGTTCCGCGATGACCCTCGCCCCCGCCGGCGCCGAGAGCGTCTTCCTCGAACGAGGCACCGACTCCGCGTCCGGCCTCCCGGCCCTGCCCGCAGGGCTTGCCGATCACCTCTTCTTCGTCCACGAGTCGCTCGACTGGTCCGGAAAGCGCGCCAAGCGCCGGGCCTCGGGGCGGCGCTGGCTGCAGTCCGAGCGCCTGGTCCAGGAGTACGGGGCCGAGGCCGTTCTCCGTGTGGTCACGGCGGCCATGGGAGCCGACGGCCACGACGAGAGCCTGCGGTTCCAGTGCCTGCGGTACCTCTGCTCGGTATCGACCGCGCTAGAGGGAGCCGGCCGTAGGGCACCCACGCTGCAGGGACTGACCGTACCGACCCGTGGTGGGTGGCTGGAGGCGAACCGGGCCATGTTCGGACCCGGCTGGCCCGGGGACCACCGTTCAGTGGACGAGACCCTGACCCGCTTCCTGGATGGTGTACCAGGCATCCCCGTACTGGCGACGACTGCCGGCTGGCTCCTGCTGAAACCCGAGGAGATCTGCGGGGAATCGGGCCTGACTCCCCAGACCATGCTGCGGTTCCTGGAACGCAACGGCGTACACCATGGCCTGCGGCCCCACTACGAGGCGTTCTCGGGCGGCGTCAGGGGGGAGGGACTCAACAGGCCGGAATGGTGGTTCTCCGGCATGTGGCACAGGGACGCGGGCGGCGACTTCCCCAAGCAGTGGCGTGACACCGCCGCACACTGGCCCAATCGACGGCCTGTCGCCCACGCCACTGTCGAATACCACCCGTCCCGCAAGGCGCTGGCCGTACTCCCCGGCCAGTACGACTACGCCGAGTTCGATGAGCAGAGCCGCCGGTTGTACGCGGAACTTATCGTGCATGGTCTTGGGACCTGGCAGGACAGCGATCTCGAGACGAGGTTCGTCCGTCCCGTGTCAGACAGCTACGGCACTCCGTGGCCGACCCCGCTGTCGGCCTTCCTCGCCCAGGCACCCTGGATCCCCCAGATGCCCGCTCAGGGAGGCGGGGTCACCTTCGCCCCGGCCGCGACGGCATGGTGGTGGTACTCCCACGAGACTCCACCCGACTACCTGACCGTGGTTCCCCCTGCGCTGCGTCGGCGGCAGTCCGCGGGGGTGCCCGACCGGCTGCGTCTGCTGGGCATCCGCGCCTGGGACGATCCGCGGAGCGCATCCGACCGGCTCCGTCATCTCCCCGCCCTCGTGGAGGAGCACGGGTACCTTCGCCAAGGGATGCACCGGTACGCGCTGAGCCGGGCATACGAGCAGGCGTGGTCGGAAATGCTCTCCGCACCCGAGGGCGCAGCAACCTCCCTGGCAGCGCCGGACCTCCTGCTCGTCGCACGGGCTGGTGCACTGGAGGCCCATCGGAGCGTGACGGAGGGCGAGACCGTCTACGTACCCGACCCGCAGGGGGCACAGAACCAGAAACTACTCGAACGCGTCCCGGTTCCCCTCCTGCCGGTCGAGGACAGAATGCTCGGCCTGCGGATCCACAGGTACCTGAAGACGCGAGGGAGATTCGCGGTCCGCCTCGCAAGCAAAGCCGACACCGACATCCGCGCAGGGGTCCTGCCCCTGGGCCAGGCACCGCGCGAATCGCTGCTGGCATACGCGGGTCCATGGCTCCGCACGTTCGTGGCAGCGGCGGTGGAGCTCGATGAGGAAAGGTCCTCGCGCCCGGACCCCGTAGCGCTGCCGGAAGTACTCCGGCGCTTGCAGGCGTGCGAGTTCAGCGTGGCGCGCGAGGCCGTCGTCTGGGTCGCCGGGCACAGGATCGAAGAGGCCGCCGATCACTCGCTCCTGCACCAGGACCCTACGCAACCGTGCCTCGTCATCCTGCACACGGGAGAGCCCACGAAGTGGCGGCTGCTGCGGAACGCGGCGGCGGGGCTCGCCGGTCTCGTCGGCGCGCCCTACCTAGCCAAGGGCCTGCGCGCGGCGCTCATCGAGCTACAGGAGCGCTGCCCGCAGACGGAGGAGATCGACGACGAGCAGATCGCGGCCGCACTCGACGTGCCCCTGCGCAGGCTGGAACTCGTCCTCGCGGACCGGGCCTCGCGGCGCTCCGGAAGCGCCCTGCTCGTCCCTCTCCTCGCCTGCGTCGACATCGACCTCGCGGAGGAGCTGCAGCGGATCCTGGAGACCTTCCACGGTCGTGCCGAACTGCGTGACTGGCTTGCGGGCAGGCTCGATATCCACCGTGCGGACGTGCTGCTGCGGCTGCTCGACGATGACGACCGGCAGCGACAACTGGCGGAGCTGTCAGTCTCGCTGGCCGACGCGAACCAGGCGTGGCGGACCCTGGGGCTGCCCACGCTCGACCACCAGGCCAGGCACCGACAGCAGTTTGAGGCGTGGCTGCAACGGAACCAGCCGGCCCTCGCCGCGCGGGTCCGCGACGCCCACGCCGGCGTGCACCGGTCGGGTCGCTCCCTCGCCGGATACCTGAGGCTGCGCTCGCTGCCGGGATTCGAGCCCGACCCCCTGTGGCACACGACCCTGTGGGACCTGTCACCCGAGCTGCTCCAGTTCCACGCGGACGCCTGGGCCGCGGCCCGACTTCCGGCTCCGCTCCATCGACAGATCACCCTGCGCCCCCTGGAGGAGGTCCGCGAGACGTCCATCGGCGCGGTCCACCGATCGTTGCCTAGGCTACGAGGCCTCATCGAGGAGTGGACACGACGCGCAGGTACCGCATCGGCTCCCTCCCTGCCGGGTGCCGCCGACCTCGTCCAGAAGCTGGACGAAGAGGGCTCGCTCGATTTCGAGGCACTCACCTCTGCGGTCCTCATCGGCTGGCTGAAGGGCCACGGCTACTGGCCCGACGGGATGCCCGCGACGGACCGACGAGCCGAACTGGGCCTGGATACGTCTCACGTGCCACTGCCCGGGCAGCGTTCCGGTAACAGCTCACCGTCCGGGTCCAACCCCGTGGCGGGGAAACCCGGACCGCACATCCTGCTCAACGGGATGCCCCTGCCTACCCAGCCGGACGAACTAAGGGAACTTGCCCAGGCGGTCGCCGGCGATCTGACCCCCGAGCAACTGGCCACGCCCGCCCAGCCGACAGGGTTCCTGGCCCCGGTCGTTGGCAAACCCCGTCGAGCATTGGGGTCAGGCGGCGGATCCGGCGGCTACCGCGCCCCCACCACCGACCAGGACAAGACCACAGCCATCGGCCTCGCCGGTGAGACGGTCGCGGGTGCATGGCTACGTCAGCAGTTCGGTGTCCCCGAGGAGACCTCCTGGAAATCCAGCCTGCGTTCCCATGTCATCGCCGGCGGCCTGGGGGACGACAGGCTGGGCTACGACTTCCTCATCCACGACGGAGACCGGACGTACCTGTACGAGGTCAAGGCCTCGGTCGGCAACAGCGGTGAGTTCATCCTCGGAGACTCCGAGGTGGAACGGGCCTCTCACCTGGGCCCGGACGAGACGTACATCATCGTGTACATCTCTGACGTCCTGGACCGCACCCGCCGCCGCATCACCCCGCTACCTAATCCCTTCGGCGCACCAGGCCTGGCTGGTTACGAACTCGTCAGTACGAGGATGCGGCTCCGCTTCACCCTCTCACGGTAGAGGTTCCCTGATGATGCTCGCCGAACTCATGTGCGAGCACTGGTAGATCGAGGCCCTGCACCACATCAGAGACGACCAGTGTGCCTCCTCATCAGAAACGCTTGGCGACCTGCAGCCCGGCTTCGCCAGGGGGCACGCCCGACGGGGAGTCGTCGGGTCGGCAGATCAGTTGCGCTTCCGCGATGCGACGCCGCACCAATAGAAACCGCCCCTTGTCCACCACAACGGTGGCGGCAACAGGCCGCTCAGACTCATCGGCCACAACAACCTCCTCGTCCCACAGTCCCACTCAGCGGCAATCCACCGCCAGAAGCTACCTGCCCTGGGGGAAGCTGGGGAGGAATGAGGCTTCGTGGGGGGCCGCTGGGGGAGTCGACTGCATAGACGGGCAGCAGGAAGAAAGAGCCGGAGGGCCGATTGCTACAGGCCAGACCGCCTGCACACCCGATTTCCGCAGGTCAGCTGCGTGAGGGAGACGACTTCACTGACGCGTGGTGTCGCCGGGTAGGCCACCAGTCAGCCTGCTGGTCATCGCGGTCAGCTGTGGCGGCGCCGAGGTTGGATTCGCCTCGGCCCCATAGCGGGACCGGCGGGGTTTCCCGGCCCGCGTATGCGGCCAGAAGACCCCGATCGGGCAAGGCGATTCTCAGAGCGCGGGCTGCGCGGGCATTGGCCATTGCCTTCGGGGCTGGAGACCCGTCGCCGGTGAGCGGCGATGCCCCTCGGCGTCGCCGGTGTCCCGTGCTCCCACTCTATGTCTGTAGGGTAGGGAACCCTCGCAGGCTATGCGCCGTCAGAGGCGTCAGAGGCCTTCCGGTGCCAGGCCTCCGCCTGGGCGGCGCGCCCAGTGTCCTGCAGCAGAACTACGAGATTGTGCATCGCGTCAATGTAGCCAGTGGCAGCGGCTCTCCGGTACCAGCGTTCCGCCGGGCCGATGCGCCCGCTGTTGTGCAGCAGGACTCCGAGGCCCGTCCGCGATTGATCAGGAAACATCCGAACCCGCCGCCGCGCCACCTCCCGCGGCTGGCCCGGCAATCCGGCAATCCGGCAATGCTGGTGCCAGGATCGGTGCGGCTGCCGACAAGCTGAAATGCACGACCCGCAGAAGCGCGCCTCGTCCGAGCGAAGCGCTCCGTTGGGGTGTGCTCCACGCCCTTTGTGGCTCAGTCCTGCCTCGCAGGTCCAGAGCTCGGCGTAGCTCGCAATACAGACGGCAAGTCCATCGGCGGCGCCAGGAGGTGATTGGGAACACGGCCCCCCGACAACGGAACTCGGCCTTCCCTCTGTCCTCTGCTTACGCCTCTGGCAGGGGCGGCTGCGACCACTGTGCCGACGGCACAGGCCCTCCACCCAGCAGGTCGCGCAGCACGGCCGCGTTCTCCTCACCGAATGGCCGCAGAAGGCGGAGAGCGGTCCCCAAAAGATCGGCGTAGACGAGCAACGCCCGAGCGCCGGGCGGGCCAGCCGTCTGTGTGGAAAAGTTACACCTCAAGGCGTACCCCCCGGGCGTCATAGCCAGAGCCTCGACGACCCCCTCCTCCTGCCCCAGTGCCGCGCTGATCCCGTCCAGTTGCGGGTCGTTGGTGACATCTTCGCCAGGCGAGTCGTATCCGATACTCCGGTTCGGCGTCATCATGCGAATCGACGTGAGCGTGATGCCGTGTCTGTTCGCCCGCTCACGTACCTCGGCCAGCAACGGAACCTCGTGCTCCTCGGGGAACTCCAGATCCTTGCGACTGCCAGCGATGTACGCAATGAAATCGGGCCCCTGCAAAGCCAGTCGCCCTCGGTCCACCATCCACCGCCAACTGCCACCCGCACCGGTGCCCGCGCTGCGCCCTTCGACGACCATGCAGACATGGGCCTTCCATGCGCCGACGGCGCTGCGCATGAGGTGTTGCAGATTCTCGGTGCTTGTAATGCCGCTGTCGAGCAGCGGTTTGATGTCCACAAGCGGCTGGATACGCCGCCAGAAGTCTTCGTCGCCGATCTCCTCCGAGGACAACAGCAGGCTCAAAGAGGTCGCGTCGAGGGACGAGCGCAGCGGCACCTCGCCAGGGAAGTCTGTCATCGACCGGCCGCTGCCTTGCCACATTGCGGCCATGAAACTGGAAAGCCGGTGCGCCACACCCGGGGTCGTGCGCCGGCCAAGCGTGGTCAGAGCGGCACGAGTCGGGGCCTCCCGGCCCTCACGGGCCGCACCCACTCCCAGGTCCACCGAGGCGAGGAACTGCTCCACCTGGTCCTGTCCCATGATCCCGCGACCGCCTTCGACGATCGCGTCGGAAGCGAGTGCAACCGGCGAGCGGGTCGCCGAGTGGGAAGGCAGGGCCCCAAGCCCGAAGGGATCCAGAACGAGCGTCTGCCGCTCCCCCGCGATGTTGTCCAGTCGAGTCCACGCAGGACCTTCTCCGACCTGCCCCAGCGGCACGACGAGCGGTTGCTGCTCTCGTTCGAGCAACATCACGTCGTTGGCGAGGAGAACCGGATCGGAGGAAGCCCGCAGATAGACCCGCCGTTCAGCCGCCCGGCTGCCGCTCTTCCATGTCATCAGCAGGTCAGGAACGTAGGTGTGGTTGAAGAAGGTGGTACGGACGATCTTGGCCGAGGGATACACCGCAAGCAGCCGACGCTGCACCACGTCCTTCACCCGTTCGACCGCCTCACGGGGGTCGGGGTGGTCGAGCGCGCGATCGATCTCAGGTTCGACGGGAGTCACCATGACGTCTTCCCCTGGCTGTTGTAGAAGCGGGCGACGACTCCACGCCAGTCGTCGAGTGGAACGAGCTTCTCCTGCTTCTCCGACATGACCACGATCCAGAGCCGCGCCGACAGCTCATTGACGATCTCGTCCTTGATCAGTTCCCGGGCTTCGTCGAGATCTTCCGTGCCCAAAGCGCGAACCGCTTCGGCCAGGACGGCTTCCCGGATCGCGTCCGGTGCTGTGAGCACGTCCCAATCGCGTGCACGGAACGGCGCCCAGCTGATCCACATGTAGTGATCGCCGAGCATGTAGTCCTTGCTGAGCGCGACGTAGCACTTGGCCAGAAAGCTCTTGTACTCCGTACCTTGATCACTTGAGTTCCGGCGCCACTTGACCTCGGCGCAGAACATCTGGCCATCCCAGTCCCCGCCACGCATGACCCCACCGAGGTCGTATGAGAACTGCTTCTCATTACCGTGCGGCCAGTGGAGGGTAAGCTTCTTCGCCCAGGCACCGTCCGTGTTGGTGTACGACTGGGCCACGCGCATGGTGCCCTCGAGCCATCTCTTCGCCCGCTGGACGGCCTCTGCACCTATGAGGTGCGCTTCTTCACCCGGCACCGGGAAAGGGTGCCTCAGCTACGTTTCCGCTTCAAGTGGTTGAAACCGGCCACCCTCTGTCGGCCACCGGTCGGCACCTGCACGCACTACACGTAGCGGGGCCGTGTATCCGAACCATGCCTTGACCAGCCACGATCTGTTCGCTGCGGTGTCCTCGGCCGGGGAGAATCTGGGGAGAATGAAGCCCCATTGGGGAGCAGCTGGGGAGGATCGGCCGTACACACGGGCAGCACGGCGAAAGGGCCGGAAAGGCGGATCGCCGCAGGTCGGACCGCCTGCACTGCTGGTTTCCGCAGGTCAGCGGTGTGAGGGTGATGACTTCAAGAAGATCTCCGCCTGGGCCGCGATCCTCTTCGCCCCCACCCTGGTCGGCACCATCTACGGCATGAACTTCGAAGACATGCCGGAGCTCAAGTGGGCCGGCGGCTACCCCTTCGCCATCCTCCTCATGGCGGTGGTCTGCGTCAGCCTGTACGTCATCTTCAAGAAGCGCGACTGGCTGTAGATCACATAGCAGAACCATTGATCAACTTAGCTCCTGCGAACGTCGAGAAGTGGTCCGTAGGACCCCTGGGGAGAATCTGGGGAGAATCCGCAGCCCGACCATGCCGGTCGTTCCGCCGCACCTTGGGGCCAGCCCTCCCGCACCGCCGACCACCTTCGACGGCGCGCGATTGCGGAGGGTAACGACAACGGGTGGCACAGCAGATGCTGTGCCACCCGTTGTCGCGACCAGGCCTGGCCTGTCTCCCCCGACGACTGAGAGCCGGCAGTCGTCCAACGACCTTGCCCGTGGGACGTCGATGTCCGACCCCCTGTCTAGCCTGTCTCCGTGAAGCCCACCGATGACCGCCAGTTCCCCGCCGCGCTCGCCACCGCGATGGCCGTTCGATTCGACTACGCCGACGGGAAGACCGGGGTCGACTTCGAAGCCTTCCCGGCCTTCCTGTCCGCCGCCGACACCACCGACTGGTTCCAGGCATGGACCGGGAACAGCGAACTGGACGGCGACGACTTCCGCGTGTTCGGACAGGACGGCACGGGCGGGTACGCGGCGATCTGGCTTGTCCGCCCAAGCCGCCCTCTGGCCGAGCAGCCCATCGTCTTCCTCGGCTCGGAGGGCGAGACCGGCGTCGTCGCCCGCGACCTGGGCGACTTCCTGTGGCTCCTGGCCGACGGCTTCGGCCCCTGGGAAGCCGCCACCTCCTACGAGCCCGGCTGGAAGGCGCACCCCAACCCGGAACTGGCAGCCATCGCCGAAGGATTCGCACCGCACCGGCGCCGGTCGGCGGCAGCCGTGATCGAGCTGGCAGCCCAGGAGTTCCCCGACTTCGACGACACCATCATGGAACTCTGCCGCTGAACCCGGTGCGGTCGTTTGCGGACATTCGCCTGCGCCCCTGGCCGTGCCCGCCGCATTCGAGAACCTCTGTAACCTCTGGCCATGAGTCATGAGGAAGACGAGGACGAACTGATCCTGGAGGCCCGCGCGATGCTGGCCGTCGGACGGAACGCCGAAGAGGTCTTCGTCGCACTGGCCGCGCGCAACAGCGACTGGGAGGCCTCCGCCTTGGTCGTGTGTCTGGCCCTCGGAGTCCCCAGGACTGACGCCGAAGCCCGAATCCACGAGGCTCGCCCCCTCTTCGAGGAGTTCACGGTGGGCGAGGACGACCTCGTCGCCTCGGTTCTGGCCTTCGTGGACGTGTTCGTCGTGGACCGGGTGCTGGACGCTCACCAGGAACGGATCCGCGACCTACTGGGGACCGCGGCCGGCGCCCGCGGGGGCTACCCCGGCAGCCTTCTCGCGTGCTTCCGTAGCGGGGAACTCACGAAGATCTTCCTGTACTTCGCGAAAACGCGGTTCCGGGACGGACGGGGCTCGCCCCCCGATTTCTGGGCGGCCATGATTGCGGCCGGGGAACTACTGGCGACCGGGGACGGCCCCGACCAGGCGGAGGTGACAGCGGGGCTGGAGCACTGCCGGGCACAAGCAAGCTCCTTCGGTGCGGGACGTCAGGTGCCGCCCTGAGCGGGGACGAGGCCCTCGGGTACGTACTCGGGCACCGTGCCGAGTAGTGCGTCGATGGCCGCGCGTCCCTTTCCGCCGGCCTCCGGCATGAAGTGGGCGTAGTGGTCGAGGGTGATGGTCGGACTTGAGTGACCGAGCCACCGGGCGAGCGTCACGATGGACTCGCCCGCTTCGAGGAGGACCGAGGCGTAGGTGTGCCGGAGCCGGTCGGGCTCCGGTCCGCCCCAGGGGAGCTCGACGTCGACCGCCGGATGGTCGAGGAAGTACGCGGCCAGTTCCACGGCCACAGACCGGGGCATGTCGACGATGCGCGTCTTGCCTCCCTTGGACAGGGCGAAATAGAGCCGCCCGGGGAGAAGTTGCACCTGCCTGCGTACCCGGATGACACCGCGTTCGAAGTCGATGTCCCTCGGCGACAGCCCGAACAGCTCTCCCTGGCGCAGCCCACACCCCAGCGCGACGACGACCGCGATCCGGTACCGGGGATTGATCACGTCCCGCACCCTCTGCGCCGTTGCCAGCGGCCAGGCGTCACGATCTTCGTCGGGAGCCTTCGGCCAACGCACCGTCTTGGCCCGCATCGGGTTGCGGACGAGGCGCTTGTCGTCGATCGCGGTCTCGAAGATGTTCGACAGCGAGGTGAGGATCTGCCGGGCGTACCGCGGAGAGCACTCACCTTCGAGCGTGGCTACGTAGCCGCGCAGGACGGTCGCCGACACGTCGCGCAGCGCCACCGCACCGAGGTGCGGAAGGATAGAGGGACCAGCGGGGTCCCTCGACCCGCGTATGCGGCCGGAAGACCCCGATGGGGATACGACGATTCTCGGAGCGCGGTCTGTGCGGGCTTCAGCCATTGCGTTCGGGGCCGGTGACCCGTCTCCGGTAGGCGGGGATGACCCTCGGCGTCGCCGGTGTCCCGTGCTCCCACTCTCGCGGCGGCAAGGTTGGGAACCCTCGCAGGCTATGCGCCGTCAGAGGCCGCAGCGGCCTTCCGGTGCCAGGCTTCCGCCTGGGCGGGGCGCCCGGTGTCCTGCAGCAGGACTACAAGGTTGAACATCGCGTCGATGAAGCCGGTGTCGGCGGCTCTCCGGTACCAGCGTTCCGCCGGGCCGCTGCGTCCGCTGTTGTGCAGCAGGACTCCGAGGTTGTTCATGCAGACGGCGTTGCCGGCATCGGCGGCCTGCCGGTACCAAGCTTCCGCCTGGCCGCTGCGCCCGGAATTCAGCAACAGCAGTCCGAGATTCTGCATGGCGTTGACGTTCCCAGCATTTGCGGCCTTCCGGTACCAGGTTTCAGCCTCGTCCCCGCGCCCCGTGCCCTCCAGCAGTAGTCCGAGGTTGTTCATGGCGTCGGCGTTTCTCGTGTCGGCGGCTTTCCGGTACCAGGCTTCCGCCTCAGCGGTGCGCCCGGTGTCCTCCAGCAGCAGCGCGAGGCTGAACATGGCCTCGGTATCTCCGGCTTCGGCGGCCTGCAGGTGGTGATGCTCCTCGGTTTCCGAGACCTCCGCTGTCGGATCGAGGGGTGTCCCGGGGGCAAGGCGGGCGGAGCGCAGGAGTGCGGCGACGTCTTTGGCAGTGAAGGGACGGCTGGCGGGTTCTTTGGCAAGGAGAGAGGTGACGAGGGTGTCGATGCCGGGCGGGATGGCGGGCCGGCGGGTGCTGGGCGGTTCGGGAACGGTGGACAGGTGCATGGCGATGACGGCGTACGCGGAGTCCGCTGTGAACAGGGCGCGCCCCGTGAGGAGCTCGTACAGACTGACACCAAGGGCGTACAGGTCGGCCGAGTGCGTCGCTGTCCGTCCACGAAGTTGCTCGGGAGCCATGTAGAGAGGGCTGCCGAGCAAGGCTCCGGTCGTGGTCAGGCCGAGCGTGCCGTCCTGGATCTGGGCGATCCCGAAGTCACAGATCTTGACGGTGCCGTCGTCGAGCAGCATGAGGTTGGACGGTTTGATGTCGCGGTGGACAATGTTCCGCGCGTGGGCGGCGGCCAGCCCGTCGCACACCTGAGCGCCGTACTCCAGCACCTTCTCCAGGGGAAGCCCGCCGGGGTGGTCCTCGAGTAGGACCGTCGCGAGATCACGCCCTTCCAGAAACTCCATGACGAGGAACGGAGAGACTTCCTCCTGCCCGTCGTCTCTCGTCTCCCGGTGCTCGCCGAGGTCGTGGACGACGGCGATGTTGCGGTGGTTCAGCCGGGCGGCTGCCTCGCCTTCACGGTGGAAGCGGGCCAGGACCCGGGCGGCAAGCCGGTCATCACGCAAATGCGTGGCCAGCGCCATCTTGATCGCGACGGTACGACGCAGCCGCAGATCGAAAGCCGCCCATACCTCTCCCATCCCACCCTGCCCCAACCGGCTGTCGAGCTGGTAGCGGCCGGCTAACTCCATCCCCCTATGCATGCAGGTCACGGTATCCCGCCCGCGATTGATCAGGAAACATCCGAACCCGCCGCCGCGCCACCTCCCGCGGCCGGCCCGGCAACCCTGGTGCCAGGACCGGTGCGGCTGCCGACCAGACCGGGCCGTCCCTGCCCGAGTGGGGAACACCGTCGATGCCGACTGTGCGGTCCGCGTGTACTACTCAGTGATCACCAATCCGACAGGTGCATCCGATCAACTGATCAACCCATCAAAGAGACACGCTCCAGCCCTTCAAGGGCAGCAGCCCAGGACCCCAGGGCCCTGCGTTCAGCAGACCGAGCGCATGCTCGGCGATGCCTTCGGCCACCGTCGCGTCGTCCGCCTCCCTCAGCGCCGCGACCGGATCGGGACCCGCGTCCAGAACGAGGTGGACATGCGCGTCCACGAGCCCCGGCAGCAGCGTGCCCTCGGGGTAGTCGTGACGGAGGATGCTCGCGGGGGCACGGGACTCCACATCGTGGCGCGGTCCGGTGTCCGCGATGACGCCGTTTCGCACCAGCACGGCGCCGTCCGTCAGGACCTGGCCATGCGGTCCGATCACCACGCGCCGGGCCGAGATCAAGGTGTCCATCGCCACTCCTCGTTCAGGATTGTGCTGTCAGGGCTTCGGACAGCCGGATCAGTTGCCGTACGTCACTCTCCAGACTGCCGTCGCGCTCGCCCTCGCCGGGCAGCGCGACCGGGACGGCCTGGGAGGGCGCGTCCTCTCCGGAGGCGTAAGCCAGCAGCGCGGTCCTCAGATGGCGCGCCGCGACCTCGGGCGTGAGTGGTGCCTCGACGTCGGCCGTGGCCGCCTCCAGCGCCAGATAGGGACTGATCCGGACGAGCCCGTCCCTGCACTCGATGACACGCCGGTAGTAGCGCCGGTGCACGCTCCGCGGACTCAGCACGTCCCAGCGGCGACCGCCCCCGGTGCGTTCGAGTGCGTCCTCAGGGAACGCCAGGTGCAGAGCCTCCCAGAGAGGGGCCAGCCTGCGGTAGACGCGGCCGTGGTGCCACCACAGACGGATAGTGGCCCAGCGCGTGACCAGCCCCGGGTAGACCACGCCCGCTACGAAGAGGGGGATCGCGAGGTCGAGGAGGAGCTTCGCCCCGGTGATCACTGGGTGGGGCACACCGCCGCCGAGCAGGCGCAGGAGCGTCACGCACTCCCGTACCGCCGAGGCCAGCACCATGCCGGCCAGCGCGGCGGCCACCATCCGCAGCCCGGTCGTCAAGGGCCGGCTCGCCAGCCGCGCGTACCGCACCGTCCAGAACAGCGCCGCCGCCAGGGCATACGTGAGGTAGGCGCCGGCCGAGAGGTAGAAGACCGCGACACCGGGGACCCTCATGTCGGCCGTCGCGTACGTGTGGCCCCGCTCGGCGTGCGGCGTCACAGCCATGGCTGCCGAGGCGATCACCGCAGTCGCGGCGAACGGCACCGCATGCCACCGCACCCGCGTCCGGGCCACGGCCGGGTCGGACGCCGAGTGGATGAAGAAGCACCCCAGGAAGTACACGGCTCCGAGCAGGCAGAGGTTCTGCAGCAGCTTCGCGGCGCCGTCCCCGGCGAACCCGTCGGCGAGGCGGATGACCACGGGCAGGCCGAACGGGAAGGACAGACCCGCGCTGAACATGCAAAGGAAGACCGCGCGCAGCAGCCGGTCGGAGGGATCGCGTGCCACCTGCCGCCCCGTCCAGAGCAGCGATCCGTACAGAACGACGGCGAGCACCAGGGACAGCACGGTCACAACCACCCCTGCCGGTCCGCGAGCGCCGTGTGCACCCGTCGGGCCGAGACGTCACCCGGCGCGCGGGGCGTGACCCGGTCCAGCACCGACGCCCACTCGAGGATGATCGTGGCGACGAGTTCCGCCTCCCGCTCTCTTTCCTCGGCGTAGGAGGTGCGCCGGAGCGCGCGGTTGATCACTTCGATCGAGAGGTCCGGCAGCACCTCCTGCCAGACGACGTCCTCGGACTCGTCGCTCCCGTGGTCCGCCAGGATGTGCCCGACCTCGTGGAGCACGATGTGGTCCTGGTGCGCCCGGCTGGTCTCCTTCTGGTAGAAGATGAAGTCCGCGTGCGCGCCGGCGATCCACAGACCGTACGGGCCCGGTACAGGCAGCGAGTACGGGACCAGTCGGATCGGCCGTCCGCGGTGCTCACCGAGGAGCCGGCACAGCTCGGGGACCCGCAAGGGGGCGGTGACGCCGAGTTCCCTGAGGATGCTCCGACATCGTTTGCGCAACGTACGTTCGTTCACGAGCCAACTCCGCTGGTGAATCTCCCTGAGGCCTGGAAATTCCATCCAACGGCGTCACACCATCACGATCCAGGACGATTCAGGCCATCGTCCTGGCCGGGACCGCCCTCGGCCTGCTCCAGGCGGTAGACCACGTCCAGCAGATCCATGACCTGTTCGCGGTGCTTCTGCGACAACTGCCCCGCCCGCATGGCCATCAGCCTCACGTCACTGCCCTGCGATGCCTCGTGCAGCCGCGCCTGCGCGGCGGCGAGGGCCAAGAGCTGCTCCTCGATGCGTGCGGTGGCCGAGTCGTCCACGAAATAGGCCGCAGGAACTCCGAAGAAGCCTGCCAGCGCCTGCAGATGACGCAGCGTCGGGTTGGTCTTCCTGCTCTTGCGCAGCTGCCAGATGTAGCTCTGGGAGATCGACACACCGGTGCCCCGGATGGCGGAGGCCACCTGCTCGTTGCTGTACTCGTGGTCGGGATCCGGTCTGACGGTCTCGAAGAGCCGGTTCAGCTTGTCGGCGAAGCCGTGTTCCGGTTCCTCTGGCATGACGTCCACCTCCCTGGTCCGGCCAGCTCTGTTCTTCCACTCGGATGAATCGGCACAACGTCCACTATCGCCACTCTGGTTGAAGAGCGTCAAGGTGCGGACTACGGTACGGCTGCACCGGCCGTCAACCGACGTGAAAGCACGATCTACCCAAGGATCGACATGGGTCGATACCGGACCCGGGGAACGACGAAGGCAGCCATCGGCTCCGCACCGACCACGCGGGAGCCGTCCCACGGCTGCCCCGTCCCCTGCACGGCGAGCCGACGGCATGGCGCGAGTGCTGGAGCACAACGTGAGCCAGAAGGGGGAGCAACACATGTCAACTGCGTCCGGAACGGGGAACATCCACCTCCACAGCAGTGCCGCCGAAATACCGCTCTACGCCCAGATCCGGGCGAAGCTCAGGATGGACATCGCGTCGGGCCTCTACCCCCAGGGGGAGTACCTTCCGCCCGCCGACCAGCTCGGCAAGGAGTACGGAGCCAACAAGAACACGATCCTCCGCGCGCTGCGGATGCTGCGCAGCGAAGGGGTCGTGGACTTCGGGCGCGGTCGCGGCGCCGTCGTCCTGCCGGCTTCGGGCCCGGTGGGCCTCGACGACATCTCCGACCAGCTCCAGCGGGTCGTCAACCTCGCGGACGTCTCGGGCATCCCGCGCGCCGCCATCATCTCCGCCATCGAACGGATGCCCAGGATGGCCGCCCGCCACGGGAGGGCGGCGCGGCGCGGGGCGGTGCGCGGCCGCAGGCCGGGATGGAGCCAAGGAAGCTCATGCGGAGAGTGACCAACAGCCCAAGAAGACCAGGCTGATCCCGCGCCCCGGACCGGCGGATCCTTCTCGTCCCGGTCCCTCTTGTGCCAGGTGGCGGCCCTGACGAGTGGTGCCCGGGCGGCCCGGCCACCCCGGTCGCGGACCGTGTCGTCCACCGGCTGCTCCTTGAGCGGAGGGTGCCCACCGGCCGAGGATCTTTCCAGGCGGCCACCGAAATCCCGGGTAATAGGGGGTCGTCCCGTCAGAAACCCATGCGAGAAGGGATGAGAACCATGGCCAAGAAGGTCTACGAGGTTCCGGCGCTGTCCAAGGCCGGTGACTTCCGCAAGGACACCGGATTCCTGAAGCGCGGACCGCACGAGCCCAAGGTCCGTCTGCCCCTGGGCTGGTAGTCCGATGACACGCCACGGCGAGGGATGGTTCGCGCTGTTTCCGGACTGTGAGGCCGCCCTCGCCGTGGCCTCCCGGCTCGGGGCACGAGCCGAACGCACCCTCACACACCCGTCAGGACGACCGTTCGTGCGGGGCAGCTGGGCCAGATCCGTCCAGGCCCGCAACGACCGGGGAATCTTTGTGGCGCTCATCGGGCACACCCCCGTCGGCGCACCCGAACTCAGCGCGCACATCGCCGGGATGCGCGATCCCGGCGCAATCCACCGAGTCACCGCGCGCCTCCCCGGCGACTTCCACGTCATCGCCGAGGCACACGGCGAGATCCACGCCTACGGCACCGCCTCGGGGATGCGCCGGCTCTTCCACGCCATCGAGGACGGCGTCACCGTCGCCGCCAACCGCGCCGACGTGCTGGCCCGGCTGGTCGATGCACCGATCGACGAGGACGTCCTCGCCCTGCGGCTGCTGGACTCCGTCCCGCACCCGCTGGGTGACGTCCCCCTGTGGCGCGGCGTGCACTCCGTCGTCCCCGGCGAACTCCTGCGCTTCGGCCGCTCCGCCCCCCGGACGGTCCGCTGGTGGCAGCCCCCGCGGACACAAGTCCCGCTCGCCGAGGGGGCGGAGGCGCTCCGCACGGCGCTGGACGAGGCCGTGCGCCTGCGGGTGGACGCCGCCGGAAGCGTCAGTGCCGATCTCTCCGGCGGCCTCGACTCCACCACCGTCTGCGCCCTCGCCGCAGGCGTGAGCACCGCTCCGTTACCCGTGCTCACCATGCCCAGCAGGGACCCGGGCGACGACGACGTGCAGTGGGCCCGGCTCGCCGCCGCCGAGATCGACGGCCTGGAGCACATCCTGCTCGACATCGACGAGATCCCGCTCTTCTACAGCCGTCTGCTGGACGTGCGCGGACCCGTCGACGAACCCCTCCCCACCATCCTCGACCAGCCGCGCCAGCTGGTCGGCCACGACCGGCTCCTCGCCCGCGGGTCGCGCCTCCACCTCACCGGCATGGGCGGCGACCACGTTCTGTGGGGGCATCCCGCCCACCACCGTGACCTGCTGACCACCCGTCCCCTCACGGCACTGCGGAGCATCCGCGGCTACCGCGCCCAGAACCGCTGGTCGCTGCGCGAGACCTTGGCCGTCCTCGCCGACAGCCGCCCCTACGGCCAGTGGCTCGCGGACGTCGCCGACGACGTCACCGCCCCGCGACCCGCCCCGCACAGCCCGGACGTCTTCGGCTGGGACATCCCGCCCCGTCTGCCCGTCTGGGCCACCGCCGACGCCGCCGCCTCCGTACGCCGGAGCCTGCGGGAGGCCGCCCGCACAGCGCAACCGCGCGGTACCACCCGCGCCCTCCACAACGAGATCCACACCCTGCACCACGGCACGCGGGCCACCCGAATCCTGCACCAGGTCGCGGAGCACAGCGGGCTGCCGCTGGCTAGCCCCTTCCTCGACGACCGTGTCGTCGAGGCGTGCTGGTCGGTCCGCTCCGAGGAACGCGCCACGCCCTGGGAGTTCAAACCGCTACTCAAGCGCGCCATGCGCGGCCGAATGCCCGACGCGCTGCTGCGCCGCACCACCAAGGGCGAGGCCTCGGCCGACGCCGCCAACGGGCTGCGGGAGAACCGCGAACGCCTCGCCGAGCTGTGGCGGGACTCGCTGCTCGCCAAGGCCGGACTGGTCGACGCCGACAAGCTCCTGGACATCACCCTGCGGCCCTCGTCGCCCGAACTCCGGCACGGCGGCCTCGACGCCACTCTCGCCTGCGAGATCTGGCTCCGCACCATCTGAAGGGGAACCCATGCAACTGCGTGAGGACGTGTCCGTGGTGGACACCGACTACGGCAAAGTCCTGCTCGACGGCAGTACGGGTGAGTACTGGGAGCTCAATCCGACCGGCAGCTCGGTCCTGGCCGGCCTGCTCGACGGCACCCCGGCGAAGGACGTCGCCGACGCCCTGTGCGCCGAGTTCGACGTCGACGCGGACCGGGCGCAGGCCGACGTGAGCGCCCTGCTCTCCGCCCTGCGCGACGCCCGGCTGGTCGGCCCGTGAGCTTCCATCCGGTCCCGGAGACCCACACCGGGACGTCGTTCGCCCAGCGCGCCGGAGCCCGCCTCGCCGTGGCCGTGGGCCGGCCCCTGCTGCGCCTGCCGCCGGCCCGGCTGGCACAGGTGCTGGGCGTGGTGTCCCGCGGGGCCCGGCCGGCCGGCCATGACCGGACCTACCGGGCCCGGCGCGCCGTTACCACGGTCAGCGCGGTCTGCGCGGGCCGTGAGGGCTGCCTGCCGCGCTCGGTCGCCACGGCCCTGCTCTGCCGCGCCCGCGGGGAATGGCCCACGTGGTGCGTCGGCGTCCGCGCCGCGCCGCCCTTCGGCGCCCACGCCTGGGTCGAGGCGGAGGGCCGGCTGGTGGGCGAGGAACTGCCCGAGAGCTACTTCCGGAGGTTGATCACCGTGGGCTCCGGGAGCGAGGAGAGGAGCCCTTCATGACCGACCACGCGAATCCGTCCGGCACCGCGACCGGAACCGGCCGGGGAGCCGGGGGCGGGACCGTGGCGCACCCCGGGGAGAACCCCGCCGACGGCGCCCGCCCCGGCACCCGTGATCTGCTGCGCCTGCTGCGCGGCAGCGGCCGGACCGTGGGGGCCGCGCTGGCGCTGACCGTCGCCGGCACCGCCCTCGGACTGCTCCAGCCACTGCTGACGATGCGTCTGATCGACCGGGTCTCAGCCGACCGGGCCGTCACCGCGCTCGTCGTGACGCTGGCCGCTCTCTTCCTCGTCCAGGCCGCCCTGGAGGCGGCCGGCCAGTACCTGTTGGACGTGACCGGCGAGAGCGTGGTCCGGCGCCTGCGCCGCGGGCTCGTCGAACGGCTGTTGTTCGTCCGCCTCCGAGAACTCGACGGCCGGCGCGCCGGCGACCTGCTCTCTCGAGTCGGCACCGACACGACCATGCTGCGGGACATGGTCGCGGGCAGCTTCGTCCAGCTCGTGACCGTCACCATCACCGGAGTCGGCGCCGCGGGACTGATGCTCTGGATCGACCCCGTCATGTTCCTCGTGGTCGCCGGGACGCTGCTGGTCGCCGCCGTCCTCGTCGCGGGCGTGATGGCCGGCATCCGGGCCAGCACCGAACAGGCCCTCGCCGGTGTCGGTGCCATGACCGCCGACCTCGAACGCGCCCTCGGCGGCATCAGGACCGTACGGGCGGCCCGCGCCGAACACCGGGAGGCCGAGCGCATCGGCGCGGACATCGACGCCGCCTTCACCGCCGGCGTCCGCTCCGCGAAGCTCGGTTCCGTCGTGGGGCCCGCCATGGAGATCGCGGTCAACGGCTCGTTCCTCCTCGTCCTGCTCGTCGGCGCGGTCCGGGTTTCCGACGGCTCCATGTCCGTCAGCGAACTCGTCGCTTTCCTGCTGTTCGCCACCTACCTGGTGATGCCGCTCGCAGGCCTCTTCAACGCGCTCAGCCTGATCCAGCGCGGCCTCGGCTCGCTTCGCCGGATCGAGGACGTCCTGCGCCTGCCCGTCGAGCGGGACCAGGAGGACGGTACGCCCGTACCGCTCCCTGCCCCCGCCGCATCGCCCGCGGCATCGCCCCCGTCCCCGCTCCTCGAACTGCGCCGGGTCTCCTTCGCGTACGACGACCGCCCGGTACTGCGCGACGTCTCGTTCTCCGTGCCGCGCACCGGACTCATCGCCCTGGTCGGCCGGTCCGGCGCGGGCAAGACGACGATCGTCTCCCTGGCCGAGAAGTTCCACGAACCGGACGGCGGACACGTCCTCTTCGACGGCGCCGACGTCAGGGGCGTCGATCCGCGCGACCTCCGGGCCCGTATCGGCCTGGTCGAGCAGCACGCGCCCCTTCTGTACGGAACCCTGCGGGACAATCTCGTCTACGCGAAACCCGAGGCGAATGAGAGAGAAATCCGGGAAGTGCTCCGGATGGTAAATCTCGAAGAACTCGTGGAGCGCCTGGCGAACGGACTGGAGACGGAAGTCGGCGACCGGGGATTCAATCTCTCCGGGGGCGAACGCCAGCGCGTCGCCATTGCCCGCGCGCTGATCGCCCGGCCCGAACTCGTACTCCTCGACGAACCCACGTCGCAACTCGACCCCATCAACGAACGGGAACTCACCGACGTCCTGCGGGACATCTCCCAAGAACGCGCCCTGCTCGTCGTCGCCCACCGCATGTCCACCGTCCGGGCGGCCGACCGGATCGTCGTCCTCGACGAGGGCCGTGTCGGCGCCGAGGGCACGCACGAACAGCTGCTCGCCGAGGACCCGTTCTATCGCAGGCTGACCACCGACCACCTCACGCCGCCCCTCGGCCGGCCCGCCCCAGACAGGAGTGTCGCAGCACCGTGAGCCCCACCCTTGCCCGCACCGCCACCGCACCCCACGCGACCGCCGGCGCCCGCGTACCGGGCGCACCGCACTGGACACCGGCCCTCGAACGGGTCGGCCGACTCACGCCGCGCGAGCAGGAGACCTTCCTCCTGCTCGCCGAAGGGCTCTCGAACGCGACGATGGCCCAGCGGCTGCACGTGACCGAACGGACCGTGCGCGCACACGTCGCCGCGGTCATGGAAAAGCTCGAACTCTCCTCACGCCTGACCGTCTGCCTGGCTTCGTACGTGTTCTCCACGGAACACGCGGATGCCGGAACCGGCTCGGTCCGTAAAGAGTCCTGAAAAGGCTGACCGTTCGGGATCCGGATCCACGGCGAATACTGTCGCCACGGCCAATGGAACGGACGCACGGTGTTCGAAATGATTTGTCCGGCGCCGGAAAAAACCTCCGGAGCCCCCGACGAAGCGATTCGCCGGGAAGAATGACGAAAGGAAAGTCATGTCTGACGCATTCGACCTGGACGCCCGGATCTCCGCTCCCGCCGGCCCCACCGGCGAGCAGGCGCCCCCGCCGTCCATCTCCGGGATCGCCACCCGCACCGTCTGCACCCGGGTGACCTGCCAGGCCAGCAAGACCTGTGTCTGCACCTCGATCTGCACGGTCTTCTGCGTGGGCGGCAAGTAGCCACGGGCTAGTTCCCGACGGGTGCTGCCGTGGTCGAGACACGGCAGCACCCGTCGTCGCAGAGCGAGAGAAGCACGCCGAACAGACAGGGGCCGACCACCATGCACCTCACCCACCACGGTACCGAAGCCTGGGCCCGCGTGGCAGACGACGACCTCGTGAGCCGCGCGCGGACAGCCGTCCGGCAGGTTCTGAGGGAGACCGCGACCACCGCTCAGGTCGAGGACCTCGCGCTCCGCGCCGCCGAGCAGAGCGACACCACAGGCGCCTGGTACCCGCCCAGTCTGACCCACGGCCAGGCAGGTACCGCGCTGCTCCACCTGTACGCCGCCCGGGCCGGGCTCGGCGACCTGGACACGGCCTCCGGTCACATACGCGAGGCGGTCCTCTCGACCCGGACCGAACCTCTGCAGCATCACGGTCTGTTCGCCGGCACCAGCGGCCTCCTCCTCGCCCTCACGGACGTCACACGTGACGAGCCCCGCTTCCGCCCCAGCCTCGACCGGCTGACGGACCAGCTGGCCGAGCAGGTCCTCGCCGCGCCACCGCACCGCACCGAACGGGCCGTCAGCGACCTCGACTACGACCTCGTCACCGGCGCGGCCGGTACCCTCGCCCAGCTGAGCTCCGTCCCCGAGCCCTCCGAGCGGGCCGCCGAGGCCGCCGCAGTCCTCGCCGACTACCTCATCTGGCTGGCCGGACCCGCCGAGACCGCGGGCACCCCTCACCGCTGGCTCATCACGCCCCCGTACTACCCGCCCATCGGCGACTACCTCGCCAATTACCCGCACGGGTATCTCAACCTCGGTCTCTCGCACGGCGTCCCCGGCATCGCCGCGGCCCTCGCCGCCGCCTGGGCGGCGGGCAACCGCCGCCCAGGCCACCTGGAGGCCGTCACCACCCTCAGCAGCTGGATCCGCGCACAGGCTGACACCGACGCGCACGGCCCCCTGTGGAGCGACGGCACGCCCGTCGACGAACACGGCCACGAGGTCTCCGCCGGATGCGTGCACGACCGGATCGCCTGGTGCTACGGCACCTTCGGCGTCGCGGGCGCCCTCCTCACGGTCGCCGAGGCCACCCTCGACGGCGAACTGCGCGCCGAAGCCGTCGGCGCCTTCGAGGGCGCGCTCGCCCGCCTCGGGGACCTCCGGCCACTGTCGCCGACCCTCTGCCACGGCCTCGCCGGACTGGTCATGCTGACACTGGAGTTCGCCCCCTGGAGCGCCGCCGCCCGCGAGCGGCTGCCGGAACTGGTCGGGGACCTCCTCGACCGTCACGAGCCGGACCGCCCGCTGGGCTTCGCCGACCTGGAGGAGCCCGGCAAACCCGTCGACGACCCGGGACTGCTCACCGGTGCCGCCGGCGTCGCGCTCGCGCTGCTCGCTGCCACCGGCGACCGGCGGCCCGACTGGTTCCGCGCCTTCCTCGGCCGGTGACGTCCATGACCCCGTACGAGCCCGCCGGCTTCTTCCTCCTGCGCTCCCCCGCCCTGCCCGCCCGCACCTGGCTCGACGTGACCGCGGACCCCGACGACACCCCGCGGGCCCTCGTCGACCTCGCCCGCCGTCCCGACGTCACGCGCGCCCTGCTCATCGCCAGCGAGGACATGACGGACAGCCTCGACCGGATCGGCGACCTCAGCGAGAAGCGCCTGCGCCGACTGCACTCCGGGCTGCTGCGCTACGTCACGCGCATGGCGACCCGGCCCACGCCCTTCGGGGCCTTCTCCGGTGTGGCGATGGGCGAGTTCGGCCCCGCCACCACCGCCAGGCTCGGCCGGCCCGAGGAGCACCGGCTGCGCGTGCGCGCCGACATGGGCTGGCTGCTCGGGCTGATCAAACGCCTCGACGAGTCCGACGACCTGCTCCGCCGGCTCCGGCTCGTCCTCAACCCGATGGCGGACACGGCCGGCGACCGCGTGGTCCTGCCGCAGGCCGACAAGTACGGCCGACACGACGCCCGCAGCGTGCGCATCCGGGCCACACCCGCCGTCGAGCTCGTCATGCGGACAGCCGCCACCCCCGTCCCGTACGAGCGGATCACCGCCGAACTCGCGGCCGCCTTCACCGAGGTCACGGCCGAGACCGTCGAGGGCCTGGTCCGGCAGATGTGGGACCTCGGTTTCCTCATCAGCGACCTGAGGCCCCCGCAGACCGCGGAACGGCCCGAACACCACGTCCTGAAGAGGCTCACCGGCATCCCCGCCGCGCAGGAGACGGCCGACCGGCTCAGCGCCGTAGCCGACCTCGCCGACCGGGCCGACGACACCGCCTCCCTGCGCCGGCTCGCCGCCGCACAGCAGGACCTCGTACCCGGACACCACGGCCGCTCCTACCAGGCCGACATGGCACTGCACCTGGACGAACCCGTCCTGAACGCCTCGATCGGCGAGGCGGCGGCCGAGGCCGTCGGCGTCCTGGTCCGCCTGAGCGCCTCCCACGGCACGCGCAACCACCTGACGCGCTACCGCGAGGAATTCACCGAACGCTACGGCGAAGGGACCCGCGTCCCGGTGCTCGGTCTGCTCAGCCCCGACACCGGGCTCGACGCCCCGCCGACCTACACCAATCCGCCGCGCAGCATCGAACTGCCGGGGGCGACACCCGAGCACACCGCCCGGCTGGACGCCCTGCTCGTCGAGTTCGCCCAGCAGGCCTGGTGGGACAAGTCCTTCGAGGTCGAGCTGACCGACGCCTGGCTGGAGCGCCTCGCCCCGCGCGGCCCGGTGCCCGACCCGCCGCCCGCCATGGAGGTCTACCTCCAGCTGCACGCCGCCGACCGCGCCGCCCTCGACCGGGGGGAGTGGCAGGCCGTCCTGCGCTACGACAGCCTCACCTACGGCGGCCGCACCTTCGGGCGCTTCAGCGAGCTGCTGGGCGAGCCCACCGCCAAGCGGCTGCGCGGGTACGCCCGCGCCGAGGAGGCGCTCTTCCCCGACGTCGCCTACGCGGAGCTCGCGTTCCTGCCCCCGTACGGCCGTGCGGCCAACATCACCCTCCGCCCCGCCGTCCGGCCGTACGAGATCCCCGTCAACACCACGCCGTCCGTCGGCCCGGACCAGGTCCTCCCCCTCGACGACATCCTCGTCGGCGTCAGCGGGGATCGGTTCCACCTGTGGTCCCGGAAACTCGACCGTGAGGTCGTGGTCGCCCAGCACCACATGCTCAGCCCGGCGATGGCGCCGAACGTGGCCCGGTTCCTGCTGGAGGCCTCCCAGGACGGCTGCGTCATGCCCTCCGGCTTCCACTGGGGCCCCGCCGAGGCGGCCCCTTTCCTGCCGCGCGTCACCCGCGGGCGGATCGTCCTGCGCCCCGCGCAGTGGCGGCTCACCAGTAGTCCCGCGGCCACGGACCCCACGGGCGCGCACGGCAGGACCGGTCTCGCGGCGCCCGCAGCCGGCACACCGTCCGCGCACCCGCTCGACGACCTCGACGGCTGGCGCCGGCGCTGGAACGTGCCCCGCCACGTCTATCTCGTCGAGTCCGACCAACGGCTGCTGCTGGACCTCGACCACCCCGCCTGCCGCGCCGAACTCCGTGCGGAGCTGGACGAGCGCGGTACCCTCGTCCTCCACGAGATGCTGCCGTCCTTCGACGGCATGTGGCTCCAGGATGCCGACGGCGAGCGCTACGCCGCCGAGGTCGTCGTCCCCGTCCTCGCCCGCGACGCGGTCCGCGCCACCCGCGCTCCCGTGCCGCGACAAGGCCGCGAGGTGCCCGTGGAGCGCCATCTGCCGGGCAGTGCCTGGACGTTCCTCAAGGTCTACGCGGCCCCCGAGCGACAGGACGAGATCATCGCCGGCCCGCTGCTCGACCTCGTCGCGGGACTGGGCCGCGAAGGGCTCCTGGACCGCTGGTTCTACATCCGCTACGCAGACCCGTTCCCGCACCTGCGCCTGCGGGTCCGCGGCACCGACGCCGACCGTATCCTCACCGAGGTCACCGCGTGGGGGCGCGATCTCGTCACCCGCGGACTGGCCCTGGACATCGAACTCGCCGGCTACGCACCGGAGACGGCCCGCTACGGCGGCCCGGAGGTCTTCGACACGGCCGAGCTGCTCTTCACCGCCAACAGCGAAGCCACCGCCCTGCTGCTGTCGCGACAGCCCGACATCAGGCCCGAGTTCCTCGCCGTCGCCGCTCTGGACACCCTCCACACCCAGTGGGGCATGCCGCCGGGCGGCGGGCGCATTCACCACGCCGGCGGCCACGACGAGGCCCCTGTCCGGGACACCCGGACGCTGTTCCGCGAACACCGCGCCTACCTGTGCGAACTCCTCAGCCCGTGGGAGCGCGACCCCCACGAGGAAGGGCGGGCCCACCGGCTCCTCCTCCAGGAGACGTTCGCCGCGCAGGCACCAGCCGTCGCCGAGACGGCCGCAGCCGTCCGCGAGGCGGCCCGCCGTGGCCTCCTGGTCGGCTCCGAGGACGCCATCCTCGCCAGCCTCGTGCACATGCAGATCAACCGGCTCCTCCCCATCGACCTCCAGCGGGAGGCCCGCAGCCACGCTCTGTGGGCCCATGTCCTGCGCGCCGTCCGGGGCCGCACGGCCGCGAAGGCCAGGGAGGGCCGATGATCTGGCTGCGCGTCAGCACGCTGTTCTGGCGGCTCAGCCCGCTGCGGGTGTCCGCCTTCACCGGCGTCTCCCTCCTCCTCGCCCTCATACCGGCCGCGCAGATCGGGCTGGTCGCCGCCGCCGTGCAGGGTGTGGCCGACGCCGTCACCGGCGACCGGGACGCCGGACGGGCCGCGCTCATGGCGGGCGCCGCCCTTCTCGGGGTGAGCCTCGCCAGCCATGTCCTGGGCACCTTCCTGCAGTACCTCGACACCCTCCTGCGGCTCGAACTCACCGCTCGCATCGGCGAGTGGGTGATGCGCAAGGGCACCATGCTCGACCTCCAGCAGTACGAGGACGCCGAGGTCTACGACCAGATGCAGCGCGCCTTCCAGGAGAGCAGCGGAGGCCGCGTCTACCAGGTCTTCACCCAGCTCCTGGAGGTCGCGAGGGAGTTGGTCACCCTGGTGACCGTCAGCGTGGTGCTGTTCTCCTGGAGCCCCTGGATCGCCCTGGTGATCCTGCTCTCGCCCATGCCGTCGGTCGTCTCGTACATGCTCTTCAGCCACAGGGCGTACGAGATCGAGTACGACCGGACGGCCGACCGGCGACGCGCGTACTACTACCAACACCTCGCCACCACCGACCACTCCTACAAGGAGGTCCGTCTCTTCCAGCTCGGCCCGCACCTGGTGGACCTCTACACCCGGCTCATCCGCACCTTCTTCGACGTCGACCGCCGCCTCGCCCGCAAGCAGTCCGTGCTCGGCGGCGTCCTCGGTCTCCTCAGCGTCGCCGCCTCCTCCGGCGCGGTGCTCTGGGCGATCCACACCACCACCCACGCCGGGCAGGTCGGCCAGCTCGCCGGCTACCTCCAGGCCGTCGGTTCGGTCCAGGTCTCCGCCCACGGCATGCTGCTCGGCGTCGCCGCTCTCTACAAGGACAGCCTGTTCCTCGGCAATCTCTTCGACTTCTTCGCCCTGCCCGAGCGCCGGATCAAGGGCGGCACCCGCCGGTTCCCGCAGACGCTCCGCAAAGGCATCGAGTTCCGCGACGTCCGCTTCGTCTACCCCGGCACCGGCCGCGTCGTCCTGGACGGCGTCAGCTTCACCCTGCCCGCGGGCGAATGCATCGCGCTGGTGGGACAGAACGGCTCCGGCAAGACGACGCTGGTCAAGCTGCTCACCCGGCTCTACGAGCCGACGAGCGGCCAGATCTTCGTCGACGACGTCCCGATCGAGGAGTACGACCTCGACGACCTGCAACGCCACATCGGCGTCATCTTCCAGGACTTCATCCGCTACGAGCTGCCCGTCCGCGACAACATCGGCTTCGGCAGTGTCCAGGACCGCGAGGACACCGGGCGCGTCGCCGAGGCGGCACGGGCCGCCGGCGCCGACGGGTTCGTCGAGGCGCTGCCCCGTGGCTACGACACGACACTCGGCCGCCACTTCGAGGACGGCCACCAGCTGTCCGGCGGCCAGTGGCAGAAGATCGCCCTGAGCCGGGCCTTCATGCGCCGCGCTCCCGTCGTCGTCCTCGACGAGCCGACGGCCTCCATCGACGCGGAGGCGGAGGCGGAGATCTTCGGCCGGCTCAAGGACGTCGCCCGCGGCGCCACTTCCCTGGTCATCGCCCACCGCTTCGCCACGGTCCGGATGGCCGACCGGATCGTCGTCCTGGAGGACGGCAAGGTCATCGAGAACGGTGTGCACCAAGACCTCCTGAGGGCCGACGGCGTCTACGCCCGGCTCTTCCGTATCCAGGCTTCGGGCTACCTGACCGAAGCCGCGTCCCCCTGAAGGCCGAGTGATGCGCGTATCCGTCCTGTATCCCGCCATGCCGACGGACCCCCGGCACGTCGCCCCCTTCGCCGCGCTCGTCCGCGACGAAGGCGCGGACCGCCTCTGGCAGGGCCAGTCCCTCAGCGCCGACACCCAGCAGGTCTTCGCCTACCTGGCCGGCATGGGCTACCGCATCCCGGTCGGGACCAGTGTCGCCCTCATGCCGCTGCGACATCCGCTGGACGCGGCGATCCAGGCCCGCTCCCTGTCCGTCCTCACCGGCCACCGCACGACTTTCGGACTCGGTCCCGCGACCCCCGACGTCGTCGCCGGACTGCACGGAAAGCCGTACGACAGCCAACGTGATGCCTGTGTGGAATACCTGACCGAGGTGCAGCGCCTGATCGGGGCCGAGGACGGGGTCGCCGGGCCCGGCATCGGCGCCTCCATCGCTCTGCCGGGCCTGTCACATCCGGGGGTGGAGACCGGACTCGCTGTGCTCCGGCCGACGCTCGCGCGGGCCGCGGGCCGGGTGGCGGACGCGGCGATCAGCTGGATGACCCCGCCCGGCTACGTCCGCGACACCCTGTTGCCCGCCATGGCGAAGGGCGCGGCCGAGTCGGGCCGCCCGGTGCCCCGCATGGTCACCGTCGTGCACGCCGGCGTCGACCGCCCCGGGCGCCACGCCTACCGGCTCGCCTTCGCGGCGGCCCACGTCCACCTCGCCGGGCCGCACTACTGCGACATGCTGCGCCGCGCCGGCCTGCGCGTCCACCACAGCCGCCCGGGCCTCGGCGCCCGCGCCCTCGTCGACTCCGGAGTGTTCCTCTACGGCACGCCCGGGAGCATCGCCGCACAGCTGGCCGAATACGATCGGGCGGGGGTGGACGAAGTTGTCGTCAACGTCGCGGGCGTGTATTCCGAGCATGGCCGACCGGACGCCGTACGGGACCTCCAGGAGATCCTCGCGGCCTGCCGGGAAGCGACGAACCGACCCATGAACGGGTGAGAGAGGCCGGGGCACGACCGCGTGCCGTCCTCCCGCACGCGGTGAAGAGAGGCAGGACGGTGCCCGACGACATCGCCCGATGGCTGAACGAGCACGCCAACCCGTTGAGCACCCTGACCCCCGGCGCGCCGGCGGAGGACCTGAAACCCCTGGGCGAGGCACTGCGGGGGACACGGATCGTCGGGCTGGGGGAATCCACCCACGGCACGGGCGAGTTCTTCCGGCTGAAGCACCGCATCGTGGAGTTCCTGGTCCGTGAGGAGGGGTTCACCACCCTCGCCATGGAGGCCAGCCAGTCCGCCGCCCGCGCGCTCGACGCGTACGTCCGGTACGGCACGGGCGCCCCCGAACGGCTCGTCGCCCGGCTGGGTTTCTGGACCTGGCGCACCCGAGAGATGGTCGACCTCGTCGAGTGGCTGCGCGCCCACAACCACGACCTGCCCGAAGAGCGCCGGGTCCGCTTCGTGGGAACGGACCCCCAGCTCTGCACCGACTCGGTTGAGGCCGTCGCCGCGTTTCTGCGCCGGACGGCGCCCGATCAGGCCGGGCGCATGGGCGCCCTGGACGTACTGGCCCGGGCCCGCCCGGGCTCGCTTCCGGACCCGGACAAGGCCCTGATGCGGCGCGCCGAGGAGATCGCCGGCCTCGTCGCGGACCACGCCGGGCGGTCGGATACCCGCGACGACGCCGACGAGGCTCTGGAACACGCGCGGATCCTGGTCCGCGCCGCCGACCTGGTGACCCGGCCCTTCGCCGCCTCGGTCGGCGAGGAGGGCGTGTTGGCCGCGCGGGACCGTTACATGGCCGCGGCCGTCGCACGGCTCGTGGACGACGATCCCGAGGCGCGCGTCATGGTCTGGGCGCACAACGGGCACATCGCGAAGGGCACGTACGGGGAAGGAGTGCCGGCCCTCGGCAGCCGTCTGCGCGAACGGTACGGCAACGCCTACTACGCGCTGGCCCTCCTCTTCGGCAAGGGCTCCTTCCTCGCCCGCCGTGGCAACGACCTTCAGCGCCCGCCGGCGCGCCACCGCATCGGCACCGGCCTCCGCTCCCTGGAGGCCAGACTCACGCACGCCGTACCCGGCGACTACTACGCGGACCTCCGCGCCGCGGGTTCCTCCGCCGACGCCGAGCCCTGGCTGCACGCCCCGCACGCGCAGCGCAGCTTCGGCGCCAACGTCCAACGCTTCCTCTACCGCTTGAACACCGCCCCGCTCATCCCGGCCGAGGACTACGACGGCATCGCGTTCGTAGCACGCTCGACCTGCTCCCACCTGCTGCCCCCGGCGGAGGACTGAGGTTCTCTCACGGCCACAGGTCGAGCGCGGCGTTCAGAGTGAGCTGCCACATCGGTTCGGCACCGGTGCCGAATGCCGCAGCGAGCCCGTACCCCACGGACGTGTCGTACGGGTCCCTGGCACGCTCGGACTCGCCCTCCGCCTCCCAGTCGGCCGACACGCGCCCGTCGCCGCTCGATGTGAAGACGCCGAGCAGCCGCTCGTCCCGCAGCAGCCTGCTGGTACCGAGGGTGTCCGGAACCAGAAGATAGCTGCACTCCCGCGCCGCTGAGACGACCTCGACCCGGTACGAGCGCCGGGTCAGGAATCCCTTGGACGGCCGCAGGGTCTCCTCTGCACCGTCGACGAGCAGAGTGAGGTGCTCGGGGTCGCGCGTCCCGATCGGCACGTGGCTCTGCGGCACTGTGTTCGGAGCCCGCCGGATGTCGACCGGCGGCAGACCGTCCCCGCTCACGACCAGTGTCCCGGCCTCGTGGTCGAGTTCGATCCTGACCGCGCCGAAGAGCGGATCGTCGGCGGGCACGTACGCGTACGGATTCATCGGGACCCTCGCCTCCTGTTCATCCTGGTGATCGTCTTCCGCCAGTCTCGTCCGGACGCCGAGGGCCGGTTCTTTTTCCGGCCAGAGGCGGGCCGGCGGGCAGGAGCGGCGCCACGGCCTGAGCGTCGGGAGCGCAGGGGTCGGGGCCGACGGTTGTTTCTCTGTGAACGAGCAGCCGTACCCAGCCACCAGGTACCGCCAGGCGAACGACGGCCACCTGCTCCTGCCTCGCTGCCACTACGTCGCACAGCCGGTCACGGCAGGGATCGCGGTCCCGACCAGCGGCGATCCGTCTTCAGAGGCAGCCGCGACCGGGGAGAATCCGGGGAGAACGAAGCCGCGTCGGGGAGCGGCTGGGGAGGATCGGCCGCATGAACGGGCAGCACAGCGAAAGAGCTGCTCAGTTCGCGTAGTCGGGCCTGGCCGTCCCGAGATGCTCCGCCACCGTCCGGAGCCAGACTTCGACCGAGAACGGGGCCGGCGGCTCGACTTCCATGCCGAGCTCGGCGACGCCGACGGCGTAGTCGTGCTCCTCCAGCCCCAGAGCCAGCAGTTCGTGGATCTCACCGACCAGCCGGGCGGTCAGCTGGGGGTCAACCGTCGCCCGGTAGTCACGGACCGCCGCATCGTGGTCGCCGAACTCGTCGGGCATGTCCTGCGAGAACCAACCGCCGAGGAACTGTCCCAGCTCCCCGAAGCGGGCGTGCCATTCCCAGTGGGTCCCGGGCGCGACCGGTGGAGGCACGTCTCCGGACTCGATGCTGTGCTTGATGTGGTCGGCCATCTCGGACAGCCAGCTCTGCGTCCGGGACTCGGACAATCCGATGTCAGGTATCGAATAGAACTCGCCAAGGCGCAACCGCAAACTTCCCGGCGGATTCCGTGCGTACTCCCGGAGTTGTTGTTCGGCGACGGAGAGGGCCCAGGGCCGGGTGTGCCAGGTGTGCCGGAGGTACGCCCGAAGGGCCGGAGGCGCTGTGCCTGCTTCCGGACTGTCGGGTTCCTGTCCGACGAAGGCTGCGACGACGACGTCGAGTTCGCCGTACCGGCGGTCGAACTCAAGCGGCTTCATGGGCACTGCGGCACCTTCAGAGGTAGATCGGGTAAGTGGCGTGCACGACGAAGCCGTGCGGACTCGACGCTTCACGCCTCAGCGTCACCCGCGCGGCCCGCACGTCGACGGGCTCACGACCGGCGAGCATCATCGCCTGCAGCAGCACGCGCCCGACGGCCTCCTCACGGGACGGCCAAGCGGCCTCGATGGTGAGCCTCGGTCGCGTGCCCTGGGCCAGCCAGCGATGTACGGCCTGCTCGTTGCGCGTGACGACCTGCTGGGTACACCACTGTGCGGTCGCGCGGTCGGGATAAGTGGCAGAACGGGTACGCACGGGAGATCCTCAGTCGATGGTGAAGCCCCAGAAGATGCCGACTTCCGTGGCGGAGACAGCGATTACACCACAATCCATCACGTGGCTGGTGAAGCCCTCATAGGTACCCTCGCGACGGAACATATCGGCATGGGGATTCTCTCGCGCCGTCGCCGCATTGGTGAAGAACAGCGCGTCTTCTCCGAATCTTTCCAGGATCGTTCTCGCATGCGAGGTGAGCTCGGCCTCTCTCGCATCAAAATCCGGAATGTCCTCTGCTTGGAACCACTCACCCTGGAGCGTGACCAGGATTTGTTCGGCGCCCCTCCTGGACACGGGGAAGGCCGTGCTGAAGTCTCCTGGCGTGACAGCGCCGAACGGGCTGTCCGGGCCGGTGTCGCGATCGCCCCCGGTCGATGCCGCCGCAACCTTCGACCAGCCGCGCGGATCGTCCGTCCGCAGCTGCATGACGTCGAGGGCGTCCAGGCGCCAGTCATCGCACCGCCGCGCCCCCACCGCCGCGAACATCTCCTCCCCGAAAAGAGCCCGCAGGGAACGGCTCCACGAGGTGGCGTCCATCCGAGTCACGGCTTTACCTCAGTTCTCCACGTGCGCACTACGGGTGCTGGGTCTTGTCGGTGGGCATGGAAGTGAGAACGACGAACGGCGGATGGCCCCCCGGATTGGGTCTCAGAACGACCCATACATTGGTCACGTCACGGGCGGCGGTGTCGCCCCGGTCCCACGATCTTCCCACGACGTCGTTCGTCGTCAGGAGCAGTGAGCGCGACGAGTTGGGCCCAGGGTTATTTGCGAGCCAATTGTCGATCTTTCGCTGGTTGCCCGGTTCGTCCAGGGCCGCCTGAGTATACCGCTGCGCGTCCGTAAGGCTCCCGAACGCCGAAACGGCCTCGGGACGAATTCCGGAAGGCCTGACGATCTGCTGGTCCCTCAGCCTTTGTTCCAGTTGCTCATCCGTCTTGCCCACATGTTTGTCCACCACATGGGACCCGAGAATGCCCTCCTGGTTCGCGAGGTCGATCGCATATTTGTGATTGCTTTCGTCGTCCCCCGCCACCGTGTACAGCGGATCGTTCTTGAAATCGGTCAGAGCTCGGGCGCCGAAGGACTCCGCCCGCGCCGACTCGGCCCGGAACGTGGGAGCACTGAGATACGCCTCATCCAGGGCTTCGTGCAGTTTGTTGAGCTCCGCGACCTGTCGGTGCACGCGGTTGTTGTACGCCTCGACCGCCGCGTTCATCGCCTCCTCGTCCACCTCGAGGGCGAAGCCGACCGCGAAACTTCTCCCCATCTTGAGGAGTCCCTTGCCGAAGCTCTTGACGTCCTTCATGTCCAGGCCGTCGCTTCTGTCGATGTGCGGCAGAGCCTTCATCACGGCTTCGTAGTAGAGCCTGCGAAGGTCGTCCCGCACATCCTTCGCGGCGGCCGCCACGGCACGCAGAGCGTCACTCATGACGTCACAGGTCTTGACCATCACGTCCATGACCGGGTGGCTGCTGCCCTGACCGGGCTGCGCGGAGTCATGTTTCCACTCGTGGCCCTCGCGACTCTGGCCCCACGCGCTCGTACCCCAGACAGCGCTGCAGAACTGCCGCATCGCGGCGTTCCACTCGCCGTTGGACCGATCGGTGTAGTTGTGCACGGCACTGCTGAGGTTTCCGTCCGTGGCGGTGACGGACATGCTCGCGTACACCCAGGCGATGGACATGTTGTCCAGGCCCTCATAGTCGGGCAACGGCATGATCTCGGCCGCCTTGCCCATGCGGTAGGCATCCTCCAGGAGGGGCCTGATGATCGCCAGGACTCCGGCCTCCAGCGCTTCCAGTGCCAACTGGAAGATGTCCTGACTCTGGTCCACATCCGCCCACTTGAGGTCCGTCACGGACCCGTAGTTGGGCGGCGTGTCGATCACGGTGGGCGGTGGCTGGGTCTGCGCCGGGGCGCCGGAGGGGTCCGTGGCGGCGTCCGCCGTCGCGTAGTTGTTCGCGGTCACGGCGAAGCCGACAGCAGCGCCTCCGACGCTCGCCACCGATTTGGCCCACACCTCGATGAAACGGTTGCCGACCTTTTTGTACGCGGTGGAGAACTCCCATGCGGCGGTTCCGTAGCCCCCGCAGTCCGGATATCGGCCGAGCTCGTCGAGGAGCTGATTGGCCCCCTTGTGCAGTCCGTCCTGGAGATGAGCGACGAAGCCCGCCAGCGCGTGCAGCGCCCTGGGGGTGACGTCGATGACTCCGTCCTTCATGGGCGGCGGAGGAACAGGCATGCCCATCAGGCCGCTCCCCATCCGCGCAGCACCGCGGCATGTGCCGCCGCGTAGTTGCTCTGACCGGTCGTCACGATGCTGTGAAGCCAGGCCTGTGTCGCCTGAAGGTCCCGTGCGGACCGATCCCACTCGTCCAGCCTGTCGATGAACGCCTCGCGTGCCTCGCCCTCCCAGGCGAGAACGACCTTCTCGACACGGTCGTGCATGGTCTGGACGTTCTCGTTGAGATCCTTGAGGATCTCCTCCAGCTGGCCGGAGAGCAGCCGCAGGGTGGCGAAGTCGACCGCTATGTTGCCGTCACTGTCAGTCATGCGTCCCTCGTCACAGATCCTGCAAGCGGCTCGTGCGCGGCGCGGGGGGCGGGCTGCCGGTGTTGGGGGTCGACAGTTCGGCCGCCTCGCTGTCCACGTCCACGGACATCTGGATGCGCCTGAAGGCGGCCAGCATGTCGAGCTCCTGCTCGGTGAACCCGTCTCGGCTCATGCGAACGGCCGCTTCGATCAGCTTCATGAGCTCACGAATGCGTACCGCTTCCTTGGCGGCTTCACGATGCCGCCGTCGGTAGGCCTTGGCCGCGGGCCCCTGCCAGCGCGCTTCGATCGTGTCGACAACCGTGTCCATACGCTTGACCTGCCGGTCCAGGTAGCGCTGCATTTCGTCGAGGTCGTCGGCCAGCTTGGTCAAGTGCGCGCTGTCGACTTGCAAGTTGGGATCTGTCGCCACCTGTTCGCCCCCGTACCCGTACCCCGATGACCGCTCAACTGCTCAGTTGATCACTTGCTTTGCTCAACAAAACGTTCAACTCGTGCACTCTAGCCAGCGGGAAAACATAGGCAGCGCCGCCCGTACCTCCCCCGCTTCCTCCGCCCGGCCACGCCGCGAGGACGGTGTCGAGTGACCGATCAGCGACGGGGAGGGGGCTCCTGGGCTTCGGCGGCCGTGATCCGTTCGGAAACCTCCGTGTAGCGGGACCGTCTGTCGGGACGGACGTGGCCGGCAGCATGCCTGAGGGCAGGGATCGCCTGCTTGCCGATGTCGATGAGCCCCTTGGCGGCAGTCCTACGGACGACGGGATGGGGGTGTTCCAGCATTCCGGTCAGAGCGGGTATCGCGGGTGCCCACTTCGCGTGGCTGAGGATCCGGATCGCCGTACGCACCAGATCCGGCTGCGGGTCGTCCAGCAGGATCGAGGTGTGGTGCAGGTAGGTCTGCCGGTCCAGCATGGCCCGTGAGGTCCGGTGGGCGTGCAGGCGGACCTTGGGTTTGGGGTGATGCAGCAACTCGCCGATCAGGTCCCGCAGACGGGGGTCCCGATCCGGCTGCGGACCGCTGTGTCCCTCCGCCAGTCGCGCGAGAGCGTGGCGTACCTGGATCAGGTCGCCGGTACGGGCCTGTTTCAACAGCTCCTGCCGAGACAGGGGTTGTGCCGCACCCGGCAACGCGGCCGGGGTACGGAGCTCCGGCAGGGCGGCGTCCAGCGGTACATCGTCCGGGTGGCGCAGCGGGCCTTCCACGAGGAGCAGCCCGTCCGCGAGGTCGTCGCGTCCTTCGGCGCGCAGCCGCCGGCAGGTCTGCGTCAGCGCAGGGGTGCGCAGCACGGAACGCCCGCGGAGCAGGGCGAGGAAACCCCAGGCGCCGGCGTCGAGCCGGCCACCGAGGCGCTCCGCCAGCGCGTCGGCGGGGACCCGGAGCAGCGCCCGCCCAGCCGCGGAGCTGCCGGGCGGCGGGTCGTGCTCCCACCATTCCAGCAGGAGCGGGACCAACGGTTCCAGGTCCCACGGGTCGAGCTGGGCCGCCACGAGCCCGACCCTGTCGTGCAGGATGCCGTCCGCGCGCAGCTCCGCCTCCCCGAGGGTGTTCAGTGTGCGGGCCAGGTCGACACCGACGGGTACGTCGATCCGGCCCTGCAGGAAGGCCCGGAGCACGGGAAGCCGGGCCTCGGGCTCGGGCCACTCCAGGAGTGCCAGTGCCGCGGTGTGTCGGTGATCCGGAGCGGAGGACCGAAGCATGGCCAGCAGGCGCTCCCGCAGTGCCGTCGAACGGGGCTGGTCGAGATCGTCGATGTGCACGGTCCGCGGCCGCGGCGCCTGCGCGTGGGTGGTCTCGGTGATGGTCCAGAGGGGTGCGTCGAGCGGCTGGAGGTCCGCCATCCAGTCGATGAGGGCGGCACGGACGTCGGGGCCGGCAGAGGCGTAGACATCGATCAGTGCGCCCAGGCGGTCCCGGGAGCCCGGGACGCCGTCGTGCTGCCTGCGGAGACGGCGTACTTGTTCCACGGCGCTCGGCGCGCGCACCGCGATGTCCAACGCGGTGCGCCATGCCTCGACCGGCCTGGTGGCCGAAGGTGACTGTGGGGCGGCGAACGCGTCCCGCAGCACAGCGGCCTCCGCCTGCCAGGGGTTGGCGCCGAGCCGGGCCGAAGCAAGCGCCTGCTCGAGGTCGGCGCGGACGAGCACGGCGCCGAGGCCGCGGAGCAGCGTCAGTACGGACCGGCTCCCGGGCGCGGCGGGCAGCGCGCGTACGGCGTCGGTGACAGTCGGCTTCTCGACCGCCGGCAGGGTCGGCACGACGGCTTCGAGGACCGCGACGAGGTCGTCCCGGTCTTCCGCCGCGGCTTCGGCGAGCCCGTCGAGCAGGACTCCGGTGGATCGGGCGAAGGCCGTCAGTTCCCCGGCCGTCCACGGTGCGGGGCAGAGCCGGAGGGCGAGCCCCAGTACGCGACCTCGGACAGCGGGTTCGGAGCCGGCCAGGCGGAGCCAATCCGCCAGCATGGGCCGCAGCGAACGCAGTTGAGCGGGGGTCGGCTGCTCCGCGCTCGTGGCGAGGCGCAGCGCGACCGACGGATCCCAGCCCTCGGCCGTCAGTGCCCTGACGTCGCGATCCGCTCCGGTGTCCGTCTCCGCCCGCCGCGCGGCGGGCGGGGTGATCCCGCGCTCGGCCAGGGCCGCCGACAGCTCCTCGACCGTTCCGGAGGCGAGGCCGATCCGGCCGGTGGCCACCAGGGCGAGCAGGGTGGGCGCGACCCGTGACGCCTGGGCGTCCAGTGCGAGGACCGCGCGCGCCGACAGCGTGCGGTCGAGGCCTTCCAGCAGCAGTTCGCGGGAGCGGCGGTCCTCGCTGTGTTCGGCGGCGGCGAGGACGGTCGCCAGGTACGCGTCGCCGAGGATGACGCGCAGCGCCTCGACGAGCGAACCGCGCAGGCCTGGATTGTCGTGACGCCCTAGCCCGAGCAGCAGTGCCGGTACCGCGGTGGACGTGCCCGCGCGGACCAGCACCCCGGCGGCGGTCTTCTTGACGTTCATGTTCGGATGGCTGAGGCATGTGGCGACCGCGCCGGAGGCCCAGCGGGCCCGCGCGTGACCGAGGGCGAGCAGCGCCTGCCTGACGGTCTGGATGTCCTGGGCCGCCGTCAGCGCGATCAAGGTCGCCGACAATGCCTGCGCGTCGTCCCCCGTGGCGTCGCGGGCGAGCAACGCGATCACATGTTTGCGCACGTGCGGGCCGCGGTTCCGCAGCAGACGGTGCGCTCGCGCACGGGTGCGCGCGTAGGGGACCCGGCGCAGGAGTTCGAGCAGGATCGCCTGCTCGGCGTTCGACAGACCGGGCCGGTCCAGCAGATCCAGACCCATGGTCGCGACGAGTGCGTCTCCGGCCTCGCGCGCGGTCGCCGCGTCGAGCAGGCAGGAAGGCCTGATCCGCCCCCGCCCGTGGAGACGGTGGCCCAGGCCGTGTACGGCATCCAGGACCTCCTGGGGTACCACGGGCTCCCCGCCCGGTCGGCCGCCTTCGAGTCTCGGGGCGGCTCCGCCCCGTTCCCAGGAGGCCGCCAGTTCGGCCACGATGCGCAGGAGCAGGTCCGCGATGGCCGGCAGCGTGCCGGCGGCGCCGTAGCCGGCCAATCTGCGCAGTGCCGCCACCGGTTCCTCCTGGTCCGGACGGGAAGTCAGGAGAGCCAGTTCCTGCTCGTCCGGGCCACCGAGATCTGTCGCGATGCGCGTCGGCAGATCGGCGGGATCGAGACGGACGAGGACGGCACGTCGCTGTGACGGATCGTGCGTCAGATGCCACAGGAGCTCGAGGGCGCGGTGGCGGACCGCGCGCAGATGCGGCGCGATCGTGCCCGTGCCCTCCGCCGTGGCGAGGCCGAGCCCTTCCCGCAACGCTGTCACCGTGCGGTGCCCGCCGATGGCCTCCAGAGCGTCGAGGGCCGCTGCGGGAGCGGACGGCAGGAGAGCGATCACGGCGTCTTCGGCATCCGCGTGGCGCAATGCGCGGATCGCTTCGAGAAACGGCCCCGGCGCGGGCGCGGAGGGAAGAACCCGTGTGATCGCTTCCCCGATCGGCAGCTCCCCCGCCCCTTGTCCGGCCAGGGCGACCAGCAGCGCGAGCCGCCGCGGCCAGCTCGGATCGTCGGCGGCCACGTCGACCAGCACGCGGAACATCACCTGTCGGCAGGTGAACAGGATCGTCGCGACCTCGTGGGCCGGAATCGAGTGATCGGCCAGCGCCAGACCGATGATGGTCGGGACGTGTGGATCGTCCGGGAAGTGCCCGCGCCGGTGGAGTCCGCGCAGGCAGGTCACCGCCGGCCCGCCGAACAGCAAGGGGTCCCGCGCGGCCACGGCCGACAGTGCGCCGATGTCACCCCGGTCCGCCAGGTCACCGAGCAGTTGCATTGCGCGCCGACGTAGACCGGGCGGCAGGTCCGCATCGTCGATGACCTGCCGCAGCAGGCCACGGTGCCCGTGGTGGGAGGCGGCCGTGATCGCGGCATCGGCCACCTCGGGCCTCGCGATCACCGCATCGGCGGTGAGGAAGGGGAACAGGCATCGCGGCGGGAGGGGATCCAACGCCGCCCATGGCCGGCCGAGTTCGCCGAGTACGGCGGCGACGACGTCTGCGCTGTCGACACCGAGCAGGCTGATCAGATACTCGCGAACCAGCGCGGGAGCGAGCAGGCCGGCCTGCAGCCCCTGTTGGGCCAGCTGCAGCGCCGCGGCCTGCAGCACCGGGTCACCGCTGCCCACCAGCTCCTCCACCAGTTGCTCGGGCCGGTGGGCGTGGTCGAGGGTCAGTTCGCGCACGGCCTGGTACAGCGGTTCGCCCGGGGGTTCTGTCCGGATCACCGTCGGCTCGTTGAGGAGCTCGGCTCGCAGCCAGGCGATCCGTACCCGTTCCGGCAGCTCAGCCGTACGCCACGAAGGCCGGCGCAGGCCCTTGACGTACGGCCCCAGTCGTTCGTGGAGCCGCGCCAAGGCGAGGTCCGCCTCCGGCGGTCCCGCCGGCGATACCGGCAGCAGCCGGGCGAGCTCGGCCGGCTCCGGCTCGTCGCCCGTCCGCCCCGAGGTGACGCGCTCGGTCAGCAGGACCAACCCCAGATGCCGCACGCGGGGATCGTCGTGCCGGACGAGGCTTTCGAAGACGGTCGGCGGGCAGAGCCTCGCGTCGAGATGGCTGGCCAGCCGGCCTACGTCGGCTCGACGCAAGGCATCACGGAACGTCTTGTCTGCCTGGGTCGTCATCGTCGGATGCTAACGGGGACACTCCCCGCTCCACGAGCGGATTCACCTGGGGTGTCTCCCACCCCGTCGATGCTCGCGGGGAGGTTTGTTCGTGGGTACGGCAGCGACGACGACCGACCGCTGCCGCTTCGACGAAGGGGTCCGCTCGGCCGCCGGAACGGCGCCGGAGAACCTTCGACCGTCCCTCGGTCCAGGTGCCACGGCAGCCGATGACCACCACGGGTGGGCCTCCGCCGCAGCGTCGAAGCGGTGCGCGAGACCTCCCCGCACACGCAGGAGATCCGGCACGAGCGGGCCGACCGGCAGCGGGAAGCCGCCGCGTCGGGCATCGACCCTCGGCGACGGGTGTGAGGTCGACAGGACGGCCTGGCCGCCCGGACCGGGACGATCAACGCGCCCACCGTCGTACGGGGACCACGGTCGCGGGCCGGGTGGACGCGATGCCCGCTCCAGGGCCCTCCCTGAGCGAAGAGGACAAATGGCCGTTCGGGTTGAATCGGTGCCGGCGTCCGGCTGATCATTGCCCGCATGACTACCGTATCCGCGGCGCTCGACGTCTCACGCCTGCCCGACTACGCGCACAACTGGGCCCTGGTGGATGTCGAGACGTCCGGACTGGTCGCCCGGCGCGACCGGATCCTCTCGATCGCGGTACTGACCTTCGGGCAGGACGGTGCGCCGACCGGGGACTTCACCACCCTGGTGAACCCCGGCTGCGATCCCGGCCCCGTGCACGTCCACGGGCTCACCGCGGAGCGGCTGCGGGGCGCTCCCACCTTCGACCAGGTCGCGGGGCGGATCGGCGCGCTCCTGGAGGACCGGGTGCTGGTGGCCCACAACGCACAGTTCGACTACGACTTCCTGGCCCACGAGTTCGCCCGCGCCGGGCTCCACCTGCCCGTCGCCCGGCGCCTGTGCACCCTGGCCTTGAACCGCCGGGTGGAGCCGCCCACCGCCGACCTCCGGCTGGCCTCCCTGGCCGCGCACTACGGCGTACCCCAGACCAAGGCCCACGACGCCCTCGACGACACCCGTGTCCTCGCGGGGATCTTCCGCGCCTCGCTCGCCGAAGCCGTACGGCTGGACCTCCCGCTCCCCTTGGTGTCCTGCCCGCCCCGGCAGGACCCGCGGTTCGCACCGAAACTCCCGAAGGCCCCGTGCGCCTACCGGAACCCGGGCCCGCTGAAGCCCGGCGAACCGCTCGTCCAAGGGATGAAGATCGCCGTGACGGGCGAGACGGAGATCGCCCGGATCGAACTGGTCGCCCGGTCGGTCGCGAGCGGCCTGAACGTGATGACCTCGGTCAGCCGTCACACCAGCGTCCTCGTCACCAACGACGCGGACGCGCTCTCGGCGAAGGCCCGACGGGCGGTCACCGAAGGGGTCACCGTCCTCGACGAGCACGCCTTCCTCACGCTGCTGGCGGACGTGCGTCCCGGAACGCCCCACGAGAAGCAGGCTCCGCCGCAGGCGCCCGTCGCCGCCGGCCGGCCTCCCGTCGCCGCCACGCAGCCTCCGGTCGCGGTACCCCGGCAGGCCGAGACCAGGCCCGCCGCGAAGCCGTTCGGGCGGCGCAGGGTCCTGGTGCTGGGCGGTACCCACGAGGAGGCGGCCGCCTCCCGAGCCCGTGTCGTGGAGATGGGCGGGGCCGCCGCGATCAACCTCTCGGCGAGCGTCACCGACATCGTGCTCCTGCCCGGCGGCGAGGGCGATCGCCGCATGGAGCGGATCACCTCCTTGGGGCTACCGGTCCACGACCCCGCATGGCTCGGCGCGCCGGCCGCCGAGTCGGTCGGCGACCGGATCGGCGACCGGCTCGGCGGCGGTGCGTCGACCGAGGTCCTCCCCCGCGGCGGCGTCCTCGATCTCCCTGTGCTCGCCACGGCCGGCCGCTGGTACGTCGGTGCCTCCTGGGCACGGCGGACGGACTGCGAGATCGATGTGGTCGCCTTCGTCCTCGACGAGGACGAGCAGGTCTCCTGCGACGAGGACTTCGTCTTCTACGGCGCGCCCGAAAGCCCGGACGGAGCCGTCCGGCTCCTGTGCGACGGCCCGACCGAGCAGACCATCACCCTCGATCTCGCCTCGCTTCCCCCCGCCGCCCACCGGATCGCCATCGCCGCCGCCATCGACGGCAGCGCCACGTTCGGAGACGTCGGAGCCCTCCAGATCAGCGTCACGCCGGGGAGCGACGCGCAGGCGACCGCGCAGGCCACCCTCGACGGCACCACCAGCGAACGGACCCTCCTCCTCGCCGAGATCTACCGTCGGGGCCCCCTGTGGCGCTTCCGCGCCGTCGGGCAGGGCTACGACCACGGTCTCGAGGCACTCGTGCGCGGGTACGGCATCGAGGTCGCCTAGGCCGGGGAGCGGCCGGCGACGCGATTGGCTCGAACTGCTCGGTGAGGCGGTGGGGAGGTGGGCGGGCGCCCTCAGCAGTGGGGGACCCAGGCGTGGGAGCGCGGGCGGGCGGTGCCGTTCAGGTTGGTCCTCGTCCGTACCTTCACGCAGCCCAGCAGCTCGTGTTGAGCGGCCTGGCCGAAGTAGACGACGTCGACCTTGGACGCCCCTTCGGTGAGGTCGAACCCGTTGTTGAAGACCGAGCGGGGCGCGGTGCGGGCCGTCCACGGGCAGGGGGCCGGGCCCTCGATCCAGTCGGCGCCGCCGTCGACCCAGGAGCACATCTCGCCGCGGCCGTCCTCCTCCGAGAAGAAGCAGACCGCTCCCCGCCAGCACCGGTCGTACCCGGAAGCCCCGGCCGTGTCCCCGAGGTGGAACAGGCCCGAGACCCAGAGGGCGCCCAGCCCCGCGAGCGCCGCCGTGCCGGCCGCGATCAGCGTGCGGCGCCGCCGCGGTGGTGGGGGAACACCTGGGACCGGCGGGGCGGGCGACGGGGCTTCGGGGGTCTGCTGGGCTGCCGCCACCACCCGCTGGAGCAGCGAGGCGGCGGTGTGCGCGGCCCGGTCCTCGTGTCTTCGGGCCAGGCAGTCGCGGACGATCTCCCGCCAGGGCTCCGGCAGTTCCGGGGACAGGCGCAGCTCCTCCGCGCCCCTGGCGTAGCGCAGCGCGGCGTCCCGGCGGGCGGCCGGGGTCCCGCCGGGCAGCGGGAGCGCGCCGGTCAGGACGACGTGGGCCAGGACCCCGAAGGCCCAGATGTCGGCCGTCGGGCGGATCTTCGTACCGCGTTCGCCGACCTCCGACCAGAGCAGGTCGGGCGGGGTGTAGTCGGGGGTGGCGAAGGCCGGGGAGTAGGCGTGGGTGCCCTCCAGCTCGGCGGCCATGTTGAAGTCGCCCAGCCGCGCCGTGCCGTCGGCCATCAGCAGGACGTTGCCCGGCTTGAGGTCGCCGTGCACCCAGCCGGCCCTGTGCAGTTGGTCGAGCCCCTCGCAGACTTGGGCGAGCAGGGCGGGCCCGGTCCGCGGCACTCCGTCGGCCAGCAGGGTGTCCAGGGAGCCCGTCGCCTCCTCCAGTACGAGGACGGTGGCGCCGTCGAGTTCGGGACGGCCGGGGTCGTCGATGGTGAGCACCTCGTACAGCCGGATCAGCCGGGGTGTGCGCACCCGGCGCAGTACTTCGGTCTCGCGCTCGGCGAGCTCGCTCAGGTGCCGTAGCTGGCGCGGGGTACGGGTACCGGTCGGCAGGACCTTGAGCGCGGCCCGGCCGGGCAGCCCCGGCTCGGGTACGGCTCGCGCGGCCGCGTACACGCTGCCGAAGGCGCCGGCCCCCAGCAGGTGTCCGACCACCCAGGGGCCGACCCGGTAGCCGGCCGGGACGGTGAGTGCGCCGGGGTGCCCGGCTCTCCCGGTCAGCGGGCGGTACCGGTCGGGGCGGCCGGCAGGGCCGCCAGGTCCTGCTCGCGGACGAGGTCGAAGCGCAGGGCCAGCGAGACCAGGGTCTCCTTCTTGCCGACCAGCCGCGGCCCCGGATCCACGGTGTCGGGGCCGGGCTTGAGGCGGAGTTTGACCGCGAGGTAGTCGATGTTCCACTGCACGGCGGCGCGGTTGGCCGCGGGCCAGGACGGTTTCAGCCGTTCGACCACCTGCTCGACGGTGGGCAGGGGCGCGTGCGGTTCGCCGCGCAGCCTCGGTTCGCAGAGGGCGGTGAGCACCAGGAAGTACCGGCTGGAGCGGTCGAGCGGGAAGGGGACCACGGTCGGCTCCCCGTCGGGCTCGCCGGGGGCGTCCCGGTCGGCGTAGTCGTGACGTGGCGCCCAGACGTCCAGGGTGAGCAGTTCGGAGCCGGCGGGCAGGACGAGCCGGGCGAATTCGAAGGGGACCGGTGCGTCCAGCCGGCCGGGGGCTATCTTGATGTGCTCGCCGGCGCCTTCGGGGTTCTCGACCACGTACGTCGCCGAGCGGGAGAAGTTGCCGATCGACCAGTACGTGGCGGTGGCGGTGATCTCTCCCGCCGAACGCGAGACGCCGGCGTGCGGGACCCGTAAGGTGTGCGGGCCTCCCCCTAAGGCGCCGTACGGGTGACCGACGGGTTCACGGCCGAACCGGAGGGTCTGCCCCGGTGCCAGGCGGATCTGTGCGTTCGGGGACATGGTGGGCCCCGGAACCACGATGATGCTGTTCACACTGCTTCCTTCCCCGGAGGTGCAGGGGAAGGCTAGCCGGCGGAATCAATCTTTCCCACAACAATGGCTTGTCTTCAGCACTCCCCGCGCCACTGGAAGCGCTCGATGGTCCGGCCGCCGGCGGGAAGGTTCCCGCGTCCCTCGTCCCAACCTCGGTGCAGGCAGGCGCTGCCGCCCTCCCGGAAGTACACCTGTACGTGGTCGTAACCCGGCTGCGGCGTGCCGTTGTTGAAGTAGGACCGGCGCGGCCCGCACGTGCTCCGGGGCTCGTCGACGGCGGAACGGCAGACGGTGCCGGTGCCGTCGGCCCCCGAGTAGAAGCAGACGTAGCCGGGCGGGCAGTCCTGCCAGGCCGGGGGCGGGGTGCCGGCGCAGTTGCGGCTGGTGACGCTCGGCCACTCCTTCGCGGCGCCCGAGTACTCGATCCCGTCGAAGTGGGCCGGGACGCGGTGGCTCTCGTCGGTGAAGTCGCCGGAGGCCAGATAGCGCTGCTCGTAGTGCAGGTGGGACCACTGCGAGGCACCCGTGGTGCCGATCCGGCCGATCCGCGTGGACGGCTGGACGGGGTCGCCCTTCTTGACGTAGGTCGCCGGGTCGTCCTTGAGGTGGTAGTACGCCGTGAACCAGCCGTTGCCGTGGCTGATCTGGATGGTGTTGCCCGAGCCGTTCGTCCAGTACGTGGCGGACACGGTGCCGGCGGCGGACGCCAGGACGGGCAGGGCGTCGGAGCCGGTGTTGCCCTCCACCACCATGTCCAGCGCGGGGTCGTGGCCCCAGGTGTTCAGCTGCCAGGTGGTCCCGCAGGGGAACGGTAGTTGGAACGGCGGCTTCGCCGCGACGGAGGCAGGGGCGGGGGCGGCGGCGGCCGAGGCGGGCGTACCTGCCCCCACCAGGCCCGCCAGACACATCAGCACCACCGCCCACAGCCTGCTCGGATACCGCAGCACGTCTTCCCCTCCCGGCGCCTGTGGACGCGCCCGGACGGGCGGTCTCCCGCGTCATGTTGGGGTCGGCGCCCGGGCCGCGCCACCTCGTAGCTACGAGGGTGGGGTGCGGGCGGCGCTCTGCTACCGCCGCCGGGCCGAAGGAGCCGTCCTCTAGGGCTCGATGAGCCCGACCCGGATCGCGTACCGGGTCAGTTCCAGCCGGTCGCGCATCCCGAGCTTCTGGAGCAGGTTGGCCCGGTGGCGCTCCACGGTCTTGGCGCTGATGACCAGGAGGTCGCCGATCTCCTTCGAGGAATGGCCCTCCGCGACGAGCTTGAGGATCTCCTCCTCGCGCTCGGTGATCGCCCGGGCGGGCAGCGGGTCGCCCTGGCGGGCCCGGTCCAGGTAGTTGCGGATGAGGGTGGTCTCGGCCCCGGGATAGATGAACGGCTCGTCCCGGATCGCCGCCCGGCACGCCTCGACCAGGTCGCGGTCGGCGACCGACTTGGGGACGTAGCCGGCCGCCCCGGCCTTGAGCGCCTCGAAGAAGTACTGCTCGTTGTCGTACATGGTCAGGATGAGGATGCGCAGCTCCGGACGCAGCCGGGAGAGTTCCCGCGCGGCCTGCAGTCCGGTCATCCGGGGCATCGCCACGTCGAGCACGGCGAGGTCCACCTCCCCGGTACGGGCCAGGGCGACGGCCTCCGCTCCGTCCCCGGCCTCGGCGACCACCGTCAGGTCCGGCTCGGCGTCGAGGATGAGCCGGACCCCGCGCCGTACGAGGGCGTGGTCGTCGGCGAGCAGCACACGGGTCGGCGGCCGTTCAGGATCGGTCAACGGGGTTCCTCCGTGGTCGCCGCGGCGGCCGTGGTCACGGCCGGTACGTCCAGCTGTACGTCGGTGCCGCCCGTCGGGCCGCTCCCGATGGCGAGGTCGGCGCCGATCAGCAGGGCCCGTTCCCGCATGCCCTGGATCCCGGCGCCCTCGCCGGCGGCGCCGATGCCCCGCCCGTTGTCGCGGACCAGCAGCAGGACCGCCCCGTCGGGTCGGCCCGACAGGCGCACCTCGACCTCGCTCGCGCCCGCGTGCCGGGCGGCGTTGGTCAGGGCCTCCTGGGCGACGCGGTAGACGACGAGCTCGGCCGCTTCGTCCAGTGGGGGCACGTGGGGGCCGATGACGTGCCGAACGGTCAGCGAGCCGCTGGTGAACTCGGCCGTCAGCGCGCGCACGGCACTGTGCAGCCCGAGCTCCTCCAGGACTCCCGGGCGCAGTCTGCGGGCGATGCGGCGGATCTCGTCCAGGCTCGTGCGGGTCGTCTCCTGCACCTGGCGGAGCTCCTCCCGCAAGGGGGTCGGGGCGCGGTCGGCGACGTGCTTGAGCTGGAGCAGGACCGCGGTGAGGGTCTGGCCGACCTCGTCGTGCAGTTCCTGGGCGATGCGGCGCCGTTCGGCTTCCTGCGCGGAGAGGGCGCGGGAGCTGCTGCCGGCCCGCTCGGCCTCCAGGCGGCCCAGCATGGCGTTGAAGGAGGTGGTCAGCTCGACCACTTCGGCGGGGCCCTCCACCCGTGCCCGGCCGCCGGGGCGCAGCAGGTCGACCGCGCTCATCGCGCGGGTCAGCCGGCCGAGCGGTGCCAGGCCGATCCGGAGCAGGGCGGCGTTGGCGACGAGCATGGCGGCCAACCCGGCGAGCAGCACCACGGCCTCGCCGAAGAGCACCGGGGTGGAGACGGTGACCGGTCCGAACAGCAGCAGGACGGCGGTGACGAGGACGGCCGCGTTGAGCAGGAAGATCCGCCAGTACAGCGACACGGGCGTCCCTCCCCTGGTTCCGGGTCCGCCGCTCCGGCGGACCGCTCGCTTCCGCGGTCCCCGCCGATGTGCTCTCGCACCTGCGGTGACCTGCGGTGGGACCGGTGTCCCCGGTTCAGCCTGTCGGGTGCCGGGAGTCTTGTCCATCCGTGCCGGCACCCATCATCGGCTCGCCCGGCGGCGCGTACGGGGCTCCGCGCCCAGCCGGTTCACCGCCAGCGCGGCCACGACCAGACCTGCCGCCAGGACGAGCCCGTTGGGCAGGGTGGCCCCGGCCACCGCGGCCCAGACCCCCAGCGCGATGGCCAGCCAGGCGCCGGCCCGTCGGTACGGCCGCCGGCGGGGCCGGGGCCCGGCGGGGGCTCCGGGAGGGGTGGTCCTCGCGTCGTCGTGGGCTGTCGGCATGGCCCCGCTCCTTTCGGTGGGCCGGGCGGGGGCGCGGGAGCGGATCCACCGCCGGGGGCACGAGCCGCTCCGCGCCGGGGGTGGCGCGCGGCGTCGGTCGCGGCCGGTCACGCCCGGTCGGCCGCGTCCGGCCGGTCACGTGCGGCCGCGTCCGGTCGGCCGCGGGGCCGGACCTCGCGGGCGGCGGGCGCGGCCACCGCCCGGAAGGGGCTTCGCGGCCACCCCCAGCATCGCCCGCCCGACCGGCCCCGCGCATCGGGGCCGGCACCCAACGTGCGCACCGGTCAGCAGATGCGCGGCAGCTGCTCCCCGATCGGCAGGTCGACCACGCGGGTGCCGCCGAGGCCGGTGCGGGCCACGACCAGCCCCGGGTGGGCGTCCACGGCCTCGCCGATCACGGCCGCGTGGCGGCCCAGGGGATGGGCGCGCATGGCGTCGAGGACGGCCTCGGCGTGCTCGCGGGGCACGAAGGCGACCAGCTTGCCCTCGTTGGCCACGTAGAGCGGGTCGAGTCCGAGGATCGCGCAGGCGTTCGCGACCGCCGCCGGGACAGGGACACGGCCCTCGTGGATCACGACGCCGGTGCCCGAAGCGGCCGCGATCTCGTTCAGGGAGGCGGCCAGGCCGCCCCGGGTGGGGTCGCGCAGGACGTGCAGGTCGGGGGTGACGGCGAGCATGCTCCGTACGAGGCCGCCCAGGTCCGCGCAGTCGCTCTGGATGTCCACGCCGAATTCCAGGCCTTCGCGGACGCTCATGATCGCCACGCCGTGCAGGCCGATCTCGCCGCTGACGATGACGACGTCGCCGGGGACGACGCGCTGCGGGCGCAGATCCACCCCCTCGGGGATGATCCCGATGCCGGCGGTGTTGAGGTAGATGCCGTCGCCGTGGCCCGCTTCCACGACCTTGGTGTCGCCGGTGGCCACCTCCACGCCGGCCGCTCGCGCCGCCGCGCCCATGGCCTCGGCCACGCGCGCCACCACCGACATCTCGACGCCCTCCTCCAGGATGAACCCGCAGGACAGGTAGGCCGCTTCGGCGCCGCTCATGGCGAGGTCGTTGACGGTGCCGTTGACCGCGAGGTCGCCGATGCAGCCGCCGGGGAAGAACAGCGGCCGCACCACGTACGAGTCGGTGGAGAAGGCCAGGCGGACGCCGCCCAGGGAGACGGCCGCGGAGTCCCCGAGCTGGGCGAGCACGTCACCGCCGAAGGCGGGGGCGAAGAGGTGCTGGACCAGCTCGGCGGAGAGTGCGCCGCCGCCGCCGTGGCCCATCACCACACGGGGACGGTCGCGCAGCGGGGCCGGGCAGGTCCAGCCCGTGATGTCGAGTGCGGTGTCAGACAACGGGGCTCGCCTCCAGCGGGGCGCTCGCTGCGGTCGGGGCGGTCACGGCGGTCTTCGAGGCCTGGGCGGCCTCGGCCTTCGCGGCGGGCACCGTCCCCAACTCCAGTCGTCGGTAGAGGTAGTACGCGGCGCAGGCGCCCTCGCTGGAGACCATGGTGGCGCCGAGCGGGTTGCGCGGGGTGCACAGCGTGCCGAAGGCCTCGCACTCGTGCGGTTTCAGCAGCCCTTGGAGTACCTCGCCGCTGCGGCACTCGGCCGGTTCCCGGGTGTTGATCCCGGTGACGGAGAAGCGGTGTTCGGCGTCGAAGTCCCGGTAGCGCTCGGACAGCCGCCAGCCGCTGTCGGGGATGACGCCGATGCCCCGCCAGGCCCGGTCGGTGACCTCGAAGACGTCCTCCAGCATGGCGAGGGCGGCGGGGTTGCCCTCGGGGCGGACGGCGCGTGCGTAGGCGTTGTCCACGGTGTGCTCGCCGCGCTCCAGCTGTCGGACGGCCCGGCGTACGCCTTCCAGGATGTCCAGCGGTTCGAAGCCGGTCACCACGATCGGGACCCGGTGGCGCGCGGCCAGTTCGGGGTATTCGCGCACGCCCATCACGCTGCACACGTGCCCGGCGGCGAGGAAGCCCTGGACCCGGCAGCTCGGCGACCGCATGATCGCCTCGATCGCCGGGGGCACCCGCACATGGGAGACCAGGAGGCTGAAGTTGGGGATGCCCAGCTTCTTCGCCTGGTGGACCGTCATGGCGTTGGGCGGCGCGGTGGTCTCGAAGCCGATGCCGAAGAAGACCACTTGGCGCTTCGGGTTCTCCTGGGCGATCCGCAGGGCGTCGAGCGGGGAGTAGACGACGCGTACGTCGCCGCCCTCGCTGCGCACCTGGAACAGGTCGCGGCCGGTCCCGGGCACCCGGAGCATGTCCCCGAAGGAACAGAAGATCACGTCGGGGCGGGAGGCGATCTCCAGCGCCTTGTCGATGACCTCCAGCGGGGTGACGCACACCGGGCAGCCCGGGCCGTGGATCAACTCGACCTGTTCAGGCAGTAGTTGATCGATGCCGTGTCGGATGATGGTGTGGGTCTGGCCGCCGCAGACCTCCATCAGCGCCCAGGGCCGGGTCACGGTGGCGTGGATGTCGTCCAGCAGCCGGCGGGCGAGGTCGGGATCCTGGAACTCCTCGATGTACTTCACGGCTGGACGTCCTCCTGCGGGGCGGCGAGAGCGGGCGCCGGCGCGGACGCGGGCCCGGGTACGAGGTCGGATGCGGGGTCGGGATCGTCGGTGAAGGGCCACGGGTCGCCGCCGACCGCCGCGGCCTGCTCCCACGGGTCTCCGAACTCCTCCTGGAGCATGCCGAGCTGCGCGAAGAGCTCGAGGGTCTGCTTGGCCGACCCCTCGTCGAGGCGCTGGAGGGCGAAGCCCACGTGGACGATGGCGTACTCGCCCACCTGGAGGTCGGGCAGGTACTCCAGGCACACCTCCTTCTGCACACCGCCGAAGTCGACGGTGGCCATGCGGGTGCCGTCCTTCTCCCCGATGTCGAGCACTCTGCCGGGCACCGCCAGGCACATGGGCTTCTCCTTGCTGTGGGTGTCTCAGGGGCTGTGTCAGGGGCTGTGTCAGAGGTGTGTCAGGGGCGGGGCGGCGGGTCAGGGCGCGTGCCGCGCGGCGGCCACCATGAGCTGGCCCAGCGACAACCCGCCGTCGTTCGGAGGGACCCGGCCGTGCCGCAGGACGGTGAATCCGGCCGCGCGCAGCCGCCGGGCGCACTCCGCGGAGAGCAGGGTGTTGGCGAAGACCCCGCCGGTCAGGGCGACGGTGTCCAGGCCGTGCCGCTCGCGCGCGTCCGCGCAGAGCGTGGCGACGAGGGCGGCGACGGAGCTGTGGAAGCGGGCGGCGATCAGCGCCGGGCCCGTGCCGGCGCGTACGTCGGCCACCACGGCGGCGAGTACGGGCGCCGGATCGGCGGTGACCGGACCGGCGTCGGGGTCGGGCGCCGCGCGGAGGCCGAAGGCGTAGCCGGGCCCGGGATCGGCCGGGTGCGCGCCCAAGGCGGCGCCCTCCAGCTCAATGGCGGCCTGCGCCTCGTAGCCGGCCAGGTGGCAGATACCGACCAGGGAGGAGACGGCGTCGAAGAGGCGGCCCATGCTGGAGGTCGGGACACAGTTCAGCCCGCGCTCCAACTGGCGTTCCAGCAGCTGGATCTCTCCGGGCGGACAGGCGGCGACGCAGGGCAGGTCCGGGCTCCGGTCGATGCCCGCGGCCCGCAGATGGGACAGCGCCATGCGGTACGGGCGCTGCACGGCCGCGTCGCCGCCCGGCAGCGGAACGTAGGCGAGGTGGGCGAACCGGGTGAACCCGGCGTAGTCGGCGAGGAGGACCTCGCCGCCCCACACGGCGCCGTCGTCGCCGTAGCCGGTGCCGTCGAAGGCGACCCCGATGACCGGACGGTCACCTTCCACGCCGTGCTCCGCCAGGGTGGAGGCGATGTGCGCGTGGTGGTGCTGGACGCGGACGAGCGGCCGGGCGCCCGCGGCGCGCTCGGCCCACCGGGTGGAGCGGTAGCCGGGGTGCCGGTCGGCGGCGAGGAGTACGGGGGCGACGCCGGTGATGGACTCCAGCTGCCGCTCGGCGCCTTCGAGGGCGTACCGGGTGGCGAGGTCGTCCATGTCGCCGATGTGGGCGGACAGCCAGGCCTGGCGTCCTTCGCCGAGGCAGAAGGTGTTCTTGAGGTCCCCGCCCGCGGCGAGGGTCGCGGGGACGGGCACCGGCAGGGTCAGCGGCAGCGGGGCGTACCCGCGGGAGCGGCGTACGGTCAGCGGCTCGCCGTCGCACACCCGCACCACGGAGTCGTCGCACGGCACGTGGATGGGCCGGTCGTGCGTGAGCCAGGCGTCGGCGAGGGCGGCGAGCCGGTCCAGGGCCTCGGCGTCGTCGGTGACGATGGGCTCCCCCGACAGGTTCCCGCTGGTCATGACGAGCAGCCGGGGCCCCGGAGGGTCCCCGGGCAGGCCGAGCAGCAGGTGGTGGACGGGGGTGTACGGGAGCATCACCCCGAGGTCGGGGCAGCCGGGGGCGACCCCGTCCGGGCCGTCCGCGCCGGCGCGGCGGCGCAGCAGCACGATGGGCCGGGCGCCGCCCGTCAGCAGCGCGCGTTCCTCGGGGCCCAGGTGGGCGAACCGCTCGACGTCGGTGAGGTTCCGGGCCATCAGGGCGAAGGGTTTGTCCCCGCGCGCCTTGCGCCGGCGCAGCTCGGCGACGGCGTCCGGCCGGGTGGCGTCGCAGGCGAGGTGGTAGCCGCCCAGGCCCTTGACGGCGAGGATCGCGCCGGCCGCCAGGAGCCGGCGGGCCTCGGCGACCGGGTCGACCTCGGCGCTCTCGCGGGGCGGTCGCCCGGTGAGCAGGCTGAGGCGGGGACCGCAGGCAGGGCAGGCGACCGGCTGGGCGTGGAAGCGGCGGTCGGCCGGGTCGCCGTACTCGCGTGCGCAGTCGGGGCACATGGGGAACGGGGCCATGGTGGTGTGGGCGCGGTCGTACGGCAGACCGGTGACGATGGTGAAGCGCGGCCCGCAGTGGGTGCAGGTGATGAAGGGGTGCCGGTGGCGTCGGTCGGTCGGGTCGGCCAGTTCGGTCAGGCAGTCGGCGCAGGTGGCGACGTCCGGGGAGACGAGCGTGCGGGCGGGGCCGCCGGTCCGGGAGGCGATGATGGTGAATCCGGTGCCGCCCGCGACGGGGACCTCCCAGTGGTCGACGGCGTCGACGACGGCCAGTGGGGGCGCGTCCGCCGCGAGCCGTTCGCAGAACAGCACCACCGCCGCCGGGGCGCCCTCGACCTCCGCGACGACGCCCTCGGGGGTGTTGGTGACGTGCCCGGCCAGACCCAGCCCGGTCGCGCGGGTGTAGACGTAGGGCCGGAAGCCGACGCCCTGGACCACGCCCCGGACGGTGATCCGGCGCCGCTGCACCGCCTCCATCAGCGGGTCTGCGCGGCCGTGTGGACGTGCGGGTGCGGGTGCTCGTGGTCGAGGTCACCGTCGTGATCGTGATCGTGATCGTGGCCGTGATCGAGTGCGTGGCCGTGGCCGTGCTCGTGGCCGTGGCTGTGATCGTGCTCGTGGCCGTGATCGTGCTGTTGACGGGCCATCACCGGGGTGTGCGTCACCGCACCCGCCCCCGCCGCCAGTGCCCGGTCGAGCAGGACGCCCAGGCCCTCACCCGCGCGCGCCGAGGTGAGCACCACCTCCACGCCGGGATTGACCTGATCGACGTTGGCGCGGAAGGCGGCCTCGTCGAACTCGACCGCCCGCGCGATGTCGGTCTTGGTGACCACCACCAGCTGGGCCAGCCCGAAGGCGGTCGGGTACTTCAGCGGCTTGTCCTCGCCCTCGGTCACCGAGGCCAGCACCACCCGCAGGGACTCCCCCAGGTCGTAGCCGGCCGGGCAGACCAGGTTGCCGACGTTCTCCACGAAGAGCAGCCGGGTGTCCTCGGGCAGCCAACCGTCCAGGTGCCGGCCGAGCATCGCCGCCTCCAGGTGGCACAGCCCGTCGGTGAGCACCTGCTTGACCGGTACGCCCGAACGGGCCAGCCGTAGCGCGTCGTTCTCGGTGGCCAGATCGGCCGTCAGCGCGGCCACGGCCACGCCCCGCTCCCGCGCCAGGAGCAACTCACGTTCCAGCAGCGCCGTCTTGCCGCTGCCGGGGCTGGAGAGCAGATTGACCACCGTCGTACCGCGGGCGGTGAGTTCGGTGCGCAGGACCTGGGCGGCGACGTCGTTCTTGGCGAGCACCGCCTGCCGTAGATCGACCACTCGGCACATGATTCAGGCCTCCTCGGGAATCGGTTCGCGGGTACGGGCACCGGCGGGGCCGTCTTCCCAGCGCACGCTGAGGATCTCCAGCTCACGGCCCGACAGCAGTTCCACGTCGGTGGCCCTGCCGCATCCGGGACAGCACAGCTCCGGGGGCATGCCCACCGCCCAGGTGTCGGGGCAGGAGCCGCAGCGGGCGCGGGCCCGCACCGACTCCGTGAGGAGTTCGGCGCCTTCGAGGACCGTTCCGGCGCAGGCCAGTTCGAAACAGAAGGCCAGTGCGTCGGGTACCACGCCCGCCAGCTCACCGACCCGCAGCCGTACGGAGGTGACGGCCTGTGCGCCGCCCGACCGGGCCGCTTCTTCCACCTGGCCCACGACGGCCATGGCGATCGACATCTCGTGCATCGGACTCCGTCCTGCCGGGGCTCATTGAACCGGCGGGACGGGGTCCGTGCGGTCGGGCACGCCGGTGCGCGGCACGCCCCGTACGCCATTCGGGCGCCCGCGTCCGCACCGGCGTCCACGGCCGCGCCCGCGGCGGTGTCACATCCGGCGCATCCGCAGGTAGCGGCGGAGGTCGGGAAGGACCTGCAGCAGGACGGCGGTGACGGCGGCGGCCGCGGCCCCGCAGATGACGGCCTTCTTCATGGAGTTCTCCTCAGTTCGCGGCGAGTCCGGACGGTTGCGTCCGCGGCCGGTCGGTTTCGTCAGGGGACCGGCCGTGGATCAGCTCCAAGGCCGTGCGTACGGCCTCCGGTACCGCGGCGGCCACGGGTGCGCTCAGCCCGATGCCCTCCTCGACACCGGCCGGTTCGCAGCCGAGGACGAGGGTGCGCCGGGGCGGGGTGGCGCCCGTACCGGCGCACAGGGTGTCCAGCAGGGCCAGGACGGCGTCGGGTGACATGTGGTGGCCGTCGAGGACGGGCGGCGACGCCGCGCCGCGGGCCGGGTCCGTGCTCGCGCCGCCGTCGACCTCGATGAGGTAGAGCGTGCCCGGCTCGCCGCCGCGTGCGGTGGCGTCGACCAGCAGGAGCGTGTCGTAGCCGTCGAGGAGCTGGTAGGCGAGGTGGACGCCGCGCACCCCGAAGTCCACCACCTCGACCCCGTCGGGCAACGGGTGCTCGGCCAGTGCCCGTACGGTCTCGACGCCGAAGCCGTCGTCGCCGAGGAAGACGTTGCCGATGCCCGCGACCAGGACCCGTTCGTCCTGTTCGTCCCGGTCGTTCACGCGTCCTCCAGGGGGGTGACCTCGTCGGGCTGGAAGTAGAGGAACCTCCCCTGTTCCCGACGGATGTCCGCGCCCGGGTCGTCCTCCACGGTGACGGCGAGGTGCACTCCCCCGTCGACGTCGTGCAGTACGGCCTCGACCAGCGCGGTACGGCCCTGGAGGAAGAGGTCCTGGGCGTCGGTGCGCCGCAGCCCGGGGCGCAGCCGGACGCGGCTGCCGGGGCCCACCGAGGCTCCGTCGATCGTGATCCGGTCGCGGGCCGGGTCCGCGGTGTCCGCCCGCGCCGGGTCCCACCAGGGGGTGTCGGGCCGGAACACCACGTCCTCGGAGGGGAGTTCGGCGATCAGCGGCGGCTGCTCGGGGCCGGCGACCTCCCGCAGGGCGCGGACGGCGCCGTGCAGCCGCTCCAGCACCTCGGGCGGCATGGAGTCGGCGAGGTCGATCACGGCGGCCGCCCGGGCGTCGGTGCCGCGGGCCTCGCGCTTCTCCTGCTCGGTCAGCGCGGCCGTGCGCAGGGCGAGGATCTCGTCGATCTCCAGGGCGTCGTACATGGCGCCCGCGCTCTCGGGGGCGATGGCCGGATGGTCCTCCAGAATGATCGGGGAGGACAGGACCACGTCGGCGCGGCCGGGTTCGCCCGCGAGCACCGGCCAGGTGTGCCGGTTCTCGCAGGCGGCCACGGCCTGCCTGGCCCATTCGGGCGGGTCGGTCATCGAGAGGAAGGACCCGGCGTCCAGGCCCAGCAGCAGGTGGGCGGCGACCAGCGAGTGGGGCAGGGCGGCCTCGCGGTCGACGGGGCCCGCTCCGGGGGGCGGGGTCCACGGGCTGGTGTTCTCCACCACCGCCCGCAGCCGCAGCACCCGGTAGGCGCCGGGAAGTTCGGTGGCGCGCAGCCGCAGTACGCCCTCGATCTCCTCGGTACGGCGCACCAGGCGGCCCACGGTGCGCCCGTCGGCGTCGTGGACGGGCTCGGTGTCGACGCGGGCGGGGCGGTGGAAGGGGAAGGTGACGTCCTCGTCGCCCAGCAGCTCGGCGACGGGGACGCTCACCTCGACGCGTTCCTCGGTGCCCTCGTCCCAGGGCACGAGGACCCGGTCGGCCAGGTGCAGTTCGGCGACCTCGGTGAAACCACCGTCGTCCGAGGCCTGTTGGACCGTACGCCGTTGCGCGTGCAGGAAGCGCAGCTCCAGGGCGAGGGTCGCCGCGCCCCGCGGTTCCATCAGGATCTCGGTCTGCTGGAGGACGTGCTCCTCGTGCGCGCGGCCCCAGGCCGGTGGCACGAGGACGCCGAACTGCCAGCGCAGCCGGTTCTTCGCGGCCGAGGCCCGGTAGGGGTAGAGCACGTACCCCTCCAGCAGGACCGCGTCGGCCACCTGCCGGGCGACCGCGAAGCGGGAGTGGGAGTCGGAGCCGGAGTGGGAGCCGGGGTGGGGGGTGGTCGTCGTGGTCACGGCGCCGCCCTCTCGGTGAGGCGCGGCAGGATCGCGCCCAGCCGGACGGGACCCGGTGGGTCCTGCGGCTGCGGCGGTCCGGCCGCGTCCAGCAGGGCCCGTACGGTCGCCTCCCAGGAGGCGAGGGCGTGGCGGGAGCGGAAGGCGAGCAGCTCGTCCATGGTGTCGCGGGGCAGCCGGAGCCAGCCGCAGCCGGGGAAGTGCTGTTCGATCATCTCGCGCCACACGGCCACGGGCATCCGGTACGTGGCCTCGCGGTCCCAGGGCACCGGTTCGACGCGGAATCCGGCGTCACCGGTGAAGGCGGTGCCGGAGAACAGCATCAGCAGTGGTACCTCTCCCTCCGTCAGGGCTTCGAAGTACCGGGTGGCGGCGATGTCCATGTCGTAGGTGCAGGGCACCACCAGGTCGGTCTCGGTCTCCCCGGTGAAGCTCGGGACCATGACGGAGACCTGGGCGAACTGCACGGGCTGGAGGGTGTTGCCCCAGCGGGAGCGCTCGCCGAACAGGTCCGCGAGCCCTTCCGCCTCGGCGGGGCCGTAGCCGCGCCGGGCCGGTTCGATGCGGATCTGGCAGCGCAGGGCGATGGCGTGCACCGGGGCGCCGCCGGCCGCGGTGATCCGCAGCCGGAAGACGAGGGTGGGTCCGGCGGCGTACGGGTCGGCGCGTACCCCGGTGCAGGTGAAGGCGAATTCCGTCATCGGGTCCCGTCCTCGTCCGGCGTCGGGGGCAGGGCCCTGGACCGCCGTTCCACCTGCTCGAAGAAGGTGTTCAGCGCGGCCCGGGCCTCCGCCCCGCCGTCGAAGCCCTGCCACAGCAGCCGCATCCGCCCCACCAGCTCGTAGCAGATGTCGATCGGCACCAGGTAGCACTCGGTGCGGCCCTCCGAGCGGCGCAACAGCAGCGCCTCGACGTCGGGTTCGAGGAGCATGGACAGCCGGCCGCCGCCGAGTACGGTCTGCCAGGTCTCGGGGTCGAGTTCGCTCTCGGTGGCTCCGGCCGGGCTCGGGTAGAGGGCGACCAGCCGGTCGAGGGCGGCGTTGCGGAAGAAGAACGCGACGCCGACCGGGATCTGCAGGAGTTCCCACGCGCCGTCGTCGAGCCGGTGGGCGGGGTCGGTGAGGTAGCGGTCCGGTACGGCCCGCAGCCGGCCGGTGCCCGCGCCCGGCCGGTCGAACAGCAGGGCGCAGGCGGTGCAGGCGCAGAGCAGGGCGCGCTGTTCGGTCTGCACCAGGTGGCGGTGGCCGTCCTGGGGCACGGCGACCCCGCACAGTTCGCAGGTCTCGGGCCGGGGCGGGCGCGGGCCCGCGAACCGGCGCAGCCCGCGCGGGGCGCGCGGGCCGTCGTGCAGGAGCCCGGGCCCGCTCACGGCACCCGCGCCGGGCTCGGGGGCCGGGTGCCGATCTGCAGGAGGGCGGGTGCGGGGGCCGCGGCGGGCTCCTGCTCCACGCTCGTCACCTCGGGGGCGAAGCAGGCCAGGGTGTCCTCCAGCGTCCGACCGGCATCGGGTCCGCCGCCGGAGCCCGAACCGCAGCCGCAGCCGGAGGACGAGGCGGCGGCGGGGCGCAGGCGCAGGACGCCGGTGTCCGCGTCGAAGCCGAGCAGTTCCAGCGGTTCGCCGTGGGCGGCCAGGGCGCGGCCGATGCGGGTGTGCACGTCCTCGGGGTGCAGGCCGTGCAGGGAGAGCAGGCTCGCCACGAGTTCGTCGCCGTAGACCGGCGCGAGCGGGCCGTCGCCGACCTTCTCGACGATCCGGGCGAGCCCGGCGCCGTAGAAGTCCATGAGGACGCGCACCAGTTCCTCGGCCGCCGCGCAGGCCGCCGGGTCGCCGGTGGCGGCGAGCCGGTCGAGGACCTCCTCGACCCGGCGCCCGGCCTGGGGGCCGTCGATCGCCGCCCTCATCCGCCCAGTCCGCTCAGACCGGTGGGCACGTGCATCGTCTTGACGGTCTTGCCGCCGCCGACGTACATGTGGACGCCGCAGGGCAGACAGGGGTCGAAGCTGCGGACCGCGCGCATGATGTCGATGCCCTTGAAGTTCTCCGGGGTGTTCTCCTCGAAGATCGGGGTGTTCTGCACCGCGTCCTCGTACGGCCCGGGCGTGCCGAAGGTGTCGCGGGTGCTGGCGTTCCACGGGGTGGGCGGGTACGGGTGGTAGTTGGCGATCTTCCCGTCGCGGATCACCATGTGGTGCGAGAGCACGCCGCGCACGGCCTCGGTGAAGCCGACGCCGAGTCCCTCGTCCGGGACCTCGAACTTCTCCCAGGTCTGGGTGCGTCCGGCGCGGACCTCGGCGAGGCCCTTCTCGGCGCAGTGCAGGGCGATGGCGGCCGCGTAGGCCTGGAAGTAGGTGCGCGCGCGGTTGCGTTCCAGCGCGTTGCTCCACTTCGGGATCTTCCACTCGAAGCGGGTCTCGGGCTTGGTCATCGTGCGCGGCAGGGTGATCACGACGCTGTGACCGGTGGCCTGCACGTAATCCGTGTGGACCAGGCCCGACAGGGCGGTGGACCACAGGCGGGCGATGGGGCCGCCGCCGGTGTCCAGGGCCAGGTGGTCCTTGCCGTCGAACCAGCGGGGCGACATGACCCAGCTGTACTTGTCGTCGAAGTTGCGCTTCTGCGGGGCCGGGATGGTGTGCTGGTTCCACGGGTGGCGCGGGTCGACCGGGTTGCCGAGCGGGTCGTGGGTGACGAACTGCTCCTGGCCCTGCCAGTCGTCGTAGTACGAGCTGCCGAGCAGGATGCGGATGCCGAGGTTGATCTCGGTCAGGTCGTTGGTGACCAGCTTGCCGTCCACCACCACGCCCGGGGTGACGAACATCTTCCGTCCCCAGTCGGTCATGTTGGCGTACGTGAAGTCGCAGTACTCGGGGTCGTTGAGGGCGCCCCAGCAGCCGAGGAGGACGCGACGGCGGCCGACCTCCTCGTAGCCGGGCAGGGCCTCGTAGAAGAAGTCGAACAGGTCGTCGTGGAGCGGGACGACCTTCTTCATGAACTCGCAGTACCGCATGAGGCGGCTCATGTAGTCCGTGAAGAGCTGGACGGAGGCGATGGTGCCGACGCCGCCCGGGTAGAGGGTGGAGGGGTGCACGTGGCGGCCCTCCATCAGGCAGAACATCTCGCGCGTGTAGCGGGAGACCTGCAGCGCCTCGCGGTAGAACTCGCCCTCGATGGGGTTGAGGGAGCGCATGATGTCGGCGATGGTCTTGTAGCCGTGCTCGCCGGCGTGCGGGGCGGGGGTGCGCTCGGCGAGTTCCAGGACGCCCGGGTTGGTCTCGCGGACCATCTTCTCGCAGTAGTCGACCCCGACCAGGTTCTCCTGGAAGATGTTGTGGTCGAACATGTACTCCGCGGACTCGCCCAGGTTGATGATCCACTCGGCGAGGTGGGGCGGCTTCACCCCGTAGGCCATGTTCTGCGCGTACACCGAGCAGGTGGCGTGGTTGTCACCGCAGATGCCGCAGATGCGGCTGGTGATGAAGTGCGCGTCGCGGGGGTCCTTGCCGCGCATGAAGACGCTGTAGCCGCGGAAGACCGACGAGGTGCTGTAGCACTCCGCGACCCGCTTCTGCTTGAAGTCGATCTTCGTGTGGATGCCGAGACTGCCCACGATCCGGGTGATCGGATCCCAGGCCATCTCCACCAGGCCGCTGCCGTCTGCGGCCGCCTTCGTCTTCGGTGTCATCGTTTCTGCCGTGACCCTTCTTCGGTGCGGAGAGCGGGAGTTGGGGGGTGCGTCCGTGGGACCCGGGGGTCCGGGAGGGGACCTGGGGCCGTCACCAGGGCGGGCGGTAGCCCGTGGTGAGGCTGCGGCCGGTCTGCCGCCACTTCGGTTCCTCGTCCACGGTGTGGGCGGTCACCGACCGGAGGCGGCGGATCAGCGCGCCGTACGCGCCGCTCGCCTTCGTGGAGACCTTGGCGCCGGGGGGTTCGTCCATGAAGGGCATGAACTTGTCGGGGAAGCCGGGCATCGTGCAGGCGATGCAGATGCCGCCGACGTTGGGACAGCCGCCGATGCCGTTCATCCAGCCGCGCTTGGGGACGTTGCACTTGACGACGGGGCCCCAGCAGCCGAGTTTGACCAGGCACTGCGGCGAATCGTAGGTCTCGGCGAACTGGCCCTGCTCGTAGTAGCCGGCGCGGTCGCAGCCCTCGTGGACGGTGGCTCCGAAGAGCCAGGTCGGGCGGAGCTTGTCGTCGAGGGGGATCATCGGGGCGGAGCCGGCCGCCTGGTAGAGCAGGTAGGTCAGGGTCTCCGAGAAGTTGTCCGGCTGGATCGGGCAGCCCGGCACGCACACGATCGGGATACCGGCCTTCGAGGTCCAGTCCCAGCCCAGGTAGTCGGGCACGCCCATGGCACCCGTCGGGTTGCCCTCCATCGCGTGGATACCGCCGTACGTGGCGCAGGTGCCGATGGCCACGACGGCGAGGGCCTTGGGGGCCAGGCGGTCGATCCACTCGCTGGTGGTGATGGGCTGCCCGGTCTCGGGGTCGTCGCCGAAGCCGCACCAGTAGCCCTCGGGCTTGATCTTCTCGTTCGGGATCGATCCCTCGACCACCAGGACGAACGGATCGATCTCGCCCCGCTCGCCCTTGAAGAACCACTCGATGAAGGTGTCGGCGCCGCCGACCGGACCGCATTCGAAGTCGATCAGCGGCCAGTGCACGGCGATCTTCGGCAGACCGGGCAGTACACCGGTGACGATCTCCTCGATGCTCGGCTGCATCGCCGCCGTCAGGGACACGGAGTCGCCGTCGCAGCTCAGACCCGCGTTGATCCAGAGGATGTGGATCAGCGGGTCCTCGACCGATTCCTTAGTCGCAGTGGCCATGGGACGGCTCCTCGGGGAGGTGATCGGGAAGGGGTGGGAGGAGGCGGCCTGCCTCACCCACACCTTTCTTGCTAACAGCAGTCCGGGCCGGGCGCCGCGTCAGGTACGGCCAGTCCAGTGACACCGCGCGGCCTGCCGGCCGACCCGCTCAGATGGAGCGGAGTGGCGGTCGGGCGCTCCTTGCGGACGAAGGCGCGCCGCAGGGCGTGGAAGGGGGCGTCGGGGTCGAAGAAGGTCCCGTGCATCAGGGCCAGCTCGGCCCGGCGGTGGTCGGCCAGCGGCCGCCGCGCCTCGTCGCGTTCGCGCGCGGCCTTCTTCCCGGCGATCCGGGAGGCGGTGGCGGGGAGAGCGGCGAGGCGGGCCGCGAGGCGCTCCGTCTCGCGGGCGAAGTCCCCGGGCGAGCAGGGGACCGTACGGTCGACGAGCCCGAGCCCGTGGGCGGTGGCGGCGCTCAGCGGGAGGGCCTCGGTGGTGAGGCGGTCCGCGAGTGCGGGGCCGACGCGGCGGGGCAGGGTGTACGTCCAGTACTCGGAGCCGTGCAGGCCCATCAGGCGGTAGTGCGGGTTCAGGACGACGCCCGAGCGGCACCAGACCTCGTCGGCGGCGAGGGCGAGCATGGCGCCGCCGGCGGCGGCGTTGCCGCCCAGCGCGCTGACCACGAGCCGGTCGGTGGTGGTCAGCACCGCCTCGACCAGGTCGTTCATGGCGTTGATGTTGGCCCAGGACTCCTCGGCCGGGTCGTCCGCGGCCTCGATGACGCCGAGGTGGATGCCGTTGGAGAAGAAGTCGCGGCCGCCGCCGAGGACCAAGGCGGTGGTGGGGCGGGTGAGGGCGGTCCGGTACGCGTCCAGCAGGCGGCGGCAGTGCGCGGTGCTCATCGCGCCGCCCGGGAAGGAGAACGACAGGAACCCGACCTGGCCCTCCTCGTGGTAACCGATGTCGGACCAGGTGCCGTGGTGGGGGCCGGCCTCCGCCGGCGCGGGGACCTCGGGCAGCGCGGGCAGCCGGTCCGCGAGCGCGAGCGTGGCGGGCAGCTTGAGGGTGGCCGGTCCCCCGGGCAGGCGGCGGGCGCGCAGCTCCGGGATCCAGACCGCCCCGTCCGCCGTGGCCCGGCAGAGCGCCCCGGCCCGGGTGGCCAGCAGCTCGCCGGGACGGCCGCACAGGTGCTCCTCGCGGTGCCCGCCGTGCAGGTACCACTCGCCGCCGAGCAGGTGGTCGCGTACGCCGGGCTGCGAGTCGGCGGCGCGCAGCGCGCGCAGGGCGTCCTCGGTGGTGTCGCTCCCCCAGTCGATCCGACGGTCCTCCTGGCGCAGGAGCGGCCGGGCGTGGCCGCTCGCCTGGGGCCGGGGGGTGTAGGTACCGGAGGCGAACCGTTCCACCGCGAGCAGGACGGCCTCCAGCGCGGCGTCGGCGATCTCGCCGCGGTAGAGGTCGCTCTTGCCGACCGGCGGCACCGGGCACTCGGCGCTCGCCCACACGTCGCCCGCGTCCATCTCGGCGTTGGCCTGCAGGACGGTCACCCCCCAGCGGGGCTCGCCGTCCTGGACGGCCCGGTCGAGGGAGGAGGGGCCGCGGTCGCCGACCGGTCCTGGGTGGACGACCAGGCACGTGTGGGCGGCCCAGACCTCCTCGGGGATGGCCGTGCGCAGCATCGGGGCGAGGACGAGGTCGGGACGGTGACCGCGTACGACGTCGGCCAGGGAGGAGCCGGGCAGGGCGAGTTCGACGGCGACGCGGTGGCCGTGGTCGCGCAGCTCGGCGTGGACGCGCTGCGTGAGGCTGTTGAACGCGCTCGCGAGGAGCAGGACGTACAAGGGATCTCCCAGCGGCGGCCCGGAGCCGCGCGTGCGCGGTGCCCGGCCTGGTCGGCGGCCCGTGGCCGGAAGATGACCGGCCGCCTGAGATGGTCGGGGAGATCCGGGCGCCCACGGCCGAGCCCCGCGCGGCGGGTCACTCGAAAGCACCCGTTCCGGGGTCCGCTCGGCCCAAGGGGGGGCAGGGGCCGGGGATCCGCGCTACCGGCCGTCGCGACCCTCCCGGCCATCCCGGCTATCCCGGCCCCCCTCGCCTCGGTCGCCGTCCTCGCCCTCCTCGATCGCGATGGCTTTGGCCAGCTCCCGCTGCGCGCGGCCCGGCTCGCCCTCGTACTGCTCCAGGAGGGCCGCGGCGATGGCGTCGAGCTTGCGCTGGATCGCGTGTTCGGCCCGGCGTTCGGAGTTCTTCAGCAGGGCCAGGAGCAACAGGGCGACCGCGCCCATCGCGTCGCCGAACAGGTGCTGCCAGCTCGTGTCCAGGTGGGCGAAGTGGACCACGAGGAAGCCGGCCACCAGCAGGACGCAGAACACGGAGAAGGCCGGCGAGCTGGTGAAGTTCGAGGCCAGCTCCGCCAGCTTCTCGAAGCGGCCGAGTCGCCCCTGGCCGTTCTTCTTCGCGGGATGTTCGAAGGCCATGGTCTGCACCTGCCCTCTCTTGCCCCACCCCATCCCCTCCGGGCCGTTCGAGCACCCGGCCGGCCCAGGGGCGGTCAGTGCGCCCAGGTCGTCCCTTTCGGATCTTGTCGGCCGGGCCGGGGTCGTCCGGTGCGGTGCCCGCAAGGCGGAGGGGGCGCGGGTACCGGACGTACTCGGACGTGCCGGGCTCAGCCCGAACCGGAGGAGACGGCCTGGACCGGCGCCCAGAGACTGACGCTCCACACGTCCCCGTGCCCCGCGTGGTAGCCCCGCTCCTCCTCCTCGTCGTCCACGACGATCACCGAAACGTGGGCCGCCGCCGCCCGGTACTCCAAGAAGCCGCCCTGGTCGGCGACCGTCAGTTCCGGGGCTCCGGGGACGCGCGCGAGTTCCTCCCGCACGGCCTCCCAGGCGACGTAGCGGGGGAACTCGACCCCCATGGTCCGTGCCCAGCCCTCCGCCATGTCCGGGCCGGAAGCGAGCCGGTGCAGCTCGACGGAGCAGCCGGACATCACCCACTCGTCACCGGGGTTGAAGTAGAACTCGACGAATCCGTAGTCGCGGCGCAGCGACTTCCCTGCCTCGTCGACCACGTCGACGAAGCGGTGGCGGAAGGCCCGGTCGACCTCGGCGAGCGTGGAGCCGATGCCGATGCCGTGCAAGCGGCCGGTCCTGAGGAACGAGGCGAGGAATTCGATGCCGGTCACGGCGGGTTCTCCCATGGGTCGATCAGACCGGATCAGGGGCGGGCCACCGCGAGCCCGGCCCGATCGGCAGGACATCTGCTAGAGCCGCGGGCTCCTCAGTGGCTGCTCCGCGCCGCCCCAGGCGAAGGCGTAGGGGTCCGCGCCGCCCGTGTACGAGCAGGTGACTCCGATGTCGGGCAGGTCGAATTCCCCTCGCAGCCACCCGTCCATGGCGAGGGCGGCCACCTCGGGCCGGTAGTCGGTCAGCGGGAAGTCGAGAGAGACGATCTCGAGGTGCACGCCCTTCGGACACCTGGCGCACAACTCCTCCGCACGGAGCGCGACGGCGAAGGAGAGCCATGCCAGGTCCTCCCGGTGCAGGCCCGCCCGGGGAAGCAGCAGACGGACTCCTCGGTGGATCCCCACGGAGGGAGCCGCCGCTTCGCCCGGTGGCACGGTCCGCGCCGAGAGGTCCGCCGCCAGCCCGCCGAGCGGGCTCCTGAACCGGTACGTGAAGGTGCGCATCATTTCCGTTTCGGCACGGCCGGAGGTACGCCCCGACCCCGAGGTCGCCGAGCCCGGCCCCGCTCGGCCGTGCCCATCCTGCCACGGCAGGCGGGCGACAGGCCGGGCCGGAAACCGTTGAACCCGGTCCGGGACACCGAGCAGGATGGCGACGAGCGAGGGAGGTCCGTCATGGCGTCCGCCGAAGTGACCACGCAGACGGTGCGCGCCGAGGACGGGGCCACGGTCCGGGTCCGGTTCCACCGGCGGCCCGAGGATCCGTCGGCGCCGGTGTTGGTGTGCATGCCGGCCATGGGAACCAGGGCCCTCTCCTACACACCTCTGGCGGAGGACCTCGTCGAGGCGGGCTTCCAGGTGGTGCTCGGGGAGCTGCGGGGGCAGGGCACGAGTTCGGTCCAGGTGCGGCGCGGAGTGCGGTACGGCTACCACGAGATGGTGGCGTACGACTACCCCGCTCTGTTCCGGGCGGTCGCGGCCGCCTTCCCCGGGGCGCCGCGCCACCTGCTCGGACACAGCCTCGGCGGGCAGCTCGGCACGCTCTACCTCAGTCAGGAGCCGCACATGGCCGCGGGCGCGATCCTGGTCGGTGTCCCGTCCTGCCACTGGCGTGGCTGGCCCTTCCCGCAGAGTCTGGGAATGCTCGCCGGGTTCCAGTTCGCGGCCGCCTTCGCCGCGGTGTACGGGTACTTCCCCGGCCGCCGGCTGGGGGTGCTGGGCAACGACTCCGCGCAGGTCCTGCGGGACATGGCCACCCAGGTCCGGACCGGCCGCTACGACGTGCCGTCCTCGCCGGTGGACTTCGAGCCCTGGCTGGCCCGGATGGACCTCCCGGTGCTGGCGGTGGCCATCGAGGGCGATCCCATGGCGCCGGCCGGCGGGGTGCGCGGGCTCTGCGACAAGCTCACGAGCGCGCGGGTGACGTACGAGGAGCTCGCGCTCGGCGACGGCGCGCCGGGCGGCCGGCACTACGGCTGGATCCGTGACAACGCCGCACTCGTCGAGCGGGTACGGGCCTTCGTGGACCGGGCCTGACGCCCCCTCGGCCGAGGGGCGTCAGCGCAGGAGGGCCGGGGAGGAAGCTCCGGGGGCCAGCAGCCGCGGGGCGCCGCTGCCGTCGGCGGGCACGGTCCACAGGTCCGTGCTGTCGGCGGCGCCGTCGGTGGGCAGGCCGTAGGCCAGCGTACGGTCGTCGAGCCAGGCGGCCTGGTCGTCCACGCTGCGCTTCTCGGCGAGCGCGTGGTCGCGCAAGGTCCCGAGGTCCATCACGTGCTCGCGCCAGAGCGAGGCCCCGGCCCGCACCCGCTTCTTGTACGCGATGCGTGTCTCGTCCGGGGACAGGGAGGGACATTCGACGTTCTTGGCGAGGGTCTTGACGCTGCGCCCCGAGATCGAGCCCTTGACCAGATGGGTCTCGCCGCCGGTGGAGACGGTGGCGTAGAAGGTGTCGTCGTCCTTGGAGAAGGTGACCCCCCAGAAGTTCACGTCCTGCGCGCGGTGGTCCCGGCCGTCCATGTCGATGGCGAACTCCTCCAGGTTCGCCTCCAGTTTCCAGGTGCGGGTGTCCACGATCGCGGTACGGGTGGAGAAGAAGGCGGCGCCGTAGGACTCACCGGAGACGAAGACGGTCCAGGCGGCGAACCGACCGCTGGGCGAGACCCGAGCCCGGCTCGGGGTACCCGCGAGGGGGAAGCTGCGCAGCGTGCGCAGTTCGGAGTCGACGATCAGGGCCGTGTTGTCCTGGGCGAGCGCGCCCGGTGTGGAGCGCAGGCACACGCCGGTGCCCGCGGCGGCGTAGAAGCGGCGACAGCCCAGTTCGGAGGCGGTGCGCTCGGAGTCCGGGGCGTCGGCCGGGACGGAGGCGAGGGCCCCGCGGTGCGGACCCTGCCCGCCGTTGAGGAAGGTCAGGGAGCCGGGCCGGTCGAGGGTGACGGTTCCGGCGGAGACCGTCGGGCCGCCCGCCGACGGCTTGTCGTCGCGGCCGGCGGAGCGCAGCACCAGCGTGGCGGCGAGGCCGCCGAGCAGCAGCACCGCCACCGCGAGGACGAGCAGGCGGCGGGGCGTGGACAGCGTCATCTCGGGGGCCTCACGGACTTCGGGTTCGACGACGGATTCGACGACGGGTTCGACGGCGGATTCGGCTGCGGGTCCGGCTGCGGCTCGGGGCGGTCGTCCTGCGGCGCCGAAGGACGCAGGACGAAGCCGGCGACGGCCGCGCAACACAGCAGCCCGGCCGCGGCGGCGGCCAGGGCCGGGCCGGTGCCCCAGACGGTCCAGGCCGCGCCGAAGGCCAGCGAGCAGCCGAAGCGGGCCAGCGCCTGGCCGGTACCGACCAGGGCCATACCGGTGGCACGCAGTTCCCCGGGGACGGTGGCGGCGACGGCGGCGGGCAGCACGCCGTCGGTGGCGGCGTAGAACATGCCGTGCAGGGCGAGGACGAGGTAGGGCAGGGCGGGCCAGGCGGGGGCCCAGAGCAGCAGTCCGTAGCCGGCCAGCAGGAGCGCGTGACCGGTGAGGAAGACGGTGCGCCGGCCGATCCGGTCGGCGAGGGCCCCGGCGGGCACGGCGAGCAGCAGGAACACGGCGGCGGTGCCGAGCGGCATGAGCGGGAACCACTGGTCGCCGATGCCGGTGCGACGTTGCAGGAGCAGATAGACGAAGGCGTCGCTGACGGTGGTCAGGCCCAACAGGACGGCGCAGAGGGCCAGGTTGCGCAGCCGGGGCAGGCGCAGCAGGCCGAGCGCGTCGCGCAGCCGTACGGGGGCCGGCCGGTCCGCGTCGCGGGCCGGGGCGGCGGTGGCCCGGGCCGGGACTCCGGTGGCCGGTCCGGGCCTCGGGATGCCGCCGCCGCCGGACGGGACGAACAGCATGAGCACCACGACACCGAGTACGGCGACGCAGGCGCTGACGCCGAAGACGGCGTCGTAGCCGTCGACCGTCACGCTCAGGATGAGGAAGGCGGCGAGCGGGCCGAGCAGCGCCCCGGTGGTGTCCATGGCCCGGTGCACACCGAAGGCGCGCCCTTGTAACTCGGGTGGTGTGGAAAGGGAGATCAGCGCGTCGCGCGGGGCGGTGCGCAGTCCCTTGCCGGTGCGTTCCAGGGTGAGGATCACGCTGATCGGGCCCAGGCTGTGGGCGAACAGGAGCAGCGGTTTGCACAGGGCCGACAGGCCGTAGCCGATGCCGGCGATCAGCTTGTGGTTGCGGACCCGGTCGGCGAGATGTCCGCCGGTCAGCTGCACGAGGGCGCTGACCCCGTTGTAGACACCGTCGAGCGCGCCGAAGCCGAGGGGGCTCAGGCCCAGCCCGGCGATCAGGTACAGGGGCAGCACGGCGGTGACCATCTCCGAGGAGATGTCGGTGATCATGCTGACCGTGCCCAGGGCGAGGACGGTCGAGGCGACCGCGGGTGCCCGGGCGGGTCCCCGGCCCGGAGCGGTGTTCGCCCCTTCGGACGCGGGCGCGGAGCGGTCCGCGAGGTACATGCTCTGGAGCTCCCCATGCCGACGGACGTGAGCGCACTCGAACGTGCGAGTGGAACCCTAATGGTTGTACGGGCCAACGGTGGGGCGTTCGACCGGTTCCGGCCGTTCGCCCCCAGGCGTTGGTGGAGGTCAGCCCTGGCGGCTGCTCTCGTCCCGCAGCCAGGTGGAGAAGTCCTGGTCGCGGATGGCCTTGCGGGAGCCTCGACGGGCGACGAGCGCGGCCACCACGAACACCACCACCCCCGGCAGCAGCGCCGGCCGGGCCCACAGCAGGGCGCGTAGATCCGCCGTGCCCGTCCGCGCGCTCTGCTCCGACACCGGCTCCGGCGCCCGGTCCGGCCGAGGTCCCGGCGCCCGCTCCGGGACCTCGGCCGCCCGCGCCTCCTCCGGCACCTCGGCCCGCCGCGCCGCCTGGAAGCGCTCGAACTCGGCCGAGGAGGTCGCCGCCCGGACCCGCCGCCTGATCAGGTCGGACCAGGTGCGCGGCGGGCGGACGACCACCCGGGCCCCCTCGACCACGCGCCGCTCCCCCGGCCCGAAGGCGAGGGAGGCGGCCAGGTCGTCGGCCATCAGCGGGGGCAGCGCGGCGAGCCGCGCGTGCCCCGCTTCGGTCACGGCGATGACTCCGCGGCCGAACAACCCCTCGCGGACGGCGGGCAGCCGTTGCCACACCCGGTAGTACGCCCGCACCGGCCAGGCACAGCCGCCCAGCGGGATGTCCCGGCCGGGAGCGGCGGCGAGCAGCTCCCGGTTCCGTTCGAGGGCGCCCACGAGGGCTCGTACATCGGCGGCCCCGACGACGACGTCGGCGTCCACGTACAGCCGGGGGAAGCCCCGCGCGTGCTCGTCGCCGACCCGAAGTGCCTGATGTTTGGAGGGAGTCGGGATCTCGATCACGCGTACGCGGTCGCCGCGCCCGCCGGCCACGCGGGCCGTGTCGTCCGTACAGCCGTTGCACACCACGACGATGTCGGGCCCGGACACCGAGGTGTCGGCCAGGAGCGCGTCGAGGAGCCGGCCGATGACCCGACCTTCGTTGTGCGCCGGTATCACGATGCTGGTCACCCGGGCAGTATGCACGGTCGAACACCCGCGCCAGGCGATTACGTCAACTCTGCCCGGGGGTAGGCCCGGTGGACTAGATTGAGCGGCGCCGACCGGATTCGGCACGCTTCGGCGACGCCGGTGTCCGGCATCGGGCGAAGGGGTAGGCGGTACGGGTTCGGCTGCTTGTGGGGAACAGGCGGTCGGGCCGGGGGGCGAAGCACGCGGATCACGTAGGGCATCGGTTGTGGGGGGCCATCACCGTTGAGCAGGTCACGCACGGGACGCGTAGGCGTCCGGGCTGCCGTCGACGGCATTTCCCTCCATCACACGCGTCCCGGCCATGAGTTGGCGACACGCCGTCCGGCGTGCGCGGAAGGAAGGGAAACGCCGTGAAGGACACCGCGAAGGACGCGGGGCAGGGCGCGGGTCAGGACACGGGCGCCACCGGAAAGGGGTCCGCCCCCTTAGGTGTCGCCGTGGTCGGCGCGGGCTACTGGGGCCCCAATCTCGTCCGCAACTTCCAGTCCAGCGACCGGTTCCGGTTGCGCTGGCTCTGCGATCTGAACGTGGACCGGGCCCGGCAGGTGCTCGGCGCGTACTCCACGGTCCAGGCCACCGGCGACTACCAGGCGGTCCTCGCCGACCCGGAGGTCGACGCGGTCGCGGTGGCCACCCCGGCGGGCACCCATCTCGACGTGGCGCTGGCCGCGCTGCGCGCCGGTAAGCACGTCCTCGTGGAGAAGCCCTTGGCCGCCACGTACGAGGACGGGCTGCGGCTGGTGAACGAGGCCGAGGAACGCGGTCTCACGCTGATGTGCGACCACACCTACTGCTACACCCCGGCGGTGGGCCGGATCCGCGAGATGGTCCGCTCGGGCGAACTCGGCGAGATCCACTACGTGGACTCGGTACGGATCAACCTCGGGCTCGTCCAGAAGGACATCGACGTCCTGTGGGACCTGGCCCCCCACGACCTGTCCGTCCTGGACTTCATCCTCCCGGACCACGTGCAGCCGGTCGCCGTCGCCGCGCACGGAGCCGATCCCATCGGGGCCGGCCAGTCCTGCGTGGCCTATCTGACGCTCCAGCTGAGCACCGGCGCCATCGCCCACGTGCACGTCAACTGGCTCTCCCCGACCAAGGTACGCACCACCATGGTCGGCGGGTCCAAGCGCACCCTGGTGTGGGACGACCTCAACCCCACCCAGCGCGTCGCGGTGTTCGACCGCGGGGTGGACCTGAGCGCCCCGCAGGAGATCGGCGCGGACGAGCGCCGGGACATGCTCGTCTCCTACCGGACCGGCGACATGGTGGCGCCCGCGATCGGTGAGAAGGAGGCCCTGCGCAGCATGGTCGAGGAGTTCGCCGCGTCCATCAGGACCGGACGGCCGCCGCTGACGGACGGCCGGGCGGGGCTCAAGGTGCTGGACATCCTGGAAGCCGCCTCCCGGAGCCTGGAGTTCCGCGGAGCGGTCGTCGGACTGCGCACCGGGCGTTGACCCTGCGCGGTCCGATCACTCGCAAGACCACGACCGAACATTCAGTGGGGGGCAGGACGTTGAGCAGCGTACGAGGCAAGAGGATTCTGGTCACCGGAGGGTCGGGCACGATCGGCTCGCACCTGGTGGACCTGCTGGTGGACAACGGGGCACGCGAGGTCGTCGTGCTCGACAACTTCGTGCGGGGGCGGACCGCCAACCTGGCGCGCGCCCTGCCGAGCGGGGTGGTGCAGGTCGTCGAGGGCGACATCCGCGACGTCGCCACGGTACGGAAGGCGACCGAGGGCGCCGAGCTGGTCTTCCATCTCGCCGCCATCCGGATCACCCAGTGCGCGGAGGACCCGCGGCTGGCGAACGAGGTCATGGTGGACGGCACCTTCAACGTGCTGGAGGCGGCCGCGGCCGCAGGGGTGGGCAAGGTGATCGCCTCGTCCTCGGCCTCGGTCTACGGCCTGGCCGAACAGTTCCCGACCACCGAGCGCCACCACCCGTACAACAACGACACCTTCTACGGTGCGGCGAAGGCCTTCAACGAGGGGGTGCTGCGCAGCTTCCACTCCATGTACGGGCTGGACTACGTGGCACTGCGCTACTTCAACGTGTACGGCCCCCGGATGGACATCCACGGCCTCTACACCGAGGTGCTGATCCGCTGGATGGAGCGGATCGCCTCGGGCGAGCCGCCGCTGATCCTCGGCGACGGCCTGCAGACCATGGACTTCGTCGACGTCCGGGACATCGCCCGCGCCAACCTGTTGGCCGCCGAGTCGGACCTGACCGACGAGGTGTTCAACGTCGCGAGCGGCACCGAGACCAGCCTGCTCCAGCTCGCGAACGGCCTGCTGGAGGCGATGGGCGCCGAGGGCATGGTGCCCGAGCACGGGCCGGCCCGCGCGGTGAACGGCGTCACCCGGCGGCTCGCGGACACCTCGCGGGCGACGGAGCGGCTCGGCTTCACCGCCGAGATCGACCTGCGCACCGGCCTTCGGGACCTGGTGGATTGGTGGCGGGCCGAGCGCGCCGCCGACGCGGCGGCGGCCGCGGCCGCGGAGACCGGCCGATGAGCGCCCCGGACGCCGCTGCGGTCACCGCCCCGGACGCCGCCCCCGCCCGGATCCCGGTGATGGTGCCGTGGCTGGGCGAGGAGGAGGCGAAGGCGGCGGCCGACGCGGTGCTCTCCGGCTGGGTGGCCCAGGGCCCGCGGGTCGCCGAGTTCGAGCGGGCCTTCGCCGAGCGGGTGGGCGCCGAGCACGGCATCGCGGTGAGCTCGTGCACCACCGCCCTGCACCTGGCCCTGATCGCGCTGGACCTCGGGCCCGGCGACGAGGTGATCGTCCCCTCGCTGTCCTTCATCGCCACGGCCAACGCGGTGCGTTACGTGGGCGCCCGGCCGGTGTTCGCGGACGTCGAGGAGGCCACCGGCAACCTCACCCCGGCCACCGTGGACGCGGTCCGCACCCCGCGGACCAAGGCGGTGCTCGCCGTCCACCAGGGCGGGGTGCCCGCGGACGTGCACGCGCTGCGCGCGGCGTGCGCCGACTGGGACGTGGCCCTGGTGGAGGACGCGGCCTGCGGCATCGGCGCGACGGTGGGCGGCAAGTCGGTGGGCCACGGCGCGCTCCTCGCCGCCTGGTCCTTCCACCCCCGCAAGGTGATCACCACCGGCGAGGGCGGCATGCTGACCACGGACGACGCCCGGTGGGCGGAGCGGCTGCGCCGGCTGCGCGAGCACGGCATGAACGTGTCCGCCGCGCAGCGCCACGCGAGCAGCAAACCGGTCGTCGAGAGCTACCTGGAGGTCGGCTACAACTACCGGATGACCGACATCCAGGCCGCGGTCGGCCTGGTACAGCTCGGCAAGCTGGACGAGATCGTGGCCCGCCGGCGCTCGCTCGCGGCCCGGTACACCGAGCTGCTGAGCGAGATCCCGGGGCTGCGACCGGTCCGGGACCCCGGTCACGGCCAGGGCAACTTCCAGTCGTACTGGGTGCTGCCGGCCGAGGACTTCCCCGTCGGCCGGGACGCGCTGCTCGCGGCGCTCTCCGAGGCGGGCATCTCGGCCCGGCGCGGGATCATGGCCTCGCACCTGGAGCCCGCGTACGCCGGCCACGGCGCGGCGCCGCTGCCGGTCACCGAGCGGATCAGCCGCGACTCCCTGATCCTGCCGCTGTTCCACACGATGACGCGGGAGCAGCAGGACCGGGTGGTCGCGGTGCTGCGCGAACAGGCGGGCGGATGAGCGGCCCGCCGCCGCGGACCGAGGATCTGCTGATCGTCGGCGCGGGCGGGTTCGCCCGCGAGACCGCCCAGGCGGTACGGGACGCGGCCGCCTCGGCGGCCGCGTCCGGCCGGGCCCCGCGGTGGCGGCTGCTCGGACACCTCGACGACGATCCGGGCCTGCACGGCCGGGAGGTCGACGGGGTGCCGGTGCTGGGCGGCGGCCACCTCGTGCACGAACTGCCGGCGGCCCGGGTGGTGGTCTGCGTGGGCAGTCCGCGCGACTACGCCGTACGGGCCCGGCTGGTCCGGCGCCTGGGGCTGCCCGGGAGCCGTTACGCGACGGTGGTCCACCCCACGGCGGTGGTCTCGGGGTCCTCGCTGCTCGGCGCGGGCTCGGTCCTGCTCGCGCACTGCGTGCTGACGGCCGCCGTCCGGCTCGGGTCCCACGTCGCGGTGATGCCGCACGTGGTGCTCACCCACGACGACCGGGTCGGGGACTTCGCCACGCTCGCCTCGGGCGTCCGTCTCGGCGGCGGGGTGCGGCTGGGGCGCGGGGCGTACGTGGGCGCGGGAGCGCTGGTGCGCGAGGGCACGTCGGTCGGCGCCTGGTCGCTGACCGGTATGGGAAGCACGGTCCTGGCCGATGTGCCGCCCGGTGAGGTGTGGGCCGGAAGCCCCGCCCGCCGGCTGCGCGCGGCGGGCGGCCCGGCGCTCGACGAGCTGCGGGCCGATGGCGAGGAGACGGCCGGCCGGTGGCCGGACACACGGATGGGGAGCACAGTCGCATGAACCAGATACCGCTCGTCGACCTGAAGGCGGCGCACGCCGAGGTCGCCGAGGAATTACGGGCAGGCTTCGACCGTGTGCTCGCCGACACCGCTTTCATCGGCGGTGCGGAGGTCCGCGCGTTCGAGCGTGAGTACGCCGACTTCGCGGGGGTCGGGCACTGCGTGGGGGTCGCCAACGGCACCGACGCCCTCGAACTCGCCCTGCGGGCGAGCGGGGTGGGCGTCGGCGACGAGGTGGTGCTGCCCGCGAACACCTTCATCGCCACCGCGGGCGCCGTCGCCCGTATCGGCGCCCGGCCGGTGCTGGTGGACTGCCTCCCCGACACCTTGCTGATGGATCCGCGGGCCGCCCTGGAGGCCGTGGGAGCGGCCACCCGCGCGGTGGTCCCCGTCCACCTCTACGGGCAGTGCGCGGACACCGAGGCGCTGGCGGCGGGGCTGCCGTCGCACGTGCGGATCGTCGAGGACGCCGCGCAGAGCCAGGGCGCGACCCGGGACGGCCGCTCCCCCGGCAGCGGGGGCATCGCCGCGACCAGCTTCTACCCGGGCAAGAACCTCGGCGCGTACGGGGACGCGGGCGCGGTGGTGACCGACGACGAGGAGCGCGCGGACCTGGTCCGGGCCCTCGCCAACCACGGCGGCATCGCCAAGTACCGCCACGACGTGGCCGGGTTCAACAGTCGCCTCGACGGTCTGCAGGCCGTGGTGCTGCGGGCGAAACTGGCCCGGCTGGCCGAGGGGAACGCGGCCCGCCGGGCCGCCGCCGCCCGCTACGACGAGCTGCTGGGCGACCTCGCCGCCGCCGGGCAGGTCACCCTGCCGGTGACGGCCGAGGGCAATGTCCACGTGTGGCACCTGTACGTGGTCCGGGTGGCCGGAGCCGACCGCGACGCCGTCGTCGGGAAGCTCAACGCGGAGGGCATCGGCGCGGGCGTGCACTACCCGGCGCCGGTCCACCTGACCCCGGCCTTCGCCCATCTCGACCACACCCGTGGCGACTTCCCGCACGCCGAACAGGCGGCGGACCGGATGCTCTCGCTCCCCCTCTTCCCGCAGATCACCGCCGCCCAGCAGCAGCGGGTCGCGGAAACGCTCCGCAACGCCCTGCGCTGACCCCGCGCGCTCACGCAAACAATGAGGTCCAGATGAACAGACGGACAAGGTTGCTCCGTTACGGTCTCTTCACCGTGATCGCGGCCTTGATGGCCACGGTCCTGCCGCCGGCGGCGGTGGCCGGTGCGGTCGATCCCTGCGGTCCCACCACGAACGCCATCGTGTGCGAGAACTCCAAGCCCGGTACGCCGATGGAGGAGTGGTTCGCACCCAGCGCGTACGGCGACATCAAGGGTTTCCCGGCCCAGACGAGCGTCCAGGCCGGCGAAACCGTGCAGTTCAAGATCCAGTCGCCGACGTCCTACAAGGTCTCGGTCTACCGCCTCGGCCACTACGGCGGCAGCGGGGCACGCCTGATGTCGACCGCGGCCCAGGCGGCCCAGACCTACCCGGCGAACTTCGCGCCGGGCGGCAACCCGGCGAACTGCGCCAAGAAGGCCGCAACCGGCCTGGTCGACTGCGGCAACTGGCCCGTCACCGCGACGTGGACCGTGCCGGCCGACGCCGTCTCCGGGCTCTACGTGGTCAACTTCGACCAGGCGGACGGCAACGGTGTGATGCCGTACCCCTTCGTCGTCCGCAACGACGCGAGCCACTCCGACATCGTCGTGCAGACCAGTGACGAGACCTGGCAGGCGTACAACAACTACGGCGGCCAGGACCTGTACGACGGCGGCGGCCCCGCCCCGGACGGGCGGGCGTACGAGGTCAGCTACAACCGGCCGATGGACATCGGTGGGGACAACGGGATCTACGGGTCCGAGTTCCAGATGGTCGCCTGGCTGGAGCGCAACGGCTACGACGTGAGCTACATGTCCGGGATCGACATGTCGGTCCGGGGCGGGACCCTGCTGCGCAACCACAAGGTCTTCCTCTCCTCCGGGCACGACGAGTACTGGACCCAGGAGCAGTTCACGAACGCGCTGAACGCGCGCAAGGCCGGGGTCCACCAGACGTACTTCAGCGGCAACGAGGTCTTCTGGAAGACCCGTCTGGCGCCGAGCATCGACGGTGCCAACACCGCCAACCGGACGCTGGTCTCGTACAAGGAGACCAAGCTGTCCTTCCCGCAGCCGAACGGCATCCCCGACCCGAGCGGGATCTGGACGGGCACCTTCATGGACCCGGCCAGTGCCACGAACGGCCGCCCCTTCCAGCCGCAGAACCAGCTGACCGGCTCGATGTTCAGCGTCAACGGCTACCGCAGCGACGCGATCACCGTGCCCGGCACCTTCGCCAAGCAGCGGCTGTGGCGCAACACCACGGTCGCGAACCTCACCCCGTCGCAGACCGCCACGTTCCCCACCGGCACGCTCGGCTACGAGTGGGACAGCGACGTGGAGAACGCCAGCCGGCCTGCCGGGCAGATCACGATGTCCTCCACCACGGTGGACATCGAGGACGGCAAGCTCCTCAAGGACTACGGCAACACCTACGGCAACGGCACCGCCACGCACAGCCTGGTGGCCTTCCGCGACCAGACCTCGCACGCGCTGGTGTTCGGCGCGGGTACGGTGCAGTGGTCCTGGGGCCTGACCAACATGCCGACCGGCAACCCCGACGACACGGTGGTCACCGCGGACAAGCGGATGCAGCAGGCCACGGTGAACGTCTTCGCCGACATGGGCGTCCAGCCCAGGTCCCTGCAGAGCGACCTGGTCGCCTCCGCCGCCTCCACGGACGCCGTGGGCCCGGGCGTCACGGTGACCAGCCCGGCGGCGAACGCGACCGTACCGGCGCTGCGGCCCGTGACCATCACGGGTACGGCAGCCGACACCGGCGGCGGTGTGGTCGCCCGTACGGAGGTCTCCACCGACGGCGGCACCACCTGGAAGGCGACCACGGGCCTCGGCTCCTGGAGCTACAAGTGGACCCCGACCGTCCCGGGTGCCGTGCAGATCAAGGTGCGCGCCGTGGACGACAGCGTCAACATCGGCGCCACCACCACGGTGCCGCTGACGGTGGGGCCGCAGCAGTGCCCCTGCACGGTGTGGCCCGCCGCGGCCGTGCCGGGCACCGTCAACGCCGGTGACGGCAGCGCCGTCGAGCTCGGCGTGAAGATCCGTTCCTCGGTGGCCGGTTCGATCACCGGCGTCCGCTTCTACAAGTCCCCCGCCAACACCGGCACCCACACCGGCAGCCTCTGGAGCAGCACCGGCCAGCGCCTGGCCACCGGCACCTTCACCAACGAGACGGCCTCCGGCTGGCAGCAGCTGAACTTCGCCACGCCGGTCCCGGTCAAGGCGAACACCACCTATGTGGCCTCCTACTTCGCCCCGAACGGCGGCTACTCCTTCGACAACACCTTCGCCGCGAGCGATGCGGGCCTGGCCCCGCTCACCGCGCTGAAGAGCGGTACCGACGGCGGCAACGGCGTCTACCGCTACAGCGGCACGGGCGGGTTCCCGTCCACCGCCGCGTCCGGCAGCAACTACTGGGTGGACGCCGTCCTGGACACCGCGACCGCCAGCACCACCCCGCCCACCGTCACCGCCACCTCGCCGCAGTCCGCGGCGACCGGCACGCAGATCACGGCGGCCATGTCGGCCACCTTCAGCAACGCCGTCGACCTGGACACGCTGGTGTTCTCCGTGAAGGACTCCGGCGGCGGCGCCGTCCCGGGCACCAAGGTGCTGGGCGCGTCCAACAGCGCGACCTTCACCCCGTCCTCCGAACTGGCGCTGAACTCCACCTACACGGCGTCCGTCCAGGCCTCCGACCTGTGGGGCAACGCGATGGCCGCCCCGGTCACGTGGAACTTCACCACGAGCGCGAGCCCGCCGACCGTGAACTGCCCGTGCACCCTGTGGAACGGCGCCGCGACGCCGAGCACCGCCAACGTGGGTGACGACGCCAACTCCGTGGAGCTGGGCACCCGGTTCCAGTCGGCGGCGAACGGCTACATCACCGGCGTCACCTTCTACAAGGGCCCCGGCAACACCGGTACGCACACCGGCAGCCTGTGGTCCGCCTCCGGCACCCTGCTCGCCACCGGCACCTTCGGCAGCGAGACCCTGACCGGCTGGCAGCAGCTGCAGTTCGCCACACCGGTACAGATCACGGCGGGCACCACCTACGTGGCCTCCTACCACGCACCGAACGGCAACTACTCGGTGGACGGCGGCTACTTCACCGGCGCGCACCGCTCCTATCCGCTGGTGGCACCGGCCGACACGGCCGGCAGCGCCAACGGGCTCTACAAGTACGGGGCGGCCACCGCCTTCCCGACGAACACCTTCGGCTCGGTGAACTACTGGGTCGGCCCGATCTTCACCACCACCGCGCCGCCCGCCCTGCAGGAGGGGCTGTCGACGGAGGTGAGCGGGCAGTGAGCACGGTCAGCGTGGTGATCCCCTGCTACAAGTACGGCCATTTCCTGGCGGACTGCGTCAAGAGCGTGCTGGACGAGCAGGAGGGCGTCGACGTACGGGTACTGATCATCGACGACGCCTCGCCCGACGACTCCGCGGAGGTCGCCCGCGCGCTGGCGGCCGCCGACCCGCGGATCGAGGTACGGGTCCACGAGACCAACAAGGGCCACATCGCCACCTACAACGAGGGCCTGCTGGAGTGGGCCGACGGGGACTACGTGGCCCTGCTGTCGGCGGACGACCGGCTGGTCCCGGGGGCCCTGGTGCGCGCCGCGGCCCTGCTCGACGCCCACCCGGAGGCGGGTTTCGCGTACGGCAGGCCGCTGCGCTTCCAGCACGGCGGGCCGCTGCCCGCGGCCCGTACCCGTAGCACCGGGTCGGTCGTCTACCCCGGTCGGTGGTGGTTGGACCGGCGGTTCCGGGAGGGCACCGGGTGCATCACCTCACCCGAGGTGGTGGTCCGCACCGCCCTCCAGCGCAAGGTCGGGGGCTACGATCCGCAGCTGCCGCACGCCGGCGACATCGAGATGTGGATGCGGCTCGCGGCGCACGCCGACGTGGGCTACGTCCAGGGGGCCGACCAGGCCTTCTACCGGGTCCACGGCGAGAACATGTCCACCACGGACTTCGGCGGGCAGCTCGACGACCTGCGCCAGCGCCTTGTCGCCTTCGACTCGGTGCTCGCCAAGTGCGGTGGGCTGCTGCCCGGCTCCGACCGGCTGGCGCTGTCGGCGCGGACCCGGCTCGCCCGGTACGCGCTGCGGCGTGCCTACCGGGCGTACGACCGGGGTCGCACGGCGGTGGTACCGGTCGACGAGCTCGTGGAGTTCGCCGCCGAGTGCCTGCCCGGGGAGTACTCGAAGCTGGCCGAGTACCGGGCGCTGCTCAGGCGTCGGCGCATCGGGGCGCGCGCCATGCCGTACCTCCAGCCGCTCGTGCTCTCGGCCGTGGTCGACCGGGGGCGCGAGTGGCTGTGGTGGCGGTCGTGGAAGCGTCGAGGGATTTGATGACGCGAACGTCGTGTTCAGCGGGTCGCCCCGGCGAGGGCGGCCCGCTCGGGCTCCTCGGCCCGGACCACCGGACCGGCGTCGGTGGCTGCCTCGTGCGGCTGCCGGCGCCGGCTCCGGCGTGTCAGGAGCCGGTCGGTCCACAGGGCCACCACCACGCCGCCGACCCCGCCCAGCAGGGCCGCCCCGGCGAGGCCCCGGCCCTTGTTGCCGGACTGCGCCACCGAGGTGGGCGGCACCAGCAGGGTCACGCTCATCCGCGCGGAGTCCGGGACGCCCTGCTGCGTCTGCATGTCCGTCAGGTGCTTCGTGTAGATCTCGATGATCTTCCGGACGGCCGCGTCGGCGGTGGCCGGGTCGGCCTGCTCCGCCTGGATCTGGAGCGAGGGGATCAGATAGCGCGGGGTGACGCTGGTCCCGCTGTTCCGCGGGATCAACCGGTACGTGCCGTGCACGCCGGCGGCGCGGAGCTCCTCGGCCCCCTCGGGCGAATCCAGCTGCTGCACGGCCGCGTAGGAGACGGCGGCGAGCGGCGGTTGCAGATTGGCCAGTTGGTTGGGCTGGTTGTCAGTGACCGGCGGCTTGAGCACGACGATCGCCGTGCTCAGGTACGTCTGGGTGGGGTGCAGCACTTGCACGGCTCCGGCGGCCGCGAGCACCGCCGCCACGATCAGGACGTACCAGCGCCGACGCAGCGCACGGATCAACTCACCAGGCGACACAGGGATTCCTTCCGTTGTGACCGATCTTTCCAGGACACGGGTAGGTCCGCCATCAATTGCGGCTTCCTCGGGGGGTGTTCATGAGCATCGGTGAGATCCTCGCGGTGCTCCGGCGCCGCTGGTACGTGATGGTGCCGCTGACGCTGATCAGCCTGCTCGCGGGGGCGCACCTGTACCGTTCGGTGCCGGTGGCCTACCAGTCGCAGAGCTCGGTGGCGCTGCTCGACTCCACGGCGGTGGCCGAACTGGCCCCCGCCTTCGGCAATCCCATCGCGAACGCCGGCGGTTCGCTGGTGGTGACCGCGGACGTGCTGATCAGGACGCTGTCGGGGACGGACGCGGCGCGGGACCTGCAGGGCATCGGCGTGACCGATCCCTACACGGTCGGCTTCGCCGCGAACACCTCGGGGCCGATGCTCACCCTGACCGTCACGGGGACCGACCGGGCGAACGTGCTGGAGGAGACCAACAAGCTGACGGCCTTCGCCGGGGAGACGCTCAACGCGCTCCAGGCGGCGGCCAAGGTCAAGCCTGCCTACATGGTGCAGACGGCTCCGGTGGTGCTGCCGCAGACCCCGGTGCCGCAGATGAAGAGCCGCTACCAGCAGGTGCTGGGCGTCGTCATCCTGGGCACCACCGCCGCCTTCGTCCTGTCCTTCCTGACGGACAGCCTGCTCGCGGCGCTACGGCGCAGGCGCGCGGCCGGGGCCGCCCCGGCCCGGGGGCGCGGGCGCCGTAAGCCGTGGGGGCGGCAGCTGGACGCGACCGCCCTGCTGAGCGGCTATCTGGCGTTGGCCTTCTTCATCCCCTCGAACCTGACCCTGCCGGGGATGGGCGGCGTGGGGACCCCGGCCAACGTGTTCGCGCTCCTGTGCCTGTTCTGGTACCTGGCGGCCTGGATCACCGGCCGGATCCGGCCGGCTCCCGGTACCCGGCTGCCGCGGGTAATGATGTGCCTGCTGGCCTTCTCCGTACTGGGCTCCTACCTCGCGAACGCGATGCGCGGCAGCTCGCACAAGGAGATCCTGGCGGCGGACCGCGGGCTGATCGGGCTGCTGGTCTGGGTGTCCCTGGTGGTGCTGGTCTCCGCGGGGATCCAGGACCGCGAGCGCCTGGACGTGCTGTTGCGCCGGGCCGTGGTGATGGGGTCGGTGGTGGCCGCCATCGGCTTCTACGACTTCTTCACGGCGACGAACGTCGCCGACAGCATCAGCATCCCGGGCCTGCAGTCGAGCGTCGCCCAGATCACCACCCTGGACCGGGGTTCCTTCACCCGGCCGCGGGCCACGACGGCGCAGCCCCTGGAGTTCGGCGGGATGCTCGCGATCCTGCTGCCCTTCGCCGTGCAGCAGGCCTTCGATCCGGTACGGCGGCACCTGCGCGCCTGGCGCCGCTGGGCGCCGGTGGCGCTGATGGGGGGCGCGCTGCCGCTGACGGTGTCACGGACCTCCATCATCGGGGCACTCATCGTGGTCCTGGTGATGGTGCTGCGCTGGAAGCCGGAACGACGGTGGGCCGCGATCGGGTTGCTGATGGGCTCCGTGGCCTGCTTCAAGGTGATCATCCCTGGGTTGATCGGCACCATCACGGCGCTCTTCGCCTCGTTCGTGTCGAACTCCGACAGCAGCACCCAGGCCCGTACCGTCAAGTACAGCGCGATCGTCCCCTACCTCACCGAACGGCCTTTGTTCGGGAGGGGTTTCGGGACCTTCCTGCCCGAGCTGTTCTTCTTCACCGACAACCAGTACATGCTCACCCTGGCGGAGATGGGCCTCGTGGGGCTGCTCGCCCTCCTGGTCCTGTTGTTCGCCGGGATCCACCAGGGCGGTGCCATCCGCCGACTGGCCCGCACCGAGTCCGACCGGGAGCTGGGGCAGGCCTTCTTCGCCTCCGCCCTGGTCTCCCTGGTCATCGCCGCCACCTTCGACGCCCTCAGCTTCCCGATGTTCGCCGGGGTGTTCTTCCTGACGATCGCCGCCGGAGGCAGCTACCTCGGGTTCATCCGGCGTACGACGCCGGAACCCTCGACCGTGGAGTCCCCATGCAGTTCGACCAGCCCGCAGCCGACCGCCGACCGGAGCCGGGTGCCGGCCCGATAGCGGTCCTCGTCGTCACCTGGAACAGCGCCGCCGTGCTCCCGGAGTTCCTGGCCTCGTTGCCCGAGGGCATGGCCGGACTCGACTGGCGCCTGGTCGTCGCCGACAACGACTCGGCCGACGGCACCGTGGAGCTGGTCCGGTCCCTGGCCCCGGACGCGACGATCGTCCGGACCGGCCGTAACGCCGGTTACGCGGCCGGGGTGAACGCCGCCCTGGGGGCCGCCGCCACGTGGGAGAGCGGCTTCCGCGCGGCCCTGGTCTGCAATCCGGACGTGCGAATGAGGCAGGGCTGCGCCAAGGTGCTCGTGGACGCGCTGGGCACCGGCGCGCCCGGTGGTGGCCGGGTCGGCATCAGCGTCCCGCTGCTGTACGAGGAGGACGGCCGTACGCTGCTGCTCTCGCTGCGCCGCGAGTCGCGGGTGACCCGGGCGCTCGGCGAGGCGGTGCTGGGCAACCGCCGGGCCGGGCGGTTCCCGCGCTGGAGCGAGATGGTCACCGACCCGGCCGCGTACGAGCGGACGACGGTCGCGGACTGGGCGACGGGCGCGCTGATGGCACTGTCCGGGGATTGCCTGGAGGCCTGCGGGCCCTGGGACGAGTCCTTCTTCCTGTACTCGGAGGAGACCGAGTACTGCCTGCGCGCCCGCGACCTCGGCTTCGTCACCCGGCTGGAGCCCGCGGCCACGGCCACCCATCTGGGCGGGGACTCGCAGGTGTCACCGCGGTTGTGGACCCTGCTGACGCTCAACCGGGTCCGGCTCTACGGGCGACGGCACGGGACCGCGGCGACAACGGCGTTCCGGGCGGCCGTGCTGCTGCGGGAGACCTCCCGCGCGCTGCTCGGCCGGCCCGCGAGCCTGGCGGCCGCGAAGGCCCTGGCCACCCCGTCGGCGCTCCGGGCCACGCCCGGGCCGTGACACGGCGTTCCGTACGGCCGAGGTGACTCGCCCCGGGCACCCGCTTCCCCGGCCTCAGTCGACCGTGACGCGCAGGTTGGCGAGCAGGGTCGCGCCGTCGGGGGTGGTGGCGAGCACCCGGCTGGAGCGGTGCCAGTGGGTGACCGCGTCGGCGTGCCGGCGGATGCCCGGGGGGTGTGCGTCGGCCTGCGGGTGGAACACGGTGGCGGTGGGCGCGCAGGCCCCGCCCGCGCCGGTGTGGAGGAGCACGCCCGTACCGTCCGGGCCGGGCACCGCCAGCGCCCAGTGGTCGCCGTCGGCGATCGGCGCCTTGGGCGCGAGGCCTTCGACGCTCGGACCGTCGCCGGTCCGGGCGATCGGGCGCTCCCCGATCCAGTGCAGGTCGGTCCGGTCCGGCAGCTCGCCCTCGGGCCCGTCCGCCGGTCGCGGGTCGACGGCGAGCAGGCTTCCGGAGCCGAGCACGGCGAAGCGGCCGGGGTGGAAGGCCTCCGGGCGGGTACGGGAGCGCAGCTCCCAGCCGGGCAGGTCCCAGCGCCAGAGCTCGACGACCTGCGTGCCGTCGGGAAGCTCCGACGCCACGACGCCCGTACATCCGGAAGGCGTCCGGGCGAGCTGTCCGACCAGCCTTTCGCCGCCGCCGAGTTCGCGCCAGACCACGGTGGGCCGGGGTGCGAGGGTGTCCAGCACCGTGATGCCGTCGTGGTCGGCCGTGATCAGGTGCCGGCCGTCGAAGGACGGGACGATCTGCTGTGCGCTCAGCGTCGTCCACGGCCGGACCGAGCGGGTGGCGAGGTCGAGCCGGGAGACTTCCCGGACCCGGCCGTAGCCGGCCACGAGCAACGCGGCGCCGCCGTGGTCGGCGAGCACCAACTGGTCGGCGGGTACATCCCAGCGGGCCTTGGTGCGGCCGTCGGCGGTGAGCAGCCGGACGCCCGCCTGGCCGCAGGCGACCAGGACCGCGCCGGAGCCGAGCAGCGCCGCGTCCAGCACCGGCAGCGTGCCGGGCCGGTCGGCGGAGGTGTGCGCCGCGGTGTGCCCGGCGGTGTGCGCCCCGGGACCGGTGCGGTGCGGCCTGGCCAGGTCGGCGGCGACCAGCGGGTCGGCCCGCTTCAGCAGCCGCTCGTGACGGGCCCCCGCGTCGCGGGCGCCGAGGGTGCCGCCGAAGCCGCCGTCCCGGACGACCGCGCGGGCCGCCGCGGTGGCGAGCTCACGGTCCGCCGCCGGGTCGGCGGCCGGGAGTTCCGCCAGTGCGGCGGCCAGCGCCGACCGTCCGGTGGCGCCCGGATCCCCGTCGCTGTCGAGGACGGCCAGGGCGAGCGCCCTGGTCGACTCTCCGGCGCCGAGCGCCAGCAGGTACGGCAGGGCCCGGCTTCGGGTCGGCCCGCCGAGCGCGACCGCGTCACGCAGGTCGGCGACCGCCGAGGGGCGCAGCGACGCGTCGGCCCAGAGCACCTCGGCGGCGCCCAGGCGGTCGCCGGACTCCCTGCGGTGTGCGGCCCAGGCGGCGCGCAGCTCGCGGGCGGACGCCGGGTCGTCGGCCACGAGGCGCTCCACGGCGGGGGCGAACGCGGCCCGTCGGTAGGCCGTCCGGACGGCTCGCTCGCGCTCGCCGGCCTGCCACCAGAGCCGGACCACGAGGTCCGCGGCGAGGTCACGGCCCTCCGCCAGCTCGGCCGCCTGTACGGCACGGCCGTGCCGGACCAGCAACGCGACCGCCTCGGCCGGGGCGTCCCGCAGGTCGGCGAGGACGAACGCGGCCTCGTCGATCCGCCCCTCGCGCTCCAACCCCTCGGCGGCCCGCTGGTAGAGCGCGGCGAGGTGCTGGTGCACGGTGAGGCCGGAGAGCGGCGAGACGGCCCCGGAACCACCGACCTGCGGCGTGGGGCGCAGGGCGCCCTCGAAGCGGCGGGGCAGGCCGAGAGCGAGCCAGGGTTTCCCCTCGGACGTCCGGCCGCCGGTCAGCCGGATCGCGTCGCGCAGCGCGTCCTCCCAGCGGCGCTGCTCGAACGCGGCGGTCAGCTCACGCAGGTAGCGGGCGTGCCGGCCCTGGACCAGCGCGCCGGCCGTACGCATCGTCAGACGGGCCAGGAGTGCGTTGAACAGCGGCCGGCGGGCCCGGTCGCGCGCCGGGCCGCGCTCCGGCTCCGAGGGGGAACCGCCGGTACCGGCCACGGCGGCGGAACCTTCCGGGCCCGCCGCGGCGCCCTTGCCGCCCTTACGGAAGTGGGCGGCGGCCGGGCCGACGGCGAACGCGAGCAGCAGCACGCCGACGTGGAGGGCGCTGCCCTGCGACCCGACGACGACGAGGAGGGGCAGCACCACGAGGAGGACGACGGCGGCGACGGCGAACGGGCCGGTCCGGGGGAAGGAGAGCGGCCGCCTCCGCCCCGCGAACGGCGCCGCCCGGCGACGGGCGGCGGCCGGGGCGTCCTCGGTGAGCCGCCGGGCCCGCTCCGACCGGGGCCCGATGCCGGCGGCAGCGCGCAGGTCGGTCCTCGGCTGCTGCGGCAGGGCCTCCACGACGGGTTCGGCCTCGGGCTCGGCGGCGCCGACCGGTCGCGGGCGGTGGAGCGTGAGCCCGGACAGGTCGAGCCACCCGGCCGGGTCCAGTTCCGTCAGTTCCGCGATCCGATGAACGACCGTCATGCCCCCTGCGGCCAGCGCGAGGTGTCCGGCGGCCGCCGCGCCGACGTCGGCTCCGAGGGTGGCCGACGCGCCGCCGGCCGTCCGTACGACGGGCAGCCCGGGAGCCCGGTCGGCGCGGATCTCCACAGGTTCGGCCGGTGTGAACAGCCATCTTCCGTCCGGAAGCAGCCGCAGCTCGGCGCCTTCCTGCCAGGACGCGAGGACACGCTCGGCGGCCTCGGCCGGGCCGATCACGGGCACGTCGAGGACGAACCCGGTGGCCGTGACGGTGGCGCGGAACGTCGCGCCCTGGGTGGCGCTCATTCGGTGCCCCCGATCAAGAAGTGGATCGCGCCGGTGTTGGCGTCGCCGACCACGATCCGGCCCGGCCTGGTCTCGGTGGCGATCAGCGGCATGGAGGGGTGCACGGCCGGCGGCCCGGATCCTCCGGAAAGGCGGGTCAGGGTCCGCACACCGCCGGCGCGCACGGCGCGCACCACGAGGCCGCTGCGGCTGACGGTGATCAGCGCGGGCGCCCCCTGGTCGTGGACGAGGCCGATCACGTCGGCGTTCTCGCGGAAGGAGATGCGGCACTCCTCCCCCGAGCCGGTCCGCACCTGCCAGGTCCGGCCGTCCTGCGACCAGGCCTGGGAACCGCCGCCGTGCAGGAAGTGGCGGGCGTCGCGGGCCGCCTCGTGCAGCGGTCGGCTCTCGAGCAGCCTCGGCTCGCGGAACCGGTCGAAGTACGGCCGGTCGCCCGCTCCCCGGCCGAGCGCCCCGTCCTCGGCGACGCTGCCGTCCGGGGCGATCCGCCACCAGCGGCCGGCCAGCGGCAGCAGCAGGTCGCCGCCGGCGCGCAGCAGCGGCAGGACCGGGCGGGCGAACAGTTCCTGCGGCACGGCCTCGTCGCGGTCGACCCCGAAGGCGGCGAGGTCGGCGGTGTACCGTTCGCGTTCGCCGAGCGGCCGGCCGCTGACGTACGGGACGAGCTCGCCGCCCCGGACGTACAGGGCGATCAGGCGCCGGCCGGTCCGGCCGGCGGCGAGCACCGGCCCGGGCAGGTCGTGGCGGCGCGCCCGGACGGTGGCGGTGACGCGGGCGTCGCCGTTCGGCAGGTTGACGGCGAACAGGGTGGTGGCCTGCCGGCCCCGGGCGAGCAGGGTGCGGGCGTCGGTGGTGAAGGCGGGCAGCGCCCAGCCGGCCGCGCCGTCGGCGTCGGCGTCCGGCTGTCCGACGGTGACGGGATCGGCCCGGCGGAACTCCGCCCCGCGCAGTGCCCGTACGGCGATCTCGCTCGCGGGGAGCGGGAGTTCGGCCGTCGTACCGTCGAGCCGGACGACGACGTGGCCCGCGCCGTCGGCGGACCAACGGGCGGGCTCGCTCGTCAGGACCCTGGAGCGTGCGGGGAGACCGTCGGCGAGGCGCGGCGAGGTCAGCAGCCAGGCCTGGTCGGCGTCGTCCAGGGTGGCCAGGGCGTGCTGTACGTCCGAGGGTGTCGGGTCGGTGGGGCGGCGCGCGGTCAGCCAGGCCGGCAGCAGCTCGGCGAGTTCGCCGGTGAGCGGGCTTCCGGTCGGGTCGCCGAGGACGGCGACGACCAGTTCGGTGCCGCGCGCGGCCGCCCGGCGGTGCAGGACGAGGAGTGCGGCGAGCTGGACCAGCCGGCCCGCCCCTGCCTGGGTGGGGCCGGTGTCGACCAGGGCGGCGATCCTGCCACGGACCGCAGGGGTGCGGAACTCGGGTGCGAGGTGCAGCAGTTCGCCGTCGACGAAGCGGCGCAGGAACTCGTCCGGGTACGCGTCGGCGAGCAGCCATTCGGAGGGCAGCAGCTGGTCCGGCCGGCCCGAGCGGGTGAGGCCGCCGAGGCCGTCGGGGTCGCCGAGGACACCGGCGACGGGCTCGCGCTCGCCGACCAGGGCGTCCAGGCGGCGCAGCAACGGGCCGAAGGCGACGGCGAGTTCGGGGGTGATGGCCGAGAGGGTGCCGGCCCAGGGGGCGAGGGCGGCGGGCAGGCGGGTGGTCGTCATCGGGCGCCGTCCTCGGCTCCGTGCCGGCCGGGGCCCTCGGGCCGGAGGAAGGCGTCCAGCGCATCCGGGGAGGTGAGAGGCGTGGGCGGGTCGGCGATCAGCGCACGGCCCGGTACGAGGACGCAGAGCCGTCCCTCGGCCGCGCCGACGGCCCGGCGCCAGAGTGCGGCGGCCGGCTCGGGGCGGGCGGTGGTGGGGACCAGCAGGCCGGCGTCGCGGCCCAGGTAGCGGGCCCCGTCGGCCCACGGCAGGTCCGCCTCCGCGCCGAGGACGAGCAGCGCGCGGTCGGCGGCCGGCAGGCTCGGACCGTCGTCGGCGAGCACACCGAGGCGGGCGCCGGCACGGATCCGCTCCAGGGTCGCCGCGGCCAGGCCGGGCACCGCGTCGCCCACCGCGAGGACGGCGACCGCCGGGAGCGGGGGCTCACGGCGCTCCCACCGGAGCGGGAAGGACCGCGCGGCCGCGGGCGGGGAAGGCCGGTCGGCGCTCACGAGGGGGCGACCGCCGCGACCAGCTCGGCGCGTATCACGGCCAGCGCGGCCGGCAGGTCGGCCGGCTCGAAGCCCGCGTCGATCTCACGCAGCGCGGCTTCCAGCCGCAGGCGCGAGTCACGTCCCTCGGGGAGGGTCCGGTGCTCCGCGAGCAGGGCGGTGCCGGCGTGGGCCAGCCGCTCCGCGCGCGCGGCCGTGCTGCGCGACAGCTCTTCCGCGGCGTGCACGAGGCTGCGGTTGGCGGCCTTCTCCACCAGGTCGGCGAGGATGTCGCGGGCCAGCGCCTGGGTGTCGGCGGTCGGGGCGATCAGCGGCAGCACCCACAGGTCACGCGCGGACGCGGCGCTGCGGCCGTCCAGCACGGCGGCGGCCGCGACCAGCTTCTGCGAGCGCACCGCCCGACGGTCGCTGACCGGTACGCCGGCGGCACGCAGTCGGCGCAGGGCGGTACCGAGCAGCGGGGTGACCTCGTCGAGGTCGCAGGCGCGGGCGCCGGCGGCGAGCCGGTCGACGGCGGCGAGCAGGCCGCCGGGGCCGCCCGGCCCCGCGGTTGCGGCCGTAGGCCGGCGGCGGCCGGCCTCCAGCAGCTCCTCCAGCCGGGCGTCGGCCACCGGCTCGACGAACACGCGGGCGAGGAAGCGGTCCGCGAAGGCGGCCAGGGCGGGGTCGTCGGGCAGGTGGTTGGCGGCGCCGACGCAAACCCGCAGCGGGCTGTCGAGGACGGTGCGGCCGCGGCGGAAGACCCGTTCGTTGAGCAGGCCGAGCAGGGTGTTGAGCACGGCCGTGGACCCGAGGAACACCTCGTCCAGGAAGGCGATCTCGGCCTCGGGCAGCATCCCGGCGGTCTCGAACTCGACCCGGCCCTCTCGCAGGCCGCGCAGGTCGACGGGCCCGAACAGCTCGTTCGGCTCCGTGAACCGGCCGAGCAGGTACTCGAAGTAGCGGCCGCCGAGCTGACCGGCGACCCGGCGCACGGCCTCGGACTTGGCGGTGCCCGGTGCGCCGACGACCAGGAGGTGCTCGCCGGCGACCGCGCAGAGTGTGACCACCTCGGCGACCGTCTCGCGGTCGATCAGGCCCCGGCCGGCGGCGGCCACGGCAGCGCCGACCACCTCGCTGTCCGCGGCGAGCGCGGCAGGGTCGGGCGTGGCGGGGGCGGGGGTCGCGGCGATGCTGATCTCGGTCACGAGCACCGGAGTCTACGGGGGCCGAATCGGCGCCCACCAGCGGGTTTCCACACCGCCCGCCGTGCCGCCCGGCCCCTGCTCAGTCGCGGGGCGCCGGGCTCTCCCAGGCGGTCCAGAAGCTGTCCGGGTTGACCAGGTAGCGGACGGTCGCCCGGGGCAGGTGGCGTACCTCGTGGCGGCGGCCGTAGCGGCGTATCAGCTCCCAGTCCTCGCGGGGCAGCACCTCGGGGGTGCGGCGCAGTCGGCTGAAGTACAGGGACCGGTTGCGCCGCGCCACGAAGGCGTTGGTGTCCAGGAAGGCCTCGTGGGCGGCGCGGCGGCGGTCGAAGGACACCGACAGGACGTCCCGGTCGGTGCCGTCGGGCAGCACCCTGCGCAGTGCGGTGTAGACGGCGTCGGGCCCCTCGGGCGCCTCCAGCGTGGCCAGGGCCTGCTCCAGATGGTCGGGCTCCCAGAGGTTGTCGTCGTCGAGGAAGGCCACGTAGCGCGACCTGGTCAGCCGGATCCCGACGTTGCGCACGACGCCGGCGGTCGCCGTGTTGCGGGCCAGGGAGACCGCGAAGAGTCGTGGGTCGTCGGGGAGTTCGGGCAGGCCCGCGCCGTCGTCGACGACGACGACCACCTGGTCGGTGACGGTCTGGTCGAGGGCGGAGCGGACCGCGGCCCGCAGTGCCTCGGGGCGCCGGTGGGTGGGGATGACGGTGGCGACCAGGGCGGCGGGGGGCTCGCCCAGGTCGGCGGCGAGGCGGTGGGCCTCGGCGTCCTCGAAGCGGCGCAGCCGCAGGGCGGTGGGGGCCAGCAGGACCTTGTTCCTGGCTTCGAAGAGCACCAGCCAGCCGAAGGTCTGCTTGAGCAGTTCCCAGGGGGCCCGCGCGATCCGGCGCATCATGTCCTGTCGGTCCTCTCGGTGGTCAGGAGGCGGGTGGGGGTTCGACGGGGCGACCGTCGGACATGCGGTTCCCCTTCCACACGTTCCCGGCGCCGGCCGCGTTCCAGGCGGTGGCGGCGCCGTAGGCACCGGCGGCCGGGTGGTACTGGGTGGAGAAGACGTTGTTCGTGACCTGGATGCCGGTGGCGCCCGGGCCACCGCCGTAGAGGGCGTACGCTCCCCCGGCCAGCCAGTTGCCGTCGACGACCACGGAGGAGACCACTCCGGTGTCGGCGAACAGGCCCACGGCCGCGGTGGCGCCCTTGTCCACCGCCGTGGAGTTGAGCAGGGTGTTGCGGCGGATCGTCAGCCGTCCCTTGTTGCCGCCGCCGCTGATGACGGCGTCGGTGTGCTGCCATTCGCCGCCCTGGTTGCGGAAGGCGACGATGTCGTGGACGTAGTTGTCGTGCAGGTCCCCCTGCCCCATGGACAGGGCGTTGCCGAACACCGAGATGTCGCACCAGCCGACCTCGATGGAGCTGCCGCCCATGTTGGAGACCGCGTAGTTGACCCCTCCGTTGTCGGGGCCCTTGCCCACGACGGCGGTGATCGTGGTGTGCAGGACCTTCAGTCCGCTGTAGCCGGGGCGCAGATTGACCCCCCACCAGTTGGTCGAGGTGATCCTGCTGTCGATGACGGTGACGTCGTTCGCGTAGATGTCGAGGGAGCCGCGAATGTCCCAGCCCTTGATGACCATGCCGTCCTGCTTGACGGACATGTTCCCGGTGTCGTGCCGTTCCAGTGCGATCCGCGGGCCGGTGGTGCTCGCGTCGGGGAATCCGCAGGTGCCGGGCGAGGTGCAGGCGGGGGTGGTGGGCGGCGGTTCGCTCCCCGACGGCGAGACGGTCGGGGAGGGCGGGCCGGAGGTGGTCGGCGAGGCGGAGGCCGAGGGCTGCGGTGGGGCCGTGGTGCTGGGGGTGGCGGGTTCGGTGGCGCCGGGGGCGGCCGTGGTTTCGCTCACCGCGGTCCGGTCGGCCTGGTAGAGGGTGAGGACGACGGCGAGCACCACTCCGGCGAGCAGCCACGCCGTCAGGCGCCTTCGGTGCTGTGTCACAGCTGTCTAGCCTTTGAGTAAGGCGCGGCCGGGCAGGACGCACAGGACGTAGCAGAGGGTGCCGGCGGCTCCGGTCGCCAGGAGCGCGAGGACGCCGCCGCCCAGGTACCGCTCCAGGAGGAGGAGTACGGCGGCCATCACCGCGCCGCCGAGCAGCGGCCAGGCGCAGGCCCGGGCCACGGTGCCCAGGCGGATGCCGCCGCGGTGCAGGGCCAGGAGGAACACCGGGACCACGACGGCCCCGGCGACCAGGACGTGCCCTTGGGCGACCCCGACGATCCCGCCGGTCCGGGCGCCGATGACGAGGGCCGGGATCAGGACGATCAGCCACAGTCCCTGGACGCCGATGAGCGAGCGGCGGTGTCCGATGGCCACCAGGCAGTCGTAGGCGAGTTCGCAGCCGATGCGGACCAGGCCGAGGGCCATCAGCCAGGGCAGGGCCCGGGCGGCGGGCAGCCATCGTTCGCCGTAGATCAGTTCCACCACGGGGGCGGCGAGGGCGGCGAGCAGGACGCAGATCGGTACGGTGCCGGCCATCACGACGCCGAGCGCGCGGGCGAACCCGGCGGCCAGCGCCTGTGGGGAGTCGGCCAGCCGGGAGAAGCCGGCGAAGGAGACCCGGCGGGCGGCTTCGGAGATGATGCGGACGGGCCAGCCGGAGATGTTGAAGGCGAGTACGTAGAAGCCGAGGGCGAGGGGGTCCAGCGCCGAGCCCACCACCATGGTGTCCACGTTGACCACGCCGAGGGCGAGCATGCTGGCACCGGCGAGCGGCAGTCCGAACTTCAGCAGGGCCCGGGCCTGTTCCCGGTCCCAGCCGAATTTCAGCGTGCCGGGTGCGGCGAGGCAGCAGCCGATGAGCGCGGCCACGTTGCCGACCACGGACCCCCAGGCGAAGCTCATGGCGCCCCAGCCCTGGACGGCCAGCAGCAGGGTGACCGCGGTGCTGAGGACGAAGTTGAGGCCGTCGACGGCCATCCGCCGGCCCTGCGCGAACTCCCGGGTGAGGAAGCCGGCGGGGACCTGGGAGAGTCCGTCGAGGACCACGCACAGACACATCACCCGCAGGACGCCCGAGGCCTCGGGCGAGCCGAGCACCCCCGCCACCGCCGGGGCGAGCGCGAACAGTACGGCGTACAGCAGGCAGCTGGAGGCGGCGCTGAGGGTGAGGACGGTCGGGGCGAAGCGGCGGGGGTCGCCCTCCCAGCGGACGATCGCGAGCGAGACGCCGAGTTCGTTCGCGGAGAGCAGGACCAGCAGGACGGTCTGGGCGATCCCGTACACGCCCCAGGCCTCGGGTCCCAGGAAGAAGCGGGCCAGGACGATGCCGGTCGCGAAGTTGCCGAGGCGCATGACCACGGTGTTGATCAGGCTCCACCTGGCCGCGGAGCCGACCTTGCGGCTCAGCGACGGCGCCGGGGCCGGGGTGGTGTCGCTCGCGGTGTCCGCCGCGGGGCCGGTCACGGGGATCCGGCCGTACGGGAGCCGGCCGCGCCGGAGCCGGCCGGCTGGGCGACGGTCATGCGCAGGGTGGCCGTCGGGTCACCGGCGTCGGCGTCGGAGCCCTCGCCGCTGTCGGAGCCCTCGCCGCTGTCGGCGCCCTCGCCGGGGGCGGGCCGGTGCTTGCCGGGCGAGGCCCCCCGGCGCCTGCGGGCCTCCACGAAGAAGGTGGCCACCAGGCTGAGGACGAAGCCCAGCGCACCCGCCATGATCAGGAACTGGAGCCTGGCCTTGGTCTGTGCCTCCGGCTTCTGCGGAGGCACGATCGTGGCCATCCGGATCATGGCGTCGGGGGTCACCGACTGCTGGCTCTGGAACTCCAGCAGTCGCTTCTCCGCGTACTTGGTGAGGATCTCGTCCGACTTCAGCACGGCGGCCTGGTCGGTCCCGACGACGCTCAGCCACATGTAGGGGCCGAGCGCGTTGTCGGCGATCTTCGCCTCGTGCACTCCGGTGAGGCCCAGGGACTTGAGGTCCTTCTTGGCGTCGTCGGAGTTGAGGTTGCGGGCCAGGCCGTCGGCCATCCCGGTGAGCGAGGCCTGGGTGCTCAGGAAGGGGTTGCCGTCGAAGGCCACCGTGGCCTTCTTCGAGTTCAGCAAGGTCACCGTGCTCTGCGACCGGTACTCCACCGGGACCAGCAGGTACACGGCGGCGGTGAGCGCCGCCGTGATCAGCAGTCCGGGCAGCAGCACGTACCAGCGTCTGCGCATGACCCGCCAGATCTCCGCGAGATCCATGGTCTTCCCCCTCGTATTGCGTTTACAGCACGTGCTGTTGTTCGGTGGCCGCCCCGCGCGGGACGAGGTCGGTGGGGCGCGGCCTGGTGTGCGCGGGCGGTCCGTCGAGCAGGACCGCGGCGATGCGCTCGCTCGCCCGGCCGTCCCAGAGTTCGGGGCAGCGCGGCGCGGGCGGATCGTCGAGGACCCGGTGCACGGTGGCCGTGATGCGCTCCGGGTCCGTGCCCGCCAGTACGTTCGTCCCCTCCTCGACGGTGATGGGGCGCTCGGTGTTCTCCCGCAGGGTCACGCAGGGCACCCCCAGGGCGGTGGTCTCCTCCTGGATCCCCCCGGAGTCGGTGAGCACCACGCGGGCGGCGTCCTGCAGGGCGATGAAGTCGAGGTATCCGGCGGCCGGGACCAACCGGATGCCGTCGGGCACGCCCAGCTCGGCCAGCCGCTCGGCGGCCCGCGGATGCACGGGCAGCAGCAGCGGACAGCGGTCGGCGATCTCGCCCAGCGCCTTCAGCAGGCCGCGCAGCGCCCCGGGGTCGTCCACGTTGGCCGGCCGGTGCAGCGTGACCAGGCCGTAGCCGCCCCGGGTCAGCCCGTACCGGTCCAGGACGTCCGACTCCCTGGCCCGGTCCAGGTTGGCGAGCAGGGTGTCGATCATGACGTTGCCGACGACGTGGATCTGGTCCTCCCGGTAGCCCTCCGCCCGCAGGTTCACGGCGGCGTCGGGCGAGGGGGCCAGCAGGTAGTCGCTGAGCCGGTCGGTGGCGACCCGGTTGACCTCCTCGGGCATGCTCCAGTCCCGACTGCGCAGCCCGGCCTCCACGTGGGCCAGCAGGGGGCCGGCCTTCGCGGTGACCAGGGCGCAGGCCAGGGTGGAGTTGATGTCGCCGACCACCACGACCGCGTCCGGGGCGAGTTCGTCGACGAGCGGCTCGAAGGCCGCCATCACCCGCCCGGTCTGTTGGGCGTGGCTGCCGGATCCGGCGCCCAGGTAGCGGTCGGGCGGGCGGATGCCGAGGTCGCGGAAGAACACGTCGTTCATCGACTCGTCGTAGTGCTGCCCGGTGTGGACGAGGATCACCTCGGCGCCGCGGCGCTCCAGTGAGTCCATCACCGGTTTGATCTTCATGTAGTTGGGCCGGGCCCCGGCCACGGCGACGATCCTGGTCACGGGGTCAGAGCACCTCCACGGTGGGTCCGGAGACCCGGTTGCGGCAGTCGAGGACGTAGGTGGCGTGCTCGGTGACCATCTGGTAGTCGAAGGAGTCGTGGTCGGTGAGCAGGACCACGACGTCGGCGGCGGCCAGCTCCTTGCGGGTCGGTTCGACCCGCACGAGTCGGGCGTCGACCTTGATGCTCTCGACCACGTGGGGGTCGGCCGCGCGGACCTTGGCCCCCATGTCGAGGAGCAGTTGGGCGATGCGGACGGCGGGCGATTCCCGGGCGTCGCCGGTGTTCTTCTTGTACGCGAGGCCCAGCAGCAGGATCTTGGAGCCGTTGACCGAGCGGCGCTTGGCGTTGAGCGCGTCGATCACGCGGCGCGTCACGTACTCGGGCATGTGGTTGTTGATGTCGTTGGCGAGTTCGACGAAGCGGAAGTTCTGGCCGAGTTCGCGCTGCACCCGCCAGTTGAGGTACGAGGGGTCGATCGGCAGGCAGTGGCCGCCGACGCCCGGGCCGGGGGTGAACTTCATGAAGCCGAAGGGCTTGCTGGACGCCGCCTCGATGGCCTGCCAGACGTCGATGTCCAGGTGGCGGGCGAACATCGCGATCTCGTTGACGAGGGCGATGTTCACGTGGCGGAAGGTGTTCTCCAGCAGTTTGGCCAGCTCGGCCTCCTTGGGGGAGCGCACCGGCACGGTGGTGTCGACGAGGTCCCCGTAGAAGGACTCGACGGCCTTCAGGGAGCGGGCGTCGACGCCGGACACCACCTTGGGCGTCTGCTGGAAGCCCCAGACGGTGTTGCCCGGGTCGATGCGTTCGGGGCTGTAGCCCAGGTGGAAGTCCTCGCCCGCGGTGAGGCCGGAGCCATCCTCCAGTATGGGCGCGAACAGTTCCTCGGTGGTGCCCGGGTAGGTGGTGGACTCCAGGATGACGGTGGCACCCGGGCGCAGGAAGCGGGCCAGGGTGTGCGCCGACTCCTCGATGTAGCGCAGGTCGGGGGCTCCGTCCTGTAAAGGTGTCGGGACCGTGACGACGGCGACGTCGAAGCCGCCGCAGTCCCGGGCCAGTTCGCTGGGGCGGTAGGTGCCGCGCGCCAGCGCGCGGACCAGCCGTTCGGAGGAGACGTCCTCCACGTACGACTCACCGGCGGCGAGGCTCTTGACCCGCCGGGTGTCCACGTCGTACCCGATCACCTGATGTCCGACCTCGGCGGCCCGGATGGCCAGCGGAAGTCCGACGTATCCCTGTCCCACGACGACGACGCGCATCAGTAACTCCTGTTCGCGGAAGGGGCGGACGGTGTGCGGTGGATGAGTTCCCGGACCGTCATGAGGAGGAAGGCAGCGTTGGTGGTGAGGTAGCGCTTGCCGAGGCGGCGCGGTTCCTGGAGGGTGCGGTAGAACCATTCGAGTCCCATCCGCTGCCAGACCAGGGGGGCCCGCTTGGTGATGCCGGCGAGGATGTCGAAGGAGCCGCCGACGCCGTGGACGACGTGCGCGCCGGTGCGCTTGCCGTAGCCGGCGGTGAAGATCTCCTTCTTGGGCGAGGTCATGCCGAGGAACAGCAGCCGGGCCTCGCTGTCGGCGATGGCGTCGGCGATGTCCTCCTGGTCACCGTCGCCGAAGTAGCCGTTGCGGCTGCCGGCCACCCGGAGCTTCGGGAAGCGCTCGGAGATCTGCCCGAGCATCATCTCCAGGACGTCCTCCTGGGCCCCGAGCAGGTAGACGGGGATGTCGGCCACCTCGGCGGCCGCCAGCAGGCGCATGAACAGGTCGATCCCGGCGACGCGTTCGGGCAGTCGCACGCCCAGCACCCGGCCGGCCCAGACCACGGCCTGGCCGTCGGCGAGGACGAGGTCGCAGCCGGCGACCGCCTCGGCGAGGAGGGGGTCGCGGCGCATGTTGACCAGCTTGGCCGCGTTGACCATGCCGATCTCGATCTGTTCGCCGCGCCGCACCGCGTCCAGGCAGCGCTGCACGGTCTCGTCCATGGTGAGCGGGTCGAGCGGAACCCCGAAGAGGGACTGTCGTCGTGTCATCTCTGGGACCCCCCGAGCCAGGCGAAGAGCATCCAGCCGAACTCGTACGGTCGGCACTCGCGGTCCACGGCGCCGGGCCGGAAGATCCGGTCGAGCGGGGCGAGGCGAGCGTGCGGTGCCACCCGGGTGGTGAGCCCCCGGGCGGCCCGGACGGCCTTCTTCGGGTCGCCGCGGTAGACCTTGCGCCAGGTGACGCCGAAGTCCTCGCGGATCATCGACTCCCGCGGGTTCCCGGTGGGGTCCGCGAGTTCGGGTACGTCGGTCATCCACCGCAGCCCGCGGCGGATCGCCGCGCCGAAGTCGGTGCCGCCCGCCTCGGCCAGGTCGAACAGCGCGGTCGGGGCCATCGCGTGCTGGTGCACGCTGTAGACCGGGTAGCCCTCCACCACGCCGCCCGTGCGGGCGTCGTAGTGCCACCACCACTGTCCGCCGTCACCCTGCAGCTCGCAGATACGGGCGGCGCAGGCGTCGGCGGCCGCGAGGGCCTCGGGGTCGTCACCGCTCGCGTGCAGCCGGGCCAACGCCTGCAGCGGATAGGTCTGGTCGGCGAAGCAGGCCACGTGGGACCGGTAGCCGGGGACCAGCCCGGGCTCGGTGGCGTGCGGGAAGAGCGGGCTGTCGCCGACCCTGGCCGCGAGCAGCCGTACACGGGCCGCCGTGAGGCGCTCCTCCACGTCCACCACGGCGCGCGCGGCCGCGAGCGCGGAGAGCACCCAGGCCGCCTCGACCGTGTACTGCGGCCGTCCGGGTACGTCGAGCGTGGCCACCCGGTCGAGGGCGTCGGCCAGTTTGGGATGACCGGTCTCGGCGGCGGCCCAGGCGATGAGCGCCGCGTCACCGAGGTTCACCACCCCGGGCAGCCGTTCCACGAGCAGACCCGTGAACTCCTCGGCGCTGCGCCCGCCGAAGAGCGCGCGCTGCCGGTCCTCGGGCAGGAAACGAGCTCCCAGCGCGGTGATCGCCGCGTACCGGGTGCTCGTACCCCGCTGCTCCAGGACGGGGGTTCCCTCGGGTGAGACGACCCCGGCCCGGGTGAACACGAAGGTCTCTTCGTCCGGCAGGTACATCGCCGGAAGCCCCGCCTCGGCCAGCGCGAGCAGCCGCTCGGCCAGCGCGTGCAGCGACCGGTCCTCGTCGGCCAGTGCTTCTAATCGTGTGGTGTTCATCGGGTCCCCACCCCGATGCCCCTGGTGCTCCCCGCACCCCGTATGTCCGAGCTGTACGGCTCCAACACACCTACCCCCTCTGATCTTCTCCTCGGACGGACCTGGCGGTCGTCACTCCGTGGAGGGGGACTGCGCATGACGGCGTCCGCGCCCGCGGCGATGTCACGCCGATGGCACGAACCGTCCGAAGGCCGGCGTCTGGATCCCCCCAGCGATGCCTCGGACCGGGACACACGTGATCGGCGGTGCCGGCAGTCGCGGGTGTACCCGCTTCGGCCATGACACAGCCCTGGTGTCCTCGTCGTACACAACCCCCCACTGAGCATGGCCTGTTGCCTGCTCAGATCCCGTGTGCAGGGACACGTTATGCCCGCGGATGTTCGTTGATTGCGGTTTTGCGGAAATGCCGGTGCCCTAAATTGCCGACATTCCGTCAGGTTCGCTCGATGAGCGTGCCGTCCTTCTCGTCGTGCAGCGCTCCGGTGCGCGGGCACTCCCAGGTGCCCGGCTCCCCCTCGCGCTCCACCAGGCGGACCCCGGCCCGGCCCACCCACCCGATCCGCCGCGCCGGCACGCCCGCGACGAGCGCGAAGTCCGGCACGTCCTTGGACACCACGGCGCCGGCCGCGACGAGCGCCCAGCGCCCGACGCGCACCCCGGCCACGCACACCGAACGGGCCCCGAGCGAGGCCCCCTCGGCGACCACGACCCCGGCGGCCTCCCAGTCGCCGTCCCGCTTGATCCGACCCTCGGGGTCGACCGCGCGCGGGTAGAAGTCGTTGGTGAGCACGGCCGCGGGGCCGATGAAGACCCCGTCGCCGAGGACCGCGGGTTCGTAGACGAGTGCGTAGTTCTGCAGCTTCACGTGGTCACCGATCCGTACACCGGGCCCTACGTACGCCCCGCGCCCCACGATGCACCCGCGCCCGAGCCGGGCCTCCTCACGGATCTGTGCCAGATCCCAGATCGTGGTCCCCTCGCCGAGTTCGGCGCTCTCGTCGACCTGGGAGGAGGGTTGGATTCGGACACTCACGGCGCGGTCCCCTTACGGCTGCGAGGCATACGGAAGCACAGGTGCACGAAGTACGCATGTGCGGAGTGCGGGTGTACGAGCCGAGCATATGCGCCGACGGGTCGGCCCACCCGCAGATCAACCGACTGTTCACGCAACGCACTTGAGCCGGGCCCGGGCGGCCGGGTCAATCGACCGCCGTGAAGTAGGCGGCCGGATACAGGGAGTCGAGCGCGATCCAGCGCTGCGTCGTCGCCTCGGCGGGCGCCCGGCCGCCGCCCGCCGAGGCGCGGAGGAAGCCCTGCACGTCAAGAGCGATGCGGGGATCGTCGTCGATGCGCCGTGCCATGTCGTAGTAGGCGGCGAGCTCATGGACGCACCGCGGGGTGGCGGCCGCACAGGAGCAGGCGACGCCGGCGAGCGCCGGGGCGGGCGAATGGCCCGCGTCGGCGAGCGCGCGGTACAGGTCGTCGGTGAGCAGGGGCCGGCCGCCGCCCAGCCGGCGGGAGATCTCGGCCGTCGCCCCCGGCGACATCGGCGCCACCTCGATCGTGACCACCGAGGTGCCGCGACCTCGATGCACGACGGCACGCACGGTCCGGTCGTCGAACGTGATCCGGACCTTCCCCTCGCGTACCGCGCGGCGTGCGCTCGGCAGCTGGGGATCGGGACGGGTCTGACGCAACGACTCGGCGAACCGGACCCAGTCCTTGCCCCACTTCGTGTAACCGTGGTCGCGGTCGCCCATGGTCAGTTCACCCGCTTCCGGCGCAGGACCTCGACGAGACGGTCGTCGTCCAGTCGGGTCAGCGCGGCGACCCCGGACACGTCGGTGATGCCCGACAGGGCGGACTTGCGGTGGTGCATAGCCGCGATGTGCTCCTCGACCGTGGTACCGGTGGTCAGGGTCGTGACGGTGACCGTGCGGGTCTGACCGATCCGGTGGACCCGGTCGGAGGCCTGGGCCTCCACGGCCGGGTTCCACCACCGGTCGAAGTGGATGACGTCGGCCGCGCGCGTGAGCGTGAGCCCGGTGCCCCCCGCCTTCAGGCTGAGGACGAGCACCTTCGGACCGTCGTCGGACCGGAACCGGCGGACGATGTCGGCCCGCTGCTCCTGGTTCAGACCACCGTGGAAGAACGGCGCATCCACCCCGAACTGTTCGGCGAAGTGCCGGACCAGCAGTTCACCGGTCTGCCGGTATTGGGTGAAGACCAGGGTCGGGGCGTCGTTCTCCAGATTGGCGGCCACGATGTCGGTGCACAGGTCGAGCTTGCCCGACCTGCCCGCCAGCTCGCCGAGGTCGTCCGTGATCAGGCCCGGATGGTTGCAGACCTGCTTGAGCGACGTCAGGACCGCGAGCACCTTGCTCTGTCGCCGGGCGCCGGTGCCGAAGCCGTCGTCGACGACCTGGTCCAGCAGCCGGTCGTACAGCTGCTCCTGCTCCTCGCTGAGGTCGCAGATGAGATCGGCGTGGATCTTGGCCGGGAGCGACCCCGCGACCTGGGACTTCTTCCGCATCAGCACGACCGGCTCGATGGCCCCGCGCAACCGGGCCGAGGCGGCCCGGGAGCCGTCCGCGATCGGCCGCACGAAGCGACGGCGGAACTGCGCCCGGTTCGCGAACAGGTGCGGCGCGACCAGATCGAGCAGGGCCCACAGCTCGTCGAGGTGGTTCTCCACGGGCGTGCCGGTCAGGGCGATCCGGGCGTCGGCCGCGAGGGTGCGCGCGGCCTTCGACACCTGCGTACGGGGGTTCTTCAGGACCTGCGCCTCGTCGAAGACCGCGGTGCTCCACCGGATCCCCGCCAGGGTCGGGCCGTGCGAGCGGAGCGTGGGGTACCCGGTGAGCACCACCGTGCCGCCGGCCACCTCGGGCGGCGGCCCGCCGCGCCAGATCACGGTCCGCAGTCCGGGGGCGAACCGCGCGATCTCGTGCGCCCAGTTCCCCACCAACGAGGTCGGGCAGACGACCAGTTGTGGAGCCCGCGCGGCGCGTCCGGCGAGCCAACCGATGGTCTGCAGGGTCTTGCCGAGTCCCATCTCGTCGGCCAGTACCGCGCCGCCGTGCGCCTCGATGCTCTCGCGCAGCCAGCTCACCCCACGCGCCTGGTAGGGCCGCAGGTCGGCGGTGAGCACGGTGCGCATCTCGGCCCCCACCGAGGTGGTGCGGCGGAAGACGCCCCCCGCGTGCTCCGCCGTCGTCACGGCGACGCCTGTGGCGTCGGGGACCGCGTGCGCGGCGATCGGCAGAGCCGGCCCGGCCGACCCGATCGAATCGCCGCCGCCCTCGATCCACGACCTCCAGGCCTTCACCGACGGGCCGGGCGAGTCGAGGGGAACGGCCGCGAGCCGGTCCGGCTCGACCAGTACGCAGTCGACGTCGGTCACCTCGAGGCCGCCGAGGTCCGGCGTCGGCACGGCCAGGGAGACGGTCTCGTCGTCGCCGACCGGCGGGGCCGCCCCCACGGCGCCGTCGGCCCAGGTCCACAGGGCGAACATGTGTCGGTCGGGCAGGTAGGTGGCCTGAATCGAGCGCTGCTCGGAATTCGACAAGGTGGGTGCGGTCATGAACGCCTTCGGGTGCGGTCCGGAAAAGCCGACCAGCGGACCGTAAGCAATGATCGGACGGGTGTCAATTCCCGGACGACGGATAGTGGTCGGCGACTTTCCGGCGTACCCGAGGGCATGCCGTGGACCTTCTGTCAATTGCTGAACCTGAGGCTTGACCTGGCGAGAATTCCGTGCCCCACCTGGCGTTCCGGAGGAAGTCGACCGCTTCTGCCTGCCGATCCGGCGGACAGAAATCCCTTTCCCGCATATCTTCCGAACGAGAGGATCGGAATTCTCCCGAAGAAGCCGACCGGGAAGCTTCGGGATTTCCACGGAGAGGAACGGAAAAGTCCGCGGAGTCAATCCTCGGGCGCCCGGTTCTCCATCGGCGCGGTCACGCGATATCAGGCACCGGACCCGGTCCGGGTTCGGCCGTTCCCGCTCACGGTGCGGCGCAATGGGGGCGGAAAGAGGTGAAACCCGATCGACGGTGCGGCGTTAGAGGGGTGGGCCGCCGTTTCGCCCGCGGCGCAGACGCGAGTACGAGGAGCACGATGAGAGACCCGAGGCCGGCCGGACGTGGTCGGATGAAGCTGGCAGCCCGATGCCGGGTGGCCACGGAGGCCCCCGCCTTCGGGATGGTCGTCTTCTGCGCGATCCTCTTCAACGCCGCGTTGATGGGGGTGGAGACCTACAGCGGCCTCGCCGCGGAGTACCGGCTCGTGCTCCAGGGCGCGGAGAACTGCTGCCTGGCCCTGTTCACCCTGGAGATGCTGCTGCGCGTGGGCGCCTGTGCGGACCGGCCGAAAGCATTCTTCCGCGACCCGTGGAACCTCTTCGACCTCGCGGTCGTCGCCTCCGCCTTCGTCCCGCTCGTCCGCGAGAACACCACCCTGCTGCGGCTGCTGCGCCTCGCCCGGGTCCTGCGCACCGCCCGCTTCCTGCCGCACCTGCGCATCCTGCTGATCGCGGTGGGCCGCAGTCTGCCGGGCACCGCCAGCTTCCTGTTCGTCGGCGCGCTGGTGCTGTACGTGTACGCCATGATCGGCTGGGTCTGCTTCGCGCGGTCGGACCCCGGGCACTACGGCTCGGTGGGTCGCGCGATGCTCACGCTCTTCCTGCTGACCACGCTCGACGGCCTGACGGACGCCGTCCGCGCGGGTCTGCAGATCTCCCGGCTGAGCATCATCTACTACGCCTCCTACGCGCTGCTCGCCTCCTTCGTGCTGGTGAACGTACTGATCGGTGTGGTCCTCAACTCCCTGGACGAGGCACGCGAGATGGAGGACGAGGCGAAGCGCGCCCCGGAGCCGGGCGCGGAGCCCGACGTCCGGGCGCGGATCGCCACGGCCCGCCGGGCCCTGGACGAGATCGAGGCGAGCCTGCCACCCACGGCCGACCGGCCGGAGCGGCAGCTGGAGGCCTCGCACACCGGGGCCTGATACCGGCCCGGCGGCCAGGCGGCCCGGTCAGGTGTCGCCGCGGACGATCAGCCGGAGGTCCCGGCCCCCGTACGGGCGCTCCTCGGCGCTCCAGTGTTGCGGCCAGCCGGGGAGCGGGGGCTCCGGGTCGCTCTTGAAGCGCACGCCCTGGAAGTGGGCCCCGCCTCCGAACAGGGCGTTCCGGAAGTCCGCCGGTTGTTCGAACGTGGTGTCGGAACTCGTCAGTTCGCGTTCCCAGGTCGCGGACGCGAAGGAGACGGGGCTGACGAACCTGGTCCCGCTCAGCCTGACCCGACCGCGGAAGACGGTGCCGGAGAAGTCGGCCGCGCCGGTCACGTGCATGGCGCTCAGGTCCGCCGCGTCCTCCAGCACGGCCCGCGCGAAGGACACCTCGCCGAGGAACACGGCGTTCGTGCAGGCCGCCGGACCGCGGAAGACCGTACGACGGAACCCGCTCGCCCCGTGGAAGCGGCTCCGGTCGAAGGCGCCGCCGTCCTGGAACACCGCGCCGTCGAAGGAGACCGGGCCGCCGAAGGTCGCACCCACGAACGCGGCCCGGCTGTCGAACACGGCCCGCGTGAAGGAGGCACGGTCGGTGAACTCGACGTCCACCCGGTTCCAGCCGTCCACGAAACGCGCCCGGTCGAAGGCGGCGGGCCCCAGCCGGACGGGTCCCGACGTACGGGGCTCCAGGGCCGTGAGCAGTCGCGGGAGCAGACCGTGCGCGAAGGTCGTGCCCCGGAGGTCCAGCGGGGCTCCCGGCCGCAGGGCCGCCAGGTAGGCCCGCTCCTCCTGCGCCTCCAGATGCGCCAGGCACCGCCCGTACCCGGGCAGTCGGACACCGCCGCAGGCCGCGGACCCGGCCACCTCGGCTCCGCAGGTCGGCCAGTCGACGGCCGCGTCCAGGAGCGGGTCGGCGTCCATCAGTACCTGCCCGAGCAGTTCGGCGGCGGATTCCGGGCCGCCGCACACCCAGCCCCCGTCGTCGCGGCCCACCCGCTCCAGGTCGACCCGCACGGGAAACCCGAACAGCCCGTCGAGATCCCGGTGCAGGCGGTGGGACACGGCGAGGACGATCGTCCCGGGGACAGCCGTCCGCCCCAGCCGGTCGAGGACCGCGGGATCCCGGACCAGTCGGCCGGTCTCCCGCGTCCCGATGCCCACGGCCACGGCCAGGGAAGGGGGCATCCCCTCCATCCACCGCCCTCCGTACCCCAGCGCGACCGCGCGCAGTACGGACAGCAGACGGCCCGCCTTGGCATGGGCGCCGGGCGCGTCCACGACGAGGAGGAGCGGCTCCTCCCCCTGGCCGCCGACCGATCGTCCGCCGACGCCGGCGCGCGAGACGAGCTCGACCAGCATGTCCCTGGTCTCCGCGACCGGCGAACTCCCGATCGGGATCAGGCCGTCGTCACCGGGCCGTACCGCCAGGCACACCCCGGTGTCCGTGTCTGCCTCGTCCCGCCCGGAGCCCTCCAACGCCGCCCGGAATCCCGGCTGTTCCAGCAGGGCGTCGGCCAGCAGGAAGACCATGCGGTTGCGCCAGACCGTGTGGACGACGCCGACCAGCGCGCCGTCCACGGAGACCGGGCCGCCCCGGAAGTGCGTCCAGCCCTCCGGCTCCCCGGAGAGGCGGACGAGTTCGCCGTTGCGGCCGCCGTCGTGCGGGGCCGCCTCACCCGTCAGCGCGAGCGGGTCCCCCTGGTCGGTGCGGCCGTCGATCCGTAGCCGGTCCACGCGGTGATGGTCCGCCGCCGTCAGCCAGGGCAGCGGCTCCGCGCGGACGGCCGGGTCCACCAGGTCCTCGTCGGCCTGGAGCAGCAGCATCCGGGGCGCCGCGTCGTCCGACCACACCACGCGGCAGGGGATCTCCCGGTCGGCGGGCCGTACCCAGGCCACCGCGCCCGGCGCGGGCTGCGCGTCGCCGACCGTCAGGACCAGCCTCGGCGTCAGCAGGGTGCCGACCTCCTGCGGCTCGGGCATGGCGTCGTGGCGGACCCGGACGACCCGGTCGGCCAGGCCCGGCTCCCCCGGGGGCCTGGCCGCGAACGGCAGCGCGCCCTCGGCCACCCGGCGCACGCCCTCCCGGCCCGTGGTGACCCGGGTCGCGGAGAAGTCCGGGCCGGTGCTCCGGTTGCGGGACATGAACTCCCAGACCCGGCGCCGGACCAGCTCCCGTACGGCGGCCACGTCGCCGCGTAGTTGCGAGCCGAGCAGCGCCTCCCGTACGCCGGGCAGGAACTCGAACTCCACCTCCGCGGCGTCCCGTTCGTCCTCCCAGGGCTCGAAGAGCCCGCCGAGGGCGACCTCGGCGAGGTGGCCGTGCTCCGAGTCGCGCAGCAGGGAGCGTCGGACGAGGGTCATCACGGGCAGGGTCAGCGGTACGGCGGCCAGGTGGGCGGCGAGCTGCTGGGCCGTCGGCGAGGCGCTCGCCCGGAAGCGTTCCAGCACGTCCAGGGCGCTGCGGCCGCCGGCGGGGGCGGGATCCTCCGGGGCGCTCGCGGCGGCGGGTTCCCCATCGAGGCGCAGACAGGCCAGGCGCCGCCACCGGCCGTCCCCGGAGACCACCCGCACCAGGCGGGCCAGGCTGCCGGAGGCGACCCCGACCACCGGCACCAGGGGCACCACGGGGACGACGGGCGAGCCTGCGGTGCGGCGGCGTCCGGCGCGGGCGCGGCGGGCGGCCGGGACGCGCTGCCAGGAGCGGGTGGCGGCGGCCGGTCGGTCGGCTCGGACGGCGAAGGGGACGGGCCGGACGGCGCCGCGCGTCCAGAGCCGTTCGGGCAGGACGTTCAGTACGGCCACGGCGTTGTGCGCGCACCAGTGCCGGAGCATGCTCCGCATCGGGGCCTCCCGCCAGCCGCCCGCCACGGTGTCGGAGAGGACGAGGATCAGCCGGCGGCCCGCCGGGTCGGCCAGTTCCAGGGGGTTGCGGGGCGGGCCGCCGTGGCCGCGGGTGACCATCGGGGTGGCGCCGGGGCCGGTTCCGGTCAGTTGCCAGGTGCGCACGTCCCGGAAGACCCCGCTGCGGGTCAGGACGCGGCGGAGCTCGTCCACGTGGTCCGCCCAGAGCAGCATGGAGTGGTGGGTGTCGACGACCAGGGCCAGGTCCAGCCAGCGGCTCTCGGCGGGGCGCAGGACCGGGGTCGTCACCATCCGCTCGATGCTGCGTTCCACGGTGAGCTGCTCGTCCAGTTCCTCTCCGGGGCCGCCGATGGAGCGGCGGCCCACGGGCCGCAGGGAGCGCATCAGGGCGAGCGGGTCGTCGAGGGAGGCGGCGCGGGGCAGTCGCAGCGGGGAGCCCCGGCGTTCCATGGCGTCGTCGGCGGGTTTCCCGGCGGGGTCGCGCCGGGCGGCCGGGAAGAGCTGGACGGCCGGCTCGCCGCCGGCCGGGGCGACCAGCGCGGGGGCCGGGCCGGGCTCGGGTACAGGGGGGTCGGCCGGTGGTGGTCGCCCGCCCGGTGGGTCGGCGCCGGGCTCCTCGGGCGGGTGGGCCCCGGCGGGGTCCACCCGGGCCGCCAGCCACAGGATGTCGGCGATCTCCTCCGCCCCGATGCCGGTGCTCGGGACGCTGCCGTCGGCGCCGTCGGCGAGGGCCGCGAGCAGCTTCTCGATCACGCCGTGGGCCCGGTCAGGTGCTGCATGACGGTGGCGAGGAAGCGTTCGCGGTCGGCGGGCGCGGACCAGGCACCTGCGAGGCGGAGTTGGATGGCGTTGAGGAGCTGGTCGGTGGCCAGGTCGCCGTCCTCGCCGCGTTCGAGGAAAGCCTGGACGAGGTCCTGGTACTCCTCGCCGGAGTCGATGTCGACACCGAGCCGGCGGCGCACGATGCGGGCGAGCTTGTCCGGCCCGGGCGGCTCGAGGTGGAGGCGGACGCAGCGGCGCAGGAAGGCGGGCGGGAAGTCCCGTTCGCCGTTGCTGGTGAGGACGACGATGGGGAAGTAGCGGCACTGGACGCGGCCCTGGGTGATCCGTACGACCGCGTCGGGGTCGTCGTCGGTGCCGATGGCGACGGTGGGGTCCTCCTGGGCGAGGCGGGCGAGTTCGGGGATGAGGAAGCCGCCGTCCTCGAAGACGGTGAGGAGGTCGCCGGGGAGGTCGATGTCGCTCTTGTCGATCTCGTCGACGAGCAGCACGCGGGGGCGGTCCTGCGGGAGCAGGGCGGTGCCGAGGGGGCCGAGGCGCAGATAGCGGGAGATCGACGGCGCGGAGGGGACGCCCTGCGGGTACGTGGCCGCGGGATCGGCCGAGGACGCGGCGCCGGGCGCGGACACGGGCGCGGACACGGGCTCGGTCCCGACCGCGGTCCCGGCCGCCGTGGCCGCGGGATGTGCGCCCGGCGTGCGCAGCTGCTCCAGCCCGGCCTCCTGGAGGCGGCCGATCGCGTCGTACAGGTAGAGCCCGTCCCGCAGCACGGTCCGGCTGGTGATCGGCCAGTGCAGTACGGGCCCCAGGTTCAGGTCGGAGGCGATGCTGTAGGCGAGCGTGGACTTGCCGACGCCCGGTTTCCCGGTGACGAGCAGCGGCCTGCGCAGGTGCAGGGCCGTGTTGACCACGTCCTTCTCCGGTTCGTCGGGTACGTAGCCCTCGCCGCGCCGCCAGGTCCGCTCCCAGGCCGCGCCCGCGCACCCGGGCGGCGCGTATCCGGGGTCGGGGGCGCCCGTGAAGTCCCTCCAGGGTGGGGGGAATCCGGCCTCCAGGCGGGCACGCCGGTCCGTGCCCTCGCCGGTCCCGTGGTACAGCCACCAGTCCTTCACCACTGCCTCTGCCTCCATCTTCGGTTCCGCCGTCGGTCGGTGGTCGGGGTCAGGCCAGGGACCGGAGGCCCGGGATGTCGTCGGGATCGTCCCACAGGAGCACCAACCGGTCTGCCCCTGCGGGGGGTTGGTGAGCGTGTGCGGCTCCCCCGGCGGCGCGTGCGGCTCCCGCCGCGGCGCCGGCGGCCGCCCGGCGCACCTCCCGCACGCGCGCGGGCAGGGCCAGAACGTCCAACGCGCCGGGGTCGGGGCGACCGTCCGGCCCGGCCGGAGCCAGCAGGTCGAGGAGGGCGGGCGCGGGCGGTCCGCCGCCGCGCGCCCATACGGCGACCGGGAGCCCGCCTTCGAGCACGGCTTCCAGCAGCCCGGCATGCGGGGTGGCCGTGGTGTGCGCGAGGACGCAGGCGGGCGGCGGCTGCGCGGCCAGTTCCATGCCGAGCGCGTCGGTGACCTCGTCGTCCGTGACGACCCGGACTGCGTCGGGGTGCCGGCCGCCCTGGGCGTGCAGCCAGCGCCAGGTGCCGTGCCACTCGGCGCGGGTGTCCGCCCGTTCCTGGGGGCAGCGCACCACCACCTGGTGGAGCAGGCCGAGGGCGCGGCGCCGGCCGGCCGGGCCGCGGGGCACCGGCCACTGGTCGAAGTCGGCGTCGAGCAGTTCGTACGGCACATGGAACTCGATGCGGTCCACCGCGGTGTAGGCCTGCCGCCCGGTCCCGCCGTCGCTCGCGGGCGCGCCGCCGATGAGGGCGAGTTGGCGTACGAGTTCCTCGCGTACCTGCTCCAGTGCGACCGGCGCTCCTTCCGACTCCCATATGTGTCGCATCCGTTCACCCCGGAGCCACATCCGCGCCAGGAATCCGGTCTCCCCTCCCGGTGGCGTCTCCAGCCGGACGTGCACGACCGTACGCCGGGCGGGCGGCGGGGGTGGGGGCAGCACCGGTAGGGCGAGGCGCTCGCGGGTGGCGCGCACCCAGTCCCCGAGCCGGTCCGCCCATGGCGCGTCGTCCCCGGCGGCGGCCCGGTCCGCGAGGAACCGTACGAAGGGCACGGCCAGCGGCATCCCGCCACGACCGCCTTGGCGCTCGTCGAGGTCCTGGACCACCTCCAGCAGGTTGTCCCCCGGCAGGCCGCCGTGCGCCGGGGTGGTGCAGCCGGCCGCCTTGAACGCCCAGGCGTAGGCCTCGTGGGCGCAGCGGGGCAGCTCGCGGCCCTCGAAGAGCTCGCCGAGGCCGTCCCAGGCCGCCTGGTCGAGCTTGGCGGCCCGGGACAGCGCGGCCCGGGACAGCTCGTCGTCGAGGAAGGAACAGGCGTCCCAGTCCCGGTCGACGATGAACTGCGGCAGCTGCCAGCCCTCGCCGCGCTCGCGCAGCTCCTGGAAGGTGCGGTGGATGCTGAGGGCGGCGCCGGGCAGCCCGCTGACGCTCTCCCGTACGGACCGCCCGCCCAGTTCGCCGAGCAGGGCCTCGGTGAACCGGCCGGCGCCGCGCTCGGCGTCGTTCTGCGCGACCTCGCCCTCGCGGGAGGCGTAGAGCCGGAACTGCCTGCGGCCCGGCACCGAACTCCCGCCCCCGTAGTCGGTGTTGCCGAAGTTCCAGCGGGTGTCGCGGGGCGCGTCGACCCGGCAGGAGTCCACGAGCGCGGCCTGGAGCGGGAAGCGACGCTGTTTGACGAGGTCGGTCCGCCACCAGCGCAGCGCCGAGTCGAGGTTGAGGTGCCTGATCTGGCTGGGGCGGGCGTCGGCGCAGGGCAGCATCAGCTCCTCGCGCGGCCCGAGGTAGCCGTGTCCGGCCCAGAAGATCCACAGCAGGTCGCCGTCGCACTGCGGGAGTTCGTCGAGAAGGGCCGATTTCACGTTCTCCTCGGTCGCCGGTCGGTAGGCGGTGCGCAGGGCGGTCATCGCCGGGGCGTCCGTCCAGTCGAGGTCGTCCGGTTCGTCGAGCGGGGAGAGCAGCAGCCGGACGTTGCCGGGCGGCACCTCGGCGGGGCCGGTCAACCACCGGGCGAAGCGCAGGGCGTCGCGGGCCGGACCGCGCAGGTTCCAGCGGTGGCTGATGTCGTAGCGCTCGACCCCGGCGACGAGCGCGAAGGTGCGCTGCGGTCCGAGGGCCGGGGGCAGGAAGTCGGCGGGAGTCACCCGATCTCCGCCTCGGTCACCGCCTGTTCGATCCGCTCGTAGAGGGAGTCCTGTTTCCAGTAGGCGCTGTGGCAGGCCGGGAAGGGCTGGCGGCTGCGGACCTCGTGGTCGGTGACGCGCGCGTCACCGGGAAAGACGGGTTCGGCGAGGTAGGAGAGCACGTCGTGCCGGTCGTAGACGTTGAGCCAGCGCGGGAAGCCGTACGGGAGCTTCGCGCCGGGTTCGAGTGCGGCCAGCGCGCCCAGTTCGTGGAGGAAGGGGGCCTGGGAGCCGACGGTGACCAGCAGTTCGGCCCCCGGGACGGCCTCGCCGCGGGCGGCGGCGAGGGTGAGCAGGTCCACCAGGGCGATCCCGCCGAGGCTGTGGCCGATGAGTACGGTCGGCCCCGGATCGGCGGTGATCCGCGCGTGCAGGAAGTCGCGGAGCTCGTGGCCGCGGGACTGGTAGCGCAGGATGTCGCCGAGCACGGGGGTGGCCCCGACGGTGAGGGAGCCGCGGCGGGCGTCGAGGAGCGGCTGGGTGGTGACCCGTAGGGCGAGTCGGCCGAGGACGGCGGCCACGCGGGCGCCGGGCACCCGGCCGTCGCCGCCGAGGCGGGTGGTGAGCAGCTCGACGAGGCGGTCGCGTTCGGTGGCGGTGCAGTCGGCCTCGTCGGTGGCGGCGGCGAGCACGGTGGCGGTCACGGCCCGGGCCAGGGCGGTGGCCAGCTCGCGGGCCTGCTGCTCGTCGGCGGCGCGGGCCGCGGCCCGGGCCGCTTCGGCGGAGTCGGCGGTGGAGTCCAGGGCGGCGGGGAAGCCCGCGGCGAGGCCGGTGCCGTGCAGCAGGGCTCCGAGCTCGTCCCCGGTCCGGGGCGGTGCGGGCGGTAAGGCTTCCAGCAGGGCGAGTACCCGGGCACCGGCGGCCTGTACGCCGGGCATGGCGAAGCGGTCGTCGTAGGCGTCGGCTTCGTGGGCGCCGGCGCCGGAGTCGGCGTCGGCCTCGTAGGCGTCCGGCCCGCCCACCGCCTCGGCCAGGACCCGTAGTTCGCACAGCGGGTCGGCGAGCAGCAGCGCCCACTCGGCCGTCTCCGCGTCCCCCGGGTCGGGGGCGCCGTGCGGGCCGGGGCGCAGTCCCGGTACCGAGCGGCCGCCCGCGCCGAGGGTCGCGCCGAACCGGTCGCCCCAGTAGCAGGAGTCGACGGCCGCTCCGTGGAATCTGGCCGTCAGCCGTTCCCGGACCAGGGCGAACAACCGATCGTGCCGCTCGCGCCGTACCCCCGTACCGTGGACAAAGAGAAAACGCATCGCAGCCCGGCCCCCCTCGCGCAGTCGTCCCCCGCCCGGCACCATAGCCCGACGGGGGTAACAGCGGCCATGGAACGTCGAGTTCGGCGTGCACGGGTGGATCCGGGGGCCCCGGCCGGCACATCGGCGGTGGGGGCTGTGAGCACGGACACGTCCTCCCTGCGGAACCCGGGACGCCACCGGCCCATCGAACGAAGAGTCCGAAAGCGTCTGGGGCGGGAGTACCACATGGTCGGCAAGGTTGACGGGCGGGGACGGGAGCGGGGTCGCCGGTCCGCCCCGCGAGGGTCCGTGGTCGTCGGCCTGCTGTGCACCGTGGTCCTCGCGGGCGTCGGCTACGTCGCCTGGGAGCTGCGCGGCATCGCCGCCACCCGCACGGACGGCGATCCGGCGCAAGGCGTCTACCAGCAGGACCCCGAGCGCGCCGACAGGACGGCGGCCGCGGTGCTGGACGGGATCGTGCGGGAGGACCCGGAGCCGCCGAAGGACGGCAAGGCCTTCACCGCCGACGGCGGCGCGGCGGACTGGCGGTACGCGGGGTGGCAGCCCTCCGACCCCCTGGAGGCCGGACCCGCCGCGGCCGAGCCCGCCGTGGGCGCGCTGTTCTCCCCGGGCGGCGACGGCGACCCCGACCACCACTGCTCGGCCGTCGTGGTCCACTCCCCGCGCGGCGACCTCGTCGCCACCGCCGCGCACTGCGTGTACGGCGGCGGCTTCCGGACCAACCTGGCCTTCGCGCCCGGCTATCACGACGGCGTGGCTCCGTTCGGCATCTGGGTGCCGACCCGGATCGATGTGGACCCGCGCTGGACCCGGGACCAGGACCCCGACCACGACGTCGCCCTGCTCCGGCTGCGCCGACCCGGCTATCCCGGGCAGCGGCTGGAGGACGTCACAGGAGCCCTGACCATGGACTTCACGGCCGAACTGCCGGCGCCCGCCCGGCTCATGGGCTATCCGAACTACGCCGAGCAGCCGCTGGAGTGCCGGAACACGGCCGTCCCGGCCGGGCCGACGCAGGTGCGGCTGGACTGCGCGGACGTACCCAACGGGACCAGCGGCGGTCCGGTACTGACCGGCCGCGGCACCCTGATCGGGGTGATCGGCGGCCGTGACGGGGGCGGGGACGAGGAGACCTCGTACAGCGTCCGCTTCGGCGACGCGGTCCGCGCCCTGTACGAGCGCTCCACCACGTCCTGAGCGGTCCGGGGCGCACCTCCCCGATCACATCCGGCGCTCCCTGCGCCCCGAACCCGTCCGAGAACCCGTCCGAGAACCTGTCCGAGAACCCGCCCGGTCCGGCCCGGTCCCCGGCCGGGACGGTCGATGCGGTCGTGACGGCCGCGCGTTGCTGGGTGGTTGTCCGGCTCGTCGTCGTTCATGCCGCAGATTCTGCTGTGCAGGGGGGCGCGCGCGGGAGTCCCGAGCCGGGGCGCCCGGAGGCGACCCGGGGGCGGGCGGACTCACTTCGGGGCGCCCGCGCGATCCGCTCAGCGCGGCAGGGCGGCGTACGAGACGCCCGTCAGCCTCTCCGAGGCCGCCCACAGCAGCTCGCCGGTCGTGTCGTCGAGGGTCCATCCGGCTCGCCAGGACCGTGCGGGCGCGCCGCGCCAGCCGAACCGCGGGCCGATGAACGCGTCCGGCCGGACCCCGGGCGCGGTCGCCGCGTGGAGGGTGGGCAGCGCGCCGGAGGAGGTGGGCTGGGCGAGGACCGCGTCGCCGAGCGCCGCCAGGCGCGAGATGAAGGTGGGGCCCTCCAGCTTCGACGCCCCGGAGTGGAGGTTGCTGGAGGCGTAGCCGGGGTGGGCGGCGACGGCGATGATCGGGGAGCCGGCGGCCGTGAAACGGCGGGACAGCTCGTGGGTGAAGAGCAGGTTGGCGGTCTTGGAGCGGCCGTAGGCGATCCAGCGCCGGTAGCCGTGCTCGCCTCCGACGTCGGCGAGGTCCGCGTCGTCGGGGTCGATCCGCCCCAGCACGTGGAAGCCGCTGGAGACGTTGACGATCCGGGCCCCGGGGGCGGCGGCGCGCAGCCGCGGCAGCAGCAGTCCGGTCAGGGCGAAGTGACCGAGGTGGTTGACCCCGAGCTGGGTCTCGAACCCGTCGGCGGTCCGCCCGTACGGCAGGGCCATCACGCCGGCGTTGTTGATCAGCAGGTCCAGCGCGGTGTGCCGCTGCCCGTAGGCGGCGGCGAACTCCCGTACGGAAGCCAGGTCGGCGAGGTCCAGCGGAAGGAACTCCACCCAGGCCCCCGGCACTTCCGCGCGCAGCCGGATCACGGCGGCCCGACCGCGGGCCGCGCTCCGACAGGCCAGCGTCACCGAGGCGCCGCGCCGGGCGAGTTCGCGGGCGGTGACGTACCCGATCCCGCTGTTGGCCCCGGTCACCACGGCGCTGCGGCCGCTCTGGTCGGGAATGTGCGTGGCGCTGCGACCCGGCATGGCGGCTCCCTCGCGAGGCAGTGGGTTACCGAGGGTAGCTCCATGGAGTCCCGCAGGTGCCACCGGGCCGGGCCCAGGCCGGCGCGGGCCGCGGATCCGCAGGCCAGTAGGCTGCGGCGGGTCCACCCGCTTCACCCCCTCCCGCCCCCGTCCCCGAGGAACCGCGCAGTGAGCTCCCCGCCGCCCCCCATGCCCGTGACGGTCGTCGGCCTCGGCGCGGACGGCTGGGCCGGGCTGTCCGCCGCCGGCCGCCGCGCACTCACCTCGGCCGAGGTGCTGATCGGCGGGCCGCGCCAGCTGGACCTGCTGCCGGCCACCGAGTGCGCCGGTGAGCGGGTCGCGTGGCCGAGCCCGCTGCGGCCCGCCGTGCCGAAGCTGATGGCCGAGCACGCCGGCCGCCGGATCGCGGTGCTGGCCAGCGGCGACCCGATGTTCTACGGGATCGGCCGCGCCCTCGCCGAGGAGCTCGGGCCGCGCTCCCTGCGGGTCCACCCGCACCCCTCGTCGGTGTCCTACGCCTGCGCCCGCCTGGGCTGGCCGGTGGAGGACACCGAGGTGGTCACGGTGGTAGGCCGCCCGGTGGCCCGGCTGGCGGCCGCGCTCCACGAGGGGCGCCGGGTGCTGGTGCTCAGTGCCGGAGCGGCGTCCCCGGGCGAGATCGCCGCCCTGCTGCGGGAGCGGGGCTTCGGCCCGAGCCGGATGCGGGTGCTGGAACAGCTCGGGTCCGAGCGCGAGGACATGTACGAGGGCCGGGCCGACGGCTGGGACCACGCGCCCGGCGACCCCCTGAACGTGGTCGCGCTCGACTGCCGCCGCGATCCGGCCCACGGCGCGCCGCGCCTGGGCGCGACCCCGGGCCTCCCGGACGCCGCGTACGAACACGACGGGCAGCTCACCAAGCGCCATGTCCGGGCCGCGACCCTGTGCGCGCTGGCCCCGGCCCCCGGCGAGCTGTTGTGGGACATCGGCGGCGGCTCCGGCTCCATCGGCATCGAGTGGATGCGTACGCACCCCTCGTGCCGGGCGGTGGCCGTGGAGCGCGTCCCGGAGCGGGCCGGGCGGATCGCCCGTAACGCGGCGGCGCTCGGCGTCCCCGGCCTGCGCGTGGTCGTCGGCGCCGCACCGCAGGCCCTGGTGGGGCTGCCGGCCCCCGACGCCGTGTTCATAGGGGGCGGGCTGACCGCCCCCGGCCTGCTGGACGCGGTCTGGGAGGCGCTGGCCCCCGGCGGCCGGCTCGTGGTCAACACCGTCACCCTGGAGTCGGAGGCGGTGCTCGCCGAGCGCTACCGGCGCCACGGCGGCGAACTGGTGAAGCTCGCCGTCGCGCACGCCGTGCCGGTCGGCGGTTTCACGGGCTGGCGGCAGGCGATGCCGGTCACCCAGTGGTCAGTGACGAAGTCGGAGGGCTCGACCGCCGGGTCGACCGAGGAGAAGGATCGAACATGACCGTGTACTTCATCGGCGCGGGCCCCGGCGCCGCCGACCTGATCACGGTGCGCGGCGCCCGCACCCTGGCCGCCGCCCCCGTCTGTCTGTACGCGGGCAGCCTCGTGCCGCGCGAACTGCTGGCCGAGTGCCCGGCGGACGCCCGCCTGGTCGACACCTCGCAGCTGAACCTGGACGAGATCGTCGCCGAGTGCGTACGGGCCCACGCGGCGGGCCAGGACGTGGCGCGGCTGCACTCCGGCGACCCGTCGATCTTCAGCGCGGTCGCCGAGCAGATGCGGCGGCTCGACGCGGCCGGCATCCCCTACGAGGTCGTCCCGGGCGTCCCGGCCTTCGCCGCGGCGGCCGCCGCCCTCAAGCGGGAGCTGACCGTCCCCACGGTCGGGCAGACGGTGATCCTGACCCGGATCGCCCAGCAGGCCACCCCGATGCCGCCCGGCGAGGACCTGGCCACGCTGGGCCGCAGCGGCGCGCTGTTGGTGCTGCACCTGGCCACCCGCTACGTGGACCGGGTCGTCGAGGAGCTGCTGCCGCACTACGGGGCCGAGTGCCCGGTGGCGGTGGTGGCGATGGCCTCCCGCCCCGACGAGCTGATCCTGCGCGGCACCCTGGCCGACATCGCCCCGCAGGTGAAGGAGCACGGGCTGGTGCGCACCGCCGTCATCGTGGTGGGCCGCACGCTCGGCGCGGAGCAGTTCCGCGACAGCCACCTGTACTCGCCCGAGCGCGACCGGCATGTCTGCTGAGTCGTCCGCCGCACCGGGCCCCCGCCCGGCCCTCCACGTCCTGATCCTGGGCGGCACGACGGAGGCCCGCCGCCTCGCGGAGGCGCTGGCCGGCGACCCCGCGTGCCGTGTGACCACCTCGCTCGCGGGCCGGGTGGCCTCGCCCGTGCTGCCTCCCGGCGAGACCCGCGTCGGCGGGTTCGGCGGGGTCGAGGGCCTCGCGGCGTGGATCGTCGTCCACGACGTGACGCACGTCGTGGACGCCACCCACCCCTTCGCCGAGCGGATGAGCTTCCACGCGGCCGAGGCGGCGGCCCTCACGGGCGTCCCACTGCTGGCGCTGCGACGCCCGGGCTGGACGCCGGAGCCGGGCGACGACTGGATCTTCGTGGAGTCCCTCGAAGAGGCGGCCGAGCGGCTGCCGGGCCTCGGCTCCCGCGCGTTCCTGACGACCGGCCGGATGGGCCTGCACACCTTCGCGCACCTCACCGACACCTGGTTCCTGGTGCGTTCGGTGGATCCGCCGGCGGCGCCGGTCCCGCCTCGCCTCGAAGTGCTGCTGGACCGGGGCCCGTTCAGCCTGGACGACGAACGGGAGTTGATCGCCCGGCACCGGATCGACGTCCTGGTCACCAAGGACAGCGGCGGCTCGGCCACCGCCCCCAAACTCACCGCGGCCCGCGAGGCCGGCATCCCGGTACTCGTCGTACGCCGCCCTGCGGTGCCGCGGGGCGTCCCGGAGACGGGCTCGGTCGAGGCCGTCCAGGACTGGCTCGGGGCGAGCCGGTAGCCGGGTCCGGTTCCGCCCTCGGGAAAAGGCATTGCCCGCCGGGGACGGCTCGCGTTGGGTGGACGGCATGACCGTACTGCACACCGAACGCCTCGTCCTGCGCCCCTGGCGGGACTCCGACCTCGATCCCTGGGCGGCGATGAACGCCGATCCCGAGGTACGGGAGCACCTGGGCGACCCGCTCACCCGTGCGCAGAGCGAGGCTTCGATGGTGCGGTTCCGGGCCGCCTTCGACCGGCGGGGCTACGGCTGGTGGGCCGTGGAGGTCAGGGACACCGGTGAGTTCATCGGCTTCGCGGGCATGGACGACGTGGAGGAGGGCATGCCGTTCACCGGGGTGGAGATCGGCTGGCGGCTCGCCCGGGCCTCCTGGGGAGTGGGCTACGCGACCGAGGCCGCGCGGGCGGTGGTGGCGCACGGCTTCGACACGCTCGGGCTCCCCGAGCTCCTGGCCGTGACCACGGCCGGCAACCACCGCTCCCAGGCGGTGATGCGGAAGATCGGGATGACCCGGAACCCGGCCGACGACTTCGACGACCCCGACGCGCCCGAGGGACCGCTGCGCCCGAACGTGCTGTTCCGGCTGGAGCGCGGCGCGGCGACAGCAGCGCAGACGCCCGCGGTGGCGGCAGCGGAGGCGACGACGGCCACGGCGACGAAGACGGAGACGGAGACGGCGGGTGGGGCGGCCGGATCCGGCTGAGGCGCCGCCGGACGGGCGAAGGCCCGGTGCGCTCGTCGCACCGGGCCTTCGCCGTGTACCGCTCCGCGCTCACCTCACCCGGTCACGGGTAGCGGCGCGGCGTCCAGGTGATCCTCGACCCGTCGGCCCGCTCGGTGACCTGCGTCTGCGAGGAGCCGATCAGCAGGATCGTGCGCATGTCCACCTCGGCCGGCTCCAGTTCGGCGAGCGTGACGATCCGCACCGACTGCTCGGGGCCACCCACGTCGCGCGCCACGACCACCGGGGTCTCGGGCGCCCGCAGTTCCAGGAGCAGCTCCCGGGCCTGGGCCACCTGCCAGGTCCGGCTGCGCGAGCCGGGGTTGTAGAGGGCCAGCACCAGGTCGGCCGCGGCGGCCGCGCGCAGCCGCTCCGCGATGACCTCCCAGGGCTTGAGCCGGTCCGAGAGCGAGATGGTGGCGTAGTCGTGGCCGAGCGGGGCACCGGCCGCGGCGGCCGCCGCGTTGGCCGCGGTCACCCCCGGCAGGACCCGTACCGGCACGTCCTTGTACTCCGCCTGCCCGGCCACCTCCAGGACCGCCGTGGCCATCGCGAAGACACCGGGGTCGCCGCCGGAGACCACGGCCACCCGCTTGCCGCGCCGGGCGAGGTCGAGGGCGAACTCCGCCCGCTCCGACTCCACCTTGTTGTCGGAGCCGTGCCGGATCTGGCCCGGCTTGACGGGCACCCGGTCCAGGTAGGTGGTGTAGCCGACCAGCACCTCGGCGTCGGCCAGCGCGCGTCGGGTCTGCGGGGTGAGCCACAGCGGGCCGGCCGGGCCGGTGCCCACGACGACGACCTCGCCGGGGCCGGACGGGACGCTGCCCGGGTTGCCGATGCGGCTGGGCAGCACGGCGACGGCGAAGTACGGCACGCTGTCGGGCTCGATGTCGGCGAGGAGTCCGGTGCGCTCACCGGCCATGGTGGCGCGCTCGACGTAGCGGGCCTCGGCGAGCCGGCCGCTGCTCTCCATCGCGCCACGCACGGCGGGGAAGGTCCGGCCGAGCTTCATCACGACCGCCGAGTCGGTGGCGGCGAGGCGGGCGGTGAGCTCCTCCTCGGGCAGGGTGCCGGGGAGGATGGTCAGCACCTCCTCGCCCTCGACGAGCGGGGTGCCGAGCCGGGCGGCGGCGGCGCTCACGGAGGTGACGCCGGGGATGACCTCGGCCTCGTACCGGTCGGCGAGCCGCTTGTGCATGTGCATGTACGAGCCGTAGAAGAGCGGGTCGCCCTCCGCGAGCACGGCGACGGTCCGGCCGGCGTCCAGGTGCGCGGCGAGCCGGGCGGCGGCGGCCTCGTAGAACTCCTCCATCGCCCCCTGGTACCCGCCGGGGTGGTCGGTGGTCTCGGTGGTGACCGGGTAGACCAGCGGCTCCTCGACGTGGTCGGCACGCAGGTGCTTCGCGGCGATCGAGCGGGCGATGGAACGGCCGTGGCGGGCGCTGTGATAGGCCACGACATCGGCCTCGGCGATCACCTCGACGGCGCGCAGGGTCATCAGCGACGGGTCCCCGGGGCCGAGCCCGACCCCGTACAGCCGCCCCTTGGCGATGCCGCTCGCGGCGCTCATTCGGCCACGCTCGCAATGGCGTTGAGGGCGGCGGCGGCCATCGCGCTGCCGCCGCGCCGGCCGCGCACGATCAGGTGGTCGAGCCCCGAGGGGTGGGCGGCGAGGGCGTCCTTGGACTCGGCGGCGCCGATGAAGCCGACGGGGACCCCGATGACGGCGGCGGGGCGCGGGGCGCCCTCCTCGATCATCTCCAGCAGCCGGAACAGGGCGGTCGGCGCGTTGCCGACGGCGATGACCGAGCCCTCCAGCAGGCCGCGGTCGCGCCAGACCTCCAGGGCGGCGGCGCTGCGCGTGGTGCCCATCTTCGCGGCGAGCTCCGGTACGGCCGGGTCGGAGAGCGTGCAGATCACCTCGTTGTCGGCGGGCAGCCGCTTACGGGTGACACCGCTGGCGACCATCTGCACGTCGCACAGGATCGGCGCGCCCGCCTCCAGCGCCGCACGGGCGCGCAGCACGACCTCGGGGGTGTACCCGAGGTCCTGCGGGAGGTCGGTCATTCCGCAGGCGTGGATCATGCGCACCGCGACCTGGGCGACCGTGTCGGGCAGCCCGGAGAGGTCCGCCTCGGCGCGGATCGTGGCAAAGGACTGGCGGTAGATGGCCGCGCCGTCCTTCTCGTACTCAAACACGGTGTACTCGCTCATTTCTTCACTACGTCGGGGTCGGTGCGGGCGTCCGCGAGTGCCGCGGCAAGTTCGAAGGGGCGTACGTCCTCGCGTACGGGGCGACCGGGCACGCCGAGCCGGTATCCGGAACCGGTGGCCACCAGGTCCACCCAGGCGGTGCCGCGCGGGTGCCCGCAGCGGCGCTCGCAGCCGGACCAGTGCACGGGCAGCGGACCGCGCGCCCGGTCGGCGACGGCCCGCGCGTCGGCGCGTACGTCGGCGAGGGATTTCGCGCAACCGGGCCGGCCGGTACAGGCGGTGACGGTCTCCCAGGGGCTGTCGGGGGTGATGACCAGCCCGGCGTCCTCGATGCGGGCGGCCCCGTGCCCGCTCACCGCCGGCAGGACGACGCTGCGCCACGGGGTGACGCGCAACCGGCCGCTCCCCTCGTCCTGCGCGACCCGCACCAGGACCCGCCACCGGGCGGTGTCGAGCCGGCCGAGCGGGGGCAGCACGCACAGGGCGGCACGGCCGTCGGGCCCGCCCGACCACCCCGGCCGGGGCGGGGCCGCGTACGGCCGGTCCACGGCGCGGGCGATCCCGGCGGCGATCCCGACGGCATCGAGCCGCCGACCGAACTCGACCGTTTCCAGAGCATGTCCGGCAGGCAACTCGGCCACCCGCCAGGCCTGCGTACCGGCTTCGGCGGCGGCGTCGAGGAAGTACCGGGCGGCCAGCAGCGCCGCGCGGGGGGCGTCCTGCCCGGCGAGTTCCACGGCGTCGGCGGCCCGGCCGAGCCGGATGAGCGCCCGGCCTGCGGAGCGGCCGAGGACGGTCACGTCGGGGCCGAGCGCGGCCACGTCGCCGCGGCCGTCGTCGAAGGCGAACAGGAACCGCCCGGACAGCGCCGCCGCCCAAGGGCTCGCGCACAGCAGCCGGTCGAACTCCACGGCCCAGGCGGCGGCGTCGGGCCGACCCTTCCCGTCCTGCCCGTCCTGCCCGTCCTGCCCGTCCAGGCCGTCCAGGCCGGACAAGGGCGAGGCCACGATGTTCCGTACCCGCTCATGACTCGGCGCGGGCAGCAGCCCGACCCGGTCCAGCAACTCCGCGAGCCCGCCACCGCACCCGTCGGCCAGGCCGCGCAGCTGCACGTTGCCGCGCGAGGTCAGCTCCAGGTGCCCGTCCCCGAACCGATCGGCGGCGAGCGCCAAGGCCTCGGCCTGCGCCACGGTGAGCAGCCCGCCCGGCACCCGGACCCGCGCCAGGAACCCGTCGTCCGCCGCGTGCAGCCGCAGCGCACCGGGGCAGGCGTCACCGCGCTCCCGTATGACGGGTTCGTCGCGCGACGATGCGGCGGAAGGGGGCTGGGGCATGGCCGCGAGCATACCCACGATCGGGTCCCCCCGACCTGTGTCCGTCACCACCCCGACCAGCCACATTCGCCCCCACCACCAAGCAACCCCCACCCGACCGATCCACCCCCACCGGCGTCCGAGCCGTGGGACCCGAGGCAGAACCCCGCCATTTCACCCCCACCGGCGTCCGAGCCGCGGGACCCGAGGCAGAACCCCGCCATTTCACCCCCACCGGCGTCCGAGCCGCGGGACCCGAGGCAGAACCCCGCCATTTCAACCCCGCCGGCGTCCGAGCCGCGGGACCCGAGGCAGAACCCCGCCATTTCAACCCCGCCGGCGTCCGAGCCGCGGGGCCCGAGGCAGAGCCCCGCCATTTCAGCCTCGCCGGCGTTTGAGGCGCGGGGCCCGGGGCAGAGCCCCGGCATTTCAGCCTCGCCGGCGTTTGAGGCGCGGGGCCCGGGGCAGAGCCCCGGCAACGGCGCCGCACCGGCATCTCCGCGGACCCGCACCCCGTCCACCCCCTCCACCCCCTCCACCCCGGCGGTAGCCACCCGCCACCCACCCCTAAGATGACCTTCCGGCGGACCACACGGCCCGCCGTCGCCGAGGACGGCGACATGGGAGGAAGCCCGGTGCGATTCCGGCGCGGTCCCGCCACTGTGAACCCCGCGGAGCGATCCGGCGACCGGGGTGAGTCAGGAACTCCCGCTGTCCTCACACTGCCCGGGGCGCGGAAACCCCGAGGAAGGCCTGCCGCCGCATGATCCTGCTGCTGTCGACGTCCGACACCGATCTGCTCAGCGCCCGCGCAGCGAACACGGCGGACGGCCCCGTCCCGTACCGGTTCGCGAACCCCTCCCGTCTTCCCCTCGACGACCTGCCCGCCCTCCTCGACGGGGCCGACCTGGTCGTCGTACGCCTCCTCGGCGGCCTCCGCGCCTGGCAGGACGGCCTCGACCTGCTCCTGGCCCCCGGCCAGACCCGCCCGGTCGTCGTCCTGACCGGCGAGCAGGCTCCGGACGCCCAGCTCATGGAGGCCTCCACGGTCCCCATCGGCATCGCGGCCGAGGCCCACGGCTACCTCGCCCACGGCGGTCCGGCGAACCTGGAGCAGCTCGCCCGGTTCCTCTCCGACACCGTCCTCCTCACCGGCCACGGCTTCGAGCCGCCCGCCGCCTCCCCGACCTGGGGCCCGCTGGAGCGCACGCCGGGGACCACCACCGGCCCGCGGATCGCGGTGCTCTACTACCGCGCCCACCAGATGAGCGGGAACACCGCCTTCGTGCACGCCCTGTGCGAGGCGATCGAGGCCCAGGACGCCCAGGCGGTCCCCCTCTTCGTCTCCTCGCTGCGCACCCCCGAGCCCGAGCTGATCACCGCGCTGGAATCGGCCGACGCGGTCGTCACCACCGTCCTCGCGGCCGGCGGCACCAAGCCCGCCACCGCCTCGGCGGGCGGCGACGACGAGTCCTGGGACGCGGGCGCGCTCGCCGGTCTCGGCGTGCCGATCCTGCAGGCCCTGTGCCTGACCGGCTCGCGCTCCGCCTGGGAGGAGAACGACGAGGGCCTCTCCCCGCTGGACGCCGCCACGCAGGTCGCGGTGCCCGAGTTCGACGGCCGGCTGATCACCGTCCCGTTCTCCTTCAAGGAGATCGACGAGGACGGCCTGCCCGCCTACGTGGCCGACCCCGAGCGGGCCGCCCGCGTCGCGGGGATCGCCGTACGGCACGCCCGGCTGCGGCACATCGACCGCCGCGACAAGAAGGTCGCGCTGGTCCTGTCCGCATACCCGACCAAGCACTCGCGCATCGGCAACGCGGTCGGCCTCGACACCCCGGCCAGCGCCGTGGAGCTGCTGCGCACCCTGATCGCGGGCGGCTACGACTTCGGGCCGACCGAGGGCATCCCCGGTCTGGTCTCGGGCGACGGCGACGAGCTGATCCGCGCCCTGATCGAGGCCGGCGGCCACGACCAGGACTGGCTGACCGAGGAGCAGTTGGCCCGCAACCCGGTCCGGATCCCGGCCGCCGACTACAAGCGGTGGTTCGCCGAGCTCCCGGCCGAGCTGCGCGACAGCGTCACCGAGCACTGGGGCGAGGCCCCGGGCAACATGTTCGTGGACCGCTCCGCCAACCCGGAGGGCGACATCGTCCTCGCGGCCCTGCGCCGCGGGAACCTCCTCATCCTCATCCAGCCGCCGCGCGGCTTCGGCGAGAACCCGATCGCGATCTACCACGACCCGGACCTGCCGCCGTCGCACCACTACCTGGCCGCGTACCGCTGGATCCAGGCGCGTGCCGAGGACGGCGGCTTCGGCGCCGACGCGATGATCCACCTGGGCAAGCACGGCAACCTGGAGTGGCTGCCGGGCAAGAACGCCGGCCTGTCCGCGGCCTGCGCCCCGGACGCCGCGCTCGGCGACCTGCCCCTGATCTACCCGTTCCTGGTGAACGACCCGGGCGAGGGCACGCAGGCCAAGCGCCGCGTGCACGCCACCCTGGTCGACCACCTGGTGCCGCCGATGGCGCGCGCGGAGTCGTACGGCGACATCGCGCGTCTGGAGCAGCACCTGGACGAGTACGCGCAGATCTCCGCGATGGACCCGGCGAAGCTGCCGGCCATCCGGGCCCAGATCTGGACCCTGATCCAGGCGGCGAAGCTCGACCACGACCTGGGGCTGGCGGAGCGTCCGGACGACGACGGCTTCGACGACTTCCTGCTGCACGTCGACGGCTGGCTGTGCGAGGTCAAGGACGCCCAGATCCGCGACGGTCTGCACGTCCTGGGCGGCGCGCCGACGGGCGAGTCGCGGGTCAACCTGGTCCTGGCGATCCTGCGCGCCCGGCAGATCTGGGGCGGCACCACGGCCCTGCCCGGTCTGCGCGAGGCGCTCGGCCTCGACGAGTCCAAGGCCACCCGCACCTCGGCGGACACGGTCGAGGAGCAGGCCCGCGCCTTGGTCCAGGCGATGGAGGACGCGAACTGGTCCCTGGACGCCGTGAACTCGGTCGCGGCGGACCACCCGGCGGATGTCGCGGCGGTCCTGTCCTTCGCCGCGCGCGAGGTGGTCCCGCGGCTGGCCGGCACCACGGACGAGATCACGCACGTGGTCGCGGCCCTGGACGGCCGTTTCGTCCCGGCGGGTCCGTCCGGCTCTCCGCTGCGCGGCCTGGTCAACGTCCTGCCGACGGGCCGCAACTTCTACTCGGTCGACCCGAAGGCCGTCCCCTCCCGCCTGGCGTGGGAGACGGGCCAGGCGCTGGCCGAGTCCCTCCTCACCCGCTACCGCACCGACAACGGCGAGTGGCCGGCGTCGGTCGGCCTGTCCCTGTGGGGCACGAGCGCGATGCGTACGTCGGGCGACGACGTGGCGGAAGCCCTCTCCCTCCTCGGCGTCCGCCCGGTCTGGGACGAGGCCTCGCGCCGCGTCACGGGCCTGGAGCCGATCCCGCTCGACGAGCTGGGCCGGCCCCGCATCGACGTGACGCTCCGCATCTCGGGCTTCTTCCGCGACGCGTTCCCGCACGTCATCGGCCTGCTGGACGACGCGGTACGCCTGGCCGCGTCCCTCGACGAGCCCGCCGCGGACAACTACGTCCGGGCGCACGCCCAGGCGGACCTGGCCGAGCACGGCGACGAGCGGCGCGCGACGACCCGTATCTTCGGCTCGCGCCCGGGCACGTACGGCGCCGGCATCCTCCAGCTGATCGACTCCCGCGACTGGCGTACGGACGCCGACCTCGCGGAGGTCTACACGGTGTGGGGCGGCTACGCGTACGGCCGGGGCCTCGAAGGACGCCCCGCCCGGGACGAGATGGAGACGGCCTACAAGCGCATCACGGTCGCGGCGAAGAACACGGACACCCGCGAGCACGACATCGCGGACTCGGACGACTACTTCCAGTACCACGGCGGCATGGTGGCCACGGTCCGCGCCCTGCGCGGCACCGCCCCCGAGGCGTACATCGGCGACTCCACCCGCCCGGAGACGGTCAAGACCCGCACCCTGGTCGAGGAGACCTCGCGCGTCTTCCGTGCCCGTGTGGTCAACCCCAAGTGGATCGAGGCGATGCGCCGCCACGGCTACAAGGGCGCCTTCGAGCTCGCGGCGACGGTGGACTACCTCTTCGGCTACGACGCCACGACGGGCGTGGTCGCGGACTGGATGTACGACAAGCTCACCGAGACGTACGTCCTGGACCCGACCAACCGAGCCTTCCTGGAGGAGGCCAACCCCTGGGCCCTGCACGGCATCGCGGAGCGCCTGCTGGAGGCCGAGTCGCGCGGCATGTGGGAGAAGCCGGACCCGCAGATCCTCGAATCCCTGCGCCAGGTCTACCTGGACACGGAGGGCAACCTGGAGGGCGAGTCGGAGTAGCCCTCCCGGAACAGCACAGAGGCCGTCCCCCTCACCCAGCCACCGGGTGAGGGGGACGGCTTTTCTCGTTCAGGCCCGCGCACCCCGAGCACGCGCACCCGAATACGTACTACGCCTTGACGGTCTGGTTCAGCGCGACGAGCGCCTGGGCCCAACGCACGTACTTCAGCTGCCCGAAGTCGGCGACGGTCTTGACCCCGAAGGCCTCGTGCAGCAGCTTGCCGTCCTCGTCGCTGACGCCCTTGAGCGCGGCGACGGGTGCCGCGAGCACCTCGGCGAGCGGCTTGTCGGCCCACGCCTTGTCGAGCACCTTGTCCAGATCGATCGCCATGAGCGTCCCTCTCGGAATCCCGAAACGAATATCGGGGCAAACCTAACCCAATCCGACAATCACCCCATGCTCCGACACCCCGGGGCACTGGACGGAGCACAAGCACGTCGAGCGGCGGTGGAACGCTCACTCAGGAAAACGCAGCGGGATGACCCGGCTCTGCTCGGTCGATGCCAGGAGATCGCCGACGGCGGGCCAGGCGGGGACCGCTCTCGGCACCACGAAGGCCGGATCCACGACCACGCCTTCGAAGGAACCGTAGGCCCAGTCGTCACTGCTGTCGGGAAGGGCCACGGCGCCGCCGATCACGCCCCTCAGGAGCCACCCCGGGCCGTCGCATCCGATGAACCGAACCGTCATCCGGTCCCGGCCGCGGGTATCACCCGCGACCGGAACCACAGCCCTGAGCTCGACGCCCTCCCGCCCGGACCACCGCTCGACCTCGGCGCCGCGAGCCCGCAGGTCCACCTCCAGCCGATCGCAGATCGTTCCCCACTCGGGTTCACCGGAGGTCCGGAAGGCTTGGAGTTGCAAGCTGGCGGTCGTGCCGCGAAACAGAACCACCTCCGCCAGTTCCTCCGTGTCGGACCGCAGAGGATTGACTTCCACCTTCCGCACGTCCTTGCGCGGCACCTTCAGCCCACCGAGATCGAGCAGGCCCATCGCCTCCCAATCCGTCTCGCTCACGTCCCACGGACCGATATCGGTTCCCCGGTACAGCGGCCGCGAGAGGTCACCGGACTGCAGGACTTCTTCATTCATCGCTACCGCCAACTCGAGCAGCGTGTCGACCTCCTGGTGCGTCATCGCTTCGTCAGCAATGACGCAGACCAACAGAGCAAGCACCCGTTCGAGCGTCAGCCCACCCGTGGTCCGGGCAACCTCGGCGGCCGAGAGGCTGCCGCGCAGCATTTCGATCAGGTTGTCGGCCTCATTACGCGACATGCCGGCGGGTACGTCGGGAAGCAGCTCCGGTCCCGTCCGCCCCTCTTCCCAGCGGAAGAGAACCAGGGACTTGAGGCCGAGGAGGAGAACCCATCCCGGTGCGACCCGATCCCATGTCCCCCACTCCGCCCGCTCCGATGAGCCCGGCGACAGTCGACCTTCACGCGTGAACTCGTGCAGAACGGCACGTGCTTCACTAGCCTCGGCGGCCACTCAACCATCCCCTCATAAGTTGCCAAGCCCGTATCCCGATGAGAGCCACCTCGGCCGCGCCAGTGGACGCATCGAGGGCTCGCCGCCGGGCACCCGCCCGAGCGGTGCCACCACCACGCCTGGTACCGAGCAGGCGCCCGGAACCATACGGACCGTGGCGCCGGCAGAATCGAGGCCTCCCCGGAAGGGACCCCTCGCCGTTCGGGCGGCTGCGCCGCACCAAGATCCGGCGGGGCCGACCAAGGCGCACGCAAGAGCCCCACGCGGAGACACGCGTGGGGCTCTTGACCACTCATCTACGGGCATGCCGCTGAACAGCGAGCGAGGGACTGTCAGGCGTACTCAGCTTGCGGCGGAACCCTTCACTTCACCATGGCCCGGAAATGCTCAAATCGCCCGGAATCCAGATCCACAAATTCGAGAATATCGAAGGACGTTTCACTGTCTCCCGACGTCGCCTCTTTGTAGATGAGCCAGATCCCTTCCCGAACGGCGAATCGGCACTCTTCTTCCAGTTCAGGCAGGCCGGCCGCCACCTCAGTGGAGTGGGACTCCCCCGTAACCAGATACCAAAGCATATTCAAGAAATGCGCTCTGGTAAACGGCGGCAAGTCGCAGGTCAAGGCGGCAAGGATGGCCGGCACTGCAATTGGCGCCACCTGGAACAGCATCGACTCCCGCTCCAGGTGCCCATCGAGCGTGTGCCCGACGGTCTCACCCAGCGTACGAGCCTCGAGCAGAGCCGTGAACGAGGAGGGAATGTGGGCGCCCGACTTTCCGCATCCGCACCGCAGCGCGGCCCAGTCATGCCGCTGCAGCTCAATAGTGACTACGTTCACCCCAGCCCAATCATCCATGGCCCCGCAGGGTCAAAAAGAACACCTGAGACGAAGTTTCCTGGCCCATAGCTCCCCTGACATACAGTGCAGATCTCTTTTTCCTGCAGAACCTTCCCCAGGCCATCACCGACATCTTCCCTACGCATAGCGCGGGTAAATATGACGTCATCTGCGTTCCATCCCGTGGCATTCAGGATGTTCGGCTCGGCGCAACTTCCGTTACCCGAGCAACTAACTGCAATATCACCGGTCCTCTTGTGCACGGCTGCCGTGTAGGTGCGTGACTTTGCCGCTCCCGTCGCAGCTTCAGCAGCTGCATCCCGGAGTGCGCTGGCGTCAGAGATCCTCGATTCCAGGTCCCAGTTACCCTGCGCGCGGTCCACTACCAGTTCGGGCTTGAACTTGCCCTGGGGACCTCGGGTACCGGCAGGGCAGTTATGGACGAGCACGGGGGCTGCGCCCGCGAGCACATAGTACGTGTGGAAGTCGTCGACCGTGAGGTTGTGCGTGGTGACGGCGAGCGGGTAATTCCGGGTGGCCTGGACTGTAAGGGTTGAGCCGTCGGGCTTGCGAAGCTGCTCGCCCTCGGCGAAGTCGCCGGCGTCGAGCCACTGGCGGCGGCTTTCGCTCCAGTGCGGGTGGTGGGAGGTGGAGGTGAGGGTGACCGGCGGGCCGCGGGGGTTCGCGTCGTCGGTCAGGGTGAGATCCGTGAACTCCTTGTCGTCGGGAGTGGTGATGGTGGCCGTGACCGTCTTGGCTTCGGTCTCACCGGTCTGCGGGTCCGTGGCCAAGACCTTGTCGCCCACCTGGACGTCCTCGATGGCCTTGCTCGTACCATCGGCCATCTCGACGCGCGCGCCCGTGGGAAAGCTGTTCCGCTTGATGGGGCAGGAAGCTCCCGCTTCGGAGTCGGCTGCGCGGGATTCCGCTCCTCCTCCGCCCGTCTCGGCGTCGGCATCGCCTCTGCCGGCCTTGGATTCTGTGCCGGCGCTGTCGGTTGCTGTCTCCGTCGCTGCCTTTTCGTCCCCGGCCTTTCGTGCTTGAGCCGCGGCAGCGGATGCTTCGCCCTCGGCCTTCTTGGCCTTGGTGAAGGCCTCCATGGCCTTGGAGGCCTTGCGCTCGGCGGCATTGACCGCGTCGTAGGCCTTGTTCAGCTCCTTGTAGATTTTGAAGGCCTTGATGCCGATCTTGATGGCCTTGGCCAGCTTGCCCCAAGGGACGGCGTTGAGTGCCGTGTTGATGCACGCCATGACGTCGCCCTTGGTGAAGCAGTCACGGGCGTCGTTGTAACCGATCAGGTCCAGGACCAGGTCGACTACGGCGTGCTTCAGTTCATCGCGCTTCTTCTTGGCCTTGTTCAGCTCGTGATTGGCCTCGTCCGCATCCCCCTTGGCGCCGCGGTTGCTGCTGGTTCCGCTGCCGCTGCTCACGGTGGCGCTGGAGTTGTTGGTGTTGCCGGTGTTGGTGTTGACGCTGCAGGAGGAGAAGTTGTCGCAGTAGACCTTGAGGCCGGTCGCGTCGGACTTGTTGAACGGGTCGTTGTTGGAGTAGGCGTACGCGTTCCACTGCTGCGGGTCGCCACCGTCGATGATCGGGTCGGGGCTGATGAACCGGCCCGTGGTCGGGTCGTACTCGCGGGCGCCCAAAAGGGTGAAGCCGGTGGACTTCTCTTTGGTGCCGCCGACGAATCCCTTGTCGCCAGCCCACGCATCCGGCGTCGGCTGGGTACCGCGTTCGTTGCCGAACGGGTCGGCCGGGCGGCGAACCTGGGCCAGGTCGGTCGCGTTGAACTGGACGCCGTTCGTGCCGTGGTGGTCCGAGGACTGGTAGGCGAGCGACGAGACGCCGGCCGTCGTGGTGCGGGTGACGGACAGACCGCCCGGCGCTCCGTAGGTACGGACGTTGGAGACCTTGCTGGTGGTGGTGTCCAGGGTGATCTGGTCGGTGCCGAGGTTGAGCGTGGTCTTGCCGGGGTCACGGCGGATGAGCTGGTTGCCGCCGGTGTCGTAGAGGTAGCTGGTGCCACCGCTCTCGCCGGTTCCGGTGATCTTGTCGAGCTTGCCCTGGTCGTTCCAGGTCAGGCTCTTGGTGCCCGGGGTGCTGGTGATCGAGGCGGTGTTACCGGTGGCGTCGTACGTGTACGAAGTGACCTTGGAGCCTGCACCGGTGGTCTCGGTGGAGGCCATCAGCGCGTGCGGGCCGCCGGTGCCGCCGCCCGTCTTCGGGTCGGTGGACGGAGCGTTGGGGCCGGAGCCGAAGGTCTGGGTGACCGTCGTGTCCTTGGCCGTGTTGCCGGTGACGTCCTTCTTCACCAGCTTGGTGCGGTTGCCGATCTTGTCGTACTCGTACTGCTGCCAGTACGGGGCCGGCCCGCCCACACTGGGCTTGCCCGTCCCGTCGACCTTCGGCCCGGTGGCGTTGGAGCAGCCGCCGATGCCGCGCACGCTCGGCTGGGGAGCCGTCGTGGTGGTGCCGGTGTCGGTCCACGCTTGGGTGAGCCGGCCGAGGTAGTCGGTCGTGAAGCACTGCAGGTCACGGGCCGCGCCGTCCTGCGTGTTGCTGATCGAGGTGAGCTGACCGACCCGGTTGTAGGTGTAGTCGATTACATCGACGCTCGCCGTGGCCGCGGTCTGCTTGTCGAGGGTGGACCGGACCGGCCGGCCCGTGCCCTCGTCGTAGTCGACGGTCGAGACGATCTGTCGGCCCGTGTCACCGAGAGTGGTGCGGATGGCTCGGCCGTAGGGGTCGTACCGCATGTCCACGACATACGGCGTCATCACGGAGCCGATTTTGCCGTCGAGCGAGGTGAAGCTGCCGACGGAGTTGATCCCGTATGTCAGGGTCTCCGCGCCGAGGCCCGCCTTCTCGATGCCCGGCAGGTCCGTGGTCTTGAGCTGTCCGTACTTGTCGTAGGTGTTCTTGGTCTCGTAGGTGCCCTGAAGCTCCTTCTCGACGGCGGGGATGGTGACCTTGGTGCCGAGGGGACGGTAGCCGCCGTCGTAGCCGGTGACCTCCGTGACGTACGGACTGCCGGAAGCCCCACCCACGAAACGCGTGCTGGTCGACGGCTTGCCGAGCGCCTTGGTGTCGTAGGTGAAGCCGCCGACCTGCTTGGCCGGGTCGACTGCCGCGCCCTCGTAGGTCGCGACCGTGCGGCCGAGGAGGTCGCTGACGGACGTGGCGGTCTTGCCACGGGCGTCCTTGACCGTGACGAGGTTCTTGGTGTCGTCGTAGAAGGTCTCCGCAGTGCCCGAGTCCGGGTCGGTGGTCTTCACCGTGCGGCCCAGGAGGTCGTAGGCGAAGGTCCACTCGTTGCCGGCGGAGTCCTTGCGGGAGAGCTCCTTGCCCTGGGTGTTGTTGACGTACGTGGTCTCGTCGTAGGCACCCGTGGGTGTGTTGCCCTTGTACTGGCGTACCACCGACGTCAGGCCGTTGGTGACCGTCGCCGTGGCGTAGCCGCCGGCCGGCGGGATGTTCCGGACCTCGTCGGCGCCCGGGTACTCCGTCTTCGAACGCCACTGCTCGGTCCCGTAGGCCTGGAAGACGGAGGCAGTGGTCCGGCCGAGTCCGTCGAAGACCGAGACGGTCTGGGACGGGATCTTGCTGTCCGGGTTGACTCCGCCGTTGGGCAGGAAGAGCGCCCCGCCGGGAGCCTTCTCGTCGTTGTAGTACGGCGCGCTGGTCTTGACCTGCCGACCGTGCGAGTCGAACAGCGCATCGGTGATCATGCGCCCGTCCACGCCCGACGGGGTGTGCGCCTGGGTCTGGCGGACGCGGCCGAGGCCGTCGTAGATCGTGTAGCTGTTGATGTACTTGCCGTCGTTCATGAGCGCCTGGCTCAGAACGGTGGTCGGCGCGTTCGTCCCGTTCATGGAGTACGAGAACTTGCGGACCGCCGGGTCGACGGACCGGTCCTGCCCCGGCTGCCAGATGGTGGTGACGCGGCCGAGGGAGTCATAGCCGCGCTCGGCCACGTGGCCGTTCTCGTCCGTGGTCTTCATCGGCAGCGAGCGGCCGGTGTCGAGCGTGGTGGTGGTCTTCCAGCCCAGCGGGTTGGTGTGGGTGACCTCGTAGGGCAGCGCGTTGGGCAGTGCCCTGTACTCGGTCTTGGTGACCGCGCCGTCCTGGTGGGTGCCGTCCTTGCGCACCTTGTTCGTGCTCGTGGTCAGACGGCCGTACGCGTCATACGTCGCCGTCATGTTGAGCCGGTAGACCGGCTTGCCCGCTCCGTCGTACTTCTCCAGCACCTCGGTGCCGGACTGGTCGGCAGTGGTCCCGGTCTGGCCGAGGGCCTTGCCGTCGTAGTACGTACGGGTGTCGCCGACCGTGTTGGCCGCCGTGGGGGTCTGACCGCACGCTCCCGTGAGAATCAGGGTGCGGGAAGCGAGCTGCGTGAGTGCGCCGCCGGGGCCGGTGGCGTACTCGAAGGTGGTACACATGCGCTGGTCGGTGCGGGAGACGTCGCCCTTGTCGTCCACCTGGAGCGGCCGCGAGAAGAGCGTGCCGTCGTACGTCGAGGTGCGCTCGTTGGTGCGCCAGGCACCGCTCGCGAGCTTGGCGCGGCTGGTGACCTTGCCGGTGTTCAACGCGCGGGCCGTGATGGCGGGCATGCCGCCGGACTGGGCACGGGTGGCGGTGACGGCGCCGAGCCAGGGGGTGGAGACCTCGTCTCCGACGACGGTGCCGCCGTCGCGGTCGTAGGTCTCGGTCTGGCGGACGAAGCCCGACAGGACCTCCTCGTCCTTGATGGTGCCGCCGTGCGCGTCGGGGACGTTCACGCTGCGCTTGGTGCCGTTGGCCAAGACGTCGCCGTCCATGCCGCGCAGGAAGGTGGCCACCGACTTGGTGCGCGGGGCCTCCGCCGCGTTGCCGCTACCGGTACGGGTGGTGACCGTGGCGAAGCCGCGGAACTGGTCCCACGTACGGGTCTTGGGGTCGGCGAACTCGGAGTCGTTGCGGTGCCAGGCGATGCCGCCGCCGTACTCGTAGTCGGTCACCGTGCTGACCTGGCCCGCGACCATGTCCTGCTGGGTGACGGACTGGACGACGACCTTGTGGAACCAGTCGTTGACCGGGTCCGGGTAGGACTGGCCGGGCAGGTACCACTTGACCGGCATGCAAGCCATGGTGTTGGTGTCGTCGGCCGCGGGCATGGTGCCCTTGACCCGCGAGCACTCCGGGGCCTTGTAGACCACGTTGATGCGGCCACCGGTCTCGGTGGTGATCGTCTGGATGCGCGGCCGGTTGTAGCGGGAGGTGCTGGCCTCGGTGCCGTCGGGGCGCTTGACCACGCCGTCGACACGGTTGGGTATCTCCAGCGGCTCGAACAGTACGGGCGGCACGGTCAGCGGGGTGCGCGCGTTGGTCGCGGTCCGCTGGATGGACTCGAGCCACAGGCTCGGGGAGGTTCCGTCACCCGGTGCCTCGAAGCGCTGCTTCAGCGCGTACGAGTCGATGTTGCGGTAGCCGCCGGTGCCCAGGACCTCGGTGTCGATCTTCGTCAGCCGCTTGGTGGTGAAGAAGGTCGGCGAAAGGTTCAGGCACTGGCCGGTGGCCGCGCACTCCTGGTCGACCGGGGTGTCGCCCCAGGCCGTGGCATTGGTCTTCCGCTTGGTGGGATCGCAGGCGTCGCCCGCTTCGAAGCAGCGGTCCCCGGGGCGGAGCCAGATCTGGGCGGCGGTGTTCGCCTTGCCCTTCGCGGTGATCTGGTCGGGCAGGCGCTGGCCGTAGCCGATCCAGGTCGGGTAGGAGGCACGCTGGTAGAGGGTCGGGGTGCCGTTGCCGTTGTTCTGGCCGCCGCCGCGCCCGTAGTAGTTGTCCTCCTGCTCGTAGCGGTAGGAGGTCAGGTTCTGGTGCGGGTCCACGACGTAGTCGAGGTTCCACTGCCAGCCCAGCTGCTGGTAGGTGCCGTTGGCCGGAGTGTCGGCGCCGAGGCACTTGTCCTGGCCGCTGTTGAAGTAGACGGGCATGGTGGAGACCGACTTGGCCTCCGGGTCGGTGCCGTCACCGCCGGGGAGGCGGTTGGACCCGAAGTAGTACTGCGTGCCGTCGGTCGTGGTGACGCGGAAGCCCTCGCCCTTCCAGGCGGAGTTGCGCCGGCCGGTCAGGCGCTCGATCTTGGTGCCGTCATCACCCTGCAGGCGGTAGACGCAGGTGTTGTCGTCCCGGACGATCTGCCCGGCGTGACCTGCCATGGACAGGGAGAGGATGTCTCCGGCCCAGCACTCGTCACCCGAGTCCTTGATGCCGGCGTCCTTGCAGCCCTTGTAGGAGCGGGAGATCGATCCGGGGTGCCAGTCCCAGCCCTCACCGATCAGGCCGGACTGGGCGTTGGTCGACGCGGTACGGCCGTCGATCGAGGAGGAGTCGTAGCCGAGCACCATGCTCGGCGCCGCACCCGCGATGGTCGACGGGATCTCGGCCGTGTAGCCGTAGGTGAAGTTCGCCGAGTTCGCCCCGGCCTGCCAGGAGGCGGAAGGCAGGAGCGGCGTCGCGGAGTAGTCGCCGAGGTTGCCGGACGGGCCCGGCTCCACGGCGAGTGCCACGCCCTGGGCGGCCATGACCTGCGGAGCCGCCGCGGACCCGGCCTGGGCACCCGGCTGCGGCTTCAGCAGCACGCTGGGAGCTGCCGCGTTCTTCGCCACCTCGACCTCGGCGACCAGGCGCCCGTTGGCGTCCCGGTGCGAGGCGACGGGCGTGCGGGTGGTGCAGCCGGCTGCACCCGGGGTGGTCAGGGCACATGCGGGCAGCTGCACCAGGCGAGCACGGTCGGCCCAGTTGGCCCCGGCGCTCTTCGCCCATGCCGACACGTCCAGGCCCACCTCGACCTTGCCCGTGGCGGCAACGCCCGCGGGTTCGGTGAGGGTGATCAGGGCACCGTTCACTCCGGCTGCGCGCGCCTTGGCCGCGTCCTTGACCTCGACGCTGAGACTGCCGGAGCTGCCGGAGCTGCCGGCCGAAGTGGAGTTCGCGGGTCCGGACGGCAGGGCCTTGCCGTTTGCGGCCTTCCCGGGTGCGACCCAGACGGGCAACTCGCCCGCTTGGACGGGCCCTGCGTCGGCACCGGGTTTCGAGGCGGGGCGGGATCCGACCTCGACCCGGCCGGCGCCGGCCGGTGCTTTCGACTTCGGCGCGGGCTTCCAGGGCTTGGCAGTCGGCGTCGCGCCCTTCGCGGACTTGGCGTCCGCCCCCTTGACCGGCTTCGTACCGGGCAGCGCGGTCTTCGGTGGCACCCACACCTTTGGCGGTTTGTCAGCCGCCTGGACTGCGGGAAGCCCCAGTCCGGAAACGAGAACGGCGAGTGCGGCAACGACCGCGACCCGTGCTCTGCCACGCGTTGAGCGCATGGCAAAGCGACTCCGATGAGACAACAGGATCCCCCCAGGAAACCGGTACAGAAAAGGACCGGACCGACCCGATCCGGATCAACCACGCTCTATGGAACGGAAGTTGGAAGTCTAATGAGATTCTCAGAATCTCCCCATGAGCAATGTCACCCGCGGACAACATGGCGTTTCGCGACATGAACCGGACATCACATCGTCACGAGCCCCTCACACACTGTTGACAAGTTTGCAGATCGGAAGGAACTGTGCCCCTGACTTCCCTTCATTTACCGCTGACAGCGAGGACCTCCGCCTTGAGGCCTGCATTCCTTTCACGCCATTCCGACCCGGGGGTACCCGGCAGACGCCGCTCCCCCGGCATGCTCACGATCCCCTTGGCCGGCGCGGCCGTGGTCGCTCTCGGGGCCGGTCTGCTGACCGGTCCTCCCGCGTACGCCGAGGAGGCACGCGGTCACGGTCCGGCCGATGTGTCCTGGCCCGCGCCGAAGACCCCTCCGCCCTCCGCTGCGTCGTCGGTGATCGGCGCCGCGAAAGCACAGGCCAAGAGCGACGGCAAGCGGGTCGTCATCGACGCGCTGACGACGGCCAGTTCACAGACCTTCGCCACCCCTCAGGGGACGCTCACCACGGAGACCGCCCTCGCACCGGAGCGAGTGAAGAACGCCTCCGGTACATGGCAGAAAGTCGACGCAACCCTGCGGACCACCGCCGAAGGCACGGTGGCCCCGGTGGCTGTCCCCTCCCAACTCGGCTTCTCCGGCGGCGGAACGGGTCCGATGGCGACCATGACGACCGCCGACGGCAAGAAGCTGGCCCTCAAGGCACCCTTCCCGCTGCCCAAGCCCACACTCAACGGGGACAGCGCCCTCTACCCGTCCGTCCTGCCGGGCGTGGACCTCGAACTCACCGCCACCACCGCCGGCGGCTGGCGCCAGGTGCTGATCGTCCGCACCGCCGAGGCCGCCGCCAGTCCCGCCGTCGCGAAGCTACAGTTCCCCGTCGAGGCCGATGGCCTGACGGTCAGTGCCGACGCAGCCGGCAACCTGAAGGCGGTGGACGCCCAGGGCAACGCCCGCTTCACCGCCCCGACCCCGGTCATGTGGGACTCGGCCCGCTCCGGGTCGGCCGCCACGGGCGCCCGTGCCAAGTCGCCGGGCGCCTTCGCCAAGCAGTCCGCGCCGGCCGCGGAAACCACGACCCCCCTGGCCCCTTCGACCGTGTCGAGCTCCGACGGCCCCGGCGAAGGTGCCGCGGTGAAGCCGATCGTCACGACCGCCGACACCCGCGGCATCCAGCTCGTTCCCGACACCGCGCTCCTCGGTCGGGGCACGGGTCCCTGGTACATCGATCCGGGCTGGAACCCGACCCTCAACAACGCCAACCAGGCCTGGTCCCAGGTCCAGGAGGCGTACCCGGACACCAACGAGTTCAACGGCACGCAGTACGGGCAGGACAGGCCCGCCACCGGCTACTGCGGCTACTTCGAGGGCAACCCCCGATGCGAAGGCATCGGCAGGACCCGAGCCTACTTCCAGATCGGCGTGGACCCGCGGCTCCACGGCGCCGAGATCCTCAGCGCACGGTTCGAGGCGAACGTGGTCTCCTCCTCGAGCCCGAGCACGCCGACCCCGATGGGTCTGTACTCCACCAACGCCATCGGCAACCCGACCAAGTGGACCCAGCAGCCGTGCGGCACGAGCTCGCACATGGGCGGCTGCACGAAGGAAGCCGGCATCATGATGTCGGGGTCCGGTGGCATCGCCTTCGACGTCAAGAACCTCGTGAAGATGGCGGCCCTGTACCGCTGGCCCACCATCACCGTGGGCCTGGCGCCTGACAACGAGGGCGAAAAGCTCTACCGCCAGCGGTTCGACAACACTCCGCGCATCGTGGTCGAGTACGACATCCAGCCCACCGTCTGGTGGCCCCGCACCCGGCCCTCACCCGGCTTCGCGGACACCGCTTCCTCCGCCGACTGCAGCACACCCGGCACCACCAACCCCTGGGACAACCCGGGCTGGGTCGGCGCCAACAACAACATCACCCTGACCACCGCCACCTACTCGGCCACCGGCCAGCAGCTCTGGGGGGGCTTCCAGTACTGGGACGACGACGACGGGGGCAAGTCCACCTTCGCCGACACGGGCTGGAACGGCAGCTACGGTGACGCCACCGTCGACATCGGCGCCCTGACCGACGGCCATCAGTACGGCTGGGTGGCCCGCGTCACGGACGGCACGCTCACCAGCAACGCCACCGAGATGTGCTTCTTCCGCGTCGACCGCACCCCGCCGACCGCCACCGTCACCTCGACGGACTTCCCCGCCTCCGGCACCATCGGGGCACACCCGAAGCTCGCCGGCCAGGAGGGTACCTTCACCCTCAGCGGCACCGACCCCGCCCCGGCGACCGGTACCCGCACCTCCGGCCTTGCCTGCGCCCGCTGGACCACCGACCCCGTGAAGGCGGCCGCCACCGGCTGGAAGTGCACCGACCCCGGTGTGATCAAGCTGACCGGGGGCAAGGCCACCGTCAAGGTCACACCGCCGCAGTGGGGCACCAACTTCGTCTACCTGCAGACCCAGGACAACGCGGGCAACATGTCCCAGCCCTTCGTCTACAGCTACTACGCGCCGTCCGACCCCGACGCGGGCAAGCCTGTGTTCGGTGATCTCAACAACGACCGCAAGCCCGATGTCCTGCTCCCCGACACCGCCGGGAACCTTCGCACGATCGCAGGCGGCCAGGACCCGTACGGCGCTCCCAACGCGGTCGTCCAGGCGGCGCCCGGCGCCACCCCCAACTGGAACGGCGTCCAGATCAGCCACCGGGGCAGCCTGGGGCGCAAGACCGTCGACGACCTCTTCGCCCATGAGCCCGGCAAGCCCGAGCTCTACCTGTACAGCAATGACAACAGCGGCCGCCTCGACGGACAGGCCAATGCGCCGATCGTGAAGCCGGCCACCTGCGTAACCCCGGCCGGCGCTTCGATCGACTGCGCGGCCCAGGGCTACAGCGTCACCAACTGGTCCAAGGTGACCCAGATCGCGGCGTTGGGCTCCCCCACCGGTGACTCGGGGGCCACGGCGGACAAGCTGCCCACCACGTCACTACTGTTCGTCGAGAACGGACGGTTGTGGCTGGGCACCGCTGGTTCACTCAACGCGCTCGCCCCGCAGGCCGTCCTCCTCTCCGCGAACGACACCAGGTGGGCCGGCTACGACCTGCTCACCCCCGGCCGCGCCCAGGGCACCGACTTCCCGACCCTGTGGGCCCGCTCCAAGACCGACGGCAGTCTCCACGCCTTCTCGGTCAAGGGCACGGCCCAGGCCCCCGACCTCACCGGCTTCACCAACCCGGCCGCGGGCCTCATCTCCGGCAAGATCGACCCCAAGGCCTACCCCCGGGTCGGATCCGACGGTGACCTGACCGGCGACGGCATCCCCGACCTGTGGGCGGTCGACGCCAACCAGCAGCTTGTCGCCTTCAACGGCGTCGGCACCGCGACGCCCTTCCCGGCCGTCACCGGCGTCAGCACCACCCCCGTGACCCTGGGCAACCTCAACATGCCCAAGGCGCAGTGGAAGCTGACCGGGCAGACCGGCAACACCACCCCGAGCGCCGTCGGCAACTTCCCCGCCACGACGACCGACGTCACCTTCCCCGCGGCCGAGAACATCGGTGGTCGCATCTCGAGCTACGCCGCCTTCAACGAGGCGGGCACCTCCTACGCAGACACCTCCGGCCCCGTGATCGACACCCGTAAGAGCTTCACCATCAGCACGTGGGTCAAGACCTCGAAGCTCGGTGGAGTCGTCCTGAGCCAGGACCTGGCCCGCAACAGCTCGCTCCTGCTCTTCCACAACACCGAGAAGAAGACCTGGCAGTTCTCCCTCGCCAACGGCGACACGAACCCCTGGCCGTACGACGAGACCCAGCAGGTCAACAGCGCGGGCGCCATCACCCTGAACACCTGGCAGCAGCTGACCGCCGTCTACGACGAGACCACCGGCCTGATGCGCCTGTACGTCGACGGCACCCTCGCCGGCACCGGGCACCACAAGGCGTCCACCAGCCCGGCCCCCGTCGGTCCCTTCCACCTCGGCCGGTTCAAGGACTCCGGCGCCTACCTCGACGTTCCTTTCCGGGGCGGCATCAGCAACCTCGCCGTCTACCCGTACGCCGCCCCCATGACCGCTCCGCAGGCGACCGGGCCGATCCACCTGACCCAGGCCGCAGGCAACTGCGTGGACAACGACTTCAACCGCCTGGAGGACGGCAACAAGATCCAGATCGCCGCCTGCAACGGCACCGCCGCCCAGCAGTTCCAGGTCCACAACGACGGCACGATCCGCAACCAGGGCATGTGCCTCAACGCCGCGAACAGCGGTGTCGACAACGGCACCCCGATCGAGCTCCGTACCTGTACCGGTGTCGGCAGCCAGCAATTCCTGCCGCGCGCCGACGGCGGCATCTACCACCCCGCCTCCGGCCGCTGCCTGGATCTCGGTCGCTTCGACACCACCCCCGGCACCCGGCTCGGGCTCTGGGACTGCAATCCCAGCCCCGCCCAGCGCTGGACCGTGCCCGTCCTCGGTACGGCGCCGCTCCCCGTCCCCACGCCGTAGCGGCGCAGCGCACCGCGCCGCGCCGCAAGGAGGCCGCCGTCCCGTCCACGGGGTGGCGGCCTCCGCCATTTCCGGCAGGGGTGCGGCGCAATCCCTCGAACGGGGGTATCGCCACCTCCGGGTGGTTCGAACGGCGGGGCCGCGTGCTGCCCATGGGGTCCGGCGTGTGGTCGTAACTGCGTGCGGGCATTCGTTCCCCCGGCCCCGTGACGCCGCTCTGAGCAGCCACGTTCTTGCGGCGTCAGTCGCAGCCGCGGCCCCTCGGGAGGAATTTTGCGATCCGTGCACGTTCATGTGGTGTTCGACCCGACACCGGGCGGGGGTGGCCGCGCATGAGGCTCCTCAAGCGGCCCGAAGCCACCGAACCCGCCGTCTCCGAGAGCGAACGGCGGCTCTTCGGCGGTCCCCTGCGCTACGACGCCGGCTGGTCCCACCACGAGTACGCCCGCCTCGAAGGGCGGTTGCTGACCACCCTGCGCTCCATGCCCCGCATGGTCGGCGGGACCCTGCGCCTCGCCTGGGACACCGACCGACCGGCCCTGCTCACCGTCGCCGCCGCCGAGGCCGGGCAGGGGGTCACCTCCGCCGTCGGCCTGCTCGTCATCAGCGATGTGCTCCGTACGCTGCTGCGCGAAGGCAGCGCCGCCGACCGGCTGCACGCGGCCCTGCCCGCCCTGGCCGCCGGGGCGCTGGTCGCCGTGCTGGGGGCCGTATTCGCCTCCCGGTCCACGGCGGCCGCCGGACGGCTGGAGCCCAAGGTCGAGCGGGCCGCGTACGAGCAGTACCTGAGCGCCGCCGTCGAGGTGAAGCTGGAGGCCATCGAGGACGGGGAGTTCCGGCGGCTGCTGGACAGCGCCCAGTGGGGTCCGCCGTCGGCCCGCCGCACGGTCGGCGCCTGCGTGGCCACCCTCGGCGGGCTCATCTCCCTGATCGCCACCGCCGGGGTGCTGACCGTACTGCACCCGTTGCTCCTGCCCATGCTGCTGCTGATCGCCGCCCCGCGCGGCTGGGGCGCGATGCGGGTGGCCCAGCGCCGCTACCTGTCGATGATCACCTGGGTGGAGCACGTACGGGCCGCCCGGCTCATCGGCCAGCTGCTGATCTCCCGTACGTCGGCCCCCGAGGTACGGGTGCACGGCGTCGGCCGCTATCTGCTGGGCCACTACCGCAACATGGCCGAGGTCGCCGAGAGCGAGGCCACCCGCCTCGCCAAGGACAAGGCCTCCACCGAACTGCTGGCCGCCGCGCTCTCCGGCGTCGCGGCCCTGGTCACCTACGGGGCGATGGGCGCCCTCGTCGTCTCCGGCCGGATGGACCTCGCCGTCGCCGGCACCGCCGTGATCGCGGTGCGCACCGGCTCGGCGAGCCTGGGGGCGCTGGTGGCCACCACCAACACCCTGCACGAGGAGTCCCTGTACGTGAGGGACCTGGAACGGTTCGTCGCCGAGGCGGCCCACCGTGCCATTCCGTCCGGCGGGGCCGCGCTGCCGGAGCGGCTCGCCGCGGTCCGGCTGCGGGACGTGGACTTCAGCTATCCGGACCGGGACGAGCCCGCCCTCACCGGGGTGTCCCTCACCATCGAGGCCGGCCAGGTGGTCGCGCTGGTCGGCGAGAACGGCTCCGGCAAGAGCACGCTGGTCAAGCTGCTGGCCGGGCTGCACCTGCCCGACGCCGGTTCGGTCACCTGGGACGGGGTGGACGTACGGGACGCCGACCGGGAGCAGGTCTTCGACCGGGTCGCGCTCCTCACCCAGGACTTCGAGCGCTGGCCGGTGACCGCCCGTACCAACATCGCCATCGGCCGGCCCGCCACCGAGGACCGGGGCCCCGCCGTCGACGCGGACGCCCAGGTGGTGGCCGCCGCCCGGTACGCGGGGGCCGACCGGATCGTCGAGAAGCTGCCGCACGGCTACGAGACCCTGCTCGCCCGGGTGTTCAGGGGGGCCTCGGAGCTGTCCGGCGGGCAGTGGCAGAAGTTCGGTCTCGCCCGTACCCGCTTCCGCGACGCCCACGTCCTGGTCGTGGACGAGCCCACCTCGGCCCTCGACCCGGAGGCGGAGATCGCCGCCTTCGACAGCATCCGGGGCCTCGCCGGCCCCGAGCGCGCGGTCGTCCTCGTCACGCACCGGATGTCCGGGGTCCGGTTCGCCGATGTCATCTACGTACTGCACGAGGGGCGGCTCGTCGAACAGGGCGGTCATGAGGAGCTGTTGGCACTGGGCGGCCGGTACGCCTCCATGTACGCGATGCAGGCGGCGCAGTTCGGCCACGATCCGCAGCGCCGGCCGCCTTCGATCCCCCGCCAGTCTCCCGCCCCGGACCAGGACAGTCCGGTGTCCTGACCTGATCCACGGAACACTCTCTAACCGCCGGCGGGCCGCGGCACCGCGGAACGCCCCGTCCGTCACCTGAAGCAGTGAAATCACCCTTGTCCCACGGGCACCACGGGTAGGGCACTGCTGATCTCGTGCGGGGGGCCGGGCCGCAACCGGGCCCCCGTACCCATGAGCGAAAGGCCGACCCCGACGTGACGCAGCCGTTTCAACTGCCGGATTTCTATGTGCCCTATCCGGCACGACTGAACCCCCACCTGGAGGACGCGCGGACCCACACCAAGCGATGGGCGCGCGGCTTCGGGATGCTGGAGGGTTCCGGCGTCTGGGAGGAGAGCGACCTCGACTCGCACGACTACGCGCTGCTCTGCGCGTACACCCATCCCGACTGCGATCGCGACGCGCTGGCGCTCGTCACCGACTGGTACGTGTGGGTCTTCTTCTTCGACGACCACTTCCTGGAGATGTTCAAGCGCTCGCAGGACCGTGACGGCGCCAAGCGGTACCTCGACCGGCTCGCCGCCTTCATGCCCATGGACCTGTCCGACGGGTTCCCCGAGCCCACCAACCCGGTGGAGGCCGGGCTCGCGGACCTCTGGGCCCGGACGGTCCCGGCGATGTCCGCCGACTGGCGGGAACGGTTCTCCTTGTCCACCAAGAACCTCCTCGACGAGTCCATGTGGGAGCTCGCCAACATCGACATCGGGCGCGTGGCGAACCCGCTCGAATACATCGAGATGCGCCGCAAGGTGGGCGGCGCGCCCTGGTCGGCCGGCCTGATCGAGTACGTCGGCGCCGAGGTGCCCGCACGCGTCGCGCACTCGCGCCCGCTCGCCGTGCTGCGCGACGCCTTCGCCGACGCCGTGCACATCAGGAACGACATCTTCTCCTACCAGCGCGAGGTCGCCGACGAAGGCGAACTCTCCAACGCGATCCTGGTGTTGGAGACCTTCCTGGGCTGCACCACCCAGGAGGCCGCCGAGGCCTCCAACGACCTGCTCACCTCCCGCCTCCAGCAGTTCGAGCAGACCGCGATCGGCGAGCTCCCGCAGCTCTTCGCCGATCACGCACTGGACCCGACGGAGATCGCGGCCGTCCTCGCCTACACCAAGGGCCTGCAGGACTGGCAGTCCGGAGGCCACGAGTGGCACATGGTCTCCAGCCGCTACATGAACAAGGAGGCCAGGCCCACCGCCCCGGCGGCCCTGCCCTTCCAGCCGTCCGGGCTCGGCGCCACCGCGCTCGACCTGCGCTCCGTGTTCACACGGCGCTCGATGGAGCTGCGCCACCGCTCCTTCACGCACGTCCCCTTCGAGCGCACCGGCCCCTCCGTCATCCCCGACATCTACATGCCGCACCGGCTCACCGTCAGCCCGCACCTGGCGCACGCGCGCGAGGAGTCCGTCGCCTGGTCCCGGCGGATCGGCCTGTTGGACCCGCAGCCCGGAGACCCCGGTTCGGCGATCTGGACCGAGGAGCGGCTGCGGGGCTTCGACTTCGCGCTCTGCTCGGCCGGTATCGACCCCGACGCGACGCCTGAGGAGCTGGCCCTCAACGCCTGCTGGCTGACCTGGGGTACGTACGGGGACGACTACTACCCGGTGGTCTTCGGCCAGGGCAGGAACCTTCCGGCGGCCAAGGCGACCACCGCCCGCCTGATCGCCATGATCCCGGTCGACCACGCCGAACAGCCGGAGCCGGTGACCGCGATGGAGCGCGCGCTCGGCGACCTGTGGGTGCGCACCAGCGCCGCCATGGCCACCGAGCACCGCACGGAGTTCCGGGCGACCCTGGTCAGGATGCTGGAGAGCTGGCTGTGGGAGGTGGACAACCAGATCCGCAACCGCATCCCGGACCCGGTGGACTACGCGGAGATGCGCCGCCACACCTTCGGCAGCCACCTGACGATGTACCTGTGCCGGCTCGGACACCGGGGCCGGGGCATCCCCGAGGAGATCTACGCCTCCGGGACCATCCGCTCCCTGGAGAACGCGGTCGCGGACGCCGCCTGCATGATCAACGACATCTACTCCTACCAGAAGGAGGTGGAGGTCGAGGGGGAGGTCCACAACTACATCCTGGTCACCCGGAACTTCTTCGACATCGACTACCCGCAGGCCCTGCACATCTGCCATGAGCTGATGACCCGGCGGACCGAGGAGTTCGAGCACATCGTGGCGAACCAGCTGCCGTTGCTCTACGACGACTGGAAGCTCGACCGGCAGGCGCGGCAGGCCTTGGACGCGTACGTGGGCGAGCTGCAGGACTGGCACGCCGGCATTCTCAACTGGCACCAGAAGATCAGCCGTTACCGGCCGCAGGACCTGCGCGCGCGGCCCGACCGGCTCGCCACCGCCGTCCTGGGCGCCGGCTTCGGCATGGCCGCCGCCCGAATCTCGCTGCCCTCCTGATCCGGGCGGCCGGGTCGGGGGCGGACGGCCCGCCCGCCCCCGACGTGGCCGACCGTCAGAACTCGTCCCCCGTGTGCGGCAGTACGGCCGTACGCAGGGCCGCGTCCAGCGCCGCCGCCGCGCCCGGCGTGTGCTCCCGTACCAACCCGGCGGCCACGAGTTCCTCGACGCGGGTCCCACCGAGGTAGCAGGCGGCCAGTTCCCGTACGTTCAGAGCCAGGTCGGGGGCGGAGTCCGCGGGCTCGTACGTGGCCCCGGCCGGCCCGGCCGTCAGCCGGAACCGCCCGGCGTTGGCGGGCATCCGTACGTCGTGCACCTCCAGCACCACGTCCACCGGCGCCGCCCAGGACCGCTCCGTCAGCGCGGCGCCCACGTCGACCAGGCGCAGCCAGAGCGCGGGGAACTGGGCGGTGACCCGCACCTGGTCCCGGTCCGCGGCGAAGTGCAGCAGCGGGTCGTCGACCGGACGACCCCACGCGCGGACCGTCCCGGTGAGGTCGAGGGAGGCCACGCACTCCCAGAGCGCGGCGGCGACCGCCGGGGTGTCGGCCTCCAACTCGTCGACCCGGACCAGGCCGGGCACCCGGGCGGATCCGGCGCCGTCCTCCGGCTTGGTGCGGTAGAGCACGTATCCGGCGACGGGTTGGTCCGCTTCGCCCAGGACGATGATTCGCGGCGGGCTCAGTTCCTCGTCCTCCTCGTCCTGTTCGGCCAGCCACTCCTGGGACCAGCGCTCCGCGCTGCGGGTGGGACGGCCGGCCCGGCGGGCGCGGGCGGCCTCGTGGAAGGGCCCGACCACGGCGACGGCCTCCTCCGGGTCGACCAGGCGCAGCGGGCGCCGGTCCGGGTCGATGCGCAGGGCCAGCGGACGGGTGGAGTCGATCTCGATGGTGACGCCGGTGGTGGCGCTGCCGTAACCGAAGCGCCCGTAGATCGCGGCCTCGGAGGCCCAGAGGGCGGCGAGCGGGCTGCCCGCGGCGGCGGTCCGCCGCAGCATCTCGTTCATCAGCGCGGTGAGCACGCCGCGCCTGCGGTGGGTGGGGGCGACGCCGACGAAGGTGAGCCCGGGGCAGGGCAGATCCGCCCCGGGCACCGAGAGCCGGAAGTCGTGCGCGGCCATGAAGCCGGCCAAGGCCGTGCCGTCGTAGGCGCCGATCCGGTCGCAACTCGCGAGCAGCGCGTGGTGTTTCTCCCGGACCTCCTTCTCGGGTCGGTCGTGGAAGACCAGGTAGGCGAGCTCCAGAGCACGGTCGATGTCGGACTCGGGTACCTCGCGGATATCCACCATGATCGCGAGACTAATCGGTCATCGTGGGACCGGTCATCCGATAAGGGCCGGAGGTGATGGGTTTTCAGTCGCTCCGGCGGTCGGCCGCCCGGTACCCGTGCATCGAGCCGGTCACACGGGCGTGCTGGACACCTGGACCGGGCACGAGCGGGCCGACGCGGCCGTGGCGTGGCCGTACGATCCAGGTCGACGCCCGTCGCGGTCCGACCACGCCGGCTCCGCGCCCCGGGCGTCCACCCCGCCCCGTGCAGAGAGAAGGGAGCAGCCGCCATGGCCCGACTGCACTCCTACACCACCCGCGTGACCTGGACCGGAAACCTCGGCACCGGAACCAGTCATTACCGCGCCTACTCGCGGGCCCACGAGGTGGCCGCCGGAGAGCTGCCGGCGATCCTCGGCAGCTCCGACCCGACCTTCCGCGGCGACGCCTCCCGCTGGAACCCCGAGCAACTGCTGCTCGCCGCCCTGTCCCAGTGCCACATGCTCTCCTACCTGCACTTCTGTACGGTCAACGGCGTGGTGGTGACCTCGTACGTCGACGAGGCGACCGGGACGATGGCCACGGCCGGGGACAGCGGGCAGTTCACCGAGGCCGTGGTCCACCCCCGGATCACCGTCAGCGACGAGTCGATGGTGGACGCGGCGATCGCACTGCACGAGGAGGCCAACCGGGCCTGCTTCATCGCCAATTCGGTGAACTTCCCCGTCCGGCACGAGCCGACCGTGACGGTGGGCTGAGCATCCGGGCCGGCCCGGTCACACCGCTCCCTGACCCGGCCCGCCGGGCAGGGCAGGGCAGGGCACCCGGTACTAGCGGCCGGCGGGCCCGGTCCAGCCGGTCGGGACGTGGCCGAGCCGGACGCGCTGCGGGTGGTCCCCGACGGGTACGGAGACCCGCTTGGCTCCGGTGGCGAAGTCGATGGCCGTGACCCGGTCGGCGCCGCTCTCGGAGATCACGCAGGCGCTGCCGTCGCCGGAGACCGTGGCCCAGTACGGCTTGGCGGCGGGCACGAGCGGTCCCTCGGCGAGGGTGGCGCGGTCCACGACGGTCGCGTAGTCGTCCATGGTGCCCGCGATGCAGAGCTTCGCCCCGTCGGGGCTCATGGACATGCCGTGGTGGCGGGAGTCGTTGACCCAGGTGGTGCGGTCGGTGCTGGTGGCGGGGTTCATCGGGAGGGTCTTGAGGCGGGTGATCCGGTCGGAGGGGACGTCGTACTCCAGGAAGCCGTTGAAGAAGGACACCTGGAAGTAGAGCTTCGACTCGTCGGGGCTGAAGGACACCGGGCGGACGGCGTCGGACAGGTCGCGGCGGCCGAAGGCGTCCAGCCGCTCCCGCATGTCGATCACCCGGACGGTGCGGAAGGTCTGCGCGTCGACCACGGTGATCTTGCGGTCGCCCTTCGTCCAGTCCAACCAGGGCGCGTCGAGGGCGGTGTTCACCTCGCCGATGGAGCTGTTCCACAGGAACCGGCCGTCGCGGGTGAAGGTGTTCTCGTGCGGCTTGTCCCCGGTACCGAAGGAGCCGACCTGCCGCCCGGTGGTGATGTCCAGGACGTGCACGGTGTTGGAGGTGGAGGCCGAGACGGCGACGCGGGTCCCGTCCGGCGAGACCGCCATGTGGTCGGAGCGGTACCCGGACACGGGGAAGCGCCAGTTGACGCGTCCGGTGGTCACGTCGATGGACACGACGTCGGCGAAGCTGGGGCGGGAGACGACGACGGCGGAGCCGTCCGGGGTGGTGAACATGTCGTCGACGAACTGGTCGTGCCCCTCGCCCGCGCTCTCCCGGATGCCGAGGAAGAAGGCGAGCTTCACGGGGTTGAGGTAGATCTCGCGCAACCGCTCCGCCTTGTCGGGGACCACGTCGATCCGACCGACCTTGGCGAGATCGCCGGTGGAGGCGAGGACGTCGGCGGTCCCCTCCCAGTTGTTCCCGACGAAGAGCACCTCGCGCAGGCCGTCGCCCGGGGCGGTCGCCGCCGGAGCGGTCGCCGCCGGGGCCGGCGTGAAGGCGGTGAGCAGGGTGGCCGCGGCCAGCAGGCCCAGGTTTCGCACGGTACGCAACATCCGCTCAACTCCGGTACGGGGAAGGGATGGAGAGGGTGCCTCCTATTACCGGCGGGTAAGATAGGGGGAACGTCGAAAGGGCGCAACCCCCACGGGGTGCGCCCTTTTCTCACGTTCGGTTGCTCAGGTTCGGATTCTCACGTTCGGCCGTCATGCCTTCAAGCGACGGAACCGATCCGGTCGAGCATCGCGTGCGAGACGTCCGGGTGGATCGGGATGTGCGCGCCGGTCAGGGCCGCGCCGGTGCCGCCGCGGCGGTTCGCGACGATCTCGGCGGCGATGGACAGCGCGGTCTCCTCCGGCGAGCGGGCGCCGAGGTCCAGGCCGATCGGGGAGCGCAGCCGGGCCAGTTCCAGCTCGGTCACCCCGACCTGACGCAGCCGCTCGTTGCGGTCCTCGTGGGTACGGCGGGATCCCATGGCGCCCACATAGGCGACGGGCAGCTTGAGGGCCAGTTCGAGGAGCGGGACGTCGAACTTGGCGTCGTGGGTGAGCACGCACAGGACGGTCCGGCCGTCCACGGCGGTGCTCTGCAGGTAGCGGTGGGGCCAGTCGACCACGATCTCGTCCGCGTCGGGGAAGCGGGTCTTCGTCGCGAAGACGGGCCGCGCGTCGCACACGGTCACCCGGTAGCCGAGGAACTTGCCGATCCGTACGAGGGCGGAGGCGAAGTCGATGGCACCGAAGACGATCATCCGCGGGGGCGGGACGCTGGATTCGACGAGGACCTTCAGCGGCTCGCCGCAGAGCCTGCCGTCGGCGCCGATCTCCAGCACGCCGGTGCGCCCGGCGTCGAGCATGGCGCGGGCCTCCTCGGCGACGGTGCGGTCCAGCTCGGGGTGTCCGCCGAGGCCGCCCTGGTGGCCGCCTTCGCTGCGGACGAACACGGCGCGGCCCATGAGCTCGGCCGGCCCCTGCGCGATCCGGGCCACCGCCGCGGCCTCACCGCGGGCGGCGGCGGCCAGCCCGGCCGCGAAGACCTCCCGTGCGGGAGAGCCCACGCGGACCGGGGTGACCAGGATGTCGATGATTCCGCCGCAGGTCAGGCCCACGGCGAAGGCATCGTCGTCGCTGTACCCGAAGCGCTCGTGGACGGTCTCGCCGTCCTCCAGCGCCTGGCGACACAGCTCGTACACCGCACCTTCCACGCAGCCACCGGAGACCGAGCCGATGGCCGTGCCCTCGCTGTCGACGGCGAGCGCGGCCCCGGGCTGCCGGGGTGCGCTTCCGCCGACCGCCACCACGGTGGCGACCGCGAAGTCACGCCCCTGCTCGACCCACCGGTTCAGCTCTTCGGCGATGTCCAGCATGGGGGCCTCCTCGGAGGTTCGGTTCCAGTATCGGATACGCGCGTCGGTTGCGCGGATCGGCTACGTGGAGGTGCGGGTACGTGATGATCGGATGGTTCCGGGTCAGCCGACCCCGAGCCAGTGCTCGATCGGGTTCAGGGCGAAGAACACCAGGAAGATCGCGGTCAGCGCCCACATGAAGCCGCCGATCTCCCGGGCCTTGCCCTGAGCGATCTTGATGGCGACGTAGGAGATCACACCGGCGGCGACGCCGGCCGTGATCGAGTACGTGAACGGCATGATCACGACGGTCAGGAAGACCGGGATCGCGGTCGCGCTGTCGGCCCAGTCCACGTGGCGGGCGTTCTGCATCATCATGGCGCCGATGACGACCAGGGCCGCGGAGGCGACCTCACCCGGGACGATCTGCGTGAGCGGGGTGAAGAAGAGGCAGGCGGCGAAGAACAGGCCGGTGACGACGGAGGCGAGGCCCGTACGGGCACCCTCGCCGACGCCGGTCGCGGACTCGACGAAGACGGTCTGGCCGGAGCCGCCCGCGACGCCACCGATGGCGCCACCGGCGCCGTCGATGAAGAGCGCCTTGGACAGGCCCGGCATGCGGCCCTTGTCGTCGGCCAGCTTGGCCTCGGTACCGACACCGATGATGGTGGCCATGGCGTCGAAGAAGCCGGCGAGCACCAGCGTGAAGACGATCATGCCGACCGTCATGTAGCCGACGTCGCCCCAGCCGCCGAAGGAGACGTCACCGAAGAGCGAGAAGTTCGGCATCGAGACCGCGGAGCCGTCCAGCTCCGGCGGGCCGTTCTTCCAGGCCTTCGGGTCGATGTCCACGATGGCGTTGAGGATCGCGGCCAGCACGGTACCGCCGACGATGCCGATCAGGATCGCGCCGGGCACCTTGCGGGCCTGGAGCATGAAGATGGCGACCAGGGTGATGCAGAAGAGCAGCACGGGCCAGCCGGACAGCTCACCGACCGCACCGAGCTGGACGGGGGGACCGAACTCCGGACCCTTGCCGACGAAACCGGCCTTGACGAAGCCGATCAGGGCGACGAAGAGGCCGATGCCCATGGTGATGGCGTGCTTGAGCGCGAGCGGGATCGCGTTCATGATCATCTCTCGGAGGCCGGTGACGACCAGGAGACAGATCACGACACCGTAGATCACACACATGCCCATGGCCTGGGGCCAGGTCATCTGGGGGGCGACCTGCGAGGCCAGCACGCCGGAGACGGAGAGACCGGCGGCGAGGGCGAGCGGCACCTTGCCGACGAAGCCCATGAGGAGCGTCGTGACGGCGGCGGCGAACGCGGTGGCGGTGATGATCGCCGATCCGTCCATCACCGTGCCGGCGACGTCCTTGCCCGACAGGAGCAGGGGGTTGAGCAGGAGGATGTACGCCATCGCCATGAAGGTCGTGATACCGCCACGGACCTCGTTGCCGACGTTCGAGCCTCTGTGCGTTATATGGAAATAGCGGTCGAGCCAGGACCGTCCGGCGGGCGGCTGAGAGCCGTCGCCGGCCTCCTCCGCGGTGGTCTTGGGCTCTACTGACGATTGGGTCATGGTGCCTAACTCCCAAGGTTCAAAGGGGCACCCGCTTGGAGATTGGAGACGCGGGATTTGGGATGCTGCGTTTGGCTGCACGACCCGGGGTGACGGCCCGAGGCGACGCGAATGTTCACTGCGTGTACTGCGGGTAGTGCGGGGGTGACCGCTGGTACTACGGGGGTTCTTGCAGGGGTACTGCCAGGTGAAGGGACCGCGAGCGGTGCGGTACTTCGTACATCCTCCGGGCGGTATGCGGTGAAGTGTGACGTTCCCATGCACACCGCCCGGAGAGTCTGAGGGGTCCGGGGGCCTCGCGGCCCCCGGACCACGCCGTCCTAGAGGGTCCCGGTAAGGGCTTCCGGACGGATCGGCGTCTTGTTGATCTCCAGACCCGTCGCCTGCCGGATCGCCGCGATGACGGCCGGTGTGGACGAGAGGGTCGGGGCCTCGCCCATACCGCGCAGGCCGTAGGGGGCCTTCGGGTCGGCGAGCTCCAGGACGTCGACCGGAATGGTCGGGGTGTCGAGGATGGTCGGGATCAGGTAGTCCGTGAAGGAGGGGTTGCGCACCTTCGCGGTCTTCGGGTCCACGATGATCTCTTCCATGATCGCGACGCCGAGCCCCTGGGTGGTACCACCCTGGATCTGGCCGACCACGGAAAGCATGTTGAGCGCCTTGCCGACGTCCTGCGCGGTCGCCAGCTCGACGACCTTGACCAGGCCGAGCTCGGTGTCCACCTCGACGACCGCGCGGTGCGCGGCGAAGGTGTACTGGACGTGGCCGTTGCCTTGGCCGGTGACCAGGTCGAAGGGCTCGGTCGGCGCGTGGCGGAACTCGAGTTCGAGGTCGATGGCCTCGCCCTCCAGGATGTCGGCGATGTCCGCGAGGACCTCGCCGCCGTCGGTGACGACCTTGCCGCCTTCGAGGAGCAGCTCGGCCGTGGCCCACGCCGGGTGGTACGAGCCGTTCTTGCGGCGGCCGATCTCCAGGAGGGCCTCGCGGACGGCCTCACAGGTGTTCTTCACCGCGCCACCGGTCATGTACGTCTGCCGGGAGGCGGAAGTGGAACCGGCGGAGCCGACCTGCGTGTCGGCCGGGTGGATGGTCACCTGCGTGACACCCAGCTCGGTACGGGCGATCTGCGTGTGGACGGTGATACCGCCCTGGCCGACCTCCGCCATGGCCGTGTGGACCATCGCGACGGGCTCGCCGTTGATGACCTCGAGGCGCACGCGGGCGGTCGAGTAGTCGTCGAAGCCCTCGGAGAAGCCGACGTTCTTGATGCCGACCGCGTAGCCGACGCCGCGGACGACGCCCTCACCGTGGGTGGTGTTCGAGAGGCCACCGGGCAGCGCGCGGACGTCCGCGCTCTCGCCGGCGGACTCCCACTGGCGCTCCGGCGGCAGCGGGCGGGCCTTGACCCGGCGCAGCAGCTCGGCGACCGGCGCCGGGGCGTCCACGACCTGGCCGGTGGGCATGATCGTGCCCTGCTCCATGGCGTTCAGCTGACGGAACTCGACCGGGTCCATACCCAGCTTCGCCGCGAGCTTGTCCATCTGGGCCTCGTAGGCGAAGCAGGCCTGGACGGCGCCGAAGCCGCGCATCGCGCCACAGGGCGGGTTGTTCGTGTAGAGCGCGATCGCCTCGATGTCCACGTCCTCCAGGACGTAGGGACCCACCGAGAGGGAGGAGGCGTTGCCCACGACCGCCGGGGAGGCGGACGCGTACGCCCCGCCGTCCAGGACGATCTTGCACTTCATGTGCGTGAGCTTGCCGTCCTTGGTGGCGCCGTGCTCGTAGTAGAGCTTCGCCGGGTGGCGGTGGACGTGGCCGAAGAAGGACTCGAAGCGGTTGTAGACGATCTTGACCGGCTTGTTCGTGGCGAGGGCCAGCAGGCAGGCGTGGATCTGCATCGAGATGTCCTCGCGGCCACCGAAGGCCCCGCCGACGCCCGAGAGCGTCATACGGACCTTCTCCGGCGGCAGGCCCAGGACCGGGGCGATCTGCTGGAGGTCCGAGTGCAGCCACTGGGTGGCGACGTAGAGCTCGACACCGCCGTCCTCGGACGGCACGGCCAGACCGGACTCCGGACCGAGGAAGGCCTGGTCCTGCATGCCGAAGGTGTACTCGCCCTCGACGATCACGTCGGCGCGCTTGCGGGCCTCTTCCACGTTGCCGCGGATGATCGGCTGGCGGTGCACGATGTTCGGGTGCGGGACGTGACCGATGTGGTGGTCGTCGCGGCCCTCGTGGATGAGCGGCGCGTCGGCGGCGAGGGCGGAGGCCTCGTCCGTGACGAGCGGCAGCTCGCGGTAGTCGATCTTGATCTTGGCGGCCGCGCGGCGGGCGGTCTCCGGGTGGTCGGCGGCCACGAGGGCGACCGGCTCACCGTGGTGACGCACCCGGCCGTTGGCGAGCACCGGGGTGTCCTGGATCTCCAGGCCGTAGTTCTTCATCTCGGCCGGCAGGTCGTCGTACGTCAGCACCGAGTACACGCCGGGCATGGCGAGCGCCTCGGAGACGTCGATGGAGACGATCTCGGCGTGGGCGACGGTGCTGCGCAGCGTCTGGCCCCAGAGCATGTCCTCGTGCCACATGTCCGAGGAGTACGCGAACTCGCCGGTGACCTTGAGGGTGCCGTCCGGGCGGAGAATCGATTCGCCGATGCCGCCCTTGTTGTGCTTCTGGGTGACGTTCGTCGGCGTACCGGCGGGCACGGTGCGGGTGTTCTGCGCCATGGTCAGACCGCCTCTCCCTGACGGGCGGCCGCGAGGCGGACCGCGTCGAGGATCTTCTCGTAACCCGTGCAGCGGCAGAGGTTGCCGGACAGGGCCTCACGGATGTCCTGGTCGGACGGGGAGGAGTTCTCCTCCAGGAGCGCGTCCGCCTGGATCAGCAGACCCGGGGTGCAGAAGCCGCACTGGACGGCGCCGGCGTCGATGAACGCCTGCTGGATGGTGGAGAGCTCCACGCCCTCGCCGGTCTGCGAGTCGGCGGGCCGGGCCTGCCACTGCTTGGCCGCGTCCAGGGACACGCCCTTGCCGCCGCAGCCGCCGCCGGTGCCGCAGGCACCGCCGTGGCCGTGCTCGTCACGCTGCTTGGAGAACTCCGCCAGGCCCTCGACGGTCACGACGTCGCGACCCTCGACCTGACCGGCGGCCACCAGACACGAACAGACCGGCACGCCGTCGAGACGGACGGTGCAGGAACCGCACTCGCCCTGCTCACAGGCGTTCTTGGAGCCCGGCAGACCCAGGCGCTCACGCAGGACGTAGAGAAGGGACTCGCCCTCCCACACATCGTCGGCTTCCTGCTGACGGCCGTTGACCGTGAAATTGACGCGCATGATTACGCAGCCCCTTCAAGCGAGCGGCCGTTGCCGGTACCGCGGTACTGCTCCCAGGTCCAGACGAGCTGGCGGCGAGCCATGATGCCGACCGCGTGACGGCGGTACTTCGCCGTGCCACGGACGTCGTCGATCGGGTTGGCCGCGCCGGAGGCGAGGTCACCGAACTGCTTGGCGATCGACGGGGTGATGACCTTGCCGGACTCCCAGAAGCCACCCTCTTCGAGCGCGGCGTTCAGGAACTCCTCGGCGACCTTCGCCCGGATCGGGGTCGGCGCGGCCGAACCGATTCCGGTGCGGACCGTGCGGGTCTGCGGGTGCAGCGCCAGGCCGAACGCGCAGACCGCGATGACCATCGCGTTGCGGGAGCCGACCTTGGAGTACTGCTGGGGGCCGTCCGCCTTCTTGACGTGAACGGTCTTGATGAGCTCGTCGGCGGCGAGCGCGTTGCGCTTCACACCTGTGTAGAACTCGTCGATCGGGATGAGGCGGGAGCCGCGTACGGATTCCACCTCGACCTCGGCACCCGCCGCGAGCAGCGCGGGGTGGGAGTCGCCGGCCGGAGAGGCGCAACCGAGGTTGCCGCCGACACCGCCGCGGTTGCGGATCTGCGGGGACGCGACCGTGTGCGAGGCGAGCGCGAGTCCCGGAAGTTCCGTGCGGAGGTTCTCCATGATCTGCGTGTACGGGACGGAGGCGCCCAGGCGAACCACATCCTCGCCGACCTCCCATTCCCGCAGCAGACCGATGCGGTTCAGGTCCAGGAGGTACTCCGGCCGGCGGTGGTCGAAGTTGATCTCGACCATCACGTCGGTGCCACCCGCAATCGGCACAGCTGAGGGGAACTCGGCCTTGGCGGCGAGCGCCTCCTCCCAGCTGGCGGGGCGAAGGAAGTCCATGAGCGGCTCTCTTCTTCTTCATCGTGTCGTTTACTTCAAGCCAGGAGGCCTGAGAGTCCTCGACTGGTCGTTCATGTGCTGTTAACGCGGTGTGGACCCAGTACACAAGCCACTCGCCCCGGGGTGCAGTCACTGAAACCATGAAGGAGTTGGCTGACGACCTCCCTCGTCTTGTAGATTCGTATGAAAGGCAGGATGCGACGACCTGCCCGATTTCCAACGGCAACATTCGAGACAGATCGGCGGCGACATCATGCGGCTGCGCGCACTGCTGGAAACCGAGGCGCTGGGGCTGCGGCTGCTCGGCGGCGAGGGTGAACTCGACCGGACGGTCCGTGGGGTCATGACGACCGACCTACGCGATCCCAGCCGATATCTGTCGGGGGGCGAACTCGTCCTGACCGGCCTGGCCTGGAGACGAAATTCAGCCGACTCCGAGCCATTCGTACGAATCCTGGCGGGCGCGGGCGTCGCCGGGCTCGCCGCGGGCGAGGCGGAGCTCCAGGCCATTCCCGATGATCTTGTTTCGGCCTGTGTGCGCAATCGGCTGCCGCTGTTCGCCGTGAACGAGGACGTTGCATTCGCCACGATCACGGAATACGTCGTCCGACAGGTCTCGGGCGAGCGCGCCGGGGACCTCGCGGCCGTCGTGGACCGACACCGCCGACTGATGACCTCGGGTCCGGCCGGCGGCGGCCCCGACGTGGTGCTCGATCTGCTCACCACCGACCTCGATCTCCGGGCCTGGGTGCTGTCCCCCACCGGCCGACAGATCGCCGGGGCCGGTGAGCCGCTGGCGCCGGGCGTCTGCGCAGCACTGGCGGGCGAGCACCTTGCGGCGGTCCGGACGGGCCGTAGGGGGCCGCATCGGATCTCCATCCAGGGTATTACCTACTCGCTCTTCCCGATCAGGGGACACGGGCGCGGAGCCGCCGGTCCGGGGGCCCGGGACGTGCGCGAGACCGTGCTCTCGGACTGGCTGCTGGCGGTCGAGGCGGACGCCGGCGACTGGCCCGCGGAGCGCCTGGACCTGCTGCAGGGCGTCACCCAACTGATCGCCGTGGAGCGGGACCGGCGCGACGCGGCCCGCACCGTGCGCCGCCGCCTCGCACAAGAGGTGCTCGAACTGGTCCAGACGGGTGCCCCGCCCGCCGAGATCGCCGCCCGACTGCGCGTGGCGGCCCCGGTGCTGCTGCCCGGACTGGGCGCCGCCCCGCACTGGCAGGTCGTCGTGGCCCGGGTGGACTGGGAGAACGGGGACATCCCCGGCGGCCCGGTGGCCCAGTCGCTGCTGGAGGAGATCCTCGTCGACCCGTCCCTCTCGGGGCCCGAGCCCTCGGACCGGATCGCGGTCGCCCATGCGGGTGACGAGGCCATCGCCCTGGTGCCGCTGCCCTCGCTCTCCGGGGACGCCGGGGAGGACAAGGGCCCGGACTCCGCCCTGCACGCCGACGAGCTGCTCGCGGTCGTACGGGACCCGCTCGCCGCCGGTCTCGCCGACGACGGCCGGCTCACGCTGGGCGTCAGCGCGGCCGTGCACTCCGCGGAGGGGCTGCGCGGGGCACTGGAGGAGGCCCGGCACGCCCGCCGGGTGGCCGCGGCGCGCCCCGGCCGGGTCTGCGCGGCGGGCCACCACGAGCTGGCCTCGCACGTGCTGCTGCTGCCCTTCGTCCCGGACGACGTCCGGCGCGCCTTCACGGCGCGACTGCTGGACCCGCTGCGGGACTACGACCGGCGCCACCGCGCGGAGCTGATCCCGACGCTGGAGGCGTTCCTCGACTGCGACGGTTCCTGGACCCGCTGTGCGACGCGGTTGCACCTGCACGTCAACACGCTGCGCTACCGCGTCGGGCGAATCGAGCAGTTGACGGCGCGGGACCTGTCCCGGCTGGAGGACAAGCTCGACTTCTTCCTGGCACTGCGGATGAGCTGAGGAGATCCGCCCCGGGGCCGCCGGGTTCGGCCGCGGGGCGGCTGATGATCCGTCCGGACTTTGTGAAAGAGTTCACCCAACCCCTTGGCCGATGCCGTGAATCCGTGCTCTCATTTCGCCCCAGGGCTCAACGATGTGCTGCTTGCTTGCTTTGGGGAGGGCAATGTGGCGGACACCGCCATGTCGGGTGCCGGAACAACCGGAGGGGACGACCCCCTCCAGCGGGCGATATGGCGGCTGCGCTCGCGCGGCTGTTGGACCGATGCGGCGGCGCTGCTGACGCCGCACATCGGCAAGGCCGGCGGAGCCGGGGCGGCCGTGCAGCGGACCGCGCTGCTGGTGGAGCGCTGCCTGTTCACCGGGCAGGGCTGGGCGGAGGCCGAGGACGCGCTGCGCGTCGCCGAGGCGGTCTCCCAGGACGACGACGACCGGGGCGCGGCCGCCTGCGAACGGGGCCAGCTGGCGTACGCCGCCACCGTGCTCGGTGTACGCGACCGGGCCGACGAGGCCCGCTCCGCACTGGGCCGGGCCGCGGCCCTGCTGTCCCCGGACTCCCGGACCCGCCCGCTGCTGGACTTCCGGCGGGGGCTCGTCGCCGAGCACCTGGCGGACGCCCCGCAGTCGGCCCGGCCGGCCTACCACCGGGCCCACGCGGGGGCGGAGGCGCACGGAGACACCCTGCTGCAGTCCTTCACCTTGCGGCACCTGGCCGCGCTGGCCCTGCGGGACGGGGAGGTTGCCGAGGCCCGCAAGGGCTTCGCGGAGTCCCTGCGCATCCGGGAGGACCTGGGCTTCCTCATCGGCACGGCGCCCGCGCTGGCGGCGCTGGCCGAGGCCGAACCGGAGCCGGAGGCCTCTCGACTGCGCGCGGAGGCCCGCCGGCTGTTCCATCTGCTGGGCGGCATCCCCACCTGGCTGGCGGACCAGCTCCACCACCCGGACCCGGCCCCGTCGCCCGCGGCGTAGCCTCCGGCCGTTCCAGCCTCGCCGGCGTTTGAGGCGCGGGGTCCGGGGCGGAGCCCCGGTGGTGGGTCAGGCCGGGGAGCCCGCGAAGTGTTCGCGGACCAGGGACTCCACCACCGGGAGGTCCCGTGCGATCAGCGCCTCCAGCAGCGCCGAGTGCTCCGCCGCGTCCGCGACGAGATCGGCCCGCCGGACCCGCGGAGCGCCCGGCAGGGGCCACTGGGCCCGGCGGTGGAGCTCCTCCGCCACCTGCACCAGCTGGTCGTTGCCGGCCAGCCGCAGCACCGCCCGGTGGAAGTCCCGGTCCGCCTCCGCGTACCCGGGCAGGTCACCGGCCGCCGCCGCCTCGGCCGTGGCCGCGGCGGCCGGACGCAGGGCCTCCCAGTCGGCCGCGGGCACCGTGCGGGCCAGCCGGAGCATGACGGGGACTTCGAGCAGCGCCCGCACCTCGGCCAGCTCTGCGAGTTCCCTCGGGGTACGGGAGAGCACGCGGAAGCCCCGGTTCGGGAGGCATTCCACCGCCCCCTCCACGGCCAGCTGCTGCATCGCCTCGCGCACCGGGGTCGCCGAGACCCCGAACCGCTCCCCCAGGGCCGGACCCGAGTAGATCTCCCCGGGCACCAGCTCTCCGTCGATCAGCGCCGCGCGCAGCGCGTCCAGCACCTGACCGCGCACCGAATGGCGCAACACCTTCTGCCTTTGTGCCGGTACCCGGGCGTGGGCCGTTTCGTGCACTCGGTCCTCCTCCGGGTCTCGACCTGTCCTGAGAATAAGTGACGGCCCGCGCGGGGAGGGGTGCGGATCGATCCGAATCAGGTAAGGTAAGGCTTACCTGTTAACGATCGTGTGATTCTGTGATTCGGTGGCCCGTCATGACCGTCACGACCTTTCCGGCTGTCACATCCGCCCCGCCCGGCTCTGCGGTGACGGATGCGTTCGCCAGGCTGGCCGAGGCGTACAGCGGGCTGCGGGTGATCGAGCGAACCGCCGACGAACCCGTCCCTCGCGGTGTGGGATGGGTCGGCGCGGACGAGCTCGCCGCCGGCGGACCGGCCCTGGACGCCTTCCTCGCCTGGGACGACGCCCAGGTCCTGAGGGACTACGGGACCCAGGCCCGGCCCGATGTGATCGCGGGCTTCGGGCTGCACCGGTACGCGTGGCCGGCCTGCCTGTTGATCACCCTCCCGTGGTTCCTGCACCGGCGGGTCCCGCGGTTCCCGGTCACCGAGGTGGCCTTCCACCGGACCCTCGGGCGCCTCAGCGTGCGCGTCGGGGAATTCGCCTGCCTGCCGGACGATCCGGCGGCCGCACTCCCGGGGGCCCGTGTCGTGCCCGACGAGGAGGCGCTGCGCGAGGAGGTGCGGGCTGCGGTGGCCCAGCACCTCGGACCGCTGTTGGAGGGCTTCGGCCCGCGCATGCGGCGCGGTCGCCGCGCCCTGTGGGGCATGGTGACCGACGAGGTCGTCGAGAGCCTCTGGTACCTCGGCAACCTGCTCGGCGAGGAACAGCGCGCCATGGCCGAGCTGGAGGCGCTGCTGCCCGGCTCGACGGCCCCCTACACCGGGGGCGCGGGCTTCCGTACGCTCACCGGACCCGCCGGCGAGGAGCTGCCCACCCGGGACCGGGCCGGTTGCTGCTTCTTCTACACCATCCGCCCCGAGGACACCTGTGTCACCTGTCCCCGGACCTGCGACGCCGACCGCGTCGCCCGCCTCGCGGCGACCGCCGCCTGAACCCACCCCGTACGACTGACCGCAATCGAACACAACTGGGCCCATGCGGGCTCCAGTTCGAGTCACAACACCCTATCCGGCGGGCCCCGCCCCCCGATGGCGTCCACTTGCCCCGAAACCCGCGTGCGCGGCTCACCGGCTACGCCACTATGGCGCCCGAAAGCCGCACGGCCGCACAGCCGCATACGCGAGGCAAGGGACATCCGCATGAGACTGACCGACATATCGCTGGACTGGCTGCTGCCCGGCAGCCTGCTGATCCTGGGCGTACTTGCGGCAGTTGCGGTACTGGCCCGTGGCAAGCGCGAGAGCGAGAAGGCTGCGGCCGACGACAGCTGGGAGCGCAGCGAGGAACGGCGGCGACGCAAGGAGGCCGTCTACGGCACCGCTTCGTACGTCCTGCTGTTCTGCTGCGCGGCGGTCGCCGCCGCACTCTCCTTCCACGGACTCGTCGGCTTCGGTCGGCAGAACCTCAACCTCTCCGGAGGTTGGGAGTACCTGGTCCCCTTCGGCCTCGACGGCGCCGCGATGTTCTGCTCGGTGCTGGCCGTGCGCGAGGCCAGCCACGGCGACGCGGCCCTCGGCTCGCGCATGCTCGTCTGGCTGTTCGCGGGGGCGGCCGCCTGGTTCAACTGGGTGCACGCCCCACGGGGCATGGGCCACGACGGTGCTCCGCAGTTCTTCGCGGGGATGTCGCTCTCGGCGGCCGTCCTGTTCGACCGTGCCCTCAAGCAGACCCGCCGGGCGGCGCTGCGCGAACAGGGCCTGATCCCGAGGCCGTTGCCCCAGATCCGGATGGTCCGCTGGCTGCGGGCCCCCCGGGAGACCTTCGGCGCCTGGTCGCTCATGCTGCTGGAAGGGGTGCGCACCCTCGACGAGGCCGTGGACGAGGTGCGCGAGGACAAGAAGGAGCGGGAGCAGGACCGGCACCGCAGGCGCGATCAGAACCGGCTGGACCGGGCGCGCATCAAGGCGCTGGGCCGGCAGAACCGGGCGTTCGGGCGGTCGCGCGGCCGCCAGGTCGAGCTCCCGGAACTGACGCAGGGAGCGGGCTCCGCGCCGGTCGGCGCGGAGCCGGCCATACCGGAATCAGGACAACTGCCCCTACGACGCCGGCCCTCCCTGCAAGCCGTCAACCGAACCGAATCCACTGATGTGACCGGCCCCCGGACGGTGGACCTCACCGCCGAGGACGACACCCAGACCATTCCCCGACTGGACTCGCTGGAGCGCAAACTGAAGGACCTGGAGCAGCAGTTCGGCTGACCCGGTCCGTGAGATCCGGGGAAGCCCCGTGGGGCCCGCCTGCTCAGGCGGGCCCTGCGTCGTGTCGCGCGTCGAGCTCGAACCACACCACCTTGCCGCTGCCCAGGGCGAGCGCGTCCACGCCCCAGTCGTCGGCGAGTGCCTGTACCAACACGAGTCCCCGGCCGTGCGTACCGTCGGCGGTCGGTACGTACGGCCGGGGACGGCGTGAGGCGTAGTCCCGGACCTCCACCCGTAAGCGGGTGGCGGCGAGGCTGGCGTGCACCTCCGCACCCCGGTCGGTATGGACGAGCGCGTTGGTGACGAGCTCGGTGATCAACAGTTCGGCCACCTCGGCGGCGTCGGTCCGGCACCGGTGGCGCATCAACTCGCGCAGTGCCCGGCGGACTTCGCCGACCGCCTTCAGGTCGGCCCGGCGTACGCTCCGGGTGATCCGCAGCGCGTCCACCGCTTCCCCGTCCTCGTCGGCGGACGGCTCACGCGGCACCGGCCACCCTCTCCCCCACAGCTTCCCGGTCTTCGCCCCCACCCGCACGGCGATGTCCCTCCCGTGTCCTTGCTCTCGAACAGGTCTACGGGATGCATGCCCCCCGGGCGGTCCCGCACTCCTGCGGGCTTACGGCCGGGGCACGGCACGGAGGCCGGAACAGGCCATCCCGATCACATGGCCCGCCCCGGCGCCCCCCACGGCCCTGTCGGCGGACCGTGCGAATCCGGTCACCGTCCCGGCGCCGACCTTCGGAGGAATCGACAGGCCGCCGGCTCCGTGATCACGTCCGCCGGAGCGGGTCCCCGTGCCGGAAAGGGTTCCGCAAAGCCCCTGTGAGCTGCTGGGACCGCTCCACGCGGACCCCGTGCGAACCGGCCGGGCGCGATGGCGGCGACGTTCACGTTCTCGTTCGTCGTCCCGTAGGAGGGCAGGCCGGAAACCGACGTCTCCAACTCGACCGTTCCGAACGGTGAGTTGTCGGAGAGGATCACTTTGACGGGCGTGGCGTACTGCACCAGGGTGAGGAAATTTCCCACCGGCATCGAGGAACACCGTCACTCGACGTCGACACCCCTTGACGCTTGCGGCCGGCCGGCTGTGCGCCCTTCGCCGTTCGGGAAAGATAGCGCGCCGCCCGCACATTGCCCATGCCGGTGTCCGCTTCCCCCGCACCCGCACCGGCGGGGCCCGGTGGTCACCCGAATGGAGTAATCCAACGCGCCACCCACATGGGTGAAGATCAAGCTGAGTAGTGCCCCAACCGAGTTAATCGTGAAAGGGAAACCACATGCGCATGCGACGAATTCTGCCCGCCGTCATGGCGACGGCAGCCCTCGCCGGACTCGGCCTCACAGGTGCCGCCACCGCGTCCGCCGCCCCTGCCACCCCCACCGTCACCGTCACCGAGAACCCCACCCCTGGTGAGTGCATCGACGGAGGCGGAAAGATCGGGGCGGGCAACATCTGTATCGGTGGCACGCGCAACGGGGAGTATGTCGACTGAATCCCACAGTGCGCCCCGCGGCCACGCGCCGCGGGGCGCACTGGCGCGGGCATGCTGCGCAACCCGGTGGCACCGGGCACGTACACCCCCAAGGATCACGGTGGTGGATCCGGGCCGCAAGCGGCGAGCTTGTCGACGAGCCGCCGCGCGTGCCTTCCCGCCGGCCAGGGGCGCGCCGCTCACGCCTCCCAGATCGCGGCGGCCGTGCGGTCGTCGGCGTAGCCCTTGAGGCGGAGCTGGGTGTCCGCGAGGAAGGCCGCGAGCCCCGGCGGCTCCGGATCGGCCCAGCGCGCGGCGAGCTCCGCCGGCAGGGCGGCCTCCTCACGCATGGGCTCCGCCAGGCCCCCGGAGCACAGCAGGAGGGTGTCCCCCGGCCGGGCCACGGCGGCACGGAAGCGGAAGCGGAAACCGCCCTCGGTGCCGTCGGGGCTCTCCTTGTCCTCGGCCGACCCGGCGGGTTCCAGGTCCTGCCACTGCCCGGAGCGGAGCCGGAACAGTCCGCCCGCGCCGGCGCCGAAGCACACCCGGGTGCGGCACCGGGGGTCCACCGGGAGCAGCAGCCCGCGCAGGCCGGCGGTGTACGCCGACTCCGCGAGCCCGCGCTCGGCGGCGCTCGCCCGCAGCCGTCCGTAGCCGCGGTCGGTGAGGCGCTGGAGTCCCGACCGTAGGGCGTCGCGGTGCCCGCCGCGGATGTCCTCGGCCAGCCTGTCCTGGCTGCGCCCGACGGCGGACGCGACCGTGCGGCACAGTTCGGCGGCGGCCTCGGCTGCGCCGGGGGCGGCCCGGTCCCCGCCCGCGAGGGCCACCAGGATCAGCGCGTCGTCGCCGCTGCCGAAGCGGGCGGTGAGCAGGAAGTCGCGGCGGGCCTCGCCGCGGTAGCGGGCGGAGTCCCCGCGCAGGGAGGCGGCGCGCAGGGTGTAGGTGCCGTAGCGGGCCCCCTCCAGGACGGTGTCCGGGGTCAGCCCGTCGAGGGCGGCCGGGTCGGCGGGCGGGAGGGCTCCCGGTTCGGGGGCGTAGGTGGGGGCGCGATCGCCCAGGTGGGAAACCGCGGGCCGGACGGCCCCCGGGCGGGCCGCCACAGGCTCGGGCCGCTGCTCGGGCCCGGCCTCGGGCTCGGCCCCCCGCTCCGGCCCCCGCTCGGGCCCCTGCTCGGGCTCGGCGACGGACGCGGGCTGCGGTGCCGGATCGAACCAGGCCTCCGGGCTCGGCGCCTCGGGGTGCCGCACCGGCAGCTCGGGCCCGCGCACCGGTGGTACGGCCACGCCCCCGAGCGCGTACCCGGTGGCGTCGCCCGCCCGGGGATCGCGCGGCGGCGGGAGGCTGGGCAGGGTCGGGGTCGCCACCGGCTCCCCCTGCCGGGGTCCGGGCAGCAGCGGCTCCGGGGCGCGCGGAGGTTCCGGCGGGCCCGGGTCCGGTGCGAGGTCCGGTGCCGGTGCCAGGCCCGTGGCAGGCGCCCTGGTCGGGCCCGGGGCCGTGCTCGGCGCCGCAGCCGGGGCCGGCGCCGCGGGCGGTGCCGGGGCCGCCGCCGGGTCCGTCGTCACGCCCGCCGCCGAGCGGAACCGGTTGTCCAGGGTGTCCCCCGGGTCGGGTTCCGCTCCCGCGTCCGGGCCCTCGTAGAGCTTCTGCCACCAGTCGTCCGCGCCCTGCTGACTCATGGCTTCATTCTCGGCCCCCCATGGGGGCGGAAAACGCCGAATGCGGGAAAAGGGTCCACCGGACCGTCGTCCGGTGGACCCCTCCCCTGTCAGTCGTACGGATCAGCGCACGTCGTACGCGCGCACGACCGTCTGGGTGACCGTGGCGCCCTTCGCGTCGGTCAGTTCGACCTTCAGCGACACCGGCTTGCCGGAGGCTCCGGCGTGGTCGACGACCGCGTCCCACCGGCCGGCGTGCTCGCCCACCTTCGCCTCGGTCCAGTGCTCGCCGTCGTAGGAGTACGACAGCTTCGCCGACTTCAGCGCACCGGGCGTGTAGCCCACGTGGCCGGTGACGCCGAGCCCGATGCGCAGGCCGTCCGCCGCCGCTACCGTCTTCGTCCCGTCCAGCGGGGCCGTGTACCGGGGGAAGAGGATCCCGAGCCCCTGCGAGTACGCCGACGCGTCGAGCTTCGAGGTGAAGCCCCAAGTGGTCCGCACCGCCGTGGAGCGCTGCCAGACCCGGGCGGGCGCGCCGATCTTCTCGATGGACTGGGTCAGTTCGTAGCGGCCCTCCTCGGCGGGCACCTCGAAGACCCCGAAGGGGTACCAGCTCTCGCCGACGACCTCGCCGCCCCGCTTGAGTTCCAGAGAGCCGATGTCACCGAAGGAGCCCGGCTGGGCGGCGTGGGCGCTGTCGCCCCACATGGCGGGGGCGAAGCCGATCAGGTTGCCCTGCCGCTCGGCGGCCAGGGTCTCCCGGCCCGCGAGGTCGCGCGGCGCCACCGGGCCGGTGACCCCGTCGTACCAGGTGGCCGTGGTCCGCTGTCCCTGGGTGTAGGTACGCTGCTCGCCGACCATGAACTCGCCCCAGGGGAAGCTGCTGGAGAGCAGCTGGTCCCAGGCCGTGTCCCCGGCGGAGTGGTACTCGGTGCGCGTGCCCGGTGCCGCGACGGTCTCGATGCCGCCGAAGTACACGGCGGTGCCGATCGGCCGGTAGGCGCCTGCCATGTCGATGAAGTCGGCCGCCACGCCCATGGAGTTGTAGGTGGATTCGGTCCGGCCGAGGTCGCGGTCGCGCACCCGGTAGGTGTGGCCGCCCTTGACCTCTCCCTTCTCGGGGTGGGCGAGGGAGTAGACGTACGGACTGTTCGCCTCGGCCTTCCAGGACAGGTCGACCTTGCCGGTCGCGAGCCGGGCCGACAGAGCCTTCGCCTCGGCCGCCTCGATGGTCAGCGCGGGCAAGGCGCCGCCGGTGTAGCCGGTGAACCCGGTCCAGCGGCCGGGGGCGTCACGGTGGGCGAGGACCGCCCTGGCGCCGGCGGCCCGCGCGTTCCGCGCGACCTCGTACAGGGCGCCGTCGACCGCCTTCACCAGGACGACCGCGTCCTTCGCGCCCGCCGCGGCGAGTTCCTCGGGGGTGCCGGAACCGGCGTCGACCAGCGGCGCGGCGCCGACTCCGTCGAGGTTGTCGCTGCCGGTGGAGGCGGTGATCGGGTGCAGGACCGGGCCGCCGACGACCTTCAGCTCGGAGACGAGCGGCGCGGCGGCCCGCCAGTACGAGGCGAACTCGAAGTCGCCGTCCTTCGCGCGTCCTTCGACAGAGGCGTAGAAACCGCGGATGGTGCGGCCGCCCATGGCGGTGCCCGCGTGCAGCCAGACGTCGTCCCAGCTTCGGGCGAATCCGAGGGTGGTGTTGCGGGCTTCGACCGGCTTGTCGGCGGCGATGTCCAGACGCCCGGCCTTACGGGCGTCCAGGACGACGGTGGTGTCCTTCCTCAACTCGACCTGGGGGCGGCCGAGATAGGTGAGGGAGTCGATCAGTTCGGCGCCCTCGCCGGCGTCGGGGGTAGCGACGAAGGCGGAGAGGAAGTACGCGCCGGGGCGCACCCGGTAGACCTGGTCGGCGGCGCCCTCGTTGAAGCGGCGCTCGCCGGTGGCGTCGTCGGTGCCGATCACGTCCAGCGAGGAGGGACCGGCGGCCGGCTTGCCCGCGCGGTCGACGAGCTTGACGCGCAGGGTCACCGTCTCGGGCTCGACGTAGAGCGAGAAGGGGGTGGAGACGCGCACGCCGTTGGCGGTGGCGACGACGCGGCCGGTGACGTCCCCGTACTGGGAACGCTCCAGCTTCGCCGTCGGGTCGAGGGCGAGCGGCACCCGGGTGGTGGCGCCGGCCGGGACCGTGACGGTACGCCGCTCCAGGCGGGCCACCTGCCCTCGGACGGGCGAGCCGTCGTTGCCGGTGACCTTCTCGACGGCCAGGTTCAGGGTGACGGGGCTCTTGCCCGTGTTGGTGTACGGGACCTCGACGGTGGTGCGGTCGCTGCGGTCCTGCGGCCAGTTGTACGCGCCGCCCTGGACGGCGGGGGCACCGGTCACGGTGGTGTCGATCGCGGCCTTCACGTCGAGGCGGCCGCCGCCGGTCTCCCGTACGTCGCCGGGGACCCTGGTGTCGGCGGAACCGACGAGGGCGGCCTTGATCTGCTGCCCGCTCCAGTCGGGGTGGCGCTGCTTGACGACGGCGGCGGCGCCCGCGACGTGCGGGGTGGCCATCGAGGTGCCGGACATGGACCGGTAGGCGTACACCCCGCGGCCGCCCGCGGCGGCGGCGGAGATCCCGACGCCGGGGGCGGCGATCTCGGGCTTGAGGGTGTGCTGGAGTCCGGCCGGGCCCCGGCTGGAGAACGGGGCCGTCGTGTCGTCGCGGTCGACGGCGCCCACGGTCAGGACGGAGGGCGCGCAACCGGGCGAGGAGACCGTGTTGTTGCCGGGGCCGGAGTTGCCGGCGGCGACGACGAACAGCGGGCCCTGCTGGGAGAGCCGTTCGGCGGCGGCGGCCAGCGGGTCGTCGCAGGCGGTCTGCGAGGGGTCGCCGAGGCTCATGGAGACCACGTCGGCCTTGGACTCCACGGCCCATTCCATGCCCGCGATGATCCACGAATCGAGGCCGTAGCCTCCGTCGTTCAGGACCTTGCCGCTGAGCAGTTCGGCGCCGGGGGCCACGCCCTTCTTGGCGCCGCCGCTCTCGGCGCCGGAGCCGCCGACGGTGGAGATGGTGTGGGTGCCGTGGCCCTGCCGGTCCGCGTCGGTGTCGGAGTCGGTGAAGTTCTTCGAGGCGGCGACCCGGCCCCGGAGGTCGGGGTGGTCCGGATCGGTGCCGGTGTCGAGGACGGCGACCTTGGTGCCCTTGCCGTCGTACCCGGCGGCCCAGGCGGCGGTGGCGGCGACCTGGCGGGTGGAACGCTCCAGGTTCGCCCGGACCTTGCCGTCCAGCCACAGCTTCTTCAGTCCGCCCGAGACGGAGCGTGAGCGGGCGTCCGTACCGGTGACGTCGGACCAGAAGGCGGCGGCCTGCTCCTTGTCGGCGGCGAGGGCGACGGCGCCGATGGAGCCGAGGACGAGGGAGCGCTCGGCGCCGCGGGGCGCGGGCGGGGCGTTGCGCGCGACGTTCACGGAGCCGTCGTAGACCGCGATGAGCGGGAGCTTCCCGGTGTGCGCGTCGTCGTAGCCCTGCCGGACGAGGCCGGTGACGTTGAAGAGCTCGGGGTCGACCTTGCCGGCGGCGAGGGCTCCCACCGCGCCCTCGGGGTAGACGTACAGGTCCTTGCCCGACTGCCGGGTCTGTACGAGTGGCTGCGCGCCGTCGGCGCGGGGCATCGCGGTGGCGGCGGTGCGGCCGGCCGCGTCGGTGGACACCAGGATCCGGTCGCCGGTGACCAGGGTCACCGTGACCGGGGCGGTGGGCTGCTGCCCGGCAGCCTCACTTCCGACGAGCGGTCTGTGCCCCGCTCCGGGCGCTCCGTCGGCCGGCTGCGCCGCCGTCGGGGCGACGGCGGTGACGGCCAGGACGGCCGCTGCGGCCGCCCCGAGTGCCGTACGCGATATCGGACGCATCGCTCTCCCCAGGTGAATTCCGGCCAACTGCTGCGTTGCACGGCGAAAGCGCCGCGTAAATGGCTTCTGGCCGGCGGTTGTTGGTGCTGCGGTGGCGTCACCTTGGCAGAGTGGCGGCAGGTGCGGCGATGATGGCCGCGGCGGGTTTGCGCCGTGGCCGCTTCCCGCCAGGCGCGTGTCGAAAGGTGGGTGGACGGGTTGCTGGGTGCCATAGGCCTGGACGAGGGCCAGGAGTCGGCGTACCGCGCGTTGGTCGCGCTGGGTGCCGCGGAGGTACCCGACCTCGCGCACCGGCTGACGCTGCCGGTGCCGCACACCGAGCGGGCCCTGCGCCACCTGGAGCGGCAGGGTCTGGCGGCGCAGTCCTCGGCCCGGCCCGGGCGCTGGGTGGCCGCACCGCCCGGCGTCGCCCTCGGGGCCCTGCTGACCCAGCAGCGGCACGAACTGGAGCAGGCGGAGCTGGCGGCGGCGCTGCTGGCCGAGGAGTACCGGGCGGAGGCGACGGAGCCGGCGGTGCACGACCTCGTGGAGGTGGTGCAGGGCGCGAGCGCGGTGGCGCACCGCTTCCACCAGATCCAGCTGGGCGCGGAGAAGGAGGTCTGCGCGCTGGTCACCGGCCGGCCGCAGGTGGTGACGGGGACCGACAACGACGCGGAGGACCGGGCCTGCGTGCGCGGGGTCGACTACCGGGTGGTCATCGAGCGGGAGGTGCTGACCCTGCCGCGCGGGATCCGGGAGGCGTCGACGGCGCTGGCGCGCGGCGAGCAGGTCCGGGTGACGGAGCGGGTCCCGACGAAACTGGTGATCGCGGACCGGACGCTGGCCCTGGTCCCGCTGACGGCCCGCGGGGCGGAGCCGGCGGCACTGGTGGTGCACGCCTCGGGGCTGCTGGAGTCCCTGACCGGCCTGTTCGAGGCGGTGTGGCGGGAGTCGCTGCCGCTGAGGCTGGGGGCGGCCGGTTCGGCGGAGGAGGCCGGCGGCAGCCCCGACGCCACGGACCTGGAGATCCTCTCGCTGCTCCTGGCGGGCATGACGGACGCGAGCGTGGCCAAGCACCTGGAGCTGGGGCTGCGGACGGTGCAGCGACGGGTCAAGGGCCTGATGGAACTGTCCGGGGTGACGACCCGGCTGCAGCTGGGCTGGCACGCGTACGAGCGGGGCTGGGTGGCCCGATAGCCCCAGGTCGGTCAGGCTGAGCGCATGGATCTGCCTCAGCTGCTGCTGGTGGGGCTGGTGCTGCTGCTCGGGGTGGTCGGAGTACTGATCCCGGGTGTGCCGGGCACCTGGCTGGTGTGGGCGGGGCTGATGTGGTGGGCGTTGCACGTGCGCTCGTCGCTCGCCTGGTCGCTGCTGGTCGCGGCGACGGCCCTGCTGCTGGTGGTCCAGGTGGTGAAGTGGCTGCTGCCGCCCCGGAAGGTGCGGGGGGTGGGCGTCACCCCCCGGATGGCGGTGTTCGCGGGGGTCGGGGCGGTCCTGGGCTTCGTCCTGGTTCCGGTGGTGGGGGCGGTACCGGGCTTCGTGGGCGGCATCTACCTGTGCGAGCGGCTCCGCCTGGGCACCCACGGCGAGGCCTGGGCGTCGGTGCGGGCGGTGATGCGGGCGGTGGGGACGAGCGTGCTGGTGGAGCTGTTCGCGTGCCTGATGGTGGTGGGGGCGTGGGTGGGAGCGGTGGTGGCGCAGTAGCCGCGGCCGCAAGGCCGACAGAGGCTCTCGCGTCGATCGGGGGCTACGCTCTCAGCCCCTGAGTCGATCGGTCGTGGAGCCGTCATGGACAAGCCCGTTCCCGTCGAGCCGGTCTTCTTCGCCCCGCCGTCCGCCGACCCGGTCGAGGACGCACGCGTCGCGGTCGTGTGGACGCTGGGGGACCCGGGCCGTGACCTGGATGCGAAGGTGGTCCGGCTGGGCGCGGGGGCCGTCACCGGCGAGGGCGGCGGGACGACCGTGGGCCTGCTGCTCGTGGTGGTCGCGGGTTCGGGCGAGGTCCGCACGCCCGGCCGCGCGGTGGCGCTCGCCCCCGGCTCCGCGGCCTGGCTGCCGACCGGCACCCCGCACTCCGTCCGGGCGGGTGACGACGGCCTGACGTACACGCAGGCCCACCGCCGCCGCCCGCCCCTGGACATCGCCCCGCGGCTCGGGTCGGACGCCGGTGAACCGGCCTGCCTCCTCCACCTCGTCTGCGACGCGTGCGGACGCCTGGCCGCCGAACGCGACGCCCGGTACTGCACCCGGTGCGGCGCCCTGCTCGGCGACGACGGGAACCCGGCGGCCCGTTAGTCCGTTCAGTCGATCGGTTTGCCGTTGTAACTGCCGTCGACGCAGATCCACGAGCCCTTGGCCGATTCGTACTCCACCGATCCGCCGCCGTCCATGCACCTCTGCCCGTCGATGGCGGGCACGGCGGCTTGAACGACGGGAGCCGCGGCGCCGAGCCCGGCCAATATCACGGCGGCAATGAACCCGAGAAGTCGTGTACGCATCAGGGCCTCCAACAGGAGCGAGCGGCACGGTCGCCACCAGCCTCGCCCCGCGCCGCGTCCAGGCGCGCACCCTGTTGCTCCATTCGGGTGATGCCCGCACCCCCGCCATTGCACAGGAGGCGCGCCGCGACGTCGCACACCAGGGGCGTTCGCCCCGGTGCGGGAGCAGGCTGATTCCATGGAGACCAAGCCCGTCGTGGTCGTGGAACCACCGGATGACAACGGCTTGCGGAAGGTCGTGATCGACGGCAAGCCCGCAGGCAAGGTGTGGAGCCGACACGAACTGCAAAAGGTCCTGGAGCGTGCCCACGTGGCAGCTGATGCCGACATCGAATGGCACGGCGGAAACCGGACCGTGTGGCCGGCGCACAGCTGGGGGCGTCGCATGACCGGCACCGTCATGGCGCTCGGCTTCCTGGCGACTGCGGCCATGTGCACCTGGATCGGCATGAACGACGCCCTCGACGCCCTCACGTTCGCCGGTCGCGTGACCGGATTCCTCTTCCTCTTCATGGCCGTGGTGGAACTGATCGCCGTCGTTGCGGGTTTCGACTTCTGGCGCAGCCACAAGAAGGCGTATTCGGGTCCGGCCCTGCTCTTCGGAGCCCTGGTCGAACTCTTCGTCGGTTCGGTGCTGCTCCTGATGTACGTCGCCAACCGGGACAGACCGTCGGTCGCGCTGTGCCTGCTGCTCTGGATCGGCATGGTGATCTGCGCCGCATGGTCCTTGTGGGTGCTCTGCCGCCGCCGGGTGTGGAAGGTGCTCCGCTATCCGGGGCGCATAGCGGTCGGGGCGATCGTCTCCACCCTCCTGGTCATCACCAACCTGGCGTACACACAGGTCTACCTTCCTTCCATGTCGCGTCCGCTGGTGCAGGGTTCGTCCGAAATCGGAATGCCGAGCCTGAACAGGGAAGGGACGAAGATGTACCTGCGCGTCCGCCTGCACCTCAAGAACTCCGGCCAGGTTCCGGTCCATATTCTCGGCAGCATCTACTGGATCCAACTCAAGCTCGTGAGCGACCCGAAAGACAGGTACAAGTTGCTCAAACCCGGCGAGCTGGTCAAGCCACCGGGGCGGGAGCTGAGTCCTCAGGAGGAGATCTCGGAAGACGTGGTCGTCGAGATCGATGACCCCGGAAAGTCCGCCTACGAAGCGGTCACCGCCCAGGTCGAGGCCTACGCGTTCCGGCAGGACCGGATGACCATAGACGCCGCCTACAAGGATTCCGGGGAGTGGCGCGGAAAGCTCAAGAGGGAAGGAAAGGACGACGACCCTCCGGGGCCCCCGCCGGTCGACAAGGAGTACTTCAGGTATCAGTCGGCGATTTCCCAGAGCAGTGAGCTCCTGAATCTGACCCGGGGCAAGGAGCGCGTGACGGTCTGGTGGTTGTACCGCCGCCGGCCTGTCGTCTACGTGGACGTGGCGAGTCCGGACGATCGGAAGCCCTTCAACCTCATCGACCCCAAGGAACAGAGGCGGGCCGTCGACCGGTACGGGCTCGCGTTCGTGCGCGGCTCGATGGCTCAGATGCCGTACACGGAACTCCTGAAGGAGGCTCAGGCCCACCGCCCGACGTGAGCACCCCACCGCGGCCGACCGCACCATGACCTAGGTCCGCAGCCCGATGCGGGGGCCGGCAGCGGCTGCGAGGCTGGGTGGTATGACGGATTTCAAGGGTTTCAGCGAGGCCGAGCTGGCATATCTGCGTTCCCAGCACCTGGGCCGGTTGGCCACGGTGGACGCCGCCGGGCAGCCGCAGGCGAACCCGGTGGGCTTCTTCCCGCAGGAGGACGGCACGATCCTGGTCGGCGGGATGGCGATGGGCACGACGAAGAAGTGGCGCAACCTGCACGGGAACCCGCGGCTGTCCCTGGTCGTGGACGACCTGGTGAGCACCCGACCGTGGCGGGTGCGTGGCATCGAGATCCGGGGCCGGGCCACGCTGGAGACCGGCCCGCACGAGCTGGGCGCCCATTTCGGCCCGGAGGTGATCCGGATCCACCCGGAACGCGTCCACGCGTGGGGGCTCTGACCGCCTCCGGCGGACGCTCCGCGGTGCGCCGGCGGCCGCGTACCCCCGCACGGTGACCGGTGCTCACGCTCCGCTCAAGGGTGGAAGGGCGACAGTGGGGGGTGAGAGCTCGAGCGATCCGGTCATGAAGGTCCCTTCGGAATCCGCGACGGTCCTGGTGCCCGCCGACTGTCCGGGCACGCGGGACAGCGGGCCGGCGCCCTGTCCGGCCGCCTTGCGGGAACGGTCCCAGGACTCGCTGGTGCAGGCCACCGCGCTGGTCCTGGCCGCGCTTGGTCCCCCTGTCACTCGCCGCGGGATACATGACGGCCGGGTACGCCCTGTCGCCGCTCCGGCGGATCACCCGCAGCACCCGACGGGCCTGTCGGCAGTCCCCCTGAGGGAATTCCTCGGCGGGGTCGGGGTCCCGGCTCGCGGCACCCCGCCCCCGGCCGTACTCAGACCCGGCCGCTCCGCTTCGCGGCGTAGTTGGCCCGGCCCTCCGCCGACTTCAGGCGCCAGTCACGGCGGATCTCCGACCGCAGCCGGGCGTCCGTCTTGGCGACGATCCGCTGGTTCTCCCGCAGGAGCTTGCGGTAGCTCTCCAGACGGCGGTCCGTGAGCTCACCGGAGTCCAGCGCGGCCAGCACCGCGCACCCCGGCTCCGCCTCGTGCGCGCAGTCGTGGAAGCGGCAGTTCGCGGCGTACTCCTCGATCTCCGAGAAGACCTGGCCGACGCCGGCCTCGGCGTCCCACAGCCCGACGCCGCGCAGTCCGGGGGTGTCGATCAGGACTCCGCCGCCCGGCAGGGCGAGCAGGTTGCGGGTGGTGGTGGTGTGCCGGCCCTTGCCGTCGACCTCGCGGGCCGCCTGCACCTCCATGACCTCGGCGCCGAGCAGCGCGTTGGCCAAGGTGGACTTGCCGGCACCCGAAACGCCCAGCAGCACGCTGGTGCCGTCGCCGACGATCGCGGCCAGCACGTCCGTACCCTCCCCGGTGACGGAGGAGACGGTCAGCACCTGGACGCCCGGAGCGGTGGCCTCCACGTCCTGGACCAGGTGGCCGAGGGTCGCCACGTCCGGGACCAGGTCGGCCTTGGTGAGGACGACCAACGGCTGCGCCCCGGACTCCCAGGCCAGGGCCAGGAAGCGCTCGATGCGCCCGAGGTCCAGCTCGACGGCGAGGGAGACCGCGATGATGGCGTGGTCGACGTTGGCGGCGAGGATCTGCCCCTCGGACCGCTGCGAGGAGGTGGACCGTACGAAGGCGGTCCGGCGCGGCAGGTACGCCTTCACGTAGCGGGGGTTGCCGGTCGCCTCGACGGCGGCCCAGTCCCCGGTGCAGATGACCCGGAGCGGGTCGTGCGGGGTGACGAAGGCGGTGTCGGCGCGGACGATGCCGTCCGCGGTCATGACGTCGCACTGGCCGCGGTCGACGCGTACGACACGGCCGGCCAGGAGGCCCTGCTCGGCGTACGGGGCGAACTCGGCCTCCCACGCGTCGTCCCAGCCGAGGGCGGCGAGGGCGTGCGGGAGCGAGGTGTGGGTGAGGGACGGGAGAGCGGAGAAAGACAAGGGAAACCCTTCACAGGGTGGCCCCGGCCGCGTGCGCTCGCTCGGTGGCGGCGCGCGAAGAGGTGTGAGGTCAGCCGGGGACCACAGAAGTGACATTGATGGTCTTCTGAGTGCGGGCAACGCCCTGCGCGATGACAGTCATCAACGAACTCACCTCCGGGTCCATGCACATGCTGATCGTTCCGCACCGGTCGGCGGGAACTGATCCACCGTAACAAGACCGCTCCCGCCGGAGCCACTTCTTTTTTCGGGCCTATCTCTGTGGGGTTTCGACGTCGCCCGCGCCGGCGGCCGCCCACGGGCCGTCGGGGTACGCAGCCTGGGCGCGGCCGACGCCCGCCTCGATGTCCAGGCTGCGCGGGGACGCGGCGTCGCGCAGGGCGTCCGGCACGTCGCAGCGGCCGGCTCCGGCCACGCAGCGGACCTTGAAACGGGTGGCCGCGGGCACGGTGAGGGCCAGGCGCCCGGAGCCGACGCGAGCGGTGACGTCGTCGGGCGGGGTGACGAAGGTGGCGACGGCCCGGCCCGAGCCGACCCGGATCTCGGCCCGGTCCGAGGCGAGTCCGGTGGCGTGCAGACGGCCCGAGCCGACCTTCGCGCGCAGGGCGCCGCGCAGCCCGACGATCTCGACCTGGCCGGAGTCGACCTCCGTGTCGACGGTGCCGCCCAGTCCGCTGAGCGCGATCCGGCCGGAGCGGGTCGTCACCTTCACGGGGACGTCCACGGGTACGGTCACCGCCAGCTGGATCGAACAGCCCACGCCGGCGCCCGGCCAGAAGGGCTCGCCGGGGCAGTGCGGGGTCAGCCTCAGGGTGTCGCCGAGCCGGCTCTGTTCGATGGTGGGCGTCCTGAGGGACCAGCTGACCGTGGCCCGATAGCCGACCTGCCGGTCCGCGCGCGGGGTGACGGTGATGTCCGCGTCCGCGCCCACGATCTCCACCGCGGCCACCGGGCGGCCGTCGCTGCCACCGCTCAGGGTGTCGCTGCGGGTGTTCCCCCAGGACCAGACCTGCCAGGTGGCGGGCACCACCACGAGCACCGCGCCGAGCAGGGCGGCGGTGATCCAGGCCAGGCGGTGCGCGCGGCGGGGCCCGTCGGTCGGGGTCACGACGTGCCGTCCAGGAAACGCAGGACCGCGAGGACCCGGCGGTGGGCTCCGTCGGCCGGCGGCAGGTCGAGCTTGGTGAAGATGCTGTTGATGTGTTTGGCCACCGCGCTCTCGCTCACGACGAGTTCGGCGGCGATCCCGGCGTTGGAGCGGCCCTCGGCCATCAGCGCCAGCACCTCGCGCTCGCGCGGGGTGAGCCGGGCCAGGGGGTCCGGGCCGCCGCCTCGGCGCAGCAGGAGCTGGGCGACGACCTGCGGGTCCAGCGCGGTGCCGCCCGCGGCCACCCGGCGCAGGGCGTCGATGAACTCCTCCACGTCGGCGACCCGTTGCTTGAGCAGATAGCCGATCCCGGCGCGGGTCTGGGTCGCCAGCAGATCGGCGGCGTAGCGCTCCTCCACGAACTGCGAGAGCAGCAGCACGGCCGTGCCGGGGTGCTCCTGGCGGATCATCAGGGCGGCCCGGACGCCCTCGTCGGTGAAGCCGGGCGGCATCCGCACGTCCACCAGGGCCAGTTCGGGCCGGTGTTCCTCGACCGCGGCGAGCAGACCCTCGGCGTCGCCGGTCTCGGCGACCACCTCGAATCCGGCCATTTCGAGGACTTTGACGAGTCCTATGCGCAGCAGGACGGAGTCCTCGGCGATCACAGCCCGCACGGCAGCTCCACGTTGATGACGGTCGGACCCCCGAGGGGGCTATCGATCATGATGGTTCCGTCGACGGACCCTACGCGTTTGCGCAGGCCCACCAGGCCGGTACCGCGGGCAGGGTCGGCTCCGCCCACCCCGTCGTCGGTGACGGTGATCCGCAGCAGGTCGCCGCCGCGGGCGGAGCCGCCGCGGGCCGGAGCGCGCACGACGTGCACCCGACAGCCGTCCGCCCGGGCGTGCTTGGCGACGTTGGCCAGCGTCTCGGAGACCACGAAGTAGGCGACGGCCTCCACGGTGGCCCCCGGCCGCTGCCCGATGTCCACGGTCAGCTCGACGGGGAACGGGGCCCGGGCGGCGATCCCGGAGAGCGCCGCATCGAGGCCGCGGTCCTCCAGTACGGCCGGGTGCAGGCCCCGTACCAGGTTGTTCAGCTCCTCGATGGCTTCCTTCGCCTCGCGGTGCGCCTCGTCGATGACGGCCTTGGCCTCGGCCGGCAGGTCGGTGAGGGTCGCGCGGGCGATGCCGAGGTTCATGGCGAGGGCGACCAACCGTTGCTGGGCTCCGTCGTGCAGGTCCCGTTCGATCCGGCGGCGTTCGAGGTCGGCGGCGTCCAGCACCCCGGCCCGGCTCTCCGCGAGGTCCTCGACCCGTCGCTCCAGTTCGCGGGCCCGGTTGGGGCCGAGGAGCGAGGCGGCGGCAACGGAGTCCAGCCGGGCGACGAGGGCGGCGAGCCAGGGTGCGGCGAGCATCAGCAGGACGCCGCCGACGGTGATGGCGTCGTACCGCTCGGTCCAGCCGGGGGTTCGGTTGTCGGCGGGCAGGATCCAGAACCAGCCGTAGACGCCGGCGGCGGCGACGCCGAAGGCCCAGGCGAGCACCACCAGCGCGCCGGCGACGGCGGCGAGCGGGCTGACCAGCACGTGATAGCCGTACTGCCGCCAGGTCGCCTCGGAGCGCAGCCGCCGCACCACCGCGAGCGGGGTGAACCGGGCGCCCTCCCGTTCGACCTCGGGCACGTCGAGGTCGAGCAAGGTCCGGAACCGGCTGCGTTGGAGCCGGGTCAGGAGCGGTCCGCACAGCAGGATCAGGAGCGGTGGGAGCATGCCGGGCCCGGGTGCCATGACGGCGGCGGTGAGGCCGAGGAGTACGGGCAGGGCGGCCGGGATCGCGGCCGCGGTGAAGGCCGTGTTGCGCCAGGCCCAGGCCGACCAGGGCGCGTGCGCCGTGATCCAGGTGTACGTACGCCTCGGCGCGCCCCCGCGAATTGCCATGCCCCATACGGTAATCGCACTGATCAGAGGCCTGCCATCATGCGGGTACCCGCCCGGGGGTGTACCTGGCGCCACCCCCGATCCGGATCATGGGGCTACTGATCCGGCGGGCCCGGTCGACGAGGCTGGTGGTGCGCTCGGGGGACGGACCACCGGGCCGGAAGGAGACCCTCGTCATGGCTTTCGTCGCCCCGCAGGCCCGCGCCTGGCGCACCGCCCGCACGCCCCGTACCCGTACCCGTACCGGCAACGCCCGGACGGTCCGCACGTCCCGGACCGCCACCGTACTCACCGGAGCCGGGCTGGTGTTACTGCCTTGGGTGGTGGTGCTGGCGAAGACGATGCCGCAGACCACCGAGGTCTCCCACTGGTCCACGGCGTGGATCGGCCTGGACCTGATGCTGGCCGCCGGGCTGACCGGGACCGGAACGCTGCTGCGCAGGCGAGATCCCCGGGCGTCCCCGGTCGCCGCGGCGACGGCCGCGCTGCTGGTGATGGACGCCTGGTTCGACGTCGCGACCTCGGCCGGGACGGACGGTCAGGGGATGGCGCTGCTGCTGGCGGCCGGCGCGGAACTGCCGCTGGCCGTGGCCTGCGCGGTGGTGGCGGCGCGGCGCCCGCGCTGATGTCGGACTCGCCGGCACCTCACCCACCGATCTCCGGTCCGCCCAGCACCCGCCCGCCGGTCGCGGTCGCTGTTGAACACCACCTGCACGCCGTCGTACGCGGGCTCGGCGTCGTCCGCCGTCGAAACGTCCGGCTCGAACCGGCGGTACTCCCCCGTCGCGGGGTCCACCCGTGCGTCGGGGTGCTGGTGGCGCAGACCGGGCAACACCGCGGCCGTCCTACGGACGTCCTGGACCGTGCGCAGCTCCGCGCCGAGGCGGATCTCCTCGTCCTGCCGGGCCGGCGGCGCGCACAGCGCCCGTGCCCGTGCCCGGCGGTACGCGTCGAAGGGGTCGGTGGTGCGGTCGACGGGGTACGCCCGCGACTTGCCCACGTGGCCGCATCTCGCACGCCGGCGGCCGGGCGTCCCGACCTCTGCGCGCAACGCGGGACACGGCGCGGCCGGTGTCCGATTCGTTCAAGACGGGCGCCCGGTGCGCGCCTAGCCTGCTGCCATGACTCCTCGACTCGACCTGATCGGCATGGTGGTCTCCGACATGGCCGCCTCGCTCGCCTTCTACCGCCGTCTCGGCCTGGACATCCCGGCCGAGGCCGACGGCGCGCCGCACGTGGAGGCCGTCCTGCCCGGAGGCCTACGGATCGCGTGGGACACGGAGGACACCATCCGTTCCTTCGACCCGTCGTGGACCGCGCCCACCGGCGACGGCCGCCGGGACCTGGCCTTCCTGTGCGACTCCCCCGCCGAGGTGGACGCGCTCTACGCCGAACTGACCGCCGCCGGGCACACCGGGCACCTGAAGCCCTGGGACGCCTTCTGGGGCCAGCGCTACGCCGTAGTGCTCGATCCGGACGGCGCCGGCGTCTCGCTGTTCGCCCCGTCGGCTCCGGCGGCGTAGGCCCGCAGGGTCGTCCCGGCCAGCGCCCGCACCTCACGGGAGAGATGCGCCTGATCGGCGTACCCCGCGACGCAGGCGACCTCGGCGAAGGGCAGGCCCGTACGGGCCAGGGCCAGGGCGCGGCGCAGCCGCAGGATGCGGCCGAGCGTCCGGGGGCCGTATCCGAAGGCGTCGAGCGAGCGCCGGTGCAGCTGTCGCTCGCCGAGGCCGACGGCGCGGGCGATCTCGGCGACCGCCTCGCCCGCGCGGACCCGGGCCGCGACCTCGGCGGCCAGCGGGTCGGGCGCGCCGGCGGCGGCGGCGCGGGTGCGGGCCAGCGCCTCAAGTCCCGCGCGCGCGTCCCCGTACGCCTCGACGTACCCCTCGACCAGCCCGGACGCCCGGCGCGCCGCACGGGCGGGCCACAGGTCGGCGAGCTCGACGCGCCGGTCCCGTAGCGCGTGCGCCGGTACGCCGATCAGCGCGGGCGCGGTACCGGGTGCGAGCCGGATTCCCGCGAAGGCCCCGCCGGGGACCTCCCCGGCCGGATGCGGCCCGGTGTCGGGTCCGGCCACCAGCAGCCGCCCGTCGGCCCACATCAGGTCCATGCAGCCGTCGGGCAGCACCACCGCGCCGGTGCGGGCGGCCGCGCGCCACAGCACGGCTCCGGGGACGGCCGTGGACACCGCTTCCTCGTACACGACTCCAGGTTAAGGACCGGGCGTCTCTTTCGGATCAGGCCCGGCGCGCCTCGGTGGAGCGGGAGGGCGCCGGTGGAGGATCGGGGGGGCGGCGGATGCGGCCGATGCGGGCCGCATCCGCCGTGCCCTTCGTGCCCTTCGTGCCCGCCGCAGCCCGTTTCCCGCCCCGTGAAGAGGTCCGGACGTGAATCTCCCCGACGACGACCCGGCGCCGCGTCCCGACGGCGAGGCAGGCGGACGCTACGGCGAGGCGGTCTTCCGGCCCGAGCTGCCGGGCGAGGACGACCGCATCGACCTCGGTGCGCTCGCCTATGACGACTTCACCCTGGCCCGGCTGCGCGCGCTGGGCGCCGGACCGGGCTGGCGCTGCCTCGACGTGGGCGCGGGAACGGGCACGGTCGCCCGGCTCCTCCTGGACCGGGCCGGGGTCGCTGAGGTGGTGGCCGTCGACCGGGACACGACCTTCCTCACGGCGCACCCGGCGCCCGGGCTCACCCCGCTGGAGGCGGACATCACCGCCCTGGACTTCGCTCCGGGACGCTTCCAGCTGGTGCACGCCCGGTTCGTGCTGATGCACCTGCGGAACTGGCCGCGGATGATCGGCAAGCTCGCCTCCCTGGTCGCCCCGGGCGGTGTCCTGGTCCTCGGCGACGCGGTCGACCTGACCACCCCCGCCGCGCCGACGACCACGTACGGCCGGGTGATGCGGGCCATGTGGCAGGGGCTGGGGGACAGCCTGGGCACCGATGTCTCCTGGGTGCCGGAGTATCCCGCGCACCTGCGGGAGGCCGGTCTGCTGTCCGTGGGGGCCGAGATCCTCGTGCCGCCGCTGCTGCCGGGCAGCCCGATCAGCCGGTTCTGGGCCGGTACCTGGGAGCGCGCGCGGGAGCCTATGACGGCCACCGGGCTGGTCGACGACGCGACGATCGACGCGGCGATCGCCTACCTGGACTCGCCGGACTGCGCCGCGCTCTCCCCCGGCCTGCTCACCGCCTGGGGCAGGAAGGCCCCGTAACGACACCGGGCGGGAGACGCGGGAGGGCGCGGCGAGGCACGTGAGGCGCGCGGCCGGCGGGCCGGGCACCCCGGCCCGCCGGCCTTCAGTGCTTGCGCAGCCGGCCGTGGTAGTCCTCGGGCGGCAGGAACTTCGACCACCGCTCCGGGAACTCCGACGGCATCCCGTCGTCCTCGTCGTCCTCCGACTCGCCCTCCGCCATCGCCCGCCACGCCGCGGCCCGCGCGATCAGCTGGGCGGCCTCGGCCTCGCGGGCCCGTTCGTTCGCCTCGCGCGCAGCCGCCGTGGCCACCGAGGGCCAGACGCGGTCGATCGCGGCGTTGACGGCGGCCCCGACCAGCACGGCGAAGGCCGAGATGCCGATCCACAGCAGTACGGCCACGGGCGCGGCCAGTGATCCGTAGATCGTCGGCCCCTCGACCGTGTTGGTGAGGTAGATCCGCAGCAGGAACGAGCCCAGCACCCACATGGCGAGGGCCACCAGCGCCCCGGGCACGTCCTCGATCCACGGCGAGCGCACGGGCACGGACACGTGGTAGAGCGTCGTGAGGAAGGCGATGGACAGCAGCGTCACGGTCGGCCAGTAGAGCACCGCGATCACTTCGGTGCCCCAGGGCACCAGCCGGACGACCGCGTCGGGCCCCACCACCATCAGCGGGAGCACGATCGCGCCGATCAGCAGGGCGATGATGTAGAGCAGGAAGGCCAGCAGCCGGGTCTTGACGATGCCGCGATGGCCGTCGAGCCCGTACATCACGGTGATGGTGTCGATGAAGACGTTGACGGCGCGCGATCCCGACCACAGGGCGAAGGCGAATCCGAGGGAGATCAGGTCGGGGCGGCCGCTGCGGGTGACGTCGTCCAAGAGGGGTCTGGCGATGTCGTTGACGCCCCGGTCGGACAGGACCGTGCCGACCGCCGCCAGGATGTTCTCCTCGATGCTTCCGACCGTGCGGGTGTCGGTCCAGCCGTCCACGTAGCCGAGCAGACCCAGCAGGCCGAGGAAGAGCGGGGGCAGCGAGAGCAGCGTGAAGAACGCCGCCTCGGCCGCGAGCCCGAGGATCCGGTACTCGATGCACGAGTTGACGGTGTCCTTCAGCAGCAGCCAGCCCATCTTCCGCATGGAGACGTTGCGGTAGAGGGCGCGGGCCCGGTGGAGCCGTCCTGGGGTCCGCTCGGGTGTTTCTTTTGCTGGCTGCACGTCCTTACGGTATCCGCATGGCAGCCACCACCCACACAGTCAGCAACCAGGCCCCGCCCCTGGTGGGGTACGACGTCTACGGCGGCGATCGGGCCCTCACCGAGGGCGTCGAGCGTCACCTCGCGGCCGCGGAACCCGAACTCCTCGGCGAGGTAAGGCAGGAACTCACCGACCTCGGGCGTGCGGCCGGTTCCGCGCAGGCCCAGGAATGGGGTGTGCAGTCGAACGAGAATCCGCCCACGCTGCGGACGCACGACCGGTACGGGAACCGGATCGACGAGGTCGATTTCCACCCGGCCTGGCATCGGCTGCTCGGGCACGCGGTGACCTCCGGGCTCACGGACGCCTGGGGGCGCCCGGCCGGGCACCTGCGCCGGGCCGCCGGGTTCTTCATCTGGTCCCAGGCCGAGGCGGGGCACGGCTGCCCGATCTCCATGACCCATGCGGCCGTCCCGGCGCTGCGCACCGATCCGGCGCTCGCCGCCGAATGGGAGCCGCGGCTGACCTCGCACGTGTACGAGCAGGGGCTGCGGCCGGCCGCCGAGAAGGGCGGTGTGCTCTTCGGCATGGGGATGACCGAGAAGCAGGGCGGCAGCGACGTACGGGCGAACACGACGGCCGCGGTGCCGCTGGACGCGTCCGGCGAGTACCTGCTGACCGGGCACAAGTGGTTCTGCTCGGCGCCGATGTGCGACGGCTTCCTGGTACTGGCGCAGGCTCCGGGCGGGCTGACGTGCTTCCTGGTGCCGCGGGTGCTGCCGGACGGTACGCGCAACGTCTTCGCGATCCAGCGACTGAAGGACAAGCTGGGCAACAAGTCGAACGCGTCGAGCGAGGTGGAGTTCGACGGGACCTGGGCGCGCCGGGTCGGTGAGGAGGGCCGCGGGGTGCGGACCATCATCGAGATGGTCGCGGCGACCCGGCTGGACTGTGTCATCGGCTCGGCCTCGCTGATGCGGCAGGCCCTGACGCAGGCCGTGCACCACGCGGAGCACCGCTCCGCTTTCGGAGCACCGCTCATCGACCAGCCGCTGATGCGCAACGTGCTCGCCGACCTCGCCCTGGAGTCGGAGGCCGCGACCACCTTGACCCTGCGCCTGGCCGCCGCCAACGACGCCGGGACCGAGCAGGAGAAGGCCTTCCTGCGCCTCGCCGTGCCCGCCGCCAAGTACTGGGTGACCAAGCGCTGTACGCCGATGGTGGCGGAGGCTCTGGAGTGTCTGGGGGGCAACGGCTACGTAGAGGAGTCGGGACTGCCCAGACTGCTGCGCGAGTCGCCGCTGAACTCCATCTGGGAGGGCTCGGGCAACGTGCAGGCGCTGGACGTACTGCGCGCCCTGCAGCGCGAGCCGCAGGCGCTGAACGCCTTCCTCCAGGAGGTCGGTCTGGCCCGGGGCGCGGACCACCGGCTGGATTCGGCCATCAAGGACCTGTTGACGGATCTCGCCGATCTGGAGGGCATCGAGGCGCGGGCCCGTCGGGTGGTGGAGCGGATGGCCCTGGTGCTCCAGGGATCGCTGCTGGTGCGATGGGCCCCGTCGGAGGTCGCCGACGCCTTCTGCGCCTCGCGGCTGGGCGGCGACTGGGGCACGGCCTTCGGCACGCTGCCGCACAGCCTGGATCTGCGCGCGGTGGTGGAACGGGCGCGGATCACGGGCTAGGAAAGAGCCCCCGTCGGGCTCCACGGCGGTCCCCAAACCGCTCCCAGCCGGGATCCGGGCCCATCACCGGTACAGAAGGTGGCGCCGCGCCGACTCGGCGCCACCCCTGATCCGAAGCCCCGAGGAGGAGCCGGCACGCCGCTCTGCGGCGTCCGGACAGTTTCGGTCGCCCGACCGGGACTTGGCGAGAGTTGCATACCGTTGCAACCTGTGAGTCGGCAGCCGTCCGTCGGGGTGCTCGGGGAAGCGCCACGCGCGCGGACCTCCCGGCCGGCTCGCGTCGTACGTCCTGTTCGCACGGGGAGGTTCCGGTGGCCGACACCACAGGCAGCACGGTCGATGCGGCACGCATCTCGGCCATGGACGCGCGGGCGGCGGCGCGTCTGCTCAAGGGCGTACGGGCGGCGGCGCTGGCCGGGGACCGCCCACCGGCCGCGCCCCGGCCGGAGATCGCGGAGTCCTGGCGCCGGATGCTGGCCGTCGGGGTGCACCCCGACCGGGACGCGCGCTCGCGGATGCTGTCGGCCGCCGAGACGGAGGAGCGGCGGCACGTGTCGCCGCTCCGGGAGATCCTGCCGGTGCTGCGCGAGGGCTTGTTGCCCGCCCTGGACGAGGCCCTGCACATCATGGTCGTCGCGGACGCCGACGGGCGGCTGCTGTGGCGCGAGGGCCACTCGTCCATCCTGCGCAAGGCGGACCGGCTCGGCTTCGCGGTCGGGGCCGACTGGGACGAGGCGGTCGTCGGCACGAACGGGGTGGGCACCGCCCTGGTGGCCCGGCGCCCGGTGCAGGTGTTCTCCGCCGAGCACTTCGTCTCCAGCCATCACGACTGGACCTGCGCCGGGGCGCCGCTACGGGACCCGCGCGACGGCCGGCTGCTGGGCGTGGTCGACGTCAGCGGCCCGCTGGCCACCATGCACCCGGCGACGCTGGCGTGGGTGAGCTCGGTGGCCCGGCTCGCGGAGCGGGAGCTGCGGCTGCGGCACCTGGAGTCGCTGGAACGGCTGCGGACGGTCGCGGCGCCCTTGCTGGCCCGGCTGCCGGGGCGGGCGCTGGCCGTGGACCCGAACGGCTGGACGGCTGCGGTGACGGGCCTGGCGCCCGCCGAGCGGATCCCGCTGCCGAAGACGTTCGGGCCGGGCCGGGTGTGGGTGCCGCGGCTCGGGGAGTGCGTGGTGGAGCCGCTGCCCGGCGGCTGGCTGCTGCGGGTCGACCAGGGCGGTCGCGACACAGCGGCGGCGGTGACCCGGATCGTCCTGGACCTCAGCCGGGCGGGGTGCTGGTCGGCGACGGTGTACGGCCCCTCCGGAAGCTGGTCGCAGGAGCTGAGCCCGCGCCACGCGGAGCTGCTGTTCCTGCTGGCGGAGAGCCCGCGGGGGCGCTCGGCGGCGGAGCTGGCCGGGGAGCTGTTCGGGGACCCGACGCGCACGGTGACGGTCCGCGCGGAGCTGTCCCGCGTACGCCGGCACCTGGCGGGCGTCCTCACCCACCGGCCGTACCGGTTCGCGCAGGACGTGGAGGTGGAGCTGATCCGCCCCGAGGATCCCGCCGCGCTGCTCCCGCACTCCACCGCACCCGCGGTGGTCCGGGCCCGCCTGGGCCGGACGGGGCCCGGCATGATTCCCTGAGCTGCATGAGCACCATCACTCTCACCACCTGGTCGCTGGAGATGACCTCTCCCGCGGACCTCGTCCCGGCGGCTCCGGCGGGCCCGGAGATATCCATCGCGCGGGCCGAGGTCCCCTCCCCCGAGTTCAGCCGCTTCCTGTACGCGTCGGTGGGCGGCGACATCCACTGGACGGACCGGCTGGCCCTGACCCGCGCGCAGTGGGTGGAGCAGCTGGCCCGGCCGGGCGTGGAGACCTGGGTGGCGTACGACCGGGGCACGCCGGCCGGGTACGTGGAACTCGACCCGCAGGACGACGGCGTGGTGGAGATCATGTACTTCGGTCTCCTCCCCGACTTCCGCGGCCGCCGCATCGGCGGGCACCTGCTGTCGGTGGGCATCGCCCGGGCGTGGTCCCTGGCGGAGCGCTGGCCGGAGCTGGAGCCGACCCGGCGGGTATGGGTGCACACGTGCAGCCAGGACGGGCCGACGGCGATGAGCAACTACCAGCGGCGCGGCTTCAAGATCTTCAAGACGGAGACGGAGTCCAAGGTGGAGACCCCGACCCCGGGCCCCTGGCCCGGCGCGTAACCCCTCCGGGGTCGGTCGACCGAGCCCACCGGGGGTGCCGCTGCCGGGGCCCCGCCCCCGCACCTCCACGCCTCGAACGCCGGCGAGGCTGAGATCAAGCCTCGCCGGCGTTCGAGGCGCGGGGTCCAGGGGTGGATCCCCTGGACCGGCGGAGCCCCCTGGACCGGCGGAGCCCCCTGGACCGGCCGAGGCCGGCTTCCCTGCGTGACCCCCGTCACGCCATCCCATCATTCGAGACGAGTTCGTCCGAATCGTGGACAGTAGTGGACTCCTCCAATCGGCACATGACACGCTTCCGCCATGAATGGAGCTGGAATTGCCTTGGTGAGTCGGCGGCACGTCGACCTCGGCCGCATGTCCAGCGCCATCTGTCCGGCCCGCTGACCGAACCAGCCACGCCGCACATCGCCGTCGTCCCCGCCGCCGCGGACGCGCCGATCACCCGCCCAGCCCCCTGAGGCCGTAGTACCGCCCTGCCCGCCGGCAACCCCGGCGCGGAGCGGGAATCAGCCACACCCGCTCGGAGTCGCCGAGCCCGCAGGGGAGCGCCGCCGCCTCCCCCTGCCCTTGCCTCGAGCCGCCGAAGAAGGACGTACCGCCATGGCCGCCACCCCCGAAACGCCCGCAGCCGCACCCGCAGCCGCCGCGCGCCGCAAGACCGGCCGTCACCGCGGCGAGGGCCAGTGGGCCGTCGGTCACCACACGCCCCTCAACGGCAACGAGCAGTTCAAGAAGGACGACGACGGTCTCAATGTGCGGACACGCATCGAGACGATCTACTCCAAGCGCGGCTTCGACTCGATCGACCCCAACGACCTGCGCGGCCGTATGCGCTGGTGGGGGCTCTACACCCAGCGCAAGCCCGGGATCGACGGCGGCAAGACCGCGATCCTGGAGCCGGAGGAGCTGGACGACGAGTACTTCATGCTGCGCGTGCGCATCGACGGCGGTCGGCTGACCACCGAGCAGCTCCGCGTGATCGGCGAGATCTCGGAGGAGTTCGCGCGCGGCACCGCCGACCTCACCGACCGGCAGAACGTGCAGTACCACTGGATCCGGATCGAGGACGTCCCGGAGATCTGGCGCCGACTGGAGGCCGTCGGCCTCTCGACCACCGAGGCCTGCGGTGACACGCCCCGCGTCATCCTCGGTTCCCCCGTCGCCGGCATCGCCCGGGACGAGATCATCGACGGCACCCCCGCCATCGACGAGATCTACCGCCGCATCGTCGGCAACAAGGACTTCTCCAACCTGCCCCGCAAGTTCAAGTCCGCGATCTCCGGCTCGCCGCTGCTCGACGTGGCGCACGAGATCAACGACATCGCGTTCGTGGGCGTGAACCACCCCGAGCACGGTCCCGGCTTCGACGTCTGGGTCGGCGGCGGTCTGTCCACCAACCCGAAGCTGGGTGTGCGCCTGGGCACCTGGGTCTCGCTCGACGAGGTCCCGGACGTCTACGAGGGCGTCATCTCGATCTTCCGCGACTACGGCTACCGCCGGCTGCGCAACCGCGCCCGCCTGAAGTTCCTCGTCGCCGACTGGGGCCCGGCCAAGTTCCGCCAGGTCCTGGAGGACGAGTACCTGCAGCGCAAGCTGACCGACGGCCCGGCGCCCGCGCAGCCGAGCGGCCAGTGGCGCGATCACGTGGGCGTCCACCAGCAGCAGGACGGCAAGTTCTACGTCGGCTTCGCGCCCCGCGTGGGCCGCGTGGACGGCGCCACCCTGACCAAGATCGCGGACGTGGCGGCCCAGCACGGCTCCGGCCGGCTGCGCACCACCGCCGAGCAGAAGATGATCGTGCTCGACATCGAGGCCGACCAGGTCGACTCGGTGGTCGGGGCGCTGGAGGCGCTCGACCTGCGGGTCAAGCCGTCCCCGTTCCGCCGCGGCACGATGGCCTGCACCGGCATCGAGTTCTGCAAGCTGGCCATCGTCGAGACCAAGGCGCGCGGCGCCTCGCTGATCGACGAGCTGGAGCGCCGCCTGCCGGACTTCGCCGAGCCGATCACCATCAACATCAACGGCTGCCCGAACGCCTGCGCCCGTATCCAGGTGGCGGACATCGGTCTCAAGGGCCAGCTGGTCCTGGACAACGACGGCAACCAGGTGGAGGGCTACCAGGTCCACCTGGGCGGCGCCCTCGGCCTGGAGGCCGGCTTCGGCCGCAAGGTCCGCGGCCTCAAGGTCACCTCGGCGGGTCTGCCCGACTACGTCGAGCGGGTCGTCAAGCACTACGAGGAGCAGCGCGAGGACGGCGAGCGCTTCGCGGCATGGGTCGCCCGCGCGGACGAGAAGAGCCTCTCGTGAGCGAGCGCGCCGCACCGTTCCACTGCCCCTACTGCGGCGACGAGGACCTGTTTCCCAACGAGACGGGCCACGGCGCGTGGGAATGCAGGGCCTGCAACCGAGCCTTCCAGCTGAAGTACCTCGGGCTGCTGGCCCGGGGCGTTCGGTCGGAATCAGCGGGATCAGCGGGAGGGGACGGGATATGACCACCACTCAAGACGTACGTCTCACGGCCGGGGAGCTCAAGGCGCTGGCCGAGCAGGCCGGCCGGGACCTGGAGGACGCCTCGGCGTCGGACATCCTGCGCTGGGCGGTCGACACCTTCGGCAAGACCTTCGCCGTGACCTCCTCCATGGAGGACGCGGTCGTCGCCCACCTGGCCTCGCGGGTCCTCCCCGGTGTGGACGTGGTCTTCCTCGACACGGGCTACCACTTCGAGGAGACCATCGGCACCCGTGACGCGGTCGAGGCCGTGATGGACGTCAACGTCATCACGCTGACCCCGCGTCAGAGCGTCGCCGAGCAGGACGCCGAGTACGGGCCGAAGCTGCACGACCGGGACCCCGACCTGTGCTGCGCGCTGCGCAAGGTCAAGCCGCTGGAAGAGGGCCTGACGGCGTACACCGCGTGGGCGACGGGCCTGCGCCGCGACGAGTCCCCGACCCGGGCGAACACCCCGGTGGTCGGCTGGGACGAGAAGCGGCAGAAGGTCAAGGTCTCCCCGATCGCCCGCTGGACCCAGGACGACGTGGACGCGTACGTCGCCGAGCACGGCGTGCTCACCAACCCGCTGCTGATGGACGGTTACGCCTCCGTCGGCTGCGCCCCCTGCACCCGGCGCGTCGCCGAGGGCGAGGACGCGCGGGCCGGCCGGTGGGCCGGGCGGGGCAAGACCGAGTGCGGACTGCACGGCTGATGACGACCGGCGAAGAACTTACGGAGACAGAGCAGATGAGCGTGAGCGACCAGGGCGCCACCGTGTGGCTGACCGGGCTGCCGAGCGCGGGCAAGACCACGATCGCCTACGCGCTGGCCGAGCGGCTGCGCGGCGAGGGCCACCGGGTGGAGGTGCTCGACGGGGACGAGATCCGCGAGTTCCTCTCCGCGGGGCTGGGCTTCACCCGCGAGGACCGCCACACCAACGTGCAGCGGATCGGCTTCGTCGCCGAGCTCCTCGCGAGCAACGGGGTCAAGGCCCTGGTGCCGGTGATCGCGCCGTTCGCGGACAGCCGTGAGGCCGTCCGCAAGCGGCACGCCGCCGAGGGCACCTCGTACCTGGAGGTCCACGTGGCCACCCCGGTCGAGGTCTGCTCGGAGCGTGACGTCAAGGGCCTGTACGCCAAGCAGGCGGCGGGCGAGATCTCCGGTCTGACCGGGGTCGACGACCCGTACGAGGCGCCGGACTCCCCGGACCTGCGGATCGAGTCGCACACGCAGACCGTGCTGGAGTCGGCTTCGGCCCTGCACGCGCTGCTCACCGAGAGGGGTCTGGCATGACGACGACCGTCGCACACGTCCACGACGAGACGGATGCGCCCTACGCGCTGTCGCACCTCGACGCCCTCGAGTCCGAGGCCGTGCACATCTTCCGTGAGGTGGCCGGCGAGTTCGAGAAGCCGGTGATCCTGTTCTCCGGCGGCAAGGACTCCATCGTCATGCTGCACCTGGCGCTGAAGGCGTTCGCGCCGGCGCCGGTGCCGTTCACGCTGCTGCACGTCGACACGGGTCACAACTTCCCCGAGGTGCTGGAGTACCGCGACCGTACGGTCGAGAAGCACGGCCTGCGCCTGCACGTGGCGTCCGTCCAGGACTACATCGACGCAGGCAAGCTGCGCGAGCGCCCGGACGGCACCCGCAACCCGCTGCAGACCGTGCCGTTGACCGAGGCGATCCAGAGCCTGAAGTTCGACGCCGTCTTCGGCGGCGGCCGCCGCGACGAGGAGAAGGCCCGCGCCAAGGAGCGGGTGTTCAGCCTGCGCGACGAGTTCTCCCAGTGGGACCCGCGCCGCCAGCGCCCCGAGCTGTGGCAGCTCTACAACGGCCGCCACGCCCCGGGCGAGCACGTGCGGGTCTTCCCGCTCTCGAACTGGACCGAGCTGGACGTCTGGCAGTACATCGCCCGCGAGGGCATCGAGCTGCCGGAGATCTACTTCGCCCACGAGCGCGAGGTGTTCCTGCGCAACGGCATGTGGCTGACGGCCGGCGAGTGGGGCGGCCCGAAGGAGAGCGAGACGCCCGAGACGCGGCTCATCCGCTACCGGACCGTCGGTGACATGTCCTGCACCGGCGCCGTCGACTCCGACGCCGTCACGCTGGACGCCGTGATCGCCGAGATCGCCGTCTCCCGCCTCACCGAGCGGGGCGCCACCCGCGCCGACGACAAGATGTCCGAGGCCGCGATGGAAGACCGCAAGCGCGAAGGGTACTTCTAGACATGACCAGCACCACCGATCAGGTCGTCGGACTCGACGACCTCGCGGCGACCACACTGCTGCGCTTCGCGACCGCCGGCTCCGTCGACGACGGCAAGTCCACCCTGGTGGGCCGGCTGCTGCACGACTCCAAGTCGGTCCTGACCGACCAGATGGAGGCCGTCGAGGCCGTCTCGGCCCAGCGCGGCCAGGACGCCCCCGACCTCGCGCTGCTGACCGACGGCCTGCGGGCCGAGCGTGAGCAGGGCATCACCATCGACGTCGCGTACCGGTACTTCGCCACCGCGCGCCGCCGGTTCATCCTCGCGGACACCCCGGGGCACGTGCAGTACACCCGGAACATGGTCACCGGAGCCTCCACCGCCGACCTGGCCGTGGTCCTGGTCGACGCCCGCAACGGTGTGATCGAGCAGACCCGCCGGCACGCGGCGGTCGCCGCGCTGCTGCGCGTCCCGCACGTGGTCCTGGCCGTGAACAAGATGGACCTGGTGGGCTACCAGGAGTCCGTCTTCGCGGCCATCGCCGAGGAGTTCACCGCGTACGCCTCGGACCTGGGCGTCCCGGAGATCACCGCGATCCCGATCTCGGCCCTGGCCGGCGACAACGTGGTGGAGCCGTCCGCGAACATGGACTGGTACGGCGGCCCGACGGTCCTGGAGCACCTGGAGACCGTCCCGGTCAGCCACGACCTGACGGCCTGCCCGGCGCGTTTCCCGGTGCAGTACGTGATCCGTCCGCAGTCCGCCGAGCACCCCGACTACCGCGGCTACGCGGGCCAGATCGCCTCCGGCGTGCTGCGCGTCGGCGAGGCCGTGACCGTCCTGCCGTCCGGCCGGACCTCGGTCATCGAGGGCATCGACGCGCTCGGCGAGAGCGTGGACATCGCCTGGGCCCCGCAGTCGGTGACCCTGCGGCTGAAGGACGACATCGACATCTCGCGCGGCGACCTGATCGCGCCGTCCGCGAGCGCCCCGGCCACCACGCAGGACGTCGAGGCGACGGTCTGCCACGTGGCCGACCAGCCGCTGGCCGTGGGCGCCCGGGTGCTGATCAAGCACACGACGCGCACGGTCAAGGCGATCGTCAAGGAGATCCCCTCGCGGCTGACCCTGGACGACCTGTCCCAGCACCCGAACCCCGGACAGCTGGTGGCGAACGACATCGGCCGTGTCGTCGTCCGTACCGCCGAGCCGCTCGCGCTCGACGCGTACGCCGACTCGCGCCGCACCGGGTCCTTCCTCCTGATCGACCCGGCCGACGGAACCACCCTGGCGGCCGGCATGGCGGGCGAGTCCTTCGCCTCCCGCGCCGAGACGACCGTCCGGGCCGACGAGGAAGGTTGGGACTTCTAACTCATGCTTCCCGACATCTACTCGACCTTCGCGAAGGAGGGCGGCCGCGTAGGCAGCGGCGTCCTCGGCAGCGGCCAGGGAGGGGTGGCGCGATGTGCGCGATGACGTACGCGCACCGCATGCGCGCCCACACCCCCCACGAGCCGTACCCGACCTCGTTCCACAAACGAAGACGTGCGTCATGAGATGACGCCGTCACGAGAGGAAGTCCTCCCGTGCCTGCCACCGCCAGCACCCGTAAGCCCCGTACCACGCTCCGCCGCAGTGTCGTCGCCGCTGCCGCTCTGCCGCTCCTGATCGGTGCGCTCGCCTCCTGCGGCTACGGCTCCGAGGCCAAGAAGGACGAGCCGAAGGCCGCCGACGCGGCCGACTCCGGCAAGAAGCTCTCCGCCTCCGAGGTCCGTATCGGGTACTTCCCCAACCTGACGCACGCCACCGCGCTGGTCGGCCTCCAGGAAGGCCTGATCGAGAAGGAACTGAACGGCACCAAGATCAAGCCACAGTCCTTCAACGCCGGCCCGTCCGAGATCGAAGCCCTCAACGGCGGCTCTCTCGACATCGGCTTCATCGGCCCCTCGCCGTCGATCAACGCCTACGTGAAGTCCAAGGGCTCGAACCTCCGCATCATCTCCGGTTCCGCCTCCGGCGGCGTCAAGCTCGTCGTGAACCCGGACAAGATCAAGACCCTGGACGACCTCAAGGGCAAGAAGATCGCCACTCCGCAGAAGGGGAACACGCAGGACGTCGCGTTCCTCAACTGGATCGCGGAGAAGGGCTGGAAGGTCGACCCCGAGTCCGGCAAGGGTGACGTCTCCGTCGTCCGCACGGACAACAAGGTGACCCCGGACGCCTTCAAGCAGGGCTCGATCGACGGCGCCTGGGTGCCGGAGCCCACGGCCTCCAAGCTCGTCTCCGACGGCGGCTCCGTCCTCCTCGACGAGACCGCCCTGTGGCCCGACAAGAAGTTCGTCATCACGAACATCATCGTGTCGCAGAAGTTCCTGAAGGAGCACCCCGACGTGGTCGAGGCCGTACTGCGCGGCACGGTGAAGACCAACGACTGGATCCACGCCAACCAGGACAAGGCGAAGGCCTCCGCCAACGCCAAGCTGGAGGCGGACAGCGGCAAGGCGCTCGACGCGAAGATCATCGACCCGGCATGGCCCAGCATCGCCATCACCGACGACCCGCTGGCCTCGACGCTGAAGACGCAGTCGGAGTGGGCGGTCAAGGCCAAGCTCATCGAGCAGCCCGAGCTGGCCGGCATCTATGACCTCACGCTCCTGAACAAGGTGCTGAAGGCCGCCGGCAAGCCCGAGGTCTCCGACGCCGGTCTCGGCGCCAAGTAATCCCGCAATCCAGCAAACCCAGGAGGTGACGACCATGGCCACCACGTTCGCCAAGGCTGCCGAGGGCTCCACCCGGGAGCAGTCGCACGCTGCCCGCATCGAGCACGTCTCGAAGTCCTTCTCCGGCCCGGCCGGATCGCAGCTCGTCCTGGACGACATCAGTCTCGATGTCGCTCCCGGCGAGTTCGTCACCATCCTGGGTGCCTCGGGGTGTGGGAAGTCCACGCTGCTGAACCTGGTCGCGGGTCTGGACAAGCCGTCCGCGGGGTCCATGGAGACCCCCGGCGGCCGTCCGGCGCTGATGTTCCAGGAGCACGCCCTCTTCCCGTGGCTGACCGCGGGCAAGAACATCGAACTCGCCCTGCGCCTGCGCGGGGTGGCCAAGGCCGAGCGCCGCCCGGAGGCCGAGCGGCTGCTGGAGCTGGTCCGACTCGGCGGCTCGTACGGCAAGCGCGTGCACGAGCTGTCGGGCGGTATGCGCCAGCGCGTGGCGCTGGCCCGGGCGCTCGCCCAGGACAGCCGACTGCTGCTGATGGACGAGCCGTTCGCGGCCCTCGACGCCATCACCCGGGACGTCCTGCACGGCGAACTCACCCGCATCTGGGAAGAGACCGGCCTGTCCGTCCTCTTCGTCACCCACAACGTGCGCGAGGCCGTCCGTCTCGCCCAGCGCGTGGTCCTGCTCTCCTCCCGGCCCGGCCGGGTCGCGAAGGAATGGACCGTGGACATCCCTCAGCCGCGCCGCATCGAGGACGCGGACGTCGCGGAACTGTCCCTGGAGATCACTGAACACCTGCGTGGGGAGATCCGCCGCCATGGCCAGCACTGACATCACTTCGAAGGCCACGGGCAAGAGCGACGACCTGGCCGGCCTGGAGGCGGGCCTCGACGCCCTCGACGCGGTCCAGACGCACCGCACCCCGATCCGCGAGATCCTCGTCAAGAAGGTCTTCCCGCCGGTCCTGGCCGTGAGCCTGGTGCTCCTGGTCTGGCAGGTCCTCGTCGCGACGCACGTCACCGAGGAGACCAAGCTCCCCGCGCTGTCCGCGGTGTGGGACAGCCTGTCCGACATGTGGCTCAAGGGCACGCTGCTGGAGGTCATCTGGACCAGCGTCTCCCGCGGTCTGCTCGGCTTCCTGCTGGCTCTGGCCATCGGTACCCCGCTCGGTCTGCTCGTCGCCCGGGTGAAGTTCGTCCGCGCCGCGATCGGCCCGATCCTGCAGGGCCTGCAGTCGCTGCCGTCGGTGGCCTGGGTGCCGCCGGCCGTCCTGTGGTTCGGCCTGAACGACGCGATGATGTTCACGGTGATCCTGTTGGGCGCCGTCCCGTCCATCGCCAACGGCCTCGTCTCCGGCATCGACCAGATCCCGCCGCTGTACCTGCGGGCCGGCCGCACCCTGGGTGCCACCGGTCTCGCCGGGGCCCGGCACATCGTCATGCCGGCCGCGCTGCCCGGCTACCTGGCCGGTCTGAAGCAGGGCTGGGCCTTCTCCTGGCGCTCGCTGATGGCCGCGGAGATCATCGCCTCCTCGCCGGACCTGGGCCTGGGCCTGGGCCAGTTGCTGGAGAACGGCCGCAACAACATCGACCTGCCGGGCGTGTTCCTCGCGATCATCCTGATCCTGGTGGTCGGCATCGCCATCGACCTGCTGATCTTCAGCCCGGTCGAGCGGTGGGTGCTGCGCAGCCGCGGTCTGCTGGCGAAGAGCTGATCGCCATGTCCCGCGCCCTTGTGGTCATCGCCCACGGCAGCCGCGACCCGCGGCACGCGGCGACCGTGCACGCCCTCACCGAGCGGGTGCGGGCGCTGCGGTCGGGGCTGCGCGTGGAGACGGCCTTCCTCGACTTCAACACCCCGACGGTGGGGCAGGCCCTGTCCTCGCTCTACCTGTCCGGCGTACGGGAGGTCGTGGCGCTCCCGCTGCTGCTGACCCGCGCCTTCCACGCGAAGTCCGACATCCCGGCGGCGCTCGCCGAGTCGACCTCGCGCCTGCCGGGGCTGTCGGTGCGGGTGGCGGACGTCCTCGGGCCGTCCCCGCTCCTGCTGACCGCCCTCGAACGCCGGCTCCGCGAAGCCGGCCTCACCCCGGCGGACCGCGCCACCACCGCCGTGGTGCTCGCGGCCGCCGGCTCCACGGACCCGGAGGCGATCGCAGTGATCGCTGAAACCGCGCGGGAGTGGCGGCGCACCGGTTGGTGTGCCGTGCGGCCTGCGTTCGCCTCCGCCGCTCTGCCCCGTACGGAGGATGCCGTACGGGCCCTGCGCGCCGAGGGCTTCGAACGGGTGGCGGTGGCCCCGTACGTCATCGCCCCGGGCCGTCTCCCGGACCGGATCACGGCCGGCGCCGAGGCCGCGGGCGCGGACGTCGTCGCCGACGTCCTGGGCGCGGCCCCGGAACTGGCCCGCCTGATACTGCGCCGCTTCGACGCGGCCGCGACGACGCCCGCCCGCCTGCCGGCCCTGTCGGCCTAGGCGGTCGCCTTGCGGCGGCGGGCCGACAGGGTGCGGGCGTAGAGCAGGTGGGCGATCGCCTCGGCGGCGAGCAGCAGCACCACCAGCCAGGGCGCGAGGGCGTCCGAGGCCATCGCCACCAGGACCGGGATCGCGATGCCGGGCACGGCCCAGACCGCGACGGCCGCGGGGCTCCGGCCGAAGCGCAGGGCGATGACGGCATGGGCCGCGTGGTAGAGGGCCAGGCCGCCGGCCAGCGCCCATACCGCGCCCCGGGCGAGGTGGGCGTGGCCCGATTCCTCGACCGCGGTGGCCAGTCCGGCCGCCATGCAGAGGATCCCCGCGGTCACGAAGTAGTGCAGGAACCCGCCGACGTCACGGGCCAGCAGGTACGCCCGCATGCCTTCGGCCGAGCCGAGCATCAGCTCCGCCGTCGTCGAGCCGAAGTCGAAGTACGACCACCACAGCGCGGCCAGCAGGACGAACCCGAGCACCGCGACCACCGCGGCCCGGACGGTCCACGCGTCGTCCATCGAGGTCACCAGGCCCAGCACGGACTCGCCGAGCACGATGATGACGAACAGCCCGACCCGCTCCACGAGGTGCCCGGTGTCGAGCCGTCCGGGGACACCACGACCCCGGGCGGTGAGCAGCAGGACCATCTCGGCGGCGATCAGGACCGCCCACATCGCGTACCGCCAGGGCGAGGGGACGGCCGCGGAGGCCGCCCACAGCAGCCCGGACAGCAGGCAGTAACTCAGTGGCCGCCAGCGGGGGACCCGGTCCGGCGCGGGGAAGCGGGTGGCGGGCCACCACAGTCCGAGGAGGACCAGCCGGGTGCCCGCGTACCCGAGGGCATACACGGCGCCGCGGGTGCTGTCGGCCTCGGGGACGGCGGCGGCCATGGCGGCCAGGCAGAGCATGGCGAAGAGCATCAGGAGCCGGCGGTGGGCCCCGTCGTCCTCGAAGAGGTTCGCCGAGACCGTGAGGTTGATCCACATCCACCACGGCGGGAAGAAGAGCCCGAGGAACACGGCGAAGTCCCGTAGCCCCGGGTCGCCGTGCAGCTCGTGCGAGAGCTGGGCGGCGAAGGCCACGAAGACGAGGTCGAAGAACAGCTCCAGCCAGGCGGCGTGGCGGCTCTCCCGCTCGCGCGGCGCCGCCGCCGCGTCCATCGCGCTCATCGGGGCCGTCCGTCCGGGCTCTGGGCCGAGGTGTTCGGGTACGAGCCCCGAGCCTGCCCGTGCCCCCGCTCCTGCCGGCACCGGCGCACCGCCGGGTCATCCGGATGGGCCAAGCGGCGCCGGAGTCAGGGCAGGTGCCAGATCTGGGTGGTCACCAGGTAGAAGACCAGCACCCAGAAGGCGAGCAGGGCGACGACGATGCCGACGCCGATGAGGTTGGCCTTGGTCGCCGGTTCGTCCGGCGTCGGGCGCAACCACCTTCCGAGCAGCGGGTTCACGTAGTAGGGCATGGTCACGAAGCTCATGACGAAGCTCGACAGCAGGTTGCCCACGAGCAGTCCGAGCCACAGGGGCATCCCCAGCGGGGACGTGGCGAGCGCCAGCAGGACGACGGTCGGATAGAGACCGACCCAGACGGCGACGGCGGTCTTGGTGACCGACGGTGGGGGTCCTTCCCGGCCGTTCTCCTCGAAGGCGAACCAGCTGCCGAAGGAGTTGTCGACGGTGCGCAGGTCGAAGTCGTAGTCCTTCCCCTCGGCGAGGACCTTGCGCCTGCGGTCCGACGTCAGCCAGGCGTCGAGATGCTGGGCGTTGTCGAAGCGGTACAAGGTGGTCCACTCGTCCTGGAGGCCGTCGACGGGCGGGAAGAACTCGCTGCCGCGGAAGCCCTCGAACCTGCTCTCCTCCTCGGCCATGCGGCGCTGCCACGCGAGGAAGTCCTCGACGTGCTCCGGGTGCACGCGGTGGGTGATGACGACGGTCACCGACGCGTCCTGCGAGGGGGTGTGGCCGCTCACCACCTGTTGGGTTCCGGGTCCGTCGAGGTAGCGGTCCCCTACCTCCAGGAGCTGCTGCCGGGTGGAGCTGTTGATCCACGCCTGCAGGTGGGGTACCGAGTCGAAGCGGTAGACGATGACCCACTCGGGCTGGAGGGAGGTGGGCGGGGCGACCTCGACGCCGAGGTACCCGTCGTAGGCGGAGGCGGCGGTGTTGACGCCCTGCTGCCACTCCTCGTACTCCCGCTCCCGGCCCGGCAGCACCTTCTGCGCGATGATCGCCGTGGCCTCGGCGTCCGCTGCGTGGCTGTTCTCGGTGTTCATGTGCTTGAGGCCTTCGGGAGCGGCTGCTTCTCGCCGAGCCGGCTGTAGATCCGGTCGGGTGTCAGCGGCAACGACCGGTAGCGGATCCCCGTCGCGTCCTGCAGGGCGTTGGCGAGGGCGGGGGCCACCGGGTTGATGCTGCATTCGGCCATGCCCTTCGAGCGCATCGGGCCGACGGAGTCGGCCGAGTCCACCAGGAGGACCTCGGTGCGCGGGACGTCTGCGTAGGTGGGGATGCGGTAGTTGCGGAGGTTCGGATTGACCATGACCCCGTTCTCGTCGATCCGGAAGTTCTCGGTCAGCACGAAACCGATTCCCTGGGCGACGGCGCCCTCCACCTGTCCGCGGACCTGGGCGGGGTTGATCAGGACACCGGCGTCGACCGCCTGGACGCTGTGCAGGACACGGATCTCACCGGTCACCCGGTGGACCGCGATCCGGAACCCGTGCGCGTTGGAGACGGCACTGCGCGGCGATCCGTAGGCCTTGCGGGCGGCGGTGAAGCGGATGCCGCGCGCCCGCGCCGACGCGACGAGTTCGGCCAGCGAGACGCGGTGGTCCCCGCAGACGACGCCGTCGTCGTCCATCGAGCACATGACGGGGTGGATGCCCGTCCGGGCGGCGGCGAACTCCACGATGCGGTCGCGCACGGCGCCCGCCGCCCGCAGGACCGCGTTGCCGGACACGAACAGGCCCGCGCTGGCGAAGGCCCCGGTGTCGAATCCCGTGCGGTCGGTGTCGGACTGCACCAGGCGGATCCTCGACGTGGTGGTGCCCAACTGCTGGGCCGCGATCTGGACGTGGGCGGTCGAGGTGCCCTCGCCGAACTCGACCGTGCCGACGGCGACCTCGTACATGAGGTCGTCGCCCAGCGTCACCCAGGCCTCGGAGATGTGTTCGGTCGGGGGCGCGGTCTCGTGCAGGGAGGCCGCGACGCCCGCCCCGACGAGCCAGTCGGGGCCGAGGTGCGGGTCCTGGTCCGCCGTCCGGGCCAGGGCTCGGTCCACCAGGTCGACGCACTTCGCGAGGCCGTCCTCGGTGAACATCACGTCGTCGGGACCGTCGTGCATGGCCACGAGCGGGTCGCCCGGCCGCACGATGTTGCGGCGGCGCAGTTCGAACGGGTCCATGTGCAGGGCGAGGGCCAGTTCGTGCATGGCCGATTCCACGGCGAAGGCCGGCTGCGTCATCCCGTAGCCGCGCAGTGCCCCGCTCGGCACGGTGTTGGTGTAGACGGAGTACGCGTCGTACTTCTTGTTGGGGCAGCGGTAGATCATGACGGCCGCGCCGCCCGCGAACAGCGTTTCGCCGCCGTGGTTCCCGTAGGCGCCCGTGTCGGACACGTTGCGGACCTGGAATGCCGTGAGGGTGCCGTCCGCCTTCGCGCCCAGCTTGACGGTGAGCGTCATCGGGTGCCGCGGCGAGGCCGTGGTGAACTCCTCCTCGCGCGTGTACTCGAAGCACACGGGCCGGCCGGTGTCCAGCGCGCCGAGCGCGGCCAGATCCTCCGAGATGACCTCCTGTTTGCCGCCGAACCCGCCGCCCACGCGTTTGCAGAACACCCGGAGCTGGTCGGGACGCAGCGCGAACAGGTGGGCGAGCTTGACCTTGGCGATGGAGGGTGACTGCGAGCTGGTGCGGACGTTGAGGCGTCCGTCCTCCATCCAGGCGATCGAGCCATGGGTCTCCAGGTGCGCGTGCTGCACGCGCGGTGAGGAGTACGTGGCTTCGTGGATGACGTCGGCCTCGGCGAACCCGGCGTCGACGTCGCCGATGTGCGAATGGATTTCGAGGAGGATGTTGCGGACGGGGTCGCGGACGAAGGGGTCGTCCGCGCCGTGGATCTGCGGGGCCCCGTCGGCCATGGCCGCCTCGGGGTCGAACACCGCGGGCAGCACCTCGTACTCGACGGCGACCCTTCGGCAGCCCTCCTCGGCGGCCCCTGGCGTGTCGGCGAGGACCGCGACGACGCGCTGGCCCGCGAAGCGCACCGTGTCGTCGAGGATGTAGGTGTCGTCGGGGTCGACGAGGTGGTCGGTGTGGATCGCCGTGGTGAAGGCCCTGCGCGGCACGTCCTTCCAGGTGTAGACCCGTTGCACGCCGGGCACCGCGAGGGCGGCGCTCTTGTCGATCGAGAGGATCCGGGCGTGGGCGTGCGGCGAGTGCAGCACCTTGAGGTGCAGCATGCCGTCCATCCGGGTGTCCATCGTGAACTCGGCGCGACCGGTCACCACGTCGTCGGCCGCGGGTGCGCCGACGCTCCTTCCCACCGCCTTCCCCGGCTCCGCGCTCTCCACGCCGACGAGGCCTCGCACGGCGTCCTCGATCGCCCGGTAGCCGGTGCAGCGACAGAGGTTGCCCTTCAGCGCCCGGGGCAGATCGGCCTTCTGGGCCTCGGTGAAGGTCGCCGAGGTCATGATCATCCCTGCCGTGCAGAAGCCGCACTGGAATCCCGGGGCGTCACGGAACTGCCGCTGCACGGGGTGCAGGCCGCCGGGTGATCCCAGCCCCTCGATGGTGGTGACCTCGTGGCCGTTCGCGCGGAAGGCGGGGGTGATGCAGCTGTGCACGGGAGCGCCGTCCAGCCATACCGTGCAGGCGCCGCAGTCTCCGGCGTCACAGCCCTTCTTGACACCGTGGTGGCCGAGCGAGCGCAGGAAGGTACGCAGGCACTGGCCGGGGGCCGGCTCCTCGTCGAAGGTGTTGCCGTTCACCCGGTACGTCATGACGCACCCCCTGCGGAGAGTTCACGGCGGATCTCTTCGGCGTAGTACTTCGTGAGATGGCGCCGGTGGCCGGGAGTACCGTTCGGATCGTCGAACCAGAGGTCGGCGGGGATGACGTCGATGCTCTGCTGGAGGGTCGGGGCGTCGGGCATGGTGTCGAACACCATGTGCACGGGCCGGGTGGTGCCGGCGGTGACGGTGAGCCTCAGGTCGCCGCGCCCGGGGGTGCGCGTGCCGATGAGGAACACCGTCGAGCGGCCGAGGCGGGTGAGCGTGAACCGGCGGTGCGTGGCGTGTTTGCGCAGGGCGTGCGCGGGAATCTCGACGCGCCGCAGGAGCTCCCCGGGCGTGAGGACGTTGCGGTGGTCTCCGGTCACGAAGTCGAGGGCGTCGACGGTGCGTGTCGTCCCGTTCGGGGCCCACAGCTCGTACCGGGCCTCCAGCGCGACCGTCAACGTGATCATGGGTCCGGCCGGCAGCGACATGCAGATGTTGCCTCCGACGGTCGCCGCGTTCCAGACCTTGAACGAGGAGAGGAACGCCTCGCAGCTCGTCGCGATGAGCGGGGCCGCGGTCCAGTCGGCCGGGGGCGCGAAGGCGTAGAGGTCACGGACGGTGCAGGTCGCGCCGATCTCCAAGCCCTTGTCGCCCGGCACGAGGGGGGCCCAGCGCAAGGAGGTCAGGTCGACGAGGCGGCGCAGGTCCGGTTGCTCCGCGGAGAACAGCCAGGTCCCGCCGGCGAGCCAGGCGTCGCCCTCGCGCCAGTCCGCGCCGGGCCGGTCCGGCGGGCGTCGGACGACTTCGGTGATCGTGTTGAGGTCCACGGGGATCGATCCCCCTCACGACGGCGGTCGTGTCACGGACCGCCCGCCGGCGACCGGTGTGCTCGGGGCCCGGGGCGAAGCCCGGGTCCGGGCCCGGGTCGATGTCCGGGCCGGACACGGCCGCTGCGGTCGAAGCACTGCGGCGAGGACCGGCGGACGGAGAGACTCCTCTTCAGCGTATCCCCGGCCGTCCCTGCCCCGCCCGCCGAACGGCGACGCGCTCCGGCAGCGGGCCTCACCGGGTCTGGCGGGGGCGCGTTCTGCAGGGGCGCTCGGCGGACGCGCTCGATGGGGGCGCTCGGCGGGCGCCTTCGGCCGGGGCGCTCGGCCGACGCCTCAGCGGGGGCGTTCTGCGGTGGAACCGTCAGAGGCGGGCCGTCGCCTCGTCCGCGAGGGCCGTCAGGTCCTCGATCGACATCGCGCCCGGCGGCAGGCCCTCCCGGGCGAAGATGTTCGCCGCGTGCCGCAGCACGTCGTTGACCGGTGTCGGCACCCCGTGCAGCCGGCCCAGCAGGGAGATCTCCCCGTTGAGATAGTCCGCCTCCACCGAGCCCGTGCCGCGGGCCAGGCTCTGCCAGGACGAGCCGCCCCGCAGGCCGGCCGGCTGCTCCACCTTGCCGTCGCGGGCCAGCGCCTGCTCGGCGTCCGAGGCGTACGGGACACCCGCGGCCCGGAAGGCGGCCTTGCCCTCGCGGACGGCCCGCAGCAACAGCGCCGCCTTCGCCGGGTCCGGCTCCGGTCCGGTGGTCGCCTGGATCGCGTTGCCCAGGTTCCCCAGCAGCTTCGCGTACTTCCAGCGCATCACGTCCGGGGCCGCCGGCGCCCCGAAGCCGGCCTTGGCGAGGTCCGCCGCGACCGCCCGGGCCAGGTCGTCCGTGCCGCCCGCCGCCCGGCCCACGTGCAGGATGCCGGTCAGCGGCGCGCACAGCGCCGAGACCACGCCCGGCTCCAGGAAGGTGGCGGGCAGCCATACGCACACCCCGTACACGCGCGCGAAGCGCCGTAGCGCCAGCCGCTCGCTCTCGACGCCGTTCTGCGCGCACAGCACCGGCAGGCGCTGTGCGGCCGTACCGCCGCCCACGACCTCCGCGTCGCCCCACGCGTCGAGCGCCGCGATGGCGTCCTGGGTCTTCACCGACAGCAACAGCACGTCGTCGGGGCGCAGTTCACCCAGTTCGTCCGGTTCGGTGACCACGGGCAGCCGGTGGACCCGGGTCCCGTCGGCCGTCGTGAGCCGCAGCCCCTCGGCCCGCAGGGCCTGCGCGTGCGCGCCGCGGGCGACGAGGACCACCTCGCCGCCCGCCTCCGCGAGCCGTCCGCCGATGGTGGCGCCGACCGCGCCCGCGCCGATGATGATGTAACGCATGCCACGAGCCTGGCACATCCGGCCGCCGGGGTCTGCGTCGGGGCAAGACGAACTGCCGTGCGGACGGGGGCGCGCGTTGCCCGGGGTACTTCCGCCGGCCGGTCGGGTTCGTCCGGCCGAGCTCAGGCCGAGGTCAGCTCCACGAGCTTGGCCACGGTGTTCCAGTTGCGGGTGGTCACGTCGAGGCCCTTGACCACGGCGGGCTTGGCGAGGGCCTCGGCGAGCTTGGAGCGGCCCAGGCCCTCGGGGACGTGGAGGTAGATGACGCGCTCGCCGATCCGGTACTCCTCGGGGAGGTACGCCGCCTCGTCGAGCGCGGCGAAGCGTTCCGGCCCGGGCTGCGCGGAGCAGAAGGTGACGTGCAGTTGCTTGCCCTGAAGCTCCGCCGCCGGGAACGGGCAGGCCTCGGCGACGGCGCGCAGGTACGCGCCGTCCAGCACCAGGCACGCCACGGGGAAGCCGAAGTGCCCCTCGATGGCCGCCTCCAGCTCCCGGGCGAGGGCGCTCGGATCCTGCCGCGCGCTGCTGAAGACGGCGTTGCCGCTCTGCAGGTACGTCTGCACGTCGCCGTGGCCGAGCCCGTCCAGCAGCGTACGCAGCTCCGCCATCGGGACCTTCTTGTTCCCGCCGACATTGATCCCGCGCAGCAGGGCCGCGTACCTGCGCGTCGTCGACTTCGTCGTCTTCGTCGTCTTCGTCACCGTCTTCGTCATGGGCGCACCCTAGAACCCGCCTACGACAATTCGGCCTCGACGAGGTCGGCCGCCTGACGTGTGCCGCCCTCGGAGGCCATCGCGGCGCGGACGGCTTCGGCGCGGGCGGCGACCTCGGGGTCGGCGACCAGTTCGAGGACCGCCTCGCGCAGGGTGGTGGCGTCGGCGTCCGCCATCGGGACATGTCGGGCCACGCCGAGGGAGACGAGCATGTCGGCGTTGCCGAACTGGTCGACGGCCTGCGGGACGGCGACCATCGGGGTGGCGGTGGCGAGCCCCTCCTGGCTGCCGCCGGCGCCCGCGTGGGTGATGAAGGCATCGGCCTGGCGCAGGATGTCCAGCTGCGGGACCCAGCGGTGGACCTCCACCCCGGCGGGGACCGGACCCAGGTCCGCCTCGTCGGTGAACGTGCCGATCTGGAGGACGAGATGCCAGTCGGGCAGGTCCGCGAAAGCCTCGATACAGGCGCGGTAGAAGGCCGGCTGGTTGGTGAAGGTGGAGCCGAGCGAGACGAGTACGACCTTCTTGCCCTCGGCCGACGCGGGCCGCCGCCAGGTCCCCTGGGTGGCGCTGCGATCGCCCTGGCAGGCACCGACGAAGGTGTACACGGACCGGTCGACGCGGTCGGCGTGCGGCTGGAGCGCCCGGGGGATGAGGACGACGCTGCGCCGCGGGCGGCCCTGGAAGCGGTCGACGTCGTCGCCGAGGCCGTTCTCCGTGAGCCAGGCGGCGAAGGCGGCGTAGTACGCCCGTCCCCGCTCGGAGGCCTTCAGCTCGGCGAACAACGGCTCGGCGACCTCCTCCTCGTACCCCTCCCACGCGACCAGGTTCGGGGAGAAGGAGACGGCGGGGATCCCCCATCGGTGGGCGAGCACGGGCGCGGGGTAGGAGGTGATGTCGTGCAGGACGAGGTCGGGCTCGTCGCCCTCGAAGGCGGCGGCGAGCTGCGGGAGCGCCTGGACGGCGTCCCTCAGGAACGGTTCCAGGTTCTCGATGAGTTCGGTTCCCCAGGCCTCAGGATCGTCGTCGGTGGGAAGGGTGGAGGTGTAGATCACGGGCGTGGCGCCGGTCTCCGCGACCTTCTCGGCGAAGGAGGCGGGGATGGCGTAGCTGACGCGGTGACCGCGGGCCACGAGCTCGCGGATCACCTCGATGCTCGGGTTCACGTGCCCGTGGGCGGCGATGGAGAACATGGCGATGTGGGCGGGCTTCGCTGTGGTCATGATCGAACGGTAAACGAGACGATACGTCTCGTGCAACTTATTTCGGCGGCTCAGGGAGGACCCGACGGGCCGGGCCGACCCGACGGACCCGCTGAACCGTCCGCAGCCGACGGACCCGAGCCGTCCGCCCCCGAGGCACCCGACGAGCCGTTCGGACCCGATGGGCCGGACGGGTGGTCCGCGGCCGTCATCCGGTCGACGTCGACGTCGAGGGAGTTGAGCCAGGCGAGCGTGGCGAAGAACCGCGGCGAGGAGAGCCCCGGCGGACCGTCCACGGCGGGTCCGGCGGGCCCGGGCGGCGCGCTCCGCGGATCCCCGGCCTCCGCAGCCTCTCCGGCCCCCGCTCCCGCCCACTCGGCCGCCTCCCGCATCCGCGTGACCACCCCGGCCGCCCGGTGGTCCAGCCGGACACTGTTCGCCGGCCCGACGGCCGGACCGCCGCGGACGAACAGCCGCCGCGAGCCCCACAGCACGTGGTGGCCCGACATCATGGCCGCCTGCCAGTCCGTGGTCGGCTCCTCGGTCGTCCGTGGCTCGCTCTGGTGCTGCGCGAACGCGGACTCCGCCATGGTCAGCGCGTGCTGGAGCGGTCGGTCGTCGGGGACGTGCCCCGGCCCTCCCTCCAGCACGGCGGCCGTGGTGCGCTCGACCGTCTCGGCCTCCGTCGTCAGCAGCAGGGCGACCGCCCGGTGCAGCTCCCGCTGCGCCCCGCGCGGCCAGGCGAGCACGCCGAACACCACCCCGATCAGGCTGCCGATGATCACGTCCAGGATCCTGACCTCGGCCAGCTGCCAGGTCACGGGCGTCAGCTGGGCGAAGACGAAGGCCACCACGAGGGTGAACATGCCCTGGGCCCAGCCCACGCCCCGGACCGGCCCCACCCGGAACGCGGTGAGCATCACGAACGGCAGGGCGATCGCGTAGACGGTGGTGTGGCCGCCGATCAGGGCCAGCAGCAATCCCGTCGCCAAGGCGCCGAGCATGGTGCCGGTGATCGCCACGCGTACCGTCTCCCGGGTCTGGGCGGCGGTGGTCCGGGTCAGGCTGAGGACGGCCAGCATCGCCCAGAAGCCGTGGGGCAACGAGTCCAACCCCGCGACCGTACGGGCGGCCGCCAGCGCGAGGCTGATCCGGACGGCGTTCTGGAAGTACACGGAGCGTGGCCCGGCGTGTCCGGCCAGCCGGTGCCACCACAGGCGCGGCGCGCGCTTGCCCGCGTACCAGAACCGGCCCGAGTCGACGTCTTCGGGCAGCCGCGCGTGCCGACCCCGTACCGCCAGCTCGGCGGCCGTCGCCAGGGCCACGGCCGCGTCCGCCACCTCCAGCACCGCCGCCCGCCGACGGCCCCGCGCGGCGGTCGTGGGTGCCTCCCGCGCCGCCGAGGCGGTGGCCCGCTCCCGTACGGTCCGCAGGACATCGGCCGCTTCGGTGGTGGTGGCCCTGCCGTCCAGCAGGTCCGCGGTCTCGGTGACGGCCCGGCCGACGGCGGTCAGCACCTCGGTCTCCTGCTCCATCGGCACCGGGCTCGGGGGCGGGGGTGGCGGGGGCAGGTTCACCAGGCGGGCGAGGAGCGTGCGGGCGGCCAGGCCCATGTGGGACAGGGCCCGGTCGCGCAGGCCCGGACCGGCGGGACGGTCGGCCTCGCCGACCCGGAAGGGCCGCAGCGACCCGCCGGCCGCCGTGGCCGTCTCCGCGGAGGCGGCGGACAGCGTGTACGGAGCCCGGCCCAGCTCGGCGACGCAGCGGGCGGCGGTGTCGGCCGCGCCGGCGGCCAGGTGCCGGTAGGTCGGCCCGCGCGCCTCGGGCAGGACGAAGATCTCGGCGAGGACCAGGAGCAGAAGGCCGAGGGTGGCTCCCCCGAGGCGTTCCAGCAGGGTGTCGGGGGCGTAGGGCGGGAAGCACGGCAGGATGTAGAGCAGTTGCAGGCCGGGCGCGGCGCCCGCGGCGCGGGGCCCGGCGGCCGCCACGAAGGCGAGGAAGAAGCCGATCAGGAGCATGCCGACGACGGCGCTCCAGGTACGGATCGCGAGATAGGTGCCGATGGTCAGCAGCACCCATGCGGTGGGCGTCGCCCTGACCATGACCGCCGCCCGCTGGCGTCCGGTGCCGGGGATGTGGGAGAGGGCCGCCATCGACACCGCGGCGAACAGCGCGTACGTCGCCGCCACCGGCCGGTCCAGCGCGTACAGGCACACGAAGAACGAGGTGCACGCGGAGAGGGTGGTGCGCAGGGCGCGCCGCGTCACGACCGAGGGTCCCCGGTCGGCGCGTCCGTCGTGTTCGGCGCACATGACTCCAGGATCAGGCCACCTGCCGGAAGCCACCACATACTGACGGGCGGGAGCGGAACCACGACGAGGGGCGGGATCGGCGGCATGGACGAGGCGCGGGCACGCGAGGTACTGGCGACAGCGGGCCTGACCAGGGGCACACCGGGCGGAGCCGTGCTCCTCGCGCTCGGCGAGAACGCGGTCTTCGCCATCGGCGACCTGGTGGTGAAGGTGGGCCGGGAGGCGGCGCTGCTGGAGCGGGCCGAGCGGGAACTCGCGGTGTCCGGCTGGTTCGCCGCGTCCGGGATCCCGGCGGTCCGGGCGGCCGAGCCGAAGCCCCGGCTGGTGGACGGGTATCCGCTGACCCTGTGGCACCGGCTGCCGGACGCGGTGCGGCCCGCCGGGCCGAAGGACCTCGCGGCGCTGCTGCGTCTCGTGCACGCGCTGCCCGAGCCGCCCTTCGTCCTGCCCGCGCGGGACCTGCTGTCCGGGGTCGAACGCTGGCTGCGGCTGGCGGGGGACGCCGTGGATCCGGCCGACGCGGGCTATCTACGGGCCCGCCGCGACGCCTACGCCGGTGAGCTGGCGGCCCTGTCCCCCCGGCTGCCCCCGGGCCCGATCCACGGCGACGCCCTCCCCCGCAATGTCCACGTGGGCCCGGACGGCCCGATCCTGGTCGACCTGGAGACCGTCTCGGCCGATCTGCGCGAGCACGACCTGGTGGTGATGGCGCTCTCCCGCGACCGGTACGGCATGCCGGCCGACGCGTACGAGGCCTTCGTGGCGGCGTACGGGTGGGACGTCCGCGACTGGGAGGGCTGCGCGGTCCTGCGCGGCGCCCGGGAGACGGCCGCCTGCGCCTGGGTCGCCCAACACGCCCCCGCCGACCCGAAGGCACAGGCCGAATTCCGCCGCCGCGTGGCCTCCCTCAGGGACGGCGACCGGGAATCCCGGTGGCACTCCTTCTAGGGCGTGCCCCTCGGATCGGGCCGGATCAGGGTCGGGGGGACATCCCGCGGACCGCTCCGGCCTGGGCCGGGATCAGGCCGCGCAGCGGCCAGGCCTCGTCGATCACCGCGTCCGGGGTGCCCTGGCGGCGCAGGTACGACTGGAAGTCGCGGGCCCAGCGGGCGTGCCAGGTGCTCTGTCGCTCGTGCAGGTCGGCCGGGCTGAGCCCGGCCACCTCCGGGTGCCGCTGGGCTATCGCGCGTGCCACCTGGACCGCGGCCAGCGCGTCCGCCCCGGCGTCGTGCGCATCGTCGAGGGTGACCCCGTACACCCCGCAGACGGCCTCCAGGGTCCGCTTGCCCCGCCGGTAACGGTCCACGGCTCGGTCGATGGTGAGCGGGTCCACCACCGGGCCGGTCTGTGCCCCGCCCAGCCGGTCGGCCAGCGACGGCAGCCCGTGCCGGGCCAGCTCGGCGCTCAGCAGGGTCAGGTCGAAAGCCGCGTTGTACGCGACCACCACCGCGCCCGTGCGCCAGTGTCCGACCAGAGCCTCGGCGACCTCGTCGGCGACCTCCCGCACCGGGCGTCCCTCGGCGACCGCGCGCTCCGTGCTGATCCCGTGGATCGCCGACGCCCCTTCCGGGATCGGTATCCCCGGATCCGCGAGCCAGCCGCGCCGCTCCCGCACCGCACCGTCGCGCACCTCGACCAGGGCCGCCGTCACGATCCGCGACTCCCCCGGCTCCGTGCCGGTCGTCTCCAGGTCGAATCCGATCAGCACACCGCCGTGCCAGTCCCCCATGCCGCGCCTGTCCTCCACCCCGTGCCCCTCCCCCGTACACCTTCGGTCAACGGGTTTCAGCCTGCCACGGGACACTGACAGCCAGGCCGCCGGGGCGCGCCGGCGCCGTCGGGCCCGGTGTCAGGACACCGGCCGGGAGTCTTCCCACATCGACTCGAACTCTTCCCGGTACGTCGTGAACAGCCCGTGGTCCGCGTCCTTCGGCACCCCGCGCCCGCCGCCCCGCAACACCAGGACCGGGGACTCCATGCCGCGTGCGCGCCGCAGGTAGGACTGGACCACCGCGATGCCCGAGGACTGCCCCTCCACCAGGTAGGCGGTGAACCGCGGGGTCTCGTCGAAGACGTGGATCTCGAATCGGGAGGGGTCCCGCAGTCCCGCCCGGACCCGGCGGACGTGCAGGATGTTCATCTCGACCGAGCGGCTCAGCTCGCCCTTGCGCAGTCCCAGTTCCCGCTCGCGCCGCTTCACGGCGCTGCTCGCCGGGTTCAGGAACAGCAGCCGCACCCGGCAACCGGCCTCGGTGAGCCGGACGAGTCTTCGGCCCGAGAAGTTCTGGACCAGCAGGTTGAGCCCTATGCCGATGGCGTCGAGTCGCCGCGCGCCGCCGAAGAGGTCCTCGGCCGGGAGCTGGCGCTGCAGCCGTACCCGGTCGGGGTGGACCGAGATGACGTCCGCGTACCGGTCGCCCACCAGGTCCTCGACGGCGTCGATCGGCAGCCGCTCCGCCGAGGGACTGCCGGAGACCCCGCCCAGCACCTCCAGCAGGCGCGCCGAGGCCCGCTCGGCCTGCTCCAGCACCGGCCGGGACAGGGCCCGGTTGCGGGAGACGACGTTGCGGGTGACCTCCAGCTCGTCCAGGGCCAGCTCGATCTCGCGCCGGTCGTCGAAGTACGGCTCGAAGCACGGCCAGTGCTGGACCATCAGCTCGCGCAGCTGGGGCAAGGTCAGGAAGCTCAGCACGTTGTCGTCGGTCGGGTCGAGCAGATAGCCCTTGCGCCGGCTGACCTCGCGCACGGCGACGGCCCGCTGCACCCATTCCTGCCCGGCCGGCCCGGCCGCCGCGACGACCCAGTCGTCGGTGCCGTGCACCGGTTCGTAGATCGGCCGGAGCACCGCCCCGACCACCGCGCGCAAGCGCTGTTCGATGAGATTCAGCCAGATGTACGCACGGCCGGCCCGCTGTGCCCGGGTCCGGACCTCGCTCCAGGCCTCCGTGCCCCAGTCCAGCTCCACGCCGGTCCCCGCGTCCCCGGCCTCGGCCGGTCCGCCCGCCAGGGAGACCGCCCCGGCCGGGAGCCCCGCGGGTGTCCCGCCGGGGACACCCCCTGGGGCGTCCGCCGGGCCACCCTCGTGACTGCTGTCACCAGGGGGCAGCTCCAGACCTCCCGAGCTCACCCGTGCACCGCCTTCTGCGTCTGGACGCCCGTCTCCAGTGATCACGGAAGAGTACTCCGCGCGCGCGGCCCGGTGCAGCCCGACGGCCCTTACCGCGACCGTCCGTTGACCCATTATCCGATGCGCACACAGTCCGTTGACCCGCATATCAGCTCTGCGGGTCACCCAATAGGACCCCTGCCAAGTCCGCGCTTGCGGCCCCTCTTTCGGGGAAGATCTGGCAGGGACGTGGTCCATGCCGGGTCGGCCGGGACATCTTCGGGCAATGAGGGAAGAGTCGTTATCTATGCAGGTCTGGCCGGGACAGGCGTATCCGCTGGGTGCCACGTACGACGGCGCCGGCACCAATTTCGCGGTCTACTCGGAGGCGGCGCGACGCATCGAGCTGTGCCTCCTCCACGACGACGGGTCGGAATCCGCCGTGGAGCTGCGCGAGACGGACGCCTTCGTCCGTCACGCGTACCTGCCCGGCGTCATGCCGGGCCAGCGCTACGGATTCCGTGTGCACGGGCCGTACGAGCCCGAGCGCGGGCGGCGCTGCAACGCGGCGAAGCTGCTGCTGGACCCGTACGCGCGGGCCATCAGCGGCCGGGTCAGCTGGAACGAGGCGGTGTACGGCTACCACTTCGGCCGGCCGGACTCGCGCAACGACCTGGACTCCGCCCCGCACACGATGAGCTCGGTGGTGGTGAACCCGTACTTCGACTGGGCCAACGACCGGCCGCCGCGTCACGAGTACCACCACACCGTGCTGTACGAGGCCCACGTCAAGGGGCTGACCATGCACCATCCGGACCTCCCCGAGGAGCTGCGCGGCACCTACGGGGCGCTGGCGCACCCGGCGGTCATCGGCCACCTCACCAAGCTCGGGGTGACGGCGCTGGAGCTGATGCCGGTCCACCAGTTCGTCAACGACCACCGGCTGGTCAACGACGGGCTGAGCAACTACTGGGGCTACAACACCATCGGTTTCTTCGCCCCGCACAACGGTTACGCCTCGGGTGACCGCGGTCAGCAGGTGCTGGAGTTCAAGTCGGCGGTCCGGGCCCTGCACGAGGCCGGGATCGAGGTGATCCTCGACGTGGTCTACAACCACACCGCGGAGGGGAACCATCTGGGCCCGACGCTGTCCTTCCGGGGGCTGGACAACGCCTCGTACTACCGGCTGGCGGACGATCCGCGCCACTACATGGACACCACCGGCACCGGCAACTCGCTGCTGATGCGTTCCCCGCACGTGCTCCAGCTGATCATGGACTCGCTGCGCTACTGGGTCACCGAGATGCATGTGGACGGCTTCCGCTTCGACCTGGCGGCGACCCTGGCCCGCCAGTTCCACGAGGTGGACCGGCTGTCGTCGTTCTTCGACCTGGTCCAGCAGGATCCGGTGGTCAGCCAGGTGAAGTTGATCGCGGAGCCCTGGGACCTGGGCGAGGGCGGCTACCAGGTGGGCAACTTCCCGCCGCTGTGGACCGAGTGGAACGGCAAGTACCGGGACACCGTGCGGGACCTGTGGCGCGGGCAACCGCGCACGCTCGCGGAGTTCGCGGGGCGACTGACGGGCTCCTCGGACCTGTACCAGGACGACGGTCGGCGCCCGCTGGCGTCGATCAACTTCACCACCTGCCACGACGGTTTCACCCTGAACGACCTGGTCTCCTACGACGAGAAGCACAACGAGGCCAATCGGGAGGGCAATCGGGACGGCGAGACCCACAACCGCTCCTGGAACTGCGGTGTGGAGGGGCCGACCGAGGATCCGGAGATCCTGGAGCTGCGCGAACGCCAGATGCGTAACTTCACGGCCACCCTGATGCTGTCGCAGGGGGTGCCGATGCTCAGCCACGGCGACGAGTTCGGGCGTACCCAGCAGGGCAACAACAACGCCTACTGCCAGGACAACGAGCTGGCGTGGGTGGGCTGGCCGGAGCCCGGCAAACCGGCGCCGGCGCTGCTGGAGTTCACCCGTCGGATGGTGTGGCTGCGCCGCGACCATCCGGTCTTCCGGCGGCGCCGGTTCTTCCACGGACGGCCGGTGGAAGGCACGCACGACGAACTGTCCGACATCGCCTGGTTCACCCCGCACGGGGAGGAGATGCGGGCGCGGGACTGGCAGGCGCAGCACGCGAAGGCGCTGACCGTCTTCCTGAACGGGGAGGCGATCTCCGAGCCGGGCACCCGTGGGGAGCGGATCACCGACGACTCGTTCCTGTTGATGTTCAACGCGGGCGCGGAGTCGCAGGACTTCACCGTTCCCGCGGGGCACGGCGCGCAGTGGCGGCTGGTGGTGGACACGGCGCGGGCGGACGTACTGCCACCCGGCACCGGGCCGCAGTATGCGGCCGGTGACCGGGTGGCGCTGACGGGGCGGTGCCTGGTGGTGCTTCAGCGTCCTGCGTAGGCGCCCGCTTCGGCGTCCTGCGTCGCGGCGCCGCTCCCGTCCGGCGCCGGGCGCACGTCGGTCCGCGGGCCCGGGACGCGCACCTCGGTGGGGTGCGTCCGGGCGGCGGGTACCTCGGTGACGAGGGCGAGGAGCAGGCAGAGCGCGGCCGCCCCGACGGCCACGGCGAAGGCCCCGGCGGGCCCGTGGGCCTCGGCGAGGCGCCCGCAGACGACGAGCGCCGTGGCCTGCCCGGCCACCAGGCAGCTGGCGGCGACGGCCATCGCGGTGGAGAGCCGGGCCGGCTCCACCGCCCGCTCGGTGAGTGCGAACGCGGTGATCAGGTGGGGTGCGTAGGCGGCACCCAGCACGGTGACGACGACGTACAGCGGCCACAGGCTGTCGGTGAACAGCAGCGGCACGGAGAGCACCAGCGCCGCCGCGGTCGCCACCCGCCAGCGCAGCCGCAGCCCGAAGCGGGCGGGCAGCGCGCCGAGCGAGATGCCGACGACCGCGCTGACGACGCCCATGGCGGAGTAGACGACGGCGGCCTGGTCCGGGACGCCGAGGCGGATGGTGAGCGCGGTGATGCCCGCCTGGCAGGCGCCGAACATGGCGCCCTGGAGGGCGAGGGAGCCCCGTACGGCGTGGACCACGCCGGGTGAGCGGACCCGGCTCCCCGGGACCCGGTCGGGTGCGGGGGACCCGGCCGTGACGGCGGCGGTCGGGTGCAGGGCGTAGATCGTGCCGAAGACGGCGACGAGGCCGGCCGCGCCGACGAGGGCGACGGCCGGGTGCGCGAGGAGCGCGGCGAGTCCGACGAGGGCGGGGCCGAAGACGAAGGAGACCTCGTCCAGGGTGCCTTCGAGCGCGTGGACGGCGCCGACGACGCTCTCGTCGGACTTCGCCCGGTGGGCCAGGGCCACCGAGCGGGTGCGGGCGAGCGGTCCGATCAGCGGTACGGAGGCGCCGGTGAGGGCGCCGATCGCGGCGAGCGGGACGGTGGCCAGGTGGGTGAGCGCCCCGGCGACGAGGGCGGCGGTGGCCACGGCGTTGACGGCGGCCGCGGCCAGGACGACGGGGCGCTGCCCGTGCCGGTCGGCGAGTCGGCCGAGTACGGGGCCGAAGAGGACCTGTCCGAGGGAGAGCGCGCCGCCGACCGTGCCGGCGACGGCGAGGGAATCGCTGGTCCGGGCGACCAGCAGGAAGCTGCCGAACTGGGACATCGCGACGGGCAGTCGGGCGAGGAAAGACACGAGGGGAAGTAGGGGCCCGGTCAGGGCGATGACGTTTCGATAGGTGCTGACGGTTCCAACCACTTGATCGACACTAACCCGACGCAGTCACTCGGATGCATTGGGTAATGGCACGGAATCCGTCAGGTTGGGTACGTACGTTCTCATGAGCCAGCCGCGCGCGACCCCTGAATCGGAATCTGATGTTCCGACATCAGTCACCCCGACGTCGACCTACCGCCTCCAGCTGCGCCCCGAGTTCCCCTTCGCAGCGGCCGAGGCGGCCCTGCCGTACATCGCCTCGCTCGGCGTGTCGCACCTGCACCTCTCCCCGGTCCTGGAGGCGGCGCCCGGCTCGACGCACGGCTACGACGTCACCGACCACTCCCGCGTGCGGGCCGAGCTCGGCGGCGAGCCGGGCCTGCGGTCCCTGGCCGGGGCGGCCCGGGCGCACGGCCTCGGCCTGGTCCTCGACATCGTGCCCAACCACATGGCGGTGCCGACCCCGCTGCGACTGAACCGGCCCCTGTGGGAGGTGCTGCGGGACGGCCCCGCCTCGCCGTACGCCCGCTGGTTCGACATCGACTGGGAGGCGGGCGGCGGTCAGGTGCTGCTGCCGGTGCTGGCCGGGCCGGTGGAGACCTGCGAGCTGACGGCCGACGGCGACGTGCTCCGCTACGGGGAGCAGGAGTTCCCGCTGCGGGAGGGGACCTCGGGGCTGGCGCTGCCCGAGCTGCTCGCCGCGCAGTGGTACCGGCCGGCTTGGTGGCGCGAGGCCCGCACCGCGCTCAACTACCGCCGTTTCTTCACCATTTCGGATCTGATCGGGGTCCGGGTGGAGGACCCGGACGTGTTCACGGCCACCCATGCGAAGGTGCTGGAGCTGGTCCGGGACGGGGTCGCGGAGGGCTTGCGGATCGACCACGTGGACGGGCTGGCGGACCCGGAGGGGTACCTGCGACGGCTGCGGGCGGCGGCGGGCGAGGACTGCTGGGTGGTGGTCGAGAAGATCCTGGCGCGCGAGGAGCGACTGCCGTCCGCCTGGCCGGTGGCGGGGACCACCGGCTACGACGCCCTGCACCGGGTGGACGGGGTGTTCACCGACCCCGAGGGCGCCGCGGAACTGGCGGCCCGGTACGGGGAGACCACCGGGCTGCCGCACTGGCCGGAGGCGGCCCGGGCGGCCGCGCGGGAGGTGCTGACCGGCGACCTGGCCGCCGAGCTGACCGCCCTGGAACGGCTGGCCGGACAGCAACTGGCGCCCGCTGTGCGGGAGTTGCTGATCGCCTTTCCGGTCTACCGACCGTACCCCGGCGAGCCGGAGCTGCCGCCACAGGCCCTGGAACAGGCGGCCGCGACGGCCGGCCCCGGCGCGGTGGCCGCCGTACGGGAGCTGCTGCTGCGGGATCCGGCCTTCGCCGCCCGCTTCGCCCAGACCTCGGCGGCCCTGCGCGCCAAGTCCCTGGAGGACCGGGCCTTCTACCGGTACGCCCCGCTCCTGTCCGCCACCGAGGTCGGCGGGGAGCCGGGCCGGCCTGCCGTGTCGGTCGCGGAGTTCCACGCGTACTGCGCCGCCCTGGCGAAGGAGTGGCCCGCGGCCGGGACCGTCCTGTCCACGCACGACACCAAACGCAGCGCGGACGTCCGGGCCCGGATCGCGGCCCTGTCCCAGGCGCCGGAGCTGATGGGGTGCCCCGAGGGGCCCGACCCCCAGCTGGCCTGGGTGGCCCGGCAGACCGCGCTGGGGCTCGGCCGGGTCCCCGAGGCCGGGCCCCGGCTGGCCGACGCCCTGCTGAAGGCGGTCCGCGAGGCGGCCCTGCACACCAGCTGGACCGAGCCGGACGAGGCGTACGAGGCGGGCGTGGCCGGGTACGTCCGGGACCCGCTCGACCTCCCGGCGGAGCTGGCCGGGGCGGCTCGGGCGAACCTGCTGGGCATGACCCTGCTGCACCTGGCGATGCCGGGGGTCCCGGAGGTCTACCAGGGCGCGGAGACGGAGTACCGGGCGCTGGTGGACCCCGACAACCGGCGTCCGGCCCACTTCCCCCGCCGGGCCCTGGCCCGGCTGGACGACGGGTCCGCCCCCGAGGACCCGGCCGAGGAGAAGCTCGGGCTCACGGCCACCCTGCTGCGGCTGCGCCGGGACCGGCCGGAGCTGTTCCGGGGCTACGCGCCGATCCCGGCCCGGGGCCCGGCCGCCGATCATCTGCTGGCCTTCACCCGGGGCCCCGGGCTGCTGGTGGCGGCCACCCGGCTGTCCCACCGGCTGGCCGCGTCGGGCGGCTGGCGGGACACCCGCCTGCACCTACCTCCCGGCACCTGGACCCGCCTCGCGTCCTCCGGCCCCCTCCCCCCGTCCGGGGACCGCACCGTGGCGCACAGCGGTTCGGCCGAGGTGGCGGCCCTGCTCGACGGCCACCCGGTGGGGGTCTGGCTGCGCGGGTGATCCGGCCGGGCCGGGCCACCGCCGCTCAGTGCGGCGGTCGGCCCGGGCCCGGACCCGGCGCGGTCCGGTCGCCGATCAGCTCCGCGAAGGCGGCCGCGGCGCCGGTCAGCGGGACCCGCGAGAAGACGGCCAGCGGCCGGTGCCACGGCGGGTCGAGGGAGAGCAGTACGCAGTCCTCGCCGACGGCGCCACGGACCATGTGGGCCGGGGCCATGACGACGCCCACCCCGGCGGCCGCCATCCGTACCGCCGTCGAGGTGTGTTCCGTACGCAGCACCGTGCGCGGGGTGAAACCGAGCGCCCCGCACGCCCGGTCGAGGACGAGGACTCCGTCCACCAGCGGTTCCATCGCGCAGCGGATCCAGTCGCGGTGGGCCAGTTCGGTGAGGGTGACGGCCGTGCGGCCGGCCAGCGGATCGCCGAAGGGGACGACGACGACCAGCTCCTCCCGGTCGATGCGCAGCAGCGGCCCCGCCCAACCCACGGGCTCCGGGCCCACCGCGAGATCGGCCACGCCCCGTTCCAGCTGCTCCTCCAGCGCCTCGGTGCTGCCGTACTCCCGCAGCACCAGGGACACCCCCGGGTGCAGGGACCGCCAGCGGGCGGCGACGTCGGGCAGCAGGCCGACGGCCAGCGCGTGCATGGTGGCGATGTGCAGTTCACCGCCCGCCACCCCGGCGGCGGCGCGGGCGGCCCGTTCGGCCTGCCGGGCGCTACGGACGGCGAGTTGCGCGTGCGGAAGGAAGGCGCGGCCCATCGGGGTCAGTCGGACCCCGCGGGGCATCCGCTCCAACAGCGCGCCGCCCACGGACCGTTCCAGGGCCTTGACCTGGTGGGACAGGGCGGGCTGCGTGACGTGCAGACCGTCCGCGGCGCGGGTGAAGGATGACTCCTCCACGACGGCCAGGAAGTACTCCATCTGGCGCAGGCTCATGACCGGGAAGCATAAAGATCCTTCATGACCTTCAGAAGATCATTTCCTTGGACTTGACCCGACGGGAGGGACAGGCTGACCACATGACCGACGACAGCACAGTGGATGTGATCGTGATCGGCGGCGGAACGGGCGGCTACAGCACCGCCCTGCGCGCCTCGGCCCTGGGCCTGAGCGTCCTGCTCGCGGAGCGCGACAAGGTCGGCGGGACCTGCCTGCACCGGGGCTGCATCCCCAGCAAGGCCATGCTGCACGCGGCGGAACTCGTCGACGGCGTGGCCGAGGCGCGCGAGCGCTGGGGGGTCCGGGCGCGCGTGGAGTCGATCGACTGGTCGGCCCTGACCGCCACCCGGGACGACATCGTCGCCCGCAACCACAAGGGTGTGGAAGCCCACTTGGAGCACGCCGGGGTACGGGTGGTGCGCAGCGGAGCCCGGTTGACCGGTCCGCGCTCGGTACGGACCGAGGACGGACGGGAGTTCACCGCCGGCCGGGGCATCGTGCTGGCCACCGGGTCCCGGCCGCGTACGCTGCCCGGCCTGGAGCCCGACGGCCACACGGTGGTCACCAGTGACGACGCCCTGTTCGCGCCCGGCCTGCCGGCTTCGGTCCTGGTACTGGGCGGCGGGGCGATCGGGGTGGAGTACGCGTCGTTCCACCGTTCCATGGGCGCCGAGGTGACCCTGGTCGAGGCAGCGGACCGGCTGGTCCCGTCGGAGGACGTGGACGTGTCCCGGCATCTGGCGCGCGGGCTGCGCAGGCGCGGGATCGACGTGCTGACCGGGGCCCGGCTGGAGGGGGCCGAGCGGCTCGCCTTCGGGGGCGTGCGGGCCACCGTGCGCACCGCGCGCGGGGAGTTGCGGGAGATCGGGGCGGAGCGGCTGCTGGTCGCGGTCGGGCGGGTCCCGGTGACCGACGGCCTGGACCTCGCGGCGGCCGGTCCGGCCACCGACGAGCGGGGGTTCGTGGCTCCGGCCGATTGGTCCCGGCTGGAGACCGCCGTCCCGGGGATCCACGTGGTGGGCGACCTGCTGCCGCCGCCCTCGCTCGGGCTGGCGCACGCCTCCTTCGCGGAGGGCCTGCTGGTGGCGGAGACGCTGGCCGGGGTGGCGAGCGCGCCGGTGGACTACGCGGCGGTGCCCCGGGTGACCTACTCGGCGCCGCAGACCGCCGCCGTCGGACCGACCGAGGCGCAGGCGCGCGAGGCCGGGTACGACGTGGTGGTGAACACGATGCCGCTGACCGCCGTGGCCAAGGGCATGGTGCACGGGCAGGGCGGCATGGTGAAGGTGGTCGCGGAGCGGGCCGGGCGGGTGCTCGGCGTGCACCTGGTGGGGCCGCACGTGTCGGAGATGATCGCGGAGAGCCAGCTCATCGTGGGCTGGGACGCGGAGCCGGCCGATGTGGCGCGGCACATCCACGCCCACCCGACGCTGTCGGAGGCGGTCGGGGAGGCCTTCCTCAGCCTGGCGGGCCGCGGCCTGCACCAGCGGTAGCCCGGGGCGATCCGGTCGGCGGCGCGGGCCCCGACCGGATCGGGGAGGCAGGCCTTGGCCAGGGGTTTTCTCGCGGATCGGGGGAACTGCGGAGCCCTGGGAGCAGTAGGCGGCGGGCCCTGCGGGCATGGCATCCCTTGTGACTCTCCTCCGTGACATGTGCTACCCCACACCGCGGGAACTCGGGCTCGCCGCCCGCGCTCTGACGGACGAACACCCCGACGAGGTCCGGCTCCGCCAAGCCGGCACCTCCCGGGCCGGGCAGCCGCTCTGGGTGCTGTCCGTCGCCGCGATCGGCGACGCCCCGCGCGACGCCGAACGCAGCGTCCTCGTCGTCGCCGGGGCACACGCCAACGAGCCCGTCGGCGGCGCCACCGCCCTCTCGCTCGCCCGGCGCCTCCTCGACGACCCGGCCCCGCGGGCCGGCTGCGGCTGGCACTTCCTGCTCTGCGCCGACCCCGACGGCGCGAACCTGCACCGCACCCCCCGGCCCTACTCGCTGCTGGACTACCACCGGAACTTCTTCCGGCCTCCCGGCCCCGAACAGCCCGAGTGGGCGCCGTCCTTACTGCCCCCGGACCGGCTGCCGCCCGAGACCCTGGCGCTGCTGGCGCTCATCGACGAACTACGGCCCGTCCTCCAGGTCTCCCTGCACGCCACCGACCTCGGCGGTTCCTGGGTGCAGCTCACCCGGGACATACCCGGTCTCGCCGAGCCCTTCGCGAAATCGGCCGCCGACCTGCGCATCCCGGTGGAGAACGGGGCTTCGGACGCGGCCGGCTGGCCCTCCCCCGGGCCGGGGATCTTCGTGATCCCGCAGCCGGGCAGCGAGGCCGCCGGGGCCTTCCACCCGGAGGACACCCGGCTGAGCACCTGGTACCACGCCCACCGCTACGCCGGCACGACCGCCATCGTCGAAGTCCCCATGTGGGCCTCCGACCTGGTGGACGATCCGACCCCGCACCCGGACCCGCGCGGCGCCCTGCGGATGCTGGCCGAGCGGCTGACCGCGGACGCCGCGCTCGTCGCCGGGGTCCGGGGCAGGGCCCGCGTACCGCAGGAGCCGCGCCCGTACGAGGACCCGGCCGCGGCTCCCCTGCTGCGCGCGGTGGACTGGACGCTCGCGCTGATCCCCCAGGTCGCGGCCGGGTGGACGGCCGGGGCTCCGGCCGAGGCCACGGCGGCGTACGTCGTCAGCATCGACGCCTTCGGGCGGCGGCTGTCGCTGCGTGCCGCCGCGATGCTGCTGCGGGTGCTGCACGCCCAGGGGCATCCGGCGGCGCCCGGGCTGGACCGGCTGGTGACCGGGTGGTGCGAGGACTTCGCGTCCCGTTTCGGGGCCCGCTGGGTCCCGGTGGCCACCCAGGTGGAGCACCAGTCCCGGATCGTCCTGGCCGCCTACGCCCGTCTCGTGGCGGCGGGTCGACCGGGCTGAGCGGGGTTCAGGTCCGGTGCCCGGACGGGCCCAGGCGGGTGTCGGGGCCGGGCGGCGGCAGGGCCACCGGCCTGGCTCCGTCGTGGTCCTGAGCGGCGTCGTGGAGGGGGCGGGTGCCCTCGGCCGCGTCCGCCAGCCACCGCCAGACGTCGGGGCGGTGGGCGTCCGGGGCCATGACGGGCTCCCCGCCGGAGATCCACGTCGTGAGGGTGAACCGGTGGTCCGAGAACCACCCGCTCGGGCAGGTGGAGGGCACGACCTCGTGAAAGGCGCCGGCGGGGAAGAAGACGATGGTGTCGTGCTCGGGCTCGATCGTGCGGTAGGACTCCCCCGGCCGCGCCCTCCCGTCGTCCACCACGGTGTCGTACAAGCGGAGTTGGCCACCGCCGAAGCCGCGCGGCGTGCGGTGCAGGTAGTACACGGCGGACAGCGCCGTACTCACGTCCCGGACCCGTGAGGCGTCCGTGTGGATGCCGAAGTGGCCGCCCTCGCCGTGCGCCGTCAGGACGGTCAACGACTGGGCGAGCACGGCCCGGTGACCGAGGACCTCCTGGACGAGCGGGAGGCAGTCGGCCAGGTGCGCGCTGAACACCTCGCTGGTCACGGGAAGGACCAGCGAGTCCCGCCCCTTGCGGGACACCTGTCCGGTCAGCGGGTCCAGGACGGTCCCCGCCCTGAAGTCCTCCTCCCGGGCTATCGCGTATTCCAGCAGGGCGGCGGCACGCTCCGCCCCCAGGAAGTTCTCGAAACGGCAGACCGGGGCCGGCAGCGCGAGCGCGGGGGACCATCGGTCGGAGGGCGGCAGTACGCGGGGGCCGATTTCCATCGGCGTGGCCGGTTCCATCGTGTATCCGCTCATAGCCCGGAACCGTACGACGGCGGCCGCCCGCGCCGAAGGAGCACAAGGGGGCGCACGGAAGTGCGCGGTGCACGCCTTCGCCGACCGTCCGACGCGGCGTGCCCGGCGGGAAGCGGAATCTGCCCCGGACCGGCATCGGGACCCGGACCCGGACCGGACCCGGAAGGGCACCACCGCCGATCCGAGGGTGCGGCCTTGACCCTCACGTGGCGTCAGGCCGCACAGTCGGTGCCATGGACGATCACTGGACCGTGGGACGCGTGGCCGAACTGGCCGACGTGAGCGTCCGCACGCTGCATCACTACGACGACATCGGGCTCGTCCGGCCTTCGGCACGGACCGCGGCCGGTTACCGGGCCTACTCGGCCGACGACATGGAGCGGCTACGGGAGGTACTGGCCTACCGGCGGTTGGGCTTCGGACTGCGGGAGGTCGCGGAACTGGTCGGCGACCCGTCCACCGACGCGGCGGCGCACCTGCGCCGACTGCGCGGCCTGCTGCTGGAGCGGCGGGACCGGGCCGACGCCATGGTGGCGGCCATCGACAGGGAACTGGAAGCACGGGCGAAGGGACTGAAGGTGACACCGGAGGAGCAACTGGAGGTGTTCGGCGCACGGCTGTACGACGCGATCGGCGGCGCCTACCCGGCGACACGGCGTACCGAGCCGCGGATCGCCGCACAGATCCGGTGCGCGCTCGGGGACGCCCGGACGGTGCTGAACGTGGGGGCCGGCACCGGCTCCTACGAGCCCGCCGACCTGGAGGTGACCGCGGTGGAGCCGTCGGCGGTCATGCGGGAGCAGCGGCCCGCCGGTGCGGCGCCGTGCGTGGCCGCCGCGGCGGAGAGCCTGCCGTTCGAGGACGGGGCCTTCGACGTCGCGATGGCCGTCTCCACCGTGCACCACTGGGGGGACCCGATGGCGGGGTTGCGCGAGATGCGGCGCGTGGCCCGCCGCGTGGTGGTGCTCACCTTCGACACCGACGAGCCCGGATGGCAGGACCGTTTCTGGCTCACCCGCGACTACCTGCCCGAGTTCGCCGGTGTCCTCGCGCGGTTCCCCTCGCTCGCCGCGATGACCGACGCGATCGGCGCCCGCGCCGAACCGGTGCCCGTCCCGTGGGACTGCGCCGACGGCCTGTTCGAGGCGTACTGGCGCCGGCCGGAGGCGTATCTGGAGGATCACGTGCGCCGTGCGATGTCGGTGTGGACGAGGGTCGGGCCGCAGGCCGAGCGGCGGGCGGTGCGAAGCCTGGGGGACGACCTCGCCTCCGGCCGGTGGGCCGAACGCAACGGCGACCTCACCGACCTCGACGCGGCGGATCTGGGCCTTCGTCTGCTCACGGCGTGAACGGCGTCGCCTCCACCGCGAGGGCGTAGCGCAGTTTCGGCCTGCCGGTGGCACCGAGGCGGTCGTAGAAGCGGATCGCGCCCTCGTTCCAGTCGGGGGTCTGCCACTGGACCTGGTCGAGGCCGAGCGCGCGGGCCAGGCTCGTCACCCCGTCCATCAGGGCGGCGCCGAGGCCGTGACCGCGCGCCCCCTCGGCCAGGTAGAGGCAGTCCATGTGCAGGTGGTGCCGGGCGTCCCAGAAGGCGAACTCGGCCGAGCAGGCGGCGTATCCGGCGACCGCGCCGTCCGGGGTCTCGGCGAGCAGTACCCACAGCCGGGCGTCCTCGGCGAACAGTTGCGGGCCGAGGCGCTCGGCGAGGTCGTCCGGGCGCGGGGTCGACTTCTCGTACGCCACGTGCTCGTGGACGAGTTCGACCAGGCGGGGCAGATCCCCGACGCGCGCGCGGCGGATGACGGAGGTGCCGGTGGTGACGGCGGTGTGTTCCATGACCGCCATCCTGCGGGTCGGCTCCCGACGGCGGACCGGCGGGGCCGCGTCCGGGGACGGGTGGACGGGCGGTGGACGTCCTCAGCTCGACGAGAGCCGGAAGGTCATGTTCCCGAAGCTGACCTGGTCCCCGTCGCGGACCACGGCCGAGCCGGTCACCCGGCGCCCGTTGACCGTGGTCCCGTTGGTGGAGCCGAGGTCCGTGAGCACCCAGGCCCCGCCGCGCAGGCTGAGCTCCGCATGGGCGCGGGAGACCGTCTCGTGGCTGAGCCGCAGCCCGTTGCCGGGGTCGCGGCCGATCCGCAGGGCGGCCGCGCTCGGGTGCGGCAGCAGCAGCTTGGGCAGGCGCTCCGCGTTCCAGGCGCGCCGGACGCCGAGCGAGACGGCCGAGGCCCGGCCGACCCAGCCGAACAGCCGACGGGTCCACGGGCTTTCGGCGGCGTCCCGGGACTGCAGGTCGGCCGTGAGCACCGCCAGGTCCTCGGAGCGGCGCGCGACCAGGGCGAGTTCCATCCGACGCAGGAAGGTGTCGTGGGACAGCTTGCCGAGGGCCGCGCCCTCCCTGAGCTGGCCCAGCGCCCGGTCACGCTCGGCGTCGGACAGCCGCGGCGCGGGGAAGGCGGGAATCTCGAAACTGGACGTCACAGGGTGATTGTCGGCCCGTCGGGGGCGGAGTGTCCAGAACTCCCCCGCCACGCCCGGAATGATGGGCACGATACGCATGCTGGGCACCGCCGCCGACGAGGGGACCGTCCGTGCAGTTCGAGGTGTGGGCACCACTGACAGGGCACGTCGCCATGCTGCTCGACGGGGCGACGTACGACATGGCACGCGATCGGGACCGGGACGGTTGGTGGACCGTCGAAGCCCCGGCCGCCGACGGGAGCCGCTACGGATTCCTGCTCGACGGCGACGGCGACAGCGCCGGCCCGCGGCCGGACCCGCGCGGGCGGCGGCTGCCCGACGGACCCGACGGCCTGTCCGCGGTGGTCGACCTGGAGGCCCTCGCCCCCCGGCCGGCGCCGGCGCCGCAGACCCGCCTCCAGGACGCGGTCCTGTACGAGCTGCACATCGGCACCTTCACCCCCGAGGGCACCTTCGACGCGGCCGCCGCCCGGCTCGGACACCTCACCGCACTCGGCGTCACGCACGTGGAGCTGATGCCGGTCTGCTCGTTCTCCGGCCGGCACGGGTGGGGGTACGACGGGGTCGCGCCCTGGTCGGTGCACGAACCGTACGGCGGCCCGGCGGGCCTGGCCCGCTTCACGGCCGCCGCGCACGAGGCGGGGCTGGGCGTGGTGCTGGACGTGGTCCACAACCACCTCGGCCCGTCCGGCAACCACCTGCCCGCCTTCGGCCCGTACTTCACCGACACCCACCACACCCCGTGGGGCTCCGCGGTGAACCTGGACGCGGCCGGCTCCGACGAGGTACGCGCCTACCTGCTCGGCAGCGCGCTGGCCTGGCTGCGCGACTACGGGATCGACGGACTGCGGCTCGACGCCGTGCACGCGCTGGCGGACGACCGGGCGCTGACCTTCCTGGAGGAACTGTCCGCGGCCGTCGACGCACTGGCCGCCGACACCGGCCGCCCGCTGTTCCTGATCGCCGAGTCCGACCGCTGCGACCCTCGCACCACCACCCCGCGCGCCGCCGGTGGCCTGGGCCTGCACGCCCAGTGGAACGACGACTTCCACCACGCCCTGCACTGTGCGCTGACGGGCGAATCCCAGGCGTACTACGCCGACTTCGCCGTGGCACCGCTCGCCGCCCTCGCCAAGACCATGACCCGGGTCTTCTTCCACGACGGAACCTGGTCCGCCTTCCGCGGCCGCACCCACGGCCGCCCGGTGGACCACCGCCGCACCCCGGCCCACCGCTTCCTCGGCTACACCCAGACCCACGACCAGATCGGCAACCGGGCGCTCGGCGACCGGCTGTCGGCCTCGCTCTCCCCCGGGCTGCTGGCGTGCGCCGCGACCGTGGCCCTGACCGGGCCGTTCGTGCCGATGCTGTTCATGGGCGAGGAGTGGGGCGCCAGGACGCCCTGGCAGTACTTCACCGACCATCGCGACCCGGAGCTCGCCGAGGCGGTACGGTCCGGCCGCCGTCGGGAGTTCGCGGCGCACGGCTGGAAGGCCGAGGAGATCCCGGACCCGCAGGACCCGGCCACCCGGGACCGCTCCCGCCTGGACTGGTCGGAGCCCGAACAGGGGGTCCACGCCCGCCTGCTGGACTGGTACCGCACCCTGATCTCCCTGCGCCGCACCCATCACGACCTGCGTGACCCGGACCTGGCCGCGGTGCGGGTCGCCCATGACGAGGAACGGCGCTGGCTCACCTTCCGACGCGGCGACGTCCGGGTGGCCGTGAACCTCTCCCCGGACCCGGTGACCATCGCGCTGGGCCGCAACGGGGTGCGGGTGCTGGCCGCCTGGGAGCCGGTCGCACACCCGGGCCGCGACGGGCGGATCCACGTACCGGGCGAGACGGCGGTCGTCCTGGCCCCGTGAGGCTCACTCCACGACGGCCAGCTCGCGCGGGGCGTTGTTGAGGCGGCGTCCGCCGTCCTCGGTGACGGTCACGATGTCCTCGATGCGGACCCCGAAACGGCCCGGCAGGTAGACGCCCGGCTCCACGGAGAAGCACATGCCGGGGACCAGGCGTCGCTCCTCGCCCTCGACCATGTACGGGGGCTCGTGGGTGGTGACGCCGATGCCGTGGCCGGTGCGGTGGATGAAGCGGTCCCCGTAGCCGAACTCGGTGATCACCGCGCGGGCGGCCCGGTCGATCTCCTGGCAGGAGACTCCCGGCCGCACCGCGGCGACCCCGGCCTGCTGGGCCTCGCGGACGATGTCGTGGACCCGCTGCTCCTCGGCGGTGGGCTCACCGACGTGCACGGTGCGGGAGATGTCGGAGCCGTAGCCGAAGCGCAGGCCGCCGAAGTCGAGGACCACCATGTCGCCGCGGCGGATGACGCGGTCGCCCGCCTCGTGGTGCGGGTTGGCGCCGTTGGGGCCGGAGCCGACGACCGTGAAGTCGACCTGGGAGTGGCCGTGCGCGCGCAGCAGACCGGCCAGGTCCTCGGCGACGTCGAGCTCGCGGCGGTCGGCGAAGGGGAGGTGGAGGATCTGCGCGTAGGCGGCGTCGGCGGCGGCCCCCGCCGCGGCGAGGCGCTCCAGCTCCCGCTCGTCCTTGACGGCGCGGAGCATGGGCAGGCAGTCGGTGAGCGGCGCGTAGGAGCTGTTCGGCAGCTCCCGCTGGAGGCCCAGGAGGTGCAGCGCCCAGGTGTTGTCGCTCACCCCGAAGCGGCCGCGGAAGTCCAGCAGCGGGGCGGTGACGGCGTACGGGTCCTTACCGTCGGCCCAGTCCCGCAGGGTCAGCGCGGTGGCGCCCGGGGCCCGCTCCGCGTCGGGGGCCTCCAGCGCGGGCACGATGAGCACCGGATCCTGCCCGGCGGCCAGCACGAGCAGGGTCAGCCGCTCGGTCTCGGCGGTGGGCCGGTACCCCGTGAGGTGCGTGAGGTCGGGGCCGGGGGAGATCAGCAGCCCGGCGAGGCCCGCGTCGGCTGCGGTCCGGGCGGCGGCGGTCATCCGGGCGGCATAGTCATCGGCCGTGAAGGGTGCGGGTTCACGTGTCATACGGGTGATCCTGCCGTGAGCCGCGCGGCGAAGGCAGTGGCCACGCCGGTCGCCTGCCGGCGAGGGAAGCCTCGTACCGTGCGGCGGCCCACCTCCCGGCGGGGGCCGTGCCGTACGGCGCGCGCGGCGGTGCCACCGTCCGCCCGCGCCGAAGGCATCCGCGGCAGGCCGCTCGGTCCGTCGGGCCCCCGCCCCGGGGCATCGCCGGGGCCCGGCGAGCGGGGCGCGTCGGCCCGGCGCGACGAGGGTGCGGCCGCGACCTACTGCCACGCGGGCGCGCAGGTCCGGGGCCCGGCGGACCGCGGGTCCGTGCGGCGCGCGAGCCTGCGGCGTCGGCGCGGCACACACCCTGTCGTCCGGGCCGGAGGCCGATATCGCGTCGCGGGACCACCCTTCTGATCGGCTATGCTGTGCTTGCACATCGAACGGGTGGTCCGCCGCCCTTCGTGGTGGGTGTAGCTCAGTTGGTAGAGCACCTGGTTGTGGTCCAGGTGGCCGCGGGTTCAAGTCCCGTCACTCACCCTGTCGATCCCGTGGGGCGCGAGGTTTCCTCGTGCCCCACGGGATTTTTCGTATGCCCGGTCCGGTGCCCGCCTAGATCCGCAGGAAGGCCTCCACCTCGGTGACGAAGGCCACGGGGGTCTCGTGCGGCGGGTAGTGGCCGGAGCCCGGGACCGTCACGACCCTGCAGTCCGGGTACGAGGCCTGCCAGGTGTCCCGCATCACATCCGGGGTGATCGCGAGGTCGTACTCCCCGACGAGGACGAGCACCGGCACGGTGTTGCCCTTCACCGCGGCGGACAGGTCCAGCGGCTGCCAGCTCGCGAAGTAGCCGGCGAAGGCCTCGGGGCGACAGACGGCGAGGGAGTGCGCGACCATCCGGTCGAGCCAGTGGCGGCTCACCCGGTTGCCCGTGACCAGGTCGAGGATGGCGCGGCGCTTCTCGGGGTCGGTGGCGGCGCCGTGGAAGAGGGCGTGGGTGGGGTCGTCCATGGCGTAGGGCCCGGCCGGGACCGGGGCGAGCCCGATCAGCTTCTCCACCCGCTCGGGGGCGCGGACGAGGACCTGCTGGACCGCCTTGCCGCCCATGGAGTGGCCGAGGAGGGAGAAGGTGTCCCAGCCGAGCTGGTCCGCCAGCTCCAGGACGTCGTCGGCGATCTCGGCCAGGGTGTGGCGGCCGGGGACGTCGCGGCGGTCGCCGTAGCCGCGGTAGTCGAGGAAGACGTAGCTGAAGCCCTCGGGGTCCAGGTGGTCCAGTACGGAACCCCAGTTCGCGGAGGTGCCGAACCAGTCGTGCAGCACGATGACGCGGACGGGTCCGGTGCCGATCCTGCGGTGGGCGATGGCCATGCGTTCTCCCTCGGTGACGGGGCGACGAAAACGGACCCGTACGTTCTTCCCACCGGATCTACGATCACACCGTGCAGCCGGCATCGCGCACGGCGCGCATCGCCATCACGGCCTCCCCGATCGCCGCCGACCGCCCGCAGCCACCGTCCCGCGGACCTCCCGGTCCTGGAACGGCGGCTGCTGCGCGCACCGGAGGACCGGATCAGACGGTCTTGATCGCCGGGTCCGAGACGCCCGGGGCGCCGGTCTCCACATGTCCGGCGAAGCGGCGCAGGAAGGTGGTGTCGGCGTCGGAGACGACCGACACGTCGTACCAGCGGGCGCTCGCGGCGAGGTCCACCGTGTGGGAGACCGTCCCGCCGGCCGCCACCCGGAAGGTCCGGGGCGCGCCTCCGTAGGTGTTGGTCACCGTGAGGTTGACGGCCGCCGTCCCCGAGTTGGTCAGGGTCAGGGTCAGGTTGCCGGTGGCCGCCAGGTGGCGGGCCGTGACCTCGGGGCCGGCCTTCTTCGTCGGGCCCTTCCAAGTGCGCAGGAAGCCGTTCGGGCCCCAGACCGTGAGGTTGATCTGGTTGCCGGTGGAGCTGCTGGTGGACCAGGTGTCGACAAGGGTCTTGCCCGCCTCGACCGTGTAGGGCCAGGGGCCGTCCGTCCGGTTGCCCGAGGTGCTGTGGAAGTGGGCGCCCAGGCTCGGTCCGGAGGCGAAGGTGAGGGTGAACTTGCCGGTGGAGGTGGTGCGGGCACCGTCCACGTAAGGGCTGTAACCGAGCGCGCGGGTCGGCTTCGCGCCCGCCTCCTGCCGGGGCAGGGTGCCGGTGGCCGGCGGGGTCGGGTGGTAGGAGGGGTGGCGGTCCTTGTCCGGCGGGACGTACCCGGCCGTGGACGGGAGCGCGGCGGGCGCGGCATCGGCCCGGGTGAAGTCGAAGGCCGAGGTCAGGTCGCCGCAGACGGCGCGGCGCCACGGGGAGATGTTGGGCTCCTGCACGCCGAAGCGCTTCTCCATGAAGCGGATGACCGAGGTGTGGTCGAAGGTCTCGGAGCAGACGTAGCCGCCCTTGCTCCAGGGGGAGACCACGATCATCGGGACGCGCGGGCCGAGCCCGTACGGTCCGGCCGCGTAGCCGCCGCCACCGGCGTAGAGGTCCTTCGACACGTCGGCCGTGGACAGGCCCCAGGCGGAGGAGGTCGGCGGGTACGGCGGGACCACGTGGTCGAAGAAGCCGTCGTTCTCGTCGTAGGTGATGAACAGGGCGGTCTTGGCCCAGACCGCCGGGTTCGCGGTCAGCGCGTCCAGGACCTGCGAGATGTACCAGGCGCCGAAGTTCGTGGGCCAGTTCGAGTGCTCGCTGAACGCCTCGGGCGCGGCGATCCAGGAGACCTGGGGCAGGGTGGCGCCCACGACGTCCGCGCGCAGCCGGTCGAAGTAGCCGTCGCCGGCCTTGACGTTCGTGCCCGTGCGGGCCTTCTCGTACAGGGCGCTGCCGGGCTGGGCGCCCCGGTAGGTGTTGAAGTACAGCAGCGAGTTGTCGCCGTAGTTGCCGCGGAAGGCGTCGTTGATCCAGCCCCAGGAGCCGGCCGCGTTCAGGCCGTCGCCGATGTCCTGGTAGACCTTCCAGGAGACCCCTGCGGACTCCAGCCGCTCGGGGTAGGTCTTCCAGCCGTAACCGGCCTCCTGGTTGCCGAGGACCGGGCCGCCGCCGAGGCCGTCGTTGCCCGTGTGGCCCGTCCACATGTAGTAGCGGTTGGGGTCCGTGGCTCCGATGAAGGAGCAGTGGTAGGCGTCGCACACCGTGAAGGCGTCGGCGAGCGCGTAGTGGAACGGGATGTCGTTCCGGGTCATGTAGGACATGGTCGTGGCCGTCTTGGCGGGGACCCACTTGTCGTACTTGCCGTTGTTGTAGGCCTGGTGGCCGCCGGCCCAGTCGTGGTTGAGCCCCTCCAGGAACTGCATGCCGAGGTCCTGGATCTGCGGGTTGAAGGGCAGGATGTCCTTCGTGCCGTTCGACTGCTGGAAGACCGACTTGCCGTTGTCCTGGAGGACCGGCCTCGGGTCGCCGAAGCCCCGCACTCCCTTCATCGCGCCGAAGTAGTGGTCGAAGGACCGGTTCTCCTGCATCAGGACGACGATGTGCTCGATGTCCTGGATGGTTCCGGTGGTGCCCTGCGCCGAGATGGCGGCGGCCCGCGCGATGCTCTCGTTGAGCATCGTGAGGGCGGCGGTGCCACCGGCTATCTGCAGGAACCTGCGACGGTCGAGTTCTGCCATGGGGTGACGACCTCTGCGGTGAGGGGGGAGTCGAGGGGCGACCCAAGGACAGCGGTCCCGGGGTACCGGCCGGAGATCACTTCGTGACACTGCGCCGTACACCTGGAGAACGAAAAGAGCTCCCGAACGACCTGCGTATCTGCTGAAATGACCTCCCACACACTGCACGGGGGGCGCAGAGCGGATGGCCGGGACCGATTTCGGGCATGCCATCGGGCTGCCCCGTGCGCTCTCCGGCCTGCCGCTGTCGCCGCTCGTGGGAGGGTACGGGGAACTGCTCGCCGCGCAACAGACCATCGGATTACGCCACTTGGGCGAGTTACTGATCCCGTCCGGCGGCCGCTTACGGGTTCTCGACGGCATCTTCGCCGTCACCGGCCCCGGTCGGCGCAGGCATGTGGGCGCCGAGGTGCTGCGGTCGCTGCGCCGGGACCGGCCGGAGCCGGCCGCCGCCTGGTTGCTGGAGCGGCTGGCCGCGATCCAGGACGCCGACCCCGCCGCCCTGCGCCGGATCCTGCTGTACCAGCTCACCCACCTGCTCCAGGACCACGCCCAGGGGCAGCTGCCGACCACCGCGACCGGTTTCGGGGTGGACCCGGCCGAGGCACCCGCCCTGGTGCGGGCCGCCGCTCGGCGGGCCCGGCTGGACACCGGGCAGCGGGCCGCCGCCGAGGCCCTGCCCGACGACGTGCCGGCGCACCGGATCCGCTGCGCGGCCCGCCGCGCCCAACTGCTGCCGCCCGCGGGCGAGGACCGGCCGCTGGCGGCCCTCCTGGCCGAGGTGGCCGCCCGGGCGGCGGCCGCCGACACCGCGCTCACGGTGGCCCGGCGGGCCGAGGAGCAGGGGGATCCCGCTCGGGCCTGCCTCCACTACGAGGAGGCCGCGGCGCTGGCGGGCGACTGCCCGCGCGCCGTGCGCGGGCTGGTCCGCACCTACCGGCCCGATCCCGGGGACCCCGGCCCGCCGCGGTCCACCCTCGTCGCCGGCGGCGTCGAACTGCGCTGGCCGAGCGCGGACTTCGGGGACACGCGCTGGCGCGTGGTGCGACTCACCCGTGGGGAGCCGGCCGGCGCCCCGCTCGCCGAGGTGCCCGGGCAGCCGGTCGGTGGCGTGCTCCTGGACCACGGAGCCGGGATCGGCGAGGAGATCCGCCACGTGGCGCTGCCGCTGCGGGCCGACGGCACCGTCGACGGGCCGCCGCTGATCGCCGCCCCGCTGTCGGTGGCCCCGGCGGTGACCGGGGCGGCCGCCACCGACGGCAACGGATGGCTCGGACTCTCGTGGACCGCGCCGGCGGACGCGTTGCGCTGCGAGGTGACGCTGACCGGGCCGCGGGGACCCGTCCCGGTGCCTGCGGTGGTGCGGGCGGGCCCGCGCGAGAGCCTGCGCGTGGACACGAAGGTGCCCGGGCGGTACGCGTGGGTGGTGCGGGCCCGGTACGCCCCGAAGGGCCGTGCCGAACGCGGCGTGCTGTCCGCGGCCGTGACCGTCCCGGTCACCGTGCACGCCTGGCCGGAGCCCGTGCTCGGCCTGACGGCCCTGACCCGGGAGGCGGGCGGGGTGGAATTCCGCCGGACCGGTGGCGAAGGGGCCGAGGTACGGCTGGTGCGGTGGCCCGGTACCGCCCCCGCCGAGCGGGCCGAACTGACGGCGGCCGAACTGCCGCCGCCGCTCGACTGGGTCGCCCCCGGATGGACCGGGCCGACCGCGACCGGGCCGGACAGGACCGGCCCCGGCGCGAACGGCCCGGACACGGGCGTCCCCGATTCGAACCGCCCCGATACGAGCCGCCCCGACGCGAGCCGCCCGGCCGCGACCGGCCCGGTCTGCGTCGGGCACCCGCCCCCGGGATCGCTCACCACCGTGTCGGCCGTGTCCGTGCTGGGCGCGCGGGCCCTGGCCGGGCCCTCCGTCCTGGTCGAGGCCCCCCTGCCGGTGACCGGGCTCACGCTGCGGCGGGCCGCGCCCGAACTGGTCGAGGTCGGCTTCGACTGGCCCGGTACCGCCGGCACCGTCACCGCCGTCCTGATCCAGGACGGCCGGCGCACCGAGTTCGCCGTGGCCCGCAGCGTGTTCCTGCGCGAGGGCCTGCGGCTGCCGGTCACCCCGGCCGCGTTGTCCGTCGAAGCGCACACCGCACCGCGCGGCGCCCGCTCCGTGCTCGCCTCCCCCGGCGGCGACGCGCGGGCCGAACTGCCCGCCGACGTGGCCATCGCCTACGAGCTGGTGCCCGGCGCCCGGCGCGGACTGCGGCGCGGGCCGGCCGTCCTGCGGGTGACCGTACGGGCGCCGGGCGGCGCACCCGCCCTGGAACTCCCCGGATTCGTCCTCGTGGCCCGGGGGGACGACGGCCGCGATCCACGGCGCCCGAGCGGGCCGACCGGCGGCACGGCCGTGTGCCGGGTGACCGGGGCCGAACTCGCGACCGCGGCCGCGGGCACCGGGACGGGCACCGGCACGGTGGAACGCCCGATCGACACCGCGGTCGCGCCCGGCCGCCCGTACGCCCTACGCGGTTTTCTCCTCGGCGGCGCCGCCGCCTCCGTCCGGCTCGAAGAGCCTCCTCTCCCCTCTCTGGTGATCCGCTGACATGACCTCCGTCGTCTGCCCCTACTGCTTCGACCGGTCCCCGGCGGCCCGGCTGCCCTACCGCTGCCAGATGTCCGCCACCGGCGTGCGCGGAGCCACGCCCTGCGCCGCCGAACTCGACACCATATGGGCCGACTTCATGGGCCCCAGCGTGCCTCCCGCGCTGAAGATGCGCGGCCCGGTCTTCCCCGCCGCGCGCGGCCTCGGGCGGCGTCTGACCTCGTACGGGGGCGGCTCGCGCGCGGACTGCCCCGCCTGCGGCGGGTCCACCCCGGTGCGGGTCTGCCGGCGCTGCCACAGCGACTTCCCGAGCGACTACTGCGACCAGGACACCCGGATCATCGCCCTGCTCGGCCCCAAGGCCTCCGGCAAGAGCACCTACGTCTCCGTCCTGCTCAACGAGCTGCGCGGCAGGGTGGGCCGGGCGTACGGGGCCTCGGTGACCGCGATGGGCGGCGAGACCCAGCGCCGCGACCGCGAGCTGGCCGAGGACCTCTACGACCGGCTGCGGCTGCCGGAGGCCACCCGACCGGCCGCCCTCGGCTTCAACGACCCGCTGCTGTACCGGCTGAGCCTGCCGCTGCGGCGCCGGCTGCGCGGGGCCGGCAGCCGGCACACCGCGCTGGTGTTCTTCGACGCGGCGGGCGAGGACCTGGCCAGTACCGAGGCCATGGACCGCTACACGCACTACCTGGCCGCCGCCGACGGGATCATCCTGCTCGTGGACCCGCTGCAGATGCGGGCGGTGCGCGACCGGCTGCCGGTGGACGACGGGCCGCCGCTGCCCGTGATCGAGACGCCGCCGCAGCAGATCGCCGCCGACCTCGCCGCGCAGCTGCGGGCCCACGGCCGGGGTTCCTCGCGCGGCCGGGTCACCACGCCGGTGGCGGTGGCCGTGACCAAGACGGACTCGCTGACGCCGCTGCTGGAGCCGCATTCGCCGCTGCTGCGCAATGCCGACCACCGCGCCGGCGCGCTCGACGAGGAGGACCGGCGGGCGGTGCACGAGGAGCTGCGCTCGCTCCTCGACGGCTGGGACTCGGGGGCGCTGCTGCGGCAGTTGGAGCGGGACTTCGCCCGACTGTCGCTGTTCGGGCTGTCGGCGCTCGGCTCGGCGCCGCCCGCGCACGCGCCGGCCGACGCCCCGAAGTCGGGGCCGCGGCCGCTGCGCGTGGAGGATCCGCTGCTGTGGCTGCTGGGGCTGGGCGGGCTGCTGCCGCGCACCGGTGGCGCCACCGGCACGGGTCGCACCGCCGGCACGGGTGGCCGTACCGGCTCCGAGGGGAACTCATGAATCTCGCCCAACTGCACTACACCTCGGCGCCGCCCGGTCCCGACGGCTCCGGTTTCCGGTTCACGGCCGTCAGCCCCGGGGTGCCGGCCGCGCTGCTGCGCGAGGCGGAGCAGCTGATCGGCTACGAGCCGCCCCGGGACGCGCCGTCGCGCCCCGGGCCGCAGGAGCTGGCCGCCTTCCCGCAGGCGCTCAGCCTGAACGTGCTGGCCGACGGCAGCCGGCTGCTGGCGCGCTCGGTCTACACCGGCGCCGACTACAGCGGCCGCTGGGGCAACTTCCACGCCCACGCGGTGCACCTGCCGCAGCCCGCCGGTTCCGGTCCGGCCGTGGGCGAGCTGCCGATCACCGCCTGGGGCTCGCCGCAATGGGCCACCGCGACCCCGGAGGCCGGCGCTCCGGTGCTCCCGGCGGTGCCCGCGCCGGGCCGCCTCGACCGGGCCGCGCTGGCCTCGTTCGTCGCCGCCCGCGGCCCCTGGCTGGCCGCCTTCTTCGCCGATGTGCGCCGGCTCGGGGAGGATGCGGACGCCCCGCAGATCGTGCTCGTGGAGGCGGACAGCGAGGCCGTGGCCCGCTGGATCATGCTCGCGTGCAGTGTGTTGCCGCACCAGCGGGGGCAGTGGCTCACCTTCACCACCTACACCCGCAGGCCGCAGCTCGCCCGGCAGCAGATCATCGGGGTGATGCCCGAGGACGGGCCGAGCCTCGCCGGGCAGGAGCACCGCTACCGGGTCTACGACACCACCCGGTCCACCGCCCCCGCCGCCTTCGAACCGGACGTGTGGGCCGACACCGCCGCGCGGGTCTGGCAGGCGAGGCGCCAGGATCTGGTCGCCGAGGTGCGGCGGCTGGCCGCCGGGCCCTACGACGCGGGCCCGCTGGCCGCGCTCGCCCTGGCCGAGGACATCGCCCTGCCCTCCCCCGGCCGGACCGCGGCCGCCGACTGGGCCGCCGGACACCGGGACGCGCTGGACCACGGACGACTGCACGCACTGGCCCTGGCGCTGGGCCGGCCGGCCGACGACCGGGACCCGGCGGAGGTCGCCGCCGCCGGGCGGCTGCTCGCGGCCCTGGACGGGTGGGCCCCGCCCGCGGTGTGCGAGCCGCTGGTGGCCCTGACCCTGGCGGAGGCGGTACGGACCGGCGCACCTCCCGCGGACCTGCCCACCTCGGGCGCCCTGGGCGCGGAGGTGCGCGGCCGGCTCGCGGCGGAACTGGAACCGGGCCTGCGGGCGGCGCTGGGCGACGCCGCGGCCGAACCGGAGCATCAGGCCGGGCTGTTGCGGGTGGCCTCGGTGCTCGGGGTGGACGTGAGCGACCTGCTGCCCGGCGTCGCCCGACAGTCGGCGCAGGCGCTGCTCGCCGATCCGGAGCGGGTGTACGGGGCGGGGATGCGGGCGGCGCTGGCCGAACTGCCCGTGCTGCGCGCCCTCGTACTCGACCGGCTGGACGCGCTCGCGGCGGGCGATCCGGCCGCCGGTCGGCGGCTGTTCGAGCGCACCGCGCTGCGGCCGACCGCGGCCGACGCGCGACCGCACCTGCGGATGTGCGCCGAGGCCGCGACGGCGCCGGAGATCGCCGCCGCGGACCGGGTCGGGGCGCTGAACACCCTGCTGGCCCGGTCGGGCGTCTCGCTGTACGCGGAGCCGCTGGTGCTGCGGACGGCGATGCGGCTGGTGTGGGACGGGGAGCCGCCGGGTGCGGGCGAGGCAGGGCTGGTGCTGATGGCGGCCGGGGCGCAGGTCCACCGGGAGGCCGGCACCTGGGAGTTGCTCGTACGGGCGGCCGTGCGGGCCCCGGCCGGGGACCCCGATGCGGCGGAGCTGGCTCCGGAGCTCCTCGGGCAGTTCCAGGAGGAGATCCCGGCGCGGCTGCGGCCGTCGCTGCTGCTGCTGGAGCTGGCCCGGAACCTGCGGTCGGGTCCGGCGGGCGGGGGCTGGGTGCGCCAGGTGCTGGACCTGCGGTCGCTGGATCCGGAGCCGGGCCCCCGGGAGAGCGCGTACGCGGCGCTGTGCGCGCGGCTGCTGGCGGGGGACCGGCCGGACAGCGAGCTGCGGGCGCTGATCGAGAGCAACGACGCCGAGCTGTTGGCCGCCTATCGGGCGGCGGCGCGCACCCCGGCGGTCCGTGACCGGCTGCGGCTGGATCCGGACTACGCCGCGGACTGCTTCACGGTGTGGTCCTCCCAGCCGCAGGCCGGCCCGGCCTGGCAGGAGGCCCGTACGGACCTGCTCGACGGGGTGCTGCGGCCGACCGTACGGAGCCTCACCCCGACGGAACTGGCCGAGGTCGAGCAGTCGCTGGGCCGGCTGGGCGGGCGCTGGGCGGAGGAGTTCCGCGGCTGGCAGCGGCCGGGTGCCTTCGGCCGTCTGCGCGAACGCTTCGCCGGGCGACGCTCCGGCTCCGCCGGTGGCGGCGGCACGACCGGTGGGGAGGGAGGTCCGACGTGACGGATCCGGAGCTGATCGCGCGGATCCTCGGCGGCCTCACCGGGGTGGTCGGGGTCGCCGTGTGCCTCGGGTACGGGCTGTGGCGGTTCCTGGCACTGGCCCTGTCGGCGGCCTGGGCCGCCTTCCGGACGGAGCCGCCGGGCGGCAACGATCCGCGGATCACCCCGTACACCGGTCCCGAACCGGCACGGCCCGCGTACTGGTCGGGCCAGATGTGGCTGGACGCCCGGTTCGCCGGACAGGCCGCCGCGCTGACCGTCCGGTACCTGCTGACCCGGCACTGGCTGGGCCTGGTGGTGCGCCGCCGCCTGTTGCAGGGCCGCAACGGGCAGACCGGCGAGCTCGCCGCCAACGGCTTCGGTCGGCTGCTGCTGCGCCTGTTGGCTCCCGGTACGGCGCTCGCCGCGCTGCTGTCGGCGCTGCTCGCCTCGGTCCTGCTGGCCGGCGTGGCGCTGTTCTTCGCCGTGGAGCTCGCCCTGGTCGCGCTGGCCGCCCTGGCCGCCGTCCTGGCGGGGCGGGCCGCGGAACGGCTGTGGAAGCTGGCCCTGGGCATCCGGATGAAGTGCCCCTACCCGGGCTGCTACCGGCCGTTCCCGCTCGCCGTGCACCTCTGCCCGGGCTGCGGCGCCGCCCACCGCGAACTGCGGCCGGGCGCCTTCGGCGCGCTGCGGCACGTCTGCCGCTGCGGCAAGGCCCTGCCGAGCACCCTCATGACCGGGCGGCGGGGGCTCGCCGCCCGGTGCCCGCACTGCGACCGGAACCTGCCGCCGGCCGTCGGCACCACCCGGGTCGTGCACCTGCCGCTGATCGGGGGCACCTCCGCCGGGAAGACGATGCTGCTGGCGGCCATGCTCGACGGGCTGCGGTCGTGGTCGCACGAGTCCGGCCTGACCGTCGAGTACGCCTCCCCCGACGACCTCCGCGAGGCCAACACCCTGGGGCAGTCGCTGAACCGCACCGGGTGGGCCCTCAAGACGCAGGGCGGGCAGCCGCGCGCCCTGATGCTGCTGGTCGGGCACGGCCGACGGCGCCGGCTGCTCTATCTGTACGACCCGATGGGCGAGTCCTTCCGGGACGCGGACACCACCCGCGGCCAGGGCTACCTGGCGCACGCCGACGGGGTCCTGCTGGTGACCGACGTGCTCGCCGCGCCGGTCGTACGCCGCGCCCTGCACGCGGGCGACACGGAGCGGGCGGAGGCCGCCCGGCCGGCCGACCTCGGGCCGGTGGAGACGTACGCGGGGTTCACCGGAGAGCTGCAGGGGCTCGGTGGCCGTCGCGGGCGGCTGCCCGTGGCCACGGTGGTGACCAAGCGGGACGCGCTGGACCGGCTGGACTCGCTGCCTCGGCCGGCGGAGCCGGTGGAGGCGTGGCTCGCCGAGATCGGGCTGGACGAGCTGGTCCGGGCCCTCGGGCACGACTTCGCGGCGGCCCGGTACTGGGTGGTCAGCGCTCGGGCCGCGACCGGGGCGGGGGCGCTGGACAGCGAGCGGCGACGAGCGGCGGAGCCGGTGCTGTGGCTGCTGTCACGGACCGGGCTGCGCGTCGGAGGGCTCGTCCGGGACCGGCCGGACGCGCAGGCCCGAAGGGACACGCGGGCCCGCCGGGACACGGAAGGCGCGCAGGACGTGCGGGACGTGCAGGACGCGCAGGTCGGGCACGGTGAGGAAAGGAGCAACACCCCATGATGACCCCGCAGATCATTCGGGGCCGACGGATGACGGCGGTCCTGTTCGTGTCGGCGGTCGTGATGACGGCGGCCGCCGCGGTGGCGGCGCTGGTGCGGTACATCCCGCAATGGAGCGGAAGTTGAAGGAGACACGCGGTGAGTGACATCCCCGGCGGGCCGATGGCGAACCGGCCCGTCCATTTCATCTGGCTGATCGACTGCTCGTACTCGATGCAGGGCGAGAAGATCGGCCAGCTCAACTACGCGATCAGAGAAGCGATTCCGGAGATGCTCTCCGTCGCGCAGGACAATCCGGCGGCCCAACTGCTGCTGCGCACCATGACGTTCTCCACGACCGCCCGCTGGCACCACAAGGACCCGGTGCCGGTGGAGCAGTTCACCTGGCAGGACGTCCAGGTGGACGGCATGACCAATCTCGGTGAGGCCCTCCAGCTCGCGGCGCGCGAACTGGACACCCCGCCGATGCCGCAGCGGGCGCTCAAGCCGGTGCTGGCGCTGGTCTCGGACGGGGTGCCGACGGACGACTGGAAGGCGGGGCTGCGGGCGGTCGACGCGACCCCGTGGGGCCGTAAGGCGGTCCGGGTGGCGATCGCGATCGGCGCGGACGCCGACCGCAACGTGCTCCAGGAGTTCCTGGGCAATCCCGAGCTCCAGCCGCTGGACGCGAACAGCCCCAAGCAGTTGGCGGCGGCGATCCGCTGGGCCTCCACGGCCGCGGTGAAGGCGGCCTCCCAGCCGGTGGCGGGTTTCGGGGACGCGACCGTGAAGCAGCCGCCGTACGCCCCGCCCGTGCTCGCCGACGACGATGACGACGTGTGGTGAGCGAGCCCGTGCGGATGAGCCACGGACCACGGCCGCTCTGGGACACGCTCCAGGGCAGCGTCCAGGGCGTGAACAAGGCGCGCAATCAGGACCACCACGACGCGGAGGGGCTCGGCACCGCCGCGCGGCCCCTGATCATGGCGGTGGCGGACGGCCACGGATCGGCGGCGCACGCGCGCAGTCATTTCGGATCCCGGTTCGCGGTGGACCTGTTCGTCCAGCAGGCCCGGCAGTTCGCCGCGCTCGCCGAGCCCCGGGACGGGACGCGGCCGCCCAGCCTGTCCTGGCTGATGAACTACGCCCAGTACACGCTGCCGCGCCAGCTGGTCAGCGCCTGGCAGGAGACGGCGCTCGGGCACTGGGAGCGCAACAGCTCGCACCTCGAACCCGGTCTGTCCCCGACGGACAAGCTGGTGCTGTACGGGAGCACGCTCGTGGGCGCGGTGCTGACCCCGCGGGTCTTCGCGGCCTGGCAGCTCGGCGACGGGGAGCTGGCCGTGGTGAGCGACGAGGGGCGGGTGACCGTACCGCTCGCGCCGGACGAGGCGGACCTGGGCGACGAGACGGAGTCCCTCTGTTCCCCGCAGGCCTGGCTGCGGGTCCGTACGCACTGGGCGCCGGTGACCGCCCCGGCGCGGGCGCCGAGGCTGGTCTCGCTCTCCACCGACGGGCTGTCCAAGAGCTTCGCCTCGGACACCGGCTTCCGGCAGTTCATGTCCGGACTGGACGACCGGCTCTCGGCGGAGGGTCCGGAGTGCGTCCGGGCCGTCCTGCCCGAGTGGCTGACCAAGGCTTCTCAGCACTCGGGCGACGACACCACGCTGGTGGCGGCCTGGCACACCGCACCGGGCCTGACCGCAACGGGCGGGGTGCCGCCCGACAGCGGCGGCGTCGGTGCCGGCGCCGCCGACCCGGCCGATCCGGCCGACATGACCGACCCGTACAGGAGTGACGAATGAGCGGCATGCTCGACAGCGGTACCCGGCTGACGGCCGACAGCGGCCTGGGCGTGGAGGTCTTCGACCTGCTCGGCGCCGGCGGCCAGGGGGAGGTCTACCGGGTACGCACCCCGGCCGGCGACCAGGCCCTCAAGTGGTACTACCCGGCCTGCGCGACACCGGAGCAGGAGGACATCGTCCGCCAGCTGGTGGACCGGGGCTTCGACGACGACCGTTTCCTGTGGCCCCGGGACTTCGTGGGCGACGGGCGCGGCGGCTTCGGCTACCTGATGGACATCCGCCCGGACCGGTTCAAGGGGCTGCCGCTGCTGTTCCGCCGCAAGCTGCGGACCACGATCCGTGCCCTGCTCACCGCCTGCCTCTACACGGTCGAGGCGTACCAGGCGCTGCACTCGCGCGGGATCGCCTACCGGGACATCTCCTGGGGGAACCTGCTCTTCGACCCGGCCACCGGCGAGGTGCTGGTCTGCGACAACGACAACGCGGTGGTCGAGGGCGACAGCACGGGCATCTCGGGGACCATGGCGTTCATGGCGCCCGAGCTGGTGCGCGGCGAGCCCGGGGTCTCCCCCGGCACCCAGAGCGATCTGCACTCCCTGTCCGTGCTGCTGTTCATGCTGTTGATGAACCATCATCCGTTGATGGGCCGGCGCGAGTTGGCGATCCGCTGCTTCGACGAGGCCGCCGAGCGCAAGCTGTACGGGAAGGATCCGCTCTTCCTCTTCGACCCGCTGGACCGCTCCAACGCTCCCGATCCCGTGGAGCACGCCACGGTACTGGCGACCTGGGCGGTGGTGCCCGACTCCCTGCGGACGCTCTTCACCAGGAACTTCACGCGGGGCCTGCACGATCCGGCGGGCCGGGTGCGGGAGTCGCAGTGGCGCGACGCGCTCCGGGCGGTGCTCGACGCGGTCGTGGACTGCGCCCACTGCGGCAAGCAGAACATGACGGAGCCCCGGTCCGCTTCTCCGGGCACCTGCTGGAGCTGCGGGAACGCGCTGGTGCTGCCGCCCCGGCTGGTACTGACCACGCCTCCGCCGCGCACCGAGCATCACATCCTGCTGCACCGGTCCTCGCGGGTGCAGGCGCACCATCTGGCGCCGGAGCCGGCCCGGCACGACTACGGCGACGGCACGCTGGTGGCGCAGCTGACCGAACATCCGCAGCGGCCGGGCAAGTTCGGGCTGGCCAATCGTTCCGGGTCGGCGTGGACGGGTACCCGCGCGGACGGCAGTACGCAGGAGATCGCCCCGGGGCAGACCGTGCCGCTGCGCTCGGGGCTGGAGCTGGACTTCGGTGGCGCGCGGGCGGTCGTACAGGCGAGGTGAGCGGTCCCGGCCGGGCTGCGCGGCCCGATCGGGCTGTGGCGTCCCGGCCGGGCTGCACGGCCCGATCAAGGCCGCGGCGTCCCGGCCGGTGCGTGTCCCGGCCGGGTGCGGCACGTGGGGCGGGTCAGCCCAGCAGGCGGCCGAGTTCCTGGGCGAGGGCGAGGCCGGCGCTGCCCGCGCCCAGCCCGACGGTGATGGTCTCCAGCGACCGTCGGATCAGACCCGGTTCGGCGGCGCGCCCCTCCTGTCCGGCCCGGTCCAGCTCGCCGCGCAGGGCCTGGACCGCGTCGAGCCGGTCCTGGGCCGCGCCCTCCGCCCGTAGCCACCGGGCGAGCTCGGCGGCCAGGCGCAGGGTCTGCGCGGCGGTGTCCTGCTGCCCGATGTTGATGGTGCCGTGGTCCCCGATGTTGTTGGGGCCCGAGACGTTCCCGTGGAAGTTGTAGGTGCTCACGCGTACTCCTCGTGCTCGCTCGCTCAGGGTTGCCCGGCGGGCTTCCCCGACGGCTGTGCCTGACCGGCCTGGTTGACGGTGCCGTGGGCGCCGATGTTGCTGGCGTGGATGTCGCCCTGGAAGGTGTAGGTGTGGGTGTTGATCACCTGCTGCGCCTGGTCGTAGGAGCTGGTGTCGACGTTGTGGTCCTTCAGGAACCGTTCGGTCGCGATCAGCACGCCCTGCTGCAGCCGCTGCAGGAAGTCCTGGGAGTCGGTCCGCTCGGAGAAGCCCAGCTGCTGCCAGTCGGCGACCCGCTCGCGGAGGCTGTCCACGGCTCCGTAGTCGAAGCGCAGGTGCCGCCGGTCGATCTCGCGGCGTGTCCGCTCCAGCCACCGGGCCCGCTCGCGGCGGGCCGAGGCTCGCCGGACCAGCCGTCCGGGGGCGCCGAGCAGCGCCGATCCGGTGGCGGCGGTGGCGAAGGAGAACAGGCTCCACCAGCGCTCCCAGCCGCCCGGGGGCAGCGTGTGCACCCGGTGGAAGCGGGACTGGAGCGGAGGGATCCCGTACGCCGCCACCTCCCAGGTGAGGCTGGGGTGCTGGAGCCTGGCCCGCAGGTGCATCGAGACGATGACGCGGCCGCCCTCGCCGGTCCGTTCCAGGCTGAGGTAGGTGCGCATGCCGGCGCCCGGCTGCACCACCCCGGCCTGCACGAGTTGCTTGGGGATGTGGGCGCGTGGGCGGCGCAGCCGGTCGGGGAGCAGGTCGGCCCCGACGTAGGAGACGTGATCGCCTATGACGTAGAGCCGGTTACGGGCCCGCAGGCCCTTCAGTCCGGCGATGTGCTCCATCTCGCGGGCGACGAAGCTGTGCAGGTCGACGGCGTCGAAGGGCTTGATGGTCAGTGTGCCGCCGCCCGCGGGGTCCTCGGCGGGCCGGCTCACGTCGATGGGCTGCCAGACCATTTCCTTGATCTTCGAGCCGCTGCCGACGAACGGGCTGGTGCGCTCGGCGCTCGCCGTGTACGGGACCACGTTGGCCCGCTCCTGCTCCAGCAGTCGGTCCTCCGCCTCCGCCCCCACGCCGGGGGCGAGGTCGCCCGGCCACCCGGCGCCGTGCTCGACGCCGAGCGCCGCCGTACGGGCCTCGTCCTCGGCCCGTCGGACCAGCGCCCAGGCGGTCGCGTAGGCCAGGACGAGCGTGGCCGCGGCCGGGAGGGCGAGGGCGGGCAGACCCCCGAACAGCCCGTACAGCGCGGCCGGTACCGCCGCCCACACGCCGACGGCGCAGAGCCCGGCGAGCCGCCGGTCGCGCAGGTCGATCCGCCGTACGGAGGCCCGCGCGTGCCGGGCCAGGGCCACCATGTCTATGCCGAGCGAGAGCCCGGTGGCCCGCAGCCGGTCCTCGGTGAGTTCCACGTCCACCTCGTGGGCGAAGTACTCGTCAAGGTGTGCTCCCGCGCACAGCAGCCGGGTCACCGCGTCGTCCCGGTACTGCGCCAGCGCCGGTAACCGGCGTCCTGCCATATCGCGTCCTCCCCCGTGGCCGTGTCGCCTCACCTTATGCAAACGGGCCCTGGGTGTCGCGGGGTTGTGTGTGGGCAGGCAGGGGCAGGAGGGGTCCCGGGACGCGGCTCACCGCAGCACGACCGTCACCCCGCGCCGTTCGAGGAGCGGTCCACCACTGCACGGACCGTTCGTCGTCCATGACCTCGACGCACACATCGCCCAGACCCCGCAGGGAGACGTCCGGCGCGGCCAGGACGTCGTTCTCGGCCACCCTCGGCCACCTTCGCGCCCACGATACGTTCCGGTGCTCCGCGCGAGCCTGCCGCCGTACTCAGGTGGCTGGTGCGGGGCGCGGTGGCGAACTGAGCATCCGTACTCAGGCTCCGGACCGGCCTGCTTGTCATCGTGTGTGCATGTTCATTCAGCCAAGTGATCCGCTGCCGCGCGTCGGGATAACCGCCGTCGGCAGCCTGCTGCCCGACGAGGTGCTGTCCTCCGACACGCTCCAGCGGGAGGTGGCGCGCCGCAGTGGTCTGACGTTGCCGCCGAGGCTGCTGACCCAGGCCACCGGGATCGTCTCCCGCCGGGTCGCGGGTGAGGGCGTGTACGCCTCCACCCTCGCGGTGGGCGCCGGCCGCCGGGCCCTGGCCGCCGCCGGACTCGGTCCGCTCGACGTGGACCTGCTGCTGTTCGCGTCCGCCTCCCGCGATCTGGTCGAACCGGCCACCGCGCACATCGTGCAGGCCGAACTGGGCTCGCGGGCCCACGCCCTGGACGTCACCAACGCCTGCAACAGCTTCGTCAACGGGATCGACCTCGCCCGCTCCATGATCATCGCCGGGCGCGCACGGCGGGCCCTGGTGGTCACCGGCGAGACCCCGAGCCGGGCGATCCGCAAGGACCCCGCCGATCTCGCGGAGCTGCGCGACGGCTTCGCCGGTTACACCTTCGGCGACGCGGGGGCGGCCGTGGTCGTGGAGGCCGTGGAGCGCGGCGGGATCATCGACGTGGACACCGAGACCCACTCCGAGCACTGGGAGGTCGGGGGGATCCCGGGCGGCGGGTCGCGGCACCCGCGCGGGGACGCGTACACCTACTTCCGCGGTGACGGTCATGAACTGCGCGGCGTCTTCGAGAAGGTGGGAACCGCCGTCATCGACCGGACGCTGCACCGCACGGGGATGGACGTGGACGGCTTCGCCAAGGTGCTGGTGCACCAGGTGACGGTGCCGTACCTGGAGCGGTTCGCGGAACTGACCGGGGTGCCCGCCGGGAAGCTGGTGGTGACGGTGCCCGAGCTCGGCAATGTCGCGAGCGCGAGCATCGGCCTCCAACTGGACCGGGTGTTCGACGAACTGACGCCGGGTGAAAGGGTGTTGTTCGTGGGCCTGGGCGGCGGCATCAGCATCATGACGATGGTCTGGGAGAAGTCGTGAGCGCCGCCGCCCCGCCGATGTGGGTGGTCGTGCCCGCGCACGAGGAGGCGGCCCGGCTGGCCGACACCCTGCGGGCGCTCGCCGCCCAGCGGGACCGGGACTTCACCCTGCTGGTCGTCGACAACGCCTCGACGGACGGCACGGGGGCCGTGGCCCGCGCGTTCGCGGCCGGCGCGCCCTTCCCGGTGGAGGTGATCGAGGAGCCGGAGAAGGGGGTCGGCTCCGCCGTCGACACCGGCTTCCGGTACGCGATCGGCCGCGGCGCGGCCCTGCTCGCCCGCACGGACGCCGACTGCCTTCCCCGGCCCGGCTGGACCGGGGCCGCCCGGAGCGCGCTGATCCGCAGCCCCGGGCTGGTGTGCGGGCGGATCGTGGCCCGCCGCGACGAGCACGGACCCCTGGGACGGGCCGGGTTCGGCGCGCTGGTCGCCCTCGCCGCGCTGTTCGGCCGGCTGCGGCCCGAGCACGCCCGACGGCGCGGCTACCGGGCGCCGTACCGCATGCACGCCGGGAACAACATGGCCATCACCGCCGAGCTGTACCTGACCGTCGGAGGCATGCCCCGGCGCCCCTCCCCGACCGACCGGCTCTTCCTCAACGCCGTACGCCGCCACACCGACCGGATCACGCACTGCCGGGAGATGGTCGTGGAGAACTCGACGCGGCGGCTGCGGGCCTACGGGCTCGCCGGCACCGCCCGCTGGTACCTGGACCAGGGCAGCGGCACACACGGAACGGACGACCCGCGCTGATGCTGGACCACCTCGACCACGCGCTGCGCAGCCGCCCCGAGCGGCCCGCCGTGCTCACCGCCACCCGTACCGGCGTACCCCGGGTACGAGCCACGCGCGGCGAACTCGCCGAGCTGTCCGACGCCTTCGCCGCGGCTCTGCACGCGCGCGGGCTGCGCGCCGGCGACACCGTCGGCGTCGCCGTGCGCCCCGGTCCGCGCGCCCTCGCCGTGCTGCTCGCCCTGTGGCGGCTCGGGCTGCGCGGGGCCGTACTGGATCCGGGGGCCGGGCCGGACGTGCTGCGCGCCCGCCTCGCGCTGGCCCGGCCCTCGCTGGTACTGGCCGACGCGGCCGCGCAGGCTGTGGCGGGCTGGGCCCGACCGCTGGCCCGCCGGGCGCGCCTGGCGCTGCCGGACCTGTCCGAGCTCGGGCCGGTGGCGACGGTCGGGCCCCGGCTGCCGGGCTGTGCGCCCGCGCTGGACCTGGGCGCGTCCCGTCGGGGAGTGCCCGCGCCCGGCGCCGATCACCGCGCCGACGCCGACGCGGTGATCGTGTTCACCTCCGGGACCACTTCCCTGCCGCGGGCCGTCGTCCACACCCGGGCGAGCCTGGCCGCGGGCATGAGCACGGTCTCCGCCCTGTTCGACGCGGACGGGGACCGGCCGGTGCTCGGCGGTACCTTCTTCGTCCTCGTCCCCTCGCTGGCGCGGGGCGCCGCCGTCGCCCTCCCTGCGGGCAACTCCCGCGTCCTGGCACGCCAGTTGCATCGGATTCGGCCCGAGGACACCTATCTGACCCCGCCCCGGCTGCGGGACGCGCTGGGCGCGGGCGCCCGCTTCCACGGCCGGGTGTGGACGGGCTCGGCTCCGGCGGGCGCCGGGCTGCTGGAACGAGTCCGCGCGGCGGGCGCGGCCGAGGCCTGGGGGGTGTACGCGCTGACCGAACTGTTCCCGGCCGCCGCGGTCGAGGCGCGGGAGAAGTCCGCGTTCGAGGCGGCCGGGGAGCCCGGGGACCTGGTCGGTGCGCCGCTGCCGGGCGTACGCGCCGAACCGGACGGGACCGGGCAGCTGCTGCTGTCCGGCCCCGCCGCCCGCCATCGCTACCTCGGGGAGGAGCCCGACCCGTGGGTGCGCACGGGCGACCGGGCCCGGCTGGACGGTGCGGGCCGCATCGTCCTCGAAGGCAGGAGCAAGGACATGGTGCTGCGTCGGGCGGAGAACATCTACCCGGGGCTGTACGAACCCGCCCTGCACGTGCCGGGGGTGGAGCTGGCCGTGCTCGTCGGGATCCCGGCGGGCGACGGCGACGAACGGCTCGTCGCCGTCGTACAGCCGCGGCGGGGTGCGGACGAGCAGGCGCTGCGTGCCGCCCTGTCGGAGCCGGTGCGGCGGATGGGCACGGCCCGGCCCGACGCCCTGCTGCTCGCCCGGATCCCGCTGTCGGGGCGCTCGCGCAAACCGGACCGGGCGGCGACGGCCGCGCTGGCGGCGCGCCGGCTGGAGGTGTCCGGCCGATGACCACCGTCTCCCAGGCACGCGCCCGGCGGCGGGACCGCCAGGTCTATCTGCGCAGCCGTCCGCTGCTGTTCGGGCTGCTCGCCGCCACCCGCGGGCGTCCGGTGCGCCGGCTCGGCCGGACCCTGCTGGTGCACGATCCCGAGGCCTACCGGGAGGCCCTGACCCGGCTGCCGCTCGATCGGACGGCGGCCGGCACGACGGGCGCCGCCGCGCGGTCGGCCCTGGGCGCCGACCGGGCCGGGGCCGGGGCCGGAGTCGGCGGTGTGCTGTTCGACCAGGAGGGCGCCGGGCACCGGGCGGACCGGCGGGACCTCGCCGGCTCGCTGGGCGGCGCCGGGGTCGAGGATCTCCGGTCGCTCTGGCGGCCGTTGCTCGTACGCCGGCTCGCGCCGCTGGACCGGGGCGGTGAGGTGGACCTCGTCGACCTCGCACGGGAGCTGTCCGGTTCGGTGGTGTGCGCCCTGCTGGGCTCCGACGCCGACCCGCGGGCGGTCGCGGAGGCGGCGGCCGAGGCCGCGGCCGCCTCGGTGCGCAGCCATCTGCCGGGGCCGCGTCGGCCGGGCGCCGAGGCCGCCGCGGCCCGCGCGACCGACCGGCTCCGCCGGCTCCTGGGGTCCGAGGCCGAGGCGCTGGCGGCGATGGTGGCGGTTGCCGCCGTCAACACCACCGTGGCGGCGCTGCCCCGGGCGGTGGCCTGGTGCGCCGACGCGGGACTGTGGGAGCAGGCGGCGGACGAGGCCCTGCGGCCGGTACTCGCGGACGAGTTGCTGCGGGTCACCGCGGCCTCGCCGCTGCTGCCCCGGGTGGCCGCGGCCAACGGGTCCGTGGGCGGCTGCCCGGTGCGCGGCGGCGACCGGCTGCTGCTGGTCGCCCGACACGCGGCCGCGGCGCACCGGCGTGACCCGGACGCCCGGCGGCCCGCCGGCCCGGCCGTGGACCGGCTGGTGTTCGGCGTCGGACCGCACGCGTGCCCCGGGGCCCAGCCGGCTCGGGCCCAACTGATCGACGTCCTGGGCGCGCTGGCCCCGTACCGTCCGGTGGTGACCCGGGCCCGGGTGGACCGGGGGGCGGCGCTGCCGGGCTGGCGCGTGCTGACCGTACGGGCCGGGGATCGCGGGGCCGCGGGCTCCGGGGCCGGACCCGCCAGGGGCCGGGCGTGATCGCGGTCACCGGCGCGAGCGGCTTCTGCGGCGGGCACGTGGCACGCGCCGCCGCGGCGACCGGCGCCGAGGTGGTGTGCCTGGGCCGCAGGCCGGGCCCGGTCGGCACACACCGATTCTGGGACGCGGCCGCCGAGCCGCCGGACCTGGCGGGCGTGGAACTGGTGGTGCACTGCGCGGCGGCCGTCGGCGATCCGGCCCCCGGCTCGCGGGCCGAGGCGCTGATGCGCGCGGTGAACGTGGACGGCACACGGCGGCTGCTCGGGGCGGCGGCCGGGCGGCCCGTGGTGTGGGTGAGCAGCGCCAGCGTCTACGACCCCCGGCACGACCGCGGCCTGATCGACGAGGAGCACCCGCGCGCCGGGCAGTTGAACGCCTACGGGCGGACGAAGGCGGAGGGCGAGGCCCTGGCGCTGGCCGCCGGGGCGGTGGTGCTGCGACCGCGGGCCGTCTACGGGCCGGGCGACACCACACTGCTGCCCCGGCTGCTGTCCCGGGTCCGGGCCGGCACCCTGCTGCTGCCCGGTCCGGACGTACGGCTCAGTCTCACGGCGGTGGAGAACCTGACGCGGGCCTGCCTGACGGCGTCCGGCTGGGCACCGGGCGCGTACAACGTCGCCGACGCGGAGCCCTACGACCGTGACGCGGCGGTCCGCGCGGTCCTGCGCGCCCACGGCGTCCGGGCCCGGATCCGGCACCTCCCGCTGCCGGTGGCCGGCGCGGCGGCCCGGATCGCGGAGGCGGTGGCGGGCGCGGTCGGGGCCGAGCCGGCCCTCAGCCGCTACGCGGTGGACCAACTGGCGCACCCGGTGGTCCTGGACCTCACCCGGGCCCGGGCCCAGGGCTGGGCCCCGCACCGGACCCTGGCGGACCACCTGGCCTCGGTGGCCGGCGCCCGGCCGGGGCTCAGCCGCTGACGGCCGCCGGGGCCTGTGCCTTGGCGATGAGCAGGTCGAGCAGCGCGAGCAGGGAGCCGCGGACGTCCGTACGGGAGCGGGCGTCGAGCATCAGGACGGGCGTGTTCGGATCGCGCAGGTGCAGCGCGGCCCCGATCTCCTCGGCGGTGTAGGGCTGTTCGCCGTGGAAGCAGTTCGCGCCGACCACGAAGGGCAGTCCGCGGCTCTCGAAGAAGTCCACGGCCGGGAAGCTGCGGTCCAGCCGCCGGGTGTCGACCAGCACGATCGCCCCGAGGGCCCCGTTCAGCAGGTCGTCCCACATGAACCAGAAGCGTTCCTGGCCGGGCGTACCGAACAGGTAGAGGACCACACCGGCGTCGGTGAGGGTGAGCCGGCCGAAGTCCATCGCCACGGTGGTCACCGTCTTGGACTCGATGCCGTCGAGGTCGTCGACGCCGATTCCGGCCGAGGTCAGCCGCTCCTCCGTCCGCAGCGGCTCGATCTCGGAGATCGTCTCCACCAGGGTCGTCTTCCCGACCCCGAACCCACCGGCGACGAGAATCTTGACCGGGGCGGGCTCCTGTCCCTGTTCCTGCGGGGCGGTCGTGTCATATCCGGGCAAGGCTGTCCCTGATTCTCTGGAGCAGGTGGACGTCTGTGGTGTCGGCGACCGCCAGGGGCGGCCGGTGGTGGATCAGCCCGCGGTCGGCGAGTTCGCCGAGGAGCAGCGTCATCGGCGTGAGGCGGATGTGCATCCGCGCCGCTATCTCGGCGACGGCCCGCCCGCCCGGCGGCGCGCACATGGCGAGGATCTCCTGCCACTCGGTGGGCAGGGTCCCGTCCACCTCGCCGTCGGCCGCCGCCGTGATGGTGGTGTCCATGGTGAGGACGGCGTGCGCCGCGGCCGTACGCCCGTCGGTCAGGGCGTACAGCCGGGTCCGGCGGCGGCCTACGGGCAGCGGCTGCGACTGTGGCTGTGGCTCGTCCGGCATTACGCGGACGGCTGGCCGCGCTCGGGGGTGCCCAGCCACTCGCCGAGCGCCTGGGCGGTCCGTACGGCCTCGCCACCCAGCTCTCCGAGTCGCGCCTTGCGGGAGGTCACCACGATGAGTGTGCTGCCCTCGCCGCAGCCGACGATGCAGAGGTAGCGGTCGTCCATCTCGACCAGTTGGCGGATGACACGGCCGCCGTCGATCTCCCGGGATATCGCCTTCATCGTGGACGCGATGCCGGAGGCCGCGGCCGCCATGCGCTCGGCCTGGGGCTCGTCCAGCAGGTAGGCGCTGAGCTTGATGCCGTCGTTGGAGAGCAGCACGGCTCCCTGGACGCCGGCGATCCTGCTCAGGTTGTTGTCGAGGACGCTGTAGATCGCGTCGTTGGATGCCGCGGTGTTCGGTGAGGTGGTCATGGCTGATCCCGTCGGAGCTCTTCTTCCACTGTCTGGGTCCCCTGTTCGTAGTCCGCCCAGGCATCGGCCACCTCTTCGGGTGTCGCGGTGTCGGGCCGGACGACGCTTTCCTGCGCGCGGGGCTCGCGCAGCTGTTCGGCGATGTGGGTCTGCGGGACGCGCTCCGGGAGGGCCGGCCGCGCCGTGCGTGCGGGTACGGGTACGGCTACCGGCGCGGGCGCGGACACGGCGGCGGCGACCGCCACGGGTGCCTTCGTACGGCGGCTCGGCAGCCCGGCGCTCGTACGCACGACCGGCTCGGGCTCCGGGGCTGGGGCGGGTTCGGGAGCGGACTCGCTCGACACGCGGGCGGCGGGAACCGGAGCCGAGGCCGGGGCCGGGAGCAGCTCCAGGACCCGGGGCTGCGCCTCGATCTCACGGGGCGTCTGCGGGTCGGTCGCCACCAGCAGTTGCCTGGGCAGGATCACCACCGCCGAGGTGCCCCCGTACACCGAGCGGCGCAGGGTGACCGTCGCGCGCAGCTGGTCGGCGAGGTGCCCGACCACGAAGAGGCCGAGCCGGTGGGCGTTCTGCGCCAGCACGGAGTACGGCGGGGCCTCGTGCAGGCGCCCGTTCATCTCCTCGTAGCGCTCCGGGCTCACCCGCGGCCCACGGTCCTCGATCTCGACCGACAGGCCGTCCGTCACCAGTTCGGCGCGGATGACCACCTTGGACTTCGGCGGGGAGAACCGGGTGGCGTTGTCGAGCAGCTCCGCGAGCAGGTGGCTGATCTGGCTGATCGCGCTCGGCTCCACGCTGGTCTCGTCCAGGGCCTGGCGCTCGATGCGCCGGAAGTCCTCGACCTCCGAAGCCGCTTCGCGCAGCAGGTCGGCGACGCGCATGGGCTCGGTGTGCGGGTCGGGGACCTCGCCGCCCGCCAGGATCAGGAGGTTCTCGATCTGCCGCCGCATGCCGACCGTCAGCTGGTCGGCCCGCATCAGCTCGGCCAGCAGCGCCTCGTCGTGGCCGAAGGTGTCCTGGAGGTCCTCGGTGAGGCTCAGCTGGCGGCTGACCAGGTTTCCGGTGCGCGAGGCGATGCCCGAGGCGAACAGGCCGAATCCGTGGCGCTCGGCGGCGAGTCGGCGGTGTCCGTCGACGGAGACCTCGACGGCCCGGGCGAAGGCGTCGCTGATGCGTCCGACCTCGTCCCGGTCCCCGGTCACGGCCGGCAGGGCCTCGGGGTCCACGGACTGGCCGCGCTGGAGCCGGGCGACGACGTCGGGAAGGGTCCGCTCGGCGACGGTCACCGTGCGTTCGTGCAGCTTGTTCAGGCGACGGAGCACCGACCGGGTGGTGAAGAAGACCACGACCACGACGGCGAGCAGCCCTCCGGCGCTGCCCCCGATCAGCCAGGCGACCTCGGTCTGCAGTTCCCCGGCCTTGGCCTCGCCACGGGCGAGCACCGAACGCGCCAGGTCGATGTTGAGGGTGGTCATCTGCACCGAGAAGTTGGCGTGCGCGGACGACCAGCCGCCGACCTCGGCGGGCAGCTTGATGCCCGAGACGATGTCCTTGTGCCCGGAGAGGACCGCGCTCTCGATGCGTGTCTTGGTCTGCCAGTCCGCGGATCCCACGACCCGCTCGTAGAACCGCTCGTCCCGGGCCGTCAGGTGCGGCACGATCAGCGCCTCGTGCAGGTACCGCTGGGCACCCAGGGCGCTGACGAACTGGTCGTAGCCGACGAAGGTCAGTTCCCCGGACGGCCCGGCCAGGGCCAGGACGGTGTCCTCGCGCGCCACCATCTCGGTGGCCTGGAGCATCGACACCACGGGGCGGCTCGCCTGGGCGAGTTCGGCGTCCTCGGCGTGGCTGAACTCCTGCTGGTACACCTGGATGACCTTGCCGATCACCTCGGAGTAGTAGGCCAGGGTGCTGTCGGCGGCGCCGCTGCGGGTGTCGGCGCGCTGCCGGTACCCGGCCAGTTTCTCCAGTTGCCGGGTCACCTCGGAGAAGGACCGCGAGGGATCGACCGCCAGTCGGCGGAACTCCGCCGCTGCCAGGTCGGTGGCCTCGCGCCGGACGCGCAGTTCGCCCTCGGAGCCGTCGTCGTCCGCCCACCGGGCGGCCGTCGCCGTGCGCTCGGCCTGCATGTCGACCATGAGCGTGTAGAGCGGGGCGCCGACCTGTTCGGCGGCGGCCACGTCGGACCGCAGCTTGTCCGACTGGGCCAGCAACCGTTCCGCGGTCACCGTCACTTGGGTGCCCATCGCGACGGTGGGGACCACCGCCAGCCAGATGAGCAGGGTGCGCAGACGCACGGTACGCCGCCGACGGGTCGTCGACTGCCGTCGTATGCCTTCGGGTTCTGTGGGAGACATCGGTCCTCGCGAGCGGGGGACGGCGGGAGGCCGATCATAACCAGACATGGCGGAGTTTCGGATAGGTGTCTTCCGAGCCCGAAGCGTGCTAGTTCCGGGAAATCATCGCAGGCCAGAGATCGGATCGGAATCGAACCGCGACGTACTCGACACCAAGGCCTCCCCGTTGCGTTCCGGCCGCGGTGGCGGACTACCCGCCGCCGGCGGCCGGTCGGCCGGTCAGCGACCCTTGGGGCTCGCCCCGTACCAGCTTTCCGGCCGCGCTCAGGAGCCGTGCCGGAACGTCCGGCCGCTGCTCGGCGCGCCGCGCGAGGTGGTGGCGCAGGGCCGGGTCCGGGGCGCATCGGTAGCGTTCGAGGTAGTAGGCGATCTGGTCGGACCAGACCCAGAGGCCGTCGGTGCGGAAGCCGGCCGGCACCACCCTGCTCCGGGTCGGATCGAGGCGGTCCGGTTCCGGTACGAGGCCGTGCAGGGCCACGGGGGCCTGCCGGAGGGACCTGAGCAGGGCGGCGCACTCCTCGGCAGAGGTCACGTGCTCGCGGTCGGGCGCGATGGCGGGCGCCCCGTCGGGCCCCCGGAAGTCGAAGACCCGCGCGAGGTGCAGCGCGGTGGCCGAGGACGTCCCGCCGTCCGACGGTCGCGGGGCGGCCGCGGCGGCGAGCGGGTCGGCCGACGTGGGCGTGTAGCCCCGAGGTGTCTCCAGCAGCCGAAGCCGTGCGCCGACGGCCTCGGCGTCCGGCGGCCGGGCCTCGCGGTCCTTGGCCAGCAGATCGAGGATGAGCCGTTCCAGGCCGAGGGGCAGGTCGGGGCGGAGCTCCGTGGGCGGCCGCGCGGGCTCGCCGAGCTGCCGGTCGACGACGGCATGGACCGAACCGGTTCCGAACGGCGGGGCACCCGTGACCAGTTCGTACAGCAGGCAGCCGAGTGAGTAGAGGTCGGCGCGGGCGTCGACCGCCGAACCCAGGATCTGTTCCGGGGAGGCGTAGGGCGGGCTGCCGAGGAAGTGCCCGCTCACCGTCAGTTTGGTCTGGCCCCGGCTGCCCGGCGCGGCTCCGGGCAGCAGCGCGGCGATGCCGAAGTCCACGACCTTCACGGTTCCGGCCCGGGTCAGGATGACGTTCGAGGGCTTGAGGTCCCGGTGGACGATCTCCTTCGCGTGCGCGGTGATGAGCGCGGCGCAGATCTGACGGGCCCACGCAAGGACGTCGGTCAGGCGCGGCAGTGCTCCGTCGCGGACCAGGGTGTCCAGGGAGCTGCCCTCGACCAGCTCCATCACCACGTGGTAGCAGGGGTCCTTCCTGAAGTCGTAGACCGTGACGATGTGCGGGTCTCCGGCCAGCCGCGCGGTGAAACTGGCCTCGCGCTCGAACCGGGCCCGGAAATGCGCGTCCTGCGCCGCGGCGGGGTGGATCAGCTTGAGCGCGACCTCCCGGTCGAGCACCTCGTCGTGGGCGCGCCACACCTCGCCCATCCCACCCGCCCCCAGCGGCACGCGCATCCGGTAGCGCCCGTCGAGCAGCCGGCCCGCCATGTCGTCGCTCACCGCGCTACCTTCCGTCTCCGCCGGCCGCGCCCGTCAGACCGAAGCCGGCGCTCACGAGCAGGGGGGCCAGCGAGTCGGTCGACACGGCGAAGACGCCGTCCGACTCCGCGCGCAGGGCCAGCGTGCCGATCACCTCGCCGAGTTCGTTGAACAGGGGGCCGCCGGCCGCGTCGGCCGGCAGGGTCAGATCGATCTTGAACAACTGGAGTCGCTGCTCCGGGAAGACCTCGAACTTCTCGACCGTGCCGGGCGCCAGTGCGTCCGGTTCGGCGGCCCAGACGAGGTCGCCGATGTGGACGAGCCGGGGGAAGCCCAGGCGCAGCGGCGCCGCCCGCACCGGCTCGGCCAGCAGCAGCACGGCCGTGGCGATGGAGGAGGAGTCGGCGAGGAAGACCCGGCGTACGGCCCGCTCCCCCTCGACCAGTCGCACGGTCATCGCCTCGGGATCCTGCGCCGTCCACCGGCGGCTGGTCAGGACGTGGCGGTCCGAGATCAGGAAACCGTCACCCTCCTGGCCGCTGCCGTCCGCCACCCGCACCAGCGCGGCCCGGGCGGACGCCGTGAACTCCGTGGAGTCCCCCGGGTTCGCGGGGTCGAGTACGACCGCGCCCAGCCGGGCCGCGTCGGCGAGCAGCGTTCGCCGGTAGCCCTCCACGTCTCCGGCGCCGGCGAGGCAGTGCAGCCGTCGCCGGAGGTCCTCGGGGTCGGTGAGCGGTTCCGCCAGTTCCTCCAGCGCCTGGAGTGCCCGACCGTGGTCGCCGGCGGCGTGCAGGGCGCGGAAACGCGTCAGCGGGTCGCTGTCCACGGCGGCGAGGGCCGCGAGCACGCCGTTCCAGCGCGTCAGCCGGGCCATGCCCTGGCGCATGGCGGCGAGGTGCACCGCGAGTTGTCGGGCGAGGTGGTCTCCCGCGGCGGTCCGTTCCGCCAGGAGCGGCTGGGCCAGATGGTTCCGCGCGTTGGCCAGCAGATCTCGCAACGGGGCTCGCAGGGACAGGAGTTCGCTTTCCAGCTCGGCCGACTGCGGGCCGTACATCTCGGCGAGCAGGCCTTGTGTGGTCGGGTCCAGGGCCCGGCGGGCCGGCCGGTGGGCACTCAGCCGCTCGCGGAACTCACGGCAGAGCGGCTCGCAGTCGCCGAGCTCGGCCGCCTCCTCGACCAACCGGCCCAGGGTGCGCCCGAGTTCCTCCAGTTCGCGCTGGACGGTGTGTCGCCGCGACATCGTCTCGATCTCGCCCGGTGCGAGCAGGGTCGTCTCGGTGAACTCGGCCGAGCTGCTGTTCCCGGTCACCGTGTCGCGTGCCGTGACCGTGAGGACGCAGCTCTTGTCGAACCCGAAGGTCACTTCGATCTGCGGTACTCCGCGCGCGAGGGGCGGGATGCCCGTCAGCCGCAGGACCCCCACCAGCGAACGGGGCTCGATCCGGCCGATGTAGACCCTGATCAGCACCTCCGACTGCAGGTCCCGGGTGGTGGTGTAGGTCTTCGACGCCTTGTTCGGAATGCGCGTGTTCCGCGGGATGAGGATGGAGAAACCCTCGGCGCCGTCGGCCTCGGCGACCGCGATCCCGAGGTCGAAGGGAGTCGCATCATGCAGGTCGAACCCCGTCAGATGGCCGGAGAGCACCGCACCTTCCAGCGCGGCGCCGTAGGCCACGGCCGTCCGGGGGTCCGACAGGACGGTGCGGTCGGCTTCGAAGACCTCCTCCACGGCCTTGCTGATCAGCGGCGAGAGCATCGGGCCACCGACCAGGACGAGGTGGTCCGGCAGGAGGCCCCGCTCCTGCGTCATCCGCTCGCAGACCGCGCGCAGGGTGCCCAGCGAGTCGGCGAGCAGGGTGGCGAGCTCGTCGCGGGTCAGCTCCAGGCGTACTTCCGGCTGCCCCAGGTAGGCGTTGAGGATGTATTCGGCCTCGGGCTGGGAGGAGAGGGCGATCTTGAGGTGCTCGGCGGCCAGTTCGAGCCGTCGGCGCGCCCGGCCGGTCGCCGGGACGTCGAGTCCGCGGGCGCGGAGCCGCCGTGCGAGCTCGTCGGCGACGATCCGGTCGAAGTCGTAGCCGCCGTACTCGTTGTCGCCGAGGATGTTCCGGACCTGGTAGCGGTTGCCCTGCACCTCCATGGCGCTCACGTCGAGGGTGCCCGCGCCGAGGTCCACGACGGTGACCTCGCCGCTCAGCCTCCGCTGGGCGGCGGCCGCCAGGCAGGCCGCGGTCGGCTCGTGGATCAGGCGCCGCACCTTCACCCCCGCGATGTCGCACGCGCTGCGGGTGGCGTGCTTGGCGTTGTTGCGGAAGTACGCGGGGATGGTGACGATCACCTCTTCCCGCTCCAGGGTGAGGTCGTGGTGCTCGGCCGCCCAGTCCAGCCACTCGTCGCGCACCTGCCCGAGCTCCGTGCGGGCCAGCTCCCCGAGCCGTTCGCGTACCTGCGCGGCGAGGTGTTTCTCCACCAGCGTCCGGGCGTGCGCGATCAGGCGGGCGGCGACCTCTTCCGGCCGGTAGGAGCGGTCGAGGACGGTGTAGGCCATGCCGTCGCCCATCCGGCGCTTGGACGCGCTGATGTGGCCGACCACCCAGGGGGCGAGGATCTGGTCACCGCTCAGTCCGACGATCTCCTCGCCCGACTCGGTCACCGTCAGGGTGGAGGCGAACTGGGTGTTCACTCCGTCCGGACAGATCACCGGCCGTCCGCTGTCCGTGTCGTACAGGGCGGCGACGCAGGAGTGGGTCCCGAGGTCCAGACCCCAGACGTCGGCGAAGCGGGCGTGCGTGTCGGCGCGGGCCTGCCGCGCCCACGCGGCGGCCCGCTCCTCGAACTCCGTGCGGCCGACGGCGCCGATCGCCTGAAGGGCGCGGCTCACCCGTTCGCGCTGGAGCTCGGGGACGGCCGCGTCGTCCTGCTCGACCAGTGACGTGAGGATCCCGGCGGCCGCCGAGGCGCGTCCCCTGCGCTCCAAGGCGTCCAGGCAGCGCTCGACCAGTTCGGCGATGTCGCCCGTCCGGCGCAGGAACGGGGCCAGCCGCGGGTCCTCGATCGCCTCCTCGCCCTGTCCGCGGATCAGGCAGCGGGCCGCGGCCGAGGCGTCGTCCGCACGGCCGTAGAGGTCGACGGCCTCCTCGTACCGCTCGTCCTGCTCGTGCAGCCGGGCCGCGCCGAGCAGGTCGCCACCGGCCTCGCGGGACGCGGCGCGGGCCGCCCGGCCCTCGGCCGAGTCCTCGCTCTTGAGGACGCGGTCGGCGTCGCCGTACCGCTCGGCCTTCCGGAAGAGGGCGTGCGCGCGGTAGAGATCGCCGGCGTCCTCGGCGAGCCCGGCGGCCTCCGCGGGCCGGCCGGCCGCCTCCTCGAACCGGCTCCACTCCAGGTACACGGCCGGGCGGTCGGCAGGGGTGGCCCGCCCCAGCAGATCACCCAGCCGGCGCCGCTCGACCGCGCCGACGGCCGCCCGCAGACCCTCCAGCTCGCCCGTCTCCTCGGCGATCCGCTCCGTCGGCCTCACGGCCCGTTCCAGGTGGCCGAGGATCTCCGAGACGAGCCCGAGGGCGCCGAGCCGGTCGCCCCGTTGCACCTGGTCGTCGATGTCCGGGTGGCAGACGGCGGCCAGGGCGGCCAGCCGGTCGGGCTCCTCCGCGGGGCAGGTCGCCAGCGCGGCCCGGCGATCGCCGAGTCGCTCGTGGCAGCGGCTCACCAGATCGTGCCGCCCGGCCTGCTCGCAGTGCGCGAGCGCCTCGGCGGGTCGGCCCGCGGCGAGGAGGAGTTCACCGGCCCGCTCGTGGAAGTCCCGGGTCCGCTCGGACAGCCCTTCGGTGCGGGCCAGTTCCAGTCCGGCGAGGACGTCGTCGATGCGCTGCGAGGCCGCGCAGCACTCCAGCGCCTCGCGCTTGCGTACCGGGTTGTCCGCGAGTCGCGCGGCGTCGCCACCGCGGCCGAGGAAGAGCTTCACCGGGTACAGGTCCGGCACGAGGGGGTCGGCGAGGTGGTCGAAGAAGGCGCTCCACAGCGCGGCGTCCTGAGCGAGCGCGGCCCTCGCGGTGTACGCCCGTAAGGCGTGCGTCGTCGTGCCGAGGTCGAGGAGACCCGCGTCCTGGCGGCGCCGCAGCAAGGAGACGAGGCCGTCGGCGCTGTCCCGTTCGCCCGCCAGCACCGCCAGCCGGCCCCCGGCCGCACGCTCCAGCGCGAGGTCTCCGGCGCGGCCCGCCGCCTCGGCGATCACGCCGAGGACGGTACGGTCGCCGCGCCCGACGGCTTCGTGCAGCGCCGCCTTCCGCTCCGGCCCCAACGCGGCCGCGTACCCCTCGGCGGGCAGTCGGCGGCCCGGCCGCTCCAGCAGCTCGACCGCCAGCGCCGGGTCGTGGTCGAGCGCCTCCACGAGGGCCCGGCCGAAGGCTTCGGCAGCCTGGTCCAGGTCTCTTCCGGTCAGCTGCGCGGGCCGGAAGGACTGGTCCACCACCTTGAGCGCCTTGCGCAGGCTGCGGGGTCTGCCGTCCGAGGACCTGTTGCGCCACACCTGTCGTCATCCCCCTGCGATCACAAGGCCGGACCCTGATCTCCCATGCTAACGACCCGAAGGGCCGCGGGAGATGGGACTGCGCGACTGCTCCTGACCGCCGGGGGACGCGGGGCCCGGTTCGCGGAGCAATGGCCCCACAGGCCGGAACCATCCCTTGCGTACCGCGAGTAACGGCCTTTAGGGTCGGCGGACTTGAGGAAGGGGAGGCACCGTGGAAAGCGACAGGGCACCGGAGGACGACACCCGGACCAAGCCGGAGATCAAGAAGGTGGCCGTTCGCGACGAGGCCAGGAAGCGCGACCGGCTCACCATCGACAAGCGACCGTCGTCCTGACCGGGCGGGAATCGGCGCCCGGCGTGGCACTGCGGACACCGGGCGCCGAGACCCCGTGCCGGGCCGTCGATCGGCCGGCGCGGCGGACGGAGCACGGCCGGACGGGGAGGGCCGCATGCGCGTCCATCTGGTGACCATGCCCTGGCAGCCGCTCGACCTGCCCTCGCTCCAGATCGGCCTGCTGCACTCCCTGCTCACCCGCACCCGGCCCTCGGACGAGATCCACGAGTTCCACGGTTCCTTGCGCTGGGCGCAATTCCTGCTGGAGCGGACGGACGGACTGCTGCGCCCGGCCGACCACGCCGAGGTGGGCAGCGACTCGATCTTCGACGGGCTCGGCGACTGGGTCTTCTCGGGCGTGCTCTACGCGGACCCCGACTGGGGCGTCGCACGGCTGCGCGCCTACGCGGAGCGGCGCGGGATCCCGGTGGACAAGGCACATGCCATGCGGGTCCACGCGGCGGATTTCATCAACCGCAGCGCCGCGGAGATCCTCGAGGAGGACCCGGACGTCGTCGGGTTCACCAGTACCTTCATGCAGAACGTGTCCTCGCTGGCGCTCGCCGCCGAGCTCAAGCGCCGCCGTCCCTCCCTCACCGTGGTCTTCGGCGGCAGCAACTGCGACGGGCCGATGGGCCACGCCCTGCACCGCAACCATCCCTTCGTCGACCATGTGGTGCGCGGGGAAGGGGAGTACGCGTTCCCCGCCCTGCTGGCCCATCTGGACGCCGGGACCCCGCCCGTCGACGTACCGGGCCTGTGCTGGTGGGACGGCGGGTCCTCGCGGGCCAACGAGGAGAGCCGCCGCACGGTGGCGCCGCGTGACATCGGCTCGCCGGACTACGACATCTGGCAGGCGGAGCTCGACGCCTCCCCGGTGGCCGAGTACGTCCGTCCGAAACTGGTCGTGGAAGGCGCCCGCGGCTGCTGGTGGGGCGAGAAGCACCATTGCACGTTCTGCGGTCTCAACGGCTCCGCGATGGCGTTCCGCGCCAAGCCCGGTGAGCAGTTGTGGGCCGAGGTCGACCGGCTGGTCCGACGGCACCGGATCCTCGACATCGTCACGGTCGACAACATCATCGACATGGCGTACTTCACGGACTTCCTGCCGCTGGCCGCCGACAGCGGCTGGGACCTCCTGATGCACTACGAGGTCAAGTCCAACCTCACCACGGATCAGTTGGCGCTCCTGGCCCGCTCGGGAGCGGTCCACATCCAACCGGGGATCGAGAGTCTCGGTAACCGCGTCCTCGACCTCATGGACAAGGGCGTCACCGGCTCCCGCAACGTCCGCACGCTCCGCGAGTGCGCCGACCGGTCGCTCACCTGCACGTGGAACTACCTGTACGGGTTCCCGGGCGAGACGGCGGACGACTACGACCCGGTCGTCGACCAGCTCCCGGCGCTCGTCCATCTGCAGCCACCGGGAGGCGCGTTCCGCATCCAGCTGGAGCGGTTCAGCCCGCACTTCGCCGATCCCGCCCTCGGCTTCGCCGAGCGCTCCCCCGCCGAGATGTACGACCATGTGTACGACCTGCCGGAGGAGGAACTGGCCGATCTGGTGTACCTCTTCGACACCCCGCCCCGCGGGATCGGTGGCGAGACGGAGCAGCGGCTGGCACGGGCCGTCGAGGCCTGGCGGGCCGGGCACGCCGGTTCGACGCTGCTGATGGAATCCGGCGCGGACGGCGACCTGCTGGTGCACGACCGGCGGCACGGATGGCCGAAGCGGACGCATCGGCGCAGCGGCTGGGAGGCCGCCGCGTTCCGGCACCTGGAACACGGCCGCTCCGGGCCCGCCCTGCACCGGCTCCTCACCGAGGAGGGACACACGCCCACCCCGGAACGGCTCACGCGGTGGCTCGGCGAGCAGGTGTCCCTGGGCCTGCTGTTCTTCGACCGCCGGTCGTACGTGTCGCTGCCGCTGCGGAACGCCCCGGTCCGCGCGGCCGCCGTCACGGACGATGCCGGGGCCGGGGTCGACATCGAGGTGGTGGCCCGATGACCGGCGGGCAGGTGGTGGTGGACGAACCGCTGCCGTTGGGCACCGGCGGGCGCGGCGCGGCGGACGCCGTGCGCTTCCTGCGCGAATGTCAGAGTCGGGCGCTCACGGTGCGCTGGGTCCCGGACCGCGACGCCCTGCCCTTCGACACCGGGCTGCTGCACCACCTCCCGCCACCGGCGCCCCGGCCCGCCTCCCCGGGCGGGTCCGGTGCGTCCGGTGGCTCCGGTGCGTCCGACGAGGCGGCCGTGTGGCGGTCACGGTACGCGTACGGCCTGTTCTACCACCGCCGCGGGCCGGATTTCGTGACGGTCATGGACCGCCGCGACCCCTCGGCCGCGGCCCGGTTCACCCTCGACCGGCCGGCAGTGCTCGACGCCTTCCTCGCCGTGCAGGAACCCACGGCCCTCGACGCGCTCGACGCCACACACCGCGAGGCCGTGGCCCTGCTGGCGGACGAACGGCTCGTCCTGGTCACACGGGGGTGGGTGGTCGCGCTGCCGCCCCGTCTGCGGCGCTGGCCCGTCCCCTGCACGAGCGTCTGACCTGTGACCTCGTCACCGACCCGATCCCCGGCCACGACCGACGGCGGCGGCGGCTCACCATGGGGCGCGCTGCGACGACACCGCCCGTTCCTGCTGCTCTGCGGCGAACAGGCGGCCAGTTCGGTCGGACGGCAGATCACCGCGCTGGCGCTGGCGCTGCTCGCCGTGACCCGGCTGGACGCGGGCCCGTTCGGGGCGTCGGCGCTGCTGGCCCTGACGTATCTGCCCGGCGCCGTGCTCAGCCCCCTCGCCGGTGTGCTCGCCGACCGGGCCCGGCTGCGCACCCTCGCCGTCACGCTCACCTCGCTGCAGGTGGTGGTCGTCGCCTCGGTGCCGCTCGCCGGGGCACTCGGGCGCCTCGGTCTGCCGCACCTGTACGTGGTGGCCGGCCTGTCGGGCGCGCTGACCTGGACCCTCTCGGTGGCGCTGCAGGCCGCGCTGCCCCGAGTGGTCGGGCCCGAACAGCTCCTGACCGGCAACTCGGCCCTGACCGGCGCCCGGACGACGGGGATGATCGGCGGCCCCGCCCTGGGCGGTGTCCTCGTCGGTCTCGTCGGGGCGCCCTCCGCCCTGCTGGCCGGCAGCGCCGCCTACGCTGTCGAGGCCGTGCTGCTGTTCGCCCTGCCCGCGTCGCTGAACAGGCCGGCGGAGCCCACCGGACGTCAGGGCCCCCGACTCGCCGCGCTCCGCGAGGGGCTGGCGGTGGTCCGGGCGGAACCGGTACTGCGTCGACAGGTGCTCGCCGGCGCCGGGTTCAACCTCGGCAGCGGAGCCGCGGATGCGCTCTTCGTCGTCTATGCGAATCGTGAACTCGCCCTACCCGCGTGGCAGTTGGGGGCGGTGTACGCCGCGTTCAGCGTGGCCACCGTGGTCGGGGTTCTGCTCGCGGGCCGCTTCGCGACGTCCGTCGAGCTGTACCGGGCCACCCGGATCTGCGCGGTGGTGGCGGCCCTCGCGATCTTCTTCGTCCCGGCGGCGTCGCTGGGCCTCGCCTTCCCCGCGTTGCTCACGTACCAACTGGTCTTCGGCATGGCGGCGACCGTGTGGGCGATCTCGATGACGACCACCCAGCAACTGATCGCCCCGCGGCACCTCCAGGGCCGCGTCGCCGGCTTCGCCCAGGCGGCGCTGCTGACCACCGTCCCGGTCGGGGCCCTGTCCGCGGGCGCGCTCGCGGCCTGGCTGGGGAACGTCCCGGTGCTGACCGGCGCCGCGACGGCGGCGCTCCTGGCCGCGTGCTGCTTCTGGCTGCCGCACCGCACCGACACCGCTCCGGCGCCGCCCGCTCCGTGACATCGGTTCCCTACGGGATCCACTCCCGTAGGGAACCGCAGGCGCTCAGCTCTCCTGGCTGCCCGGAGTCAGCCGCAGCGAGATCGAGTTGATGCAGTAACGCTGGTCCGTGGGGGTCGGGTAGCCCTCGCCCTCGAAGACGTGGCCCAGGTGGGAGCCGCACTTCGCACAGCGGACCTCCGTGCGGACCATCCCGTGCGAGGTGTCCGCGATCAGCTCGACCGCGTCGGTGTCCTTCGGGTCGAAGAAGGACGGCCAGCCGCAGTGCGACTCGAACTTCTCCGACGAGCGGAACAGCTCGGACCCGCAGCCGCGGCAGGAGTAGACACCCTCGGTCTTGGTGTCGGTGTATTCACCGCGGAAGGCCGGCTCGGTGCCCGCCAAGCGCAGTACCTGGTACTCGGACGGGGTCAGCTCCGCCTGCCACTGCTCGTCCGTCTTCTCGACCTCGTAGGACATGACTCTCCCGCTCCCTCGTACCTTCAGCTCGACAGCCGGGCGAGGATGGCCGGACCGAGGTCCGTGACGTCGCCCGCGCCCATGGTGAGAACGAGATCACCGGGCTTGGCCATTCCCGCGATGGCGTCGGCGACGGCCGTCTTGTCGTGTTCGGCGGTGACGTCGGCGCCCGCCGCCCGGGCGGCCGCGATGATCACCTCGCTGGTGACGCCGGGGATCGGGTCCTCGCGGGCCGGGTAGATGTCCAGGACCAGGGAGGCGTCGGCGAGGGCCAGGGACCGGCCCATCTCCTTGCCGAGCTCCTGGGTGCGGGAGAAGAGGTGCGGCTGGAAGACGACCAGGATCCGGGAGTCGCCGGCGGCGCCGCGGATGGCCTCCAGGTCGGCGGTCATCTCGGTGGGGTGGTGCGCGTAGGAGTCGATCACCTGGACGCCGGCGGCCTCGCCCTTGAGCTGGAGGCGGCGCTTGACGCCGGTGTACTTGCCGAGCGCGCTCGCCAGGTTGTGCGCCGGGATGCCGAGCGCCACGCCCGCGGCGAGGGCCGCGACGGCGTTGTGGGCGTAGTGGCGGCCGGGGACCGAGACGGTGAAGGTGAGCATCCGGCCGTCCAGGATCACGGTGACCTCGCTGGTCAGGCCGCGCGGGGTGATCTTGGTGATGCGGACGTCGGCGCCCTCCTCCTCGCCGTAGGTGACGACGGTGAGGCCCTCCCGGCCCGCGACGCGGCGGGCGATCTCGGCCGCGCCCTCCTGACCGTGGGCGACGACCAGGGTGCCGCCGGGCACGACCTTGCCGACGAAGGTCTCGAAGGACTCGTAGATTTCCTCGATGGAGGCGTAGTTCGCGTGGTGGTCGAGCTCCGCGTTGAGGATGATCGCGACCTGCGGGGTGTACTTGTGGAAGGTGCGGTCGCTTTCGTCCGCCTCGGCGACGAAGATGTCGCCCTCGCCGTGGTGCGCGTTGGAGCCGGGGGCGTCCAGGTCGCCGCCGATGGCGTACGAGGGGTCCAGGCCCAGGGCCGAGAGGGACACGGCCAGCATCGAGGTGGTGGTGGTCTTGCCGTGCGTGCCGGCGACGGCGATCGGCCGCAGCCCGTCCATCAGGGCGGCCAGCGCGTCCGAGCGGTGCACGACGGGGACGCCCAGCTCGGCGGCGCGGGCCAGCTCCGGGTTGTCGGCGCGGATCGCGCTGGAGACGACCACGCAGGTGGAATCGGCGGCGAGGTTGTCGGCCGCGTGTCCGCCGTGGACCGTGACGCCGTGGGCGCGCAGCGCCTCGGCGGTCTCGGAGTCACCGCGGCTGTCGCTGCCGGCCACCTTCCCTCCGCGCTGGGCCAGGATCTTCGCGATGCCGGACATGCCGGCGCCGCCGATGCCGATGAAGTGGGGCCGTTCCATGGCGGTCGGCAGGCCGGGCTTCATTCAGGTCGCTCCAGGATCGTGTTTCTTGCGGGTGCGCGTGAGGCTCTGACTGGCCCCAAGCCTATTCGTTGTGGGCGAAGAGCTTGAGCACGGGAACGCCGACCTTGTGGCGGGCCCGCGAGGCCCAGTCCCGGTGGAAGAACTCCTCCACGAAGTGCGGGGCGGTCAGGACGATCACCTCGTCGGCGCCGTGCTCCTCCACGACGGACTTCAGTCTGTCGAGCGGGTGGTCCTCGACGAGCTGGCCGACGGCCTTGGCTCCCTTGGCGCGCAGCGCGTTCAGGGAGTGCGCGAGGGCGTGCGCGGCGGGGCCGAGGGCGGCCTCGCCCTCGGGCTCGTCACCCTCACGGATGGCCTCCGGAAGCTCACCGAGCGCTACGTCGTCGATGGCGCGCAGCAGTCGGTCCTGGTCGCCCCGGGGTTGCATGAGGACGATGAAGGAGACCGCGTCGTCCCCGTGCAGGGTGGTGACGAAGTCCACGTCCACCGCGGTCAGCGGCTGCTCGATCATCAATACGCTCGTGAACACGGACGCCCTCTCCTTCATGGGCCGAGGCCGGCCGGCCGACCCCTGCGGAAACCATCCTGCCCCGCTGTCGCACGGGGCCCTGCGCAGACATACCTGCCCAGTTATGTGCCCGGCGGAAGCAAAGCGGAACGTCAAATTCCGCGCCTTGTCAGATCCGACGGTAGCTCGTGAAGAGGAACCCGGCCTCTTCCAGTACGCAGGCGGGCGCGAGCCGGTGCGGAACCGTGACGGAGGGGCCTCCGGCGATCCGCTGGGCGCCTCCCGCCACGAGCATCGGGGAGATCGTCAGACACAGCTCGTCCAGGGCGTCGGCGGCCACGAACTGCCCCAGGAGCCGGGGTCCGCCCTCGGTGAGCTGGCGGCGCAGCCCCCGAGCGGCGAGCTCCCGTACCACCCGGCCGGCGTCCACGCCCGCGCCCTCACCGGCCACCACGACCTCGGCCCCGGCCCGCGTCGCCTCGGCCACCCGGTCGGCGGGCGCGGCGGCCCCGGTGACCACCAGGGTCGGCACCAGCGGGGAGGTGAACAGGGGCAGCGAGAAGTCCAGGTCCAGGCTCGCGGTGACCACGGCGATGGCGGGGGCCGGGCCCTGTCCGCAGGCGGCGCGGCGGGCGGCGAAGGCCTCCCGGGCGCGGGCCGGGCGGTAGCCCTCCTGCCGAACCGTTTCCGCGCCGACGACCACCACATCGGCCAGGGCTCGCAGGGTGCCGAAGATCCGCATGTCCGTCTCACCGGAGATGGGCTGCGAGCGGCCGTCGTGCTGGGCGCCCCCGTCCAGGGTGGAGACCATGTTGGCCCGGAGCCAGTGGCCGTCCGCCGTCAGCGCGGGGTACGCGTAGGCCTCCGCCAGCTCGTCGAGCGACCACTCCCGGTCGGCCAGGTCGGCCGCGTCCCGGGGCGGAGCTGGTGTCTGATCGGTCACAGGGAACAGGCGTCGCATCGGTGCAGTGTGCCACGCCCCGTAGAGTTGAGAGCTGTGTCGACATCACTCTCCACCTCCGGTTACACCTCCGGCCGGCCGCCCATAGCCGACGCGGGGCCCCAGGCCCTCTGCGCGCGCGAGCCGCGGGTGCCCGCCGAACGGCTGGTGGCCGAGATGGTCCCGCCGCCGCGCTTCGACTCGGTGCGCTTCGACACGTACAACCCGGACCCGACCCAGCCCAGCCAGTCCGAGGCCGTCACCGTGCTGAGCGGCTTCGCCGCCGGTCTGGGCGGCGCGCACGCCAGCGGCGCGGGCAGGAAGCGCTGGTTCTCCAAGAAGCAGGCCGCCCCCACCGGCCCCCGCGGGGTCTACCTCGACGGTGGCTACGGCGTCGGCAAGACCCACCTGCTGGCCTCCCTGTGGCACGCCACCCCGGCCGAGCCCGCGCTCAAGGCGTTCGGCACCTTCGTGGAGCTGACCAACCTGGTCGGCGCGCTCGGCTTCCAGCAGACCGTGCAGACCCTGGGCGGCCACCGGCTGCTGTGCATCGACGAGTTCGAACTGGACGACCCGGGCGACACCGTACTGGTGTCCTCGCTGCTCAGCCGGCTCGTCGAGCAGGGTGTGGCGCTGGCCGCCACCTCCAACACGCTGCCCGGCAAGCTCGGCGAGGGCCGCTTCGCCGCCGCCGACTTCCTGCGCGAGATCCAGGGGCTGTCGGCGCACTTCCGGCCGCTGCGGATCGACGGCCAGGACTACCGCCACCGCGGTCTGCCCGAGGCCCCGTCCCCCTTCGGCGACGAGCAGGTCACCAAGGCGGCGTACGCGACCGAGGGCGCGAGCCTGGACGACTTCCCCGGCCTGCTCGAACACCTGGCCCGGGTGCACCCCAGCCGCTACGGCGCGCTGACCGACGGCCTCACGGCGGTCTGCCTGACCGATGTCGGCCCGGTGCCGGACCAGTCGACGGCGCTGCGGCTGGTGGTACTGGCCGACCGCCTCTACGACCGCGAGATCCCGGTGCTGGCCTCCGGGGTCCCCTTCGACAAGCTGTTCAGTGAGGAGATGCTGAACGGCGGCTATCGGAAGAAGTACTTCCGCGCCATATCGCGGCTCACCGCCCTGGCGCGCGACGCGAAGCCCCTGGTCTCCCAGTAGGTTTGGGGACGCCGGGCCCTTTCGGGAGCCCGGCCGTTTCCCACATCTTCGAAGGGATCACCATGGCCACCACGCGTACCGCGCACACCGTCTGGGAAGGCAACCTGCTCAAGGGTGCCGGCACGGTCAGCCTCGACTCCTCGGGCAGGGGCTCGTTCGAGGTTTCCTGGCCCTCGCGCGCCGAGGCCGCGAACGGCAAGACCAGCCCGGAAGAGCTGATCGCCGCCGCGCACTCCAGCTGCTACTCGATGGCCCTCTCGCACGGCCTGGACGGCGCCGGCACCCCGCCCACCCGCCTGGAGACCAAGGCCGATGTGACCTTCCAGCCGGGCGAGGGCATCACCGGCATCCACCTGTCGGTCCGTGCCGAGGTCCCCGGCCTGGACGCGGAGGGCTTCGCCGCCGCGGCCGAGGACGCCAAGAAGAACTGCCCGGTCAGCCAGGCCCTGACCGGTACGACGATCACCCTGAGCGCGGAGCTCGTCTGATCGTCCCGCTCCGGCGGGGGTGCGGGCCGCACGTGGCGGCCCGCGCCCCCGTCAGGCGGTCGCCAGCTGCGGGATCAGGCGCATCGCGTTGTCGTGGTAGATCCCCCGCAGCTGCTCCGGGGTGAAGGCCGGGTCGGCTTCGAGGGCGGGGAGCGCCAGGTCCGTGACCGTGTCGGCGGGGGCGGCCGGCCAGTCCGTGCCGAAGAGGACGTGCTCGGCCGGGACGTGCTCCAGCAGGGTCGCGGCGGGCGCCATGGGGCCTGCCGTGTCGTAGTAGAAGCGGCTCAGGTGGTCACGTACGGCCGCGGGCTCGACACTCGGTTCGCAGAACCGCCCGAGGGCCTGCAGGCGCGTCGCGATGTACGGCAGGAAGCCTCCGGCGTGCGGCAGGACGACGGAGATGTCCGGGAACCGGTCCAGGGTCCTCCTGCTGATCATGTTCACGGCGGCCCGTGTGGTGTCCAGCAGGAAGTCGCACATGAAGTTCGGGATACCCGGCACGGTCGATCCACCGGGAGGACCGGCTGCACCGGGCGGACCGGACGGGGCGGACCCACCAGGCGGACCGGACCCACCGGGCGGACCGGGCGGACCCGCCGCACCCGGCCCTCGGGGCGGGCCGTCCGGCAGGTTGTGGGGGTGGGTGTCCACCACGGCGGAGAACTCGTTCAGCTCGTGGAACAGCCGGTCGTAGGCGGGATCGCCGAGGTAGACGCCCCCGTAGTTGGCCGTCACGTTCACCCCGACGGCCCCGAGCTGCCCCAGCCCGCGGCGTACGGCCCAGGACGAGGCGTCCGCGTCGTCCAGGAAGAGCGGCACGTAGTACGAGAACCGTCCCGGATGCGACTGCGCCACCTCGATCATCGACTGCAGCGTGATGTTGATGGCTTCGCGCAGCTGCGCCGACGACCGGTAGCGCGCCGGCAGCATCGGCTTGAGGACGGCGGTCGTGATGCCCGCGTCGTCCATGAAGCGGATCGCCGCCTCGGTGCCGAGCCGGGACCACGGGGGCAGCCGATCCGGATTGATCAGTTCATGGTGCGCGGCCCAGTCGCGCCACTGCGGCGCGCAGAAGTGATGATGCATGTCGATCTTCGGATGGACCGCGCGCGCCGCGTCCGTGCCCGGCGCGGAGGAACCCCGCGCGACCCGGACGACCTCACTGGTGCCCACCGCAGCGATGCGCAGTTCGTCCGCCGGCGTCCCCAGGAGGCGCAGTGCGGAGGTACTCATGGAATCCGTCATGCCGATCCACCTCCCATCGGGTCCGCGTCACCTTCCGGAGGCGACCGAGGCCAGGGACGCCTCGCCCGGGTCCGCGTCGGGTCGGACCGGGTCCGGCTCCCGCCCCGGCTCCAGGACGAGCCGGAGGTGTTCGAGGCCCCGGAACGCCGGCACCGGCCCCTTGAGCCACGCCTTCCCGGTCTCCCGCGCGTCGGCGAGCTCCATGTCCGGGAACTCCCGCAGGAGGGTGGCGAGCGCGATCTCGAGTTCGAGGCGCGCGAGCGGCGCCCCCAGGCAGTAGTGGGTGCCGTGCCCGAAGCCCAGGTGCGTGCCCTGCAGGCCCTCGCGGGTCACGTCCAGCTCGTCGGGGCGGTCGAACCTCTCGGGGTCCCGGTTGGCGGAGGAGATCGCGATCTGCACGAGGGAACCCTCGGGGATGTGCGTACCCCGGATCTCGGCGTCCCGCGCCGCGTACCGGAAGGTCGACGTCTCCACCGAGCCCTCGAAGCGCAACATCTCCTCCACCGCCCGCGGCACGAGCGTCGGGTCCTTCCGCAGCAAGGCCGCCTGATCGGGGCGCAGCAGCAGGTTCAGGACGGAGTTGCCGATCTGGTAGGCGGTGGTCTTGTGGCCGGCGAAGAACAGCACCCACAGCGAGGCGATCAGTTCGGGGTCCTCCAGCTGCTCCTCCCCTTGCAGGAGGTCGCTGAGGAAGGAGTCCGACGGGTGCGCGCGCGTGTCCGCGATGAGCCGCTCCAACCGGTGCTGCAGGCGCTCCTCGGCGGCCTTCAGCTCGGCCTTGCGGCTGGGGTCGAAGCGGGAGCGGGTCACCACCGCGAACTGCTCCAGGATCTCCGGGCGGTCCTCCTGGGGGATGCCCATCAGTTCGCACAGGACCGCGACGGGCAGCGGGAACGCGAACGCGGTCATCAGGTCGACGGTGCCCGCCGCGCGGCATTCGCCGAGGAGGTGCTCGGCGATCTCGGTGATCCTCGGACGCATCTGCTCCACCCGCCGGGGGGTGAAGGCGCTGCGCAGGACGCGGCGCAGCCGTGTGTGCCGGGGCGGGTCCGAGAAGAGCACGTTGTCGTCGAGGGCGTCGAAGAAGCTGCCGTACACCGCGTGGTAGGTGTCGATGGCGCCGTGCATGTTCTTGCTGAACCGGGGGTCCGACAGCGCCTCACGGGCGTCGTCGTGACGGGTGATGAGGTACGTGTCGATCCCGTGGGGAGGGGTCAGCCGACACACCGGATCCCGCTCGCGCAGGGCGGCGTACATCGGATGGGGGCACAGCCGGTACTCCGGCGCGCCCCGGGACACGGCCGACACGATCTCGTGCAGCTCTCCGCCGCCGTCCGGTGCCGCATCCTGCTGCGCCATGGTCCGTACCCTCCGTCGCACTCGCCTGCTGGGGACAACACCGGTTCCCCGTGCGGGTAGGTCGTGAAACGACGCCGTTCCCGTTCGAGTGAGCCGCCGGCGGCGGGTGCCGGGCCGGCTCGGGGTACGGGTCCGGCCGACCGTCAGCCGATCGGCGGTCGCCCGTCCGGGCCGAGTGTGTGGCGGGCGCGGCGGGCCGGGGAAGGGCTGCAGGTGCCCCCAGCCAGCCCGTCACAAGGAGCCCGCGCATGGCCCGTAGTCTCGCCCTGGCCCTCACGGCAGCCGCCTCGCTCACCCTGGCGGCCGTCGCCGCTCCGCTCGCCGCCGCGGACCCGGGCCCCGGCCGGGCCCAGGGCGATCGTGCCCTCACCTACGCGGCGACCGCCAGGTATCAGGTCCACGCCAACGCCGTGGCGGACGGCTACAAGCCCGACCAGTACTGCGTCGTCGACAAGGCGGGCCCGGGCGCGCTCGGTTACCCGCACTTCAACCACAAGTACGACAACTCCCTCGACCCGAGGAAGCCCGCCGCCCTGTTCTACGAGGACGACGGGCGCGGCGGCAAACGGCTCGTCGCGGTCCAGTGGTTGGTCTACGACCGCGACCAGAAGCTGACGACGGACGACGACCGCCCGACGATGTTCGGCATCCCCTTCAAGGGCCCCAAGCCCGGCAACTTCCCCGGTCAGCCCGTGCACTACGCCTTGCACATGTGGCTCTGGAAGAAGAATCCCGACGGCCTGTTCGAGACCTTCAACCGGGCGGTGACCTGCCTTCCGGGCACCGTCCGCCCCAAGCCGTCGCTCTGATGCCTCGCCGGGAGCCACCGAAGCCCCTGACCCGACGGGGTCTGCTCGCCGCCGGCGGGATCGTCTTCAGCGGGGCGCTGGGCGCCCTGTTCGCCGGTGGCGGCTCCGGGGCCGCGGCCGGGACCCGGCGGTCCCCCCGCACCGGTCGCGGGTACGGACCGCTGGTCGCCGATCCGCGCGGGCTGCTCGACCTGCCCGCGGGGTTCACGTACCGGGTGCTGTCCCGGGCAGGCGAGCCGCTGCGCTCCGGCGAGGGCCCGGTACCCGCCAACTGCGACGGCATGGCCGCCTTCGGGGCCGGAGGCGGCCGCGTGCGCCTGGTGCGCAATCACGAGAACCGCACCACCGCCGCGCTGCGCGTCCCCGCCGTCCCGGGGCTGACCTACGACCCCGAGGCCCTCGGCGGCTGCACCGCGCTGGAGCTGGACGCGGCCGGGCGGGTCACCGGCGAGCGGGTCGCCCTCGCCGGTACCGCCGTCAACTGCGCGGGCGGCCGCACCCCCTGGAACACCTGGCTGAGCTGTGAGGAGACCGAGGACCGCGCGGGTACCTCCGGCTACACCCGCGACCACGGCTACGTCTTCGAGGTGGACCCGGCCGACCCGCACCGCTCGGGCGCGGTACCGCTCACCGCGATGGGCCGCTTCGCGCACGAGGCCGTCGCCGTGGACCCGTACCGCGGGGTCGTCTACGAGACCGAGGACGCCTTCGTCCGGCCGTTCGGGCTGTTCTACCGGTTCCTGCCGGAGCGGCCGCTGGGCGGGCTCGGCTCGCTGCGGGCCGGGGGGCGGTTGGAGGCCCTGCGGGTGCCCGGGGTCGCGGACCTGGCGGTGGTGGACGAGCCCGGGGCGGAGTTCCCGGTGGAGTGGGTGCCCGTACCCGACCCCTCGGCGGCCGGGACGCCGATCCGGCTCCAGGACTTCGGGCCCGGCGGGATCACCCACGCGCAGAAGCTGGAGGGCTGCTACTGGGGCGACGGCGGGGTGCACTTCGTGTCCAGCTTCGCCCGGACCGGCGAGGGCGCGGCCGCCGACCACCACGGGCAGGTGTGGTTCCACGACCCGCGGCGCTCCACGATCCGCCTGGACGTGCGCTTCGGCCCGGCGGCCGACATCGCGCTGCCCGGGGACTCCCCCGACAACATCTGCCTGGCCCCGGACGGCGGACTGATGGTGTGCGAGGACGGCGGTGGCGCGCAGTACGTCTTCGGGGTGACGGAGGGCGGCGAGGTCTACCCGATGGCCCGCAACGCCGAGGACATCGGTCGGCCCGGAGCCCCGGAGTGGGGGGAGTTCGCCGGGGTCACCTTCTCCCCCGACGGGCGGACGATGTTCGTGAACGCCTACGCGCCGGGGACGACGTTCGCGGTGACGGGGCCCTGGCACTGACCTCGCGCTCCCGTTCGGTCTGCTGGAAGATCGTACGGAACCGACGGGATTGGGGTGGTCAGCGATGGCCGGGAAGCAGAACGAGAAGCGGAAGTCGGCGAAGCCGTCCGGGAAGCGGCGGGAGGAGCGGGAGAAGGACGCCGAGCCCGCGAAGAACGCGAAGTCGAAGTCCGGTAAGGGCACGAAGTCCGGGGCCTCCGGGAAGTCGGCGAAGTCGGGGAAGCCGTCCGCGGCCGAGGTGTCCGTCCCCCGGTCACTGCGGGAGCTGCTGCGCGTCACCCCGGGCGAGCGGCCGGACCTCGCCCGCCTGGACCCCTCTTCGACCCCCGGCGGCCCCGCCGACAAGGCGGCCGGGGTGGCGGCCACCGCTCTGCTGGCGCAGCCGCTGGGCTCCCTCCAGGAGCGGCTCTACGCGGCGAGCACCGCCGGTGACCGCCGCCGTGTCCTGCTCGTCCTCCAAGGCATGGACACCAGCGGCAAGGGCGGCACCCTCAAGCACGTGATCGGCCTGTTCAACCCCTCCGGGTGCCGGATCAAGGCCTTCAAGGCGCCCACCGAGGAGGAGCTGGGCCACCCCTTCCTCTGGCGGATCAAGCAGGAGCTCCCCCGGCCGGGCGAGATCGGCATCTTCGACCGTTCCCACTACGAGGACGTGCTCATCGCCCGGGTCCGCGAGCTGGTGCCGCGCAACCGGGTGCGGGCCCGGTACGCCCAGATCAACCGGTTCGAGAAGGCTCTCACGGAGGACGGGGTGACCGTGGTGAAGGTCTTCCTGCACATCGGCCACGAAGAGCAGCGGACCCGACTCCTGCAGCGACTGGACAACCCGGACAAGCACTGGAAGTTCAACGTGGGCGACATCGAGGAGCGCACCGTGTGGCCCGCGTACCAGGAGGCGTACGAGGTGGCGATGGAGCGCTGCTCCACCGACGAGGCGCCCTGGTACGTGGTGCCCGCGGACCGCAAGTGGTACCGCAACTGGGCGATCAGCACACTGCTGCGGGAGCACTTGGAGGACATCGATCCGCAGTATCCGAAGGCGGAGTTCGATGTCGAGGAGTGCCGTAGGCGGCTCCTGGCGGGGTGAGTCCCACCTGACCGCCTGTCGCTCATTCTTCTGATCAGTTAGTCATATATTTTGCGTACGTGACCAATTGCGTACGAAAAGTAGCTGCCGCGGCTGCCCTGGCGGCGCTCGGCGCCGCGCTCGCGGGATGCGGGGGCGGCGCCGGCGCGCCGGCCACCGGCCGCGAGGCCCGTATGGGCACCCCCGCCGCCTCGGCGTCCACCTCGGGCTCCGCCTCCGCACCCACCCCCGCGCCCGCCCCCGGGTCGACCGCCGCCTCCCCGCAGGCCGGTGCGCCCGCCAAGCCCCCGACCATGGCGCCCGGCCCGAACGGCCTGACCCCCGTTTTCGAACGGGCGAAGCAGCGGACGGACAAGACCGTGGCGCTGACCTTCGACGCCGACATGACCTCCGACCAGGGACCGCGCGCCGCGGACGGGGAGCACTTCGACAACCCCGCGCTGATCTCGACCCTGCGCACCCTCAAGGTGCCCTCGACGATCTTCATGACGGGCCGCTGGGCCGAGGAGTACCCGGACCAGGCCAAGTCGATCGGCACCGACCCGAACTTCGAGATCGCGAACCACTCGTACAGCCACCACGCCTTCACGTCCCCCTGCTACGGGCTGCCCGCGCTCGACGGCGCGGCCGCCCGCGCCGATGTCGACCGGGCCTTCGCCGCCTTCCGGCAGGCGGGCGTCGTCAACACCGTCCCGTACTTCCGCTTCCCCGGCGGCTGCTACGACGACCAGGCTCTGCGGGCCGTGTCCACGGCCAAGGTCACGGCCGTCCAGTGGGACGTGGTCAGCGGGGACGCCTTCGCCAAGGACCCGGTCGCCGTGGCCGAGCAGGTGCTCGACGGCGTGAAGCCCGGTTCGGTGGTGGTCATGCACTGCACGCGCAGCGCCGCCCCCGTCACGGAGGATGCCGTCCGGCGGATCGTCCCGGAGCTGCGCAAGCGCGGCTACCGGTTCGTGAAGGTCTCCGAGCTGATCGGGAAGTAGCCGCGCCGCGAGCCGGACCCCGGACCCCGGCCGGTGGATCCGGCGGATCCGGACCTCAGCCGGAGCAGGCGGTGCGCTGGGCCTCCTGCCACTCGCACACGGGGCAGAGCACCACGCCCGGGGTGGCGACCCCGTACTCGGTGGGCGCGGCGCACAGCACGCAGTTGGCGTACGGCGGTCCCGCCACCCGGCCGGCGGGGGTGGGGTCGGCGGGTGCGGGGCAGTACGACGCGCTCTCGTCCGTCCGGTCCATGGGGACGAGCCTACCGGCCCGACGGCTCTCGGCCACGTGCTGCGCGAGTACTGGTAGGAAACTTTCCTTCCTGTTAGTGTCCCGGGCGGCGGCTTGGCGCGGTGCCCACCCCCACGGGCATGACGCGCTCAGTGAGAGCTCTGACCCGGCCGCCGTGGCGCCGCCCCCTGCCCGTCCGCGGGCGGGTGCGGCGCCCCGCGCCAGTGTCCAGCTCTCGCCGCCCCCTCAAGGTAGGGAGTTCCAGGTATGCGCCTGAACGCCTCCGCTCATCCCCCTCTGTTACGCGGCAGACTCCGCACCCGCCTGCTCACCGGCCTCACCGGTCTCGCCGCACTCACGCTCGTCGGCGGGCTCCTCCTGGCCTGGCCCGGCCGGGCCGGGGCCGCCGCCGACCCCCTCATATCCCGCGGGAAGCCCGCCACCGCCTCCTCCACCGAATCCTCCGCGCTGGGCGCGAAGAACGCCTTCGACGGCGACCCGGCCACCCGCTGGGCCAGTGCCGAGGGCAAGGACCCGCAGTGGATCCGGGTCGACCTCGGCACCGGGGCCACCGTCTCGCGCGTCCGACTCACCTGGGAGGCCGCCTACGCCAAGGCGTACCGCGTCGAGGTCTCCACCGACGGCGCCGCTTGGACCACGCTCGCCGTCGAGAGCGCAGGCAACGGCGGTGTCGACGACTGGACCGGCCTGTCCGGCAAGGGCCGCTACCTGCGTGTCCAGGGCACCGCGCGCGGCACCTCCTACGGCTACTCGCTCTTCGAGGCCGAGGTGTTCGGCACCGTCGGGGACGGGCCGCCGCCGGGCGGCTCCTTCACGGTCGTCGCCGCGGGGGACATCGCCGCGCAGTGCACGGCGTCCGACAGCGGCTGCGCGCACCCGAAGACGGCCGCGCTCGCCGCGCGGATCGACCCGAAGTTCTATCTGACGATGGGCGACAACCAGTACGACGACGCCCGGCTGTCCGACTACCGCGCCTACTACGACAAGAGCTGGGGCGCCTTCAAGTCCCGGACCCGGCCGGTCCCGGGCAACCACGAGACGTACGACCCGGCCGGCCCGCTCGCCGGATACAAGGCGTACTTCGGCAGCATCGCCTACCCGCAGGGCAAGAGCTACTACAGCTTCGACGAGGGCAACTGGCACTTCCTCGCCCTCGACTCCAACTCCTTCGACCAGAAGGCCCAGACCGACTGGCTGAAGGCCGACCTCGCCGCCAACACCAAGCCGTGCGTCGCCGCCTACTGGCACCACCCCCTGTACTCCTCCGGCGGGCACGGCAACGACCCGGTCTCCAAGCCGATCTGGAAGATCCTCTACGCCGCCCGGGCCGACCTGGTCCTGAACGGGCACGACCACCACTACGAGCGGTTCGCCCCGCAGGACCCCGAGGGCCGGGCGACGGCCGACGGGATCGTGGAGATCGTCGGCGGGATGGGCGGCGCCGAGCCCTACCCGATCGAGGAGGTCCAGCCCAACAGCCAGAAGCGGATCAGCGGACCGTACGGGGTGGTGAAGCTGGACTTCACCGACTCCGGCTACGGATGGACCTACGTGGCCACCGACGGCCAGGTCAAGGACACCGGCCCGAAGTACAGCTGCCACTGATGTACCTGGCCGCCAACGGCCGCCCGGACGCGTCGCCCCGCCCCTCAGGCGTGCGGCGGCGCGTCCCCGCCGCCGTCCTCGCGCTCGGCGCGGTCAGCCTCGTCACCGACATCTCCTCCGAGATGGTCACGGCGGTCCTGCCGCTCTACCTCGTCCTGGGTCTGGGCCTGACCCCCCTCCAGTTCGGCTTCCTGGACGGGATGTTCAACGGGGCCACCGCCCTCGTCCGGCTGCTCGGCGGGCGACTCGCCGATCGGCGCGGCCACCACAAGCGGGTCGCCGGGGCCGGCTACCTGCTCTCCGCGCTCTCCCGGCTCGGACTGCTGCTCGCCGGCGGCGCCACGGGTGGGATCGCCGCCGCGCTCGCCGCGGACCGGCTGGGCAAGGGCATCCGTACCGCCCCGCGCGACGCCCTCATCTCGCTCAGCGGGCCCCCCGAGAGCCTCGGCCGCTCCTTCGGCGTGCACCGCGCCATGGACACCACGGGCGCCCTGCTCGGGCCGCTCGCCGCGTTCGCCGTGCTGTGGGCGACCGCCGACGCCTACGACGCGGTGTTCGCCGTCAGCTTCTGCGTCGGTCTGCTCGGCGTGCTGCTGCTCGTCGCGTACGTCCCGGCGGCGCCCGGGCCGGCCGCTCCGGCTCCGGCCGGGGTCCGTCCGCCCAGGCTCCCGGTCCTGCGCGACCGCGCGCTGCGCCGGGTGCTGTACGCCTCGGCCCTGCTCGGCGCCACCACCATCGGCGACGCCTTCCTCTACCTGCTGCTCCTGCGCGGACTCGACCTGCCGCCCGCCCTGTTCACGCTGTTGCCGCTCGGGGCCGCCGCCGTCTACCTGCTGCTCGCCGTCCCCGCGGGCCGGATCGCCGACCGGACCGGCCGTCGGACGGCCTTCCTGTTCGGGCACGGCGCCCTGCTCGGCGCGTACGCCCTGCTGCTCGCTCCCGTCTGCGCACCGACCGTCGTGGGGGTGCTCGCCCTGCTGGGTATCTTCTACGCGGCCACCGACGGGGTGCTGATGGCCCTCGCCGCCCCCGCGCTGCCCCCGGCCGGCCGGGCGGGCGGGCTCGCGGTGCTGCAGACCGGGCAGGCACTGGCCCGACTGCTGGGCGCCGCCGGCTTCGGGGCGGCATGGACCCTCTGGGGGCAGCGGCCCGCCCTCTGGGCCGCCGCCCTCGCGCTGGCCGCGGCGCTCGCGGCCGCCTCGCGCATCCTGCCCGCCGCTCCCCCTGACGCCCCGAACGCCTCGGCCGCCCCGGAGGTCCCGTGAATCCCCCGTCCCGCCGACTGCGCCTCGTCCTGGTCGTCACCGCGGTGCTGCTGTTGGCAGGTGGCTCGCTGGGCTACGTACTGCACGCGCGGCACCGCGAACGGCCGCGCACGCAGCAGGCCAACGCCTCCTTCGGCGCCCTGGAGCCGGGCCTCTACTTCCGGGACGCGGTCGGCGGGCGGATCGCGCGCCAGGGCGGGCCCGGCCTGCCGCGGGTGACCGGCGGCCCGTCCTGCGACCGCTTCCACACCGCCGGGGGCCATGCCCTGTGCCTGCGGAAGCTGCCCGGGGTACCGGCGCGCACGGAGGCCCTCGTACTCGACCGAAGCATGCGCGAGATCCGCAAGGTGACCGTGCCCGGCATCCCGAACCGGGCCCGCGTCTCGGCCTCGGGCCAGGTCCTGTCCTGGACCACCTTCACGACCGGCGACTCCTACAACACGGCCGCGTTCTCCACCCGGACGGCGATCCTGGACCTGCGCACCGGCTATCTGATCAAGTCGATCGAGCAGCTCCCGCTGACCCTCGACGGGGCCCGCCACCACGACTCCGACGTCAACTACTGGGGCGTGAGCTTCGCCGTCGACGACAACCGCTTCTACGCCACCGTCTCCACCCGCGGCGCCACCCACCTCGTCGAGGGCGATCTGCGCGCCTGGTCGGCGAAGGCGCTGCGGGAGAACGTCGAATGCCCCTCGCTGTCCCCGGACGGCACCCGTCTCGCCTTCAAGAAGAAGGTCTCCGACGACCCCCGGGCACCCTGGCGGCTGTACGTCCTCGATCTGGCGACGATGCGCGAACACCCGGTGGCCGAGACCCGTAGCGTCGACGACCAGGCCGCGTGGCGGGACGGCGCGACCCTGGCCTACGCACTGCCGGGCCAGGACGGCCGTGCGAGCGACATCTGGTCGACCCCGGCGGACGGCACGGGCGAGCCCCGTCTCCTCGTCCCGGACGGTTCGTCACCGGCCGACGTGGGATAGGGGTGTCCGGCCGCCGGGCGGCCGGACACCCCTATCCCCTGGTGTGACTCACTCAGACGACGGGGGTGTTCGGGAGGATCGAGAAGCCGGCGCCGCAGGCCGCCACGAGGTTCGACGGCGCGAACGGCGTGTCGCTGGTGGCGCACTGGGCCTCGTGGAGCACCCCGTTCTCGGCGAGCAGGGTGATGTAGAGGATGCCCGGGTTGGCCTCGGTCACCGAAAGCGCGCTGTCGGTGACACACGTCGGCGCGTTGGCGAGAAGGCCGAGGTTGATCCACACGCCCGCGTTGCGGCTGTCGTTGACGAACGAGTGGCCCTGCGCGTCGGTCGCCACACGGAAGACGATCGGGGTGTTGAAGTTCTCATAGTCCGGCGCGGCGGAGCTGACGTCGCGCGCACCGCACTTCTTGCCCTGCGCCGTCATGGAGCTGTTGGGGGACGCGGTGCCCCCCGGGGTGTCGGCGGCGACCGCGGACGGGGCCACGAGCGCCCCGAGCAGTACCGCTCCCGATACGACCGACATGCCCCGCGCAGCCCAAGCCAGCTTCCTCATGTGCGTCCTTTCCTGGAGGGGAGGCCCTTCGCCGCATGCGCGAAGTGGCCACATCTACGGGAACGAACATCCCCACCCCTGAAGCGATGATCACAGAAGGTTACATATCATCACTCTTCGGAACGGCGAACGGCTCCACCGGAGGGTCGGCGCCGTCGGGCGGCGGCCGGGCAATGCCGCCGTTCGCGCCTTCGACGCGGACGAGGGCGCCGCGCGGGAGTTCCGGCGTGATCCCGCGCAGCACCCAGCGGCGGCTCCGGCCTAAGAGCGGCCCACACCGATCGGGTTCAATGCGCGGTGACCGTCTCGACGGCCTCGCTCGGGCGGACGATCACGAAGCCCTCGCCGCTCAGCTTCAGCTGGACCGCCTCGCCGGAGCCGCCGCGGATCATCGAGCCGACCGACTGGGAGCGGTGCAGGCCGGTCTCCAGCCGGGCGCTCCAGCCGACCACCGCGTCCGTGTCCACGTAGACCGGGGCCTGGGCGGTGACCGGGATGATGATCGGGTTGCCGTCGCAGACGACGGCGAGCTTGCCGGTGCCGCTGAAGACGCTGTTGAAGAGGCCGCCGCCGGTCATGCCGGCGCCCTTCACCATCTTGATCTCGTAGGACAGGGTCGGGTCGAAGCAGAGCACGTTGCGGCCGTTGACGGTGAGGGCGTCACCCGACTCGACGTCGATGATGAAGCAGTTGCCCGCCCGGTGCGCGAACCAGGCCTCGCCCTGGCCGCGCACGGACATGAGCGCGAGGCCCTCGCCCGTCACGGCACGCTTGAGCATGCCGCCTATGCCCTGTCCCTTGCGCTCGAACTGGAGGTTGCCGCGGAAGGCGACCATCGAGCCCTGGCGGGCCAGCATTTCACCGTTGACGTTGTACTTCACCGACTTGGCGTTCTGCAGGGTCATGCCGGGGGCGACGGCCGCCTGGGCCAGGTTCTCGGACGCGAAAAGGTCACTCTTCATGGCCTCGATCCTCACCCGGTACGGCCACCCGGGGCATCATCCTGAAGGCGGAGGCCGGCATCCTTGGCGGGATGAGCAGCCAGCACACGAACGACATCTCCGGCCTCCCCTCGGTCGGCGCGGACAGCCCCTTCCGCCAGGAGCACGTACTGCGCGACGAGGCACCGCAGTTCGTGCTGCCGTTGGTGGTGCGGATCGAGAAGGCCGAACCGCCCGCCCGGACGGACGCCCTGGAGACGGCGGCCCGCGCGGTACTGGTCCTGCTCACCGACGAGCGGGCGCACGGCGAGGGCGAATGGGCACAGGCGGTCCGCGACTGGCAGGACGCCCGGATCCGCAAGGTGGTCCGGCGGGCGCGCGGGGCCGAGTGGCGCAAGGCGGAGACCCTACCGGGCGTCACCGTGCACGGGGACGCCGCGCAGGTACGCGTCTTCCCGCCGGTGCCCCTCGACGGCTGGCCGAAGGAACTGGCCAAACTGCAGGTATCGGGCACCGATCTGGACGACCCGGAGCCGGTCGGCGTGACCGCGGAGCCGGGGCTGCCGGTGCTGTGGCTCAACCCCGGCCTCGACATGTCGGCCGGCAAGGCCATGGCCCAGGCCGGGCACGCGGCGCAGCTGGCGTGGTGGGAGCTGGCGGAGGCGGAGCGGACCGCCTGGCAGGATTCCGGTTTCCGGCTGGCGGTACGGACGGCACCGCGCGAGCGGTGGGCGGAGCTGAGCGGGAGCGGGCTCCCGGTGGTCCGGGACGCCGGATTCACCGAGATCGCGCCGGGCAGCGCGACGGTGGTCGCCGACCACCCGGCGCTGCGCGCCCGGCTCTGAGGGCCCGGCTCCGAGGGCCCGGCTCCGAGGGCCCGGCTCCGAGGGCCCGGCTCCGAGGGCCGGCCCGGCGCGCTGCGCGGGCCGGGCGGGAACCTCAAATGTTCCTCTGAACGTCCCCTCCTGCGATTGGCGCGACTCCGTCGGGGCCATGACATCGGCACACGGTACGAAGAGAGGGGGCGAGGGGACATGAAGCCCATGGCACACCTGGGGGTGGGCATCGGCTGGCGGCCGGAGATCGCGGACGCCGTCGAGCGGCTTTCCGGCCTGGACTGGGTCGAGGTGGTGGCCGAGAACGTATGCCCGGGCCACCTGCCCGACTCCCTGCTGCGACTGCGCGAGCGGGGCACGCGCGTGGTGCCGCACGGGGTCTCGCTCGGCCTCGGGGGCGCGGACCGCCCCGATCCGGCGAAGCTGGCGGCGCTCGGCGAGCGGGCGGTGGCGCTGGGGGCGCCGCTCGTCACCGAGCACATCGCCTTCGTACGGACCACCTCGCCGCTGCTGGAGGCGGGGCACCTGCTGCCCGTGCCGCGCACCCGCGACGCGCTGGACGTGCTGTGCGAGAACGTGCGGATCGCGCAGGACGCCCTGCCGGTCCCCCTCGCCCTGGAGAACATCGCCGCGCTGTTCTCGTGGCCGGGCGAGGAGCTGACGGAGGGGCAGTTCCTCACGGAGCTGGTCGAGCGGACCGGGGTCCGGCTGCTCATCGACGTGGCCAACCTGCACACCAACCGGGTCAACCGGGGCGAGGACCCGGCCGCCGTGCTGGACGCGATCCCGCTGGAGGCGCTGGCGTACGTGCACGTGGCGGGCGGTGTCGAGCGGGGCGGGGTCTGGCACGACACCCACGCGCACCCGGTCCCGCCGGTGGTCCTCGACCTGCTGGCCGAGCTGCGTTCCCGGGTGGAACCGGCGGGCGTCCTGCTGGAGCGGGACGACGACTTCCCGGCGGAGGCCGAGCTCGCGGGCGAGCTGGCCGCGATCCGGGCGGTGGTGACGGCCGGACCGGCCACGCCCGCGGCCGCGTCCACCGCCGGCGCGACGGACACCGACTCCGACTCCGGCACCGACTCCGGCACCGGCACCGAGCCGCGCCCGGTCGAGGAGTCGACCCGGACCCGGGTGGCGCTCGGACAGGCCGCGCTGCTGTCGGCACTGGTGGCCGGGACCCCCGTACCCGAGGGCTTCGACCGCCGGCGCATCCGGGTGCAGGCCCGGGCGCTGGCCGCCAAGCGGGCCGACGTGGTGGCGAAGGTGGCTCCCGAGCTGCCGGTGATCCTGGGCGGCCCGCAGGCGTACCGCGAGGCCTTCCTCTCCTATGCCAAGGGGCGCCCGATGACCTCCGGATACCGCCGGGACGCGCTGGACTTCGCCGAGGACCTGCTGATCCGGGACCTGCCGGCCGATCCGGCGGCCCGGCGCCGGCTCACCACCTGGTGGCAGGACCGGGCCGGGGCCAAACCGCCCCGCCGGATCGTGCGCTGGGCCCGGACGCTCGTAGGGAGAGCGGCATGAACGTGTTCGCCGTGGCGATCTGGATCGCCGTCGTCCTCTCGTCCGTCCTGCTGATGCTGAGGCTCCGCCGGATCCGGTCCCGGCCGGTGTCCGCCGGGCCCTCGTCCGGCCTGCACGACCTGTCCGAGGCCGCCTTCATGGTGGGCGGCCCCGGCACCGTGGTGGACGCCGCGCTCGTGTCGATGCTCGCCGACGGGCGGCTGGTGGCCGGCGGTCCGGGCATCGTCCAGGTACGCCCCGGGGCGCGGGCCGGCGACCCCGCCGAGCGGGCCGTCCTGCAGGCCCACTCGGGGGCGCCCTCGGGCTGGCTCTACCAGGTGCGCTACGCCGCCATGTGCGACCCGGCCGTCCAGGAGATCGGGGACGCCCTGGCCGAACGCGGACTGATCGTCCCGCCCGGGTCCGGGCAGCGGCGCCTGCGGCGCTGGGGGCTGACCCAGGCGATCGTGTGCATGGTCCTGTTCCCGGTCTCGCTGGTGCTGACCGTCGTGTCGCTGGCCCTGCAGTCCGGATCCGGGGTGCCGTTCATCGTGAAGGTGCTGTTCGCCCTGGTGGGTGGCATCGTCGTCGGTCTGGTCTGCGCGGCCCGGGCCAAGAGCCGGATCACGACGGCGGGGGCGCGGGCGCTGCGCGCGATCCGCTCCGCCCATCTGAACGACCGGACCCCGCAGGTACAGACCGCGCTGTTCGGGCTGCGCGGCCTGCGGGACCCGTACCTGCGACAGCTGTTGGTGCCCGCCGTGCGCGGGACCCGGCTGGCGGCTGCCCAATCACGCACCCGCCCGCACGGCATGCCCCACTCCACGCACGCGCACGCGCACTCGTCCTCCGCCGACGTGCTGCCGATCGTCTGGTGCGCCGCGAGCGACAGCGGCGGCGCGGGCGGCTCGGGCTGTGGAGGCGGCTCCGGCTGTGGCGGTGGCTCGGGCTGCGGCTCCTCCGGCGGCGGATCCAGCTGCGGTGGAAGCAGCTCCAGCTGTGGGAGTTCGTCCAGCTCCAGCTGCGGCAGTTCGTCGAGCTGCGGCAGCTCCTCCAGCTCCAGCTGCGGCAGCAGCTCCTGACCCCCGGACGTACGGCAATCGGGGGCGCGATCGGCGGCAACGGGGCCATCGGCGCCGACATCTGCCGGTGATCCTTTACAACGGCCCGGCCCCGACCTCTCATCTGTTCATCGGATGAGAGGGAGGGGCCGTCATGCGGACGGGACGCACGGGCCGAACGGCCGCCGTGGCGGCGCTCTCCTTTCTCCTGTGTGCCCCGGCCCACGTGGCCCGGTCCGCATCGCCGGCCCCCCTCGGCGGGACGGCGGCCGAGGCCGCCGGCGCCGCCCTCACCGCCCGCCGCGCGGCGGCCGCGGCCGTACCCGGAGGCGACGGACTGGACTTCGGACGCTGCCCCGACGCCGAGGAGCTGCCCGCCCCGGTCCGCTGCGCGACCCTGCGCGTCCCGCTCGACTACGCCCGCCCCGACGGCCCGCAGATCTCCCTCACCGTCAGCAAGATCGCCGCGACCGGCGCCCGCGGCGCCGTCCGCCAAGGCGCGCTCGTCCACAACCCCGGCGGCCCCGGCGCCTCCGGCATGTTCTTCCCGCTGCTCGCAGAGGTCCCCGGCTGGGAGCGGATCGCCGCCGCCTACGACCTGGTCGGCTACGCCCCGCGCGGCGTCGGCCGCTCCGCCCCGCTGTCCTGTCAGGACCCCGCGAGTTCGGCCGAGGGACCCACCCAGGTCCCGGACGACCCCTCGCCCGCGTACAAGAGGCAGCGCCTCGCGGCCGCCCGGGCCTACGCCCGCGGCTGCGCGCGGCGGGCCGGCGCGGCCCTGCCGTACTACACCACGCTCAACAACGCCCGCGATCTGGACGTCCTACGGGCCGCGCTCGGCGAGCGGAAGCTGAGCTTCATGGGCGCCTCGTACGGCACCTACCTCGGCGCCGTCTACGCCACCTTGCATCCGGGCCGCGTCGGACGGATGGTCCTGGACTCGGCGGTCGACCCCGACCCGCGCCGCGTCTGGTACCGCAACAACCTCGACCAGTCACCCGGCTTCGAGCGCCGCTGGTACGACTTCCGCGCCTGGGCGGCCCGGCACCACACCACGTACGGCCTCGGCGCCACCCCGGCGGCCGTGCAGGCGAGCTACGTTCGCGTACGCGAGGCGGTGGCCCGTACTCCCGCGGGCGGGGTCGTCGGCACCGGCGAACTGCGCGCCGCCTACCTCCAGGCCGCGTACTACGACGACGTGTGGCCGGACCGGGCGGCGGCCCTCGCGGCCTTCCTGCGCGGCGATCCCGCGCGGCTGACCGCCCAGGCCGCCCCGGATCCGCGGACGGCGGCCGAGGTGGAGAACGCGACGGCGGTCTACACGGCGGTGCTGTGCAACGACGCCTCCTGGCCCGCCCACTGGCGGACCTGGGACCGCGACAACACCGAGGTGGCGCGCAGGGCCCCGTTCGAGACCTGGGCCAATGCCTTCCTGAACCTCCCGTGTGCCTCCTGGCCGGTGCGACAGCGGCAGCGGCCGGTGGCGGTCGGGGCCCAGCCGGAGCGGCTGCCCGGGACCTTGGTGGTGGCGGCGGAGCGGGACGGGGCGACGCCGTACCCGGGCGCTCTGGAACTCCAACGGCGGCTCGGCGCCGGGGCTTCGCTGGTGACGGAGACGGGGGCCGGCTCCCACGGAGTGGTCGGCGGACGCAACGGCTGCGTGGACCGTCACGTGGAGCGGTATCTGCTGACGGGCGCCACCCCCGGGTGGCGTGTCACATGTGCGCCGCATCCGGAGCCCGCACCGGTGTCGCTGGACGACCGGGCAGCGAGCGCCCACAGGGCGCTGCTGCCGCCGGTCGTCTGAACTTCCGGGCGGGAGCTCCGGCTGCGTCGTTTCGGGGGCAGGGGCCGTCTTCCGGACCAGCCTCCCGATCCACCGGAGGAACTCACCTGACGGTGTGGTCGTCCTCCGGTCCTTCCCCCCAGGGGAGGTATCAGGCGAGCCCGGCCACCAGATCGGCGACGGACTTGCGGCGCCCGGTGTAGAAGGGCACCTCTTCACGGACGTGCATACGGGCCTCGGAGGCGCGCAGGTGACGCATGAGGTCGACGATGCGGTACAGCTCGTCCGCCTCGAAGGCCAGCAGCCACTCGTAGTCGCCCAGGGAGAAGGAGGCGACGGTGTTGGCGCGCACGTCCGGGTAGCCACGGGCCATCTTGCCGTGGTCGGCGAGCATACGGCGACGGTCCTCGTCGGGCAGCAGGTACCAGTCGTAACTGCGCACGAAGGGGTACACGCTGACGTACTCGCGGGCGACCTCGTCGGCCAGGAAGGCCGGGATGTGCGACTTGTTGAACTCGGCCGGGCGGTGCAGGGCCATGTTCGACCACACCGGCTCCAGGGCGCGGCCCAGCTTGGTCCGGCGGAACAGGTTGTAGGCGGTCTGCAGCTCGTCCGCCGTCTCGGCGTGCCACCAGATCATGACGTCGGCGTCGGCGCGCAGGCCGGAGACGTCGTAGCTGCCGCGGACGGTGATGTCCTTGGCGGCAAGCTGGTCGAAGAGCTCCTGGACCTCGTCGGCGTAGCCGGTGCGGTCCTCGGGAAGAACGTCCTTCAGCTTGAAGACGGACCACAGGGTGTAGCGGATGACCTCGTTGAGGTCCTTCGCCTTCTTCCCCGCGTTGGGAATCTTCTCTGGTGCAGTCATGTGCCTATTGTCCCGTGCGCTGATCAGTGGTCTGTGCCAGGGGTGCCGTACGCGCGCCGAGCCCGGCGATCACCGCGTCCGCGGCCTTGCCGGCGCTCGCGATGCAGGCCGGGATGCCCACGCCGTCGTAGACCGCGCCGCACACCGCGAGGCCCGGCAGGGCCGCGACCGCGGTGCGGATCCGGGCGACCCGGTCGAGGTGGCCGACAGGGTACTGGGGCAGCCCGCCGTCCCAGCGGGTGACGGTGGAGGCGACGGGCCGGGCCGCCAGGCCCACGGCCTCGCCGAGGTCGGCGAGGGAGATGTCGACGAGTTCACCGTCCTCGCGTGCCAGGTCCTTCTCGTCGGCGTGGCGGCCGACCGAGGTGCGCAGCAGGAAGAGGTCGGGATCCGTCCCGGCCCAGGCCCACTTGTTGCTGGAGAAGGTGGAGGCCTTGATGGTCCGCCCGTCGACGGGCGGTACGAGGAATCCGCTGGCGCCGCCGCCGGAGACGGCCTGCGGCAGGTCGGAGCGGCGGAAGGCCATCGTGATGAGGGCCATCGAGGCGTACTCGACGCCGCGCAGCTCGGCGGCGGCGGCCGGGGCGAGCGCGTCCAGCAGTCGTGCGGCGGCCCCGGCCGGGGTGGCCAGGATCACGGCGTCGGCGTCGAGGACCTCGGCTCCGGCCACCACCCGCCAGCCCTCGGCCGTGCGGACGACCTCGCTGACGGGGGTGTCGGTGAGGATCCGGGCCCCCGCCGCCCGGCAGGCCTCGGCCACGGCGATCGGGAGGCGTCCGATGCCGCCGTCGATGCCGGCGAAGACCGGGCCGGCAGGCTGGGGCGCGGCCTGCGCCCGGCGCTGCAGTTCGCGTACGCCGTCGCCCAGGAGGGCGTGCGTACGGGCGGCCTCGAAGAGTTGGGGCACGGCGGCGCGCATGGAGATGCGGTAGGCGTCGCCCGCGTAGACCCCGCCGAGCAGCGGTTCCACCAGCCGGTCGACGACCTCGTGGCCGAGGCGGGCCGCGACGTACTCGCCGACGGCGACGTCCTCGCCGATCTCGGTGGGTGGCAGAGTCCGTTCGGCCTCGATGCGGGCCAGTCCCTCGGCGGAGAGCACTCCGGAGGCGGCGAGCGGTCCCAGGTCGCCGGGGACGCCCATGACGTGGCCGCGCGGCATCGGCCGCAGCGCGCCGCGGGTCCACAGGTGGGCGGTGGCGGTGGCGGGCGCCTGTACGGCCTCGGCCAGGCCCACGGCCTCGGCGAGGGTCACGGCCTCGGGGCGGCGGGCGAGCATGGATTCGGCGCCGAGGTCCACGCGGGCGCCGGCGAGTTCGCCGGAGTGCAGCTTGCCGCCGAGCCGCGGTCCGGCTTCCACCAGGGTGACGCGGACGCCGTCGGCGAGCAGCCGGTGAGCGGCCGCGAGGCCCGCGATACCGCCGCCGACGACGACGGCGTGGCCCTGATCCGTACGCATGTCCGCTTCGTGCATGGACACATCGTCTCAGACCGATCTCCGAGGCCGGACCGTGACCGCATCGGGATCACCCCGGGACCGTGGATTCGAAACCCACGACGGGACTCTGGACGTCGAACCGGCAACACCAGCCGATCCTCGGGGGTTCACAGCGATGCGCAGTTTCGACAGACACCGTTCCGCGGCGGCCCTGGCCGCCCTCGCGCTGGCCGGGGCGCTCGCGCTCACCGGCTGCGGCGCGAGCGGCCAGGGCTCCGCGAGCGACAAGGCGGCGGTGGCGCCCGCGGCCGACGGCAAGGCCCCGGAGGGCGCCGCGGCGGCCCCGGCGCCGGCCGGATCCGCGGGAGCCGCGGGCTCCTCCACGAACAAGAACGCCGCGCCGCCGGCCACGGTCCGCCCGAACGTCATCCGGACGGCGACGCTCGGCATCGAGACGGCGGACGTCCAGAAGACGCTCGCCTCGGCCCGCACGGCCGCCGATGACGCGGGCGGCTACGTCGGCAACGAGTCCACCAAGCGCGGCGAGGACGGCCGGATGACCTCGACGGTGACCCTGCGGGTCCCGGGCGAGCGCTACGACGCCGTGCTGGGCGCCATGGAGGGCAGCGGCAAGCTCCTGCACCGCAAGGTCGACGCGCAGGACGTCACGGAGAAGGTCGCCGACATCGGCAGCCGCGTCGCCTCGCAGCAGGCCAGCGTGGCGCGGGTGCGGGAGATGATGGGCAAGGCCTCGGCGTTGAGCGAGGTGGTGATGCTGGAGAGCGAGCTGTCGCGCCGCCAGTCCGACCTGGAGTCGCTGCTGGCGCAGCAGACGGCGCTGAAGGACCAGACCTCGCTGGGCACGATCACGCTGGAGGTCTCGGAGCCGGCCGCGAAGCCGGAGCCGGAGAAGAAGGAGAAGGAGAAGGAGCCCACGTTCCTGGGGGCCCTGGGCGGGGGCTGGGACGTCTTCACCAAGGTGGTGCGCTATCTGACGGTCGCGGTGGGCGCGGTGCTGCCGTTCGCGCTGACGGCCGTGGTGGGGCTGCTGCTGTTCCGGGCCTACCGGCGGCGGCGTCCGGCTCGGCCGAAGCCGGCCCCCGTGCCGTGGCGGGCGACGGTGCCGGCGGCCCGGACGGCTCCGGAGGCCGAGGCCGACGTACAGGACTGAACGCGCGTTCGGCCGTAGCGTGTTCACCATCCGACAGTGGTGAAGGGGCGGTACGGACGATGACGACGGAACGACTGGTGGTGGTGGGCGGTGACGCGGCGGGGATGTCCGCCGCGTCACAGGCCCGCAGGTTGAAGGGCCCGGCGGAGCTGGAGATCGTGGCCTTCGAGCGCGGGCACTTCACCTCCTACTCGGCGTGCGGGATCCCGTACTGGGTCGGCGGTCAGGTCGCCGAACGCGACGACCTGATCGCCCGTACCCCCGAGGAGCACCGGGCCCGGGACATCGATCTGCGCATGCGCACGGAGGTCGTGGAGCTCGACCTCCCCGGGTCCCGGGTCCGCGCCCGCGATCTGGACACCGGGTCCGAATCCTGGACGGAGTACGACAAGCTGGTCCTGGCGACGGGCGCCCGACCGGTCCGCCCCCGGCTCCCCGGCATCGGCGCGCACGGGGTCCACGGCATCCAGAGCCTGGACGACGGCCGGCGCCTGATGGACACCCTGGCGCGGACCGAAGGCCGTCGGGCGGTCGTGGTCGGCGCGGGCTACATCGGCGTGGAGATGGCGGAGGCCCTGGTCGCGCGCGGGTACGAGGTCACCGTCCTGCACCGGGGCGAGCAGCCGATGGCCACGCTGGACCCGGACATGGGCGGGCTGGTGCACAGCGCGATGAACCGGATGGGGATCCGTACGGTCTCCCGCGCCGAGGTGACGAAGATCCTCACCGACGAGGAGGGCCGGGCCCGGGCGGTGGCCACCTCGACGGGCGAGGAGTACGAGGCGGACGTGGTCGTGCTCGGCATCGGCGTGGAGCCCCGTACGGCTCTCGCCCGCGCGGCCGGCCTCCCGCTCGGCCCGTCGGCCGGCATCCTCACGGACCTCTCGATGCGGGTCCGGGGCCACGAGAACATCTGGGCGGGCGGCGACTGCGTGGAGGTCCTGGACCTGGTCGCGGGCCGCACCCGGCACATCCCGCTGGGCACGCACGCCAACAAGCACGGCCAGGTCATCGGCTCGGGCGTGGGCGGCGGCTACGCGACCTTCCCCGGGGTGGTCGGAACGGCGGTCAGCAAGGTCTGCGACCTGGAGATCGCCCGTACGGGGCTGCGCGAGCGGGACGCGCTGGAGGCGGGCCTGCGGTTCGTGACGGCCACCATCACCTCCACCAACACGGCGGGCTACTACCCGGGCGCGGCGGAGATGACGGTGAAGATGCTGGCGGAACGCCGCACGGGCCGCCTCCTCGGGGTCCAGATCGTCGGTGGCGCGGGCGCCGCGAAGCGGGTGGACATCGCGGCGGTCGCTCTCACGGCGGGCATGACGGTGGACCGGATGGTGTCCCTGGACCTGGGCTACGCCCCGCCGTTCTCCCCGGTCTGGGACCCGATCCTGGTGGCGGCCCGCAAGGCGGTCGCCGCGGTCCACGCGGCGGTCTGAGGGGAGTCGGTCCCTGCCGCGAAGGGGCCGTCGGAGGCGAAGGCGAGGGCCGCGAAGCGTTCGCCCATGCGGCGGTGCGTGGCCGCGTCCGGGTGGAGGGCGTCGGGCAGCGGCAGCTCGGCCGTGTCGCGCTCGCCGTAGAGGGCGCGGCCGTCGAGGAGGTGCAGGTTCGGGTCGTCGGCCGCGCGCTGCCGCACGATCCGGGCCAGTTCCTCCCGGATGACGCCCAGGGTCAGCTTGCCGAAGGCCCGTTCGGCGGGGTCGCCGGCGGCCCGGAACCGCAGCCGCCCTTCGGCGAGTTCGCCGAAGTCCGGCGCGCTGGGACCGGGGGTGTCCTCGTGGATGGGACACAGGATCGGCGAGAGGACCAGGAGCGGGGTGACGGGGTGCCCCTCGCGCACGGTGTCGAGGAACCCGTGCAGGGCGGGGCCGAAGGCCCGTAGGCGCATCAGGTCGCGGTTGACGAGGTTGATGCCGATCTTGACGCTGATCAGGTCGGCCGGGGTGTCCCGCAGGACCCGGGCGACGAACGGGTCGAGCAGCGCGTTGCCGCTCAGGCCCAGATTGGTCAGCTCCACCCCGGCGAGACCGGCGGCCGTCGCGGGCCAGGTGGTGCTGGGGCTCGCCGCGTCGGAGCCGTGGCTGATCGAGCTGCCGTGGTGCAGCCACCGGCGGCGGCCCGCGTCCGACCGGGGCTCGACGGGGGCGTCGGTGCGCAGGGCGACCAGCTGGGTGATCTCGTTGTACGGCAGCCAGATCTCGACGTCCTTGGCGCGGCCGGGAAGGCCGCAGAACCGTACGGTCCCGGGTGGGCCGGGCCGGGTCTCGGTGGCGCCGGTGGCCATGTCCACCTGGAGGACGTTGCCGCCGCCGACCGTGGCCTGCCCGGCCGGCAGCCCGTCGATCAGCAGGTCGTACAGGCCGTCGGGGCGGGGCGGTGCGCCGTCGTAGGCCATCTTCGTACGCAGGGCGTCCAGCTCGATGACGGTGGCCCGGGTGCGGAACACCAGCCGTACGCCGGAGGGCTGGGTCTCGACCGTGGCCAGATCGCCGTCGGTGAACTGGGCCCGGGCCCGGGCGGGCAGCCGGTGCGGCAGCAGCCCGTGCTCGGTGCGCTCCAGGTCCAGGGCGCCGCGCACGAGGTCCGCGGTGATGGGGGTGTCGACGGGCGTGGCGATCCGGTCAGATTCATGGCTCATACACACACCCTGCCCGCCGGGTGCCCCCGTACGCCACGGCATTACCGGGCGCCCTGTTCCGGTTCCCGGAACAGGGCGCCCGGTTCAGCGCGCGGTGCGGGTGTGGACGTAGTCCACCAGGCGGGTCAGCGCGTCCGGGTCGGTCGTCGGGAGGACGCCGTGGCCCAGGTTGAAGACGTGGCCCTCCAGGCCGGCGGCGGCCGCGAGGACCTCGTCCGTCTTGGCCTCGACCGCCTCGGGGGTGGAGAAGAGCACCGCCGGGTCCAGGTTGCCCTGGAGCGCCTTGCCGGGGCCGACCCGGCGCACGGCCTCGTCGAGCGAGACCCGGTAGTCGACGCCCATGACGTCCGCGCCGGCCTCGCCCATGAGGCCGAGGAGCTCGCCCGTGCCCACGCCGAAGTGGATCCGCGGGACTCCGTAGGAGGCGACGGACTCCAGGACCTTCGCGGACGCGGGCATCACCGAGCGGCGGTAGTCCGCCGGCGCGAGGGCGCCGACCCAGGAGTCGAAGAGCTGGATCGCGGAGGCGCCGGCCTCGATCTGGACCTTCAGGAAGGCGGAGGTGATCTCCGCGAGGCGGTCCAGGAGGTCGGCCCACAGCTGCGGGTCCCCGTACATGAGGGCCTTGGTGTGCTCGTGGTTCTTGGACGGGCCGCCCTCGACCAGGTAGCTCGCGAGGGTGAAAGGCGCGCCCGCGAATCCGATCAACGGCGTGGCACCCAGTTCACCCGTGAGCATGCCGATCGCCTCGGTGACGTACGAGACGTCCTCAGGGGTGAGGTCGCGCAGCTGTGCGAGGTCCTCGCGGCGGCGGATCGGCTGGGCGACGACCGGGCCGATGCCCGGCTTGATGTCCAGGTCGACGCCGATGGCCTTCAGCGGGACCACGATGTCCGAGAAGAAGATCGCCGCGTCCACCTTGTGGCGGCGCACCGGCTGCAGCGTGATCTCGGTGACCAGGTCGGGCCGCATGCAGGACTCCAGCATCTGCGTGCCCTCGCGCAGCTTGCGGTACTCCGGGAGTGAGCGTCCCGCCTGCCGCATGAACCACACCGGGGTGTGCGGCACCGGCTCCCGCCGGCACGCCTTCAGGAAGGCGGAATCGTACGTCTGACTCGGCTGGCCCGTGGGGCGGGTGTTGGCGCTCACGACCCAAATCTTCGCACGTACGAAGAAGTGTCCGACCCGGCGAGGGTGTCCCTGCGCCGCACGGGCGCTCGTTCCGCCTAGTCTTCCCCGCATGGCTGCGGCTCAGGGACGATTTTCAGATGGCGCCGAGGGTACGGACAGCGCGAAGGAGAGCTCCGTCCCGCTCCCGTTCCGGCGGGCGGTCGAGGGCTTGAAGAAGGCCCGGCTGCGTCCGGGCATCGAGATCGACCCCACGAAACCGCCCCAGAGACTGGCGCCGCACGCCTATGCCCTGGAGGCCGCGGTGGTGGACGGCGAGGAGGACCTGGCCGACGGCCGGCTCATCCTGCTGCACGATCCGTCCGGGCACGACGCCTGGCAGGGGACCTTCCGGCTGGTGACGCTGGTGCGCGCGGAGCTGGAGCCGGAGATGGCCGCGGACCCGCTGCTGCCCGAGGTGTGCTGGTCCTGGCTGACCGGGGCGCTGGAGGCGCGCGGGCTGGCGTACGGGGAGGCGAGCGGCACCGTGACCATGGCGGGCTCGCACTACTTCGGCGGGCTCGCGGAGCGGCGGCCGGCCACGCAGATCGAGATCAGGGCCTCGTGGACGCCGCGCGAGGGCGTGGGCGGGGTGCCGGACACCTCGGCGCACCTCCTGGCGTGGTGCGAACTGTTGTGCCAGGTCGCGGGGCTGCCGCCGGTGGGTCCGACGGACACGGCGACGGGTGTGGTCTCCCTGCCACAGCGTCGCGGCCCGCACCACCCGTAGCCGTGGGGCCGGACGGCCGTCGGGTTCGGCGTACGCCGCAGAACGACTGATCGAAGAACTGGGCGGACGGTCGAAAGACGGCGTCCCTTGCGGGCTTCTGATCAACCGATGATCGATCGTGCGTCCGAATTGCCCGAATTGTTACTCACCAAATCGTGATCATTCCCTAAAGCCGGGCGGGTGACGTGCCGAAGGAGTGGGTGACCATCCGCACGGTTCGCACCGGCTTCCTTCCCCGAGCCGGCCGTCCCGCCACTCCCCCAGGAGGCCTAGGTGTCCGTTCTTCTCGAGCAGCCCGCAAGCCTGGTCGCCTACCGCCCGAACAAGCCGACGGCCATGGTCGTCGTGGCCGACCCGCGCGTCCGCTCCACCGTGACCCGTCATCTGTGGGCCCTCGGAGTACGTGACGTGATCGAGGCGTCGTCCATCGCGGAGGCCCGCCCCCGCGTCGGCAGCCCGCGCGACATCTGCGTGGCCGACGTACACCTGCCCGACGGCTCCGGTCTCACCCTGCTCTCCGAGACCCGGGCCGCCGGTTGGCCCAACGGCCTGGCCCTGTCCGCCGCCGACGACATCGGCGCCGTGCGCAACGCCCTCGCGGGCGGCGTCAAGGGCTACGTCGTCACCGGTACGCGGACCAACATCGGGCTCCCCACCCGGCCCGGCGCCGCCCCCATCGGCGCTGCCGCCGCCCGTATGCACCGCCGCCCCCCGGGTGCCCCGAGCCACCCGGGCGGCTACCGAGAGCTCTCCGGCCGCGAGGTCGAGGTCCTGCGCCTCGTCGCGGAGGGCCAGTCCAACAAGGCCATCGGCGTCTCGATGGGCCTGTCCGCCCTGACCGTCAAGTCCCACCTCGCCCGCATCGCCCGCAAGCTGGGCACCGGTGACCGCGCCGGAATGGTCGCCGTGGCGCTGCGCACCGGGATCATCCACTGACCGCGGGCCCCGGCCCCCGGATATCCGCCCCGGGAGCCGCTGCCGGGAAACCTGCCGGGAGACCCCCGGAATACCCCGGGAAAACGCCCCGCATACCGCCCGCGCCCGTCGACGGAACGTTCCGGCGACGGGCGCGTCGTATACACGGATACCCTTGACCGGTGACCGACGCCCAAGATCCCGCAGCAGACCTGCGCACCACCACCGGGGGCGGCCCCTCGGACGACGTCGTTGTTCCGCCCGGTGGGCTGCCGACCCCCTTGTTGGAGCCCCGTGAGGGGATTCCTCCGGTGGTCGCCGACGCGGACGCCCTCGCCGAAGTGGTCGCGGCCTTCGCCGCGGGCACCGGCCCCGTCGCCGTCGACGCCGAACGGGCCTCCGGGTACCGCTACGGCCAGCGCGCCTACCTGGTGCAGCTGCGCCGTGAGGGTGCGGGGTCCGCGTTGATCGACCCGGTCGGCTGCCCCGACCTGTCCGCACTGGGCGAAGCCCTGTCCGGCACCGAATGGATCCTGCACGCCGCCACCCAGGACCTGCCCTGCCTGCGCGAAATAGGCATGGTGCCCACCTCCCTGTTCGACACCGAGCTGGCCGGCCGCCTCGCCGGTTTCCCCCGGGTCGGACTCGGCGCGATGGTCGAGAGCGTGCTCGGCTACGCGCTGGAGAAGGGCCACTCGGCCGTCGACTGGTCCACCCGCCCGCTCCCCGAGCCGTGGCTGCGCTACGCCGCCCTGGACGTGGAGCTGCTGGTGGACCTGCGGGACGCGCTGGAGAAGGAACTGGACCGCCAGGGCAAGCTGGAATGGGCCCACCAGGAGTTCGACGCCATCGCCTCCGCCCCGCCCGCCCCGCCGCGCAAGGACCCGTGGCGCCGTACGTCCGGCATGCACAAGGTGCGCCGCCGCCGGCAGATGGCGGTCGTACGGGAGCTGTGGGAGTCCCGCGACCGGATCGCGCAGCGGCGTGACGTGTCGCCGGGCAAGGTACTGGGCGACGCCGCGATCGTCGAGGCCGCGCTCGCCCTGCCGGCCAACGTGCACACCCTGTCCGCCCTGCCCGGCTACGGGCAGCGGATGGGCCGGCGGCAGCTGGACCAGTGGATGGCCGCCGTGGACCGGGCGAAGGCCCTGCCCGAGAACGAGCTGCCGCAGCCCGGGGCGACCCCGGCCGGTCCCCCGCCGCCGCGCTCCTGGGTGGACAAGGACCCGGCGGCCGCGGCCCGGCTCTCGGCGGCCCGTGCGGCCGTCTCCGCGCTGGCGGAGGAACTGAACCTGCCCCAGGAGAACCTGATCACCCCGGACACGGTCCGCCGGCTCTGCTGGGAGCCGCCGCAGCGGCTGCAGCCGGACGCCGTGACGGAGGTCCTGGCGGGCTACGGTGCCCGCCCCTGGCAGATCGAACTGGTGACCCCCGTCCTGGTCACGGCCCTGTCGGCCACGGCCTGACCCGGTAGGCCCGGCGGAGGTCCGCCGGGCCCAGCCGGGCCACCCGGGCCCACCCATGGGGTTCTCGGTCCTCGACGGGGCCGAGGACCCCTTCGTCGTCCCGGTAGCCGCTACCGGGATCGCCCCCTCGACCTCGCCGTGCCTCGGCCGATGCTCGGACGTCTTGCTCCAGCCCCACCAGAACGCATTGCGGATACGGTCGAGCCCCTGGGGGCTCCCGAGATCGGGGCCTCGGTGAGGGGTGCGGAGTGTGACCTTCGCCGCTCCTCCGGGAGGGGGTGTGCACATTGGTTACCCGCAAGTAGCATGGGTCGGGTGAGCGGGCGCTCAGCGACCTACGCCGAGCCGCCCCCGCGCGCAGCAGTGCACCCCCGCACCTGGAGGAGAGCCAACGTGCCTCGTACCGTCAGGGACGTCGTCTTCGTCGACGGCGTCCGCACCCCGTTCGGCAAGGCGGGCCCGAAGGGCATCTACCACGAGACCCGCGCCGACGACCTCGTCGTGAAGGCGATCCGGGAGCTGCTGCGCCGCAACCCGGACCTGGACCCCAAGAAGATCGACGAGGTCGCCATCGCCGCGACCACGCAGATCGGTGACCAGGGCCTGACGCTGGGCCGTACCGCCGGCATTCTCGCGGGCCTCCCGCAGTCCGTACCGGGCTACTCCATCGACCGCATGTGCGCCGGCGCGCTGACCGCCGTGACCGCCGTCGCGGGCGGTGTGGCCTTCGGTGCCTACGACGTCGCCCTCGCCGGCGGTGTCGAGCACATGGGCCGTCACCCCATGGGTGAGGGCGTGGACCCGAACCCGCGCTTCGTCTCCGAGAAGCTGGTCGACGAGTCCGCCCTGTTCATGGGCATGACCGCCGAGAACCTGCACGACCGGTACCCGACGATCACCAAGCTCCGCGCCGACGAGTACGCCGTGCGCTCGCAGGAGAAGGCCGCCAAGGCGTACGCCGACGGCAAGATCCAGGCGGACCTGGTCCCGATCTCGGTGCGCAACACCAACGAGGCGGCCGGTGAGACGGGCTGGGGCCTGGTCACCACCGACGAGCCGATGCGCCCGGGCACCGCCCTGGAGAACCTGGCCGGCCTGAAGACGCCGTTCCGTGTGCACGGCAACGTGACCGCGGGCAACGCCGCCGGTCTCAACGACGGTGCCACCGCCGCGATCATCGCGTCCGAGGACTTCGCCCGGGAGAACAACCTCCCGGTCAAGATGCGCCTGGTCTCGTACTCCTTCGCGGGTGTCGAGCCCGAGGTCATGGGCTACGGCCCGATCCCGGCCACCGAGAAGGCCTTGGCCCAGGCCGGCCTGACGATCGAGGACATCGGCCTCTTCGAGGTCAACGAGGCCTTCGCGGTCCAGGTCCTCGCGTTCCTGGAGCACTACGGCATCGCCGACGACGACGCCCGCGTGAACCAGTACGGCGGTGCCATCGCCTTCGGTCACCCGCTCGCCTCCTCCGGCGTGCGCCTGATGACGCAGCTGGCCCGTCAGTTCGAGGAGCAGCCGCACGTCCGCTACGGCCTGACCACCATGTGCGTCGGCTTCGGCATGGGCGCCACGGTCATCTGGGAGAACCCGAACTTCAACGCCGAGGGAGACTCCAAGTGAGCACCACCGCTGAGCTCCTGAAGGGCGCGGCCGAGCTGTTCCCGGACGAGGTCGTCACGTCCGCGCACGTCCGTCACCTGGACCTGCCGTTCGGCGCCGGGCGCTTCGCGCTCATCACGCTGGACAACGGCTTCGACCACACCAAGCCGACCACCTTCGGCCCGCAGTCCCTCGCCAACCTGAACGCGGCGATCGACCAGGTCGAGCAGGAGGCCCTCGCGGGCTCCATCGTCGGCGCGGGCATCACCGGCAAGCCGTTCATCTTCGCGGTCGGCGCCGACCTCAAGGGCGTCGAGCTGCTGAAGAAGCACGACGAGGCGCTCGCCATCGGCAAGGGCGGCCACGACGTCTTCAAGCGCCTCTCGGCGCTGGCGGTCCCGACCTTCGCGTACTACAACGGCGCGGCCATGGGCGGCGGCGTCGAGGTCGGTCTGCACTGCTCCTACCGCACCGTCTCGAAGGCCATCCCGGCCTTCTCGCTGCCCGAGGTCTTCCTCGGCCTGGTTCCCGGCTGGGGCGGCTGCGCCATCCTGCCGAACCTGATCGGCGCCGAGCGCGCGGTCTCGGTGATCATCGAGAACTCGCTCAACCAGAACAAGCAGCTGCGCGGCAAGCAGGTCTTCGACCTGGGCATCGCGGACGCGCTGTTCGAGGGCGCGGACTTCCTGGAGCAGTCGCTCCTGTGGACCGCGAACGTCCTGAACGGCACCACCGAGGTCGTCCGCGACGAGATCGACCGTGGTGAGGCCTGGGACGCGGCCGTCGCCAAGGGCCGCTTCATCGCGGACTCCAAGGTGCACGGCGCCGCTCCCGCCGCCTACCGCGCGCTGGACATCATCGCCGCCGCCAAGTCGGGCGACCTGCAGGCCGGTTTCGACGCCGAGGACACGGCCCTGGCCGACCTCATCATGGGCGGCGAGCTGCGCTCGGGCATCTACGCCTTCAACCTGGTGCAGAAGCGCGCCAAGCGCCCGGCCGGTGCCCCGGACAAGTCCCTGGCCCGTCCGGTCACCAAGGTCGGCGTCGTCGGCGCGGGCCTGATGGCCTCGCAGCTGGCGCTGCTCTTCCTGCGCCGCCTGGAGGTGCCGGTGGTCCTCACCGACATCGACCAGGAGCGCGTGGACAAGGGTGTGGGCTACGTCCACGCCGAGATCCAGAAGCTGCTCGGCAAGGGCCGCATCAACCAGGACAAGGCCAACCGCCTGACCGCCCTGGTGACGGGTGTCCTGGACAAGGCCGAGGGCTTCGCGGACGCGGACTTCATCATCGAGGCCGTGTTCGAGGAGATGTCCGTCAAGCAGAAGGTGTTCGCGGAGGTCGAGGCGGTCGCCCCGGCGCACGCGATCCTCGCCACCAACACCTCCTCGCTGTCGGTCTCCGAGATGGCCTCGAAGCTCCAGCACCCGGAGCGCGTGGTCGGTTTCCACTTCTTCAACCCGGTCGCGATCCTCCCGCTGCTGGAGATCGTCCGCGGTGAGCAGACCGACGACGCCTCGCTGGCCACGGCCTTCGGTGTCGCCAAGAAGCTGAAGAAGACCGCGGTCCTCACCAAGGACGCCCCGGCGTTCGTCGTGAACCGCATCCTGACCCGCTTCATGGGCGAGATCCAGAACGTCATCGACGAGGGCACCCCGGTCGTCACGGCGGAGAAGGCCATCGAGCCGCTCGGCCTGCCGATGTCCCCGCTGGTGCTGCTGGAGCTCGTGGGCCCGGCGATCGGTCTGCACGTCTCCGAGACCCTGAACCGCTCCTTCCCGGAGCGCTTCACCGTCTCCCCGAACCTCGCCGCCGTCGTCAAGGCCGGCAAGCGTGGCTTCTACGTCTACGATTCCGGCAAGCCGGAGCTGGACCCCGAGGTCGCCGCGCTCCTGGTCCAGGGCGATGTCGTGCTGACCGAGGAGCAGGTCCGTGACCGCGTCCTGGACGCGGTCGCGCAGGAGATCGGCCTGATGCTGGAGGAGGGTGTCGTGGCCGAGGCCCAGGACATCGACCTCTGCCTCATCACGGGCGCTGGCTGGCCCTTCCACCTGGGCGGCATCACGCCGTACCTGGACCGTGAAGGCGTCTCGGAGCGCGTGAACGGCAAGAAGTTCCTCGCCCCCGGCCTCGCGAGCATCCCGGCCTAGTCCGGGTCTGCGAGGGCTGTTCCACGGCTCGGCCCGCCCCTCCCGGGGGGCGGGCCACAGCCGTTCGAATACCTGTCTAAGATTCACCCCCATGACGGAAAAGCACGCGCGGCCCAAGCGCCGCCGCCGCGTTCTGCGGATCACCCTGCTGCTGGTCGCCGTGCTGATCCTGGGCACGGCCGGGGCCGGCTGGTGGGCCTACAGCCACCTGAACTCCAACATCGACAGCGTCGACCTGGACCAGGCGATCGGCGACAACCGGCCCAAGAAGGTCGTCGCGAACGCCCAGAACATCCTGGTGCTCGGCTCCGACTCGCGCGCCGGGGCCAATGCCGATCTCGACCACGGCGATGTCAGCGGTGCCCGCTCGGACACCGCGATGCTGGTGCACATACCCGAGGGCCGGGCCAAGGCGACCGCGGTGAGCATCCCCCGCGACACCCTGATCACCCGGCCCGAGTGCAAGGACGGCAAGGGCAAGACCCTGCCGTCCGCCAAGCGGGTCATGTTCAACTCCGTCTACTCGCTCGCCGGCCCGGCCTGTGTGGTCAACACGGTGGAGCAGATATCCGGCGTCCGCGTGGACCACTTCGTCGAGGTCGACTTCGCCGGCTTCAAGGGCCTGGTCGACGCGCTGGGCGGGGTCACCGTCACCCTGGACAAGCCGATGAGCGGCGCCAAGGGCGGCCTCAAGCTGGACGCCGGCTCGCACCAGCTGAACGGCACCGACTCGCTGAAGTTCGTCCGTACCCGCTACGGCTACGGCGACGGCAGCGACCTCGGCCGCATCGGCCTGCAGCAGCAGTTCATGATGGCCATGCTGTCCGAGATCAAGAAGCAGGACGCCCTCGGCAACCCGGCGCGGCTGTACAAGCTCGCGGACGCCGGGACCAAGTCCCTGACCACCGACTCCGACCTCGCCTCGCTCACCGCGCTGTCCGACTTCGCGCAGAGCATGAAGGGCGTCGACCCGGACACGATGGAGACCATCATGCTCCCGGTCGCCTACGACAAGGTGGACCCGAACCGCGTGATCGTGGCGGAGCCGCAGGCGAGCCAGCTGTGGGAGGCCCTGCGCACCGACCAGAAGGTCCCGGCCTCGGCGAAGAACTCCCCCGCCAAGGGCTGAGCGGCCGATCCCCGAGCCGCCGAGCCTTCGGCCACCGCACGCCGCGGCGGGCCCGTACGGGAATCTCCCGTACGGGCCCGCCGCGTCATGTGCGGGGTACGGCCGGCGCTCAGAACTCCGCGTTCTGGCCGACCTTGTGCAGACGGCTGTTCCGGTAGCCGTAGGCGAAGTAGACGATGACGCCGATGACCATCCAGATGCCGAACCGCAGCCAGGTCTCGGCCGGCAGGTTGAGCATCAGCCAGAGCGAGGCCGCGATCGACACGATCGGGACGAAGGGCACCCACGGGGTGCGGAAGGACCGGTGCAGGTCGGGGCGGGTCTTGCGCAGGACGATCACGCCGAGGGCGACCACCACGAAGGCGAACAGCGTGCCGATGTTCACCAGTTCCGCAAGGGTCTCCAGGCTGGTGAAGCCCGCGACGACGGCGATGATGCCGCCGAGCAGCATGGTCGCCCGGTACGGGGTGCGGTACTTCGGGTGGGTGACGGAGAAGACGCGCGGCAGCAGTCCGTCACGGCTCATCGCGAAGAACACGCGGGTCTGGCCGAGCAGCAGGATCATGCACACGGTGATCAGGCCGACGGCCGCGCCGAGGCTGATGGCACCCGAGAAGAACGGCTGGTTCACCGATTTGAAGGCTTCGGCGAGCGGCGCGGTCGGGGACATCTCCGAGTACTTCTGCATGCCGGTGACCACCAGGGTCACGGCGACGTAGAGCACGGTGCAGACCAGCAGCGAGCCGAGGATGCCGCGCGGCATGTCCCGCTGGGGGTTCTTGGTCTCCTCGGCCGCCGTCGCCACCACGTCGAAGCCGATGAAGGCGAAGAAGATGAGCGAGGCCGCCGTGAAGATGCCCATGACGCCGAAGTTCGTGGGCTCGTAGCCGAACATCAACTGGACCAGCGGCGAGTGCCAACCGCTGACGCCCTCGGCCCGTGGCTGGGCCGGCGGGATGAACGGCGAGTAGTTGTCGGCCTTGATGAAGAACAGGCCCGCGACGATGACCAGCAGCACGACCGTGACCTTGATGGCGACGACGACCGCGGTGATGCGGGCGGAGAGCTTCGTCCCGACGACCAGGATCCACGTCAGCACCAGGACCAGCAGGAACGCCAGCAGGTCGAAGTGTCCGCCGGGGACATCGGGGCCGGACAGGGACGACGGAAGCGTCCAGCCCAGGTTGGTGTCCATGAGGTGGCGTACGTACCCGGACCAGCCGACCGCGACGACGGCCGTACCGAGTGCGAATTCCAGCACCAGGTCCCAGCCGATGATCCAGGCGGGCAGCTCGCCGATCGAGGCGTACGAGAACGTGTACGCCGACCCGGCCACCGGGACGGTGGACGCGAACTCGGCGTAGCAGAGCGCCGCGAGGGCGCAGACGATGCCCGCGGCCACGAAGGCCAGGGCGGTGGCGGGACCGGCATTGTTCCGGGCGGCGATGCCCGTGAGGACGAAGATGCCGGTGCCGATGATGACGCCCACACCGAAGACCGTGAGGTCCCACGCGGAAAGCGACTTCCGGAGCGCGTGTTCCGGCTCCTCCGTGTCGCGGATGGACTGCTCCACCGTCTTGGTACGGAATGGGCTGTTCAGATCCTTGCTCACCGACGCCTCCGAGAGGTGACGACGCACGAACGGGCCGGGAGGCCCACTCCTCAAGAGTGATCTCCCGGCCCGTGACGTGCAACCGCGCGTCGATCTACGAACCGCGCGCGCGGCGAGTTCCGGACTAGTCGACGGCGGCGGCCGGCTCGCTGTCGTAGCGGCCGTCCAGCTTGGCGACGAGGCCGGTGACCTGCCGGGCGATGTCCGGCGCGGTCAGGCCGATCTCGGCCATGATCTCCTTGCGCAGGGCGTGGTCGAGGAAGCGCTGCGGGATACCGAAGTCGCGCAGCGGTACGTCGACACCCGCGTCCCGCAGGGCCTGCGAGACGGCGGCGCCCACACCGCCGGTGCGGCCGTTGTCCTCGACGGTGACGACCACCCGGTGCCGGTCCGCGAGCGGGGCCAGGGCCTCGTCCACGGGCTTGACCCAGCGGGGGTCGACCACGGTCGTGGAGATGCCCTGCTTGTCCAGCAGATCGGCGATCTCCAGGCACATCGGGGCGAGTGCGCCGACCGAGACGAGCAGTACGTCCGGACGGGTGACCTCGTCCGCCGGACGGCGCAGCACGTCCATGCCGCCGATCCGGCCGACGGCCGGGACGGCCGGGCCGACGACGCCCTTGGAGTAGCGCACGACGGTCGGGGCGTCCTTGACCTCGACGGCCTCGCGGAGCTGGGCGCGCAGCTGCTCGGCGTCGCGCGGGGCGGCGAGGCGCAGGCCGGGCACGACCTGGAGGATGGACATGTCCCACATGCCGTTGTGGGAGGCGCCGTCGTCGCCGGTGACACCGGCGCGGTCCAGGACGAAGGTGACCCCGCATTTGTGCAGGGCCACGTCCATCAGGACCTGGTCGAAGGCGCGGTTGAGGAAGGTGGCGTACACCGCGAAGACCGGGTGGACCCCGCCGGTGGCAAGTCCCGCCGCCGAGGTGGCGCCGTGCTGCTCGGCGATGCCCACGTCGTAGATCCGGTTCGGGAAGGCCTCGGCGAACTTGTTGAGGCCGACCGGGTGGAGCATGGCGGCGGTGATGCCGACGATGTCCTCGCGCTCGTGGCCGAGCTTGACCATCTCGTCGGCGAAGACGGAGGTCCAGCTGGCGGCGGCGGTCTTCACCGGCAGGCCGGTGTCCGGGTGGATCACGCCGACCGCGTGGAAGCGGTCCGCCTCGTGTTCCAGGGCGGGGGTGTAGCCCCGGCCCTTCTGGGTGAGGCAGTGCACGATGACCGGGCCGCTGAAGCGCTTGGCGCGCTGCAGGGCGGACTCCAGGGCCTCGATGTCGTGGCCGTCGATGGGCCCGATGTACTTGAGCCCGAGGTCCTCGAACATGCCCTGCGGGGCGATGAAGTCCTTGAGGCCCTTCTTGGCGCCGTGCAGGGTCTCGAAGAGCGGCTTCCCGACGACCGGGGTGCGCTCCAGGATCTCCTTGCCGCGGGCCAGGAAGCGCTCGTAGCCGTCCGTGGTGCGCAGGGTCGCCAGGTGGTTCGCGAGGCCGCCGATGGTGGGGCCGTACGAGCGCTCGTTGTCGTTGACGACGATGACCAGCGGGCGGTCCTTGGCGGCGGCGATGTTGTTCAGCGCCTCCCAGGCCATGCCACCGGTCAGCGCGCCGTCGCCGATGACGGCGGCGACGTGGTGGTCCTCGCGGCCCAGCACCTCGTTGGCCTTGGCGAGGCCGTCGGCCCAGCCGAGCACGGTGGAGGCGTGCGAGTTCTCGATCACGTCGTGGTCGGACTCGGCGCGCGAGGGGTAGCCGGACAGGCCGTTCTTGGTGCGCAGACCGGCGAAGTCCTGGCGGCCCGTGAGCAGCTTGTGGACGTAGGCCTGGTGGCCGGTGTCGAAGAGGACCTTGTCCTTGGGCGAGTCGAAGACCCGGTGCAGGGCGATCGTCAGTTCGACCACCCCGAGGTTGGGGCCGAGGTGCCCGCCGGTCTTGGAGACGGCGTCGACGAGGAAGGACCTGATCTCGGCCGCGAGCTGGTCGAGCTCCTCCTGGCTGAGCCGGTCCAGATCGCGCGGTCCCTTGATGCGGGTCAGCAGCACCCGTGCCTCCTTGCAGTTGCTTGCTGGTCTGTCGAGTCTAATGTTCCGCCCCCGGCCACGGTCATCGGGCCGTCCCGAGGGAGTCACACCTTTGTCATACATGTACGCACGGCCAGTCGGCCACACATCACATACGGGCGTATACCCGTACATGAGTACCCCGTTCAGGCACGCACGGATGCCCGGCGCCACGAGAAGTGGCGCCGGGCACTGTGACCGGTCTTACCGCCGGATGTCACTCCGGCGGGCAGTCGGACGCGCGATCAGGCGCGGCCGGCCGTCTTCTGGGTCTTGCGCGTCACCGAGTCGATCACCACGGTCGCCAGCAGCACCGCGCCGGTGATCATGTACTGGATCGGCGTGGCGATGCCTTCCAGGGCCAGACCGTACTGGATCGAGACGATGACCATGACGCCGAGGAGGGCGTTCCAGGTCCGGCCCCGGCCACCGAAGAGGCTGGTGCCGCCGATGACGGCCGCCGCGATCACGTTCATCAGCAGGTCGCCGGCGCCGGCGCTCTGGTTGGCCGCCGCGATCTTGGAGGCCCAGAACAGGCCGCCGATGGCGGCGAAGGTGCTGGAGATCGCGAAGACCGTGATCCGGACGCGGGTCACGTTGATGCCCGCACGGCGGGAGGCCTCGACGCTGCCACCCAGTGCGAAAACGTTTCGCCCGAAGGTCGTGCGGCGCAGCAGGAAGTCCGTGACGACCAGGGCCAGCAGGAAGAGCACCACCGCGAGCGGCAGGCCCTTGTACTGGTTGAACAGCACGGCGGGGCCGAAGGTGCACAGCGCGAGCAGGCCGGTGCGCAGCAGGATCTCGGCGAGCGGGCGGGAGGGCATCCCGGCCGCCTCGCGGCGCCTCGCGTCGAGGAAGGCCGCGAGGAAGTAGCCGGCGACCGCGAGCGCGGCCAGCCCGTAGGCGACGGCCACGTCCGAGAAGAAGTACGTGGTCAGCTGGCCGACCACGCCGTCGGAGTCGATGTTGATCGTGCCGTTGCTGCCGAGGATCTGCAGCATCGCGCCGAGCCAGAAGAGCAGGCCCGACAGGGTGACGGCGAAGGCCGGGGCGCCGACCTTGGCGAAGAAGAAGCCGTGGATGGAGCCGATCAGGGCGCCTCCCACGACGGCCGCCAGGATGGCCAGCCATTCGTTCACACCGTGCGTGACGGCCATGACGGCGACGATCGCGCCCGAGACACCGCTCACCGAACCGACCGAGAGGTCGATCTCGCCGAGCAGCAGCACGAAGATGATGCCGATGGCGATCATGCCGGTGCCGGTCATCGTGATCGCGATGTTGGTCAGGTTCTCCGGGGAGAGGAAGTTCGAGTTCAACCCCTGGAAGATCGACCAGATGACGATCAGACCGATGACGACCGGGAGGGAACCCAGGTCGCCCGCCTTCATCTTCCGCTTGAACTCGCCCACGTACCCGGCGAGGCCCTCCTCGCGGACGAGCAGGCGGGGGTCCACGGCCGGGATCGCGTCGTGCGCGGCCGCGGGGTTGACCGGGTCGATGTGCTCCTGCTGATCGACGGGGCCCTTGTCCAGTGGACCGGTGGCGGGGTTCTGGGTGCTCACTTGCCGGCCTCCGAGGTGCGGGCCGCCCGGCGGGTCACGGCGTTGTCCGTGGCACCGGTGATGGCGGAGATGATCTCTTCCTGCGAGGTGTCGGCGACGTTGAAGACACCGTTGTTGCGGCCCAGCCGCAGGACCGCCACCTTGTCGGCGACGGCCTTCACATCGGCCATGTTGTGGCTGATGAGGATGACGGCGTGGCCGCGTTCGCGCAGCCGCTCCACCAGGTCGAGGACCTGTGCGGTCTGCTCGACGCCGAGGGCGGCGGTGGGCTCGTCGAGGATGACGAGCTTGGGCTCGCCCAGCATGGAACGGGCGATCGCCACGGTCTGGCGCTGACCGCCGGAGAGCGAGGCGATCGGGATCCGGACACTGGGGATCCGGATGGACAGGGTGGTCAGGAGCTCGCGGGCGCGCCGCTCCATCTCCACCTCGTCGAGGATGCCGAAGCTCTTGAGCTCTCGGCCGAGGAAGAGGTTGCCGACGACGTCGATGTTGTCGCACAGCGCCAGGTCCTGGTAGACCGTCGCGATGCCCAGGTTCTGGGCGTCGTGCGGCTTGCCGATGGCGACCGGGCGCCCCTCCCACTCGATGACACCTTCATCGATGGGGTGCACGCCGGCGATCGTCTTGACCAGCGTGGACTTTCCGGCACCGTTGTCGCCGACGAGGGCGACCACTTCACCGGAGTGGATCTCGAGTTCTACGTCGGTGAGGGCCTGAACGGCGCCGAACCGCTTCGAGACCCCTCGCAACGCCAGCACGGGCGCAGCGGACACATGAACCATCTCCTTCGCCGCCTGACCGGCGGGGATGTCGTGCAAAAGAGCAGGAGCGGGGACTGATGACGGAGGAACGTTTCTGCCCGGCGCCCCGCCCGGTGGCGGGGATGAGAGGGAGGGGCGCCGGTCAGGCACGGGGGCCGTCTCGTGGGGAGACGGCGGGGGCCGCTACTTCAGGCCGGCCGCGGCGCAGGCCGCCGCGTACTTGTCGGTGCAGATCTCGTCGACCGAGTAGACGCCGTCCTTGACGACGGTGTCCTTGATGTTGGCCTTGGTCAGCGAGACGACCGGGATCAGCACGGAGGCGACGCCCTTGGCGGTCGGGCTGTCGACCGTGGACGTGGACTCGGGCTTGCCACCCTTGGCGAGGGCGACGGCCATCTTCGCGGCGGCCTCGGCCTCGGGGGCGTACGGCTTGTAGACGCTCATGAACTGCTCACCCGCGACGATCCGCTGCACACCGGCGAGCTCGGCGTCCTGGCCGGTGACCGGCGGCAGGGGGTTGACGCCGGCGGCCTTGAGGGCGGTGATGATGCCGCCGGCCATGCCGTCGTTGGCGGAGTAGACGCCGATGACCTTGTCCTTGCCGAGCGCGGAGAGCGCGGCCGCCATGTTGGTGTTGGCGTTCTCCGGCTTCCACTCGACCGTGTCGTACTCCTTGCCGACGTTCACCTTGCCGTCGAGCTCGGAGTGCGCACCGGACTTGAAGAGCTTGGCGTTCGGGTCGGTGACCGAACCGTTCATCATGACGATCTGGCCGTCCTTGGCCTTGTCGCCCAGCGCCTCCAGCAGCGCCTTGCCCTGGACCTTGCCGACCTCTTCGTTGTCGAAGGAGGTGTAGGCGTCGATCGGGCCCTCGGCCAGGCGGTCGTAGGCGACGACCGGGATACCGGCGTCCTTGGCCTTCTTGACCGAGCCGGCGATGGCCTTGGAGTCCACCGCGTCGATGATCAGGACGTCCACCTTGTTGGTGATCATCGTGTCGACCTGGGAGTTCTGCGTGGTCGCGTCCTGCTTGGCGTTGGCGTAGACGACCTCGCCCTTGCCGCCGGTGAGTTCCGCGATCTTCTTCTCGATCAGCGGCTTGTCGAACTTCTCGTAACGCGCGGTCTGGTTCTCCGGCAGGAGCAGACCGACCTTGATCGCATCGCCCTTGGCAGCGCCGGAGGACTCCTTGGTGGTGTCGCCCGCCTCCTTCGCACTGCCACAAGCGGCGAGCGAAACGGCCATGGCACCAGCGGCGACAGCTACGGCGGCTCTGCGCATACGCGTGTTCATTACTTGAACCTCCCTGACGAGGCCGCAGCGGCGCGGCCGAGGTGGATGTGAGTCAACCCCGGCCGCGTTTTGCCGTCAAGGAGTGAATTCTTAACGAGATGACAACGGTGCCATTCGTTATCTACCTGAAGACAAGACGGCTGGAGCTCGCACTCCACTTCCATGATCTGACAAAAGTGTCGAATCGCCCATCTCGCTGAGTACGAGCGCCAGTGCGCCCAGCACCTCGGCCCGCCCGCCCAGGTTCCCCGTCAGCACCGACAACTGCCGGGCCGCGCTGGGGATCGCGTACCTCCCCACCGATTCACGGATGGGGGCGAGGACGAGTTCACCGGCCTCCGCCAGCGAGCCGCCGAGCACCACCCGGCTGGGGTTCAGGAGGTTGCACAGGCTGGCCACGCCGCTGCCGATGTGTCGGCCCACGTCCGTGATCACCCGGCGGCAGCCCGGGTCCCCGTCGCGGGCCAGTTCGACCACCCGCTCCATCGTCAACTCCGGTCCGTGCGTGCCTTGGAGCAGCGGGAGTACGTACCGGGCCGCCGTGAAGGTCTCCAGGCAGCCGCGGTTGCCGCAGCGGCAGACCGGACCCGATTCGTCCAGGGTGATGTGCCCGATCTCGCCCGCCGTGCCGCCCGGTCCGCGGTAGATCTGACCGTTGATGACCAGTCCGGCGCCGACGCCGCTGGCCACCTTGATGTAGGCCAGGTCCTTCACTCCCCGCCCGCTCCCCCAAACGAGTTCGCCGAGGGCTCCGAGGTTCGCGTCGTTGTCCACGTACACGGGCACACCGAGGCGCTGCGAGAGCTCCTGGCGGGGATTGATGCCCGCCCAGCCCGGCAGGATCGCGGTCGAGCCCAGGGTCCCGGACTCCACGTCGATCGGACCCGGCACGCCGAGCCCGACGCCGATGACCTTCTCCAGCCCCACGCCGATGTCCGCGATCAGCCTTCCGACCAGGGCTTCCGCCCGGTCGAAGCCGTCCGTCCAGGACGCGTCGACGTCCAGCGGCTCGGACTCCTCCGCCAGTACCTGATGGGCCAGGTTCCCCACCGCCACCCGCAGGTGGGTGTGGCCGAAGTCGACCCCGATGACGATCCCCGCGTCCCCGCTCAGCGAGACGCTGCGCGCCCGGCGGCCGCCGGCCGAGGTGTCGGTGACCTCGACCGTCCCGCCGTCCTTCAGCTCCCGGACGATGTTGGAGACCGTGGCCGCCGACAGTCCGGTGGCGCGGGCGATCTCCGCCTGGGTCAGCGATCCCGCGAGCCGCACCGCCCGCACGACCCGTTCGAGATTCGCGCGGTGCAGTGACGACTGCGATCCGGGAGTCTGCACGACTCATCCACTCCTGCCCATTAGCGACGGCCAGCCGTCGCCCCCCGGCCGGGGCATGTCACGGCTGCACGCTCCGAGACCCCGGCATCTCTCCAACTTGTGAACCTTAAGTCGAGCCTTAACGCATCCACACGTCAAGAGGCTGACACGGCATGAAACGGCTGGTACTGGACCAAAGAGGGAGAGAAGCGGCTGTTGGATCGTGCTACGGTCGCTGAGACGCTGGTCCTCTGCGGCCCTTTCGGCCGGACCTGGCGTCGTGCAATGACCGCGCTACGCAAGGAGGTGTTCGGGATGAGTCCCGATCGAAGTCCTTGCAGCGCTCTCGTCGGCTGACCTTGACCGACTGACCATGTGATCGGCTGACCCCTCTCTCCGGGGACGCACCTCAGCGGTGGACCGCTGTTCCCGTGCGCGCTCGCGTTCACTTCGTGTTCCCGCGCGTTCCCGCGGTTCCTTCCCTTCCACATTCCCTTCCTTCCGCATGCCCTGCCAACTCCGCCGGGCGTGCGTCATCCATGCCCACCGGCGTGCCGACGGCCCATCGGGGCCGCCGCGCGCCGACCCATGATCACTCCACGTGACCGCTCGGCTTCGCGCTGCCCGGACACCGTGGAGGGAGGTATTCGTCATGACCATGCTCACCCCCCGTACCCCGACCACGCTCGCACCGCCGGGCCCCTCCCGCCGTGAGCGCAAGGCCGCCGAGCTGCAGGCCCGTACCCGCCTCGTCGGCGAGCGCCTCGCCGACCTCAGCGCCCGCTCGGGCGTTCAGGTCCTGCAGGAGGTGGACACCTCCCCGGCCGGCCTCACCCACGCCGAGGCCGCGCTGCGCCTGGAGCGGCACGGCTCCAACACCGTCGCCCACGAGCGCGCCCCCCGCTGGTACCTCCAGCTGGCGAAGGCCTACGGGAACCCCTTCATCGCCGTACTGGTCTTCCTCGCGGCGGTCATGTACTGGCAGGACCCCAAGGACCCGGGCGTGGTCATCCTCTCCGTGATGGTGGGGATCAGCGGGCTGCTGCGCTTCTGGCAGGAGTACCGCTCGGGCCGCGCCGCCGACGCTCTCAAGAGGCTCGTCACCACCACCTGCGCGGTGCAGCGCCGGGCCGACAGCGGCTCCGCACCGACCACGTTCGAGGTGCCCATGGACCAGGTGGTCCCGGGCGACATGGTCAAGCTGGCGGCCGGCGACCTGATCCCGGCCGACCTGCGGCTCGTCACCGCCAAGGACCTCAACGTCAGCCAGGCGGCGCTGTCCGGCGAATCCCTGCCGGTGGCCAAGGCCGACACCCGCGACCAGGACCTCGGCCGGCAAGGGAGCACCGACCCGGTGGAGGCCGACAACCTGGCCCTGATGGGCACCTCGGTCACCTCCGGTACCGCCACCGGGGTGGTCGTCGCCACCGGCGCCGACACCTACTTCGGTTCGATGGCCGGCTCACTCGTCGGCGAGCGCCCGCAGACCAGCTTCGACACCGGCGTGCGCAAGGTCAGCTTCCTGCTGATCCGCTTCATGCTGGTGATGGTCCCGGTCGTCTTCATGATCAACGGCTTCACCAAGGGCGACTGGGAGGAGGCCTTCCTCTTCGGCGTCGCCGTCGCCGTCGGTCTGACCCCCGAGATGCTGCCGATGGTCGTCTCCGCCAACCTGGCGCGCGGGGCGGTCGCCATGTCCAAGCGGAAGGTGGTCGTCAAGCGGCTGGGCGCGATCCAGAACCTGGGCGCGATGGACGTGCTCTGCACGGACAAGACCGGCACCCTCACCGAGGACCGGATCGTTCTGGACCGCTACCTCGACGTGCACGGCGAAGAGGACGGCGAGGTACTGGAGTACGGCTACCTCAACGCACGCTTCCAGACCGGCCTGAAGAACCTGATGGACCAAGCCGTCATCGACCGCGTGGACGAGGCCGAGGAGGTTGTCGTCGACGCACGGTTCTCGATGGTCGACGAGATCCCCTTCGACTTCGCCCGACGCCGGATGTCCGTGGTCCTGTCCCGCAACTCCCTGGTCGGCGAGTTCGGACAGCCCGAGCACGTCATGATCACCAAGGGTGCCGTCGAAGAGGTGCTGAACCTCTGCACGCACATGACCGACCACGGTCGGACGGTGGAGCTGACCGAGCAGCTGCGGTGGCACGTCACCCGGATCGCCGAGGACAACAACCGGCAGGGCCTGCGCGTCCTCGCCGTCGCCACCCGCACGATGGACACACCGCGTGAGACCTACACGGTCGCGGACGAGGACGGCCTCACGCTGGTCGGCTTCCTCGCCTTCCTCGACCCGCCGAAGGCGGACGCCGCCCGAGCCCTGAAGGCCCTGGCCGACAAGGGCATCGCGGTCAAGGTGGTCACCGGCGACAACGACCTCGTCGCCGCCCGGGTCTGCGCCGACGTCGGCATCGACGTCGGTCATGTGGTGCTCGGCCCCGCGACCGACGCCCTCGACGAAGCCGAACTGCGCGCGCTGGCCGCCCGTACGACCGTCTTCGCCAAGGTCAACCCGGTCCAGAAGGCCCGCATCGTCCGGGCCCTGCAGGCCGACGGCCACACCGTCGGATTCCTCGGCGACGGCATCAACGACGCGGCCGCGCTGCGCGACGCCGATGTCGGCATCTCGGTGGACACCGCCGTGGACATCGCGAAGGAGTCGGCCGACATCATCCTGCTGGAGAAGGACCTGACCGTCCTGGAGCAGGGCGTCGTCCAGGGCCGGACCACCTTCGGCAACACGATCAAATACATCAAGATGACCGCGTCGTCGAACTTCGGCAACGTCTTCTCGGTCCTGGTGGCGAGCGCCTTCATCCCCTTCCAGCCGATGCTCGCGATCATGCTGCTGGTCCAGAACCTGGTCTACGACATCGCGCAGCTGGCGACCCCGTGGGACCGGATGGACGAGGAGTACCTGCGGGAGCCCCGCAACTGGGACGCGAAGGGCATCGGCCGGTTCATGGTCACCGTCGGACCCATCAGCTCGATCTTCGACATCTCGATGTTCCTGATCATGTGGCACGTGTTCGCGGCGAACAGTGAGGCGAGCCAGTCCCTCTTCCAGTCCGGCTGGTTCGTCGAGGGCCTGCTCTCGCAGACCCTGGTCGTGCACATGATCCGTACCCGGAAGATCCCCTTCATCCAGTCCCGCGCCTCCTGGCCGGTGATGGTGACGACCGTCCTCGCGGTGCTGACCGGGCTCTGGCTGCCCTTCTCGCCGCTGGCTCCCTCGCTGGGCTTCGTCGCCCTGCCGGCGAGCTACTTCCCGTGGCTGATCGGCGTGCTGCTCGCGTACTGCACGCTCACCCAGCTGGTGAAGACCTGGTACATCCGCCGCTTCGGCACCTGGCTGTAGGAGCGGGGAGAGTCCGCCGAGGGGAACGGCGCGAAAGATGAATTGAACACGTTCAGCCCGGCCGGCACCATGGAGCCAGGACGTCGCCGGCCGGGCGGACCCATGGGTCCGCCGTGCCACGAGGGGGGTTGATCGTGCATCAGAAACGGTCGTACGCAGTCGTGCTGGTGGTCTCGACGCTGGTGGGGCTCCTGGAGGTCGCGCTCACCGTCGTGGTGGTCGTGCTGTACGTACAGACGCAGCCGCCGCCGGACAGGGACCCGGACTGGGTCGAGATCGGGGCGGCCCTGGTCGGCACCGTGCCCCTCATCGGGTTCATCTCGTTCCTGCTGTCGCTGGTCTTCGTCCTGCCGGCGGTCGCGCTGGCCGACCTCCTCGGCCGATGGCTCGGCAGGCACGCGGCCTGGTGGTCGGCGCCGCTGATCGTGGCGGCCCTGCTGACGCCGCCCGTCTTCGGCTACGCGGCGTACAACGACACGCAGACGCGGGCCACGCTGCTCTTCTGGGTCTCGGCCACGGCCTCGCTCTCGGCGGGCGCGCTGATCGCCCTGCCCCGGGACGACCGGCTGCTGGGACGGGTGGCACGGTGGGGCACGGGTGTGGTGGTGGGGACGGGGCTGTTCGGCGCGCTCGGACTGGCCGTAGGTCTGCTGCCCGCGTACGAGCCGCCCGCGATCGGACCTCAGACCATGATCGGCCTCTGGAACGACCGCATGGGCCACGACCTGGTCTTCACCTCGGACGGCCAGGTCACCGGCACGTTCCCGGGCTGCTCGGGCTCCGGGACCTGGGTCTACGAGGGCGGCCGGGACGTCTGGACGCAGAAGGTCCGCGTCGACATCCCCGGGTGCACCTTGCCCGTGTGGGACGTCGGCGGCACCGCCGAGGAGCCCCGGATCCTCCAGCGCATCGGCGATCCGGATTCCGGAACGCTCTTCAGACTGGACAAGTCCCCCGACGGCTCCTGGCCCCGGGGCTCTACTTCAAGGTAGCCGAGGTGAGACCCGACTGGATCTGGCGCTGGAAGGAGAGGTAGACCACCAGCATCGGGACCATGGCGATGGTGGCACCGGCGAACAGCACCGGCAGGTCCGTCTCGTAGCCCATCTGGTACTGGAGTTGGATGAGCCCCTGGGTGAGCATGTACCGCTCGGGGTCGGCGCTGGTCTGTGGCTGCATCAGCACGGCGGGCAGGATGTACTGGTTCCACTGGCCCAGGATGTTGAAGATCCCGACGCTGATCAGGCCGGGCTTGGCCATCGGCAGCATCACCTGGAAGAAGATCCGGGTGTCGGAGGCTCCGTCGATGACCGCCGCCTCGTGGATCGCCGTCGGCAGCGTCCGGAAGAAGGAGTGCATGAAGAAGACCGTGAAGGGCATCGAGTAGGCGACGTAGACCAGGATCAGGCCCTGGTAGGTGTTCAGCATGTCGAAGCGCTTGACCATGAAGAAGAGCGGTACCAGCGCCAGGAACACGGGGAACATCGCCCCGCTGACGAAGAAGTAGTAGATGAGCCGGTTCCCCGTGAAGGGGTAGCGGGCCAGCACGTAGGCGGCCATGGAGCCGAACAGCATGGTCAGCGGGACCGAGAACACCAGCACGATGAGGGTGTTGGCGAAGTAGCCTCCGATGCCCTTCGTCCAGGCCCGCCCGAAGGCGTCGAAGTGCCAGTTGGCGGGCCAGCTCAGGGCCGAGCCGCCGATCTGCGCGTCGGTCTTGAAGGCACCGAGCGCCAGCCAGAGCAGGGGCAGCACGATCATTATCGCCCAGACGACCAGGAAGCCGTGCGAGAAGACGTTGAGGGCCATGCCCTCGGAGCGGCGCCCCTCCCGCTTCCCCGGCCGCCCGGTGCCGCCGGCCCGCTCCGCGGCCTTCTCGCCGGGAGCCTTGATCACTGTGGACTGTGCAGTCATCGTGGAAACTCCGCTCAGAACTCGATGCGCTCGCGGCGGGTGGCGCGCAGCGTGATGACGGAGAGGATCATGGTCAGGGCGAGCATGACCACGCCCATGGCGCAGGCGTACCCGCTCTTGCCGAAGTAGAGGAAGTTGCGCATCAGCACCGTCGACATGACCTCGCTGTGGTGGTCGGGACCGCCTCCGAACTGGCCCGAGGTCATGGTCGACACCAGCACGAACATGTCCATGGCGGCGATGCCCAGATAGACCGCCGAGGTCTGCACAGAGTCCCACAGCAAGGGCAGCGTGACCTTGAAGAAGGTCTGGGCGCGCCCGGCGCCGTCGAGCAGCGCCGCCTCGTAGATGTCCTTGGGGACGGACTGCATGGCCGCGGAGAACAGCACGAGGTAGAAGCCGACGCCGTGCCAGACGACGACGAGGAGCAGGCACCACAGGACGAGGTTCGGCTCGTTGAGCCATTCGACCGGGTGGGTGGCGTCGATCAGACCGACCTTGGTCAGGAAGCCGTTGAGCAGGCCGCCCTCGTCGCTGCGGTAGATCGCGCCGAAGAGCACGGAGAGGATGGCGAGGGAGAGGACCTGGGGGAAGAAGTAGACGACCTTGTAGAAGCGCGATCCGCCCACTCCCTGGACTCCGCCGGCCCCGCCGCGCCCGCCCGCGTTCACCATGAAGGCGAAGAAGAGGGCGAGCAGGATGGTGACGAGCGGGACGAACACCAGGAGCAGCAGGTTGTGCCAGAGCGCGCCGCGGAAGACCTCGTCCGTCAGCAACGTCGCGTAGTTGTCCAGTCCGACGAAGTCGAACGTCGGGGACTGGCCGCTCCAGTTGGTGAAGGAGTAACCGAACGTCTGCACGTACGGCCAGATGACGAAGGTCAGGTACAGCGCTAGGGGTGCGAAGAGGAAGCCGGTGATGAAACCGGCCCGCCCCTTCCTCTGGGCTACTTGGCTCATGGTGTCCGTCCCCGCGGTGTCAGGCGCGCTTGTTGTTCTTGGCGTTCGGGTCCTTGGCCGCCTTGTCTACCGCAGCCTGGGCCCGCTTGATCCACTCCTTCGGCTGAATCCGCTGCGCCATGAGCTCATTGGACGCGTTCTGGATCTCGCTGTCCATTTCGCTGTACCAGTCGGGGTAGCGGTAGCTGAACGTGTTGCTGCCCGCGGCCTTGAGCGCCTCGACCGCCGACTGGGTGCCCGGCCGCAGCTTGACGGCGGGGTCCACCCCGTTCTTGACGACCGTGAGCGAGTTCGCCTGCTGGGCGAAGATCGTCGACCATTCACGGGACAGCATGGAGCGGAGGAACTCGAAGCCCGCGGCCTTGTTGGCGGCCTTCTCCGGGACGATGAAGGGCTCGTCGACACCGGCCCGGATGGCCTCGAAGGGCAGCTTGCTGTCGGCGAGCAGCGGCATCGGCAGGAACTTCATGTCGAAGTCCTCCGGGGTCTGCTTCAGCTGCTCGTTCTCCAGCCAGGAGCCGGAGGGGATGAAGGCGGCCTTGTATTGGTTCCAGGCGGTCTGTGACTCCGTGTGGGTGAGGCCGTTGGTGCCCGGCATCAGCAGGCCCTTCTCCACCACCTCGTAGACCGCCTCGACCGCGGCGAGGGCGGCGGGGTTGCCCTCGAAGGCGTTCGGCTCCAGGTTGTCGATCGCCTTCATGGCGTCCAGACCGCCCTTCTTGGCGATCAGGTCCATGATGACGACATTGATGTAGTACGGGAACTTGCCCTGGTGGGCGAGGCCGCCGATGCCGGCCTCCTTGGCCTTGGCGCAGACGGCCAGGAACTCGTCCCAGGTCTTCGGCGGCGTCCAGCCCTTCTCCTTGAAGAGCTTGCCGGAGTACCAGAAGCCGAACACGGCGTAGACGTACTTCAGCACGACGAACTTGCCGCCCTGCAGGCCCTGTTCGTAGGCACCTTCGACCAGGGTGTCGCGCACCTTCTTGGTCGGGTCGTCGAGCGAGGGCGAGTCGAGGACGGCGGTGAGGTCGGCGAGCTGGTCGCCCTTGGCGAGCACGTCCAGCTTGATCTGCTGGGCGCCGGAGTCGTCGACGACGTCCGGCGGGTTCCCGGCGTTGAAGCGGGGCTGCAGCTTGGCGGTGATCTCCTGGGTGCCCAGGTGGGAGCTGGTGGTGCCCCACTTCTTGTCGAAGGCGGCCTCCCAGGCCTTCGCGTAGTCGTCGCCGAACCCGCCCTTGAAGACGACGACGTCCAGCTTGCCGCCCTTCGCGACGCCGAAGGGGTTCTCCTTGGTGACCGGCGCCTTGGCCGGGCCCTTCGTGGAGTTCTCCTCACCGCCGGAGGCGCAGGCGGACAGGAAGCTCATCGTCGGCACCGTGATCAGTCCGAGTGCTGCGGAGCGCTTGATCAGGTCGCGGCGTCCGAGGCCCTCACCAGTGGATCCCATGCTCATGTCCTCGCCTTCGTCAGAAGTGTGAAGGAGACCGGGGATTCACGGTGGTGACCGTGCATGCGGACATCACCACAGGTCCCCGCCCACCCCCGGTCCGGAGCCGCTCGTCTCGCGGTGATCCGGACGGGCACAGGTATAGTCCACTTGCGCTCGTGTGAGCAAGATCATGCACATTTATGGCCACCAGTTTTTCCGAGTTGAGACCTGTCCGTCACATGGACACGCCGCCGGAAGAACGGAAGGGCCGTACCCCCTCGACGGGGGTACGGCCCTTCGGCGTCTACTGCGTGGTTCAGCCGCGGATGAGGTTCCGGAGCACGAACTGCATGATGCCGCCGTTGCGGTAGTAGTCCGCCTCACCCGGCGTGTCGATGCGGACGACCGCGTCGAACTCCACACCGGTGTCGGTGGTCACCTTGACCGTGCGCGGGGTGGTGCCGTTGTTCAGCTCCTCCACACCGGTGAAGGAGAAGGTCTCCTCGCCGGTCAGACCCAGGGAGGCCGCGGTGGCACCCTCCGGGAACTGCAGCGGGAGGACGCCCATGCCGATCAGGTTGGAGCGGTGGATGCGCTCGTAGGACTCGGCGATGACGGCCTTGACGCCGAGCAGCGCGGTGCCCTTGGCCGCCCAGTCACGGGACGAGCCCGAGCCGTACTCCTTGCCCGCCAGGATGACCAGCGGGATGCCGGCGGCCTGGTAGTTCTGCGAGGCGTCGTAGATGAAGGAGACCGGCGCGCCGTCGACCGTGAAGTCGCGGGTGAAGCCGCCCTCGGTGCCCGGCGCGATCTGGTTGCGCAGGCGGATGTTGGCGAAGGTGCCGCGGATCATGACCTCGTGGTTACCACGACGGGAACCGTACGAGTTGAAGTCGCGACGCTCGACACCGTGCTCGGTGAGGTACTTGCCGGCCGGGGTGTCGGCCTTGATCGCACCGGCCGGGGAGATGTGGTCGGTGGTGACCGAGTCGCCCAGCTTCGCCAGCACGCGGGCGCCGGCGATGTCGGAGACCGGGGTGGTCTCCATCGTCATGCCCTCGAAGTAAGGGGGCTTGCGGACGTAGGTCGACTGCGGGTCCCACTCGAAGGTGTTGCCCGTCGGGATCGACAGCGCCTGCCACTGGGCGTCGCCCGCGAAGACGTCCTGGTAGGACTTGCTGAACATGTCCTCGCCGATGGCGTTCGCCACGACGTCGTTGACCTCGGCCTCGGAGGGCCAGATGTCCGCGAGGAAGACCGGCTTGCCGTCGGTGTCGGTGCCCAGGGCGTCCTTGGTGATGTCCACCTTCATGGAGCCCGCGATGGCGTACGCGACGACCAGCGGCGGGGAGGCCAGGTAGTTCATCTTGACGTCGGGGTTGATGCGACCCTCGAAGTTGCGGTTGCCCGAGAGCACCGAGGTGACCGCGAGGTCGGCCTCGTTGATCGCCTTCGAGATCTCCTCGTCCAGCGGACCGGAGTTGCCGATGCAGGTGGTGCAGCCGTACCCGACGAGGTTGAAGCCCATCTTGTCGAGGTACGGGGTCAGGCCGGCCTTGTCGAAGTAGTCGGTGACGACCTTCGAGCCCGGGGCCAGGGTGGTCTTGACCCAGGGCTTGCGGGTCAGGCCCTTCTCGGACGCCTTCTTGGCCACGAGCGCCGCGGCGACCATGACGTAGGGGTTCGAGGTGTTGGTGCAGGAGGTGATCGCGGCGACGGTGACGGCGCCGTGGTCGATCTCGAAGGAGGTGCCGTCGGCCAGGGTCACCAGGGTGGGCTTGGTGGGCACACCGTTGGAGGACGCCGGGGCGTCGGACGCCGGGAAGGACTCCTTGCCGGCCTCCTCGTCGTCGGAGACGTAGTTGCGTACGTCGACGGCGAACTGCTCGGCGGCGTTCGCGAGGACGATGCGGTCCTGCGGGCGCTTCGGGCCGGCGATCGAGGGGACGACCGTGGAGAGGTCGAGCTCCAGCTTCTCGGAGAAGTCCGGCTCGGCGGCCGGGTCCAGCCACAGGCCCTGCTCCTTGGCGTACGCCTCGACGAGCGCGACCTGCTGGGCGTCGCGGCCGGTCAGGCGCAGGTACTTCAGGGTCTCGCCGTCGATCGGGAAGATCGCGGCGGTGGAGCCGAACTCCGGCGACATGTTGCCGATGGTGGCGCGGTTCGCCAGCGAGGTGGCGGCGACGCCCTCACCGTAGAACTCGACGAACTTCCCGACGACGCCGTGCTTGCGCAGCATCTCGGTGATCGTCAGCACCAGGTCGGTGGCGGTGGTGCCGGTCGGCAGCTCGCCGGTCAGCTTGAAGCCCACGACGCGCGGGATCAGCATGGAGACCGGCTGGCCGAGCATCGCGGCCTCGGCCTCGATGCCGCCGACGCCCCAGCCCAGCACGCCCAGGCCGTTGACCATGGTGGTGTGCGAGTCGGTGCCGACGAGGGTGTCGGGGTACGCCTGGCCGTTGCGGACCATGACCGTGCGGGCCAGGTGCTCGATGTTGACCTGGTGGACGATGCCGGTGCCCGGGGGGACGACCTTGAAGTCGTCGAAGGCGGTCTGGCCCCAGCGCAGGAACTGGTAGCGCTCCTTGTTGCGGCCGTACTCCAGCTCGACGTTCTGCGCGAAGGCGTCCTTCGTGCCGAACTTGTCGGCGATGACCGAGTGGTCGATGACCATCTCGGCGGGCGAGAGCGGGTTGATCTTCGCCGGGTCGCCGCCGAGGGCCTTCACGGCCTCACGCATGGTGGCGAGGTCCACCACGCAGGGGACGCCGGTGAAGTCCTGCATGATCACGCGGGCCGGCGTGAACTGGATCTCCTCGCTGGGCTGGGCCTGCGAGTCCCAGTTACCGAGCGACCGGATGTGGTCGGCGGTGATGTTCGCGCCGTCCTCGGTGCGAAGCAGGTTCTCCAGCAGGACCTTCAGGCTGTAGGGAAGGCGGGCGGAGCCCTCGACCTTGTCCAGCTTGAAGATCTCGTACGACTCGTCGCCCACCTGCAGCGTGCTGCGGGCGTCGAAGCTGTTCGCCGACACGACAGTCTCCTTCATGCATGAATTCGCGCGTATTACCGCAATCCTGCCGCCACGCCCCTTGGCCAATCCGCTAAGGTAGGGCTAAGTTAGGTAACCCTTACCAGCGGGGGCGGCTGCGGTACGCCTTCGGCAGATATCTCGATGTCGAGATAACTCTAGTACATGTCCGGGGGGAGGGACGAGGCGCGCACCCGCAGTCCTGCCGGGACCGTCCGCTGACCAGGCGTTTCCGCATGCCCGGATTCGATGAGGTTGACCAGGACAGATACCGCCGAAGCGGCGATCCGCTCCGGGTCCAGGGTGACGGTGGTCACGGCGGGTTCGGTCTCCGCGTACGCCGGATCCTCGCTCGCGCAGACCAGCAGCAGCCCGCCGTCCCGGCCGGAGCCACCGGGCGTGCCGGGCGTGCCGGGTACGCCGGGTACGCCGGGTACGCCGGGTGCACTGCCGGGTATGCGGAGACCGTGGCGCGCGGCGGCGGCCAGTACCTGGCGGCCCCCCGGGTCGTACACGCAGTACACGGCGTCGGGGCGGTCCGGCCCGGTGAAGGCGGAGTCGAAGGCGTGCCCCGCCGTGTCGTCCGGGGCGAAGGGGACCAGGAGCGGAGCCAGGCCTCGCTCGGCGCACCACTGTTCGTAGGCCGAGGTGACGGCCCCCGTGTAGAACTCGCGGCCGTAGCCCGAGTGCAGTGCGATCCGCCGGGCCCCGGACGCCGCGAGGTGGTCGAGCACCTCGCGGGTGGTCGCGGTGTGGTCGTTGTCCACCCAGACGTCCCCCGGCCACGGGTCGGGCGGCCGGCCGTCGAAGACCACCGGCAGACCCCGCGCCCGCAGGGCCCGTAGCACCGGATCGCCGGCCGGGCTGTCGAGCAGCAGCATCCCGTCCACGGAGAGGGTGTGCCACAGCGGCTCGGCGCCCCGGTCGGCGGGCAGGGTGGTCAGGGCGTACCCGTGCGCGTGCGCCGCCGAGGTCGCGGCGGTGAGCAGGCGGGAGAAGTAGGCGATCTCGACGAAGTCCCAGGCGTCCCCCGCGTACGTGGTCACCGCGACGCCGAGGGTGCGGGTGCGCGGACCGCGGCGGGCTCCGTAGCCGAGCGCGCCCGCCACCTCGCGGACCCGGCGCCGGGTGGACGCACCGAGGCGGCCGGTGCCGTTGAGCGCGTGGGAGACGGTCGCGGTGGACACCTCGGCGGCGCGCGCGATGTCGGCGAGGGTCGGTCCCGGCGCGGGTGGGTGCTCTGGCACGCGGCCATCGTACGGATTTCGTCGGTGGAGACGGCTTCTGGTTAAGCGGTTAATCAAACAGTGTCCTGGCCACACCAACCTTTGGAGTGGGCATGACGTCTTCTTCGCACCTTTCCCGCCGAGGACTCCTCGCGGCCGCCGGGATCACCGGGGTCGCCGGGGCGGCCGGCCTGCTGGGTGCCGCCCCGGCCGCAGCCTCCCCCGCGACCTCCCCCGCGGCCTCGGCCGCTTCTTCCACCGGGCGCGGTTCGGCGGCCCTGGTGATCCACAACGCCTCGGTGTTCACCGGGACCGGCGGCCGGGCGCGCGTCGAGGCCGTCGCGGTCGGCCGGGACGGCAGGATCTGCGCCACCGGCACGAACGCGGCGCTGCGCCGGTACATGGGCCGCGACACGGAGGTCGTCGACGCCCGCGGCAACACGGTCATGAGCGGTATCCACGACGGCCATGTCCACCCGCTCGGCGCCGGCGAGCGCTCGCTGTCCCCCTCCCTGGAGGGCGCGGAGACCACCCTGGCCGAGCTCCAGGAGATCCTGACCGGCTTCCTCGCCGACACGGGCGGCGCGGGCGCGGAGCCGGACCGCTGGCTGGTGGTCGAGGACTGGAACCCGGTCGGGCTGCTCCCCGTGGGAACCAACCCCCACCACACGATGCTGGACGCGCTTGCGACGCGGCGGCCGATCGCCCTCGTCGGCGGCGACGGCCACAACCTGTGGGCCAACCGGCGGGCCCTGGACATCGCCGGGATCACGGCGACCACGCCCGACCCGGTCGGCGGCAAGGTGGTCAAGGGCGCGGACGGCCGGCCGACGGGCGTCCTCAAGGACGACGCCCAGGGCCTGGTCCGGCGGCACATACCGGAGCCCACCCGGGCCGACCTGGTCGCGGCGTGCGCCGAGGTGCTGGGGCTGGCGGCCGCCTCCGGGGTCACGACGATGATGGACGCGCTGGTGGGACGGCACGAACTGGAGCTGTACCAGGCGCTGTCGGCGGCCGGGAAGCTGCCGCAGCGGATCGTGCCCGCGATCCGGCTGGAGGCGGAGCAGACCAAGGATCCGGCGGGCTCGCTGGCGTACGCGCGCGGCCTGCGGCGGGAGTTCGCTGGCGTTCGGGGGCTGCGGTTCGGGATGGTCAAGGTGTTCCTGGACGGGGTCATCGAGTACCCGGCGCAGACCGCCGCGCTGCTGAAGCCCTACCTCGACGGGAACGGCGGGCCGACCGACAACCGGGGCGAGCTCTACACCTCCGCGGCGGACTACGGGCGGCTCGCCGCCACGTTCAACCGGGCGGGCTGGCAGATGCACGCGCACGGCCTCGGCGATCGTGCGGTACGCACCGCTTTGGACGGATACGCGTACGCCAAGCGGGTGACGGGCCTTCGGGACGCCCGCAACGCCGTCGCGCACCTGCAGCTCGTGGACCCGGCGGACCTACGACGTTTCGCCCAACTGGGTGTCACGGCGTGCATGCAGCTCCAGTGGGCGGCGAAGGACACCTGGACGATGGAGGCGCTGCTGCCCTACATCGGACCGGAGCGGCACCGGTGGATGTACCCGGCGCGGAGCCTGGAGAAGGCGGGTGCGCGGCTGTCGGGCGGCTCCGACTGGCCGGTGGACGCCCTTCAGGTGTGGAACCAGCTGCGGACCGCGATCGATCGCCAGGGCGCTTTCGGGGCGGGCCCGCTGTACCGCGAACTGGAGGGCCTCGACCGGGAGGCGGTGCTGCGGATGCACACCTCCGGAACGGCGTGGCAGCTGCGCCAGGAGGAGCTGACGGGCACGGTGGAGCCGGGACGGGCGGCGGACCTGGTGGTGCTGGACCGGGACGTGACGCGCTGCCCGGTGGCCGACATCAGCGGGACGGGGGTGCGCATGACCCTGGTCGGCGGCCGCGTGGTGCACGACGCGGATTCCGCGTCGGGGAAGGCGGCCTCGGCGCGGGTGGCGGGCGCGGCCTCGGGCCCGCGCCCGGTCTCGTACGCGACGGTGCACGCAGGAGGGCGACACCACGCCTGCAAGCACTGAGCGGGGCACGCCGGCGGGCGGAGCCGATGCGCCGGGCCGGTGCGGCGGGGGCCGGTACGCCGGGCCGGTGCGGCGGGGGCCGGTAGGCCGGGCCGGTGCGGCGGGAGTCGGTACGCCAGGCCGACACCGAGGGGGTCGGTACGCCGGGGCCGACGCGCCGGGCCGGTAGGCCAGGCCGGTGCGGCGGGAGCCGGTACGCCAGGCCGGCGCTGCAGGGGCCGGTACGCCGGGCCGGCGCCGCGGGGGCCGGTACGCCGGGCCGGTGCGGCGGGGGCCGGTACGCCGGGCGGCGGTCCGGGCTCAGGTCGTCGTGAGGCCGTGGCGGGCGGCCCAGGAGTTGAGGGCGGCGGCGATCTCCTCGGGCCGGTCCTCGGGGCAGAGGTGGGCGGCCGGGCCGCAGTATTCGCTCTCCAGCGCCGAGACGTTCTCCTCGCACCAGGCGACCGTCTCGGGGCCGACCATCAGGGCCGGCGAGCCGTCGAAGGTGAGCAGCAGCTTGGGCACCTCCGGGCTGTCCGCCAGCCACGCGTCGTACCGCTCGACGACGGCGTGCACATCGGCCGGATCTCCGTCGATGGGCAGCGAGCGTGCCCACCGCAGCAGGGGCAGCCGGCTCTCGCGGGTCGGGTAGGGGGCGGCGTAGACGGCGTGGTCCGCCTCGCTCATCGGGTTCAGCACGGTCTGCCGGATGCTGTCCTCGATGAAGATGTTCCGGTCCAGGACCATCTCCTCCCCCACGCCCGGGGTGCGGATCGCCTCGAACCGGGCCCGCGCGGCGGACGGGTACTGCGCCCAGCTCAGCGGCCGCACGATCGTCTCCATGAAGGCGATGCCCCGGACCCGCCCGGGGTGGCGGGCGGCCCGGTCGAAGGCGAGCGCCCCGCCCCAGTCCTGACCGACCAGCACCACCTCGTCGAGCCCGAGGGCGTCGAACCAGGCGTCCAGATGGCGGGCGTGGTCCTCGAAGCGGTACTCCCCGCCCGGCTTCCCGGAGCGGCCCATCCCGATCAGGTCCGGGGCCAGGACGCGGACCCCGCCCTCGATCCGGGGCAGGACGCCCCGCCAGAGGTGGGAGGAGGTCGGGTTGCCGTGCAGGAACACGAAGGGCACACCGCCGGACCGCGCGTGGTCGTCGCCGTGGTCGCCGGGTCGGTCCTCGTAGTACATCGTCGAGTCGAGTACATCGATCGTGGGCATGGAAGGCCCCTTCCGATAATCGTTGGCCTGACTAACGTTGGTGACACGAACGAAGTTATATCGTTAGTGTCACCAACGCAATCGGTAGCATCACCCCATGACCACGGAAGAGAACGCCCCCCGCGTCCCCGCACGGCTGCGTGAACTGCCCAGCCGCCTGCTGGGGCAGGCCTACACCCACGCGCAGCGACTCGTGACCGAGGGACTGAGCGGGGCGGATGCCCGTACGTGGCACTACGCCGCCCTGGTCGCCCTGGAGGAGTCCGGCCCGGCGAGCCAGGCCACCCTCAGCGCCCGCACCGGGATCCACCGCAGCGACCTGGTCGCCGTCATCAACGAACTCGCCGCACGCGAACTGGTGGAACGGGCCCCCGACCCCGAGGACCGCCGGCGCAATGTCGTCACCCTCACCCCGCCCGGACGGCGACAACTACGCAAACTGGAACAGATCCTCACCGCGGCCCAGGAGGAACTACTGGCCCCGCTGTCCACCCAGGAGCGGGAGCAGCTCACCCACCTGCTGGGCCGGATCGTCGACCATCACGCGCACGGGGACCTCGCCATGGGATCCGATGGTCGGTAACAACCACTCAATTCACCCATTTGCCCCACCCGACGCGGGAGTCATCTCATATCTGAGATAGCGTGCCCCTATGGCAGACGACTACCTCGTACGCATCGGCAAGCTCATCCGTGACGCGCGGCAACATCGCGGCTGGACACAGAGTCAGCTCGCCGACGCCCTCGGCACCAGCCAGAGCGCAGTGAACCGGATCGAGCGCGGCAACCAGAACATCAGCCTTGAGATGATCGCCCGAATCGGCGAAGCGCTCGACAGCGAGATCGTCTCCCTGGGCTACGCCGGCCCGATGCACCTGCGCGTGGTCGGCGGGCGCCGCCTGTCCGGCGCCATCGACGTCAAGACCAGCAAGAACGCGTGTGTCGCCCTGCTCTGCGCCGCGTTGCTCAACAAGGGGCGTACGGTGCTGCGCCGGGTGGCCCGCATCGAGGAGGTCTACCGCCTCCTGGAGGTCCTCAACTCCATCGGCGTCCGCACCCGTTGGATCAACGACGGCGTGGACCTGGAGCTGATCCCGCCCGCCCGCCTCGACATGGAGGCGATGGACGCGGACGCGGCCCGCAGGACCCGGAGCATCATCATGTTCCTGGGCCCGCTGCTGCACCGGATGGATGCGTTCCGCCTGCCCTACGCGGGCGGCTGCGACCTCGGCACCCGCACCATCGAGCCGCACATGATCGCCCTGCGCCGCTTCGGCCTGGACATCACCGCGACCGAGGGCATCTACCACGCGAAGGTCGTTCCCGGGATCTCCCCGGACCGCCCGATCGTGTTGACCGAGCGCGGGGACACGGTCACCGAGAACGCGCTGCTGGCGGCGGCCCGGCACGACGGCGTGACCGTCATCCGCAACGCCTCCTCCAACTACATGGTCCAGGACCTGTGCTTCTTCCTGGAGGCCCTGGGCGTCCGGGTCGACGGCGTCGGCACCACCACGCTCACCGTCCACGGCGTCCCGAGCATCGACGTGGACGTGGACTACTCCCCCTCCGAGGACCCGGTCGAGGCGATGAGCCTGCTCGCCGCCGCGGTCGTCACGGAGTCCGAACTGACCATCCGCCGGGTGCCGATCGAGTTCATGGAGATCGAGCTCGCGGTCCTGGAGGAGATGGGCCTGGACCACGACCGCTCGGCGGAGTACACGGCCGACAACGGCCGCACCCGCCTGGTCGACCTCACGGTCCGCCCCTCGAAGCTCGAAGCCCCGATCGACAAGATCCACCCCATGCCGTTCCCCGGGCTGAACATCGACAACGTCCCGTTCTTCGCGGCCATCGCCGCCGTGGCCCAGGGCCAGACCCTGATCCACGACTGGGTGTACGACAACCGGGCCATCTACCTGACGGACCTGAACCGCCTCGGCGGCCGCCTCCAACTCCTCGACCCCCACCGCGTCCTGGTCGAGGGCCCCACGCGCTGGCGCGCGGCGGAGATGATGTGCCCGCCGGCCCTGCGCCCGGCGGTGGTCGTCCTCCTGGCGATGATGGCGGCGGAGGGCACCTCGGTGCTGCGCAACGTCTACGTCATCAACCGCGGCTACGAGGAACTGGCCGAGCGCCTCAACTCCGTGGGCGCCCAGATCGAGATCTTCCGCGACATCTGAGTTCGCCTCAGGTCAGGACGCCCTTTGTCCTCCTGGGCCGCCTCTGGGCCGTCGTCGGTGTCTCCGCCCCCGCGGAAGACCCCGCCGACGGCCCTTCGCGCGCGTACCCGGACTGTCGCTGTGCGCACGCCGGATCGAGGGTCGCGGACGTCGGGCCCGTCGAGGGCGAGTCCTAGTCGGCATTGCTCCTGTTGACCCCGAGCAAGGCCGGGTAGTACCGGTGGATCGAACCTTGCGGTGCGGTCTCGACGTACACATTCACCGCCGAGCGCTCCATCAGTGATCTCGTCGGTGGGTCGCTGCGCTCAGCCGTGTACACGTCGTCGGCGTCAGGCGTCCGAGGTGCGCGCCATGCTTCCCACTCGCTCCACAGGCTGTCCGACTCCCGCCTGGCCTCCTCGGAGGTGAGGGGGCAGACATCGGTGCTGCCCCAGGCGTACTCGCGCTTGCCGTCCTCGTCTCCGGTGCTCTCGCGTTGGGAGACGGCCGATTGACGAGCACCCGTCCGCGTCATCCACTGGTACACGGTCGTGGCACCGGAGCCTACGTCGGCCAGAGGTGAGCCCAGGGTGATCGTGAACCGGCCCTTCTCGCTGTTGCGGTTCACCTCGAACGACGGTGTGAAGGCGGGGCTGCACGATGTCACCGCGTATACGAGCGTCGCACCGGTACGGTCGGTGATGACCTCGACGCGGTAGTCCTCGTGCGGTCGGAACACGTGCTTCGTCAGCCCGGAGTTGTCCTCGTCGGGCATATAGACGAACTCGGGCATCGGAACCCGGTACGAGGCATGGCCGAGGACCTGGGTGAAGCGTTCGATGGTATGTCCGCCGCGGAGAGACCGAAGCTTGCTGTACTCGGCCGGCCGCCAGTCCATGGTGGACCTTCTCACCACACCTACGGCTGTGACGAGTGTGCTGACGGCCGTGACGACGCTGGACACGAAAAGGACGACCACGACGACCAAGTTGCGTCGGGTCAGCGCGTGTACACGGCCGGCCAGGCCCTCACCGGAGTCCGCCGAATCAGCCATGCCCCGACGGTAGAGGTGCGTCTGCCCACCCGCATGTCGGAGGAGCAGACCCGTCCGTTCGGCCTACGGCGCCGATGATCCGCAGGGCGAGAAGCGCGTGAAGACCCGGTCCGGAACCCCCTGAGCCACTCGCATGGCGGCCGCCGGGAGGTGGGGCTCGTAGGGGTGGGTGAGGTCGTCCCTGAAGCCCGCGGCCTTTCTAGGCCGTACCGGATCGGGTGGATGACGTCGATACCGACGATCGTCACCGTTCAGCCGTGCAGACGTCGAGCCACCGCTTCGGCGAAGGAAGCCGGGCCGGCTTCCGGTGCGCTTCGTACTTCGCTGCGCGCAGGCCGTGGCCGTACGCCTCCGAGGTCCGGCTCGGTGGTGAGCCTCGACGGGGCTCCGGGTGGTGCTCAGTCGGTGGTGCCGGGCGAAAGCACCGTGGATGCGGCGGCGTGCTCCTGGCAGGCGGCCCACCAGCTGTCGCCGCCGGCGTCGCCGACCCGCACGCTCCACGCCGCGGGGTGGGAGCACGGAGCTCCCCAGGTGCACTCGCCCCGGGCGGAAGCCGTGCTGACGCCGTGGTGGGCGGCTGCCCACAGGTACTTCTCGCGGAGTTCCATGGCGGACATTGAAGCGGAGGTAGGTACGGCCTCGCCGCCGAACGAGCTGATTCACCCGGGGCCGTCCGCGGGTGGGCGGACCTGCGGACCGCTTCCCCGCCGGGATCCTCCGCCCTGCCGGAGAGCGGTAGGGCGCCCGCACCGCTCGACGGAGGCACGCTGATGAATCCCGAAGACGAACCGCTCGACCGCTGGGCCGCCCGCCGCGAAGGGCGCCTGCGCAAGCCCGGCGAGCTCAAGGCCCTCACCCTCGGCGCCGGCCCCCGACGCGCCGCTCACCTCGACCCCGGGGCCCCGCGCCTGATCCTGGAGTGGGACGGGTTCCAGTGGGTGGCGGTGACCGTGGTCGACGACTACGCGGCGGCTTGCCGCCTGCTCAACCCCGCGCCCCGACCGCAGCCCCAGGAACAGCCGGCGCCGCGGAAGCGGGGAGGCAGGCACCGCAGACCGCGGGCCTGACGATCGCGGAGCGACGGCAGCCGGCCGGCGTCAGCGCCGACCGGTGCGCCGTCAACGCGGAGCCGGGAGCCAGGTCGTGGGGTCGGACGCCAACTGCTCGCCCGTCGCCAGGTTCTTCACCTCGTGCGCCGCCCCCTCCTCGAACGGCGGGAACCAGACGAACGGGATGCCCTTGCGGGACGCGTAGCGGATCTGCTTGGCCACCTTGTCGGCCTGGTGGTACAGCTCGACATTCATCCCCCGCCGGCGCAGGCGCGCCGCCGTGGCCTCGGCCTCGAACCGGCGGTCGTCCCTCGGGACGACCACGAGGACGTCGCTGGGGCACTTCGCGGGGGTGTCCAGGAGCCCCTCCGCCAGGAGTTTGGCGAAGATGCGCGTCAGCCCGATCGACATCCCCACACCCGGCAGACCGCGCCGGATGAAGGATCCGGCCAGGTTCTCGTAGCGTCCGCCGGAGCAGATGCTGCCGTAGTTCGGCCAGTCGACGAACTTCCCTTCGTAGACCGTCCCCGTGTAGTAGTCGAGCCCGCGGGCGATCGAGAGGTCGGCGACGACACTGCCGGCCGGCAGATCGTCGAGGGAGTCCAGTACGTGGCTGAGCTCGCCGAGACCTTCGGTGAGGAGCTCGGACGTCACGCCCAGGCTCTTGACGTCCTCCACGACGGCCGCGCCGGTGCCCCGCGTCCGGGCGAGCGCGAGGCAGGAATCCACGGTCCGTGCGGGCAGGCCGATTTCACCGGACAGGATCTTCGCGACGCCGTCGGGGCCGACCTTGTCCAGCTTGTCGACGGCACGGATGACCGCCGACGGATCGTCGATGCCGAGCCCTTCGTAAAAGCCCTGGAGGACCTTGCGGTTGTTGATGTCGATCGTCCATGCGGGCAGATCCAGGCTGGTCAGGATCTCGTGGATCACACGCGGCAGCTCCGCGTCGAAGGACAGGGGCAGGTGGTCGACATTGATCACGTCGATGTCGCACTGCGTGAATTCTCGGAATCGCCCGTCCTGCGCCCGCTCGCCCCGCCATACTCGCTGCATCTGATAGCGCTTGAACGGGAATACGAGCTCGTTGAAGTGCTGGGCCGTGTAGCGCGCGAACGGCACCGTCAGATCGAAGTGGAGCCCGATCCGGGAGTCACCGGTGTCGTCGGCGTCTTCCTGGAGCCTGCGCAGCGCATACACCTCGTTGGAGGTTTCGCCCTTGGCGGTGAGTACGGAAAGGGGCTCGACCGAGGGCGTCTCGATCGAGCAGAACCCATATCTTTCGAAACCCGACCGAATGAGATCGAGCCACCTCTGCTCGACCATCCGGATTTCGGGGAGCCACTCGGGAAAGCCGCTGACGGGAACAGGTCGGACCGGTGGAGATTCGTTCATCGGTGGCACTCTCTCTTCGCTGTGAGCCGCTCGACGGTCCGGTCGCGGACCCGCTCGAACGCCGGTGATCAGCGTCATGCACAGGCCGGTGCCTGATCAACCGACTTGATGTGCGCCACCGCCGCCCACCCCTAAAACCGCTCCTCCGTCTCACCCCTCGTCAACACTGGTATCGAATTCAACCTTCTGGGTATCTTGAGCGCCGCTCAAGGAGCACTCACGACCCAGGAGTTACCGATGAACAATCCGTCCCGCCGCAGAACGAACGTGCTGAAGAAGCGTTACAGAGGCGCCCTCGTCGTCCTCGCCGCCGTTCTGTCGCTCGCCGCGTGCGACCCGGCCACGCCGGACACCACCCCCGGTACCAGCGCCGCCGCCACCGTCAGTGCGAGCCCGAGCCCGAGCCCCAGCCCTTCCGCGGTGACGGCCGACCCGAGCCCGAGCGCCAGTGCCACCCCGAGCGCCGACCCCACCACGGCGGCACCTACCCTTCCGGCCCCGGTCGCCGCGCCGCCCACCAGCAAGGCGCCGGCGCCCACCAAGGCCGCCCCCGCCCCGCCGGCCCCCACCCGTACCCGCACGCAGGCACCCGCGCCCGAGCCCACCAAGGCGAGCACCGACTGCTATCCCCGCTCCAACGCCGGCAACTGCTACAGGGCCGGTCAGATATGCCGGAAGGCCGATGTCGGCACGACCGGGCGGGACGCCAACGGGCGCGCCATCCACTGCCGTGACGACGACAGCGTGGGCCAGCGCTGGGGCTACTGACCTCCCACCGGCCGCCCTGCCCTACGCGGCCTGCGGGGTGAAGGGGTGGAGTTCGTCGCCGCCGGGGCCGACGATGCCGAAGGTGCTCTCCGGGACCTTGTTCCAGGCGCCGGGGAGGTCACCCAGGGGTTCCGACACGACCAGGCGGGTCTCGTCGGAGACCTCCTGGAGGAACTCCATGTCGGGGTGCAGCCTGCGCAGCGCCTCCACCCGGCTGCTGTAGAAGAGGGACCTCGACTCGCCCTGGCTGGAGTAGCGGAAGGCCCAGAGGCGTTCGCCGTCGCTGATGGCGAGCGTCATCTGGAGCGGGTACTCCACCCCGTGCTCATGGCCGACGCGCTCCACCACGCCCGCCATCCTGGCCACGGCTCCCGGCGGGTCCCCTTCCAGACCGAGGGTGAGCGCCAGATGGAACATCACCTCGGAGTCCGTCGTCCCCTCGACATCGGGGTACAGCGCGGGGTCGATGAGCAGGGTGAGGTCCCGCCGCATCTCGTGGAATCCGGCGATGGACCCGTTGTGCATGAACATCCAGCGTCCGTGCCGGAAGGGGTGACAGTTCGTCTGCTGCACCGCCGTACCGGTCGACGCCCGGATGTGGGCGAAGAACAGCGGGGAGCGGACGTGGTCCGCGAGTTCCCGCAGGTTGCGGTTGTTCCAGGCGGGGCCGATGTCCCGGAAGGTCGCCGGGGTACCCGTGTTCTCCTCCGTGTACCAGCCGACACCGAAGCCGTCACCGTTCGTCGTCTCCACACCCAGTCTGGAGTGGAGGCTCTGGTCGATGAGCGAGTGGGCCGGTTTGTAGAGGATCGTTTCGAGCAGCTGGGGTGTTCCCGAATACGCGAGCCATCGGCACATGAGCGATCACCTCGGGGGACAACACGCACGGTAGCCCTATCCAGTGTGGCTTCACCTCCTGGTGATCGCCACGCCGGGGCCGTGATCAGGCCACTGTGCGGCCTGATGGGCCCTTGTCCTCGCCAGGTGGGCACGGGGGCGGCAGAATCGGGCTTCCGTAGGACGAAGGGGCGGGGGCCATGACGGTGGAAGCGAACGCGAACGGGGACACGGGTACGGAAACGGGCGCGGGTACGGGGGTCCCCGGGCCGGCGGGGCTGCCGTTGCTCGGCTCGCTCCTCGACCTGCGGTCCGACTCCCTCGGGACCTATCTGCGCGCCCAGCACCAGCACGGCGACCTGGTGCGCATCACGGCCGGTCCGCCCGGGATGCGCGCCGAGTTGTACTGCGTCTTCTCCCCCGAGGGCGCGCAGCAGGTGCTCGCCTCCGACGCGGCGCGCTTCCGCAAGGACAACCGCTTCTACCAGGAGGTCCGGGAGTCCTTCGGCAACGGGCTGCTGACCAGCCAGGACGAGGACTACCTGCGCCAGCGCCGGCTCGTGCAACCGCTGTTCACCCGCCGGCGCGTCGACGGTTACGCCGAGGCGATCGCCGCCGAGACCCGATCCGTCATCGAGGCCTGGGGAGATGCCCTCGACGGCGTCGTCGACGTCTCCGACGAGATGGCGCACCTCGCCCTGCGCGCCGTCGCGCGCATCCTCTTCGGCACCGATGTCGAGGCCACCGCCGATGTCGTGGCCGAATGTTTTCCGGTCATCACCGACTACGTGCTGCGCCGCGGCTACTCCCCCGCCACCATCCCGCGCCACTGGCCCACCCCCGGCAACCGGCGGGCCGCCGCCGCGTTGGACGAGCTGTACGGGGTGTGCGATCGGATCATCGCCGAGCGCCGGCGCGGCCCCACCGGGACCGCGGCCGGGGCGGGGTCCGAGGCCGGGGCGGGGTCCGGGTCCGAGGCCGGGGCCGGGGCTCCCGGCGAGGACCTGCTGACGCTGCTCGCCGCCGCCAAGAGCTCGGACGACGGGGAGTTCGACACCTCCGAGCTGCGCGACCAGGTGTTGATCTTCCTGCTCGCCGGGCACGAGACGACCGCCACCTCCCTCTGTTTCGCCCTGCACCTGCTGTCCCTGCACCCCGAGCAGCAGGACCGGGCCCGCGCGGAGGTCTCCCGCGTGCTGGGCGACCGTACGCCCGAGGCCGCCGACCTGGAGCGGCTCCCGTACCTCACCCAGGTCCTCAAGGAGGCCATGCGGTTGTATCCGGCCGCGCCGGTCATCGGGCGCAAGGCCGTCGCCGCCACCCGGATCGGGGAACACACCGTCCCCGCCGGTGCGGACGTGATCATCGCGCCCTGGGTGACGCACCGCCATCCCGCGTACTGGCCGGACCCGGACCGCTTCGACCCCGAGCGCTTCACGCCCGAGGCGGAGGCGGGGCGGCCGCGCTACGCGTGGTTCCCGTTCGGCGGGGGGCCGCGCGCCTGCATCGGGCAGCACTTCTCCATGCTGGAGTCGGTGATCGCGCTGGCGATGATCCTGCGGGCCTACGAGTTCGAGGCCGTGGACACCGAGGTTCCGGTCGGCGCCGGGATCACCCTGCGGACGACCGGCCCGGCGCGCTGCCGGATCCGTCGTGCGGACACCCCGGACACCCCGGACACCCCCTAGGGCGCGCCGTGTCACGGATATACGGGATGCGGCCAGGTCAGGGCAGGTAATAGGGTCGATTCCCGTGGAACCACTCACCGAGAAACAGATCCGCTCGTCCTTCGTGAACTGCACCAAGGGCGAGGCGACGCGGCTGCGCCTGCCACTCGACTTCGCCGAACTGCCCTGGAAGGACCTGGACTTCCTGGGGTGGGTGGACCCGGGAGCGCCGCTGCGGGCCCATCTCGTGCTGCCCCGGGCGGACGGCGCAGGTCCGCTGGGGATCTCGCTGCGCGTACCGGCCGTCGGCCGCACCAGCGTGGTGAAGTCCAGCCTGTGCCAGATCTGCCTGACGGGGCACGCCTCCTCCGGGGTCACCCTGCTCGCCGCACCGCTGGCGGGCGCCCGCGGGCGTGAGGGCAACACGGTCGGCACCTACATCTGCGCCGACCTCGCCTGTCCCCTGTACGTACGCGGCAAGCGCCAGGCGAAGCTGCGCGCCGGGCAGTACGAGGAGTCCTTGACGCTGGACGAGCGGCTCTCCCGCATGTCCGACAACCTGAACGCCTTCGCGGCCCGCGTCACGGCGGTGTAGCGGGGCGCACCCGGGGCCGGGCCCGGCCCCGGGGCCCCGGCCCTCAGGTCCGGTCCGCCGTCGGTTGGTGGTTGCCCTGCAGGCGTGCGAGGTCCGAGGGGCGGACCTGGATGACGAACAGTGCGATCAGCGCGCCGACCAGGGTGAACATGGACGCCACGACGAAGGCGGTGCTGATGCCCGAGGTGAGGACCTGGTCGCCCCAGGGTTTGGGGAGTTGCCCGGTGCGCTGGAACAAGGCCTTCTGCACCGGGCCGGCGGTGCTGAGGAAGTCCGGTACCTGCTGCTTGGCCTCGTTGCGGCTCGCCGTGCCGTAGACGGTCACCAGGATCGACAGGCCCAGCGAGCCGCCCACCTGCTGCATCGTGTTCAGCAGGCCGGACGCGGCGCCCGATTCCCGGTCGGTGACGTTGGACAGGGCCATCAGCGTCAGCGAGACGAACTGCAGGCCCATGCCGAGGGCGAAGAGCAGCATCGGCCCCAGGATGCTGCCGAGGTACGTCGAGTCGACGTCGATCTGCGTCAGCCAGGCGAGGCCGGCCGCCGAGGACAGCGCACCGGTGACCATGAAGGGTTTGGGGCCGAGCTTCGGCAGCAGTTTCGCGGTGATCGCGGCGGCCACGGCGATCACGGCACTGACCGGCAGGAAGGCGAGGCCGGCCTGGATCGGGCTGAAGCCCAGCACGATCTGCACGAAGAGGGTCAGGAAGAAGAACATGCCGAAGATCGCGCAGGCGAGCATGAGCATGATGCCGTAGGTCCCGGCCCGGTTGCGGTCGGCGAACATGTGCAGCGGGGTGATCGGTTGCGGCGAGCGCCGTTCGTTGAGGATGAAGAGGGTCAGCAGGACCACGGCGGCGCCGAAGGAGCCGAGGGTGATCGGGTCGCGCCAGCCCTCCTGGGACGCCCGGATGAAGCCGTAGACGAGCGAGACCATGCCGAGGGTGGACAGCAGCGCGCCCGCGAAGTCGAAGTGCCCCGGGTGGCGTGCGGACTCGTGCAGGACCTTGGTGGCCAGCACCGCGATCACGATGGCGATGGGGACGTTGACGAACAGCACCCATCGCCAGTCGAGCCACTCGACGAGGATGCCGCCCGCGAGGAGGCCGATCGCGCCGCCTGCGGCCGAGACTCCCGCGAACACGCCGAACGCCCGGTTGCGGGCCGGGCCTTCGCGGAAGGTGGTGGTGATCAGGGCGAGGGCGGTCGGCGAGGCGATGGCGCCGCCGACGCCCTGGAGGGCGCGTGCGGCCATCAGCTGGCCCTCGTTCTGGGCGAGTCCGCCGAGGAGCGAGGCGAGCCCGAAGAGCAGGACGCCGAAGATGAAGACGCGTTTGCGGCCGAGGATGTCGCCGGTGCGGCCGCCGAGGAGCAGCAGTCCGCCGAAGGCGAGGGTGTAGGCGTTGACGACCCAGGAAAGGCTCTCGGTCGAGAAGTTGAGAGCGGTCTGGATGTGCGGCAGCGCGATGTTCACGATCGTGATGTCGAGAACCACCATGAGTTGGCAGGAGGCGATGACGAACAGGGCGAGTCCGCTGCCGTTTCCCCGGACCTTGCCTTCGGTCCCGCTGTTGCTCGGCGATGCGTTCGGATCCACCTTTTCGACGCTAAGCCCGCGCCTGCGGGGTCACCACTCGAACAGCCTAGTAATGGTGACATTTCACATGTCACACTACGATCATGGATGACTTCCTCAGGCTCTCCGCGAGCACGGCCCGCTTCACCCACGGCGCCCCGCGCGCCTTCTCCTTCGGGGACGACGGCCGACTGCTCTGGTTCCTCCGGTCGACGGGCTCCACCGACGCCTTCGACTCGCTGTGGGTACTGGACACCACCACCGGCGCCGAGACCCGGCTCGCCGACCCTCGCGAACTGTGTCCCGAGCCCGGCCCCCTCCCCGAGGCCGAGCGCCGGCTGCGCGAGCGGACCCGGCTCGTCGCCGCCGGGATCGGCTCGTACGCCCTCTCCGGCGACGGCCGCCGCGCCGCCTTCGCGCTGTACGGGCGGCTCTTCGAGGTCGCCGCGGGCGGCGCCGGCACCCCCAAGGAGATCCCGGCCGCCGGACCCGCGCTGGACCCGCGGCCCAACGCCGACGGCTCGCGGACCGCGTACGTCGCCGACGACATCCTGTACGTCGCCCCGGGCGGCCGGATCAGCCCCGCCGACGGGGCCCGCTGGGGCCTGGCCGAATTCGCCGCCGCCGAGGAGCTGGGCCGCCCCCGGGGCCACTGGTGGTCCCCCGACGGCGTCACCCTGCTGGCCGCCCGGGTCGACGAATCCGCCCTCCAGCGACGCTGGTTCGCCGACCCGGCCCACCCGGAGCGGCCCGCCGAGGACTTCGCCTACCCCGAGGCGGGCGGGCCCAACGCCGATGTCCAGCTGTGGGTGCTCGGCGAGGGCGGGACCCGGATACGGCTCGACTGGGACGCCGACACCTACCCGTACGTCTCCGACGCGGGCTGGGAGTCGCAGACCGAGATCCTGCTGACCGTCCAGGACCGGCTCCAGCAGAACGTGCTGCTGCTCAGCGCCGACCCGGCCACCGGCCGCACCGAGGAGCTGTCCCGCACCACGCACCCGCAGTGGGTGGACCCGCTGGTCCCCGGCACCCCGGCCCGCCTCGCCGACGGGCGGATGCTGACCTGCGCCGACACCCCGGGCGGCGCCGCCCGCGCCCTCGCGGTGGACGGCGCACCGCTCACCGGGGACGAGATCCAGGTCCGCGGCGTGGCCGGGATCCACGAGGGCCGGCTGCTGATCGAGGCGGGCCTGCGCGACCCGTCCGAGCAGCAGGTGCTGCTGCTGGACCCGGACACCGGGGAGCTGACCCCGCTGGCCGACGGCCCCGGCGTGCACACCGTGTCCGCGTCGGCCGGCACCCTGCTGCTGACCACCGCCGACGCCGACGGGGTACGGCGCACCGTACGCACCCCCGACGGGCGGGAGTTCACCCCCGCCGACCTGTCCGAGCCGCTGCCCTACCGGGTGGACGCGGTCCTGGAACGGGTCACCGACCGCGGCATCCCCACCGCCCTCGTGCTGCCCCGCGACCACGTCCCCGGCCGGCGGCTGCCCGTCCTGGTCGACGGCTACGGCGGCCCCGGCATGCAGGACATCACCGCCGACCAGCGCCGCCGCCAGCACCGCCAGTGGTGGGCCGACCAGGGCTTCGCGGTGGTCACCATCGACAACCGCGGGACCCCCTACGTCTCCCCCGCCTACACGCACGCCATGTACCGCGGCTTCTCCGAGGTCACCCTCGACGACCAGGTCGCGGCGCTGCACGCGCTCGCCGCCCGCCACACCGACCTCGACCTCGACCGGGTCGGGGTGCGCGGCTGGTCGTACGGCGGCTACCTCTCGGCCATGGCCGTGCTGCGCCGCCCGGACGTCTTCCACGCGGCGGCCGCCGGGGCCGCGCCGACCGACTTCCGGCACTACGACACGGCGTACACCGAGCGGTACCTGGGCCTCCCCCAGGAGCACCCCGAGGTGTACGAGCGGGACTCCCTCATCCCCGACGCCCCGAAGCTGTCCCGGCCCCTGCTGCTGATCACGGGCCTGGCCGACGACAACGTCCACCCGTCCCACACGCTGCGCCTCTCGCAGGCGCTGACGGACGCGGGCCGCCCGCACCAGCTCCTGGCCCTCCCCGGAGTCACCCACATGACCCCGGGCGGCACCCGGGAGAAGCTGATGGCACTGGAGCTGGAGTTCTTCCGCCGGGAACTGGCCTGAGCGCCGCCCTGACCGCCCGGCCGGCCACCGGCGGGGCGGTCAGGGCCGCGGGGCGAGGACCATACGCGTCAGGGCGATGACCACCAGGGCCGCCACGGCGTGCACCACCGGCAGGAGGACCGTCGCTGCGACCGTCGACGCGCGCAGCGGACTCCGATCGGCGCGCGCGGACTGCGGATCGGCGTTCATGGTCATGACCATAGCCGGCGAGGTCGACACGGTACGACGGTTCCCCGGGGACGCCTTTGTCCCCGGGGCACCGTCGCTTCCCTTGGATCCCCGTCAGTCACCAGGGAAGTGGCAGGCCACCTCGCGGGCGGCGGCTTCGCGCAGGACGGGGCGCTCCGTGCGGCAGAGCTGCTGTGCCTTGGGGCAGCGCGGATGGAAGGTGCAGCCCGGGGGTGGAGCGGCCGGGCTCGGCGGGTCGCCGAGCAGCACGATCCGCTCCCGCCGCCGTTCCGCCGCCGGGTCGGGCAGCGGTACGGCGGACAGCAGCGCCCGGGTGTACGGGTGCTGCGGGTTCTCGTAGAGGGACTTCTTGTCCCCGATCTCGACGATCCTGCCGAGGTACATGACGGCGACCCGGTCGCTGACCCGCTTGACCACCGACAGGTCGTGGGCGATGAACACGTAGGCGAGGCCGAGTTCGGCCCGTAGCCGTTCCATCAGGTTGACGATCTGCGCCTGCACGGAGACGTCCAGCGCGGAGACCGGCTCGTCGGCGACGATCAGGCGGGGGCTGGTGGACAGCGAGCGCGCGATGCCGATGCGCTGGGCCTGACCGCCGGAAAACTCGTGCGGGTAGCGGTCGATGTGTTCCGGGATCAGTCCGACGAGCTCCATCAGCTCGGCGGCCCGGCGGCGCGCGTCCCCCGCGCTCCAACCCTGCACCAGCAGCGGGTCGGAGATGATCCGGGCCACGGTCTGGCGCGGGTTGAGGGAGGAGTGTGGGTCCTGGAAGACCATCTGGATGTGCTTGCGCAGCGGACGCATCGCGGACGGCGAGAGGCGGCTGATGTCCTTGCCCTCGAAGGCGACCCGGCCCGCGGTGGGCTCCAGCAGCCGTACCAGCATCCGGCCGGTGGTGGACTTCCCGCAGCCCGACTCCCCGACCAGGCCCAGGGTCTGCCCGGCGCCCAGGTCGAAGGAGACCCCGTCGACGGCGCGCACGGGCGCCCCCCGGCGCCCGGTCACGGATCGCCGGCCGGGGAAGGTCATGGTGAGGTCCTGTACGGACAGCAGCGGCGGGGCGGTCTCGGTCATCGGGCGGCCTCCTGGGCGGTGCGGTCCCCGGCGAAGTGGCAGGCCACGGTCCGTGCGGGGCCGTCCCCGTACGCCGCCGGCTCCGGCCGTACATCGACGCAGCGCGCGGCGGCCCGCGGACAGCGCGGGGCGAAGGCACAGCCGGGGGCGGGCGCGAGCAGGGAGGGCGGCGAGCCGGGGATGAAGGGCAGGGGGACGTCGTCGGCGGTGTCGAGGCGGGGCAGCGAGTCGAGCAGTCCCCGGGTGTACGGGTGGGCCGGGTCGGCGAACAGGTCGTCGGCCGGAGCCTGTTCGGCGGCGCGCCCGCCGTACATGACGAGCACCTCGTGGGCGACCCGGGCGACGACGCCCAGGTCGTGGGTGATCATCACGACGCCGAGGCCGCGCTCCTGCTGGAGCCGGGCGATCAGTTCCAGGATCTGCGCCTGCACGGTGACGTCCAGGGCGGTGGTCGGCTCGTCGGCGATCAGCAGGTCGGGTTCGCAGGCCAGGGCCATGGCGATCATGGCGCGCTGGCGCATGCCGCCGGAGAACTGGTGCGGGTACTCCCCGGCGCGGCGGGCCGGTTCCGGGATGCCCACCTCGCCGAGCATGTCGACGGCGCGTTTGCGGGCTGCGGCCCGGCCGGCCTTGAAGTGCACCCGGAAGTGCTCGGCGATCTGCTCGCCGACCGTGTAGTAGGGGTGCAGGCTGGAGAGCGGGTCCTGGAAGATCATGGCCATCCGGCGGCCGCGGACCTTGGACAGTTCCCGTTCCGGGAGTCCGGTCAGCTCCCGTCCGGCGAGGGCGACGGAGCCGCTGACCTCGACCGGGCCGCGGTGCAGGCCCATGACGGCGAGCGAGGTGACGGACTTGCCCGAGCCGGACTCGCCGACGATGCCGAGGGTGCGGCCGGCCTCGACGGTGAAGCCGATCGAGTCGACGGCCCGTACGGTCCCGCGCTCGGTGGTGAAGGTGACGCGCAGATCGCGTACGTCGAGGAGCGGAGCGGCGGTGTCGGCTGCCATCAGTACCTCACTCTCGGGTCGATGACGGCGTACAGGAGGTCGACGAGGAGGTTGGCGACGACGATGAAGAAGGCGGCGAGCAGGGTGACGCCGAGGACCACGGGCTGGTCGGAGTTGACCAGGGCGCCGTAGAACAGCCGCCCGATACCGGGGAGTCCGAAGATGGACTCGGTGATGACGGCTCCGGCGAGCAGTCCGCCGAGGTCCATGCCGAAGATGGTGAGGATCGGGGTCATCCCGGAACGCAGCCCGTGTTTGACGACGACCGTGCGCTCGGGCATGCCCTTGGCGCGGGCGGTACGGATGTACGGCTCGGCCATCGCCTCGATCATCGACCCGCGGCTCTGGCGCGCGTACATGGCGGCGTAGAGCAGGGCGAGGGCGATCCAGGGCAGGGTCAGGTTGGTGGCCCAGGCGAGCGGGTTGTCACCGAAGGCCTGGTAGGTGGGGTAGGGCAGGAGGCCGGCGACGCGGATGACGCCGTAGATGAGCATCACGGAGGTGAAGTAGACGGGCAGGGAGGCGGCGGCGACGGCGCCGACCATCAGGGCCTTGTCGGTGGCGGTGTCCTTGCGCAGGGCGGCGGTGACCCCGGCTCCGAGGCCGAGGAGCAGCCACAGCACGGCGGCGCCGACGGCGAGGGAGGCGGAGACCGGGAGCCGGTCCATCAGCAGGTCCCACACGGGCAGCGAGTTCTCGTAGCTGTAGCCCAGGCACGGGAAGTCGCAGTCGACGGCGTACTGGCCGGTGCCCAGGGTGCGGCCGGTGAAGATGCCGGTGAGGAAGTCGGTGAACTGCCGCCACAGGGGCTGGTCGAGGCCGAGGTACGCGCGTACGTCGGCCAGGCGTTCGGCGCTGCAGGTCTTGCCGCAGGCGGCCGCGGCCGGGTCGGAGGGCAGCACGTAGAAGATGAGGAAGGTGACGGCGGCGATGGCGAGGAGCACGCCGACGAGGGCGAGCAGCCGGCGGGCGAAGTAGAGGATCAACTGCGGCCGCCCCTCGGGTCGAGGATGTCGCGCAGGGCGTCGCCGAGCAGGGTGAAGGCGAGCACGGCGAGGAAGAGGAAGACGCTGGGGATGACGAAGTACATGGGGTCGGTCTCGTAGTAGGCCACGGACTCGGCGATCATCTGGCCCCAGGAGGGCGTGGGCGGGCGGACTCCGACGCCGAGGTAGCTGAGGGCGGCCTCGGTGCTGATCATTCCGGGGATCAGCAGCGTGGTGTAGGCGATGACCGGGCCCGAGACGCCCGGGAGGATGTCGCGGGTCAGGATCCGCCAGGGGCCGGAGCCGCCGACGCGGGCGGCGTCGACGTACTCGCGGTGTTTGAGGGAGAGGGTCTGGCCGCGGACCACGCGGGCGACGCCGGGCCAGCCGAAGACCCCGATGACGGTGGTCATGAGGACGATCCGGTTGACGTCCTTGGCCACGGACAGCATCGCGATCATGAAGATCAGCGAGGGGAAGGACATGGTCAGGTCCATGAGCCGGGACAGGATCGTGTCGGTGCGACCGCCGAAGTAGCCGGCGGTGATCCCTGCGGCGGTACCGGCGACCACCACGATGGCGGTGGCGGCGAAGGCGATCAGGAGGGAGACCTGCGCGCCGTTGATGACGCGGGCGAACAGGTCGCGGCCGGTGACGGGTTCGACCCCGAGCCAGTGCTCGGGGCTGATCCCGCCGAGGGCGCCGAGCGGTTGACCGCCGAGGTAGGGGTCGATGGCGGTCTTGTCGAACTCGTTCGGGGACCAGCCGCCGAGGGCGCCCAGCCAGGGGGCGGTGACGGCCATCAGGACGAAGAGGAGGACGACGCCGAGACTGACGCGGACGGCGGGGCGGCGGCGGAGCTCGCGCCGGGCGAGCTGCCAGGGACTGCTGCCGGGCCCTGCCGCCGCCGACCGCCTCTTGGCGGCTTCGGGGTCCGGGGCCGAGCCGGGCGCCGGGACCGAGCCGGGGGCTCGGGCCACGCCCGGGGCCTGGGCCGAACCCGGGGCCTGGGCGCCGCTGTCCGGGGGCCGTGCGGTGTCGGGGTCCGGGGCGCCGGCGTCGCCGAGGGGGGCCCGGTCGTCCGGGACCGGTGCGGTGGTGGTCATGGCTGTGGTGATCCCTCGGGGCCTCAGCCCTGGCTCTTCGCGGGGTCCTTGAGGCCGACGGTCCCGTAGTCGATGGTGCCGGTCCACACGGGGTGGCCGAAGGCGCCGGCGATGTTGGTGCCGACGAGGAGCGGCTTGCGCTCCAGGAGGAGCGGGACGTTCGGGGACTTGGCCATCAGGGCGGCGTCGAGGTCGATCCAGGCCTGGTTGGCCTCCTTGGCGTCGGCCATGGCGTTGATCTCGTCGATCCGCTTCATGGTCGCCTCGTCGCGGAACTGGCTGTAGTTGCCCTGGTTGCCCTTCTCCTTGATGGTGCGTCCGTCGAAGACGAACGGGATCCAGGTGGAGCCGGAGGGGTAATCGGGGCACCAGCCGGTGAGGGTCATGTCGGGGGTGGTGGAGAGGTCGCCGATGACGTCGTAGTAGGCGCCCGGGTCGACGGTGTCGATGACGACCTCGACGCCGGCGCGGGACAGGCCCTGCTGGATGGCCTCCGCCTTGCCCTTGTCGCCGGTGGAGACCGAGAGGGACACCTTGAGGGTCTCCTTGCCGGCGGCCTTGAGGAGTTCCTTGGCCTTGGCCGGGTCCCCGGCCGGGGCGATCTTCAGGACGTCGGCCTGCTTGCCGCCGGAGAGGGCCGGGGGCAGGTAGGCGGTCGCGATCTCGTTGAGGGCCGGGCCGCCGCCCGCGGTGATGACGGCCTCCTTGTCGACGGCGTACTGCATGGCCTCGCGGACCTTCGGGTCGTCGAAGGGGGCGCGGGAGTTGTTCAGGTGCAGCATCTCCGTGCAGCCCTGGGACTCGGCGAGCAGCCGGGCCTTGACCTCCGGCTTGGGCAGCACCTTGGGGGCGCTCTCGGGCCGCATGTCGGCGTACTGGACGGTGGAGGCGTCGGCCCCCTCGCCGGCGATGATCCGGTCGTCGATCTGGCCGCCCTTGAGGCCCATGACGACGACGAACTTGTCCGGGTAGGCCTTGCGGACGGTGTCGGTCCCCGGGTCCCAGTGCTCGTTGCGGACGAGGACCAGCTTCTTGTCGCGGTCGTACGACTCGATCTTGTACGGGCCGGAGGAGAACGGGCGGGCGTCGTACTGGGTGCCCTTCTCCTGGGACTGCGGCACCGGGGCGAAGGTCGGCAGGGTGGCGGTCGCGGAGAACTCGGCGACCGGGCGCTTCAGTTCGAAGACGATCGTGCGGTCGTCGGGCGTCTTGACGGAGTCCAGGTGCTGCCCCTGGAGCGGGCCCTTGTAGCCCTCGGTCCCGGCCAGGTACTGGGCGGCGTAGTCGGGGCCGCCGGTCAGGTCGGGGCTGAAGGAGCGCTCGACGTTGTACTTGACGTCCTGGGCCTTGATCGGGCTGCCGTCCTCGTACTTGACGCCCTCCTTGAGGGTGAAGGTCCAGGTGCGGCCGCCGTTGGAGGAGGTGCCGAGGTCGGTGGCGAGGTCGGGGACCAGCTCGCTGCCGGCCTTGCCGGGCTCGGCCTTGAAGGTGACGAGCGTGCGGTAGAGCAGCCGGGTGCCGAAGTCCATGGTCGGCATGGTCCAGTTGCGGGCGGGGTCGAGGTGCGCGAAGTCCTGGTTGGACAGGACGGTGAGGGTGCCGCCCTTGACCGGGGTCCCGCCGAGGATCTTGCCGTCGTTGGCTGCGGCGGGGTTGCTGCCGCCCGAGCCGGCGGAGCCCTTCTTGGTGTCGGAGCAGCCCGAGGCGCCGAGTGCGAGAGCTGCCACCAGTGCGGTGGCGAGGGCGAGTTGGGTGCGCTTGGTCATGGGTCACTCCAGTGAAGGGCCGCGCTCTAGGATGTGACCGGTAACATAGTAATGTGAAATTGCACTGACAAGGGGTTGGTGCCGCCGTTATCCAGCCGTGTCCAAAACGGCCTGGGCGGCGCGTCGGCACGACAGCCGACCCGGCGGGCGGGAACATGCCCGATGTGATCACCACGGCCAAGGCCACGCAGCGGAGCAGGAGTTCGGTGCGGCGGGACACGGCGCTACGGGAGGCGCCGCGGCGGGGGCTGCCTGAGCCGGGGCGACGTGAGCCAGGGCGGCCGGAGCCGGGGCGGCGGGACTTCTTCACCGCGATGGGGGCCGTGGCGGCGACCTTCGCGCTCGGGGTCCCCGCCCGGGCCACCGACGCCGCCCGGGACGCCGCCACGGCCGTCGAGTACGTCGACGTCCAGCTCCTCGACATCACCGACCTGCACGGCTTCCTGCAAGGCGCACCCGGAAGCAACTCCGTCATCGTCGGCAACGGCGGCATCGACTACACCGTCGGCGGCGTCGCGTACCTGGCCGCGCACCTCGAACGGCTCCGCGACGGGCACCCCAACTCCCTCTTCTTCAGCCCCGGAGACTCCTTCTCCGGCTGGGAGTTCGACGCCGCCGCCTTCGCCGACGAGCCGACGATCGAAGCCCTGAACCGCATGGGGCTCGACTTCGCGACGGCCGGCAACCACGAGTTCGACAAGTCGCCCGCCATGCTCCGACGCCACATGGAGCAGGGCATCCCCTTCCCCGTCGAGGGCCGCGACACCTCCTTCACCGACTCCTCCGGCCTGCGCTTCCACGGTGCCGACTTCCGCCACTACAGCGCCAACCTCGTCCGGGGCCAGGACGGGGAGACGGTCCTGCCCGCCTACAACATCGAGCGGGTACGCACCGCCGACGGCCGGGAGCTGCCCATCGGGTTCATCCACCTCACCGCCGTGGGCAGCGAGCGCTTCCCCGGCTCCTTCCAGCCGGGCCTCGCCACCCTCGACGACGTCGCCACCGCCGACCGCTACGCCGCGCTGCTCAAGGGCCAAGGCGTGAACGCGATCGTGCTCAGCCTGCACGACGGGGCGGTGGCGGGAGCCGACTTCAACAGCGGCGTCGACCCCTCGGGGCCGGCCCTCGACCTCGCGCTACGGGTCTCCCCGGACATCGACGTGATCGTCACCGGGCACTGGCACACCCGGTTCAACATGATGGTCCCCGACCCGAACGGCGTCCCCCGCCCCTTCGTCGAGGCCGGCTGCTACGGCCAGGTGATCAACGAGATCAACCTGCGGCTCGACCCGCTCACCGGCCGGGTGATCCGGGAACTGACGATCTCCACCAATCACCCCAACACCCGTGACATCGCACCGCATCCGGAGCTGCTGGAGGTCGTCACCTACTGGGCGGGGCAGGCCGCCGAGCGTGACCGGATGCCGATCGGACGGCAGACCGGCTCGTTCCTGCGCGCCCGGAACACGGCCGGCGAGAGCACCATGGGCAACCTGGCGGCCGACTGGGCGCTGTGGGCGGGCGGCAGGCCCACCGATCCCGAGAACGACGCCAACATCCACCCCAACGTCCCGGCCGAGCTCGCCGTGGTCGCCGCGGCGCCCCGGGTCGGCCAGACGATCATCGCCGGGGACCTCGTCCTCGACCCCGCCTCGGGCGGCGCCGTCACCTTCGGCAGCGCTTGGCGGGCCCTCGGGTTCGGCGATCCGATCGTCAGCGCGTGGGTGAGCGGGCAGCAGATCCACGACGCGCTGGAGGAACAGTGGACGACGACGGAGAGCGGCGAACTGCGCTTCGCGCCCTTGGCCGTCTCCCGGAACGTGCGCTACAGCTTCGACGCGGGTGGCCCGGTCGGGGACCGGGTGCACCCCGCGGAGGTGTTCGTCGACGGCGTCGCGCTGGAACTCGGCCGCCGGTACCGGCTCGCGGCGCCCTCGTACACGCTGCTCGCGAGCGACGGCTATCCGGCCCTCTCCGCGTTCGAGGAGCCCTACCGGCACCAGCGGGACTTCGAGAGCTTCGTGGCGTACGTGCGGGAGACGGCCGTACTGTCCCCGCAGCCCCGGGGTCGGGTCACGGCGGCGGCCGCGAGCGACGCGGCGGGTGCGGTGGGCACCGTGGTGGACCCGCCGGTGCCGCTGCTGCCCGACGGCACCCCGGTACCACGCCCGGAGGCGGCGATCATCACGGGGGACCGGCCGCGGCCGACCCGCGACGGCGGCCGCGCGCCCTGCTGATCGTCCGGGAACCTGTCCGGCCCAGGGGATCCTCCGGCCTACTGGACGCCCGAGCCCAGGCCTCCGGGGACGCGACCGACCGGTTCGTCGCGGCCCTGGGCCCAGAGGGAGCGCACATGGCCGAGGTGGCGGAGCATGCACTCCTGCGCCGCCTCGGCGTCCCCGCTCAGCATCAGGTCGAGCAGCTCGATGTGCTCCTCCGCCGAGGACACCAGCTTGCCGGCCTCGTCCAGGCCGGTCAGGCCGTACAACCGGGACCGCTTGCGCAGGTCGCCGACCGTCTCCACGAGGCGGTCGTTGCCCGCGAGGGCCAGCAGGGAGAGGTGGAAGCGGCGGTCGGCCTCCAGGTAACCGATGAGGTTGTGCTCGCGCGCGCTGGTGACGATCTCCTCGGCGACGGGACGCAGCGCCTCCAACTGCTCGGCGGTGGCGATCTTCGTGATCCGGCCGATGGTCGGCACCTCGATCATCGTGCGCAGTTCGGTGAACTGGTCCAGGTCGCGCTCGCTGACCTCGGTGATCCGGAAGCCTTTGTTGCGGACCGGCTCGACCAGCCCTTCCCGGGCCAGGTCGAGCATGGCCTCGCGGACGGGGGTGGCCGAGACGCCGAGTTCGGCCGCGAGGCCCGGTGCGGAGTAGACGCTTCCGGGGCGCAGCTCACCCGCTATCAGCGCGGCTCGCAGGGCGTGGCCGACCTGGTCGCGGAGGCGTTCCTGGGCCTTGATGAGACTGTGCTGCTTCAGGTCACCCATTGCATTTCCTCCGAGACCCCCGTACACCACCGACGAGGAGAGGAACAGCGTACAATGTCACGTTGCGCTGCTCACACTCCGGCGGCCTCGTACAGCGCGACCGCCACAGCGAGATCTTCCCAGGCCATGCCCACACTCTTGAAGAGCTGTGGACAACTCCGCGGCCCGCCCGCCGGCATCCGACCGCCGACCAGGTCGGCGAGGGTGCCGCTGATATGACCGGGTCCGATGGCTCCCTCGGCCTCCGGGACCAGCAGGTCCCCCGCCTCGCGCAGGGCCGCCGCCCGGGACTCCACGTACACCGCCGCCCGTCGCACAAGGGCGGTGTCCGTCTCCCGGGCCGTCGGCTCGTGCGAGCCGACCGCGACGACGGTGGCGTGCGACCCGACCAGCCGCCCGTCGAACAGCGGCTCCCGCGCCGTGGTGCAGCAGATCACCAGATCGGCGTCGGCCACCTCCTTCGGGGTGCCGGTCCGAGCGGCCGGGCCCAGGGTGCGGGCGTACGCGGCGAGCTCCTCCGCCCGCCCCCGGTCCCGTGCGACCACCACCACCTCGGCCAACTCCCGTACGGCCGAGGTCGCTTCCAGATGTCCGTACGCCTGTGGCCCCGAGCCGAAGAGCACCAGCCGCAACGGGCGACCCGTCGGCGCCAGGTGACGCAGCGCCAGGGCGGAGACCGCCGGGGTGCGCAGGGTGGTCAGCGCCGCGCCGTCGAGCAGGGCCAGCGGGCGCAGGGTGGGCCCGTCCAGCAGGAGGTAGGAGCCGGTGATCCGGGGCAGCCCGCGGGCCGGGTTGCCCGGCGCGACCCCGGCGATCTTCACCCCGGCGTACGCGCCGGACGCGGCCGGCATCAGCAGCAGTTCGCCGCCGCCGGGCACCTCGATCGCGGAACGCGGCGGGCAGCTCTCCGGGTCGAGGCCGCCGAGCAGGGCGGCGGCCACGGCGTCGGCGGCCGCCGCCGGACCGATCAGGTCGGCCATCCGCCCCGCCCCGAACTGCGGGATGCCCGTCACAGCAGGAATCCGGTGCCGAGCGCGTCGTGCGGGTCCACCACGAAGGTGTGTTCGCCGGTGCGGTGGGCGGTGCCGGTGACCTCGGTGACCCCGCCGTCCGACATCCGCCCGGTGAACACCGTGCCCGTGACGGACTCGTGCAGCAGGTCCTCGCCCGGCCCGAGCCGCCCGTCCTCGGCCAGCAGTGCGAGCCGCGTCGAGGTTCCCGAGCCGCAGGGCGAGCGGTCGATCTGCCCGTCCGCGAACACGGTGACATTGCGCTGGTGAGGTCCGAAGGGGGTGTCGGGCAGCTCCTCGTGGAGGATCACCCCGTAGACACCGGAGAGCAGCGGACCGTCCGGGTGCCAGGTGGCGGGGTGGGTGGCCAGCGCCGCCCGGACCTCCTGGCCGGCCCGCACCAGGGCGGGCAGCGCCGCCCGGGATACGTCCAGGCCGAGGTCGCGCGCGCGGACGGCGGCGTAACAGGCCCCGGCGTACGCGATGTCCACCTCGGCGAGCCCGAACGAGGTGGCGACGGGCACCTTACGGGCGCCCACCACCGCCGGGACGTTGCGGAAGGTGACCCCGGTGGTGCGGCCCCCGGCGCGGTGGACGGTGGCGGTGACCCGCCCGGACGGTACGTCGATGCGCACCGGGACGTCCCCGTCGTCCGGGGCGGCGACCCGGCCGGTGTCCACGGCCCAGACCCCGAGGGCCATGGTGCCGTGGCCGCAGGCGGTGGAGTAGCCGTCCTTGTGCCAGAACAGCACGCCGAAGTGGGCTCCGTCGTCGTCGGCCGGGACCACGAACCCCCCGTACATCCCGGCGTGCCCGCGCGGCTCCTGCACGAGCAGGCGCCGTACGTCGTCCAAAGCGCCCCGGCGCGGCGCGGTCCCGGAACCTCCCGGGCCGATGACCGTGGCGCACCGCTCGGCGACGGTGTCCCCGGGGACCGGCGGCATTCCCGGGGCGGCGCTGTCGACGATCCGGAAGGGCTCGCCGGCGGTGTGGTAGTCCACCGTGCGGACGGTGATCACAGCAGGAACCCTCCGGGGAAGGGGTCGGTCGGGTCGAGGAAGTACTGGGCGGTACCGGTGATCCAGGCCCGTCCGGTGACGGTGGGGACCACGGCCGGACGCCCGCCGACGGTGGCCTCGGCGATCAGCCGGCCGGTGAACTCCGTCCCGATGAAGGACTCGTTGACGAAGTCCGTGCCGAGTTCCAGCAGGCCACGGGCGTGCAGCTGAGCCATCCGCGCGCTGGTCCCCGTACCGCAGGGCGAGCGGTCGAACCAGCCGGGGTGGATGGCCATGGCGTGCCGGGAGCGGTGGGCGTCGGAGCCGGGAGCGGCGAGGTAGACGTGCTTGACCCCGGCGATGGCGGGGTCCTCGGGATGGACGGGCCGGTCCGGCCCGGCGTTGATCGCGTCCATCACCGCGAGCCCGGCGGCGATCAGGTCGTCCTTGCGGGCACGGTCGAAGGGCAGGCCCAGGGCGTCGAGTTCGACGAAGGCGTAGAAGTTGCCGCCGTAGGCCAGGTCGTAGGTGACCGCGCCGAAGCCGGGGACCTCGGCCTTGAGGTCGAGCCCGACGGCGAAGGAGGGGACGTTGGTGAGGGTGACGGCGGTGGCCGCCCCGTCCTCGACCCGGACGTCGACGCTCACCAGCCCGGCCGGGGTGTCGAGCCGGACGGTGGTGACCGGCTCGACGACCGGGACCATGCCGGTCTCGACGAGGACGGTGGCGACCCCGATGGTGCCGTGCCCGCACATGGGGAGCAGGCCCGACACCTCGATGTAGAGGACTCCGTAGTCGGCGTCCGGACGGGTCGGGGGCTGCAGGATGGCGCCGCTCATCGCGGAGTGCCCGCGCGGCTCGTACATGAGCAGGGTCCGGACGTGGTCCATGTGCTCGATGAAGTGGAGCCGCTTCTCGGCCATGGTGGCGCCGGGGATCACCCCGACTCCCCCGGTGACGACCCGGGTCGGCATGCCCTCGGTGTGCGAGTCCACCGCGTGGTAGACGTGACGCGTGCGCATGTGCGGTCCCCCGGAGGACTAGTTGAGGCCCTCGGCGAGGGCCTTCTCGGTGGCGGCGCGGACGGCGGCCTCGATCTCGCCGGTGAGCGGGAAGCGCGGCGGGCGGGTGGGGCCGCCGGGGCGACCGGCGAGGTCCATGGAGAGCTTGATGGCCTGGACGAACTCGGTCTTGGAGTCCCAGCGCAGCAGCGAGTGCAGGGACTTGTAGAGCGGCAGGGCGGTGTCGAGGTCTCCGGCGACGGCGGCCCGGTAGAGCTGGGCGCAGGAGTTCGGGAGCGCGTTGGGGTAGCCGGCGATCCAGCCGACGGCGCCCGCGAGCGCGAGTTCGAGGAGGACGTCGTCGGCGCCGATCAGCAGGTCGAGGCCGGGGGCGAGCTCGGCGATCTCGTACGCGCGGCGCACGTCCCCGCTGAACTCCTTGACGGCGACGATGGAGCCGTCGGCGTGCAGCCGGGCGAGCAGGTCCGGGGTCAGGTCCACCTTGGTGTCGATGGGGTTGTTGTACGCGACGACGGGCAGCCCGGCGCGGGCGACCTCGGCGTAGTGGGTGCGTACCGCGTCCTCGTCGGCGCGGAAGGCGTTGGGGGGCAGCAGGAGTACCGAGCCGGCGCCGGCCTCGGCGGCCTGGTCGGCCCAGCGGCGGGCCTCGGCGCTGCCGTAGGCGGCGACGCCGGGCATGACGCGGGCGCCGTCGCCGGCCGCCTCGACGGCGGTACGCACGACACGCGCCCGCTCCTCGTCGGTGAGGGTCTGGTACTCCCCGAGGGAGCCGTTGGGGACCACGCCGTCGCAGCCGTTGCGGATCAGCCAGGCCACGTGTTCGGCGTACGCGTCGTGGTCGACGCTGAGGTCCTCGCGCAGCGGGAGCGCGGTGGCGACCATGATTCCGTGCCAGGGACGGGTGCGGGGCGCGGGGGTGTGCGCGTGGGTCATGTGAGAGCTCCCTAGTGTGGTGTGTGACATTTTACTAGCGGGTGAGGTGCGGCCACAAGGGCCTCGGCACCCCGATCAGTGCGTGGCGGGCGGAAGTTCGGCGAGGTGGCGCAGCGGAACCGGACAGGACAGCGGCCGCCGGTCGGGCGCGGCTTCCTCCCCGGCCAGGGCGGCGACGGCCGGACCGCACATCCGGCCCTGGCACCAGCCCATACCGGCCCGGGTGAGGAGTTTGACCGTACGGGCGTCCCGCGCGCCGAGGTCGTCCGTCGCCTCGCGGATCCGCCCGGCCGGCACCTCCTCGCAGCGGCAGACGACGGCGTCGTCCCGGAGCCAGCCGGTCCACCCCTCGCCGGGGCGGTGGGCGGTGGCCATCGCGTCGGCGAAGGCCCGCAGCCGGGCCCGGCGGCGGGTGAGGCGGGCCCCGGGCGGCGCGCCCGCCACCGAGTGCGCGGCCAGCTCACCCTCGATCATGGCGAGTTGGGCCCCGCCGATACCGCCGGTCTCCCCCGCCGACCAGATGCCGGGTACCGAGGTCCGCTGCTCGGCGTCGAGGACGAGGGCGACCGTGCCGTCGACGGACGGGCGGGTCTCGCAACCGAGGCCGGTGGCGAGTTCCAGCTGGGGTACCAGCCCGTGGCCGACGGCGAGGGCGTCGCAGGGGATCCGGCGGGCGGTGCCGGGCAGCGGCCGCCAGTCCCGGTCGAGCCGGGCCACGGTGACGGCCTCGACCCGGTCGGTGCCGTGCGCCTCGGTGACGGCGTGCCGGGTGAGCAGCCGGACGTGATGACGGGCCAGCGCCCCGCCGTAGCCGGCCGCCTCCACGAACTTGCCGGGGTTGCGCAGCAGGGCGGGGACCTGACCCGCGTACGCGGTGTAGGCGGCGGCCTCCACCACGGCCGGCACGGTGGCTCCGGCGACGACGAGCGACCCGGCCACGGCGAGCAGCAGCGGCCCGCTGCCGGCGACGACGACCCGCTCGCCCGGCAGGACCAACCCGCCCTTGAGCATCGCCTGCGCCCCGCCGGCCCCGACCACGCCGGGAAGGGTCCAGCCGGGGAAGGGCAGTTGCCGCTCGTAGGCGCCGGTGGCGATGAGCACCGCCCGGGCCGTCACGGCGGCGGCCCGCTCCTCGGGGGCGTGACCGGCGACGGCGTGCAGGATCCATTCGGCGGTGGGGGCGGCGGACCCGCGGTGCGTCACGGCCGCCCGGCCCGGTGCCACCGTCCACACGTGGTGGAGCGGGAGGTAGGTGATGCGGCCCGCCGAGACGTGGGCGCGCAGGGCGGCTTCGCGGGTGGCGAACTCCGGCCAGCCGTGGTGCAGCGCCTCGGGGCGGGCCGCGCCCAGTCCCGGTGCGGGGTGGCGGTAGAACTGCCCGCCGGGCCGGTCGCCCGCATCCAGCAGGGTGACCCGCAGCCCGAGGCCGGCGGCCGTGACGGCGGCGGCGAGCCCGGCCGGACCGGCCCCGACGACGGCGAGATCAGCCGTCGGCGCGGGCCCGTCGGCGGGCCCCGGCCCGACGGCAGCCGCAGGTGTCGACAGGGCGGCAGGACCTGACTGATCCGTGGGATGCGCGCGGCCGACGCGACCCGCGGGTTCAGACGGCGAGGTCGGCATGGCCGGTTCCCTCCTGGGTGGTGACGGAGTCCCCCGGTCGGGCCGGGAGCAGGCAGGCGCGCTGGTTCGGGCGGCCGTTGACCGTGACGAGGCAGTCGTAGCAGCTGCCGATCCCGCAGAACGCGCCGCGCGGGGCGCCGCCCTCCCTGGTGGTCCGCCAGGCGAGGATGCCCGCGCCCCAGAGCACGGCGGCGATGCTCTGGCCCTCCTGCGCGGGCAGTTCCCGGCCGTCGAGGTCGACCGTGAAGCGGGAAGCCGGGCTGCCGCCTACGAGTGAGCGGGGGCTGCGCATCAAAGGGTCCTCCTCGAGGTGGTGCCGGCGGGCCGGGGTCGGTGTGGTGGGCGCCGGTCGGCGCGTGGGTCGCCGAGGCGGATCACGTGTGGCGTCGCGGGCCTCACCTCGGCCCGCCCCCGGCGTCGGCAGGGCCCTGCTCGCCGCCCTCGAAGCGGTCCGGGCGGAACGGGTGCGTGGGAAGCGGCGGTTCGGCCCCCGTCAGGGCGGCGGCGATCAGCGCTCCGGTGGCCGGGGCCAGGCCGATGCCCGCGCCCTCGTGACCGCAGGCGTGCAGCAGCCCGGGGCGCCGGGGGTCCGGGCCGATCGCCGGGAGGTGGTCGGGCAGGTAGGGGCGGAAGCCGTGGTAGGCGCGCATCACCCGGACGTCCGCCAACACCGGGAAGAGTGCCGCGGCCTGGCCTGCCAGCCGGCGCAGGGCCTCCGTCGAGAGGGTACGGTCGAAGCCGACCCGCTCCCGGGTGGCGCCGATCAGGACCGGGCCGGACGGGGTGCCCTCGACCACCGCCGAGGACTGCAGGGCGGCGGAGCCGCTGGCGACGTCCGCGATGTAGTCGGCGGCGTAGACCTTGTGCCGGACCACCCTCGGCAGGGGTTCGGTCACCAGGACGAAGCCGCGGCGCGGGAGGACGGGCAGGGTGACCCCGGCCAGCGTGGCGATGCGACCGCCCCAGGTGCCGGCCGCGTTCACCACGGCCGGGGCCAGGAGTTCACGGTGCGGCGTGCGCACGCCGCGTACGGCGCCGCGGTCCAGCAGGACCTCGCTCACCTCCTCGCCGAGGTGCACCCGGGCACCGGAGGCGGCTGCGGCGGCCAGCAGCCGGGCCGCCGCCTGGGCGGGCTGGACCTGGGCGTCCTGCGGGTAGTGGAAGCCGCCCGCGAGGCCGGGGGCCAGGTGGGGCTCCAGGTCGTGCAGGGCGTCCGCCGCCACCTCGACCGCCTCGACGCCGGCGGCTCGTTGGCCCTCGGCGAAGTGCCGTAGGGCCTTCACGGTGGTCGCGTCGGGGGCGACGACGAGCCCGCCCTTGGGCTCGTACTCGATCTCCCCCGGCAGGACGGCGGCGAGTTCGGTCCACAGGTGGGTGGACAGCAGGGCGAGGTCGAGTTCGGGTCCGGCCTCCTTGTCGGAGACCAGCAGGTTGCCTTCACCGGCGCCGGTGGTGCCGCCCGCCACGGGGCCCCGGTCGACCACGGCGACGGAGAGTCCGGCGCGGGCCGCGTAGTAGGCGCAGGCCGCCCCGACGACGCCGGCGCCGATGATCACGGCGTCCAGGGAGTGTCTCTTGAGCACGGCAGTAATATGTCACATTCTTTAGAGCATGCCCAGGCACCCGGACCGGTCCCGCACCCCCCTCGGATGCGGGACCGGTCCGCCGCCGGGCCTGCGCCGATCAGCTGCGGAGGGGACCCTCACAGCTGTAGCCGGACGTGCCCGCGACCTTGTTGGTCCAGATCTCCACCGGGCCGAAGGAGCAGTTCATGTCGGCGAGGTTGTTGGAGGCCGTGCCCGCCCGGTCGAGGATGAAGTAGTCGACCGTCTCCGACATGTCCTTGAAGACCTGGTCGTCGTTGCGCCAGTTCTTCAGGTTCGCGGTGATCCGACCGGTGCAGGTGAAGCGGCGCTTGCCGGCGTCACCGTTCTCCACGCAGTCCGGCGTGTTGTACGTGGCCGTGGCGAACGAGGACTTCACCGAGGCGAGCGCCGCGTCGCGCAGCCGCTCGTTCGGGGTGAAGGAGGTGTTCGGCACGTAGAGCTGGTCGACCTTGGCTATCTGCGCGTCGAGGAAGCGGTCGTAGTCGCGCTGGAGGTAGGTGTCCGCGCCCATCCGGAAGCGCCAGGCGTCGTAGGCCGCCACGTCGTCGGCCCGCAGGTGCGTGTACATCTCGCGCAGCAGCGTGGGCTTCTCGGCCCACAGGAACTCGAAGAAGGTGCCCGCGTAGCTGTAGAAGCGGAAGCCGTCGCCGTCGTAGGTGGCGTTCAGCAGCTGCTCGACGCTCATGCGCGGGCCGCCGCCGGCCGTGTCGCTGATGATGCTCTTGACCAGGGACTTGCGGACGGCGATGCCGTTGTCGCGGGTGGCGCCGTCGAAGAACTCGGCCGTGCCCTCGTCCATGGCGGTCGTGCGGTCGCTCTCGTACCACTCGCCCTGGCCGAAGAAGCCGGGTACGGCGTAGCGGCCGTTGAGGTAGTGCGTGTACTCGTGACGGAAGAGCTCCTCGAGGGTGAGGGAGGAGTCCTGCGGGACGCGGCGCTGGTAGGTGTAGAAGGTGGCGCCGTTCTCGATGTAGATGCCGCCGTTGTTGGTGTCGTAACCGGTCAGGATCGGGTGGTAGTTCACGTAGTCGGCGCGGGAGGCGTAGAGCACGATGTTCAGCGTGGTGTTGGGGTCGCCCGCGAGCGGCTGGTCGGTGCCGAGCACCCGGTGGTACTGGGCCTTCACCTGCTTGCTGGCGTAGTAGAGCTGGTCGACCGTGGCCCGGTCCAGGGCGGTGCGGACCTTGATGGCGCCGTTGTCGTAGGAGTAGGTGTAGGGGAAGAGCTGCTTCTCGATGTCCTCCTTGCACACCCCGTACGGCTTGCAGGCCTCGTAGACGTTGAGCCAGGAAACGAGCTTGGCCCACGGCTCGCTGCCGTCGCCGAAGGCGGCCCGGACCGGGCCGAGCATCGCACCGAGGTCGGCGACGACGCGGTCCTTGAGGCCTTCGACCTGGCCGAAGCGGGCGTACTCGCTCAGGGCGTCGCGCACCACCCAGGCGTTGGTGGTGTCCTTGAGGTGCGTGTATCCGGCGAAGGCCTTGAAGGCGTCGCGGTAGGAGGCGTCCGCGGCCACGGCGGAGTGGAAGGCCGCGTCCTGGTTGCCGGGGTAGACGCCGAGGTAGGAGACGGACAGCGCGGACAGTACGGCGCCGCCCCAGCCGGCGTCGAGGTGGGTGGCCGGGTGGGCCGGGTCCATGGTGGCCAGGACCTTCTTGATGAGGCCGAGCTGGTGCTGGCGCAGACCGGGCGCGCTGCCGGCGTAGAGGGCCTCGCGCAGGGTGCGGGCGTTGGACGGCGTCGCGTCGAAGGTGTGGGCGGCGGCGCCGAAGTCGGCGATGGCGCGGCGCATGGCGTCGACGGTGGGGGCGTCGGTGACGTCGATCTCGGGGCGCGAGTAGTCGTGGTAGGCGACCGCGTGCAGGTAGGTGAACATCTCCTCCAGGTGGGAGGAGTTACGGCCGTCGTGGGCGGCGGCCAGGCTGGATATCCGGCGGGAGACGGCCTGTACGTGCGCGTCCGACATGACCGGGGTCAGGCGGGCGTCCCAGGTCCAGATGAGGCCGCGCAGACAGCCGTCGGCGAGCACGGCCTGGTCCGCGAGGAAGTCGGCGAACTGCTCGGGGGTGAGCCCGGTGATCCCGTCGAGGGTGCAGGGGACGCCCGCGGCGACGCTCTTGGCGGTGGGCGCCGCCTTGGCCGTCCTGCCGCGCTTCTGCAGGTCGTCGGCGGGCGCGGTGGCGGTCGCGGCGCCCGGGACCTGCCCGGTGATCTTCTGCCCGCCCGGGGCCGGGGCCGGCGCCGGGGTGTTGTCCTTCGCGTCGGCCAGGCGGTCGACCTCGTCGAACGGGTTCCCCGTGGGGCCGGGGGCGGGGGCGGCCGGGGCGGCCTGTGCGCCGGTGAAGGGGGCCGGGGCCGCGGACTCGGCGGCCTGCGTGGCGGCCTGTCCCGCGGTGGCGAGGAGGGTCACGGCTACGGCGGAGGCCAGAAGGGAAGAGCGCACAGCTCTGTGCTTGAGCACCGAGAACTCCTGATTGGAGAGGTGAGGTGGGGGGTGGTGCGTGAACTGCCCTGCGTCACACGGCGTTTGACGGGGATTAACGTGCCGCGGTGTGAGCTGTAACATAGTAATGTGAAATTGCACTGACAACCCCTGTGCGCCCACCAGTTCACTTCTTTCCTGAGGGAGCCCTCGTGACCGACGCCTCCACCCGCCTCAACACGGGCAGTCACGACCGCCCGGTCTCGCCGGAGTTGTCCCGGTTCATGGCGGGGAACTGGGCCGCGAGCCCGCTGCCCGACTCCGCCCGCGTCCCCGGCCACGACGTCACCCCGGCCCGCCGGGCGCGACTGTCGGCCCGCTTCCCGGGCGAGCGGCTGATCGTCCCGGCCGGGGAGCTGAAGGTCCGCTCCAACGACTGCGACCACCGCTTCCGGCCGCACAGCGCGTACGCCTGGCTGACCGGCCTCACCGGCGAGGACCAGGCGGGCCACGTCCTGGTCATGGAGCCGTCGGGCCCGCACGACCACGAGGCCGTCCTGTACCTACGGCCGCGCTCGCCGCGGGTGGGCGGGGACGGGGAGTTCTACCGGGACCGCCGGTACGGGGAGTTCTGGGTGGGCCGCCGGCCCGACCTCGCGGAGGCCGAACGCCTCACCGGCATCCGCTGCGCGCACCTGGACCGGCTCGGCTCACCGGCCGGACGGAACGCGACCTCCGACGCCGAACTCGCCTCCGCCCTGTCGGAGCTGCGCCTGGTGAAGGACCCGTGGGAGGTGGCCCAGCTCCAACTGGCCGTCGACCACACGACGGCGGGCTTCGAGGACGTCGTACGGGCCCTGCCGCGCGCGATGGCGCATCCGCGCGGGGAGCGCTGGATCGAGGGGGTCTTCGGCCTGCGCGCCCGGGCGGAGGGCAACGGCACCGGCTACGAGACGATCGCGGCGTCCGGCGCGCACGCCTGCACCCTGCACTGGATCCGCAACGACGGCCGGCTGAACGGCGAGGAACTGCTGCTCCTGGACGCGGGCGTGGAGACGGACACCCTCTACACGGCGGACATCACCCGCACCCTCCCACTGTCGGGCCGCTTCTCCTCCGTCCAACGCCAGGTGTACGAACTGGTCCTGGCCGCCCAGGACGCGGGCATCGCGGCGCTGCGCCCGGGGGCGAGCTTCGGGGACTTCCACCGGGCCGGCATGCGGGTGATCGCGGAGGGCCTGGCGGAGTGGGGCGTCCTGAAGGACGCGGAGGGCGACCTGCACCGGCGGTACACGCTGTGCAGCAGCGGCCACATGCTGGGGCTGGACGTTCACGACTGCGCGAAGGCGCGGGCCGAGACCTACCTGGACGGCGTCCTGGAGGAGGGGCAGGTCCTGACGGTGGAGCCGGGCCTGTACCTCCAGCCGGACGATGAGACCCTGCCGGCGGAGCTGCGGGGCATCGGCGTCCGCATCGAGGACGACCTGGTCATCACGTCGGACGGCGCCCGCCTGATGTCGGGCGGCCTCCCGCGCACGGTGTCCGGCATCGAGGACTGGATGGGCCGGCTGCTGGACGCTCCCTAGTGCCGTGGCCGGAAAGGTGCGCCGGGTCGGGCGTCGCGACCCGGTGGACCTTGCCGGTCACGGCACTAGCCACCCCCCTGACCGCTGTGCGGGGTGGCGAGCCGGGCGGTCAGCTCCTCGACGAACGCCTCCAGATGGGGCGGGCGCGGTCCGGTGCGGGTGGCACAGAACCAGGTGCGGGTCAGGGGCTGCGCGCCGATGCCGACGAGGGCGAGGCCGTGCGAGGCCGCGTAGGGGGCGGCCACCCAGTTGGGCAGCACGGTCACGCCCTGGCCGCCGGCCACCATCTCGATGACCAGATCGGTCACCACCGGCATGGTGGTGATCCGGGCCGGCCGGGACCCGACGGGGATCGGCAGCGGTAGCGACGGGATCCGCTTCTGGTCGTAGAAGTCGTAGAGGACGAGATCGGCCCCGTCGAAGTCACGGGCGGTCAGGTGCGCCCGCGAGGCCCACGGGTGGCCGGCGGGCACCACCGCCACCATCTCGTCCTCGAACAGTCTGGTCAGAGACACCCGGTCCATCTGCAGGTCCGGCTTGGTGACCAGCGCGACGTCGACGAGGTCGGCGAGCAGCGCGGGGATCGGCGCGTCGTCGGCGACGGTCTCGATGCGCACGTCGATGTCCGGCGCCCGCTCACGGAAGGCGCGGAGCACGGGCGGCAGCCACGGGAAGGTCGTACTGCACTGCGCGGTGAAGCGAACCCGCCGGTCGCGCCCGTCACGGATCTCGCGCAGGTCCCGGGCCGCCGAGTCCAGTTCGCCGAGGACCTGGCGCGCCGCGACCAGCAGTCGGCGACCCGCGGCGTTGGGGACCAGGCGGCGGCCCTTGCGGTCGAAGAGGGGCATGCCGAGGCGGGCCTCCAGCCGGGTGAGCCGCTGGCTGAGGGCGGGTTGGCTCACGTAGAGCCGCTCGGCGGCGGCGGTCAGCGAACCGGCCTCGGCGGTGGCGGCCAGGAGCTCCAGGTCACGCAGGTCCACATCCATAACCCAGGATTATCACACCATCCAATCTTCGTCGTGGTGTTATGAGTTGGGCGCTCCTAGGTTCGTGGTGTCAGCCGGTCGGAACCCCGACGGACGACATCGACGAGAGGCACAGCGCCATGACCGACACGCACACCGACATCGACGACACCACGACCACGACCGCTCTGGTCACCGGTTCCTCCAGCGGCATCGGCCTGGACATCGCCCGCGCCTTCCTCGCGAGCGGCGCCAATGTCGTCCTGAACGGCCGGGACGCCGACCGCCTCGCCAAGGCCGCGGCCGCCCTCGGCCACCCCGGGCGGATCGCGTGGGTCGCGGGCGCCATCGCCGAGCCGACGACGGGCGAGGCCCTCGTGCGTACCGCCCTCGACCGGTTCGGCCGCATCGACGTCCTGGTCAACAATGCGGGTACCTTCGCCCCCAAGCCCTTCACCGAGGTCACCGAGGAAGAGCTCGACGGCTTCCTGACCGGCAACCTCAAGGGCACCTATCTCACCACCCAGGCCGTGGTACGGGCGCTGCGCGCCCAGGGCCGGGGCGGCAGCATCGTCAACATCGGCACCGTCCTGGTGGACCACGCGTTGGCGGGCTTCCCGTCCTCCGCGCCGGTGGTCAGCAAGGCGGGGGTGCACGCGCTGACGACCAGCCTGGCCGCCGAACTCGCCGCCGACGGCATCCGCGTGAACCTCGTGGCCCCCGGCATCATCCGCACCCCGCTGCACGCGGGCTCGGACGTGGACGCCTTCGGCGGGCTCGCCCTGCTGAACCGGGTCGGCGAGGTCCCGGAGATCTCCGAGGCGGTGCTCTACCTCGCGGGCGCCACCTTCGTCACCGGCCACGCCCTGCGCGTGGACGGCGGCCACGTCACCGGCCGCGCCTGAGCCGACACCCCACTCCCCCTCCCCACCGGAAGGACACCCTCACCATGCCGTACGTCAATGTCAGGATCACCCGTGAAGGCGCCACCGCCGCACAGAAGGCCGAGATCATCGCGGGTGTGACCGACCTGCTGGTCCGGGTCCTCGACAAGGATCCGGCCACCACGTTCGTCCTCATCGACGAGGTGGAGCTGGAGAACTGGGGCGTGGCCGGCGTCCGGACGGACGAGTACCGCCGTCTCCGCGCACGGCACTGAAGGGTGTTGCAGAAGGTCGGGCTTCGGCAGGCCGAAGCGGCGCCTGACCTGCTGTTTCACCGTGTCATGGCGAGGTTGTGCATGGCGGCGACGGCCTGGGCGAAGGTGTGCTCGACGCGTGCACGGACGCGTCGGTGTTCGGCGTTGTCCTCCTCCTGGCCGCGCAGGAGGGGACGTCCGGCCCTTCTGCGGTGCGGGACGATCAGGCCGGTGCCGAGGTAGGCCCCGTCCGCGATCACCGTCGACCCGGCCGCCGCGGCCGGCAGGCCCGACTCCCGCCACACGTGGGCGTCGGCCTTGTTGCCCGGCGCCGGCCGGGCCGACGCGATCACCAGACGACTGTCCTCCTTAACGAGTGGCTGTGACGGTCGCCCTGCTGGGACCATGCGCCGGTGAACTCAGAACTCCCCGCCGGATGGACGATCGAGCGCGTGCGCGCTCTTTCCGGAGACCCAAGCGCCGCCCAGCTCTCCTTCTCCTCCGATCGGCTCGTAGTCGTCGAGGTGGCCGGTCAGGGCGACTACGAGCCGCTTCGGCCCGATGTGATTCTTGCGTTCCACGAGTTGTGCCTCGTGAGGGACGACGGTGAGTGGTTCATGGGGCAGCTCGACGATGACGGCTCGGTGATCTGCTGGGCCTCCTACGGATCCGACCTGGCCGAGGCCATCCGCAGCCTCTGAACAACACCCCGCACCATCAGTCACTTTCGCAACAGGCCCTGGCTTGATCTTCAACCTGTGCGGCGGGGCCGTGGGGTGGTCGACTTCGGCTTCCCGGACGCTGCAGTGTCCGCTCTGCTGGGTGTGTGGACGTCGTGGCGTGGGGTGGGCCGGGGGTTCTTTCGACTGGGTGGTCGTCCGGGTCCGGGGCGGGTGGGTTTCGGTGCTTCGGCCGGGCAGACGACCTTGGGGCGGATGTGCCGAAAGTCGCGGCGGACACGTGCCGGGGTGAGTCTGTCCGAGGCGATGGGCTTCTCCCATGGCCGACACCGGTCGGCTGCGAGTGGCCAGGCCCGTCGCAGTTGCGTATAGGCGGCGAGGATCAGCCAGGTCCAGCGGTCCGCCGCCTCGGGGGTGCGGATCATCGGGCAGGTCCAGCCGAGGGTCTGCTTGAACAGGCGGAAGGTGTGCTCGATGTCGAGACGACGCGGGTATGCCTGCCAGAGCCGGTCGGTGTCCGCTGCGTCTGCGTCGGTGCCGGACCACCAGAGCCAGACCGGCTTCGGGGTCGCTCCGCTGGGCAGGTGATCGATGTCCAGGCGGATCACGGTCCCCTCGACGATGGGGAGGGTGCCGTCGGCTGCTGCCCAGGAAGAGCAGTGGGTGAGCTTGGGGTGGAGCCGGTCCCACGAGCGTGCTCGGACGGTTCCGTAGAGGCGGGTTTCGGTGACGGTTTCGGTGTCCGGGGTGCCCCATGTGTCGGGCTGCCCGAAGACGAACTCGCCGCCATGCCGGGGCGGTCGGCCCATGGTGTGAGGCCGCCGCGGCGGGGCCGGCCTGCACAGGACGCGGTCCGAGCGCATCCGGGCCAGGACCTTCACCGGCAGGTCCCGCAGAATGTGGGCCAGGCGTGGTGCGTCGTATCCAGCGTCCGCGATGACCAGGACCTCCGGGTCACCGGTCCACCACTGGCCTGCGGTGATCAGTCTCTCGACCAGTTCGCGCAATTGTCGGGCGGTGACGGTGGCGGTGTCGTCCCCGGGTGCCGGACGTCGAGCGTCCAGCGGGGCGGTCCATGAGCTGCGGCCCGGCTCCAGCGCGCAGACAATCGAGTACGGCCACCCGGGAACGGGGATGTGCTGGTCCTTGCCCCGGCCGTAGGTGTGACACAGGATCCGCTGCGGCGAGGTGTGGGCGGCGGGCCGAAGCCGGCAGGTGACATCGACGGCCAGGACCGGCCGGCCGTCCGCCGCCCGCGGCAGCGGCGCCGAGGCCGGAGTCCGTCGCATCCGGTCCGCGTCGATTCGGCCTTGGGCGAGCGCGGCGTAGAGTCCTCCGTGTCCACGGCGGTGTTCGCCCACCAGCGACAGTTCGGGCAACGACCTCACCGGCCCGTCCCCGCACTGAACCGCGTCGGCCAGCTCGAACTGAGCATCCGAACCAGCGGTGAGACAGGCATAGAACTCGCCCCGGAACCGGGACAGTTCAGCCAACGGCTGTCGCCGGGCATCGTGATGCAGCAGAGTCATCCTCACGGCCTTCGTGCTGGACGTGTGTGTTCCTTGGTCGGAGCACACGTTCGGACGAAGGTCGTTTCCGCGTACGGCGGATACCGAACCGAGTGATCAAGTACGACACGCCGTTCGAGGAACGCCTGCTACCGCCGGCGCAGAGATCTGGGTCCGCAACGAGTTGACCAGTCGCCGGCCGGTGACAGCCGCTCTCCACCGGCCCGCACGACAACAAGCCTGCCATCTTCGAAAGCGATTCGATCACCAACAGCCAGGAAGAGCGGGCTCGCCAGCTCGAAGGCATATCGGTTGCCGATCTCAAGATCCTTGACCAGTACCAACCGCGAGGTCGGCGTGGCTCCGTCAGCTATCAGGCGCATGCCGAGATGGTCCCACGCGGCCTGAGATCCCCTCGACCCTGCTCAGCGGCTGACCAACGACCCAGACGTTAAAGATCAAGCTAGTACCCGATTCGCTCCGGCAGCGTCACATGTTTCTCCCACCCCGCGCGTCCGTACACCGGCTTGGCCGGCGGCCAGTTCACCGAAGCCGCCCCCGGGCACAGGAGCGCCACACGGTCCGGCAGGAGATACGGCGCCAGACCCAACGGGGGGCGTACCCCGTCCGGGGCCCGCCCCAGCTGCGCCACGAAATGGCCGAGCTTTAACGACGCCACGTAGCTGTACAGGCCGTGCTCGTGTTCCATCCGCGTGAACGACTCCGCGTACACCAGCTCTCCTGGAGACGTCTCCGGCTCGTAGAACGACACGGACACCACCATGGTGGGCCCCAGCGCGGCGTCCCGGTACAGGCTCTCCGGATCAACCGGGAGGATGATCTCCGATGTCGGCCGGCCCCCGAGCTGAGGCCCCCGGTACGAGACCATGAGCGTCTTGACCACCCACAACGACACCAGAGCCTGCCGCTCGCCTGTGAGCACCACCGGCAGACCCCGGATCATCTGCGAAAGCGGTTCCCGAACCCGCTTCTCCAGCTGCGACATCCACCCGTTGTTACAGCCTGTGCACACTACGCGGGCCTGATCGTTGAACAGCCCATTCTTCGTCTCATCCCGACGGTAGGCAACCCGGGGGCCATGAGGATCACGACCTTCGTTCTCGTTGATCGTGCGCTGGTGCGTAGGCGCGTCGGTGTACTCGGGGAACTCCCTCCTCAGCCACTTCGGAAGAATGTGCTCCTTCGACATGGGCCCCTGGGCGCCACAGAACATGCAAGCCATGAACAGCAATGCTAAAAGCCAACTCCCAACCGGGGGAGGGCAATAGCGCCACGGCAGAGCTGAAACAGTCACAGGGACTTCAAGATCACCTCATTGCCCCTTTAGCCCGTATCTCGGCCAGACCCCTTTCGGGCGTTTCCACCGGCCTGTCGGCGTGCGCATGAAAAGTGCTCACCGGGGGACGGTGCTACGCACCCTGCCACGCGTTCTGGGTGCTGTTCAGGGCGTGTGGGCGAAGCGCACTCGCCCTGCGAGTAGGTCACCCGACGAATCCCTGTCGGCGTTCACCGGGAAGAAGCCGTCGCCCCAGCTCGTCATTGCGCAGAGCACTGCACTCGGGCATCACCGAGTTTCACGGATCCGGCTTTCGGCATGCGAAGTTCGACTCGCAGCCACGCCACCGGGGCATCGGACGCAGAACTGGCCGGTTGTCGCGGGGCACTGACACCTCATGCAGGAGACGGGGCAACCAGTCCGGTCTGCGTCCCGGCCAACGGCGAGCCGGCTTTTCGGGAGCAGCCGCTCCCGGTGCGGAAGGGCAGCAGTCGCCCGCCTGCGCGGTGCGCTGCTGCGCGGGCCCGCTGGTTCATTCGACGCGGGGCTCCGTGCGCTGCCAGAACGCTCGGGAGAGCACTCTCTGGTGATGCTTGAAGCGTTCCTTGCGCAAGGCATCGGTGAAGCTCCGGCCCCTACTTGCGGTGGCTGCCGAAACCAGCGCGGCCGCGTTGGCGGAGAGCCCGGCCGCCTCCAGCGCCAGCACCAGCACGACCTGATAGGGCTCCTGTCTGGCCGCCGCAGTCGTGGTCATGATGCGGTTGCCCACTGCCTCGTGCTCCGCGCCGGTGGCCCCACCGAGCCGTTCCAACTGCTTGAGGAGAAGCACGATCTCCTCCGCATCCCGGTAAACCAGCGCCTGCAGCAGACACGTCAGCTCCGCGTGCAGCCCCGCAGCTCCCAGGGCGAGCACAAGCGGTGCCATTCCGGCGGGCGGACCGCTCTGCGCTTGGGCCAAGAGAAAGGGACTGCCGGTGAAAGCGGACCCGGCCTGGTTCAGGTGGATCAGGAACCAGGCCGCATGGCCGGTGGGCCTGCCACGAACGGTGCACGTGAAGACAGTCCGTGCGTACTCCGTCAGCCCGTTCCTCTCCAGACCGGCGACCACCGCTGCGGCTTCTTTGTAGCCGGCGGTCCGGGCCGCCCTTTCCAGCAGGACCGTCGCGCCGGGGTGGGTGCGGTCCAAGCCGTACAAGAGCTGCGAGAGGTCCGCGGGAGGCACGCTCTGCAAGGCGGTGATCAGTGCTTCCGAAGCCTGCTGGTGACGGCCCATGGCGTGCATGTCCGTGATCAGCACCCGGGTGTCGGCCGTTGGACGGGAGGCGATGGCATGGTTGACGACGGCGGTCGCGACATGATGCTTGTCCATGGCCTGCAGTGCCGAGACGAGAGCCAGCAGATGCTCGATTGTCTGGTTCTGCGTCGCGCTGAACACGGTCTCGGCATCGCTGTACAACCCTGCACGCGAGAGGGCCTCAGCCAGGGCAGCCACGTCGTACGCGGACCGACGGGTCGCGGCCGCAGTGTGCAGCACGCTCTTGACGGGGTGCATCCCCGCCTCCGTAAGGGAGCAGCTCAGGGTCACGATGTCGTGCACCGTGCGTTCGACGGCGACCGCTTCTATGGCGGAGACGACCGTCACGTCCAGCCCTGTGCCGGCCAGCCAGGTGAGCATGGGCACCACGTCGGGCAGCGGCCTGGTGGCGCAGGCGGCACCGAGGAGCGTCGCGGCCTGCTCCCGTAAGCCGCTCGCATGCAGGCTGCGGACCAGTAAGGCTATGTCGCGCGAGGTGTGCAGCTGCACCGAGGCACGAAGTAACTGGACCAGGTGTTCTTCCAGGCCCGCGTGGTGCAGGCTCACGATCAGCGCGCAGGTCTCCTCCACCGAACGCGTCATGACCATTGCGGGCAAGGCGGCCTCGGCGTGTGCGTGCAAGCCGGCGCTCTGCAGGCCCGCCAGTAGCACGGCGACCTCCTGGACCTCCCGGGAACGGCTGACCGAGGCCACCAGTTCGCTCGCCATCGCCCGCTGGGTCCGTGATTCGAGATCGGCGACGACCGTGATCAATTCGGCCACCGAGGCGCTGCGGTCGGTCTCTTCCAGTAGGGCCATCAACGAGATCCGGCCGACTGGATGCGCCTCCAGGTCCTGGGCCTGTTCCAGCTGGGTTTCCAGGTGATGGCACTGCTCCTCGGCCGCGATCAGTTCCGCGCGGGCAACGGCCAGTGCCTCCCGGAGGTAGCCCACCTGCTGCCCGAGATCGCGGCACTCGTTCTCGAGCTCGTCGAACTCACCCTGCCACAGCTCGAGGTCGCTCCGGCGGGCGAGCCGCTGGCCTTCAAGGTCCACTTGGAGCTGTCGGCAGCGCCCCTGGGCCTCGGCCAGGCGCTGGGTGCGGTCCATCAGCGCTTCTTCCAGGGCACGCTGGCGGGTCCGTATGCGGCGGGTCTCTTCATCCGCCTCGGCCAGCCGATCCTGCAGAGTCTGTTTCTCGCTGTCGCTGCGGTGACACTTCAGCGCCTTCCAATGCAGGGAGCGCAGACCCGTCTCGGCTTCGAACGTGACCGGCGAATCCACCTCGCGCAGATCGGCAAGCACCCCGGCGACGAAGTCCCACGGGGGGACGCGCTCTCCACCCAGATAGCGGGTGACGGTGCTGGGGTCCATGTGCCGGCGTGCCGCATAGCGGCGGACGCTGACGCCCAGCGCGAGGAACACGCCGCGGAGGTCCTCGGCAAAGACCCGCTTCTCGGGCGGAAGGCCTTCCTTCAGAGGTGACAGACGAGCTGGTTGTGCCGTGCGCTCCATGTTTCAACAACCTCGCCGCAGACGCTGCCGATCCGATCGAACGTCCAGTATCCCGGCTGGGACCCGACTGCGGCCGCTGCACGTGTTGCCGCTGCGGACGGCAACACCCCCGCCCCCGGCGAGGGGGTGCCGTCTGCACCGGCAACACCCAACGCCGCCGTCCCAAGTCCTGGCTCGCTCAAGATGGAATGAGCGGCTCGAAGGAGCCCTGTCCAGGTAGGAGACACAGACACATGGAACGGCTCGACGACGGCGCCGGAGAGCGCAAGTCACCGCAACCCGCCGCACCGTGCCCCCCGCACCGGCGGCAACGGTTCAACCGGCTGGTGCGCCGACTGCTGCTCCAGTCACTGCTGGGCGCCGCCGGTGCCGCGGGCGCCACACTGATCACCTGGCTGCTCGCCTGGCTCCAGTCGCTCTGACGAAGGCTTGGAATTCGCGAGCTCACCGAAGAGCTCGGCCTGGACACGACGGCGGCCGAGGGTGGGGACCTCATGTGGGTCGTCGACCAGCGTGTGACCCGCCCGGGTCCGACCCCGCCGCCGCGCAAGCGCCACCTGATCTACCGCTTCCACATCAGCCCCGACATCCGCGAGACCCTCGCCGAACAGGAGCTGGACGAGCTCCCCGACGCCAGCCACGAAGTCGGCGTCATCGAGTGGATCGACTACCGAAAGACCGCCGAGCTGCCTATCTTCCCGCCCATCGGCCCCGCCCTCGCCGATCCACACGCCCCGTCACCAACACGGCCCCATACGCCGTCACCGACACGAACTACACCTGGGTGTAGCGCTCGGATGCATCGACTTGGGGCCGGCCCCACGCATCAACCGACCCACCGCAACAGAACTTGTGCTATCAGGCGTGACGGTTTGCGGGTGGCTGCGCTGGGGGAGGGCGGCGGGACGATGTGCAGCCGGTGGCTCTTTTTACCGGTGGTCGAACGGGAGCCGGCGGCGGTGGCTCGGCGGGCGTCGGCCAGGCGCTGCCGGTCGGCCGGGGTGAGTAGTGGGAAGGCCGCGCGGCTCGATCTGGGCGAGCCGTCGTGCCCGTGGCTGCTGCCCGGGCCGGCGCCGACCTGACCGTCGGGGGCCCGATGGGGCTCCGCGCATTCACCGATTGCCCGGCCGGCGTTCTCCGCGATCCGCCTCACCCGTCGCCAAAGCCCCCTACCGGCGCCGCCGCGACAACCAAGCAGAATGGCACGCCGCCGCCCGGCCCAACCTCTTCTACCGCATGATCGGCCAGCTCTACCGCTGCCTCCAGCAGGACCAGCAATAACGAGGAGCCGGCCTTTCCAGCCCACCTTCCGAGATGGGCACAGCGGCCACCTAGCCAGAGACCGCTTGCTGATCCGGGGACCGCACCCAGGGGGCGAAGCGTTGATCCGAGCCTGCACCCTCGCGCCAGTACCGCAGGACGGATTCCTGGACAACATCGAACCGCTCAGCTGCGATCAGGCACGAGATCGGCTCCTGCCCGCCCGCGTCGGCCTCAAAGGCGATGACGACGGGCGGCGTTTCGCCGACCTGACGCGTGACTCTGAGGAGCTCGTCCGCCGTCGGTGCACGGAAGGTCGGATCGTAGAACGCGGACGGGCAGGAGACGAAGAACGGATCGCCGAAGACCAGTTCCAGGCCGTGGTGGTAAGCCAGGTCGTGGCCGGCAGCAAGTCTGAACTCCCCACCGTCCCAGGCGACCACGTCCCAGTCCCACCAGTTCCCCTCAGGGAGCCGGATCGCAGCATGCGTTTCTTCGATGTCCACCCGCGCCCCTTCGCTCGTTCGAACAGATCGACAGGCTACACAGCGGCTTTGACCGTGCGACTTGACGAGTGAGGGCCCTGAGGTGTCTACGACGGACGGTACGGCCTCCCCAGGACCGCAGTCTTGAGGCGCAGCTGCTCCTGTGGCCGGCGCGGGATGGCCGAGTACCCGCTCGACTGCACCACCCTGCCCCACGACAAGCCGCTGTACGAGGCGGACATCGACCTGTCCGGGCCGATCTCGGACTGCGGCGCCCACCTGTCGGTGATCCAGGACGCCGCCGTCCCCCTCCCTACGGAGCTCAACGAGCCCGGGTCGGCCAGGACGCGACGGACGAACTCGCCGCCCAACGGGTACCGATCCAGCAGATCGCGACCGGACTCGGCACCGGCAAGGCCGCCGCCCGCACCTACCTCAACAGCTACCTCGGACACTGAACCGTGCAGTGGGTCGACAACGGCCCGCTACGGGGCCATCTCTGCGCGTACAGGGAACGTTCGAGATGCGGACGTGGGAGGCGGTGACGGAGCAGGCCGTGGCGGCGCAGAGGGGGCGGGGGTGGGGCCGGGCGAAGACCCTGGCGCGGCTAAGGGAAGGGCGGGAGCGGTGACCGGCACCGAGGCGGTCGGGGCCGGAGTTCCCGAGGCCTCAGCGGCAGTGCTGCCGAGTAAGACGGTCGCGATGCTGAGAGCGAGTGTGGTTAAGCATCTGGATCTCAAAGGACGTGCTTTCTGAGCTAGGTCATAGCGCGCCAAGGCGGGAGGCAATGGTGCGTCAGTTCGAAGAGGGGGCAGGCTATGCAGCACTTTGAAAGATCGTCAACGAGGTTGAGATGAGGGCTGATGACCATCAATCTGACTCGATTCGGCGCAGCTGCCGCGCTTACCCTGGCTCTGTCGGCCGCGACCGGTGGCGCCTTAGCTGTGCCGGCCCGATGCGCGGCTTTCGCTGGATCGACCGCAGGGCGCGAATCGTCGACTCGTCGGAGATCCCTGTGGTCGTCGGCCATTCAACGCCGGAGCCCGCGAGGTCGCTGACGAAGACAATCTCCACCGCCAGGAGAGTACGTGCCCAGCCCACCGGAGGCAGCGGAACGTCGGGGGTGACGGGCGCCGATATGGCTTCGAGCTGTTTGACTCGCCGATCGATCGCCTCCTCGTCAGCGTCCCAGTCGGGAAGGGAGCCAGCAGCGACGAACGGGAAAGGCCGCCAGTTCGTCGAACCGTTGAACGGGTTGCGCTGTGCGGCAGCGTGCCAGTCAGCGTGACATCGCGTCGCCGCCGGTAGTGGGCTTTGGCGCCGGGCGAGGCGGTGATCGCGGAGAACGCCCAGAGACATCCGGCGTGGTTGAGCAGCTCGGCGCCCGGGTGCTCGCCGAGATCGGAGACGACCGACGGCGATTCGCCGACGCCCGCGGGCTGAAGGCTTACGCCGGCGCCTCGCCCATCACCCGGGCCTCCGGCAAGAAGAACGCCCGTCATCACGTGCATCTTGGTCGGAGCACATGATCAGACGAAGGCCGCCCCCACGTCCGGGGATTCTCCATGTGAGCGACGTAGTTCGAGGCGCCCTTCGAGGGGACCCGAACCTCGAGCGAGTCCCTACCAGCCCATGTTCTTGGCCACTTCGCCCTGGGCTGCGGCGATCTCTTCACTGGTGGACTCGACGATGTCCACCTCCTCCAGGCGTGCCAGCAGGTCTGCGAGAGCCTGCTTCTGAGCCGGGTGCGTGATCGGTACAGCGTTCAGGTCGGTGCTCATCAGCCAGTCGAACAGCACGATCGCGTCAGCACGCCACAGGCGGAGATCGACGGTCGGTGTAGAACCCCAGGGGAACCCAGTTTCCATGTGAGCATCTTGCCAGGTCACAGCGCTGTGATGCATCGCAGATCAACGGTCACGCGGCTGCCTGCCCAACCTTCGGCGTCGACGACGCCGAAAGATAAAGAACAAGCTAGGCCGTCTCGGGGCACTGTCGAAGCGCTGCCGTGGGGCGGGGACACGGCGGAGTGTCCCGCAGGACGAGGCGCGACCACCGGGTACAACCGAGACGAACCAGCACGCGCCGAGCCGAGGAGACACTCCGCCGGGGCACCGCCGCACACCGAAGCGATCCCCGGCGGAGCCACCGGGTACGCGCAGCCGAACCCAGCCCCGCCGGCGATCGAGGCGCGGGGCCCGGGGCAGCGCCCCGGCACCACCGCCCCGGCGGCCCGGCTACGGCAGGACCGCCACCCCGTCCAGTTCGACCAGCGCCGCCTCGTCCCAGAGCCGCACCACGCCGATGACGGCCATCGCCGGATAGTCGCGGCCCGCCAACCTGCGCCAGATACCGCCCAGTTCGGCCGCGTGGGTCCGGTACGCCGCCACATCCACCGCGTACACCGTCACCCGCGCCAGCTCCGCCGGCGTGCCCCCCGCCGCGGCGAGGGCTGCCAGAAGGTTGGCGAGGGCGGTCTCGAACTGCTCCGGCAGGCTCTCGCCGACCACCTTGCCCGCGCCGTCCAACGCGGTCTGGCCCGCCAGGAACACCAGCCGGCTTCCGGTCGCCGCGACCGCGTGCGAGAAGCCCGTCGCGGGCGACAGCTCCGCCGGGTTGATCCGGTCCAGGCTCATCGCGCCGTCACCCCCGCCATCCCCGCCGCGCCCGCGGCTCCCGCGGCCCCCGCGTACAACTCCTTCGCGATGATCGTGCGCTGCACCTCGCTCGCCCCCTCGTAGATCCGCGGTGCCCGTACCTCCCGGTAGAGGTGTTCGAGCAGGTGGCCGCGCTGGAGGGCGACCGCGCCGTGCAGTTGGACCGCGTGGTCCACCACGTACTGGGCCGTCTCCGTGGCCAGCAGCTTCGCCATCGCCGCCCGGCGCGGTACGTCCCCCGCGCCACGGTCGTAGGCTCCGGCCGCCGCGTACACCAGCAGCCGGGCCGCCTCCGTACGGGTGGCCATCTCGGCCACCCGGTGCGCCACCGCCTGGAGGTCGCTCAGCGTTCCGCCGAAGGCGGTCCGGTCCGCCGTGTACGCGAGCGTCGCGTCCAGCGCGGCCCGGGCCATGCCCACCGCGAAGGCGCCGACGCTCGGCCGGAAGAGGTTCAGGGTGTCCATCGCGACGCGGAACCCCCGCCCGGGTTCGCCGAGCAGGTCCCCCGGGCCGACCGGTACCCCATCGAAGGTGAGGGAGCCGATGGGGTGCGGGGAGAGCATGTCCAGGGCCGCGCCGGAGAGTCCGGGGCGGTCGGCCGGGACCAGGAACGCCGAGACCCCCTTCGCCCCCGGCCCCTCCCCCGTTCGGGCGAACACGGTGTAGAAGTCCGCCTCGGGGGCGTTGGAGATCCAGCACTTCTCACCGCTGAGCCGCCAGCCACGGCCGTCGCCATCCCCATCGCCATCGCCATCGCCATCGGCCGCCGGATCGGCGGTCGCCGCCAGGGCCAGTGCCGCCGCGTCCGAGCCCGCCCCCGGCTCGCTCAGCGCGAAGGCGGCCACCGTCCGCCCGGCGCGTACTCCCGGCAGCCAGCGCTCCCGCTGCCGCTCGCTCCCCGCGCGTAGCACCGGGTACGCCCCGAGCCCCTGCAGGGCGAGCGCCGTCTCGGCCTCCGTGCAACCGTAGGCGAGGGACTCCCGCAGCAGGCACAGTTCCAGCGCGCCCGAGGCGAACACCCGCTCCAGCAGGCCCAGCTCGCCCAACGCCGCCAGCAGCGGCCGGTTGACCCGCCCCGGTTCCCCCTTCTCGGCCAGTGGCCGCAGCCGCTCCGCCGCCAGTGCGCGCAACTGCCCGCACCACTCCTCCTGGTCCACCCCGAGCGCGAATCCGGTCATCCGAATATCCCCGCATCTATCGCGTCCTGTTGACTGCCGTCACCATCACGATACGCTCCTGGAAGGACCTTCCGGCGTGGCCGGGAGAACTACCGCACGGCCGGCTCCACCCCACCCCGGACCGCTGCAAGGGGGGCGACCCGCCTTGGACCTCAAGCCTTCCGCTCACATCGACACCTTCGCCCGCGACCATCTGCCACCCGCGGACACCTGGCCGGAGCTCGTCTTCGATCTGCCCGAACTGGCCTATCCGGACCGCCTGAACTGCGGGGCCGAGCTGCTCGACGCCACGATCGCCCGGTTCGGTCCGGCCGGCGCCGATCGCCCGGCCTTCCGCAGCTCGACGGGCGAGGTGTGGACGTACGGAGGCCTGCGCGAGCGGGTGGACCGCCTGGCCCACACCCTCGTCGCCGACCTCGGCGTGGTCCCCGGCAACCGGGTGCTCCTACGCGGACCCACCGGCCCCTGGCTCGCGGCCTGCTGGCTCGCGGTGATGAAGGCGGGCGCGGTGGCGGTCACCGTACTGCCGCAGCAGCGCGCGCAGGAGCTGGCCACGGTGTGCGCGATGGCCCGGGTGGGGCACGCGCTGTGCCACGCGGACGTGCTGGACGACCTGGTCAAGGCGGAGGTGCCGGGGCTGCGGATCACCGTGTACGGGGGCACCGCCCCGGACGATCTGCTCCGGCTGGCCGAGAGGCACCCCGAGCCGTTCCCGGCCGCCCCGACCTCCGCGGACGACGTCGCCCTGATCGCCTTCACCTCCGGGACCACCGGTCGACCCAAGGGCTGCATGCACTTCCACCGTGACCTGCTCGCGGTCGCCGACACCTTCTCCCGCAGCGTGCTGCGGCCCCGCCCCGACGACGTCTTCGCGGGCAGCCCCCCGCTCGGTTTCACCTTCGGCCTCGGCGGGCTGGTCGTCTTCCCGTTGCGCGCCGGGGCCTCGGCGCTGCTGCTGGAGGAGGCGGTGCCGCGCCGGTTGCTGCCCGCGCTCGCGGAGCACCGGGTGACGGTGCTGTTCACCGCGCCCACCGCGTACCGGACGATGCTGGACGCGCTGGGCCCGTACGACGTGGGCATGTACGACCTGTCGGCGCTGCGCCGTTGCGTCTCGGCGGGGGAGAACCTGCCCGCCGCCACCTGGCAGGCCTGGTACGAGCGGACCGGCCTGCGCATCATCAACGGCATCGGGGCGACCGAGCTGCTGCACATCTTCATCTCCGCCGCCGACGAGGACATCCGGCCCGGCACGACGGGTCGGGTGGTCCCGGGTTGGGAGGCCCGGGTGGTGGACCGGGCCGGCCGGCCGGTCCCGGACGACGAGCCGGGGCTGCTGGCCGTGCGCGGCCCGGTGGGCTGCCGCTATCTGGCCGATCCACGGCAGGGCGAGTACGTACGGGACGGATGGAACCTGACCGGTGACACCTACGTCCGCGATCCGGAGGGCTACTTCCGCTATGTCGCCCGGGCCGACGACATGATCGTATCGGCGGGCTACAACATCGCGGGCCCCGAGGTGGAGGAGGCGCTGCTGCGCCACCCGGACGTGGTGGAGGCGGCGGTGGTGGGCCTCCCGGACGAGCGACGCGGGCAGATCGTGGTGGCGTACACCGTGGCCCGCGACGGCGCGGTGCTGACGGAGGAGGTGCTGCGTACCTTCATGCGGGCGGAGCTGGCCCCGCACAAGTGCCCGCGCTCCTTCGTCTTCCTCCCCGCCCTCCCGCGTACCGCGACGGGCAAACTGCAGCGGTTCCGGCTGCGTGATCCCGACGCCCGACCCGACCCGCCCCACAGGATCTAGAGTGAAACCGTGGTCGAGCAGCACACTCCGCGATCCCTGATCGTCACGTTCTACGGAGCCTACGGGCGGGCCTTCGAGGGGCCGGTCCCGGTGGCCGCGCTGATCCGCCTGCTGGGCGCGGCCGGCGTGGACGCCCCGTCCGTCCGCTCGTCGGTGTCCCGGCTGAAGCGGCGCGGCTTCCTGCTGCCCGAACGCACGGCGGACGGTTCGGCGGCGTACGGGCTCTCCGAGGAGGCCCGGCAGCTGCTGGACGACGGCGACCGCCGGATCTACGGCAGCCCGCGGCTGTCGGACGAGTGGTTGGTGGCGGTGTTCTCGGTCCCGGAACAGGAGCGGAACAAGCGGCACCTGCTGCGTTCGCGGCTGGCCCGGCTCGGTTTCGGCGCGGTGGCGCCGGGCGTGTGGATCGCCCCGGCCCGGCTGGCCGAGGAGACCGCGCACACCCTGGAGCGGCTGCACCTGACGCCGTACGTGGAGCTGTTCCGCGGCGCCCACCTCGGTTTCGCCCCGGCCGCCGAGGCGGTGGCCCGCTGGTGGGACCTGGCGGCCCTGGCCAAGCAGCACGAGGAATTCCTGGACCTGCACGAACCCGTCCTGCGCGCCCTGCGGACGGGCCCGGAGCCGACCCCGGAGGAGGCCTACCGGGGCTACCTCCTCGCGCTGGACACCTGGCGCCGGCTGCCGTACGCCGACCCGGGCCTGCCGCGGGAACTGCTCCCGGCCAACTGGCCGGGCGACCGGGCGGCGGCCGTCTTCGCCGAGCTGCACGAACGGCTGCGCGCCGCCGGGGAGCGCTTCGCGCGACCGTGACCGTGACCGGGCCCGGGCCGGGCCGGGCCGGGCCGGACCGGACAACGTGCCGCCGTGGTGGCGGGACGGTCTGCCCCGGTAGGAAGCGCCTCGCGGACCGGGTCCGGGGCGGAAATCCGGGTGCGGGCGGGGCGCGTGCCGCGTCACGATGGGACATGAACTGGACCTTCACCACAGATCTGGCGGCCTTCGTGCGCGCGGCGGGCCCTGCCCTGGCCGCCCGGCCTGTCCCCAACACCGTCCTGCTGACCGTGACCGACCGTCTGGCGCGGCGCGGTACCGACACCTATGGCGACGGTACCCCCTTCTTCGGCTGGTGGACCGGATCCGACGGCGCCGTCGCCGGCGGCCTGCTGTGCACCCCGCCGTTCCCGCTGTATCTCGGCGCGCTGCCCGAGGAGGCGGTCCGCGCGCTGGGGGCGGCGCTCACCACCGAGCCGCTGCTCGCCGGGGTCCGCGCGCTCAATGCCCGCCGCGCGGACGCCCGGGTGCTGGCAGAGACCTGGGGTCGGCCCACCCGGACCGCCGAGGAGCTGCGCCTGTACCGGCTGGCCGCACTGGCCGCCCCGGACCCAGCCCCGGCCGGGCGGGCCCGGCCCGCCACCGAGGCCGACCTTCCGCTGCTGCTGGAGTGGGTCACGGCCTTCAAGGCCGAGTCGGGTGTGCCGGGCAGCGCCTCCGAGGCCGTGCTGCGCGACCGGATCTCCTACGGCGGAGCCCTGCTGTGGGAACGGGCCGGGGTCCCCGTCTCACTGGCCGGTTTCTTCCGAGCCATCGGCTCGGCCTCCCGCATCGGCCCGGTCTACACCCCGCCGGAGCACCGCGGCCGCGGCTACGCCGCCGGGGTCACGCACGCGGCGAGCGAAGCGGCGTACGCGACGGGCGCCGCCGAGGTCCTGCTCTTCACGGACCTGGCCAACCCCACGAGCAACGGCGTCTACCTCCGGCTGGGCTACACCCCGGTCGAGGACCGCACCGAGATCGTCGCGTCCTGATCGGGATGACACGGGCTAGCCGCGTCCCGTCGGTGGGGGGCGGCTGCCCGCGCGGTACGGGGCCGGCCAGGGCGCGCCCGGGCCTTCGTAGGACTGCTCGGCTGCCGCGTGCAGGGTCCAATGGGGGTCGTAGAGGTGGGGGCGGCCCAGCGCGCACAGGTCGGCACGGCCGGCCAGGAGCAGGGAGTTCACGTCGTCCCAGGAGGAGATGGCACCGACCGCGATGACGGGTACACCGAGGGCGCCCCGGATCCGGTCGGCGTACGGGGTCTGGTACGAGCGCCCGTACTCGGGGGCCTCGTCCGCGACCACCTGACCCGTGGAGACGTCGATGGCGTCCGCGCCCCGGGCGGCGAAGGCGGCCGCGATCCGTACCGACTCCTCGGGCGAGGTGCCCCCGGGTGCCCAGTCCGTGGCCGAGAGGCGGACCGTCATCGGGCGGTCCTCGGGCCACACGGCGCGGACCGCGTCGAAGACCTCCAGCGGGAATCGGAGCCGGTTCTCCAGGGAGCCGCCGTACTCGTCGTCACGGTGGTTGGTCAGTGGGGACAGGAACCCGGAGAGCAGATAGCCGTGGGCGCAGTGCAGTTCGAGCAGGTCGAACCCCGCGTCGGCGGCGCGGACGGCGGCGGCCGCGAACTCGGAGCGCAACGCGTCCATGTCGTGCCGCCCGAGGGCGCGCGGGAGCGCCGAGACACCGGGCCGGTAAGGCAGCGCGGAGGCGGCCACCAGCGGCCAGTTGTCCTCGGGCAGGGGGTCGTCCATGCCCTCCCACATCACCCGGGTCGAGCCCTTGCGGCCCGCGTGGCCGAGCTGGACGCCGAGGGCGGTGCCGGGCGCCGAGGTGTGGACGAAATCGGCGATCCGCTTCCAGGCGGCCGCCTGTTCCTGGGTGTAGAGGCCGGCGCAGCCGGGGGTGATCCGGCCCTCGGCGGACACGCAGACCATCTCGGTCATCACCAGGCCGGGGCCGCCGAGGGCCCGAGCGCCCAGGTGGACGAGGTGGAAGTCGCCCGGCACGCCCTCCTGGGCCGAGTACATGTCCATCGGTGAGACGACGACCCGGTTGCGCAGGGTCAGGCCCCGCAGGGTGAAGGGGGTGAACATCGCGGGGGTGCCGTCGGGGCAGCCGAAGTCCTTCTCGACCGCCCGCGTGAAGCGTGCGTCGCGCAGCCGCAGGTTGTCGTGCGTGACCCGGCGGCTGCGGGTGAGGAGGTTGAAGGCGAACTGCCGGGCGGGCTGGTCGACGTATCCGGCGATCTCCTCGAACCACTGCCGGCTCGCCGCCGCCGCCCGCTGGGTGCTGGCGACCGCCGGACGGCGTGCCGCCTCGTACGCGGCGAGGGCGGCCGGGACGTCGCCGGGGGCGGCGCCCACCGCCTCGGCAAGCGCGAGCGCGTCCTCCACGGCCAGTTTGGTGCCGGATCCGATGGAGAAGTGGGCGGTGTGCGCGGCGTCGCCGAGCAGGACGACGTTCTCGTGCGACCAGCGCTCGTTGACGACGGTACGGAACTGCGTCCAGGTGGAGCGGTTGCCGTGCAGCGGGCGTCCGCGCAGGGCCTCGCTGAAGATCTTGGCGCAGCGGGCCGCGGCCTCGTCCTCGTCGCACAAATCGAAGCCGGCCGCCCGCCACACCTCGTCGCGCATCTCGACGATCACCGTGGAGGCGTCGGCGGAGTAGGGGTAGGCGTGCAGTTGCATGACCCCGTGCTCGGTCTCCGCGATCTCGAAGCGGAAGGCGTCGAAGGCGAAGTCGGCGGCGAGCCAGATGTAGCGGCAGCGTCCGCCGGTCAGCGTCGGCCCGTAGTGCGCGGCGCCGGCTTCCCGGATCGCGCTGTGCACCCCGTCGGCCGCGACCACCAGGTCGTAGGAGGCGGCGAGTTCGGCCACGGCCGGGGCCTCGGAGCGGAAGCGGAGGCGGACGCCGAGGCCGGCGCAGCGCTCGTGCAGGATCTCCAGCAGCCGGCGCCGACCGACGGCCGCGAAGCCGTGGCCGCCGGAGGTCAGCAGCCGGCCGCGGTGCACGATGTCCACGTCGTCCCAGCGCACGAATTCCGCGCTCAGGGCCGTGTGGACGACGGTGTCGGCCCGCTCGATGCCGCCGAGGGTCTCGTCCGAGAGCACCACGCCGAAGCCGAAGGTGTCGTCCGGGGCGTTGCGCTCCCAGACCTCCACCGTGTGGCCCTGGCGGGCCAGCAGCGCGGCGGCGTAGAGCCCTCCCGGTCCCCCGCCGACGACGGCGACCCGCATGGCACCAGGAGTCATGTGGCTACCTGCCCTTCCACTCCGGCGGCCGCTTCCCGGTGAAGGCGGCGTGGAACTCCGCGTAGTCCTGGCCGTGCATCAGCAGGGCCTGGGTGTTGGCGTCCAGTTCCACGGACGCCGCCAGGGGCATGTCGAGCTCGGCGGTGAGCAGCGCCTTGGTCTGCGCGTGGGCGAGGGCGGGGCCCGCGGCCAGGCGCGCGGCGAGTTCGGCGGCCCGTACGTGGGCCTTGCCCTCCTCGGTGAGCTCGCTGAGCAGGCCGATCCGCTCCGCCTCGGCCGCGTGTACGGGCTCTCCGAGCATCAGCAGGCGGGTGGCGTGGCCGAGGCCGACGACCCGGGGCAGCAGGTAGGCCGCGCCCATGTCGCCGCCGGAGAGGCCGACGCGGGTGAAGAGGAAGGCGAAGCGGGCGGTGGGGTCGGCGATCCGGAAGTCGGCGGCGAGGGCGAGGACGGCGCCGGCTCCGGCGGCCACCCCGTGCACGGCGGCGATCACCGGGAAGGGGCATTCGCGGAGGGCGCGGACCACCTGGCCGGTCATCCGGTTGAAGTCGAGGAGCTGGGCGGTGTCCATGGCGAGGGTGGCGCCGATGATCTCGTCCACGTCTCCGCCGGAGCAGAAGCCGCGCCCCTCGCCGCCGAGCACGAGGGCGCGTACGGAGCGCTCACGGGACAGTTCGCCGAGCAGATCGCGCAGGTCGGCGTAGGCGCCGAAGGTGAGCGCGTTGAGCTTTTCGGGGCGGTCGAAGGTGACGGTGGCGACGCCGTCCTGCCGGGTGACCCGGAGGTGGTGCCACCGTTCGGTCGCTGGTGTGGAACCGATGAAGGGGCTCACCTCACCGACGGTATCACCAGATCGTGACTGCCGTCACAGAAGCGCGACAAATTCGCGTCGCGGGGCGGATCGAGGATCCGGGGGGCGGCCACGGAATGAGAATTCGACTTCGTATCGTTGAAAGTGGGATGTTCACTTTCCCGACCCCGACCCCGACCCCGACCCCGGCCCTGACCCCGACCTCGCCATCGACCCCGATCCGAGCCCGAAGCCGACCCCCCGACCCCGGAACGGATGCACCTTCCTTGCCCGACGCCTCCGCCTGGCGGATCGCCCTGCCCCACACCGCGGCCGCCGTACCCCTCGCCCGCGCCCTCGTCCGCACCGCGCTGGCCGACGCCGACGCACCCGCCGACCGGGACACCGCGGAGCTCCTGACGGCGGAGCTGGTCGCCAACGCCGTGGAGCACACCAGCTCCGGCGCCCCGATCGAGCTGGTCGTGGAACTGCTGGCGAACGGCTGCCAGGTCGAGGTCCACGACGGCGACCCCTGCCCGCCCGGCGACCTGTCGGCCCGTCCGGACGCCGGCCGACCCGACCCGTGGCAGGAGCACGGCCGCGGCCTGCTGCTGATCCGGAGCCTGAGCTCCGACTGCGGCCACCGCCGCACCCCGCACGGCAAGGCCGTGTGGTTCACCCTGCCCGCGCAGCGGACCGGGCCCACCCGCGCATGACTATGCGTCACCTCGGCCGGGTCGGCCGAGGGTGGCGACGAGCACGGCCTTGATGGTGTGCAGCCGGTTCTCGGCCTCGTCGAAGACGATGGAGTGCTCCGACTCGAACACCTCGTCCGTCACCTCCAGGGAGTCGAGCCCGTGCCGCTCGTGGATCTCCCGGGCCACCTTGGTGCCGAGGTCGTGGAAGGCCGGCAGGCAGTGCATGAACTTCACGTCCGGGTTCCCGGTGGCGCGCAGCACGTCCATGGTCACCGCGTACGGCGACAGGGCCGCGATCCGCTCGTCCCAGACCTCCTTGGGCTCCCCCATCGACACCCAGATGTCGGTCACGACGAAGTCCGCGCCGACGACCCCCTCGGTGACCTCCTCGGTCAGGGTGAGCCGGGCGCCGCTCTCCGCCGCGAGCGCCCGGGCCTCGGCCACCACCGACTCGGCGGGCCAGTAGGCCCGGGGCGCGACGATCCGTACATCCATACCCAGCAGCGCACCGGTCACGAGGTAGGAGTTGCCCATGTTGAAGCGGGCGTCGCCGAGGTAGGCGAAGGCGATCCGGTCGAGCGGCTTGGTGGTGTGCTCGGTCATGGTGAGCAGGTCGGCCAGCATCTGGGTCGGGTGCCAGTCGTCGGTGAGGCCGTTGAAGACGGGGACGCCCGAGTGGGTGGCGAGTTCCTCGACGGCCTGCTGGCTGTCACCCCGGTACTCGATCCCGTCGAACATCCGGCCGAGCACCCGGGCGGTGTCCTTGACCGACTCCTTGTGTCCCATCTGGGAGCCGGCCGGGTCCAGGTAGGTGGTGTGCGCACCCTGGTCCGCGGCGGCGACCTCGAAGGCGCAGCGGGTCCGCGTCGAGGTCTTCTCGAAGATCAGCGCGATGTTCCTGCCCTGGAGGTGGCGCTGCTCGACCCCGGCCTTCTTGGCCGCCTTCAGGTCGGCGGCCAGCTCGACCAGACCGCGGAACTCGGCGGCCGTGAAATCCAGCTCCTTGAGAAAACTACGGCCGGCGAGGTCGGTGGCCATGGGGTCGCTCCAGCGTCACGGTGACAGGGGATGGTGGAAGTCTATACGATCCTCTGTATTGATATACAGACCGGGCCCGGGGTCTTTTCCCCGGGCCCGGAACCTCTCCCCCAGGTCCGGGCCCTCTCCCCCAGATCCGGCCGCCTCAGACCGCGTCCCGCTCGACGGGACAGCTCATGCAGCGCGGCCCGCCCCGGCCCCGCCCCAGCTCGCTGCCCGGGATCTCGATCACCTCGATACCCATCTTGCGCAGGTGCGTGTTGGTCGTCACGTTCCGCTCGTACGCCACCACCACCCCCGGCTCCACGGCCAGCACGTTGCACCCGTCGTCCCACTGCTCGCGCTCCGCCGAGTGCACGTCCTGCGTCGCGGTCAGCACCCGGATCGAGTCCAGACCGAGCGCCCCGGCGATGGCCCGGTGCATGTGGTCCTCGGGGTGGTCGGTGACCTTCAGCTCGTGCGGGCCGCCGCCGGGCTCGATCGTGTAGGAGGGGAGCATGCCGAGCCCCGCGTACTGCGTGAACGTATCTCCGTCGACCATCGTCATCACCGTGTCCAGGTGCATGAACGCCCGCGACTTGGGCATGTCGAGCGCCACGATGGATGTCGCCGAACCGGCTGCGAACAGGCCGCGCGCCAGCATCTCCACCGCCTGCGGGGTCGTCCGCTCGCTCATCCCGATCAGCACCGCCCCGTTGCCGATGACCAGGACGTCCCCTCCCTCGATGGTCGAGGGATAGTCGGACTGCCCCTGCGACCAGTAGTGGAAGGCGCCGGAGGTGGTGAAGAGCGGGTGGTGCTTGTAGATCGCCTCGAAGTGGACCGTCTCGCGCTGCCGGGCGGGCCAGCGCATCGCGTTGATGGACACCCCGTCGTAGATCCAGGCGGAGGTGTCCCGGGTGAAGAGGTGGTTGGGCAGCGGGCCCAGCAGGAAACCGTCCAGGTCCAGCGCGTGGAAGCGCACCGACACCGGCTCGGCGTGCCGCTCCAGGAACTCCCGCTTGGTCATCCCGCCGACCAGCGCCTCCGCCAGCTCGGCCGAGGTCAGCCCGTCGAAGACCGACCGCAGGTGGTCCGTGGCGAGCGGCCCGTACTCCTTCTCGTCGAAGACCCGGTCCAGTACGAGGTGTCTCGCCTCCGGGATGTCGAGGGCCTCGCACAGGAGGTCACCGAAGAGGTGGACCTCCACGCCCCGGTCCCGCAGCACGTCCGCGAAGCCGTCGTGCTCCTGGCGGGCCCGGCGCACCCACAGCACGTCGTCGAAGAGGAGCGCGTCCTTGTTGCTCGGTGTGAGCCGCTTCAGCTCCAGGTCGGGCCGGTGGAGGATGACGCGGCGAAGCCGCCCGGTCTCGGAGTCGACATGGAATCCCATGCCGTACACATTCCCAGACCGAACGGCTTTTTGACCCGGCGTCCGCTCAGCGAGGGGTGGCGAGGCCGAGAAGCGCCGAGGGAGCGCCGGTGAGCTCCGGTGCGGTCAGGCCCAGTTCGGGCATGGTCAGGTTCGGCACCCCGGAGTTGGAGGCGTCCGGCATCGTCAGCAGACCGCCGGCGACCAGACCGGGGGTCCGGGCGAGCAGATCGGTGGCCGGCGCCTCGACGGAACCCTTGCCGTCCGTCTCCGGCTTGCCCAGCAGGTTCGGCACCGGGGAGGTGACGAGGGTGCGGCCGAGCTCGGTGCCGATCGGGACCGAGGGGAGCAGTGGGGTCGGGAGCATGTTCCCCTTGTGGAAGCGGGGGGACTCGGGCGCTCCAGCGACCGGCACCGGTACGCCGGTGTCCACGCGCGGGACGTCCACGCCCAGCGTGGTCTTCACGGCGTCCAGCGGGACACCGACCGGCACCGACTGGGCCATGGCCGGGGTGGCCGCACCGGCCGCAGCCATACAGGTCATGAGCGCCGCAATGCTTCCGCGCGCGGTCATCTTCATAGGTGACGTTCCGTCCTTCCAGGGTCGCGGACATTCCGCTGCCCTGGATGAACGATCCCGCCGGTGGGTTTCCCGGAGTTCTCCGTGAAAGTTCCCCCATACGACCTAATTCGAGGCCGTACGGGGGCCACTCCTTTACGGGCCGTGCTGACGCGGCCCGGTCCCGCGGCGGTACCGGCTTCGGCTCACAGGCGGGGGTCGACCGGCTCCGACTCCAGGGCGAGCACCGCGAAGACCGCCTCGTGGACCCGCCACAGCGGCTCGTCGGCCGCCAGCCGGTCCAGCGCCTCCAGCCCGAGCGCGTACTCGCGCAGGGCGAGCGAGCGCTTGTGCCCGAGGAACCGCTCCCGCAGCCTCTCCAGGTGGTCCGGGCGGGTGTACTCCGGGCCGTAGATGATCCGCAGGTACTCGCGTCCGCGCACCTTGACCCCGGGCTGGACCAGTCGGCCCTTGCCGTCCTTGGCGTACGCCTGGAGCGGCTTGACGACCATGCCCTCGCCGCCGGCGGCCGTCAGTTCCAGCCACCAGTCGGTGCCGGCCCGTACGGAGTCCTCGTCCGCGGTGTCCACCAGGATCCGGCCGGTGCGGCGCAGCAGCCCGGTACCGGCCGCCTCGTCCGCGGCGACCAGGCGGTCCAGCCAGAACAGCTGCTCGTCGTGGGGCACCGCGGCCAGCGACCGCCCGGCCACCGCCAGCAGCTGGAACGGCGCGAACCGTACGCCCTCCAGCCCGTCGGTGGTCCAGCAGTAGCGCCGGTAGGAGTCGGTGAAGGCGGCCGCGTCGGCGGCCCGGCCGCGCTGGCGCTCCAGCAGCTCGCCGGTCTCGACGCCCCGGGCGGTGGCCGCCTCCAAGGCGGCGATGGCGCCCGGGAAGACGGCGCCGGAGGCCGCGCCCACGGCGGCGTACTGGTTGCGCAGCAGGCCGGTGGACTTCAGCGACCAGGGCAGGAGTTCACCGTCGAGCAGCAGCCAGTCGGTGTCGAGCTCCTCCCAGAGGCCGGCGTCGGTGATCGCCGAGCGCAGCCGGGTGAGGACCTCCTCGGTCATCGCCGGATCCTTGAAGAAGGGCCGCCCGGTGCGGGTGTAGACGGATCCGGTCGGGCCGTCGACGCCGAAGCGGGTCCGGGCCGCGTCGGCGTCCTTGCAGACGAGGACCGTGGCGCGGGAGCCCATGTGCTTCTCCTCGCACACCACCTGGGCGATGCCGTCCTTGCGGTACTGGGCGAAGGCCTCGGCCGGGTGCTCCAGGTAGCCGTCCTCGCGGGAGGTGGCCGTGGGCGCCATGGTCGGCGGGAGGTACGGGACGAGCCGGGGGTCCACGGCGAAGCGGCTCATGACCTCCAGGGCCGCCGCCGCGTTCTCCTCGCGCACGTTGACGTTGCCCAGGTGCCGGGTCTCCACGACCCGGCGGCCGTGCACGTCGGCCAGGTCGAGCGGGCGCCCACCCCCAGACTCCGTCCGGGGGGACCCCCAGGGCCCGCCCGGGGCCTCGGCGACGAGCGGCTTGACCGGCTCGTACCAGACCTTCTCGGCCGGTACGTCGACCAGTTCGCGCTCGGGCCAGCGCAGGGCGCTCATCCGGCCGCCGAAGACGGCACCGGTGTCGAGGCAGATGGTGTTGTTGATCCAGGTGGTGTCGGGGACCGGGGTGTGTCCGTAGACCACGGCGGCCTTGCCCCGGTAGTCCTCGGCCCACGGGTAGCGCACGGGCAGGCCGAACTCGTCGGTCTCGCCGGTGGTCTCCCCGTAGAGGGCGTGCGAGCGGACCCGGCCGGAGGTGCGGCCGTGGTACTTCTCGGGCAGGCCTGCGTGGCAGACCACCAGCTTGCCGCCGTCGAGGACGTAGTGGCTGACGAGGCCGCGGATGAACTCCCGCACCTCCTCGACGAACTCCTCCGGCTCACCCTCCAACTGCTCGATGGTCTCGGCGAGGCCGTGGGTCCGCTGGACCTTGGAGCCCTTCAGATAACGGCCGAGCTTGTTCTCGTGGTTCCCGGGCACGCACAGGGCGTTGCCGGACTTCACCATGCCCATGACGCGGCGCAGCACGCCGGGGCTGTCGGGTCCGCGGTCGACGAGGTCGCCGACGAAGACGGCGGTGCGGCCCTCGGGGTGGACCCCGTCCTCGTAGCCGAGCTTTCCGAGCAGGGTCTCCAACTCGGAGGAGCAGCCGTGGATGTCTCCGACGATGTCGAAGGGGCCGGTGAGGTGGGTGAGGTCGTTGAACCGCTTCTCCAGGACCACCTCGGCGCTCTCGGCCTCTTCGACGGAGCGCAGGACGTGGACCTTGCGGAAGCCCTCGCGTTCCAGGCCGCGCAGCGAGCGCCGCAGGTCGCGGCGGTGCCGCTGGATGACCGCGCGGGGCAGGCCGGCCCGGTCGGGGCGGGTGGCGTTGCGCTCGGCGCAGACCTGCTCGGGCATGTCCAGGACGATGGCGATGGGCAGGACGTCGTGCTCGCGGGCGAGCTGGACGAGCTGCCGGCGGGCGTCGGGCTGGACGCTGGTGGCGTCGACGACGGTGAGCCGGCCGGCCGCGAGGCGCTTGCCCGCGATGTAGTGCAGGACGTCGAAGGCGTCGCGACTGGCGCTCTGGTCGTTCTCGTCGTCGGAGACCAGGCCCCGGCAGTAGTCGGAGGAGATGACCTCGGTGGCCTTGAAGTGCTTGCGGGCGAAGGTGGACTTGCCCGATCCGGTGGCCCCGATCAGGACGACGAGGGACAGGTCGGTGACGGGAAGTGTGCGCGTACGGGGGGTCTCGGTACCGGTCATGCTGCCTCGCCCTCCTTCGGGGTCTCGGTGGTGTCGGTCGCCGCGCCGGTGTCGGTGGCGGCGGGCTCGGTGGTGTCCGTCGTCGCGGAGGTGTCGGTGACCGCGGCGGTGTCGGTGACCGCGGCGGTGTCGGTGGCCGCGGCGGTGTCGGTGGCCGCGGTGGTGTCGATGCCGTCGTGCTGGGTGAAGACGGCCATCTGGGTCGGCGGGCCGACCTCGGGGTCGTCGTCGCCGACGGGCACGTACCGCACCCCGTAGCCGTGGCGCCGCGCGACCTCGTCGGCCCAGGCGCGGAACTCCTCGCGGCTCCACTCGAAGCGGTGGTCGCCGTGGCGGACGTGCCCGGCGGGCAGGGTCTCCCAGCGCACGTTGTACTCGACGTTGGGAGTGGTGACGAGGACCGTACGGGGGCGGGCCGAGCCGAACACCGCATACTCCAGCGCGGGCAGCCGCTCCGGGTCCAGGTGCTCGATGACCTCGCTGAGCACGGCCGCGTCGTAGCCCGCCAGCCGCTTGTCGGTGTAGGCGAGCGAGCCCTGCAGGAGCTTCAGGCGCGCGCTCTGCCGTTCGCCCATCCGGTCCAGCCGCAGCCGGCGGGCCGCGATCTGCAGGGCCCGTACGGACACGTCCATGCCGACGATCTCGGTGTACGTCGGGTCCCCGAGCAGCGCCTGGAGCAACTGCCCCTGGCCGCAGCCGAGGTCCAGCACCCGCTGCGCGCCTGCGGACCGCAGGGCGACGAGGATCGCCTCGCGCCGCTGCACGGCGAGCGGCACGGGCCGCTCCTCGGTGTCGCGGGTCTCGTCGACCGCGTTGTCGATCTCCTCGACCTCACTGCCGTCGGCCTCGGCGAGGCGGACCAGTTCCAGGCGCTCGATGGCGTCCTGGGTCAGCCGCTTGTGCCGGGCCAGGTAGCGGGAGGTGATCAGAGCGTGCTCGGGGTGGGCCGCCAGCCAGCCGTCTCCGGCGCGCAGCAGCTTGTCGACCTCGTCCGGGGAGATCCAGTAGTGCTTGGCGTCGTCCAGGACCGGCAGCAGGACGTAGAGCTGCCGCAGCGCGTCGGCGAGGCGCAGCTCGCCCTCCAGGACGAGCCGTACGTAGCGGGAGTCCCCCCATTCCGGGAACTGCTCGTCGAGCGGTACGGCGTCGGCCTGTACGAGGTCCCAGCCGAGCGGACCGAACAGCCGGTGCACGAGCTCGGCGCCGCCGCGGGCGGGCAGCACCGGGATCTCGACGCGCAGCGGCCGGACCTGCTCCGGCAGCTCCGGGCGGGTGGCGCACTGCCCCTTGAGCGCGGTACGGAACACTCCGCTGAGGGCGACGGCGAGCAGCGAGGACGCGGCGTAGGGCCGGTCGTTCACGTACTGCGCGAGCGCGGCGTCCGGCGCCCCGCCCCGGCCCTTGCCCCGGCCGCGCCGCACGAGCGCGACGGGGTCCACCTCCAGCAGCAGGGCCGCCGTGCACCGCTGGGCCGAGGCCTCGGGGTAGAACACGTGGGCGGTGCCGTGGGAGGTGGAGAACGCCTGCGTCTTCCCGGGATGCTTGTGCAGCAGGTAGCCCAGGTCGGTGGCGGGTCGTTCAGGGGAGCCGGTGGTGGAGATCGTCAGGAACACACGGCCGATTATCGTCCGCGGTCCTCCCCGCCTACCAGGGAATTTCCGCTACCGGGGCACCACGCGGACGCCGGTGCGCAACACTTCGTCGACTCACCTACCGTCGACCGACCGACCGGGGGAACCCTTGACGATATCGCTCGGCGAGCGGCTCACGCTCGCGCCCGCGCGGCAGACGGCGATCGAACCGGCAGAGACCTGCTCGGGCCTGATCTCTTCGGGGACCGCCACGGACCGGGCCCTCTCGGTCGACGGCCGCCCCGAGCTGACCGTTCGCGACATCCGGTGGCGGAACGGCGAACGGGACGTGCGGATGCACCTGCCTGATGTGCTGCCGGAGATGCCCAGGGCCTTGGCGAAGCTTCACGACCGGCGGCGCGCCGGCGTGTACCGGACCGACGACGGCCGGACGTGGATGACCGCCTGGTCCGTGCTTCCGGGGGACGGCGACTGGCCGAAGTGGCGCAGGCCGACCGGGGTCGGTGAGCTCGGCGCGCTGTGCGGGGCCGATCGGCTGCGGGTCGTGCACGACCACGGCGTCGTCGAGATCGGCAGCAAGGAGGCACTCCTGGGTGACCCCGGGCGGACGAGGCGACAGCTCTGCGCCCTGCTGGACGACGACGTCGAGGCCGCGCCTGCCGTGCTGTACGCCGTCACGCGCCTCGTCCCCGTGCTGCGGCACATCGGATGGCTGTGACGGTCACCTTCCGTGAACAGCCGCGGCCAGGTCGGCGATCCGGTCGGGGCCGATGCGGCAGCACCCGCCGATGAGGCGGGCTCCGGTGGCGCGCCAGGCGCCGGTGGGCCAGGGGGCGGGGGCTTCGGGTGTGTGCCAGGTGCGGGTGGTGGCGTTCCAGACGGAGCCGTCGTTGGGGTAGGTCAGCAGCGGTTTCTCGGTGACCGAGGCGGCCGCTTCGAGGGCGGGCAGGACATCGGCCGGATCACAGCAGTTGACGCCGACCGCGATGACCTGCGGGGAGGCGGCGGCGAGGGCGAAGGCCTCGTCGAGGGGTTGGCCGGCCCGGGTACGGCCGGCGGCCACCGTCCAGGAGAGCCAGGCGGGCGCGCCGGTCTCCGCGAGGACGGTGAGCAGGGCCTCGGCCTCGTCGGTGTCCGGGATCGTCTCCACGGCCAGGACGTCGGGGCCCGCGGCGAGCAGGGCCTCGATGCGGGGGCGGTGGAAGGCGGCGAGCTCGCGCACGCTCAGCCCGTACCGGCCGCGGTACTCGGAGCCGTCCGCGAGCACCGCTCCGTACGGGCCCACGGAGGCGGCCACCCACACCTCGTGGTCGGCGGCCTCGGCCACCCGGGCGGCCAGGCGCACACTGCTCCGCAGCAGGGCGGTGGTCTCGGCACGGTCGTGGCCGTGGGCGGCGAAGGCCTCGTAGCCGACCTGGTAACTGGCGGTGATCAGTACCTCGGCGCCGGCCCGGGCGTACGCCGTGTGGGCGGCCGCCACGTGGTCCGGGTGCTCGGCGAGCACCCGGCCCGACCAGAGATCGCCGGACAGGTCGCAGCCCTGGGCGGCGAGTTGGTTGCTGAGCCCGCCGTCCAGGAGTACGGCCCGGTGGGCCAGGGCTTCGGCGAGCGGGCCGGACGCGCGGGGCACGGCTTTCCCCTTTCCTACCGGACCTGGGACAGCACCTGGGCGGAGATCAGCTCCAGGTGGTCCAGGTCGTGGAGGTCGAGCAACTGGAGGTAGACGCGGGAGGCACCGGCGGCCCCGTAGGCGCCGATCTTCTCCACGACCTCGGCCGGCGAACCGGCCAGGCCGTTGGCCTTGAGTTCGTCGACGTCGCGGCCGATGGCGGCGGCCCGGCGGGCGACCTCGGCGTCGTCCTTGCCCACGCACACGACGAGGGCGTTGGAGTAGCGGAGGTCGTCAGGCCCTCGCCCGGCCTCCTGGGCCGCTTCCCGGACCCGGGCGAACTGCCGCTCGCTGTCCGCGATGGACGCGAAGGGCATGTTGAATTCGTCCGCGTAGCGGGCGGCGAGCCGCGGGGTGCGCTTGGCTCCGTGGCCGCCGACGAGGACGGGGACCTTGGCCTGGGCGGGCTTGGGGAGCGCGGGCGAGTTCTCCACCCGGTAGTGCTTGCCCGCGTGGTCGAAGGTGGCGCCGGCCTCGGTGGCCCAGAGGCCGGTGACGACGGCCAGCTGCTCCTCCAGCCGGGACATCCGGTCCGTCGGGAAGGGGATCCCGTACGCCTTGTGCTCCTCCTCGAACCAGCCCGCGCCGAGGCCCAGTTCGATGCGGCCGCCGGACATCTGGTCGACCTGGGCCACCTGGATGGCGAGGACTCCGGGCAGCCGGAAGGTTCCTGCCGTCATCAGGGTGCCGAGGCGGATCCGCTTGGTCTCCCGGGCCAGGCCCGCCAGGGTGATCCAGGCGTCGGTGGGGCCGGGCAGGCCGTCGGAGGATCCCATGCGCAGATAGTGGTCGGAGCGGAAGAACGCGTCGAAGCCCAAATCCTCGGTGGCCTTGGCGACGGTCAGGAGGGTGTCGTAGCTCGCGCCCTGCTGGGGCTCGGTGAAAATGCGAAGATCCATACCCTCCATCCTGCACTTCCCGCCCCGGCAGGGTGAATCTTCGTCAACCGGACGGCCCACGCCCCGGCGCGCCAGTGACCGGCCCGGACGGTGATCGTTGCTCGGACGGAGCCGGACCGCCCGGCCCGCGCGCCGGCGGCGTCCCGCAGGTGCGTCCACCGCCCCCTTCCGCCTTGGGAGGGCCAGGGCCGAGGAGGCCGCCATGTCCCACGAGGCCGTGCCGGATACCCACCGACACACCGGACCGACCGGACAGGCAGCGCACGCAGCGCACGCAGCACACGACCGGGCAGGTCAGGAGCCTGCGGTACCCGCCCAGGGGGACGGCGCGCCGAAGGGCCTGCTGCAGCAGATGGAAGAACTGATGGCGGCGCTGAACGCCGACCTGTCCCAGCTCGACGCCGACCTCCAGGCCTCCACGGACCGCACCCCCGAGGGCGAGCGTCCGTCCTCCCGGTCCTCCTGACCAGGCGGGTCCCGCCGAGCGCGGCGGGACCCCATCCGTGGCGCGCTCAGGCCACGCCCGAGGCGGAACCTCGCTCACGGACCACCATGCGGCGCAGGATCGCCCGCACCCGGTCGCTCGACTCGTCGGCCGCGTCGATCGACTCTATGCACTGCCAGTACAGGGCCTCGTCGTCCGTCCCGCAGGCCACCCCGACCAGGGCTATCCCCACTTCACCCAGCAGCGCCTGGAGTCCGAGCATCGCCTGCCGGACGTCCGACACCTCGCTCAACTGCGCGGCTCTCGGCGGATACTCGGGCGCGCTGCCCTCTCCGCGCAGGGCCGCCCGGTCGAGCACCCCGCAGCCTCTCCCTCCCGCTTCCCCCAGTCCCCGTGCCTCCGATCTCAGCTCCGGCGGCCCGGTGACCGCCAGATAGCTCCCTATGCCCTGCGCGAGCGCCTGGGCCTGCCAGGCCTCGCCCACGATGTCCCACGCGACCCCACTCTGTGCCAGCGCGTGCCGGCCGGCCGCGATGAGCCGTACCGCATCCATATGCCGTCCCCCGTCCGCACGACATCCCGCCATCCTCACCACTACCCAGCGTGAGGGCAAGGAGTCAGTAAAGCCAGGGGTATTCGGAAAATGTGGACACAAATGTGATTGTGGATGAGCCCATCACTCCGAAGAGTGACGATCCGGTGTCGATGTATCCGGCACGGGAAAGCGGAGTTCGTTCCTCTCGATCTTCGCGGCGAGCGCATCCAGCACATCCACCCCGAGAACCTCACAGAACTGCAGCAGATACGCGAGCACGTCGGCCACCTCGTCGGCCACGCGGTGGGCGGATTCCGGGGTCTCCATGACCTTCGCCGACTGCTCGGGCGTCAACCACTGGAAGATTTCCACCAGTTCGGCTGCCTCGACACTGAGCGCAACCGCCAGGTTCTTGGGTGTGTGGTACGGCTCCCAGCCGCGGGCGGCCGCGAACCGCACGAGCCGGCGCTGCAATCGGTCCAGCCGCTCCTCGGAGCGGTGCGTCTCGTTCATGCCCTCAGGTCTACCATCGCGACGCCCGGGAGGTGGCGGGCGGCCGCCGCGGTCGACTCCCCCACCGCGGCCACGAGCCGGATGTGGCCGCGGCCGCAGGACAGCTGGGCCAGCCGCAGCAACTCGGCGCTCTGGCGCCCGTCGAGGCCCCGGTCGAAGCCGTCGGCCAGCACCGTCAGCGCCTGCCGCGCGGAGAGGAGTTCGGCCGCGGGATCCATGGCCAGCACCCCCGGCCCGGTGAGCAGGACCAGCGCCAGCGCGAGGAAGTGGAGTTCGCCCGCGCCCAGCCGGGCCAGCTCGGTCGCGGGCCGGCCGGTGCCCCGGTCCAGCACCGCCTCGATGAGGCCGCCGCCCCCGGGAGTCCGTACATCCAGCCCTGCCACGGCCCCGGCGCAACCGGTACGGGCTGCCTCCGCCAACAGCGCGTGGCGGGTGCCGCATTCGCTACGGGTCCGGCGCAGCACATCGGCCAGATTGGCGCAGTCGCCCAGCAGCCGGCCCTCGCCCGGCGCGACGGCGGCCCGCATCCGGTCCGGGCGGGGGTCGCACGGGAACACCGCGCGCAGGGCCACGACCACTTGTTCGGCGGCGGCCAGCACCTGGCGCTGGCCCGCGGTGGAACCGGCGACGCGGAGCGGGAGCAGCGCCGTGCCGAGCCGGTCGTCGGGCAGCGGGGCCCGGGTGACACCGACGGCGCCGCCGGTCAGCCACGCGGCCTGGACCGAGCGTCGGCCGGGGTCGCGCAGGGCGGTGGCCAGCAGGATCTGCCCGTCCTGGGAGAGCCGTTCGCCGACGATCCGTAGCGTGGGCTCGGCCTGGACGGCGAGGTCGAGCCGGACCGGGCCGGCGGGTCCGTCCACGGTGCAGCCGAGCCGGAAGCCGCGCCGGCGCTGCGCGTCGGGGACGGCCCGGTCGGGGATGCGGGCCCGCGGATCCGGGAAGGCCGCCTCCAGCGTGGCTCCGGAACCCAGTGCGGCCAGGGCCTCGTAGGCGGCCAGGGCCTGGGACTTGCCGCTGCCGCTGGGCCCGGCGAAGAGGGTGAGGGGGCCGAGCGGGAAGACCGCCGAGCGGTGCGGACCGAAGGCGGAGAGCCGCAGCTCGGTGACCACGGGCCGCGGATACCGCTGCGCGGGCACGACCGGGGCGGCGCCTTCCGCCACCCCGGCGGCAGGAGGCGCGGGCGAGGCTCCGGGTGACACGGCGGCAGCGGCCTGGGCCGCCCGAGCGTCGTCGACAACCGCAACGGCAGGCGGAACGGGAGCGACGGGGAGAACGGGATCGACAGAAGGAACGGGATCGGCTGGGGTGTCGGCTAACGCGACGGCGGTGGGCGCGCCTACCGCCGTCGCGTCCGAAATGGCGTCCATGCGCGGGACGGTACGGCCCGCCGGACCCCCCGTGGCCCCGGCGAACCGTTCCCTCGCGGGGACCTTCCTACGATCGGGGGACGGCCGCGGCCGCGATTCCCTCGACCTCGGTCCCCACCGGCGCGAGCAGGAAGACGTTCCGGTCCACCCGGTGCATCCCGCTGCCCAGGCCGAAGACCACGCCGCTGCTGAAGTCCAGGATCCGCTTGGCCACTTCGCTGTCCGCCCCGGTGAGGTCGAGCAGGACCGGGATCTGCGCGATCAGGTACTCCGCCACCTCCCGCGCGTCCGCGAAGATCTGAACTCTGATCACCACGAAGCGCCGCTGCTCCGCCGCCGACGCCCCGGGCGCCGTGGGAATCGTGCGGTGGTCCACCCGGGAGGGCCATTCGTTGCGACTGCGCAGGGGGACCACCTGCGCGAGCCCCTCCCACTGTTCGTCGGTGACGTCGTACCTGCTCACCGGGCCGCCTCGGCCGTGCGCTTCATGTGCATCCCCCCATCCTCTCGCGTTTCACCCGTTCAGCCCAACAACGACACGAGCGTCCCGGGTACTCTCGGAGAGCCAGATAGGTTAGGTTAGGCATACCTAAGTCACTCGGACGAGGAGAGATCCGCATGCGCCTGATCGGTGCCCCCGCCACCCCGGCCGACCGGCCCACCGATGCCGAGCGCATCCGGTCGATCCTGACCGCCGCGCACTCCATGACCGTGGTGACCGACGGACTGCGCTCCGAGGTCCGCCACCTCGACGGCAGCGACCCGATGGGCCGGCTTCACCTGCACCCCGCCGAGCCCGGCGGCGAGTCCGAGATCCGGCCCACGATCCGGCTGGAGTTCACGGACATCGCCCCCACCCCCGTACGGGACCGGGTGCGCGCCCGCGTCACCGTGCTGGGCCGCCTGCTGACCCCCTATTCCGACCTGGCCCAAGGCTCCGGCGCCGACTCCACCTGCATGGAATTCGACCGGGCCGTCCTGGAGACCTCGCAGGGCCGCGCGCACGTCGGCCTCGACGAGCTGGACGCGGCCTGCCCCGACCCGCTGTCCCCGTACGAGGCGGGCATGCTCACGCACCTCCTCGACGACCACCACGACCTCGTCACCCTGCTGCTGCGGCTGGTCCGGCCGCTGCCCACCGCCGCCGTGCTCCGCGCACTGCCGGTCGCCATGGACCGGTACGGGATCACCCTGCGGCTGGAGGAACGGCGCGGCCACCGCGACGTACGGCTGCCCTTCCCCTCTCCCCTCGACGACGTCGAGCAGGCCGGTACGCAGATCCAGGCGCTCTTCAGCGCGGCCCGGCGGAGCTCGCACCCCAACACCCTGCCGGCCTGACGGGCCGGAATAAGCGGCCTCGGACCCAGGTTGGGGACGATCATGAAGGCCATCGCATACAGCGCATACGGAACGCCCGCCACGCTCGAACTCGTCGACTTACCGCAGCCCAAGGTGGGGCCCGGCGAGGTGCTCGTCCGCGTCAAGGCCGCCGGGGTCAACCCTGTGGACTGGAAGCTCGCCGCCGGATACCTCGACCCGATCCTCGAAGTCCGTTACCCGGTGATACCCGGCTGGGACGTGGCCGGAGTCGTCGAAGCGGTCGGCGAGGACACCTTCGACCACGCCGTCGGTGACGAGGTCTACGGCTACGTCCGCAAGGAGTGGGTCGAACTCGGCACGTACGCGGAGCTGGTCTCCGCCCCCGTCCGCACCCTCGCCCGCAAGCCCCGCGAGCTGAGCTTCGAACAGGCCGCGGGCATCCCGCTGGCCGGCCTCACCGCCTACCAGTCGCTCACCCGTGTCGGCCTCAAGGCCGGGGAGACCGTGGTCATCCACTCCGCGGCCGGTGGCACCGGATCCCTGGGCGTACAGATCGCGGTCGCGCTCGGCCTGCGGGTCATCGGCACGGCGGGCGCGCACAACCACGACTACCTGCGCTCCCTCGGCGCGGAGCCCGTGCTGTACGGAGAGGGGCTGGCGGACCGGATCCGCGAGCTCGCACCCGAAGGCATCGACGCGGGCCTGGACTTCTACGGCGACGACATCATCGGAACGCTGCAGTCCCTGGTCAAGGAACGCCACCGGGTGGTCTCCATCGCCGACTACGAAGCGGCCGCCAAGGGCGCCCACCAGCTGTGGGTGCGCCCGGACACCGCCGACCTGACCTTCCTGGCGGAACTGGCCGACACGGGGAAGCTCACGGTCAACGTGGAACACGCGCTGCCGCTCGCCGAGGCCGCCAAGGCCTGGGAGCTGAGCGCCGCGGGCCGTACCCGCGGCAAGATCGTCCTGACCGTCTGACCGTCCGGTCGTCCGGTCGTCCGGCTGCCGTCCGGGCGGCCGACCGACCGACCGGCCCCGCGACACACGGGCGCGCCGCCGGAGCACGGTGCTCCGGCGGCGCGCACCCGCTCAGGACGTGACCGGCACGCTCTCCTGGGTGTGCCGGTTGACCGGCCGGGTGAGGCCGTAGTTCTCGCGCAGGGTGGCGCCGGTGTACTCGGTGCGGAAGAGACCGCGCCGCTGCAGGATCGGCACGACGTGGTCGACGAAGGCGGTGAGTCCGGTCGGCAGGACCGGCGCCATGATGTTGAATCCGTCGGCGGCGCCCTGGGTGAACCACTCCTGGAGCTGGTCGGCGATCTGCTCGGGGGTACCCGCGAAGACGCGGTGGCCCCGGCCCGCGCCCAGGCGGGCGATCAGCTGACGCAGGGTGAGGCCGTCGCGCCGGGCGAGTTCGGCGACGAGGGTGAAGCGACTCTTGTTGCCGTTGATGTCGCGTTCCTCGGGCAGCTCCGGGAGCGGGCCGTCCAGCGGCAGTCCGGTGAGGTCCACGTTCAGCATGCCGGAGAGCTGGGCGAGGCCGTACTCGGGCACCTGGAGATCGGTGAGCTGCTGCTCCAAGGCCTTCGCCTCGGCCTCGGTGGACCCGATGACGGGGGCGATGCCGGGCAGGACGAGCAGGTCGCTCTCGGCGCGCCCGTACTTGGCGAGGCGGGACTTGAGGTCCTTGTAGAAGGTCTGGCCGTCGGCGAGGGTCTGCTGGGCGGTGAAGACGGCCTCGGCGTATCGGGCGGCGAACTCCTTGCCGTCCTCGGAGGAACCGGCCTGCACGAGCAGCGGGTAACCCTGCGGGGAGCGCGGGACGTTGAGCGGCCCGGCGACGCCGAAGTGTTCGCCGCGGTGGGCGGCGGGGTGGAGCTTGTCGGTGTCGGCGTAGATGCCGCGCTCCTTGTCGAGGACGATCGCGTCGTCCTCCCAGCTGTCCCAGAGCTTGGTGGCGACGTCGAGGAACTCGCGGGCGCGCTCGTAGCGCAGGTGGTGCTCCAGGTGCTCGTCGCGGTTGAAGTTGCGGGCCTCGTCGACGGTGCCGGAGGTGACGATGTTCCAGCCGGCCCGGCCGCCGCTGATGTGGTCGAGGGAGGCGAACTTGCGGGCCAGGTTGTAGGGCTCGTTGAAGGTCGTGGAGACGGTGGCGATGAGCCCGATGTGCTCGGTGACGGCGGCGATGGCGGACAGCAGGGTGAGCGGCTCGAATCCGCCGAGGGCGTTGTGACGGGCCTTGCCCCAGAGGGCGACTCCGTCGGCGAAGAAGATGGAGTCGAGCAGTCCGCGCTCGGCGGTACGGGCCAGGTCCTGGAAGTACCGCAGGTCGGTGATCAGCTCGGGGCGGCTGTCGGGGTGGCGCCAGGCGGCGTCGTGGTGACCGGCGTTCATCAGGAAGGCGTTGAGGTGGAGGGTGCGGTTCGCGGTCATGGCTGTTCCCTGTGTTCGGTGGCGTTGCGTGCTGGGGCGGCCCGGAGGGCGCGGGCGTCGGGCGGGGACGCGGAGGGGCCGGGCCGGGCGCTCAGGCGGGGACGCGCCAGGTGCTCAGCCGGCGTTCGATCGTGACCAGCAGCTGGTTGAAGGCCACGCCGACGGCGGAGATGGTGACGATGCCCGCGTACATCTGCGGGATCGCGAAGTTGTACTGCGAGGCGTTGATCAGGTAGCCGAGGCCGGCCTTGGCGCCGATCATCTCGGCGGCCACCAGGACCAGGATGGAGACCGCGCCGGCCAGCCGGATGCCGGTGAAGACGGCCGGTACGGAGGAGGGCAGGATCACCTTCTGGAACAGCCTCGGGGTGGACAGGTCCATCGAGCGGGCCAGCCTGACGAGGGTGGGATCGGCGTTGCCCACCGCGCTGATGGTGTTCAGCAGGACCGGCCAGAGGCAGGCGTAGACGACGATCGAGACCTTCGAGGTCTCGCCGATGCCGAGCAGCAGCACGAAGACCGGGAGCAGGGCCAGCGCGGCGGTGTTGCGGAACACCTCCAGCAGCGGGCCGAGGAACGCGGCGACCGGCCGGTACCAGCCGATGAGCAGGCCGAGCGGCACCGCGACGACGACGGCGATGGCGAAGCCGCCGAAGGAGCGGGCGAGGCTGGCCCGGGTGTGCTGCCCGAGCTGGCCGTTGCCCAGGAGGTCCCACCAGGCCGTGGCGACCTCGCTGACCGGCGGCAGGAAGGTGGCGTCGACCAGGCCGAGGCGGGGTGCGGTCTCCCAGAGGACGAGCAGGGCGACGAGGGCCGCCGAGCGCAGGACGGTGGCGCGCAGCCCCCGGCCGAGCGCCCCGGCGGCCTTCCGGAGGGGGGACGGGGCGTGTCGGCGGCCGTGGGCGGTGCCCCGACCGGCGCCCGGGAAGGCGGGAACCTGCGGCGCGAGCGCGGCATCCGCTCCGGTGACGGTCCGCGTCCCGCGCCGGTCGACGGAGGCGGGAGCCGCGGGAGCTGCGGGAACTGCGGGAACCTGTGGCGCGGCCGCGGCCCGCGTGGCCTGCGCGGCTTCCGGGTCCCGGGAAGTCGCAGGGGCTTCGGCCGCCTCGGTGGGGGCGGATGCCGTTGCCGAGGCGGCCCGGCCGGCCCCGCGCAGCCGGCGTACCAGCAGCGACGGGACACCGGACCGCGTCCGGCGGGGCTCCCGGCCGGCGACCTCCGCAGCCGCGGGCGCCGTGTCCTGCCGTACCGCTTCGCGTACCGTCTGCCGGTCGGCCGGGGCGTCGGCGGGGGTGGTGATGTCGGTGGTCATACGGTGGCCTCCTCCTTCTCCAGTTGCTGGGCGCGGGCCACCTCGTCGTGGAGCAGGGTCCAGATCTCGTGGCGATAGCGGGCGAACTCGGGGCTGGAGCGCAGGTCCTCGCCCTGGAAACCGTCGCCGCGGGCGCCGAAGGAGACCGGGACGATCTCCTTGACGCGACCGGGGCGAGAGGTCATGACGGCCACCTTCTGGCCGAGGTAGACCGCCTCCTCGATGCCGTGCGTGATGAAGACGACGGTCTTTCCGGTGCGCTGCCAGATGCGTCGCAGCTCGTCCTGGAGGGACTCGCGGGTCTGCGCGTCGAGGGCGGCGAACGGCTCGTCCATCAGCAGTACGTCCGGGTCGTAGGCCAGCGAGCGGGCGATGGCCACGCGCTGGCGCATACCGCCGGAGAGTTCGTGCGGGTGCCGGTCCTCGAAGCCGGTGAGGCCGACGAGGTCCAGGAACTCCCGCGCCCTCGAACTCCGTTCACGGCGCGGGACGCCGGTCGCCTCCAGTCCGAACTCGACGTTGCCGAGCGCTGTGCGCCAGGGCAGCAGGGCGTACTGCTGGAATACGATGCCTCGGTCCAGGCCCGGCCCGGTGATCGGCTTCCCGTCGAGCAGGATCCGTCCGGACGACGGCCGGGTCAGCCCGCCGAGCAGGTCCAGGAGGGTGGACTTGCCGCAGCCGCTGGGGCCGACGACCACCACGAACTCCCCCGCCTCGATCTCCAGGTCGATGCCGTCGAGTGCGGTGAACTGCTCCTTGTTCCTCCTGTTCCTCCTGTTCTTCCTGTCTTTCGTCGGGAAGGTCTTGGTCACTTCCTCGAACACGATCTTCGCCATGGCGGATCAGCCCTTCCCGAAGCCGTTGAACTCGTTCGTGTAGAGGTCGGCCGGCTTCAGCTGTCCCTGCTTGATGTCGCCGCGCTCGCCGAGCCAGTCCAGCCAGAGCTGGAACTCCTTGTCCTCGATCCGGCCGCCCTGCTCGGCGACCCCGTACGAGCGCCAGTACTGCAGGGTCGCGGTGTCCTCGTTGCGGCCGCGCTTCTTGACGATCTCGGTCTGCCGGGCGATGACCTCCTCGCGCGGGGTGGTGCGCGCCCATTCGATGGCCTTGGCCACGCCGGTGACGAAGGTCCGTGCGGTGTCCGGGTTCTGCTTGATGAAGCGCTCGGTCATGACGTAGGAGCCGGCGCTGAACTTGCCGAGCAGATCGAAGTCGCTGAACAGCGGTCTGATCCCGCCGGCCGCCACGGCCTTGTCGCGCAGGATCCCGCCCAGCACGCCCACGTCGATCTGCTTCTGGCGCAGCACCTGGTCGGTGTTGACCGGCGGCACGACGAGCGACTCGACCTTGGCGGAGTCGGCCTTGGCGAGGCCGTTGCGGCTCAGGTAGATGTCGAGGACGGCCTGGGAGTGCGCGCCCAGGGTGTTCATGCCGACCTTCTTGCCGAGGAGGTCGCGGGCGGAGCGGATCGGGCTGTCCTCCAGGACGTAGTAGCCGCTGTACGACTGCTCGTCGACGCCGTAGTAGGAGATGACGGCCTTGATGGGGGCCTTGCCGGAGGCGAGTTTGACGATCGCGCCGTTGAAGGCTCCGCCGAAGTGGGTCTGTCCGGTGGCGGCGGACTGGATGTCCTGCGGGCCGCTGATGGTGTTGCCGACCCACTCCAGCTTCAGGTCCTCCAAATAGCCGAGGTCGGCGGCGAGTTCGGGAAGCGTGACGGCGCCGACCGAGCCCTGGTACTTCAGGGTCTTGATCTGCGCGCCGAGGCCGCCGCCGCCCGCGGTGGCCGTGCCGCAGCTCACCGCGGCCGCCGAGATGCCGAGCAGGGCGAGGAACTGGCGTCGGGAGGTGGTGGTCGTGGTGAACGCTGCGGGCATGACGGTTCCTTGTCGGTGCGGTTCGGTCGCGTGGTGGCGGGGGTTACGGGGTGGCGGTGAGGGCGGCAGCGGAGACGGCGGAGGGGGTGACGTCGGCGGAGGTGACATCGGCCGGGGGCGCGGAGCGCAGCGCCGCGGCGAACTCGTCGACGGCCTGGTAGAGGTCCAGTTCGGCCTCGGGCCGCAGCCGGTCGGGGCCGGATCCGCGCTCGACGGAGGAGTCCAGGACGAACCGGCCGGCGGTGACGTGCCGGGCGCCGAGGGCGGCGAGCACGGGGCGCAGCGCGTAGTCGATGGTCAGGACATGGGCGAGGCTGCCGCCGGTGGCGAGCGGCAGGACGGTCTTGCCGTCGAGGCCGTCCTGCGGGAGCAGGTCGAGGAAGGCCTTGAGCAGTCCGGTGTACGAGGCCTTGTAGACCGGGGTCGCGATGATCAGGCCGTCGGCCTCGGCGACGGCTTCGAGCGCGCGGCGGATCTCGGGTTCGCCGCGGCGGGCGGCGAGGAGGTCGGCGGCGGGAAGCTCGCGTACGGACAGGTGGGCGGTCTCGAAGCCTGAGTGGGACAGGCGGCGCACGACGTGGTCGGCGACGACGGCGGTACGGGAGTGGGCGGAGGGGCTGCCGGTGATGGCGAGCAGGTGGGGCACGGGGGCTCCTTGGGACTCGTACGGGGAGCGGGTGGGGTCAGGCGGAGGTCGCGGAGGTGGAGGAGCCGGAGGCGATGCCGAAGGCCGGGTTCGGGACGACCTCCGGGCTGATCAGGCGGGAGGGCTCACCGTCGGGGCCGACCGGGATGTCGCCGTCGACGGTGACCCGGCGCAGGGTGCGCTCGTGGTCGTCGGAGTCGTCCACTCCGTAGTGCTGGGTGGCGCGGTTGTCCCAGATCGCGACGTCGCCGGCCCGCCACTGCCACCGGACGGTGTTCTCGGGGCGCTCGATGTGCGACTGGAAGAGGTCGAGCAGGGCACGGGAGTCCTGCCCGGTCAGGCCGTTGATCCGCTGGACGAAGTTGCCGAGGAGCAGGGTGCGTTCGCCGGTCTCGGGATGGACGCGGACGACGGGGTGCTCGGTGAGGAACTTCGTGGAGGTGAACACCTCGCGGTACTGGGCCAAGGCCTCGGGCAGGGCGTCGGGCTTGAGGGCGGCGTAGTCGTACTCGTTGGAGTGGACGGCCCGCAGGCTGTCGGCGAGGGTGCGCAGCGGTGCGGGGAGGTGGCTGTAGGCGGCGGCGGTGTTGGCCCAGAGGGTGTCGCCGCCGTACGGCGGGATGGTGACGGCGCGGAGGATGGAGAAGGCGGGGTAGGCGGGGACGAAGGTGACGTCGGTGTGCCACTGGTTGGCGCGGGCGCCGTGGTGGGAGTCGATGCCGAGGGCGTAGCGGCCGTCCGCGGAGGGGACGGTGGGGTGCGCGACGGGGGCGCCGAGCAGTCGGGCGAATGCCTCATGGGCGGCTTCGTCGAGGTGGTCCTGGCCGCGGAAGAAGACGACCTTGTGGGCGAGGAGGGCGGCCCGGATCTCGGCGACGGTGCCGGCGGGCAGGTCGCCGCCGAGCCGTACGCCGCCGATCTCGGCTCCGATGCGGCCGCCGATCTTGGTGACAGTGGTGGTGGCGGCGGTCGTGGTGGCAGTGGCCATGAGGGCTCCCTGGGTCGGGGCCGCGGGATTATTTCCGCAGCGGAAGAAATGGCGACGGAGCAGCCGGGCGCTGCGCTGCGCCGAGCGGATACGGGTGCGGGTACGGGTACGGATGCACGGTGGTGCGGGTACGGATGCACGGCGGTGTGGGTACGAGGTGGCGCGGAGCCGGGCGCCCGAGGCCGTGGAGGCCCCTCAGGCGTCCCGGTGGTGCACCACCCCTGGGGGTGCACCACCGGACGGGAGGGGGTCGGGCAGGCGTGGCCCGGCGGGACCCACGTCACCGACGGAGGCCGGGACCGGGTGGACCAGTCGGCCGGGGCGCCGGTTCGACGGGGTCAGGCGCGGCGGGTCAGACTCGGCCGAGGGCCGGACAGCGGCCCGGACACGCGCCCGGCTCGGTACAGAGGCCGGTGGTGTGGAGCCGCGGGGCGAGGAGTGCGTTCGCGGACATGTCCCGGAGCGTGTCAGCGGCCCCGGCGGGGGTCAACCCCCGACCGCGGCCACCGAGTGCACCCCTCGACCGCCTCGACGTCCACCCCGCGGACCACGTACGACCTGCGGTTTCCTCCACACCCGGACCCGCCCACCGACCCACCCGGACGGCCGAAAAGCGTGGCCGGATTTCATGGCCCCGCAACGCGGCCGCCACGCGTTCGCCGGGATCCACCCCCACCGCCCGAGGGGCCGACCCAACCCCGCCGCCCCGCGCCCGCACACCCGGAGCGTGCCCGAGAGGCCCGGCCTCCGGGGGCCGACTCCGTCCCGGCGACGGCCGACGCAGGCCGCAGCCACCCGGGGTGCCCCAAAGCCCCAGCCTCCGGCAGGCCGGCTCAGCCTCGGCGGCCTGAGGAGCGGCCTGCGCCTACGGCACGTCGGCCTCGGCCGCCGCCCCCGCAGGCCCGCACCGCACGAAGCTCCCGACCTACCGGCGGCCGGCTCGGCCCGGGCGCCCCGCACCTACGGCGCGTCGACCCCGGCTGCGGCCTGCGGCGCTTCGACGGCCGCCCGCGCAGGCCCGCGCCGCCTGGGGCGTGTCCCAAGGTCACGGTCTGCCGGATCCGGCCGGCAGGCACGCTCCTGCGCCCCGACACACCGTGGCTCGTCTCGCCGATCGGCACACAGCCAGGAGCCACCCCACCCGGGCCGCCCCCTGCCGGATCCAGCCGGGGACGGCCGGGGACGGCCCGGGGCCAGCCCGGGCCGGGGCTCCCCACCGAGCCCCCCGCAGGGGACCCGGCATGATCGGGGGCACACACCCAGCCCCCGAGGAGACCGCGTGACGCGTATGGCCGGTGACAGCCGGGCCGCCGCCAATGCCGCCACCGTGCTGCGGACGGTGCTCGACCACGGGCCGGTCGCGCGCAGCGCGATCGCGCCGCTGTGCGGGCTGAGTCCCGCCGCCGTGTCCCGGCAGACCACCGGGCTGCTCCGTGGTGGGCTGCTGCGCGAGCTGCCCGGGCCCGGCGGCGGGGTGGGGCGGCCGCGGATCCCGCTGGATCTGCACACCGGGGCCGTCGGCGGGCCGGTCGCCGCCGGACTGCACATCGGGGTGCCGCGTTCGACGTTCAGCCTCGTCGACCTGCGCGGGCAGCTGCTCGCCCGGCGGGCCTTCTCGCACGAGGGGCGCCCGACGCGCGGGCTGTCCACCGAGATCGCCACCGAACTGCGCCGCTTCCTCGACGCGTACGACTCCGGGCGGCCGCTCCTCGGTGTCGGCGTGGCCCTCGGGGGCTGGGTCGACCCGGACGAGGGAATCGTCGTACGGCACCCCGCGCTCGGCTGGACCCGCAAGCCGCTCGCCGCCGAACTGTCCGCCGCGCTCGGGCTGCCGGTGCGGGTCGACAACCACGCCCGGGCCGTCGCACGGGCCGAGATCCTCTTCGGCCGCCCCGAGGCCCGCCGGAGCCTGGTGCACCTGTTCGTCGGCCGGGTCGTCGACGCCGCCTTCGGGATCGAGGGGACCGTGCACCAAGGGCCGGGCGCTGCGGCCGGTGACGTGGCTCATCTGCCGGTGCCGCGTTCGCAGGCCCCGTGCGCGTGCGGCCGTACCGGCTGCCTGGAGGCGACCGCGTCCGACACCGCGCTCGGCGCCGAGGCCGTGCGGCGGGGCATCGTGCCGGACCCTTCGGTGAACCTGCTGGTGGACGCGGCCGCCGCCGGCGATCCGCGCGCCGACCGGCTGCTGCGCGAGCGCGCCCGCGCGGTGGGCCGCGCGGCGGCTCTTCTGTTGGATGTCTTCAATCCGGCGGTGATGGTCGTGACCGAGTCGGCGAGCGTCCTGGACGAGGCGTACCTGGAGGAGATCCGGGACGCCGCGATGGAGCTCTCGCACGTCTGCGACGACCCCGAGCGGATCGTCGTACCGCACGCGGGTCCGGCCGTCCTTCCCGAGGCGGCGGCAACCGTGCTGCTCAGCCGGGTGTTCCAGGACCCCTTCGGTGGGGCCCGAGAGGGGGAGATCACACCCATCGGTATGGTGCCACTTGAGCGTGCTCCCCTACATTCGAGCCATGACGGTCCTGCCTGACGACGGGCTCTCCCTGGCCGCCGAGTTCCCTGACGCGACGCATGAGCAGTGGCAGCGCCTTGTAGAAGGCGTACTGCGCAAGTCGGGCAAGGAAGTCTCCGGCGAGGCCGCAGAAGACGCGTTGTCCACCCCAATCGAGGACGGGCTCACCACGCGCCCGCTGTACACCGCGCCGCCCGACGGGGCGGCACCCGACACCGGTTTCCCCGGCTTCGCCCCGTTCGTCCGCGGGGGCAGGCCGGAAGGCACCACCGCGAACGGCTGGGACGTGCGCCAGCGCCTCGCGGGTACCGACCCGGTACGCGTGAACGAGGCGGCCCTCGCCGATCTGGAGAACGGGGTCACCTCCCTCTGGCTCACCGTGGGCCGGAACGGTCTCCCGATCGAGGGCCTCGCCCGGGCGCTGGACGGGGTCTACCTGGACCTCGCCGCCATCACCTTGGACGCCGGAGCCCAATACGCCGAGGCCGCGCGCGCGTTGCTGCGTCTGTTCACCGAGAGCGCGGTGGCCCCCGAGGCCGCTCGGGCCTCGCTGGGCGCCGACCCGCTGGGCCACGAGGCCCGCACGGGTGAGGCACTGGACGCGGCCGGTGCTGTCGAGCTGGCCGTGGAGGCCGCCGCCGGCTGGCCCGGGGTGCGCGCCCTGACCGTGGACGCGCTGCCGTACCACGAGGCCGGTGGCAGCGCCGCCGAGGAGCTGGGCCTGTCCCTGGCCACCGGTGTCGCTTATCTGCGCGCCCTCACCGAGGCGGGGCTGAGCACCGAAGCGGCGCTCGGACAGCTGGAGTTCCGCTACGCCGCCACCGCGGACCAGTTCCTCACCATCGCCAAGCTGCGCGCCGCGCGCCGACTGTGGGCCCGTATCGCCGAGGCCTCGGGGGCCCCGGAGGCGGGTGCCCAGCTCCAGCACGCGGTGACCTCGCCGGTGATGATGACCCGCCGAGACCCCTGGGTGAACATGCTGCGCACCACCGTGGCCTGCATGGCCGCCGGTGTGGGCGGTGCGGACTCGGTGACCGTGCTCCCCTTCGACAGCGAGCTCGGCCTGCCCGACGCCTTCGCGCGCCGGATCTCCCGCAACACCTCCACCATCCTGCTGGAGGAGTCGCACCTGGCCCGGGTGATCGACCCGGCCGGCGGCTCGTACTACGTGGAGCGCCTCACCGACGAACTGGCCCACGCCGCCTGGGGGTTCTTCCAGACCCTGGAGAAGGCCGGCGGCCAGGCCGCCGCCCTGCGGTCCGGGCTGGTCGCCGAGCGGCTCGCCGCCACCTGGGCCGCGCGCTCCAAGAAGCTGGCGAAGCGGCGCGAGCCGATCACGGGCGTCAGCGAGTTCCCGCTGCTCTCGGAGAAGCCGGTCGTCCGCGAGCCCGCGCCCGCCGTACCCACCGGCGGACTGCCGCGCGTACGGCGTGACGAGGCCTACGAGGCCCTGCGGGCCCGCAGCGACGCGCACCTCGCGGCGACCGGCGCCCGGCCGAGGATCTTCCTCGCCGCGCTGGGCCCGGCGGCCGCGCACACCGCGCGCGCCACCTTCGCCTCGAACCTGTTCCAGGCGGGCGGCATCGAGCCCGTGCACGATCCGGTGTCGGTGGATCCGGCGACGGCCGCCGAGGCCTACGCCGCGAGCGGGGCGGACGGCATGGCCGTGCTCTGCTCCAGCGACGCGCTGTACGAGGAGCAGGCCGCGGCGGTGTCCGAGGCGCTGCGCGCGGCGGGTGCCACGACCGTCTTCCTCGCCGGCCGGCCGGGCACCGCTGAGGCTTCCGTGGACGAGTACGTCTTCGCCGGCTGTGACGCCGTCGCCGTACTGTCCTCCGTACTCGACCGGATGGGAGTGCCGTCTTGAGCATCCCCGATTTCTCCGAGCTGGCGCTCGACCCCGCCTCCGCCGCCGCCGGGGTGAGCGAGGAGCAGTGGCGGGCCTCGGTGAAGGAGTCCACCGGCACCGCGGCCGCCGACCTCTTGTGGGAGACGCCCGAGGGCATCGGCGTCAAGCCGCTCTACACCGGTCGGGACCTGGAGGGCCTGGACTTCCTGCGGACGTACCCGGGTGTGGCCCCGTACCTGCGCGGCCCGTACCCGACGATGTACGTCAACCAGCCCTGGACGATCCGGCAGTACGCCGGTTTCTCCACGGCCGAGGAGTCGAACGCCTTCTACCGGCGCAATCTGGCGTCCGGCCAGAAGGGCCTGTCGGTGGCCTTCGACCTGCCGACGCACCGCGGCTACGACAGCGACCACCCGCGCGTGACGGGCGACGTCGGCATGGCGGGCGTGGCGATCGACTCGATCTACGACATGCGGCAGCTGTTCGACGGGATCCCGCTGGACAAGATGTCGGTGTCGATGACGATGAACGGCGCGGTGCTGCCGGTCCTCGCGCTCTACATCGTGGCGGCGGAGGAGCAGGGCGTCTCCCCCGACAAGCTCGCCGGGACCATCCAGAACGACATCCTCAAGGAGTTCATGGTCCGCAACACCTACATCTATCCGCCGGGGCCCTCGATGCGGATCATCTCCGACATCTTCGCGTTCACCTCGCAGAAGATGCCGCGGTACAACTCGATCTCCATCTCCGGCTACCACATCCAGGAGGCCGGGGCCACGGCCGACCTGGAGCTGGCGTACACCCTCGCCGACGGTGTGGAGTACCTGCGCGCCGGGCAGGCGGTCGGGCTCGACGTGGACGCGTTCGCGCCGCGGCTGTCGTTCTTCTGGGCGATCGGCATGAACTTCTTCATGGAGGTCGCGAAGCTGCGCGCCGCCCGCCTGCTGTGGGCGCGCCTGGTCAAGCAGTTCGACCCGAAGAACGCCAAGTCGCTTTCGCTGCGCACGCATTCGCAGACCTCGGGCTGGTCGCTGACCGCGCAGGACGTGTTCAACAACGTGACGCGCACCTGCATCGAGGCGATGGCAGCGACCCAGGGCCACACCCAGTCGCTGCACACCAACGCCCTGGACGAGGCGCTCGCGCTGCCGACGGACTTCTCGGCGCGCATCGCCCGCAACACCCAGCTGCTGCTGCAGCAGGAGTCGGGGACCTGCCGGTCGATCGACCCGTGGGGCGGAAGCGCGTACGTCGAGAAGCTGACGTACGACCTGGCGCGCCGGGCCTGGCAGCACATCGAGGAGGTCGAGGCGGCCGGCGGTATGGCGCAGGCCATCGACGCGGGCATCCCGAAGCTGCGCGTCGAGGAGGCCGCGGCCCGTACGCAGGCGCGGATCGACTCGGGCCGACAGCCGGTGATCGGCGTCAACAAGTACCGGGTGGAGAACGACGAGGCGATCGACGTCCTCAAGGTCGACAACTCCTCGGTGCGCTCGCAGCAGATCGCCAAGCTGCGGCGGCTGCGCGAGGAGCGCGACGAGGCGGTCACCCAGGACACCCTGCGGGCGCTGACCAACGCCGCCGAGCGCGGCGACGGCAACCTGCTGGCCCTCGCGGTGGACGCGGCGCGCGCCAAGGCCACCGTCGGTGAGATCTCGGACGCGCTGGAGAAGGTGTACGGGCGGCACGCGAGCCAGATCCGTACGATCGCGGGCGTGTACCGGAACGAAGCGGGAGAGTCGCCGTCGGTGGAGCGCACCCGTGCGCTGGTGGACCGGTTCGAGGAGGCGGAGGGCCGTCGTCCGCGCATCCTGGTCGCCAAGATGGGCCAGGACGGGCACGACCGCGGCCAGAAGGTGATCGCGACCGCGTTCGCCGACCTGGGCTTCGACGTGGACGTCGGCCCGCTGTTCCAGACCCCGGCGGAGGTGGCCCGCCAGGCCGTCGAGGCGGACGTCCACGTGGTGGGCGTCTCGTCGCTGGCGGCCGGTCACCTGACCCTCGTACCGGCGCTGCGCGAGCAGCTGGCGGAGGAGGGCCGCGAGGACATCATGATCGTCGTGGGTGGGGTGATCCCTCCCGCCGATGTCCCGACGCTGCTGGAGATGGGCGCCACGGCGGTCTTCCCGCCCGGCACGGTGATCCCGGACGCGGCCCACGACCTGGTGACGCGGCTGGCCGCGGACCTGGGCCACGAGCTGTAGGCGGGCGCCGGTGCCGAAGATCGACATCGAGGCGTACGCGAAGGGGGTGCTCGACGGGAAGCGCGCGTTCATCGCGCGTGCGATCACCCTCGTCGAGTCCACCCTGCCCGCTCACCGGGCGCTCGCGCAGGGCCTGTTGACGGAACTGCTGCCGCATGCGGGCCGGGCCCGCCGGATCGGCATCAGCGGGGTGCCGGGGGTGGGCAAGTCCACCTTCATCGACGCGTTCGGCACGATGCTGACGGGGCTCGGCCACCGGGTGGCGGTGCTCGCGGTGGACCCGTCGTCGACGCGCACGGGCGGCTCCATCCTGGGTGACAAGACCCGGATGGAGCGGCTGTCGGTGGACCCGGCGGCGTTCGTGCGGCCGTCGCCGTCGGCGGGCACGCTGGGCGGGGTCGCCAAGGCCACCCGCGAGTCGATGATCGTGATGGAGGCGGCGGGCTACGACGTGGTCCTCGTCGAGACGGTCGGCGTGGGCCAGTCGGAGACCACGGTGGCGGGGATGGTGGACTCCTTCCTGCTGCTCTCCCTGGCCCGTACGGGCGACCAGCTGCAGGGCATCAAGAAGGGTGTCCTGGAGCTGGCCGACGTCCTGGCGGTGAACAAGGCGGACGGCCCGCACGAACGCGACGCGAAAGCCGCGGCCCGGGAACTGTCGGGCGCGCTGCGGCTGATGCACCCGGTGGACGCGGCCTGGACCCCGCCGGTGCTGACGTGCAGCGCGCGGGAGTCGACCGGCCTGGACGAGGTGTGGAGCCGGCTGGAGCAGCACCGCACCCTGCTGGAGGCGGGGGGCCGGCTGACGGCGAAGCGGGCGGCGCAGCAGGTGGAGTGGACCTGGTCGATGGTGCGCGACGAGCTCCTGGAACGCCTGCGGGCGGACCCGGCGGTACGGGGGCTCGCGCCGGAGCTGGAATCCGCGGTCCGGGCGGGCACGGTGACCCCGACCTCGGCGGCGGACCGCATCCTGGCGGCGTTCGGGAACGCGGGGAACTGAGGACGGGCCGGGCGGCGGCGCGGTCGATGCGCCGCCGCCCGGAAGGTCATGCCCCGACGAGTACCGAGCCGTCCGCGCCCAGCGCCTCGCGCAGGATGCGGTCCTGCTCGACCTTGTTGTCCGTGGCGAGCAGCGCGGAGAGGACCGCGATACGGGCCTGTCCCGCGCGCAGGGTTCCGGTGGGGACGGCTCCGGCGGCCACGAGGTCGACCGCGCCGCCGTGCGTGTAGATCTCGGTGACCGGCCCGGCCATGACCCGGGTGGTCAGCGCGACGAGGATCCCGCGGCCGACGGCGGCCCGGACGGCCTCCACGATCTCCGGGGTGGCGTTGCCCGCACCGGTTCCGACGAGGACGATGCCGCGCGCGCCCGCCTCGACGGCGGCGTTCAGCAGGACCGGGTCGCCGTCGGCGTGGTGCACCACCACGTCCACGCGCGGCGGGAGTTCCGGCATGGCGGGCAGCGGGAGCGGAGCCGGGCGCTGCGGGGTGCGCAGGATGGTGACCTTGCCGAAGCCGATCTTCCCGAAGAGTTCCTTCGAGGGGTCGGCGAACGCGTCCAGCTCCACGGCCTGCGTCTTCACGGTGCCGCGGGCGGCGTGCACCCGCCCGGCGAAGGCGATCAGCACGCCGAGCCCGCGCGTGTGCGCGGCGGTGAGCAGGGCGTCGTAGAGGTTCCCCGGGCCGTCGCCGTCGGCGGTGCCCATGGGGCGCTGCGAGCCGGTGAAGACCACCGGGCGCGGGTCGTGGTGGTGGAGGTCGAGGAGGAACGCCGACTCCTCCAGGGTGTCGGTGCCGTGCGTGACGACGATGCCGTCCACGCCGGGGTCGGCGAGCACCTCGTGCACGGTGCGCAGCAGGGTGAGCTGGTGTGCGGTGGTCAGACGCGGGCTGTTCACGCTGAACAGGTCGACGAGTTCGACGGTGATGCCCTCGGGGAGTGGTGCGGTGGCGATCACCTCGTTCCCGTCGGCGTCCGCTGCGAAGCCGGAACCCTGCCAGCGGCTGGCTATGGTCCCGCCGGTGCTGATCACGACGATCCGTCCCATCGGCCGTGGCCGCCCTTCACTCATGTCACTCGTGTCACTCGTGTCACTCGTACGTCACTCGTACATATGTACTCAAAGCAGCAATGATAGAGCGATCTACGCGCAATGTGATTGCGTTTTCCCTCAAGCCCGTTCATAAACGCCGGGTGATAATTGCGTCATGGATGCCATTGACCGAGATATCTTGCGCGAGCTCCAGGCCGATGGCCGCCTGAGCAACCAGGAACTCGCCCAACGCGTGGGACTGACCCCCTCCCCCTGCATGCGTCGGGTGCGCCAGCTGGAGCAGGACGGGGTGATCCAGGGTTACCGCGCGGTGATCTCCCCCGAGGCGGTGGATCGCGGCTTCGAGGTGCTCGTCTCGGTCGAGGTGCGGCGCGACCGGGAAGCGGTCGAGGCCTTCGAGGCGGCCCTCCAGGACATCCCCGACGTCATCGAGGCCTACCGCCTCTTCGGCAGCCCCGGCTGCCTGCTGCGGATCGCCGTCGCCGACCTGCGGGCGTACGAGCGCCTGTGGATCGAGAAGCTGACGGCCCTCACCGGCATCACCGAGGTCAACTCGCAGATCATCATGAAGCGCATCAAGGAACCGAACGGCCTGCCCGTCGGTCCCTGACATGGGCGAACCCGCGAGCGGCGGAGTTCGGGACGACAGGAACAGGAAGCAGCACCACATGGAACCCCTCGGCATCGGTGATCCGATCCGGCTCGGTCCGTACCGCGTACTCGGCGTCCTCGGCGAAGGCGGCATGGGCAAGGTGTACTTCGGCCGGGAGGACGGTGGCCGCACCGCGGCCGTCAAGGTGCTGCTGCCCGAGCTCGCGCACGACCCGCATCTGGTCCAGCGCTTCCTGCGCGAGGCGCGGACCGCCCAGGCGGTCACCGGCGGGGGCGTCGCCCGGGTGCTGAACGCGCGGGTCGACGACCACGACGGCCGGCCCTGGATCGCCACCGAGTTCCTGTCCGGACCCACCCTCGACGACGCCGTACGCCGCTACGGCCCGTTCGGCGCCGACGGCGTACGCGCGCTCGCCGCCTCGCTCGCCGCCACCCTCGGGGACATCCACGCGGCCGGGCTCGTCCACCGCGACCTCAAGCCCGCGAACATCGTGCTCACCTCGGCGGGACCGCGCGTCATCGACTTCGGTATCGCGCGGCCCGAGCACGGGCTGACGCTCACGACCACGGGCCAGGTGCCGGTCACCCCCGGGTACGGCGCCCCCGAACAGGTGCTCGGCCAGCGCGTCGGCCCGGCCGCTGACGTCTTCTCGTTGGGCGCGGTCCTGGCGTACGCGGCCACCGGACAGCGCACCTTCGACGGAACCCATGTGGCCGCCGTTCAGTACGAGGTGGTGCACGGGGAGCCGCGACTGGACTCCGTACCGCCCGAGTTGCGGCAGCTGATCGCGCCCTGCCTCGCCAAGGACCCCGCGCACCGGCCGACCCCGGAGCAGATCGCGGGCGCTTTCGCCCCACCACCGGGAGCGGACCGGATCTGGCGCACCGGGGAGCTGTCCAAGGACATCGAGCGCCGGGGGGCCGAGGCCGACCGGCAGGCCACCGTGGTCGCGCAGGGGTCCGGCACGGATCCGTCCCGCAGGCGCGTGCTGCGCACCGCGCTCGCGGCCGGGGGCGTACTGGCCGCCTCGGGCGGGGCCACGGGCGCCTGGTGGCTGCTGCGCGAGGAGCCGCGCAAGATCCCGGCGGCCGGACTGGCCGAGAATGCGGCACCGCTCCCCATCACCGCGGGGAGCCACGGCACGGCCCCCGGCGAGCTGTGGGGCCCGCTGCCCGTGGCGGCCAAGGCGGTGGACGGAGTGGTCACCGACCCGCTGCCCGTGCTCGACGTGGTCGTCTTCGCCGCCGCCGGTGGCGGACTCGCGGCCCGGCTGACGACCGACGGCAAGGAGAAGTGGCGGCTGCCCGACGTCCGGCCGGCCGCCGGCCTCGTCGGACTTCCCGACCACCGGTTCGCGACCGCCGGCCCGGGCGGGGCGCTGCTCGGCTTCGAGGCTTCCACCAGCCGGCAGGAGTGGTCGGTGGGCGATGCCGACACCGGGCGCATCCTGGCCGCGGACGAGTCGGCGGTCTACCTGGTGACGCGCGGCGGGAAGCTGCGCGCGGTGGACACCACCGCACGCAAGATCCGCTGGACGGTGCCGCTCACGGCGGCGGCCGTCGAGGCACCCGGGCCGCGGGCCGCGGTCGGTAGCGGCCGGCTCGTCGTCTTCGGCGCCGACGGCGACGTCGTCGCGGTCGACACCGCGTCCGGGGCCACGGTCTGGCGGCTCGACGACCAGGCGAGGTCCGCCCTGCGGCCGCTCGTCCTGGAGGACCGCGTGTACCTCGGCGGTCGGAAGCTGACGGCCCTGGACATCAGGACGGGCACCTCTGTGTGGAAGGACGAGGAGACCGAAGCCACCGGCGCCCTGCGGAAGGGGACGGGCGGCTGGGGCCCGGCGACCTCGTGGAGCGGGCGGGTGTTCGCGATGGACGGTGCGGCGCTGTGCCAGGTGTACACGGAAACCGGTGGGGCACTTGCGATGGACCGGAGCCCGAACGGCCCGGTGCCGCACAATCCCCCGCACGTGGAGGCCCGCACGCTGTGGGTCGTCCAGGGGGACGGTCGGGGCGTCTCGGCCCACGGCGTCGTCAGCGGCCGGCGGTACTGGACCTGGTCGGCCGAGTCGCGGGGGCCGTGGGGCATGTCCGGCGCGGGGAACCGCGTCTTCCTCGTCAACGACGGGAAGCTGACGGCCATGCCCACCATCGAATGAGCCTGCGCTCACGGGGGTTCCGGCACGCGCCGGAAGGTCGGCTGCCGGGCGACCCGCGGAGACTCCCCGCCCGACTCCCCGCCCGGCCCACCGGTTCCCCGCCCGGACCACAGGTTCCACCCGGTTCCCCCGCCCGGACCTGCACGGCCTAGGCTCGGGCCCAGCAACCGACCCGGGAGAGCCCGCGCATGGAACGCCTTCGGCAGGACGACCCGTCGCACATCGGGCCGTACGTCATCCTGGCGCGGCTCGACGCCGACTCCACCGAGCGCACCGTTCCCGAACGCCGCTACCTCGGGCGCACCGCCGACGGGCAACGCACCGTCCTCGTCTGCGTGCCGCGGATCGGCGCCGACCCCTCCCGGTGGGCGATCGAGGCCGAGGGGGCCCGGCGGCTGTCCGTGCCCCGGTTCCTGGGCATCGCGGAGGTGGGCGGCACGGCCGGGTTCCCCTGGTACGCCGCCCCGTACACCCCGGCGCTGCCGCTGCCGGCTGTGCTCGCCGCGTACGGCCGGCCGCTGCCCGAGGAGACCGTCCGTAGGCTCGGCGCCGCGCTGGCGCAGGCGCTGGCCGCCGCGCACACGCAAGGGGTGACGCACGCCGGGCTGTCGCCGGCCGCCGTCCTGGTCACCGCGGGCGGACCGCTGCTGACCTGCGTCGGTGCCGTACGGGCCGCGGCCCCCGACGGCGTGGGGCGGGCCGGGCTGCCCGGGCTCGATCCGGGGTGCCTGGCCGGGGAGCTGATGGCGGGCGGACCGCCGCGGCCGCTCGGAGACGTCTTCGCGCTGGGGGCCGTCCTGGCCTACGCGTCGACCGGTCACACCGTGCCCGAGCGGAGCGAACTGCCGCCGGGGCTGCGGACGCTGGTCGGATCCTGTCTGTCGTCCGATCCGACGGCCCGCCCGCAGTCGGCGCAGGACGTGCTGCGCGCGCTGGTGTCCCCCGGTTCGGACGCGACCTCGCCGCAGGACGCCCACCCGGTGGCCGGCACGGTCCTCGACCACGCGACCGTCCCGCTGCCGGGCCGGGTCGTCGCGGCGCTCGCGGCCCAGTCCGCCGCGCTGCTCGCCACCGAACTCCCCTCCCCGCAAAGGCCGTTCGCCCCGGCCCAGAAGGTGCACTGACTCGATGTCCGTCCCGGCCCAGCACGCTCCAAGCGCACCACGCTCCTCTCATGCCCCACGCGCCCCGCTCTCGCCCCTCACGCACGAGGATCCGGAGCAGCTCGGCGGATTCGGGCTGCTCGCCCGGATCGGCAGCGGTGGCATGGGCACGGTCTATCTGGCCCGATCGGCGTCCGGCCGGACGGTCGCACTCAAGACCGTGCACGCCAAGATCGCCGCCGACGCCACCTTCCGTACCCGGTTCCGGCTGGAGGCGGACGCCGCGCGGGTCATCGGTGACCGCTACGGGGCCCGGGTCTTCGCCGCGGACGCCTTGGCCTCGACGCCGTGGCTGGCCACCGAGTACGTCATCGGGCCGCAGCTCGACGAGGCGGTCGGGCTCGCCGGCCCGCTGCCCGAGCCGTGCGTCCGCGCCTTGGGCGCGGACCTCTCGCGGGCGCTGGGCCAGTTGCACCGCTCGGACGTGGTGCACCGCGACCTCAAGCCCTCCAACGTCATGGTCACGGCCACCGGGCCCAAGGTCATCGACTTCGGGATCGCGCGAGCCCTCGGCGACGAACGGTTGACCCGCACCGGGGCCGCGGCGGGCACGCCCGCCTTCATGTCGCCCGAGCAGGCCGGTGGTCTCGAACACTCCCCCGCCGGTGATGTGTTCGCGCTGGCCGGCGTACTGGTCTTCGCGGCCTGCGGACACGGCCCCTTCGGCGGGGGCCGGGCCGCGGACCTGCTGTACCGGGTGCGGTACGCGGAGCCCGACCTGGGCGGCGTACCGGCGGCGCTGGTATCCGTACTCGCCCGCTGCCTGGACAAGGACCCGACGCGCCGGCCCACGACGGCTGAGCTGGCCGAACTGTTGGCTCCCGGTGACGGCCCGTTCGCGGACGGGCTGCCGCAGCCGGTGCTCGCGGACATCGCCCGGCGGGCCGCGGCGGTGTGGCAGGAGCCGCCTCCCCGGCTGCCCGCGCCCGCCGGGGAGGCGACCACCGTCGTCGCCGGTGGCGGCAGCGGCGGCAGCGGTGACGTGTCGCGCCGCAGGCTGCTGGTCGTCGGTGGTGGCGTGGCCGGCGCGGTGGCACTCGCGGCGGGAGGCGGGCTGTGGGCCTGGCTCGGCGGCCGCGGCAAGGGGGAGGAGGCGGTGGAGTCCGGACCGCTCGCCTTGAAGCCGCCACCGGGCGCCCTGTGGCAGGTCGACGTCGCACGGCCCTTGGTGGGCGGCGTGCCGATGCGGGTCAGTGGCACGGTGGTGATGGCCACCAGGGTCACGACCACCGGAGTCTCCCCGAAGAACGGCACGTACCTGACGGACTTCCAGGGGTACGCGGACGCCTGGCGCACGGCCACCGACGGCACGATGCTGTACGGCCTCCGAAAGCCGGACTCCGCGGACAGGGCTCTCGCCGTGGTGCCGCTGTCCTTGGATACGGGCCGTGAGCAGGCGCCGCTCCTGCGGCTGCCGGCCTTCGACGGTACGCAGGTGCTCTCCCAGATCCTCGGCGTGGCCGAGGACACCGTCTTCCTCTGCGCCCAGGCGGCCGGGAGCGGGCAGTGGTTCGTGGTGGCGGCCCATCTGAAGACCGGCAAGGAGCTGTGGCGGCAGCCGACGGCCGGGCCCTCCGCGAACTCGATCGAGCGGCGGCGTCCGACCCTGGTCCGGGTCAAGGCGGTAGCCGGCGGGGTGCTGTTGTGGCAGCGGGCGGAGCAGGGGGACGCCCTGCGGGTGTCCCTGCACGACGCCGCCGGCGGCGCCGAGCGCTGGACCGTGTCGCTGTCGGCGCCGGGCGCGACCCCGCACGAACCGGTCACGGACCACGAGCACGTCTATGTCGGCGCGGAGCGGCTGCAGGCGCTGCGGCTCACCGACGGGACGGTGGCGTGGTCCTTCGGGAACGACCGCGACGTCGGCAAGGTGGTGGCCCAGCGCCGGTACGGCCTGCCGACGGTCCGGGACGGTGTCGTGTACGCCGTGGAAGGCACCCGGGGCGTGATCGCCGTCGGCGCCGACTTCGGCGTGCTGCGCTGGGAGGAGATCGCCCCGGACGGGATGGATCCGAATCGCGAGATCGCCCCGGTGGTGACCGCCACGCACGTCTACAGCATGGACGCGGCCGGTCTGCGGGCCGTCGACTCCCGCTTCCACCGCGCGGTCTGGCGTTACGAGACGGACGCCTATCTGCTGGCTCCGGACCCGGACGGGAAACAGCTCTACGCCCGCGAGGAGCGCGTGCTGATCGCCGTGCCGACGCAGTAGGGCGGCGCGAGCGCGGGAAGGCCCGCACGCCGGCGGCTCGTGGCCGTCGGGGTACGGGCTTTCCGCTCGGTGGGTCATCAGCTCGGGATGTGCGCCTCGAAGAGGACGGCGACCGCGAGGCCGCCCACGGTGACGGAGGAGGGGGAGCCCATTCCTGCGAACTCGGTGCGGGGCGGCGCGGATTCAGGGCAGTGTGTACCGCTGCCCCGTCAACAGGACGGCGGGGAGGGCACATCGACGGCCGGGAATCGCATCGTGAACGGCTTGACGTTCGAAGTGGAGTGAGCGCATGAGCAACAACCCGTTCGACGACGCCGACGGTCGGTTCTACGTCGTGGTGAACGACGAGGAACAGCACTCGCTGTGGCCGTCCTTCACCGAGGTTCCCGTCGGCTGGCGCGTCGTGTTCGGCGAGGAGAGCCGCGAGCGGTGCCTGGCACACGTCGAGGCGAACTGGACCGATCTGCGGCCGAAGAGTCTGCGCGACGCTTCGACCGCGGACCCGGCCCGCGTCGGCTCCGCGTGAGCTGACCGCGCACGACCTAAGAAGGCCGCGGAATGGGGCTCGGCGCCGTCCGAACCGCACCGGGCCCTCGATGCCGGCGGCGCGCGCAGCCCCCGCCAAGGGCACGCCGAGACGCCGGGCCGCACGGGTCAGAACAGCGTCAGAACGGCGTCGGATCAGCGTCGTCGATCGGGCGGCGGGCCTCCGCCAACGCGACCTCGTGGACGAACCACTCCAGTACGCAGCGGAGCTCCTCGCCGTGCTCGGCGAAGACCTCCAGCGGGAAGGACGGGCGCAGGTCGAGCTTCGCCTCCGCCAGGTCGATGCCGTCGATGGCGTTGAACCGCTCCATCAGGCCGCGGCGCAGCGGCTCGTCGTCGAACGGCGGGCGCCGCTTGAGGTACTGGAAGACGACCTCCGCCGTGCCGCTCACCGGGTAGACGCCGATCGGCCACAGTGCCCGCGGCGCGTTCGGGCCGCCGGCGTCCAGGGTCGGGAAGCAGCTGGTCTCGTTCGCCTTGCCGTAGACCCGGTAGCCGCCCTGCTCCTCCCAGAACCGGAGCACGCCCAGAACACCCTCGACGACCTGCGGCGTCTGGTTCCCGCGCAGCAGCGTCTCGAAGCGGGTGGCCGCCTCGTCACCGCCGGCCGACGGCGATGCCGGTGGCCCCGCCGGACTCTCCGGGATCTCCCGGCCGACCAGGACCGCGAGGTCGGTGCTGCTCAGGCGGTGGGCCTTCGAGGCGCGGCCGTTCTCGTCGAAAGGCACGCCCTCCGCCTCCAGAACGACCTTGGGGTCACCGGAATGCCGGTCGTCCGTCCACCGGAAGCCACCGGCGATCCGTCCGTCGGCGGTCAGCACGCGGTACGCGCAGTGCAGGCCCTTCTTGGCCGCCATGTGGTTGCCCACGGCGATGGCGCTGGTGCCGATCAGTGCGGCGAGTTCGCCGTACGAGGTCCAGGTCCCGGCCGGTACGGCGAGCAGGGTCTCCCGCAGCTCCCGCCAGCCGGCCCATTCGTCGTCCGCCCGCACGACCCCTTCCAGGGGTCCGGGCCACAGCCGCACGGCCCGGTCGGCCAGTTCCCCGGCCCGGGCGAGGATCTCGGTGCGGCCCCAGCGCTCCTGTGCGGCGATGTGCTGGTTCATCCGCAGCGCGCTGGAGTCGAGCAGTTCCTGCTTGCGGTGGAAGGGGTGGTTGGAGAGTCGAGCGTTCTCGCCGGAGAGCGTGAGGTTACCGAGGGTGTGCACGAGCAGGTGGTGGATCTCCTCGGGGCTCTCCCCGTCCGCGACCTCCTCGGCCAGCAGGTCGAACCACTGCTGGGCCGGGCGCTGCGGCAGCACGTGTTCCACGGTGAGCGGGGCCTTGTCGTAGTCGACGGGCTCGCTCGACCCGTAGCTCTCCTCCAACCGGCGCAGGATCTGGAAGCGCTGGTTGCTGCGGCCGGTCTTGTAGAAGGGACGGGTGCGGACGGCTTCCCGGACCGCGTCGTCGCCCGGCCAGACACGGGCGCCGGTGCGGGGGCGCGAGAGGAAGCGGCGTACGGCCTCGGCCGGGGAGCCGTCCTTGTCCAACTCCTTGGGGAGTTCCATGAACACCCGGTTGCTGCCCGTCGTGGACAGGCCGGCGAAGAGGCGCCGCACCATGTAGCTCTCCGCGAACGCGAGGGCGGCCGCCGCTTCAGCGGCCGTGGTCACGGCCCCGTCCACGAGGTCGAGGAGGTGCAGGGCCAGCGGGTAGTGGGTCTGGCCGCCCCAGCGCGACAGGCGCTCCAGTACCGCCCGCAGCGCGGGGTCGTTCTCCCGCTCGGGTTCCATGATCCGCATGAGCCGGTCGGCGCGCAGGGAGAACCGGGCGATCTCGGCCTCCAGTGCCGCCTCGTCCCCGGTGAGCGGCTCCAGGCGCTTCTTCTGGTCCCGGTAGATCTCGCTCTGCCGCGCCCGACTGTTCCCTCCGACGACGAGGTCCAGCCACACCAGCAGCTCCAGGCGGTCGGGGCCGAGCAACTCCTGCATGGGGAGCCACCGCTTGCGGTAGACGTCCTCGCCCCTGGTGGGCAGGTACATGAAGAGGTAGTTGCGCAGCAGGTCGCTCTGGCTGAGCCCCACTCCGGTGTTGTTGATGGACTCGAAGATGCGGTAGACGTTGTCGCCCTCGGCGGCGGTGATCGCGACGATCGAGAGGCATTCGCCGAGGACGGACTCGACCGCGTCCACCCAGGGCTCCCCGCCGTTCTCCGTCCCCTCGGCCAGAGCGGCGACGAAGAAGCGGTAGGCGGCGCCCACGTTTCCGGCGCCGCCGGCCTTCGGGAGGCTGTCCACGCAGGCGGTGTACGCCTCGCGGTCCGCCTGCGTCGGCAGCAGCCGGTATCCGTCGTGCCCGTCCTGGTAGGAGTTGACCAGGATCAGGTCGTTGATGCGGGCGGCCTTCTTCGCCGAGCCCCGGCCGCGGTGGTGGTCCCGCAGCGCGGTGAAGGCGAGCATCAGGGTGGTCATGCGCTGCTGCCCGTCGACGACGAGCCAACGCCGCATCCCGCCCGCGGCGACGCGCTCGGGCGCCAGCACCACCGATCCGAGGAAGTGGCCTGATCCGGAGCGGCCTTCCTGTCGGTCCTCGACCAGCTCCTGCACGTCGTCCCACAACTGCCGCAGTTCGTCGCGCTGCCAGCTGTAAGTGCGCTGGTAGAGCGGTACCTGGAACTGCTGCTCCCCCTGAACCAGCTTGCTGAACGTCGTCTCCTGAGCGTGCACGCCCGTCCTCTCCCCAAACCCTCGGTACCGACGAGCCATTGTCGCCCCGTGCCGTACGGTGATCAGTCGAAACGTCGACACGCGTACGACCCGGGGGCACAGATGGCGACGCTGGGAATCCACAAGGACTTCCTCCTGGAGTTCGCCCGGCTGGAGAAGACGGTCCAGAAGCGGGTCCACGAGGTCTTCGACAAGTTCCGCGAGCACCGCCATGCCGGGCTCCACCTGGAGAAGTTGGAGAACCCCCGCGACCCGCGGATCCGCACCATCCGCGTCAACAAGTTCATGCGCGGGGTCGTTCTCGCTCCGGAGTCCGGCGACAGCTTCCTCCTCCTGAAGGTCATGGCGCACGACGACGCCATCGCGTGGGCGCTGAGCCACCGGGCGACGGTGAACTCGGCGACCCAGGGCATCGAACTGCGCGACGACATCGCCCTGGAGCGCGCCGCCGCCGATGTGCGCCACGCCTCGCCGGTGGCGGAGGCGCGGCTCTTCGCCGAGGTCGCCGACAAGGAGCTCACCCGCCTCGGCATCGACCCCGATCTGCTGCCCCTGGTACGGAACCTCAGTACCGAGGCCCACCTCGACGCCCTCCGCAAGATCCTTCCGGAGCAGCAGTACGACGTACTCGCCGGGCTGGCCGCGGGGCTGAGCCCGGAGGACGTCTGGCGCGAGTCCGTGGCCGCTCAGGCCGAACGCGCCGCCACCGCGGCCCGGCAGGCACCCGCCGGGGACGAACTCGCCGCCGCGATGGCCCGCTCGCAGGGCCGGATCGCCGTGCTCTCCGGGCCCGAGGAGTTGCTGGAGGTCCTGTCCCGGCCGTTCGACGCCTGGCGGGTGTTCCTGCACCCCAGCCAGCGGCGCATCGCCTACCACCCCTCCTACAGCGGGCCGGCCCGGGTGACCGGCGGCCCCGGCACCGGCAAGACCGTGGTGGCCCTGCACCGCGCGCTCCATCTGGCGCGGCAGCTGCCCGAGGACGCGCCCGACGGATCGGTGCTGCTCACCACCTACACCAGGAACCTCGCCGCCGACCTGCGCCACGGACTCGAACTGCTCATCCCGGACGAGGCGCTGCGCGCGAAGATCCGCGTCGTCAACGTCGACGCCCTCGCGAATCAGCTCGTACGCGAGGACCGGGGCGGGCCGCTGACCATTCTGACCGGCCAGAAGGACATCAACTCCCGCTGGAACGCCCTCGCCCGCAGGCTCGGTCTCGACTACGGCGACGTCTTCCTCGACCAGGAGTGGCGGCAGGTGATCCTGGCCCAGGACCTGCGCTCCCCCGAGGCCTACCTCAAGGCGTCCCGCAGCGGTCGGGGAACGGCGCTGAGCCCGCTGCGGCGGGCCCAGGTCTGGCGTGCCGTCGAGGCGTTCACGCGGGAACTGCGCCAGGCCGACGAGTGGACCTTCCTCCAGGTGTGCGCGGAGGCCACCAGGCTGCTGGAGCCGCGTACCGACCGCCCGTTCCGCCATGTGGTGATCGACGAGGCGCAGGATCTCCATCCGGCGCAGTGGCGTCTGCTGCGGGCATCGGTCGCGCCCGGTCCGGACGACCTGTTCATCGCCGGTGACACGCACCAGCGCATCTACGGGAACAAGGTGTCGCTGCGCGGCCTCGGCGTGAACGTGACCGGCAGGTCCCATCGGCTGCGCATCAACTACCGCACCACGCACGAGATCCTGCGGTGGTCGACGTCCCTGCTCGACCGGGAGAACCCGGACGACATGGACGGCGGGACCGAGTCGCTGGCGGGCTACCGATCCGTACTGAACGGCGCGCACCCCGAACTGCGGGCGGCGGGCACCAAGGCCGAGGAGATCGCGGAACTCACGAAGCACATCGCCGCGTGGACGGCCGACGGTGTGGAAGCGGGCGACATCGGGGTGGCCGTCCGCTACCTGCAGCTGGGCAAGGAGATCGCGCACGCGCTGGAACAGGCCGATCTGCCCGTCAAGCTCCTCGGTGGCACGCAGGTTGCGGGCGACGGCATCAGCATCGGGACCATGCACCGGATGAAGGGCCTGGAGTTCCGCTGCGTCGCCGTCGCCGGTGTGAGCGACGGCGTCGTCCCGCTGACTTCCGCCCTGACACCCGTCGAGGTGGACGCTCAGCAACACCAGGAGGACCGACTGGGCGAGTTGAGCCTCCTGTTCGTCGCCTGCACCCGGGCGCGCGAGACCTTGCGGGTCTCCTGGAGCGGGGAGCCCAGCCCGTTCCTCGCCGCGTGGCAGGGGCAGGGGCAGGAGTAGGGCACACGCACACGCACAGAGGGGTACATCACGATGTCGGACACCGCCGACCGGTGGTTAGCAGCTCACGCCCGGACCCTGGACACCCTGGACCCGGGCGCCCCCTACGCGGACCTCGAACCGCTGCGCGGGGTGCTCCGGGACGTGAAGATCGTGGGGCTGGGTGAATCCACCCACGGCACCCGGGAGTTCTTCCGGCTCAAGCACCGCGTCCTGGAGTTCCTGGTACGGGACATGGGATGCACCGTGCTCGCCATGGAAGCCGGCGAGTCGGCGGCCCGCGCGGTGGACGCGTACGTGTGCCACGGCGTCGGGGATCCGACCCGGCTCGTCGCCCGGCTGGGCTTCTGGACGTGGCGCACCGAGGAGATGCTCGACATCGTCGAGTGGATGCGCACCCACAACCTCGGCGTGCCCGCCGACCGGCGCGTGCGATTCGTGGGCATCGATCCGCAGCTGAGCGCCGACTCGGTCGCGGCGCTCGGCTCGTACCTGGGGCAGGTCGCGCCGGAGCGGGCCGCGGACATGGCGGAGCTGGAGGTCCTCGCGCGGGCCCGGCCCGGCACCGGCCCCGACCCGGAGCAGACTCGTACTGCACCGACAGATTTACTTCGTAGAGCTTGTATACCGCCGGAGCCGTCTCCCCCGCCAAGGATGCCTCCTTCAGGGCCCGCGCCACCCTTTCGAGGTCCGTTCCGCGGAGGCCATCCGTAACCTCCGGCCACACGGTCTCCGCGAGGTGATCGCAGAGTTCCATCAAGAAGCGGCCCGCCCGAACGGCACGGTCGGAGATCGCTTCCTCCCTCGCCTCACGCTGATGGTCAGCAAGATGAACCTTGCGTTCGTCCTCACTGTCCCATGAGCCATCGTCGTAGATTTCGTTCCGTATGCCGGCGGCCCGATCCATCGCCGCCTGAAGCTCCTGGTCGAGTGCCACTTGAGGCAGTGTGGGATGCGACGCCTTGACGTCCTTCAGGCGGCTGATGAGTGTGTCTACGGACGCGGCGGGGAGAGAACTTCCGTCCCGAACCGCTGTCAGCAGCGCCACTGTATCGACGGCCCGCCGAACCTGTTCGCTATCGACCAGACCCCATAGCTCGTAGGCGCACCGTTCGACGGCTGGATAGTTGTGATCGGCGATCTCTCCGTCGAGTTCCCCTGAGAGGTTAAGGAGCGCCTCGCACACGCTCTCGACCTCTTCCATGGCGCATTCGATCTCTTCGTCGACCTTCTCCATGACTCGCAGCGCCTCTTGGGCCTCCGCGACCTCACGTTCCAACCGGGCCACGCGGTCCGCGAGCTCGCCCATCTTTTCTCCTCAATGTTGTCGTGCACACCACGTGTGACTGTCTATGGGGCCGGTCCAGGACGTCCCTCACATCTCGGCCGCAAGCAGGAAGGGGCTGGGCTCCCCCGCCCAGGACACATACAGGCCGTCGCGCGCCCGGGTGCAGGCGACGAAGAGCAGGCATCGTTCGGCGAGGAGGTCGGCCTCGTGCTGGAGGCGGTCGACCTCCTCGGGCGTCACCGCCTTGGGGTAGGGGAGGGCGCCGTCGTGGACGCCAACCACTGCCACGCAGCGGTACTCCAGGCCTTTGAACGCGTGCATGGTGCCCACGTTCACCGCGGCGGGCACCGCGGGGCGGTCGGCCCGCAGCCGCTGCGCAGGGATACCTGCGGCGGTCAGTCGCTCGGCCGCCCGGTCGCAGGTGCGGTTGAAGCGGGTACTCACACCGATGTCCTCAGGGGCGACGCCCTCGTCCAGCCACCCCTTGACTCGTCCGACGAGTGCGTCCAGTTCGTCTTCCACAGAGGTGGCGGCGTGTGTCTCGGGGCCGCTCCCGTGGAGGACGGACCGGTAGCCGAGCAGGGTTTCGTTGCGAGCGTCGTCCGCCAGCTCGGCGAAGGGCCGGCCGGTCAGGAGGGCCGTGGACCAGCTCAGGATCTCGTGGGTGGAGCGGTAGTTCTTCCGCATCTTCGTCGACCGGCCCGCGACCTTGATCCCGACAGCCTTCAGGGAAACCTTGCTGTCGTAGATCCGCTGATGCGGGTCGCCGGCGATGAACAGATCGTCGGGGCGGGCCGGTGCGGCGGCGCGCAGGAGCCGCCACTGGGCAGGATGCAGGTCCTGGGCCTCGTCGACGACGACGTGACGGTAGCGCGGCCCGGACTGCTCCAACAGCTCTGCGGCCTCGGCACAGGTCCCGAGGTAGGTCCGCAGGCCGTCGGCGGCGAGCCGGCCTGTGAACTCTTCCACGCCCCGCCACAGCGGAGGCCGGGCGGAAGGGGGCAGTGCACTGCCGCGTCCTCTCCGCTCGGCGGCTTCGTACTGCTCGTACGTGCGGAGGTTCTGGGCGAGCACGACGTGCCTGTACTCCTGGGCCAGGAACTGCGGGCTGCCGGTGAAGCCGGCGGCCTGGGCCGCCTGCTGCCAGCGGCTCGCTTCCTCGTCGGCGCGCAACGGCCTGCGGGAGGTGGACACCACGCGCCCGGCGAACGCGTCGACGGTCAGAACGTCCACCCGGTCCCGGAGCGTCTCGTCGTCGACCAGGTCGGCGAGTCCGGAACGCAGTGCCGCCACCAGGGCGTTGGTGTAGGTGGTGAGCAGGATGCGGTCGCCGTCGCGGAGGTGGCCGAGCAGGTGCCGTACGCGGTGGAGGGCGACTACCGTCTTCCCCGTCCCAGGGCCCCCGGTCACCTGGGCCGGACCCGAGTAAGAGGGCCGGTAGGCCACCTTGTGCTGGGAGGGGTGCAGGAAGACCCGCCACGCGTCGAAGGGCTTGTCGAGGATCTCGCGGAGCTCCTCGGAGCCGGTGACCAGCGCGATGCGGGTACGGGTGTGGCGGATGGCGGTCTCGTAGTCGGCCGGGTTCACAGGCTCACTGTCGGCAGCGGCCAGGTTGACGGCCACCACGTCCCGCCACACGTCCTCCACCGTGAATCCGGCGGCAAGGTACTCCAGGACCTCGCGTTGGTCCTGGGGGAAGAAGGGCGCGAACGCCTCCAACTGTTCAAGGGTGGTAAGGACCCGCGCCTGGCGCAGGGTGGTCTCATCGATACCCAGGGCGGCCAGGTCCCCGTCCGAGAACGCGGCAAAGAGGCGCTGCGCGGGTTCGGGCGCCACCCGCTCGTAGGCGGGGGTGAGTTCCTCCAGGACGGCGATGTCCCGGATCTCGACGGCCCGGGTGACTGTGTTGATGCTCGCTTTCTGCTTGACCGCCCAGGCGTTGGCCTTGTCGTGCGGCAGCACCCGCAACAGGACATACGTGTCCCCGCTGTCGGGCGCTAGCACGACGCCACGGGTGCCCCTGTCGATCCGGATGGTCCGGATGTGCCGGTCACGAGCCCCTTCGAGGGACTCCAGCTTCAAACCGGGGTCCTTGAACAGCTGGTCCAGGGTGAGCCGTTCGAACTTCTCCCAGGCATCGAACACCCCCTGCCGGACGGTCCCCTGGAGTTTGGGGAGCTGCGCGCAGAAGGCGATGTCGAAGGCGAGGTGTGGCATGGTCGGTGGTTCTCCTCACCGGATGCGAGGGGGCGCAGGAGCGGCCAGTCTCGCCCCGCGTCTGTCAGTCGTCTTCGGAGCCCGGTACCGGCTCTTCGAGCCCGTTGAGGACTCGCCAGGCCAGGTCGGCGAGGGTCTCGCCGGTGGGAGCCACCCATCGGGCGGTGCCCTGGTTCGCCACGGGCTGTTCCGCCCATTCCGCGAGCTTCCACATGTGGGTGATCAGTCCGGAGGGCGAGTACCGCTTGCCGTCGGCCGCCCAGAGGACGGGCTTGGTCCGGTGCTTCACCCAGGTCGCACGGGAGCGCTTCTCGTCCTGGGCGAGCCAGTCCCGGAGGGCCTCCGCCTCCATCGGGTAGGCGGTGGTCAGGGTGAGCGGGTCGCCCTCCTCCAGCACCCCCTGATCGATGAGCACGTGGACGGCGTTGGGGCGTCGGGGCTTGCGCTGCGCGGGGACGCGCCGGTACTTGTCCCGCACGATCGGGTCCTGCGGGTCTGCGGCACCGACGAGTACCCGGCCGACGACCACTCGGCAGCGGGTGACGTCCGCGCACACGCCACGGATCTGCGATCGTTCGCCGTACAGGTCGTCGATGACGGCGGCGACGGCCGGAAGCAGCTCTTTGATCAGGTCCGGCACGCGTGCGAGGGCATCGGCCGACCATTCCAGCTGGGGATCCGGCTCGTCGATCGATTCGGTGTCCAGGCGCTGGAAGACCAGGTGGGCGAGCAGGTACACGCCGTTGTCGATAAGGGCGGCACCCCGTCCCTCGTAGCGCAGGCGCAGGGCATGCAGGGCACTGCGGACAGCGCGCAGGACCCGCACGCTGTTCCACAGGAGGTACACACCGGGCTGGGGCCGGAAGAGCACGTCGTAGATGCCCTGGGAGCCGCGTTCCCACAGTACGTCGAGGGTGGTGGACATACGGGCCGCGTACTGGCTGTCGGGGTGCGCGCAGGCCAGGGCGCACGCTGCCTCGACCACCGAGCAACCGGTGGCCTCCGGCGGTTCCAGTTCACCGCGCCGGACGCTGTAGTCGAGTCCGAGTTCGGCCCGCATCTCTTCCAGGATGGCGGCCTGGACGGGGTCGAGCGTGATGAAGTCGCGTGCTTCCACCCTGTTCTGCCGGTTGGTGGCCTGGGTTGTCCGCTTGGCGAAGTCGACGGCCTTGCCCGTCACGATGATCCGTACGGGAACCTGCGCGGATGCCGCCGCTTCGTCCGCGGCGATCGCGTCCGCCACGGACCGGACCGTCTGGGCACCGTTGACGACGCTGGCGTTGTGCAGCGTGAGCGTGAGCGGGGAGGCGTGGGGTGTCCGCATCGACGCGTACGTCTTCTCCACCGATTCACACAGGACGGTGATGCCGTTGTTGAAGTACAGGAAGTGGGCCGGCTCCTCCGTGAGCGTCTCGATCAGCTCGTTGTTGATCGAGGTCCTGCCCAGCGGGTTGCGGATGTTGAGGTTGAAGAGGTTGGAACCGTGCGCGGCCCACTCCGCGACCAGCTCCGCCGAGACGACCCCCTGGTAGGAATCGTAGGGGGTGTTGACCGCGAACCAGGGAAAGAGGACCGTGGTGAGCTCGACGGGCTTGGGAGCCAGGTCGTTGCGGACCGAGGCCCACACGTCGGGGGCCAGGATGATCTGGTGGTCCAGGAGTTCGCCGAACCGGTTGAACTCCTTCTCGCCGTTGATCAGCGCATGGCGGAATCCCTCGATGACCTCGTCCGTGCGCATGAGTACGACGACCTGCGTGACGGGTACGGGCCCCTTCGACATGACGGCCTTCGCCTGCTCGGCCAGCTGGCGCCCCCGCGGGTTGAACGGCGCGAAGTCCTCATCGTCGATGAGCCGCAGACCCGCCAGCAGTTCGAGGACGGCCTCCCGCTCGCTCTTGGCCTTTCCGAACTGGCTCCACTTCGCCTGCACGAGGTAGATGTGCGGATCGGGGCCGTCCACCACGGCGATCGCGTCGATCCCTTGGTCGGCGATGCCGTCTATGACGGTGTCCGCGGCTTCCTGCGGGCTGAAGCCCGTGACCATGCGCACGGCCTGCGCCGTCAGCGCCCGCGACAGGAGGCGCGGCTCCCGTTCCTGAAGCGACTTGTCCTCCAGGTCGCCCACGTGCAGAAGGCCCCCGTCCACGTACACGCTCCGGAGTGCCTGCTCCACCTGACGTACCTGGAGCGCAACGCTCTCGCTGACGCCTGCGGCCTTCTTCCCGCTCATCGCATGCCCTTCCCTCAGCATCTGCCGCAGCCTGACGCGGCTGATGGCCACTCTCCGTACGATCGTCCCTGTCTGGCCTGGATCAGGACTCCTGGGAGCCGTCGAGGTCGAGGCGGATCAGGGCCAGCGCCTCGGCGATCTCCGCGGTCAGCTCGTCCTCGGGCCCGTAGACCAGGACGAGGTCGGCGTGAAGCGGTTCGAGGATGGCGCGGGCGTCCGCCGCCCTGCCCTGTGCGAGCAGCAGCATGCCGATGTCGCGGCGCAGTTCGAGGGCTTCCTCGCTCGCGTCGCTGTCGACGGACCGTACGACGCCCAGTACCGCTCGGAGCGCGGCGAGCGCCTCGGTCACCTGACCGAGTTCGGCGCGGCATCGGGCGGCCTGAGCGCGGCAGGCGCGGGCCTGTTCGCTGGTGGGGCCGGTGATGCGGCCGTACGCGTCGGCGAGCGCGGTGAATTCGGGCAGCGCGGCCCGGTAGTCGCCGCCGAGCAGCTGGATGGCGGCCCGCTGCGTGCGCAGTTCCAGCACCGACCGGCTTTCCGGGCCGAGCAGGCGGGCGGCCGGTTCGATGACCTCGCTCAGCACCTCGGCGGCCTGGGCGAACCGCTCCTCTTCCAGGAGGGCGTCGGAATGCGCGTACGCCTCCTTGATGTCCGCCCGCAGCTCGGCCGGGACGGGCAGGGGCCCGGCGGCCGGGATGTCCGAAGCGGGCGCGCCCTGCACGTCGCGCGTGCTCCGGGCCCGGGCGCGGGGAGCGTACGGGTCACGGAACAGCCCGGTCGGGTCGGGCACGCCGGCCGGCCCGGCCTCGTCTGGCGCCTGTGCCTGCCCGGCTCCCGGCAGGAAGGGCCGCAGCCGCTCGTACACCTCCTGGATGTCGGCGGGCCGGGCCTCGGGGGCCTTGCGCAGCAGATGCAGGACGAGTTCCTCCAGCGCGGTCGGCACCTCGGGGCGCAGCTGCCGGAGCGGGGTGGGGGCGGCGCTGACGTGCTGGTACATGAGCAGGAACTCGCTGTCCGCCTGGAATAGCACCCGCCCGCTGAGCAGCTCGTGCAGCACGCACCCGAGCGCGTACAGGTCCGTCTGCGGGGTGATCCGGCCCCCGCGGACCTGCTCGGGCGCCATGTACTGCGAGGTCCCGATGGGCGTGCCGGTCGCGGTCAGCTTGGTGGCGTCGGTGCGCAGGATGGCCGCGATGCCGAAGTCGAGGACCTTCACGGTGCCGTCTCGGGCGACGAGGATGTTGCCCGGCTTCAGGTCCCGGTGAATGGCCGGCACCTCGTGGGCGTGCGACAGCACGGTTGCCACCTGGGCGGCCACGGCTGCGGCCCAGCTGACGGGCAACGGCCGCGCCTGGTCCACATAGCCGGACAGTTGGACGCCCTCGACCAGCTCCATGACGAGGAACAGCCGCTCGTGGGCGTCGTCGAGGACCGCGTCGTACACCTGCGGGACGCCGGGGTGCTGGATCCGGGCGGTGATCCGGGCCTCGCGCCGGAACCGCTTGGCGAACTCCTCCCCCAATTGCGGGGAGGTGACGGATTGCTGCCGGATCAGCTTCACGGCGACGGGCCGGTCCAGCACGGCGTCGTAGCCGCGCCAGACATCGCCCATGCCACCGTGACTGAGTTCCTCCAGGAGTTCGTACCTCCCGGCGATCACCTGCTGCGACACCTTGCCCCGCCCCCGTTGCGCGTCCGTGCGCCGGCGTACGTACACGGGTGGTGTCGGCCGGCCCGACATGCCGGGACCAGTCTGGGGCGTGTGGCGATCTTCCGTCCAGTGAGGTTGGCCAGGTTTGGCGGCTATGGCCGAGAAAGGCCCTTGACCTCTCGGTTCAGGCCGTCGTGTGCGTACTCGGCCCAGACGCACTTGCCCGGTGCCCCGCAGAGGCGGAAGTGCCAGCCCCACCGGCTGGCGAGGGCCGCCACCAGGAGCAAGCCCCGGCCGTCGGTGCGGTCCGCACCCGGCGGGCGGGTGACGGGCTCGGGGAGGCATTCGCCGCGGGTGTCGGTGACCTCGATGCGTACGGTCGTGGGGCTGGTGGTGGTCACCCTCACGTGGAAGTCCCGGCCGGGGACGCGGCCGTGGCGGACGGCGTTCGCGGCGAGCTCAGCCACGAGGAGGGTGAGGGTGTCGTGGGTCTCGGTGCCGTACGGGATGCCCCAGGCGTGCAGCCGCTCGCCACACAGGCGGCGGGCGAGGCGGGCTCCGCGCGGGGTGGAGCTGAAACGCATCTCGAAGTGGTGGGTGGGGTGCGGGGGTTGGGTGGTGGGCTCGGCGTCGGCGGGGTTGGTCGTCATGGCTCCACGGTGGGCTGCGGTGGCGTAGCGTGACCATGGGTAACGCGCCGTCGCGTTCGGCTTGTACGCGGGAGTCGGCGCGATGTACTTGCGCTGAAGGGTGACGGCGATGACCGACGATGACGAGGCCGAACGGGAGCCTGTGGGGCAGCGCCCGGAGGACGAACCGGGTCAGGGTGTGGTGACGGCGTTCGGGCGTCAGTTGAAGCTGTTGCGGACACGGGCCGGGCTGGAGCGGCCGGAGTTCGGGAAGCTGGTGGGGTACGCGGCACAGTCGGTGGCGTCATTCGAGCAGGGGCGACGGATTCCACCGCCCCGGTTCATCGACAAGGCGGATGACGTACTGGACGCGGGCGGCATGCTGAAGGTACTGAAGGAGGAGGTCGCACGGGCGCAGTACCCAGCGTTCTTCCGCGACGCGGCGCGGCTTGAGGCGTCGGCTCTGGCCATGTACGTGTATGCCGCGCACGCAGTCCCTGGCCTCCTTCAGACGGAGGAGTACGCGCGGGCGGTCTTCCGGATGCAACGGCCCCTGCTCGACGATGCCGTTATTGAGCAGCGCCTTGAATCGCGCCTCGCACGACAGCAGATCTTCGGTCGGCGCCCCGCTCCGCTGTTGAGCTTCATCATCGAAGAAGTGGTGCTTCGTAAGCCGATCGGCGGCTGGGATGTGCTGCGTAGCCAACTGGAGCAGATCCTTCTCGTTGGCCAAGAACGAAACGTCGAGATCCAGGTCATGCCGACCGAGCGCGAGGACCACGCCGGGTTGGGTGGGCCGTTCAATCTGATCGACGCCGCGAACGGCCAGCGCATCGCCTACACCGAGGTCCAGGACGACAGTCGCCTGTACACCGGGACGGGCAAGGTCCGTGAGCTGGAGGCCCGCTATGGCATCCTGCGCTCACAGGCCCTAACACCGAGCGAGTCGATGGCCTTCGTCGAGAAACTGCTGGGAGAGAGATGAGCGTGCATCGCACCGCACCCACGGTGCCGGAATCGACATGGTTCAAAAGCAGCTACAGCGGCGGCGGTGGTGGCGAGTGCGTCGAGGTGGCCCCCGCATCCGGCGCTGTGCACGTCCGGGACTCCAAGCAGCTCACCGGCCCCGTACTGACCATCGGCCTGGCCGCGTGGGCCGGGTTCGTGGAGCTGGCGGCCGGGCACCAGGCGTAGCCAAGCACGGCACGAGGCCCGCGTACACCGCCACGGTGTACGCGGGCCCGGGCTCGTGCGTCAGGCGGCGTCGTCCACGCCCTCCTCGCGGCGGATCATCCGCCACGCGGCGCGGCGGGCGCTGCGGTCGAGGCTGGACTTAAAGTTCCGGTCGGCGCCGAAGTACTGGCGGCCGAGACCGGCGATGGTGTCGATGTGGTCGGCCATCTTGTCAGCGAAGACCTTGTCGAACACCTTCCCGAAGTTGTCCTCGTCGTTGACGACCGCCGCGGCCCGTACCTTCGCGTCGGCCTTGGCCTCTTCGAAGGGCTGGATGACGTCCTGTTCGGTGAAGTCCGTGCCGAACTTGGCGTTGAACTTCTCGATCAGTTCCGACAGGAGCGACTTCTCCGCCTCCTTGGCCCCGCCTTCGCCCTCGGCGAAGCCCGGCAGCGTCGCGGACCCCTCGGGGGTGAGGGAGACGTCATGCTCGCCGGTCTTCTGTACCCGCAGGTGACTGAGGTCCACCTCGCCGATGTCCACGCCGCCGTCGGTACGGCCGCGGAGCCTGGTGAGGAGGTAGCGGCCGTAGAGGTGCAGCCGCTCAAGGTCGGGGTCGTGGTAGGGCACGATCTGGGCGAGGAAGCCGTACTTGCGTACGTAGTCGTTGAGGTCGGCGCGGAAGTCCTCGGCCGTCTTGACGTCGTCCTCGTCCTCGTCGTTGTCGCGGAGGGCCTCGTAGCGGGTGACGGCCGGCGAGAGGAGCCGGTACAGCTCGGCGTGCAGCTTCTCCCACTTGGCCTGGGACCCTGCGGCCTTCTCCTTCGCCTCGAAGTAGGCGGCGGCGAACTGGTCCATCTCCGCCTCGGAGATGACCGGCGCCGACATGACCCGGCTCTGGGCGGTGTAGAGCAGGTTGGGGTCCGAGGGAAGGGTTTCCGTCTGTTCGAAGTACGGGCGGAAGGCTTCCTTGATGTCCTCGGCGTCGTTGGTGAAGTCCAGGACGGCGAGGTCGGCCTGCGTTTTGCGTTCGGCGGTGCGGTTCAGGCGGGAGAGGGTCTGGACGGCCGAGATGCCGGTCAGCTTCTTGTTGACGTACATCGTCGTCAACAGGGGCTGGTCGAAGCCGGTCTGGTACTTCTCGGCGACCACCAGGATCTTGTACTCCTGCTGCCCCTTCGCTCCGGCCTTCACCGCCTTGTCGTCGGCGCGCGTGTAGCCGAACGCCTTGGGCAGTGCACTCTCGGCGATTCCGCCGTTCTCCTTCGGCTCGGTGGTCTCATCCCCGTCGATGGTGAGCGAGCCGGAGAAGGCGACGAGGACCCCCAGGTCCGGATACCTGGTGTGGTAGTCGCGGTCCTGGATGTAGCTCTTGATGGCGCGTGCCATCTGAACGGCGGAGTGCCGGGAGGCGGTCACGACCATGGACTTGGCGCGCCCGCCGAGCCGGCCCCGAGTGTGGGCGACGAAGTGCTCGACGATCACCTGGGCGTGCTGGGAGACGGTCGAGTCGTGGGTGAGCGCGTACCGGGCAAGGAGGGAGTTCGCCTTGGAGGGGTCGACCTCCAGCTCGTCGCGGTTCTGGTTGACCAGCTTCCAGTACGTGCCGTACGTGACGTAGTTGCGCAGCGGGTCGAGGATGAACCCTTCCTCGATGGCCTGGCGCATGGAGTACGTGTGGAAGGGGCGGTAAGCGGCCTTGCCGTCGACCTGGTCGGGGGTGCCGAAGAGTTCGAGGGTCTTGGCCTTGGGGGTGGCGGTGAAGGCGAAGTAGGAGAGGTTGGCGGCCTTCGACCGGTCTTCGGCCTTCTTCTTGAGCTGTTCGGTGACGGTGAGGGTGGTCGCGCCGGCGTCCTCGGAGTCGGAGTCCAGGCCGAGGTCGCGGAGGGCGGCGCGTACGGAGGTGGCCGCTTCTCCGGACTGGGAAGAGTGGGCCTCGTCCACGATGATCGCGAATGTGGTGCCCTTGATCTCGGTCGGGTTGCGCTGAATGTAGTCGAGCAGCGCAGGGAACGAGTGCAGGGTGACCGTGACGATCTTGCCGGTGTCGCGGGAGAGGGCGCGGGCGAGCTGTTCGCTCTTGGCGCCGTACCTCTCGTCGATCTTGACGACCAGACCGTCCGTCTGAGAGAAGCTGCCGACCGTTTCGCGGAGCTGGGCGTCCAGGTTCCGGCGGTCGGTAATGACGATGACCTTGTCGAAGACGGGCTCGCCGGGCTTGATCAGTCCGGCGGTCAGGGCCTCGGTGTTGAGGGTGCGCGGGTCGGTGTCGGCGTGGAGGTCGGAGAGGCGGTGGGCCAGCCATCCGATGGTGTTGGACTTACCAGAGCCGGCCGAGGCCATGATCAGGTAGTCCTGCCCGGCGCCGTGAGTGGCGGCGTGGGCGGTGATCTTCTTGACCACGTCCCACTGGTGGTAGCGCGGGAAGATCGTGGTGCGGGTGGCGGCGCCGCCTCCGGCGGTCTTGGCCTTCGGCTTGGCCTGGTGGACGAAGCGCTGGAGGAGGTCAAGCCAGTTGTCGCGGGCCCAGACCTGCTCCCAGAGGTAGGAGGTCGCGTACTGTCCGAAGGCGGTGGGGGCGGGATTGCCGGCGCCGCCGGGGCGGCCGGGGCCTTCGGAGCCGGTGTTGAAGGGGAGGAAGCGGGTGTTCTTGCCCTTGAGGTGGGTGGCGACGAAGACCAGGTCGGGGTCTACGGCGAAGTTCGCGATGACCCGGCGGGTGAAGATCAGCTCGGTGGGGTCGCGGTCGGTGCGGTACTGCTCCTTGGCGTGTTCGACGCCCTGCCCGGTGAGCGGGTTCTTGAGCTCGGCGGTGGCGACGGGGATGCCGTTGAGGAACAGGGTGAGGTCGAGGCGGTGGTTCCAGTCGAGCTGCTTCGTGGCGTAGACCAGCTCGCGGACCACGGTGAGGCGGTTGGCGCGGTAGCCGTCGAGGGCGGAGTCGTCCGGGACCAGGTTTGGCTTGAAGTAAGCCACTCGGAGGAGTACGCCGCGGTCCTTGACGCCGTTACGGAGGACGTGGAGCAGGCCGTCATTGGCGATGGCCTGATCGAGGCGCCGGGCGAAGCCGCGCTGGGCCTCGTTGGCGTCGCCATAGATGGTCCGGAGCTCGTGCCACTCCTCGGCCTGGGTCTTGCCGATGAACTCGAAGAGTTCTTGGGTGTCCAGGCCGAGGTCGGCCTGGTAGCCGGCGGGGCTGGCTTCGCGCCAGCCCCGCTCGGTGAGCGCGGCGACTATGGCGGAGCCGAAGGCGGACTCGTCGTGGACGGGGCTCATGCGGTGATTCCCTCCGTTACGTTGCGCCCGCTGGCGGTGGATACGTCGAACTGACCGGTGACGGCGGCGGTGATGAGGGCTTGGCGGCGCTCGGCAAGGAGGACAAGCTGGCGTTCAATCCGTGGGCGCAACCTGTCCAGAGCAGCTCGGCCATCCGCCACCCGCGCCACGAACCCGGCTTGCATATCCAGACTCGCCGCTGGGATCGGCCATGCCTTCACCTCTTCAAATCGAATGTTCGCCATGGACTGGGAAGCACCGTTCGAGCCAGCCGCGCAAAGGGTGCGAATGCGACGCCCTCGCGCCACGGTTGCCACGAAATTGGCAGCAAGTCGACCGTCCAAGCGGACGCGGAAGATTTTGTCCGAGAGGAGCAGCTTCCGGCGAACCTGGGGTACTACAGCAGTTGAACCAACGAGCTGGGGGGTATTTGCCCGAACAACTAGTAGGTCTCCTTCACGTACCTCGCTTGCCTGATCGGGTTCAACTTCCGCCGGAAGTCTCTTGTTCTCCGCAGGATTGAACAGGCCGGGCCTTAGGGAGCTGACTTTGAGAACCCCCCATTCGCCATCAGCAGCCGGTACCACATCACATTGAGGACTAGCGCCTTGATCAACCCCCAAGAGGAATCGGCGAAGCGGCACAACACCGTGGCGCTCGACTAGCTCATCAATTTCCAGATCAAGCTGAGCCGATTCACGCTCGTCAAGCTTGTGCATGGCACTCCGCTGAAGGGCGCTGAGCTTGTCGATCCGGGCGGTCTCGGCGTCGAGGAAGTCGGCGATGCCCCGCTGGTCTTCCACCGAAGGCTGCCAAACGCCCACTTCACCAAGCTCCTCGGCATTCAGGTGCGGTTGAGCCGCCCGAGTACTGACCAAGATCATCCGATCATGGGCCGCGTCGCCGAGGAGAGAGTAGGCAAGGTAGCGGGAGTCCGCCGAGTGCGGCGTGACCCTGAGGTCGTAACCAGGGGCACTTCCAGCCCACTCTCTGGGGACGCGCGCCGAGTCACCCGTATACGCCCCACTGCGCACTACCAAGATCTCACCCTCAACAAGAAGCGGAGCGCGATCGAGAGGCAAATCAGACAAGTGGGCGCGCATCAGATTGTCCGAGCTGATTTTGCCTCGGCTAATATTGGTGGCTCGCAGGATCGGAACCCCCTCATCCGACGTCGGGGGCGGCTGGCCCAAGCCGTATCGAATCCGCGCCAAGCGCTTCAGTGGAACCGTACGCGTCATTCGGTAACCTCCCCCAGCAGCGTCTGGATCTCCGCTTCGAGGGCCTTTAGCTCCGCGTCAATCTCCGCCAGCGGCCTCGGCGGCTCATACACGTAGAAGTGCCGGGTAACCGGGATCTCGTAGCCGATCTTCGTCTTCGTGTGGTCGATCCACGCGTCGGGAACGTGCGGGTGGACTTCGCGCTTCAGGTACTCCGCGACGTCCTCGCCCAACGGGACGTTCTCGTAGTCACGGAGCTCCGCGTCCGGTTCCGACTCTCCCTTGATCTTCTGGACTTCACCTTCGGGGTGGCGGACGCCGATGGTGTCGCGGACCGCCTTAGCAATGGGGGCGCCCGTCGGCCAGAGGAGGCCAGCCGCGACGACCGCGTCCTTCAAAGCGACCAGAGCATCCGACTTCTTGGACCACGACGAGCCCAACAGGGTACGGACCGCAGCCACGAAAGAGTCGGCATCCGCGAGCCTCTGGATCGGCTTCGCGGCGGCCAAGGCCATCGCGGTCTCCTCCGTGACCTCGAAGCGGAGCTTCAGCGGGCGTTCGACCGTGATCCGCTGGTAGCCGAAGGTCTCGTTGCCGAAGACCTTGACCTTGGTGTGAAGAGAGTGGGCGGGGTCGGCCGCGACCTGAACCGCCTCCGCGTACAGCTGCGTCACGTCCGCGATGTGCTGCTTGCCCAGCTCCTTGCGTTTGTCGCCCAGCGACTTGCGCATCTTCTGCCACTGGTCGCGCGCGTCCAGCAACACGACCTTGCCCTTGTGGTCCGGGGCCTTCCGGTTGGTGAGGATCCAGAAGTACGTGGAGATGCCGGTGTTGTAGAAGAGCTGGTCCGGCAGGGCGACGACCGCCTCCAGCCAGTCGTTCTCCAGGATCCAGCGGCGGATCTCCGACTCACCCGAACCCGCCGCGCCCGTGAACAGCGGCGAGCCGTTGAAGACGATCGCGATACGGGAGCCTCCACCGCCCTTGACGTCCACCGGCTTCATCATCGAGATCATGTGCTGGAGGAAGAGGAGCGAGCCGTCGTTGATGCGCGGCAGGCCCGCGGCGAAGCGGCCGGCCTCGCCCAATTGCTTGTGCTCGTACTCGACCTCGTCCTTGACCTTCTTCCACTCCACGCCGAACGGCGGGTTGGCAAGGAGATAGTCGAACTTCTCGCGGCCGTGGCCGGGATCACTGAAGGAGTTACCGAAGGCGATGTGCTCCGGATCCTGTCCCTTGATCATCAGGTCGGACCGACAGATGGCCCAGGACTCCGGGTTGAGCTCCTGACCATAGACCTCCACCGTGGCGTCCGGGTTCAGGGACCGGATGTACTCTTCCGCCGCTGACAGCATGCCACCGGTGCCGCACGCCGGGTCCATGACCGTGCGGACCGCTCCCGGGACGGTGAGCGCGTCCCCGTCGGGCGCGATCAGCAGGTTGACCATCAGCTTGATGACCTCACGCGGGGTGAAGTGCTCACCCGCCGTCTCGTTGGACTGCTCTGCGAAGCGGCGGATCAGTTCCTCGAAGATGTAGCCCATGTTGTGGTTGGGCACGACATCCGGGTGCAGGTCCAGGTCGGTGAACTTGCCGATGACCTTGTAGAGGAGGTCGGCGCCGTCAAGTCGCTTGATCTGCTGGGAGAACTCGTACTTTTCGAGGACCTCCCGGGCGTTCTCCGAGAAGGCAGCCACGTAGATCTGAAGATTCTTCGCCGCATTCAGAGGGTCGGCAGCGATCTTCTTCAGGGTCAGGTCGCTCCTGTTGTAGAAGGAGTGTCCCGAGGCCTTGCGCAGGAAGTGGGCTGCGTCGATGTCCTGGCCCTCGAAGCGGGCCACGGTCTCCGTGACCTTCCCCCGGGTCAGTTCCAGGACGCATTCCAGGCGGCGCAGCACCGTGAACGGCAGGATGACCTTGCCGTAGTCGGACTGCTTGTAGTCGCCGCGCAGGAGGTCGGCGACGGACCAGGCGTGGTTCGCCAGTTCCGTGTGCTTACTGCTGTTCAAGGGGTTCCCCGGTTTCCTTCCGGACCGTCCCGCCGCCCAACCGGCGCGGGTGCGGACAAGTGTGGTGGATGCGTGCGAAGTTCAGGTGTGGTTCAGGCCGGACCGGTGTCGGCAGGGGGCAGGGCCTCGGCAGGGATCAGCGCGCCGCCCGTGAGGCCGCCGGTCAGCAGAGCGGCCGTCTCTTCCGCGAGCCGTGCCGCCCGCCGGGCCCGCGCGCGCAGTTCGTGGACGTGCCGAAACGCCTCGCCGTAGCGGCGTTGCTCCTCCAGCGGCAGGAGGGGGATACGTAGCCGACCCGGTACGACGTGCAGGACCGTGCTGCCCGTCGAGGCCCCCGCGATGTTGTCCGCCGCATCGATGAATCCGGCCAGGAACCAGGAATCCAGGCGGGCCGGGTCCGGCCGGAGCAGGTGGATGTGGGGGCCGAGGAGCGCGCCCGCGTCGCCCTCGTCGGCGACCCGGCACATCGGACCGCCGCCGCCCGCGATGCCCCGTACGAGGACGTCGCCGACGGCGATCACCGGTGCGGTCTCGGAGCGGAGTTCCGCCACGGCTCCGGTCGGTCCCGTGCCGCGTGCGATGTCCGCGCCCGTGAGGACCGCGATGGCCATGGCGGCGGACGGGGCACCGTTCGTCTCCGCGCCCTTCGGGTCCGGCACCGCACGGAGCAGGGTCAGGGCTCCGCCCCGGACGAGGTCGGAGGCAGTGGCCGTACGCCAGTCCCGGGCCGATGTGCCGGGTTCGCTCCAGCCGGTCAGGTTCGCCGCGTCGAGGAGGGAGCGGGCGGCTTCGGTCAGCTCGCGGCGGCCGGTGTCCGTACGGGCGGACAGCTCGGCCGGGTCGACGTCCGCCGGGGCGACGCGGACCTGGCGGGCGGGGGTGAGGTCGACGAGATCGTCGAGGAGGTCGACGACGGGGACCGCCCGCGCGGCGCCGGGCTCAGCGGCGAATCCGTCCGGGTCGGCGGTGAAGGCCTCCCAGTGGGCGAGCGTCCGGGCCGTCAGGCCGGCCCAGTCGATCGGGGCGCGGGAGGAACCCGTACGCGGCGAGCCCGCCGTCTGTTCCCCGGTGGCCGGCGTCGCCGGCCCAGCCGCGTCGACGAACAGCACGGACCCCCGCTCCGGGCCGCCCGGCTCGGGCCGGCGCAGCACCCAGAGCTGCAAGCCCACGTGTAGCGGAGGTGCGGCCCCGGCCGGAAGAGCCAGTACGGCCCGCACGGCGCCGCCGCGCACCAGCTCCGCCCGCACCCGGCGCCCGGAGGGGCGGGAGGCGGTGGCGGGCGGCAGGATCAGCACGGCCCAGCCGCCGGGGGCGAGGTGGGCGAGGCAGTGCTGCACCCAGGCGAGCTCGGATTCGGACCGGCCAGGTACGCCGTACGCCCAGCGCGGGTCGTAGGCGAGCTCTTCGTGGCCCCAGTCGCGATCTCCGTACGGCGGGTTGCACACCACGGCATCCGCCGTCAGGCCGACGAAGGCGTCCGCGCGCAGGCTGTCCCCGACGCGCACGGTGACCTCGGCCCGTGGCGCTGCGAGGCTCAGCGCGACCGTGGCGCGCTGAGCCTGAACCGGTACGGAGTCCTGGCCGAGGAGGGTGGTGGCACCACGCCCCGCGACGGCTTCCAGAAGCGCGCCGCTGCCGCAGGCCGGGTCCAGCACGCGCACGACCCCGGCAGGGAGCAATTCCGCGACCAGCTGCGCCAAGGGCTCGGGGGTTCCGTAGACGCCGGTCGCGGCGCTGTCCTCCAGTTCCCTTTCCGCTAGCACCGCGAGCGCGGCTGGACCGCCTGCCTCCCGTACGCATCGAAGGAGGGCGCGCAAAGTGGGGCCGTCGGACACGGAGAACAACGGACTCGCGGGCGTCGGGCCGGGGAGCGAAGCCAGGAGCTCGGCCACCTCCTCATCGGCGCGAACGACGAGCTCGGCATCCGTGAGGTCGGCGAGTGCCGCCGTCGCGTCCGGGGAACGGCGGGCAAGCGTGAGGACGAAACCGATGCGGCTGGCCGTCAGGTCCGGGTCGGACGCCTGGAAGCGGACCGCGGTGCGCAGTTCCTCGCGGGGGTCGGCGACCTGCGTGTGACCGCGTGAGCCGAGCCATACCTGGACTGCTCCGAGGTCGTAGAGCGGACTGGTCTCCGTGCCGCCGGACGGAGCGGGGAAGTCGGCGTGCCGTCGGCGCCAGTTGCTGACGGTGGCCCGAGTGACACCGGCGATGCGGGAGATCTCCGCGGCTGTCACGTGGGCTGTTGTCTCGGGCATGACCGGACGGCACCTCTCCTCGGGGCGGACAGCTCACACCATACACCATAAGCCGAACGGCAATATATGTTTGACAGCGCTTTCACGAAGACATCTACTGGATGTCGTTAGCAGCGCAGCCTTAACCTCACCGCCCTGGAGTCTCAATGCCGCTCGACCCGACCATCACCCACAGCCGTGTCACCGCCCCCAAGACCCGGCGCAGCACCCTCTACCTGCTCCGCGACACGGGCACGTGCCCCTCGGACCTGCGCGCCGCGCTCAACGCCAGGTACGAACGCGATCACTCCTTCGTCATCGAGGACGTGACAACCGGGGATACCCGCGCGCTCCTGTGCCACGGTGTGATCGGCCACCACCGGCCGCCCGACTGGACCTCTGCGGTGCACACCCTCACCGGGCTGAAGCCGCCCGTGGAGAACCGCACATCGGCGTGCGCCCTGCTCCTCCCCGTCGCCGACGACGTCTTCGCTCTCACCTTCGGCATGGGGCACCTCCTGCTCGACCAGAGCAGGATCTCCCCCGGCTTCGGCTTCGACTTCGTCCTGCGCGCCGCGCAGCCCGACGCCATCCGCCAGGTCACGCACAGCCTGATGGACGCCAGAGGACGCACGGACCGGAGCTCGGCCGCCCAGGGCCAGCACATCCGCGCGTTCCCCATCGAGGAGTATGGAGAGGTGGTGAGCCGGCTGGTCGGCACCATGAGTTCGACTGAGCTCACGATCGGGAAGCACAGCAAGCGAACGGCTCAGGTCGCCGGCACGGACGCCCTGAAGATCCATCTCGGTGCGCAGCCCGAGGACCTGCTCCACGACCTCACACAGGTTCGGTCGATCCTCGCCCGCCGGTCTCCCGCGCCGGAATTCGAGGCCATCGCCCGTGTCCGGCCGCTCAAGAGCGGAGACCCGCGACGCAGCGTTCTGGAGGCCCGTCTCGACGATCTGCTGGGCGCCTCGACGGATACCGGATCGCTGGCTCTGGCCGTCCCCACGACCTGCCTCGACCAGGAGGACGCCGCGCTCTCTTACCAGGTGAAGGTCGGGCCCGTCCGCCGCCTCATGCCCTCTCCGGCGATCGACGACATCCTGGGACTGCTCGACGGACTCCCGTCCGGCAGGCGCCTGGAAGCCCTGTCCACGGGCTACATCCAGATGCACCGGGACGAGGAGGGCGCCGATCCGGTGAGCTCCCAGGTGAAGGCGCACAAATGGATCACGGCCGAGATCCCGCTCGGCTCCAGCCGCTACTTCCACCACGAGGGGCGCTGGTTCGAGATCGGGGACCAGTACCTGGAGGGCATCCGGAGCGAGGTCGACATCCTGCTCACCGCACCGGCCGGCTGTCCGCTGCCGGCCTGGACGACTGACCTCGCGACGGAGGAGGCATACAACCTGGAAGCGGCGAAGCACGGTTACCTCTGCCTGGATCGTCGGCTCATCCGGACCGCCCTGCATCCGCACGGTTTCGAGGCCGCGGACCTGCTCTCCGAGGACGGGACCCTCATCCACGTCAAGAGGGCCGCCTCCTCGGCTCCGCTCAGCCACCTCTTCGCCCAGGGCAGGATCTCCGCCGACGCCCTGCGCTTCGATGCGGAGGCGCGCGCCGAGTTCGTCCGGCGCGTACGGGAACGGCGCCCGGGGCACCCCGTCGGGGAGGACTTCACCCCGAAGAAGCTCGTCTACGCCATCTCGCTCAAGAGCGGGAAGGACCTGACGACGGCGAACCTGTTCACCTTCGCCCAGGTTTCCCTGCTGCAGGCAGCCCGTGCGCTGCGTGCCCAGGGCATCGACGTGTCCGTGGTCGGCATTCCGTCCGTGGACACCAGCGCCTGAGCCGCGTCCGCGAAGGCGAGACCTTCATGCCGTGCATGGACCTCTTCACATACCCTTCCGTCAGGCAGATCGCTCGCAATGGAGTCACTGGCCACTCCTGCTGGTGAACCTCCTCGCAGCACCCGCTCTGCACCACGATCACTGACATCATCCGCCAGGTCAGGTAAGTCATAAGTCGAGGGCGAACCCCTGGAACGGCCGGTCAACGAAACGTCAGCTTGCGGTACTTGAGTGGGTGGCAGCAGGGAGTCCTGCCAGCGTCTGCCAGACAAGTTCGCACACGTACCCTCCCCGTGGGTCGCGCCCGCGGAAGAGCCGGGCTGGTGCGCCGCAACGTCCATCGGAGCACAGGAGGCTCCGGCCTCCGCACGAAAGCCAAGCTCTCCTTCACAGCATCGTGCGACGTTCAGGGAGCAGCTGCTGCAAGAACTCGCGGAGGCGGGCGGCCGGATCGTCAAGAGCGGAGGCGTTCCGGACTTGGAGAAGTGGCCCGTCAGAAGCGCATCCGGTGGGAAGCCGCCATGGAGAAAGCATGTGTCCAGTACACCGAGGCATACCGCGTCAGGTACTTCGAGGCGCAGGAAGCGGCAAGGCGCGACGCCATCCGACTCACGGAGTACATGAGCGCCGTACGCACCCGGGTCGAAGTCATGCCCCCAGGTCAGGCCAGGACCGCAGCCGAAGCATGGACCGAATGGGCGGCAGCACGTGTGGAGCGCCTCGACCCGCTGAACACACCGCCCCGGCTGCCCACATCCACGAGCCGACGATCTCAGGTCCTTTCTCGGGCGCTGGAGTCCCTACGTCCCCTGACGCAGCACCCAACGGACACCAACCTAAGGTCACGAAACGTCACTATTGAGAAGCGGATGGGGAGGGGCTGCCAATAGCTCGGCAGCCCCTGCCCCAGCCGCCTCTAGGTGCCGAGGACCAGCACTGAGCGTTTCACTCGGCGGTCGCGGAGCATGCATGCCAGCACATCAGAATTAGCCCCGTCCGTGCGTCACGCGTGTCGAATATGCGTCAAGATATCGCGCCTGACGCATATGAAGCTGATACCGGGCACTCGGAGAAACATCAGGTCAGCGACCCTTTTCAGCAGGCTCCAGGATCGCCACGCACTCCACGTGGTGCGTCATCGGGAAGAGGTCGAAGACGCGGAGGGTGCGGACCTTGTAGCCGTTCTCCTTGAAGTAGCCGAGGTCGCGGGCCAGGGCTGCCGGGTCGCAGGCCACGTACGCGATGCGGCGGGCCGAGAGGCCCGCGATGTGGCGGACCGTCTGCTTGCCCGCGCCCGCGCGCGGCGGGTCCAGGACGACCAGGTCGCATTCCGTGATGCCGGTCTTCGGGAGGATCTGCTCGACCTTGCCCTGCTCGATGCGGACCCGCGGGAAGTCCGCCAGGTTGTGGCGGGCGTCCTCCACCGCGCGCTTCGTCGACTCGATGCCGAGCACCGCGCCCGTCTCGCCCAGGCGTTCCGCGAGCGCGCCCGCGAAGATGCCGACGCCGCAGAAGAGGTCGAGGGCCATCTCGCCCTTGCGCGGCATCAGGCCCTGCATGACGGCCTTGATCAGGGTGTCGGCGGCCTGCGGGTGGACCTGCCAGAAGCCGCCCATGCCCACGCGGTACGTACGGCCGTCCGCGCGCTCCCGTACGAAGGGGCGGCCGTGGACCCGGTGGACCCCGCCGTCCTTCTCCTCCACGCGCAGGACGGAGACCGGCTTGTCCAGCTCCACCAGGGGGAGGCGGCCGCCGGGGCGCGGGGTCAGGACGACCTGGCGGTCCTGGGAGCCGGTCGCCGCGATCGCCTCGACCGTGGCCATCTGCGGCCAGTCCTGCTGCTCGATGCCGAGCTCCGAGACGCCCGGGGCGGCGATCATGCAGTGGTCGATCAGTTCGATGTCGTGCGAGCGGTGCTTGCGCAGGCCGGCGTTGCCGTCCTCGTCGATGGCGAACTGCACGCGGGTGCGCCACTGCGGCACCTGCCCGGCCGGCAGCTTGTCGCCCTCGGCGGGCATCACGGTGCCGTCCCAGCCGGCTTCCTCCGGGGTGAGCCCGGCGAGCCGCTTCAGCTGCTCGGCGACGACCTCGCCCTTGAGCCGGCGCTGGGCGCCGGGCTTGGCGTGCTGCCAGTCGCAGCCGCCGCACTTGCCGGGGCCGGCGTACGGGCAGGGGGCCGCGACACGGTCCTTGGAGGCGTCGAGCACGGTGATCGCGTCGGCGCGCAGGTAGCGGGAGTCGACGTCGCCCTCGGTGACCTTGGCGACGACCTTCTCGCCGGGCAGGGTGTGGCGGACGAACAGGACGCGGCCGTCCTCGGTCCGGGCGATGCAGTGCCCGCCGTGCGCCACGGGGCCGACCTCGACCTCGTACTCCTCCCCGACCAGTGACTGCTTCTCGTTCTGCTCGACGCTCGTCATGGTGGGGAGACTCCAAAAAACCGAAAACGGAAAACGGCCGGACGACCGACCCACCAGTTTACGTGGATCTCGTCCGGCCGTTCACCAACCTGCCGCCGGGTCAGCCCTTGGTGGAGGGCGCCTTCGGGGGTCGCGGGGTGTCCACCGGGCCGCGGCGCACCGCGCCCGGGGCGTTCCAGTCCTGGCGCTTCTTCGCCCGCCGCTTGGCGAGCTCGGAGGACTCCAGCTGGTAGGGCACCGAGGTGACCATCACGCCGGGGGTGAAGAGCAGCCGGCCCTTGAGGCGCAGCGCGCTCTGGTTGTGCAGGAGGTGTTCGTACCAGCGGCCGACGACGTACTCGGGGATGTAGACGCTGACCGCGTCGCGCGGGTTCTCGCTGCGCAGGCCCTTGACGTACTCGACCACCGGGCGGGTGATCTCGCGGTACGGCGAGTCGAGGATCTTGAGCGGGACGTTGATCCCGCGCCGGTCCCATTCCTCGCGCAGGGCCTTGGTCTCGGCCGGGTCGACGCTGATGCTGAGCGCTTCCAGGGTGTCCGAGCGGGTCAGCTTGGCGAACGCCAGGGCGCGCAGCGTGGGCTTGTGGACCTTGGAGACCAGGACGATCGAGTGGACCCGGGAGGGCCGCACGCTGTCCTCGCTGGGGCCCTCGGCGGCGGCGATCTCCGCGGAGACGCGGTCGTAGTGCTTACGGATCGCGCTCATCGTGCCGTAGAAGATCACCATGCCGAGCAGCGCGACCCAGGCGCCGTGGGTGAACTTGGTGGCGAGGACGACGACCAGCACCATGCCGGTGAAGAAGGCGCCGAAGGTGTTGATGGCCCGGCTGCGGTGCATCCGGCGGCGGGCGGCGACGTCGTGCTCGGACTTCAGGTGCCGGTTCCAGTGCCGGACCATGCCGATCTGGCTCAGGGTGAAGGAGACGAACACGCCGACGATGTAGAGCTGGATCAGCTTGGTGGAGTCGGCGTCGTAGATCCACACGAGCAGCATGGCCGCGCCCGCCAGCAGCACGATGCCGTTGGAGAAGGCGAGCCGGTCGCCGCGGGTGTGCAGCTGGCGCGGCAGGTAGCGGTCCTGGGCGAGGATCGAGCCGAGCAGCGGGAAGCCGTTGTACGCGGTGTTCGCGGCCAGGAAGAGCACCAGCGCGGTGGCGGCTGCCAGCAGGATGAACAGGAAGCTGCCGTTACCGAAGACGGCCTCGGCGACCTGGGAGATGACCGGGTGCTGGACGTACCCGGGTCCGACCGGGACGCCGCCCTTGAGCAGGTCCTCGGCGGGGTCCTCGGCCATCCGGACGTCGGTGGCCATGGCCAGGGCGATGATCCCGCAGAACATGGTGACGGCCAGGCCGCCCATGAGGGCGAGGGTGCTGGCCGCGTTCTTGCTCTTGGGCTTGCGGAAGGCGGGCACGCCGTTGCTGATGGCCTCGACACCGGTCAGGGCGGCACAGCCGGAGGAGAAGGCCCTCAGCAGCAGGAACACCATCGCGAAGCCGGCAAGGCCCTGCTGCTCGGGCTTGATCTCCAGATCCGCGGTGGGAGCCGTCATGGTCTCGTCGAGGACGATGCCCTTCCAGGCACCCCAGCCGATCATGACGAAGACGGCGGCGACGAAGACATAGGTCGGGATCGCGAAGAGTTTCCCGGATTCCTTCACACCACGGAGGTTCATGAGTGTGAGGAGAAGGATCATGACCATCGCCGAGAGCACCTTGTGCTCGATCACGAAATCCACCGCGGAGCCGAGATTCTCGACCCCGGAGGAGATCGACACGGCGACGGTCAGGACGTAATCGACGAGCAGGGCGCTCGCCACGGTGAGGCCGGCCTTGGGGCCGAGGTTCGTGTTGGCCACCTCGTAGTCGCCGCCACCGCTCGGGTAGGCATGGACGTTCTGGCGGTAGGACGCCACGACGGTGAACATCAGCACGACGACCGCGAGCGCGATCCAGGGGCTGTACTGGTACGCCGACACGCCCGCGATCGACAGGACCAGCAGGACCTCGCCAGGGGCATATGCCACGGACGAGAGCGGGTCGGAGGCGAAGACGGGAAGGGCGATCCGCTTGGGAAGGAGTGTTTCTCCGAGGCGGTCGCTGCGTAGCGCCCGGCCGATCAGGATCCGTTTGGGCACGTCGGTCAGTTTGGACACGCAGAGGATCGTAAGCGTTCGAAATCAGACTGACGAACCCCCCACCCCCTCATACCGCAATCCCGCCGCAATTCCTCCCCACCCGCACCACCACTGCGACCCAAGAGGTCCCATGGGTGACCACCCGTGTGTAGCTTGGGCCATGGTCTGAGACCCTGTTAAACCAGAGCATGCAATGAGGCTGGGAACCAGCGAGTCGCTGACAGCCGGAAGGACGGCCGTGCACATCGTCATCATGGGTTGCGGAAGGGTGGGCTCCGCCCTCGCGCAAACCCTGGAACAGCAGGGGCATACGGTCGCCGTCGTCGACCAGGACCCCACCGCATTCCGCCGGCTCGGCGCCGGATTCGGCGGCCGCCGTGTCACCGGTGTCGGCTTCGACCAGGACACCCTGCGGGAGGCGGGAATCGAGGACGCGGGCGCCTTCGCCGCCGTCAGCAGCGGTGACAATTCCAACATCATCGCCGCCCGCGTGGCCCGCGAGATGTTCGGCGTCGAGAACGTCGCGGCCCGCATCTACGACCCCAAGCGCGCCGAGGTCTACCAGCGCCTCGGCATCCCCACCGTCGCCACCGTGCGGTGGACCGCCGACCAGATGCTGCGCCGGCTGCTCCCCTCGGGCGCCGAGCCGCTGTGGCGCGACCCGAGCGGTGGGGTGCAGCTCGCCGAGGTGCACACCTCCGCCGCGTGGATCGGCCACAAGGTCAGCAAGCTCCAGGAGGAGACGGGCGTCCGCGTGGCGTTCCTCACCCGCCTGGGCGAGGCGATGCTGCCCACGTCGGCGACGGTCCTGCAGGAGGGCGACCTCGTCCACGTGATGATGCGCACGGACGAGATCGACAAGGTCGAGGCGGCGTTCGCCGAGGGGCCTGAGGAGGCACACGCATGAGGGTCGCGATCGCCGGTGCGGGAGCGGTGGGCCGATCCATCGCGGGCGAACTGCTGGAGAACGGCCACGAGGTGCTCCTGGTCGACAAGGCCCCGACGGCCATCTCGGTCGAGCGGGTGCCGCAGGCCGAGTGGCTGCTGGCCGACGCCTGCGAGATCACCTCGCTGGACGAGGCCGCGTTGCAGCGCTGCAACGTGGTCATCGCGGCCACCGGAGACGACAAGGTCAACCTCGTCGTCTCGCTGCTGGCCAAGACCGAGTACGGGGTCCCGCGCGTGGTGGCCCGCGTCAACAACCCGAAGAACGAGTGGCTCTTCAACGAGTCCTGGGGTGTCGACGTCGCCGTCTCCACGCCGCGCCTGATGTCGGCCCTGGTCGAGGAGGCGGTGAGCGTCGGCGACCTGGTACGGCTGCTGCGCTTCAGCCACGGCGACGCCAACCTGGTCGAGCTGACCCTGCCGGCCGACTCCTCGGTCGCGGGCACCCAGATCGGCGACATCTCCTGGCCCGAGGACACCTCGCTGGTCACGATCATCCGGGGCAACCGGGTCCTCACCCCGCACGGGGAGGAGACCTTGGAGCCGGGCGACGAACTGCTCTTCGTGGCCGCCCAGGCCCGTGAGGAGCAGCTGGAGGACCTCCTCCAGGCCCGTCGCTAGCGGCCGGCCGCCCTGCGGGCCTGCTCGACGACGAAGGGGGCGCCCCGGCCGGGGCGCCCCCTTCGGCCTTCCCCGCGACGAGCGTGGCCGAGGCCCCGGCCCGTCGGCCCTACGGCCGGCCGCCTGCGTGACCGTCGGCACCCGCTCCCCGGCTCTACGGCCTGCCACCTCGCCACCTCGCCGGCCGGACGGCCGGAGGACCCCACGGTCGGACGACCCGACCGCCGGACTGCCGGACGGCCCTGGGCCCCTGCACGACGTACCCGCTGCGCACGCGCGGCAGCGCGAAGGGGCGGGACCGGCCTCCTGGGTCGGTCCCGCCCCTCTCGTCAAGCTGTGGCCGTCAGGCCTTGGGCGCCTTCGCGGCGGCCTCGGCGGCCTCCTTGGCCTCCCACTCCGCGATCACGTTGATCGGCGGCGGTGCCTTCGCCAGGAAGACCCAGGTGAAGTACACCGCGAGCACCATCGGCGGGAGCTTCAGTGCGATCAGCACCCAGCCCAGCTGCGTCGCGTCACCCCAGAAGTACAGCGGGAAGAGGATCGCGTACTTGGCGAGGAAGATCAGGCCCCAGGCCAGGCTGGCCTTGACGTACGCCTGCTTGCGTCCGGGGTTGCGGGTGCGCCAGGACAGGTTCTCCTTGAACACCGGCCCCAGGATCACGCCGAGCAGGGGGAAGCCCACCAACGCCGAGAGCGTGAAGACCACGCCCAGACCCGCGCCGTAGATCATGCCGGGCAGGTAGAAGCCCTTCGGGTTGCCCGAGAAGAGGGCGAAGGCCACGCCCACGCCCACGCCGAAGACACCGCTGAAGGCGTGCTTGACGGTGTCCCTGCGGACGAGCCGCACGATCACCAACAGGACCGCGACGGCTCCCGCGGCGATCGCGGACATCTGCACGTTCTTGTTGATCGTGTAGATCATCACGAACAGCAGGCCCGGGAGCATCGTCTCCACGGTGCCCCGGATGCCGCCGAAGGCATCGAAGAGCGCCGCCTGGGTCACGGCCTTCTGGTCCTCCGAAGGGGCGGCCGCATGGCGCGGTCCGGCCGGTTCCGGGGTGGTCGGTTTGTCGAATGACGTCACCGGTCAGTGCTCCTGTCCGAGCGGGCGGAGTTCGTACTTCGGGTTGAAGAGCACCCGACGGCCGTGGGTCATGGAGATGCGCCCCGAGGCGATCATGCGCCGGCCGGGCTCGATTCCCACGATCGAGCGACGCCCGAGCCAGACCACGTCCAGCGCGGCCGAGCCGTCGAAGAGCTCGGCCTCCAGGGCGGGGACGCCCGCACGCGGCCGCAGGGTGACCGTACGCAGGGTTCCGGTCACCTTGACTATCTGACGGTCGTGGCAGTCGCAGATCCGCGTACACCCCGCGGCTTCTGCGTCCTCCTGCAGCTCCGCCGAATGCAGCTCCTCCTGGGAGGTGGACAGCCGCTCAATCATCCGGCGGAACCGGCCCGCAGGCCTGGCCGGCTTCGCGGGCTTCTCGGGACGCGGTTCAGCACTCATACAGGAAGCCTACCGGCGTGCCCACTACCGCTCGAAGCGGTATCCCATGCCCGGCTCGGTGATGAAGTGCCGCGGGTGCGAGGGGTCCGCCTCCAGTTTGCGCCGCAGTTGGGCCATGTAGACCCGCAGGTAGTTCGTCTCGGTGCCGTACGAGGGCCCCCAGACCTCCTGGAGCAATTGCTTCTGGCTGACCAGCTTGCCGCGGTTGCGGACCAGCACCTCCAGCAGGTGCCACTCGGTCGGTGTCAGCCGTACGTCGCGGCCCTCGCGCGCGGCCTTCTTGGCGGCCAGGTCCACCGTGAAGTCGGCCGTCTCCACGATCACCTCGTCCTCGCCGGAGCCGGCGGCCGGCTCCGCCCGCCGGACGGCGGCGCGCAGCCGCGCCAGCAGCTCGTCCATGCCGAAGGGCTTGGTGACGTAGTCGTCTGCGCCCGCGTCCAGCGCCTCGACCTTCTCGTCGGAGCTGTGCCGGGCGGAGAGGACCAGGATCGGTACCCGGGTCCAGCCGCGCAGGCCCTTGATCACCTCGACGCCGTCCATGTCGGGCAGTCCGAGATCGAGGACGACCACGTCGGGGTGGCGGGCGGCCGCCAGCTCCAGTGCGGTCGCGCCGTCGGCCGCGGCGTCGACCTCGTACCTGCGCGCCTTCAGGTTGATCACAAGGGCTCGGACGATCTGCGGCTCGTCTTCCACCACGAGCACCCGGGTCATCGAGGTCCTGCCTTCTGTCGCGTCATCCGATCACGGTCGTGATCAAGTTCTGTCGGTCCCGTCGATCCCGTCGGTCCCGTCGGTTCTGTCGGTCCTGCCGGTCCCATCGGCTCCGTAGGTCCCGTCGGCTCCGTCGGTCGCGCCGTCGTACCCGCGCCCGCGCCCACCGTCGCACGCTCCACCGCCCGGGCGCCTGGCACCGCGCGCAGGGTCAGCACCATGGTCAGCCCGCCCCCGGGGGTGTCCTCGGCCGTCAGGGTGCCGTCCATGGCCTCGGCGAACCCGCGGGCGACGGCCAGCCCGAGGCCCACGCCGGCCCCGCGCGGGGCGTCCCCGTACCGCTGGAAGGGGGCGAAGATCCGCTCCTTGGCCTCGTCGGGCACGCCTCGCCCGCGGTCGACGACCCGGACCTCGACCCGGTCGCCGAGGCAGCTGGCCGCCACCAGGACGGGCTCCCCGGCCGGGCTGTACTTGACGGCGTTCTCCACCACGTTGGCCACGGTCCGCTCCAGCAGCCCCGGATCCACCGCCACCATCGGCAGCGTCTCGGGCACGTCCAGCAGCACGCTGTCCTCCGGTACGCCGCCCAGCGCCATCGGGACCACCTCGTCGAGGTCGATCTCCCGGATCAGCGGGGTGACGGTGCCGGTCTGCAGCCGGGACATGTCGAGCAGGTTGCCCACCAGGTGGTCGAGGCGGTCGGCGCCGTCCTCGATGCCTTCGAGGAGCTCGGCGCGGTCCTCCTCGCTCCACTCCACGTCGGCGGAGCGCAGGGAGCTCACGGACGCCTTGATGGAGGCCAGCGGCGTACGGAGGTCATGGCTGACGGCGGCCAGCAGTGCGGTGCGGATGCGGTTGCCCTCGGCCATGCGGCGGGCCTCCTCGGCCTCGTCGACCAACCGCCGGCGGTCCAGGACCACGGCCGCCTGCGCCGCGAAGGCGCCGAGGACCCGGCGGTCCTCGGCGGGCAGCACGCGCCCGGACAGGGCCAGGGCCAGGTGGTCCCCGATGGGCATGTCCACGTCCGCGTCCTCGGGCCGGGCGACGGGGCTCGGGCCCACGCTGCAGGCCGGTTTCCACGGCTCCACGTCGCTCGCCCGCTCCAGCAGGGCGACGGACTCCATGGCGAAGGTCTCGCGCACCCGCTCCAACAGGGCGTCCAGCGCGGTCTCGCCACGCAGCACGCTGCCGGCCAGGAAGGAGAGGATCTCGGACTCCGCGCGCAGCCGGGCGGCTTGGTGGGTGCGTCGGGCGGCCAGGTCCACCACGGAGGCCACCGAGACGGCGACCCCGAAGAAGACGGCGATGGCGACGATGTTCTTGGGATCGGACACCGTGAAGCGGTGCAGCGGCGGCGCGAAGAAGTAGTTCAGCAGCAGCGAGCCGAGGGCGGCGGAGGCCAGGGCCGGCCAGAGCCCGCCGAGCAGCGCGGCCGCCACCGTCAGCGACAGGAAGAGCAGCATGTCGTTGGCGAGGCCGAGGTCCGCGTCGACGTGCGTGAGCAGCAGGCACAGCAGGACGGGGAGGATCGTCCCCACCGCCCAGCCGGCGATGATCCGGGTCCGCCCCAGCCGGGCCGCCGAGCGCGCCACAGGCAGGCCCCGGCCCTTGGCGACGTGCTCGTGCGTGACGATGTGGACGTCGAGGTCGGGCCCCGAGTCGCGGGCGACGCTCGCGCCGACGCCGGGCCCGAGGACGTACTGCCACGAGGGGCGGCGGCTGGAGCCGAGCACGATCTGGGTGGCGTTGACCCCGCGGGCGAAAGCGAGGAGGGCGTCGGGAATGTTGTCGCCGATCACATGATGGAACGTTCCGCCCAGGTCCTCGACCAGAGTCCGCTGGACCGCGAGCTCCTTCGGCGAGGCGGCGGTCAGCCCGTCGCTGCGGGCGATGTAGACGGCCAGGATCTCGCTGCCCGAGCCCTTGGCGGCGATCCGCGAGGCCCGCCGGACGAGCGTGCGCCCTTCCGGCCCGCCGGTGAGCCCGACGACGATCCGCTCCCGCGCCTGCCAGGTCGAGCGGATCCCGTGCTCGCCCCGGTACTGCTGGAGGTACTCGTCCGCCCGGTCGGCCACCCACAGCAGCGCGAGCTCGCGCAGTGCGGTGAGGTTGCCCGGCCGGAAGTAGTTGGACAGGGCCGCGTCGACCTTCTCGGGCTTGTATATGTTCCCGTGCGCCATCCGCCGGCGCAGGGCCTGCGGGGACATGTCGACCAGCTCGACCTGGTCGGCCCGGCGGACCACCTCGTCCGGCACGGTCTCCCGCTGCCGCACCCCGGTGATCGACTCGACCACGTCCCCCAGCGACTCCAGGTGCTGGATGTTCACGGTGGACACGACGTCGATGCCGGCCCGCAGCAACTCCTCCACGTCCTGCCAGCGCTTGGCGTTGCGCGAGCCGGGCACATTGGTGTGCGCGAGCTCGTCCACCAGCGCCATGGCGGGCCTGCGGGCGAGGAGCGCGTCCACGTCCATCTCTGTGAAGGCGGCCCCGCGGTACGTCAGGGCCTTGCGCTCGACCTGTTCGAGGCCGTGGAGCATGACCTCCGTGCGCGGCCGGTCGTGATGCTCGACGAAGCCGACGACGCAGTCCGCGCCCCGCTCCACCCGACGGTGCCCCTCGGAGAGCATCGCGTAGGTCTTGCCCACACCGGGTGCCGCGCCGAGGTAGATCCTGAGCTTGCCGCGTCCCATGCGCCCCATTCTCCGGGACGTGCGCGTCGCGCACGCACCGATCGGGGCTCCGGCGCCGATCCCTGACGGATCCCTGACGCGGCACGCGGCCGGCGCCGACAAGCCGGTGGGCCCCACCCCGAAGGAGTAGGGCCCACCGGCCGAAACGCATGACGAGCCCCCCTGTGCGCGGGGGCCGTCCGAGGTCAGCGGACCTCGGTGATCTCCGGGCCGCGGTCGAGCTGCCCCATGCCGCCGCCGAAGCGGGAGCCTTCCTGGTCGTCCGTCTGCACGCCGTCCGGCACCATCTGGGCGTCGTTCGGCAGCTTCAGGACGATCGGGTCGCGCGGAGCCATCGGGCCGTCACCGCGGACGACGACGGTGTCCCGGAAGATCTGCTCCAGCACACCCGCCGACTCGGGGCGCACCGCGCCCTGGCCGGAGATGACGCCCCGCAGGAACCAGCGCGGGCCGTCGACGCCGACGAAGCGGACCAGCTGGGCGCCGGTCTGCCCGTCCGGGAGCGGTACGGGCACCTGTGCGCGCAGCTCCCAGCCCAGCGAGCCCTGGGCCTCGTCGATGATGCCGCCCTGCTGGGTGATACCTGCGGCGATCTCCTCGCGGACCTCGCCCCAGATGCCCTCCTTCTTGGGCGCGGCGAAGGCCTGCAGCTGCACGGCGCTGTCGCCCAGGACCACGGTCGCGGCCACGATCGCGTCACCGGCGACCTCGACGCGCAGTTCCATGCCCTCGACGCCGGGTACGAGGATGCCGCCCAGGTCGACCCGGCCGTCGGCCGGGTTCCCGAGCACCTCGGAGACGTCCCAGGGGCCGTCGGGCCGCGGGGCCGGCGGCAGGTTCACCCGGCGCGGGGCAGCGCTCTCCTGCTCGCCCGCGTCGTCCTGCTCGGCGACGCCGTCCACGACCTGCTCGGTCGCGCCGCCGTCATGGGCGGAGTCGTTCTTCTTGCGACGTCCGAACACGTCACTGTCCTTCCCGGTCGGTAACGACCGAAGCGTAGCCATTCCCACCCTGCTGACCAGCCCCGGATCCGGCCACGGCCGCATGCCCGCCGGTGGAGCCGAAGCCCCCCTCGGCCCGGGCCGAGCCGGGAAGTTCCGCCACCTCGTGGAAGCGCACCTTCTCGACCCGCTGGACAACCAGCTGGGCAATGCGGTCGAAACGCTCGAACCGGACGCTCTCGCGAGGGTCGAGATTGACCACGATCACCTTGATCTCCCCACGGTACCCGGCATCCACCGTCCCCGGGGCATTCACGAGCGCGAGCCCGCAGCGTGCGGCCAGGCCGGACCGCGGGTGCACGAAGGCCGCGTACCCGTCGGGCAGGGCGATCGAGACTCCGGTGGGCAGTACGGCGCGCTCGCCGGGCTCCAGCTCGGCGGCCTCCGTGGTGACGAGGTCGCAGCCGGCGTCGCCGGGATGCCCGTACGCCGGAATCGGCACCTCCGGGTCGACGCGGCGGATCAGCACGTCGACCGGCCGGTGGGAGTCGTGGTTGCTCTGGGACATCAGGGGTTCACCTCAAAGGCGCGTGCGCGCCTGACCTGGTCCGGGTCGGCCATCGCCGCCTGGATCTCCTCGGGCCGTCCGTTGTCGATGAAGTGGTCGACCTTCACCTCGATGAAGAGGGCGTCGGCACGTACGGCGACCGGGCCCTGCGGTCCGCCTATCCGGCCGACGGCCGTGCAGTAGATCTTCCGCCCGGCGACCGCGGTGACCTCGGCCTCCAGGTACAGCACGGTGTCCACCGGCACGGGCCGCACGAAGTCGGTCTCCAGCCGCCCCGTCACGGCGATGACGCGCAGCAGCCAGTTCAGGGAACCCAGCGTCTCGTCGAGCGCGGTGGCGAGCACCCCGCCGTGGGCGAGACCGGGTGCGCCCTGGTGCGCGGGCTTGACGGTGAACTCGGCGGTGACGCTCACACCCTCGCCCGCCCGGGCCTCCAGGTGCAGTCCGTGGGGCTGGCCCCCGCCGCACCCGAAACAGTGCTCGTAGTGCGCGCCGAGGAGCTCGCCGGGGGCGGGCGCGTCAGGGTGCCTGACCGGCGCGGCGGCGTCGGCCGGGGGCGTCAACGCTGTGTTTCGTCCACTCACAGCCGCAGACCTTACCCGCGCGGCTACCCACCGGTCGCCTCGTGGGAGGCTTGGCCGTATGCAGCTCTCCACCGCGCACCACGACGAACGTCTGACCGCCCCCCGCTCCTGGTGGGGCATCGCCGTACTGGTCGGCCTCGCCTGCGCCTTGATGCTGCTGCCGCTGGGCACGATGCCGCTGTTGGTCGGGCTGGTCGGGGGCACGGCGCTGGCCGGGCTGGTGGTGAGCTCGTACGGGTCCGCGCGCGTGCGCGTGGTGGGCGGCGCGCTGGCGGCCGGGGACGCGCGGATCCCGGTGACGGCCCTGGGCGAGCCCGAGATCCTGGACGCCGAGGAGTCGCGTGCCTGGCGCACGTACAAGGCGGACACGCGCGCCTTCATGCTGATGCGCAGCTACGTGCCGACCGCGGTCCGCGTCGAGGTCACCGATCCGACCGACCCGACCCCTTACGTCTACGTCTCCACCCGCGAGCCGAAGGCCTTGGTGGCGGCGCTGCTCGCCGCTCGCGACCAGGCGGCCTGACCGGCCGGTGCGACCGGTGGCCCGGTCCGGGCGGATCGCCCCGCGCGGGGCCTCAGCCGTGCGCGGAGGGATCCGAGGCCTCCAGTGCGATCCTGGTGGCCTCGGGAAGGGGCTGTACGGGGCGCTCCAGGGGCGGCAGGGAGTTCAGGGTCTCCCAGTCCACGGCCCGCCTCCGCAGGTCACCACGGACCTTCTCGGCGAGCTTGCGGGTGTCCCGCCGGTTCATGACCGCGCCGACGGCGGCGCCCACCATGAACGGCATGAGGTTCGGCAGGCTGCGGAACATCCGCTTCATGATCTGCTGGCGCAGTTCGCGCTTCATCTGCCCGCCGAGCGCCGCGTTCAGCGTGGTCGGCTTGGTCAGGTCGACCCCGCGCTCCTCCGTCCAGGCGGTCAGGTAGGCGAGGCTGCGCTCCTTGACGCCGCCCTGGGGGCGTCGGCCGTAGACCTCGTGGAGTTCGGCGATGAGTTTGAGTTCGATGGCCGCGACCGCGGTGATCTCGGCGGCCAGTTCCGCCGGCATGGCGGGCGGTACGGGCAGCATGGCCGCGGCGCCGATTCCCGCGCCCACGGTCGAGGTGGCGGCGCAGGCGCCCGTGACGAGCTTTTCGGCGAGTTGCTCGGGGCCGAGGCCCGGGAACTGCGCGCGCAGCGTCGCGAGGTCCCGAACCGGAACGCGCGGTGCGTTCTCGATGATCCTGTCGGTGACGTACTGGACGGCGTCCTTGACGCTTTCGCCGCCCTTGCGCACACCTTTTCTGACGGCTTGCATCCGACGAGCCCCGGAGCCGTACCGGGACCCCTCGTCGGGATCGGTTTCCGACGGCACCGCCGAGGCGGTGTCGGAAGGTATGGCGATCGCCGCACTGGCGGAGCCGCCGGAAGCCCCAGGAGCCGTTTCCGGATCCATGGATGCCACCTGCGTCTCCGCCGGATCACCAGATTTCCGGAAGCGTCGCTTCCGAAAGGGTGTGGAGCCAGCCACGGCCGACGCCTATCAGTCGCAGTCGCGACAGATCGGCTGACCGTTCTTCTCACGTGCCAGCTGGCTGCGGTGGTGGACCAGGAAGCAGCTCATGCAGGTGAACTCATCGGCCTGCTTGGGCAGGACCCGGACGGCCAGCTCCTCGTTGGAGAGGTCCGCGCCGGGAAGCTCCATGCTTTCGACAGAGTCGAATTCGTCCATGTCCGCGGACGAGGTCGACTTCTCGTTGCGCCGAGCCTTCAGCTCTTCGATGCTGTCGTTGTCGACGTCATCGTCGGTCTTGCGCGGGGTGTCGTAGTCCGTTGCCATTGTTCGCTCTCCCCCTCTGGGTGTTAGCGGTGTCTCAGCGCACGTAACGCACGAGAGGCCGGACTTGTGCCCGACCTGAGGCGGAGATTTTGCCTCACATCAAGGTCTGTTACTCAATCGACACCCAGCCGCCCGCCCGAAGGACGATTGGCTGGGATGACGAGCGGGACCGTACACGGTCCGAGGGCCGTCATGCACAAACGCCACCCCGTGTATTTCCCGCCATCCGAGGGGCCGGAAACCCGGACTTCCCGGGCTTTCCGGCCGCGCCGGGGTCACTGAACGCACATGACCCGACACCGACCACTGTGATCGATCACACAGGGCCGGTTGTTTTCACAGGGCAAGCATTCAGCCAAAAGCGAACACGGGGCCGGGGTCTCACAAGGGAAGAGTGACACGCATCACGAGGCCACCGCCTTCCCGAGGCATCGCCTGGATCCTGCCGCCGTGTGCGCGCGCCACGGAGCGCGCGATCGACAGACCCAGTCCGACACCCTTGTCGCTGCCTGTGCGCTCCGTACGCAGCCGCCTGAAGGGCTCGAAGAGGTTGTCCACCTCGTACGCGGGAACAACGGGACCTGTGTTCGATACCAGGAGGACCGCCTGATCGTGCTGGGCCTCGGTCACGACCTCCACCCAACCGCTCTCCGGCACGTTGTACCGGACGGCGTTCTGCACCAGGTTGAGAGCGATCCGCTCCAGCAGCACCCCGTTGCCCTGCACGACGGCCGGCGCGCGCTCGCCGCGAATCTCCACGCCCTTCGCCTCGGCCTCGCCGCGCACCTGGTCGACGGCGCGCGAGGCGACCTCCGCCAGGTCCACCGGTTTGCGCTCGACGATCTGGTTCTCGCTGCGGGCCAGCAGCAGCAGGCCCTCGACCAGCTGCTCGCTGCGCTCGTTGGTGGCGAGCAGGGTCTTCCCGAGCTGCTGGAGCTCGATCGGCGCCCCCGGATCGGAGAGGTGCACCTCCAGCAGGGTCCGGTTGATCGCGAGCGGGGTCCGCAGCTCGTGCGAGGCGTTCGCGACGAACCGCTGCTGGGCCGTGAAGGCCCGTTCCAGTCGGTCGAGCATGTCGTCGAAGGTGTCGGCGAGCTCCTTGAGCTCGTCGTCCGGCCCGTCCAGCTCGATCCGCCGGGTCAGGTCGGAGCCCACGACCCGGCGGGCGGTGCGGGTGATCTTGCCGAGCGGCGAGAGCACGCGGCCGGCCATCGCGTAGCCGAAGGCGAAGGCGATGATGCTCAGGCCCAGGAGGGCCATCAGCGACCGGCTCAGCAGGTCGTCCAGGGCGTGTCGGCGCTGTTCCAGGACGCACTGGTTGATCGCCGCGGTGAACTGGTCGAAGGGCTGGTTGGTGCCGCTCACGCCGGAGCAGGTGGTGCTGGTGACCTCGATGTTCTGACCGCGGACGATCGTGAACGGGATCGCGTTGCCCTGCCGCAGGGCCTGCGCCGCGAGCAGGTAGATGATCGACAGCAGCAGGATCCCGGCGATCAGGAACATCCCGCCGTACAGCAGCGTGAGGCGTATCCGGATGGTCGGCCGCAGCCACGGGAAGGGACCCTCGGGCTGGCCGGGGTCCCATGTCGGTTTCGGTGGCGCGGCCGGTGGCGCCGGGGTGGTTGCCACGCGCATCAGATCCGGTATCCGGAGCCGGGCACGGTCACGATGACGGGCGGTTCGCCCAGTTTGCGGCGCAGGGTCATCACGGTCACCCGCACGACGTTGGTGAAGGGGTCCGTGTTCTCGTCCCAGGCCTTCTCCAGCAGCTGCTCGGCGGAGACGACGGTCCCCTCGCTGCGCATGAGCACCTCCAGCACCGCGAACTCCTTGGGCGCCAGCTGGACCTCCTTGCCCTCGCGGAACACCTCCCGGCGGTTCGGGTCCAGCTTGATGCCGGCCCGCTCCAGTACGGGCGGCAGCGCGACCGTGGTGCGTCGCCCGAGCGCCCGCACGCGGGCGGTCAGCTCGGTGAAGGCGAAGGGCTTGGGCAGGTAGTCGTCCGCGCCGAGCTCCAGGCCCTCCACCCGGTCGCTGACGTCGCCGGAGGCGGTCAGCATCAGCACGCGGGTGGGCATGCCGAGCTCGACGATCTTCCGGCACACGTCGTCACCGTGCACGAGCGGGAGGTCCCGGTCGAGCACGACCACGTCGTAGTCGTTCACGCCGACCCGCTCCAGGGCGGCGGCGCCGTCGTACACGACGTCCACGGCCATGGCCTCCCGGCGTAGTCCGGTGGCCACCGCATCGGCGAGCAGCTGCTCGTCCTCGACGACGAGTACGCGCACGTCGTTTCCTTCCTCCGAGCCCAGAAGGGCACACGTGTATTGCGTCGCCCATCCTGCACGTTTCGGCCGTAAACCGGCTGTAAGGCGGCTCGTGGAGGGGCTGCCGGGGCGGAAGTGAGGATTCCCTCGCCTTACGAGGTTTCTGGGCCCTGAGCGCAGGGGAGGACGAGATCACACCCCATCCACTCCCTGACGGCGGACAGCCACGCCGCCGCCGACCCACGAAGAGGGGGCGAACCCACCATGGACGCATTCACCGCGGGTCTCCTGCAGCGCATCAGGAACACGCAGTCGGACCTCAGGCACGCCCGCGAGACGGGCGACGACTTCCTCGCGGAAGTGGAACTGGCGGAGCTGGAGGATCTCCAGCGCCTGGCCGCCGAGCACGGCGTTCCCGTCACGGCCGCCGTACCCGCCTGCTGATCCCCCGATCGGCCGGCCCGCCCACCCGCACGACTCTGCACGAATCCTGCACGACTCTGCACGAACCGAGCTTCTGCACGACCTCTGCACGGCCTCTGCACGACGTGGACCCCGGACGCCCCAGTGGGCGGCCGGGGTCCACGTGTTTTTTCAGTCGTGCCAGGCTCCGTACTCCTCCAGCAGCGGCTGCAGGGAGGCGAACACGGCCGGCGTGGCGGCCAGGGTCAGTTCGCCCGAGGCCGGCTCACCGGGACGGCCCCCGGTCATGGCTCCGGCCTCCCGGGCGATCAGGTCGCCGGCTGCCAGGTCCCAGGGGTTCAGTCCCCGCTCGTAGTACCCGTCCAGCCGCCCGGCGGCCACGTCGCACAGGTCCAGCGCCGCCGACCCACCCCGCCGGATGTCCCGCGCCAGCGGGATGATCCGCGCCGCGACCTCGGCCTGGTGGACCCGCCGGGTCTGCACGTACGCGAAGCCGGTCCCGAGCAGCGCCTGGTCCAGCGGCGCCGCCGGCCGGCAGGCCAGGGGCGTCGTACCCAGCCACGCGCCGCCGCCGAGGACCGCGTGGTAGGTCTCCCCGCGCATCGGGGCCGCCACGACGCCCACCACGGTCTCGCCGCCGTACTCGGCCGCGATGGACACGCCCCAGCTCGGGAGCCCGTAGAGGTAGTTCACGGTGCCGTCGAGCGGGTCGACGACCCAGCGCACCCCGCTCGTCCCCGGGCTGTCCGCCCCCTCCTCGCCCAGCAGCCCGTCCTCGGGCCGCCGCTCGGCGAGGATGCCGGTGATCAGCTTCTCCGCCGCGATGTCCATCTCGGTCACCACGTCGATGGGGCTGCTCTTCGTCGCCGCCACGGCCAGGTCGGCCGGGCGGCCGTCGCGCAGCAGAGCTCCGGCCCGTCGGGCGGCCTCCAGACCCACGTCCAGCAGTTCGGCCTTCAGCTCGTCAGAGATCACGGTCCCACTTCCTACGCGTACGGACTGTCCACGCCCGCGGCCGCCGGCCGGGGGCCCCGCGCCGGGCAGCAGCCCACCGCGCACAGGTCATGACTCTGCCCCAGCGTGCCGACCCAGCACTGCGCCGCCGGCTCCCCGCGCTCCTTGGCGGCGCGCTCCAGCAGCAGCTCCCGCACCGCGCCGGCGAAGCGCGGGTCGGCTCCGACGGTCGCCGAGCGGCGCACGGGCAGACCCAGCTCGGCCGCCTTCGCGGTGGCCTCGGTGTCCAGGTCGTAGAGGACTTCCATGTGGTCGGAGACGAAGCCGATGGGCACCATGACGACGGCGGGCGCGCCGGCGGCGTGCTGCGCCTCCAGGTGGTCGCAGATGTCCGGCTCCAGCCACGGGATGTGCGGGGCGCCGCTGCGGGACTGGTAGACGAGCTCCCAGGAGTGCGCGACGCCGGTGCGTGCGGCGACCTCGTCCGCGATCACCCGGGCGACGTCGAGGTGCTGCTTGACGTACGCCCCGCCCTCGCCGTTCTCGGTGTGGTCCGCCACCGGGCCGGAGGTGTCCGCGGCGGCGGTCGGGATGGAGTGGGTGGTGAAGGCGAGGTGGGCGCCGGAGCGGACCTCCTCGGGCAGCTCGGCGAGCGAGGCCACCACCCCGTCGATCATGGGCTCCACGAAGCCCGGGTGGTTGAAGTAGTGCCGCAGCTTGTCGACGCGCGGCAGCTCCACGCCCTCCTCGGCGAGGGTGGCCAGCGCGTCGGCGAGGTTCTCCCGGTACTGCCGGCAGCCCGAGTACGAGGCGTACGCGCTGGTCGCGAGCACGGCGATGCGGCGGCGCCCGTCGGCGACCATCTCCCGCATGACATCGGTGAGGTACGGGGCCCAGTTCCGGTTGCCCCAGTAGACCGGCAGGTCCAGCCCGTGCCCCGCGAAGTCCTTGCGCAACGCGTCCAGCAGTTCGCGGTTCTGCCCGTTGATGGGGCTGACCCCGCCGAACCCGAAGTAGTGCTGTCCGACCTCCTTGAGCCGCTCGCGGGGGATACCGCGCCCGCGCGTGACGTTCTCCAGGAAGGGCACGACGTCGTCGGGTCCCTCGGGGCCGCCGAAGGACAGCAGCAGGAGGGCGTCGTAGGGGGCGGCGGGCCCGCCGGCGGGCGGGGGGAGCTGGTCTGACATGCCTCGAATCCTGCCACCCGGCCCGCTCCGGAGAGAACCGCCCTGTCCGCGAGGTGGACACCGACACAGGTAAGGTGAACCTAAGTTCCGGTTCGCGGAAACTCTCCCGTGCGGTGCCCGGTCGGCCGTCGTAACCTGTACGGGCCGATCACGTCCCTTACGGAGGGCCCCCTTGCCCAGTCCCTACCGCGCGATCTTCGGGGCCCCCGGCACCAAAGGCTTCAGCGCCGCCGGCCTGGTCGGCCGCCTGCCGATATCCATGGTCGGCGTCGGCATCCTGACGATGATCTCCGAGATCACCGGCCGCTACGCCATGGCGAGCGCCCTGACCGGCACCCTCGCCCTCGCCGCGGCCGTGATCGGCCCGCAGGTGTCCCGACTGGTGGACCAGCACGGGCAGCGGGCGGTGCTCCGCCCCGCCACCTTGATCTCCGTGGCCGCGGTGGCGCTGCTGCTGGTGGCCGCCGCGAACGGCTGGCCCGACTGGACCCTCTTCGTCTGTGCGGCCGTGGCGGGCTGCGTGCCCAGCGTCGGATCGATGGTCCGCGCCCGGTGGACGGTCATCTACCGCGACTCCCCGCGCGAACTGCACACCGCCTACTCCTTCGAGTCCGTCGTCGACGAGGTGTGCTTCATCTTCGGCCCGATCCTCGCCATCGGACTGTCCACCACCTGGTTCCCCGAGGCCGGTCCGCTGATCGCCGCCGTCTGCCTGCTGGTCGGCGTGTGGCTGCTCACCGCGCAGCGGTCCACCGAGCCCGCGCCGCACCCGCGCGCGCAGGACGGCGACCGCGCGTCGGCCCTGCGCTCCCCCGGCCTCCAGGTCCTGACGGCCACGTTCGTGGCGACCGGCGCGATCTTCGGTTCCATCGACGTGTCCACGCTGGCCTTCGCCGAGGAGCAGGGCCACAAGTCCGCCGCAAGCTTCATCCTGGCCATCTGGGCGGCCGGATCCTGCCTCGCGGGCATCGTCTTCGGCCTGCTCCACCTCAAGGGCCGGACGGAACTGCGGTGGGTACTGGGCGTATGTGCGATGGCCGTGAGTATGATCCCCCTCCTACTGGCCGGGAACCTTCCGTTTCTGGCCGTGGCGCTCTTCGTCTCGGGCCTCGCCATCGCTCCCACGATGATCACCACGATGGCCCTGATCGAGGCGCACGTGCCACACGCGAAGCTGACCGAGGGCATGACCTGGATCAGCACCGGCCTCGCGGTCGGAATCGCGCTCGGGTCCTCCGTGACCGGCTGGGTCGTCGACGCGGCCGGGGCGCGGACCGGGTACGTCGTCTCCATCTCGGCGGGGGTGGCCGCGGCGGCGGTTGCGTTCGCGGGATACCGCCGGCTGACGAGGCCGGCGCAAGGGGAGGTGCCAGCAATCGATGGGGACGGCGACAGCAAGGCAGAACAGCAGGGAACGGACCGCGTGGCATAACTGGGCGGGCAACGTCACCGCCACACCGGCCCGTACGGTGACACCGACCTCGGTCGGGGAGCTCCAGGAGACGGTCCGCCGGGCCGCCGAGGACGGGTTGCGGGTGAAGGCGGTCGGCACCGGCCACTCCTTCACCGCGGCCGCCGCCACCGACGGGGTGCTCGTACGGCCGCAGGCCCTGACCGGGATCCGGTCGATCGACCGGGCGGCGGGCACGGTCACGGTGGCGGCGGGCACGGTCATGAAGGACATGAACCAGGCCCTGGCCGCGGCGGGCCTGTCGCTCACCAACATGGGCGACATCATGGAGCAGACGGTCTCCGGCGCCACCAGCACCGGTACCCACGGCACCGGCCGCGACTCGGCGTCCATCGCCGCGCAGATCCGCGCCCTGGAGCTGGTCACGGCCGACGGCCGACTGCTGACCTGCTCCGAGAAGGAGAATCCCGAGGTCTTCGCCGCGGCCCGGCTCGGCATCGGCGCGCTCGGCATCGTCACCGCGATCACCTTCGCCGTGGAGCCGATGTTCTTCCTGACCGCCCGGGAGGAGCCGATGGGCTTCGACCGGGTGACGGCGGAGTTCGAGGAGCACTTCGCGGAGAACGAGCACTTCGAGTTCTACTGGTTCCCGCACACCGGCAACTGCAACACCAAGCGGAACAACCGCAGCCAGGGCCCCGCCGCCCCGCCCGGACCGGTGAGCGCCTGGATCGAGGACGAGTTGCTCTCCAACGGCCTCTTCCAGGCCGTCAACTCGCTGGGCCGCGCGGTCCCGGCCACCATCCCCTCCATCGCCCGCGTGGCCAGCCGCGCCCTGTCCGCGCGCACCTATACGGACATCCCGTACAAGGTGTTCACCAGTCCGCGCCGGGTGCGCTTCGTGGAGATGGAGTACGCCCTTCCGCGCGGTGAGGTGGTCGAGGCGCTGCGGGAGCTGCGGGCGATGGTCGACCGTTCGGGGCTGCGGATCAGCTTCCCCGTGGAGGTGCGCACGGCCCCGGCGGACGACATCACCCTGTCGACGGCCTCCGGGCGTGAAACGGCGTACATCGCGGTGCACATGTACAAGAGCACCCCGTACCACGCCTACTTCACGGCGGCCGAGGCCATCTTCACCGCGCACGGCGGGCGTCCGCACTGGGGCAAGGTGCACACGCGGGACGCCGGGTACTTCGCGCAGGCCTACCCGCGCTTCGGCGAGTTCGTCGCGCTGCGCGACCGCCTCGACCCCGACCGGGTCTTCGGCAACGACTATCTGCGGCGCGTCCTGGGGGACTGAAGCCGGTCCGGTGTCAGGGCGCGCTCTGCCGCGCCGCCGGAACCGACGCGTCCGGGCTGGGCGTCGGGGCCGGCGGCGTGGGGGGCGGGGATGAACTCGGAGCTTCCTTCGACGGGGAGGCGCCGGGCGTCGGGCTCGTGGAGGTGCCCGGGTCCGGCGAGCCGGAGGGGCTCGGTCCGGAGCTCGGACCCCGGCCGCCGGGCGAGAGCGAGGGCGAGGGGCTCGGGGAGGTTCCCGGCCCGGGTGTCCTCCCGCCCTTCTCCTCGTCGCCCTTCCCCTCGCCGCCCGGTTCCTGGCGGGGCGGGGTCGGCCGGTCCTGGCCCACCTTGCGGGTGCCGCCGGAGAAGAGCGTGCCGCCGCCGTCGCTGACGGAGGTGCCGGCCATCGCCTCGTAGGTGCCGAGTCCGCCGATGGCGATGGCGAAGGCCGCGCCGGAGGCGACCGCGGTGCGCCTCCACCCCCGGATCCGCGTGCCGTGCACGGTGGCCTCGCCGAACTCCTCGTCGGCGACCTCCGCGGCCGCGCTGTCCGCCGCCTTCGACTCCTCGCGGGGCGGGGGCGCCTGACGGACCCTGGACCGGGCGCCGCCGCGCAGCCGGTCGCCGGTGTGTCGGAAGAGGTGCTGGATGACCGGCCCGCCCGCGGTGGCGACGACACTGACCACACCGGCGCCGAGGATGGTCCCGTAGACGCCCATCTTGGAGGCGAGCAGGGCCGCCGCGACGGTGGCGAGGGAGGAACCGGCGACCTGGGCCGCGCTCAGGTCGAGCCTCTTCTTCTCCGGCTCGTCCTCGGCGTCCCGCGTCGCTTCCTGACCCATCGCCATACCCGGTGCGTCCTGCCTCTCGCGCTTCTCCTCTGTCAGGAGTTACCGACCGCTGAGCGAAGCAGATAGTTCCGTTTCTGGTGATTATGTGAAGCAAGACACCCGAAAACGGACCACGGGTGCAGGTCGGACCCGATCGAGGGCAGGCCAACTCCCGCCGTCCGGGGAAAGTTCGGCGGCGCGGCGGTCCACCCAGGTGGCCCGAATGGAGTACTGTGGCGAGCCCTGGGGCCGTCCTTCCTTTCGGATGTCCGGACTCGGGAGAGGGGGCCGACGGATGGAACACGGCACTCAAAGACCGGTGATGCCGCGGTATTGCACGGGCGCCTGCTGCGCACAGTAACCGTTCGGTCACTGTGCGTGCCCAACAGGTAACCGTGCCATAACGGCGATCAAGGGCGCATGCCCGACACGCCGGTTTAACTCGGCAAGGTTGTGGCAGGCTGCACCCGGGCAGGCCACACTCGACTAGCGGAAGCAGCGACGCACGTGACGTCGGCAGGCACCACCCGGGAGGTCCCCATGCCCGAACTGCGTGTCGTGGCCGTCTCCAATGACGGCACACGACTGGTGCTCAAGGCTGCGGACAGCACGGAGTACACGCTTCCGATCGACGAGCGGCTCCGGGCCGCCGTCCGCAACGATCGCGCGCGTCTGAACCAGATCGAGATCGAGGTGGAGAGCCACCTCCGCCCCCGCGACATCCAGGCCCGCATACGGGCCGGTGCCTCCGCGGAGGAGGTCGCTCAACTCGCCGGCATCCCCGTCGACCGCGTACGCCGCTTCGAGGGCCCGGTGCTCGCCGAGCGCGCGTTCATGGCCGAGCGCGCCCGCAAGACCCCCGTGCGCCGCCCCGGGGAGAACACCGGTCCGCAGCTCGGCGAGGCTGTCCAGGAACGTCTGAGCCTGCGCGGGGCCGAGAAGGAGTCCGTCCAGTGGGACTCCTGGCGCCGTGACGACGGCACCTGGGAGGTCCTGCTCGTCTACCGGGTCGCGAGCGAGCCGCACTCGGCGAGCTGGACCTACGACCCGCCGCGCCGACTGGTCGTGGCCGTGGACGACGAGGCCCGCTCCCTGATCGGCGAGTCCGAGGACCTGCCGGCGGCGCCGGAGCCGAGCTTCCCGTTCGTGCCGAGGATCGCGCGGCTGCCGCGCGACCGGCCGCTGGACCGCGCCCTGGACCGGCAGCTGGAGCGGATCGAGCCCCGACCCGCGCCCGCACCGGAACCGGAGGAGGAGCGGGACACCCTCACCAGCCTGCTGGAGGCGGTCCCGAGCTTCCGCGGTGACATGGTGGTCCCGGACCGCACCGAGACCCCGGACGACACCGAACCGGAGGCGGAGGAGCCGCCGGCCCCGGCCGCCTCGGCGGGCGCGGGCGCCGCGTACGCCGACGTCCTGATGCCGCGCACGGTGGCCGGCCACCGGGACCGCCTGACGGGTACCACCGACCGCCAGGCCGAGGCCGACGGGGTCCGCCCCGGGCGCCGGGCGGCCGTACCGAGCTGGGACGAGATCGTCTTCGGCACCCGCCGCAAGAAGCAGGAGTAGCGGGAGCAGCAGGAACAGCGGGAGTACCGCCGCCGGGCAGGACCCGGCGGCGGCTCGGCCTACTGAGGGTCGGGGCCCGTGGCGACCGGGCGGGCCGGGTCGCCGGACCACTCGGACCAACTGCCCGCGTAGAGGTCGGACTCGATGCCCGCCACCTCCAGGGCCAGCACCTCGTGCGCTCCGGAGACCCCCGAGCCGCAGTACACGCCCACCTCCGCCCCCTCGGACGCGCCGAGCGCCGCGAACCGGGCGCGCAGGACGTCCGCCGGCAGGAACCGCCCGTCGGGACCGACGTTCTCGGTGGTCGGGGCCGACAGCGCGCCCGGGATGTGCCCGCCGACGGGGTCGATCGGCTCGACCTCGCCCCGGTAGCGCTCCCCCGCGCGTGCGTCCAGGAGCACCCCCGCCCGCGCGCGCAGGGCCGCCGCGTCGGCGTCCAGCAGTCCGACAGCCCCCGGAGTTGGCTTGAAATCGCCCTCGGCGGGAGTCACCCGATCGGCCGTCACCTCGCCCCCGGCCGCCGTCCAAGCGGTCAAGCCGCCGTCGAGGACCCGCACGTTCGGGTGACCCGTCCAGCGCAGCAACCACCACGCGCGGGCCGCCGCCCAGCCCAGTCCGCCGTCGTACACGACGACGGGCCCGTCCGCCGGAACGCCCGCCCGTCGCATCGCCTGCCCGAAGGCCTCCGGGTCCGGCAGCGGGTGGCGGCCGCCCGCCCCGGGCGGACCTGCCAGTTCCCGGTCGAGGTCGACGTACACCGCGCCGGGCAGGTGTCCTGCCTCGTAGGCGGGCCGCTGGTCGGGGCCGCCGAGCTGCCAACGGACGTCCAGCAGCACCGGCGGGCGGGGGCCCGTCAGCTCGTTCCTCAGTTCGGCGGCGGCGAGGATCACAGATTTCGCAGTCATGTCGGCCATCTTCCTCCCCACCCGCCACCGGTGTGACAGGGCCGTCGTCGGAGGGCCGCACCGATCCGGTCAACTCCGCGCCGGCCCGCATTTATGCGGCCCGGTCGGGGCGCGCCGAGCCGCCGGGAGTGGAAGCATCAGCACCGGTAAGCGCCACGACGGAGGAGACGGCTGACATGACCGAGGCAGCGGAACCAACCCGGCGCACGCCCGGTACCCCGTGCTGGGTGAGCCTCATGGTGCACGGCCTCGGGACCACCGAGGACTTCTACGCCGACCTGTTCGGCTGGGAGTACGAACCCGGACCCGAGCAGCTCGGCCCGTACGTCCGCGCGGTGCTGGACGGCCACGAGGTGGCCGGGATCGGCGAGATGCCGCCGGACCGGCATCTTCCGGTGGCCTGGACGACGTACCTCGCCACGGACGACGCCGACGCGACCGCCGAGTCGGTGCGCGCCTGCGGCGGCACGGTCGCGGTGGGTCCGCTGGACGCGGGAATCGCGGGGCGGGTGGCGATCTGCTCCGACCCGCTGGGCGCGATCTTCGGGCTGTGGCAGGCGCAGAGCCTCATGGGCACCCGGCCGTACCACGGTCCGGGCACTCCCGTGTGGAACGAGCTGGTCACCCAGGACACCTCGACGGTCGGGAAGTTCTACGAGCACGTCTTCGGCCACGAGGCGCAGACGCACGCCACGGCCTCCGACGACTTCGACTACCAGACGCTGCAGCTGGAAGGGCGACCGGTGGCCGCCGTGCACGGTGTCGGCCGCTCGCTGCCGCACGACCGGGGGCCGCACTGGATGGCGTACTTCGAGGTGGAGGACACCGACGTGGCGGCCGCTCGGGTGGTCGAGCTCGGCGGACGCGTCGTCGACGCGCCCCGCGAGGGGCCGCGCGGGCGGCAGGCCACGGTCGCGGACCCGGAGGGCGCGGTCTTCGCCCTGGTGCGCTCGCGGCGCTGAACTCAGCGCGCCCTCGGGTCCGGAGTCCGCCCGAAGTGCCGGGCGGTGGGCGCGAGGGCGGCCGCGGCGGGTACGAGGAAGCAGGCCGCGGCGCACACGGCGAGGACCGGGGTGACGCCGAAGGCGCCGATGGCCGGGGCGATCAGGGCGAGGCCGACCGGGGCGAGGCCGTAGGACAGCAGGAAGTCCAACGAGGAGACACGGGCGAGCTTGTCCGGGGCGACTTCGCGCTGGGTGGCCGTGAACCAGGGCACGTTGAACAGTTCGATCCCGATGCCCGCCACGACGTAGGCGGCGATCACCACGGCCGGGTGGACCGGCAGCATCAGGCTCAGCGGCGCGAAGCCGTAGAGGGCGAGGCCGGCGAAGGCGCTCCAGCCCTGGGAGCGGGGCCGCCGGCGGGCGGTGACCAGGGCCCCGCCGAGCGCGCCGAGGGTGTAGGCGGTCATGGCCGCGGCCATGACCCACCCGGTGCCGTAGCGGTCGCGGCTGACGAGGGGCAGGGCTACGCCGGTGGCGGAGTAGCCGAGCGCGATCACGGCGGTCAGGGCGCCCAGTCCGGCGAGGAACCAGGGGTGGCGGCGGGCCTCGCGTATGCCGTCGACGAACTCGGCGCGCAGGGAGGCGCGGGGTGCGGGGGCCGCCGATCCGGCGATCGGGGCGCCGCGGCCGGGTAGCAGGGCGGCGACCAGCCAGAGCAGGCCGATGCCCAGCAGCAGCGTTCCCACGTCGACGAACGCCGCGAGCAGCGCCGTCAGGGTGGGGGCCGCCAGGGTGGAGGTCCGTACCGCCATGGTCATGGCGGCATTGGCCTGTTGCCTGCGGTCGGCGGCGACGACCTCGGCGGTGAGCGCCTGGAAGGCGGGGCGGCAGGCTCCCTGGCCCGCGCCCGCGAGGGCGGCGGCCAGGCTCATCAGCAGGAGCGAGCGGCCGAGTCCGAGGGCGAGGAGCGGGGTGGCGGCCGCTGCCGCGAGGGCGGACCAGAGCACGACGGCCCGGCGTGAGTGACGATCGGCCAGTACCCCGCCGACGGCGACGGCGGCGAGGAAGCCGGCGGTGCGGGCCGCGAGGACCAGGCCCAGGCCGGGCGCGCCGAGTTCTCGGTGCAGGACGGCGAGCCCCAGGACGAAGGGCAGCGCCCAGGTCGCGAGTCCGGAGGCGGTGGCGCCCGCCCACAAGCGCAGGAAAGCGACGTCGCGCAGGACGGAACGGCCGGGCGGCGGGACGGTCTTGGGTGTCGCGGGCACGGGTGTGGTCGCCACGGTGGGGGCTCCTCGTTCGTCGGCAGGGGCCGGGTCGTGGTTCGGCGAACCTCGACCCGAGGGTGTTAATGAAAACGATAACCATTACAGTACCCTTCGAACGCGGCACTCCTGCCCGGTGCACGACCACACCCACGTCCCTCCCAGACCGGAGAACCCATGCGCCACCGCGCCCGGATCGGCATCCCTCTCGCCCTCGCCCTCGCCCTACCCCTCGCCACCACCGGCTGTTCGGCCCCCGCCGACGACCACGCGCCCAGGGGCGAACCCGCCGCCCGGACGGCAGCGTTCGACAGTTGCGGGCGCCGACTCGCCTTCGACCGGCCCCCGCGGCGCGCCGTCGCCCTGGACCAGACCTCGACCGAGACCCTGCTGGAACTGGGGCTCCAGGACCGGATGGCCGGGACGGCCAATCTCAAGACGAAGATCCCCGCGCGCTACCAGGAGGCCTACGCCAAGGTCCCCGTCATCGCTCCCAAGATCGCCACGGGTGAGCAACTGCGCGCGGCCACGCCCGACTTCGTGGTGGCGGGCTCGGCCGACCTCTACACGAAGGACCGCGCCGGCACCCGCGAGGAACTGGCCGCCGTGGGGGTCCCCACCTTCGTCAGCGCGGTGGACTGCCCGCAGCACGGCGAGCCCGGAAAGACCCCCTTCGAACTGCTCTTCTCCGACTACGAGCAGCTCGGCAAGGCCTTCGGCGGCGAAGAGCGGGCCGGCCGGCTCGTCCAGGAGCAGCGAGCCGCCGTCGCCGAGGCGGGCGAGAAGGCCCGCGGTGCCATCGCCCGGAACGGAGGACGACCCACCGTCGTCTACCTCTACTCCGTCTTCAACGGCATGCCCTACGTGGCCGGCGGGACCGGTCTGCCCGGTGAGATGAGCCGGATCGTCGGGGCGACGAACGCCTTCGACGACGTGGCCGAGGACTGGCCGGAGGTCTCCTGGGAGGAAATCGCGCAACGGGACCCGGACTTCATCGTGATCGGCGATCTGAGCGAGCGCGGCCGGCCCGGCGACAGCGCCGCCGAGAAGCGCGCCGCGATGGCCGGGGACCCGGTGGTCTCCGAACTGGCGGCCGTCCGCGAGAACCGGATCATCGAGGTGCCGGGGATCGAACTGGACCCCTCCGTACGCTCCGTGCACGCCTTGGGGCTGCTGGCGGCGGGGATGAAGGACCTCGGGTATGTCCGCTGACCCGGCGGCGGTGGACCTGCTGCTTCCCGCCGCCCGCGAGCTCCGGGTGAGTACGTCACCCCTTGGGCCCGGGCGGTCCGGCGGGCCGGCCCGAGCGGGGCTGTTCCTCGCCGGAGTGCTCGTCCTGGTCGCCTCGGTGGCGGCGAGCACCCGCATCGGCAGCGCGCAGCTGGGGTGGGGCGACCTCGGCCGGGTGCTCGGGGCCCGGCTGGGCCTGGCCGTCGAACCGCTGCCGCCGCTGCTGGACTCGCTCGTCTGGGACCTGCGGCTGCCGCGCGTACTCATGGCGGCCCTGGTCGGCGCCTCGCTCGCGGTGTGCGGCACCGTGCTGCAGGCCGTCACCCGCAACGCACTGGCCGACCCGTACCTGCTCGGCGTGTCCTCGGGCGCCTCGGCCGGGGCCGTCGTCGTGGCCGTCCTGCCGCTGTCCGGGCCGGCCGCCGGAGCCCTCGGGATCACCGGCGGCGCCCTCGTCGGCGCCCTGCTCTCCTTCGGCCTGCTGCTGGCGCTGCTGCACCGGACGGGCCTGGACTCGGGACGCATCGCCTTGATCGGTGTGGTCGTCGGACAGCTCTTCGCCGCCCTGACCTCGCTCGTCCTGATGGCCTCGGCCGACGCCGACACCACGCGGGCCCTCACCCACTGGCTGCTGGGCTCGATGGCCCCGGCCCGCTGGGACGCCGTCACGGTCTGCGCGATCGTCACCCCGCTGGGGCTCGTCGCCGCCCGACTGTGCGCGAACGCCCTCGACGGCCTCGTGTTCGGCACGGACACCGCCGCCTCGCTCGGGATCGGCGTACGGCGCACCCGGATGCTGCTGCTGGTGGTGACCGCCGTACTGACCTCGGTGGCGGTGGCCACCGTCGGCGCCATCGGGTTCGTCGGGCTGATCGTCCCGCACGGGGTGCGCCTGCTGGTCGGTCCGCTGCACCGGGTGCTGCTCCCCCACGCGGCGCTCGCGGGCGCGGTGTTCCTGGTGTGGACCGACGCCTTGGCGCGGGTCGCCTTCGCACCGCGCGAGATACCGGTCGGCGTGATCACCGCGCTGCTCGGCGTACCGCTGTTCCTCCTCGTCCTGCGCAGGAGGGGTGAGTGGTGAGGATCGCCGCCGAAGGACTGAGCTGGTCGGTCTCGGGCCGACCCGTCGTCCGCGGGGTCGACCTGGACATCGCGCCCGGCGAGACGGTCGGGCTGCTCGGCCCCAACGGCTCGGGCAAGTCCTCGCTGCTGCGCTGCCTGGCCGGCCTGCGCGTGCCCGACGCGGGCACGGTGCGCTACGACGGCCGGTCGATACGGGACTGGAGCGCCCGCCGGATCGCCCGCGAGGTCGCCTTCGTGGAGCAGGACTCCGGGTTCGACACCGACCTGCGCGTCGCCGACGTCGTGGGGCTGGGGCGGACCCCCTTCCGCGACCGGTGGCACGGCCCGGACGCCACCGACCGGGCGGTCGTCGCGGCCGCGCTGGACCGCGTCGGCCTCACCGGGCTCGCCGAGCGCTCCTGGAAGGGCCTGTCGGGCGGCGAACGCCGGCGCGCCCACATCGCCCGCGCCTTCGCCCAGCAGCCCTACGGCCTGCTCCTCGACGAACCCACCAACCACTTGGACGTCAAACACCAGTGGGAGCTGATGGAACTGCTCGCCGGCACCGGGCAGACGGTCCTGGTCGCCCTGCACGACCTCACCCTGGCCGCCCGCCACTGCGACCGGCTGCTGCTCATGCACCAGGGCCGGCTGATCGCCTCCGGCGCGCCCGCCGCCGTCCTCACCACCGAGCACCTGGCCCAGATATTCGAGGTCGACGCCGAACTGACCACCGACGCCCGGGGGCGGCGCTCGGTGTCCTACCGCGGCCCCCTGCGCGCCCCCTCACCCGCACCCGCGCCCACAACTGCACCCGCACTACGACAAGGAACGTCATGACGAGCCTCCCGACCACCGCGCCCGCGCCCGCGCCCACGCCCGCATCGACCGTCGACGCCCTGATCGCGGCCGTACTGGCCGGCGAACACGGCCCCTCGCCCAGCGCACTCGTGGCGACCAGCGCGTTCTGGATCCACCACGGCACCCGGCTGGCCGGCGGCGACACCACCTACCTCAACCAGTACGTCCTGGTGCGGCTCGGCGGCGCCTTCGGCGGCTGCGCCTTCGAGGCCGGCGAGATCGATCCGGCGATCTGCCGCGACGCCTCGGGCGCCCGACTCGACCTCCTGCTGCGCGAGGCTCCCCGCCCGCTGCGGATCGCCGCCCTCGACGCGTACCTGGCCGGGCAGCTCCCCCACCGCGACGCCGGAGCCGAGCCGATCACCCTCCCCGCCGGCACCCCCGAGGTACGCGCCCTGGCCCGCGACGCGGCCGTCGCCGGGCTGCTGGACATCGACGCGGGCGCCCGGGTCGGCCTCATCGGGGTGGTGAACCCGCTGGTCGCGGCGATCCGCGAGCGGGGCGGGGTACCGCTGCCGTGCGACTTCAACCTCGAAGCCACCCGGTGGGGCGATCCCGTCACCACCGACATGCACGAGGTGCTGGAACGCGCCGACGCCGTGGTCGCCACCGGTATGACCCTCGGCAACGGCTCCTTCGACACCGTCCTCGACCGCTGCCGCACCCGGGGCGTCCCGCTGATCGTCTACGCGCAGAGCGGCAGCGCGGTGGCCCGGGCCTTCCTCGGCTCCGGGGTCACCGCGCTGTCCGCCGAGCCCTTCCCCTTCTCCCAGTTCAGCGCCGACCCGACGACCCTGTACCGCTACCGGACGGCGGGGCGGGCGTGAGCGCGCCGGGCATCCGACGCGGCACCGGCCGGGCCTCCTGCCACCACGGCGAGCTCCTCCAGGGCGTCTTCCGCGACGCCACCGGGCGCCGGTGCGCCGGCCTGGTCACCCTGCCGATGACCGGGATGGGCAGCCGGGCCGAGTTCACCCGGCGTCCCGGAACCCCGCCGGAGCGACTCACCGTCCGCCCGGGCGACCGTACGAAGGCCGCCCGCGCGGCGGCCCTCGCCGTCGCGGAGTGCGCGTCGCGGCTCCGGGAGCCGCCCTGCGGAGGGGAGTTGCGGATCACCGGTGACATCCCGGTCGGCCTCGGCATGGGCAGCTCCACCAGCGATGTCATCGCCGTCGTCCGCGCGGTCGCGGACTCCTACGGGGTGCGGTTGGCGCCCGACGCCGTCGCCCGGCTGGCGGTGCGCGCCGAACTGGCCTGCGACCCGCTGATGCTCGACGCCCGCCCGGTACTCTTCGCCCAGCGTGAGGGGCGGGTGCTGGAGGTCCTCGGCCCCCGCCTGCCGCCGCTGGTCGTCGTGGGGTGCGTCCTGGGCGGGGGCGCGCCGGTGGACACCCTCGCCCTGCCCGTCCCCACGTACGACGACAGTGACGTGCGCGGCTTCGAGCGGCTGCGCACCCTGTTGCGGCGGGCCGTGGCCACGGGGGACGCGGCCCTGCTGGGCCAGGTCGCGAGCGCCGGCGCGCGGCTGGGCCAACAGCTCCTGGGTCACCCGGAGTTCGACACGCTCACCGACATCGGACGGCGGCTCGGGGCCCTGGGGGTCCAGATCGCGCACAGCGGCGCGGTGGCCGGTCTGCTCCTCGACCCCGCGGCCCCGGGCCTGCGCGACCGGATCCGCGGCTGCCTGCGGGCCCTGGACAGCAACGGCATCGCCGCGACCCGTGTCTTCACGACCTTCCCTTCCCTCCCGACCGAGGAGTTCACCGGTGGACCAGCACATCGCGGAGGCCATCGGCCGCCCCGACCTGATACGCCTCGACGACCGGCTCGTCTGCCTGCGCTTTGAGACGATGAAGGTCGTCTCCGCCCTCGCCGCGGTCCGCCACCTGCTCGACACGGGGGCGGTGCGGCGCGGGGACACCCTGCTGGACAGCTCCAGCGGGATCTACGCCTACGCCCTCGCGCTGGCCTGCCACCGCCACGGGATGCGCTGTCACATCGTCGGTTCGACGACCGTCGACGCCACGCTCCGCGCCCAACTGGCCGTGCTCGGGGCGACGCTGGAGCGGATGGAGCCCTGCGAGGACCTGAAGCTGGACCAGAAGCGGCGGGTCGAGCGCATCCACGAGATCCTCGCGGAGCACCCGGAGTACCACTGGATGCGGCAGTACCACGACGACATCCACTACCTGGGCTACCGGGCGGTGGCGGAGCGGATCCGGCGGTCGACGGACGGGCGCGGCGGGGGCCGGGGCGGCCTGACCCTGGTCGGCGGCGTCGGCTCGGGCGCCTCCACCGGGGCCCTCGCCCGCTATCTCCGGGAGGACTCCCCCGACGTCGAACTCGTCGGCGTGCAGCCCTTCGGCAGTGTCACCTTCGGCTCCGAGCACGTCGCCGATCCCGAGATCATCATCGCCGGGATCGGCAGTTCCATCCCGTTCGGGAACGTCGACCACGCGTCGTACGACACGCTCCACTGGATCTCCTTCGACGCCGCCCTGGCCGGGAGCGTCGACCTGCTGCGACGGCACGCGGTGTTCGCCGGCCTGTCCACCGGGGCCGGCTACCTCGCCGCCCGCTGGGAACGGTCCCGGGCCCCGGAGCGTACGGTCGTGTTCATCGCCGCCGACACCGGCCACCGGTACGTGGACAGCGTGTACGCCCGCCACCACGAGGCGGCCGCCGTCGCATCCCTGACGCCGCACCAGGTCACGGACCGGGCCGAACTCGCGCTCCCCTGGTCCCGGATGCGCTGGAACCGGGCTTCGCGCGGACCGGACCGGACGTCCGCCCCGGATCCACCACAGGTGCCAGGCACGCACCGCCCGACCGGCTCCCGCCGGCCGCCCGCGGGCCGCGCCGGCCCGGAGTGACGGGAGGGATCGCCGGCCCGTGCCCGCGTGGGTCGGCGCGTGGCGCAGGGCTCGTACCCGACGACAGGATCAGCGGGTCGCGCCGTCGCGGATCGCGTTCACCAGTCCGGTGACGAGCTGCGCCCGCTCCGCCATCGCGTCGACCACCAGGTACTCGTGGTCGGCGTGCGCGCCGCCCCCGACCGCTCCCAGGCCGTCGAGCGTGGGCACCCCCGACGCGCCGGTGAAGTTGCCGTCGCTGCCGCCGCCGACCGCCATGCCCTCGATGCCCGGCAGCAGGCGCCGCGCCATCGCGAACAACTCCGCCGACGCCGACTCCGGCATGGGGGGCCGGCCCACGGCCCCCCGGACCACGATCTCCGCCTCGTCCAGATGCGGAGCCAGTGCCGCCATGGCCGCCTCGACGCGTTCCTTCTCCTGGGCCGACTCGACGCGGACGTCGACCCACACCGTCGCCTCCGCCGGAACGACGTTGTCCGAGGTTCCCGCCGAAGCCACGGTCGGCGTCACCGTCGTCCCGAGCTCCGGCCGGTTCAGCGCCGCGATGTCCAGTACCTGGTACGCCGCCTCGACCAGCGCGTTCACCCCGGCCTCCGGCTCCAACCCGGCGTGTGCCGCCCGCCCCACGACCCGTACCTCGAAGGTGCCGCACCCCTTGCGCCCCGTCTTCAGGCGCCCGCCGTCGGCCGCGCCCTCGAACACGAGCACCGCGCCGCAGGCACGGGCCCGCTCCTCGATCAGGGCCCGGGAGGAACCGGATCCGACCTCCTCGTCGGCGGTCACCAGAACCTCCACCCCCGACAGGTACTCCAGGGCCGCCAGGCCGTGGACGGCCTGCACCAGACCGCCGAGCATGTCGAAGACTCCAGGGCCCGTCGCGTGCCCGCCCTCCACCCGGAACGGGCGGCGCTCCAGCGTGCCCAGCGGGAAGACCGTGTCATGGTGACCGAGGATCAGCACTCGGGGTTCGCCGCCGCCCGACCAGTGCACATGCGGTCCCGCCGGGCTGTCCACCAGAACGGCCCGCCCGCCCAACCGGCTCTCGATGACGGCCGCCACCGCGCGGGCCGACGCGCTCAGGGCATCGAGGTCACGCGAGGGGGACTCGACCTGGACGAGCGTACGCAAGTCGTCGAGCATCGCGTCGACGCTCACCGCGGTGCTCCGGGACATCCTCATGCCCTCACGATACGGGGCAGCCCTGCCCGCCCCCTCGGGCCGTCCGGGCGTGCGGACGGCATGCCCGGACGGCCCGTGGGGGCGGGCCGCCGGGCCGATCGGCAAGAGGGGTACTAGCACCCCTGAGATCCGTTCGGACGATCGCCATGCTGAGAACACAGCGAAACGGCGGCAAGCGCGAAGTGAGGCAGGACATGAGTGCACGGACGGGCGAGATCGAGAAGACGGGCCGGAACCTCGGTGGTTCCGCGGCGATGATCCTGCGGGGCGTGGCGCTGACGGGACTGGCGCTCTACGAGGGGCTGTTGCTCCTGTGGGTGTCGCTGGTCCTGTGCCTCTGCTTCGTCGGGATCGGGATCCCGCTCCTGCCGGGTGCGCTGAACGCGGTTCGCAAGGATGCCCGGACCCAGCGCCGGCTGGCCGGGGAATGGTCCGGTGTCCGGGTGGAGGCCTCGTACCTTCCCGAGCCGGCCGGAGCGCCCGGTCCGGTGTGGAAGCGGGCCCATCGGATGCTCGGTGACAGCGCCACCTGGCGGGACCTGCTCTGGACCCTGGTCAACCCGCTGGTCGGCCCCCTGTTGGCGCTGCTTCCCGCGGCGGCCGTACTGGGCGGGATCTGGGGCCTGAGCCTGCCGTTCGTGTGGGACAGCCTGCCGGAGTCCTGGAACAGCATCTGGTTCACGTTCATCCCCGTGGACAGCCAGAGCACGGCGATCCTGGCGGCCGCGCTCGGCCTCGTGGAGGTCGCGGCGGGGCTGGCCCTGCTGCCGCGCCTGATGCTGCCGCTGCACGGCCGCTGGGTGCGACTGATGCTGGGCTCCACCCGTGCCGCGCTGAGCAACCGGGTCGAGCACCTGGCCAGCACCCGTTCCGACGCCATGGACATGAACGCCACCGAGCTGCGCCGCATCGAGCGGGATCTGCACGACGGCGCCCAGGTACGCCTGGTGGCCCTGGGCATGACCCTGTCCGCCGCCGAGTCGCTGATCGAGCGGAACCCCGAGGCCGTCCGTGCCCTCCTCGCCGAGGCCAAGGAGAACTCGACCAAGGCTCTGAACGAACTCCGCGACCTGGTCCACGGCGTGCACCCGCCGGTCCTCGCCGACCGCGGTCTCGTGGACGCCGTCCGCACCCTCACCCTCGAACTCCCGATGCGGATCCACGTCACCGGCTCGGTTCCCGGCCGGCTGCCGGCCCCGGTGGAGTCCGCCGCGTACTTCGCCGTCGCCGAACTGCTCAGCAACGTGACCAAGCACGCCAGGGCCTCCGAGGCCACCGTCGACATCCGCTACTCCGACCGGAGCCTGCGCGTCGCCGTCCACGACGACGGTGTCGGCGGCGCCGACACCCGTAACGGCTCCGGCCTGGCCGGGGTCGAGCGCCGGCTGGCCGCCTTCGACGGCCTCCTCGTGGTCACCAGCCCGCTGGGCGGCCCCACTTCCGCCGCCTTCGAGATCGCCTGCGAACTCACCCGGGACTCCGCGGCCGACGCCGCGGCGAACTGACCACCGACTCCAGCACCAGCACCAGCACCAGCACCAGGGAACGACATGCGAACGCCGCTCTTACCACCGATCGAAGGACATCCCGACATGCCGGTCAGCAATCGTCACTTCGCCTCCCGGATGGGACGCTGGGGCGCCACCCATCCGTGGACGGCCATCCTCCTGTGGCTCGTCGCGGTCGTGGGCGCTTTCTCCATCGGCACTGTCGTCGAGACCAAGGAAGCCACCAACCAGGATCTGCTGGTCGGCCAGTCCGCCGAAGCGGCCCGGCTCGTCGAGGAGAACGGACTGCGCCACCCCGCCTCGGAGAACATCCTGATCGGCACTCGCGCCGGCCAGGCGACCGGCGCGCAGACCGCCGCCGCCACCGAGCTGCGCGGGCGGCTGACGGCCCTCCCCGAGGTCGCCTCCGTGAGCGAACCGATCGGCTCGACGGACGGCAGGGTTCTGCTGCTCCAGGTCGCGATGAAGGGTGACGCCGACACCGCCGCGGACCGGGTGACCCCGCTCCTGACGGCGACCGCCGACGCCCAGAAGCAGCACCCCGACCTCCTCATCGAGGAGGCCGGCGACGCCTCCATCAAGCACGACTTCCAGGACTGGCTCGCCAAGGACGTCCAGAAGGCGACCACGATCAGCGTCCCCGTGACGCTGGCGATCCTGCTCCTCATCTTCGGCGCGATCGTGATGGCCGGTGTTCCGGTCCTGCTCGGCCTGATGGCCGTCGCCTCGACGATGGGTCTGTGGGCCCTGGCCTCCCACCTCGTGCCGGATCCGGGCATGGTCGCGGACGTCATCGTCCTGATGGGCCTCGCGGTCGGTGTCGACTACTGCCTCTTCTACCTGCGCCGTTACCGGGAGGAGTGCGCCAACGGATACAACCCGGCCTCCGCGGTCAGCATCGCGGCCGCCACCTCCGGGCACTCCGTGATGGTCTCCGGCATCGCGGTGATCGTCTCCGCCGCGGGCCTCTACCTCTCCGGTGACGTGATGCTGGCCTCCATGGCCACCGGTGCGATCATCGTGGTCGCCGTCGCGATGATCTCCGCGGTCACCGTCCTTCCCGCCCTGCTGGTCAAGCTCGGCCGGGCCGTCGACCGTCCCCGCGTCCCGCTCGTCTGGCGGCTCTCGCAGCGCAACGGCACCCCCCGCGTCTGGGGCTTCCTGCTCCGCCCGGCCACCCGGCACCCGCTGGTCTCCCTCGTCGTCGCCGTCGGCGCGCTGGTGGCACTGGCCCTGCCCGCCCTCGGCATGAACCTGAAGGCCACGCAGGTCGACGACTTCCCCCGCTCGCTGAGCACCATGCAGACCTACGACCGCCTGGTCGACGCGTTCCCCTCCACCGCGAACACCGACACCGTCGCCGTACGGGTCCCGGCCGGCGGAAGCGACCAGCTGCGCACCCGGCTGACCCAGCTGTCCGAGTCGATCCAGCAGGACCCGCTGTTCGCCAAGGACAGCGCGCCCCGGATCCGGTACTCCGAGGACGGCCGCGGTGCGGTCCTGGAGGCCGGCACCCCGACCGCCCCGGGCACCGGAGCGGCCCGTGACTCCGTCACCCGCCTCCGCGCCGACCTCGTACCGGACGCCCTGCGGGGCCTGTCGGGTGTCGAGTACGCCGTGGGCGGTGCGCAGGCCGAGGACATGGACTACACCTCCAACCTCAACAGCCGGCTGCCGCTGGTGATGGGGGGCGTCTTCGCGCTGACCTTCCTGATCATCCTGCTCGCCTTCCGTTCGCTGGTCGTGGCCATGACCACCGTGGTGCTGAACCTGCTGTCCGTCGCCGCCTCGTTCGGCTTCCTCTGCCTGGTCTTCCAGCGGAACTGGGCCGAGGACCTGCTGGACTTCACCTCGACCGGGCACGTCGTGTCCTGGGTGCCGATCCTGCTGTTCGTGATCCTTTCCGGGCTCTCGCTCGACTACCACGTCTTCGTGGTCAGCCGGATCAGGGAGAGCGTGGTCGCCGGCATGACCACGAAGAACGCGGTCGTGGACGGGATCACCCGCACGGCCGGCGTCGTGACCGGCGCGGCGGCGGTGATGGTCGCGGTGTTCGCCACCTTCGGCACGCTGACCTTCATCGAGATGAAGCAGATCGGCATCGGTCTGGCGGTGGCCATCGTCATCGACGCGACGATCATCCGGATCTACGTCCTGCCCGCCGCGATGACGCTCCTCGGCCGGGCCAACTGGTGGCCCTCGCGGACCGGCCCCTCCAGCCGCCTGCCGAAGGCGCAGCGCGCCGAGGAGAGGCTCGACGAGGACGCCCGCGTCTGATCCGGACACGGCGGACCACCCGGCCGGGCCGGGTGGTGCGGGGCGCGGACCTCACGGTCTGCGCCCCGCACCCGCGATCAGCCGTCCGTCAGCTTCTCGTCAGTGCCCATCAAGCATAGTGGTCAAGGAAGTTGACCATGACGAACAGACAGGACGAACGTAGATGAGCAACCCATTCGACGATCCTGAAGGCACCTTCCACGTGCTGGTCAACGACGAGAACCAGCACAGCCTGTGGCCGTCCTTCGCCGAAGTCCCCGCAGGCTGGCGTCCGGTGCTGAGTGACGCTCCGCGCGAGGACGCCGTGCGCTACGTGGAGGAGAACTGGACCGACCTTCGCCCGCTGAGCCTCGTCGAGCACGGGGCCTGATCCCGTGGCGGCTCACGCGCCGACGGCGATCGAGGCCGAGGGCCTCCGCAAGAACTACAAGGACCAGCAGGTCCTCAAGGGGATCGACCTCCACGTCCCCGCGGGCACCGTGCTCGGGCTCCTCGGGCCCAACGGAGCCGGCAAGACGACGACCGTCCGCATCCTCAGCACACTGCTGCGGGGCGACGGCGGGCGGGCCAGGGTGTGCGGCTTCGACGTGTCGAAGGACCCCCGTGAAGTGCGCCGGAGGATCGGGCTCTCGGGCCAGTACGCCGCCGTGGACGAGGAGCTGTCCGGGCGGGAGAATCTGGTCCTGCTCGGCCGGCTGCTCCACCTCGGCGCCCCGGCCGCCCGTGCCAGGGCCGAGGAGATGCTGTCCCGGTTCCAGCTGAGCGACGCGGGCGACAAGCCGCTGCGCGAGTACTCGGGCGGCATGCGGCGCCGGCTGGACCTGGCGAGCACCCTGGTGGGCAGCCCGGAGGTCATCTTCCTGGACGAGCCGACGACCGGTCTCGACCCGAAGAGCCGCCTCGACCTGTGGGCCGTCGTACGGGAGCTCGTGGCGGAGGGCGTCACGGTCCTGCTGACCACGCAGTACCTCGAGGAGGCCGACGAGCTCGCCGACCGCATCGCGGTGATCGATCGGGGGACGGTGGTCGCCGAGGGATCCGCCGACGAACTCAAGCGCAGGGTCGGTGAGGAGCGCCTGGAGATCACCGTCGCCGATCCCGCCGACCTTCCCGCGGCCCTGACGGCGCTGAGCGGGGCGCTGACCGGAGAGTTGACCCGGGACGACCAGAAGGGTGTCCTCGGCGTCCGGCTCAAGGACGGGCTGGCCGGCGTCGCCAGTGCCGCGGCCGCGCTGCACCAGGCAGGCATCCCGGTGTCCGACTTCGCCCAGCGGCGGCCTTCGCTGGACGAGGTGTTCCTGACGCTGACCGGCCACCAGGCGGCGTAGCGCATGCCGAAGCGGGCGTCGGTCGCGTGCCTCGTGCTGTGGGCGCCGGCGCTCGACCGGGCCGAGATCCGCGGACTCATGTCGGCCGAGGAGCGGGCCCGGTACGAGCGGTTCGCGGAGCCCGCCGACCGGGCGCGGTTCGCCACGGCGCGCGCCCTGGTCCGGACCGCGATGGGCCGCGCCACCGGTGTCGCCCCGGATCTCGTACGGTTCGACCGGCGCTGCCGTCACTGCGGCGGCCCGCACGGCAAGCCGTGGGTCCCCGGCGCGGCGGTGAAGTTCTCGCTCTCCCACTCCGGCGGACGCGTGGTGGTGGCACTGGCCGAGCACGCGGAGCCGGGGGTCGACGTGGAACGGATCGTCGGCCGGCAGATCGCACGGCTGGCGCCGCGCGTGCTGTCCGCCCGGGAGCTGCTCGATCTGGAGGCTGTACCGCCGCGGGACAGACCGGCGGCCTACCACGTGTACTGGACGCGCAAGGAGGCGGTCCTCAAGGCCGTCGGCCGGGGGCTCTCGTCCTCCTTGCGCGGCATCACCGTGTCCGGGCCGGACCGCCCGGCCGAACTGAGGCACTGGGAGGCCGAGTTCGGCCCGCCGGCCATCGCCATGTCCGATCTGCGTCCGGGCCGCGGCTACGCGGCGGCCCTCGCCCTGGAGACCCCTGGGCGCATCGACCTGACCGAGCGGTACCTCGACGATCCGCTGGACGCGCCCTGATGGTCCCGGTCGGTCATCGGTCGGTCATCGGTCGGCGAAGACCATGCCCGTGTCGATCGCCGGATCCTGCATGAGGATGGCCTCCTGGATCCGTCTCATCCTCTTCCTGGGCTCCAGGCCCAGTTCGGTGTTCAGCCAGGACCGCACCCGCTGGAAGACGGCCAGCGCGTCGCCCTGCCGGCCCACGCGGTAGAGCGCGAGCATCAGCAGCTCGGACATCCGCTCCCGCTCGGGGTGTTCACACGCCAGCTGCTCCAGGGCACTGACGACGGCGGCCTCCCGGCCGATGCTGAGCCTCGCCTCGTAGAGGTCCTCCAGCGCGCCCAGCCGGCGCCCGGCGAGGCGGTTCGCGTGGGCGATGCAGGTGAGTCCACCCGCGACATCGGCGAGCGCCTGGCCGCGCCAGAGACGGAGCGCCTCGTCCAGGAGCAGCGCCGCCTCGTGGGGCGACTCGTGCAGGAGTGCGGAACCACGGGTGGCCAGGTCGTCGAACCGGTGCGCGTCGACGGCGTCCCGGGGGACGTCGAGGAGGTAGCTGTTGGCCGAGGTCCGCACCAGCAGGTTGCCGGGCACACCGGTCATCTCCTCGAGGGAGGTCCGGAGCCGGCGCATGTTGGCCTGGAGGGCGTTCTTCGGGTTCTTGGAGTCCTGGTCGGTGGCCAGCTCCTCCATCAGGAGGTCGACCGATACGACCTCTCCGGGTGTGAATGCCAGAACCGCCAGGAGTGTTCGCACGCGATTCGCCCCCAGGCCACGCGTTTGGTTCCCCACCGTGACCTGCGTCGATCCGAGCAGCTCTATCGAGAATCGCACATCTACCGGTCGGTAAGTTATCACTGGTCCCCGTCCCACAGCTTCGATCACTGAATGGTCGATGTTCATTCCCTATTCCGGAACTCACCCGAGGGCGAGCACCGGAGGGAATCCGGGGGATTCACGGAGGGGGCAGATGATGCTGCGAGATGTACGAAACCGCAAGGTTGTGCGCAAGAAGTCCCCCCGGACACCGCTTGCGCCAGGAACGGATACCGGACTTCACCGCGTCCGGCCGGTCGCGATATGTCCGTTCCGGTTCCCACGCCTCAATTCCCCGGGCTGCAACCTAACACGCCCGACGCGGGTGCGACTTCCCGCATTTGGATAAAGAAGCACCCTGCTTGAATCCACTCCCCCGCTTGGCCGAAAACCGCCAAAAGCGAGGGGGCTTCCCTCGCCGTGCGGGCCGGCCGACCCCGAGGGGCGCCCGAGAGCGGGCGCCCCCGGCGGCATCACAGCAGGTCGAGCCGCTGCCCCACACCCAGTTCCAGCGCCGTGCGGTGGACCGCGTCGATCAGCCCGACGTCGAGGATGGACATGCCGAACGGATTGCTCACCACGTAGCCGTCCGTCGGCCGGATGGCCGGAATCTGACCGAGCAGCACCTGGCCCAGCGTCCCCTCGACGGACCGGCCCGCTCCGCGCTCGGGGGCACCCGCCGTGTCCGGCCGGGTCACCTTCCCCTCCTGCAGCAGACTGCCGAGGATCCGCCGCGGGTTCTCCTCGATCAGGTCGAGGTCGTCCCCGTAGACGGCCTGCGCGCCGAGGAAGACCTCCTCGGTCAGGTCGCCGAGGGAGACGTGCGCGACGAAGCTCCCCGGGGCGAACAGGGCGGCACGCAGGTACGGTTCGCTGCTCGTGGTCAGCGTGACCGTGACGGGCGTGGCCCCGATGGCCTCGGCCGCCGTGGCCGCGACCGTGACCGTGAGCTGCGGATGCTCCTCGCCCGCCCAGGTCACCAACTCCGCCGCGCGCGCGGCGGACAGGTCGAAGACGACCACCCTGCGCACCTCCGGGAAGGCGCCCACGAGCAGGTCCAGGTGCGCGCGGGCCAAGGCTCCCGTGCCGATGAGCGTGATGCCGTCCCAGTCCTGCGGCCCGACCGTCCGCAGGCTGACCATCGTGTACGCGGCGGTACGGACGGCGCTCAGGTAGCCGGCCTCCGCCATCAGCACGGGACGGGCGGTCTCGGGATCGAAGACGAAGCTCAGCCCGCCGGCCCGCTCGATCCCCTTGGAGGGGTTGTTCACCGCGGCGTTGATGAGCTTCATGCCGTAGACCGGGCCCTCCTCCCGGTGCAGGGCGCCCAGCATCGCGATGGCGCGGCTGTAGGCACCGTCGCCGTTGGTCCAGGGCAGGTAGCCCTCGGCCGGGATCTCGGCGCGCCCGGCGGCCTGAATCCGCAGGACGTCCGCGGCGACCTCGACCGGGTCCAATTTGTCCAGGCAGGCGCGTACGGCCGGTCGGCTGAGAAAGAGCAGGCTCTCCTGGGACATGAGTTTTCCTCACCTCTGAGAATTCTGGAATGGGCTCCGGCGCCATGACACGGGCCGCGGCGAGGGTCGGTCGCCCGACGACCGGCCGGCGCACCCGCTCTGAAGGACCAGCCCCGGAATCGCGGAGTGCACACGGACCCGGGCTGCGCCATGCGGAGAGCTGTCGCAGAGTAGCCGACCATGTCCCGTTGTCAGTAGAGAAGTTCGTGTGAACATCCCGTGGCGATGCCGCAGCGCCCCGCACGGAAAGCGTTCGATCCCAGCCGATCGTTTCCCGTCAGCGCTCGGTCAGCAGCGTGTCAATTCGGCCCACTAACTTGATCAGCGTCCCCTGGAGCTCAAGGCCCGGGGGATCAGGTATGCGCGGGGATCGCACGGCCGGTTGCGACAACGGTGGTCCGCGTTCAGCGCTCGGCGCCGACCTGTTCTTCCATGACTGCGCTGAGAGGAGCCGGCCAGCCGTGACCTCACTGACCGAAGTATCGGCCCACTGGCCCACCCGGGTTTCCATCACGAGCCGCCAGGAGGCCCTGGGCCTGACCGACACGGAACTGCGCCGCTACGGACGAGGCTTCGGCCTGTCGGAGATCTGCTGGGACGACACGGAGTCCGAGACCGAGAGCCTGCTGACCGCCGTCCGGAAGCTGTCCCTGCTGCAGGGCCAGGAGGACCGGGTCCGCTACGTGATCCGGCCCCGGACCCAGCGGTTCACCTCGCCCTACCCGCTGAGCCCGCTGCACGAGGTGCGCCGCGAGGCCGGCCTGCGCCGCGCCAAGACCTTCGCCCTGACCGAACAGGCCTGCGCCTCGGGCCTGCTCGCCGTCGACGTGGCGGGCATGCTGCTGGCGGAGGAGGAGGACCCCGAGGCTTTGGCCTTGGTCCTCGTCGGGGAGAAGGCGCACGGCCAGGTCTCGCAGGTCCTCGGCGGCATGGGCATCACCGGCGAGGGAACCGCGGCGGTGCTGGTCTCCGCCCACGGCACCGGCGACCGGGTACTGGGCTTCGCCACGCGGACCGTGTCGGTGGGCGACCCCGGCCTGGTCATGCCGGACGAGGCCTTCGTCCGGTTCCGGGAGATGTACGCCGACGTGCTCATGGAGGTCGTCGGCAGCGCGCTGGACCAGGCCTCCCTCACGGCCGACGACATCAGCCTCGTGCTCCCCCACAACGTCAACCGGATCGCCTGGGTCAGGCTCAGCGACCGGCTCGGTGTACCGGTGGAGCGGATCTTCCTGGACAACATCCCGCAGACCGGGCACTGCTTCGGCGCGGACCCCTTCATCAACTACGCGACCGTGACCGAGCTCGGAAGGCTCGACCCCGGCGATCGCTACCTCATGGTCTCGGTCGGGCTCGGCGCGAGCTTCGCCGCGATGGTCCTGGAGCACTGACGTGAACGCACAGCGAGAGAGAGGCCTGCGGTGACCGGCACGGAATTCAACCGGCGGCTGAAGACCGCGGTGGCCGGGGACCCTGCGGGCTCCCTGGTCTTCCTGGGCAACTTCGAGGTCGAGGAGCAGTGGGCCCGCGGTGAGATCGGGCTGCCCCGGGTGTCCTCCGCCGGCAACACCGCCGTGGTCAACCGCATGGACGAGTTCGCGCTGCTGCTCGGCGACGTCGACGACCACGTCGTCCTCAAGACCGATCCCGACCCCGGCTACCTGGCCTACCTCCGCGAGTTGGGTCTCGGCCTCCCCACCGTGCACGTGGTGCGCGGTCAGGACCCCGGGAACACCGTCACCCAGGACGCCCTGGCCGACTCCCGGCTGCTGGCCGTCCTGGCCGAGCTCGGCGCGCAGGGCGCCCTGTTGTCCCCGCACGGCGTCTCGGAGTGGGAGGAGGACCTCGCCGGGAAGGCCGGCATCGCCCTCGCCGCGCCCGCCGCCGACCTGTGCAAGTCGGTCAACAGCAAGGTCTACAGCAGCCGCGTCGCCGACGAGCTGGGACTGCGCCAGCCGCGCGGCTGGGCCTGCGAGAGCCTCGACGAACTGCGCACCGCCGTCGTCGCCGCCGCCGAACTGCTCGACTCGGGCACCACGATCCTCGTCAAGGAGGCCTTCGGGGTCTCCGGCAAGGGCATCTCGGAGATCGAGAGCACCCGTCGGCTGGAGCGGCTCGAACGCATGATCGCGAACTCGGCGCGCAAGGCGGGCGCACAGAGCATCGCCTTCGTCCTGGAGGAGAAGGTGGCCAAGGCCACCGACCTGAACTACCAGTTCACCATCGCGCGGGACGGTACCGTGCGCCTCGATTTCGTCAAGGAAGCCATCACCGAGGGCGGCGTCCACAAGGGGCACCGCTTCCCGCCGCGGCTGACGGCGGAGCAGCACGAGGTGATCGACCGGACCACCGGGCTCCTCGGCCGCCGGCTCGCCGACGACGGCTTCTTCGGCGTGGTCGGCGTGGACGCCATGCTCGACCCCGACGGCGGGGTGTACCCCGTCATCGAGATCAACGCCCGCAACAACATGTCGACGTACCAGGCCCGGCTGCAGGAGCAGCTGCTCGGCGAGGGTCAGCTGGCCCTCGCCCGCCACTACCCCCTGGTCCTCGACCGCGCGCTGCCCTTCGACACCTTGCGGCACGTGCTCGCCGGTCTGCTCCTGGACCGTCCGGGCGGCAGCGGACTGGTCGTCAACAACTACGCCACCGTCAACGCCGGTGCGGCCTCCGGCACCCCGTTCAACGGCCGCCTCTACGGCCTGATCACGGGCGACTCGACGGAGCAGCTCGCCGCGCTGGACGCAGCCGTCACGGAGCGGCTCGGACCGGGCGGGGCGCTCGACGCCTCCCGGGTCCAGGACACCCCTTAGTGAAAAGGTCACACATGACAGACGAGTCAGCCGAGTTCCGGGTGCAGGGGCTCGGGATCACCGAGCTCGCCGCCGAGTTCGGCACGCCCCTGTACCTCTACGACGGCGAGGCCCTGCGCTCGCGGATCACCACCCTGCGCGAGCTGCTGCACCCCCGCCTGGAGATCTTCTTCTCGCTCAAGTCCAACCCCAACGTCTCGGTCTGCGCGCTGCTCCACGCGCACGGCGCCCGGGCGGAGGTCTCCTCGATGGCCGAGCTGCTCACCGCCCGCAGGGCCGGCGTACAGCCCCGCGACATCATGTTCCTCGGTCCGGGCAAGAGCCGCGCCGAGCTGACGGAGTGCCTCACCCAGGGCATCTACGCGATCATCTGCGAGTCGCTCCCCGAGCTGGACCTGATCGAGGAACTCGCCTCGGAGCTGGGTGTGGTGGCCCCGGTGGCCCTGCGCGTCAACCCCAGCTTCGCGGTCAAGGGGTCCGGCCTCACCATGGGCGGCAAGCCCCGCCAGTTCGGCATCGACGAGGCTCAGCTGCTCGCCGCCGGACCGCTCGGCAAGCAGTACGACCACGTCCGGCTCATGGGCGTACAGGCGTACATGGGCACGCGCATCCTCAGCGAGGACGCGATCGTGGAGAACACCCGCCGCATCCTCGAACTGGCCGTGCGCATCGCGGACCACCACGCCTTCGACCTGGAACTGGTCGACGTCGGCGGCGGCCTGGGCGTCTCCTACTTCGAGGGCGAACGCGACCTGGACCTCGGGGTGCTGGCGGAGGCCGTCAATCCGGTCCTCGACGCCTTCGCGCGGACCCACCCGCAGACCCGGCTGGTCATGGAGCTGGGCCGCTACTTGGTGGCCGAGAGCGGGACGTACGTGACCCGCGTGCGCTACACGAAGAGCTCGCTCGGCGAGAACTTCGCCGTCGCGGACGGGGGCACCAACCACCACATGGCCGCCGTGGGCATCGGTTCCTTCGTCAAGCGCAACTTCCCCATCCGGGTGCTCAACCGCTACGACGAGCCCGCCACGGAGACCTGGAACATCACCGGTCCCCTGTGCACGCCCAACGACACCCTGGGCAAGAAGGTCAGCCTCCCGCCGCTGCGCGAGGGCGACCTCATCGGCGTCGAGCGGTCCGGGGCCTACGGCCCGACCGCTTCGCCCGTGAACTTCCTGAGCCACGGCTACCCGGCCGAGGTCCTCGTCCACGACGGCCGCGCGCACCTGGTGCGTTCGGCCGACAGCGCCGAGGACCTCTTGGCCAAGCAGCGCCTGATCGAGCTGCCGCCGGCCGCTTCCTAGCCCGGCCGCCTCCCTCCACCTCCCTCCACCTCCCTCCGCCTCCCTCCGCCTTCCCCGACCACCGCACCGACGCCGCGAAAGGGCGCTATCCACATGACCGAGATCATCGAGACCACGGCCGGCCCGCAGGTCATCAACGCGATCACCGAGGCCCTCGAGGCCGTCCTCCAGCGCGACCTGGGCGACCTCGCCCCCGATACGGAGCTCTTCGCGACCCTGGGCCTGGACTCGACCGGCGTGCTCGACCTGCTGCTGCGCCTGGAGGAGCTGCTCGACGGGGAGTTCGACACCGACGAGCTCGAGATGAGCCACTTCGCCACGGTGCGGTCGCTCGCCGACTTCATCACCACCGAACTCGGCCGCTGATCATGCCCCTCGCAGCGGAGCCGCAGGCCGGAGCCGGGACGCGGCCGGCCCCTTCCACGGGGCTCTCGGTGACCCGGGCCGTCCACCGGAACTTCGGCGCCGGAGTCACCGCGCTCGGCCAGGACGCCGAGCGACGGTTCTTCCCAACCCACACCGGGCACGCCGGGGTGGCCCTCCACGAGGAGCTCCTCGACACCGCGGTGGGCAACACGTTCGAGGACATGGGTGCCGCGCTCCTCGCCGAACTGGGCGAGCAGCCCGAGACCGACCTCGTGATCCTGGCCTACTCGACACCGGACCTCCTGCCGACCGTGCTGACCGCGCCCACACTGACGGAGCGCCTGCCCGGCCGGCCGCTGCTCCTGGGGGTCGCCGACCAGGGGCCGACGGCCCCGTTCAGCACGCTCGCGCTCGCCCGGAGCTACGCCCGCCGGTACGGGTTCCGGCGGGTGCTGGTCCTCGCCTTCGACCAGCAGCTCATGCCGTACGACGTGCCGCGTTCCGGGCCGCGCGGCCTGGCCGGGGACGGCGCGGTCGTCCTGGTCCTGGAGGCCTCCGGCGACAACTGCCGGGTGCGCCAGGCCCCCGGGCTCAGCCCGCAGGAGGTGCCCGGGCGGCTGGCCGAGCTGATCCGGGAGCTCGACCCGGAGGGCACCGCCGAGGTGGTGGCGGGTCCGGGGATCGACCCGGCCTGGGAGCTGCCGGTGGCCCCGGGCTCGCTACGGCGGGCGCCGCAGGGCTACCCCTGCACGTCCCTGCTGGGCGCGCTGGCCGAACAGCTGCCGGCGGCCGGCGGGAGCGCGGCGCTGCTCGTCGAATACGACCCGGTCCTGGGCGACCTGTCGGCCTGCAGAGTCGATCCGGTGGCGGCCGCATGACCGCGACGGAGCACGGAGCGGTGTCCGTCGCCGTGGCGCCGACACCGTCCGTCCAGGACGTGGCGCGCCGGGAAGGCTTCGCGCCGGCCCTGCGCCTGCTCCTGGGCGGGCGGGGCGCGGGCCAGGCGCCCCGCGGACGGTCCGGTTTCGCGCTGCTCCCCGAGGACTGGGCGGCCGACCGCGTCGTCCTGCGCCGCTACCGGCTTCCCGGTGGCCCGGTCGTGGTCGTCCATGAGCTGCCGACCGCCCCCGCGGGCGGGGGCGGCGCCGTCGACGGGCCGGATCTGCTGCGGCTCCGGCTCGGCGTGGCCGAGGGCCTGCGCGACGCGTGCGTCGAGCACCTGGCCGCCCGGCCCAGCGGCGACAGCACCGTCCTGATGCAGCAGATGGTCAAGGGGCAGCTGGCGGAGGCGCTCGCGCAGCAGCTGGAGCTGTCCGCCCTGCTGGATTCCGGTGCTCCGGTGCGGGGGCCGTTCCTGCGGGACGTGCACGGCCAGATCACCCGCAACGGGCGGTCGCTGCTGCGGCTGCTGGGCGCCTACGGCTACCTCGCGGACGGGCCGGGCGCGGTGGCCGACGCCTCCGAGCTGCTGGCCGACGTCCACGACCCCGCGAAGGAGGACCGGTGAGCGTACTGGACGGCAGGCTGACCGCCCTGCGCGGCCAGGCCCGTGAGTGGGCGGCCGACTTCCGCGCCGCCGCGCTGGAGTTGGACCGGGATCCCGAGCTGATCAAGGACTGTCTCGATCTGCCGGGAGTGCGCTGCCTGAGCACCTTCGGGGTGCCCCCCGCGTTCGCGGCCGAGGCGCCGACCGTGGGTCCGTACCGGTTCGACGGCACGAACGGCCTGGAACGGGCCGTGGTCCTGGAGGAGTTCGCCGCCGGCGACATCGGCATGACCCTGGCCGCGCCGGGGCCGTCCATGTCGGGTGTCCTGGTGGCCAAGCTCGGCGACCAGGAGCAGCAGGAGTGGTTCTTCGGCCGGATGAACGCCGCCCCGACCTGGACCTGCTTCGCACTGACCGAGCCCGAACGGGGATCGGACGCCTCCGCGCTCGGCACCGCCCTGCGGGAGGAGGCCGGCGAGCTGCGGCTGACCGGTACGAAGCGGTACGTCGGCAATGCCGCCCGTGCCCGGTACGCGGCCGTGTTCGCCCGTACCCGGCCCGGCCCGCTCGGGGTGACCGCCGTCCTGGTGGACACGGAGAGCGAGGGCTACCACGCCGAGCCGCTGGACAGTCTGGGGATCCACGGCGCCCAGATCGGGGCCGTCTCCCTGACCGGGGTGCGTGTCGCCCGCGATCGTGTCCTCGGCCGGCACCTGTCGCCGGCCCGGCGCGGCATCTGGGCCTCCCTCCAGGTGTTCAACGAGCTGCGGCCCTCGGTCGCGGCGCTCGCCCTGGGCATCGCGGGCGCGGCCCACGCCTACGTACGGGAGCACTACGCCGGGGCGCTCGGCGAGGACCGGGACCGCATCGAGGTGCTGGGCCGGCGGATCGACGCCACCAGGGCGCTGGTGCACCGGGCGGCGGCGGCCGTGGACGCGACCGGAGACGGCTACCTCGCCTCCGCGGCGAAGGCCCGGGCCTGCGCGCTGGCGGAGGAGACGACGCTGGCCGCCTGCGACCTGCTCGGCCCCGCCGCCCGTCCGAGCCATCCGCTCCTCGACAAACTGGTCCGCGACGCCCGCGGGGTCGAGTTCATGGAGGGGACCCGGAACATCCAGCACCTCAACCTGTTCCAGGGGCTGAGGTCGGGGAGGGTCGGCGGGTGAACGCCCCCGGGGTCGCGCGCGGCGGGTCAGGTCCGGTTCAGGTACGTCAGTACGGCCATGACCCGGCGGTTGTCGTCCTTCGACGGCGGCAGGTCCAGCTTGGCCAGGATGCTGTTGACGTGCTTGGCCACCGCCTTCTCCGTGATCACCATCGCGGTCGCGACGGCCGCGTTGGACCGGCCCTCGGCCATGTACCCGAGGACCTCGCGCTCGCGGTCGGTCAACCGGGAGATCTGCTGGTCCTGGGAGTTGTGGCTCATCATCCGGGACACCACGTCCGGGTCCATGACCGTTCCTCCCGCGGCGACCTGATGCAAGGCCTCGATGAACTGGGCGCTGTTGAAGACCCGGTCCTTGAGCAGGTAGCCGACCCCGCCCTCACCGTCGGCGAGGAGCTCCTGCGCGTAGAGCTGGTCGACGTACTGCGACAGCAGGAGGGAGGGCTGGCCGGGCCGCCGGCGCCTGGCGTCGAGAACGGCCCGCAGTCCCTCGTCGGTGTGCGTGGGCGGCATCCGGATGTCGACGAGCGCGACGTCCGGCTCGTGTTCGGCGAGCGCCTTGATGAGTTCGGGGCCGGTACCCACCGCGGCCACGATCTCGAATTCGTTCAGCTCCAATAGCCGCGTCAGTCCCTCGCGGAGCAGGAACTGGTCCTCTGCGAGCACCAGACGCATGTCATTTCCCCCAGTGGTCCCCGTCGGCCCCGGCCCGGTCGGGGCGGGCCTTCGGGCCACAAGCTAGCAATGCCCGGTTGCGACGGGCAAGGCGCAACAAACGGTCAGCGCCTGGTCAACCGAATGTCAGCGGCGTTTGACAAGCTTTCGGAGTCCGCCGCCGGAAGGGCATTTGACCACCCATGGCCGATGAAGACATCTCAGCAGCAGGCGAGCCGGCCTGGTTCACGACCTCCGCCGGACACATCGACGTGGAGAGTGTCCCATTCAAGTCATATCTGCCCCGTATGAATTCAATGCCGACGACCTCTATGTCGACCTTGAATCCATTGTCGGCGAACGTCTGATCCTGAAGTGCGAGGGATTCAATTTCGCCGGCTCCGTCAAGCTCAAAGCGGCGCGTGCGATGGTCGCCGCCGCGGAACGCGCGGGAGACCTCCGCCCGGGCTCGACCATCGTGGAGAGCTCCTCGGGGAACCTGGGCGTGGCGCTGAGCATCGTCGCGTGCAGCCGGGGTTACCGCTTCATCTGCGTCACCGACTCCCGCTGCACCCTCGCCGCACGCCAGCTGATGCAGTTGCTGGGCAGCGAGGTGCACGTGGTCACCGAGCCGCATCCGGTGGACGGTCTGCTGGGGGCGCGTATCCAGCGGGTCCGTGAACTGTGCGCGGAGACGAGTGACTCCGTGTGGCTCAACCAGTACGCGAACCCCAACAACTGGATGGCCCACTACCAGCTGACCGGCCCGGAGATCCTCAAGGCCTTCCCCGACCTCGGCATCCTGTTCGTCGGCGCCGGCACCACCGGGACGCTCATGGGATGTGCGCGCTACATGCGGGAGAACAAGCCTTCCGTGCGGATCGTCGCGATCGACGCCGTCGGCTCGGTCACCTTCGGGGGGCCGTCGCAGACCCGCATGATCCCCGGTCTCGGTACGGGCGTGAAGCCCCAACTGCTCGACGAGTCCTATGTGGACGACGTGGTCATCGTTCCGGAGATCGAGACCGTCCGGTCCTGCCGGCAGCTGGCCCGGCGCGGCTTCCTGTTCGGCGGCTCCACCGGGACCGTCGTCAGCGGGGCCACCGCATGGCTCGGCGAGCACCCCCTCGCGGCGGACGTCTCGGCCGTGGCCATCGCCCCCGACCTGGGCGAGCGCTACCTGGACACCGTCTACCAGGACCAGTGGGTGAGCGACCTCTACGGTCCCGGGGCCCTCCAGGAGGCGGTGGCGGCCGAGCACCTCTGAACCCGCCTCCGACTCCGCCCCGGCCACCGGGCCCTTCGCCGCACGTCCTGCACCGACGGGCGGGCGTCCTCACCGGCACACCTCGTCCGCAGCACTCATGGAGACCGTCATGACTTCGCCCACCCTTCCGGATCTGCCCCTGACGGGGGCCCAGAAAGGCATCTGGTTCGACGAGCAGCTGTCGAGCGGTCGGCTCGCGTACAACATGGCCGACTACCTGGATGTCGGCGGACCGCTCGACGAGCCGCTGCTCCGGCGCGCGTTGCGGATGGTGCTGGACGAGGCGGAGTGCACCCGGGCGCGCTTCTACGACGTGGACGGACTGCCGGTGCAGCGCATCGAGCCGCTGGACGAGCTCCCGCTGAGGGTCCTGGATCTCGGCGGGAGCCCGGATCCGGTGGCCGAGGCGCTGCGGCTGATGGACGAGGACCTGCACCGGCCGTTCGAGCCGGCCGGCGGGCTGCTCTTCCGCACGGCCCTGTTCCGGGTGTCGAAGGACCGCACCCTGCTCTACCTGGCCATGCACCACCTGCTGTCCGACGGTTACAGCCGGCTGGCGGTCTACCGGCGCCTCAGCGAGGTCTACGGAGCGCTGAGCTCGGGCGAGGAAGAGCCGCCGGGGAACCCGCTGCCCCCGCTGGACCTGCTCCTGCGGGAGGAGGCCGCCTATCTGGAGTCGTCCGCCGTGGAACGCGACCGGCGCTTCTGGGAGGCCCACCTCGACGGCGCGGCACAACCGGTCACCCTCGCCGCCGGCGACCCGGTCCCCGGCACCGGCTTCCTGCGCCGCAGCCATGAACTCGACCCGGCCACCGCCGAGAGCCTGCGCGCCGCGGCCTCCGCCGCCGCGGTGACCTGGCCCACCTTCGCCATCGCCGCGGCCGCGGCGTACGTGGGCAAGGCCGCCGGCCGTGACGAGGTGCTCCTGACCCTCCCCATGACGGCTCGGCTGACCGCCACCGCGCGCAACGTGCCCGGCATGGTGGCCAACTACCTGCCGCTCCCGGCCCGCGTCGGACCCGCGACCACGGTGGCCGAGCTGCTGGGCAACACCTCGAAGGCGGTCGCCCGCTCCCTGCGCCACCAGCGCTACCCGGCCGAGCGCATCCGCCGCGCCCTCGGCATGCGGGCGGACCGGCGCCCCTTCGGCCCCTTCATCAACGTGCTGCCGCAGACACCGGAGTTCCGGCTCGGTCCCTGCGAGGCCCGGTTGCACAACCTCTCCACGGGCATCGTCGACGACCTCATGATCACGGTGCTGGACGGCGCCGACGGCAGCCTCGAACTGCACATGAACGGCAACCCCGAGCGGTACTCCGAGCCCGAGGTGATGGGCCACCTCCGCCGTTTCGGGGCGTTCATGCAGAGCCTGGCGGCCGCCGCTCCGGCGACGCCGCTGGGCCGCCTCGACCTCGTCACCGCGCAGGAGCGCGACGCCCTCCTGGCCTCCGGCACCGGCCCCCACGGCGCGACGCTGAAGGGGGGCGTGGTGGAACTCCTGCGGGAGTTCGCCACGTCCACGCCCGCCGCCCTCGCGATCACCGACGGCACCACCCAGGCCTCGTACTCCTCGCTGGCGATCTGGGCGGACGAGCTCGCCGAGACACTGGCCTCGGCCGGAGTCGGTCCCGGGACCCTGGTGGGCATCCTCGCCGAGCCGAGCGCCGCCTTCGTCGGAGCCGTCCTGGGCGTCCTGGGCGCGGGTGCGGCCTGGGTCCCCCTCGACGTGCACGCGCCGGTCGCCCGCATCGACGGCCTGATCACCGACGCCCGGATCGGCCACCTCCTGGTCGGGCCCGGTCTGCGGGGCCTGGCGGCGGAGCTCGGCGACGGTGGCGTACGGATCCACCCGCTGCCCGGCGGCCTGACCCCGCACCCGGTGCCGCTGGACGGACTGCGCGCACCGCTCGGCCTTCCGGACGACCTCGCCTACGTGATCTTCACGTCGGGGTCCACGGGCAAGCCCAAGGGCGCCATGGTCCACCGCCGCGGCATGCTCAACCACCTCGGCGCCAAGATCGACGACCTGGAACTGACCTCCGCCGACCGGGTCGTGCAGAACGCCCCCGTCACCTTCGACGTGTCGGTCTGGCAGATGCTGGCCCCGCTCGCCGTCGGCGGCACCGTCCACTTGGTCCCCCGCGAGGTCGCCGCCGACCCCGATGCCCTGTTCGCCACCGCCACCGACGACCACGTCACCGTCCTGGAGGTCGTCCCCACGCTGCTGCGGGCGGCTCTCGACAACTGGGACACCGCCCCCGCAACGCCGGCCGCCCGGCACCTGCGCCGGCTCGTGGTGACCGGCGAGGCCCTCCCGCCGGACCTCTGCACGCGCTGGTGGCAGCGCTACCCGGCGGTCCCGATGGTCAACGCGTACGGGCCCACCGAATGCTCGGACGACGTGACGCACGCCGTCCTGCGCGCCGGCTCCCCGGTCGGCGTCCGCGTACCCATCGGCGTCCCCGTTCGCAACACCCGGCTCTACGTCCTCGGCGACGACCTGCGGCCCGTGCCCCCCGGGGCCATCGGCGAGCTGCACGTCGCGGGCGAGGGCGTCGGGCGCGGCTATCTCCTGGACCCGGTCAAGACCGCCGCCACCTTCGTGGCCGACCCGTTCGCACCCGTACCGGGCAGCCGCATGTACCGCACCGGCGACCACGTGGTCCAGCGCCCGGACGGGCAGTTGGAGTTCCTGGAACGGCGCGACCACCAGGTGAAGATCCGCGGTCACCGTGTCGAACTGGGTGAGATCGAAGCCGCGCTGCGTTCCCTGCCGCACGTGACCGATGTCGCCGTCACCGCTTCCGAGGGAGCCGACGGCACCGCACGTCTGGTGGCCTACCTGGTCGCTCCCGGTGCGGAGCCGGCGGCCGTCCGGGACGCGCTGGCCGAGCTGCTGCCCTCGTACATGGTCCCGACCGGCTGGATCCCGCTTCCGGCGCTGCCGCTGACCGCGCACGGCAAGGTCGACCGTCGCGCCCTGCCCACGCCGGACAGCGCCGCGCCGGCCCCGGCCCCGGTTCCTGGACCGGCACCGGCACCGGTCCCGTCCGGCCCGATCGGGCGGCGCGGCCCGCACCCCCGCAACCCCGCCGAGCAGCTGCTCCGCGAGGTCTTCGCCCAGGTCCTGGGCCTCGACACGGTCGGCGCGGACGACGGCTTCTTCGCCCTGGGCGGGGACTCCATCAGCTCCATCCAAGTGGTCAGCCGCGCCCGGGCCAGGGGCGTCGTGCTCACCCCCCGCGACATCTTCGCCCTCAAGACCCCGGCCGCCCTCGCCGGCCTCGTGGCGACCTCCACCGCTACGGCCGGGCCGGCGGCTCCCGCCGGCCCGACGGCCGCCGAGGACGGCGTCGGTGAGGTCGAACCGACCCCGATCATCGCCCAGCTGGCCGAGGACCTCGGTGAAATCGGCGGTCCGGCCGGGCAGTTCAACCAGCACGTGCTGCTCCGGGTGCCCTCCGCGATGACCGCCGACACCCTCGCCCCCGCGCTGCAGGCGCTGCTCGACCGGCACGACGCCCTGCGTATGACGGTGACCGAGCCCGCTCCCGGCATCTGGTCCCTGCACACCGCCGAGCCCGGCTCGGTGCCCGCCGGCCGGCTGATCACCACCGTGGACGCCGCCGGCGCCGCCGACGACCCCACCCTGCTGGACCGGCTGGCCTGCGCCGCGGCCGACTCCGCCCGCACCAGGCTCTCCCCCGCCGACGGGGTCATGCTCCAGGCCGTGCTGCTCCACGGCGGCCCCGCCCCCGTCTCGCACCTGCTGCTGCTCGCCCACCACGCCGTCGTCGACGGCGTCTCCTGGCGCATCCTGACGGGCGACCTGGAAGCCGCCTGGACCGCGGTCGCGGCCGGCCGCGTGCCCGACCCGGAGCCGGTCGCGACCTCCTACCGCCGCTGGGCCGCCACCCTCGCCGAGCAGTCCCGCGTGTCCGGGCGGATCGCCGAACTGCCCTACTGGCAGGCCCAGCGCGAGGAGGAGCCCTCCGTCCTCGGCAGCCGCCCGCTCGACCCGTCCCGGGACACCTACGCCACCGCCCGGCGGCTGCGGCTCGAACTGCCCGCCGACCGGACCGCGGCCCTGCTGACCACGGTTCCCGCCGCCTTCCACGGCGAGATCAACGACGTCCTGCTCGGCGCGCTGGCCCTGGCCGCGGCCGACTGGCGCGGCCGCTGCGCGCCGGACGCCGCGCGCCCCCTCCTGATCGAACTCGAAGGACACGGCCGGGAACAGATCACCGACGACGTCGATCTCTCCCGCACGGTCGGCTGGTTCACCACCGTCTTCCCCGTCCGTCTCGACCTCGGGTCCTTGGACCGGGAGGAGGCCCGGGCCTCGGGTCCGGCGCTCGCCACCGCCGTCAAGCGGGTCAAGGAACAGCTGCGCGCCGTACCGGACCGCGGGATCGGCTACGGCCTGCTGCGCCACCTCAACGCGCGCACCGCCCGACCGCTGGCCGCGGCGCCCACCCCGAGCCTCGGCTTCAACTACCTCGGCCGGTTCCGCGTCGACGGGACGGAAGGACCCTGGACCCTCGCCGGCGGCTCCTCGGTGATCTCCACCGGATTCCACCCGGACACCCCGCTGCGCCACGCCCTGTCGGTCACCCCGGTGACCGAGGACCACGCCGACGGCCCGCGGCTGGTCGCCGACTGGCTGTGGGCGGACGAGATCCTCGACGAGGCCGAGGTCCGTGAGCTCGCCGAGTCCTGGTTCGCGGCCCTGTGCGCCCTCGTGACCCACCTGGACCTGCCCGGAGCCGGCGGCCACACGCCCTCCGACCTGCCCCTGGTGGCACTGGGCCAGGAGGAGATCGACGAGATCGAGCACGCCGGGCAGGCTCCGGAGCACACCGCGGTCACGGACGTGCTGCCGCTCACGGCGATGCAGCGCGGCATGCTGTTCCAGGCGGAGTTCGACGAGCGGGCGACCGACCTGTACACCCTGCAGGTCGCGGCCGACCTGATCGGCCCGGTGGACACGGACGCCCTGGAGCGTGCGCTGGCGGCCCTCCTGGACCGGCATCCCGGCCTCGGCGGAGCCTTCCACCACCGGGACTCGGGCGATCCGGTCTCCGTCCTGCGCGCGGGAGTCCGGGTACCGCTGCGCCGCGTGGACCTGTCCGGGCTCGCAGCCGCCGAGCAGCGGGACGAAGTGGACCGGCTCGCCGACCACGACCGGCTCGAACGCTTCGACATGACCCGCCCGCCGCTGATGCGCTGGTCCCTCGTGCGGCTGGACGAGGAGCGTCACCGCCTCGTCTGGACCCTGCACCACATCCTGGTGGACGGCTGGTCCATGCCCGTCCTGGTACGCGAACTGCTCGCCTGCTACGAGGGCGAGGGCGCCGCCGAGGGCCTGCCGCCCGCCGTTCCCTTCCGTACGTACCTCGCCTGGCTCGCCGGCCAGGACCGCGACGCGGCCAAGGCGGCGTGGGCCGCCTCGCTCGCCGGACTGGAGGAGCCGACCCTGCTGTGCGGGGCGGCCCCCGACCGGCGGCCGGCCCCGCCGGAGTCCGTGTCGCTGCGGCTGACCGCCGAGGAGACCGCCGTGCTCTCCGGCTTCGCCGCGCGCCAGGGCCTGACCACCAACACGCTCTTCCAGGGCGGTTGGGCCGTGCTGCTCGGCCGGCTCACCGGCCGCTCCGACGTGTTGTTCGGCTCGACCGTGTCCACCCGGCCGGCCGCCCTGCCCGGCGTGGAGAGCATCGTCGGCCCCTTCCTCAACACGCTGCCGGTACGGGTGGTCCTCGACCCGGCCGAGCCCGTCGGCCCGTTCCTGCTGCGCCTGCAGGACACGCAGTCCGCCCTGCGCGACTTCGACCACCTCGGGCTCGCCGAGATGCTCGGCGGCAGTCCGGCACTGGCCGCCTACGGTGAACCCTTCGACACCGCCCTCGTCTTCGAGAACTTCCCCATGGACGAGGTGGCCGGCGGTGTCCCGGCCGGCCGTGGAAGTCTGCGGATCGCGGACGTCACGGCCCGCGACGCCCGCCACTACCCGCTCAGCATGGTCGTCCTGCCCGGCCGGGAGTTCGAGGTCCGCTTCGACCACGCGCCCGACCTCCTGACGCGTGACGAGGTGGCGACGCTCGCGCGGCGCTTCCGCGCGCTGCTCCTGGACCTCGCCGCCGCACCGGACCGGGCCCTGGCCCGGCTGGATGTCCTGACCGAGGACGAGAGCGCGCTGCTGCGCAAGTGGAACGACACCGCGAGCGCCGGCGACGTCGGCATCCCCGGCGGTGTGGTGGAACGGGTACGCGAGTTCGCGCGGATCTCCCCCACCGCCGTCGCCGTCGCGGACGGGGAGCACGAGTTCTCCTACGCCTCCCTCGTCCGCTGGTCGGACGAGCTGGCCGGGCGGCTGACCTCGGCCGGAGTGGGCCCCGGCTCCCTCGTCGCGGTGCTGGCCGAGCCGGGCACGGCCTTCGTCGGCTCGGTGCTGGGGATCCTGCAGGCCGGAGCGGCCTGGGTCCCGCTGGACGTCGGCGCTCCGGTGGCCCGCATCGCCTCCCTGGTCGCGGACTCCGGGGCCCGGTGCCTGTTGGTGGGCCCGGGCTGCGCGAACCTGGCCGCCGAGGTGCTGGACCTGGCCGGGGACGGCCTGAGCATCCTGGAGACGGCCGTCGGGTACGAGGAGACCGGGCGGTCACCGCAGGCCCCGGACGCTCCGGCACAGCCTCTCGGCCTGCCGGACGACCTCGGCTACGTGATCTTCACGTCGGGGTCCACGGGCAAGCCCAAGGGCGCCATGGTCCACCGCCGCGGCATGGAGAACCACCTCCTGGCCAAGGTCGAGGACCTCGCGCTGGGCGCCGGCGACCGGGTCGTGCAGAACGCCCCCGTCACCTTCGACGTGTCGGTCTGGCAGATGCTGGCCCCGCTCGTCGTCGGCGCCACCGTCCGGGTGGTCCCGCGCGAGGTCGCCGCCGACCCGGACGCGCTGTTCGGCGTCGTCTCGGCGGAGGACGTCTCGATCCTGGAGGTCGTTCCGTCCCTGCTCCGTGCCGCCCTCGACACGTGGGACGCGACGGGCCCCGCCGCCGTCCCCGGGCGTCTGCGGCGTCTGGTGGTCACCGGGGAGGCGCTCCCCGCCGATCTGTGCGACCGCTGGTGGAGCCACTTCCCCGCGGTCCCGCTGGTCAACGCGTACGGCCCCACCGAGTGCTCGGACGATGTGACCCATGCGGTGCTCCGCGCCGAGGACCGGCCCGGTGCCCGCGTACCGATCGGCGGGGCCGTCCGCAACACCTTCCTGCATGTCCTGGGTGACGAGCTCCGCCCGGTACCGGCGGGCACCGTCGGCGAGCTGTACGTCGGTGGGGCCGGCGTCGGCCGCGGCTACCTCGCCAGCCCGGGCAAGACCTTCGCCTCCTTCGTCGCCGATCCCTTCAGCGGGGTCCCGGGCGCCCGGATGTACCGCACCGGCGACCGCGTGGTGCGTCGGCCGGACGGGCAGCTGGAGTTCGTGGAGCGTCGCGACCACCAGGTCAAGGTGCGGGGCCATCGGATCGAGCTCGGTGAGATCGAGGCGGCCCTGCGCACGCTGCCGCAGGTGTCCGACGCCGTGGTGGTCACGCTCACGGACCCGTCCCGGGCCACCCGTCTCGTCGCCTACGTCGTGGCACCGGGCGCCGAGGACCTCGAGGGAACCCGGGCCGCGCTCGCGGAAGTGCTGCCGGCGTACATGGTCCCGTCCGCCTGGGTCTTCCTGCCCGTCCTGCCGCTGACGGCCCACGGGAAGGTGGACCGCAAGGCTCTTCCCCACCCGGCCGGAGCGGCCGACACGGCGGCCTCCGGGACCCGTCGGGAGGGCCGCGATCCGGTCGAGCGGGCGCTGTGCTCGGTGTTCGCCGAGGTGCTCGGAGTCGGGTCCGTCGGTATCGACGACAACTTCTTCGCCCTCGGCGGGGACTCCATCAGCTCCATCCGGGTCGTGGGCCGGGCCCGCGCCCACGGCATCACGATCACTCCCCGGGACGTCTTCGGGCACCGGACCCCCCTCGCCCTCGCGGCCGTCGTCGCCGCCGCCGACCGGGCCGGCGTACCGGCGCACCGGCCCGCCGCCGCCGACCCGCAGGCGCCGCTCCTGGCCCTGAGCGACGACGAGATGGACGAACTCGACACTGAGCTGGAGTCATGAGAGAGCACACGGTGAAATCCTCGCGGAAGAGCGAGTTCCTGCCGCTCGCACCGCTGCAACAGGGCTTCCTGTTCCACGCGGACTTCGTGGAACAGGGCCTCGACCTCCATGTGCTGCAGTTGGTGGCCGATCTGGACGGACCTCTGGACGAGGACCGGATGCGGGCCGCGGTGGGCGGGCTGCTGGAGGACCACGCCGGTCTGCGGGCGTGCTTCCGGACCCGCCGCAACGGCGAACCGGTCCAGGTCGTCCCGCACGGCGTCGACGTGCCGTGGGAGATCGTGGACCTCTCCGCCCTCGCCGGGGACGAGCAGGCGGCCGAACAGGCGGCCGAGCTGGCGCGCACCACCGAGGCGGACCGGGTCCGTCCCTTCCGTCTCGATCGGCCGCCGCTGCTGCGCTGCACCCTCGTCCGCCTGGGCGGCCACCGCTTCCGGCTGCTGCTGACGGTCCACCACATCGTCCTCGACGGCTGGTCGATGCCGATCATGCTGGACGACCTGTTCACCCGGTACGCGACCGGGGAGGCGGCCTCCGGTTCCCTTCCCGCGCCGCACTACCGCGACTACCTCGCCTGGCTCGGGCGGCAGGACCGGGACGCGGCCCGCGAGGCATGGCGCTCCGCCCTGGCCGGGGTGGACGAGCCCACCCATGTCGCCCTGCCGGACCCGTCCGGCACCCCGTCGCTCCCCCGGTCGGTGAGCACCGCCCTCGGTCCCGAGGAGACCGCGCGCCTCACCGAATGGGCCCGCTCCCGCGAGCTGACCCTGGGCACGGTGGTCCAGGGCTGCTGGGGCATGCTCGTCGGCCACCTGACCGGCCGCACCGACGTGGTGTTCGGCATGGTCGACTCCGGGCGCCCGGCCGAACTGCCCGGCGTCGAGGCGATGGTCGGCATGTTCGCCAACACGCTGCCCGCCCGGGTCCGCCTGGACCCCTCCCGCACCGTGGCCGAGTTGCTCGCCGGCTTCCAGGACCGGCAGAGCGAGCTCCTCCCCCACCGCCACCTCGGCCTGGCCGAGGTACAGGAACTCGTCGGTGTGGGCGGCCTGTTCGACACCGCCGTGATGTTCCAGAACTACCCCAGGACCGACGCCGCCGCCTTCACCGCCCTGACCGGCCTGGTGCTGCGCCGCTCCGAGATCCGCAACGCCACCGAGTTCCCTCTCGGCCTGGTCGCGCTGCCCGGGGTCGAACTGGAGCTGACGGTCCAGTACCGTCCGGACCTCTTCGGGCCCGAGGAGGCCGACCTGCTGGTCCGCCGCCTCGCCGGCCTGCTCACCCGGGTGCCGGCCGCCGCGGACCTCCCGCTCGGCCGGCTCGAACTGATCGAGCCGGCGGAACGGGAGCTGGTCCTGCGGACCTACAACCGGACCGCCTCGCCCGCGCCGGCCGGGCTGCTCCCGGCGCTGATCGCCCGGCGCGCCGCGGCGGATCCCGGCCGGGTCGCCGTGGAGTACGCGGACGACTTCCTGACGGCAGCCGCCCTGGAGGACCGCGCCGACCGCCTCGCCCGTCTGCTGATCAGCCGTGGCACCCGGACCGGCCGCCTGGTGGCGCTCGCCCTGCCGCGCTCCGCCGACCTGGTGGTCGCCGCGCTGGCCGTGCTCAAGACCGGCGCCGCCTACCTGGCCGTCGATCCCGGTCATCCCGCCGAGCGCATCGGCCTCATGCTCGACGACGCGGCACCCACCGTGCTGCTGAGCACCGCGGACACGGCGAAGGCCCTGCGGTGGACGGGTGCCACCGTGCTGCTCGACGACGCGGACACCGCGGCCGAGCTGCTCGGGCAGCCCGCCGGACCGATCTCCGACGCCGAACGCGGCGGAAGCCTGAGCCCGGACCTCCCGGCGTACGTGATCTACACCTCCGGTTCGACAGGCCGCCCCAAGGGGGTCGTCGTCCCGCACGGCGCCTTCGTCAACCTCGTCGACGACATGGCCCGCCGCGTGGCCGTCACCGAGCGGGACCGCTTCCTCGCCGTCACGACCTTCGGGTTCGACATCGCCATGCTGGAGCTGTTCGTACCGCTGCTCACCGGCGCCGGCCTCGTCCTCGCGGACCGGGCCACCGTCCAGGACCCGGCGGCTCTCGCGGCGGCCATCACCGCGGGTGGCGCCACCGTCGTACAGGCCACGCCGAGCCACTGGCAGGCGCTGGTGGCCACCGCCCCCGCATGCCTGGCGGGCCTTCGCCTGCTGACCGGCGGCGAGGCTCTCGGCGAGCCGCTGGCCGCCGCTCTGGTGGAGGCCGCCGGCACCGTCCTCAACGTGTACGGCCCCACCGAGACCACCATCTGGTCCACCGCCTCCGTCCTCGACGGCACCCGCCCGGGCGCCCCGTCCATCGGCCGGCCCATCGCGAACACCCAGGTGTACGTCCTGGACCAGGCTCTGCGGCCGGTCTCGCGCGGAGTCGTCGGCGAGCTGTACATCGCCGGCACCGGCCTGGCCCACGGCTATCTGGGCCGTGCCTCGCTGACGTCGGAACGGTTCGTCGCCGACCCCTACGGACCCGCCGGAACCCGGATGTACCGTACGGGTGACCTAGTCCGCTGGGGCTCCGACGGGCAGCTCGACTACATCGGCCGGGTCGACCACCAGGTGAAGGTGCGCGGCTACCGCATCGAGCTCGGCGAGATCGAGACCGTGCTGACCGAACTCCCCGAGGTCGCCCGGGCCGTGGTCGCCGCCCGCGAGGTCGGCCCCGGTGACACCCGGCTCGTCGCCTACCTGGTACCGGAGGCGGACGCCGACGGGAGCGCGCCGGCCCTGGACGGCGCGGCCGTCCGGGAAAAGGTCAGGGGCGCCCTTCCCGAGTACATGGTCCCCTCGGTGTGCGTGCTGCTCGACACCTTCCCGCTGACCCCCAGCGGGAAGGTCGACCGCAAGGCGCTGCCCGCGCCCGAGGTCGAGCGGGCCGTGGGCCGGGAGGCCGACGGCCCCGCCGAGGACATCCTGCGCGAGCTGTTCGCCGACGTCCTGGGACTGCCCGAAGTCGGCGTGGGCGACGACTTCTTCGCCCTCGGCGGGCACTCCCTGCTGGCCACCCGGCTGGTGAGCCGGGTGCGCGGGGCCTTGGGAGCCGACCTGTCCGTGCGGGCCCTGTTCGAGTGCCCGACCCCGGCGGCGCTCGCGGCCCACCTGATCACCTCGCCCGCCGCCCGCACCCCGCTGCGTGCCGGGCCCCGGCCCGGCTTCCTGCCGCTGTCGCACCAGCAGCGCCGTATGTGGTTCCTCAACCGGCTGGCCCCCGAGGCCGGCGGCTACCACATCTCCCTGGCGGTCCGGCTGCGCGGTGAGCTCGACCGCGATGCCCTGCGGGACGCGCTGGGTGACGTGAGCGAGCGCCACGAGGTGCTGCGGACCGTCTTCCCGGCCATCGGCGAGGAGCCGGGCCAGGTCGTACGGGAGGCGGACGAGGCACGGCCGGCGCTGGACGCCGTTCCGGTACCGGGCGGTGAGAAGGCGCTGGGCGCGCTGCTCGACGCCGAGGCCGACCACCCCTTCGACCTGACCCGCGACCTGCCGCTGCGCGCCCGGCTCTTCTCGCTCGGCGAGCGGGACCACGTGCTGCTGCTGGTCGTGCACCACATCGCCTTCGACGGCTGGTCCGTCCCGGTGCTGGCCGAGGACGTCGCCCGCGCCTACCGCGCCCGGACCGCGGGCGAGATCCCGGACCGGGCCGCACCACCCGTCCAGTACGCCGACTTCTCCCTCTGGCAGGAGCGGGTGCTGGGCTCCGAGGACGACCCGGACAGCCTGCTCGGCCGGCAGCTGGCGTACTGGACCGAGGCGCTGCGCGGCCTTCCGGAGGAACTGGCCCTGCCGAGCGACCACCCGAGGCCGCCGATCGCGAGCTACGCGGGCGACGTCGTGCCGTTCACCGTCCCCGCCGGGCTCCACGAGCGGATCGTCCGGCTGGCCCGCGTCTCGGGCGTCAGCCCGTTCATGGTCGTCCAGGCCGCCCTCGCCGCCACCCTCGGCAAGCTGGGCGCCGGCACCGACATCCCGCTCGGTTCGCCCATCGCGGGCCGCACCGACGAGGCGCTGCACGACCTGGTCGGCTTCTTCGTCAACACCCTCGTCCTGCGCACCGACATCAGCGGTGACCCCACCTTCCAGCAACTGCTGCACCGCGTCCGCGAGGCCGACCTGGGCGCGTTCCAACACCAGGACCTGCCCTTCGAGCGGCTGGTGGACGCGCTGAGCCCGGTCCGGTCGCTGTCGCGGCAGCCCCTGTTCCAGGTGATGCTGGCCTTCCAGAACACCGCCCGGCCGGAGTTCGAGCTTCCCGGCCTGGAGTCCGAGTTCGTCGAATCCGGTTCCACGGCGGCCAAGTTCGACCTCGTCTTCGAGTTCACCGAAGGCGGCCCCGGCGAAGGCCTGGCGGGACGCCTGGAGTTCGCGACGGACCTGTACCGGCGCACCACCGCGCAGCTGCTGGTCACCTCCTTCCTGCGTCTGCTCGAAGCGGCCGTCACCACCCCCGCCGCGCCGCTCAGCCGCCTGGACGTGCTCGACGCGCAGGAGCGGAGCCGGCTGCTGGACGATTGGAGCACGGGTTCCCGTACCGCCGTGGAGTCCGACGACACCATGCCCGGTCTCTTCGAATCCTGGGCCGCCCGCCGGGCCGGGCATCCCGCCCTCGTCTCGGAGGAAGTCACCCTCGACTACCGGGAGCTGGACGAGCGCGCCAACCGGCTCGCCCACGAACTCGTGGCCCGCGGGGCGGGTCCGGGGCGCTTCGTGGCCCTGGTGCTGCCCCGGTCGCCCGAGCTGGTGGTCTGCGTGTTGGCGGTGCTGAAGTCCGGCGCCGCGTACCTGCCCGTCGACCCGGCCTACCCCGTCGACCGCATCACCCACATGCTGACCGACTCCGGGGCGCACCTGCTGGTCACCTCGGCCGCGGTGCTCGGCTCCGGAGCCCTGCCGCCGGAGACCTCCGGCGGGGCCCGGCGGCTCGTGCTGGACGACCCGGGCACCCGGACGCTGATCGCGGGCCGCTCCGCGGCCGGGCTCGGCGACGCCGAGCGCGTCCGCCCGCTGACCTCACGGGATCCCGCCTACCTCATCTACACCTCGGGTTCCACGGGCCTGCCCAAGGGCGTGCTGGTCTCGCACGGCACCGCGACGGCGCTCGCGGCCGACCACCGGGAGCGGTTCGGCGTCGGCCCCGACACGCGGGCCCTGCAGTTCGCCACCTTCAGCTTCGACGCGGCCGTGTGGGAGCTGTGCGTCTCCCTGCTCGTCGGCGGCACCCTGGTACAGGTCCCGGACGACCGGAGGGCCGGTCTGCCGCTGGCCGAGTTCATCACCCGGCACCGGATCACCATCGCCCTGCTGCCGCCCGTGGTCATGGACGCCTTCCCGGAGGGGACGCGCCTGCCCGAAGGGCTGGTGATGACGGTCGGCGGGGCGGCCATGACCCCGGAGCTCGTCGAGCGCTGGTCGCCGGTCACCCGGCTGCACAACCTCTACGGTCCGACCGAGAACACCGTGGTCACCACGGCCAGCGACCGGATCACCGGCGGCCGCCCGCCGATCGGCCGGCCCATCGCCGGCCACCGCGTCTACGTCCTCGACGCGAACCTGGCCCCCGTCCCGGCGGGCGTCGTCGGTGAGCTCTACGTGGGCGGCACGGGCCTCGCCATCGGCTATGTCGACCGGCCCGGCGTGAGCGCCGAGCGGTTCGTCGCCGACCCGTACGGACCGGCCGGCTCCCGTATGTACCGGACCGGCGACCTCGTGCGCTGGCGCGGGGACGGCAACCTCGACTACCTCGGCCGCTCCGACCAGCAGGTCAAGGTCCGCGGCTTCCGCATCGAGCTCGGCGAGATCGAGAGCGTACTGCTGGAGCATCCGCGGATCGCGCAGGCCGTGGTCGTCGCCCGGGAGGACCGGCCGGGCGTCCAGACCCTCGTGGCCTATCTGGTGACCGTCCCCGGCGCCACCGCCGAGGACGGCGAGGTACGCGGGATGCTCGCCCAGCGGCTGCCCGACTACATGGTGCCGTCCGCGCTGGTCACGCTGCCCGAACTGCCGGTGACCGTGAACGGCAAGATCGACCGGCAGGCGCTGCCCGCGCCCGACCGTCGCAAGCCGGCGGGCCGTGAGGCCGTCACCGAGACCGAGAAGGCCCTGGTCCGGGCGTTCGCCGACGTACTCGGGCTCGACGCGGTCGGCGCCGACGACGACTTCTTCTCCCTCGGCGGCAACAGCATCGGCACCGTCCAGGTGGTGGCCCGGGCCGCGAAGAGCGGGCTGGACCTCACCGTGGCCGAGGTGTTCACCCGGCGGACGGCCGCCGCGCTCGCCGCCCTGGTCGACGGGCGCACGACGGGCGCCGAGCACCTGGCCCGCCAGCTGCGGACCGGCGCGCTCGGCGAGGATCCGCAGGACCCGTTCGCACCCGTGCTCGCGATCCGGCCCACCGGCTCGCTGCCGCCGCTGTTCTGCGTGCACGGCGGGCTGGGCACGAGCCTGCCCTACCTCGGGCTGGCCGGGTACGTCGACGAACGCAGGCCGATCATCGGGCTCCAGGCGCCGCAGGTGAGCGGGGCCGAGCCGGCGCCGAGCGTCGAGGCGCAGGCCGAGTCGTACCTGGCGCGCATCCGGGAGGCGCAGCCCGAGGGCCCGTACCACCTGCTGGGCTGGTCCTTCGGCGGACTGCTCGCGCACGAACTGGCCGTACGGCTACGGGCCGACGGCGACGAGGTCGCCTTCCTCGCCAACCTGGACGCCTTCCCGTACGACCGCACGCTCGACGGGCCGCTGCCCGACCGCCGCGAGCTGCTCGGCCGGTTCCTGGAGTACCTCGGGGAGGAACAGGCGCGGGAGGCCGGTGAGGCCCTGGACCCGGAAGCGGTGGCCGGGGTCCTGCGGCGCCACGGCGGCGCCTTCGGCTCGCTGACCGAGCAGGACGTCGAACGCCTGGTGACGGTGATGCGCCACCACGTGGAACTCGCCGAGCGCTTCGAACCCGGCCGCTTCGACGGCGACATGACGCTGTTCGTCGCGACCTCGCAACGATCCGCGGCGGACGTGGTGACCGCGGCCGGCCGCTGGGACGGACACGTCACCGGAACCGTGCGGGTCCATGAACTCCCCTACGCCCACGAATATCTGATGCATCCGGAACCGCAGGCGAAGGTCGGTGCGATCGTCGACGCGGAGCTGCTGCGGACCGACCGGCCCACCCGAGGGAACCCGCCCATGAGCACACTGGTCACACATCCGCCCGCGGCGGCCTCACCCGGCCCGGACCCCGCTCCCGAACCGGCCCAGGCCCCGGCCCCGGCCCCCGCGCCCGTCGCCGCGGTCACGAAGGGACACCCCCTCACGGAGACGTTCGCGTTGGCGGGCAGGCGGCTGCGCCATCTGCGCCGCACTCCCGGACGGCTCGTCGGGATCGTGCTCAATCCGCTGGTGATGCTGCTGGCGGTGGGCTACCTCTTCAAGGAAGCGATCGTGGCGCCCCAGGGGGGTGACTACCAGGAGTACCTGATGGCGGGCATCGCGGTGCAGGTCGCGCTGGCCGGCATCGGACCTACCGCGATCAGCATCGCCATGGACCTGCGGGCGGGTCTGATGGACCGCTTCCGGTCGCTGCCCATCTCGCGGGCCGCGGTTCTGGTGGCGCATGCGCTGGGCGACCTGCTGGTCGGCCTCGGGGTCCTCGCGGTGATCACGCTGGTGGGCCTCGGCATCGGCTGGCGTCCGCACGGCGACCCGCTCTCCGTCGCGGCCGGTTTCGCCGTGGCCGGCGGGTTCATCTTCCTGATGGTCTGGGTCGGCATCACGCTCGGGATGATGGTCAAGAACATCGAGTCCATCGACTCGATCGGCGCCCTGATCCTGGTCGTGTGCACCTTCCTGTCGAACGCGGTCTTCCCGGCCGCTGCCATGCCCGGCTGGCTGCGCCCGGTCGTCGAGTGGAACCCGATCAGCGCGGTGGCCGACTCCTGCCGCCACCTGTGGGGCAACCCCACGGCGCAGAGCACGAGCTTCCCGGGCGAGCACCCGCACCTGGTCGTGGCCATGTGGTTCGCGGTGCTGCTGGTCGGCACGGTCTGGGCGAGCCTGAGCCGCTTCCGCCGGGCCGCGGTGTAACCCTCACCGGCCCTCGCCCGGGCGGGCGTGTCGGGAGCCCCTCACCGGTCCGGTGAGGGGCTCCCGGACCAGCAGTCAGCTGGAAGCGACGGGCAGCACGTCCGGCGACAGCGACCCCGCCCGCGAGGCGGCGCTCGTCATCCGGCGGCGGTGGTGGCGGCGGCACAGGACCTCGTAGCCGATCTCCTCCGCCGGGCGGTTCACGTCGCCGACCACGACCTGCGCCCCCTCGACGACCATCTCCCCGCCCACCGTACGGGCGTTGTGCGTCGCGCGGGCTCCGCACCAGCACAGGGCCTCGACCTGGAGCTGCTCCAGGCGGTCCGCCAGCTCGATCAGCCGCTGCGAGCCCGGGAAGAGCTTCGTACGGAAGTCGGTGGTGATACCGAAGGCGAAGACGTCCATGTCCAGGTCGTCGACGATCCTGGCGAGCTGGTCGATCTGATCGGGCTCCAGGAACTGGGCCTCGTCCACGATCACGTAGTCCGCCTTGCCGCCCTTCGAGAGCTGGGCGACCACGTACGCGTACAGGTCCATGCCCTCCGGCGCCTCCACCGCCTCCGTCACCAGACCGAGCCTCGAGGACAGCTTGCCCTCGCCCGCCCGGTCGTCACGGGTGAAGATCACGCCCTGCAGACCCCGCGCATCGCGGTTGTGCGCGATCTGGAGCGCCAACGTGCTCTTTCCGCAGTCCATCGTTCCGGAGAAGAACACCAGCTCGGGCATGGGAAGTACGGACCTTTCGGGTCGTGGGCAGGTGGTGGGGCGGTGGGTACGGGGTACGGGGTGCGGGGCGAGGGTCAGGTGCGGATTTCGAGCAGCGGGACGAACTGTTCCGCCGCGGTCATCGAGCCGTGCATCCCGGTGAGGGCGGATTCGTTCGGCTCGTTGCGCGAGGCGGTGATCGCGACGTCGGCCTGGGCGGCCGCCACCACGTCGCCGATGCGCCCGAGGACGCGCTCGTCGCACTCCCCCGGCGTGCCGAACCAGCCCAGTTCCAGGGCCTCTTCGCGGCTGGCGACCCAGAAACGGTCGCCGAGCACCTCACGCCACACGGTCAGCACGTCGGCCTGCGCACCCGGCACCGCGTACACGTGCCGGGCCCGCCCCTCGCCACCCAGCAGGGCGACGCCGGCGCTCAGCTCCCAGTCCTCGTCGAAGTCGATCCGGGAGTCCTCGTCGAAGGGGACGTCGACCATGCCGTGGTCCGCGGTCACGTACAGGGCGGTGCGCGGCGGCAGCTGCTCGGCGAGCCGCTGGACGAGCCGGTCCACGTACATCAGCTGGCCGCGCCAGGCGTCGGAGTCCACACCGTGCCGGTGGCCGGCCCCGTCGAGCTCGCTGTAGTAGGTGTAGACGAGCGAGCGGTCGCCGGAGGCGAGGCGCTCGGCCGCCAGGTCCATCCGTTCCTCGCCGGTCATCCGGCCGAGGAAGGTGCCACCGCTCAGCGCGATCTTGGTGAGCGGGGTGCTCTGGAAGGCGGGCGAGGACACCTGGGCGGTCGCCACCCCGGCCTTGTCGGCCTGCTGGAAGACGGTCGGGTACGGCTGCCAGGGCTTCGGCGCGGTCCACGGGTGCCAGCGGAGCTGGTTCATCAGTTCCCCGGTGGCGGGGTTGCGGACGGCGTAGCCGGGCAGGCCGTGGCGGGCCGGCGGCAGGCCGGTGCCCACGGAGGCGAGCGAGGTGGCCGTGGTCGCCGGGAAGCCCGCGGTGATCGGGCGGCCGGTGCCGCCGCGCGAGCTGCCGAGCAGGGAGGTGAGGTACGGGGCCTCGTCCGGGTGGGCCTTGATCTGCTCCCAGCCCATGCCGTCGACCAGGAACACGCAGTTCCGGTCGGCCGGGGTCAGCTCGGTGATCGCCGCGGTGAAACCGGGGACGCCCTGGCCGGCCACGAGCGTGGGCAGCAGGTCGGCGAGCGACCCGGCGCCGTACTCCGGGACGGGGGCGCCCGCCAGGTCCAGCAGCTCCGGCTCGGGCCACTCCTGTGCCGCGGAGTACGCCATCAGCGGGCGGGGGTGGCGGACGTCGCCGCTGTGGCTTCGGAGAGTGCCTGCGCGAAGACCAGGGTCTGGCGCACCGCCTCCGGGCCGTCGCCGGCCTCGCTGACCCGCAGGCTGAGGTCGTCGGCGGTGGAGTTGCCGGTGTAGCCGTGGTCGGAGTCGCAGTTCGGGTCGCCGCAGGCGGCCGGCTCCAGGTCGATCCGGGAGACCGCGCCCCAGCCGATGGTCAGGACGACCTCGCGGGGCAGGGTGCCGGGGGTGTAGCTCTCCGGGTTGGCGACGACGCGGCTGAGCACCACGGAGGAGATGCTGGACAGCTTGACCGACTCGGTGGAGGTGGTCGCGTACGGGGAGGGGGACCCGGCGTCGGCGGCCTGCTCGTCGGTGTGGCTGACGATGAAGCGGTTGCCCGTCAGGACCAGCACGGTGACGTGCCGGCGCACCTCGTTGGAGTCGAAGGTCGTCTCCTGGTGGACCAGGTACGACGAGATCGGCTCGCCGCCCACCGCGGCCTCCACGGCCTCGGCCACGAGGGCCGGGTAGTAGCCGCTGCGCTCGATCGCCGTGCGCAGCCCCTGGGTCGTCGTACCGGATTTCGCCATGAGGTCCATCCTAAGGCCCGTACGGGGCCCTCAGGCCGCGCCGTACCCGCTCAGTAACTGGGGAGGGTCCGCGGGCCGAGATCGCCGCGGGCCGGCGGGTGGGCGACCCGGACGGTGGCGCTGAGCACGGACACGCCCTCGGCGGCGACCACGACGGGCTCCAGCGCGACGCCGATCACCTCGGGGTGGTCGTCCACGAGGCGGGACAGTCGCAGCAGCAGTTCCTCCAGGGCGGGGGTGTCCACGGGGTCGCTGCCTCGCCAGCCGAACAGGAGGGGTGCGGTCCGGATGGACCGGATCAGCCCGGCGGCGTCCCGGTCGGTGGCCGGGACCAGCCGGTGCGCGGTGTCGCCGAGCAGCTCGGAGGCGACGCCGGCGAGCCCGAAGGAGAGGACGGCGCCCGCGGCGGGGTCGATGACGGAGCGGACGACGGTGTCGACCCCGCGCGGCACCATGGCCTGCACCACGGGCTGGAGCTCGGCCGGCTTGCCCAGCGCCTCGGTGAGCTCCTCGTACGAGCGCCGCAGCTCGGCCTCGTTCGTGTGGTCGAGGCGTACGCCGCCCAGGTCCGCGCGGTGACGCAGGTGCGGGGCGGTGGTCTTGAGCGCCACCGGGTAGCCCAGGACGCCGGCGGCGCGGACCGCCGCGTCGGCGCTGGGCGCAGGGAGGGTGGGCAGGACGCGGATCCCGTAGCCCGCGAGCAGCTCGCGGGCGTCCTCGTCGGTCAGGGTCGCCGCGGCGCCGGGGTCGACGTCGGCGAGCAGCCGGGTCAGCCGGTCGGCGGTCCCGGCCTCGTCGATGTCCTCGAACTCGGGGACCCGCCCGTCGTCCTCGGCGGCGGCCCGGCGCCACTGCCCGTACCGGACGGCTTCGGCGACGGCCTTGACCGCGCGTTCGGCGGCGGGGTAGCTGGGGATGCTGTCCCCGGCCGCGGACAGCGGCCCGGCCGGCGCCTGGGGCGTCCGGTCGGGAGCGGGGCCCCAGTTCCGGGACGACGCGGTGTACGGGACCCCGCGCACGGCGGACAGGGCCAGGGCGAGCTCGCCGAGCTCGACGTGCACCACCGCGACGGGCTTGCCCGGGGACGCCGCCACCGCTTCGCGCAGCGCACCGGCCAGATCGTCCGCCGGCGCGTCCTCGCTCACCCACGGGATGGCCGTGACCACGACCGCGTCGCAGTCCTCGGAGCGCAGCGCGTCCGTGAGGGCGGTGCGGAAGTCCGCCGGCGCGGCCGCCGTCGTCAGGTCCAGGGGCGGCAGGGGGCGCAGGCCCTGGGTGAGGCAGGCGTCGTAGGTGAGGATCCCGAGGGATTCGGAGTTGCCGAGGATCGCGACACGGGGCCCGGCGGGCAGCGGCTGCGCCGCCAGCAGGAGGCCGACGTCCACCAGCTCGGTGACCGTGTCGACGCGGATGACACCGGCCTGGCGCAGCAGGGCCGAGACGGTGGCCTCCGGCAGTCGGGTGCCGGGGACGACGTGCCCGGCCGGGCTGTGCCGGCCGCCCTTGGCGACGACCACGGGCTTGACGGCCGCCGTGCGGCGGGCGAGGCGGGTGAACTTCCGCGGGTTGCCGAGGGTTTCGAGGTAGAGCAGGGCGACGTCGGTCGCCTCGTCGTCGTACCAGTACTGCAGGATGTCGTTCCCGGACACGTCGGCGCGGTTGCCCGCGGAGACGAAGGAGGACAGGCCTTCGCCGCGCCGGAGCAGCGCGGAGAGCAGGGCGATGCCGATCGCCCCGGACTGCGTGAACAGGCCGATCCGGCCGCGCGTGGGCATCGGTGCGGGGGTGAGGGAGGCGTTGAGTTCCACCTCGGGCGCGGTGTTGATCACCCCGTAGGCGTTCGGCCCGATCAGCCGCATGCCGTACGAGCGCACCTGCCGGACCAGTTCGCGCTGGCGGGCGAGTCCGGCCGGGCCGCTCTCCCCGTAGCCGGCGGACAGGACGACGAGCCCCTGCACCCCGTGCTCGCCGCAGGCCGCCACCGCGTCGGGTACCCGGTCGGCCGGGACCGCGATCACGGCGAGGTCGACCGGGGCGCCGATGGCATCGATGGTGCGATAGGCCCGCACTCCGTCGAGGAGGTCACGGGTGACGGCCTCGTTGACCGCGTAGAGGTGGCCGTGGAAGCCGCTGTCGCGCAGGTTGCGCAGTGCGGCCGCGCCCACGCCCGCGCCGGAGCGGCTGACTCCGACGACGGCCACCGAGCCGGGGGCGAGCAGCCGCTGCACCGAGTGGGCCTCGGCGCGCTGTTCGCGGGCGCGCTGCACGGCGAGGGACTCGGCGGTGGGTTCGAGGTCGAGGGTGAGGCGGACGGAGCCGTCCTCGAAGCTGCGCTTCTGCTGGTAGCCGGCGTCCGTGAAGACTTTGATCATCTTGGTGTTGGCGGGCAGCACCTCGGCGGCGAACCGCCGGATGCCGCGCTCCCGGGCCACCGCGCCGATGTGTTCGAGGAGCGTGGAGGCGACCCCGCGGCCCTGATGGGCGTCCTGGACGAGGAAGGCGACCTCGGCCTCGTCGGCGGGTCCGGAGGCGGGCCGGCCGGCGGCGTCGATGCGGTCGTAGCGCACGGTGGCGATGAACTCCCCGCCGATGGTCGCGGCGAGGCCGACCCGGTCCACGTAGTCGTGGTGCGTGAAGCGGCGCACGTCGCGGTCGGAGAGCCGGGGGTAGGGGGCGAAGAAGCGGTAGTACTTCGACTCGTCGGACACCTGCTCGTAGAAGCTGACGAGCCGGCCCGCGTCCTCGGTGGTGATGGGCCTGATCCGGGCCGTGCCGCCGTCACGGAGGACGACGTCGGCTTCCCAGTGGGCCGGGTAGGAGGGGTCCGACTCGATGGTCATGGGCCTACCTTACGGCCGGATCAGGCCGTACAGCCCTCGCGCGGCGGATGAGGCAGGACGGGTCATATCAGGGCAAGCTGGGTGAGGTCGAACGGCGGAAAATTCAGGCCGATGGTAGGTCCGAGCATTCCGGACGTCGTGAGAGACTGGTCTAGACAACCGTAAGAACCTGAAGGGCATCACCATGGCAGAGCGCCGCGTCAACGTCGGGTGGGCCGAGGGCCTGCACGCTCGTCCCGCCTCGATCTTCGTCCGTGCGACGACCGCTTCCGGCGTCCCGGTGACCATCGCGAAGTCCGGCGGCGACCCCGTCAACGCCGCCTCCATGCTGGCGGTCCTGGGCCTGGGCGCCCAGGGCGGCGAGGAGATCGTCCTCGCCTCCGAGGCCGAGGGTGCGGACGCCGCGCTCGACCGCCTCGCGAAGCTGGTCGCCGAGGGTCTCGAGGAGCTCCCCGAGACCGTCTGACCCTTCGGGTTCGACCTCACGCGCGAAGCCGCGGCCCCCGGTCCGGGGGTCGCGGCTTCGTCGTTGCGCGCAGCAGGCCGCGCCAGGGCGGGGACGGGTCTGCGGGAACCCCCTCCGGCCGGCGCCGTTCCCGCAAGGACCGCGGCCGGCGTCGCCGTTCGCGTGCGGGCCGGCGCCGCCCGGGCCGTGCGGGTTCCGCGCGACCCTCCCGCATGCTCTGCCGCTCGGCCCGACAGGGCCCGCCCGGCACGACCGTCCGCCCGGGCGACGCCGGAGACCGGCTTCCGCCCCGCGGATTCCCACCGGGGTGCGGCCCGGCGCGGGCCCCCGCCCTGCCGCCGCCACCGCGACGGGTGGCCGGGCGGGCTCGATCCGGCTTCGCCACCGAAGGTCGCCACCGGACGGGCGCCCTACGGGAAACGGACACCGGAGAAATTCCGCCGGGCGGGGAAGGGGCCTGCCCGGAGCCGACGCACACCGAATTCGGCCGCATCGGAATTCTGCACGTGAAATCGACCCCGATACGGATCGATCGGCCACCGCACAGCGAATTCGCGCGATCCCATCCTTTGTATACGGCTCCTGTTAATGCCGGCCGCTCGACATGTTTACGGCAGGTTGCGAAGTGCTCACCGCCGGGCGGAGCCGCAGCCGGTGCGCCCCCGCCGCCCGGTCGGCGTGCATCGCGGTCAGCGCCCGGGCCCGTTCGGCGTCGCCGCGCGCCACCGCGTCCACGACCGCCCCGTGCTCGGCCCAGGACTCCACCGGCCGGGTCGGCGCCTCCACCACGTACATCCACGCGATCTTGTGCCGCATCTGCGTGAGCAGCGCGATCAGTCCGGGGCTGCCGGAGGCCTGGGCGAGCGTCTCGTGGAACCAGCCTCCCAGGGACCGCAGATCCTCTCCCTGGCCCCGCCTGGCCCGCTCCTGACCCAGCCTGACCAGTCCGCGCAGCACCTTGAGGTGCGCGTCGGTGCGCCGCCGGGCGGCGCGCGCGGCGGCCAGCGGCTCCAGGAGCATCCGCATCTCCAGCAGGTCCGCGGCCTCCTGCTCGGTCGGCTCGGCCACGCACGCCCCCGCGTGACGCCGCGTGGTGACGAACCCCTCCGACTCCAGGGTCCGCAGGGCCTCGCGCACCGGGACGCGCGAGACCCCGTACCGGCGGGCCAGCACCTCCTCGGTCAGCCGGCCGCCCGGCTCGAACACCCCGGAGACGATATCGTCGCGGATTGCCGTGCATACCGCGTGCGCAGGAATACGCAAGACCGAACCTCCGCCTATTTCCGACCGCCGGCGCCATTGCACGCACATGCGCGTACTGCGACTCTATTGCAACACACGATAATTTCCGAGAGCGGCCGGAAATACGAAACATTTGCACGAAGACGCAACACACGAAGACCCCGACTCGGAGAGTCGGGGTCTTCGGTGAAACCGTGCGAGGCGTGCCGCCGCGAGGGTCAGACGCTGACGCCGTGCGAGCGCAGGTACGAGAGCGGGTCGATGTCCGAGCCGTACTGCGAGCCCGTGCGGGCCTCGAAGTGCAGGTGCGGGCCGCTGGAGTTGCCGGTGGAGCCCGACAGACCGATCTGCTGGCCCGGGGTGACCTGGTCGCCGACGGAGACGTTCAGCGAGGACATGTGCCCGTACTGGGTGTAGGTGCCGTCGTTGTGCTTGATGACGACGTTGTTGCCGTACGCGCCACCCCAGCCGGCCTCGACGACGGTACCCAGGCCCACCGCGTGGACCGAGGTGCCGGAGGCGGCGTGGAAGTCGATGCCCGTGTGGCTGCCGGAGGACCACATGCCGCCGCCCGCGTGGTACTGCGTGCTGACGTACGAGCCGTCCACCGGGGCGACGAAGGTGTTGAGGCGCTTGCGCTCCTCCTCGCGGGCGGCGCGCTCGGCGGCCTCGCGCTCGGCCTTCGCCTTGGCCTCGGCCATGCGCTTGGCCTCGGCGGCCCGCTGCTTCGCGTCGGCCTCGGCCTGCGCCTTGGCGGCGTCCTGCTCGGCGACGCGGTGCTGGGACTCGGCCTGGTCGGCGATGTCACCCGCGAGGTCCTCGGCGACGACGACGGCACCGAGGCCGTTGTCCTGGCCGATGGTGCTGCTGTGGTTGTCCGCGGCGAAGGCCGGGGCGGCGAGGGAGCCGACGACACCCGTGGTGGCGATCGCGGCGATACCGGCGTAACCGGCGGTCTTCTTGCTCAGACGGCTGGAGCCACGGTGCTTACCGGTACCAGCGGGACGACTGCCAAACGCCATGAAGGGTTTGATCCTTTCCTTCCTTCTCGCCTACCGGGTTAGCTGACGGGTTCGGAGCAGGAAGGTCTCCTACGGGCCTCCTCTTGCGAGGGGGTCCGATTCACCCCAGGGACTCATGTGGGTCCCCGGCTCCCCAGGCTCGCGCCTGACGGGGACTCGGCGATCGCTGTCCGGTGCCGCGGGTGCGGCGGGCACAACTGACGAACAGCACGGCCGACGCTAGGCGGATCATCAGTCAATCGCCAAACAGACGCGGCATTTTGTTGCGTACGCCACACCGCATACAAGCAACCTCACCACTAAACGGACAAAAGGGGTTCTGGTGACCAAGTCACCAGAACCCCTTGCCGAATTCTTCGGCCGGCCCTCAAGGGACCTTCGTCCGACCGTCAGTTGGAGACGACCGTGACCTCGCCGATCCCCAGGGCCCGCACGGGCTCCTCGATGACCGCCGCGTCGCCCACCAGGACGGTGACCAGTCGGTCCGCGGGGAAGGCCTGAACGACCGCCGTGGTGGCCTCCACGGTGCCCGTCGCGGCGAGCTGGGCGTACAACTGCGCCTGGTAGTCGTCCGGCAGCTCCTGCTCGACCTGGTCGGCGAGGGTGCCCGCGACCGAGGCGGCCGTCTCGAACTTCAACGGGGCCACGCCCACCAGGTTCTGCACGGCGACATCGCGTTCGGCGTCGGTCAGACCGCCTTCGGCGAGGGTGCGCAGCACCTTCCAGAGGTCCTCCAGCGCCGGGCCGGTGTTCGGGGTGTCCACCGAGCCGCTGATGGCGAGCATCGAGGCGCCCTTGCCGTCCGCGGTGGAGCGCAGCACCTGGCCGAAGGCGCGCACGCCGTAGGTGTACCCCTTCTCCTCGCGCAGCACCTTGTCCAGGCGCGAGGTGAGGGTGCCGCCCAGGCAGTACGTGCCCAGCACCTGGGCCGCCCACACCCGGTCGTGGCGGTCCGCCCCGATCCGGCCGATCAGCAGCTGCGTCTGGACCGCGCCGGGCCGGTCCACGATGACCACGCGGCCGGTGTCGTCGGCGGTCACCGGCGGCACCGGGCGGGCGGCGGCGGTGTTGCCCGTCCAGGTGCCCAGGGTGTCCGCGAGCACGGCGTCCAGGTCGATGCCGGTCAGGTCGCCGACGACCACCGCGGTGGCGGTGGCGGGGCGTACGTGGGCCTCGTAGAAGGCGCGTACGGCGCCGGAGTCGATCCGGGCGACGGTCTCCTCGGAGCCCTGGCGCGGCCGGGACATCCGCAGGGTGGCCGGGAAGAGCTCCTTGGAGAGCTGCTTGGCGGCGCGGCGCTGCGGGTTGGCGAGCTCGTGCGGGATCTCGTCGAGCCGGTTGCGCACCAGCCGGTCGACCTCGGCGTCGGCGAAGGCCGGGGCGCGCAGCGCCTCGGCGAGCAGGCCGAGCGCCTTGGGCAGCCGGGAGGCCGGGACCTCCAGCGAGACCCGCAGGCCCGGGTGGTCGGCGTGCGCGTCCAGGGTGGCGCCGCAGCGCTCCAGCTCGGCCGCGAACTCCTCGGCGGAGTGCTTGTCGGTGCCCTCGGAGAACGCCCGCGCCATGATGGTCGCCACGCCGTCCAGGCCCTCGGGCTCGGCGTCCAGCGGGGCGGCGAGGTTGACCTCGACCGCGACGACCTGCTGGCCCGGCCGGTGGCAGCGCAGCAGGGTCAGCCCGTTGGACAGCTGCCCGCGCTCGGGGGCCGGGAAGGCCCACGGCTGCGGCTCGCCGGCCTGCGGCCGCGGATGGAAGGTCATCGTGACGGCTGCCGTGTCGCTCACTGCTCCGCCCCCTCGTTCTCGTCGGAGCCCTCGGACTCGTCGTGCTGGTCGGACTCGTCGGCCGCGAGCGGCTCGTAGACGAGCACCGCGCGGTTGTCCGGGCGCAGGCGGGCCGCGGCCACGGCCTGCACCTCCTCGGCGGTGATGTCCAGGACGCGCTGGACGGCGGTCAGCGCCAGCTGCGGGTCGCCGAACAGCACCGCGAAGCGGCACAGTTCGTCGGCGCGGCCGGCGACCGTGCTCAGCCGGTCCAGCCACTCGCGCTCCAGCTGCGCCTGGGCGCGCTCCATCTCCTCGGCCGTCGGACCCTCGGCGGCGAACCGCGCGAGCTCCTCGTCCACGGCCGCCTCGATGGCGGGGATCTCGACCCCGCTGGAGGTCTTGACGTCCAGCCAGCCCAGGGAGGGCGCCCCGGCCAGGCGCAGCATGCCGAAGCCGGCCGCGACGGCGCTCTGGTCGCGGCGTACCAGCCTGTTGTGCAGCAGCGAGGACTCGCCGCCGCCCAGGATGGTCAGCGCCACGTCGGCGGCGTCGCACTCACGGGTGCCGTCGTGCGGCAGCCGGTAGGCGGCCATCAGCGCACGCGCCGGGACCTCCTCGACGATCTCCTCGCGCAGCTGCTCCCCGATGACGTCGGGCAGCGAGCCGTCGCGGGGCGGCTGCTTGCCGTCGTGCGCGGGGATGGTGCCGAAGTACTTCTCGACCCAGGCGAGCGTCTGCTCGGGGTCGATGTCCCCGACGACGGAGAGCACCGCGTTGTTGGGCGCGTAGTACGTGCGGAAGAAGGTGCGCGCGTCCTCCAGGGAGGCGGCGTCCAGGTCGGCCATGGAGCCGATCGGGGTGTGGTGGTACGGGTGACCCTCGGGGTAGGCCAGGGCGGTGAGCCGCTCGAAGGCCGTGCCGTACGGGACGTTGTCGTACCGCTGGCGGCGCTCGTTCTTGACGACGTCGCGCTGGTTCTCCATGGACTCGTCGTCCAGGGCGGCCAGCAGGGACCCCATCCGGTCCGCTTCCAGCCAGAGCGCGAGCTCCAGCTGGTGGGTCGGCATCGTCTCGAAGTAGTTGGTGCGCTCGAAGCTGGTGGTGCCGTTGAGGGAACCGCCGGCGCCCTGGACCAGTTCGAAGTGCCCGTTGCCGGGTACGCTCGCCGACCCCTGGAACATCAGGTGCTCGAAGAGGTGAGCCAGGCCGGTGCGTCCCTTGACTTCGTGGCGCGAGCCGACGTCGTACCAGAGGCAGACCGCGGCGACCGGGGTCAGGTGGTCCTCGGAGAGCACCACGCGCAAGCCGTTGGCCAGCCGGTGCTCGGTCGCTGTCAGGCCGCCGGAGCCGGCCTGGGCTGTGGCCGTGTGACCCATGGGCATGTGGTCCCTTCGATCGCGATGCAGAGATTTCTTATCGACCTGCCACTGTATGCAAGCGCGCCGACCGCCGGATAAGTTCCCGGGTCACTCCCCCGCACTCCGTCCGGGGGACCCCCGGGGTCGGAGTCGGCGTTGTCGGTGCGTCGGGCCACAATGGTCCGCGTCGTACCCTCGCCGGACACCACAAGAGTGCCGGACCCAGCCAGGGCCCGGTGAGACCAGCCGGACCCGACCGACCAGACACCCCACCCGCCAGCCAGCACACCCCATTTTGGTTTAAGGAGCCGCGCAGCGATGGCCCGCCGCAGCACGAAGACCCCGCCGCCGGAGGATTTCGAGGAGAAGATCCTCGACATCGACGTCGTCGACGAAATGCAGGGCTCCTTCCTCGAGTACGCGTACTCGGTGATCTACTCCCGCGCCCTGCCCGACGCCCGGGACGGCCTGAAGCCGGTGCACCGGCGCATCGTGTACCAGATGAACGAGATGGGCCTGCGGCCCGACCGCGGCTACGTGAAGTGCGCCCGTGTCGTGGGCGAGGTCATGGGCAAGCTCCATCCGCACGGTGACGCGTCGATCTACGACGCCCTCGTGCGCATGGCCCAGCCCTTCTCCATGCGGGTGCCGCTGGTCGACGGCCACGGCAACTTCGGCTCGCTCGGCAACGACGACCCGCCGGCCGCGATGCGTTACACCGAGTGCAAGATGGCCGACGCCACGTCGCTGATGACGGAGTCGATCGACGAGGACACCGTCGACTTCACCGCCAACTACGACGGCCAGGAGCGCGAACCGGTCGCCCTGCCCGCCGCGTACCCGAACCTGCTGGTCAACGGCGCGTCCGGCATTGCCGTCGGCATGGCCACCAACATGCCCCCGCACAACCTCGGCGAGGTCATCGCGGCCGCCCGCCACCTGATCCGGTACCCGCAGGCGGACCTGGAGGCGCTGATGCGCTTCGTGCCGGGCCCCGACCTGCCCACCGGCGGCCGGATCGTCGGGCTCTCGGGCATCAAGGACGCCTACGAGAACGGCCGCGGCACCTTCAAGATCCGCGCGACGGTGGCCGTGGAGGACGTGACGGCGCGCCGCAAGGGCCTGGTCGTCACCGAACTGCCCTTCACGGTCGGCCCCGAAAAGGTCATCGCGAAGATCAAGGACCTGGTCGGCTCGAAGAAGCTCCAGGGCATCGCCGACGTCAAGGACCTCACCGACCGCTCGCACGGCCTGCGCCTGGTCATCGAGATCAAGAACGGCTTCCACCCCGAGGCCGTGCTGGAGCAGCTCTACAAGCTGACGCCGATGGAGGAGTCCTTCGGCATCAACAACGTGGCGCTGGTGGACGGGCAGCCCCTGACGCTGGGCCTCAAGGAGCTGCTGGAGGTCTATCTCGACCACCGCTTCGAGGTCGTCCGGCGGCGCAGCGAGTTCCGCCGCACCAAGCGCCGCGACCGGCTGCACCTGGTCGAGGGCCTGCTGGTGGCGCTCCTCGACATCGACGAGGTCATCCGGCTCATCCGGGACAGCGACAACTCGGCACAGGCCAAGTCCCGGCTGATGGAGCGGTTCTCGCTGAGCGAGATCCAGACCCAGTACATCCTGGACACCCCGCTGCGCCGGCTCACCCGCTTCGACCGGATCGAGCTGGAGTCCGAGCGCGACCGGCTGACCGGCGAGATCGACGAGCTGACCGGGATCCTGGAGTCGGACAACGAGCTGCGCAAGCTGGTCTCCGCGGAACTGGCGGCCGTCGCGAAGAAGTTCGGCACCGAGCGCCGTACGGTGCTGCTGGAGTCAGCGGGCATCGCGGTGGCGGCCGTTCCGCTGGAGGTCGCGGACGACCCGTGCCGGGTGCTGCTGTCCTCGACGGGCCTGCTGGCCCGTACGGCGAACGGCGAAGCGCTGCCGGAGGAGGAGGGCGGCGCCCGCGCCAAGCACGACCTGATCGTCTCGCAGGTCGCGGCGACGGCCCGGGCCGATGTCGGCGCGGTCACCTCGTACGGGCGGCTGCTGAGGCTGTCGGTGATCGACCTGCCGCAGCTGCCGGACACGCACGCCGCGCCGAACCTGGCGGGCGGCGCCCCGGTCTCGGAGTTCCTCTCCGGGCTGGAGGCGGACGAGAAGGTGGTCTGCCTGACCTCGCTGGACGAGTCCTCGCAGGGCCTCGCGCTGGGCACCGAGCAGGGCGTGGTCAAGCGCGTCGTGCCGGACTACCCGGCGAACAAGGACGAGCTGGAGGTCATCACCCTCAAGGAGGGCGACCGGATCGTCGGCGCGGTCGAGCTGCGCACGGGTGAGGAGGACCTGGTCTTCATCACCGACGACGCCCAGCTGCTGCGCTACCCGGCGGGCCAGGTCCGCCCGCAGGGCCGCCCGGCGGGCGGTATGGCGGGCATCAAGCTCGCCGACAACGCCAAGGTGATCCACTTCTCGGCCGTGGACCCGGCGCGGGACGCCGTGGTCTTCACGGTGGCGGGCTCGCACGGCACCCTGGACGACTCGGTGACCTCCGGGAAGCTGACCCCCTTCGACCAGTACCCGCGCAAGGGCCGGGCCACGGGTGGCGTGCGCTGCCAGCGGTTCCTGAAGGGCGAGGACGTACTGGTCCTGGCCTGGGCGGGTGGTTCCCCCGTCCGCGCGGCGGCGGCGAACGGTACGCCGGCCCAACTGCCGGCCGTGGACCCGCGCCGGGACGGCTCCGGGGCCGCGCTGCCGTCGACGGTGGCGGCGCTGGCGGGGGCCGCGCTGTAGGGCGCGGGAGGGCGTTCGGGTGGTACGACCGGGGGGACGTACCACCCGAATGCCGACTAGTGTTTTCCCCGTGGACGCGGTGGGGGGAGAACGCAGCTGATGAGCCGTCGAGCGGGCAGCGGACTGATCGGGAACTGGGCGGAGGCACAGCGCCGACAGCAACAGACGCAGCTGGTCCAGCAGCGGGAGGCCGAGCGTCGGCAGCGGGCCCACGAACGGGACGCGAACCGGAGCCACCGGCAGTACCGCGAGGCCGAGGCCCTGCGGCGGACCGCGCAGTTCGACGCCGAGGTCGAAGCCCTCAAGGGCCTGTTGGCCGCGGGCTGCCGGGCACCGGCGTTCCGGATATCCGCCCTGGCCCGGCCCGACGCTCTGCAGCCCTTCGACCCGGGGGCCCTGGCGCACCCGGTGCCGATGCCCCGCATCGAGGACTTCCAGCGGCAGAGCAGCGGCTGGACGCTCGGCTCGAACCATCGGGCGCAGGCGGAGCGCGAGGCGCACGCCCGCTACACCCAGGCCTGGCAGGCGGCGAACGCCGCGGAGGCTCAGCGCCGGCAGCAACTGGCCGCGTACCGCCGGCAGTACGACCGGTGGGCGGCGGAGCAGACGGCCGGGGCGCTGGCGCACGACAGCGGGCTCACGGAGCTGGCCGACGCGCTGCGCGCGGGTGACGCGGAGGCGGCCGTGGAGTACTTCTCGGCGGCCCTGTACGCCTCGACGGCCTGGCCCGAGGCGCTGCCCAGGCAGGTGACGGCGGCGTACGACCCGGCCGCGCGCCGGCTGGTGCTCGACTGGGAGCTGCCCGGGTACGCGGTGGTGCCGGAGGCCCGGGCGGTGCAGTACCTGCCGAGCACGGACCAGGACAAGATCAAGCCCCGCCCGGTCACGGAACGGCGGGCCCTGTACCGGGACCTGCTGGCCCAGTGCCTGCTGCTGGTGGTGCGCGAGCTGTACGCGGCGGACGAGTTCGACGTATTGGACTCGGTCGAGGTCAACGGCTTCGTGGACTGCCACGATCCGGCGACCGGTCAGGAGGCGCGGTTCGTGCTCGCCACGGTACCGGCGGCGCGCAGCGCCTTCGCCGGACTGCGGCTGGAGCAGGTCAGCGCGGTGGACTGCCTGGTCTCGGGGCTGGGCGGGCTGCTGTCGACACGGCCCGACCAGCTGACGGCGGTACGCCCCGGGCGTCGGCCCGACGAGGTCGGCGGAGAGGTCGTCAGCCATGGCGGGCACCCGGGCGAGACGGACGAGGACGAGCCGGATCTGTTCGCGATGGATCCGATCGCCTTCGAGAACCTGGTCGCCGAGCTGTTCCGGGCGATGGGCATGGAGGCGGTGACCACGCAACGGTCGGGTGACGGCGGGGTCGATGTGGAGGCGGTGGACCCGGCGCCGATCCGGGGCGGGCGGATCGTGGTGCAGGTCAAGCGCTACCGGAACACGGTGCCGCCGACGGCTGTGCGTGATCTGTACGGCACGGTCCAGGACAAGGGGGCGAACAAGGGGGTGCTGGTCACCACCGCGTCCTTCGGGCCCGGGTCGTACACCTTCGCCAACGGCAAGCCGCTGGAGTTGGTTCCCGGGGCGGACCTGGTCGAGCTGCTCCACCAGTACGGACTGCGCGGCCGGCTCGGCGACGGCGCACCCGCCCCGGCCCGGCGGGCGGCCGAAGCGGCGCCCGCGGCCGACCACAACGTGCTCGGCATGTCCTGGTCGGGTTCCGTGGCCCTCGACGTGTGCGCGCTCGTCTGCACGGGCAACCGGGTGCTGAGCGAGGAGCACTTCGTCTTCTTCAACAACCCGCGCACCCCGGACGGTTCGGTGCGGGCCCGCGCACACGCGGCTCCCGACAAGGCGGCGCTGGAGGTCTCCTTCGACGCCCTGCCGTCGCAGGCCGACCGGCTGGTGCTGGTGGCCGCGATCGACCCGGAGGTCGATCCGCACGCCGACCTCGCCGGGTTCACCGACGCCCACATCCGGCTGCTGTCCGCCGGCGGCGAGGAACTGGGCCGGCTGGACGTCTCCGACGGGCGCGCCGGCGAGACCGCCCTGGTCCTCGGCTCCTTCCGGCACCGCGCCAACGGCGACTGGGACTTCGTGATCGGCGGCAAGGGCTACCGGGGCGGCCTGGAGGACCTGCTGGGCGAGTTCGGCGTCGAGGTCGCCTGAGAGCCGGGCCGGACCGGGCTGGGCCGGACCGTCCTGCCGATCGGGCCGGGCTCGCGGCGCCCTCAGCCCTCGTCCGAGGGCTCGGTCCCCTGCTCGGTCCCGGACTCGCTGCCGTGCTCGGACTCGGCTCCGGACCCGGGCCTGCCCACGTACCGCAGTACGCACCACATGCTCTCGGGGAGCGCCTCGTGCGGGGCCGGTTCGCGGCAGGCCTCCAGCTCGCGCAGCAGTCCGGGCCCGTCGGTGCCGGAGCCGATCAGGACCAGTCGGCTCACGCGCGCTTCACCCCGCCCCCAGGGCCTCGGGGCGAAGCGGAGGAAGCGCCCGACCGCGTGGACCTCGTAGCACTCCTCGTACCCCGGTACGCCGAAGTGGACGAAGCCCTTGATCCGGTAGAGCCCGGCCGGGCGGCGGTCGAGGAAGTCGATGAACCGGCGCGGGGACAGGGCCTGCTCGGTGGTGAACTCGGTGCTCTCGTACGCGGCGTGCGCGTGTCCGCAGCGGTCGTGGCCGTGGTCGTGGCCGTGGCCGTCGGCCTCGGCGAGCAGGTCCTCGAAGGAGAGCTGTCCCCGGGTCTCGGTCCAGGGCCTGCGGTCGAAGAGCAGTTCCGGGTCGATCCGGCCGTGGTCGGCGCCCACGACCGGGGTGCCCGGGGCGCAGAGCACGGCGAGCTCCCGCTCGATCCGGGCTCGTTCGCCCGCGTCCACCCGGTCGGTCTTGTTGAGCACCACCAGGTCCGCGACGGCGAGGTGGCGGTCGGTCTCCGGATGCTTGGCGCGGGTCGCGTCGAATTCGGCGGCGTCCACGACCTCCACCATGCCGCCGTACCGGATGTCCGGGTTCTCACTGGCCATGAGCATCCGGATCATCTCCTGGGGCTCGGCCAGCCCGCTCGCCTCGATGACGATCACGTCGATCCGGTGGACGGGGGCGGAGAGCTTCTCCAGGTAGGCGTCGAGTTCGCTGCCGTCGACGGCGCAGCATAGGCAGCCGCCGCCGAGGGAGACCATCGAGTCCCCCACCTGGCCGGCCACCGACATCGCGTCGACCTCGATCGATCCGAAGTCGTTGACGACCACCCCGATGCGGGTGCCCCCGCGACCGGCGAGGAGGTGGTTCAGCACGGTGGTCTTGCCGGATCCGAGGAAACCGGCGAGGACGACGACGGGAATGGGTTGCCTGCTGTTCACCCGGTCGATCGTAGCCGGCCTCCGTCAGCGCAGGGGCGGCACGGGGTGGGGAGGAGTGGGACCGGTGTAGCGGGCGGCCGGGCGGATGATCTTCGAATCGGTGGCCTGTTCGAGGATGTTCGCGCTCCAGCCGACCACACGGGCCGCGCAGAAGGTGGGCGTGAACATCTCGCGCGGGAGTCCGCAGAGCTCCATGACCACGCCCGCGTAGAACTCCACGTTGGTGTGCAGTTCCCGGCCCGGCTTCAGCTCGGCGAGGATTTCCTCGACCTGGCGCTCGACCTCGACCGCGAAGTCCACGAGGGGGCCGCCGAACTGGAGGGCGATCTCGCGCAGCATGTGGGACCGGGGGTCCTCGGTGCGGTAGACGGGGTGACCGAAGCCCATGATCCGGTCTCCGGCCAGGACCCGCTCACGGATCCACGGCCCGATCCGGTCCACGGTCCCGATGGCGTCGAGGGTGTCCAGGGCCCGGCTGGGGGCGCCGCCGTGCAAGGGGCCGGAGAGGGCGCCGATCGCCCCGGTCAGGCAGGCCGCGACATCGGCGCCGGTGGAGGCGATCACCCGGGCGGTGAAGGTCGAGGCGTTGAAGCCGTGGTCCACGGTGGATATCAGGTACCGCTCGACCGCGCGGGCCCGGACCGGGTCGGGTTCCCTGCCGGTCAGCATGTAGAGGTAGTTGGCGGCGTACGGGAGGTCGTCGCGCGGCTCCACCGGTTCCAGGCCCTGCCCCAGCCGGTGCAGGGCGGTGAGCAGGGTCGGTACGGCGGCGCAGGCGGCCAGCGCGTCGGCGGCCCGGCGGTCGGGGTCGAGGTCGTAGACCGGCCGGAAGCCGGCGCAGGCCCCGAGCAGCGAGAGCGCGGTGCGCAGCCCGGCGAGGGGGCCGGAGAGCCGGGTGGCCCGGGCCAGGGCGGGCAGGGCGTCCCGGACCTCCGCGGGCAGTCGGCGCAGGGGTGCGACCTCGGCCGCGAAGGCGGCGCGCCCGGCGGCGTCGGCCGGGAGCGCGCCGCGGAACATCAGGTGCCACACGTCCTCGAAGGTGCGGGTGGCGGCGAGCTCGACGGCCGAGTACTGGCGGTAGTGGTAGAAGCCCTCCCGGCCTCGGACATCGCCCAGACCGGTTTCGGTGACCACGACCCCCGCGAGTCCGCGGGGTACTTCCGAGATGGTGTTCATGGATCGACCATCCATGATGGATTCAATCGCTGTCAATATTGATTGAATCAATATGACTGTGCATCTGTAGGGTGTGTGTCATGAGCGACCAGACGGACAGCGGGCGCAGGCTCACCACACAGGAGGCGGCCCGCGCACTCGGGGTGAAACCGGCGACGGTGTACGCGTACGTCAGTCGGGGCCAGCTCACGAGCCGCCGCGATCCCGCCGGGCGGGGCAGCAGTTTCGACGCCGCCGAGGTCGAGGCGCTGGCCCGGCGCAGCCGGCGCGAGGCGGCGGCCCCCACCGGGGAACTCTCCGTCCGTACGGCGCTCACCCTCATCGAGCCCGACCGGTACTTCTTCCGCGGCGTGGACGCCGTGGAGCTGGCCTCCCGGTACCGCTACGAGGAGGTCGCCGAGTGGCTGTGGACGGGCACCCTCACGCCCGGGGCCCGCTTCACCCCTCCCCCGGCGGCCCTCGACGCGGCCCGGCGGGCTGTGGCCGCGCTGCCTGAACACGGCGGTCCCATCGACCGGTTGCGGGTGGCGGTCGCCGCCGCCGCGGTGGCGGATCCGCTGCGCTTCGACCTGTCGGAGGAGGCGGTACTCGGCTCCGCGCGCGCCCTGATCCCCACACTGGTCGGCGCGCTCCCCGCCGCGGGTCCGGCCCGGTGGTCCGGGGACGGCCGGATCGCCCGGCAGTTGTGGTCGCGGCTGACGGCACGGGAGCCGGACCCGGACGCGCTGGCCGTGCTGGACCTGGCGCTGGCCCTGCTGGTCGACCACGACCTGGCCGCCTCGACCCTGGCCGTACGGGTGGCGGCCTCCGCGCGAGCCCATCCGTACGCTGCGGTGTCCGCCGGGCTCGGCGCCCTGGAGGGCCCGCTGCACGGCGCGGCCGGACGGCTCGCGCACCGGATGCTGGTGGAGGTGCTGGAACAGGGCGGGGCCGCGCCGGTGGTGGCGGAGTACCTGCGGGCGGGGCGCCGGGTCCCCGGACTCGGCCACCGGCTGTACCAGGGCGAGGACCCGCGGGCACGGGCGCTCTTCGCCCGGCTGGCAGGACTGGAGCAGGCCGGGGCGGCGCTGGGTGCGGCGCGCGAGGTGGCCGCGGTGATGGCCCGGCAGGGCGGACTGCACGCCAATGTGGACCTGGCGCTGGCGGTGCTGACGGTGTCGTGCGGGATGCCGGCGGAGGCCGGGGAGACCGTCTTCGCTATCGCCCGTACGGCGGGCTGGATGGCGCACGCGCTGGAGGAGTACCAGGAGCGGCCGCTGCGGATGCGGCCGAGCGGGCAGTACCACGGGCCCCGCCCACCGCAGCCACTGCCGCTGCCGCTGCCGCTGCCTTAGCCGTATCGGGTCCGACCCGGCCGAGCTCAGGCCCCGGACGTCGGACCGCGCCGGACATCAGGTGGCTCCCCAGGCCCCCCACGGACTGTGCCACCGCTCGGCGACGGCCGCCGCGCGCGCGAAGTGCCCGGCGGCCTCGCCCTCGCGGCCCAGCAGCACGGCCAGTTCACCCAGGGTGCGGGCGACCGGCCTGACCGCCACGGTGAATCCGGAGGAGACCGGCGGGGCCTCGCGGTAGGGCAGCAGCGCCGCGTACAACTCCTCGGCGCCCGCCCGTTCCCCGAGCGCGACCAGGGTCATCGCCCGGAAGGTCGCGAAGACCTTGAAGAAGTAGTCCGTCCGCAGCGGACCCGCCCGGTCGAGGATCTCGCGGGCCTCCCGCTCCTGACCCGCGGCGGCCAGCGCGACCGCGAGCAGGTCTCCGGCCGGCGGGCCGAAGGCCGCGTACACCTGCCGCAGTCGGGGCAGCGACTGCGCGAGCCGGCCCTGGCTCGCCCACAGCGTCGCGATCGCGATCGCCAGGATCCCCTCCGCGTGCGGGGATCCCTGCCGGGCCATCCGTGCGGCCGCCTGCCGGTAGAGCCGCTCCGCCTCCTCGAACCGCCCCTCGACATGGGCCCAGGTCGCCTCGACGGTCTCACCGACCGCGGCCGGTCCCGGCATCCGGTAGGTCCGCGCGAACTGCGTCCACCGGTCCACGAGCCGACGGGCACCGGCCACATCGCCCTCGGCGGCCAGAGCCGTGGATCGGATGAACATCCCGTACCACTGGTGGCCCGGCAGCTCGTGCGCGGCGCCGATCCGTTCGAGCTCGCCTCCCAGGGCGGCGCGTTCGGGCCATTCCAGATCGGCGTCGAGTTCCTTGACCAGCGACGCGAGCGCCCCCGCCCGCAGCACGGGGTCCCCGGTGCGCTCCGCGAGGGCGAGCGCCTCGCGCGCCGCCGCCCGTACGGCCGCCACCTTGGCGTCGGACAGCTCTGCGGCGTACGCGCCCAACAGCAGACACCGTACGGCCGGTTCATGACCGGGCCGCGCCAGCAGCCGCTCCAGCAGTTCCACCACCGGCCCGTCGACCACGCCGTAGGGCCGTGTCTGCCACGGCGTCGGCTCGGTCCATGCCGTGAACGCCGCGATCAGCAGGTCGTCCCGGCCCGCGCCGACCGCGCGGTCGATCGCCGTCCGCCGGGTCGTCCGCGCGTCCATGACCGCCCCCGCCCGCACCTGGGCCCGTACCAGCCGGCCCAGCAGCTCGGCCCGCTCGGCGTCCCGGTCACCACCGGCCTCCGCGGGCACCCGCTCGAAGCACTCCACCGCGTCGACGAGCAGCGCGGCGGCCACGTCGTGGGCGAAGCGGCTCTCGGCCAGCCGGGCGGCCCGCAGGCAGTACGCGACGGCCTTCGCCGCCGTCGCCGAGGAGGCCGCGCGTACGTGGTGGTGGGCCAGCGCGGAGATGTCGTCCGGGGCGAGCCGCTCCAGGCAGACCGCGATCCGGCCGTGCATCCGCGAGGACCGCAGCAGGCTGAGGTCCGCCAGCAGGGTGTCGCGCACCAGCGCGTGGGCGAAGCGGACCCGCCCCGGCTCGGGTTCGACCAGCAGCCCGGCGAGCAGACCGGCCTCCAGCGCGCCCAGGACGCCGTCCTCTCCGGTGTCCGCCGCCCCGACCAGGACCTCGACGTCGGATTCCCGTCCGGCGACCGCGGCCAGGCGCAGTACGGACACCACCGGCTCGGGGAGGCGTCCGAGCCGCCGACGCAGCACGTCCCGGACGCCCTCGGGAACCTCGGACAGCGCCACGAGCGAGCCCTCGCTCCCCAACAGCCTGGCGCTCTCCCGGACGTAGAAGGGGTTCCCTCCCGTACGTTCGGCCAGCGCGGCCACCACGTCCGCGTCGACCCCCGGACCCCCTACCGCACGGACCACCTCGGCCACGGCCTCCTCGCCGAGGCCGCGCAGCGCGATCCGGTCCGGTGTACGCCGGGCCAGACCGGCCAAGGTGTCGTCGAGCCGGCCCTCCGTGTCCTCCGGCCGGTACGCGCCCACGAGGAGCAGGGCGGTACCCGCGGGGACGTCGGCCGCCCCCGAAAGCAGTGCCAGCGTCTGCGTGTCGGCCCAGTGCAGGTCGTCCAGAAGGACCGCGACGGGCCGTCCGCGCGCGGCTCGCGCCAGCCACCGGCCGACGGCGCGGTGCAACCGGAACCGTCCGGCGGCGACATCCTCGCGGCCGGCGGTGTGGACGGCGGCGGGCGCGTCCTCGGCCAGGAGGGGCGCCAGCGCGGCGGCCACCGCGGGCTCGGGCGGGGCCGCCTCGGCGACGGCGCGCAGGGCTTCGACCCAGGCCCAGGCCGGTGGCGCGCCCTCGGCGTCGGTGGTGCGCCCGAAGGCGACGAGCCAGCCCTCGGCGCGGAGCCGGTCGCCGAGGGCGCGCAGCAGGGCCGACTTGCCCAGCCCGGCCTCGCCGCTGACCATCGCGACACCGGGGCCGGCCGCGCGGGCCCGGTGCGCCTGCGCCGTCAGCCGCGCCAGTTCCTCCTCGCGCCCGACGAACGGCTCGGCCCGACCGGCCGGGGGCGCCGCGGGCAGCAACGCCTGTTCCGCCGGCGCCGGCGCCGGCTGCGCCGCACGCGACACGGGCGGCGCGGGCGCCACGGGCTCTACGGGCCGCGTGGCCTCGCGCAGCACACGGCCGTCCTGCGCGAGGACCGCCTTCTCCAGCTCGATCAGGGCGGCGCCGGGATCCAGTCCCACCTCGTCGGCCAGTACCGTCCTGGCCCGGCGCAGCGCCGCGAGCGCGTCGGCCTGCCGCCCCGCCGCCCACAGCGCGAGGGCGTGCAGCCGCCAGGCCTCCTCGCGCAGCGGCTCCTCACGGGTCAGCAGCGCGGCCTCGGTGACCGCGGCCGCCAGGTCGGCGCCGCCCCGCAGCCCGGCAGCGATGCCGAGTTCGCGGGCGGCCAGCCGAAGCTCGCCGAGCCGCAGGAGCTCCGCGTGGGCCCACGGCTCGTCGGCCGTCTCCGCATAAGCCGGCCCCTGCCACAGCTCCAGTGCCTCGCGGAGCAGGGCTGCCGCGGTGTCCGGCTCGGCGGGCAGGGCCTCACGGGCCCGGCCGAGCAGCCGCTCGAAGCGCCAGGCATCGACGGCGTCCTCGGGCAGCCGCAGCGCGTACCCGGGCGGCGCGCTCACCAGCAGCCGGGCGGGGGTGCGCGGGGCCCGGCCCGGTTCGAGGAGGCGGCGCAGGTTGGAGACGTAGGCCTGGAGCGAGGCCACGGCCCGGGCGGGCGGCGCCCCCTGCCAGAGTTCCTCGATCATGCGGTCGACGGACACGACCCGGCCGCGCGCCGCCACGAGCAGGGCCAGCACGGAACGCTGACGGTGGCCGCCGAGCGGGATCGCCTCGCCGTCCCGCTCGGCCGCGAAGGAGCCGAGTACGCGTATGTGGACCATGACCGCACCAACCTACGCGGATTCGGCCAACTCCGGCCCGTACAAGGCCTCAAGACGTCGGAGATCCTTCCAAGTGGCCTCCAAGTGGCCTCCAAAAAGCCTCCATGTGCCGGCGTCGAGTCTCTTTCCATGAAGACGACGCAGCCACGTACGGCGCAAGGACCGCGGTCCCACCGGAGCACGGCGCGGCCGAACACCCACGAGATGGTGGTCATCCACCGCGGCCTGCGCCGCGAGGCTCGTCTGCTGGTCGAGCTGATCGCCGCGGTCGCCCCCGGCGACACGGCGCGGGCCCGGACCCTCGGGGACCACTTCCGTGACTACCGGCTCGGCCTGACGGGCCACCACCACGGCGAAGACGCGTACCTGTGGCCGCCGCTGATGGCCCGGGTCGACCTCGAAGCGGATCTCGTCCTGCGGATGGAGGCCCAGCACGACCGGGTCGCGGCGAGCCTCGAGGCCGTCGGAGAGGCCCTGCCCGCCTGGGAGGGGTGGGCCGGGGAGGCGGAACGCGACGTGCTCGTCTCGCTCCTCGCCGAGCACCGGACCGTGCTGCTGGAGCACCTGGACGACGAGGAGGAATCGCTCCTGCCGCTCGCCGCCCGCCATCTCTCCGCGCACGAGTGGGACCGGCTGGGCGAGCACTTCCTGGCCGCCACGCCCAAGCCCAAGCTGCTGTTCTTCCTCGGGATGGTCCTGGAGGAGGCCGACCGGGCCGAGCGCGCGTCGATGCTCGCCTCGCTTCCCCTCGCCGGACGCCTGCTGTGGCGCACCGTGGGGCGCCCCGCCTATGCCCGCCGGGTGCGCGCCGTCCGCCGTACCGCCGCCCCGCGCTGATCCCCTTCCCTGCCGCCGACCCACGCACCCACTGTCAGGAGACTCACGTGTCCCTCAAGCACCTCACCACCGCCCTGGCCGCCACCGGCGCCGCGTTCATCGTGTACATCGGCCTCAGCTACCTGATCGCTCCACAGGCCACCGCCGCCGACTTCGGGCTGCCGACCTGGCCGCAGCACGACGGCGCCGGCTTCCTCGCCGTCAAGGGCGTACGCGACATCGCGACCGGCCTGGTCGTCTTCGCGCTCCTGTTCACCGGGCAGCGCCGGGCGCTCGGCTGGGCGATGGCGGCGATCACCTTCGTCCCCGCTGGCGACATGGTGATCGTCCTCGGCAACGGCGGGCCCGCGGGGCACGCCTACGGGGTGCACGGCGCCACCGCGTTCGCCGTCGCCCTGACCGCCGGCCTGCTGCTGCGCGAGCGTCCGGCCCCGGCCGTTCGCACCGCCGCCGAACCGGCCCGGGCCTGACCGCCCGCCCACCCGCCTCCCGTCCCTCATCGCCCACCCTCCAGGAGAAGACGACATGTCCCTGATCGTGCCTTCCTTCGACGAATCGGTGATCGTGCGCTCGGCCGAGGCCGAGACGATCGGCGCCGCCCCGACCACCATCCGGCTCCTCGCCGACAGCACTGCCACCGGCGGCGCCCTGTCGACCCAGCGGGTGAGCCTGCTGGACGGCGCGAACGGGGCCGCGCCCCATCACCACTCCCGGTCCGCCGAGCTGTTCTACCTGCTCGACGGCACCGCCCAGCTCCTGTCGGGCGACCAGGTGGTGATCGCGGAACGCGGCGATCTCGTCATCGTGCCGCCCGGCCTCGATCACGCGTTCGCCGCCGCGCCCGGTGAGAACGCCGACATCCTCATCGTCATCACGCCCGGCATCGAACGGTTCGAGTACTTCCGCCACCTGGAACGGATCGCCTACGGGAAGGTGCCGCCGGAGTCCTTGCTGGAGGTCCAGGAGCTCTACGACACCTACTTCACCCGCAGTGAGGCCTGGAACACCGTCCGGGCATGACAGGAGTGGGGTACCCGACAAGTCGGGCGTAAGCATTCCGCTCGCACCGGAGCCGACCTACCGTTGCTGCCCATGCGGTTCCCCCTCTTGAGCGCTCGGCGCCTCGGGCTGCCCAGACGGGCCGTCTCCCAGATCCTGCTGACCCAGCTGGCCATCGCCGCCGGGGTCGCCGTACTGGCGACCGGACTGTTCCTGGCGCCGCTCGGTGCCCAGCTCGACGACCAGGCCATGCGGCGCGCCCTGGCCATCGCGCAGAGCGCCGCGGCCGATCCCGCGCTGGCCGCCGGGGTCCTGTCCTCCGGGCCCTCGGCCGACAGCCCCGTGCAGTCCTCGGCCGAGCGGATCCGCCGGGCCACCGGAGCGGAGTACGTGGTCGTGCTCGACCTGGACGGCATCCGCCGCTCGCACCCGAGTGCCGAACGGATCGGGCTGCCCGTCTCCACCGACCCGAGCGACGCCCTGGCGGGACGCGAGGTCATGGAGATCGACGAGGGCACCCTGGGCCGCTCCGCCCGCGGCAAGGTCCCGCTCCTCGCGGCCGACGGCGAGATCGTCGGCGCCGTCTCGGTCGGCATCGCCTACGACAGCGTCCGCGACCGGCTGCTCGGCGCGATCCCCGGTCTGCTCGCCTACGCGGGCGGCGCCCTGGCGGCCGGCGCCCTCGCCGCCTATCTGCTCTCCCGCCGGATCCAGCGGCAGACCCGCGATCTGGCCTTCTCCGACATCGCCGGCCTGCTCGCCGAGCGGGAGGCCATGCTGCACTCCATCCGCGAGGGCGTGATCGCCCTGGCCCCCGACGGCAGGGTCCGGCTGGTCAACGACGAGGCCGCCCGCCTGCTGGGCCTCGCCCCGGACGCCGCCGACGACTGCGCGGGGCGCCCGCTGGAGGACCTACTGGGCGCGGGCCGCACCGCCGATGTCCTGTCGGGCCGCGTCACCGGGCGGGACCTGCTCACCGTCCAGGGCCCCCGCGTGCTGGTGGCCAACCGGATGCCCACCGAGGACGGCGGCGCCGTCGCCACCCTGCGCGACCGGACCGAGCTGGAGCATCTGGGCCGCGAGCTCGACTCCACCCGGGGCCTGATCGATGCCCTGCGCGCCCAGGACCACGAGCACGCCAACCGCCTCCACACCCTCCTCGGCCTGCTGGAGCTGGGCCTGCACGAGGAGGCGGTGGAGTTCGTCACCGAGGTCGCCGGCGTGCACCGCACGACGGCCGAACAGGTCACCGAGAAGGTCCACGACCCGCTGCTGGCGGCCCTTCTGGTGGGCAAGGCGACCGTCGCCGCCGAACGCGGCGTCCCGCTGCGTCTGGCCGGCACCAGCCTCCTCCCCGACCGCCTGGTGGACCCTGGCGGCCTCGTCACGATCCTCGGCAATCTCGTGGACAACGCCTTGGACGCGGCCGCCGGTTCCGCGACGCCCCTGGTCGAGGTGGAGCTGCGCGCGGAGGGCCGTACCGCCGTGCTGCGGGTGCGCGACAGCGGCCCCGGGGTACCCGCCGCACGCCGCGAGGAGATCTTCACGGAGGGCTGGTCCACCAAGCAGCCCAAGGCCCACCGCGAGCGCGGGCTGGGCCTCGCCCTCGTACGCCGCCTCGCGGAGCGGCAGGGCGGCAGCGCCCGGGCCGGTGAAGCAGCGGACGGAGGGGCGGAATTCTCCGTCGTACTCCCGGAGGCCCTGCGGTGAACGAGACCCCGATCCACGTATTGGTCGTCGACGACGACGTGCGTGTTGCCCTGATCAACGCGGCGTATGTGGCGAAGGTTCCCGGTTTCCTGGTGAAGGCGCAGGCCCATTCGGCCGCGGAGGCCCTGGAGTTCCTCGCCTCGCATCCGGTGGACCTCGTCCTCCTGGACCACTACCTCCCCGACGAGAACGGCCTGGACCTGGTCCGGCGCCTGCGCCAGCTCGGCCACCGCACCGATGTGATCATGGTCACCGCCGCCCGCGATCTCGCCACCGTGCAGGCCGCCATGCGCCTCGGCGCCCTGCAGTACCTGGTCAAACCCTTCACCTTTGCCGGACTGCGCAGCCGCCTGGAGGCGTACGGGGCCCTGCGCCGCACCCTGGACACGGGTGGCGAGGCCGAACAGGCCGAGGTGGACCGGATCTTCGGCGCCCTCGCCGCCGCGGGATCCCCGAACGAGCTCCCCAAGGGCCACTCCGCCAGCACCGCGGAACTCGTCCGCCAGGTGCTGCGGTCCGCCGAAGGCCCCTTGTCCACCCAGCAGATCGCCGACCGCGCGGGCATCAGCCGGCAGACCGCCCAGCGCTACGTCAAACTCCTCGAACGCACCGCCCGGGTCAGCCTCGCCCTGCGCTACGGCGAGACCGGCCGCCCCGAACACCGCTACACCTGGCTCCCGTCGGAGGGACCGGCCTGACGGGAGCCGGACGCCCGGCCGCTCGGACCACTCAGACCGCTCCGGCCCCGGTCAGCGCGCGGACCTCCGTCTCCGCGTGCCTCGCCTCGTCCGCCTCCTCGCCCGAGGTGACGGTGCCCAGCCAGCCCGCCAGGAATCCCAGGGGGATCGAGACGATCCCCGGGTTCTGGAGCGGGAAGTACTGGAAGTCCACCCCGGGGAACAGGGATTCGGGGCTGCCCGACACCACCGGCGAGATCAGCACCAGCAGCACCGCCGGAATCAGACCGCCGTACACCGACCAGACGGCTCCGCGCGTGGTGAAGCCGCGCCAGAAGAGCGAGTACAGCAGCACCGGCAGATTGGCCGAGGCCGCCACCGCGAAGGCCAGACCCACGAGGAACGCCACGTTGAGATCCTGGGCGAGCAGGCCGAGGGCGATCGCGACCGCCCCGATGCCGACGGCCGCGACCCGGGCCACCGCGACCTCGCTGCGCTGTCGGGCGTGCCGGCGCTTGAGGGAGGCGTACAGGTCGTGCGCCACGGAGGCCGAGGAGGCCAGGGTGATGCCGGCCACCACCGCCAGGATGGTGGCGAAGGCGATCGCGGCGACGAAGGCGAACAGCACCGCGCCCCCGGTGGTACCGGCGCCTCCACCGAGGAAGGCCGCCAACAGCGGAACGGCCGTGTTCCCGGAGGCGTTGGACGCCCGCACCTCGTCCGGTCCCACCAGCGCGGCCGCCCCGAAGCCGAGGACGATGGTCATCAGGTAGAAGCCACCGATCAGCCCGATCGCCCACACCACCGAGCGACGGGCCGACCGGGCGGTGGGCACGGTGTAGAACCGCGACAGGATGTGCGGCAGCCCGGCGGTCCCGAGGACCAGCGCGAGACCGAGGCTCATGAAGTCGATGCGGGAGGTCCAGTCCCCGCCGTACTTGAGGCCGGGGCTCAGGAACGCCCGGCCGTGCCCGCTCCGGTCGGCGGCGCTGGTGAGCAACTGGTCGAAGTTCCCGTGGAAGCGCAGCAGCACGAGCACGGTCAGGGTGATCGCGCCGCCCATCAGCAGCACGGCCTTCACGATCTGGATCCAGGTGGTGGCCCGCATCCCGCCGAAGGACACGTAGACGACCATCAGCGCGCCCACCCCCACCACGGCGAGGGTCCGGGCGACGGTGCCCGAATTCCCCAGCAGCAGGCCGACCAGACTGCCCGCGCCGACCATCTGCGCGATGAGGTAGAGGACGGAGACGACGACCGAGGAGGTACCGGCCGCGATCCGTACCGGACGCTCGCTCATCCGGGCGGCGACCACGTCGGCCAGGGTGAAGCGCCCGCAGTTGCGGACCAGTTCGGCGACGAGGAACAGCACCACCAGCCAGGCGACGAGGAAGCCCACCGAGTACAGCAGGCCGTCGTAGCCGAAGAGGGCGATCAGGCCGGAGATTCCGAGGAAGGAGGCGGCGGACATGTAGTCACCCGCGATGGCGAAACCGTTCTCCATCGGGGAGAACAGTCGCCCGCCGGCATAGAACTCCTCGGCCGACCCGTGCCGGTTCCGGCTGACCCAGGTGGTGATGCCGAGGGTGACGGCGATGAAGACGCTGAACAGGATCAGCGCGAGGGTCTGGTGCTCGGTGGTCACCGGCCCGCCCTCCTCGTCCGGGTCCGGTCCTGGCCGCGTTCCTGCTCGAAGACGGTCCAGCGCAGATCGAGCGCCGCCCGGTCCCGCCGCAGCCGCGCGTGCCGGGCGTACGCCCAGGTCAGCAGGAAGGTGCTGAGGAACTGGCCGAGCCCCGCCAGCATGGCCACGTTGACCGCGCCCACCACGGGCCGGCCCATGAGGCCGGGCGCGGCGGTGGCGGCGACCACATAGGCGACGTACCAGAGGAAGAACCCGGCGGTGGCGGGGACGACGAACCTGCGGTAGCGGGTGCGCACCTCCTGGAAGGCGGCACTGCGCTGCACTTCGAGGTAGATGTCGGATGCGTCGGGCGCCGGGCGTCCACCACCGGCGACCGGGGTCGGCCGGGACGTTTCCTCACCCTCGCCCCACCCGACGGCCAGCGCGTCGTACCAGGGGTCGTCCAGCCGGATCGTTCCGGTATCACGACCTTCGTGCTTGTCCACCGAACACTCCTTGTCCGCCGCCGCATTGGCCGCGTGCCCACAAGGATGTGCGGAATAGGCGCTTTCCGGACTGGTGTACCGACGCACTTCACTCCAACAGGTGATGGAGCGAAGAGCGCCGGTATGCCGTGGCGCCTTGGGTGTCGGGTGCCGCCGGACTCCGGCGGCACCCGATCAGGCGTCGATGCGCGAGCGGTCCAGGGTGGCCGCGGAGCTCGTGATGAACTCCTTCCGGGGGGCCACCTCGTTGCCCATGAGCAGGTCGAAGACCTGCTCGGCCGAGTCCAGGTCGCCGATGTTGATCCGGCGCAGGGTTCGGTGGCGGGGGTCCATGGTGGTCTCCGCCAGCTGGTCCGCGTCCATCTCGCCGAGGCCCTTGTAGCGCTGGATCGAGTCCTTGTACCGGATGTTCTTGCGCTGGTACTCCAGCAGTGTCTGGCGCAGCTCGTTGTCCGAGTACGTGTAGACGTACTTGTCCTGGCCCTTCTTCGGCTGGACCAGCTCGATCCGGTGCAGCGGGGGCACGGCCGCGAAGACCCGGCCGGCCTCGACCATCGGCCGCATGTACCGCTGGAAGAGCGTGAGCAGCAGGCAGCGGATGTGCGCGCCGTCGACGTCGGCGTCGACGAGCAGCACGATCTTGCCGTACCGGGCGGCGTCGATGTCGAAGGTCCGGCCCGAGCCGGCTCCTATGACCTGGATGATCGCCCCGCACTCGGCGTTCTTGAGCATGTCCGAGATCGAGGACTTCTGGACGTTGAGGATCTTGCCGCGGATCGGCAGGAGCGCCTGGAACTCCGAGTTCCGGGCGAGCTTCGCGGTACCGAGGGCGGAGTCGCCCTCGACGATGAAGAGCTCGCTGCGGTCCACGTCGTCGCTGCGGCAGTCGGCCAGCTTCGCGGGGAGCGAGGAGGTCTCCAGCGCGGTCTTACGACGCTGCGCCTCCTTGTGCTGACGGGCCGCGATCCGGGTCCTGGCGGCCGCGACGATCTTCTCCATCACGGCGCGGGCCTGCTGCTTGTCGTCGCGCTTGGTGGAGGTCAGGAAGGCCTTGAGCTCCTTGGCGACCACGGCGGCGACGATCCGGGTGGCCGCGGAGGTGCCGAGCACCTCCTTGGTCTGACCCTCGAACTGCGGCTCGGCGAGGCGGACGGTGACGACCGCCGTCATGCCCTCCATCGCGTCGTCCTTGACCACGTCGTCCTCGGCGACGCGCAGCAGCTTGGCCGAGCGCAGCACCTCGTTCACGGTCTTGGCTACCGAGCGTTCGAAGCCGGAGACGTGGGTGCCGCCCTTGGGGGTGGCGATGATGTTCACGAAGGACTTGACGTTGGTCTCGTACCCCGTGCCCCAGCGCAGGGCGATGTCCACGCCGAGCTCGCGGGTGACCTCGGTGGGGGTCATGTGGCCGCGGTCGTCGAGGACCGGGACGGTCTCCTTGAAGGTGCCGGTGCCGGTCAGGCGCAGGATGTCGCAGACGGCCTTGTCCTGGGCGAGGTACTCGCAGAATTCGCTGATGCCGCCGTCGAAGCGGAAGGTCTCCTCGGTCTTGCCGGCCCCGTCGATGCCGCGCTCGTCGCGAACGACCAGGGTGAGGCCCGGGACCAGGAAGGCGGTCTGGCGGGCGCGCTGGTAGAGCGTCTCCAGGTTGAGCCGGGCGTCCTTGAGGAAGATCTGGCGGTCGGCCCAGTAGCGGATCCGGGTGCCGGTCTTCCCCTTGGCGACCCGCTTGGCCTTGCGGAGGCCGTTGGACGGGTCGAAGGGGCTCTCGGGGCCCTGCTCGGTGAACATTCCCGGCACGCCGCGGCGGAAGCTGATGGCGTGGGTCGCGCTGTTGCGGTCGACCTCGACGTCGAGGCGGGCGGAGAGGGCGTTGACCACGGAGGCGCCGACGCCGTGCAGGCCGCCGGAGGCCGCGTACGAGCCACCGCCGAACTTGCCGCCGGCGTGCAGCTTGGTCATGACGACCTCGACGCCGGACAGGCCGGTCTTGGGCTCGACGTCCACGGGGATGCCGCGGCCGTTGTCCCGGACCTCGACGGAGGCGTCCTCGTGGAGGATCACCTCGATGTGGTCGCAGTAGCCGCCCAGGGCCTCGTCGACGGAGTTGTCGATGATCTCCCACAGGCAGTGCATGAGGCCCCGGCTGTCGGTGGAGCCGATATACATGCCGGGGCGCTTGCGGACGGCCTCCAGCCCTTCGAGGACGAGCAGGTGCCGCGCGGTGTAGTTGGAACCGTCCCGGTCTGCTCCGGACAGCAGCGCGCTGGAAGGCACGGACGTGTCGGCGGTCACGCAGTTCGCTCCTCGCTGAATTTCTTTTCTGGCCCGGTCGGGCGCAGGGGTGGCTCGGGTGCCGCTCGAAGGGTACCGAGGCCAGGTAGAGCCGATGCAACGCCACCCTCGCGCATTCTTCAGCCTAGTCCAGATCCGTACGGATGTTCGATCCCCCGCGCGGGTGAAGGAAACATCACGTTCCCTTCCGCGCATGAACCATTTAGTGTTCGGGCACGTCCTCATGAACAACCTGGCACTCTCGCCGGGGAGGATGGAACTGCAACAAGCGCACGAGTGACAACGCGAAACCGTAAAGCAACGCAATACGGCTCCTTCGCCGCCAACCGGCAGCAGCCGGCCAGCTTCGGAAGGAAGTTTCGAGGAAAAGCCGCGAGCGGGAACGTTTTCGGCCTGGTTGGATGTTGACCCTGGTACGACAGCTCGTCGAGCTAGAGAAGAGGCGACGTGACTACTGTTCTGACACCCGCGACCCCGCTGACGGCCGCTGACCGATGCGACCGTTGCGGCGCCCAGGCATATCTGCGCGTCGTCCTGCTGAGCGGCGGTGAACTGCTCTTCTGCGCCCACCACGGGCGCAAGTTCGAGCCGGAACTCAAGAAGATCGCCGCGGAAATACAGGATGAGACCGAGCGGCTCACGTCCGCTCCGGCTGCCAATGCCGAACCCGAGGACCGCTGACACAGGCCTGCACCTCGCATCCGACGAGCCAGGACCGGCCAGGCCGGTCGACGGGCGGCACCCCTGAGACCCAGGGGTGCCGCCCGTCCTCACGTCGGCGAGCCTGCGGCTAAGGCGTGCGATGCCCCTGTACGGGCCCTGCGTACGCGCCGGAGGCCCCGCGGGCGTCCCACCGGATGTCCCGGACCTTCCCGGGCTGTGCGCCCGTCTCCGGGGCCAGTACGAAGTCGACCAACGGTGCGATACGCGTGTAGACCCCGGGGCTGTCGGCGCGACCGCACCCCCGGCCCCACGAGACCAACCCGATGAGCCGCCCCCGCGCCACCAGCGGCCCGCCGCTGTCGCCCTGGCAGGCGTCCTTGCCGCCGCCGCTGTCCCCCGCGCACACCATGGATTCCGCGCGGTACTGCCCGTCCGCGTCCCCGGGGTAGGCGCGCCCGCAGATCTCGTCCGCCAGCACCGTCACCCCGGCGGCACGAAGCCCGTACGCGTAGTCACCGAAGCCGCTCGTGTCGCCCCAGCCGTACACCGTGGCGTCCGTCCCGGCGGTGTAGGCGGGATGCCCCGCCCCGGCCATGGGCAGCACGTGGTCGGCCGGTACCGGCTCGGCCAGCTCCAGAACGGCGAGGTCCCCGGCGTTGCTCGCCGGGTCGTAGGCCGGGTTCACCCTTGCCCCGCGCACCGCGATCTCCCGGCCATCGGCCGCCCGGAGCTCCGTACGCCCGGCGATCACCCGGAAGTCGGCCACGGACTCGACCGGGCCGCCCAGCACCTGGCTGCCGAGGCAGTGTGCGGCCGTGACCACCCTGGTCGGGGAGACGATCACGCCCCCGCAGAACTGCCCGCCCCTCGTACCCCCGAACCGGTCACGGCTGGCGAGGGCGACGACCCAGGGGCTGTCGGCCACCTTCACCGGCTTCCCGCCGATCACCACGCTGTCCGCGGCCGCCTGCGGCACCTGGGCGAACGGCGCCGCGGCCGCTCCCGCCGCCAGGGTCAGCGCTCCCGCCAGAGCACGGGCAAAGGGACGACGCATGAGGCCTCCTGACTCCGAGTGTGCATGACTCCACCCAGAGTGGGTCGCCCGGTGGCCGAGCGCACCCGCGCGGCCACCGTCGCCCTGTCGTCACCCTCGGTTCTCGGCGGCGGCCGGCGCCGCCGAGAACCACCGGTCAGTCCAGGTAGTCGCGCAGCACCTGGGAGCGGGACGGGTGCCGGAGCTTCGACATCGTCTTCGACTCGATCTGGCGGATCCGCTCACGCGTGACCCCGTAGACCTTGCCGATCTCGTCCAGGGTCTTGGGCTGGCCGTCCGTGAGGCCGAAGCGCATCGAGACCACACCGGCCTCGCGCTCACTCAGGGTGTCGAGCACCGAGTGCAGCTGCTCCTGCAGCAGCGTGAAGCTCACGGCATCCGCCGGGACGACCGCCTCGGAGTCCTCGATGAGGTCACCGAACTCGCTGTCGCCGTCCTCGCCCAGCGGCGTGTGGAGGGAGATCGGCTCGCGGCCGTACTTCTGGACCTCGATGACCTTCTCGGGGGTCATGTCGAGTTCCTTGGCCAGTTCCTCCGGGGTGGGCTCGCGGCCCAGGTCCTGGAGCATCTGGCGCTGGACGCGGGCGAGCTTGTTGATGACCTCGACCATGTGCACCGGGATGCGGATGGTGCGTGCCTGGTCGGCCATGGCGCGCGTGATCGCCTGGCGGATCCACCACGTCGCGTAGGTCGAGAACTTGTAGCCCTTGGTGTAGTCGAACTTCTCGACCGCGCGGATCAGACCCAGGTTGCCTTCCTGGATCAGGTCCAGGAAGAGCATGCCGCGGCCGGTGTAGCGCTTGGCGAGGGAGACCACGAGGCGGAGGTTGGCCTCCAGCAGGTGGTTCTTGGCGCGGCGGCCGTCCTCGGCGATGATCTCCAGCTCGCGCTTGAGCTTGGGCGCCAGCTTGTCGGAGTTCGCCAGCTTGTCCTCGGCGAACAGACCCGCCTCGATGCGCTTGGCGAGCTCCACCTCCTGCTCGGCGTTGAGGAGGGGGACCTTGCCGATCTGCTTGAGGTAGTCCTTGACCGGGTCGGCGGTGGCTCCGGCGACCACGACCTGCTGGGCGGGGGCGTCGTCCTCGTCGTCGGAGATGACGAAGCCCTTGTTCTCCCCGCCCTCCTCCTCTTCCTCGGACTCGGCCTTGGCGGCGTCGGGACCTTCGTCAGGGGTCTCGTCCTCGCCCGCCTCGTCCGCGTCCTTCTTGGCGGCGGTCTTCTTCGCCGCCGTCTTCTTGGCGGCGGTCTTCTTGGCCGGCGCGGCTTTCTTGGCCGCCGTCTTCTTCGCCGCCGTCTTCTTGGCGGCGGGCTCCGTTCCGGGCTCTCCCGCGAGCGCGTCCACGGTCTCCGGATCCGCCGCCCCGGCTGCCGGGGCCGCGGTGGTCGCGGGCTGCGCCGCCGTCGTCCTGGCCGCCGTCTTCTTGACGGCCTCGGTGGCCGTCCGCTTGGCGGGGCTCTTGGCTGCGACGCTCTTGCGGGGGGCGCGCTTGGGCGACTCCGCGGCACTGACCATCAGCGTCACACCCTCTTCCTCGAGGATCTGGTTGAGGCTGCGCAGAACATTCTTCCACTGGGTCGCAGGAATCTGGTCAGCCTCGAAGGCCCGACGCACGTCATCGCCGGCGATCTGCCCCTCGGCCTTGCCCCGCTCGATGAGCGCCATCACAGACTCGGAATCGGCGATCTCCGGCGGGAGCGTACGGGATGTGCTGGCCGACACGAACAACCTCTCGGAACGATGGGAACGGCTTCCGACCCCGGGCCTGGTGGTGCTGGACCGGAGCCGACGACCACCGACCGGGGATGGGCCGGCGGCGCGGGCAGGGGCCGGGGAGCTGCACAGCACCCCCAAGGGCTGCTGTCTTCCCTCCGTCGGCCATCACCTCTTACGTCATCGCGTGACCTCGCAGAGCGTTACGCCCAATCTTCGTGGCCCGAGTCACACCCCGTGCACAGGAGTGCCGCTCCTGTGGTCGAACCCGGCGTGTCGGGGATAGCGAACCGCCACGAAACGGGGCCTCACGCCGGTGTCGCCGGACCCGACCGGGCCCGGCGACATGTTCTGTACCCCCGCGCCCCCGCGCGTCCGCCCCTCAGTGCTCGCGCGGGGCGGGAACCACGCGCTCGACCTCCGGATGAACCGTCAGGAGCTGGCGCATGGCGTTCTCGGCACCCGTCGCGTCACCCGCGGCCAGGGCCTCGACCATCCGCGCGTGGTGCGCGACGCAGGTCTCGCTCGGGCGGTCGCAGGCGGTGATCGGGCTGCCGGAGACCTGGAGGGCGGCGGAAACGATGCCGGAGAGGTGCTCCAGCATGCGGTTTCCGGCGACCTGGATGAGGAGCGCGTGGAACTCGTGGTCGGCGCGGGCGAAGGTGATCGCGTCGCCCTGGCCGAGGGCGTGGCCCATGATCTCGACCATGTCCGCGAGGCGCTGCTGGATGTCCGGGCGGCCGTGGCCGGCGGCGAGACGGGCGGCGAGCGGCTCGATGGTCCAGCGGAGCTCACCGAGCTCACGGCGCTGGTCGTCGCGCTGCGGGCCGAAGGCGCGCCATTCGATGATGTCGGGGTCGAGCAGGTTCCAGTCGGCGACGGGACGGACCCGGGTGCCGACGTTGGGGCGGGCGCTGACGAGGCCCTTGGCCTCCAGGACCCGCAGCGATTCGCGGACCACCGTGCGGGAGACCTCGAAACGCTGGCCGATCTCCTCGGGGACGAGCGGACGGTCCGCGCCGAGGTCACCGGAAACGATCATCTGGCCGAGCTGCTGGACGAGTTGGCCGTGCAGTCCGCGTCCGCGGCTGCCTGCCGCTCGGCGGCCCACGCGGCTCAACTCGACGTCGGCACCGTCCCAGTGGGGTGCTCCGACGCGGTCGGACCCGGGGGTCTCCCCGTAGGGGTAGCGGTCGAGTTCGCCCGGGCCGGCGAGGCCGGAGTCGGCATGGCGGGCGGCGGTCATCATGGTGTGCGCAAGGGTACTCACGAATCCTTTGTCGGCCGTGCCTCCATCACCCTTGAGGTCTTTGGTGAAAAGCACACGAAAGGGTGATCGGTGCCACCTACGCAATTGACGACTTATCGTAAAGAATCGGGCCTTTTGCGGGGAGTTGCGGTCCGCTTGACGTGACACGGACCGCAATGGTCCTCCCCGCGACTTCTCCCGAACCGGAACGATCACCAACGGACCCGGCTGCGCAGTCCGGTGAACCCATAGGCGCACAACAGGACCATCAGCGACAACACCAGGGCGGTCCCGACGGGTTGGGCCATCACCCGCAGGGCCCCCACCAGCAGGCGGTCGACCTCCGGCGGCCACTGCCCCCAGGTCAGGCCGCGCAGCCGGGCCGCGAGTCCGGTCGACGGGTACGCGGACGAGCCCTCCAGCGCCTTGCGCACCAGCGGAACCACCATCACCGGTACGGCGAGCACCGCGGCCAGTCCCGCCGTGGCGGACCGGAAGACGCCGGAGGCCAGCACACCGGCCCAGGCGCAGCCGATGAGCAGCCCGGCCCAACTCACGGCCGGTGACAGCCACTCCACCGGCGTGCGCAGCGGGCCGCTGTCGAAGACCAGCGCGAGGGCGGCTGCGTCGGCGGCCACCGTCAGGGCGCCCAGCAGCAGGGCGAGGGCCGCGCAGATGCCGAGCTTGGCGCTGAGAAGTCCCATCCGGCGGGGCACGGTGCCCCGGTCGGCGGCGAGCGCGGGGTAGCGGTACTCCTCGCCGAAGGCCAGCGCGCCGAGCAGTCCCGCGCCCAGTGCGGCGGGCGGCAGCGGCAACAGTTCCGGCCAGGCGGCGAGCAGCCGGTTCTGCGGGGTATGCCCGGCCCGGGCCAGGACCAGGGCGGTGAGAACGGAGGCGACGACGACCAGGGCGGCGGTGAGAACGGGGGTGGCGGTCCCGAAGACCCGGAGCAACTCGTAGCGCAGGGGCCGCAGCGGGCCGCCCACGCGGCGCACGGCCGAGGCCGGGCGCCCGGAGCGGATCTGCCGGGGGTGCTCGCCGGACGTCTCGGCGGCGGCCTCCGTGCGGGCCGCACCGGGCTCCTGCGGGGTTCCGGCAGCGGTGCGCGCGGCCGGGACCGGCACCGCCGACGCACCGGCGTCGCCCGTCTCGTCGGCGAGCTGGTGGACCAGCACGCCGTGCCGGAACGCCGCCTCGCCCACCTCGGCGCAGTTGCTCCCGTACACGGACAGGCGGCTGCCGCTCTCCGCGACGATCTCCACCGCACGCCGGGCGGCTCGGGCCTCGCGGCCCAGCACATCGGCCAGCCGGGCCGCGTGCGGGGTGCGCACGGCGACCCTCGGCCGCAGCCGGGTCCGGGCGAACTCGGCCGCGTCCTGGTCGGCGACGAGCCGGCCCGCCTCGATGCTGACGACACGGTCGGCGCTACGGGCGGCCTCCTTGGCGTCGTCGGTGGTGAAGAGCACCGCGCCGCCGAGGGAGGCGTGGCCGCGCAGCAGGCCGTGCAGCCAGGCGCGTTCGCGTGGGGAGAGTCCGGCGCCCGGCTCGTCGAGCAGCAGGGTGCACGGATCGGCGAGCAGGGCCGAGGCCAGTGCGACCCGGCGCTCCATGCCGAGCGAGAGTGAGCCGAGCCGCTGGTCCCGCAGTCCCGCGATGCCGACGACCTCCAGCATCGCGTCGGCCCGGGAGGCAGGCACCCCGGCAGCGGCACAGAGCATCCGTAGCTGATTGCGGACGGTCCGCGCGGGGTTGCCGGGAACATCGCCCAGGAGCACTCCGACCTCACGGCCGGGGTGCGGGATCCGGTGCAGCGCGCGGCCGCGGAAGTAGGTGACACCGCGGCCCGGTTCGAGTTCGAGCATGAGCCGCAGGGCGGTGGTCTTGCCCGATCCCGGCTCGCCGAGCAGGGCGGTCACATGCCCCGGGCGGGCCTCGAAGGTGAGGTCGTCCACGAGGGGCGGGGCGTCGGGGCGGGGCTTGCTGGTGAGTCCGATGGCCTGGAGCATCGCTTCTCTCGCGGGGGGTGAGACCGCTCAGCGGCAGGGTGGGTACCGCAAGCAAGATAACGCGATATGTCCGATATTCGGCGCAACCGGTCCGATGGAATGCCGATACTGCCGCCGCCGGGCCCCTTACGGACGGCGGGTCCGGCCCCGGGATCGGGCACGGTGGTCCCGTAGCCGGCGAAAGCGCCTCGTACGCCGCGGTGTCAGACTTCCGGACGCAGCATCGGCGGGTTGAGCAGAGTGGCCCCGCCCGCCCGGAACAGCTGGGCCGGACGTCCGCCCTGACGGGTCGTCGTACCTCCGGCAGGCACCAGGAACCCGGGGGTGCCGGTGACCTTGCGGTGGAAGTTGCGCGGGTCGAGGGACACTCCCCAGACCGCCTCGTAGACCCGGCGCAGCTCGCCGACGGTGAACTCCGGCGGGCAGAAGGCCGTGGCCAGCGAGGAGTACTCGATCTTCGAGCGGGCCCGCTCCACACCGTCGGCGAGGATCCGGGCGTGGTCGAAGGCAAGCCCCGTGGAGTCCTCGTCGGTGCCGGCCAGCACCTCGTCGACCGGAGCCCAGCGCGCGCTGTTCGCATCGCCCCCGGCCCGGGGCGCAGGCAGGTCCGGAGCCAGCACCAGGTGCGCCACGCTGACGACACGCATCCGCGGATCCCGCTTCGGATCGCCGTAGGTGGCCAGCTGCTCGAGGTGCGCTCCGTTGCCCGCGCCGGGCAGGGCGGGGTCGTGCGCGCAGAGGCCGGTCTCCTCGGAGAGCTCCCTGGCGGCGGCCCCCGCCAGGTCCTCGTCCTCGCGGACGAAACCTCCGGGCAGCGCCCAGCGGCCCTGGAACGGCTGCTCACCTCTCCGGACGACCAGCGCGCAGAGCGCGTGGCGCCGCACGGTGAGCACGACCAGGTCGACGGTGACGGCGAAGGGCGGATAGGCCGACGGGTCGTAGGGCGACATGCCGCGATCATAGTCGTCTGCCTGACGATAAACAGCGCTTTGGTGACCTTGAAGGCCGTACCCCGAAGGCGGGAGCCCTTCGATCGGGCGGACGGCCCGGCCGGAACGGGGTGAGCGTGCTCAGCCACCCAACTGGAGCGCATCGGCCGCCTCCTCCACCATGCCGAGGCCCAGCCGGCTGATCCGGACGGCGAAGGGCTCCCCCGCGACCCGAAGCCCCGAGAGCCGCAGTCCTCCCAAGGGGGCTCCGGGAAGGGGTGCGAGGGCGACCGTGCCCGCGGGGGCGTCGGGGCGGATCCCGGCAAGGGCGGTCAGCGCGTGGATCCCGGCCGCGGCGGCCACGGCGGCCGGGCGGCAGGCCGCGGGGTGCGGCACGGGGGCGCTGCCCGTGATGCGCTGCTCGGCCGCGAACATCTCCGGCATCCGGTACCCGAACGCCTCCGCCGCGTCCAGCAGTCCTCCGAGCAGGCCGGCGGCCTCCTTCTCGAAGCCGGCCTGGGCCAGGCCCGCCACGGCCACCGCGCTCTCGTACGCCCGTACGGCGCCCGAGCGGTGCCCGAACGGGTTGTATCCGGGCTCCTTGACGGCCATGCTCCGCAGCCCCCATCCGGAGTCCATGGCGGGGGCCCCGAGCAGTCGGGCGAGCTGCTCGGCCCGGGTCCGGTCCAAGAGTCCGGGAGCCGTCCTGCCGCCACCGAGCAGTCCGGTGTCGAGCAGGTGGGCGGCGGCGCCCGTCAGCCGTGGCAGCGGCCTTCCGTCGGGGTGGAGGGCCGAAGCCGGCCGTCCGCCGTCCGGACCGTCGATCCAGAATCCGGCCCGGAACCGCTCCCGCAGCCCGACGGCCCGGTCCCGCAACTCCTCGGCTCCGGGCCGCCCGCACGCGGCGAGCAGGTCGGCTCCGAGCACGGCGGCCCGATGGGCGTGGGCCTGGGTCTCGCAGCGGCGCGGGCCCGGGTCGGGGTCGGCCAGGAAGCCGTCCTCCCCCAGGGCGCCCCGCAGCCAGAGCAGGCACCGCTCGGCGGCCGGGAGCAGCCGGGCCACCTCGTCCTCCGGCATCCCCCAGAGCCGGGCCTCGGCCAGCACCACGGGGAAGGCCAGGGTCGCCTCGGTGCCGGTGCACCCCGGTGGGAGCTGCGCGCCCGCTCCGCGCATCGGGCCCGGGATCTTCCCGAGGTCCGGCCCCGGATCCTCGGTCTGGGTGCGGGCGAGGATGCGCAGGGTGGCCGCGGCGAGACCCGTCCCGAGGGGCAGCGCCATCCGGGCGGCCCAGAGCGATTCCGCAGGGGCCAGGCCGAGCCGCCAGGGTGCTCCCGCAGCGGCGAAGGCGTCGCCCGGCTCCTCGGGGTCGCGCAGGAGCAGCGCGCCCAGATCCTCGACGCTGGTCCGGAACCATGCCGCGGCCCTCGGATCGTCCCCCTCGGCCCGGGCGTCGGCCAGCGGGTTCGCCACCTGCCCGACAGGGGCCCGACCCGCGCGGTGCTGCGTGGTCCGCAGCTCGATGGTGCGGGAAGCGCCGGGAGCCAGGTCGAGCTGCCAGCGCAGCAGCCCCGCCGAGGCCAGCGCCTCGTCCGGCGGTGGCTCGGCGGCGGTCACGGCCTCTGCCTCGCCGGTGCTCCAGCGCAACCCGGCAGCGTGCACCCCGGCGGGCAGCTCCGGCCCGGCCCGGCCGGCGGCCACGGCGGCCAGCTCCGCCAGGTCGGTGCCGAGCAGCACCTCCACGGGCAGGCGTACCGGCCGGGCCGTGAAACTGCGCAGGGTGATCCGCTCGGTGCCGTCCGCGTGCCGGACCCGTTCCACACCGATGTCGGGGTCGGGGCCGGGCTCGGCGCCGGTCCGGACGGTCGCGGTGAAGACGGCCCGGTCGGCGGCGAGGCTGTGTCCCTGCACGGCGACCGGGTCCCGGCCTCCGACACGCAGCACGAAGCGGGAGAGCAGGCGGCGCCCGGACCGGTAGATCCCGTCGATCCCCTGCCCGGTCAGCTGGCCGTGCTCCGGCGAGATGGCCAGACAGGGCGCGGAGACGCAGATGACGGCGTCGTGCACGGGCGGCAGTTCGGACCTGCGGGCGGCGGGCACGCCGGGTGGGCGGGGAGGTGCGGGGTGAGACATGTGTCGCCTTGTCTGCGCTCCGGTCGGTTCAGCTGGGCGGCGGCGCGGCCGGGCCGCCACCACCCCACAGCTGAACGCCCCCGACCCCGCCCGGGTCACGGTCGCGGGCGCCGTCCGGGCGCGCCCGGGGTGCAGCCCGCGTCGCCGGGGCATGCCCAGGGCGTACCGGAGCAGTCGCACCGGACCGCCGGACGAGGTGAATCGGTGCGCGCTCACTGTTCGCTCCCCGCGGTACGGCGCGAGCCACGGCGGCTCGTCCGGTCCCGTCGGCCGGGAGGACGGGTGCGGGCGGAGGGGCGCGCCCGCCGGGGCTCCCGGCGGCGCCGCTCCTCCCTCAGGCACTGCCGCAGCCCCTCGGGGTCGATCCCTTCGTTGCAGGCGTGGTGGAGCAGTTGGGCGAAGCGGTACTCGGCGTCCGCCTGCAGGGCCAGGCCGAAGGCGATGCGGGCCGTCGGCTCGTCGCCCGTGGACCAGGAGACCCAGCCGGCGAGGGTGAGCGGGGCGGCCGCGTGCTCGCCGTAGGCCCCGACGCAGCGCCGGGCCAGGGCCCGCCACAGCCGCAGGGCGGGGGCCGCCTCGTCGTTCTCCATCCATTCGGCGGCGACGTCCCGGATCTCACGGTCCTGGAGGCCGAGGATCAGCGAGGCGGCCTCGTCGTGGCCGAGCAGCGCGTCGTCCCAGTCGTCGGCGTGGGCGCCGCCCTCGACGGGCGGGGCCAGTGTCATGCGCCGCATCAGGGTCCGCGCCAGGGCGATGGTCTCGGCGCCGACCTCCTCGCGGGTGGCCCCGTCGAGGATCCGGGGCATCAGGGCGGCGGCGGCCCGGTCCAGAGCCTGTTCCGCCTCCTCGGCCACGGCACCGCGCAACGGTGCCAACCTGCTCTCGATCTCCTTGAGCGAGCCCCTGACCTGGAGTCCGGCGAAGGTGGCCGTGGCGGCCAGCACCGAGGTGCCGACGGCGGCCAGCCTGCTGCCCTCGGCCGGGCAGCACCGCTCGTCGGGGCACACGTAGGACCAGAATCGTCCCGCCGACAGGCACATGGCCTCCAGCACGGGCACGTCCAGTGCGCCGCAGGCCAGCCGGATCCGCTGGGCGAGAGGGCGCAGCCGGGTCATCACCAGCCGCCCGCTCTCCTCCCCGGTCGGTTCCTGGCAGAGGTAGACGACAATGCCGTCGGGCTTGCCGCCGCGTCGTTCGCTGCCCCGGATCAGGCATTCGGCGACCTGTCGGGCGGTGTCCTCCCATTCCGCGGGCGAGCTGGGGATACCGACGCGGAGCCGACCGCCGAAGCGTCCCCCCTCGCCGTGCACGGCGACCATGACGAGAGAGTCCGTCGGGTGGAAGCCGAGCATGTAGGGCAGCGCGTCGGCCAGTTCGGCCGGGCTGCGCAGGGTGATCTGGGGTCCGGTGGCGGCTCCGGCCGGGCTGATGGAGGGACGGTCGGACGGGGTGCGTGATTCGTGGTTGTTCGTCATGCCACGAAGGTCCCGCGCATGATCCGATCCCGAAAGCCCTGTGGATAACTCCCGCCGCGCTCCCGCCGTCGCCGTCCACAGGCCCGGAGCGGCATTGGCGCGATGTCGGAGGCATCAGGTTGCATGGGGGTATGAACGCAGACCTGAGGTCCTCGGCCGACTCCGTACTAGCCCGTCTCGTGGGCGACCCCACGGGCGCCGCCAGGCTGCGTGAGGACCAGTGGCTGGCGATCGAGGCTCTTGTGGCCCACAAGCGGCGGGCACTCGTGGTGCAGCGCACGGGCTGGGGCAAGTCCGCCGTGTACTTCGTCGCCACCTCCCTGCTGCGGGCGAACGGCGCAGGCCCCACCGTGATCGTCTCGCCGCTCCTCGCCTTGATGCGCAATCAGGTCGAGGCCGCGGCCCGCGCCGGCATCCGCGCCCGCACCATCAACTCCGCCAACCCCGAGGAATGGGAGGGCATCCAGGCCGAGGTGGCGGCGGGTGAGGTCGATGTCCTGCTGGTGAGTCCGGAGCGGCTCAACAACCCCGACTTCCGCGACCAGGTGCTTCCCAAGCTCTCCGCCGCCACCGGCCTGCTCGTGGTCGACGAGGCGCACTGCATCTCCGACTGGGGTCACGACTTCCGCCCCGACTACCGCCGCCTGCGCACCATGCTGGCCGACCTGCCGCCGGGGGTCCCGGTGCTCGCCACGACCGCCACGGCCAATGCCCGCGTGACCGCCGACGTCGCCGAACAGCTCGGCACCGGGGCCGGTACGGACGCTCTGGTGCTGCGCGGCCCGCTGGACCGCGAGAGTCTGAGTCTGGCCGTACTGACCCTGCCCGACGCGGCGCACCGGCTGGCCTGGCTCGCCGACCACCTGGGTGAGCTGCCCGGCTCCGGGATCATCTACACGTTGACCGTGGCGGCCGCCGAGGAGGTCACCACCTACCTGCGCCACCGCGGGCACACCGTGTCCTCGTACACCGGGAAGACGGAGAACGCGGACCGGCAGCAGGCCGAGGACGACCTCCAGGCGAACCGGGTCAAGGCGCTGGTGGCGACCTCCGCCCTCGGCATGGGCTTCGACAAGCCCGACCTCGGCTTCGTGGTGCACCTGGGCTCGCCCTCCTCCCCCATCGCCTACTACCAGCAGGTCGGCCGCGCCGGCCGTGGTGTGGAGCACGCGGAGGTCCTGCTGCTCCCCGGCCGGGAGGACGAGGCGATCTGGCAGTACTTCGCCTCGGTGGCCTTCCCGCCGGAGGAGCAGGTGCGTCGCACGCTCGACGTCCTTGCGCAGGCCGGTCGGCCGCTGTCGCTACCCGCCATGGAGCCGCTGGTGGATCTGCGCCGCACCCGGCTGGAGACCATGCTGAAGGTCCTCGACGTCGACGGCGCCGTGCACCGTGTCAAGGGCGGCTGGACCTCGACGGGCGAGCCCTGGGCCTACGACGCCGAGCGCTACGCGTGGGTCGCCCGCCAGCGGGCGACGGAGCAGCAGGCCATGCGCGACTACGCCGCGGCCACCGGGTGCCGGATGGAGTTCCTGCGCCGCCAGCTCGACGACGAGGAGGCGGCACCGTGCGGCCGCTGCGACAACTGCGCCGGAGCCCGGTTCACGGCGGAGGTCTCCAGCACCGCGCTGGACACCGCGCGGGGTGAACTCGGCCGACCGGGCGTGGAGCTGGAGCCGCGCAAGATGTGGCCGACCGGGCTCGCGGCCGTCGGCGTCGACCTCAAGGGACGCATCCCCGCCGGGGAGCAGGCCTCGACGGGCCGGGCCCTGGGCCGGCTCTCCGATATCGGGTGGGGCAACCGGCTGCGCCCGATGCTGGCCCCGCAGGCTCCGGACCAGCAGGTTCCGGACGATGTGGCGCAGGCCGTGGTCGCGGTGCTCGCCGACTGGGCCCGGGGCCCGGGCGGCTGGGCCTCGGGCGCCCCGGACGCGCCGGCCCGGCCGGTGGGCGTGGTCGCCCTGCCCTCGCGCAACCACCCGCAGCTGATCGGTTCGCTCGCCGCGCGGATCGCGGAGATCGGGCGGATGCCGTTGCTCGGCGCGCTCGCCTACACGGACCAGGCCTCGGAGTTCGGGTCGGTGTCCTCGAACAGCGCGCAGCGGGTACGGGGGCTCCACCAGGCCCTCACCGTGCCCCCGGCGCTGGCCGACGCGCTGGCGCAGTCCGCGGGCCCCGTGCTGCTCGTGGACGACCGTACGGAAAGCGGGTGGACCGTCGCGGTGGCCGCCCGGCTGCTGCGGCGGGCAGGCGCGAAAGAGGTGTTCCCGCTGGTGCTGGCGCTTCAGGGCTAGCCGAATGCGTCATCTTCGGCGTGGCGGGGCAAGGATATGAACGGCATACCGGCGAATTCCGGTCGGCGGCGTCAATTGCTCGTTGCCGCACGCTCAGAAGCCACGCGAGAATTGGGGTGCTCCCGCTCGGCTCCTCGGCACCCTCCTGGGCCGCGCTGCGGCGCGCCCTGACTCCACCGTGCCCGTTCGCGGGCGTGTACCCGAAGGGAGGACCGTGACCTTCGGATTCGCGCCGCCCCCGACCACGTCCCTGGCGACAGCCACCGGCGGCACCAGCCGGCACGGCAGACTGCTGGAACCCGCGGAATGGACGGCGGCGGGCATTCCACTGCTCCGCAATCCGCGCGAGGTCGTCAGCGGACTTCACTCGCGGCACAGCCCCGTGCCCTCGACCGCGGTCATCGCCGTCCTCGGCCCGGAGGAGCAACTCGTGGCGAGCGCCTCCTTCGTGCAACGGTCGACCTCGGCCGACGGCTGGGAGTACCGCAACGCCCTGCTGTCCCGGCTGCGCCGGGTCCTCCCGCACGACCTGCGGCGGCGGACGCCGGTACGGACGGCCGTGCTGCTCTACTGCCGTGAGGGCGACGAGCGGTGGACCGAGGAGGACGGGGCGTGGATGTGGGGGTTGCGGGACGCCTGCACCCTGCACGGCCTGCGCTGCGGGGCGTACATCACGCTCACCCACGGGGGCTGGCAGGTGCTCGGGGAAGGCCGTGGCGGTAGGCGCCCGAGCTCCGACTCCCGGCCGCAGCGCCTGGGCGACACCGTCGCCGAGTTCTCCCCGCTCGCCCTGCACACCGGAGGCGGCGCGGTCGAGGCCCTGCGGCGAACCGCCGCGCGCTGACCTCGTACCGCCCAGGCGTACGACTCAGGCGCACGAGCCAGGCGTACGAGCCAGGCGTACGACTCAGGCGTACGAGCGCGTGTGAGGCCACGCCCAAGGCCCCGCTTACCGCCCGGGCCCGTGCGGCTGCCACGCCTGCGCGCGCCGCTCGCACGAGACCGTGACCTGCTTGCCCGCGGGCACGCCTCACGGCCGTACACCCGGGAACGGGTGTACGGCGGATCAGGCGTCGTGCTCCGACTCGAGCCCCGGCGCGGGCTTCAGCGGGGCCGGCCCAAGGCCCGCCCCGCCCCTCGCCCCTGCTGGGGTACAGGGCGTCAGACGCCCGCACCCAGAACGGAGTTGATCTGCTGCGGGTCGCCGCACACGATCAGCAGCGCACCCGCCCGGGTGAGCGCGACCGGCAGGGCACCCGCGACGGTCTCGACCGTTCCACCGTTGGCCGCGAAGACCACGACGGGACGGCCGCCGGCGCGCTGTACCTGCGCCGCGTCCGCGTAGAAGACGTCGTCCCCGGCGTCGTGCAGGGCCCAGTACGCGGCCTCGCCGAAGGACAGCTCGTGAGCGGCCCACGGGTGCGGGTCGCCACTGGTGAGCACCAGGATGTCACCGGGCGCGCGCCCGGTGTCGAGCAGCAGGTCGACGGCCTCTTCGGCCGCGTCCAACGCACCCTCGGCGGAGGCCGGGATCAGCTGGATCTGCGGCACCGCCGCGGAGACGGACGGTGTGGTGGGAGCAGCGGGGGCTGCGGGAACGGGTCCGGGGGTGGCCTGCGGCGCTCGCTGCGCGGGCGGTGCGGGCCTGGCGGGACCGGGGCGGCCGGGCCGCGGTACGGCGGCGGGACGCGGACCAGGTACAGGGCGGGGGGTCTGCGCGGTGCGGCTCGCGGCCGGCGTGACGCGGGGACCCTGGGCACTCTCGTGAATCTGAGGCTCCTCGATGGCGGGGGTGAGAGGCATGAGTTGATATCTATCAAACACCGGTACGAAACGTACCGGTCGGTGGCACAGACGTGCGATCAGAAATCGAAGCCGAGTTGGCCTCCGTTTTCCAGCTCCGTCGACTCCTCGCTGCGGCGCACCTTCTTGAGGTGGCGCCACCGGGGCAGCGCGTCGAGGTACGACCACGAGAGTCGGTGGTAGGGGGTGGGCCCCCGCTCCTCCAGCGCGGCCCGGTGCACCGGCGAGGGGTACCCGGCGTTGGCGGCGAAGGCGAAGTCCTCGATCCCGCCGCCCTGTTCCCCGAGCGCGGCCATCATGCGGTCGCGGCGGACCTTGGCGATGACCGAGGCCGCGGCGACGGCGACGCAGGACTGGTCGCCCTTGATCACCGTACGAACCCGCCAGGGCGGGCCGAGATAGTCGTGCTTACCGTCGAGTATCACCGCGTCGGGCCGCACCGGCAGCGACTCCAGCGCACGCTCGGCCGCCAGTCGGAGGGCGGCCGTCATCCCCAGTTCGTCGATCTCCTCGGGCGAGGAGTGCCCGAGCGCATACGCGGTGACCCAGCCCTCCAGGACATCGAGCAGGGCGTCGCGACGCTTGGGGGTGAGCAGTTTGGAGTCGGTGAGCCCGGCGGGCGGCCGGCGCAGGCCGGTGATCGCCGCACACACGGTGACGGGTCCGGCCCAGGCCCCTCGTCCGACTTCGTCGACCCCGGCGATGACCTTGGCGCCGGTGGTTGCACGGAGGGAGCGTTCGACGGTGTGGGTGGGTGCTTCGTACGGCATGGCGCCAGCAAGGTTACGCCGCCCCGAGCCGACTGCACACCCCCGCCCCGGTCCGACCCACCCGCGATCGCACGCGCAATCCGCTCGACGCGCCCCGCGTCACCCCCACCGCGTCTCACACCCTGAGCAGCGGCACCATCACCTCGTCGATCAGCGCCGCGATGTCCGCGTCCTCCCATTCGCTTCCGCACACCTTGGCTCGGTACATCAGCATCGCCGGAATGACATCCACGACAAACGGACCAGTCGCGTCCGGTCGCACGTCACCCCGCCCGATTCCCCGCTCCACAAGCACCCCGATCAGGCGCTGGGCCGGCTCGTGCAGGCCGGACCAGATGACTCCGCGAAACCGATCCGCATGCATGTGATCGCATTCGTGAAGCACCGACCGCAGCGCCTGCCCGGCGCGGGAGTGCATGACGTCCCGCATGCTCACGCACAGCAGACAGAGGTCCTCACGAATCGAACCGCAGTCGGGAATGTCACCGATCCGCGGGAGGCCACTCCTCAGCGCATCGACCACCAGATCCACTTTCGACGGCCAGCGACGGTAGAGCGCGGCCTTGCCGGTGTGCGCACCGGACGCCACACCCTCCATGGTGAGCGCGTTCCAGCCGACCGTGCTCAACTGCTCCAACGCGGCGTCGAGAATCGCCCGTTCGAGCTCAGGACCCCGCCTACGCCCCGGCGACGCCGCCGACCAGCGCGAACCCACCATCTCCCCGCCTCCGACCGGCCTGCTCGTTCGACGCACATATTTTCAGCCTTAGTGAACGCTTGCGTTCACTAAGGCGCGACTCCTACCGTGGACCCGCAGTGAACGAATGCGTTCACTATTTCACTTTGGGGGGATCCTCGGTGACAAGCTCTCAACTCGCCACACCCCGGATACCGGGTGCGGCACGTCGGTCCGGGCGCCCAGGAGTGGCGCTCGCCGTCATCGCCGCGTGCCAGCTCATGGTCGTCCTCGACGCGACGATCGTGAACATCGCGCTCCCACACATCCAGAGCGCCCTCGACTTCAGCACCACCGACCTGTCGTGGGTGCTCAGCGCCTACACCCTCACCTTCGGCGGCCTGCTGCTGCTCGGCGGCCGGGCGGGCGACATCCTGGGCCGACGCCGCGTGTTCCTGACCGGAATCCTGATCTTCACGCTGGCCTCCCTCCTCGGCGGCTTCGCCCAGGAGCCCTGGCAGCTGCTCGCGGCCCGCGCCCTGCAGGGGGTCGGCGGCGCGATCGCCTCCCCGACCTCGCTCGCCCTGATCACCACGACCTTCCCCGAAGGCCCCGAGCGGAACCGGGCGTTCGGGGTGTTCGCCGCCGTCTCCGCGGGCGGCGGCGCGATCGGCCTCCTGACCGGCGGCATGCTCACCGAGTGGCTCGACTGGCGCTGGGTACTCTTCGTCAACGTGCCGATCGGCGTCCTGATCGCGGTCCTCACCCCGCTCTACATCACCGAGTCCGAGCGCCACCCCGGCCGCTTCGACATCGCCGGAGCCCTCACCTCCACCGGCGGCATGGCCTCGCTCGTGTACGGGTTCATCAGCGCCGCCGAGAAGGGCTGGCGCGACGCGATCACCCTCGGCTCGTTCGCAGCGGCCCTGGTGCTCCTGGCGCTCTTCGTCGTCATCGAGTCGCAGGCCCGCGAGCCGATCATCCCGCTGCGCATGTTCGCCGACCGCAACCGCACGGGCACCTACGTGATCATGCTCGGCCTCGCGGCCGCGATGTTCGGCATGTTCTTCTTCATCGTCCAGTTCGTGCAGAACGTGCTGGGATTCTCGCCGATCCGGTCCGGCCTCGGCTTCCTGCCCGTGACGGCCGCCATCATCACCGCCGCCGGCCTCTCGCAGCGCTTCCTGCCGCGCTTCGGGCCCAAGCCCTTCATGGTCGCCGGCTCCACGCTGACCGGAACCGGGCTGGCCTGGCTGACCTTCATCCGGACCGACAGCTCCTACGTTTCCGGAGTGCTCGGGCCGATGCTGCTCTTCGGCTTCGGCATGGGCCTCAACTTCGTGACGCTCACGCTCACCGCCGTCTCCGGTGTGGCCCCGAAGGAGGCGGGCGCGGCCTCCGGGCTGCTCAACGCCAGCCAGCAGGTGGGCGGCTCGCTCGGCCTGTCCATCCTGGTCACCGTCTTCGGCACGGCCAGTCGTGACGAGGCCACGAAGCAGGTCCCGGCCTTCATGGCCCAGGCGGACCCCGAGCAGATCGCCGCATTCAAGGAGACCGGCCTCCTGCCCGACCCCTGGGGTGATCTGGTTCTCACCCACGGCATCTCCACCGCGTTCTACGCCGCCGTCGCCATGGCGGGCCTGGCCCTGGCCACCGCCCTGCTGGTGATCCGGGTACGCAAGAGCGACCTGGAGGCCTTGGCCGGAGCCGCCGCGAAGGCCGGTCCGGCCGCCTGAGCAGGCTCTCCCGTACGAAGCCGGGGCCGGGCGCGGGAACGATCCCCGCGCCCGGCCCCGTACGCGCCGTTCGGCGACCTCAGGTACCCGATAGGTACCCGACCTAGTACTCGGCGCGGCTGCCGAAGGTACCCAGGCGCGAGCAGACCTCGTACGAGGCGGTCACCGGACGCTCACGCAGGATCTGCCGGGCCCGGTACTCGCCCCAGCTCATCGCGTACCAGGGGACGTCCCCGGCCTCGGCCAACTCGTCGTTGATCCCGCGCAGGGCGCAGGACCGCTGCGGCTCGGGCAACCGGTCCAGGCCCGGAACGGCGTCCGCCGACAGGGACTGGAAGTAGGAGAGATCGATCTTCGCGTCCTCCTCGAAGCGGGCCACGTTGCGCTCGGCGACCATCCCGTCCGGGGAGAGCAGGCCGAAGGCCAGGACGGCCGCGGCAACGCTGCCCGCGAACGCGCGCGCCGGCCAGCGTCCGCCGAACAGCCCGGCCGCCATGATCAGTACGATGACCAGCCCGAGCCACAGCTCCATCGCGGCCACCGACACACGCAGCCTGGTCAGCCCGTACGCCTCCACGTAGAGGTCCATCCGGCGCAGCGCGGAGGCGACGACGACCAGCGTCAGCGCGCACAGCACCCCGAGGACGATCCGGACGAAGCGGCGGTCGCCCGCCCCGGAGCGCGGGGCCCAGCGCAGGGCGAGCGCGATCACGACGAGGATGAGCAGGGTCGCCCAGAGCAGCTGCCAGAAGCCTTCCCGGGCGTACTCGGCGTAGGTCAGGTCGGTGCTCTTCAGGACCTTGTCGTAGCCGCCGAACAGGACGGCCAGCTGGACGGCGTTGAAGCCGGCGAAGAGCAGGTTGAGCACGACGAGCGGAAGGGCCCATTCGACCCGGGAACGCGGCTTGCCCGGGGCCACCTTGATCCGGTCCCAGCGCAGCGGGGCGGCGGCGGTGCGGGCCGCGGCGAGCGCGAGGGCCGCGCCGAGGAGGAAGAGCATGAACCGGATGGGTCCGTCCTCGACGGACACGTCCGGCAGCAGGTCGCCCAGCAGATCGGCGAAGGCCGCGTCGGCGGAGGCGAACAGCGCACCGAAGAGCAGCAGCAGGACGGCGGCCACCACGGCCGCCTTGGCGACGGGCAGCCAGCGGTCCTTGCTGCCCCCGCCGCGTGAGCGCAGCCCCTTCACCAGCCAGGCGACACCGGACACTGCGGCGTCGAGGAAGCCGAGCGGGCTGAGCAGGACGCCGGGCCAGGTGCGGCTGCCGTGCAGGGCCAGCGCGCCCAGCAGGACGGCGGACAGGATCGCCAGCGTGGCCGGCCAGGCCGAGTCTCGCAGGGCCGGGACGGCGAGCAGGGCGATACAGCCGATCACCCAGGCCACGGTCCAGGGGCGGGCGCCGCGCCGGGCCTCGCGGGCGGCGACGTAGGCGGCGACGACGGCGGGCACCACCGCGAGCAGCAGACCGGGGCCCATGCCGTCGCCGAGCAGCAGCGCGGCGGCGAGGCCGGAGGCGAGGACGGCGACGAGGGTCGCGGTCCTGATGGGCGCGGCCTCGGCGGGGCGCACCAGTGTGGCCCAGGAGGGCGTGGCCGAGCGCTGCTGCACCTGCCAGGGGTTCGGGGGCGCCGCGGCGAACTGCCCGCCCGGGCGTGGGCCGGCCGCGCCGGTGTGTCTGCCGCCCGCCGGGCTGGGCCGCGCGGGCGGATCTCCGGCCGGGTTCGGCTTCGCCGGCGAATCCCCGGCCGTGGCCTGTGCGTCGGCCACGTCCTCGGTCCGGGCTTCGTCCGCCCCGCCGGTGTTCTCTGACATCAGGTTCCCTCCCCTGTCGGCCGCCCCGGAGTTCAGGGTGGGGCAGCGATGCGGACAGGGTAGGCCGGTGCCAGGCAGTTTTGAACAGGATCAAAAGAGTGCTGTGTCAGGACCGTGACAATCGGAGCGGGATATTTCACGCGCGCCGGACGTAGGGGAACGTGCGAACGCGGCTGAGGCACCGAAACGCCGCCAACTCCCCCGGCGGCCCGTGGGATCGAGCTGCGAGCGGGGGATCGAGCCGCGGGCGTCAGCCCGCCGCGACCTCCGGCAGCCAGGCAGGCAGGGCTTCGGTGCGTGCGAGCCACGCGGCAGGCAGTACGGCGTCGCCCCGCGCGCCCAGCACCCCGCCGACGATCGCGCAGGTCGTGTCGACGTCCCCGCCCACCTGCGAGGTGGTCCAGAACGCCTTCTCGTAGTCGTCCAGTGCCCGGGCCGCCGACCACAGGGCGAACGGCACGGTGTCGTGCGCGCTCGTGCGCCGCCCGCAGCCCAGGACCGCCGCGACCGTGGTGGCGTCGCCGTAGTCCAGCATGTCCCGCGCGCGCCGCAGCCCGGCGCCCACCGCGCTGCGCGGTACCAGTGCGATCACCCCGTCCAGCAGGTCCGAGGCCTTCGGCGGGGCATCGGTGCTCGCGGCGATGGCCGCCGCCGCGGCGACCGCCATCGCCCCGCACACGGCCTCGCGGTGCTGGTGGGTGGTGTAGGCGGAGATCTCCGCCTGGTGGGTGGCCTGCTCCGGGTCGTCGGCGTACCAGGCACCCAGCGGCGCGATCCGCATGGCGGCGCCGTTGCCCCACGAGCCCTGCCCGTTGAACAGTTCGGCGGCCAGCGTGCGCCAGTCCTGCCCCTCCCGTACCAGTCGCAGCATCCGGTTCACCGCCGGCCCGTAACCACGGTCGAAGTCATGGTGGTGGGCGAAGGAACTCGCGAGCGCGTCCTGGTCGATCCGCCCGTGCGCGGCCAGCACGGCCACCACCGAGCAGGCCATCTCGGTGTCGTCGGTCCACTGCCACGCCTCGGTGCCGGTGGGCAGCTCGCGCCGCTTGAGCAGCGGGTAGTTCACGGGGACGAAGTACTGGGAGCCGAGGGCGTCCCCCAGCGCCAGCCCTCGGAGGCTGGCCATGGCGCGCGCGTAGCGCCGTTCGGGAGTGGAATCAGGGGTCATCGCGGGCCACTCTAGCCGTCCAGGTCATAAGGCTCGGGTGTGGTCCACCGCTCAAACGGGCGGTCCATCCGGTACCGGCCGTCCGGCCCGATCAGGAGCACCCTGAATTCGCCGTTGCCCGGATTGGACAGGGCCTCGAATTCGGCCACGGACCAGTGGAACCAGCGCATGCAGAACAGCCGCATCGTCAGCCCGTGCGTCACCAGCAGTACGTTCTCGGGATGGTCGGGGGCCTCGAAGCTGCGGTAGAGGCTCTCCAGGAAGGACCCGACCCGGTCGTACACGTCGGCCCCCGACTCGCCCTGCGCGAATCGGTAGAAGAAGTGCCCGTAGGCGTCCCGGTACGCCTTCTGCAGCCGTACGTCGTTCCGGTCCTGCCAGTTCCCCCAGTCCTGCTCGCGCAGGCGCGGCTCCTCGCGCATCCGCACCCGCGTCGGGTCCAGCCGGAGCTCGCGGAAGGTCTGCAGGGTACGACGGTACGGGGAGACGTACGCGCTGATCGTCTCGGCGCCGAAGAGCTCGCGCAGCCGGACCCCGGCCGCCAATGCCTGCTCGCGACCGGTAGGGGTCAGCCGCAGCGCGTGATCGGGCTCCCGCTCGTACACGGAGTCGTCGGCGTTCCCCTCCGATTCCCCGTGTCGGACAAGGACGATGCGCCGTGGTCGAACCATTCCTCGACCCTATTCGGCCACCGGGCGAGCCGCCGATCGGGCACGCCGATCGGACCACGGCGGTCATCGTACGGTCATACCGTCCAGGAGGGTTCGAGGTCGACGACATCGCCGGTGAGGGCCTCGACATCGGCCTGGATCTGGGCGCGCAGGGAAAGCCGCTCGACCCGCTCCTGCCGGTACTTGCCGTGCTCGGCGGCGGCGTGCCACATCGAGAGCACCAGGAACTCCCGGCCCGGAGCCTCCCCGAAGAGGCCCCGGATCATGCCCGGCGAGCCCGCCATCGCCGGATTCCACACCTTCTCCTGCATGAGGGCGAAGTGATCGACCCGCCCCTCCCTGACCCGGGTGTGCGCGACCCGTACGACATCGGCATCGGTGAAGCGCGGCTCGAAGCCGGTCTTCACGTCGAAGCGGTGGTCGAAGAGGGTGACCCGCAGGTCGGTGTAGGTGCCGTTCTGGGAGGCGGCGAGCCGGTCGTGCGAACGGGCCATGAAGGAGTCGTAGAAGGACCGGCTCTCCCAGAACGCGAAGACATGCGCGACCCCCTGCCGGCCCCGGCTCCAGCCGCCGCCCTGCCCCCGGAATCCCGGCTCACCCGGCAGCCCCGCCCATTTTCGCTGCCCGCGCTCGAACCCGCGTCGGTCCGTCACCGTGCAGCGAATCCACTTGACCAGCACGGCGCCATCGTACGGGCCGGGCGGGGCCCCGGTCAGTCCTCGGCGCGGTGGATCCGCACCAGTTCCGCCGCGTCCCGATCGGGCAGCCGAAGCCCGAACTCCCGGTCGAGTACGGCGAGCAGCTCGTCCGGGCCGATGATCTCCTGCTCGACGAGGCCGCCGGGGTGCAGTCGGGTCAGTTCCCGCCCGACGAGCGCCTGGCGGACGCCGTCGCCCGGGTACTGGACGATCAGCCGCCCGGTGAAGGAGGAGGCGGGGTGGCTGGAGCTGTAGTGGTTGAGCACGACGTAGTCGACGGGGTGGTAGTGCTGCGGGGAGAAGGCGTACAGGTCCCGCCAGGTGTCGCCGCGCAGCAGGCACAGCACGAGGACGCCGTCCGCCTCCTCGCGGACGCGGTACGTCCACTCGCCCTGCCGCACCTCGGAGCCCGGGCGCGCCAACGGGACCGGCTCCCGGGGCCCCTGGAAGCCGAAACCGGCGTCGCACAGCCAGGGTTCACCCGCGACGGTGACGACGAGGACGGCGTGTGTCACGGCGAGGACGGAGTCGCCGCGGGTCCGGTTCCGGGCACCGCGCCCGGAGACCTCGAAGCCGATCCGCTCCAGGGCGGCGGCCAGCAGCGAGTTCTGCTCGTAGCAGTAGCCGCCGCGGCGGGCGTGCACGAGCTTGTCCTCGATCGACTTGAAGTCCAGCGCGACGGGGCGGCCGAGCAGGACGTCCAGACTCTCGAAGGCTATGGCGGCGGTATGGGCGCGGTGCACTGCGTACAACGTACGGAGGTCCGGACGGAGTTCCCCCGACGTCCCCCGTTCCCCCTCATGTCCGATCCGCTCCAGATATGCGTCCAGGTCCAGCTCGTCACCGCTCCACATACCTGACCATCTCCCCGTTCCCCCGCCTCGTCGGCCGCGTCGGCGCGTCAGCCTCGTCGGCCCTCGCACCGCCGCGAAATCCGCAGGCGCGTCGTCCCGCGCGCCCCGCACAATGATCACCATGACGGCACTGCACTCCAACCCGCTTTTCGACCGCCTCGCCGACGCCGAAAGCATCCTGGTCACGGGGGCGGGCGGCGGTTTCGACATCTACGCAGGCCTCCCCGTCGCCCTGTCCCTCATGCACCAGGGCAAGCGGGTCCAGCTCGCCAACCTCTCCTTCAGCACGCTGGCCGGGCTGCCCGCCGAGGCATGGGTGGCACCCGACCTCGCCGCCGTCACCCCTGACTGCGCGCCCCACCTGTCCTACTTCCCCGAGCGGACCCTGGCCCAGTGGCTGGCGATCCACGGCTACCCGGCCACCGTGTACGCCTTCCCCCAGACCGGGGTGCAGCCGTTGCGCGCCGCCTACCGCGAGCTGGTCGATCTCCACCGCATCGACGCGATCGTCCTGGTCGACGGCGGCACGGACATCCTGATGCGGGGCGACGAGGCGGGCCTCGGAACCCCCGAGGAGGACCTCACCAGCGTGGCGGCACTGGCCGCTCTGGAGGACGTACCGGAACGCCTCGTCGTGTCGGTGGGCTTCGGGGTGGACGCGTACCACGGGGTCAGCCACGGCCTGGTGCTGGAGAACATCGCGGCGCTGGAGCGCGCGGGTGCCTACCTCGGCGCGTTCTCCATACCGCGCGCCACCAGGGAGGGCGCGCTCTTCCTGGACGCGGTGGCCCACGCCCAGGAACAGACGCCGGACCGTCCCAGCATCGTGAACGGCTCGATCGCCGCAGCCGTCCGGGGCTCCTTCGGCGACGTACAGTTCACGAGCCGCACGCGGGGCAGCGAGCTCTTCGTGAACCCGCTGATGTCCCTGTGCTTCGCCTTCGACCTGCCGGGCCTGGCCGCACGCTGCCTCTACCTGGACCGCATCGAGGACACCCACCTGATGCGCCAGGTCCACTCCCGGATCGCCGAGTTCCGCGAGGAACTGATCACCCGTCCCGCCCGCCGTATCCCGCACTGATGCCCCTCACCGCCCCGGTCCCCCTCCCGGCCGTCAAAGACCGAGCAGTTCCGCGAGGGTGCCGCCCAGAACACGATCGCGCAGCGTGCCCGGCCCGGTGACGCTTTCGACGGTGGCCCGCGCGAGGAACGGGTCACCGTACGGCGCGTCCGAGCCGAACATCGTACGGTCGGGGACCTCGTTGGCCGTGCGGACGCCACAGGTGTCCGCGGTGCGACCGCGGCGTCGGTGAAACGCCGGATGGGGCGTCCGCGTCACCGCGAACACCCCACCCGAACAGCTGGCTCATGCCCGACCGGGCATCACGATCAGCTGCAGCCGCTCGTCGAGCCGCAGCCCTCGCAGATGTAGCAGGAGCCGGCGCGCTGCATCTTCGTACCGCAGGAGAAGCAGAGCGGGGCGTCGGCGGAGACGCCGAGCTGCATCTCGACCAGTTCGGCGTTGCTGTGCGCCGTCTTCGGGCCCGGGACGGAAGCGGACACGACCGGCTTCGGGGCCGACGGGACCGCGGCCAGCGGGGCCGCCTGCATCAGGGACTCGGTGTCCAGCTCGTCCTCGAGCGGCTCGTAGGAGCCGGTGTCCAGGTGACGCTGGCGCTCCTCGGCGGTGTGGATGCCGAGGGCCGAACGGGTCTCGAAGGGCAGGAAGTCCAGCGCCAGACGACGGAAGATGTAGTCGACGATCGACTGCGCCATCCGCACGTCCGGGTCGTCCGTCATGCCGGCCGGCTCGAAGCGCATGTTCGTGAACTTCGAGACGTACGTCTCCAGCGGCACGCCGTACTGCAGACCGACCGAAACGGCGATCGAGAAGGCGTCCATCATGCCCGCGAGGGTCGAGCCCTGCTTGGACATCTTCAGGAAGACCTCGCCCAGGCCGTCGTCCGGGTAGGAGTTCGCCGTCATGTAGCCCTCGGCGCCGCCGACCGTGAAGGAGGTGGTGATGCCGGGGCGGCCCTTGGGGAGGCGCTTGCGGACGGGGCGGTACTCGATGACCTTCTCGACGGTGGCGCGGATGGTCTCCTCCGCCTTGGCGGTGACCTCCTCCTTCTCCTGCTCCTTCTTCTTCGCGGAGAGGGGCTGGCCGACCTTGCAGTTGTCGCGGTAGATCGCGAGCGCCTTGACGCCCAGCTTCCACGCCTCGAAGTAGATCTCCTCGATCTCCTCGACGGTCGCCGTCTCCGGCATGTTGACCGTCTTCGAGATCGCGCCGGAGATCCAGGGCTGGATCGCAGCCATCATGCGGACGTGGCCCATCGCGGAGATGGAGCGCTCGCCCATGGCGCAGTCGAACACCGAGTAGTGCTCGGCCTTCAGGCCCGGCGCGTCGACGACCACACCGTGCTCGGCGATGTGCGAGACGATCGCCTCGATCTGCTCCTCCTGGTAACCCAGGCGGCGCAGGGCCTGCGGGACGGTGCCGTTGACGATCTGCATCGAGCCGCCGCCGACGAGCTTCTTGAACTTGACCAGGGCCAGGTCCGGCTCGACACCGGTGGTGTCGCAGGACATCGCGAGACCGATGGTGCCGGTCGGCGCGAGGACGGAGGCCTGGGAGTTACGGAAGCCGTTCTTCTCGCCGAGGCGCAAGACGTCCTGCCAGGCCTCGGTGGCCGCGGCCCAGATGCTGTTGTCCAGGTCCTCGGTGCGCGGCGCGACGGAGTTGGCGTCGGCGTGCTGCTTCATGACGCGCTTGTGCGACTCGGCGTTGCGGGCGTAGCCGTCGTACGGGCCGACGACTGCGGCCAGCTCGGCGGAGCGCTTGTACGCGGTACCGGTCATCAGCGAGGTGATCGACGCGGCGAGGGTGCGGCCGCCGTCGGAGTCGTACGCGTGGCCGGTGGCCATCAGCAGGGCGCCGAGGTTGGCGTAGCCGATGCCCAGCTGGCGGAAGGCGCGGGTGTTGTCGCCGATCTTCTGCGTCGGGAAGTCCGCGAAGCAGATGGAGATGTCCATCGCGGTGATGACCAGCTCGACGACCTTGGCGAAGCGCTCGGCGTCGAAGGACTGGTTGCCCTTGCCGTCGTCGTTCAGGAACTTCATCAGGTTGAGCGAGGCGAGGTTGCAGGACGTGTTGTCCAGGTGCATGTACTCGCTGCACGGGTTGGACGCGGTGATGCGGCCGGACTCGGGGCAGGTGTGCCAGTTGTTGATCACACCGTCGTACTGGATGCCCGGGTCGGCACAGGCCCACGCGGCCTCGGCGAGCTTGCGGAAGAGCGCCTTGGCGTCGACCTTCTCGATGACCTCACCGGTCATCCGGGCCCGCAGGCCGAACTGGGTGCCGTTCTCGACGGCCGTCATGAACTCGTCGTTCACACGGACGGAGTTGTTGGCGTTCTGGTACTGGACGGACGTGATGTCGTCGCCGCCCAGGTCCATGTCGAAGCCCGCGTCACGCAGGGCGCGGATCTTCTCCTCCTCCTTCACCTTGGTCTCGATGAAGGCCTCGACGTCGGGGTGGTCCACGTCCAGGACGACCATCTTGGCCGCGCGGCGGGTGGCGCCACCGGACTTGATCGTTCCGGCGGACGCGTCGGCGCCGCGCATGAAGGAGACCGGGCCGGAGGCGTTGCCGCCGGAGGAGAGGAGCTCCTTGGAGGAGCGGATGCGGGAGAGGTTCAGGCCGGCGCCGGAGCCGCCCTTGAAGATCATGCCCTCTTCCTTGTACCAGTCGAGGATCGACTCCATGGAGTCGTCGACGGCCAGGATGAAGCAGGCGGAGACCTGCTGCGGCTGGGGCGTACCGACGTTGAACCACACCGGGGAGTTGAAGCTGAAGATCTGGTGGAGCAGGGCGTAGGTCAGCTCGTGCTCGAAGATCTCCGCGTCCGCGGGCGAGGTGAAGTAGTCGAAGTCCTCGCCGGCCTTCGTGTACGTCTTCACGATCCGGTCGATCAGCTGCTTGAGACCGGTCTCGCGCTGCGGGGTGCCGACCGCGCCGCGGAAGTACTTGCTGGTGACGATGTTGACCGCGTTCACCGACCAGAAGTCGGGGAACTCCACGCCACGCTGCTCGAAGTTGACCGAGCCGTCGCGCCAGTTGGTCATGACGACGTCACGGCGCTCCCAGCTCACCTCGTCGTAAGGGTGCACGCCCGGGGTGGTGTGGATGCGCTCGATACGCAGGCCGCCCTTGGCAGCCTTGGTCCCCTTGGCGCGGGAACCACGTGCCGAGCTGCTCGCCGTCTCTGTCATGCCGCTTCCTCCCATATGCGGGCAAAAACGCCCTAAAGTGCCATCGATATTCCGCGGCACGGTGCTGTGTCTTGTATCTACGTCTCTTCGCCTGGCCGATCGGCCGTGTCACGACGCGTGAGCGCCGCGACACGGGTGGTCCGATCAGTCGGCGGCGGAGGCGGGCACGGGGACCTGGGCGGTCCTCCCGAGCTCGCACTCTTCAGGATGAGACCGCGGAGTGCGGAGTTCCGCGATGGCGGTCTCGAAGTCTTCAAGGGTGTCGAAAGCTTTGTAGACGGAAGCGAACCGCAGGTACGCGACCAGGTCGAGCTCCTGCAACGGGCCGAGTATGGCCAGACCCACGTCGTGGGTGGTCAGCTCGGCACTCCCGGTGGCGCGCAGCGCCTCCTCGACCCGCTGGCCGAGCTTGGCGAGGGCGTCCTCGGTGACCGGCCGCCCCTGGCACGCCTTGCGCACGCCGGAGATGACCTTGGTACGACTGAAAGGTTCCGTGACGCCGCTGCGCTTGATCACCATCAGCGAGGCCGTCTCCACCGTCGTGAAGCGACGGGAGCAGTCGGGGCACTGACGGCGCCGGCGGATCGACGTGCCGTCGTCCGTCGTGCGACTGTCGACGACGCGGCTGTCGGGGTGCCTGCAGAAGGGGCAGTGCATGGTTCCCTCACCCTTCGTTTTGGCACGACCGAATCACCCCACGGAGCCCCTGAACGACGGAGGCGGACTCCGTCGGGGGCTCGTGAAGCAGCCACCAGCATATGCGATGCCGAGGGTCTCGGAAGACCCGAGGACCACAACCTCTGGGTGGCAGCGCTCATCCAACCACTAGATCTTGGGTTGTGGCGGATTTGCGCGGCTCTGCGTGTCGCGGCGTCCGATGGGCGGACACGAGGCCTCCCGGTGCCACACTGGGCGCAGGCCCGGAAGGCGGCGATCCGACCGGGAAGGGTACCGTAAACGGCGGATGTCGAGCCGAACCCGCGTTCGGCCAACCGATCGTCCATACACCTCTTGATATGCACACGCGGGACGATCTCCGATTTTTCACTCGAACGTGTGTTTGGCGCAACCTTTCGAAAGCTACTACCGTTGTCCAGCTAGGGAGAACATTTCGAGAGGGGCCGACGTGACCACCACCGCAGACAGTGCCGCCATCACTGCCCAGAACCGCTCCCAGAGCCGACTCGAGCCGGTGCATGCCATGAACGACGCAAACCTGAACCCGGATGCGGAGCCCGTAGTACGCCCCGCACGCTCGCTGCCAGGTCGACCTCCAGGCATCCGCGCCGACAGCTCCGGACTCACGGACCGGCAGCGGAGGGTCATCGAGGTCATTCGCGATTCCGTGCAGCGTCGCGGTTACCCGCCGTCGATGCGGGAGATCGGCCAGGCGGTCGGCCTGTCCAGCACCTCCTCCGTCGCACATCAGCTGATGGCCCTGGAGCGCAAGGGCTTCCTGCGCCGTGACCCGCACCGCCCGCGGGCCTACGAGGTGCGCGGCTCCGACCAGCCGAGCTCGCAGCCCACGGACACCACCGGCAAGCCCGCCGCCTCCTACGTTCCCCTGGTCGGCCGGATCGCGGCCGGCGGACCGATCCTCGCCGAGGAGTCGGTCGAGGACGTCTTCCCGCTCCCCCGCCAGCTGGTCGGTGACGGCGAACTCTTCGTCCTCAAGGTCGTCGGCGACTCGATGATCGAAGCCGCCATCTGTGACGGTGACTGGGTCACGGTACGTCGCCAGCCCGTCGCGGAGAATGGCGACATCGTCGCCGCGATGCTCGACGGCGAGGCCACGGTCAAGCGATTCAAGCGCGAGGACGGCCATGTCTGGCTCCTCCCGCACAACGCCGCCTACCAGCCGATTCCCGGCGACGAGGCGACCATCCTCGGCAAGGTCGTCGCGGTACTGCGTCGGGTCTGACCCCCGCCGCCCCTATTCAGCCCCCGGAACCCACTGCGCCGGTTCCGGGGGTTGTTCATGCCCCGGAACCGGCGGGGACGGGACTACTTTCCGTCGGCCTTGGCCGTCGCGTCGATCGCCGCCAGGGAACGACGGGCCTGATTGCGGTCCGTGGTGTACCAGAAGTCGGGCAGCGTGGCCCGCAGGAAGCTCCCGTACCGGGCCGTCGCCAGCCGGGGGTCGAGAACCGCGACGACACCCCGGTCGCCCGAGGCCCGTACGAGACGGCCCGCGCCCTGAGCCATCAGCAGCGCGGCGTGCGTGGCCGCGACGGCCATGAAGCCGTTGCCTCCGTGCTCTTCGACCGACTTCTGGCGCGCGCTCATCAGCGGGTCGTCGGGGCGCGGGAAGGGGATCCTGTCCATGACGACGAGCTGGCAGCTGGGGCCGGGCACGTCCACGCCCTGCCAGAGCGAGAGCGTCCCGAACAGGCAGGTCTTCGGGTCGGCGGCGAAGGACTTGATCAGCTCGCCGAGCGTTTCCTCGCCCTGGAGCAGGATCGGGTTGTCGAGCCGGCCGCGCAGCTCCTCGGCGGCCGCCTTGGCGCCGCGCATCGAGGAGAAGAGACCGAGGGTGCGGCCGCCGGCCGCCTCGATCAGCTCGGCGAGCTCGTCCATCATGTCGCCGCGGGTTCCCTCGCGGCCCGGCGTGGCCAGGTGCTTGGCGACGTAGAGGATGCCCTGCTTCGGGTAGTCGAAGGGAGAGCCGACGTCGAGGCCGCGCCAGACGGGTACGTCGTCCCCTTCGACCCCCTCGGCGGACAGGCCGAGGGAGGCCGCGACCCCGTTGAAGTCGCCGCCCAGCTTGAGGGTGGCGGAGGTGAGGACCACGGAGCGGTCCTCGAACAGCTTCTCGCGCAGCAGGCCGGAGACCGACAGGGGGGCGACCCGGAGGGTGGCGCCGAAGCGGTCGTGGCGCTCGTACCAGACGACGTCGTACTCGGAGCCGTTGGTGATCCGCTCCGCCACCCCGTGGATGCTCTCCACGGCGGCCAGTGCCTGCTTGCGTACCGCGTCCTCGTCGTGGACTGACTTGTCCCTGGTCGCCCCGATCGCCGAGATCACATTGCGCGCGGAGTCCCGCAGGGACATCAGCGCGTAGCCGAGGTCCTCGGGGATCTGCTCCAGCCGGCCGGGGAGCGCCAGCTCCATGACCCGCTCGAACGTTTCGGAGGCGGTCTGCAGGGCGTCCGCAGTCTTCTCGTCGACCAGCTTGGCGGCACGCTTCACGGCTCGGTTGACCTGGCCCGGGGTGAGTTCGCCGGTGGCGACCCCGGTGACCCGGGAGACCAGCTCGTGGGCCTCGTCCACGATCAGCACCTCGTGCTGCGGCAGCACCGGGGCGCCCTCGATGGCGTCGATGGCGAGCAGGGCGTGATTGGTGACGACCACGTCCGCGAGCTTGGCCCGCTCACGGGCGGCCTCCGCGAAGCACTCGGCACCGTACGCGCACTTCGTCGCGCCCAGGCACTCGCGGGAGGAGACGGAGATCTGCGACCAGGCCTTGTCCGAGACGCCCGGGGTCAGGTCGTCGCGGTCACCGGTCTCGGTCTCGTCCGCCCAGTCGCGCATGCGCAGCAGGTCCTGGCCGAGCTTGCTGGTGGGTGCGGCCGCCTCGAACTGGTCGAAGAGGCCGTCCTCCTCGTCCTGCGGAGCGCCCTCGTGCAGGCGGTGCAGACAGAGGTAGTTGGACCGGCCCTTGAGCATGGCGAACTGCGGGCGGCGGCGCAGCTGCGGGTGCAGTGCCTCCACCGTCCGTGGCAGATCGCGCTCGACGAGCTGCCGCTGGAGGGCGAGGGTCGCCGTGGCGACGACCACGCGCTCGCCGTGGGCGAGGGCCGGCACCAGATATCCGAGGGACTTACCGGTGCCGGTACCGGCCTGGATCAGGCGGTGGGAGTTGTCGTCGATCGCTTCGGCGACGGCTTCGGCCATGGCCACCTGGCCGGGGCGCTCCGTGCCGCCGACGGCGGAGACGGCGGCGTGCAGCAGGTCGGGGAGGGAGGGCTTCGTCATAGCACTGCCAACCCTACGGGGCGGCACCGACAGTGGGCGCACCGGCGAGCAATCATGGCCGGTACAGAGGGTTGGGTACGGTGCCGTGCTGCACGGCGTGCGGGCGGTCGGGACGGTCCCGGTACCCGTCCTCGTAGAGCCGGTTCCGGTTCAGGCAGAGCCGTCCGATGCGTTCGCCGAGCAGGTCGAAGAGCTCGTGGCGGTCCTTGAGCTCCGGGAAGCGGGCCTGGTGGCGCAGGATCTCCGCCCGTACGAGGGACCAGAACTCGCTCTCCGGGACGCCGAGGCCGTCCTCGCACAGGGCCGAGAGGTAGCGGAAGACGCCGACGAAGAGCCCGGAGTGGATGAACTGGGGCAGGAAGTCCGCGGGCTCGGTGAGCAGCACCGCCCGGACCTCGTCGGGCAGGGACTCCAGCTCGGGCAGCGGTTCGTCGGTGATGTTCACGTCGTCCACGAAATCCTTGACGGCGAGCCGGACGGGGACGTCGTGCTCGTCGAAGATCACGATGGTGTTCTCGCCGTGCGGGGAGAACACGGTGCCGTATCGGTAGAGGAAGTGGAGCAGCGGGGGCAGCAGGGCGTCGAAGAGGTGCTGCAGCCAGACGGCGGGGCTCAGCCCGGACCGGGCGACGAGTTCGGCGGTGAAGGACCGGCCGCGCGGGTCGGTGTGGAGGAGCGAGGCGAGGGTGCGGGCACGCTCGCCCGGCGCCAGCAGACCGGTGAGGGGCTCGCGCCAGATCGCGCCGAGGAGCTCCTTGTACTGGTACGGGACCTCGGGGAGCTCGTCGTACACGGGGTGACGGACGGTGACGGAGGCGACCTCGCCGAGCAGGACGACCCGGCACTCGTCCCGGAGGAAGGGGTCGCCGTCGCGGAGGGAGTGGATCCAGGCGGTGACGGCGGGGGCCGCGAGCGCGAGGTCGGACGGCAGTCCGCGCCAGACCATGGTGTTGAAGACGGAGAGCGGGAGTTTGACGCTGTGCCGGTCGGGGCGGCTGAGGTTGAGGAAGGTGCGGACGGACTGCTGCGGGATGCGTACGTCTGGGTCGGCGGGGAGCGGTACCAGGGCACCGGAGGCGAGCGCGGGCGCGAAGAGCGGGAGGACGACCTCGTCCCATTGCCAGGGGTGGACCGGGAGGTAGAGGTAGTGGAGCGGGTCGAGGCCGCGGTCGCGCAGACACCGGTCGAAGGTGGCCCGGGTGACGGGGCCGAGCTCGGCGGTGTAGAGGCGGGCGGGATCCTCCAGGCCGGCGGTCCCCCGGTAGGCGGCGAGCGAGGTGTGGGCGGCGAGCCAGGGCAACCGCTGGCGGGTGCGCGCCTCGGGGGCCCAGGCTGCGGTGTCGGAGGCGGAGAGTCCGATGCGGCCCTTGTTGGGGACGAGCCAGGGGTGGCCGGTCTGGTGACCTTCGAGGGCGGCGTAGTCGAGGTCGGCGAGGACGTCGGCGGTGAGCGCGGTGTGGTCGAGCCGGGCGTCGGCGGTGAGCTCGCGGACGAGGTGACCGAGGGTGGGACCGTCGAGGCCGAGGAGGGTACGGGCCCGGATGAGGAAGGCGTACGGGTCCCCGAAGGCGGTCGGGCTGCCGAGGTCGCCGGGCTCGGTCGGTGCGGGCGGTGAGGTCGGCTCGGGTGCCGGTGGGGTGAGGGTGATCGTGTCCGGAGTGACGTGCCAGCTGCCGTACGAGCGGCGGCGGGCACGGAAGCCGAGGCTGCTGCCGTCGTCGAGGGCCAGCGTCCAGGCGTCTCCCGAGGCGGCCGGTGCGGGGACTGGACGGATGATCTCCTCGTAGGCGAATTCGCCGAGCATCTTGGCGAGCAGCCGACGGGCGGCGAAGTCCCAGGTCGCGCGGGTGAGTTCGGGCGGGGTGCAGGGATGCTGGGGCGACGGTGGCACGGCGGGGTCGGCCGCGTCGGGGGCTACGGGGAAGTTCGGCACGGGACTCCTCGGAGGTCGGGAACTTTGCTTCGTCACGCAGAGTTATCGAAGGGAGAGGTGCGAGCTACCGACGACGGTCGGGGTTTGCGGGGCGGCACTCAGAGGAGATTGCGCAGCACCCGCTCCCGGATCATCAGGGCGGCCCGCTTCTCGGGAAGGTCGATTTCCGCGGAGCAGCGGAAACCGGAGCTCAGGAAGGCCGATACGGAGGGGGTGTTGCGGATGTCCGGTTCCGCGACGACGCGTGTGCAGCGGGGGCGGTTGCCGAGGACCAGGTCGGCGACGGCGCGTAGCAGAGCTGTTCCCAGTCCGCGCCCGCGGTTCGTGCCGTCTCCGATGAGCAGGTGGATACCCATGTCGTGGGGGCGCGCCGGGTAGTGACCGGAGAGCGGGTCGAGGTCGGCCCGGTAGATCTCCCAGTAGCTCATCGGTGTGCCGTCGAGGAGGCCGAGGCAGGGGATGCTGCGGCCGTCGCCGTCGAGCTGGGCCCGTAGGTGGGCGGCGGTGATCGCGGCGGGGCCGGCGAGCTCCCAGTAGGCGGCCACTTCGGGATCGTTCATCCATCCGGTGAGCAGGTCCAGGTCCCGGCCGGGCCGCACGGGTTCGAGGCGGAAATTTCCGGCGGGTGTGGTGACGCTGCCCCAGATGGCGGGGGAATCGAGCAGGTCGGCCTCGGCGAGCAGGGGCAACAGGTCCACGTCGAGGCGTTGTTCGCGCATGGTGCCGGTGCCTTCGACGAAGCCTGTGGCAGAGCGGATGTCGTGGGCGGATCCGGCCGCCGGAGCTGCGGCCGGGGTGTCGGTGGAGGGCATCGGGGGCTCTTCTCCGCGTCGGCGCCGACGCGTCAATCGTGAAGGGGGTTGGTGATGGTGACGTAGACGGACTGGGTGTCGACGGGGCCGACCAGCTCGTCGAGACCGCCCAGGCGGGTGAGCAGATTCGCCTTGCAGCGCAGGGTGGGCGAGTCGAGCAGCCGCGCGGGGAGCGGGCCGAGGCCCGCGGACTTGGCGAGGAAGCGGCGGAAGGCGGCGAGGAGCACGCGTTCGTCCGCGAGGCGCTGGGACCCGAAGGCACCGATGAGGCCGAGCACGTTGTTGATGCCGAGGTAGTAGGCGAAGCGTTCGTCGGTGACGGCGTCGGAGACGAAGGTGTCGCTGGCGCTTCCGATGCCGGGGAGCCGGTGCTCCAGTTCCGCGCGGCGGGATTCGCGGAAGTAGTAGCCCTGGTTGTCGCGGTAGCGGCCGCCGATCGGCCAGCCTGCCGGGTCGAGGAGCACGAGGGTGTTCTGCTGGTGCGCTTCGAGGGCGATGCCGGCGAGCGCGTCGAAGGCGAGGACCGGCAGGACCACGTGGTCGAGGTAGCGCAGGAACCACTCGGCGGCGACGGCGGACGTGGTGTGGCCGGTGGCGGTGGCGAGGCCGGTGACGAGTTCGGCGAGGCGCGAGCTCATCGTGGTTCGGCCGGGCCAGGGGCGGGGAGCGGTGAGTGCGGCGATGCAGACGGGGTCGTCGCCCGAGCGGAAGGGGTTGTGGCGCAGCAGGGCGTCGAGTCCGGGTACGGGGGTTCCGTCCGGGGCGTCGACGGCGACCCAGGCGGGGTCGCGGACGATGTCGAAGGCGGGGTGGGAGGCCTGCCACTGCTCGGCGAGGCCGGTGCGGAGCAGCCGGTGCACCTCGACGCCGCGGTGGAGTTCCTTGCGGAGGTTCTCGCGGCGGGAGTTGGTGATGCGCAGGCCCAGGGAGAGCTTGAGCATCGCGGGGGCGCCCGGGCGGTGGACGGTGCGGACGGAGGAGGTGGGGTACCAGGGCTCGCCGTGCGGGCCCAGGTCGTGCAGGAGTCCCGCGTCGCGCAGGGCGGTGACGGCGGGGCGCTGGAGCAGGTCGCGGGCCTGCCAGGGGTGCAGGGGAAGGGGGGTGGTGCCATGGGGCAGCGGGAGCCCGGGGGCGAGCCGGCCGAGGAGCTGCGGGGCGGAGACGGGGCGGCCGCTCTCGGTCCAGGCCGATTCGCTCGCCAGGGCGGCGGGTTCGACCGCGAACCAGTGCAGGGGGAAGGAGCCGTGGAGTTCGGGTGAGTAGCGGCGTACCTCGGCCTCGGAGAGTCCTTCGCGACTCTTCGGGTCCGGCTGGAGGGGGTGGCCGAGCAGGAGTGCCTGTTCGGCGGTGAGGAAGCGGTCCCCGCCGACGGGGGCCGGGGCGGTGGGGCGTTCCCGCCGGTCGGCGATGAATTCGGCGGTACGCCGGACCGAGTCGGCGACGCGGCCGACGAGGTCGGCGGCGCCTCGGCCACCGCTCGTGCCCTCACGGGCGATGAGCGCGGCGATCGTGACGGCGTCGAGGGAGGGCGCGGCGGCCGTGGTGCCTTCGAGGCGGACCGCGCCGAATCGGTGCCAGCCCGCGTGGGACCAGTGGCGGACCGGGACGAGCAGGGCGGTGCCGGAGGCGGGAAGGGGGATGCGCAGGGGCGTTCCGGCAGGGCCGTCGGGGCGGCCGAGACCGGATTCGCGGACCCAGCAGCGGAGCAGGTTCTCGACCGCCGCGGCCTCGGCGGCGACGGCCGGGTCGGGGTGGTTGAGGAGGTCGGGCAGTGTGGTCGGCTCCAGGCGGAGGGGGCTCGTCCATCCGGTACGGGGCCGGGGTGGGATGCCGTCCTTCTGCCGCGGGACGGTGGCCGTCGCCCCGGCGTCGGTGGCGGCCCCGGACCCGGCGGAGGCGGCCGCGGCCGCCTCCGCCGGGGGGAGTTGACCCGGTGCGTCGGGTGCGCCCGCCGGGTCCTGCCGCGGGTGCTCGGGCGTGGCCCCGTCCGGGTAGGGCAGCGTGCGGGCCGGGGCCGGGGTCGGCGCGTCCTCGGCGGGTACGAGCCGGGCCGACGGGCCCACGGCCGGACCCGGGCCCTGCGGCTCGAGCACATCGGGCGTACCGGGCGCACCGGGCAAGGGCGTCGGGGCCGGCGGCTCCGCCGCTTCCCGGAGCCGCGCCGTGGTGCCGGACGGCGATGTCGGCCACCCCGGGGCGACCGCCTCGGGAGCCGAGTGCGCCGGGGCCGGTCCCGGCGCTGGGGCGAGCCGGTCGGGAGACGGCTGCTGGGTCTCCGTGACGGGGGTCGACTGGTGCGGGTCAGGCATCGCGGGTCCTCGGGGTGCGGGTCAGTGGGTCCGGCGGGCGGCGGCCGGGATGGCGTCGGCCAGGCGGTCGAGGACCGCCGCGGCCTGCTCGTCGGTCAGGGTCAGCGGGGGAAGGAGACGGACCACGGCGCCGTGGCGGCCGCCGAGCTCGACGATCAGGCCGCGGTCCAGGCACTCCTGACGGACGGCGGCGGCGAGGGCCGGCGCCGCGACCCCGGTGTCGGGGTCGACCAGTTCGACGCCGATCATCAGGCCCCTGCCCCGTACCTCCCCGATGCAGGGATGGCCACAGGCCAGCCCGCGCAGGGCCGCCAGCATCCGCTCCCCCAGGGCGGCGGCGCGCTCGGCGAGCCGGTTCTCGCGGACGAAGGCGAGCGTGGCGGTACCGGCGGCCATGGCGAGCTGGTTACCGCGGAAGGTGCCGGCGTGCGCGCCGGGGGCCCACACGTCCAGGCCGGCCCGGTACACGATCACCGCGAGCGGCAGGCTCCCGCCGATCGCCTTGGAGAGGACCATGACGTCGGGCACCACCCCGGCGTGGTCGACTCCCCAGAAGGCACCGGTCCTGCCGACGCCCGTCTGCACCTCGTCGGCGATCAGCGGGATACCCCGCGCCGCGGTGATCTCCCGCATCCGGCGCAACCAGCCGTCCGGGGCGGGGATCACCCCGCCCTCGCCCTGCACGGGTTCGACGATCATGCCGGCGGGGGCGGGCACCCCGCCCTTCGGGTCGTCGAGCAGGTTCTCCGTCCAGCGCGCGGAGAGTTCGGCGCCCTCGGGGCCACCGACGCCGAACGGGCAGCGAAGGTCCTGCGGGTAGGGCAGCCGGGTCACCCGTACCCCGGGGGCGCCACCCGAGGCGTCCAGGGCTCCGGCGGTCATGCCGTGGTAGGCCCCGGTGAAGGCGAGCAGCCCGGAGCGACCGGTCGCGGTGCGCACCAGCTTGAGGGCGGCCTCCACGGCGTCCGTGCCGGCCGGTCCGCAGAACTGGATGCGCGCGTCGGCGGCCAGCTCGGGCGGCAGGTTGGCGAACAGCTCGGTGGTGAAGGCGTCCTTGACCGGGGTCGCGAGGTCGAGCACGTGCAGCGGGGCCCCCGAGTCGAGGACACCTCGGATGGCTTCGAGCACCACCGGATGGTTGTGCCCGAGGGCGAGCGTCCCGGCGCCGGAGAGGCAGTCGAGGTAACGCCGCCCGTCCGCGCCCTCGATGGTCAGTCCGCGGGCGCGCACCGGAACGATGGGCAGCGAGCGGGCGTACGTCCGGGCGGCGGACTCCCGCTGCGCCTGCCTGCGCAGGATGCCGTCGGAGGCGACGGAACCCTCCGGCCCGCCGCATACATCCGAATCGTCGGATCCGTCCGGAATCGTCCCCCGACTTCCCTGTGGCGGCACTTGTGGCGGCACTTGTGGAGGCACGTGAGGCGGGATCTCTGTCGCGGCCGCCGCCGCGGCCGGCTCGGTGACAGCCACGAGTGTCGGTCCTCCCGCACTGATTGCTCTTCCGGATTGCATCTCGAACATGAACGCTGCTCCCCCATCCCCCGTACGTACCAACGACGGTGACGGCGAGGGATCACGGGTTGACTCAAGATCCTTGTCCTGTAAGGGGAAGAACCTCAGGAACCGCGGCCCCGGCCTAGGTCGTCCTGGGCCACAGCGGCATAGTGGGGGCCTGCACTCCACTCCTCGAACTCCCAGGGGGACGAACGACATGCGATCGAACCGACCGGTCACCGCGATTCTGTGCGCGGCCACGCTCGCGCTGACCGCGGGTGCCTGCGGCCCCGGCGACGGGGAGGCCGGCGGCGACGCCAAGCCGACCGTGGCGGCGAGCCTGCCGGGCCAGGACGGGATAAAAATCCCCGACCAGCTCAAGGACAAGCTCAAGGAGCACGGCATCGACCTGGAGAAGTGGAAGGGGGGTGAGTGGAAGAACTGGAAGCGGGAGGACTGGCTCCGCGAGGCGGGCGACTACATCAACCCGGTCATCGAGGGCCTGTGGGACCCGGACCGCATGCGTGACGCCGAGCAGCCGCAGCGCCCGGCCGTCGACCCCGACGCGGGCAAGGACCAGGGCGTCACCGACCCGACCCCGGTACCGGTGGCGGCCAAGCAGGCCAACCCGCCCTACCACACGAGCGTTCCGGCGGCCGGCAAGGTGTTCTTCGACGGCCCCGAGGGCTCGATGGTCTGCTCGGCCACCGTGGTCAAGGACCCCGCCCACCCCGGCAAGTCGAACATGGTCTGGACCGCGGGCCACTGCGTGCACGCGGGCAAGGCCGGCGGCTGGTACCGCAACATCGCCTTCGTCCCCTCCTACAACAACGCGGGCAAGCAGGCGGCTCAGCTCAAGGGCGCGCCCCGCGAGACGGTCGCCCCGTTCGGCGTCTGGTGGAGCGACTGGGCGCAGACCTCCGACCAGTGGATCGCGGGCGGCGGTCCGACCGGTGGCGCGGGTGCCCCGTACGACTTCGCGGTGCTGCACGTGACGCCCGAGAAGGGCAGCACCAAGTCCCTGGAGGAGGTCGTCGGTTCGGCACTCCCGGTGGAGTTCAACGCGCAGGCCGTGCAGAAGGTCGGAAGCATCACGGCGACGGGCTATCCGGCGGCGGCGCCCTTCGACGGCCAGCGCGCCTTCCAGTGCACGGACCGGCCGGGCCGGCTGTCCCTGAACGCGAACGACCCGGTGATGTACCGCATCGGCTGCACCATGACCGGCGGTTCCTCCGGTGGTGGCTGGGTCTCGGCAGGCTCCGACGGCAAGCCGGCGCTCGTGTCGAACACCTCGATCGGGCCGGCCAAGGCGGGCTGGCTGGCCGGACCCCGGCTGGGTCCGGAGGCGAAGGGCATCTTCGACGCCGTCAGCCGCAAGTTCAAGTAGTCCATGTAGTCCACGTAGCGGCTGAGGCCCTCCTGCACCGCAGGGGGGCCTCAGCCGTCACACCGTCACGCCGTCACACCGTCCGGCACGCTCGCTCAGTGCTTCGCGAGCGCGTACGGCGCAAGGTCCGCCGCCAGTTCCTGGTGGACCCGCGCCTTGAGCAGGGTGCCGTCCGCGGTGTGCTCCTCGGAGATCACCTCGCCCTCGGCGTGCGCCTTGGCGACCAGCGAGCCGCGCGTGTACGGCACCATGGCCTCCACCTCGACCTCGGGGCGCGGCAGCTCGGAGTCGATGAGCGCGAGGAGTTCCTCGATGCCCAGGCCCGTCCGCGCCGAGACGGCGATGGAGTGCCGCTCGATCCGCAGCAGCCGCTGCAGGACGAGCGGATCCGCGGCGTCCGCCTTGTTGATCACGACGATCTCGGGCACGTTCACCGCGCCGACCTCGCGGATCACCTCGCGCACGGCCGCCAGCTGCTCCTCCGGTGCCGGGTGCGAACCGTCCACGATGTGCAGGATCAGGTCGGAGTCCCCGACCTCCTCCATCGTGGAGCGGAAGGCCTCGACCAGGTGGTGGGGCAGGTGCCGGACGAAGCCGACGGTGTCGGCCAGGGTGTAGACCCGGCCGCTCGGCGTCTCGGCCCGGCGCACGGTCGGGTCGAGGGTGGCGAACAGCGCGTTCTCCACCAGTACGCCCGCGCCCGTGAGGCGGTTGAGCAGCGAGGACTTGCCCGCGTTGGTGTAACCGGCGATGGCGACCGAGGGCACCTTGTTGCGACGCCGTTCCTGCCGCTTGATGTCACGGCCGGTCTTCATCTCCGCGATCTCCCGGCGCATCTTCGCCATCTTCTCGCGGATCCGGCGCCGGTCGGTCTCGATCTTGGTCTCACCGGGGCCTCGGGTGGCCATGCCGCCACCGCCGCCGCCACCCATCTGACGGGACAGCGAGGCACCCCAGCCACGCAGTCGCGGCAGCATGTACTGCATCTGCGCGAGCGCGACCTGCGCCTTGCCCTCTCGGGACTTGGCGTGCTGGGCGAAGATGTCGAGGATCAAGGCGGTCCGGTCGACCACCTTCACCTTGACGACGTCTTCGAGAGCGATGAGCTGGCCGGGGCTGAGCTCGCCGTCGCAGACGACGGTGTCCGCCCCGCTCTCCATGACGATGTCGCGCAGCTCGCGGGCCTTGCCGGAACCGATGAAGGTGGCCGGGTCGGGCTTGTCGCGGCGCTGCATCACGCCGTCGAGGACGAGGGCGCCCGCGGTCTCGGCGAGGGCGGCGAGCTCCGCGAGGGAGTTCTCCGCGTCCTGCACCGTTCCGGAGGTCCAGACACCGACGAGAACCACGCGCTCCAGGCGGAGCTGGCGGTACTCGACCTCGGTGACGTCCTCGAGCTCGGTGGAGAGACCGGCGACGCGGCGCAGGGCCGCGCGCTCGGAGCGGTCGAACTGGTCGCCGTCCCGCTCTCCGTCGATCTCGTGGCTCCAGGCGACGTCCTCTTCCATCAGGGCATCGGCCCGAAGGCTCTCGGTGAAGCTCTGCGGGTCCCGCGCATCCTGTGCGTCCTGTGCGTCCCGCGCGTCCTGGGAAGGGGAAGAAGAGGAGGTCATTGGATCCTTACGTCGATTCGAATAGCAGTGTCACGTTAACTGTCACGTCCAACGTGTCACACCGCCGGGGGATTCCCCGCGCGGCCCCGTCGATGGTGACATGCCCGTTCCTCACCGGTCACACCCTTTATTGGGCGCTCCGACCCGCCGCGGCCCCACCGGAGGCCGCGGCGGGGCCGAGTCCGCGGCCGTCGCGGGCGGCGCTCAGGACGCCTTGCCCGGCGCCGCGGCCGCCTTGCCGCTCCACTCCGGGTGCCCCGGCATCGGCGGGGTCGTGGTCCCGTACAGCCAGGGCTCCAGGAAGGCCGCCAGGTCGCGGCCCGCCTCCTGCGAGGCCAGGCGGACGAAGTCGGCCGTCCCCGCGATCCCGTCCCGGTTCTCCGCGACCCAGCGCCGCTCGATCCGGTCGAAGGCCTCGGCGCCGATCTCCTGCCGCAGGGCGTAGAGGATCAGCGCGGACCCGTCGTAGACCACCGGCCGGAACAGCCCGATCTTCTCTCCGGCCGCGGCGGCCTTCGGGGCGGCCGGCGGGCCGCCCGCCGCCCGCCACTGGTCGGAGCGCTGGTACGCCTCGCGCATGCGCCGCTCCAGGGAGTACTTGCCGAGCCCGTCCGCGTAGAGGGCCTCGTACCAGGTGGCGTGTCCCTCGTTGAGCCACAGGTCGGACCAGGTCCGCGGGGTGACGCTGTCGCCGAACCACTGGTGGGCGAGTTCGTGGACCATCACGGACTCGACGTACCAGTCGGGGTAGCCCTCACCCGCGAACAGGTTGCTCTCGAAGAGCGAGAGCGTCTGCGTCTCCAGCTCGAAGCCGGTCGTGGCCCGCGCGATCAGCACCCCGTAGTTCTCGAAGGGGTAGCGGCCGACCCGCTCCTCCATCCACTCGATGTGGCCCGCGGTCTTCTTCAGCCAGGGGTCCAGGCGCTCCCGGTCCTGGGCGGGCACCACGTCGCGCAGCGGCAGCCCGTGCGGGCCGGTGCCGTGCACGACCGCGGAACGGCCCACGGAGACCTGGGCCAGCTCGGTGGCCATCGGGTGCCGGGTCCGGTACGTCCAGGTCGTCGTGGGTCCGAGCCGTACGGCGGGGGCGACCGATTCCCCGTTGGCGACGGCCGTGAGCCCGGCCGGTGCGGTGATCCGGAAGGTGAAGAGCGCCTTGTCGGCGGGGTGGTCGTTGCAGGGGAAGACCCGGTGGGCGGCGTCCGCCTGGTTGGCCATGGCCAGGCCGTCCTCCGTGGGCACCCAGCCGCCGTCCCCGCGGCCGCGCGGGTCGCTGGTGTGCCGGATGGTGATGCGCAGCGGCATGCGCTCCGCCACCGGGCGCGCGGGAGTGAGCACGAGGTCCTCCCCCGCGCTCTCGAACCGCGCCGGCTCCCCGTTGACCTCGGCGGACGCCACCTTGCCGTGGGTGAAGTCCAGGTTGATGCGCTCCAGCCGCTCCAGGGCGCGGGCGTCGATGACGGTGACGGCGTCGAGCGGGGTCAGGTTGTCCTTGTAGGCGAAGGACAGGTCGTACGAGAGCACGTCGTACCCGGGGTTCCCGAGCTCCGGGAAGAGCCGGTCGCCGATGCCCAGGGGCGTCGGCGGGGGCAGGACGGCGGCGACGAGGGTGAGGGAGGCCGCGGCGAGCAGGGCGGCGCGCAGGCGCGGGGAGGAGAGCTGCATCCACCACCGCTTACCAGCGCCCGCCACACGGCTGCGAACGACGCGCGACGGGTCCACCCGAACGGGGCCGTCCGGAGCCGTCCCGGCCTACGTCCGGACCCGACGGGCACCCGACGGGCACCGACGACCGACCGGCCGGTGGCTACACCCGGCTGACGTCGTACACGCCCGGCACGTCGCGCATCGCCCGCATCAGCGCGGGCAACCCGGCGGCGTCGGGCAGCTGCAGGGTGTAGCTGTGCCGGACCCGCTGCTCGACGGGCGGTTCCACGGTCGCGGAGACCACCTCGACCCCCTCGCGGGCGATGGCCTCGGTCAGATCGGCCAGTAGATGCGGGCGGCCGAACGATTCAGCGCGCAGGGTGACCCGGCAGTCCGCCGTGGCCCGCCAGTGCACGGCGACGGAGGTACGCCCCACGGCACGCATCTGCGCCACCGCCGCGCAGTGGATGCGGTGCACGGTGACGGCCCCGCCGCGGACCAGGAAGCCGGCGACGGCGTCCGGCGGCACCGGGGTGCAGCACCCGGCGAGTCGCACGGTGGCGTCCGGCAGGTCGGCGACGGCGTTGCCCCCGCCACCGCGGGCGCCGACCACCGACAGCGGTGCCCGGGCGGCCGAGGTCGTGGCCATGGCCCGGTCGGGGTGGGCTTCGAGCCAGCTGCTGATGGCGATCCGGGCCGCCGGGGTCCGGGCGTGGTCCAACCACTCGGCGGCGGGTCCTGAGGAGGCGTCCTGCGCGAGCAGCAGCTGGACGGTGTCCCCGTCGGACAGCGGGGAGGACAGGGAGGTGAGGCGCCCGTTGACCCGGGCGCCGATACAGCCGTGGGCCTCCGCGCCGTGCTGCGCGTAGGCGGCGTCGATACAGCTGGCGCCGGCGGGCAGGCCCAGCGTCCCGCCGTCGGCCCGGAACACGGTGATCTCCCGGTCCTGGGCCAGCTCCGCCCGGAGCACGGTCCAGAAGGTGTCCGGATCGGGTGCGGACTGCTGCCAGTCGAGGAGCCGGGACAGCCAGCCGGGCCGCGTGGGGTCCACGCGCTCCTCGTCCGGGTCGGTGGCGGCGTCGGGGGTCGCGGTGGCGTACGGATTGCCGAGGGCGACCACGCCGGCCTCGGCGACGCGGTGCATCTGCCGGGTCCGCACGATGACCTCGGCCACGTAGCCCTCGGGCGTGGCAACGGCGGTGTGCAGCGACTGGTAGAGGTTGAACTTCGGGCTGGCGATGAAGTCCTTGAACTCCGAGACGACCGGGGTGAAGCAGGTGTGCAGCTCGCCGAGCACGGCGTAGCAGTCGGCGTTCTCGCCGACGAGGACGAGGATGCGGCCGAAGTCGGAGCCGCGTAGCTCGCCGCGGGTGCGAGCGATGCGGTGCACGGAGACGAAGTGCCGCGGTCGTACCTGTACTTCGGCGCCGATCCCGGCCTCGCGCAGGACACCGCGTACGGAGTCGGCGATGGCGGGGAGCGGGTCGCGTTCGCCGGCGTGGGCGGCGATGAGCGCGCGGGTGCTCTCGTACTCCTCGGGGTGCAGGATCGCGAAGACGAGGTCTTCCAGCTCGGTCTTGAGGGCCTGGACGCCGAGTCGTTCGGCGAGCGGGATGAGCACGTCGCGGGTGACCTTGGCGATGCGGGCCTGCTTCTCGGGGCGCATCACGCCCAGGGTGCGCATGTTGTGCAGCCGGTCGGCGAGTTTGATGGACATGACGCGGACGTCGTTGCCGGTGGCGACGAGCATCTTGCGGAAGGTCTCGGGTTCGGCGGCGGCGCCGTAGTCGATCTTCTCCACCTTGGTGACGCCGTCGACGATGAAGCACACCTCGTCGCCGAACTCCGCCCGGACCTGATCGAGGGTCACGTCCGTGTCCTCGACGGTGTCGTGGAGCAGAGAGGCCGTCAAGGTGGTGGTCTCGGCGCCCAGTTCGGCGAGGATGAGGGTAACGGCGAGCGGATGTGTGATGTACGGCTCACCACTTTTTCGCATCTGGCCGCGGTGCGAGGTCTCCGCGAGGAGATACGCGCGGCGCAGAATGGACAAATCGGCGTCCGGATGGTGGGCGCGGTGCGCCTCCGCCACGTGGCCGATGGCGTCCGGAAGCCGGTCCCGCGACGTCGGCCCGAGCAGGGCCGCACGCCCGAGGCGGCGCAGATCGAGCCTGGTCCGCCCCCGTCTGCGGAGCTCAGGGCGCGCTTCGGGGTGTGCTTCGGGGTTCGTGGCCTCTGCACTCATGGGCACCTCCGGCGGCTTCGACCGGCGGTGGTGGGCATGGGGTGAGCCCTCAGGGCCGGTGCCTGATGTTACCGACCCCACCACGTGGCGCAGTCCACCTCTCGCTCAGCGTGAAACGGATCACCCATTAGAGGGAAGCTTCAGCCGAAAACCGTTTCGGTGAGCCAGGCCTCGTCGAACTCTCCCGAAGCCACGATCACGGCCGGGCCGGTCATGTCGATCCGCCCGTCGGGGTGTTCGGTGATGATCAGGGTCCCGCCGGGGAGGTCGACGGTGTAGGCGACCGCGTCGCCGGTGACGGCCGGGTCCGCTCCGTCGCGGCGGATGGCGGCCACGGCGACGGCGCAGGCGCCGGTGCCGCAGGAGCGGGTCTCGCCGGAGCCGCGCTCGTGGACGCGCATGGCGAGGTGCCGGGGGCCGCGGTCGACGACGAACTCGACGTTGACCCCCGCCGGGTAGGCGGACGTCGGGCTGAAGGCGGGGGCGGTGAACAGGGTCCCGGCGTCGTCGAGGCTCTCGACGAAGGCCACCGCGTGCGGGTTGCCCATGTTGACGTTCCGCGCGGGCCAGCTCCGGTCGTCGACGCCGACCGTGACCTCGCCGGCGGGCAGCTCGGCACGGCCCATGGAGACGGTGACGTCGCCGGCCTTGTCGAGGTGCACGCGCTTGACGCCGCCGCGGGTGGCGACGGAGAGGTCGCCGGGCTCGACGTGTCCGGCGTACTGGAGGTAGCGGGCGAAGACGCGCACGCCGTTGCCGCACATCTCGGCGATGGAGCCGTCGCTGTTGCGGTAGTCCATGAACCACTCCGCCTCGTCGGCCAGGTGCGCGGCCTCGGGGTGCGCGGCGGACCGGACGACGTGCAGGACGCCGTCGGCGCCGATCCCTGCGCGCCGGTCGCACAGCTTCGCGACGGCGGACGCGGGCAGCTCGATGGCGTTGTCCGGGTCCGGGACGATCACGAAGTCGTTCTCGGTGCCGTGGCCCTTGAGGAAGGAGAGGGTGGTCTGCGTCACCCGCCCATGGTACCGAGCCGCAGCTCAGAGGTGCCGCACCGTCCGAGGGGCGGAACCGGCCGAGGGGCGGCCAGCGGCCGAGGGGCGGTCAGCGGAGCCGGGCGACCCGGTACACGGCGAGACCTACGACGGCCAGTGCGACGACGGCGTACAGCGCGGCCATGCGCCAGTCGGGGCGGCGGCCGCTCCCCCGGGCCGGAAGACCGGGCCACGTGTAGCCGACCCGTCGGGCGGCCATCATTCCCCAGCCTCCGGCGCAGCAGCTGATCAGGAATCCGAGCATGGCGACCACGGCACCGCCGTCGCCGAACTCGAAGGCGAGCGGGAAGGCGAACATCAGCGAACCGGTGGCGGCGAGCATCGCGATGGGGGCGATCTGCCACACGCGCAGGCGGCGCTGCGGGCGCAGTTCGACCTCGAACTCGGGTCCGGCGGCGGCCTCCGCCTCGGCGGAGTCCGGGGTGTCCGGGCCGTCCGGGGTCAGTCGCGCCGGATCGGCGGGCAGCCCGAGCCCCGTGGGCCCGTCCCTTCCGTCCGTCCCGTCCAGAAGCATCGGATCCGCTTCCCTTCGGGTGTCGTCCTGCCCGGTGTCGCGAGGGCCGGCCTCCATCGCCACGCGCCCTCCCCACTCGGACTCAGTACGCCGCCGTTCGTCGCAGGTGATCGCACCCGCTCGAGTTTGATGATGGCACGCCCCCGGCCCCGCTACTGGCGCGTGAGGCGTCCCGATGCCATCACGTGATCAGGCTGTGACCGCTCGTTCGACCAACGACTGCGCGAGTCCGGTGAGTTCCCCCCGGTCGGCGGCCGCCCCGCTGAGCCAGTGCACGCGCGGGTCGCGGCGGAACCAGGAGTCCTGACGGCGGGCGAACCGCTTGGTCGCCCGGACGGTCTCGGCCCGGGCCTCCTCCTGCGTGCACTCGCCGCCGAGCGCGGCCAGCACCTGCTGGTAGCCGAGCGCCCTGGAGGCGGTGATTCCGTCGCGCAGCCCGCGGGCCTCCAGCGCGCGGACCTCGTCCACCAGCCCGTCCTCCCACATCCGGTCGACCCGCGTCGCGATCCGCTCGTCGAGCTCCGGGCGGGCCACGTCGACACCGATCTGCACGGTGTCGTAGACGGACTCGTGGCCGGGCAGGTTGGCGGTGAACGGGCGGCCGGTGATCTCGATCACCTCGAGCGCGCGGACGATGCGGCGGCCGTTGCTGGGCAGGATGGCCTGGGCGGCGGCCGGGTCGGCGGCGGCGAGTCGGGCGTGCAGGGCGCCGGAGCCGCGGAGGGTGACCTCTTCCTCCAGGCGGGCGCGGACCTCGGGGTCGGTCCCGGGGAACTCCATGACGTCGAGGGCGCCCCGGACGTACAGGCCGGATCCGCCGACGAGGACGGGGGTGCGGCCCTCGGCGAGCAGTTTGTCGATCTCCAGGCGGGCCAGCCGTTGGTAGTCGGCGACGTTGGCGGTGTCGGTGACGTCCCAGATGTCGAGGAGGTGGTGCGGGACACCGCCGCGCTCCTCCGTCGTCAGCTTGGCGGTGCCGATGTCCATCCCCCGGTACAGCTGCATGGAGTCGGCGTTGACGACCTCGCCGTCGAATCGGCGGGCCAGGGCTACGCCCAGGTCGGACTTTCCTGCCGCGGTGGGACCGACGACGGCGATGACCCGCGGAGCGGGGGCTGCTTTCCTCACGGCCCCAGTCTCGCAAACCTCACGGCATGTACCCGATCGAGTTACGTGACGGGGTGGGGGCGGGGTCGTTGCCCTGGCGAGGTTCCGGCCGGACATACGCCCTGCGTACGCCCGGCGCAGGCCGGTTCGGTCAACGCGGAACTTCACTCACACGAGTAACGTTACGGGAGTAGACATGGGCGTTTTTGATCGGTTTTTTCGTCGTAAGGGCGAAGTCGTGACCGAGGAGGTCGCGGCGGTGGACCTGACGGCGGAGTCCGGTGCGGCCGAGGAGGCCGAGCCTGTTGCCGAGAAGTCTCCGGAGGCGGGAGTCGTGGAGATTCCGAAGCAGCTGGCGGCCCCGGTGGCGGCGGACAGCGAGACCGGTGAGGGCGCCCGCACGTAGTGACCGCCAACGGAAGGTGACCCATGGGCCTGCTGGACAATCTGAAGGCCAAGCTCGGTCCGGCGAAGGACAAGGTCGGCGACCTGGCCCAGCAGCACGAGGGCAGGATCGGCGAGGGTCTGGACAAGGTGGCCAAGGCCGTGGACTCCAAGACCAAGGGCAAGTACAGCGGCCAGATCACGAGCGGAACGGGCAAGGCGAAGGACGCCCTGGGGAAGATCGCGCACAAGGACGCTCCCGGCGGGCCGACGCCGCCGCCGACCGCTTCCTGACGCGGTCCGCGAAAGGGGCGCGGGACGGGCTACGGCCGGTCCCGCGCCCCTTCGGCGTTCCACGAGCCCTACGGCCCCCAGGCGTCCCCGGTCGGCCCGCCAGGAGCTCGGCCCGCTAGGACCAGGCGGCGACGAAGTACCCCACGCCGTACGGCGCGTCCTCGTACAGCAGGCGCCCTTCCAGTTCCGCGCCCTCGGCTGCGCCGGCCAGCACCTGCCAGGGGGCCCGTCCGGCGACCTGGAGTTCGGCCGCGAGAGCGGCGTCCATGCCGGCCAGCGCGGCCACGTCCGCGGCGCCCAGCGCACGGGCGGCGGCCGCGTCGAAGGCGGCGGCCCGCTCGTCGAGGTAGCCGGGGGCCTTGAGGGTGCGGCAGGCGCTGCCGTCCCCGAGGACCAGCATGGCCACCCGTTCGGCGGAACCGCCCAGATCCGCGCCGAGGAGGCCGCAGCCGCTCGGGGCGAGGTCCGCGGCGACGGCCGCGCCGGCGACCGGGGCGGCCGCCCAGCGGGCCTGCCCGAGCAGCCAGCCGGCCACCGCGAGGGACGTCGGGAGGGTGGCCCCGGTGGCGTGGCCGCTCGGCGGTTCGCCCAGGTCGGGGCCCAGGGTGACGGTCAGGTCCACGCCGAACCCGGCGAAGCCGCCGGGGGTGCCTTGGTCGTACGCACCGCCCTGGGCGGCGGCGCCGACGACGACCAGCAGATCCGGTCGGGACGCGGCGAGCACCGCCAGCGCGTCGGAGCAGGCGGTGCGGGCGTCGCCGAGTTCGGCGGCGGCCCCCGCGGCGACCTCCGGCACGAGCAGCGGCGGGGCGGGACAGACGGCGGCGGCTACGAGCATGATCCGCAGCCTAGCCGGACCGACCGACGGGGTGGGAGGGGCGTCGCCGCGCCCTCACGTCGCCGCGCGTCGCACCGGTCGGGGGCCACGCCCCCGCCCCCCTCGGACCGCGCCTCAGGAGGAGGCGGGCACCGAGCAGCCGGAGGTGACGGCCGGCAGGGGTGCCGGGACGCCCAGCTTCGGGATGCCGAGCAGGACGCCCGCCGGCTGTGCGGGAGCGGCATTGCGCTTCTCCCAGGCGTCGCCGGCGCGCGTGCGGCGCACGGTCTGCGTCGGGCCCTCGGCCAGCAGGTGGTGCGGGGCCGCGTAGGTGATGTCCACGGTGACCACGTCGCCCGGGCGGACCTCCGCCTCCGGCTTCGTGAAGTGGACCAGGCGGTTGTCGGGCGCGCGGCCGGAGAGGCGGTGCGTGGCGCCGTCCTTGCGGCCCTCGCCCTCCGCGACCATGACCTCCAGCGTGCGGCCGACCTGCTTCTTGTTCTCGTCCCAGGAGATCTCCTCCTGCAGGGCGACCAGGCGCATGTACCGCTCCTGGACGACCTCCTTGGGGATCTGCCCCTCCATGTCGGCCGCCGGGGTCCCGGGGCGCTTGGAGTACTGGAAGGTGAACGCGTTCGCGAAGCGGGCCTCGCGCACCGCGTGCATCGTCTGCTGGAAGTCCTCCTCCGTCTCACCGGGGAAGCCCACGATGATGTCGGTGGAGATCGCCGCGTGCGGGATGGCGGCGCGGACCTTCTCGATGATGCCGAGGAAGCGCTCCTGGCGGTACGAGCGGCGCATGGCCTTGAGGATCGTGTCCGATCCGGACTGCATCGGCATGTGCAGCTGCGGCATCACGTTCGGGGTCTCGGCCATCGCGGCGATCACGTCGTCCGTGAAGTCGCGCGGGTGCGGGGAGGTGAAGCGGACCCGCTCCAGGCCCTCGATCTGTCCGCAGGCGCGCAGCAGCTTGCTGAAGGCCTCGCGGTCGCCCAGGTCCGAGCCGTACGCGTTCACGTTCTGGCCGAGCAGGGTGATCTCCGAGACGCCCTCGGCGACCAGGGCCTCCACCTCGGCGAGGATGTCGCCGGGTCGGCGGTCCTCCTCCTTGCCGCGCAGGGCCGGGACGATGCAGAAGGTGCAGGTGTTGTTGCAGCCGACGGAGATCGAGACCCAGGCGGCGTACGCGGACTCGCGGCGGGTCGGGAGCGTGGAGGGGAAGGCCTCCAGCGACTCGGCGATCTCGACCTGCGCCTCTTCCTGGATGCGGGCGCGCTCCAGCAGCACGGGGAGCTTGCCGATGTTGTGCGTGCCGAAGACCACGTCGACCCAGGGGGCCCGCTTGACGATCGTGTCGCGGTCCTTCTGCGCGAGACAGCCGCCGACGGCGATCTGCATGCCGGGGCGCTTCGTCTTCATCGGCGCCAGTCGCCCGAGGTTGCCGTACAGCTTGTTGTCGGCGTTCTCGCGGACCGCGCAGGTGTTGAAGACCACGACGTCGGCGTCGCCGTCGGCGCCCTCGGGCGCCCGGACGTAGCCGGCGTCCTCCAGCAGACCGGAGAGCCGCTCCGAGTCGTGCACGTTCATCTGGCACCCGTAGGTGCGCACCTCGTAGCTTCGCTTCACGTCCACTGCCTGGCTCCGGTCGCTGCTGGTCATGGAACAAGGGTAGGCGGTACCCGGTGGCCCTCCGGTCCCTCGTTCGGCCGACCCGGGGGAAGGAGGCGACCGAAGAGGACGAGCAGCAGGTCCGGGGCCTCCCGGCACGCGGGAGATCCCGCACGGCGGGACCGGTCCAGGTCCCGCGCGCACCCGGACGCCGGTCGGGTCCGCGCCGAAGAGGCTCCCGCGCGGACCCGGCGTACGGACGGACCACCCGAGCCGGCCGGAGGCGCACCGCGGAGAAGGCCTCGCCCGTGGGCCGCCGGAAGGCCCGCGCCGTGACAGGACGGCGGACGGGTGGCAGGATCGCGCCCATGCCTCTCGTACCGCCCCGGATCAGCAGGCGCCACGCCCTGCGGGTCCTGGTGGCCGTACTCGCCGTGCTCGGCGTGCTGACGTGGTGGCTGAAGCCCTTCGGGCACCCGGAACTGCAGGGTGAGCTGACCTTCAGCACGGGCGCGCGGGCCGGGGTCTACCACCGGTACGGGGAACTGCTGGAGCAGGCGCTCAAGCGGGACATGCCCGGCGTCGACGTGCGACTGGAGACCAGCGAGGGTTCGCAGGAGAACCTGAAGCGGCTGGCCACCGGCGAGGCGGACTTCACGGTGGCGACGGCGGACGCGGTCGCCAAGTACCAGCTCGACCAGAGGGCCGGCGCGGACCGACTACGAGGGGTCGCTCGGCTCTACGACGACTACGTGCAGCTCGTGGTCCCGGCCGGCTCCCCGGTGCAGTCGGCCCGTGACCTGCGCGGCAAGCGGGTGGCGATCGGTCAGCCGGGGTCCGGGGTGCGGCTGGTCTCGGAGCGGCTGCTGCGGGCGGCCAAGATCGACCCGGTACTGGACCTCACGTCGGTGTCCATAGGTATCGACACCATGCCGAGCGAGCTGGAGGCCGGCCGGATCGACGCGTTCTTCTGGTCGGGCGGGCTGCCGACCAACGCCGTGCGGGAGCTGTCGGAGCGCTTCGACATCCGGCTGGTGCAGCTCGGCGACCTGGTGGAACAGCTCCAGGAGAGCGGCTCCCCGGCGCGCTACTACCGGACGGCCGTGATGCCGCAGGACACCTACTCGCGGGCGCGCAACACCAGCGCCGTGTCGACCCTGGCCGTGCCGAACCTGCTGGTGACCATGGAGGGGACCGACCCCCAGCTCACCGAGCAACTGACGCGGACGGTGATCCTCAGCCGTGACCTCGTCGGCCGTGAGGTGCACGCGGCGCAGCTCGTGGACCTGCGGACGGCGATCTACACCGAGCCCGTGGACCTGCACGAGGGCGCACGCCGGTACTACCGGTCCGTCAAGCCCTGACCCCGGGGGCCCGGGGAGTCCCGACGGCTTCGAGGTTCAGGACGTGGACGGCCGCGACGACGGGGAAGGCAGCAGCATGGTCGCCGCCGCGGCCGCGCCGATCAGTCCCGCGTGGGTGCCCAGCATCGCCGGCACCACCTGGATGTCCTTGACGAACGAAAGCGTGGCGTAGGCCGCGAGGTGTCTGCGGATCGGGGCGAAGAGGGTGTCGCCGGCGGCGGCCACTCCACCACCGATGACCGTGATGTCCGTCTCCACCAGGGTCGCGGTGGCCGCGATGGCGGCGGCGAGGGCGCGGCCCGCCCGATCGAAGGCGGCCAGGGCGATCGGGTCGCCCTCGACGGCGGCGGCGGCCACCCCGGCGGCCGTCGCATCCCGCTCGCCGCCGGCGCCGCCGGCGCCGTTCACGCTTCCGCCGCCGGCCGCGGTGTCCGACGGGGTCCAGCCCTGCTCCAAGGCCCAGCGGGCGATCGCCGTACCCGAGGCGATCGACTCGACGCACCCGTGGCCCCCGCAGACGCACGGCTCTCCGTCGAAGGCCACGCTGATGTGGCCGATGTGTCCCGCGTTGCCGGTGGGGCCGGGGTGGAGCTGGTTGTTCAGGATCAGGCCGCCGCCCACGCCGGTGGAGACCACCATGCACAGCGCGTCGGCGTGGCCCCGGGCCGCGCCCAGCCAATGCTCGGCGGCGGTCATCGCCACTCCGTCGCCGGCCAGCACGGTCGGCAGGTCGGCCCCGCGCGCCGCGAGCTCCGCCACGACTCTTTCCTGGACCGGGAAATCCCGCCAGGCGCCGATGTTGACCGGGCTGACGGTGCCCCGGGAGGTGTCCACCGGACCGGCGCTGCCGATCCCGCAGCGCTCGGCCGAGGCCCACAGCGGCGAGGCGGAGAGGTCGGCGACGACCTCGGCGACCGCCGCCATGACGCCGTCCGCGTCCGTCCCGCGCGGGGTCGGGCGGCGGGTGGTGGCCGTCATCGTGCCGTCGGGGTGCACCAGCGCACCGGCGATCTTCGTGCCGCCGATGTCGATCGCCACGGTCGGCCCGGAGGCCGCCGCGGCTGCCCGCGGTGCGGAGAACGGGGCGCTGGGAATGATCACGGTGGCGGCTCCAGGAAGGTTTCAGGGTTAAGTATGCGCCGGGGGCGGCGCCGTGCTCTCACGCGGCTCCAGCCTGGGCCGCTCGCTGATCCGCACCCCGGGTGGGTCGCCCGCGAGGACGGCCAGCAGTTCCTCGGCGGCCAGCCGACCGAAGCCGGCGGTGTCCCGTACGAGAGCGGTGAGTCGGGGATGGGTGACCCGGCAGAGCGCGGAGTCGTCCCAGGCCACGATCGACAGCCTGCCCGGGACGGGGATGCCCAGTTCGGCGGCGACCGCGCTCCCGGCGACGGCCATCACGTCGTTGTCGTAGACGAGCGCCGTGGGCGGCTCCGGCTCGGCGAGGACCCGTCGGGTGGCCGCCGCGCCCTCGGTGTCGGAGTAGTCGGTGGGCACCGAGCGCACCTGGTCCGGGCCGAGCCCACGACGCGCGGCCTCGGTGCGCAGGGACTCCATCCGGCGGACGGTGTGGGCGAGGTAGGGGAGCCCGGCGACATGCACGATCCGGCGGTGGCCGAGCCCGTGGAGGTGCTCCAGGACCTGGGCCATGGCGCCGGCGTCGTCGGCCCGGACCGAGGACAGGACCGAGGACAGGACCGCGGGCGCGGCCGCATCCCGTACCGCGTGTGCGGCCGCGGCCGGAGCGGGGGCGCCCCCGCTCCGGTCCTCCGGGGGCAGCGCCTCGCCGATGGTGACCGCCGGCAGGGCCAGTGCCTCCAGGAGCGCCGGTCGCGGGTCGCTCGTCCGCGGATCCACGACGAGGACGCCGTCGACCCGGCGCTCGGCCCACCAGCGGCGGTAGATCGCGCATTCGGCGTCGATGTCCTCGACGACCTGGAACAGCAGGGCGGTCCGGGCCGCGGAGAGGACCTCCTGGATGCCGGAGACGAGCTGGAGGAAGAAGGACTCGACGCCGAGCGTGTGCGCGGGCCGGGCGAGGACCAGGCCCACGGCTCCGGAGCGTTCGCCGGACAGGGCCCGGGCCGCGCTGTTGGGCTGCCAACCGAGTTCCTCGGCGACACGACGGACCCGGGCCCGGGTGTCCTGCGAGACGCCCGGCCGGCCGTTGAGCGCGAAGGAGACGGCGCTCTCCGACACACCGGCCTGCCGGGCGATGTCCTTGATCGTGGGTCTACGGGCCATGGACTGTCTCATTCGTCCTTCGGGTGCGTCACGCGTGGCGGCCTACGGATGGCGGAATACGGATGGCGATGGCCGGACCGTACGCGATCCTGCCCTGACAGGACGCTCTTATGACGATCAGCAGCGGGAACGACGAATCGCCGAGCGGCCGCCGGTCGAGCGGGTGCGCCGCGAAGCGGCCCGCGCCGTGCACGGTCACGCGGAGCCGGCCGGCGCGGCCCTTCCCGTGGCTCCGCCCTTCGGATCACCAGCGCGGGCGATTTCGGGCCGCCCGGCGAAACGGGCCGGAGCGGTGATCGGCGTGACCGAAATAGCGCTGTCCATTTCCCTGCACCCCTGCACCACCGGCTCAACTAAAGCGCATTAGCTCTCTCAGAGTCTGCGGCCCACAACCCTTGTGTCAACCGAGCTGAAGCGCATAAGTGAACGCGCGTGGAGCGACCGGTCGCCCTGTTGACTTTCCGCATCCGCACCGGCAGGTTGTGGCGCATCCGGTGAATTCGTCGAGTACGCGAGTACTCCAGAACTCCAGGACGCCCTGTGCCCGATGACGCGCTCCGCTTCGGCGCCAACTACACCCCGTCCCGCGGCTGGTTCCACCACTGGCTGGACTTCGATATCGACGAGGTGCGGGCCGACCTCGACTCGATCGCCGCACTCGGGCTCGACCACATCCGCGTCTTCCCGCTGTGGCCGGTCTTCCAGCCGAACCGGACGCTGATCCGGCCGCGCGCCGTCGAGCAGCTCGTGGACCTCTGCGACGCGGCCGCCGAGCGCGGGCTCGACGTCCACGTGGACGGCCTGCAGGGGCACCTGTCGAGCTTCGACTTCCTGCCCGCCTGGACCCGGACCTGGCACCGGCGCAACATCTTCACCGACCCGGCCGTGGTCGCCGGACAGGAGGAGTACCTGCGCACGCTGGCCGCGGCCCTCGCCGACCGGCCGAACTTCCTGGGCATGACGGTCGGCAACGAGATCAACCAGTTCTCCGGCGCCCCGCACCCCGACCCCGACCGGATCACCCCGGACCAGGCCGCCCGCTGGCTGGAGCGGATGCTCGCCGCCTGCGAGGAAGGCGCCCCCGGGCGGCTGCACCTGCATGCCGAGTACGACGCCGCCTGGTACCAGGACGGGCACCCCTTCACCCCGACCCAGGCGGCCCGGCTGGGCGGCGTCACGGCCGTGCACTCCTGGGTGTTCAACGGCACCGCGCAACGCCACGGCCGGAGCGGGACGGCGACCGAGCACCATGCCGCGTACCTGATCGAGCTCTCCAAGGCCTGGGCGCTGGACCCGCACCGTCCGGTGTGGCTCCAGGAGGTCGGCGCCCCCGCGCCACTGATCCCGCCCGAGCACGCGGCGCGGTTCACCGAGGCGACCGTCGCGAACGCCTTGGACTGCCCGGACCTGTGGGGCGTGACCTGGTGGTGCTCGCACGACGTGTCCCGGGAGCTCGCGGACTTCCCGGAGCTGGAGTACGGCCTCGGCCTGCTCACCAACGACCGCCGGACCAAACCGGCCGGCGCCGCCATCGCCCGGATCGCCGCGGCCTGGCGAGGCCGCGCGCACCGGCCGGCCCGGCGGTCCACCGCACTCGTCGTGGACATCGGCGGGGCCGTGGACGGGGACGAGGTCGTCGATGGCGCGGCGCACACTGCGGGGCGCTCGTCGTGCGCCCCGGGCGGAGCCTTCTTCGAGGCGTGGGCCTCGCTGACGGCCCAGGGGGTGCGCCCCGCCGTGGTCCTCGCGGAGCGTGCCTGGGACCCCGCCCATCTGGCCGCGCGCGGCATCACCGAGGTGGTGCGCGTGCACGACGTGACCTGACCCCGCCCGGACCTGACCCGACCTGACCCCGCCTGGCCTGGCCTGACCTGACGCGACCTGGCCCGATCCCCCGATTTCTTTCGTGAGGAGCCCCGCATGCCCGAGACCGACGACGGCGTCGATCCGAGTACGCCGCCCGCCGCGATACGCCCGACCCGACGCAGGGCGCTGGTCACCGGGGCCGGGGCCGCCGCGCTGCTGGGCCTGGCGGGCCGTGCCCGGGCAGCCGCCGCGCCCGCGCCCTTACCCACGGGAGGGCCCGCCGTCGCAGCGCCGACCTCGGCCCCGGCCCCGGCCCCGGCCGACCTGGCCCCGTACGCCTCGTACTGGTTCCCGGACTCGCTCCCCCCGGGGACCCCCGGCCCGGGGATCGTGTGGCGCTCGCTCAGCCGGTGGACCCCCGAGGGCGACCCCGACCTGGCCCACAACACCTCGACCGTCCCCCTGGCGGAGCGCTTCACCCCGGTCCCGGCGAACCGGACCGCCCGCGCCGGCCAGGCCCGTATCGCCTCCCTGGTCTCCTTCGGGCCCACGGCCGGGAACCCCTCCCAGGGCTCCCCGACCGCCGACCACTACGCGCTCACGCACTGGGCGTACATCGACGAGCTGGTCTTCTGGGGCGGGTCCGCCGGCGAGGGCATCGTGCTCGCGCCCAACGCGCCCGTGGTCGACGCCGCCCACCGCCACGGGGTGCGGGTACTGGGCAACCTGTTCCTGCCCCCCGTCGCCTACGGCGGTGACCTCCGGTGGACGCGCGACCTGGTGCGGCGGGACTCCCTCGGCCGTTTCCCGATCGCCGACAAGCTCGTGCAGGTGGCGCGGACGTACGGCTTCGACGGCTGGTTCGTGAACGCCGAGACCGACGGCGGGGACAGCGCGCTCGCCACGCGGATGCGGGAGTTCCTGCGCGCCCTGCGGGCGGGCGGCGAACCCCACGGCCTGCGCATCACCTGGTACGACGCGATGAACAGCACCGGCCGGGTGGGCTGGCAGGGTGCCCTCAACGCGCTCAACCAGGAGTTCTTCGAGGATCGGGCCGGGAAGGTCGCGGACACGATGTTCGTGGACTTCCGCTGGACGCCGCAGACCTTGGCCGCCTCGGGTGCGCTCGCCGACCGTCTCGGCCGCTCCCGCCACGAGCTGTGGGCCGCCGTGGACACCGAGTCCCGTGGCTGGGACTCCGTCGTGGACTGGGACGCGATCGTCCCGCGCGAGCGCGATCACGTCGTCGGCTACGGCTTCTACCGGCCCGAGTGGACCCGCAACCATCTCACCGACCGCTCCCCCGGGGCCTTCCACCGCGCCGACGACCGGTTCTGGACGGGCGAGTCCCTGGATCCGTCCCGGCCCGCACCCGATCCCGCTGCCGTACCCGCTCCCGCTCCCGATTCCGGCTGGCGGGCTCCCGCCACGGTCGTCGCCGACCGGTCCACCGTCACCGAGCTCCCCTTCGCCTGCTCCTTCAACACCGGTCACGGGCTGCGCTGGTACGACGGCGGCAAGGTCGTCTCGGACAGCCCCTGGAACCACCTCGGGCTCCAGGACCGGCTCCCCGGCCGCCGCTGGGTGGTGGACACCGCCGGGGCTCGGCCGTCGGTCACCCTGGACTTCGCGGACGCCTGGCGCGGCGGCTCCAGCGTGCTGGTGGAGGGCACCCCGACCGCGCCGGTGATCATCGGGTTGCACGCGACGCGGCTGCCGCTGACCCGCGGGGCGGTGCTGGAACTGGTGCACGCCACCGGGTCGTCGGAGCCGGTCGCGGTGGAGGTCGGCGTGGCCCTCCGCGAGCCGTCGGGCCCCGGCGAGCCGGTCCCGTACACGTGGTTGCCGGCCCGGACCCGGGACATCGGGCAGGGCTGGCGTACGACGCGGGCCGGGCCGGCGGCACTGGCGGGCGGGACCGCGTACGGCCTTGCGGTACGGATCACCGCGCCCGGGGGGAGGCCGGTGGTGTGGCGGGTCGGCGCCCTGTCGGTACGCGACGGGACCCGCACCCGGCGCCCGGCCCCGCCCACGGCTCCGGTCGTGGACGCCTCGGCCCGACAGGACGGCCGGGCCTGGCTGCGCCTGTCCTGGCGGGCGGCGGCCGGTCCCGACGGGCGGCCGCGCCACTACGAGGTGTGGCGGGTCCTCCCGGACGGCACCCGACGCTTCCTCGGCGGCACCTGCGGGACCGCGCTCTACCTGCCCGCCGTCCCGCGCGCCGGGCGGGAGCGGGCGGCGGCCTTCGAGGTCCGGGCCGTCGACGAGCTGTACGCGGTGTCGGAGGCGGCCCGCACCACCCTCCCCTGGTAGCCGGGGCCGGCGGAGCGAGCCGGGGCTCAGGCGCCCTGGGGGTCGGTGCGCGGGACGGCCACCGTCACCCGCAGCCCGTGCGGCGGGTTCTTCTCGTAGGAGAGGGATCCGCCGCCCGCGGCGAGCAGGGCCCGGGAGATCGACAGGCCTAGCCCGGACCCCTTGATGTTCTGGTGACGGCCGCTGCGCCAGAACCGGTCGCCGACGCGGAGCAGCTCGTCCTCGGTGAGGCCGGGGCCGCGGTCGGCGACGACCACGCGGACGGAACGTCCCGCGGTGGACACGGACACCTCGACCTCCTCATCCGTGGGGGTGAATTTGAGGGCGTTGTCGATGACGGCGTCGAGGGCGCTGGACAGGGCGATGGGGTCGGCCCAGCCGGTGATGGCGGTCCGGCCCGTCTCGGTGATCCGTACCCCCTTCTCCTCGGCGTACGGGCGCCACGCGGCGACCCGTTCGGCCGTCAGGGCCCCGATGTCGATGAGGCTGATCTCGGCGGAGGCGTGCTCGGCCAGCGCCAGGTCCAGCAGGTCGTCCAGGACCTGGGTCAGGCGCTTGCCCTCGGTCCGCACGGAGGCGATCTCCGCGTTGCCCTCGGGCAGTTCGAGGGCGAGCAGCTCGATCCGCAGCAGCAGCGCCGCGAGCGGGTTGCGCAGCTGGTGGGAGGCGTCGGCGACGAACGCCCGCTGCTGCTCCAGGACCTCTTCGACGTTGTCGGCCATCTCGTTGAACGAGTGGGCAAGGCGCTGGAGTTCCGGGGGGCCGCCGGCGGCCGCGACGCGCGAGTTCATCCGTCCGGTGGCGATGCCGTGGGCGGCCGCGTCCAGGGTCTGCACGGGCTTGAGCACCCAGCTGGTGAGCCGGAGGGCGGCGCCGAAGGCGACCAGCATGGCGGCGGCGAGCCCGCCCGCGATCAGCAGCCAGCCCCGCAGGATCCGGGCACGCATCTGGTCGGTCGGTGATTCGGTGGCGACGACCGCGACCACGTCGCCGTCGAGGACGACCGGGGAGACGACGAGCAGTTTGCCGTCGGTCTGCCAGGGCCACACCTGCGGTGGATCGTGGCTTCGCCGGCCGGCGAGCGCGTCCAGCAGGGCCCGGCGTCCCTCGCGGGACTGCGGGAGCGTCCACCAGCTCGGGGATCGCACGAGGGCGTTGTCGTCGCGGAAGAAGATGCCGGCGCGGATTCCGTACAGGGTCTGGTAGCGGGCGAGTTCCTTGCCGAGGGTCTCGCGGCGCTCGGCGGCGCCGGTGGATCCGGAGCCCTCGGCGTCGATGACGAACTGCGCGAGGGCGGCGAAGCGGGCGCTGTCGTCGATCCGGTCGACCACCACCCGCTGCTGCTGCCCGGCGGCCAGGCTCACGGCGAGCGGGAAGCCGAGGGCGAGCAGCGTGCCCGCCATCAGGATGATGAGCAGGGGGAGCAGACGGGCACGCACGGCAGGGGTCCCTAGGGCGCGGCCGGAGTGACGAGCCGGTAGCCCACCCCTCGGACGGTCTCGATGAGCGCGGGCATGCGGAGCTTGGAGCGCAGCGAGGCGACGTGGACCTCCAGGGTGCGCCCGGTCCCCTCCCAGCTGGTGCGCCACACCTCGCTGATGATCTGCTCGCGGCGGAAGACGACGCCGGGCCGCTGCGCGAGGAGGGCCAACAGGTCGAACTCCTTGCGGGTGAGGGGCACGTCGGCGCCGTCCACGCTGACCCGGCGGGTGGGCAGTTCGATGCTGACGGAGCCGAGGCGGACGGTGGTGGGCGTACCGGCGCCAGGGGCGGCGTCCTCGGCCGCGCCGGTGCGCCGGGCGACGGCGTGGATCCGGGCGAGGAGTTCGCCGGTGTCGTAGGGCTTGACCACGTAGTCGTCGGCGCCCATGTTCAGGCCGTGGATGCGGGAGCGTACGTCGGCCCGCGCCGTCACCATGATCACGGGCGTGGCGGTGCGCTTGCGGATCTTGCCGCACACCTCGTAGCCGTCCTGGTCGGGCAGGCCGAGGTCGAGCAGGATCACGCCGTAGGGCTGGGGGCCGCTCGGGGTCGGCGTGCCGGCGGGCAGGAGCGCCTGCAGGGCCTCTTCGCCGTTGCGGGCGTGGGTGACCTGGAAGCCGTGACGGGCGAGGATCGCGGACAGGGCTGCCGCAACGTGATCGTCGTCCTCGACGAGCAGCAGTCTCATGCCGTCCCCCTCTCCTGTTCACCTACTCGGATTTCACCACGCATGGTCACACGTGGGACCGCACAGAGGGCCACCATGCATCCACGCCGATGCGGAGTCCCACGTCAAGGGGGTCCCGCCCCGGCGCGCCTTCCGTTATGCACCCGGTACGCGGACATGATCGACCACGGGGGCACCGCGCACGGAGCGTATCCGGAAGAGGCCGGATCGTTATCCTCAATTCTCCCTCAGATGTGATGACGTTGTGCTCGTCACGTCACTACTGTCCTCCCAACCGAGGAGGACGGAGCAAGAAGCCGATGAGCGGAGTATCAGTGACCAAGGACGTGCAGGACGCGGCCGGTGCCGCAGACGACCTGGTCGTGCTGAGCAACGTCAACAAGCACTTCGGCGCGCTGCACGTGCTTCAGGACATCGATCTGAGCATTGCCCGCGGTGAGGTAGTCGTGGTGATCGGTCCCTCGGGATCGGGCAAGTCCACGCTGTGCCGGACCATCAACCGCCTGGAGACCATCGACTCGGGCACCATCACGCTCGACGGCAAGGAACTGCCCTCCGAGGGCAAGGAACTGGCCCGACTGCGTGCCGACGTCGGCATGGTCTTCCAGTCGTTCAACCTCTTCGCGCACAAGACGGTGCTGCAGAACGTGATGCTGGGCCAGCTGAAGGTCCGCAAGACCGACAAGGCCGCGGCGGAAGCGAAGGCGCGGGCACTGCTGGAGCGGGTGGGCGTCGGCACTCAGGCCGACAAGTACCCGGCGCAGCTCTCCGGTGGTCAGCAGCAGCGTGTGGCCATCGCCCGGGCGCTGGCCATGGAGCCGAAGGTGATGCTCTTCGACGAGCCGACCTCGGCCCTGGACCCGGAGATGATCAACGAGGTGCTGGAGGCCATGCAGCAGCTCGCCCGCGAGGGGATGACCATGGTGGTCGTCACGCACGAGATGGGCTTCGCCCGCTCGGCGGCCAACCGGGTCGTCTTCATGGCCGACGGCAAGATCGTCGAAGAGGCCACCCCCGAGCAGTTCTTCAGCAACCCGCGCAGTGACCGCGCCAAGGACTTCCTGTCGAAGATCCTGCACCACTGAGGATCGCGTCTGGTAGTCATCCGTATGCGGATCGCCGCCGGATCGTTCCTGTCGGCCGCGCGGGCGCCGTAAGCCTCGCTCGTCGTTCAACAACGTCTCATCCGAGGGAAGTTCACCATGAAGATCTCCAAGACCGCTGCGGCCGCGGCCGTCGCCGTCGCCCTTGCCCTGACCGCGACCGCGTGTGGCGGCAGCAAGCAGGACGCTGCGAGCGACGGCGGTGCCTCCGGCGGCGCCAAGGACAAGATCGTCGTCGGTATCAAGTACGACCAGCCCGGCCTGGGCCTGAAGACCCCGGACGGCAAGTACACGGGCTTCGACGTCGACGTGGCGACCTACGTCGCCAAGGAGCTCGGCTACGAGCCGAACCAGATCGAGTTCAAGCAGGCCGTCAGCGCCGAGCGCGAGAACCTGATCAAGAACGGCGACGTCAAGTTCGTCGTCGCGACCTACTCGATCAACGACAAGCGCAAGCAGCAGGTCGACTTCGCCGGCCCGTACTTCCTCGCGCACCAGGACCTGCTGGTCCGTGCCGACGACACGAGCATCACCAAGGCCGAGGACCTGAACAAGAAGAAGCTCTGCTCGGTCACCGGCTCCACCTCGGCGCAGAACGTCAAGACCAAGCTGGCCCCCGAGGCCGACCTGCTGGAGCAGGGCGGCTACTCCGAGTGCCTGACCGGCCTGGAGAACAAGGCCGTCGACGCCCTGACCACGGACAACTCGATCCTGGCGGGCTACGCGGCGCAGGAGAAGAACAAGGGCAAGTTCAAGCTGGTCGGGCTGAGCCTGAGCAACGAGAACTACGGCATCGGTCTGAAGAAGGGCGACACGGAGCTCCAGACCAAGATCAACGCCGCGCTCAAGAAGATGGTCGAGGACGGCAGCTGGCAGAAGGCCGTGGACAAGAACCTCGGTCCGGCCAACTTCAAGAGCGAGCCTGCCCCGCAGATCACCGAAGGCAGCTGATTCATCGGTGAGGAGCGTCGCCGCCCGCCTGCCGCGGGCGGCGGCGCACCTCACCGGCCATCCTGGGGAGAGCGCAGGGCATCGTGTTCGATTTTCTTGATTCCGGGCAGTACGACGTGCTCGGAGCCTTCTGGGTGACGGTTCAGCTCACCCTCTACTCGGCGGCCGGATCCCTGATCTGGGGCACCGCCCTGGCCGGGATGCGGGTCAGCCCGGTCCCGCTGCTGCGGGGCTTCGGCACCGCGTACGTCAACCTGGTCCGCAACACCCCGCTGACCTTGCTGATCATCGGCTGCTCGCTGGGACTCAACCAGACCCTCGGCATCGCCCTGGGCGGCAGCACGTTCAAGGAGATCGGCTTCCGGCTCGCGGTCCTCGGACTGATCGCCTACACCGGCACCTTCGTCTGCGAGGCCCTGCGCTCCGGCATCAACACGGTGCCCGTCGGCCAGGCCGAGGCGGCCCGCGCGCTGGGGCTGAGCTTCTTCCAGGTGCTCACCCTGATCGTGCTCCCCCAGGCCTTCCGGGCGGTCATCGCACCGCTCGCCAACGTACTGATCGCGCTCACCAAGAACACCACGGTGGCGGCGACCATCGGCGTGGCCGAGGCGGCCCTGCTGATGAAGGAAATGCTCGAGAACGAGCCGCAGGCGCTCTTCGCGGTCTTCGCGGTCTTCGCCCTCGGCTTCGTGCTCCTGACCCTGCCCACCGGTCTTCTGCTGGGCTGGGTCGCCAAGCGAGTGGCGGTGAAGCGATGAGCTCGGTGCTGTACGACACCCCCGGCCCCAAGGCCAAGGTGCGCAACTGGATCTACAGCGGGATCTTCGTCGTGCTGTTCGGTCTCGTCATGTGGTGGGTGCTGTCCCTCATGAGCGAGAAGGGCCAGCTCGACGCCGACAAGTGGTCCCCCTTCGTCACCGACAGCCGGGTCTGGACCACGTACCTGCTCCCCGGCCTGCTGGAGACCCTCAAGGCGGGCGCGCTCTCCATGGTGATCGCCCTCCCGCTGGGCGCGCTGCTGGGCATCGGTCGACTGTCGGACCACTCGTGGGTGCGGTGGCTGGTCGGCACCTGGGTGGAGTTCTTCCGTGCCATCCCGGTGCTGATGCTGATGCTGTTCGGCTTCGCGCTGATGGCGCCGGGATGGATGGACGTGCCGTCCGACACCCGGCCCTTCTGGGCCGTGGTCACGGGCCTGGTCCTCTACAACTCGGCCGTCATCGCCGAGATCGTCCGTGCGGGCGTGCTGTCCCTGCCGCACGGCCAGAGCGACGCCGCCAAGGCGATCGGCATGCGCAAGAGCCAGACGATGTTCCACGTGCTGATCCCGCAGGCCGTGACGGCGATGCTGCCGGCCCTGGTGAGCCAGCTCGTGGTGATCCTCAAGGACACCGCGATCGGCGGCGCCCTGCTGGGCTTCGCGGAACTGCTCTCCATGAACCGGCAGATCGCGGCCAACTACAGCAACACCATCGCGTCGCTCGTCGTGATCGCGCTGATCTACATCGCCGTGAACTTCGCCCTCACCTCGTCCGCCTCCCTGATGGAAGGCCGGCTGCGGAAGTCGAAGAAGAGCACCGGGGCGGTGGTGGGCGCCAACGACGTCAACGACATGGCCACCGGAGCGAACTCGGGCGGGATCTGACGACCCTCCCGGACTCCGGGCCCCGGACCACGGACCCTGCGGGGTCCGACCTACGGTCGGCATGGTGCACAGCCTGTGTGGTGCGGCGGAACTCATCCGCCGCACCACACCGCGTTGTACCCACCGCTACGGCCTCCGGCTCCTACGGTGACGCCGCCGGAGCCCGCAGAGGGCGCCGAGCTCCGAAAGGAACGAGGAAAAGCCCGGCCGGCCCGCCTCCCGGAATATGGGGCGATGAATTCCGGCGACGTGGCCGAATCACGAAGGAATTGATTCCGGGCCACAAGATGTCGGAAATCAGCCGAACCGTGCGGGGCGATCCGACACCCGTGCGGAACGGCCGACCGTCGCGCGATCCGACGGTCCGCGGGGCGTCGAGCGTGCCGGAAGTGGCGACCGCTTCGGAATTAATGCTTCCAGTTACCGCTGCGCCGCCCAGGGTCACTTGACGCAGGCACCTACAGTGGGTTGCATACGTTCTGTGATCACATACCGGACATCGGGAGCCGTGGCATGGACCCGGTGATCGTCGTCGGCGCGGGGCCCGTCGGGCTGTCCCTGTCGCTCGCCCTGGCAGGTGCGGGCGTGCCCTCCGTCGTGCTCGACGAAGGGCCCGGCAAGGAAGAGGTCCGCCCGGCCCGTACCGTCGTGCTGCACGCGGAGACAGCGGCCATGGCGCACCGGCTGGGCTGTACGACGCTGCGCGACGAGGGGGCGTACTTCGCCGCCTGGCGCACCATGCGCCGGAGCCGGCCCGACCGGCGGATCACCTTCGAGGACCACCCGGCCCCCCTGCACGTGCCGCAGCACGCGCTGACGCGCGGACTGCGCGACGCCGCCTCGGCCCACCCGCTCGTCCAGCTGGTCACCGACAGCAAGGTGGACTCCCTGGAGCAGGACGGCCGGGGCGTCACCGCGCACACGCGGGGCGCCGAGACCACCTGGTGGCGCGGGAGTTACCTCGTCGGCTGCGACGGCGCCCGCTCCACCGTGCGCAAGCTCCTCGGCATCCGCTTCCCCGGCCGCACCGCCGTGGAGCGGCACGCCGTGGCCGCGCTGCGCACCGAACTGCCCTGGCCCGGCGAGGCCTTGCTGCACCGGAGCCCGCCGCAGGAGGTCACCTCACGACCGCTGCCCGACGGGGTCTGGCGGCTGGACTGGCTGCTCCCGCCCCGCGGGGAGCTCGTGACTCCCGACGCGCTGGTGACCTTGATCCGCGACACCCTCGCGGTGTGGTGCGGCGGCACGACGCCCCCGTACGACCTCATCGACACCGGGGTCCACACCCTGCACCACCGGCTCGCCCGGCGCTGGCGCGACGGGCGCGCCTTCCTCGCCGGAGACGCCGCCCACCTGCTGGGCGCGCTCGGCACCCAGGGCGTGGAGGAAGGGCTCCGGGACGCCGAGAACCTGGCGTGGAAGCTGTCCTTGGCCTGGCACCAGGGAGCCTCCGAGGCCCTGCTCGACAGCTACGAGGGCGAGCGGCGCACCGCGGTCGCCTCCCGGCTGCGCGCGGCCGACCAGGCGATGCCTTCGCTGCGGGCCGGGGGCGGCCTGCGCACCTACCTCCCCGGAGCCGCGCGCGGCGCCGAATCCCTGCTCACCGACGGCCACCTGGGGCGCGGGCCGCTGGGCGCGGAGCCCACGTACGCCCCGCCGGTCGCCGTACGGGAGGTGCCGACGGCCACGGAGCCGGGCGGCCCGGTGGCGAACGTCCCGGTGACCGCGCCCGACGGGGCGACCGTGCCCCTGCGGGACCTGCTCGGGCAGGGCCGGCTGTTGGTGGTCCTGGTGGCCCCCGGCACCGGGGTCTGGGACCGGCGCCACTGGCTCGGCGCCGGGCTGATGCCCCGCCTCGCGGCGGCGGTGAGCGCCCTCCCGGTCCGCACCGACCTGCTGGTCGCGGACAGTTACCCGGGTGCCCCGGCCCACACCGTGCTGCTGGTGCGGCCGGACGGGCACCTGGCGGCGACCTTCTCGGGGGTCCGCCCGGCGGAGCTGTACGAGGCGGCGGACACGGTCCGGGCGGGCGCGCCCGCGTCCCGAGTGCCGACGCCCGCCACGCCGGCACCGGCGCCCAAGGCGACGCAGACAGCGACTTCGACACCGACCGTGGTGATCGATTGACCGTCTCCGGGACTCCGTGGTTCACTCGCGGAATGACCGGCAACGACGTACGCCTGTGGCGGAGGGTCCATATGGACCTGCTCCGCTACGCGGGCTGCGTGTGTCGCCCTTCCTGCTGATTCGCCCTTCCCTCCGCGCGCCCCGTGCCGTCCACCGGCCTGCGCGCACCTCCGCGAACCCAGGAACGGTCCCCCCTTCATGTCTGCACCCGCATCCGCATCTGCATCCGCACCCTCGTACGCCCCGGAGTCCGGCTCGGCCGGTGAGGGCCCCACGGCCGCCGAGCTCCTCGACTTCGCCCTCCGCACGGCGGCCGACGCCGCGATCGTGGACTCGCTGCCGCTCGATCCCGAGGGCCGCACCTGGATCCGGCTGGACGGGCCGGGCGGCAGCGAGGCCTGGCTGATCGGCTGGCCGCCGGGCACCGGCACCGGCTGGCACGACCACGCCGAATCGCGGGGCGCGTTCGCCACCGCCCGGGGTCGGCTCACCGAGCACTCGTTGGCCGTACGGCTGCCGTCCGAGGGCTGGAAGTCCTTGGAGTTGGCCCCGGACGTCGACCGTCACCGCACGCTGGACGCGGGCTCGGGGCGCGCCTTCCGCGAGCACCACGTGCACGAGGTCCTCAACGGGTCGCCGGCCGAGCACGCGATCTCCGTGCACGCCTACTACCCGCCGCTCCCGCTGATCCGCCGCTACAGCCGTAGCGGCCCGGTGCTCAGCCTGGAGCACGTCGAGCGTCCGGCGGACTGGCAGTGAGCGCCCCGATCGGCATCGACGAACTGTTGGAACGGGTCCGCGCGGGCTACACCCGGCTGGACGCGCGGGAGGCGTACGCCGCCTCCCGCGCCGGGGCCGTCCTGGTGGACATCCGCTACCAGGCCCTGCGCGAGCGGGACGGGCTGATCCCGGGCGCGCTGGTGGTCGAGCGCAACGAGCTGGAATGGCGCCTGGACCCGCGGGGCAGCCACCGCCTCCCCGAGGCCACGAGCCATGACCTCCGGGTGGTGGTGATCTGCAACGAAGGCTACGCGTCCAGCCTCGCCGCGGCCTCGCTCCACGCCCTGGGCCTGCACCGCGCGACGGACCTGACGGGCGGCTTCCAGGCCTGGAAGTCAGCAGGCCTCCCCATCAGCCCCGCCCGCGCGTAGGGCGCCGTTCCAGCCCCGCCGACGTTGGAAGCGCACCACCCAGCCCCGCCCGCGCGTAAAGCGCCGTTCCAGCCCCGCCGGCGTTTGAGGCGCGGGGGTTCGGGGGCGGCGCCCCCGCGACGGCGCCGCACGTGCGACGGCCCCGGGCCCGCTCCGCTCAGGCGGTACGCCCCCGGGGCCGCGAGGCCGGATCCCCGTACGGGGGCTACCCCTTCGCCGTGGCGACAGCCACCGGCGCCATCCGCAACGCCACCCTCCCCGGGAGGGAAGTGGCTGCCAGGGCCAGCACCCCGGCCACCCCCACCACCGCCGCGTAGGCCACCGGCAGCACCGCGGGAGCCGCCACCCCCGTCATGCCCACGCTGAACGCGGTCAGTACCGCCAGCGCGATCCCCGACCCCAGCGTCGTCCCGATCAGGACCACCGCCAGCGCCTCCGCCCGCAGCATCCGCAGCACCTGCCGGCGCTTCGCCCCGGCCAGCCGCAACATCGCGAACTCCCGGAACCGCTCGGCGGTCGACATCGCGAGCGTGTTCACCACCGCGATCGCGGTGAAGGCCAGTACCAGCCCCATGGCCAGCAGGTTGATCTCCGCCCCGGCGTCCTGCCGCTCCGCCCGTGCCGTGTCGGCGTCCGCCGCGGAGAGCACCCGTACGCCCGGGAACGCCCCCACCGCCGCGGCCAGTTGCTTCCGCCCGATGCCCGAATCCGGTGCCGCCGCCACCAGCACGCTGCCGGCCAGCGGATTGTCCGCGTGCGCGGCCACCAGCCCGTGCGGCAGCGTCAGATCGCCGAAGCCGAGCCCTCGCGCGTACACCGCCGAGACCGTCAGCGTGACCGGGGTGCCGTCCCCCAGCGTCAGCTGCAGAGGACTCCCCGGCTTCAGGCCCAGTCGGTCGGCGGCGAGTTCGCTCACCGCCGCGCTCCCCTCGCCGAAGCCGTCCAGGCTGCCGCCGGTGACCTGGGGGTCCCAGGTGCGGGTCAGCCCGGCCGGGGTCACGCCCTGCGCGGCGTACTTCGTCAGGCCCACCCGTACCGACGTGTGCACGATCTCGGTGGCCGCCGTGACCCCGGGGGTACGCCGGATCCGCTCGGCGGCCTCCCGGGTGACTCCGGGCCCTGGCCCCTGTGCGGCCAGTACCCACTGGGCCCGGATCCCGTCGCGGGCCTGGGCCCGGGCGGCGTCCCCGAGCGTCGGGGTGATGAAGAGCACGGTGCAGGTCATACCGATCAGCAGCGCGAGCGGGGTGACGGCGGAGGCCATCCGCGTGGCGTTCCCGCGCAGGTTGGCGGTGGCCAGGTGGCCACCGGGACCGGCGAGCCGCAGCGGGCCGGCGAGCAGCGCGGTGGCGGCCCGTACGAGCGGCGGGCCCAGCAGCGAGAGGGCCCCGACCAGTACCACCACGGCGAGGAAGGTGACCGGGGTCGAGGCCGGCTCGGTGCGCAGCGTGCCGAGTACGACGACCAGCACCGCCCCGCCCGCCAGCAGCAGCACGCCGAGCACGCTGCGAAGCCAGCCGGGCCGCCCCCGCTCGACGGCGGCTTCGGCGAGCGCCTCGGCGGGGCGGATCCGGGCGATCCGGCGGGCGGTGATCCGGGCGGCGGCCCAGGACCCGAGCAGGCAGGCGGCGACGGCGGCGAACATCGGGAAGACGCCGGCGGTGCGCTCCAGGGTGACGGGGACGACCCCGCTGTCGACGAACCGGCCGTGCAGCCACGCGGCGAGCGGCAGCCCGGCGAACGCTCCGGCGACGCCGGCGGCCAGGCCGACGAGCAGCGCCTCCCGGCCGATCATGCGCCGTAGCTGCTCGGGCGTGGCGGCGATGGCCCGCAGCAGGGCGAGTTCGCGGTAGCGCTGCCGGACGGAGAGCGTGAAGGTGCCGACGACCACGAGGATCGCGACGAGCAGCGAGGTGCCGCCCATCGCGCCGCCCATGGAGACCAGCTTGATCCGGGCGCCGGCGGCGTCGAGGAATTCGACGGGGCCGCGCTCGTCGCCCGTGGCGACCTGCGCGGTCGTGCCCCGCAGCGCCCGCTCGACCCGGGCGGCGAGCTCGGTGGCGCCGACCCCGGGTGCGGGCAGCACTCCGATGGCGCTGACCTGGCCGGCGCGGGCGGCGAGCCGCTGGGCCTCGTCCTCGCCGAAGAAGAGCGCGCTCTGCCGGTCGAGGTCGCCCCGGTCGGTCTTCGCGACCCCGCTGACCCGGTACGTCCTGGGCTCTCCGGTGGACTGCACGGCGAGTTCGGAGCCGGGACGCAGTCCGGCGCGGGCGGCGAGCGCGCGGTCGACGACGACCTCGTCCCCGCTCTGCGGGGCGCGGCCCTCGGTGAGGGTGAAGGGGGTCAGTGCGGCGGAGCTCCAGGCGTGCCCGTACGAGGGCGCCGGCTTTCCGGGGGCCTCGACCAGCGGAACGGCCTGGAAGGTGAGCTCGGGGACGGCCCGCTCGACGCCGGGCACGGCGCGGACGGTGTCCACGGTGGCGGCGGGGAGCCAGGCCCGTTCGGCGACGGGCTTGGCCTTGTGCTTGGTCTTGGTCCGTCCGCCCTTCTTCTCCTCGACCGTGGTCTCGTGGACGTTCTGGTCGGCGGAGACGAGGACGGGTGCGGCCGCGTAGCGCTCGGTGCCGATCTTTCCGCGGAGTCCCGTTTCCAGGAGCGTCCCGCAGGCGGTGACGAGGGCGGCCGCACACAGCAGCGCGACGAAGGCGCCGAAGAAACCGGCCTTGCGGTCCCTGACGGTCTGAAGGGCGTAACGCAGCATCATGCGGCCAACTCTGCCGCCGTGCCCGGCGCCTGACATTGGCGTGTCCCGGCGTCCGGCCCCGGGGGTTACCCCCACCCCGGGCCTACCGGCTCACTCCCCGGGATACCCCAGGTCGTCGGCGTCCTCGCCCTCCGCCTCCAGCGCGCGGCGCACGACCCGCAGGGCCATGCCCTCCGGGTATCCCTTACGGGCGAGCATCCCGGCGAGGCGCCGGATCCGCTTGTCCCGCTCCAGGCCCCGGGTGGAACGGAGTTTGCGCTCCACGAGCTCCCGGGCGGTCTGCTCCTCCTGGTCGGAGTCCAGCAGCTCCAGGGCCTCCTCCACGAGGGTGGCGTGCACCCCCTTGGTCCGGAGTTCCTGGGCCAATGCCCGACGGGCCAGGCCCCGGCCGCGGTGCCGGGACTCGACCCAGGCTCCGGCGAAGGCGGCGTCGTCGATCAGGCCCACCTCCTCGTACCGGGAGAGGACCTGCTGCGACACCTCCTCGGGGATGCCCCGCTTGTGCAGGGCGTCCGCGAGCTGGCGCCGGGTACGCGGGCTCCCGGTGAGCAGGCGCAGGCAGATCGCCCGCGCCTGCTCCTCGGGGCTCTGGGGCGGCAGCTCCGAACGGCCCTCACGGCCGCCTCGGCGCTCGCCGCCCCCTTCCTGCTCGCGCACGGGTCAGCTCTTGGCCACGGCGGCCTTGGCCGTCGTCTTGGCCTTCGTCGCCGGGGCGGGCACGGCGGTGGCCGCGGCGTCGGTCGCCTCCGCACCGGCCTCGGCCGCGGCGTCCTTGCGGACACCCACGCCCAGCTTCTCCTTGATCTTCCGCTCGATCTCGTTGGCGAGGTCGGGGTTGTCCTTCAGGAAGTTGCGGGCGTTCTCCTTGCCCTGGCCGAGCTGGTCGCCCTCGTACGTGTACCAGGCGCCGGCCTTGCGCACGAAGCCGTGCTCCACGCCCATGTCGATCAGACCGCCCTCGCGGCTGATGCCCTGGCCGTAGAGGATGTCGAACTCGGCCTGCTTGAACGGGGGCGCGACCTTGTTCTTGACGACCTTGACACGGGTGCGGTTACCGACCGCGTCCGTGCCGTCCTTGAGGGTCTCGATACGACGGATGTCGAGACGCACGGAGGCGTAGAACTTCAGCGCGCGACCACCGGTGGTGGTCTCGGGCGAGCCGAACATCACACCGATCTTCTCGCGGAGCTGGTTGATGAAGATCGCGGTGGTCTTGGACTGGTTGAGCGCACCGGTGATCTTCCGGAGTGCCTGGCTCATCAGTCGGGCCTGAAGACCGACGTGCGAGTCGCCCATCTCGCCCTCGATCTCCGCTCGCGGCACGAGGGCCGCCACGGAGTCGATGACGATCAGGTCGAGGGCACCGGAGCGGACCAGCATGTCCACGATCTCCAGCGCCTGCTCGCCGGTGTCCGGCTGCGACAGGATGAGGTTGTCGGTGTCGACGCCGAGGGCCTTGGCGTACTCGGGGTCGAGCGCGTGCTCGGCGTCCACGAAGGCGACGGTGCCGCCGGCCTTCTGCGCGTTGGCCACGGCGTGCAGGGTCAGGGTCGTCTTACCGGAGGACTCCGGGCCGTACACCTCGATCACACGGCCGCGGGGCAGCCCGCCGACGCCGAGGGCGATGTCCAGCGCGGTCGACCCGGTGGGGATGACCTCGATGGGGTCGTTCGGCTTGTCGCCGAGGCGCATGACCGCACCCTTGCCGAATTGCCGTTCAATCTGTGCGAGAGCGGCGTCGAGAGCCTTCTCGCGGTCGGTGCCTGCCATGGGTTCCACCCGGTTTGCTTGAGTCGATCGCTTCACGTCACTGACGCTAGTGCCTGCCACTGACAATGCGCCTCCACGAGCGTTTCGGCTGTGGATAACCCATCAGAATGGATGTTCGATTTCCCTGTCAAGCGCGCCACGCCCACCCCGCTCCCACCTGCACCGCTGCCCGTCGGCGTCGGCATCAGCACCTCGCCCGGTCGCGGCCCCGCTACTCCTCCTCGTCCTCGTCCGTGACCGCGTCCCAGGCCTCCAGCGTGGTCCCCGCCGCGGTGGTGATCTCCAGCACCTCGCATTCCATGAGCTCGGCGGCGGCGAAGAGCCGCCGGCGGACATGCTCCGCGTCCTCGGGCGGGAAGGCGATCCGAATCGTGTGAGTGTCGGGGGTGTCGTAGGTGAACAGCCAATCGGTGTCGACGGTCGCGAAGTGGTCCTGTCCGCTCCCGTCGCGCTCCGAGCGCCACGAGCCGCGGTCCGTGGTGGGAGCCAGAGCCGTACGCAGGCGCCGCAGACGCTCGTCATGCGGTAAGGGCCCCTCCGACAGGAGCAGGCACCGGTCGACGCGGGGCCGGAAGGTGTTGAACCAGGGCGCCAGGTCCGCCTCCGCCGCGCCGAGCAGGTCGGAGCGGACGCGGCCGCCGACCCAGCCCTCGACGAACCCGACCGCGCCCGTGCGGAGGGTCTCGTACCAGCCCTCGCTGCTCCACACCACGACGGGCCACTCCTCCGGCTCCCCGTCGGTGAGCCAGCAGAGCCGGTCGGCGTCCATGGTGGTGCCCCAGATCAGCAGCCCGCCCGGCGCCGGGTGCAGTGGGTACGGGTAGCGCTCGCCACCCAGGTCGGCCGATTCCGTCGGATGCGCGCTCTGCCACTCGATGCCGTTGTACTTGCTAGCGCCGAACGGTGTGCGGAGGTAGAGGAAATCCCGGAACTCCCCCCATCCGTAGGTGGCGACCAGCCACTTGTAGTCGTCGGGCAGCCGTACCCCGACCGCGGTCTCGGCGGCGGTCCAGTCGCCATGGGCGTCGATCGGCACGGTCGGCGGCGTCACGAGCCGCGCCAGGGTGTCGTAACCGGTCACGGCAGGTCGCGCAGGACGAGCGCCTCCGCGAAGGGCGTACCGGTCCGCTCCGCGTACGTCATCCGCTCCCGCACCTCGTGCAGGGTGCGCGGCCGGTAACCGGGCCCGCCGCAGCAGCTCTTGTGGAACCGCACGCCGGCGTTCAGCAACACGGCGAGGGTCCGCCACCCCGCGGCGTCCCGGCGCGGGGGCGGGGCGAAGGCCGAGCCCACATGGATCAGGGTTCCCGTACACCGCGGACAGACCCGCTCCCGGTCCCTGTCGTAGGGCTGCTTGTACGAGGCCCGGCAGGGCAGGCAGACGTAGGAGGTCTTCGCATGAGCCATGCGAACAGCGTAGGCAGCGCCCCTCGCGGGGATCGACCCGAATACCGTGGGAGCCGCCCGCGCCCGCGCGAAGGGGCCGTCCGCCGGTCGCCGGAGAAGCTCCGGAAGCAGATCTCCTCCGGCCTGCCGTGGGCGTCGTGCAGGATCGCGCACCTGCCGAACCGCCGTCGTTCGGCCGGCGGTTCCATGGCCGTGACGTGGGCCCGCGTGAGGCGGTCGGTACCCGCCACGCGATGGGCCTCGGCAGGCCGAACGGGCCGCACGGTGCCGTGGTCGGGGTCCTCGCCCGACTGCACGATCCTCCCCATGTCCAGGATCGAGTGCGTTCCCCTCCCCCTCGGGCCCGTCCTGGACGGATCAGGCCCGTTCAGGTCAGGTCAGGTCACTTGGCCGTCGCCAGGCCCGCCTTGATCATCGAGACGGTGCTCACCAGTTTGGGGAGGCCTTCCGTCTGGACCCCCCTGATGCCCCGGGAGATCTGGCTCTCATCCTTCTTCGCGGCCCCGTCGGCGCATTCACCCGCACCCCGACGGAAGCCGCCGAGGGCTTCCTTCCAGTACCGCTGGGCTGCTTCGTCCGGGATCGGGTCGAGCTTCTCGGCCTCGGCGGTCCGGGCCAACAGGTCCTGGCAGGCCGGGCCTTGGACGTCGATCGTGCGCATGCTCACCTCGTTGACCCGGCCGGCGTCCTCGTTCAGCTTCCTGATCTGGGCCTCGCCACCCGAGCTGTACCACTCCTCCAGCTTCTCGGCCGGGGTCCGGGAACAGCCCCCGAGCACCGACACGCCTGCTGCGACGGCCACGAGGGCGACGGCGACGCGGGTCGCCCCGGGGACACGCACACGGAATCTCATGGAATCTGGAACCCCCCTGGATCGGTCCGACCGATGCTGCCAGGGAGCCTTCCGGCCCGTGTCCCTCGTGATGGTTTCGTGACGGGTCGCCGATGCGGTCAGCGGGAGACCGCCGTCCCGAGGGATTCGGCGCACAGGAACTTCGGCGCGCCCTCCTCGTAGAAGACGTCGAGGGCGGTGATCGTGAATCCCGCCGCCACCAGCAGGTCCGGGGCGGAGCGGGTGAGGTGACAGCCGCCCAGGAGCCGCATGTTCAGCGGTTCGAGCCGGCGCTGCAGGCGGCGCACGCGCCGGTCCCCTTCCGGGGCGAGTCCGTGTTCGACGAAGTGCAGGGTGCCGCCGGGCTTCAGTACGCGGCGCAGCTCGCGCAGGGCCGCCACGGGGTCCGGGATGGTGCACAGCGTCCAGGTGGACAGCGCGGAGTCGAAGCCGCCGTCCTCGAAGGGCAGGCACTGGCCGTCCAGGCCGGCCCGTCGGACCGGGACGCGGGCGTCCCGTACGCGCTCGGCGGCCAGCCGCCACGCGACGTCGGACGGCTCGACCGCCGACACGCCCGTGACGCCCTGCGGGTAGAAGGGGGCGTTGTGTCCCGCGCCGAAGCCGATCTCGACGACCTCGCCCGTCAGTCCGTGGCAGACCCGGCGCCGCAGCGGCCGGGCCGTCTTGGCCCCGCAGGCGAGGTCCAGGATCCGCGGCACCGCCTGCTCGGCGTAGAACCCCATGGCGACCTCCGCGTCTCGCGCCCTTCCGCCCAGGATGGCACCGCGGACCCGTGCGCACGACACCCCGTGCGCACGACACACCGCCGACCGACATCCGACCGACCGACATCCACCAACTGACAACCCAAGGTTGACACTCGCCGAAGTGTCAACCTAGGGTTGCCTCTATGACGAACCCTTCGGTGGAACCCGTTCGCATGACCAATCCGGTACGCCTCGACGACCTGATCGAGGCCATCAACAAGGTCCACACCGACCCGCTGGAGCAGCTCAGCGGCGCAGTCGTCGCGGCTGAGGCCCTCGGCGACGTCGCGGACCACCTCATCGGCCACTTCGTCGACCAGGCCCGCCGTTCCGGCGCCTCCTGGACCGACATCGGCCGCAGCATGGGCGTCACCCGCCAGGCGGCCCAGAAGCGCTTCGTACCCAAGGCGGACAAGGAGGGCGCCGGCGGCCTCGACCCGAACGCGGGCTTCGGCCGCTTCACCCCCCGCGCCCGCAACGTGGTCGTGACCTCGCAGAACGAGGCCCGCTCCGCCGGCAACACCGAGATCCGCACCGAGCACCTGGTGCTCGGTCTGATGGCCGAGCCCGACGGCCTCGCGGGGCTCGCCCTGCGCGCCCAGTCGGTCTCGCCGGACGACGTACGGGCCGCCGTGGCCGCCGTACTGCCGCCGGCCCAGGAGCAGGTCCCGGACCTCATCCCCTTCGACGCGTCGGCGAAGAAGGCCCTCGAACTCACCTTCCGCGAGGCCCTGCGCCTGGGCCACGACTTCGTCGGTACGGAGCACCTCCTGCTCGCCCTCCTGGAGCTGGAGAACGGCGAGGGTCCGCTGAGCGGCCTCGGTCTGCGCAAGGACGCCGTCGAGGCGACCGTCAGCGAAGCCTTGGCAGCCGTACGCGTCGACGTCGACGGGAAGTAGAGGACTCCGCGTCCCGCGTCAGCTCGTAGCGCTTGACGTACGCGCCGAGGAAGGACTGCAGCGTGGCGACGGCCGGGATCGCGATCAGCGCCCCGACCGCGCCCAGCAGTGCGGTGCCTGCGATGACCGATCCGAAGGCCACCGCGGGATGGATGTCCACGGTCTTCGAGGTCAGCTTCGGTTGGAGGACGTAGTTCTCGAACTGCTGGTAGATCACTACGAAGCCGAGTACGTACAGCGCGTACCAGGGATCGACGGTGAAGGCGAGCAGCACCGGCAACGCGCCCGCGAGATAGGTGCCGATGGTGGGGACGAACTGCGAGACCAAACCCACCCACACGGCGAGCGCGGGCGCGTACGGCACCCCGAGTACGGCCAGCACGATGTAGGTCGCGACACCGGAGATGAAGGCCATCAGCCCGCGCGAGTAGAGGTACCCGCCCGTCTTGGCCACGGCGATCTCCCAGGCACGCAGCACCTCGGCCTGCTTCGCGGGCGGCAGTACGGAGCACAGCGCGCGCCGCAGCCGCGGTCCGTCGGCGGCGAAGTAGAAGGAGAACAGCCCGATCGTCAGGAGCTTGAAGAGTCCGCCGAGCACGGTGGCGGACACGTCGAGCACGCCGGAGGCGCTGTTCTGCACGTACTTGCGCAGCCAGTCGGAGCGCAGCACGCTCTCCTGGATCTCCAGCCGGGACAGTTCGGTGTGGAAGGTGGAGTTGATCGCCTTGATCACCGCGTCGATATAGCCCGGGAAGCCCTCGACCATGGCAACGATCTGCCCGGCGAGCAGCGAGCCGAGCAACGCGAGGAAGCCGGCGGTCACGACGAACACCGCGAGGAACATCACGAAGGTCGCGAGCCCGCGACGCATACCGGTGGCCGCCATCCTGGCCACCGCCGGCTCGATCGCGAGCGCGAGGAAGAACGCGATCAGGATGTTGACGAGGAGGCCTATCAGCTGGTGGAAGGCCCAGCTGCCGAGCTGGAAACAGGCCACGAGGGCCAGTACGAGGATCACGGCGCGCGGCAGCCAGCGCGGCATGCGCGCGTCGTCCGCGGCGCCGGTCGCACCGGAGGGCGGCGGAGCCGGCGGCTCGGGCGGAACCGGCGATGTCGCCTCCTCCACCCGCACCGGCGGTGTCACGCCTCGCGCCTCGGCGGACTGATCGGTCGTCTCTTCACTGGCTGCCACGGCGCCAAGTCTGTCCCACGCGCGCCCACCACCGCGAAACAGCGCGCCGGCCAAGGGAGGTCAGGGCGGGGTCAGGGCCGGGTCAGCGCAGCGACGCCGGCACGTCCATCGCCGAACACACCGCGCGCCACACGTCCTTGGTCTCCCAGCCGGCGTCCAGCGCCTGCTGGACTGTGCGCCCGCCCAGCTCCGTCATGACGTGGTCCCGCGCGAAGGAGTCCGCGTAGGCCGCGCCGAAGTGCTCCGCCATCCGTTCCCAGAAAATCGTCAACCGCATGCCCCCAGTATCCCGCCCCGGGAGAGTGCACCGCCCGCGTTCGACCCTCCCCGTCGCACCACCGCGTCCTAGGTTGCACGCATGCCCGGAGACGAAGCTTCCTCGCAGACCCCGCCATCCCCACAGCCCTCGCAGATCGCACAGCCCCCGCAGACCGCGCAGCCCCCACAGACCGCGCTGACCCGCGCCGAGGGGTTCATCTGGCTCACGGCCCGCGTGCTGGAGCAGCGGCGGTTCGCGTTCCACTTCCTCGGCGGGGACGCCGACCCGGTGGACACGGCCCTCGGCTCGTATCTCAACGCGGACGGAGGCTACGGTCACGCACTCGATCCGGATCTTCGCGGACCGCTCAGCCAGCCCCTGCACACCGCGCACGCGCTGCGCGTGCTCGACAGCCTGGGCCGCTGCGCCGGACAGCGCATCGAGCGGCTCTGCCGCCATCTGACCGGGGTCTCCACCGTGGACGGCGCACTCCCGGTGGTCTTCCCGGCCCCCCGCGACTATCCCGCGGCCCCCTACCACCCGATGCACGACGACCCGCCGGGCGAGCTGCTGACCACGGGCCCGGTCGTCGGCGTACTGCACCGCAACCGCGTCTGGCACGCCTGGCTCTTCCGGGCCACCGACTTCTGCTGGGACCGGGTCGAGAACCTACGGCACTCGCATCCCTACGAGGTCCAGAGCGCGGTGGCCTTCCTCGACGGCATCCCCGACCGGGCGCGCGCCGCGGCGGCCGCGGACCGGCTGGGCCGGCTGGTGCGCGAGCAGCGGCTCGTGGTGCTCGACCCGCTACGGCGGGCGGAGTACCCGGAGGCCCCCGGCTACGCACCGGGCGAGCGGCTGTATCCGCACGACTACGCGAAGCGGCCGGAATCGCTGGCCCGCGGCTGGTTCACCGACGCGGAGCTGCGCCGCTCACTGGACCTCCTGGCCTCCGAGCAGCAGCCGGACGGAGGCTGGCCGGTGCGCCGGCGGGCCTGGGCGCCGGGGAGTTCGCTGGAGCGGCGGCCGATCGCCACCCTGGAGGCCCTGCTCACCCTGCGCGCGTACGGCCGCCTGCCCGCGACGGTCAGCCACCCAGGGCCCGTACCCCCGCGGTGACGACGACGGCGGCGGCGACCACGACCAGGAACGGGGCGCGCAGCAGCAGCGCCAGCCCGGCGGCCGCGAGTCCGGCGGCGCGGGCGTCGACGACGAGCGCTGATCCGGTGCTGAAGGTCTGCTGGGCGGTGAGCGCGGCGAGCAGGGCGACCGGCAGCAGGGCGGCCAGGCGGCGCACCAGCGGCCGTTCCAGGGCCCCGGCGGGGACGAGCAGCCCGGCGAGCTTGACGGCGTAGCAGCCGACGACGGTGAGGGCGATGGCGATCCAGACGGTCACGGACGGCGTCCCTTCATCCACAGCACGACGGGGGCGGCCAGGGCCGCGATCAGCACGGGCACGCCGGCGGGCAGTACGGGCAGGAAGCCGAGCCCGAGGACCAGCGCGAGGACGGCGACCGCGCGCTCGGTGGAGGTCTTCAGCATCGGTGCCAGCAGCGCCAGGAAGACGGCGGGTCCGGCGGCGTCCAGGCCCCAGGCCCGGGTGTCCCCGATGGCCTCGGCGCCGAGCGCGCCGAGCAGGGTGGTGAGGTTCCACAGCGCGTAGAGGGTGAGCCCGGTGACGGTGAAGCCGAGTCGGGCCGACTTCCGGTCGGGCTGGGCCAGCGCGACGGCGGTGGTCTCGTCGATCACCCAGTGCGCGGCGAGGGGCCGCACGGGCCGGGGCAGCTGGAGCAGCTGGGACAGCCGCAGCCCGTAGAAGGCGTTGCGGGTGCCGAGGAAGAAGGCCCCGGCGGCGGCGGTGAACGGGTTCCCTCCCGCCGCGAGCGCTCCGACCAGGGCGAACTGCGAGGCGCCGGTGAAGACGAGCAGGCTGAGCACACAGGCCTGCAGGGTGCTGATGCCGGCCCCCGCGGCGGTCACCCCGAACGCGAACCCGGACAGCCCGACGGCCACCCCGACCCCGAGCGCGTCGCGTACGACGGCGGCCCGCGGTCGCCCTTCGGCGACCTCCTCGGCGACCCCCTCGGGGGTCTCCTCGGGGGTCTCCTGCATCACTGCTCGATGTTCTCCCACGCCCCGAAACTACGCGGGACGGGGCGGGCCGGTCTTGTACGTTCTTGCGCGCCCTGGTGCCGCGGGGCGGGGGCGGTGCGCGGTCGGTCCGCGGCCGACCACGCGGCGAGGTGCCCGGTCCGGCGGGCCCGGCGCGATGCGCAAGAGACGGCCTAGCCGGCCCGCTCCCGCCGGTAGGCGCCGGGCGGCACCCCCACGATGCGGGTGAAGTGCCGGTTCAGGTGGGGCTGGTCGGTGAAGCCCACGGTGACGGCCGCCTCCGCGGGCGCCGTGCCGGCGTCGAGGAGCCGGCGTGCCTGCCGGACGCGGGCGTCGGTCAGCCAGGTGTGCGGCGGCATCCCGTACCGCTCGCGGAAGGCACGCAGCAGGGCGAAGGGGCTCGTGCCCAGCTCCGCGGCGAGCTGCTCCAGCGACGGCGGGTCGGCCATCCGCTCCTGCAGTACGGCCCGGGCGGCGGCCGCGTCGGCGCCGCCCGCGCCGCGGATCGTCCGGGCGGGCAGCGGTCCGGCGTGCCGGGTCAGCATCCGCGCCACCACGCCGCGCAGCAGGGTGTCGGCGGCCAGGGCGTTCCCGGCCTCGGCGGCCCGGTGGACCTCGATGACGGCCTGCGAACCCGGCGCGTCGTAGATCATGTCGGCGGTGAAGCCGGGGGTGCCGCGCAGCATGCCGATCTCCTCGGCGACCTCGGTGATCAGCTCGCGCGAGGGGTAGAGGGTGGCGTACGCCCAGCCCTCGGGCACCCCGGCGCGCGCGGTGTGCGGTACCTCGGGGTTGATCAGGACCACGCTGCCGGGGCCGGCGCGCACCACGTGGCCGGGGAGCCCGATCTCCTCTATGCCTCCGGTGACGGCCGCGATGACGTACCCGTCGTGCGCGTGGCGCGGGAACGTGTGGCGTACGTAGCGGGCGCGCAGCAGGTCCAGCCCGGGCAGTTCCGCGTACTGCCAGTGCCGTGCCCACTCCCGGCGGCCCCCGGCCCCGGCGCCCTCGTCCGTCCCCATCCCCCCATTCTGCGCCTCGCCCGCGTCCCGCGTTTCCCCAGGTCCGGCCCGTTGTCAGTGGCCGGGTGCACGATGGGGGCATGGCAGGCGCTGCGCTCGACTCGTTCTCCCCCGCGACCCGCTCGTGGTTCACGGGGGCCTTCGTCACGCCCACCGACGCACAGGAGGGCGCCTGGCGGGCGATCGGGGAGGGCTCGGACGTGCTGGTGGTGGCCCCCACCGGCTCGGGCAAGACCCTGGCCGCGTTCCTCGCCGCCCTCGACCGGCTCGCTTCGACCCCGCCGCCCGCGGAGTCGAAGAAGCGCTGCCGCGTGCTGTACGTCTCGCCCCTGAAGGCGCTGGCCGTCGACGTGGAGCGCAATCTGCGCTCCCCGTTGACCGGGATCCGTCAGGAGTCGGTCCGCCTCGGCCTGCCCGAGCCGGACATCCGGGTGGGGATCCGCTCCGGGGACACCCCGCCCGCCGAACGGCGGGCGCTGGCCACCCGCCCGCCGGACATCCTGATCACGACGCCCGAGTCGCTGTTCCTGATGCTGACCTCGGCGGCCAGGGATGCGCTGGCCGGGATCGAGACGGTGATCCTGGACGAGGTGCACGCGGTCGCCGGGACCAAACGCGGCGCCCATCTCGCCCTCTCCCTGGAGCGGCTGGACGAGCTGCTGCCGCGCCCGGCGCGCCGGATCGGGCTGTCGGCGACGGTCCGGCCGGTGGACGAGGTGGCCCGGTACCTGGCGCCGCGCGGCAAGGTGGAGATCGTCCAGCCGCCGTCGGCCAAGGAGTTCGACCTGTCGGTGGTCGTCCCGGTGCAGGACATGGGCGAGTTGGGCGGATCCCCCGCGACCGAGGGCAAGGAGGGCGGGGACAAGCCGTCGATCTGGCCGCATGTGGAGGAGCGGATCGCCGACCTGGTGCAGGCGCACCGCTCGACGATCGTGTTCGCCAACTCCCGCCGGCTCGCCGAGCGGCTGTGCAACCGGCTCAACGAGATCGCGTACGAGCGCGCCTTGGGCGAGAAGCCGCCGGAGGGCAAGCCCCCGGCCGAGATCATGGCCCAGTCGGGGGCCGCTCTGGGCGCTCCGCCGCTGCTGGCCCGCGCGCACCACGGCTCGGTGTCCAAGGAACAGCGGGCGCTGGTGGAGGAGGACCTGAAGGCGGGTCGGCTGCCCGCCGTGGTCGCCACCTCCAGCCTGGAGTTGGGCATCGACATGGGCGCGGTGGACCTCGTCGTCCAGGTGGAGTCCCCGCCGTCGGTGGCCTCCGGGCTGCAGCGGGTGGGCCGGGCCGGGCACCAGGTGGGCGCGGTCTCCACCGGGGTGGTCTTCCCCAAGTACCGCGGCGACCTGGTGCAGGCGGCGGTGGTCACCGAGCGGATGCGCACGGGGGCGATCGAGTCGCTGCGGGTGCCCTCCAACCCCCTCGACGTCCTGGCGCAGCAGCTGGTCGCGATGGTCTCGATGGACACCTGGCAGCTGGACGACCTGCTCGCCCTGGTGCGGCGGGCGGCGCCCTTCGCGGCGCTGCCGGAGTCGGCGTTCACGGCGGTGCTGGACATGCTGGCCGGGCGCTATCCGTCGGACGCCTTCGCCGAGCTCAGGCCGCGGGTGGTGTGGGACCGGGTGGCAGGGACGATCACAGGGCGGCCGGGTGCCCAGCGCCTCGCGGTCACCTCGGGCGGCACCATCCCCGACCGCGGCCTCTTCGGTGTCTTCCTCGCGGGTTCCGACCCCAAGAAGGGCGGCGGCCGGGTCGGGGAGCTGGACGAGGAGATGGTCTACGAGTCCCGCGTCGGGGACGTCTTCACCCTGGGCACCACCTCGTGGCGGATCGAGGACATCACCCGCGACCGGGTCCTGGTCACCCCGGCCCCCGGGGTGCCGGGCAGGCTGCCGTTCTGGAAGGGCGACCAGCTCGGCCGGCCGCTCGAACTGGGGCGCGCGGTCGGTGCGTTCCTCCGCGAGCTCGGCGGCCTCGGCGAGGAGGACGCCCGGCTGCGGCTGGTGGCGGCCGGCCTGGACGCCTGGGCCGCCGAGAACGTCTTGGCGTACCTCGCCGAACAGCGCGAGGCGTGCGGTCACGTCCCCGACGACCGGACCATCGTGGTCGAGCGCTTCCGCGACGAATTGGGCGACTGGCGCGTCGTGGTCCACTCCCCCTTCGGCGCGCAGGTGCACGCCCCGTGGGCGCTGGCGCTGGGTGCCCGCCTCGCCGAGAAGTACGGCATGGACGCGCAGGTGATGCACGCCGACGACGGGATCGTGCTCCGCCTGCCCGACGCGGACCTGCTGTCCATGGACCTCCTGGACCACGACCCGGCCGCTCCGCACGGGTTCGAGTTCGACGACGAGAAGGCCCCGCTGGGCGCGGCCGATGTCGCCTTCGACCACGGTGACATCAACCAGATCGTCACGGACCAGGTCGGCGGCTCGGCCCTGTTCGCCTCCCGTTTCCGTGAGTGCGCGGCGCGTGCCCTGCTCCTGCCGCGCCGTAGCCCCGGCCGGCGCACCCCCCTGTGGCAGCAGCGCCAGCGCGCCTCCCAGCTGCTGCAGGTGGCCTCGGAGTTCGGCTCGTTCCCGATCGTGCTGGAGGCCGTACGGGAGTGCCTCCAGGACGTTTTCGACGTGCCCGGCCTGACCGAGCTGATGGGGGACATCGAGGCGCGCCGCGTCCGCATGGTCGAGGTCACGACCCCGGAGCCCTCGCCGTTCGCCCGTTCCCTCCTGTTCGGTTATGTGGCCCAGTTCCTCTACGAGGGCGACTCGCCCCTGGCGGAGCGCAGGGCGGCGGCCCTGTCGCTGGACTCCCGGCTGCTGGCCGAGCTGCTCGGCCAGGCGGAGCTGCGTGAACTCCTGGACGCACAGGTTCTGGAGGAGCTGGAGTGGGAGCTCCAGTGGCTCACCGAGGACCGGCGGGCCAAGGACCCCGAGTCGGTGGCCGACCTGCTGCGCCTGCTGGGCCCGCTGACGCGGGACCAGTTGACCGAGCGCGGGGCGGATCCGGCCTGGGCGGGGGAACTCGTCGCGGCCCGCCGCGCCATCCCGGTCAGGATCGGCGGCGCGGACCACTGGGCGGCGATCGAGGACGCGGGCCGGCTGCGGGACGCGCTGGGCACGGCACTGCCCGTCGGCGTCCCGGAGGCGTTCACCGAGCCGGTCAAGGACCCGCTCGGGGACCTGCTCGCCCGGTACGCCCGCACCCACGGGCCCTTCACCACGGCCACCGTCGCCACCCGCTTCGGCCTGGGCGCGGCGGTGACGGAGGGCGCCCTGCACCGGCTGGCCGCGGCCGGCCGGGTCGTGCAGGGAGAGTTCCACCCGGCGGGCATCGGCCAGGAGTGGTGCGACGCGACGGTGCTGCGCAGGCTCCGCCGCCGCTCGCTCGCCGCGCTGCGCCAGGAGCTGGAACCGGTCCCGCCGACCTCGCTGGCCACCTTCCTCCCCCAGTGGCAGCACCTGGGCGGAGCCCTGCGCGGCCTCGACGGGCTGGCCCGGGCGATCGAGCAGCTCCAGGGCGCCCCGGTCCCGGCCTCCGCGCTGGAACGCCTGATCCTTCCGTCGCGGGTGAGCGGGTACTCCCCCGGCCTGCTGGACGAACTGACCACCGCGGGCGAGGTGGTCTGGGCGGGTGCGGGCGCCCTCCCGGGCAAGGACGGCTGGGTCTCGCTCTATCTGGCGGAGGCGGCCCCGATGCTGCTGCCCCCACCGCACCCACTGGAGCAGAGCCCTCTGCACCAGGCGGTCCTGGCGTCGCTGGCGGGCGGGTACGGGCTGTTCTTCCGGCAGATCGCGCAGTCGATCCGGGCCGAGTTCCCCGAGGTGTCGGACGTCGCGCTGTCCGAGGCGGTGTGGGACCTGGCCTGGTCGGGCCGGCTCACCAACGACACCTTGGCCCCGTTGCGCTCACTGCTCGGTTCGGGCCGCACGGCGGGCTCGACGGCCCATCGGGCCCGGCGCACCGTCCCCCGCGGCCGGTACGGCACGCTTCAAGCGACGGTGTCGCGTACCGGGCCGCCCACGGTCTCCGGCCGCTGGTCCCTGCTGCCGGCCGCCGCCCCCGATCCGACGCACCGGGCCCACGCCCTGGCCCGCACCCTCCTGGACCGCCACGGGGTGGTGACCCGTGGGGCGGTCGCCGCGGAAGGGGTGGAGGGCGGCTTCAGCGCGGTCTACCGCGTCCTGTCGGCCTTCGAGGACAGCGGCCAGGCCCGTCGGGGCTATGTGGTGGAGGGGCTGGGCGCGGCCCAGTTCGCGATGGACGGAGCGGTGGACCGGCTCCGGGCCGCCGAGCGGACCCCACCGCCGCTGGCTGCGGTGGTGCTGGCGGCCGCCGACCCGGCGAACGCGTACGGCGCGGCCCTGCCCTGGCCCGAGCCCCCGGCCGGGGCCACCCACAAACCGGGCCGCAAGGCGGGCTCCCTGGTGGTTCTGGTGGACGGGGAGCTCACCTTGTACCTGGAGCGCGGCGGAAAGACCCTGCTGGCCTGGCCCGCCCCGGAGGATCCGCGACTCGCGGCGGCCACGGCCGCGCTGGCGGCGGCCTCCCGCACGGGCACGCTCCCGGCCCTCACGGTGGAGCGGATCAACGCGGCGGCGGCCTTGACCTCGCCGTGGGGCCCGGCGCTGGAAGCGGCGGGCTTCCATGCCACCCCGCGGGGTCTGCGTATGCGTTCCTGAAAGCCGCGCGCGGCAGTGACCGCTCCGCTCACGTCCTGAACAGGTCGATCGCACCCCGCGAGGACGGCCCGACCGCTGCCCGCCAACCCCCGCGCGGGTAGGCCCGGCATGCCCGTCCCGGCCCCTGCGGGGCGACCCGGACCACCGCCTCACGCCCCACAAGGCCGAGCGGGCCGCTGCCCTGAACCCGGGGGCAGGTCGAACCCGCCGCCTCGGACCTCACGCCCCTGGGCCGACCCCACGACCCTGGGCCCTGACAGGGCGGAGGTCCGGACCGACTGCTGCCTCGTGCCCCCGCGAGGGCGGGCCTCGCTGCCCGCCAACCCCCGCACGGGTAGGCCCGGCATGCCGTCCCGGCTCCGGCCGGCCGGCTCCGCCGGTGAGCGGGGTCCCGCGCCCTGGGAGGAGTCCCCCCTGGCCGGGCGGCCTCGCGGGCGCCGCCCAGAACCGGCAGGAGCCGATCGGAGCAGCGCCGGACGGCGAGCCGGGACGGGTGACCAGCCCCGGCGTCCGACACCACGCCCGTCGAACCCCCGGCCGGCCGCACCCTCCCGGCGAGGCACGCCGCAGGCCCGCCCGCGCGTGCACACGCCGCGCCAGGTCCCGGGGCGTCACGACCCAGCCGCCCCGGCGGGGACCGGCACCGGCACAATGAAGCCATGCCCGAAGGCGACAGCATCCGGCGCGCGGCGACCCGCCTGCACACCGCCCTCGCAGGCCGCGTGCTCACCCGCAGCGACCTGCGCGTCCCCCGCTTCGCCCTCGCCGACCTCACCGGCCGGGTCACCCTCGACGTCACCCCCCGCGGCAAGCACCTCCTCGCCCGCTTCGAGGGTGGCCTCACTCTGCACAGCCACCTCCGGATGGACGGTGCCTGGAAGGTCTTCGCCGCCGGTGAGAAGTGGCGCGGTGGCCCGGATCACGAGATCCGGGCCGTCCTCGGCACGGCCGAGGCCACGGCCGTCGGCTACCGCCTCCCCGTCCTGGAACTGATCCGCACCGCCGAGGAAGACCGCGCCGTCGGCCACCTCGGCCCCGATCTCCTCGGCCCGGACTGGGATCCCGACCTCGCCGCCGCGAACCTCCTCGCCGCCCCGGAGCGCCCGCTCGGCGAAGCCCTGCTCGATCAGCGCAACCTCGCCGGCATCGGCAACATCTACAAGGCCGAGCTCTGCTTCCTGGCCCAGGTCACCCCGTGGACCCCGGTCGGCGCGCTCCCCGAGTCGACCCTCCCCCGGCTGGCCGGGGCCGCCCACCGGCTGCTGGCCGCGAACACCGGCGAGCGGCCGGGCCCGCGCAACACGACCGGCAGCCGCCGCCCAGGCCAGGACCTCTTCGTCTACGGCCGCGCACACCGCCCCTGCCTGCGCTGCGGCACCCCCGTCCGCGAGGCCCCCCAGGACGACCGCCCCACCTACTGGTGCCCCCGCTGCCAGCAGGGCCCGACCCCGTAGGCAGCGGGCACGGGCCCCAGGACGCACCACCGCACACCGATTGACGGTCCGTCAGATACGGTCGTACGGTCCCGGCATGCCCACACCCACGCACCCGTACGGCCTCACCGGCCGCACCGCCCTGATCACCGGCGCCGCCAGCGGTATCGGCCGCGCCACCGCCGTCCTGCTCGCCGAGGCGGGCGCGCACGTGCACTGCGCGGACCGCGACGAGCAGGGACTCGCCGAGACGGCCGCCCTCGTCGCCAAGGCCGGCGGCGTCGCCACCGTCCACCCCCTCGACGTCACCGACCGGGCCGCGCTCCGGGCGGCCGTCACCGCGGCGGGCCCGCTCGACATCACGGCCGCCATCGCCGGGGTCATGCACAGGAGCAGCGTCCTGGAGACGACCGACGAGGACCTCGACCGGATCCTGGACATCAATTTCAAGGGAGTCCTGCGCACCTGCCAGGAGGCCGCCCGTTCCATGATCGAGGCGGGCCGCCCCGGTTCCATCGTCACCATGGCCTCCGGCGCCGTGGACGCCGCCCAGCCCGGCCTGCTCTGCTACAGCGCCGCCAAGGCCGCCGTCGTCCAGTTGACCAAGACCCTCGCCACCGAGGCCGGCCCGCACGGCATACGGGTCAACGCCGTCGCCCCGGGATGGATCCGCACCCCCATGACCGGCCGCCACAGCCCCGAGGTCCAGCAGCAGACCGAGGCGGCGATGGTCCGCATGTCCCCGCTGCGCCGGGTCGGAGAGCCGCAGGACATCGCCCGGGCGGTGCTCTACCTGGCCTCGGACGCCTCGTCCTTCATGACAGGTCAGATTCTTCGCCCGAACGGTGGGGTGTCCATGCCCTGGTAGCCCCTTCGACCGCCGCCGACGCCTTGCGCCGCGCCTTGCGTACCGGGCCCGGCACACAGTGCACCGGCAGCAGCCCCAGCCCCCAGCCGCCCACCGCCACCGCGCCCTCCACGGCCCCGGACTCGGCGGGCGCCAGTACCAGCCGCAGCACGGCCCACCACCACAGTGCCCCCACCGTCAACGCGAGGACCGACACCGCGGGTATGCGCAGCAACCGCCGCACGACTGCCTCCCAGGGGCCGGAACCCGGACGGGCCCATCCTCCCGCACCCTCCGCGCCCCCGCACCCAGAACGGCCGGGAGCCCCGGCCGGTGCACCAGGCACCGGCCGGGGCTCCGGCCACGCTCAAACACGCACGTGCTCGCTCACGCGGCTACGACATTCACCGCTTCCGCAGGCGCCTTGATGGTCACCCGCTCCGGTCCACCCGTGACCGAAGCCATGGAGACCGAATTGAGCATCGGGCGGACCGGCACACTCACCGGTTCGCTTGCCGCGGCCGACTGTGCCAGCTCGGCCAGCGACAGTTCGTCACTGACTTCGCGCATCAGCTCGGACATCCGTACGTCCAACGCGTCGCAGATCGCGGAGAGCAGCTCGGAGGATGCCTCCTTCTGCCCCCGCTCCACCTCGGAGAGATAGCCGAGAGAAACTCGGGCCGACGAGGAGACTTCGCGCAGAGTACGGCCCTGGCGCTGGCGCTGCCGACGCAGCACGTCACCCAGCAGGCGACGGAGCAGAATCATCGGTGGCTCCCTCCTCTGACCGTGTAGCCGCATCCTTCACGCCCCACCGTACCGCCTCGCGCCGCGGCCGTGCGGGGAGCGATGTCGTGTTCACTCAGGGCTGCAAACATCAAATCCCCCCGTTCTGTTCCGTATCCTGCCCCCGCGCATTCTCGCGGAGTTGGTCCGAGAGAAGCCTGAGCACTGTGCGTGCACTCTCCCTACGAATTTCCGCACGGGAGCCTTTCAACCTCAGACGGACCGTTTTCCTGCTCCCCGGACCGTCCACCGCGACGAAAACGGTGCCCACCGGCTGCCCGTCCTGCGGCTCCGGACCGGCCACCCCGGTCGTCGAAATCCCCCACGAAGCGCCCATCACGCGCCGCACTCCGGCCGCCATCTCCGCCGCGACCTGCGCGTTCACCGCGCCTTCGGCCGCGAGCAGTCCCGCGTCCACCCCGAGGACCAGGTGTTTGATCTCCGTCGCGTACGCGGTGACCGAGCCGCGGAAGGATCGGGAGGCTCCGGGGACGGCCGTGAGCTCGGCGGCGACCATGCCGCCGGTCAGTGATTCCGCCACCGCGAGGGAGTGGTCACTCTCCGCAAGCAGGCGCAGCGCATCCGCAGCCACCTCGGTCACGTCCGCCGCTTCCGAAGCCGCTTCCGAAGTGGCTCCCGGAGCGGATTGCGCCGCCGGAAATTCCCCCGCCGCGTGGGTCACTTCGCGGCCCGCTCCGCGGCGAGACCCTGGCGGCGCAGCACGACCGCCTGACGGATGTAGTCCAAACCGGTGACGACGGTCAGCACGACGGCGATCGCCATCACCCAGAAGCGCATGGTCGCCAGCGCTCCGGTCAGGGCGAGGACGTACATGCCCACGGCCGTGCCCTGGGCGAGCGTCTTCATCTTGCCGCCCCGGCTGGCCGGAATCACTCCGTAGCGGATGACCCAGAACCGGAGCAGGGTGATCCCGAGTTCCCGCCCGAGGATCACCCCGGTCACCCACCAGGGGAGGTCACCGAGCCAGGAGAGACAGATCAGCGCCGACCCCATGATCGCCTTGTCGGCGATGGGGTCGGCGATCTTGCCGAAGTCCGTGACCAGGTTGTACGTCCGGGCCAGGTGCCCGTCGAAGATGTCCGTGATCATGGCGACGGCGAACGCGGCCCAGGCCCAGGCCCGCCAGGCCGGGTCGTAGCCGCCGTCGGCGAGCAGCAGCAGGACGAAGCCCGGCACCAGCACGAGCCGGATCATCGTCAAGATGTTGGCGATGTTCCACAGGCTGGCCTGATTGACCGCCGCGGCCCCCAGCTTCGCGCCGGGTACGGGCCGGCGGCCGGTCCCGCCCGCCGCAGATGCCGGGACTCCGGTCATCCGGCCGCCTCCTCGAACTCCATGCCGAGCGGCTCGGCGACCAGGTCCACACCCAGGGTGCCGACCACCTTTGCCGTGACGATACGCCCAGGGACCAGGCCCGTGCTGTCCGTGAAGACCACTTGGCCGTCCGTTTCGGGCGCCTGGTGCGCGGCGCGCCCGTAGGCGCCCTCGCCGTCCTCGTCGACGGCCTCCACGGTCTCGACGAGCACTTCGAGAGTCTCCCCGATGCGCTCCTCGGCGCGCTGGGAGGTGAGCTCCTCGGCGAGCCGCTGCATGTGCGCGAGCCGCTCGGCGATGGTGTCCTCGTCCAGCTTGTTCTCGTAGGTGACGGCCTCGGTGCCGTCCTCGTCGGAGTAGCCGAAGACGCCGATGGCGTCGAGCCGCGCGTGGGTGAGGAAACGCTCCAGCTCGGCGAAGTCCGATTCCTTCTCGCCGGGGAAGCCGACGATGAAGTTGGAGCGGACGCCGGCCGTCGGGGCCTTGGAGCGGATGGTGTCCAGCAGCTCCAGGAAGCGGTCGGTGTCACCGAAGCGGCGCATCGAGCGCAGCACGTCGGGGGCGGAGTGCTGGAAGGACAGGTCGAAGTACGGCACGACCTTGGGGGTCGAGGTGAGTACGTCGATCAGCCCGGGCCGCATCTCGGCGGGCTGCAGGTAGCTGACGCGGACGCGCTCGATGCCGTCCACCTCGGCCAGCTCGGGCAGCAGGGTCTCCAGCAGCCGGATGTCGCCGAGGTCCTTGCCGTACGAGGTGTTGTTCTCGGAGACCAGCATGATCTCCTTGACGCCCTGCTCGGCGAGCCAGCGCGTCTCGCCCAGCACGTCGCTGGGGCGGCGGGAGATGAAGGAGCCCCGGAAGGACGGGATGGCGCAGAAGGAGCAGCGCCGGTCGCAGCCGGAGGCCAGCTTGACCGAGGCGACCGGGCTCTTGTCCAGGCGGCGGCGCAGGGGGGCGCGCGGCCCGGAGGCGGGCGCCAGCCCCTCGGGGAGGTCCGCGGGGGCGGCCTCGGGCTCCTGGGCATGGCCGGGCAGGGCCACCTCGGCGTCCTGGCGGGCCGCCGGGCTGATCGGCAGCAGCTTGCGCCGGTCACGCGGGGTGTGGGAGGCGTGGATGCCTCCGTTGAGGATGGTCTGGAGGCGGTCGGAGATGTCGGCGTAGTCGTCGAAACCGAGGACTCCGTCGGCTTCGGGAAGCGCTTCGGCGAGCTCCTTGCCGTAGCGCTCGGCCATGCAGCCGACGGCGACGACGGCCTGGGTCTTGCCGTGATCCTTGAGATCGTTGGCTTCCAGCAGGGCGTCTACGGAGTCCTTTTTGGCGGCTTCGACGAAGCCGCAGGTGTTGACGACGGCTACGTCCGCATCGGCGGCGTCCTCGACGAGCTCCCAGCCATCCGCCGCCAAGCGGCCTGCGAGCTCCTCCGAGTCCACCTCGTTACGGGCGCAGCCAAGAGTGACAAGGGCGACGGTACGGCGTTCGGGCATGGACTCAAGACTACTTCGTCCCGGCGTCGGCCCCTGCCGCAAGTCCCCCTACAGCAAGATCCCCGGGGTGCGGCGCAGCACCCCGGGGATCCGGATTCAAGCCTTCCGCCCTAGGGCGGGCCCGTGTCAGCCCGCCTGGGGCTGGTCCGGGGCAGGGTCGGCCTTCGTGTATTTCAGACGCTCCACCTGACCCGGCTGGAAGTCGTCCTTGATCTCCTTGCCGTTCACGAAGAGCTTCACGGCCCCGGCGTCGCCGAGCACGAGGTCGACGGACTCCTTGTCCGTGAAGGTCTTGGACTCACCCTGCGTGAGGGTGCCGTCGAAGAGCAGCCGGCCGGTGGAGTCCTTCGCGGAGATCCAGCTCTCACCGGTGTCGGCCGTCAGGACCACGGTGACGAGGTCCTTGGGCGCGGCGGCGATCGCGCTGTCCGAGGGCTCCGGCTTGGCCGCCGGCGGGGTCTGCTGGGGCGGTGCGGCCGGCTTGGCGCCGCCGCTCTGCTTGGGTGCGGGCTTGGGGGAGGCGGAACCTTCCGCCACCGGGCGCTTGTCCTTCTCGTCGCCACCGCTGAAGGCGGTGAAGCCGACGAAGCCGATCACGGCGACGATGGCGGCCACCATGGCCGCGGTCCAGTTGGGCCGCTGCCGCTCGGGGCGGATCCGCTCGGCGTCGAACATCGGCGCGGCCGGCGTGGGTGCCGGCCGGCCGCCGTGGGCCGCGTCGTAGCTCTCGACCAGGGGTGCCGGATCGAGGCCCACGGCGCGGGCGAGCGTACGGATGTGACCGCGGGCGTAGACGTCGCCGCCGCACCGCGTGAAGTCGTCCTCTTCGATCGCGTGCACGATCGGGATGCGCACGCGGGTGGTGGAACTGACCTCGTCGACGGTGAGCCCGGCGGCGATCCGGGCCTTCTTGAGGGCCGTCCCGATGGACGGTCCTTCGACGGGACGTTCGACGATGCGGTCCTCGGACCGGTCGTCGGTCGAAGGCCGCTCTTCTTCGGGGGAGTTGGAGTTGCCGATGGACACGTGGGCGCCTTTCGAGCGTGTAGCCACCTGCTGGAAGTCCAGTCTAGGGGGGTGACGAAAGGGTGGAGCAACCGGAGGGTGCACTCCCTACGCCATCCGAATGGCGAAGGGAGGTCGTGCTCGGGTGCGGCGGCCCAGCGCTGTGAGCGTTCTCGCGCGCCTACCGCCACCTCTCTTCAACTTGACGCGGGCCCAAGGGAAACGGTTGCCCGCGATTTCATCACGGATGGGCCTCGCCTCGGATGACCGCGAGCACTCCGTCCAGGTCATCGGCCTTCAGCAGGACGTCGCGCGCCTTCGAGCCCTCGCTCGGGCCGACGATGCCCCGGGACTCCATGAGGTCCATGAGCCGCCCGGCCTTCGCAAATCCCACCCGAAGCTTGCGCTGGAGCATCGAGGTGGACCCGAACTGCGTGGAGACCACCAGCTCCGCCGCCTGGCACAGCAGGTCCAGGTCGTCGCCGATGTCCTCGTCGATCTCCTTCTTCTGCTTCTGCCCGACGGTGACGTCCTCCCGGAAGACGGGCGCCATCTGGTCCTTGCAGTGCTGGACGATGCCGGCGATCTCGTCCTCGGTGACGAAGGCGCCCTGGAGGCGGACCGGCTTGTTGGCGCCCATCGGCAGGAACAGCCCGTCGCCCTTGCCGATCAGCTTCTCGGCGCCCGGCTGGTCGAGGATGACCCGGCTGTCGGCGAGCGAGGAGGTGGCGAAGGCGAGGCGCGAGGGCACGTTCGCCTTGATCAGACCGGTGACCACGTCCACCGAGGGCCGCTGGGTGGCGAGCACCAGGTGGATGCCGGCCGCGCGGGCCAGCTGGGTGATGCGGACGATGGAGTCCTCGACGTCGCGCGGGGCCACCATCATCAGGTCGGCCAGCTCGTCGACGATCACCAGCAGGTACGGGTACGGGCTGAGCTCCCGCTCGCTGCCCGGCGGCAGTTTGATCTTGCCGTCCCGGATGGCCTGGTTGAAGTCGTCGATGTGCCGGTAGCCGAAGGCGGCCAGGTCGTCGTAGCGCAGGTCCATCTCGCGCACCACCCACTGGAGCGCCTCGGCGGCCCGCTTGGGGTTGGTGATGATCGGCGTGATCAGGTGCGGGATGCCCTCGTACGCCGTCAGCTCGACCCGCTTGGGGTCCACCAGCACCATCCGGACGTCCTCCGGGGTGGCTCGGACCATGATCGAGGTGATCAGGCAGTTGATGCAGGAGGACTTGCCGGAACCGGTGGCGCCGGCGACCAGCACATGCGGCATCTTCGCGAGGTTGGCCATCACGTAGCCGCCCTCGACGTCCTTGCCGAGCGCGACCAGCATCGGGTGGTCGTCCTCGGCCGCGTCCGCGAGGCGCAGTACGTCGCCCAGGTTGACCATCTCGCGGTCGGTGTTCGGGATCTCGATACCGACGGCGGACTTGCCCGGGATCGGGCTGATGATCCGGACGTCCGGCGAGGCCACGGCGTAGGCGATGTTCTTGGTGAGGGCGGTGATCCGCTCGACCTTGACCGCGGCGCCCAGGGTGACCTCGTAGCGGGTGACGGTCGGTCCTCGGGTGAAGCCGGTGACGTCCGCGTCGACCTTGAACTCGGTGAAGACGTTGCGCAGCGAGGCGACCACCGCGTCGTTGGCGGCGCTTCGGGTCTTGCCGGGCCCGCCCTTCTCCAGCAGGTCGAGCGAAGGCAGCGCGTACGTGATGTCCCCGCGCAGCTGGAGCTGTTCGGCGCGCGGCGGGAGTGCCTGGGCCTGCGGCGGGGCCTTGGTCAGGTCGGGCACCGACAGCGTCCCGGAGGCGGCGGCCGTGGTGGCGTGCGGCTGCCCGTCGGCGGCTTCCGAGGCGTTGCCGGAGGCGCCCTTGGAGGCACGCCCGGGGGCACTGCCCGGGGTGGTGTCCGGTACGGGACGCTCCGCGCGGGCGACCGGCACCTCGGTGGTGGGCTCCGCGCCCTCCCGCTCGACCGTGATCCCCTGCGTGAGGTCGGCGACGATCGGCGAGGGCGGCATTCCGCCGTAGACCGCCCCGTCCAGCGCCGCGGCGGCCGCCGCGGCCACGTCGACGGCGTCCATCCCCCGCTCCATGGCGGGCCTGGCCGGGGTCCTGCGCGGCCTGCGCCGCCGGGCGAGCGCCTCCTCCTCGGCCTCGTCCGCCGGGTCGCCGGAGCCCTCTCCGGCTCCGCCACGGGCCCGCCACCGCTCCGGGTCGTGCCGCTCACCGGCGGCGCCCTCGGCCTCGCCGTAGCCCTCGTCGTACTCGTTCGGGGCGATGATCCCGAGCCGGATGCCGAGCCGGCGCAACCGCTGCGGGATCGCGTTGACCGGGGTCGCGGTGACCACGAGCAGGCCGAAGATCGTGAGCAGCACCAGCATGGGCACGGCCAGCGGCGCGCCCATGGTGAAGATCAGCGGCTTGGAGGCGCCCCAGCCGATGAGCCCGCCCGCGTTCTGCATCGCGGTGGTGCCCTCGTCCCGGCCGGGCGCCCCGCAGGCGATGTGGACCAGGCCCAGGACCCCGATGACGAGGGCCGACAGCCCGATGCCGATGCGGCCGTTGGCGTCGGTCTGTTCGGGATGCCGGATGAAACGGACCGCCATGACGCCGAGCAGGACCGGTACGAGCAGATCCAACCGGCCGAAGAGACCGGTGATCAGCATCGTGACCAGGTCCCCGACGGGACCGCTCAGATTCGACCAGGTACCCGCGGCGACGATCAGCGCCAGGGCGAGCAGCAGCAGTGCCACGCCGTCCTTGCGGTGGGCGGGGTCGAGGTTCCTGGCCCCCTGGCCGATCCCGCGGAAGACGGCGCCGACCGCGTGTGCGCAGCCGAGCCAGACGGCGCGCACCAGCCGCACCACGCCCCCGGTCGGGGAAGGCGCGGGCTTGGCCGCCGCCTTCTTGGCCGGGGCGCGCTTGGCGGCCGCGGGCTTCTTCGCCGCGGGCCCCCGCGCGGGCGCGGCCTTCTTCGCCGGCGCCGCCGTACGGCCGGTGCGGCCCTTCGCGGTGCCCGCCGTGCTCTGGGAACCCTTACCGGACGTACGTGAGGCCATGGGGCCGAGGTTACCGGTGCGCACGCCGGTGGACACGCGTGCCCACCCCTTCACCCGTTCGTGTCGTCGGCTCCGTAGGTGCTTTGACGCACCGCCAGTACCGACGCGCGTACGGTCAGTTCTGCGCGGGCAGGGCCGGAGCCCCTCCGGCCGTCCCGGGCTCCAGTGCGTCCAGTGCCCGCCGCAGCCCGGTGAGTTTGCGCTCCAGGTGCGCCGCGGTCGCCACCACGCCGGCGTCGGCCGAATCCTCGCCGAGCTGCTTGGTGAGCGCCTCGGCCTGCTCCTCGACCGCCGCGAGCCGGGCGGAGAGCTCGGCCAGCAGTCCGGCCGTCTCCTTGCCCGCGTCCACGCCGCTCGAGCTGCCGCCCTCCAGCTGGAGCCGCAGCAGGGCCGCCTGCTCCCGCAGTTGGCAGTTCTTCGTGTACAGCTCCACGAAGACCGAGACCTTGGCCCGCAGCACCCACGGGTCGAAGGGCTTGGAGATGTAGTCGACCGCACCCGCCGCGTAACCGCGGAACGTGTGGTGCGGACCGTGATTGATCGCGGTGAGGAAGATGATCGGGATGTCCCGGGTCCGTTCCCGCCGCTTGATGTGCGCGGCCGTTTCGAATCCGTCCATGCCCGGCATCTGGACATCCAGCAGGATGACCGCGAAATCGTCCGTCAGCAGCGCCTTGAGCGCTTCCTCCCCCGACGACGCCCGGACCAGTGTCTGATCGAGCGCGGAGAGGATGGCCTCCAGCGCCAGCAGATTCTCCGGCCGGTCGTCGACCAGGAGGATCTTGGCCTTCTGCACCATGCCCTGTCCTCCTCGCCCCGGCACGGGGCCTCCCCGGCTCCGGGCACCGGCCTGTGCGCCGGGCCCCGCCCCAGAGGACGGCATCCTTGCGCCGTCCGTCCTTGTGCCGGTCATCGTAGCCCCAGTCCCGAGATCGCCACACCCTGTCACCAAGATGTCACTGTGCACGAAGCAGAAACGTGGTGGGAGAGCAGAAGGTTCCCCGTTCACCGCCCTTCCACACCGCACCGGGCACAGTGAGTCAGCGATCGTTGTCCTTCCGCCCTCCCGGCGCTCACTTGCCGCGCATCCACTGCTCCATCACCGACAGCAGATAGTCGGGATCGACCGGCTTGGTGACGTAGTCGGAAGCGCCGGAGTCGATCGCCTTCTCCCGGTCCCCCTTCATCGCCTTCGCCGTCAGCGCGATGATCGGCAGACCGGCGAACTGCGGCATCCGCCGGATCGCCGAGGTCGTCGCGTACCCGTCCATCTCGGGCATCATGATGTCCATCAGTACGACCGTCACATCGTCGTGCTGCTCCAGGACTTCGATGCCCTCCCGCCCGTTCTCCGCGTACAGCACGGCCAGTCCGTGCTGCTCCAGCACGCTGGTGAGCGCGAAGACGTTGCGTACGTCGTCGTCGACGATGAGCACCTTCTCGCCGTGGAAGTCGTACGTCCGGGGCACCACCGGGAGCTCGTCCTCCGCGCTGCCCCAGCCGTCCTCGGCCCCCACGACGTTCGGCTGACCCGGCACCGCCGTACGCGGCTCCAGATCGCTCGCCGCCTTGCGCCGGCGCCGGAACAACGCGGCCCCGCCGCCCTGCCCCTGCCCGGCCGGCTCGGCCGCCGACAGCGCCGGACGCGTCGGCTGGGCCTGCACCGACGGCAGGGCCGCCGGCCCCGCCTGGGTCCCCGGCAGCGAGGGGCGGCCGCCGTCCTGCGACCTGCGGTACAGCTCCCCGCGGGCACCACCGGGCGTCGGCGGCGCGTACCCCTGCGGGGGCAGCTCGCTCGGGTGCAGCGGCAGGTACAGCGTGAAGGTGGACCCGCGGCCGGGCTCGCTGGCCGCATGGATCTCGCCGCCCAGCAGCCGGGCGATCTCCCGGCTGATGGACAGCCCCAGCCCGGTGCCGCCGTACTTGCGGCTCGTCGTCCCGTCCGCCTGCTTGAACGCCTCGAAGATCACCAGCATCTTGCTCGCGGCGATCCCGATCCCGGTGTCGGTGACCGAGAAGGCGATCAGGTCCGCGTCCGCCTCACGCAGCGATCCGGCCTCCAGCAGCTGCTCCCGGATCGCGGTGGGCACATCGGCGCTGGCGGGCCGGATCACCAGCTCCACCGCCCCGGTGTCGGTGAACTTCACCGCGTTCGACAGCAGGTTGCGCAACACCTGGAGCAGTCGCTGCTCGTCGGTGTGCAGCGTGGCCGGCAGCTCCGGGGAGACCCGTACCGAGAAGTCCAGGCCCTTCTCCGCCGTCAGCGGCCGGAAGGTCGCCTCGACGTAGTCCACGAGCTGCACCAGCGCGATCCGGGTCGGCGAGACGTCCATCTTCCCGGCCTCGACCTTCGACAGGTCGAGGATGTCGTTGATCAGCTGCAACAGGTCCGACCCCGCGCCGTGGATGGTCTCCGCGAACTCCACCTGCTTCGGCGAGAGGTTCCCCTCCGCGTTGTCGGCGAGCAGCTTGGCCAGGATCAGCAGCGAGTTGAGCGGCGTCCGCAGCTCGTGCGACATGTTCGCCAGGAACTCGGACTTGTAGCGCATCGAGACCGCGAGCTGCTCGGCGCGCTCCTCCAGGACCTGCCGGGCCTCCTCGATCTCGGTGTTCTTCACCTCGATGTCCCGGTTCTGCTGGGCCAGCAGCTCGGCCTTCTCCTCCAGCTCCGCGTTGGCGGCCTGCAGGGCCTTCTGCCGGTTCTCCAGCTCGTCGGAGCGCTCGCGCAGCTGCTCGGTCATCTCCTGCGACTGCTTCAGCAGCATCTCCGTCTTGGAGTTGACGCTGATGGTGTTGACGCTCGTACCGATCATCTCGGCGATCTGGCTGAGGAAGTCCTTCTGGATCTGGGTGAAGGGCGTGAAGGAGGCCAGCTCGATGACGCCGAGCACCGTCCCCTCGAAGAGCACCGGCAGCACGATGACGTGCGCCGGCGGCGCCTCGCCCAGACCCGAGGAGATCTTCAGGTAGCCCGGCGGGGTGTTCTCGACGAGGATCATCCGCTTCTCCTCGGCGACCGCCCCGATCAGCCCCTCCCCCGGCCGGAAGGAGATGGGCATCTGACCGCCCGCGTACGCGTAACTCCCCCGCATCCGCAGCTCGTACGAGCCGTCCGCGCCCCCCTCCGTCCCGATCTCGGTGGTGCCGCCGGCCGGCAGCGCCAGGAAGAAGGCGCCGTGCTGCGCGGAGACCACGGGGGTCAGCTCGCTCATGATCAGCGAGGCCACGTCGTCCAGCTCCCGGCGGCCCTGCATCAGCGCGGAGATCCGGGCGAGGTTGCCCTTGAGCCAGTCCTGCTCCTTGTTGGCCAAGGTGGTGTCGCGCAGGTTCGCGATCATCGTGTTGATGTTGTCCTGGAGGACCTGGATCTCGCCCGCCGCGTCCACGTCGATCTTCAGGTTGAGGTCGCCGCGGGTCACCGCGGTGGCCACGGCCGCGATCGCGCGCACCTGCCGGGTGAGGTTCCCGGCCATCTCGTTCACGGACTCGGTCAGGTCCCGCCAGGTGCCGTCGACGTCCCGGACGCGCGCCTGGCCGCCCAGGATGCCCTCGGTACCCACCTCGCGGGCCACCCGGGTCACCTGGTCGGCGAAGGACGACAGCTGGTCGACCATCGTGTTGATGGTGGTCTTGAGCTCCAGGATCTCGCCGCGGGCGTCGATGTCGATCTTCTTGGTCATGTCGCCCTTGGCGATGGCGGTCGTGACCATGGCGATCTGCCGCACCTGACCGGTGAGGTTGGAGGCCATGAAGTTCACCGAGTCGGTGAGGTCCTTCCAGGTCCCCGAGACACCCGGCACGTGCGCCTGCCCGCCGAGGCGGCCCTCCGTGCCCACCTCACGGGCCACGCGCGTCACCTCGTCCGCGAAGGACGACAGGGTCTTCACCATCGTGTTGACGGTGTCGGCGAGCTGCGCGACCTCGCCGCGCGCCTCGACCGTGACCTTCTTCGTCAGATCGCCGTTGGCGACCGCCGCCGAGACCTGGGAGATGTTGCGCACCTGGGAGGTCAGGTTGTTGGCCATCAGGTTGACGTTGTCCGTCAGGTCCTTCCAGATGCCCGTCACCCCGCGCACCCGGGCCTGGCCGCCGAGGATGCCCTCGGAGCCCACCTCACGGGCCACCCGCGTCACCTGCTCCGCGAACGACGACAGCTGGTCCACCATCGTGTTGACGGTGGTGACCAGTTCGAGGATCTCGCCCTTGGCGTCGACGGTGATCTTCTTGGAGAGATCGCCCATCGCCACGGCCGTGGTCACCTCGGCGATGTTGCGCACCTGGGACGTCAGGTTGTTCGCCATGAAGTTGACGGACTGGGTGAGGTCCTTCCAGGTACCGGAGACCCCCTTCACCTCCGCCTGGCCGCCGAGGATGCCCTCGGTACCCACCTCACGGGCCACCCGCGTCACCTGCTCCGCGAAGTTCGAGAGCTGGTCGACCATCGTGTTGAGGGTGTTCTTCAGCTCCAGGATCTCGCCCCGGGCGTCCACGTCGATCTTCTGCGAGAGGTCACCGCGGGCCACCGCCGTCGCGACCTGCGCAATGTTGCGCACCTGCGAGGTCAGGTTCCCGGCCATGCCGTTCACGGAGTCCGTCAGGTCACGCCATACGCCGGCCACCCCGGGCACCTGCGCCTGACCGCCGAGCCGGCCCTCGGTACCCACGTCCCGGGCCACCCGGGTGACCTGCTCGGCGAAGGCCGAGAGCTGGTCGACCATCGTGTTGATGGTGTTCTTCAGCTCCAGGATCTCGCCCCGGGCGTCCACGTCGATCTTCTGGGACAGGTCGCCCCGGGCCACCGCCGTCGTCACCTGGGCGATCTGGCGCACCTGGGACGTCAGGTTGCCGGCCATGAAGTTGACGGAGTCGGTGAGCTCCTTCCAGGTGCCGGACACCCCCTCGACCCGGGCCTGACCGCCGAGCCGGCCCTCCGTACCCACGTCCCGCGCCATCCGCGTGACCTGGTCGGCGAAGGAGGACAGCTGGTCCACCATCGTGTTCACGGTGTTCTTCAGCTGGAGCATCTCGCCGGAGACGTCCACGGTGACCTTCTGCGACAGGTCGCCGTTGGCCACCGCCGTCGTCACCTGCGCGATGTTGCGCACCTGCCCGGTGAGGTTGCGGAAGGCGGTGTTCACCGAGTCGGTGAGGTCCTTCCACGTCCCCGCCGCACCCGGCACCTGCGCCTGACCGCCCAGTTCACCCTCGACGCCGACCTCACGGGCCACACGCGTCACTTCGGCGCCGAAGGAGGACAACTGGTCCACCATCGTGTTGACGGTGTTCTTCAGCTCCAGCATCTCGCCGGCCACGTCGACCGTGACCTTCTGCGACAGATCGCCGTTGGCCACCGCCGTCGTCACCTGCGCGATGTCCCGCACCTGGGTGGTGAGGTTGCGGAAGACCGTGTTCACCGAGTCGGTGAGGTCCTTCCACGTCCCCGCCGCACCCGGCACCTGCGCCTGACCGCCGAGCAGACCCTTGGCCCCGACCTCGCTGGCCACTCGCGTGACCTCGTCCGCGAAGGTCCGTAGCGTCTCGGTCATCTGATTGATCGTTTCGGCCAGCTGCGCCACCTCGCCGCGCGCGCTCACCCGAACCTTCTGCGACAGGTCACCGTTCGCGACCGCCGTGGTCACCTGCGCGATCCCGCGCACCTGGGCCGTCAGGTTCCCGGCCATGGTGTTGACCGAGTCGGTCAGGTCCTTCCACACGCCCGCGACCCCGGGCACCTTCGCCTGGCCGCCCAGCTCGCCCTCCGTGCCCACCTCGCGGGCGACACGGGTCACCTCGGAGGAGAAGGACGACAGCTGGTCCACCATCGTGTTCACGGTGTTCTTCAGCTGGAGCATCTCGCCGGCCACGTGCACCGTGACCTTGCGCGACAGATCGCCCTTGGCGACCGCCGTCGTGACGAGAGCGATATCACGTACCTGGGCGGTGAGCCGGTACGCCATCGTGTTGACGGAGTCGGTCAGGTCCTTCCAGGATCCCGACATCCCGCGCACCTGAGCCTGGCCACCGAGCTTGCCCTCGGTACCCACCTCCAGCGCCACACGCGTCACCTCGTCGGTGAACGCGGACAGCTGGTCGACCAGGTTGTTGACCGTACGCCCGACCTTCAGGAACTCCCCGCGCAGCGGATGACCGGCCCCCTCGGCCGCCTGCGTCCGCAGATCCATCCGCTGGTCCAGATCGCCCTCGGCCACCGCCGACAGCACCCGGCCCACCTCGGACACCGGTCGCGCGAGATCGTCCACCAACTGGTTCGAGGCATCGATCGCGGCAGCCCAGGAGCCCTCGCAAGCGCCCGTTTCCAGCCGTTCGCTCAGCTTGCCCTCGCGGCCCACCATCCGCCGTACCCGGGACAGCTCCCCGGTCAGGTGGAGATTTCGGTCGGCGACCTCGTTGTAGACGGCGGCGATCTCCGCCATCACGCCCTCGCCGGACACCGTCAGCCGCTTGCGGAAATTCCCGTCCCGCATCGACACCAGGGCCGTGAGCAGCCGGTTCAGAGCGGCGGTATCGACCTCCGTCGTGCCACTGCGCCGAGAACGCCCGCCTTTCGGCCGCGTTCCCGTACGCCGTACCGCTGCGCCAGACTCCACCGTGTCCCTCCCGAAAGGGTCGACCACATTTCCACCGGACGCCTGACTCGTCACGAGCCGGCTCTGCAAGCCTGCCCAGTGTTTCACCCTGGCCGAACCCGGCCATAACACTTCGGCACCATCGCACACCCGCCGTACCCTGCGGGTGGAATCCCTGACGACGGCACCATGCCGACCGCGAAGGTAAGTAACCTGGCACCCGATGTCCAACCGCGTCGAAGGAGACCAGTGATCACGGCACGGGCGGCTGCCAGCTTCGATCCCCTCGGGCGCTCGGTCGCCGCCGCCCGCGGGTTCGTCCGCGACACCCTGCACGGCTGGGGCTTCGCGGACATCGTCGACGACGCGGTGGTCCTCACCAGCGAGCTCGTCACCAATGCCGTGGTCCACGCCGGCACCCGGGCCGAGGTCCTGTGCCTGCGCGCCGACGGCGGCGTACGGGTCGAGGTCGCCGACCGGTATCCGGAGCGCGAGCTCCCGCTCCAGCACCCCGGCGAACGCCCCTACGCCGACCCCGACCGCGAGAACGGCCGCGGCCTGATGCTGTGCGCCGCCCTCGCCACCCGCTGGGGCGTCGAGTACACCGCCACCCACAAGCATGTCTGGTTCCGCCTCGACCTCCCAGACCGGCCGGTCGGTACCCGCTCGGCGGGCCCCGTAGTCCCCGACCAGCTGCTGCCGCTGGCCGACAGCCGGGTCCGCGTGGCCGTCCTCCAGATCGACTCGGACGACGCCATCTCCGCCTGGAACGAGGACGCCGAGCACATCTTCGGCCACCCCGCGGAGAAGGCGCTCGGCCGCCCGCTCGCCGAGCTCGCCGCCTGGCCCCAGACCCCCGGCACCGGCACCGGCATCGCCGAGGCCCTGCGCCTGTCCCGCTGGGAGGGCAGCTACGGCGTCCGCGGCGCCGACGGCCGGGTCATCCCCGTCTTCGCCTCGCACCTTCGGGTCCGCGACGCCCACGGCGAACCGTCCATCGTCTGCCTCTTGGTCCACGACGACGAGCGCGCCGTGCTCCAGACCCCGGTGCGGGTGCCCACCAGCGACAGCGGCCACTTCACCGATCCCCGCCCGACGGACCCCTTCGAGATCTTCATCGGCTCTCCGGCCCCCGACGACCTCGACGGGCTCCTCCAGCGGACCGTGGAACGCGCCCGCGACCTGCTCGACGCCGACGCCGCCTTCCTGCTGCTCGCCACCGACGACGAGACCGAGCTGGAGGTCCGCGCCACCACCGGCCTGCCCTCCACCCGCCAGCGCTTCGCCCGCGTCCCCGTCGAGGCCGGCACCAACCGCTACGGCTCCGCCCGCATGCCCGCCGTCCACGACGACCTCATCGCCTCCCCGGGAGCGGTCCCGCTCCTGGAGGCCACCGGCATGCGCTCCGCCGTCACCGTCCCTCTCAAGGTGGAGGGCCGCCTCACCGGCTCCCTCGGCGTCGCCGCCGAGACCCCCGGCCGCTACTCCAACGAAGAGGCCCTGCACCTGCAGTTCGCCGCCGACCGCATCGCCCTCGCCGTCGAGTCCGCCCGCCTCGGCGAACTGGAGCGCCTGCGCCGCGGTTCGCTCTCCTTCCTCGTCGAAGCCTCCGACCTGCTGGCCGGCACCCTCGACCGGGACCAGACCCTGGCCCTGATGGCCCAGATGACCGTCCCGACGCTCGCCACCTGGTGCGCCGTCTACACCATCGCCGACCAGTCCTCCGACCCGTACCTCTCCTACGTGCTCCACGAGGACGAGGAGCGCATCGACGGCCTCAAGGACCTGCTCGCCAAGGTCAGCCCGCCCGAACCGGTCCGCGAGGCCGGCGCCCGACCGTGGTCCGAGGCGACCCTCGCCGTCGGCGGCGAGACGGTGGTCCTGCCCCTCCTCGCCCGCAACCGCGTGATCGGCATGCTCACCCTCGGCAAACCGCGCGAGGAGCACTTCCGCCAGGAGATCCTCGAACTCGCCGAGGACCTCTCCCGCCGGGCCGCCCTGGCCCTCGACAACGCCCGCCTGTACTCCGAGCGCACCGCGATCAGCCGCTCCCTCCAGCGCAGCCTGCTGCCGCCCGGCTCCCCCGCGATCCCCGGCATGGAGGTCGAGGTCATCTACCGCGCGGCCGGCGAGGGCAACGAGGTCGGCGGCGACTTCTACGACGTCTTCCCGATCCGCGACGGCGCGTACGGCTTCGCCATCGGCGACGTCTGCGGCACGGGCCCGGAGGCAGCGGCCGTCACCGGCCTCGCCCGGCACGCCCTGCGCCTGCTGGCCCGTGAGGGCCTCGGCGGCCCGGCGGTCCTCGAACGCCTCAACGCGGCCATCCTCGACGAGGGCGCCCGTAGCCGCTTCCTCACCCTCCTGTACGGCGAGCTCCACCCCCAGCCCGACGGCGGCGCCCTGATGAAGGTCGTCTGCGCGGGCCATCCGCTGCCGCTGCGCCTACGCCCGAACGGCCAGGTCGACGCGGCCGCGGATCCGCAGCCTCTGCTGGGTGTGATCGACGACCTGGACCTCTACGAGCAGACCCTCACCCTCGACCCCGGCGACGTGCTGCTCTGCGTCACCGACGGCGTGACCGAACGCCGCGAGGGCACCCGCATGCTGGGCGACGACGGCCTCACGGAGGTCCTCACGACCTGTACGGGGCTGACCGCGGGCGCGGTCGCCTCCCGCGTGCTGCGCGCGGTGGAACGCTTCGCCGCCGAACCCGCATCGGACGACATGGCGATCCTCGCCTTCCGCGTCCCGGAACAGCGGGTGGGCGAATAGCAGACCGGCCGACACGTACCCCGCAAAAAACCTGGGCCCGGCAACTGCCGGAGCCCAGGTTCAGGGGAGTACGGGTCGGTGGCCGTCCGGCGTTCACCCCGGACGGGCCGGAGTGATCCGACGAGTGGCGGAACGCAGGGCGAAGGCCATCACCAGCTCGAAGACACCCAGCAGGACGAGCCAGAGTCCCAGCAGCCGCGTCAGGGCCACGGCGGAGTCCACCGGGAAGCAGAGCACGACGATTCCGGCGACGGCGCCCAGAGCGCCCAGGCCGAACTGCAGGCCCCGGTGCACGAGCGTGTGATCGGCGATCGCGGTGAACGCCGCGAGCACTCCGGACAGCAGCCAGAACACCCCGATGATCAAAGACAGCGCGCCGATGGTCTGCATCGGATGACGCAGCACCAGGACGCCCGCCAGGAACGCGAGCATCGCGATCAGGACACCCGCCAGCCTGCTGCCGCCGTCCCTGCTGTGCGAAAAGGCGGTGACGAAGCGGAAGGCACCCGCCACCAGGAGCTGCAGGCCGATGATGACGGCCAGGATGTGCAGCGTCTCGTCGGGCCAGACGAGCACCAGGATGCCGGGGATCAGGGTCACGAGGGCGAAGCCGAGTGCCCAGTGCCAGGTGCTGCCGAGGTGCTTGAGGACGTCCTCGGGATCGTTCTGCGCGTGCTGTGGTGCGGCTGCGTCGGGGGGTACGGTCATCACGCCTCCTGGGCCCGGCCGAACGGCCCGTGGGGGCACCTCGAAGCCGCCGGAACGTACCTTATCTACCCTTCACATCCATGGTAGGCAGCTCCCCTACGGCCCGCCCCTCCGAGCCATCACACCCCCTCCGCCCGCCGGCGCCGGTGGGAGTGGTGGCCGGCATCGGGTGACGACGGGTCCCGTGCCGGAAAACAAAAAAGGCCCCCGCCAATTGGCGGGGGCCTTTTTCGATGGAGCCCTTTAACGGAATCGAACCGTTGACCTTCTCCTTACCATGGAGACGCTCTACCGACTGAGCTAAAAGGGCGGGTTGTTCGGCGGCGTCCTACTCTCCCACAGGGTCCCCCCTGCAGTACCATCGGCGCTGAAAGGCTTAGCTTCCGGGTTCGGAATGTAAACCGGGCGTTTCCCTAACGCTATGACCACCGAAACACTATGAAATTTGAACGCTGGCATGGACACAGCTGTTCGTTATTTCAGAACTAACACAGTGGACGCGAGCAACTGAGGACAAGCCCTCGGCCTATTAGTACCAGTCAGCTTCACCCGTTACCGGGCTTCCACATCTGG
>NZ_QGGZ01000002.1 GCF_003148825.1 Streptomyces sp. CG 926
CGCCCGGTTTACATTCCGAACCCGGAAGCTAAGCCTTTCAGCGCCGATGGTACTGCAGGGGGGACCCTGTGGGAGAGTAGGACGCCGCCGAACAATCATTGTGGGAAAGCCCCGCACCAACCCTTCACGGGTTCGGTGCGGGGCTTTTCTGCGTTCACGGGCCGGAATCGAGGGCGCCGGCCCGATCGGGCCCGCCGCGCGCCTGCCGGCTGTCGTCCGAATGGCCGCAGCAGCCCGGTGACGCGTCGTCGGCGGCCCGGCGAGACGGGCCCTACGTCCCTTTAGTTCGTACTGTGGGGGTATGGGCTACGACCTCGTCATCTTCGACAACGACGGCGTGCTGGTGGACAGCGAGCCGCTCGCCAACAGCACCCTCGCCGGGTACCTGACCGAGCTGGGGCACCCGACCACCTACGAGGAGTCGGTCCGCGACTACATGGGCTCCGCCGTGCACCGGGTGCACGACCTCGTCCTCGAGCGGACCGGGCAGCAGTTGCCGGCCGACTTCGACGAGACCCTGCATGCGCGGACCGTCGCCGCCTTCGAGCAGGAGCTGAAGCCCGTCCCCGGCGTGGAGGAGGTGCTGGGGGCACTGACCGCGCAGGGGATCGGGTACTGCCTGGCCTCCTCCGGGAGCCACGAGCGGATCAGGGTCGGGCATCGGGTCGCCGGGCTCGACGGGTGGTTCGAGGAGGAGTGGATCTTCAGCGCGCAGGACGTGGGCCAGGGGAAGCCCGCTCCCGATCTGTACCTGCACGCGGCGCGGCAGATGGGCGTGGAGCCCGCCCGGTGCGTGGTCGTCGAGGACAGTCCGCTCGGGATCCAGGCCGCCCGCGCCGCGGGCATGGACGTCTACGGGTTCACCGCGATGCTCCCCGCCGACCGGCTCCCCGGAGCCACCGGCCACTTCGGTGACATGAAGCAGCTCACCGGACTGCTCGGGCTGGAAGCAGGACTGGGTATGTGATCTCTCTACCCACGGGTAGCCCGTGGGCCTACGCTGACCCGCCATGACGGATGATGTGCGGCTGCGGCGTGGCCGCGGCGCTCTGGGGTTCAGCTTCTTCGTGCAAGGCGTCGCCTTCGCGCTGCTCGTGACACGGATCCCGGCCATCCAGGACCGGTACGGGATATCCGACGGCCTGCTGCCCGCCTTCCTCGCGGCCGTGCCGATCCTCGCGGGCGCGTCGAGCGTGGCCACCGAGCACCTGGTGAAGCGGGTGGCGCCCAGCGTCGTACTGCGGTGGGCGCAGCCGCTGGTGCTGCTGTCCCTGCTCGGCGTCGGGGCCGGCGGCCAGATGTGGCACGTGGCGGTGGCGTTGGGGGCGTTCGGGCTGTCGGTGGGTGCGCTGGACGCCTCGATGAACATGCTCGGGGTCAGTCTGCAGCGGGCGTACGGGCGGAGCATCATGCTCGGCTTCCACGCCGCGTACAGCCTCGGCGGGATCCTGGGGGCCTCGGCCGCGTGGGCGGGCGCGCACTGGGAACTGGACCTCTTCGTCAGCTATCTGCCGGCCGTGGTCGTGCTGCTGCCGTTGGCCTTCCTGGGGAGCCAGCGCTACGTCGACGGGACGGCGGGCCAGGGGGAGGCCGACGGGAAGGGGCTGGGGGCCGGCGGGTTCAAGCTGCTGCTGCCGCTCTGCTTGGTGATGGCGTGCGCGTACATCGGGGACTCGACGGTGGCGAACTGGAGTGCCAAGTACCTCCAGGACGTGCTCGGGAGCTCGGAGCAGATGGCCACCGTCCCTTACAACGTGTACATGGTGACCACCCTCGTGGGGCGGGCCGTCGGGGACCTGGGCGTACGGCGCTTCGGGGCGGCGACCGTGGTGCGGGCCGGGACGCTGGTGGCGGCCGGCGGGTTCGCCGTGGTGGCCTCGGCGCCCGGGGCCTGGGTGGGGATGCTCGGCTTCACCCTGCTGGGGATCGGGTTGTGCGTGATCGTGCCGCAGACCTTCGCGGCCGCGGGGAGGCTGTTCCCGGGGGCGTCCGACACGGCCGTCGCGCGCCTCAACATCTTCAACTACGTCGGCTTCCTGATCGGGTCCCCGCTCGTCGGGGCGGTGGGTGACGCGTGGAGCTACCGGGGCGCGATGCTGGTGCCGATGGCGCTGGTCCTGGTGACACTCTTCCAAGCCCGCTCGTTCGGCTCCGAGGGCGCCCGATACGGTGTCCGGCATGAGCGGCGAGTCGGCCACCGGCCTGTTGATGTGGGACGAGGCGGTAACGAGGTATGACTTCGGACCGAGCCATCCGATGGACCCGGTGCGCCTGGCGCTGACCATGGGCCTGGTGCGCGCTTTCGGGCTGGACCGGGCGATGGAGGTACGGGCAGCCCCGGCGGCCGGGGACTCGACGCTGCGGCTGGTCCATCGGGAGGACTACGTCGCCGCGGTGCGCGAGGTGTCCGAGGACCCGGGCGTCGCGGACGGTTCGTACGGGCTGGGGACCATGGACGATCCGGCCTTCCACGGGATGCACGAGGCGTCCGCGCTGATCGCCGGGCAGTCCGTGGCGGGCGCGGAGGCGCTCTGGCACGGTGAGGTCGAGCACGCCGTGAACTTCGCCGGCGGGCTGCATCACGCCATGCCGGGCGGGGCCGCCGGATTCTGCGTCTACAACGACGCCTCGCTGGCCATCGCCCGGCTGCTGGAGCTGGGCGCCGAGCGGGTCGCGTACGTGGACGTGGACGTGCACCACGGGGACGGCGTGCAGGCGGCCTTCTGGGACGATCCGCGGGTGCTGACCATCTCGATGCACGAACACCCGCGGACGCTGTTCCCGCAGACCGGTTGGCCCGAGGAGACCGGCGGTCCGGAGGCGGAGGGCTCGGCGGTGAACATCGCGCTGCCCGCCGGCACCGGGGACGAGGGCTGGCTGCGGGCCTTCCACGCCGTCGTGCCGGAGCTGCTGGCGGACTTCGGGCCGCAGGTGCTGGTGACCCAGCACGGGGCCGATACGCACTTCGAGGACCCGCTGGCGCACCTGGCGGTCTCGCTGGACGCCCAGCGGGCCGTCCAGGAGGCCTGTCACCGGCTCGCGCACGAATACGCGGACGGGCGGTGGCTGGCGCTCGGCGGGGGCGGGTACGCGGTGGTGGACGTCGTCCCGCGGTCGTGGACGCATCTGGTGGGGATCGCCGCGCACCGGCCGGTGGATCCCCAGGCGGCGGTGCCCGCCTCGTGGCGGGACGAGGTGTACGCGCGGACGCGGCAGTTGGCGCCGGCCCGGATGACGGACGGGCGGACCCCGTCGTGGCCGGATTGGGACGCCGGCTACGACCCCGCGGACCGGACGGATCAGGCCGTTCTGGCCACGCGCCGGGCGGTGTTCCCGCTGCGCGGCATGCTGACCTGATCGCCCGGGGCGGCGTACTGCCGCATCGTTACGCCAACTGTGGGGCTGTTCGCCGGAATTGATGAGCCGCCAGATCTGTTGGGGGAGCATCGGAGGGTGTTGAGCACCGGCGCGCTGCGTGCGCATCTGCTGGCCGCCCGGTTGGCCGGGCCCGTCGCCACCTCCCGGGAGGAGAGCCTGCGCAGTTACCGGCTGTTCGCGGCGCGGGATCCGCGGGTGATGCTGGGGCTGGATCCGGAGTGGGCGTGGGGCGAGGGTGATCTGCTGAGGCTGATGGCGGACAAGTGCGGGGTCTCGGCGGATCCGGCGCACGTCAGCGGCCCGGACGTGATCGATCCGGAGCGGACGATGGCCGCGCTGGAGGCCTTCGCGGGGCGGCTGTGCGAGGCGGCGCGGGCGCGGTCGCCGGTGCTGTTCGGGACGGGGCATCCGCATCGGCTCCTGGGCTTCTACGCCGCTTTGGCGCAGGCGATGTCGGCGGCGGGATGTGTTGTCCTCACCCCGGCGCAGGGGGTGAGTGTCGACATGGCGACCCGGTTCGGCGTACGCACGCACAGCATCGAATACGTACGGGGGGTCGCACTGGTGCGGGAACCCGGCGTGCGGGTGCCGGGGAGTGCGACCGGCGTGCACACCCATTCACCGCTGCCGGTTCGGATGGCCCTGGGGGTCCTCGCGGAGGCCGGCGGGCCACTGCCGGAGTTGGTGGTGGGGGACCACGGGTGGGTCTGCGGTGCAGGTCAGCTGGGTGTGGAGGCCATCGGGTTGGCGGATACGGATGATCCCGCGCTGTTCGTCGGGGAAGCCGAGGGGCGGGTCTCGGTGGCCGTTCCACTTGATGACGCGGTGCGAGCGGACTACTACCGACCGCTCACCCGGTACGTGCTCGGCCGCGCGAGTCTGACGGGGCGGCAGGAGTGGCCGTAGCTCCTCTTCCCCACTCGTATCACGCGCCCCTACTCTGGGGAGTGAGCGTGCGACGACGAGGAGTAACCGGAGGGGAAGCCGGTGCCCGTCATGCGCGGAAGGTCAAGGTGTGTCATGGCTGCTGGCGAGAGGCCTCTCAGTGAGGTTCAGTTCCTGACCGTGGCGGAGGTCGCCTCGGTGATGCGAGTGTCGAAGATGACCGTGTACCGGCTGGTGCACAACGGTCATCTGCCCGCAATCCGGGTGGGCCGGTCCTTCCGGGTCCCCGAGAACGCGGTCCACGAGTACCTCCGAGAGTCCTATGTGGGGGTGGAGTCGGCCTGAGACTGAGGCTCGGGAAGCCCCTGGCTACGACGCGGAAGCGCTCGGATTACAAGCTCAGAGCTCGGGCGGGTAGGCTAGGCCGACGTAGGTCGTGTGGGCCCAGACGCCCCGCACCAGTGAAGAGAAGTGAGCGAGGGTAGTCGTGGGCTCTGTTATCAAGAAGCGGCGCAAGCGGATGGCTAAGAAGAAGCACCGCAAGCTGCTCAAGCGCACCCGCGTCCAGCGCCGTAACAAGAAGTAAACGGCAGCTGTACGTGTTCTCCGCAGCCCCTCCACCATCCTGGTGGAGGGGCTGCGGTGCAGCCGGGGGACTTCTTCGAGGGAGGCGCTGAGCTCGTGGGGAAGGTCGTACTCGTCACCGGGGCTGCCCGGCAGTTGGGCGGCCGCTTCGTGCGCCGTATCCAGCGTGACCCGGACGTCGAGCGGGTGATCGCGGTGGACGCGATGACACCGCCGCACCGGCTCGGATCGGCGGAGTTCGTCCGTACGGACATCAGACAGTCGGCGATCGCCAGAGTGCTGGCCGAGCACGCCGTGGACACGGTGGTCCATCTCGCGGTCACCGGAGGCAGTGCGGGAACGGGCGGTGCGCACAGCACCGTCAAGGAAACGAACGTCATCGGCACCATGCAGCTCCTCGGTGCCTGCCAGAAGTCGCCGACGGTACGGCGGCTCGTGGTGAAGTCCAGCACCAGCGTCTACGGGGGCACCCCCCGGGACCCGGCCGTCTTCACCGAGACCACGGAGCCCAAATCCCTGCCGGCGGGCGGCTTCGCCAAGGACGCCGCCGAGGTCGAGGGCTATGTACGGGGCTTCGCGCGCAGACGGCCGGACGTCGCGGTGTGCGTCCTGCGGTTCGCGAACATCCTGGGGCCCTTCGCGGATTCGGCGCTCGCCGAGTACTTCTCGATCCCGGTGATGCCGACCGTGCTGGGGTACGACCCGCGGCTGCAGTTCGTGCACGAGGACGACGTCCTCGAAGTGCTGCGGCTGGCGGCCCGGGAGCCCCGGCGCGGGACCCTGAACAGCGGGACGTTCAACATCGCCGGTGACGGCGTCCTGCTGCTGTCGCAGTGCTCGCGGCGGCTCGGGCGGCCCACCTTGCCGTTGCTGCTGCCCGCGTTGAACTGGGTGGGCGCCGCGCTGCGGGCGGTCGGAGCCAGCGACTTCTCTCCGGAACAGATAAGGCTGCTCACCCACGGCCGGGTCGTGGAGACCACGCAGATGCGTGAAGTCCTCGGCTTCGAGCCGCTCTACACGACCGCCGAGACCTTCGCGGACTTCGCGCGGAGCCGGGGGAGCGGGCTGCTGCCCCCGGAGCGGGTCGGACGGGTCGTGGACCGGGTGGCGGCCATGCTGGACGCAGACGGGCTCGACGGGCTCAAGGACGACGCCTACGCGGCTGAAGGAGCGAAGCGATAGTGGCGGACGCCAAGGTCATTCCGTTCGGCGAGGACCGGCCGCGGCGGCGGATCCCCCGCCGGGTGCGGGCGGTGCCCGCCGCCGAGCCGGTGGTGGAGGACCCTGCCGGTCCCGAGCCGACGCCGGCCGCGGCGCCGGGCGACAGCTGGGACCGGCGGGTCGCCGGCGGGCTGGCGTTCCTGCGGCGGCGGATCACCGGGGACTACGAGGTCGACGACTTCGGCTACGACAAGGAACTGACGGACCAGGTCCTGATGTCCCTGATGCGGCCGCTGTACGACAAGTACTTCCGGGTCGAGGTCAAGGGCATCGAGAACATCCCGGCGGAGGGGGGCGCGCTGATCGTGGCGAACCACTCCGGGACGCTGCCCCTCGACGGGCTGATGCTCCAGGTCGCCGTGCACGACCACCACCCGGCGGAGCGGCACCTGCGGCTGCTGGCGGCGGACCTGGTGTTCCAGCTGCCGGTGGTCAACGAGCTGGCCCGCAAGGCGGGGCACACCCTGGCGTGCGCGGAGGACGCGCAGCGGCTGCTGGAGGCCGGGGAACTGGTCGGGGTGATGCCGGAGGGCTTCAAGGGGATAGGGAAGCCGTTCGGAGACCGGTACAAGCTGCAGCGGTTCGGGCGCGGTGGCTTCGTGTCGACGGCGCTGCGGGCCGGGACGCCGATCGTGCCGTGCTCGATCGTGGGGGCGGAGGAGATCTACCCCATGGTCGGCAACGCGAAGACGCTGGCACGGCTGCTGGGGGTCCCGTACTTCCCGATCACGCCGACGTTCCCGTGGCTGGGGCCGTTGGGCGCGGTGCCGTTGCCGACGAAGTGGACGATCCAGTTCGGGGAGCCGATCCCGACGGACGGGTACGCCGCGGAGGCGGCGGAGGACCCGATGCTGATGTTCAACCTCACGGACCAGGTGCGGGAGCAGATCCAGCACACGCTCTACAAGCTGCTGGTGCAGCGGCGGTCCGTGTTCTTCTGACGCGTAGCCGGGTCGAGGAACGAGGAAGGGGGCGGGGCCGCGGCGGCCCCGCCCCCTTCCTGCTACTCGGCGTCCTCCGCGCCCAGGCCCAGGCCCGGGAGGAGCCCCGGGAGCAGGGGCGGGATGGTGATGTCCGGCTTCGGGTTCTCCGGCGTGCCCGAAGGGGGCGGCGCCGACTGTCCCGCGGGCGGGTTGAGCAGGTCGCCCGTACCGCCGAGGAGGCCGCCGGCGGGGGGCCGGGAGCTTCCCGAGGGGGACGGCGCCGCAGGGCTGCCGGACGGCGTGCCGGCGGCCGGGGCGGACTGGTGGGCACCGCTCGGGGTGCCCGGCTTGGCGGCCGGGCCTGGGGTGCCTCCGGTACCGCGGCTCTGCTCCGGTGCCTTGGGGAGCAGGCTCTGCAGCGGCGCCACGTCTTCGTCTATGGCCTGGAAGACCGAGTCCACCTCACCGCCCACGTCCGTGAGCTGTGCCGGGAGCTTCCCGCGGAGCTTGCCCCACGCGTCGCGGTGGGAGCGGGTGAACGACGACAGCTTCTGGATCGGGCCGAGCGAGCCGTCCCGTTCGTACGCGGCCTGGAGGAGGCGGTGGCCTTCCTCCGCGTCGTGCTTCACCCCTGCCAGGGCCCGGCGGATCGCGCCCAGGGACTCGTGGTCCAGGTCGCCGAGCCGGCCTCGTTCCATCAGCCGACGGGCTTCCGACAGACGGTTCGAGGCCTGGTCGAGATAGAGCTCGCCCCGGTCCGCGTCGTCGTCGGCCATCCCCAGCTTCAGGTCCTCCATGCCCCGCTTCACGGGGTAGAGGTGGTCACCGGGCAGGGCGTCGGTGCTGGCAGCGGCCACTCCGCTGAAGGCCCCGGCGGCCACACCCACGGTGAGGCCGCCCGCTGCGATGCCCTTGGACCAGCGGGAGCGGGGCCGCAATTTCCGGAGCGGGGTCGCCCGGTGGGCGCCGCGGCCGGTCCGCTGTTCGGGCACCTGAGGGTCCGAGGCGGCACCTCCCCCGGCCCTCTCCTCCAGCACCATGGTCTCCATGGCGGCAATGAGCTGGGCTCGTTGCACCACTTTGACCTCGGGGTCCAGCACTGGGCGCGGCATTCTTTCGCCGAGCACGCTCGCCAGGGCCAACAGCCGGTCGTGGTCGGCAGGTTCGGCAGGTGCCTCGGACTGCTCGGCCGCCGAGTCCGGATCCGGAAGATCGGACAGGGTCCGATCCTCCAGGGCCTGGGCGAAGGCGTTCGCCCGCCGGTGCGGGGTCACGTTCGCGATCACTGGCGGCACCTCCTCTCGTCATGACGATCGACTCCCCAAGGTGTCCGGAAGGTTGCCTTCCTTGAGCACATCCACACTTTCGGGTGAGCGGCTTCGGGCAAAGCGTGTCCACAGGGAGCCTGCATTCCGCACAACGAGCGTCGCGGCACTTGGGTTACGGACGAAGGATGATCTGACCACAGCGTCATCGAGGGGTCACCGAATGTGAGGTTGTGTGGTGTCGGAGGGTCAGCGGGCGTCTTCGGGGAGGAGGCGGGCCAGAGTGCGCACCGCCCGGTACTGGAGCGTCTTGATGGCGCCCTCGTTCTTCCCCATCACCCGGGCCGTCTCGGCGACCGAGAGGCCCTGCAGGAAGCGCAGGGTCACGCATTCCTGCTGCTGCGGATTGAGCTTGCGTACGGCCTCCAGCAGGGCCGCGTTGGAGAGGGACTCCAGGACGGAGTCCTCGGGGCTGCGCTCGACCTCGTTCGCGTCGAGCATCTCGCCGGTGGTGACCTCCAGTCGGAACCGGCTGGACTTGAAGTGGTCCGCCACCAGGTTGCGGGCGATCGTCACGAGCCAGGCGCCGAAGTCGCGGCCCTGCCAGGTGAAGGTGGAGATCCTGCGCAGGGCGCGCAGGAACGTCTCACTGGTGAGGTCCTCCGCGGTCGCCTTACCGCCCACGCGGTAGTAGATGTACCGGTAGACCGTGTCGCTGTACTGGTCGTACAGGCGGCCGAAGGCCTCGGCCTCGCCGGCCTGGGCGCGTTCGACCAGGTCCATCATGCGGGCCTGGTCGCTGTCCGCCGTGGGGCGGCGGTGGGTGGTGGCCTGGGTGCCGGTGCCGGCGGCGTTGGAGCCGCCGGCGGCGCGACCTCGTCTGCCCACCGTCGCGCCGCCGTCGGTCAGGGCATAGCAAGGACCGGCCGGGCCGAAGCCGGCAGGGACCGCGGCGGCGAAGGCGGGGACGGCGTACGCGGTGGGGACGAAGCCGCGCAGGTGGTCGAGGACCGTTGCGCGCAGCTGAGCCAGGCCCGAGGCGTCAACCCCGACAGGTGGGTACACGGGACTCCCAGAGGCAGAGCTTCCATCACGTGCAGTGCGGAACCGTTCACCCGTCGTGGCGACAGATGGCCGGTGGCATGCGTTTGAGGAGAATAACGCTTCGTACAGGCGGCGCTACACCCAGTTGCTCAAATCACCGGTTCCGACACTTCCGTTGCGTGTCGAGGGCATATTCAGTCGCAGTTGGTGATCGATTCTTGATCACTTGGATACGCGGAATGGACGCTTCCATGGGGTCCCGCGACCGAGTCGGGCATGCCGGAGTGCCGCGCCGGGGGCGCGGGTAGAGGTGAGCGAATGACGGGGTCCTGCCTGCGCCCAGGGCGGGCCCGGGGTTCGTGGGCCCCCGGGCCTGGTGGTGTTACTTGCGGCGGCGGTGGAGGGCGATGGCCGCGGCCGCGCCGCCCGCGATCGCGCCGACGCCGGCGGCGGCCGGGACGCCGACCTTCACGGCCTTGCGGCCGGTCCGATAGTCGCGCAGCCGCCAGTCGTTGGTGCGGGCATGCTTGCGCAGTTTTGTATCGGGATTGATCGCATACGGGTGTCCGACCAGCGACAGCATCGGGATGTCGTTGTGCGAATCGCTGTACGCGGCGCAGCGTTCGAGATCCAGCCCCTCGGCGGCGGCCAGGGCGCGGACCGCCTCCGCCTTCGCGGGGCCGTGCAGCGGCTCCCCGACCAGGCGGCCGGTGTAGATCCCGTCGACGGACTCGGCGACGGTGCCCAGGGCGCCGGTCAGGCCCAGGCGACGGGCGATGATCGTGGCCGTCTCCACGGGGGCGGCCGTGACCAGCCACACCTTCTGGCCGGCGTCGAGGTGGGCCTGGGCCAGGGCGCGGGTGCCCGGCCAGATCCGCTCGGCCATGTACTCGTCGTAGATCTCCTCGCCGATCGACATCAGCTCGGAGACCTTGTGGCCCTTGACGATGGACAGGGCGCTGTCGCGGGCGTCCTGCATGTGCTCGGGGTCCTCGACCCCGGCGAGCCGGAACCAGGCCTGCTGCCAGGCGAAGCGGGCGAGCTCACGGCGCCGGAAGAACTCGCGCTTGTAGAGGCCGCGGCCGAAGTGGAAGATCGCGGCGCCCTGCATGACGGTGTTGTCCAGGTCGAAGAAGGCGGCGGCGAGATCGTCGCCGTCGACCGGGAAGACGGGCTCTTCCGGGGCCTGGTCCGGGCCCTCTTCGGCGAGGGCTTCCGGTTCCGTTTCCGGTTCGGTGAGTGGTGGGGCCTCGGCCAGGGCGGACTTGCGGGCGGCCTCGGCCGAGGCCTCGCCCGCCAGCACGCTGCGTGCCGTGGCGGAGCGCCGACGAGGGGGGAGCCATCCGAGAGCGGCCATGACGCGAGCATAGCCACTGTGTTCGGGAGTTCCCGAACCGATGGGATGCGCGGGCGTGAACTCTTCGAGGCGGCGCTGTTACGCGAGGGCGCGGGAGAATGGGTGGCATGAGCCCTTTGTTGCGCCGTAAGGAAAAGAAGCAGCCCGGCGAGCGGACGGTGACGCTGATCGGGAAGCCGGGGTGTCACCTGTGCGACGAGGCGGAAGAGGTGGTCGCGAAGGTGTGCGCCGAGACGGGTGCGCAATGGGAGAAGAAGGACATCTCGCAGGACGAGGATCTCTACCGGCTGCACTGGGAGCAGATTCCGGTCGTGCTCGTGGACGGCGAGCAGCACACCTTCTGGAGGGTGAACCCCGACCGGCTCCGGCGGGCGTTGGGGGCCTGACCCTCTTCCCGGTTAGCATCATGGGCGATTTATGGGGTCTCGGGGGCGTATCTGTGAGGAGTGTGCACGGTTTTGCCCCCTTTGGGATTTGAACGGGTTCGACGTGCCGATGGTTCCGGCTTTAGGTGCCGGAAGTGCGTGACCCCGGTCACTTTGGACGGACAAACCGGACACAATCTTTGTGCACGCGTTCACAAAGGCATAGCCTGCTGTCGACGGGGCGGTCCTGGGACAAGTGGCCGCCTGCAGCCCCGCTCATCCCGCAGGAGCATCGTGGCAACTGGCCGAACTCACCGACCGGCGACCCGCAGCCGAGGTATTCCCGAGGCCACTGTCGCCCGGCTTCCGCTGTACTTGCGTGCCCTCACCGCGCTCTCCGAGCGATCGGTGCCCACGGTGTCCTCCGAGGAGCTCGCGGCCGCCGCCGGAGTCAACTCCGCGAAGCTGCGCAAGGACTTCTCGTACCTGGGTTCCTACGGGACCCGCGGCGTCGGCTACGACGTCGAGTACCTCGTCTACCAGATCTCCCGCGAGCTCGGCCTGACCCAGGACTGGCCGGTCGTCATCGTCGGCATCGGTAACCTCGGCGCCGCCCTCGCCAACTACGGCGGTTTCTCCGCGCGCGGCTTCCGCGTCGCGGCGCTGATCGACGCCGACCCGGCGATGGCCGGCAAGCCGGTCGCCGGCATGGCCGTGCAGCACACCGATGATCTGGAGAAGATCATCTCGGAGAACGGCGTCTCGATCGGCGTGATCGCGACCCCCGCCGGCGCGGCCCAGCAGGTCAGCGAGCGGCTGATCGCGGCCGGTGTCACCTCCATCCTGAACTTCGCCCCCACCGTGCTGTCCGTGCCCGAGGGCGTGGACGTACGCAAGGTCGACCTCTCCATCGAGCTCCAGATCCTCGCCTTCCACGAGCAGCGCAAGGCCGGTGAGGAAGCGGCCGCCGCTGCCGCCGGCGGCTCCTCCGTGGGCGGCGCCGCACCCGCCGCGGCCGTGGTGCCGCCGGCCGGACGGACCACCGCCGAGCAGCGCAAGGGCGGGCCCGAGGGCGACGTGCCGGCGGTGATGCCGGCATGAGTCTGCTCGTCGTAGGGCTGAGCCACCGCAGCGCACCCGTCAGCGTCCTGGAGCGGGCCTCGCTGGCCGCCGACGCCAAGGTGAAGCTGCTGCACGACACCCTCGCCGCCGAACCGGCGACCGAGGCGACCGTGCTGGCCACCTGCAACCGGATCGAGCTGTACGCGGACGTGGACAAGTTCCACGCCGGCGTCGCCGAGCTGTCCACACTGCTCGCGCAGCACAGCGGCGTGGCGCTGGAGGAGCTCACCCCCTATCTGTACGTGCACTACGAGGACCGGGCGGTGCACCACCTGTTCTCGGTGGCGTGCGGCCTGGACTCGATGGTCGTCGGCGAGGGGCAGATCCTCGGCCAGATCAAGGACGCGCTGGCACTGGGGCAGGACCTCCACACCGCCGGCCGGCTGATCAACGACCTGTTCCAGCAGGCGCTGCGGGTCGGCAAGCGGGCGCACTCCGAGACCGGGATCGACCGGGCCGGTCAGTCGCTGGTGACCTTCGGGCTGGAGCAGCTCGCCGTGGGGACGCCGGTGGCCGAGTGGGCCGTGGGCAAGCGGGCGCTGGTCATCGGCGCCGGGTCGATGTCCTCGCTGGCCGCGGCGACGCTGGCGCGCGTCGGGGTCGCCGAGATCGTCGTGGCGAACCGGACCGCGGACCGGGCGGAGCGACTGGCGGAGATTCTGGTTGCCTCGGGCACCGGGGTCTCGGCGGTGGCCGTGCCGATGGCTCGCGTGGCCGATGAGCTGACACGAGTCGACGTGGTCGTCTCGTGCACGGGTGCGACCGGGCTCGTGCTGACCGCCGACGACGTGCTCGACGCCGTGTCCTGGGGCTCCGCGGGCGGGCTCGCGCCGGCCGATCGGGCCGAGGCCGGAGCTGCGCCCCAGGCCTCCCAGGGGCTCCGCCCCCGGACCCCCGCGCCTCAAACGCCGGCGGGGCTGGAGATGGCCGATGTCGTGGCGCGGCTGGCCGCGGCCGCGCAGACACACGGCCGGATCGCCGACGCCGGGGCCGTGCGGACCATCGCCGGGGCCGTCGAGGTCGACGGGTGCCCCGTCGGCCCGGACGGGCGCGCCGCGCTGACCGGGGTCGACGCCAACTCCCTCGAACTGCACGGGACCTGGGCCGACCAGGGCGAGGCCGCCGCACAGCGACAGCCCCGCAGGAGCACCCGTACGCAGGCCCACGCGACCACCGTCCGGCTCGCGCTGCTCGACCTGGCCATGCCCAGGGACATCGACGCGGCCGTGCACCGGATCCCGGGCGTCCGGCTCGTGGACATCGAGTCGCTCGCGGAGGCGTCCGCCGACGCCCCGATGGCGGCCGACGTCGACGCCGTACGCGCGATAGTCGCCCAGGAAGTGGCGGCCTTCGGGGCGGCGCAGCGGGCCGCGCACATCACGCCCACCGTCGTCGCCCTGCGCGCCATGGCGGCCGAGGTCGTGGCCATGGAAGTGGCGCGACTCGACGGGCGGGTGCCCGACCTCGACGAACGGCAGCGTGCCGAGGTCACCCAGACCGTGCGCCGCGTCGTGGACAAGCTCCTCCACGCGCCGACCGTGCGCGTCAAGCAGCTCGCGAGCGAGCCCGGCGGCGCCGGGTACGCGGAGGCGCTGCGCGAACTCTTCGACCTCGACCCTCAGACGGTTGCTTCCGTCAGCCGGGCGGACGCGGCCGATCCGATGAACGACGACGACCCAGGACGGGCATCATGAACACACGTCCCGACCAGCCGCTGCGGCTCGGTACGCGGCGGAGCAAGCTGGCCATGTCCCAGTCGGGGCACGTCGCCGACGCGGTACGGGCCGTCACCGGCCGCGCCGTCGAGCTCGTGGAGATCACGACCTACGGCGACGTCTCGCGCGAGCACCTCTCGCAGATCGGCGGGACGGGCGTGTTCGTCACGGCCCTGCGCGACGCGCTGCTGCGCGGCGAGGTCGACTTCGCCGTGCACTCGCTGAAGGACCTGCCGACCGCGCAGCCCGACGACCTGGTGATCGCGGCCATGCCGCGCCGCGAGGACCCGCGGGACGCGCTCGTCGCCCGGGACGGTCTGACCTTCGAGCAGCTGCCCGACGGCGCCCGGATCGGTACCGGTTCGACGCGGCGCACCGCCCAGCTCAACCACCTGGCGCTGGCGCTCGGCAAGCGGATCGAGACGGTGCCCATCCGCGGCAACGTCGACACCCGGATCGGCTTCGTCCACGACGGAGAGCTCGACGCCGTCGTCCTGGCGGCCGCCGGTCTCAACCGGATCGGGCGCGGTGGCGAAGCCACCGACCTGCTGTCCGTCGACAGCGTCCTGCCGGCTCCCGGCCAGGGCGCCCTGGCCGTGGAATGCCTCGCGTCCGACACGGACCTCGTCGCCGCGCTCGGCGAACTCGACGACCCGCACACCCGGGCCGCCGTGACCGCCGAGCGTTCCCTGCTCGCCGCCCTGGAGGCCGGCTGCAGCGCACCCGTGGGCGCGTTCGCCGACCTGCTGGCGGACGGGGAGATTGTCAATGAAATGCGCCTGCGCGGCGTCGTCGGAACCCTCGACGGCACCACGCTGGTGCAGCTGTCCACCACCGGTCCCGTGCCCCAGTCGTACGACGAGGCCATGGCGCTCGGCCGCGAACTCGCGGACGAGATGCTGGCCAAGGGCGCGGCCGGTCTGATGGGGGAGCGATCGCTTTGAACCCCTCAATTCCGACCACCTCCGCCTATCCGGCCGTCGCCGCCCACGGACGCGTCACCTTCCTCGGTGCCGGCCCGGGCGACCCGGGCCTGCTGACGCTGCGCGCCGTCGAGGCGCTCGCCGCCGCGGACGTACTGATCGCGGAGCCCGAGGTGCTCGAGGTCGTACGGACTCATGCGCGGGCGAATGTCGACACGCCTCAGCTGACGATTGCTGATGAAGTGTCAGCAGCCGCCGGGGTCCCGGTGATCCGGGACGCGGCCAATCTTGTCATGGAGGCCGCACGCGCCGGCAGGCGGGTCGTGCGTGCCGTCACGGGCGACCCCGGTCTCGACGGCAACGCCGCCGAGGAGATGCTCGTCTGCGCTACCGCCGGTATCCCCTTCGAGGTGGTGCCCGGTGTCGCGACCGCGGTGGGCGTACCCGCGTACGCCGGTGTCCCGCTGCGCGACAAGCAGGGCGCGGACGTGCGATTCGTCGACGCGCGGACCGCCTCGGCGCGCTGCTGGACCGAGGTGGGCGCCAGCGACGGCATCCTCGTCGTGTCCGCGACCCTGGAGACCGTCTCGGCGGCCGCCGCCGAGCTGGTGAGCGCCGGGCGCAAGCCCGACACCCCGCTGACCGTGACCGTCGCCGGTACCACCACGCGGCAGCGGACCTGGTGCGCGACGCTCGGCACCATCGCCCAGGTGTTCAAGCAGGGCAAGGTGCTCCCCTCTCCCGAGGGCGCCCGGCCCGTCATAGCCGTGGTCGGTGAGCACAGCGCCGCCGCGCGGCGCGAGGACCTGTCCTGGTTCGAGTCGAAGCCGCTGTTCGGCTGGCGGGTCCTCGTACCGCGCACCAAGGAGCAGGCCGCCTCGCTCTCCGACCAGCTGCGTTCCTACGGCGCGGTGCCCCACGAGGTACCGACCATCGCCGTGGAGCCGCCGCGCACCCCGCAGCAGATGGAGCGCGCGGTCAAGGGCCTGGTGACGGGCCGCTACGAGTGGATCGCCTTCACCTCGGTCAACGCCGTCAAGGCCGTCCGCGAGAAGTTCGAGGAGTACGGGCTCGACGCGCGCGCCTTCGCGGGCATCAAGGTCGCCGCGGTGGGCGAGCAGACCGCCGCCGCGCTCGTGGAGTTCGGTGTGAAGCCGGACCTGGTGCCCAGCGGTGAGCAGTCCGCCGCCGGACTGCTGGACGACTGGCCGCCGTACGACCCGGTCTTCGACCCGATCGACCGCGTGTTCCTGCCGCGGGCCGACATCGCGACCGAGACGCTGGTCGCCGGGCTGATCGAGCTCGGGTGGGAGGTCGACGACGTCACCGCCTACCGGACCGTGCGCGCGTCGCCGCCGCCGGCGGACACGCGCGAGGCGATCAAGGGCGGCGGCTTCGACGCCGTTCTCTTCACGTCCTCGTCCACCGTCCGCAACCTGGTCGGGATCGCCGGCAAGCCGCACAACGTCACCGTCATCGCCTGTATCGGGCCGGCGACGGCCAAGACGGCGGAGGAGCACGGGCTGCGCGTGGACGTACTGTCCCCGGAGCCGTCGGTGTCGAAGCTGGCGGAGGCCCTCGCCGAGTACGGTGCGGCGCGCCGCGAGGCGGCCAAGGAGGCCGGCGAGACGGTGTTCCGGCCGAGCGAGCGACGGCCGGGGGCGCGGCGGCGTCGTACGACGTGAGCGCCTTAGGCCCGGCCGGACTCCGGCCGACGGAACGGGTGAGGGGCCCGGGTGCGGAGGGATACCGCGCCCGGGCCCCTTCGTTCGTCCCGCCGGGCCCCGCGCCGTTAATCCCGTTGTGCGGCCGCTTGTCGCCCCGCGAGGATCACCGCCGGACCGAACGGGACACGGACACGGGGACGGGGAGCGGATGACGGATCGGGACGCACGGCTGGTGGCGGCGGTCCGGGCGGGGGACCTTCCGGAGGTCCACGCCCTGCTGGGGCCGGGGAGGAACCCCGACGCGGTCGACGAGGACGGGCTGCCGGTGCTGTGCGCGGCGGTGGCCGCACACGAAGAGGAGATCGCCGACGCCCTGCTGGGCGCCGGAGCCGACCCCGAAGCGGTGGACGCGGACGGTACGCCCGTCCTGTGCACGGCGGTGGCCGCGTTCGCGTACAGGACCGTCGCGGACCTCGTGAGAGCAGGGGCCGATCCCGACCGGGTGCTCCCGGACGGCACGACCCCACTGCTTCGGGCCGTCGAGGGCGGCTCCCCGGCCACGGTCAGGGCGCTGCTGTGGTCCCAGGACCTCCAGGCACCGGAACTGCGTCTGGAGCGGCCGATGCGCGAGCGGCTGCTCGCGGCGGCCCGGCACTGGTACGAGACGGGCGCGGAGACGGAACTGCGCCGCCGTACCGGAGCCGCGTCCCCGGCGTGGACCGGCACGGTCGAGGAGGAGTGGTGCGAGGTCGAGCAGGTCACGCTCGGCGGGCTGAGCGTCCGCGCGGGGCACGGCGCCGTCCTGACCGTCCTGGAGTCGACGTTCGGCGCCCCGGCCCCGTTCACGGAGCTGGTGGCCCGTGCCGTCCGGCACCCCGACCCCATGCACGTGGACTGGGCCGCCGCACGCTTCGAACTCGGCAACCGCCTCGGCGAGGGGGCCCGGGACATGGTCACGGCCCTGCGCCACCACCCGTCGCCCCACCACCGCCGCTTCGCCGCCGACCGGCTGGCGACCACGCACCACGAGGACGACGGCGATCTCCTCGTCACCTGGGCGGAGACCGAGACGGACGCCGTGGTGCTCGCCGACGTGCTGTGGGCCCTCTCCGAACAGGCGGAGGACCATCCCCGGCTGGGGGCCATCGGCCTGCGGTACGCCGACCACCCGGACCCCCGGGTGCGCCGCCGGGTGCCGGACTGCCTCGCATGGCCCCTGACGGCGCAGGCCACCGCCGCATTGCGCTCCCTGACGCGGGACCCGGACGACGAGGTCCGCTTCGCCGCCGCGCGCTCCCTGCCCGCGGCGGACCACGAGGACCGGGACGGCCCCGGCGCCGTCGTACGCGACCTGGTCCGCGACCCGCACAGCCCGATGCGCGGCGGGGCCGCGGAGGCTTTGGCCGAATCCGACGACCGTACGGCGGACGCCACGGAGGTCCTGCTGGCCCTCCTGGACACCGACGACCGCATCCTGCGCCTGGTCGCCGCCTACGGCCTGGCCCTGCGGGACCACCCGTACACGCCGCAGGCGTACGCGCGGGTGGAGGAACTCGGCCCCATCCGCCAGCCCGATCACCGGGCCTTCGGACTCGCGGACTGGCGCCGGCGCAACGAGCCGCCGGGCTGAGGGGGAACCGACGGCAGGCGTGAGGACGCCGGCCCGGTCAGGCGGGGTTCGCGGTGCGGAACGTGCGGCGGTAGGTGTCGGGCGGGACGCCGACGACCCGTTTGAACTGGCGCCGCAGGGTGGTGGCGGTGCCCATGCCGGTGGCGACGGCGACCACCTCGATCGTCTCGTCGGTGGCCTCCAGCAGCTCCTGGGCGCGGCGGACCCGCTGGGTCAGCAGCCATTGCAGCGGGGTCTGGCCGGTGACCGCCCGGAACCGCCGACCCAGGTGGCGCGGGCTGGTGCCGGCCCGGCGCGCCATGTCGGTGACGGTCAGCGGCCGGTCGAGGCGCTGCTGGGCCCAGGCGAGCAGGTCGGTGAGCTGGTGGTCGCCGCCCGTGGCCTGGACCGGGGTGGTCACGAACTGGGCCTGGCCGCCGGTCCGGTGCGGAGCCATGACGAGGCGGCGGGCGATCGAGTTGGCGACGGCGGCGCCGTGGTCGAGGTGGATCAGGTGCAGGCACAGGTCCACGGCGGCGGCCTTGCCCGCGGCCGTGAGCACGCTGCCGTTGTCCGTGTAGAGGACGTCCGCGTCGACCTCGGCCCGCGGATGGCGCGCGCTCAGCTCGGCCGTGTGCGCCCAGTGGGTGGTGGCCCGGCGCCCGTCGAGCAGGCCCGCGGCGCCGAGCACGAAGGCCCCGGTGCACAGGGAGGCGACCCGGGCACCGGCCGCGTGGGCCGCGCGTACGGCCTCGACGAGCTCGGGCGGCGGCGGCTCGTCCACGTCGGCGCACGCGGGCACGATCACGGTGTCGGCCCGGACCAGGCGCTCCAGGCCGTGGTCGGGCTCGACGGTGAACGGGCCGACGCGCACCGGGCCGGGGCCGCAGAGCAGGACGTCGTACCAGCCCTGCGGGGCGTCGAGCGGGGGATTGCCGAAGATCTCGTAAGCCACCGCCAGCTCGAAGTGCAGCATGTGACCGGCGGCCGCCAGGGCGACTGTGGGCATGTCCGAAAGTGTACGGGTGTTGTCGTTCCGGACCATCACGGTCGGGTGCGGGCCGCCCCGAGACTGGGGTCATCGAGACGACGCGAACGACGCGAACGATGCGAACGGGGACAGCGATGAGCACGGTGGGTACGGCGGACACGGCGGACACGGCGGGTACGACCGGAGCGGTGGTGGTCTACGGGGCGACGGGGCACACCGGTCGCTTCATCGTCGCCGAGCTGCGCAGGCGCGGTATCGCCACCGTCGTCTCCGGCCGCGACGAAGCCCGGCTGGCGGCGCTGGCCGCCGAGGGCGGGGCGGACGTGCTCGTCCGGCCGGCCACCGTGGACGACCCGGCCTCCCTGGACCGGGCCCTCGCCGGAGCCGCGGCGGTCATCAACGCCGCCGGACCGTTCGCGGTGACGGGCGGGCCGGTCGTCGAGGCGGCCCTGCGCGCGGGGATCCCGTACGTGGACGTCGCGGCGGAGATCGAGGCGAACGTGACCATGTTCGCCGACCACGCGGAAGCGGCCCGCAAGGCGGAGGTGCCCGTGGTGCCGGCCATGGCCTTCTACGGGGGCCTGGGCGACCTCCTGGTGAGCGCGGCCACGGGCGGATGGGAGGCGGCGGACGAGGTGCACGTCGCGTACGGGCTGAGCAGCTGGCGGCCCACGGCCGGCACCCGCGAGGCGGGCACCGTGTCCCACGAGCGCCGCGCGGGCCGCCGGGTGCGGTTCACGGACGGCGCCCTGCGCTACCACGACGATCAACTGGCGCAGCAGGAATGGGACTTCCCCGCGCCCCTCGGCCGACGGACGGTGATCGCGGAGTTCACCATGGCCGACGTCGTCACCGTGCCCAGCCATGTGGACGTGCCCGAAGTACGTACGTACATGGCCGCCGAGGCCGCGCGGGACCTCGCCGGGGCGGACACGCCGGCGCCGGAGCCCGTCGACGACCTCGGCCGCTCGGACCAGACCTTCGTCGTCGACGTCCTGGTGCGGGCGGGCGGGCTCGAACGTCGGGCCACGGCCCGGGGCCAGGACATCTACGCGGTCACGGCGCCGCTGGCCGTCGAGGCCGTCGAGCGGCTCCTGTCCGGGCGGACCAGGACGACGGGCGTGGCCTCGGCCGCCGCGATGTTCGACGCGCCCGACTTCCTGCGGGCACTGGCCCCGTACCTGTCGGTGGAGCTCTCGCACTGACCGCGGGGCGGACGGGGGGAGCCCGGGAGCGGGGGGCCCGGGCTCTACCCTTGTCCGGACTGCTGTCGATGCTCGAAGAGGCGACTGAAGATGAGCGCGTACGGATCCTTCCCCGGTTCGCGGCCCCGCCGGCTGCGCACCACCCCGGCGATGCGGCGGATGGTCGCGGAGAACCGGCTGCACCCCTCGGACCTGATCCTCCCGGCGTTCGTGCGGGAGGGCATCAGCGAGCCCTTGGCGATCTCCGCGATGCCGGGCGTCGTGCAGCACACCCGGGACACGCTGCGGAAGGCCGCCGTCGAGGCGGTCGAGGCAGGGGTCGCCGGGATCATGCTGTTCGGTGTCCCGGCCGACGAGAACAAGGACGCGCTGGGCACCGCGGGCACCGAGCCGGACGGGATCCTTCAGGTCGCGATCCGCGACGTGAAGGCCGAGGTCGGGGACGACTTGGTGATCATGTCGGACCTGTGCCTGGACGAGTACACCGACCACGGCCACTGCGGTGTGCTGGACGAGCACGGGAACGTCGACAACGACGCGACGCTGGAGCGCTACGCCGAGATGGCGCAGGTCCAGGCGGACGCGGGCGTCCACGTGGTCGGCCCGAGCGGAATGATGGACGGGCAGGTCGGCGTCATCCGTGACGCGCTGGACGAGACCGGGCACGAGGACGTCTCGATCCTCGCGTACACGGCGAAGTACACCTCCGCCTTCTACGGTCCCTTCCGCGAGGCCGTCGCCTCCTCGCTGCAGGGCGACCGAAAGACCTACCAGCAGGACCCGGCGAACGCCCGGGAGTCGCTGCGAGAGCTCGCCCTCGACCTGGAGGAGGGCGCGGACATGGTGATGGTCAAGCCGGCCGGCCCCTACCTCGACATCCTGTACCGGGTGTCGCAGGCGGTGGACGTCCCGGTGGCGGCGTACCAGATCAGCGGCGAGTTCGCGATGATCGAGGCGGCGGCGGAGAAGGGCTGGATCGAGCGCGACCGCGCCATCCTGGAGACCCTGCTGGGCATCAAGCGGGCGGGCGCCGACACGATCCTCACCTACTGGGCGACCGAGGTCGCCGGCTGGCTGCGCGAGGCCCGCTGACGGTCTGTCCTACGGCCATTCGACGAGGCCGTTGAAGACGACGAAGTCGAGGACGACGGCGGCCGGGGCGGCGACGGCGAACCACACCCTGGCGGCGGCGTACCGCCGCTGCCAGGGCAGCGCCCACGCGGCGAGCAGTACGGCCAGCACCACCAGCAGGCCGAACCCGAAGGCGGCGAAGGCGACGTCGTACGAGGCGTCGAACCGGTCGCCCGCCGCGTCCCCGCAGGAGTCGCAGGCCATCGGGGACAACCCGACGAAGAAGAACGCGACGGCGGCCATCGGCAGCGTGAGCAGCGTGGCGACGAGCGGTGCGACGAACGCGCGGGGGTGGCGGGCGGTGTCCGGGGTCATGGATCCAGTGAACTCCGCCGGAGAATACCGAACATGAGTGCGTGTACTCACGTGATGTGTTCGATGACCTGCGAAACTCATAGGTACAAGTACGTATGTGATGCGGCATTGCCTACGAGGGGTGGACATGCAGGACGGCGATCTCAGGGTCTCCGAGGACGGCCTCACCAAGCTCGCGGACGACCTCGACGAGATGCAGGGTCATCTGGAGCGGCAGATCCGGAACATGGACCGGGTGGTCGACAGCATCGCGGCGGGCTGGCAGGGGCCCACGGCCACGGCGTACCGCGCCCTGCACCGGGGGGCCGCCGAGGACGCCGTGCGGATCCGGCAGGTGCTCTCCCTCCTCGAACGGGCGACCAGGGCTTCGCGTGACGGCTTCACGGCCCAGGAGCTGGAGGTCCTGGCCGCGTTCAAGCGCGTCCAGAGCCAGGAGAACGTGACGGCGTCCGCCGAGGAGCTGACCGTGCCGGATCTGCCGGCCGCCCCGCAGAGCCGTCTGCAGGACATCTGAGAGCAGCGAGGAACAGCACCACCATGTCGGACGACGACCGGATAACAGTCGACTTCGCCACCCTGCAGCGCCTGTCGGGTGACCTGGAGGAGATACTCAAGGACCTCAACGAGAAGCTGGAACTACTCTACGAGCGCGCCAAGAAGGCCGTTCTGAGCTGGGACGGCGAGGCCCGGCAGGCCTTCATCGACGAGCTGGACAAGTGGGATCGCTCGGCCCAGGACCTCAAGGCCACGCAGGCCTGGCTGCACGAGGTCGTGGTCAAGGGCCACCTCAACTACGCCGCGGCGAACAAGTCCGTGCTCCAGGGCTGGGGAGGCGGCGCCTGATGGCCGGCCCCACCCCGGGCCCCGGCCCGGCGCAGCCGCCCGCCGGCGGCGGCAACATCGACGTCAAGCCGTCGAATCTGTGGAACGTCTCCGGACAGGTCGCCGCTCAGCAGGACCCCATGATGCGCGGCGGGAACACCCTCGTGCAGGAACTGCGCGAGTACCCGGACGCCGGCGGGGCGGGCACCAGCGCCGAGAAGTTCGCGCAGGCCTACAAGAAGATAGGCAACCGCTGGCTGGAGGTACTGGGCAAGAGCGTGGTCAGCATCGGCGGTGTCGCCGTCGGCTTCACGGAGACCGCCAACGCCTACACCAAGGCCGATGCGGCGTCCCACCCCAAGGCCGGACAGGCCCCGGAACAGCGCCCGTTGCCCACGGTGATCGACAAGGACCCGAAGTTCGCGAGCGTCCCCGACATCAAGTGGGGTGACGACGACGGCGGCGACGACCTGATCCGCGGCGCCATGGAAGGCATACCGGAGATCGTCCGGGACCTCCTGCAGCCCGTCGCGAAGCACGTCTTCCGGGTCGGGAAGGTGGCGGACGTGCACCCCTTCCCACAGCAGCATTACCTCAACTCGCACTGCCACAGCTGGATGAACGCCTCGACCGTCCCGGGCAACACAGCAGCCGAGCTGACGAGGATCATCGGCATCATCACCAATCACCAGCGGGCCGACTGGGAAGCCGCCATGCGCACGTTCTGCAGCGCGCTGTGGGGCGGGACGGACTGGGGGAAGTCCCGGCACGGCATCCAGTGGGCGCACACCACCCCGCCGCCCGGGGCGCGGACGGCCACGGGCAGTCAGCCGGTGATGACCGCACTGGGCGACGTGGCGATCAAGATCAGCGACTGTCTGCGCGAGTACTCGGAAGCGGCCGTCGAGCTGAACCACGACGTCTTCGAAGAGCTCAAGCGCGCCATGAAGCAGGCCGCGATGAGCATTCTCGAAGACCTGGAGAAGGCCAAGGAGAAGCCCAGTGTCAAGAGCATCGCCGGCGCGATCAGCAGCGTGGCCGGCGGGATCGGCGGGGCCACCGGGCTCCTGCTGAAGTTCGACGTCAACACGGTCCTGAAGCTGGACAAGGCCAAGCTCAACCGGATCGTGGACAAGTACACCGGCATCGTGGACGGCCTCACCACGCGCATGGAGTCGCTCAAGGAGGTCCTGGACGAAGCGCACATGAGCGCCCCGAAGTACGAGGCCGGTATCGCCCGCGCTCACGGCTTCGGCGCCCGAGCCCTGGAAGATTTCAAGAGCACTTCGCAGACCTGGCTGAAGATCGACTCGGCCACCGGCACGTACGTGCTGGACCTGGCGGCCAACGAGTACATGAACGACGGCCACACGCTGGACAAGCACGTGGGCAAGACGGACGAGCAGTTGATGCAGCGTCTGCGCGACCAGGTGCAGGGCAATCAAACCCAGACCTGGCCGTTCGGCAAGCCGAAGACGAAGGCTTCCTCGGCCTTCCCGGACTACCAACGGGCGCAGGAACTCACCCAGCACAACCTCAACCAGAACGCCGCGGCGATCGACGCCTGGATCAAGGGCCCACCGCCGCCGGACGAAGGTGCCGTGAAGGACTTCCAGGGGACGGCGCCCAATGGTGAGGTCAGCGGGCGCAGCGTAAGCAGAACGCAGGCAGACCTGAACGACCCGCTGTCCGGATGGCAGAACGTCGGCGTCAGGGCCAACGCGCATGATGTGAAGGGCATCGACACGAGGATCAAGTACGACAGCAACCGCAATCCTCCCTTCACCGTCATGACGTCCATGCCCAGCGACTGAGAAAGGCCCTTCGGACATGACCACCGACCAGACGACCTGGGAAGCGGCGGTACGGCACCTCTACGAGGACGCGTTCACCTTCAGCGCCACCGGTCCGCGCGCGCACGAGGACTGGCGGGCCGACGTGCTCGCCGTCATGGCGCGCGCCGTACCCGACCCGCGCGGCTGGGCCGGGCTCGACGACACCGCGAACGAACGCTCTCCGGAATACCCCGACTTCCCGTTCTGCCGTCCGGCCCTCCAGGCCGATCCGTCCCGCCCGCTCACCCCGACCGACATCGGGGAACGGCTGCACGAGATCAACCGGGCGAGTGCCGAGAACCTCCTCCTCGCGCTCACCGACGGCGGCTGCACCCTGCGGAACCTCGAAAGGTTCACCGAGGGCTTCGACGAGCTGCACGACATGGCCCGCACCATCCTTGCCCGCTACGGGGACACGTTCACCTGCTACACCAACGTCACCGTCGGCGCGCGCAAGGACGACACGCTGGACTTCGGGGCGTCCCACTGGGGCTACACCCCGATGACCTTCTACGGGGAGGACTGCGGCCTGGTCGTCGTCTCCGACACCGAGGTCGGGCTGTTCTGGGCATTCGACGACATCTGATCCCTGAGAGGAGGAATCCATGCCGACCCGATCCACCGGGGCCGCCACTTGGGAAGCCGCACTGGTGCGGCTCCTGGACGACGTCTACACCTTCGCTCGGAGCGGGCCCCGGCTGCACGAGGACTGGGCCGAGGACGTCCGCGCCGTCACGCAGCGGTCGGTCGCGGACCCGCGGGGCTGGTCTGACCGGGAATGGCAGATCGACAAGGCTGGTCGGGAGGGCGGCTATCCCTTCCACCCGTTCCGCGCGCCGACCGCAGAGGACCTGCACGCGGGGCTCCGGCCGATCACGGCCGGCGCCGCCGTCGAGCTGCTCGCCTCGCTCGCGCAGGAGTGGTTCTTCGAGGACTCCCCGGTCCGGTTGCGGGAGGACCGGGACGCGGTGCTCGCGGACGCCCGGACTCTGCTGGACCGGTTCGGCCCCGATGCGGCGTTCTGGACCTCCTCCCTCCTCGCCCGCACCTGCGACGCGCCCGACTTCCTGGCGCGGGAGCTCGAAGGCGGCCACCCCTTCACCGACTACATGATGGACCTCGGCCTGATCGCGGTGTCCGCGGACGAGGTCGGCGTCTTCTGGTCGTTCAACGCGAATTGAGACAATGATCCGATGCTGACCCGATCCGCCACCTACCCCGACCGGGAGACCGCCCAGTGGGCCACCCAGCAGGTGGTGACCGCCAACGAGCAGGTCATCCACCGCTGGCTCGCCCAGGGAACCCGGGCCCGTCTCACTCTTGAGGCCGCCTGGCCGTCCCGTGAGGAGCCCGTCGGCCGGGTGCAGTTGGAAGCGATGCTGCTGGCCGGCCAGGGACCCGTGGAGGTCCGTGCCGCCCGTGTCGTGCTGCGCCGTGAGCCCGCCAGTCCGCACGGTTTCGTCGTCCAGACCACCGTCCCGTTCTACCTGTAGAGGCAACCGACCGTGTCCATGAAGCCCCTCGAACACGACCGGCGCTACGGCGAGCTGGATCAGGTGATGCGCGCCTACCTCGGCCGGCAAGGTGAGGACACGGCTGAGCGGCGCAGCCGTGCGCTCGACGCCTATCTGCGCCACACCTGGCACACCCGCCCCTGGGCTATCGCGGAGGCGGAGCGCCAGCTGCGCGAGTACGGCCGTAACCCTCCGGGGCGCCTGCGAATCGAACTCGACGAGTTCTACGCCGTCCCCGACGTCGGGATCCCCCAGTCAGCCATCGGTGACTGGCTTCTCGTGCTCGCCGACTACCTCAAGCAGAGCGTCGAGGGCGGCGAGGTGCCGCCGCCGGCCACCCCGCAGACGCACTGGGAGTGGCACGCACGGTTCCCGGAGACCGGGCAGCTGCTGGGCGGCTGGTTCTCGCAGGACATCGTCGACGAGTTCCCCGACCACGAGGCCGCGGTCGCGGACTACGCTGCCACCACCGACCCACAGCTCGTCGCCCGCCTCGTCGGCGAGCTCCACGAGCTGCTCGCCCTCCCACTCGACGAAGGCGACTACGCCTTGGCCGCCGCGGAGCTCGGCATGGAGGTCAATCCGCCCGCGCCGTTCTCGTACGGAGCGTGGTTCCGGACGGTGGCGGCGACCCTGACCGGGGGCTGACCGCCCCGGAGCCACCGCTCGCGTTCGTCCCTCCCCGAGCGCACCCTGGAGGGAAGGGTGACCCCCTGGAGGTGATGCACCATGGCCACGCTCGTCGGGTGGCATGTGGAGCTCGAATTCACCGAGGAGGGCCACCGCACCAGTGCGGCGGCCCTGGTCAGGCTCGGGGACGGCTCCGAGATCAAGGCGCGGGGATATGCCTTGCGTCATCCCTCCGACCCGGAGCAGCTGAGGGTCGGGGAAGAGATCGCGGGCGCTCGTGCGCTCATGGATCTCGCGTCGCAGATGCTGCAGAAGGCCCACGCCGAGATCGATGAGGCCACGGGCCGTCATTCCTACCCGCTCAATCGCTGAGCGGCGGGCTCACAGACCCGCTGAGGGGTTCCGATCGGAGCTCGTCAGCGGGTTCTGCCGCGGAACAGGACCGTCGCCGAGGCCATGGCCACGGCGGTGATGCCCGCGCACCAGCTCAGGGCCGCCCAGGGGGCGCTGCCGGCGGGCTGCGCCAGGAGCAACGCCCGCAGGGATTCGATCACCGGGGTCAGTGGCTGGTGGTCGGCGAAGCCGTGCAGCCAGCCCGGCATGGTGTCGATGGGGACGAAGGCGCTGGACGGGTACGGCAGGAACATCATCAGGAAGGTGAAACCGCCCGCCGCCTCCGGCGTCCTGGCCAGCAGCCCGAGCGCGGCGGCCAGCCAGGAGATCGCCGTGATGTACGTCAGCAGCAGCCCGGCCGCGGAGAGGAAGGCCGCCGGTCCGGCCTGGGGCCGGAAGCCGATGGCGAGGGCGACGGCGAGGACCAGGGTGGTGGAGACCAGGTTGCGCACCACGGAGGCCGCGACGTGTCCGGCGAGGACCGGGATGCCGCCGATGTCGAGGGTACGGAAGCGGTCGATGACGCCGGTCGTCATGTCCTCGGCGACGCTGACGGCGGTGGAGGCCGCGCCGAAGCCCGCGCAGAGCAGCATCGCGCCGGGCACCACGTACGTCACGTACGTGGTCCCGGTGTCGATGGCCCCGCCGAAGAAGTAGACGAAGATCAGCATCAGCATGACGGGCAGCATCAGGGCTGCGATCAGCGCGTCCGGCCGGCGGCTGCTGATGCGCAGGCTGCGGCCGGCCAGGGCGAGGGCGTGCACGGGCACGGTGGTCATCGGTCGGCTCCCGTCAGGGCGAGAAAGACGTCGTCGAGGGTGGCGCTGCGCAAGGTGAAGCGGTCGATGTCGGTGCGGCCCGGGTCGAGTTCGTCGAGCAGGGACCGGACGTGGGCGGCGGTGCCGTCGGTGGGCAGGCCGAGGGTGAGCTCGTCGGGGGCGAGGTGGACGGCGCGCGGGGCGAGGGCCTCGTAGGCGGCGGTGGTGGCGAGGGTGAGGTCCAGCCGGTGTCCGGCGACGCGGGACTTCAGCTCGGCCGGGGTGCCCTCGGCGGCGATGCGGCCGCCCGAGAGGACGGCGACGCGGTCGGCGAGCTGGTCGGCCTCCTCCAGGTACTGGGTGGTGAGCAGGACGGTGGTGCCGTCGGCGCGCAGTTCCCGTACGAGCTCCCACAGGTCCTGGCGGCTACGCGGGTCGAGGCCGGTGGTCGGCTCGTCGAGGAAGATCACCTCCGGCCGGGAGACCAGGCCGGCGGCGAGGTCGAGGCGCCGGCGCATGCCGCCGGAGTACGTCTTCGCGGTGCGTCCGGCGGCCTCGGCGAGGCCGAACCGGGCGAGCAGCTCGTCGGCGCGGGTCCGGGCGGCGCGCGGGGAGAGCCCGGCCAGGCGGCCCATCATGCGCAGGGTCTCGGTACCGGTCCGCAGCTCGTCGACGGCGACGAACTGGCCGGTGAGGGCGATGAGTTCGCGGACCCGGGAGCGTTCGCTGACGGTGTCGCGCCCGGCGATCCGAACGCTGCCGGCGTCGGCGGCGGTGAGGGTGGCCAGGATCCGGACGGTGGTGGTCTTGCCCGCGCCGTTGGGGCCGAGGAGGGCGAGGACGCTGCCGCGCGGGACGGCGAGGTCGATGCCGTCCAGGACGCGGAGGTCGCCGTAGGACTTGGTCAGGCCTGTGGCGTGGATGCCGAGGCTGCCGGAGGCGTGCGTGGTCATGGGGAGTGGTGCTCCCTTCCCGTCTTCTGCGTATGCCTTACGCTCTTCTGTGTAAGTCATACACAGAACTAGGATGGGGGTCAATCGAGGAGTGGGCGGTCATGGCGGACGAGGACAGCGGCACAGGGCTCCCGGCGAGCCTGGAAACGGCCTGGGGTCTGCGCGAACGCCCCGGCAAGGGGCCGCGCCCCACGCTCACCCTGCCGAAGATCGTGGACGTGGCGGTGGCGCTGGCCGCCGCCGAGGGGGTCGACGCCGTCTCCATGGGCCGCGTGGCCAAGGAACTGGGCGTCTCGACGATGTCCCTCTACCGCTACGTCGCCGCGAAGGAGGAGCTCCACGTCCTCATGGCGGACGCGGGCGTCGGCGCCCCGCCGCCACTGCCGCCCGAGGCACAGGGGTGGAGCTGGCGCGAGCTGCTCACCGACTGGGCGTACGCGCAGCGGGCCGTCCTGATGGCCAACTCCTGGATCCTGCGCATCCCGATCACCGCCGCGCCCGTCTCCCCCAACCAGCTGGCCTGGATGGACCGGGGCCTCGCCTCGATGGCCGGCACCGACCTGGAGGAGAGCGAGAAACTCTCGACGATCATCCTGATCGGAGGCCTCGTACGGAACGAGGCCACGACGGCCGCCGACATGACGGACGCCGTCATCAAGTCCGGGACCGCGCCGGACCAGGCGCTCGGCCGGTACATCCGCACCCTGCGGCTCATGACCGGACCGGACAGCCACCCCGCGGTGACGCGACTGCTGGCCTCGGACGCGTTCAGCGGCTCCGAAGAGCCGGACTTCCGGTTCCGTTTCGGCCTGGACCGCATCCTGGACGGCCTGGCCCCCCTGACGTCAGAGCGGCGGCAGTAGATCGCTCTCGCTGACGGTGTACGTCAGCGGCGGGTAGACGAAGTCCACCTCTTCGTTCTCGCGGCGCCGCAGCCGGTAGAACTCGCGCCCCTGCTCCTCGTCGGCCGATGTCAGGCGCGCACCCTGCGGCAGGTATGCGTGTCCGTCACGAAACCGGACGAGGGTCTTCGACGTCCGGAACGTCACGCCCAACCACTGGTTGTCCGTCGCCGGGACGGACGTGTCCAGCACGATCTTGTGGGTGAACCGCCGATTCGATGCCACGGAGAACGCGACGACACCGTTGTGGCCGAGAGGAATCTCGAACGCGTCGCTCCCACCGCCCGCCTTCGACGCGAACATCAGCTTCCGCGATGGACCCGCCTCGGGATTCCGGTAACAGGAGAAGACGGCGATGAAGGACCCCTCGGCCAGATCCAGGGCTTGATCGGAATGACCGCCCATCGTCCGGTACGCGTCCGTGTAGCGCTCGACGAGAGCGTTGTTGAAACCGATCGGGATCGCCGTCTGTTCTTGGATCCGCTGCGCCAACCGTTCGTGCACCGCGCGGAAAGGCTGCGCCGGACTGCCGTACCGCGTGGTGGTACGCACGAGAGGCACGCCCTGCGCCTCGTCGATCCGGGTGAGCACGGCACCCTGCCGGCCCTTCCCCACGTCTTCCAGCCGAGCCGACGCGGACAGCTCCGCGAAGAGATCCTGATCGGCCGGGAACGAGTGCGAGATGATCTCGTCCGAGATCCTAGACACGGGGGGCAACGTAGTCTCCCGTGTTCATGCTGAAGAGGAACTTCCCGCCGTAGTCGATGAAGGACGAAGTCCTGTTCTCCTCGGCGTACAGCCTGCGCAGCTCGTCCATGCCCTCCGGTGTGGGCGGTCCCAACTCCACCGGATCGCCGCCCGCCTTGAGGAACGTCCGACCGTCCTTGTGAACGGCTTCGGCGTTCGAACAGCGCACCACGTACCCGAGGCGGGTCGGGAGCACATCGGCGCCCAACGTCGAGGGCCGGATCTCGTGCGTATAGAGGCGGTTGGTGGACAACGGCATGAAGAAGACGGAGCCGGGATAGAGGGTCAGGTCGAACTGCGGGGGGAGTACGACCCCGTCATGTTCCGCTTCCGCCATCGGCTCCTTGAGGCGGAAACGAAGTTGGGTCAGCCCGCCAGCACGCTTCAGGCCGTAGTCGAAGGCGTCATCGGCCAGGGGTCGCAGGTGACCCAGCCCCTCATAGAAGGTGCAGAAGGCCATGACGCCGTTGAGGGGCATGTCCTTCGTCTTGTCGGCATGGGCCGAAATCCTGGCCTTGGACTGCTTGCGCTCGGCCGTGGCACCGGTGTTGTGGTAGATCTGCGCGAGCACATGATTCAGCGGCGCCTGGCCCCGGAAAACGGTGGCGGCCTCGCGATTCAGAGCCTCGACGATGAGGGTGTCGGTCGCGCGAAATCCCTCGGTCGGCCCCGACAGATTCGTGGAACACCGCAGCAGGCGGAAATGCAGCTCGTCACCGCTCTGCTCGACGGGCGTCAGATAGATGCCGCTGCGATGGGCCGTACCAGGCTTGGTGGACTCCGTCAGGGACTGGAAGGCGTGCTCCGCCCGGATCCGCCCGAAGTGATCGGCGTCGAGATCGAAGAAGCGGCGGTAATACACGCCGGCGCCGTGCACCTGGATGGGAACCCGTCCGACATCGACCAGGGTCCAAGGTGCCGCCTCGATGTCCCCGTCGTAGCCGTGCGACAGCTCCCGGACGACGAACACCCGCTCAGCCGCCGATAGTTGGCGGACATCGACCCCGGACACGTCGCCACACAGGTAGACGGTCTTGCGCGCGAGGTCGGGGGAGCCGGAGGCGAGGTCCTCCGGTGTGATCGTGGACCCGAAGAAGTCCCTGATCAGGTCGCTGCCGTGCAATGCCGACGGCGCGACCAGGATGTTGCGCGCGTCATCTATGCAGGCTTCCGCCTGCTCTGCCGGGTACATCGAACGGCACCTGCCCTTTCCGAATCCGTGGCTATCGAGCCAGCCAGCCGGTCAACGCCGCCCAGCTCGCCGGCGCGAGCGCCAGGATCGGCCCGTCCTGCACCTTCGAATCCCGGACGTGCACCAAGGCCGCCGGGCCGGGGGCCACCTCGACGCACGCGTCGCCGTCGCCGCCGCTGTAACTGGACTTGAACCACTTCAGTTCGGTGCTCATAGCTCTCCTAGCAGGCGGTCCAACAAGCCCTGTGTCTGGACGGTGTTGAGGGCCTGAGTCCGCAGCATCGCATATCGGCGAGCCATGATGCTGACATCGTCGGGGTCTGAGATGAGCCTGCTGCCACGTTGACTCTCCGAGTATCCGAGGTGCTGGTGGGCGGGGGTTTCCAGGAGGATGAAGGGGCCGTCGAGGGCTGCGTGGGTGGACTGGTCCAATGGCATCACCTGGATGGAAACATCCGGCAGTTCCGTACAGGCGAGCAGGTGCCGAAGCAGTTCCTCGTGTACTTCTCGGCCGCCGATGCGGTGGCGGACGGCAGGCTCCCAGATGACGAAGCTGAGGGTCGGTGGCGTCTTGCGGTGCAGGATCTCCCGCCGCGCCATGCGGCGGGCGGTCAGATCCTCGATCGTTTCCTCGGGGTGGGCCGGGACGCGGCACTTGAAGAGGGCCCGGGCGTAGCGCTCTGTCTGCAGTAGCCCAGGAACACGCTGGCCTTCGTACCAGGACAAGGCGATGGCTTTGAGCTCAAGGGATAGATACTCCTCGGCCCATGGCGGTGTCGTGTCGATGTCGGGTAGCTCCAGTGCCGCCACGGTCAGCAGTCCCGGCAGCCCCAGGTGCAGGTCCATCAACTCGGCGACGTTCGGCATCAGGGCCCGACGGCCCTGTTCGATCGACGCGATGGTCTCCGCATCGAGCCGGACCAGCTCACCGAGCTGCCGCTGCGTCAGGTTCTTGGCGGTGCGGGCGGCGGCCACCTGCGTACCGACCATCTTCATGGTCGTCGCGTTCGGCCGTACTCGTTTCCTCGGTGGCATGACAGCGAACTCCCCACCCACGCATGCGGAATACCCCGTGCGGACCCGTACTCATCAAGGAGTACGGGTCGGCGCTCAGCCACACGCTAGTCACGGAACGCGACGATCGTCCGGTGAATCCAACTATCCAGGCAGCGCTCGTCCGCGAACGTCTCTACCTGCGCTCACCCCGAACCGTCGCAGCTGCGCGGCAGTTCACACGTGACACCTTGCACGCATGGGCAGCGCCCGAACGCCTCGACGACGTGTTGCTCTGCGTGAGCGAGCTGGCCACCAACGCCCTGCGGTACGGCGTCCCGCCGAGCCGCGGCTATCTGCTGCGGATGTACGGCTTCGAGGACGCGACCGTCCGCGTCGAGGTGCACGACAGCGGGCCCGGGTTCTCGCGGATCACCGAGCGGCCGCACGGTCACGGGCTCACGCTCGTCGCCGCGCTCTCCGACGACTGGGGGGTGTTGGCCCGGACCCCCGGGAAGGTCGTCTGGTGCGAGTTCCGCTGCGCGGCCACCTGGGCCGCCGCCCAGGCCGCCGCGAGGCAGACCGGGGTGTAGAGCGCCAGGTTGAGTACGTAGAAGGCGCTGTCCGCCGGGCTGTCGAGGAGGCCGGCGGCCCAGCCCAGGCCCGCGAGGCCCCGTACGGCCAGGCCGGCCGCGACCGCCCCGGTGACGGCGCGGGTCGCCCGGCCGTCGCGGCCTCGGGTGTGGGCGAGTACGGCGGTGGCTCCCGTCAGCAGCACGGCGGCCAGGGGGAGCACCGTGCCCGGCCCGAAGGAGGTGTCCAGGCCGAGGACGGCCAGGGACAGGCTCCGTTCGTCGGGGGCGGGCCAGGTCGCGCCGGTGGCCCAGTACAGGTGGACCAGTCCGTCGGCCGCCAGTAGTGCGGCCACAGCCGTTCCCGCGCGCTTGTTCCTCATGTGAGCCCCCTTCGTGATGGACGAACCGTCACCGAGAAGGAGGAGGCCCACAGGAGGAACATTCCTGTGGGCCCGGTCACATCAGGCGGGCTGCTCCGTGACCGTCGAGGTGATGACGGCGAAGGGGCCGCCCTGCGGGTCGGTCATGACGGCCATGCGGCCCGCCACCATGTCGAAGGCGGGGGCGAGGACGGTGGCCCCGGCCCGTACGGCGGCGGCCTGGATCTCGTCGACGTTGTCGACCTGGAAGTACGGCAGCCAGTTCGGGGGAGTGCCGGGGGGAGCCTTGTCCAGGTTCATCATTCCGCCCACCACGCGACCGGAGGCCTTGAACTCCGTGTACCCCTCGGCGCCGGGCATGTGGGAGGCGGCCGTGGTGATCGGCAGGATGGCGGAGTAGAACGCGGCGGCGGCCGGGACGTCGCTGGTGCTGAGCTCGTTCCAGATGAGGGCGCCGTGCTCGTTGACGATGCCTGCGCCGTCGAAGGAGCCCGGCTGCCAGAGGCCGAACACGGCACCGGTCGGGTCGGCAACGACGGCCATCCGGCCGAGGTCCATGACGTCCATCGGGCCCATCATGACCGTGCCGTGGGCGTCGGTGACGGCCTTGAGGGTGGGATCGATGGCGTCGGTGGCCAGATACGTGGTCCACACGGTCGGCGGCATCGGGTCCGGGACGGTGCCGTCCGGGTTGCTCGCCTTCATGATGCCGGCGACCGGCCGGCCCTTGAGGGTGCAGACGGAGTAGCCGCCCTGTTCGGCCGGGCCGACCTCGCCCTGCCAGCCGAACAGGTCGCAGTAGAAGTCGAGGGCGGCCTGCTGGTCGGGGACCATCAGGTCGATCCAGCAGGGAGTGCCGGGCTTGTAGGGGCCGTTCATGTCGGGCACGGAGGCCTCCGATGGTGGGTGGGGGGAAGGACGGGCCGTCCCCTACCCGGCCCGTACGGCCCGAATCGGGCCGTACGGGTGAAACCGGGTGGGGCGGCGTCAGTTGGTGCGGCGGCGGCGACCCGTGCCGGCGACCAGCGCGGCGCCGAGGGCGAGGGTTACCCCCGCGCCGTTCAGGGCCCAACTGGTGGCGGGGTCGGCGCCGGTGGCGGCCAGGGCGCTCCCGCTGGGGGTGGCGGTGGCGGTGGTGCCGGTGTTGCTCCCGCTGCTGATCGGGGTGCTGCCGGTACCGCCGTTCGGCACCGGCCCGTTGCCGCCGGGCACGCCACCCGGGGTGTTGCTGCCGGGCGTCTGGCCGCCGGGGGTGCTGCCGCCCGGGGCTTCCCCGCCGGGGGTCTCCCCGCCCGGGGTGCTTCCGCCGGGAGTCTCACCGCCGGGCGTGCCTCCGCCCGGGGTCCCTCCGCCCGGGGTCTCCCCGCCCGGGGTGCCTCCGCCGGGAGTCTCACCGCCGGGCGTGCCTCCGCCCGGGGTCCCTCCACCGGGAGTTTCCCCGCCCGGGGTGCCTCCGCCCGGGGTCCCTCCGCCCGGGGTCCCGCCTCCGGGGGTCTCGCCGCCGGGAGTGCCTCCGCCCGGGGTCTCCCCGCCCGGGGTCCCGCCTCCGGGAGTTTCCCCGCCGGGGGTCCCGCCACCCGGAGTCTCCCCGCCGGGGGTCCCTCCGCCAGGCGTCTCGCCGCCCGGGGTGCCTCCGCCGGGAGTTTCCCCGCCGGGGGTGCCTCCGCCGGGCGTCTCGCCGCCGGGGGTCCCGCCGCCCGGAGTCTCCCCGCCCGGGGCCGGGGCCGGTTCCAGGAGGGTGGTCAGGCGGCGGGGGGAGCGGGAGCCGGCCCACGGTGGGGGTGTCTCCGCGTCGATCTGGGACGTGCCCCAGGCGAAGAAGGAGACCGAGCCGGTCGGGGCGTCGGCGGCGAAGCGGACGCGGACCGGGACGTCGAAAGCCGCGCCCGCGCCGATCGGGCCGCGTACGAGGCCGCCCGCGAAGAAGTAGCCGTCCTCGTCCGAGGTGATCTCGACGGACTGCCAGGCCGCCGGCTGTCCGTCCGCGGCGGGCCGAAGGACCTCGACCGTGATCTGCGAGACCTGCATGGAGACGAAGTCGGGCCGGGCCAGCACCAGGCCCAGGTCGAACGCGGCCAGCTCGCCCTTCCCCGCGTTGTCGACGCGGACGGAGAGTTCCGTCCAGTCACCGCCCGCCCGTACCGATTCCGGGACCCCGCTCACCGTCAGGGCGGGCCCTTCGACGTGCACGGGGTCCTCGTCGCCGCCGGGCGCGCCCGTGATCCTGGTCGCGTACGAGGACGTGGGGGAGCTGCCCGTGGAGGTCCCGACCCGGCCCGTGCCGTCCGCCGTCAGGTCGAACGGCACGACGGGGGTGTCGGCGGCGAAGCTGATCCGTACGTCGATGGTCCGGATCTGGCCGGCGGGGACCGCGGCGGCGCTGCCGAGGGCGTAGCCCAGCGTGGGCGCCGCGCTCGGGACCGACGCGGCGGCGGTCCAAGCCCCGCCCGCGGTGCGGTACTCGACGTGGACCTGGGACGGCCCGAACTGTCCGGCGGCCTGCGAGACGCCCAGCATCGGGGTGTAGTCGTCGACCGCGACGTGGCCCGAGTTGTCGACGGTCACGGTGAGCGGGGTCCAGCTGCCGTCGGCGGTGAAACCGGCCGCCGGGATGCCCTGGACCGTGACCTCGGGCCCCATCAGGATCCGGTCGGACCCGGTGTCCTCATCGGCTTCGAGGGCCTCGGGCGCGGCGGCCTGCGCCGGCGTCTGGGCCGGTGCCTGCTCCTGTGCCTCGGGCGCGGCCGGCGCCGCGGGTGCGGCCGGTACCGCCACGGCCTGTACGGCGGGCTGCTGCGCGCCGGTGTCCTCGGCCGGTGACTTCTCCTCGGCCTGCCCCCCGGTCTTCTGCTCCGGCTTCGCCGGGGCCTTCTCCGCGGCCTTCTGCTCGGCCTTTTTCTCGGCCTTCTCCTGTCCCTGCCCCTGGTTCTTCTTCTCCTTCGCCGGGGCCTGCGCCTCGCCTGTCGGCCCGGCGGTGTCCGCGGGTACCACGTCCGGCGCGGTCACCGCCGGATGCTCCTCGGCCATCGCGGGTGCGGCCATCAGGAGTGTTTGGCCGGCCACCGCGGCTGCTGCCACGACGGCCATGCGCTTGAACTGCATGCTCTTTACCTCCCCGGGCTCCGGACATGTCCGGAGCCACCCCAAACCCCTTGGGAGGCGCCAAGGTTAGTGAGGCCGGCGGGGCTTGCAGAGGGCTACAGGATTGCGAAATATGTACGGTCCCTCCGCCGCCCGTGTCCACGGGGCCGCGCGGCCCCGTACGGCCCGGGTCGGGCCGTACGGGTGAACGCGTGTCGTGCCTCAGGCGGTGGTGCAGCGGCGGCGACCGGTGCCGGCGACGATGGTCGTCAGGCGGCCCCTGGAACGCGAGTCCGCCCACGGCGTCGGGGTGTCCGGGCCGACCTGGGACGAGCCCCAGGAGAAGAGGCTGACGGCGCCGAAGAGGCTGCGGAGATCTCGGAGGTCACGAAATGCGTACGGCCCCAGCAGCAGCTGCCGGGGCCGTACGTATTTGGCGCGGGTTGAGCGGGTTGCGCGAGACCGAGGTCAGAGCTTCTCGGGCGTGCGGATACCGAGGAGGGACATGCCCTTCGTCAGCGTGCGGGCCGTCAGGTCGCACAGGAAGAGGCGGTTCTCGCCCACCACCAGCTCCGGCTCCGGCTTCACCACCGGGCACTGGTCGTAGAACGTCGTGTACAGCGACGCCAGCTGGTACAGGTACGCCGCCAGCTTGTGCGGGGCGTGCTCCGCGGCCGACTCGGCGATCAGCTCCCCGAACTGGTCCAGGTGCAGACCCAGCGCACGCTCGGCCGGATCCAGCTCCAGCTCCGGGTGCGCGACCGGCTTGCGGTCGCCCGCGTTGCGCAGGATCGACTTGATCCGGGCGTACGCGTACTGCAGGTACACCGAGGTGTCGCCGTTCAGCGCGACCATCTGGTCCAGGTCGAACTTGTAGTCACGCGCCGCCGAAGTCGACAGGTCGGCGTACTTCACCGCGCCGATACCCACGTACTGGCCGTTCTCGACGATCTCCGCCTCGGTCAGGCCCACCTTCGCGGCCTTCTCCCGTACCACCGCCGTCGCCCGCTCCACCGCCTCGTCCAGCAGGTCCACCAGCCGGACCGTCTCACCCTCACGGGTCTTGAACGGCTTGCCGTCCTTGCCGAGCACCGTGCCGAACGCCAGCTGCACGGCCTTGACCTCGTCGTTCAGCCAGCCCGCCCGGCGCGCCGTCTCGAAGACCATCTTGAAGTGCAGCGACTGACGGGCGTCGACCACGTAGATCAGCTCGGTCGCGCCCAGGTTGCCCACCCGGTCACGGATCGCCGACAGGTCGGTCGCCGCGTAGCCGAAGCCGCCGTCCGACTTCTGCACGATCAGCGGGGTCGGGTTGCCGTCCGGGCCCTTGACGTCGTCGAAGAAGACGCACAGCGCGCCGTTGGAACGGACGGCGACGCCCGAGTCCTCCAGCAGCTTGCAGGTCTCCACCAGCATGTCGTTGTACCCGGACTCGCCGACCACGTCGGGGTCCTGGATGTCCATGTCCAGCTTGTCGAAGACCGAGTAGAAGTAGATCTTCGACTCGTCCACGAACCGCTGCCACAGGGAGAGGGTCTCCGGGTCACCGGCCTGGAGGTCCACCACCCGGGCCCGAGCCCGCGTCTTGAACTCCTCGTCCGAGTCGAAGAGCGCGCGCGAGGCCTTGTAGAGCCGGTTCAGGTTGGACATGGCCTCCTCGCCGGAGACCTCCTCGTCCGACTTGTGGTCCAGCTCGTGCGGGTGCTCCAGCAGGTACTGGATCAGCATGCCGAACTGGGTGCCCCAGTCGCCGATGTGGTGGCGACGGACCACCTTCTCGCCCGTGAACTCCAGGATCTCCACCATCGCCGCGCCGATCACGGCCGAACGCAGGTGCCCGACGTGCATCTCCTTGGCCACGTTCGGCTGCGCGTAGTCGATCACCGTGGTGCCCGGGTTCGCCGCGAGCGGCACGCCGAGGCGGTCGTCGCCGGCCCGCGCGGCCAGCGTCTCGACGATCGCCCGGTCGGTGATGGTGATGTTGAGGAAGCCGGGGCCCGAGACCTCGATCTCCTGGATCAGGTCACCCGTCGGGATGCCCTCGACCACGGTCGCCGCCAGCTCGCGCGGGTTGGCCTTCGCCTTCTTCGCGAGCGCCAGGATGCCGTTGGCCTGGAAGTCGGCCCGGTCGCTTCGTCGCAGCAGCGGGTCCGCGGCACCGGCCTCCGGCAGGGCGGAGGCAAGGGCGTCCGCGACGCGCTGATTGACGGAAGAAGCGAGGGAAGGGACCGAGGCCATGAGCTGCCGTTCCTGTGAGGTTGTGCCGGTGGGTGCACTTGGTTGTTCCGACAAGTGCCGAGTATCCCACGGAGGGACCGACCGGATTCCAGCATTTCCCCGCCGCTACGGTGACGCCATGGACCGGATCACCCTGCCCGGAGCAGCGAATCTCCCCGACGTCGGACCGCTGGAACTCCGCGCGGCCGGCTCCGGCCGGCCCGAACGCCGGCCCGAACGCCGAGCCGCGACGTACGTCCGCCGTGCTGCTCGTACGGCGGCCCGCTCGTGCTGATGCCCACGGCGCCGGACGCCACGTAGCCGCAGATCCTCGCCGCCGCGCGGCGCCTCGGACGGATCCCGCTCGCCGCCGAACGACAGGTCCGGTGCGGCCCGGCAGGCAACCCCGAAGCGGCCCCTTCCGTCTGGGAGAATGGCTGAAGCCAGCATTCGAGATAGAAGGACGTGTCGTGGCTCAGAGCAGCACCGAGACCGACTGGGTCTCCCGTTTCGCGGACGAGGTCATCGCCGAGGCGGAGCGCCGAGCACCCGGCAAACCTGTCGTCGTCGCGTCCGGACTCTCCCCCTCCGGCCCCATCCACCTGGGCAACCTCCGCGAGGTCATGACCCCGCACCTGGTCGCGGACGAGATCCGCCGCCGGGGCATCGAGGTCCGCCACCTCATCTCCTGGGACGACTACGACCGGTACCGCAAGGTGCCCGCCGGCGTGCCCGGCATCGACGAGTCGTGGGCCCAGCACATCGGCAAGCCGCTGACCTCCGTGCCCGCGCCGGCCGGATCCGCGTACCCGAACTGGGCCGAGCACTTCAAGGCCGCCTTCGTCGAGGCCATGGCCGAGATGGGCGTGGACTACGACCCGATCAGCCAGACCGAGCAGTACACGACGGGCGTCTACCGCGAGCAGGTGCTGTTCGCGATGAAGCACCGCGGCGACATCGACGCCGTCCTCGACCAGTACCGCACCAAGCAGAAGCCCGGCGGCAAGAAGCCCCAGCAGAAGCAGGTCGACGAGGCCGAGCTGGAAGCCGCGGAAGGCTCCGGCGCGGCCGCCGAGGACGACGGCAGCACCGGCGAGGGCGGGTACTTCCCGTACAAGCCGTACTGCGGCCAGTGCGGCAAGGACTTCACCAAGGTCACCTCGTACGACGACGAGACCACCGAGATGACCTACGTCTGCACCGAGGACGAGTTCACCGAGACGGTCAAGCTCAGCGAGTTCAACCGCGGCAAGCTCGTCTGGAAGGTCGACTGGCCCATGCGCTGGGCCTACGAGGGCGTGATCTTCGAGCCCTCCGGCGTCGACCACTCCTCGCCCGGCTCGTCCTTCCAGGTCGGCGGCCAGATCGTGCACATCTTCGGCGGCGAGCAGCCGATCGGACCGATGTACGCCTTCGTCGGCATCAGCGGCATGGCCAAGATGTCCTCCAGCAAGGGCGGGGTCCCGACCCCGGCCGACGCGCTGAAGATCATGGAGCCGCAGCTGCTGCGCTGGCTCTACGCCCGCCGCCGCCCCAACCAGTCCTTCAAGATCGCCTTCGACCAGGAGATCCAGCGGCTCTACGACGAGTGGGACAAGCTGGAGGCCAAGGTCGCCGACGGCTCCGTCCTGCCCGCCGACGCCGCCGCGCACACCCGCGCCGTGCGCACCGCCGCCGCCGAGCTGCCGCGCACCCCGCGCCCGCTCCCGTACCGGACGCTCGCCTCCTTCGCCGACATCACCGCCGGCCACGACGAGCAGACCCTGCGCATCCTGACCGACCTCGACCCGACGCAGCCCCTCACCTCCCTCGACGAGGTACGGCCGCGCCTGGACCGCGCCGAGAACTGGATCACCACCCAGGTCCCGGCCGACCAGCGGACCCTCGTACGCGAGGACGCCGACACCGAGCTGCTGTCGTCCCTGGACGACGAAGGCCGCGAATCGCTGCGGCTGCTCCTCGACGGGCTCGACTCGCACTGGTCCCTGGACGGGCTGACCACCCTCGTCTACGGCGTCCCGAAGGTCATGGCCGGCCTCGAACCCGACGCCAAGCCCACCCCGGAACTCAAGGTCGCGCAGCGCACCTTCTTCGCACTGCTCTACCGCCTCCTGGTGACCCGGGAGACCGGCCCGCGCCTGCCCACCCTGCTGCTGGCGGTGGGCGCCGACCGCGTGCGCAAGCTGCTCGCCGTCTGAGCCGCTCGGACCGAAGTACATGCGGAAGGGCCCGCACCCCTCGGGGTGCGGGCCCTTCCGCATGTACTTCCGACCATCACCGTGAGGCGACCACCGTCACCGTCAGGCGATGTGCTCGGCCTCGCGGTCCTTGTTGTACCGCAGCTTGAACGCCGGGATCATCCGGCGCAGCAGCGAACCGCTGCGCGGGTGCGTCACGCCGTAACCGTCCGACAGGTGTATGTCGAGCGCCTCGACCGACGGGTAGTCCTGCTTCTCGTCGGACAGCGCGCAGAACACCTTGTACGCGGCCTCCGCGAACTCGGCCTCGTCCGGCGTCTCGGGACCGTCCGCCGGAGCCTGTGCCGGGACCTCCTCCTGGCGCGGAGCCGGGATCGGCAGCTCCTGCTGCGCGGGCCGCTCCTCGTCCGGGCCCATCGGGGGCAGGACCGGGGTCGGCTCCAGACCCTCCACGTACTGGGGGTTGTAGCCACCCTCGTACGCGGCCTGCGGCGCCAGCGGAGCGGCGAACCACGCGCTGTTGTGGGCCGCGGGCATGGCCGTCGGGTCCACCGCGAAGGCCGGCGGGGCGTGCTGGGCGACACCGGGAGCACCGGCCGGGCCCTGCTGCGGCTGCGGCTGCCCCGGCTGAGCCTGCTGCCCCGGCTGCCCCTGCGCGACGGCCTGCTGCGCCTGCTGCGCCTGCTGCGCCGGCCCCGACACCGCGGCCGCCGGCGCCAGAGCCTGCTGGAGCTGCTGCTGACCCTGCTGCTCCACCGGCGGCAACACCGCCGGCTCGATGCCCGTCGCCGCCAGCGCCTCCGCGGTCGTCTCCGCGAGCGGCACACCGATCTTGGCCAGCTTCAGCGGCATCAGCGCCTCCACCGGAGCCTTCCGCCGCCACGAACGCCCGTACCGCGCCTGCAGCCGAGCCTGGTAGATCAGCCGGTCCTGCTCCATACCGACCGCCTGCTCGTAGGAGCGCAGCTCCCACAGCTTCATCCGGCGCCACAGCTTGAAGGTCGGTATCGGCGACAGCAGCCACCGCGTGATGCGCACACCCTCCATGTGCCGGTCCGCGGTGATGTCCGCGATCCGACCCACGGCATGCCGGGCGGCCTCCACCGTCACCACGAACAGCATCGGGATCACGGCGTGCATCCCGACACCCAGCGGATCCGGCCAGGAGGCCGCACCGTTGAACGCGATCGTGGCCGCCGTCAACAGCCACGCCGTCTGGCGCAGCAACGGGAAGGGGATCCGGAGCCACGTCAGCAGCAGGTCCAGCGCGAGCAGCACACAGATGCCCGCGTCGATACCTATCGGGAACACCAGCGAGAAGCTGCCGAACCCCTTCTGCAGGGCGAGGGCACGCACCGCGGAGTACGAACCCGCGAACCCGATCCCCGCGATGACCACGGCTCCCGCGACCACCACGCCGATGAGTATCCGGTGCGTACGAGTCAGTTGCATCGCGGCCACCCGCGATCCCCTCCCCTTGTCGAGCACATACCGAGCGCAGACTGCCGGCGCTGCGTACCAGGCACTTACCGCGCCTTTACCGAGCGGCAGCAGGCACAGCGTACGGGTGACCCGATGTCAACGCCCAAGGCGGCCCCGCCCCGCGACCGTTCCTACTGGGGCTGCGGGGACTGCGGCTGCTCCGCCGGCGCCTTGTTCGCCGCGCCCACCGAGGTCACGGCCTCCTTGGCGGCAGCGATCGCGTCCTGCAGCAGCTTCCCGTGGTCCGGCGCCGCGGCACCCTCCAGCCCCGCACCGTTGTAGTCGAGCGTGACCACCACGTTCTGGGTACGCGCCACGACCGTCGTGTTGTAGTGGTCGTTGCCGTCCTTCTTCACCGTGTAGACGACCGACGTCCCCTGGTCGCCGACCTCACCGACGGCCTCCGCCTTCGGGTTCTGCGCGCCCTCGGCGGTCTTCGCCGCCTCGACCTCCTTGTTGTACTGCTCCTCGGCACGCTTGCTGGCGTCGCCGAGCGTGGCCTGGGAGTCGTAGCGGAAGAAGGAGAGCGACAGCCAGCGGTACTGCGAACCCTTCAGACCGTCCTCGTCCAGACCGTTCCAGGAGCAGCTGGCACGCGTGGCCAGGTCGTTCGACTTCGGCGCCGTCCCGGCCTTGTCCTTCGACTCCGGGACGAGCGTGTCTATCGTCGGCGTCCCGAGCGCCTTGCACGGATCCGGGAGCGCGGCGAAGGCCGGCTTCTCCAGGGTCTTGGACGACTTCGGGTTCGGCTTGGAGGACGAGGAAGAGGACGAACCGGACTTCTTCTCCCCGTTCGAGCCCGACTCCTTGCCCGAGTCGGACGAACACCCGGCGACGGTGAGGATCACCGGGACGGCTGCGCAGGCGAGAACGCGGGTGAGGCGCGAGGCTGATCGGTGCATGGTTCCTTCAGTACGATTGTCGGTTGTTCTTCGGACGCGGGACCCGGGCAACGGTAGCCCGATCGGGTACCCGCCTGCTGTGCGCGCCATCACGCGAGAGCGTGGCGCGCACCACTCACTCGGTGAGACGCTCGGCCAGAGCCTGCGCCAACTGCTGTGCCCTGTCCTGGGTTTCGGCGCTCGGCGGCACCGTTCCGGGCAGCGCCGGCTGCACGCTGTACTCGATGGTGACGATGACGTTCGAGGTACGGAACACAATGCGCACGGTGCGGGACTGCGCGGCGCTGGCCCCGGCGGGACTGAGTTTGTCCTCCAGGAAGGCGTCGCTGCCGAGGTCCTCCAGGACCCGGGATCCGAGCTCGACCGGGGCCGACGGGCTCGCGGCGGGGGACGCCGGCGCCCCGGGGGCCGCGGGCACGCTCGGGTTCGGTGCCGCCGGGGTCGGCGCGGCGGGGGTCGGCGCGGCGGGGGTCGGAGCCGCCGGGGTGGGATTCGCGGTCGGGCCGGGGAAGGGCAGCTTCGCGTCGGTGAGCCGGCGTACGTAGACCTGCTTGGCCTTGTCGTCGTCGCTGCTCGTGGTCCGGTCGTACGAGACCACTCGCTCGAAGCCGACCGACAGCAGCCGGGTCTCCTCGGGGCTCTGCCCGGTCCAGCGGCAGCCGACGTGCCGGTCGCCGTCGTACGAGGTGTCGGCGACCCCGGCGTACATCTGGTCGCGCTGTTCGGGGGTGAGGCTGTCGCCGGCCGGGAGCATGCCCTTGATCTTCTTGCTGTCGACGCCTGCCTTGCAGGGCGCGGGCAGACTGCGGTACTTCCCCGGTTGGGCGGGCGCGGCGGAGCCGCCGCCGGCCTTCGAGTCGCTGGTGCTTCCGCCGCCGCTCCCGCCGGTGCACCCGGTCAGACCGGCCGCCCCGGCCGCGAGCGCGGTGAGCATCGCGATGCCTGGCAGGACTCGCCGCCGTACCGCCTTGCGCTGCACGTCCACTGGCTCCCTTCGACCGGCGGGCCCCCGACGGTCAGGAAAATACGTTGCCGCGACTTGGGCGCGGCTGGACACAATGTCTATCGCACACGCTGGTGCCGGCGCCGGTCTCCTGTCGTATTTGGGATCAAGAGCGAGGCTTTTGCGCATTCTGACTTTTCTGTGGTTTTCGGGGGATTGATTCCTTATGTCGTACGTAGAGGTACCTGGGGCGAAGGTCCCGATCCGGATGTGGACCGACCCGGCGTCGGTCGAGGACAGCGCGATGCAGCAGCTGCGCAACGTCGCCACCCTCCCCTGGATCAAGGGCCTGGCCGTCATGCCGGACGTCCACTACGGCAAGGGCGCCACCGTCGGCTCGGTGATCGCCATGAAGGACGCGGTCTGCCCGGCGGCGGTGGGTGTGGACATCGGCTGCGGAATGTCGGCGGTGAAGACGTCCCTGACGGCGAACGACCTGCCGGGGGACCTGTCGGGCCTGCGCTCGAAGATCGAGCGGGCGATCCCGGTGGGGGCGGGGATGCACAAGGAGGCGGTGGACCCGTCGCGGCTCTACGGCTTCTCGGAGGCGGGCTTCGGGGACCTGTGGGAGCGCTTCGACTACGTCACGGATGCGGTGAAGTTCCGGCGTGACCGGGCGATGCGGCAAATGGGAAGCCTTGGCCAAGGAAATCACTTTTGTGAGGTTTGTATAGATGTGTCCGGTTCGGTGTGGCTCATGCTGCACTCGGGGTCGAGGAACATCGGCAACGAACTGGCCGCGTTCCATATCGAGGTGGCACGGGGGCTTTCTCATAACCAGGGCCTCGTGGACCGGGACCTCGCGGTCTTCCTTGCGGCCACGCCGGAGATGGCGGCGTACCGCAACGATCTCTTCTGGGCCCAGGAATACGCGAAGTACAACCGCGCCGTGATGATGAGCCTGTTCAAGGAGGTGTTCCGGAAGGAGTTCCGGAAGGCGAAGGTCTCCTTCGACCGCGAGATCAGCTGCCACCACAACTACGTGGCGGAGGAGCGGTACGACGGGATGGACCTGCTGGTCACGCGAAAGGGCGCGATCCGTGCCGGCAGCGGTGACTACGGGATCATCCCGGGTTCCATGGGCACGGGCTCGTACATCGTGAAGGGGCTCGGCAACGAGAAGTCCTTCAACTCGGCCTCGCACGGAGCGGGCCGGAAGATGAGCCGGACGGCGGCGAAGAAGCGGTTCTCGGCGCGGGATCTGGCGGAGCAGACCAAGGGCGTCGAGTGTCGCAAGGACTCGGGCGTCGTGGACGAGATCCCGGGTGCCTACAAGTCCATCGAGCAGGTCATCGACCAGCAGACCGACCTGGTCCAGGTCGTGGCCAAGCTCAAGCAGGTCATCTGCATCAAGGGCTGAGACCCGGGCGCGGATGTCGGGGGAATGGAGGGGCCCGGCCCGGTCGTCACGACCGGGCCGGGCCCCTCCGTCTTACCTTCTAAGCCTTGCCGGTACGCAGGCGCCAGAGGCGCATGGCGCAACTCTGCGCGGTCCGGTCGAGCGCGACTGCCGCCCCCGCGGGGTCGTTCAGGCGCAACAGGGCCTCGTCGTCCTTGGGAGTCCAACGGCGGCGGGGTGCGGCGACCCGCATGTCCGCCGGTCGAACCCAGCCGCGGATCTCGGAGGCCTTGGTCTTCTTACGCTCCAGGCCCAGACAATCGTCGTAGTACAGGTGCGCGGCCAGCTCCTGTGCCGCCTCCTTGGTGTACAGGATGTTGTAGATGCCGTCTCGTGCATTGCGCTTGATGGTCCGATCCGCTCCTGTGATCTTCTTGGCGAAATGGCACAGGTAGGCACCCAGTGCGGTGCTGGCGGTGGTGAGCGAGACGAACGGAAGACCCTTGCCGGTGAAACCTACGGATCCGTCGGCGTCGAGTACCCCTCGCAAGTAGTCGCGGCGGGAGAACTCGATGCGCGGCGGCCTGATGATCGTGGACTTCCGTCCGTAGGGGATGCCGAGTTCGTTGATCACGCTTCGGGCTTCGAGGGAGCACAGGGTCCAGGTCGCGGAGCTGTGCGACTCGGTGAAGTTGGTCGCGCGAGTGCGCTCGGTGATGGAGCTGTAGTACGGGGTGAGGGCCTGGAAGTCGCGCAGGATGTGGATGTCGCGCTCGCTGATCTCCACAGTCAGTCGGCCCTTCTGTCCCGCTCCGTGTGCGAGGTGCCCGTCGGCCTGAAGGAAGCCGAACATGTAGGCATACCGCGGGTCCGTGAGGTCCATGAAGCGCGCGACGGCGCTAGGGTCCTGTTCAGCCATGAGGAAGTTCCGTTCCTTCGATGGTGAGGCCCCCGGGCGGGACTGCTATCCCGGTCGGGGGCCGCTTGGTATGGCTGAACGTAGGTGTGGGTTCGGGGTGGGCGCGGGCCGAACGAACGCCGTTCACTCGAACGTATGGCGGAATGTCACATGGCCTGTGAGGAGTCCGGCTCTCGGTGCTCGTCGCCGTCGAGGAGGAGGTCCACCGGGAGGTCGACGGAGACTCCGATGGATCGGGGCAGCGGGATGGATTCGCCTCGCTTGTAGGTTCTGCGCAGGCGGTACGCGCCGTTGCGGGGGTCGCTGCAGAGGACGGCCTCGTCGTGGTGGCGGTCGGCGATGACGTACACCGGGATGTCGGCCTTCGCGTAGCTGTCGACCTTGACCCCGATGTCGTCGGACCAGTTCGACGAGGTCACTTCGACGACCAGGCGGAAGACGTCGGCCGCGTAGCAGTTCTTCTGGACCTTGTGGTCGCGGAAGTCGGCCTCGACGAGGGCGAAGTCCGGGATGGCGTAGTCGTCGGAGCCGGTCGGCAGCCGGAGGCCGATCCCCTGGACGTATCTCAGCCCCGCCTTTCGGGCGCCGGCGTCGTAGAACTTCTCGATGAGCCGGCTGAGCGACAGTGCGTGTGACCCGTCCGCGGGTGGTGTTGCGGTGAGTCTTCCCTGGAGGATCTCTACTCGGTGTCCGGGAAGCTCGTAGGTGAGGCGGTCGGCGGCCTCGGAGATCGTGGTCCGGTGGTGCGTCGGGGTCATGCTTCCTCCCTCTTGGGGATCACGCTGCCGGGGCGTAGTCATGGCCGCCGGTGTTTCGCGTGTATCCACTCGTTCGAGCCCGGGGAGGAGGGGCGGGCGGGCGTCGAGAACCACACCGTCAGCCACCCCGACCTCACCCCGCTCGACGCGGCCGGCAAGGACGCCGAGGTGTGCGGGGCCGGGGAGCGGCTGCAGGAGGTCTTCGGGCGGGAGCCGAAGCTGTTGCGGCCGCCGTACGGGGCGGTGGACGACGGGGTGCGGCTCGCGGCCAAGGCGTGCGGGGTGAAGGCGCTGATCACCTGGACGCACGATTTCACCACCTGGGGCGAGACCTCGCCCACGCCGCGGCTGCGGGCCGGGGACATCGTGCTGCTGCACTTCACCCCGACGCCGGCGGCGGACCTGCGGCGGGCTCTGGGCGCGGCGAGGGCCGCCGGGGTGGAGTCGGCGGCCCTTGTGTCGTACCTGGAGGCGGCGGGGGTGTTCTAGAGCTCGCGGTGGACCTTGGTGTTCGAGGCCTGGGCGCGGGGGCGGACCACCAGGAGGTCGATGTTGACGTGGCTGGGGCGGGTCACGGCCCAGGTGATGGTGTCGGCCACGTCGTCGGCGGACAGGGGCTCCGCGACGCCCGCGTAGACCTTCTCCGCCTTCTCCGCGTCGCCGCGGAAGCGGGTCTTCGCGAATTCCTCGGTCTTGACCATGCCGGGGGCGATCTCGATGACGCGGACCGGCTGGCCGACGATCTCCAGGCGCAGGGTCTCGGCGAGGACGCGGGCGCCGTTCTTGGCGGCGACGTAGCCGGCGCCGCCCTCGTAGGTGGAGTGGCCGGCGGTGGAGGAGAGGACCACGACCGTGCCGTCGCCGGAGGCGGTGAGGGCGGGGAGCAGGGCCTGGGTGACGTGGAGCGTGCCGATGACGTTGACCTCGTACATGGTGCGCCAGTCGGCGGGGTCGCCGGTGGCGACGGGTTCGGCTCCGATGGCGCCGCCGGCGTTGTTGACGAGTACGTCGCAGCGGTCGAGGGAGGCGGCGAAGGCGTCGACGGCGGTGCGGTCGGTGACGTCGAGGGCGTAGGCGGTGGCCTGGTGGCCGGCCTCGGTGAGCTCGGCGGCGAGGGCCTCGATGCGGTCCTTGCGGCGGGCGGTGAGGACGACGTGGTAGCCGGCTGCGGCGAGCTGCCGGGCGGTGGCCGCGCCGATGCCGCTGCTCGCGCCGGTGACTACGGCGGTTCGGGTGGCGGCCGTGCTCATGTGCGGGCTCCTCGGTCGTTCGTACGGGCGATTACCCGCCAGCATAGGCGTGGCTCAGCGGCCGCGCGGGGCGTACATGATCACGGCCATGCCGGCGAGGCAGACCAGGGCTCCGGTGATGTCCCAGCGGTCGGGGCGGTAGCCGTCGGCGACCACGCCCCAGACGAGGGATCCGGCGACGAAGACTCCGCCGTAGGCGGCGAGGACGCGGGCGAAGTCGCCTTGGGGCTGGAGGGTGGCGACGAAGCCGTAGAGGCCGAGGGCGATCACTCCGGCGCCGATCCAGGCCCAGCCCTTGTGGGCGCGGATGCCTTGCCAGACGAGCCAGGCGCCGCCGATCTCCAGGAGGGCGGCGAGGAGGAAGAGGGCGGCGGAGCGGGCCAGGAGGGTGATCGGCATGGCTCAAAGGTACGCATGGCAGATGGGGGTGGGCGCGCCCTCGTTCGTGTGATGGTCCGACCGGTGGGGGGTGGTCGGTGGCTAGCCTCCGCGCGAGGAGGTGGTGTCGGTGCGCCGTGGTGCCGTACGAAGTGTGGTGGTGGCGGGTTTGCTGGCGCTCGGCGCGGGTGTTCCCGGGTCGGCCCAGGCGTCGGTGGCGGACGGGCCGGAGGCCGATGTGGCGTACCACGGTCGGGTGGCCCTGTCGGGGGCGCGGTTGCGGATCTGGCTCGTGCCGGAGAACGACGGGCCGGCCGCGCTGCCGAACGCGACGTTGCGGGTGCGGCTGTCGGCCGATCTCGCGGACCGGCAGCGGCTGGCGGAGGGGTGTGCGCGGGCGGGTTCGCGTGAGGTGGTGTGCGAGACGGGTCCGCTGCCGCTGCACGGGCGGGGCCGGCATGTCGCGCTGCTGCTGGAGCTGCGGGAGCCGGCCCCGGAGGTGGCGGTGCGGGTGGACACGTGGTGGAACGGTGGTGCGACCGACCGGAACCACACCAACAACGAGCATGTGGTGCTGGCGTTGGACACGGGCGACACGTACGCGTTCTAGGTCGTCCGTCAGGGCGCCGGGCGTCCCCGGGGTCGCTCTCCCGGCCTAGGCGGTGCCGAATTCCACGAGGGCCTCGTCGACGATGCGTTCCAGGCGGGCGTGGTGGGCGCCGCGCCAGTAGACGCGTTCGCATGCGGTGCATTGCGCGAAGACGTCGTAGGAGCGGTGCGTGCCGTCTTCGAGGCGGTCGCCGACGCTCTCCTTGTCGGCTTCGCGGAGCGGGCCGTTGCAGGCGGTGCAGCGGGTCCAGGGGGCGAGGGTGGGTGCGAACCGGCCCAGTACGTCGCGCAGTTGTTCGTCGGGGTTGTCGCTGTAGATGTAGGCGCCGGCGAACAGTTCGCGGCGGCGCAGCAGGCCGCGGTCGCGGGAGAGCAGGACGCGGCGCTCGGCGGCGGAGCGGGTGGCGAGGGCGGGGTCGCCGATGTCCTCGTTCTCGTAGGCGGCGTCGACGCCGAGCAGGCGTAGGCGGCGGGCGAGGGTGCCGAGATGGACGTCGAGGAGGAAGCGGAGCGGGGCGCCGGGGACCTTTTGGGGTCGCTCGACGGCGAACACCTCGACGTTCTGGCCGTCCTGGGGGACGTAGGAGACGGGTACCTCGTGGCCGTCGACGAGGAGGCGGCCGACCTCGGTGAGCGGGACGCCGGCCGATTCGACGACGTGGCCGAGGCTGGATGCGCCGTCGGTGGTGGTCGGTACGCGTTCGGCGCGCCGGTTGGGCGGGGCGAAGAGGCGTAGTTCGGGGGCGAGGGTGAGCTGAATGCCGGGTCCGTTCACTGGCTCAGCATGCCATTGCCGGGGTGGCGGGTGCGGCCGAATTATGTCGTCGCGATCATGTCGTCGTGGTGGCGCGGTCGTAGGTGTCGCGGTGGGCGCTGACCTCGTCGAAGTGGTTTTCGGCCCAGAGTTTCACGGAGGACAGGAGGCAGCCGAGGCTGCTGCCGAGGTCGGTGAGCGTGTAGTCGACGCGGGCGGGGACCGTGGGGGTGACGGTGCGGGTGACGAGGCCGTCGCGTTCGAGGGAGCGCAGGGTCTGGGTGAGCATCTTCTGGCTGACGCCGGGGATCTTGCGGCCGAGGTCGCTGTAGCGCAGGGAGCGGTTCTCGGCCTGGCCGAGGGCGCTGACGATGAGGCCGACCCACTTGTCGCTGATGCGGGCCAGGAGTTGGCCGGTGGGGCATTCCTTGAGGAAGGCGTCGTAGGCGGATCGGGCTTCCTCGCGGCGGGCCGCGGCGGTGCTGGTGGCCATGGGTGCCCCACTTCCGGGTCGGGTACGCACCTTCGAGTGCGTACTTACGAAAAGAGAGTACCTCTCCATAAGTTAGTGCTCATCGAGAACGCGCGAACGAGCGTGCGCATCAGTGAACGGGAGAGACGAAGATGAGCGAGCAGACGATGTCGGCGGCCGTGGTGAGCGAGTTCGGCGGCCCGGAGCGGGTCGTGCTGGCCGAGGTCCCGGTGCCCCGCCCTGCGGCCGGTCAGCTTCGCGTCAAGGTCACCGCCGCCGGTCTCAACCCGGTGGACGGCGCCGTCCGTGCCGGGATCTTCGGTGGCGCCGGGCAGCGGCTCGGCCTCGGCTGGGACGTGTCCGGGGAGATCGACGAGATCGGCGCCGGCGTGACCGGTCGGCGCATCGGTGAGCGGGTCGTGGGCCTGCACCACGGGCCGGTGAAGCCGCTGGGCACCCACGCGCAGTACGTGGTGCTCGACGCCTTCGCCGTCGCGTCCGCCCCGACCACCGTGGACGCGGTGGCCGCGGCCGGACTCCCGCTCGCCGGCCTCACCGCCGCCCGCGCCGTGGACCTGCTGGGGCTCGCCCCCGGCTCCTCGGTGCTGATCACCGGAGCCGCGGGCGTCGTCGGCGGGCTGGCTGTCCAGCTCGCCGTGCGGGCCGGGCTGGTGGTGACGGCCCTGGCGGGCGCCGAGGACGAGGAGTTCGTACGGTCCCTGGGCGCGACCGGGTTCGTCCCGCGCGGCACGGCGCCGGCCGGACCCGTGGACGGGGCCCTGGACGCGGCGGTGCTGGGCGACGCCGCGCTGGGCGCCGTACGCGACGGCGGGGTCTACGTGGGCCTGATCCCGAACCACGCCCCGGCCGCGGAGCGCGGTGTCCGGGTCGTGGAACAGGAGGTCGCGGCGGACGGGGCGCACCTGGCCCGGCTGGTCGCGCTGGTGGACGAGGGCGCGCTGACGCTCCGGATCGCCGCCACGTTCCCGCTCGCGGAGGTCGCCGAGGCCCACGCGCACCTGGAGACGCCGGGGGTCCGCGGCCGCGTCATCCTGACGGTGTGAGCCCGGCCCGCGGACGCTCCACCCGGTAGCGCCAGTCGCAGCTCGGGTGGGGCACGCCGGGCGGGTACTCGAAGTCGACGTCGCCCAGGTACTCGAACCCGGCCCGCCGGCACACCGCGTTGGACGCCGGGTGGTCGGTGCCGGGGAAGGCGTGGACGCTGTCGCGGGAGCCGTGGGCACGGACGTACGCCAGGAGCTCCGTGAGCGCCGCCACGGCCAGCCCGTGGCCCTGGAACTCGGGCAGGATGCCCCAGCCGGACTCGTAGACCGGCTCGCCCTGCCACTCCCGCTCCCAGAAGCCGACGCTACCGACGCTCTCGGCACGTCGGCCGTCGTCGGGGCGTCCGTCGGGGCGCCCGTCGGAGCTTCCGCCGTCCTCGGTGCCCTGTCCGGCGGGCGTCCACACCACGCGGAACATCCGGCCGGCGGCCGGCTCCCGCGCGCTCATCGCCTCGTAGCGCCGCTGTCGGTCCACGAGCTTCGCGGCGGGCTCGGGGCCGCCCAGGAACTGGGTCATGATCGGCTCGTTCTTGCGTTCCAGCAGCCAGAAGTCCCCGGCGGACCAGGGCTCCAGTCGTACGTGCGTCTCCATCCGGCCACGTTACTGCGGCGGGGCCCGGCCCGGGGGGCGTCAGCCGCGCCGGAAGAACTCCACCTCCGCCAGCGCGAGATGACGCTCTGGTGCGGCCCCGGCGGGTGCGTCCAGGGTCAGTCGGATCGTGAGGGCGTCGCTGATGCCGGTGGGGAAGGTCTGGGGGCCGGGCTTGTCACTCAGGTCGAGCCTCTTGTGGACCTTCCGGCCGTCCCGCGTCGTCACCTCCATGTCGATGCGCAGCGCCCGCGCCTGCCGCGCGTACTCCTCGGGCGATGCCGACGCGCCGTTGGTGATGATCACGTCGACCAGGCGGAACGGCTCGGCGAAGGTGTACGTCGCCGATGCGCCGAGGCCGGGCGCGCCCCAGTAGCGGTTGTTGAGCCCGTCCGTGCTGTCGCCCACCGGATGCCCGGGCAGCTCGGCGCTCGCCTCGACCCGGGTGGCGGTCACCTCCTTGGCCTTGCCGAGCTTGTCGCGGGTGTCCTCGATCAGGTGGCGTCCGGCCGGCAGCAGCAGGAAACCGCCCGCGCACAGGGCCAGTACGACGGCCAGCACCACCAGGAAGCGCGTCGCGCGGCCCGAACCCCCGCGCGTGCGGCGGCGCAGCGGCCATACCGTCCGCCACCAGGGCAGGGGGGCCGCCGTGGTGGCGGGCGTCAGGGGAGCGGCGCAGCGGCGGCAGAACCGGCGGTCCGGCGGGTTGGGGGTGCCGCAGGCGGGGCACGGCACGCCGGACCCGGAGTCGCTCACCGCGGCGGTACGCACGACCGGGCGCGGCGCGACGGCCTTCGCGGGCCGGACGGGCTGCGGGGAGTCCGGTACCCGCGGCGCGACGGCCCGGGGGGCGGCGGCCGGCGGCGGGGCGGCGGGTGCCGGTACTCGCGGTGCGACGGCGCGGGGGGCGGCGGCTTCGGGGGCGCCGGGCGCGCCGCGGCCGGTCCGGTCCTGCCGGCCCGCGGGCGGTCGGGGCCCTGCCGGATCGGGCTCGGTCGGGGAGGGAGCTGCCGCCGAGGGCATGGCCGAGGTCGGTCCCGCGTCGGCGGGGGCAGGCCCGCGCCGCCGGTCCGACGCGGTCGGCGCGGACCGGGCCGGTTCCCCGCCCGGGGGCGCGGATTCCCCTTCCGGGGGTGCGGATTCCCCCGGGGGTGCGGGCGGCGGGCCGGATCCGGCGTCGGCGGGGGTGGAAGGTGCGGAACGCCGGCGCTTCCAGGGCAGCCGCCGATCGGCGCCCGCGTCCTCGGGGTGGGGTCCGTGCCGGCGATCCGCGTCGGCCGTCGCGGGCGGGGCCGACCCCGCCGGGGAGCCCGCGGGTGCTGCCGAGCCGGTCGCCCCCTGCGGCGCTGCCGCCCCCGCCGCGGGGGGCGCCGTGCCGGGCGATGCGGAGGCAACGGACCCCACCCTGGGGGACGCGGAAGGAACCGGCTCCGCGCCGGGGAGCGCGGAAGGAACCGACTCCACCCTGGGGGATGCGGAGGGGACCGGCTCCACCCTGGGGGGTGCGGAGGGGACCGGCTCCGCGCCAGGGGATGCGGAGGGAACCGGCTCCACCCTGGGGGGTGCGGAGGGAACCGGCTCCGCTCCCAGGGGTGCGGGTGGGGCGGGCGCGGTCCCGGGGCGCGCGGAGGGGGGCGGTTCGGTCGCGGCGGTCGCGGTCGCCGGCTCCGGGGCGGCGGGAGCGGGCGGGGCGTCGTCGCCCCGGTCGGGGGCGTCGGTCGCCGAGCCCGCCGAGCCCGCCGAGCCCGCCGAGCCCGCCGAGCCCGCCGAGCCCGCCGAGCCCGCCGAGCCCGCCGAGCCCGCCGAGCTCCGTGCGGGCGTGGAGCCCGACCAGCCCAGGTAGGCGCCGCAGTTGCCGCAGAAGTCGTCCGTCTCGCCGTTGGACGCCCCGCACACGGGACACGCTCGCACCGCTGTCACTTCCTTTCGTCCGCGGGCGGTCCGGACAGGACCTCGACGCGGCAGACCGTGTGGACGGGGCACAAGGTGCGAACGAGCGCGTGGACCCGGTCCACGTCCACCGTCGTCTCGCGGCCCGGCCACACCCGGACCAGGACCTCGTCGGCCGGGGCGGCGGGCAGCTCGCCACCGGCCGTGCGGGACCAGGTGGCCCCGCCGTCCCCGATGACGTCGGCGGACAGGCCCAGTACCAGGCGCAGGGCCTCGGTCAGGCCGCGCCGGGTGCCGCGCAGGCGGTGCAGTTCCACCGCCCGCGCCACCGCCTCGCGCCGCAGCGCGACGGGCCACCGGGGGTCGTCGACGCCGCCCACCCAGGAGGCCAGCCAGGACAGGAAGTCGGCCGGGGCCAGCCGGGGGTCGAAGTAGGAGGGCAGGTTGTCGAGGGTGGTGAACACCGGGGCGAGGACGGTGTCCAGCCCCGCCGTGAACCGCTGCGCGAAGTCGTCCTCGGCGTACAGGGCGGGCAGTTGTCCACCGATCGGGTGCCGGCTGGGCAGACCGGGGACGGCGGCCCGGTTCATCCGTGCACCGCCTTCTCCGGTTCCGTCACGACCACCTGGTGCTGGTAGGAGAAGACCAGCGCGCCCGCTCCTATGTCGATCCGGTCGACGGGGGCGCCGCGCCGTCCGGTGATCGGGTCGGCGGCGAACAGACGGATCTCCTCCACCAGGACGTCCCCGACGGCGCGTTGCAGTACGCCGAACACCTCGCCGTACTGGACGGGCCGCCCGAAGGGCCAGCCGGTGCCGTCGGGCCCGCCGCGCAGGGGGTTGAGGTGGCGGAACAGCGCGGCGAGTGCCGCCTCGCGCACCCGGTCGGCGTCCGCGGCGGGCGCCGACAGCCGGGCGACGACGGTGACGCCCTGGTAGACGGGTGGTTCCACGACGAGGCGCGTGCCGATCAGACGGCGTTCGTCGAGGGTGCCGGTGATCGAGGCGAGCACCTGGTCGGAGGGGATCAGCTGCTCGAATCGGAGCCGGTCGTCGTGCTCGTCGGCCACCGCGTCCGGCACCACCAGGACCCGTACCGCGCCGGCGCCGCCGGTACCGTCCGTGGCGGGCAGGCAGCGGACCCGGCGCACCGAGGGAGCCGCCCGGCGGGCGATGATCTCGTAGTCCTCGGCGGTCACCGCGCGTTCCTGCATGCGCAGCGTCTGCGGCGCGCGCAGCTTGGCGTTCTCGATCGTCTCCCCGGCGACGCCGCCGCGTGCCGCCTCCCGGTTGATGACCCGGGCGACGTAGGGGACGGAGCTGCGCAGGACGGAGATCGCGCCGCGCGAGACGTTGCCCGCCGGGCCGCCGCCGGTGCGGTAGCGGGCGACGCGGATCCGGGAGCCCTTGGGCGGCACCGCGCCGCAGGGCCGCAGGGTGCCGTCGGCCTCGCGGAGCACCGGCGGGAACGTGAACTCGCCGGTGGTGGCGTTCACGCGGACGTGCCGGTCGTCGGGACCGGAGCGGCCGAAGTGCTCCACCACCTCCCAGCGCTGCCATCCCTCGGGGGAGGACACCTCCACGACCGGGGGTTCCCCGTCGAGCAGTACGGGCGGGCGGTCGAGCCGGAAGGCCTGGCCGGCCACTCCCTCGGACTGTCCGAGCGGTACGTCGCCCACCCGCTCGGCGTGCTCCACGGCCATGGTGCCGCCGACGGTGAAGACGGCGGCCTCGCGCACGGTCGGGGACTCCGAGTAGAACGGCTGGCCGGGCTCCGGGGCGGTGACCCGGCAGCGCAGCCAGCCGGCGCGGGTGCCGCTGAGCAGCGACGCGGTGTGCCCGGCCGGTACGTACACGATGATCTCGCCGGGCCGGTTGAGGCCGCCGGTGCTGTCGGAGTCCGTCTCGCACAGCTGCCACCGGCCGCCGTCCCACGCCTCCCACACCAGCGGGGGTTGGCGCGGATCGACGCCGACGCCCTCGACGCGGCTGTCGAGACGGACCGCGACCACGCAGCGCGGTACCGCCGTCGGCAGGCCGAACAGCAGCGCGTCGCCGGGCTCGGGCGTCGCCTGGAAGCACGGTATGTCGCGGCCTTCGGCGAGCGCGCCGGTCCGGTCGGTCATGTCACCGGTACGGGGCGCGGTGACCAGGCGCGTCAACTCGCTCGGCACGATGCGCAGATCGCCGGTGGTCGCGAACACCACGGCTTCCTCCGTCTCGCCCGAGGCGGTCGTGACCTCGGTGCCCGCGGGCAGCGTCACCGTGTCCGGCTGAGGGGCCGACAGCCAGAAGTCGACATCGGCGCCGGCGGCCGACGGCGGGTACAGCTGGATGTCCAACAGGTCGAGGAACGCCAGGTAGTTCTTCTCCGGGACCCGGTTCAGCCGGTACAGCAGCTGGTCCACGAGGTAGGCGAACGTCTCGATCAGGGTGACGCCCGGGTCGGAGACGTTGTGGTCGGTCCACTCCGGCGCGCGCTGCTGCACGTACCGCTTCGCCTCGTCGACGAGTTGCTGGAACCGTCGGTCGTCCAGGTTGGGGGAGGGCAGGGCCATCAGTCCGCGACCATTTCCTCGGCCCCCTCCTCGGAGGGGATCGTGTAGAAGGGGAAGACCAGGTTGCGCCGGTCGTTGGTGGTGCGCACCGTGTAGTGCACGTCGATGTAGAGGGTGCCCGCCTCCACGGAGTCGAAGGCCACGACGACCTCGTCCACCGTGATCCGGGGCTCCCAGCGCTCCAGGGCCTCGCGGACCTGCTGGGCGACCCGCCCGGCGGTGTCGCCGTCGCCGGGGGCGAAGACGTACTCGTGGATGCCGCAGCCGAAGTCGGGCCGCATGGGCCGTTCTCCCGGGGCGGTGCCCAGGACCAGCCGGATGGCTTCCTCCAGTTCCCGTTCCCGCTCGACCATGGCGATTCCGCCGGTCGGTCCGACCCGCAGGGGGAACGCCCAGCCGCGCCCGATGAACCGTCCGCTCATCACACACCGCCGATCAGGACGTTCATCGCGCCGGTCAGGACCGTCGCTCCGCACGCGGTTCGGTCGCGTGCCCGTGCGGCGGGCAGTCCGCCGATGAGCACCGCGCCCGAGGCGAGGGCGGCCGGGTTGGGCATGAGCACGTTGGCCGGTCCCGTCGCCGCGTGCGGCGGGACCGGGCAGACGTGCAGGCTTCCCACGACGGCGGCGGGCCGGCCGCCGATCAGCACCGTCGCGACCGCCGCGGCGGCGCCGGGCGGCGGCGTGGCGATCCGGCCACCGTGGTCGGTGGGGTCGCCCGTGCGGGCTGCGGCTGGCATCGGTGCTCCTCGGGGAGGTGGTCGTGGTCCAAGCGGGTCGGTCGGGGCTCAGTTGATGCGGATGAGCCGGGCCTTGAGGGTGGCGAGCAGGCCGCCGTTGACGGTGACGTCCGCCGTTCCGGACACCTTCACCGTGCGGCCGGCGATGCTCACCCCGGCGGTGCCGTCGATGTCGACCTGGCGGCCGGACACCTTCACGGTGCCCTGCCGGGCGTCCAGCGTGATGCCGTTCTTGTCCAGCAGGACCGAGGTCAGCGGGCGGCCCCGCCCGGCGTACACGGTGAGTGCGATGCGGTCGCGGCGGTCGTCCATGCGTACTTCCAGCCGCTCGTCGCCGGTCACCAGCCGCAGCCCGGAGGGTCCCGGCGCCGGCGCGTCCAGCAGTTCCACACGGTGGCCCGAACGCGACACCACCGAGCGGCGGTTGACCTTTCCGCTGGTCTTGTCGATCAGTGGCACGTCGTGCGGGGAGGGCTGGTCCACGCCGTTGTAGAGCCCGCCGATGACGTACGGGCTGTCGAGCAGTCCCTGCTCGAACCCGACGAGCACCTCGTCGTTGACCTCGGGGCTCACCACACCGCCGCCGCCCTTGCCGCCCCACTGGACGGTGCGCACCCAGTCGCTGACGTAGGTGTCGTCCAACCAGGGGAACTTCAGGCGGACCGCACCGCGTTGGGAGCCGTTCGGCTCGCGTACGTCCGTCACCACGCCGATCGCGAGTCCCGGGATGCGCGGGCCGCGTCCCGGCGCGTTGGCGCCGGTCACCAGGCCGGCCAGGGAACGGTCCGGGCTGGAGCTGACCCACACGGTGGTGCGGTAGCCGCCGTGCGGCTCCAGGACGTGCTGCACCGCCGTCGCCGTGTACCGGCCGGAGAAGGCCTGCCCCACGTTGCCGAGCGCGACGGCCTTGCCCGCCCGCAGCAACGGGTTGCCCTCGGCCACCGCCTCCAACTCGCCGAAAGCGGAGCTGGTCCGGTCCGCCGCCGCCTTCGCGACCGCCGTGGTCTCGGCCTGCGTACGGTACGGAGTGTCGGTGACGGCCGTCGTCGACCTGCCGAAGCGCGCGGCGACCTGGGGGCCGAGGCCCGGTACCACCGTGTCGCTCACCACCGACGGCTGCTCGGCGACCAAGGGCCGCTTGGTGGTCACGTCCCAGCCGCGGACCTGCACGGTCGAGGAGCCGTCGGCGGCCGACAGCGCGGCGCGCAGGGCCAGCAGGTTCCTCCCGTACTCCAGGACCATCGGATCGCGTACGGCCGACGTCGACGGGGAGGGTGCCCCGGACGCCTTCACGGGACGGGTGAACTGGAGCAGTCCCTTGTCGTCGACGCGCACCTGCGCGCCGCTCTCGCCCGCGAGGTACTGCAGGAAGTCCCAGTCGGAGACGTTCGCCTGGGACAGCTGCTTGTACGTCACCGGCGCCGCCTCCACCTTCCCGACGGCGAGGCCCGCTCCGGCGGCCACCTTGCGGACGATGGCGGCGGCCGTCATGTTCCGGTACGCCACGACCTTGCGGCCGCGCTGGAGGCGGTGCGCCTTGGAGTAGGCGCGGACGACGGTGAACGATCCGGTGCGGTCCCGGTCGATCTCCAGGGCCGTGACCTCACCGTTGAACAGCCGCTCCCGTGCCTGCCCCTTCACGGTGGCCACCGACACCCTCAGCGGGCTGCCGATGGTGATGCCGGTGGCGCGCAGGAACTCGTGGTCGGGGTCGCGGTAGGTGAGCACGGCCGTGTCCGGCAGGCCCACGTTCTCGTCCACCACGCAGCTGACCAGTTGCGCCGCCCAGATCTGCGGCAGTTCGCCCGGGGCTTCCACGATCGGGTCGGCCGCGAACGACCGGCCCCCGGGCTCGGACCCGCTCACCGCTGCTCCTCCTCGCCGTGCTGGTCCCGCGTACCGGGAACCACGATCTCGCTGCCGGGCACGAGCGCCATCGGGTCGTCGATGCCGTTGGCCTCCGCGATGCCCCGCCAGGCCGTCGCGTCGCCGTACTCGCGCCAGGCGAGCATGGCCAGGCTGTCGCCCGCCACGACGGTGTGCGTGCTGCGGGCGGTGCGGGAGCCGGAGGTCGGGTTCTGGCCGGGCGGGTCGACGCTGGCCTCCTCGATGGACAGCGAGCAGGTCGCCCGTAGCGGCTTCCCGTCCACGTCGAAGAGCGTGTACGACACCGACAGGTTCGACAGGACCCCGTCGAAGGACGTCGTCCGCGCGCTGCCCCACTCGAACCGCACCCAGGGGCTCGCCGGCTTCTTGCGGCCGAGGCTGGCCGGGGTCGGCACGCACGCCTTCATCAGCTTCTCCACGGCCTGCTCCACCGAGTTGTCGTGGGTGGCGGTCGCGTCCAGGAACACCTCCAGGCTCAGCGTCCGTGGACCGCTGCCGACGAATTCGGGCAGCGCCGACTGCCCGGCCATCCGGGACGGGGAGCGCCGCCACTCGGTGGTCTTGCCCAACTGCAGGGTCGACGGGTTGAACTGGAGGTCGAGCTTCGCGAGCACCCCACCCGGCTTGGCGCCGATGGAGGCCGGGGGCTCCTTGAGGGTGAGCTGGGCCCGGGCGCGGCTGGCTCGTGCCGATGAGGCCATGGCGTGGTTCCCTTCGGGAGCGGGAGCGGGGGTGGGGTGCGGTGGCGTAGGGGGCGGTGGATCCGGATCCGGATGCGTGGGCGGAGGCGGACGCGGGCCGGGCGTCGGGCGGTCAGGAGGGCAGCAGCCCCTGGTGGGCGATCTCCAACGTCTCCACCGCGGCCGCCGAGTTGGCGGGGTCGAAGGACGGCCCCTGCCACCGGACCGGGACGATCCCGAACACCTGCCAGCTGATGATCCGGCTCAGATCGGGTCGTAGCGCCACGATCTCCCCGTCCTTGGGCTCGACCCGCCGCAGCGTCTCGTCCAGCCAGCGGCCGATCTTGGCCGTGTCCGCGGTGACGGGCCGGGTGAGGGTGATGTTCGACCAGGTCACGCGGCCCGGAAGCTGCCAGGTGAAGCCGTTGTTGCCGCCCTCGGCGTAGCTCTCCATCTCGACCTCGGCGCCCATGCCGGAGCAGGTGTGGAAGGCGCCCAGGTCGTTTCCGCCGATGGCCAGCCGGAAGAACACGCTGGTGGCGAAGATGTTGTCCGTCATCGGTCCGTCGTCCGTTTCTCGTTCGTACGCGTTTCTCAGCGGCGGCCGTCGAAGGGCCGACCCGCGCGTTCCCGGCCGCGCCGCAACTCGGTGCGCAGCAGGCGGGAGACCGGTTCGAGCAGGCGCCGAGCCAGGTCGTCCATGTCGAGGTCGCCGCCTTGCGGCGGCACCTCGCGCGCACCGGCCGGCCGGCCGGCCGTGGTCCGGTCGGGGCCGGTCGGGGCGGGGCCGGTCCGGGCGCCGCCCTTCTCACGCTGCACCGGAGGCGGGCCGCTCGGCGGCGGCGCGGGGGCGGGGGCCGGCGCGCCCGGGGCGACGGCGGGTTCCGTCGGCCTCGCCCTGGGCCGTACGACGGGCACGGACCCCGCCGCCGGAGCGGCGGGGGCCGGCTGGACCACGAGCGGTGGTGTGTACGGGCCGGTCACGGGCAGCGGGACGGCCGTGACGCGGGCCGAGGGTGCCGGGCGCACGGGGCGCACGGGGCGCGAGGGCACGGGGGCCTGGGTGCGCGTCACGGCCGTGGCTCGCTGGATCTGCTGCGGTGCGGTGGACGGAGCGGACCAGCGCGCCGGGACCACGGGGCGGGCCGCCGGGAGGGGGGCGGCGGCCGGGGCGCCGCCCATGCCCGCCACGTCACGGGTCCCGAGCGTCAGGGGCCGTGCCGCCAGGAGCTGGAGGGACCGGGACGCGGCTGCGGGGGGTGCGGGCGTCTCGCCGACGGCGCGGGCGGCGCGGGCGGCCACGAGCGGGACCGGGCCGGAGCGTTGCGGGGCGGGGCCGGCAGTAGCGGTGGCGGTGGCCCGCTGGACAGGCGCAGCGCCGGTACGGTGCTGCGCGCCGCCCGCGCCCAGCAGTGGCGCGTGGACCCGCGGCGCGGGGGATGCGGATGCGGATGCGGGCACGGCGGCACTCGGCGGCATCGAGGGCAGCGGCGCCCCGAGGCCACTGCGCAGGCGCGGCCCGGACCGCTCGCCCGGGCCGCTCGCCGCGGGTTCCGCCAGACGCTGCACGGTGGGCATGGCCGGTGTCGGGGCGGGGCTGGTGGGTTTCGCACGCCCAGCTGTGGGCGGGAGTTCGGTGAGGGGCGCCCCGAGCGCCGCGCGGGTCCGTACCCGCTGCGTGGGAGCCTCGGCCGTCGGGCCGGTGGCTGCGGGGTCTGTTCGGAGCTGGACGGTGGGCATGGCAGGGGTGGGGGCCGGCTCGGTGGGGCTCGACGGTGTTGCGGTGGGCGGGAGTTCGGTGAGGGGTGCGCCGAGGGGTGCGCGGGTGTGCATCCGCTGGGTGGGCGCCTCGGGTGTCGGGCCGGTGGCCGCGGGTTCTGCCCGGCGCTGGAGGGTGGGCTGGGTCGGCGCGGGGGTGGTGGCCGCGGGGTCCGTCCGGCGCTGGACGGTGGGCATGGCCGGGGTGGGGGCCGGCTCGGTGGGGCTCGACGGTGTTGCGGTGGGCGGGAGTTCGGTGAGAGGTGCGCCGAGGGGTGCGCGGGTGTGTATCCGCTGGGTGGGCGTCTCCGGCGCCGCGCCGGTGGCCGTGGGTTCCGTCCGGCGCTGGACAGTGGGCTGGGTCGGTGCCGGGGCGGTGGCTGCCGGTTCCGTCCTGCGTTGCACGGTGGGCGCCTCGGGTGTCGGGCCGGTGGCTGCGGGTTCCGTCCTGCGTTGCACCGTGGGCATGGCCGGGGGCGAGGTCGCTGCGGTGGGGCTCGACGGTGTTGCGGTGGGCGGGAGTTCGGTGAGCGGGACGCCGAGGGGTGCGCGGGTCGGTACCCGCTGCGTGGGCGTCTCCGGCGTCGGGCCGGTGGCCGTGGGTTCCGTCCGGCGCTGGACGGTGGGCAGGGCCGGGGTCGGGGCGGCGGCGGTGGTGGGGTTCGAGGGGGTGGCGGGGGGCGCCCCGAGCGGTGCGCGGGTCGGCACCTGCTGCGTGGACGCCTCCGGTGCCGGTTCCGCCCGGCGTCGGACGGTCGGCAGGGCAGGGGTGGGGGCCTGCTGTGCCGGTGCCGGTGCCGGTGCCGGTGCCGCTTGGCGCTGGACGGTGGGCATGGCAGGGGTGGGGGCCGGCTCGGTGGGGCTCGACGGTGTGGCGGTCGGTGTCGGCCCGGTGTGCGGGGTGCCGAGCGGCGCGCGGGTCTGCGCACGCTGCACGGGCGTGTCCGGCCCGGCCGAGGGCCGTACGGCGGCAACGCGGCGCCGGGGCGTGGCAGGGACGACCCGGGCGGTGGTGAGCGGCCGTCCGACGGGGCGCGGCCGGACCACGGCGGGGGCCACCTCGCCCGCACGACCGGGCCGGGCGCCCGAAGTCGCCGGTACGGGCGGGCGGGACACGGCTTCGGCGGATGTTCCGGGGACCACCGCGACGCGGCGGACCACCGGCAACCGCGCGGGCGCCGCCGCGGGGCCGGGCTCGGCGGAGGCCACCGCGGCCCGCTGCACGGCGGGCACGGGCGCGGACGCCCCGAGGACGGCTGCGGAGTGGGTGGAAGCGCGGCCCCCTGCACCGGACCCGGATCCGGATCCGCCGGAGCCCTTGGCCCGGGCCCCGGCCCGTACGGGGTCGCCGCCGCGCGACGGTGCCACGGCAGCCGGCCTGCCCGACGGCGCGGTGCCCGCGGCGCTCCGGGCGGGGGCGCGGGAGATGACCGGGCCCGGGGTGGTGTCGCCCGGCCCGGACGTCGTCGTGCTCGGCCGCGACGGGGTGGGCGGGGTGGCGTGCCGCGCGGCCGACGGCTGCTGCGGCTCCGCGCCGGGCTCGACGGGCAGTGCGCGCAGCAGCAGCGGTCCGCCGCCGGCGGCGCTGCGCGGGCCGGCGGGGCGGGTGACCCCGCGTACGAGTCCGGTCGGGGCGGACGGCAGCAGCGCGTGCGCGAGCCCGGTGTCGAACGACGGGTCGCGCCAGGCGGCCAGGCCGGAGCGGAAGGCGAGCCCGTCGCTGACGCCCATGGCCGCGCGGGACACGGTCAGCGCGGGCGGCCCCGTCATGCGCCAGCCACCGTCCCAGTCGCCGGGCACGGACGCGGCCGGTGCCCCGCCCGGCGCACCGGACGGGGGCGAGGCCGGGGCACCGATCGGCGCCGAGGCTGCGGTCTCCGGCACGGCGGCGCGCCGACGCAGCCTGTCACGCCATGCCATCTGCTCAACCGCCTTCGTTCACACGGGTGTTGATACGAGCTATCTCGGTGACCCACTCCTGACGCTCGCCGTGGGTCAGGTCGAGGATCTCCTCGCGCCGCCAGTGGAAGTGGTAGGCGATGTACGCGATCTCCTCCCTGAGCCGGGGGAGGGCGTACGTCACGATTCCCCCAGGCGCCCACCGGAGAGGTCGACCTCGAAACCGCCCTCGCAGTGCGGGCAGGTGACCGCCGCGCGGGTGTGTCCCTCGCTGTTCACGCGCCGGTAGAAGTCCTGGAGGAACGCGACGTCGGTCGCGTACATCCGTTCCACGATCCCGGCGTGCACGTCGGTGACGGTGCCGAGCCGGGTGATCACCTGGCTGAGCAGCACCACGCTCAGGTACGCCGGGTTCTCCTTCACCCGGAGGTCGATCTGGGGGCGCAGTTCGTCGCGGGCGGTGGCCAGGCGCATCGAGCCGTGCCGGTGCACCGTGCCCGCTTCGTCGACGTACCCGCGCGGCAGCTCGAACTCGAACTCCGTCCGCAGCCCGTGGTCCTCGCGAGGGGCCGGAGCGGCGGCGGCCGGGGGTGCCGCCGCCTGCTCCGGAGCCTGGGCGGGCGCCGTGGCCTGGAGGATCTCCTCCAGGTTGCCCGCCGTCACCGTACGGCGCCTCATTCGACGATGATCTCCTCGAACACGATGGTCACGGACTCGGTGGCCGCGGCGGATTCGCCGGCCTTGAGGGAGGGGCCCTCCCACTTGGAGGCCCAGCCCTGCATCAGCTGGATGCGGCGGACGGTCGCGCCCGTGGAGTCCTTGATCTCGATGGTGAGGTTCTGTCGAGCGGTGTCGACGGCGCCGTTGTTCAGGGTCTCCTTGATCCACTTGGTGAACTCGCTGCTCTTGTCGAGTCCCCGGGTGATCGTGACCTCGCCCGCCTGGCGCGCGCCGGGCTGCTTGCGGATGATCTGCTTGCCCTCCGCGCTGACCTGGCGGACCTCGACGACCTCTTCCTCGACGGTCAGACCGCTGATCTCCTGGATCGATTCGACCAGGTAGCCGCCGAGCTGTACGCCGAAGATATGGGTGGAAAGAGCATCGCCCTCTGCCATGACTGTCCTTCACCTTTCCTTGGTGCTGCTGCCCCGGAGGGTCACTCGTCGACGAGGCTGGTGCTGTCGGAGAACTGGGCCAGCCGGAACACGACGAACTCGGCGGGCTTGACGGGCGACACACCGATCTCGCAGACCACGCGGCCCTGGTCGATCGATTCCTGCGGGTTGTTGTCCCGGTCGCACTTGACGTAGAACGCCTCCGCCGCCGTGCGGCCGAACAGTGCGCCGCGGCGCCATTCCTCGGTGAGGAACGCGGTGACGTTGCGCCGGATGCTCGACCAGAGCCGGTCGTCGTTCGGCTCGAAGACGACCCACTGGGTGCCCAGGAGGATGGATTCCTCCAGGTAGTTGAAGAGGCGGCGCACGTTCAGGTAGCGCCAGGCCGGGTCGGAGGAGAGGGTGCGGGCGCCCCAGATGCGGATGCCCCGGCCGGGGAAGGCCCGTACGCAGTTCACGCCGATCGGGTTGAGCAGGTCCTGCTCGCCCTTGCTCAGGCGCAGTTCCAGGTCCACCGCGCCGCGGATCACCTCGTTGGCGGGGGCCTTGTGCACACCGCGCTCGGCGTCGCTGCGCGCCCACACACCGGCGACGTGCCCGCTCGGCGGGACGGTGGTGTTGCGGCCGGCGGCCGGGTCGAAGACCCGCACCCACGGGTAGTAGAGGGTGGCGTACCGGGAGTCGTAGCCCGCCTCGTCGTTGCGCCAGGTGCGGACCTGCTGCGCGGAGAGCCCGGGCGGGGTGTCCAGGACGGCCACCCGGTCGCCCATCTGCTCGCAGTGCGAGATCACCGCGAGCTGTACGGTGCGTACGCCCTCGGAGTCGATGTCGCCGCGCTGGTAGGCGCTCATCAGGTCCGGCACCGCGACCATGGTGATCTCGTCGATGGTCTCCAGGCCGGCGAATCCGGTGCGGGCGGCGGAGTCGCCGACGTACTCGGCCGGGTCGAGCCGGGCCACGCCGCCACCGGCGGTCGCGGCGGGCGTCGTGGCCGAGGCGTCGGGCACGGCGACGGTCTGCCCGGCGGGCCGGGTCTGGGTCGCGCCGCGCTGCTCGGTGACCTCGATGAGTTTCGAGGCGCGGGCCTGGGTGACGAGGTAGCCCTTGACGTTCTTGCGGGCGGACACCTCGTAGGTCTCGGCCACCTGCTCGCCCTGACGGACCAGGATTTTGAACCGGTCCTCGGGCGGGTTCTCGCCGTCCGCGTCGGCGATCTCCACGGAGACTCCGGTGACGCCCGGCCGGGCCGCGATCAGGAAGCCGCCCAGCTCGACGGGCTCCGCGGCGCGGGGCCGGGGGGCCGTGCCGGGGGCGGCGGCCGGTGCGGAGGCGTCCGGGGCCGGTCCGCCGACGCGCACGACGTAGGCGGCGCCACCGCCGTTGGCGAAGTACCCGTAGACGGCGTGGGGCAGGTAGGTGCCCTCGGTGAAGCCGCCGAAGTGCTGGGAGTACTGGTCCCAGCTGGTGACCAGCGTCGGCTCGTGGAACGGGCCGCTCTGGGCGAACCCCACGAACGCGGCGACCGCGGTGCCGACCCCTTCGATCGGGCGAGCACCGGACTGCACCTCCTCCACGTACACGCCCGGGGTGAGGTACGTCGGCATGCTCGCTCCTTCTGGTCACAGCTGCGCAAATAGGTCTGACCACAGCCTTTCCGGGGGCCGTGGCCAGGGACAAGGGCGTTCGGACCTGGGCGGGGGCAAGTGCGCTGCCCTCCCGGTCGTTTGTGCCGGACCGGCCAGGCACCGCGCCGCGCCCGTGGGTCGCGGCGCCGTCTCACACCTCGGTGACCTGGCCCAGGTACGGCCCGAACTCGCTCTCCAGGACGAGGCGGCCGAGCTTGCGGTACTCCTGGACGACTGCCGTCACCACCTGGGCCATGGTCAGCGGTTCACCCGAGGCGGCCGCGAAGTAGGCGGCCGTCACCGCGCAGGATCGGATCGAGCCTCCGGCCAGTTCGAACCGGTCCGCGCAGAAACCGAGGTCGAGGTCGGCGGCCCGGGGCAGGCGCACGCCCAGGCACCGCTCCCACAGGGCCAGGCGCTGGGTGGCGTCGGGCACCGGGAAGTCCGCGACCACGTCGAGCCGGCGGGTGAACGCCTCGTCGAGATTGGCCCGCAGGTTGGTGGTGAGGACGGCGATGCCGTCGAAGGACTCCATCCGCTGGAGCAGGTAGGCCGACTCCATGTTGGCGTGCTTGTCGTGGGCGTCCTTCACCTCGGAGCGCTTGCCGAAGATCGCGTCGGCCTCGTCGAACAGCAGTACCGCGTTGACGGCCGACGCCTCGGTGAAGATCCGCTCCAGGTTCTTCTCGGTCTCGCCGACGTACTTGTCGACGACCGTGGACAGGTCCACCACGTACAGGTCCATGCCCAGATCGGCCGCCACCACCTCGGCGGACATGGTCTTCCCGGTGCCGGAGGACCCGGCGAACAGGGCGATCACCCCGCGCCCGCGCCCGCCGCCGGGTCGCATGCCCCACTGCCCGAGCACCTGGTCGCGGTGGCGGGCGCGCACGGCGAGTTCACGCAGCCGGCGGTGGGTGGGGGCGGGCAGCACGAGGTCGTCCCAGCCCACGGCCGGCTCCACCCGGCGGGCGAGGCGGGCGAGGCCCGCGCCGTTCTGGGCCCGTACGGCGGTACGCAGGTCGTCGGCGGCCAGGGGGCGGCCGTCGAGCGCGGCGGTGCGCATCGCCGTGTCGGCGGCGCGGCGCAGCTGTCCGGCGTCGAGGCGGTGCGCGGACACGGACCGGGCGAGCGCGGGGGCGTCCGCGTCCGCGCCGGGTTCGACGGCGGCTCCTTCCAGCGCGTGCCGCCAGCGGGTGGCGTGCCGCTCGGGGGTGGCCGCGGCCACCTCCACGGTGACGGGGGTGTCGGCCGCCCAGGCGGGTTCCCAACCGCTCGTGCCGTAGGTGAACAGGGGGATTCCGTACAGCGTGGTGCACAGGGTCCGCAGGACGCGGGCCCGTTCGTCGGGCTTGTCGGGCAGCTCCTCCAGCGGTCCCAGCAGGACCCCGGCGCCGGTCAGGCGTGCCTCGCGGGCGGTGGTGCGGGCGAGTTCGGGCACGGAGCGGGCGGGCAGGGCGAGTGCGGCAGGGTCCAAGGCCAGGGGTCGGGGCCCGTACGCGTGCAGCGCGGCGGTGGCCAGGCCCTCCGGGTCGCCGCCGCGTGACCGCAGGTGGACGTGGCGGGTGCCGCTGCCGGCCGCGGCGACGGCCCGCCGCAGCTCGTCCGGGTCGACGGCCGGGTCGTCGTGGGGCCGGCCGAGGACCTCGGCCAGTCGCGGGTCGGGAGAGGTGTCGCCCAGCAGGTGGGCGGTGACCCGGTCCGGGACGACCAGGACCCGTGACAGGGGCGGCCGTTCCGGTTCGGTGACCTCCAGCAGGCCGCCCGCGAGGAGCGGTGCGGTGGGGGAGAGCCGCATCCGTGCGGCTGCCGACCCGGTGCGGCCGCACAGTTCGAGGGCGAGGCCGACGGTGGGCCGGCGGCGCGTCAGGTCGTCGTTGAGGTAGCCGTACAGCCGCTCGAAGCGGGCGTCCAGGTCCGGCGCGATGGTCACCAGGAGCAGGTCCAGGTCGAGGGGTTCCAGCGCGAAGCGTGTGGCGAGGACGTCGAGCGGCGAGCCGGGCGGCGGTGCGGCCGGGGTGAGCGCGGGCAGGTCGGAGCCGCCGGGCGGGGCGTCCAGGATGCGGGCGATCGCCTCGGGGGTGAGGTACTGGCCCCGGTAGGGGTCGTCCGGGTCGGGGTCGACGGACCGCCGGAGCTCCACGGCCAGTCGCACCCGCTCCTCGACGAGCCGCAGCCGTGTCCACAGGTACGGGAGGGTGTCGGCCGGGGCCGGGGCCGGGGCCGGGGCCGGGGCCGGGGCCGGGGCCGGGGCCGCGGGTGCGGCCGGCGGCGTGGCGGTGTCGGTCATGGCTGTCGTTCCCCCCGTCGGCGGCGTGCGGGTGCGCCCGGCCGTTCCCGGGATCCGCCGAAGCCCTCCGGGCCCGGTTCGACCAGTTCCGTGTAGCGCAGCCGGCGCGGGCCGTCGGCCGTGTCCGGTGCGGCCTGCGGTACGGAGTTCACGACGAGTCCCTCGGTGACGGGCGGGGCGGTGATCGTGCTGATGCCGGCCAGTGGTGCCTTCACGCGCAGCCCGAGGGAGGGCTTCAGCTCGCCGCCGAGCGCCGACCACACGTCCGAGGCGGCCGGTGCGTCCATACCGGTGCCGCCCGCGTCCACGTCCACGAGCAGGCCCAGTTCGGCGAGCGTGCCGGTGAGCATGCGCGGAGGCAGCGTGTCGGTGTTCACCAGGCAGGAGAGCACCTGGGAGAGGAGTCGGTGCTCGTCCTGCGGGCGGCCGGCCCACGCGCTGACCAGGTACGTCAGCTCGAACCAGCGCGGCGGGGTGCGGCGCGCGACGACGAAGCCGTCCGCGTCGTACACCTCGCCCGCGCCGCTGCCGCGCCGGGTGTGGTCCTCGCGGATGTCGTACAGGAACACGCAGACCGTGGGCGCGCTGCGGCGGGCCGCCCAGTCACTGGTCGGGGCGTCGAAGACCACCTCGATGCCCGACGACTCCAGGCCGGACTCCGCCAGCAGCCGGCGCAGCCCCTCGTCGACCTCGTGGATCACCGGCGGGTCACCTCGTCGGGCGGCTGCACCGAGCCGTTGACCACGAGGAAGTCGGTCTCGACGGGCGAGAAGCCGGGGCCGCTCGCCGTGATGGTCCGCGGGCCCGTCCGGTCCTTGGCCACGATCAGCAGCTGGCCGATGAAGGTGCCGTCGCGCCGGGGGAAGGTCGGCGCGGCCGCTGCCGTGATGCCCGGCTTCCATGTGAACCGCACCGGCACGCCGGGCGGGAAGTCCTCGCCGCGTACCGAGGTGACGAAGCCGGGCCTGCCGATCGGCGGTACGGCGACGATGCGCGGCTGGAGGATGCGCAGTTGCTGCCGGGCGGTGTTGTCGCGGGGGTCGGCGTCCGTGCCGGTCGTGGTCAGGTCGCCGGTCACCTGGGTGGTGAGTGCCTTGTCCGGGTTGAGGACGACCCGCAGGACGGTCCGGGCGCCGGGCGCCAGGTCCGGCAGGGTGCATTCCCCGTTCGCGGTGCAGCCTGGGGGCATCCCGGCGTTCGGCACGCCCTGCGGGAGGCCGATGCGCAGCCGCAGGCCGGTGGCCAGGGCGTTGCGGCCGTTGCGGACGGTGTAGGTGACGACGACGCGGCCGCCGACGTAGCCGGGGTTCGGCTGGGCCGTGATGCTCAGTCCGGGGCCGGCCGGGGGCGCCGGCGGCTCCGGCCGCGGCGTGGGCGTCACGGGCGGGGTCGTCGGCGGGACCGGCGTCGGCGTCGGAGGGGTGGGCGTGGGGGTGGGCGGGGTGGGCTTCGGGGGTACGGGGGCTTCGCGCACCGGCACCACGGTCCGGCCGGAGTTGTCGCTGGGGCGGGGGTCGAGCACGGTGCCGGTGACCGACCAGTCCACCGGCTGGTCCCCGGGGGTGAGGCCGGTGAGGGTGACGGTCACCGGGACGGTGGTGCCCGGGGGCAGCACGCCCAGGGCGCAGGTCAGCGCCGCCGCGTCACACGTGGCGCCGGGCGCGGTGAGCGTGGTGACGTCCACGCCGAGCGGGGGCGCGACGGTCAGTCGGGTACCGGGGGAGGCCGCCGGACCCTGGTTGAGGACGTCCACCCGGACGGTGGCGGAACCGCCGACGGTGAGCGGCGCGGCCTTCTCGGGTGCCCGCACCGCGAGGTCCACCGACTGCTGGACCCCGGGCTCCTTCTGACGGCCCGGCAGGCCCGTGACGAGCAGGTTGTGGTCGCCGGAGGCCACGTCCACCAGCTTCAGCTTCTCCGGGCTGTTGGGGGCGCGTGAGCCGCGGGCGCTGAGCACCAGGCTCTTGCCGTCGGCGGTCCATGCGGCGTCGCGGGGCTGGAACGGTCCCTTCGCCGTGGGTTCGGGCAGTTCCCGGCCGCAGGCGCCCGGTACGTCGCGGGCGGCGTCGGGCAGCAGGACCCGGCAGGCGCCGCCGCCGGCCGCGGAGGCGAGCAGGATGCCGCTGCGCTCGTCGACGCGGCCGCCGCCGTTCTTGCGGTTGAAGGCGATGGTGGCGCCGTCCGGGGAGAACGCGGGGCTGTCGTCGATGACGTCGCAGGCGCCGGGACACAGGGTGGCGCTCAGGTCGCGCTGCCGGTCCAGGTGGTCCACGGGCACGGTCCAGATGTGCTTGTTGCCACCGTTGCCGTTGATCACGAGGTTGCGGGTGAAGGCCAGGGTCGTGCCGTCGGAGGACCAGGTGGGCTGGGCGTCGCCGCGGCGCTCCTGGCCGGCGGGCGGGGTGATCTCGCCGCGGATCGCGCCCGTGGCGGCGTCCGCGATCAGGATGCGGGGCAGGCCCGTGTCACCGCCGACGCCACCGGGCGAGGTACGGGTGAAGGCCAGGAGGCGGCCGTCGGGGGAGAACGTCGGGTCGGTGTCCCGGTCCTTGGGGCCGCGGCCCGCGAGCGGCATGGCCGCCTCGTGGGTACCGTCGGCGTCCGCGAGCCAGATCCGTTGGATCCGGCCGTCCGGACCGTCCTCGAAACGGGTCAGTACGATACGGCGCCCGTCGGGCGTGTAGTTCTGCCGCTCGGTCCACGGGTCGAAGCCGGGGCCCGGCTGGAACAGCGGGTCCTTGGCCGGGTCGGTGTTGGTGTCGGCCGCCGGATCCTCCTTCAGGATCGGCAGGTTGAGGTCGCGGGGGTCGGAGCCGTCCATCCGGGCGTCCTGCAGCGTCACCACGTTCGGCTTGAGCGCCGAGATCCGCTCGACCACGACGTCACCGCCTGTCAGCGGACCGAGCCAGGTGGGCGGGCCGACCTCACGGTTCTCGCTGAGGATCACCTTCGGCGTGTCCGCGGAGTGCGCGGGCACCTGGAAGACGTGGTCCCAGTCGCCTTCGCAGTTACAGGTGCGATCGGGGCTGAGGAAGAGGACGCCGTTCCCGTCGGGCAGCCACGCTGCCCCGTGGGTGCGCCAGTTCGCCCGGTCGCCCGCCAGCAGCGGTCCGTCGCCCCGCCCGTCGGTCCACCTCAGGCGAGGGCCGGCCGTGCCCGTGGCGGTGTAGGCGATCACGTCCCGGTTCGCCTTGTCGTCCACCGGGTTCCACACCGGCTCGGTGGCCGTGCCGTTGCGGGGGTCGGTGACACGGGTCGCGGCGCCGCCCCGCAGAGGACGTACGTAGACCTGCCGCCCGGCGGCCCGGTCGCTGTCGGAGGAGTACGCCAGGCGTCCGCCCTCGGGCGAGACCGTGGGGTGCTCCTCGTTCGCGGGGGAGTCGGTCAGCCGGGTGAGGCCGGTGCCGTCGGTGCGCACCAGCCACAGGTCGCGCTGGGGGGCGGCGCCGGACCCGGCGGACCCGGCGGAGTCGAAGACGACGGCCCGGCCGTCCGGTGTCAGCCGGGGGTTCGCCACGTCCAGCCCGTTCGTCAAGCGGCGCACCGAGCCGTCCGCCGCGCGCAGGTAGACCTGCGGGGTCCGCTCGTCGCGGCGGCTCGCGAAGACCAACTGGTCCCCGAGAGCGGCGGGCTGGGTGTCCAGATGGACCGGCCCCTCACCGAACAGCGGGGTGGTCGACGAGCCGGACGCCACCTTGCCCAGACTGCGGTGGTGCGTGCCGGCGTAGACGACCCGGCCGTCACCGGCGTCGGCCGCCAAGGGGCGCGCCTCGGCGTCGCCCGGGTCGGCGGCCGCCGTCACCGCGAGCAGGGGGACCAGCAGCAGCAGTGGTGCGCCGGTCCTCCCCCAGCGGCGTCGACGACTGCCGGAGCCACCCGTGCCCATCACGGTCCACCTCACAGTCCGGTACAGCGTGTTCACGTACGACCCCGCCACTGTGCGGCCCGGTCCGTGCGCCCGGCAGGGCCGTGGGGCCGCACCCGGGGGAAGCACCCGGTGCGCTTTCGGGCAGCGGGGTGCGGGTCGCCCGGGCCGGTGACGGTCAGATCAGCCCGTTGCGCAGGGCGTAGCCGACCGCGTGGGTGCGGTTGCGCAGGTGGAGCCGGGTGATGATCTCGTGCAGCACGTTCTTGACGGTGCGTTCGGAGTACGAGGTCTTGCGGGCGATCTCCGCGGTGTCCAGGCCCTCCGACACCAGACGCAACATGTCCGCCTCGCGCGAGGTGAGCGTCGACAGGGACACGGCGTGCGGGTCCAACGTCGAACGCTGCAGGCTGCCCACGTGGTCGAGGAGCTTCGCGAGCAGGTCGCCGGGCAGCACGCCCTCGCCGTTGGCTATCGCCAGGACCAGGCGCAGGAGTCGGTCCTGATCGGCCTCGCTGCGGCGCAGCACCGCGGTGACCCCGCATTCGATGGCGCGCTGCAGGGCGTCCCCGGATTCGAAGGTGCCGACCACGAGCCCGGTGCGGGTGGTGGAGTCGTGCCGCAGCCGGTAGAGCAGGGCGGCCGTCTCGTCGTCGACGCTGTCCACGGCGACGAGCGAGACCTGCGCGCCGTCGGCGGCGTCGACGAGTGCGATCTCGGGGCGCTGGCGCAACTGGTGGACGACCCCGACGTGCAGGATCGGGTCCGGTGCGTACACGGCCACGGTGACCCGTTCGCCGGCGCCGGATGAGGAGTCGGGTCCGTTGTAATCAGGCTGGGCCATTGGTGTTGTACCTGTTCCATGATGCGTATGTGGGGTTACGGATGGAGAGGGTTGATCAACAAGAGGTTGGGTACCCGTAACTGATGAGCGGCCACAGGGGCATTCGGGTTGCCCGGGGCGTTGCCCTCGTGTCCGTGGAGGTGGCCGGGGCGTCGGCATAGCGTCGCCGTGTGATATCCCCAGCAGCCTCTTCAAGCCCTGGCGCGACCGGCCCCGACATCCCGCCGGTGTCCGTGACGCCGGGCGACACCGCATCCACCACCCTGACCGTCCGCAACGACAGTGACATCGTCGAGGCGTACCGCCTGGAGGTCGTCGGCGACTGCGCTGCCTGGACCACGCTGGAACCGGCGCGGCTCTCGCTCTATCCGGGCACGTCGGAAACGGTGACGATCCGTCTGGCACCGCCCCGTTCACCACAGGTACGCGCGGGTGACGTCCCGCTCGCCGTACGCGTGCTGCCCACCGAACAGCCCGAGGCGGTACGGGTCCCCGAGACCACCGTGCACATCGGGGAGTTCCGCGAGTTGCGTGCGGAGAGCGCTCCCAGACGGCGCCGCGGCTGGCTGCGCGGACGCTATCGACTGGCCGTGCGCAACGAGGGCAACTGCCCCGTACAGCTGGGCTTCACGCCCGCCCAGCCGGGGGAGGAGCTCAAGTTCGCCTTCACCCCGGCGGAGTTGAAGCTGGAGCCGGGAGAGTCGGCGGAGGTGGGGCTGCGGGTCCGCACCGGTCGGCCGGTGTGGTTCGGGTCCCCGGTGACCTGGCCCTTCACCGTCACCGTCGCCGAGGTCCGCACCGCGGCAGGCGACGGCGGCGCGGACGCGACGGGCGGCAAGGACGGCAAGGACGGCAAGGACCTCGGGGAGCGGCCGGAGTCGGACCCCGTACGGGCTCCGCTGGAGGTGGAGTTCGTCCAGATCCCGATCTTCCCGACGTGGCTGCTCGCGGTACTGGCCGCGCTGCTCGCGCTGCTCCTCGCCTGGTTCCTGCTGGTGCGGCCGGCCGTACGCAGTACGGCCAAGGAAGCCGCCGACGAGGCCGTCAAGAAGCCCGCGCCCACCGCGGACCTGAACGGGCAGACCCCGGTGACCGGCGACGGCAAACAGCCGGGCGGCGGCAAGGCCACCCAGCCGGGTACGGGGGGCGCCGGCCCGGGAAGTGCCACCGGCGGTGGTACCGGAGGCGGCGGCACCGGGGCCGGAGGTCAGCAGAGCTCGGCCACCATCGACCTGCAGACCGCCGGTGGGCAGACGAAGACCGGTACCTACACGGTGCCCGCCGGCAAAGCCTTCGGGATCACGGACATCGTTGTCGCGAACTTCCAGGGCGACGAGGGGGTGGTGACCTTCGACTTCGGCGACCGCAAGATCACGACGATCGCCCTGGAGACGTTCCGCAACCAGGACTACCACTGGGTCACCCCCATCAGCATCACCGAGAGCCAGACTGTGACCGTGCAGGTGACCTGTGCGAAGCCCGGCACGCCGGCCACCGGCCGTCAGGCACAGGAGTGTCACGAGGTGCTCAACGTGAGCGGCGTGCTCAGCGACCTCCGGTGACCCGTACAGCACGGCCATAGTCGGTCAGGTCGGACGCCAGGGCAAAGAGGACCTTTGCCCTGGCGTCCGGAAATCGGTACTCCTGAGGATCGATCGGACGTTCCCCGCACCACCCCACGCTTTCGTTTCGACAGTGCCTGGACGGGGTAACCGCCGGTATTTACAGAGCCTGTTGACGAAGCGTCGAAGATGGCTTGAATTGCCCTCTGCCTTCAGGGCCGATCACTGCGTAGGAACCTTCACCCGCTCGTTCGAGGCGCTGGATCTCCACGACGGCCCGTTCTACCGGCCCGGCCCCGTAGGTCATGGTGCTGCGCGGGTCCGCCGCCGCCCGGCTCTCGGAGGGGATGATCTGCTCCCTGCGCTCCGGGTCCCTCTCTTCTCCATCGCCGCCGCGAGCGCCTCCATGACGGCCGGCGAAGCGGACCCCGCGCCGACCCGGAACGCGGCGATGTCGGCCGGCGGCGTGGGGCCGAGCTCCCTGTGATCCACCGTGCGGGATGCCGCTACGGGTCGCAGATGCCCCTACGGGCACACCCGGGGGAAGACACCCCTGAATCCGGGACGTCCGGCCCCGGCGGCGGGTGTCGTGGCGCCGCCGGCTGCGGTCAGGGCCAGACGAGGCAGTACGGCTGGTGCCCGGCCTCGTGGAGGCGGTGGCTGAAATCCTGCCACTCGTGGAGCAGCTGGTAGACGTTGAAGGCGTCGCTGGGGCCGCCGCGGTCCGGGACCGTGGACCAGATGAAGGCCGCCGCGCCCACCGATTCCTCGCCGATCCCGCGCAGCGGGTCGACCACGGTCATGGGGAGCTTGACCACCGCGTAGTCGGGGTGCAGGACCACCAGCTCCAGCGGGGGCACCTTGTGCAGGGGTATGCCTTCGATGCCGGTCAGGACCATCGCGGCCACCGTCTCCGGCTTGATCTTGGTGAAGAGGCCACCCATGCCGAGCTCGTCGCCGCCGAGCTCCTCGGGCCGCATCGTGACCGGGACCCGGGCCGCCGTGGCGCCGTCGGGGGCGCCGAAGTACTTGTACGTCACTCCCATACCGCGGCCTTTGGGCAGGTCGTCGGACGAGGACGTGGGCACGGGGACGGCGTCGGCCGCCTCCGTTCCGCGGCGGTGCTTGCCCCGGCGGCGGGCCTCGCGGGCGCGCTGCGGATCGAGGCCGTCCGTTCCCTCGCCCGGTCCACCACCGCGTTGCATATCTCCACCCGACTGGTCTTGCTCGCCCCGGCCCCGCGGCCCCCGCCACGCAGCCTGATCATCATGGCAGTGACCTCCCCCGCGGCGACGCGGTGAAACGCCCGTCCGCAAGTCTGTCGCGGCCTCTGAGACCATGGCTGGTGTGAGCTACCCGTACCCGTATGAAGCCCCAGTTTCGCAGACGCTCTTCGAGCGCGCCTCCCTCGTGACCCCCGGCGGCGTGAACTCTCCCGTGCGCGCCTTCCGCGCCGTGGGCGGTACGCCCCGGTTCATGGTGTCCGGGACCGGTCCGTACCTCACCGATGCCGACGGTCGTGAGTACGTCGACCTCGTGTGCTCGTGGGGGCCGATGATCCTCGGCCATTCGCACCCCGAGGTGATCGAGGCCGTCCAGGCGGCCGTCGCCCGCGGTACCTCCTTCGGTACGCCCGGTGAGGGAGAGGTGGCGCTCGCCGAGGAGATCGTCGCGCGCATCGAACCCGTGGAGCAGGTCCGCCTGGTCTCCTCCGGCACCGAGGCGACCATGTCGGCGATCCGGCTGGCCCGCGGCTTCACCGGTCGCGCCAAGGTCGTGAAGTTCGCCGGCTGCTACCACGGTCACGTGGACGCCCTGCTGGCCGCCGCCGGTTCCGGTTTGGCGACTTTCGCGCTTCCGGACACCCCCGGTGTGACGGGCGCGCAGGCCGGCGACACGATCGTCCTCCCCTACAACGACCTCGAAGCGGTCCGGGCGGCCTTCGCCGCGCACCCCGGCGAGATCGCCTGCGTGATCACCGAGGCCGCGCCCGGCAACATGGGTGTGGTGACCCCGGCCGCCGGCTTCAACCAGGGGCTCGCGGACCTGTGCCGGGAGAACGGCGCGCTCTACATCTCCGACGAGGTCATGACCGGCTTCCGGACCTCCCGCGCCGGCTGGTACGGCGTCGACGGGGTCAAGCCCGACCTGATGACCTTCGGCAAGGTCATGGGCGGCGGCTTCCCGGCCGCGGCGTTCGGCGGCCGCGCCGACGTCATGGGCCACCTGGCCCCCGCCGGTCCCGTCTACCAGGCCGGCACGCTCTCCGGTAACCCCATCGCGACCGCCGCCGGTCTCGCGCAGCTGCGCCTGCTGGACGCGGCCGCGTACGAGAAGGTCGACGCGGTCTCGAAGGAGATCCAGTCCCTGGTCACCGGCGCGCTCACCAAGGAGGGCGTGGCGCACCGGCTGCAGACCGCGTCCAACATGTTCTCCGTCTTCTTCACCGAGGACGAGGTGCGCAACTACGACGACGCCAAGAAGCAGGAGAGCTTCCGTTTCAACGGGTTCTTCCACTCGATGTTGGCGCAGGGTGTCTACCTGCCGCCGTCCGCCTTCGAGTCCTGGTTCGTCTCCACCGCCCACGACGAGAAGGCGATCGAGCGCATCGCGGCGGCGCTGCCGGCCGCCGCCCGAGCCGCCGCGGAGGCCACCGCATGAGCAGCAGCGCCACGCCCGCCACCCCCGACCTGACCGTCGTGCACCTGGTGCGCCACGGCGAGGTGCACAACCCCGACGGGGTGCTCTACGGGCGCCGTGACGGCTATCACCTCTCCGAGCTGGGCCGGCAGATGGCGGACCGCGTCGCGGACCACCTAAAGGGTCGGGACATCGCCTACGTGGTGTCCTCCCCGCTGGAGCGCGCACAGGAGACGGCGGAGCCGATCGCCAAGGTCCACGGCCTGGACCTGGCGACCGACGCGCGCCTGCTGGAGGCGGAGAACGTCTTCGAGGGCAAGACCTTCGGGGTCGGTGACGGCGCGCTGCGCAAGCCCGGCAACTGGAAGCACCTGACGAACCCGTTCAAGCCGTCGTGGGGCGAGCCGTACGTGGAGCAGGTGGTCCGGATGATGAGCGCGCTGGAGGCGGCGCGCGACGCGGCCCGTGGCCGGGAGGCGGTGGCGGTCAGCCACCAGCTGCCGATCTGGATCGTGCGCAGCTTCGCGGAGAAGCGTCGGCTGTGGCACGACCCGCGGCGCCGGCAGTGCACGCTCGCCTCGATGACCTCGTTCACCTTCCAGGGCGACAAGCTGGTGTCGGTGGGGTACAGCGAGCCGGCCCGGGACCTGGTGCCGGCTCATCTGCTGGCCGGGGCCAAGCCGGTGAAGGGTGCGTCCAAGGCGTTCGGCGCCTGATCCGGCGCCTGATCCTGGCCCGGTCGGTCCGGTCGGGCCGGCCGGGGTCTTGATCGGCCGACTGTTACAGGCCGTTACGGTTCTGCCCAACTAAAGACAAGTCGCGCGGGAATCACCGTGTCAGCTCGCATGTCCGAACTGATTGTCCGTTTATATGGACTTCGGTTCGGTATGGGTGGTCGACAGTGGGGACGGTGACATGCGCGACATCAGGGGAGTCAGTCGGAGGGGGCTGCTGGGACTGGGGCTCGGTGCGGCCGCCGCGATGGGAATCGCGGGCTGCGGCTCATCGGACACGTCCGGTCCCGGCTCTCCCGGATCCGTCAAGAACCCGAAGCCCGGCGAGAAGCCGGCGGCCAGGCCCATCGGTGACGGCTCCACCGCCGACACCGGTCCGCAGCCGAACCAGCCGGACACGCCCGTGCCGCTCCAGCCGGGCGAGACCCCGCCGCAGTTCGTCGTCTTCAGCTGGGACGGCGCGGGGGAGATCGGCAACGGTCTCTTCCCGCGCTTCCTCAAGCTCGCCAAGGACCACGGCGCGGCCATGACCTTCTTCCTCTCCGGCATCTACCTGCTGCCCGAGTCGAAGCGGCACCTCTACCGGCCGCCGAACAACCCCGTCGGGGCCTCGGACATCGGCTACCTCAAGGACGAGAACGTCCGCTCCACCCTCACGCACGTCCGCCAGGCCTGGCTGGACGGGCACGAGATAGGGACCCATTTCAACGGCCACTTCTGCGCCGGTTCCGGCTCGGTCGACCGGTGGACCCCCGAGGACTGGGGGACCGAGATCGAGCAGGCCGTGTCGTTCGTCACCAACTGGCGCACGAACACCGGATTCACCGATCTCGAACCCCTGCCCTTCGACTACGCCAAGGAACTGAAGGGCGCCCGCACCCCCTGCCTGCTCGGCCGGGACAGCCTCCTGCCGACGGCCCAGCGGCTCGGCTGGCGCTACGACTCCAGCTCGCCCGGCGGCCTCCAGGTCTGGCCGGTGCGCCGGTCCGGGATCTGGGACCTGCCGTTGCAGTCCCTGCCGTTCCCCGGGCACTCCTTCGAGGTCCTCTCGATGGACTACAACATCCTCGCCAACCAGTCGAAGAACACGACCCAGGGCGTCCCCGCCAACTACCCCGCCTGGCGCGCCCAGGCCACGGCCACCTACCTGGGCGGCTTCCGGCGGGCCTACGAGACGAACCGCGCACCCCTGTTCATCGGCAACCACTTCGAGCAGTGGAACGGCGGCATCTACATGGACGCCGTCGAGGAAGCACTCAAGGGCATGGCGGACAAAAGGGATGTACGGCTCGTATCCTTCCGGCAGTTCACCGACTGGCTGGAGGTCCAGGACCCCAAGGTGCTCGCCAGGCTCCAGGGTCTGGCCCCGGGCCGATCGCCGGCCGGCGGCTGGAGCGCGTACCTGACCGCCGCCTGACGCGCCCGGTCCATCCCCTGACCAGGGCATTGACAGAGCGGCGGGGGGCGCGGTAGATCGTCGAAGCGCTCATGCGAAACTTTTCACATGAGCCTTAGCCGCGCCCCCCGACGCCGCTCGACCAGTGGCCGCGCCCTCCTGCTGACCGCCGTGGCCCTCACCGGCGCCCTCACCCTCACGGCGTGCGGCGGTTCGGACAGCGGCAAGCCGACCGGCAGCGGCGGGAACTACGTCACGGGCGCGACGGGCATCTCCACCTCCGCGAAGGGCGAGCGGACCGAGGCACCCAAGCTCGACGGCGAGACCGTGGACGGGAAGACCCTCGACACCAGCACCCTCAAGGGCAAGGTCGTCGTCCTCAACGTGTGGGGCTCCTGGTGCCCGCCGTGCCGGGCCGAGGCCCCCGCCTTCGCGAAGGTCTCCAAGGAGCTGACCGACGCCGGCAAGGACGTCGTCTTCGTGGGCATCAACACCCGCGACACCAACCAGCAGAACGCGGTCTCCTTCGAGGAGAACTTCGGGATCACCTACCCGAGCCTCTACGACCCCGCCGGCAAGCTGCTGCTCCGCTTCCCCAAGGGCAGCCTCAACCCGAACGCCATCCCCTCCACGCTCGTCCTGGACCGGGAGGGCCGGATCGCCGCGCGCACCCTGGCCCCCCTCGGCGAGGAGACGCTGCGCTCGATGATCGACCCCGTCGTCGCGGAGCAGTGACCTCGTGGTCGAGTACGTCCTGGCCGCAGAGGCCACCGGTGTGAACGAGACGGTGCTGAACGGCGCACTGCTGCTCGCGCTGCCGATCTCCCTCCTCGCGGGCCTCGTCTCGTTCTTCTCGCCCTGCGTACTGCCCCTGGTTCCCGGCTACCTCTCCTACGTGACCGGCGTCAGCGGCGCCGACCTCGCCGAGGCCCGGCGCGGGCGGATGCTGGCCGGTGCGCTCCTGTTCGTCGCCGGCTTCACGGCGGTCTTCGTCTCCACCGGTGCGCTCTTCGGCTACTTCGGCGAGACCCTCCGGGAGAACAACGAGATCATCTCCCGGGTCCTGGGCGGCCTGGTGATCGTTCTCGGACTCTTCTTCATGGGCGCGATTCCGGGTCTGACGATGCGGGAGTTCCGCTTCCACAAGAAGCCGACGGCCGGGCTGGTCGGCGCGCCGCTGCTCGGCGTCCTGTTCGGCGTCGGTTGGACCCCCTGCATGGGCCCGACCCTCGCGGCCGTCACCACGCTCTCCCTCGACCAGGCCAGCGCCGGCCGGGGCGCCCTGCTGACCGTGGCCTACTGCCTCGGACTCGGCGTGCCGTTCATCCTCGCCGCGATCGCCTTCCGCAAGGCGCTCGGTGCGTTCGGCTGGGTGAAGAAGCACTATGCGTGGGTGATGCGCATCGGCGGAGGCATGCTGATCCTGACCGGCCTGCTGCTCGTCACAGGAATGTGGGCCGGCATCGTCAGCGACATGCAGAGCTGGACCCAAAGCTTCACGGTGGGGATCTGAGGACTAGAGGCACATGAGTACGACAGACAAAGCGACCACCGAGACGCCCGACCCGGCTTCGCCCGCGCCCGACGCGGCGGACTCCGCCGACGCCGCCGCCGGTGCCCAGCTCTCCACCGCCCCGCTGGACGACAGCCCCACCGGGCCGGCCGTCGGCATCGGTGTGATCGGCTGGGCCCGTTGGTTCTGGCGGCAGCTCACCTCCATGCGCGTGGCGCTGATCCTCCTCTTCCTGCTGTCCCTGGGCGCCATCCCCGGCTCCCTCGTCCCGCAGAGCAACGTCGACGCCCTGAAGGTCGCCGACTGGAAGCGGGAGCACTCCTCCTGGGTCGGCGTCGCCGACAAGCTCCAGCTCTTCGACGTCTACAGCTCGGTGTGGTTCTCCGCGATCTACCTGCTGCTGTTCATCTCGCTCATCGGCTGCATCGTGCCGCGCTCCTGGCAGTTCGTCGGCCAGCTCCGCGGCCGCCCGCCGGCCGCCCCCCGACGCCTCGACAGGCTGCCCGCCCACACCACCTGGCGCACCGAGAAGACTCCGGACGAGGTCCTCGGGTACGCGCGCACGGTGCTCCGCGGCAGCCGCTTCCGCACCGAGCCCGGCAAGGGCCACGTGGCGGCGGAGAAGGGCTACCTCCGCGAGGCCGGGAACCTGATCTTCCACGTCGCGCTGATCGTGATGCTCGTCGCCTTCGCCTGGGGCCAGTACTTCAAGTCCGAGGGCGGCAAGCTGGTCCTGCGCGGCACCGGCTTCTCGAACACGCTCACCCAGTACGACGACTTCAAGTCCGGCACCCTCTTCGACCCGGACGACCTGCCGCCCTTCAGCTTCACGCTGGACCGGTTCGACGCGACGTACGAGATGACCGGCCCGCAGCGGGGCACCCCGCGCGACTTCAAGGCGTACGTCACCTTCTCGGACGGCGCGCACGGCACGCCGCAGAAGCGTGAGATCCAGGTCAACAAGCCCCTGGTGGTGGACGGCTCCAAGGTCTACCTGCTCGGCCACGGCTACGCGCCGATCGTCTCGGTGACCGACCCCACCGGCAAGGTGATCTTCAAGGACGCCGTGCCGGTGCTCCCGCAGGACGCCAACCTCACCTCCACCGGAGCCGTCAAGGTCACCGACGGCTACAAGGACAAGGACGGCAAGAAGGAGCAGCTCGGCTTCAACGCCGTCTTCGTGCCCAGCTTCGCCGGCGAGGGCATGGGCACGATGTTCTCGCAGTTCCCCGCCCTCCTGAACCCGCAGCTCGCGCTCAACGCCTGGCACGGCAGCCTCGGCGTGGACTCGGGCCTGCCGCAGAACGTCTACCGGCTCACCACCACCAAGATGGAGCCCTTCAAGGACGAGTCGGGCCAGCCGTTCAAGCAGAAACTGGCACTCGGCGACACGATGACCCTGCCCAACGGGGCGGGCACCGTGAAGTTCGAGGGCATCGAGCGGTGGGCCACCTTCTCCGTCACCCACCAGCCGGGCAGCGGCCTCGCCCTCGCGGGCGCGATCGCCGCCATCGCGGGCCTGGCCGGATCGCTGTTCATCCAGCGCCGCCGGATCTGGGTCCGCGCGGTGACCGGCGAGGACGGCGTGACCGTCGTCGAGATGGCGGGCCTGGGCCGCAGCGAGTCCACCAAGCTCCCGCAGGAGCTGGCGGAACTCGCCGCCCAGCTGCACCAGCAGGCGCCCAGTGCGCCTGATCCTGTTGAAGAAACCCCTGAAGGAGAGCGCGGATGACGCCGCTCGCAGCCGCAGCCAACGAGAACCTGGCCGAGATCAGCAACTACCTGATCTATTCGTCGATGGCGGTCTACATGCTCGCCTTCTTCGCGCACATCGCCGAGTGGACCTTCGGTAGTCGCAGCAAGGTGGGCCGGACGGCCGCCGCGCTGACCGGCGCCAAGGAGGCCGCGGCGGCCGGAGCGGCCGCGACCGCACCCGCCGTGCAGGTCCGCGGCAAGGGCGGGGCCACCGCCGTCCTGGACCAGCCCAAGGTCACCACCCGCTCCGCGACCGGCGCCCGCGACGTCCCGGACGGCCCCGGCGCCGCCGGCGGCACCGTGCAGGGCGACCTGTACGGGCGGATCGCGGTCTCGCTGACCGCGCTCGCCTTCCTCATCGAGGCGGCCGGGGTGGTGGCCCGCGCCCTGTCGGTGCAGCGGGCCCCCTGGGGCAACATGTACGAGTTCTCGATCACCTTCTCCACGGTGGCCGTCGGCGCGTACCTGGTGCTGCTCGCCCTGAAGAAGAACATCCGCTGGCTCGGCCTGATCCTGGTCACCACGGTCCTGCTGGACCTCGGCATCGCCGTCACCTGGCTCTACACCGACAGCGACCAGCTGGTCCCCGCCCTGCACTCGTACTGGCTGTGGATCCACGTCTCCACCGCCATCTTCTGCGGCGCCGTCTTCTACATCGGCGCCGCGGGCGCGGTCCTCTACCTCTTCCGCGACTCCTACGAGAGCCGGCTGGAGGCGGGCCGCACCCCGGGGAGGTTCCGCAGCTCGATCCTGGAGCGGCTGCCCTCGGCGGCCTCCCTCGACAAGTTCTCGTACCGCATCAACGCGGCCGTCTTCCCGCTGTGGACCTTCACGATCATCGCGGGCGCGATCTGGGCCGGCGACGCCTGGGGCCGCTACTGGGGCTGGGACCCCAAGGAGGTCTGGTCCTTCGTCACCTGGGTGGCCTACGCCTGCTACCTGCACGCCCGCGCCACCGCCGGCTGGAAGGGCCGCAAGGCCGCGTACCTCGCGCTCTTCGCCTTCGCCTGCTGGATCTGGAACTACTACGGCGTGAACATCCTGCTCAGCGGCAAGCACTCGTACGCGGGCGTCTGACCGGCGGGAGCGGGACGCCGGTGGCATGTCTCTCGTGAGCCGTGCCACCGGCGAGCAGCGCGGCCGGCCGGACGCGGCGGACGTCCTGGAGCGCCGGCTCGGCGGGGCGATCACGCTGCGGTGGCTGAACACCGCGGCCGTGGCGACCGAGCGGGTCACCGCCTGGGACGTGGAGCGGGTCGCCGAGTACACGGTCACCGAGCACGGGCGGCCAGCGCTGTTGGACATGTTCAATACTCTTGCTCACCACACCGGGCGCAGCGGTGGCGGCGGCCCCTCGCCGTGGAAGGTGCGCACGACCTCCCCGAGCCCCGCGCGCAGGGCCGTGAGGTCCGTGCCGCGACCCAGTTCGGCCTCCAGCTCGTGCAGGATCCGGCCCGCGACGGCGAGGTGGTCCCGGGCCGCCGCCGTGAGCACCACCAGCTTGCGGCGGCCGCCCTCGGGGTGCGGCTCGCGGCGGACGTAGCCGCGCTTCTCCAGGTCGTCGACGATCTGCCCGGCGGCCTGCTTGGTCACCCCGAGCCGCTCGGCGAGCTCCGTGGCGGTGGCGCCGGCGGCCTGGAGGGCCTGGAAGGCCATGCCGTGCACCGGCCGTAGGTCCGGGTATCCGGCTTCGGCGACGCGCCGGGTGAACTCCCCCAGCAGCGCCTGGAAGCCCAGTCCGAGCAGGAACAGCAGCTCGACGCCCTCGTTCTCGTCTCTCTTCACGCAAATATGGTGACACGGCCAGGTCAAGCTGCTTTACTCACTCGAAGTAAAGGAGCTTTACTCGCATGTCATCGGAAGACGAGGTCCTGCCTTGTACGTGATCAGCCCTGCCCCCGAGAACGTCACCGCCACCCCCAACGCCACCATGACCGGCTTCGCCGCCCCCAGCCGAGGCAGCTCCGAGCTCAGCAGCTGGCACGTGGCCATGTCGGCCGGTAGCACCGGCCCCGAACACTCCGTCAGCCGAGAGCAGGTGTGGACCCTCGCCGCCGGCACGCTGGAGGTCACCTGCGACGGCCGCACCGAGCAGGTCACCGCCGGGCGGACCCTGGTCCTGCCCGCGGATGTGCTGCGCCGCATCCACTGTGCCGAGACCTTCGAGGCCTACGTCGTGATGCGCGCGGACGGTGTGGTCACGGTCCCGGGGGAGGAAGGCACCCGCGTGCTGCCGTGGGCTCGGTAGGGGTTCGCCGGGCCGGGCCGGGCCGGGCCGGGTCCTAGTCCTTGTCCTTGTCCCTGTCGTCCTGGTCCTTCTTCTCCTGCTCCTCGCGCAGCGACTTCAGGAACTCCGGGTTGTCGTCGGGCGCCACCCACTGCGTCCGGCGCGCCCGGCCACCGCCCGACGCCGCCCGGTCCTTGCCCGCGAACACCCACGCGACCGGCCCCACGATGGAGAAGAGCAGGATGATGATCACCCAGACCACCTTGGGGAGGTGCTTGACCTCCGCCTCCGGCGTGTTCAGGCAGTCGATGAAGGTGTAGATGGTCAGCGCGAGGATCAGCAGGAACGGCAGATAGCGCAGCACGGTGTGGGACCGACTCCCAGTCAGTGACGGGGGGCCCCGCGTCAGGGCCCCGGTGACGCCTCCAGGGTAGTTGGTGACGGATACTGACCCCTATGGCTTACGACGATCTCCGCTCGCTGCTCCGGGCCCTGGAGCGGGAGGGCGACCTCAAGCGCATCAAGGCCGAAGTCGACCCGTATCTGGAGGTCGGGGAGATCGTCGACAGAGTGAACAAGGCGGGGGGCCCGGCGCTCCTCTTCGAGAACGTCAGGGGCTCGTCGATGCCCCTGGCCATGAACGTCTTCGGCACCGACCGCCGCCTCCTGAAGGCCCTCGGCCTCAAGTCGTACGGCGAGATCAGCGAGAAGATCGGCGGCCTGCTCAAGCCGGAACTGCCGCAGGGCTTCATCGGGGTCCGGGAGGCCTTCGGCAAGCTCGGCTCGATGGTGCACGTGCCGCCGAAGAAGGTGAAGGGCGACTCCGCGCCCGTCCAGGAGGTCGTCCTCACCGGCGACGACGTGGACCTCGACCAGCTCCCGGCCCTCTTCACCTGGCCCAAGGACGGCGGCGACTTCTTCAACCTCGGGCTGACCCACACCAAGCACCCCGAGACCGGCGTGCGCAATCTCGGCCTCTACCGGCTGCAGCGCCACGACAGGCGCACCATCGGCATGCACTGGCAGATCCACAAGGACAGCCGCAACCACTACGCCGTCGCCGCGGCGAAGGGCGAACGGCTGCCGGTCGCGATCGCCTTCGGCTGCCCGCCCGCGGTGACGTATGCGTCCACCGCGCCGCTGCCGGGGGACATCGACGAGTACCTCTTCGCCGGCTTCGTCTCGGGCAAGCGGATCGAGATGGTCGACTGCAAGACCGTCCCGCTCCAGGTCCCGGCCAACGCGGAGGTCGTGATCGAGGGCTGGCTGGAGCCCGGCGAGATGCTCCCGGAGGGCCCCTTCGGCGACCACACCGGCTTCTACACCCCGCAGGAGCCCTTCCCGGCCCTGAAGATCGACTGCGTGACGATGCGCAAGCGTCCGCTCATCCAGTCGATCGTCGTCGGCCGACCGCCGACCGAGGACGGCCCGCTCGGCCGCGCGACGGAGCGGTTCTTCCTGCCCCTGCTCAAGATCATCGTGCCGGACATCGTGGACTACCACCTCCCGGAATCGGGCGGCTTCCACAACTGCGCGATCGTCTCGATCGACAAGAAGTACCCGAAGCACGCCCAGAAGGTCATGCACGCCATCTGGGGCGCGCACATGATGTCGTTGACCAAGCTGATCATCGTGGTCGACAAGGACTGCGACGTCCACGACCTGCACGAGGTCTCCTGGCGGGCGCTGGGCAACACCGACTACTCCCGCGACCTCACCGTCGTGGAAGGCCCGGTGGACCACCTGGACCACGCCTCGTACCAGCAGTTCTGGGGCGGCAAGGCGGGTATCGACGCCACCAAGAAACTGCCCGAGGAGGGCTACACCCGCGACGGCGGCTGGCCCGACATGGTCGAGTCCGACCCGGCCACCGCCGCCCTCGTGGACCGCCGCTGGAAGGAGTACGGACTGTGAGCTCCGAATTCGGTGGACCGGCGCTGTTCATCGGCGAGGACACGACGTTCATGCTCCTCGTGCGCCCGAAGCTCGACCCGGCGGATCCGTTCGTCCAGGAGGCCGCCGCACAGGCGGGCGTCTCGGCCGAGGAGTTCGCGGGCCCCGGCGACATGTGGGCCCTGGTGCTGGACGACAGCTACGAAGCCGACGGCGGCTTCGAGATGCCCGGCGTGCGCGACGCCGAGGTCCATGACTTCGCGGAGCAGCTGCGGGCCGGGCTCGGCACCGGCGAGCCGTTCACCGTGGAGGCGGGTGCGGTGCTCCGGCTGGACGCCCGTCCGGACCACGACGCCCGCGGGGGCGAGGGCTACGTGTTCACGGTGCACGCCACCCCGCCGGAGCCCGAGGGAGCGCCCACGGTCTCCTTGGAGACGCCCACCGTGCCCCTGGCGACCCTGCTGGCCGACCTCGACGCGTTCCGCCGGAGTCTGGCGTGACCGCGAGCCCGCGGCTCGACACGGAGACAGGGCCGGTTCCGCTCGACGGGCCGAGGGCCGAACTCGAACAGTTCCGGAGGGAACTCGCATGATGACCACCGCCGATGGAGTGGTCGGACACGGTCCCGCGCCGGAGGCCACCAACAAGGTCAAGGCCTTTCTGAGACTTGTGCTGATCGAGCACTCGGTCTTCGCGCTGCCCTTCGCCTACATCGCGGCCTTCACCGCCATGTTCCAGCTCGACCGCCGCATCCACTGGGGCGTCCTGCTGCTCGTCACCATCTGCATGGTGGGGCTGCGGACCTTCGCGATGGCCGCCAACCGCATCATCGACCGCGAGATCGACGCCCGTAACCCGCGCACGGCCGGCCGCGAGCTGGTCACCGGCGCCGTCTCGGTCCGCGCGGCCTGGACCGGCGCCGGCATCGCGCTCCTGGTCTTCCTCGGCTCGGCGGCGCTGCTGAACCCGCTGTGCCTGGCGCTCGCGCCGGTCGCCGTGATCCCGATGGTGGTCTATCCGTACGGCAAGCGGTTCACGAACTTCCCGCACGCCATCCTGGGCCTGGCCCAGGCCATGGGCCCGGTCGGGGCCTGGCTCGCGGTCACCGGCGAGTGGTCCGGGGACGCGGTGATCCTGGGCCTCGCGGTGGGCGTGTGGATCGGTGGCTTCGACCTGATCTTCGGCTGCCAGGACGTGGCCGCCGACCGCGCGGAAGGCGTCAAGTCGGTCCCGGCCCGCTTCGGGGTCCCGGCGGCCCTGTGGGGCGCGCGCGGCGCGCACGTCGTGACCACGGTCCTGCTGGCCTGGTACGCGCTGGCCACGGACGCGGGCGTGCTGTTCTGGATCGGCCTCGCGATCGTCGTCGCGGCCTTCCTCTACGAGCACACGATCGTGAAGCCGCACGACCTGTCCCGCCTGAACCGCGCCTTCTTCACGGTCAACGGCTTCATCGGCATCGCCCTCTTCGTGTGCGCGCTGGCCGATCTGGCCGTGCGGGGGCTGACCTTCTAGCCGCCGTGCGGCCTGCCGTCGAGTGCATCCCGTACGCCGTCAGTCGAGGGCGGGCGGGTGGCGGCGCGGGAAGGCGAAGGCCGCCGCCGCGCCCGCCAGGAGGCCGAAGAGGTGGCCCTGCCAGCTGACGCCCGAGTCCGTCGGCAGGATGCCGAAGAAGATCGTGCCGCCCCAGACGGCGGCGATCACCACCGCCACCACCACGCCCAGCGGCCGCCGTTCCACGAAGCCGCGGACCAGCAGGTAGCCGAAGAGGCCGAAGATCAGGCCGGAGGCGCCCGCCGTGACGCTGTACGAGGGGGAGACCAGCCAGACGCCGAGCCCGTCCACCACGGTGACCGCGACGCACACGGCGAGGAAGCGGCGGATGCCGCTGAGGGCGGCGACGAAGCCGAGGACCAGCAGCGGGACGGTGTTCGACGCCAGATGGTCGAAGCCGAAATGGAGGAAGGGCGCGAGGGGTATCCCGGTGAGCCCGTCCGGCTCGCGGGCGATGATCCCGTACCCGTCCAGGGCGTGGCCCGTGACCAGGTCCACCAGCTCGATCAGCCACAACAGGGCCACCCAGCCGACCATCAGCTTCCCGGCCGCCTTGGCGCGGTCGAGCTGCGTCCAGTCCGCGTCCACCGTCGTGCTCATCTTCTCCCCCTCGCCGCGTCCCGTCCCGGGAACGTGCCGCCACCTTACTGAGTGCCCATCGGCGGTGGCCGGATAGTCTCGGAGGTATGACTGAGCGCAAGCGCACCCCGTGGGTGGTCGGGGTTTCCGGGGCATCCGGGACGCCGTACGCGGCGGCGGTGCTCCGCGGGCTGCTGGCCGCGGGGGAGAGTGTCGACCTGGTGGTGAGCCGCGCCTCGCGCCTCACCCTGCTGGACGAGACGGGGATCGCCTTCCGCGACGCGCACTGGCGCGAGGACCTCGCGCAGTGGCTGGGGCGTGGGGCCGACGGGAAGCCCGAGACCTTCGCGCGCCCGGAGTTGGACGACGTCCGGTACTGGGGCGCGGGAGACCTTGCGGCGGGCCCGAGTTCGGGCTCGTACCCGGTCAAGGGGATGCTCGTCGTCCCGGCGTCCACGGCCTGCGTGGCGGGGGTGGCGCTCGGGCTGTCGAAGGACCTGCTCCAGCGCGTGGCGAGCGTGACGCTCAAGGAGCGGCGCCGGCTGGTGGTCGCGGTGCGGGAGACCCCGCTGAACGGACAGACGCTGCGGCATCTGGTGGCGCTGGACGAGGCGGGCGCGATCGTGCTGCCCGCCTCTCCGGCGTTCTATACGGGTGCGACGCACATCCAGGATCTGGTGGACTTCGTCGCGGGGCGGGTGCTGGACGCGGCAGGGGTGCCGCACCAGCTGTACCGCCGGTGGGAGGGGGAGCTGGGAGGCTCCCGTACTCCCCGGGAGGCAAGCGCCGGTGACTAGGCCTTCTTCTTACGGCCGAGGGGCTTGCGGATCTTGTCGACGCGGTGGGCCGCGGCGGGCTGGTGGGCACGGGATCGGTTGGCCAGCTCCTGGAGCTCCCGCATGTGTGCGTAGGCCATCTCGATCGTGAACACGGTGAACCACTCCTGAAGATCGTCATTGATCAGTTGAAAGATTTCACAGGGTGTTGACCCTGTGTGCCTTAGATTCTATACCTAGACTTGCAGGATCGCCGAATAATGGAAGGCTCCACGTAATGGACACGGTGGACAGGCAGCTCATCCAGGCACTCCGGGAAAACGGTCGTGCCTCGTACGCGGAGCTGGGCCGTCTCGTGGGCCTCTCCGGCCCCAGCGTCACCGACCGCATCAACCGACTGGAGACGGCCGGGGTCATCACCGGCTACCGCGCGACGGTGGACTCGCGCTCGCTCGGCCTCGGCGTCACGGCGCTGATCGGACTCTCCATGTCCGACGCCGCGGACCACGAGGACGTGGCCCGGCGCCTGCGCGACCTCAACGAGATCGAGGACTGCTGGTTCATCGCGGGTGACGACTCCTTCATGCTGAAGGTGCGCGCCAACGACGTGGACGGCCTGGAAAAGATCATCCGTAGGCTCTCCGGTACCAAGGGCGTCTCGCGCACCCGCACCACCATCGTGCTCTCCACCAAGTGGGAGAACCGGGTCGGGGAGCTGCCCGAGGAAGCCTGAGAGTACGGTTGGGCAGGGTTTGCAGGACAGGCAGACAGAGGCATCTAGAGGAGGCGACCGGTACATGGACGCTGGGCTCAAGCGTGAGCTGGAGGAGAAGGTCCGCTCCGGCGAGCGGCTGACCCGTGAGGACGGTATCGCCCTCTACGAGTCGGACGACCTGGCCTGGCTCGGTGGCCTCGCCCACGAGGTGCGCACGCGCAAGAACGGTGACGTCGTCCACTTCAACGTCAACCGGCACCTCAACATGACGAACGTGTGCACCGCCTCGTGCGCGTACTGCTCGTTCCAGCGCAAGCCGGGCGAGAAGGACGCGTACACGATGCGCATCGAGGAGGCCGTGCGCCTGGCCAAGGCCATGGAGAACGACAACCTCACCGAGCTGCACATCGTCAACGGTCTGCACCCGAACCTGCCGTGGCGCTACTACCCGCGCTCGCTCTCCGAGCTGAAGAAGGCGCTGCCGAACGTCTCGCTGAAGGCGTTCACGGCGACCGAGATCCACCACTTCGAGACGATCTCGGGGATGTCGGCCTCCGACATCCTCGACGAGCTGATCGAGGCCGGCCTGGAATCGCTCACCGGCGGCGGCGCGGAGATCTTCGACTGGGAGGTCCGCCAGCACATCGTCGACCACCGCACCCACTGGGAGGACTGGTCGCGCATCCACCGCCTCGCGCACGAGAAGGGTCTCAAGACCCCCTCGACCATGCTGTACGGGCACATCGAGGAGCCGCGCCACCGCGTGGACCACGTGCTGCGGCTGCGCGAGCTCCAGGACGAGACCGGCGGTTTCCAGGTCTTCATCCCGCTGCGCTACCAGCACGACTTCGTGGACATGCAGGACGGCAAGGTACGCAACAAGCTCCAGGCGCGTACGACGATGGCCACCGGCGCCGAGGCGCTGAAGACCTTCGCCGTCTCGCGACTGCTCTTCGACAACGTGCCGCACGTCAAGGTCTTCTGGGTGATGCACGGTGTGCAGACCGCCCAGCTCGCGCTGCAGCACGGCGCGGACGACATGGACGGCTCGGTCGTCGAGTACAAGATCACGCACGACGCGGACAACTACGGCACCCCGAACAAGCTGGGTCGTGACGATCTGCTGGAGCTGATCCGGGAAGCGGGCTTCCGCCCGGTCGAGCGCAACACGCGCTACGAGATCATCCGCGAGTACCCCGGTCCGGACGCGAACCTGCGCGAGACCCCGCAGGCGATGCGCCTCTGACGCGCCGATCCGGTTCGAACCGCCACGAGCCCCGGTCCCTCCACGGACCGGGGCTCGTGGCGTTCGGGAGCTCCGCGATGTCGTTGCCCCCCGCACGAGTAATGGCTACTCTTCCATGGTGCCCCTTACTTTTACCTTCGATCCGATCGTTGATCCCGCCCTGCGCGAAAGCCTCGTCGACCTGTGGACGGATGCCTCCAACGCCGGCGGAGCCATCGGCTTCGTGCCGCCCGTCACCCGCGACGACATCCGGCCCGAGCTGGTCAAGCACCTCGTCGCGATGATCGAGGGCCGGCACCGTCTGGTCGTGGGGCGCGACCGGGACGGTCGGATCGGGGCGGCCGCGTTCCTCGCCTTCAACGCGCACCGGCTGCAGCGGCACTGGATCTGGGTCTACACGGTCATGGTCCACCCCGACCTCCAGGGCCGGGGCGCCGGCCGCGCGTTGATGGACGCCGTCGCCGATGCCGCCCGCACGCTGGACGGCATCGACGCCATCCGCCTCGGCTGCCGCGGCGGGCTCGGTCTGGAGCACTTCTACGCCGCCTGCGGCTACAAGGAGGTCGGTCGCGTCCCCGGCGCCCTGCGGGTCGCCCCCGGTGACGACCGCGACGACATCACGATGCTGCTGCCGCTGCACTGACGTGCGCCCGCGCCCGGCGCGGCACCCCGGAGGGCGGCGGCGGGTCCTCGGCGTGCTTCACTGGACGGGCACCAGCCGTGGACCACGACGAGAGAGAAGGGGTCACCGTGTCCCTCAAGCCGAGCGCAACGATCCGCTACACCGCGATGCGCCTGGGCATCTTCGTCGGATGCCTCGTGGCCGTCGCGGGCCTCGTCCGGCTCGGCTGGGTGCCCGCAGGGCTCGGGGAGGCCAACGTCGCCTGGGTCGTCCTGCTCGCCATCGTGATCTCCGCCCCGCTCTCCTTCGTCCTGCTGCGCAAGCAGCGCGACGAGATGTCCACGCAGATCTCCGGGCGCGTCGCGGGTGCGAAGGAAAAGCTGGCCGCGAACCGCAGCCAGGAGGACCAGGCGGACGACGCGGCGCGCGTGACCTCGTAACGGCACAGTTGGCTTCATCACACATCGAACCGCCCCAGCATCGGGTATACCGCCCGTAACGCTGGGGCGTTCGTGTTTTCCGGGCCTGCGCAAGAGGGCCTGGTGCGCCGTTGTCTCAAAGCGCCCCTTTGAGATTCTCAAAGGGGAAGTGTTAGCGTGTTGAACATGTTGACCACAGCTGCGCACCCCATGATCACGAGCGTTCCGCTCGTGACGCGCCTGCACGTCGACCTCTGCCGCCGCGCGTCCGCGGCCTGTTGCTGTTGAGCTGAATCGATACAGCAGCCGTCCCGGCCGGCCCTTCTGGCTGCTGCCGCACCGTTTCACCACGCAGTACTTCCCCCCTGTATTCGTGCGCCACCTCCGGAGAGTGTCCGTGTCCGCGACCCCCCAGGCCCCCGCCAAGGCCTCGTTCAAGTTCCCCTTCTGGGCCCAGATCGTCGCCGGTCTCGCCCTCGGTGTCCTCTTCGGCTGGATAGCCCGCAGCCAGGACATCAGCTGGCTCGGCACCACGCTGGAGAAGACCGGCGACATCTTCGTCCAGCTGCTGAAGCTGGCCATCGCCCCGCTCGTCTTCTTCGCGATCCTGGTGTCGATCACCAACCTGCGGAAGGTGAACAACGCTGCGCGTCTTGCCTCCCGCACCCTCCTCTGGTTCATGATCACCTCGCTGATCGCCGTCGGCATCGGCATCGGAATCGGCCTGCTGACCGACCCCGGTTCCGGCACCGGCCTCACCGCGGCCGACGGCAAGGACCCGAAGAAGACCGGCTCCTGGATCGACTTCCTCACCGGGATCGTGCCGACGGACATCGTCACGCCGTTCACCGAGCTGAAGGTCCTTCAGATCGTCTTCCTGGCCGTCGTCGCCGGCATCGCCGCCCTCCAGCTGGGCGCCAAGGCCAAGCCGGTCCTCGACCTCGCCGAGTCCGCCCTGGAGCTGCTCCAGAAGGCCCTGTGGTGGGTCATCCGCCTCGCCCCGATCGGCACGATCGGCCTCATCGGCACCGCGATCGCCACGTACGGCTGGGACCTGATCGGCAAGTACGCGACCTTCACCGCCGACGTCTACATCGGTTGCGCCCTCGTGATGTTCGGCGTCTACCCGCTGCTGCTCGCGACGGTCGCCAAGGTCAGCCCGCTGCAGTTCTTCAAGGGCGCCTGGCCCGCCATCCAGCTGGCCTTCGTCTCCCGCTCCTCGGTCGGCACCATGCCGGTCACCCAGAAGGTCACCGAGCGCCTCGGCGTCCCGAAGGAGTACGCCTCCTTCGCCGTCCCGTTCGGCGCCACCACCAAGATGGACGGCTGCGCCGCGATCTACCCGGCCCTCGCCGCCATCTTCATCGCGCAGATTTTCGACGTGCAGCTCGGCATCAAGGAGTACCTGCTCATCGTCTTCGTCTCGGTCATCGGCTCGGCCGCCACGGCTGGTCTGACGGGCGCCACCGTCATGCTGACGCTGACCCTGTCCACGCTGGGCCTGCCGCTCGCGGGCGTCGGTCTGCTGCTGGCGATCGACCCGATCCTGGACATGATGCGCACCGCCACCAACGTGGCCGGCCAGGCCCTGGTCCCGGTCATCGTCTCGGCCCGCGAGGGGATCCTGGACAAGGAGGCCTACGCCTCCGCCTCGGCCTCCCCGCTGGACGAGCCCGCCCCGGCCGCCGAGCAGGTCGTGGTCGCGGCCTGACCGCAGCACACCGCATCGCACGGCGTTCGCCGCGGCCCCCGCCCCGACCGGGCGGGGGCCGCGGCGTTCGCGCGTCTTCGGCGTTCGCGCGTCTTCGGTCTCCCGCGTCAGACCGTCTGCGCGCGGACGTAGGCGACCGTCGCCAGCAGGAACGGCAGGGCGAACCACCACCGGCCCATCGTCCGCCGGAACAGCGGGGTGATGGTGATCAGCAGTCCTACGAGGCACAGCACCACGCAGCAGCCGGCCAGGAAGCGGACGTCCCCGCGCAGCACGGCGTCGTCGGGGTCCGGCCGCATCGACAGCGCGGTGTAGCAGGTGAACAGCGCCGGGACGTAGGAGAGGGCGAGCGGTATTCCGAGGACCCACTGCAGGCAGCCCCGGTCCTCGGGCAGGTCGATGTTCTCGCGGGGGAGCCTCGTCCGCCTCATCCGAGCGTCGCGCCCCGGAGGAACGCGACCAGCCCGAGGAGCAGCGGCGGGGCGAACCACCACGGGCCCATGGCCCGGCGCACGCTCGGTACGGCGGTGATCAGCAGGCCCAGCGCGCTCAGCGACACGGAGACCAGGCACAGCGCGCCGACGTTCTCGTAGCCCTGGTCGTCCCACTCGCCCTGGGGTCCGGCGAACAGGGCCCCGAACACGGCGGCGGCGTTCAGCAGGTGGATGATCCCGAGCGGCACACCCAGCACCCACCGCAGGCAACCCCGGTCCTCGGGCAGGTCGATGCTCTCGCGGGGGTACGTCATCGCATTGCGTCCTTCGCTTGGCCGAGGTTCCCGACGAAGCGGTCACCGTAGCCCTGGGCCTTGGGGAGGTCCCAGTAGGGACCGCCGTTGTAGCGGGCGGCGATCTCCCGCATCTGGGCCTGCGTCATCTGATCGGCCGGGACGTCGGCGAGACCGCTCTCCGCCTTGATCTGGGCCAGGAAGCCGGCCGCTATGAACGCATTCTGCTTGGGGTCCTGGAGCGCCTCTTCCACCAGGGTCCGCTGGTGGTCGGTGAGGTTCGCCGGATCGTAGCCGAGCACCTCGGCGCCGCGCCGGAGCTGGATGGCGATCGGCCCGTACGAGGTCTCGTCCAGCTTGCCGCCCAGTCGCCACGGAAGGTTCTCGGGGGTGACCGGGCTCAGGCCCCAGGGGGCCGCGGCCTGTTCGCGGATCGTGCCGGTCACGTCGTCCAGCAGTCCGGGCTGGTAGCCGCCGATCTCCTGCCAGGCCACGCCCGCGACCAGCTCCTCCGGCAGCCCCGCGTTCTTGGCCGCCGCCCGCAGGACCTCCTTGTTCTGGGAGATCCAGTCCGCGTGCATGCCGTCCGTGACCAGGGGGACCCAGTAGTTGTCGGCGGCCTCCGGCAGCCCGGCCACCCGCATCCGGATGTCGCGGAGCTGCGGGGAGACCGGGGTGTCCGGCCCCACCGGGCCGGTCATGTCCTTCTTCGGGCCGCTGCCCGGCAGATGGGTCAGCGGATCGGTACGGGCCTCGGCCGCCTCGCGGCGGATGTCGGCCATGGCCGCGTAGAGGTCGACCCCGCCCCCGCCCCCGCCGCCCTTCAGCCGGAACTCGGGCAGCAGCTCGTACGCCTGCTTCAGCGCGTGGACGCACACGCCGCGCGCCTCCTGCTCGACCGTCTTCGCCAGCTGGAAGTTGCCGCCCGCGTCGTCGTGGAGGCGGTCCGCCTCCTCGCGGATGTCGTCCACGTCCATCGTCAGCTCGGCGAGACCGTCGAGGAAGCCGGTCGTCGCCCGCATGTCCTCCCACTGGCACATCGGCTCCGCCTCCTGAGCGGTGCGCGTGATCGCGGTGCCCTTCGTGGCGATCAGGGAGGCGAGCTTGCGCTCGGAGCCCTTGCCGTTCGCGTAGTGGGACTTGGCGGTCGTCAGGGCCGCCGCGTACGCGTGCAGGGCGCTGGCCGCCTTGTCGTAGCCCTCGGCGATGTGCTGCACGAGCTGCCGTGCCTCGGACAGCCGCGAGGTGTAGGTGTGGCTCCCGTCGCTCTGCCACTGCGTAGCGGTCTCGGCGCGCCGGGCGGGCTCCTCGACCTGCACCAGCAGCTCGCGTAGGCGCTTGAACTCGGCGGCATTGCGCTCCACCAGCGCCGGGTTGCACTCCTCCAGGAACTCGACGTCCTTGCGGTGACCGATCCCGCTCACTTGGCCTCCGGTTTCACGTACTGCCCCGATTCGAGGAGGCCCGCGAGGAAGGACCGGGCGGTGTCGTCGTCGACCTGGGCGAAGCTGGTTCCGGTCGTCTTCAGGCGGGTGGCCAGCGCGGCGAGCAGGCCGATCGTGTCCTTGAACTGGTCGTCGGCGAACCGGGCGAAGCGCAGGACCTGCGCCGACACGTCGGCGTGGGCGCGCGGTGCGCGGGCCATCGTGCTCGCGTCGCCGTCGGGCCGGCCCTCGTGGAGGAGGGCGGCCATCTCGATCAGCAGGTTGGCGTTGCCGTTGATGGAGGGGGCACCGGCCACCAGAGTGCCTACGGGGCTCCCCGGCGCGCCGCCGTCGGCGGGCGCGTGGTCGAGCCGCAGGGCGGGCGACTGCTGTGCGAGGACGGCGGCCTTGTGCTGGGCCCATTCCGCGTCGAACGACATGTATCCCCTGGATAGTTGATAACTGGACATGGCCAGAATCAGCTGGTCATGTCCATGCTAATACGGGGATTTCCGCCGGCGGAACTTCGCAGTCCCGATATGGACCCGAGACGCGGTAGCCACCCGTCCGGTTCCGACCTGCTCGGGCCGGGTCCCGGAGAGCCGCGACGCGGCCCGGGGTGGGATGGGGGAAACGGCCCCCGGGCCGGGTCTCGGGGGGCCGCGATCCGGCGTGCTCGGACGCGTAAGGAACCAAAGAACCGGGAGAAAGAACCAACCGACCCCACCCAACCCGTCGGCGGACGGGCGCGCGTCGCTCGGTCGGGTGAATCGTGCCAACTCAGCTGGATTTCCTACTGGTTCAGCGGCATATGCTCGCCCCGACAACCGTAGAAATGAGACGGCCCCCGACGGGACTGCGAATCCCGGCGAGGGCCTGACCATCTTAGGAAGTGGCTGCTTCCCCATGGCTCTTCAGAAGCTTAGCGCCCCCTGGCACACATCGTCCGGAGTTCCCGCCGGGACCCCCCGATCCGGTGTCATCCACGTCAACACCCGGCACGTGAGTCACTACACCGTGGTCGGCAACCACCTCCTCCAGCACCAGGAGCTGTCGGCGACGGCGATCGGGGTCGCGGCGTACATCCAGTCGCTTCCCGAGGGCGCCCCGGTCGGCGTCAAGGCGCTGACCGCGCGTTTCCCCGAGGGAGAAATCCGGATCGCCGCCGCCCTGCGGGAGTTGGAGAGGCACGGCTACCTGGAGCGGCGGCGCGAGCGGCTGGGGAGCGGACGGGTGGTGACCCGGACGTACTCGCACAACAAGCCGGGCACCACCTCGGCAGCACCGCCCCCGCCGCCTCCTTCACCGCCGCCGGTCCGGGAACCCGCACCCGACCCGACGCCCGAGCCGACGCCCGAGCAGGAGGCCGATCCGGAGGCCGTCGCCACCGCCCCTGCCCGGCCGGTGCGGCCCGGTGCGGTCGAACTGCTCGCCGGGCTGCGGCGGTACGACCCGAGGCTCCTGCTCTCCGAGCGCGACGTACGACGGCTCGCGCCGGACGTGTCGGCCTGGTTGGAGCGCGGCGTCACCCCCGAGGCGATCGCGCGGGCCCTGTCCGCGGACCTCCCGGCACAGATACGGCGACCCGCGTCCGTACTCGCGTACCGCCTCACCGCACTGCTCCCCCCGCACCTGCCACCGGCCCCGCCACCCCCGGCGACCCGGGACGCCGCACGGCCGGACCCCTTGCAGAACTGCCCCGGCTGCGACCGAGCCTTCCGCGCCCCGCACCCGGGCCGCTGCCGAACCTGCCCACCGGAACAGAACGCGGCGGCCTGAACGGGTGGGCGCTCAGTCGACACCGCGGAGATAGACCCGGCTGGTGCGTTCGTCGACCCGCGCCACCGCGACCTGCAGCCAGTTGAGGTCACCCGCGCACGGCGCACATACCTGACTCTCGCGAACGCCCGCGAGCAGGTCGGGATCCGCCAGCCCCAACTGTGAGAACGGCGCCGATTTGTTCGTGCTTGCGGCGAGCGGCTGTTCCCGCAGGCGGAGCGGCTGCTCGGGCTTCAACCCTGCGACGAACCCGTCCACCTCGCCGGTCGGGAGGACGAAGGCCATGATCAGGCTGTCGTCCTGAAACCCGTCCAGGCGGGCCGCCTTCGCCTCGGCCGCCGTCTTGGGCAACGGCACCCGCAACGCCGTGGCGACCGACTCCACCGTGGCTCCCTCCACCCAGTGCGCCACTTGCCCGGACGAGCGGCCCGCGACCGGCGCGCCGCCCCCTGTGCTCACCGAGCACCCGGCCACCAGCCCGGTGACCGCGACCGCACCGACCAACGCCGGACGCCACCTCCGACGCGCCTCCCCGTTCATCGGGCGTCACTGTTCCGGCCGATGTCGGTACGGGTCCCGTCCCGCCCCGGCTCCTTCGGGTCGGGCCAGGCGCTCCCCGAACTCATGTCGTGTCGCTGCACCGAACTGCTCCCCCGCATGTCGAATTCCCTGGCCTGTCCCGTGTTGTGCATACGGGCCATGTCGGCGTCGGTCACCGAGGTGGGGCCGATCGGCGTAGCCTTCCCGGGGTCCCAGTTGTACCGGTCCCACACATTGACCTGATAGTCGATGTCGACCTGTGGCTTGCCGTCGGCGCCCGGTACTGCTGTCACGACACCTGTGGTGTTCGTCATGGCGCTGCCGATGGCCAGGTACCAGTTGGCCGTGCCGTCCGGGCCCTTGTCGTGCTCGTACCCCTGCCCCCATGTCTCCACGGGGATGGCCACCGGCTTGCCCCCCGACTTCTCGAAGGCCTCCAGGGCTTGGCGGCGCCACTCCTCCTCCTGACGAGCACGTGTGCTCGCCGAGACGTCACGTAGGACCGTGTCGTCCTTGTCGCTCAACATCCGGTCCACATCGAGGTCGATGGTCCTGCCGGATCCCTTCAGGTAGTGGTCCATGTGCCGGGCCGCATCCGTCTTGCCCATGAAGTCGCCGCTGTTCGAGATCCCGTTGGCTTGGATCTCCTTCCAGTAGTCCCCGAAGCCGGGTGATGCGATGTCGTACCCTCCCGCACCGTCGTCAGGGGACACCTGCTTCACCGTCGGATTCAGCAGGCCGGCCGCCAACAGATCGTCCTTGTGCTGCGTCCACAGCTGCGCCCGCGCCTCAGGGCTGAGGGATTGCCACAGGCGCTGCAGCTCCTTGCGCTGCTTGCCGTTCGCGTCTTCCCCGAGGCCGGCCAGTTTTACGGCACGGGGGAGCATTTCCGGATCGAGCGAGGTGTATGACGCATGGCCTGCGTTGGACGGATCACCGCCGTGGCTCGCGCGCAGCGCCCGTACCGCAGCTGCGTCGACCTCGGAGGCATGGATCACGAACCCGGTCAGTGCGTCGGCGAACCACTGCATCATCTCGCGTTTTCGCTACCCGGGACCGTCCACCTCACAGACGAGGGCATCCCCGATCACGACGGTGCCGTCCTTGCCCCCGGTGACGGTGAAGCCTGCCTCCTTGGCTTCGGCGGTGACGCTTCTGGCCTGCTGCTGGATGTCCTTCAGCTCGGTGTGCGCGTCATCGAGGACGCTGAAAATACTCTTCGCCTCCGTATGGAGGTCCTCGAACTCCTTCACCGTCTTGCCCACGAAGTCCCGGGTCACTCCCGCGTTGACGCCTTCCCAGCGGGCTTTCTCGGCCTTGGCCTGCAAGCCGTCGCGGGCCTCGCCGCCCAGCCGCTGCATCGCCTCGGCCACGCGCTTCCAGTCGGCGACCGCATTCCCCAGTGCACCCAGGTCGACTTCCATGAGCTCGTTGTAGTTCATGTGGTTCCCCTACTTGAAGTACTCGGCGAGACGCGAAGCGGGCACGGCCGAGCCGTCCCGGTTCTGCAGCGACGCGGCGATGGCGGCGTCGTTTTCGGCGTGCGCCTTCTTCGAGTAGTCCAGGTGGTTGGATATGTGCGCGCACGCCTGCAGGACGCCTTTGACCTGTGAGGTCCATACGGACACTGCTGTCTCCAGCTCACTTCCGAGAGCCAGGTTGTCCTTCTTCAAGGCTGCCGCCGCCTGCATCGTGGAGCCGACTCCCTCCGCGTCGGCGCCGGCGCCGGCCACATCTGCCTCCTTCTGCAACTGGCCGTGCAGGACGAAGGCTTCATGGCCGACACCGCCGAGGTCGTCCTGGTGCACGACGAGGTCGGCCTGTCCGCCGGTGCTCCCGGGCCCGCCCGGTAGTTGGTTGAGGCGCATCGTGACCTGCCGTTGGGCGTTCACATCGGCCTTCGCGTCGTCCCATTCATCCCATGCCATCAGGGCATTGGATCATGAGGTCTGTGAGAGGCCGATCGGATCGCGCCTGCCGAGAGCCGGGCCGGGTCCACGGCCGACGTGCCGATCCGGGCTTCCGTACCGATCGGCCCGGCAGTCCGTAAAAAGCCGCGGACCCCGCCCTGATCGGGGCGGGGCCTGCGGTGACGCGTTGCCGTTCCTGCGGCCCGGGGTCAGGAGCCGGAGCGGACCGAGCCCGTCGTGGGGTTGGCGGGGTCGCCCACGAAGCAGGTGACCTCGCGGTCCCCGAGGAGCCAGCTGGCGGCCTGCGGGTAGTAGTAGTAGACCTCCAGCTTCGAGGAGGACTTCGCGTTCTCGCCCACGTACGTGGCGAGCTCGGGGCCGCTGCACTTCTCCTCGGCGGCCGCGGTGACCTTCTCCGTGCCCGGGTACGTGCCGGCGTCCAGGTCGAAGACCGCGTACGCCTCGCCCTTGTGCGGCTGGTCGCAGGGCACGATGCGCACCGAGCGGGCGGCCTGGGTGCCGTTCTCGTCGTCGTACTGGGCCAGGTCGTCGTTCGTGTTGAAGCAGTCGCCCTTGCGGATCTCGGTCAGGCCGCTGGAGGTCGGGCCGGTGACCTGGCCGCCGGTGTCGCGCTTCTTCGTCGTGTCGTCGTCCAGCGCGCCGCTGAGGCCGAGCGCGATGAAGGTCCCGTAGAACGCGATGACCAGGCTGTGGATGACGATCGCCGAGATGGCGAGGCCCTTGCCCTTCTCACCGCGGGACTTGATCTGGGAGAGCGCGATGATGCCGAGGACGATGGGGACCGGCGGGATGCTGCAGACGAGCGCCATGACGAAGCCGACGATGGCCAGCGTGTTGGTCTTCTTCTGCTGCTGCTGCGGGGGGTACCAGCCCTGCGGTGCGCCGCCGTAGGGCGGCGGGCCGGGCTGTCCCGGTTGTCCGTACGGGCCGGGCTGTCCGTACGGGCCGGGGGAGGACGGAGGCTGCGGTGGTATGGACATGCGTGTGGAGCTCCTTGCTCAGAGGGTGAGACGCAACAAACGGCCCGGCAGTCGCAACGCACCGACGCATGCCTGCACGTGGTCTTTACGCCGCCCCTACGCTACATTCCGCCGCCGACAAGCCCGCGGGCCGCCCGCCCGGTGATCCCGCCCCCTGGCCGGCCCGTGCGACCGGAGCCTGGACGCCGGGACATGTATCTGAGCGGGACGACCATGTCCCGTCCGAACGGCGCCGGATTGACTGGTCACATGACGACGACGAAGAAGAACGACGCCGCGAACGACACGACGACCAAGCCCATCCTGGTCCTGGGCAGCACCGGTAAGACCGGGAGCCGTGTGGCCGCGCAGCTGCGCCGGCGCGGACACGAGGTCCGGGGCGCCTCCCGCAAGGCGCCGGTCCCCTTCGACTGGAACGACGAGAACACCTGGGAGCAGGTACTGGAGGGGGTCGGCGCCGCCTACCTGGTCGACTCGCAGCTCCCCGACGCCGCCGAGTCGATGCGCTCCTTCTCCGAGCTGGCCGTGGCCCGCGGTGTGGAGCGGCTGGTACTGCTGTCCGCCCGCGACTGGGTGGTGCCGGAGGGGGAGGAGAAGCTCCCCTGCGAGCGCGCGGTCCGCGAGTCCGGCGCGCGGTGGACCATCCTCAAGCCGTCCTGGTTCTTCCAGAACTTCGGCGAGGACCCGTTCATGCGGGCGCAGGTCCAAGCCGGCGAGGTCGTGACGTCGACCGGTGACGGCGTCGAGCCGTTCATCGACGCCGAGGACATCGCCGCCGTCGCCGTGGCCGCCCTCACCGAGGAGGGGCACGGCGGGCAGGCCTACGAACTGACCGGCCCGCGGCTGCTGAGCCTGGACTCCGTGGTCGACGAGATCACCCGGGCCACCGGCCGGACGGTCACCTACCGCCCGCTCCCGCCCGAGGAGTTCGCCACCTACGCCGGGGGTCACGGGGTGCCGGAGGAGTTCGTGGGCCTGCTGAACATGCTCTACGGGTGGATCGCCGAGAACCGCTTCGCCACCCTCGCCGACGGTGTCCAGCGGGTGCTCGGCCGGGAGCCCCGCGACTTCGGGGACTACGTGCGGACGGCTGCCGCGTCCGGGGTGTGGGGCGGTGGCGGTGGCGTGGAGCGTCCGTGAAGAACGGCTCCAAGGGCTGGTCGGAGGGGGTTACCCCTACGTAAATTACCCGCGGTAACCCTCGCACCGAGCCAAGGAGAGTGCGCCGTGGGAGCCGAACTGAGGCCGGTCGGGGCCGTAGAAGCGGTCGAACCCGTCAAGACCGTGATCGACGGAGTGGTCCGCGAGGTCCGGGTGCCCGCGCTGGTGGGCCCCCCGGACCGGGGATCCCTCGGGGACATCCCCTTCCACAACGCCCGGGAGGCTCCGGGGGAAGCGGTGCTCGCCCGCAAGGACCGGGACGGCGTCTGGCACGACGTGTCGGCCGCGCAGTTCGCGGCCGAGGTGCTCGCCGTGGCCAAGGGCCTGATCGCCGAAGGGCTCCGGGAGGGCGACCGGCTCGCCATCATGGCCCGCACCACCTACGAGTGGACCCTGCTCGACTTCGCCGGCTGGGCCGCCGGCCTGGTCACCGTACCGATCTACCCCACCTCCTCCGCCCTCCAGGCACGCTGGATCATCCAGGACTCCGGGGCCGTGGCCTGCGCCGTCGAGGACACCGCACAGGCCCGGCTCATCAGCGGCGAACGCGGCAACCTGCCCTGGCTGACCCACCTGTGGGAATTCGACACCGGAGCGCTGTCCCGGCTGGTCAAGGCCGGGGAACGCATCCCCGACGCGGTGGTGCACCACCGGCGGGCCGCCCGCACACCGGACTCCGTCGCCACCCTCATCTACACCTCCGGCACCACCGGGCAGCCCAAGGGATGCGTGATCACCCACGCGAACTTCTTCGCCCAGGTGGACAACGCGGTGGAGCTGCTGCACCCCGTGTTCAGATCCGCCAATAAGGACCCCGCCTCCACCCTGCTGTTCCTGCCGCTCAGCCACGTCTTCGGACGGATGGTGGCCGTCGGCTGCATGCGGGCCCGCGTCAAGCTCGGACACGCGCCCAGCATCCGTACCGAGGACCTCCTCGCCGACCTCGCCGGCTTCCGGCCCACCTTCCTCCTGGCCATCCCCTACGTACTGGAGAAGGTCTACAACACCGCCCGCGCCACCGCCGAGAAGATGGGCCGGGCCGCCTCCTTCGACCGGGCCGCCCGCATCGCGCAGCGCTTCGCCGAGATCGCCGAGGACAAGACCCCCGGGCTCGTGCTGCGCCTCGCCCGGTCCGTCTACGACCCGCTCGTCTACCGGCGCATCCGGGCCGCGCTCGGCGGCCGCGTCCGCTACGTCCTGAGCGGCGGATCACCGCTGGGCCGCCGGCTCGCCGCCTTCTACACCGGCGCCGGCATCGAGGTCTTCGAGGGCTACGGGCTGACCGAGACCACCGGCGCCAGCACGGTGACCCCACCGCAGCGGCCCCGCCTCGGCACCGTCGGCTGGCCGCTGCCGGGCACCGGCGTACGGATCGCCGACGACGGGGAGGTGCTGCTGGGCGGCGGCCACGTCTTCGCCGGCTACTGGAACGCCGCGCAGGCGGCCCCGTACGGGAGTTGGCTGGCCACCGGTGACATCGGCGAGCTCGATGCCGACGGGTACCTGACCATCACCGGCCGCAAGAAAGAAATGATCATCACCTCCGGCGGCAAGAACGTGGCCCCGGCTCCGCTGGAGGACTGGCTGCGGGCCCATCCGCTGGTCGGCCAGTGCATGGTCGTCGGCGACAACCGGCCCTACATCACCGCGCTGATCACCCTCGAACCCGACGGGCTGCAGCACTGGCGCCAGATGCACAAGAAGCAGAACATGCCGATGCGCGAGCTCGTACGGGACGAGGAACTGCGGGCGGACCTCCAGCGGGCCGTGGACGAGGCGAACCGGCTGGTCTCACGGGCCGAGTCGATCCGCCGCTTCACCGTCCTGGCCGCCGATTTCACCGAGGCGCGCGGTCACCTGACCCCGTCGTTGAAGCTCCGGCGGGGCGCGATCGCCCGAGACTACGCGGACCGGATCCAGGAGCTGTACCGGGGGCCGCGGGAGGGCTGAGCCGCCCCGGGCCCGGGGCCGGGCGGGGTGGCGCGCACTGGGCGGGCGGGCCCCGAGGACCCGGCTTATGGTGGGCAGATGGGTCCGGGGGGCCGCCCGAGGAGGGCGCAGTGCACCGTTCCCGAGTCCGTACGGCCATGGCCACCGGCGCAGCGGTCGGCGCGCTGCTCCTGACCTCGCCGGGGGCCGCCGCCCCGCCGCCCCCGCCCACCGCGAGCCCCGGCACCGGTTCGAGCCCGACGTCCGCGCCCACCCCGTCCGCGACCGGCCCGTCCGTGCCCACCCCGTCCGCGACCGGCGCCGACGACGACCCCTTGGCGCGGTTCCACAGCCGGCGCGTCCGCTGGGGCCGCTGCCCCGACGAACCGGTCCCCGCCGAGATGCGGTGCGCCGTCGTGGAGGTCCCGCTCGACTACGCGGCCCCGGACAAGGGCACGGTCAAGGTGGCCCTGGGTCGGATCCCGGCCACCGACCCGGACCGGCGCATCGGCTCGCTCCTGATCAACTTCGGCGGACCCGGCGCCTCGGGCGTGGCCGGCCTCGCCGCCGACCCCAAGTCGTTCGCCGATCTCGGCGAGCGCTACGACCTCATCGGCTTCGACCCCCGCGGCGTCGGCCACAGCGACCCCGTCTCCTGCGCCGGCTCCCGGGAGACCGAGATCGCCCCGGACGCCGACACCGCCACGCTCCTCGCCGCCGTGCGGGACGCGGCCGCCCAGTGCCGACGCGCCTCCGGCCCGGTCCTCGCGCACATGGGAACCGTCGACGTCGCCCGCGACATGGACGTGATCCGCCAGGTCCTCGGGGACGAGAAGCTCAACTACCTCGGCTTCTCCTACGGGAGCCGGCTCGGGGCCGTGTACGCCGCCGAGTTCCCCCGGACCACCGGCCGCATGGTCCTCGACGGCATCGACACCCTCACCGAACCGATGACCGAGCAGGCCCTCGTCCTGGCCCGCGCCCAGCAGCGGGCCCTGGACAACTTCCTGACCTGGTGCGCCCATCGGACCGGCTGCGTGTACGGGACGAACACCCGGACCGCCAAGGAGAAGGTGGCCGCCCTGGTGGAGCGGCTCGACCGGGAGCCGCTGGTCGGCCGCGACGGCACGCAGCTGACCGGCTTCCTCACCGCTTTCGCGATCGGCCAGGCCCTGTACTCACCGAGCGCCTGGCCCGTGCTCGCCAAGGCGTTGGCCCTGGCGGAGACCGAGAAGGACCCGGCCGGGCTGCTGCTTCTGCTCGGCCTGACGCAGTCGCCGGACCCGCCGGACCCGACGGACCCGACGGACCCGACCACCTCGCCGGACCCGACCGCCCCGTCGACGTCACCGGACGCGGCGCAGGGCGACGGATTCGGACCGGTGCCGGCCGACAACGGCGTCGCCGCCCTGGCCGCCGTGTCCTGCGCCGACGACCCGGACCGATCGATCGACAAGGTCACCCCGGCCGCGCTGGAGAAGGAGTTCGGCGAACTGGAGGAGGAGTTCCTCAAGGTCTCCAAGGTGTTCGGGCCGCGACAGCTGGCGACCTTGCTCGCGTGCTACGGATGGCCCGCCGGCACCGACTACATCCGGAAGATCGACCACCCCGGGGCGCCGCCGATGCTGCTGGTCGGTACCCGCGGCGACCCGGCGACACCGTACGAGTGGACGGAGGAGACGGCCGAACGGCTGGGCTCGGCGGTGATCGTGGACCACAAGGGCGAGGGGCACACCGGCTTCGCGAGCTCGCCCTGCGTACGGGAGTACATCAACGAATTCCTCCTCTACGGGCGGCTGCCGTCCGGGACCCGGGCCTGTGTGGCCGGAGAGTGAACCGGTCGGACCCGCCCCGGCGGCAACCGGGCCCGCCGGTCAGCGGACGACGTCGAAGACCTGCTTCTGCAGCCCGTTGGCGTAGACCTGGTGCTCGACGAGCTCCAGCTTCTGGGCGTCCTTGTCCGTGGTGCTGAAGAGCCGCTTGCCCGCGCCGAGCAGGAGCGGGAAGACCAGCAGGTGGTAGCGGTCGATCAGGCCGGCGTCCGAGAGGTCCTGGTTCAGGGCGGCGCTGCCGTGGACGATGATCGGGCCGCCCTCGGTGGCCTTCAGCGCGGCGACGTCGTCGATCGAGCGCAGGATCGTCGTCTCGCCCCAGTTCGACACCAGATCGTCCTCGGTGAGGGTGGTGGAGACGACGTACTTCGGCATCACCTTGTAGTCGGCGAAGTCCGCCATGTCGGGCCACACCGCGCTGAACGCCTCGTAGCTCGTCCGGCCCAGCAGCATCGCGGTGGCCTCCTTCTGCTCCCGGCCCTTGATGTCGTAGGCCTCGGGGAGGAAGTCGATGTCCTTGAACGTCCACCCGGCGTTCCGGTATCCGGCTTCGCCGCCGGGGGCCTCCACGACGCCGTCGAGGGAGATGAAGGCGGTGCTGATCAGGGTGCGCATCTGGGTTCCTCGGGGTCTCGGGTTCGGTCGGTGGCAGATCCGGTCGGGGTTCGCCCCGACCGCACTCGCGGCCGTGGCACGCCCACCACCGACCATGACTGTGGATCGCGGAGAATCTCATCGGTCGGACTTCGTGAAGTGACCTGCTTCACAAGCCCGGTGGCCTCCGAGGCACCGTACCCGGCCGGGCGGGAGGTGGTAGGAATGGGGTGTCACCGGGGCGATTCGGGCGAGAGTGTCGGACGTCTGTCCATTCGGTCGTGAGACCTGGGTGAAGTCGAGACGAATGGTGCGTCACATCTCCCGGGGGGACGGCGAGTCGGGGACGAATACCTGATAGACAGTGGATATTCACGGCAAGACCAGCCGTATACATTTGACGGCTCCTTGGGGGGATCGCCGCACTGTGAAGCCGCTTCACCGTCACCTCGTCAACACCTCGCGCAAGGTCCTGTGCACGGCCGCGCTCGCGGCCAGCCTGACCACCGCCGCGGTCGTGAGCAGCCCGTCGACCGCCGACGCGGGAGAGTCCGAGCCCACTCCGGACAGTCCGCAGGCCGCCGACCGCGGTGACGCCCGCCTGGAACTGCCCGACATCGTCGCCGACCCACCGCCCACCGGGGTGGGGGCTCCGGAGGGGGCCGGCGGGATACCCGCGACCGCCCTCGACGCCTACCACCGTGCCGAGGTGTCGGTGGCCGCCGCGCTCCCCAACTGCAAGCTGCCGTGGCAGCTGCTCGCGGGCATCGGCCGGGTGGAGTCCGTCCACGCCTCGGGCTACGGGCTCAAGGCGGACGGTTACACCGAGAAGCCCATCCGCGGCCCCCGCCTCGACGGCAACGGCTTCGCCGAGATCCGGGACACGGACAAGGGCGAGTGGGACGCGGACGCGGTGTACGACCGGGCCGTCGGCCCGATGCAGTTCATCCCGTCCACCTGGGCCAAGTGGGGCGCCGACGGCAACGGCGACGCCAAGCGGGACCCGAACAACATCTACGACGCGGCGCTGGGCGCGGGTCTCTACCTGTGCGCGGGCGACCGCGACCTGTCGAACGAGGCCAAGCTCGACCAGGCGATCCTCAGCTACAACAACTCCCGCGAGTACGTGAACACCGTGCTCGGCTACATGCGCCAGTACCAGAACGGCGTCGGCGCGGTGGAGAACCCGCCCGTCGGCAACTACCCGACGCAGCCGCCCGGCACCCTGCCCACCCCGCACGTGCCGCTGACTCCGTCGAATCCGGTGACTCCGACGCCGACCCCCACCCCCAAGCCGACCCCCACCCCGGCGCCGACGCCGACCCCCACGCCGACCCCGGAGCAGCCGAAGCCGGCCACTCCGCACCTGGCGGGGCTGACGGTCCTCGACGGTCCCGGACTCACGGCCGAGGCCGGTGCAGCCTTCGCGGAGGTCCCCCGGGTCAAGGTGCTCCTGAGCGACGGCAAGCCCGCCGTCGGCCAGGAGGTGGTCTTCGCGGTCGAGAAGGACACCACCGGCGGCACCCTCTTCGGTACCGCGGACTCCCTGGTGGTCAAGGCGGGTGCGGACGGCATCGCCGCCGCCCCCGGGCTCAAGGCGGGCCCCAAGGCCGGTACCTTCACGCTGCGGGCCTCGGCCTACGACCCGCAGGGCGGGCTCACCGTGAACTTCGACGGCAAGGTCACCGTGACGGTCGCCGACAAGCTGGCCCGTGCGGACGGCGCGAAGGCGCCGGAGACGGTCGCCGGCAAGAGCTTCACCGGTGTGGAGGTCTTCGCCACCGCCGCCGGTAAGCCCGTCGCGGGTACCGAGACGGTCGCCGAGCTGGTCGTGAAGGGCGCGGACGGCACGTGGGCCCCGGTGGACCCGGAGACCGCGAAGGCCCCGTTCTTCAAGGACGAGGCCGGGAAGCCGGTCTTCGGTCGGGTGCCGGCCAAGAGCGCCGCCGACGGCAAGATCGTTCTGCCGGAGCTGTTCACCACGGACGTGGCCCCGGGCTCCTACTTCGTGCGCCTGACCACCAAGGAGAAGGTGACCTTCGTACTGGAGCTCAAGGTCACCGCTCCGGCCACCACCCCGACCACTCCGACCACCCCGACCGCCCCGACCACGGACCCGGTTCCCGCGAAGGACCCGGCCCGCCCCTGAGGCAGTACGCCAGTGGCCCCCGGCACCGTCTCCACGGTGCCGGGGGCCACTGGCGTACCCGCAGCCCCTGCCGGGAGGCAAAAGGCAGGAGCCCTGCCTGATCTGCTCGCGCAGAGGGGACAGGGCTCCTTGGGTACTGCTTTTCCAACCCGCGACGAGTTGGCCCAGGCGACTAGGCCGGGGTGACGTTCTCCGCCTGCGGGCCCTTCGGACCCTGCGTGACGTCGAAGTTCACCATCTGGTTCTCCTCGAGGGAGCGGAAGCCAGAGGCGTTGATCGCGGAGTAGTGGACGAAGACATCCGGGCCGCCGCCGTCCTGGGCGATGAAGCCGAAGCCCTTTTCAGCGTTGAACCACTTCACGGTTCCGGTAGCCATGAGCCCTCCTATGGGCCAAAGGGTCGCCCTGCTCCAGAACCTGCTAAGAAGTCTGAAAACTACAAAAGCCTGCGGGTCACATTCTCCGCAGGCCTCGTACTGCAAGGGAAACCAAACTGCAACTTGCGTCGAGCCTAGCACGCACCCTGCGGCCGAGACCAGAGGGAAAGATCACGTCACCCGGACGTTTGAGACCCGCCGCAAGGCTGACGCAGACCCGGGGGCTAGTCTCGCGATGTGGACGTCTATCGCAGCCGGCCCCGCGTCGGCCACATTCAGTTCCTGAACTGCCTGCCTCTCTACTGGGGGCTGGCCAGAACCGGCACTCTGCTGGACCTGGAGCTGACCAAGGACTCCCCCGAGAAACTCAGTGAGCGCCTCGTCCAGGGAGACCTGGACATCGCCCCGATCACCCTCGTGGAGTTCCTCCGCAACGCCGACCAGCTCGTCGCCTTCCCCGACATCGCCGTCGGTTGCGACGGTCCGGTGATGTCCTGCGTGATCGTCTCGCAGGTCCCCCTGGAGCAGCTCGACGGCGCCCGCGTCGCACTGGGCTCCACCTCTCGTACGTCCGTACGCCTCGCCCAGCTGCTGCTTTCCGAGCAGTACGGGGTACGACCCGACTACTACACCTGCCCGCCCGACCTGAGCGTGATGATGCAGGAGGCGGACGCGGCCGTACTGATCGGGGACGCCGCGCTGCGGGCCTCCCTGCACGACGCGCCCCGGCTCGGGCTGACCGTGCACGACCTGGGTCACATGTGGAAGGAGTGGACCGGGCTGCCGTTCGTCTTCGCCGTCTGGGCCGCCCGCAAGGACTACCTCGCCCGCGAGCCCGGCGTCGTACGGGAGGTCCACGAGGCCTTCCTCTCCTCCCGGGACGTGTCCCTGGAGGAGGTCACCAAGGTGGCCGAACAGGCGGCCCGCTGGGAGGCCTTCGACGCACAGCTCCTGGAGCGGTACTTCACGACGCTCGACTTCCGCTTCGGTCCCGACCAGCTGGCCGGCGTACGTGAATTCGCCCGCCGTACGGGATCGACCACCGGGTATCCCGCGGATGTGACGGTGGAGCTGCTGAGCACGGTGGTCCAGGAGTGCTGAGCGGGTTTACCCGGAGGTAGTCCAAAGGGCGCACGGTCGAATGTGCGGTTTACCGGGAATTCCCGCCCTTTTTGCATTTCTCGACCCGGGGTGGAAATGCAAAAGGGTGACCGTGCTCCTTCGCCCGCCCCGGCGGGACACCCCCTAGGCTGCTGCTCGGCCGGGCGGCACAAGGCGCCCGGGATCACGGGGAATTGGGGGACGCGATGCAGCCGCTCGAAGCCGGTGAGCCGCGCACCATCGGTGCCTACCGGCTGCTCGGCCGGCTCGGCGCGGGTGGCATGGGCCGGGTCTACCTGGGGCGCAGCGCCGGCGGCCGTACCGTCGCCGTCAAGATCGTGCACCCGCATTTCGCCTCCGACGAGGAGTTCCGGGCCCGGTTCCGCCGCGAGGTGGAGGCGGCCCGTCGGGTGGGCGGGGAGTGGACCGCGCCGGTGCTGGACGCGGACCCCGAGGCTCCGGTGCCGTGGGTGGCCACCGGGTACGTGGCCGGGCCCTCCCTGGACCGCGCGCTGGCCTCGCACGGCCCGCTCCCCGAGGCCTCGGTACGGGCCATCGGCGCGGGGCTGGCCCGTGCCCTGGTGGCCGTGCACGGCCTGGGCCTCGTGCACCGGGACGTGAAGCCGTCGAACGTGATGCTCACCCTGGACGGGCCCCGACTGATCGACTTCGGGATCGCGCGGGCCACGGACGGCACCGCCTCCCTCACCTCCACCGGGGTCTCCATCGGCTCGCCCGGCTACATGTCGCCGGAGCAGATCCTCGGCAAGGGGATCACCGCGGCGGCCGACGTGTTCTCGCTCGGCGCGGTCATGGCCTTCGCGGCGACCGGGCGGCCGCCCTTCAGCGGGGACAACTCGGCGACCCTCCTCTACAAGGTGGTCCACGAGCCGCCGGAGCTCGGCGCGCTCCCGGCCGGGGAGCTGCGCGAGCTGATCGAGGCCTGTCTGGCCAAGGTGGCCGCGCAGCGGCCGGCCCCCGAGGCGGTCGCGGCCGCCCTCGGCGGGGCGTTGGGCGCTCCCGGCTGGCTGCCCGGGTCGCTGGTCGAGGAGGCCAGCCGGGCCGCGGTGGCGCTGCTGGACCTGGACGTGGACACCTCCGGGGGCGGGCCCGAGGGGTCGGCCGGCCGGGGCTTCGCGCCGCCGCTCCCGGCGCACTCGCCGTACGCGGACGGCCCGTCCGGGCCGGTGCCGTTCACGGCCGCCTCGTACGCAGGCCCCGCCGGGGCGGGCGGCTTCGGGCCGCCCGACCCCGCGTACGGGGCGCCGGGGTCGGGCGCCGGCTCGTCGACCGGTGGCTCGCCCGGTGGATCCGGTCCCTACGGGAACCCCGGCCCGGGAACCGGCGGCGCGGGGCTGCCGGGGCAGCGGACCGCGGCGCAGGACGCGGGCCGGCAGGTGACCGTCAGGGCGGCCGGGCGCCGGTTCAGCTGCACCGTGGTCCTGGCCGCGGCGGCCGCGCTGGCGGTGCTGTCCGGCGGGCTGTACTGGATGGACGTCCTGCCGGGCCAGGGCGGCAAGGGCCAGGACCTGGCCGACGCCGGAGAACGCCCGTCGGCGTCCTCCCCGGCTCCGGCGGCCACCCCGCCGGGCCCGGCCGCGACCCCGAGCGGGAGCGGGAGTGCGAGCGGAAGCCCGGCCGCGCCCAAGGGGACCCGTGAGGACGTTCCCAAGGAGCTCGTCGGCACCTGGAAGGGCACGGTCACCACCGCCAGGCTCGGCCTCTCCTCGGCGTTCGAGATCACCATCAAGGCGGGCCGGGTCGGTGAGGTCGTAGGCCGGGACAAGTCCGTCCTGGACATCCTGGGCACCGACTGCAGCGGCGACTGGAAGCTCTCCTCGGCCACCGACCGTTCGCTGGTCCTGGACACCGCGGGCGGCCCCAACCCGGCCCCCGGGGTGTGTTCCAACGGCTCCGCCGACGAACGCTTCACCCTCAACGCCGACGGGACGCTCCACTACAGGTCGGGCGACAACCCGGCCGGGAACCCCGAGGGCGACCTGACCCGCAGCCCCTGAGAGCGCCCGCCGAGCCCCGGGGCCTGACGCGCGGAGGCGACCGGGCGGACCGGCCTCACCCGCGCGTCAGGCCCTGGCGTAGGCTGGATCGGTCCGGACCTTGACACAGACACACCGCCGAAAGGTGACTCACCGGTGACCGACCAGGCCGTTCTCCAGTCTGTCCTCGACCGCGCCGCCGCGGGGGGCCGGATCACCAAGGAAGAGGCGCTCGACCTCTACCGCCACGCGCCGCTGCACGCGCTGGGCCAGGCGGCCGACGCCGCGCGCCGCCGCCGCTACGCCGGTACCGAGCACATCGCGACGTACATCATCGAGCGCAACATCAACTACACCAACGTGTGCGTCACGGCGTGCAAGTTCTGCGCCTTCTACGCGGCCCCCAAGGACGCGAAGAAGGGCTGGTCCCGCGACCTCGACGACATCCTGCGCCGCTGCGCGGAGACCGTCGAGCTCGGCGGCACCCAGATCATGTTCCAGGGCGGGCACCACCCGGACTACGGCGTCGAGTACTACGAGCACCACTTCTCCGCCATCAAGAAGGACTTCCCGCAGCTGGTCATCCACTCCCTCGGCGCGTCCGAGGTCGAGCACATGGCCCGTATCTCGGGCGTCTCGGCGGAGGAGGCCATCCAGCGCATCCACGCCGCCGGCCTCGACTCCTTCGCGGGCGCCGGCGCCGAACTGCTGCCGGAGCGGCCGCGTACGGCGATCGCCCCGCTCAAGGAGTCCGGCGAGCGCTGGCTGGAGATCATGGAGATCGCCCACAAGCTGGGCGTGGAGTCCACCTCCACCATGCTGATGGGCACCGGCGAGACCAACGCCGAGCGCATCGAGCACATCGCGATGATCCGCGACACCCAGGACCGTACGGGCGGCTTCCGGGCCTTCATCCCGTACACCTACCAGCCCGAGAACAACCGGCTCAAGGGCCGTACCCAGGCGACGATCTTCGAGTACCTGCGCATGATCGCGATCGCGCGCCTGTTCCTCGACAACATCGCCCACATCCAGGGCTCCTGGCTGACCGTCGGGAAGGAGGCGGGCCAGCTCTCGCTGCACTACGGCGCCGACGACCTCGGATCGATCATGCTGGAGGAGAACGTCGTCTCCTCGGCCGGTGCCAAGCACCGCTCCAACCGCCAGGAGATCATCGACCTGATCCGCAAGGCGGGCCGCACGCCGGCGCAGCGCGCGACCACGTACGAGCACCTGCTCGTGCACGACGACCCGGCGAACGACCCGGTCGACGAGCGGGTGGTCTCGCACATCTCCTCCACGGCCATCGAGGGCGGCACGGCGCATCCCGAGCTGAAGCTCATCTCCACGAACTGACGACGCCGGCCGACCGATGCTGACGCTGCACACCGCCGAACTCCTGGTCACCGGGCCCGGGTCCGCGCCGCTGCCCGGCGGCGCGGTCCTCGTCGACGGCGACCGGATAGCCCGCGTCGGGCCGTACGAGGAGGTCGCCGCGGCCCACCCGCACGCCCGGGCCCGTCGCTGGCCCGGGGTGATCACCCCGGGGCTGGTGGTGCGCGGGGCGGACGAGCTGCTGGAGCGCACGTACTACCCGGACGACCCGTACGAGGTCACCGAACTCGGTGCCGATCCGATCCGGGGCGCGGCCGCGCTGGACGCGCTGAAGATGACCGAGCCGCGGTGGGGCCACAGTGCCCGGCGCGGGACGCAGCGGCTGCTGGCTCGCGGGGTGGTGGCGGTCTGCGGCCGCTTCACGATCCCGGCGGTGCGCACGGCGGTGTCCCGGTCCGGGCTCACGATCCTGCCGCCGGCCGCCTACGAGGGGGTGCCCGACCTGGATCCCCTCGCGGGGCGGGGCGCTGCGGCGGAGGCCTTCCACGGAATACTGGAAGCGGGGGTTCCGGCGCGGTTCGCGGCCTTCGCGGTGGCGGACGAGGCCGAGTTGCTGGAGCGGGGTGCGACCACCTGCGTGGCCACGGTCATCGGGGGACGGCTGCTCCACCGCCGTCGCTGAGCCCGATCCGGTCGCGGTGCCCGGCGACATCGGCGACGTCGGAGGCATCCGCGGCATCGGTGGCGCGTCGGGTGTCCTCCCGGGCGAGGGCGGCCAGCAGGCAGGCCTGCAGGCGGCTGATGCCGCCCAGCTTGGCCCGTATGTTCACCACGTGGAACTTGACCGTGCTGACGGAGAGTTGCAGCTCGACGGCGAGTTCCCGGTTGGACGCGCCGGTGGCCAGGCACAGGAACACGGCCGACTCCTGCTCGGTCAGCTGGGCCTCGGCGGGCGGATCGGCGGGGCCGTCCCCGTTCGGCACGGAGGCACCCGACACGGAGGCACCCGGCACGGAGCCGTCCGGCGCGTCCTCGCACGGTGCCTGCGCCTCCCCGCCCGGCTCCTCGTACGAGGGGAACCACGCCGGGACGCTGAAGCTGACGACGCGCACGTTTTCTCCTAGCCCCCCGGCCGGCCCCGTCCTGTGGCCGGCTCTCCCCCTATAGGACGGACGGACCGGACAGGTAGGTTCCATTCGTGTCGTAGGGCCAGGCGTTGGACTTGCAGCCGAGGAGCCCCTTGATCTGCTGCATCATCGCCGGAGCGGGCTTGCCGGGGCCCGGGCACGACTCGTGGCCGCGGCCGAGCTCGTGCCCGACCTCGTGGTTGATGATCAGCGCCCGGTACTCCTCGGGCGTGCCGGCGAACTGCGGCGAACCCTCCTGCCAGCGCTTGAGGTTGACCACGACGGTGTGCCCCGTCGTGCTGCAGTTGGTCTCGCCGATCAGCTCGGGCGTGACCACGTCGCACAGCAGATCGGTGGTCTTCGGCGTCGCGATCTTGATGGTGAAGTCCACCGGCTGGCCCGCCGCGACGAGCTGGAAGCCGTACTTCGGGTCCTTGGTCCAGCCGCGCGGATCGCCGAGGATCGCCTCGACCGAGCGGGCGGCCGACTCCGGGTCGACCCCGCTGCCCTCCTCGACCTCGATCCGCCAGCGGCGCGCGGGCCCCTTGCCCTGCGCGTTCCCGGCGGCGGCGGAGGTCTTGAAGGCCCCCTGCTCGGCGGGTTTCGAGGCAGCGGGCGACGGCGTGGGCGAGCTCGCAGGGGACGCCGCGGGTGAGCTGGAAGGCTGCGCGGAGGGGGACTGCTGGCCGCCCTGCGGGACCGGGTTCGCGGAACCGTCCGCGGTTTCCCCGGCCGTCGGGTCCGGCTGGGCGGCTGCCCGACCCGCGGTGGCTTTCGCGTCGTCGTCCTCGGGCAGCAGCGTGTACGCGGTCGCCGAGAGCACGACCACCGCCGCCGAGCCGAGGAGGATCGTGCGCCGCAGCCGCTTGCGCCGCTCGGCCCGGCGCTGGGCGCGCGGGCTGCTGCGACGGGAGCGACCGTTGGAATGGCCTACCGGCATCGTGAAGCTTCCTGTTCGTGGCGGCCCCTGCCGGACCGGCCACGATTCGGTCACCGATCCGGTGGGTGACCCTCACCGGGCCGCACCATGTCAGTCAACGTCTCCGCCGGGGCGTCGCGTAACTGTCCTTCGGAACAGTTTCCGACACCCGTCCGGTGGGAAAGGAGGGCGGGGGTGTCGGAGCCCGCGCGGCTCACGGGGCGCGCGGCCTGAGAGGATGGGTGTGTACCCGCCGATCCGCATCGCACACCGAGGGGCGAACGCCAGTGACAAGGGCTTCCCTGGACAAGCAGCCGCACGAAGTCGCCTCCATGTTCGACGGCATCGCGGCCAAATACGACCTCACCAACGACGTCATCTCGCTGGGCCAGGCCCGGCTGTGGCGCAAGGAGGTCGCCAAGGCGGTCGGCGCGCGTCCCGGGCACGTGGTCCTCGACCTGGCCGCCGGAACCGCCACCTCCTCGCTGCCCTTCGCCGCCACCGGCGCGTACGTCGTCCCCTGCGACTTCTCCCTGGGCATGCTCATGGAGGGCAAGAAGCGGCACTCCTGGCTGCCGCTGACCGCCGGTGACGCGACGAAGCTGCCGTTCCGGGACGACGTCTTCGACACCGTCACGATCTCCTTCGGGCTGCGCAACGTCCAGGACACCGACGCCGCCCTGCGTGAGCTGTACCGGGTGACGAAGCCCGGCGGGCAGGTCGTCATCTGCGAGTTCTCGCAGCCGACCTGGGCGCCTTTGCGCACCGTCTACATGGAGTACCTGATGCGAGCGCTGCCGCCGGTGGCCCGCACGGTGGTCTCCGACCCCGACCCGTACGTGTACCTCGCCGAGTCCATCCGCGAATGGCCCGACCAGCCGGCGCTGGCCGCCCTGCTGCAGAAGGCCGGCTGGTCCAAGGTCGCCTGGCGCAACCTCAGCGGCGGCATCGTCGCGCTGCACCGGGGCATCAAGGACTGACCGCGGTGGCTGACGTCGTACGCACGGACTACGAGTCCCTGCTGGAGCGGATCGCGGCCGACATCGCCCCGCTGATCGGCAGCGGCACCCCGGCCGAGTACATCCCGGCCCTGGCAGGCGTGGACCGGCGGCAGTTCGGCATGGCCATCGCCGACCTCGACGGCAACGTCCACGGGGTGGGCGACTGGCGGGTGCCCTTCTCCGCCCAGTCCATCACCAAGGTCTTCGCGCTCGCCCTGGCGTTGGCCGAGGGCGGCGACAGCCTGTGGGAGCGGGTCGGGCGGGAGCCCTCCGGCAACCCGTTCAACTCGCTCGTGCAGCTGGAGTACGAAAACGGCATTCCGCGCAATCCATTCATCAACGCGGGCGCCCTCGTGGTCACCGACCGGCTCCAGACGCTGACGGGCGACGCGAGCAGCGAGCTGCTGGAGTTCCTGCGGCAGGAGAGCCAGAACCCGGACATAGGCTTCGACGCCGAGGTCGCGGCCTCCGAGCAGGAGCACGGCGACCGCAACGCGGCCGTCGCCCACTTCATGGCCTCGTACGGGAACATCGACAACCCGGTGCCCGCGCTGCTGGAGCACTACTTCTGGCAGTGCTCCATCGAGATGAGCTGCGCCGACCTGGCCCGCGCCGGTCGCTTCCTGGCCCGGCACGGGCTCCGCGCGGACGGCACGCGGCTGCTGACGCGCAGCGAGGCCAAGCAGATCAACGCGGTGATGCTGACCTGCGGGACGTACGACGCGGCGGGCGAGTTCGCCTACCGCGTCGGGCTGCCCGGCAAGAGCGGGGTGGGCGGTGGCATCGTCGCCGTCGTCCCGGGCCGGTGCGCCCTCGCGGTGTGGAGCCCGGGCCTGGACGCCCGCGGCAATTCGGTGGCGGGCGTGGCCGCCCTGGACCGGTTCACCACGCTGACCGGACTCTCGGTGTTCTAGAGGTGCCCGGCGGATCCGGCGGATCCGGGATCCGCCGGATCCCGGATCCGCCGGATGGCCGGTCCTAGAAGGCCAGTACGTAGCGGCGGCCCGGATTGCCGCCCGGGGTGGTGAACTCCTCGGCCAAGGTCATGCCCAGACGTTCGGCCACCGCCACCGAACGCGCGTTCCGGGCGTCGATCATCGCCACCACGTGCGGGACGCCGGCCGCGCGGACCCGCTCCAGCGTGGCCAGCGCGGCGGCGTACGCGTAGCCCTGACCCCAGGCGGAGCGGTCCAGGCGCCAGCCGATCTCGATCTCGCCCACCGGGCCCCACCCCTTCTCCCGGGGCCACGGCTGGGCACCGGTGAAGCCGATCACCGCGCCCTGCGCGTCCATCAGGGTCCACAGGCAGTAGCCGAGCTGGGCGTCGTGCATGCGCTGGCGCGCGGACAGCTCCTCGTAGGCGGACAGCTCCGCGGGACCCCCCAGAAACTCCATGACGTCGGGGTCGGCGAAGGCCGCGTGCCAGGCGTGCGCGTCCTCGTCCGTGGGCACGCGGAGTTGTACGGAGGGAAGCGGCCGGGTCGGCGAGGTGGTCATCGGAGGCACCCTTCGGATCGTGATCTCTCTCGCTGCATAGACTGCACATGTCCGGTGCCGTTGGGCACCCTTTATCGAGCCTTCGGGAGACCCCGCAGTGACCGAGCTCCTCTCCGAACACTCCGCGGACGTGATCGTCGTCGGGGCCGGGCCCGCCGGCTCGACCACCGCCTACTACCTCGCCAAGGCCGGATTGGACGTCCTGCTGCTGGAGAAGACGGCCTTCCCGCGCGAGAAGGTATGCGGCGACGGCCTGACCCCGCGCGCCACCAAGCAGCTCGTGGCGATGGGCATCGACATCTCCGAAGAGGCCGGCTGGCTGCGGAACAAGGGTCTGCGGATCATCGGCGGCGGGCAGCGGCTCCAGCTGGACTGGCCGGAACTCGCCTCCTACCCGGACTACGGACTCGTCCGCAAGCGCGACGACTTCGACGAGACCCTGGCCCGCCAGGCGCAGAAGGCCGGCGCCCGGCTGTACGAGCGCTGCACCGTCGGCGAGCCGGTGCGCGACGCGCGCACCGGTCACATCACCGGTGTGCACGCGAAGCTGGGCGAGGAGAAGACCCCGGTCACCTTCCACGCCCCGCTGGTCGTCGCGGCCGACGGCAACTCCTCCCGGCTGTCCCTCGCGATGGGCCTGCACCGGCGCGAGGACCGCCCGATGGGCGTGGCCGTGCGGACGTACTTCACCTCGCCGCGACACGACGACGACTACCTGGAGTCCTGGCTGGAGCTGTGGGACCGGCGCGGCGCGCAGGACCGGCTGCTGCCCGGCTACGGCTGGATCTTCGGCATGGGCGACGGCACCTCCAACGTCGGCCTCGGCATCCTCAACTCCTCCTCCGCCTTCAAGGAGCTGGACTGGCGCGAGGTCCTCAAGGCCTGGTGCGCGTCCATGCCGCAGGACTGGGGCTACACCCCCGAGAACATGACGCAGCCGATCCGTGGCGCGGCCCTGCCGATGGCCTTCAACCGGCAGCCGCACTACACCAAGGGCCTGCTGCTGGTCGGCGACGCGGGCGGGCTCGTCAACCCGTTCAACGGCGAGGGCATCGCGTACGCCATGGAGTCGGGCCAGATCGCGGCCGACGTCATCGTGCAGGCCCAGGCCCGGGCCACCCCGGCCCAGCGCGAGCTGGCGCTGCACAACTACCCGAAGGTGCTCAAGGAGACCTACGGCGGCTACTACACCCTGGGCCGCGCCTTCGTGAAGCTGATCGGCAACCCGAAGGTCATGAAGATCGCCGCCCAGCGCGGTCTGACCCACCCGGTGCTGATGCGGTTCACCCTGAAGATGCTGGCCAACCTGACCGACCCGACGGGTGGCGACGCGATGGACCGCATCATCAACGGCCTCTCGAAGGTGGCTCCGAAGGCCTGAGCCGACTCCTCAGCCGTCCGTGCCCGTGCCCGCCTCGGTGGGTGCGGGCACGTCCGCGTCCGGGGCCACGCCCGCGTCCGCGTCCCGGGCCGGCTCCGGCCGACCGTGGACGGTACGGACGCACCTGGCCAGCAGGACCAGTCCGCACACCAGCAGGGCCCCGGAGGCGGTCCAGCCGAGACCCAGCGTGAGGGGATGGCCGGGCTTGTGCCAGGGGCGGGCGGTGGTCAGCAGCCAGCCACCCACCGCGAGCAGGGCGAGCCCGAGTGCCGCCGGAACCGCGGTGGGGTCACCGGCGCCGTGGGATTCGTACGGCTTCGGGTTCACGGGGCCACCACCTCCAGGGGCGGGTCGGGTCGGCCCTGACGGTCAGGCGCGCGCTCCCGCTATCTTCGCAGGGCCTCGGCCGGTTCGACACGGGCCGCCCGCCAGGCGGGATAGAGCCCGGCCAGCAGTCCGGTGACCAGGCCGGCGAGCGGGGCCGCGGCGACCGTGGCCGGATGGATCACCGGGGTCCAGTCCCGGACGACGGCGACGGCGACCACGGTCAGCTCGCCCAACGAGGTCCCGACCAGGCCGCCGAGGGCCCCCAGCGCCGCGGACTCGGTGAGGAACTGGGCCCACACGTGCCGCCCCCGGGCGCCGAGCGCCCGGCGCAGCCCGATCTCGCCCGTCCGCTCCAGTACGGCGACCAGGGTGGTGTTGGCGATCCCGACCGCGCCGATGACCAGGCAGATCCCGGCGAGCAGCAGGAAGAGCGCGCTCAGGTCGGCGGTGACACCGGAGCGCAACATCCGCGGATCGGGCGGCGGGACGGCCTTGAGGTACTCGGGATGGTCGGGGCGCAGTGCGAGCGGGGCGAGGTCGGCGACCTGACGGGCGGCGCCGAGTTCGGTGGAGATCAGCATCGTCGCGCCGCCGGGCGGGGGCGGCCCCCAGAGCTGCTCGGCGGTGGCGCGCGGGACGAGGACCGACATCAGGTGTTCGGGCCGGCGCCCGAGGTCCGCGACGATGCCCGCCACGGTGAAGGGCTCCTGGCCGATGTAGAGGGCGGGCCGCGTGGCCAGGGTGGTGATGCCGAGGCGGGCGGCGAGCCCGCTGCCGATGACGACGACGCGCTCCTGGCCGCGCTCGGCGAAGTCGTCGTAGAGCCGGCCCTGCTGGAGCGTCGGTACGAGGGCGGCGACGGCGCCGGGCGAGGCCGCGACGACCGTCGCGCCGGTGGCCGGGTCGCCGGCCACCGGCGGCAGGGGCCCGACGGTGGTGCGCGGGTCGAGCCGCACCGTCCACAGCACCCCGGCGTGCTCGATGCCCGCGACGGCGCGCAACCGCCGCTCGGCGTCGGCCGGGAAACCGCTCCCGGCGAACTCGTTCTGCCGGTCGGCGACGTCCTCGACGGCGACCTCGGTGGCGGTCAGCGCGTCGAACCTGCCGTCGATCCGGGCGGAGATGGTGGCGGTGAGGCCGAGCACGGCCACGAAGCTGCCGACGCCGAGGACCGTGCCGAGGGCGGTGAGCACGGCCCGGCCGGGGCGGCGGAGCATCCCGGCGAGGGCCTCGGCCAGCGCGTCGCGTACGGACAGCCGGGTGGGTGCGACGGCGCTCACGGATCCAGCCGCCCGTCGCGGATGGTGAGGGTCCGGCTGCCGCGCCGGGCCACCTCGGGGTCGTGCGTGATGACGAGGACGGTCATCCCGGCTCCGTGCAGTTCGTCGAGCAGTCCGAGGACGGACGCGGCGTTCACGGAGTCGAGGTTGCCGGTCGGCTCGTCGCACAGCAGCAGCGAGGGGCGTCCGACCAGGGCGCGGGCGATCGCCACCCGCTGGCGCTCGCCGCCCGACAACCGGCCGGGCACGGCGCCGGCCCGGTGCCCGAGCCCGACCCGGTCGAGGGCCTCGCGGGCCCGTACGAGGCGCCGGCCGTGCGGGATTCCGGTGTAGAGCATGGCGAGGGCGACGTTCTCCAGGGCGGACCGGTGGGGGAGGAGGTGGAAGGACTGGAAGACGAAGCCGATCCGGCGGCCGCGCAGGGCGGTGCGCTCGCGGTCGCGGAGGGCGGCGGTGTCGATCCCGTCGAGGAGGTACCGGCCGGCGGTGGGTGCGTCGAGCAGGCCGGCGACGTTGAGGAAGGTGGACTTCCCGGAGCCGGAGGGGCCGACGACGGTGAGGAACTCGCCGCGTCGGACGGTCAGGTCGCAGGGGTGCAGGGCCTCGACGGGTGGCGGCCCGGGGTAGGTGAGACCGACCCCGCGGAGCTCGATCACGGGGCTTTCGTCGTCGCCGGTGGGGCACGGGGGCCGCAGGGAGCGTCCGGGCAGGAGTCTCACCCGGTCTTCCCCCGGGTCTCCCGGGGCGCGACCCCGATCACCACCTTGGTCCCGGCACCGAGGGCGCCCGCCCGGGTGGGGGTGACGGCCACGAACCCGTCGCCGCTGGTGCCGGTCCGCACCTCGACGCGCCGCTGGGTGCCTTCGGCGGACACGGCGGTGACGACCGTCCGCCCGTCCGCGCCCGCCGAGACCGCGGTGACCGGGACGACGAGCGCCTCGCCGTCGGTGGCGGCGGACTCGACGGTCAGCCGGACGTCCTGCCCGGCGAAGCCGACGGGCAGCGGCCGGTCGGCGCGGACCACCATCCGGTAACCGAGGTCGGCGCCGCCGCCCGCGCCGCCGTTCCCGCCGCCCTTGGGGTTCCGGCCGGGGTCCTGGCCGGGGGCTTCCTGGGGTCCGGGACCGGCGGGCCGGGCGGCGGAGCGCTCGGTGGCGACGGCCGCCACCGTGCCGCGGACATCGGTGCCGGAGAGCTCGGAGGAGATCACCACGGCCATCCCGGCACGCAGCAGCTGCCTCTTGTCGTCCTTGAGGTAGGCCTCGACGACGAGTTCCCCACCGGAGAGCGTGAGCACCGGCCCGGACACGGGAGAACCCGCGCGGGCGCCGACGGAGCTGACGCGGGCCGGGAACGAGCTCAGGAACACGGCCTCGGCGGTGGGCAGCATGGGCCCGTCGGCGGCCTCGGCGGCCGCGAGCGCCGCCCGGGCCTCCACAAGGGCCTGCCGCGCCCGCGCGAGCCCCCGACCGGCCGGGGCCGCGGCCCCGGAACCGGACGCGGAACCGGCCCCGGAACCGGCCCCGGAACCGGGGCTCGCCGCCGCGCCGGGGCCCGGGCCGGCTCCGCCCTTGCCGGCTCCGGTCTCCGTGGGCGCGCCCCCGGCGCCGGTGGGGCTGCTCGCGTCCTCCACGGCCCATGTCGCGGACCGCACGGCCTCCCGCGCCGCCTTCAGGGCCGCGCCCCCGTCGGCGACCGCGGGCAGCGGCTCGTAGCCGATGGCCCGGTAACGGGCGGCGAGCGCGGCCTTCGTACCGGCCCCGAAGACGCCCTTCGCGTCGCCGCCGCTGCCGTGTCCGAGCTCGCGCAGCGCCTGTTGCAGCTGCGCGACGTCGTCGCCGGTGGCCCCGGGCCTCAGGTCGCGGTACATGGGCTGCGCCCCGTGCAGGACGAAGACCGGCCGCCCGGACACCTCGGCGACCAGCCGGCCCGCCGTGACCGGATCCCCGGCCTGCAGCGGCAGTTTGGTCACCATGGTCGTGCCCGCCCCCTCGCCGGAGCGCACCCCCTGCGGGGACACGGCGACGCTCTGGTCGGCGACCACCGTCCCGCGCATGACCACGGTCCGCGCGAGCACCCGCCGCTCGACGTCCGCGGTCAGGACCCCCTGTGCGGGCGGCCCGGTCTCCGCGGCCACTTGCGCGGGCGACTTCACCAACCTGGTCGCCACCAGTCCGCCGACCGCCATCAGCGCCGCCCCGCCGACGACCGCGAGCACCGCGCGCCGCCCGCGCGCGAGGGGGCCGCGGTCCTCCTCGGGGGCGGCCGGGGCCTCGGCGTGCTCCACGACCTGCTCGGCTCCGCTCATCCGTCCGGCCGGCACTTCTTCAACGCGTCGAGGTGGTCGCGCTTGAGCGAGCTCCACTGTTCGGGGGTGCCCTTGCGGTCGTCGATCTGGGCGGTGACCGGGTCGGGGTCCGGGTACCAGGAGATGCCTTCGGCCCGCAGGCAGGCGGACTCCTTCCGCGCGGCGGCGAGCTGGGCGGGCGTGGCCGGCTGGGGCTTCGGCGGCGGAGGCAGCATCGGCGCGCAGGTCTTGTGGGCCTCGTCGTTCCAGGGCTTCGACTTGTCCTCGCGCGGAGCGCCGTAGTCCGTATAAACGATCGCCACGCCCTGCTTCTTCAGGCAGTCGTAGTAGGCGATTTCCTCCGCGGTGGGCGGCGGACTGTCGCTTGCCACGGGCTCTTTGTTGCCGCCGGCACATCCCGTCAGTGAAATGCCGAGAAGGAGGAGAGAGGTCAAATGCCTTGCGCGCACGGCGGGCTTCCCTTACGGCGGTAGGAGTGGATTATGCGCATCCGTTTGACGGGTGGGGGAGCGCGCGCCAGATAGTAGATACCCATGGCCGGTTGCGGCAAGTTACCTATCGGACAACAGAAATGACTGTCCATCAGCTGAGAAAAGCCTTGAACAGGCACGGCGGTTCGCTGTTGAATCCCCGCCGGGCGGAAATGCGCCACCTCCGGTCCGCCCCGAACACCCCGGTTTCCACCCGAAGAGTGAGGTAAGCGTGATGGACAACGCAATGCGCAAGCTGTCGGCCGGTTGCATCGCCGTCGTTTCGGCCGGTGCCATTCTGCTGGGAGCCACGGGTCCGGCCGCCGCCTGGGGGCGCGACGGAAATCTGGAGAACCAGGAATTCGGGCTTTTCTACTGGCAGAACCAGTCGGGTTGTGTCTTCGACCTGGCGACCAGCGATGTGAACTTCAGCGACGACAAGTACCAGGGCTCCTGCTCGGCCAGTGGGAACTGGATCAACGACACCACCGAGTCCTACCGGAACCGGGACGTCTACGCCTGGAAGGTCGGCACCGACAAGGACCTGGGCGGCAGCGTGGGAGAGATCCCGTCGAACTACGCGGGCAACGCCTCGGCCGGCTTCAAGAACAAGATCAGCTCCGCCAAGTACACCCTCCACCCGTAATCCGGATCCGGCAGAAGGAGTTCCACACGATGAACACCTCCCGGCGCAGCCGGCCCGCCGCCGCGGCCGCCGCCCTGCTGGCGACCGTCCTCCTGGCCGGCTGCGCGGGGACCGGCGCTCCCGAGGGCGGTGAACCCGAGCTCGGTCCCGTCGAGGTGAACCCGGCTACGGCCACGCTGGCCCTCCCGATGGACGCCTACACGGACACCGAGGCCGAACGGATCCGGATGGGCCAGGTCCAGCAGGCCCTGGTCGCCCGGTGCATGGCCCGGTACGGGTTCACCTACGAGGGCGTGAGGTCGGCCGAGGCCCCGGGCGCCGGGACCGAGGACCGGCACGCGTACCTCTTCGGCCTGGCCGATCCGGTGTACGCGGCGGCCCACGGGTACGACACGTCCGCGGGCGAGGGGAGCGCGCCGAAGCCCACGGCGCCTCGGCTGAGCGACAGCGCGTACGTCGTGATGAACGGCGAGCGGCCCGGGGCCGAGGGCGGAACGGCTCCCGACGCGAACACCGAGGAGGAGGCCGCACAGGTGGACAGCGGTCTGACGGCGGCCGGGCAGAAGGTGCCGGCCGGCGGGTGCGGGCGGGAGGCGTACCGCAAGCTGTACGCCCCGACCAAGGACAGCGTGGACCTGCTGTTCACGTTCGGGCTGGCCTCGGAGGCGCACGACCGCTCCCGGCAGGACTCCCGGGTCGTCGATGTCGTCAAGAAGTGGTCGTCATGCATGGACAAGTCGGGATACGCCCAGATCGCTTCGCCGTACGACGTCGTGGAGAAGCTCGGCCTGGAGGACGACAAGGGCGGTCCGAAGGCCGTCACGGCGGCCAAGGCCGATGTCGCGTGCAAGCGCGAGGTGAACCTCGTCGGGATCTGGGGCGCGGTCGAGAAGGCCTACCAGGAACGGCTCGTCGAGGAGCACGCCGAGACGCTCGCGCTCTACAGGAAGCAGCGGGAGGCCCGATTCGAGCTGGCGGCCTCGTCGGGCTGAGCGCGGCCCTCGGCCGCTCCCTGGCGGCCCGGGAGACACGAAGAACGCCCCCAGGGCCGGTACTCCACCCCCGAGCGGGGGAGTACCGGCCCTGAGGCCGTGAACTGAGCCGTGCTCAGAGGACGCGGACGGCGCCCGTCGGCTTGTCGTAGCTGAGGTTGCGCTCGACGATGCCGGTGCTGGGGTTCTGCGCGCCGACGAACTTGCCGCCGCCGACGTAGATGGCGACGTGGTACGCGCTGCCCCTGGAGCCCCAGTACAGGATGTCGCCCGGCTGCAGGGCGCTCAGCGACACGGAGGTGCCGGCCGAGGACTGCGCCTGGGACATGCGCGGCAGGCTGATGCCGGCCTGACGGTAGGCGGCCTGGACGAGACCGGAGCAGTCGAACGAGGACGGGCCGGTGCCGCCCATCACGTACGCCTTGCCGACCTGCGCGCGGGCGAAGTTGACGATGGCCGCGGCGGAGCCGGTGGCCGGGGCGGAGACGGTGCCGGAACCCTGCGGCGCGGCGGCGCTCTTCAGCGTCGTGCGCTCGGAGGAGCTGCGGCTGGAGCGCTCGGCCTCGGCCTTGCGGGCGGCCTCTTCCTTCGCGGTCTTCTCGGCCTTCTCGGCGTCGGCCTGCTTCTGGGCCTCTTCCTTGGCCTTCTTCGCCTCGGCGGCGGCGCCGGTACGGGCGCTCTCCTCCTGGGCGGTCAGTTCGCCCTCGACGGCCGCGAGGCGGGTGTTCTCGGCGGCCACGGTGACGGCGGTGGAGACGTCGGCGCCCAGGTCCAGGTTGAGGACCGGCATTTCGAGCGTCGTCTCGGCCACGGGCTCGGCGGACGGGGACGCGCTCGCCGTGCCGGCCATGGCCAGGGTGCTGAGGACGCCACCGGCAACTCCGGCGCGGACCGCGAGCTTCGAGGCGCTACGGCGGGGCTTCCGGTGGCTGGGTATGTGAGCGGTGTGGGACATGAGGACAACCGCTATCAGGGCGCCAGGGTTCCCTTCAAGAAACGTGGGTTGCGCCACAGTTGCGCGAGAAAGGCGCGAACCGGGCGCGCTCGACTTCTTATTGACGCCGTAACGGGCGAAACGGACAGGCCCTCACAAGGCTGTGATCATGGGGTTTCGGAATTAAGTCCTAATTGATCCCTGACCTACCATCACTCCGCACAGATGGCCAAGCCCCCTTTCGGAAGGCTGGATTCAGAGTGGCGCAGGTCACAGCAACGTCACGCCATGCGGACGCTGTGCCCCTCCCGTGACCTTCCTGTGAACGTGCCGAGAGGTTCGTGAACGGATGCACGCACTCGCGTCGTCCCGTGCGTGCTCGCCGGAGGCTTCCGTCCGGCCGGCACCTGCCCCCTCTCGGACCCCCTCATTCACTCCCGCCCCCTCGTGTTCGCCCCGTGTCCACATCCGTACCCACGGTGTCCCCCGACCGGGCGACGCCGATCCCTTTATCACCCGGGCACCCTCGTTGCCAATTTGCCTGCACAGGGAAACGTTTGATAGGGCAAGCGCCCTTCTACCTGCGGTAACGGGCCTGGATGTCACCTTTGGTGATCATGTGGATGCTTCGCGTATGAAGATCACCACTCATCGGACTTCATGATCGTTCGTCAGGTGGTGGAGATCACAAACTCGGTGTTGCAACCCGTGTCGCAGATCACAGACGAGCAGGCATAAGATGCGCACCAGTCCGGCTTGTGAACTGCCTCACATGCAAGCGCTTGATCGGAAGCGTGATCTTCGCGAGGCGGTTCGCGTGGCGCCGGCGGCGGTCCAACGGTCAAGGACGACTGGAAGGAGCGAGGAGCGTGAATGCGTACGCGCCCATCCTCGTGCTCGGCGCCCTCGGCGCAGGGTTTGCGATCTTCTCCGTGGTCATGGCCACGCTGATCGGTCCAAAACGGTACAACCGGGCGAAGCTTGAAGCCTACGAGTGCGGCATCGAGCCGACGCCGATGCCGGCCGGCGGTGGCCGCTTCCCCATCAAGTACTACCTGACGGCGATGCTCTTCATCGTCTTCGACATCGAGGTTGTCTTCCTCTACCCCTGGGCCGTCACCTTCGACTCCCTGGGGATCTTCGGGCTCGTCGAGATGCTGCTCTTCGTGCTCACCGTCTTCGTCGCCTACGCCTACGTGTGGCGCCGCGGCGGCCTGGAATGGGACTGAGGGGCTGAATTTTCCATGGGACTGGAAGAGAAGCTGCCGAGCGGCTTTCTGCTGACCACCGTCGAACAGGCCGCGGGATGGGTGCGTAAGTCGTCCGTCTTCCCGGCCACCTTCGGTCTGGCCTGCTGCGCCATCGAGATGATGACCACCGGAGCGGGCCGGTACGACCTGGCCCGCTTCGGCATGGAGGTCTTCCGGGGCTCCCCGCGCCAGGCCGATCTGATGATCGTGGCCGGGCGGGTCAGCCAGAAGATGGCGCCGGTGCTGCGGCAGGTGTACGACCAGATGCCCGCTCCCAAATGGGTCATCTCCATGGGGGTTTGTGCATCTTCGGGCGGAATGTTCAACAACTACGCGATCGTCCAGGGCGTCGACCACATCGTCCCGGTGGACATCTATCTGCCCGGCTGCCCGCCACGCCCCGAGATGCTGATGGACGCGATCCTCAAGCTCCACCAGAAGATCCAGGGCGGAAAGCTCGGCGTGAACCGGGAAGAAGCGGCCCGTGAGGCGGAGGAGGCGGCCCTCAAGGCCCTCCCCACCATCGAGATGAAGGGGCTGCTCCGGTGAGCGAGACCCAAGAGCCGGAGAACGGCAGCAACGGCAGCAACGTCCCTGCGCCGCGCGACCAGGGCCCCGAGGTCATCGGCGTCCGCAAGGGCATGTTCGGTGCCGCGGGCGGCGGGGACACCAGCGGCTACGGCGGCCTGGTGCGGACCGTGGCCCTGCCCGGCGCGACGAGCCGCCCCTACGGCTCCTACTTCGACGAGGTGGCCGACGAGCTCGAAGGCGCCCTGGAGGAGCAGGACCTGGTCCCGGCCAACGCCATCGAGAAGACGGTGGTCGACCGGGGCGAGCTCACCTTCCACATCGCCCGCGAGCACCTCGTCCGGGTCGCGCGGACCCTGCGCGACGACCCGGCTCTGCGCTTCGAGCTCTGCACCGGCGTCTCCGGCGTGCACTTCCCCGGGGACAAGGGCCGCGAGCTGCACGCCGTCTACCACCTGCGCTCGCTCACGCACGGGCGGATCCTGCGGCTGGAGGTGTCCGTCCCGGACAGCGACCCGCACGTCCCCTCGCTCGTCGCCGTCTACCCGACCAACGACTGGCACGAGCGCGAGACGTACGACTTCTTCGGCCTGATCTTCGACGGGCACCCGGCCCTCACCCGGATCATGATGCCGGACGACTGGCAGGGCTTCCCGCAGCGCAAGGACTACCCGCTCGGCGGCATCCCCGTCGAGTACAAGGGCGCCCAGATCCCGGCTCCCGACCAGCGGAGGTCGTACAGCTGATGTCCCCCACCTCGAACGATGCGGAAAACAACGCCTCCGCCGATCACGCCTCCGCGCGCGAGACGACCGAGGGCACCGTCTACACCGTCACCGGCGGCGACTGGGACGAGATCGTCCAGTCCGCGGCCAAGGCCGACGACGAGCGGATCGTCGTCAACATGGGTCCGCAGCACCCGTCCACCCACGGAGTGCTGCGCCTGATCCTGGAGATCGACGGCGAGACGGTCACCGAGGCCCGCTGCGGCATCGGCTACCTGCACACCGGCATCGAGAAGAACCTCGAATTCCGGAACTGGACGCAGGGCACGACCTTCGTGACGCGCATGGACTACCTGACGCCGTTCTTCAACGAGACGGCGTACTGCCTCGGCGTCGAGAAGCTCCTCGGCATCACCGACCAGATCCCGGACCGCGCCACCGTCATCCGCGTCCTGCTGATGGAACTCAACCGGCTCTCCTCGCACCTGGTGTGCATCGCCACCGGCGGCATGGAGCTGGGCGCCACCACGATCATGATCTACGGCTTCCGTGACCGCGAGCTGATCCTCGACATCTTCGAGCTGATCACCGGACTGCGTATGAACCACGCGTTCGTCCGCCCCGGCGGCCTCGCGCAGGACCTGCCCCCGGGCGCCGTCGACCAGCTCCGCGAGTTCGTCAAGACCATGAAGAAGAACCTGCCGGAGTACGACAAGCTCGCCACCGGCAACCCCATCTTCAAGGCCCGCATGCAGGACGTCGGCCACCTCGACCTCACCGGCTGCATGGCACTCGGCGCCACCGGCCCGATCCTGCGCTCCGCCGGCCTGCCGCACGACCTGCGCAAGTCGGACCCGTACTGCGGCTACGAGAACTACGAGTTCGACGTGCCGACCGCCGAGAGCTGCGACTCCTACGGGCGGTTCCTGATCCGCCTGGAGGAGATGCGCCAGTCGCTGCGGATCGTCGAGCAGTGCCTGGAGCGCCTGGAGCCGGGACCGGTGATGGTCGCCGACAAGAAGATCGCCTGGCCGGCGCAGCTCGCGATGGGCCCGGACGGTCTCGGCAACTCGCTCGACCACATCCGGAACATCATGGGCACCTCCATGGAGGCCCTCATCCACCACTTCAAGCTGGTGACCGAGGGCTTCCGGGTACCGGCCGGCCAGGCGTACGCGGCCGTCGAGTCCCCCAAGGGCGAGCTCGGCGTGCACGTCGTGTCCGACGGCGGCACCCGCCCCTACCGGGTCCACTTCCGCGACCCGTCCTTCACCAACCTGCAGGCCATGGCCGCGATGTGCGAGGGCGGCCAGGTCGCCGACGTCATCGTCGCCGTCGCCTCCATCGACCCCGTGATGGGAGGCGTCGACCGATGACCGCCAGTCCTTCGAACCAAGGGGTCTCGCTGGGCATGCCCCAGCTGCCGGCCCCCGACTTTCCGGCGGAGGTACGCGAGCGCCTCGAAGCCGACGCCAAGGAAGTCATCGCGCGCTACCCCGACAGCCGCTCCGCGCTGCTGCCGCTGCTGCACCTGACCCAGTCCGTCGAGGGCCACGTCTCGCGCACCGGCATCCGGTTCTGCGCCGAGGTACTGGGCCTGACCACCGCCGAGGTCACGGCCGTGGCGACCTTCTACACGATGTACCGGCGCAAGCCCTCCGGCGACTACCAGGTCGGCGTCTGCACGAACACCCTGTGCGCGGTGATGGGCGGCGACGCCATCTTCGAGGAGCTCAAGGAGCACCTCGGCGTCGGCAACAACGAGACCACCCCCGACGGCAAGGTCACCCTCGAACACATCGAGTGCAACGCGGCCTGCGACTTCGCCCCCGTGGTGATGGTCAACTGGGAGTTCTTCGACAACCAGACCCCCCAGTCCGCCAAGGCCATGGTCGACGACCTGCTGGCCGGCCGCGAGGTCTCGCCGACCCGGGGCGCGCCGCTGTGCACGTACAAGGAGACCGCCCGGATCCTGGCCGGGTTCCCGGACGAGCGCGAGGGCGCGGTCGAGGCTTCCGGCGGCGCCGGTCCCGCCTCCCTGATCGGGCTGCGCATCGCGCGCGGCGAGTCCGCGCACACCCCGATCGTCCACCCGCGCGGCGAGGCCACCACCGAGGGAGGGGAGTGATGTCGGTGTCTTCCGAACTGAGCAACGGCGGCAATGGGGGCACCTCCCACCCGCAGACCGGGGGAGGGACCAGCCCGGAGAAGCTCCTCGCCCCCGTGCTGTCCTCCTTCTGGGACGAGCCACGGTCGTGGACGCTGGAGACCTACCGGCGGCACGACGGGTACGAGGGCCTGCGCAAGGCCCTCGCGATGACCCCGGACGACCTCATCGCCTACGTGAAGGACTCGGGTCTGCGCGGCCGCGGCGGCGCGGGCTTCCCCACCGGGATGAAGTGGCAGTTCATCCCGCAGGGCGACGGCAAGCCGCACTACCTCGTGGTGAACGCTGACGAGTCGGAGCCGGGAACCTGCAAGGACATCCCCCTCCTCTTCGCCAACCCGCACTCCCTCATCGAGGGAATGATCATCGCCTGCTACGCGATCCGCTCGGAGCACGCCTTCATCTACCTGCGCGGGGAGACGGTGCCCGTCCTGCGGCGCCTGCACGAGGCCGTGCGTGAGGCGTACGCGGCCGGCTACCTCGGCAAGGACATCGACGGCACCGGACGCAACCTCGACATCACGGTGCACGCGGGCGCGGGCGCGTACATCTGCGGCGAGGAGACGGCGCTGCTCGACTCCCTCGAAGGCCGGCGCGGCCAGCCCCGGCTGCGTCCCCCCTTCCCGGCGGTCGAGGGGCTCTACGCGTGCCCCACTGTCGTCAACAACGTGGAGTCGATCGCCTCGGTTCCCGCGATCCTCAACAAGGGCAAGGACTGGTTCAAGTCGATGGGGACCGAGAAGTCCCCCGGCTTCACGCTGTACTCGCTCTCCGGGCACGTCGTCGGCCCCGGCCAGTACGAGGCCCCGCTCGGCATCACCCTGCGCCAGCTCCTCGACATGAGCGGCGGCATGCGCCCCGGGCACCGGCTGAAGTTCTGGACCCCGGGCGGCTCCTCCACCCCGATGTTCACGGACGAGCACCTCGACGTCCCGCTCGACTACGAGGGCGTGGGCGCCGCCGGCTCGATGCTCGGCACCAAGGCCCTGCAGTGCTTCGACGAGACGACCTGCGTGGTGCGGGCCGTGACCCGGTGGACCGAGTTCTACGCCCACGAGTCCTGCGGCAAGTGCACCCCGTGCCGCGAGGGCACCTATTGGCTGGTCCAGCTGCTCCGCGACATCGAGGCCGGCCTGGGCGTCATGTCCGACCTCGACAAGCTGAACGACATCGCCGACAACATCAACGGCAAGTCCTTCTGCGCGCTCGGCGACGGCGCGGCCAGCCCGATCTTCTCCTCGCTCAAGTACTTCCGCGAGGAGTACGAGCAGCACATCACGGGCAAGGGCTGCCCCTTCGACCCCAGGAAGTCGACCCTCTGGGCCGACACGGAGGTGAACGCATGACCGTCACCACTCCAGCGGCCTCCGGGGGCGGAGCGGCGGTTCCACCCGAGAACACCGTCTCGCTGACCATCGACGGGGTCGAACTGTCCGTGCCCAAGGGCACCCTCGTCATCCGTGCCGCCGAACAGCTCGGCATCGAGATCCCCCGGTTCTGCGACCACCCCCTCCTCTCCCCGGCCGGCGCCTGCCGCCAGTGCATCGTCGAGGTCGAGGGCCAGCGCAAGCCGATGGCCTCCTGCACGATCACCTGCACCGACGGCATGGTCGTCAAGACGCAGCTGACCTCCGAGGTCGCCGACAAGTCCCAGCGCGGGGTGATGGAGCTGCTGCTCATCAACCACCCGCTGGACTGCCCGGTCTGCGACAAGGGCGGCGAGTGCCCGCTGCAGAACCAGGCCATGTCGCACGGCAACGCCGAATCGCGGTTCGAGGGCAAGAAGCGCACCTACGAGAAGCCGGTCCCGATCTCCACCCAGGTGCTGCTGGACCGCGAGCGGTGCGTGCTGTGCGCGCGCTGCACCCGCTTCTCCAACGAGATCGCCGGCGACCCGATGATCGAGCTCCTGGAACGCGGCGCGCTCCAGCAGGTCGGCACCGGCGAGGGCGACCCCTTCGAGTCGTACTTCTCCGGCAACACCATCCAGATCTGCCCGGTCGGCGCCCTCACCTCGGCCGCCTACCGGTTCCGCTCCCGCCCCTTCGACCTCGTCTCCTCCCCGAGCGTGTGCGAGCACTGCGCGGGCGGCTGCGCGACCCGCACCGACCACCGCCGCGGCAAGGTGCTGCGCCGGCTCGCCGCCGAGGACCCCGAGGTCAACGAGGAGTGGCTCTGCGACAAGGGCCGCTTCGGGTTCCGCTACGCGCAGCGCCCGGACCGGCTGACCACCCCGCTGGTGCGCGGCTCCGACGGGGTGCTCGCCCCGGCGAGCTGGCCCGAGGCCCTGGAGGCCGCGGCGAACGGACTGGCCGCCGCGCGCGGCCGGGCCGGGGTACTGACCGGAGGCCGGCTCCCCGTCGAGGACGCCTACGCCTACGCCAAGTTCGCCCGGGTGGTGCTCGACACCAACGACATCGACTTCCGGGCCCGCGTGCACAGCGCCGAGGAGGCCGAGTTCCTGGCCTCGGAGGTCGCCGGGTACGGGATCGACCTCGGCGGTCGGTGGCTCTCGTACACCGCCCTGGAGGCGGCCCCGGCGGTGCTGCTCGTCGGCATCGAGGCCGAGGAGGAGGCCCCGGGCGTCTTCCTGCGGCTGCGCAAGGCCCACCGCAAGCACAAGCAGCGGACCTTCTCCGTCGCCCCCTTCGCCACCCGCGGCCTGGACAAGGCCGGCGGCCGCCTGCTCGCCGCCGCCCCCGGCACCGAGCCCGAGTGGCTCGACGCGCTGGCGTCCCGTACCGGCCTGGAGACCGGGGGTGCCGAAGCCGCCGAGGCGCTGCGCCTGCCCGGCGCGGTCATCCTCGTCGGGGAGCGCCTCGCCGGGGTACCGGGCGCGCTGACCGCGGCCGTCCGCGCCGCCGGCGTCACCGGGGCCACCTTGGTGTGGATCCCGCGCCGGGCCGGTGAGCGGGCCGCCGTCGAGGCGGGCGCGCTGCCGTCCCTGCTGCCGGGCGGCCGCCCCGCCACCGACCCGCGGGCCCGCGACGAGGTCGCCACCGCCTGGGGCCTGGACGAACTCCCGCACCGCTACGGCCGCGACACCGGCCAGATCGTCGAGGCCGCGGCGACCGGGGAGCTCTCGGCCCTGCTGATCGCGGGCGTCGAGGTCACCGACCTGCCGGACCCGGCCCGCGCGCGGACCGCCCTCCAGGAGGCCTTCGTGGTCTCGCTGGAACTGCGGCCCGGCGAGGTCACCGAGCACGCGGACGTGGTCCTCCCGGTCGCCGCGGTGGCCGAGAAGGCGGGCGCGTTCATCAACTGGGAAGGCCGGGTCAGGCCGTTCGAGGCCGCGCTCAAGCCCGACCAGATGACCCGCCGGCTCGCCCCGGCCGACGCCCGCGTGCTGCACATGCTGGCCGACGCCGCCGACCGGCCGATCGCCCTGCCCGACGTGCACGCCGTACGCCGGGAGATCGACCGGCTCGGCCCGTGGGCCGGGGAGCGGGCCGCCGCGCAGCGCGCGGACACCGTGCCCCAGCCCCGCCCCGGCATCGGCGAGGCGGTCCTCGCGGGCCACCGGCTGCTGCTGGACCTCGGCCGGCTGCAGGAGGGCGACGACGCCCTGGCCGGCACCCGGCACGAGGCGAGCGCCCGACTGTCGGCCGCCACGGCCGCCGAGACCGGCGTCAAGGACGGCGACGTCCTCGCGGTCACCGGCCCGGCCGGCTCCGTGGAACTGCCGCTCCGGATCACCGAGATGCCCGACCGCGTGGTCTGGCTCCCGCTGAACTCCACCGGCTCCGGCGTCCTCGCCGACGCCGGCGCCCGCCCGGGCACCCTCGTACGCATCGGCCCGGCGACCCCGGCCGGCGCAGGCGACACCACTGCGGAGGTGGGCGCGTGAACACCGTTCAACTCGCTGCCGAGGACCTGTCCCTGTTCGGCAAGGACGTCTGGTGGCTCGTCGTCGTCAAGGCGGTGTTCTGCTTCGCCTTCCTGATGGTGACGGTGCTCTTCTCCATCGTGTGGGAGCGCAAGGTCGTCGCCTGGATGCAGCTGCGCATCGGCCCGAACCGGCACGGCCCCTGGGGCATGCTCCAGTCGCTCGCCGACGGCGTGAAGCTGATGCTCAAGGAAGACCTGATCGTCAAGCGGGCCGACAAGGTCATCTACGTCCTGGCCCCGATCATCGCGGCGATCCCGGCCTTCATGGCCATCGCGGTGATCCCCTTCGGGCCGCCGGGCGACGAGGTCTCCATCTTCGGCCAGCGCACCACGATGCAGCTGACCGACCTGCCCATCGCGATGCTCTACATCCTCGCGGTGGCCTCGGTCGGCATCTACGGCATCGTGCTGGCGGGCTGGTCCTCCGGCTCGACCTACCCGCTCCTCGGCGGCCTGCGCTCCTGCGCGCAGATGATCTCCTACGAGATCGCGATGGGCGCGGCCTTCGCCTCGGTCTTCCTCTACTCCGGGTCGATGTCGACCTCAGCGATCGTGGAGGCGCAGGCGGACCGCTGGTTCATCATCCTGCTGCCGGTGTCCTTCATCATCTACGTCGTCACGATGGTCGGCGAGACGAACCGCGCCCCCTTCGACATGCCCGAGTCCGAGGGCGACCTGGTCGGCGGCTTCAACACCGAGTACTCCTCCATCAAGTTCGCGCTGTTCATGCTGGCCGAGTACGTCAACATGGTCACCGTCTCGGCGGTCTCGGTCACCCTCTTCCTGGGCGGCTGGCGGGCCCCGTACCCGATCAGCTCCTTCTGGGAGGGTGCGAACCACGGCTGGTGGCCGATGCTCTGGTTCGTCATCAAGGTGCAGCTGCTGCTGTTCTTCTTCATCTGGCTGCGCGGCACGCTGCCCCGCGTGCGCTACGACCAGCTGATGAAGCTCGGCTGGAAGGTCCTCATCCCCGTCTCGCTGGTCTGGCTGATGCTGGTGGCCACCGTCCGGGCGCTGCGCAACGAGGCGTACGACTTCAGCGAGATCGTCCTCTACGTCGGCGGCGGCGTCGTGGCGATCCTGCTCCTCTCCTTCGTCGCGGACCTCTTCCGCGACAAGCGGGAGAAGACGGCGGCCGTCGAGGCGGCGCACGACGACGAGCCCTTCGACCCGCTGGCGGGCGGATTCCCCGTACCGCCCAAGCCCGGCCAGCACCTGGCACCCGTACCCCGCAGGCGGTCCCGCACCGAGCGGGAGCTGATTGTCAGTGGTGGGACGAATACTGACAGTGACCGAGAGGAGGCTTGAGAGATGTCCGACGAGAAGTGGCAGAACCCGGTGGCGGGCTTCGGCGTGACCTTCAAGGCCATGTTCAAGAAGCGCCTCACCGAGCAGTACCCGGAACAGCAGAAGACGACCGCACCGCGCTTCCACGGACGGCATCAGCTCAACCGGCACCCCGACGGTCTGGAGAAGTGCATCGGGTGCGAGCTGTGTGCCTGGGCCTGTCCCGCCGACGCCATCTATGTGGAGGGCGCGGACAACACCGAGGAGGAGCGCTACTCCCCGGGTGAGCGGTACGGCCGCGTCTACCAGATCAACTACGCCCGCTGCATCCTGTGCGGGCTGTGCGTCGAGGCGTGCCCGACGAGGGCGCTGACCATGACGAACGAGTTCGAACTGGCCGACTCCAGCCGCGAATCGCTCATCTACACCAAGGAGCAGCTGCTCTCCGGTCTGACCGAGGGCATGGTCGAGGCCCCGCACTCGATCTTCCCCGGCACGGACGACACCGACTACTACCGCGGACTGGTGACCGGGGCCGCCCCGGGCACCGTCCGGCAGGTCGCCGTCTCCAAGGGTGAGGTCGCCCCGGAGAACGGGCAGTCCGAGGAGGTCGACGTATGAGCGCCGGCATGAGCGCCCTCGCCGCCTCCGCGACCATGACCTCCACGGGCGAGGCGATCCAGTTCTGGATCCTGGGCACGATCGCCGTCATCGGCGCACTGGCCACGATCCTGATGAAGAAGGCGGTGCACAGCGCCCTCAGCCTCGCCGGGACGATGATCATCCTGGCTGTCTTCTACCTCGCCAACGGGGCGTACTTCCTGGGCGTCGTCCAGGTCATCGTCTACACCGGCGCCATCATGATGCTCTTCCTCTTCGTGGTCATGCTCGTCGGCGTCACCGCCGCCGACTCTCTGAAGGAGACCATCAAGGGACAGCGCTGGATGGCCGCCCTGTGCGCGCTGGGCTTCGGCATCCTGCTGATCGGCGGCATCGCCAACGCCGGGCTCACCCACTTCAACGGGCTCGGCCGGGTCAACTCCGGCGGGCACATCGAGGGCCTGGCGCAGCTGATCTTCACCAAGTACGTCTTCGCCTTCGAGATCACCGGCGCGCTGCTGATCACCGCGGCCGTCGGCGCGATGGTGCTCACCCACCGCGAGCGCACCGAACGGGCCGCCACCCAGCGCGAGCTCGCCGAGAAGCGGGTCCGCGAGGGCGTCCAGCTCCCGCCGCTGCCCGCGCCCGGCGTCTACGCCCGGCACAACGCGGTGGACGTCCCCGGTCTGCTGCCGGACGGCACCCCGTCCGAGCTCACCGTCAACCGCACGCTGCGTGCCCGGGGTCAGATCCGGGACGTCTCCGGCCAGGCGCTCGACGACCTCAAGGCACTGGAGCAGGCCTCCGCGGAGCGCCTCGGCCGTGAGGAGGCCTCGAAGTGAATCCGGTCAACTACCTGTACCTGGCGGCCCTGCTGTTCACCATCGGTGCCACCGGGGTCCTGATCCGCAAGAACGCGATCGTGCTGTTCATGTGCGTCGAGCTGATGCTCAACGCCTGCAACCTCGCCTTCGTCGCGTTCTCCCGGATGCACGGCAACCTCGACGGCCAGATCATCGCGTTCTTCACGATGGTCGTCGCCGCCGCGGAGGTCGTGGTCGGCCTGGCGATCATCGTGTCGCTGTTCCGTACCCGCCACTCGGCCTCGGTCGACGACGCCAGCCTGATGAAGCTGTAAGGGGTCGCTGTGGAGAACCTGATTGCGCTGCTGGTGGCAGCGCCCCTGCTCGGAGCGGTGGTGCTGCTCTGCGGCGGCCGACGCCTCGACAAGGTCGGTCACTGGATCGGCACCCTGCTCGCGGCCGTCTCCTTCGGGATCGGCGTCGCCCTGTTCGCCGACATGCTGGGGCGCACGGCCGAGGACCGGACCCTGACCCAGAAGCTGTACACCTGGATCCCCGTCGAGGGCTTCCAGGCGGACATGGCCTTCCAGCTGGACCAGCTGTCGATGACCTTCGTCCTGCTGATCTCCGGGGTGGGCACGCTCATCCACGTGTACTCGATCGGGTACATGGAGCACGACGAGCGCCGCCGCCGCTTCTTCGGCTACCTCAACCTGTTCGTCGCGGCGATGCTGCTCCTGGTCATCGCCGACAACTACCTGCTGCTGTACTTCGGCTGGGAGGGCGTGGGCCTCGCCTCGTACCTCCTGATCGGCTTCTGGCAGCACAAGCCCAGCGCGGCCACCGCCGCGAAGAAGGCCTTCCTGGTCAACCGCGTCGGCGACATCGGCCTGTCGATCGCGATCATGCTGATGTTCACCACCTTCGGGACCTTCACCTTCGGGCCGGTGTTCGGCGCGGCGGGCGAGGCCTCGGAGGGCAAGCTCACCGCCATCGGCCTGATGCTGCTGCTCGCCGCCTGCGGCAAGTCGGCCCAGGTCCCGCTGCAGTCCTGGCTCGGGGACGCGATGGAGGGCCCGACCCCGGTCTCGGCCCTGATCCACGCGGCCACCATGGTGACGGCGGGCGTGTACCTGATCGTCCGCTCGGCCGCCATCTTCAACGGGGCGCCGGACGCCCAGTTGGTGGTCACCGTCGTGGGCGCGGTCACGCTGCTCTTCGGTGCGATCGTCGGTTGCGCGAAGGACGACATCAAGAAGGCCCTGGCGGGCTCGACGATGTCGCAGATCGGCTACATGATCCTCGCCGCCGGCCTCGGCCCGATCGGCTACGTCTTCGCGATCATGCACCTGGTGACGCACGGCTTCTTCAAGGCGGGCCTCTTCCTCGGCGCCGGTTCCGTGATGCACGGGATGAACGACGAGGTCGACATGCGCAAGTACGGGGGCCTGCGGAAGTACATGCCGGTCACCTTCGTGACCTTCGGCCTCGGGTACCTGGCCATCATCGGCTTCCCGGGCCTGTCGGGCTTCTTCTCCAAGGACATGATCATCGAAGCGGCCTTCGCGAAGGGCGGCACCGAGGGCTGGATCCTGGGCGGTGTGACCCTGCTGGGCGCCGGCATCACCGCCTTCTACATGACCCGCGTCATGCTCCTCACCTTCTTCGGCGAGAAGCGTTGGCAGCCCGATGCGGAAGGTCACCCGCCGCACCCGCACGAGTCCCCGAAGTCCATGACCGTCCCGATGGTCATCCTGGCCTTCGGCTCGGTCTTCGCCGGCGCCTTCTTCGAGATCGGCGAGCGCTTCCTGAAGTGGCTGGAGCCCGTCACCGGTTACTCCCACGGCGACTCGCCGGTCAGCGCCATGACCGTGACCGCCGCCACCATGGTGATGCTCCTCGTCGGAGTCGGCATCGCCTGGGCCATGTACGGCCGGGGGCCCGTCCCGGTCGTCGCCCCGCGCGGCTCGCTCCTCACCCGGGCGGCCCGCAAGGACCTCTACCAGGACGACTTCAACCACGTCGTGCTGGTGCGCGGCGGGGAGCACCTGACCCGCTCGCTCGTGTACCTCGACCACAGCGTGGTCGACGGGGTGGTCAACGGGACGGCCGCCTCGGTCGGCGGACTCTCGGGCCGCCTGCGCAAGCTGCAGAACGGCTACGCCCGCAGCTACGCGGTCTCGATGTTCGGGGGCACGGTGGTACTGATCGCCGCGACCCTGCTGATGAGGGCGGTGTGAAATGAGTTTCCCGCTTCTGACGGTGACGGCCGCGGTCCCCGCGGTCGGCGCGATCCTGACGGCGGCCGTCCCGGCCGCCCGCAGGACCGCCGCCAAGTGGCTCGCGCTGCTCTTCTCGCTGGCGACACTGGCCCTGGCCGTGCTCGTCGCGATCCGGTTCGACCCGACCGGTGACCGCTACCAGCTCACCGAATCCCGGCCCTGGATCGCCGACTTCGGCGTCCGCTACGAGCTGGGCGTGGACGGGATCGGGGTGGTGCTCATCGGGCTCACCGCGCTCCTGATCCCCTTCGTGATCGCGGCCGGCTGGCACGACGCCGACCCCCTCGAGACCAAGAGCTCCCGGTGGCGGCCGACCCAGGGCTTCTTCGCCCTGATCCTGCTGGTCGAGGCGATGGTGATCATCTCCTTCGAGGCCACCGACGTCTTCCTCTTCTACATCTTCTTCGAAGCCATGCTCATCCCGATGTACTTCCTCATCGGCGGCTTCGGGGACCGGGCCCACGGCGGCTCCGAGGAGAATGCGGCCACGCAGCGTTCGTACGCGGCGGTCAAGTTCCTCCTCTACAACCTGGTCGGCGGCCTGATCATGCTCGCGGCCGTCATCGGCCTCTACGTGGTCGCCGGGAACTTCTCCCTCCAGGAGATCACCGCCGCCCGGGCCGCGGGCACGCTCGACATGTCCACCAACACCGAGCGGCTGCTCTTCCTGGGCTTCTTCTTCGCCTTCGCGGTGAAGGCGCCGCTCTGGCCGCTGCACACCTGGCTGCCGAACGCGATGGGTGAGTCCACCGCCCCGGTCGCCGTACTGATCACCGCGGTCGTCGACAAGGTCGGCACCTTCGCGATGCTCCGCTTCTGCCTCGGGCTCTTCCCCGACGCCAGCAAGTGGGCCACGCCGGTGATCCTCGTCCTGGCCCTGATCAGCATCGTCTACGGCGCGCTGGTCGCGGTCGGCCAGCGGGACATCAAGCGGCTGGTCGCCTACGCCTCGATCTCGCACTTCGGCTTCATCATCCTGGGCATCTTCGCGATGACCTCCCAGGGCCAGTCCGGCGCCACCCTCTACATGGTCAACCACGGCCTGTCGACGGCGGCGTTGATGCTGGTGGCCGGCTTCCTGATCTCGCGGCGCGGCTCGCGACTCATCGCCGACTACGGCGGCGTCCAGAAGGTGGCCCCGGTCCTCGCCGGCACCTTCCTGATCGGCGGCCTCGCCACCCTCTCGCTGCCGGGCCTCGCGCCCTTCGTCAGCGAATTCCTGGTCCTGGTCGGCACGTTCGCCCGGTACCCGGTCGTCGGCATCATCGCCACCACCGGCATCGTGCTGGCCGCCCTCTACACGCTGGTGCTCTACCAGCGCACCATGACCGGCCCCGTGAAGGAGGAGGTCCGCACCATGCCGGACCTGCGCCTGCGGGAGGTACTGGTGGTCGCCCCGCTGATCGCCCTGCTGATCGGGCTGGGCGTCTACCCCAAGGTGCTCACCGACATCGTCAACCCGGCGGTGGAGCACACCATGTCGGACGTGAAGCAGACGGACCCGCAGCCCGAGGTCGACGTCGAAGCCAAGAACGGGGAGGTGGCGAAGTGAGCACGCTGACTTCCGCCCACAGCCTGTGGACACTGGCGGCCGAGGTACCGGCCGATCGGATCCCGGCACCGACCATCGAGTACGCACAGCTCGCACCCACGCTGATCGTGGTGGGCGCGGCGGTGCTCGGGATCCTCGTCGAGGCCTTCGTGCCCCGCAAGGCCCGCTACTACGTCCAGGTCTTCCTCGCCGTCGCCGCCCTGGCCTCGGCCTTCGCCGCGGTCGTCGGCCTCGCGGCCGGCGGGTACGGCTCGGGCAAGGCGCACATCGCCGCGATGGGCGCCATCGCCGTGGACGGCCCGGCGCTCTTCCTGCAGGGCACCATCCTGCTGGCCTCGATCGTCGCGGTCTTCACCTTCGCCGAACGGCGGCTGGACCCGGCGGCGCACGGCAACCGGGTGGACTCCTTCGCCGCCCAGGCGGCGTCCGTACCGGGCAGCGACAGTGAGAAGGCCGCCGTCAAGGCGGGCTTCACCACCACCGAGGTCTTCCCGCTGGCCCTGTTCGCGATCGCCGGCATGCTGATCTTCCCGGCGGCGAACGACCTGCTGACGCTGTTCATCGCCCTCGAGGTGTTCTCCCTCCCGCTGTACCTGCTCTGCGCCCTCGCCCGCCGCCAGCGGCTGATGTCGCAGGAGGCCGCGGTGAAGTACTTCCTCCTGGGTGCCTTCTCCTCCGCCTTCCTCCTCTTCGGCATCGCCCTGCTCTACGGGTACGCGGGCTCGGTCTCGTACGCCGTGATCGCCGACGTGGTCGACGGCACGGTCGCGAAGATCGATCCGGCGCTGGCCTCCACCATGGGCAACGACGCGCTGCTGCTGATCGGCGGCGCGTTGATCCTGATGGGACTGCTCTTCAAGGTCGGCGCGGTCCCCTTCCACATGTGGACCCCGGACGTCTACCAGGGCGCCCCGACCCCGATCACCGGTTTCATGGCGGCGGCGACCAAGGTGGCCGCCTTCGGCGCCCTCCTGCGCCTCCTGTACGTGGTCCTGCCGGGGCTGCGCTGGGACTGGCGGCCGGTGATGTGGGCGGTCGCCATCGTCACCATGCTGGCGGGTGCGGTGATCGCCGTGACCCAGACGGACGTCAAGCGGCTGCTGGCCTACTCCTCGATCGCGCACGCCGGCTTCATCCTGGCCGGTGTGATCGCGACCTCGGCGCAGGGAGTCCAGTCCGTCCTCTTCTACCTGGCCGCCTACTCCTTCGTGACGATCGGCGCCTTCGCGGTGGTCACGCTGGTGCGGGACGCCGGCGGCGAGGCCACGCACCTGTCCAAGTGGGCAGGTCTCGGCCGGCGTTCACCGCTGACGGCGGCCGTCTTCGCGGTGTTCCTGCTCGCCTTCGCGGGTATCCCGCTCACCTCCGGCTTCACCGGCAAGTTCGCGGTGTTCAAGGCGGCGGCGGAGAGCGGCGCCGGGGTCCTGGTCGTGATCGGTGTCCTGTCGTCCGCGATCGCCGCGTTCTTCTACATCCGGGTGATCGTCCTGATGTTCTTCAGCGAGCCGAAGGCCGACGGCCCGACGGTGGCGGTTCCCTCGCCGCTGACGATGACCACCATCGCGGTGGGCGTCGCGGTCACCCTGGTCCTGGGCCTCGCCCCGCAGTACTTCCTGGACCTGGCGGGGCAGGCGAGCACCTTCGTCCGCTGACCGGTCCGCCACACGGCGAAGGGCCCGGCTCCCACGGGGGAGCCGGGCCCTTCGCCGTGCGTGGGGCTACTCCGGTAGCCCTTTCGGTGTGATGGTGGTGAGGTCCAGATCGACGGGGAAGGGGACCGTGACCGTCAGCCGGTCGTGGAAGATGCCCGTGGCGACGTAGGCGCGCGTGGCCGGTTCGAGTTCGAAGACGTAGACCACTGCCCGGTCGTTCTTGTTCTCGACCCGCCAGTAGTGGGGGATTCCCGCGCGGGCGTATTTCGCCGGCTTGGTCTCGCGGTCCCGGCCGATCGAATCAGGAGAGACGACCTCGATGGCCAGCCGGACGGACGCGACCGGGATCCGCGCCTGTTGCCCGGGACCCCGGGCCAGTTCCTCGTCGACGACGAGGACGTCCGGCTCGGGCCGGTTCAGTCGGTCGATGTCGATGGTGAACTCTCTCATCACTTCGAGTCCGTCCGGAACCAGTGATTCGAGTTGCCATTCGAAGAATCGCAGGGCTCGCATGTGGAAACGGGTCTGCGGACTCACGAAGATCAGGCTCCCGTCGATCAGCTCCGTGTGCGGAGGCAGGTTGGGAAGCCGGTCAAGATCGTCGGCCGTCCACCCGCCCGCGGGCGGGACGGGCCAGCGCGGGGCGGGCTCCTGCTCAGGGGTCTCGGGATCGACGCTCATCGGTAGTGCTCCCATGCCACGGAGTCTCGCGAGTCCGACCAGCGTATCGCCCGAAATTCCCGGAGAGGCCGTCCTTATGGGTGAGTCATATGCGTACAGCACTTGACCGCATGGCGGGTGACGGCCTAGTGACCGTGCCCGTGGGCCGCGGCCGGGTTGCCCGGGGTGGGGGGCTTGATCGGGCAGGTCAGGGCCGTGTTCCAGTTGTGGAAGCGGCCCGCCGGGTTCTTCTTGTACGCCCACATGTGCAGGTCGTAGTGCTTGGGCATGCCCGCCCAGTGGCCCGGCATCGGCCCGTCGAAGGGCAGCCCGAACATGCTCGGCCGGTCGTCGGAGGTCTTCAGGTCCTGGTCCCGGTCGGTGGACATCCACTCCACCGTCTCCAGCCTGCGGCGGCCGTTCTTGTCCTTGTCCCGGCTGTAGAGGAGCGCGGTGGGCCTCGCGGGGTCCTTCGAACCCCAGTTGGCCTGCTTGACGTAGTGGTAGTTCATCGCGCCCACCCCGAACGGGTTGGTCATGCACTCCTGGCCCTTCGGGACGTACCCGTCCTTGATGGCCTGCCGCTCGTCCGCGTACTTGGCGGTCGCCGCCATCGCCGTCGCCATGTCCCGCATGGCCTTCGCGTCGCGCGGGTCGGGCGCGGGCCCCTCGACCGCCTGGGCCGGGGCCACGGCGACCAGACCGAGCGATACGGCGGCCGCGCAGGCCAGGACGGTGTGCAGACGACGGACAAGCATGGCGGCGGCTCCTCGCAGTGGGGGTACGGGGTACGGGTTCCCGCTTCCCATTCGTCCGTCCACCATCCCGGCCCCGCCCGCCGGCCGCACGTGGCGCGCCTCCGAACGGGGGCCGGGGCCGGGGCCGGGGCTCAGCCGCGGGCGGCGTACGCGCGGACGTCCGCGTCCGGGTCCGAGACCGCCGTGGCGAGGGCCGCCCGGGCCTGTGCGGTGTCCCGGTGGGCCAGCAGCGCGAGCACCGCGGCCTTGCGGACATCGGCGTTGGCATCGGCCAGGGTCTTGGCCAGGGCCGGTACGGCCGCCTCCGCGCCGGCCGCCGACAGCCCGGTCGCCGCGCCCGCCCGGACCTGCCAGGCGGCGTCGGCCAGAGCCGCCACCGCGGTACGGGCGTACCCGTCCGGGCAGCCGGTCCGGGCCAGGGCCGCCAACGCCGCCCCCCGCACCAGCGGATCGGCGTCGGCCAGCAGCGGGTCCAACGGGGCAGGCGCCGGGGTGTGCACCGAGGCCAGGCCCTTGGCCACCGCCACCCGGACCTCGCGGGCCGGGTCGGCGGCGGCCGCGGCCAGCTCCCCGGCGGCGTCCACCGAGACCAGCGCCCGCACCGCGTGGATGCGGACCTCCGGGTCGGCGTCGGCCAGCGCGGCGGCGTACAGCTCCACGTCGCCGAGCCGTAGCGCCCGCAGTACTTCGAGCGCGGCCGAGCGCACCGCCGCGTCGGGCACGGCAAGGGCGGCGCGCAGGCCCGCCCCCAGCTCCGGCCCGCCCGGCAGGACCTCCACGAGCTCGCGCAGCGCGGCCGCGGCGGCCGCCCGTACGGCGGGATCCGCGTCCGCGAGCCGTTCGGCCAGCGCGGGGCCGGCGTCGGCCGGTACGGTCTCGCCGAGCGCGGCCACGGCCGCGGCCCGCACCGCCGGATCGGGGTCGGTCAGATACGGCGTGAGCGCGGCCAGGTCGGGCGACGCCTCGGCCAGCGAGAGCAGTTCGAGGATCCGGGGCGAGGCGCCCGGGACGCCGCCGGGCACCGGCGCGGCCTGCCGACCCTGTGGGACCGGCGCGGCCTGCGACACCGACGCGGCCTGCGGATCCGGCGCGGCCTGCGCACGGGCCGCCGGGGCCGCCTCGCGTGCTCCCGCCGTGGCCACCGGGACCAGGTCGACCTCGCCGAGGTGCCGTGAGGGGCCGCCGGCCGGGGCGAACCCGTCGACGGGCACCAGGTACGGCTCCACCGGCCGGGCGGTGAACTCCATCGCCCCCGAAGCCGACTTGCGCAGGTCCAGATGGTGCAGCCAGCCCGTGTCGTCGCGCTCCGGGTGGTCGAGCCGCTCGTGGTAGAGCCCCCAGCGGGACTCGGTACGGGCCAGCGAGGAGCGGGCCGCCATCTCCGCGCAGTCCCGGATGAAGGACACCTCCGCGCACCGCATCAGCTCGTGCGCGGTCCGCGCGCCCATCTCCGCGATCTCGCCGGTCATCCGGTCGAAGGCGGCCACGGCGAGCGAGAGCTTCGCGCCCGTCTTGGGCGGGGCCACGTAGTCGTTCACGAACCGCCGCAGCTTGTACTCCACCTGCGGCTGCGGCGGCCCCTCCGGGTGGCGCAGCGGCCGGTAGATCAGCTCGTGGGCCGCCGCCAGCTGATCGGCCGGCAGCGCGCCCTCGTAGGCCGTGTACCGGGCCGCGTCCCCGCCCGCCAGATCGCCGAAGACGAACGCGCCGATCATGTAGTTGTGCGGTACGGAGGCCAGGTCCCCGGCCGCGTACAGCCGCGGCACCGTGGTGCGGGCGTGGTCGTCCACCCGGACCCCGGACGCCGAGTGGCCGCCGCACAGCCCGATCTCCGAGATGTGCATCTCGATGTCGTGCGTGCGGTAGTCGTGACCGCGGCCCGCGTGGAAGGTGCCGCGCGTCGGCCGTTCGGTGGTGTGCAGGACGGCCTCCAGGGAGGCCACCGACTCCTCCGGGAGGTGGCTGAGCTTGAGGTACACCGGGCCCCGGTCCGAGGCGAGTTCGGCCGCGAACTCCGCCATCATCTGTCCCGACCAGTAGTCGGAGTCGACGAAGCGGTCGCCGTGCCGGTTGACCTGGTAGCCGCCGAAGGGGTTCGCGACGTACGCGCACGCCGGCCCGTTGTAGTCCTTGATCAACGGGTTGATCTGGAAGCACTCGATCCCGGTCAGCGCGGCGCCCGCGTGGTAGGCCATCGCGTAGCCGTCGCCCGCGTTGGTCGGGTTCTCGTACGTGCCGTACAGGTATCCGGAGGCCGGCAGTCCGAGCCGTCCGCACGGGCCGGTCGCCAGGATCACCGCCCCGGCGCGCACGGTCACGAAGGCCCCGGTGCGGGTGTTGAAGGCGGCCGCGCCGATCGCCCGGCCGTCCTCGGGCGAGGTGAGGACCCGCACCGGCATCACCCGGTTCTCGATCCGGATCCGCTCGCGCATCTCGCGGCGCCGCAGCTGCCGGTAGAGGACCTTCTTGACGTCCTTGCCCTCGGGCATGGGCAGGACGTAGGAGCCCGAACGGTGGACCTGACGCACCGCGTACTCGCCGTGCTCGTCCTTCTCGAACTTCACCCCGTACGACTCCAGGCGCTGCACCATCGCGAACCCGCGGGTGGCGGTCTGGCGGACCGTGGACTGGTCGACGATGCCGTCGTTGGCGCGGGTGATCTCGGCGACGTAGTCGTCGGGCTCCGCGCGACCCGGGACGACGGCGTTGTTGACCCCGTCCATGCCCATGGCGAGCGCCCCGGAGTGGCGCACGTGCGCCTTCTCCAGGAGCAGGACCCGCGCTCCCCGTTCCGCGGCGGTCAGCGCCGCCATCGTGCCGGCGGTGCCGCCGCCGATGACCAGGACGTCGCAGGAGAGTTCCTCGGCGTCGCCGATGGCGGGGATGTCCATCGCCGGGATGTCCATGGTGCGGCCCTTCAGAGTGAGTTGATGATCTGCTGCCGGAGCCCGGCGTTCGAGGCCACGCGGTCGCGCGGTCGCGGTACGGGGACCACCCGCGCGGCGGCGAGCAGTGCGACGCGGTCGCCGAGGAACAGCGCCTCGTCCACGTCGTGGGTGACGAAGACGACGCTCGCGCCGGTGCCCTTGAGGACGTCCACGAGGAGGTCCTGCATCTCGGCGCGGGTCTGGGCGTCGAGTGCCCCGAAGGGTTCGTCCATCAGGACGGCGCGCGGGCGCGCGGCGAGGGCGCGGGCCAGCTGCACGCGCTGGCGTTGCCCGCCCGAGAGCTGGTGCGGGAACTTGTGCGCGTGCTCCTCCAGGCCGACCCGCTCCAGCCACTGATCGGCGATCCGCCGGCGGGCCCGCCGGGCGGCACGGGACAGGCCGAACACGGCGGAGCGGCGGCCCCGGCCGGGCACCGCGTCCTGCCCGTCCGGTCCGGAGCCGTCGGACGGCCGTCCCGCGCCCTGCTCCTCGGGCGGGCCCCACGAGCGCGCGACGGCGAGCGGGAGTTCGACATTGGCCCGCACGGTGCGCCAGGGGAGCAGGGCGTCGTCCTGGAAGACCAGGGCCCGGTCGGCGTCCGGGCCGCGGACCGGGGCGCCGTCCTGTTCCACCACGCCGTCGAGCGGCGGCAGCAGCCCCGCGAGGGTGCGCAGGAGCGTGGACTTGCCGCAGCCGGACGGGCCCACGACGGCGAGCACCTCCCCGGGTTCGACCGTCAGGTCGACCCCGTCGAGCACCGCGTTCCCGCTGTGCCCCAGCCGTACGCCGCGCAGCGCGAGCCGTGCCCCGTGCGGCGCGGGGTGCGTCGCGGCGCCGGGACCGGTCCGGGCATCCGCCTGGGTCAGGCTCATGAGGTCACCTCTCGGGTCTGCTCGGGGAAGGTCCCCGCTCCGCGATGCGGGCCGTTCGCGCCGCCACGGGCCGTGGCTGTGGCCGTGGCCGGCAGCGGGGCCCGGGGTGATCGGCCGGGGGCCCGCCCCGTACGGGTGCGGGTGGCGGCGGACGCCGCCGAGCCGGAGGTCTCGCGTGCCGGGAGCCATCGCGTCAGGCGCCGGCCCGCCCGCTCCACCGCGGTGGAGGTCAGCCAGCCCAACGCGCCGATGGTGACCATGCCGACGAGGACGCCGGGGTAGTCGATCACCGTGTAGTCCTGCCAGGTCCGGTAGCCGACCCCGTACTCGCCGGAGATCATCTCGGCCGAGATCACACAGATCCAGGCCACCCCGATCCCGACCGACAGGCCCCCGAAGATGCCCGGCAGGGCCCCCGGCAGCACCACCGAGAAGAGGATCCGGGCCCGCCCGCCGCCCATGGTCAGGACCGCCTCCTCCCACACCGGGGTCAGCGCCCCCACCGCGTGCCGCGTCGAGACCAGCACCGGGAAGAAGGCGGCCGTGCAGGTGATGAACACGATCCCCTGCTCGTTGGAGGGGAACAGCAGGATCGCCACCGGGACCAGCGCGATCGCCGGGACCGGACGCAGCACCTCCAGCAGCGGGCCCAGCACGTCGGCCGCGATCCGGGACCGGGCGATCGCCGTACCCACCGCCACGCCCAGGACCGCGGCGAGCGCGAAGCCCGTCACGATCCGGCGCAAGCTGGAGGCCAGGTCCTGCCAGAAGGGTCCGGTCCCGGCCCGCTCGGCGAACGCCTCGGCCACCTCGCCGACCGTCGGGAACTGCTCGAAGCGCAGCCACAGGTTCACGTCCAGCGAGGTCAACCCCTGCCATACGAGCAGGGCCGCGCCGAGCGAGGCCGCCCGCAGCAACCAGCGGCCGCCCGTCATGACGCCAGGGCTCCGGCCTCGGCGAAGCTCACGATCCGCGCCCCTGATCCCTGGTGCGCGGCCACGTACGCCTGCGCGCCTGCGGGCGTGACGAAGGCCCGCAGCTCCGGCCCCTCGGCGACCCACACCGCCTTGTCCGCGAACCAGAGCGTGCCGGTCACCGCGTCCGGCACGTACGCCGCCCGGACGTCCGCGCCGCGAGCCGCCTTCAGCAGCTCGCGCGGCGAATCGAAGGACGTCGTGCGGGCCTGCCCCTTCAGCCACAGCTCGGGGCGGGCGGCCACCGCCCGGGGGTAGGGCTCCGTCCCCGTTCCGGCCGCCGTCACCCGCGCCAGCGGCGCCGGGTCCACGAAGGCGTCCACGTCCACGTCACCGACCAGCTTGGCGTCCTTCAGCACCGGAACGTCCTGCTTCAGCGCCTCGATCAGCTCCGGGCGCAGGGCCGGGTCGAAGGTCGCGATGCCGTTCGCCCCGTTGTAGAGGTACACCACCTCCGCCGGCAGTCCGGTCTCCTTCGCCACCGACTCGGCGGCCGCGACCGGCTCCGTACGCAGGTGGTCGGTGGCCCGGCGCTGGGCCCGCAGGAAGTCGTCCAGGACGCCGGCCCGCTCCGTGGCGAACTTCTCCCGCACGGTGACCCCGTGGAAGGTCGGCACGTTCAACTCGGCGCCGTCGTAAAGGGCCTTGGCGCGGCCCTCGTACGCCAGCTGCCCCGGCCAGGCCACGAACTGCGAGAGTGCGTCGACACTGCCCGCCTGGAGGGCCGAAGCGCCCACGCTGGGTTGCTGGTTGAGCTTCTCGATCCCGCTGGACGGATCGATCCCGGCGCGCCGCAGGGCCCGTACCAGGGTTCCGTCGGCCGCCGATCCGACGCTCGTCGAGACCTTTTTGCCGCGCAGGTCGGCCAGCGACTCCAGCTTCGAATCCGGTGCGGTGACCATGGTGTTGAGCCCGCCGCGCAGGTTGTAGCCGGTCACGGAGACCAGGCGGGTGGGCTGCTTCAGCTCCTTGCCGCGCACCGCGTTGATGAGGAGCGGGAAGTCGCCCATCGAGCCGATGTCGATCTTGCCGGCGGTCATCTGCGCGGTGATGGGGGCGCCGGTGGCGTAGTCCTGCCAGTCCACCTTGTAGGTGACGCCGTCCTTCCGGCCGCGCGCGGCGAGCTCCTCCTCGAAGTAGCCGAGGGAGCGCAGCAGGGTGCCGGCGGTGACGGTGTTGATGGTCTTGGACTGGTAGCCGACGGTCACCGTGACCGTCCTGGAGTCGGCGGCCCCCGCCGAGCCCGAGCAGGCCGTGGCCACGGCGGCGAGGAGCAGGGCGAGCGCGGCGGGCGCCAGCGCCTTCGGACGCGTCGTGCGCATGGGGGAGGTGCCTTTCACCGGAGCAGGTAGGGCATGTTGACGGTGACCGCGCCGGTGGGACAGCGGGCGGCGCACGGGCCGCAGTACCAGCACTCGTCGACGTGCATGTAGGCCTTGCCGTCGTCCTCGCGGATCGCGAGCGAGTCGAGCGGACACATGTCGACGCAGAGCGTGCAGCCGTCGATGCACAGGGACTCGTCGATGGTCACGGGCACGTCGCCGCGCTGGGGGACCACAGGCATGGCTGTCTCCAGGAAGGTGGGTACGCAGAAGGTCGGAAGGTCGGAAGGTCGGAGGCCAGAGGTCGGCGGGAGGCGGTCAGAGGCGGCGACGCAGCAGGCCGCTCATGGTGATCCGGTCGCCGCGGAAGCGAATGAACTCCAGGTCCACGGGGCGGCCGTCGCCCAGGTGGGTGAGGCGCTCCAGCATCAGGACGGCCGCCCCGCGCGGGGCCTGGAGGACGGCGGCGGAGTGCGCGTCGGCGTTGACGGCCTCGAGGGTGATCTCGGCGTGGCCGAGCGGCTGCCCGGTCAGCTGCTCAAGGAGCCGGAAGACGTCGGTGTTCTCCAGGTCGCAGCCCAGCAGTCCGGCGCCGATGTCCATCGGGATGTAGGTGAGGTCGAGGGAGAGCGGCAGCCCGTTCAGGTGCCGAAGCCGTTCGATGTAGAGCACGTCCGCGTGCTCGGGCAGGCCGAGTCGCCCGGCGACCGGGGCGGGGGCGCGGACGGGGCCGACCGTGCGGACCTCGTTGGTCACCCGGCCGTGCTCGTTCAGGGTCTCGGCCAGGCCTTGCAGGCGGTCCAGGCCGTGCGGGTACTTCTCGCAGACCACGACGGTGCCCAGGCCCGGGCGGCGCTCCACGAGCCGCTCGCCGCGCAGCAGGTCGAGGGCCTGGCGGACGGTGTTGCGGCCGGCGCCGTAGGAGGCGGCGAGTTCGCCTTCCAGGGGGAGGATCCCGCCGGGGTGGCCGCCCGCCAGGACCTGGTGGCGCAGCAGGTCGGCGAGCTGCCGCGCCTGGTCCGCGCGCAGTCGCCGGCGGCGCGCGGCGGCGACCGGGACGGTGTGCGTGGCGGTTCGTTCGGCTGGCATGGCAGGGAACGTACCGGCGGCCCGGCGCCGGTGGTGTTGCCGCAGTGTTGCGCCACTCGGCGGCGCTTACGCAGGGCTGTGACCTGCGGTTTCGGCGGGGTGGTGGAAAGATCCGCCACCCCGCCGACCGAGGGGTGGACTAGCGCGATCCCACGATGCGGCCGACGACCTCGCCGAGGCCGACCCGCGTGCCGTCCGGGCCGGGGGCCCAGGCGGTCAGGGTGACGGTGTCCCCGTCCTCCAGGAAGGTGCGCTTGCCGTCGGTGAGCTCGATGGCGTCGCGGCCGTTCCAGGTGAGCTCCAGCAGCGAGCCGCGCTGGCCGACCTCGGGACCGCTGACGGTGCCGGAGCCGAAGACGTCACCGGTGCGCAGGGAGGCGCCGTTGACGGTCATGTGGGCGAGCTGCTGGGCGGCCGTCCAGTACATGGTGGCGAAGGGCGGCTGCGCCACCTCCTGCCCGTTGATCGAGACGGTGATGCGCAGGTCGAAGCCGCCGGGGCGGTCGAGGGCGGCGTCGTCCAGGTAGGGCAGGAGCGGGAAGTCGCGGGCGGGCGGTGCGACCCGGGCGGCGTCCAGGGCCTCCAGCGGGGTGACCCAGGCGGAGACGGAGGTGGCGAAGGACTTGCCGAGGAACGGGCCGAGCGGCACGTACTCCCAGGCCTGGATGTCCCGCGCCGACCAGTCGTTGAGCAGGAACAGCCCGAAGACGTGGTCCTCGAACGCGCCCAGCGGCACCGGCGTGCCCAGCTCGGAGGGGGCGCCGACGACGAAGCCGACCTCGGCCTCGATGTCGAGCTTCACCGAGGGACCGAAGACGGGTGCCGGGTCGCCGGGCGCCTTGCGCTGACCGGAGGGGCGCACCACATCGGTGCCGGAGACCACGAGGGTGCCGGAGCGGCCGTGGTAGCCGATCGGGAGGTGCTTCCAGTTGGGGGTCAGCGCGTCGCCGTTCGGGCGGAACATCTTGCCGACGTTGGTGGCGTGGTGCTCGCTCGCGTAGAAGTCGACGTAGTCGGCGACCTCGTACGGCAGGTGCAGGGTGACCTCGTCGAGCGGCAGCAGGTGCGGCTCGACGGTGGGGCGGTGGCCGGGGTCGGTCACCCAGGCGGTCAGCGCGCGGCGGACATCGCGCCAGGCGGTGCGGCCGGCGGCCAGCAGCGGGTTGAGGGAGGCCTGCCCGAGCAGCCCGGCGTACGGGGAGCCGAGCGCGGCCGCGGCCGCCCCCGCGTCGAGCGCGTGTCCGCCGATGCGCACACCGATCCGGCGGCGGCCTTCCGCGGCGGTCGAGAAGACGCCGTAGGGGAGGTTGTGCGGCCCGAACGGGTCGCCCTCGGGGACATCGAGGGGGCTCTGCTGGGGCATGGGGTACTGCCTCGCTTTCGACGCGGTCCGGGGGTGTCCCGGTAGACACGGTGCGGGACACGCTACTCAGGATCCCGCAGGAAAGCGCGAGTACCCGGTCGGATATGAAACACACCCCAGGACGACGGCCATGGTCAGGTATCCACAGTTCCGGTCATATCTGATCTTTTGGTGCGTGCTGTCGATCGAGGGCCTTACCGTCGGGGTTGTGCACTTCCCTGCCCTTCCCCTGTCCCGCTCGACACTGGAGCGCGCAAAGTGACGGATGGGGCGTGCGGGAGGCCGGATTCGGGCTCAATTTGTAGGACTTGTCCAAAGGGGTCCGTATCCTAGGCGCCGTGACTTCCGCCCCGCCTCCGGCCCTTCCCTACGCCTTGATCGCCACAGATCTGGACGGGACTCTGCTGCAAGCCGGGGACACCGTCTCCGCCCGCTCGTACGAGGCGCTCGCGACGGCGCGCGCGGCCGGTGCCCAGCACATCATCGTCACCGGACGCCCTGTCCCCCAGGTCCGACACGTCCTGGACCGGCTCGGCTACACCGGGCTCGCGGTGTGCGGGCAGGGCGCGCAGGTGTACGACGCGGCGCGCGGGCGCCTGCTGCACTCCGTCTCCATGGACCGGGAGCTGGCCGAGGTGGCCCTCGGCAAGATCGAGGCGGAGATCGGCGAGGTCTACGCGGCCGTCAACCAGGAGGGCGTGGACGCGGAGATGCTGATAGGGCCGGGCTACCGGATGTGGCACCCCCACCTGCCGACGGTCCGCGTCCCCCGGCGCTGCGACCTGTGGTCGGCGCCGATCAACAAAGTGCTGCTCCAGCACCCGGAACTGGACGACGACGAACTGACCCGGGTGGCGCGGTCGGTCGTCGGCCACCTGGTGAACGTCACGATGGCGGGCGAGCACACGGTGGAACTCCAACCGCCGGGCATCGACAAGGCCAGCGGGCTCGCGCGGGCGGCGGACATCCTCGGCGCCTCCCCGTCCGCGACGATCGCCTTCGGGGACATGCCGAACGACATCCCGATGTTCGCGTGGGCCGCCCACGGGGTGGCGATGGCCAACTCCCACGACGAGCTGGTGGCGGTGGCCGACGAGATCACCCTCTCGAACGAGGCGGACGGCATCGCGGTGGTCCTGGAGCGGTTGTTCGGCTAGAGCCGTTTCCCGGGCCCTGCCCACCCCCGCGCCTCAAACGCCGGCGAGGCTGGGTCTTCAGCCCCGCCGGCGTTTGAGGCGCGGGGTCCGGGGCGGAGCCCCGGGGCCGCCCGCCAGGGCGGATCCGCTCAGCCCGCCGCCCGCGGCAGCCTCCGCTCCCACGTCCGGTGGAAGACCACCTCGTCCCCCTCCCGGCACACCACCTCGTTCGACGTCAGGAAGCCGCCCTCGTCGCAGACGATCTCCGACCGCGTCTCCACCCGCGCGTCCCAGCCCAGTTCCGGCCGGTGCAGCCGGATCCGCCAGCGCGAGGACGTGCGTGCCGACAGCGCGTCCGCGTCCTGGATCTCGTACACCTCCTCCGCGTCCTCGGAGTACTCCAGCCCGTCCGGGAACACCCGCGTGCCCCCGTACCGGGGGTCCACCTCCAGCCGCCACGTCCCGCGCGCCACGTCCCGTACGACCAGCCGCTCCGGGCGCGGTTCGTCCAGCGTCGCCGGGAAGACCACCCCCAGCGGCTCCGCCTGCTCCGGGGCCTCGAAGACGATCCCGCCGTCCGCCGCCGAGCCGGCCCGCACCGGCAGGGTCAGCGCGCTGCCCGCCGGATCCAGGGTCCAGCCGGCCTCGGAACCGGCCCGCGGCCAGATCCACGGCCAGTACGCGGAGGACACGGCGAGGCGGATCCGGTGCCCCGGCGCGAAGGCGTGGCCGATGCCGTTCAGCTCGAAGGTGACGTCCTCGTACGAGCCCACCGGCCAGGGCAGCGCCCGGTCCCGGCCCCGGCGCGCGGAGAGGTTCAGCGCGCCCCGCGTGACCAGCGTCGAGGAACCGTCCGGGGCGACGTCGCAGAGCCGGGCGACCACCTGCCCGTACGGCACGTCGAGCCGCAGCCGCAGGGTCACCGACGGCCGCCCCAGGATCTCCACCGGCTCCTCGCGCCCCACCGGGAACTCGAAGCAGGCCGACTTCGCGTCCTCCTCCCGCTGGTCCGGCGGCAGGTCGGCCTCGTTGCCGAAGGGGAAGAACCGGCCCGCGTCCAGCCCGGTGTGCTGCGGGGAGGCGACGTCCACGGGCGCGCCCTGGAACACGTACGGGACGGGGATGACGGACGCGGAGGGCCAGGACTTCTCGCCCACCCAGCGGCCCGGGAGCTCGTCGTACACCGTCGCCGGCGGGTGCGAGTCGCTGATCCAGGTGCGCAGCAGCGGCTCGTCCATCACCCCGTTGTCCGCCCCCTTCAGCCAGTGGTCCCACCAGCGCAGCGTCTCCTGGAGGAAGCCGATCGCCGGTCCCGGCGGCAGGCCGCGGTCCGGGTACTGGTGCGACCAGGGCCCGATCAGGCCCCGTACGCGGGCGGCCGGCAGGTGTTCGGCCAGCCGCAGCACGGTGTCCCGGTACGGGTCGTGCCAGCCGCCGACCGCGAGTACGGCCGCGCGGATCGCCGCGTAGTCCTCGCAGACGCTCCCGTGGCGCCAGTAGGCATCGCGCGTCTGGTGGGAGAGCCAGGTGTGGACGAGGGGTTCCACCGCCTCCAGCCGGTCCAGCCACCGCGCGCGCCAGTCGTCGCCGACGAACTCCGGGTCCGGCGGCCGGGAGGCGAAGGCCAGCATGGTCGCCGCCCACGCGTGCATGTCCACGGCGAGCACCGAGCCGCCCATGTAGTGCACGTCGTTGTCGTACCGGTCGTCCGTCGAGCAGACGGTGACGATCGCCTTCAGCGGCTCGGGGGCCAGCGCCGCGATCTGCAGGGAATTGAATCCGCCCCACGAGATGCCGAACATCCCCACGGACCCCGTGCACCACGGCTGCGCCGCCAGCCACTCCACCACCGCGACCCCGTCCGCCAGCTCGCGGGCGTCGTACTCGTCGCCCGGCCGGCCGCCGCTGCAGCCGTGCCCGCGCACGTCCACCCGTACGGAGGCGTAGCCGTGGCCCGCGTACCAGGGGTGGCGCTGCGCGTCGCGCGGGGCGGTCCAGTCGGTGAGCCGGTAGGGGAGGTACTCCAGCAGGGCCGGCACCGGCTCGTCCGTCACCGGACGCCAGATCCGCGCGTACAGCTCGACGCCGTCGGGCAGCGGGATCCGGACATCCTCGTGGGTGGTCCCGTACGGGAAGTCGGTACGGATGATCATCTGGTCTCAGCCGCCAATCGCCTCGGACGTATCCCTCGGACCCGCACCCCCGGCCGCATCAGTGGACGGGGTGCATCGTGCGCCGCAGCCACGGCGCCATCGCCATCACGACCACGCCGGCCGCCACCGCGACGGCGCCGTTGAGGCCGAAGTACACGGGGTTGGACACCTGGCCGTAGAGCTTGACCACCTGCGCCTGGATGCCGTTGGCCAGCGCGAGGGAGAGGAACCAGAGCGCCATCGTCTGGCTGCCGAAGGCCCGCGGGGCGAGCTTGCTGGTGGCCGACATGCCCGAGGTCTCCAGCAGGACGTCGCCGAGGCCGAGCAGCAGGTACGAGCCGACGATCCACCAGGCGGCCATCTTGTACGCGTCCCCGTCGTGCCCCGAGGTCGGGATCACCATCAGCAGGAAGGACAGGCCGCCCAGGATCACTCCGATGGCGATCTTGTTGGAGGCGTGCGGCTGGCGGTGGCCCATCCGGGCCCACAGCGCGGCGACGACCGGGGCCAGCGCCACCTCGAACGCGCCGAGCGCGGAGGCGTACCAGCTCGACGGGAAGTCGAAGCCGAGGATCGTGCTCTCGGCGTTGGTGGAGGCCAGCAGCATCATCGTCGAGTAGGCCTGGAAGAGGATGAAGTTGAAGGCGACCGAGGCCAGGAAGAGGACCACGTACGGGCGCAGCCGTCCGCGTTCCTCGCGCGTCACCCGTGGGCTGCGGAACATCACCACGAAGTAGGCGATCGGGGCGATCACCGAGACGAGGGTGAGCAGGTCGACGAAACGGCCCATGGTCAGCCACCCGACGAGGGCCAGGGCGGTGGCGAGCGCGGCGAAGGCGAGCGCGCCGCCGACGATCCACCACACGGCGCGGCGCAGCGCGTCGGGGGCGAGGGCGTACTCGGCGGAGTGCTTGCGTCCGGCCAGATGGCGGCGGCCCAGGACGTACTGGATCAGGCCCGCCGTCATCCCGACGGCGGCGGCGGCGGAGAAGCCCCAGTGCCAGCCCTCGTGCTCGCCGAGCCAGCCGGTGACCAGCGGTCCGGCGAAGGCGCCGATGTTGATGGCCATGTAGTAGAGGGCGAAACCCGCGTCGCGCCGGTCGTCGTCCGTCCGGTAGAGCTTGCCGACCATGGTGGCCACGTTCGGCTTGAGCAGTCCGGTGCCCGCGCTGATCAGGCCGAGGCCCACCCAGGTCATGGTGGCCGTCGGCACGGCCATGGCGTAGTGGCCGCAGGCGATCAGGATGCCGCCCCAGAGCACGGCCCGGTACGAACCGAGGATGCGGTCGGCGAGCCATCCGCCGGCGACGGAGACGAGGTAGACCATGGTCCCGTAGGCCGCCGAGACGGAGGCGGCGGTGCCCGGGTCCATCCCCAGGCCGCCGTCGGCCACCGTGTCCGCGAAGTAGAGGACGAGGATGGCCTGCATGCCCAGGAACGAGAAACGCTCCCAGACCTCCAGTCCGGAGAGCGTGGCGAGGCCCCGGGGGTGGCCGAGGAAGGCATGGTCGTCCTGGGGCGGCGGCCGGTCGGCCTCCGGATCCGCCGGTTCGTCCATATCGGTCGCAGTTCTGGGCAAAACGCGTTCTCCGGTTGTTTCGGGTCTTACCGAACATACCGGTGTGTATCAGGCGGCGCGCGGATGGTGGCCGGGAAGGCGCTCTCGGTGATCGAAAACAGACCCGATACGCTGGCTTGAGTGATGGCAGCGACACATCGACAATCCATGTGATCGTCAGCGTGATCGTCAGCAGACAGGAGTACCCCTCGTGACCGTCGTCGGGCCGTTCGGACTGAGCGTGCGGGACCAGGCTCTTGAGACCGATGTCCAGGCCGGACTGGCCGCCGTCGAGGCGGGTCTGCTGGAAGCCACCAAGAGCGAAGTCCCCTTCATCACCGAGGCCGCACAGCACCTGGTCCGGGCCGGAGGCAAGCGGTTCCGGCCGCTGCTGGTGATGCTCGCGTCCCGTTTCGGTGACCCCTACGCGCCCGGCATCGTGCCGTCCGCGGTGGTGGTCGAGCTCACGCACCTCGCGACGCTCTACCACGACGACGTCATGGACGAGGCGGACGTCCGCCGCGGGGTGGAGAGCGCCAACGCCCGCTGGGGCAACTCGGTGGCCGTCCTCACGGGTGACTTCCTCTTCGCCCGCGCCTCGCACATCCTGGCCGACCTCGGGCCGGAGGCCGTACGTATCCAGGCCGAGGCCTTCGAGCGGCTGGTGACCGGCCAGATCCTGGAGACGGCGGGCCCGCGCGACGGCCGCGACCCCGTCGCCCACTACCTCGACGTCATCGCAGGCAAGACCGGCTCGCTGATCGCGGTCTCCGGCCGCTTCGGCGCGCTGATGTCCGGCGCCGACGAGTCGGTCGTCGACATCCTCACCCAGTACGGCGAGCGGCTCGGCACCGCCTTCCAGCTCGCCGACGACGTCCTCGACATCGCCTCCGACGCGCACGAGTCCGGCAAGACCCCGGGCACCGACCTGCGCGAGGGCATCCCGACCCTGCCCGTGCTGCGGCTGCGCGAGATGGCGGCCCAGGGCGGCGACCCGGCGGACCTGGAGCTCGTGGAACTGCTGGACGGCGACCTGACGGACGACGCCCGCCACGCCGAGGTGCTCACCCGACTGCGGGCCCACCCGGCCCTGGAACAGGCCCGCCGCGACACCATCCGGTACGCCGAGGACGCGCGGGCCATGCTGGCCCCGCTGCCGGAGTGCTTCGCCAAGTCGGCCCTCGAAGAGCTCTGCGACGCGGTGGTGCACCGCGCCGGGTAGCGGCCACGATTTCGGAACGGGCCCTTCCGCCCCGGCGACCCCTACGGGTCGGGGGAGGGGGGCCCTTTCCATGTCATCCCACGGGCGTACGCCGAGTTGCGTCCGGGGACTGACGCCCCGGGGCCGCCGATTTGGTCAGATGGAGTCATCAAACCCCACCAGATCGGGTGAGCGCGGCGACACGGTGGTCACCGCAGTCGACACAGAGGGCAGGGCACTGACATGGCACCGAACACCAAGACTTCTCGCAAGGCCGCCCGGTACGCCGTACCGGTAGCGGTGGCGGGCGTGGCCGCGGCGACCGTTGCGATGGTCCCGGCCTTCGCCAACGCCGGCGGGCCCGACCTGCCGAAGGTGACGGCGCAGCAGCTCATCGAGAAGGTCGCGGCCTCGGACGTGCAGCAGCTGTCCGGCACCGCCCGGATCACCACCGACCTGGGGCTGCCGACGATCGCGAGCGGGCTGCTCGGCGGCGGGGGCATCGCGGGCGGCTCCGCCGCCCCGGAGGACAAGGTCGCCCAGCTGGCGAACGGCAGCCACACCCTGCGCGTCGCGGCCGACGGCCCGGACCGCCAGCGGCTGACCTTCCTCGACGGCAAGGACGAGTACAGCCTCATCCACAACGGCGACGACGTGTGGGGCTACGACTCCAAGTCGAACGAGGCCTTCCACGAGAAGAACGCCGAAGCCGGCAAGGGCAAGGACGGCGGCAAGGAGCACAAGACCGCCGACCGGCTGGCCGCCTCGCCGCAGAAGCTGGCCGAGGAGATCCTGAAGGCCGCCGGCCCCACCACGGACGTCAGCGTCGGCGACACCGCGCAGGTGGCCGGGCGCGACGCCTACCAGCTGGTGCTGAAGCCGAAGCAGAGCGGCTCCACGGTCGGCTCGGTCCAGATCGCGGTGGACGCCAAGAACGGCGTGCCGCTGCGCGTGCAGCTGCTGTCCGCCCAGGGCGGCAAGCCGATCGTGGACGCCGGCTTCACCAAGGTGGACTTCGCCAAGCCGGCCGCGGACACCTTCGCCTTCACCCTGCCCAAGGGCGCCAAGGTGACCGAGGGCGAGGACGGGCCGGGCAAGGGCGGCGCGGACGAGCACTGGAAGGCGCTGGAGTCGTTCCCGGGCCTCGGCGGCCTGACCGGCGGCGCGAACGGCAAGGGCGACGTGAAGGTCCTCGGTGAGGGCTGGTCGACCATCGCCCGGATCGACTCCGGTTCCGAGCGGAGCCTGAAGGACCTGGAGAACGACAAGAACGCCCCGAAGGAGGCCAAACAGTTCCTCGACTCCCTCGGGGACAAGGTCAAGGGGAAGTTCGGTGAGGGCCGTGTGCTGTCGACCCGCCTGGTCAACGCGCTGATCACGGACGACGGCAAGGTCTACGTCGGCGCGGTCACCAAGGACGCGCTGGTGAAGGCGGCCGACGCCAACAAGTAGTCGCCGACCGGACGAACCGCCGCGAGGGTGGGCCGGGGACTGTGTCCCTGCCCACCCTTGCGGCATTCCGGCTGCCCGTACAGCACACCCGCTGTACGGTGTTGGACATGTCGAGACACGTCACCATCCGCCTGGACGAAGAGTTCCACGAACGCCTGAAGGCACGTGCGGCGGCACTGGGGACGACGGTCACCGCGCTGATCACCGAGGTCACGGAGCGCGAACTCGACGAGGACCGGAAGAACTTCCTCTCCGGCATAGAGGAGTTCGCCGATCACTGGAGCTACTTCCAGCAACGGTTCGGCAATTGAAGATCACCATGGAGTGGGCCTGGACGGCTCTGGCCCACCACCTCCCGTCCGATCCCGCCGTGTGGGATCCCTCCGGGGTGGCCGCCGCGGTCGCCCGGCACCAGAACGACCTCGTCCTCGTGCCCGAACAGCCCGCCCCGGACACCGCGTGGCGGGCCGCCGCGTTTTTGCACACCCTCGCCGTGTGCCCGGCGCTGGAATCCCCGATGAACGAGTTCTACGCGGCCGCCGCCACCCGCTCGTACCTGCGGGTGGCCGGGGCCAAGCAGTTGCCCTCGCCCGAGGAGCTCGGCGACCTGGTGGAGGCGGCCAAACTGGGCCGCGCGGACATCGCGGCCGTGGCCGAGGAGCTGCGCGCCCGCATCGAGGGGCCGCTCCAGGCGTCCTCGCAGGCGCGCGCCGAGGACGCCTGAGCTCCGGCACGATCCGATGAGACCGTGCCGGAGCCGTGGGCCGTCGGGCTGGAAGGTCCCGGAGGACTAGAAGGTGATCTTCCAGCTGTTGATGTAGCCGACGTCCTGCGCCGCCGAGTCCTTCACCCGGAGGTTCCAGACGCCGTTGGCGACCTCGGAGGAGGCGTTGACGGTGTACGTCTGGACCAGGTTGTCGGCGCTGCCGCCACTGCGGTTGTGCAGGTTGTAGACGGTGCCGTCGGGGGCGACCAGGTCGACCACCAGGTCACCGCGGTAGGTGTGGACGATGTTCACGTCGACCTTGGTGGTGGCCGGCGCGTTGCCCGTCACACCGGTGACCGTGATCGGCGAGGACACCGCCGCCGCGGGGGAGTCCGGGATGTTCACGTCCGCCGTGTTCTCGAAGGACCGGCCCGGCGGGACCGCGGTGCCCGCCCCGAGCGTCCAGATCGCGTAGGCGACGGCGTCCGAGTTGCGGTCCAGGGCGGTGTCGTTGATGTTCGTCAGGCTGTCGCAGGAGGAGTGGTAGCACCGGTCGAAGGCCTGACCGGAGGTGCCGCCCCACTTCTGCGCCTGCGCCGCCGTCTTGGTGTAGTCGGCGCCGGAGAACAGGCCGCCGACCGGGATGCCCGCGTTCTTGAAGGGGGCGTGGTCGGAGCGGCCGTCGCCCTCGGTCTCGATCTCGGTCGGGACGCCGAGGCCGGCGTAGTAGTTCTTGAAGGTCTGCTCGATGGTCGGGTCGTCGTCGTAGACGAAGTAGCCCGGGTTCGGCGAGCCGATCATGTCGAAGTTCAGGTAGCCGGAGAGCTTCGCCTTCTCGGCCGCCGGCAGGTTGTTGACGTAGTACTTCGAGCCGATCAGGCCCAGCTCCTCCGCGCCCCACCAGCCGAAACGCAGGTGCTTGGTGGGCTGCAGACCGGCCCGGGAGACGGCGAGGGCGGTCTCCAGGACGGCCGCGCTGCCGGAGCCGTTGTCGTTGATGCCCGCACCCGCGGTCACCGAGTCCAGGTGCGAACCGGCCATCAGGACGGAGTTCGGGTCGCCGCCCGGCCAGTCGGCGATCAGGTTGTAGCCGGTGGCGCCGCTGGAGGTGAAGGTCTGCAGGGTGGTCGTGAAGCCGGCCGCGTCGAGCTTGCCCTTCACGTAGTCGATCGAGGCCTTGTAGCCGGCCCTGCCGTGGGCGCGGTTGCCACCGTCGTTGGCGGCGATGGTGGAGAGCTGCGACAGGTGGGCCTTGACGTTGGCCAGCGGTATGTCGGGCGGAGTCGGGGCCGCGGCGACCGCCGTGGGGGCGGCGAGTGCGGCGGGGACGGCGGAGGCGAACAGGCCGGCGACCGCGAACGCGGTCACGGCAGCAAGGCGCCGAGAGACGGACAGGCTCATGTGGGGGCTCCGGGATTCCGCGGGGATATGACGGAACGGGTGGGGATAGAGCAGGTGAGCGTTAGTGCGTCAGTGCGAGCCTGATGTTCAGCGAGAGTATGACTGTCCGTCAAGACCACAATTCGGTCAGGGCAGTTCGGAAAACGGACGATCCCCGGTACGGGTGGCCCGTACAGGGGATCGAGGGGGTGAAGGGTTTGCCGGCGCGAGTCCCGTGGGACGCCGTGCCGCGCGGGGCTCGGGCGCCGTTACGCGGGCTCGCGGGCCGGTGACGCCAGGACGGCCGGCGCCGCCGCCGGCCTGATCCGCGACCGCCGCGCGGTGCGCAGCGCGTCCCAGGTGAGGATCACGAGCGCGCCCCACACCAGCGAGAAGCCCGCCCAGCGCTCGGGCGGCATCGCCTCGTGGAAGTACAGGACGCCGAGCCCGAACTGGAAGACCGGGGCCATGTACTGGAGCAGCCCCAGGGTGGACAGCGGGACCCGGATCGCGGCCATCCCGAAGAACACCAGCGGGATCGCCGTGACCAGGCCGGTCGCGGCCAGCAGGAGCGCGTGGGCGACACCGTGCGAGGCGAAGGTGGACTGGCCCTGGGCGCCCAGCCACAGGACGTATCCGAGGGCGGGCAGGAACAGCACGGCCGTCTCGGCGGCCAGCGATTCCAGGCCGCCCATGTTGAGCTTCTTCTTGATCAGCCCGTAGGTGGCGAAGGAGAAGGCGAGGATCAGCGAGATCCACGGCGGCCGCCCGTAGCCGATGGCGAGCACCAGCACGGCGGCGACGCTGAGACCGACCGCGACCCACTGGGCGCGGCGCAGCCGCTCACCGAGCACCAGCACGCCGATGGCGATGCTGACCAGGGGATTGATGAAGTAGCCGAGGCTGGCCTCGACGACGTGCTCGTTGTTGACGGACCAGATGTACAGGCCCCAGTTCACGCTGATCACCGAGGCGGCCAGGGCGGTCAGGGCGAGCTTGCGGGGCTGACGGAGCAGCTCCCGTATCCAGCCCCAGCGGCGCAGCGCGAGGAGCGCCAGACCGACCACGGCCAGGGACCACACCATGCGGTGGGCGAGGATCTCGACCGCCCCGGAAGGCTTGAGAAGTGGCCAGAAAAGGGGCACCAGCCCCCACATCCCGTAAGCGCCGAATCCGTAGAGCAAACCCGTGCGCTGCTCGTTCTGTGCCTTCACGGGGCCTCCTGTGCGACTTCCGGCCAACTTCACGAAGGTATCGCCGTACGGCCCAGATGTCATGCCCGTAATCGCGAGATACTCATGACACCGTTCGGGACCCGCGAGGCCGCGCGGATGCGGGGGCCGCTCGGGAGCCGCCGGGAGCCGCCCAGGTCAGGCCAGCGCGGCGCCGATCGCCTCGGTGACCGGGGTCGTCGGCCGCCCGATCAGCCGGGCCAGGTCCCCGCTGGTGCCCGCCAGCCGGCCGCGCTCGATGGCCGCGTCCACGTCGACGATGATCGCCGCAAAGCCCTCGGGCACCCCGGCGCCCGTCAGGATCCGCAGGTGCTCGTCCGGCGCGACCTCGGCGTACGCGATCTCCTTGCCGCTGAGAGCCGACACCTCGGCCGCGTACTCCCCGAGGCTCCACGCGGCGTCGCCGGAGAGCTCGTAGATCCGATTCAGGTGCCCCTCGCCGGTGAGCACCACGGCCGCGGCGGCCGCGTAGTCGGCGCGTGCCGCCGAGGCGACCCGGCCCTCGCCCGCGCTGCCCACGACCGCTCCGTGCCCGAGGACCGTCGGCAGCTCACGGGTGTAGTTCTCGTGGTACCAGCCGTTGCGCAGGAAGGTGTACGGGAGTCCGGAGTCGAGGACGGCCTGCTCGGTGGTGGTGTGCTCGGCGGCCAGCTCGAAGTCGGCCTCGGGGCCGCCGAGGATGCCGGTGTAGGCCAGCTGCGCGACGCCCGCCGCCTTCGCGGCGTCGATCACGGCGGTGTGCTGGGCGACGCGCCGCCCGATCTCGTTGCCGGAGATCAGCAGCACGCGGTCGCCGGGCTCGAAGGCGCGGGCGAGGGCCGCCCGGTCGTCGTAGTCGGCGACGCGCACCTCGATCCCGCGTGCGGCCAGGTCGGCGGCCTTCGCCTCGTCGCGGACGACGACGGCGACCTGGTCGGCGGGGACCCGTTCCAGCAGATCCTCGACGACGAGACGGCCGAGGGCTCCGGTGGCGGCGGTGACGACGATGCTCATGACTGCTCTCCTCGTTGGGTGACAGCGCCAGCCTACGGTAAGCGCTAACTTCTGGAAAGCGCTATATGGAGGGAAGCGCTGGAGCGTCGGGCCGCGCATGCCGAAGCCCGGACCCCCAGGGGGTCCGGGCTTGCGGCGGCCGTGTCGCGCGGGCGGGTCAGCCCACGACGGTCCACGTGTCGTTGCCGGCCAGCAGCGCCCCGAGGTCGCCCTTGCCGTTGCGGTCGATGGCCGCGTCGAGCTGGTCGGCCATGAGGGTGTCGTAGACGGGCCGCTCCACGCTGCGGAACACCCCGATCGGGGTGTGGTGCAGCGTGTCGGGGTCGGCGAGGCGGGAGAGCGCAAAGGCGGTGGTGGCGCCGGCGTTCCGCGCGTCGTGCACCAGGATCCGCGCCTCGTTGGCGGCGGTGACGTCGACGACCTCCAGGTCCCCGGTGGCCGGATCGCGGACGACACCCTTCGCGTTGTCCGTGCCGAAGCGGATCGGCTGCCCGTCCTCCAGCCGGATCACTGCCTCCTGGGCCTGGTCCTTGTCCTTGAGCACCTCGAACGCGCCGTCGTTGAAGATGTTGCAGTTCTGGTAGATCTCCACGAGCGCCGTGCCCTGGTGGTCGGCCGCCTGGCGCAGTACCTCGGTGAGGTGCTTGCGGTCGGAGTCGACGGTCCGGGCGACGAAGGAGGCCTCGGCTCCGATCGCCAGCGACACCGGATTGAAGGGCGCGTCGAGCGAGCCCATCGGCGTCGACTTGGTGATCTTGCCGACCTCGGACGTGGGGGAGTACTGGCCCTTCGTCAGCCCGTAGATCCGGTTGTTGAACAGGAGGATCTTCAGGTTGACGTTGCGGCGCAGGGCGTGGATCAGGTGGTTGCCGCCGATGGAGAGCGCGTCGCCGTCGCCCGTGACCACCCAGACGGACAGGTCGCGGCGGGAGGTGGCCAGACCCGTGGCGATGGCCGGGGCGCGGCCGTGGATGGAGTGCATCCCGTACGTGTTCATGTAGTACGGGAAGCGGGAGGAGCAGCCGATGCCCGAGACGAAGACGATGTTCTCCTTCGCGAGGCCCAGTTCGGGCATGAAGCCCTGAACCGCGGCCAGCACGGCGTAGTCACCGCAACCGGGGCACCAGCGGACCTCCTGGTCCGACTTGAAGTCCTTCATCGACTGCTTGCTCTCGGCCTTGGGTACCAGCGAGAGCAGGGTCCGCGCCCCGTCGGCCGCGGCCTCCGTCACCTCAGTCATCGATGGCCTCCTTGAGAACCGTGGCGAGCTGCTCCGCCTTGAACGGCATTCCGTTGACCTGGTTGTACGACTGCGCGTCGACCAGGTATTTCGCCCGGATCAGGGTGGCGAGCTGCCCGAGGTTCATCTCCGGCACCACTACCTTTTCGTAACGCTCCAGGACCTCGCCGAGATTCCTGGGGAAGGGGTTGATGTGGCGCAGATGGGCCTGGGCGACGGGGAGTCCGGCGCTGCGCAGCCGGCGGACGGCCGCGGTGATGGGGCCGTAGGTGGATCCCCAGCCCAGGACCAGGGTGGTGGCGCCGTCCGGGTCGTCGACGTCGACGTCGGGGACCTGGATGCCGTCGACCTTGGCCTGGCGGGTGCGGACCATGAGGTCGTGGTTGGCCGGGTCGTAGGAGATGTTGCCGGTGCCGTCCTGCTTCTCGATGCCGCCGATGCGGTGTTCGAGGCCGGGGGTGCCGGGGATGGCCCAGGGGCGGGCGAGGGTTTCCGGGTCCCGCTTGTACGGCCAGAACACCTCGGTGCCGTCCGCGAGGGTGTGGTTCGCGCCGGTGGCGAACTTGACCTTCAGGTCGGGCAGGTCGGCGACCTCCGGGATCCGCCAGGGCTCGGACCCGTTGGCGAGGTAGCCGTCGGAGAGCAGGAAGACCGGGGTCCGGTAGGTGAGCGCGATACGGGCCGCGTCCAGGGCGGCGTCGAAGCAGTCCGCGGGGGTCCGCGGCGCCACGATCGGGACGGGGGCCTCGCCGTTGCGTCCGTACATGGCCTGGAGCAGGTCCGCCTGCTCCGTCTTGGTCGGCAGTCCCGTGGAGGGGCCGCCGCGCTGGATGTCCACGATCAGCAGGGGCAGCTCCAGCGACACCGCGAGGCCGATCGCCTCCGACTTGAGTGCCACACCCGGTCCTGAGGTGGTGGTCACCCCGAGCGCGCCGCCGAAGGCCGCGCCGAGCGCCGCGCCGATGCCGGCGATCTCGTCCTCCGCCTGGAAGGTCCGCACGCCGAAGTTCTTGTGCTTCGACAACTCGTGCAGGATGTCCGAGGCCGGGGTGATCGGGTAGGAGCCCAGGTAGAGGGGCAGATCGGCCTGCTGGCTCGCGGCGACCAGACCGTAGGCGAGCGCCAGGTTCCCGGAGATGTTGCGGTAGGTGCCGGTCGGGAAGGCGCGGGTGGCGGGGGCGACCTCGTAGGAGACCGCGAAGTCCTCCGTGGTCTCCCCGAAGTTCCAGCCGGCCCGGAAGGCGACGACGTTCGCCTCGGCGATCTCGGGCTTCTTCGCGAACTTCTGACGCAGGAAGTTCTCGGTGCCCTCGGTGGGCCGGTGGTACATCCACGACAGCAGGCCCAGCGCGAACATGTTCTTGCTGCGCTCGGCCTCCTTGCGGGAGAGGCCGAAGTCCTTCAGGGCCTCGACCGTCAGGGTGGTCAGCGGCACCGGATGCAGGTTGTAGGCGTCGAGGGAGCCGTCCTCCAGCGGCGAGGTCGCGTAGCCGACCTTGGCCATGGGGCGCTTGGTGAACTCATCCGTATTGATGATGATCTCCGCGCCGCGCGGCAGGTCCGCGATGTTCGCCTTCAGGGCCGCCGGGTTCATCGCCACCAGCACGTTCGGGGCGTCGCCCGGGGTGAGGATGTCGTGGTCGGCGAAGTGCAGCTGGAAGGAGGAGACGCCCGGCAGGGTTCCGGCAGGGGCGCGGATCTCGGCGGGGAAGTTCGGCAGCGTCGACAGGTCGTTCCCGAAGGACGCCGTTTCCGAGGTGAAGCGGTCACCGGTGAGCTGCATACCGTCACCGGAGTCACCCGCGAATCGGATGATCACACGATCGAGGCGGCGCACTTCCTTGCCGCCCGGACTCTCCGGGGCGCGCTGTCCACCGACAACCGCACCCCCGGCCCCGTCGGCCTGCTCGGCTGGGCTGCTGACCTGGCTGGTCACTGAACTGGACCTCCTTCGAGGCGTGACCCCCCGGGACCCACCCTACGACGGTAGGGATCAAGGCCCCCAGGAGCGGTCACATTCTGGACCGTAGGGCCGCCCCTCGAGACGGCCCTGCCGGTATGCCATATCTGACAGAGTGTCAGTCGATCAAGATTTCAGATAGGTGAGAACGGCCAGAACCCGCCGGTGATCCCCATCACTCGGCGAAAGGCCCAACTTCATGAAGATGTTGCTGACGTGCTTTTCCACCGCTCCGTCGCTCACGACCAACTGCTTCGCCACGGCGGAATTCGTCCGGCCCTCGGCCATCAGCCCGAGCACCTCGCGCTCGCGCGGGGTCAGCCCCGCCAGCACGTCCTGCTTCCGGCTGCGACCGAGGAGCTGGGCGACGACCTCGGGGTCCAGGGCCGTACCGCCCCGGGCCACCCGCACCACCGCGTCCAGGAACTCCCGCACCTCGGCCACCCGGTCCTTGAGCAGATACCCCACCCCGGTGCTCGAACCGGCCAGCAGTTCCGTGGCGTACTGCTCCTCCACGTACTGGGACAGCACGAGCACACCTATCCCGGGGTGGTCGCGGCGCAGCCGCACCGCCGCCCGTACCCCCTCGTCGGTGTGGGTCGGCGGCATTCGTACGTCCGCCACCACCACATCCGGCAGCGCGTTCTCCGCCGCCAGGTCCGCCACCGTCTTGATCAGGGCTTCCGCGTCCCCGACGCCCGCCACGACGTCATGCCCCCGGTCGGTCAGCAACCGGGTCAGGCCCTCACGCAGCAGCACTGAATCCTCGGCGATGACCACCCGCACCCTGTCTTCCACGATTCAGCAGCTCCCGCGTCCACTCGTTCCCGCACCACCTGACTCAGCCAAGCATCCCAGTCTTGGGTCCCGGTGAAGGCAGAGCCGCGACAACACGTCGCCGTACGGGGGGAGTTTTCGCGTACCGGAAGGTCGCCTACCGCAAACGGGCGCCACCGGCGCCGGGAGTTACGGGAGGGCCGAGCCTCCCGGCCCGGCCCTCCCGTGTACGGAATTCCCGCGGACGGAATTCCCGTGGGCGGTATTCCCACCCCTCAGGGGCGCCAGGGCAGCTCGGCCGTGACCGTCGTCCCGCCCCCGTCGGGGGAGTCGACGACCAGCACCCCGTCCACGGCGTCCAGCCGCTCGGTCAGCCCCGCCAGCCCCGTCCCCTCGCGGGGCCCGGCCCCACCTCGGCCGTCGTCGGCGACCTGGATCAGCAGCCGCTCCCCGGACTTCCACACGTCCACCGAGGCCGACCGGGCCAGCGCGTGCTTGCTGACGTTCTGCAGCAGCTCCGAGACCGTGAAGTACGCGATCCCCTCGATCGCCGCCGCGGGCCGGGCCGGCAGGTCCACGGCCACCCGTACCGGCACCGCGCACCGCGAGGCCACCGAGGACAGCGCCGCGTCCAGCCCCCGGTCGGTCAGCACGGCCGGGTGGATCCCCCGGGCCAGGTCACGCAGCTCCTGGAGGGCGATCTTCACCTCACCGTGCGCCTCGTCGACCATCCGGGCGGCGGCCTTGGGGTCCTCGGTCAGCTTCTCCTTCGCCAGCCCCAGATCCATCGCCAGCGCCACCAGCCGGGCCTGCGCCCCGTCGTGCAGATCCCGCTCGATGCGCCGCAGGTCGGCGGCGGCGGTGTCCACGACCACCCCGCGGTCGGACTCCAGCTCGCTGACGCGGGTGGCCAGGCTCGACGCCCCGAGCAACCCGCCGACCATCACGCGGTCCACGGTGGTCAGGGCCCGGATCACCCACGGGGTGGTGAGGGTGAGGGCCAGCCCGATCAGGCTGGTGAGGGCGATCGCGCCGGGCGAGTCGAGGTAGAAGGCGTAGTCGTCGTTCTGGAAGAGCTGCAGACCGGGCTGGTCGGTGAAGGCCGGGAAGACCCAGAACCACAGCGGGTACAGCAGGTACGCCCACCCGCACGCCCAGAGCACCACGGACAGGGAGAACGAGAACACCGCCCACGGGAAGTGGACGACCGAGTACAGCGCGTGCCGCCAGGCACTCCCGCTCTTGAGCAGCGCACCCATCGCGGCGAGCGGTCCGGCCTTCTTCGCCCGGATCGGCGCGGGGGCGGCGATGTCCGTCCCGAGCAGCGCACGCACCCGGGCCCGCTCCAGGTGCCCGAAGCCCCGACACATGGCGAGCACGCCGGCCAGGACCGGAACCCCGAGGAAGGTGACGAGCAGTCCGGCGCCGAGGCTCACGCCGGCGATGGCGAGCGAGAAGTACAGCGTGCTCAGTGGCAACCCGATCAGCAGGTACCCGAGCTCCCGCCAGGTCCGCCCCTCGACCGGAGCCCGCAGCACCGCGCCGATCCCGCCGCCCGCGCCTCTGCCGTTGTCCATGATCCCGACCCGCCCTTCCGGTCCTCCGATACCCCCTCACCCTGCCGCCCCCGGTCCCCCCACAACCATCCGGCGGGTCGGCATCTCCACCGGGGGGTTAACCCCACCCCCCTGCCCACCTTCGAGGCGGCGCGACCAATCCCACCCCGGCCGGTCTTCGAGGCGGCGCGGCCAATCCCGCCCCGGCCGGTCTTCGAGGCGGCGCGGCCAATCCCGCCCCGGCCGGTGTTCAAGGCGGCGCGGCCAAATCCAGCCTCGCCGGCGTTTGAGGCGCGGGGTCCGGGGCGGAGCCCTGGGAGACGGTGGCGCGCCGGACGCACGAACGGGACCTGGCAGCCCCGCCGGCGAGGCGCACGGCGGAGCCCTGGGAAACGGCGGCGCGCCCGACGCACGAACGGGACCCCACCCACCCCGCCGGCAAGGCGCACGCACGAACGGGACCCCCGCCCACCCGGACAGGAGTCCCGCTCACCAGTGACGACGCGACGACACGGGGCCCGTGGGGCCTACCCCCGGTCCCGCCACGGCAGCTCGGCCGTGACCACGGTCCCGACCCCCTCCGGCGAGTCCACCACCAGCACCCCGTCCACCGCCCCCAACCGCTCCGCGAGCCCCGCCAGCCCACTCCCCCCGGAGGGACTCGCTCCGCCCCGCCCGTCGTCCGACACCCGGATCATCAGCCGTGCCCCCGCCCGCCACACCTCGACCGTCGCGCCCCGCGCCTCCGGCCCCGCGTGCTTGCTCACGTTCTGCAGCAGCTCGGACACCACGAAGTACGCGATCCCCTCGATCGCCTCCGCCGGCCGCGCGCCCGCCCCCGGCCCCGACCGCGACGCCGCCCCCGCCGGGTCCCCCTGCAGATCCACCGCCACCTTCACCGGCACCACACACCGCGCCGCCACCGACGACAGCGCCGCGTCCAGCCCCCGGTCCGTCAGCACCGCGGGATGGATCCCCCGTGCGAGGTCCCGCAGCTCCTGCAGCGCCAGCTTCACCTCTCCGTGCGCCTCGTCGACCATCTCCGCCGCGCCCTCCGGGTCCTCCAGCAGCTTCTCCTTCGCCAGGCCCAGCCCCATCGCCAGTGCCACCAGCCGGGCCTGCGCCCCGTCGTGCAGGTCCCGCTCGATGCGCCGCAGGTCGGCCGCCGCCGTGTCGACCACGACCCCCCGGTCGGACTCCAGCTCCGCGATCCGCCGCTCCAGGTCGTCGGAGGGCGAGAGCAGCCCCCGTACCATCGCCCGGTCCACGTTCGCCATCAGCCGCACCAGATACGGCAGCACCGGCCACAGCACGAACAGGCCGGTCAGCGCTACCGTGAAGGTGAGTACTCCCCACGGCAACCGGATCAGCTGGTACAGCACCGTCCGCCAGCCGACCGGGTCCTTGATGCTCGTCCACAGCCAGGGGAAGAATCCGCCGGACCGCTTCGGCCCGGGGATCGGGGTCGGCTCGTCCACCCGTACGCCCAGCAGCCCGCGGGCGCGTGCCCGGTCCAGCCGTCCCAACTGCCGAGACAGATACAGACCGCACGCGAGCAAGGGAATTCCCACCGCGGTCACGGAAAGACCGCCGGTCGTGGAAACCATGACAACCGCGTAAACGAAACCGACGATCGCCACCGGCAGATTGGTCACGAGATAGGCGATCTCCTTCCACGTCACGGCGCTGAAAACGGCGCGTACGGGGGGAGGTCGATCGTTGTCGGGTACGGCATGGCTCATGGTCATGCGCCACACCCTGTCAAGTGCGACCCGCTGATGCCATGGGGCGGCCGGGGTGCTGTGAACGGGGGATAACCCCACCCCATGTGAGGCAGGCCCTAGACTCCCGTCCGTACCAGATCGTCGACAGTGACCGAGGAGCGAGGAACGGACGTGCCTGAACCAACGGTATCGACCGTAACCGTGCTCGCGGCGGACTACTTCCGGAGTTATTCGGTCGTCGGTCTACTGGCCGCCCTCGGTGTGCTTTTCGTGGCCGTCGCCTTCGGCGCGGGCCGCCTGCTGCGGCCCGTCGTCCCGACGCCCGAGAAGCTGCTGACCTACGAATGCGGTGTGGACCCGGTCGGCGAGGGCTGGGCGCACACCCAGGTCCGCTACTACGTCTACGCGTTCCTCTACGTCATCTTCGCCGTCGACTCGATCTTCCTGTTCCCGTGGGCGACGGTGTTCGCCGCCGCCGGTTACGGCGCCACGACGCTCGTGGAGATGTTCATCTTCCTGGGCTTCCTGGCCGTCGGCCTGCTCTATGCGTACAAGAAGGGCGTCCTCGAATGGACGTGACACCGGCTGTGACGCCGACCGAGGGTGCTGCCGAGAGCGTGCTGCTCCCGGAGCCCAAGCGCCTCGGAGTCCTCTCCCGCCTGGCCCCGGAACCGATGAAGGTGGTCCTGAACTGGGGCCGCCGGTACAGCCTGTGGGTCTTCAACTTCGGCCTGGCCTGCTGCGCCATCGAGTTCATCGCCGCGTCCATGGCCCGGCACGACTTCATCCGGCTCGGTGTGATCCCCTTCGCGCCGGGCCCCCGCCAGGCAGACCTGATGATCGTCTCGGGCACCGTCACGGACAAGATGGCCCCGGCGGTGAAGCGGCTCTTCGAGCAGATGCCGGAGCCGAAGTACGTCATCTCCTTCGGCGCCTGCTCCAACTGCGGCGGCCCGTACTGGGACTCGTACTCCGTGACCAAGGGCGTCGACCAGATCATCCCGGTCGACGTCTACGTGCCCGGCTGCCCGCCGCGTCCCGAAGCGCTCCTCCAGGGCATCCTCAAGCTCCAGGAGAAGATCGCCCGCGAGTCGCTGGCCGAGCGCTACGCCGCCGGGCCGTCCGTGGCCCAGCTGACCAGCGACCTGGTCACGCCTCCGCCGGCACCCGTGCGGGGGGCGGGCGCGTGAACCTCTACGACTCCCTCCCCGACGCGGCGCCGACGGTGTTCGGAGCCGAGGCCGTCGCCGAATTCTCGTACGACGTCCTCACGGTGGACGTGCCCGTCGGCAGTTGGATCTCCGCCCTCGAAATCGCCCGGGACAAGCTGGGCTGCACGTACTTCGACTGGCTGAGCGCGGTGGACGAGCCCGGCACCGGCTTCCGGATCTGCGCGCACGTCGTGTCGCTGGAGAACCACCGGGTGCGCCGGCTGCTGCTGCGCACGACGGTCCCGCACAGCGCCGCCTCCCTGCCGTCCGCGGTCGCCGTCTACGCCGGGGCGGAATGGCACGAGCGCGAGACCTTCGAGATGTTCGGGGTGACCTTCACCGATCACCCCCACCTCGTCCCGCTCCTCCTCCCCGAGAACTTCGAGGGACACCCGCTGCGCAAGGACTTCGTCCTGGCAGCGCGCGTCGCCAAGGCCTGGCCCGGTGCCAAGGAGCCGGGCGAGGCCCACGACCCGGACGCGCCCAAGCGCCGCCAGATGCTCCCGCCGGGCGTACCGGACCCCAACGACTGGGGTCCGATGAAGGGCCAGCTCCCGCCGGCCCCGGCCCGACCGGCCCGTACCGCGCGTGCGGCCGGCGCGGCGGGCGCCGCCGCGCGCACCCCGCGCGAGGGCGCCCCCGTCCGTCGTACCCGCTCGGTGGCGGAGGGCTCGGCCACCCAGCCCCCGGCCGACGCGGCCACCGGGGCGGACGCGGAGGCTCCGCCCCGCCCGCCGCGCCGTACCCGCTCGGTGGCGGACGGCTCCGCCAGCCAGGCCACGCAGACGCCTACCCCGGACGCGACGACTCCGACCCCGGACGCCGCTCCCCGCCCGCCGCGCCGCACCCGCTCGGTGGCGGACGGCTCCGCGAGCCAGGCCCCGGCTTCGGACGGCGGCCCGGCCGACCGGGACGCAGGCGCCGCTGCGGACACGGGGGAGGCGGCGCGCCCGCCGCGCCGCACCGCCCCCCGGAGCTCCGACGCCCCCTGGCACGCACCGAAGCCCGCCTTCGACGAACCGGCCCCCGAACCGGCTCCGAAGGCCGTACCGGAAGCCGGTCCCGCACCGGAGACCGAGGCCGCACCGGAACCCGAGCGACGCCCGGCCGAGCCGGGCACCGAGCCGGACGCCGAGCCGGAGACCGGGACCAAGGCCGACAACGAGACCGACCCCACCACTGACACCGGAGGCACGGCGTGAACGACGTCCTCGACGTCGCCCTGCGGCTGATCGTCGTCTTCGCCGTCTTCCTCGTGCTCCCGCTCGTCGTCGGGCAGACCGAGCACAAGGTGATGGCACACATGCAGGGCCGCCTCGGCCCCATGTACGCGGGCGGCTTCCACGGCTGGGCCCAGCTCGTCGCCGACGGCGTGAAGTTCGCGCAGAAGGAAGACATCGTTCCGGCGGGCGCCGATCGACGGATCTTCCAGCTCGCCCCCGCCGTCGCCCTGCTGCCCTACCTCCTCGTCCTGCTGGTCATCCCGATCGGCCCGGGCGAGGGCGCCGTCGGACAGGTCGTCGACGCGGGCCTGTTCTTCGCGCTCGCCGTCATGGGCGTCGGAGTCCTCGGCTCCCTGATGGCCGGCTGGGCCTCCGCGAACAAGTTCTCCTTGCTCGGCGGCCTGCGCACCGCGGCCCAGCTGCTCGCCTACGAGCTGCCGATGCTGCTCGCCGCCGCCTCCGTCGCCATGGCCGCCGGCACGGTCTCCCTCCCCGGCATCGTCGAGGCCTTCGAGTGGTGGTGGCTGCCCTGGCAGATCGTCGGCGCGCTCGTCTTCTTCGTCGCCGGCCTCGCCGAACTGCAGCGGCCCCCCTTCGACATGCCCGTCGCCGACTCCGAGATCATCTTCGGCGCGTACACCGAGTACACGGGCCTGCGCTTCGCACTGTTCCTCCTCGCCGAATACGCCGGCATCGTCGTCCTCTGCGCCCTCACCACCGTCCTCTTCCTGGGCGGCTGGCACGGACCCTTCGGCGACGACCTCGGCTGGGTCTGGACCCTGCTCAAGATCGCGGTCCTCGCCTTCGCCGTGATCTGGCTCCGCGTGAGCTACCCGCGACTGCGCGAGGACCAGCTCCAGAAGCTGGCCTGGACCACACTCATCCCGCTCGCGCTCGCCCAGATCGCGCTCACCGGCATCGTGAAGGTGGCGATCCAGTAATGCCCATCCCCGGATCCGGCCTGGCCAAGGGTCTGGCCGTGACGCTGCGCACGATGACGAAGCGCTCGCACACGGCCCAGTACCCCGACGTCCAGCCCGAACTGCCGCCCCGCTCCCGCGGGGTCATCGGTCTGTTCGAGGAGAACTGCACCGTCTGCATGCTCTGCGCCCGTGAGTGCCCCGACTGGTGCATCTACATCGACTCCCACAAGGAGACGGTCCCAGCGTCCACCCCCGGTGGCCGCGAGCGCAGCCGCAACGTCCTCGACCGCTTCGCCATCGACTTCTCCCTCTGCATGTACTGCGGTATCTGCATCGAGGTGTGCCCCTTCGACGCCCTCTTCTGGTCGCCGGAGTTCGAGTACGCGGAGACCGACATCCATGAGCTGACCCACGAGCGCGACAAGCTCCGCGAGTGGATGTGGACCGTCCCGGCGCCGCCCGCGCTGGACCCGGCCGCCGAGGAGCCCAAGGAGATCGCCGCCGCCCGCAAGGCGGTGGAGAAGGCCGAAGCAGCGGCCGCGGCCGCCGCTGCGGCAGCCGCCGAAGCCGCCGAAGCCGCCGCCCGGGCGGCCGAGACCCAAGAGCCGACCGACCCGACCGACCCGACCCCGGAGGGAGACGCGTGAGCCCCGCCGTCACCCTGGCCGCAGCCGCCACCGCCACCACCGGGCCCGGCTTCCTCTCCCCGACCGGCGTCGAGATCGCCTTCGTCCTCGTCGGACTCGCCACCCTCGGCGCGGCCCTCGTCACGGTCACCACCAAGCAGCTGGTGCACGCCGCCCTGTGGCTGGTCGTCGCGCTCGGCGGCATCGCCGTCGAGTACCTGCTGCTGACCGCCGAGTTCATCGCCTGGGTCCAGGTCCTCATCTACCTCGGTTCCGTGATCGTCCTCCTCCTCTTCGGGCTGATGCTCACCAAGGCCCCCATCGGCCGTTCCCCGGACGCGGACTCCGGCAACCGCCCGCTCGCGCTCGGTGTCGCCGGCGTCGCGGCCGTGTCACTGGTCTGGGTGGTCGTCGACGCCTTCCGCACCACCTGGATCGACCTCGACGGACCGGTCCAGGGCTCCACCAAGGTCTCCGGCGAGATCCTCTTCCAGCACTGGGTGCTGCCGTTCGAGGCGCTCTCCGTCCTCCTCCTCGCAGCCCTGATCGGGGCCATCGTGCTGTCCCGCAGGAACGACCCCGCCGACCCCGCCGACGCAGCCACCCCGGCCGGCCCCGGCGAGAAGAAGGGCCGGCGCTGATGCACCTCGCCTACCCCGCCGTACTCGCGGCGCTCCTCTTCTGCACGGGCCTGTACGGCGTACTGGCCCGCCGCAACGCCATCCTGGTCCTGATGTCCGTCGAGCTGATGCTCAACGCCGTCAACCTCAACCTGGTGGCCTTCGACGTCTGGCTGCGCGACGCCCTGCACGCCGGCCAGGCCCTCACTCTCTTCACCATCGCGATCGCCGCCGCCGAGATCGGCATCGGCCTCGCGATCGTGCTGATGGTGTACCGCAACCGGGGCACCTCCGACGTCGACCGGCTGCGCGACACCGCCGAGGGCCACGAGCCCGCCCCGAACAACCAGAGCGAGGTCACCGCGTGAGCACCACGACCCTCGCCGTCCTCGTCCCGCTGCTCCCCTTCCTCGGCGCGGTGGCGGGACTGCTGCTCGGCCGCAAAGCCCCCGGGTTCGTCCGGCCGCTCGCGATCCTGCCGACGCTCGCCGCAGCCGTACTGGCCGTACTCGTCGCCGTCCGCCAAGGCGGCGGCGAGACGATCAGCGCCTCGACCGAGCTGACCCCGACCGGCTCGGTACCGATCGAGCTCTCGCTCTACCTGGACGGCTTCGCCGTGCTGGTCGCCGTCCTGGTCGGGGTCGTCGCCACCTGCGTACAGCTCTACTCGACGGCGTACCTGCGGGAGGACCCGCGCTACCCGTCCTATGCCGCTCTCGTCTCACTGTTCACCTCCGCCATGCTGCTCGTCGTCTACTCCGGCGACCTGATGGTGCTGCTGGTCGGCTGGGAGATCATGGGCATCTGCTCGTACTTCCTGGTCGGCCACTACTGGGAGACCGAAGCGGCCCGCTCCGCCTCCCTGAAGGCCTTCCTCGTCACCAAGCTCGGCGACGTCCCCTTCCTGATCGGCCTGTTCGCGCTCGCCGCAGACGCCGGTTCCTTCGAGATCCCGAAGATCCTGGAGACCGTCGCCGCGGGCGGACTCGACCACCCGACGCTGATCGCACTGCTCCTGCTCGCCGGAGTCGCGGGCAAGTCCGCGCAGTTCCCCCTGCACACCTGGCTCCCCGACGCCATGGCGGGCCCCACCCCGGTCTCGGCGCTGATCCACGCCGCGACGATGGTCGCCGCCGGTGTCTACTTCATCGCCCGCCTCCTGCCCGTCTTCGCGGCATCCCAGGCCGCGCTGGTGGTCATGGCCGTGATGGCGGCCGTCACGATGGTCGGCTCCGGCCTGGCCGCCATCGCCCAGGACGACATCAAGCGGGTACTCGCCTACTCCACGATCGGCCAGCTCGGCTACATGGTCGGCGCCCTGGCCGTCGGCGACCGCGGCGCCGCCGTCTTCCACCTCCTGTCCCACGGCGCCTTCAAGGCGCTCCTCTTCCTCGGCGCCGGCGTGATCATCCACGCCGCCGGTACGAACTCCCTGGGCGTCATGTCCCGGATGGACGGCCTCGCCAAGCGCATCCCCGACGCCTTCTGGACGATGACGATCGCGCTCCTCGCGCTCGCCGCGGTCCCGCCCTTCGCCGGCTTCTTCTCCAAGGAAGCCGTCCTCGTCGCCGCCGAGCACACCGCCACCGGCCACTCGGACTTCGCCCCCAGCGCCGCCGGCTGGCTGGTGCTCGTCTCCGGTCTGCTGACCGCCCTGCTCACCGCCGCCTACGCCACCCGGCTGTGGCTGATGGCCTTCCGCGGCCGGGGCGCCGCCGCCCCCGACCACGGCAAGGAACCCTTCGCCATGACCGGCGTGCTGTGGCTGCTGGCGATCCCGTCGATCGGCTTCGGCCTCGCGGCCGAGTCCATCTCCGGCTGGTTCGACAACGGGGAACTCACCCCGACCCTGGTCACCTCGGTCCTCGGCACGGGCGCCGCCGCCATCGGCGCGATGCTCACCTACGCCCTCTGGCAGCGCGCCTCGGCGAAGGCCGCCCTCGCGGCCGCCGCAGGCACCCGAGCCGCAGCCCCCGCCGGGACGCCCGCCGCGGTCGTCGCCGCCGCATCCGCCGCGGAAGCCCCCGAGGTGGCCGAGGTGACCCACGATCACCCCGCCGTCCCGGCCGGCCCCGCCGCCGACCCCGGCAAGGCGTTCCTCGGCCCGCTGCACCGCCACGCGGCCGCCGGCTTCCACCTCGACGCCGTCTACGACCGGCTGTTCGTCCGGCCCGTCCGGGCCGCCGCGAGCCTCGTCCGCTTCCTCGACCGCGAGGTCGTGGACACGTACGTCCGCGGCGCGGGCACCGGCACCCAGCTGCTCGGCAGCCTCGTGCGCCGTGCCCAGACCGGCAACGTGCAGAGCTACCTGAGCGCCCTGCTCGCCGGTGCCGTGGTCCTGGCGATCGCCACCGCCGTCCTCGCCAACGTCAACGCCGGATCGTGAGCCGTGAGTCAGCCGTGATTGATATCAGCCCGTCCGTGATGCAGTTCCTTCTGGCGTTCATCGTGGTCGCACCGCTCCTCGGCGCCGCCGCGGCGCTCCTGCCGGCCCCGCCCGGCCTCAAGGGCAAGAGTCCCGAACAGGCCGTGCTGCGCCACGGCGTGACCGTGACCGGCGTGATCCTCGCCGCGGCCGTCGCCCTCACCCTGGGCTTCGACCACGACGCCCCGTCCCGCATCCAGGCGACGACGGACATCAGTTGGATCCAGGCGCTGAACGTCCGGATCCACCTCGGCGTCGACGGCATCTCGCTCCCCCTCCTCCTGATGACCGCGCTGCTGTTCTTCCTCTGCGCGCTCTACAGCTACTTCAAGCTCCCCGCGGGCCCCTCCCCGAAGGCCTTCGTCGCGCTGCTCCTCGTCCTGGAGTCCGGCACCCTCGCGACCTTCGCCGTCCTCGACCTGCTGCTCTTCTTCCTCGCCTTCGAGATGGTCCTCATCCCGATGTACTTCCTCATCGCCCGCTGGGGTGGTGCTCAGCGGCAGGCCGCCGCCTGGAAGTTCATCCTCTACACCCTCCTCGGCTCCGTCGTCATGCTGCTCGGTCTGCTCCTGATCGGACTGAACAGCGGCACTTTCGACATGGTGACACTGGCCTCTGACAACGGCCGCGAACTGTCCCACACCACCCAGATCCTGGCCGTTCTCGCCATCGGGATCGGCCTCGCCGTGAAGACCCCGATGTGGCCCCTGCACAGCTGGCTGCCGGACGCCCACACCGCCGCGCCCACCGTCGGATCCGTCCTGCTGGCCGGCGTCCTGCTCAAGATGGGCACGTACGGGTTCGTCCGCATCCTGCTGCCCATCACCCCCGACGGCATGGCCACCTTCGCCCCCTACCTGGGCGCCTTCGCCGCCGTCGGCATCGTCTACGGATCGCTCGCCTGCCTCGCGCTGGCCCGCAAGGGGAACAAGGGCGACCTCAAGCGCCTCATCGCCTACTCCTCCGTCGGCCACATGGGCTTCGTCCTCCTCGGCATCGCGAGCATGACCCCCACCGGCGTCAACGGCGCGCTCTTCGCCAACATCGCCCACGGCCTGATCACCGGCCTCCTCTTCTTCCTGGTCGGCGCCCTCAAGGACCGCTACGGCACCGCCGACCTCGACACCCTCGCCGGGGCCACCGGCGCCGCCCTCTACGGCCGCGCCCCCCGCATGGGCGCCTTCCTCGCCTTCGCCGCCGTCGCCTCCCTCGGCCTGCCGGGCCTGGCCGGCTTCTGGGGCGAGATGCTGGCCCTGTTCGGCGCCTTCGACCCCGCCGAGGGCCTCTCCCGCCCCGCGTTCCTCACGTACATGGCCGTCGGGGCGTTCGGCACCCTGCTCACCGCCGCCTACCTCCTGATCGTCGTACGGCGCGTCTGCATGGGAGACCCGAAAGCCGGTCCCGAGCTCGCCGTCGCGGACATCCAGCACTACGAGTTCGCCGCCTGGACCCCGCTCGTCGCCCTCACCGTCCTCGCCGGCCTGTGGCCCGCGGTCCTCCTCGGCCTCACCGATCCGGCCGTCCAGAAGCTCCTCGCAGGAGGCAACGCATGACGGCCACGACGACCCTGACGGTCCTCTCCGCCGAGGCCCCGAGCCTGGTCCAGTCCGTCGACTGGCTCGCCGTCGCACCCGTGGTGATCACCGCCGCCGTCGGCCTGGTCGTCCTCGTAGCCGACCTGTTCCTCGTCGAGCGCCACAAGCCCCTCCTCGGCTGGATCTCGGTCGCCGGCCTGGCCGCCGCGACCGCCACCCTCGTGCCCCTGCGCGCCGGTGACCGGTCCACCTTCTGCCTCACCGGCGACCCGGAGGCCTGCAGCTACGTCGCCGACCACTTCACGCTCGTCATCCAGTTCCTGGTGCTGGCCGGCGCCCTGATCACCGCCCTGGTGTCGGTCACCGCCGTGCGTGACACCCGGATGCCGGCCGGCGAATACTGGTTCCTGCTGCTCTCCTCGGCCGCCGGCGCGGCCCTGCTGCCCGCCTCCCGCGACCTCGCCACCCTGATCGTCGCGCTCGAAGTCGCCTCGCTGCCCGCCTTCGCCCTCGTCGGCATGCGCCGCGGCGACCGGCTCTCCTCCGAGGCCGCCCTCAAGTTCTTCCTGTCCTCCGTCACCGCCACCGCCGTGTCTCTGATGGGCGTCAGCTTCGTCTACGCCGCCACCGGTTCCCTGCACCTGACCCAGGTCGCCGACCGCCTCGAAGACGTCCCCGGACAGCTCGACACCCTCGCCATGGCCGGTGTCGCGCTCACCCTCGTCGGCTTCGCCTTCAAGACCGCGGCCGTCCCCTTCCACTTCTGGGTCCCCGACACCTACGTCGGCGCCCCGCTGCCCATCGCCGGCTACCTCTCGGTGATCGGCAAGGCCGTCGGCTTCACCGGCCTCATCCTCGTCACGGTGATCGCCTTCCCGGCGTACTCCGACATCTGGGGCCCCGCCCTGGCCGTCCTCGCCGCACTCACCATGACCCTGGGCAACACCGCCGCCCTGCGCCAGTCCCCGGACCGTCCGAACAGCGCCGTACGGCTGCTCGCCTGGTCCTCGGTCGGCCAGGCCGGCTACCTGCTGGTCCCGATCGCCGCGGCCGCGTACTCCGGGCGCGACCAGATCGGCTCCACCGTCGCCTACGCCCTCATGTACGCCGCCGTGAACCTCGGCGCCTTCGCCGTGGCCGCCCTCGTCGCCCGCACCAAGCCGCTCCACCGGATCAGCGACTACCGCGGGCTGTACGCCGAGCGCCCGCTCGCCGCCCTCTCGCTGGGCTTCTTCCTGCTCTGCCTGGCGGGCCTGCCGCCGGGCATCATCGGCCTCTTCGCCAAGGTCACCGTCTTCCGTTCGGCGGTGGACGCGGGCCTGGGCTGGCTGGCCGTGGTCATGGCGATCAACGTCGTCATCGCCCTGTACTACTACCTGCGCTGGACCGCCCTGCTCTTCCGCACCCCCGAGGGCGCGCAGACCCGTACGCGCGCCCCCTGGCCGGTGGCAGCGGCCGTCGTCGTCACCGCGATCACGGCGGTCGTCGTCTCGGGCTACCCGGAGCTCATCCTGCGCGTCACCTCGGGCAGCCTCTTCGCGCAGTGAGCCGGCGCGTGTAACCCGTACGGAGCAACCCCGGCCGCGGCCCCGACCTCCCACAGGAAGGGGCCGCGACGCACGGACGCCCCGCCATGCCCTGGGAACCAGACGCCCTCACCTCGCGTTGACCAGGAAGGGAGGGTCCACTGGACCGTAGACCCTCACATCCATGACGGGCTCCCCTGCCGCACCACTTGGAGGGCGTACCGTGCACCGCCGGCACAACGGGCTGAAGACCGCCGTACTCCTCGGCGGGCTGTCCGCACTCATCATCCTCATCGGAAGCTTCTTCGGACGGGGCGGCCTGATCATCGCCGTCCTCGTCGCCCTCGGGACGAACGCCTACGCGTACTGGAACAGCGACAAGCTGGCTCTGCGCGCCATGCGCGCCCGCCCCGTGAGCGAGTTCGAGGCACCCCAGCTCTACCGCATGGTGCGCGAGCTCTCGACGTCCGCGCGCCAGCCCATGCCACGCCTGTACATCTCACCCACCGAGGCCCCCAACGCCTTCGCCACCGGCCGCAACCCGCGCAACGCCGCGGTCTGCTGCACCGAGGGCATCCTGCGGATCCTCGACGAGCGCGAGCTGCGCGGGGTCATCGGCCACGAGCTCAGCCACGTCTACAACCGCGACATCCTGATCTCCTCTGTCGCCGGCGCCCTCGCCTCGGTGATCATGTTCCTGGTGAACTTCGCCTGGCTGATCCCGATCGGTCGGTCGAACGACGACGAGGGCCCCGGTCTCCTCGGCATGCTGCTGATCATGATCCTGGGCCCGCTGGCCGCCTCCGTGATCCAGCTGGCCATCAGCCGCTCGCGCGAGTACGAGGCCGACGCCTCCGGAGCCCAGCTCACCGGCGACCCGCTCGCCCTCGCCGGCGCCCTACGCAAGCTCGACGCGGGCACCAAACAACTCCCACTGCCCCCGGAACCCCGGCTGGAGGCGGCGAGCCACATGATGATCGCCAACCCGTTCCGCCCAGGCCAGGGCCTTTCTAAGATGTTCTCCACACACCCTCCGATGGCCGAGCGCATCGCCCGGCTCGAACAGATGGCAGGCCGCCGCCGATGAAGACAATCCTCAACATCATTTGGCTCATCCTCAGCGGCATCTGGCTGTTCCTGGGATACGTCCTCGCGGGCGTGCTGCTCTGCATCACCATCATCGGTATCCCGTTCGGCATCGCCGCCTTCCGCATCGCCGTCTACGCCCTGTGGCCCTTCGGCTACACCACGGTCGAGCGCCACGACGCGGGCGCCCCGTCCTGCATCGGCAATGTGCTCTGGCTCGTCCTCGCCGGCTGGTGGCTCGCCCTGGGCCACATCGTCACCGGCATCGCGCTCTGCGTCACGATCATCGGCATCCCCTTCGGCATCGCCAACTTCAAGATGGTCCCGCTCTCCCTGCTCCCGCTCGGCCGCGAGATCGTCCGCACGGACGCGCCCTTCGCCTCTCGGTGACCCGGTCGGCCCAGTTCGCCCTGCTGGGCGAGGACGACGACCACGAAGACGAGCAACTGTGGGCGCTGTGCGAGGCGGCGGAGAACCTCTTCGCCGACCCGCCGGCGCCCGTACGCAGACGGTACGAACTCCTCGGCTGCGCCCTGGAGGACCCGTTCGAGGACGGCAGGAACCTCCTCGCCCTGCAGGAACTGGACCGGCACGGCGAAGCACACCGCGAGGGCTGGTACCTGCAGGACGTACGGATCCTGGGCAGCCGCCCCTGCGCCCGCGACCTGACACTGCTTGACGTGACCGTCGAGGCCGTCCGCGCCGAAAACCAGGCGCGCTACCCGCAGCGGCGCCCACTGTCCGCAGGCTTCCTGCTGACCGGCGCCGAGTCCGAGGTACTGGGCCGCTGCCGTGACCTCGCCGAGGTCGTCCCGCCCGAGGATCCGCCGCCCCACACCGTACGGCTGCTCGGCTGCACCCCGTACGGGCCGCTGCGCGCCCTGCTGGAGGGCGGCCGCAAACAGCGTCTCTCCTACCGGGTGCTCCAGGCCCTGGACGCCGACGGAGCCCGCCTCGCCCTGCTGGGACACCCGGACATCGTCGGCTCGGAACCCTCCCCGCGCGGGCCGGGCCGCTACGACATGACCGTGCACATGGACCCGGTCCCGCCCGTCGCCGCGGACATCTGGCCCCTCTGGCACGCGGGACGACCCGCGGAACCCAACGGGTGGGCCCGCTTCGACACAGTCGGCCGCGACCACTGGCTGGGGATCGCCCTGGAGCACCACGACCGGGAGGCCGCCGACCGGGCCGCCGGTGCCACCTACCACCTCGACGGACGCGACGTCACCGACGAGGCGGGGTTCCTGTGCGCCCTCGGCGAGGCGATGAACGGCCCCGGCGGGTACTTCGGGCGCAACCCGAGCGGCGTCGACGACGCCCTGCGCGGCCGGTTCGGGGTCACCAGCCCCTTCACGCTGGTCTGGCACGACCACGCCGTCGCCCGCCGCAGTCTCGGGACGATGCCGCTGACGGCCCGCCCCCGGAGCTTCTCCGAAATCCTCGCCCACCTGCGGGAAAAGGGTCTGGCCGTGGTCCTCGCCTGAGTTGTCCACAGGCCGAGCGGGTTGTCGGTGGGGTGCGTCACCATGAACGCATGAACGAGACCGAGCAGTTGCTGGAGCAAGTCACGGACCGCGTGCGCAACTCCGCACGCGGGTACGAACGACGGGGAAGGGCCCTGCCGAGACCGCTGGGCACCGGGGAGATCACCCGCGCCGAAGCCATACTCGGCTTCGCCCTGCCGCCCCTGCTCGCCTCGCTCTACACCCGCGTCGGCGACGGCGGGTTCGGCCCCGGGCAGGGACTGCTGTTGCTGCGTCAGGCCGTGCTCGCGTACGAGGAACGACGGTCCTCAGGGTGGCGCTGGCCCGAGGGAGTCCTGCCCGTGGCCGACTTCGGCTGCGCGATGGACGCCTGCGTCGACTGCTGGTCCGACACCGGCCAGGTCCTGCTGTTCGACCCGAATCCGGGGGAGCCGGACCTCGCCTGGTCCATCGACGCCCCGAGCCTGGCCGGCTGGCTGCACGGCTGGCTCGACGGCACCGCGTGGTTCTGCGAGGAGTCCGAACTGGGGGAGGAGTACGACCTGGAGTTGGCGCCCTGGGCCGATTTCAGATCCCGGATCTGAACCGCCCCCGCACCCCGTGGACCACCACGCCCACCGCCAGCACCGCCGCCCCCGCGACCGCCGACGCGAGAGGCAGCGCACACGCCAGCACCACACAGCCGGACAGCCCGACCACTGCCACGGCCCGACCCTTGACAGCTGAATCGAGAGTCCACGCGGAGGCGTTCGCGATCGCGTAGTAGGCGAGCACTCCGAAGGAGGAGAAACCGATCGCGCCCCGCAGATCGGCGGTGGCCGCCAGCACCGCCACGACCGCACCCACCGCGAGCTCCGCATGGTGCGGCACCTGATGCCGGGGATGGACGGCCGCCAGCGCGCGCGGCAGATGGCCGTCACGGGCCATCGCCAGGACCGTCCGCGAGACCCCGAGCACGAGCGCCAACAACGAACCCAACGCGGCCAGGGCCGCGCCCACCCGGACCACCGGGGCCAGTCCGGGCCGCCCGGCCGCCCGCACCGCGTCGACGAGCGGGGCCGACGACTGCGCCAGCCCCTGCGCACCCAGCACCGACAACGCCGCCACCGCCACCGCGGCGTACACCAGCAGCGCGATCCCCAGCGCGATCGGCACCGCCCGCGGGATCGTCCGTTCCGGGTCACGCACCTCCTCGCCCAGGGTGGTGATCCGGGCATAGCCCGCGAAGGCGAAGAACAACAGACCCGCGCCCTGCAACAACCCGAAGATCCCCGGGGCGGATCCGCTGAGTCCCTCCGGGTCGGCCGCCCCGGAGGACAGGCACACCACGACCACCCCGGCCAGCACCGCCAGTACCACCGCCACGATCAGCCGGGTGATACGGGCCGACTTCTGCACGCCCCCGTAGCTCGCGGCGGTCAGCGCCACCACCGCCGCGACGGCCACGGCATGCTGCTGCCCGGGCCACAGATACGCCCCCACCGTGAGGGCCATCGCCGCGCAGGACGCGGTCTTGCCGATCACGAACCCCCAGCCGGCCAGATACCCCCAGAAGGGCCCGAGCCGCTCACGCCCGTAGACGTACGTGCCACCGGAGGCCGGATACCGGGCGGCCAGCCGCGCCGAGGAGTGCGCGTTGCAGTAGGCCACGACACCCGCCACGCCCAGAGCGGCGAGCAGGCCGCCGCCCGCCGCCCCCGCCGCGGGCGCCAGGGCGGCGAAGATACCGGCGCCCACCATCGCGCCGAGTCCGACGACGACGGCGTCGGACACCCCCAAGGTGCGCTTCAACTCGTTTTCCACCGGCGGAGGGTAACCCCGCTAGATGACACCCTCCCGGCCGGGCAGCGGCGCCCGCGTGCGCTCCCAGCCCTCCAGGGCGGTCAGACAGGCATGGTCCAGATGACGCAGCCCGCTCAGATCCAGTCGCACCGGTTGCCCGTGCGGCAGCGCGTCCAAGGCGTCGAGCAGCTTGGGCAGCCGCAGGAAACTGGCGTTGCCCAGGACCTGCACGCAGAGCTGCTCGTCCTCCCACACCTCCTCGATGTGTACGTGCGAGGTCTCCCAGGCCGCCTTCGCGACGGCGAGCCCGAGCCCGATCAACACCCCCTCGAAGAGATTGGTGACCACGATCGCCGAGGCCGTGACCACCAACACCACCGCCTCGCCCCGGTGCGTCCGCCACAACGCGGCCACCGCCTTGGCCGGCAGCAGCTTCCACCCCGCGTGCAACAGCACCCCGGCCAGCGCGGCCAGCGGCACGATCTCCAAGAGCTGCGGGAACGCCACGGCGAAGAGCAGCAGCCAGCCGCCGTGCAGCACCCTGGCCGCGCGGGTCCGCGCCCCGGCCTCCACATTGGCGGCGCTGCGCACGATGACTGCGGTCATCGGCAGCGCGCCGAGCAGCCCGCACACGCTGTTGCCCACGCCCTGGGCGATGAGTTCCTTGTCGTACTCCGTCTTCGGCCCGTCGTGCATGCGGTCCACCGCCGCGGCGCTGAACAGCGTCTCCGCGGAGGCGATCAGCGCCAGCGCGACCACGGTGCCGGCCGCGCCGACCGAGGCCAGCACCCCGAAGTCGCCCCAGCCGGGCGGGGACACGGCTGCCAGTACGCCCGTCACCCGCACCTTCTCGACGGGCAGCCGCAGCAGCACGGCCGCGGCGGTGGCCGCGGCCACCCCGACGAGCGCCCCGGGCACGATCCGCAGCCGGGCGGGCATCCGACGCCAGGCGACCATGGCGGCGATCGTCCCGACCCCGAGCAGCACGGCGGCCAAGTCGGCCTGCGACCCGAGCTCGTGCACCCCGCGCAGTTTCGCCAGGGTCTGCCCCGGAGCCTCCACCCCGCCCAGGGCGTACAGCTGCCCGCAGATCAGTACCAGCCCGATCCCGGCCAGCATCCCGTGCACGACGGCGACGGAGATCGCCCGGAACCACCGCCCGAGCCGCAGCATCCCCATCCCCAGCTGCACCACCCCGGCGGCCAGCACCAGCACGCCGAGTGCGGGAAGACCGTGCGCCTGCACCGCCTCGTAGACGAGGACGGTCAGACCGGCCGCGGGCCCGCTCACCTGGAGGGCGCTCCCGCGGAACCATCCGGTGACCAACCCGCCGACCACCCCGGTGACGATCCCCAGCTCGGCCGGTACCCCGGAGGCGACCGCCACCCCGACGCACAGGGGTAGAGCGACCAGCGCCACGACCACGGACGCCCCGAAGTCATCGCGAAACGTGCCGGCCCCAGGCATGCGAGATCCCCCTGCCACGCGGTGATGTGATGCCACCCAGCGTGGTGGGCGCACTCATCGCGTCCCAAGTGACCACAGGAGGCCGCGGTGGCGCGTGCGCCGCACACGCCCCGCACACACCCCCTTCGCAACCGCCGCGGCCCGGCGGTCGGTGAAGACCGCCGGGCCGGCGTGGGGCAGATCGCGAAACAGGGTCAGCGGTAGTTCACGAACTGCCCGATCGGGTCTCTGACCTGTGGTTTCGCGTCCGTATGGGGCTTGACCTGCTGAAACTACATTCAGTAGTTGCCGAAGTTTTTCGGTGCCTTCCCGCTCCTTGTGCCCTGAGTGTGCCCCGACTCCCTCTGGCGCTGCGAGCGGCTGCTCTCGCCGGAGAGTCCGGAGTCACCAGGTGTCGTCGACCTCTGGCTATGTGCGACGGGCATATTGCATGATGATCGAGTGCTCCTGGCCTACATCGACGAATCGGGCAACACTGGCGCGGTTGCTGGTGGTGGCACGGTTACGTACACACTCGGTTGTGTCCTGGTGAATGATTCGGATTGGTCTACCGCCTTTGACGAGGCGGTGGCATTTCGGCGGCGAATAAAAGAGCGTTTCGGGATCTTGATGCGCTCGGAGATCAAGGCTAACTTTCTGCTGCGCAATAGTGGATCTATCCGCAAGCTCGGGCTAGCTCCCGCTGCACGCCACATCGTCTACAGAGCGCACCTTCGCGTATTGCAGGACATGCAGGTCAAGGCATTCGCCATCGTCATCGACAAGCGGCAGCACGACCTGTCTGATGGTCAATGCTTCGAATTGGCCTGGACGACGCTCTTGCAGCGGCTTGAGCGAGCCAGCACGGCGGCGCGCACCCCGGTCATGGTGATCCATGATGAGGGTGAGAATGACCAGATCAGGAGGCTTGTCCGGCGTGCGCGTCGTCGTCTGACGGCTGGGAGTCTCTATGGGACGGGTTCCCTGAACGTTCCCGCGCGGATGCTGATCGACGATCCGGTGCCGCGGAATTCTGATCATTCCTACTTTATTCAGTTCGCTGACCTGGTTGCCTATGCAGGCTTTAGGGCGCATGTGGCGCCGTCGAAGAACATTGCCGCCGTTTGCCCGGCTGAGATGTGGCATGAGTTGGGGTCCGCCATGCGTCGCGAGACGAATATGCGTGGTGGCGGCCCTGCTCCGGGCATCGTTGTCCGCACGCATTAAGGCCCCCCAGGAGTCCTGGGGGGCGGAAAGTGCCTAGCCGAAGCATGGGCTACGGGTCAGCGCTTGGCTCCACCGTACGACAACGTGCCAGAGATCGGAACCCAGGCGGCTGCCCATCACCTGACGGGGCGCTGGAAAAATCTGACTTGGGATCTTGCGAGGCCGTAGGGCACATTCAGGTGAGCTTCTGAGAACACGACTCCTTGTGCAACACGGGGTTCTAGGGTGGTCGCGATACGGCAGGGACAGCACGATCCCGGTCTGGTGCGGCATGCCCGGGAGGGCACATTGGGGTACGTGCGGCTGCTGCGGCAGCGGCCCGTGCTGGTCCTGTGGCTGGCGCAGAGTTTGTCCGTCCTCGGGGATCGCCTCTATGCCCTCGCGGTCATGTGGGTCGTCTACGCCGCGACGGGCTCAGCGTCACTCATGGGCTTGGTCGCCGTGGCTGAGTCACTGCCGTACATCGCCCTCGGCACCGTGGGCCGGCGGCTAGTCTCCCGCTTCTCCTCGTACCGGGCACTCGCATGGGTCGACGGGGCGCGGGCAGCGGTCGCGGTCGCGCTGCCGTTCATGTGGTCGCCCGACGCGCGGGGCATCGCTCTGCTGCTCGCTGGTGTGCTGCTCCTCGGCGCGCTCGGGGCGCTCTTCGATCCCAACCTCGGCGCCCTGGTGCCCGATCTCGTCGAGCCCGAGCGGGTGCAGCAGATCACGGGTCTCCTCGACCTCACGGGCCGCATCGCCCGTATCGCCGGTCCGGCCAGTATCGGCCTGCTGCTGCTCTTCGTCTCCGAGGTGCAGCTCTTTGCCTTGAACGGCGCGACGTTCGCCGTGTCGGCCGTGGCGCTGCGCTGGCTGGCTCGCCGCTACGCGACCTCGGCAGGTGGAGCTGCCGAGCGCCCTCGGGGCAGGGCACGGTCGTCCGTCCCGGCGGGGCCGGTGCTGCGTGAGCACCCGCGGGTCGGACTGGCGATCGGCCTGCACGGGGTAGCCCTGTTCTGCTCGGCCGTGACTGCCATCGGTATGCCCGCCCTGCTAGCCACCCGATACGGGGCGGGCGCCGCGGTGTACGGACTCGTCACGGCGGCCGTGGGCGTCGGGGCGCTGATGGGTAACCCCCTCGCGAGCAATCGACGCTCGGGCGGATGGCTGACCGTCTACTGCGGTGCGTGGGCTCTACAGGGCACGGCGACCGCCTGCATGGGTCTGGTGCTCGACCTGCCCGCGCTGCTCCTGCTCGCCCTGCTGACGGGCATCGTCACCCCGGCTACGAGCGTCACCCTGCGCGCGCACCTCGGCGCGTTCGCCCCGGCGGAGCGGCTGCGCCTGATGTCCGTCGATCAGACGATCATCCGGGCCGGCGGCACGGCCGGAATGCTGGTTCTGCCACTTCTCGTTGATGTCTCCCCACGGCTTGCGTTCGGCGTGGGCGGTGGGACGGTCGTAATCTCAGCTCTCATCACCCTGCTTGTTGCCCGTCGACGGTTGCGCGAGCCGGCCCCGGCTGAGCCGTCGGGTCAGCGCGGGGATGTCGTCGCCATCGACTAGGCCGCGGCATGCATTCCCGACGTTCCGCCGTCGTGGCGAGTTAGGCCCTCTTGCCCCGACTGCTGCGATGCGACGTCCGTCAGCCAGCGCCTAGGCTGCGCGATCGCTGACGACTGAGGGGGAGCAATATGGGCGAAGCTCGGAAGTACACGCCGGGTACCCACGCGGCACTGATGTCTTTGTGCCGTGGCACCTGTTACTGGCCAGGCTGCGACGAGCCAGTGACGAAGCTGGTAGACGGCGAGCACATCCTGAACTTGGAAATCGCTCACATCCGCGCTGTCAGTTCCGGAGGCAAGCGCTTTGACCCGCAGATGACTCTCGAAGAGAAGAACGACTTCGGGAACCTGCTGCTGCTGTGCAAGGCCCACCACGTGCGTGTTGATGGCCGTGACAGCGACCAGTACAGCGTCGCGATGCTCGGCCAGTGGAAGCGGGAGCGAGAGTCCGGGGGTCTGGCAGCGTTGCAGGGGCTCCGGGGGCTCACCGAGGCACGCCTCAGCGAACTGGTGACCGAGTCGTTTGAGTCGTTCTTCGACGAGACACACGAGGCGCTTGCTGAGCTTGCACGCATCGCACCCGAAGCTGCCGCGACTCTGCGGGTACTGGTCGAGGAGTTGGCGGACCCCCGCGTGCATGGATTCGGTGTGGATCCCGACGCTGCGTGGATGCTGCAATCGGCTGCCCAGGACTTGCGCGGCCTTGAGGACAGCGCTGGCACCCTTCGGTCGGCTGCCGACAAGCTGCGGGGGCTGGAGGACTCGGCGAACACACTGCGTGACGCTGCCGAAGAACTCGCAGGGTCAGCGCATCTGATCGAACAATTGACGTACGCGGCCAAGCAACTGCGCAGCGCGCGAGGTGACTACTAGAACGCACGACGGCTCTCGGCCCCCGCCGGCTGTACTGCGACGGGGGCCGAGGCTACGAATCTGTGCGGCAACGCGGCTGTACGGTGCTCGTCTCTAGAGAGCCGCGCCCTCGGTCTTCCACTCGGCCGCGTCGAGCGCGAGCCAGTGCTCGACGGTCACGTTCTCGAACGGGACGCCGATCTCCTGGTAAATGCGGGTGTGCATGGCGCCGAACCAGGCGCCCCGGCGGTCGTCGAAGAACGCGCGGTCGTACCAGGCGACGCCCAGCAGGACCGTCCCGCCGCCGTTCTCGTTGTCCGGGTCGGCCTCGAAGTACGTGCACTCCCAGTCCCAGAGCATCTGCTCGTCCGGGCGGGAGCGCAGCCGCTCGTCGCTGGCGCGCAGGTGCTCGATGCACCGCTCGACGGTCGCGGCGTCGGGGCAGTAGTACCGGCAGTCGCTGAACGCCACGACGCTCTTGCTGCCGCGCCGGGCGGGGTCGACGTCCTCGCCGGTGAGCACCCGGACGCGGGTGATCGGCGGAGCGCTGGTTTCGAGGATGGTCACGGTGGTTCTCCTCTGATGTCGATGGTGCGCTGTGGATGGTGCGTGATCACCAGCTCGACCCGGTCAACGGGTACAGGCTGGGGCTGTGGGCGCCGCTCGACCGGATGGCACCGGGAGCGACGTAGCGAATGTTCAGGCCGATCCGGGCGCCGGCGGTCGTGTTGCTGTCCGATCGGTGCAGGAGCCGGACGTCCATCAGGCACGCCTGCCCGGCGTCGAGCGGCAGCCATACGCCGTGGTCGTGCGGTCCGTTGGGCATGCCCTGCACTCCGAGTGCTCTGCCTCGGCGGGCGCTGCTCGTCTCGCGGTCGTTGCCGAGGTAGCCGCTGGCGTGCGAGCCGGGGATGACCTGCACGCAGCCGTTGGCGGTGGTCGCGTCGGTGATGGCGAGCCAGGCCGCGACCGAGCGGGCGGGATCGAGCTGCATCCGCCGGTTGGTGCCGTCCTGGTGCCAGGGCACGCGGAACTCACGGCCGGGCCACTTGATCATCAGAAAGGTGTTCTCGACGGCGACCGCCTCGCCGATCGTCTCCTGCACGGCGGCGAGCAGTCCGGGGGCGCGCACCGCGTGCGCGGCCCACTCGAAGCGCAGGTGCGCGTCGAGCACGACCTCGGTTCGTTCGGCGCGGTGCTCGGCGATGACCTCGGCGGCTCGGGCGCGGGCTCGGCTATTGGTGTTCCACTCCAGCCCGGTCCGGTATCCGTCCTCGCCGAGCGGGCTCGGTCCCGTGTAGCTGATGGTGAGGGGCTCGCTCATCAGGCTTCGCCCTTCGGCCGGCAGCGGGTGCACTGGCAGGGCGGGAAGGCGAGCGAGTTCATGGGCGGGCTGTCCCGGACCCCGGGCCCGACGACCACCTCGGCACGCTCGTGGACGACCTCTCCCGTCTGGCCGTTGACGTCGTACACACGAATGGTCATGGGCATGCGCACTCCCGCTGCTCAGGGGCGTTGTGGTTCGGTGTGTCACCAGTGCACCGCCTGAGAGGGCGTCATGGGCGAGGGGGCACCGGACGTTTGGGCGGACGTTTCCGCGCCCGACCCCCGGGCCAGATCGCTACGGTGGGTACACGACCCGTAGCTGCGAGGGGGAAGCGCATGACGGAACAGGAGTCGGGCGGGCTGGCACGGTTACGGCGCGCTGCTGGCCACACGCAGGAGACGTTCGTCAAGGCGTTCCGGCAGGAGTCCGCCCGCCTCGGCGTCGCCGCCGCGGTGAGCGTCCGCCAACTGCGGCGGTGGGAGAGCGAGACGCGCCCGCCCCTGCCGCACCCGGGCCAGCAAGCCGTACTTGAAGCCATGTTCGGCATGCCCCTCGCCGAAATGGGGTTCGACGTCCCCGGTCATCGCGTGACGGTTGCGGCACCGATCAGCGACGCTGGAGAGGTGAAGAGGAGAACGTTCGTCGCAGACGCGGGCGCCCTCGCTGCCGCTGCTCTACTGCCTGCCGCGCTGGGCCCACGTATCGGCACGGCCGATCTCGGGCGGCTGAGAGAGCGCCTCGACGGGCTCTACAAGACAGACCACACCGCCGGCAGCGTGCCGGCGAGCACGCAGGCCGAGCGCATCGAGGCGGAGATCACGCGAGCCCTGAGTAGCGCCTCGTACACCTCAGGCGTGGGCCGTGAGCTACAGACGATGCTCGCCGAGCTGCACGGGCACCGGGCTTGGTACGGCTACGACGGCGGACGCATCGCGGAGGGACGTGCCGCCTGCATGGAAGCCCTCGCCGCGGCGCAGCTCGTCGACAACCCGCTGCTACAGATCTCCGTGCTGGAGACGCTTGTACTCCTCGCAGTCAAGGCCGGCCGGTCCTGGGAGGCTGCGAGTGCCGTCGAGAACGCCTACCGCCTCGCGACCCAAGCAGGGGCGGGTGCGACGGTGCACCTCGTGATCGCGCTCCGCGATGCCAATGTCGCCACGCACGCGGGGGACCTGTCGGGCGCACGCCGCGCCCTATCCCGTGCCGTCAGTTACCAGGGGCGCGCGGACGCCGACACGGACGTGCCCAACTGGGCAAATTTCGTGGGTCCGTTCGAGGTCGACTACGCCACGGCGGACATGTACGTACGAGCAGATCAGCCCAAGCGCGCCGTGCCGTTCCTCCGGGCGGCCGTGCGAGGCATTGGCGGTGGGCTCGCCCGGAACAGCGCCTCGTACCGCGTCAAGCTCGCCGGTGTACTCCTCGCCGCGGGGGAAGTCGACGAGGCGTGCGCCGAGGTGGGCGGCGTGCTGGATACCTGGGGAGGCATCGCCTCGCCCCGGCTGCTGGGCAAGGTGCACGATTTCCAGCGGGCGGCCGGGGTAGTCGATAGCCCAACCGCCCGCGAAAGCGTGGCACGTATCCGCGACACCGTGTGAGAGGGCCGCCGGATGAGTCAGCCAACACAGGCCAGCGTCGAGCAGCTCGACGGGCCGACCGCAGCCAGGGCCGAGGAGGCGTTCCGCCTGGTCTACGCCGAGGCGTTCGCCGAGCCGCCCTACGACGAGACCGAGACCGACGTCGCAGCGGCATTCCGCCGCTTCCGGTCCCAGACCCGCAAGGCCACCTTCCGCGGCGCCCTAGCGAGTAACTCGGACGGGGAGGCCGTCGGCATGGCGTACGGCTACCCCCTCGGGCCGCAGACGGGCTGGTGGGACCAACTGACCGTGCCCGTGCCCGCCGAGATGCGGCGCGAGGACGGCCGGCGAACGTTCGGCCTGATGGAACTCGCCGTGCGTGCCGCATGGCGCAGGCAGGGCATCGCCCGCCGCCTGCACGATGCCGTCCTCGACGGCACCGAGGCCGAGCGGGTCCTACTCAACGTCCACCCGGACAGTAAGGCGGCCGTGTCCGCGTACCGAGCATGGGGATACCGCAAGATCGGCGACGCGCGCCCATGGGCGGGCGCAGACCTGCACGACGTGATGCTGCTCGACCTTCACTGAGCTGCTCCCGCGCGCGTATGGCGCAGCGACCGGTCGCGGGAGCCTTCCACCAAGCGCGCCCCCTGCACGCGCGAGCGAGGGGGGGAACCGGGTGCGCGCCGACGTTCGAGGGCTGTTGTCAGTGCCCTGCGGTATTCGCGCGCGCCCGCGCACAAGGCGCGACCGGTCGCGGTGCGGACAAGGTCCCACGATTCCAGGGGGACGCAGGGGACGCAGGGGACGCAGGGGACGATCTCCGCGCTCTCCCCTCTCCTTCCCTCTTCCTTCTCTGGGTGAGACAGAGGGGAGAGGGGTTGGAATCGTCCCCTCGTCCCCCGATTGGTCCGCGGCGCCGTTCCTGCTCCGGTGGGAGGGGGACGACGCGCGACCGAGGAGGCGTACCCGTCGTCCCCCGTGCGTCCCCCGCACGTGGAAGCGCCCCGGGCGGCGGTTGCCGTTCCAGGGCGCGTGTCGGGGGCCGGGTCATGAGACGGGATCGCGGGTGACGGCGTAGACCTTTCCGTTCTTGTTGCTGCCCGACGTGCGCGCCACGGAGATGCCGCGGGCGCGGAGTGCCGGGGCTACCTGTCGGATACGGGCGCTCAGCACGGCAGGGGTCTTCGGCCAGCCATCGGCAAAGCCTCGGCCATCGCTGCTGAGCTGCCGGTGCAGCTCGCCCATGGTCCCCTGCCATCCGCCGGGCGGGAAGGCAAGAGAGGCTGTCCAGTCGCGCAGCGCGCCGGCAACCGGATGACCGTCGAGGACGGCATCGTTCAAGGCATCCTGCGCCCCATTGAACGCATCGAGGCTGCGCCAGCCTGTGACCCTGTCGAGTGCGTGTAGCAGCTCGGCGAAATCGGCGAGCCGAGCCCGTTCGGTGAGGTCGGCGGCAGCATAGGGGAGGTCGGCCCATACCTCGGCGGCGAGGTCGAGCAGGGCGCCGAGGATGCGGGGGTGTGCCTGCTCGTACGAGGCCCACAGTGCGCCGGCCGTACGCCGTTGGTCTCGGCGGATCGGCTGGAGTTCGAGCGGCATCATGCGTTCGGCAAGGTCGTTGCGGAGCGCCCCGAGGTCGATGCCGGTCAGCAGTACGGGGCGCTGGTAGGTCAGCACGTTCACGTCGTCGTCGGTGTAGAGGGCGCGGGTCACCTGCGCGTCGCCGGTGACGATGCGGCACAGGGCGTCGGACAGCCAGCCGGGCAGTCCCGAAAGGTTGTCGAGGGCGAGTACCCATCCGGCCGCGGTGGTCGGGCCGAGGTCGCGCAGGTTCTCGGGCGCCTGCCGCAGGGGCGCGCGGGCGCCCTCGATGATCCCGGTGAGCATCTGGCCCGAGGTGCTCTTGCCGGTGCCCTGCTCGCCGGTCAGGTACGCGATGGGGCGGGGCATTCCGGGGCGCAGTGCGGCCAGCAGCCAGCCGATCGCGAGCGGCAGCGTCTCGGGGGTGAAGGGCAGCAGGGTGGAAAGTTCGCCGATGCCCTCGCGCCAGCCGCCGGCCGGGCGGTCGGGTCGGGGCAGTGGCCGAACCAGTTTGGTGCGGCGCCAGACCGGACCTGCCTCGGGGTCCGGGCACGTCAAGGTCCACCCGTCTGGGGCGATACGGACCGACTCCCCGTCGGGGCGGCCGAGGTCGAGCCAGGACACCGCTGTGTCCTTGGGGTCCGCAGCGACGCGCAGGTGCAGCTCGGTCTCGGGCACCCGCATGGCGAGGGCGTCGAGCGTGGCGACGGCATCCGCGAGTGCGGTCTGCGAGGGGGTGCGGTCGTACTCGGTGACGTAGATACGGGTGAGGTGCTGCCGCAGGCTGCCAGTTCCGGTGTGCGCTGCTGCGCGCAACGGCACGGCGACGGCCGGACCGTCGTACGGGACGGCGTACGGGGCGCCGTTGTGGTGCAGGTACCGAAAGCGGTTCTGCCCGAGGACCCGCAGTACCTCGGCCTGTGGGGGCTGCTTCTCCTGCTTCGCGCTGCGCGGCTGCTTCCCGCCCTGCTCCCCCCGAGGAAAGGGGACGACGGAGCGGGCGGCGGCGATCGGGTCAAAGACGGAAGGGCTCATGCGGCGGCCCCGGTATGCGTGCGCGGGTTCCGCTCGCCTGCGGTGAGGCCGGAGCGAATCGCGGCCTCGGCCTCGCGGTCGGAAAGGCCACCGTGCCGGGCCGCGCCGAGCAGTACGTCGACGAGCTGCCCGCGGTCGAGTCGGCCTACCGCGCAGAGGGTGCCGAGGTTGAAGGCGGCGCGGTTGAGCGTGGCGTTCCGAGTGCCGGGCTGCGCCTCGGCGACAGCCCGCAGCTCGGCCTCGACGGCAGCCGCGGCGTACCCGCTGCCCATGAGGCGGGAGCGCCAAGGCAGCACGGTACGGAACCGCTCGGGGCGTACGCGGTGCCCGGTGCGGTCGAGGTCGCGTGCCAGCCAGACGGGCAGCTCGGCAACCGTGCGGCAGTCACCGAGCGCGGTGTACGTACCGGCGCGGGTGACCGTGCCCGGGGCCACGGCGTACGAGGCGCCGGCGCGCACGTCGAGCTGCCAGCCCAGTGCGCCGGCGAGCGGGCGCCATGTCGTACCGGCCGGGGCGCGGAACCAGTAGTGCAGTCCGCCGGAAGGGGTGAGCACGGTCAGTGTCTGCGGACCGCAGCCGGGCAGCGTCGCACGTCGCGCCTCGACGAGTAGAGCGAGGGTGTCGCGGCCGTCGGCGATGCTGCCGGGGGCGGCGTCCTTGGGCAGGTCGACGCCCGGGAGCAGCTCGGACTGCTCCTTGGGAGGCTGTCCGCCGTGGCAGTCCACATCGAGGATCACCAGGCCGGATGGACCCGCGGCTACGCCGACGCCAGCGGACGGCATCCGGGCCCACCATGCGGCGATGCGCTCGGCGTTGGTGGTCGCGGCGAGTACGCCGTGACAGGGGCGGCCGGCGGCGATGCACTCGCAGCCGTGCCCATCGTGCGGGACGTGGTGAGGATTGGGACGCTCCTTGGTCCCGGCTGCACAGCGGTTGCAGCCGCGCACGGGCAGCTTGGCACCCGGGGCAAGCGGGTGCACCGCGTAGCCCTGAGCGGCCAGCCACAGGGCGACGCGGAGCGGGTCGGGGGTCGGGGTCGTCAAACCGTCACCGCCCCAGGAGTGCGGCGAGGGTGGCCACGACAGCAGCGAGCCCGTCCGGGTCGGTGCCGTGCACCTGATACCCCGCGCTGCGAGCCAGTACGGCGGCGAGCGTCCGAGCGGTGTACTCGTCGATGTCGCGCGCACCTCCGATGAAGAGGCGCGCACGGAACCCGTTGGGCGTCGGGGTCAGTCCGCCCAACTCCCTGGTGGCGTCAGGAAGCACCGCCCACCCGTGCGAAACGGGCAGGCGGTAGCTCATCGTCGGCGGGGCAGTGGAGTGGCGGGGGTGCGTAGTCTGCACGGCGGGACGTCCTTCCAAGCGGCCCGGGTGGTGAGATACCCGGTGCTGCTGGCGATCACTGGCGAAGTGGGGCAGGGCGTTCGGGCCGTCGGCGTTCCAGCGCTGGCGGCCCTCGTACGTGTGGGGGGCGTTCCGGGCGCGCATCAAGCAGCGTCGACGGTCTGCGCGTCGAGCCACTTCTCGACGTCCTCCCAGCGGGCGCGCAGGTGGCGACCGACCTTGATCATGCGGGGGCCGCCGCCTCGGTGGCTCCACTGGTAGACCGTGGCGAGCGGCACGCCGCAGAAGTCGGCGAGCTCGCGGGCGGTGGCCAGCCTGCGCCTGGCAGGCTGCCGGTCCTCGGTCGGGTGTGTTTTGGACACGGGCCACTCTCCTTCGAGATGGAGCGGACGGAATTCGTTCTCTCGAAAGTTAGCGACCTCTCGCGCTGCTGTCCAGCGAAAGGTATTGTTACGCTCCATGAAGTCGAACGATGGCAAGGAACGAGAGCCCGTAGGGGTGCACTCGGCGGATGCGCCGACGGATGAAGAGCGGTGGGCGCTGGCGCTGGAGCAGGCGCCTACCTTCGGGCAAGCCCTTGGGGCGCGGATGCGGCAGGTGCGAGAGAGGAACGGGCGGACTGCGGAAGACGTCGCCAAGAGCGCACGGCACTACGGCCTGTCGTGGCACCGTCCGACGGTGGGGCAGATTGAGCAGGGGCAGCGCTCACTCTCCGCCGTCGAATTGATCATGCTCCCCGCGATCTACAGCGTCCCGCTGAACGAGTTGCTGCCGGACGAGACGGTCTGGCTCACTTCCGAACTCGGTGTGTACGGGCGGGAGGTGCGGAGGGTGCTCGGCGGGGACTACCACCCGCCTTACCGTGCGCTGTTCGCCCCTGGTGGTTGGTACCTCAAGGGTTCAAGTGATCAGGACCCCACGGAGACGGCTGTCCGCGTTGCGAAGGCTGCGGCTGAGCTCTGGCGCCGAAACTCTTGGCCGGCACACGCTGCGGCGCAGCACACGCAGGAGATGCCCGACGAGGCCGAGGCCAAGGCAGCTAAGCGGCTTGGCACGACTGCGCACTACGTCGCGTACGCCGCGCGTGACACCTGGGGGCGTGGGCTCGCCGCGGAGCGTGAGGCGCGACTGCGGGAGCGGGGCGAACTGCCGGAAGGCAAGAGGGCTCTCCAGTCCGCGCGTGGCCACATCACGCGGGCGCTCGTGGCCGAGCTGGAGCCGGTCGTGCAGGTGTACGAGGCCGAGCGGGAGCGAGCGGAGCGCGAGGAAGCGGAGAATTTCGACTCCTCAGAAATCGCCCTTACGCCCGACGAGAGACAGAAGCGAAGGGAAGCGAATGGCTGAGGTCTACGACCGGTGGCACAAGTCCCGGCCGGGCAAGGACGACAAGCAGTGCACAGATCACACCAGTAAGACCCGCAAGCTCGCCCCCAGCGGCGAGCACGGCAAGGGCAAGCGGTGGCAGGTCCGTTGGCGTGACGGGAGCGGGAAGCAGCGCAAGGAGAACTTCGACAAGCGGAGCATGGCGGACACCCGTGCGGCCACCGTCGAGGCCGACCTCGCTCGGGGGCTCTACGTGGACCCCGCCGCCGGCAAGGAGAGCTTCCGGGCGGTCGCCGAGCGGTGGCGCACCTCAGCAGCACACCGCCCCACCACCGCATCACGGGTCGAGCGGGCGCTGCGGAATCACATCTATCCGACGTTCGGCGATCGGCCCGTCGCCGGCATTCGCCCATCTGAGGTGCAGGCGTGGCTCAAGGACCGATCGCAGGCCCTCGCCCCGTCCACGCTCCGGGTGACGTATGCCTACCTGGTCAGCGTCCTGCACGCCGCGGTCGCCGACGGCATCCTCGCGAGGAACCCCTGCGAGCGGGTGCGGCTGCCCCCGAAGCGGCGGACCGAGGTCGTGCCGCTGCCAGCTGACGTCGTCCACGCGCTCATAGACGCGGCGCCGTCCTGGTACCGCTCGCTCATGCTGCTCGCCGCGGCGTCCGGGCTGCGCCAAGGCGAGGCGTTCGGGCTGGAATTGGAGCACGTCGACTTCCTGCGCCGCGAGGTCCATGTGCGACAGCAAGCGATCACCCCCGAGACGGGTGAGCCGTACCTCGGCGAGCCCAAGACGCATGAGAGCTACCGGACGGTGCCGCTCGCCAAGGCGGCCGTGGACGCGCTCGCCGCTCACCTTGAGCGCTATCCGGCGGTCGAGACGGAGATCGAGGACCGTACGGACCCGCGTAGGCCGCGCACGAGAAAGGCCCGGTTGCTCTTCCTTAACGAGCACCGTGCGCCCATCCGCCGCGACGGATGGGCGCACATATGGGCGCGCATGATCACCAACGCGAACAGGCGGCTCGCCGCAACCCACGAGCGAGCACACGCCGCATGGGTGAGGAAGGGCCGCCCGGACGGGAAGCAGCCCAAGCTGCTCCGCGTGCCGGCCGGGACGACCATGCACGACCTGCGCCACTTTTACGCCTCGCTGCTGATCAAGCACCGCGAGAACGTCAAGACGGTGCAGAAGCGCCTCGGCCATGCCAAGCCGTCGATCACGCTCGACACGTACACGCACCTGTGGCCGGACGACGAGGACACAACGCGGGCAGCTGTCGAGGCGGTCCTCGGCGATGTGCCCCCGTTGTGCCCTGCCAAGCTCGCCTAGAAGCGTTTTAGCAGGTCAGAGACCCTGATCAGCGGTAGTTCACGAACTGGATCGCGAAGTCCAGGTCCTTGCCCTTGAGCAGCGCCTGGACCTCCTGGAGGTCGTCACGGCTCTTGGAGCTGACACGCAGCTCCTCGCCCTGGACCTGGGCCTTGACGCCCTTGGGACCCTCGTCACGGATGATCTTCGCGACCTTCTTGGCGTTCTCCTGGGAGATGCCCTCCTCGATCGTGGCGAAGATCTTGTACTCCTTGCCGGACAGCTGCGGCTCCCCGGCGTCCAGCGCCTTCAGCGAGATCCCGCGCTTGACCAGCTTGGTCTCGAAGACGTCGAGGACGGCCTTCACGCGCTCCTCGGAGTTCGCCTCCATCAGGATCTTCTCGCCGGACCAGGCGATCGTGGCGCCGGTGCCCTTGAAGTCGTAGCGCTGCGAGAGCTCCTTGGCGGCCTGGTTGAGGGCGTTGTCGACCTCCTGCCGCTCGACCTTCGAGACGATGTCGAAACTGGAGTCGGCCATGTGCTGTGGCTCCTTGAAGTCGGTTGTGATCACCCCGAAGGGCGCGGCCGGACATGCCCGGACCGCTCGGCAAAGCCTAGCCACCGCGCCCACCCGTGGCGCTGATCAATCCGGTGGTGAAGCACCCCCGGTCATCGGGTATCGTTTACGTCGTTGCCAGGGAGCGCCGCCGCGAGGCGGAAAAAATGGCAGCAAATCTTGGCGGTGTGCCCGAGTGGCCAAAGGGAGCAGACTGTAAATCTGCCGGCTCAGCCTACCCAGGTTCGAACCCTGGCGCCGCCACGCGAGTGGAACCCCCGTTCATCTGTGGAATCACAGTGAGCGGGGGTTCTTTCGTTCCCGGCCACTCGACATTGCTCCGGGCAGATGAACCACTCACCTGACTGGGCCACAGCCCCGGCCCTGCCGGCGCTACGAGGAGGCCGCGCCCGGGTCGGATGGGCGGCGCGTGACGCACGCACCCCTCCCATCGCATCCCGCGGCAGCACGTGGCGCCGGCGGGTAAGGAAGCCATGAACCTGAACCATCAGACGGCGACGATTCAACGGCCCCGGGGGCGTTCCCGGGTTCTGCTCGCCTCCATCGCCGCAGCGGCAGCCCTCACCGGCCAGCTGATCGCGTTGGCCCCGGCCGCATCGGCGGACGGGCCGAAGCCGACGGGCCACCACAACGCGAAGCCCGCCGAAGGCAAGAAGCACGGGCACTCGGAACAGGCCAAGGACAAGAAGCACACGCCCCCGGTCGTCCACGGCCTGAGGCAGTTCACCTCGGACAACACCTTCACCCCGCCGCCGGGCGTCACGTCGGTGTTCGTCCAGGCGTGGGGCGCCGGCGGTGGCGGCGGCGGTGGCGGCGGGTCCGCGCGCAACAACGGCGGCGGTGGCGGCGGTGGCAACCCCAACAACCCCAACAACCCGAACAACGGAGGCGAGGCGGCCGCGGACGCGGACGCTGCCTCCGCCGCCCGGAACAACACCGGTGGCCACGGAGGTGGCGGCGGTGGCGGCGGCTTCACCTGGTGCGTCATCCCGGTCACCCCGCTGACGGACTACGGGGTGGACGTCGGTACCGGGGGTGCCAACGGCCTCGGCGGCGCACCGGGTGCCAACGGCACCGCCGGCACCGCGGGCTCCACCACGTCGCTGACCGTGGCGTCGAGCAACACCGTCCTCATCACCGCCACCGGCGGCACCGGCGGCGGTGGCGGCGGCGCCGCGGACCGCGGTCCCGGCGAACCCGGCACGCCCGGCCTGGGCGGCAGCGGCTCCTGCTCCTCGGGCGGCGTCAACCACCAGGGCTCCCCGGGCAACGCCGACGGCACCGGCGGTGGCACCGCCGACGGCATCGTCGAGCTCCCGGCGGGTGCGGCCTTCGGCGGCGACGGCGGCCGCGGCGGCGGCACCAACCGGGCCATCGGCAACTCCGGCTCCCGTGGCAAGGACGGCGGAGACGGCTACGTAGTCATCTACTGGTAGCCACACCCGCGCAGCACACACCGACCGGAAGCCCGTCCCGCCCGTGACCCGGACGGGCGGGCTTCCCGCCGTCGCCCGCTCGCGCGCGCACCCGCCCGCCCTCGTGCGCCGACGCGCCGATCACGGCCGCAACGTCGGCGGCTCCTGTTCGTTCACCGGGGGTGAAATGGACATCTGACACGCGCGGGAAGGTCGGTGGCGGGGTGCTCATGGCCCTGCTCGGCGCAGGGATTCCGGCTCTGGTGGGAGCGGCTCTCCACACGGACGTCGGGCAGCCCTACCAGGAGACCCGCCTCTACTTCGGCACCCAGCGGGCCGACGGCCGCGACCCGGTCGAGGAACGCGAGTTCATGCGGTTCCTGGACCTGGAGATCACCCCCGCCTTCCCCGAGGGGCTGACCCTCCACGACGGGTACGGCCAGTGGCGCGGCCAGGACGGCAAGACCGTCCGCGAGACCTCGTACGAGGTGGTCCTCCTCTACCCGGAGAAGGAGGCCGACGAGCGCAGCACGCGCATCGAGCGGATCCGGCAGGCGTACGAGGACCGGTACCAGCAGGACTCCGTCGGCCGGTCCGACGACAAGATCAGCGCCGGGTTCTGAACCACCGGGCCGCCGGACTGCCCGGGCCGCGGCCTCAGTTGCCCGCCACGTCCTTCACGGCCACCTGTACCGGCGTGGAACCGGAGACCAGTTCCAGGGTCAGGCCCGCCGTCGCCGGGGTCTCGACCAGTTCGGCCAGCACCGCCGCCACGTCGTCGCGCGGGACGGCCCCTCGGCCCGTCCGCACCTCCAGACGGACCAGGCCCGTCCCGGCGTCGTCGATCAGCGAACCGGGTCGCAGGACCGTCCACTCCAGGCCCAGCCGGGTCCGTACGTGGTCATCGGCCTCGCCCTTGGCCCGCAGGTACGCGTCGAAGACCTCATCGCCCCCGTGATGCGCGTCCGCTCCCATCGAAGAGACCATCAGGAAACGCCGCACGCGGGCGCGTTCGGCGGCGTCGGCGAACAGCACCGCCGCGCCCCGGTCCACGGTGTCCTTCCGCCCGATCCCGCTGCCGGGGCCCGCACCGGCCGCGAACACCGCCACGTCCGCACCCTGAAGAATTCCCGCCACATGCTCCACCGAGGCCGATTCCAGATCGCAGAGCACCGGCTCGGCGCCCGCCTGCCTCAGGGCGTCGCCCTGCGCCGGATCGCGGACGATGCCCGCGACCTCGTACCCACGCGCGGCGAGCAGGCGCTCCAGCCGCAGCGCGATCTGACCGTGTCCACCCGCGATGACGATGCGCATGACCCGACCGTACGACGAGCGGGGCGCCGACGCCCGCGAGCGGACGGCGAACTTCAGGGCCCCGACTCCGTACGGCCCTGCCGGGGCAGGTCCAGGGCCACCGCGACGGCGGAGTCGCAGTACTCCCGTACGGCACTCGTACGGGCTACGACGCGCCCGCGGTGGATCACGATCCGGCTGTAGGCGAGGGACAACACGCCCGCGATCCGGTCGCCGCGAACGGCGAGCAGCTCCGCCGGGAAACCGGCCTCCACCCGGACCTCGGGCAGGCCCATGGCCTCGCGGGCGCAGCCGCTGACGGACTCGTAGGCCTCACCCGCCCGGAGCCCTCCCTGGGAGGCCAGCAGATACGCGGCCTCCAGCGGGTCCCCGCGGCCGACGGGGTTCCCGGCGTCGCGCAGCGCCCCGCTGCCGGCCGCTACGCGCACACCGGCGGCCCGCAGCAGCCGCACCGGCGCGGTGCGCAGGCCGCGGCGTTCCAGGGCCGCGCAGTCGCCCTGGGGCAGGCAGGTGACCCGCACGCCGGCCGCGGCCAGTTGGTCGGCGGCGCGGGCGGCCGCGTCCAGCGGGAGCCGGGCCAGGCCGCCGCAGGGGCCGATGGTCACTCCCGGGCGCAGCCCGCCGGCCATCGCCGCGAGCCGGGCGAGGCGGCCCGGATCGTCACCGTCCGTGTGCAGGTCCACGGGGCAGCCGTGCTCGCCGGCGAGTTCGAGGACGGCCTCGAGGAAGCCCGTCGGGTCCGGGTCCAGGTCCGGGCAGCCGCCGATCACGGACGCGCCCATCTTGACCGCGTCCCGCAGCATGGCCAGCCCGTCCGCGCCGGCCACCCCGGTCAACAGTCGGGGGACGGCCACGGCGGTGAGGTCGGCGAGCCCGCGCAGGGAGCGACGGGCCTGGAGCACGGCTTCCATGGGGCCGAGACCGTGCACGTCGCCGATGCGGACGTGGGAGCGGACGGCGGTGGCGCCGTGGCCGAGCTGGAGCAGGGCGGCTTCGGTGGCCCGGCGCTGGACCTCGTCCGGGGTGTAGGAGACGGGCCCGTCGGCATCGGCCGTCAGCGCGGTGTCCCCGTGGGCGTGCGGCTCGGCGGGGGCGGGGAGCAGCAGGTAGCCGGTCAGGTCCACCCGGGACAGCGCGGGGGCGGGGAGGCTGCCCGTGGTGCCTACGGCCTGGATCCGGCCGCCGCCGAGGCGGACGTCGACGGTGCGGCCGTCGGTGAGGCGGGCCCCGGTGAGCAGCAGGGTGGTGGCCTCGGCTGCGGCCGCGTCGCCGTCTCCGTTTCCGCTGCGGCGCGATCGGAACGGCTGCTGCGGCTGGCTGTCGGACATCGCGCTCCTGCGGTGGCTCGGGCGGTTCCTGGAGCCGTGGCCCGCGGCCCAAGATCACGCAGCGTGCTCCGAGCCTAGGGCGCGGGGCAGCCCGCTTCGCGGAAGAGCGCAATAGTCGTACCGGTGTGGTGCCACGCGCCGGAGCGCCCGTACGTGCGCCCCGACGGGCTCCGAGGCTGCGATCTGTCACGACCGCAGTGTGAGCCCGACCACAATCTGCCCGAGAAGTGGGTCGGAAGTGATCCATGGGTTGATCGACAGCGGGTCGCGAACCCCCTCGGAGCCCTGTCCCCGCAAAGGATTTGGGCGATCGGCAGGCAACCGTGTAATGTCTTCATCGCTCGCCCCAATAGCTCAGTCGGTAGAGCGTCTCCATGGTAAGGAGAAGGTCTGCGGTTCGATTCCGCATTGGGGCTCTGGTGAGAGAGGTTCCCCGCCCTCGGGTGGGGAGCTGATCACATCAAAGCGGCGTAGCTCAGTCGGTAGAGCAAGCGGCTCATAATCGCTGTGTCACCGGTTCAAGTCCGGTCGCCGCTACACACAGTAGCCGATTGCGGGGTCGGTCTCCCGGTCGGCTACTCTTGTATGCGTTCATCCGTCCCAATTTCCGTCAAGGAGCACTCACGTGGCTGCCACCGACGTCCGCCCGAAGATCACGCTGGCCTGCGTGGAGTGCAAGGAGCGGAACTACATCACCAAGAAGAACCGGCGTAACAACCCGGACCGTCTTGAGATGAAGAAGCACTGCCCGCGCTGCAACTCGCACACCGCGCACCGCGAGACCCGCTGACCCCAGCGAAGTCTCGAATAACAGGCACAGTCATGAGGTCGTCCCCTTCATTGGGGGCGGCCTTATGTCGTTTCCGTGCCCGTTCCTGTCTTTGTTCTTGCGTCATTCGTGTCCCTTCAACAGGAGGTAGTGAGTCATGGCTCTCGACCAGTCCTTCGTGGGGCGGAGCTACCCGCCCACCGATCCGTACGAGGTCGGCCGGGAGAAGATCCGCGAATTCGCGGCTGCGGTGGGTGACACCAATCCCGTCTACAGCGATCCCGAAGCCGCGAAGTCGTACGGCTACCCCGATGTGATCGCGCCCCCGACTTTTGTGTTCGCGATCACCTTCAAGGCCGCCGGCCAGGTCGTCGAGGACCCGCAGTTGGGACTGGACTACAGCCGCGTCGTGCACGGTGACCAGAAGTTCGCGTACACCCGCCCGGTGCGCGCCGGTGACCGCCTGTCGGTGACCTCCACCATCGAGTCCGTGAAGTCGCTCGCGGGCAATGACGTCATCGACATCCGCGGCGAGGTCCATGACGAGACCGGCGAGCACGTGGTGACGGCCTGGACGAAGCTCGTCTCCCGCGCCCCCGAGGAGGCCTGACATGGCAGCACAGATCCAGTACGCCGACGTCGAGGTCGGCACCGAGCTGCCGGCGGCGTCCTTCCCCGTGACGCGCGCCACGCTCGTCCAGTACGCGGGCGCCTCGGGCGACTTCAACCCGATCCACTGGAACGAGAAGTTCGCCAAGAAGGTGGGACTGCCGGACGTGATCGCGCACGGCATGTTCACCATGGCCGAGGCGATCCGCGTGGTCACCGACTGGGTCGGCGACCCGGGCGCGGTGGTCGAGTACGGCGTGCGCTTCACCAGGCCGGTCGTGGTTCCCAACGACGACCAGGGCGGGCTGATCGAGGTCACCGCGAAGGTCGCCGCGAAGCTGGACGACAACCGCGTCCGCGTCGACCTGACGGCCATGAGCGCGGGCCAGAAGGTCCTGGGCATGTCCCGCGCGGTGGTCGAACTGGCCTGAGCCGACGGCACGCAACGGGAAGGGGCGGGAGGCCCGGTTCGGCGCCTCCCGCCCCTTCCCGTTGCGTGGGGGGGATGGGGCGGCTGGGCGGGCAGGTGGCAGGCGGGCGCCCGGGCGGCTGGGCGGCCGCGGGGGACGGCTGACCGGGGCCGTGAAGGTGGGCGGTGGCTTCGGGGTGCGGGATCTGCTCGGGCGGCATCAGTGATGGGTATGGGGGTTTCCCGTCAGTCTCATCGTCTCTCCGTGTCGGGCCGGCCCCTCAAGGGCGCTCCTCCTTCGTCGTCGCGTCGCTTCGCGATGGCCTGCGGCCACCCTTGACCGACCGTCCCGCCCCGGACATACGAAGACTGTCGGGAAGCCCCCAAAAGAACGAGCCGGTCGAAGGTCTGAGGGGCGGGGACATCACAGAAGCCCAGGCCCGGTCCCGGTGGGGCGATCCCGAGACGAGGCCATGACAGCCGCTGGCCGGGTCGGGGGAAGCGCCCCCATTCGCTGCGCGCTGCTCATGTCTCAGCGTCCGACGACCGTCCGTGGCTGGACATAAGCCGCCCACCTCGTACGTACGTCTCTCTGGCGGCGTCCGGCGGCTGTCTGTGGTTGGGCATAGGCCGCCCACCTCGCACGCGCTTCTCCCTGGCGGCGTCCGACGGTCGTCCGTGGCCGGCCATGAGCCGCCTCAGATCGCTACGCGCTTCAGCCGCACGGCGACCGACGGCCGGTTCCGCCGAGAGGGGCGGGCGGCCGATGGCTCGTCCATTCGGTCGTGGGACCGGGTCAGCGCCTGCACGACACCACAAACCCGCGCCCAAACAGGGGTAATTGGGGCCAATCGCCAGCCTTCCGGACCGCCCACCCGGGCTGACCCGCATCCACCACGAAATAGCCGCAGTCCCACGCCTTTTCGCCCCGGACGAGGGCCGGACGCCTCATCGATGGGGAGCATCCGACGGTCCGGGGCGGCCTGCGCCCGGCCACAGACGGTCGTCGGACGCCGTCTTGGAGAAGTGCGGGGTGGTCGGCGGCTTGTGTTCGGTGCCGGCCGGTCGTCGGGCGCGTGTCCAGCGTCGGATCGAGGTCGTGGGTGGCCTGTGCCCGGCCATGGACGGTTGTCGGACGCCGTGAGCGAGGAGCGCCGGCGTCGTGGGCGGCTCATGTCCAGCCACAGACGGTCGTCGGACGCCGAGACGTGCGGAGCGCATAGCGAGTTGGCGCGCCTCACCCGACCGGGGCCCGGGTCCGGACGATCCCGAGACGGGATCGTCGCCCACGCCCGACAGGGACGGGGCGTCTCCGACCACCCCGTCCCTGTCTCTTGTCCTCCCGGCTCGTTCTTTTGGGGGCTTCCCGACAGTCTTCGTATGTCCGGGGCGGGACGGTCGGTCAAGGGTGGAGCGCAGCGACATCGCGAAGCGACGCGACCGAAGGGAGCGCCCTTGAGGGACCGGCCCGACACGGAGAGACGATGAGACTGACGGGAAACCCCCATACCCATCACTGATGCCGCCCGAGCAGATCCCGCACCCCGTAGCCACCGCCCCGCTTCACGGCCCCGCGGCCCCGCGCCCCCCCCCCCCCCGAAGCCCCCGCCCGGCGGTCTCCGCGCGTTCCGGCGTCGCCGTCCAGCTCCTACGGCCCCCGCCCCGGCCCGACCCCGGGCCCGGCCCCGGCGCCCCCCTTGACTTAGTTAGTGATTGAGCACTAACTTTGTCTTATGGTCAGGATGAGCGCAGACGAGCGGCGTGAGAGTGTCATTCGGGCGGCGATGCACGAGTTCGCCCGGGGTGGCTACTACGGGACGTCCACCGAGGCGATCGCCAGGCGGGTGGGTGTTTCGCAGCCGTACCTCTTCCGGCTCTTCCCCAACAAGCAGGCGATCTTCCTGGCCGCCTCCGAGCGTTGCCTGAGGGACACACGTGAGGTCTTCGCCGCCGCGGTCGAAGGCCTGCGCGGGGAAGAGGCGCAGCAGGCCATGGCCAACGCGTACACGCAGCTGATCATCGAGGATCCCGACAAGCTCCAGATGCAGCTCCAGATGTACGTCACCGTGGCCGCCGCCGAGGCGGCCGGGGATCACGAGCTCGGCGAGCTGGTCCGCAAGGGCTGGATGGAGCTCTGGGACACCGTGCACGTGCCGCTCGGCGCGGACGCGGGGGAGACGACGACCTTCATGGCGTACGGGATGCTCATCAACACCCTTGCCGCCATGGGGTTCCCGCCCGAACATCGGGTCTGGCAGGGTTTCTACCCCGACGCCGGGGTCAAGGGTCGCCTGGAGAAGTGAGTGAACTCCGTGCCGGCCGTCCGGCGCGGTTTCGCATGATCAGTGAAGTTAGTCAGCAATAACTAACAAAAGCCGCAGGGGGAAATCGTGAACACACCCGACACCGACACCAAGCTCCGCGGCCCCGCCGTCTGGGCCCTGGTACTCACCGGCGTGGCCAGCTTCATGGCCGCGCTCGACAACCTGGTCGTCACCACCGCCCTTCCCGCCATCCGGGCGGACCTCGGCGGCAAGCTGGAGGACCTGGAATGGACGGTGAACGCGTACACGCTCACCTTCGCCGTCCTCCTCATGTTCGGTGCCGCCCTCGGGGACCGCTTCGGTCGACGCCGGCTGTTCATCGTGGGCCTCGCGATCTTCACCGGCGCCTCCGCCGCGGCCGCCCTCTCGTCCGGCATCGACGCCCTCATCGCCGCCCGCGCCGTCCAGGGCGTCGGCGCGGCGATCATGATGCCGCTCACCCTCACCCTGCTGACCGCCGCCGTGCCGGCCGCCCGCCGCGGCATGGCCCTCGGGATCTACGGCGCCGTCACCGGCCTCGCCGTCGCCAGCGGCCCCCTCATCGGCGGCAGCCTCACCGAGCACATCTCCTGGCAGTGGATCTTCTGGCTCAACGTGCCGATAGGCCTCGCCCTGATCCCGCTCGCCCGGCTCCGTCTCGCCGAGTCCACCGCCCCCGACGCGCGCCTCGACATCCCCGGCACCCTGCTCATCAGCGGTGGCCTCTTCGGCATCGTCTACGCCCTGGTCAACGCCAACTCCGAGGGCTGGACCAGCGCCACCGTCCTGACCGGCCTGATCGTCGGCGCCGCCCTCGTCGGCGGCTTCATCCACCACGGCTTCAACAACGCCAACCCCATGCTCCCCATGCGGCTCTTCCGTGACCGCGGCTTCCTCGGGATCAACCTCGCCAGCCTGCTGATGTTCCTCGGCATGTTCGGCTCGATCTTCCTGCTCAGCCAGTTCCTCCAGGGCGTCGCCGGCTACTCGCCCACCGAGGCCGGCCTGCGCATGCTCCCCTGGACCGGAATGCCGATGATCGTCGCCCCGCTGGCCGGGATCCTCTCCGACCGCATCGGCGGCCGCCCCGTCGTCGCCGCCGGGCTGGCCTTCCAGGCCCTCGGCCTCGGCTGGTTCGCCGCGATCCTGAGCGCGGACGTCTCCTACGCGGCCCAGCTCCCGCCGCTGATCCTCAGCGGGATCGGTATGGCCCTCTACTTCGCCCCCGCCGCCAACGTCCTGATGTCCACCGTCGCCCCGGCCGACCAGGGCAAGGCCTCCGGCACCAACAACGCCCTGCGCGAGGTCGGCGGAGCCCTCGGCGTCGCGGTCCTGGCCTCGGTCTTCTCCGCCCAGGGCGGCTACGAATCCCCGCAGGCCTTCACCGACGGCACCGTCCCCGCCCTGTGGATCGGCGCCGGCGCGGTCGCCCTCGCCGCCGGACTGGCCCTGCTGGTGCCCCGTAAGGCCAAGGCCGACCGGGCCCCCGCCGACCGGAGTGTCACGGTCCCCGAGAAGGTCCCGGCCGCGGGCTGACCCGCCGACGGACCGGTCCGTACGCCGGCCCGTCCACCAGCTCGTCCACCACCCCGTACACCCCGCCTCGCAGCCAAGGAGTGCCCGCCGTGCCCGACATCCCCTGGTCCACGCCCACCCAGGCCGCCCCCGACGCCGAGGTCTACGTCATGGCCTCCCGCTTCGAGACCGCCACGCTCACCGGCGCCGTCAGGTTCTTCCTCAAGGCGCCCGGCATCATCCTCCAGATACGCAAGGCCCCCGGTGCCCACGGCGTCGCGCTGCGCGCCCGCGTCTTCAGCCGGACCTTCCTCACCCTCTCCGCGTGGGAGGACCGGGACGCGCTCTACCGCTTCGCCCGCAGCGAGCCCCACCGCACCAGCTCCCGCGCAGCCAGCGCGTACATGAAGGAATCGGCCTTCACCTACTGGACCGTGCCGGCCCGCGAGCTCCCCCTCACCTGGGCCGAAGCCGAACGGCGCCTCGCCGAACAGAACACGAGCCGCTGACCCGCCCGGCAGGGGGGACGAGTGAGGACGGTCCGTGGCCCCGCAGGGATGCGAGGGGCACGGACCGTACTCTTGTCCACGTGCAGGAACTCCACGATGCCCCCCTCGCCCCGCTGACCACCTTCCGTCTCGGTGGTCCCGCCGCCCGCCTGGTCACCGCGACCACCGACGCCGAGGTCGTCGCCACCGTGCGCGCCGCGGACGAGAGCGGCACCCCGCTCCTGGTCATCGGGGGCGGCAGCAACCTGGTCATCGGCGACCGGGGCTTCGACGGCACCGCCCTGCGCATCGCGACCACCGGCTTCACCCTCGACGGCACCACCCTGGAGCTCGCCGCGGGCGAGAACTGGAGCGACGCCGTCGCCCGTACCGTCGATGCCGGCCTCGCCGGGATCGAGTGCCTCGCCGGGATCCCCGGCTCGGCCGGCGCCACCCCGATCCAGAACGTCGGTGCGTACGGCCAGGAGGTCTGCGACACCATCACCGAGGTCGTCGCCTACGACCGCACCACCGGCGAAACGGTCACTCTGAGCGCCGCCGAATGCGCCTTCCGGTACCGCAACAGCACCTTCAAGGACCAGCCCGACCGCTACGTCGTCCTACGCGTGCGCTTCGCCCTGGAGGACGCGGGCGGCCTGTCCGCGCCGATCAAGTACCCCGAGACCGCCCGCGCCCTCGGCGTCGAGGCCGGCGACCGGGTCCCGGCCACCACCGCCCGCGAGACGGTGCTGCGGCTGCGCGCCGGCAAGGGCATGGTCCTCGACCCCACCGACCACGACACCTGGTCGGCCGGTTCCTTCTTCCACAACCCGATCCTGACCGACGAGGCCTACGCCGCCTTCCTCGCCCGCGCCCAGGACCGCCTCGGCCCCGACACCGCCCCGCCCGCGTACCCCGCCGGCGACGGCCGTACGAAGACCAGCGCGGCCTGGCTGATCGACAAGGCCGGTTTCACCAAGGGCTACGGCACCGGCCCGGCGCGCATCTCCACCAAGCACACCCTCGCCCTCACCAACCGCGGCGAGGCCACCACCGAGGATCTCCTCACCCTGGCCCGCGAGGTCGTCGCGGGCGTCCACGCGGCCTTCGGCGTCACCTTGGTCAACGAACCGGTGACGGTCGGCGTCAGCATCTGAGGAGCCCCGGCCGCCCATGCTCTGTCCCCTGCACGGGGCCGGTACGGACCCCACCCGTCTCGTGGGGCGCACGCTCAGCCGAGTCGTGGCGTCCTGGCACATCAGTGACGGCGAACGTTCCGAGGCGCCCCTCGACGTCTGGCTGATCGACAGCATCGGCGACACCATCAGGATCACCACCGGATCCGACCAGTGCCTCATCGTCGAGTCCGCCACCCCGCACGCCGCGTACGACATGGGGGAGTGGGGCCGCATCGAGGTCGGTGAGGACCTCGGCGACCACCCCTTCCTACGACACGTCGGCGAGACCGTCGCCTCGGTCGCCGAGTTCGCCCTGCCCGAGCAGGGCCGCACCCACCTGGAGATCGGCTTCCTGGACGGCGGGCGGGTACGCGCCGACTGCTACGAGGGGGACCTGCGGCTCACCCGGTGAGCCAGTGGTCGATCCCCGCCAGCAGCTTGGCCTGTACCTCGTCGGGCGCCGCGCTGCCGCGTACCGACTGACGGGCCAGCTCGGCGAGCTCCGCGTCCGTGAAGGCGTGGTGGCGGCGGGCGATCTCGTACTGGGCCGCGAGCCGGGACCCGAAGAGCAGCGGGTCGTCCGCGCCCAGCGCCATGGGCACCCCGGCCTCGAAGAGCGTGCGCAGCGGGACGTCCTCGGGCCGCTCGTAGACCCCGAGGGCGACGTTGGAGGCGGGGCAGACCTCGCAGGTGATCTGCCGGTCGGCGAGCCGCTTGAGCAGCCGGGGGTCCTCGGCGGCCCGCACTCCGTGGCCGATGCGGGAGGCGTGCAGGTCGTCGAGGCAGTCGCGTACGGAGGACGGGCCGGTGAGCTCGCCGCCGTGCGGGGCGGCGAGGAGGCCGCCCTCGCGGGCGATCGCGAAGGCCCGGTCGAAGTCGCGGGCCATGCCGCGGCGCTCGTCGTTGGAGAGGCCGAAGCCGACGATGCCGCGGTCGGCGTAACGGACGGCGAGGCGGGCGAGGGTCCGGGCGTCGAGGGGGTGCTTCATGCGGTTGGCGGCGATGAGGACCCGCATGCCGAGGCCGGTCTCGCGGGAGGCCGCGTCCACGGCGTCCAGGATGATCTCGACGGCCGGGATCATTCCGCCGAGCAGGGGGGCGTAGGAGGTGGGATCCACCTGGATCTCCAGCCAGCCGCTGCCGTCCCGTACGTCCTCCTCGGCGGCCTCGCGGACCAGCCGCCGGATGTCGTCGGGCTCGCGCAGGCAGGAGCGGGCGGCGTCGTAGAGCCGCTGGAAGCGGAACCAGCCCCGCTCGTCGGTGGCGCGGAGCTTGGGGGGTTCGCCGGCGGTGAGGGCGTCCGGGAGCCGGACGCCGTACTTGTCGGCGAGCTCCAGCAGGGTCGACGGCCGCATCGACCCGGTGAAGTGCAGGTGGAGGTGGGCCTTGGGCAGAAGCGTGAGATCGCGTGCGTGCTCCATCTGGTGATCCTGCCGTACCGCTGCGCTCGGCGGGAGGGGGTTTTACCGATCGGGGGCTTGCGCGAACGCGTGAGCGGGGGCGGATCCGCTGCGCGGGGCCTTCCGGGCGCCGCCCGGACCCGCGCCTCAATCGCCGGCGGGGCTGAAGGATCGCCTCAAACGCCGGCGGGGCTGAGAGAGGCGGCGGGGCTGAGAGAGGCAGGCTGGGAGAACCGGCGGGGCTGGGAGAGCCTGCGGGGCTGGAAAAAGCGGCGTCTCCCCGTACGGGGAGACGCCGCTCAGGTCGTGCCGCCGGCCGCGTCAGGCCTAGGCCTTGGCCTCGGCCAAGAGCTTCTGGATGCGGGACACGCCCTCCACCAGGTCCTCGTCGCCCAGGGCGTATGACAGGCGCAGGTAGCCGGGGGTGCCGAAGGCCTCGCCCGGGACGACCGCGACCTCGACCTCGTCCAGGATCAGGGCGGCGAGCTCGACGGAGCTCTGCGGGCGCTTGCCACGGATCTCCTTGCCGAGGAGCTCCTTGACCGACGGGTAGGCGTAGAACGCGCCCTCGGGGGTCGGGCAGAAGACGCCGTCGATCTCGTTGAGCATCTTCACCATCGTCTGGCGACGGCGGTCGAAGGCCTTGCGCATCTCCGCGACCGCGTCGAGGTTGCCCGAGACGGCGGCCAGCGCGGCGACCTGGGCCACGTTGGAGACGTTCGAGGTGGCGTGCGACTGCAGGTTGGTCGCCGCCTTGATGACGTCCTGCGGGGCGATGACCCAGCCCACGCGCCAGCCCGTCATGGCGTACGTCTTGGCGACGCCGTTGACGATGATGCACTTGTCGCGCAGGGCCGGGACCAGGACCGGCAGGGAGGTGAACTTCGCCTCGCCGTAGACCAGGTGCTCGTAGATCTCGTCCGTCAGCACCCACAGGCCGTGCTCGGCGGCCCACTCGCCGATCGCCTTCGCGTCGGCCTCGCTGTAGACCGAGCCGGTCGGGTTGGAGGGGGAGACGAACAGGAGGACCTTGGTGCGCTCGGTGCGCGCGGCCTCCAGCTGCTCGACGGAGACGCGGTAGCCGGTGGTCTCGTCGGCGACGACCTCGACCGGGACGCCGCCGGCGAGACGGATGGACTCCGGGTAGGTGGTCCAGTACGGAGCCGGGACGATGACCTCGTCACCCGGGTCCAGGATGGCCGCGAAGGCCTCGTAGATCGCCTGCTTGCCACCGTTGGTCACGAGGACCTGCGCGGCCTCGATCTCGTAGCCGGAGTCGCGCAGCGTCTTGGCGGCGATCGCGGCCTTGAGCTCGGGCAGACCGCCTGCCGGCGTGTAGCGGTGGTACTTGGGGTTGCGGCAGGCCTCGACCGCCGCCTCGACGATGTAGTCCGGGGTCGGGAAGTCGGGCTCGCCCGCGCCGAAGCCGATCACCGGGCGCCCGGCGGCCTTGAGGGCCTTGGCCTTGGCGTCCACGGCGAGGGTGGCGGACTCGGAAATGGCGCCGATACGGGCGGACACCCGGCGCTCGGAGGAAGGCGTTGCAGAGGTCATGCGAGCAATCGTCCCAGACGGCAAAGAAGCGCCGCACACCGTTTCAGTCAACGGACCGACGCATGTCAGATCGGGTGCTGTTCGACGTCACGTCCCGGTTCACGTACACTCACCTGTCGTTGGACCTCACCAGCCGCTGCAGAGCGCGAGCACTCCGTGCACTCGCTCGGATGCGGTAGGTTGGGGGACGCAAAGGGTCGTAGCTCAATTGGTAGAGCACTGGTCTCCAAAACCAGCGGTTGGGGGTTCGAGTCCCTCCGGCCCTGCTCCACACTCCGTCTCGGACGTGTGTGCGCAGGTACGTACTTAGATGCAACGCCGTGCGGCGCAACCGGGCGCGGTACGGCCACGACCCGGATTCAGGTGAGAGACGTGACGGACGCCCTGGGCTCCATCGACATGCCTGACGCCGAGGACGAGACGCGCGAGAAGAAGGCCCGCAAGGGCGGCAAGCGCGGCAAGAAGGGCCCTCTGGGTCGACTCGCGCTTTTCTACCGCCAGATCGTCGCGGAACTCCGCAAGGTTGTCTGGCCCACTCGCAACCAGCTCACGACGTACACCACCGTGGTGATTGTCTTCGTGGTCATCATGATCGGTCTGGTGACCGTGATTGACTTTGGGTTCGAAAAAGCCATCAAGTTCGTCTTCGGCTGATCCCCGCGGAGGGCGGCGCCTTGATGGTGTCGCCCGTTTTCGCATGTTCCACCACCTTTTGTATCCAGGAAGAAGCAGCCACCGTGTCTGACCCGAACCTGAACGCGAGCCACGACTCCGTCGAGTCCGTCGAGGACGAGCTCGACATCGTCGAGGCGGCAGACGCTGTGGACCCCGACGAGGCCGAGCTCGCCGACGCCGAGGCGGGTGCCGCGGCCGAGGAAGCCGCGCTGCACGTCGAGTCCGACGAGGACGAGGACGCGGCTGACGCCGAGGTCGACGCCGAGGTCGAAGAGGCTGCTGACGACGTCGAGGCCGACGAGGAAGAGGCCGAGGAGGCCGCTCCGGCCGAGCCCGCCGAGCCCGTCGACCCCATCCAGGCCCTGCGCGAGGAGCTGCGTCTGCTCCCCGGCGAGTGGTACGTGATCCACACCTACGCCGGCTACGAGAAGCGCGTGAAGGCCAACCTGGAGCAGCGCGCCGTCTCGCTGAACGTCGAGGAGTTCATCTACCAGGCCGAGGTGCCCGAGGAAGAGATCGTCCAGATCAAGAACGGCGAGCGCAAGAACGTCCGGCAGAACAAGCTGCCCGGCTACGTTCTCGTCCGCATGGATCTGACGAACGAGTCCTGGGGCGTCGTCCGCAACACACCTGGCGTCACCGGCTTCGTCGGCAACGCGTACGACCCGTACCCGCTGACCCTGGACGAGATCGTCAAGATGCTCGCCCCGGAGGCGCAGGAGAAGGCCGCCAAGGCCGCCGCGGAAGAGGCCGGTCTGCCCGCGCCCGCCGTCAAGCGCACCATCGAGGTCCTGGACTTCGAGGTCGGCGACTCGGTCACCGTCACCGACGGCCCGTTCGCGACGCTGCAGGCGACCATCAACGAGATCAACCCCGACTCGAAGAAGGTCAAGGGCCTCGTCGAGATCTTCGGCCGCGAGACCCCGGTCGAGCTCAGCTTCGACCAGATCCAGAAGAACTGATCTTCTGAGCGACAGCTTCCGGACAGGTCAGATCGCCCCGTGAAGGGCGGTCTGACCTGCTCGGTTTTTAGCCCCGCACCGATACCCGTTATCGTGGTGCGGTATGCCTCCATCCGGATGACCGGATGGGCGGCTGAAAACTCTCACTAGGACCCGGAGAGAGCAATGCCTCCCAAGAAGAAGAAGGTCACGGGGCTTATCAAGCTCCAGATCAAGGCCGGTGCGGCCAACCCGGCTCCGCCGGTCGGCCCCGCGCTCGGTCAGCACGGCGTCAACATCATGGAGTTCTGCAAGGCCTACAACGCCGCGACCGAGTCGCAGCGTGGCATGGTCGTGCCGGTGGAGATCACGGTCTACGACGACCGTTCCTTCACCTTCATCACCAAGACTCCGCCGGCCGCGCGCCTCATCCTGAAGCACGCGGGCATCGAGAAGGGCTCCGGCGAGCCCCACAAGACCAAGGTCGCCAAGCTCACGGCTGCCCAGGTCAAGGAGATCGCCGAGCTGAAGATGCCCGACCTGAACGCCAACGACATCGACGCCGCCGTCAAGATCATTGCCGGCACCGCGCGTTCGATGGGCGTCACCGTCGAAGGCTGATCCAGCCACCCCAGCACCATCAGTGGTAGGACCAAGCGCTGGTCCGCACCACGACTCCATGCCTGAAGCCGAAATACAGGAGCAGAAGTGAAGCGCAGCAAGACTCTCCGCGCTGCGGACGCCAAGGTCGACCGGGACAAGCTCTACGCCCCGCTCGAGGCCGTCCGTCTCGCCAAGGAGACCTCCACGACCAAGTTCGACGCCACCGTCGAGGTCGCCTTCCGCCTGGGTGTCGACCCGCGCAAGGCCGACCAGATGGTCCGCGGCACCGTGAACCTCCCGCACGGCACCGGCAAGACCGCCCGGGTCCTGGTCTTCGCGACCGGTGACCGTGCCGCGGCCGCGGAAGCCGCCGGCGCCGACATCGTCGGCGACGACGAGCTGATCAACGAGATCGCCAAGGGCAACCGCCTGAACGAGTTCGACGCCGTTGTGGCCACCCCGGACCTCATGGGCAAGGTCGGCCGCCTCGGCCGCGTGCTCGGTCCCCGTGGCCTGATGCCGAACCCGAAGACCGGCACCGTCACGATGGACGTCGCGAAGGCTGTCACCGAGATCAAGGGTGGCAAGATCGAGTTCCGCGTCGACAAGCACTCGAACCTGCACTTCATCATCGGCAAGGTCTCCTTCTCCGATGAGCAGCTGGTCGAGAACTACGGCGCGGCCCTGGACGAGATCCTGCGTCTGAAGCCGTCCGCCGCGAAGGGCCGCTACGTCAAGAAGGCCGCCCTCAGCACCACGATGGGCCCCGGCATCCAGCTGGACTCGAACCGCACCCGGAACCTCCTCGTCGAGGAAGACCCGGCTGCTGTCTGAGCCTGACGGCTCACCGAGTGGCCCAGCGGGCCCCTCGCCCCCTTCACAGGGTGGCGGGGGGCCCGCTTCCGTGTTCCGGGCCACACATCCCCCGAGCAGGGCTTAATCGGGGCGCGATCCGGCAGAGGGGGAACGTAGGGTCGGCTCGAACAAGCGATTGACCAAGGGGTGGGGGAAGCGCGTGGCCGCGTACCGGAGGAAGACGATCGGCGCGGCGCTGGCCGCCGTACTGCTCGCCGGCGGCGCCACGGCCTGCGAAGGCGGGGCGAGCGCGCGGCCGGACCGGCCCGTCGTGGACGGCGCCACCACCGAGGCGCTCGCGGCCGCGTACAGGAAGACCTCCGCGGCCAGGTCGGCCAAGGTCCGCCTGACCATGTCGATGCCCGGCTCGCCGGGCGCGGGCGGGACCGTGGAGATGAGCGGCGTCCAGGGCTGGGACCCGCAGGTCATGGACGTCACCGTGAAGGGCGCGCTCCCCGTGGGGTCGGGCGCCGACTCCATGCGCATGATCATGTCGAACGACGTCATGTTCATGGAGGCGCCGAAGGACTCCCCGATGACGGCAGGCCTGGGGGGCAAGCGCTGGGTGAAGCTGGACCTCGACGCGGTGGCGCAGGCCTCCGGCGACGCCGAGGCGCTCAAGAAGCTCAGCGGTATGAGCGGTATGGGCGGTATGAGCGGCATGGACCGCAACCAGGACCCGGCCGAGCAGCTCGCCCTGCTGCTCGGCTCGCCGAACGTGAAGCACCTCGGAGCCGAGAAGGTCGACGGGGTGGAGGCCGAGCGCTACCAGGGCACCCTGACGCTGGAGGAGATGTCGGCGGCGGACAGATCCGCCGCACCGCTCTCCGACGCCGAGCGGGCGCGGCTGGTCGAGGCCACGAAGAAGGCCGGCATCAAGGGCTACGACCTGGACGTCTGGGTCGACAAGGACGGCTACCCGGTGCGCATGTCGGTCGGCATCGGGACACCGCAGGGGACCTTGAAGACGGACGCCCACTACGCGGACTACGGCACCGCGGCCACGGTCCGGACGCCGCCGGAGAGCGAGACCTTCGATCTCTTCGCGATGTTCAAGAGGCTGAGCGAACTCGGCGCGGGGGCCTGACCGCCCCGCGAGCCGAGAGCCGTACGCACGACCGGAACGAAGAACCACTCATGGGGGAGAACCAGATGAACCAGACTGTCCTGACCCGGGCCGCTGTCGCGGTGGCGGGCACCGCGCTGCTCGTGGGCGGTCTCACGGCCTGCGGCGGCGACAAGGCCGACGCGGGCACCACCAAGGCGGACGGGGGCCAGGGGGCCCCGGCGAAGGCGCATTCCTCCGTGGAGGCCGTCAAGGCGTCCTACCTGAAGACGGTGGCCGCGGGGTTCGCCAAGGCGGAGCTGTCCATCGTCGGGGCCGACGGCAAGACCATCGGGCAGTCCGGGACGAAGGGCTGGTACCCGTCCAGCCACGACGTGATCCTCAAGAGCGAGAGGCCCGACACCCGCTCGATCATGATCGCCGACATGACCTACACCGGCATGGCCGAGCCCCGGGGCGGCAAGTCCTGGATGAGCATGGACCTGGCCAAGGACGGCAAGCCCGGGGTCCGGCTCAACGACGACCCGGCCGAGTACCTCGCGATGCTGCTGGGCCAGGAGAAGCTCACCCACGTCGGCACGGAGAAGACGGCCGACGGCATCGACGCCGAGCACTACAAGGGCAGCTTCGCCGCTGCGGACCTGCTCAAGGCGGACGAGTCCACCAAGGTCATGGAAGAGGCGAACCGCACGTACCTCCACGAGGCCGTGAAGCACATCACCACCTTCGAGGTGGACCTGTGGATCGGCAAGGACGGCTACCCGGTACGCGCGGACACCGTCAGCACGGACGCCCGGGGCACGACGAGGACCACCGCGAAGTTCTCCGACTTCGGAAAGGCCGCCCCGGTCCAGGCCCCGCCGGCCGAGCAGGTCGTCTCCTTCGAAGACATGAACAAGGAGACCGACCGCAAGCTGAAGGAGGCGGACCGCACGCTGCAGGAGGCCGACAAGAAGCTCCGGGACGCCGGACTGGGCGGGCTGGACCTCGACTCCTGAGGCGATTTGCCTCGGCTGCATCCCTTCACGTAGTCTTCCCCAGAAGCCAAAGACCGCTGGTCGTTGCCGTGCCCGCAAGGGTTCGGTGGCCGAAGGATCCGTTGAATGCGGACGACCCGCGTAGGTGACTGTGGAAGGTTCCCGGAATTCGTTCCGGTCGAGCCACGCCCTGGCGCCTGCGCCGGGGCGTTTTTTGTTCAGCCCCTTCTGAGCGGTCCTCATCACCCGGAAGGAGGCGAACGCACCATGCCGACGCCCAACAAGGCTGCATCGGTAGCCGAGCTCAAGGACGCGTTCCAGAGCTCGAACGCCGCCGTGCTGACCGAGTACCGGGGTCTCACCGTCGCGCAGCTCAAGACGCTGCGTCGCTCCCTTGGTGAGAACGCCCAGTACGCCGTGGTGAAGAACACGCTGACCAAGATTGCGGCCAACCAGGCCGGGATCACCGCGCTGGACGAGCACTTCGCTGGTCCGACCGCGGTCGCCTTCATCACCGGTGACCCGGTGGAGTCGGCGAAGAGCCTGCGTGACTTCGCCAAGGACAACCCGAACCTCATCATCAAGGCGGGTGTCCTTGATGGTAAGGCGCTCACCGCCGATGAGATCAAGAAGCTTGCGGACCTCGAGTCCCGCGAGGTTCTGCTCAGCAAGCTGGCCGGCGCGTTCAAGGGCAAGCAGTCTCAGGCTGCCTCGCTCTTCCAGGCGCTGCCGTCGAAGTTCGTCCGCACCGCGGAAGCGCTTCGCGTCAAGCTCGCCGAGCAGGGCGGTGCCGAGTAATTCGGCTCGCGCACTGATCCACGCCGCCTAGTGCGTGGGTCGTAGCGGGCCGTTACGCCCGCCTCTATATACATCCGGCACCTGCCGATTTAGTGGAAGGATCGCCCATCATGGCGAAGCTCTCTCAGGACGACCTCCTCGCCCAGTTCGAGGAGATGACCCTCATCGAGCTCTCCGAGTTCGTGAAGGCCTTCGAGGAGAAGTTCGACGTCACCGCCGCCGCGGCCGTCGCCGTTGCCGGTCCGGCCGGCCCGGGTGCCGTTGCCGACGCCGTCGAGGAGCAGGACGAGTTCGACGTCGTCCTCACCGCCGCCGGTGACAAGAAGATCCAGGTCATCAAGGTCGTGCGCGAGCTGACCTCCCTGGGTCTGAAGGAGGCCAAGGACCTCGTCGACGGTGCGCCGAAGCCCGTCCTCGAGAAGGTCGCCAAGGAGGCCGCTGAGAAGGCCGCCGAGGCCCTCAAGGGCGCCGGCGCCTCGGTCGAGGTCAAGTAACACCTCTGAGGCCCCTCTGGGGCCTCGACCAAGGGCGATCACCCGTAAGGGTGGTCGCCCTTTGGCGTACCCGCAGTGCCTGATTTGCCCTGCTCTCGTTGGGGAGTAGGGTGATCATCGTTGCTCCGACGCAGGGTCCGAAGATGATCCGCTCGGAGCAGGGGGCCTTGACGAACGGGACGCGGCGCAGCATTCTCAGACCCGTCGAGAGGTCGACCACCTCGATCCGAGATCTGAGGCATGGATCGACTACGAAGAGGGCAGTACTGATACGCGCTCTGTGTACGAGTACGGGCGCCGCAGCGTTGGACACAGTGTTGGTTGAACGACATGGGGAAGGCCTGTTGCCGGTTTCCGGAAACCTGGTCTGGACATCAGTGAGCCGAGTGGCTACACTGACCCTTTGCGCTGCCTGTTAGCTGTCCCCTGCCCGTCGCCAGGGACATGCCCACGCTTGAGCACACTTGATTGATCCACCCTGACCTGGCCTTTTCGGTTGGATTTGGGGGGCTTGTCTTCTGTGTCTGCTGGGACCGGTACGCGCGTAGTGAGTCCGAGCCCTCGGAAGGACCCCCTCTTGGCCGCCTCGCGCAACGCCTCGACCAATACGAACAACGGTGCCAGCACCGCCCCGCTGCGCATCTCCTTTGCAAAGATCAAGGAGCCCCTCGAGGTTCCGAACCTCCTGGCGCTGCAGACCGAGAGCTTTGACTGGCTTCTCGGCAATGCCGCCTGGAAGTCTCGCGTCGAGTCGGCGCTTGAGAGTGGACAGGACGTCCCCACCAAGTCCGGTCTGGAAGAGATCTTCGAGGAGATCTCGCCGATCGAGGACTTCTCCGGGTCGATGTCGCTGACCTTCCGCGACCACCGTTTCGAGCCGGCGAAGAACTCTGTCGACGAGTGCAAGGAGCGCGACTTCACGTACGCGGCTCCGCTGTTCGTCACTGCCGAGTTCACGAACAACGAGACCGGAGAGATCAAGTCTCAGACGGTCTTCATGGGCGATTTCCCGCTCATGACCAACAAGGGCACCTTCGTCATCAACGGCACCGAGCGTGTCGTCGTGTCGCAGCTTGTCCGCTCCCCCGGTGTCTACTTCGACTCCTCCATCGACAAGACGTCCGACAAGGACATCTTCTCCGCCAAGATCATCCCGTCCCGGGGTGCCTGGCTGGAGATGGAGATCGACAAGCGCGACATGGTCGGCGTTCGCATCGACCGTAAGCGCAAGCAGTCCGTCACCGTCCTCCTGAAGGCTCTCGGCTGGACCACCGAGCAGATCCTCGAGGAGTTCGGCGAGTACGAGTCCATGCGCGCCACCCTGGAGAAGGACCACACCCAGGGCCAGGACGACGCGCTGCTCGACATCTACCGCAAGCTGCGTCCGGGCGAGCCGCCGACCCGTGAGGCCGCTCAGACGCTGCTCGAGAACCTCTACTTCAACCCGAAGCGCTACGACCTCGCCAAGGTCGGCCGCTACAAGGTGAACAAGAAGCTCGGCGCCGACGAGCCGCTCGACGCCGGCGTGCTCACCACCGACGACGTCATCGCGACCATCAAGTACCTGGTCAAGCTGCACGCCGGCGAGACCGAGACCACGGGTGAGTCCGGCCGTTCGATCGTCGTCGAGACCGACGACATCGACCACTTCGGCAACCGTCGTCTGCGCAACGTCGGCGAGCTCATCCAGAACCAGGTCCGCACGGGTCTGGCTCGTATGGAGCGCGTCGTCCGCGAGCGCATGACGACCCAGGACGTCGAGGCCATCACGCCGCAGACCCTGATCAACATCCGGCCGGTCGTCGCCTCCATCAAGGAGTTCTTCGGCACCAGCCAGCTGTCGCAGTTCATGGACCAGAACAACCCGCTCTCGGGCCTGACCCACAAGCGCCGCCTGTCGGCGCTGGGCCCCGGCGGTCTGTCCCGTGAGCGGGCCGGCTTCGAGGTCCGTGACGTTCACCCGTCGCACTACGGCCGCATGTGCCCGATCGAGACCCCTGAAGGCCCGAACATCGGTCTGATCGGCTCGCTCGCGTCCTACGGTCGCGTCAACGCGTTCGGTTTCGTCGAGACCCCGTACCGCAAGGTCATCGACGGTGTCGTCACCGATGAGGTCGACTACCTCACGGCCGACGAGGAAGACCGCTTCGTCATCGCCCAGGCCAACGCCGGCCTGTCCGAGGACATGCGCTTCACCGAGAACCGCGTGCTGGTGCGTCGTCGTGGCGGCGAGATCGACTACATCGCCGGCGACGACGTCGACTACATGGACGTCTCCCCGCGCCAGATGGTGTCCGTCGCGACCGCGATGATCCCCTTCCTGGAGCACGACGACGCCAACCGTGCCCTCATGGGCGCGAACATGATGCGCCAGGCCGTTCCGCTCATCAAGGCGGAGGCCCCGCTCGTCGGCACCGGCATGGAGTACCGCTGTGCGGTCGACGCCGGTGACTCGATCCGTGCGGAGAAGGACGGTGTCGTCCAGGAGGTCTCGGCCGACTACATCACCGTCGCCAACGACGACGGCACGTACACCACGTACCGCGTCGCCAAGTTCTCCCGCTCGAACCAGGGCACCTCGGTCAACCAGAAGGTCATCGTCAACGAGGGTGACCGGATCATCGAGTCCCAGGTCCTCGCCGACGGTCCCGCGACCGAAGAGGGCGAAATGGCCCTCGGCAAGAACCTGCTCGTCGCGTTCATGCCCTGGGAAGGTCACAACTACGAGGACGCGATCATCCTGTCGCAGCGCCTCGTGCAGGACGACGTCCTCTCCTCGATCCACATCGAGGAGCACGAGGTCGACGCCCGTGACACGAAGCTGGGCCCCGAGGAGATCACCCGGGACATCCCGAACGTCTCCGAGGAGGTCCTCGCCGACCTCGACGAGCGCGGCATCATCCGCATCGGTGCGGACGTCGTCGCCGGCGACATCCTGGTCGGCAAGGTCACGCCCAAGGGTGAGACCGAGCTGACCCCGGAGGAGCGCCTGCTCCGCGCGATCTTCGGTGAGAAGGCCCGCGAGGTGCGTGACACCTCGCTCAAGGTCCCTCACGGTGAGATCGGCAAGGTCATCGGTGTCCGCGTCTTCGACCGCGAGGAGGGCGACGAGCTTCCGCCGGGCGTGAACCAGCTGGTTCGCGTCTACGTCGCCCAGAAGCGCAAGATCACCGACGGTGACAAGCTCGCCGGCCGCCACGGCAACAAGGGTGTCATCTCCAAGATCCTTCCGATCGAGGACATGCCCTTCCTTGAGGACGGCACGCCGGTCGACATCATCCTGAACCCGCTGGGTGTCCCGTCCCGAATGAACCCGGGACAGGTCCTGGAGATCCACCTCGGCTGGCTCGCCAGCCGCGGCTGGGACGTCTCCGGGCTCGGCGAGGAGTGGGCCGAGCGTCTGAAGGTCATCGGGGCCGACCGTGTCGAGCCCGGTACCAACGTCGCCACCCCCGTGTTCGACGGTGCCCGCGAGGATGAGCTCGCCGGCCTCTTCGAGCACACCATCCCGAACCGCGACGGTGACCGCCTGGTCCTCCCGTCCGGTAAGGCGCGCCTGTTCGACGGCCGCTCCGGCGAGCCGTTCCCGGACCCGATCTCGATCGGGTACATGTACATCCTCAAGCTCCACCACCTGGTCGACGACAAGCTCCACGCTCGGTCGACCGGTCCGTACTCGATGATCACGCAGCAGCCGCTGGGTGGTAAGGCGCAGTTCGGTGGCCAGCGCTTCGGTGAGATGGAGGTGTGGGCGCTCGAGGCTTATGGCGCCGCTTACGCCCTCCAGGAGCTGCTGACCATCAAGTCCGACGACGTCACCGGCCGCGTGAAGGTCTACGAGGCCATCGTCAAGGGCGAGAACATCCCCGAGCCGGGCATTCCCGAGTCCTTCAAGGTGCTCATCAAGGAAATGCAGTCGCTCTGCCTCAACGTGGAGGTGCTGTCCTCGGACGGCATGTCCATCGAGATGCGCGACACCGACGAGGACGTCTTCCGCGCGGCGGAGGAGCTCGGTATCGACCTGTCCCGGCGCGAGCCGAGCAGCGTCGAAGAGGTCTGACGGGCCTGACGGGGGGCTCGCTCAAGAGCCCCCCGTCATCCCCGGGACCGTTCAGACCATGATTGAGACTCGACCCCGAAAGAGGGATTGACGCACAGTGCTCGACGTCAACTTCTTCGACGAGCTGCGGATCGGCCTTGCCACCGCGGACGACATCCGAACCTGGTCGCACGGCGAGGTCAAGAAGCCGGAGACCATCAACTACCGCACCCTCAAGCCCGAGAAGGACGGACTCTTCTGCGAGAAGATCTTCGGTCCTACCCGGGACTGGGAGTGCTACTGCGGTAAGTACAAGCGTGTCCGCTTCAAGGGCATCATCTGTGAGCGTTGTGGCGTCGAGGTCACGCGCGCCAAGGTGCGCCGTGAGCGGATGGGCCACATCGAGCTTGCCGCTCCCGTCACCCACATCTGGTACTTCAAGGGCGTCCCGTCGCGCCTCGGATACCTGCTGGACCTCGCGCCGAAGGACCTCGAGAAGGTCATCTACTTCGCCGCGTACATGATCACGTTCGTCGACGACGAGCGTCGCACCCGCGACCTCCCGTCGCTGGAGGCGCACGTCTCCGTCGAGCGCCAGCAGATCGAGAACCGCCGTGACGCGGACCTCGAAGGCCGTGCCAAGAAGCTCGAGACCGACCTGGGCGAGCTCGAGGCCGAGGGCGCGAAGGCCGACGTACGCCGCAAGGTGCGCGAAGGTGCCGAGCGCGAGATGAAGCAGCTCCGTGACCGCGCCCAGCGCGAGATCGACCGCCTCGACGAGGTGTGGGCCCGCTTCAAGAACCTCAAGGTCCAGGACCTGGAGGGCGACGAGCTCCTCTACCGCGAGCTGCGTGACCGCTTCGGCACGTACTTCGACGGTTGCATGGGCGCCGCCGCGCTGCAGAAGCGCCTGGAGTCCTTCGACCTCGAGGAGGAGGCCGAGCGCCTCCGCGAGATCATCCGTACCGGCAAGGGCCAGAAGAAGACCCGTGCGCTCAAGCGCCTCAAGGTCGTCTCCGCGTTCCTGCAGACCAGCAACAAGCCCAAGGGCATGGTTCTGGACTGCGTGCCGGTGATCCCGCCGGACCTTCGTCCGATGGTGCAGCTGGACGGTGGCCGCTTCGCGACCTCCGACCTGAACGACCTGTACCGCCGCGTGATCAACCGCAACAACCGTCTGAAGCGTCTCCTCGACCTCGGTGCCCCCGAGATCATCGTGAACAACGAGAAGCGCATGCTTCAGGAGGCCGTGGACGCCCTCTTCGACAACGGTCGTCGTGGTCGTCCGGTGACCGGTCCCGGTAACCGTCCCCTGAAGTCCCTCAGCGACATGCTGAAGGGCAAGCAGGGTCGATTCCGTCAGAACCTTCTCGGTAAGCGTGTGGACTACTCCGCGCGTTCCGTGATCGTCGTCGGTCCGCAGCTGAAGCTGCACCAGTGCGGTCTGCCCAAGGCCATGGCGCTGGAGCTCTTCAAGCCGTTCGTGATGAAGCGCCTGGTCGACCTGAACCACGCGCAGAACATCAAGAGCGCCAAGCGGATGGTCGAGCGCGGCCGCACGGTCGTCTACGACGTCCTCGAAGAGGTCATCGCCGAGCACCCGGTTCTGCTGAACCGTGCGCCCACGCTGCACCGCCTCGGCATCCAGGCCTTCGAGCCCCAGCTGGTCGAAGGCAAGGCCATCCAGATCCACCCGCTCGTCTGCACCGCGTTCAACGCGGACTTCGACGGTGACCAGATGGCCGTGCACCTGCCGCTCTCCGCGGAGGCGCAGGCCGAGGCCCGCATCCTGATGCTGTCCTCGAACAACATCCTCAAGCCGGCCGACGGCCGTCCGGTCACGATGCCGACCCAGGACATGGTCCTCGGTCTGTTCTTCCTGACCACCGACGGTGAGCTCCGTGACACCAAGGGCGAGGGCCGCGCGTTCGGCTCCACGGCCGAGGCGACCATGGCGTTCGACAACGGCGAGCTCGCGCTGCAGTCGTCCGTCGACATCCGCTTCCCGGTGGGCACCATCCCGCCGCGTGGCTGGGTGGCGCCGGTCGCCGAAGAGGGCGAGCAGGAGTTCCAGCCGGGCGACAGCTTCCGTCTGAAGACGACCTTGGGTCGCGCGCTCTTCAACGAGCTGCTGCCCGAGGACTACCCGTTCGTCGACTACTCGGTGGGCAAGAAGCAGCTCTCCGAGATCGTCAACGACCTGGCGGAGCGCTACCCCAAGGTCATCGTGGCGGCGACGCTCGACAACCTGAAGGCGGCCGGCTTCCACTGGGCGACCCGTTCGGGCGTCACCGTGGCCATCTCCGACGTCGTCGTGCCCGAGGCCAAGAAGGCCATCGTCGCGGGCTACGAGGCGATGGACGAGAAGGTCCAGAAGCAGTACGAGCGCGGTCTGATCACCAAGGACGAGCGCACGCAGGAGCTCATCGCGATCTGGACCAAGGCGACCAACGAGGTTGCCGAGGCGATGAACGCGAACTTCCCCAAGACGAACCCCATCTTCATGATGGTTGACTCGGGTGCCCGAGGAAACATGATGCAGATGCGACAGATCGCCGGTATGCGTGGTCTGGTGTCGAACGCGAAGAACGAGACCATCCCGCGTCCGATCAAGGCGTCCTTCCGTGAGGGCCTCACCGTTCTGGAGTACTTCATCTCCACGCACGGTGCCCGTAAGGGTCTGGCGGACACCGCCCTGCGTACCGCCGACTCGGGTTACCTGACCCGTCGTCTGGTGGACGTCTCGCAGGACGTGATCATCCGCGAGGAGGACTGTGGCACCGAGCGCGGTCTGAAGCTGAAGATCGCCGTTCGCGGCGAGGACGGCGTGCTGCGCAAGGCCGACGACGTCGAGACCTCGATCTACGCCCGCATGCTGGCCGAGGACGTCGTCATCGACGGCAAGGTCATCGCGCCGGCCAACGTCGACCTCGGTGACGTGCTCATCGACGCCCTGGTCGCCAACGGCGTCGAGGAGGTCAAGACCCGCTCGGTCCTGACCTGTGAGTCCGCGGTCGGCACCTGTGCCTTCTGCTACGGACGCTCGCTCGCCACCGGCAAGCTGGTCGACATCGGTGAGGCGGTCGGCATCATCGCCGCCCAGTCCATCGGTGAGCCCGGTACCCAGCTGACGATGCGTACCTTCCACACCGGTGGTGTGGCCGGTGACGACATCACGCAGGGTCTGCCGCGTGTCGTCGAGCTCTTCGAGGCCCGTACCCCGAAGGGTGTCGCCCCGATCTCCGAGGCCGCCGGTCGCGTGCGGATCGAGGAGACCGAGAAGACGAAGAAGATCGTCATCACGCCCGACGACGGCAGCGACGAGACGGCGTTCCCGATCTCGAAGCGCGCCAAGGTCATCGTGCACGAGGGCGACCACGTCGAGGTGGGCCAGAAGCTCACCATGGGTGCCACCAACCCGCACGACGTGCTGCGCATCCTCGGCCAGCGTGCCGTCCAGGTCCACCTGGTCGGCGAAGTCCAGAAGGTCTACAACTCGCAGGGCGTGTCGATCCACGACAAGCACATCGAGATCATCATCCGGCAGATGCTGCGCCGCGTGACGATCATCGAGTCCGGCGACGCGGAGCTCCTGCCGGGCGAGCTGGTCGAGCGGTCGAAGTTCGAGACCGAGAACCGTCGTGTGGTCACCGAGGGCGGTCACCCCGCCTCCGGCCGTCCGCAGCTGATGGGTATCACCAAGGCCTCGCTGGCGACGGAATCCTGGCTGTCGGCCGCCTCCTTCCAGGAGACGACCCGAGTCCTGACGGATGCGGCGATCAACGCCAAGTCCGACAGCCTCATCGGCCTCAAGGAGAACGTCATCATCGGTAAGCTCATCCCGGCCGGTACGGGCCTCGCCCGCTACCGCAACATCCGGGTGGAGCCCACCGAAGAGGCCAAGGCAGCGATGTACTCGGCCGTCGGTTACGACGACATCGACTACTCGCCCTTCGGCTCCGGCTCCGGCCAGGCTGTCCCGCTGGAGGACTACGACTACGGCCCGTACAACGGCTGAGTCGGACACGAGCAGTAACCACAGGGCGGTCACCCGAGAGGGCGGCCGCCCTGCGGCGTTCGTGCCCGAGCCGCTTCACAGGTAGCGCTGAAGGTGGTGGAGCCGGGTGCGGTGGTCGGGGTGGCAGGAGAGCAGCCGCGCCGCGAGTCCGGTCCGCCGGGTCGAGTCGGCCGCGGCGGACTCCTTTACGAGTAGCTCGTGCAGTGTCAGGGAGAGCGGCTGCCCGAAGCCGAGCCGGGCCGCGTGCGCGTCTGCCCGCAGCTCGGCCCGCCTGCCGACCGCCGCCGTCAGATAGGGCAGGGCCAGCAGCAGAAGGGGAAGGCCGTAGGTCGCCTTCACCGTGATGAGTGTCAGATGGCCGACGAGGACCACGAACAGCGCCCAGGCGGTCATCGACGTCCCGCGCGCCATACGGATCAGCCTGGGCTTCGTACGGACCAGCGTCCGCCATACGAGGCGCCCGGGGACCGTGTACCACCACCCCAGCAGCCCCGACCAGGAGTGTCCGCTCGTGTGGTGTCCCAGCTCGTGGGCGAGTACGGCGGCCAGCTGGGAGGTGGGCAGATCCTGCAGTGCCCGCCTGGTCACAGCGACGATGTGTCCGGCAGCGGCGAGAGCGTTCAGGTCGCCGCTGTCCTCGATCCACAGCTCGTAACGGCTGCCGTCCACTCCGGCCCGGGCTGTGACCTCGCGCCACACGGGGGCCAGCACGCTGAGCTCGGAGGGGAGCGGGCGGTGCAGGCGCAGTACATAGCGGGCCAGCAGTATTTCGGCCGGCCGGTGGAAGGCGAGGCTCCCGGAGGCCGCCCACAGTGTGGTGGGCACCCAGACCGGGACGCCCAGCCAGGCATCGAGTGCCAGGGCAACCGTCACTACCAGCGAGAGGCTGAACAGGAACGCGGGCAGGTGCAGGGCGAGCCCGAGCCACACGGTGTGGTCGGTCCGTCGTTGCCGAGCCCGGTACGTGACCCGGGTTCCAGGGGGGGTGCGGTATTCGAGGTCGTCCGGCGGAGCGGGGGTGTCGGGCATGCGAGTCCTCCACGGGCAGGATGAGGGTCAGCCGAGAAGCAGCGCGGCGGGCAGCAGCAGTGCTCCGGAGCCGTAGGCCAGCAGACCGACCCGGATCCACTGGTGCTTGCGGACCGCGATCCGGCTGTTCGCGGCCAGCGCGGCACGTACCGCGCCGGCCGGGTCATGACCTGTGTCGGCGAGGGCTTCGACGAGTCGGCCCTGCCGGTCGGCGGCACGAATGTCGCCGAAGAAGGCCAGCGGACCGCCCGCACGCCAGTCCGAGCGCAGGGACCGGGGCAGTACCGCGAGCAGCAGGGCCAGCAGGGCCAGCGCGAGGGCAGCCGCTCCCGCCCACCAGAGCGCGGTACCGACGCCCGACAGAGAACCGGGGGACCGGTGTGGACCGGACAGCTGGGCACTGATCACACCGACGGTCATCCCGAGGGCTCCGACGAGCAGGGCCGCCTTGCTGTCCGCTCGGGCGACCTCGACGCGCAGGTCGGCGAGGAGCCGGTCCGCTGCCGCGTCCGCGGGGTTCACCGGGGCTCCTCCGGAGCGGCGTGCGGGTCCGGAGGAGCGACTGGCTGCCAGTCCGAGGCTTCCCCCGCCGCCGGTTGCGGCAGAAGGAACGGGGGATCGGGTTCCGTGGATGATTCGGTGTCTTTGGCCACCGACTTCCTGGGGCCTTGTTCGAGTGGCACGCCTTGGCCGAAGACGGCGCTGAAGGCCTCGATCGCGAGGCGCCGGGGTCCTTCCAGCTCGAAGGGTTCGGTGCCCGCCTTGGTCAGCATTTCCTTGATGAGGACCATCTGCGCCTGCAGACGCTCGTGCTGCTCTTCGCGGAGACTGTTCATGGCCTTCACGGAGTCCTGCGGATGCTGGGTCAGATGCATGGCCCAGGCGTCGATTCCGCCGCGTGTCAGGTACTCGCGGTAGAAGTCGATCCGCTGGGCTTCGTATCCCTGCAGCTCCAGCCGGTGCCGCTGTTGTGCCTGGGCGCGGGTGGCCTTCTCCAGGTCGGCGCGGGCGCCACCCTGCTGGGTCAGTACCTCCTCGGTGCTCGCCTGCTCAATGGCCCGCAGGCGCTGGGCGTGGGCGATGCCCTCCTCATCACGGCGCAGCCGGACGGTCCACAGGGTTCGCAGACCGGCCTCCTCGCCCAGCGGTTTGCCTTCACCTACCACGGCCAGAACCTCTGCTTCGGCGTTCGCACTGTCGGAGATCGGGAAACGGCGGGTGACCGGTCGTGCGGCCTGTTCGAGCTCGCCCAGCAGGAGTCGTGGCACGTCGCGGTGCCCACTGCGCACGAAGCGGGCAGGGTCGGTGACCTGCCAGTCGAGTTCGACACTCACCTCGAATTCGTGGGCGTCGTCGATGCTGGGCAGCTGGACCCGGGTCCGTACGGCGTGGACGCCCATGTCCACCTCGTAGACCGCGGTATAGCGCCGCAGGATGCGGCGGGGTCGGTGCGGCGGTAGGAACACCTCGAAGGATCCTTGCCGTGTTGTGTAGACGAGGGTGTGATCGATACGGGTCGGCGAGGTACCGGGCAGGCCGAGACGGCCCAGCCGGCGCACGGTGACGACCGGATCCTTCAGCCGGGTGTGCCGGTCGGCTCCTTGGTCCCAGTCGTTGGAGCGATGCAGCGGGCTACTCATGTCGTTCCTCCTCAGGCGTGTGCGTGGGGGCGGGCGAGCGCGGTACGCATCCGTTCCGCGACCGCGGGCCGCGGCCGACCGTCCACCCCTTGCACGGTGTCGAGCAGGTGGCTGAGACGGGCCGCGTCGCGGGGGTCGGCGATGGTTGCGGGGAGCAGGGCCGAAAGCGCCCCTTCTGTTGCGGGGTCGGAATCCGCGGCTCGGATCCAGCTCCGCAGTACGTTCTCGGCACGCTCGTTGGCCGTACGGTCGTTGAGCGCGACCCCGAGCAGCCGGGCGATCCGTTCTGCGGCGAGGGGGGAGTGGGCGGCCTGGCAGAGCAACGGTGGGCATGCTGCCGGATCCGGCCGTTCGCAGGCGGTGAGGAACCCGTCCAGGGCGAGCACACGCGAGGAGGGGTGGCCGTCGACGGCCGTCAGCAGGGCGCTCAGGGCAGGATCGGCCGCCGAGGACAGCAGCAGAGCGACGGACTGGGGTAGTTCCGCAGCGACCTGCCGGTCGCCGACCCCTGTGTGGGGCTGCTTGAGCTGTTTGTCGTGCTGGTGCCGGGCTTGGACCAGTAGGGCGGAGAGGGCCTCCGTCGGGCGCTCGGGCCCGATCAGACCCAAGGCACGGACTGCCACCCAGCAACGCTTCGGATCCTGCGTGGCGGTGCTCCACGTGTCGACGATCCGTGGGATGTTCGGGGCGCCGATCCGGTGGGCCAGCGCGAGGGCGCTGACGGCGGTGAGCTGGCGCCGGGATTCCTTCGCTCCCGCCCAACGTTCGACGATGAGCGCCATGGTGGACGGCAGGTCGGTGTAGGCCAGGACTGCGACGGTGGCCGCCGCCCGGGTCCGTACGAAGGGGCGACCGTCCACGGAGAGGCCATCGAGCCATTTGATCAGCGCGGGGCGGGCAGCCGGGTGGCCGGTCCAGACCTCGCGCAGCACGACCGGGGCGACGCGCTCGTCATGGAAGGCGGCCTTGACCTGGGTGACCGGTCCCCATTCGGTCATTTCTCGATCGTCGTAACGCTTTGCCCGTGCGTTCTGCAGCCGTTTGCCGATGTGGGTGCCGAAGACCGGTATCGGTTTCTGGTACTTCTCGTCCCCCGTGCTGCGCAGGGCGGCGTACAGGACATCGCTCAACTCCGCGGTCAGCGCGTACGGGCCCTTGTCGAACGCGGCCAGGGCGATCAGGAAGGCCTTCTCCCGTAACTGCACCGGAGTCTCGGCTTCCTCGAACCACTCCTGGACCTGTTGTTCCAGAGCGACCAGCGAGTACTGCTTGATCCGTGCCTCGTCGGCCTCCGCGAGGACAGCGACGTAGTGCACGACCTCGCGGATCTGCCGTTCGTGCGAGAGGAACTCGGCGACGGCCGGCAGGGCCAGCAGTCTCCGCGCCCTTGCCTCATCCGTCCTCTTGGGTAGCAAGGAGGCGAGGACCGCCGCTGGTTCGGGCGGGAGCCAGGCGGCGAGTTCCACTGTGTCCTCGACATACGGGCTGTGGCCCACGGTGATCACGAGGTATGCCTTCAGCTCCCGCATCCGGTCGCGCAACGCCAGCAGGTGGGCCTCTCGTAGCGGCTGCTCGCGTGAGATGTCCAGATCGCACAGCACATGACCCACGGCTCCGTCACCCGAGGTCAGCCGCTGGCTCAGCTCTCCCGGGGTCACCTCACGGTCAAGGGCGCGGACCGGTGTCGCACCGAGACGGTGCAGCAGCATGAGGGCCGCCGTGCGGCGACCGGTGAAGGGATCACCCGTCAGGACGATCACGCGTTCTTCCCGCAGCCTGTCCAGTAGCTCGGCGAAGGGCGTGCCTTCCTCTACGAAGTCGCCGGCGAGCCGTTCCAGGGCTTGTTCCGGGATTTCACCGGAGACCTGGCCGCCACCGAAGCCGCTGTAGCCGGCGAAGTTGTAGTGGTGCTCGGTTTTGCCGCCCGTGATGATGTCGCCGATGACCTGCTGGGCCGTGACGCCGTGGTTGGTTCCGCGGAAGCGCAGGTCCATCGATTCCGGCACGTGGGCGTCCAGGTCCCGGCGGGCGGCCCAAGGCTCTTGAGCGGGCTGATCGACTTCGGTAGTGCTCTCCTCCGCGGCCCGTGGGTCGGCTTCCGCCTCCGGAGCACTCTGTGGTGCCTGCGCGCTCACGGGCGCTCGCTCCGGTCGCCGAAGGTGATGGCACCCTCGACGCGGTTCGCGACGACACCGTTGTTGGTGCCCCGGAAGTCGAGGCCGGCGGGGGACGGGGGCTCAGGGGTGGCAGGCCGGGGGGCCGACGGCGGGACGGACTCCGGCGACGGGGGCGCGGCTGCGGCTGTCGGAAGAGGGCCGTGGAGCCAGGCGGACAGTGGACCGTTCTTGCTGGGGACGGTGATCCGGTAGAACGCGTCCTTCGGGATGCCGAGGTGACCGTGGGCGACGATGCCGACGTGCACCGACTCCGAGACGCACAGTGCGAAGTCGTCACCGGCCTCGCGCAGCGCAGCGCGCAGCGGGTCGCCGTCCAGGAGACGGCAGGCGTTGTTCAGGTCCGTCCCCACCCAGCCGTCGAACTCGTCGATATGGACGTAGCCGGTGGCCAGGACTGCGCGAAGGCGGAGCTGCGCGGAACCGGCGGCGAGCCGGTTCACGGCACGCAGTTCCGCCGGGGCATCCCGCAGCAGGGCGCGCAGCAGGTCGGTCGGTGGGACGGAGGGGTCGATGAGTTCCATGACCGCATCGCCTCGGTCGGCCCGCCGACGCAGGCTCTGGTCAGCACCAGCCGAGAGCAGGACCCGGTCGACGATGCCGAAGAGCATGCGGCGGAGGTATGCCTGTTGCACGTCGTCGCGGTCGCTGTACCGCTCGGTGTCGATCAGGAGCAGATGGCGGAAGAGGGGCTGCGGCTGTGTCATGCCAGCAGCGTCGGGCAGCCGGCCGTGATGTTGTGAGGCAGGATGACGCACCCCAGTGTGACCGAGTGCACTGAACCCAACAGGGCCCTGCGTCAGGCTGTCGCAGGCCCGCTGCGTGCGATGCGGCGCAGTACGTCCGGACGTACGATCACGACCTTGCGCCGGCCCGTGTTGATGACGCCCCGGTCCCGTAGGGCTTTCAGCTCGCGCTGGACCATCTCACGGGAGGCGCTTACGGCCCCCGCCAGCTCCTGTTTGGTGAGCGGGACCGCGACCTCCACCCCTTCCTCCGTGCGCCGGCCGTGGATGTGTGCCAGGTCCAGGAGGAGCACCGCGAGCCGCTCGCGTACCGGTACCGAGGCGAACTGGAGATTGCGCCGGTCCGCAGCACGTATGCGGTCCGAGGCGAGGGCGAGCAGTTGGAGGGAGACCTCGGGCGAGCTGCCGAGGAAGACGCGGAAGCGCTCCTGCTCGATGACGACCGCGCGGACGTCTTCGAGGGCTGTCACGGTCGCGGAGCGGGGGTGGCAGGTGAGGGCCGCGGACTCGCCGATGATGTCGCCCGGCCCGCGCAGCGCGAGCAGGGCCTGGTAGCCGTTGGGGTGGGCCACGGTGACCTTGGTCCAGCCCTGGAGCACGAGCAGGACGTGGGCGGTTGGTTCGTCCTGGTGGAGCAGGGTGCGGCGGGGTGGGTAGAGCACCTCACGACCGAGCGCCCGTATCGCCGCGCCGTCGGCGTCTTCGAGCCGGGCCAGGAACGGGACCCGGTCGTCGAGCCCGCCCCCGCCCGGCAGGTCCGCATCCTTGGTCATCTGCCGTCGCCCCCGCCCCGGTGATCAAGGCGATCAATGTACTGAACAACGGCTTACGGGCGCTCCGGAACGCAGGGATTACTCCTCGTGCAGCCGCAGGCGCCGGCGGCGGAGGGTGGTGACCTGGACCGCGGCGAGGGCCATCAGGGCCAGGGCGGCGCCGGCGAGGCCCGGGGCGAGGCCCTTCGGGGTGAAGGTGCAGGAGAACGAGGTGGTGCCGCGCGGGAGGTCCACGGCCAGCAGGCCGTGGAAGGGCTTCAGGGGGGCCGAGCACTGCCAGCCGGGGACGGCGGTCGTGGCGATCACGGCCGTGCCGCCGGCGGGCGTGGGCAGGGTGGCGCGGATGGTGTGGCCGCCCGGGCGGACCGTGGTGGCGCCGGTGGTGGTGAGGTGCCGGACGGCCCCGTCGAGCGCCGCGCGGTCCAGGCAGCCGAGCGGGTACGCGCCCGCGTCCGCGTCCTTCGTACGGGTCTCCACGGTGACGTCGACCCGCCCCGAGGCGGGGACGGTGCCCAGCTCGGTCACGCCGGTCATCCGGTCCTCCAGGAGCCGCCGGGGGCCGTCGCCGGCGCGGACGGTGCCGTAGAGGGCGGGGGAGTACCAGTAGGCCTGCGAGCCGGGGGTGCAGCGGGCGGTGTACGTCCGCTCGGTGGCGGTGCCGCCGCGGGTGACGGGCGGGACCTGGTGGACGGTGGCGCCCAGGACGTTCTCCTGGCGGGCGTAGACGCTGTCCGCCGGGTTGGGGGAGGTGTACGGCGCGGTGCGGACGGTGACCAGCGGGGGCGCGGGGAACTCCGAGCCCGTCCAGGTGCCCGGGGCGCTCCCCGGGCGGACCCGCGCGCCGATCGAGAAGATCGCGTCGAGTACCGGGTCGTCGGCGCCGAAGAAGGTCCGGCCGTCGTTCTTGAAGCCGTAGCCCAAGGGCTCCAGGGCCTGGTACGTGGCCTCCGGGAGGTAGCTGCTGTAGTACTGCGGCCCCTCCGCCCGCAGCGCCAGGGCGTCGTTGTAGGCACTCTGCGGGGCGCCCGAGTCGGTGCGGTGGGCGGGCCAGTCGGACACGTCCTGTACGGCCGCGAAGTGGTTGCCGATCGACCGGCTCGACGTGGTGACGGGCTTGGCCCAGCGCTCGCGGGACCGGCGGGCGTCCGCGCTCGCCGCGGCCACCGTGGACTCGGCGAACACGACGCCGATCATCAGGGCGGCGGCCACCGGGATCAGGAACCGGCGCTTCTCGCCGAGTCGGAGCAGGACCAGGGCCAGCAGGGAGACCGCGCCGCCGCCGAGCACGGCCGGCCAGGTCCAGCCGCCGAAGTCGTCGGCGCGCCGCAGGACGTAGGTGGCCGCCACCAGGAGGGCGGCGACCAGGGCCAGGTGCAGCGGGCGCGGCCGGTTGGCCAGCGCCAGCCAGGCCACGACCACGACCATCCCGCTGAAGACGAAGGCCTCCCGGTACGGGTTGCCGTTCGGCACCGCCAGCCCGTGCCACAGGAACTGCGTGGGCGGGAACTGGAAGGAGGCGAGCACGAGCAGGGTCGCGGCCGCCCACACCAGCCGGGTCCGCTTCGCGACGGCGGTGTTCAGGACGAACGAGCCGGCCAGGATCAGCCCGAGCGAGGCGACGTAGAGCCGGGGGCGGCCGCCCCACAGGTGCGTGGCCGGGAGCATGCCGGCGAGGAAGAGCTCGATCCGTACGGGGTCGAAGGCGGCGGCCCGGGTGGGCTGCGCGGCCCCGCTGGCCAGGAACGACGGCAGGAGCAGCGGCAGGGTCAGCAGGATCCCGGTGCCGGTGGCAGTCGCGGCCCGCCACAGCGCGCGCAGCCGCTGCCGGCCGGTCATGTCACGGGTGAGCATGCGGACGGCCAGCAGGACGCAGGCGGCCATCGTGGCCATCATCGCGGTATAGAAGTTGCCGAACCAGGCGAGCGCGACCAGCAGGGCCACGCCCGGCCAGCGGCGCTCCTCCAGGCACCACTCGACGGCGATGCCGAGCATCGGGAACGCGACCAGGCCCCAGAGCCACATGGGGATGTACGAGGCGTCGCTGAGCGCCCAGCCGCACAGGCCGTACGTCGCTCCGAGCACGCCCCGCTGCCACCACGGGCCGGGGTGCAGCTTGCCGAGGTACACCGTCATCACGGCTGCGGCGGCGCCCAGCGTGAGGGGGGTGATCGCGAAGACGGCGAGGTCGACGTGGGCGCGGGGGACCAGGACGGCCAGCCACGAGAAGGGGTTGCCGAGGTAGGTGTGGTAGTCGGCGAGGAACTGTTGTCCGAAGCCGCCGCGCCAGGTGAAGAGCAGGTCGCCGGCCGCCTGCCCGTGGACGAGGTCCCACAGCGCCCGGTGGAAGGGCACGTACTGGTTGGCCTGGTCGTTCAGGGCCCGGCCGGTGTTCCCGAAGGGGAAGGTGCCGCGGGCCACCCAGGCCACGCAGAAGGCGCCCGAGGCGATCAGGAAGGCCAGCAGGGGGCCGCGGGAACGGGAGATCCGGCGGATGGCCGTTCTGTGCGGGGCGGGTCTGCGGGGAGCGGGGAGGCGAGCGTCGACTGTGGTCGGCTCGGGTGCCACGGTCCCCAATGTGCTGCTCCCTACTGATCGACTCCGGCGCCCGGAGCCCGGTCAAGCTGTCAGTTTAGGGCGCGGGGGCGGGCGCGGGGCCGATCGGACCGCTCCCCACTTGCGCGCGGCGGGTTTTCGTGCTGGGCATTTGTTTTGACCTACCTCTGTGAGGTAGGTACGCTCTGACCTTGTGCCTGGGGTGTGCCCTGGGCTCCCGCGTGTGCTCAAGACCCCGCGGAGAGCCGAGAAGACCACACCGCAATCTGCGCCTGCCTTACCTCGGTGAGAGCGTGCAGTGTTCGACACACCCGACCGCGTGGGTCGGGGGAGTTCCAGGTTAGTTTCACTACGGCACACAGAAACCGGAGAAGTAGTGCCTACGATCCAGCAGCTGGTCCGGAAGGGCCGGCAGGACAAGGTCGAGAAGACAAAGACCCCCGCGCTTGAGGCTTCGCCCCAGCGTCGTGGCGTCTGCACGCGTGTGTTCACGACCACCCCGAAGAAGCCGAACTCGGCGCTGCGTAAGGTCGCGCGTGTGCGTCTGACCTCTGGCATCGAGGTCACCGCTTACATTCCGGGTGAGGGACACAACCTGCAGGAGCACTCGATCGTGCTCGTGCGTGGTGGCCGTGTGAAGGACCTGCCGGGTGTTCGTTACAAGATCATCCGCGGTGCGCTTGACACCCAGGCTGTCAAGAACCGCAAGCAGGCCCGCAGCCGCTACGGCGCCAAGAAGGAGAAGTAAGAATGCCTCGTAAGGGCCCCGCCCCGAAGCGCCCGGTCATCATCGACCCGGTCTACGCATCTCCTCTGGTGACGTCGCTCATCAACAAGATCCTCCTGGACGGCAAGCGCTCCACCGCCGAGCGCATCGTCTACGGCGCCATGGAAGGCCTCCGCGAGAAGACCGGCAACGACCCGGTCATCACGCTGAAGCGCGCGCTGGAGAACGTCAAGCCGTCCCTCGAGGTCAAGTCCCGCCGTGTCGGTGGCGCGACCTACCAGGTCCCCGTCGAGGTCAAGCCGGGTCGCCAGTCGACCCTGGCGCTGCGCTGGCTCGTGGGTTACTCCCGCGCCCGTCGTGAGAAGACCATGACCGAGCGCCTCATGAACGAGCTGCTCGACGCCTCCAACGGTCTTGGCGCTGCCGTCAAGAAGCGCGAGGACACGCACAAGATGGCCGAGTCCAACAAGGCCTTCGCGCACTACCGCTGGTAGTCCCACCCCACATCGAGACCGAGAGAAGACCGAAGCCTTATGGCTACCACTTCGCTTGACCTGGCCAAGGTCCGCAACATCGGGATCATGGCCCACATCGACGCGGGCAAGACGACCACCACCGAGCGCATCCTGTTCTACACCGGTGTGTCGTACAAGATCGGTGAGGTCCACGACGGCGCCGCCACGATGGACTGGATGGAGCAGGAGCAGGAGCGTGGTATCACCATCACGTCTGCCGCGACGACCTGCCACTGGCCCCTCGAAGACGTTGACCACACCATCAACATCATCGACACCCCGGGCCACGTCGACTTCACCGTCGAGGTGGAGCGTTCGCTCCGCGTCCTCGACGGCGCCGTCACCGTCTTCGACGGTGTGGCCGGCGTCGAGCCGCAGTCCGAGACCGTTTGGCGTCAGGCGGACCGCTACGGCGTGCCGCGTATCTGCTTCGTCAACAAGCTCGACCGCACCGGCGCCGAGTTCCACCGCTGTGTCGACATGATCAAGGACCGCCTCGGCGCGATCCCGATCGTCATGCAGCTCCCCATCGGCGCCGAGATGGACTTCCAGGGCGTTGTCGACCTGGTCACCATGAAGGCGTTCGTCTGGTCCGCCGAGGCGACCAAGGGCGAGATGTACGACATCGTCGACATCCCGGCCACGCACACCGAGGCTGCTGAAGAGTGGCGCGGCAAGCTGGTCGAGACCGTCGCCGAGAACGACGACGAGATCATGGAGCTGTTCCTCGAGGGCAACGAGCCCTCCGTCGAGCAGCTGCACGCCGCCGTCCGTCGGATCATCCTGAACTCCGGCAAGGGCAAGGGCGAGCCCACGATCACCGCGGTGTTCTGTGGCACGGCGTTCAAGAACAAGGGCGTTCAGCCCCTGCTCGACGCCGTCGTCCGCTACCTGCCGTCGCCGCTGGACATCGAGGCCATCGAGGGCCACGACGTCCGCGACGCCGAGGTGGTCGTGAAGCGCAAGCCGTCCGACGAGGAGCCCCTCGCCGCGCTCGCGTTCAAGATCATGAGCGACCCGCACCTCGGTAAGCTCACCTTCGTCCGGGTTTACTCGGGCCGCCTGGAGGCCGGCACTGCGGTGCTGAACTCCGTCAAGGGCAAGAAGGAGCGCATCGGCAAGATCTACCGCATGCACGCCAACAAGCGTGAAGAGATCGCCGCGGTGGGCGCCGGTGACATCGTCGCCGTCATGGGCCTGAAGCAGACCACCACCGGTGAGACGCTGTGTGACGACAAGGCACCCGTGATCCTGGAGTCCATGGACTTCCCGGCTCCGGTCATCCAGGTCGCCATCGAGCCCAAGTCCAAGGGTGACCAGGAGAAGCTGGGTGTCGCCATCCAGCGTCTCGCGGAGGAGGACCCCTCCTTCCACGTTCACTCGGACGAGGAGACGGGCCAGACCATCCTCGGCGGTATGGGCGAGCTGCACCTCGAGGTGCTGGTCGACCGTATGAAGCGCGAGTTCAAGGTCGAGGCCAACGTCGGCAAGCCGCAGGTCGCGTACCGCGAGACGATCCGCAAGGCCGTCGAGCGTCACGACTACACGCACAAGAAGCAGACCGGTGGTACCGGTCAGTTCGCCAAGGTGCAGATCGCGATCGAGCCCATCACCGAGACCGACGGTCCGGCGTACGAGTTCGTGAACAAGGTCACCGGTGGACGCGTCCCGAAGGAGTACATCCCTTCGGTCGACGCCGGTGCGCAGGAAGCCATGCAGTTCGGCATCCTGGCCGGCTACGAGATGACGGGCGTTCGCGTCACGCTTCTCGACGGTGGCTACCACGAGGTCGACTCCTCGGAGCTCGCCTTCAAGATCGCCGGTTCGCAGGCCTTCAAGGAGGCCGCGCGCAAGGCTTCTCCCGTGCTCCTCGAGCCGATGATGGCCGTAGAGGTCACCACGCCCGAGGACTACATGGGTGACGTCATCGGTGACATCAACTCCCGCCGTGGCCAGATCCAGGCCATGGAGGAGCGTCACGGTGCTCGCGTCGTGAAGGGCCTCGTGCCCCTTTCGGAGATGTTCGGCTACGTCGGAGACCTCCGCAGCAAGACCTCGGGTCGCGCCAGCTACTCGATGCAGTTCGACTCCTACGCCGAGGTTCCCCGGAACGTCGCCGAGGAGATCATCGCGAAGGCCAAGGGCGAGTAACTCTTCCGAGTACACGCTTTAGGCTTGTCACCGGAGCCTCTGGGGCAACAGGAGTAACTTCCGTTGCCCCGGAGGGACCGGCTTTCCAGCAAAGATCACCTGGCGCCGATCTGTAAGGCGTACAGAACCACTCTCCAGGAGGACCCCGTGGCGAAGGCGAAGTTCGAGCGGACTAAGCCGCACGTCAACATCGGCACCATCGGTCACATTGACCACGGTAAGACGACCCTCACGGCCGCCATTACCAAGGTGCTGCACGACGCGTACCCGGACCTGAACGAGGCCTCGGCCTTCGACCAGATCGACAAGGCTCCTGAGGAGCGCCAGCGCGGTATCACCATCTCGATCGCGCACGTCGAGTACCAGACCGAGGCGCGTCACTACGCCCACGTCGACTGCCCGGGTCACGCCGACTACATCAAGAACATGATCACCGGTGCCGCGCAGATGGACGGCGCGATCCTCGTGGTCGCCGCCACCGACGGCCCGATGCCGCAGACCAAGGAGCACGTGCTCCTGGCCCGCCAGGTCGGCGTCCCCTACATCGTCGTCGCCCTGAACAAGGCCGACATGGTGGACGACGAGGAGATCCTGGAGCTCGTCGAGCTCGAGGTCCGTGAGCTCCTCTCCGAGTACGAGTTCCCGGGCGACGACCTGCCGGTCGTCCGCGTCTCCGCGCTGAAGGCGCTCGAGGGCGACAAGGAGTGGGGCGAGAAGCTCCTCGGCCTCATGTCCGCCGTCGACGAGGCCATCCCGACCCCGCCGCGTGACACCGAGAAGCCGTTCCTCATGCCCGTCGAGGACGTCTTCACGATCACCGGTCGCGGTACCGTCGTCACCGGCCGTATCGAGCGTGGTGTCCTGAAGGTCAACGAGACCGTCGACATCATCGGTATCAAGGAGACCAAGACCACCACCACGGTCACCGGTATCGAGATGTTCCGCAAGCTCCTCGACGAGGGCCAGGCGGGCGAGAACGTCGGTCTGCTCCTCCGTGGCATCAAGCGCGAGGACGTCGAGCGCGGCCAGGTCATCATCAAGCCCGGTTCGGTCACCCCGCACACCGAGTTCGAGGCCCAGGCCTACATCCTGTCGAAGGACGAGGGTGGCCGTCACACCCCGTTCTTCAACAACTACCGCCCGCAGTTCTACTTCCGTACCACGGACGTCACGGGTGTCGTCACCCTGCCGGCCGGCACGGAGATGGTCATGCCGGGCGACAACACCGAGATGACGGTCGCGCTGATCCAGCCGGTCGCCATGGAGGAGGGCCTGAAGTTCGCCATCCGTGAGGGTGGTCGTACCGTGGGCGCCGGCCAGGTCACCAAGATCACGAAGTAATTTCGTGCTCTGACCTGGTAGCCCGTTCGCCGGGCACCAAGTTGCACTGAAGGGCCCCGGCCCACCGCTTCGGCGGTGGGGCGGGGCCCTTCGGCATGTCCGGTCGCGCCGCTCCTACGCGTACGGCGGTGTGGGTGGGTCAGTTCACGCGCAGCGACTCGGTGAACTCGACGCAGGCGGCGTGGTCGGGCAGCAGACCGCTCGCGAGGGCCTCGGCCAGCGAGGGCGCGGCCTCGTCGCGGGCCGACAGCAGCGGGACGTCGGCCGGCCACTCGATGCCCAGGTCGGGGTCGAGCGGGTGCACCGAGTGTTCGCCGGTCGGGTTGTACGTCTCCGAGCAGAGGTACGACAGCGTCGCCTCGTCGCTCAGCGCGCAGAAGCCGTGGCCGAGACCCTCGGGGATGTAGACCGCGCGGCGGTCCACGTCGTCGAGGCGGACACCCTCCCACCGACCGAAGGTGGGGGAGTCGACCCGCAGGTCGACGATGACGTCGAGCACGGCGCCGCGCACGCAGGTCACGTACTTGGCCTGGCCGCGCGGTACGTGGGCGAAGTGGATGCCGCGGACCACGCCCGCGGAGGAGACCGAGAGGTTGGCCTGCGCCAGGTTCAGCGGGTGGCCGACGACCTCGGCGAGCCGGTCGAAGCGGTACCACTCGGTGAACAGGCCGCGCGGGTCGCCGTGCAGCTGCGGGGTGACCTCGAAGGCGCCGGCCATGGAGAGTTCGCGGAACTTCACCGGGCGTCCTCCTCGGCGAGCAGCATCAGCAGGTAGTCGCCGTAGCCGCTCTTGGCCAGCGGCTCGGCGAGCGTGCGCAGCTGCGCGGAGTCGATCAGGCCGGCCCGCCAGGCCGCCTCCTCGACGCAACCTATCTTGAAGCCCTGGCGCTCCTCGATCACGCGGACGAACTCCGAGGCCTGCACCATCGAGACGAAGGTGCCGGTGTCCAGCCATGCGGTACCGCGGTCGAGGATGGTGACGTTGAGCTCGCCGGCCTGGAGGTACGCGTCGTTGACGGCGGTGATCTCCAGCTCGCCGCGGTCGCTGGGCTTCAGGCCCTTGGCGATCTCGACGACCTGGTTGTCGTAGAAGTACAGACCCGGCACCGCGTAGCGGGACTTGGGCTTCTCCGGCTTCTCCTCGATGGAGATGGCCTGGCCGTGCTCGTCGAACTCGACCACGCCGTAGGTGGTGGGGTCCGCCACCGGGTACGCGAACACCCGGCCGCCCTTGGCGTCCTTGTGCTGGGCGAGGCGGGTGCCGAGGCCACTGCCGTGGAAGATGTTGTCGCCGAGGATCAGGGCGACGGACTCGTCACCGATGAAGTCGGCGCCGAGGACGAACGCCTGGGCGATGCCCTCCGGGCGTTCCTGGACGGCGTATTCCAGCCGCAGGCCGAACTGCGAACCGTCGCCGAGCAGTCGCTCGAACTGTTCACGGTCACCCGGGGTGGTGATGATCAGGATTTCACTGATCCCCGCCATCACCAGGGTGGAGAGGGGGTAATAGATCATCGGCTTGTCGAAGACGGGCAGCAGCTGCTTCGAGACCGCCCGGGTCAGCGGCCAGAGTCGCGATCCGGTGCCACCGGCTAAGAGGATTCCACGCATGAGGTGAACCCTATGCGCGGACCGCTAGGCTCTTCGTATTATGCGAATTCTTGTGACCGGCGGCGCCGGCTTCATCGGTTCAGAATTAGTCCGCCAGCAGCTCGCTGCAGATCCCACGGCGCAGATCACTGTTTTCGACAAGCTGACGTACTCGGGCGTCGAGGCCAACCTCGCCCCGGTCGCCGACCACCCCGGATACACCTTCGTCAAGGGCGACATCTGCGACGCGGACGCCGTCGACCAGGTCATGCCCGGTCACGACGTCGTCGTGCACTTCGCGGCCGAGTCGCACGTGGACCGCTCGATCGCCGGCGCGGGCCCGTTCGTGATGACCAACGTGGTCGGCACCCAGGTGCTGCTCGACTCCGCCCGCAAGCACGGTGTCGGCCGCTTCGTCCACATCTCCACCGACGAGGTCTACGGCTCGATCACCGAGGGCTCCTGGACGGAGGAGTGGCCGCTGGTGCCGAACTCCCCTTACTCCGCCTCGAAGGCGTCGTCCGACCTGCTGGCGCTGGCCTACGCGCGCACCCACGGCATGGACGTGGTGGTCACCCGCTGCTCCAACAACTACGGGCACTACCAGTTCCCCGAGAAGGTCATCCCGCTGTTCGTCTCGAACCTGATGGACGGCAAGAAGGTCCCGCTCTACGGCGACGGCGGCAACGTCCGCGACTGGCTGCACGTCTCCGACCACTGCCGCGGCATCGACCTGGCCATGCGGAGGGGCCGGGCCGGCGAGGTCTACAACATCGGCGGCGGCACCGAGCTCACCAACAAGGAGCTCACCGGTGTCCTGCTGGAGGCCGCGGGCCTCGGCTGGGACATGGTCGAGCACGTCGAGGACCGCAAGGGCCACGACCTGCGCTACTCCATCGACATCAGCAAGATCGGCGCCGAACTGGGCTACGCCCCGCAGGTCACCTTCGAGGACGGCATCAAGGCCACCATCGACTGGTACCGCGAGAACCGCGCCTGGTGGGAGCCGCTCAAGGTGAAGGCGGCCCTGCAGAAGTGAGCACCGACTCGTGGGCCGGACGGTGGCTCGTCACCGGCGCCGGCGGGATGCTCGGCCAGGACGTCCTGACCGTCCTCGAGCGCGCCAGGATCGAGGCCGTGGGCCTGCGCCGCGCCGACCTCGACATCACCGACCCGGCAGCCGTCCGGGCCGCGGTCGAGGGCGTCACCGTGGTCGTGAACTGCGCCGCCTGGACGGACGTGGACGGCGCCGAGACCGCCGAGGAGGCCGCGACCGCCGTCAACGGCGCCGCCGTGCGCGTCCTCGCCGAGGCCTGTGCCGCCGCCCACGTGCGCCTGATCCACGTCTCCACCGACTACGTGCTCCCGGGCGACGCCACGGAGCCGTACCGCGAGGACGCCGAGACCGGCCCGGTCAACGCCTACGGGCGTTCCAAGCTGGTCGGCGAGCAGGCCGTCACCGAGCTGCTGCCGCAGGACGGTTACGTCGTACGGACCGCCTGGCTGTACGGCGAGCACGGGCCGAACTTCGTCGCCACCATGCTGAAGCTGGCCGCGCAGCGCGACACCCTCGACGTGGTCGACGACCAGCACGGCCAGCCCACGTGGTCCTACGCGCTCGCCCGCCACCTGGTCGAGCTCGGTCGGGCCGCCCTCAAGGGCTGGGCCATGGGCGGGATCTACCACGGCACCGCGAGCGGCCGAACCACCTGGATGGGACTGGCGCGCGAGGCCTACCGGCTGAGCGGGCTCGACCCCGAGCGGATCCGGCCGACCGGCTCCGACGCGTTCGTACGCCCCGCCGTGCGCCCGGCCTTCAGCGTCCTCGCTCACGACAACTGGGAAGCCGCGGGGCTCGAACCACTGGCCGACTGGCGGGCGCAGCTCGCCGAGGCGATCACTCGCCCCGCCTTCGCCGATCTGCTGAGACCGTCCGCCACGAGGTGAGCGCGGTCGGTTCGACAGCCAACGCCGCCGCGATGCCGCTGACCCTGCGCGGCGCCGTTCCGCGCCGTACGGCCACCCCGGCGCCCGACGGGCGGCTCACCGAGGTCCGACCCCGTGACCTCATGGTCACTTCGCGGTGGAGGCCTTGCCGCGCCTGCGCGTGGTGCGGTTTGACCACTCAGCGTGGCGGGGTATTCTCTTCGGCCCGATTGGCCAGGTACGTGCCTCGTATGGCAGACTACTCAAGTTGCTCGGCTGAGTGCCGATGCTGCGCGCCTCCCGCCGGGAGGACCGGAAGCGAGTCCCACAGTACTCGTCGTCCTTAATCTGCCTCTCGGGGCAGCAATGGGGACGGACGTACGGGAATCTTCTGGGAAGTGTCAGCACGGTGCCCACCAGGCACTCGGTGGGTGTTTCTCCCCCGAATCGCGGTCACAGGGACCGTACCCCCTTGGACGAGGGAATTTCCGTATGGGAATTTTCTGTAGAGGGAGTGCGACACGCCCGACCGCGTGGGTCGGAGGAGAGGCCGCGGGATCCGTCCCGCAGCCGACCGGGAGCCAGAGCGTTTCCACATACAGACAGGACTACGGAGTAGCCATGGCGGGACAGAAGATCCGCATCCGGCTCAAGGCCTACGACCACGAGGTCATCGATTCCTCGGCGAAGAAGATCGTCGAGACGGTGACGCGCACTGGTGCGTCGGTCGCGGGCCCGGTGCCGCTGCCCACTGAGAAGAACGTGTACTGCGTCATCAAGTCGCCGCACAAGTACAAGGACTCGCGCGAGCACTTCGAGATGCGCACGCACAAGCGCCTGATCGACATCCTCGACCCGACCCCCAAGACCGTTGACTCGCTGATGCGCCTGGACCTTCCGGCCGGCGTTGACATCGAGATCAAGCTCTGAGAGGCGTCGAGAAGATGGCAAAGCAGATCAAGGGCGTCCTGGGCGAGAAGCTCGGCATGACCCAGGTCTGGGACGAGAACAACCGTGTCGTCCCGGTGACCGTGGTCAAGGCCGGACCCTGCGTCGTTACCCAGGTCCGTACGAACGACATCGACGGCTACGAGTCGGTCCAGATCGCCTTCGGCGAGATCGACCCGCGCAAGGTGAACAAGCCCCTCAAGGGCCACTTCGCCAAGGCCGACGTGACCCCCCGCCGCCACCTGGTGGAGCTCCGCACCTCCGACGCCAGCGAGTACACGCTCGGCCAGGAGATCACTGCTGAGGTGTTCGAGTCCGGCGTCAAGGTTGACGTCACGGGCAACAGCAAGGGCAAGGGCTTCGCCGGTGTCATGAAGCGGCACAACTTCCGGGGCCTCGGCGCCGGTCACGGTGTGCAGCGCAAGCACCGCTCCCCCGGTTCGATCGGTGGCTGCGCCACCCCTGGGCGTGTCTTCAAGGGCATGCGCATGGCCGGTCGTATGGGTAACGAGCGCGTCACCACCCAGAACCTGACCATCCACGCGGTTGACGCGGAGAAGGGTCTGCTCCTCATCAAGGGTGCGGTCCCCGGTCCGAACGGCGGCCTCGTCCTGGTCCGTACCGCGGCCAAGGGGGCTTGAGGTAATGAGCACCATTGACATCCTTTCGCCGGCAGGCGACAAGGCCGGTACCGTCGAGCTCCCCTCGGAGATCTTCGACGCGAAGACCAGCGTTCCGCTGATCCACCAGGTCGTTGTCGCTCAGCTGGCTGCTGCCCGTCAGGGCACGCACAAGACCAAGCGTCGCGGCGAAGTCCGTGGTGGTGGCCGCAAGCCGTACCGCCAGAAGGGCACCGGCCGTGCGCGCCAGGGTTCGACCCGTGCGCCGCAGTTCGTCGGCGGTGGCGTCGTCCACGGCCCGCAGCCGCGTGACTACTCCCAGCGGACCCCGAAGAAGATGAAGGCCGCCGCTCTCCGCGGTGCCCTCTCGGACCGTGCGCGTCACTCCCGCATCCACGTCGTCACCGGCGTGGTCGAGGGTGCCGCCTCCACGAAGGCCGCCAAGACGCTGTTCGGCAAGATCTCGGAGCGCAAGAACCTGCTCCTGGTCGTCGAGCGCGCCGACGAGGCCGCGTGGCTGTCCGCCCGCAACCTGCCCCAGGTTCACATCCTGGAGCCGGGCCAGCTGAACACGTACGACGTGATCGTCTCTGACGACGTGGTCTTCACCCAGGCCGCTTTCGAGTCCTTCGTGTCTGGCCCCAAGGCCGATGAGACCGAAGGGAGCGACGCCTGATGTCTGAGGCGACCGTTACCAGCAAGACCTTCACCGACCCGCGCGACCTGCTGATCAAGCCGGTTGTCTCGGAGAAGAGCTACGCGCTGCTGGACGAGAACAAGTACACGTTCATCGTCGCGCCCGGCTCCAACAAGACCCAGATCAAGCAGGCCGTGGAAGCGGTCTTCGGGGTCAAGGTCACCGGGGTCAACACGATCAACCGTCAGGGTAAGCGCAAGCGCACCAAGACCGGTTTCGGCAAGCGCGCTGACACCAAGCGCGCCATCGTGACCCTCGCTGAGGGCGACCGAATCGACATCTTCGGCGGCCAGGCCTCCTAACGGAGGTCTAGTCGTCCGGAATCGGACGAGGACTGAGAAATGGGTATCCGCAAGTACAAGCCGACGACCCCGGGCCGTCGTGGCTCCAGCGTCGCCGACTTTGTCGAGATCACGCGGTCCACGCCGGAGAAGTCGCTGGTTCGCCCCCTGCACAGCAAGGGCGGCCGTAACAACACCGGTCGGATCACCGTTCGCCACCAGGGTGGTGGACACAAGCGCGCCTACCGCGTGATCGACTTCCGTCGTCACGACAAGGACGGCGTGCCGGCCAAGGTCGCGCACATCGAGTACGACCCCAACCGCACCGCGCGCATCGCGCTCCTGCACTACGCGGACGGCGAGAAGCGCTACATCATCGCGCCGAAGGCTCTGAAGCAGGGCGACCGGATTGAGAACGGCCCCACGGCCGACATCAAGCCCGGTAACAACCTCGCGCTCCGTAACATCCCGGTCGGTACCACGATCCACGCGATCGAGCTCCGTCCCGGTGGCGGCGCCAAGTTCGCGCGTTCGGCCGGTGCCTCCGTGCAGCTGCTGGCGAAGGAGGGCACGATGGCCCACCTTCGTATGCCGTCGGGCGAGATCCGTCTCGTCGACGCCCGCTGCCGCGCCACGGTCGGCGAGGTCGGCAACGCCGAGCAGTCGAACATCAACTGGGGCAAGGCCGGCCGTATGCGCTGGAAGGGCGTTCGCCCGTCCGTCCGCGGTGTCGCGATGAACCCGGTTGACCACCCGCACGGTGGTGGTGAGGGCAAGACCAGTGGTGGTCGCCACCCGGTCTCCCCGTGGGGTCAGAAGGAGGGTCGTACTCGCTCGCCGAAGAAGGCTTCGAGCAAGTACATCGTCCGCCGCCGCAAGACGAACAAGAAGCGCTAGGAGCGGGTTTAGATGCCGCGCAGTCTCAAGAAGGGGCCCTTCGTCGACGACCACCTCGTAAAGAAGGTGGACGTCCAGAACGAAGCCGGCACCAAGAACGTCATCAAGACCTGGTCCCGTCGCTCGATGATCATCCCCAGCATGCTGGGTCACACCATCGCGGTGCACAACGGCAAGACCCACGTCCCGGTGTTCGTCACCGAGTCGATGGTCGGCCACAAGCTCGGCGAGTTCTCGCCGACTCGCACCTTCCGCGGCCACGTCAAGGACGACCGGAAGTCGAAGCGCCGCTAAAGGCGGGGTGGTTACGACTATGACTTACACCGAAGGGACAACCATGGAAGCCAGGGCCCAGGCGCGGTACATCCGCGTCACGCCCATGAAGGCCCGCCGAGTGGTGGACCTTATCCGTGGCATGGATGCCACGGAGGCTCAGGCGGTCCTGCGTTTCGCCCCGCAGGCCGCGAGCGTGCCGGTTGGCAAGGTGCTGGACAGCGCCATTGCCAACGCCGCACACAACTACAACCACCCGGACGCCTCCACGCTGGTCATCAGCGAGGCGTACGTGGACGAGGGCCCGACCCTGAAGCGGTTCCGTCCGCGTGCCCAGGGCCGTGCCTACCGGATCCGCAAGCGGACCAGCCACATCACCGTGGTCGTCAGCAGCAAGGAAGGTTCCCGGTAATGGGCCAGAAGGTAAACCCGCACGGGTTCCGGCTCGGCATCACCACCGACTTCAAGTCGCGTTGGTACGCCGACAAGCTGTACAAGGACTACGTCAAGGAAGACGTCGCCATCCGCAGGATGATGACGTCCGGCATGGAGCGCGCCGGCATCTCGAAGGTTGAGATCGAGCGCACCCGTGACCGCGTGCGTGTGGACATCCACACCGCACGTCCCGGCATCGTCATCGGCCGCCGTGGCGCCGAGGCCGACCGCATCCGCGGTGACCTCGAGAAGCTCACGGGCAAGCAGGTCCAGCTGAACATCCTCGAGGTCAAGAACCCCGAGCTCGATGCCCAGCTGGTCGCCCAGGCCGTTGCCGAGCAGCTCTCCTCCCGCGTCTCCTTCCGTCGCGCCATGCGTAAGAGCATGCAGGGCACGATGAAGGCCGGCGCCAAGGGCATCAAGATCCAGTGTGGCGGTCGTCTCGGCGGCGCCGAGATGTCCCGCTCCGAGTTCTACCGCGAGGGTCGTGTGCCGCTGCACACGCTGCGCGCGAACGTGGACTACGGCTTCTTCGAGGCCAAGACCACCTTCGGCCGTATCGGTGTGAAGGTCTGGATCTACAAGGGCGACGTCAAGAACATCGCCGAGGTTCGCGCCGAGAACGCTGCGGCCCGTGCGGGTAACCGCCCGGCCCGTGGCGCGCAGGGCGCTGGCGACCGTCCCGCCGGCCGTGGTGGCCGTGGTGGCGAGCGCGGCGGCCGTGGTGGCCGCAAGCCGCAGCAGGCTGCTGGTGCCGAGGCCCCCAAGGCCGACGCTCCCGCCGCCGCTCCGGCCGAGAGCACCGGAACGGAGGCCTGACCGACATGCTGATCCCTCGTAGGGTCAAGCACCGCAAGCAGCACCACCCGAAGCGCAGCGGTATGGCCAAGGGCGGTACTGAGGTCACGTTCGGCGAGTACGGCATCCAGGCGCTGACCCCGGCTTACGTGACGAACCGCCAGATCGAGGCGGCTCGTATTGCGATGACCCGCCACATCAAGCGTGGCGGCAAGGTCTGGATCAACATCTACCCGGACCGCCCGCTGACGAAGAAGCCTGCTGAGACCCGCATGGGTTCCGGTAAGGGTTCTCCTGAGTGGTGGATCGCCAACGTGCACCCGGGTCGGGTCATGTTCGAGCTGTCCTACCCGAACGAGAAGATTGCTCGTGAGGCGCTCACCCGCGCTGCTCACAAGCTTCCGATGAAGTGCCGGATTGTTCGGCGCGAGGCAGGTGAGTCGTGATGGCGACGGGAACCAAGGCGTCCGAGCTGCGTGAGCTCGGCAACGAGGAGCTCGTTGGCAAGCTGCGCGAGGCCAAGGAGGAGCTCTTCAAGCTCCGCTTCCAGGCGGCCACGGGTCAGCTGGAGAACAACGGCCGGCTCAAGTCCGTCCGTAAGGACATCGCTCGCATCTACACCCTGATGCACGAGCGTGAGCTCGGTATCGAGACGGTGGAGAGCGCCTGATGAGCGAGAACAACGTGACTGAGAAGACCGAGCGCGGTTTCCGCAAGACCCGTGAGGGTCTGGTCGTCAGCGACAAGATGGACAAGACCGTCGTCGTCGCCGTCGAGGACCGCGTGAAGCACGCCCTGTACGGCAAGGTCATCCGCCGTACGAACAAGCTCAAGGCTCACGACGAGCAGAACGCTGCCGGCGTCGGCGACCGCGTCCTCATCATGGAGACGCGTCCGCTGTCGGCGAGCAAGCGCTGGCGCATCGTCGAGATCCTCGAGAAGGCCAAGTAATTATCTGAGGCCCTGGGCAAAAGGCTCAGGGGCCCCTCAGGTTCGTTCCGCCAGGCTCGGTGGGGGCGACGCTCTCCGGAGTGAAGCCCCCGCCGGGAACCGGCAGACAAACAGGAGATACACGTGATCCAGCAGGAGTCGCGACTGCGTATCGCCGACAACACTGGTGCCAAGGAAATCCTTTGCATCCGTGTTCTCGGTGGTTCCGGTCGCCGCTACGCGGGCATCGGTGACGTCATCGTCGCCACCGTCAAGGACGCGATCCCCGGTGGCAACGTGAAGAAGGGTGACGTCGTCAAGGCGGTCATCGTTCGCACCGTCAAGGAGCGTCGCCGCCAGGACGGCTCGTACATCCGCTTTGACGAGAACGCCGCCGTCATTCTGAAGAACGACGGCGACCCTCGCGGCACCCGTATCTTCGGCCCGGTGGGCCGTGAGCTGCGCGAGAAGAAGTTCATGAAGATCATCTCGCTCGCGCCGGAGGTGCTGTAAGCATGAAGATCAAGAAGGGCGACCTGGTCCAGGTCATCACCGGTAAGGACAAGGGCAAGCAGGGCAAGGTCATCGTTGCCTTCCCCGCCGACAACCGTGTCCTCGTCGAGGGTGTCAACCGGGTCAAGAAGCACACCAAGGCTGCGCAGAACCAGGCCGGTGGCATTGTGATCACCGAGGCCCCGGTCCACGTCAGCAACGTTCAGCTGGTTGTGGAGAAGGACGGCAAGAAGGTCGTCACCCGCGTCGGCTACCGCTTCGACGACGAGGGCAACAAGATCCGCGTTGCCAAGCGGACGGGTGAGGACATCTGATGGCTACCACTCCGCGTCTCAAGACGAAGTACCGCGAGGACATCGCGGGCAAGCTGCGTGAGGAGTTCTCCTACGAGAACGTCATGCAGATCCCCGGCCTCGTGAAGATCGTGGTCAACATGGGTGTGGGCGACGCCGCCCGCGACTCCAAGCTGATCGACGGCGCCATCAAGGACCTGACGACGATCACCGGTCAGAAGCCGGCCGTCACGAAGGCCCGCAAGTCCATCGCGCAGTTCAAGCTGCGCGAGGGTCAGCCGATCGGCTGCCACGTCACCCTCCGTGGTGACCGCATGTGGGAGTTCCTGGACCGTACGCTGTCGCTCGCGCTGCCGCGTATCCGTGACTTCCGTGGTCTGTCGCCGAAGCAGTTCGACGGCCGTGGTAACTACACCTTCGGTCTCACGGAGCAGGTCATGTTCCACGAGATCGACCAGGACAAGATCGACCGTACCCGGGGTATGGACATCACCGTGGTCACCACGGCGACCAACGACGCTGAGGGCCGCGCGCTCCTTCGTCACCTCGGCTTCCCCTTCAAGGAGGCGTAAGCGAGATGGCGAAGAAGGCTCTCATCGCGAAGGCTGCCCGTAAGCCCAAGTTCGGTGTGCGTGCGTACACCCGCTGCCAGCGCTGCGGTCGCCCCCACTCCGTGTACCGCAAGTTCGGCCTGTGCCGCGTGTGCCTTCGTGAGATGGCTCACCGTGGCGAGCTGCCGGGCGTGACCAAGAGCTCCTGGTAAATCACCCTCGTCCGCAAGGACTTGGGCGGTACCAGGCACTCTCGGTAAGCATCTGGACGGTGGGTGCCCGGCCGCGCATGCCTTAGGCTTGTGTGGTTGGGCGTCCGCCGCCCATAACGACTTACTACGCCGTAGGTCCCCGCACCGCACCCGTCCCGCCACTGAGTGGGGAGAGGGATGGTGCATACAGGAAACCCCGGCGAGAGAGGCCGAAGGCCACTTCATGACCATGACTGACCCGATCGCAGACATGCTCACGCGTCTGCGTAACGCTAACTCGGCGTACCACGACTCTGTCGTGATGCCGCACAGCAAGATCAAGTCGCACATCGCAGAGATCCTCAAGCAGGAGGGTTTCATCACCGGCTGGAAGGTCGAGGACGCCGAGGTCGGCAAGAACCTCGTCCTCGAGCTGAAGTTCGGGCCGAACCGCGAGCGCTCCATTGCGGGCATCAAGCGGATCTCGAAGCCCGGTCTGCGCGTGTACGCGAAGTCCACCAACCTGCCGAAGGTCCTCGGTGGCCTGGGCGTGGCGATCATCTCCACGTCCCACGGTCTACTGACCGGTCAGCAGGCAGGCAAGAAGGGCGTAGGTGGGGAAGTCCTCGCCTACGTCTGGTAGTCGGGAACGGAGGAAAAGCAATGTCGCGAATCGGCAAGCTCCCCATCCAGGTTCCCGCCGGTGTGGACGTCACCATCGATGGCCAGACGGTCGCCGTGAAGGGCCCCAAGGGTTCCCTCGCGCACACCGTCAAGGCGCCCATCGCAATCGTCAAGGGTGAGGACGGCGTTCTGAACGTCACCCGCCCGAACGACGAGCGTCAGAACAAGGCCCTGCACGGCCTGTCCCGCACGCTGGTGGCGAACATGATCACCGGTGTGACCACGGGATACGTCAAGGCTCTCGAGATCAGCGGTGTCGGTTACCGTGTCCTGGCGAAGGGCTCCAACCTGGAGTTCCAGCTGGGTTACAGCCACCCGATCCTGGTGGAGGCGCCCGAGGGCATCTCCTTCAAGGTCGAGTCGCCGACCAAGTTCTCGGTCGAGGGCATCGACAAGCAGAAGGTCGGCGAGGTCGCCGCCAACATCCGCAAGCTGCGGAAGCCCGACCCGTACAAGGCCAAGGGTGTCAAGTACGCCGGCGAAGTCATCCGCCGCAAGGTCGGAAAGGCTGGTAAGTAGCCATGGCATACGGTGTGAAGATCGCCAAGGGCGACGCGTACAAGCGCGCCGCCAAGGCCCGCCGCCACATCCGCATTCGCAAGAACGTGTCGGGTACGGCGGAGCGTCCGCGCCTCGTCGTGACGCGTTCGAACCGCAACATCGTTGCTCAGGTCATCGACGACCTCCAGGGCCACACCCTGGCGTCCGCGTCGACCCTGGACACCTCGATCCGCGGTGGCGAAGGCGACAAGAGCGCCCAGGCCCAGGCCGTCGGCGCGCTCGTCGCCGAGCGTGCGAAGGCTGCGGGAGTCGAGACCGTCGTGTTCGACCGCGGTGGCAACCGATACGCCGGGCGCATTGCCGCTCTGGCTGACGCCGCCCGCGAAGCCGGGCTGAAGTTCTAAGCCCCGGTTCCGGGACTCACGGACGTAACAGAGAGAGGTAATCCAATGGCTGGACCCCAGCGCCGCGGAAGCGGTGCCGGTGGCGGCGAGCGGCGGGACCGGAAGGGTCGCGACGGTGGCCCTGCCGCCGAGAAGACCGCTTACGTTGAGCGCGTTGTCGCGATCAACCGCGTCGCCAAGGTTGTCAAGGGTGGTCGCCGCTTCAGCTTCACCGCGCTGGTCGTGGTGGGCGACGGTGACGGCACTGTAGGTGTCGGTTACGGCAAGGCCAAGGAAGTTCCCGCGGCCATCGCCAAGGGTGTCGAGGAAGCCAAGAAGAGCTTCTTCAAGGTTCCGCGCATCCAGGGCACGATCCCTCACCCGATCACGGGCGAGCGTGCCGCGGGCGTCGTGCTCCTGAAGCCGGCTTCCCCGGGTACCGGTGTTATCGCCGGTGGTCCGGTGCGCGCCGTTCTGGAGTGCGCCGGCGTTCACGACATCCTGTCGAAGTCGCTCGGCTCTTCGAACGCGATCAACATCGTGCACGCGACCGTGGCGGCCCTCAAGGGCCTGCAGCGTCCCGAGGAGATCGCGGCTCGCCGTGGTCTGCCCCTCGAGGACGTCGCCCCCGCGGCTCTGCTTCGTGCACGTGCTGGGGCGGGTGCGTAATGGCTCGCCTCAAGATCACGCAGACGAAGTCGTACATCGGTAGCAAGCAGAACCACCGCGACACGCTGCGTTCGCTCGGGCTCAAGCGCCTGAACGACGTCGTCGTCAAGGAGGACCGCCCCGAGTTCCGCGGAATGGTGCACACCGTCCGCCACCTCGTGACGGTTGAGGAGGTTGACTAATCATGGCTGAGAACAGCCCGCTGAAGGCCCACAACCTCCGTCCCGCCCCCGGCGCCAAGACCGCGAAGACCCGTGTCGGTCGTGGTGAGGCGTCGAAGGGTAAGACGGCCGGTCGTGGTACGAAGGGCCAGAAGGCCCGTTACCAGATCCCGCAGCGCTTCGAGGGTGGGCAGATGCCCCTCCACATGCGCCTGCCGAAGCTCAAGGGCTTCAAGAACCCGTTCCGCACCGAGTTCCAGGTTGTCAACCTGGACAAGCTCGGCGCTCTCTACCCCGAGGGTGGAGAAGTCACGGTGGCCGACCTGGTCGCCAAGGGCGCGGTTCGCAAGAACAGCCTCGTCAAGGTCCTGGGCCAGGGCGAGATCTCCGTGGCGCTGCAGGTTTCGGTTGACGCCGTCTCCGCCTCCGCCAAGGAGAAGATTGCCGCTGCCGGCGGCACCGTCACCGAGCTCGTCTAAGACGATTTCAGTGGCTGAATAGCACGAAACCCGACCGGGGATGCCTCACATATGGGGCATCCCCGGTCGGTCGTTCCACGGAAGGCACACTCGCCGGTAAGGTGGCGTGCACCTTTGCTTTGTCTTATTCGTCGATCCCTCAGACCGTCACCTCTGACGCAGTAGCGCGGGGGTCGCAGGAGGCACCGTGCTCACCGCGTTCGCCCGGGCGTTCAAGACGCCCGACCTGCGCAAGAAGCTGCTCTTCACGCTCGGCATCATCGTGCTGTTCCGGCTCGGGTCCCATGTACCGGTACCCGGCGTGAGCTACAAGAACGTTCAGATCTGTGTCGAGCAGGCAGGCAACAGCAGTGGGCTGTTCGGCCTGGTCAACATGTTCAGCGGCGGTGCGCTGCTGCAGATCACGATCTTCGCGCTCGGCATCATGCCCTACATCACGGCGAGCATCATTCTGCAGCTGCTGACCGTGGTCATCCCGAAGCTGGAGGCCCTCAAGAAAGAGGGCCAGGCCGGCACGTCGAAGATCACTCAGTACACGCGCTATTTGACGGTCGCCCTTGCGATCCTGCAGGGCACCGGCCTCGTCGCCACCGCCCGCACCGGTGCCCTCTTCGGGAGCTGCCCGGTCGGCCGCGACATCGTCCCGGACCGGTCGATCTTCACCACCATCGTCATGGTGATCACCATGACCGCCGGCACCTGTGTCGTCATGTGGCTCGGTGAGCTCATCACCGACCGCGGCATCGGCAACGGCATGTCGATCCTCATGTTCATCTCGATCGCCGCCGGCTTCATCGGCGCCCTCTGGCAGATCAAGCTCCAGGGCAAGATCGCGGACGGCTGGGTCGAGTTCGGCGTCGTCATCCTGGTCGGCCTCGCGATGGTGTGCTTGGTGGTCTTCGTCGAGCAGGCGCAACGCCGGATCCCGGTCCAGTACGCGAAGCGCATGATCGGCCGCCGTGCCTACGGCGGTACCTCGACCTACATCCCGCTCAAGGTGAACCAGGCGGGCATCATCCCCGTCATCTTCGCCTCGTCGCTGCTCTACATCCCGGCACTGGTCGTCCAGTTCAGCCAATCCAAGGCCGGGTGGGCCACGTGGATCAGCAAGCACTTCGTCAAGGGTGACCACCCGTACTACATCGCCGCCTACTTCCTCCTGATCGTCTTCTTCGCGTTCTTCTACGTGGCGATCTCGTTCAACCCCGAGGAAGTTGCAGACAACATGAAGAAGTATGGTGGGTTCATCCCGGGCATCCGCGCCGGTCGGCCCACCGCCGAGTACCTCAGCTACGTACTCAACCGGATCACCTGGCCGGGGTCGCTGTACCTGGGTCTCATCGCTCTTGTGCCGACGATGGCGTTGGCCGGCTTCGGAGCGAACCAGAACTTCCCGTTCGGCGGGACGAGCATCCTGATCATCGTGGGTGTGGGTCTGGAAACCGTGAAGCAGATCGAGAGCCAGCTCCAGCAGCGTAATTACGAAGGGTTCCTCCGCTGATGCGAATCGTCCTCGTTGGACCGCCCGGTGCGGGCAAGGGAACGCAGGCCGCGTTCCTTGCCAAGAACCTGTCGATTCCGCACATCTCCACGGGCGACCTGTTCCGGGCCAACATCAGCCAGGGCACCGACCTGGGCAAGCAGGCGAAGGCGTACATGGACGCCGGCGACCTGGTGCCCGACGAGGTGACCATCGGCATGGCCAAGGACCGTATGGAACAGCCGGACGCCGTGAACGGCTTCCTGCTCGACGGCTTCCCGCGCAACGTCTCGCAGGCCGAGGCGCTCGACGTGATGCTCCAGGCCGAGGGCATGAAGCTCGACGCCGTCCTCGACCTGGAGGTCGAGGAGGACGAGGTCGTCAAGCGGATCGCCGGTCGACGGATCTGCCGCAACGACTCCTCGCACGTCTTCCACGTGACGTACGCCCCGCCGAAGGCCGAGGGTGTCTGCGACACCTGCGGCGGCGAGCTGTACCAGCGCGGCGACGACTCCGAGGCCACGGTGCGCAACCGGCTCGAGGTCTACCACACGCAGACCGAGCCGATCATCGACTACTACAAGGCCCAGGGCCTGCTGGTGACCATCCCGGCCCTCGGTGAGGTCGCGGACGTCACCAAGCGCGCGATGGACGCCCTCAAGAAGTAGTAACCCTTTGTGTGCAGGTACGGCCGCGGTGTCCCCAGGGCATCGCGGCCGTACTGTTGAGAAGACCTGAACAACGCAGATCCGAAGGTGGAAGGCATTTCCCATGGTCCAGATCAAGACCCCCGAGCAGATCGCGAAGATGCGCGAGGCAGGGCTGGTCGTCGCGGCGATCCACGCCGCGACCCGTGAGGCGGCCGTGCCGGGCGCCACGACGCGGGATCTGGACATGGTGGCCCGCAAGGTCATCGCCGACGCCGGTGCCAAGTCGAACTTCCTCGGCTACGGCGGCTTCCCCGCCACGATCTGCACCTCGGTGAACGAGGTCGTCGTCCACGGCATCCCGGACGACAAGACGGTCCTCAAGGACGGCGACATCATCTCGATCGACGCCGGCGCGATCGTGGACGGCTGGCACGGCGACGCGGCGTACACCGCCTTCGTCGGCACCGGGCACGCGCCCGAGCTCGTGGAGCTGTCCCGGGTGACCGAGGAGTCCATGTGGGCCGGCATCGCCGCCATGAAGCTCGGCAACCGCCTCGTGGACATCTCCAAGGCGATCGAGACGTACATCAAGCGCCAGCCCCGCCCCACCACCGGTGAGCACAGCCTCGGCAAGTTCGGGATCATCGAGGACTACGGCGGCCACGGCATCGGGTCCGAGATGCACATGGACCCCCACCTGCTGAACTACGTCTCGCGCAAGCGGGGCAAGGGGATCAAGCTCGTGCCGGGTCTGTGCCTGGCGATCGAGCCGATGGTCTCCCTGGGCACCGCCCAGACGGAGGTCCTTTCGGACGACTGGACGGTCATCACGACGGACGGCACCTGGTCCTCGCACTGGGAGCACTCCATCGCGCTGACGGAGGCCGGGCCCATCGTCCTGACCAGCCCGGACTGCGGCAAGGCGAAGCTGGCGGAGTACGGAGTCACCACGGCTCCGGACCCTCTCGGTTAATGATCTAGACTCTGGGGCAAACTTTCCGGATTCGTCTTTCTGGGTGCCCTGACGTAGACTGACTCGTCGGCTCTCGTGCACTTCCATGCCTGCATGGCGCACGGAGTCGATCAAGGTAGCCGATTCGAAAGGCGAAGCGTGGCCAAGAAGCAAGGTGCCATCGAAATCGAGGGCACCGTGATCGAGTCCCTCCCGAACGCGATGTTCAAGGTGGAACTCCAGAACGGTCACAAGGTCCTCGCGCACATCAGCGGCAAGATGCGTATGCACTACATCCGCATCCTCCCGGATGACCGGGTCGTTGTGGAGCTGTCTCCGTACGACCTGACGCGTGGCCGGATCGTCTACCGATACAAGTAGATCTTGCTCTCACTCCTGCCTGGGCATCCGTCCCGGTGCGGGTGGTGGCACTGACCCGGAGAACCTCACCAACATGAAGGTCAAGCCGAGCGTCAAGAAGATCTGCGACAAGTGCAAGGTGATCCGCCGTCACGGTCGGGTCATGGTCATCTGCGACAACCTGCGCCACAAGCAGCGCCAGGGCTGACGCACGCCGACCGACCTGCCTTCCGCAGTTCTTCGCGCGACGTAAGAAAACGTACATACGCAGAACCCGCCCAGCCCTGTACGGGGCCGGCGGTACCTCCGGCGGGGGCCGGGGACCCGGGCGTACCATCACCCACTTTCGGGTGGTCGGCGGTCGGGGTCGGTTCTGCTGAAGACCCCCGAACACACAGGAGCCATTGAATGGCACGCGTTTCCGGTGTTGACATCCCGCGCGAAAAGCGCGTGGAGATCGCACTCACCTACGTCTTCGGTATCGGGCGCACCCGGTCCAAGGAGATCCTCGCCTCCACCGGCGTGAACCCGAACACCCGCGTTCGTGACCTGGCCGAAGAGGACCTCGTCAAGATCCGCGAGTACGTGGACGCCAACCTCCGTACCGAGGGTGACCTCCGCCGCGAGATCCAGGGCGACATCCGCCGCAAGATCGAGATCCAGTGCTACCAGGGTATCCGCCACCGTCGCGGCCTCCCGGTGCACGGTCAGCGCACCAGCACCAACGCGCGTACCCGCAAGGGCCCGCGTCGCGCGATCGCCGGTAAGAAGAAGCCGGGCAAGAAGTAGTCCTGTTCAGCGGTCTTGCGCTGTAGGACCGACCACCTCCCGTAGGAGATTTAGATGCCCCCCAAGGGTCGTCAGGGCGCTGCCAAGAAGGTGCGCCGCAAGGAAAAGAAGAACGTCGCTCACGGGCACGCCCACATCAAGAGCACGTTCAACAACACCATCGTCTCGATCACGGACCCCTCGGGCAACGTGATCTCCTGGGCCTCCGCCGGCCACGTCGGCTTCAAGGGCTCGCGCAAGTCCACCCCCTTCGCCGCGCAGATGGCTGCCGAGTCGGCCGCCCGCCGCGCGCAGGAGCACGGCATGCGCAAGGTTGACGTCTTCGTCAAGGGTCCGGGCTCCGGCCGCGAGACCGCGATCCGCTCCCTCCAGGCCACCGGCCTCGAGGTCGGCTCGATCCAGGACGTCACCCCCACCCCGCACAACGGCTGCCGCCCGCCGAAGCGCCGCCGCGTCTGACGCAGCGGACGCACAGTTGCGTTCTTGAGTGTCCGGGCGGTACGACCCCTTCGGGGGACGTACCGCCCGTACCCTTGCAGTAGCCGTACCCCTGGTACGGCATCCCGTCGGGCGTCAAATAGTGGGCGTCCACGAATGAAGGAACACAGACATGCTTATCGCTCAGCGTCCTTCGCTGACCGAAGAGGTCGTCGACGAGTACCGCTCGCGGTTCGTGATCGAGCCGCTGGAGCCGGGCTTCGGTTACACCCTCGGCAACTCCCTGCGTCGTACCCTCCTGTCCTCCATCCCGGGTGCCGCTGTCACCAGCATCCGCGTGGACGGCGTCCTGCACGAGTTCACCACCGTGCCGGGCGTCAAGGAAGACGTCACCGACATCATCCTCAACATCAAGCAGCTGGTCGTCTCCTCGGAGCACGACGAGCCGGTCGTGATGTACCTGCGCAAGCAGGGTCCCGGCCTGGTCACCGCTGCTGACATCGCGCCCCCGGCCGGTGTCGAGGTGCACAACCCGGACCTGGTCCTCGCCACGCTCAACGGCAAGGGCAAGCTGGAGATGGAGCTGACCGTCGAGCGCGGTCGCGGCTACGTCTCCGCCGTCCAGAACAAGCAGCTGGGCCAGGAGATCGGTCGCATCCCGATCGACTCCATCTACAGCCCGGTCCTCAAGGTCACCTACAAGGTCGAGGCGACCCGAGTCGAGCAGCGCACCGACTTCGACAAGCTGATCGTCGACGTCGAGACCAAGCAGGCCATGCGCCCGCGTGACGCCATGGCGTCCGCCGGTAAGACCCTGGTCGAGCTGTTCGGTCTGGCGCGCGAGCTCAACATCGACGCCGAGGGCATCGACATGGGCCCGTCCCCCACGGACGCCGCCCTGGCCGCCGACCTGGCGCTGCCGATCGAGGAGCTCGAGCTCACGGTCCGCTCGTACAACTGCCTCAAGCGCGAGGGCATCCACTCCGTGGGTGAGCTCGTCGCCCGCTCCGAGGCCGACCTGCTCGACATCCGCAACTTCGGTGCGAAGTCGATCGACGAGGTCAAGGCGAAGCTGGCCGGCATGGGCCTGGCCCTCAAGGACAGCCCGCCCGGATTCGACCCGACCGCCGCCGCCGACGCCTTCGGCGCCGACGACGACGCGGACGCCGGTTTCGTCGAGACCGAGCAGTACTGATTCATCCCGCCGCCGGCGGCCGAGGCTTTCGCCCAGGTCGCCGGCCGGGCTTGAACCGCACACTTTCCCGCGGCATCCGCCTCGGGGGAACTGACACCGGTACCTGACACGGCCGGTGCAGATATGAAGGAGTAACACCATGCCGCGTCCCGCAAAGGGTGCCCGTCTGGGCGGCAGCGCCGCGCACGAGAAGCACCTCCTCGCGAACCTCGCGAAGGCGCTCTTCGAGCACGGCCGCATCACCACCACCGAGGCCAAGGCCCGTCGCCTGCGTCCCTACGCCGAGCGTCTGGTCACCAAGGCCAAGAAGGGCGACATCCACAACCGTCGCCTGGTGCTGCAGACGATCACGGACAAGAGCATCGTGCACACGCTGTTCACCGAGATCGCCCCGCGCTACGAGAACCGCCCCGGTGGTTACACGCGCATCACCAAGATCGGCAACCGTCGTGGCGACAACGCCCCGATGGCCGTGATCGAGCTGGTCGAGGCCCTTACGGTCGCCCAGCAGGCCACCGGTGAGGCCGAGGCCGCCACCAAGCGCGCGGTCAAGGAGGCGGAGGCTGTCGAGACCCCCGCCGAGGAGACCAAGGAGGCCTGATCCTCCGGGATCACGCTTGCTTGAACGGCTCTGAACGGGCCCGCCCCCTTCCGGGGCGGGCCCGTTCTGCATATGGGTGCTTCTGAGAGGATCGGTCACGTGAGTGACGAGGTGGAGCCCGGGCACGTCCGGGTGCGGCTGGACCTGAGCTACGACGGCAAGGACTTCTCCGGCTGGGCGAAGCAGCGCGTGCTGCGGACCGTCCAGGGCGAGCTGGAGTCGGCCCTGCAGACCGTGATGCGGCTGAAGGAGCCCGTCGAGCTGACCGTCGCGGGGCGGACGGACGCCGGGGTGCACGCCCGCGGGCAGGTCGCGCAGTTCGACCTCGCCGAGGAGGTGTGGGCCGAGCATCACGACAAGCTGCTGCGCCGCCTCGCGGGCCGGCTGCCGCACGACGTGCGGGTGTGGAAGGTCGCCGAGGCCCCCGAGGGCTTCAACGCGCGGTTCTCCGCCATCTGGCGCCGCTACGCCTACCGCGTCGGCGACCACCAGGGCGGCGTGGACCCGCTGCGCCGCGGGCACGTGCTGTGGCACCAGTGGCCGCTCGACGTGGACGCCATGAACGAGGCCGCCGCCCCGCTGCTCGGCGAGCACGACTTCGCCGCGTACTGCAAGAAGCGCGAGGGCGCCACGACCATCCGTACCCTCCAGCAGCTCAGCTGGGAGCGCGCCGAGGACGGGATCGTCACCGCGACGGTCCGCGCCGACGCCTTCTGCCACAACATGGTCCGCTCGCTGGTGGGCGCGCTGCTGCACGTCGGCGACGGGCACCGGCCCACCGACTGGCCCGGCAAGGTGCTGGCGGCAGCCGTACGGGACTCCTCGGTGCACGTGGTCAAGCCGCACGGCCTGACCCTGGAGGAGGTCGGCTACCCGGCCGACGAGCTGCTGGCCGCCCGCAGCAAGGAGGCGCGCAACATGCGGACCCTGCCGGGCGCCGGCTGCTGCTGACCGTCCCCACGGGGGTCCGGCTAATCCGTTTGGGCGGATCGGCGCCGGACCGGGACAATGCGCGGCATGGGACATCTCGAAGCCAGCCACCTGGAGTACTACCTTCCCGACGGGCGGGTACTGCTCCCTGACGTCTCCTTCCGTGTGGGGGAGGGGTCGGTCGTCGCGCTCGTCGGGGCGAACGGGGCCGGTAAGACCACCCTGCTGAAGATGATCTCCGGCGAGCTCCAGCCGCACGGTGGTGGCATCACCGTCTCCGGCGGCCTCGGCGTGATGTCGCAGTTCGTGGGCTCGGTGCGGGACGAGACGACCGTACGGGACCTGCTGGTCTCGGTGGCCCAGCCGCGCATCCGGGAGGCGGCGAAGGCCGTGGACCGCGCCGAGCAGCTGATCCTGACGGTGGACGACGAGGCCGCCCAGATGGCCTACGCGCAGGCGCTGAGCGACTGGGCGGACGTCCAGGGGTACGAGGCGGAGACGCTGTGGGACGTCTGCACCATGGCCGCGCTGGCGATCCCCTACGACAGCGCGCAGTTCCGCGAGGTGCGCACGCTGTCGGGCGGTGAGCAGAAGCGGCTCGTGCTGGAGGCGCTGCTGCGCGGGCCCGACGAGGTGCTGCTGCTCGACGAGCCGGACAACTATCTGGACGTCCCCGGCAAGCGCTGGCTGGAGGAGCAGCTGAAGGCCACCCGTAAGACGGTGCTCTTCGTCTCCCACGACCGGGAGCTGCTGACGCAGGCCGCCGAGAAGATCATCAGCCTGGAGGCGAGCCCGACGGGCTCCGACGTCTGGGTGCACGGCGCGGGCTTCGCGACCTACCACGACGCCCGTAAGGAGCGCTTCGCCCGCTTCGAGGAGCTCAAGCGGCGTTGGGACGAGGAGCACGCCCGGCTGCGGGCGCTGGTGCTGCGGCTGCGCAACCAGGCCGCGAGCAGCCCCGACATGGCCTCGCGCTACCGGGCGATGCAGACCCGCTTCCAGAAGTTCGAGGAGGCCGGCCCGCCGCCGGAGCCGCCGCGGGAGCAGGACATCAAGATGCGGCTCAAGGGTGGACGCACGGGCGTGCGCGCCCTGACCGTGGAGAACCTGGAGCTGACCGGCCTGATGAAGCCGTTCTCGCTGGAGGTCTTCTACGGGGAGCGGGTCGCGGTCCTCGGCTCGAACGGCTCGGGCAAGTCGCACTTCCTGCGCCTGATGGCGGGCGAGGACGTCAAGCACACGGGTGCCTGGAAGCTGGGCGCGCGGGTGGTTCCCGGCCATTTCGCGCAGACCCACGCCCACCCGGAGCTGTTCGGGCGGACCCTCGTCGACATCCTGTGGACGGAGGCGGCCAAGCCGCTCGGGCAGGCGATGGGCGCCCTGCGCCGGTACGAGCTGGAGCGCCAGGGCGACCAGCCGTTCGAGAAGCTCTCGGGTGGCCAGCAGGCGCGTTTCCAGATCCTGCTGCTGGAGCTGGCGGGCACCACGGCGCTGCTGCTGGACGAGCCGACGGACAACCTGGACCTGGAGTCGGCGGAGGCACTGCAGGACGGGCTGGAGGCGTACGACGGCACTGTGCTGTGCGTCACGCACGACCGGTGGTTCGCGCGCACATTTGACCGTTACCTGGTCTTCGGTTCGGACGGTGTTGTGCGGGAGACTCAGGAACCCGTCTGGGACGAACGTAGAGTCGAACGCAAGCGCTAGGGGAGACCGACCGTCCCCCTCGGTCGAGTGAGGGGCAGGCGTCGTGGGGCTGCGGCCTAGCATCTGGCTGATGAAGTGGGAGAACCAGGGCGTCAGGAACCGGGGGGCCGGGGACGGGGACACCGGGGACACCGGCGGTGGGGGGACCGGGAGCAGGCTGATCGACCGGCTGCTGCAGCCGGCCGCCCGGTCCTGGCAGGTCGTCTCCCTCGCGGTGCTCCTCGGGATCGCCGTCTCCACCAGCCTGCGGGCGAACTGGGGCTCCGACAACGCGTTCGTGGTCAAGGCCGCGGAGACGCTGCTGGCGGGCGGGTCCCCGTACGAGGACAAGCGCTTCCTCTATCTGCCCAGCGCCGTGCTCATGGCGGTCCCGGAAGCTCTGCTGCCGCGTGAGGTGTTGCGGTGGGTGCTGCCGCTCGGGATGTCGGGGCTGCTGGGCGTCGGCTGGCTGGCGGCGCTGCGGATGTTCGCGGTGCCGCTGCGCTCGCGCTTCGCCGTCGGCGGTTTCGCGGTGTTCGCCCTCGTCTACAAGCCGTACATCAACCTCGTGCTGATCGGGAACTGGACCGCCATCTCGGCGGCGGCCCTGCCCGTGGCGCTGCTGCTCGCCCACCGGAGCCGGTGGGGGTCGGCCGGGTTGCTGGTGGGGCTGGCGATCGCGTGCAAGCCGATGCTGGTGCCCCTCGGGCTGCTCTTCCTGGTCGCCCGGCGGTGGCGCGCTCTGGCCGCGGCCGTGCTGGTGCCGCTGGGGTTCTCGCTGGCGGGCGCGCTGGTGATGCCGAGTCCGTCGCTGTTCTTCACCAAGACCCTGCCCTTCCTGTTCCAGGGGCAGGACTCGTACGCGCTGCCATGGGACGCCTCGCCGATCGCCGTGCTGCCACGGCTGGGCGTGCCCGCGCCGGCGGCGGTGCTGGTGGCTTTCGCGGGGGCCTGCGCGGGGCTGTGGGCGGCCTGGACGCGGTGGCGGCGCGAGGACACCGACGGGGGTGAGCTGCGCCTGGCGGAGACGGCCTGCATGGTGATGCTCGCCGCATTCCTGGTGTCGCGGCCGTCCTTCGACCACTACCTGCTGGTGGTCCTGCCGCTGCTGATGGCCTCGGTGGTGCGGCCGGGCTCGGCGGCGCGTTCGCCCTGGTTCTGGGCGGCCCTCGCGCCTCAGGTGGCGGGCATTCCGTGGCCGTCCGAGCTGGAGGCCAAGCGGCGGGCGTTCAAGGACTGCGCCACCCTGTGCGGGCTCACGATCGTGCTGGCGTGTCGTGCGTTGCGCTCCGGGCGGGTTACTCTGGAGCCCGTAACAACTGCGGGGTCCCCACCCAGGACCGAACCGGAGTGCGCCGCGACGCCAGCAGAATCGGCATCGCGGACCGCGTTTTGACCCGTACGGGTCTGCTTGGGTATCCTGCTGGTTTGTTATGCGTATTGGCTTTCTCATTCTCACGTGAAAGGGCCTTGCGCCGGTCCACCGGACCGATGACCAGCAGTTCGCGCGGGTGCGTCCCCGCTGCGAATGAGGGCTGTCGTGATCGTCCGTGGTGACCCTGTCAGGACCTTCCCGTTGGGGCTTGCGCCCTTGGGATACCACCACCGAAGAAGCGAAGGCATACGCGTGCGTACGTTCAGCCCCAAGCCCGGCGACATCTCGCGCCAGTGGCTCGTCATCGACGCCCAGGACGTTGTCCTCGGCCGTCTGGCGACCCAGGCCGCAGCCCTCCTGCGCGGCAAGCACAAGCCGACTTACGCCCCCCACATGGACATGGGCGACTTCGTCATCATCGTCAACGCCGACAAGGTTCACCTGTCCGGCAACAAGGCGTCGCAGAAGATGGCGTACCGCCACTCCGGCTACCCGGGCGGTCTCCGCTCCGTGCGCTACGACGACCTCCTGGCGAACAACCCGGAGAAGGCCGTCGAGAAGGCCATCAAGGGCATGCTCCCCAAGAACACCCTGGGCCGTCAGATGCTTTCGAAGCTGAAGGTCTACTCGGGCGATGTGCACCCCCACGCTGCTCAGCAGCCGGTGCCGTTCGAGATCACCCAGGTCGCGCAGTAGTTCCGGCCACCCCCTAAGACGTAGAAAATTCTGAGGAGCATCGTGGCCGAGACCACCGCCGAGACGACCCCCGTCGAAGAGTTCGAGGGCAACGTCGAGGAGTACACCACCGAGTCGGACGTCGTCGTCGAGGGCGACTACACCTCCGAGTCCCTTGCCGGCCGCTTCGGCGACCCCCAGCCGGCCGCCGGCCTGGGCCGTCGCAAGAACGCCATCGCCCGCGTCCGGATCGTTCCGGGCACCGGCAAGTGGAAGATCAACGGTCGCACCCTTGAGGACTACTTCCCCAACAAGGTGCACCAGCAGGAAGTCAACGAGCCCTTCAAGCTCCTCGAGCTCGACGGTCGCTACGACGTCATCGCCCGCATCGCGGGTGGCGGCGTGTCCGGCCAGGCCGGCGCCCTGCGCCTCGGCGTGGCCCGTGCGCTGAACGAGGCGGACGTGGACAACAACCGCCCGGCGCTGAAGAAGGCCGGCTTCCTCTCCCGCGACGACCGTGCGGTCGAGCGCAAGAAGGCCGGTCTCAAGAAGGCCCGTAAGGCTCCGCAGTACAGCAAGCGTTAATCTGCGCCTGCTGTTCTGCAACGAAACCGCCCCGGCAGCACTCTCTGTGCTGTCGGGGCGGTTCGTTTACCGCCACAAGCGGCAAATATCTGTCACAAGCGGTCATTCGCGAAGCGGAAACTCGGGAGGACAACAGTGGGACGACTCTTCGGGACGGACGGTGTACGCGGCGTTGCCAACGCGGATCTGACGGCGGAGCTCGCGCTCGGCCTCTCCGTGGCGGCTGCCCACGTACTCGCCGAGGCGGGCACCTTCGAGGGTCACCGGGCGACCGCCGTGGTCGGTCGGGATCCCCGCGCCTCCGGCGAATTCCTGGAGGCCGCGGTCGTGGCGGGCCTCGCGAGCGCGGGCGTGGACGTCCTGCGCGTCGGTGTGCTGCCCACCCCGGCGGTGGCGTATCTCACCGGTGCGCTGGGCGCCGACCTCGGCGTGATGCTCTCCGCCAGCCACAACGCCATGCCCGACAACGGCATCAAGTTCTTCGCGCGCGGCGGCCACAAGCTCGCCGACGAGCTGGAGGACCGCATCGAGTCGACCTACGAGCAGCACCGCACCGGTGCGCCCTGGGACCGACCCACCGGCTCCGGCGTCGGCCGCGTCTCCGACTACACCGAGGGCTTCGACCGGTACGTCGCCCACCTGATCGGTGTCCTCCCGAACCGCCTCGAAGGCCTGAAGGTCGTCCTGGACGAGGCCCACGGCGCGGCCGCGTACGTCTCGCCCGAGGCCTTCACCCGGGCCGGCGCGGAGATCGTCACGATCGGCGCCGAGCCCGACGGCCTCAACATCAACGACGGCTGCGGCTCCACCCACCTCGGCCTGCTCAAGGCCGCCGTGGTCGAGCACGGCGCCGACTTCGGCATCGCCCACGACGGCGACGCCGACCGCTGCCTGGCCGTGGACGGCTCCGGCGAGGAGATCGACGGCGACCAGATCCTCGCCGTCCTGGCCCTCGCCATGCGCGAGGCCGGCCAGCTGCGCGAGAACACCGTGGTCGGCACCGTGATGTCCAACCTGGGCTTCAAGCTGGCCATGGAGGCCGAAGGCATCCAGGTCGTGCAGACCGGGGTCGGCGACCGCTACGTGCTGGAGTCGATGAAGGAGAACGGCTACGCGCTCGGCGGCGAGCAGTCCGGGCACGTGATCATCCTCGACCACGCGACGACCGGCGACGGCACGCTGACCGGCCTGCTGCTCGCGGCGCGCGTCGCGGCCACCGGCAAGTCCCTCGCCGAGCTGGCGGGCGTCATGCAGCGGCTTCCGCAGGTGCTCATCAACGTTCCCGACGTGGACAAGTCCCGCGTGACGACCTCCGCCGAGCTGGCGGCGGCGGTCGCCGACGCCGAGCGCGAGCTGGGCACCACCGGGCGGGTGCTGCTGCGTTCCTCCGGTACGGAGCCGCTCGTACGGGTCATGGTCGAGGCCGCCGACATCGAGCAGGCCCGCTCGGTCGCCGGCCGCCTCGCGGACGTCGTGAAGTCCGCGCTCGGCTAGACCTCGCCTAGACACCGCCGCCAGGCCTGCGTGGCGCACCCGGTTTCCGGATCATCCGGCTCTCCTGGGTGCGCCACAGCAGTTTCCAGCAGATGAGGGTGAGCGTTCCGGCGAGGATGATGCCGCCCAGGTTCAGCGCCAGCTGCACCGCCGAGCCCCACATCTGTGAGAAGTCGCCGTAGCTGAGGGCCACCGCGGCGTTCGCGCCCGCCGGGACGGTGGTGACGGAGATCGCCACGCCCACCAGCGCACCGGCCTTCGCCGAGGTCAGCGACAGCATGCCGGCGACACCGGCGAGCAGCGCCACGACGAAGGAGAACGGGTCGGGCTGCCAGATGAAGCTGGTGTTCGGCCTCGGGTTCTCCAGCATTCCCTCGTGGAAAAGGCCGAGCGCGGTCATCCCCAGACTGAAGACCGTCGTCGCCACGATCGCCGCCGTGAAGCCGACGAACAGCGCGAGGAGCGAGCGGCCGGCCAGCCTGCGGCGGCGCTGCACCAGGCCGGTGCAGATGCCGGCGAGGGGGCCGAACTCCGGGCCGACCGCCATGGCGCCGACGATCAGGATCGCGTTGTCCAGGACCACACCGCACGCCGCGATCATCGTCGCCACGATCATGAAGACGGCGTAGGTGATGGTGAGCGTGGACTCCTCGTGCGTCGACTCGGCGAGCTGCTCCCAGACCACCGCGTCGGCGGCCTCGCCCGGTGCCTCCTCCTCGGCCTCCTCGGCGCGTCTGGAGATCGACAGGTCGATGTTCTCCACGGCGATCGAACCGCTCTGGTCGATGCCGAGCCGGCGCATCGCCTGGAGGAGTTCGTCGGCCGCCTCGCGGGCGACGTCGCACAGGACGACATCGCCCTCGGGGTCGCGCGCGGCGCCGGTCAGCACGACCAGATGGGTGGTGCCGACCGTCCGGTCGATCAGCCCCACCACCTGCTCGGTGAGGTGGTGCGGGGTGATCATCCGCAGATGCAGCATGCCCGCACCCTAGCGAGTGCGGGCTAGAGCTTGCGGAGGCTCAGCTTCTGCACCTTGTGGTCGGGTCCCTTACGGACGACGAGCGTGGCCCGGCCGCGGGTGGGCGCCACGTTCTCCAGCAGGTTGGGGCGGTTGATGGTCCGCCACATCGTCTGCGCGTACTCCATGGCCTCCTCCTCGGAGACCTGGGTGTACTTGCGGAAGTAGGAGAAGGGGTTCTGGAACGCGGTCGCCCGCAGCTTCCGGAACCGGTTCAGGTACCAGCGCTCGATGTCCTCGGGGCGGGCGTCCACGTACACGCTGAAGTCGAAGTAGTCGGCGAGGGCGACGCGGGTACGGCCGTCCGTGCCCGGGAGGGCCGGCTGGAGCACGTTGAGGCCCTCGACGATGAGGATGTCCGGGCGGCGGACGACGAGCTCCTCGCCGGGGACGATGTCGTAGATCAGGTGCGAGTAGACCGGGGCCCGGACCTCGTCCTTGCCGGCCTTGATGTCGGCGACGAAACGGGTGAGCGCGCGGCGGTCGTAGGACTCCGGGAACCCCTTGCGGGAGGTCAGCCCACGCCGCTGGAGCTCCTTCATCGGGTACAGGAAGCCGTCGGTGGTGACGAGCTCCACGCGCGGGTGCTCGGGCCAGCGGGCCAGCAGGGCCTGCAGCAGACGGGCCACGGTGGACTTGCCCACGGCGACCGAACCGGCGACCCCTATGACGAAGGGGGTGCCCTGCTGGGCGCCGTGCCCGTTGCCCGCGTCACCGAGGAAGGTGTTGAGGGTGCCGCGGAGGTTGCTGGTGGCACCGACGTAGAGGTTGAGGAGCCGGGACAGCGGCAGGTAGACGTCGCGGACCTCGTCGAGGTCGATGACGTCGCCGAGCCCGCGCAGCCGCTCCACCTCGTCGGCGGTCAGCGGCAGCGGGGTCCGCTCCCGCAGGGCGCTCCACTCGGCGCGGGTGAGGTCGACGTAGGGCGAGGCCTCGTGACCCCGGCGGTGTCCGGGGCGTGCGGGGGGCCCGTCCCGGCCGGTCCGCTCCGTTGCGTTGTCCGGCGTGTTGCTTCGTGGCGGCGAAGTGATCACACCGCCATTGTCGGGGCTCCGGGGCGGTTGTGGGTGGTGTGGTCGGTCACGTGCCGGCGGGAGCGACGGCTACCGGAGCGGGCCCGGCCGGTGGGCGCGAGGTTGTACGCGGCCTGGTTGCGATCGGAAATTCTTGGGGTCTCGGCCGGATCACGATCGGCGACGAACGTCGCCCCGGGCCACACGGTGATCGATCGACCCGTACATTGTTGATCACCGCAGTCATGCCCACGCCCCCACGTCGGGGGCGCGGTTCGGGCTGCCCTGTTCCAGTCGTCTCCATGGGGGAGTTTTCTCGTGCGCAACGCTCTTGTCCGCCGTACCGTCCTGACCGCCTCCGCGGTGTCCCTGACCCTGCTCGTCACCGCCTGCGGCGCCGACAAGAAGGACGACACCAAGGCCGACGCGAAGCCGTCCGGGGCCTCCTCGGCGCCCGCCGCCGCGGCCAAGGGCAAGACGGACGCCGAGCTGGCGCCCCTCCTGCTGACCCAGGCCGAGGCCCCCAAGGACAGCGTCGTCAAGGCGCCCTCCGCGGACGCCCTCAAGAAGCTCACGGCCACCACCGACAAGGCCGAGTGCAAGCCGCTCGGCCAGGCCGCCTCGATGGAGCCCCAGGGCACCTCCACCGGTGTGGCCCGCACCCAGGTCGGTGGCACCTCCGGCAAGCCCGTCGACCCCAACGCCTCCGAGGCGGACAAGCTGAAGGCCGGCCTGGAGATGCTCGCCGGCGCCAGCGGCACCTCCGTGACCCTGACCTCCTACGACGCCAAGGGCGCCGAGGAGGCCTTCGCCTCCTTCAAGAAGGCGGGCACCGCCTGTGCGGGCGGGTACACGATGACGCAGGACGGCGAGGCCCTCAAGGTCAACAAGGTCGTCCCGGGTGACGCCGTCACGGCCGGCGACGAGTCCGTCTCCTTCCTGGCGGACTTCGGCGACGCCGAGACCCCGATGGCCGGCCAGGTCGTCATGGTGCGCAAGGGCAACACCCTCGCCACGTTCTCGGTGCAGAGCATGAGCGGCAAGCCGGTGCTCCCGAAGGACGTCGTCGAGGCGCAGGTCAAGAAGCTCGGCTGACGACCGCCCGAAGACACGTCGAAACCCGCCCCGGCGCACGCGCCGGGGCGGGTTTTTCGTCTTGTTCGGCTACGGGGCAGACGGCCAACTACGGCGTACGCTGCGGCCTATGTGCGGAATTGTGGGTTACGTGGGAGCGCAGTCGGCGCTCGATGTGGTCATCGCCGGACTCAAGCGGCTGGAGTACCGCGGCTACGACTCGGCCGGGGTCGCCGTGCTCGCGGACGGCGGTCTGGCGGCCGTGAAGAAGGCCGGGAAACTGGTCAACCTGGAGAAGGAGCTGGTCGGGCACCCGCTGCCGTCCGGATCCACAGGGCTCGGGCACACCCGGTGGGCGACCCACGGCGGGCCCACCGACGCCAACGCCCACCCGCACCTCGACAACTCGGGGCGCGTCGCCGTCGTGCACAACGGCATCATCGAGAACTTCGCCGCGCTACGGGCCGAGCTGGCCGAGCGCGGACACCGCCTGGAGTCCGAGACGGACACCGAGGTCGTGGCGCACCTGCTGGCGGAGCAGTTCTCGGCCACCGGCGATCTCGCGGAAGCCATGCGGCAGGTCTGCCGTCGCCTGGAAGGCGCGTTCACCCTCGTCGCCGTGCACGCCGACGAGCCGGACGTGGTGGTCGGCGCCCGCCGGAACTCGCCGCTGGTGGTCGGCGTCGGCGAGGGCGAGAACTTCCTCGCCTCGGACGTGGCCGCCTTCATCGCCCACACGCGGTCCGCGATCGAGCTGGGGCAGGACCAGGTCGTCGAGCTCCGCCGCGAGGGCGTCACGGTGACCGACTTCGACGGTTCGCCCGCCGCCGTGCGGGCGTACCACGTGGACTGGGACGCCTCCGCGGCCGAGAAGGGCGGCTACGACTACTTCATGCTCAAGGAGATCGCCGAGCAGCCGAAGGCCGTCGCCGACACCCTCCTGGGCCGGATCGACGCGAGCGGCTCGCTGACCCTCGACGAGGTGCGCATCCCCGTCTCGGTGCTCAGGGAGGTCGACAAGGTCGTGATCGTGGCGTGCGGTACGGCGTACCACGCGGGCATGATCGCGAAGCTGGCCATCGAGCACTGGACCCGCATCCCCTGCGAGACGGAGCTGGCCAGCGAGTTCCGCTACCGCGACCCGATCCTGGGCCCGCGGACGCTGGTGGTCGCGATCTCGCAGTCCGGCGAGACCATGGACACCCTGATGGCCCTGCGCCACGCGCGCGAGCAAGGCGCCAAGGTACTGGCCATCTGCAACACGAACGGGTCGACGATCCCGCGCGAGTCGGACGCCGTGCTCTACACGCACGCCGGCCCCGAGGTGGCCGTCGCCTCGACCAAGGCCTTCCTGACGCAGCTGGTGGCCTGCTACCTGGTCGCGCTCTACCTCGGACAGGTCCGCGGCACGAAGTGGGGCGACGAGATCGAGGCCGTCATCCGTGAGCTGTCGGACATCGCCGCGGCCGTGGACACGGTCCTGGAGACCATGGAGCCGGTACGGGAACTCGCGCGCTCCCTCGCCGACAAGAACACCGTGCTGTTCCTGGGACGGCACGTCGGGTACCCGGTGGCGCTGGAGGGCGCGCTCAAGCTCAAGGAGCTGGCGTACATGCACGCCGAGGGCTTCGCGGCGGGCGAGCTCAAGCACGGGCCGATCGCGCTGATCGAGAAGGACCTGCCGGTGGTGGTGGTCGTGCCCTCGCCTCGCGGCCGGTCGGTGCTCCACGACAAGATCGTGTCGAACATCCAGGAGATCCGGGCGCGCGGGGCGCGGACCATCGTCATCGCGGAGGAGGGCGACGAGGCGGTCGTCCCGTACGCCGACCACCTGATCCGGATCCCGGCCACACCGACGCTGCTCCAGCCGCTGGTGGCGACGGTCCCGCTGCAGGTGTTCGCGTGCGAGCTGGCGACGGCGCGCGGCAACGAGGTGGATCAGCCACGTAACCTCGCCAAGTCGGTGACCGTGGAGTAGTAGTCGGCTGGAGTTGTCGTTGTGATTATCGGCGTCGGGATCGACGTAGCGGAGATCGAGCGGTTCGGCGCGGCACTGGAACGCACCCCGAACCTGGCCGGGAGACTGTTCGTCGACGCCGAGTTGACGCTGCCGAGCGGCGAGCGGCGCGGGACCGCCTCGCTCGCCGCACGGTTCGCCGCCAAGGAGGCACTGGCCAAGGCGCTGGGCGCGCCCGGCGGCATGCTGTGGACCGACGCCGAGGTGTACGTCGAGGACAGCGGGCAGCCGCGGTTGCGGGTGTCCGGGACCGTCGAGGCGCGGGCGCTGGCGCTGGGCGTCAAGTCCTGGCACATCTCGCTCAGCCACGACGCCGGTGTCGCCTCCGCCGTGGTGATCGCAGAAGGGTAGGCGCAGGCCGTGCGAACTGCTTACAGCGTGGAGACCGTACGGGCCGCCGAGCGGGAGCTGATGGCCCGGCTGCCCGAGGGCGCCCTGATGCAGCGGGCCGCGGCGGGTCTCGCCGCGGCCTGCGCCCAGCTGCTGCGGCGGGCCCGCGGCGGGGTGTACGGGGCCCGGGTCGTGCTGCTCGTCGGCCCCGGGGACAACGGCGGTGACGCGCTGTACGCGGGCGCCCGGCTGGCCCGGCGCGGTGCCGGGGTGACAGCCGTACTGATGGACCCCGAGCGGATGCACCCGGGCGGCTGGGCCGCGCTGCGGGCCGCCGGGGGACGGGTCGGGCGGGCGGTACCGCAGCGGGCGGACCTCGTCCTGGACGGGCTGCTCGGGATCGGCGGCAAGGGCGGGCTGCGCCCGGCGGCCGCAGCCCTGGTGGAGCGGATCCCGCCCGGGGTCCCGGTGGTCGCGGTGGACCTGCCCAGCGGGGTGGACGCGGACACCGGGGAGGTGGCGGGTCCGGCCGTGACCGCCGAGGTGACGGTGACCTTCGGGGCGTACAAGCCCGGCCTGCTGATCGACCCCGGAGCCTCCCGGGCGGGCGCGGTGCACCTCGTGGACATCGGGCTGGAACTGCCGTCACCTCAGGTGGAGGCGCTGCAGCACGCGGATGTGGCGGCGCTGCTGCCGGAGCCGACGGCGACGAGCGACAAGTACCGACGGGGTGTCGTCGGGATCGTCGCCGGGTCCGCGCAGTACCCGGGCGCGGCGGTGCTCGCCGTGGCGGGAGCGCTGCGCGGCGGCGCGGGCGCGGTGCGGTACGTGGGGCCGGCGGCCGTCCAGGACGCGGTGCTCGCCCGCTACCCCGAGACACTGATCGGGCCGGGCCGGGTGCAGGCGTGGGTGGTCGGCCCTGGCCTGGGCGAGGGGCGCGCCGGCGAGGTCGCACGGCTGCTGGCGGGGGACACGGCGGTGCTGGTCGACGCGGACGGGCTGCGCGGGCTCGACGCGACGGCGCTGCGGGCCCGGACGGCCCCCACCCTGCTGACCCCGCACGCGGGAGAGGCGGCGGCGCTGCTGGGAGTGGAACGGACCTCGGTCGAGGCGGGCCGGCTGGACGCCGTACGGGTGCTGGCGCAGCGGTACGGGGCGGCGGTGCTGTTGAAGGGCTCGACCACGCTGGTCGCCTCCACAGGCGAGAGCGCCGTTCGGGTGAACCCCACGGGCACCCCGTGGCTGGCCACCGCGGGCAGCGGCGACGTGCTGTCCGGGCTGACCGGATCGCTCCTGGCGGGCGGGCTGTCCGGGGCGGACGCGGGCGCGGTCGGCGCGTACCTGCACGGCCTGGCGGCGCGCCGCGTCGGCGGCCCCCTGCTGGCCCACCAGGTCGCCGAAGCCCTCCCCATGGCCTGGCAGGACACCCGCCGGCCCTGACGCCGCCGGTGCCGGGGTCAGCCGGCGCCTCGGTCGACGCCGCGCCGCGAAGACCGGGGTTCGGCCCGAACCCCGCGACGTGAACGCCGGCGCTTGAGGCGCGGGTCCGGGCAGAGCCCCGGACGGGCCAGGGCTCCACCATGCGTGGCAGAGGGAGGTGGGTTCACTCGGGCCAGCCCCCGCAAGGCCCGGCGGGGGTTCTGAGAGACTGTGGGCGATGAACGAGACAGCGACGCGCGTGTACGCCGAGATCGATCTTGACGCCGTACGGGAGAACGTGCGCGCACTGCGCGAGCGGGCGCCCCGGGCCGAGCTGATGGCCGTGGTCAAGGCGAATGCCTACGGGCACGGGGCCTTGGAGTGCGCCAAGGCCGCCCAGGAGGCCGGAGCCACCTGGATCGGTACCGCCACCCCCGAGGAGGCCCTCGCGCTCCGCGCCGCCGGGATCCAGGGGCGCCTGATGTGCTGGCTCTGGACCCCGGGCGGGCCCTGGCGGGAGGCCGTCGAGGCCGATGTCGACGTCTCCGTCAGCGGCATGTGGGCCCTCGACGAGGTACGCGAGGCCGCTCGCGCGGCAGGCCGCACCGCACGCGTCCAGCTCAAGGCCGACACCGGCCTCGGCCGCAACGGCTGCCAGCCCGCCGACTGGGAGGCGCTGGTCACGGCGGCCGTCGCCGCCCAGGCCGAGGGGACCGTCCAGGTCACCGGCCTCTGGTCGCACCTCGCCTGCGCCGACGAGCCCGGGCACCCCTCGATCCGGCTCCAGCTGGACGCCTTCCGCGAGATGCTCGCCTACGCCGAGAAGGAGGGCGTCGAGCCCGAGGTCCGGCACATCGCCAACTCGCCGGCCACCCTCACCCTGCCCGAGTCGCACTTCGACCTGGTGCGCTGCGGGCTGGCCGTCTACGGGGTCTCGCCCGCCCCCGAGCTCGGCACCCCGGCCCAGCTGGGACTGCGGCCCGCGATGACCCTCAAGGCCTCCCTCGCGCTGGTCAAGACGGTCCCCGCCGGGCACGGGGTGAGCTACGGCCACCACTACGTCACCGACACCGAGACGAACCTCGCGCTGGTCCCGGCCGGCTACGCCGACGGCATCCCACGGCAGGCCTCCGGCCTCGGCCCGGTGCTCATCGGCGGCAAGGTCCGCCAGGTCGCCGGACGCATCGCGATGGACCAGTTCGTGGTCGACTTGGGGGAAGACCACGCCCGCGCCGGTGACGAGGCCGTCATCTTCGGGGACGCGGAGCGCGGTGAACCGACCGCCGAGGACTGGGCACGAGCGGCGCACACGATCGCGTATGAGATCGTCACCCGTATCGGTGCACGAGTGCCCCGGGTGTACCTGGGCGGCTGAGCGGAGTGAGGGCGGCGGCGTGAGCGAGAACTGGCGCAAGGCCGGCTGGGCCGGCGCCGCCATCGGCGTGATAGCCGCGGGCGCGGCGGCCGGTGTGGCGGTCGAACGGATCACCGTCGGGCGTGGCATGCGGATGAAGGCACGCCTCGCACTCGACGCGGCCGGGGACTACGGGTCCCTGCGCGGTGCCGAGGGAATCTGCCGGGCCGAGGACGCCACCGAGCTCTACTACGAGGTCGACGAGCTCCCCGAGGACGGCAAGCGACGGCGGCTGCGGCGCAAGGCCGAACCCCCGGCCACCGTCGTCTTCTGTCACGGCTACTGCCTCGGCCAGGACTCCTGGCACTTCCAGCGCGCCGCCCTGCGCGGCGTGGTCCGCGCGGTCTACTGGGACCAGCGCAGCCACGGCCGCAGTGCCCGGGGACTGGCGCAGGCGGACGGCGAGCCGGTGACCATCGACCAGCTCGGCCGGGACCTCAAGACCGTCATCGACGCGACCGCCCCCGAGGGGCCGCTGATCCTGGTGGGTCACTCGATGGGCGGAATGACCATCATGGCATTCGCCGAGCAGTACCCCGAGCTCGTCCGCGACCGCGTCGTCGGCGTCGCGCTGGTCGGCACCTCCAGCGGCCTCCTCGGCGAGGTGACGTACGGGCTTCCGGCCGTCGGCATGGGGGCGGTGCGCCGACTCCTGCCGGGCGTGCTCAAGGCGCTCGGCTCGCAGGTGGAGCTGGTGGAGAAGGGCCGGCGGGCCACCGCGGACCTCTTCGCCGGAATGATCAAGATGTACTCGTTCGGCTCCCGGGACGTGGACCCGGGCGTCGCGCGGTTCGCGGAGCGGCTGATCGAGGCCACGCCCATCGATGTGGTCGCCGAGTTCTACCCGGCCTTCCAGACCCACGACAAGACCTCCGCGCTGGCGCTGTTCGCGGACCTGCCGGTCACGGTCGTGGCCGGGGACAAGGACATGATCACCCCGGCCGCGCACAGCGTCGCCATCAAGGAGGCGCTGCCGGCCGCCGAACTCGTGGTCCTGGAGTCCACCGGGCACCTGATGATGCTGGAACGCCCGGAGACCGTGACGCGGCTGCTCACCGAGCTGCTGGCACGCACCGGGGCGGTGGCCGTCCCCGCAGCGACTAACGTTGGCGGGCATGGAAGAAGTACCGCTGGAAGCACAGCGCAGCCAGGCGCCGGCACCTGAGGCCGCGGCCGGCTCGGAGACCCGGATCACCATCGACTCCCCGGACGCGATGCAGGAGTTGGGCCGCAGGATCGCCGCCCTGCTGCGCCCCGGCGACCTCGTCCTGCTGACCGGCGAGCTGGGCGCGGGCAAGACCACGCTCACCCGGGGCCTCGGCGAGGGCCTGGGCGTGCGCGGGGCCGTGACCTCGCCGACCTTCGTGATCGCCCGGGTGCACCCGTCACTGACCGGCGGCCCGGCGCTGGTGCACGTGGACGCGTACCGCCTGGGCGGCGGGTTGGACGAGATGGAGGACCTGGACCTCGACGTCTCGCTGCCCGAGTCCGTGGTCGTCGTGGAGTGGGGCGACGGCAAGGTGGAGGAGCTCTCCGACGACCGGCTGCACGTGGTGATCGCGCGGGCGGTCGGCCACGAGGAGGTCCTGGACGACGTACGGGAGGTCCTGGTGCGCGGGATCGGGGATCGCTGGAGCGCCGGGGCCGGACTGGACGCCCTGGCCGGAGCCCTCTCGGAGTAAACGTACCGACAACCCGTCGGCAAGATATTGCGCTGTCGGCTGCCCTCGTGGTGACATGGTACCGAGAGTTTCTTAGGTATGCCTAAGTACGGTGTCCCGGGTCCAGGAGGCAGCCATGTCGGCACCAGCAGGAGCACATCGCGAGCCCCGCCCGTCCACCGTCTCCATGTGGACGCTCCTCGCCGCCGGCGTGGCCGCCACCGCCGTTTCGACGCCACCCGCGCGGGAGTACGCCACGGGCCCGGGCGGCCCGATGGGCGACACCGCGCACGAAGAGGCCGCTCCGGAATCCGAAGCGGCCTAGAGATCCGCCCAGTGGCGTCCTGGGGTGTCCTGGGGCGTGGGGGCCTCCTGGGGGTGGGGCGGGGGCGGCCCGGGGACGGCTCGGGAGTGCCCCGCGGGCGCACCGGACGTTCTGTCGCCGCACCCGTTCGGGTGAATGCGCGGGCAGCCCGCCGGTGATCCGCCGGCCGTCCGTCAGGGAACGACGACGACCTTCGAGGCGATCGTCGCGAACGCCCACATCGCGTCGCCGTCGGCACGCGTCATGCGGATGCCACCGGTCTTCTTGTTCGGGTCGGGCTCCGGCAGCGCGCCGTCCGTACGGGCGCTGAAACCGACCGCCACGCCCTCCGTGCTCGCGAACCGCACGACGTGCTCGATCGGCACGCCGTCCGAGCCGGTGACCGAACCCGAGCGCGAACCGACGGCGTAGCTGCCCGGCTTCGGGTGCACCGTGCTCGGCATCACCGTGAACGACTTCGTCGGCTGCGCGGGGTCGCCCACCAGCCACACCCGCTTCTGGCCCACCGAGTACACGACGCGCACCCCGGTGCCGGAACCCTCCGGCACGGCCACCGGCTTCGACGGGTCCTGCTTGGCGGCCGGGCTCGCGGCGGGGGCCGGCTCCTGCGCGGCGACCTTCGGCGGGTGCGCGGGCGCCGTGGCGGAAGCCTGGTAGCCGAGGAAGCCGACGACGGCCACTGCCGCGGCGGTGAGCCCGGCCACGATTCCCGAGCTGCTGCGTGCCACCTTGCTCCACCTTTCCGCGCCGACCGATACCACGTCAGGTACCCCGTCGAAAGGTAGCAGCCGCCCTGCTCCCAGACCGGCCGCAAGGGGTGCGGCCCCCGGAGTCGTAGGCTGTTCGCGTGCTCTTGCTCGCCGTAGATACCGCCACGCCCGCCGTCACCGTCGCCCTGCACGACGGTGAGTCCGTCGTCGCCGAGTCGAACCAGGTCGACGCCCGCCGCCACGGGGAGCTCCTGCTGCCCTCCGTGGACAAGGTCCTCGCCGAGGCCGGGCTCACGCTCGAAGCCGTCACCGGCGTCGTCGTCGGTGTCGGCCCCGGCCCCTACACCGGGCTGCGCGTCGGCCTCGTCACCGCCTCCACCTTCGCCGCCGTGCTGGGCGTGCCCGTGTACGGCCTGTGCACGCTCGACGGCCTCGCGTACGCCGCCGGGGCCGCCGGCATCGAGGGCCCCTTCACCGTCGCCACCGACGCGCGGCGCAAGGAGGTCTACTGGGCCCGGTACGAGGACCCGCGCACGCGCGTCGGCGAGCCCGCCGTGGACCGCCCGGCCGACATCGCCGAGCAGGTCGCGGGCCTGCCCGCCGTGGGCCAAGGCGCGCTCCTCTACCCCGAGGTCTTCACGGACGCCCGGCACCCCGAGCACCAGTCGGCCGCGGCCATGGCCTCGCTGGCCGCGGAACGACTGGCGGCGGGCCTGGCGTTCGAAAATGGTGAGGGCCTGCCTCCGACCCCGCTCTACCTGCGCCGGCCCGACGCCCAGGTGCCGAAGAACTACAAGGTGGTCACCCCGCAGTGATCCCGGCGACCCCCCACACCCTGCGCGAGATGCGCTGGTGGGACATCGGGCCCGTGCTGGAACTGGAGCACGAGCTGTTCCCCGAGGACGCCTGGTCCGCAGGGATGTTCTGGTCCGAGCTCGCCCACGCCCGCGGCCCCCGGGCCACGCGCCGCTACATCGTCGCCGAGGACGCGGCGGGCCGGCTCGTGGGCTACGCCGGACTGGCCGCCGCCGGTGACCTGGCCGACGTACAGACCATCGCGGCCGCCCGCGACCAGTGGGGGACCGGGCTCGGCGCCCGGCTCCTGACCGACCTGCTGCGCGCCGCCACCGCGTTCGAGTGCGCCGAGGTGCTGCTGGAGGTGCGGGTGGACAACACCCGCGCCCAGAAGCTCTACGAGCGCTTCGGCTTCGAGCCCATCGGCTTCCGGCGCGGCTACTACCAGCCCGGCAACGTCGACGCGCTCGTCATGCGACTGACCGACCCCGCACAAGCACGAACTGAGAGCAGTGAGAGCAATGGCTGACGAACCGCTCGTCCTCGGCATCGAGACCTCCTGCGACGAGACCGGCGTCGGCGTCGTCCGCGGCACCACCCTGCTCGCGGACGCGATCGCGTCGAGCGTCGACGAGCACGCCCGCTTCGGCGGCGTCGTGCCCGAGGTGGCCTCGCGGGCCCACCTGGAGGCGATGGTCCCGACCATCCAGCGCGCCCTGAAGGAAGCCGGCGTCAGCGCCCGCGACCTCGACGGCATCGCGGTCACGGCCGGCCCGGGCCTCGCCGGCGCGCTGCTGGTGGGCGTCTCGGCGGCCAAGGCGTACGCGTACGCGCTCGGCAAGCCGCTGTACGGCGTGAACCACCTGGCCTCGCACATCTGCGTGGACCAGCTGGAGCACGGGCCGCTGCCGGAGCCGACGATGGCCCTGCTGGTCTCCGGCGGGCACTCCTCGCTGCTGCTGGCCCCGGACATCACCTCCGACGTACGGCCGCTCGGCGCGACCATCGACGACGCGGCGGGCGAGGCCTTCGACAAGATCGCGCGCGTGCTCCAGCTGGGCTTCCCCGGCGGCCCGGTCATCGACCGGCTCGCACGCGAGGGCGACCCCAAGGCGATCAACTTCCCGCGCGGGCTGACGGGCCCGCGCGACGCCGCCTACGACTTCTCCTTCTCCGGGCTCAAGACGGCCGTCGCCCGCTGGATCGAGGCGAAGCGGAAGGCGGGCGAGGAGGTTCCGGTGCGCGATGTGGCGGCGTCCTTCCAGGAGGCCGTGGTGGACGTCCTGACCCGCAAGGCGATCCGGGCGTGCAAGGACGAGGGCGTCGACCACCTGATGATCGGCGGCGGCGTGGCGGCCAACTCCCGGCTGCGCTCGCTGGCGCAGGAGCGGTGCGACGCCGCGGGGATCATCCTGCGGGTGCCGCGGCCGAAGCTGTGCACGGACAACGGCGCGATGGTCGCGGCCCTGGGCGCGGAGATGGTCAAGCGGAACCGGCCCGCCTCGGACTGGGACCTGTCGGCGGACTCCTCGCTGCCGGTGACCGACCCGCACGTGCCGGGTACCGCGCACGAGGACCACGGCCACGGGCATGGGCACAGCCACAGTCACGATCACGACCACGTGCACGAACTGAGCAAGGACAACCTGTACTCGTGAGCACCGTCGCGCTGATGTGGGAGGCCCGGGCCGCCGACGGCCGGGGCAACGAGCTGTTGGAGTGGGCCCGTGCCCAGGTCCTCGCCCGGGAGCCGGTGCGCCGCGAGGTGTTCCGGGCCCCGCAGGACCGGGTCCTCGTGATCACCTGGTGGGAGGCCGCCGAGGGCGTCGCGGCCGACCTCCCCGAGCTGCCGGAACCCGCCGCAGACCTGATCACCCGAGCGGTGCACCGCTGGCGCTTCGAGTCGGTGGAGGTCGACGGGCGCTGACCCCCGCTACGCGGTGTCGGTGGGGTTCAGTTCCGGCCCGCACAGCACGTCGCGGGTCCGAAGCGGAGCGCCAGGCGCGCGGCCCCGGCTCGTAGCGCGGCCCCCACGGCCGAGGCCCGCAACGCCCGGCCCGCGGCCAGGGTTCGTAGCGCTCGGCCTGCGGTCAGGGTTCGTAGCGCTCGGCCTGCTGCCCCGGCGCGTGACGCGCGGCCCGCGGGTTCGGCTCGTAGCGCCGGACCCGCACCTCACCGGTCGAGCGTCGCCGCAGGCGGCACGGCAGGCGGCACGGCAGGCGGTACGGTCGGCGCGCCGATCAGCATCGACGGGGCCCCCGCCACCCGGGTCAGGAAGACGGTCGCGGAGTTCGGGCCCTGCGGCTTGACCTTCTTGCGCAGTTCCTCGGGCTCGATCGCCGAGCCGCGCTTCTTCACGGTCAGGATCCCGACACCGCGCTCGCGCAGCAGCGCCTTCAGCTTCTTCAGGCCGAAGGGCAGCACATCGGTGATCTCGTATGCCGTCGCGTACGGCGTCGCGCGCAGCTCGTCGGCGGTGATGTAGGCGATGGTCGGGTCGATCAGCCGGCCGTCCAGCTGCTCGGCGACCTCGGCGACCAGATGGGCGCGGATGACGGCGCCGTCGGGCTCGTAGAGCCAGCGGCCCACCGGTCCGGCCGCCGGATCGGGCAGCGGATCGGCGGTGTGCAGCGCGCGCGGCCCGGGGAGCAGGGTGGCGCGCACGGTCCCCGGCGCGGTCCCGAACCAGAGCACGGCCTCCTTGACGTCCCCCTGGTCGGAGATCCACTCGGCCTCGGCCTCCGCGGGCACGGCCTCGTGCGGGATCCCGGGCGCGATCTTGACGGCGGCGTACTTCGCCGCCCGGGCCGTCTCCACCGCCCACGACAGCGGCGGTGAGTACGACTCCGGGTCGAAGATCCGCCCGCGCCCCCCGCGCCGCGCCGGGTCGATGAAGACCGCGTCGTAGCCGGCGGTGTCCACCTCCGTCACATCCGCCTCCCGGACCTCGATCAGGTCCGCCAGCCCCAGCGCCTCGGCGTTGGCCCGCGCGACGGCGACGGTGAGCGGGTCGTGGTCCACCGCGAGCACCCGGATGCCGAGCCGGGCCAGCGCGAGGGCGTCCCCGCCGATGCCGCAGCACAGGTCCGCGAGGCTGCGTACGCCGAGGGCGGCGAGCCGCTCGGCCCGGTACGAGGCCACGGACGCGCGGGTGGCCATCTCCCCGCCGCCGGGCGTGAAGTACATCCGGAAGGCGTCCTCGGCCCCGAACTTCGCCACCGCGCGCTGCCGCAGTCGGGCCTGCCCGAGCGCGGCGGAGACGAGCGCGGCGGGGTGCTCGCGGCGCAGCCGGGTGGCGACGGCCAGCTCCTGGGAGGGGTCGTACGCGCGGAGCGAGTCGAGGAGGGCGCGGCCCTCGGGGGTGAGGAGGGCGGCGAAGTCTTCGGGGGTCACGGGTCCATTGTCGGCGACGGGTCGGACCCGGCCGGGCCCGACCTCGTGTGGGCCAGTCGAAGGAAGGTGTGACCGCGTTCGCGGTGTCTTCCGGGGAGGCCGTGTGTCGGGTGCCAGGATGCGCTGCTATGCAGCTAGTACGACAAAAGGGAAATAAGTCGCAACAGGGTCACCGGTACGCGGCAGGTCCGCGCGGCCGGTTCGGGGTGGCCGTGGCGGCCCTGCTCGTCGCCGCCCTCGGTACGGCGTGCGGCTCCGGGGACGCCGGACCGGACAAGGCCGCGAAGGAGAAGGCGGCCAAGGCCGCCGAGGCGGGCGCCGCGGGTGCGCTCAGCGCCGCCGAGAAGGCCAAGGCGGCCCAGCAGGCGCGCGTCGTCGCGGCCAAGAAGTGGGGACTGCGCAAGACCCCGCTCGCCGCCCCGCCGGCACCGAAGGAGAAGCCGGAGATCCACACGCGCGACGGCTTCGAGGTGGAGGACCAGGAGGAGTACCCGAACGTCTTCACCACCGTCCCGACCGAGGACAAGGTCGTCTTCCTGACGATCGACGACGGCTCGGAGAAGGACCCCGAGTTCCTGAAGATGATGCAGGAGCTGAAGATCCCGTACACGGCCTTCCTCAGCGACTACGTCGTACGGGACAACTACCCGTACTTCAAGAAGATGCAGGACGCGGGCGTCACCCTGAACAACCACACGCTCAACCACCGCTACATGCCCGGTCTGTCCTACGAGCAGCAGCGCGAGGAGATCTGCGGCCAGCAGGACACCATCCAGAAGCAGTTCGGCAAGCGGCCGACCCTCTTCCGGCCGCCGTACGGCAACTACAACCAGGACACGCTGCGCGCGGCGAAGTCCTGCGGCATCAAGGCGGTCCCGCTGTGGAACGCGGAGGCGTTCACCAACCGGATGGACTACCGGGAATGGGACCGCGATCTGCACCCCGGTGACATCATCCTCACGCACTTCCGGGGCAAGGAGGACTGGAAGGGCACGATGCCTGACATGATCCGTCATGTCATGAAGACCGTCACGGACAAGGGATACGCCGTGGCCCGCCTGGAGGACTATCTGTGAAGCACGCGCGCCGGTTGGTAGCCGGAACGCTGGCGGCCGGCGCGCTCGCGCTGTCCCTGACGGGGTGCGGGGACAGCGCGGACCCCACCGAACGACTGGCTGCCAAGACGGCGCAGCCGACACCGGAGGCCGGTGGCGCCACGCCGTCGACGGCGTCGCCGACTCCGGCCCCGGGGGGCGCCTCGGACGAGGCGTACAAGAAGTGGGGCCTGACGGCCCCCCTCCAGTACGCGCCCCCGCCGGCCCAGAAACCGCAGATCCCCAAGGCCGGGCCGGGCAAGGTCCCGGTGGTGGACCGAATACCCGTCCCGGCCGACGACAAGGTCGTCTTCCTGACCTTCGACGACGGCGCGGAGAAGGACCCCGAGTTCCTGAAGATGGTGGCCGACCTCAAGCTGCCGATCAGCATGTTCCTCACGGACAACATCGCCTCGGCGGACTACGGATACTTCGAGAAGATCCGCGACAACGGTTCGGCGAGCACGATAAACAACCACACGCTGACGCACCCGAATCTGCGGACCCTCTCCTTCGAGGGGCAGAAGAAGGAGATATGCGGCCAGCAGGAACGCCTGGAGAAGCGCTTCGGCAAGCGCCCGCCGCTGTTCCGCCCGCCCTTCGGCAACTACAACGACGACACCCTCCGGGCGGCCTCGGAGTGCGGAGTCTCGTCCCTGGTGCTGTGGCGGGTCTCGATGCAGATCAACAACTTCCAGTACGCCGCGGGCTCCACCCTCAAGCCGGGCGACATCATCCTGGCCCACTTCCGCGGCCCGTCCGAACTCAAGGGCGCGACGGAGATCCAGATGACGACCCGCATGCTCCAGCGCATCCAGGAACAGGGCTACCGCATCGGGCGCCTGGAGGACTACCTGTAGGGCGGGGCTCGGGTGTCGGGATCCACCGGAGCGGCATCAGGGACGTGACGGGTACGGGGCTTCCCGTCGGTCTCGGACCGGCCCCGGTGGGGGCGATCCCCCGGACGAGGCCAGGACAGCCACGGGCCGGGGTCGGGGGAAGTCCCAGCATCCGACGACCGTCCTGGGCTCACCTGTTCAGGGCGCGTGGTGGGAGGTCAGGCGGAGGCGACGACCTCGCCGGCTGTCACCTGCGGCGGGTTGGGCAGGTACCGGGCCAGGTTGTCGCGTACGAAGTGCGCAGCCCGCTCGATCGACTCGTCGGCGCCCGCACGGTCCCGGAAGACGCTGGTGGACACCATCACCCCGCCTCCGGCGTCGACCCAGTAGTACGCCACGAATCCGGGGACCTCGCGCATGAGCGCCACGAACCCCTCGTCGACGATGCGCCCGGCCTCGGCCGGGTCGGTCACGCCTTCGTACCGCCGGACTGCTGCGTACATGGTCGATCTCCTCAACGCTGCTCGGGTTCGTCGTCGCGAGGACGGCTTACCCGGCCCGGCAGGCACGTGGCTCGCGCGCCGCCCGGATGTCACCGGAAGGGACCTCGTCCGGTCGCGCGAACGGGGGCCCGCTACGGTGCGGCCATGGACGCCGCCGTACTCCACCGCAGGACCACCTGGCACGACGAGTGCGTGCCACCCGACCTCGTCGACCGGCTCCTCGCCCTCGGGCACATCGACGTGGTGCGCGGGCTGGCCCTGGCGGAGGACGGCGACTGGTTCTGCGCCCGCGCATGGGCGCGGCTGCTCGTCGAGCGCGGCGACTTGGACGAGGCCCTCGAGGTACTGCACCCGTACGTCGGTACCGGCTGGTGGCCGGCTGCCGAAGAGGCCGCGCGGCTGCTGGACGCGGGGGGCCGGGGCGAGGATGCCATCGCCCTCGTCCGCCCGTTCGCGCGGGACGGGGAGCGGTTCGCCCAGCGGGACCTGGCCCTTCTGCTGGCCCGCCACGGGCGGGGCGAGGAGGCGTACGAGCTGCTCGTGCCGCATGTCACCGACTGGCTCATCGCCGAGGCGCTCGTCGACGTGGGCGTCGGTCTGGGGCGCGGCGACGAGGTCGCGGAGCTGCTGGAGGCCCGCCTGGCCCCGGGGAACGTGTGCGTGCGCTGCGGGGACCAGGAGTGCGGCACACGGTCCACGGAACCGTTCGACGCGGCGAACCTGCTGGCGTCCGTACGGGAGAAGCAGGGCCGTACGGACGAGGCGATCGCGGTGCTGCACTCGTACGACCGCGTCGTCGTCAACAACCGTGACGCGCTCGCCGACCTACTGGTCCGGCACGACCGGCTCGACGAGCTGCGCGCGTACGTGGCCGGCGGGAGCCCGTGGGAAGCCGCCCGGCGGCTGGCGGAGGTGCTGGAGGAGCGCGGCGACGTGGCGGGCGCGGTCGACGCGTACCGCATGCACGGGGACGAAGACCGCTGCCACACGTCGATCCTGCTGTCGGAGCTCCTGGCCCGGCACGGGCGGGGAGCCGAGGCCATCGAGGTCATGCGTGCGCTGGACAGCGCCGAGGACTGGATCGTCGACCCCCTCTGCGAGCTGTTCGCCGCCGAGGGCCGCGCCGAGGAGGGCCTCGCCCACCTCGACGCGCTCAAGGCCCGGCGGGGCCGGGAGGAGTGGGAGATCCACCGGCTGCGGGCGCCGCTCATGGCCGCCTGCGGCCGGCTCGACGAGGCGATCGCGGACGCCGAGTCCCACCCCGAGGGCGGAGGCCCGTACGCGCCGGAAAGCCTGGCCCGCCTCTTGGCCGAGGCGGGACGCCCGGAGGATGCCGTGGCCCTCCTGGACACGGACCGCCTGGAGCACGCCGGGGTCCTCGGCCCGCTCCTGGTGGAACTGGGCCGCATCGAGGAAGCGGTGTCCCTGCTCCGGACACCCCGCCCCCAGGCCCCGCCACTGCAGCCGATCGGCTACAGCGACGGTCCGCCCTTCTAGGCGTCGAAGTCGTACTCCAGCACGTAGGAGGCGGAGTCCAGCGTCATCTCGTTGACCTCCACGACCCGCCCACCTTGGGCGAACGCGGTGCGGATGATGTGGATGACAGGCGTACCCATGGCGAGCGAGAGCCTTTCCGCCTCGTCGGCCGAGGGCATCCGGGACCGGATCTCCTCCCGGAAATGCACGGGCGCGAAGCCCAGCTCGGCCAGCCGCGCGTACGTCCCACCGGGACCGGTGTCGACCTGTGTGACGGCCGAGTCCGCGACGATGTCGGACGGCAGGTACGACGTCGCCGACAGGACCGGTTTCCCGTCCAGCACGAAGCGGCGACTGCGTGCCCACACCCGAGTCCCTGCGGGAACGTCGAGCGCGTCGCATACGCGGCCGTCCGCCTCCTCCTCGCGCACGTCGATCTGATCGACGACCAGCTCCCGCTCCTCGGACTCGTCGGACCAGATCGACCGGCCCGCGCCCCACTGCTCGCGCGCAAGCCGCTCGATGCCGCGTCGACGCAAGGGCTTGAACGCCCGCACGAAGACACCCGCACCCTTCCGTGCCTCTGCGAGACCCTCGTTCTGCAGAACGCCGAGGGCTTGGCGCGCGGTCATCCGGGCGACCTCGTAAGTGGACATGAGGTCGTTCTCACCGGGCAGCCGATCACCCGGGCCGTATTCGCCCGTTTGGATAGCCGTCCTCAGCGCATCAGCGATCCGCTGGTACTTCGGCTGACGGGTGCCGCCCTGGCTGGTCATGTAAACCGCTCACTTCCTCTCCTCTCTAGACACCCTAGGGGCAGAGATGTGCCACCGCACGAACCTGGGCCACGACCTCTTCCGGTTACATCTCTAGAGATCTGTTGGCGGGTCGCGCCCGAATCGGTTGTACTGAATGCATCTCTAGAGAGGCTGCTCGGTGGTGGTCTCGCAAGTGAGGGTGATCGGTATGCCGTATGTGTCCGGCATCGATGCTGATGACGCCCCGTTGGTCAGGGCGGCGGGCGTCGGTGAGCCCAGTTCGGATCTCTTGGAGCGGGCGCTGGTCGGGTGGGAGCGCTTCCTCGTCACCTTGCGCGAGGTGGCGGATGAGTGATCGGTACGAGTACCTGCCGCACCGACTCCTGCGCCGGCGTGTCAGGGACATCGCCTCGGGGGTCGAGGGTGAGTTGATGGCCGTGGTCAATGAGAACGTCTCAAGCGCAGGCGTGGAGCGCTGGATGGAGCTTGCCTACATCCGTGCCGCCTCCGGCCGGGAGTTCGCTACCTCGGTTGCCAATGTGGAGCCTGCCTGAGAGGGGTCGCGTCGCCAGAGTTCTGACGGGCGTCGGACGCTGGGACGTGCGGAGCGGGTAGCGATGGGGTGCGCCTCGCCCGACCCGGGGCTGGGTCGGGATGGGTCTCGTCTCGGGATCGTCCCCCCTGCCCGACCGGGTCGGGCCCTCTCCGACCGCCCCGTCCCTGTCTCTTGTCCCCCCACCCCGGAGGAACGATGGGGCTGACGGGAAGCCCGCCGGCGGCCGCGGCTACCGCCCCAGTGGCTCTCGTACGCCGGAGCTGTCTCCGTCCGGTGTCGGCGTCGGCAGCGGCGTGATCGTCGTTTCCGCCGGGCCGTGGGTGTCCGCCTCGCGTTGGCGTTCCGCGCTGTCGCTGATGCGTAGGAGCAGCGCGATCATCATCCAGTTGGCCAGGAGGGACGAGCCGCCCTTGGCCAGGAAGGGCAAGGCCTTGCCCGTCAGGGGGATGAGGCCGGTGACGCCGCCCGCCACCACGAAGACCTGCAGGGCCAGCGCCGCCGCCAGGCCCACCGCGAGCAGCTTCCCGAACGGGTCGCGGGCCGCGAGGGCCATCCGCAGCCCCCGCTGCACGAGGAGCGCGTAGAGGATCAGTACGGCCATCACCCCGGCCAGGCCCAGCTCCTCGCCCACCGTCGTCAGGATGAAGTCGCTGCGCCCGGCGAACGCGATCAGCTCGGGGTGGCCCACGCCCAGGCCCGTGCCGGAGATGCCGCCCGTGCCGAAGCTGAACAGGGCCTGCGCCGACTGGTCCGAGGTGACTCCCTCCGGCCGGTTCTTCCAGTAGTACGACAGCGGGTTGAGCCACGCGGCCACGCGCGCCTTGACGTGCGGCTCCGTCGAGCCGACCACGAAGGCGCCCACCGAGGCCATGAGCAGGCCGCAGACGATCCAGCTGGTGCGTTCGGTGGCGACGTACAGCATCACCACGAACACCCCGAAGAAGATCAGCGAGGTGCCGAGGTCGCGCTCGAAGACCAGCACCAGCATCGAGACGATCCACACCGTGACGATCGGGCCGAGCTGACGCATCGGGGGCAGCCGCATGCCCAGGAACCTGCGGCCCGTCAGGGCCAGCGAGTCGCGGTGGACGACCAGGTACCCGGCGAAGAAGATCGCGATCATGATCTTCACGAACTCGCCCGGCTGGAGCGAGAAGCCGAAGAGTTTGATCCAGCGCTTCGCGCCGTAGGTGTCCGCGCCGAAGAAGGCGGGAGCGATCAGCAGCACCAACGCGACGGCCATGGTGATGTAGATGAACCGCTGCAGCAGCCGGTGGTCGCGCAGCAGCGCCAGCACCAGCAGGCAGGCGGCGACCCCGACCACCGTCCACATCAGCTGGCCGGGGGCGTTCGCGTCCGAGTTCCAGCGCTCGATGTAGCTCTGGTCGAGACGGTGCAGCAGCACCAGCCCGAGGCCGGTCAGCAGCATGGCGAGCGGGAAGATCAGCGGGTCCGCGTAGGCCGCGAAGCGGCGTATGCCCAGGTGCCCCACCAGCGACAGCAGGGTCATGCTGATGGCGAAGTCGATGAATTTGGGTGGCAGCTCGCCGTTCATGGCGAGGCCCGCACAGGCGTGGCCGAGGACGGCGATGGCGATGACGAAGACCAGGAGCAGCGCCTCGGTGCGCCGCCGGGCGACCGCCGACGTCAGTGGCTTCAGTCCACGCACGGGATGCCGCCACCGTCCTGGGGGGCGGATGGCGAGGGTGACGGCGGGGGTGCCGCCTCGGGTGAGGATGTGGCGCCCTGTGTGCCGGGGGCGGCGGAAGCCATGGGTCCGATCTGCTCGGCAATGAGGCGCTTTATCTTCATATCATCTACGACGTTGATGTCCTCCCCATAGTTCCTTCCGAAGCGCTCGACAGGAAGGGTCGTGAAGCGCACCCTTCCGCCGGACAGGTTCTTCGCCTGCTTCACGAACGCCGTCAGATCCCATCCCTCGTCCGTCACCACGTCCTGTTTCGCGACGTCGATCAGCTTGATCAGCTTCGCCGGATCGGTGAAGGTCCCGGCCGAGTTCAGCTTCTTCGTCGCGCCCGCGAGAAAGGCCTGCTGCCGCTTGGTCCGGTCCAGGTCGCCCCGGTCCAGGCCGTGCCGCTGCCGTACGAAGGCGAGTGACTGCCGGCCGTCGAGCGTCTGCGGGCCCGCCGGGAAATCGGCGCCCGAGTACGTGTCCTTCACCGCCTTGTTCAGGCACACGGGTACGCCGCCCAACGCGTCCGCCAGGTGGTAGAAACCGGCCAGATTCAGCTCGGCGAAGTGATCGATCGGGACCCCCAGGAAGTTCCGCACCGTCTCGATCTGCGCCGCGCGCCCCGCTTCCCGGCCCTCCTGCTCCAGTTCCCGGCCGTCCTCGACCCCCCGCGCGGCGAGCTGCTCCTGCTTCTTCTCCTTCGCCAGCCCGTACGCCTTCTTGATCTTGTCCTTCCCGTGGCCGGGTATGTCGACGAAGTCGTCGCGCGGCACCGAGAAGGCCGTCGCCCGGCCGCCGTCCCCGGGCACGTGCAGCAGGATCAGGGTGTTCGCGTTGTAGCCGCCGATGTCCGAGCTGCCGGCGTGCAGCTTGTCGAGGACCTCGGCCGGCAGCTTCTCGCCGTTCTGGTCCCGGCGGCTGTCCAGACCCATGAGCAGGATGTTGCTGTCGCCGAACTTCGACTTCTCCGCGCCTTCGAGGGCCTTGGAGCTGCCGATGCCGGCGGCGAGGTCGCGGTACAGGTACCAGCCGCCGCCCCCGGCCAGGGCCACCAGCGCGCAGCCGGTGACCAGCAACGTGCGGCCCGGTCGCCGGCGGTGGGACGGGTGGCGGCGGGATCGGGTCGTCGGCTTCCTCCGGTGCGCGCTCATGCCAGTCGATGCTGGGGGAGGAGCGCTGAAGGATTCCTGAGTGCACGGCCCGCGCACCGGCCGGGCCCCGGCCAGGCGCTACGGGATGCGCAGCACCAGCCGCGCGCCCCCGGCGGGCGCCGGCAGCGCGTGTACGTCGCCCCCGTGCGCCCGCGCGATCTCCCGGGCGATGGCCAGGCCCAGCCCGGTACCGCCGCCGGCTCGGCTGCGGTCCGCGTCCAGCCGTACGAACCGCTCGAAGACCCGGTCCCGGTCCGCCTCCGGGATGCCCGGGCCGTCGTCCGTGACCTCCAGCACCGCCCAACCGTCGTGTTCCGCCGCCCGTACGACGACCTCCGCGCGGGCGTACCGCAGGGCGTTGTCCACCAGGTTGGCCAACGCCCGCTCCAGCCGCGCCGGGTCCCCGGAGGCCGGTACGGGCGCCCGCGCGTCCAGCCGTAGCGCGATGCGCGGGCCACCCCGGCGCGAGGCGTCCTCCGCGGCCAGCAGGGCCAGGTCCACCGGCTCGCTCCGGGGAGCCGACGCCGGTCCGCCGTCGAGGCGGGCCAGCAGCAGCAGGTCCGCCGCGATCGCCTGCAGCCGCTCGGTGTCGGCCAGCGCGGCCGCGACCGATTCCCGGTCGGGGCGGTCCATCGCCAGAGCCACCTCCAACCGGGACCGGACGGCGGCCAGCGGGTTGCGCAACTCGTGCGAGGCATCCGCGGTGAACTGCCGCTGCCGGGCGTCGGAACGCTCCAACCGGTCGAGGGTGTCGTTCACGGTCCGGGCCAGCCGGGCGATCTCGTCCGCCCCACCCGGGTCCGGAACCCGCCGGTCCAGCTCGCTCGCGGTGACCGCGGCCAGTTCGCAACGGATCGCGCTCACCGGACGCAGCGCGCGGCCGGTGACCCACCAGGCCAGGGCCGCGGCGAAGCCGATCAAGGGAGGCGCGCCCGCCAGCAGTCCGATCGCCACGGCCCCGGTCGCGTCGTCCACGTCGCCGAGCACGGTCATCGCGTACACGGTGTGCGCGCCCGGCGCCTCGACGACGACCACCGCGCGCCGTTCCCCGCCGGGGCGCGCGGGCGGGAGCACGGCCGACCGGGAGTCCGCTCCGGGGCCGGGGCGCGGGGCGCCGGCCAGGTCGGGGGTGAGCTTCGGGTCGCCGGTACTGGCGACCGTCCGTCCGGCCGCGTCCTGTACGAGGACCAGGTCCACCCCGCTCTCGGGCACGGGCAGCCGTCCGCCGGGCGGCAGAGTCCGGTTGTCGAGCTGCGCGGCGACCTTGCGGGCGGCGAGTTCGGCGCGACCGGTGGTGTTGTCGAGGAGGTTGGCCCGCAGCAGTGCGTGCAGCCACAGCCCGCCGCCGGCGAGGACGGCGGCCATCGCCAGCGCGGCGGCCGCGGCGGTGCGCGCCCGGATACCGCTAACCACCGTCGGGGGCCATCCGGTAGCCGGTGCCGTGGACGGTGCGGATCGAGCGGCGGCCGAAGGGGGCGTCGATCTTCTTGCGCAGCGAGGAGACGTACACCTCGACGATGTTCGGGTCGATGCCGTGGGGGGTGTCCCAGACCTCGTCCAGGATGTCCTGCTTGGCGACCGCCCGGCCGGGCTGTTCCATCAGGCAGGCGAGCACGCCCAGTTCGCGGGCTGTGAGCTCGATGTCCCGGTCGCCGCGACGGCAGCGGCGGCCCTGCGGGTCCAGGACGAGGTCGCCGGCCTGCAGGGTGCCGCGGTCGGGGGTGCCGGCGCGACGGGCCAGCGCCCGGATCCGGGCGGCCAGGACCATGAAGGAGAACGGCTTGGTGAGGTAGTCGTCGGCGCCGGAGTCCAGACCCTCCGCCTCGTCCTGCTCGCCGTCGCGGGCGGTGAGCATGAGGACCGGGGTGGTGTCGCCGTGGGCGCGCATGCGGGTGCAGATCGCGTGGCCGCTGGGACCCGGGAGCATCAGGTCGAGCAGGACGACGTCGTACGGGCCGCCGGCCAGGGCGAGGTCGAGGCCGCGGTGGCCGTCGTGGGCGACCTCGACGTGGTGGCCGTCGGCGGAGAGGCCGCGCCGCAGGGATTCGGCGAGGCCTTCTTCGTCTTCGACCACGAGGATGCGCACGGCCCAAGCGTCACATATCGCCCGGCGTCCCTGCGGTGCGGGCCGTATCCCACGGCTCCGCCTCGATCGCCGGCGAGCCGGTGCCTGTGCGGTGCGGCTCGGGCTGCCCCGGCCCCCGCGCCTCGATCGCCGGCGGGGCTGGATTTGGCGGGCCGGTGCCTGTGCGGTGCGGGTCGGGCTGCGCCGGGCCCTGCGCCTCAATCGCCGGCGGGGCTGGGATGGCGGGTCGGTATGTCAGTGGGGGTCGGGGCGGGGGGACGGGGTGGGGTGTCTCCTCGGCTCGCGCCTTACTGGTTTGTCTCGGCTGTGGGGCGGGGTTGTGCGCTCGTCCTGCGGGGACACCCCACCCCGTCCCCCCGCCCCTCGGGCCGTCGCTGTCGTAGCCCTGCCGTGGGGCGGGGACACGGAGGAGGGTCCCCGCAGGACGAGGCGCGACCGTGGCCGTCTTGCCGTGACGAGGCAGCACGCGCCGAGCCGAGGAGATCCTCCTGCGGGGCCCCGGCCCACACCACCAGCCCCGCCGGCGTTTGAGGCGGCCGCCCGGGCACAGCCCGAGCAGTACCGCACACCGCCGAGCACCCCGCAGGGACACCGCCGAGCCGAGGAGACCCTCCTGCGGGGCCCCGCCCCACACCACCAGCCCCGCCGGCGCTTGAGGCGGCCGCCCAGCAGGGGCACCCTGCACCACACACCGCCGAGCCGACCGCAGGTCACACCGCCGGGACGCAGCGGCCTTCCTCCGTGCGGTACTGCCACTTGGCTCCCGAGGTGACCAGTTCCCGCACGGCTCCGACGAAGCGGTCGACGTGCTCGTCGGGGGTGCCCGCGCCGAAGCTCACGCGGATCGCGTTCAGCGAGCGCTCCCCCGGCGCCGCCTCGGGGGCTCCGCATTCGCCCTGGGCCTGCGGCTCGCTGCCCAGCAGGGTGCGGACCAGCGGGTGGGCGCAGAACAGGCCGTCGCGCACGCCGATCCCGTACTCGGCGGACAGCGCGGCGGCGAAGTGGGAGCTGTTCCAGCCGTCCACCACGAAGGAGATGACGCCGACCCGCGGGGCGTCGTCCCCGAAGAGGGAGAGGATCCGGACCGCCGGGACCTCCGCCAGGCCCGACCGGACCTTCGCGATGAGCTGCTGCTCGCGGGCGACGAGGTTCTCGAAGCCGGCCTCGGTCAGGGCCTTGCAGGCCGAGGCGATGGAGTAGACGCCGATGACGTTCGGGGAGCCGGCCTCGTGCCGGGCGGCGGTGGTGTGCCACTCCACGTCCACGCCGCCGTCCTCGCGCCGGGCCACCTTGCGGGAGGCCCCGCCGCCGGCGAGGTACGGCTGTGCTTCCTGCAGCCAGTCCGCGCGGCCGGCGAGCACGCCCGAGCCGAAGGGCGCGTAGAGCTTGTGTCCGGAGAAGGCGACCCAGTCGACGTCCAGTTCCTGCACGGAGACGGGGTGGTGCGGGGCCAGTTGGGCGGCGTCCAGGACGATCCGCGCGCCGTGGGCGTGCGCGGCCGCGGCGAGTTCCCTGACGGGCCACAGCTCGCCGGTGACGTTGGAGGCGCCGGTGACGCAGACCAGGGCGGGACCGTAGGGGTCACGGGCGGCGAGGGCGCGCTCCAGGATGGCGACGGCTTCGCCGGGGGTGCGCGGCGCGTCGAGGTAGGTGACCTGCGCGTCGACCCACGGCAGCAGGGAGGCGTGGTGCTCGGTCTCGAAGACGAACACCTGGCAGTCGGCGGGGAGTACGGCGGCGAGCAGGTTCAGCGAATCGGTCGTGGAGCGGGTGAAGACGACCTGGTCGGTGGGGCGGCAATCGAGGAACTCGGCCACGGTGACCCGGCTCTGCTCGAAGAGGTCGGTGGAGAGCTGCGAGAGGTACCCGGCGCCGCGATGCACGCTGCCGTAGTACGGGGCGTACGCGGCCACGTCGTCCCAGACGCGCTGCAGGGCGGGGGCGCTGGCCGCGTAGTCGAGGGCCGCGTAGGTGACCTCGCCGCCGGTGACGAGGGGGACGGTGACGTCCCGGCCGAGGACCGCGAGCGGCTCGGCGCAGGCGGGGTCGACGGCGGTGGCGGTGGCGACGGCGTTCAGGGATGCGGACATGGCGGTATCTCCCGGCAGGCAGGGCTGAATGGCTTCGGTGTGCCCGTACGCGGGTACGACGCTGCGGCCGTCCGGGGTACGGGAGGATCCTCGGACCGCGCTGGGCGGGGGCGCACGGAAGCGGCCCTGATCCGAGGGTGAAGTGGGGGCGGAGTCGCCCTATCGCATTCGCTTGCTCACGGAAAAAGCTCCTCGAGAAGACCAGGACCCCTGGTGTCGAGGGATCCGCGCTTGCCGTAGGCCTTGCTGCCTACGACCTGGTCATCACCCGGGGCACCCCGCCACGGAAGGAGGGTTGCCGGACAGCAAGCCGGGGCCTAAACGCTGTCACTCGTGACCTGGTCAGCATCCTGCCACAAGATCGCTCGAACGCAAGACCCCGGTCCGCCATGCGGACCGGGGTCATCTCTTTCGCGCCGTTCTCGTGCCGCTACGCGTTGCTGGCGGTCACCCAGCGCTCCAGGGCCGCCCGGGCCGCGCCCGAATCGATGGACTCCGCCGCCCGGGCCATACCGGCGGCGAGCTGCTCCTCCAGGCTGCCCGTGCCGGGGTCCAGGGCCACCAGGGCGGCCGCCGAGTTCAGCAGCACGGCGTCGCGGACCGGGCCGGTCTCGCCGGCCAGCAGGCGGCGGGCCACGTCCGCGTTGTACGAGGGGTCCCCGCCGGCCAGCGCGGACACGTCGACCAGGCGGATGCCCACGTCGGTGGGGTCGAAGCGCTGCTCGGTGACCTCGCCGTCGCGGACCCACCAGACGCGCGAGGTCGACGTCGTGGTCAGTTCGTCCAGGCCGTCGTCGCCGCGGAAGACCAGCGCGGAGGAGCCGCGTGCGGCGAGCGAGCCCGCGATGATCGGGGCCATCCGGGGGTCGGCCACGCCGGTCGCCTGGGCGCGCACCCGGGCCGGGTTGGTCAGCGGTCCCAGCGCGTTGAAGAAGGTGCGGATGCCCAGTTCCCTGCGGGCGGCCGCGACGTGGCGCAGGGCCGGGTGGAACTTCACCGCGAAGCAGAAGGTGATGCCGGCCTCTTCGGCGACCTCCACGACGCGCGCCGTGCTGAGGTCGAGGTTGACGCCGAGCTTCTCCAGGACGTCCGAGGAGCCGCTCGCGGAGGACGCGGCACGGTTTCCGTGCTTGACGACCTTGGAGCCGGTCCCGGCCACCACGATCGCGGACATGGTGGAGATGTTCACCGTTTTGGCCCCGTCGCCGCCGGTGCCGACGATGTCCACCGTGCTGCCCGGCACCTCGATGAGGTTGGCGTGCGCGTACATCGCCCGTACGAGCCCGTTGATCTCCTCGACCGTCTCCCCCTTGGCCCGCAGCGCGACCGTGAAGCCGGCGATCTGGGCGTCGGTGGCCTCCCCGCGCATGATGCGGTCCATGGCCCAGGCGGTGTCCTCCGCGCGCAGGTCCTGGCCGGTCAGCAGGGCGTCGAGAACGCCCGGCCAGCCACGGGCCGCCACGCTGTCGCCGCCTGCCGGGGTCGCAACGTTCATGGTCCGCTCCTGCTGTCGGTGGGCCGTCCTCATGTTCCCTCATGTTCTGGCGCCACGTCTTGATCGGTCAGGGTCAGCCTATCCAGCCCCGGTTACGGCAAAGAGCCCCGTCCAGACACTGGACGGGGCTCTCGCCGTGGCGACACCAGGACTGACCGAAATCAATCCCTCATGCGTTCATACCGAGATCAGTGGTGGCCGTGGCCGGACTGGATCTCCTTGTATTCCTCCACCGTGGGCTTCGGAATCTGGTTGTTCTCACCGTAGATGCCCTGGCTGAGCTTCGCGCGGAGCTTCTCGGTGGCCTTGACCTTGCGCTCGACACCGTTCTCGTCGACCGTCGGGCCGATCTCGATCGGCTTGTACTGCTCGTGCGCGGTGAGCTTGTGCAGCTGGCCCGCCGGGAGCGGCTCGTGGACCTCGACGAACTCACCGTGCGGCAGGCGCTTGATGATGCCGGTCTCGCGACCGTGCAGCACCTTGTCGTGGTCACGACGCTGCAGGCCGAGGCAGATCCGCTTGGTGACGATGAACGCCAGCACCGGGACGACGAAGAAGCCGATCCGGACGAACCACGTGATCGAGTTGATCGACAGGTGGAAGTACTGGGCGAACATGTCGTTGCCGCCGCCGATGAGGAGCACGATGTACTCCGCGATCCAGGCGACACCGAAGGCCGTGCGGGTCGGGACGTTGCGCGGGCGGTCCAGGATGTGGTGCTCGCGCTTGTCGCCGGTGACCCAGGACTCGATGAACGGCCAGACGGCGATCGCGCCGAGGACCAGCGGGAAGAGCAGCAGCGGGATGAACACGCCCAGGACGAGCGTGTGGCCCCACATGTTGATCTCCCAGCCGGGCATGGCTCGGATCAGGCCTTCGGGCATACCCATGTACCAGTCGGGCTGCGCACCGGTGGACACGTGGTCCGGGCGGTACGGGCCCAGCGCCCAGATCGGGTTGATCGTCGCGATGGCCGCGATGGCCGCGATGACACCGAAGACCAGGAAGAAGAAGCCTCCGGCCTTGGCCATGTAGACCGGCAGCAGCGGCATGCCGACGACGTTGTTGTTCGTCTTGCCGGGACCCGCGAACTGGGTGTGCTTGTGGTAGAAGACCAGGATCAGGTGGGCCACGAGCAGGCCCATCATGATGCCGGGCAGCAGCAGGATGTGCACCGAGTAGAACCGCGCGACGAAGTCGCCGCCCGGGAACTCCCCGCCGAACAGGAACATCGACAGGTACGTGCCGACGACCGGGACGGACAGGATGGCGCCCTGCATGAAGCGGACACCGGTACCCGAGAGCAGGTCGTCCGGCAGCGAGTAACCGGTGAAGCCGGTGAACATGCCGAGGACCAGCAGCAGGAAGCCGAAGATCCAGTTGACCTCACGCGGCTTGCGGAACGCGCCGGTGAAGAACACGCGCATCATGTGCACGACCATGGCCGCGACGAAGATCAGCGCTGCCCAGTGGTGGATCTGACGGATCAGCAGGCCACCGCGGACGTCGAAGCTGATGTCGAGCGTCGAGGCGAAGGCCTCGGACATCATGACGCCCTGCATGGGCACGTACGAGCCGTGGTACACGACCTCGTTCATGCTCGGGTGGAAGAACAGCGTCAGGTACACACCCGTGAGGATGATGATGATGAAGCTGTAGAGGCAGATCTCACCGAGCATGAAGGACCAGTGGTCCGGGAAGATCTTGCGCATGTTGGCCTTGGCGAGGCCGTAGATGCCCAGGCGGCCGTCCGCCCAGTCCGCTACGCGCTCGCCGGCCGGCGCCTTGCGCTCGTTGTTGTCGCTGGTGCTCATCCGCGCTCCCAGAATGCAGGACCGACGGGCTCTTCGAAGTCGCCGAGCGCTTCGAGGAAGCCTTCGTCATTCACGCCGATCCGCAGCTGCGGAAGCGCGTGACCGGCCGGGCCGAAGATGACACGGGCGCCGTCGGAGAGGTCGAAGGTGGACTGGTGGCACGGGCAGAGCACGTGGTGCGTCTGCTGCTCGTACAGGCTGATCGGGCAGCCGACGTGGGTGCAGATCTTGGAGTAGGCCACGATCCCGTCGTGGGACCACTCCAGTTCCTGCTTGTCCTTGATGTCGTCCGGCTGGATACGGACGATCATCAGGGCGGCCTTGGCGATCTGGACCTGGAAGTCGTGCTGCTCCTCCTCCAGGCCTTCCGGCCGGGCGAAGGTGAGCGACCCGACGAGCACGTCCTCGGGACGCAGCGGCTCGTTGGTGTTGTCGTTGATGAGCAGCTTGCCCTTGGCCCAGACGGTCTTGCGCAGCTTCTCCTCGGGCAGCGGGCCCAGGTCGCGCAGCAGCATGACGCCGGCGAGCGGCACCATGGCCATCGCGCCGAGCAGCGTGTTGCGGATCAGCGGCCGGCGGCCGATGCCGGACTCGTTGGCGCCGTCGGCGAAGTCGCTCAGGACCTGCGCCTTGACCTCCGGCGGAGCGGCGATCTCGTGGCGCTCGGCGGCGACCTCCACGTCGGACATCAGGGTGCGGGCCCAGTGGACCGCGCCGGCGCCGATGCAGAAGAGGGCCACGCCCAGGGTCAGACCCAGGGAGAAGTTGAGCGCGCTGACCTTCCCGATGGGGAAGATGTAGACGATCTTGTCGACCGGGAAGATTACGTAGGACGCGATGAAGCCGATCGTCGCCAGCATCGACAGCGTGAAGAGCATCGCGACGGTGCGCTCGGAGCGCCTCGCCGCCCGCTCGTCGATGTCCTGGATGCGGGGCTTGTGGACCGGCAGGCCCGGGTCGGCGAACGGGTCGTCCGCGACCGCGACGCCACCGTGGTGGGCGTCTCCCTGCTCGCTCGGCAGGTGCTTCTCTTCGGGAATCTCTTGGTTACTCATGACTTCTTGGCCTTAGCGGTGTGGGCCGCGACCCAGACGGCGACAGCGATCAGCGCACCCAGGGCGAAGATCCAGCCGAACAGACCCTCGGAGACGGGGCCGAGGCCGCCGAGCTTCAGGCCACCGGGGCTGGTCGACTTCTCGCCGTTGACGTTCTCGAGGTACGCGATGATGTCCTTCTTCTGCTTCTCCGGCATGGTGCTGTCGGGGAAGGAGGGCATGTTCTGCGGGCCGGTCAGCATGGCCTCGTAGATGTGCTTCGGCGAGACGCCCTCAAGGTTGGGGGCGTACTTGCCGTTCGTCAGCGCGCCGCCTTCGCCGGTGAAGTTGTGGCACTGCGCGCAGTTGTTGCGGAAGAGCTCACCACCGTTGGCGATGTCGGCGCCCGCCGGGTCGTACTGCTTCTCGGTCGGCGTGATCGGACCGGCGCCGAGCGACGCGACGTACGCGGCCAGCTGGTCGATCTGCGCCTGGTCGTAGATGACGGGCTTCTTCGGCACCTGGGCGCCGGGCTGCTGGGCGGGCATGCGGCCCGTGCTCACCTGGAAGTCGACGGCCGCGGAGCCGACGCCGACCAGGCTCGGGCCGTCAGAGGAACCCTGACCGCCGGTTCCGTGGCAGCTTGCGCAACCCACGGCGTAGAGCTTCTTGCCCTCCTCGATGGCGAGGGACTGGGCGGTTTCATCGGCCTGCGCCTTGCCCGCGGGGGCGAAGGCGGCGTACAGCCCCCCAGTGGCCGCCAGCGCGAGGAGTAGAACGACGACCGCCGCCAGCGGATGGCGTCGTCGTGCGGAGAGCTTTTTCACGGATTACCCCGGTGTCAGGATCTTCTGCGTCGGTGTGTCTGGATGGAGTGCCGGGTCTTGCCCGGTGACGTGTTCGCTACTTGATCAGGTAGATCGTCGCGAAGAGGCCGATCCAGACGACGTCGACGAAGTGCCAGTAGTAGGACACGACGATGGCCGACGTGGCCTGTTCGTGGGTGAACCTCTTGGCCGCGTACGTCCGACCGAGGACCAGCAGGAAGGCGATGAGACCGCCCGTCACGTGCAACCCGTGGAAGCCGGTGGTCAGGTAGAACACCGAGCCGTACGGATTGGACGAGAGGGACAGGCCCTCATGCTTGACCAGCTCGGTGTACTCGAACACCTGGCCGCCAATGAAGATCGCACCCATGACGAACGTGATGATGAACCACGTCCTGAGCTTCTTCACGTCACCGCGCTCGGCGGCGAATACGCCGAGCTGGCAGGTGAGCGAGGAAAGCACCAGGATCGTCGTGTTCGTCGCCGAGAAGGGAAGATTCAGGGCTTCGGCCTGAGTCGTCCAGAACTCGGGACCCATCACGGATCGCAGGGTGAAGTACATCGCGAAGAGGGCCGCGAAGAACATCAGCTCGGAACTCAACCAGATGATGGTTCCGACGCTGACGAGGTTCGGCCGGTTGACCGTCGGGTGCGCGTGCCCGGTATCTACTGTCGTTGCTGTCGCCACGACCGACATTATGTCGGTCGCTTATCCCGCCCTCACCCCGGGGGGTGCCGTTCGGAGTGTCAGGGGCGTGTGCAAGGCCCGAACGGCCCATCAGATGAGCCCTGTGCGGGGTCACCCACGACATGTTCGAACCGATGTTGACGACGCACCGGGAGGAGTAGCATCCCGCGCAACATCAACGTGATTCACGGCCACGTGGAGGAACGAAATGCGGGCGACTGCGCGGGTTCTGGTCTACAGCGACGACGCGGGCACCCGGGAGCAGGTGCGGTTGGCGGCAGGACGCAGGCCCGCCGCGGACCTGCCGCCGGTGGAGTTCCTGGAGTGTGCGACGTTGCCGGCGGTCCTGACGGAGCTGGACCGGGGTGGTGTCGACGTGTGCGTGCTGGACGGCGAGGCGGTTCCGGCCGGGGGCATGGGTGTGTGCCGGCAGATCAAGGACGAGATCTTCCGGTGTCCGCCGGTGCTGCTGCTGATGGGGCGCCCGCAGGACGCCTGGCTGGCCACGTGGAGCCGCGCGGACGCCGCCGTGACCCTTCCGGTGGATCCGGTGCAGTTCGCGGACACCCTGGCGGGCCTTCTGAGGACCCGTCTGTCCTTGGACGCCTGACACGTCCTGCGGGGCCTCAGGCGCCCCACAGGGGGCCTTACGGGTGAATGAGGCCGGGATCCTCCCCCCGGACGCCGTCCGGGGGGAGCACCGGGCCGCGAACCACCTAGACGGTGGGGCGCAGGCGGGCCTGGTCGACCGGGCTGCGGCCTTCCTGGGTGCCCTTGAGCACGGCGCTGCCCTGGCGCCAGTCCTTCCAGTCCATGTTCCAGTCGCCGAAGCCGTTGCCGAAGACGTCCATGTCGTCGCCGATGCTGTTGATCACCTTGACGATGTCGCCCTCGGTGATGTTCTCGTAGAACCAGGCGGCGTTGCCGGTGCTCATGCCCGTGCAGCCGTGGCTGACGTTCTCGTAGCCCTGGGAACCGACGGACCACGGCGCGGCGTGGACGTATTCACCACTCCAGGTGACGCGGGTGGCGTAGTAGACGGGCAGGTTGTAGTACTCGCTGCCGCCGATGCCGACGGTGTCGCCGCGCATCTGTACGAAGTACTGCTTGCCCAGCACCACCTTGATGCCGTTGCGGGTGGAGAAGCCGGGCTTTCCGGTGGTCACCGGAATGGTGTTGATCACTTCTCCGTTGCGCTTGAACGTGAGGTAGTGCGAGGAGGCGTCGGTGGTGACCTCGACCCGGTCCCCGATCTCCAGCTTCAGCGGCTTGGCGACGGCTCCGTGGAGTTCGTCGGTGATCCTGACGCCCTCCAGGTTGCTCCGTACGGAGACGGCGGAGTGGGCGGGCCAGTAGTCCTTGGGCCGGTAGTGGAGGTTCTTGTCATCCACCCAGTGCCAGGCGCCCTCGACCCCGGGCGGGGCGTCGACGACGAGGCCCCGTTCCACGATGGCGCGGGCGGCCTTGTCCTGGACCGGTTCGCTGAGTTCGGCGGTGATGGGCTGTCCGACGCCGTACTTGCCCTCGTCCGGGCCGAATTCGACCTTCAGGATCCCCTTGGACGGGGTGGTGTCGAAGGTGAGCGTGCGCTGCCCGGGGGCGCCCCGCTCGTCCTCGGTGCTCACGGTGACCGTGTAGCGGACGCCTGAGGCCATCGGGGTCGTGCTGTGCCAGCGGTCCCCCTTGGCGCTCAGTTCGCCCGCCAGGCGGCGGCCGTGGGTGTCCACGGCCAGCACATCGGTGATCCGGCCGCCGCCGCTCTTGGCGGTGATCTCCAGGGGCCGGTCGGGGTTCACGGGGCGCTTGCCGGCGTTCTGGTTGAAGGCGACCTGATCGCCCGCGTCGAACGGGCGGGCTGACAGCGGGTTCTTGTCGCCGGACCCGCATGCGGTGGCGCCGGCCCCGAGGGACGCGACCAGCAGGGAGCAGCTGAGTACCGTCCAAAGACGCGGTGAGTGCTTCATGGATCCAACGCTATGAAGATATGACAAATACGGCGCGCGGGGTGACTGCAAACGAGGGGCCCGGGCTCCTCCCGAAGGAGGGGCCCGGGCCCCAAGTGCGTCACGGCGCGGCCGCGACGGTGCTGCTACTGGTTCTGGTTCTCACCGCGGTAGTACTCGTACACCCAGCCCCACAGGCCGATCATGATGATCGGGGCCGAGAAGTACATGAGCCACCAGCCGAAGACGACGCCCAGGAAGGCGAGCGCACCGCCGATACCCAGCGAGAGCGGCTGCCAGCTGTGCGGGGAGAAGAACCCCAGCTCGCCCGCCTCGTCGGCGACGTCGGCCTCCAGGTTGTCCTGGGCCATCTCGTCGACACGCTTGGCCGTGAAGGCCAGGTAGTAGCCGATCATGACGCTCAGGCCGAAGGCCAGGAAGAGCGCGGTGGTACCGACGGGCTCCTTCGACCACACGCCGTACACGACGGCCATGATCAGGATGAAGAAGGAGAGCCAGAGGAACATCTTGCCCTGGATCTTCACTTGTCGGCCTCCTTGCCACCGGTGACGGCCTTGGCGGCGACGCTGTGGTCCTCGAGGTGGTCGAGGGCCGCGATCTCAGGGTGGTGCAGGTCGAACGCCGGCGACTCGGAACGGATCCGCGGCAGGGTGAGGAAGTTGTGCCGCGGCGGCGGGCAGGACGTCGCCCACTCGAGCGAACGGCCGTAGCCCCACGGGTCGTCGACCTCGACCTTCTTGCCGTACTTGGCCGTCTTCCAGACGTTGTACATGAACGGCAGCATCGACAGGCCGAGCACGAACGAGCTGATCGTCGAGATCGTGTTCAGCGCGGTGAAGCCGTCGGCGGCGAGGTAGTCCGCGTAACGACGCGGCATGCCCTCGGCACCGAGCCAGTGCTGCACCAGGAAGGTGCCGTGGAAGCCGATGAACAGCGTCCAGAACGTCATCTTGCCGAGGCGCTCGTCCAGCATCTTGCCCGTGAACTTCGGCCACCAGAAGTGGAAGCCGGCGAACATCGCGAACACCACGGTGCCGAAGACGACGTAGTGGAAGTGCGCGACGACGAAGTACGAGTCGGAGACGTGGAAGTCCATCGGGGGCGAGGCCAGGATGACGCCGGTCAGACCACCGAAGGTGAAGGTGACCAGGAAGCCGATCGTCCAGAGCATCGGGGTCTCGAAGGACAACGAGCCCTTCCACATGGTGCCGATCCAGTTGAAGAACTTCACACCGGTCGGTACCGCGATCAGGAAGGTCATGAAGGAGAAGAACGGCAGCAGCACACCGCCGGTGACGTACATGTGGTGGGCCCACACGGTCACGGAGAGGCCGGCGATCGCGATCGTCGCGGCGATCAGGCCGATGTAGCCGAACATCGGCTTGCGGCTGAAGACCGGGATGATCTCGGAGACGATTCCGAAGAATGGCAGCGCGATGATGTACACCTCTGGATGCCCGAAGAACCAGAAGAGGTGTTGCCATAGCAAGGCGCCGCCGTTCGCGGCATCGAACACATGCGAACCGAACTTACGGTCGGCCTCCAGTGCGAAGAGCGCGGCGGCCAGCACCGGGAAGGCGAGCAGGACCAGGACACCGGTCAGCAGCACGTTCCAGGTGAAGATCGGCATGCGGAACATCGTCATGCCCGGAGCGCGCATGCAGATGATCGTGGTGATGAAGTTGACCGAACCGAGGATCGTGCCGAAGCCGGAGAAGGCCAGACCCATGATCCACATGTCGGCGCCGATGCCCGGCGAGCGGACCGCGTCCGACAGCGGGGAGTAGGCGAACCAGCCGAAGTCGGCGGCGCCGCTCGGCGTGACGAAGCCGGCCACCGCGATGGTCGAGCCGAAGAGGTACAGCCAGTACGCGAACATGTTCAGCCGCGGGAACGCCACGTCGGGCGCGCCGATCTGCAGCGGCATGATCCAGTTGGCGAAGCCCGCGAAGAGCGGGGTGGCGAACATCAGCAGCATGATCGTGCCATGCATGGTGAACGCCTGGTTGAACTGCTCGTTCGACATGATCTGCGTGCCCGGACGAGCCAGCTCGGCGCGCATGAAGAGCGCCAGCAGACCGCCGATGATGAAGAACACGAACGACGTGACCAGGTACATCGTGCCGATGGTCTTGTGGTCGGTCGTGGTCATCCACTTCACGACCACATTGCCCGGCTGCTTGCGCCGTACCGGCAGCTCGTTCTCATACGAGTCGGCGGCGGCACCCTGGGATTCGTTGAGGATGCTCACAGTTTGTTCACTTCCGCATTCCGGGCCGGGTCGCTCTGCTGGATACCGGCCGGGAGGAAGCCGGTCTGACCCTTCTCCGCCAGATCCTTCAGGTACGCCCGGTAGTCCTCAGGGGAGACGACCTTGACGTTGAAGAGCATCCGGGAGTGGTCGACGCCGCAGAGTTCGGCGCACTTGCCCATGAAGGTGCCGTATTCGGACGGGGTGACCTCGAAGACGTTGGTGTGGCCCGGAATGACGTCCTGCTTGAACAGGAACGGGACCACCCAGAAGGAGTGGATCACGTCGTTCGACGACAGGATGAAACGGACCTTCTCACCCTTGGGGAGGACCAGGGTCGGACCCGGGTTGCCCGTCTGGGGGTTCCGGTCGCCCGGGACGCCCTTCTGGTAGACGCCCTCGGCGCCCGCCGGGAAGTCCTTGGTGAAGCGGTCCGGGATGGAGGCGAGCTCCTTGGGGACCGCGCCCGCCTTCGGGGTGGCCGCGTCGCCGTCGACGTTCTCGACGTAGTTGAAGCCCCAGCTCCACTGGAAGCCGATCACGTTGATCGTGTGCGGCGGCTTCGGGGTGAGGGCCAGGAGCTTCGACTCGTCACGAGCGGTGAAGTAGAAGAGCACCGAGACGATGATCAGCGGGACCACGGTGTACAGCGCCTCGATGGGCATGTTGTACCGGGTCTGCGCGGGCACCTCGATCTTCGTCCGGCTGCGCCGGTGGAAGATGACGCTCCAGATGATCAGGCCCCACACGAGGATGCCCGTGACCAGCGCGGCCGCCCAGGATCCCTGCCACAGGGAGAGGATGCGCGGCGCCTCCTCGGTTACCGGAGTCGGCATTCCGAGGCGGGGGAAGTCTTTCCATGTATACGAGCAACCAGTGGCGGTCGCCAGGACCACGCCCGCAGTCAGCGCCTGCAGCAGCTTCCGCCGCATCGGGCGCCGCGGCGAGCGGTCGGAGCCGTAGGGACTCACGTAGCGCCTTCCCGAGAGTCTCGGCCCGCGCGGCCGGCCGCGGCCGTGTTCGGGTCGGTCGCCGGCCCTGACGCAGGCAGGGGTTTGGATGTTTATGCGGACCAAACCCTACTGGACGCTATTTGGGGTCGCGCGGGGAGGGTGCCCAACGCGCCGCTACTGCCCCCGAAGGGATGGATCCGCCGTCCGGGGGACGGTGCGAATGGCCCTGAATGGCGGGCTCCGGAGCACATCTGACGCCCCCTGACCTCGAACGCTGCGGGCCCGGGGTTAGCGTGACCGGATGCCCTACTTCGACACCGCGTCCGCCGCTCCCCTGCACCCCGTGGCCCGCCAGGCGTTGCAGGCCTCCCTGGACGAGGGCTGGGCCGATCCGGCCCGGTTGTACCGGGAGGGCAGGCGCGCCCGGCTGTTGCTGGACGCGGCGCGGGAGGCCGCCGCGGAGGCGGCGGGATGCCGGGCCGACGAGCTCGTGTTCACTCCTTCGGGGACGCACGCGGTTCACACGGGGGTGGCGGGGGTCCTCGCGGGGCGCAGGCGCGTCGGAAGTCATCTGGTCGTATCGGCGGTCGAACACAGTTCGGTATTGCACGCGGCCGAGGTGCACGGGGCGCGCGGCGGGACGGTGACCGAGGTCCCGGTGGACCGGTGGGGCGCGGTGACACCCGCCGGCTACGCGGACGCGCTCGCCCCGGAGACCGCCCTCGCCTGCCTCCAGTCGGCCAACCACGAGGTGGGCACGGTCCAGCCGGTGGCGGAGGTGGCCGAGGTCTGCGCGGCTGCCGGGGTGCCGCTGCTGGTGGACGCGGCCCAGTCGCTCGGCTGGGGTCCGGTGGAGGGCGCGTGGTCCGTTCTGGCGGCGAGTGCGCACAAATGGGGCGGTCCGCCCGGGGTCGGCCTGCTGGCGGTCCGCAAGGGCGTGCGCTTCTCCCCCCAAGGCCCCGCGGACGAGCGGGAGTCGGGGCGCTCCCCCGGTTTCACCAACCTGCCCGCGATCGTGGCCGCGGCGGCGTCCCTGCGGGCCGTACGGGCCGAGGCGGACGCGGAGGCGGCCCGACTGCGGGTCCTGGTGGACCGGATCCGGCGGCGGGTGGTGCGGCTGGTCCCGGACGTGGAGGTGGTGGGCGATCCGGACCGGCGGCTGCCGCACCTGGTCACCTTCTCCTGTCTGTACGTCGACGGGGAGACGCTGCTGCACGAGCTGGACCGGGCCGGCTTCTCGGTCTCCTCGGGCTCCTCCTGCACGAGCTCCACGCTGACCCCCAGTCACGTGCTGCGGGCGATGGGCGTGCTGTCGGAGGGGAACGTACGGGTGTCCCTGCCGCCGGGGACCCCGGCGGAGGAGGTCAACGCGTTCCTGGAGGTGTTGCCGCGGGCGGTGGCGGACGTACGGGAACGGCTCGGCGTGTCGGAGCCGGCGGCGGTGGCGGTGGCGCCGGTGGCGGACTCCCTGGAGCTCGACGCGCTCGGGCTGCGGTGCCCCCAGCCGGTGATCGAACTGGCCCGGGCCGTCGTGACGGTCCAGGTGGGCGGCACGGTCACGGTCGTCTCCGACGACGAGGTGGCCCGGCTGGACATCCCGGCGTGGTGCGCGATGCGGGGCCACGAGTACCTGGGCGAAGCCCCCCGCGAGATCGGCACGGCCTACACGGTCCGCCGCGCTCTCTGACGAGCCCGGCCCGGCCGGTCTGGCGTGCGAGGCGCGGAGCCCACGCCGGCCTCGGCAAATCCAGCCTCGCCGGCGTTTGAGGCGCGGGGTCTGGGGCGGCGCCCCAGGAAACCCGGCTCCGCCGGGCACCGGGCTCCGCCCGGACCCGCGCCTCAAACGCCGGCGAGGCTGGAAGTGGCCCGGCCTAGGCTCGAAGTGGCCGCCAGGGCTGGAAAGGGCCCGGCCGGGGCTGCATTGCCAGGGTTGCGAAGCGCTCGGCAAGGCTGAGATGACCCGGCAGGGTTGGAGAGGGGCGGGCCCGGCCTGGGGGGCCGGGCCCGGGCGGCGCCGTCAGGCGAGGTGGGCGCGGACCTCCGCCGCGGCTTCCTCGCCGTAGGCCTTCGTGAAGCGCTCCATGAAGTGGCCACGGGCCAGCGCGTACTCCTGGGTGCCCAGGGTCTCGATGACCAGCGTCGCCAGCATGCAGCCCAGCTGCGCCGCCCGCTCCATGCCGACGCCCCAGCCCAGACCCGTCAGGAACCCGGCGCGGAACGCGTCGCCGACACCCGTCGGGTCGACCTTCGCGGTCTCCTCCGGGCAGCCGACCACGATCGGGGCCTCGCCGGCGCGCTCGATCTTGACGCCGTTGGAGCCGAGCGTGGTCACGCGGGTGCCGACCTTGGCCAGGATCTCCTCGTCGGTCCAGCCGGACTTCGACTCGATGAGGCCCTTCTCGTACTCGTTCGAGAAGAGGAAGGTCGCGCCCTCCATCAGGGTGCGGATGTTGTCGCCGTCCATGCGGGCGATCTGCTGCGAGAAGTCCGCGGCGAAGGGGATCCCGCGCGTGCGGCACTCCTCCGTGTGGCGCAGCATCGCCTCGGGGTCGTCGGCGCCGATGAGGACGAGGTCGAGCCCGCCCACCCGGTCGGCGACGGCCTTCAGCTCGATCAGCCGGGCCTCGCTCATCGCGCCTGTGTAGAAGGAGCCGATCTGGTTGTGGTCGGAGTCCGTGGTGCACACGAAGCGCGCGGTGTGCAGGACCTCGGAGATCCGGACGGACTCGGTGTCGACGCCGTGCCGGTCGAGCCAGGCGCGGTACTCGTCGAAGTCGGAGCCGGCGGCTCCGACGAGGATCGGGCGGCTGCCGAGCTGCCCCATACCGAAGCAGATGTTCGGGCCGACCCCTCCCCGTCGGACGTCGAGGTTGTCGACGAGGAAGGAGAGGGAGACCGTGTGCAGCTGGTCCGCGACCAGCTGGTCGGCGAAACGGCCGGGGAAGGTCATGAGGTGGTCGGTGGCGATGGAGCCGGTGACTGCGATGCGCACGGCGTGGACGCTCCTGCTGAGGACGGCGAGGGACAGTCAAAACTACCCGGTGAGCGGCCCCCGGCAGTACCCCGGAAACTACCCCGTAGTAGGTCTTTCTTCGCCAGAGCTCGGATGCCTACGGTGCCTGCATGACCTATACCGACGGTTTCGGCTATGGCGAGTACGGCTCCGCCAAGCGCGGCGCGCAGGCCCCGCGGCAGCCCGGTTTCGCCCGTCTGCTCGGTGACTGCGCCCGGATGGCCCCGCACTGGCCGGTCCCGGCGGGTCCGCGGCCGGTCCGCGTGGCCCCTTCGCAGATCCACGGGATCAGCGTCCCACCGGCTTCGGCGCGGCTGATCGCCTCCACGTCCGTGTACGGGGATCAGTAGGAGGGAACCGGTTGCGCCCCCGCTCCGTCACACCCGCATCAGGTACGACGGACCGGTGAAGGAGCGATGCGGTGACCACCGAACAACCCGACGACACATCACGCGGCACACGGCGGCGGCCCGCCTGGGCCGTCGGTTCGATCGCGGCCGCCGTCCTGCTCGCGGGCGGCGGCACCGCGTACTGGGCGTCGACCGCCTACGGCGACGGTGGGTCGGGCCACCGCAAGGCCGACAGTGCGGCGTCCGCGCCCCGTGACGCGGGAGATCCCTCGGGGCCGGGCATCGCGCCCGGGGAGCCCGACCCGTCCGGCGAGGGCGTGGTCTACCGGGCCGACGTGAAGCTTCCGGAGGCCCCGGCGAACGCGCCGACCTACGCGCTGTCGGGTGAGGTCACCTCGGCGGAGGTGGCGCGCCTGGCGGCGGCCCTGGGTCTGCCGGGCGAGCCGCGGCTGAGCGGGGACGTCTGGGTGGCCGGGGAGGCCGCAGACGGCTCCGGGCCCCGGCTCACGGTGACCCGTACGGCGCCGGGGACGTGGAACTTCGCCCGTTTCCAGGGGCCGGGCGACGGCAGCGGTACCGGCGCCGGGGACGACTGTGTGCGCGGCAAGGACACCTGCGGCCCGGCCACCCTCCCCCGGGACGTCGGGGGCGGGAGCGCGGGCGGTGGGTCCGGGACGGGCAAGCCGGTGTCGGAGGAGGCTGCCAAGGCCGCCGCGGCCCCCGTTCTGGCCGCCGCGGGGGTGGAGGGGGCCAGGCAGGACGCCCGGACGAACCAGGGTTCGGTACGGGTGGTGGCCGCCGACCCGGTGGTCGGCGGGCTGCCCACGCAGGGCTGGTCCACGAAGGTCAGCGTGGGCTCCGACGGCTCGGTGGTGGGGGCCGACGGGCAGCTGAAGGCCCCCGTACGGGCGGCCGAGCAGCCGGTGGTCGGGGCCGTGGAGGCGCTGGCCCGGCTGAACGCGAAGTCGGGCGGCGGCGGCAACCCCGAGCCGAGCGGCTGCGCGAGCGCGGTCCCGCTGACGGCGGACGTCCCGGCGGCGGGTACGGACACGGTGCCGTGCAACCCGGAGCCGCGGCCGATGAAGCCCCCGCGGACGGAGACGGTGAAGGGTGCCGTGCTCGGGCTGGTTCCCGGCACGGTGAGCGGGGCGCCGGGCCTGGTGCCGGCGTGGCTGTTCGAGGTGGCGGGTCAGGGCGGTGCGCCGGGCCACACGGTGGCCCAGCCCGCGGCGGCGGCCGAGGAGGGCACTCCCGGCCCGAAGGACGGTCGTACGGTGCCCGGATTCTCGTACAAGGAGGCCGACCGGAAGCTGACCGTGAACTTCTGGGGCAGCGTGTGCAGCACCTACGCCGTGGAGGCGCGGGAGCAGGCGGAGTCGGTCCTGGTGAAGATCACGGACACGCCGAAGAAGCCGGGGCAGGCCTGCATCATGCTGGCGGAGGAGATGTCCCAGGCGGTGACGCTGCAGCAGCCGCTGGGTGACCGGAAGGTGCTCGACGCGACCACGGGCAAGCCGCTCCCCCGGCAGTGACCGCGAGCGGCGCAGGAGCCGTGGGAGGTCCCGGGTACGTCCGGGACCGGGTATGACACGAGGGCCCGCCCCCGGTCGGATTCGACCGGGGGCGGGCCCTCGTCACGCGTGCGTCCAGGCTTAGCTGAACGAGTCGCCGCAGGCGCAGGAGCCCGTGGCGTTGGGGTTGTCGATCGTGAAGCCCTGCTTCTCGATGGTGTCGACGAAGTCGATCGAGGCACCGTGGAGGTACGGGGAGCTCATCCGGTCCGTGACGACCTTCACACCGTCGAAGTCCTTCACGACGTCCCCGTCGAGGGAGCGCTCGTCGAAGAAGAGCTGGTAGCGCAGGCCGGAGCAACCACCGGGCTGGACGGCGACGCGGAGCGCCAGGTCATCGCGGCCTTCCTGCTCCAGCAGGGTCCTGACCTTCTCGGCGGCGGCGTCGGACAGGAGGATGCCGTCGCTCACAGTGGTCTTGTCGTCCTGTACGGACATCTGCATTCACTCCCGAAGTGGGCGGCTCCCCGCCGGAGGCGAGGAAACGTCGGACTCTTGCCGTCGGTGGCAACGAGCGGGACCGCGGATTCATTCCGGGACCCGACGCTTGTTTCAGATATTCCATGCTCGCACACCGCGCGAGGGGGTGGGCCCGGCAAATCGTGGGCTGATGCGTCACATTGACACTATCGGCATCGTCAAACTGACGTGAAGCGGTTATGATAGATAACGTCAAATAGACGAGAAGTCGAAGCGATGATCCAGAAATCCTTGTCGCAGAACAGAAAGGGTGCGTGTCGTGACCACCGCCCAGCCCTTGGACGTCCAGCCGACGCCCCTTGCCCTGCTGCTGCTCGGCCGTGAGGCCGACCCCAAGAGCGAGCGCGGGGTGGAGTGCCCCGGCGACCTGCCCTCGCCCTCCGACCCGAACCTCGTGGAGCGTGCCCGCGCGGCCAAGGAGAAGCTCGGGGACAAGGTCTTCATCCTCGGCCACCACTACCAGCGTGACGAGGTCATCGAGTTCGCGGACGTCACCGGCGACTCCTTCAAGCTGGCCAAGGACGCGGCCGCCAAGCCGGAGGCCGAGTACATCGTCTTCTGCGGCGTGCACTTCATGGCCGAGTCCGCGGACATCCTGACCTCGGACGACCAGAAGGTGGTCCTGCCGGACCTGGCCGCCGGCTGCTCGATGGCCGACATGGCCACCGCCGAGCAGGTCGCGGAGTGCTGGGACGTGCTGACCGAGGCCGGCATCGCCGACGCCACGGTGCCCGTCTCGTACATGAACTCCTCCGCCGACATCAAGGCCTTCACCGGCAAGCACGGCGGCACGATCTGCACCTCGTCCAACGCGAAGAAGGCCCTGGAGTGGGCGTTCGAGCAGGGCGAGAAGATCCTCTTCCTCCCGGACCAGCACCTGGGCCGCAACACCGCCGTCCGCGACATGGGCATGTCCCTGGACGACTGCGTGCTCTACAACCCGCACAAGCCGAACGGCGGCCTGACGGTCGAGCAGCTGCGCAACGCCAAGATGATCCTGTGGCGCGGGCACTGCTCGGTCCACGGCCGGTTCTCGGTCGACTCGGTCAACGACGTCCGCGCCCGGATCCCCGGCGTGAACGTCCTGGTCCACCCCGAGTGCAAGCACGAGGTCGTGGCGGCCGCGGACTACGTGGGCTCGACGGAGTACATCATCAAGGCGCTGGAGGCGGCCCCGGCCGGCTCCAAGTGGGCCATCGGCACCGAGCTGAACCTGGTCCGCCGCCTGGCGAACCGATTCGCCGCCGAGGACAAGGAAGTCGTCTTCCTCGACAAGACGGTCTGCTTCTGTTCGACGATGAACCGGATCGACCTCCCGCACCTGGTGTGGACCCTGGAGTCGCTGGCCGAGGGCAACCTCGTCAACCAGATCCAGGTCGACAAGGAGACGGAGAGCTTCGCGAAGCTCGCGCTGGAGCGGATGCTGGCGCTGCCGTAGTCGCCCCTGGCCGCACACGCCCGAAGGGCCGCCCCTCGTGTCGAGGAGCGGCCCTTCGGCTGTCGTGCGACGGGTGTCAGGCCTTGGTCGGGACCTCGTCCTGCGCGGCGGCGGGAGCCGGGACCGCCGACAGTCGGGCCTCGCGCTTCGCCGACCGCTTGGCGCGGCGGCGCTCCTTGCGGAGCTCGACCATCGTGTAGAGGGTCGGCACCAGCAGCAGCGTCAGCAGGGTCGAGCTGACCAGGCCGCCGATCACCACGACCGCGAGCGGCTGCGAGATGAAGCCGCCCTCGCCGGTGACGCCCAGCGCCATCGGGAGCAGCGCGAAGATCGTCGCCAGAGCCGTCATCAGGATCGGGCGCAGCCGGTGCCGGCCGCCCTCGATGACCGCTTCGACGACGCCCAGGCCCTGGGCGCGGTACTGGTTGACCAGGTCGATCAGGACGATCGCGTTGGTCACCACGATGCCGATGAGCATCAGCATGCCGATCATCGCCGGGACGCCCATCGGGGTGCCGGTGACGATGAGCAGGCCGAGTGCGCCGGTCGCCGCGAACGGGATGGAGACCAGCAGGATCAGCGGCTGGATCAGCGACCGGAACGTCGCCACGAGCAGCATGAACACGATCGCGATGGCCGCGAGCATGGCCAGGCCCAGCGAGCCGAAGGCCTCGTCCTGGTCCTCGGAGACGCCGCCGATGGAGGCGGTGGCACCCTCGGGCAGGTCCAGCGCCTTGAGCTTGGTCTGCAGCTCGGTGCTGACCGCGCCGGTGTTGTCGCCGAGCGGCCGGGCGGTGACGGTGGCGGCGCGGGCGCCGTCGATCCGGGTCATCGCGACCGGGCCGGGGACCTCCTTGACCTCGGCGATGTCACCGAGCTTGACCGGGCCGACCGGGAGCGCCTGCAGTTCGGCCAGGGTGGTGGCCGGCTGCGCGGACCTGATGACGATGTCCCGCTCGGTGTCGTCGAGTACCGCCTTGCCCGCCGGGTTGCCCCGGACGGCCTGCGCGACGATCGCGCCGAGCGCGGCCTGGTTCAGGCCGGCCTCGGCCGCCTTGGGAGTGGCGGTCACCGAGATGCGGGGCACCGACTGGGACAGGTCGCTCTGCACGTCGGCGACGTCCTTGAGCTTGGCGACCTCTGCGCGGACCTGCTCGGCCGCCTCGGCGAGGGTCTTGCCGTCACCGGCCTTGACGACCACGCTGAGGTTCTGGCTGCCGAAGCCGTCGCCCGCCACGATGCGGGTCTCGCCGATGCCGTCGAGAGCGGCCAGCTTGCTCTCGATGCCCTTCTTGACGGCGTCGGCCTTGCCGGAGTCCTTCAGGCTGACCTGGTACGAGGCCTGGTTGGAGCCCGTACCGCCACCGAAGGCCGCGAGGAAGCCGGAGGAGCCGACGGTGACCTGGTAGCTCTTGACGCCGTCGACCGAGGACAGCACCTGCTCGATCTTGCGGCTCGCCTCGTCGGAGGCCGCCAGCGAGGTGCCGGGGGCGAGCTCCTGCTTGACCGTCAGGACTTCCTGCTCGCCCTGGTCGAAGAAGTTGGTCTTCAGCAGCGGGGTCATCCCGAAGGTGCCGATCAGGACGACCACCGCGATGGCCACACTGGTGACCCGGCGCCGGGTGGCGAAGCCCAGGACGCGGACGTAGAAGAGCTGGAGGCGGCTGCGCGCCTCCTTCTCCTCGGCCTCGCGGCGGGCCTTGGCCGCGCTCTCGGCGCTGCCGGGCTCGACGCCCTTGGGTGCGCTCAGGAACCAGTACGAGAGCACCGGTACGACCGTCAGCGAGACGAGCAGCGAGGCCAGCAGGGCCGCGGTGACGGTGAGCGAGAAGGAGCCGAAGAGCTCGCCGATCATGCCGCCGGTGAGGCCGATCGGCAGGAAGACGGCGACGGTGGTGAGGGTGGAGGAGGTGACCGCGCCGGCGACCTCCTTGACCGCGGTGATGATCGCGGACTCGCGCTCCTCGCCGTAGCCGAGGTGGCGCTTGATGTTCTCCAGGACCACGATCGAGTCGTCGACGACGCGGCCGATGGCGATGGTGAGCGCGCCCAGGGTCAGCATGTTGAGCGACAGGTCCTGGGTCCACAGCACGATGAGCGCGAGGACCACGGACAGCGGGATGGAGACCGCCGTGACCAGCGTCGAGCGCAGCGAGGCCAGGAAGACCAGGATCACGATCACCGCGAAGAGCAGGCCGAGCAGGCCCTCGGTGGTGAGGCTGGAGATGGACTTGGCGACGGCCGGGCCCTGGTCGCCGACGACGGTGAGGTCGGCGCCGGCGCCGAGCGTGGTGCGCAGCTCGGGCAGCTTGTCCTTGACCGCGTCGGAGATGGCGACGGCGCTGCCGTCCTTGTCCATGGTGAGGACGAGGGCGAGGCTGGGCTTGCCGTTGGTACGGGTGATGGAGACGGCCTTGGCCGGCTCCTGCTTCACGGTGGCGACGTCGGCGAGGCGGACGGCCGGCTTGCCCGGACCGGGGGTCAGGCGCAGCTCTTCGAGCTGGGCGAGGGAGGTGTAGCCGTTGCCGACGCGCACGGTGCGGTTCTTGCCCGCCTCGTCGAAGGAGCCGGCGGGGACGGCCGCGCCGCCCGCCTGGAGGCCCTCGGCGAGCTTGGCGCCGTCGAGGCCGGCGGCCGCGAGCTTGGCGTTGTCGGGGGTGACGGTGACCTGGAGGTCCTGGACGCCGTCGACGGTGACCTGGCCGACGCCCTCGATGTCCGAGAGGACGGGGACGACGGAACGTTCCAGCTGGTCGGCGAGCGCCTGCTGGTCCTTGTCGGAGGTGACGGCCAGGATGACGGTCGGGATGTCATCGGTGGAACCGGCCACGACCTGCGGGTCCACATCGGCGGGCAGCCGGACGCGGGCCCGGTTCACGGCCTGCTGGACGTCGGCGACGAGCTGCTTGGTGCCGCTGTCGCCGTAGTCGAAGGTGGCCATGATGAGGGCGTTGCCCTCGCTCGCGGTGGAGGTGATGCCGGTGAGGCCGTCGACACCCTTGAGCATGGCCTCGATCGGTTCGACGACCTGCTTCTCGACCACGTCGGGCGAGGCGCCCTGGTACGGCGCGAGCACGGACACCATCGGCAGTTCGATGGAGGGCAGCAGCTGCTGCTTGAGCTGCGGGACGGCTATGGCGCCGAAGAGGAGCGCGACGATCGACACGAGGCCGACCAAGGCCCTTTGGGCCAGGCTGAAGCGGGACAGCCACGACATGGGTATGAGATCTCTCTGCAGTGACGAACGCGAGGGCACGCCCACCCTGTCGCACCGCGGTGCCGTGTTTCGTCGCTCGCAGGTGCCGTCCTTATGTGCGGCATACCGCGTCTGGAGTACGTCGTACCGGCCGAACTACTCCGCGCGTGGGCGGACCAGTCCTGATTCGTACGCAATAACCACCAATTGGGCCCGGTCGCGGGCGCCGAGCTTGGCCATCGCCCGGTTCACGTGGGTCTTGACGGTCAGCGGGCTGACCTCCAGCCGTTCGGCGATCCCGTCGTTCGACAGCCCCGCCGCCACGTGTACGAGGACCTCGCGCTCCCGGACGGTCAGTGCGGCGAGCCGCTGCGCGTGCGACCCGGCATCGGCGGTGGTGGGGCCGGCGCCGCCGCCCTGGGCGAGGAAGGTGGCGATGAGCCCTTTGGTCGCGGCCGGGGAGAGCAGCGCCTCGCCGGCCGCGGCGACGCGGATGGCGTTGAGCAGTTCGTCCGGCTCGGCGCCCTTGCCGAGGAAGCCGGAGGCTCCGGCCCGCAGGGCCGAGACCACGTACTCGTCGACCTCGAACGTCGTCAGCATCACCACGTGCACGTCGGCGAGTTCCGGGTCGGCGCTGATCATGCGGGTGGCGGCGAGCCCGTCGGTGCCGGGCATCCGGATGTCCATGAGGACGACGTCGGGGCGCGTCCGGCGGGCGAGTTCGAAGGCCTCGGCCCCGTCGGAGGCCTCCCCGACGACCTCCATGTCGGGTTCGGAGTCGACGAGCACCTTGAAGGCGCTGCGCAGCAGCGCCTGGTCGTCGGCGAGCAGCACCCTGACGGGCGCGGCGGAGGGCGGGTCCGTCGCAGTGTGGTCCACGGGGTGAGGGTACGTGGGAGGGCCGGCCGCCGGCTCAGCCGAGGGCGAGGACGATCAGGGCGCAGGTCGCCGCGACCTCGGCCAGGGCGCCGAAGACGTCGCCGGTGACCCCGTCGAAGCGGCGTACGCAGCGGCGCAGCAGCAGTTCTGCGGCGAGCAGGGCGGCGAGGACCGCGGCCGCGCTCCGGCCGGCGGCGGGCAGGCCCATGGGCAGCGCGGCGGCCGCGGCGGCGGCGACGGTGAGCGCGGTGATCAGGGCGGCGGTGCGCCGGGGGACGGCCCCGGCGACGGCGGCGCCGAGCCCCCCGGGACGTGCCGCCGGTACGCCTTCGCGGCAGGCCAGGGTCATGGCGAGGCGGGCCGCCACGGCGGCGACCACGGCGGCGAGGGCGCCTCGGATCCAGCTCTCGGCGTAGATCTCGGACAGCGCGGCCACCTGCACGAGCAGCACGATCACCAGGGTCACGACGCCGAAGGGACCGATGTCGGACTGCTTCATGATCCGCAGGGCCTCGTCGGCCGGTTTGGCGCTGCCGAGGCCGTCGGCCGTGTCGGCGAGGCCGTCCAGGTGCAGGGCCCGGGTCAGCGCGGCCGGTCCGGCGACGGTGAGGGTCGCCGCGAGCAGCGGGCCGCCGCCGAGCAGCAGCAGGAGCACTCCGGGCAGGGCCGCGAGCACGCCCACGACCAGTCCGGCGAGCGGGGCGCAGGCCATTCCGGTGCGGGCGGCGGGGCGGTCCCAGCGGGTGATGCGGGCGGGCAGCACGGTGAGGGTGCCGAACGCGAAACGGACGCCGTCGGGGAACGAGGCGCGTTCCGGGGGCGGCGTCTGGGGCGGGCCGTCGAACGAATCTGTCATCGGCGGGAACGGTACCCGCTCGTCGCGGACGGTAAATTACCCATTACATGCCAAATAGGGAGTCAGTGGGATGGGTCACTGGTGGTATCGGAACATCGTCGAACCGGGGAAGCTGCCGCTCCTGCTCGCGCTGCTCTCCTTCGTACTGTCGTTCCTGGTCACCCGCATGATCACCCGGATGATCCGGGCCGGCCGGGGGCCCTTCAAGAACGTCACGCCGGGCGGTCTGCACATCCACCACGTGGTGCCGGGCGTGATCCTCGTGATCATCGGCGGTTTCGGCGCGGTCGGCAGCGGCCGGTACGGCTTCGGCGCCTACGCCTCGGCTGTGATCTTCGGCCTGGGCGCGGGCCTGGTCCTGGACGAGTTCGCGCTGATCCTGCACCTCGACGACGTCTACTGGAGCGAGCAGGGCCGCAAGAGCGTGGAGCTGGTGGTGATCACGGCCGCCGTCGTGGCCCTGGTCATCGGCGGTTTCGTGCCCTTCGGGGTGAACGACCTGTCCAGCGAGGAGCGCCAGAGCCGCGGCCTGGTCGTCATGAACGGGGCCACCAACTTCTTCCTGGCCCTGATCGCCCTGTGGAAGGGCAAGGCGCGCACCGCGCTCTTCGGCCTGGTCGTCCCCTTGGTGGCGCTGGTCGGCGCGATCCGGCTGGCCCGGCCCGGGTCCCCGTACGCGAAGCGGTTCTACGGGAACCGGCCGCGCGCCCGGGCCAAGACCGAGCTACGGGCCTTCCACCACGACCGGCGCTGGGCGCGGCCGCGTCGCGCGTTCGAGAACTTCATCGGGGGGACCCCGGACCCGGAGCACCCCGTGTCCCCGGAGAAACCGCCCCGGCACTGACGACGACGGCGGGCCCGCCCCCTCGAAGGGTGCGGGCCCGCCGCCGTGCTGTCGGTGTGTGCCCGGTCCGGGGCTCAGCCCGGGATCAGGCCGTCGTCGCTGAGCATCGCCCTGACCTCGTCCAAGGCGGCGTCCGCCGCGGGGAGGATCAGCTCGGACGGTTCCAGCGCGTCGTCCGCGAGCGGTGTGCCGAGCCGCCGTACGGCGTCGAGCAGTGCGCCCAGCGTCCGCCGGAAGCCCTCCTCGTCACCGCCCTCCATCTCCGCGAGCAGTTCGTCGTCCAGCTTGTTGAGCTCGGGGAAGTGGATGTCGGCCACTTCCAGCTGGCCTTCCCCCATGATGCGGACAATCATGACGGGCCCCGTCCTACTGCTTGTCGAACCGGTGCGGCGTCTGCGGCTGCTGCCCGTTGCCCTGGGCGCCGCCCTCGATGGCCTGCTGCTGGGCGGCCGGGCCGCCCGCCAGCTCGGCCTTCATGCGCTGGAGCTCCAGCTCCACGTCCGTACCGCCCGAGAGACGGTCGAGCTCGGCCTGGATGTCGTCCTTGGAGCCGAGGCCGCTCTGGTCGTCGAGCGCGCCGGAGGCCAGCAGCTCGTCGATCGCGCCGGCACGGGCCTGCAGCTGCGCGGTCTTGTCCTCGGCCCGCTGGATCGCGAGGCCGACGTCGCTCATCTCCTCGGAGATGCCGGAGAAGGACTCCGCGATGCGGGTCTGCGCCTGCGCCGCCGTGTAGGTGGCCTTGATGGTCTCCTTCTTCGTCCGGAAGGCGTCCACCTTGGCCTGCAGTCGCTGGGCGGCCAGCGTCAGCTTCTCCTCCTCGCCCTGGAGGGTCTGGTGCTGCACCTCCAGGTCGCTGACCTGCTGCTGGAGGGAGGCGCGCCGGGACAGGGCCTCACGGGCCAGGTCCTCGCGGCCCAGGGCGAGGGCCTTGCGGCCCTGGTCCTCCAGCTTGGCGGACTGTCCCTGGAGCTGGTTCAGCTGCAGCTCCAGGCGCTTGCGGGAGGTCGCCACGTCGGCGACCCCGCGGCGCACCTTCTGCAGCAGCTCCAGCTGCTTCTGGTACGAGTAGTCGAGGGTTTCGCGCGGGTCCTCGGCCCGGTCAAGGGCCTTGTTCGCCTTCGCGCGGAAGATCATCCCCATACGCTTCATGACACCGCTCATGGGCTTCGCGCGCCCCCTTCTAGACGGACTGTGCTCCAGGTCACCGACAGAACCCACAGTACGGGCCCTGTCTCCATTACCGCACTGTTCGAGTACGGATGTGCTCCTCCTCCAGGACGACTACGCCCCCGCCCTGTCAGGCGTAAGGAGTAGGTGATCCCAGGAGAACGGGCCCACCGCACGGACCGTGCAAGGGGAAGGACGCCCGCCGTTGCCGGATCGTTCCCCAGCGGGGTGGGGCCCATGCCCGCAACCACGTAGGCTTGGGTTTTGTGTTTGGTAGCCGCTCCTCCAAGGAAGAGAAGGCCGCCGCCACCGACAAGGTGAGCGCCGACCTCTCGCAGCCCCGTGACCCGCAGGCCCCGAAGGGCCGCCCTACGCCGAAGCGTGCTGTGGCCCAGTCGCAGCGCAAGGCCGTGGTGGCCTCGACCGGCAATCGCAAGGAGGATGCCAAGCGAGCCCGTGAGCGCCGTCGCACCGAGATGGCCAAGCAGCGCGAGGCGCTGGCCAACGGCGACGAGCGTTACCTGCCCACCCGTGACAAGGGTCCCGTGCGCCGGTTCGTCCGCGACTACGTGGACGCCCGCTACTCGGTGGCCGAGATGTTCCTGCCCCTGGCAGTGATCATCCTGGTGCTGAGCATGGTGCGGCAGTCGTCGATCCAGAGCATCGCGCTGGTGCTGTGGCTCGGTGTGATCATTCTGATCCTCCTCGACTCGATCGGTCTGGTCTTCCGCCTCCGCAAGGCCCTGGCCACGCGCTTCCCGGACGAGCCCCGCCGCGGCGCCATCGCCTACGGCCTCATGCGCACCCTCCAGATGCGCCGGCTCCGCCTCCCGAAGCCCCAGGTCAAGCGTGGGGAACGGCCCTGAGCCGAGCCACGCCCGGCGCCTCGGGGGAAGGCTTCGCGGAAGGCGCCCGGCTCTGGCTGGAAGGACTGGGCGGACTGCGTAACGCGGTCCGCCAGGAGCTCGTCGGCCGGCAGGTCGACGAGCAGATCGCGCAGCGTTTCCCGGTCGGGCAGCGGCTGCGCGTGCTCGACGTCGGCATGGGCCAGGGCACGCAGGCACTGCGGCTGGCCCGCGCCGGGCACAAGGTGACGGGTCTGGAGCAGGACGCGGGCATGCTGGCCGTCGCCCGTGAGGCGCTGGCCGCGGAGCCCGAGGGGATCCGCGCCCGGGTCACCCTGCTGGAGGGTGACGGCCGCGAGACCGGCGCGCACTTCCTGCCGGGCAGCTTCGACGTGGTGCTGTGCCACGGGGTGCTGATGTACGTGCCCGAACCGGACGCGATGCTCGCCGGGCTGGCCCGGATGCTGGCCCCGGGCGGACTGCTGTCCCTGCTGGTGCGCAACGGCGACGCGCTCGCCATGCGGCCGGGCCTGGACGGCGACTGGAAGGGCGCGCTGGCCGCGTTCGACTCCACCGACTACACGAACCGGCTGGGCCTGGACGTCCGCGCGGACCGGCTGGCCGGACTGACCGCGACCCTGTCGGGGATCGGTGCGCCGCTGCAGTCCTGGTACGGGGTCCGCGTCTTCACCGACGGCACCGAGGCGGGCGAGATCCTGCCGCCCGACGAGGAGCTGGAGCGGCTGCTGGCCGCCGAGGACCGCGCCGGGCGGATCGACCCCTACCGGGGTGTGGCCGCACTGCTGCACCTGTGCGGCGTGCGGGGCTGACCCCCGTTGTGCGGGTCCCCTGCCGCGGGCCCTTTCGGGACATGTGAGAGGAAGGGGCGGGCCGGGGTTCTCCCCCCGACCCGCCCCTCCCCGCACCAGGTGGTGGCCCTGGAACCGCCGAGCCTCCGGCAGGGCTACGCGTCCAGTGCGGCCCGCAGGCTCATCGTGTAGAGCTCGGTACCGCCGTCGTCGGACAGCTTCACCTGCTCGACGCCGCCTTCCAGCAGGTCCTTCCAGTACTCACCGACCCAGGACTCCGCGTCCCCCTGCGTGGTGAACTCCTCGGGTACCACCGACGGGCTCGTCTCGGTGCCGTCGGCCGTCTCGAACCGCCACGTCCACGCCATGTCCGCCTCCGTTGCTCGCACGCTTCCTGACCTGAGTGTGCCCGCAGAGTAACCGGGCGCGCAGCAGTCTCGGCGACGCGGGAGGATCATCCTGTGGAACTCACTCTGCTCGGCACCGGAACACCCGAGGGCCTGCCCCGACCCGGCTGCCCCTGCGCAGCCTGCGCCGTCTCCGTCGGCACGCGCTCCCGCGCCGCCACGGCCGTTCTCGTCGACGGGGCGCTGTTGCTGGATCTGACCCCCGGGGCGGTACTGGCGGGCGCCCGGGCCGGGCATTCGCTGGCCGGGGTGCGGCAGGTGCTGCTGACCCACCCGCACGACGGGCCCGCGGTCGAGCTGCCGCCCGGGCTGCCGGCCGCCGGGCGGGTGCCGGACGGGCGGGAGCTGGCGGTGATCTCCGGACACCGGGTGCGGGCGGTGCCGATGGACGCGCCGGGCACCGGGTACGAGGTGACCGGCCCGGACGGCGTCCGGCTGCTGTACCTGCCGCCGGGCGGGGCCCCGGCCGGGGTCGCCGACCAGGCCGGGAAGCGCCCGTACGACATGGTTCTCATGGACGTGCCGGGCCGACCCGAGGCACTGGCGCGACTGCGGGCGAGCGGCGCGGTCGGCCCGGGCACGGACGTGATCGCCGTCCACCTGGACCACGACACCCCGCCGGGCCGGGAGCTGGAGCGCCGGTGCGCGGCGGCCGGGGCCCGGGCGGTGCCGGACGGGACGACGGTGATCGTCGGGGAGTACGCCGTGGTGCCCGACCTGCCGCGCCGGACGCTGGTGCTGGGCGGGGCCCGCTCCGGCAAGTCCGTGGAGGCGGAGCGGCGGCTGGAATCCTTCCCCGAGGTGGTCTACGTGGCCACCGGCGGCACCCGGGACGGGGACGCGGAATGGTCCCAGCGGGTCGGCCTGCACCGGGAGCGCCGGCCGGCGAGCTGGCGGACGGTGGAGACGTGCGAGTTGGCGCCGTTGCTGGCCGCCGACGGGCCGCCGCTGCTGATCGACTGCCTGGCGTTGTGGCTGACGGACGCGATGGACCGGGCCGGGGCCTGGGACGACGAGGTGTGGGCCAAGGGCGGGCGGCAGCAGCTCGCCGAGCGGACCGCCGAGTTGGTGGCGGCCGTGCGCGCGACCCGTCGTCCGGTGGTGCTGGTCAGCAACGAGGTCGGCTCGGGCGTCGTCCCGGCGACCTCCTCGGGCCGTCGCTTCCGGGACGAGCTGGGCCGGCTGAACGCGGCCGTCGCGGGCGAGTGCGAGCACGTACTCCTCGTCGTCGCGGGTCTGGTGACCGTGCTCAAGGAATAGCCGCGGACGGCGCGGCGCGGCGCGACGAGGAGGGGTCCGACGGCGGGTGGGAGGACGGGTCCGACGGCCGGTCCGCCGACGGGTGTTCCGTCCTTCCGCGACCGGGCCGGAACAGGTCGCCCAAGGCCTGAGGGAGGGCCTCACCGGCTGTACTCTCTGGCAGATGAGCACGCTGAATCTCGACGACTTCTCCGATCTGATCGAGCGCCCCGACGGGGGCGTCCGGCGTGACGCCGAGGAACGCCGTGAGCGCCTCGCCGTCCCGCCGGGCGCGCTGGGCCGGCTCGACGAACTCGCCGAGTGGCTCGCCGCCGCGCAGGGTCGAGTTCCGGTCAAGCCGATCGAGCGGCCGCGTGTGGTGCTGTTCGCCGCCGACCACGGGATCGCCACCGCGGGCGTCTCCGCCCGACCCGCGTCTTCCGGCCACGAACTGGTGCGGTCCGTCCTCGAAGGCGCCAGCCCCGTCGCGGTCCTGGCCGGCCGACTCGGCGCCACCATACGGATCGTCGACGCCGGGCTGGACTGCGATCCGGAGCTGCTCCCCGCGGACGTGGTCGGGCACCGGGTCCGGCGTGGCAGCGGCCGGATCGACGTGGAGGACGCGCTGACGGTCGAGGAGGCCGAGGCCGCGGTGCGGCTCGGGATGCGGATCGCCGACGAGGAGGCCGACTCCGGAACGGACCTGGTCGTTCTCGGCGACCTGAGCGTGGGCGGCACCACGGTCGCCGCGACCCTCGTCGCCGCACTGTGCGGAACCGACGCCTCGGTGGTCACGGGCCGCGGCGGCCTGCCCATCGACGACCTGGCCTGGATGCGCAAGTGCGCGGCGATCCGCGACGCGCTGCGCCGGGCCCGCCCGGTCCTGGGCGACCAGGTGGCGCTGCTGGCCGCGGTCGGCGGTGCGGACGTGGCCGCCATCACCGGATTCCTCCTCCAGTGCGCGGTGCGCCGTACTCCGGTCATCCTTGACGGTGTCGTTTCGGCCGCGTGCGGGCTGGTGGCCCAGCGGGCCGCGTTCCGGGCTCCTGACTGGTGGCTGGCCGGACAGGCCAGCGGCGAGCCGGGCCAGGCGAAGGCACTTGACCGAATGGCGCTCAACCCCGTGCTCGACCACGGCGTCACAGTAGGTGAAGGCACCGGGGCACTGCTGGCTCTCCCCCTCGTCCAGGCGGCCGCCGCACTCGCGGCGGAACTCCCGGAGCGGGCGGTGGAGGGGCCGACGGAATGAGCCGCCGGGGGCCGCGGTCCTGACCAGGCCGTGGCCCCCGACCGCACCATCACGGACAGCTGCGCCCCATATGATCGCTTTTTATGGGAGAGGTCCGTTTGACCAGCGCAGAGACCGACCGCACCGCCGCACCGGCGACCGGTCCGTCAGCCGGCAGGAAAGAGACCGGCGGCGACCCCGCCGGCAGGGCCACGGGCAGCGGCCGGGAGACCGGCCGCGGGAGCGCCCCTTCACGGCACGGCGCCGCGTTCGCGGTGTGGTACCTGCGCGTCGTCACCTTCTTGAACTTCCTCAGCGCGGTGTGGGTTTCGCTGGGACAGGACCTCAGACGCCACAGCGTCGAGGACTTCTACACCCCGTACATGCTCAGCGCCGGGTTCGCCTCCGGGCTGTCCACCCTGCTCCTCGCCGTCACCCTCGGCCGCCGCAAGCGGGCCTCCTGGATCCTCAACCTCGCCATCAGCGGCCTCCTGGCCCTGCTGCTCGCCAACGCGCTCCGCACGCACGAGGAAATCCGTGAGCACGCCCAGAACTGGGTCTCCCTGGTCGTGACCGTCGTCTTCACCGGGGCCCTGCTGCTGGGCCGCCGCGAGTTCTACGCCAAGGGCGACCGTTCCAACCCGACGCTCGCCAGCGCGGTCGCCGCCGTCGGCCTGCTGTTCACCTCGCTGATCGCGGCCCTGCTCGTCGGCGCCAACAACACCTCCCCGCTCAGCGCCGAGGCCTCCTTCCCGGAGCGCTGGTGGTACGGCGTGATGCGGCTGATCACCCTGACGCCCGGTGAGCGGGCCTCCGAGGCGATCACCACGCCCGGCTGGGTGGACGTCGTCATCAACGTCATGTCGATGCTGGTGCTGATCGCCGTGCTGTTCGCCGCCTTCCGCTCGCGCCGCGCCGTCGACCCGATCAGCGAGGAGGACGAGGAGCGGCTGCGGGCGCTGCTGGCCCGGCAGGGCGACCGCGACTCCCTCGGCTACTTCGCGTTGCGCCGCGAGAAGTCCGTCATCTGGTCCCCCACCGGCAAGGCCGCCGTCACCTACCGCGTCGTCGGCGGGGTCTCGCTGGCCTCCGGCGACCCGATCGGCGACCCCGAGGCCTGGCCGGGCGCCATCGATCCGTGGCTGGCCGAGGCCCGCGAGCACGGTTGGGTACCGGCCGTGATGGGGGCGAGCGAGGAGGCCGGGCAGATCTACGCCCGGCACGGCCTGGACGCCCTCGAACTCGGTGACGAGGCGATCGTCGAGACCGCCGAGTTCACCCTGGAGGGCCGCGCCATGCGGACCGTCCGACAGGCCTTCAACCGCGTCAAGCGGGCCGGGTACACCGTCCGCATCCGCCGCCACGACGACATCCCCGCCGACGAGATGGCCGAGCTGGTGCGCCGCGCCGACGACTGGCGCGACGGCGCCACCGAGCGCGGCTTCTCCATGGCTCTGGGCCGGCTGGGTGACCCCGCGGACGGCCAGTGCGTGATGCTGGAGTGCACCGACGGCAACGGCGAACTGCGGGCCGTGCTGTCCTTCGTACCGTGGGGACCCAAGGGACTGTCGCTGGACCTGATGCGCCGCGACCGGAACTCCGAGAACGGCCTGATGGAGTTCATGGTCATCGAACTCCTCGAACGCTCCAAGGAGATCGGGGTCACCCAGGTCTCCCTCAACTTCGCGATGTTCCGGTCCGTCTTCGAGCGCGGCTCCCGGCTCGGCGCCGGTCCGGTGCTGCGCATGTGGCGCTCGCTGCTCAGCTTCTTCTCCCGCTGGTGGCAGATCGAGTCCCTCTACCGGGCCAACGCCAAATACCGGCCGATCTGGGAACCGCGGTTCATGCTCTTCGAGAAGAGTTCGGACCTGCTGCGGATCGGTGTCGCGGCCGGCCGGGCCGAAGGCTTCCTGGAGGCCCCCGGCCTTCCGAAGTGGCTGCACCGCAGACACCTGGAGACCCGCCGTTGACAGCGTGGAACACGTCCCCACTGCGGCAGTTCGCCCGCCGTGAGTGGGGACCCATGTTCTGGACCGTCCGGGACGCGCTGGTCCGCGACACGTGGCGGGCCATCCCGATGACCATCGGCGCGGTCTGCCTGACCTCGGTCTTCCAGATCGTCCAGAACACCTCCTGGGGGTTCCAGCCGGTCCAGAACCTCGGATCGGTCAAAGCCGTCGACCCGCTCGGGCCGGCCCTCCTGCGCACCCCGCTGTCCCTGTTCGTCCCCGCCCTGGACCTGCCGGTGTGGGGGGCGCTCGCGCAGATCCTGCTCGTCTTCGGCATCGCCGAGATCTGCATCGGCTGGTGGCGCACCCTGCTGATCGGCTACGTCGCCACGCTCGCCGGAACCATGTACGCCCGGATCGGGCTCGCGCTCGGGCCGGAGCATCCTCTCGGCCTGCCGGTGTCCGACCGGATCGTCAACGACACCGGGCCCTCGGCGGCGGTGGTGGGGCTGGCCATCTACCTCTGCTGGCGCTACCGGGCGTACCTGACCGGAGCCTTGGTGATCCTGGCGATGATCGGCGAGGTGCTGGTCAAGGACAACCTTGCGGGCAAGGAGCACCTGGCGGCCATCACCGCCGTCATGGCGGTGTGCGTGGTGCGGGCCCGCTGGGGGACGGTGCGGGCGCGCGCTTCACTGGGGCACCCCCCTCCGCCGTAGGGGGCCCCGGTGGATCAGGCCGTACCGTAGCCGGGTGACGACAGACCTCGGGCCGTTCGCCCCCACCCGGCAGTGGATGCGGGCCCATCCGCTCGCCACCGATGCCGTGCTGGCGTTCGGGGCCTTCGTCTCCATGGTCCTCGGCTCCTTCGCCGATCCGCACGGGCCGCATGGGCCCACCTTCGGGACGCGCACCCCCGAGCCGTTCTCGCTGCTGCTGATGCTGCTCGGCGCGACCGCCCTGGTGTTCCGGCGCCGGCAGCCGAGGGCCGTGCTCGCCGTGACCTGCGGGCTGTCCCTGCTGGAGCTGACCACCGGGGAACCGCGGGCGCCCGTCGCGATGTGCACGGTGATCGCCCTGTACACGGTGGCCTCGCGCACCGACCGGCCGACGACCTGGCGGATCGGGCTGCTCACCATGGCCGGGCTGACGGGCGTGGCCATGCTGGCCGGGCCGCTGCCCTGGTACGCGCAGGAGAACATCGGGATCTTCGCCTGGACCGGGATGGCCGCGGCCGCCGGCGACGCCGTGCGCAGCCGGCGGGCCTTCGTCGACGCCATCCGGGAACGGGCCGAGCGCGCCGAGCGGACCCGGGAGGAGGAGGCCAGGCGGCGGGTCGCCGAGGAGCGGCTGCGGATCGCCCGGGACCTGCACGACGTGGTCGCCCATCACATCGCCCTGGTCAACGTGCAGGCGGGAGTGGCCGCGCACGTCATGGACAAGCGCCCGGACCAGGCCAAGGAGGCGCTCGCGCACGTACGGGACGCCAGCCGGTCGGCGCTGAACGAACTGCGGGCCACGGTCGGGCTGCTGCGGCAGTCGGGCGACCCGGAGGCGCCGACGGAGCCCGCGCCGGGGCTCGGCGTCCTGGACGAGCTGGTGGACACCTTCCGGCACGCCGGACTGCCGGTGGAGGTCATCGTCCAGCTGGACGGGACGCCGCAGGCGGGGGCACTGCCGGCGGCGGTGGACCTGGCGGCGTACCGGGTGATCCAGGAGGCGCTGACGAACGTACGCAAGCACGCGGGGCCGGGGGCGAAGGCGGAGGTCAGCGTGGTGCGGGTGGGGCCGTCGGTGGAGGTGACGGTCCTGGACGACGGCGGCGAGTCGGCGGACCCGGCGCCGGAACCGACCGATCCGGGCGGGGGCCACGGGCTGCTCGGCATGCGGGAGCGCACCGGCGCCCTGGGCGGCACCTGCTTCGCGGGCCCCCGCTTCGGCGGCGGCTACCGCGTCCACGCCATCCTCCCCCTGGGGTAGCGGCCCTTTCCGGCCCCGGCCGGACCATTTCAGCCTCGGCCGGGCTCATTCAGCCTCGCCGGCGTTTGAGGCGCGGGGTCTGGGGCGGCGCCCCAGGGAACCCGGCTCCGCCGGGCACCGGGCTCCGCCCGGACCCGCGCCTCAAACGCCGGCGAGGCTGAAGGTGGCCCCGGCCTGACGGAACATGCCGGCGAGGCGGGGAGTGGCCCTGCTCTGAGGGAACATGCCGGCGAGGCTACGGGCAGAGTTTGCGCCACGCGTCCAAGTCGTACCGTTTCTGCATGGAGCTCAGCTTCGCCGCGCGAGCGACCGGGCACCAGCGGGTCAGGCGGCCCTCGTACTCCACGTGGAAGACCGCCTTGCCCGCGTCGACGAACGGCTCGTACCGGTCGCACTCCTCGTACTCCACGCACTGCTCGTTCACCGCGAAGTCGAAGTCCCCGACCAGCTCCGGGATCTGGTCCAGGTCGTTCTTCAGCCCCACCGACATGCCCCGGTCGTGCACCAGCCGGGCGATCAGGCGGTTGTACTTCAGCTGGTCGTCCGCGGTCAGCGGGAAGCCGGAACGGTTGGTGTAGGCGTCCATGTTGTCGGGCTCCACCGCGTCGAAGCCCTTCTCCTTGCACATGTCGAACCGCTTGCCCATCAGCGGTTCCAGTTGCGTCAGGGCCCGGATGTCCAGCCAGCGCTCGCCCTCCCAGCCGTTGCCCTCGCCGAGCAGTGCCTTCGGGAAGGCGTCGGCGTCCGGTCGGAAGTCCTCCCAGGCGCCGGTCGAGAGGTAGCAGATGGTCTTGCGGCCGTCCTTCTTCAGGGTGGCGACCTGCTCCTTCGTGGTGTTGAACCCGTCGACGTCGTAGACGGCCGCCTTCACCGAGGTGTCGAGCTTCCCGGTGAGCTGCCACTGCCAGCCGACCCCCGGTTTCGGCTGCCACCGCTGCCCCGGCGCCGGGTCGGGCGACAGCTCGTCCCGTTCCGGTTCGGGCGGGGGGCTGGTACAGGCGGCGAGCAGCAGCAGGGGCACGGCCAGCGCGAGGGCGAGCTTCCTCATCCGGCCGCCTCCAGGGCGTACGGCAGGGTCCCCCAGGGGTGCGCGCCACTGCCGGGGACGGCGCAGTGCACCCCGGCTCCGCGTTCGGCGGCGAGTTCCTCGGCGAGCCGGGCGGCGAGTGCGCCCGGCGGGACCCCGTACACGAGGTGGCAGAACCGCCCGGCGGGGTGGTCGGCGGTCCAGGGCGGTACGGCGGCCGCGTCCCGGTAGGCGTCCCAGGGGCCCTCGAAGGTGACGAGCAGGTCGGCGAGTTCGGCGTAGCCGGGGTGCGGGTGGACCCCGTGGTTGAGGACGAGGGTCTGGGCGCCGGCGGCCCGGGCGGCGACCGCGAGCCGCCCGTAGTGCGGGAGCAGTTCCGGGTCGGCGGAGGCTTGGTCGAGGAAGGCCCCGTCGGTGGCGTACCAGTCGCGGTGGCGCAGCAGGTCCTGCACCACCTGGGCGTGCGGGCGCCGCCCGTAGTCGGTGTCGGCGTATCCGAGGACGGGTACGCCGACCTCGCGCAGCCGCTCGGCGACGGCGGCGAAGCGTTCGTCGCGGGCGGCGCCCGGTCCGCTGTCGGGGTTGAGGACCACCGAGTGCAGCCGGCCGGCGGAGCGGATCAGCCGCTCCCAGGCTTCCGGCCGGTCGGCGGGATGCTCGTAGAGGGGCACCAGCAGCATGGGGTCCTTCTTCTCGTACGGGTGGTGCGTCATCGGTGGGCGGTCGCGCGGCCGAGGAGCAGGCAGACCAGGCCGGCCAGTACGGTGGCGGCCGCGCCGGCCACCACCAGTTGGACCGCTCGGGGTTGGCCCAGCCCGGTCAGCAGGGCCAGGCTCTGGGCGACGGCGGCCGAGGAGCAGACGACGGCCGCGGGCCGGACGGCTCCGAAGGACTGCAGGAGCAGCCCGGTCCACATGACGGCCCCGAGCAGCAGCAGGGTCGCGATCCGGACCCCGGTGAGGACGGGGGCGTCGGGCCAGAGCAGGGTGCCCGCCAGCCCCAGGGCCAGCAGGACGGTCAGGTAGACGGCGAGGCACCGGGTCAAGGTGGTGAGCATCCGGCGCCGGAAGGCCCGCGGCGAGCGGGCCCCCTGGAGCCCGGAGAGGCTCCCGCTGCGGAACCGGTGGAGCAGCCATTCGGCCGGTCCCATGCTGAGGGTGAGGGCCACGGCCGAGGGGGCGGCGACCGCTTCGGCGGGGCCTCCGGCGAGGACCTCGCCGAGGGCGGCGTACAGCACGAGCAGGCCGGTGCCGAGGCCGAAGACCCCGTAGGGGACCGAGTCCCCGATCCGGGGTCCGCGGGGTGCGAAGTCCTCCTCGGCGCCGCGCAGCATCTGCCAGCGCACGGGGCCCTGTCCGGGGCGACGGGCCGCGTGGTTGCGGATCCGGCGGGCGGCGGACCGGAGCCCGTCGGCCAGCGGGAGTTCCCGTAGGGCCAGGGTGCAGGCGGCCAGCAGGGAGGTCACGAGCAGGGTCACCCGGACCGGTACGGGCAGGTCGACGAAGAGCGCGAGCAGTGCTCCGACGGCCATCGGGGCGAGGGCGGCGAGCAGGACCCGTTCCCGGCCGAGGACCAGCAGGACGGTGGCGGCCCCGACGTAGAAGGCCTGTCCGGCGGCGAAGGCGTAGGAGAACGGGGGTCCGCCGGGCACCGACAGTGCGGCGGCGGTGCCCAGCAGGGCGCCGACGGGGGCGCCGACGAGCAGGGTCCGCCCGGCGGCACGCCGGTCGCCGAGGCCGAGCCAGGAGTAGGCCCGGTGGGACAGGGTCTGGTCCCAGACCCAGCCGATGAGCGCGCCGGCGAGCAGGGTCAGGGTCCCGGCGGGCAGGCCGAGGCGGTCCTGCGGGCCTTCGAGCAGGGGTGCGCCGAGCAGGTAGGCCAGGCCGGGCAGGGCGAAGATCACCCCGCGTAGCAGGCAGGCGGTGAGGGAGACCTTCCAGGGGTCGGGGGCGGCGCCCGGCTCCGGGAAGGAGCGGGGCACCCGGGCGTAGAGCTCCTCGGCGAGGGCGAAGGAGTCGTGCCGGCCGTAGGTGAGCCGGATGTACTCGTCCGTCATGCCGTCGGATTCGAGGATGGCGGCGATCTCGTCGGGGTGGACGGCCGAGGCGATGAACACGTCGAGGCGTTCGGCGAGTTCGTCCATCGGGTCGGCGGCGGCATCGGCCGCGGTGACGTCGGCGCCGCGGCGCGGCCGGGGGACGGCCGGGAGCGTGTCGGCGCCGGCGCCGGGACCGGAGCCGGGCGGCTTGAGCCAGAGGGATCCGCTCACCAAAGGCTCCCGTCGGCGGCGAGTTCGCGGTACCAGGGGTCGGCGAGCCGCTGGGTCCATTCGTCGCCCGCGTGGACGGGCAGGACGGGCTGGCCGGCGAGTTCGCGGTAGATGTGCCGGAAGCCGTCCACGGACTGGTGGAGGGTGAACTTCTCCACGACCCGCTTGCGGGACAGGCGGCCGAGCTCGGCGCGGCGTCGGTCGTCGCGGAGCAGGGCGAGGGTGGCGCGGGCCATGGTCTCGGGTTCGCGGGGCGGGACGACGAGGCCGGTGTCGCCGACGGCCTCGCGGACTCCGCCGACGTCGGTGGAGACGGTGGTGCGGCCGCAGGACATGGCTTCGATGATGCTGAAGGGGAAGCCCTCGCTGATGGAGGACAGCATGACGACGCTGCCGGCCGCGTAGGCCGTGGCCACCTGGTCGATGCGGCCCTCGTAGGTGATCCCGTCGGTCACGCCGAGTTCGGCGGCGAGCTTCTCCAGGCGGAGCTTGTACTCCTCGCAGCCGGCCGGCACGGGGCCGAAGAGGCGCAGCCGCAGGGCGGGCAGTTCCTCGCGCATGAAGGCGTAGGCCCGGATGAGGGTTTCGAGGTCCTTGATCGGGTCGATGCGGCCGCACCAGCTGAGGGTGGGCACGTCGGGTTCGGGTCCGGCCTCGGGGAAGGCGTGCGGGTCGACGCCGTTGTAGACGGTGCGGATGCGCTCGGATTCGGCGCCTCCGCGTTCCTCCCAGCGGCGGTTGTACTGGTTGCACGGGGTGATCAGGTCGGCCTGCCGGTAGCCCTCGGTGTTGAGCTCGCGGTAGAAGCCGAGCATCAGGGCCTTGACGGGCCAGCGTTGGGCGGCGCTGCGGTAGCCGAGGTAGCGCTCGCGCAGGTAGATGCCGTGCTCGGTGAGCAGGAAGGGGACGCCGTCGAGGTACTTGGCGGCGAGGGCCGGGAGGGTGGCGAGGCCGCTGCTGACGGCGTGCGCGACGCTGTCGGGCGGGATCCGGACACTGAGCGGGCGCAGTGCGTGTTCCAGCAGGTCGGTGGCGGTGAGCGCGTCGTGGATGGTGGGCGCTGCGTCGGCGGTGACGAGTCCGGGCCGGGTCCATACGGCCATCAGCAGCCGCAGGACGGATTCGGACCGCAGGGCCGGTGCGAGCTTTCCGGCCCGGGCCAGGACGGCCAGTTCGCGCAGGGCCTCGGAGAAGCTGTGCCGGGCGGGATCGGGCTCGGGGTCGAGCAGGGAGAGCAGGAAGCTCTCGTAGACCTGGGTGAAGCGGCGGTGGGCCCTGCCGCGCAGGACCGACCGGCGGCTGCGGGGCGGGAGCGGCCCCCACAGCGGGAAGGCGGTGTGCCGGTAGACGTTGCGGGGCAGTTCCCAGGTGACCGGCTCTCGTCCGGAGCCGGTCAGGGCTATGACGTTGAAGTCGACTTCCGGCATACCTCGCACGAGTTGGTCGCACCAGGTGCTGACGCCCCCGTGGACGTGCGGGTAGGTGCCTTCGGTGAGCATGGTGACGTGACGCCCATGACTCATACGGTGTGTCCCCCCAGGACGGAAAAGGGGCCGGCGCCCGTGGGTTCGCGGAGCGCCGGCGCTAGGTGGTACTGGTACGCGTGGTGATGTGCGGGACGGTCAGCTGGGCAGCTTGAGCGTGACGGCGCTCTGGAGCAGCTCGGGACCGGTCCAGGTGGAGCGGGTACCGGCGTACGCGGTGCCGAAGTCGGCGGTGCCGAGCAGCAGCTGCTTCTTGGTGCCGGTGGGGGCGGTCACCGGGGCGACGACCCCGGAGGGCGCCTTGATGGTGACGTCCTTGCCGATGCGGTAGGCGGTGACCTTGCCGTCCGCGAGGGCCTTGTCCCAGGCGGCGCGGCGCTGGAACTCGACGCCGGTGTCCTTCATGCTCTGGTTCACGATCGGCGCGCTGGGGGCGTAGAGGGCGCGGTAGGTGTCGAGGACCTGGTTGAGCACCGGGTAGAGGGTGCGGTCCTCGGCGAGGTTGGACTGGTGGACGTAGTGCGGGCGGGGGTCGTTGGCCAGGACGTGGCGCAGGGCGGTGCGGGCCTCGGCCGGGACGATGGTGTCGAGGTAGCCGGTGTTGACGTCCAGCGGGGCCGGCAGGCAGGTGGAGGTCGCCGGATTGTCCTCACAGACGCCGCTTCCGCCCTGGGCGCGGCTGGTGTAGATCCAGTTGTACTCGTCGGCCATCTCGGAGTTGGTGCCCGTGTTGTAGTACACGTTCATCGGGTGCCGGGGGACCGTGAGGGCCGCGCCGACCGCGCGCTGCGCGGGTTCGCGGGAGTTGTCGCTGCCCGCCCACTTGACCCCGTTGTCGGCGAGGGCGCCGGCGAGGTTGGGGTTGTCCACGGGCTGCTGCGGTGCGGTCTTGAGGCCGGAGTGCTCACCGGTGACCAGTTCGGTCTTGTCCGTGGTGATGCCCTTGGAGGCCGCCCAGTTGTTGTTGTCGCGGATCTGGGCGGAGATCTCGGCGCGGCTCATGTACTGGATCGCGCCGGCGGAGTTCTTCGTACAGGTCCACGGTGCGACGGTGGTGTTCTGGACGCAGCCGAGGAACGGGTGGGTGTAGGTGTGGTTCATCCAGCGGTACTTGGCGCGGTCGGCGACGAGCTGGGCGGTCAGCGCGTCGACACCGCCGTTCTCGGCCTTCCACTCCTCCCCGGCACCGCCGTTGAAGAGCATGTCGAGCTTGAAGCTCTTCGACGTCTGCCACTGCGCCGCGTACACGGCGTCGGCGGCGCTCATCCGGATGGTGCTCTCCTTGCCCTCGCCGCCCGCGCAGGCGTAGTCGCCCGGCGTGCAGTTCAGGTCCTTGCTCCAGCGGGCGTCGGGGGCGAAGACGTCGTCGACGTGGACCGCGAAGTAGTTGCGGCTCTGGCCGAGGTGCACCCCCTGGGTCAGCCAGTCGACGATGCCGCGGGCGAGCAGTCGGAACTGCTGCTGGTACTGGTTGTAGCCGAAGGTGACGACCAGTTCGCTGCGGCCGTCGTGCGCGTACTCGCCGACGAGCGAGGCGCGGCCGGTGCCGACGGGCGCGTCGACGTAGCTGGTGTAGCCGGGGCGCGGCTTGCCCATGAAGCCGTAGCTCTCGGGGACCAGGGCCGAGTTGTCCTCGAAGGTGACCTGGCCGCCGAGGTAGGCGAAGGGGCCTGCCTTGCCGGCGGTGGTGACGGCGGCCTGGGTGCCGTCGAGCTGTCCGCTGTAGCCGCCGTTGTCGGTGTATTCCAGCCCGACGCCCGGGTGGGCCCAGGTGTAGGCGTCGACCTGGCGGATGCCGTACGTCGTCTCGTAGGCGGTGAGGGCGGCCATCTCGGCCGAACCCTCGCCGAACGGGTTCTCGTTCGGCAGGACGACACCCTGGTACTTGGCGCGCGGACGGCCGTCCACGGTGTCGCTGAGGAAGCCCGCGTTGATGACCGGGCGGCCGCTGCTGCCCAGCTGGACGCGGGTGTAGGGCACCCCCGTGTCGCGGAGTTCCGCGGTGATCGCCTCGACCGAGCTGCCGCCGTCGTCGACGACCAGCACCTTCAGGTCGATGCGTGGTGTCGCGGCCGCCTGGGCGGTCGCGGCGGGTACTGCCACGGATACCAGGGCTGCTGCCGCCATCATCGCGGCGACCCTGTTCATCCGATTCTTGTTGACCATTTTCGGCCTTTCCCCCCGCAGGCATCCCTCGACTCGGCCCTCGGCGGACAGCCGGACCTGGGAGGCTCTGTGGAAATCATGCAAAGGAACCCCGCGTCCCCTTGCGAGAGTGGACCGAGTCTTTCGGACCTCGTCAGGTCTACGAGGCAAACCTGGAGCAGAGTCCACAGATGGGTGAACCTGATGGCCTCTTGATCGAACAACTTGCCAAACCTTCGAGTGACGTACGGACGAGCGCGTACGCGTAGGCTCATTTCTGGCGGCTGTCGGGCCCGAATACGATCGCTACGGACGGCCGTCCACCCACTCGGCCCACACACACAAACGGAAGCGAGACTTCACCACCGTGACTGCTCTGACTCTCAGCACTGCCGGCGCGGCGACGCTCCGCGCCGACGCCCTCGTGGTCGGCGTGGCGAAGGGCCCCAAGGGACCGATCGTCGCCGCGGGCGCCGAGGCCGTGGACAAGGCGTACGACGGTAAGCTCGCCGGCGTCCTCGACGCTCTGGGCGCCTCGGGCGCCGAAGGCGAGATCACCAAGCTGCCGGCCCCGGCGGGCCTCAAGGTCCCGGTCGTGCTGGCGGTGGGGCTCGGCTCCGTCCCCGAGAAGGACGAGTCGTTCGACGAGGAGGTGCTGCGCCGCGCCGCCGGCGCCGCCGCCCGCGCGCTGCACGGCACCAAGAAGGCCGCGTTCGCCCTCCCGCTGGAGGACGCCTCGGCCGTCACCGCCGTCGCCGAGGGCGCCCTGCTGGGCGCGTACGCGTTCACCGCCTACCAGGGCGGCGAGAACAAGGTCCGCAAGGAGGCCAAGGGCGCGGCCCCGAAGGCCCCGCTGGCCGAGGTGGCCCTGCTGGGCGCCAAGCCCCGCGACAAGGAGCACAAGGCCGCGATCGAGCGCGCCGCGGTCGTGGCGGCCGAGGTCAACGTCGCCCGCGACCTGGTGAACACCCCGCCGAACGACCTGACCCCCGAGGCCTTCGCCGCGGTCGCCTCCGCGGCCGCGAAGGAGAACGGCATCAAGGTCCAGGTGCTGGACGAGAAGGCCCTCCTCAAGGGCGGCTACGGCGGCATCATGGGCGTCGGCAAGGGCTCCGAGAACCTGCCGCGCCTGGTGAAGCTCACGTACACGCACCCGAAGGCGGAGAAGACCCTGGCCTTCGTCGGCAAGGGCATCACCTACGACTCGGGCGGCATCTCCCTGAAGCCGGCCGGCCACAACGAGACGATGAAGTGCGACATGGCCGGCGCCGCCGCCGTCTTCGCCTCCGTGGTCGCGGCCGCGAAGCTGGGCCTGAAGGTCAACGTCACCGGCTGGCTCGCGCTCGCCGAGAACATGCCGTCCGGCTCCGCCACCAAGCCCGGTGACGTGCTGCGCATGTACAGCGGCAAGACCGTCGAGGTCCTCAACACGGACGCCGAGGGCCGGCTCGTCCTCGGTGACGCGCTGACCAAGGCCTCCGAGGACAACCCGGACGCGATCGTCGACGTCGCCACCCTGACCGGCGCCATGGTGCTCGCCCTCGGCGACCGCACCTTCGGGATCATGTCGAACGACGACGCCTTCCGTACGTCGATCCACGAGATCGCCGAGGAGGTCGGCGAGTCCTCCTGGCCGATGCCGCTCCCCGCCGAGCTGCGCAAGACCATGGACTCCCCCACCGCCGACATCGCGAACATGGGTGTCCGCATGGGCGGCGGCCTGGTGGCCGGTCTGTTCCTGCAGGAGTTCGTCGGCGAGGGCATCACCTGGGCCCACCTCGACATCGCCGGCCCGGCCTTCCACGAGGGCGCGCCGCACGGTTACACCCCCAAGGGCGGCACCGGCTCCGCCGTCCGCACCCTGGTGCGGCTGGCCGAGCGCACGGCCACGGGCGACCTCGGCTGACGATCTCGTTCGATGTGATGTGACGCACCCCGGGCCGGGTCAGGGCCCGGGGTGCGTCCGTCCGTGTGCGCTCCGCGTGCCGTCCGCGTCCGTCTCACGACGAAACCTGAAGGAATCGGTAGGTATCTCGGTAGGTACCTACGCACAGGTAACCCTCGGTCCGGGCTGATCGCCCGATCACATCGTGGGCCCGGCGTCCCGCGTTCCCCCGACAAATGCGAAGATGGGTTCTCGGCAGGACAGGGCCCCCACCACAGGGCCGAAGAAACAAGCGGCCGTATACCAGCCGCCGCCCGGTCACTGAGGACCGGTGCCCGGCGCACATGCATGGAGGACGTGACGTGGCGAACGACGCCAGCACCGTTTTCGACCTAGTGATCCTCGGCGGTGGCAGTGGCGGTTACGCCGCGGCGCTGCGCGCATCCCAGCTGGGTCTGGACGTTGCCCTGATCGAGAAGAACAAGCTCGGCGGCACCTGCCTGCACAACGGCTGCATCCCCACGAAGGCTCTGCTGCACGCGGGCGAGATCGCGGACCAGGCTCGTGAAGCCGCCCAGTTCGGTGTCAAGACCTCCTTCGAGGGAATCGACATCGCGGGTGTCCACAAGTACAAGGACGAGGTCATCTCGGGCCTGTACAAGGGTCTGCAGGGCCTGGTCGCCTCCCGCAAGGTGACCTACATCGAGGGAGAGGGTCGCCTCTCCTCCCCGACTTCCGTCGACGTGAACGGCCGGCGCATCCAGGGCCGCCACATCCTGCTGGCGACCGGCTCCGTGCCGAAGTCGCTGCCGGGCCTGAACATCGACGGCAACCGCATCATCTCCTCGGACCACGCGCTGGTCCTGGACCGCGTCCCCGAGTCGGCGATCGTCCTGGGCGGCGGCGTCATCGGCGTCGAGTTCGCCTCGGCGTGGAAGTCCTTCGGTTCCGACATCACCGTCATCGAGGGCCTCAAGCACCTCGTGCCGGTCGAGGACGAGAACAGCTCGAAGCTGCTGGAGCGCGCGTTCCGCAAGCGCGGCATCAAGTTCAACCTGGGCACCTTCTTCGACAAGGCCGAGTACACCGAGAACGGCGTCCGCGTGACGCTGGTCGACGGCAAGTCCTTCGAGGCCGAGGTGCTGCTGGTCGCCGTGGGCCGTGGCCCCGTCTCCCAGGGTCTGGGCTACGAGGAGCAGGGCGTCGCGATGGACCGCGGCTACGTCCTGGTCGACGAGTACATGCAGACCAACGTGCCGACCATCTCGGCCGTCGGTGACCTCGTCCCCACCCTCCAGCTCGCGCACGTCGGCTTCGCCGAGGGCATCCTGGTGGCGGAGCGTCTGGCCGGCCTCAAGGCCGTCCCGATCGACTACGACGGTGTCCCGCGGGTCACCTACTGCCACCCCGAGGTCGCTTCCGTCGGCATCACCGAGGCCAAGGCCAAGGAGATCTACGGCGCGGACAAGGTCGTGGCCCTGAAGTACAACCTGGCGGGCAACGGCAAGAGCAAGATCCTCAAGACCGCGGGCGAGATCAAGCTCGTCCAGGTCAAGGATGGTGCCGTGGTCGGCGTCCACATGGTCGGTGACCGGATGGGCGAGCAGGTCGGCGAGGCCCAGCTGATCTACAACTGGGAAGCTCTGCCGGCCGAGGTCGCGCAGCTCATCCACGCGCACCCGACCCAGAACGAAGCGATGGGCGAGGCCCACCTGGCCCTGGCCGGCAAGCCGCTTCACTCCCACGACTAATTCGTCACGGGCGCGACGACCACTTCCGCACTTTCGTTAGGAGCAACTGAAACCATGTCGGTTTCCGTAACCCTTCCGGCGCTCGGTGAGAGCGTCACCGAGGGCACTGTCACCCGCTGGCTGAAGGCCGAGGGCGAGCGCGTCGAGGCCGACGAGCCGCTGCTCGAGGTCTCGACCGACAAGGTCGACACCGAGATCCCCTCCCCTGTGTCGGGCATCCTGGCCTCCATCAAGGTCGCCGAGGACGAGACCGTCGAGGTCGGCGCCGAGCTGGCCGTCATCGACGACGGCTCCGGCGCTCCGGCCGAGGCCGCTGCTCCGGCCGCCGAGCCGGCCGCTGCCGCCGAGGCCCCCGCGGCCGCTCCGGCTCCGGTCGCCGAGGCCCCCGCGGCCCCGGCTCCCGCCGCCGAGGCTGCCGCTCCGGCCGCCGCCGCTCCGGCTGCGTCCGGCACCGATGTCGTGCTCCCCGCCCTGGGCGAGTCCGTCACCGAGGGCACCGTCACCCGCTGGCTGAAGCAGGTCGGCGAGTCCGTCGAGGCCGACGAGCCGCTGCTCGAGGTCTCCACGGACAAGGTCGACACCGAGATCCCCGCGCCGGTCTCCGGCACCCTGCTGGAGATCCGGATCAACGAGGACGAGACCGCCGAGGTCGGCGCCGTCCTGGCCGTCATCGGCGCCGCCGGTGCCGCTCCGGCCGCTCCGGCTCCGGCTGCCGCCCCGGCCCCCGCGGCCGCTCCGGCTCCCGCTGCCGCCCCGGCCCCCGCGGCCGCTCCGGCTCCCGCTGCCGCTCCGGCTCCGGCCGCCCCGGCCGCTCCGGTCGCCGCCCCGGCTCCGGTCCAGGCCGCCGCCCCGGTGGCCGCTCCGGCTCCGGTCGCCCCCGCCGCCCCGGCTCCGGCCGCTCCGGCGTCCGCCGGTGACGAGGCCGCGTACGTGACCCCGCTGGTGCGCAAGCTCGCCTCGGAGTCCGGCGTCAACCTGTCCACGGTCTCGGGCACCGGTGTCGGTGGCCGTATCCGCAAGCAGGACGTCCTGGCCGCCGCCGAGGCCGCCAAGGCCGCTGCCGCCGCCCCGGCGCCGGCCGCAGCCGCTCCGGCCGCGAAGGCTCCGGCCGCCGCGGTGTCCGAGCTGCGCGGTCAGACGGTCAAGATGACCCGCATGCGCAAGGTCATCGGCGACAACATGATGAAGGCCCTGCACTCGCAGGCTCAGCTCAGCTCCGTGGTCGAGGTGGACATCACCAAGATCATGAAGCTGCGCGAGAAGGCCAAGGGCGCGTTCCTGGCCCGTGAGGGCGTCAAGCTCTCGCCGATGCCGTTCTTCGTCAAGGCCGCTGCCCAGGCGCTGAAGGCCCACGCGGTCGTCAACGCCCGGATCAACGAGGACGAGGGCACCATCACCTACTTCGACTCGGAGAACATCGGCATCGCCGTGGACTCCGAGAAGGGCCTGATGACCCCGGTCATCAAGGGTGCCGGTGACCTCAACCTGGCGGGCATCTCCAAGGCGACCGCCGACCTGGCCTCCAAGGTCCGCGGCAACAAGATCACGCCGGACGAGCTGTCGGGCGCGACCTTCACCATCAGCAACACCGGCTCGCGCGGTGCGCTGTTCGACACGGTCATCGTGCCGCCGAACCAGGTCGCCATCCTGGGCATCGGTGCCACGGTGAAGCGCCCGGTGGTCATCGAGACCGCCGAGGGCACGAACATCGGCATCCGCGACATGACGTACCTGACCCTGTCCTACGACCACCGCCTGGTGGACGGCGCGGACGCGGCCCGGTACCTCTCGGCCGTCAAGGCGATCCTCGAGGCCGGCGAGTTCGAGGTCGAGCTCGGCCTGTAAGGCTCACCGCACAGCCCCGGCTGTCGCACACGGCGCCCTCGCCCGGAACACCCTCCGGGCGGGGGCGCCGTCGTCGTGCGCCTCTGGGAGCCCTGGTCCGGAGCCTGTTGTAACCAGCCTCACCCGGCGTCCCCGACCGGGAACGCATCCGGTGGGGGCTACTCGGCCGTATTGTCTACGCATCACCCGCCTGCGCGCCCCACAGGAGATGAAGCCCCGATGATCACCCCACCCGTCGTGCACTCGCTGCGCGAGCAGATCCGCGAGCACATCGTGGAGGGGATCGTCAGCGGCCGCTGGAAGCCCGGCGAGCGGATCGTCGAGCGCCGGATCGCCGTGGAGCTGGAGGTCAGCCAGACCCCCGTACGGGAGGCCCTGCGCGAGCTGGAGACGCTGCGGCTGATCGAGTCGGCGCCGAACAAGGGCGTGCGCGTACGGAACCTCTCCGCGGCCGACCTGGAGGAGATCTACCCGGTCCGGGCCGGTCTGGAGCAGATCGCGGCCGAGCTGGCCGCGCCGCGGCTCGCGAGCGACTGTTCGGCGCTGGAGCCGCACGTGGCGGCGCTGTGGGAGGCCGACCGGACCGAGGACGGGACCGCGCAGGTGCGGCACACCGTCGGGTTCCACCGGGAGATGGTGCGGGCGGCCGGGAACAGCGTGCTGCTGCACACCTGGGAGAGCCTGGGCATCGAGGTCTTCACCGCGCTGTCCATCCGTTGGCTGGGGACCGTGCAGAAGTCGTACGCCGAGGAGCACGAGGCGCTCGTCGAGGCGTTCCGCAGCCAGGATCCGGACATCGGCGTGCTCGTGAAGCGGCATGTCCTGGGGTGCGCACCGCGCGCTTGATCGACCGAGGGCGGGCCTGTTTGTCCGCGTTTGACCGGCACCGCGTGCCTTTTCCGCTGGCACGCGGTGCCGACTTTCGCCGGATCGACGTTTCTTTGTCACTTTCATTTGATCGATCATCGATCAGCGATTTACAGTCGTCGCGGACCTCAACCAGGTCCACCGACCCTGTCCTGCCCGTCAGGGATTTTTTCACCACCTCTCCTTTGTCCGGAAGGCGGCGCACAGCAATGTCCGACCCCGTAGGAAAGCTTCCGAGCGAGCTCGACCAGCTCCCGGATCGCGACACCGAGGAGACCGCCGAATGGGCGGCCTCCCTCGACGCCGTCGCACAGGCCGCCGGTACGCGCCGCGCCGAATACCTGCTCCGCCGCACGCTCCAGCACGCCGAGGCCGCCGGCCTCGCCCTGCCGAAGCTGCTGGAGACGGACTACGTCAACACCATCCCGACCGCCGCGGAGCCCGAGTTCCCCGGTGACGAGGAGATGGAAGCCAAGATCACCGCATGGAACCGCTGGAACGCGGCCGCCATGGTGACCCGCGGCTCCAAGTACGGCGTCGGTGGCCACATCGCCACCTTCGCCTCCGCCGCGTGGCTCTACGAGACCGGCTTCCAGCACTTCTTCCGCGGGAAGGAGGCCGACGGATCGGGCGACCAGCTCTACATCCAGGGCCACGCCTCCCCCGGCATCTACGCCCGCGCCTTCCTCGACGGCCGGATCTCCGAGCAGCAGCTCGACAACTTCCGCCAGGAGTCCGGCGGCAACGGCCTGCCGTCCTACCCGCACCCCCGGCGCCTGCCGTGGCTGTGGGAGTTCCCGACGGTGTCCATGGGCCTCGGCCCGCTGTCCGCGATCTACCAGGCGCGGTTCAACCGCTACCTGCAGAACCGCAGCATCAAGGACACCGCGAACTCGCACGTCTGGGCCTTCCTGGGCGACGGCGAGATGGACGAGCCCGAGTCGACCGCCGCCCTGGCCCTCGCCTCCCGCGAGCAGCTCGACAACCTGACCTTCGTCATCAACTGCAACCTGCAGCGCCTCGACGGTCCGGTCCGCGCCAACTTCCGCGTGGTCCAGGAGCTGGAGGCCCAGTTCCGCGGCGCCGGCTGGAACGTCATCAAGTCGCTGTGGGGCTCCGCCTGGGACGAGCTGTTCCAGCTCGACACCACGGGCGCCCTCGTACGCCGCCTGCGCGAGGTACCGGACGCGCAGTTCCAGACGTACGCGACCCGCGACGTGGCCTACATCCGCCAGCACTTCTTCGGCGCCAACGCCGAGCTCGTCGCCCTCGGCGGCCTGCTCACCGACGCGAAGATCGCCGAGTGCTTCCACAGCTCCCGCGGCGGCCACGAGCCCCGCAAGGTCTACGCCGCGTACAAGGCCGCCCTGGAGCACAAGGGCGCGCCGACGGTCATCCTCGCGCAGACCGTCAAGGGCTACACGCTGGGTGCCGGGTTCGAGTCGAAGAACGCGAACCACCAGATGAAGAAGCTGACGATCGACGAGTTCAAGGACATGCGTGACCTCCTTGGCCTCCCGATCCCGGACAGCGCCTTCGCCGACGGCAAGGTCCCGTACGGTCACCCGGGCGCGAACAGCCCCGAGGTGCAGTACCTGAACGAGCGCCGCTCCGCGCTCGGCGGCCCCGCCCCGGCCCGCAAGGTCCGGCACGTGGCCCTGCCCGCCCCGGCAGAGCGCTCCTTCGCCCCGCTGCTCAAGGGCTCCGGCAAGCAGGAGATGGCCACCACCATGGCCTTCGTCCGGCTCGTCAAGGACCTGATGCGGGACAAGGAGACCGGCAAGCGCTGGGTGCCGATCGTCCCCGACGAGGCCCGTACCTTCGGTATGGAGTCCCTCTTCCCGTCGGCCGGCATCTACTCGCCGCTGGGTCAGACGTACGAGCCGGTCGACCGCGACCAGCTGATGTACTACAAGGAAGCCAAGGACGGCCAGATCCTCAACGAGGGGATCACCGAGGCCGGCGCCATGGCCGACTTCATCGCCGCCTGCACGTCGTACGCGACGCACGGCGAGCCGATGATCCCCTTCTACATCTTCTACTCGATGTTCGGCTGGCAGCGCACCGCCGACCAGATGTGGCAGCTCGCCGACCAGCTCGGCAAGGGCTTCATCGTCGGCGCCACCGCCGGTCGTACGACCCTGACCGGTGAGGGCCTGCAGCACGCGGACGGCCACTCGCACCTGATCGCGTCCACGAACCCGGCGTCGCTCAACTACGACCCGGCCTTCGCGTACGAGATCGCGGTGATCGTCAAGGACGGTCTGCGCCGGATGTACGGCGAGCAGCCCGAGGACGTCTTCTACTACCTCACGGTCTACAACGAGCCGAAGGTGCAGCCCGCGATGCCCGAGGGCGTCGAGGAAGGCATCCTCAAGGGCCTGTACCGCTTCAACACGGCGGCGGACCTGGCGGAGGCGGGCCCGGCCGCCGACGCCCCGAAGATCCAGCTGATGGCCTCGGGTACGGCGATCCACTGGATCCTGGAGGCCCAGAAGCTGCTGGCCGCCGACTGGAACGTGGCCGCCGACGTCTGGTCCGCCACCTCCTGGGGCGAGCTGCGGCGCGACGCGCTGGAGTGCGACGAGGCGCTGCTGCGCGGCGAGGTCCGCACCCCGTTCGTCACCCGCGCGCTGGAGGGTGTCACCGGCCCGGTGCTCGCCGTCTCCGACTGGATGCGTCAGGTCCCGGACCAGATCAGCCAGTGGGTGGAGCAGGACTACACCTCGCTCGGCACGGACGGCTTCGGTCTGTCCGACACCCGTGAGGGCGCCCGCCGCCACTTCGGTGTCGACGCACAGTCGATCGTGGTGGCCTCGCTGGCCCAGCTCGCCCGCCGCGGCGAGGTACCGGCGTCCGCCGTCAAGGAGGCCCGCGAGCGCTACGGCCTGTAAGGTCCCACGCCCGCGTCGCGCCCGCGTACAGCACGGCGAAAGGCCGGTGTCCACCCCGCCGAGGGGGTCGGACACCGGCCTTTCGCCGTAAGCGCGGTGGCGCCTGGAGGGCGGACCCGTGATGCTGGAGCGGTGATGGACGAGACGGAGTTCTGGGAGATCGTCGACCGTACCCGCGAGGCCGCCGACGGCGACCCCGAGGAACACGCCGAGCTGCTCGTGGAGCGGCTCGCACTGCTCGACCCGGACTCCGTCCTCGACTTCGCCCGGCACTTCGAGTCCCGGTACAACCGGGCGTACACCTGGGACCTGTGGGGCGCGGCCTGGGTGCTGCTCGACGGGGCGAGCGACGACGCCTTCGACTACTTCCGCTGCTGGCTGATCGGCCAGGGGCGGGAGGTGTTCGAGGGCGGGGTGCACGATCCCGACCAGCTGGCCGAGCTCTTGGGCGACTTCGACGAGGAGATCGACGGGGACGGCGAGGAGCTGGGGTACGCGGCCGACGAGGCGTACGAGCAGTTGACCGGGGCGGTGGCGCCGGATCTGGGCGTCCCGCTGCAGCCGGCCGAGCCGGAGGGCGCCCCGCTGGACTTCGAGAACGAAGCCGTGCTCGCGGAGCGCTTCCCCCGGCTGTGGGACCGGTTCCGCGCCTGATCAGTAGTGCGTGCCGCCGTCGATGCGGATCTCCGTACCGGTGATGAACGCACCGTCCTCGGAGCCGAGCATGGCGACGACCCCGGCGACGGTCTGCGGGCCGGCGAAGCCCTGGCCGAGGGCCGGGGCCAGCTTGGTGAAGAGGGACCAGTCGGTGTCCTCGGGCAGGCCGGGGCCGGTGCCGGTGGTCATCCCGCTCTCGATGGAGCCGGGCGCGACGCTGACGAAGCGCAGGCCCTGCTTGCTGTACTCGGCGGCCAGCGCGTGGGTCATGGACTGGATGCCGCCCTTGCTGGCCGCGTAGGCGGACATGTAGGGGTGGGCGAAGGACGCCGAGGTGGAGCTGAAGTTCACGACGGCGGGCCGTTCGCCCGCGAGCAGCGCCGGGAGGGACTCGCGGATCATCAGGAAGGTGCCGGTGAGGTTGACCCCGATGACCCGGTTCCACAGGTCGAGCGTGGTCAGGTGGGTGTGCTCGGAGCGCAGGATGCCGGCCGCGTTGACCAGCAGGTCGATGCCGCTCCCGCCGAGGGCGGCGACCGCGGCGGCCACGCCCTCCTTGACGGCGTTCTCGTCGGATATGTCGAGGAGCGCGGTGGTGAGCCGGTCCGCGTGACCGTCGGCCGCGGCCCGGTCGGCAGTGGCCTTCAGCCCGGCCTCGACGACGTCCACGGTGTGGACCCGGCCGCCCTCGGCGAGGATGCGGTGGACGGTGGCCTGGCCGATGCCGGAGCCACCGCCGGTGATGAGGACGCGTCGTCCTTCGTAACGGTTCATGGCGCGAGCCTACCCAAGCAATGGCACGTTTTGCCATGACGACAAAGAATGCAATCGCCGAGGTTGGCGAGGAGTACGCTTCACCCGTGAGATCCCCTCGTCCGTACTCTCCCCAGGCCGGCCCCGGAGCCCAGTCGCTGACCGAGCGCCGCAAGGCCGCCACCCAGCTCGACATCGCCCGCGCGGCCTGCGAACTGTTCGCCGAACACGGCCCCGACGGCACCACCGCCGAGGACATCGCGCATCGGGCGGGGGTGGCCCTGCGCACCTTCTACCGCTACTTCCGCAACAAGCAGGAGGCGGTGGCCCCCCTGCTGGCGGGCGGCGGTGACGCGTGGCGCGCGCTGCTCGCCGAGGAGGACCCCGGCACGCCGCTGGGCGAGGCGCTGGAGCGCGCGGTCACCCGATCACTGAGTGGAGAGCAGGCGGTCGAGGAGGGCCTGGAGGTGACCCGCGGCCTGCTGCGCGCGGCCGCGGACGACCCGGCCCTGCGCGGGGTCTGGTACCGCGTGAACCAGGACTCGGAGGAGCACCTGGTACCGGTGATCTCCCGGCTGGTGGGCCCGGCGGCCGACCCGCTGGAGGTACGGCTGCTCGCGGCGGCGGCCACGGACGCGATCCGTGTCGCGCTGGAGCTGTGGTCGACGACGGAGGCGCCGGTCTCGGGGCCGGGCTCCCCGGCGGAACTCGCGGTGCGCTGCCTGCGGGACCTCACAGGGGCGATGCCCCTGCTCCTCCGCTAGGGAGGAACGGGGGCATCGCAATCCGTTCACCTGGGTCGGGCTCTCGGCCCTACGCGCCCGGGTGGGGCTCTGCGCGGGGCTCAGCGACCACCCCAGCCGCCGCCACCGCCGCCACCGCCGCCCCCTCCGCCACCGCCACCCCAGTTGCCGCCGCCGTCGCCGCCGTTACCGCCGCCACCGCCCCAGTTGCCGCCGCCGTCACCACCACGACCGTTGCCCCAGTCGTCGTGGTTGCCCCAGTCACCGTTGCCACCGCGGCCGGAGTCGTTCCAGTTCCAGTTCGACCAGTTCGAGTCGTGCCGGCTGTTGTCGCGCCAGCTGTTGTCGCGCCAGCTGCTGTTGTCGCGCCAGTTGTCGTTGTAGCCGCCGACGCCGCCCTGGTCCCAGCACCAGCTCGGACGGTTGCGCCAGTCGCGGTCGCAGCAGACGTTCCACCTCGCGTCGGAGCGGTTCGAGGGGTACCGCCAGCAGTCGTAGCCGCCGTTACCGCCGCCGCCACCATTTCCCGCGACGACCGAGGCCGAGGCGCTGGCGACGGGCAGCAGACCTATCGCGATTCCCGCGGCGCCCGCCATGGCTGCCGCAACGATCTTACGGCGCATTCTCATGCACCTCCGCACATCTCTCGCTTATCAGGCTTTTAGGTCATTTCCACCCTCACTCGCCCATGCGGCCCTGTCAAAGCGGAAAGGCCCCCCGCCGCTCTCCGAAGAGAGTGGCGAGGGGCCTCCCATCAGGCATTTTAGAGGTCGAAGTAGAGCTCGAACTCGTGCGGGTGCGGCCGCTGCGCGATCGGGGCGATCTCGTGCGTGCGCTTGTAGTCGATCCAGGTCTCGATCAGGTCGGGGGTGAAGACACCGCCGGCCAGGAGGTACTCGTGGTCCGCCTCCAGCGCCTTGAGGACGTCCTCGAGGCTGGTCGGGACCTGCGGAACGCTCGCGTGCTCGTCGGGCGAGAGCTCGTAGAGGTCCTTGTCGATCGGCTCCATCGGCTCGATCTTGTTCTTGACACCGTCGAGGCCCGCGAGCAGCAGCGCCGCGAAGGCGAGGTACGGGTTGGACGACGGGTCCGGAGCGCGGAACTCGACGCGCTTGGCCTTCGGGTTCGAGCCCGTGATCGGGATGCGCATGGCGGCGGAGCGGTTGCGCTGCGAGTACACCATGTTGACCGGCGCCTCGAAGCCCGGCACCAGGCGGTGGTAGGAGTTCACCGTCGGGTTGGTGAACGCCAGCAGCGACGGGGCGTGCTTGAGGATGCCGCCGATGTAGTAGCGGGCGGTGTCCGAGAGGCCCGCGTAGCCGGCCTCGTCGTAGAACAGCGGGTCGCCGTTCGCCCACAGCGACTGGTGCACGTGCATGCCCGAGCCGTTGTCACCGAAGATCGGCTTCGGCATGAAGGTCGCGGTCTTGCCGTTGCGCCAGGCGACGTTCTTCACGATGTACTTGAAGAGCATCAGGTCGTCGGCCGCGGCCAGCAGCGTGTTGAACTTGTAGTTGATCTCGGCCTGGCCACCGGTGCCGACCTCGTGGTGCTGACGCTCGACCTGGAGGCCCTGGGCGTCCAGCTCGAGGGAGATCTCGGCGCGCAGGTCCGCGAAGTGGTCGACCGGGGCTACGGGGAAGTAACCACCCTTGTAGCGGACCTTGTAACCACGGTTGTTCTCCTCGGAGCCCGTGTTCCAGGCGCCGGCCTCGGAGTCGATGTGGTAGAAGCCCTCGTTCGCGGAGGTCGCGAAGCGCACGCTGTCGAACACGTAGAACTCGGCCTCGGGGCCGAAGTACGCGGTGTCGGCGATGCCGGTGGAGGCGAGGTACGCCTCGGCCTTCTTCGCGATGTTGCGCGGGTCGCGACTGTAGGCCTCACCCGTGATCGGGTCGTGGATGAAGAAGTTGATGTTGAGCGTCTTGTCCTTGCGGAACGGGTCCAGACGCGCGGTGGTGATGTCGGCACGCAGCGCCATGTCGGACTCGTGGATCGCCTGGAAGCCGCGGATCGAGGATCCGTCGAAGGCGAGCTCCTCCGCCGGGTCGAACGCTCGCGCCGGGATGGTGAAGTGCTGCATCACACCAGGCAGGTCGCAGAAGCGGACGTCGACGAACTTGACGTCGTTCTCCTCGATGTACTGCTTCACTTCGTCGGCGTTCTTGAACATCCAACTCCTCCTACTCCCGACCCCGGGGCAGGGACGGGCTTTATAGCTCGTGGTGCGTCAGTGCGGTGCCGCACGCTGACCCGACCATAAGCAGACGGGATTTCCCAAGCATGACCCATTTGTTTCGCACAAGTTAACCAGGGTCCGGCCGGAGGGCCGTGCGGCGCCACGGGTACCGTGTTCGGGTGGACAACAGACAGGCAATCGGATCCTGGCTCTCCGGCCCCCGCGCGGCCGCCGAGGAGATGGGCGTCGACTTCGGCTATCCGGGTCAGCGGCTCGGCCTGCCCCAGCAGGGTCCCGGCTCGGTGGCGCGTTTCGGGCGTCGGCTCGGCGCCGTCGCGATCGACTGGATCGGCTGCCAGGTGATTGCGTACGGGCTGATCACCGGCGGCGACCTGGCCGCGGCGGGCAACTGGACCCTCGCGCTCTTCGTGGCCCTCACCATCCTGACGGTGGGCACCGTGGGCTTCACCCCCGGCAAGCGGATCCTGGGCGTCCGGGTGATCTCGGAATCCGGCGGCCGTCTCGGCATCGTCCGGGTGATCCTGCGCACGCTGCTGCTGGCCCTGGTCATCCCGGCGCTGATCTGGGACCGCGACGGCCGTGGCCTGCACGACCGACTGGCCCGCGCCGTCCAGGTCCGCATCTAGGACCCGCCTTCCGCGAACGGACACAGGGGTGCCCCCCGGGCCTCGGGCTCGGGGGGCACCCCTGTGTCGTATACGAAAATCAGCTGACCGGGTCAGCGCATCTTTCCGCCGCGCGGCATCTTCATGCCCTTCGGCATGGGGCCCTTCGGCAGCGGCATGTTGCTCATGAGGTCACCCATGGCGCGAAGCTTGTCGTTGATCTCGGTGATCTGCGGGCCGGCCAGCACGCGCGGCAGCTTGAGCAGGGTGGTGCGCACCTTCTTGAGCGGCACCTCGCCCTCGCCCGTACCCACGATGAAGTCGTGCACCGGCACGTCCGGCATGATCCGGGCCAGCTTCTTCTTCTCGTTCGCGAGCAACGGCTTCACGCGGTTCGGGTTGCCCTCGGCGATCAGCACGACGCCGGCCTTGCCGACGGCACGGTGGACGATGTCCTGCTGCCGGGTCATCGCGACGGCGGGGGTGGTCGTCCAGCCCCGTCCCACGTTGTCCAGCACGGCCGCGGCCGCTCCCGGCTGGCCTTCCATCTGTCCGAAGGCAGCTCGCTCGGCCCGTCGTCCGAAGACGATCGCCATCGCCAGGAACGCCACCAGGAATCCCAGGATGCCCAGGTAGAGCTCGTGCCCGACCAGGAATCCGATCGCGAGGAAGACACCGAAGGTGACGATGCCCACGCCTGCGACGATCAGACCGACCTTCGGGTCCGCCTTGCGCGTCATCTTGTACGTCAGGGCGATCTGCTTCAGTCGCCCGGGGTTCGCAGCAGTCTCTGCGTTTGACTTCCTCGCCATACAGCGAAGTTTACGTGGCCTGCGGGGTTCGGGTAGCCGCGGCCTCAAGTACATGTTCGGTTTCGACCCGGTCCTTGGCCCTCTTGCGGTCCTCCAGGACCGCCGTCCAGGCGTTGCGGCGGGCCCCGCTCATCAGCAGGGACTCAATGCCCCGGAAGGCGTCGGAGAAGGTCGGGATGGCAATGGCGCGTACGGGCGCGGCCTGCATGGTGTCGATCCCTTTCACGATGCTCGCGTCGGCGTGATGCGAGCGTTGTGTGCGGTGCGTGGACCAAGCGTCACTGACTGGTGTTACCAGGGCATGACCGGTCGGTCAAATGTGATGTACACGTTGCAAACACTGACGCGGCCCACCGGACTCTTCCTCAGGAAAGAGCCTAGGGGCCGCGTCGATGCGGTGTTACCCACTAGTAACGCTTTGTGCGCGACTTCACACGCTCGGCCGAACTCAGACTCGGCTGCGCTTCTCCATCGCCTGCTGGTAGAGACGACCCGCGCGGTACGAGGACCGGACCAGCGGGCCGGACATCACACCGGAGAAGCCGATCTCCTCGGCCTCCTTCGCCAGCTCGACGAACTCGGCCGGCTTCACCCAGCGCTCGACGGGGTGGTGCCGCGGCGAGGGCCGCAGGTACTGGGTGATGGTGATGAGCTCGCAGCCGGCCTCGTGCAGCTCCTTCAGAGCCTGCGAGACCTCCTCGCGCTCCTCGCCCATGCCGAGGATCAGGTTCGACTTGGTGATCAGGCCGTAGGCGCGGGCCTGCCGGATCACGTCGAGCGAGCGCTCGTAGCGGAAGCCGGGGCGGATCCGCTTGAAGATGCGGGGCACGGTCTCGACGTTGTGCGCGAAGACCTCGGGGCGGGAGGCGAAGACCTCCTCCAGCAGCTCCGGGACCGCGTTGAAGTCGGGGGCCAGCAGCTCGACCTTGGTGTGGCCGCTCTCGCGGCCCGCCGTCTGCTGGTGGATCTGGCGCACGGTCTCCGCGTACAGCCAGGCGCCGCCGTCGGCCAGGTCGTCGCGCGCGACGCCCGTGATGGTGGCGTAGTTCAGGTCCATCGTGACCACGGACTCGCCGACACGCCGCGGCTCGTCACGGTCCAGCGCCTCGGGCTTGCCCGTGTCGATCTGGCAGAAGTCACAACGCCGGGTGCACTGGTCACCACCGATGAGGAAGGTGGCCTCGCGGTCCTCCCAGCATTCGTAGATGTTCGGACAACCGGCTTCCTGGCACACCGTGTGCAGTCCTTCGCCCTTCACCAGGGCCTGCATCTTGGTGTACTCGGGACCCATCTTCGCCCGGGTCTTGATCCACTCGGGCTTGCGCTCGATGGGGGTCTGGGCGTTACGGACCTCCAGGCGCAGCATCTTGCGTCCGTCGGGTGCGACTGCGGACACGACCGGCTCCCTGTGACTTCGATTGTTCGGGCGCCCACCAGGGTACGCCCGTAATTTCATACGCTCTTACGTCGGCCAACCTGCGGGTGGCCGGTCCCATTCCCGGGGGCTAGGAGCCCAGTGCCGGCTCCGTCTCGCGGGGCCGGAGTTCAGCATGCTCCAGTACGTCCTTCAGGTGGCGTTCGGCCACCGGAAGGACCTCGGCGATGGTGATCTCCCGGCCCAGTTCGTACGAGAGCGAGGTCACACCGGCGTCCCGGATCCCGCACGGGATGATCCGGTCGAACCAGGTGCTGTCCGGGTTCACGTTGATCGCGAAGCCGTGCATCGTGACGCCCTTGGCGACCCGGATGCCGATGGCCGCGAGCTTGCGGTCCTCGCGGCGCTGGCCGGCGTTGGACGGGGCGTACTCGGGGCCGTTGAGCCGCGCGTCGAACTCCTCGTCGTGCAGCCGGGGGTCGAACTCCAGCGACAGCCCGCCGATCTTCGGACGCTCCTCGACGGGATCGCCCAGGACCCACACCCCGGAGCGGCCCTCGACGCGGGTGGTCTCCAGGCCGAACTCGGCGGCCGTGCGGATCAGGGCCTCTTCGAGGCGGCGGACGTGGGCGACCACGTCCACCGGACGGGGCAGCTTCATGATCGGGTAGCCGACCAGCTGACCCGGGCCGTGCCAGGTGATCTTGCCGCCGCGGTCCACGTCGACGACGGGGGTGCCGTCGAGCGGGCGCTCGCTGGGGTCGGTGCGCCGGCCCGCCGTGTAGACCGGCAGGTGCTCCAGCAACAGGCAGGTGTCGTCTATCTCGTCCGCGAAGCGGGCCGCGTGCACCCTGCGCTGTTCTTCCCAGGCCTGGGTGTACTCGACGGATTCGGGTCCGAAGCCCAGATGGACAAAACCGAGCTCAGCCACCGCAGCGCCTCCTCGTTGAACCTGCTGTGTGCACGTACCTCACTGGGCCAAGAGTACGGCGACCCGCGCGAGCCCCTTCAGGACCCCGGCACCGCCTCGGGATCGGGCTCGGGTTCGGGCTCGGGATCGGGCTCCGGCGGGGGCCCCGGGAGCTGCTTCGGCCGGCGCCGCCCCTTGGGCGGCCGGTCCGGGTCCTCGTCCGCGCGCGGCAGCCGCCGGTGGCCCTCGGAGTGGTCGTTGACCCAGCCGCACACCCCGCACGCGTACCGGCCGTCCAGCCCCGCGATGTAGGTGCCGCAGCGCCGGCACTCCGCCTCGGTCAGTTCGGGCGGGGGCAGCGGGGCGGTGGATTCGGTTTGCTCCTCGGGGAGGTGCGCCCTGTGGGGCCGAGGGGTCATGGCCCGCAGCGTACGCGGGCGGAGGGGTCCGGTCCGTAAAGGCCCCTACGCATTCTGCACACGATCGGATGAATGTGGGGCAGAGAGGGCGGCATCGGCGAAGTTCGCCGCTACATTCACGCCGTTCACAGGGCCGGGACTCCGGTCCGTCACGTCAGGAAACCGTGGAGCCGATGACGGAACGACCTGCCCAGCGCGTCCCCAACCGGCAGCTCGCGGCGCTGATCGCGGAAGCCGGGTTCTCCAATGCCGGTCTCGCCCGCCGCGTCGACCAGCTAGGCCTGGAGCACGGTCTCGATCTGCGGTACGACAAGACCTCCGTGACCCGGTGGCTGCGCGGTCAGCAGCCCCGCGGCACCACCCCGGCGTTGATCGCCGAGGTCTTCACCCGCCGCCTCGGTCGCCGCCTCTCCGCCCAGGACCTGGGGCTGGACGCCTGCGCGCCCGTGTACGCCGGGCTGGAGTTCGCGGCCACCCCGGAGGAGGCCGTGGACATCGCGAGCGGGCTGTGGCGCAAGGACTCCGGCTCGCACGCCGAGCTCCGGAAGATCGCCTTCACCCCGGCCGGGCTGGTCGTGCCCAGCCGGGACTGGCTGATCGGGCGGGCCGACGAGCGGGTCGGCCGGGGCGCGGAGCCCGCCACGGCCCGGGTCCCGCTGCAGGGGCGGACCTCGGTGCCCCGGCAGCGGCAGATCGACCGCGGCCCCGGACAGCGCGTGACGAGCGGGGACATCGCGGCGCTGAGATCGGTGAGCGAGCTGTTCCGGACCCTGGACCAGGCCTACGGCGGCGGGCACGCCCGGCAGGCCCTGGTGCGCTACCTGGAGCACGAGGCCGAGCCGATGCTCCGCGGGACCTACGGGGAGACCACCGGGCGGCGGCTGTTCTCGGCCGCCGCCGATCTGACCCGGCTCGCGGGCTGGACCTCGTACGACATCGCCGCGCACGGGCTGGCCCAGCGCTACTTCGTGCAGGCGCTACGGCTGGCGCAGGCGGCCGGGGACCGCCCGTACGGCTCGTACGTGCTGGTCACCATGAGCCGGCAGGCGGTCTACCTCGGCCACGGCCGCGAGGCCGTGCAGCTGGCCCGGGTGGCCCAGCAGGGCGTCGGCTCCGGCCCGCCGCCCGTGGTGCAGGCGCTGCTCCACTCGGCGGAGGCGCGCGGACACGCGGTCCTCGGCGAGGTGCGGGCCTCGACCGCCTCCCTGGTGCGGGCCGAGCGCGCGCTGGGTGCGGCCCGGCCGGGGGACGACGTACCGCCCTGGGCGCGATTCTTCGACGAGGCGCAACTGGCGGACGAGTTCGGGCACTGCCACCGGGACCTCCAGCAGTACCGGGCCTCGGCCCAGCACGCGGAGCGGTCACTGCAGTTGAGGGCGCCGGGGTACGCCCGGTCCCGGCTGTTCTGCCGGGTGGTGCTGGCCACGGCCCGGCTGGGGCTGGGCGAGCTGGACCAGGCGTGCGCGCTGGGCGCGGAGGCGGCGCAGCAGGCGATGGAGATGCGGTCGGTGCGGGCGGTGGAGTACGTACGGGACTTCGAGCGGCGGCTGGAGCCGTACCGGGACGCCTCGGCGGTGCGGACCTACCGGGACCGGGTGGCGGCCTTGTCGTGACCCTGCGGGCCGGCCGCGGGGGCCGGGGCCCGGATCGCACGCCCGGAACGCCGGCGAGGCGGGAGCAGGGCCCCGCCGGCGTCGTCAGGTGTTCTCAGGCCGCCACCGGGAGTGCGGGCTCCGGGGCGACCGGGAGCGGGATGCCGAAGTCGCGCAGGACGGCGCCGGCGGCACGGCGGGCCGAGTGCAGGGCTCCTTGGACGGTGTTGGTGTCGCGGTGGTCGCCGCACACGTACAGCCCGGCCAGTACGCGTACGGGACGCCGCAGGTCGTGCGGCGGGGGCATCGCGGGGACCGCCTCCGGGGTGTGGTGGACGGCCAGCAGTTCCCACTCGCGGGTGGGGGTGTCGTAGAGCCGGGCCAGCCGTGCCGCGACCGTGCGCGCGGGGGGTGGCGGGCCGAGCACGGTGGTGGTGACCAGGCTCCGGCCGGCCGGGGCCCGGGTCGGGTCGACCGCACTCATGACGGCCGTGTGGGAGACGGGCCACTGGGGATCCCCGTCCAGGAGCAGCGTGCCGTCCCGGGGCAGGGGTGCGGTGGTGGCGTGGTGCAGGACGGTGACCTCGTGGAAGGCGGGCACGCGCAGGCCGGGCAGGAGCTCGGCGGCGGCGCGGGCCCCGGTGGCCAGGAGGACGGAACGGCAGCGGAAGTCGCCGTGCTCCTCGGTGGTGACCAGGTTGGTGGCCACCGACCGGACCCGGACCCCGGTGCGTACGGTGCCGGGCGGCAGGGCGGCGGCGAGCAGGTCGGGCAGGGCCGCCGCGCCGCCCTCGGGTACGGCGAGCCGGCCCCGGGCGAAGGTGCGCAGGGCGAGGTCGGCGACCCGGCTGGAGGTGGTGAGCTCCGGGTCGCGCAGCAGGGTGGCGAGCAGGGGGCGGAGCGCCCCGTTCAGGGTGCGGGTCGGCAGCCCGCGGGAGCGCAGGGCGGCGTGCGCGGTGCGTTCGGGACGGGCCAGGAGCTTCTCCTCGGGCAGGGTGGCGAACCGCCCGAGGGCGGCGCTGATCCGGGCCTGGTCGAGGGAGCGGCTGGCCAGGGCCCGGGCCGGGGTGAGGACCCCGACCCGTAGTTGTTTCCCGTCGGTGTGGACGAGGACGCCCGGTGTGAAGGGGCGCAGGGTCAGGGCCCGCAGGCCCGGGGTGCGTTCGAGCTCCGTGTACGCGGTGTTGAGCAGTTGACCGATCCGGTCGAGCCGGAACCCGTCGGCGGACTCGGTGGCCATCCGCCCGCCGGGGTCGTCCGCGGCTTCCAGGACGGTGACCGTGACTCCGGCTGCGATCAGGTGCTGCGCTGCCGCGAGTCCTGAGACTCCGGCTCCTACGATGACGACGTCCGCATGGTGTGCGGCATGGTGTGCGCTGCTGAGCACGTGCCCCTCCCCGAGGTCGGCGCGGCTGTGTGGGGATCCTCCTTCCCCCAACCGGTTAAAGGGGAACCCGAGTTCGGCGGGGTATTGCGGTCAACTCCGGTCGCACAGCGGTCGCATTCGGGTCACAAACGGTCGCACGGTGGTCGCACGCGGATCTCAGAGCGCGGCGCGGATCGCCTGCTCGATGCCGGGGTCGTGGAAGACGAAGCCGGACCCCAGCAGCCGCGCGGGCCGGGCCCGCTGACTGCCGAGCACGTCCTCGGCGAACTCCCCCAGCACCACGCGCAGGGCCACGGCCGGTACGGGCAGTACCGCGGGCCGGCGCAGCACCCGGGCCATGGCCTCGGTGACCTGGCGGTTGGTCAGCGGCTCCGGGGCGGTCAGGTTGACCGGGCCGGACAGGCCCGGGGTGTCGATGATGTGCCGCAGGGCCGCGACCTCGTCGCGCAGGGAGATGTACGACCAGTACTGGCGGCCGTTGCCGAGCCGGCCGCCGACGCCGGCGCGGAAGAGGGGGAACATCCGCCCCCAGGCACCGCCCTCGCGGGCGACGACCAGCCCGGTACGGGCGAACGCGGTCCGGATCCCGGCCTCCTGGGCGGGGGCCGCGGCGGCCTCCCACTCCACGCAGACCGAGGGCAGGAACCCCTGCCCGGCGGGGGTGTCCTCGTCGACGACCCGGTCGCCGGTGTCCCCGTAGTAGCCGACGGCCGAACCGCTGACCAGGACGGCGGGCGGCTCGTCGAGGGCGGCGAGGGCGTGCGCGAGCGTGGCGGTGCCGAGGACCCGGCTGTCGCGGATCTCCCTCTTGTACGCGGCCGTCCACCGGTGGTCCCCGACCCCGGCCCCGGCCAGGTGTACGACGGCCCCGCAGCGGGCCAACCCGGCGGGGTCCACGAACCCGCGCGCCGGATCCCACCGCGCCTCGTCCGCCCCGACGGGCTCCCGCCGCACGAACCGCACCACCTCGTGCCCGTCCGCCCGCAGGGACCGCACGAGTGCACTTCCGATGAGCCCGGTCGCCCCGGTGACAGCAATGCGCATGCCCCCATCCTGCCGGGTCGCTGCGCGGGCTCGGCGGATTCGGGTGTGGCGCCGCGCCACGGTCGGACAGGGCCCGGCCGCCCCGGCCCTGGCGGGCGTCACCACACGGCGCTCCGCGCCCGCGCCTCGAACGCCGGCGGGGCTGGTTTCCCGCGCTGCCGCGTCCAAAGGCCTGCGGCGCCGAAATCAAGCCCCGCCGGCGTTTGAGGCGCGGGGTCCGGGGCGGAGCCCCGGGGCCGGGCGGAGCCCGGTTCAGGTCGTCGTGCCCAGCCAGGTGCCCACCGCGTAGGTGACGGCCATGGCCAGCGCGCCCCCGGCGACGTTGCGCAGCACCGCCCTCGGCACCGGCGCACCGCCCAGCCGCGCGCTGATCACCCCGCACAACGTCAGCGCCGCCAGCACCGCCACCACCGTCACCGGCACCCGCGCCGACGGCCCCGGCAGGATGATCGCCAGCAGCGGCAGCAGCGCCCCCACCGTGAAGGCGATGAGGCTGGCGAAGGCCGCGTGCCACGGGTTGGCCAACTCGTCGGGATTGATCCCCAGCTCCACCCGGGCGTGGGCCCGCAACGCGTCCCGCTCCGTCAGCTGCTCGGCGGCCTCCCGGGCCACGTCCCGGCTGAGCCCCCGCGCGGCGAGCAGGTCGGTGAGTTCGTCGAGCTCCGCCTCCGGCTCCTCGGCCAGTTCCCAGCGCTCCAGGTCGAGCGCGGCCCGTTCGGAGTCCCGCTGCGAGCTGACGGAGACGTACTCCCCCGCCGCCATCGACAGCGAGCCCGCCAGCAGCCCGGCGACGCCCGCCGCCAGGATCGCCGAGCGCGAGGTGGTGGCCCCGGCCATACCGACCACCAGGCCCGCGGTGGAGATGATCCCGTCGTTGGCGCCGAGCACACCCGCGCGCAGCCAGTTGAGCCGTGTGCTGATCTCCGCGCTCTGCGACCCGTCGCCCGTGCCGTGCGCCTCGATGTGCGCCTTGCCGGGCCGCTCGCCCGCGCCTTCGCCTGCCGTCACGCCCCCCACTGTCGCGGTCCGGGGCCGGCGTGGCCACCCGGCGGACCGGTCCGGGGTGCGCGGGCCCCGCCCCCGTACCAGGGTGGAGGGGTGAGACGCCGACGCGAGGAGCCGGGCGGGCTGCGCGGGGAACCGCCGCCCCGCTGGGCCCGGATCGCACCCGCGGCGGCCTTGGTGGCGCTGGTCCTCGCCCAGGCGCTGACCCCGGGCGCCGAGCTCGGGTTCTTCCTGGCGGGCCTGCCTCCGGTGGCCGCCTTCGCGTACGGGGCGGCCGGGACCGCGGCCTTCGCCGCCATCGTCCTGCTGCTCCTGGGGCTGCCGTCCCTCGGCGTCGGCCACGCCCGCAGTACGGACCTGGCCACGGTGGCCGCCGTCGGTGTGCTCAGCGTGGTGATCGCCTGGGTCCGCCAGCGCCGGGACGCACAGCTGGTCAGCGTCCGGACGGTGGCGGAGGCCGCCCAGCTCGCGGTCCTCCCGCCGGTACCGGACCGGGTGGGCCCGGTGCGCTGCTCGGGCCTGTACCGGGCGGCTCAGCGCGGCACGCTGGTCGGCGGCGATCTGTACGACGTACGGGCCGGGCCGCACGGCGTACGCGCCCTGGTCGGCGACGTACAGGGGCACGGGCTGGCGGCGGTCGCCACGGTCGGGGCGCTGCTCGGCGCCTTCCGCGAGGCCGTGATCGACGACGTCGGGCTCGCGGCGGTCGCGGCCCGGCTGGACCGCCGGTTGGTGGCGGACGCGGCGGCCGCCTCGGTCGAGCATCCGGAGCTGTTCGCCACGGCCGTGCTGCTGGAGTTCCCGCCCGGGCTGGACGTCGTCCGGATCGTGTCGTGCGGGCATCCGTCGGCCCTGCGGGTCCGCGGACCGGTGGTGGAGGAGGTGGCCGTGGATCCGGGGCCACCCCTGGGCCTGGGGCTCGCCGGCCCGAGCCCACCGAAGGTGACGGAGCTGGCGGTGCGGCCCGGGGACCAGCTGCTGCTGCACACCGACGGCGTGACGGAGGCCCGCGACGCGACGGGGCACTTCTACCCGCTGGCCGACCGCGTGCCCGTACTGGCGCGGGAGCCGGGGGGCCTGGTGGAGGCGGTGTGGCAGGACCTGTTGGCCTTCACGAACGGCGGCCCGAACGACGACGTGGCCCTGCTGCTGCTCTCCCTGGACGGCCGGGAACCGGCGACGTAGGCCGTGCACCGCGCCCGGGCGGAGCCCACGCCCCACGGGAGCGCGAGGTCCGACCCCGACCGGCCGGCGCCCGGCCGGTCGGGGCCCTTCACGTCTGGCGTCGGACGCCTGACGCCTGACGCCTACGACTCCATGATGAACGCGCGCACCATCTTGCAGGTGACATTCGACGGCCGGTGGATCCCCGTCCGGACCGCCATCGTCCGGATCTTCCGGTTGGTGGCGCGCCGAGCGTCGTACGTCCCCGAGTCGAGCAGGGATATCGCCAACCGCATCGCCTTCAGCCGGCGGTTGTGGCTCTCGTACCACTCGCGGGGCAGCCCCGCCGGCAGCGGCTTCTTCTTGACGTGCTGAATGGTGGTGGCAGTGGCCATCTACAGCCTCCCAAACGGTAGTTGGCTTCCTGTCGTTCTCCCTCGATTTTACCTGCGACCACTGACAGAAGCCCTGGCCGGAACGGGCCTGGGTAGGGTTGGCGCCATGGAGATCTGGATCAATCCCGCCTGTTCCAAGTGCCGCAGCGCCCTGACCCTGCTGGACGCCGAGGGCGCCGACTACACGGTGCGCCGTTACCTGGAGGACGTGCCCTCCGAGGACGAGATCCGCGAGGTGCTCGGCCGTCTCGGGCTGGAGCCGTGGGACATCACGCGCACCTCGGATCCGCTCGCCGCGGAGACCGGGGTCAAGGAGCTGCCGCGCGAGGAGACCGACGCGGCACGCGGGCTCTGGATCGCCCACCTCGCGGCCCACCCGAAGCTCATCCAGCGCCCGATCATCACCGCCGAGGACGGCACGGCCGTGGTCGGCCGGTCCGAGGAAGCGGTCCGCGAGGCCCTGTCCCGCAAGGGATAGGAGCATCTCGCCACGCCCACCCGGTCAGACGCGGCGCGCGATCACTTCCATGCACGCCCGGTAGCGCTCGCTGACCGCATAGTGAACGGGTTCGAAGCCGTGCTCGGCCAGCAGCGCGTAGAGGCGGGGGCGGCTGAAGTTGTGGAAGTGCTCCAGCTCCCCCCAGTAGGGGTTGGCGCCGCCCGCGTCCAGCAGCCGCCAGACCGCGGAGTCGTAGTGGGGCATCGACGCGAAGAGGACGCCGTCCTCACGCAGCAACCGGTGGGCGGCGACCAGGCCCTCACCGGGGTACGGCATGTGCTCCAGTACGTCGGCCATGCTGATCACGGAGTACCGGCCGGGCGCGTCGAGCTGCCTGAGGTCGGCGCAGTGCGCCTCGATGCCGAGTCGGCGCAACCCTTCGGCTGTCGAGGGCCGCAGGTCGATGCCCTGGGGCTCGAAGCCCCACTCCTCCGCGGTGAACAGCAGCGATCCGTTGCCGAAGCCGACGTCGAGCCAGCAGCCGTCGGCCACGTAGCGGGCGACCCGCTCCACGATGCGCGCCGAGAGGTAGCGGTTCTGCTCGAACCCCGCGCCCGGCTGCTGGTTCGGGTTGGTCGAGGAGAAGATCTCCGCGCAGACCTCGTCCGAGAAGCAGCCGTCGGTGAAGACGTGTCCGCAGGCGGCGCAGCGCATCCAGACCATGGTCGGGGCGATCACCGGCTTGTAGAGCGGATGCCCTGAGCAGTCGCCGTTGCGCAGCACGGAGATCTCGGGGGCGACGCAGAGCGGACAGGCGTCGTACAGCAGACGCGGCTGGTGCGGCTGGTGCGGGTGGTGCGCTCGGTGCGGCGTGGGCACGGGCGGCGTCGCGACAGAAGTGGCCGCAACGGCTGGATCGGCGGACATGTCAGGAAAAGTACCGCTCGTTCTCGCTGACGTCGCGATGCCGCGCGGGATCCGGTGCCGCACTCAGAGGGCGAGCCGGCCGACGATCTCGTCGGCCGCCGTCAGCGGCAGCGCGTGGTGCGCCACCCCGGGCAGTACGTCGACACGCGCGCTCGGCAGCACCTCGCGCGCCACCCAGGCCGCGCGGTCGGAGTCGTGGCAGCGGGCGAGCCGGCCGAAGAGGACGTCGACCCGCGGGCCCGCGCCCGAGGGGTGCGCGAGCCCGGCCAGGTCCGGGCGCGGCCCGGTGACCGGCCGGACCGTGGGAAACCCGGCGCTCTCCTCCTGCAGCCGCAGCCAGGTCGGATCGAGTGCGGCCCCGCGGGTCTCCCAGGCGAGGAAGGAGCGGATCCGCTCGGGGGTGGGCCGCACCAGCATGGGTAGGGCGCGCAGTACGTAGCGCGGGCGCAGCCCCGCGAAGACCTGGGTCGGGTCGAGCAGCGCCAGGCGGTCGAGCCGGGTCGGGCGCAGGGCGGCGTAGTGGGCGGCGATCCAGGCCCCGTACGAGTGCCCGGCGAGGGTCACCGGCCCGCGCGGGCCCGGGCCGTCGAGGACCGCGTCGAGGACCGCGTCGAGCCAGCCGACCAGGTCCCCGACGGAGCGGATCGCCCGGTCGGCCGCCGGCACGCTGAGCCCGGGGTCACCCACCAGGTCCACGGCGTGCACCTGGTGGGCGCGGGCCGCCCCGGCCGCGACGCAGGCCCCCCACACGGTGGAGGTGGCCCCGCCGCCGGGCAGCAGCACCAGCGGCGGCGCGCCGGGCGGGCCGCAGCGGTTGACGCGGGTGACCCCGTACGGGGTGGGCAGGTCGACGGGCTCGACGGGGCCGGGCCATCGGCCGAGTGTCGTGTCGTAGGCGGCGCGGAAGGAAGACGTCCGGCGCATGTCCCGCTCCGATGCCTGATCCAATGTCTCCTCCGACCATCGCCTGCGATCTCTTGCCAGGCGATAATCTCGCTCAGCGAGAGATTTTGCCAGGGGGCGATGTGAACAAGAACCGGAACCCGGACCACCGGGAACCCGCGAGCGGGGACCCGACGGACGAGGAACCCGTGCGCGAGGAGCCCGTGCGCGAGGAGCCCGACAACCTTCGGCTGGTGCACCTGCTCCGCGCGGTGACCGTCGAGTTCGGTCTGCGTCAGGCCGAGTTCGCCGCCCGCAACGCCATGCACCCCACCGACGTACGGGCCCTGATCTGCCTGCTCGACGCGGCCCGCGCGGACGAACCGGCCACCGCGGGCCTGCTCGGCGCCCGCCTCGGCCTCAACTCCGCCGGCACCACCGCCGTGATCGACCGCCTCGAACGGCTGGGGCAGGTGGCACGCGTCCGCGACGACCGCGACCGGCGCCGGATCCTGCTGCGCGTGGAGCCGGCCGCGATCCGCCTGGGCCGGGAGTTCTTCGGACCCCTGATCGACGGCGTGCTCCAGGTACTCGACGGCTTCGACCCCGCCGAACGGGACACCGTACGCCGCTTCCTGACGGCCACCCACGCCGTCTTCGCCCGGGAGCCGCGCCCGTGACCACCCCCGACCTGGGACCCGGTGGCGCCGACCTGCACCTGGAACTCCCCGCCGAGGGCGCCCGGCGAACCGCCCTCGCCCAGGCCCTGCGGAGCGCCGTACGCAGCGGCCGCCTGGCCGGCGGGACCCTGCTGCCGCCGTACCGGACGCTGGCCGCCGACCTCGGACTGGCCCGCAACGCCGTCGCCGACGCGTACGCCGAGCTGGTCGCCGAGGGCTGGTTCACCGCCCGGCAGGGTTCCGGCACCCGCGTCGCCGAGGGGGTCGCCACCACCGACGCGCCCTCCGCCACGGCCGGACCCGTACCCGACCGACCCCGCCACGACCTGCTCCAGGGCAAGCCGGACCCCGCCTCCTTCCCCCGGGACGCCTGGGCGGCCAGCGCCCGCCGTGCCCTGTCCGAGGCGCCCACCGAGGCCTTCGGACCGGGCGATCCGCAAGGCCGCCCCGAACTGCGGCGGGCCCTGGCCGGCTACCTCTCCCGGGCGCGGGGCGTGCGCTGCGGTCCCGAGAACATCGTGATCTGCTCCGGCTTCGCCAACGGGTTACGGCTCCTGGCGTCCGTCCGACCCCCCGACTGGGCCGTCGAGGCGTACGGGCTGCCCTTCCACCACGGCATCCTCGAGACCGCCGGGGTCCACCCGTACCCCGTCCCGGTCGACGAGGACGGCGCCCGGACGAAGGAACTCCCCGCCCGGGTGCCCACGTTGCTGCTCACACCGGCGCACCAGTTCCCGACCGGCGGCCGCCTGCTGCCCGCCCGGCGGGCCGCCGCCGTGGAATGGGCCCGCGGCACCGGTGCCGTGATCGTGGAGGACGACTACGACGGGGAGTTCCGCTACGACCGCAAGCCGGTCGGCGCGTTGCAGGGACTGGCCCCCGAACACGTGGTGTACGCGGGCTCGCTGAGCAAGAGCCTCTCCCCGGCGCTGCGGCTGGGCTGGCTGGTCCTCCCGGACCGGCTGCGCGACCAGGTGCTGGCCGCGAAGGGCCTGCGGGAGTCCTGGGCGAGCACGTTGGACCAGCTGGCCCTGGCCGACTTCATCGACTGCGGGGCGTACGACCGCCACGTACGCCGGATGCGCCTGCGCTACCGGAACCGCCGCGACCAGCTGGTCTCCGTACTCGCGGCACACGCCCCGGAGGTCCGGGTGACGGGCATCTCGGCCGGGCTGCACGCCGTACTGGCACTGGCTCCGGGCCGGGAGTCCCCCGCCCTGGCCGCGGCCCACGCGGCGGGCCTGGCACTGGACGGCCTCTCGACGTACCGGCACCCGGCCGACCCGACCCCACCCCGCGAGGGCCTGGTGGTCGGCTACGCGGCGCCCCCGGACTCGGCTTTCACCCGGGCACTCGAAGCCCTGGCGGGGGTGGTGGGCCGGTAGGACCGCTCGGTCAGCCGACGGCCACGGGGGCGGGGGCGGGGCCGGCGGGCCACTCGACGGAGGTCTCGGCCGCGACCCCGTAGTCGACGCCGGGGACGTCCCAGCCGTAGAGCCGGCCGACCTGGTCACGGAACCAGCCGGTGTCCGCCTCGGCCGCGATCGTGTCGGAGTCGACCGCGTCCCACGTGGCGCGGACGGCGGCCTGGACCCGGGGGTCCATCTCCCAGTCGTCCAACCGGATGCGGCCCTGGTCGTCGAGGCCGAGATCGGCGGCACCGACGAGCCGCTGCCACAGGGCCGCCGCCTGATCGACGGTGCTCTGCCAGCCGTCACCGGTGACCCGGTGGAGGATGCTGGTGTAGAGCGCGATGCTCGGAATCGCGGTGGAGGCCTGGGTGACGGCCGCGCCCGCGACGACGGTGTGGGCGTGGCCCGTGCCGGCCAGTCGGGTGTCGATGGCGCGGGCGGTGTCCTCGAGGTGCTGCTTGGCGGCGCCGATGGTGCCGGCCCGGTAGATGGGGGCGGTGATGTCGGAGCCGACGTAGGAGAGCGCGACGGTGCGGAACCCCTCGGCGAGCAGGCCCTTGGAGTCCAGCACGTCGATCCACCTCTGCCAGTCGGCGCCGCCCATGACCTGCACGGTGGCCTCGCGCTCGGCCTCGTCCGCGGCCTGCAGGTGCAACGCGCCGACCTGCGGGACGCCGTCCTCGAACACGAGGGTCTTCGCGCGGTGGTCGGTGCCGAGCGGCTTGATGACGGAGTGGTGGACCTCGCCGGTCAGCGGGTCCGTGCGACGCGGGGCCGCGATGCTGTGGATGAGCAGGTCGACCTTGCCGAAACGGTCGGCGAGCCGGCTCACGGCCTCGTCCTTGAGGCCGTCGGAGAAGGCGTCGCCGTTGAGGAAGGTGAAGTCGGCGCCGGCCTCGGCGGCGAGTTCGGCGGTCCGCGCGGTGCGGTACCAGCCCGCGCCGGCGGTACGCCGCTCCGTCTCGGCGGCTTCGAAGGCGATGCCGAGACCGCGCATCCGGTGCGCACGCAGGCCGACCAGCGTCGCGGCCAGCCCGTAGCCGGCGCTGGAACCGATGACGAGGGCGACGGGACCGGGCCGGTCGCCGACAGGCTCCGGCGCCTGGCCCCACATGTGGTCGACCACCGCCTCGCAGCCGACCGGGTGGCTGTTGACGTACAGGTAGCCGCGGTTGCCGGGCTTGATCTCGCGGAGGCTCACTCGTGGGTCCTTCGGGTGGGGGATCGTGAACGACGGCCGCCGGCCCGGGTCTCGCTCGGGAAGGGCTCTGCCCACATCCTCGGGGAGCACGCTCCGACCGCACGATGTCGATCTTCACCAGAAGTGCCCACCCGTTCTTGTGGGTGTCCTTCGAAGGCCTCCGCCTCCCGATGCCGCACGCCTCTTCACCCCGCTCCCACCTTCCACCCCCTAGGGTGACCGGAGTACCAAAGAGGACGTATCGCATCAAAGGACCCGACGTGAACGAGGAGCAGCAGCCGCACGGCCTCCCCGCCGAGGGCCCGGACCGGGTCGGGCGGCGGGGGGCCGACTGGATGTTCGGTGGGGCGTACGGGACCGTTCTGGCCAGTGCGCTGTTGGCCGCGCTGCACCAGAAGGGGGAGGAGTTCACCCCGTACTACGACGCCAGCTGGGTGCTCGTGACGGCCGCGACCGCCGGGCTCGCGCACGGCTACTCCCACCACATGGCCTCCCACCTGCGGGACTCCGCCGGGCACCGGTGGCGGATGCTGGGTCGGGGCCTGTGGAACGAGTGGCCGCTGGTCGTGGCCGCCCTGCCCACCGTCCTGCTGCTGGTCGCCGCCGGGCTGTTCGGCTGGGACGCCTACGCGGTGACCGCCGTCGGGCTGGGGCTGAACACGGCCCTACTGTTCGCCTGGGGCGCGCTCGTCGCGCTCCGCGTGGGCCACCGGTTCGGCTCCTCGCTGGCGATCGGCATGGCGGACGCCACCATCGGCCTGGCCATCATCGTGGCGAACGCGGTGATCAAGTAGGGAGCTGCGCCTCCGCCTCGGCCAGGATCTCCGTCAGCCGGGCTCCGAACTCCGCCCCGCGCGGATCCGGTACGCCCGTCCGGGCCGCGGTGAGCAGCGCGTCCAGGGCGCGCCCGTAGGCGCCCGGTACGTCGCTCCAGCCGGGCAGCTCGTGCACTCCTTCGGTGCCGCGCAACTCCAGCCCCACCCCGGCGGCCGCGGGCGGCGCACCCAGGCTGAGCACGGCGGTGCTGGCCGCGCCGGAGCTGTGGCGCAGCGCCAGTTGGACCACGTCGGAAGGGCCTCGGGTGGCGCTGATCGCGGTGACCTCGCCGAGGACCGGGATCAGGACGGAGAGGGCGTGCGGGCCGACGTCCCACAGGCCGCCCTTGGCCTTGCGCCAGGGCGAGTCGGCGTAGGCGCTGGGCGATCCGTCGGGCGGGAAGACGGCGCCGAGCCAGTGGGCCGCGGCCGTGAACCAGCCGGACCGTGCGGCCTGTTCGTCGACCCAGCTCGCGGTGGGCTCGGCGAAGCGCAGGGTGAGGAAGACGACGGAGGCGACCTGGTGGCGCGCGGCCGCCTCGGCGACGGCCCGGGCGTCCTCGACGGTGGTGGCGACGGGCTTGTCGAGGAGCAGGTGGCATCCCGCGGCGGCGGCGCGGACGGCCATGGCGGCCTGCACATCGGGCGGCAGGGCGAAGGCCACGGCGTCACACTCGGCGAACAACGCGTCGGGGTCTTCGTACACCTTCACGCCGTACTCGTGCGCCAGCTCGGCCGCGGCTTCGGGCCGCCGGCCCCACACCCCGGCGAAGTCGGAGCCGGCGTGCGCGGCGAGGGCGGGGGCGTGGGTGCGGTGCGCCCAAGGGCCGGTGCCCAGCAGTCCGACCCGGGGGCGGCGGCCTGCCGGGTCCTGGTCGGTGGCACCGTCGGCGACGCGTTCGGCGGCGCTCTCGACGGGGCCTTCGGTGGAGTTCAAATCAGACGAAATGCTCACGCGGTCAGTCTGCCCCACCCGGACGGGCGCGCCGTCACCAACCCGCACAACCCGCCCGACCTGCGGTGCAAACCTCGGTAACACGGGGTTCACACACGGGCAACGGAAGAGAAATCGCGGGCGGGCACGCTGCGGTCATCACCGCAGCGATGAAGCAGCGACCAGCAGCACCCGCAGAGTCTGAGGATGGGGCCCGTGAGCTACAAGGCTGAGTACATCTGGATCGACGGCACCGAGCCGACGGCGAAGCTTCGCTCCAAGACGAAGATCATCGGGGACGGCGGCGCGCTGCCGATCTGGGGCTTCGACGGATCGAGCACCAACCAGGCCGAGGGCCACGCCTCCGACCGCGTGCTCAACCCGGTGTTCTCCTGCCCGGACCCGATCCGCGGCGGCGACAACGTCCTCGTCCTGTGCGAGGTCCTGAACATCGACATGACCCCGCACGAGTCGAACACCCGCGCGCTGCTGCGTCCGATCGCCGAGAAGTTCGCCGGCCAGGAGCCGATCTTCGGCATCGAGCAGGAGTACACCTTCTTCGACGGCGACCGTCCGCTCGGCTTCCCGGTGGGCGGCTTCCCGGCCGCGCAGGGCGGCTACTACTGCGGTGTCGGCTCGGACGAGATCTTCGGCCGCGACATCGTCGAGAAGCACCTGGACCACTGCCTCGCGGCGGGCCTGAGCATCTCCGGCATCAACGCCGAGGTCATGCCCGGCCAGTGGGAGTTCCAGGTCGGCCCCGTGGGCCCGCTGGAGGTCTCCGACCAGCTGTGGATCGCGCGCTGGCTGCTCTACCGCACCGCCGAGGACTTCAACGTCTCCGCGACGCTGAACCCGAAGCCGGTGAAGGGCGACTGGAACGGCGCGGGCGCGCACACCAACTTCTCCACGAAGGCGATGCGCGAGGACTACCGCGCGATCATCTCCGCGTGCGAGGCGCTGGGCGAGGGCAGCAAGCCGCTGGACCACGTCAAGAACTACGGCGCCGGCATCGACGAGCGCCTGACGGGTCTGCACGAGACCGCCCCGTGGAACGAGTTCAGCTACGGCGTCTCGGACCGCGGCGCCTCGGTCCGCATCCCGTGGCAGGTGGAGAAGGACGGCAAGGGCTACATCGAGGACCGCCGCCCGAACGCGAACGTGGACCCGTACGTCGTGACCCGCCTCATCACGGACACCTGCTGCACGGGCCTGGAGAAGGACGGTCTGGTCTGACCGACCCGGCCCCCGGTCATACGACACAGTGCGGCGGCCCGCCCTCCCCACCCGGAGGGCGGGCCGTCGCGCTGCCGGCGACCGCTGGGCCGACTGCACGACGAGGCCCGGCCGGTGTCACCCGCCCAGGCCGTCCCCCTCGGCGCGCAGCCGCCAGGCCTCCGGGAAGGTCAGCGGGACGACGTCCTCGGACCACCCATGAAAACCGACGGCGCCCATCGCGCCCGCCCCACGAAGTGCGTGTGGAGGTCGTCTACCGGCCACGGCACCCCGCCCACGCTCCGTCGCCCCCTTCCCCGGATGCAGTCACACGGCACCGAAGCGGAGCTGCCCCCCGACGGACGGTCCGTCGGGGGGCAGCTCCGCTTGCCGGGTCTTCTACTGTGCGTCGGTTCCGCTGATCACGTACAGCGAGACCGTGATGGCGGTGTCGTCCGAGGACAAGTGCTCAAGTCCGAGGACCACGTGCACGTTGTCGACCTTCCAGCATTCCGTGTGCACGAAGAAGAATTCATCCGAGTCGAGGATCAGCTCTTCCGGATCTACAGAAAGACTCTCGCCCAGCAGGGCGGAGAACCGTCCGGCCAGTTCCTGCGAATCCCTGATCTCGTCCTCATAGCCCTCCCTGATGGCCCGAAGATAGTCGGGCGAATTGAAGTCGGGCTGCCATTCCTTCAGCGTGACTCCGATGTATGCCGGATCCTCGTCACACTCGGCGCCGAGGAGCAGGCCGTTCCGCCCCAGGCGCTGCGGATAAGGGAGGGAGACCGAGCCTACGGCCTTCCAGCCCGAACGCAGCAGTTCGGACGTAATGCGCTCCTCGTTCCACGGGTGTTCGAAGCGCGTGGCCAGGCGCACGAGCTCCACCAGCGGTTCCAGGTCGATGTCGATCACTGTTACATCCCTATTCCCGAGACGTGGAAGACCCGGAGCACGCCGCTTTCCATTTCCGCCGGGAACCATTCACGTAGAACGGCTCGGTAGAATGCGGCGCCAGACTCGTTGGACACGGCGTAGCGTACACCACGGCCACCCAATGCGGCATTCAGATCCAAGAGCCTGCGCGCCTGATCGACGGTGGTTTCTTCACTGAATCGCGTGCGCTTGTGGCTGGGATTGTAGAGGCTCTTGTCGAATCCGTTCGGGATGTCTTCCCGGCCGGTCCACTTCGCCTCGGTGATCCACCCGTTCGCATCCGGGCCGCCGTCCACCTTGATCAGCGAACCGTTGTGCTCCCACCATTGCTCCGACTTCGTGCCGGTGACATGGATCTGGTACTTGAACCCGACGTTGGAATTGATCAGCTTGTCGGACATCGGGTAGTCGCCCTTGAAGGTCGGGCAGTTGTGCGCGAGTACACCGGTGGCACCCGCCAGCACGTAGTACGTGTGGAAGTCGTCCACCGTGAGGTTGTGGACGCGCTGTTGCTGGGTGTGGCGGCCGACCGCGGTGATCTGGACCTTGGTGCCGGCCGACGTCTCCAGCCACTGACCGGGCTGGAGGTCGGTCGCGTCGACCCACTCGTGCCGCTCGGGCACCCAGAACGGGTGGGTGTCCGTTGCGGTGACAGACTCCGTCTTGCCGTCCGCCATGGCGACCGTGATCTCGACCAGCTTCTTGTCGCCCTCGCCGGTGATGGTGGAGGTGACTTCCTTACCCTCGACCCGCCCGGTGGACGGATCGGCCGACAGGACCTTGTCGCCGCCCTTCAGCTCCTCGATGGGCTTGCGGGTGCCGTCTGCGAGCAGTACCTCGGTGCCGGGCACGAAACTGTTGTCGCACGACGCCTTGGCCGCCGTCCGCCGGCTGCCCGAATTGACCGCCTTGGCGCCGCCGGAGCTCTTGCCCGACCAGAGTTTCTTGGAGCTGCCGGATGAGGACCAGCCGGCCCTGCCGCCGCCCGCCTTGCCGGCGCCCGCGCGCGGGCCGGACCGCGAGGTCCAGCCGCTCACCTTGCGCACGGGAGAGGCCTTGCTGACCCTGCTCGTGTACTTGGTGGCGTACTTGACGGCCTTGGCGCCCAGGCGGGTACCGGCGATGGCGGCGCCCGCGACCGGGATCATCGAGGCGAAGGACATCGCCGCGTTCTTCCAGTCGCCCTGGGCGGCGTACCAGACGCCGTTGACCAGGTCGGCGGCCTCACCGATGACCGGGATCATGCCGGCCACGTCGAGCGCGGTGTGGCCGTACTTGTTGATCGCGCCGCCGACCTTCTTGGCGGCCTTCTTGAGCGCGCCCCAGAACAGACCGTCCGGGTCCGAGAAGGTCATCGGGCTGTTGTTGGCGTACAGGTAGCCCTGGAGCTGCTGCGGATCGGTCGGGTCCATGACCGGGTCGACCGAGAGGAACGTGCCTGTGCGGGTGTCGTACTCGCGTGCCCCGAGGTGGGTCAGGCCGGTGGCCTTGTCCTCGGTGCCGCCGACGAAGCCGCGCTCGCCCGGCCACGACGTCGGCTCCGTGCCGCGGTCCTCACCGAACGGTTTGGTGGCCTGACGCTGGACCTGGAGGGTCGTGGCGTCGATCGCCGTGGTGCCGGTGCCGTGGTGGTCGGCCCCGATGTAGGACAAGGTTCCGTTGGAAGAGCGGACGACGGTCGCGCCGCCCGGGGTGCCGTAGTAGCGGGTACCGGTGACCGTGTTGGTCGTGGTGTTGAGGGTGAGCTCGGTGGAACCCAGGTACAGAGTGGTCTTGCCCGGGTCCTTGCGTGCCAGGCGGTTGCCCTCTGCGTCGTAGATGTACGTGGAGGTTCCGGCGCTCGTCTTCGCCGAGGCGAGGTTGCCCTCCGGGGTCCATGTGTACGTCTGGGTGTTGCCCGCGAGGTCCGGCCGCGTCAGCGTGTTCCCGGTCTCGTCGTACGTGGAGTTGGTGGTGACGACCGGGCCGCTGCCGGTCTGCTTCTTCGTCGAGGTCGGGGCGTGCGGGCGCGGTTGGCCCGGGGCCGGGAAGGTGTTGGTGGTCGTCGTCGACTTGGCGGCGTCGCCGGCCGGGTCGTGGTCGGTAACCGAGGTCCGGTTTCCGGTGACGTCGTAGGTGAACGCCTGGTGGTACGGTGCCGGACCTCCGACCTTGCCCGCCTGCGGAGCGGTGCTGGTGCAGCCGCCGACGCCGGGGACGGACGGCCCGGGCCGGGTCGTGGTGGTCCCGGTATCGGTCCACGCACGGGTCATCCGGCGCAGGTGGTCGTACGTGAAGCACTGCGTGTCGCGCACGCCGCCCTGCTGGCTGGAGACGGAGGTGACGTCACCGGCCGGGGTGTAGGTGTAGTCGGTGATGTCGACCGACCCGGACGCGTCCTCCTTGTCGAGCTTGGTCTGCAGCAGGCGGCCGGTGGCCGGGTCGGCCACCAGGGTGAGGGCGACCTGCTTGGGCATGGCGCCCAGCGTGGTCCGCTGTACCTGGCCGAGCTCGTCGTAGTCGGTGAAGTTGACGTAGGTGGTGGTGTTCGTACCCACCGAAACTGGCAGGCCGTTCACGTTGCGGCCGACGTACAGCCTCTCCTTGGGCAGGCCGCCCGCCGCCGGCTGGTCGGTGAAGTCCGCCTCGCCGGTGATGGAGTCGTAGTACGCCGACGAGGTGTACGAGGTACTGAGCGCGCCCTCGCCCGCCGGAACGGTCAGCTTGCTGCCGACGGCCCGGTAGTCGTCGTCGTAGGCCGTGACCTCCTGACGCCACGGCTTGCCGTCGACCCAGCTGGTGGAGGCGGCCGGAAGGCCGGGCACCACCGTGTCGTACTCGAACGTGGCGATCTTCGTGCCGTCGACCGCTCCGAGGTTGCGGGAGGTCGGACGGCCCAGGATGTCGTAGCTGGTGAAGGTGGTGATGCCACGGGCGTCGGTCTCGGAGACCGGACGGTCGGCGGCGTCGTAGGTGGTGGTCGTCGCGCCCTTGTCCGGGTCTTCGGACCGGGTCTGGCGCCCGTGCAGGTCGTAGCCGTTCTTCCAGACGTTGCCGGCCGGGTCGGTGACCTGGGTCAGCTGGCCCTCGGTGTCGTATGCGTAGCGGGTCGCGTCGAACTCACCCGTGGGGCTGCCCGCCTTGTACTGCCGCTTCTCCACCGTGCGGCCGCGCGCGTCGGTGTGGGTGCTGGTGGCGATGGCGCCCTGGGGCGGCGTCGAGTCAGTGCGGTCCGCGCCCGGGTAGGCGGTGGTGCCGCGCCACTGCTCGACGGCCTTCGAGGAGAAGATCTCCGCCACGGATCTGCCGAGGCCGTCATAGAGGATCGTGCTCTGGTTCGGGACCGTGTTGTCGTTGGCGACGAAGCGGGTCTTGACCGGCTCTGTGGAGGTGTTGTTGAAGTACGGCGCGTTTGCCTTGGAGGGCCGGCCGAAGCTGTCGTAGAACGTGTCGGTGATGACCCTGCCGGTGCCGCCGTTGGCGGTGACTCCCTGGACCTGGACGGTCTTGCCGAAGGCATCGAGGATCTCGATGCTCGCGGCGTAGGACTCGTCCGAGCGCAGCGTCTTGGTCGTGACCGAGCTGGTGCCGGTGTTGGCCAGGTCGTACTCGATGACCTGGTTCGCCGCGTCGCTGCGCGCACGCCCCGGCTTCCACATCGCCGTGATGCGGCCCAGGGCGTCGATCGCCTGCTCGCTGGTGCGGCCGTTGTGGTCCTCCACCTTGACCGGGACTTCCCGCAGCGGGTGGTACGTGGACGTTGTCGACCAGTTCTTGGCGTTGGTGACCTTGATGCTCGTCGGGGCGAACAGCGTCGACGGGGTGTACTCCGTCGTCGTCTTCGCGCCCGCCGCGTCCGTCGCGGTCGTCACACGGCCGTAGGCGTCGTACGTCACGGTCGAGTTCAGCGAGAACTTCGGCTGGCCGCCCTCGAAGCGGTCCAGTTCCTCCGTGCTCGTGACCTGGCCCGCGCCCGTCAGGGTGCCGTGGGGCTGGGCGTCGTAGAGGGTGCGGCTGCGGCCCAGGGTGTTGGACTCCGTGGCCGCCGTGGCGCAGTCGCCCTGGACCTGGACGGTCTCCGAGACGCGGTCGATCATCCAGGCGCCCGTGTTGCGGGCGTAGGACGTGGTGGTGCACACGTCCGGCAGGCCGTCGGCGCGGTCCAGGACCGACACCGGCATGCCGTACGTGGTGTCGAACGTCGCCGTCTTCGACGTGCTCTGCCAGGTCTTGTCGGCGCGCAGCGCCTTGTCCTTGGCGGAGCCGCCGCGCAGCATCTGCGCGGTCAGCGCAGGCAGCTTCGTGCCGCGGCTGTGGGTCGCCGTGACCGGCGAGAGCCAGGGCTCGGACTGCGAGACCGCGACCAGTTCGCCGCCGTCGGAGGCGAAGGTCTGGGACTCACGGACGCTGCCGGCCAGCGGGTTGCTGTCCTTGATGGTGTTGCCGGCGATGCCCGTGAAGGTGGCGGTGCGCTTGCTGCCGTCGGCCTTGGTGTCGCCGTCCATGCCGCGCAGGTAGAAGGAGGCCGACTTCGAGACCACGTCCGGGGCGGTGCCCGCGCGGGTGATGACCTGCTCGTAGCCGCGGAACTGGTTCCAGGTCCGCTGCTTGTCCTCGGTGGTCTCCTCGTCGTCGCGGTGCCAGGCGGCGCCGCCGACGTACTCGTAGCGGGTCTCCTGCGGACGGGAGCCGCCGAACGGGTCGATCTCGGTGACCCGGTTGACCACGTACTTGTGGAACCAGTCCAGCGTCGGGTCGTTCGGGCTCTTCGGGTCCGGGTTCCAGTACACCGGGTAGCAGCGGGTGGTGTTGCCGTCCTGGGAGGTCGGCAGACCCGTGCCGGGGGTGCAGTCGGGGTCGGCGTAGCCGACGTCCGTGACCTGGCCGGTCTCGGCGGTGACGGAGACGATGCGGCGCCGGTTCATGGCGGGCTTGTTGTCACCGCTGGAGTCGACGCGGTTGTTCATCAGCCGGCCGGTGAAGGTGATCGCCGGGGTGGTGAGCTTCGTCGCGCCGTCGTGGCCCGAGCGCTGGATCGACGCCAGCCACAGGGCGGGCGCGGTCTGGTCCTGCGGATTCGGGAACTCGTGGGTGAACGCGTACGAGTCGACGTCGTCGTAGCCGCTGCCGGCGCCGTTGAGCACCTGGGTGGTGATCTTCGTCAGGCGCTTGGTGGTCCAGAACGTCGCCGAGTAGTTCTCACAGGTGCCCGTGGAGGCGCAGTTCTGGTCGAACGGGACGTCCGGCCACTTCGCGGCGTTCGCCTTGGTCAGCTTGGCCGGCGCGCAGTCGAAGCCCGCGTCGGGCAGGCAGCGCTCGGCGGTGGTGAAGAGGACCTGGGCGGTCGGCTTGACCGTGTCCGCGTCCGTCAGCTTCGAACCGTACGTGGTCTTGGCCAGGTTGCCGCCGCGGGTGTACTTGGTCAGCGTGCCCGTGGGGGTGGCCTCGGAGACACCGCGCTTGTAGTAGTTGGTCGCGACGTCGTACCAGTGGGTGATCATGCCGCCGCGCGGGTCCACGACGAAGTCGAGGTTCCAGCGGTAGGCCTGCATGCACCAGGAGGCGTCGAAGGTCGACTTGTTGCACTCCTCGCCGGCGTTGTTGCCGTACACGGGGGTGGTCCAGGCCGAGTTGGTGGCCGGGGCGGTGGAGCTGCCGGGCTTGCGGCCGACGCCGAAGTAGTACTGGGTGCCGTCGGCCGTGGTGACCTTCCAGTACTCGCCGTTGTTGTCGCCGTTGGTGGCGCCGGTGAGCTTCTCGACCTTGGAGGCGTCGTCGTTCTCCAGCCGCCAGGTGCCGGAGGTGTCGTCGCGGACCAGGGTGGAGGACTTGCCGTCCAGCGAGATGGTGGCGTTGTGGCCCGCCAGGCACTGCTCGCCGGAGTCCTTCTGGCCGTCCTTGGAGCAGGGCTTGAAGGTGCGCTCGACGAAGCCGGGGGTGTAGTCCCAGCCCTCGCCGATCCACGACGCCTGGTTGTTCGTCGCCGCGGTACGGCCGTCGACCGACTGCGAGCTGTACGAGAGGCTGACGCTGGGCTTGGTGCCGCCCAGGCCGTCCGGGACGTCGATCGGGTACGTCCACGAGAAGCCGCCGGTGCTGCCGCCCTGGCTCCAGGAACCGGAGGGGGCGAGGCTGGTGGCGCCGTAGGTGCCGGCGCTGCCGCCGGGGGCGGCGGAGGCGGCCAGTACGGTCGCTCCGCTCGCGGCGGCGTTGAGGCGGGTGGCGTCCGCGGCCGGGCCGTCGGCCTTGAGGGAGACCTCGGCGCTCAACAGGCCCGGCCGGTCCCCGTCCTTGACGGTGGCCACCGGGGTCTGCTTCTGGCACTCGGGGCGGTCGGGCGTGATGAGCGCGCACTCGGGCAGCTCGACGAGCCGGGCCCGGGAGAGCCAGTCGCCGCCGAAGGCGCCGGCGATGTGCGAGACGTCGACCGAGACCTTGACCGGGGCGCCCTTCTCGGTGCCCTCGGCGGACTTGACCGCGAGCAGCAGGCCCTGGACTCCGGCCTTCTCGGCGGCCTTCTTGTCGGCCAGGGTGACCGAGGCCTTGCCGGTGCGCGGGCCTGCGTTGCCGGAGCGCGCGCGGTCGGCGGCCTCGACCCACACGGGGGCCGAGCCGGCGCGGCTGGGCTCGGCCACCGGTGCGGCGGGAGCGGCCGACCGGGCACCGGCCAGGAAGCGGGCGCCCAGCGGCGGCGCGGGCGGTGCCGCGTTCAGGTCCACCTTGGCCTGACCGGCGGCGGGCCAGGCCACGTCACGGGGCTTGAAGGTGCCGGCGCCGTCGCCGCGCTCCTTGGAGGCGGCCGCGGCGGCAGCCGACTTGGCGGCGTTCTTTCCGGTGACCGAGTCGGTCTTCTTCAGCTTCTCCGGCGCCCAGCGCCGGGTGTCCTTGGGCTTCCAGTCGGCTGCCTGAGCCGGGCCGGAGCCCAGGATCAGTGCGAGCGCGACGCCTATGCCCACGGTGGTGCGGCGCGCGAGGACGGTACGTCTCCCCCACGCGCGCAATTCAGACGGTGCCAACACGGCACGCCCCCCAATGAATTGTCGACATGAAGATCTTTACGATCTTTGTGGGCGCATTTTAGGTCAGCTTTAGGTCACCGTATGATCCGCCGTGGCGCAGAGTGATCGCTCTCACTTTCGATCGTGTAGCGCCACAAGTCATCCGAGCCACAGCACCAATTGGGGGTCCACATGGGGGGCACAGAGAGAACGCGGGGCAGGGGCCGTCCGGCCGCGCTCGCGGGTCTCGTCAGCCTTGCCTTGTCCGTAGGCATGGTCGGCGCGCTGCCCGCGTACGCCGCACCGAGCCCGAACGCGTCGGGCAGCAAGGCCACGCAGGACAGCAAGGCCAAGCCGGCGCCGAGCACTTCGGGCACGCCGAAAACCGCTCGGTCGACGCCGCAGACGCCGACGACGCCGACGACGCCGCCTCAGCGGCCGCTCACCGAGAAGGAGAAGGCCGAGGACGCCGCGCTCGCCGAGGCCAAGCGCACCGGCAAGCCGGTGCCCGTCGCGGCCGCGACGACCGAGACCGACACCGTCGTCGCCAATCCGGACGGGACCCTCGGGCTCACCCGCAGCGTGGCCCCGGTCCGTACCAGGAAGGGCGGCACCTGGGCCGACCTGGACGCCACGCTCTCCGCGTCGTCCGACGGCCAGCTGCGCCCCAAGGCCACCACGAGCGGTCTGACGCTGTCCGGCGGCGGCAACGCGCCGCTGGCCACGCTCGACCAGGACGGCAAGAAGCTCGAGCTGACCTGGCCGGAGTCGCTGCCGAAGCCGGTGCTCGACGGCGCCGGCGCCACGTACCCGGAGGTCGCTCCGGGCACCGACCTGAAGGTCACCGCCGACGCATCCGGCGGCATCTCGCAGATCCTGGTGGTGAAGTCGGCCGAGGCGGCCCGGCACCCCAAGCTCGCGAAGCTCACCATGGGGCTCAAGGGCGAGGGCGTGAACGTCAGCGCCGACGGCAGCGGCAACCTCAAGGCCGCCGACGCCTCCGGCCGTACGGTCTTCCACGCCCCGGTCCCCACCATGTGGGACTCCGGCGCCGAGGCGGCCGTCCCGGCCCCGCCCGCGGCCGGCACCCCCAAGTTCTCCCGGCTGGCCCGCGCCGCCGCACCGCAGCAGGCAGACGCGGCCGCCAAGGCCAAGCCGGCCTCCGACAGCGGCGGTCCCGGCGCGCACGCCAAGGTCTCCGAGCTGCGGACCGAACTCGGCCAGGGCTCCGTGACCCTGACCCCGGACCCGTCGTTCCTGAACGACGCGTCCACGGCGTACCCGGTCTACATCGACCCCGCCTGGGCGCCGACCAGCCGCGGTACCCAGCACTGGGCGTGGGTCCAGGAGGCGTACCCCGACACCGTCAACTACGACGACTACGGCGACCAGTACGACCCGGGCGTCGGCTACCAGCGCTGGCAGTCCCGCACCGGCATCGAGCGCTACTACGTCCAGCTCGACACCGGCGACCTCGGTGACAAGAGCATCAAGAAGGCCTCCTTCAACGCCACTCAGTCCTACGCGGCGGACGCCACCTGCTCCAACAGCTACAACGTGGACCTGCACTCCACCGAGCCGCTGCTGTCGAACATCACTTGGCGCACCCAGCCCCGCGACTGGGAGGTCCTGCGGACGACCTCGATGAACAGCGCCGGCGGCCCGGGCTGCTCCGGCTCCACCACCCGTGGTGAGTGGGACGTGCGCGACCACCTGGCGGGCAACGCCTGGCGCGGCAACGTCACCTACGCCCTCTTCGCCTCCAACGAGTCGAAGACCAGCGGCAACAACTCCTTCAAGCGCTTCACGCGCGACAAGAGCAAGCTGCCGTTCTTCTACATCGAGTACAACCGGGCCCCGTACACCCCGTGGGGCCTGGTGACCACCCCGGTCGCCCAGAACCCGTCCGGCCCCGGCCACTGCGGCTGGATCGGCGCGACCGGCTACCCGGGCATGGGCATCGGCGCCTGGATCGGCGACCCGGAGAACCAGCCCAACGACGCGCGCTTCTACGTCCACGACGCCAACGGTGACGCCCTCGTCTACGACAGCGGCTGGATCGGCCTGGCGAACGGCACCCACTGGCAGTGGGCGTGGCCGGGCAACCTCTCCGACGGCCACACCTACTACTGGAAGGTCCAGGGCGGCGACGGCGACATGTCCTCCGCCTGGGCCACGTCGGACTGCAAGTTCAGCATCGACACCCAGCCGCCGTCCGTCCCGGTCGTCACCTCGAACGAGTACCCGCCCTCGGGCACGCTGCCCGGCTCCACCAAGTCGATCGGGCAGCAGGGCGGCTTCACGCTGAAGTCGACCGACGCCCACAGCGGTGTGCTCTCCTACGAGTGGGCGTTCAACTCGGCCATCCCGGTCGGCGGTGCCAACACGGTCAGCGCCGCCGCGGACGGCAGCGCCTCGATCAACCTGACGCCGACCACCTGGGGCACGAACGTCCTGCGCGTGCAGGCGGTCGACAAGGCGGGCAACCGCTCCCAGGTGCAGACGTACACCTTCTACGTCCCGGACAACCCGAACGCCAAGACCACGCTCGGCGACATCACCGGCGACGAGCGCGTCGACTTCATCGCCCCCACCGCCACCGGCGACCTGGTGGTCTATCCGACCGCCGTGGACCCGACCGCCGGCGGGGTCATCGCCTCCAACATGGCCAACAGCCCGGGCGGCAAGGGCTGGGGCGACGGCACCCTGACCAGCCACCGCGGTGGCAACGGCATCCGCATCGACGACCTGTGGGCCTGGCGGGACGGGCAGCTCAAGCTGTACCGCAACTCCCTCACCCAGGGCGGCCTCGCGGCCAACGGAGGCCTGTACTACAACGCCGCCAAGGCGCTGACGGTCAAGCGCCCGCCGTTGTTCACCTGCACCGTCGTGACGACCGGCGAGGCCTGCGGCAGCGAGTACGCCACCAACTGGAGCCGGGTCAAGCAGATCCTGGCGGTCGGCGACGCCCGGCCCGAGGACGGCGTCACCCCGTTCAACGACCTGCTGACCATCGAGACCGACGGCACCGGCAGCCGCCTGCTGCTCTTCCAGGGCACCGGGGCCACCGGCACGCTGGCCGACCCGATCGTCCTCGTGCTGAGCAACTCCGGGTGGGACAACCTCACCCTGATCGCCCCGGGCGACGCCACCGGTGACGGCCTGCCGGACCTGTGGGCCCGGGACACCACCACCGGTGCGATCTACCAGTACGCCAACGAACGCGGCAACCCCGGCGCTCTCGGCGACCACACCAAGCGCACCCAGATCGGCACCGGCGTCACCGCCGCCGGCTACCCGGTCGTCGGCTCCTCCGGCGACACGAGCGGCGACGGCGTCCCGGACCTGTGGGCCCTGACCGCCAACCAGAGCCTGCTGACCTGGAACGGCGTCACCACCGGCAGCAAGGTCACCACCTTCACCACCCGCAACGTCATGGGCGACGCCCGCATCTCCACCGCCCACTGGAAGCTCGACGAGACCACCGGCACCACCGCCGCCGATGTGCGCGGCGGCAGCCCGCTCACCCTCAGCGCGACCGGCGCCACCTGGGCCGACGACACCGTCGCCGGCACACCCGGCAAGGTTCTGGACCTCAACGGCACCGCCGGCACGGCCCTCGGAGCGGGACCGGCCATCGACACCACGCGCAGCTTCACCGTGTCGACGTGGACCAAGGCCGACGCGCTCGGCGGAGTGGCCCTCAGCCAGGCAGGCAGCCGGTCGAGCGGGTTCATCCTGTGGCCGGACAAGAACGACGGCGGCACCTGGCGCTTCGCAATGTCCCAGAAGGACGACGACAACTGGAGTTACGACCAGACCAACACCATGAACGAAGCGGCCAAGGTGCAGCTCGGCACCTGGACCCAGCTGACCGCCACCTATGACGCCACGACCGGCTTCATCGGCCTCTACGTCAACGGCACCCTCGCAGGCACCGGCTACCACGCCAAGGCCAACGCCTGGAACGCCACCGGCGCACTGACCGTGGGCAACTACCGCTACCAGGGTGCTCCGAACAGCTACTTCGACGGCCGGGTCAGCAACCTCGCGTTCTACCCGTACTCCAAGGTCCCCACCGCGGCCGGCACCAAGCTGGTTTCCGCGCTCAACAGCGCCAAGTGCGCCGACAACGACAACGGCGGCAACCAGGACGGCAACCGCATCCACCTCTGGGACTGCAACGACGCCAACGGCGGCGTGGCCCAGAAGTTCGACGTGACCGCGGCCGGCGAACTCCGGATCGCCGGTAAGTGCGTCGACATCCAGGGCGGCGGCATGGTCAACGGCACCAAGGCCATCCTGTTCACCTGCGCGCCCGGCGCGTGGAACCAGCAGTGGCTGCCGACCGCCACCAGCGGGTTCTACAACCCCACCAGCGGCCGGTGCCTGGACGTTCCGGGCGGGCGCATCGACAACGGCAACCAGCTCCAGATCTACGACTGCAACGCCACCACCGCGCAGCGCTGGCTGTCCAGCATCGCCTGATCCCTGCTCCCTGATCCCTGATCCCTCGTACGGGACGGGTCACCGACGCCCGCCGAGCCCCTGTGGCCCGGCGGGCGTCATGCGTCTTGCGCGCATGACGTTTTGTCGCGTTTGTGATGTCCGTGCGAAGACTTGATGGAGGAATATGAGATTCCGATCCAATGGGTGAGACGCTTCCTACTCTGGGGCGGGCACTTCTGCTTCAATGAGCCCATGGCCAGCCACTCGCACACCTCGAACGGTCGCAGCGACCTCGAGCCGTTCTGGCCCTCCCGTCAGGACCACGACTACGACCGGGAGTGTTGCCGCGCGAAGAACGCGCCGGCCCTCTAAAGCCTCCGGGATCCACCGTCCGACCTCCCCCGAGGCCTTCGGTCTGCGCGGTATCGACATCGACGACGTACGCACGTCTCCTGCCGACCACTCCGCGTGAAAGAGCTGACCACTCATGGCGAACACCCGCTCCCTCTCCTCCGCCGCCACCGTCGACGCCACCGCTGCGACCTCTCCCCTGACCTATCCGCCCAGTCCGCGCCACCGACTCCGTTCCGTGGACCGGGACGAAGTGGCTCGAGTGGTGGACTTCCTGCCGCCGGGTGCCACCTGGCTGCCCGCACCCCAGCACACCCTGCCGACGCTGCCGGGCCGGCCGCCGATGGTCGGTTACCTGGTGCTCGTACCGGCCGACCAGCAGCCCCCGATCGCCTTCGCCCCCCAGGCGGTGGCCGCCGCCGTCCCGTCGACCCCGGCCGCCCACGCCCCGGCCGGACCGGCCGACGGCCTGGTCCGGATCGACTCGGCGCAGCGCACCGCCGAGGTCGACGGTCGGGTGCTCGACCTGACGTACCTGGAGTTCGAGCTGCTGGCCCACCTGGTGCAGCACCCGCACCGGGTGCACAGCCGGGACCAGTTGGTCACCACCGTCTGGGGCTACGGGCACGTCGGCGACGGCCGGACCGTTGACGTCCACATCGCCCGGCTGCGCCGCAAGCTGGGCGCCTCCCACCGCGCCGCGATCCAGACGGTGCGCCGGGTCGGCTACAAGTACGCCCCCTGAGCCGCCGGTTTCGGCCTGACGACGGTGGGCCCGTACTCCCCCGGGGAGTACGGGCCCACCTCGTTCGTGACCGGTGCCCGACAGGGCGCTACGCGGCTCCTACGCGGCCTCGGCCCGGCGGCCCGCGACGAAGCCCAGCAGGACGTCGACCGCGAGGAAGACGACCAGGCTGATCCCGAGCAGCGGCACGAACCAGCCGATGAGCGCGGTGCATGCGGCGACCGGCAGCAGCACCGTCACCGGGAGCTTGCGCCAGGCGCCGCGCGGCTGCGCACGGCCGACGGACAGCTTGCGGTCCTTCGTCGGCCGGCGGAGCCACCACATGCGGTAGCCCCAGAAGACGAGGAACATCACGGCGACGGCGAGCGCGGCGAGCGCGATCTGGTTGACGAGCCCGAAGGTCGTGCCCATGTGCAGGTCGATGCCGAAGCGGGTCATCTGGGCGAGGACCGGGTAGTCGGCGAAGCGCAGTTCGTCCATCACGCGGGCGTCCGCCGGATCGACGGCGACCGAGTCCAGGTGCACCGGCACCAGCTTGTCCTGCTCCTTGATGACGTACCCCTTGCCCTCGGCGGGCAGGGTCACGCGGAGCGCCTCGGTGACGCCGGCGGCCCGGGCCGCGTCCACGGCCTTGTCGATGCCGACATCGGTGGTGGGTGCGGGCGGCGGGGCCATCTGCGTGCCGTCGGGCATGGTGTGCCCGGCGTGCTCGTCGGAGCCGGCGCCCGCACCGGCGCCGAGCTGGGCGGACACGGCCGGGGTGGCCCCGCCGAGGCTGTCCTGGAGCTCCCCGATGTTCTCGCCGGCGTACTTCGACCAGGTCAGGCCGGTGGCGGAGAGGACGACGAGTCCGGCGACGGCCCACAGCCCCACGGCTCCGTGCCAGGAGAGGGTGCGGCGCCGGCCGGTGGCCTTGCGGTCCGGGAGGACCAGCTGCGACCTGCGCTTACGACGGCGGCCCAGCCACAGGGCGAGTCCGCCGAGTGCGACCACCCACATCCAGCTCGCGGCGAGTTCGCTGTAGTTCCGGCCGAACTCGCCGAGCTGGAGGCTGGAGTGGAACTCGCTGAGCCAGGCCCGCAGCGGCAGCGCGTCGCCGACGGTGGCGAGCTGCCCGCGCACCTCGGCCGTGTACGGGTCGACGAAGACGGTGAGGGTCTCCCCCTCGGGGAGGCCCGGGCTCTCCATGATCACCCGGGTGGTGGCCTCGGTGTCGGGGGCGGGCCACACGGACACGACCTCGCCCGCGGGGGCGGCGCCCTTGGCCGCGTCGATCTGGGCGCTCAGCGGCAGGGTGCTGTCGCCGACGCGGGCGACGGTCAGCTCGTCGGAGTAGATGATGTTCTCGGCCTGCCAGGAGGCGGCGTAGAGCAGCCCGGTGGCGGCGGCGAGGAAGATCAGCGGGGCGACGAGCAGGCCCGCGTAGAAGTGCATGCGCAGGAGCAGCGGGCGCAGGGCGGCCCAGCCGCTGCCGCGGTTCTTGGCCGGCACGGCCGGTTCGGCGTCCGGGGTACGGACGTCTTGAGCCTCGTCAAGAGACATGGCGATCCTAGGGGTTGGCGAAGACATGGGGACCGGGCCCCAGGGCTCGCCGCTTCGCCGGGTCAGGCGTGGGCGGGCCGGCCGGGGGCCGTGAAACGTGGGAGCGGAGCGCGTCCGGGCGGCCCGCGGCGCACCACGGCATGGGCGTGTACGGCTCCACGCAGGCGGCGCGGCCGTTCGTACGGGGCGAGGAGGACGGGCGGGGCCGGTGGGGCGGCCACCCGCGCCCGGACCAGGGCGAGCGCGCGGGTGAGCGGCCGGGCCGCGTGGAGCGCGGCGGTGGCCAGGACCCGGGCCAGCCGGAAGACGGCGGCCTCGCCGCGTGCGAGCCAGGCGGCGCAGAGCAGCGCGGCGAGCACATGGGCGGCGATCATCGCGGCGCCGCCGTGACCGGCCATGCCGGCCGTGCCGGTGGCGCCCGCCATCCCCGTGGTGCCCGCCATGTGGGCCATGTCTGCCATGTCGGCCAAGCCGGCGATGTCTGCCATGCCCGCGGTTTCGGCGGCCGTCGCGCCCGCGTCGGCCGCCGCCATGTGCTGGTGGCCGTGCATCGGGGCGGGAGCGGCGAACGGCTCGGCGGCCGCGCTCCTCGAGAAGACCAGGTGCAGCACGCCCTGCACCGAGAGCACCGCGGCGGTGATGCCCACGGGGCCCCGCCGCCGCCCGGCGGCGAGCCATGCGAACCCGTAGGTCACACCGAAAGCACCCAGAAGGCCGAAGAGGGGGACGTCCGCTCCGGACATGGCCGAGTGGCCTGTCGCGCCCAGGGCGACACACATCGCCGCGAAGATCGCGGCTCGGGTGGCGCGCATCGGCGCGAATGATTCGAACATGGCCGGGACATGTTCGCACGGGGTGCCTCGGTCGCCGCCAGAGGCTTATCCGATCATGAGCAGATGAATCCGATTCCGTGGGGAGCGGTGTACGCCGGCGGGGTGCAGCTCGGGGCCTACGCCTTGGAGCGCACCGGGGCGGCCGAGCGGGAGCGCCTGCTCCGGGGCTGCTCGACGAACGTCGACAACCTCGCCGCCGGACGCTGGGAGACGCTGCTGAGCAGCGCTCTCGTCGTCGAGGAGCCCATGCCGCTGCCCTACGCGCTGCTGTTGGTCGCGGTCCTCGGCTATGCCGAATACGCGTACGGAGCCTGGTGGGCGGCCGCGGTGTTCCTCTTCGGGCACGCCGCCGCGACCCTCCTGGTGTACGGCGCCCTGCGCGGGAGGGCCGATCCGCAGACCCGGCGCGCGGTGGACGTGGGGACGAGCTACGGGTTCAACGCCGTGCTCGGCGCGCTGACCTCCGCCCTGCCGCGCGGGGCGATCCGTACCGCCGCGCGGGTGGGGCTGGTGGCGCTCGCGGCGGCGCCGGTGGTGCGGCGCGGGCGGACCTTCACGGACGCCGGGCACCTGGCCGCGCTCGGGGTGGGCATCGGGGTCTCACTGGCCTTCGATTGCCTTTCCGGGGCGAAACATCGGAAAATTACATGAACCGCACCCAGCAGGAGCTGCCACGATGACCGCCACCCCGTCCACCACCGTCGCCAACCTCCGCGACCTCGGCGGCACCCCGCTCTCCGGCGGCCGCACCGTCCGGCCCGGCCTGGTGCTGCGCTCCGGCCAGCTCGACCGGCTCGACCTCGACGCCGACCCGGTGGTGGCCGCGCTGGGCCTGCGTACCGTCATCGACTTCCGCACCGACGCCGAGCGCGCCGACCACCCCGACCGGATACCCGCCGGGGCCCGGGTCCTGGTCGGTGACGTCCTCGCCGACAAGCTGAACTCCGCCAAGGTGCCCGCCGCGCAGCTCAAGGACCTGCTGTCCGACCCGGCCGTCGCCGAGAAGCACCTGGGCGGCGGCCGGGCGCAGGCCCTGTTCGCCGACACCTACCGGTCCTTCGTGAACTCCGGCTCCGCGCAGGCCGCGTACCGGATGCTGCTCACCGAGGCCGCCGACGCCGACTCGGGCCCGCTGCTGTTCCACTGCACGGCCGGCAAGGACCGGACCGGCTGGGGCGCGACGATCATCCTGGCGCTGCTGGGCGCGGACGACGAGACACTGATGGCCGAATACCTGTCCGTCAATCCTGCGGTCAAGCAGGCTTTCGCCCCGCTGATCGAGGGCTTCACGGCGGCCGGTGGCGACCCGGACATCGCGCTCGCGCTGATCGGCGTCTTCCCCTCCTACCTGCGGGCGGCGCTGGACGAGGTCGAGACGCGGTACGGCTCGATGGAGAAGTACGTGCGTGAGGGGCTGGGCGTCGCCGACGAGACGGTCGAGGCGCTGCGCGCCCGCCTGGTGGCCTGACCCCGCACCGGGGTGCGGGTGCGGCGCCCGGCCGGGGGCCCGAACCGGTGACCATCCGACGATTCGCTCGTTCTGCTGAACGTGACTGCGCCGGATACCGCCACCCGCCCCATGCCTCCCGTGTCTCCCGTGCCGCCGGACGTCGAGCAGGCCGAGGCCGCCATCGTCGAGCACTACCCCCGGCTGGTGCGACTGGCCTATCTGGTGCTGCCGCCCGCCCTCGGCCGCAACCGGCGGGTGCTCACCGCGCACTCGCTGGTCCAGCGGGCGCTGCCGCGCGGGCGGCGGGATTCGGCCGCTGCCGCGGCCGCCGTGCAGGGTGGGGTTCCGGGGCAGCGGGGCGGGCCGGACGACTCCGGGTACGCGTACGTCCGGCTGCGCGTGCTGCGCGCCGCGCTGGAGGCGGGGATTCCGCTGACCTTCCGGGCGCTGCCGAGGCGGGCGCAGCTCCCGCCGCTGCTCCCCCAGGTGTGGGGGCTGCGGCTGTTCCCCCGCTCCGGTGGGGCCGAGGAGCTGGCCCTCGACCAGTGGCTGGCCACCCTCGACGGGCCGGGTCGGGCCGCCTGTGTGCTGCGGGCGCTGGAGCGGCTGAGCGAGCCGGAGGTGCTCCGGGTGCTCGACGAGGCGGGGGTTCCGGATCCGGCCGCCGCCGCCCGGGAGTCCGGGGATCCGGCGAACGACGCCTTGTTCGCCTCCCCCGAGTTCGACCCGTGCGTGCTCCAGGCCCGGCCCACCGATCTGCTGCGGCGGCGCCGGCTGGGGCGGGCCGCGCTGGCCGCCGGGGCCGCCCTCGCCGTGTGCGGGGCGCTGCTCGCGCTGCCGGGCGGGGGCTGGGGCTCGGACGGGGCCGCCGCCCCGCTGTACTCGCGCAACGCCGCGGCCGAGCAGGCACTGGATCCCGGGAAGCTGGTCCGGGCGGCGCCCACCCTGTGGCGCACGTCCTCCCGTACGGGCTTCTCCACCTGGCCCGCCCGCGGCGACCGCGCCGGCGACACGGAGCTGCTGCGCCGGGCGCTGGCCGTATGGGCCCGGCCCGGCCCGACGGTGGTCACCTCGGCCACTCCGGGCACGCCCGCCGGGCCGCCGATGGGACCGGCGCAGCTGCTGTTCGCGGGTGCCGTGGACCAGGCCGTCGTGGTGCTGATGTACGACGGGCTGCGCGTGATCCGCTACGCCGAACCGCGGACCGGGACCGCGGGCGCCGCCCTCGACTTCGCCCGGACCGACGGCGCCTCGGCGGACACCGCCACCGCGCTGGTGCTCAGCCGGGTGGACGGCAACGTGCGCTATCTCACCGCGCCCTGGGTCACCGGCGTGGCCCTGCGGGACCTGCTCAAGCCCACCACCCCGGTGGTGGCGCTGAAGCCGACCCCGGACGGGGTGACCCCGCCGGTGGCGGGCCCGGCTCCGGCGGGCGACTGCACGAGCTGGAACGCGCTGGCCCTGACGGGCGACGGCGCCACCCGGCTGATCACCGACCTCGGTGAACTGACCCCGGCCCGGCTGACGTCGGGCGCGCCGGGCGCCGAGCGCAATGTGACGGAGGCCGCCGAGCTCGGGGACTGGTCGAGGATCGCCTGCCTGCTGCCGGCGGTCCGCTCGCACGGGGTGCGCACGGTCAACGCGTGGACGTACGCGAAGCAGCCGCTGCCGGAGGGCGACGGAACGGCGGCCTGGCTCTGTACGCGGGCCGAGACCTGGCAGGGGGCCGCGGACCGGGTGCAGGCGCAGTTCCTGGCCCCGGGCGCCCCGACGGCGGCGCAGGCGGCCCGGTCGGAGGGGTCGGCGGCCTGCGGGCCGCGCGAGCCGCGGGTGCTGGCGGGTGTGCTGTGGAAGTCACGGGCGGGCCAGTGGTACGTACTGGCGGCGGGCAGCGCGCAGTTCGCGTCGCTGTCGGTGTCGGGCGGTGGGGTGAGCGGGTCGGCGAACGGCAACCGCTTGGCTGTGAAGGCGCAGGCGGGCGCGCAGGTGGACCTGTCGGGCAAGCTGACGGACGGAACGAAGGCGGGCGTACTGCGGTAGGCCCTGACACCCTTGCGGGTGGGTGAAGCTTCAACAGTCAGGAACTGTTGGGTAGTTGGCGGGATCCGGACATGACGGTCGCAGTCGACACATGGCATGATCTGATTCCGGTTACCACGCGGTAACCTCAACACCCCTCCCCCACGCGAAGGTTCACCCACACGTGCGCACGCTTGCCCGACGCCTCCTCATACCCGGCTTGACCGCCCTCGCCCTGACCGCCACCGGCTGCGGCTCGACCTCTCACACCGGCGCCGCCGAACCGGCCGCCCCCGCCGCCGTCACCCCCTCGTCCGACGGCACCTCGGAGCAGCTCGACGTGGCCGCGGCCCCGCAGGGGACGTCCACGCCGGCGGCCGTGGCCCGGGCCGACGGGAAGGGCAGGACCGAGAAGTCCGCGCTGAAGGTCGCCTCCTACGACCGGGCCACCGGCCGGGCCGTCATCGCCAAGGGCGCGCAGACGCCCGGCCGTTCGCCCGCGCCCGGCAAGCCGTCCGAGACCGGGAAGTCCCCGGAGGCCGGGAAGTCCCCCGAGGCGGGGAAGTCCCCCGAGGCCGACAAGCCGGTCGCGGTCGGCGATGTCATCGCCAGCGCGCCGGCCCCCGGCGCCCCCGCGGGGCTGCTCGCCAAGGTCACCGAGGTCGTCGGCAAGACCGACAAGGGCACCGAGGTCAAGACCGCGGCCACCACGCTGGCCGCCGTCCTGGGCGACGACAAGGCCGACGGCAAGGTCCCCGTGGACCCGGCCGCGGTCACCGTCGAGCCCCTGACGAAGGGCGTCACCTTCTCCTGGGCCAAGGGTCCGGGCCTGACCTTCGGCCCCGAGGGCGCGAAGCTGCCGCTCGGCAACCTGCGGCTCGACGTCAACGCCTCCGTCGACACCGCCCCGGACGCCCCCGCGTCGGCCGGCGCCTCGGTGTCCGGCTTCGTCCAGCTCGCCCCGCAGGTCGAGTTCGCGTACGACGGCAGCGCCGGCGGCGCCCCCGGTCCGCGCGGTGCCTTCCTCGGCATGAGCGGTGACTGGTCCTCGCAGTGGAAGCTCCAGGGCCGCGCCGCCGCGAGCACCGGAACGCCCAAGCGGATCCCGTTCGCCAAGCTGCACAGCTCGCCCGTCATCCAGGTCGGCCCGGTGCCGGTCGTCGTCAACCTCGACCTGACCTGCTACATCCAGGTGGAGGCCGACGGCCGCGTCACCCTCGACGTCCAGCAGGACGTCAAGGGCGACTTCAAGGTCGGCGGCAGCTACGCCACGGGCAAGGGCTGGACCCCGGTCAGCGCCTCCAACGTGAAGAGCACGCCGGTCCGGGCGAGCGTCACCGCCGCCGGGAAGGTCAAGGGCGCGATCGGCGCCGAGGCCTCCGTCGGCCTCTACGGGGCCGTCGGCGTCACCGCGGACTTCGCCCCGTACGTGCGCGGTGAGGGCGACATCACGGCGGCCGCGTCCAGCGACGGCAAGACCTCCCTGGACGGCGCCTGGGCGCTGTACGGCGGCTTCGACCTGAGCGGCAACCTCCAGCTCCAGCTGTCGCTGTTCGGCACTCCCCTCTTCGAGCGCAAGATCCCGCTGGGCACCCTCAACCGCGAGTGGGCGCTCTCGACCGGCCACATCAAGCGGTAGTCGGCGGGACATCGGTACGAACACTGCCCGGGTGCGTGAGCGCCCGGGCAGTGGCATGTCGGAGAAGTCCGCGCAGGGGGCTTCTCCTGCCACCTACCCATCAGTACATTGACGCCATGTCTAATACGCCGCTCGCGCCCGCCCCCGTGGCGTCGGAACACGTGGACCTGAGGCCCCGGAACGTGTCCTTCGGCTGGGAGGACACCCCGCTCCACTGGCTGCCCGGCGACCCGTTCGCCGGACACATGATCAATGTGCTGCACCTGCTGCTCCCCGCGGGAGAGCGCTGGTTCGTGCACGTCTACAAGCAGGTGCTCCCGTACATCGAGGACGAGCGACTGCGGGCGGACGTCGTCGGCTTCATCGGCCAGGAGGCCATGCACGCCACCGCGCACGACGACGTGCTCCCCCACCTGAAGCGGCTGGGGTTGGATCCGACCCCCTACACCGCGCAGGTGGACTGGCTGTTCGAGAAGCTCCTCGGCGACCGGACCCTGCCGCCGGGCCGGGCCCGCCACTGGTGGCTGATGGAACGGGTCGCGATGATCGCGGCGATCGAGCACTACACGGCGTTCCTGGGCGACTGGGTGCTCAACGCCGACGCGCTGGACCGGCGGGGTGCCGACCCCACGATGCTGGACCTGCTGCGCTGGCACGGGGCGGAGGAGGTCGAGCACCGCTCGGTGGCCTTCGACCTCTTCATGCACGTCGACGGCAACTACCGGCGCCGGGCCCGCACCTGGGCGACCGCCTTCTCGGCGCTGGTGTTCCTGTGGCAGCGCGGGGTGCGCTTCTTCATGGAGAACGACCCGCACCTGGTGGCCGGCAAGGCCTCCTTCGGGAAGTTCTTCGTGGCCGGTCAGCAGGGGGTGCTCCCGTCGACGGGAGCGATGCTGAAGTCCATCCCGAAGTACCTCTCCCGCACCTACCACCCCTCGCAGGAGGGCTCGACGGCCCAGGCGGTGGCCTACCTCGCCGCCTCCCCCGGCGCGAACGGCGAGGTGCGGGCATGAGGCGCGCCCTCGCCGTCACCGCCGTCGCGGGCGCCGCCTGGGTGACCCGGCGCGCCCTGCGGCGCCGGATCGACAGGTCCCCGCTCTGGCCGCTGCCGGCCCTGGAGGCTCCGGTCTCGGGCCACTCCCCGCGCCGGGCGCTGCGTGCGCTGATCGTCTCCCGTACGGAGCCCGCGCACGGCGTGCTGCGACTGACCCTGGAGTCGCCGGACCTCCCGGCGTGGACCCCGGGCGCGCACGTGGACGTCACCCTGCCCTCCGGCCTGGTCCGCCAGTACTCGCTGTGCGGCGACCCGGCCGACGCCGGCCGGTACACGATCGCGATCCGGCTGATCGAGGACGGCCGGGGCGGCTCCCGCGAGGCGCACGCGCAACTGGTCGAGGGCGCCGAGCTGGAGCTGCGCCCGCCGCGCAACCGCTTCGAGCTGGTCCCCGCGCCCTCGTACGTCTTCGTCGCGGGCGGCATCGGCATCACGCCGATCCTCCCTATGCTGCGGGCCGCCACGGCGACGGGCGCCGACTGGACCCTCCTTTACGGGGGCCGCTCCCTCGACTCGATGCCCTTCCTGGACGACCTCGCGGCCTACGGCGACCGGGTCACGGTCCTCCCCGAGGACGAGGTGGGCCTGCCGGACCTGTCCCCGCTCGCCGCCGCGGCGCCCGGCACCCTGGTCTACTGCTGTGGGCCGGAGCCCCTGATGCTGGCCGTGATCGAGGCCGCCCAGGACCCGGCGGCCGTGCACCTGGAGCGCTTCGCGCCGTCGGCCGCGCCCGGTCCGGCGCGGGCGTTCACGGTCGAACTGCGCCGCTCGGGCCGGGTCGTCGAGGTGGCGGCGGACGAGAGCACGCTGGCCGCGGTGCGCCGGGAGCTGCCGGACACCCCGTACTCCTGCGAGCAGGGGTTCTGCGGGACCTGCCAACACCGGGTGCTGGAGGGCGGCGTGGACCACCGCGACGAGCTGCTCACGGACCAGGAGCGGGACGATTCGATGCTGCTGTGCGTGTCGCGCGCGAAGGGGGACCGGCTGGTCCTGGACCTGTGAACGCTCCCCAGTAGGGTGTCCGCATGACAACCGGGGTGCGACGCAGGATGGGTGTCGAGGAGCGGCGGCAGCAGCTGATCGGGGTTGCCCTGGAGCTGTTCAGCAACCGCTCGCCCGACGATGTGTCGATCGACGAGATCGCGGCGGCCGCCGGGATATCCCGGCCGCTCGTCTACCACTACTTTCCGGGCAAGCTGAGCCTGTACGAGGCCGCGTTGCGGCGGGCTGCGGACGAGCTGGCGCTGCGGTTCGTGGAGCCCCGGGAGGGGCCGCTCGGGGGGCGTCTGCTGCGGGTGATGGGGCGTTTCTTCGATTTCGTCGACGACCACGGGCCGGGCTTCTCGGCGCTGATGCGCGGCGGTCCGGCCGTCGGCAGCAGCCGCACGAACGCGATGATCGACGAGGTCCGGCAGGCGGCGTACGAGCAGATCCTCACGCACCTGGGCATGAGGCCGGAGCGGACGCCGGCGCGCATGGAGCTCGTGGTGCGGTCCTGGGTGTCGCTCGCCGAGTCCACCGCGCTGATCTGGCTGGACGGGCGCCGGATCCCGCGGAGCGAGCTGGAGTTGCAGCTGGTGCACGACTTCGCCGCGCTGGCCGCCGTGAGCGCCGCGTACGACGCGGAGATGGCGGGGATCCTCATGCGGATCCTGGCCGACGAACCCTCCGACGGGCCTTTCGGGGAACTGGTCGGGCGGCTCGCCGCCCTGGTGCCGGCCGAGGTACCGGATCCGCGGTGAATCCGGGGTGTGGCGGGCGCCCATGATCATCGATAATGCCCGCGTGATCATTGACGACGAGATCCTGTTCCGGCCGGCCCAGGAGAAGGACGCCGGCACTCTGGTGCAGCTGTACGACCAGGCTGCCCGGTGGATGCGCAAGCACGGGATCGATCAGTGGAAGCCCGGCGACAAGGACGCCGCGCACTTCCGGTCGAAGATGCGCGAGGGCGAGGTGTGGCTCGCCGGCGACGCCGACGGGCGCGTGTGCGGGGCCTACGAGTTGTGGTGGTCCGACGAGGAGGCCTGGGGAGTCCAGCCGCCCGTGGCGGGCTACGTGCACCGGCTGATGGTGGCGCGCGAGGTGGCCCCCGCGGGGGCCGGGCGGCGGCTGCTCGAACATGCCGAGCGCCGGATCGCCCGGACCGGTCGGGAACGGGCGCGGCTGGACTGCGTCTCCACCAACCCCCGGCTGCTCACGTACTACCGGGGTGCGGGCTACCGGGTGGTCGGGGAGCTCCCCAACAAGGAGGGGAAGGACGGCAGGACCTACGGGGTGATCCTGCTGGAGAAGCGGCTGGACCGACTCAGCGCCGTGTGAAGACCGAGACGGTGCGGGCGGGGACGGTGAACTCTCCTGTCTTCGCGTCGTACGTGGATTGCTTGGCGGTGGCGTCGGAGCCCGCGGCCTGGACCGGGTGGAGCCGGTAGGCGGTGCCCGCGAGGGCCGGGACGCGCTGTGCCTGTGCGGTGGGGGCCGCGTTGAACACGACCACCAGGTCGCCCAGGGTCATCGTGATCACGCCGGGGGTCTCGTCCTTGCCCGAGAGGGGGAAGGACAGTCGGGACTGGACGGCCTCGGTCGTGGTGAGGGCGAAGTCCGGTTCGGTGGTGCGGATCTTCAGCAGGTCACGGTAGGCGGCCGAGGTGGCGTCGATCTCGGTGCAGCCGGGCGCCGGTCCTGTGAGCAGCGGCTTCGCGTAGAGCCACTTCGAGGCGTTGTCGGCGGCCGGGGGCAGGCCGCGGCCGAAACCGTTGCCGTCGCGGCAGTCCCAGTGGATGGCGTTGAACCAGTCGCCGCTGTCGTAGGAGTTGCGGTCCAGGGACTTGGAGCGCAGCAGGTCGGTGCCCGCCTGGGAGAGGGCCGGGCCCTGCGAGAGGGTGGCCGTGGCCATGGCCAGGACCTGCATGCGGGCCTGGTCGCGGGGGGCGGTGCCGGGCGCCAGCTTGTAGGTCAGGGCGTCGGCGAGGGATTCGTTGTCGTGGGCGTCGGCGTAGGCGAGGGCGTCGCCGGGGGCGGCCGCGTAGCCGGCCGGGGCGCCGTTGTAGTCCAGCTCGGCGCCCTTGATGCGGCGGCCGGTGGTGTCGGTGAAGGCGTACGAGGCGAGGTTGCCGGAGAGCCCGACCTTGATCAGGTCCTGGGCGTGCAGGAGGCGGGCCTTCTGCTCCTCGGGGGTGCCGTTCGCGGGTGAGGCGTTCGGGGCGGTGAACAGGCCGGACGCGAAGCCCTGGACGCGCGGGTCCTCGTCGAAGGGGCCGCCGCCGCGGACGGCGTCACGGGCCCGGTCGGAGAAGGTGGCGATGCCGGTGCCGGCCATGTTCTTCTGCGTGGCCTGGACGAAGCGGGCGTCGTCGGCGATCTCGCCGAAGTTCCAGCCCTCCCCGTAGAGCACGATCTTCTTGCCGTCGACCCCGTCCTTGGCGACGGTCAGGGCGTCGAGGGCCGCGCGGACGGCCAGGATGTTGGCCTTCGGGTGGTGGCCCATCAGGTCGAAGCGGAAGCCGTCGACCTTGTACTCCTTCGCCCAGGTGACGATCGAGTCGACGACCAGGCGCCCCATCATGGCGTTCTCGGGGGCGGTGTTGGCGCAGCAGGTGGAGGTGGCGACGCTGCCGTCGGCCAGCAGGCGCTGGTAGTAGCCGGGGACGATGCGGTCCAGGACCGACTTGTCGGCCTGGCCGGCGGCGACGGTGTGGTTGTAGACGACGTCCATCACGGTGCGCAGCCCGGACCCGTTGAGGGACTGGACCATCCTGCGGAACTCGACGGTACGGGCCGTGCCGTTCGGGTCGCTGGCGTAGCTGCCCTCGGGGACGGTGTAGTGCAGCGGGTCGTAGCCCCAGTTGTACGCGTCCTTCGCGGCCGCGGCGGCGACGCAGGCCTGCTGTTCCTGCGAGTCCGGCGCGTACACCGTGAGGTCGCAGGCGGGCTCGGTGCGGTCGGCGGCCTTCTCCGGGATGGTGCCGATGTCCAAGGCCGGCAGCAGGTGGACGTACGAGGTGCCGGCGGCGGCCAGGTCGCGCAGGTGCTTCATGCCCGCCGAGGCGGTGTCGGTGAAGGCCAGGTACTGGCCGGGGTGGGTGGTAATGCGGTCCGCGACGGAGAAGTCGCGGACGTGCAGCTCCTGGATCTGCGCGGAGGTGAAGGGGACGGCCGCGGGCTTGCGCAGGGTCTTCCAGCCGGGCGGGGCGAGCCCCGGGTCCGCCAGGTCGACGACGAGGCTGTGGACGGAGTCCGCGGTGAGGGCGGTGGAGTAGGGGTCGGTGACGAGGTTGCGGACCACCTGGCGGGTGCTGGGGGCCCAGACGGTGACGTCGAAGCGGTAGGGCTTGCCGGTCCAGGAGCGTTCGCCGCGCACCGACCAGACGCCGGTGGCGTCGTCGCGGCGCATGGCGACGGTGCGGCCGCCCAGTTCGAGGGAGACCCGCTGGGCGGTGGGGGCCCAGACGGAGAGGGTGGGGCGGCCGTCCTTGAAGACGGGGCCGAGGGCGGCGGTGGTCGTGTACAGGTCGTCGAGGACGCCGGCGAGCTGCACGCCGGTGGCGGCGAGGACGGCGCCGTTCGCCGCGCGGGCGCTCGCGACGAGCTGGCCGCGCAGGGCCTCGCGGACCCGGTCGCGGTCGCGCGGGTCGACGGTGTACGCCCCGTACGAGGCGAGGTGCGGGAACTTCTGCTTCTGGGCGGCGGTCAGCTCGGTCCTGGCTCCCAGCCGCAGCCACTGGGCACGGCCGGTCAGGGTGCCGTTCTCGGCCTTGACGGCGCCTTCGCGGGAGGCGAGGAGCTGCACGGAGGCGGCGGTGGCGGGGGCGTTCCAGGCGAGGGTGTCACGGTCGATCCAGACGGCCTGGGATTTGGTGAGGTCCAGGGCGGCGGCGGATCCGGCGGGCTGCGGCAGGAGGTACTTCTCCTGGCCGCCCAGCATCCACACCTCGTGGCCGGTGGCCTTCAGGTCCAGGGACTGGTCGGTGGGGAGGTCCTTCTCGTCGCCCTTGTGGAGGATGTAGCTGAGGCTGGTGGCGCCGGCCGCGAGCGGGACCTCGTAGACCGCGCCGTAGGAGTCGGTGCGGGTGGGGAGGATCGGCTTGGACCAGTCGGTGGGGTTCGCGGCTCCGGTCCAGACGTGCAGGCCCCAGCCGTCGTAGGCGCCGTCGGGGCGCTGGTGGTGCAGGACGGCCTTGTTCTGGTCCTGCGGCGGGTAGGCGGGGCGGTCGGTGCGGGCGGGCTCCTTGCCCTGCTCCAGCCAGATCTCGCCGGTCTTCGTCACGTCGATGGTGCGGTCGGCGGCGACGTCCTTGTTGCCGTCCTTGTCGATGACGAGGTAGCCGACGGAGGAGGCGCCGGGCTTGAGCTTGACGTACGCGAAGGCGCCGTAGGCGTCGCGGCCGGTGAAGTCATGGCCGGCGGGCCAGGGAGTGGCCTCGCCCTCCGCGATGTCGCCCCAGGCGTACAGCCGCCAGTTCGTGTAGTCGCCGTCGGGGCGGGTGTAGTGGACGACCGCGTGGTCCCGCTGGGTGGCGGTGGGGATCTCGGCGGGCGGGGCCTGGCCGGCGGCGGAGGTGGCGAGGGCGCTCGCGGTGCGGCCGGCGGAGTCGACGACGACGGCCTTGTAGCGCAGGGCGGTGCCGGCCGGGGTCGTGGCGTCGAGGTGCTGGGTGACCTTGTAGGGGGCGTGGTCGGCGGTGCCGAGGACCTGCCACGTGGCGGTGCCGGTCTGGGCGGCGAAGACGACCCGGTTCAGGCCACCCCCGCTGACGTCGGCGGAGAGCTCGACGGTGCCGGTGGCGCCGGGGGCCGGGGCCTTGAGGGTCAGGGTGGGCTTGACGGCCGGCTTGGCGGCGGGGGTCACGGCCTGGAGGACGACGGAGCCGAGGGCCGGGACCGGGACGGTGAGCTTGCCGGCGGCCGAGGCGCGGATCAGCGCGGTGCCGCCGTACAGGGTGCGGTACTGGGCGCCGGCCGGGGCGTCGATCTCGACGGTGCGGGAGTCGGCGGCGTTGTTGGCGGCGACCAGGTACTCGGTGCGGGTCTTGGTGTCGGTGCGGGCGAAGGCGTAGACGGAGCCGTCGGAGAAACGTTCGCTCTGGACGCCGTCCCGCAGGGCCGGGTGCGCCTTCGTCAGCTTCGAGAGAGCACTGATCTGCTGGTAGAGCGGGTGTCCCGGATCGTAGGCGTCGCTCGCGTGCGTGCGCGCCGTTCCGAGCTGGTCGTCGTCCAGGTAGTCGGCGACCTGCGTGGCGAACAGCGGCTGCCGGGCGTCCTTGTCGCCGCCCGCGCCGGTGAAGCCCTGCTCGTCACCGGAGTAGATCACCGGGTTGCCCCGGGAGAGGAACATCAGCTCGTTGGCCAGCCGGTAGCGCTCCAGCAGCTCCTGCTCCCCGGCCCCCGGCCGGTCCTGCTTCAGGAAGGTGGCGAAGCGGCCCATGTCGTGGTTGCCGAGAAAGGTCACCTGCTCATAGGCGTTGGCCTTGCCGGAGGTGTACCGGTAGTCGTCGCCGAGGACGGAGGCCAGCCGGCCGGCGGGCGCGCCCTGGGAGGCGTAGGCGCGGATCGCGTCCTGGAGCGGGAAGTCGAGGGTGGCGTCGAGCTTCCCGCGCGTCACGTACGGGGAGGTGACGGCGGTGTCGGCGGAGTAGACCTCACCGAACATGAAGAAGTCGTCACGGCCGCGCTTCGCGGCGTAGGCGTCGAGGGCGGTCGCCCACTGCGTCCAGAACTCGGTGTTGACGTGCTTGACCGTGTCGATCCGGAAGCCGTCGATGCGGAAGTCCCGCACCCACTTCTCGTAGATCTTCTCCATCCCGTCGACGACCTCGGGACGCTCGGTCCACAGGTCGTCGAGACCGACGAAGTCGCCGTGGTCGGAGGACTCTCCCGCGAAGGTCGAGTCACCCCGGTCGTGGTACATCGTCGGGTCGTTGAGCCAGGCCGGCACCTTGAGGTTCTTCTTCGCGTCCGGCACGAAGGGGGTCCGCGGGAAGGACTCCCCGTCCACCTTCGGGAACTTCGCCTTCCCGTCGGCATAGTCTGCGTCGTCGAACGGCACGCCGTCCTTGGTGAGATAGGGGAACGCCCCCTTCGAGAGGTACGAGTACGACGCCTCCCGGTAGTCCACGACATCGGCGGTGTGGTTGGTGATGACGTCGAAGAAGACCTTCATCCCCTTCCCGTGCGCCTTGTCGATCAGCCGCTCCAGGTCGGCGTTCGTCCCGAAGTGCGGGTCGACCTGGGTGAAGTCGGTGATCCAGTAGCCGTGGTAGCCGGCCGAGGCGTCCGCCCCCTTGCCCTGCACCGGCTGGTTCTTGAAGATCGGCGCCAGCCAGATGGCCGTGGTGCCGAGCCCCTTGATGTAGTCGAGGCGGTCGGTGAGCCCCTTGAGGTCACCGCCCTGGTAGAAGCCCTTGTCCGTGGGGTCCAGGCCGGTCTCCAGGCGCGAACCGGTCAGGCCGCCCCGGTCGTTGCGCGGGTCGCCGTTCGCGAACCGGTCCGGGAGCACGAAGTAGAACTGCTCCCGGGTCAGGTCGTGCCGGGCCGGTTCGGCGGCCAGTTTCGCGTCCGAGGGTGGGGCGGGTGGCCCGGCCGGTGCGGCCGCGGCGGACAGGGCGGGCAGGAAGGTCACGGCCAGGGCGGCGGCGAGCACTCCTGCGGCAGGGCGTATCAAGGCAGGTCTCCTTGTGTACGGGTCGCATGGATGAGGGCCGCCCGGCGTGGCAGGGAGGATGGTGCCGGACGGCCCTGGTCGGTGGAGCGGCGGTGGCGGCGTCAGCTGCGCCAGGTGTCGGTCAGGGTGACCTTGCCGCTCGCGGGGACGGTGGCGGTGCGGTTGGCTCCGCTCTCCCAGGTGACGTTTCCGGCGGCGTCCTTGCGGAGGTACTTGTACGAGAACGCGGTCCCGGCCGGGAGCGTCACGTCGAGCTTCCAGACGGGGTACGCGGCCGGGTCGAGCTTCAGCGCGCCGCCGGTGTTCCAGCCGCCGAGCTCGCCGCGGTCACCGGTGACGTAGATGTTCTGTCCGGGCACGGTGGTCGCCTCGACGCCGAAGGAGGCTCCCGCCGGGCCCGCCGGGGTACCGGAGCAGGTACGGGCCCCGACGTGCAGGGCCAGTGCCGTCCCGGCGGCGAGCGTGGCGGTGAACTGCCCGCCGGAGCCGACGGTGACGGTCCGCCCGCTCTGCACGTCGCAGTAGTCGCCGCCCGGCAGCGAGGTCTGGAAGGTCCGGGTCAGGGCGGAACCCTCGTGGTTGATCGCCACGTACGCCTTGGTGCCGCGCCCGAAGGCGATCCGGTCGCCGCCGTCGTCCCACCAGTTCGTGACGCCTTGGCCGCGGGCCGCGTTGCGGAAGCCGACCATGGAGGAGATCTCCCGCCAGGCGTGCTGGCACGTCCAGCCGTCGGAGTAACAGGCGTTCACCGTGCCCCCGTTGGGCGGTCCGGCGTCCTTGTCGCTCCACTCGTAGCCGGAGTGCACGTCCGGGGACCCGTAGGGCCAGGCCAGCGCGAACACACTGGCCAGCGTGTAGGCGGATCCGTCCTTGTAGGTGAGGGTGTCGCCGTTGCGCTCGGTGTCGTGGTTGTCGACGAAGACCCCGGCCTGCCCGCTGGGCATGTACCCCCAGGCTTCGCCGAAGTTCTTGAGGTAGGCCAGGTTCTCGCTCTGGAAGATCCGCTTGAGATCCCGGGCGTACCGGAATTCCTGCACGTCCCCGTTCCCCAGGTATTCGCTCGGCGAGACGGCTTCCCCGGCCCCGTATATCGCCTCCTGCTTCCAGTACACGCCGGGCTTGGTGAGCCGGGACTTGATGTTGGCGAGGTCGGCGGCGGGCATGTGCTTGGCGGCGTCGATCCGCAGGCCGTCCACGCCGAGCGAGAGCAGGTCGTTCAGGTACCCGGCGATGCGCCCGCGCACGTAGTCCTCGCCGGTGTCCAGGTCGGCGAGCTGCACGAGCTCGCAGTTCTGGACGTTGCCCCGGTCCTGGTAGTTCGAGATCGAGGCCCGGCAGTCGTCCATGTCGGCGCCCGAATAGAGCCCCGGGTAGCTGTACTTCGTGTACGAAGATCCCCCGGTGCCGGTGAAGGTGGCACCGGCGTCCGCCGGACCGGCCATGTGGTTGATGACGGAGTCCACGACGACCTTCACCCCGGCGGCATGACAGGTGTCGATCATGGCCTTGAAGGCGGTCCGGTCGCCGAGCCGTCCGGCGATCTTGTAACTAACGGGCTGGTACGAGGTCCACCACTGCCCGCCCTGCACGTGCTCCTGCGGCGGCGACACCTGCACGTACCCGTACCCGGCGGGCCCGAGCGAATCGGTACAGGCCTTGGCGACGGAGTCGAAGCGCCACTCGAAGAGGACGGCGGTGACGTCCTTCTCACCGGGCGGCACGGCGGCGGCCGGCGGCCCGACGGCGGTGAGGGTGGCGGCGGCGAGTGCGGGGGCGACGAAAAGAGTTGCAGCTCTGACAGCTCTGGCAGGCATGCGGGGGGCCTCCTGGCGGACGGTGTGGGGATTGGAGCGACCGTAGGGGCCAGGTAAGAGCGCTGCAAGACTTTGCGCAAGAGATTGCAGAATTGTTTCCGAGGCGTGTCCTGCTGGACAGCTGCTTCGCGTACTCCCCACCCAGCCGGGCGAGTTCACCCCCTCGGCGGGGCAATCCGCCCCTCGCCCGCACGTCACGAACCGCGGCGACCGGCCGCGCCGGGACCCCGGGCGGGGGGTGGGGTGTGGGGTGTGGGGTGCCGGGGGTGGGGTGCCGGGCGCCCGGGGTCGGGAGGCGCGGGGGTGGCTCCGGGGCGCGGGAGCCTGTCGGGCGGCATCAGGGAGGGGTATGGGGGTTTCCCGTCAGTCCCATCGTCCCTCCGGGTCGGGCCGGTCCCTCAAGGGCGCTCCTTCGTCGCGTCGCTACGCGATGTCGCTGCGCTCCACCCTTGACCGACCGTCCCGCCCCGGAGAAACGAAAGACTGCCGAGAAGCCCCCAAAAGAACGAGCCGGTCGAAGGTCTCAGGGGCGGGGACATCGGAGATGCCCGACCCCGGTCCCGGTGGGGCGATCCGGAGACGGGGCCCATGGGACGGGCGTGCCGGGGGCGTCGGGGCGCACCCGATCGCTACACACTCCCCGTCTCTCGGCGTCCGGCGACCGTCCCGGGCTGGACATAAGCCGCCCACCACTCGCTTCCCTTTCCCCGTCACGCGGCCGACGCCCGTCCCGGGCTGGGCATAAGCCGCCCACCGCTCGCTTGCCCTCCCCCCGTCACGCGGCCGACGCCCGTCCTGGGCTGGGCATAGGCCGCCCACCGCCCGATTGCCCTTCCCCCGTCACGCGCCCGACGGCCGTCGGGGGCGGGCGCAGGCCGCCTCGGATCGCTAGGTGCTTCTCCGTGACTGCGACAGCCGGTCGTCAGGGGTTGATGAGAGCTGACGAGAGGGGCGGACGGTCGACGGCTCGGACAATCCGTGGTGGAGCCGGGTCAGGACGAACACGACACCACCAACCCAGCCCCAAAGCCGGGCAATAGGTGCAAAGTTTCGCCCTTCCGGGCCCGCCCGCACACGCTGACCCGCATCCACCACGGAACAGCCGCGCTTCCACCCACTTCCGCCACCAACAGCCTCCAGCCGCCCCACCAGGGAAGCCCCCATGGGTCGTGGCCGGCTTGCGCCCGGCCACGGACGGTTGTGGGGCGCAGGTCGAGAGTCGGTCCCGGTCTCGTGGGCGGCTTGCGCCCGGCCACGGACGGTCGTCGGGCGCAGGACGAGAGTCGGTCCCGGTCTCGTGGGCGGCTTGTGCCCGGCCCCGGGCGACCTTCAGCCGCCTCGCCTGGGAAGCGACTACGGACCGTGGGCGGCTTATGTCCAGCCCAGGACGGTCGTCGGACGCCGAGAGACGAGAAACACGTATCGATCTGACGCGCTCCCCCGACCTGGGGCCGGGTCCGGACGGAGCCGTCTCGGGATCGTCCCTCACACCCGACCCGGTCCGGGCTTCTGTGATCGCCCCGCCCCTGAGACCTTGGACCGGCTCGTTCTTTTGGGGGCTTCTCGGCAGTCTTTCGTTTCTCCGGGGCGGGACGGTCGGTCAAGGGTGGAGCGCAGCGACATCGCGTAGCGACGCGACGAAGGAGCGCCCTTGAGGGACCGGCCCGACACGGAGGGACGATGGGACTGACGGGAAACCCCCATACCCTCCCTGATGCCGGTCCAGTGGATCCCGCACCCCGGAGCCCCCGCCCCACCCCTACCCCCGGCGGCGCCGCACCGCGCCGCGCCGCGCCGCCGGGGGAGGTCTTATGGCACCTGCGCCGTCGAGCCCCGCACCACCAGTTCCGGTTGGAAGACGTACTCCGTGCGCTGGACCGGGGTGCCCGACACCGCCTCCAGGAGCGCGCCCACCGCCGCCGTCGCCATCGCGCGTACCGGCTGGCGGACCGTCGTCAGCGGCGGGTCCGTGAACGCGATCAGCGGGGAGTCGTCGAAGCCGACCACCGACACGTCCTGCGGCACCCGCAGGCCCCGCTCGCGCGCCGCCCGGATGACGCCGAGCGCCATCGGGTCGCTGCCGCACACGATGCCCGTGCAGCCGCGGTCCAACAGGGCCATACCCGCCGCGTGTCCGCCCTCCACCGTGAAGAGCGTGCGCTGGATCAGGCCGTCCGCCTCCGCCTCCGGCAGCGCCGCGAGGAACCCCTGCTCCTTGCGGGCCGACGGCACGTACCGCGTCGGCCCGATCGCGAGCCCGATCCTGCGGTGCCCGAGGTCCTGCAGGTGTCGTACGGCGATGTCCGCCGCCGCCCGGTCGTCCGGGGAGATGAACGGGGCGTTCACCTGCTCGTTGAAGCCGTTGATCAGCACGAACGGCACCCCGCGCGCCGCCAGTCGCTGGTAGCGCGCGGGGTCCGCGTGGGCGTCGGCGTGCAGGCCCGACAGGAAGACGATCCCGGTGACCCCGCGCTCCTCCAGCTGTTCCACCAGTTCGTCCTCGGTGGCCCCGCCCGGGGTCTGCGTGCACAGCACCGGCGTGTAGCCGTGCCCGGCCAGCGCCTGCTCTATGACCTGCGCGAACGCCGGGAAGATCGGGTTGGTGAGCTCCGGGATCAGCAGCCCGACCAGCCCGTTGCTGCGCCGCTTCAGCCGTACGGGCCGCTCGTAGCCCAGCAGGTCGAGCGCGGCCAGCACCTTGTGCCGGGTGCCGGCCGCGACGCCCGGTTTTCCGTTGAGCACGCGACTGACGGTCGCCTCGCTGACCGCGGCCTGCGCGGCGATGTCCGTCAGCCTCAGCGGGGAAGTCACCCCTGCCACCACACCGTGGTGTCCGCGGGGAGGACATCGGGATCGGCGAGGTCACCGCTCGCCAGCAGCACCGTGCCCGGCGCGGGCAGCCGTACCGGCTCGTCCGTGGTGTTCACGGTGCAGACGAAGTCTCCGCGCCGGAAGGCCAGTACGCCGGCCGGGGTGGGCAGCCACTCGACGCCGTCGCCCGCGCCCAGCGCCGGGTGGGCGCGCCGCACGCGCAGCGCGGAGCGGTACAGCTCCAGCGTGGACCGGGAGTCGCCGGTCTGCGCCTCCACGCTGAGCCCGGCCCATTCGGCGGGCTGCGGGAGCCAGCTGCCGCCGGTCCCGAAGCCGTACGGGGCCTGGTCGCCGCTCCACGGGATCGGTACGCGGCAGCCGTCGCGGAGCCCGTCCTGGCCGTTCGCCTTGAAGAAGGAGGGGTCCTGGCGCACCTCGTCCGGGAGGTCCACGACCTCCGGGAGGCCGAGCTCCTCGCCCTGGTAGACGTACGCCGACCCGGGCAGGGCCAGCATCAGCAGGGCGGCGGCGCGGGCCTTGTCCAGGGTGCCGAAGCGGGTGCGGTGGCGGACCACGTCGTGGTTGGACAGCACCCAGGTGGTGGGGGCGCCGACGGGCCGCATCGAGTCGAGGGACTCGTCGATGGTGGCGCGCAGGGCCTCGGCGTCCCAGCCGGTGTTCAGGTAGTGGAAGTTGAAGGCCTGGTGCAGCTCGTCGGGGCGCAGGTACATGGCGGTGCGGTCGGCGCTGGGGGTCCAGGCCTCGGCGACGCCGATGCGGTCGCCCGCGTACTCGTCGAGGACCAGGCGCCAGGAGCGGTAGATCTCGTGGACGCCGTCCTGGTCGAAGAAGGGCAGGACCTGGTTGCCGAGCAGCTTGAGCTGCTCGTCGCGGCCGAGGTCGGGCAGGCCGGGGGCCTTGACCAGGCCGTGCGCGACGTCGATGCGGAAGCCGTCGGCGCCGAGGTCGAGCCAGAAGCGCAGGATGGAGCGGAACTCGTCCTGTACGGCGGGGTGCTCCCAGTTGAAGTCGGGCTGCTCGGGGGCGAAGAGGTGCAGGTACCACTCGCCGTCGGCGACGCGGGTCCAGGCCGGGCCGCCGAAGATCGACTCCCAGTCGTTGGGCGGCAGCTCCCCGGATTCCCCCTGTCCCGGGCGGAAGTGGAAGCGCTCGCGCAGCGGGGTGCCGGGTCCTTCGCGCAGCGCCTGCTTGAACCATTCGTGCTGGTCGGAGCAGTGGTTCGGGACGAGGTCCACGATGATGCGCAGGCCCAGTTCGTGGGCTTCGCGGATCACTGCGTCGGCGTCGTGCAGGGTGCCGAACATGGGGTCGATGGCCCGGTAGTCGGCGACGTCGTAGCCGGCGTCGGCCTGCGGGGAGGCGTAGAAGGGGCTGAGCCAGACGGCGTCGACGCCCAGCTCCTTCAGGTAGGGCAGGCGGCTGCGGATGCCTTCGAGGTCCCCCATGCCGTCCCCGTTGGAGTCGGCGAAGCTGCGCGGATAGACCTGGTAGATCACCGCTTCTCTCCACCAGCCGGGCTGGGTGCCGGTGGAGGTGGGGAGCGCGTCGGCGAGGTGCTGGGTCATGGTGTCCTTGAAGAGATCGGGCCGGGGGTGAGAGGGGGCAGGCTCGGGTGGTCAGCCCTTGGTTGCGCCTGCCGTCATCCCGGCGACGAGGTGACGCTGGGCGAAGACGAAGAAGATCGCGGCGGGGATCGCGATGAGGACCGAAGCGGCGCTCATGGCTCCCCAGTTGGAGGTGTACTGCGTGACGAAGGTCTGCAGTCCGCCGGCCAGGGTGAGGTTCTCCTCGCCGACCATGAAGGCGGAGGCGTACGCGACCTCGCCCCAGGCGGTGATGAAGGCGTAGAAGCCGGTGACGGCGAGGCCGGGCTTGGCGAGCGGCAGGATGAGGCGCCAGAAGGTGCCGAAGGGGTTGAGCCCGTCGACGCGGCCGGATTCGTCGATCTCCACCGGGATGGTGTCGAAGAAGCCCTTCATCATCCAGGCGCAGAACGGCACGGCGATGGTGAGGTACGTGATGATCAGACCGAGCGGCTGGTTGAGCAGGCCGAGGTCGCCCATCAGGTTGTAGAGCGGCACGATGAGGATCGCCATGGGGAACATCTGCGTGATGAGCAGGGTCCACATGAGCGGCTTCATGCCGGGGAACTTGAAGCGGCTGACCGCGTATCCGGTGGTGGCGGCGATGAAGACACCGAGGACGGTGGTGACGCCGGCGACCAGGACGGAGTTGGCGAACCAGCTGAGGAAGTGGCTCTGCTCCAGCAGGTACGTGTAGTTGCTGAGCGTCGGTTCCTTGACGAAGTCGGTGGTGACCGCGTGCTTGGCCGGCTTGAGCGAGGTCAGCACGATCCACAGCACCGGGAAGACGGCGATCACGGACGCGACGACGAGGGTGCCGTGCAGGCCGGCGGAGGCGAGTGGGGAACGGCTGCCCCGGGGGCGAGCGGTGTTCGCAGTGGACATGGTCACCACACCTCTCCCTGCTTGCGCAGCGAGCGCCGGTAGACCAGCGCGAAGATCATGAGCAGGGCGAGGATCAGGACGCCCCACGTGGCCGAGCCGGCGAAGTCGCGCGGGCTCGAGACGAACGCCTCGCGGAAGGCCTGGGTCACCAGGATCTCGGTGGAGTCGCCGGGTCCGCCCCGGGTGAGCAGGAAGATCACCGGGAACATGTTGAAGGTCCAGATGGTGGAGAGCAGGATCACCGTCATGCTCACCGCGCGCAGTCCGGGCAGGGTGATGTGCCGGAAGCGCTGCCAGGGGGAGGCGCCGTCCATCTCGGCGGCCTCGTAGAGCTCGCCGGGGATCGACTGCAGGCCGCCGAGCAGGGCGACCATCATGAAGGGGACGCCGAGCCAGACGTTGACGGCGACGACCGAGAACTTGGCCCAGGTCGGGTCGTCGAGCCACGGGATCGCGGCGATGCCGCCACCGTCGAGGATCTTGTTGAGGATGCCGTTGTCGCGGTTGAAGAGGAACCGCCAGGCGAAGACGGAGACGAAGCCGGGGACGGCCCAGGGCAGGATGAGCGCCATCCGGTAGGCGGCGCGGCCCCGGAACTCCCGGTTGAGCATGTTGGCCAGGATCAGACCGAGCGTGAAGGTGATGGACACGCAGGCGACGGTCCACACCACCGTCCACACCAGCCGCTGCAGGAACACCGGGTCGCTGAGCACGTCCACGTAGTTGTCGAGTCCGACGAACTGGTACGTGGCCTCGATGTGCCGGGCGCCGATGGTGCGCGAGACGTTGCGCTCGGTGGCGTCGGTCAGCGACAGGTAGACGCCCCGGACCAGCGGCCAGCCGATGATCACGCCGAGGACGAGCACCACCGGGGCGACCATGGCCCAGGCGTACCAATGCGTGCCGACGGCGCGCCGGAGACCGGACGCGCCTTTCCCACCGCGGTTCTCACCGCGGTTACCGCTGTCGCTGTCAGTCCTGCGGCTCCGGCCGCGGGCGGCGACGTCGTTCTCGACGTCGTCGCCCGCGGCCTTCGCCACCGACTGGCTGGTGTGAGCAGCCATGGTTTCGTTACTTCCAGCCCTTGAGGATCTTGCGGAACTCGACGCCGGCCGCCTTGGCCGCGTCCTCCGGGCTCGACGCCCCGGTGATCGCCTTGGTGTATTCGACCTTCAGCGGCTCGAAGAGGGAGCCGTTCTCCGGGATCCAGGCGCGCTCGACGGCCGTGTCCACGGCCGGCTTGAAGAACTGGACCATCTCGTTGCCCTTGACGTCCGGCTGCTCGTAGGCGGCGGTCCGGGTCGGCAGCAGGCTGAGGTCCTTGGCCGACTGCACCTGGACCTCCTGCGAGGTCATGTACTCGACGAAGGCGTGCGCGGCGGCGGTGTTCTTGGAACCGGCGTAGACCGCGAGGTCGTGGCCGCCCTGCGGGGCACCGGCCTTGGCGGAGCCGGCCGGGACGGCGGCGACGCCGAGGTTGGCCTTGTCCTTGAACTGGTCACCGGCGTAGGTGTCGGCGACGGCCCACGGACCGTTGATCATCATCGCGGCTTCGCCCGACTTGAAGGCGGTCTGCATGTTGACCCAGCCGTCGGTGGCATTGGTGATCGCCGCGCCCGAGGTGACCAGGTCGCGGGCGGTCTTGAAGGCCTTGACGCCGGCCGCGTTGTCGACGGTGACCGTCTTGTTCTTCGCGTCGACCAGGTCGCCGCCCTCGCCGTAGATGAGGGGGAGGAACCAGTAGGAGTCGTCGCCGCGCAGGTAGAGGCCGGCCTTGCCGGTCTTGGCCTTGATGGCGGCGGCGGCGGTCTTCACCTCTTCCAGCGTCTTGGGGGGCTGGACGCCGGCGTCGGCGAGCATCTTCTTGTTGTAGAAGAGGCCGAGGCTGTCGATGACCTGCGGAACGGCGTAGGTCTTGCCGTCGAACTTGCCACTGGCCGCGGCCTGCGGGAGGAACTCGGCGTCGACCTTCTTCGCCGTCTCGGCCGGGACCTCGTCGAGGTAGCCCAGGGAGGCGAAGTCCGCGACCCAGCCGACGTCGGCACGGATGACGTCAGGCGCGTCGGAGCCGCTGCTGAAGGCGTTCTTGACCTTGTTCTGCGCGTCGCCGTACGGGACGTTGACGTACTTGACGGTCACCTTGGGGTGCTTCGCCGTGAACGCTTCGGCGATCTTCTGGAAGCTGGCCTTCTCGGCGTCGTTCGAGGTGTCCCACCACGTGACCGTGCCGGAAAGCTCGCCGCCCGCCTTGGTGCCGTCGGCCGCGTCCTTGTCGTCCCCACCGCAAGCCGTCGCCGCGAGCGCCAGGGTCGCGACCAGCGCGGTGGCCGCTATGCCACGCCGCATATGAACTCCTTCGATGATCCCGGCCGCGCCCTCGCGGTCCCGAGTTGCCAGGAACGTAACAAGACTGAAAGAGGACCGAAAGACCTTGCGCAAACTTTCTGCAAGCGGAGGCGATCGTTACATCCGTGTGTCCGGACGGTTGCCGCAGCTTGCTGTTAGTTCGAGTCACCTTCGACTGCCCGGGCCCGCAACCAGGGGGCATGTACCCGCGTTGACCCCGATATGACCCATGACTCGACGGCCGTCCAGCTTGCAAGATCTTCCAGCAACGCGACCGCGAGCGGTGGCTGGTGGCGCGATGCCGTCATCTATCAGGTCTACGTGCGCTCCTTCGCCGACGGCGACGGCGACGGCATCGGCGACCTCCGCGGGGCCCGCTCCCGCCTCCCCCACCTCGCCCGCCTCGGGGTCGACGCCGTGTGGCTCACCCCCTTCTACGTCTCCCCCCAGGCGGACGGCGGCTACGACGTCGCCGACTACCGGGCCGTCGACCCCCTCTTCGGGGACCTCTCCGACGCCGACGAGCTGGTCCGGGCCGCGCACGCGCTGGGGCTGCGGGTCATCGTGGACGTGGTGCCGAACCACACCTCCGAGCAGCACCCCTGGTTCCGGGCCGCCCTCGCCGGGGAGCCGGGGGCCCGCGAGCGCTACCACTTCCGCCCCGGGCGCGGTGCGCGCGGAGAGCTGCCGCCCAACGACTGGGAGTCGATCTTCGGCGGCCCGGCCTGGACCCGCGTCGCCGACGGCGACTGGTACCTGCACCTCTTCGCCCCCGAGCAGCCGGACCTCGACTGGGACCACCCCGAGGTCGCCGCCGAATTCGCCTCCGTCCTGCGTTTCTGGCTCGACCTCGGCATCGACGGCTTCCGGATCGACGTCGCCCACGGCATGGTCAAGGCCCCCGGCCTGCCGGACATCGGCCGCGGCGCCCAGGCCACCCTCATCGGCACCGAGCCGCTCCCCTTCTTCGACCAGGACGGCGTCCACGAGATCCACCGCTCCTGGCGCCGCCTCCTCGACTCCTACGCGGGCGAGCGCATCGGGGTCGCCGAGGCCTGGGCGCCCACCTCGGAGCGGCTCGCCCTGTACGTGCGCCCCGACGAGCTGCACCAGGCCTTCAACTTCCGGTTCCTGAACTGCCCGTGGGACCCCGCCGCGATGCGCACCGTCATCGACGAGTCCCTGGCCGCCACCACCGCCGTCGGCGCCCCCACCACCTGGGTGCTGTCCAACCACGACGTCGTACGCCATGTGACGCGCTACGGCGGTGGGGCCCGCGGCCTGGCCCGGGCCCGGGCCTCCGCCCTGCTGATGCTGGCCCTGCCCGGGTCGGCGTACGTCTACCAGGGCGAGGAGCTCGGCCTCCCGGAGGTGGTCGACCTCCCGGACGAGGTCCGCCAGGACCCCGCCTTCCTGCGCACCGCCGGACAGGACGGGCTGCGCGACGGGTGTCGGGTACCGCTGCCCTGGTCCGGCACGGAGCCCCCGTACGGCTTCGGGCCGGCCGGCAGCTGGCTCCCGCAACCCGCCGGCTGGGGCGGCCTCAGCGTCGCCGCGCAGACCGGCGATCCGCACTCCACCCTGGAGCTCTACCGCGCCGCCCTCGAACTGCGCCGGGCGATGCCGGGCCTGGGCGCACCGGAGGCGGGCGCGGACCCCGGACCTGCGGCCGAGGCCGCCTCCGAGGAGGCGTACCCCTGCGGGATGCGCTGGCAGTCCGCCCCCGAGGGGGTGCTCCTCTTCACCCGACCCGGGTTCGCCTGCACCCTCAACAGTCGCTCCGAACCGGTCGAGCTTCCCGCGCCCGGTCGGCCCGTACTCTCCAGCGCCCCGGTGGAGACGGACGGCCGAACCGTCCGGCTTCCCCCGGATTCGTGCACGTGGTGGTCATGGTGAACGTCCGACCGGTACAGTCCAATCCCGTGACCGCACGGCTAGCCGACATCGCAGCCCAGGCGGGGGTCAGCGAAGCCACAGTCAGCCGCGTGCTCAACGGCAAGCCCGGCGTGGCCGCAGGCACCCGCGAATCCGTACTGGCCGCCCTCGACGTACTCGGCTACGAGCGGCCCGTGAAGCTGCGCCAGCGCAGTGCGGGGCTCGTCGGTCTGATAACTCCTGAACTGGACAACCCGATCTTCCCGGCGCTCGCCCAGGTCATCGGTCAGGCCCTGACCCGGCAGGGGTACACGCCGGTGCTGGCCACGCAGACACCCGGCGGGTCCACCGAGGACGAGTTGACCGAGATGTTGGTCGACCGCGGGGTCTCCGGGATCATCTTCGTCTCCGGCCTGCACGCCGATACCACGGCCGACATGGGCCGCTACGACCAACTCCGTGGGCAGGGCGTCCCGTACGTCCTCATCAACGGGTTCTCCGAGAAGGTCCAGGCCCCCTTCGTCTCCCCCGACGACCGGGCCGCGATGCAGCTCGCCGTCACCCACCTCACCGCGCTCGGCCACACCCGCATCGGGCTCGCGGTCGGACCGAAGCGTTTCGTGCCGGTCCTGCGCAAGATCGAGGGCTTCCGGCTCGGGATGAAGGAGCGGCTCGGACTCGACGAGGCGGAGATCGAGGAGCTCATCCAGCACTCCCTCTACTCGCTGGAGGGTGGCCAGGCCGCCGCGTCCGCGCTGATCTCGCGGGGCTGCACGGCGGTGGTGTGCGCGAGCGACATGATGGCGCTCGGCGCGATCCGGGCGGCCCGACAGCAGGGGCTGCGGGTGCCGCAGGACGTGTCGGTGGTCGGCTTCGACGACTCCCCGCTCATAGCGTTCACCGACCCGCCGCTCACCACCATCCGCCAGCCCGTGCAGGCGATGGGGCAGGCCGCGGTCCGCACCCTGCTGGAGGAGATCGGCGGTACGCCGGCCCCGCACAGCGAGTTCGTCTTCCTGCCCGAACTGGTGGTGCGCGGCTCCACCGCCTCGGGCCCGGGCCAGCGCCGCCGGGACTAGTACCCTGCCGGCGGCTTCGGCTGCGCCGGCATCGGCGGCCGGCCCAGGGCGGTACGTATCGGCACCGGCACCGGTGGTCGGCCCCCGGCAGTGGCACGTGTCCCTGCGGCGGCGGAGCGATGCCGGTCCCGATACTGGGCAGATGCCCATGCCCGGCCGCATTCGCGACAGGATCCTGCCCGACCACAAGCGACGCTCCCTGGAGGACCTCCAGGAGGATCTCGATCTGTCGTCGGGGGACAGCCGGGCGAAGCAGTCGGCCTTCTGGACCATGCTCACGCTGTCCTCGGTGATCGCCGCGTGCGGGATCCTGACGGACTCCACCGCCACCGTCATCGGCGCGATGATCATCGCCCCGCTCTCCACGCCGATCATGGGAATCGCCCTCGGCGCCGTACAGCGCCGCCGTTCCACGGCCCTCGCCTTCGTGGCGCTCGGCGGCCTGCTGGTGCTCCTGATCGGCGCGGCGGCCTCCCTGGTGGTGCCCCCCTCGTACGACCTGCTGTCGGACAGTCAGATCTCCGGCCGGACGTCCCCCGGCCTCCTCGACCTGATCGCCGCCCTGGCCACGGGCTTCGCCGGCGCCGTCGCGCTGTCACGCAAGGACGTCGCCGCGGTCATGCCGGGGGTGGCGATCGCGATCTCCCTCGTACCGCCGCTCGTGGTGACGGGCGTGTGCGCCGGCCAGACCTCGTGGTGGCTCGCGCTGGGCGCGCTGGTGCTCTTCGTGTCCAACCTCCTCGCCATGGTCTTCGCGGGGATGGTGGTCTTCGCCGTACTCGGATACACCCGGGCCGTCGGGCACCCCGAGCGGGCCGGGGCGCCCCGCCGGGCCTACGTCATGCTCGGGCTGCTGTTCACCGCGGTCGTGCTCCCGCTGGGCGCCAACACCGTCACCACGGTCCTGCTGAACGCGTGGACCGCGCGGACCTGGACCGCGGCCGAGAGCTGGCTCTCGAAGACTCCCGGCGCGGCGGTCACCGGCGTCGACGCCCAGTCCCGGACCTTCTACATCCACGTACGCAGCCCCGCCGGCCTCCCGCCGATCGAGGACCTGCTCGACGACCTCGAAGGACAGCTCCCCGACGGCGTCCCCGTGGTGGTCGATGCCACCCGCGGGCAGCAGATCAGCGCGGGAAAAGTGGGTGAATGACCGCCTTGTGGGGCAGCCGTGACCGCGCCGGGGCGCCCTGGCGCCCCGACCGAGGGTCCCGTGTCGTACCCAAGGTGGACCGGAGGCGCAGAAGACCGTCCCGAGGGATGATCGGAGGCGGGAACGCATCTGGCAGACTCTCTCCCCATGGGTGAATCGAGCGTGAAGACACTGGAAACCCGGACGGACGTCTCATCACCCACCGTGGTCGAGACCGAGACCCGTCCGGTGTCCGAGCGCACCCTGCTCTCCCGGTTGCGGGCCCCTCGCCGGCCTCGGATCTGGTTCGAGGTCCTGCTCATCGCGATCAGCTACTGGACGTACTCGCTGATCCGTAACGCGGTGCCCGAGCAGAAGACGGCGGCCCTCGCCAACGCCGACTGGATCTGGAGCGTCGAGCGGACCCTCGGCATCGCCGTCGAGCAGTCGGTCAACCACACGATCAACTCCGTGACGTGGCTGATCGTCGGCATGAACTACTACTACGCCACGCTCCACTTCGTCGTGACGATCGGCGTGCTGGTCTGGATCTACCGTTTCCATCCGGGGCGGTACGCCGCCACGCGCATGGTCCTCTTCGCCACCACCGGCGTCGCCCTGGTCGGCTACTACTGCTATCCGCTCGCGCCGCCCCGGCTGATGAACGGGCAGCACTTCATCGACACCGTGCTGGTCCACCACACCTGGGGCTCCATGGCCTCGGGCAACCTCAAGCAGATGTCGAACCAGTACGCCGCGATGCCGTCCATGCACATAGGGTGGTCGCTCTGGTGCGGCCTGACGATCTTCGCGGTCGCCTCGGCCCCCTGGGCCCGGATCCTGGGCCTGCTCTACCCGACGGCGACGCTCGTCGTCATCGTGGCGACCGCCAACCACTTCTGGCTCGACGCCGTGGGCGGCATGATCTGCCTGGCCTTCGGCTACACGGTCTCGCGGTCCTGGTACGGCTCCTTCGCCCACCGCCTGCCCCGCCACCCCGAGCACGCGGGCCCGCACCCGGCCTCGGAACTGCTGAACCGGGTCCGGGTCCGCTCCCGCGCCTGAGGCCCTACTGCTCCCCGAAGGCCATCCACTTCTCCGGCGTGGCCAGGGGCTCGAAGCCGTATCGGGCGTAGACGCCGTGCGCATCGGCGGTCGCGAGCAGCACCCGGCGCAGGCCGTACGGCTCCAGGTGCGCGCACACCGCGTCCACGAGGGCCCCGCCGAGCCCCTTGCCGCGGGCCCCCGGATCGACGTAGACATCGCAGAGCCAGGCGAAGGTGGCCCGGTCGGTGACGACGCGGGCGTACGCGAGCTGGGCGCCGGAGGCCTGGTCGTAGACGCCGAAGTTCACGGACCCCGCGATGGCGTCCTCCTGCTTCTGCCGGCTGCGCCCGAGCGCCCAGTAGGCGTCTTCGGACAGCCAGCGGTGGACGAGCCCGACGTCGAGTCGGGCGGCGTCGGTGGAGATCTCGTATCCGTCGGGAAGGTCGTCACTCATCCCGGTATCCAACCAGCGCCGCCCGTCCCGTGCCGGCGGATATCAGGAGGACTGGTTGGTCAGGATCGCCGGGTCCGACAAGCCGGCCGCACCGGTTTCGACCTTGCCGGCGAAGCGCCGGCCGAAGTCCGCGAACTCGGACGCGGTGACCGTCACGTCGTACCAGCGCTTCGTGTTCTTCAGGGAGACGGTGTACGTGACGGTGGCACCCTTGGCGACGGTGAGGCGCTTGGGGCCGCCACCGTAGGCGTTGGTGACGGTGAGCGTCGCCGTTGACGCCCCGGCATTGGTGAAGGTGAGGTCCAGGTTGCCCGTGGTGGCGTTGTGGCGGGCGGTGACCTCGGGGCCGGGGGTGGTGCCGGGGTTGCGGAAGCCGCGCAGGAAGCCGTTGGGGCCGTGGACGGTCAGGTCGGTGACGCCGGCCGAGTAGCGGGTGTTCCAGGTGTCCGAGATCGACTTGCCGGCCTCGGTCGTGTACGTCCAAGGGGCGTCGGTCCGGTTGCCCGCGGTGATGTAGAACTGCGCGCCCAGGTCCGGGCCGCCGCTGAAGGTCAGCTTGAACTTGCCCTCGCCGGTGAGCGCCGCGCCGTCCACGTACGGGGCGTACTTCAGCGGACGGGTGCGGCACAGGCCCTTCTCCTGGCGCGGCATGCTCCCCACGGCGGGCGGGGTGGCCCGGAAGTCGGGGTGTCGCTCGCGGTCCTGCGGCTGCCATGCACCGGTGTCGGGCAGCGACACCGTGGCGGTGTCCTGGCGGGCGAAGTCGAAGGCCGAGGTCAGGTCACCGCAGACGGCACGGCGCCAGGGCGAGATGTTGGGCTCCTGCACACCGAAGCGCTTCTCCATGAAGCGGATCACCGAGGTGTGGTCGAAGGTCTCGGAGCAGGAGTAGCCGCCGGTGCTCCACGGCGAGACGACGAGCATCGGGACGCGCGGGCCCAGCCCGTACGGTCCTGCGACGTAGCCCGCCTTGCCGGGGAAGACGTCGAGGGCGGTCGGCGTGGTCGACAAGCCCTGGTTCGCGTCGGCGGGGGCGTACGGCGGGACGACGTGGTCGAAGAAGCCGTCGTTCTCGTCGTACGTGATGAACAGGGCGGTACGGGCCCACACGTCGGGGTTGGACGTCAGCGCGTCCAGCACCTGCGCGATGTACCACGCGCCGTAGTTCGAGGGCCAGTTGGAGTGCTCGCTGAAGGCTTCGGGGGCGGCGATCCAGGAGACCTGGGGCAGGGTGCCGGCGGCGACGTCCGCGCGCAGCCGGTCGAAGTAGCCCTCGCCGGACCTGGCGTCGGTGCCGGTGCGGGCCTTGTCGAAGAGCGGGCTGCCGGGCTGGGCGTTGCGGTACTTGTTGAAGTAGAGGAGCGAGTTGTCGCCGTAGTTGCCGCGGTAGGCGTCATCGATCCAGCCCCAGGATCCGGCGGCGTCGAGACCGTTGCCGATGTCCTGGTAGACCTTCCAGGAGACGCCGGCCTGCTCCAGGCGCTCGGGGTAGGTGGTCCAGTCGTAACCGGCCTCGGCGTTGTTGAGGACCGGTCCGCCGTTCTTGCCGTCGTTGCCGGTGTGGCCCGACCAGAGGTAGTAGCGGTTGGGGTCGGTCGAGCCGATGAAGGAGCAGTGGTAGGCATCGCAGATGGTGAACGTGTCGGCGAGGGCGTAGTGGAACGGAATGTCGTCGCGCGTCAGGTACGCCATGGTGGCCGGCGTCTTGGCGGGCACCCAGTTGTCGTACTTGCCCTTGTTGAAGGCGCTCTGGCCACCGGCCCAGTCGTGGTTGAGGCCCTGGAGGAATTCCATGCCCAGGTCGTCGGACGGCGGGCGGAACGGCAGGGTCTCCTTGCCCGCGTTGTCGGCCTGGTGCCAGACGGACTTGCCGCTGGGCAGGGTGGCGGGGCGCGGGTCGCCGAAGCCGCGGACTCCGCGCAGCGCACCGTAGTAGTGGTCGAAGGAACGGTTCTCCTGCATCAGCACCACGATGTGCTCGACATCGGCGATGGTGCCGGTCGTCCCCTGCGCGGGAATCGCGGCGGCACGCGCGATGCTCTCGTTGAGCAGGCTCAGGGCGGCGGCGCCGCCGGTGAGCTGGAGGAAGCGGCGTCGGTTGAGTTCTGCCATGGCGAGAAACCTCTGCTGTGTCGAGGGTGGTTGAGCGCTCCCAAGAACAGCGTGCCCGGCCTACCGGAGAGGGAGCCCGGTGTGACGGCAGCGGGTACGCCAGGCGAACGGCAGTCGGATTCTGCCGGATTCCGGCGGATCGGTGCAGTCCGGCGGAGTCCGGTGGGGTCCGGTGGAGTCCGGTGGAGTCCGGTGGAATGTCAGCAGCCGCGCTCGTATTCGACCTGGGTGAGGGGCTTCCCGTCGCCGAAGTCGAAGGGGCGTACGCCGCCGCTCTCGGTGAAGCCGCACTTGGTGTAGAAGCGGCGGGAGCGCGGGGTGTCGCGCAGGGTCCACAGGTGGGTGCGGGCGAACCCGTCGTCGCGCAGGTGGTTCAGGGTCTCGGTCATGAGCGCGGCCGCGATGCCGCTGCCCCAGGCGTCGGGGTGGGTGTAGAAGGAGAGGATCTCGGCCAGCCCCGGCCGGGTCGCGGAGGCCCGGAAAGCGGTCAGCGCGAGCGGGCGGCCGTCGTGTTCGGCGAGCAGGATCGGGGTGTCGTCCTGCCCGACCCTGTCGTGCCATCGCGTTCGCCTGCTCCGGACACCGTCCGCGGCGAACTCGGGATCGAAGAAGGGGGCGTACGCGGCCTCCCAGGCCGCGGCGTGGATCTCGCCGAGAGCGTCCCCGTCGTGCGGGCCTGCGCGATGGATGGTGAACATCCCGTCACCGTATCCCCGCCGCGTTGCCGGGTACTTCCGAATGTCAGACCGGGCGCTTGAACCGAGCGATCCGTTCCAGGGCCTCGGTGAGGGTGCGGACGTAGGCCGTGTCCGCCAGGATCCGTACCCGCTCGTACGGGTAGGTCAGGCGTTCCTCCTGGGCCAGGATCCCGACCAGCAGGGGCACGGCGGTGGCGGCCGGGGCGCCGATCTCCCCGAGCCGGCGGACGGCTTCCCGCACCGGGAGGGCCGGATGTCCCGTCCAGGCCGGGTCCACCTCGGCCGGCAGGACCGGTACGGCGGGCTCCGGGTCTCCGGTGATCCGCCGGTACGCGTGCGCGGCGGCGACCCGGGTCCACGCGCCGGGCGACTCCATCAGGCCGCGCACGGCGTCCGCGTGGGCGGCGGCCGCCGGGCCGAGATCGGCGAGGAAGGGCAGGCCGTGGCTCGCCGTCCCCGACCGCACGGCCGCTCCGCACACATCGAGCGCGAGGGTCGGATCGCCGGTGACCCGCCAGTGCGCCCAGGCGGCGCGGCGGGGGTGCGGACGGCCGGCGCGCGGGTCGCGGCCGGTCGCGAACGCGGCCAGCCGGTCGGCCGTTCCGGCCGCGGCGGGCCCGATGCCGCCGAGGACGCGCATCGCGTCGTAGGCGTACGGGGTGTCCAGGCGGCGGGCCACCTCGTCCACGGCGGGTGCGGCGGCCGCACCGCAGAGCGCGAGGAGGTCGAGGGTGGTGGTGTTGCGGTGGTAGTCGTCCGCAGCGCGCCGCAGCTTGGTCAGCATGACCTCGGCCAACTCGGCCGAGGGCAACGCGGCCATGATGCGGGACTTCGCGCGGTCGTACGGGAGTCCGCCGTGCTCCGCCAGGCGATGCAGGGCGGGCAGAGCCCGCAGGTCACCCGTCCCGGCGAGGGCGAGCGCGAGCGTCTCGACCTCGTGGTCGGAGGCACGGGCGAAGCGGCCGAGCCGGCTCCTGAGCGAGGCGGCGAGCGGGTCGGCATACGCGGAAACGGCAGGACCGGCCTGTATCACCGCGTGATCGGCGTCCCAGGTGGAGTGCATGTCGTCGCAGACGGCTTTGACGACGACCTCCCAGCACCATGGCTCGGGCCACCGGTGGCGGAGCACGGCCTGGACGGCGTCGTCGAGCCGTCTCACGCGGCGGCGAAGTCCACGAATCCGGTCCAGGCGCGCGGGGTGAGCGCGAGCCGGGCGTCGTCGGGACGCTTGGAGTCCCGGACGAGGACGGTGCCGGGGGTGTGGGCGACCTCGACGCAGTCGGGTCCGTCGTTCGTGCTGTAGCTGCTCTTGGTCCAGGCGACCTCGATGCAGTCTGGCCCGTCGGCGGTGCTGTAACTGCTCTTGACCCACGTCAGTGCAGAGAGGGCCTCGGCCGACGGCTTGATGCTCATGTCTCCCCCAGTACCTTCTCGATGAACGTGAGCGATGCGCGAGGCGTAAGGGCCTGCGCTCGGATCATGCCATAGCGCATGTCCAAGATCTGGACCTCTTTGGGCTCGGTGATCAAGCGGTGCGCCAACTGGCCTTCGTTGTGTCCGACAGTCGTTCCGTCGTTGAGGCGCATGACTTTGAACGATGCGGCGAGACCTGAGTGTTCCTCAACCCCGATGGGCATGACCTGGATCTCAACATTGCGCAACCGGCCGATCTCCAGCAGGTGCTCCAGTTGGCGGCGCAGCACCATCTTGCCCCCGATGGGCCGTCGGAGGACAGCCTCCTCCTGCACGACGGTCAACAGCGGGGCCGGATGCTGTCGGAGGATTTTCTGGCGTGCCAGCCTCGCCGTGGCCAAGCGCTCGATCTCGTCCTCCGAGAATCCGGGGCGCCTGAGACCGAAGAGGGCGCGAGCGTACTCCTCGGTCTGCAGCAGGCCCGGCACCACGACGTTGTCGTACGACCCGATCTCAACCGCCTCGGATTCCAGCTTGGCCAGATCCCGGACCTTCTTCGGGTACCGCGCCCTTTCGATGTCCGCCTTCATCACGGCAATTTTCCCACCCGCCCCAAGAACCTCGTCCGCCTTGTCCAAGAACTCCGGACGCGGAATGCGGGCGCCGCGCTCGATCTTGTAGATCAGGTTCGCTCCGTAACCCATCCGTTCACCGAACTTCGCCCGGTCGAGTCCGGCGGCCTCCCGCCACATTTTCAGCTGGCGTCCCACCGTCGCGATGACCGCCCCGGATTCGTCCTCAGGGTCGAGTTCCCAGCTCGACTCGTCCGTGCCGTCCGTGCTCACTTCCACCTCCGCTGGACCGGGAGGACACGGCGGGACGACTTTGGACAGCCGTCGTACACAGCGCCCTCAACTCTGTTCAGGTTACGCACGGATGGCCACGCTGAGTCACGTGAATCAGGAAATCTGCCTCGTCGCCACGCTCCCTTCCACCCCGCGCGGCGCACGCGCCGCCCGCGCGCTCACGGTGGCCCAACTTGCGGAACAGAAGCTTCCGTTCGATGACGCGGCGCAGGTCGTCGCCGAGCTCGCCGCGAATGCCGTGACGCACGGGAAGGTGTGCGGGCGTGACTTCCGGCTGGCGTTGCGCATCACGCCCGGGCCTACGCTCCGTATCGAAGTGTCGGACACCCGACGGGAGTTCGGACCGCCGGCGGCGGCCGACGTACCGGCACCCGGGGCGGAGTCGGGGCGGGGGCTGGTTCTGGTGTCCGCACTCGCCACGCGCTGGGGGACGGACCACGGGCCCGTGCCACTGAAAACCGTATGGGCGGAAATGGATTTGGCGAGTCCGATTTCACCGGATCGAGGTTTCCACGACCCGGTGGGGCGATGTCCGGTCGCACGCGACGCCTAATGACAGATAACCGGGGGGAATAACCTCTCCATACCTCCCCCTCCCCTCTCACCCGGTCGGGTGAATCACCCCAACCCAGCTGGCGCATATGACAATTCGCCGGGCACTCTGATGCTCGACAACCCCATAAAACGCGTACGGCCCTCGTACGGGACTGGCATCCCGGGCGAGGGCCTGACCACAGCGGAAGCAGACTCTTCCCCCATGGCTGACCAGCAGTTTAGCGCGCCCTCGCGCGCCTTGTCGGGCATCCGACACATCAACCACGACCACCGCCGCGGCTACGTCAAGATCGGCAACCACCTCGCCCAGCACCGCGAGCTGAGCATGACGGCGATCGGTCTGGCCACGCACATCCAGTCCCTCCCGACGGGCAGCAAGGTCACCATCAAGGCCCTGGCCGAGCGTTTCCCGGAAGGCGAGGTCCGGATCGCCACCGCGCTGCGCGAGCTGGAGACGCACGGCTACCTGGCGCGCCTCAAGGAGCGACTTCCGTCCGGGCATGTCGTGACCTGCACGGTCTCGTACAACAACCCGCCGGCGAGGTCGACGGAGACGCACCGCGAGCGGCGCGGGCCCGCCTCGACCCCCCAGCCCGACCTGGACGCCGACCCGGAGCCCGCCCCCGATCCAGCACCCGAGCCTGCCCTCGATCCAGCACCTGAAGAGGCCCCGGAGGACGTCCCGGAGGCAGAGCTGCCGGAAGCCGAGCTCCAGGCACGGCAGTTGCTGGCCCGGCTGCGGCTGCGCGATCCCCGGTTGGTGCTGTCCGAGCGCGACACGGTGCGGCTGGCGCCCGCCGCGGCCCGCTGGTTGGACCGCGGTCTGCCTCAGGCCGCCGTCATCGCCGCCCTGACGCGTGCGCTGCCGTCGGCCACGATCCACTCCCCGGCGGCCCTGCTCGCCCACCGCCTGCGGGAACAGCTCCCGCCCCGGATCCCGGACGCCTGGGAGGCGTACCCCGTGGGGCCCGACCGGGAGGTCCATCCCCTCCGCTCGTGCGAGGACTGCGACCGCGCCTTCCGCTCCCCCGTCCCGGGGCGGTGCACCTCCTGCGCGGCAGCGGCGCCGGCGGCCTGAAGCCCTTCCCTTCACACCTCCGAGGGACAATGTTCGGATGACCGACCTGGGTGGGGACCTGATTCCGCGTGACCGAGTGACCGACAAAATCGCCGAGGCCTGGATCGGCGGGCTGAAATGGAACTCCGCGCTGACGATGCCGGTGTTCGAGCGGCTGCTGGCCGCCGACGACCAGGACGATCTCAACTACTGGCTCAGCTGGCGCCCGCTGGACCGGGAGATGACGGCCGCCGTGGTCGCCTCCCCCCTGATCAAGCACCGGCTCGCGTTGATCGAGCACGGCAGGCTCGACGTGGACGCGTTCGCCGGGCTCGCCCGGGACCCGTCGCCTCGGATCAGATTCCAGTACGCCGTCATGGCCGGTGAGTACGGTCGGCGCGTGCCCGACGGGGTGCCAGAGATCCTCGCCGGTGACAGCGAGGCGCGCGTGCGGGCGATGAGCACGCTCTGGGGCCTCCCCCTGCACGTGCGCGCACGCCTCGCCGAGGACGAGGACGCCGGGGTGCGCGGCAGAGCGCTCACCCCGGAACTCTGGGCACACCTCTCGGCCGCCGTGCGGGAGTCCCTGCTCGCCGATCCCGAGCCCCGGGTACGGGAAGCAGTCGCCGCGATCCTGTCCGACGGGGCGGAGAAGCTCCCCGAGCCGGAACCGCCGCTCGCCCCCGAGGAGCGGGTGGGCAGCGCCGACCGCTTCGTACGCCGGGACGCGGCCCTGGATCCGGACGTCCCGACCGCGCTGGCGCTGCGGCTCGCCGAGGACCCCGACGACGTGGTCGTCCTCGCGCTGTCGATGCGCGAGGACCTCACCGAGGAGCAGCGAGCGGCCATCGCCTACGTGGTGCCGCACGGCTACCACATGCTGCCCCCCTGGATCGAGGAGCGCGGCCACGAGCCGGCCGTCGCGCGCAGGGCCGCCGCCTCCGGGCACGTCCTGCTGCGTCGGAGCATCGCCATGCAGCGGGACCTCCCCGCCGATGTGGTGGACCTGCTGGCCCGGGACGAGGACTTCTTCGTCAAGCTCACGCTCTGCCAGTGCTGCGACCAGGCCCCGCACGAGCTCGTCGTGGAGATGTACGCCTACTGGCACGGCCTGACGTGGAGCTCCCTGCGCCACCACCCGAACTTCGCGAAGCCCGGTCTCGCCCGCTACGCCGATCACCCCAACGAGCGGCTGCGCGGAGCGGCCCTCGCCGATCCCGACGCGGGCCCGGAGCTCGTGATGAAGCTGATCGACGACCCGCACGTCGGCGGCTCGGCGGTGAAGGACCCGCGGCTGCCCACCGAGGAGCTCGTACGCAGGCTCACCGTCCCCGGCTCCGCCTGGTACGCGGCGGCGAACCCGGCCCTGTCGCCCGAGACGATGCACCGGCTGCTCGACCTGGCGGGCGTGGCCCGCACCGGGGCGAAGGCGGACTGAACTCCCCGGTCGTGGGGAGGTGCCGCCGGTCGTACGGTGGAAGCAGGCGCGTGCCCCTCACAGGAGCCTGACCCTGTGGGCAGTGCACGTTCCCTCCGCAGGCCGCGCGGCACCCCGTGGCCGCCCCAGGGCGGTCGCCCCGAGAGTCGGGTGCCGCGGGCCGCTCCCCCGGCCCAGGCTCGCGGCGGCCGCCCAGGCAGGCGCACGCCGACCGCCGATCCGGCACGAATTCGGAGAGCAGGTACGCCCCATGCACATCTCGACCCGTATCGCCGGAGTCCTCACCGGCCTGGCGCTCGCCCTCGGCGGCGCCGCCTTCGCGGCTCCCGCCGCCCACGCGGACGTGACGGCCTGCATCAACCAGGTCGAGCGTGAACTGCAGGGCGGCGAGGCCCCGGACTCCGTCCGCCAGGCCTGCTACGTCGGCCTGACCGGCAACCACGAGCAGTGCGTGTCCGGCCTGACCGGTTCAGGTGTCACCAACGGGACCGCGGTGAGCGCCTGCCGGGTGGCCCCCAACTAGGCCCCCTGACCAGGCCCTCCCCCTTTCCCGCGCGTCGCTTCCGAGAGCAGGTGTGTGTCATGTACCCCACGCGCGCGTCGACCCGTATCGCCGGTGTCCTCACCGGCCTGTTCCTCGCGCTCGCGGGCGCGGCCCTGACCGCCCCTGCCGCGCACGCGGACATCCCCGCCTGCACGAACATGGCCGCGCAGACGGGCGTCGAGGCCACCGACGCCGTCGCGGCGTCCTGCCGGCAGGGCGTGAGCGGTGATCTCCAGGGTTGTGTGAGCGGCCTGACCGCGGCCGGGGTGCCGGGTGGCGCCGCGAACGGCGCCTGCCGGTCGGCGGCCCTGGAACCACGGTAGATCGATCGCGTCGCGCGATCGCAGCGCCCGTTTCCCTCCGTACCTGCTCACGGCAGGCGCCGAGGGAAACGGGCGCACTCGCGCGGGAAACAGTGACATGCGTCACGGTGCGCCTGTCGGGGCCGGGCTTTCTTGACGGAGCGTTAACCCGCCGACATTTCGATATTTGTCCCTTTTGGAATCGACATTCCCCTCTCCGCCGGAAACGGAATATGCCGCACCGGGAGGCCCGCCCTCGACCGGCCAGGTCACAGCCGTTTCTGATCACTCATCAGACGGTTGCGGGAGTGACCAAATCGTGATGATGCACGATCACTGCCCTGTTTCAAGCCGCGTGCCGACCGCCGCGAGCTCGTGATCAGCGGAAACTTGCCAGGCCATTCAGACGCTTCTAAGAATGGCGGCCTCTTCGGTGCCCTGCGATTCCGGCGCCGAAAGCTTCGCGATCACTGAATGAGGTCAGGCATGCAGAAGCATCGGAAGAAGACGTCCTACAAGAAAATAGTCATCGGTGTCGGCGCGCTCGCCATCGTGGGTGTTCCCACCGCCGCCATGGCCTGCTTCGACGGTCAGGACGACGGCAACGGGCGGACGCGGACCGCGAGCCACCAGCAGCAGCGGCCCTGGCAGTGGCAGCAGACGCCGTCGGCCACGCCGACCACCCTGGCACCCGTGGACGCGCCGCTCCCGAGCGAGACGCCGAGCAGCAGCCCCTCCGAGGCCTCCCCCAGCAGCCCCGCGGCGCCCACGCAGCCGCCGGTCGTGGAGACCACCCCGCCCGCGCAGCCCAAGCCGCCCGTGAAGCCGCCGGTCGCGACGAAGAAGCCGCAGGCACCCCAGCCGTCGACGACCGCCGCCCCGCCGGCCAGTGGATCCGTCGCGCAGGTCCTCGCGCTCGTCAACCAGGAGCGCGCCGCCGCCGGGTGCTCGGCCGTCTCCCTGAACGCGAAGCTCACGAAGGCCGCGCAGGACCACAGCGCCGACATGGCCTCCCACAGCAACATGTCCCACACCGGCTCCGACGGCTCGGACCCGGGCGCGCGGATCACCCGCGTCGGGTACACCTGGAGCACGTACGGCGAGAACGTCGCCTACGGCTACAGCACGCCCGAGAAGGTCATGGAGGGCTGGATGAACAGCCAGGGCCACCGGGAGAACATCCTGAACTGCTCCTTCAAGGAGATCGGTATCGGCCTGGCGCAGCCCGGCAACTACTGGACGCAGGACTTCGGCACGGCGCGCTGACGCCGACGCCACCTCGACGCGAACGGACCGCGGCCCCGAGGGGTCCGAGGTCCGTCGCGTTCGTCGCGTTCGTCGCGTCCGCTGCCGTCACAGCCTGAACAGCACGCCGCGCCAGGTCCAGCCGGCCCTCAGGACGGTGTTCTGCAGGGGGTTCTTCACCAGCCCCGTCTCGAAGCGGAACGTCTCCACCTTGCGGCGGCGGCCGTCAGCGTCCTTCCGGACCTCCCACTGCTTGTAGACCGCCTTCCCCGGGCCCCGGCCGTACTGCTCGCCGGAGTGCTCCAGGGAGGGTTCCCACCGCTCTTCGAGCACCCGCACCTCGTGCTTGGCGGGGACCAGCCGCATGCTGATCTTCAGGGTCAACCGCATCTCGCTGACGCGGCACTCCGCCACCAGGTCGGCCCGCTCCCCCGCCGCCCCCTCCCGCACGACGAACACCTGACCCGGCCCCCCGAGCCCGAGCAACGCCCCCCGCAACTCCTCCACGGCCCCCGGCGTGCCCCGCCGCGGAGGGTACTTCGTGCCCGTACGCCGGTCCCAGAAACCCCCCACCGTCAGCTCTCCGCCCCGGTGTCCGTCGGGCGCACCGTGCGCACGAAGTCCTGGAAGTCGGCGAGGACTTCGTCGTGCTGGGTCTCCGTGGCGGTCAGGGCCAGGCGGATCATCGCCCGCTTGTGCGGGTCCTCGGTGTCCACGAGGGACAGGTACACCTGGGACTGGGCGAGCTCGCGGCGGACGCCGTCCGCCACGACCGCGAAACTCAGCCGCTGGGTCAAGGCGGGCGCGTCCTCGGAGCCGACCTCCCGGCGGTGGACCAGCTCCACCGACTCGGCGAAGGCGCGTAGTTGCTCCACCGACGCGTCGGCGATCTCGGCCAGGGTCACCCCGTCCTTCGGGAACCCGCCGTCGATGGTGATGTTGGCGGTGAACCCGGCGTCCGGGCGCGGATGGACGGCGGCGAAGGCCACCTCCGGCTGCGCGAACTCCTCCGGGCGGGCCGGGAGCCAGCCCTGCGGCAGCCGGAACTCGATCGGCACCGGCAGTGTCGTGGGCATCCGGTGCCCTCCTTCCATGGAAACGGACATCAGTCGAGCAACCAGTCCTTGAAGTCGCCCGCGGCGTCGCCGACCGCGTGCGCCGTATCACCGACCGCGTCGGCCACGTCGCCGGCGGTCTTCGCCACCTTGTCCGGGTCGACGGTGATCTCCAGGCCTATGGAGCCGCCGAGGAGGGGAGAGGCTCCCGCCTTGCCGCCGAGCTTCCACACCCCGGTCTCCTCGTCCTTCTTGTAGCCCCACCAGGCCTCGGCCCCGGGACCGGCCCACCCTTCGGCGGTCAGGCCGACGCCGATGCCGCCGGACTCCACACCGCCGGTCAGGCTGCCCTTGGCCCCGGCGAACGCCTTCGCGCCGACCGTCACTTCTTCCCTGGTGGCCTTGGCGCTCAATCCGGCCTCGGCACCGGCGAATCCCTCCGCCCGCCCGTAGACGCTCTGGTATTCGCCCCCGGCCCGGCCCTCGGCCAGGGCCCGCACCCCCGCCGAACCCTCGGCCTTCGCGACGAAGCCCTTGTCGCTGATGCCCCAGTTCGCGGTGGCCCGGCCGCCCCCGTAGATGTCCGCGATCCCGGACAGCTTCATCCCTGCCAGGTGGCCCTCGCCCTTCGCGGTCTCGTGGAAGAGGTCGGCGTACGCCTTGACCGAGGCCTCCTTGCCGTACTGGCCGGGGCCGGTGCTGCTCACACCGAGGCTGTCGGTCTTCGTCGCGGCCTCGGGGTCGTCGGGCTTCTCGAACTTCTTGAGGTCGCCCTCCGCGTAGTTGTTGAACCCGGTGAGGGTTTCGTCCGCGCCGCTGCCCTGGCCGAGGGCGTCCTTGTTGCTGTCGACCACGGCCGTGGTGAGGGCGTCGTGGACGTGCTGGTCGGCGTCGGAGGCGGCCTTGACCCGGTCGTCGATGTGTTTCTGCCACTTGCCGACCGCGGTACGGACGGCCTCCTGGCCGTCGGGGTCGTGGTGGTAGGCACTGCGCTCGGACGCCGTCAGCTTCGAGTAGTCGAAGGCGACACGCCCCTGCTCCGAGACGGTCATACCGGCGGCGATCGCGTCGTCGCGGGCGCTCTCCAGCTTCTTCCTGAGGTCGGTGAGCAGCTCGTGGGCTCCCCGTAACAGGCTCGCGATCGCCTTGGCCTGGCTCTGCGCGGCGGAGTACTCGTAGCGGGTCGCCGTGAACTTCACCCGCGCGGCCTGGACGCTGAGACCGGACCAGTCGTCGCCCATGGTGATCTTCTGGACGGTGTCGCCGTAGCGGGTCTCCACCTTCTGCAGCTCGCCCGCCATCGCCTCCCACTTGGCGGCGGCCGTCGTGAGCAGGCCCAGGTTCGTGGTCAGGACTTCGTAGTAGGTCAGCACCGAAGCCCCTTACATCCGGTTCAGTTGCGAAAGCGACGCCAACTGGTTGCCCAGGCCGGTGTCGTTGCTCGTGAAGGCGCCCGAGGCGCGGCGCAGGGCCGTCTTCTCCCCGGCGAGGCGGCCCATCAGGGTCGTGATCTGCTGGTCCCACGTGTCCGCCACCTTCTTCAGGGCGGCGGCGGTCTGCCAGCCCTCGAAGCCCTTCCGGGCGGCCTCGGTGGCCTCGTCCGCGTCCCCGGCGTGCTTCTTGGTCTCGGGCTCCAGATAGGTCTGTATCGTGCTCGCCGCCGCGTTCTTCTCGGCGGGCGACGAGGCGAAGTCCGGGGCCCCGCCCCGAGCGAACGGCCCGGCCGGCGCCGGGGTGACCCCCGGGGCGTACGGCACCACCGACGGTGCGGTGGTGCCCGGGGCGTACGGGCCCGACGGCGGCCCGCTGTTCAAGCGCATGTCGACCTGCTGATCCGCTGTCGGACCTGACGCGTCTGTCATTTCCGTGCCTCCCCCATGATCGGAGGCCGATCCTATGCAAATAGCGAAGGCAATTGCTAGGCAGGGCAGGGCGGTTGGGCGGCTCGGCTCGACACGTGCCTCCCGGGCCCCCGCCCGCGACTCCCGGGGCCCGCCCGCGACTCCCGGGGCCCCCGCCCGCGACTACGCCCCGTAGAACAGTTCGTCCACCACCGCCCGGGCACGGCGGGTGATGCGGCGGTAGTCGTCCAGCATCTCGCCGGCCGTGCCTTCGGCGTAGCCGAGGTAGCGGGCCACCGCGCCCAGTTCTCGGGCCTCGGCCGGGAAGGTGTCCCCGGCCCGTCCGCGCACCAGCATCACGGCGTTGCGGACCCGGGTCGCCAGTACCCAGGCCTCGTCCAGGATCTGCGCCTCCTCGGTCGGGATCAGCCCGGCCGCGTGGGCGGCCGCCAGGGCCTCGCGGGTGCGGGTGGTGCGCAGGCCCGGTTCGGCCCAGGCGTGCCGCATCTGGATCAGCTGGACGGTCCACTCGACGTCGCTGAGGCCGCCGCGACCGAGCTTGGTGTGCAGGGTCGGGTCGGCGCCACGGGGCAGCCGTTCCGACTCCATACGGGCCTTGAGCCGGCGGATCTCTCGTACGGCGTCCTCGCCGAGCCCCTCCATCGGGTAGCGCAGCGGATCGATCAGCTCGATGAACCGGGCGCCGATGTCGGCGTCGCCCGCGACCGGTTCGGCGCGCAGCAGGGCCTGGCTCTCCCAGGTCAGGGACCAGCGCCGGTAGTAGGCGGCGTAGGAGGCGAGCGTGCGCACCAGCGGGCCGGAGCGGCCTTCGGGGCGCAGGTCGGCGTCGATGAGCAGCGGCGGGTCGGTGGTGGGCAGCTGGAGCAGCCTGCGCATCTCGGCGATGACGGTCTGGGCGGCCTTCGCGGCCTCCTGCTCGTCGACGCCCTCGCGGGGCTCGTGGACGAACAGGACGTCGGCGTCGGAGCCGTAGCCGAGTTCGTGGCCGCCGAAGCGGCCGACGCCGATGACGGCGAAGCGGGTGGGCAGGGTGTCGCCGTAGTGGCTGTGGACGGCGGCGCGCAGGGCCCCGGCGACGGTGGCGGCGGTGAGGTCGGAGACGGCCCCGCCGACCCGGTCGACGAGGGCTCCGTGGTCCTCCTCGGCCGGGTTGTCCTCCGTACCGTAGGAGCCGATGATGTCGGCCGCGGTGGTGCGGAAGAGCTCGCGGCGGCGCACACCGCGGGCGGCGGCGACGGCGGCCTCGGGGGTCTCGGCGCGGCCGACGGCGGCCAGGACCTCCTGCTCCAGGGCCTCGTGGCTACGGGGTTGCAGGCCTTCGGGGTCGCCGAGCAGGGCCACGGCCTCGGGGGCGCGCATCAGCAGGTCGGGGGCGAGGCGCCCGGCGGACAGGACGCGGGCGAGGTTCTCGGCGGCGGCGCCCTCGTCGCGCAGCAGGCGCAGGTACCAGGGGGTCTTGCCGAGGGCGTCGGAGACCTTGCGGAAGTTCAGCAGGCCGGCGTCCGGGTCGGCGGAGTCGGCGAACCAGCCGAGCATGACCGGCAGCAGGGTGCGCTGGATGGCGGCCTTGCGGGTGACGCCGGAGGCGAGGGCCTCCAGGTGGCGCAGGGCCGAGGCCGGGTCGGCGTAGCCGAGGGCTTCGAGGCGCTGGCCGGCGGCGCGCGGGGAGAGCCGGGTCTCGCCCGGGGTGAGCTGGGCGACGGCGTCGAGCAGCGGCCGGTAGAAGAGCTTCTCGTGCAGGCGGCGGACGACGGAGGCGTGCCGGCGCCAGGCCTTGTTGAGCTCGGCGACCGGTTCGGTGCGCAGGCCCATGGAGCGGCCCAGGCGTCGCAGGTCGTTCTCGTCCTCGGGGACGAGGTGCGTGCGGCGCAGCCGGTAGAGCTGGATGCGGTGCTCCATGGCGCGCAGGAAGCGGTACGCGTCGTGCAGTTGGGCGGCGTCGGCGCGGCCGACGTAGCCGCCGGCGGCGAGGGCGTGCAGGGCGTCGAGGGTGGTGCCGGAGTGCAGGGTGGCGTCGCTGCGGCCGTGCACGAGCTGGAGCAGCTGGACGGCGAACTCGACGTCGCGCAGGCCGCCGGGGCCGAGCTTCAACTCGCGGTCCACCTGGGCGGCGGGGATGTTGTCGACGACGCGGCGGCGCATCTTCTGCACGTCGGGGACGAAGTTCTCGCGTTCGGCGGCCTGCCAGACCAGCGGGCTTATGGCGGCGATGTACTCGGCGCCCAAGGCCTCGTCACCGGCCACGGCGCGGGCCTTGAGGAGCGCCTGGAACTCCCAGGTCTTGGCCCACCGCTGGTAGTAGGCCAGGTGGGAGGCGAGGGTGCGGACGAGGGGGCCGTTGCGGCCCTCGGGCCGGAGGTTGGCGTCGACGGGCCAGATGGTGCCCTCGACGGTGGTCTCCGAGCAGATCCGCATGAGGTGGGAGGCGAGGCGGGTGGCGGCCTGGAGGGCCTTGGCCTCGTCGGCTCCGGGGGCCGCGTCGCCTACGAAGATGACGTCGACGTCGGAGACGTAGTTCAGCTCGTTGCCACCGCACTTGCCCATCGCGATGACGGCGAGGCGGCACAGCGCGGCGTCCTCGGGAGCGGCGGCGGAGGCGATCCGCAGGGCGGCGCGCAGGGTGGCGGTGGCCAGGTCGGCGAGCTCGGCGGCGGTCTGCGCGACGTCGATGGTGCCGCAGACGTCGCGGGCGGCGATGGAGATCAGGCAGCGGCGGTAGGCGACGCGCAGACCGACGGGGTCGTGCGCGTCGGCGAGGCCGCGCTCGAACTCGGGGAGTCCGGGGTGCAGGTCGGCGGCCTCGTAGGTGATGAGGCCGAGCCAGTCACGGGGGTGGCGGGCGAGGTGGTCGCCGAGGGCCTCGGAGGCGCCCAGCACGCCGAGCAGCCGATCGCGCAGCGGCTTGGCGCTGACGAGGGTGTCGAGGAGCCCGGGGAGCTCGCCGTCCGGCTGGGCCTCGGCGAGCCGGACCAGCCCGAGGAGGGCGAGGTCGGGGTCGGCGGTCGCGCCGAGGGCGTCGAGCAGCACGGGATCGGTGCGTACGGCCGCGAGCGCGTCGGCGTCGAGCAGCCGGGCGGCGGCGGAGGGGTCGGTGAAACCGCTGCGGAGCAGCCGGATGAAGGTGCTGCTCCTGCGTCCCGGGACCGTCATCCCGCCGCCTCCCGCGGTTGTCGCTGCCACTGCCTGCCAGTCTCTCCTGAGCCTAGGCCCTGGGACCTGTCGGCGGAGTGCCGCCCTGGCCGCGGTGGAGATTTAGGCGTGTCAGGAGCAAATGTTCGACCCGAGGTGCATACGATGCCAAGATTCGTCTGATCATCGGATTACTTAGCGCGGCATGGGGGTATACCTGGCCGCCGTTCTGCCGGGAGGAGCCACGTGTCCGACTCCTGGCAGGGCCCCGGGGCCTGGGGCCCACAGGGCGTGCCGACCGGATCCGGGTGGCCATACCCGGCGGGGCAGGACCGGCAGCCGTACCAGGCGGGGCAGGGTGGGCAGCCGTACCCGACGGGGCAGGGTGGGCAGCCGTACCCGGCGCGGCAGGACGGGCAGCCGTACCCGGCGGAGCACGGCCAGCAGCCGTACCCGAGGGAACAGGCGCCGCCGCAGTCGTACCAGGCGGGGCAGGGCGGGCAGCCGTACCCGGCGGGGCAGGACGGGCAGCCGTACCCGGCGGAACAGGCACCGCCGCAGCCGTACCCGACGGGACCAGGCGGGCAGCCGCATCCGGCGCAGCAGGGCCAGCAGCCGTACGCGGCGCAGCAAGACCGGCAGCCGTACCCGACGGAACAGACGCCGCAGCAGCCGTACCCGACGGGGCAGGGCCGGCAGCCGTACCCGGCGCAACCGCCTTACCAGGGCTACCCGCAGGAGCAGCACGGCTACGCCCCCCCGCCCCAGCAGGGGGCGTACGCACACCCGCCCCAGCGGGCCCACCAGGCCGAGCCGCAGGCAGAGTTGGCCGAGGGCCGGCAGGCCGAGAGCGTTGCGGCGGCCGATGCCGTTGCCCGGGCGGAGCATGCCGAAGCACACGAATCGCCCGAGGCGCCGGAAGCCGAAACCGCCGAAGCCGGCACGTCCGGCGGCCGCCGTCAGGCGCGCCGCCGAGCCCGCGGCAAGACCGACACCCGGGGCACGGCCGGGAACGGCGCCCGAGGCACGGCCGGCGACAGCTCCCGGGACGCGGCCGGAGACAGCTCCCGAGGCACCGCCGGGGTCGGCTCCCGGGACGCCGCCGTGGAGGCGGCCGAGGGCGCTGCCCGAGACACGGCCGGAGACGGATCCCGAGGCACGGCCGGGGACAGCTCCCGGGACACGGCCGGGAACGGCACCCGAGGCACGGCCGGAGACAGCTCCCGGGGCACGGCCGAGAAAGGGTCCCGGGGCACGGCCCGGGGCACGGCCGGGGACGGCACCCGGGGCACCGCCCCGGCGGCGGCCCGGGGCGCGGCCTCGGACGGTGCTCGGCCGCGGCGTCGGCGGCGTCGGGCCCGCCTCGTCAAGGTCGTCGCCTTCTGCGTGGTCACCGCCGTCGGCAGCCTGCTCGTCCTGCGGGGCAACGAACTCCTCGACCGCCTCGGCTCCTCCACCGCCCCCGACAAGGCGGCCGGCACCCCCACCCCCGCTCCCGAGCCGCCCGACCCCGGCCGGGTGCTCCAGGTCGTCGCGCACCCCGACGACGACCTGTACTTCATGAACCCCGACCTGCGGTACTCCATATCCGCCGGCAGCCCCGTCACCTCCGTCTACCTGACCTCCGGCGAAGCCGACGGCATCAACGCCGGCGCCGCCAAGGCGGCCACCACCAAGGCCGACAAGCCCGCCTACGCCGAGGCCCGCCAGAACGGCATACGCGCCGCCTACGCCAAGATGGCCACCGGCGACCGAGGCAGCCCCTGGACCCGCACCGTCGTCCCCACCAAGGGCGGCGGCCACGCCGAGGTCGACGTCCTCGTCGCCAAGCCCCAGGTCAACCTCGTCTGGTTGCAGCTCCGCGAGGCCGGCACCGTCTACGACAACGCCCCGGACAGCCTGCACGGCCTGTGGGACGGCAAGGTCGCCCGCCTGGACTCCATGCTCGCGTCCGGCACCCCGGTCCCGCAGAAGTTCTCGTACTCCAAGGACCAGGTCGTCCAGACCCTCGTCGGCATCCTGGAGCAGTACCGGCCGACCACCGTCCGCTCCCAGGACCCGACCCCCGGCCGGTATCCCGACACCAAGCGGTACACCGATCACCAGGACCACTTCTACGGCGCCCGGTTCGTACAGCTCGCCACCGCCGCGTACGCCAAGGACGTCACGGACCGCCCGCACTTCGCGGTGCAGAACTACGTCGGCTACATCAACGGCTCGCTCCCCAGCGCCCTGGACCCGGACGAGGCCAAGGAGAAGCTGGACATCCTGGGCACCTATGCCTGGCTCGACCGGCAGAACCACTGCAACAGCCCCGCCGGCTGCGGCGACCTCAAGATCTCCGACCAGCCGGGCGGCAACCGCTGGTCGGACTCCATCAACTACGCCCGCGGCACCAGCACCGACTGGCTGACCTCCGACACCGCGCAGGGGCTGTGGGCCTTCAAGACGCTCGACGGCCAGGTGGCCGTCTGGCACCGGCCCGGTCCCACCGGCCGCTGGAAGGGCCCGAACCTGCTCCCCGGCACCGGCATGGACCCGGGCGTGAGCACCGTGACCCTGGCGGACGGCCGGACAGCCGTCTTCGGTACCCGTACCTCCTTCGGTTCGAAGCCCACCGACTACAAGCGCGAGGTCGTCTACGTCGTGCAGAAGCAGCCGGGGGCCGAGGAGTTCACGGAGTGGCAGTCGCTCGGCACCCCCGAGACCGCGGACGAGACCTGGACCTCCGACATCAGCGCCCCGGCCGTATCGGTCGACGGCACCGGGCAGTTGGCGGCGTACGTCCGCGACGGCGCGTACAGCCTGCGCGGCCGGGTGCAGCGGGCGGACGGCAGCTGGGGGCCGTGGGAGAAGTACGGCGGCACCGACCTGCACGGCTCCCCGGCCACCGCGACCGACGGCGCCGGGCGGCGCATGGTGTTCTCCGCGACCTCCAAGTCGGTGGTGGGCTGGGTGCAGCCGCAGCCGGGTGCCCCGCTGGGGCAGGTCACGGCCACCGGGCTGCCGGACACCACGCTCCCGCTGACCGCGGACGGCCGCGAGGGCGGCGTACGGCTGTGGTTCCGCAAGCCCGGCTCGGGCAATGTCCGTACCGCCCTGATCACGGGTGAGGGCGGGCTGAAGGTGAGCCAGATGACCGACCTCGGCGGCCTCCAGGGCTTCGGCTCGGTGACGGCGAGCGGGCACCTGCTGGCGGGCCGCACGGCGGGCGGGCAACTGGGCTCGGAGGCCGGGTCGGGGCGGCCGTGGGAACGCTCCCCGCTGCTGTTCGTCGGCGCGCCGTCCTCCACGACGACCGGCAAGGCCCTGGTCAGCCTGGCGGTGGTGGGGCTCGACGCACGGCTGTACGTGACCTCCTCGGCCGACGTGCCGAACGCGCACCTGGCGCCGTGGCAGCCGGTGGGCCCGCGCAACGCGCCCCCGTCGCTCCCGTCGCCCGTCCCGCCCGTCCCGCCCTCGTCACCCGCATCCCCCGCGCACCCCGCATCCCCCGCATCCCCCACGCACCCTGCATCCCCCGCGCACCCCGCGTCGCCCCCCGCATCGCCTCAGGCCCCCGCATCGCCTCAGGCTCCCGCGGTCCGGTAGGCGGACGGGCGCCGTCCGTATCCCGTACCGGAATAGCCCCTGCCATCTGCGGATTCGGTGAACCAAGTCCGCAGATTTCCCCTCTCTCTGACTGTTCGACGCATTCACGCGTGCTTTCCATCGTCAGAGCGAGACCGAACCCGAGGCGTGACCCGATGCCTGTGACCCGTCGCCGCTTCGCGGCCCTGCTCACCGTGCTGACAGCCGGCGCCACCGGTGTGCTCTCCGTGGCCGGCCAACAGACCACGGCCGAAGCCACCCAGGAGAAGAACCCGGCCGCGGTCCGGCCCGCGAGCGTCACCTCCGGTTCGGTCCTCCAGATCGTCGCCCACCCCGACGACGACCTGTTCTTCATGAACCCGGACCTCAGCCGGTCACTGCTCTCCGGCACCCAGGTCACCACCACCTACCTCACCTCCGGTGAGTCCGACGGCCGCAACGAGGCCCACGGCGGCGCCGCCACCGACCCCGAACAGCCCGCCGACCGCGCCCACTACGCGGAGGCCCGGCAGAACGGCATCCGCTCCGCGTACGCCCAGATGGCCACCGGGGACCGCACCAGCGCTTGGAAGCGTACGGTCATACCCACCGAAGGGGGCGGGCACGCCGAACTCGACGTCCTCATAGCGAAGCCGCAGGTCAACCTGGTGTGGCTGATGCTGCGAGAGGCCCGCACCACCGGTGAGGACACCCCCGAGAGCCTGCGCGGCCTGTGGAACGGCCGGACGGCGGCTCTGGAGGCCCAGCTCACCTCCGGCACCCCGGTCAAGCAGCCGTTCACGTACACCAAGGACCAGCTGGTCCGGACGATATCCGGGGTCCTGGACCGCTACCGGCCGACGACGATACGTATGCAGGACCCGACGCCGAACCGCTACGGCGAGAACGGGACCGGCCGGTTCACCGACCACCAGGACCACATGTACGGCGCCCGCTTCGTGCAGGCCGCCACCGCCGCCTACGCCGACCAGGTCAGCAGGCGCCCGCACTTCACGGTCCAGAGCTACCTCGGCTACCACAACAGCACTCTCCCGCACGCGCTGGACCCGCAGACCGCCGAGACCAAGACCGGCTTCCTGAGGACCTACGCCTGGCAGGACCGCCAGGACTACTGCGGCAGCCCGTCGGGCTGCGGCGACCGGAAGGTCGCGGGCAATCCGACCGGCCGCAACTGGGCCCAGTCGCTGCGCTACACCCGCGCCGAGACCACCTCCTGGCTGACGGAGGGCACACCCGGCCGGCTGTGGGCCTTCGCCACGCTGGACGGTCGGACCGCGTACTGGACGCGCAACGCCGGCGGCGAGTGGGCGGGCCCGATGTTCCTCCCGGGCACGGGCATCGACCCGGGCGCCACCGCCGCCCGCCTCCCCGGCGGCCGCGTCGCCGTCCTCGCCACCCGCACCACCCTCGGCTCCACGCCCGCGGAGTACCGGCGCGAGGTCGTGTACGCCGTCCAGTCCGCGCCCGACGGCCCGTTCGGCCCGTGGCAGTCGCTCGGCACCCCGGAACGCACCGACGACGAGGGCACCTCGGCGATCAGCGCCCCGGCGGTGGCCGTGGACGCGCGGGGCGGCCTGACCGTCTACCTCCGCGACTCGCGCCGCACCCTGCGCGCGACCACCCAGCAGCCGGACGGCGGATTCTCCCCGTGGGAGCGGCTCGGCGGCGAGGACCTGCAGAGCGACCCGGTGACGGCGCTCGACGCGGCGGGGCGGCGGCACGTGTACGCGACCACCACCACCTCCGTCCTGGCCTGGACCCAGCGCACCCCGGACACCCCCTTGCTCGGCCCCGCGCCGACGGGCCTGCCCGCCACCACGGTCCCCCTCACGGCGGCACCGGAAGGTGCGGGCGTACGCCTCTTCTTCCGCCGCCCCGACTCGGGGGTCGTCCGCACCGCCCTGGTCACGGCCGGCCCCTCGGTCCGGCCCCAGGTGTCCAGCGTCACGGAGGCGGGCGGCCGGGCCGGTTACGGCGCGGTCGGCGCCGCGGGCCGCCTCATGGTGGGGCGCGCGGACAGCGGCACCGTCAGCACCACGGGCCTCGGCGGCCCCCCGGCGTGGGAGGAATCCCGCATGCTCTTCGCGGGCGCCCCGTCGGCCGTACTGGAACCGTCCGGCACCATCACGACGGCGGTCCTGGGCCTGGACGCCGAACTCCACACGACGTCGACCCCCATCACCCCCAACCGCCCCGCCTGGCACCGGGCGGTCCACTGACGGCGGGCCCGATCGGAGTCAGCGAGTGGCCCAGGGGACGCGACAGACATGCCGCCCCGCCCCCTCCGGGCAAAGCCCCTCGATCACCGCGGCACGAACGGCCCGCCAGGTCCGCAAGGAGCAGTCCAGGTCGACCCGCAGCTCGACCGGCTCCCGCCCGCCTCTCCCCTCGCCGGGATGCTCGATGTCCCACTGATCCACGAGGTGCTCGTACATCTCGGCGGCCGGCATCCCGCTCCCGGGAAGGGTCCGCAGGACGCTCATCTCCATGATCCGGGCGCTTCGCGAGCCCACGGCGTCCGCGACGAGCCCCCGGACCCAGGCCAGCCCCGGCTCGTCCGCGTACAGGCCGAACCTCAACACGCGCGTCCTCATCGCATCGCACCCGGGGCGAGGACGGTGGTGAACCAGGGGTGTACGGGGGCGAGCGCCGGCGCGGCGGGCCACCCGTTGACGGCGGCGAGCAGCAGCCAGTACCGCTCGGCGAGCGGGTCGGCGGTCGCCTGCAGGCGGGCGAGGAGCCAGCGCCGCACACCGCCTTCGTCGGCACGCTCGAACGCGTGGGCGTAGAGGCTGCCGAGCGAGCCGGCGAGCGAGGCACCCCCGGCCGGAGCCGGTACGAGCCCGACGGACACGGCCTCGTCGATCCGCTCCCGCATCGCCCGGTCGAGCGCCTCCTGCAGAGCGCCGACGTCCTGCTGGTCGGGCTCGACCGCCTGGACCTCGGCGGTACGGCGGATCACGGCGCGGAAGTCCTCGTCCTGGCAGAGCCCGGCGAGTTCCACCCAGGCCTCGACCTGCTCGGGCGTCGGATCGTCGGGCAACTCGGGCACGACGGACCGCAGCAGATCCGCGAACTCCACCTTCTCTCCGCCCATTTCGAAAACCGTATCCACGAAGTCGGATACCAGAAGGCGCTGTTCGTGCCGGGAGAGCGTGGCGAGTCGATGCATGAGGTCCATTTCCATGGTGGTGGGGCCGCGGCGTCCGGCGACCGCGCGAAGCACGGCCCGGCGCAGGCGGAGGGTCCGTATCTGGACGTCCAGGGCGTCGGCGTGCGCTGCCGCGACCTCCGGTACGGAGGCCTCCCGGTCCAGCACCTTGCGTACGGTCTCCAGGTCGAGCCCGAGATCGCGCAGGGTGCGGGCCAGGTCGAGGCGGGCGAGCGCGTCGGGCCCGTAGAGCCGGTAGCCCGCGGGGCTCCGCTCGGTGGGCGGGACGATGCCCTTGTCGGAGTAGAACCGGACGGTCTTCACGGTCAGACCGGTCCGCCGGGCCAACTCCCCGATCGAATACAACACCTTGCCGTCCATGACCCCCAGCCTGCCGTCTCCCCCCACGGGAGACTCAACCCAGAAGCCTGGCCGTCTTTTGAGGGTCGTCGGCCGCGACCGCTGCCACGATCCGCCGAACCTGTTCCGCGGCGGGCACATAGCGCGCCACCGGAACGTCCTGCACATAGACGCTCCCGGGCACCGGTGCCGCCCCCCGAGGGGTGAAGTGCACCTCCACCCGTGCGGGCCGACGCCCGCGCTGCGGCAGGACGAGGTACACGCGCCACCCCCACCGCTCGAAGCAGTCGGACTCGGCGAGCGCCAGGGTCAGCAGCCGGGCGACGCCGTCCACGGGCTCCTCCCAGCTGTCGTCCGCCACGGCCCGCGCCAGCTCGGCGTCGTACCGGGCGGCGTCGAAGTGGAAGTCGCCGGGAACGGGGACCCGGACGTCCTCGGTGTTCTCCCAGCCCGTCCACTCCACCCGATCAGCCCGGCGTCGGATGGTGACGAAGATGCCCCCACAACAGTCGGTGACGCAGTCGTTGTTGCTCAGCTCGACCCTGCGCGGCTCGTCCGAGGCGGTCAACGGCCACTCCTCGGCCGGCCCGAACCACTCTCCCCGCGTACAGCTCGACACCCCATCGGGATGGATCTCCGCCAGCACGTCCCGCCCGTCGATCAACACCCGCAGCTCGCCCCACGGGCTCATGACGGCATCAGGATGCGGCGGGACGAACATGACACGAAAGTCACTGACGGACGAAAGAATCTCCACCCGGCCCATGCTCCCCCACCCCCGAAGGCACGAGAACCGAATACTTTCGGGAGGGCGGCCGAGGGTGGTCCGCCGGTGAGCCGTGTGCGTATCGGTCAGAAGGGGGCTTCGAGATCGCCTCGGCCGTCGCTGTGCGGCCCCCGGTCCCAGAGCCCCTCCTGGACAGGCTCAGAATCGGGGACGTCGTGGCCCCATGCTTCGAGTGCCTTCCGGGCAACACGCCGGTTCGGGTCGTCGCCGCCGGCGTCCAGGAGGGCGCGCGCGTGCACGGCGAGGTCATCGCGGTGCTCGGCGAGCACGGGGTGCTCGGCGAGGACGAGCGCGGCGACAACGGCGGCTTCACGCACGTCCTCGTGGCTGTCTCGGAGGAAGGGCACGGCGGCCCGATAAAGCATCGGCCGCAGGTCCCTGAAGGCCGCCACGATGCTGCCGGGGGTGAGGAAGCCAGGGAAGTACTGCTCCGTGCGGCCCACGATCTCGTCGGAGGCGTCGTAGGCCGTGTAAGCCAACCAGTTCAACAGCGTCGCGCGGATGGGGACGTCGCGATAGGGCCGGAGGGTCATAGCCGCCGGGTGGGTGAGGATGCCCGCGACATACATGGCGACGGGGGCGGTGGCCTCGTAGAGGGTGTTCTGGTGGCCGACCAGTTCACCCAGCTCCGACAAAGCGGAGACCTGAACCTTGGCATCGGGCTCCAACAGCCTTGCCAGGACCCCGGGAAGGTCCTCACCGCTCCCGAAAGCCGTCTGGAGCGAACGCCAATCGGTCTCCGCCAGGACTACCTGGTAGGGCGGCAAGTCACGCTCGTGGGGCGCCCCGGCATGGGGAAGGCTGTGATTCACAGGCCGAACCTAGACCGCGTGGGCGCGCGTCGGCGCAGCGCGGGCGGAGCGGGCCGAGGGCAGGAGCGACGCCCGAAGCGGCGCCGACCCCCTCCGGCCCGCACAGGTCCCACGGGGTCCGCAACGCGTGTCGACGCACCGGCGACCCCGGCTTCACTACAACGACATGCGCGGCTGGGTTGTCCTGACCACGAGTGAGATGGCCGCACTGCTGACGTGGCTCGACAGGTCAGCACGGAGACTCCCCTGGCCATCCGGGTCGCCAACAGCGCCGTCAGGCAGGCGCCTCTACAAAGAGTTCTGCTTTGCGTTCGTAGCGCGGAGGCGGCGGCGGCAGCCGGCAAGCTAGGCCGTTCGATGGTCCAGCGGTAGCGGCCCAGTCACTGCGAGGATTCGATGGCCTTGCGGGCTATTCGGTGCGTGATGCCGCGTCCGCGTAACCAGTTCCGCAGGTGGGCATATGCATATCCATTGTCCGCGCGACGTTTTCCTGGCTTGCACTGGCGGCGGGAACGGATGGGCGGTATCCCACGGACGAGAGGTTCGAGGTAGCCACGACCATGAGGAACCTCCTTCAACGTCGGGATGCGGATTGGTCCGCAACGGTGTACAACAGGAGTTGGGGGATGAGTGGGTGATCATATGGCTGATCAAAGCAGCCCTCCCGCCCAGCCACCGGACCGGCAGAATCACTCCACGTTCACCGCACTGAAGTCCGGTATCGACAACGTGCTTTGGGTGATCGCTACAGCAGGAACGATTGCTGGGTTCGTAAACTCTGCCGGGGGCGTTGTGGGATTCCTGATGCAGGTCGCTGCTTTTACCTGCGCCTGCCTCCTCGGGCTCCTTCCGGCGATCCTGACACTGGGAGGGATCGTCTGGATATTTGATTCGGGATTCAACCGTGACATCTCGGACAGAGCCCTTTGTGTTCTGCTAGGCAGTCTAATAGTGCTTGCCGGATGGCTCATATACCGACAGGGATCCACGAATTATGAAGACTTGAACACGACGGGGAAGGTCTTCATGTCCGCAATCGGTTTGGGGACGCTAGTAGCGCCGCCGTTGATGTTGATCTACTACAAGCACAGCACCCCGATGAGCTAGCGGTGTTTCAGGACCGGTCGGGTTCCGGAGCTGAGGCAGTGGAGAAGCGAGTCGCGCACTCACCCGGTGAGCGGGGGCCGAAAGTCCGGTATGACGGGCAGGTGTCGGGGCCACCTAGCAGACGAGTGACGTAATTGAGCTCTTGCGAGAGGCAGAACGTCCGCACCCGGACGCCGTGAATCTCACGGACGAAGCAATCTGCGAGTGTTGCGGGTGGCCGTGAAGCCTAGGCGGCTGTTCGCCGATACGACGCCACTCCTGGCGCTCGTCGACGGTCCAGAACCCGTGATCCATGACTACGTCACGGCCGGCCGCGAGGGCAGTGCGCAGCTCAACGGCGATCTCTTCGAGAATGGGCCCTCCCTGACCTAGTACTCCCCCTGGGGAAGTCCCGCCCGCAGTGCCCGTGTGCGCGCCAGCTACGCCTCGGTGCTGCTGGACGCCGGCGAGAACGTGAAGGCGCTGAGCACGTACCTGGGGCACGGCGACCCCGGCTTCACGCTCCGGGTCTACACGCACCTGATGCCGAGCAGCGAGGGGCGAACCCGGAAGGCCGTGGACGGGATGTACGAGGCCTCGGGTTCCACGGCCCAGGGGGAATGAGACAGCTTCGGGCCGGTGGTCGTCGACCACCGGCCCGGAGTGTTGTGCGTGGCCCGCAGGGGCTCTGACCTGCCCTTACAGGACCGGGAGGTTCTTGCGGAGTTCGAAGGCCGTTACCTCCGAGCGGTACTCCTCCCACTCCTGCTTCTTGTTGCGCAGGAAGAAGTCGAAGACGTGCTCGCCCAGGGTTTCGGCGACCAGTTCGCTGCGTTCCATCAGGGAGATGGCCTCGCCGAGGTTCTGCGGGAGGGGTTCGATGCCCATCGCGCGGCGTTCGGCGTCGGAGAGGGCCCAGACGTCGTCGTCGGCGCCCGCCGGGAGTTCGTAGCCCTCCTCGATGCCCTTGAGGCCGGCCGCCAGGAGGACGGCGTACGTGAGGTACGGGTTGGCGCCCGAGTCGATCGAGCGGACCTCGACGCGCGAGGAGCCCGTCTTGCCCGGCTTGTACATCGGGACGCGGATCAGGGCCGAGCGGTTGTTGTGGCCCCAGCAGATGTACGAGGGGGCCTCGCCGCCCGCGCCCGCGCTGCGGGAGGAGCCGCCCCAGATGCGCTTGTAGGAGTTGACCCACTGGTTGGTGACCGCCGCCGTCTCCGCCGCGTGGCGCAGCAGGCCCGCGATGAAGGAGCGGCCGACCTTGGAGAGCTGGTACTCGGCGCCCGACTCGTAGAAGGCGTTGCGGTCGCCCTCGAAGAGGGAGAGGTGGGTGTGCATGCCCGAGCCGGGGTACTCCGAGAACGGCTTCGGCATGAAGGTGGCCTGGACGCCCTGCTCCAGCGCCACCTGCTTCATCACCAGACGGAACGTCATGACGTTGTCCGCGGTGGAGAGCGCGTCGGCGTAGCGGAGGTCGATCTCCTGCTGGCCCGGGGCGCCCTCGTGGTGGCTGAACTCCACCGAGATGCCCATCGATTCGAGCATGGTGATCGCCTGGCGGCGGAAGTCCATGCCCACGTTCTGCGGGGTGTGGTCGAAGTAGCCGGAGTTGTCGGCCGGGACCGGGCGGGTGCCGTCCAGCGGCTTGTCCTTCAGCAGGAAGAACTCGATCTCCGGGTGGGTGTAGAAGGTGAAGCCCAGGTCGGAGGTCTTGGCCAGGATGCGCTTGAGGACGTAGCGCGGGTCCGCGAAGGACGGCGAGCCGTCCGGCATCAGGATGTCGCAGAACATCCGGGCGGTCCCGGGGGCCTCCGCGCGCCACGGCAGTATCTGGAATGTGCTCGGGTCCGGCTTGGCGATCATGTCGGACTCGTAGACCCGGGCGAAGCCCTCGATCGCGGAGCCGTCGAACCCGATGCCCTCGTCGAAGGCCTGCTCCAGCTCCGCCGGCGCGACCGCGACGGACTTGAGGAAGCCCAGTACGTCGGTGAACCACAGGCGCACGAAGCGGATGTCGCGCTCCTCAAGCGTCCGGAGGACGAATTCCTGCTGCTTGTCCATGCCTTCATCCTCGCAGTTCAGACGGCCTGTGCACCACCGCCTCGACAGTGGGGGCACAGTCGGGCGCGCCCAGTATCGCCAGTCGTGGTTTCCGCCACATTACGCACCCGGTAAAGGTCGCGGCACCCCCGCACTGACCTGGGAGCCGTCATGAGCATTACCATCTGCGCCCATGGGGGGTCGGCAGCACACGCGGCCGGGGCGTCACGGACGTCCCGGGCTTCGGCGTGACGTCCTGCTGATCGTCTTCGGGGTGCTGGCCGGCGCGGTGCTGCTGTGCGCGCGCTCGGGCGAGTCGCACGTCGCGTCGCCGGGCGCGGAGGTACGGGCGGGGGCGCCGGCGCACGCCGTCTGCGTGTCTCCGTACGACCTGCCCGGCTGCTCGCCGCTGCGGCGCGTCACTCCGGGTGTGCTGCCGGTGCCGCCACCCGCCGTGACCGGCCCCATGGGTGCGCCCACGCCCGCCGCGATCGTCTCCGGGGCGTCGCGGATCCCGCTGTACGGGGCTCCGCCGCGCGCCCCTGACCTGTATGCCCTCCAGGTGCTGCGGACCTGAGCGGTCCGGTTCGTTTCGGTTTCGCGTTCATCCACCCCCCTCAGCAGAAGGAACCAGGGCACATGGCCAGCAAGTCCGGCAGGACCAACCAGCACACCGACCCGAATTCACGCCAGGCGCGCATAGCCGAGATGCGCCGCACCGAGCAGATCCGGGAGCGGCGCAACAAGGCCATCGCGATCACGGCCGCGTCGGCCGTCGTGGTCGGCCTCGTCGGCTTCGGCGCCTGGGTGCTGATCGACCAGAAGCAGGCAGAGCAGCGCAAGGAGGCGGCCGCGGCGAAGACCCGCAAGGAGGCCGAGGAGATCCGCAAGCAGCCGGTCGAGGGCGAGCAGCTCTGGGACGTGAAGAAGCTCGGCCGCAATCACGTCGAGACCCCCGTGAAGTACGAGATGAACCCGCCGGTCGGCGGTGACCACCACCCCCGCTGGATGAACTGCAACGGTGACGTCTACAAGAACCCGGTGCCGGAGGTGAACGCCGTGCACTCGCTGGAGCACGGCGCGGTCTGGGTGACGTACAACGAGAAGGCCGCCAAGGCCGACGTGGACAAGCTCGCCGCGACCGTCGGCAAGACCCCGTACACGCTGATGAGCCCGATCAAGGAGCAGACCGGCTCGATCATGCTCAGCGCGTGGGGCAAGCAGCTGACGGTGGACAGCGCGGACGACCCGCGGGTGTCGACGTTCTTCACGAAGTACGTGCAGGGCGAGCAGACCCCGGAGCCGGGCGCGGCCTGCACGAGCGGGCTGGCCGGCAAGTGAGCCGCCCGACCGGCGCCGACCGCCCCGTCCCCCGTACGTACTGGGTCGCGGGCACGGCCGTCCTGCTGGCCCTGCTGTTCGCGGCGGCCGCCACGGTGGCCGCGGCGAACGGCGGCGGCGCCGCCGACTCCGGTCCGTCGGCCGGTACGGCGGCGCCCCGCACCCCGGGGCTCCGGTCCGCGGACGCGGGCTTCGCCCGGGACATGGCGGTGCACCACCAGCAGGCGGTGGAGATGTCCTTCATCGTCCGCGACCGCACCCAGGACGAGGCGGTACGCACCCTCGCCTACGACATCGCCAACACCCAGGCCAACCAGCGGGGCATGCTGCTCGGCTGGCTGGACCTGTGGGGGCTGCCGAAGGTGGTGGCCGACGAGCCGCCGATGTCCTGGATGGGGGCCTCGGGCGGCCACGGCGGCCACGCGGGACACGGCACCGACGCGGGCGCGAGCACCGGTGGCGCAGGGTCCGGCGCGCTGATGCCCGGCATGGCCACCAAGGAGGAACTGGACCGGTTGGGTGCCGTCTCCGGCCGGGACGCGGAGGTCCTCTTCCTCCAGCTGATGACCGACCACCACAAGGGCGGCGTCGCGATGGCCGAGGGCTGTGCGCAGCAGTGCGAGACCCCGGTCGAGCGGGCGCTGGCGCAGGGCATGGTCGACGCGCAGCGCTCGGAGCTCACCTTGATGGAGGACATGCTGCGGCAGCGCGGAGCCGCGCCGCGCGGGTGACGGGACACGCCCGTACCGTGGTGAGAGGCGCCCTCTCACCCGTACGCGCGTGTGCTCCGCCGGTGGGGACGCCGCACCGGACGTGACCGCGCCCGGTGTCGGACGGCGTGCTCAGGAGGTTCAGCGATGACCACCGCCGCAGACATCATGCACCCCGGGGCCCAGTGGATTTCCGCCACCGAGACCCTCGACCGGGCCGCCCAGCTGATGGCCCGGCTCAATGTGGGCGCCCTGCCCATCAGTGACGCCGAGGAGCGGCTGTGCGGCATCATCACCGACCGCGACATCGTCGTGAACTGTGTGGCCAAGGGCCACGACCCGGCCAAGGTCACCTGTGGTGACCTGGCCCAGGGCACCCCGCGCTGGATCGACGCGAGCGCGGACGTCGGTGACGTGCTGGACGAGATGCAGAGCCACCAGATCCGCCGGCTGCCGGTGATCCGTGACAAGAGGCTGGTGGGCATGATCAGTGAGGCCGACCTCGCCGTGCACCTCACCGACCCCCAGATGGCCACCTTCGTGGAGAAGGTCTACGCCCGGCTCTGATCGGGACGGACGACCTCCTGCCCGGCCGTCGCCAGGACCGTCCGCGCCACCTGGCCCGGGCGGTCCAGCATGACCAGGTGTCCGGCGGGTTCGGCGACCTCGAAGCGGGCGCCGAGCAGGTCGGCGAGGTCCGCCTGCCGGGACAGCCAACGCAGGGCCGAGCGGCCGGCCGAGCCGTCGTGGCCGGCGAGGACGGTGGTGGGGGCGGTGAGCGGGTGGGTCCCGCGCAGGGCCGACAGCTCGGCGGCCATGTCCAGGTAGCGGGAGTTCTCCAGCAGGGTGCCCCGGCAGACCCGGCCGGTGCGGTAGCAGCGGCGTACGAGGTCCCGTGGGGCCGGGTCGGAGCCGCCGGTGCGGGAGGCCCGTACGGTGGCGCGCCGGGCCGCCGGGCCCAGCGCGGCCGGTAGTCCGACGGCGGTCACGGCCCGGCCGAGGGCGCGGGCGGCGGCGGTACGCACTGCGGCGGGCAGGACCGTACGCGGGGACTCCTCGACGCTGCCGTCGACCAGGACCAGCGCGGCGGTGCGCTCGGGGTACAGGCGGGCGAAGGCCTCGGCATGGAACCCGGCGATGGAGTGCCCGACGACGGTGACGGGGCCGGCGGCGCGGACGCCGAGGTCCAGCGCGTCGAGCAGCCCGGCGATCCGGTGGGCCTCCCCGGCGGTGGTGGGCGGCTCGGTGGCCGGGCCGCTGAGACCGTGTCCGGGGCGGTCGAAGCGGACGACGGTGCGGCCCGCGGCGACGAGCGGCGCGACGACCGGGTCCCAGTCGAACCAGGCCATGGCGAGGCCTGCGCTGAGGACGCAGACGGGTCCGCGGCCTTCGACGACGACGTGCAGCGGAACCCCGTCCGCCCCACCGCCATCGGCGGAGCCGACGCGGACGAACCGACCGGTGACACTCACGTACGGCCTTCCTTGTGGACGGAATAGGCGAGCAGGCCCAACCAGAGGGCGACGAGGAGCACCTGGAGCCGCTGACCGGCGCCGAGGGCCCAGGTACCGCGCCCCGCGGTGAACAGGGCTATCGCGGACAGCGTCCAGACGGTGGCGAGCAGTTCGAGGGCGACGAGGGCGGGACCGTAGCGGGCGAGCGGGGCGAACCAGCCGTAGCGGCGGGCGGCGACCGTGAGGGCCACCAGGCCTACGAGGGCCCCGGTCATGGCGAGGCTGCTGCTGACGGCGTGGGCCTGGTGGGTGGCGGGGACCAGTCCGGCGGTCTCCCGGGCGGCGCATTCGGGGTCCACGGTGGGGGTGCAGCTCAGCGGCAACCAGGCGTCGGCGGCGGTGGCCGCGCCGAAGAGGGTCACCCCGGCCCAGCCGATGACCGCCCAGGAGCGGCGGGACTCCGCGTACTTCAGCAACCGGACCAGGGCCAGGAGACCACCGGAGAAGGCGAGCAGCCCGGCGGTGAAGTCGGTGGCCCGGAAGAGGCCGCCGAGCGGCTGGTCCTGGGCGGCGAGCTCGCTGACGTACGTCTCGATGGGGTTGAGGCCCGTGGAGAGGACGACTTCCAGCACCCACGCGGTGTAGGCCGCCGCGGCGAGACCGATCAGGGTGGCGACCGGCCAAGCGGTCCGCGGCGAAAGCCCATGTGTGGACATAGTGTGACTAATCCTAAGCAGACGCGGGGGTCGGTCCTGCGATCGGATACCCACCCCCGGTAGGGTTCCCGTCATGACGCGCAGTGCTCAGCGAGCCGCCCCGGGATCCCGGTTGCTGCTGCTCGCCGCGCTGCTGCTGGGCATCGTCACCATGCACACCTTGGGCCATCCGACTGAGTCCCACGCCGTGCAAGACGTGTCCCCGGCCCACTCCGTTGCCTCGGCGGAGCAGCCGGCTCCGGCCGTGCACGGTGGCACTCGCCACACCGCGGCGGTGGCCACGGGCGTGCCCTCCCCCGCGGTCCCCGTGTGGGGGTACGAGATGCCCGCGACCGAGATGGACCCCTCGTCGGTCTGTCTCGCCGTGCTCGCGGGGCTCGTCGTGCTGCTCATCGGCACCGGCCGGACCGGATCCCGACGCGCCGCGCCGCTCGGGGGCGCGGCCCGCATACCGGGCCGGTCCGGCGGAGGCCCGGACCCGCCCACGCCCCGCGAGCTCCTCACCAGGCTGGCGGTCCTGCGGGTATAGGCCGGTGCCGCCGCCCCCGCATGCCCGCGCATGCCCGGGGCGGCGCCCCTCCGTGCCCATGTACCCGTGACACCACACCCCTGAGGTGCTCCCATGCGCTCTCTTCCCATGCGCTCCCTTCCGCTGCGCGCTCTTCCGCCGCGCGCTCTTCCGCCGCGCGCCCTTCCTCTTCCCACCCGTCGCACCGTGCTCGGAGCGGCCGCGGCCGTCGTCGGCACCGGGCTGCTCACCGCCTGCTCCGGATCGGCCGGGTCCTCCGGGGCCTCCGGCGGATCGGGTGGCTCCGGGGCCGCCGGCCACGGCTCGATGAACCACGGCGGCGCCGCCACCGGCGTGCCCGAGGGGTACGTCGACCCGGCCGGGCCCGAGGTGCGGGCCGCCGAGGCCGCCCGCAAGGCCACCGGCCCCCTCACCGAGGTCAAGGTGACCGCCACCGCCACCCCGCTCGACCTGGGCGCCGGCATCACCGTCCGGTCCTGGGCGTACGGGGACAAGCTGCCGGGCCAGGAGATCCGGGCCACCGCGGGCGGCACGCTCGCCCTCACCCTGGCCAACAACCTCCCCGAGGCCACCTCCATGCACTGGCACGGCCTCGCGCTGCGCAACGACATGGACGGGGTCCCGGGACTGACCCAGCGGGACATCGCCCCGGGCGGGTCCTTCCCTTACAGGTTCGCCGTCCCGACCCCGGGCACGTACTGGTTCCACCCGCACACCGGCGTCCAGCAGGACCGCGGCCTGTACGGCGCGCTCGTCGTCGAGGACCCCAAGGAGCCCCTCTCCTACGACAAGGAGTGGGTGGTGGTCCTGGACGACTGGATCGACGGGGTGGACGGCGCCACCCCCGACGCCGTCCTCGCCGAGCTCCGCAAGGGCATGAACGGCAACGGCGGAGCCCACGCGGCCCACGGCCCGAACGCCTCCGGTTCCGGCTCCGGCTCCCCCTCCGCCTCCCCCGGCGGCGGCAAGAAGCGCTCGAACGTCGCCATGGGCGGCCACAGCGACTACCTCGGTGGGGACGCGGGCGACGTGGTCTACGCGCACTACCTGATCAACGGGCGGGTGGCGGACGACCCATCGGTCCTCACCGCGAAGCCCGGCGACCGGATCCGACTGCGCATCATCAACGCCGGCGGGGACACCGCCTTCCGTATCGCCCTCGGCGACCACGAACTGACGGTCACCCACACCGACGGCTACCCGGTGGAGCAGACGACGACGGGCTCGCTGCTGCTGGGCATGGGCGAGCGGTACGACGTCCTGGTCACCGCCAAGGACGGGGTGTTCCCCCTCACCGCGCTGGCCGAAGGCAAGGAGGGCTCGGCGCTCGCGGTGCTGCGCACCGGGTCGGGGACGGCGCCCACGGCCGCGACCCGGCCGGCCGAACTGGACGGGCCGCCGCTGATGGCGGACGCGCTCAAGGCCGCCGAACCCGTCGCGCTCGCCCCGCGCGACCCGGACCGTACGGTGCAGATCCGGCTCACCGGCAACATGAACGCCTACAACTGGGCCTTCGACGGCAAGCCGTACACCCCCGACCAGCGGCACCCGGTGAAGGCGGGCGAACGGGTCCGGCTCGTGTTCGCCAACAACACGCCCATGTGGCACCCGGTCCACCTGCACGGGCACACCTTCGCACTGGCCGATCAGGAGGGCGGGGCGCGCAAGGACACCGCGATCCTCCTGCCGGGGCGCAGGCTGACGGTGGACTTCGACGCGGACAACCCCGGGTTGTGGATGACGCACTGTCACAACGTCTACCACTCGGAGTCCGGGATGATGACGGTGCTCGGCTACCAGCTGTAGGGCAGCAGCTCCAAGGCACGCCCGCCCGCCCGGCCCTGACCCGGGGCCGGGCGGGCGGGATTCGGGGTGGGCCCGGGGTACGCGCATGGCACTCTTGCGGAGATCAGGACTGCCGCGACAAGAGGACGACCCCGCCGGTATGAGCACCCCGCCGAACCCGCCCAGCACTCCCGTCGGTCCGCCGACCGAACCGGCGGGCACCCCGATACCGGAGACACCGGAGACACCGGACATACCCGAGACGGACTCGGTACCGGCACCCGCGCAGCCGCTCTCGCCGGAGAAGACCCCGGCCGCACCCCGGGCCCCCGAGGCCGCCGCCCCGCAGCCGGCTCCGACCCCGTCGGGGTTCGCCCCGCTCACACCCGCGGCGCCCACCCCCGACCCCGCGCCCGCGCCTGCGCCCGCGGGCTTCAGCGCACCCGCCGCACCCGGCACCCCGTGGGGCGGGCCCACCCCCGGCCACCCCGGAGCCCCGTACCCCGGCCGGCCCGGATACCCGCACGTCGCCCCGACCGGCAACGGCCTGGCCGTCGCCTCCCTCATCACCGGCGGCTTCGGCATCCTCCTCGGTGTCGTCCCGTTCCTCTTCTGGGCCGGCACCCTGATCGCCGCCGTCGGCCTGGGCCTCGGGATCGGGGGCGTCGTTCGCGCCAACAAGGGCGCCCCGAACAAGTCGGTGGCCGTCGTCGGCACCGTTCTCTCCGTGCTCGGTCTGTTCGCCTCGGTCGGCGGCCTCTTCCTCACCTTCCTGGTCGTCGACTCGGCCGACAGTCGCCTCGACCGGCAGGTCGAGGCGGACCTGAGGCAGAACGAGCGCCACCCCGGCAGTGCACCCTCCGCACCCTCCCCGACCAGGCCCGCGGCGCCCACCCAGGTTCCCGGCCTGACCAGCGCGCTGCCGTTCGGCGAGAGCTTCACCTACCCGAACGGCGTCACGGTGAGCCTCTCGGCCCCGACGAAGTACGAGCCGAAGAACGCGTACGACCGCAAGAACGTCAAGAACGCGGTCCAGATCACCGTCACCGTCACCAACCACTCGACCGCCCCGTTCGAGGTGAGGTACGTCCACCCCGATGTCCGTGACGAACGGGGCGTGCTCGCCGATCCGGTCTACGGCTTCGGCATGCCCAAGACGATCACGGGCGCCCTGATGCCGGGTGAGACCGCGAGCGGGGTCGACGCGTTCGAGCTCCCCAAGGGCACCGAGAACATCACCGCGGAGATCTCCCCCGGGATCCTGCTCGACAAGGTGAAGTACGCGGGCGCCATCGACTGACGCAACGCCACCACACTGAAACCAGGCGGGAAACAGGCCGGGCCAAGGACATCGCGTCAGAAAGACGATTACACTGGATCCGTGCCTCAACTTCGACTCGCTCTGAATCAGATCGACTCGCACGTCGGCGACATCGCCGCCAACGCCGACTCGGTCGTCCACTGGACCCGGCACTCCGCCGAGCAGGGCGCCCACCTGGTGGCCTTCCCGGAGATGATGCTGACCGGGTACCCCGTCGAGGACCTCGCCCTGCGCGGCTCCTTCGTGGAGGCCTCCCGTACCGCGCTGCGCGAGCTCGCCCGGCGGCTGGCGGCCGAGGGCCTCGGCGAGCTGCCGGTCGTCGTCGGCTACCTGGACCGCACCGAGCGGGCCGTACCCCGCCTGGGCCGCCCGGCCGGATCCCCGGAGAACGCGGCCGCCGTGCTGCACCGCGGGCAGGTCGTCCTGCGCTTCGCCAAGCACCACCTCCCCAACTACGGCGTGTTCGACGAGTTCCGGTACTTCGTGCCGGGCGACACGCAGCCGGTGATCCGGGTGGGCGGGGTCGACGTGGCGCTGGCCATCTGCGAGGACCTGTGGCAGGAGGGCGGCCGGGTCCCGGCCACCCGCTCCGCCGGGGCCGGGCTGCTGATCTCCGTGAACGCGTCCCCGTACGAGCGCGACAAGGACGACTCCCGCCTCGAACTGGTCCAGAAGCGGGCCCAGGAGGCCGGCTGCACCCTCGCCTACCTGGCGATGATCGGCGGCCAGGACGAGCTGGTCTTCGACGGCGACTCGATCGTCGTCGACGCCGACGGGCAGGTCATCGCCCGCGCCCCGCAGTTCTCCGAAGGCTGTGTCCTGGTCGACCTCGACCTGCCGGCCGCCCGCGCCGACGCGCCCGAGGGCGTGGTGGACGACGGACTGCGCATCGAGCGCGTGATCCTCTCCGAGGAGCCCGTGGAGGCGTACGAGCCGGTGGTCACCGGCGGGTACGCCGACCGGCTCGACGACGACGAGGAGATCTACGACGCGCTGGTCGTGGGACTGCGCGCCTACGTCAGGAAGAACGGGTTCCGCTCCGTCCTGATCGGGCTCTCCGGCGGCATCGACTCCGCGCTCGTCGCCGCCCTCGCCTGCGACGCGATCGGCGCGCAGAACGTGTACGGCGTCTCGATGCCCTCGAAGTACTCCTCGGACCACTCCCGGAGCGACGCGGCCGACCTGGCCGCGCGCACCGGACTGAACTTCCGGACCGTCTCCATCGAGCCGATGTTCGACGCCTACATGGGCTCGCTGGGCCTGACCGGCCTGGCCGAGGAGAACCTCCAGTCCCGGCTGCGCGGCACGATGCTGATGGCCCTGTCCAACCAGGAGGGCCACATCGTGCTGGCCCCCGGCAACAAGTCGGAGCTGGCCGTCGGCTACTCCACCCTGTACGGCGACTCGGTGGGCGCGTACGGCCCGATCAAGGACGTCTACAAGTCGGTCGTCTTCCGGCTCGCGGAGTACCGCAACCGGGCCGCCGCCGAGCGCGGCGAGACCCCGCCGATCCCGGAGAACTCGATCGTGAAGCCGCCGAGCGCCGAGCTGCGCCCGGGCCAGGTGGACACGGACTCGCTGCCGGACTACCCGGTGCTGGACGCGGTCCTGGCCATGTACGTGGACCGCGACCAGGGCCTGGACGAGATCGTGGCGGCCGGCTTCGACCCGGAGCTGGTGGCCAGGACCCTGCGGATGGTGGACACGGCGGAGTACAAGCGCCGCCAGTACCCGCCGGGCACGAAGATCTCCGCGAAGGGCTTCGGCAAGGACCGCCGGCTGCCGATCACGAACGGCTGGCGCGAGCAGGCGTAGGCAGGGACGGCGAAGGCCCCGGCCGCTCTCCGAGGAGAGCGACCGGGGCCTTCGCGCCGCCGCGTCCGTCAGGGCTTCACGGTCACCCGGGCGGCGACGGGAAGGTGGTCGCTGCCGGTGCGGGGCAGGGTCCAGGAGGCTTCCGGCTTCATCCCGCGGACCATGATCTGGTCGATCCGGGCCATCGGGAACTGCGCCGGCCAGCTGAAACCGAAGCCGTCGCCCGCCGCGCCCTGGGTCGAGCGCATCTGCGAGGTGACCTCGGACAGGGCGCGGTCGTTCATGGTTCCGTTGAGGTCGCCGAGCAGGATGACCTGCTTCAGCGGTTCGGCGGCGAGCGCGGCACCCAGCGCGTCGGCGCTGTCGTCGCGCTGGTTGGCGGTGAAGCCGGCGTTCAGCTTGACCCGGACGGAGGGAAGGTGGGCGACGAAGGCGGCGACCGGCCCCTGGGGGGTGGTGACGGTGGCGCGCATGGCTCGGGTCCAGCCCATCCGGATGTCGACGGGCGCGCTCGCGGTGAGCGGGTACTTGCTCCACAGGCCGACGGTGCCCTCGACGGAGTGGTACTTGTACGTGGCCGCGAGGGCCTTCTCGTAGACGGGGACGGCGCTGCCCTTGAGCTCGGTCAGGGCCAGCACGTCGGCCCCGGAGCGGGCCACCGACCCGGCGGTGCCGTGCGGGTCGGGGTTGTCGGCGTCGACGTTGTGGGTGGCCACCACCAGGTTGCCGCCGGAGCCGGACTTGTCGGTGACCAGGCCGCCGAAGAGGTTCGCCCAGACGGCGGCCGTCAGCAGTATCGCGAGGAACGCGGTCGCGGACCTGCGGTAGAAGGCCCCGACGACCAGGAGCGGGACGGCCAGGCCCAGCCAGGGCAGGAAGGTCTCGGTGAGGCTTCCCAGGTTGCCCACCTGGTTGGGCAGGTCCGCGTGGACGATCATGATGAGCGAGAGCAGCGCGGCGATCCCGGCGAGGACCCAGCCGCGCCGCCAGATCCCCGGGTCCTTGCGCAGTGCGGTCAGCCGGCGCCGGAGGTGGGTTCCGGAGGGCTCGGGCTCCGAGCCACCGTTCCCCGACTCCGTCATGTACGCCTGTGCCATCCCACTGCCCTCACTGCCGTGCTCGCGCTCCGTCCCCGCCCCTTGACCCTAGGCGATGAACCGGAGCCTTCCGTGCCGTACGTCACGACCGTCGGTCACGGTCGTGTGTCCGGAAGGACGAACGGCCGTACGCAGGGGGTTCCGCTTGTCACGAAACGCGCACATTGGATCTCGTGGATCGCGTGGTCAGGCTCGCAGCACGGACCACTTCCGCCTTTGCCCGCGTGGATGTCACCATGGGGGGTGAGTCCGGGGACGTCGTAAGGGCGCCTCGAGATGACACAAGGAGCAGTTGCAATGACGCATGCCGTTTCGCCTGCCCGCGAGCCCGCAGCAGCATCTCCGTCGGACGCACCCACCCTGTACGGAGGCACGCGCACCCGGCGGATCACCGTCCGCGACCTGACCCTCGCCAAGGAACGCGGCGAGAAGTGGCCCATGCTCACCGCCTACGACGCGATGACCGCGTCCGTCTTCGACGAGGCCGGTATCCCGGTCGTCCTCGTCGGTGACTCCATGGGCAATTGCCACCTCGGCTACGACTCCACCGTCCCGGTGACGATGGACCAGATGACCATGCTCTCGGCGGCCGTCGTACGCGGCACGAGCCGTGCGCTGGTCATCGGCGACATGCCGTTCGGCTCGTACCAGGAAGGCGCCGTGCAGGCCCTGCGCAGCGCCACCCGTCTCGTCAAGGAGGCCGGGGTCGGCGCGGTGAAGCTGGAGGGCGGCGAGCGCTCGCTGGCCCAGACCGAGCTGATCGTGCAGTCCGGCATCCCCGTGATGTCCCACCTGGGCCTGACCCCGCAGTCCGTGAACGCCATGGGCTACCGGGTGCAGGGCCGCGGCGACGAGGCCGCGCACCAGCTGCTGCGCGACGCGAAGGCGGCGCAGGACGCGGGCGCGTTCGCGGTGGTGCTGGAGCTCGTCCCGGCCGAGCTGGCGGCCGAGGTCACCCGGTCCCTGCACATCCCGACGGTCGGCATCGGCGCGGGCGCCGAGTGCGACGCGCAGGTGCTGGTGTGGACCGACATGATGGGCCTGACCGGCGGGAAGATGCCGAAGTTCGTCAAGCAGTACGCGCAGCTGCGCGAGACCATGACCGGCGCGGCGCGGGCCTTCGCCGAGGACGTGGTCGGCGGAACGTTCCCGCAGGCGGAGCACGCCTTCCACTGATCGCGCGCGACCGCTACGACAGCCCGCCGACCGCGTGTCGGCGGGCTGTCGTACCTCTGTCGTACCTCTGTCGTACCTTTGTCGGTCGGCTGTCGGTGCTTTGTCAGTGGCGCCTGCTCCCATAGGGGGCATGACGCGAAACGACAACAAGCCCAACGCCGTGGAGGTACGGGGGCTGGTCAAGCACTACGGCGAGACCAAGGCCCTCGACGGTGTCGACCTGGATGTCCGGGAGGGCACGGTCCTCGGGGTCCTCGGCCCCAACGGCGCCGGCAAGACGACGCTGGTCCGCTGCCTCTCCACCCTGATCGTCCCGGACGCCGGCACCGCGACCGTCGCGGGCTACGACGTGGTCCGCCAGCCCCGGCAGCTGCGCCGCACCATCGGCCTCACCGGCCAGTACGCCTCGGTCGACGAGAAGCTCTCCGGCTGGGAGAACCTCTACATGATCGGGCGGCTGCTCGACCTCTCCCGCAAGGACGCCCGCCGCCGCGCGGACGAGATGTTGGAGCGGTTCTCCCTGACCGAGGCGGCCAGGAAGGCCGTCATGAACTACTCCGGCGGTATGCGCCGCCGGCTCGACCTCGCCGCCTCCCTGATCGGCAACCCGGCCGTGCTCTACCTGGACGAGCCGACCACGGGTCTCGACCCCCGCACCCGCAACGAGGTGTGGGACGAGGTCCAGCGCCTGGTCGCCGAGGGCGCCACCGTGCTGCTCACCACCCAGTACATGGAGGAGGCCGAGCAGCTGGCGAGTGAGCTGACGGTCATCGACCGCGGCAAGGTCATCGCCAACGGCAAGGTCGACGAGCTGAAGGCGCGGGTCGGCGGCCGCACCCTGAAGATCCGCCCCGTGGACCCCTCGGACTTGCCGGGCATGGCCCGCTCGCTGGCGGAGGCCGGCCTGGACGGTGTGGCCGGCAGCCAGGCCGTACCGGACGAGGGCGTCCTGCTGGTCCCGATCCTGAGCGACGAGCAGCTGACGGCCGTCGTCGGCCTGCTGGCCGCCCGCGGGTACGCGATCGCCGACCTCGGCACCTACCTGCCCAGCCTCGACGAGGTGTTCCTGGCCATCACCGGCCAGAAGCCCGCGGTCGTCGAGGACTCCGTTCCCACCGAGACGACCGAGGAGGTCGCGGCATGAGCACCGTAACCACGACGAAGCCCGCGCCCACCGCGCCCGGTCCGACCCCGGTGGCCGCCGAGCACGGCGAGGGCCGGATCGGCCTGCGGGGCAACCTGCGGCACATCGGCGCCCTGGTGCGCCGCAACGCCCTGCAGATCAAGCAGGATCCCGAGTCGATGTTCGACGTCGTGCTCATGCCGATCATCTTCACCCTGCTGTTCGTGTTCGTCTTCGGCGGCGCGATCTCCGGCAAGGGGAACCAGGCGGACTACGTCAACTACGTGGTCCCGGGCCTCATGGCCATGATGGGCATGAACATCTCCATGGGCGTCGGCACCGGGGTCAACGACGACTTCAAGAAGGGCGTCATGGACCGGTTCCGGTCGATGCCCATCGCCCGGTCCTCGGTGCTCATCGCCAAGATCCTCGTCGAACTCGGCCGGATGATGGCCGCCATCGCGATCCTGCTCGCGGTGGGCTTCCTGCTCGGCCTGTCGATCAAGGGCCCGGTGGTGGGTCTGTTCCTCGCCATCGGCCTCTCGGCCGTCTTCGGCGCCTCGCTGATGTGGATCTTCGTCCTGCTCGGTCTCACCATGAAGACCCCGCAGGCCGTCCAGGGCATGGCGATGATGGTCCTGATGCCGCTGCAGTTCGGCAGCTCGATCTTCGCCCCGCCGACCACGATGCCGGGCTGGCTGCAGTCCTTCACGGACTACAACCCGCTGTCGAACCTGGCGGACGCCGCCCGCGCCCTGATCAACGGCGCTCCCGTCGGCGACTCGGTGTGGATGACGTTGATCTGGTCGCTGGCCATCACGGCGATCACCATGCCGCTCGCGGTGCGGAAGTTCCGCCAGAAGACCTGACCCGCGGGCCGATCCGTTCGGATCGCGTCCCGGACGGACACCGGCCGCGGGCCGGATCAGATGAGGGCGGTGGCCTCCTCCAGGGAGAGGCCGCCGCCTTCGGCGTACGCCTTCTCGTAGGCGGCGTCGCCCAGCACGGCCCGGGCCAGCTCCCGCGCACGGGCGTAGTCGTCGCGTTCCGTCGTCACCGGGAAGTGCGCGGGCGGCAGCAGCGCCCGGTAGGCGCCCAGCAGACGAGCCGCGTCGTACTCCCGGCGCGCGCCCCCGAGCGAGACCGACGCCAGCGCCGCCGTCAGCAGGTAGACCGCGGGCATCTGCGGGGCCACCATCTGCGCCATCGGGTCCGAGGCGGTTTCCATGGCCTGGCGCAGTCGGTCGAGGGCCTCCTCGTACAGCCCCTCCTGATTGTCCAGCCAGGCCGTCGTGCCGAGCAGGAAGCCGTCGAAGATGGCGAAGGCGCGGAAGGCGCACTCGTCCCGCAGGAGCTGCAGCTGGCCGCGCGCCTCGGGAATCCGTCCCGTGCGGCCGAGGATGCCCGCGAGGAACATCCGGGCGGCGGGCATGGCCTCGTTGCCGTACCGCAGCGCCGTGGCCGTGATCTCGGTGAGGATGCGCTCGGCCTCCTCGCTCCGACCGGCCTCGGCCAGGTTTCCCGCCATGCGCACCCGCATCACGGTCATCGGGGCCAGGGCGCCGAGGCGTTCGGCGTAGGCGATCGCCTCGCGGTAGTCACGGGTGGCCGACGCGTATTCACCGCGCTTCTCCCGGGCTTCGGCGCGGGCGGACAGCGCCTCGGCGCAGCCCCAGGCGTCGCCGAGCTCGCGGAAGAGCGCGAGGCTCTCGTCGGCGTCGCGGGAGGCGTCGCCGGCCCAGTCGGCCCGGTTGGCGAGGATGTTGGCGCGCAGTTGGAGGGCGGAGGCCAGCTCCCAGCGGTAGCCGAGCTCGCGGGCGGTCTTCACGGTCGCGTTGATGACGGTCCGGAGCAGCCCGGGGTCCCCGGCGATCATGACGGCGTAGATCCACAGGGAGGCGGGGGTCCGGCAGGTCTGCGGGAGTCCGGGCCGATAGGTGGCGAGGACCCCGTCGATCATGGCGCGGACCGAGGGGGTGTTCCAGGTCTCGTTGGTCTGGTCGCGGGAGGCGAGCAGGACCAGGTGGAGGGCGCGCCGGCCCTCGGCGCGCGTCTCCTCGGAGTAGGGCGGCGGCGTGTCCACGAGGCGTTCGTGGACGGGCTCGGCGGGGACGAAGGGCGGCTCGAAGGGGTTGGGGCCCAGCGCGGCGGCGGCCTCCGCCCAGTGCCGGGACTCGGAACGCAGGTCGTGCATGTGCCAGTACCAGCCGAGCGAGTGGATCAGGCACAGGACCTCGTCGGTGTCGCGGACGGCGATGGCCCGGCGCAGGGCGGTGCGCAGGTTCTCGTACTCCGTGGCGAGCCGATCGGCGGCCGCCCGCTGACCGTGGCCGCGCAGCAGGGGCTCGGTGGTGCGGGCGAGTTCGCGGTAGTGGACGAGGTGGCGGTGCTCGGTGGCCTCGCGGTCGCCGGCGGTCTCGGCGAGGCGTTCGGCGGCGTACTCGCCGACCGTCTCCAGGAGGCGGTAGCGCATACCGCCGTCGGATCCGGGGGTGGCCACGACGAGGGACTTGTCGACGAGGGAGCCGAGGACGTCGGCGGGGTCGTACGCGCCGTCGCGTGCGGGGTCGGCGCAGACGGCCTCGGCGGCGGTCAGGTCGCAGCCGCCGGCGAACACGGACAGGCGGCGCAGGACGGTGCGTTCGGCCTCGTCGAGGAGTTCCCAGGACCAGTCGACGACGGCGCGCAGGGTCTGTTGGCGGGGCAGAACCGTCCGGGCGCCACCGGTCAGGAGCCGGAAGCGGTCGTCGAGGCGGTCGGCGATCTGGCGCGGGGTGAGCAACCGCAGCCGGGCGGCGGCCAGCTCGATGGCGAGCGGCATGCCGTCGAGCCGGCGGCAGATCTCGGCGGCCGCGGCCGGGTCCTCCTCGACGGTGAACCCGGCGCGGGCGGCGGCCCCGCGGTCGCCGAGCAGTCGCATCGCGATGGGGTCGGGCAGCGGTTCCACCGGGCGCAGGGACTCCCCCGGGACGCCGAGGGGTTCGCGACTGGTGGCCAGGATCCGTACACCGGGGCAGTGCGTGAGGAGGCGTTCGGCGAGGGCGGCGGCCGCGCCGATGACGTGCTCGCAGTTGTCGAGCAGCAGCAGGAGCTGCCGGCGTGCGCAGTGCTCGGCGAGCCGGTCGAGAGGGTCGTCGCCGGTGCCTTCGGTGAGGGCCCGCAACTCCTCGGCGGCGGCGCCGCGCAGTTTGGTCTCCCGGGCCCCGAGCGCGGCGAGGGTGGCTTCGGCGACGTCCTCCGGGTCGCCGTGCCCGTCGATGGGCGCGAGCTCGACGAGCCACACCCCGTCGGGCCAGGCGCTCTCGTCCTGGGCCTCGGCGGCCTCCTGGGACAGCCGTGTCTTGCCGGCGCCGCCGGGCCCGAGGAGCGTGACGAGGCGGGCCCGCGCGAGATCGTCCCCGATGACGCGGATGTCGTCCTCGCGGCCGACGAAGGTGGTCAGGCGCGCCCGCAGATTGCCCGCGGACGTGGGTGCGACGGGGGTGGGCGGGGCGGGCGGGGTGGGCGGGGCGGCGGGGGCGGGCGAGACGGCGGGGGCGGGCGGGACGTCGACGGTGACGGCCGGCGGCGGTGCGTCCGAGGTCAGCAGTTCGGCGTGCAGGGCCCGCAGCTCCGGCCCCGGGTCCGCGCCCAGCCGGTCGGCCAGCTCGCGGCGGACGCCGTCGTAGGCGGCCAGCGCCTCCGCCGGGCGGCCGGCGTCGCGCAGGGCCCGGATGCGCAGGGTGTGCAGCGGCTCGTCCAGCGGATGCCGCGCGCACAGCGCGGTCAGCTCCGGCAGGGAACGCTCCGCCTCGCCCAACGCCAGGGCCGCCGCGAGCCGGCCCCGGCGCGCGTCCATCCGTACCGCCTCCCAGCGCGCGGCCTCCGCGGCCGGGTCCGGCAGATCGGCGAGGGCCGGACCGCGCCACAGGGCGAGGGCCTCCTCGTACAGGGCCGCCGCCTCGGCCGGGTCCGGCGCGGTGTCCCCGGCCCGGGCCAGCCGCTCGAATCGGTACAGGTCGATGTCCTCGCGCTCGGCGGCCAGCTGGTAGCCGCCCTCCGCGGAACGCACGGCCGCGTGACCGAGCGCCCGCCGCAGCCGGGCGACCAGCGCCTGCAGGGCGGCCACCGCGTCGGCGGGCGGGTCACCGTCCCACACCTCGGCGACGAGCAGCCGGGCGGGCACCACCCGCCCCGGCCGCAGCGCGAGCGCGGTCAGCAGCGCCCGTAGGCGTGCTCCGCCGACGGCCACGGGGGTCCCGTCGTCGTGGATGGCCTGGGCCGTTCCGAGAATTGCGTAACGCACCGGCCCATTGTCCCCGCACCCGGCTCCGGACCCGCACCGTTTTCCGCCGGCCCCCCGGGATAGGTTGCCCGCATGGGTCATCAGGGCAGCCGCGGCGAGCGGCAGATCAGTTCCGTGTTCCTCGGCATCGTCGCCGTCATGGCCGTCACCGGCTGGGCGGTGTGGACGGGGTACGCCACCAGCCCGGGGCTGGCCGTGTTCCTCTTCGTGACGTCGGCGTGGATCGTCTCCCTGTGCCTGCACGAGTACGCGCACGCCCGCACCGCGCTGCACGGCGGCGACCTCACGGTGGGCGCGAAGGGCTACCTGACGCTGAACCCGCTGAAGTACACGCACACGCTGCTCAGCATCGTGCTGCCGGTGATCTTCGTGATCCTGGGCGGCATCGGCCTGCCCGGCGGCGCGGTGTTCATCGAGCGGGGCAGTATCCGGGGCCGCTGGAAGCACAGCCTCATCTCGGCGGCGGGCCCGCTGACCAACGTGGCCTTCGCCGTGGTGTGCACGGCCCCGTTCTGGCTGGGCGCCCTCGACGGGGTGCCGTTGGCCTTCCGCTACGCGCTCGCCTTCCTCGCCATGCTGCAGGTCACGGCGGCGATCCTGAACTCCCTGCCGGTACCGGGCCTGGACGGCTACGGGGTGATCGAGCCCTGGCTGTCGTACCGGGTGCGCCGCGAGGTGGAGCCGCTGGCACCGTTCGGCCTGCTGGCCGTGTTCGCGCTGCTGTGGATCCCGGGGGTCAACGCGTTCTTCTTCGGCGCGGTGGACGGCCTGATGTCCGCGCTCGGCGTGTCGGACCTGGAGACGTACTGCGGCCGCGACCTCTACACCTTCTGGCGGGAAAGCAACGGCTTCTGCGCCGTCCCCCAGGACTGACGACCCGGCCCGCCGTCCGGCGGGGCCGAGCGGAGAGGGACTACGCGGCGTTGTGCTGGGCGGCGGCCTTCTCGGCCTTCGCCTTGCGCAGGTAGTACCAGGCCATGTTGGACGTGAGGCCGGCCAGCAGCACCCAGACGATCCCGAGGAAGCTGCCCTCGACGAAGGCGACGACGGCCGCGACCACCGCACAGGCGCAGACGACAAGGGCGAAGACGGCAAGGCGGGGCATGGGGGGAGCTCCTCGAAAACACTGAACGGGGCCGAACCCGTCCAGTGTCCCCCATGCCCCGCAGTGCTGCCGTAAGGGCACCGGCGATCGCATCGGTTTCGTTTTCGCCTTTACCCGACCTTCCGTACCCCGTGCCGTTACGGTTCGGCGGATACGCGTCGTATGGCGCGCGTCACAGAGCGAACAGCCCGGCCCGCTCGGACCGCGACGGACGACGCCGGGCGAGTGGGGGGAGCACGCATGCAGGAGATCTCCAAGGGCGCGAACGTCAGCCTGACCGCCCTCAGCGAGGATGCCGGGGCCGTCGTCGTGAGCCTGGGCTGGACCAGTGCCACCGGAGCGGGCGATGCCGATGTCTCCGTCCTGCTCCTGGACGAGAACGGCAAGATCCGCAGCGAGAACGACTTCTACTTCTACAACCACCCCGCCGCCGCTGACGGAAGCGTCCAACTCCTGGGCAAGACGCCGACCTCGAACGGCGACGAGGACCGCATCAGCGTGGATCTCACCGCCGTTCCCGAAGACGTGGCACGGATCGTGGTGGCGGCCAGCCAGTACGGCGGGGCGCGTTTCGGGGATCTCGACGATCTGCGGATGACGGTCGCGGACCGGTCCGGGGAGCCGCTCGTCGGGTACTCCATCGAGGACGCGGGCGTGGAGACGGCCTTCATCTTCGGTGAGCTGTACCGGCGCGGCGAGGAGTGGAAGTTCCGGGCCGTGGGACAGGGGTACGAGACGGGGCTCGCCGGGCTGGCCACGGACTTCGGCATCGAGGTGCTGGAGGACGCCGAGCCGACGACCGGGACGGAGCCGACCGCTGCCCCGGAAGCCGCGAGCGCCGCCGTCCCCGCGCCGCCGACGGAGGAGGGCGGTGCGAGCGACTCCGCGCCCGCGCCCGAGGCCACGACGGCGGCTACCGTCACGGCCACGCCGAGCGCCACCGTTCCCGCCCAGACCCGCGGTCGCGCACCCCGCACGACGAAGAAGAAGGTCACCCTACCCAAGGTGGCCAAGAAGTCCCTCGCCGAGAACGATTCCTGGCGCACCGCGCGGCTCTTCCCCGTGCCGTCACTCAAGAGCGACAAGGAGCGCGAGGTACGGGCGACCTCCGTCCTGCTGTCCGTCATGGCGGAGGTGCCCGAGCTGGGCCGCCGCCTCACCGCCGGGTTCGGGGCACCCGCCGGTCGTATGCAGACCTTCACCGAGGTCCCCCTTCCCCACGGCGACACCCCGAGGCGGCCGGACGGGGTGATCCGGGTGGAACGCGCGGGCAAGCTGTGGACGGCCCTCGTGGAGACGAAGACGCACGGCAACCCGCTCAAGGATGAACAGGTCCAGCAGTACATGGACATCGCCGCACGCCGTGGCTACGAGGCGGTGATCACGCTCTCCAACGACGTGGCCCTGGACGGCTCGCCCGTGGTCGACGTCAAGATCGACGGGCGGCGCAAGCACAAGGTCAGCCTCTGGCACCTGTCGTGGGCGGAGGTGGCCCACCAGGCCCAGATGCTGATCCGCCACGAGGGGGTCGGCAACGCCGCCCACGCCTGGCTCCTCCAGGAGCTCCTGGAATACCTCCAGCACGAGAACTCGGGCTGCCACGGATTCCAGAACATGGGCCCCGCCTGGGTGCCCGTACGCAAGGGCATCGAGGACGAGACCATCAGCCCCGACGACGGGCGCGCCGTGGACGTCGTCGAGAGCTGGGAGCGGCTGATCCGTCAGGTCTGCCTGCGCCTGGGTGGCGAGTTGGGGCAGAAGGCCCTGCCGGTGCAGCGGACCCGGCGCGACAGCGATCCGCGGGCCCGCCGGGTCGCGGCGGCCTCGGCGCTGCGCGCCGACGGGCGGCTGTCGGCCGAACTGCGCATCGACGGGACGAGTTCCGTCATCGCCGTCACCGCCGACCTGCGGACCGGCAAGGTCCGGACCTCCGTGGACGTCCCCGCCCCGGAGGGCTCGTATCCGCTGGCCATGGTGAAGCGCCTGCTGAGGGCACTGGCCGAGGCCCCTGCCGACCTGCACGTCCAGAGCCTGCTGGAGGGCGGGAACGGGCCGCGCGGCACCCTGGAAAGGCTGCGCCCGGAGCCCGGCGATCTGCTGCCCAAGGACGGGGCCGCGCCGACCGGGTTCCGGTTGTCGCTGATCAAGGGGATGGGTAGCACCCGGGGCAACACGGAGTCCGGCTTCATCCGTGGGGTCGACGCGGCGGTCGACCGCTTCTACCACGGTGTGGTGGCCCACCTGGGCGCCGTCGAGGCGCGTGGTGGCCGCCGGGGCTGATCTCCGCCTGCCCGGCGGTCCGGTCCCGGCCCGGGAGGGGCGGGACCGGACCGGCCGGATCAGACGTCCGTGACGCGCAGGCCCGCGTGGGCCTTGTAGCGGCGGTTGGTGGAGATCAGGTTGGCCACCAGGGACTCGACCTGGTGGGCGTTGCGCAGGCGGCCCGCGAAGACGCCGCGCATGCCGGGGATACGGGCGGCCAGCGCCTGGACGATGTCCGTGTCGGCGCGGACCTCGCCGAGGACCATCACGTCGGTGTCGATCTCGTCGATCGACTCGTCCTGGAGCAGGACGGCCGAGAGGTGGTGGAAGGCGGCGGTGACCCGGGAGTCCGGGAGCAGGGCGGCGGCCTGCTGGGCGGCGCTGCCCTCTTCGACCTGGAGGGCGTAGGCGCCCTGCTTGTCGAAGCCGAGCGGGTTGACGCAGTCCACCACGAGCTTGCCCGCGAGGTCCTCGCGCAGTGCTTCGAGGGTCTTGGCGTGGCCCTCCCACGGCACCGCGATGATGACGATGTCGCTGCGGCGCGCGCACTCGGCGTTGTCCGCGCCCTCCACGCCCAGGCCCAGTTCCTCGGCCGCGGTCCGCGCGCGGTCGGCGGCGCGGGAGCCGATGATCACCTTCTGGCCGGCCCTGGCGAGCCGGTAGGCCAGGCCCCGGCCCTGGTCGCCGGTGCCGCCGAGGACGCCGACGACGAGGCCGGACACGTCCGGCAGCTCCCACGGGTCCTTGACCGGCGGCTTCTGCGTGTTGTCTGAGGAAGTCATGGGGGCGAGGGTACTGCCGGGTAGCCCACAGTCGAAGGTGTGGAAGGGGAGGGAACCGCTCCCCGTGTCCCCCGCATGGTGCAGGATGCCGATATGGACGCCGTGAGGGTCGCGCTGCTGCGCGAGGTGCTCGCCGGTACGCAGTGGCCGGGCGCCGCGCGCCGCTTCGCCGGGTCGCTGCGCCGGTCCGTCGTACCGGCCGGTGGCGGGCTGCTGTTGGTGGGGACCGAGGGCTACGAGCCCTGGCATCTGGCGGCGCACCTGGTGGACGAGTCCGCCTGGTCGGGTCTGCCGGAGCTGGCGCCCACGCTCGTACGCCACCACGTGCGGCCCGGGGAGCCGCCGCACCTGTCGGTGGGGCTGGGCCGGCTGGCGGCGGCCCGGCGCGGGCACACGCTGCTGGTGGTGGCGCCCGGGGCGCCGGGCGAGGGTCTGCTGGAGCGCGTCCACGACGCGCGGCGCGCGGGGGCGACCGTACTGTCCCTGGACGGCGGGGACCCGGACCTCGGCACGCTCGCGCACGACGCCCTGTCGGTACCGGAACCCGACGGCGAGATGGATCTGGACACCGTGCAGCACCTGGTCAGCGCGGCGGCCGGGGAGAACGGCACTCCGGCGCAGCGCGGACCGCGCCGCTTCAGGGACCGGCTGGCGCGGCTGGCCGACCACCTGACCGCCCCGCCGCCCAGCCGCTGGTAGGACCGACGGCCTACGACCCGCCCGTGCCGGCGGTGCCCTCTTCGTCCTCACGGGTCTTGTCGTTCCACTTGGGGTCGTTCTGCCATTCGAGGTTGCGTTCCTGCGCCGTCTCCATGGCGTGGTTCGCCTCCTCGGGGCTCGCGTACGGCCCGAACCGGTCCTTGGCCGGGCACTCGGGGCCTTCTTCGACCTTCTTGTGGACCAGGCAGTAGTACCACTCGCCGGGTTTGCCCACCTGACGCTTCTTGAACAGGGCCATCGTCGTCGGGCTCCTCTCGTACCGCTCTATCCCGCCATGCTGCCCCATCCTCGCTGGATACACTCGCTCGCATGTCTGGCCAGTCGCTGCTCGTACCAGGCGAGCTCTCTCCCGTCCGTTCCGTTCCCGGAAACATCCGCCGGCCCGAGTACGTGGGCAAGCCCGCGCCCACTCCGTACACCGGACCGGAGGTGCAGACGGCCGAGACCATCGAGGCCATGCGCATCGCCGGCCGGATCGCCGCCCAGGCGATGGAAGAGGCCGCGAAGCTGATCGCGCCGGGGGTGACCACCGACGAGCTCGACCGGGTCGCCCACGCGTACATGTGCGACCACGGGGCCTACCCCTCCACGCTCGGATACCGGGGCTTCCCCAAGTCGCTGTGTTCCTCCGTGAACGAGGTCATCTGCCACGGCATCCCCGATTCCACCGTCCTGCGCGACGGCGACATCGTGAACCTCGACGTGACCGCGTACATCGGCGGCGTGCACGGCGACAACAACGCGACCTACCTGTGCGGGGAGGTGGACGAGGAGTCGCGGCTGCTGGTGGAGCGCACCCGGGAGGCGCTGAACCGGGCCATCAAGGCCGTCAAGCCGGGCCGCCAGATCAACATCATCGGCCGGGTCATCGAGTCGTACGCGAAGCGCTTCGGCTACGGCGTGGTCCGGGACTTCACCGGCCACGGGATCAACTCGTCCTTCCACTCCGGCCTGATCGTCCCGCACTACGACAGCCCGCACGCCACCACCGTCATCGAGCCCGGCATGACCTTCACCATCGAGCCGATGCTGACGTTGGGCACCCACGAGTACGACATGTGGGAGGACGGCTGGACGGTCGTCACCAAGGACCGCAAGCGCACGGCGCAGTTCGAGCACACGCTGGTGGTGACGGACTCGGGCGCGGAGATCCTGACCCTCCCGTAGCCCGTCCCCCCTCCTCCGGTACGCGACCGGGCCCGGTGCACCTGTGCACCGGGCCCGGCCCTGTTTCCGATCGCATCCGCGGACCTCCCCGGAGGGGCTACGCGCTGAGCGGGAACTGCTCGCCCAGCTCGCGGAAGACTGCGCCGTTGAAGTCGAAGGCACGCTTGCACTCGTCGATGATGCGCTGCTTCTCCAGGTCGTCCGCGGCGATGGCGTCCAGCAGCTCGCGGTAGGTCCGCTTGAAGGCGGCCGGGTTGGAGATGTCGGAGAAGACGTAGAACCGGACGCCGTCGCCCTTGCGCTCGAAGCCCCAGGTGCGCTCGGCCTTGTCGCGGATGATCTGGCCGCCGGAGAGGTCGCCCAGGTAGCGCGTGTAGTGGTGGGCGACGTACCCGCCCGGCCACTCGGCGGCGCAGTGGGCCACCCGGTCGGCGTACGCACGCGTCGCGGGCAGCGCCGCCACGCTCTCCTGCCAGTGGGGGCCCACCAGGTGCGCGAGGTCGCGCTCGATCTCGGCGACGCGCATGAGCTCGGGCCGGATGAACGGGCCGGCCACCGGGTCGTCCTTGAGGGATTCGGCCGCGTCCTCCAGGGCCCGGTACACGAACCACAGCTGCTCGGTGTAGCGCGTGTACGCGTCCACTCCGAGCCGTCCACCCAGCAGATCGCTCATGAAGGTCGACGTCTCGGCCTCGGTGTGCTGCTCGTGCGAGGCGACGCGGATGACCGTAGAGAAGGCGTCCAAGGCGGACCTCCAGGAAGAGGAAACAGACATGACGGCAATGCCGCCACGCCCGATCCTCCTACTTAGGCTTGCCTAAGTCAATGAGTTCCCGACGCCTTGTCGGTAAAAAATGCGCGAGGCGCCGCCTGCGCTGCGCGTCGGTCCGGGGCGGGTCGGGGCGGGTCGGGGCGGCCGGTCACGGGAGTCTTCGCCATGTCGCCCTTGCGCCGCGACGGCCCGGCCCGGCCCCGGAGCGGCGCCCGTGTGCTCATTCCCCCGTGCGGGATACCTAGGGCCGGTCCACCGGAGCGAAACGGACGCGGCCGCCGATCTCCACGGTGCCGTCCGGGCCGGGGGCGGTGAGGATCTGGGAGCCGGCGCCCTGGGTGATGTTCAGGGCGCGGTTCAGCTGGGCCGTCAGCAGGATCGCCGCCGAGCCGGTGGCCTCGTCCTCGGCGACGACCCCGTCGGGGCGGCGCGGAAAGCCCCGGGCGCGCACGCGGCCCGCGGCCTCGTCCTCCCAGGCCCAGGCGTACAACCAGCCCTCACCGGGCGGCGGGGCGGGCAGCGCCTCGACCTCGGCCACGGACCCGTACTGCTCGGTGCGCTTGCCCTGGACCCACTCGGGCCGGGCCGTGATCCAGGTGAACTCCCCGTCGTCCCGGGCCCATACGGATCCGGCGGGCGGCTGGAGCTCCTCGATGTCCAGCAACCACGCGACCCCGACCAGCGGGTGTCCCGCGAAGGACATGCGCGTGCCGGGGGTGCGGATGTCGACGACCCCGCGCTCGGGGTCGTCGACGAACACCGTCTCGCTGTAGCCGAGTTCGGCGGCCAGGGCCTGCCGCGACGCATCGTCGGGGCAGGTCCGGCCGTCGCGTACGACACCGAGCAGGTTGCCGAAGCGGCCGTCACCCGCGCAGAAGACCCTCAACACGTCGAGATCGTTCACGCGGGAATTCAAACACGGCTCAGACCTGGGACGTACGCCGCCTGCGCGCGAGGTACACCGCGCCCGCGCCGGCCGCGATCACCACGCCGGACGTGGTGAGCAGAGCCCCGGCCGGGATCTCGGCGCCGGTGTTCGCGAGGTTGCCGCCGACCGTGGAGCTGCCACCGCCGACGGTGCCGCCCGTACCGCCCGTACCGCCCGTACCGCCGATGGTGCTGCCGGTCGTACCGCCGGTGGTGCCACCGTTGGAGCCGCCGGTCGACCCACCCGTAGAACCGCCCGTCGAACCGCCGGTCGACCCGCCGGTCGTACCGCCCGTGGTCGGCGGGAGGACGACGTCCTTGTCCACCGCCACGGCGAAGGTGAGCGGGTCCATCGCGTCGCCCGCCTTGTACATGGAGCCCGTGGTGTCGTTGGCGAAGGCGGCCGCGCCCTCGGCGGTGAAGGCCGCCGGCACCGCGTTCAGCGCCAGGAGGCCGCTCTTGGTCTTGTAGTCGGTCTTCGACAGGTCGAGCGTGGCGAAGCGCAGGCCCGGCTTGCTGCCGGAGCCGTTCTTGACGTCCACGTAGAGGGTGCCGGTCTTGCCGGTGGCCTCGACCCGGGGGTTGCCGAAGGTCATGTCGATGCCGTGGGCCGCGTACTGGAAGCGCAGGTTGCCCTGGAAGGAGGCGTTCAGCTTCTGCTTCTTGACGTCCAGGTCGCCCTTGCCGAAGGCGAAGTCGAAGGTGTCGCCGTTCTTGGCGGCACCACCGGCCGGGGTGATCGAGCCCGCGCTCAGCACGTACTTACGGAAGGACTCCTTCACGCCCCACGTCAGCTTGCCGCTGAGCACCTGCTGCGTGTCGTCGGCCGGCGGCGTCGGGTTCTTGGTGGTGTTCGACGGGGTCGGCTCGGGCGGCGCCGGCTTCTCGAACTCCAGCTTGGCGTTCAGCGGGTCGCCCGGCTTGTCCTTGTAGCTCGCCGAACCGAGCGCGTCCGCGGCCTCCTGGGTGAGCGTGGTCGCCAGGCCGGTCATCGACTGGCCGGTGAAGGCCACGGTGGCCATGGGCACGTCCTGGGTGGTCGCGCCGCCCTTGGTGACGTCCGCGGTGAGCTTCTTCGTACCGGTGTCGATACGGATGTCCGAGAGCTTGACCTCGAAGCCGTGGCCGGTCGGCGGGGCGGGCGAGGAGAAGGTGACGCTGCCCTTGAAGGCCGCCTTCACCACGTGCCCGTTGGCCGGCTCGTACGCGCCGGTCGGCCCGGTGAAGCGCAGGGTGCCGTCCGCGTTCTGCTCGGCCCCGTCCGCGACGGTGATGGTGCCCTTGGCCATGCCGGTCACGTAGGCGCGGTAGCTCGCGAGCACACCCCAGTCGAGGGTGCCGCCGGTGATCTTCATCGGTTCGGTGGGCGGGCCGCCCGCGGCGGTGGCGGGCAGGGCGAAGGCGGTGGCGCCGAGCGCCGCGGCGGTCAGGACGGCGGCCGCGAGGGAGATCGGGCGTCGAATGGACGACATGGCTGGGTACTCCTGAAGGAACAGAGAAGGGGGAATCACGGAGGGGGTTACCTACTGGGGCACGTCGGTCGGCGTACGACGCCGCCGCACCACCAGGAAGGTGCCGCCGCCGGCCAGGACCAGGACGGCCACGGCAAGGGCGACGAAGAGCCCGGTGTTCGAGGACTTCGAGGACTCCGCAGCCTGCGCGGCGGGCTCGGCGGACGGCGACGCGGACGCGGGGGCGGGCGAGGCCGTCGAGCCCAGGTCGGGCAGGGCGGGCAGCTGGGCGGTGGAGTCCAGGGCGACGGCGAGCGAGACGGGGTCCATCTCGGTGCCGGCCTTGTACATGGAGTTGAAGGCCTGGGAGCCGCCCTCGGTGAGGGTGGCCGGGGCTTCGGTCAGGGTGGCCAGCTTGCCCTCGGTCTTCAGCCCCTTGGCGTCGAACTCCACGAGCGGGACGGCGTTCTTCGTCGCGCCGCCGGTGGTGACGTCCGCGGACAGGACGCCCTTGCCGTTCTCCACCTTCACGCTCATCCGGCCGAGCGTGAGGTCCAGGTGGGCGCCGGTGAACTGGACCGTACCGGCGAAGGCCGCGTCGAGAGCGCCCTTCGTGCCGTCGAACGAGCCCTTGCCCTGCGGGAAGCGGAACAGTGCGCCACCGTCCTGGGCGCCCTCCGCGAGGGTCCATCTGCCCTGACCGACCGAGCCGGTGACGTACTCGCGGAAGGTACGCCGCACCCCCCAGTCGACGGCGGCGTCGGCGAAGGCTCCGGGCGCCTGCGGGGTTTCCGCGGTGGCGCCCGGCTGCGCGGCCGTGGCCGACGGCGTGGGCCGGTCGGCCGGGGCGGTCTTGACGTCGGCGGAGAGCGAGACGGGATCGAGCTGGGTGCCGGCACCGTAGTAGCCGGCGAAGGCCTTGGCGCCTTCCGCGGTGAGGGTGGCCGGGAGGTTCGTGAGGGACAGCGGGCTGTTGCCGCCCTTCATGTTGATGCCGCCGACGCCGAGCGAGGCGAAGGCGACCTGCGACCGATCGGTGACCGCGCCGCTGTCCTTGGCCTTGCTGGACACGTCGACGTACAGAGTCCCCTTGCCACCCGAAATCTTGACGGTCGGGCGACTGATCGTCATGTCCAGCTCGTAGACCCCGTCGGGCTTCTGGTGACCCTGGAAGGTCACCCCGCCCGAGTAGGAGGCCTCGAAGGCGCCGGAGTCGGGGTCGTAGGAACCGGCCGCGGAATGGAAGCGGAAGAGGCTGCCACCGGCGGTGGCCGCGCCACTCTTCAGCTTGAACCCGCCTTTTGCCACCGGACCCGTGACATAACTCTGGAAAGACGATTTGATGCCCCAGTCGAGACGACCCCCCTGTACGGTGCCGGCCCGGGCGGCGGTCGCCGGGAGCAGTGCGCCCAGCAGGGCCGCCAACAGGGCGACGGCGAACGTACGGACGGGTCTCGTGGGCATGAATGCCCCCTCCTCAGGTCTAGCGAGCAAGGTTAGGCTAACCTAAGCTAACCACGGCCGGATGAACACCCCCCGGTCTCCAGAACCTCAGTCGGACGATCAGGACGGTGCCTTCGTGCCTACGCCCGCCGCGTCAACCCGCTTCCCCCGTCTCGCAGTTGCCGTAGCAGCACTGGCACTCGCGCTGACGGCCTGCGGAGGTACGGCCACCACCCCGAGCTCATCCGCCGCCGGCGCAGCCGCGGTCCCGGACCGGCTGGAACCGCTCCCGACGCCACAGCCCGCCCTGCCGGTCACCGTGCCCTCGGTCGACGGCGCCCAGGTCACGATCACGTCCGCGGACCGGGTCGTCCCCCTCAGCGGCAGCCTCAACGAGATCGTCCACACACTGGGCCTCGGCAAGCAGGTCGTCGCCCGGGACATCACGGCCACCTTCGAACAGGCCGCCCAGCTGCCGGTGGTGACACGTGGCCACGACGTCTCCGCCGAGAGCGTCCTGTCGCTGCGCCCGACCCTCGTCATCGCGGAGACCACGAGCGGCCCCGGCGAAGCGATCCAGCAGATTCGCGACGCCGGCGTACCGGTCCTGGTCATCGCCCCCGCCAAGGCGCTGGACGACGTCCCGAAGCGGATCGACGCCGTGGCCGCCGCACTCGGCGTCAAGGAGGCCGGCACGCAGCTGAACCAGCGCACCGCCGACCGGATCGCCGCCGTCCGCAAGGACATCCCGGCCGCCTCCACCAAGAAGCCCCGGGTGGCCTTCCTCTACCTGCGCGGCACCGCCTCCGTCTACCTGCTCGGCGGTTCGGACTCCGGCGCCGCGTCCCTGCTGGAGGCGGCGGGCGCGGTCGACACCGGCAAGGACTCCGGACTCGGCAAGGACTTCACCCCGATCACCAGCGAGGCCCTGGCGGCCGCCGCCCCCGACGCGATCCTCGTCATGTCCAAGGGCCTCGAATCGGTCGGCGGCATCGACGGCCTGGTCAAGATCCCGGGCGTCGCCCAGACCCCGGCCGGCATGGACCGCCGCGTGGTCACGATCGACGACGGCGTCCTCCTCAACTACGGCCCCCGCACCGACCAGGTCCTCTCCTCCCTGGTCACCCAGCTCTACAACAAGGGCGCCTGACATGACCCTGCACGACCCGAAGACCGAAGACCTGGACCCCAGGACCGGCTCGGAAGAACCCGGGGCGGGCTCCGAAGAGGTCGGGGGCGGTTCCGCCGGGGACGGGTGTGTGTCGGGGCGCTCCCCGCAGGGCGCCGAACACACTGCCGCCCGACGTTCCGACCCCTCGTCACGTTCGGCGCCCGAGGAGACGCCCCGGCGCGCGCCCGGCCCCGGCGGAACCGCCCCCGACCCCGCCCGAGCCGCCCCGCCCCAGCCCGAGCCGCACCCGCACCCGCACCCGCACCCGCACGAGGCCACCGGCAACGGCAACGGCAAGGCCAAGCGGTCCCGCCGCCCCGCCCTCCTCACCACCGCCCTGGTCGCCGTCCTCGCCCTCCTCGCCCTGCTCTCCGCAGGAGTCGGCGCCTACGACATCCCCCTCACCGACGTCCTCGCCTCCGGCCGGCACCACCTCGGCCTCGGCGGCGCCCCCCTCGACCGGGTCGGCGAGAGCGTGCTGTGGAACGTCCGCCTCCCCCGCGTCGTGCTCGCCCTGCTCGTCGGCGCGAGCCTCGGCTGCGCGGGCGCGCTCATGCAGGGCGTCTTCGGCAACCCCCTCGCCGAGCCCGGCGTCATCGGCATCTCGGCCGGCGCCGCCGTCGGCGCGGTCGCCGCCATCGGCCTCGGCCTCAGCTTCTTCGGCAACTGGACCATCACCGTCTGCGCGTTCGTCGCGGGCCTGATCACCGTCAGCTCGGTCTACCTCCTCTCCCGCAACGGCGGACGGACGGAGGTCGTCACCCTCATCCTCACCGGCATCGCCGTCAACGCCTTCGCCGGCGCCCTCATCGGCCTGTTCGTCTTCTTCGCGGACAGCGGCCAGGTCAACCAGATCACCTTCTGGCAGCTCGGCTCCCTCGCCCAGGCCACCTGGCCGAAGGTCCTCGCCGTCCTGCCCTGCGCCGTCGCCGGCCTGCTCGCCGCCCCCTTCTACGCCCGCCGGCTCGACCTCCTCTCCCTCGGCGAGCGCCCCGCCCGCCACCTCGGCATCGACGTCGAACGGCTGCGCCTCTCCCTCATCCTGGTCGTCGCGCTGCTCACCGCCGCCGCCGTCGCCGTGGCCGGGGTCATCACCTTCATCGGCCTGCTCGTCCCGCACCTGCTGCGCATGGCCAACGGCCCCGGCCACCGCTTCCTGGTCCCCGGCAGCGCCCTCGCCGGCGCCGTCGTCCTGGTCGCGGGCGACCTGGCGGCCCGGACCCTCGCCCAGCCCGCCGAGCTGCCGCTCGGTGTACTGACCGCCCTGCTCGGCAGCCCCTTCTTCTTCTGGCTGCTGCGCCGCACCCGCCGCAAGCAAGGAGGCTGGGCGTGACCAGCAGGACAACCGACAGCACAACCAACAACACAACCAACAACACAACCGGCAGCACGACCAACAACACAACCCGCAAGCTGACCGCCCTGCTCACCCGCACCCGCCGGACCGTCCCCGCCCGCCCCGCCCCCGGCGACGCCGTCGCCGAGGCCGAGGACCTGCGTCTACGGCTCGGGCAGCGCGAGGTCCTGGCCGGGATCGACCTGACCGCCCGGGCCGGCGAGGTGCTGGCCCTGGTCGGCCCCAACGGCGCGGGCAAGTCCACGCTGCTGGGCGCGCTCGCCGCCGATCTGCCCGCCGCCTCCGGGGTGATCCGGATCGACGGCCGCCCGGTGGGCGACTGGAGCGCCCCGGATCTCGCGCTGCGCCGCTCCGTACTCCCCCAGTCGGCCGCACTGTCCTTCCCCTTTCCGGTGGAGGACGTCGTACGGATGGGCCGCGCGCCCTGGGCCGGCACCCCCCTCGCCGAGGCCGACGAGGAGGCGGTGGCCTCGGCCATGGCCGCCACCGAGGTCACGGACTTCGCCGCGCGCCCCTTCTCCGCACTCTCCGGCGGCGAGCGCGCCCGGGTCGCGCTGGCCCGCGTACTGGCCCAGCGGGCCCCGCTGCTGCTGCTCGACGAACCGACCGCCGCCCTCGACCTGCGCCACCAGGAGCTCGTGCTGCGCATCTGCCGGGAGCGCGCCGCGGCCGGGGACGCGGTCGTCGTCGTCCTGCACGACCTGGGGCTCGCCGCCGCCTACGCGGACCGGGCCGCCGTCCTGCACGACGGACGGATCGCCGCGGACGGTCCGCCGTCCGAGGTGTTCGAGGGCGAGCTGCTGAGCCGGGTCTACCGGCAGCCGGTCGAGGTGCTCCCGCACCCGCGCACCGGGGCGCCGCTGGTCGTCCCCGTCCGGGCTTGACCTCCGCTTGACCGTGCCATGGGGCTGCCGTGGAGGGCCCGTGACAGGGCCGTGTCCGTGGCCGAAAGCCGTGAGCTGAATCACGGTACGACAGGGTATGGGTGAGGTAAGCCTCGGTTAAGTTAGGTCCGCCTCAACGGCCTCTCCCTCCTCGGGGCGGCCCCTCACGTCCGACGCCAGGAGCCCCCATATGCGCCCCGCTCGCCTCACTGTCATCGCCGCGGCCTCCGTGGCGGCCGCACTGACCGCCGTCACCGGCTGCGCCGAGAAGAGCGACGCGGGTGGCGACAAGGCGATCAAGGTGGCGGCGTCCGACAGCGCCTGCGAGGTGTCGAAGACGGAGTTCCCGTCCGGCAAGGTGCAGATCGACGTCGAGAACAAGGGCTCCAAGGTCACCGAGGTCTACGTCCTCTTCCCGGACGCCCGCATCGTGACCGAGCGCGAGAACATCGGCCCCGGCACCAAGGCCTCCATCACCGCCGAGATCAAGGCCGGCGACTACGAGATCGTCTGCAAGCCCGGTATGAAGGGCGACGGCATCTCCCAGAAGGTCAAGGCCACCGGCGGCAAGGGCGGCGAGGAGAAGCGCTCCCCCGAGATGGACGCCGCGGTCGCCGCCTACCGCGCGTACGTGGTCCAGCAGGCCGAGGAGACCCTCCCCAAGGCGACGGCCTTCGCTGCCGCCGTCAAGGCCGGCGACGTCGAGGGCGCGAAGAAGCTCTACGCGGGCTCGCGCATCGGCTGGGAGCGCACCGAGCCGGTCGCCGAGTCCTTCGGTGACATCGACCCCAAGGTCGACGTCCGCGAGGACGGCCTGGAGGCCGGTCAGGACCTGGAGAAGGACTGGACCGGCTGGCACCGCCTGGAGAAGGCCCTGTGGGCCGACAACAAGATCGGCGACCGGGAGAAGGAGCTCGCCGACCTCCTGATCACCGACCTCACCGACTGGCAGAAGAAGGTCGGCCAGGCGGAGATCACCCCGACCTCGATGGCCAACGGCGCCAAGGAGCTCCTGGACGAGGTCGCCACCGGCAAGGTCACCGGTGAGGAGGAGCGCTACTCGCGCACCGACCTGGTCGACTTCAAGGCCAACGTCGAGGGCGCGGAGAAGGCGTTCGAGCTGCTCAAGCCGATCGCCTCGAAGAACGACCCGGAGCTGGTCAAGCAGCTCGACACCCAGTTCGCGGCCCTGAACACCCTTCTGGACAAGTACCGCGCCGACAAGACCACCTACGAGTTCACCTCGTACGACAAGGTCGGCGAGCCGGAGCGCAAGGAGCTCTCGGACGGCGTGAACGCGCTCGCCGAGCCGCTCTCCAAGCTCGCCGCAGCGGTCACCAAGTAACCGGCGGAGACGGAAGCAGGCGGGAGAGGACGATGACCGAGTCGGACTCGGCTGCTCAGCAGCCGCAGCAGTCTCAGCAAGGCGACGACGGTGCGGCGGCGACCTCCGGCGCGGCACCCTCGCGGCGTGCGGTGCTGGGCTGGGGCGGGGCCGGGTTCGCGCTCGGCGCCGCCGCGGCCGGCGGTGCGGTGGCGGCCTTCGGCGGCGGCCCGGACATGGTGTCGGCGGCGGCCGCCGGGGCGGCCGTGCCGTTCCACGGCGAGCACCAGGCCGGTATCGCGACCGCCGTGCAGGACCGCCTGCACTTCGCGGCCTTCGACGTGAAGACGAAGGACCGCGCGGAACTGATCAAGCTCCTCAAGGAGTGGACGGTGGCGGCCCGCCTGATGACGGCCGGTCTGCCGGTCGGTGAGGGCGGCTTCGGCGGCCTCCCGGAGGCCCCGCCGGACGACACCGGCGAGGCGCTGGGCCTGAAGGCCTCCCGGCTCACCCTGACCATCGGCTTCGGGCCGGGCCTGTTCGCCAAGGACCGGTTCGGGCTGGAGGGTCGGCGCCCCGAGGCGCTGGTGGACCTGGAGCTGTTCCCCGGCGACAACCTGGACCCGGCCCGCTCCGGCGGCGACCTCTGCGTCCAGGCCTGCGCCGACGACCCGCAGGTCGCGGTGCACGCGATCCGCCAGCTGGCCCGCATCGGCTTCGGCCGCACCGCCATGCGCTGGTCGCAGCTCGGCTTCGGCAAGACCTCGTCGACCACCCCGGACGAGCAGACCCCGCGCAACATGATGGGCTTCAAGGACGGCACCCGGAACATCTCCGGCACCGACAAGGCCGCCCTGGACAAGCACGTGTGGGTCGCCGCGGGCGACGGCAGCGACTGGCTGACCGGTGGTTCGTACCTGGTGGCGCGCCGGATCCGGATGCACATCGAGACCTGGGACCGGACCTCGCTGCAGGAGCAGGAGGACATCTTCGGCCGCGACAAGGGCGAGGGTGCCCCCGTCGGCAAGTCCAAGGAGCGCGACGAGCCGTTCCTGAAGGCGATGAAGCCGGAGGCGCACGTGCGCCTCGCGCACCCGGACACCAACGACGGTGCGACGATCCTGCGCCGCGGCTACTCCTTCACCGACGGCACGGACGGCCTGGGCCGCCTGGACGCGGGTCTGTTCTTCCTCGCCTACCAGCGCGACATACGCAAGGGCTTCGTCCCGGTCCAGCGCAACCTGTCGAAGAACGACGCGCTCAACGAATACATCCAGCACGTGGGTTCGGCCGTCTTCGCCGTCCCGCCGGGCGTCCGCGACAAGGACGACTGGTGGGGCCGGACGCTGTTCGCGTAGTCCCCGCCGGAGAGGAACAACCGCCGTGTTCGGCAACTATCTGATCGGCCTGCGCGAGGGGCTGGAGGCCAGCCTGGTCGTCTGCATCCTCGTCGCCTACCTGGTGAAGACCGACCGCAAGGACGCCCTGCGTCCGGTGTGGCTGGGCATCGCGATCGCCTGCGGGCTGTCGCTCGCCTTCGGCGCGATGCTCGAATTCGGCACCCAGGAGCTGACCTTCGAGGCGCAGGAGCTGCTCGGCGGCAGCCTGTCGATCATCTCGGTGGGTCTGGTGACGTGGATGGTCTTCTGGATGAAGCGCACCGCGCGGCATCTGAAGGCCGAACTGCACGGCAAGCTCGACACGGCGCTGGCCATGGGCACGGGGGCGCTGGTCGCCACCGCCTTCCTGGCCGTCGGCCGGGAAGGCCTGGAGACGGCGCTGTTCGTGTGGGCGTCGGTACGGGCCAGCGGTGAGGGTTCCTCGGCGCCGCTGATCGGCGTGCTGCTGGGCATCGCCACGGCGATCCTGCTGGGCTACCTCTTCTACCGGGGCACGCTGAAGATCAATCTGGCGAAGTTCTTCCGGTGGACCGGCGCCATGCTGGTGATCGTGGCCGCGGGCGTGCTGGCGTACGGGGTCCACGACCTCCAGGAGGCCCGCTTCCTCGGCGGCCTGGGCGACAAGGCCTTCGACATCAGCGAGACGATCCCGCCGGACAGCTGGTACGGGACCCTGCTCAAGGGCGTCTTCAACTTCCAGCCCGACCCCACGGTCCTCCAGCTCACCGTGTGGCTGCTGTACCTGGTCCCGGTGCTGACCCTGTTCCTCGTGGACCGGAGCCGCGCCGCCAGTGCGCCGAAGCTGCGGCCCTCGGACTCGGACTCGACGCCCGCCAACTGAGCGGACGTCTCCTTCGGACCGCCGCCGACAGGCTGTGGTGAGGGGCCCTCGGGCCCGTCACCACAGCCTGTCGGTGTTTCCGGGGTGGAGCGGGACGCGGACGCCCGTGAAGGCGGCGCGGACCCGGCCCGGGTCGTCGGTGAAGAAGGCCGCCTGCACCACCTTGTCGAAGCCCTCCTCGTCGGTGGCCAGGGGATCCTCGGGGGTGCCGCCCACCAGGACGGTCCCGGGCAGCACTTCGAAGCCGGCGGCCTCGTAGAAGGCCGCCAGGGGCCGGTCGCAGCTGAAGAGCGCCAGGTCCACGGCCGGGTCCGCCGCCAGTTCGGCGCGGGCGGCCGCCACCAGCCGGCCGCCGAGGCCGCGGCCGCGCAGCTCCGGCAGCGCGACCACGGAGCTCAGCCCGGCGGCCCGGTACGTACGGCCCGCGAGCGGGATCGGCTTGTGGAGCAGCGACAGCGCGGCGGCCACCGTCCCGGAGCCGTCCACGAGCAGCATGGTCCGCGGCCGCAGCGCCGGGTCGTGGCCCGGCGTGGAGCCGGGCCACACCATCGCCTCCAGCGCGGCGACCTGCCGAGCCGACGCCTCGGGCACGTCGGCCTCGGCGAAAGCGACCACCCTCATGAGCGGACCTCCTGAATCGGCTGCGGCGACGCTGCCGGGGGCGCTGCCCCCGGACCCCCACGCCGGGAACGCCGGGCGGCTGTAGTGCGGGCATGCCCTCTCACGGGATGCGGACGCCCTCGCCGCCCACCCTGACCCGGGGGTCACCCGCGCGCAGTTCCACCGTGAGGACCCCCGGGCGGCCCATGTCCGTTCCCTGGTGGAGGGTGAGCACGGCGTCCTCCGGGACCAGGCCGCGCTCGCGGGCGTACGCGCCGAAGGCGGCCGCGGCGGCTCCCGTGGCGGGGTCCTCGACCACGCCGCCGACCGGGAAGGGGTTGCGTACGTGGAACTCCGCCGGGCCGGTCCGGTGCACCAGCTGGACCGTGACGAGGTCCAGGCGCCGCATCAGGGCCTCCAGGCGGGCGAAGTCGTAGGCCAGGTCCGCGAGCCGGGCCCGGGTGCGGGCGCCGATCACCAGGTGCCGCGCCCCGGCGTAGGCGATCGCGGGCGGGAACGCCGGGTCCAGGTCGGCCTCGGGCCAGTCCAGGGCGGCCAGTGCTTCCGCGAGGTCGGCGGCGCCGATCTCCTCGGTGTGCGGCTCGACGCTGGTGAGCGTGGCCCGCAGCCGCCCGCCCTCGGAGGTGACGGACACCGGTACGGTCCCCGCCCGGGTGGCGAGGAGGAACTCCCCCGGCCCGAGCCGCTCCCCCAGCGCCACGGCCGTGGCCACGGTCGCGTGCCCGCAGAAGGGGACCTCCACCTTCGGGCTGAAGTAGCGCACGGTGAAGGATCGGCCCTCCGCGCCGCCGAGCCCCTCGGGCGGGGCGGTCAGGAAGGCCGACTCGCTGTAGCCCAGCTCGGCCGCGATCTCCAGCATGGCGCGCTCGTCCAGTCCGGCGGCGTCGAGCACGACGCCGGCCGGGTTGCCACCGTCCGGGTCGTGGGAGAAGGCGGTGTAGCGCAGTACCTCGGTATCGGTCATCCGGCCATGATCAACCGCGCCCCCGCGGCCTGGCAATGTGATTCCCGCGGCGGATCCGCCGCGCCTCGGCCGCGCCTCCGCCGCGGATCCGTACGGCGTATCCGGCCGTGCGTCCCGGGCTGCGCAACCCTCCGTCCGGCACCGCTCAGCCGCGGCCGATGTACGGCATCGAGGTCGCCATCACCGTCGCGAACTGCACGTTCGCCTCCAGCGGGAGCTCCGCCATGTGCAGGACGGTGCGGGCCACGTCGGCGGCGTCCATCACCGGCTCGACGGCCAACTGCCCGTTGGCCTGGAGGATGCCGGTCTGCATCCGCTCGGTCATATCGGTCGCCGCGTTGCCGATGTCGATCTGGCCGCAGGCGATCCGGTACGGCCGCCCGTCCAGCGACAGGGACTTGGTCAGGCCGGTCATCGCGTGCTTGGTCGCCGTGTAGGCGATGGAGTGGGGGCGCGGCACGTGCGCCGAGATGGAGCCGTTGTTGATGATGCGGCCGCCCTGCGGATCCTGTCGTTTCATCTGCCGGAAGACGGCCTGCGCGCACAGGAAGGCGCCGGTGAGGTTGACGTCGACGACCGAGCGCCAGGCCTCGTAGGTGAGGTCCTCCAGCGGGACCCCGCCCGGCCCGAAGGTGCCTGCGTTGTTGAAGAGCAGATCGAGGCGTCCGTACCGGGCCCGGACCGACGCGAAGAGCGCCGTCACGTCGTCCGGGTCGCTGACGTCCGCCCGTACGCACAGCACGTCGGCGTCCTCCCCGGCGGCCGCGGCGGTCTCCTCCAGCGGCTCGGTGCGACGGCCGGCCACGGCCACGGCCCAGCCCGCAGCGGCCAGGGTCAGCGCCACGGAGCGGCCGATCCCGGAGCCGGCGCCCGTCACCACGGCGATCTTCTTCGTACGTTCGTCCATGGGGCCGCAGGCTACGTCACACGACGCCCCGTTCCCCGGACGTTCCGATTGCTGAGAACATGGGTCGGTCAGGGGTGCGTAGATCAGATGAGAAGACTGGAGTTCCGCATGTCGGAGAGAGGCCCCGCGACGGCCGCCTCGCACGACTCGTCGCCCGCGTCACCCCCTGTCCCCACCGCCTCGACACCCCTGAAGGCCGCCCGCCGCACGAGCCTGCTGGTCACCTTCATCCTCGGCGGGCTCACCGCCCTCCCCCCGCTGTCCATGGACATGTACCTGCCGGCCCTGCCGCAGGTCACCGACGCCCTGAACAGCCCGGCCGCGACCATCCAGCTCACCCTCACCGCCTGTCTCGCCGGCATGGCCATGGGCCAGCTGGTCATCGGCCCGATGAGCGACAAGTGGGGCCGCCGCCGGCCCCTGCTCATCGGCATGGTCGTCTACGTCCTGGCCACCGCGATCTGCGCGCTCGCCCCGACCGCCGAACTGCTCATCGCCTTCCGGCTGCTCCAGGGCCTCGCCGGCGCCGCCGCGATCGTCATCGCACGCGCCGTCGTGCGCGACCTGTACGACGGCGACGAGATGGCCCGCTTCTTCTCCACCCTGATGCTCATATCCGGGGCCGCCCCGATCATCGCCCCGCTCATCGGCGGCCAGGTGCTGCGCTTCGCCGACTGGCGCGGGGTCTTCGTCGTCCTCACCGTCGTCGGCGCGGCGTTGACCCTGCTGGTCTGGCGCGCCCTCGGCGAGACCCTGCCGCCCGAACGACGGCACACCGGCGGCGTCGGCTCGGCCCTGCGGACCATGCGCGGGCTGCTCGGCGACCGCGTCTTCGCCGGCTACACCCTGACCGGCGGCTTCGCCTTCGCCGCGCTCTTCTCCTACATCTCCGCCTCGCCGTTCGTCATCCAGGAGATCTACGGGGCCTCGCCCCAGGCCTTCTCCCTGCTCTTCGGGCTCAACTCCGTCGGCCTGATCCTCGTCGGCCAGATCAACGGCAAGCTGCTGGTGGGCCGGGTCAGCCTGGACAAGGCGCTGACCTTCGGGCTCACGATCGTCACCGTCGCCGCGGTGGCCCTGCTGCTGATGTCGACCGGCGTCTTCGGGGAGGTCGGGCTGACCCCGATCGCCGCCGCGCTGTTCGTGCTGATGTCGGCGATGGGCGTGGTCCTGCCGAACACCAACGCGCAGGCCCTGATGCGGACCCCGCACGCGGCCGGCTCGGCCTCCGCGCTGCTCGGCACCACCTCGTTCCTGGTGGGTGCGATCGCCTCCCCCCTGGTGGGTATCGCGGGCGAGGACACCGCGGTCCCGATGGCCCTGGTCCAGCTGGTGTGCGCCCTGCTCGCCCTGAGCGCCTTCTTCGGTCTGTGCCGCCCGTGGCGCAGCCGCGAACCGCTGGAACCCGCCGCTCTCTGACCGCCCTCGGTCACCCGAATGGAGCAACCCGTCCGGCGGGAACGTCAGCGGTCTGAAACCGTGACCGTTCCCGCTGGTCAGGGTCGTGGCGAGGGGTGCGGCCGACCGGCGCCGGGTGGCCCGTCGAGGGGGTTGCCCTTGGGCCGAACAGGTGGTTTTCGCCGTGCGGGTGCACGCCTCGTCGGTTCGGGTATGCAGAATGCTTTTGGCGATACTTGTCCCTGGGTGCGCACTTCTGCATGAAGCCCCGTAGTTGGAGGTAGACCGCCCATGGCGGCGATCGGAAGCCCCACCGTCAGAAGGCGCCGCCTGGGGGCGGAACTTCGCCAGCTACGCCGTGCCGCGGGCATGACGTCCCAGCAGGTGGCGGGTCGGCTCCTGGTGTCCCAGTCCAAGATCAGCCTGCTGGAGACGGGGCGTCGCGCCATCAACCCCCGCGACGTGCGCGATCTGTGCGAGCTCTACGAGGTCAGCGACCAGTCGCTCGTCGCCTCGATGATGCGGATGGCGAAGCAGTCCCGCCAGCAGGGCTGGTGGGTCGCGTACGGCGACGTCCCCTACAGCGTGTTCGTCGGGATGGAGACGGAGGCCGTCGCCATCCACTCGTACGAGCCCCTGGTGATCCCCGGTCTGCTGCAGACCCCCGCCTACGCCGCCGCGGTCATCGCCGAGACGAACCCGCACATCACGGCCGAGCAGGCCGCCACCCTGCTCCAGGTACGGCTACGGCGCCAGCATCGCGCCCACCACCCCGCCCGCTCCCTGCGCTTATGGGTCGTCCTGGACGAATCGGCATTACACCGCGCCGTCGGCACCCCCGACATCATGCGCGAACAGCTCGATCATCTGGACCGGCTCAGCGCCCAACCGCACATCACCGTGCAGGTCCTCTCGCACACCGCGGGAGCCCACCCCGGCGTCTCGGGGCAGTTCTCCATCCTCTCGTTCCCCGACAGTGACGCGGGAGTCGTGTATCTGGAGCGCTTCACCAGCGACCTCTACCTGGAGAAGGCCGCGGACCGCCGGCCCTACCACCTCATGTACGACCACCTGCAGGCGCAGGCGCTCGGACCCGAGCAGAGTCGCCGGTTCATCCGTGACACCAACCGGATCCACACCCGGCCCGCGTAGGCGATGGGCGGCGCCGAAGCTCAGCCGGTGACGCCGCCCTCCCAACCGGACAGGGCTCCACAGGCGGCACACGCCGCCGCACCGCCGCCGGGTTCTCGCGCCGGTTCGGCAGCCGCCGGCGCTTGCTGCCGGGTGAGCCGGCCGAGCTGCGCGTTCCGGGTCAGGACAGACCTGAAGTGCTGCTGACGCCTCAGTTCGAGAACGTCCCTGTGCCGCATTCGGCCCACCCCGGACGATGTCAGTGCGCCCCAGAACGCACCCAGCACTGCACAGATCAGCACAAGCCTCATCAACACGTCTGCCACAGCGGTCCCTTTCCAGTGACGGATCCATGCAGCGGGGCTCGCGGTCGAACCCTCGGCAACACAACGACACAACGCATCGGCATATGCAGGGTTATGGCCCCGCCCTCTCAATGCACCATGTGCAGCACGCAGCCGGATTGCAGTCTTTTCCGATTTGCATGATGCGGGTCGACACCCACCCGCCACGCCATCATCACCCGCATGGCGCATACCCTGCCCGACGCCGGAAGCGTTGGGTGGACTATGACAAGAGCAAACCTCGGCGCAATCTTTCATCGTCATACAACAGACAAAGATCTCGCCGTTCCCCCCGGGGGCGCCCGCATGGGCACGTGGACATTCACGCCGGCTTCACCGGACCGCGCTCAGGGCGGGAACGCGACCCTGCATCAAGAAGGTCGGGAAATCGAACTGAATTACTCGGCCTCGGTCGTCGAGGATTTCCTGAAGGAGATCGGCGCGATCCATCGCGAGTTCGATCTGCGATCGCGCGACGTGGCCGCGTCCGGGATGTACGCCGACGAGCCGGCGAAGCAGGACTCCCGTGTATGAACCGTACGGACCGCTCGGTCGTCCCGACCATCCCGATCATCGCGACCATCCCGACCGGAGCGGCTTCCCCCCGTCACCGGAGGCCCACGCGTTCCGGCCCGGGCCGGATCCGGACCTGCTGACGGCCACGAACAGCGGATGGGATCCGGCGGAGGAGCTCGCCTTTCTCCTTCAGGGGAGCATGGCCGCCGGCCGGACGGAGACCTTCGGAAAGGCCGTCTTCGACGAGGCGAACGGCCCGATGGGCACCGATGTTCCGGTGGCCGGCCCGCCGGACACCTTCGGGCTGCCGCAGGCGCCGGCGTCCCGGGGCCACCGCCGGACCGTCCCGGCGAGGGCGCCGACCGTGGCCCTGCTCCGGACGGGCAGCCTGTGCACGGCCCTGTTGGTCGCGCTCATCGCCGCCGTCGTGAGTACCCTCAGCGGCCTCGCGATCTGTGACGCCCTTCGGCACAGCGCGATGCCCCGTACCGCCCACGACGTGGTCGGCTGGTGGCCGCTGCTGATCTACGGCCCCTGGACGGTCGCCTCCCTGTCCATCCTGAGGGCGGCGCTGCACCAGCGCCGAGCCGCCCACTCGTGGTCCGTCGTCCTGTTGTTCTCCACCTTGGCCACGCTGCTGTGCGTGTCGCAGGCGCCGAGGACGATCGCCGCCCAGGCCGCCGCGACCCTGCCCGCCATCGCCGCGCTCGCCTGCTTCCAACAGCTCGTCCGCCAGATCACGCTCACCCGACCGCCCCGCCAATCCACGCCACGGCACCGCAGCTCCAGGCCCTCCACGACCCCCGAACTCCACTACGGGGCATGACGATCCCGTCCGGACAGCCCCCGGCCGGGGGTGCGTACGGCGCCGGGGAGGAAAGCGCGAGCGCCGCTGACCGCATGGAGTACGTGGTCCTTCCCGGAGCCTCAGTGATCGTTTTCACCTGAGGAACGACAACCGATTCCGATAAGTCACGGGCGGTCCGCCATCTCGAGCCGACGGCTGCCCGGACTCCGCAGCACCACACGCCACCACACCCACGACCGACCGACCGCGAGGACAGCAACGATGGTGTACGAGCCCTCCCACGCCGAGCGACTGCGCTACAAGCGACTTCAGGACGCCGCCTACCAAGCGGGCCTGGAAGCCGTCACGAGTCTTGAGGCAGCCCTCGCGCTCGCGGGGCTGGTCCTGCCCTCCCTGACCAACGACGGGCCCGTGGGCTCGCGCGGGTTCGTCCGGCTCGGCGGATGCAGCGTCTCCGTCGCCCATCAGCTCGCCGAGGTCATCGCGGCGGGCGCCCACGTCCTGCACGAGCAGCGGACATGAGCGCTCACCACCGCGCGCCCGCGACGCCCCCACCCCCAGGCAGCCTCCAGGAGGTCCCCGCATGAAACCGTGGCGCGCTTCCCCACCCGCGCTGACACCACAGGAGGCGCTCGACCCCTACCGCTTCCCCGGGGTGTGGGGACTGGCCGACGAGGAGGAGGCTTCCTTCGAAGGCGACGCGGTGACCCCGGACCCGCGGCAGGGGTCCGCCGGCCGGATCGGCGCGGCACAGCGCAGGCGCCTCGACCTGCTCGCCGCGCTGACCACCGCCGGCATCCCACCGCTCACCGCGGACCGGCACGCCGTCGAGGCCGTCGCCGCACTCGACGAGACCACCAACGCGGCCGTCCGACGATGGATCGCGGGCAGCCGATGACCCGGCGCACCTCGCGGCGCCGCGGTCCGCCCACGCCGGCGCCGCTCCCGTCCCGGGGCGGGGCCACGTGGCCCGGCGGCATAAACTTCGCCGGTGAACGCCTCCGCCCCCACCTCCGCCGAAACCCTCCGCCGCACGCTCGGCGGACTGCTCGACGGGCTCCCGCCGAAGCAGGCCACCGCCGCCGTCGAGCGGCTCATCGCCAGCTACCGGGGGCAGACCCCGACCGACGCGCCCGTACTGCGCGACCGTTCCGACGTGGCGGCGTACGCGGCGTACCGGATGCCCGCCACCTTCGAGGCCGTCCGGGGCGCCCTCGACGGGCTGGCCGAGGCCGCGCCCGACTGGGCGCCGGGCTCGCACGTGGACGTGGGCGGCGGCACGGGTGCCGCGACCTGGGCGGTGGACGCCACCTGGGACGGCCCGCGGGAGACCACGGTGCTGGACTGGGCGGAGCCGGCCCTGGCCCTCGGCCGGGAACTGGCGGCGGCGTCCTCCTCGGAGGTGCTCCGCGCCGCGGCCTGGCGCCGGGCGGTCATCGGCTCCGGGCTGACCCTGCCCGAGGTGGACCTGGTGACGGTCTCCTACGTACTGGGTGAACTGACCGCACCGGCGCGCACGGCCGTCGTCGCCGAGGCGGCGCGGGCCGGCCAGGCCGTGGTGCTGATCGAGCCGGGCACGCCGGAGGGCTACCTGCGCATCCGCGAGGCCCGCGACCAGCTGATCGAGGCCGGGCTGCGGATCGCCGCCCCGTGCCCGCACGACGGGACCTGTCCGATCGAGGTCGGCCAGGACTGGTGCCACTTCTCGGCGCGGGTGAGCCGGTCCTCCCTGCACCGCCAGGTCAAGGGCGGCTCGCTGCCCTACGAGGACGAGAAGTTCAGCTACGTCGCCGCCACCCGCTTCCCGACGGAGCCGGCCGCCTCCCGGATCACGCGGAGGCCGCAGATCCGGAAGGGGCTCGTCCTGCTGGAACTGTGCGGCCCCGAGGGGGACGGCCTGACCCGGGTCAACGTGACCAAGCGTCAGGGCGACCTCTACAAGGCCGCCCGGGACGCCGACTGGGGCCAGGCCTGGCCCCCGGCACCGTAGCCGTGGCCGGTCCTACGGGCGCAGCTCCTGGGTGCAGCACTTCACGCTGCCGCCGCCCTTGAGCAGCTCGCCCAGATCCATCGGGACCGGCTCGAAGCCCCGGTCCCGCAGCGGCTCCAGCAGGCCGGTCGCCGCCTGCGGGAGCAGGACGTGCAGGCCGTCGGAGACCGCGTTCAGACCGAGGGCGGCCGCGTCCCGGCCGTCGGCGATCAGGGCGTCCGGGAAGAGCCGCCTGAGCACTCCCTGGCTGCCGGGTGAGAAGGCCTCCGGGTAGTACATGATCTCGTCGCCGTCGAGGACGCTGAGCGCCGTGTCCAGGTGGTAGTAGCGCGGATCCACCAGGTCGAGGCCGATGACCGGGCGGCCGAAGAACTCCTGGGCCTCGTCGTGCGAGAGCGGACTGGAGCGGAAGCCCCGACCGGCCAGGATGTAGTGCTCGGTGACCGCGAAGTCCCCCTCACCCTCGTTCACGTGGGAGGGCTCGTGGATCTCCGGGTAACCGGCGGCACGGAACCATGCGAGGTGCCGCGCGGCCTCGGCGGTGCGTTCCGGGTAGGCGAACCGGGCCCCGAGGACCCGGCCGTCCACGACGAGGGCCCCGTTCGCCGCGAAGACCATGTCGGGCAGCGCCGGGTCGGGTTCGAGGGTCTCGACGATGTGGCCGAGGGAGCGGTAACGATCCCTCAGGTCTTCCCACTGGGCCAGTGCGAGGGGCAGGTCCACCGGTTTCGTGGGATCCATCCACGGATTGATGGAGTACGTGACCTTGAAGTGTGCGGGTGGGCACATCAGGTAGCGCCGGGGTGTGGCGTCTCTGCGCAAAGAAGGCTCCTCACGACTTTCACGACTCGGGACGAGTGCTGGAGAGAATCGTCTCTCCTTCACCTGGACAGCACAGTGAACTGATCGGGTGGTTTACGCAAACCTGGGGAAAGACGAGACGTCTCGCTTTGGTAATTTCAGGTCATGCCCAAGACCCCTGACGCCACCCGCCGCAGCGACCGCTCCCGGCACGCCATCCTCGACGCCGCGCTCGCCCTCGTCGGGGAGGTCGGCTACAACAAGCTGACCATCGAGGCCATCGCCGCCCGCGCGGGCGTCGGCAAGCAGACCATCTACCGCTGGTGGCCCTCGAAGGCCGCCGTCCTCCTCGACGCCTCGCTCGCTCTCGCCGGGGACGCGGAGACGGAGGCCGAGTGGACCGGCTTCCCCGACACCGGGGATCTCGCGGCGGACCTGAAACTCGTCCTGCGGGCGACGGTCGACCAGTTCAACGACGAGAAGTACGACGCCCCCACCCGCGCCCTGACGGCGGCCGGGGCCACCGACCCCGAGCTCGGCGCCCGCTTCACCGAGCAACTGCTGGAGCCCCAGCTCGCCCTCTACGAGGCCCGGCTGCACGCGGCCCGCGAGGCCGGCCACCTCGCGCCGGACACGGATCTGCGGCTGATGGTGGAGATGCTCGTGGGACCGCTGACCTACCGCTGGCTGCTGCGCACCGCGCCCCTGACGCACGCTTACACCGACGCGCTCGTGGACCGGGTGCTGGGCGGGGTGGCCAACGTCACCGCCCGATAGCGGGCAGGGAACCGAAGATCGGCCGAGAACATTTGGCCGGATTCTATGGTTATGTGGGGATTTCTGGTCGCGTATCTCCAACCCCCCGGTCGTCAAGAGCGGTCACCCGGGGCTCAGGATGGTGGGACGATGGGTCGGTCCGCCGGGGATACGGTGAGGTGAGGGGATAGATGGGGTCTGAGTCCGGCCGCGTCAAACGCGGCGAGCAGAGCAGGATTTCCCAGTGGCTGCGCCGGCGGCAGAAACCCACCGCCGAGGATCCCGGAGCGGAGCGCGAGGCGCTCCTCCTGGCCGTCGCCGCCGCGGGCCTGCCGCTCGCCCCCGCCGCCCATCCCGCCGGTTACCGCTGTTCGTGCGACCGGATCGGCTGTCCGACGCCCGCACGGCACCCCGTCTCCTTCGCCTGGCAGACCCAGTCGACCACCGACCGCGCACAGGTCGAACGCTGGGTACGCAACCAGCCCCAGGCCAACTTCATCACCGCGACCGGCATGGTCCACGACGTGCTCGACGTCCCGCTGGAGGCCGGCACCGCAGCCCTCGCCCGACTGCTCGACGCCGGGATCGAGGTCGGCCCCGTCGCCGAATCGAGCGGCACCGGCGAACAGGCCCGGATGCTCTTCTTCACCGCCACCCGCGGCACCCCCGAGGACGAGGACGAGTGGTGGCCGTGCGAACTGGACTGCCACCCCGAGACGATGGACGAGCACCCGGGCCTGCGCTGGCACTGCCGCGGCAGCTACGTCCTGGTCCCGCCGGCAGCTCTGCCCGGTGACCAGGCGGTGACCTGGATCCGCGGCATGGAGCACACCCTCCCGGACCCGCTCACCCTCCTGGAAACCCTGACGGACGCCTGCGCCGCTTACGCGGGTACCGCGAACCTGACCCCGGCCGCGGTCGCCTGGCCCCTGGGCCACTAGCCCGTCTCTCCCCGGGCGGCCGCCCCGGAGCCCGCGCCTCGAACGCGGGCGGGGCTGAAATCGGGGCGGCGCGTCAGTGGTGGATCTGCGTCACGACCACATCGAGGGACCAGGCCTTCGCCGGCTTCGCGGGGGCCTCGGCCTCGACCGTGTACCCCAGGTCCCGCAGGGCCGTGACCAGCTCGGCGGGCGAGGTCGGCGCGGCCCCCGCCGTCAGCAGGTCCCGTACCAGCCGACCCTTCGTCGCCTTGTTGAAGTGGCTCACCACCGACCGCTTCTCCACCCCGTCCACGATCTGCGAGTGCAGCACCCGGACGGTCGCGGTCCGCCCCGCCACCTCGCCCTTCGGCTTCCACGCCGCCCCGTACGCCGCCGACCGCAGGTCCAGCACCAGCCCGTCCCCGGCCGCCTCCGGCATGACCTCCGCCATCGGCACCCGCCAGTACGCGCCCAGCGCGCCCAGCCCGGGCAGCTTCACGCCCATCGAGCAGCGGTACGAGGGGATCGCGTCGGTGATCCGCACCGCGCCCCACAGCCCCGAGAAGACGAGCAGCGCGTCCTCGGCCGATGCCCGCGCCGCCGCGGGCAGATCGGCCAGACCGAGCGCGTCGTAGAGCACACCCGTGTAGATCTCGCCCGCCGGACGGGCCCCCGCCGTCCGCAGCTCCACGTTCTTGGCGACCTCGCCGCGCAGGCCCTCGCTCAGGCCCAGCACCTCGCGCGCCTTCAGCTCGTCCGCCGCGCACAGCTCGACCAGCTCCTCCAGCACCGCCGCACGGGCCGGAGCGAGACCGGGCAGGGACAGCGCCTCCGGCCTCAGGGGTGCGCCGGAGCCGCCGGCGGCCTTTCCTTCGGACGGCGGCAGCAGCACGAGCACGGTGGTTCTCCTTCGGTACGACGTCGCAGGGGGTGCGGCCCCCGAGCCAGGGTAGACGTCCGCCGCCCCCGCTCGCCGCGCCGTCCGAGGCCGCCCGCTCTAGGCTCGACGCATGCCACGCCGTCAGATCCACATGGCCGGCGCAGACGGGGCTGCTCTGCGGGCCGCGCTGCGCGAACTGCGGACGAAGCTGGAGGTGCCCGAGGCGTTCCCGGCCGCGGCCCTCGCCGAGGCCGAGCACGCGGCGACGCACCCCCGCCTCCCGGAGCTGGACAGTACGGACATCCCCTTCTTCACGATCGACCCGCCGGCCTCCGTCGACCTCGACCAGGCCATGCACCTGGCGAAGCGCTCCGGCGGCGGTTACCGGGTCCACTACGCCATCGCCGACGTCGCCGCCTTCGTCACCCCCGGCGGCGCGCTCGACGCCGAGGCCCACCGCCGCGTGAGCACCATGTACTTCCCCGACGGGAGGGTCCCGCTGCACCCGACCGTCCTCTCGGAGGGCGCGGCCAGCCTGCTGCCCGACCGGATCCGCCCGGCCCTGGTGTGGCGCTTCGACCTGGACCCCGACGGCCGCGTCGAGACCGTCGACGTCCGCCGCGCGCTGATCCGCAGCCGGGCCAGGCTCGACTACGACGGCGTCCAGAAGGCCATCGACACCGGTACGGCGGAGGAACCCCTCGCCCTCCTGAAGGACGTCGGCCAGCTCCGCGAGGCCCTGGAACAGGCCCGCGGCGGCATCTCCCTCAACGTGCCCGAGCAGGAGGTCGTCGAGCGCGACGGCACGTACTCCCTGGCCTACCGCGCCCCGCTGCCCGCCGACGGCTGGAACGCGCAGATCTCCCTGATGACCGGCATGGCCGCGGCCGATCTGATGCTGGCCACCGGCACGGGCATCCTGCGTACGTTGCCCAGCGCCCCCGACGGCGCGGTCGGCAGGCTCCGGCGGACCGCGAAGGCCCTGCGGATCGACTGGCCGCACCATGTGCCGTACGCCGAACTCGTGCGCTCCCTCGACCCGCACCGCCCCGCCCACGCCGCCTTCCTCCAGGAGTGCACGGCCCTGCTGCGCGGCGCGGGCTACACGGTCTTCACCGGCGGCGAGAGCCCCGACCCGGCGATCCATTCCGCGGTGGCGGCCCCGTACACGCACTGCACCGCGCCGCTGCGCCGGCTCGTCGACCGCTACGCCGGGGAGTTGTGCCTGGCGGCGGTGGCCGGGACGGAACCGCCGCCGTGGGTGCTCGCGGCCCTCCCCGCGCTCCCGGAGGAGATGGCGCAGGGCAGCCGGCGAGCGAACACGGTCGAGCGGGAGTCGGTGGACCTGGTCGAGGCCGCCGTGCTCAAGGACCGCGTCGGGGAGACCTTCGAGGCCACGGTCATCGAGGTCGAGGACCGGGAGCCGCTGGTGGGCACGGTCCACCTGGAGGACCCGGCGGTGGTCGGCCGCATCCGGTCCAGCACGCTCGACCTACCCCTGGGCGACCGGATCCGGGTCCGGCTGACCGAGGCCGACCCGGGCACGTCGAAGATCCTCTTCTCGCCCGCCTAGGCCGTCGCGGAACGGCCTGGGAGGTCGCGGGCCGCCGGCGCGGGTCGTCGGCGTCGAGGTCGGGCTCGCCCGTCGCCCCGGGTAACATGGTCGCCACGGCAGACGAGTCGGCCGGGCGGCCGCGTCGGGGTCTCAGGATCCCGCCGAGGAACGTCCGGGCTCCACAGGGCAGGGTGGTGGCTAACGGCCACCCGGGGTGACCCGCGGGACAGTGCCACAGAAAACAGACCGCCAGGGGCTTCGGCCCTCGGTAAGGGTGAAACGGTGGTGTAAGAGACCACCAGCGCCTGAGGTGACTCAGGCGGCTAGGTAAACCCCACCCGGAGCAAGGTCAAGAGGATCCGTCCCCGGACGGGTCTGCGCGAACGATCGAGGGCTGCTCGCCCGAGTTCGCGGGTAGACCGCACGAGGCCGGTGGCAACACCGGTCCTAGATGGATGGCCGTCTCCCCGGCGACCGCGAGGTCACCGGGCGACAGAACCCGGCGTACAGGCCGGCTCGTCTGCCGCTTCCACTCCCGTTCGGGGAGGCGGTTCTCGGCATCAGCCCTCGGGCTCCCGCTGGGGCGGTGGTGGCGGGGTGCTGCCCCGGGCCCCGGGCCCCGCGCCTCAATCGCCGGCGGGGCTGGGTTCGGCTGCGCGTACCCGGTGGCTCCCGGCAGGGATCGCTTCGGTGTGGGTCGGTGCCCCGGCGGAGTGTCTCCTCGGCTCGCGCGGTACGGCATGTCTCGGCTGTACCCGGTGGTGCGCGCTCGTCCTGCGGGGACACTCCCCCGTGTCCCCGCCCCACGGCGATGCGTTCGACAGTGCCCCGAAGCCGCCCCGACGCATGGGGAGCGGGGACGGGCAGGGGTGTCCCCGCAGGACGAGCGCGCAACCACCGACCCACAGCCGAGACGTGCCCGCGTCGCGCGAGCCGAGGAGACACCCCTGCCCGGCCCCGCGGACCCGCCCGCACCGTGGTCGAGTTCCCGCCCCGCCCCGCGGACCGGTCCGCACCGTGGTCGAGTTCCCGCCCCGCCCGAAGGAACGACCCGCACCGGATCCCGCCCGGCCCGAGGGAACGGCCCCGCCGGGCCTGGATCCCGCCCGGCCCCCCGCAGGCCCTACCGCAGGTGGGAGGTGTCGTTCAGGAGGCGGACCGAGGCGTTGCCGTCCGCGTAGTAGGCCACCGCCGACAGCGACGCCGCCGAGAGTTCCATGCGGAACAGAGCCTCCGGCGGGGCGCCCAGGGCCAGGCGGACCAGGATCTTGACCGGGGTCACATGGGTGACCAGCAGGACCGTGCGGCCCGCGTGCGCGGACAGCAGACGGTCGCGGGTCGCCGAGATCCGGCGGGTGGCGGACATGAAGCTCTCGCCGCCGCCCGTCGGGGCCGCCTTCGGGGAGTCCAGCCACGCCTGCAGGTCGTCCGGGAAGCGCTGCTGCACCTCGGCGAAGGTCAGGCCCTCCCACGCCCCGAAGTCCACCTCGCGCAGGCCCTCTTCGACCGTCACGGTCAGGCCGAGGCGGTCCGCGACCGCCTTCGCGGTCTCCCGGCAACGGCGCAGCGGGGAGCTGATGACCGTCTGGACGGTGCCGCGGGCGGCCAGCGCCTCGGCGACCGCGGCGGCCTGCCGCAGGCCCGCCGGGGAGAGTTCGGGGTCACTGCCGCCGCTGCCGGAGAAGCGCTTCTGCGGGGTGAGGGCGGTCTCCCCGTGCCGCAGCAGCACGAAGGTGGCCGGTGCCCCCATATCCGGGCCCCAGCCGTGGCTGCCGGCGGCGACCGCCGGGGCATCGGCGTCGAGGCAGGGCTCGATGGCCTCGGTCAGGGCCTCGTCGTCGGCGAACAGCGCGTCGGCGAGCTCCTGGGCGGACGTGGGCATGGGCGTGGGCGTGGCCGTGCCCGCGGCGGCGGTGACCAGTGCCGCTCGCACCGCCGCGGCCCCCTTCGCCGCGTCCCCCGGCGGGCCCACCGGCGCCGGCGGGGTGGCCAGGGCGCGCGCCGCGCCGTGGTCGAGGGCGGCCGTGGACGCCGACGGCTCCCACTGCTTGCCGCGCTTGCCCGCGTCCATCGCCTCGTTCGCGAGCCGGTCCGCGTGCTTGTTCTGCTCGCGCGGGATCCACTCGTACGTGACCTGCGCGCGCGGCAGGATCCGCGCGGCCTCGGCGGCGAGCGGCTTCATGTCCGGGTGCCTGATCTTCCAGCGGCCCGACATCTGCTCGACGACCAGCTTGGAGTCCATCCGAACCAGGACCTGGGCGTCGGAGGCGAGCTCACGGGCCGCGGCGAGCCCCGCGATCAGGCCCTTGTACTCGGCCACGTTGTTCGTCGCGACACCGATGTACTCCGCGCGCTCGGCCAGCGTCTCGCCCGTCGCCGGGTCGAGCACCACCGCGCCGTAGCCGGCCGGCCCCGGGTTGCCCCGGGACCCACCGTCCGCCTCCACCACGAACCGGACGGACGTCTGCATCAGATGCCCGAGTCGGCCGTACGGACCAGGATGCGGCCGCAGTTCTCGTGACGGACGACCTGGTCGCGGGCCGCGGCCTTGATCTCGTTGACCTCGGCCATGTCGAGCTCCAGCCGGCAGCCCTCGCAGCGACGCTGGTAGAGGCGCGCGGCACCGACCCCGCCCTGCTTGACGCGGATCTTCTCGTACAGCGCCATCAGGTCGGCCGGCATGGACGCGACGATGACCTCGCGGTCCTTGGTGACCTTCGCGACCTCGGTGTCGATCTCGGAGGTCGCCGCGTCACGGCGGGCGGTGGCGTCCGCGGCCTTGGCCTCCAGGGCCGAGACGCGCTCGGTCAGCCCGGCGACGCGCTCCTGCGCACCCTCCAGACGCTCCATGACCTCCAGGACCACGTCCTCCAGGTCACCCTGACGCTTGGCGAGGGAGACGACCTCGCTCTGCAGGTTCGCCAGGTCCCGGGCCGAGATGCCCACGCCCGAGTCGAGCCGCTGCTGGTCGCGGACGGCGCGCTGGCGCACCTGGTCCACGTCCTGCTCCGCCTTGGTCTGCTCGCGCGCGGTGTCGCTCGCCTGGGTCTGGGCGGCGACGAGCAGGTCGCGCTGCTGCGCCAGGTCCTTGGTGAGCGAGTCGAGCTCGGCGTGCTCGGGCAGCGACTTGCGCTTGTGGGCGAGCTGAGACAGCCGGACGTCCAGCGCCTGGACGTCGAGAAGTCGGATCTGGTCGGCGGGCTCGGCGTTCAGTTGGGGGCTCCAGAGATAGAAGGGGGTGTGACGGACGGCGCGTGGGCCGTCCAAGGGTCGGTGACCGCGCGCGAGACGTGGGTCCGCAGACCCCAGCCGTGGCGCTCGGAGATCGCGTCGAGCTGCGCGGCGGCCTGCTCGCACCAGGGCCACTCGGTGGCCCAGTGCGCGGCGTCGACGAGGGCGAGCGGGCGGCTCGTCTCACGGGCCTCGGACACCGGGTGGTGGCGCAGGTCCGCGGTCAGGAAGACGTCCACACCGGCGGCGCGGACCTGCTCGAAGAGGCTGTCGCCGGAGCCGCCGCTGACGGCGATGCGGCGGACCGGCATGTCCGGGTCGCCGGCCACGCGGATGCCCTGGGCGGTCGGCGGCAGCCAGGCCGCGGCGCGGGCCGCGAACTCGCGCAGGGTCTCGGGGTGGTCCAGTTCGCAGATCCGGCCGAGGCCGCGACGGCCTTCCGGATCGGTCGGATCGGGCACCAGCGGGCCGGTGATGCGCAGGTCGAGGGCGCCGGCGAGGGCGTCGGAGACTCCCGGGTCGGCGGTGTCGGCGTTGGTGTGCGCGACGTGCAGCGCGATGTCGTTCTTGATCAGCGTGTGCACGACGCGGCCCTTGAAGGTGCCGGCCTCGACGGTGGTGGTGCCCCGGAGGTAGAGGGGGTGGTGGGTGATGATCAGATCGGCACCCAGCTTGACCGCCTCGTCGGCGATCTCCTGAACGGGGTCCACGGCGAACAGCACCCGGGTGACCTCGGCGTCCGGGTCGCCGCAGACGGTTCCGACGGCATCCCACTGCTCGGCCCGCGAGGGGGGCCAGAGAGCGTCCAGCGCGGCGATGACTTCAGAGAGACGGGGCACGGGCCAAGGCTACCGTCCGGGGCGACCGTCCCGGTCAGGACAGCCCTGCCGGACGGGGCCCCGACCTGCTGGCTAGGACATACCGGATGATTTCCGCCGTCCGCTCCGTGCCGGGCCTGCCCCGGGACCGGCCCCGGACCGGTTGCGGGCCCCCGCCCCGATGCCGAACAGCACAAACGCCTCGTCCGCCACGCGCGAATCGCCGCACGGACACCCGTATGTGTGAAGCGGTGTTGGTGGTGTTGTTCGCCGTGATGCCCGAAAACTAGCTTCCCCCCCGGAGGTGACCACGGATGACTGTCTGTGCCATCGAAATGACGACCACGACCGCGTTCACCATCGCCGCGGACGGGTCGTACGCCGCCCGGCTGGCCGGGGAGGGCGACGCCCTCTACGCGGAGCGCTGGACCCTCGCCGGGCCCGAGGCGTACGCGGTACCGCTGCCGCTCGCCCAGCCCGAGGAGGCGGACAGCGAGGTGCTGCCGCTGGCCGACGGACGGGTGCTGATCCACCGGCGGGTGGCGGAGCGGCACGCCTTCGCGCTGCTCTACCCGACGGGAGCCGAGGCCGGGCCGAGCACCGGGGAGCTCCAGCTGGGCGGCGTGGAGGCGCAGGAGGGCGTACGGGTGCGCCTGCTCCCGCCGTGCCCGGCCGCAGCCGGCGCCTTCGCCCTGGCCGCGGAGGACACCGTGACCACGGTCTGGCAGGTGACCGGGGGCCCGTCGGGGCCCCGGCCCGTCGCCCGGATCCCGGGACGGTGCTCGGGCGGCGTCTGGCTGGACCGGGCGGGCCGACTGCTGGCCCTGGACCGCGAGCTGGAGGGCATCACCAAGGCCGTCGCCGTGGACCTGGGGAGCGGCGGGGTGTCCCCGCTGCTGCAGATCACCGAGGACAGCGACGACCGGCTGCTGCTGGCCGACCCGGACAGCGGGCTGCTGCTGATCCGCTCCGACGCCCCGGGCACCGCCCGCCTCGGCTGGGGCGTACTCGGCAGCTCCCTGCCCGTCCGCTTCCCGGAGTGCCTGGCCCGGCTCGGTGACGCCCGGCCGTTCGCGGTCCAGCCCGGCCAGTCCCTGATGCCGGAGACCTGCGGGGTGGCGCTGCGGCTGCCCGAGGGCGACATCGGGCTGTGGCGCCCCGCCGACCGGCGCGTCTTCCGGCTCACCGCCCCCACGGGCTGGCTCGGCGGGAGCGGCCTGTGGAGCGCGCAGGGCCGCCTGCACCTCCCGTACGCGACCCCCGAGGTGCCCTGCGGGATGGTCGGCCTGAACCTGCCCCTCTCGCCTCCCCCGCCGGTGACTCCGGTGGCGCCGGAGCCGGCCACGCCGACCGCCCCCCGCCCGGTCCCGCTCCAGCAGGCACCGCTGGCCGGACGCTAGGGCGGAGGGCGGAGGGCGGAGGGCGGACGGCGGGGGCTGTCGCGCCCGCGGAGTCAGGCGTGCTTGAGGCCCAGGACCTCCGTCGCGGCGAAGGTCTCGTTCGCCGGGCGGGAGTCGTAGTGCGGGGTCAGGAGCTCGTCGAGCTCCTCGTAGGAGAAGGACTCCTTGGCCGTGTCGAACTTGGCGGCCACCCTCGGGCGCTCCATGACGACCACGATGCCGCCGTGCACGACGAACAGCTGCCCGTTGGCCTTGGCCGAGGCGGGCGAGGCCAGGTAGCCGACGAGCGGTGCGACGTGCTCGGGGGCGAGGGCGTCCAACTTGCCCTCCTCCGGGACCTGGAAGCCGGCGAAGACGTCCTCGGTCATCCGGGTACGGGCGCGCGGACAGATGGCGTTGGCCGTCACCCCGTACTTGGCGAGCGCCAGGGCGGTGGACGTGGTCAGGCCCACGATGCCGCCCTTGGCCGCCGCGTAGTTCGGCTGACCGGCCGAGCCGCCGAGGAAGGCCTCGGAGGAGGTGTTGACGATCCGGCCGTAGACCGGGCCGCCGGCCGCCTTCGAGCGCTCGCGCCAGTGCACGGAGGCGAAGTGGGTGGTGTTGAAGTGGCCCTTGAGGTGGACCCGGATCACCGAGTCCCACTCCTCCTCCGACATCGAGAAGACCATCCGGTCACGCAGGATGCCCGCGTTGTTGACGAGGACGTCCAGCTTCCCGAAGCTGGAGACCGCCAGCTCGACCAGCTCCCGCGCCTGCTCGAAGTCGGCCACGTCGCCCAGGTGCGCCACCGCCCGGCCGCCCGCGGCGCGGATCTCCGCGGCGACCTCCTGCGCCGGGGCGGCCGAGGGCTCCCCGGAGCCGTCCCGGCCCGGCCGGCCGAAGTCGTTGACGACCACGCTCGCGCCGAGCCGGGCGAGCTCGATCGCCTCGGCCCGGCCGAGCCCGCGGCCCGCGCCCGTCACGATGGCGGAGAGCCCCTCAAGTGGGAGTGACATCCGTAGCGTTCCTCTCGCAGGTCTTCGAGCAGGTCAGAGTTCGATGCAGGTGCGCAGGGCCACGCCCGTACGCATCTGGTCGAGCGCGTCGTTGATCTCGGCCAGCTGCACCCGGTGCGTGATCAGGCTCGCCAGGTCCACCCGGCCGGCCCGCCACAGGGCGATGGTGCGCTCGTAGGAGCGGAGCACGTCCCCGCCGCCGTACATCGACGGCAGGATCTTCTTCTCGTCGAAGAAGAGCGAGAACATGTCGATCTGGTAGTTGTCGTCCATCGCGCCGGCGCCGACGATCACCACGCTGCCGCCGCGGCGGGTCATCTTGTAGGCGGTCTGCGCGGTGGCGGACTTGCCGACGACCTCGAAGACGTAGTCGAAGCCCTCGCCGCCGGTGATCCGGTTCTTGGCGTCGTCGAAGGCCTCCGGGCCCACGGCCTCGGTGGCCCCGAACCGCAGGGCCGCCTCGCGTCGGGACTCCACCGGGTCGACGGCGATGATCTGGGCCGCGCCCTGGACCTTGGCGCCCTGGATGACGGAGATGCCGACGCCGCCGCAGCCGATGACGGCGACCGAGGATCCGGCCTCCACCTCGGCGGTGTTGATGGCCGCGCCGAGGCCGGTGGTGACACCGCAGCCGATGAGCGCGGCGATGTCGAAGGGCACGTCGTCGGGGATCGGGACGGCGCACGCGGCATCGACCACGAGTTCCTCGGCGAAGGTGCCGGTCGCGGCGAAGCCGAAGATGTCACCGCCCGCGCGGCGGAAGTTGGGGGTGCCCGCGTTGACCAGGCTCGCCAGGCACAGGTGGCCCTGGCCGCGCTTGCAGGACGGACAGTGGCCGCACGGCGGCAGCCAGCAGACGAGGACCCGGTCGCCCTGCTTGAGGGTGGTGACCCCGTCACCCACGTCGGAGATCACCCCGGAGCCCTCGTGGCCCGGGATGAAGGGGGCGGGCTGCGGCAGGACGCCGCTCATGGCGGAGAGGTCCGAGTGGCACAGGCCGGTGGCCTTGATCCGGATCTTCACCTTGCCCGGGCCGAGGCCCACGGCCTCCATGTCGTCGACGACCTCGAGCTTGTCCTGGCCGATCTCGCTCTGCAGTGCTGCGCGCACGGTGCGGCTCCTTGGGTCTCGTACTCGTGGTTACGCGTGCTCGTGGTGACGCGTGCTCGTGGTGACGCGTGCTCGTCGTTACGCGTGCTCGACGACGGTGTCGGCGAGGACCGGCGCGTCGTCCCGTTCGACGGCGGTCACCGACACCAGGACGCGGCCGGGCTCCTGCCACATCCGGATGCGCAGCGTCTCGCCCGGGAAGACGATCCCGGCGAAGCGCGTGCGGTAGGCGCGGACCCGGGACACGTCCCCGCCCAGGGCCGTGTCCACGACGGCCTTGAGGGTCATCCCGTACGAGCACAGGCCGTGCAGGATCGGCTGGTCGAAGCCGGCGGTCTTGGCGAACTCGGGGTCGGCGTGCAGCGGGTTCCAGTCGCCGGAGAGGCGGTAGAGGAGCGCCTGGTCCTCGCGGATGTGCCGCTCCTCGACGCGGTCCGGGGCGCGCTCGGGCAGTTCCTCCCGGACGGAGGGGCCGCGCTCGCCACCGAACCCGCCCTCGCCCCGTACGAAGATCTGCGCGTCGCTCGTCCACAGGGGCCCGTCCGCGTCGGCGACCTCGGTGCGCAGGACCACGACGGCGGCCTTGCCCTTGTCGTAGAGCGCCGCGACCTTGGCCGTGGAGGTGGCGCTGCCCTTGACGGGGACGGGCCGGTGCAGCTCGATGGACTGGCCGCCGTGCAGCACGTCGGCGAGGTTGATCTCGATCCCGGGGGCGGCGAGGCCGCCCATCATGGCCATCCCGGCGCCGGCGACGGTCGCGAAGCTGGGGAGGACGTGGAGCTTGGATTCGAGGGTGTAGCGCAGCTCGTCCGGGTCGGTGGCCGGCCGGCCCGCGCCGAGGCCGAGGTGGTAGAGCTGGATGTCCTTGTGGTCCCAGCCGATCTCCCCCAGGCGGGGGTCGGCGGCGAGGGCCTTGGCGGCATCGATCGGCATGGGGGTGCTGCTCCCTGTCGTTGGAGAACCGGGGCCGTGGAAGAGCCGTGCGGAGCTGTCGGCAGCTGTCGGACAGCCGCCGAACGGCCGCCGAACAGCCGTTGGAAGACCTCGGTGCGACCGTCCGCACCGTCGGCCGCACCGAGGTCGCATGCGGGGGCCGGTTCTAGAACGCGTTCTAGGCCCGACCGGTGAGGGAATGTATAACGCACACCCCCACACTTGGGAAGACTCTTGACTTCACGTCAGATCTACTGCGTACGGAGCGTGTTGCGCGCCCGCCGGGAGGCGGGGCAATACCCTGCCCGCGTGGAAGAAATGCCTGTTGACCACCGTGAGGTCCGTGCCCTGCGCGTCCTGCTGGAGCCGCCGAACCCGGCCTTGGCGCTCCAGCTCGGCCTCCAGCCGGACATCGAGGTCGTCCGGGACCCCATGGCCCGGCCCGCGGTGGCCCTGGTGGAGGAGCTCGCGGCCGTGACCGCCCTGCTGGCCGACGATCCGGAGTGCCGGGTGCTGGTCCTGACGGGCTCGGCGCACCCCGGCCTCGCGGAGGCCGCCCTCGCCGCCGGCGCGGTGGGACTGGTGCTGCGGGACGGCCCGATCGGGGACCTGGCAGACTGCGTCCGGCGCGCCTCGACGGGTGAGACGGTGGTGGACCCGGCCCTGGGATGAACCGGGTCGGCTTCGGGTGAATCCTTTCGCGACGCCCACGCCTCTTATGCATGTGCCGACGCCCGGATCGGCACCTGACCCGGAGGTTGTCGTGATCACTCTTGTCGCCGTGGGCGCCGTCGTCCTGCTCCTGCTCTGCACGTGCACCGTCCTCGTGGCGCGCCGACGGAGCCGCTCCCGTGGCTGAGTCGACCTGGCCCGCCGAGCCGCTGATCGTCGCCGCGCAGGGCGGGGACCTCGACGCGGTCACCGCGCTGGTCTGCGGATCGCACCCGAACGTGCGGAGGTTCGCGTTCTCGCTGTGCGCCTCACCCGAGGACGCCGAGGACGCGGCCCAGGAGGCGCTGATCATCCTCTACCGGAAGATCGGCATGCTGCGCGCGTCCGGCGCCCTGGCCTCGTGGATGTTCCGCATCGTCCGCAACGAGTGCCTGCGCCGGGCCAAGCTGATGCCCCGCGAGCGCGCTCCGCTGCCGGACACCGACGAGGCGGTCGTCTCGGCCGAGGAGGAGGTACTGGAACGCCTGGAGGCCGCCCGGGTGGCGCGGGCGATCGCCGCCCTCCCCGCCGACCAGCGGCGGGTGCTGATCATGCGGGACATCCAGGGCTACAGCGGCCGGATGGCCGCGGACGCGCTCGGGCTCACACCCGCCGCGATGAAGTCCCGGCTGCACCGGGCCCGCGCGACCCTTCGGCACACCCTTCACCCGACGCCTGGAGGCGACGATGCAGACCGCTGACGGCCGCGACTTCGCGAGCTCCTCCCTGCCCCGGCACCTGGCCCGCGGCGCGATCGGGCTCGGCGCCCTGATCGGCTCCGTCGCCCTCCTGCCGGTCTACGGCCCGCTCACGCTGGCCCTCGCCCCGGTCGGCCTGCTGGCGCTGCGCGGCTGCCCGATGTGCTGGGCGATCGGACTGGCCCAGACGCTCTCCCGGGGCCGCCTGCGACGGGAGTGCACGGACGGCCGCTGCGAACTGAAGGCGGCGCCCCGCTGATCCCGACCGGGCGCCACGCACGTCGGCGCCACGCACCGTCGGCACCGCGAACCGTCGGCGCTACGAGCCGTCGCCGGCCCGCTCCTGCCCGAAGGCGGCGAGGAGGTCGCTCTCGCCCGGGGCGGTGAACAACCGCTTGGGCAGCACCACGAGACACGTCCGGCGGCGGGAACGGCCCACGAACACGTGCAGCCGGGGCGTCTCGTGGTAGTAGCGCATCTCGTCCCACACGATCCGCTGCGACTCCTCGCCCCGGAACACCTCGATGCCCGAGCCGTCCACCACGACCCGCTTCTCCTCGGCGGCCCTGCCGCTGCGGAAGCCCCGGGCCACCGCCCACCGCGGCAGCACGAACAGCCCGAAGAGGCCGTACACCACCGCGACCCCGAGGGGGACGGGGTCCAGGGTCAGGCCGTCCGAGGACAGCGTCACGCCCGCCGAAGCGAGCAGGACCGTACCGAGGGCGGCCACCACCCGGCCCCGCCGGAACAACCCCGCCGCCCTGGCGGCCTCGTCGTACTCGTCCCTGGTCACGCTGCCGGTGGCGGTGAAGGATGCTGCGTGTATCTCGCTCACGGGAGCGGAGCCTAACGCTCCGCCCCCGTGGCCGAACAGCGCGTTCCCCTCACCGCCGCAGGAGGGTGACCACCGCCGCGCCGCCCAGCCCGATGTTGTGCGCCAGTCCCACCCGCGCCCCCGCGACCTGGCGCGGCCCGGCCTCGCCCCGCAACTGCCAGACCAGCTCCGCCGCCTGCGCCAGTCCGGTCGCCCCCAGCGGATGGCCCTTGGAGATCAGCCCGCCGGACGGGTTCACCACCCACCGCCCGCCGTAGGTGGTGGCGCCCGACTCCACCAACTTCCCGGCCGCGCCGTCCTCGCACATGCCCAGCGCCTCGTACGTCAGCAGCTCGTTGATCGAGAAGCAGTCGTGCAGCTCCACCACGTCCACGTCCTCGATGCCGAGCCCCGAGGCCTCGTACGCCTGCCGGGCCGCGGCCGCCGTCATCGGCTTGCCGACGACGTCGATGCAGGAGCCGGAGGCGAAGGAGGCCTCGGTGTCCGTCGTCATCGCCTGGCCGACGATCTCCACCGCCTTGTCGTGCAGCCCGTGCCGCACCACGAACCGCTCGGACACCACCAGGGCCGCGGCCGCGCCGTCCGAGGTCGGCGAGCACTGGAGCTTCGTCAGCGGCGCGTGGATCTCCTTCGCCGCCAGGATCTCCTCGACCGAGTACACGTCCTGGAACTGCGCGTTCGGGTTGTTCGCCGAGTGCCGGTGGTTCTTCGCGCCGACGGCCGCGAGTTGCGCGGGCGTGGTCCCGTACCGCTCCATGTGCTCCCGCGCCGCGTTGCCGAAGATCTGCGCGGTGGGCGGGGACATCTCGAAGCCGTGGCCGGCGGCCATGATCCCGTAGTGCCGGGCCACCGGTGAGGTCTTGAAGTCGCCTCCGTCGGCTCCCCCGCCCAGCGCGCCGCGCTTCATCTTCTCGAAGCCGAGCGCCAGCACGCAGTCGCTGATCCCGCCCTGCACGAACTGCCGCGCCATCATCAGCGCCGTCGAACCCGTCGCGCAGTTGTTGTTGACGTTGTAGACCGGCACCCCGGACAGCCCCAGCTCGTACGCCGCCCGCTGGCCGGCGGTGGAGGCCTGGAAGCAGTAGCCCACCGGGACCTGCTCGACCAGTGCGTAGTCCACGCCCGCGTCCGCGAGCGCCGCCGTCCCGGCCTCCTTCGCCATGTCCCAGTACTGCCAGTCCCGCGACTCCGGCTTCTCGAACTTCGTCATGCCGACGCCCACGATGTACGACTTCATGCCCCTGGTGTCCCTTCAGTCCCTCGGGAGGCCGAGAATCCGCTCGGCGACGACGTTGAGCTGGACCTGTGTGGTGCCCCCGGCGATGGTCAGGCAGCGGGACATGAGCATCCCGTGCACCGCCCGCTCCCCCACCCCCTCCCGCACCGCGCCCGCCGGTCCCAGCAGTTCGAGCGCGAGCTCGGCGGTCCGCTGCTGGTGCGGGGTCTGGACGAGCTTGCGTACGGAGGCACCCGCGCCCGGCTCCAGCCCCGACACCTGCTGAAGCGTGGTGCGCAGCCCGATGCAGGCCAGCGCGTGCGCCTCGGCGGCGAGGGCGCCGATCCGCGCCCGGTAGGTGCCGTCGAGGTCGGCGGCGCGCGCGAGGAGCGCCTCCAGACCGGTGTCGAAGGTCATCTGGTCGGCCATGTGGACGCGTTCGTTGCCGAGGGTGTTGCGGGCCACCTTCCAGCCGCCGTCGGCCGCGCCGACCAGCGCGTCCGCCGGGAGGTCCACGTCGTCGAAGTACACCTCGTTGAAGAGGGCCTCGCCGGTGATCTCCTTCAGCGGTCGGATGTCGATGCCGGGGGTGTTCTTCATGTCGACGACGAAGTAGCCGAGCCCCTTGTGCTTGGGTGCGGCCGGGTCGGTCCGGGCCAGCAGGATCCCGAAGTCGGCGCTGTGCGCGGAACTCGTCCACACCTTCTGGCCGTTGACCCGCCAGGAGCCGTCTTCCCGCCGCTCCGCCCGGGTCCGCAGCGAGGCAAGGTCGGAGCCCGCGCCCGGCTCCGAGAAGAGCTGGCACCAGGTGACGTCGCCGCGCAGGGTCGGCAGGAGGTAGCTCTCCCGCTGGGCCTGTGTCCCGTAGGCGAGCAGCGAGGGCACCACCCAGGTGGCGATCCCGAGGTCGGCGACCTTCACGCCGGCCGCGGCCAGCTCCTGCTGGACGACGAGCTGTTCGACGGGGCCCGCGCCGAGCCCGTACGGGGGCGGCAGGTAGGGGGCGGCGTAGCCGGTGGGGGCCAGGATCCGGCGGGCGGTGGCCGGGTCGAGCCCGCGGGCGTCCGCGATGGCGGTCCGGGCCTTCGCGCGGTACGTCTCGGCCTCCGCCGGGAGCTCCAGGCGCAGCTCGCGCCGCGCACCGCCCGCCGCGCACCGCACGGCCCGGACCCGATGCCCGTCGCCGGGTCCGAGCAGCTGGCGGGCGACCAGTGCCCGCCGCAGGTAGATGTGGGCGTCGTGCTCCCAGGTGAAGCCGATCCCGCCGAGGAGCTGGATGCAGTCCTTGGCGCAGGTGTAGGCGGCGTCCAGGGCGGTCCCGGCGGCGAGGGCTGCCACCAGCGAGCGCACGTCGGCGGGCTCGTCCATGGCCTGTGCGGCGTCCCAGGCCAGCGCCCGGGCCTGTTCCAGCCGGACGAGCATGTCGGCGCACAGGTGCTTGACGCCCTGGAACTGCCCGATGGGCCGGCCGAACTGCTCGCGCACCTTCGCGTACTCGGCGGCCGTGTGCAGGGCCCAGGCGGCGGTGCCGCAGGCGTCGGCGGCGAAGAGCGTGCAGGCCAGGTCGCGGACCAGGGCCGCGTCCAGGTCCAGCAGCCGGTCGGGGGCGGTGGCGACCCCGCGCGCCCGCACCTCGGCGGTGGGGCGGGTGGGGTCGGCGCTCTCGTGCGTCCGGATGTCCAGCGCGGCGGCGTCCACGGCGAACCAGCGGGTGCCGTGCGCGGCCTCGGCGGCGAGCAGCACCAGGTCGGCCTCGCCGGCGCCGAGGACGGGCGGGGCGAGTCCGTCGAGCAGGTACCCGCCGCCTTCGACGGCGACGGCGGTCAGCGTCCCGGGTCCGAGCGCGACCGCCCCGACCCGGCCTTCGAGCGGCTCGGCGCCGGCCCGGTCCAGCAGTACGGAGGCCAGCGCGCTCGGCAGGTACGCCCCGGGCAGCGCGGCCCGGGCGGCCTCCTCGACGACGACGGCCAGGTCGAGCAGGGTGCCGCCGTCCAGGTGCGGGTCGAGCAGCCCCTGCGCGGTCAGCGCGTCCCAGTAGGCGGGCCGCGACCCGGTCTGCGGCGGGGTGTCGAGCAGCTTGCGGACCTCCTCGGGAGGCACGGCCCGCGCGACCCAGCCGCGCACCGCCTCGGCCAACTCCCGTTGCTCCTGTGTGATTCCGATGCCCATGCGCGGCAGACTAGAACACGTTCCAATCTGACGGAAGGTCAGATGTGAGGTGAGTCGGAGGCGGGAACCGGGGCGGGAAGGGGTGACGTCCACCGATGACAAGATCGATCGCGAGTTCGAAGGAGTCACGAATGACCGGCACGGCCACCCGATACCTCTATCTCGTCCGGCACGGCGAGGCGCTGCCGGACGAGAGCGGGCTCACCGAGAACGGCCGCCGGCAGGCCGTCCTGCTCGGCCGGCGCCTGAAGGACGTGCCCCTCGCGGCCGTCCATCACGGCCCGCTGCCCCGGGCGCAGGAGACGGCGCGCCTGATCGGCGACCAGCTGACCGGCGTCCCCCTGCACCGCTCGGAAGCGGCCGGCGACTACGTCCCGTACCTACCGGCACGGGAGGAGCTCCCGCCGGAATCGGCCGACCTCTATCTCCGCTTCCTCGAAGGCGCCTCCGCCGAGGAGCGTGAGCAGGGGCCCGAGCTGGCCCGCCGGGCGATGGACCTGTTCGCCGGGCCGGTGGACGGGGACGAGGACCGGCACGAGCTGGTCGTCACGCACAACTTCCTGGTCGCCTGGCTCGTTCGGGACGCCATGTTCGCGCCGAAATGGCGCTGGCTCGGCCTCAACCATTCCAACGCCGCCCTGACGGTCATCCGGTACGCGCCCGACCGGCCCGCCTGCGTCCTGTTCTCCAACGACATGCGGCACCTACCGGCCGAGCTGCGATGGACCGGTTTCCCGCCCGAGTTGCACATCTGAGTGCACCCCCACTCGGAAGGTCCACCGAACCCAATACACCTCAACTCGGTCTTATATACAGGCCGTTGAGTACCAATGGGCCATTCACTATAGTCGGCACCGACACGGCCGGCCCGGGTCCGAGCGTGCCGCATCCGGGAACCGACTCCCCCTCGTCGCGCCAGATTTGGTGTCGGCAGAGAACACCACGACATAGGGGGATGAATCATGCGCATGAAGCGGACCCTGGCACTCTTGGCTGCCGCAGCCGGCGTCACCATCGGAATGGCCACCCCGGCGAGCGCATACGCGTGCAACACCGGCTTTTTCTGTCTCTACTACAACTCGAACCAGGGTGGCGCCCGCTGGTTCACGGACGGCGACGTACCCAATCTCGCCGGGGAAATATTCACCACGTGGGCCAATGGTGAGGGCGAGCCGGTGAAGAACAATGCCGCCTCGACCCAGAACGCCTCTAACTACTGCTACCGGGTCTACTACAACTCGAACTATTCCGGCCCGTACGACACCGTCCAGGCGCACACGTCCCGGAACCTCGTGAACACGTACAACAACAACGCGTCCCTCAGGGACATGATCTGCTGAGCATCGGCGCCTGGTGCTGTGACCGGGAAAGGGTGTTCCGCCGCCGCGATCGCGGCCGCGGGGCACCCGTCCTTGCCACCCGTAGAGGAATCCAGTGAACGTGACCTCCCCTTCCTCCCGAGCGTGTGCCGGCATGGCGGTGCTCCTGCTCCCGCTCCTGTCCGCCTGCGCGGCCGACCCCGCCGCCCCCGGCGAAACCCCGGGGCCGACGGCGGCGCACCGGCTCGCCGACAGCAAGGCCCTCGAACTGCCGCTGGACGAGTACCTACTGACGACGATCGACGCCGGCGAGCTCGCCCGGGGACGCGATTCCCTCATGCGGAAGTGCCTGGCCGGACTGGGCGCCCCGTACACGCCCGAAGCGCGAGCAAACACCGATATCGAAACGAACGAGCGGCGCTACGGCCTGGCCGACGCGGAACTCGCGAAGCAACACGGCTATCACGTGCCGGACGTGGCGAAAACGGCCGAAGACTACCCATCGTCGATCATGCCGCTCGTCACGGGCCAAGCCACCACGCACAACGGCGTACCCGTACCGGAAGGCGGCTGCGCGGGACAGGCACAACGAGAACTCCACGAAACGGATCTGCAGGAAGCCCTGGCGCTTCCGCAGAAGCTCAACATGGAGAGCTACCTGAAGTCCCAGAAGGCCCCCGCGGTGGTGAAGGCGACCGAGGCCTGGTCGACGTGCATGAAGGAATCCGGTCACACCTATCCCGATCCGCTCGCCGCGATCAACGACAAGGAATTCAGCGCCGCGACCCCCGGACCCCACGAGAAGGAAGTGGCCCTCGCCGACGTCCTGTGCAAGCAGAAGGTGAACCTCATCGGCGTATGGTCCGACGCCGAGAGCGAATACCAGCGGTACGCGATCGAGTCCAACAAGAGCACCTTGGCGGAGCCACTGGCCGCCAAACAGCGGACCATGTCCGCCGCGAAGGCCGCGGCCGGGCCGTAGGAACGCGGGACCGCCGGTGCGGAAACCGCGTAGCCGCCGGGAACCCGATGCCGGTAGCGTCCGGTCCCCCGACCCGCCGGCCCGGCGGACCCGTTCCGAGAGCGACGCACATGACCGCCCCGCAGACGACGACCTTGTGGCGCCCCACCGGCCCTGAGGAGCTGGACCTGGTGCGGGAGCTGGACTGGCGCGCGTGGCCGCCCCGCCTGCCCGAGCAGCCGATCTTCTACCCGGTCCTCAACGAGGACTACGCGATCAGGATCGCCCGTGACTGGAACGTGAAGCACAGCGGCGTCGGCTTCGTCACCCGCTTCGAGGTCGACTCGGAGTTCTTGACCCGTTACCCCGTCCAGCAGGCGGGCGGCCGGACGATCCTCGAGCTCTGGGTCCCGGCGGAGGAGCTGGACGAGTTCAACGCCCACATCGTCGGCGAGATCCAGGTGGTCCACGAGTTCCGCTGAGGCGGACCACCGGCCCGGATCCGGAGCGCCATAGGGTGGCCGGAACTCATCCACGAAGGGTAGGAGGCCACGATGACCGGGACGACCGGGACCACGGTCGAGCAGGTCATGGCCGAGCTGGCCGGGCTGGAGGACCCGCGGATGCGCGAGGTCAACGAGCGGCACGGCGACGATCACGGCGTGAACCTCACCAAGCTGCGCGCGGTCGCCAAGCGGCTCAAGACGCAGCAGGACCTCGCACGCGACCTCTGGAAGACCGACGACAGCGCGGCCAGGCTCCTGGCCCTGCTGATCTGCCGCCCGAAGGCCTTCGAGCGGGACGAGCTGGACGCCATGCTGCGCGCGTCCCGCACCCCCAAGGTGCACGACTGGCTCGTGAACTACGTCGTCAAGAAGAGCCCGCACGCCGAGGAGCTGCGGCTCGCCTGGTTCGCGGATCCCGATCCGGTGGTCGCGAGCGCCGGCTGGGCCCTGACCACCGAACGGGTCGCGAAGAAGCCCGACGGCCTCGACCTCCCGGGACTGCTCGATGTCATCGAGGCGCAGATGAAGGACGCCCCGGAGCGTCTGCAGTGGGCGATGAACCACTGCCTGGCCCAGATCGGCATCGAGCACCCCGAGCACCGCGCCCGCGCGATCGACATCGGCGAGCGGCTGGAAGTCCTCAAGGACTACCCGACTCCCCCGAACTGCACGTCCCCGTTCGCACCCGCCTGGATCGGCGAGATGGTCCGACGGCAGCAGGAGAAGCAGTAGGACGGAGCCCTGCGGAGCCCTCAGCCGGATGTGGCGGGCACCGCCGCCAGCGCGGCCTTGGCGACCTCCTTGGCCTTCTGCTCGCAGGCCCCCGGATGGTGGACGGAGGCCGAGACGACCAGATTGCCGCTCCGGACGTTGAGGACACAGGTCTGGTCGGTGTCGCCGGACTTCCAGTACGCCCCGTCGCCGAATCCGAGGTTGCTCGCCCGCCTCCCCTCGGCCGCGTCCGCGGCAAAGGCGGTCTGCTGGAGCTTCGCGTTGCCGACGTCGTCACGGCCCCGCTTGACGTCCCACCGGACCTGCCCGATCCGACCGCCTGTCATGGGGTCGAACCAGGAGCACATCGTGTGCGCCTGGCTCTCGGTCGTACTGTGGAAGTCCTCCTTGGCATCCCGCCCGGTCAACGCGATGTTCCGGGTGACCTTGGGACAGGCCGGTACGTCGGCGTAGGCAGCGGGTGCAACGCCCCCCGCCACCCCGTCCAGGGCGTACGCGCCCACGCCGACACCCGTCGCCACCAGCACCCCGGCGGCCACCAGGGCAACCGTCCGCGACCGCGACCGCGGCAGGGTGTGCGACGGCTCGGTCGCCGTGGCCGCGGCCACCCGATCCACCGCCGCATCGGCCACGGGAACGGGAGCCGGAGCGGACCTGAGCTCGGGCCCGGGCGCGGCAGCGGGCACCGGCGTCGGCGTCGGTGGCACCGACACGGTCCCCGGCCCACCGGACAACAGCCGGTCGATGGCGGTGCGCTGGTCGGCCAGCATCCGGTCCACGGCGGCCGGCCACTGCCGCCCGGCCGGGGCGACCGGCCCGAGGAGTTCCAGCAGCTCCGCCGGTGTGGGCCGGGCGGCCGGGTCCTTGGCCAGGCAGCGCTCCACGATCCCGCGCAGACCGACCGGTACCGCACTCAGGTCGGGGGTGGAGTGCACCACGTCGTAGAGCGTCCGGAGGGTCGAGGCCCCGGTGAAGGGGCTGCTACCGGTGAACGCCATGACCAGCATCGAGCCGAGCGAGAACACATCGCTCGCCGGGGTCAGCGGCTTGCTCTCGGCCTGCTCGGGCGACATGAACGACGGCGAACCGATCACCCACCCGGTGCGCGTCAGCCCGGTGTCGCCCTCCGCCTCCGCCTCGCCCTCGGTGACGCGCGCGATACCGAGGTCGATGACGCGCACGCCGTCCTCGGTGAGAAGTACGTTGTCCGGCTTGAGGTCCCGGTGGATCAGCCCCGCCCGGTGGATCTCCGCGAGGGCCGACGCCAGCCCGGCCGCGAGCCGGTGGACGGCGTCCTCGTCCAGCACCCCGTCCGCCTTGACCACGGCGCCCAGCGAGGGCCCGGCCACGAACACCGAGGCCAGCCACGGCGTCGGCGCGTCCGGGTCGGCGTCCATGACGGCGGCCGTGTAGGCACCAGAGACCTTGCGCGAAGCGGCGACCTCGCGCCGGAACCGGGCCCGGAAGCCCTCGTCGTCGGCGAAGTGCGCGAGCACCTGCTTGACGGCGACGAGCCGCCCGTCGGGCCCCGCGCACAGCAGCACCCGCCCCATGCCGCCCTGCCCGAGCACACCGGCCACCTTGAACGGCCCGACGTGCGTCGGACCGTCCGGTCCTACGTGCTTCATGTCCCCCCGACTCCCTCCCCGTCGTCAGGGGCGGATCATACAGAGACGGACCTCACGAAGGCCTGGAACGCGGCCGGTTGGACGGTGAAAACGGGTCCCTCGGGGTTCTTGGAGTCCCGTACGGCAACGAGGCAGGGCTGAGCGGCGACCTCGACGCATTCACCGCCGGTGTCCCCGCTGTACGAGGACTTGAGCCAGCCGGTGTCACCGAGCGGCGCGCACTCGACGCACTGGCCGCCGGTGTCAGAGCTGTACGAGGACTTACGCCATCGTGCGCCCGTCAGGTTCTGGATGATCTCCATAGCGTTCCTCCATTACGCGGGCGATCCGAACCGCCGATTCCTCCAGGGAGAGCGCGGCAGCCTGCAAGTGATCGTAACGGAGCGAACCTTCCCTGAGAGCCTGCGGATTGGCCGTCATATACCCCTGGACGAAGTCCTCGGTGTAGACCATGTCCGGGTCGCCGTCGAACCGCATGAGGCTGAACGAGCCTGGCTGCCCAGCATGGGCGCCCGCCTCGAATGGCAGGATCTGCACCTGCACCCACTGCCGCCTCTGCTGGGCCAGCAAATGGGTAAGTTGATTCCGCATGACCTCCCGGCCGCCGATCTCCTGGTGCAGCACCGCCTCGCTCATGACCACCCACATCAGTGGCGGATTTTCGCGGTCGAGTACGCGCTGACGCTCCATCCGGGCCGCCACTTTCGCGTCGAGGTCGTCCTCACCCCACACCCCCAGCACCGCGCGCGCGTATGCCTCTGTCTGCAGCAGTCCGTCCACCAACTGCGCCTGGTAGGTGGAGAGGTAAGTCGCCCGCGCCTCCATCTCCGCATAGGCCTGGAACCACGTCGGCAGCACGCTCCGCAGGACCAGACCCACCAGCCGCGAGAACACCCCATCCGTGCCCAGCGCCGCGTCCACCCGCTCCGAGAAGTCCCGCGTCGGGACCCGCTTCGTCGTCTCGATCTGGCCGATCAGCGAGCCCGTGCAGTAGATGATCTCGCCCAGCTGCGCCTGCTTCAGGCTGGCGGCCTCTCTCAGCCGCCGCAGTTCGTAGCCGTAGTAGTCCAGCGGGGAAGCGCTGGGATCGAGTTCGCGGATCTTGACCATGAGGAGGTCGCCCCCAAGTTCACGCTGTTCGGCGTTCATGCCGCTGCCGCCGAGCGTAATGACGCCACCACACACAGGGGTTGGAACCGTCCAACTGGTCACCGTCCGGTCGAAATCGGTAACCCTTCGGCACGGTCGGCCATAATGCGAACGTGCGGGAAGAGATCGAAGAGCGGTACGCGCTGGAGGAGTTGCTGGGCCAGGGCGGTTTCGGCGAGGTGTGGCGGGCCGAGGACAGTCGGGTGGGGCGGCAGGTCGCAGTCAAGATCGGATATCCGCAGACGCCCGAGGACACCCGGCGCTTCGAGCGCGAGGCGAGCCTCGCCGGGAACCTCGCGCACCCCAACATCGCCACCATCCACGACTTCGGCCGCACCGAGCGCCAGGGGCGCGACGCCGTCTACCTCGTCATGGAGCTGCTCCGGGGCCGCAGCCTGGCCGACGTGCTGGAAGCCGGGCTACCGCCGCTCGCGGACGCCCTGGAGTGGGCCGGGCGCATCGCGGACGCGCTGGGGGCGGCGCACGCCGCCGGGATCGTCCACCGGGACGTCAAGCCGGCCAATGTGATGGTCACGGACGGCGGGGTGACGAAGGTGCTCGACTTCGGCATCGCCAAGGCCGGGGCCGGCAGCGGCGGCGCCACCACGACGACGGGGCTGACGGCCACCGGCATGGTCATCGGCTCGTTCCCCTACATGGCGCCCGAGCGGTGGACCGGCGGGGCGAACGGCGTGCCCGTCGACGGGCGGGCCGACCTGTACGCCCTGGGCTGCGTCCTCATGGAGCTGGTGACCGGCAGCCACCCCTTCGCCGGGGCCCGCGAGATGCACGAGCTGCTCGCCCAGCACCTCACGACCGCGCCGCCCGCGCCGAGTTCGCTGCGCGCGGAGCTACCGGCCGCGCTGGACTCCCTCGTCCTGGACCTCCTCGCCAAGGACCCGGCGGACCGGCCCGCGGACGCGGCGGAGGTGTCCCGGCGGCTCGCGGAGATCGCCCGGACCGGGACCACCCCGACCCCCGCGCCGACGGTCGCCTTCCCGCCCCCACCCGCGTACGCCCCCACCGTGCACACGGCGGCCGCCGATCCGGTCCGCGCGATGTTGGAGCGCAGGCTGACGCAGTTGGTGGAGGACGAACCGGTCGACGTCGTGGAACGGCTGCGCATGCTGACCGACGATCTGACCGAGGAGTTCGGCGCGCAGGACGCGCTGACGGTGCGGGCCGCCTACCACCGCGTGATGCGGCTTCCTGGGCGGTCCAGGACGACCGATCTGGAACGCCTGCTTCCGCGCATGGTGCGGGTGCTGGGCCTGGAGCACCCGGACACCATCACCGGGCGGGCCGCCTGGGTCGGCGAGGCGGCGGCCTTCGGGTCCGGGGACGGCCGCCGGAGCGAGCAGGAACTGCGCGAGATCGTCGAGCAGGCGACGCGGGTACTGGGCAGGCACCACCTGGTCACCCTGACCGCCCGCTACCACCTCGCCTCGGCCATGCACCGGGGCGCCCACGCCCGCGACGGCCAGTGGGACGCGCGCAGCCGGGAGCGCGCGCTCGGCGAACGGGCCTGGCTGGGGCCGCTGCTGCCCGACCTGGAGTGGGCCTTGACCGCCGACAGTCCTGTCCTGTTGGACGTACGGCGCCGGCTGGCCCACGACGCCTGGCTGATCGGTGACGTCGCCGGCGCCGCGCTCCTGTACCGGCGGCTCTTCCCCGACCTCGCCGAACTCGCCGACCGCGGCGATCCGGAGGTGGCCCACCGGGTGCTGCGCACCATCGGCGAGGCGGGCGATCCGGCGGCCGCCCTGGCGCACATGAACCTGCTGCTGCACCGACTCCCCTTCCTGTCCGGCATGCAGGGGCTGGCCCAGGAGGTCTCCGACACCCGGGCGGACTTCCGGCGTGCCGTCCGGGAGCAGCGGCGGGCGGAAGGGGCCGGCGGGACGGGCGGCCTGGCCCGGCTGTTCGGCCGCTGACGGGGAGGCGGCGTAGGAGCCGGCCCCGGCCGTAGCGCCCTACCGACCGGTAAGGCAGCATGGGCCGCCACACGTCGCTCAGCAGGAGGAACACCATGGCCGCCCAGCCCAAGCCGGAGACCCTCGCCGCCTTCGAGGCCGCCAAGGGGTTCATGCCCGTACGGGAGGGGCTCGCCCTGTACGAGGCGGCCGCCGCGGCCGGTGCGCTCGGGCTGCCGCTGCTGGAGGTCGGGACGTACTGCGGCCGCTCCACCATCCTGCTCGCCGACGCCGCCCGCGAGGCGGGCGTGGCGGCGATCACCGTGGACCACCACCGGGGCAGCGAGGAGCAGCAGCCGGGCTGGGAGTACCACGACCCGACGGTGGTGGACCCGGAGGTCGGGCTGATGGACACCCTGCCGACCTTCCGCCGGACCCTGCACAAGGCCGGGCTGGAGGACCACGTGATCGCGATCGTCGGCCGGTCCCCGCAGGTCGCGGCGGCCTGGGGCGGCAAGCTCGGCTTCGTCTTCATCGACGGCGGCCACACCGACGAGCACGCGAGCGGCGACTACGAGGGCTGGGCCCCGCACGTCGCGGAGGGCGGCACGCTCGTCATCCACGACGTCTTCCCGGACCCGGCCGACGGCGGCCAGGCCCCGTACCGCATCTATCTGCGGGCCCTGGCCTCCGGCGCCTTCGAGGAGATCTCGGTCACCGACTCGCTGCGCGTGCTGCGCCGCACGGGCGCGGGCGTCTGACTCCGCGACCGACAGCTGTTCACAACCCGCCTGACCCGCCTGCTACCGGCGACCCGCAGACAGGAAAGTACGACGTGAATTTATCGCGCACCCGCACCATGCCCGTCCTTCTGGTCCTCGGGGCGGGTGCGCCGCTCGGCGCGCTCGGTGCGCTCTCGGGTAAATCCGACAGCCCGTTCTTCCACGTCACGGGCGTCGTGTTCTCCGGGGGATGGTCGTGGGCGTGCTTCGCCTTCGTCGTCGGGTACACCCGGCGATCGAAGATCGAGTCGGCCTGTCTGGCATCGGCGGGACTGGCCGTCGGTGTGGTCGTCTACTACGTGCTCAAGTGGCTGAGCCCCGTCGCTCCGATCGGAATGTCGTCCGACGGGATCGAACCAGACGGGATCTCGGCGGGAATCATCGCCTGGGGAATCGCCGCTCTTCTGTTCGGCGCCCCCATGGGTCTTTTCGGGAATCTCGCGCGGATCCCCGGAATCGGCGGACTCGCGTTCCGCCTCCTCGTTCCGCTCATCGCCTTTGTCGAGACGTCCGCACGTCTGGAAGCGGAAGCGGCCTCGGCGGGGAAATTCGTCGAGGTGACCTGGGACACGATTCGGGTGCTCGCCGTCCTCGCCGCCGTGGCTCTGGTGGGGCACATGGTGTGGGAGTGGGTGCGCTCGGCGCGGAAGCGGGAAAGCCGGGCCTGAGGCACCGGTCACACAGGCGTGCGCATATGACCTGATGAACGCCGGGCTGACAATCGCACCACGCCTTCGGATGGCCTACGGTCCGGACGAGGGTCGGGAGGCCGGTCTAGCATCGCGGCGTGCGCAACGACAACAGCCCCCCGCCCCCCGAGTCCGGCTCGTCCATCGACCCGGACCGGTCCTGGTTCACCCGACGCTCCACGCTCGTCGTCGGGGTTGCCGCGCTCGCCCCGGCCGCTCTGGCGGGGTGGGTCCTGACCCAGGCGTTCGCCGGATCGGGGTCCGACGGGCCGTCCGGCTCGGCATCGCGGTCCGCCTCGCACGCGGCCCTGTCGCCGGGCCAGCGCGACGCGAAGCCGGGCTCCACCCCCAGTGCGAGCACGAGCACCGCCGCGGCCGCACCCGCACCCGCACCCGCCAAGGGCCCGCTCACCGGCAAGACGGTGGTCGTCGACCCCGGCCACAACGCCGGAAACTTCGAGCACACCGAAGAGATCGACCAGCAGGTCGACATCGGTACGAACCGCAAGGAATGCGACACCACCGGTACCACCACCAACGCCGGCTACAAGGAGGCGGACTTCACCCTCGACGTCTCCCTGCGCCTGCGGACCGCCCTGGAGAGCCAGGGCGCCAAGGTCGTCCTCACCCACCAGGCCGACCGCCCGTGGGGCCCCTGCATCACCGAGCGGGCCCGCATCGGCAACGAGGCGCAGGCCGACGCCGTCGTGTCCGTCCACGCCGACGGGGTCTCGGCGGGCAACCGCGGCTTCCACATCATCCTTCCGGCCAAGGTCAAGAGCGGCGCCGCCGACACCGCGAAGATCGTCGAACCGTCGCGGCAGCTCGGCGAGCGGATCGCCGGGAACTTCGCCCGCACCACCGGCTCCGCGCCCGCCAACTACCTCGGCAGCGGTACCGGATTGGTGGTGCGCGACGATCTCGGCGGACTGAACCTGTCAACTCGCCCCAAGGTGTTCATCGAATGCGGCAACATGCGTGACGCCAAGGACGCGGCGCAGCTGACGAGTCCGGAGTGGCGGCAGAAGGCAGCCCAGGGCATCGCGGACGGCATCGTCGGCTTCCTCGGCGGGTAGGCCCCCTCGGGAGTCCGGCGGGACCACCCGTCGACCCGATCATCTCGGCCGTCGGAAACCTCCGTACCATGGTGCCGCCCGCCCTGCTGCAGACACGCTCTGCGACCGTGGCACCACGAGACGACGACCGAGACCGAGAAGGACACCTGAGACGTGAACATCCGCTCCCTCACTCGAGGCGACGGCGTGGTGATCGGAGCAGCGGCGCTGCTGTTCATCGCCTCGTTCCTCGATTTCTACTCCGCCACCGGCGTCGACCGGCCGAGCCCGTGGGACCTCGGCGCCAACCACCTGACGCTCCCCAGCATCTTCCTGCTCGGCTTCATCGCCGCGGGTCTGCTGATCGCGGCCCGCTTCCAGCCGGAGCGCAAGGTGGTCGGCCTGCCGCTGACGGCGTGGGGCACCGTGCTCGCCGTCTCCGCCGCCTGGTCGTCGGTGTGGGCGCTCATCGCGTGCCCTGAGCTGCTCGACCTGGGCGCGGGCTCCATCCTCGCCCTCATCGCCACGCTGGCCCTGGCCGGTGTGGCCGTGGCCGGCGCGAAGGTCCCGGCGCTGGCCGGTCAGCTCGTCCCGGAACCGCGGCCCGCCGCGGTCCCGCCGTACGGCGGCCAGCCGGGCCAGCCCCAGCCGGGTGCCGGGTACGGCTACCCGGGCGCGCAGCAGCAGACCCCGTACGGCTCCACCCCGCAGCCGGTCCCGCCGTACGGCGGCACGCCGAACCCGACGCCGGGCCCCGGTCCGCAGGACGCGCAGCACACCCCGGCCCCGGCTCCGGCCGCGGACTTCACCCCGTTCTGGTTCGCCGTGCCGGTGGCCCGCCCCCTGTACGGGGAGGACGGCTCGCCGACCCCGATCGCCGAACTCGCCCCGGGCACCTGGTACCTGGCCGTCGAGCAGCGTGGCGCCGCCACCCTGATCGCCCAGACCCAGGACGGCCGCCGCGGCGTCCTGAACGACACCTCGGGCATCCAGCGCGGCTGACCGCCACCCGGACCCAGGCCGACGGCCCCCCGCCCTTCCGGGCGGGGGGCCGTTGCCCTACAGTCACCTGACGCCTCGTCAGATTCTGGAGGGACCGGACATGCGCCTCGGACTCGCACTCGGCTACTGGGGCCGCGGCCCCCACCCCGACCACCTCGACCTCGCCACCGAGGCCGAGAACCTCAGCTACCACTCGGTGTGGACCGCCGAAGCCTGGGGCTCGGACGCCTTCACCCCCCTGACCTGGATCGCCGCGCACACCTCCCGGATCCGGCTCGGCACGGCCATCGCGCAGATGGCCGCCCGTACCCCCACCGCCACCGCCATGCACGCCCTGACCCTGGACCACCTCTCCGGCGGCCGGATGATGCTCGGCCTCGGCCTGTCCGGGCCACAGGTCGTCGAAGGCTGGTACGGACGCCCCTTCCCCGCGTCACCGCTCACCGCCACCCGCGAATACGTGGACATCGTCCGGCAGGTGCTGCGCCGCGAGGGCCCGGTCGCGCTGGACGGCCGCTTCCACAGCCACCCGTACCGCGGCGAGGACGGCACCGGCATCGGCAAACCGCTGAAACCGATCACCCACCCGCTGCGTGCGGACCTGCCGATCCTCCTCGGCGCGGAGGGCCCGAAGAACATCGCCCAGACCACCCGCATCGCCGACGGCTGGCTCCCCCTGTACTGGTCCCCGACCCGCACCGACGTCTACCAGGCCTCCCTCACCGACCTCCCCGAGGGCTTCATGATCGCGCCGATGGCTCGCGCCAAGGTCTGCGACGACGTCGCGGAGGGACTGCTCCCGGTCAAGGCGATGCTCGGCTTCTACATCGGCGGCATGGGCCACGCGGCCCGCAACTTCCACGCCGACCTGATGGCCCGCATGGGCTACGAGGAGGAGGCCCGCCGGATCCAGGAGCTGTTCCTCGCGGGCCGCAAGGAGGAGGCGGTCCTGGCCGTGCCCGACGCCTTCGCCGACGAGATCTCGCTCATCGGCCCCAGGGAACGGATCGCCGAACGCCTGGACCTCTGGCGCAAGGGCCCCGTGACCGACCTGCTCCTGACGGCCCCGGACCCGCACACCCTGCGCGTCCTGGCGGAACTCAACAGCTGAGGGATCAGGACTCGGCCTGCGGCACGGACTCCAACAGCTCCCGCACGTCCAGCGGCATGACGGCGATCTCGATGCTGCCGCCGCCGTCGTAGGAGCAGGCGACGATCCGCGAGCCGGGGTTGATGGAGATCCCCTCCTTCATGGAGGGCACCCGGATCCCGGTGGCCCGCGCGCCGGGCAACGCCACGGGCGCCCCGCGCCCCGGAACCCACCGGGCCGCGCCCTGGTCCCCGTACACCCGTCCCGCCCGCCAGCGGCCCTCACCGGCCGGGATCCGGACCATGCACGGAATCCCGGGCACGGGCCCGGCGGCCGTCCGAGCACGATGCTTGCGCCGCAGCAGCCACCCGGCCCCGACGGCGGCGAGGACACCCACCACGATCTCGATCACGGCACCATTGTCCGGGGTGCGGGTGCGTTTCCGAGTACGGCCCGGTGGTCGCGCCTCAAACGCCGGCGGGGCTGGGGTTGGCTGCGGCCTCGGTGGTCGCGCCTCAATCGCCGGCGGGGCTTGGGTTTGGCTTCGGGTGGGGCGGGGCCCCTCCGGGGGCTCTCCTCGGCTCGCGCGGCGCGGCCATGGTTGTGCTGTGCGGCCTCGGTTGCGCGCTCGTCCTGCGGGGAGCCCCCGGAGTGTCCCCGCCCCACGGCCGCGGTCAGGCAGGTGGGGGTGTGGGGACGGTGGGGGGTGTCCCCGCAGGACGAGCGCGCACCACCGGGTACAGCCGAGACCCGGGGTACCGCGCGAGCCGAGGAGACACCCGCCGCCGGCCCCGCACCCCCACCCCACCGGCCCGGCGGCCCAACCCCAGCCCCGCCGGCGATTGAGGCGCGACCACCGGGTGGCACCCGGACGACGAACCCGCACCGCCCGGCCAGGGCAAGGGCAAGGGCAGAAACTAACCGCCCAGCTGCGACGCGCTCGGGACCTTGTCCGTCACCGTCGCGCCCGCGCTCTGCCCGGCTTCCTTCACGCTGTTGATGACGCTGTCGAACGCGTCGATGTCACCGTCACCCGCCTGCCCCTTGCGCAGCTTGCTGCCGAGGCCCTTGAGCGACTCGATGCCCGCCGCCAGCGGGGCCACCGCCTTCGCCAGCAGCGGGTCGCCCTTGGCGTTCTCGGTCGCCGCCTTGAGCCGGTTGTACGCGAACGCGCCCGCCAGGCCCGCCTTGATCAGCGCGAAGGTACGGCCCTTGGCGCCCTTCTTGAACTTGCCCGCTCGATACGGCTTGACGATCCACTGGTACGTCGCGCCGGCCGCGAGGCTCGCGTTGGCGACGAACCGCGTCTTGGCGAACTTCTGCTTCTCCGCGGAGGTGCTGGGTGACGGCGTCGCGGCGGCCAGTTCGTCGGCCTCGGCGGCGACGGGCTCCGCCGCCGCGAGGGCGGCCAGCTCACCCATCGACGCGGCGGACAGCTCCTCGCGCGGGCCGCTGCCACCACTGCCGCATGCGGTGGCGCCGACCATCAGCGCGGTGGACAGCACCACGGCGGTGACGGCGCGGCGGAATCGGACGGTCGTGGGTACGGACACGGTTTCCTCCGGAGACTGAGGCGTCCTTCGCAGCCTCGCCCCGGTCCCCGCGCCCCGCCACCGGGGGAACCCGTTCGGGTTTACGACACGCCAAGGCGGCAACACGGGCCGTATGAGCACTCACACACGAGTACGCACCCGAGGAAGCAGTCAGGCAGGCCGTGCCGTCGCGCTGGTGGCGGACGTGCTCGCCTTCATCATCGGTCTCTGGATCCTGCTCTACCTGCTGGAGGCCAACCAGGGCAACGCCCTGGTCGACTTCGTCCACGACATCGCCTCCTGGCTCGCGGCCTGGTCCTACGACCTGTTCACCTTCAGCCGCGAATGGGTCCAGGTCGTCATCGGCTACGGCATCGCCGCCGTGGCCTATCTCCTGGTCGGCCACGCCGTCGCCGGCTGGCTCTACCGCCGCTGACCGGTCGATCGACCGGTCAGCCGCAGCAGTCCGGTTCCAGCCCGGCCGGGAGCGTGGTCCCGCCGAACACCTCGGTGGTGGCCTCGTCCCCGCCGAGCGCCGCGACGGCGAGCAGCAGGGACCCGGCCGTCCAGGTGGTCTGCTCCACCGGCCAGACGGCCTCGTCCTGGAACACGTACCCCGTCCAGTACATGCCGTTGTCCGCGCGCAGGTGGGTGATCGACCGCAGGATCTCCAGCGCCCGGTCCGACTCCCCCGTCGCCCACAGCGCGAGCGCCAGCTCGCAGGACTCTCCGCCCGTCACCCACGGGTTGGGCAGTACGCAGCGCACGCCCAGGTCCGGGACCACGAACTCGTCCCAGCGCTCGTCGATGCGCGCCCTGGCCTCGGAGCCGGTCAGGGCCCCGCCGAGGACCGGGTAGTACCAGTCCATCGAGTAGTGGTTCTTGTCGAGGAACCGCTCCGGGTGGCGCCGGATGGCGTGCCGCAGCGCGCCCGCCGCCAGCTCCCAGTCGGGCTGCGGCTCCTCACGGTGCTCGGCGATGGCCAGCGCGCAGCGCAGCGCCTGGTGGATGGAGGAGGAGCCGGTGAGGAGGGCGTCGGTGACGGCCGTGCCGTCCGCCTCCCGCTTCCAGCCGATCTCGCCGCCGGGCTGCTGGAGCGTCAGGACGCACTCCACGGCCGCGTACACGGCCGGCCACATGCGGTCGAGGAAGGTGTCGTCGCCGGTGGACAGGTAGTGGTGCCACACGCCGACGGCTATGTAGGCGGTGAAGTTGCTCTCGCGGCTCGCGTCCTGCGGCTCGGCGGTGTCCACCCCGTCGGGCCGGTCGGCGTAGGCCGCGTACCAGGAACCGTCCTGGTTCTGGTGCCGGGCCAGCCACGTGTACGCCCGCTCCGCGGCCTCGTGCTCACCGGCCGCGTCGAGTGCCATCGCGGCCTCGGTGTGGTCCCACGGGTCGAGGTGGTGCCCGCGGAACCACGGTATGGCGCCGTCGGCGCGCTGCGCGGCGAGGATCCCCGCCACCGTGAGGGCGGCCTCCTCGGCCGTCAGTACGCCGTCCAGGACCAGGTGTTCGGTGCGCCCCGGCGAGCTCACTGGGTCGCGCCGACGGGGAGGTGGGGCTTGGTCGCGTAGGCGACGAAGCTCTTGCCGATGATCGGGTTCAGGGCCTGCTCCGCGAGCCGCGTCGCCATCGGCTTCTTCATGATGTCCCAGACCAGGAGCTTGTGGTACGCCTTGACGGGCAGCGCCTTGTCGTTGTCGACGCCGAAGGCGCACTTGAGCCACCAGTACGGGGAGTGCAGCCCGTGCGCGTGGTGCGTGCCGTACGGCTTGAGGCCCGCGGCCTTCATCTTGCCGAGCAGCTCGTCCGCCTTGTAGATGCGGATGTGGCCGCCCTCGACCTCGTGGTAGGCGTCGGAGAGCGCCCAGCAGATCTTCTCGGGGCCGTAGCGCGGCACGGTGATGGCGATGCGCCCGCCGGGCTTGAGCACGCGCACCATCTCGGCGAGCACGCCCTTGTCGTCGTGGATGTGCTCCATCACCTCGGAGATGATGACGACGTCGAAGGAGTCGTCGGGGAAGGGCAGCGCGAGCGCGTCGCCCTCCATGGCGGTGGCGGTGGCCCCGGCGGGGGCCTCACCGGCCTCCTTCATCGCTGCGAACCACTTGGCGACCTCGCGGATCTCCTCGCCGTTGCGGTCGACGGCGACCACCTGGGCGCCTCTCCGGTAGCACTCGAAGGCGTGCCGGCCTGCGCCGCAGCCCAGGTCGAGTACGCGGTCGCCTGCGGCGAGCGGGAACCGGGAGAAATCGACGGTCAGCACGGGGTCCTGCCTTCGCGGTCGCGGGGGTGTTCGGGGGATGGTGAGGAAGCGGGGGTGGCGGAGGTCAGCGCGCCCGGCGGGTACGGCCGGCGGCGGCCTGCTCGATGGCGGCGCGGTAGTGCGCGACGGTGCCCTTGGCGGCCGCGGCCCAGGTGAACCGGGTCAGGACCCGTTCGCGTCCGGCGGCTCCGAGGCGGGCCCGCAGCAGGGGGTCGCCCAGCGTCCGGCCCAGCGCGGCGGCCAGCGCGCCCGCGTCGCCCGGGGGCACCGCGAGGCAGGTCTCGCCGTCGGGTCCGGCGACCTCGGGGATCGCGCCGCCGGTGGTGGCGACGAGCGGGGTGCCGGTGGCCATGGCTTCGGCCGCCGGGAGCGAGAAGCCTTCGTAGAGGGAGGGCACGCAGGCGATCTGGGCGCTGCGGTAGAGGTCGACGAGTTCGGCGTCGGTGATGCCCTTGACGAAGCGGACGGCGTCCTGGAGGCCGTACGTCTCGATGGCGCGGGCGACGGGACCCTGCTCGGCGCGCTTGCCGACGACCACGAGGTGGGCCTCGGGCTGCTCGGTACGCAGCTTCGCGAGCGCCTCGACGAGGTACACGAGCCCCTTGAGCGGTACGTCGGCGCTGGAGGTGGTGACGATGCGGCCCGGCACCTCGGCCACGGACGGGTCCGGCGACCAGAGGTCGATGTCGGCGCCGATGTGCACGACGTGGATGCGCTCGTCCCGGACGCCCAGGTGCTGGGCGATCTCCTGCTGGGAGGACCCGGAGACGGTGAGTACGGACGGCAGCCGGCGGGCCACTCGGCCCTGCATGCGGGTGAAGCCGTACCAGCGGCGTACGGAGGCCCGCTTCAGCCGGCCCCGCGCGGCGTCGAGGTCGAGTTTGCGGTCGACGGTGATGGGGTGGTGGATCGTGGTGACCAGCGGGGCGCCGAGGTCGGCGAGGAGGCCGTAGCCGAGGGTCTGGTTGTCGTGGATGACGTCGAATTCACCCGCACGTGCGGCCAGATGGCGGCGGGCGCGCAGCGAGAAGGTCAGCGGCTCGGGGAAGCCGCCGGTCCACATGGTGGCGACCTCGACGGCGTCGATCCAGTCCCGGTACTCGTCACGCTTGGGTGTGCGGAAGGGGTCCGGGCTGCGGTACAGGTCCAGGCTCGGGAGTTCGGTGAGCGAGGCGCCCGTGTCGAGGACCGGGTAGGGCTGCGCGCCGATGACTTCGACGGAGTGCCCCAGCTGTACGAGTTCGCGCGAGAGGTGGCGGACGTAGACGCCTTGGCCGCCGCAGAACGGGTTCCCCTTATAGGTGAGGAGTGCGATGCGCAGCGGGCGGTCGCCGTCGGCGGCGGGGCCCGCGAAAGGGCTCGTCACCATGGCCTCTGCGGTCACTCTCGGCCCCCTTCTCACTGCAACTTTCGCCGGAGCGTAACCGCTCGGATAATGTAGAACAAGTTTCAGACTTGATCCGTCGAAGACCATTGAATCTACCGGCCGGAAACCACACCGTAAGAGGCGGAGCAGGTGATTCGCGCCACGGCTCCTGCGCCTACGATGCTGGCCGCGGACCAGCCCGGATTCAGCCCGCGCAACGACACGGAACGGGACACATGACAGCGGAAGTGAAGGCCGTCACCACACCGGCGTCGCCTCCCCTGACGGAACGCCAGGAGGCACGCCGCCGCCGGATCCTGCATGCCAGCGCCCAGTTGGCCAGCCGGGGCGGTTTCGACGCCGTCCAGATGCGCGAGGTCGCGGAGGCGGCGGGGGTGGCCCTGGGCACGCTCTACCGCTACTTCCCCTCGAAGGTGCACCTGCTGGTCGCCACGATGCAGGACCAGCTCCAGCACATGCACACCACGCTGCGCAAGCGCCCACCGGCCGGGGACGACCCGGCGGCGCGGGTCGCGGAGACCCTGATGCGGGCCTTCCGCGCGCTGCAGCGGGAGCCGCAGCTGGCCGACGCGATGGTGCGGGCACTGACGTTCGCGGACCGGAGCGTGAGCCCCGAGGTCGACACGGTGTCCCGGCTGACCACGGCGATCATCCTGGACGCGATGGGGCTGGAGCAGGCGCCGACGGCGGAGCAGCTGTCGGCGGTCCGGGTCATCGAGCACACCTGGCACTCGGCGCTGATCACGTGGCTTTCCGGCCGCGCCTCGATCGCCCAGGTCAAGATCGACATCGAAACGGTGTGCCGCCTGATCGACCTGACGGCTCCGGAAAAGGCCTGAAGCCGCCGCTCGCGGAGGGGGCCGGGCAGGTGGGGCCCGATCTCCGGCTCCGTCACCTCGCCCCGCCCCCACCCCCACCCGTCATCGACGGGTGAGCAGGGCTCCCCATACGGCCCGCGCGCGGTGCAGTCGGTAGGAGAGCTTCCCCCACGGGCGGTACCTCCACGGCATGGCGTCCGTATAGCCGTCGACGTGGCGGAACTGTTCCAGCGCCGCGCGGTAACGGTGCTGGCGGACGAGGAAGTAGGCGAGCAGGTGCCGTGCCACGGGCAGCCCCGGATGGCCTTCCGCGGTGGCGGCGACGTCCTCCAGCGCCGCGTCCACCAGCGCGATCGCGTCCGGCATCCCGTAGCGCCCCGCGCTGTCGCCCTCCTCCTCGTGCTCGAACCACACGATGAGCGGCAGCAGGGTCATCAGGCGCCCGCGCGGCGCCTCGTGGACCGCCCGCGCCGCGAACTCCTCGGCCTCCAGCCGGGAGCCGCGCCACTTGCGGCTGTAGTACTGCACCGCGGAGCAGTGGGCGACGAAGTGGTGCGGCGCCCTCGCGTCCAGCTCGATCCACACCTCACGCATCTCGTCCTTGGAGTACCCGAGGCCCAGCGCCGTCCAGATCGTGTCGACCAGCGGCGTGGGATCCTCCGGACAGACCCGTGCCGCGTGCGCCAACGCCTCGCGCGCCGCGTGGAGCTCGCGGTGGAAGGCGTCGAACTGCTCCTGCGACGTCGCGACCGCGCGCTGCGCTCCGCGCAGCTTCCACGCCTGCTGGACCCGCGCACTCGCGGCGACCATGACCGCGTCGGGGTCGTCCGGGGCGGCCGCCTGCCACGCCGTCAGCCAGGCGTCACCGTCGTGGACGGCCGAGTAGGCCAGGGCCCTCGTGCAGGCCGTTCGGCGCTCCCAGTCGGTACCGGCCTCCGCGAGGAGATCGGCCGCCGGCTGCCACGCTCCGGAGCCGATGGCCTCGATCGCGGCCTGCAGTCGGGGATCGGGGCCGGCCATGCGCCCGTTCAGGCGCCGCAGCGGTATCAGGGTGGTGAGGAGGAAGCAGACCACCACGAACGCCACCGCACCGAGGAAGATGGGGACGGACACGGATGGATCGACCACCGGCGAAACGAACTCCGGGTACACGGCCACTGAGGTTCCTGTCGTTGAACTCGTCCGCTCGTTCGCCCGTCCGTTCGAGACGTGAGCGCAGCGGAGTATGCACCACCGACCGTGAAACCTCCAAGGGCCGCCGGGGCCCCCGCCCGAGAGGCCCCCGGGAGCCCCGTCCGAGGGGCCCCGGGAGCCGTCTCGCCCGAGAGTCAGGCCCTACTCCTCCGGCGGGAAGACCGGTTCGCCCGTCGCCGCGAGGGTGATGAGAATGGCCTCCACCGGGCAGCCCTCCGCCGCTGTGAGGGTGGGTTCGTTCGCGTCCGACTCGGGTGTGCGGGGGTGGGACTGGCGTGCCGAGTCCAGGACGAAGCCGTCCGGGGCGTGGTTCACGCACATGCCGGAGCCGATGCAGACCCCTCTGTCCACCTCGACCTGCCAGCGGTCACCCATCAGGCACCCGCCTCGTAGCCGGCCGGGAGGTGGATCATCTTGTGCTCCAGGTACTCGCTCAGGCCCTCCGGGCCGAACTCCCGCCCCAGGCCGCTGTTCTTGTAGCCGCCGAACGGTCCGAGCATGTCCAGGCTGAAGGTGTTCACGTTGAAGGTGCCGGTGCGGATCCGGCGGGCGAAGTCGATGCCGCGCTCGACGTCCGCGGTCCAGACGCTGCCGCTGAGGCCGAAGTCCGAGTCGTCGGCGATGCGTACCGCTTCGGCCTCGTCGCCGTAGGGGATCAGGCAGACCACCGGCCCGAAGATCTCCTCGCGGGCGATCCGCATGGAGTTGTCGACGTCGCCGAAGAGGGTGGGCTCGACGTACCAGCCCCGCTCCAGGCCCGCCGGGCGGCCGCCGCCCGCCAGGATCTTCGCGCCCTCCTCCTGCCCGATCCGGATGTAGTCCAACGAGCGCTGCCGCTGCCGCTCGGCCACGAGCGGGCCGAGCTGGGTCGCCGGGTCGAGCGGGTCGCCGACGACGAGTGCGCCGGCCGCCTCCGCGAGGGCCTCGGCCACCTCCTCGTAGCGGCTGCGGGGGGCGAGGACGCGGGTCTGGGCCACGCACGCCTGGCCGTTGTTCATCCAGGCCGCGGGCACGATGCCGGCGACGGCGGCTGCGACGTCGGCGTCCGGGAGGACCACGGCCGCGGACTTGCCGCCGAGTTCGAGGGTGACGCGGGTGAGGTTGCGCGCGGCGACCTCCATCACGCGCTTGCCGGCCGCGACCGAGCCGGTGAAGGCGACCTTGTCGATCCCCGGGTGCCCGACGAGGTACTCGCTGACCTCCCGGTCCGCGGGCAGGATCGACAGCACCCCCTCGGGAAGTCCGGCCTCGCGCGCGATGTCGGCGAGGATGTAGGAGTCGAGCGGCGCCTCGGGCGAGGGCTTGAGGATGACGGTCGAGCCGGTCAGGAGGGCGGGAGCGAGCTTGGCCGCCGCCACGAACTGCGGGACGTTCCACGGGATGACGGCGGCGACCACGCCCACCGGCTCCCGGCGCACCAGGATCGGACCGAGCACGCCTTGGCGGTGCTCCTCGTACGGGTAGGCGCGGGCGACCGTGATCGCGGCGTCGTAGACCATCATCGGGCCGAGCGCCTGGGCGAGGATGCTCCAGGAGTACGGGGAGCCGTTCTGGGAGCTGATCGAGCGGGCGATCTCCTCGTGCCGGACGGCGATGGCGTCCTTGATCCGGGAGACGACGGCTATCCGCTCGTCCAGGGTCATCCGCGGCCAGGGCCCCTGGTCGAACGCCTTGCGCGCGACGGCGACGGCGCGGTCGACGTCCGCCTTCGAGGCGTGCGGGACGGAGCCGATGACCTGCTCGGTGTGGGGGGAGACGATCCGGATCGTGTCGGTGCCCAGCGGATCCGTCCACTCCCCGCCGATGAACAGCTTTCCGTGTTCCACGAGCTCGGTCATGGCTGAGGCCTCCTGCGGCTTGGCGTTGCAGAACTGATACCAGTTCTAGTTAGAGGAGTCCACGGCCAGGACGGAACCTCCGTCGCCGCCCTGGAGAAGATCGAACGACTAGTCAGCGGGCCCGGAAAGTGGTCGACTTGGGCGACTACTGGAACACGTTCTCATCCGAGGGCGGCAACAGGGGAGGGCGAGGGCGCATGACGGAGGACGGCACGTCACAGGCCGCACGGGACGTACGGGACGCGCAGGACGCACCGGCTGCGCAGGGCGGCAGGGCAGAGGCCGCCGCCCAGGACCGCACCGCACCCGCCACGCAGGACGGCACCCCTCGGGCCGCCCAGGGCGGCACCTCGCAGGTCACCGGGCACGCGCCGCACGTCACCGATCACGGTGGCGGCGTGTGGGCCGTGAAGGTCCCCATCCCCGACAACCCCCTCGGGCACACCCTCGTCCACGTCCTCGACACCGACCGCGGCCCGGTCCTGATCGACACCGGATGGGACGACCCCGCCTCCTGGGACACCCTCGTCGCCGGCCTCGCCGCCCTCGGCACCGCCGTCACCGAGATCCACGGCGTGGTCATCACCCACCACCACCCCGACCACCACGGCCTCTCCGGCCAGGTCCGCGAGGCCTCTGGCGCCTGGATCGCCATGCATGCCGCCGACACCGAGGTCGTCGTACGCACCCGCTCCTCCGAGCCCGGTGTCTGGTTCGACTACATGAGCGCCAAGCTCGCCGCCGCCGGAGCCCCCGAGGAGCACATCGCCCCGCTGCGCGCCGCCCGCGCGAGCGGCCGCATGCGGACCCTGCCCGGCCTGCGCGCCGCCGTCCCCGACCGGGAGATCGTCCCCGCCGAGCTGCTCCCCCTCGCCGGCCGCCGGCTGCGCGCGATCTGGACCCCCGGCCACACCCCCGGCCACGTCTGCCTGCACCTGGAGGAACAGCACCCGGCGCAGCTCCCCGGCAACGGCCGCCTCTTCTCCGGTGACCACCTGCTGCCCGGGATCTCCCCCCACATCGGCCTGTACGAGGCCCCGGAGGACACCCGCGTCACCGACCCCCTCGGCGACTACCTCGACTCCCTGGAACGCATCGGCCGCCTCGGACCCGCCGAGGTGCTCCCGGCCCACCAGTACGCCTTCACCGACGCGCCCGCCCGCGTACGGGAGCTCCTCGACCACCACGAGGAACGACTCACCGGCCTCTTGCGGCTGCTGGCCGAGCCGCTGACCCCGTGGGGGCTGGCCGAGCGGATGGAGTGGAACCGCCCCTGGGAGCAGATCCCGTACGGCTCCCGCAACATCGCCGTCTCCGAGGCGGAGGCCCATGTGCGGCGGCTGGTGAAGCAGGGACGCGCCGAGGCGGTGCCGGGCACGGACCCGGTCACCTACCGGGCCCTGTGACCGGGCCGCCCCTTCCGGATCTTGCCGGGCCCGGTAAGGGGCGCCCGCCCCCCGCGCCCCCGGGCCCGCCGGTTACGGGCCGGTAGAGTGAACCTGTCGTCCACACCTCTGTACGGGGGGAAGCCGGTGCAGATCCGGCGCTGACCCGCAACCGTGACCCGCACCCGGCACCGCCCGGGCGGGGAGCCGGAATGCCCCGTACGGCAGGTGCGCGGCTCGTGCCGCCGGAGCCCCCGGCGGCCGGCACCGTCGAGGTAAACGGAGCCGGAGCCCGGTGCCTGTGCGTGCCTGCTGCCGGTTCCCCCGTACGAGAGGCACCCACCCCCCTGATGAACGTCCGTCGCAGCGCAGCCGCGCTCGCCGCCTCCGCCGTGCTCTGCGTGGGCGTCGCCCCCGCGGCCCTCGCCGACACCGCGCCGCCCGCCTCCCCTTCCGCGCCCCCGGTGATCCCCTCCGGCCTGTACGGCAAGGCCGACCCCACCTACGACGGTGTGTGGCGGCAGTCCTTCGCGCTGCTCGCCCAGCACACGGTCGGCGTCGAGCCCGCCCGGGAGGCCGTCGTCTGGCTGGCCGGCCAGCAGTGCGACAACGGCGGATTCGCCTCGTTCCGCCCGAACGCCGCCGTGGCGTGCGACGCGAACACGACGTACGACACGAACGCCACCGCGGCGGCCGTACAGGCGATGAAGGCCCTCGGCGGCCAGGACGCGACCATGCGCAGGAGCGTGGACTGGCTGAAGTCCGTGCAGAACGAGGACGGCGGCTGGAGCTACGTCCCCGGCTCCCCCAGCGACGCCAACTCCACCGCCGTGGTGATCAGCGCCCTGTCCGTGGCGGGCGAGAAGCCGGCCGAGGTCCGGTCGAAGGCGGGCAAGTCTGCCTACGAGGGCCTGCTCCCCTTCCAGCTGGGCTGCGCCGCAGAGCCGGCCGCCGACCGGGGCGCCTTCGCGTACCAGCCGGCCGACGGCAAGCTCGTCGCCAACGGGGACGCCACGGCCGCAGCCGTCCTGGCCGGTCTCGGCAAGGGCGCGGCCGTCGTCCCGTCCGCCGAGAACACCCCCGCCGCCCCGCTCGCCTGCCCGGCCGCGAACGCCGCCGACCCGGTGGCCGCCGCCCAGGGCGCGGCCGGTTACCTGGCCGAGGCCCTCAAGAAGGACGGCCACCTCACGGCCGTCACCCCCGGCTCGGACCAGCCCACCCCCGACACCGGCAACACCGTGGACGCGGTACTGGCCTTGGCCGCCGCCGGACACAAGGAGTCGGCGGCGGGCGCGCTGAAGTGGCTGGAGACGAACTCCGCCGAGTGGGCCAAGGGCAGCCCGGCGGCCCTGGGCACCCTCGTCCTCGCCGCCAACGCGACCGGCGCCGACCCGAAGTCCTTCGGCGGCACCGACCTCGTCGCCGCACTGAACGCGACCGGCCCGGCCCCGCAGGGCGCGGACACCGAGGCGACCGAGGTGGACGGCGAGAAGAAGAAGTCCTCCGGCAACCAGAACATCTGGTGGGTCGTCGGCGCGGGCGCCGCGGCCGGTATCGGCATGGGCATCCTGCTGAGCGGCCGCCGGAAGAAGAACCGGTCCTGATGCGCCGCCGCCCGCCCGCCGTGGCCCTCGCTCTCGGGATCGCCCTGGCCCTGCTGTCCGCCGCTCCGGCGCTGGCGGCCGGTTACCGCTACTGGTCGTTCTGGGACGGCTCGGCGGGCGGCGGCTGGTCGTACGCCACCCAGGGTCCCTCGCTGGCCCGCCCCAAGGACGGCTCCGTCCAGGGCTTCCGCTTCTCGGTGAGCAAGGACGCGGCGGCGCAGGCCGCCCAGCCGCGCGCGGCGGCCGATTTCCAAGCCGTCTGCGGGGCGACCGCCCCGACGGAGGGCAGCAAGCGGGTGGCGCTGGTCATCGACTTCGGCGTCCCCGAGGACGCCCCGACGGGCGACACCCCGCCCGATGCCGCCCCGCGCACGGCCTGCGCGCAGGTCGCCGCCGACGCCACGACGGCCGAGGCGCTGGCCTCGGTCGCCAAGCCGCTGCGCTACAACAGCGCGGCGCTGTTGTGCGCGATCTCCGGCTACCCGAAGCAGGGGTGCGGCGACCAGGTCGCGGACGGCGCGACGCGGTCCGCCGCCCCGACCCCGGCGCAGTCCGCCGCGCCGGATTCCGGCGGGGGCCCGTCCGCAGGCCTGCTCGCGGGCATCGCCGCGGTGGTCGCCCTGGCCGCGGCCGGCGTCTGGCAGTCCCGCCGCCGCTCCCGATGACGGACCACGACACCGGGCCGTCGGCCGGCGCGCCCACGGCCCGCCGGTCGGGCGGGCACACCCCCACCGGGCGCTCCCTCGCCGGGCACGCCCCCACCGGAGCGGCACCCGAAGGCGTGCCCCCGGCCCGGCGGAGCCAGGCCGGGGCGCAGGATCCCCCGCACCGGTCGACGTACGAAAGGTGGCGGCCCTCGCAGGCCGTGCGCGCCACCGCCCTGCACGCGGGGGCCTGGTGGCTGTGGGCCCTCGGTCTCGCCACCGCCGCCTCCCGCACCACCAACCCGCTCCTGCTCGGGCTGATCATCGGCGTCGCCGGCTATGTGGTCGCGGCCCGCCGCACCGACGCGCCCTGGGCCCGTTCCTACGGCGCCTTCCTCAAGCTCGGGCTCTTCGTCATCGGCCTGCGCCTGCTCTTCTCCATGCTCCTCGGCTCCCCCGTCCCCGGCTCGCACGCCCTCTTCACCCTTCCGGAGATCCCGCTCCCGGCCTGGGCGCAGGGCATCCGCTTGGGCGGCCGCGTCACCGCCGAGCAGCTCGTGTTCGCCTTCTACGACGGCCTGAAGCTGGCCGCGCTCCTGGTGTGCGTCGGCGCCGCGAACGCCCTCGCCAATCCGGCGCGGCTGCTGAAGTCCCTCCCGGCCGCCCTGTACGAGGCCGGGGTCGCCGTCGTCGTCGCCATGACCTTCGCGCCGAACATGGTCGCCGACGTCGTCCGTCTGCGGACCGCCCGCCGGCTGCGCGGCCGCCCCACGGGCGGGGTGAAGGCCGTCCTCCAGATCGGCCTGCCGGTCCTGGAGGGCGCCCTGGAACGCTCCGTCGCCATCGCCGCCTCGATGGACGCGCGCGGCTACGGCCGTACGGCCGAGGTCCCGCCCGCCGTCCGGCACACCACCAACGTGCTCACCCTCGGCGGCCTGCTCGGCATGTGCGCGGGCACGTACGGGCTGCTCGCCGCGCAGGGCGCCGCGTACGGGCTGCCCGTGCTCGGCGTCGGCGCGGCCCTGGCCGTCGCGGGTCTGCGCCTGGGCGGCCGCCGGTCGGTGCGGACCCGCTACCGGCCCGACCGCTGGGGCGCGCGGGCCTGGCTGGTCTCCGGTTCGGGCGCGATGGTGGCCGCCCTGATGATCCGCGCCGGTTCCGTCGATCCGGCCGCGCTGCAGCCGGGCGTGGTCCCGTTGGTGGCCCCCACGCTCCCGCTGTGGCCGGCGGCCGCGATCCTGATCGGCCTGCTGCCCGCCTTCGTGGCCCCCGTACCGCCCAAGGAGGCGTCGCAGTGATCCGCTTCGAGCAGGTGTCGGTCACCTACGAGGGCGCGCCCGGTCCTTCCCTGCGGGACGTCGACCTGGTGATCCCCGAGGGGGAGCTGACGCTGCTGGTCGGCCCGTCGGGCGTCGGGAAGTCCACCCTGTTGGGGGCGGTCTCCGGACTGGTCCCGCACTTCACGGGCGGCACCCTGCGGGGCCGGGTCACGGTCGCCGGCCGGGACACCCGCACCCACAAGCCGCGCGAGCTCGCGGACGTGGTCGGCACGGTCGGCCAGGACCCCCTCGCGCACTTCGTGACGGACACGGTGGAGGACGAGCTCGCCTACGGCATGGAGTCACTGGGGCTGGCACCTGCGGTGATGCGCCGCCGGGTGGAGGAGACCCTGGACCTGCTGGGCCTGAACGAGCTGCGCGACCGTCCGATCGCGACGCTGTCCGGCGGCCAGCAGCAGCGGGTGGCGATCGGCTCGGTCCTCACCCCGCATCCGAAGGTGCTGGTGCTGGACGAGCCGACGTCGGCTCTCGACCCGGCGGCGGCGGAGGAGGTCCTCGCGGTCCTGCAGCGCCTGGTGCACGACCTGGGCACGACCGTGCTGATGGCGGAGCACCGGCTGGAGCGGGTCGTCCAGTACGCCGACCAGGTCCTGCTCCTGCCCTCGCCGGGCGCGGCCCCGGTCATCGGTACCCCGGCGGAGATCATGGCCGTCTCCCCGGTCCACCCGCCGGTGGTCTCCCTGGGCCGCCTCGCGGGCTGGTCCCCGCTGCCCCTCTCGATCCGCGACGCCCGCCGCCGGGCCGCTCCGCTGCGGTCCCGCCTGTCATCGGTCGCCCGCCCCGCCGCTCCCCAGGGCTCCGCCCCGGACCCGGCCCCGAACCCAGCCCCGCCGGCGTTCGAGGCGAACCCAGCCCCGAACCCAGCCCCGAACCCAGCCTCGCCGGCGTTTGAGGCGCGGGGGTCCGGGGGCGGAGCCCCCGTAGCAGGAGCCCCCGGCCTGCTCGCGCGCCTGCTCCGCCGCAACAAGCCGAGCCCCGCCACCGCCCCTGCGGGGACCGCCCCCGCGGGGACCGCCCCGGCCGAGGTCCACCGGGTCACCGTCCGCCGCGGCCGCGTCCAGGCCCTGCACGACGTCACCCTCACCGTGTCCCCCGGCGAGACCATCGCCCTCATGGGCCGCAACGGCGCCGGCAAGTCCACCCTCCTCTCCACCCTCGTCGGTACGGTCGCCCCCACCACCGGCGAGGTGACCGTCGGCGGCCGCACCCCCCACCGCACGGCACCGCCCGAGATGGTGCGCCGCGTCGGCCTCGTCCCGCAGGAGCCCCGCGACCTCCTCTACGCCGACACGGTCGCCGCCGAGTGCGCCGCCGCCGACTCCGACGCCGCCGCGTCCCCCGGCACCTGCCGGGATCTCGTCTCCGCGCTGCTTCCGGACGTCCCCGACGACATCCACCCGCGTGATCTGTCCGAGGGCCAGCGCCTGGCCCTCGCCCTGGCGCTGGTCCTCACCGGCCGCCCCGCCCTGCTGCTCCTCGACGAGCCCACCCGCGGCCTGGACTACGCCGCCAAGGTCCGCCTGATCGAGATCCTGCGCGGCCTGGCCGCCGACGGCCACGCCATCGTCCTGGCCACCCATGACGTGGAGCTGGCCGCCGAGCTGGCCCACCGCGTGGTGATCCTGGCCGGCGGGGAGGTCGTCGCGGACGGTCCGACCGCCGAGGTGGTCGTCTCCTCGCCCGCCTTCGCGCCGCAGGTGGCGAAGGTCCTGGCCCCGGACCCGTGGCTCACCGTGCGCCAGGTCGCCGACGCCCTCGACGCGGCGGAGGCCCGGTGAACAGGCCCGTCCGCATCGGTCCCCGCGCCGCCGTCGCCCTGGTCCTCGTCACCCTCATCGGCATCGCGGCCTTCGGCTGGCCGCTGCTCGCCGACCGACAGTCGGGCCTCGCCCACTCGCAGGACGCCCCCTGGCTCTTCGCCGCGCTCCTCCCGCTGCTGGTGGCGGTGGTCGTCGCGACGATCGCCGACAACGGCATGGACGCGAAGGCGGTGGCCATGCTCGGTATGCTCGCCGCCGTCGGGGCGGCGCTGAGACCGCTGGGCGCGGGCACGGCCGGGCTGGAGCCGATGTTCTTCCTGCTGGTGCTCAGCGGGCGCGTCCTCGGCCCCGGCTTCGGCTTCGTCCTGGGCTCGGTGACGATGTTCGCCTCCGCCCTGCTGACGGGCGGGGTGGGGCCGTGGATGCCGTTCCAGATGCTGGCCATGGGCTGGTTCGCGCTGGGGGCCGGGCTGCTGCCGGGCCCGGAGCGGATCCGGGGCCGGGCGGAGCTGCTGATGCTGGCCGCGTACGGCCTCGCGGGCTCGTTCGCGTACGGCACGGTCATGAATCTGCAGGGTTGGGTACTGCTGCAGGGCATGGGGCAGGGCATCTCCTTCCACCCGGGGGAGCCCGTTGCCGCGAACCTGGCGCGGTTCGCCGCGTACTGCCTGGCGACCTCGGTGGGCTGGGACCTGGGCCGGGCCGTGCTGACGGTCGTACTGACCTTGACCCTCGGGGCGACGCTGCTCAAAGCGCTGCGCCGGGCGACCCGCAAGGCCGCGTTCGACGCCCCGGTCTCCTTCGATCCGGGCGTCGCAGCAGCGCCCGAACCCGCCCTCGAAAAGGGTACGAACAGCAGCGGAGGGTGACATTCGGGGCCTCCCCCGGTGACCCGCCCCATAGGGCCCACGTCACATACGAGGGCGGCTAGTAGGCCTCACGGCCCCGGACCACGGCCTCGGCGGGGGGTCGGCAGGGCGCCCGCTGCGAGGACCGCTAGTAAGCGGGACCTTTGCCAGGGCGTCGGGGCGTCTGTAGAACTGGATGAGTCGCAAGGCGGCAGGGGTACTTCGGTACCTCACCCGCCGCCGACGAACCCCTCTCCTTTGCGTGAGTGGCTCACGCATGTCTTCGGCATGCGTGCGACCGCCCTTGTCCCCGTCGGAAGGTTCCCTCCGTGTCCAACACCGTCATCCGCCGCATCGCCGCTTCCAAGAAGGCCCTCGCGGGCACCGTCGTCGCCCTCGGCGTCGCCGGCTCCATGCTCGCCACGGTGCCCGCCCAGGCCGCGGCCCCGACGAGCGCCAAGGCGATCGCGCAGCAGATGATCAAGGACCCGGCCCAGTTCGCCGCCTTCGACAAGATCATCTCGCACGAGAGCGGCTGGGACTACACCGCGACGAACGCCTCCTCCGGCGCGTACGGCCTGGCCCAGGCCCTGCCGGCCTCGAAGATGGCCTCCGCGGGTGCCGACTGGAAGACCAACCCGGCCACCCAGATCAAGTGGGGCCTGGACTACATGAACGACCGCTACGGCAGCCCCGTCGGCGCCTGGAACTTCTGGTCCGCCAACCACTGGTACTAAGCCACCAGCGGTCCGCACCACAGCACCACACAGCAGACATACGAAGGCCCCGGTGGCCGGCCTCCCCAGGTCCGGCCTCCGGGGCCTTCTGCATCCCATCCCACGGGTCTCAGGGGCGCCTCACAGGCGCTGGATGATCGTGCCGGTCGCCAGCGCGCCTCCCGCGCACATGGTGATCAGCGCGAACTCCTTGTCACGGCGCTCCAGCTCGTGCAGCGCGGTGGTGATCAGCCGGGCGCCGGTGGCGCCGACGGGGTGGCCGAGCGCGATGCCCCCGCCGTTGACGTTGACCTTCTCCAGGTCCTGGTCGAAGACCTGCGCCCAGGACAGGACCACGGAGGCGAAGGCCTCGTTGATCTCGACGAGGTCGATGTCGCGCAGCGACATCCCGGCCTTGCCGAGCACCGCCCGCGTCGCGTCGATCGGTCCGTCCAGGTGGTAGTGGGGGTCGGCGCCGACGAGGGTCTGGGCGACGATCCGGGCGCGCGGCTTGAGCTTGAGGGCGCGCGCCATCTTGCGCGAGGCCCACATCACCGCGGCGGCGCCGTCGGATATCTGCGAGGAGTTCCCGGCGGTGTGCACGGCGGTGGGCATGACCGGCTTGAGCCGGGCCAGCGCCTCCATGCTGGTGTCGCGCAGGCCCTCGTCCCGATCGACCAGGCGCCACATGCCCTGCCCGGCGGCCTGCTCCTCCTCGGTCGTCGGCACCTGCACGGCGAAGGTCTCGCGCTTGAACCGCTCCTCGGCCCATGCGGCCGCGGCCCGCTCCTGGGAGAGAAGCCCGAGCCGGTCGACGTCCTCGCGGGACAGGCCCCGGTGGCGGGCGATCCGCTCGGCGGCCTCGAACTGGTTGGGGAGGTCGACGTTCCACTCGTCCGGGAAGGGCTTCCCCGGGCCGTGCTTGGATCCGGAGCCGAGCGGCACCCGGCTCATGGCCTCGACGCCGCAGGCGATGCCGATGTCCATGACCCCGCCGGAGATCATGTTGGCGACCATGTGGTTGGCCTGCTGGGAGCTGCCGCACTGACAGTCCACCGTCGTCGCGGCGGTCTCGTACGGGAGCCCCATGGCGAGCCAGGCGTTGCGGGCGGGGTTCATCGACTGCTCGCCGGCGTGCGTCACGGTGCCGCCGACGATCTGCTCCACGCAGTCGGGCTGGATTCCGGTACGGGCCAGCAGTTCGCGGTAGGTCTCACCGAGCAGGTAGGCGGGATGGAGGTTGGCGAGAGCGCCCCCGCGCTTACCGATGGGGGTGCGTACGGCTTCGACAATGACGGGTTCCGCGGCCATGAGCTCGTCCTCTCCTGCACTGCGTCAGCACGGCGGGCCGTCCCGGCGCCCCGCCCCGAACTAGTACGCGTTCTAGTTCTCCCCGCAGTCTTATGACCTGAGGCCCCGGCACGCAAGGGTCTTGCACGCGCCCTGCACGGATTCCACACGCAACAGTTGGCGCCACGACCCTTGTCACTTCTGGAACTCGTTACTACCTTCAAGCCAACTTCTGATGGTCCGTCAGACTTTGGAGTTGCCCGATGTCCTGCCCCGCACTGCCCGAAGGCTTCGACGCCACCGACCCAGACCTGCTCCAAAGCCGCGTCCCCTTCCCGGAGTTCGCGCAGCTGCGGCAGACCGCACCCGTGTGGTGGTGCCCGCAGCGGCGGGGCGTCACCGGCTTCGACGACGAGGGCTACTGGGCCGTGACCCGGCACGCGGACGTCAAGTACGTCTCCACGCACCCGGAACTGTTCTCCTCGACGACCAACACCGCGATCATCCGCTTCAACGAGCACATTCCGCGTGATGCGATAGATGCCCAGCGCCTGATCATGCTGAACATGGATCCGCCGGAACACACCCGCGTACGCCAGATCGTGCAGCGCGGCTTCACCCCGCGGGCCATCCGCGGCCTGGAGGAAGCCCTGCGCGACCGGGCCCGGAAGATCGTCGAGGAGGCGTCGGCCGCGGCCGCCGACGGCAGCTTCGACTTCGTGACGCAGGTGGCGTGCGAGCTCCCGCTGCAGGCCATCGCCGAACTGATCGGCGTACCGCAGAAGGACCGCGCGAAGATCTTCGACTGGTCGAACAAGATGATCGCCTACGACGACCCGGAGTACGCGATCACCGAGGAGGTCGGCTCCAACGCGGCGATGGAGCTCATCGGTTACGCGATGAACCTCTCCGCCCAGCGCAAGGAATGTCCGGCCAAGGACATCGTCACCCAGCTGGTGGCGGCCGAGGGCCAGGGCAACCTCGGCTCCGACGAGTTCGGCTTCTTCGTCCTGCTGCTGGCGGTCGCGGGCAACGAGACCACGCGCAACGCCATCAGCCACGGCATGCACGCCTTCCTGACCCACCCCGAGCAGTGGGAGCTCTACAAGGCGACCCGGCCGTCGACCGCCGCCGAGGAGATCGTGCGCTGGGCCACCCCGGTGGTGTCGTTCCAGCGCACCGCCACCCAGGACACCGAACTGGGCGGCGCGAAGATCAAGGCGGGCGACCGGGTGGGGATGTTCTACTCCTCCGCCAACCACGACCCCGAGGTATTCACGAACCCGGACGTCTTCGACATCACCCGCGACCCCAACCCCCACCTGGGCTTCGGCGGCGGCGGCCCGCACTTCTGCCTCGGCAAGTCCCTCGCCGTGATGGAGATCGACCTGATCTTCAACGCCCTGGCCGACACCCTCCCGAACCTCCACCTCACGGACGCACCCCCCCGCCGCCTCCGCGCGGCCTGGCTCAACGGCATCAAGGAACTCCGCGTCACCCACACCTGAGCAACTCCCCCACCGGGCCCACCCAGCCCGACCGGCGCCTCTTTCAGCCTCGCCGCGCCTCTTCCAGCCTCGCCGCGTCTCTTCCAGCCCCGCCGGCGTTTGAGGCGCGGGGGTCCGGGGGCGGCGCCCCCGGCAACGGCGCCGCACCCGTTCGAGTGGCGGCTCACCCCGAACGGAGTGATCCTGGCAAGCAGCGGCGATCCAGCCGAAGGGGCGCCGGGGCAGCGAATGCCCCGGCGCCCCTTCGGCCACCCCGAGCCCGGCAACGGCCAGGGCGACGGCCCGGCCAGGGCAACGGCAACGGCCCGGCCAGGGCAACGGCCCGGCCAGGGCTACGGCCGGGACGGCCGCCCCGCAACCGCGTCGTACACCCGCAGCCGCACCCGCCGCTGCCACCCCTCCTTCTCCTCCCGCACCCGCGCCCTCCGCTCCTTCCGCCCCCCGGCGGGATACCGCGCCCGCGCCCACGGCGACCCCGGCCGCGCCAGCCGTACCGCCCCGACCAGCGCGAAGACCGGTACGAGGATCCCCAGCAGCCCGGTGAACACCTTCCCCTTGGACAGCGTCACCAGCGCGAAGCCCGCGTTCACCGCGACCACCACCACGGACGTCCAGCCGGAGGCCCGCGTACCGCCCTCCGAGGCGTCGTCGACGCCGAAGGGCGACGCCCCCAGCAACAGCAGCCCGCACGCCCCGGCTCCGACCACCACCGCGTCCACGGAGAGCCGGCCCTCCTCGGACCAGTACACGTCCTTCAGGTGCAGGATCAGCGCGAACTCGTCGAGCACCAGCGCCGTCCCGATGCCGAACACCGCCGCGTCGATCTCCGCCCACGGGGACTTGTTCCCGGTCGGGGAGGCCAGCCCCAGCCCACCCACGATCATGAGGACCACGCCGAACACCACGTGGTGGATGTGCAGCCCGCCCGGCGTGACGTTCTTCGGCCACCAGGAGACCTGCGCCCGGATCAGCCGCACGCTGATCCGGATGAAGAGGAACGCGCCGAGGAAGCCCAGCAGCAGGCAGAGCAGCGGCTGCTTGCCCGGCTCGACGATCTGGCGCTGGTACCAGTCGCCCACGTCTCAGCCCGCCCGCATCGGCTTCGCAGTCATGACCCGATGCTGGCACCGGCCGGGCCGCGTCGCCCGGCGGACACCGCACCGACCGACCGCGGCCTACCGCTACGAAGAGGCCCGCGCCCCGGCCCGTAGCCTGCGCTCCCCCTCGCCCGACTCCCCCTCGCCCGGCGCCACCTCGGCGCCCCGGCGCTGCCCGGGCAGGTCCAGCTGCAGCCCCCGCGGCCCGGACAGTACGTACACGAGCCCGAAGCCGGCGGACACGACCGCGGCGCCGCCCACGGCGTCCAGTACCCAGTGGTTGGCGGTGGCCACGATCGCGCACACCGTGATCAGCGGGTGCAGCGCCCCGAGCAGTTTCTGCCAGCCCTTCGGGGCCAGCACCACGATCACGATCCCGCACCACAGCGACCAGCCGAAGTGCAGCGAGGGCATCGCCGCGTACTGGTTGGAGATCGCGGTCATGGCCCCGTACGAGGGGTTGGCCAGGTCCTGCGGCCCGTGCACGGTGTCGATGAAATCGAGGCCGGGCATCAGGCGCGGCGGCGCGAGCGGGTAGAGCCAGAACCCGGCGAGGGCGAGGACGGTGGCCAGCCCCAGGGAGGCCCGCGCCCAGCGGTAGTCGCCGGGGCGCCGCCAGTACAGGACCGCCAGGATCGTCAGCGGGACGACGAAGTGGAAGGAGGTGTAGTAGAAGTTGAAGAATGCCTCCAGCCAGGGCGTGTTCACCACGGCGTGGTTCACGGCGTGCTCGATGTCGATGCCGAGCGCCTGCTCGATGCCGTGGATCTGGCTGCCGTTGCCCTCGGCGAGGCTGCGGCTGGTGGGCGCCGCGGCCCGGATGTGCGAGTAGAGCGAGTACCCGACCCGTATCAGCAGGAGTTCCAGCAGGAGGTTCGGGCGGGACAGGACGCGCCGCCAGAACGGCAGCAGCGGCACCCGTGCCCAGCGGGCCTCAGCGGGCCGGCCGTAGTCGGTGGGTACGGGCTCGCGCCAGTACGCCGACGAGCGCTGCAGGAACGGTACCGCGCAGGCCGCCGCCACCGCGGTGAGCAGCGGCACGTTGTCGCGTACGGGGGCCAGCGCGGCCAGGTTCGGCAGCAGCATCGCGCTCGGCAGGGTCATGGCGAGCACCACGGCCACCGGCCACACGGGCCGGTCGGCGGCCCGCTTGCCCACCTTGCCGGCGACGGCGAGGAGCACCCAGAGCAGCTGGTGGCGCCAGCCGGTCGGGGACACGGCGACGGCCACGCAGCCGGTGACGGCGACGGCGAGCAGCAGCTGGCCGTCGCGGGCGTAGCGGACCGCGCGGCGCAGGCCGATCCACACGACGGCGGCGGCGAGGGCGCCGTAGAGCAGGATCTCGGTGGGTCCGGTCAGGCCGAGGCGCAGCAGCGCGCCGTGCACGGACTGGTTGGCGAGGCCGTCGGGGGCGCCGCCGAGGCCGGTACCGGCCAGGTGCTCGACCCAGTACGTCCACGAGTCGCGCGGCATGGCCGCCCAGGACAGCGCGGTGGCTCCGGCGAAGGTCACGGCGGCGGTGCGCGCGGTGGGGCGGCGTCCGGTCAGCCACAGCAGCGGGGCGAACAGCAGGAGCGCGGGCTGGATCGCGGCGGCGAGGCCGACGAGGAAACCGGCGGGCCGATCGCCGGGCACGCGGAACACGGCGAGCAGCACCAGCAGCACGGGCAGGACGGCGGTCTGGCCGGGCGAGGCGGCCTCGCGGACGGGTAGCGAGACCATCATCAGCGCGGTGAGCACGGGCGCGGCGAGCAGCGCGGTGCGCCGCGGCACCGGGTCGGGCAGGCCGCGGGCGGCGACGAGCCCGATGGCGGCGACGCACAGCAGCGTCACGCAGGTCCAGGCGACCTCCAGCGACGGGGCGGCGAGGCCGACCAGCGGCTTGAGGACCAGCCCGGCGAAGGGGGTGTCGGAGAACTGGCCGGTGTCGTAGAGCGATCCGGGCGGGCTGCCGGGGAGGTGGAAGCCGCTCAGCCAGTCGCCCGGTGGCATCCGCAGCACGGAGGCGGCCTGTCTGACGGCGAGTGCTCCGACCAGCGCCCACAGGAGCAGCCGGGCCGCCCCGAGCCTGCCGTGATCGCCTATGACTCCGGCATGTCCGTTCGCACCGCTGTGCTCTGCCGCGTTAGCCACGCCTCGCCGGCCTCCCGCCCTGTTGACCGCAACCCCGACTTCGCCTGGCTGCCGCGCTCCATTACCCGCACGACGATATCCCCCACGGGATGTGTCGGGCGGCTCTCACGGGCATCGTGCGGACCGACGGCCGCGCCGACCTGCGCGGGCTGCTCCTGGACCGGGCGCCCGGTCGCGAGCCGGGGAGCGACGGGCTCTCCAGGTGCGGACACCGGACTTCATGGCGAAGCTGAGGTGGACAGGCATTCCGTGGAGAGGACGGCTCATGTCCATGCTTGACAAGCTCAAGGACCTCATCAAGGGACACCCTGACCAGGCCCGCCAAGGTGTCGAGAAGGCCGGGGACGCCTTCGACGCGAAGAGCGGCAACAAGTACCAGAGCCAGGTCGACACGGCACAGCAGAAGCTCAACGAGCAGATCGGCAAGGAGCCGCCCGCGCCCGGGCAGACCCGTCCGCCGCAGCCCTGAACCGGATCTCCGGGCCTTCGGGCCTTCGGGCCGGCAGGGCATAGGGACCACAGCACAACGACCGTCCGCGCATCCGCCCGCGGGGACCGCACCACGCACGGTGCGGTCCCCGCGGGCGGATGCGCGGACGGATGTAGGAAACTGCACGCATGTCGTCGAGGCCGGGCATACCGCCCGGCCGGCGTTCCATGAGAGGTGTCCTGTGCCCAGCGTCGTAAAGATCAACGCACTGACGGTCCCCGCCGAGCAGCGGGAGATCCTGGAGAAGCGCTTCGCCTCCCGGGCCGGGGCGGTGGAGAGCTCGGACGGCTTCGAGTGGTTCGAGCTGCTGCGCCCGGTGGAGGGCACGGACCAGTACCTGGTCTACACGCGCTGGCGTTCGGAGGAGGACTTCCAGGCGTGGATGGAGGGCCCGATGAAGGCGGCCCACCAGGGCGGCGGCGAGGGTGGCGGCGAGCGGCCGAAGCCGGCGGCGTCCGCGTCCACGGTGTGGTCGTTCGAGGTCGTGCAGCAGGCGGCGCCGAAGCAGTCCTGACACGCCGCGGTCCCGGGTCGGGGCGCGGTCGGGGCCCGACCCGGACACCGACCCGAGCCGAGCCCGACCCGGACCGTCAGGTCAGACGCACAAACCCAGGCGCGGAAAGACCGGGCCCGGAAGGACCAGGCGCCGAGAGCCAGGCGCGGAAAGACCAGGCCAGGGCAGGCCAGGCGCCGGAGGCCAGGCCAGGGCAGGCCAGGCGCCGAAGAGCCAGGCCAAGGCGCCGAAGGGCCAAGCCGGGCCCGGAGGCCTGGCTCGGAAAGCCCAGGCGCGCAAGGCGGAGCCCGGAAGGCCGAGCTGGAAAGGCCGGGCGCCGAAAGGCCAGGCCCGGAAGACCAGGCGCGGAAGGCCGGGCGCGGAAAAGCCAGGCCCGGAAGGCCCCGCTCGAAAGGCCGTGCTCGAAAGGCTGGGCGCGCCGAAAGGCCAGGCCCGGAAGACCAGGCGCGCGAGGCCGGACGCGGAAAAGCCGGGCCCGGAGGGACCAAGCGCGGAACGCCTTGCCCGTGAGGGCCCGGCCGGCCGGCGCGGAAGGGCCGGGCGCGGGTAGACCCGGCCCGGGAGGGTGGGCCCGGGAGGGTGGGGCGCGAGGAGCTCAGCTCCAGAATGCGTCTTCCTCGTCGATGTCCGCGGTGCACTGGTCGATATCGGTGATCTTGTTCCCGATGATCGTGAAGAAGAGCCCCTGGCGGATCTCGATGCCGCGGTCACCACGGTCGGCGCGCGCCGTGTGGAAACTCATCACGTGCCCGCGCCCGTCCGCCAACACCGATTCCAGATCCACCCGGAAGGTGCCCTTCGTCTCCGTGCCGAGGCGCCGGAAGTGGTCCAGAACGTTCTCCCGGCCCTTGTGGTGCCCGGACAACGGGTTGCTGCCCGGCACGTGGTGGATGACATCGGCCGTCAGCAACGTGCTCATCATCTCCATGTCGCCTTTGCCGAAGGCCTCGTAGCCGCGGCGGACCAGGGCACAGTCGGGATGCTCTGACATGGCGTTTCCCACCCTCCGGGTACGCAGGGAATGTCCTTTTTCCTATCATCGGCCCGGCCTTGTGGATATTCCACGCGGGAGATCCGCCGCGAACTCCACAATGACGCCATGACCACTCACAGCGAACACCGCACACCCACACCCACACCCGCACCCGCACCCGCACCCGCACCCGCACCCGCACCCACCCTGTCGTGGACCGTGGCCCCCGAGCCGTTCACCACCCGGGACGCCACCGACCTGCGCCGCGCGTACTACGCCGAGGTCGCCGGCCGGTACTGGGAACGGCAGGTCACCGAGGCAGAGATCGACCAAGGACTGCTGGACTTCCCGGACGACGGGCTCGTCCCGCCGGCGGGGCAGTTCGTCGTCGGTCGACTCGCCGGCGAGCCCTTGGCCTGCGGCGGGATCCGGCTGCTCGACCCCCGGACCGCAGAGCTCACCAGGGTGTACGTCGACGAACGCGCCCGCGGCACCGGCGGCGGGGCGGCCCTGCTGAAGGTCCTGGAAGCGGAGGCCCGAGCGCTCGGCGCGGAGCGGGTCCGCCTGGACACGCGGTCGGACCTCGTGGAGGCCCGAGCTTTGTACGCGCGGCACGGGTATGCGGAAATACCCGCCTACAACTCCGGCCCGTACGCACAGCACTGGTTCGAGAAGCGCCTGGTCTAGTGGGCGGCGTGGTCCCGCCGCGGCAAGGTGTCGTAGGGCTCCTCCGCGTCGGACCCGCACAGCTCCGCGTTGATCTGTTCGACCAGCTTCACCAGGTCGGTCGGGCGGTCCGGGCCCCACCAGTCACCGAGCAGCTCGGCAAGCGACTCCTGCCGCGCCTCGGCGAGCTTCGTGGCGCTCACGCGCCCCTGGTCCGTCAGGACCAGCGGCAGCCCGTCCCGGACGGCGAGCCCACGCTCCTCGATCTGGCGCGCGGCGTCCGTGACGACCTTCAGCGGCACATTGGTGCGCTCGGCGAGCATCGAGGGCTCCACGGAGCCGTACCTCTTGATCCGCAGCAGCAGCCAGCTGGAGGCGGGCAGCAGGTCGTAGCCGGCCTTCTCGGTGATCTTCTCGTAGACGTGCCGGCGGCCCTCACGGGTGCCGAGGACCGACAGGGCGCGGGCGACCTCGTCGTGGGAGGAGCGTTGGACGGGGTTGGAGGCCAGGGTCTCCGTCACATCGGGGGCGGTGACGGAGCCGCGGAGCTTGTCCTCCTTCAGGAACCAGGCGATCACGAAGGCGACCAGGACGATCGGCACCGCGTAGAGGAACACGTCGGTGATGGCCGTGGCGTAGGCGTCGAGCACCTGGGGTCGGAGATCGGCGGGAAGCGCGGCGATGGCCCGCGGATCCGCCTCCAGCTGCGCGACGCTCGCGCCGGCCGGCAGCGTGACGCCCGCGAGGGAGGTGGCCAGCTTGTCGTCGAGCTGGTTGGTGAAGACCGTGCCGAAGATGGCGACGCCGAAGGAGGCGCCGATGGAGCGGAAGAAGGTGGCACCGGAGGTGGCGACTCCGAGGTCGGCGTAGCTGACCGCGTTCTGCACCACCAGGACGAGCACCTGCATGACCAGGCCGAGTCCGGCGCCGAAGACGAAGAAGTAGACGCTCATCTCCCAGGTGGAGCTGGTGCGGTGCAACTGGTGCAGCAGGAGCAGACCGAGCGCGGTCACCCCCGTGCCCGCGATCGGGAAGACCTTCCAGCGCCCGGTCCGGCTGACGATCTGACCGGAGACGGTGGAGGTGAGCAGCATGCCGATCACCATCGGCAGCATGTGGACGCCGGACATGGTCGGTGAGACGCCTTGGACGACCTGGAGGAAGGTCGGCAGGTAGACCATCGCGCCGAACATCGCGAAGCCGACGACGAAGCTGATCGCCGAGCAGAGGGTGAAGGTGCGGATACGGAACAGACCGAGCGGCAGTACGGGTTCGGTGGCCTTGCGCTCCACGAGGAGGAAGCCGGCGAGCAGGACTACGCCGAGGACGGCGACGCCGATGATCCGGGCGGAGCCCCAGCCCCAGGTGGCGCCGAGGGAGGCGACGAGCACGAGGCAGGTGGCGACGCAGGCGATGAGGAAGGTGCCGAGGTAGTCGATGGTGTGCTTCGAGGAGCGCGCCGGGATGTGCAGGACGGCGGCGATGACGACGAGCGCGACGAGACCGATGGGGAGGTTGATGTAGAAGACCCAGCGCCAGGACAGGTTGTCCACGAACAGGCCGCCCAGCAACGGGCCCAGCACGCTGGTCGCGCCGAAGACACCGCCGAAGAGGCCCTGGTACTTGCCTCGTTCGCGCGGCGGGACGATGTCGCCGACGATCGCCATCGACAGCACGATCAGTCCCCCGCCGCCCAGACCTTGCAGGGCGCGGAAGCCGATGAGCTGGGGCATGTCCTGGGCGATCCCGCACAGTGCCGACCCGATGAGGAAGAGGACGATGGCGTACTGGAAGAGCTTCTTGCGTCCGTACTGGTCGCCGAGCTTGCCCCACAGGGGGGTGGCGGCGGTGGAGGCGAGCATGTAGGCGGTGACGACCCAGGACAGGTGCGCCATGCCGCCGAGGTCGCTGACGATGGTCGGTAGTGCGGTGGAGACGATGGTCTGGTCGAGCGCGGCGATCAGCAGGCCCAGCAGCAGCGCTCCGATGGAGACGAGTACCTCGCGGGAGGCGTGCTCGGTGGCGGGGCCGGTCTTGTCCGGGTCGGGAACGGGGCCCGGGCCCTTCGCGGTCACATCCTGAGCCATCGATACCTCCTCAGGCCGGATCAACATCTCCATCCTGAGCGGTGTGTCCGGTTATGGCCTCTCGGGCGGTTGGGAGGGCCCCCACGGGTCTGCATAATCGCAGGCAATAGCCAGGGAGGGAGTCCAGTGAGCCGTCAGCACTGTCCAGAATGCGGCGCCGCCGGCGCAGGCTGCGGGTGCGTGCCGGGTGTGGGTTTCAACCCTTTGCGCATCCGCCCGTACGTGACGTTGCCGGACCCCGGCGAGCCGGACGCCCCGGTGTCCCCGCAGCCGGTGTCCGGTGCGGTGGCCCCGCACCCGCACCCGGCGCCCGCGTCGGCTCCGGTGTCGACGCCCGTGCCCGTGCCTGCGCCTGCGCCGGTCGAGGACGACACCCCGGCGTACGGGATACCCGTGCCGCCGCAGGACGGGCCGTGGCCCGCGGAACCCGGCGGGCCGGCGTACCCGGCGAACCCGGCCGAGACGGTCCAGCTCCGGGCGATCCCGGCGGCGGGCCGGGCGTACGGCAGCGGAGCGGGAGGGGGTGGGGGCGGGGGCCCGGAGAAGCGAACCGGCCCGGCCGCCCGGAAGCCACTCGCGCTGCTGATCGGCGCCGCGGCGGTGGTCGCCCTCAGTGGGACGGCCGTGGCGGTGTGGGCGCTCCCGAGTTCCAACGAGAGCGATGCCGCGCTGGTGGAGGCGAAGGCCTCGGTGCCCGTGACGAGCGCCGCCCCGGCCGCGCCCTCCGCGAGCCCGTCCCCGACCAAGGCCGGCCCGTCCCACTCGGCGTCCCCGTCGCCGAGCGCCTCGAAGTCGACGTCCCCGTCCCCGTCGCCGAGCGCGTCCCTCACCTCGGCGCCCCCGTCCCCCAGTCCGTCGCCGAGCGCGAGCCGCTCCACCGCCCCGCCGCCCGCGCAGGCCCCGACCCTGCGGCACGGGGACTCGGGTGCGGAGGTGGAGAAGCTCCAGCGGCTGCTGGCGGCGCAGGGCCTGTACCGGGGTCGGATCAACGGCCGGTTCGACCGGCGGGTGGAGGACGCCGTGTCGGAGTTCCAGTACGACAGGGGCATCGACGACCAGGAGTGGGGCTTCTACGGGCCGGTGACCCGCAAGGCCCTGGAGGGATGAGCGTCACATGTCCGCTGGTGGCGCGCACCGCTCTTTGTTTTGTATCGTGAGGGAACAAAGTGGTTCCGTCCTCATTCCCTGACCGGTGGACGGAACCACTTGTTCTCTTTCCCGCCCCGTCTGGAGCCCCGCCCATGCCGGCCAGCACCACCACCGCACCCGTCGCCCTCACCGCCAAGGCCCTGCTCCTGGACATGGACGGCACGATCGTCAACTCCGACGCGGTGGTCGAACGCTGCTGGCGCGAGTGGGCCGTCTCCCACGGGCTGGACCCCCAGGCGGCCATGAAGGTGGTCCACGGCCGCCAGGGCTACGCCACCATGGCCGTACTGCTGCCGGACCGCCCCATGGAGGTCAACCACGCCGAGAACGCGGTGATGCTGGCCCGCGAAACGGCCGACACCGACGGCGTGGTCCCGGTCGCGGGCGCCTCGGAGTTCATGGCCGCGCTCGACGGTCTGCCGCACGCGCTGGTCACCTCCGCCGACGCCGCCCTCGCCTCGGCCCGGATGACCGCCGCCGCCCTGCCCATGCCCGAGATACGGGTCACGGCCGAGTCCGTCCAGGCCAGCAAGCCCGACCCCGAGGGCTTCCTCATGGGCGCCGCCGCGCTGGGCGTGGACCCGGCCGACTGCATCGTCTTCGAGGACTCGGCCGCGGGCATCACCGCGGGCCGGGCAGCAGGCATGCGCGTGATCGGCGTGGGCCCCCGCGCAGCCGCCCACGCCCCGACGGCCCACGTCCCGGACCTGACGGCCCTGCGCGTCACGACCACCCCGGACGGTTCGATCACCGTCACGCTCCACCCGGCGGCCTGACCCCGAGCGGGCCGGGCCGGCCGGCGAGGCGGAGGCAACGGCTCCTGTACCGGTGACGCGTACGGGAGCCGTCAGTCCCCTCGCCCCTCCATGTCCCCCGTGCCGGGGCGGTCCCTACTGCCCCACTCGCCCGTCGATGCGTTCCCGCAGGAAGTCCGCGTGGCCGTTGTGGCGGGCGTACTCCTCGATCATGTGGACCAGGACCTCGCGGAGTTCCATGGGTTCGTCGTCGTGCCCGCCGTCACCCGTGACGTCCAGGTCAGGGGTCTCCGCCACGAGTTGTTCCGCGAAGGCGACCTCGGCGCGCCAGGTGGCCCACGCGTCCGCGACCACCGCCGGATCTGCCACCGCGCCGGTGAACTCCCCCGCGCGGTCCTCCTCCGAGCGGTAGTGCCGACGTATCTCCTGGCCCGCCATGACCTGCCGGAACCAGTACTGCTCGACGCCGGCGAGGTGGCGTACGAGACCCAGCAGGGACAGGTTGGACGGTTCCACCGAGCGCCGCGCCAGGGCCTGCGCGTCGAGGCCCGCGCACTTGAGTTCCAGGGTCAGGCGCTGGTCGCGCAGGTAGCCGGCGAGGACGGCGCGTTCGCCCCGGAATCCGCCGTCGGTCCGGGTGTCCTCGTCGGGGTGGACGAACATGTTGGACCAGCCGAACTGCCGATCCTCGGCGGACACGACCTCGGTCACCTCCTCGGTCACCGACGCGGTCACCTCCTCGGTCACCGGCGCGGGCGCCTGCGTCGGAGCCGCCAGAAGCGCGGGCTCGACGAAAGGACTGATGGAGGGGCGCACGGAGGGGCCGGTGAAGGCAGCGGTGTCGGTCACGCGCACGAGCCTGACCTGTACGTTCTCCGTCCGCAAGGAAATATCCGCCTCCCCGGCCCCGCCTGCGGCCCCTCGGCTCAGCCCGCGATCGCCTCGTACAGCGAGAACGCGGCCAGCGCGGCCATCACGGCAGCCGCGATCTTGGTGATCAGCCGCAGCGGCACGTACTTCATCAGGGTGCGTCCGCCCAGGATGCCGATGCCCGCGACCGCCCACAGGGCGAGCACGGCGCCGATGCCGACCGAGACGGGGTCGTCGTACCGGGCGGCGAGGTTGGCGGTCATGATCTGGGTCAGGTCGCCGAACTCCGCCACCAGGATCAGCATGAAGCCCGCCCCGGAGACCTTCCAGAAGGACTGGTCGGCGGGCGGCTTGACCTCCTCGTCCCCGTCGTCCTTCTTCAGGAGCAGCATGGCCGCGCCCAGGAGGAAGAGGATGCCGACGACGGCCTGGACGAGCCGGTGCGGGAGCAGCGTGAGGACGCTGCCGGCGGCGATGGCGAGTGCGACGTGTGCGGCGAAGGCGGCGGCGACGCCCGCGAAGACGTAGGAGGCGCGGTAGCGGGTGCCGAGCATCAGGCCGGCGAGGGCCGTCTTGTCGGGGAGTTCGGCAAGGAAGACGACGCCGAAGGCGATCGCCGTGATGCTGAAGCTGAACACGGGGGTGAAACCTCGATCGGTCGGGCAGGGCGCCATCGGGACCGAGAGACCTGGGGTGTGTCAGGGGTCGCTTCGGCTCGGCGGCGCCCTGGCTTGCGCGTGCGCGTACGAAACGCGCCTGCGCTGAACAGGACACTGCGGCCGAAGGTCTCGCTGGCCGGCCGCTGTCCGCGGCCTGCCTCCGGGCGCCGGCTGGGGTGACCCAGCAGTATGTCGACGGTCCGGCGAAGAGCTACTCCCCTTCTGCTCCGAACACAATACGCGACGCCCGCGGTCGGCCGTATGGGCCTTTGGTCCCGGCCCGGGCCGCCCCCTGACCCACCTCGGCCCGCCCTGAACCGTCTCCGATGGCGCCGCGGAGCGCCCCACGCGGTTGCGGAATATCAACTTCCGATTAAATCAGGGGCGTTGAGTGCCTTGATGTGACGTGCTCATGTCGCCAGGCTGTCACCTGGCGCCCATCCCCGCGATACCCGGCGCCGCCACGATGGCCACGCCCCGCCGGGGCCGCACGGCCACACCCCCCGCACCCAGGGAGCCCCTCATGACACTCATGCCCAGCATCTACGCGCGTCGAATTGGCGTGCTCGCGTCAGCGGCTGCCCTCGCCGCGCTGACCTCCCTCCTCAACGCGCCCGCCGCCCAGGCCGCCCCGCCGGCCCCCATCAGCGCCTCGGCCGCCCGCGCCTACCTGGCGACGGTCACCCCGAAGACCGAGGGGTCCACCAGCGGCTACAGCCGCGACCTCTTCCCGCACTGGAGCACCGTCTCCGGCAGCTGCAACACCCGCGAGACCGTCCTCAAGCGGGACGGCGTCAACGTCGTCCAGGACTCCGCCTGCGCCGCGGTGAGCGGAAGCTGGTACTCCGAGTACGACGGCGCCACCTGGACCGCCGCCTCCGACCTCGACATCGACCACGTCGTCCCGCTCGCCGAGGCCTGGCGCTCCGGCGCCAATTCCTGGACCACGAGCAAGCGCCAGCAGTTCGCCAACGACCTCACCCGCCCGCAGCTCATCGCCGTCACCGACAACGTCAACCAGGCCAAGGGCGACCTCGACCCCGGCAAGTGGCTGCCCTCGCGGACGGCCTACCGTTGCACGTACGCACGGATGTGGGTCAACGTGAAGCAGTACTACGGTCTGAGCATGGACTCCGGCGAGAAGACGGCCCTGGTCAACATCCTCAACGGCTGCTGACCGAGCCGGCCGATCTTTCCCCCGTCAGGGGGAGGCGTGGCTCCCCCCACCCGTCGTACCGTGATCGAAGGGGCTACGGAGGAGGGGGAGTTGCATGGCCGGACTGCGTCTGGGGCCGCTGTTGCGCCACGTCGACTGGGACACGGGGCGGTCGGCCACGATATGGGTCGAGGCGGACCGCCCGTGCACGGCCGAGGTGCGGTGCGCGGACGGGGCGGGCGGTCGTGCGCGCACCTTCCAGATAGCCGGACACCACTACGCGCTGGTGCCGGTGAGCGGCCTGACCCCGGGCGCGACCACGGCCTATGAGGTGCTGCTCGACGACCGGCCGGTGTGGCCGCTGCCGGAGAGCGGTTTCCCGCCGAGCACGATCACCGCTCCGGCCGTGACAGGCCCGGGCAGGCCCGGGCCGGGGCTGCGCGTGACCTTCGGTTCCTGCCGCCAGGCCGCGCCGCCCGCGGGCCGGCGCGGGCCGCACGGCGCGGACGCCCTCGACACCCTCGCGGCGCGGCTGGCCGCGGACCCGGAGGCGGCGCGCCCGGACGTCCTGCTGCTGCTCGGCGACCAGGTGTACGCGGACGCGCTGTCGCGGGAGACCCGGGCGTGGCTCGCGGCCCGTCGGGATCTGCGGGAGCCGCCGGGCGCCCAGGTCGCGGACTACGAGGAGTACACCCGGCTCTACTACGAGTCCTGGCTCGACCCGGAGATCCGCTGGCTGCTGTCGACCGTCCCCAGCCTGCACATCTTCGACGACCACGACGTCATAGACGACTGGAACACGAGCGCGGCCTGGCTGGCGGAGATGCGGGCGACGCCGTGGTGGCGCGAGCGCGTCCTGAGCGGACTGATGTCGTACTGGGTGTACCAGCACCTGGGGAACCTCTCCCCCGCCGAGCTCGCGGCCGACGCGGTGTACGAGGCGGTACGGCAGACCCCTGACGGTACGGACGTACTGCAGGCCTTCGCGTCCGCGGCGGATGCCGATCCGGCCACGACGCGCTGGAGCTACCGGCGCGACTTCGGTCGGACCCGGCTGCTGATGGTGGACACCCGGGCGGCGCGGGTGCTGGCCGAGGACGGGCGGGCGATGCTCGATCCGGCGGAGCAGCAGTGGCTGCGGGAGAACGCCCTGGCCGGGCACGGCGGTTACGACCATCTGCTGATCGGGTCCTCACTGCCCTGGCTGATGCCGCCGCTGATCCACGATGCCGAGACGTGGAATGCCGCGCTGTGCCGCGGGGAGCGGGGGCCTCGGTGGGCGCGGATCGGGGAGGATCTGCGGCGGCGGAGCGATCTGGAGCACTGGGCGGCGTTCCCGGCCTCGTTCGCGGCGCTGACGGATCTGATCGAGGAGGTCGGGACGGGACCGCGGGCGCCGGCGACGGTGTGCGTGCTGTCCGGCGACGTCCATCACGCGTATGTGGCCGAGCCTCGAATACCGAGTACGGCGCGGGTGTTCCAGCTGACGTGCTCGCCGGTTCACAATTCCATCCATACGGCGGTGAAGTGGGGTTTCCGGCTGGGTTGGTCCCGGATGGGGCGGTGGCTGGGGCGCGGTTTCTCCCTGCACGGCCGTACGGGGCGGCCGCCGCTGAACTGGCGGCGTACGGGTGGGCCCTGGTTCGGGAACCAGCTGATGACGCTGGCGCTGTCGGGGCGGACGGCTCGGCTGCGGCTGGACCAGGCGCGCAAGAAGCGGGAGGGGGCCGTGCTGGTGACGGTGCTGGACCGGGAGCTCACGGCGGCGGACTAGGGGACGCGGCGGGCTTCGGCGGTGCGGGAGTCTCCACCTCGGGGAATCGGCACCTCGGGGAATCGGCACCTCGGGGAATCGGCACCTCGGGGAATCGGCACCTCGGGGAGGCGTTCGTCCTTGGGGGCGTCCTCGGCATTCGTCCTTGAGGCGCGTCCTCGGCGTTCGTCCGTCCCGGCGCGCGAAACGGGCGGGCGCCCCGGGCATCCGGGATGTGAACACCGGGCGTACGCTGTCTGGCTGTCAAGCCGCTCCTGCCGCTCCCCGCGACGTCGCGGCGCTTCGTGCCGCTTCATGTCGTTTCGTTTCGTGTCGCAGCACGTCAACCGGACTGGGGAGTCCCGTTTTGTTTGAGACGCTGGGATCGCTGACCGCGAGCCCATGGATCTACGCCCTCGTGGCGCTGTCCATCGTGCTCGACGTCTTCCTCCCGGTGCTCCCGAGCGGGGTCCTCGTGATCACCGCGGCGGCGGCCGCGGCGGCCGCCGGGGCGACGGGTCCGGTACCGGTGCCCGAGCAGGTGCCGGACATCCTGCTCCTGCTCGTGATCGCGACGACGGCGTCGGTACTGGGAGACATGGCGGCGTTCCGGCTGGGCCGGCGCGGCGGAGCCCGGCTGGACCGGGCCATCGCCCGTTCCCGCCGGCTGACCCGGGCCCATGAGCGCCTCGGCACGGCTCTGGCCCGTGGTGGCGGCGCCCTGGTGGTCATCGCCCGCTTCGCCCCGGCGGGGCGCTCGGTGGTGTCCCTGGGTGCGGGCAAGACCCAGCGCAAGGTGGCGGAGTTCCTGCCCTGGTCGGTCCTGGCGGGTATGGCCTGGGCCGGCTACAGCGTGGCCCTCGGCTACTTCGGTACGCAGTGGCTCGGCACCCAGTGGCTGGGCACCGCCCTCTCGGTGGTCGCCCTGTTCGCCGCGGGCGCCCTGGCTGCCTTCCTCGTCCGCCGCCCGCCGCCGGCCGCGGCGACGGCGGCGTAGGGCGGGCTCCGCCACCTGGCTTTCCCCCGGGCGGAGCAGTGGCTCACCCGTTCACCCGGCCCCGATCGCCGCGCCCGGGTTCGGCTCCTAGCGTCCACAGCACGGTGCGCAACCGAATGCGCGTCACATCCGTGGCCCGGCCGCGCCGTTTCGACGAGCCGAGGAGTCCTCTCCATGCCCGCCAAACCGCCCGCCGCACCGCCCACCGCAGCACGTCGCTTGATGACCGTCGCCGCCGCGACCCTCATCGCCGCTGCCGCCGCTCCCGCCACGCTCGCGTACGCCGCCCCCTCCGCCACCGTCTCCCCCACCTCCGTCGCCCCGGGCGGCCGGGTCGCTCTCAGTGTCGCGGGCTGCGGCACGCAGGTCGCCCGCGTCACCTCGACCGCCTTCGGCGAGGCCCGGCTGACCCCGGGCAACCAGAGCGCCGCGAGCCTCATCGGCAGCGCCACGGTCTTCAACAACGCCGCCTCGGGCGCGCACAGCGTCGTGTTCGAGTGCGGCGGCCCCGGCGGGGAGCGTGTCACCCTGTCGCTGCAGGTCAGCACGGGTGCGGCGCGTGGTGGGACGGGCGGCAGCATCGGCTCGATGAGCCCGGGGCAGATCGCTCTCGGCAGCGCCCTCGCCGCGGGCGCACTGGGCGCCGGGGTGTGGGTGATCCGCCGCCGCGCCGCAGCCTCGTAGGCCTGGCCCGGGTCATGCCGGGGCGGCCTGCCCCCGTACGTGCACGCCGTCGAGCAGTGCCGCGGTGGCTTCGGCGACGGCGTCCACCGCCGCTTCGAACACCTCGCGGTTGTGCGCGGCGGGCGCCCGGAATCCGGACACCTTCCGTACGTATTGCAGGGCGGCGGCGCGGATCTCCTCCTCGGTCGCCTTCTCGGGGATGGCGGGCGGACGCAGAGTCTTAATGGAACGGCACATACCCCTACTATCCCGCTACCGGGGCAGCTCGGCCCCGGAAAGTTTCATGATCAAACCGGCTTGGAGGCGGGCCCTCAGCCCTGGGTCCTCGACCGTGTCCAGCAGCTCGATGGCCTGCTGGGTCGTCTCGGCGGCCCGCCGGTCGTCGCGCAGCGAGGCGGTCTGGTCGGCCATGTGCTTGAGCGCGATGTCGGCGCGCCGGTGGAAGAGCTGACCGATCAGGGTGATGACCAGCCCCGCCGAGCTCGTGACGATCCCCAGGTACAGCTCCCCGCTGCCCTCGGCCTTCCAGACGGCCAGGCCCACCCCGAAGAGCAGGATCGCCGCTCCGACCCCGGCGAACCGCTGGCTGGTCGCGAAGCTGCTCCGCGCCTGGGTCAGCCCGTAGGCGTAGTACTCCACGAGCAGCGGCGTGAAGTCGTCCCGCCGCTCTCCGCTCTCGGCCGCGGGGTGCTGTATCCCCCCGACGTCCTGGAATTTCCCCCCTCCGGGCAGGGCGGTGGGTCGTTGCTCCGGCTCGGCGAGGCTCGCCAGCAGGCGCGCCCGTTCCTCGTCCCGCTTCCGCTCGAACCCCACCGCCCGGGACCGCTCCACCAGCGCCAGCACCCCGGCGACCACGGCCACGACCGACCCACCCCACGCGAGCTCGCCCATCCCCCGACGATCCCACGCCCCGAAGCGGCGGCCAAGAGAGCACCCGTCGCCCCAAATGCGAACGAACTACCCCGAACCTAGACTGACCGAGGCATGCACCTGTCGCCGACGAGGGAGAACACGCCATGGCCAAGCGAGGCAACAAGCGTCGGGCCCGTAAGAAGAAGAAGGCGAACCACGGCAAGCGCCCCAACGCCTGAACCCGAAAGACCCCCGACCACACCCGGCCGGGGGTCTTGGCCCGTCAACTCCGGTGGGTCAGATCGACGGTGGTGCCGCCGCTGAACATCGAGTCGTGCAACTCGATGCGCGCGGGAGCCGCGCCCTTCGGGATGTCGAAGACGACGATCCCGTCGACGACGTTGCCGGGGTTGATCTGTTCGAGGAACGACTCACTGCCGTCGAGATGGATCGCCGCGACGGTGTCCGCGCTGTACTTGTTGCCGTTGCGGTCGATGAGTTCCTGGTCGGAGCCGTCGAAGGTCCGAGCCCTGTCCCCGATGTTCTTCACGGTCATATGGACGAGGAAGAACTGCCCTTGCGCGTCCTGACCGTACGCACCCCCGATGTTCCGCACCCCGGGCTGCAGCCTGGTGACGGTGAACTCGAACTTCCCGTCCCGTACCGGCTCCCCCACCCCGGGCAGACGCGCGGCATCGGTGACGGCTTCGGCTCGGGTCGGGGCGGGCGGTGGCGGTGCGGCCGGCTCCTTGCCCGCGAAGGATCCGGCGATCCCCAGGACCACGAGCCCGGCGGTGACGGCCATCAGCACGGTCAGCAGCCGATGCCGCGCGAACCACCCGCGCCGATCCGGCGGACGCTCCGGGGCAGGCCCCCACTGCGGCGGCGACTGAGGGCTCATGGCAACCTCCCGGCTCGACCTTGCGGCGGATCCCGATTGTCCCGCCGCAACGCCCTCCCGGCATTCCGACCCCGAAGCCGCCCCAGCCCGCCCGTCTTCCGCCGAGACCGCGGTGGGGCGACGAACGAGTACCAACTCCTCAAGCCATCAAGGCGTTCGGGACACGGACCGGCTGCTTACGTACCGTCCCCGGGCTCAGGTCCTTCGAGTGCGGTGCGCCGGCTCGGCTGATCGGCCGCCCAGCGCAGGACGGCATCACGGACCGCTGCCAGGGAAGGCGACCGTGTCCGATCGCGCTCAGCGGCCGTGCCCGCTTGGTGTTCCACCTCGTAGGTATCGTCCTCGTCGAGCAGGACCTGGATGTACCGGTCGCCCTCGTCGTGGTCGGTCAGGCGCTGGAGAAGCAGGTGCTCCCTGTGCCGCAGCCCGGCAAGCATCGACTCGATGGTGGAGACATCAGGGTCGCGCGCCAGGCGTCCGCGGAACAGCGCGACAAGCCCGATCGGCCCGAGCCCCCTGCGCTGCTGCGCTTGCCTGAGCAGTTCCTTCTCCTGGTCGCTCAACAGAGACGGCGGCACGGGGGGCCCGTCGGGGTTGTAGACAGCGATGGGGTCGTCCGGATCGGACCACGACCCGACCGTCCCCAGGCGGTAGACGTGGACCTCTCCCCGCACCGGCGACACCGTGAGGATTTCCGGCGCGGGAGGACCTGGAACGCAGCGGCCTACGTCCTCTCCGTACGGGCCGCCGTGAAAGATGGCGTGCATCCATCCCTTCGGCGGTCTGCCGGTCGTGTCGAAAACGTCCTCCACCGTTCGCCCTTCGACGGAACCCCAGCCCTGATGCTCATCATGACCGGCCGGACCGACCCCGGAGCCCGGAGCCCGGATGACCACGGACGTCGATGTCGGATGCGGATGCAAAAGGCCCCCAACCGTGATCGGTTGGGGGCCTTTTGGCTGGTGGGCGCGGACGGTTTCGAACCGCCGACATCTGCTTTGTAAGAGCAGCGCTCTACCCCTGAGCTACGCACCCGTGGATGAGTGGACAGCCTACATGGCGGGCACACCCCCCACGCAAACCCGTTCGCGTGGGAGAGAATGGACCGGGGCATGGCGGACGCGGTACGGGAGAGGGATTGTGACGACGGCATCCCGGCGGTGGTTCGGCGGGCGGGACGAGAGTCGGCGGGCGGATGCGCAGGCGGCGAAGGATGCCGCCGCGGCGGCTTTCTACGAGCTGGACACGGCGCAGCGGGATCTGCGGATCTCGATCGAGACGATCGCCGCGGCGGACGGGTCGCCCGCCGCGCGGCAGGCGACCGAGGGGTTCGCCGCGCTGGGGCGGCGGATCGACGAGGTCAGTCACGTCTACATCGAGGCGGTCGACGCGCACGACCTGGACCGGGCGGAGTTGGAGGCCTCGGTCGCCACACGCGCGCGGGAGCAGCTGACCCGGGCCCGGGACGAGCTGGTGCGGGTCCAGGGCGAGCTGGAGCGGTTCGCGCAGGGGCTGCAGCCGCTGTTGGACAAGGCCGAGACGCAGCTCGCGCGGGTGGCGCCGGCCCGGGAGCGGGCCAGGGCCGCGCTGCTCGGGGCGAGCGACGCGCTGGACGCCGTACGGGCCAAGGGGATACGGGCCGACGATCTGGCGGCGCGGTTGGCGGCGCTCGGTCCGGAGCTGACCAAGCTGAACCAGGGCGCGGCCCAGCACGGTGTGCAGGAGACGGTGCAGCGTGCCGACCGGATCCTGCGGGACGCGGAGGCCGTACGGGCCGAGGCGGCGCGGCTGCCCGAGCGGGCGGCGGAGATCGATCGGCGGCTGGTGAGCCTGCGGACGCGGGCGCAGGCGTTGCGCAACCGGGCGGACCGGGTGGATCCGGTGCTCAGTGAGCTGCGGCGGCGGTTCAGTGCGGCCTGTTGGCAGGATCTGCAGCACGTGCCGGACGAGGCGGTACGGGACGTGGCGCGGGCCGAGGAGCAGTTGCGGGAGGCCGGGCAGGCCCGGGACGAGCAGCGCTGGGCCGACGTCGGGGCGCTGATCGAGGCGGTCCGGGGCTCGCTGGACGCGACGGACGAGGCGGTGTCGGCGGCGCAGGACCGGCTGACGCGGCTGGAGGCGGTGGCGCGGGATCCGCAGGCGGAGGTGGACCGGACCCGTTTCGCGATCCGGGATGCGCAGCGGCTGGCGATGGCGGGGCGCAGTGTGCCGGATCCGCAGCACGCGCGGCCGCTGGACGATGCGGTGGCGCGGGTGGCTCGGGCGCTTTCGGCGCTGGAGGGGCGGCATCCGGACTACTGGGCGTTCCTGCTGGAGATGGCGGACGTACGGGCTTCCGTGAACCGGGTGGTGACCGGAATCCGGGCCGAGCGCGGGCACGGCTGACCCCTGACCCCTGACCGCTGACCGCTTCGTCGGCGGACGCCCCGGCCGGGGCGTCCGGTGCGCTGCTTCGTCCCGGCCCCGCCGCACCGCGTCCCCGCCCCGCCCCGCCTGGTCACGCCCCGCCGCGTCACGGCCCGGGTACCTCTGCATGGCACCCGGTTGTTTCCGGGCGGCCGGCGGCGGATGCTGGGAGGTGCCGGGAACCGGAGCAGAGGAGGGCACCATGGCTGCCCGCACCTACAAGAAGCCTCCTGTGACCCATGAGCCCTACGTGGCTCATGCGGCGTACGGGTGCACGGAACCGCACGAGCACTACGCGCCGTACGTCGCCCACGAGCCCGATCCCGACGCACCCGTCCCACCGCGTCTGGCGGACACGGTCTCCCGGCGTATGGAACGGGTCCTGCATCCCGTCAACGCGCAGCTCGACGATCATCTGCCCACCGACCACAAGCTCGGCCAGGTGTACCGGGTCGGGGCGGGGCTGACCGGTCTGCTGCTGGTCGTGTTCGGGATCCTGGGCCTGGTCAACCAGATCGGGTTCTTCGACACCGGTGGGGACACGGTGCTGGCCCTGAACACCAACGGGGCGCTGAGCGTCCTGTCGATCTGCATCGGCGCGCTGCTGATCTTCGGGATGGTCATGGGCGGAACCTTCGCCTCGACCCTGAACATCGTGCTGGGCGTGCTCTTCATCGCGAGCGGGTTCGTGAATCTCGCGCTGCTGGACACGGAGCTGAACTTCCTGGCCTTCAGGATCCAGAACGTGCTGTTCAGTTTCGTCGTCGGCGTGATGCTGATGTGGTTCGGGATGTACGGGCGGGTGGGCAGCGCCCTGCCGCACGACAATCCGTACTGGCGGGCCCGCCACCCCGAGCAGGCGGCCAGGGAGGACCGGGCGCGTCGGGCCGGTTCGCGACAGACGAGAGTTGCGTAGCGCGCGGCGCCCGGGCGCCCTTAGCCTGTGCGCATGCCTCGATACGATTACCGCTGCCGGACCTGCGACGACACCTTTGAGGTCAGCCGGCCCATGGCCGAGTCCTCCGCGCCAGCTGACTGCCCGGCGGGGCACTCCGACACCGTGAAGCTGCTGTCCGCCGTCGCCGTGGGTGGGACGAGCAGTGCCCCCGCGCCCGCGATGGGCGGCGGGGGCGGCGGCTGCTGCGGTGGCGGCGGCTGCGGCTGAGATCGCGGGCTCGAAGGCCTGAACCCCGAGCTCAAGGCCTGAGCAGGCGAGCGCGGAGGCCCCAGCCCCCGAGCTCGGAAGCCCGACGGCCCAGCCCGGCGTAGGGGTCAGCGCTTGCGCGACAGGGTCAGGCCGTCCGAGATCGCGAGCAGGACGGATTCCATGCGCGGGTCCGCCGCCACGTGGTCGTTGAAGGCGCGGACGCCTGCCGCCGCGCCGGTGGCCGACTCGTCGAGGACCGTGCCGTGGTACAGCGTGTTGTCGGTGACGATCAGGCCGCCCGGACGCAGTCGCGGCACGAGTTCCTCCCAGTAGGAGATCTGGCTCTGCTTGTCCGCGTCCACGTACGCCATGTCGATGTGCGGTTCGGTCGGCATCGCGCGCAGGGTCTCCAGCGCCGGCGCGATGCGCAGCTCGATACGGTCCGCGACGCCCGCCTCCTCCCAGGCCTGCCGGCCGTACCGGGTCCACTCCTCGGAGACGTCGCAGGCGATGAGGCGGCCGTCGGCGGGCAGTGCCTGGGCCATCGACAGGGCCGAGAAGCCGGTGAAGGTGCCGACCTCCACGATGTGGCGGGCTCCGGTCAGTCGCACCAGGAAGGCCAGCAGCGGACCCTGCTCCTCCGCCGACTGCATTCCGGCCACGTCCGGGAACTTCGTGTACGTCGTCGCCACCAGCCCCCGCTGGACCTGGTCCAGCGGGGGGTTGTGGTCGAGCATGTACCGGTAGAGCTCGTCTGTGATCTTGGTGCTGTTGCCCTTGGTCATGCGTCCAGTCTGCCCAGTCGGGCCGCCTCCTGGGCGAATGCGCGCACGATTTCCTCGCCCGCCAGGACGCCCGCCGTGGCCAGGGCGGTCACCGACGGCGCCGTCCAGGCCGCGTCGGCCAGTTCGCCGTGCCCCGGGCGCCAGCCCGCGTCCGCCGCGAGCAGCAGGTCCGCGTCCAGCAGCGAGTCGCCGGCCGCGAGGGTGGTGGTGGCTCCGGTACGGCGGGCGACCTCGCGCATCGCCGCGCTCTTGGTGAGCGGGCGCGGGACCGCGTAGATCTTCCGGCCCTGGAGGGAGATCGTCCAGCCGCGGGCCTCGGCCCACGCCGTCAGGGACTTGAGCCATTCGTCCGGGACCAGGTCCCGCTCCACGACCAGGTACGCGAAGAGGTCCTCCGCGAGGCGCGCCTTGCGCAGCCACGCCGGGTCGGCCACGGCCAGCAGGTGCTGGTGCACCTCCTCCAGGGGGGCGCACTCCTCGGCCAGGCGCGCGGCGACCTGCCGCCGCCAGTCCCGGTCCGGTACCCCGTCGACGAGCAGCTGCCCGCCGTTGGCGCAGATGGCGTACGGGGCCGGGCGGCCGGGGAAGCGGATGCGCTGGTACTGCTTGCGGGTCCGGGTGGTGGTGGGGACGAAGACCACCGAAGGATCGGCCGTCAGCTCCGCCAGCAGTCCCGCCGCCGTCTCCGTCATGTAGGAAAGCGGCTTGCTCTCGTGGACCTCGACGCACAGCAGCCGGGGGGCCACCGGGTCGGGCATGGTCAGGCCGAGGGCGGCCGCCGAGTAGATGAGCGTACGGTCGAGATCACTGGCTACGAGGACAGTCACTTCGAGGCCACAGCCTTTCCGTCGGCGCCGGTGGCGCCGCGCGTGTATCGGGGGTGGATGAGTCCTACGCAGGTGTAGGGCAGCCCGTCGACCTCTTCCACCGGGACGCCGCGCTGCTCGGCGAGCAGCCGTACGTGGTCCAGGTCGGCCCCGGCGCCGCGCTGCGCCAGGATCTTCCACGGGACCCTGCGCAGCAGGACCCGGGTGGTCTCGCCGACGCCGGGCTTGACGAGGTTCACGTCGTGGATGCCGTACTCCTCGCTGATCCGCTCGACGGCCGCCCAGCCCTCCCAGGTGGGGGTGCGGTCGGCCGCGAGGAGCTCCTTGACCTCCTCGTCGACGGCGTCGGCCACCGCGTCGAAGTGGGCGGCGACCGTGTCGACGAAGGCGACGGAGACGTCGGCTCCGGCGAGCTCGCGGTAGAACTTCGCGCCGTGGAAGTCGGCGGGACCGACCAGGTCGGACCTCAGCACCGTACGCGAGATGAGACCCGAGACGGTGGAATTGAGACAGGCGGAAGGGATCAGGAAGTCCTCCCGGGTGCCGTACGTGGGCACACAGGAACCGGGGTCGGCGAGGACGACGATCTCCGGGTCGAAGCCTTCGAACTCGGCGAGGGCCTCGCGCAGCTCACGGGTGATGGCGCCCTTGCCGGTCCAGCCGTCGACGAAGACGATGTCGGCCGGGTCGTGGTGGGCGGCCAGCCAGCGCAGGGCGTTGGCGTCGATGCCGCGCCCGCGCACGATGGAGACGGCGTAGTGCGGCAGGTCCAGGCCGTGGCGGGCGCGGGCCCAGCGGCGCATCAGCACGCCCACGGGGGTGCCGGCGCGAGCCAGGGAGACCAGGACCGGGGACGGGGAGCGTTCGGCCAGGACGGTCTCGGTGACCGTGCCGACGGCGCGGGCCACGCGGACGGCGGAGGCGGCCAGCGCGCTGCCGTACAGCTCCTGGTACTGGGGGGAGGGTTGGTATTCGACGGGCAGGGACTCGGCGTAGTGGGCCCCGCCCGCCTGTATCGCCTCCTCGCGCTCCTCGGTCGGCGCCTCCAGTTCGACGTCGGAGAAGTCTTGGAGCAGCCAGCCGACGTCCTCGGGGGCGTACGAGGAGAAGGCGGGGCCGCGCAGGGGCTCGCCCAGGGTCGGCACGGTCTGCAGGGTCGGCTCGGTCGGCAGGGTCGACGCACTCGACTCGGTCGGCAGGGTCGGCTCGGTCATGATCGGCTTCGGCTCCCGCCGGTCGGGTGTGTAGGACGGGACGACGGCCAGGACGACGTGGCCGGTGTGCGGGGCGAGGGCCGCCAGCAGTCCGGTGTGCAGCTCGGGGGTGTCCCCGGCCGAGTCCACGACGGCGACGACGGCGTCGAAACCGGCGCCGTCCGTGGCGCGGACGTTGTAGGCGTAGCGGTCGCCGGGGCCGTCGGCCGGGGCGTCGTGGGCCGGGAAGACCAGCCGGGTGCGGATGGCGTAGCCGGGGTCGTCGACGGCGAGGACGGGCGAGCGGGTGGTGGTGGAGAAGCGGACCTCGCGGGCCGCCCCCGCCTCCTCCAGGGCCTTGGCGAGGCGCAGCGGCGCGTACATCAGCTCCTCGTTGCCGAGTACGAGGACCCGCCCGGGTTCGGTTCCGAGCGCGGCGCCGAGCTGCCCGGCCAGCGCGGGCAGAGCGGCCTCCAGCGCCGTGCGGTGGGCGGGGGTGAAGCCGTGGCGTCCGCCGTCGGGAACCTCCGCGGGCCAGTCCAGGTCGACGCGCGTGATCGGCCGCGGCACCTCTGCCGAGGCTGTACCCCCGGCCTCGCCGACCGAATGCCGCAGGGGCTGATCCTGCCCGGCCTTCTCGTACTCCTCGACCAGCGCCTGGCCCTTGGCCAGGACGCCGTCCGGCAGGGAGACGGTGCCCGAGGCGAGGGCGATCAGGTCCACGCGCGCGCCCAGCTCGGCGGCGAAGGCGGTGAGCCGGTCGCGGTCTGCGGCCGAGCGCATGTCGACGAGGGCGACGACGACGTAGTGCGAGCGCGGGTGGCGGGCGTGCAGGTCGCGGATGGTGTTCAGGACCGTGTTGCCGGTGGAGAACTCGTCGTCGACGAGCACGAGCGGTCCGCTGCCGGCGAGCAGCCGCGGGTCCTCGGGCAGCAGCAGGTGCGAGGTGGCGTGCGAGTGCGCCTCCTCGAAGCCGCCGGCCTGCTCCACGCCGGCCACGGGGCGGCGGGTGGAGTGCAGGTAGGGGGCCGGGCCGAGGCCGTCGGCGACGCAGTGGCCGAGGCCGGTGGCGGTCTCGGCGTAGCCGAGGACCACGGCGGCGGCGCCGTCCTCGCCGAGCAGCTCCCGTATCCGTTCGCCGAGGCCGAAGCCCGCCCCGTACACGACCTCGGGGGACTGCGGGACGTGCTTGCCGAGGACCTGCGAGACCAGCAGGTGGGCGCGCTTGGGGTTGCGCCGCAGGGCCAGTCCGAGGAGCTCGGTCAGCCGCGGGCCTTCACCGGAGTCCTCCAGGCTCACGCCCAGCCGGTCCGCGACCCAGGTACCCGACCACACCGCTTCGATCGTCTTGCCTTTCCTCGTCATCGTCATAGTCATCGTCATTGTCCGCGCCGGTACCTGCGTCCGCGCGGGCGTACCGGTCGGCGGCCCGGCGGGCATGCCGGCGGGCGTACCGGTGGGCGTTCCGGCAGGCGTACCGGTGGGCGTGCTCACACCTGGAGCCCGGCCGTGAGCAGGTCGACGAAGCCGACCTCCTCCTTCGCCACCCCGAAGACCTCGGCGCGCAGCATGGTGCGCTCGGCCCAGGCCCGGTGGGGCTTCACCTCGTTCATCTTGTTCGTGTAGGCGCTGCGCATCACTCCGCCGCCGCCGCGCTCGGGCCGCAGGATGTCCTGCGCGTCGCAGAACTCCTCGTGCGAGACCACCGACAGCGCGTGCACGGGCGTGACGTGCGCGGGGTGGATGCAGGTCTTGCCGAGCAGTCCGTTGGCCCGGTCCAGTTCGATCTCGCGCAGCAGTCCGTCGAGGTCGTGCTCGATCAGGGCGGTGCGCAGCTCCTCCACGCCCTCCTCCAGGAAGGGGCTGCGGCGCAGCTGGGGCTTGAAGAGGCGCTGCTGGCTGCGGAAGTACTCCCAGACGGGCCCGGTCACCGTGAAGCCGGTGCCGTCGGCGCGGCTGAGGACGTTGACGACGTCCGCGATGACGCCCGCGACGATCTGGACGTCGTAGGCGGTCATGTCGGGCGTGCGCCGCAGACCGTAGGCCGAGCAGAAGTCGGTCACGCCGAGCCGCAGTGCCAGGACGCGCTCGCGGTGGCTGTTGACCGTGCGGGAGATACCGGCGAGGGCCTCGACGCGGGTTTCGAGGTGGAGGAGGTCCGGGGTCTCCAGGACGGGCATGGCATACAGGCGGGGCAGTCCGCCGGCCGCCTCCGCCGCCGCGACCGCTTCGAGGAAGGCGATCCCGCGGTTCTCGTCGAACTTCGGTAGTACGAATCCGGCCAGTCGCCGTACGGAGCGGCCGAGCCGGCGCACCAGGTCGGGTATCTGCTCGGGCGTGCGGACGCGGATGAAGAGCAGCGGGAGCTCCGCGCCGTCGGTGTCGAGCTCACGGAAGTGCCGGACGAGGTTCTCCTCGGCTCCGGTCACATCGCCGTCGCTGATGGAATCCTCCAGGCAGAGGACCATCGAGACGACGCCGCGGCCGGCCTGCTTGCGGATGTCGGCCGCGAGCGTGGGCCGGGTGGCCGGACTGTAGAGCGTGGCTCCCAGCGCCGCCGCGAGGACGTGCGAAGGCGAGGCTCCGGTGAATTCCGCCGGTTCCTGGTGGAAGAGGTCCTTACGGACGGTGGGCGTTATGTGCCCAAAGTGACGCATGTGCTTCCCCCGTACTGCCTCGGCGGCCCAACTGGCATGGCCGGTAATAGTACGTACGAACGTGAGTCAAGAGTTCCTCAAGCACATGAAGTTCAGGTAACCCTCTCGCACCATGCCCAGGTCTCGCGTTCGAGACAAGGCCCTACGGGGGGCCGCATTGTCCCTGTCCACCCCGGGAGGGCAGGATGACGTGCATGACGCACGCGATGCAGAAGGGCTCGAACATCCCGGTGGCCGCCGTGGCGGTCCGGGCGGTGCTGCGCTGGACCGGCGGCCCCGAGGTGCCGGACGTGGACGCCTCGGCGCTGCTCGTCGGCCCGGACGGCCGGGTGCGTTCGGACGAGGACTTCGTCTTCTACAACCAGCCCCGGCACCCCTCGGGGGCCGTCTGGCGACTCGGCAAGAAGCAGATCGGTGACGCGATCACCGACGCCGTCCAGGCGGACCTGCGCACGGTGACCCCCACGGTGGACCGGATCCTGGTGGTCGCCTCCGCCGAGGACGTACCGTTCCGCCGGGTCGGCGACCTGCGGATCCTCCTCTACGACGCCACCGCGACCGGCGGCTCCGAACCACTGGCCTACTTCGACGTGCGGCCCGAGACCGGCGCCGAGACGGCGCTGATCTGCGGGGAGCTGTACCGGCGGGGCGAGGGGTGGAAGTTCCGGGCGCTCGGCGAGGGCTACTCCGACGGACTGGTGGGGCTGGCGACCGACCACGGGATCTCGGTCGACGAGAACGCCGCCGAGCCGGACGCGAGCCCCGCGGCCGGCGTCGGTACCGGCCCCGGTGCCGGTTCTGGCGCCGGGCCCGCCTCCGAGGACACGGCGATGATGGCCCCGCCCACGCAGGCACCGCCGCCCGTCCAGCCCGCCTACGGGTACCCGCAGCCGGTGTCGCCGGCCCCGGTGCCGGGTCCGGGCGGCGATCCGTCCTTCCGGCTGCCGGTGCAGGGCCCGCAGTTCATCCGCCGCTGAGGCCGCTGAGGCCCTGACACCGCTCGGGCCTCTGCCGCCGAGGCCCACCGACGGCTCACCGACGGCTCACCGACGACCCTCGACGGCCCACCGAGGGCCCTGCGGGCGCTTCCGCGTCCCGGGGCCCCGGTCAGCTCTTGGCGCTCTTGTAGCCCCGCCCCCACTGCAGCCCCCAGCCGTACAGCCGGTCCAGCTCGGCCTGGAAGCCGTACACGAACTTGACCTCGCGCCGCACCACCAGCTCGCCCTTGACCTTCTCCAGGGAGACGACCGCGCAGGACCGGGCCTGCGGGTGCCGCTCGTCCAGCGGGATCTCGATCCGCGGCCCCGTGACGGGGTAGAGGGTCACCATGGCGTGCGTCCGGTCGAAGGCCGGGGTCTGGTCGTAGATGTAAACGAAGACCAGCAGCCGCTTGATCTCGTCGGCGTGGTCGAGATTGACGTAGAGGGTCTCCCCCGACGCCGAGCCGAACCGGTCGTCCCCGCTGAGCTTCACGTACGGCGGGTCGTTGAGGTCGCCCAGCAGGTTCCCCAGCGGCTGCACCGCGCCGCGGGTGCCGTCCGTCAGCTCGTACAGGCAGCCCATGTCGAGGTCGACATTGACCATGCCCTGGGTGTGCGCCTGCACCATGTCCGGCTTGAACAGCTTGAACGGGTGCCGGAAGAGCTGACCGCTCTGCCCGGAACGGCCGCCGATGTCCGAGGTACGCATGCGCCAGGACAGATTGACGCGCAGATTGCCGTGGACGGCCCCCTGTTTGGTGAGCGACACCGTCGAATGTCGCTTGTTCAACTCGATCGCGTTCGACGAGGCACTGCCCGACTGGAACTGCACGGCCCGGCTGCCCATGATGCCGTCGAAGAAGCCCATCCCCTACCCCCTGGTCCCCTGATCCCCTGAAACGCCCTGAGCCTACGGAAGCGGGGCGGCCCGCCGGGTCCGTGAACCCGGTGGACCGCCCCGCAGAGTGAGCGTTCCGCATTACCGCCGCGGTCATGCCTCGGCGGTGGAACCCTCCAGTTCCAGGCGCTTGTTGCGGCGCACGGAGGACCAGAAGGACCATCCGATGAGCACCACGCCGACGAGACCGGTGATGATCTCGTTGATCTCGTACTGGATGGTGACGAGCAGGATGACGGCGAGCGCGCCGATCGCGTAGTGCGCGCCGTGCTCCAGGTACACGTAGTCGTCGAGGGTGCCCTGGCGGACCAGGTAGACCGTCAGCGAACGGACGTACATGGCACCGATGCCGAGGCCGAGGGCCATGAGCACGATGTCGTTGGTGATGGCGAAGGCGCCGATGACTCCGTCGAAGGAGAAGGAGGCGTCGAGGACCTCGAGGTAGAGGAACATGAAGAAGGCGGCCTTGCCGGCCATGGCGACGGCCGTGACGGGCTTGCCGGTCTTCTTGGCCTCTTCCTCGGCCTCGTGCTCGGCTTCCTCCTCTTCCTCCAGCTTGTTCTCGAAGTAGCCGGAAAGGCCACCGACGATCATGTAGGTGATCAGGCCGAGGATGCCGGAGATCAGGACGGTCTGCGCCTTGTCCACGTGGATGCCACCGTGCTGGTGGGCATTGGCCCCCACCGTCATCGAGGCGACGACGAGAACGATCAGCGCGATGCAGGCGGACAGCATGTCGACCTTGCCGAGCTTGGCGAGCGGGCGCTCCAGCCAGGCGAGCCACTTGATGTCACGGTCCTCGAAGATGAAGTCGAGGAAGATCATCAGGAGGAACATGCCGCCGAAGGCGGCGATGGACGGGTGGGCGTCCGTCACCAGCTGCTCGTACATCTCCTTGTCGGAGAGGGCGAGGTCCACGGCCTCGATGGGCCCGATCTTGGCGCTGATCGCGACGATCACAACGGGGAAGACCAGTCGCATACCGAAGACCGCGATGAGTACACCGATGGTGAGGAAGATCTTCTGCCAGAAGGCATTCATCTTCTTCAGGATCCCGGCGTTGACCACCGCGTTGTCGAAAGACAGCGAGATCTCGAGGACCGACAGGATCGCCACGATTCCGAAGGCCTGCCACCCCCCGTAGAACACCGCTGCGACCAGACCGAGCGCAGTGATTGCGAACGACCAGCCGAAGGTTTTGAGAACCACTGGCACCCCATCGTCTTGTACGGCTTTACGAAACGTTGACCCCGAAGTCTAGAGCGATGCCTCGGAGCCCCGACGCGTACCCCTGCCCCACCGCACGGAACTTCCATTCACCCCCGTACCGGTAGACCTCGCCGAAGATCATCGCGGTCTCGCTGGACGCGTCCTCGGACAGGTCGTAGCGGGCCAGTTCCTGGCCGTCGGCCTGGTTCACCACGCGGATGAAGGCATTGCTGACCTGGCCGAAGCTCTGCCGGCGGGAGTCCGCGTCGTGGATCGAGACCGGGAAGACGATCTTGTCCACGGCCGCCGGGACCTTGGTGAGGTCGATGATGATCGACTCGTCGTCGCCCTCACCCTCGCCGGTGAGGTTGTCCCCTGTGTGTTCGACGGAGCCGTCGGGGCTCTTCAGGTTGTTGTAGAAGACGAAGTACTCGTCCCCCAGCACTCGGCCGCTGTTGCACAGCAGCGCGCTGGCGTCGAGGTCGAAGTCGGCTCCCGTGGTCGAGCGCGCGTCCCATCCGAGACCGATCAGAATCCTGGTGAGGTTCGGTGCGGCCTTGGAGAGGGAGACATTGCCCCCCTTGGCGAGTGTGACGCCCATGTTGTGGTCCTCCCCGGACGACGGTGTGGCGGTACGGCGATGTGCCGGTGCGGCGGGTGTGGTGCGGTGCGACGGTCAGCGCCGGTGGTGCGGTCAGCGCCGGTGGTGCGGACGGCGCCGGTGGTGCGGATGACTTCCAGCGGTGCGTATGGCGTCCGGCGGTGCGGTGTGCGGGTGGCGCCGAAGCCGGTCCGGCGCCGTACACACAGTGCACGGCGCCGGACGGACGGACTGCTCTCGGACTCAGACGTTGACGCCGAAGTCCTGCGCGATGCCGCGCAGACCCGATGCGTAACCCTGGCCGATGGCGCGGAACTTCCACTCCGCACCGTTGCGGTACAGCTCGCCGAAGACCATGGCGGTCTCGGTCGAGGCGTCCTCGGAGAGGTCGTAACGAGCGAGCTCGCTGTTGTCGGCCTGGTTCACCACGCGGATGTACGCGTTGCGGACCTGGCCGAAGCTCTGCTGACGGCTCTCGGCCTCGTAGATCGAGACAGGGAAGACGATCTTGGCAACGTCGGCCGGGACGCCGGCCAGGTTGACCTTGATCGCCTCGTCGTCGCCCTCGCCCTCACCGGTGGTGTTGTCACCGGTGTGCTCCACCGAGCCGTCGGGGCTCTTCAGGTTGTTGAAGAAGACGAAGTTCGCGTCGCTGGTGACCTTGCCCTGGTCGCTGGTCAGGATCGCGCTGGCGTCGAGGTCGAAGTCGACACCGGTGGTGGTGCGAGCGTCCCAGCCCAGACCGACGATGACCGCCGTCAGGTTAGGCGCGGCCTTGGTCAGCGAGACGTTGCCGCCCTTGCTGAGGCTGACTCCCACGGGTCCTCCATTGGGTTCTGTGTGTGGGGCGGTGCCCCGTCGTGCAGGGGGCCCTCCCGGTCGTGACCGGGGGAGCTACCGGATCAACGTTTCGATCCTAGTGACGGGTTCCCGCCTGTAAGCGGTTTTCGCAGGGAAAATGCGTGTACGGCCCACGCCGGCGCGCTCAGAGGCTGTCGAGTGCCTTGATGTACTCGTTCAGGTCACGCGCGTCGGGCAGTCCGTTGACGACAGTCCAGCGCACGACGCCGTCCTTGTCGATGATGAAGGTGCCGCGGACCGCACATCCCTTGTCCTCGTCGAAGACGCCGTAGGCGCGCGAGGTCTCCCCGTGCGGCCAGAAATCGGACAGCAGCGGGTATTCCAGGCCCTCCTGCTCACCGAAGACCCGCAGGGTGGGCACGGAGTCGTTGGAGACGGCGAGGAGCTGCACGTCGTCGTTCTGGAAGCGCGGGAGCCGGTCGCGCAGCTCGCACAGCTCGCCGGTGCAGACGCCGGTGAAGGCGAACGGGTAGAAGAGCAGCACCACTGCCTTCTCGCCCCGGAAGTCGGAGAGCCGCACGGTCCGGCCGTGGTTGTCCTTGAGCTCGAAGTCCGGGGCCTTGTCGCCGACCTCGATCGCCATCTCTCGCATCCCTTCGTTCCCGCATCCCCGCGTTGGGCTGTTCGGGTGGTCCCACCTTATGGGCCCGGCCTTTTGGGCCTAGCTCCGGGCCGTGAACGCACACGCCCCGCCGACCGGGGTGACCCGGTGCGGCGGGGCGTGTGTCCGCATCGCTGCGGGGCTCGGCTCAGCGCTTGGCCTTGGCCGCCTTGGGCGTCACCAGCTTGGTGGAGGTCCACTCCTTGCCGACGGGCAGGCCCTTGGCGAGGGAGAGGCCGGCCGTCTCGGCCGCCTCGCTGATGTCGCTGGCCTCGACGTAGCCGTCACGGCCCGTCTTGGGGGTCAGCAGCAGGATCAGTGCGCCGTCCTCGACCAGCTCGGTCGCGTCGACCAGGGCGTCCGTCAGATCGCCGTCCTCGTCACGGAACCACAACAGCACCGCGTCGGCGACGTCGTCGTAGTCTTCGTCGGCGAGCTCGTTGACGAGCTTTTCGACGCTGTCACGGAATTCCTGATCGACGTCGTCGTCGTAGCCGATCTCCTGGACCACCTGTTCGGACTGGAAACCCAGCCGGGCGGCCAGGCTCTCCGCGTGGTCCGCGGTCGCGCTCACGGGGTGCCTCCTGCTCATGTTCGGTGAATGTCTTCGGCGGCGCGCGTACGCGCAGCATTGGGCGTAGTCCACACGGGCGCGGCGGATCGCGCAAGTACCCGGCCGCCGAGACCGTCGAAACGGTGACGATTACGGCCGTCTCGCCGCAACTTTCAGCCTTCCCGTGTGCACCTCTCGTGATTCATCCCACACCATTCCAGCTCATTCGGCATCATCGTCGACGCTTGGGTCTTTCCTACCTGTTTGAGGGACGAACAGTCTTACGAAGTCGGTGCCCGTCTTGAGCGTAAGGTTGCGGTTCGGTCGGATTCGCGACGGATCCCCGCCGATCCTGCCCTCCCGGGTTCCCTACGGTTTCCAGGGATTACCCGGTGGTAAAGATGAAGATTTCGGCCCAGCGTAAGAGCATGGGAGGCGGCGCCTCCAGGCATGCCTCCCGCACGACTCCCCGACAGCGAAGGAACAGCGTGGCTTCCGCATCCGATCGCAATCCGATCATCATTGGCGGCCTGCCGAGTCAGGTACCGGACTTCGATCCGGAGGAGACGCAGGAGTGGCTCGACTCCCTCGACGCCGCAGTCGACGAGCGCGGCCGTGAACGGGCCCGCTACCTGATGCTGCGGCTGATCGAGCGCGCCCGCGAGAAGCGCGTGGCCGTGCCGGAGATGCGCAGCACGGACTACGTCAACACGATCGCCACCCGGGACGAGCCGTTCTTCCCCGGCAACGAGGAGATCGAGCGCAAGGTCCTCAACGCCACCCGTTGGAACGCGGCCGTCATGGTCTCACGTGCCCAGCGGCCCGGGATCGGCGTCGGCGGCCACATCGCCACGTTCGCCTCCTCCGCCTCCCTCTACGACGTGGGCTTCAACCACTTCTTCCGGGGCAAGGACGAGGGCGACGGCGGCGACCAGATCTTCTTCCAGGGGCACGCCTCCCCCGGTATCTACGCCCGCGCGTACCTGCTGGACCGGCTCACCGAGCAGCAGCTGGACGCGTTCCGGCAGGAGAAGTCGAAGGCCCCGTACGGCCTCTCCAGCTACCCGCACCCGCGGCTGATGCCGGACTTCTGGGAGTTCCCGACCGTCTCGATGGGCCTCGGCCCGCTGGGGGCGATCTACCAGGCGCGGATGAACCGGTACATGCAGGCGCGCGGTATCGCCGACACCTCCAAGTCCCACGTTTGGGCGTATCTCGGCGACGGCGAGATGGACGAGCCGGAGTCGCTGGGCCAGCTGTCGATCGCCGCCCGTGAGGGTCTGGACAACCTGACCTTCGTGGTCAACTGCAACCTGCAGCGGCTCGACGGCCCGGTACGCGGCAACGGCAAGATCATCCAGGAGCTGGAGTCGATCTTCCGCGGTGCCGGCTGGAACGTCATCAAGCTGATCTGGGACCGCTCCTGGGACCCGCTGCTGGCGCAGGACCGCGACGGCATCCTCGTCAACAAGATGAACTCCACGCCCGACGGGCAGTTCCAGACGTACGCCACCGAGTCGGGCGCGTACATCCGCGAGCACTTCTTCGGCGGCGACCAGCGGCTGCGGTCGATGGTCGAGAACATGTCCGACCAGCAGATCCAGCACCTGGGCCGCGGCGGTCACGACCACAAGAAGGTCTACGCGGCCTACGCGGCGGCCAAGGCCCACAAGGGCCAGCCGACGGTCATCCTGGCCCAGACGGTCAAGGGCTGGACGCTCGGCCCGAACTTCGAGGGCCGCAACGCGACGCACCAGATGAAGAAGCTGACGGTCGACGACCTCAAGCGCTTCCGCGACCGCCTGCACATCCCGATCACGGACGCGCAGCTGGAGGGCGGGGCCCCGCCGTACTACCACCCGGGCCGCAATTCGCCGGAGATCCAGTACATGCACGACCAGCGCAACGCGCACGGCGGCTACGTGCCGACCCGTGTGGTGCGCGCCAAGCCGCTGCAGCTGCCGGACGACAAGGCGTACGCGGCCGCCAAGAAGGGCTCCGGACAGCAGTCGATCGCCACCACCATGGCCTTCGTCCGCATCCTGAAGGACCTGATGCGCGACAAGGAGATCGGCAAGCGTTTCGTGCTGATCGCGCCCGACGAGTACCGCACCTTCGGTATGGACGCGTTCTTCCCGAGCGCCAAGATCTACAACCCGCTGGGCCAGCAGTACGAGGCGGTCGACCGCGACCTGCTGCTCGCGTACAAGGAGTCCCCGACCGGCCAGATGCTGCACGACGGCATCTCGGAGGCGGGTTGCACGGCCTCGCTGATCGCCGCCGGTTCGGCGTACGCAACGCACGGCGAGCCGCTGATCCCGGTCTACGTCTTCTACTCGATGTTCGGTTTCCAGCGCACGGGTGACCAGTTCTGGCAGATGGCCGACCAGCTCGCGCGCGGTTTCGTGCTCGGCGCGACCGCCGGACGGACCACCCTCACGGGTGAGGGCCTCCAGCACGCCGACGGTCACTCCCAGCTGCTGGCCTCGACGAACCCGGGTTGCGTGGCGTACGACCCGGCCTACGGCTACGAGATCGCGCACATCGTCAAGGACGGTCTGCGGCGGATGTACGGCCCGGAGGCGGAGGACGTCTTCTACTACCTGACCGTCTACAACGAGCCGATCCAGCACCCGGCCGAGCCGGCGGACGTCGACGTGGACGGCATTCTCAAGGGCATCCACCGGGTGTCCCAGGGCACCGAGGGCACGATCGGGGCCCAGCTGATGGCCTCGGGCGTGGCCGTGCCGTGGGCGTTGGAGGCGCAGCGGATCCTGGCGGCCGACTGGGGCGTGCGGGCGGACGTCTGGTCGGCGACCTCCTGGAACGAGCTGCGCCGCGAAGCGGTCGAGGTCGAGGAGCACAACCTGCTCCACCCGGAGGAGGAGCAGCGCGTCCCGTACGTGACGCGGAAGCTGTCGGGTGCGGAGGGGCCGTTCGTGGCGGTCTCGGACTGGATGCGGTCGGTTCCGGACCAGATCTCGCGCTGGGTGCCGGGCGCGTACACCTCGCTGGGCGCGGACGGCTTCGGCTTCGCGGACACCCGTGGCGCCGCGCGGCGCTTCTTCCACATCGACGCCCAGTCGGTGGTCCTGGCGACGCTCACCGAGCTGGCCCGGGCGGGGAAGGTCGACCGCTCGGTGCTGAAGCAGGCGGTCGACCGGTACCAGCTGCTGGACGTGGCGGCGGCGCACCCGGGCGCGTCGGGCGGCGACGCGTAGCGCCTGCGGCGGGCGGGGCGGACGAGCGGGGCGGGCGGGGTCGGCACCGGCCCGCCGGTCCCCGCCTCCGCCGAGCCGCAGGCCGGATCCGGGTGCCGGCGGGCGGCGACGCGTAGTCGCTGCGCGGCGGGCCGGTGGCGCGCCTCGGCGACCCCGCCGGCTCCGCGCGCGGCAGCATCCTGTGAGCGGGTCCCGGCTTCGGCCGGGACCCGCTTCCCTTTACAGGTTCCTTACGATGCTCGGCATGAAGGAACCCTCCCGCCAGCTGCTGTGGGAGCGGCGGAGCCAGACCCCGCTGCTCCTGCTCGCCGTGGCTTTCGCCGTGGCGTACGCCGTGCCCATCGTCGCCCCCGACGCGCGTACGGGGGTGCACCGGGCCTGCACCTACGTCGAATGGGTGGTGTGGGGGGCCTTCGCGGTGGACTACGTGGTCCGGCTGGCCCTGGCGGCCGACCGCAGGCACTTCGTCCGGACCCACTGGCTGGACCTGGCCGCCGTGGTGCTGCCGCTCGTACAGCCCCTGCGCCTGCTGCGACTGGTCGCCACCTTGATGCTGGTGGGCCGGCGGGCCCGGATGGCTCCGCAGATCCAGCTGACGACCTACGTGGCCGGGGCCGTGGTGGGGCTGCTGATGTTCGGCTCGCTGGCGGTGCTCAGCGTGGAGCGGGACGCCCCCGACGGGAACATCAAGAATCTGGGCGACGCCGTGTGGTGGTCCTTCACCACGATGACGACGGTCGGGTACGGGGACCACTCGCCCACCACCGGCCTCGGCCGGGTCCTGGCCGTGGGTCTGATGCTGTCCGGGATCGCCCTGCTCGGTGTGGTGACCGCCAACATCGCCGCGTGGTTCATCTCCCGCTTCGAGCGCGACGACCGGGCGGACATGCTCCAACTGGCGGCCATCCGGGAGCTGCAGGACGAGGTACGGGCGCTGCGCGGCGAGGTCGCCCGGCTGGGCGGCGCGGCGACCGCGGCCCCGAGCCCGGCCGTGACCGGGGCCGGGGCCGGGGCCATGACCGGGGCCGGGGCCGTGACCGGGGCCGGGGCTGCGACCGGGGCGCCGGCCGACCTGCCGAACGCCCCGGCTCAGCGGGAGGTCACCTCTCCCACACCTTGAACGCCCGCACCTGGTAAGGCGACTGGGGCAGCCAGACCCCGTCGCCCGGGTAGGTCTGGAACTCGCCGGTCTCCGCGCATTCGGCCGACTGGTAGGTGGTCACCGGGCGCCCGGTGCGGTTGGTGAGCGACTGGGCGCTGGTGCCGGCCGGCAGCGCGGTGCAGCTGTTGATGTCCAGGTTGCTGAGCTCGTGCGTCTGCCGGGCCCCCTTGAACTCCGGTTTCGCCCACAGGCACAGCTGCCCGGTCGCGCAGGCCCCGAGCGTTGGCGGGCCCGCGGCGTGCGCCGTGCCGGCCGTACTCGGGATCAGGGCCGTCAGGGCCAGGACGGTCGCGGCGAGGGTGGTGGTGGCGCGGGTGGTCGTGGTGGTGGCGCGGGCGCTTCGACACGTACGCATGACGGGTCAACTCCTTGTGGACGGCGGGCGCCCGGACCGTTTCCGGTGCTCCGCCGAGACCACGCTGACCTGCGCGGACAGGCGGACGGAAGAGGCCTCGGGCGGGTCCACCCGGATAGGCGACAGCCCCGGCGGACCCCTCCGACAGGGCCCTCTTCGGTGCGGAGTTGACGCCTCCGGAGCTGCCGGGAGCCGCCGGGCCCGGCCGGACCGGACCCGAACGTGTCATGCGCGAGCGCTCCGGCGGGCATGCCCAAGACCTCGGAAAGCTCCTCGCAAACGGCTCAACGAGGCGGTCGCCACCCCACCGGTCACCGGTACGCTGACCGCCCACTCGGCGTCAGAAGGGAGCCCCGCGGTGATGATCGACGAGCGGTCGGCGACGGCCGCGCCGGTGACCGGACTACGCGAACGCAAGAAACGCCGTACCCGGAACGCGCTGCTGCGCGCCGCCCTCCTGCTGTTCCTCTCCCAGGGGTACGAGCGCACCACCGTCGACGAGATCACCGACGCCGTGCACGTGTCCCAGCGCACCTTCTTCCGGTACTTCGCCAACAAGGAGGAGGTCGTCTTCGCCCTCCAGGAGCTGGTCGAGTCCCGGTTCGTCGCCGAACTGCACGCCCGGCCGGCCGCCGAGGGCCCCTTCGAGGCCCTGCGGGGCGCGGCGCTCGCGGCCTGGGACACCGTCGAGGTGGCCCTGTCCGAGGTGGTCCCGGTCGATCTCTACATGCGCAGCTACCGGCTGATCGAGTCCACCCCGGCCCTGCTCGCCGTGCACCTGCGGCGCTCCACGGAGCTGGAGGAACGGATCTCCCGGCTGATCGGCGCCCGCGAGGGTCTGGACGTGGACGCCGATCCGAGGCCGCGGGTCGCCGTCGCCGCGTTCTGCGGCGTGATGCGCGTCACAGGGCGGCTCTGGGGGCGGGGCGAGGACACGAGTGTGGAGTCGATCCGGAGACTGACGGAGACGTACCTCGATCGGATCGGCCCGGCGCTGACCTCCAGTTGGCGCGGGTCCGCGTAGCCCGGTGGCCCGCGCGGCCGCCGGCGCCGGCGCGTCGGCGGGTCGCCCGGTCGGACCTCACGCGGTCCCACGGTCGGCCGTGAGTCCGGTCACCTGGCACGTCCTTGGCGTAAGACGTCTCATAGGCTGGTCACAGTGAACGTGCCCGGCCTTGCCCACCCCACCGCCCTCGGCGCCGACCCGCGCCCTGCCGCCTTGCGTGCCCTGCTCGCGCTGGCGGTGGTCTTCATCATGCTGGCGACCACCGGCTGGACGGCCGTTCACCGGCCGGAGGAGGGCACCCCGATGCGGGTCTCCGCCCTCGGCGCCTGGGCCAAGGCCCGGGTCGACGGCCGCCCGGTGCCGCCCGCAGACGCCCCCGCCCGGACGGTGGCCCGTTTCTTCGCCGGCCTCGGCGGTGCCGATCGCGCCCGACTCGCCGACGGTTACCCGCTCGTCGTGGGCAATCTCGACGGGGCCCCCGCGGCGGTCCGCTACCGGGCCAACCTGCAGGGCCTGGAGCAGGCGCGCCAGGTCGAGGAGGCCCGTAGCCGGGACGTCTCGCTGACCCCGGCCGACCGGTCGACGGCCACTCGGCGTTCCCACCGCTTCGCCTCGCTCGCCGAGCCCGGCCGGCAGATCCTCGCCTTCGACCCGACCGGCAACGGCCGCGTGGCCGAGGTCTTCGGTGACCTCTCCGGGGCCGAGCGGGTCTCGGTGATCGTCCCGGGTGTCGACACCGACGTCCTCACCTTCGAGCGCACCCAGCGCCGCCTGACCTCTCCGGTCGGCATGGCCGAGTCCCTGTACGAGGCGCAGCGCGCGGCCGAGCCGGACAGCCGGACGGCGGTCATCGCCTGGGCCGGCTACACCGCGCCCACCGGGGTCGGCGTGGACGCCGCCACGGGCCGGATGGCCGTCGACGGCGCCGTCCTGCTGAAGGCCCTGACCGCGGCCCTGCCCGGGGACGCGAGCGTGGCGCTGTTCTGCCACAGCTACGGATCGGTGGTCTGCGGGGTCGCGGCGCACGAGCTGCCGCGCCGGGTGACCGACGTGGTGGTGGCGGGCAGCCCCGGGATGCGCGCGGAGAACGTCGCCGGGCTGCACACCTCGGCGCGGGTCTGGGCGACGCGCGACGAGGGCGACTGGATCGCGGACGTTCCGCACCTGGAGGTCGGCGGCCTCGGCCACGGCGCCGATCCGGTGTCCCCGGCCTTCGGCGCGCGGCTGCTGTCCTCGGCCCGGGCCAAGAGCCACACCGGCTATTTCGCGCCAGGTACTGACTCGATGGACAACTTCGCCAAGATCGGAACCGGCGCGTTCGGTTCCGTTGTCTGTGCGACCGGGAACGATGCGTGCCGACGCGGGATTTCCGGGACAGAGCAGGACTGACGCGCGTAGAGGCGTGGAAATCGGCTCCCGCAACCGGGGGGACGCGCGGGGGCGCCGCCGTTTACGATGTGCCGCATGGGTGACGTACTGGCCGGAAATCATGCCGTCTGGGAGTTCGAATCGGACTCGGTGCTCATCCGCTTCGCACGGGGGATCAGAACGCCGAGGCTGCCGAGACTCTGGCATGCCCTGGGCTCGCGCCGGATCCCCCTCGAAGCGGTGTCCGCCGTGGAGGTGACCGTGACCGGCGGCAAGCGGGACACGGTGGTCCTGCATGCCCGGCCGCGGCCGGGCGCGGACCCGCTGATGGAGGCCGCCGCCGGGCAGCTCAAGGAGGTCTGCGACCCGTACCGGCTGGTGCTGCCCGCCGACAAGGCGCCGGCCGCCGCCGCGTTCGCCGACGCGCTGCGGTCCCGGCTCGGGCCCGACGCCGCCGAGCCCTCCGACCGCTTCCTCGTGGACGTGGCGCAGCCGCCGCTGCGCCTGAAGGCGTACGACGCCCGGGTGGACTTCGACGGCTCGGCGATCACCTTCCACTGGTCCCGTACGGGCGCCTCCAGCACCAAGTGGAAGGCGGGCGACCAGCGCTTCCCGCTGGCCGCCCTCTCCGGCGTCGAGTGGTCCTCCCCGGAGGGCCCCGGCGGGCACCTTCGGCTGCTGCTGCGGGACACCACCGGTGACCCCCGCCCGGACCACGACCTGGCGGCGGCCGTCTTCGGCACGGGCTACGGGGCGGTGCACGAGTCGCTGCCGTTCGCCGCGGCCGTGCTCGCCGCCCTGCGGGCCCGTACCCCGGTCGCCTCGGTGCCCCGGGCCCGCTCCGGCGACGACCGGCTGCGCCACCTGAGCGAGCTGCACACGGCGGGGCTGCTCACGGACGCGGAGTACGCGGCGCTGCGGGACCGGTTCGCCGCCGAGTCGCTCTGAGCGGGGCCCGGCGGCCAGACGGCCTAGACCTCCCGGGCCACCGAGGTGGAGCTCATGTCCGGGTAGCGGTCCCCGGCCACCTGCGCGGCGATCGGCTCCAGCAGGTCCAGCTCGGCCTGTGTGAGGGTGATCCGGGTCGCCCCGGTGTTCTCGCGCAGCCGTCCGGGCTTGCGGGTGCCGGGGATCGGGACCACGGTCAGCCCGTGCACCTTCGCCCGCTGCTGCACCCAGGCCAGGGCGATCTGCGCCGGGGTCGCGTCGTGCTGCTGGGCGATCTCCCGGACCGGGACCAGCAGCTGCGCGTTGGCCTTCGCGTTGTCGCCGTTGAACCGCGGCTGGTGGCGCCGGAAGTCGTCCTGGGACAGCTCCGCGGAGGCGTCGGCGAAGGAGCCGGTCAAGAAGCCGCGGCCGAGCGGGGAGTAGGCGGCGATGGCCACGCCCAGCTCCGCCGCCGCGCCCACCGCGCTGCGCTCCACGTCCCGGCTGAACAGCGACCACTCCGACTGGAGCGCCGCGATCGGGTGCACGGCGTGCGCCTCGCGCAGCTCCGCCCCGGTGACCTCGCTCAGGCCGAGGTGGCGCACCTTGCCCTCGTCGACCAGTTCCGCCATGGCACCGACCGACTCCGTGAAGGGCACCGCCGGGTCGCGCCGGTGCATGTAGTACAGGTCGATGACGTCCACGCCGAGCCGGCGCAGGCTGGCCTCCACGGCCGTGCGGATGTAGGCGCGGTCGTTGCGGACGCCCCGGTGGCGCGGGTCGTCGGAGCGCTCTATCGCGAACTTCGTCGCCAGCGTGATCTCGTCCCGGTGCGCGGCCACGAAGGGTGCCAGGAACTCCTCGTTGCGCCCCCGCCCGTAGACGTCGGCGGTGTCGAAGAGGGTGACCCCGGCGGCCAGCGCCGCGTGCAGGGTCTCCCGGGCCGCCGTTTCGTCGGTGTCGCCGTAGAACTCGCTCATGCCCATGCAGCCGAGGCCCTGGACGCCGACCTGCGGGCCGCCCTTGCCGAGCTCGACCTGTTCGAGGGTGGTGCCGTGCTCCGTCATTGCTGTGCCTTCCCCGATACCGATTTCATGGCGTAAAGATCGATCTTGTAATCCAGTACGGCGAGCGCGTCCGTGAGCTCCGTGATGCGCGAGCGCACCTCGCGGCGCGTGCGTTCCAGCAGCTCCCGGCGTTCGTGCGTGGTGTGCTCGCCCTCACGGACCAGTTCGGCGTACCGCACCATGTCCGCCACCGACATCCCCGTGGCCCGCAGCTTGCCCACGAAGGCGAGCCAGTCGAGGTCCTTGTCGGTGAAGCGCCGCTGCCCCGAGTGGGAGCGGTCCACGTGCGGCATCAGACCGATCCGCTCGTACCAGCGCAGGGTGTGCTGGGTCAGACCGGTCCGGGCCTCGACCTCGCTGATCGTGTACCGCGTCTGCGTCAGGCTCTGGCTCATGACTCCACGCTAAAACCCTTGAGTGCACTCCAAGCAAGTAGGCTCGGCGGCATGGACAGCGTGGAGGCCGAGAACGGCATGGAAAGCCTGCGGATCATCGAGACCTGGCCGGTGCCGACCGCCGCGGCGGCCGTCGTACGGGCCGACGGGAGCCTGGCGGGCTCCCACGGGCCCGTGGACCACCGGTTCGCCCTGGCGTCGGTCACCAAGCCGCTCGCCGCGTACGCCGCCCTCGTCGCGTACGAGGAGGGGGCGATCGAGCTGGACGAGCCGGCCGGGCCCGAGGGCTCGACGGTCCGTCACCTGCTCGCGCACACCAGCGGTCTGGCCTTCGACGAGCACCGGGTGGCGGCTCCGGCCGGGCAGCGCCGGCTGTACTCGAACGCCGGTTTCGAGGAGCTCGGCGACCACATCGCCAAGGCCACCGGCATCCCCTTCGCGGAGTACCTGCACCAGGCGGTCTTCGAGCCGCTGGGCATGACCCGGACCGCCCTGGAGGGCTCGCCCGCCAAGGACGGCGTATCCACCGTCGCCGACCTGCTCCGATTCGCCGCCGAGCTGCAGGCGCCGCGGCTGCTGGACGTCCGTACGGTCGCCGAGGCTACCTCGGTCGTCCACCCCGGGCTCAAGGGCGTCCTGCCGGGCTACGGACACCAGTCCCCCAACGACTGGGGCCTCGGCCTGGAGATCCGCGACCACAAGTCCCCGCACTGGACGGGCGTTTCCTCCTCGCCGCGCACCTTCGGCCACTTCGGCCAGGCCGGCACCTTCCTGTGGGTGGACCCGGACGCGCGCGCCGCGTGCGTGGCCCTGACCGACCGCCCCTTCGGCCCGTGGGCGGCCGAGGCCTGGACCCCGTTCACCGACGCGGTGCTGGCCGAGCTGCGCTCCCGCTAGGGAGCCGGAGCCGGAGCCGGCGGGTCGGGGAACTCCCAGATCAGCAGCTCCCCCGGGGATCCGGCGACGACCTCCAGGTCCCGCTCGGCGGTGATGCGTACCGAATCCCCGGGGCCGAGCTCGGCCCCGTCCAGGCGCAGGTCCCCGCGCACCACGTGCAGGTACACCCGCTCCGCCGCGGGTACGGCGACCCGCTCGCCCGCGCCGGGCCGCCGGACGTGCAGTACGGCGCCGGCCGCGGGGACCTCGTAGGGCGTGGCGTCGGCGATCTCCCGGACGACCCCGTACGAGGGCTCGCCGCCCGCGGTGAGGGGCGCGAGCCACATCTGCACGAAGCGCAGCCGTCCGGTGCCGTCGTTGCGCTCCACGTGCCGGGCCCCGGATCCGGCGCTCAGCCGCTGCACGTCCCCGGGTCGCACCACGCTCTTCTCGCCGGTGCTGTCGTGGTGGGTGAGTTCGCCCTCGATCACCCAGGTCACGATCTCGGTGTGGCTGTGGGGGTGCTCGTCGAAGCCGGCACCGGGCGCGAGGGTCTCCTCGTTGCAGGCGAGCACCGGACCGAAGCGCAGGTTGTCCGGGTCGTAGAAGGCGCCGAAGGAGAAGGCGTGCCGGGTGGTGATCCCGGAGGCCGGGTCCCCGCCCTCGTACCGGTCGGCGCCGGGGCGAACATCAATCATGGACGCCACGGTAGACCCCGCCGGGGGCCGGGGCGCGGGCCACGGGCGGGACCGGACTCCGCGTACCCGTCCCGATAAGGCAGTCTTGTCACGTGTCCCAACCCGAACGTGAGCATTCGCCCGCCACACATGCCGCGCACCACGCTCCCGCCCATCCGCACACCGCGACGCTCCGCCGACTGGAGAAGTCCGCGGGCCGGCTGGCCGCCAACGCGATCGCGCGCATGGACGAGACCCTGCCGTGGTACCGGGCCATGCCGCCCGAGAACCGGTCCTGGATCGGCCTGGTCGCCCAGGCCGGTATCGCCGCGTTCACGGAGTGGTTCAGGCACCCGGAGACCCCGCAGGCCATCTCCACCGATGTCTTCGGGACGGCTCCGCGCGAGCTGACCCGGGCGATCACCCTGCGGCAGACCGTCGAGATGGTCCGCACCACGATCGAGGTCATGGAGGCCGCGATCGAGGAGGTGGCGGCCCCGGGGGACGAGTCGATCCTGCGCGAGGCGCTGCTGGTGTACGCCCGGGAGATCGCCTTCGCGACCGCCCAGGTGTACGCGCAGGCCGCGGAGGCGCGCGGGGCGTGGGACGCCCGGCTGGAGTCCCTGGTCGTCAACGCGGTGCTGTCCGGCGAGGCGGACGAGGGCGCGCTGTCCCGGGCGGCGGCGCTGGGGTGGAACTCCCCCGAGCACGTGTGCGTGGTGCTCGGCACCGCGCCGGAGGGCGACAGCGAGCTGACGGTCGAGGCGATCCGGCGCGCGGCCCGTCACCACAAGCTCCAGGTCCTCACGGGTGTGCTCGGGGACCGGCTGGTCGTCATCGCGGGCGGCAGCGACAACCCGATCCAGGTGGCGAAGTCGCTGATCGGACCGTTCGCGGCGGGTCCGGTCGTGGCCGGACCGGTCGTCGCCGACCTGCTGAACGCGACGAAGTCGGCGCAGGCCGCGGCGGCCGGGCTGAAGGCCTGTACGGCGTGGCAGGACGCTCCGCGGCCGGTCCTGGCGGATGATCTCCTGCCGGAACGTGCGATCGCCTCGGATCCGGCCGCCAGGGAACAGCTGGTGGAGGAGATCTACAGACCGCTCGAGGAGGCGGGGTCGGCACTGCTGGAGACCTTGAGCGTCTACCTGGAACAGGCGAGCAGCCTGGAAGGGGCGGCGCGCATGCTGTTCGTGCACCCCAACACGGTGCGCTACCGGCTGCGACGTGTGACCGACGTCACCGGATGGTCGCCGTCCGATGTCCGATCGGCGTTCACGCTGCGGATCGCCCTGATTCTGGGGCGTCTGGCCGACGGTGACCCCCAGTCCTAGACTTTTGTCGGACATCAACAATTACCCCGACGGTTCTTCGTCCCTGTCCCCACGGGCGTCAGGGACCATCCACAAGAGAGAGTGTGAGGGTGCTCGTACTCGTCGCTCCCGGCCAAGGCGCTCAGACGCCCGGCTTCTTGACTCCCTGGCTCGAACTTCCCGGTGCCGCAGACCGCGTCGCCGCATGGTCGGACGCCATCGGGCTGGACCTTGCCCACTACGGCACGGCCGCTGACGCCGACGCGATCCGTGACACCGCGGTGGCCCAGCCCCTGCTGGTCGCCGCGGGTCTGCTGTCCGCGTCCGCGCTCGGTTCCCCGGCCGTCTTCGGCGCCGTCGCGGGCCACAGCGTCGGTGAGATCACCGCCGCCGCCTATGCCGGCGTGCTGTCCGAGGCCGACGCGCTGTCGTTCGTCCGGACCCGTGGCCTGGCCATGGCCGGGGCCGCCGCCGCCACCGAGACCGGCATGGCCGCGGTCCTGGGCGGCGACCGGGACGTGGCCGTCGCACACCTGGAGAAGCTGGGTCTGACGCCCGCCAACATCAACGGCGCGGGTCAGATCGTGGCCGCCGGCACGATGGAGCAGATCGCCGCTCTGGAGGCCGACAAGCCCGAAGGCTCCATGAAGGTCGTCGCCCTCAAGGTCGCGGGCGCCTTCCACACGCACCACATGGCCCCCGCCCTCGCGACGCTGGAGAAGGCCGCCGAGGCCCTCACCCCGGCGGACCCGGCGCTGAAGTACGTCTCGAACAAGGACGGCCTTGTCGTCACCACGGGCGCCGACGTCGTCGCCCGCCTGGTCGGTCAGGTCGCCAACCCGGTCCGCTGGGACCTGTGCATGGAGACGTTCGCCGAGCTGGGCGTCACGGGAATCATCGAGCTCTGCCCCGGTGGCACCCTGACGGGTCTGGCCAAGCGCGCGCTGAAGGGCGTACCGAACGTGGCGCTGAAGACCCCGGACGATCTCGACAAGGCCGCGGCGCTCGTCGCCGACCTGACGGTCTGAGAGAAGGAGCCCACACAGCATGTCCAAGATCAAGCCGGCCAAGGGCTCCCCTTACGCCCGCATCCTCGGTGTCGGCGGCTACCGCCCGACCCGTGTGGTGCCCAACGAGGTCATCCTCGAGACCATCGACTCGTCCGACGAGTGGATCCGTTCCCGCTCCGGCATCGCGACCCGGCACTGGGCCTCGCCGCAGGAGACCGTCGCCGCGATGTCGGTGGAGGCCTCGGGGAAGGCGCTGGCCGACGCCGGTGTCGCCCCGGAGCAGATCGGTGCCGTGATCGTCTCGACGGTCTCGCACTTCAAGCAGACGCCGGCCGTCGCGACCGAGATCGCGCACCGGATCGGCGCGGGCAAGCCCGCGGCGTTCGACATCTCCGCGGGCTGTGCCGGTTTCGGCTACGGCCTGACCCTGGCCAAGGGTCTGGTGGTGGAAGGTTCTGCCCAGTACGTGCTGGTCATCGGCGTGGAGCGGCTCTCGGACCTGACCGACCTGGAGGACCGCGCGACGGCCTTCCTGTTCGGTGACGGCGCCGGCGCCGTGATCGTCGGCCCCTCGGACGAGCCGGCCATCGGCCCCACGGTGTGGGGTTCGGAGGGCGACAAGTCCGAGACGATCAAGCAGACCGTGCCGTGGGACGAGTACCTCGGCAAGGACGGCGGCGAGAAGTTTCCGGCCATCACCCAGGAGGGTCAGGCGGTCTTCCGCTGGGCCGTCTTCGAGATGGCCAAGGTGGCCCAGCAGGCGCTCGACGCCGCCGGGATCACCGCGGACGACCTGGACGTCTTCATCCCGCACCAGGCGAACATGCGGATCATCGACTCGATGGTGAAGACTCTGAAGCTGCCGGAGCACGTCACGGTCGCCCGTGACGTGGAGACCACCGGCAACACCTCGGCCGCCTCGATCCCGCTCGCTATGGAGCGGCTCCTGGCGACCGGAGCGGCGAAGAGCGGCGACACCGCGCTCGTCATCGGCTTCGGGGCGGGACTCGTCTACGCCGCGACGGTCGTTACCCTCCCCTAGGGCCGGGATCCACATCCCACCCTGTTCCACATCAGTCAGCTAAAGAAGGAGCGCCACATGGCCGCCACGCAGGAAGAGATCGTCGAAGGTCTCGCGGAGATCGTCAACGAGATCGCCGGTATCCCCACCGAGGACGTCGCGATCGAGAAGTCCTTCACCGACGACCTGGACGTCGACTCGCTCTCCATGGTCGAGGTCGTCGTCGCCGCCGAAGAGCGCTTCGACGTCAAGATCCCGGACGAGGACGTCAAGAACCTCAAGACGGTCGGCGACGCCGCTGACTACATCCTGAAGCACCAGGCCTGAGCCTGACGAGCGTTTGTCGCCACCTGGCGGTGGCGCCGTGACAATTCAGCACCCCCTGAGACGTGGAGAAAGAATTCCTGTGAGCCCGACCAATCGCACCGTGGTCGTCACCGGTATCGGCGCAACCACTCCGCTGGGTGGCGACAGCGCTTCGACCTGGGAAGGTCTGCTTGCCGGCCGTTCCGGCGTCAAGCCCCTGGAGGGCGAGCGCTTCGCCGAACTCCCGGTACGCATCGCCGCTCGGGCCGCCGTCGACCCGAGTGAAGTCCTGCCCCGACCGCTGGCCCGCAAGCTGGACCGCTCGGCGCAGTTCGCCGTCATCGCGGCCCGTGAGGCATGGGCCGACGCCGGTTACACCACCCCGGCCGGCGAAGAGACGCAGGAGGGCGCCTTCATCGCGCCCGAGCGTCTGGGCACCGTGATCGCCTCCGGCATCGGCGGTGTCACCACCCTGCTCGACCAGTACGACGTCCTGAAGGACAAGGGCGTGCGCCGGGTCTCCCCGCACACCGTCCCCATGCTCATGCCGAACGGCCCGTCGGCCAACGTCGGCCTGGAGGTCAACGCCCAGGCGGGCGTGCACACTCCGGTCAGCGCCTGCGCGTCCGGCGCCGAGGCCATCGGCTACGCCGTCGAGATGATCCGTACCGGCCGCGCCGACGTGGTCGTCGCGGGCGGCACCGAGGCGGCGATCCACCCGCTGCCGATCGCCGCGTTCGCCAACATGATGGCGATGTCCAAGAACAACGAGAACCCCGAGCAGGCCTCCCGTCCGTACGACAAGGGCCGTGACGGCTTCGTCCTGGGCGAGGGCGCGGGCGTCGTCGTCCTGGAGTCCGCCGAGCACGCCGCCGCGCGCGGTGCCCGGGTCTACTGCGAGGTGCTGGGCCAGGGTCTGTCCGCGGACAGCCACCACATCGCGCAGCCGGAGCCGACCGGCCGCGGTGTCGCGGCCGCGGTGCAGAACCTGCTCGACAACACGGGTCTCGACCCGGCCGAGCTGGTCCACCTGAACGCGCACGCCACGTCGACCCCGCAGGGTGACACGGCCGAGCTGAAGGCGCTGCGCAAGGTGCTGGGCGACCACCTCGACCACATCGCGATCTCCGCGACCAAGTCGATGACGGGTCACCTGCTGGGCGGCGCGGGCGGTATCGAGACCGTCGCGACCGTGCTGGCGCTGCACAACCGGCTGGCCCCGCCGACGATCAACGTCGACGAGCTCGACGAGGACATCGACGCGGACATCGTCGTCGGCGAGCCGCGCAAGCTGCCGGCCGACGGCCCGATCTCCGCGATCAACAACTCCTTCGGCTTCGGCGGCCACAACGTGACCCTGGCATTCCGCACGGTCTAGTACGTCCGAGCTACGCGAAAGGCCCACCCGGTCGATCCGGGTGGGCCTTTCGCGTAGCCGGCGGCTAGACCACCTGGTGGAGCCAGCGGACCGGGGCGCCCTCTCCCGCGTAGCGGAAGGGCTCCAGTTCGTCGTCCCAGGGCTTGCCGAGCAGCTTGGCGATCTCCGCCTCCAGGTCGGTCTCGCCGCTCGCGGACCGGGCGAGGGCGGCGCGCAGCCGATCCTCCGGGATCAGGATGTCGCCGTGCATGCCGGTGACGGCGTGGAAGATACCGAGCTCCGGGGTGGAGCTGTAGCGCTCGCCCTCGGCGGTCGGGCAGGGTTCCGCGGTCACCTCGAAGCGCAGCAGGTGCCAGCCGCGCAGCGCGGAGGCGAGTTTCGAGGCGGTGCCCGCCTCGGCCTGCCAGGAGAACTCGGCTCTCCAGGTGCCCGGGGAGGCGGGCTGTCTGATCCAGTCGAGGTTCACCCGCACCCCGAGCACGCCCGCAACAGCCCATTCCACGTGCGGGCAGAGCGCGCGCGGTGCGGAATGCACGTACAGAACTCCACGTGTCGTCACCGGGACCTCCAGTGTGGGACGAGGTCGGGAATAAACTCCAGAAAACGGACAGTATGTGACGTGATGTAATGTAACGGAAATTATTTGACATTGCGCTACGGGACCTGCGGCCGAAACGCCACGGGAAAAAGCTACCGTGCGCCAGGGGTCATGGTGTGACGTACGGTCGCTACAAGACCCGTAAACGCAGAGCTTTCACTCAGCAGGACCCCCCGAACGATGAGGGGACGACAAAGAGGGGCCCTTCCCATGCGCACCACCGCTCCGCGCCCCCGCGCGCGCCGGACGCTCGCGGGCGCGGGCGCGGCGGTCGTCCTGTTGGCCGGGGCGGCCACCGGGTGCGACTCGGGCGGGTCGGGCGAGCAGGGCGGCGAACGCGGGGCGCAGAGCGCACCGCGCTGGAACACGAAGCCCACCTCGATCGCCGCCGTCGGCGACTCCATCACGCGCGGGTTCGACGCCTGTTCGGTGCTGGCCGACTGCCCGGAGGTCTCCTGGGCCACCGGGAACGACCCGACGGTCCGCTCGCTGGCCGCCCGGCTGCTCGGGGACGCCGAGGTGCCCGCCCGGAGCTGGAACTACGCGGTGACCGGCTCGCGCATGGCGGACCTACCGGCGCAGCTCGCCGGGGCCGCCGCTCACAAGCCCGACCTGGTCACGGTCATGGTGGGCTCGAACGACGCCTGCCGGCCCACGGCTTCGTCGATGACCTCGGTGGCGGATTTCCGGTCCGGATTCGAGAAGGCGATCGCGGACCTGCGGGCCGCCTCCCCCGCCTCCCAGGTGTACGTCTCCAGCGTGCCGGACCTGCAACGGCTGTGGGAGCAGGGCAAGGACCTGCCGATGGTGCGGCAGATCTGGAAGCTGGGCATCTGTCAGTCCATGCTCGCCGATCCGCTGTCGGCGGCCACGGGGGCGACGGCCCGGCGCGAGCAGGTGCGGGCGCGGGTGGTGGAGTACAACGAGGTGCTGCGCGAGGTCTGCGCGAAGGACGCGCTGTGCCGCTACGACGGCGGCGCGGTGTTCCAGTACCCCTTCGCGGCGGATCAGTTGAGTCGCTGGGACTGGTTCCATCCGGGCAAGGACGGACAGGCGCGGCTCGCGGAACTGGCGCACCGCCAGGTGACGGCGGCCGAACCGCCGCGTTGACGCCTCGGCGTGCGAAGGGTCCGGGGGCGGGAGTCAGGGCCCGCCCCCGGACCGGTTCTCAGGGGTGCTTTCCGGCCATACGGCGTGTCACGCGAGGTCGAGCGTCGCGGTCAGGCGGGTGTCTGCGTGCGAGTGGCTCGCGCGGACCTCGTAGGTGCCGCCGATCCGCCGCCAGCCGCCGGTCGCTTCGTCCCAGATCTCGAAGGCCCGGGCGGGCAGGGCGATCTCGGTCTCGACGCTCTCGCCGGGGCCCGCCGCCACACTCGCGAAGGCGGCAAGCCAGCTCGTCGGACGCTCCACGTCGTCCCGCTCGGGCGCCAGGTAGACCTGGACGACCTCGCGGCCGGGGCGGGCGCCGGTGTTGGTGAGGCGGACCCGGACCGTGTCGGCGGTGACCTCCAGGGAGTCGTACGTCCAGTCGGTGTAGCCGAGTCCGTGCCCGAAGGGGTAGCCGGGGGTCACGCCGTGCTTCTCGTACGCCCGGTAGCCGATGAAGAGCCCCTCGCCGTACTCCAGTCGCCCGTCGGTGGGGACGACCTCGGTGACGGGCGCGTCCGCGAACCGCGCGGGCCAGGTGGTGGGCAGCCGGCCGCCCGGCTCCACGTCGCCGAGGAGTACGTCGGCCAGCGCGGCCCCGCCCTCCTGTCCGGGGAACCAGGTCAGCAGGACGGCGGCGACCTCCTCGCGCCACGGGAGTTCCACCGGGGAGCCCGCGTTGACGACGACCACCGTGTTCGGGTTGACGGCGGCGACGGCGCGCACCAGGTCGTCCTGGCGGCCCGGGAGGGCGAGGTCCTGGCGGTCGAAGCCCTCGGACTCCACCCGCTCGGTGGTGGCGACGACCACGACGGCGGTGTCGGCCTCGCGCGCGGCGGCCACGGCCTCGGCGATCAGCTCGTCGGCGTCGCGCCGCGGGCCGAGGTGGAGCAGCGAGAACATGATCGCCCTGAGCGGCAGCGCGGACATGTCGGGGACCTGGAAGGTCAGGGACACCTCGACGGGCTCGCCCGCGGTGAGGGTGAGGCGGGCCCGCTCGTTCGGGGCGCCGAAGAAGGCCTCGAAGGGGTCGGCCTCGTTGCCCATCTCCTGGACGCCGCTCCACAGGGTCTCGCCGCCGACGGCCAGGGCGAAGGCGCCGAGTCCGCGGGTGCCGAAGGCGTGCTCGCCGCTCTCGCGCGGCACGAACGTACCGCGCACCTCGATGCTCGCCATGGTCTCGTACGTGACCCCCGCGGGCAGGTCGTCGCCGATCCACTGGACCTGGCCGGAGGGCAGGCCGCCCTCCCCGAGGACGGTCCCGGAGGCGTCGCGGCAGACGGCGTGGAGCTCGAAGCCCTGGCCGGCGGGGGTGAGCTCGTCGGAGGGGTCGGCGCCGACGCTGAAGGTGAGGGCGCCCTCGGGGAGGGCGGCGGTGAGGCCGTCGAGCGGGGCGATCAGTCGTTCGGGGAAGACGGTGGCGCTGCCACCGCCGAGGATGCGGGCGTCGCGGGCGGCGGCGCCGGACAGGGCGACCGTGCCGCCGGCGGCCGCGTCCAGCGGCAGCGCCCCCTCGTTGCGGACCAGGACGAAGCCGCGGGCGGCGAGCTCGCGGGCCAGCGCCTGGCCGTCGATCGGGGCCGGGACGTCCGCGACGACGGCGGGGGCGCCCTCCAGGACGCCGACGCGGGCGGCGAGGCGCAGGACGTTGCGCACGGCGTCGTCCACGGCGGACTCGGGGACCTCGCCGGCGCGGACGGCCTCGGCGAGGGCGGGACCGTACACGGTGGTGGGGCCGGGCATGGCCACGTCCAGGCCGCCCAGGATGTCGCCGGTGGTGGAACGGGCGGCCATCCAGTCGGAGACGTTGCAGCCGTCGAAGCCCCACTCGGCCCGCAGCACCTCGTTCACGAGGTACCGGTGCTCGCTCATGGTCGTGCCGTTGACCTGGTTGTAGGCGGTCATGATGCCCCAGGGGTGGGCGTTCGCGACGATGGCCTCGAACGGCGCCAGGTACAGCTCGCGCAGCGGGCGCGGGGCGATGACACTGTCGACGGTGAACCGGTCGGTCTCGGCGTCGTTGCCGACGAAGTGCTTGACGGTGGTGCCGACGCCGCCGTCCTGGACGCCGTTCACATAGCCCGCGCCGACGGCGCCGGTGAGGTACGGGTCCTCGGAGTAGCACTCGAAGTGCCGGCCGCCGAGCGGGGAGCGGTGCAGGTTGACGGTGGGCGCGAGGAGGACGTGCACGCCCTTGCGGCGGGCCTCCTGGGCGAGGAGCCGGCCGGCGCGGCGGGCGAGCTCCGGGTCCCAGGCGGCGGCGAGCGCGGTCGGGGACGGCAGGGCGATGGACGGGTCGTCGGCGGTCCAGCGGACGCCGCGGACCCCGATGGGTCCGTCGGAGAAGACCAGGGACTCCAGTCCGACGGCGGGGACGGCGGGCAGGGCCCACATGTCCCGGCCGGCCAGCAGCCGGGCCTTGGTGTCGAGGTCCAGTTTGCCCAGTGCCGCCTCGACGGCGTCGTTGCGGCTCTGTTCGCGGACCTGATCGGCATCGGTCACGGCCGTGCCTCCTCGTTGAGTGCGGTGCGGTGCGGTGCCCCCATCGTGGACCTGTTACCTGTTGAACGGTAGGGTTCGTAATGTGTTCGTGATATTCGGATGCCGTACGGTCCTGTGGGCAGGGCGCAGCACGTGAACGGGAAGGGGTGCCGGACCGATGGTCAGGGCGAGGAGCGAGGAGCGGCGCGGGGAGATCGTCCGCGCGGCCGTCGAGGTCATCGCGGAGCGCGGCTACCGGGGCGCGTCCCTGGCCACCGTCGCCGAACGCGTGGGTCTGACCCAGCAGGGCCTGTTGCACTACTTCCCGACCAAGGAGGCCCTGCTGGTCGCGGTGCTGGAGGAACGCGACCGCTGGGACACGGGCGGCGGCTCGCGCGCCGCTGCCGACACCTGGCGCCTGGACCTGCTGGACTCGCTGGTCGAGTACAACGCCATGCGCCCGGGTATCGTGCAGACCTTCTCGGCGCTGCTGGGCGAGAGCGTCACCGACGGGCACCCGGCCCGGGATTTCTTCACCGAGCGCTACGCCCAGGTCCGCTCGGAGATGGCGGCGGTGCTGCGCGCCGAGTTCGGCGACCGGCTCCCGTCGGGCCTCACCCCCGAGCAGGTGGCCCCGCTGCTGACGGCGGTCATGGACGGGCTCCAGTACCAGTGGCTGCTGGCTCCGGAATCGGTCGACATGCCCGCCGCCTTCCGCTCCTTCCTGAAGCTGCTGCGGGGCCCGGGCAGCGCCTCGACCTAGTCGATCCGGAGCTCGCCCATCCGGCTCCAGCCGGTCGCACCCTCGATGGTGGTGCTAACGATCTCGGGCGTACGGGTCACCATCGGCCGCATGGTCTCCAGCGCGGCACTGAAGTGCTCCGAGGTGACGTGCGCTTCGGCAGCGTCGTCCTGGAAGGCCTCCACCAGCACGTAGGTGTTCGGCTCCTCCAGGCTGCGCGACCACTCGAACCACAGGTTCCCTGGTTCGGCGCGGGTGGCGCGGGTGAAGGGCGCGACCTTGTCGGGCCACGCGTCGACGTATTCGGGCTTGACGGGGAATTTCACCACAATGAAGATCACACCGGCAGTTTATGCAGGTCGATCCACACCACGGGCGAACCTCCCTCCGGGTCCGGCCGGGTCATGGGCGCAGGGTGGAGAGGTCCCGGTCCGCGAGTTCCGGGCGGGCCGCGAGGGTGGCGTGGACCGCTCCCAGGATGGGCAGCGGGGCGTGCGCCGTCGCCAGGGCCACGTCCTTGGCGGCCAGGGCCACGGGGAAATGCGAACCGTCGGCGAAGGTACGGGCGACCGCGCCCGCCAGCGGGCCCGCGGCCAGCTGTGCGCGCACCAGATCGGCGGGCAGGTCGAGGGCCCGGCCCAGGGTCAACGCCTCGGCCACCAGGCCGACCCCGCCGACCGCCGCATTGATCAGGACCAGCTTCAGGGCCGCCCCCGAGCCCAGCGGCCCGCACTCCGTGACCTCGCCGAGCGCGTCGAGGACGGCCCGGACCGGGCCGGGCCGCGGGCCACCGCCCACCAGCACCCGCAACTGCCCCGCGGCGGCCCGGTCCACGCTGCCCATCACCGGGGCGTCGGTCAGCGTCACCCCGGCCGGCAGCCGCCCCGCCAACTCCCGCACCGGACCCGGGCCCACCGTCGAGGTGTCGATCCAGTGCGTGCCGGGACGCAGGGCGGGCAGAACGCTCTCGGCTACGGCCCGCAACGCCTGCGGGTCGGCCAGCATCGTGATGACCAGGTCGGCGCCGCGCACCGCCTCGGCGGGCGAGGGCGCGAGCACGGCGCCGGCTTCCACCAGGGGGCCGGCCTTGCCCGGGGTGCGGTTCCACACCGTCAGGTCGTGTCCCCGGGCCAGCAGATGACGGGCCATCGGGGCGCCCATGTGGCCGAGGCCGAGGAACGCGATCTTCTGTGCTGTGTCCATGCCCATGACGCTAGGTCGGGCCCATCCATGCGACAAGCGAATGTCTAGCATGGCTGCCATGCCCGCTCCGCACAGCTTGTACGAGGTCTTCCTGCGCGTGGCCCGCCTGGCCTCCTTCACCGCCGCCGCCCGGTCGCTCGGCTACACCCAGTCCGCGGTCTCCCGGCAGATCCAGGCCCTGGAGGACGAGTGGGGCGCCCCGCTCTTCGACCGCCTCCCCCGCGGGGTCCGCCTGACCGAGGCCGGCCAGGTCCTGCTCCCGCACGCCGAGGCCGTCGGCGAGCGGCTGCGCACCGCCCGCGCCGAACTCGACGCGCTGCGCGCCCTCGATACCGGGCGGCTGCGGATCGGCGCCTTCTCCACCGCCGACGCCGCCCTGCTGCCCCGGGCGCTGGCCGCCTTCCGGGCCCGCCACCCCGGCGTGGCCGTCACCCGTACCGAGGGCCCCTCCGCCACACACCTGGCCCTGCTCGCCGCCGGGGACCTCGACCTCGCCGTCGTCGCCGACACCTCCGCCCGGCCGCCCGCCGGCTGCACCCCGCACCACCTGCTCGACGAGCGGATGTACGTGGCCCTGCCGAGCGGCCACCGGCTCGCCGGGCGCGCCGACCTGCGACTGGCCGAACTGGCCGACGAGGAGTGGATCGCGGCCGACACCCGACCCGAGGAGACCCTGATGCACTCCGCGCTGGCCGGTGGCTTCCGCCCGCGCACCGGTTTCGTCGCCGCCGACTGGATCGCCAAGCAGGGCTTCGTCGCCGCCGGGCTCGGCGTCACCCTGATCCCGGCACTCGCCGCCTCCTCGGCACGGGCCGACCTCGCACTCGTCCCCCTGCACCCGGACGACACCCCGCGCCGCCGGGTCTACGCCGCCACCCCGTGCGGGATCGCGCCCTCCCCCGCCGCCCTCGCCTTCCTGGCCCTGCTCGTGGAGGTCGCCGCCGCCCTGACATCCTGACCCGGTGAAGATCGCCGCAGCACAGCTGAACTGTGTCCCCGCCGACGTCCGAGCCAATGTCGCGCAGGCCGCGGGCCTCGCCGTCCGGGCCCGCGAGGAGGGTGCCGACCTGGTGGTGTTCCCCGAGCTCGCGCTCACCGGCTACGAGCCGGGCGCGCTGACCGCCGACCCCGGCCTGTGGACGGCCGCCGACGACCCCCGGCTGGATCCGCTGCGCCGCGCCGGGATCGCCACCGCGGTGAACGTCGCCCTGCCCACCGGCGGCCCGCGCCCGGCCATCGCGACGCTGGTCCACGACGCGGACGGCGCGCACGTGACGACGTACGCGAAGCAGCACCTGTACCGGCACGAGCAGGACGTCTTCGAGCGCGGCGAGGGCGACGGGCACTTCGAACTCGGCGGGATCCGCTTCTCCCTGGGCATCTGCTTCGACAACCACTTCCCCGAACTGCCCGGTCGGGGCGCCGCCGACGGCTGCCGGGTGCACCTGGCGAGCTCCCTGTACGGGACGGGCGACGGGATCCACGAGCGCGCCACCGTGCACCCGGGGATCGCGCGGGAGCACGGCCTGTACGTGGTCCTCGCCAACCACGTCGGCCCGGCCGGCCCGTGGACCGGCTGCGGCCGCTCGGCCGTGTGGGCCCCCGGCGGCGCCCTGCTGACCGAGGCGGACGACCGTACGCCCTCGGTGGTGACGGCCTCGATCGCGACGGCCCTGGTGTGATGAGGTGGGCGCCATGAGCGACTTCGAGACGATCACGGTTCCGGAACGCCTCCACGGATATCCGGGGGTGGCCTTCGGCGGCTATGTGGCGGGCGTCCTGGCCGCCCGGGCCGCCGCGAAGGACGTACGGGTGGACTTCCGCCGGCCCGTGCCGACCGGGGCGCCGGTACGACTCGCCGCGACCGCCGAGGGCGGCTGCGAGCTGACGGACGGCGAGCTGCTGCTGGCCGCGGCCACCCCGATCGAGGCGCCCGCCGCCCCGTGCCCCGAAGCCCCTTCCTGGGACCGGGCGGTGGCTGCGGCCGAGGCCTTCCGGGCGGACCCGCCGGACGGTCAGGCCGACTGCTTCGGCTGCGGCCTGGACCGGACGCCCGCCACCGGTCTGCGGCTGCACTGCGGTACGGTGCCGGGCCGCGAGCTGGTCGCCGCCGCGTGGACGCCCGCTCCGGAACTGGGCGGCCCGGACGGGCTGCTGCCGTCCGAGCTGGTGTGGGGCGCGCTGGACTGCCCCGGGAACGCGGCCGGGCGACTGCTGGACGGCCGCCGGGCCGGGGCGGTCACCGCCGCGCTCGGCGCACGGCTGCTGCGGCCGGTGCCGGTGGGCGAGGGGCTGGTCTCGTACGCCTGGATGCTGACGTCCTCGGGCCGCAAGTACACCGTGGGCACGGCCCTGGCCACGGCCGACGGCGAACTGTGCGCGGTCGCCGAGGCCCTGTGGGTGGAGCCGCGGACGTAGCGGTGGCCGCGGATCGTAGCCGTGGCGGGCCCGCTCGGACCGTGGCGGGTGGCTCAGGCGGTCACGAGTACGCGGGCGGCGGCGGTCCGAAACCCGCCGGGGCGCTCTCGGCGGCCGGGGCCTCGTCGGTCCGCATGAGGTCCCGGGCCATCAGCGTGGCCCCGGCCACCGCGCCCGGCATCAGGAACACCGCGACCAGCGGCACCAGGAACGCCAGCACCAGCGGCACCCCGAAGCCCAGCACGAGCAGCCGCCGCGACCGCATCAGCTCCAGCCGGTCGGGCAGCTCCACCTTGCGCCGCTGCAGGGCGACGGCGGTGAGCTCCTGGGTCAGGAAGTAGCCGGAGACGCAGAAGCCGAGCACCGGGATCACCGTCTGGCCGATCACCGGGACGAACCCGAGGGCGAAGAGCAGGATCCCGTACAGCAGCACCCGCAGGAGCACCTTCACGCTGTCCCGGGCCGAGATCCACAGCTCCTGCCAGAGCGGGAGCCCCGATTGCGGCACCTCGCCGCCCTCGCTGCGGTCGACCTGCTCCGACAGGGACTCGTAGAAGGGCTGGCCGATCAGCAGGGTCACGGCGGTGAAGGTGATCACCGCGAGGAAGAGCCCGAGGCCGAAGAGCAGGGCGGTCAGGAAGCCGCGGAAGAACGAGAGCCAGGGCGAGGACCAGTCGTCGGCGAAGGGGGTGGCCCAGGCCGTCAGGTCGTCGGCCCCGTAGCCGAGCCCGATCAGGGCGCCGACGTACAGGACGAACGCCACGAGCCCGGGCAGCAGCCCGAAGCCCAGCCACCGGCCGTGGCCGAACACCCATCGCTGTCCGGCCAGCAGATACCGGAAGCCCCCCGCAAGATCACGCATGGGGCCAGTTTACGGCGAAGGCCGCACCCCGGTCGGGGTGCGGCCTTCGCGCTGCGAGCGCCGGATCAGACGGCGAGCTCGACGGTGATGTTGCCGCGGGTGGCCTTCGAGTACGGGCAGACCTGGTGGGCCTTCTCGATGAGGTCCTTGGCGGTGGCGGCGTCCACGTTCGGGATCACGGCCGAGATCTTGACGATCAGACCGAAGCCCTCGTCGTTCTTGCCGATGCCGACCTCGGCGGTGACCGTGGAGCCGGAGATGTCGGCGTTCACGTTCTTCGCGACGACGCCCAGGGCGCCCTGGAAGCAGGCGCTGTAGCCGGCGGCGAACAGCTGCTCCGGGTTGGTGCCGGCGCCGCTGCCACCGAGCTCCTTCGGCGGGTTCACGACGACGTCGAGCTGGCCGTCGTTGGTGGCGACGCGACCGTCACGGCCGTTCTCGGCGGTGGCGACAGCGGTGTAGGCGACGTCGGACTGCTGGATGGACATAAAGGAAAATCCTCCTGGTAATCGCCGTGAGTCGCGCCCACGATCACGACGGTGTGCAGTGAGCCTAACCGGTGAAGGAAACGATCATCTTTCCGGTGTTCTCGCCGCGCAGCATGCCGAGGAAGGCGGAGGTGGCGTTCTCGACACCCTCGACGACCGTCTCGTCGTAGCGCAGCTCACCGGAACGCAGCCAGCCGGCGACGTCCTGGACGAACTGCTGCTGCAGGTTGTTGTGGTCGTTGACGAGGATGCCCTGCAGGCGCAGGCGCTTGCCGATGACCTGCATCAGGTTGCGCGGACCGGGGGCGGCCTCGGTGTCGTTGTAGCCGGCGATCGCGCCGCACAGGGTGGCCCGACCGTTCACCTTCATCGAGGAGATGGCGGCCTCCAGGTGGTCACCGCCGACGTTGTCGAAGTAGACGTCGATGCCCTCGGGGGCGGCGGCCGGCAGCTGCTCGGCGACGGGGCCGTTCTTGTAGTTGAAGGCGGCGTCGAAACCGTACTTCTCCGTGAGGAGCGTCACCTTCTCGTCCGAGCCGGCGGAGCCGATGACCCGGGAGGCGCCCTTGATCTTGGCGAACTGGCCGACGAGGCTGCCGACGGCACCGGCCGCGCCGGAGACGAAGACGGAGTCGCCCTCCTTGAAGGAGGCGACCTCGAAGAGTCCGGCGTAGGCGGTCAGGCCCGGCATGCCGAGGACGCCGAGGTAGGCGGAGAGCGGGGCGAGCGAGGCGTCCACCTTCACGGCGTGCGCGGCGTCGACGTCCGCGTACTCACGCCAGCCGAAGGGGTGCAGGACGTGCTCGCCGACGGCGAAGCCCTCGGCGGAGGAGGCGACGATCTCGCCGACCGCGCCGCCCTGCATCGGCTCGTCCAGCTGGAAGGGCGGGATGTACGACTTCGTGTCGTTCATCCGGCCGCGCATGTAGGGGTCCACGGACATGTAGAGGTTGCGCACGAGGATCCGGCCGGCGGCGGGCTCGGCGGACACGGGCACCTCGCGCAGGGCGAAGTCCTCGGCGACGGGCCAGCCCTGCGGGCGACGGACGAGGTGCCACTCGCGGCTGACGGCGGGGATCTGAGACATGCGGCGCTCCTGGTCAGAACGAAAATTGCTTCACTAGGTGAAACAACCATGCGCCTAGATATTTCATGTTGTCAAGTAAATGGGTACGCTGGTTCCATGCCCAGTCGTCGCGTAGACCCAGTGACCATCGAAGTCGTCGAGCTCATCGGTGACGTCGTGGCCCGGTACCACATGGAGTACGAGCACGCGGCCGCCAGCCACCAGCTCACCGGCGCCCAGGCCAAGGTGCTGAACATGCTCTCCCTGGAGCCGATGCCGATGCGGCGCATCGCGCTGAAGCTGCGGTGCGAGCCCTCGAACGTGACCGGCATCGTCGACCGCCTGGAGACCCGCGGCCTGGTCGAGCGCCGCCCGGACCCGGCCGACCGGCGGGTGAAGCTGGCGGCCCCCACCGAGGAGGGCACGCTGACGGCGGAGCGGCTGCGCGAGTCGCTGGACTTCGCCCGCGAACCGCTGGCAGGCCTGTCCGTCGAGGAGCGGACGGTCCTACGGGACCTGCTCAGGCGCATGCTGGCCTGACGGGGGGGGCGACCGCCCTCCGCGCAACCGGGAGCGTCCCGCTAGAACCAGCCGCAGAAGATCCAGCAGTCCTTCGTCGGCGAGGGGGTCGGCGTCGGGGAGGGCGGGGGCGGGGCCTGGGTGCTCGTGGAAGCGCTCGGCGAGGGCTTCCCGGACGCGGTTCCCCGTACGGTCGACCCCGGGCCGGGAGTGCGCGAGGCCGGGCCCGATGTCTCGGGCGCGGGGGCGGACGTGGTCGGACCCGGCTGCGTGACGCTCCCGGAAGGCGCCGGGGCACCGGCCGTCTTCGTCCCCGCGGCGGTGGCCTTCGCCGTGACCTTCGCGGGCCCCTTCGGCGCACCGGCCGTCGGGGCGTCGGGCAGCGGGGCGGGCTGCTGCGGGCCGTCGTCGGTCAGCACCACGTTCGAGGCCCGGTCGGTGCGCTCCCCTTCGGTGGCCATACGGGCCACCGCCATCGAGCCGCCGACCGCGACGAGCAGGCCGAGGGAGAGCGACAGCACGGTCCGACGACGGCGCCGGTGCGTGGCCCGGCGGCGGGCGCCGGGGCGCCGCTCGTTCGGCTCGGACAGCACGACGAGCGAGTCGGCGAAGACCTCGGCCAAGGCCGGCGGAGGTCCGGAATACGGCGTCTCGGCAACGGGCGCGACGGGCGGCGCGGCACCGGACGCGGCGGGTATCAGGTACTCGGCGGGGGTTCCGCATCCGGCGCACGCCAGTGCGCCGTTGAGGTGCCTCCGGCATGCGTGGCAGTAGTTCATGGCGCCCGCAGGCTACGTGGTCTGCGGCAACATCCGGATCCCGAGAACGTAAGGATCCTGTGTGGAATCGTTTCCGGCATGACATCTTTCGGGCCAAGCGGATTCCAGTTGGTGCTGTTGCGGCGGATGGCCGACTTCCAGCCGGATCTCGCCGACGAGGCCCGCCGCAGACTGGGCGCCTCGCTCGCGGACCAGCGGGAGGCGAACAAACGCTGGCAGGCGATGGTCCGATCACCCCGCTCCCGCGGGGCCCTCGCCCGTTACCGCTCGGTGCTCGGCCCGCCGGAGTCCGCCGAGCACCGCACGATCGGCGATCTGGAGTGCGAGGCCCTGCTGTGGCCGCTGCCGCTCTGGCCGGACCTGCGCTTCGAGGTGCTGGCCGCGCCGGACGGGGCGGTGTGGAACGAGTGGCTGGTGCGGGCCCCGGGGGCGCGAGGGCCCGTACTGGAGTCGCCGGACGATCTGCGGCCCTGGTCGGCGACGGTGGACGAGGTGGCGCGGGCCTTCGCCCCGGTCCGGCCGATGGAGGGCACCGCGCCGACCCGGTGGCGGCTGGCCTTCGCCGCGGGCGGGCGGCCGTGCGTGGCGGAGTTCACCTACGGCCTGCTCCAGCGGTTCTCGCCGGAGCAGGCCCGCGAGGTCCGCCAGGTCCGCTAGAGGGTGAGGAAGGCGCGGACTCCGGCCGAGGTGGTGTCGTCGCCGAGCAGGTCGTTGTGCTTCAGGCAGCCGACCGGCGTGTTGGCGGCTCCGGTCAGCGGGACGCTGTCGTCGGGGTTGACGATCTCGTCGCAGTTCGACCAGAAGGTCGCGTACTTCACCGCGCCCGGGGTCTCGTCCCCGCTGTTCAGGTTCTTCACCACGTACGACCCGGGGGTCATGTCCCGGCACGCCTGGTCCCACAGCGCGCAGGCCCAGGCGGTGGAGGTGCCGCGGTTGGGGCCGGCGAGCGAGACCCAGTGGTCCACGACGTTCGCGCCGCCGCCGAACTTCACGTACCAGCGGCTGACCAGCGAGCCGAAGGAGTGCGAGACGACGTCCACCTCGGCGGCGCCGGTCTCCCGGCGGACCTGGTCGACGTAGGCGGCGAGCCGCCCGGCGAGGACCTCGTTGACGGACTGATGGGTGTCGTAGCCGAAGGAGAAGAGCTCCGCGTCGGTGTACCCGGCGGCGCGCAGGTCCGCGCGCAGGGCTCCCCACACTCCCGGATCGGCGTTGTAGCCGTGCACGAGGACCACCGGGTTGTGAGGGGCGACCCCGACGGAGGGGGCCCCGACGGAGGCCCGGGCCGGGGAGGCCGTCGGCAGCGCGAGGCACAGCGTCAGGAGCGCCAGGAGGGCCGGCAGGAGCACCGGCAGGGTCAGGAGCGCCGGGGCGGGCGGAAGCGCCCGCAATCTCTGTCGGGCCGTCAGCATCAGGTCCCCTTTACCTTGTTACGCGTGAGTAGCGCGTGCGGTGCGGGCATGGTGCTGCCTGTCGGTACAGAAATCCACCCCCATGCAGCCGTGCCGCACCCCCCGGCCGGAGCATCTCAACGGGGCATGAGACCGAATTGCCCGCGATGATATGAAAAGTGACCGACATTTCCGTCGGTCCTCTTGCGTCAGCGCTCTCGGGAGGATCTGCCGTGACCGTCAGTCTTGAGCAGTTGCGCCGCTGCCACGTCGCCGTCGACCTGGGGGCGGCAAGGACCCGTGTGTACGTCAAGGGAGCCGGCCTCGTGGTCGACGAACCCAGCGTCGCCGCGGTCAACACGCGCACCGGCGCACTCATCGCCGTCGGCTCCTTCGCCGAGCGGATGACCGGCCGCACGCCCGACTACATCCGGGTGGTCCGCCCCGTCTCCGGCGGCACCGTCGTCGACATCGAGATGGCCCAGCGGATGCTGCGTCACCTCCTCGGCGAGAAGCTGCGGCGCGCCCTGCGGCGCAAGCCGCGACTGCGGGCCGCCGCCTGCACCCCGCACGACGCGGACCCGCTCGCCCAGCGGGCCACCGTGGAGACCCTCGTCGGACTCGGCGCCCGGCGTGTCGAACTGGTCGACACCCTGATCGCGGCGGCCGTCGGCTGCGGACTCCCCGTGGAGCAGCCGACCGCGACAATGATCATGGTGTGCGGGGCCGCGGCCACCCAGGTGGCCGTCCTCTCCCTCGGCTCCATCGTCACCGCCCAGCGGATCCCCGTCGGCGGCGAGGCCATCGACCACGCGGTCGTCCAGCACCTGCGCCACGCGCACGAGCTGATGCTGCCCAGCCAGGCCGTCCGGCCGCTGCAACTGGCCCTCCACGGCAACGGCCTCACCGTCGGCGGCCCCGCCTCCACCCTGATCCACGGCCGCGACGTGGCCACCGGCCTCGCCCGCTCCGTGCAGGTCGACACCGCCGCGGTCCGGGACGCCATCTACACCCCGCTGACCGCCGTGCTCGACGGCATCGGCAAGGTGCTGCGGGACTGCCCGCCGGACCTGGTCGCCGACCTGACGGACCGGGGGATCATGATGGTGGGCGGCAGCGCCCTGCTGCCGGGCCTGGACCAGATGCTGCGGGACGCCACCGGAATGCCCGTCGCCATCGCGGAACGGCCGGACGTGTGCGCCGTACTCGGTCTCGGCGCGATGCTCGAAGGGAAGATCGCCCCCATGGTCCTCAACCCACTGGCCGAATGACGGGCCCAGGGCAGGCGCCCGACGAGGCGGCGGCAAGCCTTCCGGTGCTGCTGGAAGCCGTCCTCGACGTCGGGTCCGAGCTGGAACTGCACACCACGCTCCAGCACATCGTGGACTCGGCGGCCGAGCTGTGCGCGGCCAGGTACGGAGCGCTCGGGGTCGTCGACCCCGAGCGCGTCCTGCTGACCAAGCTGTTCACGGCAGGGCTCACCGAGCAGGAACGGGCCTCGATCCCGCACCTGCCGGACGCGCGCGCGGGCGTACTCGGAGCCCTCGTCAGCGATCCGCACCCGCTGCTCCTGGACGACGTCACCCAGGACCCGCGGGCCGCCGGCTTCCCGCCGGGCCACCCGCCCATGCACAGCCTGCTCGGTGTGCCGATCCGGGTGCACACGGAGGTCTTCGGCAACCTCTACCTCACCGAGAAGCGGGGCGGCGGCCCCTTCACGGACGAGGACCTCGCCCTGCTGCGCGTCCTGGCCTCGCAGGCGGGCATAGCGATCGGCAACGCCCGGCTCTACGAGACCGCGCGCCGCCGGGAGCGCTGGATCGACGGCGCCGCCGCCGTGACCACGGCCCTGCTCGCCGGACGACCGGCGGCGGACGCCCTGATGTGCGTGGCCGAACGGGCGCGGCTGCTGGCGGACGCCGCGGCAGGAGTGGTGCTCCAGCCCACCCCCGAAGGCGGCATGGAGATCGTGGCCGCCTCCACGCAGGGCGACCCCGGTGACCTGGTGGGGACGGCGATCGCCCCCGGTTCGCCGGTGCTGGTCCAACTCCTCGGCGGTGAACCCGTCTTCATCGACGACTCGGCGACGGATCCCCGGATGACCACGCACGTACGGGAGCGGTTCGGGCCGTCCATGATGCTTCCGCTGCAGAGCGGCGGCCAGCTGATCGGCACCCTGGCCCTGCCCCGCGACCGGGGCGGCCCCGCCTACGACGCGGTGGACCGACTGCTCGCCTCGCAGTTCGCCTCCCAGGCCGCGCTGGCCCTCGTCCTGGCGGACGCCCAGCACGACCGGGAGCAACTGGCCGTCTACGAGGACCGCGACCGGATCGCGCGGGACCTGCACGACCTGGTGGTCCAGCGGCTCTTCGCCACCGAGATGATGCTGGAGAGCACCCGGCGGCGGGCCGCGAACGCCCCGTCGGGGGACACCGTGGGCGACGAGCTCAGCCGGGCCGTCGACGAGCTGGACTCCACCATCCAGGAGGTCCGGACGGCCATCTTCGCCCTCCAACAGCCGCCGACCGACGCCCCGACGACCTTCCGGGGGCGGGTGCTGCGCGAGACGGGCGGGGCGGCGGCCGTGCTCGGCTTCCAGCCGTCGGTGCACTTCGCGGGCGCGGTGGACGCCCTGCTGCCGGATCCGGTGTCGGTCGCCCTGCTCGGCGCCCTGCGCGGCGCCCTGGCGGCGGCGCACCGGCGCGGCGAGATCACCTTCATCGACGTACAGGTGGACGCGAGCCCGTCCCGGGTCCGCCTGACGGTGGCGGACGACGGCCGTACGGAGTCGGGCGCGCGGGGCACGACGACCACGTGGGAGTCGGCGCTGTGACGGCCGGCGGTCGGCGGGCTCCGGACCGACCGGTCACGGCGGTCACGGACCTCCGGAGCTGACCTCGGGACCTCGGGACCTCTCGACCTCTCGACCTCTCGGCGTCTGGATCGCTGCTCCGCGGACCGTGCTTCCATGATCGGATGAACGAAGAGAGTGCTCCCGCAACCGGCGGACCCGTGGTCGGGCTCGTCCGGCGTCGGACGGACGCCGACCTCGCCACGTGCGTCCAGGTGCTCGCCGAGGTCCACGAGCGGAACGGCTACCCGGTGGACTGGCCGGCCGACCCGCGTGGCTGGCTGTCCGCGCCGGCGCTGCTCGCGGCCTGGGTGGCGGAGCTGGACGGGCGGATCGTCGGCCACATCGGCCTGTCCCGCGGTGCGGCGGACGACGCGGCGCCCGTGCTGTGGAACGGCCGCGAGGGCACGAACCGTGCGCCGGCCGCCGTGATCGGCCGGCTGTTCGTCGCTCCGGCGGCCCGGGGCCACGGGATCGGTGCGCTCCTGATGGCCCGGGCGACGCGGGAGGCGCGGGAGCGCGATCTGCACCCCGTGCTCGACGTGGTGGCCTCCGACACCTCGGCGGTGGCCCTCTACGAGCGTCTGGGCTGGGAGTTGTTGGCCACGGTCGAGCAGCGGTGGAGCCCGCAGCGGACGGTGACCGTGCACTGCTACGCGGCCACCGGGTGACCTGGCACCACGTCGACGGCAGGACCTGGGCCGTCTCTTTCGGATCGTGGCGGCCGAGCCCGCGGCGTCCGGTGCCGTGCCCGGCAAGGCGGAGGGGCGCCCGTGTACCGGACGTACCCGGTCGCCCCGACAACCCGGCCGGGTGCGGTGCCGGGCGTCGCGGGCCCGGCAAGATCCGAAAGAGACGGCCTAGTACTGGCCCGGCCGGGTGGCCGCGCGCAGCGCGATCCGGGTGTTGGACTGGGCCACCCCCGCCTCCCGTTTCATCCGGCGGAGCAGCCCGTCGAGGGCGGCGGGGTCGGCGGCCCGGGCGCGTACGAGGTAGTCGTGCTCGCCGGTCACGTGCACGACCTCGGTGATCCCGGAGAGCTTGGCGACCTGCCGCTCGAACTCCTCGTTGGTGGTGTCCTGGCGCAGGGTGACGTCGATGAACACGACGAGCCCACCGGCGGTGTCGGCCGCCGGGTCCACGATCGTGGTGAACCCGCGGATCACCCCTTCGCGGCGCATCCGTCGGACCCGGTCGGCGGTGGCGTTGGCGCTGAGGCCCACGCGGACGCCCAGGTCCCGGTACGAGATCCGCGCATCCTGCTGCAGGATGCCGAGGATTTCCCTGTCGAGGCGGTCCATACCGCGATTCTCGCAGCCGGGGCCGGTATACGCGCTCGTCCCCCGCCGGCCGGGCCCGACGCTCGCCCCATGAACGAACTGATGACACCGACGCTGGCGGGCGCGGCCGCGGGCCTCGGCGTGGCGATGCCCATGGGGGCGATGAGCGTCCTGCTGCTCCAAGAGGCGATGCGCGACCGCCGTACGGCCGTGGCCGCGGCCGCGGGAATCGCGGCGGTCGACCTCGGCTACGCGGCCCTCGCCACCGCCCTGGGGCCCTGGGTGGCCTCCCACATCTCCCCGGTCGAGGCCTGGGTCCGGCTGGCCTCGGCGGTGATCCTGCTGGTCATCGCGGCACACGGCCTCTACGGTTCCTCCCCCACCAGCTCCCCGACCCCGGCCCCGGCCGCCGGACCCACCTCGGACTCCGCGCCCGCCTCGGCCATCGCCCCCGCTTCGGCGTCCGCTCCGGTGTCAGACCCGCCCTCGGCCTCGGCCCCGGTCGGCGGACCGAACTCCGACACCAGCCCCGCCTCCGACACTGCGCCCGCCTCCGCCCCCGCCCCGGCGTCCGCCTCGGCTCCGGCGTCCGACTCCGCCTCGCCCGCGGGTCGGCCGGCCAAGGCCTTCGTGCGGTACGTCGGCCTCACCGCCCTCAACCCCACCACCGCCCTCTACTTCGCCGCGCTCACCACCGCACAGGGCGCCGCCCTCGGCACCGGATCGGCCGGCGCCGCCTTCCTCCTCGGCGTGGGCGCCGCCTCCCTCCTGTGGCAGCAGGCCCTCGTGACGCTCGGCTCCCTCGCCGGCACCCGCGTCCCGGCCGGTGCCCGCGTCTGGACCTTCCGCCTCGGCTACGGCCTGGTCGCCGCCTACGCCCTCAAGATCGCCTTCCCCCTGCCGACCCTCGGGTGAGGCACCGGGGAGGGGTCAGGGACGGCTCGGGGTGATCTCGGGGTGCTACCGGATCCGGTGCGACACCCCCGGCCGAAATGATCAGTACATGACGAATCAGCCGCCGAGCCACCGCCGCGCGACCCTCACCCGGGCCGCGCTGATCTCCGCCCCCCTGTGCATGCTCGTCTACGGGGCCGTCCGGCTCGGCGACCCCGACCACGGGCCGGGCCTCGCCTGGACCACGGGCCACCTCTTCCTGCTGGCCGGGGTGCTGCAGTTCGCCCTGATCCTCCCCGCGCTGCACCGGATGACCGGGCCCGCCCGCGGTGCGGCCCGCCTCGGGGCCGGGGCCGCCACCCTGCTCGGGCTGGCCGGCACGCTGGCGGTCGCCGCCCAGGCCACCATCGACCTCGTCGTCGGCTTCCGCTCCGCCGACCGACCGGAGATGACACGGCTCTTCGAAGAGATCCAGAGCCACCCCGGGGTGCTCCCCGCCGTCTACACCGTCGGCCCGACGCTCTTCTACGTCGGCCTCCTCTGGCTCCTGGTCCACCTCGCCGTCCAGCGCCGCGTCAGCCCCTGGCGGCCCGTCATGGTGGTGCTGGGCACGGCCACCTCCGCCGTCAGCCTCGACCTGCTGCCGCTCGGCGCCCTCTTCTTCACCGCGGCCCTCCTCCCCCGCGCCCTCCCCCTGACCGCCCCGCGGGCGCAGCGCCTAGGGTGAGCGCGTGACGACCCGCCTCTCGGCCCGCGCGGCCATCGCCTCCGTGACCGACCCCGGCAGCTTCACCGAACTCCCCTCGCCCCAACGGGAGTCACCCGCCGACGGCCCCCTGGAGTGGACCGGCTACGACGACTCCCGGGCCCGCGCCGCCGACCGCACCGGCGAGCAGGAGTCCGTGGTCATCGGCACCGCCAGGGTCGGCGGCCACGAAACGACCGTCATCTCCTTCGAGTTCGGCTTCCTGGGCGGCTCGCTGGGGCAGCGCACCGGGGACCGGCTCGAAGCCGCGTACGCCCATGCCCGCGAGCACCGCCTGCCCCTCGTCTCGCTCATCGCCACCGGCGGCTCCCGGATGCAGGAGGGCATGCTCGCGCTCACCCAACTCCAGCGCGTGGCCCGCCAGTGCGTCCTGACCCGGGCCGCCGGGCTCCCCCAGCTCGCCGTCCTGCGCGATCCGACCACGGGCGGCGGCTGGGCCACCCTGGGGGCCGGGGCCGATGTCGTCCTCGCGCTCCCCGGGGCCCAGGTCGGCTTCGCCGGGTCCCGGGTGCGGCCGGCGGACGCGGATCCGACGGCTTACGGCGCCGAGGGGCAGTACGCCGCCGGCCAGGTGGACGCGGTCGTCCCCGCCGCCCACCTGCCGGGCACCCTCGCCAACTGGCTCCGTGTGCTGGCCGCGCCCCGCTCCGGCGGGCCGGTCGAACCACCGGCCGCACTGGCCGACGTAGCACCGCCGCGGACCGGCTGGGACGCCGTCCGGCAGGCCCGGCACCCCGAACGGCCGCACGCCGCCGCGTACCTGGACGCGTACTTCGACCTCCGCCTGCACCTCTGCGGGGACCGGGCCGGCGGCACCGACCCCGGCATGCTGTGCGGGTTCGGGCTGCGCGAGGGCCGCGCCGTCGCCTACGCCGCCCAGTGCGGCACCGCCACCCGCCCGGCGGGCTACCGTACGGCCGCCCGCGTCATCCGTCTCGCGGACCGGCTCGGCATCCCGGTGCTCACCCTGGTGGACACCCCGGGCGCGGCCAACGACGCCGCCGCCGAACACGCGGGCGCCGGCGCGGCCATCGCCGACACCTTCGCGGCGCTGGCCGCAGCCACCGTCCCCGTCACCACCCTGCTGATCGGCGAGGGCGGTTCGGGCGGCGCCCTCGCGCTGGCGGCTCCCGGGAACACCTGGGTCACCCCGGACAGCTACTTCTCGGTGATCGCCCCGGAACTGGCGGCGGCCATCCTCAAACGCCCCGCGGAAGCCGCCCCCGCCACGGCGGACCAACTCCGCATCCGCCCGCAGGACCTGGTCGCCCTCGGCGTCGCCCGCGGCATCGTCGACCCGGCCTGACCCCGGCCGCCCCGGTGCGGCGTCAGTGGCGGCGGCAGTGGCAGCGGCAGCGGCGACGAACCGGCCGACCGGCTCCCCTTCACCGGCGGCCGGATCGGGCGAACCGCGCCGGGCTGGTCCCGACATGGCGCCCGAAGTGCCGTGTCAGGTGCGCCTGGTCGTAGAACCCGGCCGCCACCGCCGCCTCGGCCGGACGCGCCCCCGCCAGCAGGAGCCGCCGCGCCAGCGCCACCCGCCGCGCGGTCAGATACGCGTGCGGCGGCAGCCCGTACGCCGCCGTGAAACTCCGGATCAGGTGCGTGGGATGCCCGTACCCCAGCTCGGCCGCGGCCTCCTCCAGGGTGATCCCCTCGGGCACCCGCGCGTCGAGCAGCTCGCGCAGCCGTACGGCGACCCGCGCGCCCGGCGCCGCCACCGACCGCGGATCCCGCCCCGGCCCTTCGGCCGCGCGCCCCTCCAGCCACCGATGGAGCCGCTCCCGTACGAAGGCCAGGCGCGACTGGGCCTCGAAGGGGTCCCGCTCCGCGAGGGCCAGGTGCAACCCGTGCACCCGCTCGCGCAACGCGGGATCGGCGAGGAGTGGGGCGTCGACGGCGGCTCCGGTCAGCCGCTCCGGGAGCACCGAGGCGTCCAGGTACAGCACGCGCTTGCGGAAACCCGCCTCGGTCACGGTCCGCCCGTTGTGGCTCACTCCGGGCGGCAGCAGGATCACCCGGTCCGACACCCCGACGCCGTGGCGTTCCCCGTCGAGGGCGAAATCCACCCGCCCGCCGTCGAGGATCATCAGCGCCCAGGTGTCGTGCACATGGGCCGGGTACGCGTGCTCGGTGAAACGGGCGTGGAAGACCTCGGCGATGCCGGGCACCGACGGCTGCCAGGCGGAGACGCTGCTGCGCGGACGGATCGCGGCCATGTCAGGAACGTACAAGACCGCCCGTGGGCGCGGCGACAGGCTGTCCACATGACGACACGCAAGGTCAACATCGCCGAGAAACTGGCCGGTTTCACCGAGCAGTGGGCCCCCCGACGCATCGCCCGCGTCAACGACTACGAGGTCAAGATCGCCCGGCTCCAGGGCGCATTCGTCTGGCACACCCACGAGGACACCGACGAGCTCTTCCTGGTGGTCGGCGGCACCCTGACGATCCACCTGCGCGACGGGGACGTGGTCCTGGGCCCCGGCGAGATGTACGTGGTCCCGCGCGGGGTGGAGCACTGCCCGGCGGCGACCGAGGAGGCGCAGATCCTGCTCTTCGAGCCGGCCGGCACCACCAACACCGGCTCTGCGGGCGGCGACCGCACGCGGGAGCCGGTGGACGCGTAGCCGGTGGACGCGTAGCCGGTCGCGTCAGGCCTGTGGGGAGCGGGCGTCGTACCGGGCGAAGTTCCGCCACCGGAGCGCGAGCAGGCCCAGCACCAGTACACAGGCCAGTCCGCCGCCCGTGACGGCCACGGTCGGGGAGATCAGGTCGGCGGTGGTCCCGGCGAGGAAGTCGCCGAGCCGGGGTCCACCCGCGACGACGATGATGAAGACGCCCTGCAGGCGGCCGCGCATGTCGTCGGGGGTGGCGGCCTGGAGCATGGTGGTGCGGAACACCATCGAGGCGGTGTCCGCGTACCCGGCCAGGGCCAGGAAGAACATGCCGAGCCACAGGTTCCGGGTGAGCCCGAACACCGCGACGGCCAGCCCCCAGCCGGCGACGGCGAGCAGGATCGCCAGCCCGTGCCGGCGGATGCGGCCCTGCCAGCCGGAGAACAGCCCGCCGAGCAGCGCCCCGGCGGCCATGGCGGCGACCAGCAGGCCGACCGTTCCGGGACCGCCGCCGAACCAGAGCCCCGCGATGGCCGGGAACAGCGCCCGGGGCTGGGCCAGCACCATGGCGGCCAGGTCGGAGAAGAAGGTCATCCGGATGTTCGGCCGGGTGCCGAGGAAGCGCAGTCCGTCGAGGACGGAGGCCCGGCCCCGCGCGCCCTCGGCCCGGTCGGGCTTCATCGACGGCAGCTTCCACATCGCATAGAGCGCGGCCGTGAAGGTGACGGCGTCGATGAGGTAGGCCGTCTCGTAGCCCCCGACGGTGACGATGAATCCGCCGAGGGCCGGGCCGACCATCGACCCGAAGGTCATGGTCACGGAGTTCAGGGCGTTGGCTGCGGGCAACTGCTCGGCCGGCAGCAGCCTCGGGATCATGGCGGAACGGGCCGGGCCCGTGAGCGCCCCGCAGACCGCCTGGAGTGCGACGACGGCGTACAGGAACCAGACGCGGTGATAGTCGAGCAGCGCGGCGGCGGCGAGCACGACCGACAGCGCGGCGGCGGCCAGCGAGCTGTAGAGGCCGAGCTTGCGCCGGTCCACGGTGTCGGCGATCGCGCCGCCGTAGAGGCCGAAGGCGACGAGCGGGACGAGCGAGAAGAGCCCGACGAGTCCGACCGAGAAGCTGGACCGGGTGATGTCGTAGACCTGGAGCGAGATCGCGAGGATGGTCATCGCCTGGCCGACCCAGGAGATGGTTCCGCCGAACCACAGCCGCCGGTAGTCGGCGGACGCGCTGAGCGGGGTCAGGTCGGCGAATATTCGCTGCCAGAGCTGGGGTGGGGCGGTCGTCCGGGTCACAGCGGATGATAACCACCACCCGTTCGACGCCCTCCGGGATTTTCGGCCTCTTCGCACACCGGCAACAGTCGCCACACGCGGCTCCGGCCTCCCGACCTGGGTGGCGTATTGCCGGTAACTCGCCACTATCACCGGACATTTGACCGAATCGGCGTGCGCTCCCCGCCTCGTGTTCGGCTCATGATGAAAAGACTCGTATGTCCAGGGAGGCGTAGTGATCGAACCTGGCAACAGCACCACGAGCACCGGCACGACGCAGAACACGGTGCGCACCACCGTCCCCCTCACCGTCGGAGTCGAGGAGGAGTACCTGCTCGTCGACGCCCACAACTTCCGGGTGGTCCCCGCCGCCCCGCTGGTCCTGGCGACGGCCGGCGGGCTGCCCGGCGAGCTCCACCCCGAGGGCACCCGCTACCAGGTGGAGATATCCACCCCGATAGCCCACTCGGCGGCTTCGCTGCGCGCCGAGCTCGCCGCCCTGCGGCGCACCGTCGGCCGGGCCGCCCGCGCCCACGGCTGCCGACTGCTGGCCGCCCCCTCGCCGGTCGTCGCCGTGGAGGGGCCGCTGCACCTGACCGACGACGAGCCGCGCCAGCGCGAACAGCACCGCCGCTTCGGCGCGCTCACCGACACCCTCGTCAGCTGCGGCCGCCACATCCACATCGGCACGCTCGACGTGGACACGGCGGTGGCCGTGTCCAACCGGATCAGACCCTGGCTGCCCACGCTGATCGCGCTGGCCGCCAACTCGCCGTTCTGGGGCGGGCGTGACACCGGTCACGCCAGCTGGCGGGCGATGGCCTGGTCCGGCTGGCCCTCGGCGGGCCTGCCGCCGCACTTCACGTCCACGGCGCACTTCCGGCGTTCGGTGCAGACCCTGCTCGGCTCCGGGGCGGCCCTGGACACCAAGATGGTCTATTGGGACCTCCGCCCCTCCGGGCACTGGCCGACGCTCGAGATCCGGGCACCGGACATGTCCCCGGACATCGACTCGGCCATCCTGCAGGCCGAACTGGCCCGCGCGCTGGTCTCCACGGCGCTGCGCGAGATCGCGGAGCGGCGTCCCGAACCGGCCGTACGGGACGACGTACTGCGCCTCGCGCGCTGGCGGGCGGCCCACGACGGCCTGGAGGGCTTCGGCCTCGACCCGTACACGGGGACGGAACTCCCGGCGGCGGACCTGGCGGAGGCCCTGCTGGACCTGGTCGCCCCGGACCTGGCCGCCGCCGGCGACCTCGACCACGCCGCCAAAACCATGGCGGGCCTCCTGCGCGACGGCTCGGGCGCCCACCGCCAACGCGTCGCGTTCGCCCGCCGCCAGGACCTGACGGACGTCCTGCGCCACCTCACGGACGAAACGGAGGACTTCTGACCCCACCCCGGCGCCGCACCCGTACTCCCGGCACACCTGAGCCGGGAGTACGGGTACACCCGGCCCCGAAGGACCCACTCGTCAACGCCTGCTCGACCGCATGCGGCGCCGCGCTGCCGCCCGGCGCCGCCCAGCACGCTCCCCGGTCGCACACGGGCGGATGGGAGGCGGCCCAGCCGTCGGCCGACCGGACCTGACGATCCGCACGCGCGCAGCCCCGCGGGGCGAGAGCCCGATCGAGGGGCGCCCCGCCGTGACGATCACCACGGACCTGTACGGGCACCCGCCGGATGGAGTCGGGCGCGACGCCGCCGAGGAGGCGGCGTCCCTCGTGCCGCGTCGGCGGCTCGGTTCGCCTGATGGCGCGACAGCCCCCGGAAACGCCGAAGCCGCAGGTGCGATCGTTTCTGCACCTGCGGCATGTGGTGGGGCGGGTGGGACTCGAACCCACGGCCGACGGATTATGAGTCCGCTGCTCTAACCGGCTGAGCTACCGCCCCTTCACGGCGTGGCGCGTACACGTGTGCGCGCCGTCTGCCGCAGCATAGCCGCTCATACGATCTCCTGCCTCGGATGCCTCGCATGATCGGCTTCGCCTGTTCAGAGAGACCGCGCTGAGGGCTGTCCGGTTCCCGGACGGGGCCACAAAGAAAAGAAGAGGACCCCTCGGGGGCCCTCTTCTTCTTCCTTGCTCCCCCGGCTGGACTCGAACCAGCAACCCTCCGGTTAACAGCCGAATGCTCTGCCAATTGAGCTACAGGGGACCGCGCTCCCCCGACTGGACTCGAACCAGTAACCTGCCGGTTAACAGCCGGCTGCTCTGCCAATTGAGCTACAGGGGATTGCTGCGGTGCATCGAACAGCCCACCTCCGGCGTTGCCGGGGGGCGAGTGCCCGCTGCGAGTCATAGATTAGCGCAAGCAGGGGGGTGCTCCGCCAATCGGTATCGACAGCGGGCCGCGCACCACACGACGAAGGGTGACAGGCATGCGGTACAAGGTCACGTTCGTGGTCGGACTGGCCCTCGGGTACGTGCTCGGAACCCGGGCCGGACGCGAGCGCTACGAGCAGCTGCGGAAGTCCGCCCGCCAGATCGCGCAGAACCCGGCGGTGCGCAACGCCGCCGAGACCGCGGGGCAGACCGGGCGCGAGTACGCCGGGAAGGCCTTCACCGCGGTGAGCCACAAGGTCGGTGACGCCGTCCCGGACTCGCTCGCCGGGCGGGTACGGAGCCTGCGCGGCCGGGCCGGCGGCGGCGCCGGCGAGGACGACTGGGGCACGAGCAACACCTGACCGGTCAGGAACCCCTGGGGCCCACGGGATCTGTGAGGTTCCGGGGGCTCCGGACCGGTAGCGTCCGGGCCCGCGTGCGGCAGAATTCACCGCATGGGGATAGTCGCCGGGCTGGACAGCTCTTCCGCGTTCACACGCATCGTCGTCTGTGACACCGAGACCGGCGCCGTGCTGCGCCAGGGGTACGCGCCCCATCCACAACCCACGGGTGAACCGGACTCCTCGAATCCGCACGAGACCGACCCGCAGGCCTGGCTGCTCTCGCTCGGCGAGGCCGCCGGCGGCGGCCTCCTCGAAGGCGTCCAGGCCATAGGGGTCTCCGCCCAGCAGCACGGGCTGCTGCCGCTGGACCCGCAGGGCGCCCTGGTGCGTCCCGCCCTCGTCGGCAACGACAAGCGCGGCCAGGGTGCCGCCGCCGACCTCATCGACGCCTTCGGCGGCCGGCACCGCTGGGTCGAGGCGGTCGGCTCGGTCCCGCACTCCGCGCAGCCGGTCACGAAGCTGGCCTGGCTGGCCCGCAACGAACCCGAGGCCGCCCGCCGGGTCGCCGTGCTGATGTCCCCGCACGACTGGCTCGTCTGGCAGCTGCTGGGCCGCCCCGCCCGGCGGACCACCGACCGCGGCGGCGCCTCCGGCACCGGTTACTGGTCGGCGGCCACCGGAACCTGGCGCCCCGATCTGGTCGAGCTGGCGCTGGGCCACCGGGCGCTGCTGCCCGAGGTGCTCGGCCCGGCCGATGCCGCCGGGACCACGCCCGAGGGTCTCCTGATCTCGGCCGGCACCGGCGAGACGATGGCCGCCGCGCTCGGGCTCGGGCTCGGCCCCGGCGACGCGGTGGTCTCGCTGGGTGCCTCCGGTTCGGTGATGGCGGTGCACCACGAGGCGGTGTCGGAGCCGAGCGGGCTGGTCACCTCGCTGGCCGACGCCGGCGGCATGCATCTGCCCGTGGTGAACACCTCCAACGCCGTACGGGCCCTGCGCGGCACCGCCGAGCTGCTCGGCACCGACCTGGAGGGGCTGTCCGAGCTCGCCCTGAAGTCGACGCCGGGCGCGCACGGCCTCGTACTCCTGCCGTACCTGGAGGGTGAGCGGACCCCGAACCTGCCGCACGCCGCCGGCACCCTGTCCGGGCTGCGCCGGGACTCGATGAAGCCGGAGCACCTGGCCCGGGCCGCCTTCGAGGGCATGCTGTGCGGGCTGGTGGACGCGCTGGACGTGCTGCGCTCGCGCGGGGTCGAGATCCGTCGGGTGTTCCTGCTGGGCGCGGCGGCCGAGCTGCCCGCCGTGCAGGCCGCGGCTCCCGGGCTGTTCGGCACGCAGGTCGTCGTACCGGCGCCGGCGGACTACGCGGCGCTGGGCGCGGCGCGCCAGGCCGCCTGGGCGCTCGGTGTGGCGCAGGGCACACTGGCCCCGCACACCCCGCCGGTCTGGCCGGCCCCGTCGGCCCAGGTCTTCGAGCCGGGCGAGGAGTTCCCGGCGTGGCAGGGAGTCCGCCAGCAGTACATCGCCACCCGCGAGCAGATCCACCCCGGGGCGTTCTAGACACTCCCTACGACCTGGACCGGACACTCCCCGCCCCCGGACACCGCCTACGTCGCGAGTCGGGGCGGGCTGGTCCTTTTGACCGGCCTTTGCGAAATCCGGTGGGGATCACAGGGCCGGTTGGCCCAAGATGGGTTGAACCCCTCGATCGTGCCGACCGGAGCCTGCGCGTGCTCATACGACTTCTGCGGACCCATCTGGGTACGTACCGGAAACCCATCGCGGTGCTGGTCCTGCTGCAACTGCTGCAGACCAGCGCCAGCCTCTACCTGCCCACCCTCAACGCCGACATCATCGACAACGGTGTCGTCAACGGCGACACCGGCTACATCCTGCGCTTCGGCGCGCTGATGCTCGGCGTCTCCCTCGTCCAGCTCGTCTGCAACGTCGGCGCCGTCTACTACGGCGCCCGCACGGCCGCGGCCTTCGGCCGGGACCTGCGCGCCGCGATCTTCGACCGCGTGCAGAGCTTCTCGGCGCGGGAGCTGGGCCAGTTCGGCGCCCCGTCGCTGATCACCCGTACGACGAACGACGTCCAGCAGGTCCAGATGCTGGTCCTGATGACCTTCACCCTGATGGTCTCGGCCCCGATCATGTGCGTCGGCGGTATCGCCATGGCGCTCTCGCTCGACGTGAAGCTGTCGGGCGTACTGCTCGCCGTGGTCCCGGTGCTCGGGATCGCCGTCGGCGCGATCGTCTTCAGGACGCGACCGCTGTTCCGGCAGATGCAGGTGCGCCTGGACACCGTGAACCGGGTCCTGCGCGAGCAGATCACCGGCAATCGCGTGATCCGCGCCTTCGTCCGCGACGACTACGAGAAGGACCGCTTCCGGGAGGCCAACGCCGACCTGACCGGCGTCTCGCTGGCCGCCGGCAAACTCCTGGCGTACATGTTCCCCACGGTCATCGTGGTCGTGAACATCTCCAGCGTCGCCGTCATCTGGTTCGGCGCGATGCGCGTGGACAGCGGCGGCATGGAGATCGGCCAGCTGACGGCCTTCCTCGCCTACCTGATGCAGATCGTCATGGCCGTGATGATGGCCACCTTCATGTTCATGATGGTGCCGCGCGCCGAGGTCTGCGGCGAGCGCATCCAGGAGGTCCTCGACACCGAGTCCAGCGTGGTCCCGCCCAAGGACCCGGTGCGCGAACTCGCCCGCCGCGGCCACCTGGAGCTGCGCGGAGCCGACTTCGGCTACCCGGGCGCCGAGGCCCCGGTGCTGCGCGGGGTGGACCTGGTGGCCCGCCCCGGTGAGACCACGGCGGTGATCGGCTCCACCGGAAGCGGCAAGTCCACGCTGCTGGGCCTGGTCCCGCGGCTCTTCGACGCGACCGGCGGCGAGGTCCTCGTCGACGGGGAGGACGTCCGCGCACTCGACCCGGACCTGCTGGCCAGGACGGTCGGCATGGTGCCGCAGAAGCCCTACCTGTTCTCCGGAACCATCGCCTCCAACTTGCGCTACGGGCGCCCGGGCGCGAGCGACGAGGAGCTCTGGCAGGCGCTGGAGGTGGCCCAGGCCAGGGAGTTCGTCTCCGCGTTGGAGGGTGGCCTGGACGCCCCTGTCAGCCAGGGCGGAACCAATGTCTCCGGCGGCCAGCGCCAGCGTCTGGCCATCGCCCGCGCGCTCGTGCAGCGCCCGGAGATCTACCTCTTCGACGACTCCTTCTCGGCCCTGGACTACGCGACGGACGCGGCGCTGCGCGCGGCGCTCGCCCGCGAGACCGAGGACGCGACCGTGGTCATCGTCGCCCAGCGGGTCTCCACGATCCGGGACGCCGACCGGATCATCGTCCTCGACGAAGGCCAGGTCGTGGGTGAGGGACGCCATCACGAGCTGATGGCCGACAACGAGACCTACCGGGAGATCGTGCTCTCCCAGCTGACGGAGGCGGAGGCCGCATGAGCGGGCCCGGAGGACGGATGATGATGGGGCCGGCCCAGCGGTCCATGGACTTCAAGGGCTCGGGCAAGCGACTGCTGCGGCAGCTCGCGTACGACCGGGCCAAGATCTGGGGCATGGTCGCGGCCGTCGTCGGCAGTGTCGGCTGCGCGGTGGTCGGCCCGAAGATCCTCGGTGAGGCCACCGACCTCGTGTTCGCGGGGATCGTCGGCCGCGAGATGCCGGCCGGGACCACCAAGCAGCAGGCGCTGGACGGCCTGCGCGCCCGGGGTCAGGACGGCATGGCGGACATGCTCGCCGGGAGCGACTTCACCCCGGGGCAGGGCATCGACTTCGGCGCCGTCGGGGTCGTCGCGATCTGGGCGCTGGTGGTCTTCACCCTGGCCGGCCTGCTGATGCTGGTCGCGACGAGGCTGTCGAACCACGTCATGAACGGCACGGTCTACCGGATGCGCGAGGAGCTGCAGGCGAAGCTGTCGCGGCTGCCGCTGTCGTACTTCGACCAGCAGAAGCGCGGCGAGGTGCTCAGCCGGGCCACGAACGACATCGACAACATCGGCCAGACGATCCAGCAGACGATGGGCCAGCTGCTGAACTCGCTGCTGACCATCGTCGGCGTGCTCGTGATGATGTTCTGGATCTCGCCGCTGCTGGCGCTGGTCGCGTTGGTGACCGTACCGCTGTCGATCTTCGTCGCCGCGAAGATCGGCAAGAAGTCGCAGCCGCAGTTCGTGGCGCAGTGGAAGGCGACCGGCGCGCTCAACGCCCACATCGAGGAGATGTACTCGGGCCACAGCCTGGTCAAGGTCTTCGGCCGGCAGCGGGAGTCCGCGGCCGTCTTCGCCGAGCAGAACGAGGCGCTGTACCGGGCCTCCTTCAAGGCACAGCTGGTCAGCGGCATCATGCAGCCGGTGATGTTCTTCATCTCGAACATCAACTACGTGCTGATAGCCGTCGTCGGCGGGCTCCGGGTCGCCTCCGGCACCCTGTCGATCGGTGACGTGCAGGCCTTCATCCAGTACTCGCGGCAGTTCTCGATGCCGCTGACGCAGGTCGCCTCGATGGCGAACCTCGTGCAGTCCGGGGTCGCCTCGGCGGAGCGGGTGTACGAGCTGCTGGACGCGCCGGAGCAGGAGCCGGACGCCGTGGTTCCGGAGCGTCCGCAGGAGCGGCGCGGTCAGGTCACCTTCGACAAGGTGGCCTTCCGGTACGAGCCGGACAGGCCGCTGATCGAGAACCTGTCGCTGTCCGTCGAGCCCGGCCACACGGTCGCGATCGTCGGCCCGACGGGCGCCGGCAAGACCACGCTGGTCAATCTGCTGATGCGGTTCTACGAGGTCACGGGCGGGGAGATCGCCCTCGACGGGGTGGACATCGCGAAGATGACCCGCGAGGAACTGCGCGACGGCATCGGCATGGTGCTCCAGGACACCTGGCTGTTCGGCGGCACGATCGCGGAGAACATCGCCTACGGTGCTTCGCGCGCGGTCACGCGCGCCGAGGTCGAGGAGGCCGCGCGGGCCGCCCACGCGGACCGGTTCATCCGCACCCTGCCGGACGGTTACGACACCGTGCTGGACGACGAGGGCGCGGGCGTCAGCGCGGGCGAGAAGCAGCTGATCACCATCGCCCGGGCGTTCCTGTCGGAGCCGGTGATCCTGGTGCTCGACGAGGCGACGAGCTCGGTGGACACCCGTACCGAGGTGTTGATCCAGAAGGCGATGGCACGCCTCGCGCGTGGCCGTACGTCCTTCGTCATCGCGCACCGGCTGTCCACGATCCGCGACGCGGACGTGATCCTGGTGATGGAGAGCGGTTCGATCGTGGAACAGGGCACGCACGAGGAGCTGCTGGCCTCGGGCGGGGCGTACGCCCGGCTGTACGCGGCGCAGTTCGCGCAGGCGGTGGCCGAGGTCGACTAGACGGCCTGGGGCAGCGGTCCTGTACGTCGCACGGCGGAGGGGCATTCGGGTACGGGTCACGTACGCGGGTGCCCCTCCGCCGTCGTTAGCATGACGGGATGGCATCGGACGTGGTGATACGCCCTGCGCGGGCGGCGGATGAACGCGAGATATCGGAGCTGTTCCGCTCGACGTGGTCGCGGGTGAGCGAACCCGGCCCCGAGCGCCCGGCGGACGCGGCCGTCTTCGACGAGCGGCATCCCGTGGAGAGCTACCTCGTCGCGGAACGCGGACAGCAGGTCGTCGGGTACATCGCCCAGGCCCCGGCGAGCCCGCTCGAAACCAATCGGCACGTCCGTCACATCCAGGGGCTGGCCGTCCTCGCGTCCGCCCGCGGCAGCGGAGTCGGACAGGCCCTGGTCGAGGCGGCCTGCGCCGCCGCGCGGGCCGGTGGTGCCCGCCGGATGAACCTGCGCGTGCTCGGCCACAACGAGCCGGCGCGGCAGCTCTACCGGCGGTGCGGCTTCGCGGAGGTCGGCGTCCTGCCGCAGGAGTTCCTGCTGGACGGGGTCTACGTCGACGACGTCTGGATGAGCCGGCCGCTGACCGATTCCCACGAGCCCGCGCACCCGTAGCCGTCGGGCCCCGGACAGCGGAGCGGGGGCGCCTGGCGGGGCGCCCCCTTTTCCGGTGGTCCGTCAGTCCAGATAGCCGCGGAGCTGGTCCGCGAAGGCGTGGTCGCGCAGTTTGTTGAGGGTCTTGGACTCGATCTGGCGGATCCGCTCGCGCGTCACGCCGAAGATCCGCCCGATCTCCTCCAGGGTGCGGGGCCGCCCGTCGGCGAGGCCGTACCGCAGCTGCACGACCTTGCGCTCGCGCTCGCCGAGGGTGGACAGCACCGCTTCCAGGTGCTCGCGCAGCAGGAAGAAGGCGGCCGACTCCACGGGTGAGGCGGCGTCCCCGTCCTCGATGAGGTCGCCGAGCGCGACGTCGTCCTCCTCGCCGACCGGGGCGTGCAAGGAGACCGGTTCCTGGGCGAGGCGGAGCACCTCCAGGACCCGCTCCGGGGTCAACTCCAGGTGGACGGCGACCTCTTCGGCCGTGGGCTCGTACCCGCGCTCCTGGAGCATCCGGCGCTGCACGCGGACGACCCGGTTGATCAGTTCGACGACGTGGACCGGTACGCGGATGGTCCTGGCCTGGTCGGCGAGGGCTCGGGACATCGCCTGCCGGATCCACCAGGTGGCGTAGGTGGAGAACTTGTAGCCGCGGGCGTAGTCGAACTTCTCCACGGCCCGGATCAGCCCGAGGTTGCCCTCCTGCACGAGGTCGAGCATGGTGAGCCCGCGGCCCACGTACCGCTTGGCGACGGAGACGACGAGTCGCAGGTTCGACTCGATGAGTCGGCGTTTGGCCATCCGCCCCATGACGACGAGCTTGTCGAGGTCGAGGGCGAGCTGGGAGTCGAGGTCGGGGGTGTTGCCGAGCTTCTCCTCGGCGAACAGGCCGGCTTCGACGCGGCGCGCCAGGTCCACCTCCTCGGCGGCGGTGAGCAGCGGGATCCTGCCTATCTCGCGGAGGTACTGCCGGAACAGGTCGGCGGACGGGCCCGCTCCGCCTCCGCTGTCGCTGCTGCTGCGCCTGCGCGGCACGGGCACCGGCTCGATCAGCTCCAGTACCTCGGGCTCTTCGTCCACGGCCTTGGCCTCCGAGGACTCGCTCACGTTCACGGTCAGGGTCCGGGTCTGCACGGGGGCGACCTCCAGGGCTCCGAGGACGGGGGCACCGCACCTCAGTGTGGGGTACGACACATCGCGGCCACGAGGGGCGTGCGAGCACTTTCTGAGTCCGGTGCGTGACCGCATGGTTACCCCCCGGCGGGAACGCCGATGCGGATCGGACGCATGTCCGAGATGATCGACTCCATGTCGGAGTACGAGACCCATGTGACGGTGCGCTGCGCGGACGCGGTGGAGCTGGCGCGCCTCGACGCCTGGGCCGGGCCGGGGCACGGGAGTTGAAGGTGACGCACATCCTGCCGGCCCGCGGTCGGATGGTGTCCCAGCCGATGTTGACCCTGCCGGACCGCACGGGCCACGAGCGCCTGGTGCCACGACTGCGGGCGGCCGGCTTCGACCCGGTGCGGGTCAAGGTGGAGACGGTCCCGTGGACCACGGAGTCCCCCGGCCCGGGCGGCGGCTACTTCGAGCACCACCTCAAGCTGCTGCTGCCGGCGGACTTCGACCGCGCGGCCCTGGAGTGCCTGGTCGTCCCGCACGGCGCCCACCTGTCCTGGAACACCCGCCGCGTCCTGTCCGGGGGCGCGCACGAACGGTTCGTGACCCAACGGTGGCGCGGCACGGCGGCGGAGGCGGGTGCGGCCTGCGACGGGCTGGTCGCCGCGCTCCGTGCCGCCGGGTACGAAGTCCGTTCACAGGAGCGGGAGTTCGTGCTGTACGACAGCGACCTGTCGGTGGACGACGGGTGGATCGACGAAGGGGTGCGGGCATGACCGGAACGAGCGCGTAGGACGCGGCCGTGGACGGGGCCGTGCGCCCGGCCTGGCGAGCCGCCCGGCGTAGCGCGCCGGACGTGGTGGCACGGGGCGTCGCCCGCTCGGGCCGGGCCGACTCGGGGACACCTTCCGGGCCGACCACCCGGGGGTCTCCGGATCCGCCGGGTCCCTGGCCGAGCGGCTGCCGGCGGCGCCGGCGCCGACCTTCGACGGCCGGACCGCCTGAGGCTCAGGCGGGCTCGACCCGGACCGCGCAGACCTTGAACTCCGGCATCCGGGACGTGGGGTCCAGGGCCGGGTTGGTCAGGGTGTTGGCGCGGCCCTCGCCCGGCCAGTGGAAGGGCATGAAGACCGTGTCCGCCCGGATGGTGTCGGTGATGCGGGCCGGGGCGACGGCTCGGCCGCGGCGGGAGGTCACGGCGAGCGGGCTGCCGTCGACCACGCCGATCCGGGCGGCGAGCCGTGGGTGGAGTTCCACGAAGGGGCCGGGGGCGGCCGCGTTGAGCTCGTCCACCCGGCGGGTCTGGGCGCCGGACTGATACTGGGCGACCACCCGGCCGGTGGTCAGCAGCAGCGGGTAGTCCGCGTCGGGGACCTCGGCGGCGTCGCGGTGGGAGACGGCGACGAAGCGGGCCCGGCCGTCGTCGGTGGCGAAGCGGTCCAGGAAGAGGCGCTCGGTGCCCGGGGATCCCCCGGATCGCTCGGATTCCCCGGAGGCCTCCGATCCTTCGGGGCTCTCGGGGCAGGGCCAGAAGACGCCCTGTTCGGCTTCGATCCGGGCGTAGGTGATGCCCGAGTAGTCCGCGGGGCCGCCGGCCGAGGCGCGGCGCAGTTCCTCGAAGACCTCCTCCGGCTCGGTGGGGAAGCCCTTCTCGACGCCGAGGCGGGCGGCTAGTCCGTGCAGGACGTCCAGGTCGCTGCGGACTCCCGGCGGCGGGGTCAGCGCCCGGCGGCGGAGCAGGACGCGGCCCTCCAGGTTGGTGGTGGTGCCGGTCTCCTCCGCCCACTGGGTGACGGGGAGGACCACGTCCGCGAGGGCCGCGGTCTCGGAGAGGACGACGTCGGCCACCGCGAGGAAGTCCAGGGAGCGGATGCGGTCCTCTACGTGTCCGGCGCGGGGGGCGGACACCACCGGGTTCGAGCCCATCAGGAGGAGGGCCTTCACGTCCGTGCCGAGGGCGTCGAGGAGTTCGTAGGCGCTGCGGCCGGGGCCGGGGAGGCTGTCGGGGTCGACGCCCCAGACGCCGGCGACGTGGGCGCGGGCCGCCGGGTCGGTGAGCTTGCGGTAGCCGGGGAGCTGGTCGGCCTTCTGGCCGTGCTCGCGACCGCCCTGACCGTTGCCCTGCCCCGTGAGGCAGCCGTAGCCGGACAGCGGGCGGCCGGCCCGGCCGGTGGCCAGGCACAGGTTGATCCAGGCGCCGACGGTGTCGGTGCCCTTGGACTGCTGCTCGGGGCCCCGGGCGGTGAGGACCATGGCGGATTCCGGGGCGCAGAACATGGCCACGGCCTCACGGAGCCTGGGCACCGGTATCCCGGTGATGCGTTCGACCAGCTCCGGCCAGTGGGCCATGGCGGCGGCCCTGGCCTCCTCCCAGCCGGTGGTGCGGGCGGCGATGAACTCCTCGTCGGTCCGGCCTTCCGCGACGATCAGGTGCAGCAGGCCGAGCGCGAGGGCGAGGTCGGTGCCGGGGCGCGGGGCGAGGTGCAGGTCGGCCTGTTCGGCGGTGCGGGTGCGGCGCGGGTCGATGACGATCAGCGTGCCGCCGTTCGCCTTGAGCTCGGTGAGGTAGCGCAGCGCGGGCGGCATGGTCTCGGCCAGGTTCGAGCCGACGAGGATCACGCAGCCGGTGCGCGGGATGTCCGCCAGCGGGAAGGGCAGCCCGCGGTCGAGGCCGAAGGCCCGCTGATGGGCGGCGGCGGCCGAGGACATGCAGAAGCGGCCGTTGTAGTCGATCTGCGAGGTGCGCAGGGCGACCCGGGCGAACTTGCCGAGCGCGTAGGCCTTCTCGTTGGTGAGCCCGCCGCCGCCGAAGACCCCGACGGCGTCCGGGCCGTGGGTGCGGCCGGTGCGGGCGAGGCCCTCGGCGACGGCGTCGAGGGCCTCCTCCCAGGTGGCCGGCTCCAGCTGCCCGGCGTGGGTGCGGACGAGCGGCCGGGTCAGGCGCACCCGGGAGGAGAGCACGGCGGGGGCGGTGCGTCCCTTGCCGCACAGCGCGCCCCGGTTGACGGGGAAGTCGGCCCGCTCCTCCACCGCCACGGGGGCGCCGCCCGGTTCGGGGCGGAGCCTCATGCCGCACTGCAGGGCGCAGTACGGGCAGTGCGTGTCGGTGGCGGAGTCGGAGGTGCGCATACCCCCAGCGTGCGCCGCCGGTGTTACACGGGCCGCCGCCCCGCGTTACGGCCCGGGGTGCTACGCCTCAGCGCCGGTCGGCGGCGTCGGTGAGGCGGCGGCCCGGGCCGCCGCGAGGGCTGCGGTGAGGGCGGGCCGCAGCTCGGGCCGATCGAGGACCTCCACGAACATGATCCGTCCGTGGACGACGTCGAGGATCAGGTACCCGCGGTCCACGACGAGGCACACGTTGCGGTGGCCCGGACCGTAGGGCCCGTGCGGGCGGGGTTCGGTGTAGAAGCTCTGGCAGAAGTCGTCGCCGCAGCCGCAGTCCGCAACGATGCGGAGGTCATGGGCGCAGATGGCGAGTTCACGCTCGCCCTCCTCCTCCAGCAGCCGTACGAGTTCGGCCGTCAGGACGGGAAGGACGTCGCGTACGAGGGGTGCGGTGCCGTTTCGGGTGTCCTGTTCCACAGGGTGGGACCGTAGCCCGTCGTCCCGCCCGCGGCACCTGAATTGACGGCGGTCGCGGTGGGGCGTCGGAGGGGGGCGGCGGGGAAGATCACTGTCCCGTCAGGTACTTCACCGTCAGGCCCGCGGTCCAGCCGCCGTCGACGGCGAGTTCGGCGCCCGTCATGTAGCCGGCGGCGTCGGAGAGCAGGAAGGCGACGGCCGCGGCGATCTCCTCGGGGACGCCGACGCGGCCGAGCGGGGCGCCGGGGTAGTTGCCCTCGCCCGCCTGGATGCCGATCGGGGCGGTCATCGGGGTCAGCGTCATGCCGGGGTGGACGGAGTTGACGCGGATCCCGGCCTCGGCGAGCTCCACCGCGCCGATCTTCGACAGGCCGCGCACGCCCCACTTGGAGGCCCCGTACCCGGCGGTGAGCGCAAGACCGGTCAGACCGGCGGCGGAGGAGATGTTGACGATGGACCCGCCGCCGTTCGCGCGCAGCAGCGGGATCGCTGTCTTGATGCCGATGAACACGCCGACCAGGTTGATCTCGACGACCCGGCGGAAGTGTTCGACGCTCTCGTGCTCCAGGAACTGGCCGGCGGATATGCCCGCGTTGTTCACCAGGCCGTCGATGCGGCCGAACTCGGCGACCGCGTACTCCAGGGCGGTCTGCCAGTCGGCCTCGCTCGTCACGTCGTGCCGGACGAAACGCGCGGCGCCGCCGAGCTTCGCGGCCGTCTCGGCACCCTCCGCCTCCAGCACGTCGGTGATCAGCACCCGGCCACCGCCGTCCACGACGGCCTGCGCGGCCGCGGCGCCGAGACCGCGGGCTCCACCGGTGATGACGACGACCTTGCCGCTCAGATCCACAACAGCCACGGTTCCACACCCCTGACGCTCGTACGGACTGACCGGCATATGACTAATCGGCATAACCGGCGTCGCGTCAGTCTGCCAGAGCGGCCAGGGCCCGCGACACCCCCTCCTCCTTCGGTCCCAGGAAGTGCGGGGCCGGCTTGAAGGCCGCGTCGAGCGCCGCCTTGCCCGCCGCGAAGACCTCGCGGGTCTCGCCGTAGTACCAGGTGGCGTCGTGCACGTCGGCCACCCCGACCCCGTACGAGTCCAGGCCGGCCGCCTGGCACAGGGCGACGGCCCGGCGGATGTGGAAGCCCTGGGTGACCAGCACGGCCCGCTCCACGCCGAAGATCTCCTTGGCCCGCACGCAGGAGTCCCAGGTGTCGAAGCCCGCGTAGTCGCTGACGATCTTCGGGTCCGGCACCCCGTGCGCGGTGAGGTACTTCCGCATCGCGTCGGGTTCGTCGTACTCGGTGCGGCTGTTGTCCCCGGTGACCAGCACGACCTTGACCTTGCCGGTGCGGTACAGCTCGGCGGCGGCGTCGAGCCGGTCGGCGAGGTACGGGGTCGGCCGACTCCCCAACAGGCCCGCGCCGAACACCACGGCCACCTCGGCGGCGGGCGCGTCGGCCGTGGTCCGCAGCCGGTCGGCGGCCACCGCGTGCATCCACGCCGAGGGCAGCAGCGCCAGGACGCAGCCCGCCATGACGGTCTGCACGGCCACCCGCCGGGTCCGTACGGCGCGCAGCGCCACCACGACCCGGCTCCACTCGACTCGCGGCAGGCGCGGCAGGCGCGGTCGGCGCATCATCCATCCCCAGGTGTCTCGACTGCTCATCCGCTGGTCAGGACGCGTACCAGGGCCGTGCGGTTCACCGGCGCCGACCTTCGGCGGGTACGCCGGCGGCCGCGCCCGCCCCGAACAGCCCTACCGAACGCCCTGTGAGCACATGGCAAAGACCCGTCATCCGGGCGCAACGCACCGGCAACCTCCGGCGCGGAGGATCGATCCATGACGGAGCCGGTGCACCCTCCCGAGTTTCCCGCTCTTCCCTTCGAAAGCACGGCCGAGCTGCTCGGCCGCATCACCCGCCAGCTGGGCACCCAGCTCAGCGGCCTGCGCCGACCCGGAGTCCGCCCATGCAGCCCACCCTTGTCGCCGTGGCCCACGGCAGCCGTGACCCGCGCGCCCTGCACACCGCACGCGCCCTCCTCGAACGCGTCCGCGAACTCCGCCCCCGGCTCGACGTCCGGCTCGGTCACATCGAGCTGAACGCGCCGCTGCTCGACGACACCCTGGGCGAGCTGTCCGGCTCGGCCGTGCTCGTCCCGCTGCTGTTCGGTCGCGGGTACCACGTCAAGCGTGATCTCCCCGCTGCCGCCGCCCGGGCCGGCCACCTGTTCACCCGGGTCGCCGCCCCGCTGGGCCCGCACCCGCTGCTCGTCGAGGCCCTGTACGAGCGGCTGCTGGAGGCCGGCTGGACCCCGGCCCCCGGTTCGGCCGTCGTACTGGCCGCCGCCGGTTCACGCGACCGGGACTCCGCGGCCGACACCCGCCGCACCGCCGCCCAGCTCTCCGAACGCCTCGGCGGCGTCCCTGTGACCGCCGCCTACGCCTGTGCCGCCACGCCGAGCGCCCCCGAGGCGATCCGGGCCCTCGCCGCCCGCGGTCACCACCGGATCGCCGTGGCCTCGTACTTCGCCGCTCCCGGCCGGTTCGCCACCCAGACCGCCGCGGCGGCGCCCGGCCTCGCCGCCGCCCCGCTGGGCGACCACCCGGCCCTGGCCCGGCTCGTGCTGCACCGCTACGACGAGGCCCGCGCCCGGCCCGTCGACCTGGCGCGGCCGGAACTCCTCTCCGCCTGATCCCGGTTTGTCAGTTGTTCCGGTTACCGTCTTTGCATGGAAGGCACCACGCACGCCCTCACCGACGACCAGCGCGACCTCTACGACGCGGCCGACACCGAACGCTGGGCCGCCGAGCCCGACAAACGACCCGGCCGGACCGCCTTCCAGCGCGACCGCGCCCGTGTACTGCACTCGGCCGCGCTGCGCCGCCTCGCGGGGAAGACCCAGGTCGTCACCCCCGGCACCCGTTCCTACGACTGGGACGCCAGTCCCCGGACCCGCCTCACCCACTCCCTGGAGTGCGCCCAGGTCGGGCGGGAGCTCGGCGCCGCGCTCGGCTGCGACCCCGACCTCGTCGAAGCCGCCTGCCTCTCCCACGACATGGGCCACCCGCCCTTCGGCCACAACGGCGAGGAGGCGCTCAACGAGTTCGCCAAGGACTGCGGCGGCTTCGAGGGCAACGCCCAGTCGCTGCGCCTGCTGACCCGCCTGGAGCCCAAGCGGTTCGTGCCCGACCCGACGAGCGGGGAGCTCGTCAGCGTCGGTCTCAACCTCACCCGGGCCTGCCTGGACGCCGCCACCAAGTACCCGTGGGCCCGCGGGGACCACCCCACGGACCCCGACTCGGTGAAGTTCGGCGCGTACGAGGACGACCTGCCGGTCTTCGACTGGCTGCGGCGCGGCGCCCCCGCGGACCGCAAGTGCTTCGAGGCCCAGGTCATGGACTGGGCGGACGACGTCGCGTACTCCGTCCACGACTTCGAGGACGGCCTGCACGCCGGCCACCTCGACCCCAACATGCTCTTCGCCGAGCCCGAGCGCGCGGCGATCTGGCAGGTGGCCATCGGCCGGTACGTCCCCGCCGACACCGCGCCCGAGGAACTGCGGACCGCCCTCGACCGTCTGATGGAGCAGGAGTGGTGGCCGCACGGGTACGACGGTTCGGCCCTCGCCCAGTCCCGGCTGAAGGACGCCACGAGCCAGCTCATCGGCCGGTTCTGCCTGGCCGCCGAGGGGGCCACCCGTGAGGCGTACGGTTCCGGCCGTCTCACCCGGTACGGCGCGGAGCTGGTGGTCCCGCGCGAGGCGCGCAACGAGTGCGCGGTGCTCAAGGCGGTCGCCGACCTGTACGTGATGCAGCGCGACGAGCAGGAACGGATCCGCGCCGACCAACGCATCGTCCTGGCCGAACTCGCGGAGGCGCTGAGCGCCCGCGCGCCCGAGGGGCTGGACCCGCAGTTCCGGGCCATTTTCGACGCGGCCCCCGACGACAAGGCCAGGAAGCGGGCGGTCATCGACCAGATCGCGTGCCTCACCGACGCATCCGCCCGTTCCCTTCACGCACGCCTCACCCGGCGCGGCCGACGCGCCGAAAGGTGAGCTGATCGAGCCACTCCCCCTTCACGCGGCAGGCTCGGTGCGGGACGCTCGCATGTGGTCGCATGTGGCGGAGAGGTTATGAGGAGGCATCAGGTGGTCGACGCACACCGGACATTCGTCATCGTCGGCGCAGGGCTCGCCGGGGCAAAGGCGGCCGAAACGCTGAGGTCCGAGGGGTTCACGGGGCGGGTGATCCTGATCGGCGACGAGCGCGACCACCCCTACGAACGGCCCCCGCTGTCCAAGGGCTATCTGACCGGCAAGGACGAACGGGAGAGCGTCTTCGTCCACGAGCCCTCCTGGTACGCGGCCTCCGACATCGAGCTGCACCTCGGCCAGCCCGCGGTCCACCTCGACCGGGACGCCAAGAAGGTGGTCCTCGGCGACGGCACCGTCCTGCACTACGACAAGCTGCTGCTGGCCACCGGCGCCGAGCCGCGCCGCCTGGACATCCCCGGCACCGACCTGGCCGGGGTGCACCACCTGCGGCGCCTCGCGCACGCCGAACGGCTCAAGGGCGTACTGGCCGGGCTCGGCCGGGACAACGGGCACCTGCTCATCGCGGGCGCCGGGTGGATCGGGCTGGAGGTGGCCGCCGCGGCCCGCGGCTACGGCGCGGAGGTCACCGTCGTCGAGCCGGAGGCCACGCCGCTGCACGCGGTGCTGGGCCCGGAGATCGGCCGGCTCTTCGCGGACCTGCACGGCGATCACGGGGTGCGCTTCCACTTCGGGGCGCGACTGACCGAGATCGTGGGGCACGACGGCATGGTGCTGGCGGCCCGTACCGACGACGGGGAGGAGCACCCGGCGCACGCGGTGCTCTCCGCGATCGGCGCCGCCCCGCGGACCGCGCTCGCCGAGACCGCCGGGCTGGCGCTGGTCGACCGGGAGCACGGCGGCGGGATCGCGGTGGACTCCTCCCTGCGCACCTCCGACCCGGACGTCTACGCGGTCGGGGACGTGGCCGCCGCCCACCACCCGGTGCTGGGGACCCGGCTGCGGGTCGAGCACTGGGCCAACGCGCTGAACGGCGGCCCGGCCGCCGCTCGGGCGATGCTGGGCCAGGAGGTCGGCTACGACCGCGTGCCGTACTTCTTCTCGGACCAGTACGACGTGGGTCTGGAGTACTCGGGGTACGCGCCGGCCGGCGGCTACGACCAGGTGCTGATCCGCGGGGACGCGGGCAAGCGGGAGTTCATCGCCTTCTGGCTGTCGGAGGGACGGGTCCTGGCCGGGATGAACGTGAACGTGTGGGACGTCACCGAGCACATCCAGGCCCTGATCAGGTCGAAGACCCCGGTCAACCGCGAGGCACTGGCGGACCCGTCCATTCCGCTCGACTCCTTGGTAGGGGGCCAGGGGGCCTGACCGAATTGCCGGCGCCCGGCCGTAGACTTCACGGGTGGCAGGACGGATCAACGACGACGACGTGAAGGCGGTACGGGACGCGGTCCCGATCGACGCCGTGGTCTCCGAGTACCTCCAGCTACGGAACGCGGGCGGCGGCAACCTCAAGGGCCTGTGCCCCTTCCACGACGAGAAGTCCCCTTCCTTCCAGGTCAGCCCCAGCAAGGGGCTCTACCACTGCTTCGGCTGCCAGGCGGGCGGGGACACCCTCGACTTCGTCATGAAGATCGACCACCTCTCCTTCTCGGAGGCGGTCGAGCGCCTGGCCGGCCTGGCGGGCATCACCCTGCGGTACGAGGAGGGCGGCTACACCGCCGGCACCAGCGGCCGCGGTGACCGCATCCGGCTGGTCGAGGCGCACAAGGCCGCCGCCCAGTTCTACGTCGACCAGCTCGGCAGCCCCGAGGCGGAGATCGGCCGCAAGTTCCTGGCGGAGCGCGGCTTCGATCAGGCCGCGGCCGCGCACTTCAGCGTGGGGTACAGCCCGGCCGGGTGGGACCACCTGACCCGCTTCCTGCGCGGCAAGGGCTTCACCGACAAGGAACTGATCACCTCCGGGCTCGCCCAGGACAGCCGCAGCGGCAAGCCGATCGACCGCTTCCGCGGCCGGCTCATGTGGCCCATCCGCGAGATCAGCGGCGAGGTGGTCGGCTTCGGCGCGCGCAAGCTGCGCGACGACGACAACGGCCCGAAGTACCTGAACACCCCCGAGACCGCGATCTACAAGAAGTCCCAGGTGCTGTACGGCATCGACCTGGCCAAGAAGGAGATCGCGAAGACCTCCCGGGCCGTGGTCGTCGAGGGCTACACGGACGTGATGGCCTGCCATCTGGCCGGCGTCACCACCGCGATCGCCACCTGCGGCACCGCCTTCGGCGGGGACCACATCAAGATCCTGCGCCGGTTGTTGATGGACAACGCCACCGCCGAGGTGATCTTCACGTTCGACGGCGACGCAGCGGGCCAGAAGGCCGCGCTGCGGGCCTTCGAGGACGACCAGAAGTTCGCCGCGGAGACCTCGATCACCATCGCCCCCGGCGGCATGGACCCGTGCGACCTGCGTCTGGCCCAGGGCGACGCGGCCGTGTCCGGCCTGGTGGAGGCCCGCACGCCGCTGTTCGAGTTCGCGCTGCGGCACATCGTGGCCCGGCACAACCTGGAGAACCCGGCGGGCCGGGCGGCCGCGCTGGACGAGGCGGCGCCCGTGGTCGCCAACATCAAGAACATCGCGATCCAGCACGAGTCGGCGGTCCAGCTGGCGGGCATGCTGGGCATCCGCGACGAGCAGTTCGTGGTCAAGCGGGTCGCCCAGCTGGCGCGCTGGGCCCGCGAGCGCGGCCAGGGCGACGGACCGCAGGGCGGCCGGACCGGCGGGAAGCCGCAGCGGGGCCGCTCGTCCTACGAGGACGTCCCCGCGCCCGCCGCCCAGCCGGCCGGGGGCCCCGCGCTGAACCTGCGCAGCCCGGCCCACCGCACCGAGCGCGAGCTGCTGAAGCTCGCCCTCCAGCGGCCGGCCCTGGTCTCCCCGGCCTTCGACGCGTACGGGATGGACGAGTTCACCGCCCCGCCCTACGCGGCCGTGCGCCAGGCGATCCTGGACGCGGGCGGTGCCTCGCTCGGCGCGGACGACTACCTGGCGCGGGTCCGTGAGGCCGCCCCGAACGACACCGTGCGCGCGCTCGTCACGGAACTGGCGGTCGAGGCCATCCACGCGAAGACGGTGGACGAGATGTACGCGGGGGTCCAGCTGGTGCAGGTGCGGCTGCGCGCCGTGGACCGCCGGGTCCACGAGATCCAGGGCACGCTGTCGCGGCTGGGCCCGCAGGCTCCGCCGGAGCAACTGGCGGCCGTCCAGGAGGAGCTGTGGGTGCTCCAGCAGTACGGTCGGCGGCTGCGCAACCGCGGCGCCGAGGGGCTGTAGCCCGCCTCCGTCAGCCTCGCCGGCGCCCGAACCAGTCGCCGCCGGGGATCCGCGTGCCCGACTCCCGCAGCTCACGGGCGATCAGTGGGGCCGCCAGATAGACCCAGGCGCGGACCGTGGTCCCGTCGGGACGCAGGGCCGGGCGGGCGATCCGGTCGTACATGTTCCCCGGCCGGCCCGGCCCCCCGTACTCCTCCAACCGGTCCAGCTCGGCCAGCAGCCGCCCGTAGGCACCCGGCGCCGCCGTGATCAGCTCGCCGACGACCGCGGCGCCGGGGTGGTGGATCGCGTACGGGTATCCGGGGCCTTCGTAGAGCGCCGCGTCCGGGAGGACGGCCGGTTCCTCCGAAGCCGTGCGGCCGCGCAGGAAGAGGTCGTGGTTGACCTCGCCCGGGCGCAGGGTTCCGTAGACGAAGAACGGGAGCGGATCGCTCGGCTCCGACAGCCGTTCGACCGATGTCACGGGCCCTCCCTGGGATGCGGCGCGGCGGTGCGCGGACGGGCCGGACCTCGTGCCCCTCCCGCGCTCGACCACCGTACGCACCGCTGTCGCACGGCCTCCCGGGCGGGGGGCTTCACCCGGACGGCGCGAGGCGCTCCGATGGCCGCAGCACCGGCTTGACCTGCGGCGACGATCCGCCGGTGGACCACGGGAAGGCATACCTGACGGAACATCAGCAGGCGCGCGGCGGGCGGGCCGGGTTTCCTCGGGAACACGACCCCGTGTCTCCAGGAGAGTCCCCATGCGCCGACGTACCGCACACCTGCTGACCGCGACCGCGCTGACCGCCGTCGCGTTCGCCGGGCCGGTCGCCGGCGCCGTCGCCGCCGCGGAACTCGGCGTGGTGGGCTTCGCCCCCGGGGACTTCGCGCCGCTGGAGGTGTGGCCCAAGTCCGCCGCCCCCGGCGCCACCGTCACCGTGAACACCACCGCCTGCGGCAGTGGCAGTCACGCGGACGGCGATGCCACCACGGTGGGCGGCGGCCGGTTCAAGCTGGTCCCGGGACCCCACAAGGAGGTGGTCGTGGGGCAGTTCCAGATCGCCCACGCCACCCGCGGCGGGACCTTCGGCATCGGCGTGACCTGCGCGAACGGCAAGTTCGCCACCGGAGACCTGATCGTCACCGAACGCGGCCCGCAGGGCCACGTCAACACCGGGGTGGGCGGTGGCACGACCACCACCACCGACCCCACCAAGATCGCGGCGGGGGTGGCCGTACTGGCCGCCGCCGCCGTCGGCGGTACCTGGCTCCTGCGTCGCCGGGCGAGCGGCACGCGGAGCTGACGGACGCCCACCGCGGCTCCGGCCGCGGTCCGACCGGTACCGTCCCCCGTCGCCCGCCCCGCGAGGTCCCCCCGTTCGCGGGGCCGGGCGACGGCCAGTCACCCCGAAACGGAAGCCGAGGGGGTACGCATGGGTGGCGATTTCGGTGACGCGCGAGGCCGCGACCGGCAGCACCGGCCCACCGACGGCGACCGCCCCGGAACCGGAGCGCGCCCCGGGTGGGCGGCGAACCTGGTCGCCCGTACCCCCACCGCCCGCCACGGCGGACTCGTCGCGCTCGCCGCCTGCGTCGGCATCTGGCTCGTGACCAGCGGTTCGCGTGAACCCGTCGGGCCGCCGCTGCCCTCCCCCGCCGAGTCACTGACCGCCGCCGGCGTGGTGGGCCCCGGTATCGCCCCGCTGACCGGTTCCCCACCGGCCCGGATCCGGATCCCCTCCATCCGGGTCGACGCCCCGCTGACCGGGCTCGGCCTGGATCGGCGCGGCAGCCTCGAAGTGCCCCCGCCGGGCCGGCGCGACCTGGCCGGCTGGTACCGCGACGGCACCACACCGGGCGCCACCGGCACGGCCGTCATCGCCGGGCACGTGGACGACGCCGTCGGGCCGGGAGTCTTCTACGACCTGGGCGCGCTGCGCCGCGGTGCCTCCATCGAGATCCCGCGCGCGGACGGCCGTACGGCGGTGTTCACGGTCCACGCGGTCGAGGTCTACGACGCCAAGGCCTTCCCCGACACCCGCGTGTACGGGCCTTCGGCGCGCGCCGAGCTACGGGTGATCACCTGCGGCGGCGGCTTCTCGCCCCGCACGGGCTACCGCGGCAACGTGGTGGTCTTCGCGCACCTCACCGGGACGTACTAGGGATGGTCGGGCCGGTCAGCCCCACTGCTCGATGCCGAGCTTGAGCACGAGCGCACCCACCACCGTCAGCAGCACGCCGCGGACGAAGCCGCTGCCCTTCTTGAGCGCCATACGAGCCCCGATCATCCCGCCGGCCAGGTTGAACACCGCCATCAGCGCGGCCAGCTGCCACAGCACCATGCCCTGGTAGGCGAACATCGCGAGTGCCCCGGCGTTGGTGCAGCAGTTCACGATCTTCGCGGTGGCGGAGGCGGTGACCAGGTCGAGGTGGAGCAGCGCGGTGAGCGCGAGCACCAGGAAGGTGCCGGTGCCGGGCCCGATGAGGCCGTCGTAGAAGCCGATGCCCAGGCCCGCGAGCCCGATGGCGAGCAGGACCCGCTGCCGGCTGACGGGCGCGGTCGAGGGGGCGGTGCCGAAGCCCGGTTTGAAGATCACCACACCCGCGACGATCACGAGGACCACCATGATCAGCGGGCGGAGGGCGTCTTTGCTGATGCCCCCCGCGAGCGCGGCACCACCCATCGAGCCGGCGAGCGCGGCCAGGCCGATGCGGACCGCCAGCTTCACGTCCACCGGGGCCTTGCGGGCGTAGGTCACGGCCGCCCCGGCGGTTCCGACGATGGCCACGGCCTTGTTGGTCCCGAGGACGGTGGCGGGATGGGCGTTCGGCAGTCCGAGCAGGAGCGCGGGCAGGAGCAGCAAACCGCCGCCGCCCACCACCGCGTCGATCCAACCGGCGGCGGCCGCGGCCACGCACAGGACGACGATCATGGTCGTTGATATGTCAGGCACGACCCGACCTTATGGAGCTGTTGGGTGCAGTGGGCATCAATCTCCGGAAAGTTGCGCAAAGGTTGAGCTTTGCCTGGCCGGCACCCGGTCCGGGGCCACCGGAGCCGCCGGGTCCACGACCGCCGTCAGCACGCTCGCGGCCAGCACACCGGCCGCCCCCAACCCCGCCGCCAGCCGCCGCGCGGGCGGTACCGAGGCCAACGCGGCCAGCGCTGCCCGCACCGGCGAGGGGCGCCGCGGCTTGCGATGCCGGGCCACCGCCGCCACCGGAGCCTCGGCGCCGGCAGGTACGGGGAAGGCGACGTGCAACGGGTGACGCATGGGGCGGTGACTCCTCGGAGGAACGCGGGAAGGACAGGCAAGGGGGGTGCGGGGTGCGCGGCTCAGAAGCTGAAGCACTCGACATGGATACGACCGGCCGGCACCCCGGCCCGCAGCAGCGCGGCCCGGGTCGCCTCGGCCATCCCCGGCGGCCCGCACAGGTACACGTCGTGCTCGGCCAGGTCCGGCACCAGGTCGGTCAGCGCCTGCGGGGCCAGCGGATCGTAGGCCGCGCCGGACGGCCCGAGCAGATAGTGCAGACCGGCCTGCCGCTCGGCGGCGATGGCCTCCAGCTCGGCCCGCAGCACGAGGTGCTCCTCGGCTCCTGCCCGATAGAGCAGCGTGATGTCCCCGGGGCCCCCGGGCAGCGTCTCGAACAGGGCCCGCATCGGGGTGATCCCGACCCCGCCCGCGATCAGCAGCACCTTGGGCCTGGTCCGCCGGGCGGCGGTGAGTGCGCCGAACGGCCCGGTGGCCAGCACCCGCGTCCCGGGACGCAGCCGGCGGATCCGCCGGGAGTGGCCGCCGAGCCCCTTCACGGTGATCCGCAGGGCGTTGCCGCGGACCGGCGCGGACAGCGAGAACGGCAGGGCCGTGTGCCACAGCCGCCGCTGGAGGAACCGCCAGCGCAGGAACTGGCCCGGCTCCGCGCGCAGTTCCGCCAGGTGCTGCCCGTACATGACGACGGAGACCACCCCGGGCCCCTCGACCCGGACGTCCGCGACCCGTAGCGCGTGCCGCAGGGCCTGCCGAACGGGGACCACGGCGCGGTACCAGACCAGCAGGACGGCGACCACACTGTGGGCGAGCGCCCAGAACCAGCCGACCGCGGCCAGATCGGGTCCCGCGAGCTGGTGCCCGAAGGCGAGGGCGGCGGCCAGGTGGACGAGCAGGTGCACCCCGCGCCAGGTTTCGTGCGGCACCCGGCGGCGTACCGCCCGGGCGGAGGTCACGCCGACCGCGACCAGGAGGACGGTCCCGGCCGCGGCGGCGGCGAGCGCGGGGTAGCCGAGCAGCTCCGAGACGGCGGAGACCACGTCGGTACCCTCGTGCACGGCATAGCCGAGCAGGGCGAAGAGCCCGTGCCCGAAGACGAGCAGCAGGACGTACCGGCCGCCGAAGGCGTGCCAGCGGGCGAGCCGGTCGACGCCGACCCCGTGCTCCACGGCGGGTACCCGGGCCATCAGGAACAGCAGCACCAGGACCCCGTAACCGGCGAGCAGGCCGGACAGGTGCGCGGCGGTGGCGAACAGCGCGTCGGGCCGGGCCGAGGGCCGTACCTGCGCCGCCCACAGCAGGGTCACCACCCCCGCACCGGCCGACATCCCGCCCCTCACCCGCACCGCCGCATCTCGCATACGGAGCACGCTAAGGGCGCGGACGGCGGCCCTGATGATCCTTAAGGCCGCCTTGAGGAAAGCCTCACCGACCCTTAACCCCGGCGCTGAGGTCGGCGTTCCGTCCGGGTAACAGAGGCGATGTCGTGGGGAAACAGCGGCCCCGCACGCTCGTGGCATGACCTCGGACAAGCGTGTGGTGGTGATCGGCGGCGGCCTCGCGGGCCTACGGCTCGCGCAGCGGCTCGGCCCGGCCGCGGCGGTGACCGTCCTCGGCGAGGAGACCCACGTCCCGTACAACCGGGTCCTGCTCGCCGAGGTCCTCGCGGGCCGGTACGCACCGGAGGTGACGGCCCTGCCGGCACCCGGCCCGGCGCTGCGGCGGGGGGTCCGGGCGGTGCGCGTGGACCGCGACGAGCGGGCCGTGCACTGCGACGACGGCACGGTGGCCCGGTACGACACGCTGGTGCTGGCGACCGGTTCGAACGCGGTGCTCCCGCCGCTGCGCGGACTGTTCGAACCGGAGGGACGGGACCTCCCGGACGGGGTGCACGCCTTCCGCACGATGGACGACTGCCTGGCCCTGTCGGCGGCCGTAGGGCCGGGGACACGCGTGGTGGTGATCGGCGGGGGCCTGCTGGGCGTCTCGGCGACCCGTGCGCTCGCCGCGCGGGGCGCGCAGGTGGTCCTGGCGCAGCAGGGCGAGCGCCTGATGGAACGCCAGCTGGACGCGGACGCCTCCGCCCTGCTCCACACGCACCTGACCGACCTCGGCGTCGAGATCCACACGGAATGCCGGGTCCGCGGCCTGCTCACGACGGGGTCGCCCGCGGGTCCGCTGCCGGGGCTGCGCCCCGGACCCCGCGCCTCGAACGCCGGCGGGGCTGGTTCTTCGGCCCGTCCGGCGTCCGAGGACCGGGTCCGGGCGGAGCCCGGGAAACGGCGGGGCGGAACGGAAACTCCGCGCAAGGTCACCGGGGTCGAACTCGCCGACGGCTACCGCCTCGACGCCGACCTCGTCGTCCTCGCCTGCGGCGTACGTCCCCGCGTCGGCCTCGCCCGGGCCGCCGGGCTGGACGTCCGCACCGGCATCGTGGTCGACGACCACCTCCGCACCAGCGACCCCCGCATCCACGCCGTCGGCGACTGCGCCGAGCACGCCGGCCAGGTGTACGGCCTCGCGGGCGCCGCCCTGGAACAGGCCGACACCCTGGCCGCGGTCCTCACCGGCGAGCCCGCGCGGTACACCGGCACCCGCGCCCTCACCCGCCTCACCCTCACCACCGACGCGGACCGCTCCCTCGATCTCGCCGCCTTCGGCGAGACCACCCCCCGGCCCGGCGACGACGTGGTCCGCCTCGCCGACGCCACCCGCCGCACCTACCGCAAGGTCGTCCTGCGGGGCGACCGCCTCGTCGGCGGCGTACTGCTCGGCGAGCTCTCCACCGTGGGGGCCCTCGCCCGCACCTGGGAGGGCGAGGAACCACCGCACGACCTGTTCCACCTGCTCACCGACGACGGAGGCCACTGACATGACCGAGCCCCTGCCCACGATCGTGCTCATCGGGCACGGCATGGTCGGCCAGCACTACCTCGAAGCACTCGCCGAGCGCGGAGCCACCGCCACGCACCGGATCACCGTGCTCTGCGAGGAGCCCCGGCCCGCCTACGACCGCGTGCACCTGACCTCGTACTTCTCCGGCAGCACCGCCGAGGACCTGTCCATGACGCCCGCCGGGTTCATGGCGGAGCACGGCATCGCCCTCCACCTCGACGACCCCGCCGAGCACATCGACCGGGCCGCCCGTACGGTCACCTCCCGATCCGGGCAGGTGTTCCCGTACGACGTCCTGGTGCTGGCCACCGGCAGCTATCCCTTCGTGCCACCGGTCCCGGGCAAGGACGCCCCCGGCTGCTTCGTCTACCGCACGATCGAGGACCTGCTCGCGATCGAGGAGTACGCGAAGACCAGGAGCTCCGGCGCGGTCGTCGGCGGCGGTCTCCTCGGGCTGGAGGCCGCCGGCGCCCTCCAGGGGCTGGGCCTGGCCACCCGCGTCGTCGAGTTCGCCCCGCGCCTGATGCCCGTACAGGTCGACGAGGGCGGCGGCGCCGCCCTGCTGCGCACCATCGAGTCCATGGGGCTCACCGTCCACACCGGCGTCGGCACCCAGGAGGTGGTGACCGGCGAGGACGGCCACGTCAGCGGCATGCGGCTGTCCGACGGCTCGGTCGTCGACACCGACCTCGTCGTCTTCTCCGCCGGCGTCCGCCCCCGCGACCAGCTGGCCCGCGACGCCGGACTCGACGTCGGCGAGCGCGGCGGCATCGCGGTCGACGCCCGCTGCCGTACCTCCGACGCGCACGTCTACGCCATCGGCGAGTGCGCCCTCGCCGTCGACGGCCGCGTCTACGGACTGGTCGCGCCCGGCTACGAGATGGCCGAGACGGCCGCCGACGATCTGCTCGGCCGCGAGAAGGAATTCACCGGAGCCGACCTCTCCACCAAGCTCAAGCTCCTCGGCGTGGACGTGGCCTCCTTCGGCGACGCCCACGGCACCACCCCGGACAGCCTCGACGTCGTCTGGTCCGACTCCCGCTCCGGGATCTACAAGAAGCTGGTCGTCTCCCCCGACGGCGTCCTCCTCGGCGGGGTGCTGGTCGGCGACGCGGACTCCTACGGCCTGCTGCGCCCGCTCACCGGAAGCGTCCCGCCCGTGTCCCCCGAGCAGCTGGTGCTGCCCGCCGGGGTCGGCGCCCCGGTCGCGCTCGGCCCGTCCTCGCTCCCCGACCACGCGGTGATCTGCTCCTGCCACAACGTCACCAAGAAGGCCATCGCCGCCTGCGCCACCCTCGCCGAGGTCAAGAAGTGCACCAAGGCGGGCACCGGCTGCGGCAGCTGCGTCAAGGTGATCGGACAGCTGCTGCCCGCCGCCACCGACAAGGGACTGTGCGGCTGCTTCCCCTTCACCCGCGCCGAGCTCTACGAGATCGTCCGCACCCGCCGGCTGACCTCGTACCGGGAGATCCTCGACGGGCACGGCCGCCCGGCGGCCCGGGGCGGCGACGGCTGCGAGGTCTGCAAGCCCACCGTCGGCTCGATCATCGCCTCACTCGCCCCGACCCTCGGCGCGAGCGGCTACGTCCTGGACGGGGAGCAGGCCGCCCTCCAGGACACCAACGACCACTTCCTCGCGAACATGCAGCGCAACGGCTCCTACTCGGTCGTCCCGCGCATCCCCGGCGGCGAGATCACCCCCGACAAGCTGATCGTGATCGGCGAGGTGGCCCGCGACTTCGGCCTCTACACGAAGATCACCGGCGGGCAGCGGATCGACCTCTTCGGGGCGAGCGTGGACCAGCTCCCGCGGATCTGGGCGCGGCTCGTCGACGCCGGGTTCGAGTCCGGGCACGCGTACGGGAAGGCGCTGCGCACGGTGAAGTCCTGCGTGGGGCAGACCTGGTGCCGCTACGGGGTCCAGGACAGCGTCCGGATGGCCATCGACCTGGAGCTGCGCTACCGGGGGCTGCGCTCCCCGCACAAGCTCAAGTCGGCGGTCTCCGGCTGCGCCCGCGAGTGCGCGGAGGCGCAGAGCAAGGACTTCGGCGTCATCGCGACGGCGAGTGGCTGGAACCTGTACGTGGGCGGCAACGGCGGGGCCACCCCGCGCCACGCCGACCTGCTGGCCCAGGACCTGTCGGACGCGGAACTGGTCCGACTGATCGACCGGTTCCTGATGTTCTACATCCGCACCGCGGACCGGCTGGAGCGGACCTCTACCTGGCTGGAGCGGTTGGAGGGGGGCCTGGCCCACCTGCGGGACGTGGTCGTGCACGACTCGCTCGGGCTGTGCGCGGAGCTGGAGGCCCTGATGGCCGACCACGTGGCGCACTACCGGGACGAGTGGGCCGAGACGCTCCAGGACCCGGAGCGGCTGCGCCGGTTCGTGTCCTTCGTCAACGCGCCCGGCGCCCCCGACCCGACCGTGAAGTTCGTCCCGGAGCGTGACCAGGTCAAGCCCGACCTGGCCGTCCTGACCATAGGAGGACCCGTCCGATGACCGTGGAACTGAAGGTGGCGCAGGGCTGGCTGACGGTGTGCGAGCTGTCCGCGCTCATCCCCGGGCGCGGGGTGGCGGCGCTGCTGCCGGACGGGAGCCAGGCCGCGGTGTTCGTCGACCGCGCGGGGCGCCCGTACGCCATCGGCAACCAGGACCCCTTCACCGGCGCGCAGGTGCTCTCGCGCGGGCTGGTGGGGACGGCCGGAGGGCGACCCTTCGTGGCCTCCCCGCTGCTCAAGCAGCGCTTCGACCTGGAGTCGGGGCGCTGCCTGGACGACGAGGAGACGGCGGTCCGGACCTACCCGGTGCGAACCGCCGTGACCTCGTGACCTCGTGACCTGGTGACCTCATGACCTCGTGACCGTACGACCTGGCGTACCGCGGGGTGGCGCGTGATCAGCTCTGGACCATCGACGGGTCCATCCACATGATCTCCCAGGTGTGCCCGTCGAGGTCGTCGAAGGCGCGGCCGTACATGACGCCGTGGTCCTGGGCGGGGCGGGGCTCGGTGGCGCCGGCCGCCAGGGCCCCGTCCACCAGCTCGTCGACCGCGGTGCGGCTCTCGGCGCTCAGGCAGATCAGCACCTCGGACGTCTTCGTGGCGTCCGCGATCTCCTTGTGGGTGAAGTCCTTGTAGCGGGCCTCGGTCAGGAGCATCGCGACGATGGTGTCGCTGATGACCATCGAGGCGCAGTTCTCGTCGGTGAACTGGGCGTTGAAGGAGTAGCCCAGCTTGCTCCAGAAGGTCTTGCTGGCGTCCAGGTCCTTGACCGGCAGGTTGACGAAGATCATGGTGGCGGACATCGAGGTCTCTCTTCTCTCGGTACTGCTCGGTACTGCTCGTTGCTGTCGAGAGGTAGACCCCGGGTCCCCCGGAAACTCATCGCTCCCCCACGAAGTTTTTTCGATTTTTCTTTTCTGACCACGAAACCGCAGGTCAGGGAAGTGTCCGTCAAGCGGTCGCTCATGCGTCATGGGGAGTTGGGGCCACGGCAACTGGCGGCTCCTAGGTTCCTCGACGCGTGCGCCCCCGCGTCCGACCGGCCGCGGGGCCTTCCTCCCACAGGAGTGACCGTGGAACGTCGTACCTTCCTGCGCGGTGCGGTGATCGGTTCGTCGGCCGCCGCCTTCGGCGGCACGTTGATGCACGGGGCCGCCTACGCCGCCCCCGCCCAGCCGGGTGCCGGCCCGTACGGGGCGCTCGGCGCGGCCGACGCCAACGGCCTCATGCTCCCCAGCGGCTTCTCCAGCCGGGTCATCGCCCGCTCGGGCCAGACCGTCAGCGGTACCTCGTACACCTGGCACAGCGCTCCTGACGGCGGTGCCTGCTTCGTCGACGGCTCGGGCTGGATCTACGTGTCCAACTCGGAGATCAACCCCTCCGGCGGCGCGAGCGCGGTGAAGTTCAACTCCTCCGGCACCGTCACCGGCGCCTACCGGATCCTCTCCAACACCCGGCAGAACTGCGCGGGCGGCAAGACCCCCTGGAACACCTGGCTGTCCTGCGAGGAGGTCGACCGCGGCTTCGTCTACGAGACCGACCCGTACGGGGTGAACGCGGCCGTGCAGCGCCCCGCGATGGGCCGGTTCAAGCACGAGGCGGCCGCCGCCGACCCGGTGCGCCAGGTCATCTACCTGACCGAGGACGAGACCAGCGGCTGCTTCTACCGCTTCATCCCGACCACCTGGGGCAACCTCTCCTCCGGCACCCTCCAGGTCCTGAAGGCCGGCACCGCCACCTCGGGCTCCTTCACCTGGCAGAACGTCCCGGACCCGGACGGGTCGCCGACCGCGACCCGCAGCCAGGTCTCGGGCTCGAAGAAGTTCAACGGCGGCGAGGGCTGCCACTACGCCAACGACACCGTCTGGTTCACCACGAAGGGCGACAACCGGGTCTGGCAGCTGAACCTCACCAACAGCACGTACGAGCTGGCCTACGACGACTCGCTCGTGCCCGGCGGCGCGGCCCCGCTGACCGGCGTGGACAACGTCACCGGGTCCTCCTACGGCGACCTGTACGTCGCCGAGGACGGCGGCAACATGGAGATCTGTGTGATCACCCCGGACGACGTGGTGGCGCCCTTCCTGCGGATCACCGGCCAGTCCTCCTCCGAGATCACCGGCCCCGCCTTCTCCCCCGCCGGCAACCGCCTCTACTTCTCCAGCCAGCGCGGCACGAGCGGAAGCTCCTCGGGCGGCATCACCTACGAGGTCACGGGCCCCTTCCGCACCTGACCCTCCCAGCCCCGCTCTCCCCAGCCCCGCCGGCCTCTCCAGCCCCGCCGGCGTTTGAGGCGCGGGGGCTCGGGGGCAGCGCCCCCGCAACGGACCGGCACCCGCACAACCGCCGCACCCCCACGGGCAACCCCGCAGGGGTGCGGCGGCCGCGTTCACGACGCCACCGCCCCACCCTTCAGCAGCGCGGCCCCCAGCGGCGTCACGGTGTGCAGCACCGCGTTCCCCCGCCGCAGCGTGGTCACCAGCCCCGCCTCCCGCATCACGCAGGCGTGCTGGCTCGCCGAGGCCAGCGAGACCCCGGCCCGGCGGGCCAGCTCGCTGGTGGTCGCCCCGTCCCCTATGGCCCGCAGCACCACCGACCTCGTGTGCCCCACCAGCTTGCCCAGCGTGCGCTGGCGCTGCTCCTCCACCGGCCGGGCCGCCTCCCCGCCCGCGGGCGCCGAGGCCAGCTGCGCGGCGGCCGGGTAGACCAGCACCGGCGGCAGCTCCGGATCGTGCAGGGTCACCGCGGTGCGTCGGCAGAAGAAGGAGGGCTGGAGAAGCAGCCCGCGCCCCCGCAGCCGTACGTCCCGGTCCACCGGGTAATCGCATTCCAGCACCGGAGCCCGCCAGCGCAGCATCGGCGGCAGCGAGTCCAGCAGCTCGTCCGCGCCGCCGTCCAGCAGGGCCCGACCGCGCGCGGCGCGCTCGGCCTCGATCTGGGCCTGGATATGCGTCCAGTACGGCTCCACGGCGGCCCGGTGGTACGCCCGCAGCTCGCCCATGAGCCGCGGCAGCTGCTTGTCACCGCCGTCCATGAACTCCCGTAGCCGCGGCGTCATCGGCGCCCCGGCGCCCAGCAACTGCAGCTCGCGCCGCATGCGCTCGGGACGGATCCCGCGCAGCGCGTCGAGGCCCAGGTCCCACCCGTACTGCCCCTCCACAGGGGTCAAGAAATCGGGGAAATAACCGCGACTCGGTATGAGCATACCGAGCGTGCGTGTTTCACTATTCAACCTGCTCCGGGTTTCCGTACGCCATTCACCGAACAACCGGGCATCGCGCCGGTCTCTTAAGCGATGAAAGCTGAGAATCGTTTCCCACAACGCATCGGGACGCCCTGCCATCCGTACGCGTGCCAGGTCCACTCCAGTGAAATGGATACGCAGCACCGAACCCCCACCTGTGCAACCGCAATCCCCCCGCCCCATGAGTATGCACGCCGTCACACGTTGTCACCACGCCCTTTCGGCCACAGTTGAAACCCCTTTCGGCGGGGGCGTGACAACCGAAATCCTGTACTCCGCCGGGCACACTCCGGTGCGACCGAAACGCTCCGCGAAGGCCGTGGGGGGCTTTGCGGGGCCTGGCGGTCGGTCGCACCGGGAAGCGCCGACGTGCCCGGCAGAATGACAGCGGCGGTGGACGGGTGGGGATCCGTCCACCGCCTGCTGGCGTAAAGATTTGTTGAACAACAAAAATAGGCGCGCCCGCCCCCGGGCAGTCAGGGAACCCGGGGACAGGCGCGGTCTATGGGGCCCTTGGCGGGCCAGGGGTCAGCGGCTGTCGCTGCCCTTCGCCTCGGCGGCGGCGCGGCCGGCCTCCAGGCGCGCCACCGGAATCCGGAAGGGCGAGCAGGAGACGTAGTCGAGGCCGACCTCGTGGAAGAAGTGGACGGACTCGGGGTCGCCACCGTGCTCGCCGCAGACGCCGAGCTTGAGGTCGGGTCGGGTGGCCCGGCCCAGCTTGGCCGCGTGGCGCACGAGGGAGCCGACGCCGTCCTTGTCGATGGTCTCGAAGGGCGAGACCCCGAAGATGCCCTTCTCCAGGTAGGCGGTGAAGAAGCTGGCCTCGACGTCGTCGCGGGAGAAGCCCCACACCGTCTGGGTCAGGTCGTTCGTGCCGAAGGAGAAGAACTGCGCGGCCTCGGCGATCTGGTCGGCGGTCAGCGCGGCGCGCGGCAGCTCGATCATCGTGCCGATGGTCAGCTTGAGCTCGGTGCCGGTGGCGGCCTCGACCTCGGCGATGACCGCGTCGGCCTCGTCGCGGACGATCTCCAGCTCCTGGACGGTGCCGACGAGCGGGACCATGATCTCGGCGCGCGGGTCGCCCTTGGCGTTCTTGCGCTCGGCGGCGGCCTCGGCGATCGCCCGGACCTGCATCTTGAACAGGCCGGGGATGACCAGGCCGAGACGGACGCCGCGCAGACCCAGCATCGGGTTCTGCTCGTGCAGCTTGTGCACGGCCTGGAGCAGGCGCAGGTCGTTCTCGTTGGGGTCCTTGCGGGACTCGGCGAGGGCGACGCGGACCGACAGCTCGGTGATGTCGGGCAGGAACTCGTGCAGCGGCGGGTCCAGGAGGCGGACGGTGACGGGCAGGCCGTCCATCGCCTCGAAGAGCTCGACGAAGTCCTTCTTCTGCAGCGGGAGGAGGGCACTGAGTGCCGCCTCGCGCTCCTCGTCGGTGTCCGCGAGGATCAGTCGCTCCACGAGTTCACGGCGCTCGCCGAGGAACATGTGCTCGGTGCGGCACAGGCCGATGCCCTGGGCGCCGAAGCGGCGGGCACGGAGCGCGTCCTCGGCGTTGTCGGCGTTGGCGCGCACCCGCAGGCGGCGGACGCGGTCCGCGTAGGCCATGATCCGGTGCACGGCGGCGACGAGTTCGTCGGCGTCGTCGGCGCCGGCATGCATGCGGCCCTCGAAGTACTCGACGACCGGGGACGGTACGACGGGTACCTCACCGAGGTAGACCTTGCCGGTGGAGCCGTCGATGGAGACGACGTCGCCCTCTTCGATGACCGTCTCGCCGACCGTCATGCGGCGGCGCTTGGTGTCGACGTCGAGCTCCTCGGCGCCGCAGACACAGGTCTTGCCCATGCCGCGGGCGACGACGGCGGCGTGCGAGGTCTTGCCGCCGCGCGAGGTCAGGATGCCCTCGGAGGCGATCATGCCGTCCAGGTCGTCCGGGTTGGTCTCGCGGCGGATCAGGATGACCTTCTCGCCGGAGCGGGACCACTTGACGGCCGTGTACGAGTCGAAGACGGCCTTGCCGACCGCCGCGCCCGGGGAGGCGGCGATGCCGCGGCCGAGCAGGGTGGTCTTGGCGCCCTCGTCGAAGCGCGGGAACATCAGCTGCGCGAGCTGGTGGCCGCTGACCCGCTGGAGGGCCTCGGCCTCGTCGATCAGGCCCTGGTCCACGAGCTGGGTGGCGATGCGGAAGGCGGCGCCGGCGGTGCGCTTGCCGACACGGGTCTGGAGCATCCACAGCTGGCCGCGCTCGATGGTGAACTCGATGTCGCAGAGATCCTTGTAGTGGGTCTCCAGCGTCGTCATGATCGTCATGAGCTGGTCGTACGAGGCCTTGTCGATGGCCTCCAGGTCCGCGAGCGGCACGGTGTTGCGGATACCCGCGACGACGTCCTCGCCCTGGGCGTTCTGCAGGTAGTCGCCGTACACGCCGGCGTGACCGCTGGCGGGGTCGCGGGTGAAGGCGACGCCGGTGCCGGAGTCGGGGCCCAGGTTGCCGAAGACCATGGAGCAGACGTTGACCGCGGTGCCCAGGTCGCTGGGGATGCGCTCCTGGCGGCGGTAGAGCTTGGCGCGGTCGGTGTTCCACGAGTTGAAGACGGCCTCGACGGCGAGGTCGAGCTGCTCGCGGGCGTCCTGCGGGAAGTCGCGGCCGGCCTGCTTGGCGACGATCTTCTTGAAGCGGGTGACCAGCTTCTTCAGGTCGGCGGCGTCGAGGTCGGTGTCGACGGTGACCTTCTTGGCGGCCTTGGCCTCGTCGAGGGCTTCCTCGAAGAGCTCGCCGTCGACGTCCAGGACGGTCTTGCCGAACATCTGGATGAGGCGGCGGTACGAGTCCCACGCGAAGCGCTCGTTACCGGCCTGGGAGGCGAGGCCCTTCACGGAGTCGTCGGAGAGACCGATGTTCAGGACGGTGTCCATCATGCCGGGCATCGAGAACTTCGCACCGGAGCGCACGGAGACCAGCAGCGGGTCGTCCGACTGTCCGAGCTTCTTGCCCATCTTCGCCTCGAGGGCCGCAAGGTGGGCGCTGACCTCTTCGCGCAGCTCGGCGGGGGCCGTGCCGCTCTCGAGGTAGACCTTGCAGGCCTCGGTGGTGATGGTGAAGCCGGGAGGGACCGGCAGACCCAGGTTGGTCATCTCGGCGAGGTTGGCACCCTTGCCGCCGAGAAGGTCCTTGAGGTCGCGGTTGCCCTCGGTGAAGTCGTAGACGAACTTCTGATCTTTGTTTTCCGACACGGGTCTCGACTCCTCGAGGCTCGGTGGCTGCCCTGACGGCCAGGAACATACCCAGATCGAAGGCTTCTGGGTACGTCCACTTGGTCGTCATACGGCTGTAACCACCCGTGCGCCAGCAGATCGAAAGTAACTCATGGGTAATCAGAAAGTACGAACAGCCTTCACATCCCGAAGGGTGAGGGGCCTTCTGAGGCCTGATCACGCTCGGATGAGCGATCATCGATACATTTGCATTCAAGTATTGAACGCACAAAGGGTGGCACCCAGTGCCACCCTTTGAAAGTCTTACCCGTGACTTCTGTGCTCATCTGAGCGAAACCCTTCCCATGCGTGGCGTATATCACGCACCACGGAGGGCGATTTGTCAGCCTCCGGAGGTGTCCAGTTCAGCGTCCTCGCTCACACCCGCGCAGTCGTACGGGTCCTTCAGCCAGCCGTCCGGCAGGACAACTCGGTTGTTTCCGGACGTCCGACCGCGAGGCCCGTCCGCGCTGTCCGGCCATGCTTGATCCAGATCGAGCTCGCTCAGATGAGCGTCCAACTCGGCCAGGGAGGAGGTGACGGCGAGCTTCTTGCGCATCTCCGAGCCCACCGAGAAGCCCTTGAGGTACCAGGCCACGTGCTTACGGAAGTCGATCACCCCGCGCGCCTCGTCGCCGATCCACTCCCCCAGCAGCTGGGCGTGGCGGTGCATGGTGGTGGCCACCTCGCGCAGGGTGGGCTTGTGGAAGTCCTCGGGGCGCCCCTCGAAGGCCGCCACCAGGTCGTTGAACAGCCACGGCCGCCCCAGGCAGCCACGGCCCACGACCACGCCGTCGCAGCCGGTCTCGCGGACCATGCGCAGCGCGTCCTCGGCGCACCAGATGTCACCGTTGCCGAGCACGGGGATCTCCGGCACGTGCTCCTTGAGCCGCGCGATGGCGTCCCAGTCGGCGGTGCCGCCGTAGTGCTGGGCGGTGGTCCGGCCGTGCAGGGCTATGGCGGTGACGCCCTCCTCGACGGCGATGCGGCCCGCGTCGAGGTAGGTGAGGTGCTCGTCGTTGATGCCCTTGCGCATCTTCATCGTGACCGGCAGGTCACCGGCGCCCGCGACGGCCTCGCGCAGGATCGCGCGCAGCAGGTTGCGCTTGTACGGGAGGGCCGAGCCGCCGCCCTTGCGGGTCACCTTGGGGACGGGGCAGCCGAAGTTGAGGTCGATGTGGTCGGCGCGGTCCTCTTCGACGATCATGCGGACCGCCTTGCCGACCGTGGTCGGGTCCACCCCGTACAGCTGAATCGAGCGAGGCTTCTCGGTCTCGTCGAAGTGGATCAGCTGCATGGTCTTCTCGTTGCGCTCGACCAGGGCGCGGGTCGTGATCATCTCGCTCACGAACAGCCCCTTGCCGCCCGAGAACTCCCGGCAGAGGGTACGGAACGGGGCATTGGTGATGCCGGCCATGGGTGCGAGCACCACCGGGGGCTGCACGGTGTGCGGGCCGATCGCGAGCGGCGGAGGGAGCGTGGTCATCCGCCCATTGTCCCGCATGCCGAGGGGGTGAGGGGGACGTAGCATCGGCGCATGATCGAGCCGAGTCCCCGGCAGCGCACGCTCGTCCTCGCGATCTGCTGCATGAGCCTGCTGATCGTCAGTCTCGACAACACCGTGCTCAACGTCGCGCTGCCCTCGATGCGCCGCGACCTGGACGCCTCGGTCGCGGGGCTGCAGTGGAGCATCGACGCCTACACCCTGGTGCTGGCCTCGCTGCTGATGCTCGCGGGCTCGACGGCGGACCGGATCGGGCGCCGCAAGGTGTTCGTCGCCGGTCTGGTGGCCTTCACCGGCGGCTCGCTGCTCTGCTCGCTGGCTCCCAGCCTCAACTGGCTCATCGTCTTCCGGATGGTCCAGGCGGTCGGCGGCGCGATGCTCAACCCCGTGGCGATGTCGATCATCACCAACACCTTCACCGATCCCGCGGAGCGGGCCCGGGCCATCGGTGTGTGGGGTGCGGTCGGGGGCATCTCCATGGCGGCCGGCCCCTTGATCGGCGGGGTGCTGGTGGACTCCGTGGGCTGGCGCTCGATCTTCCTGATCAACCTGCCGATCGGTCTGGCGGCGTTGGTGCTGACCCTGCGGCACATCACCGAGTCCAGGGCGGCCCGGCCGCGCCGCCCGGACCCACTGGGCCAGGTGCTGGTCATCGCCCTGCTGGGCAGTCTGACGTACGGGATCATCGAGGCCCCGGCCGCCGGCTGGCGCTCGCCGTTGATCATGGGGTGCGCGGTGGTGGCCGTCGCGGCGTTCCTGGGGCTGCTGATCCACGAGCCCCGCTGCAAGGAGCCGCTGATCGATCTCCGGTTCTTCCGGAGCGCGCCCTTCAGCGGCTCGACCGTGATCGCGATCAGCGCCTTCGCCGGGCTGGCCGGCTTCCTCTTCCTGAACACGCTGTACCTCCAGGACGTACGGGGGCTCAGCGCCCTGCACGCCGGGCTCTACATGCTGCCGATGGCCGGCCTGACCGTGCTCTTCGCGCCGCTGGCCGGGCGGCTGGTGGGCAGTCGTGGGCCGCGGATCTGCCTGCTGATCGCGGGCGTGGCGATGGCGTCGAGCGGGCTGCTGTTCGCCCTGTTCGAGGCCGAGACGTCCAACCCGCTGCTGTTCGCCGGGTACATGCTGTTCGGGCTGGGCTTCGGCATGGTGAACGCGCCGATCACCAATACGGCGGTGTCCGGGATGCCCCGCTCCCAGGCCGGGGTCGCGGCCGCCATCGCCTCCACCAGCCGGCAGACCGGCGGCACCTTGGGCGTGGCGGTGATCGGCTCGGTGCTCGCGGCCGGGCTGGCGAACGGCTCCGATTTCTCCGGGGCGGCCCAGCCGGCCTGGTGGATCATCACGATCTGCGGGCTGCTCGTCCTGATCGTGGGCGCGGCGACGAGCGGCGCGTGGGCCCGGGCGACGGCGGAGCGGACCGCCCGCACCCTGGAGGAGTCGGCCGGCGCCCCGGCGACGACGGGTTCGCCGCGCGGCTGAAGGCCGTCCCGCCGGCCGGGTCGGCCGACCGGCCTGCGGTCGACACGCACCCGTGAAGATGCCGTTCTCGACCCTCGCACCCCGTCGAGGGCGGCGTTCGTCCTGCGCGCGGCCGGCTCCGCCCGAGTCGCCGGACACCCTCACCACCCATATCGCCGGATCCCGACACTGACGAGTGACAGATATTGAAATCTGTCACTCGTCATGCCATTCTCGTTCCATGACGAAGAACGAGAACACCTCCTTCAGCGCGACCACCGACCGCCGCACCCTCGGCAGCACCGGCCCCACCGTCTTCCCGCTCGGGCTGGGCTGCATGGGGATGTCCGCCCTTTACGGCGAGGCGGATCGCGCCGAATCCATCGCGACCATCCACGCCTACCTGGACGCCGCCCCCGACGGCACGCACACGCTGTTGGACACCGGCGACTTCTACGGCATGGGGCACAACGAACTGCTGATCAGCGAGGCCCTGCGCACGGCCCCCGCCGAGGCCCGCGATCGGGCGCTGACCAGCGTCAAGTTCGGCGCGCTGCGTACGGTCGAGGGCGGCTTCACCGGCTACGACGGCCGGCCGGAGGCCGTCAAGAACTTCCTGGCCTACTCGCTCCAGCGGCTCGGCCGGGACCACATCGACATCTACCGGATCGCGCGCGTGGACCCGGACGTGCCGATCGAGGAGACCGTCGGAGCCATCGCCGAAGCGGTCGAGGCGGGGCACGTACGCCACATCGGCCTCTCGGAGGTCGGCGCCGACACCCTGCGCCGGGCCGCCGCCGTGGCCCCGATCTCCGACCTCCAGATCGAGTACTCACTGATCTCCCGCGGCATCGAGGCCGAGATCCTGCCGACCGCCCGCGAGCTCGGCATCGGGATCACCGCGTACGGGGTGCTGTCCCGCGGCCTGATCAGTGGCCACTTCACCCGAGACCGCGCACTGGCCCCGGGCGACTTCCGCGGCATGAGCCCCCGCTTCCAGGGCGACAATCTCGACCGGAACCTCGACCTCGTGGACGCGCTGCGCAAGGTGGCCGAGGGCAAGGGCGTGAGCGTCGCCCAGACCGCGATCGCCTGGGTGCTCGCGCAGGGACCGCGGCACGGGGTCGACATCGTGCCGCTGGTGGGCGCCCGGCGTCGGGACCGGCTCGCCGAGGCACTGGGTGCCATGAACGTCACCCTCGACGCCGCCGACCTGGCCGCCGTCGAGGAGGCCGTCCCGGCGGGCTCGGCGGCCGGGGAGAGGTATCCGGCGGCCCAGATGGCCCACCTCGACAGTGAGCACTGAGCTGACGGTACGGTCGTACCCATGTCCCCCGCTGCTGCCGAGCCCCTGACTCCCGAGCGCATCCTCGCGACCACCGAGGAGGTGCTGCGCCGCTTCGGTCCCACGAAGGCGACCGTGGTGGACGTGGCCCGCGCCCTGGGCGTCAGCCACGGCAGCGTGTATCGGCACTTCCCGTCGAAGGCGGCGCTGCGCGAGGCCGTCACGGACCGCTGGCTCGCCAGGAGCGTGGTCATGCTGGAGGAGATCGCCTCGGCTCCCACCGGGAGCGCCTCCTCCAAGCTGGAGGCGTGGCTGGAGGCCCTCTTCGCGGCCAAGCGCCACAAGGCGGGCGACGACCCGGAGCTGTTCGCCACCTACACCGTGCTGCTCGCCGAGAACAGCGGCGTGGTCGACGCGCATCTGACCGAGCTGATCGACCAGCTGGGCCGGATCATCGCCGAGGGCGTCGCGGCGGGCTCGCTCGCCGCCGACGACGTACCGGCGGCGGCCCGCGCGGTGTTCGACGCCACCGGTCGCTTCCACGACCCGCAGTACGCGGCCGACTGGCTCTCGCCGACGATCATCACAGAGTTCGAGGCGGTCACCGCCCTCGTGCTCCGGGGTCTGCGCGCCTGACGCGGGCCGGCCGGCATCCGGAAGCAGTCGGTCCGGACGATTTGATGATCATTTTGGACCTTCTGGGTTGTTCGCGTCCCGTCAAAGTCCTTACGGTCCCCCTACCGCACGTCATCAGGCACGCCCCAGGGGGAATCTTGTCCACACCAGCAACTCAAGACGCACGGCCGGCACCTCCGAAGCGCTCGGGTGGTGCGGCCGCCCTCGGTTGGATCCTGACCATCGGGCTCAACGTGGTCGCGCCGATCATCACGTACAACGTGCTGACCGAGGACCACGGCATGAGCGAGTTCTCCGCGCTGCTGATCAGCAGCGCCTGGCCGGTGCTCGACAGCGTTATCAGCGTGGCCTGGCGGCGCAAGCTCGACGAGTTCGCCGTCGTCACCATGGTGTTCCTGGTGATCACCGCCGTCGTCTCGCTGGTCGGCGCGCACTCGGCCCGCGCCCTGCTCATCAAGGACTCGGGGGTCACCGGGCTGTTCGGGCTGCTCTGCCTCGGGACGCTGCTCGCGCCGCGCCCGCTGATGTTCTACTTCGGCCGTAAGTTCGCCACCGACGGCACCCCGGAGAGCACCGCCTGGTGGAACGGCCTGTGGCAGTACGAGGGCTTCCGCACCACCATGAACCGGATGACGCTGGTGTGGGGCGTCACCTACGTCGCCGAGGCCCTCGTCCGCGTCGTCCTCGCCTACCTACTGCCCACCAAGACCATGGTGGTGGTCAGTCCGATCATGATCTACGTGGTGCTGGGCGCGCTCGGCGTATGGACCGCCCTGTACGGGAAGCGGTCCCAGGCCGAGGGAGAGCGCCGCGCCGCCGAGGCCGCGGCGACCTCCTGACCCCATCCCGCCCCACCCCGCCCCACCCCGCGAAAAGACCGGTGGCCCGGTGCGCTGCGAGCGCACCGGGCCACCGGTCTTCGTACGGCAGGACCTAGCAGCCGAGCAGACGGCTGCCGAGGTAGGCCTGGATCTGGTCCAGGGAGACGCGCTCTTGCTTCATGGTGTCGCGCTCGCGCACGGTCACCGCGTTGTCGTCCAGGGTGTCGAAGTCGACGGTGACGCAGAACGGCGTACCGATCTCGTCCTGGCGACGGTAGCGGCGGCCGATGGCACCCGCGTCGTCGAACTCGATGTTCCAGTTCTTGCGCAGGTCGGCGGCGAGGCCCTTGGCCTTCGGCGACAGCTGCGCGTTGCGCGACAGCGGCAGGACGGCGACCTTGATCGGGGCCAGGCGCGGGTCGAGGCGCATCACGGTGCGCTTCTCCATGACGCCCTTGGCGTTGGGGGCCTCGTCCTCGTTGTACGCGTCGAGCATGAAGGCGAGCATGGCGCGGTTGACACCGGCGGCCGGCTCGATGACGTACGGGGTGTAGCGCTCACCCGACTCCTGGTCGTGGTAGGTGAGGTTCGCACCCGAGGCCGCCGAGTGGGCCTTGAGGTCGTAGTCGGTGCGGTTGGCGACGCCTTCGAGCTCCGAGAACTCGTTACCACCGAAGTTGAAGCGGTACTCGATGTCGGCGGTGCGCTTCGAGTAGTGGGACAGCTTCTCCTTCGGGTGGTCGTACCAGCGGATGTTCTCCTCGCGGATGCCGAGGTCGCGGTACCAGTTCCACCGCTCCTGCATCCAGTACTCCTGCCACTGCTCGTCCTCGCCCGGCTTGACGAAGAACTCCATCTCCATCTGCTCGAACTCGCGGGTGCGGAAGATGAAGTTGCCCGGAGTGATCTCGTTGCGGAAGGACTTGCCCATCTGCGCGATGCCGAAGGGCGGCTTCTTGCGCGAAGTGGTCTGCACCACGGCGAAGTTGGTGAAGATGCCCTGGGCGGTCTCGGGGCGCAGGTACGCCTTCGAGCCGGTGTCCTGGGTCGGGCCGAGGTGGGTCTCCAGCATGCCGGAGAACTGCTTGGGCTCGGTGAACTGGCCCTTCACACCACAGTTGGGGCAGTTGATGTCGGCAAGACCATTGGCGGGCATACGGCCGTGCTTGGCCTCGTACGCCTCTTCAAGGTGGTCCGCGCGGTGACGCTTGTGGCAGGACGTGCACTCGGTCAGCGGGTCCGAGAAGGTGGCGACGTGGCCGGAGGCCACCCACACCTCGGGGGCCAGGATCACGGAGGAGTCGATACCGACGATGTCCTCACGCCCGGTGACCATGGCCTTCCACCACTGGCGCTTGATGTTCTCCTTGAGCTCGACACCGAGCGGGCCGTAGTCCCAGGCGGCCTTGGAGCCGCCGTAGATCTCACTGCACGGGAAAACGAAGCCACGGCGCTTGCTCAGGCTGACGATGGTTTCGATCTTGTCGGCGGCCACGGTGCTCTCTTCATTACGAGGACGAACGGCGAAGTCTTTAGATTACCGGCGCCCGCACCCCCGCTTTCAAATCGGTTCCCGTTCCAGGTCCGGCCCCCCGGGCCTCCCACCTGGGTTGTTGACAATCGTTTCCATCTTTGATGAAAATGGATGTCATGAACGTACGCCGCCTCATACCCACCGCCGCCCTTGCCGGAGCCGTCGCCCTCGGCGCCACGGCCCTGACCGCCTGCTCCGGAGCCGCTGCCGGCACCGGCGGCGGCAAGGACGGCAAGGTCGGCGTGACGGCATCGTTCTACCCCATGGCCTTCCTCGCCGAGCAGATCGGCAAGGACCACGTGAAGGTCGACAGCCTGACCAAGCCCGGCGTCGAACCGCACGACCTGGAGATCACTCCGAAGCAGACCGGGCGGCTCGGCGAGGCCGACGTCGTCGTCTACCTCAAGAGCCTGCAGCCCGCCGTCGACAAGGCCGTCGCCCTGTCCGGCGTGAAGAACGTCGTCGACGCCGCGACCCTGACCGAGCTGAAGGTCCACGGCTCGGCCGGCCACGACCACGGCGCCGAGGGCCACGCCGAGGGCGAGGGACACGACCATGACCACGACCACGGCGAGGCAGGCCGGGACCCGCACGTCTGGCTCGACCCCACCAAGTACGCGGAGATCGCCAAGGGGGTCGGTGCCGCCCTGGAGAAGGCCGACCCCGAGCACGCCGCGGACTACAGGAAGAACACCGACGAGCTGGTCGGCAAACTGACCGCGCTGGACTCGGAGTTCAAGGACGGTCTGAAGAACACGGCCTCCAAGACCTTCGTCACCACCCACTCCGCCTTCGGCTACCTCGCCGAGCGCTACGGCCTCGACCAGGAGGCCATCTCCGGCGTCGACCCCGAGTCCGAGCCGAGCCCGGCCCGGATGAAGGAACTCCAGGGCCTCGCCAAGCAGGAGAATGTCTCCACCGTGTTCTTCGAGACCCTGGCCAGCGACAAGACGGCCCGGACCCTGGCGGCGGACACCGGTCTGAGGACCGACGTCCTGGACCCGCTCGAAGGAATCACCGACAAGTCCCAGGGCGCTGACTACTTCGAGGTCATGCGGTCCAACCTGAAGAACCTCCAGAAGGCGCTCGGAGCCAAGTAGATGACAGCAGCAACGGAGGCGCGAGCCATGCAGTCGACGCCGGCACAGTCAGCGGACCAGCCCGTCATATCCCTGCGCGGGGCCACGGCCTCGCTCGGCTCGCGCCCCGTGCTGCGCGGCGTCGACCTGACCGTCCGACCCGGCGAGGTCGTCGCCCTGCTCGGCGCCAACGGCTCCGGCAAGTCCACGGCCGTGCGCGCCGTGGTCGGCCAGGTCCCCCTGACCGACGGCGAGCTGTCCCTCTTCGGCACCGAGTTCAAGCGCTTCCGCTCGTGGTCGCGCATCGGGTACGTCCCGCAGCGCACCACGGCGGCCGGTGGGGTCCCCGCCACCGTCCGCGAGGTCGTTTCCGCCGGCCGGCTGGCCCGCTCCCGCTTCGGGATCCTGCGCAAGGCCGACAAGGCCGCGGTCGAGCGCGCTCTGGCCCTGCTCGACATGGAGCAGTACGCCTCCTCCTCGGTCAACGCCCTCTCCGGCGGCCAGCACCAGCGGGTGCTCATCGCCCGGGCGCTCGCCGTCGAACCCGAACTGCTGATCATGGACGAGCCGATGGCGGGCGTGGACCTCGCCAACCAGGAGGTCCTCGCGAACGCCCTGCGCGCGCAGAAGGCCCTCGGCACCACCCTCCTGCTCGTCCTGCACGAACTGGGCCCGCTGGAGCCCCTGATCGACCGGGCCGTCGTCCTGCGCGACGGCTGTGTGGTCCACGACGGGCCGCCCCCGGAGGCCGTGGGACAGCACGCGCTGCCCGGCCACGACCACGTACACCCCCACGCGGCGCACGACGCCGAGCCCCTGCGGACGGGACTGCTGAGCTGATGGACCTCTTCGAATACGCCTTCATGCAGCGGGCCCTGATCGCAGCCGCCATCGTCGGCCTCACCGCGCCCGCGATCGGCACGTACCTCGTCCAGCGCCGCCAGGCGGTCATCGGCGACGGCATCGGCCACGTGGCCCTCACCGGCGTCGGCCTCGGCTTCCTGCTGAACACCAGCCCGGTGTGGATGGCCTCCGTCGTCGCCGTCGTCGGCGCGGTCGGCATGGAGTACATCCGCTCCCGCGGGAAGACCAGCGGCGACGTCGCCCTCGCCATGCTCTTCTACGGCGGCCTGGCGGGCGGCATCATGATCATGCACCTCGCGGGCGGCTCCACGGCCACCCTGAACAGCTACCTCTTCGGCGGTATCACCTCGGTCGCGCCGCAGGACGTCTGGACCGCGGTGATCCTCGCCGTGTTCGTCCTCGCCGTCACCGTCGGACTGCGCCGCCAGTTGTTCGCCATCAGCCAGGACGAGGAGTTCGCCCGGGTCACCGGCATGCCGGTGCGGGCGCTGAACCTCCTGATGGCCGTCACGGCCGCCCTCACCGTCACGGTGGCGATGCGGATCGTGGGCCTGCTGCTGGTCAGCGCCATGATGGTGGTCCCCGTCGCGGCCGCCCAGCGGGTCACCCGGGGCTTCGCCGCGACGCTGTCGCTGGCCATGCTGATCGGCGTGCTGGTCTCGCTCAGCGGCGTGACCGCCACGTACTACCTCGACGCACCCTCCGGCGCGGCGATCGTGCTGCTCGCCATCGGCGTCTTCGTCGTGACGACGGCCGTGTCGACGCCACTGGCGAGGCGACGGGCACGGGCGGCCCGCGCCGCCACCGAAGAGGTCTGCACGAGGGACGATGTGAAGGTCTAGAAAGGTCGGCCGCCTGGCACAATGGGCCGAGGCCGATACGAGGAGGAACCGGTGGCGACTGCGCCTGGCGAGATGAATACCGCGCCAGTACGAGGACGATCCACCCGGCAGCGGGCGGCGGTCGCCGCGGCGCTGGACGAGGTGGACGAGTTCCGCAGCGCCCAGGAACTCCACGACATGCTCAAGCACCGTGGCGACTCCGTGGGCCTGACCACCGTCTACCGCACCCTCCAGTCGCTCGCGGACGCCGGCGAGGTCGACGTCCTGCGCACCAGCGACGGCGAGTCCGTCTACCGCCGCTGCTCCACCGGCGACCACCACCATCACCTGGTCTGCCGCAAGTGCGGCAAGGCCGTCGAGGTGGAGGGTCCGGCCGTGGAGAAGTGGGCGGAGTCCATCGCGGCCGAGCACGGCTACGTGAACGTGGCCCACACGGTCGAGATCTTCGGCACCTGCGCCGACTGCGCGGCCGCCGGCTAGGCGGCCTAGAGCTTCCGCAGGTTCCGGTCGAGGATCCCCCGCAGCCGATCGACGTCGGCCGGCTCCTGGGCTCCCCGCTTCGGCAGCAGCGCGAGGCAGCTCGCGCGATGGCCCCCGAGCAGGACGAAGAGCTCCGGGGTCTCCGTGTAGTGCGTGTACAGCTTCCAGTCGGCCGTGTAGGACATGGTCTCGCCCGTGGTCGCGGCGCCCCGCTCGTCGACCTCCGTGCGGCACTGCCCGTACGTGGCCATCGCCGCGTGGAGCCGGCGCGCCATGCCACGCCGGGTGCGCGCGGCGCCGAACAGCCCGGCGCCCAGTGCCAGCACCAGGCTCACCGCGAGGACGACCGGCAGGAACCCGCGGGACACGCCGAATCCCAGCATCAGGCAGGTCGTGAGCAGCGGGGGCAGGGCCGTCTCCACCCGGCCCGCCCCCGTCCTACGGGCGCGGGCCCGGATGGCCCCCTGAAAGTCCTCGAGCGTCGGCAGGTACACGAATACGGCCGACTCCGTGTCCTGCGTCCGCTGCGTGTGATCTTCGTCCAAGTGCATGGCACGGGAGCGTAGACGACGCTCAGGCGGAGGTGCCCGGCTCCCCCTGGTTGGGGACGGCCCCGCCGAAGCGGCGGTCGCGCTGGGCGTACTCCAGGCAGGCCCGCCACAGGTCACGGCGGTCGAAGTCGGGCCACAGCACGTCCTGGTAGACCATCTCGGCGTACGCGCTCTGCCAGAGCAGGTAGTTGGAGGTGCGCTGCTCGCCGCTCGGGCGCAGGAACAGGTCCACGTCCGGCATGTCCGGGTAGTAGATGTACTTGGCGAAGGTCTTCTCGTTGACCTTCGACGGGTCCAGCTTGCCGGCGGCGACATCGCGGGCGATGGCCTGCGCCGCGTCCGCGATCTCCGCGCGGCCGCCGTAGTTGACGCAGAAGTACAGGGTCATGGCGTCGTTGTCGACGGTCTGCTCCTGTGCGACCTGGAGCTCCTGGACGACCGACTTCCACATCTTCGGCATACGGCCGACCCAGCGGATGCGGATGCCCAGCTCGTTCATCTCGTCGCGGCGGCGCCGGATGACGTCGCGGTTGAAGTTCATGAGGAAGCGGACCTCGTCGGGCGAGCGCTTCCAGTTCTCCGTCGAGAAGGCGTAGAGGGAGAGGTTCTTGACGCCCATCTCCAGGCAGCCCTTGAGCACGTCGAGCACGACGCCCTCGCCGACCTTGTGGCCCTCGGTGCGCGGCAGGCCGCGCTCCTTGGCCCAGCGGCCGTTGCCGTCCATGACGATCGCCACGTGGTTCGGGACCAGCTCGCCGGGGATCTTCGGCGGGACCGCGCCGGACGGGTGCGGCTCGGGAACCTTGTACTCGCGGCGAGAGCGCCCCAGAATCCCGCGTCGTGCCATGTGTCCAGCTCCTATTTCTCGACGTATCGCAGGGAGCGTAGCCCGCGCTCCAGATGCCAGTGCAAATAGGCGGAGACCAGCCCGCTGCCCTCCCGCACGTGACGCGCCTCGCACGCGTCGGCATGCCCCCAGTCGCCCGTCAGCAGGGCGCTGAGCAGGGCGATGGCCTCAGATGAGGGTACGACGCTGCCGGGCACCCGGCAGTCCCCGCATATGACCCCGCCCGCGGCGACGGAGAAGTGCCGGTTGGGTCCGTGGATGCCGCACTTCGCGCAGTCGTCGAAACTGGGCGCGTAGCCGTTGACGGCGAGGGAGCGCAGCAGGAAGGCATCGAGGATGAGGTGGGGCTCGTGCTCGCCGCGGGAGAGGGTGCGCAGGGCTCCGACGAGCAGCAGGTACTGCTGCACGGCGGGCTCGCCCTCGTTCTCCGTGAACCGCTCGGCGGTCTCCAGCATGGCGGTGCCGGCGGTGTAGCGGGCGTAGTCGGTGACGATGCCGTTGCCGTACGGGGCGATGATCTCGGTCTGGGTGCAGAGCGGCAGACTGCGGCCGATCAGTTCGCTGCCGCGGGCGAAGAACTGCACGTCGGCGTGGGAGAAAGGTTCCAGCCGGGCGCCGAACTTGGACTTCGTACGCCGGACCCCGCGGGCGACGGCCCGCACCCGGCCGTGGCCGCGGGTCAGCAGCGTGATGATGCGGTCCGCCTCACCCAGCTTCTGGGTGCGCAGCACGATGCCGTCGTCGCGGAACAGACTCATGCGCCCATTGTCCCGTACGGCGACGCGGCCACGGGCGCGGTGTCGCAGCCGTGCACGGCCGCGACCCCGGCCGGGCGCGGGGCCCGGCCGGGGTCACCCCTTGGGAGGGTCAGGAGGCCGGGGTCCGGGCGGCTTCGCCCTCACCCGCCTGAGCCGGTACGGCTGCCGCGGATTCCTTGTCCGCCTCCGCCACCTGGGCGGGCAGTTCGACCTTCGGGGCGTCGTGGGCGCCTTCCTTGCCCAGGCCGTTGAAGACCAGGTTGAGGACGATGGCGGCCGTGGCACCGAGCGTCACGCCGCTGTTGAGCAGCGAGGACAGGTCCGGGTCCATGTGCTTGGTGAAGAAGACCGGGACGGTCGCGGGGAGCAGGGCGAAGGCGAGGGAGACGCCGACGATCAGTGCGTTCTTCTCCTCCTTCAGGTCCACCTTGGCCAGGGTCTGGATACCGGCCAGGGCGACCATGGCGAACATGACGGTGGCGGCGCCGCCGAGGACTCCGTGCGGGACGGCGGCGACGATCGCGGCGGCCTTGGGCAGCAGACCCAGGACGATCATGAAGACACCCGCGGCGACCACCACGAACCGGCTCTTCACCTTCGTCATCCGCACCAGGCCGACGTTCTCGGCGAAGGCCACGTACGGGAAGGAGTTCAGGACACCGCCGAGGGCGGTCGCGGCGCCGTCGGCACGCAGGGCGCGGGCCACGGTCTCGCTGTCGACCTCCTTGCCGACGATGTCACCGACGGCGTAGGTGTCACCGGTCGTCTCGACCATGGTGATCAGCATGACGATGAGCATCAGGACGATCGGGAACCACTCGAACTTCGGGGCACCGAAGTGGAAGGGGGTGGTGACGCCGATCCACGCGGAGTCGCCCACGTCGCCGAACTTCGCGTCGCCGAGCAGGAAGGCGACGGTGGTGCCGACGACCAGGCCGAGGAGGATCGAGATGCTGGAGAGGAACGGCTTGCCGATCTTCATCAGGATCAGGATGAAGAGCATCGTGCCGCCGGCGTAGGCGAAGTTCTTCGGATCCCCGAAGTCGGGGCTGCCGAGCCCGCCCGCCGCGTCGTTGAGGCCGACCGGGATCAGGACGATGCCCAGCACCGTGATCACCGTGCCGGTCACGACCGGCGGGAACAGCCGCATCACCGTCCGGAACGCCTTGGCGGGTAGCCAGGCGAAGGCGAAGGTGGCGATACCGGCGGTGATCACCGCGCCGTAGATGACCAGCAGGGCGGCGGTACCGCCGCCGGCCCCGAGGCCGATGGCGATCATCGGGGAGACCGCGGTGAAGGTCACGCCCTGGATCAGCGGCAGGCGCGCGCCGATCCGGCCGACGCCCAAGGCCTGGATGATCGAGGCGATACCGCAGGTGAAGAGGTCCGCGTTGATCAGGTAGACCAGCTGTTCAGGGCTCAGCTTCAGCGCGTTGCCGACGATGATCGGGACGATCACCGCGCCGGCGTAGAAGGCGAGTACGTGCTGGAAGCCGTACAGCGCGAGCTTGGGGAGGGGGAGCACCTCGTCGACCGGGTGCGTGCTCTGCTCTCCGTCGGTGGAAAGCCGGGCGGCGACACGTGCCATCTCAGCCTTGCCCTTCAAGGTAGGTAAGTGAGAGGAGATCTGGTTGTCCCTGGGCGTAGTGGGTCGCTAACCCGTTGGTACGCCAGGGTTGTCAGTGCGTTCACGTCGAGGTGAATCGAAGCCGCGCTGTGTCAACGGCGCCGTCTTGTCGTGTGACCGGAATTGAACGCCTGTGGGGGGCGCCACACATATCGTCGACTTCGACAAACTGTTGACGTTCAGGCCCGCCCGATCTGTAGGTTTCTCCAGTGGTGCGCAGTCTTCGGCAGGGGTATGCGCGCAGGGGCACGGAGCCAGGCGTTCCTGCCGCGTGACCGTCCGACACATCCGCCATGACGTGCGGATATGGGCTTCGCCGGCCGTCGAAGGGGCACACTCGAAGGCGCCGTTCCGGCCGTCCGACTGGTGGACACATCGGGCACGGAGCGTGCGCCCGCAGCCTTCACATGACGTTCACGCAGTCCCGAAACAGGCCCCGTGAGGCCGGATCGTTACGTCGCGGAGGGCCGTTTCGGCCGGAACGGACCCCTCCGAGGTCCACGGGTCGGACACGGAAGGGCCCCGCACGACGCATTCGCGCGGGGCCGCTCGTGTGGATCCGTGGAACACGGCCCCTCAGGGAGCGCGTACCGCCGACAGCAGTCGGGTCACCTCGTCCGTGTCGATCCGCAGCGCCGAGCCGACCGTGGCGAGCACCTCGCGCTCGGCCGGGGTGTACGGGCCGTCCGCCAGCGCGATACGGGCCCCCTGGAGCAGGATCGATTCGCGGCCCGGGCCGGCCAGGTGCGGAGCCAGCGGTTCCAGTGCCTCGTGGAGCTCTATCGACAGCGCGGCCCCGCAGCACTCCGGGACGTCGTACAGCCCGAGCCGCCCCTCGTCCGTGGACAGCGCCTCCACGAGGGACTCCAGCTGCTCCTCGGTGCACTCCTGGAAGCCCGCGGCCCGTACGGCACCCACCGCGGCCTCCAGCGCGCTGCGCGAGGCCGTCCCGCCCGCGGTGAGCACGGCCAGCGCCACGGTGTGCACGGCGTCGCGCAGGAGGGCCGTGAACCGGGTCGTGGTGAGGTGGTCCAGGACGTCGGTGGCGAAGCGCGCGCGGCAGCCCTGGCACTCGATGACAGGACCGGCCTGCCCGCGGGGCAGCAGCGGCACCCCCAGGACGGTGAACCGGCGCCTGCCGGTCCGCCTGCGGTAATTGCGGTCGCCACCGCAGGCCGGGCAGAAGAACTCCCCGTCGCCCACGGTGCTCCAGGTGGTACGGGTGCCCCAGACCGTCAGCTTCCGGCCGTCCCCACCCCGAACTGGCAGCACGTCGCACCTCCGTAACCTGCCGGCAACATCGCCGGGTTGGCGTGATGTTAGCCACATCGATGAGGATGCGTCAGTCGTGTGACAAGACAACATGTCCCGCGCCCCGGACTTGGCCGGTCTGCGTCCCCGGCGTCCCCCCGTCCGCTCCCCGCTCCCTCTAGGGTTCGCCGCATGAACGAGAAGTCCTGTCTGGTCACCGGCGCCGCGAGCGGGATCGGCCGGGCCACGGCCCTGCTGCTGGCCCGGTCCGGGGCCCGGGTGACCGCGGCCGACATCGACGGCCCCGGGGTGGAGGCCCTGCGTACGGAACTGGCCGGCGAGGGGTACGCGATCACCGCGGTCGTCGGTGACGTCGCCGATCCGCAGGCCAATCGCGCGATGGTCACGGCCGCCGTCGAGGCCTACGGGCGCCTGGACGTCGCCGTGGCGAACGCCGGGGTGCTCCCCCTCTCCGACGTACGGGAGACCAGTCCCGAGGACTGGGACCACGTCATGGCGGTCGACGGCCGCGGCATGTTCCTGACCTGCAAGTACGCCATCGAGGCGATGACCGCGCAGCCGCGCCCCGGTGGCGCCCTGGTCTGCGTGTCGTCGATCTCGGGGGTGGCCGGGCAGGCCCGCCAGGCCGCGTACGGACCCGCGAAGTTCGTGGCGTCCGGGCTGACCAAGCACCTCGCGGTGGAGTGGGCGGCGCACGGGATCCGGGTCAACGCGGTGGCACCGGGAACCATCCGTACGGAGCGGGTGATCGCGCTGAAGGACGAGCCGGGCGGGCCGGAGTACCTGACGGAGGTCGAGGCGGCGCACCCGATGGGCCGGCTCGGGGAGCCGGCGGAGGTGGCCCGCGTCATCGCCTTCCTGGCCTCGGACGCGGCCTCGTTCGTGACGGGCGTGATCCTGCCGGTGGACGGGGGCTACCTGGCCCGCTGAGCCGCACGACGAAGCCCCGCCCACCTTCCCGGAGGAAGGGGGGCGGGGCTCACGTACGAGTGGTCAGCGGCCCGCGCGGTTGACGGCGGAGATGACCGCCTTCAGGGAGGCGCGGGTGGTGTTGGCGTCGATGCCGATGCCCCACAGGACACGGCCGTCGATCGCGCACTCGATGTACGAGGCGGCCACGGCGGAGGCGCCCTCGCTCATGGTGTGTTCGGTGTAGTCCAGCAGGCGGGCGTCGATGCCGATGCCGGCCAGCGCGTCGAAGAAGGCCGAGATCGGACCGTTGCCGGTGCCGTCCAGGACCGTCTCCACACCGTCCACGACCGCCTCGACGGTCAGCGTGTCCGTGCCGTCCTTGTCGGTGGCCGTCGAACCGGAGCGCAGCTGGATGCGGCCCCACGGGTTCTCGGGGTTGGGCAGGTACTCGTCCTCGAAGACCGACCAGATCGCCTTCGGCGTGACCTCTCCGCCCTCGGAGTCGGTCTTGGCCTGGATGATCCGGGAGAACTCGATCTGCATGCGGCGCGGCAGGTCCAGCTTGTGGTCGTTCTTCAGGACGTAGGCGATGCCGCCCTTGCCGGACTGCGAGTTGACCCGGATGACGGCCTCGTAGGAGCGGCCGACGTCCTTCGGGTCGATCGGCAGGTAGGGCACGGCCCACTCGATGTCGTCGACGGTCTTGCCGGCGGCGGCCGCGTCGGCCTCCATCGCGTCGAAGCCCTTCTTGATGGCGTCCTGGTGGGAGCCGGAGAAGGCGGTGTAGACCAGGTCGCCCGCGTAGGGGTGGCGCGGGTGGACCTCCATCTGGTTGCAGTACTCGCTGGTGCGACGGATCTCGTCGATCTGCGAGAAGTCGATCTGCGGGTCGATGCCCTGGGAGAACAGGTTCATGCCCAGCGTGATCAGGTCGACGTTGCCGGTGCGCTCGCCCTGCCCGAACAGGCAGCCCTCGATGCGGTCGGCGCCGGCCATCAGGGCCAGTTCGGCGGCGGCGACGGCGGTGCCGCGGTCGTTGTGCGGGTGCACGGAGATGCAGATGTGCTCGCGGCGGGTCAGGTTGCGGGCCATCCACTCGAAGCGGTCCGCGTGCGTGGACGGCGTCGAGCGCTCCACGGTGGCGGGCAGGTTCAGGATGATCTCGCGGCCCTCGGCCGGCTGCCAGACGTCACAGACGGCCTCGCAGACCTCCAGGGCGAAGTCCAGCTCGGTGTCGGTGAAGATCTCCGGGCTGTACTGGTAGCCGAAGGTGGTCTCGGGACCCAGCAGCTTGTCCGCGTACTCCATGACCAGGCGGGTGCCGTCGACGGCGATCTGCTTGATCTGCTCCTTGGAGCCGCGGAAGACGACCCGGCGGAAGGTCGGGGCCGTGGCGTTGTACAGGTGGACGGTGGCGCGCTTGGCGCCGACCAGGGACTCCACGGTCCGCTCGATCAGGTCCTCGCGGGCCTGGGTCAGTACGGAGATGGTGACGTCGTCCGGGATCGCGCCCTCTTCGATGATGGAGCGCACGAAGGCGAAGTCGGTCTCGCCGGAGGAGGGGAAGCCGACCTCGATCTCCTTGTAGCCCATGCGCACCAGCAGGTCGAACATCTCGCGCTTGCGGGCGGGGGTCATCGGGTCGATCAGCGACTGGTTGCCGTCGCGCAGGTCGGTGGAGAGCCAGCGGGGGGCCTTGCTGACGCGGGCGTCCGGCCAGGTGCGATCCGGGATGTCCACCTGCTCGTACGAGCCGTACTTGTGGATCGGCATGCCGGAGGTCTTCTGGGTGTGGGTCGCGTTCGTGATGGGCGTGGGGCGACCGACAAAAGGCTGCTGGCTCATGGCGTTGGGCTCCTCGCGTGTCCGCGTGTAGTTCGCTGGGACGGCCGACGGCGGTAGTGAAAACCGCAACACCGAACTCCGCGGGGAGGGGGTCGGCCTACGACTACAGACCCTCGCCGCGGCAGCTAAGGAGAAGCAGCCCGAAACGCATGATGGGCCGAGCCTAGCCGAGCCGCGCCGTTGCGCGAGGACCTGTTTCAGTATGCAAGACCCGAGGGTCCGATTTGCCCCAAATGTGAGCCAAGCCTCGTTCACACCCGTCAGGTCCGGTTGTTCCGTCAATCCAGCGTTACCGCTTTCAGACAAGTGAATGAATCATGGTCGCAGGTAGTGACAGCGTCATGACCCACTGCCACATTTCCGGCATGGATGCCTCCCACGCCCACCGCCACGACCCCGTCTTCTGCACGGTCGTACCGCCGCACCTCCTCGACAAGGCCGCCCGCTCCGAGGACTCCCGCCGCGCCGACCTCGCCCAGCGCACCCTGGAACGCGACTCCCTGCTGCGTACCCGGCGCCGGGTCACCGCCGTCCGGGGCGTCGTCCCCACCCTCGCCGTGACGGCCTCCGACGATCCGGAGCGGACGATCTACGACGCCCAGCACCGCACCCGGCTGCCCGGGAAGAAGGTCCGGGGCGAGGGCGGCCCGCTGAGCCAGGACGCCACCGTCAACCGCGCCTACGCCGGGCTCGGGGCCACCTACGAACTGTTCCTCAAGGGCTTCGGGCGGCGCTCCATCGACGACGCCGGGCTCGCCCTGGACGCGACCGTCCATTACAGCGAGGACTACAACAACGCCTTCTGGGACGGCCGGCAGATGGTCTTCGGCGACGGGGACGGGGACCTCTTCCTCGACTTCACCGTGTCGGTGGACGTCATCGGGCACGAGCTGACCCACGGTGTCACCCAGTACACGGCGAACCTGACCTACCGCGGCCAGTCCGGTGCCCTGAACGAGTCGATGTCCGACGTCTTCGGCTCACTGATCAAGCAGTACTCGCTGGAGCAGACCGCCGAGCAGGCCGACTGGCTGATCGGGGCCGGGCTGCTCGGCCCGAATGTCACCGGCGTCGCGCTGCGCTCGATGAAGGCGCCGGGCACCGCGTACGACGACGACGAGCTCGGCAAGGACCCGCAGCCGGCCACCATGGACGACTACGTGAACACCCACAGCGACAACGGCGGCGTCCACATCAACTCGGGCATCCCCAACCACGCCTTCTACATCGTGGCGACCGAGCTGGGCGGCAAGGCCTGGGAGCGGGCCGGACAGATCTGGTACGACGCCCTGACCGGTGGGGAGCTCGCCGAGAACGCGGACTTCGCGGACTTCGCGCGGCTCTCGACGGCGGCGGCCGTGACCCGGTACGGGGACGGTGGCGCCGAGCACCAGGCGCTCCAGAAGGCGTGGTCCGCGGTGGGTGTCCCGCTCGCGGGGTAGAGGGCTGCCATGCGCATTCAGGTGATACGGACGGGCGGCTTCGCGGGCATCGAGCGCCGGGCCGAGATGGACACCGCGGGCCGGCCGGACGAGGACGAGTGGCGGGCCCTGGCCCAGCTCGCGCTGCGGCCCGCCCCGCCCGCCGACCCGGCGGACCGGGTACGGGACGGCTTCTCGTACCGGATCACGGTGGACGGTCGGACGGTGGCGTGCGCGGAACCGCACCTGACGGACGCCCAACGGGCACTGATCTCACGCGTACTGAAGGAGGGTGCCTGAGGAAAGAAGGTGCCCGGTCGGCGCCGCTTTGTTTGGATGGCCGAATGACCGACAACATGATCGATTCGACGCTGTCCGAGCTGGAGCGGTACTACGACACGGTGCCGCGGGTGGGCGGTGCCCGCGCCGAGGACTTCGGCCCGCTGACCCTCTTCGTCCAGGAGGGCACGGGCTGGCCGTACTACGCGCGGCCCACGCTCGGCGGCACCGAGGCGACCCGGGCCGACGTGGAACGGGTCTGGGAGCGCCAACGGGAGCTGAAGGTGCCCGAGGCCTTCGAGTGGGTGGCCGAAACCAGCCCCTCGCTCCGGGCGGCGGTGGAGGCGGCGGGACTACGGGTCCACGCGCACCCCCTGATGGTCCTGGACCCCGCGGCCGAGGCCCTTCCCCCGCACCCGGAGGTCCGGCTGCTCGACGCCGACGACCCGTTGCTGACCGCCGCGGTGACGGTCCCGGCCCTGGCCTTCGGGGCCCCGGGAACGGCCGTGGGCGAGGCCGGACCCGCGGAACTGGCGGCGGCGATGACGGAGCCGGCGGCCGAGGAGGGCCGGGCGCGCGTCTCCGGGAAGCTGGCGGCGGGCACCACGGCCCTGGCCGCGGCCGTACGGGACGGCGTGGTGCTGTGCGCCGGCCAGTACAACCCGGTCGGGGACGTCGTGGAGGTCGTGGGCGTCGGCACCCTCCCCTCGGCCCGCCGCCAGGGCCTGGCCCTCGGGGTCACGGCCGCCCTCGTCGCCCGGGCCCGGGAGCGCGGGGCCCGTACGGTCTTCCTCTCGGCGGGCGACGAGGACGTGGCCCGCGTCTACTCGCGCATCGGCTTCCGCCGCGTCGCCACGGCCCTGATCGCCGAACCCGAGGTGTGATCCGCCGCTCTTTGCCAGGTCGGCAACAAAGTTTGCCGTAGGTCCCTCGGCGGGCGGAGCATCGGCCGTACCGGCACCCGTACTGGAAGAGGGACCCATGACCGAGCACACCCACACGCACGCACACTCCCACGACTACCCCGCGGACGCACCGCCCGCCGGCGAGGCGTTCTGGGACGGCCGCTACGGGGAGAGCGACCGGATCTGGAGCGGCGAGCCCAACGCCATGCTGGTGCACGAGGTGTCCGCCCTCGCCCCCGGCCGGGCCCTGGACCTCGGGTGCGGGGAGGGCGCCGACGCCGTCTGGCTGGCTCGCGGCGGATGGACGGTCACCGGGACCGACATCTCCGGGGTCGCCCTCGGCCGCGCGGCCGAGCACGCCGCGGAGGCCGGGGTCGCGGACCGGGTCGCCTTCGCGCGGCACGATCTGACGGAGTCCTTCCCGGAAGGGGAGTTCGACCTCGTCTCGGCCTGCTTCCTGCACAACTACGGGGACTTCCCCCGGGACGCCGTCCTGCGCGCGGCCGCCTCGGCCGTGGCACCCGGCGGCACCCTCCTGGTGGTCGGTCACGCGGGCTGGGCGCCCTGGCAGGAGGAGCGGGAGGAGGCGCACTTCCCCACGCCCGCGGAGGTCCTCGCGCAGCTGGAGCCGATCACGGCGGGCTGGGAGGTACTGCGGGCCGAGGAGACCGAGCGGGTCCAGAACCAGCCCGACGGCACGCCCGGGACCCGTACGGACAACGTGGTGCGGGTGCGCCGGCCCGCGTAGCCGAACGCGACGGCAGAGCGCCGGAACGACGGAACACCAGAACGGCAGAACGACGAACGGACGCGGCCCCCTGCGGGGCGGCGTCCGTTCGTCGTGTCGTCGTTCGTTCCGTCGTGGCGTGGCGTGGCGTGCCGTGCCCGCCTCAGAAGCCCAGCTTGCGCAACTGCTTGGGGTCCCGCTGCCAGTCCTTGGCGACCTTCACGTGCAGGTCGAGGAAGACCGGGGTGCCGAGCAGCGCCTCGATGTGCTTGCGCGACTTCATCCCGACCTCCTTCAGGCGGGAGCCCTTCGGGCCGATGATGATGCCCTTCTGGCTCGGCCGCTCGATGTAGACGTTGGCGTGGATGTCGAGCAGCGGGCGGTCCGCCGGACGGTTCTCGCGCGGGATCATCTCCTCGACGACCACGGCGATGGAGTGCGGGAGCTCGTCCCGTACGCCCTCCAGCGCGGCCTCGCGGATCAGCTCCGCGACCATGACCATCTCGGGCTCGTCGGTGAGGTCGCCCTCCGGGTAGAGCGGCGGGCTCTCCGGCAGCAGCGGCGCGATCAGGTCGGCCAGCAGCTGGACCTGGGTGTCGCCCACGGCCGAGACGGGAACGATCTCGGCCCACTCGAAGCCGAGCTCGGCGCCGAGCTGGTGCACGGCGAGGAGCTGCTCGGCCAGCTGCTTGGACTCGACCAGGTCGGTCTTGGTGATGATGGCGATCTTGGGGGTCTTCTTGATCCCCGCCAGCTCCTTGGCGATGAACTTGTCGCCGGGGCCGAGCTTCTGGTCGGCCGGCAGGCAGAAGCCGATGACGTCGACCTCGGCCCAGGTGGTCCGTACGACGTCGTTGAGGCGCTCGCCGAGCAGGGTGCGCGGCTTGTGGAGGCCGGGCGTGTCGACGAGGACGAGCTGGGCGTCGGGGCGGTGCACGATGCCGCGAACGGTGTGGCGGGTGGTCTGCGGCCGGTTGGAGGTGATCGCGACCTTGGTGCCCACGAGTGCGTTGGTGAGGGTCGACTTCCCCGCGTTGGGGCGGCCGACGAAGCAGGCGAACCCCGCACGGTGCGGGGCGGTGGACTCGGGGGAACGATCGCTCATACGGGCCATTCTCCCCGATGCGGCTCCCAGCGCCGACCAGATCACGGCGACGAGGGCCGCCACGGCCGTGAACGAGGGGTGGTCGGCGAGGTCCGCACGGCCCTGAGCTGTGGTTCCGTCGGCCCGCGCGCGCACGGTGACCTCGGCCCATTCCGCTCTGGGCGCGCCCTCCCAACGGGCGCTGAGCCGTACTTCCTGACCCGGCAGCAGCTCGGCGGGCAGTCCGCCGAGCTCGCGGGCGAGGAGCGAGCGGCCGAGGACACCGGTGGCGGTGAGACCGGCCCGGGGGCGGAGGGTGACATTGCCGATGTTGGTGAGCGTGTACGAGATGTCCGCTCCGGAGCCGCGACGGCGCACGGTGACGCCCCGGACGGTGAGGGCGGGGGCGGTGGGGCCGGTGACCCGCAGGTACAGCCGGGCGGCGACGGCCTGCTGTACGCCGATCCCCCGGCCGGCGTCGGGCCTCGCGGCGGCCGGCCGTTCCTCCAGGGCCACGACGGCGCCGGGGTGGTCTCCCGGTTCCGCCCGGTCGGGGACGGTGAGGGTGAAGCCGACGGCGACCGACCCGTGGGCGGCGACGGTGACGCGCTCCCGGTCGAGCTTCGCCCACGCGGCGGTGGCCCGCCGCGGCTCCTCGGGGCCGCGCACGGCGAAGCCTCCGTCGCGGGCGGTGTTGTAGGCGTCGGCGACGTACAGCCGGAAGGTACGGGGCCGGTCGGTGCGGTTGGTGAGGGTGACGGCGTCGGCGACGGACCGGCCGGGCGCGGCGGCGAGGTAGAAGGAGGGCCGCTGCCCGACGGTGTTCGCGACCGGCGACACGGACCACTGCCCGTCGTCGGCGGCCGTCGCCGTCCCGGCGGGGGCGAGGGCGAGGGCGAGCAGGGCGGCGCCGAAGACAGCCCTGCCGACGTTCGATGCGCGGGGTCCGGGGCGGAGTCCCCGGAGACGGCGGAGCAGCGGTGGGCTCGTCCGTCCTGTCCGGCCCGTCACGACAGGGTCAGGGTCAGGACCGCCGTGTACGCGCCCGGCGGGGTGTACGGCGGCACCCGCAGGGTCACCGTGGCGTCGACGGTGAAGGTGCCGCCGGCCGGCGCCGCGTCGGGGGTGGAGGCCAGGAGGGCCCCCTCCGGCCCGACCACGCCCGCGCTGCCCGCCGTACAGACGCTGCGACTGCCGGCCGCCGCCACGCACGTCGGGGTCCAGGACAGGGAGGCGCCCGGGATGCGGACCCCGCCGGGTCCGGTGAAGTCGGTGACCTTGCCGATCAGGGACCAGCCGGCCGGACCACCGCGGGCGTCGGTGACGGTGACCGTCCCGATCCGGCCGGGGGCGGCGCCGCCGTCGCCGTACGGGACGGCGCCGAGGGTGATGTCCTCGCCGGTCTGGGTCATGCCGAGGACGCCCGACTCGACGGTGGCCGTGACCTTCCGGACGGCGGGGGCCGGCCCCGGGGCGGCGTCGATGACCGTGTACGCCGCCGGGCCCGAGCCCTGGCGCGCCGACCAGGCGGCGCCCTCGTAGGCGATCACCGCGGTGGTGGCCTTGTCCGTGACGGGCAGCTCGACCAGGGCGGTGCCCCGTTCGTCGGCGGTGGCGCTCACCCGGTCGGCGGTCTCGGCGGCGCCGGCCCGCCCGGCGACCGTGACGGCCGCGCCCGGCGGGAAGCCGGCGGCGGTGACCTCGACCTTGGCGCCCGGCCTGCCCTGGGCGGCGCCGAGGAAGACGCTGCGCAGGTTGGCCGTCGGCAGCTCGGTCGCGGTCAGGCGGGCGGCGACGGGAGCGGCGGACGCGGCGTCGGCGGTGCAGACGGTGTCCAGGTCCAGCAGGTGGCTGGTGTGCAGGGTGTAACCGCCCGGGGCGAGGGTGGTCTGGCCGGGTGCGGTGACGGTGAAGGTGCCGGTCATCGTGACGGCGGGGAGGGCCGCGCCCGCCGGGACGGGGTCGTTGCGTTTGGCCCCGACCACCGTGACCTCGCCGCTCTGCGCGCCGGCCAACACGATCCGGCCGGTCGGGGTCAGCACGTCGGCGGGGAGTTCGCCGCCGACCGGGTTGCCGGCGGGGGTGCGCACCACCTGGTAGGTGACGGTGACGGTGTCGCCGACCCGTGGGGCCGGGTTGTCGACGGCGATCCGCGCGGTGGTCGGTCCGTCCGCGGGCGGGAGCCCGGCCTCCTGGGGTGCCGGGCAGTGGGTGGGGAAGTCCACCTGGCCCGGGGGCGTCTCCCCCTCGGCGGCGGCGGGTGCGCCGAGCGCGCCCCCGGTCGTGGCCGCCAGCACGACCAAGCCCACGGCCGCCGACCATCTCCGCTTGCGCGCCCCTGTTAGCACTGCCCGCCCCCTGGGTTCCCGCGCGCCCGAGCCCGGCGCAGGGGGCCATTCACGAGCGGGGGGCGGGAGAAGTCAATGCACGGCCCCGGCATCATCTGATGGCCCATCAGGAGATGGCAGGTTACCCACCGCGCCCGCCGCACCTGCGGTACCCGCCGCGTCTGCCGTGCCTGCCACGCCTGCCGTACGGAAGGTGCGGCGGTACGCCGTCGGGCTCACCCCCAGCGCCGCCTGCACGTGCTTGCGCAGCGACTGGGCCGTACCGAAACCGCTGTCCCGCGCCACCTGCTCCATCGGCAGCTCCGTCTGCTCCAGCAGCTGCCGGGCCCGCTCCACCCGCCGGCCGACGATCCACCGGCCGGGGCTGACGCCCGACTCCTCGCGGAACCGGCGCGTGAAGGTCCGGACCGACATGGCCTCCTGTCGGGCCAGGTCGGTCAGCCGGAGCGGTTCGTGCAGCCGGTCCAGCACCCACGCGCGGGCCGCCGTGGTGCTGGCGAGCTGCGGCTCCGGCATCGGGCGCGCGATGAACTGCGCCTGCCCGCCCTCCCGGTGGGGCGGTACGACCGTCCGCCGGGCCACCTCGTTGGCGACGGCCGTGCCGTGGTCGCGGCGCACGATGTGCAGGCACAGGTCGACACCGGCGGCGACGCCGGCCGAGGTGAGCACGTCCCCGTCGTCGGTGTAGAGCACGTCCGGGTCGACCCGGACGGCCGGGAAGAGCTGCTGGAAGTGCTCGGCGGAGGCCCAGTGGGTGGTGGCGGGGCGGCCGTCCAGGTACCCGGCGGCGGCGAGGACGTAGCTGCCCGTGCAGATGGAGACCAGCCGGGTGCCGGGCCGGATGTGCGCGAGTGCCGCCGCGAGCTCCTCGCTCAGCCGGCCCTCCTCGTGCACCGGGCCGAGCTCGTACGAGGCCGGCACCACCACCGTGTCGGCGGTGGCCAGCAGTTCGGGGCCGTGCTCGACATGGACCGCGAAGTCGGCGTCCGTGCGCACCGGCCCCGGTTCGAGCCCGCAGGTGAGGATCTCGTACAGCGGCCGCCCGGCCGGGTCCTTGGCCCGCCCGAAGATCCGGTGCGGGATGCCGAGCTCGAAGGGCAGCAGCCCGGTGAGGGCGAGGACGACGACGCGGTGCGCCCGCTCCTGCGACTTCTCCGGCTTCGTCGACTCCATGGCCCGATCGTAGCGAACCATGACGGTCAAGCCACTTTCGTGCGGTCCCCCGGTGGCCGGAAGCTGTCGACGTGTCCCAGACAGCCCCCGCCTCCACGGCCACCCCGCGCGCCCCTCGGCAGCCCGCCCGTGTCCACCGCGCCTGGTTCGTCGCCGCCGTCGCCTTCGTGACGATCATCGGCGCGGCGGGCTTCGCCTCCCTGCCCGGACTGCTCATCGAGCCGCTGCACGCGGAGTTCGACTGGTCGCGCGGCACGATCGGGCTCGCCGTATCGGTCAATCTCGCGCTGTACGGGCTCACCGCCCCCTTCGCCGCCGCGCTGATGGACCGGTTCGGCATCCGCCGGGTCGTGGCCCTGGCCCTGCTCGTCATCGCCTCGGGCTCGCTGGCCACGGTGTGGATGACCGAGCCCTGGCAGCTCGTGCTGTTCTGGGGCGTCGTCGTGGGGCTGGGCAGCGGCTCCATGGCCCTGGCCTTCGCGGCGACGGTGACGAACCGCTGGTTCACCGCCCGGCGCGGCCTGGTCACCGGCATCCTGACCGCGGCCGGCGCCTCCGGTCAGCTGGTCTTCCTGCCGCTGCTGGCCTGGCTGGTGGACCAGCACGGCTGGCGCCCGGCGACGGTGACGGTCTCCCTGGCGGCGCTGGCCGTCTCCCCCTTCGTGTGGCTGCTGATGCGCGACCACCCGGCGGACGTGGGGCTCGCGCCGTACGGCGGCTCGTACGCGGAGAAGCCGGCCCCGACCCCGGGCGCGACCCGGCGGGCGCTGCGGGTGCTGCTGGACGCTGCCCGGACAGGTCCGTTCTGGCTGCTGGCGGGCACCTTCGCGATCTGCGGCGCCTCGACGAACGGCCTGGTCAAGACCCACTTCGTACCCGCCGCCCACGACCACGGCATGCCGGTGACGGCGGCCGCCGGGCTGCTGGCGGTGGTCGGCGTGTTCGACGTGATCGGCACGGTGGCCTCGGGCTGGTTCACGGACCGCTTCGACTCCCGGCGACTGCTGGCCGTCTACTACGCCCTGCGCGGGATCTCGCTGCTCTTCCTGCCGATCCTGCTGGCGCCGTCGGTGCGGCCGCCGCTGGTCTTCTTCATCGTCTTCTACGGCCTGGACTGGGTCGCGACCGTCCCGCCGACGATCGCGCTGTGCCGCGAGCACTACGGGGAGGACGGCGCGATCGTCTTCGGCTGGGTCCTGGCCTCGCACCAGATCGGCGCCGCCCTGGTGGCCTTCCTGGGAGGCCTGACCCGCGATCTCACCGGCTCGTACGACACCGTCTGGTACGCCTCGGGCGCACTGTGCGCGATGGCCGCCCTGATGGCGATGACCATCCGCCGCCGATAGCCTCCCGGCGGGCAGCATCGGCGCCACACCCAGCCTCGCCGGCGTTTGAGGCGCGGGGTCTGGGGCGGAGCCCCAGGGAACCCGGCTCCGCCGGGCACCGGGCTCCGCCCGGACCCGCGCCTCAAACGCCGGCGAGGCTGAGAGGCGCCGGGGGGGGGCTACGGTCCTGCCGGGGTGGTGGACTTCAGGGTGCCGTCCGGGGCGGCCAGGAGGACCGGGGTGTCCGGGCCGCCGAGGTCGCGGACCGCCGCGCGGTCGGCCTCGGCCGGGGCGTCGGCCGCGCTGACGACGGCCGCCGCCTCCAGCGACCGCGCCCCGCTCGCCACCGCCATCGCGACCGCGGTCTGCAGCGCGCTCAGCTTCAGGGAGTCGAGTTCCACCGTCCCGGCGACGTACGTGCGGCCCGTCTCGTCGCGCACCGCCGCCCCCTCGGGCACCCCGTTGCGGGCCCGGGCGCTGCGCGCCAGCGTGATGATCTTGCTGTCCTCGGGGTCGATCCCGGTGCTGTCGGTCATGGTCGAAAGCATAGGGAGCCGCCCGGCTCCCCCGCGCGACCACCCCACCGCCCGGGCGGGGACACCGCTACGGCCGGTCCAGCCGCAGCCGCTCCGCCCTCGGCAGACCCGCGACCACCAGGTCGTACGAGTCCTCCACCAACTCCCGCACCAGCCGCTCAGGCAGGCCTCCCGGCCCGCCCACCGTCACCGTGTTCCAGTGCCGCTTGTTCATGTGATAGCCCGGGACGATCGCCTCGTGCTCCTCGCGCAGCCGCACCGCCAGCTCCGGGTCGCACTTCAGGTTGACCTTGAGCGGATCCGCGTCCAGCGCCGACAGCGCGAACACCTTGCCCAGCACCTTGAACACCGAGGTCTCCGGCGTGAAGGGGAACTCCTCCACCGCCGCGTTGAAGCCCAGGCAGAACGCGCGCAGTTGCTCCGGGGTCATTCCCCCTCCTCCCCCGCGGCCTCCGCCGCGGCGACCGGCTCCACCAGTACCGTCACGATCTTGTTCCGGCGGCCCGCCGGGGACTCGGCGGTCAGCCGCAGCGGACGCCCGTCCGGCAGCTCCACCAACGACGAGGCCCCCGCGATCGGCACCCTCCCCAGCGCCTTGGCCAGCAGTCCGCCGACCGTCTCCACGTCCTCGTCGTCGAAGGCCTCGACCTTGAACAGCTCGCCGAGGTCGGTGATGTCGAGCCGCGCGGTGACCCGGTAGCGGTCCTCGCCCAGGTCCTCGACCGGCGGCAGCTCCCGGTCGTACTCGTCGGTGATCTCACCGACGATCTCTTCGAGGATGTCCTCGATGGTGACGATGCCGGCCGTGCCGCCGTACTCGTCGATGACGACCGCCACATGGTTGCGAACCTGCTGCATCTCGCGCAGCAGATCGCCCGCGTTCTTGGTGTCCGGTACGAAGACGGCCGGCCGCATCGCGGTCGAGACCAGGTCGGCCTCGGCCTCCCGGCTGATGTGCGTCTTGCGGACCAGGTCCTTCAGGTAGACGATCCCGACTATGTCGTCCTCGTTCTCCCCGGTCACCGGGATGCGGGAGAAGCCCGACCGCAGCGCGAGCGTGGTCGCCTGACGGACCGTCTTGTACCGCTCGATGCAGACGAGGTCGGTACGCGGCACCATCACCTCGCGCACCAGCGTGTCGCCGAGCTCGAAGATCTGGTGCACCATGCGGCGCTCGTCGTCCTCGATCAGCGATTCCTTCTCCGCGAGGTCCACCATCGCGCGCAGCTCGGCCTCGGAGGCGAAGGGCCCCTTGCGGAAGCCCTTGCCGGGCGTGAGCGCGTTGCCGATGAGGATCAGCAGCTGCGGGATCGGCCCCATGATCCGGGCCAACGGTACGAGGACGTACGCGGCCGCCGTCGCCGTGTTCAGCGGGTGCTGGCGGCCGATCGTGCGCGGGGAGACGCCCACGGCGACGAAGGAGACGAGCACCATGACCGCGATGGCCACGAGCAGCGCGGTCCAGTTCTCGCCGAACTCGTCGAGGCAGACGTAGGTGACGAGCACCCCGGCCGCCATCTCGCAGGTGACCCGGACGAGCAGGGCCACGTTCAGGTAGCGGGTGGGGTCGCCGGCGACCTGGGCGAGCTTCTCGCTCCCGCGCCGGCCCTCCCGTACGGCCTGCTCGGCCCGGAAGCTGGAGATACGGGCGATGCCGGACTCGGCGCAGGCCGCGAACCAGGCCACCACCACCAGCAGGACCGCCCCGGTGATCAGCTGAGGAGCGTTCACGAGACGGTCGGTGCCGGGGACGCGCCGGTCATGCCGCGCTCGCCGCGCCAGCCGTCGACGATGGCCGCCTGGAGGCCGAACATCTCGGCCTTCTCGTCCGGCTCCTCGTGGTCGTAGCCGAGCAGGTGCAGCACTCCGTGGACGGTCAGGAGCTGGAGCTCCTCGTCCATGGAGTGCTGCGTCGGGGCTTCCTCACCCTGCCTCTTGGCCACCTCGGGGCAGAGCACGATGTCGCCGAGGAGCCCCTGCGGGGGCTCCTCCTCGTCCTTGGACGGCGGACGGAGCTCGTCCATCGGGAAGGACATGACGTCGGTCGGACCGGGCAGATCCATCCACTGGATGTGGAGCTGCTCCATGGCGTCCTCGTCGATGACGATGACGGAGAGCTCGGAGAGCGGGTGGATCCGCATCCGGGTGAGCGCGTAGCGGGCGATGTCGAGGATCGCCTGCTCGTCGACCTCGGTTCCGGACTCGTTGTTGACGTCGATCGACATGGTGCGCTGAGTTCTACTTCCGCTGGTGGCCGTCGGCGGCCTGCCGGCCGCCGTCGTACTTCTCGTACGCGTCGACGATACGGCCGACCAGCTTGTGCCGGACCACATCCTCGGACGTGAGCCGCGAGAAGTGGATGTCCGGGACCCCTTCGAGGATCTTCTGGACCTCCCGCAGACCGCTCTTGGCGCCACCGGGCAGGTCGATCTGCGTGACGTCACCGGTGACGACGATCTTCGAATCGAAGCCGAGCCGGGTCAGGAACATCTTCATCTGCTCGGCGGTGGTGTTCTGCGCCTCGTCGAGGACGACGAACGCCTCGTTCAGCGTGTTGTGCGTCAGCAGGTAGTCCTGGGTCACGTACAGCGAGTCCTCGGCGGCCACCTGGATGCATACGGCCTCCTCGCGGCCGGCGGGCTCGATGGAGTCGATGAAGCGCATCGGACGCCCCCCGCCGAGTGCCTCGTACGCATCCTGCTTGCGGGCGAGGCGGAAGGGCTGGATGTCTTCGGGGAGTCTGATTTCGACGACGTGCGCGTCATACCGGTGTGCGGCGATGGCAGTACCTTGCACCCGGTCCTCTGCCGCGCGCCGTCGGGTGTAGGCCACGCCGCCGAGCGACTGGACGAGAGCGATCACGTCGTCCCGCAAGACGATCGAGGCGGTGGAGTACTGGATCCGACAGGTACGGTCCCGCTGGGTGACCGGGCCTCCGTCGGAGTCGAGCAGGCCTTGGAGCACCGCGAGGCGGACCTCTGCCGTGTTGAACAGGTAATCGTCCGGCACGAACTTGGAGTGTGAACGGCTTCCGAGCAGATCCAGTTCCCGCATCACCCGGGTGACCGGGTTCTCCAGAGTGACCACGTCACCGGGCGACTTCACCCTGTTCAGAACGTAGTCGGGACCGCCCGTGTGTCGCACGGCGACTCCAGGAAGCGCCGCCTCCAAGGCATCGACGAGCTCCGCGTCCTCTGTGGAGAAGGACGGCGTGGTGGAACCGGTGAGGCACCCGTCGCCGAGCAGCAGACCGAGCGCGTACGGGTCCATGGGGACCTCCCGCTCAGGGAAGGCGACGGGAGCGGTGAGCATCGGCAGTTCGTAGCGGCGGGCGTGCGCCGCACGGAGGTTGCCGATCATCTCCTTCGTCTCCAGGACCCGCCACGGCTTGTCGCGGCGCCTGTCCGAGGCGGTACGAACCGTCCACAGGTGCTCACCGCAGCACAGGGTCCACGAGCCGTCCTGTGCCGTGACGCGGTAGATGTCCTTCTCTCCCTGCGGATACACGCCCAGGACGGGGGTCGGCTCGCCGTTCGACCCCACGACGAGGTCACCGACCTCAAGATCGCCGATCGGGCGCCAGCCTTCCGGCGTCAGTACGTTGGTGAAGACCGGCTGAGCGCGACCCCTCATGTAGGCCAGCGGCGCCACCTCGATCGTGCCCGCCGCCATCAGTCGCGGGATCGAATCGGGGTCGATCATGTCGTGCAGCGCGTCGTAGAGCGGGCGCAGGTACGGGTCGATCTTGTCGAAGAGGGTGCCCGGCAGGAATCCGAGCCGCTCCCCCGCCTCGACGGCGGGCCGGGTCAGGATGATCCGGCTGACCTGCTTGGACTGGAGGGCCTGCACGGCCTTGGCCATGGCGAGGTAGGTCTTGCCGGTACCGGCGGGGCCGATGCCGAAGACGATCGTGTTCCTGTCGATCGCGTCGACGTACCGCTTCTGGTTGAGGGTCTTGGGTCTGATGGTGCGGCCGCGGCTGGAGAGGATGTTCTGGGTGAGTACCTCCGCGGGCGTCTCGGCAGGTCCGTCGCCGTTGCCGTTCCCGCTCGCCTTGAGCATGGCGATCGAGCGTTCCACTGCGTCCTCCGTCATCGGCTGCCCGGTGCGGAGCACCAGCATCATCTCGTCGAAAAGCCGCTGGATCAGGGCGACTTCCGCCGCTTCACCGATCGCGCTGACCTGATTGCCCCGAACATGGATGTCGGCCTTCGGGAAGGCCTTCTCGATCACGCGCAACAGCGCGTCGCCCGAGCCGAGCACGGTCACCATCGGGTGCGTGGCCGGAACGGTGAAGTGGGCTCGCGCCTGCCCCGGCGCAGGGATGTGGGCTGTCGGTGTCTGAGTCATGGGCCGGCACTGTGGCCTGCGCATACCTCCCGCTGAGGGGCCGCGCCGATCGACGACCTCCGGAGTACCAAGCGTACGTCTCCGCCGCCGCTTCCCCGAGGGGATTTACCGCCCGATCGCGAAGCGCGGCGCCCCGCCCAAGGCACGCCCTAGGCGGGATGCCGGAAGCCGATCGTGGGTACGGCCCTGCGCCGGGCCGCCGGGGCCCCCGCCTGCGGGATCAGGTCGTCCAGGAAGCCGTAGCGGCCGCGCAGCTCCTGCGGGGCCGTCTGCCACCAGTGGGCCACCTCCGGCCAGCCCGGGGCGGACAGGGAGCCACCGAACTCCTGCACCGACAGGGCCGCCGTCAGCCCGGCGAAGGCGAGGCGGTCCGCGAGCGGCCAGCCCGCCAGGGTGCCGGTCACGAAGCCCGCCACGTAGACGTCGCCCGCGCCCGTCGGATCCAGCTCGTCCACCGTGATCCCCGGGACGTGCGCGGTCTCCCCGGTGCGCCCGTCCACCGCGTACGAGCCCTCCGCGCCCATCGTCACCACCGCGATCGGCACCTTCTCGGCCAGCGCCCTGGCCGCGGCTCTCGGGCAGTCGGTCCGGGTGTAGCGCATCGCCTCGCCCGCGTTCGGCAGGAAGGCCTCGCAGTGCTCCAGGTCGACCAGGGCCCCCAGGTCCCAGCGGCCGCTCTCGTCCCATCCCACGTCCGCGAAGATCCGCGAGCCGCGCCGGGCGGCCTCGGCGATCCACTCCTCGCCGCGCCCGGGTCCCAGCGCGGCCACGGCCGCGCGGGCCCGCGGCGGGCACTGCGGGAAGGGCCCGGGTCCCGCCGGCGGCGGGGCCTCGTGGCCGTGCGAGACCATCGTGCGCTCGCCCTCGTAGGCCATCGAGACCGTGACCGGGCTGTGCCAGCCGGGGATGGTGTGCGACATGGACAGATCGATGCCCTCGCCCTGTTCGAGGGCGTCCCAGCAGTACTCGCCGTAGTGGTCGTCCCCGAAGGCGGCGGCCAGCGAGGTGCGCAGGCCGAGCCGGGACAGGGCCGTGGCCATGTTGGCGACGCCGCCGGGGCTGGAGCCCATGCCGCGCGCCCAGGACTCCGTACCGCGCACCGGGGCCGAGTCGAGGCCGGTGAAGATGATGTCGAGGAAGACCGTTCCGGTCAGGAAGACGTCGCAGCCGGGCTCCTGGGGGTCACGCACCGGACCGAGCGGGTCCACTGCTGCTGCGCGGATTTCGTAGTCCCGACCGGTCACGGCGATCTCCCCGTTGTTTCTCGAAGGCCCGTTTCTGCATGACGTTTTCCCGTGGAAAGCTGCCAGCCCTGCCCGCGCCGGCCAGGACCAAAACCCAGTGTGGCGCAGATCACTCTCGGGCGACCCTTCGTCACCCGGTCCGCTCGACGAACACGGCCCCTGCCCGGGCCCTGACCAGCCAGGGGCCGGACAGGAGCCGGGCAGGGGCCGGGCGGGGATCGGGCAGGGCCCGTCGTCAGCCCCGCTTGGGCAGGGGCACCCGCATCAGGTCCGCGGCCACCGTGAGCTCGCCCTCGAAGCCGGCCGCGCGGGCCTGGCGCTCGAACTCGGACGGGTCGGTGTAGCGCTGCGAGAAGTGCGTCAGCACGAGGTGCCGTACGCCCGCGTCCCGCGCCACCCGCGCCGCCTGGCCGGCGGTCAGGTGCCCGTGGTCGGTGGCCAGCCGTTCGTCCTCGTCGAGGAAGGTCGACTCGATCACCAGCATGTCGCAGCCCTCGGCGAGCGCGTCCACGCCGGGGCAGAGCCGGGTGTCCATCACGAACGCGAACCGCTGTCCGGGCCGGGGCTCGCTGACCTCGTCCAGGGTGACCGCGCCCAGCCGCCCCTCCCGCTGGATCCGGCCCACGTCCGGCCCCTTGATCCCGTGCCGCGCGAGCAGCTCGGGCACCATGCGGCGCCCGTCGGGTTCGGTGATCCGGTAGCCGAAGGACTCCACGGGGTGCGAGAGCAGCCGGGCCTCCAGCGTGTACGAGGGGCCCTGCGCGAGCGTGCCGTCCACGGAGACCGGTTCCTCACGGAGCGCGACGGTCTCCCGGTAGGCCGTGGCGTAGCGCAGCCGGTCGAAGAACTTCTGCCCCGAGGCCGGGTAGTGCGCGGTGACGGGGTGCGGGACCTGGTCGAGGTTGATCCGCTGGATCACCCCGGCGAGGCCGAGGCTGTGGTCACCGTGGAAGTGGGTGACGCAGATCCGGTCGATGTCGTGCGCGGCCACCCCGGCGCGCAGCATCTGGCGCTGGGTTCCCTCGCCCGGGTCGAAGAGGATGCCCTCGCCGTCCCAGCGCAGCAGGTAGCCGTTGTGGTTGCGGTGGCGGGTGGGCACCTGGCTGGCCGTGCCCAGCACCACGAACTCTCGTACGGACACGTGCTATCCGGGGGGCCACTGGAGGCCGCGGCCGCCGAGGACGTGCGCGTGGGCGTGGAAGACGGTCTGACCGGCGCCGGAGCCGGTGTTGAACACGACCCGGTAGCCGTGCTCGACGATCTTCTCGTCGAGGGCGACCTGGCCGGCCTCGCGCAGTATGTCGGCGGCCACGCCCGGCTCGGCCGCGGCGAGGGAGGCCGCGTCGGGATAGTGCACCTTCGGGATCACGAGTACGTGCGTGGGCGCCTGCGGGTTGATGTCCCGGAAGGCGACCGTGGTCTCGGTCTCCCGTACCACGGTCGCGGGGATCTGCCCCGCGACGATCTTGCAGAACAGGCAGTCGGCCTGCGGTTCCCCGGCCATTGCTTCGCCTCCTGTGACGGTGATCGGTCCGGGCATCGTATCCAGCCGGACGCCTGCAACGGGCGGGCATTTCGGCCGCCCCTTCCGGATCCTGTCGGACGGGCCGATCGGGACATCAGGACCAGCGGCCCGTGCGGGCCAGCAGGACGGCGACCGCCGCCGTACCGGCCGTGGAAGTGCGCAGCACGGAGCGGCCCAGGCGGTAGGGGTGGGCGCCGGCCTCGGCGAAGACCGCCAGCTCCTCCGGGGAGACACCGCCCTCCGGGCCGACCACCAGCACCACGGAACCGGCCTTCGGGAGCTCGGCCGTGGCCAGCGCCTCCGAGGGGGTGTCGCGGTCCTCGTGGAGCACCATCGCCAGGTCGGCGTCGGCCAGCAGCGCCGCCACCTGCTTGGTGGACAGCGCCTCGGCCACCTCCGGGAAGCGCACCCGGCGGGACTGCTTGCCGGCCTCCCGGGCCGTGGCCCGCCACTTGGCCAGGGACTTGGCCCCGCGGTCGCCGCGCCACTGCGTGATGCAGCGCGAGGCCTGCCAGGGCACGATCGCGTCCACGCCGGTCTCGGTCATCGTCTCGACGGCCAGCTCGCCCCGGTCCCCCTTGGGCAGGGCCTGGACCACCGTGATCCGGACCTCGGGGTCCGGCTCCTCCTCGATGGCGTTCAGGTCCATGACGACCAGCCGGTCCTTGCCCTCGGCGGCCTTGACCACGCCCTCCGTCCAGTGGCCGCGTCCGTCCGTGAGGACCACGTCCTCGCCCGGGTTCAGCCGCTTCACGGACACGGCGTGCCGGCCCTCCGGGCCGTCCAGGACGAACTCCGGCCCCGCGGGGACCTCTTCCACCACGAACACCGGGGCGGTCATGACGCACTCCTCATCTGCATTGCCTTCAACGTGCTCTGTGCCTCGGCCAGTTCGGCCGCCAGCACCTCCACCAGCTCCCCCGCCGGCAGCGGCCGCGCCAACCTGTGCCCCTGGCCCGCCCACAGGGCCATGCCCTGTGCGTCCCCGGCCGCGGCGGCGGCCTTGCGCAGCCCCGAGGTCAGGTGGTGGACCTGCGGGTACGCGGCCGGGGCGTACGGCCCGTGCTCGCGCACGAAGCGGTTCACCAGCCCGCGCGCCGGCCGCCCGGAGAAGGCGCGGGTCAGCTCGGTACGGACGAACAGCGGGTCCGTCAGCGCCTTCTTGTGCACCGGGTCGGCCCCCGACTCCGGGCAGGCCAGGAAGGCCGTCCCGAGCTGCGCCGACTCCGCGCCCGCCGCCAGCAGGGCCGCGATCTGCGCACCCCGCATGACCCCGCCCGCCGCGATGATCGGGAGCGCCACCGCCTCCCGTACCTGCGCCACCAGCGCGAGCAGGCCCACGGTCGCCGTGCCGTCGATCTGCGGGTCGTCCCGGTGGGTGGCCTGATGGCCGCCGGCCTCGGCGCCCTGGACACAGACCGCGTCGGCGCCCGCGTGCTGGGCGCCGCGGGCCTCCTCGACGGAGGTCACCGTGACGACGGTGTACGTACCGACCTTGCGCAGGGCGGCGAGGGCCGCGAAGGTCGGACAGCCGAAGGTGAACGAGACCACCGGGACGGGGTCTTCGAGGAGGATGGCGAGCTTGGCGTCGTAGCCGTCGTCGCTGGTGCCGATGATGTCCTCCTCGGCGAGCGAGACCTCGTACCAGCTCGCCTCGCCGGCCAGCTGCCCGCGGTAGGCCTCCACGGCGGCCGGATCGACGTAACCGGTCTGCGGCATGAAGAGGTTGACACCGAAGCGGCGCCGGGTCAGCGCGCGCACCTGCTTGATCTCCTGGTACATCCCGTCGGCGGTCTTGTAGCCGCCGGCCAGGAAGCCCAGTCCGCCCGCCTCGCACACGGCGGCGGCGAGGACGGGACAGGAGGCGCCGCCCGCCATGGGAGCCTGCACGATCGGGTACGGGGAGAGACCGTTCGGTGCCGAGGACATGGACTGCATCGTGCCACGTCCGAAGCATGGGGCCGAATCATGGCATTCGCCTGGCATAGTCCGCTTCCCGCCCGGCACGGGGCCGCCGCGCGCCTCGTGCGACGAGCCCGGCCGGGGAATCCCCAGGCCGGGCTCGTGACGGTGGATCCCGGTCGCTCAGCGACCGTTGAAAGCGTCCTTCAGCCGGCTGAACAGACCCTGCTGACCCGGCGCGAACTGACCCATCGGCCGCTCCTCGCCGCGCAGCTTCGCCAGCTGGCGGAGCAGGTCCTCCTGCTGGGCGTCCAGCTTGCCCGGGGTGGTGACCTCGACGTGCACGATCAGGTCGCCGCGCCCGCCACCGCGCAGGTGGGTGACGCCGCGCCCGTGCAGCGGGATCGCCTGGCCGGACCCGGTGCCGGGCCGGATGTCGATCTCCTCCAGCCCGTCCAGCGTCTCCAGCGGACACTTGGTGCCCAGTGCTGCCGCGGTCATCGGGATGGTGACCGTGCAGTGCAGGTCGTCCCCGCGCCGCTGGAAGGTCGGGTGCGCCAGCTCGTGGATCTCCACGTACAGGTCGCCGGCGGGGCCGCCGCCGGGGCCGACCTCGCCCTCGCCCGCGAGCTGGATCCGGGTGCCGTTCTCGACACCCGCCGGGATCTTGACCGTGAGGCTGCGACGGGAGCGGACCCGGCCGTCGCCCGCGCACTCGTGGCACGGGGTCGGGACCACGGTGCCGAAGCCCTGGCACTGCGGGCAGGGGCGCGAGGTCATGACCTGGCCCAGGAAGGACCGGGTGACCTGCGAGACCTCACCGCGGCCACGGCACATGTCACACGTCTGCGCGGAGGTGCCGGGAGCGGCGCCCTCACCCGAGCAGGTGTTGCAGACGACGGCCGTGTCGACCTGGATGTCCTTGGTGGTCCCGAAGGCCGCCTCGTCCAGCTCCAGGTCCAGGCGGATCATCGCGTCCTGGCCGCGGCGGGTCCGCGAGCGCGGGCCGCGCTGCGAGGCCTGGCCGAAGAAGGCGTCCATGATGTCGGAGAAGTTGCCGAAGCCACCCGCTCCGAAACCGCCCGCTCCGCCGCCACCACCCGAGGAGGACAGCGGGTCGCCACCCAGGTCGTAGACCTGCTTCTTCTGCGGGTCCGAGAGGACCTCGTAGGCGGCGTTGATCTCCTTGAAACGCTCTTGCGTCTTGGGATCAGGGTTCACATCCGGGTGCAGCTCGCGTGCAAGCCGCCGGAATGCCTTCTTGATCTCGTCCTGCGATGCGTCGCGGCGCACGCCGAGAACGGCGTAGTAGTCCGTGGCCACTTACGACTCCGCCAGGATCTGTCCGACGTAACGTGCCACTGCGCGTACCGCTCCCATCGTTCCGGGGTAGTCCATGCGGGTCGGTCCGACCACGCCGAGTTTGGCGACTGCTTCGCCGCCCGAACCGTAACCGACCGAGACGACCGACGTGGAGTTCAGTCCCTCGTAGGCGTTCTCATGCCCGATCCGTACGGCCATTCCCGACTCGTTGGCCTCGCCCAGCAGCTTGAGGAGCACGACCTGCTCCTCCAGCGCTTCGAGCACCGGCCTGATCGTCAGGGGAAAATCATGTCCGAAGCGGGTGAGATTGGCGGTTCCGCCGATCATCAGCCGCTCTTCGGCTTCCTCGACCAGGGTTTCGAGGAGTGTCGCGAGCACGGTGGAGACGGTGCCGCGGTCCTCGGCCTCGAAGGATTCGGGGAGGTCCTGGACGAGCGGGGGCACATCGGTGAAGCGGCGCCCGACGACCCGGCTGTTGAGCCGGGCCCGCAGGTCCGCGAGCGAAGTCTCCCCGAAGGGGCTCGGGCAGTCGATGAGTCGCTGCTCGACCCGCCCGGTGTCCGTGATCAGTACGAGCATCAGGCGCGCGGGAGCCAGCGAGAGCAGCTCCACGTGCCGGACGGTCGACCGGGTCAGACTCGGGTACTGGACAACGGCGACCTGCCGGGTGAGCTGCGCGAGCAGCCGTACCGTGCGGCCGACCACGTCGTCGAGGTCGACGGCGCCGTCGAGGAAGTTCTGGATGGCCCGGCGCTCGGGCGACGACAGCGGTTTGACCCCCGCCAGCTTGTCGACGAAGAGGCGGTAGCCCTTGTCCGTGGGGATCCGGCCGGCGCTGGTGTGGGGCTGGGCGATGTACCCCTCCTCCTCCAGCACGGCCATGTCGTTGCGCACGGTGGCGGGCGAGACGCCGAGCCGGTGCCGCTCCGTGAGCGCCTTGGAGCCGACCGGCTCCTCCGTCCCGACGTAGTCCTGGACGATGGCGCGCAGCACTTCGAGTCTGCGTTCGCTGAGCATCGCGCGCACACCTCCAGCTGTGGTCCGTTGCCGTGTTCTGCCGTGTTCGTTGGCACTCTGATCGTTCGAGTGCCAGAGAGCCCCCGCTCAGTGTACGGCCGGGCGGTAAGCCCCTGGCAAGGGAGGCCCGCCAGGGTAGCGTCGCCGTATGGACGTGCGTTGGGAAGAGTCCGGCTGGGAACGGCTGACCGGACGGGCCGGCCGGCGGCGGCTACCGGTGTGGGACTGCACCGTGGGGCTGGTGGTGGGCGAGGATTCGGTCCTTCTGATCGACCCCGGTTCGTGTGTACGCGAGGGCGCGCGGATACGGGCCGAGGCGGAGCGGCTGACGGGCCGCAGCGTGACCCATATCGCATTCACGCACGGTCATTTCGATCACGTCCTGGGCGGGGCCGCCTTCGCCGGGGCCGAGGTGTTCGGAGCGGTCGGGCTGGCCGCACTGCTCTCGACGGGCCGCGAGGAGCTGCGCGCGGACGCGGTACGGCACGGGCTCGCGGCGGCGGAGGCGGCACAGGCCGTGGATCTGCTGGTGCTGCCCCGGCACGAGGTGTCGGGCGAGTGGACGCTGGAACTGGGCGGCGTACAGGTGCTGCTGGCCAACGTGGGGCCCGGCCACACCGGGCACGACCTGGCCGTCTTCGTGCCGGGCGAGCGCGAGGTGGTCTTCTGCGGGGACCTGGTCGAGGAGTCGGGCGAGCCCTCGGTGGGCCCGGACGCCACGGTCGGGCGGTGGCCGGCCGCCCTGGATCGGCTGCTGTCGCTGGGCGGGGACGACGCACTGTACGTGCCGGGTCACGGAGCGGTGGTCGGGGCGGAGTTCGTCCGTGCGCAACGCGCCACACTGGCGACCTTTTCCGGCGTGTCGGAGGCGTGACGCGCGTGGCTCTCCTAGTGTCGGCCGGATGCGCGAGTACTCCCCCGACCTGACCCCGCAGTGGAAGCGACCCAAGGCCGTGCCGGAGGTGGCGGCGGACCCCGACCTGGTGGTCGAGGTGGCGGGTACGGACTTCTGCGGCGCGGTGGTGGCCTGCGAGGCGGGCACGGTGACCTTGGAGGACCGCTTCGGCAAGCGACGGGTCTTCCCGATGGAGCCGCGGGGCTTCCTGCTGGACGGCGCGGTGGTCACCCTGGTCCGGCCGTCCCGGGGCCCGGTGGCACCGGCCCGTACGGCGTCGGGGTCGATCGCCGTCCCCGGGGCGCGGGCGCGGGTGGCCCGGGCGGGCCGGATCTACGTCGAGGGCCGGCACGACGCGGAGCTGGTGGAACGCGTCTGGGGCGACGACCTGCGGATCGAGGGTGTGGTGGTGGAGTACCTGGAGGGCATCGACGACCTCCCGGCCATCGTCGCCGACTTCGCCCCGGCCCCTGACGCCCGCCTCGGCATCCTGGTGGACCACCTCGTGCCGGGCTCGAAGGAGTCCCGCATCGCTGCGTCGGTGACCTCGCCGGACGTCCTGATCGTGGGGCACCCGTACGTGGACGTCTGGCAGGCGGTGAAGCCGTCCGCGGTGGGCATCCCGGCGTGGCCGGTGATCCCGCCCGGCCAGGACTGGAAGACGGGCATCTGCCGGGCCCTGGGCTGGCCGCAGAACACGGGCGCCGCCTGGCAGCACATCCTGTCCCGGGTGACCTCGTACCGCGACCTGGAACCGACCCTCCTGGGCTCGGTGGAACACCTCATCGACCACGTCACGGCATAGGGCGCCCTTCGGGCCACCAGGCCCTCTCCAGCCCTGGCCGCGCCGTTTCCAGCCTCGCCGGCGTTCGAGGCGCGCTCCTTCGCCCCCGCCGGCGTTCGAGGCGCTCCTTCAGCCCCGCCGGCGTTTGAGGCGCGGGGGTCCGGGGGCGGCGCCCCCGGCAACGGCGCCGCGGGCTAGTCCACCAGGTCCCGCACCACCGCATCGGCCAGCAACCGCCCGCGCAGCGTCAGCACGGCCCGCCCGCCCTCGTACGGCCCCGGCTCCAGCAGCCCGTCCGCCAGCGCCCGCCGCGACGCCGCCAGCCCGGCCGGAGCCAGCAGGGTCAGCGGGACCCCGTCCACCAGCCGGAGCTCCAGCAGGATCCGCTCCACCCGCCGGTCCTCCTCCGACAGGAGCTCCCGTCCCGCCCCGGGCGACCGCCCCTCCGCGAGCGCCGCGGCATACGCGCCCGGGTGCTTCACGTTCCACCACCGCACCCCGCCCACGTGCGAGTGCGCGCCCGGCCCCGCGCCCCACCAGTCGGCGCCGCGCCAGTACAGCTCGTTGTGCAGGCAGCGCCCGGCCTGGGAGGTGGCCCAGTTCGAGACCTCGTACCAGGAGTACCCGGCCTCGGCCATCACCGAGTCCGCGATCAGGTACCGGTCGGCGTGGACGTCGTCGTCCGTCATCGGGACCTCGCCCCGGCGGATCCGCCGCGCCAGCTGCGTGCCTTCCTCCACGATCAGCGCGTAGGCGCTGATGTGGTCCGGCCCGGCCCCCAGCGCCGCCGAGAGCGTCGCGCGCCAGTCCTCGTCCGACTCACCGGGCGTCCCGTAGATCAGGTCGAGGTTGACGTGCTCGAAGCCCGCCGCACGGGCCTCGGCGACGCACGCCTCGGGGCGCCCCGGCGTGTGGGTGCGGTCGAGCACCTTCAGGACGTGCTGCTTGGCGCTCTGCATGCCGAAGGAGACCCGGTTGAAGCCTCCCGCGCGCAGCTCGGCCAGGTAGCGCGGGTCCACCGACTCGGGATTGGCCTCGGTCGTGATCTCGGCGTCCTCGGCCAGGCCGAACTCGTCCCGGATCGCCGCGAGCATGCGGACGAGGTCGGCGGCGGGCAGCAGCGTGGGCGTGCCTCCGCCGACGAAGACGGTCCGGACCTGGCGCGGGTCGTCGCCGAGCACCTTGCGCGCCAGCCTGACCTCGTCGATCAGGGTGTCGGCGTAGTTCTCCCGGGAGGCGAGCACACCGCCGGTGCCCCGCAGCTCGGTGGCCGTGTAGGTGTTGAAGTCGCAGTACCCGCAGCGCGTGGCGCAGTAGGGGACGTGCAGGTAGAAACCGAGCGGCCGCTCCCCCGCGCCCGCCAGGGCATGCGACGGCAGCGAGCCGTCTTCGGGCATGGGTTCACCGTCGGGGAGTGCGGAAGGCATGCCCCCATCATCCCGTACCGGCGCACACCCCGGCCCCCGCCGGCATGCCGGGTACGGGGTCCGGGGTGGAGCCGCGGGGTCCGCGGGGCGGTCCGGCGCCCCGCCCCGCCGGGCCCGCGGCAGGCGTCACGCCTCGCGGGACCCCTCGTACATCTCCTCGATCAGGTGCTTGAACTCACGCTCGACCACCGGACGCTTCAGCTTCAGGCTGGGCGTGAGGTCGCCGTGCTCGACGTCGAGGTCGCGCGGCAGGAGTCGGAACTTCTTGACCGTCTGCCAACGCTGCAGGCCCTCGTTCAGGGTCTGTACGTACGTCTCGATCAGGCGGTTGGTCTCCGGCGCCGCCAGAACCTGCTGGTACGTCTTGCCTTCCAGCCCGTTCTCGGCCGCCCAGGTCAGGATGGACGGCTCGTCGAGGGCGATCAGGGCGGAGCAGAAGTTACGGTCGGCGCCGTGCACGACGATCGTCGACACGTACGGGCAGATCGCCTTGAACTGGCCCTCGATCTCGGCCGGGGCGACGTACTTGCCGCCCGAGGTCTTGATCAGGTCCTTCTTGCGGTCCGTGATGCGCAGGTAGCCGTCGGGCGACAGCTCGCCGATGTCGCCGGTGTGCAGCCAGCCGTCGGACTCCAGGACCTCGGCGGTCTTGTCCGGCTGCCGGTGGTAGCCCTGCATGATGCCGGGGCCGCGCAGCAGGACCTCGCCGTCGTCGGCGATGCGCACCTCGGTGCCGGGGAGCGGCTTGCCGACCGTGCCGGTGCGGTAGGCCTCGCCCGGGTTGACGAAGGAGGCCGCGCTGGACTCGGTCAGGCCGTAGCCCTCCAGGATGTGCACGCCCGCGCCGGAGAAGAAGAAGCCGATCTCGGGGGCCAGGGCGGAGGCGCCGGAGACGGCGGCCCGCAGCTTCCCGCCGAAGGCCTCGCGGAGCTTGGAGTAGACGAGCGCGTCGGCGATCTTGTGCTTGGTGGTGAGGCCGAAGGGGGCGGTCGCCTGGCCGGTGCGGCGGTAGTTGTCCTGCGTGACCTTGGCGTACTCGCGGGCGACGCCGACCGACCACTGGAAGATCTTGTACTTGGCTCCGCCGGCAGCGCGGGCCTTGGCGGCCACGCCGTTGTAGACCTTCTCGAAGATGCGCGGGACGGCGGCCATGTAGGTCGGCTGCACCACCGGCAGGTTCTCGATGATCTTGTCGATCCGGCCGTCGACGGCGGTCACGTGCCCGGCTTCGATCTGCCCGGAGGTCAGCACCTTGCCGAAGACGTGGGCCAGCGGCAGCCACAGGTACTGGACGTCCTCCTTGCCGATCAGTCCGGTGGCGACCATGGCCTTGGCCAGGTAGGACCAGTTGTCGTGCAGCAGCCGTACGCCCTTGGGGCGGCCGGTGGTGCCGGAGGTGTAGATGAGGGTGGCGAGCTGGTCGGAGGTGATCCCCGCGATCCGCTCGTCGACCGCCTCGGGGTGCTTGGCGAGGTACTCCTTGCCGCGCGCCTCCAGCTCCGCGAGGGAGAGCACCCAGCCCTCGGGGTCGCCCTCGACGGCGACGGCGTCGGCGGCGTCCAGCACCACGACGTGGGCGAGGTTCGGCAGGTCGGCGCGGCGCTCGCGCGCCTTCGCCAGCTGCGCCGCGTCCTCGGCGATGAGCACCCGGCTGTCGGAGTCGGCGAGGATGAACGCCGACTCGTCCGCGTTGGTGCTGGGGTAGATCGTGGTGACCGCGCCGCCGGCGCACATCACGCCGAGGTCGCAGAGGATCCAGTCGACCCGGGTGTTGGAGGCGAGCGCGACGCGCTCTTCCGTTTCCAGGCCGAGGGAGATCAGCCCGGCGGCGATGGCGAAGACCCGCTCGGCCGCCTGGCCCCAGCTGAGTGACTTCCAGTCGTCGGCGCCGCCCGGGCCGCCGGCCGCCGGTACCGGGTACCGGTAGGCCTCGTCGTTCGGCGTCGCTGCGACGCGCTCAAGGAAGAGCACCGCCACGGTGGGCGGGCGGTTCTCGAGATAGGTCTGTGTGTCGCTCACGACATCCTCCGGACCGATCCACGCGGTAGTGCGTGGGCGTGGGGCGCTGGGGGGCGCTGGGGACTGGCGGGTTTAGCAGCCTTTGACTTTTTAAACTGGCGAGTAACCGTCGAGCAGTGATCAGACTAGAGCGCGACCGGCGCGCGCGTAAGAGCCCGCGAGCGGCCGGTTCATAACGAAACAGGCCCCCGCACCGGAGTGCGGGGGCCTGTGTGTATCGGGTGACGGCGGGACTACTACTTCTTCTTGCCGCCGGACTCGTCACTGGAGAGGACGGCGATGAAGGCCTCCTGCGGGACCTCGACCGAGCCGACCATCTTCATCCGCTTCTTGCCTTCCTTCTGCTTCTCCAGCAGCTTCCGCTTACGGGAGATGTCACCGCCGTAGCACTTGGCGAGGACGTCCTTGCGGATGGCGCGGATGGTCTCGCGGGCGATGACGCGGGAGCCGATCGCGGCCTGGATCGGCACCTCGAAGGCCTGCCGCGGGATGAGCTCGCGCAGCTTGGCGACGAGGCGCACACCGTAGGCGTAGGCGGCGTCCTTGTGCGTGACGGCGGAGAAGGCGTCGACCTTGTCGCCGTGCAGCAGGATGTCGACCTTGACCAGGCTGCCGGACTGCTCGCCCGTGGGTTCGTAGTCCAGGGAGGCGTAACCGCGCGTCTTGGACTTCAGCTGGTCGAAGAAGTCGAAGACGATCTCCGCGAGCGGGAGGGTGTAGCGGATCTCGACCCGGTCCTCGGAGAGGTAGTCCATGCCGAGGAGGGTGCCGCGGCGCTGCTGGCACAGCTCCATGATCGCGCCGATGAACTCGGTGGGCGCGAGCACGGTGGCCCGGACGACCGGCTCGAACACGTCCGAGATCTTGCCCTCGGGGAACTCGCTCGGGTTGGTGACGGTGACTTCCTTGCCGTCCTCCATGACCACCCGGTAGACCACGTTGGGCGCGGTGGCGATCAGGTCAAGGCCGAACTCGCGCTCCAGGCGCTCGCGGACCACGTCCAGGTGGAGCAGGCCGAGGAAGCCGACGCGGAAGCCGAAGCCGAGCGCCGCCGAGGTCTCCGGCTCGTAGACCAGCGCGGCGTCGTTGAGCTGCAGCTTGTCCAGGGCCTCGCGCAGGTCCGGGTAGTCCGAGCCGTCGAGCGGGTACAGGCCCGAGAAGACCATCGGCCGCGGGTCCTTGTAGCCGCCGAGGGCCTCGGTGGCGCCGTTGTGCAGGCTGGTGATGGTGTCACCGACCTTGGACTGACGGACGTCCTTCACGCCCGTGATGATGTAGCCCACCTCGCCGACGCCGATGCCGTCGGACGGGGTCATCTCCGGGGAGGAGACACCGATCTCCAGCAGCTCGTGGGTGGCGCCGGTGGACATCATCCGGATGCGCTCGCGCTTGTTCAGCTGCCCGTCGACCACACGGACGTACGTGACGACGCCGCGGTACGAGTCGTAGACCGAGTCGAAGATCATGGCGCGGGCCGGGGCGTCCTTGACGCCGATCGGGGCCGGGACCGTGGCGACGACCTTGTCGAGCAGCGCCTCGACGCCGAGACCGGTCTTCGCCGAGACGCGCAGCACGTCCTCGGGCTGGCAGCCGATCAGGTTCGCGAGCTCCTCGGCGAACTTCTCCGGCTGGGCGGCCGGCAGGTCGATCTTGTTCAGGACGGGGACGATCGCGAGGTCGTTCTCCATCGCCAGGTACAGGTTGGCGAGGGTCTGCGCCTCGATGCCCTGGGCGGCGTCCACCAGGAGGACGGTGCCCTCGCACGCGGCGAGGGAGCGCGAGACCTCGTAGGTGAAGTCGACGTGCCCGGGGGTGTCGATCATGTTGAGGATGTGGGTGTTGCCCTGACCCTCGCCCGTGGTGGGTGCCCAGGGCAGCCGGACCGCCTGGGACTTGATCGTGATGCCTCGCTCACGCTCGATGTCCATGCGGTCGAGGTACTGGGCGCGCATCTGCCGCTGGTCGACCACACCGGTGATCTGGAGCATCCGGTCGGCAAGGGTCGACTTGCCGTGGTCGATGTGCGCGATGATGCAGAAGTTGCGGATCAGCGCCGAGTCGGTACGGCTCGGCTCGGGCACGTGGCTGGGGATCGCGGGCACGCAGTGTCCTGATTCTCGGTCGCAGTCGGAAGCGTTTGCGGAGCGTCGGTCGGAGCGAAAGTCCGGCTCCCGTCGCTGTCGGCGGCGCGATGTCGGATCTCTACGCAGACTCCCATGGTCCCATGGACGGGGCAGTGCGCTCGGTTTGGGCCGCTCCTAGCGTGCCTGGTAGCCTGGGCAGCTGTGTCTCGTATGCCCTCTCAGCTGTCGAGGCACAATCCGAAGATCAAACTCTGAACCTGAAAAGGCTCTTTCGTGGCGAACATCAAGTCCCAGATCAAGCGGAACAAGACGAACGAGAAGGCGCGCCTGCGCAACAAGGCCGTCAAGTCCTCGCTCAAGACCGCGATCCGCAAGGCCCGCGAGGCCGTCCTCGCCGGTGACGTCGAGAAGGCCACCGTGGCTTCCCGTGACGCCGCGCGTGCGCTCGACAAGGCTGTCTCGAAGGGTGTCATCCACAAGAACGCCGCCGCCAACAAGAAGTCGGCGCTGGCCACCAAGGTTGCCTCCCTGCAGGGCTGAAGCACCCTGATGTGATCGCCGGAAGGGACCCAGTGGGCCCTCTCTCCCGCTCCTGACCGGCACCCCGCTCCGCACACGAAGCGTTCGCCACGCGGGTGCGGAGCAACCAGAAGTGATCGAAGGCCCCGGCCACCACCCTTCCCCAGGGTGGCGGCCGGGGCCTTCGTGCTGCTCGCTACCGGCGCTGGGGGCGGGCGGCGCGGGCCACCGCGACCACGGCCTTCTCCAGCGCGTACTCGGGATCGTCGCCGCCGCCCTTGACCCCGGCGTCGGCGGCGGCCACGGCGCGCAGGGCGTCGGAGACCGCGTCCGCCGACCAGCCGCGCATCTGCTGGCGCACCCGGTCGATCTTCCAGGGGGGCATGCCCAGATCCCGGGCGAGGTCGCCGGGACGGGCTCCGCGGGGGGCGGAGGCGAGCTTGCCGATCGCCCGGACCGCTTGGGCCAGGGCGCTGGTGATCAGGACCGGCGCCACCCCGGTGGACAGGGACCAGCGCAGGGCTTCCAGGGCCTCGGCCGCCCGCCCCTCGACCGCCCGGTCGGCGACGGTGAAGCTGGAGGCTTCGGCCCGGCCCGTGTAGTAGCGGGCGACGACCGCCTCGTCGATGGTGCCCTCGACGTCAGCGCACAGCTGCGCGGCGGCGCTCGCCAGCTCCCGCAGGTCGCTGCCGATGGCGTCCACCAGGTTCTGGCAGGCCTCCGGGGTCGCCGACCGTCCGAGCGTGCGGAATTCGCCCCGTACGAACGACAGCCGGTCCGCCGCCTTTGTCATCTTCGGGCAGGCGATCTCCCGCGCGCCCGCCTTGCGGGCCGCGTCCAGCAGGCCCTTGCCCTTGACCCCACCCGCGTGCAGGAGGACCAGGATGATCTCCTCGTAGGGCGCGGCGAGGTACGCCTTGACCTCCTTGACCGAGTCGGCGGACAGGTCCTGGGCGCCCCGCACGACGAGCACCTTGCGCTCGGAGAAGAGCGAGGGGCTCGTCAGCTCGGCGAGCGTGCCGGGCTGGAGCTGCTCGGAGGAGAGGTCGCGGACGTCCGTGTCGGCGTCGGCGGCGCGGGCGGCCGCCACCACCTCGCGCACGGCACGGTCGAGCAGCAGCTCCTCCTGCCCCACCGCGAGGGTGAGCGGGGCGAGGGGATCGTCGGTGGAGTTCTTCCTGGTGGCCATCGGCTCCAGCATCCCACGCCGCACCGACAGCGCTCCGCCCCGCGTGCCCGAGAATGGTCGCGTGAATGTGCGACATGTACTCGTCCTGCCCGACCGCGACGCCGCCGAGGAGGTGGCCCAGGAGGCCGTCGACCGCTTCGGCCTCCCGGAGGAACCGCAGTTGGTCCGCGACGCGCTGGCCGGCGAGGACGACGCCGAGGACGCCCAGTGGCTGGTGGTCGTCGAGGACCCGCAGGAACGTCTCGACACCAGCACGCTGGACGACCTCGCCGCCGAGTACGAGGGCTGGCTGGAAGCCCCGTAGGGGGCTCGGCAGCCCTCGCGTCAGGCCTTGCGCACGGCCTGGACGTCCAGGGTCACGTCCACGCTCGGACCGATGGCCGCGATCCCGTGTGCCAGCATCGACTGCCAGTTGAGGGTGAAGTCCTCGCGGTGCAGTTCGGTGGTGGCCCGGCAGGCCGCCCGGAGCTCTCCCTCCATACCCGTGCCCAGGCCCAGGTATTGGGTGTCCAGGGTCACGGACCGGCTCACCCCGTGGAGGGTCAGCGCCCCGGCGACGGCCCAGCCGCTGCCGCTGCGGTGGATGAACCGCTCGCTGTAGAACTCCACCGTGGGGTGGCGGACCGCGTCCAGGAAATCTCCCGACCTCAGGTGGTCGTCGCGCAGTCGTAGCCCGGTGTCGATGCTCGCCGCGTCGATGATCACGTGCATGGAGGAGTCCTCCATGCGCTCGGCTATCCGTACCGCCCCGGCGAAGGTGGTGAACCGGCCGCGGATCCGGGCCAGGCCGATGTGGCGGGCCGTGAAACCGATGGACGAGTGCGTCGGGTCGAGCTCCCAGTGGCCGGGCTGCGGCAGCAGCGGCGGCTCCACCGTGTCGAGAATGATCTCCGCGGTGCCGGGCTGCCCCGGGTCCCCCACGATCGTGACCCCGTGGAACGGCGCGTACCCCTCCGCGGTCACGGAGAGCCGGTACTCCCCCTCCGGTACGGCCACGGCGAATCCGCCGAACGGGTCGGTCTCGCCGCCGACGATGCGACGGCCGATCGGGTCGGTCACCTCGAACGCGGCCTGCCGAACCGGTCGGTGGACGGTGTCGAGAACCCGGCAGCTGAGCAGACGCGCCGTGGGCGGCAACGTCAGTGTCGCGGATGTGGGCGGACTGGAGTTTCCGGCCGTCTCCATCCCCCGTCTGCGACTGAACATGGCTGATGCACCCCCGTGCTGTGTGGACTTGGACCGTTCTGGCGAAGACGCATTCGATCATGCTGTCGGGTTGTGGGCAAACAGAGCGGTCGCGCCCGGTATGGCCGCGCCGCTTCCGCCGCCGCCTGGCCGGAAAAGAACGTAGTCGAACTCCGCTCCCGGTGACGGCGATCGAGCCGTCGAGATCGGTCCGCAGCACGGTCGCACCCAGCTCCCGAAGGCGGGCGAGGGTACGCGGGGCGGGGTGTCCGTAGCGGTTGCCCACGCCGACGGGAACGAGTGCGAGCCGTGGCCGGATCCGGGCGTACAGCTCCGGGTCCTGGTGTGCGGAGCCGTGGTGGGCGACCTTGAGGACGTCCACCGGGCCGAGGTCCGGACGAGCCCTCAAGAGGGCCTGCTGCGCTGCCGGTTCGAGGTCGCCGAGCAGGAGCAGGGTCACCCCCGCGCCGCGCACCAGCAGGGCGACGCTCGCGTCGTTGGGGCCTTCGGGCGGCGGCCCGTCCGGTGGAGGCCAGAGCACCTGCCATTCGAACGCCCCGGCCCGGCGCCGCTCCCCCTGCACCGCCGTCACGATGGGCACCCCGGCGGCCGCCGCGGCCCGCCGGACGAACTCGGCCTGCCCCCGCGGTTCTTCCAGCGCGGTGACCTGGATCGCCCCCACGGACCGGCCCCGCAGCACTCCCGACAGGCCCCCGAAGTGGTCGGCATGAAAGTGCGTCAGCAGGAGCAACGGCACCCGCCGCACGCCCAGCGCGCGCAGACAGTCGTCCACCGGTCCGGGCTCCGGGCCGGCGTCCACCACCAGGGCCTCGCCGGGGCCGACGGCGAGCACGGCGGCGTCCCCCTGCCCCACGGCGCACTGGACGTAGCTCCAGTCGGGCGGCGGCCAGCCGGAGAGCGTACGGGTGAGTTGCGGCGGCCGCAGGACGGCCAGGAGCAGCAGCGCCGCCAGGGCGGAGCACAGCCACCCGCGCCCGCGGAACCGGGCACCGCCGATCGCTACGACGGCCAGGGTGGCGGCGGCCAGCAGAACACCGCCGGTGAGCCCACCCGGCCACGGCAGCTCCGCGCCCGGGAACCGGGCCCCGGCCCGGGCCACCCCGGCGATCCACCCGGCCGGCACCCCCGCGGACCGGGCGAGCAGCTCCGCGGCGGGCATCCACACCGGAGCCACCGCGAGCGCGGCGAAGCCGAGGACGGTCGCGGGGCCCGCCGCCAGCTCGGCCAGCACGTTGCACGGGACCGCCACCAGGCTGATCCGGGCGGCGAGCACGGCCACCACGGGCGCGCACACCGCCTGCGCGGCCGCGGCGGCCGCCAGCGCCTCGGCCGACCGCGGCCCCACCCCACGGCGCCGCAGGGCTCGGCTCCACCGGGGAGCGAGGGTGAGCAGCGCCCCGGTGGCCAGGACGGAGAGCAGGAAGCCGTAGCTGCGGGCCAGCCAGGGGTCGTAGAGCACCAGCAGCAGCACCGCCGCGCCGAGGGCCGGGATCAGGGACCTGCGCCGCCCGGTGGCGATGGCCAGCAGGGTGACGGCCCCGCAGGCAGCGGCCCGCAGCACGCTCGGCTCCGGCCGGCACACCACCACGAACGCCAGCGTCAGGGCCGCCCCGCACAGGGCGGTGCCCCGCAGCGAGAGTCCGAGCCGGGGCGCCAGCCCGCGCCGCTCCGCCTGCTGCGCGCGGGCCGGGGGCCCGATGAGCAGGAACAGCACCACGGTGAGGTTGGACCCGGAGACGGCCAGCAGGTGCAGCAGGTCGGTGGCTCGGAAGGCCTCGTGCAGATCGGGCGGCACCCTGGAGGTGTCCCCGACGACCAGGCCCGGCAGCAGGGCCCTGGCATCCGGTGCGAGCCCCTCGGTGGCCTCGCGCAGCCCGGCCCGCAGCCGCCCCGCGAACCGCTGGACGGTGTCCGGGCCGCCGGCCACCCGGGGCGGGGTGTCGCCGGCCGGACGCAGCAGCGCCACGGCCCGCTCCCCGCCCCGCACCGGCGCCAGCCGGGCGACCACCGCCAGCCGCGTGGAAGGCTGCAGCCGGGCCCATCCCGGGTGCCCGGCCAGCACCCGCACCGGGGTCTCGACCCGGGTGCTCGAACCGTCGGGCCCGGTCACCCGGGTCACCACCGCGTCCAGGACCACCACGGGCGGCCCGCTCCCGCTCCGGGCGGCCACCGGGTCGGAGCCGACGGTGAGTTCCACGAGGACGCGGGCGTGCTCCCGGGCCAGCCCGGCCACCGGCCCGGCCCGCGCCTCGGCCCGTTGGAGCCCCGCCACCCCCGCTCCGGCGGAGGCGCACAGCAGGGCCGCCGCCGCGGCCGGGGCGAGCCGCCACAGCGGTCCCGGACGCCGGCACGCGCCCAGCATCAACAGGCCCGCGCAGACCATCCCCAGGCTCACCCCGAGGGCGGTCCGGTGCACGGGCGCGTCCAAGGCGAGGGCGGCCGCCGCCCAGGCGGCCGCGGCGGGCACCGCGAGGCGGAGGTCCGCCGGGACCGGACCCACCGGGCGGCTCACGGCCGGACCAGCGAGCGCAGGTCGGCGAAGCGCCGCTCGCCGATACCGTCGACCTGGCGGAGTTCCTCCACGGAGCGGAAGCCGCCGCGGGCGGTACGGAAGTCGACGATGTGCTGCGCGAGCACCGGCCCGACCCCGGGCAGGCCGTCGAGCTGCGCGACCGTGGCCGTCCCCAGACTCAGCGGGCCAGGACCGGACCCCACGCCGGAGCCGGAGCCAGGACCGGGGATGCTACCTCCGGCCGCCCCGGCCGGTGGCGGCTGCGCCGGGGCCCCGACCACCACCTGCTCGCCGTCCACCAACACACGGGCGCGGTTCAGCCCGGTCGTGTCGGTGCCGGGCCGCACACCCCCGGCGGCGGCCAGCGCGTCCTCCACCCGCGAACCGGCGGGCAGCCGCCGCACCCCGGGATCCCGGACCTTGCCACTGACGTCGACGACGATCCGCGCGGCCACCCCGCCGGCCCCCACCGCCGCTCCCGGGACCGGAGCCGCCGCGGGTGCCGTGGCCGCCGCCGGCAGAGCCCCCGGGGCGACCACCGCGGGCACGGTCACCGCACGCGGCCGGGCCGACCAGTACTGCTGCCCGGCGAAACCGACGGCGGCGAGCAGCACCACCCCGACGGCGGCCACCGCCCGCGGCCGCACCGCGCAGCGGTCCTGCAGCCACAGCGGCAGCCGCTCCCGTACGGAAGGCCTCCGCACGGCCCCTGAGGGCAGCTCGGACGCGCCATTGGGCGGCGCTTCGACATCCAGGACACCCGCCCCGTCCGCGGCTGCCGGCGGCCGCTGGAATGCCTCGGGCAGCGAGGGCGTCGGTGGGGGCGGTGGGGGCGGTGGCGGGGATAGGGCTTGCGGCGGGCCGCTGTCCCCCAGCAAGGCCTCGGCCCGCCGGCGCACCGCGCCCGGCTCCGGACGAGGAACCCGTCGGCCACCAAGCGCCGAACGACGACGCCGCAGACGGCTGTCGGAGTGTCGGCTGTCGGAGTGTCGGCCGTCGGAAAGAGGAGGGCGGCCCGGGCCACCGGTGGCGCCCGACGGACGTGAAGCACGCGTTCGAAGAGTCATGCCACGACCGTAGAGGCCGATCCCGCCCCCGGTTCGGAACACTCAATTCCAGTGGAAAAAAGGCCCGTTGTGGAAAACCGGGCCACCCGTTCCGGTGATGGCGAGGTGCTCAGCGAGGCGCTCAGCGGGATGCTCAGCGAGGCGAGACGACCGCCGCCAGCAGCCCCGGGCCGGTGTGCGCCCCGATCACCGCACCGACCTCGCTGACGTGCAGCTCGACCAGCCCAGGGATGCGCTCGCGCAGCCGCTCGGCGAGCTTCTCCGCCCGCTCCGGAGCCGCGAGGTGGTGCACCGCCACATCGACATCTGCGGTCCCGGCACGCTCGACGGCCAGCTCTTCCAGCCGCGCGATGGCCTTGGACGACGTACGCACCTTCTCCAGCATCTCGATCCGCCCGCCGTCCAGCGTCAGCAGGGGCTTCACCGCGAGGGCCGAGCCGAGCAGGGCCTGGGCGGCCCCGATCCGGCCGCCACGGCGGAGGTAGTCGAGGGTGTCGACGTAGAAGTACGCGGCCATGTCCGCCGCCCGCTTCTCGGCCGCCGCCACGGCATCGTCCACGGATCCACCCGCCTCGGCCACCTCGGCGGCGGCCAGCGCGCAGAAGCCGAGGGCCATCGCGACCATGCCGGTGTCCAGCACCCGGACCGGTACGGGCGCGGTCCTGGCGGCGACCACGGCCGCGTCGTAGGTGCCGGAGAATTCGGCGGACAGGTGCAGGCTGACGATGCCGGTGGCGCCGGCGTCCGCCGCCGCCCGGTAGGCCCGGACGAATTCCTCGGGGCCGGGGCGCGAGGTGGTGACCGAGCGGCGCTTCTGCAGGGCCGCGGCCAGGCTGCGCGCCGAGATCTCGGTGCCTTCCTCCAAGGCCTCGCCCCCCAGTACCACGGTGAGCGGGACGGCGGTGATTCCGTGCCGCGCCATGGCCGGTCGGGGCAGGTAGGCCGTGGAATCGGTGACGATGGCGACATGGCGGGACATGAGCCGGAGGTTACCGCCAGTGGGGGCTCGACGGCAGCCCGGGCCCCCGACCCGGGCGGGGTCAGGTCCGGGCGAAGTCCGGGTGCGGTCCGTGCGAGGTACGGGTGCGGTCCGAGCGGGGTGCGCTCCGGTGGGCCTCCGCCGACCGCCGGGGTGGCGGCCAGATCCTACGGAGCGCACGGCGGCCGGTCCGCGTCGGGGCCCTGCCGGGCCTCATCGACCCGCGCCCCGGAAGTACCGGAACTGCCGGAACTCCCGCAATTACCGGAAATCCGCGCCCCGACCCCGGACGGAGACGGGTCTCAGCCGGCGCTCTCCGGGCGCGGGGCCTTCTGCCACGGGTACTGCACCGTCGGCGTCGGCGGGTTCAACGCGGCGGGCGGAGCCGTGGGCGTCGGGGTCGGCCGGGGCTGGGACTGGGGCTGCGGCGTCGGCGTCGACTGCGCATTCGCCTTCGGCGCCGATCCTGCGGCCTGGGCCGCGTCCCACTCGGCGGCCGCGGCCGCCAGGTCGTCCACCGGTTCGCGGGACCAGTCGCGCAGCGCGCCCGACTCCATCTCGATCCGCTCCGACAAGAGGGACAGGTCGTCCGCCGCGAAGCGCCGGGCCCGGTCGCGGGCCGCCCACCGCAAGGAATCGGCAGCCTTGATGATGTGCGCAGCGCGCTCGCGCAGGTCCGGGAGGAGCTCGGCGGTGCGCTGCCGGTCGGGCTCCTGCTCCAGCCGCTTCAGCTGCCCGTCGAGCTCGTGCCCGTGCGCGCTCAGCTGCTCGAACAGCACGAGGGACTCCCGCAGCGAGGCGTCCGCCTGGACCCCGTCGGCCAGCGCCTGCTGGGTGGCGCGCATCGAGGTCCGCAGGTCGAGCCGCACCTGAGCCAGCGCCCCCACCACTCCGACCTGGCCGAAGCTCTTGGCCCGCAGCGTGGTGTCCTCGACCGCGCGCCGCGCCTCGACGACCGTGCGCTCCACACCCCGCTTGGCCGCTCCCACCGCCTTGACCGTGAGGTACGCGCCGAGGCCGACGACAGCCAGCAGCATCAGCGCGAAGATGATCAACGCGACCTCCATGACGGCCCCTTTCCCCAAGCGTCGGCTCTTCTCCTCCACGGTAAACGCCGCGGGCAGGTCAGGGGTTCCAATCGAACCCCCAACCTGCCCGTACGGGATCCCCCCTATGCGGGGGTGCGACCTCAGATGACGATGTTCACCAGCTTCGGCGCGCGCACGATCACCTTGCGGATCTCCGCGCCGCCCAGCGCCGCCACGACACCCTCATCGGTCACGGCCAGCTGCTCCAGCTCCGCCTCGGAGATCGTCGGCGACACCTCCAGCCGCGCCTTGACCTTGCCCTTGACCTGCACCACGCAGGTCACGCTCTCGTCCACGACGTACGCCGGGTCCGCGATCGGGAAGTCCTGGTGGACGACCGATTCCGCGTGGCCCAGGCGGCTCCACAGCTCCTCGGCGATGTGCGGGGCCAGCGGGGCGACCAGCAGCACCAGCCGCTCGGCGACCGAGCGCTCCAGCGGGCGGCCCGCCTTCGTCAGGGCGTTGTTCAGCTCGGTGATCTTCGCGATGGCGGTGTTGAAGCGCAGCCCGGTCATGTCCGCGCCGGCCCCGTCGATCGCCTTGTGCAGCGCGCGCAGGGTGGCCTCGTCCGGCTCGCCGTCGACGACGGTGACGATGCCCGTCTCCTCGTCCACGATGTTGCGCCACAGGCGCTGCAGCAGCCGGTACTGGCCCACCACGGCCCGGGTGTCCCACGGACGGGAGACGTCCAGCGGGCCCATCGCCATCTCGTACAGGCGCAGCGTGTCCGCGCCGTACTCCTCGCAGATCTCGTCCGGCGTGACGGCGTTCTTCAGGGACTTGCCCATCTTGCCGTGCTCGCGCTTGACCGGCTGGTCCTGGTAGAAGTACCCGCCGTCGCGCTCCTCGACCTCGGCCGCGGGCACGTAGACACCGCGCGCGTCGGTGTAGGCGTACGCCTGGATCATGCCCTGGTTGAACAGCTTGTGGAACGGCTCCGCCGAGGAGACGTGACCCAGGTCGAACAGCACCTTCGACCAGAAGCGGGCGTACAGCAGGTGCAGCACCGCGTGCTCGGCGCCGCCCACGTACAGGTCGACGCCACCGTGCGGAGCACCCTCGCGCGGGCCCATCCAGTACTGCTCGATCTCCGGGTCCACCAGGGCCGAGGAGTTGTTCGGGTCCAGGTAGCGCAGCTCGTACCAGCAGGAACCGGCCCAGTTGGGCATGGTGTTGGTCTCGCGGCGGAAGGAGCGCACGCCCCGGCCGTCGCCCAGGTCCAGCTCCACGTTCACCCACTCGCCGTTGCGCGACAGCGGGGTCTCCGGCTTCGACGCGGCGTCGTCCGGCTCGAAGGTGCGCGGCGAGTAGTCCTCGACCTCCGGCAGTTCCAGCGGCAGCATCGACTCGGGCAGCGGGTGCGCGACGCCGTCCTCGTCGTAGACGATCGGGAAGGGCTCGCCCCAGTACCGCTGACGGCTGAACAGCCAGTCACGCAGGCGGAAGTTGACGGTGCCCTCGCCGATACCGCGCTCGGTCAGCCAGTCGGTGATCGCGGCCTTCGCCTCGACGACGCCCAGGCCGTCCAGGGCAATGCCCTCGCCCGTCGAGTTGACCAGCTTCGCGTCGTAGGAGACGAAGGCGTCGTCCCACGCGGCGGGGTCGGTGCCGCGCCCGTCCGACGGCTCCACGACACAGCGCATCGGCAGCTCGAAGGCGCGCGCGAACTCGAAGTCGCGGCCGTCGTGCGCCGGGACGGCCATGATCGCGCCGGTGCCGTAGCCCATCAGCACGTAGTCGGCGATGAAGACCGGGACCTTGTCGCCGCTGACCGGGTTGATCGCGTACTCGCCGGTGAAGACACCGGTCTTGTCCTTGGCCTCGGCCTGCCGCTCGACGTCCGACTTCGAGGCGGCCTGCTTGCGGTAGGCCGCGACGGCCTCGGCCGGCGTGGCGTGCCCGCCGGTCCAGACGTCGTGGGTGTCCTCGGGCCAGGCGGCCGGGATGAACTTCTCGACCAGCGGGTGCTCGGGCGCCAGCACCATGTAGGTGGCGCCGAACAGGGTGTCCGGACGGGTGGTGAAGACGGTGATGGCCTCGCCGCCCAGCGCGAAGTCGACGCGCGCGCCCTCGCTGCGGCCGATCCAGTTCCGCTGCTGCAGCTTGATGGCCTCGGGCCAGTCCAGCGCGTCCAGGTCGTCGATCAGCCGGTCCGCGTAAGCGGTGATCCGCATGTTCCACTGGCTCAGCCGGGACTTGAAGACGGGGAAGTTGCCTCGCTCGGAACGGCCGTCGGCGGTGACCTCCTCGTTGGCCAGTACGGTGCCCAGCCCGGGGCACCAGTTCACCGGCGCGTCCGAGGAGTACGCCAGGCGGTACTCGTTCAGTACGTCGGCACGCTCGGCCGCGGTCAGAGCGGCCCAGGCGCGGCCACCGGGGACCTCACGGGAGCCGTCCTCGAAGGCGGCGACCAGCTCGGTGATCGGGCGGGCCTTCTTCGCGTCGGCGTCGTACCAGGAGTTGTAGATCTGCAGGAAGATCCACTGGGTCCACTTGTAGTAGTCCGGGTCGATCGTGGCGAACGACCGGCGCTTGTCGTGACCCAGGCCCAGCCGGCGCAGCTGGACCTTCATGTTCTCGATGTTGGCCTCGGTCGAGACGCGCGGGTGCGTGCCGGTCTGCACGGCGTACTGCTCGGCCGGCAGGCCGAAGGCGTCGAAGCCCAGGGTGTGCAGGACGTTGTGGCCGGTCATCCGCTGGTGGCGGGCGAAGACGTCGGTGGCGATGTACCCCAGCGGGTGACCGACGTGCAGGCCCGCACCGGACGGGTACGGGAACATGTCCATGATGAACTTCTTGGGCCGTGCGACCACCGCGGGGTCGCCGGCCAGGTCACCGGTCGGGTTCGGGGCCTCGTACGTGCCCTGCGCGTCCCAGACGTCCTGCCAGCGTGCCTCGATGTCGGCGGCCATGGCAGCCGTGTAGCGGTGCGCCTCGGCCGCCTCGGGGGCCGGGGTGTTCGTCTCGCTCATGATTTCTGAAGCTCCATCGATCGTCTCTGCCGTCTCTGCCTGCCCAAACGAAAAAACCCCTCGCACAGGAGGGGACGCCGCGCCGGGTCCGACCGTCTGGAAGGGTCGGTACTGATCAGCGCGGCTCGGTAAGCAGAAGGCGTACGGCACGCATGGCGTCAGGGTACCGCAGCGGCCCCTTCCGACGCTCGGCCGTTCCACCGGGTGACACAACGAGAAGCGGGCCACCCGATCCGGGTGGCCCGCTTCTTCACTGTGGAGCTAAGGAGAATTGAACTCCTGACCTCCTGCATGCCATGCAGGCGCTCTACCAACTGAGCTATAGCCCCTTGTTGTGCTTGCCGCTTCGGTTTCCCTTGCCGGTTCCCTTGGCGACGTCCCAAACATTACACGGTCATGGCCCTGGTCCAAAAATCGGTTTCCACCGACCAGAGGCCATGTCCGATTTGAGCCGACTTGTCACGCTCGTGCGAACTGGTAGAACCGCTTGAGCGTGCAGTGCTCGTCGAGCAGCCGCCCATAGATCGGCTCCCCTTCCAGCTCACGGTACGTCTCGATCGGGTCGCCTTTTATGATCAGCGCCCGAGCGCATTCCTCGCACCAGTACTGGTAGTCGGGGTTGACCGGGTCCATGTCCCGCACGATCGGCGTGCCGTTGTTGCACCAGTCGCACCGGCGCCGGTGTGCACCCATCCGTCAGCGACTCCCTCCCGCGTCGGGCCGTCGTCTCCCCCTCCGGCGGTCACGATTCTGCCATGCCGGTGCGGGCCAGGTCAGCAAACGCAAAGGGTACAAAAGCAAGGATCCCGCCCCCTGTTGGGGACGGGATCCTGATTGTGGAGCTAAGGAGAATTGAACTCCTGACCTCCTGCATGCCATGCAGGCGCTCTACCAACTGAGCTATAGCCCCGCTCTCCGCCGCGCTCCCCCGTCTCCGGTGTTCTGCGCTGCGAACAAGAAGAACTCTAGCCTGGGACCGGCCGGAAAGTGAAATCCGGGTGGCAGCCCCGCCGGGGAGCGGCGGAAGGCCGCTCAGTCGTCGTCGCCGAGCACCGGTTCCGGCAGCGTGCCGGCGTTGTGCTCCAGCAGACGCCAGCCGCGCGCGCCCTCGCCGAGCACGGACCAACAGCAGTTGGAGAGACCGCCGAGGCCCTCCCAGTCGTACGCGTCCAGGCCCAGCAGGCGCCCGATCGTCGTACGGATGGTGCCACCGTGGCTGACCACGACGAGGGTGCCGGACCGCGGCAGTCGCTCGACGTGTTCCAGCACCACCGGCGCGGCGCGGTCGGCGACCTCGGTCTCCAGCTCACCGCCGCCGCGGCGAACCGGTTCGCCGCGCTTCCACGCCGAATACTGCTCGCCGTACTTCTCGAGGATCTCGTCGTGCGTGAGGCCCTGCCACTCGCCGGCGTACGTCTCGCGCAGCGCCGCGTCGTGCAACACCGTCAGCCCCGTGAGGGCCGCCAGCTCGGCAGCCGTGGCGGAGGCGCGCCGCAGGTCGGAGGCCACGATGGCATCCGGCTTCAGCGAGGCGAGCAACCGTGCGGAGCGGCGCGCCTGCGCCACGCCCGTTTCGGTCAGCTCGATGTCCGTGGAGCCCTGGAAGCGTCGCTCCAGGTTCCACGAGGTCTGGCCGTGCCGCCAGAGGACGATCTTCCTGCCGGACTTGCCCGAGGTGGTGGCGCTCAGAACAGATCACCGTCCAGTTCGTCGTCGCCCGCCGCCTCACGCAGCTTGGCGTGCTCCTCGGCCTTGCCGATGGTGAGCTTGGCGTCCTCGGGGAGCTCGATCTCGGGGCAGTCCTTCCACAGGCGCTCCAGCGCGTAGAAGACACGCTCCTCGCTGTGCTGGACGTGGACGACGATGTCGACGTAGTCGAGCAGGATCCAGCGGGCGTCGCGGTCGCCCTCGCGGCGCACCGGCTTGGCGCCGAGCTCCTTGAGCAGGCGCTCCTCGATCTCGTCGACGATCGACTTGACCTGGCGGTCGTTGGGCGCCGAGGCGAGCAGGAAGGCGTCGGTGATCGACAGCACGTCGCTGACGTCGTACGCGATGATGTCGTGCGCGAGCCGGTCGGCCGCGGCCTGGGCGGCGGCGGTGATGAGCTCGATGGAGCGGTCCGTGGCGGTCACTGGCCATGCTTTCGGGTTGGCGGGCAGATCCTTACAAGGGTCTCATGTACCGCCGACACCGCCCGCGCGCAGCGTCGCGCGCGGGCGAATGCCTCCCTCGGAACCGCTCCGGAGCCTGGTCAGGACGCCTTGTAGTCCTTGCCCAGGGTCACCACGATCTCCGCGTTCACCGTGTTCTCGCCCTTCTTCACGACCGTCTCGGGCAGTCCCAGCGTCTTGGCGACCTCGATCGCCCGGTCCCGCTGCGCGTCGTCCTGGTAGGTGATCTGCGACGTGGCCGCGGTCTTGTCGGCCTTGCCGCCTTCGACGAAGGTGTAGCCGCCGTTCACCAGCGCCGCCTTGGCCGCGATCTGCGTCTTCTCGTCGCCGGTGGCGTCCTTGAGGCCGACGCGCGGGGCCGCACCGGGCTGCGCCGCCGCGCCGGAGCCGCCCAGCACCTCCTTGACGACCGTCTTGTTCGCCTCGTCCGTGAGCGCGCCGTCCGCCTTCACCGCGAGGACGTCCGTGCGGTACGCGCCCACCTTGGCGTGCGCGCCGAGCCGGGACAGCAGGGCCCCGAGGGTCTGCGCGTTCAGGGCCGGGTCGAGGATCTGGCCGATGCTCTCGACGGTCACGGCCGCCGCCTTGGGGTCGCTCGGAATCTTGCGCAGCACCGCCTGGAGCACCTTGCCCACGCGTTCCAGCTGCTTGGCCTCCGGCTCGCCCTGCCCGCGGAACGTGGCGTACGCCACGGCCATCGAGCCGCTCAGGCTCTGCTTCTTGCCCTGGGCCACGGCCGGGGTCTTGGCCGCGTCGTCGGCCGGGACCGCGGCGTCGGTGTCGACCTCGATGCCGCCGACCAGCTCGACCAGGCTCTCCAGGAAGGGGGTGTCCAGGCGCCAGGTGCCGCCGATGTGGGTGCCGAGCACCGAGTCGAGGGCCTCGCGGGTGCCGAGACCGCCGTCCTCGACCGACTTGCCGAGTCCCGTCGCCGTGCCGTCCTGGCCGGTGATGGCCAAGGCGTTCGGCAGCAGGACGGTGGCGCCCTGCTTGGTGGTGACGTTGTCGACGAGCAGGGCCGAGGAGGTGCCGCCCTTCTTGGTGTTGTGCAGGTGGACGACGATCATGTCCCGCTTCTGCGCGGCGGCGTCGGCGGTCGTGCCGGTCTTCTTGTCGCCGGGGCCGTCGAGGAAGGGCAGTTTGCCCGCGTACCAGAGGTAGCCGAGGCCTCCGACGGCGAACAGGGCGAGGACGACGATCAGTGCCACCACCCGGTTACGGCCGCGGCGGCGGGCCTCCTCGCGGCGTTCGGTGCGGCTCTCGGTGAATTTGAGCCAGTCGATGACGTCCTCGGAGTCCTCGTCCGGCTGGTCGATGAAGGCGAACATCTCGGTGCGGTAGTCCCGGCCCGCCGCGGGCTCGTCCTCCTGCGCACCGCCGCGCGCGCCGCCGCCTTCGCCGTCCGGTCGGCGCGGCTCGGGGACCTGGGCGGCCGGGCGCTCGGCGGGGGCCGAGGCGGGGGCCTCGGCGGGCTCCGGGGCGGTCTGCTGCGGAATCCACTGCTGGGTCTGCTGCGTGTCGTACCCGTAGGTGGGCGCCTGCGCCTGGGTGTACTCCTGCTGCCCGTACTCCTGGGGGGCCGGCTGCTGCGGGTAGTACTGCTGTTGCTGTTGCGGCTGCGGCTGCTGGGCGTAGCCCTGGTAGTCGTAGCCGTACTGCTGCTGCCCGTATTGCTGCGGGGCGGGCTGCGCGGGCGCCTGGCCGTACACCGGCCGCCCGTACGCGTCGTAGCCGACGAGCTGCTGCTCCTGGGCGGCATACGGGTCGTACGGATCCTGTCGGTCGTTCACCGCGGGGCCTCTCTCTCCGGAAGCTCAGGCTCCCCGGTACAGCTCACGCTTGTCGATGTAACGCACGACACCGTCCGGCACCAGATACCAGACAGGATCCCCCTGGGCCACCCTCGCACGGCAGTCGGTGGACGAGATCGCGAGCGCGGGCACCTCCACCAGGGAGACACCGCCCTCCGGGAGCCCGTCGTCGGTGAGCACGTGGCCCGGCCGGGTGACTCCGATGAAGTGCGAGAGCGAGAAGAGCTCTTCGGCGTTGCGCCAGGTCAGGATCTGCGCGAGCGCGTCGGCACCGGTGATGAAGAACAGATCGGCGTCGTCGTTCTGCGCCTTCAGGTCCCGCAGGGTGTCGATGGTGTACGTCGGCCCGCCGCGGTCGATGTCGATGCGGCTCACCGAGAACTGCGGGTTCGAGGCGGTGGCGATGACCGTCATCAGATAACGGTCCTCGGCCGGCGACACGGCCCACTGCGACTTCTGCCACGGCTCGCCGGTCGGCACGAACATCACCTCGTCGAGGTGGAAAAGGGCGGCGACCTCGCTGGCGGCCACCAGGTGTCCGTGATGGATCGGGTCGAAGGTCCCGCCCATCACGCCGAGCCGGCGCTTGACCGGACCGGTAGGCATCTCCTGCTCTTCCATGAGCGCAGAGCCTACTGGCCCGGCGGACGCGGCGTTCCCGGCGGGTTCAGCGGTTCAGCGGGGTTCAGCGGTCGCGGTTCAGGCGCGTGGTGACCCACAGCATCAGCATCAGGATGACGAAGGCACCGCCGCCGGTCAGGTACGGGTTCAGGCTGTCGTGGTTGCCGCCGTGCTGCTCGGCCCCCTCCGAGGCGAGGACGACCAGGTTGTGGGCGGTGGTGGAGAGGCTCATCAGGCAGATACCTATCGAGTCGGGGAGCGAGCGGAGACTTCGCTCACATCGTATGCGGGGGCCTGGGGCACGCTCACGCCGACTCAGGCGTTGGAGAGGATAGACGCAGGGACGAGCAGGTCCATCAGGGGAGGGCGCTATGACGGAAACAGGCTTCGAGAAGGCACCGGCACGGGACCGCAGGCGGTTTCCCGGCATTTCATCGCGGGCGTACGAGCATCCGGCGGACCGCTCGGCGCTGGTGGCACTGCGCAAGCTGAGCGGCTTCGACACGGTGTTCAAGGCCCTGAGCGGGCTGCTTCCGGAGCGGAGCCTGCGGCTGCTGTTCCTGTCGGAGTCGGTGCGGGTGGGCGAGACGCAGTTCCCGCACCTGTACGCGATGCTCCGCGACGCCTGCTACATCCTGGACCTGGAGAAGGTCCCGCAGATGTATGTCCAGCAGGATCCGAACCCCAACGCCATGTGCATCGGGCTGGACGAGCCGATCATCGTGGTGACCACGGGCCTCGTCGAGCTGCTCGACGAGGAGGAGATGCGGGCGGTGGTGGGCCACGAGGTGGGCCACGCGCTGTCGGGGCACGCGGTCTACCGCACGATCCTGCTGTTCCTGACCAATCTGGCGATGAAGGTCGCCTGGATCCCGCTGGGCAATGTGGCGATCATGACGATCGTGACGGCGCTGCGGGAGTGGTTCCGCAAGTCGGAGCTCTCGGCCGACCGCGCCGGGCTGCTGGTCGGACAGGACGTGCAGGCCTCCATGCGGGGACTGATGAAGATCGCGGGCGGCAACCACCTCCACGAGATGAATGTGGACGCCTTCCTGGCGCAGGCCGAGGAGTACGAGTCGAGCGGCGACCTGCGCGACTCCGTACTGAAGATCCTGAACCTGCTGCCCCGCACGCACCCCTTCACCACGGTCCGGGCGGCCGAGCTGAAGAAGTGGGCGGAGAGCCGCGACCACCAGCGGATCATGGACGGCCACTACCCGCGGCGGGACGAGGACAAGGACACCTCGGTGACCGACTCCTTCCGGCAGTCCGCCGCGCACTACGCCGACTCGGTGCGCACCAGCAAGGACCCGCTGATGAAGCTGGTGGGCGACATCGCGGGCGGCGCGGGCGACCTGGGCGGCAAGCTCCGCGACAAGTTCACGGGAGCGGCCGGAGCAGGAGCCGGAACGGGAACCGGCGCCGCGCCGCAGGACAAGGGCGGAGCTACGGAGCAGGGCTGACGGGAGCGGCCTGCGAGGGCGGAGGGGGCGTCGCGTACTCGGCCACGGGCGGCGTCCCGGACGGTGTCACGGGCGACGCCAGGACGCCGCACAGCCCGGCCGTGCGCCGCGGTCGGCCGCTGGCGTACGGGTCGCTCGCGGCCGGGCCCACCGTGGTCGGACCGGCTCCGGCCAGGAGCGGGTGGAAGGCCCCGGCCGGATCGGCGGAGCAGTCCTGCGGCCCGGCCATCACGTAGGCCGAGGCCAGCTCCAGCCGCCGGGCCGTCAGGTCGTCCCGGTCGAAGCGCAGCCGTAGCTCGCGCCGGACGGTGAACAGCGAGGCGCCCTCGGCCGCCGCCGGGGATCCGGTGGCGGGCCGTACGGCGTAGACGAAGGTGTGGTCGCTGGTGACCTCCAGCATGTCCGCGGCCACCTCCTCGACGGCGAGCGTGCCGCTCACCCGGACCCGGGAGTCGGCCACGACGGCGGTCGCCGGATCGAAGCGGACCAGCCATCCGGTGGCCGCGTACCGGCCGTCTCCGGAGGGCGCGGTCATGCTGCGGTCGAACTGCGCCAGCTGGTCGGGGTCGAGCAGGACCCGCACCGGGCGGGAGGCCGCTCCGGTGAGGATGTCGGGGTCCAGCGAGGACTGCACCAGGTAGTCCTTGGCGATGGACAGCGCGGCGACGACCTGGGCCTCGGTGAAGTGGTGCGTACGGCGCACCGCGGGCAGGGTGATGCCGGCCGCTCCGACGCGGTAGTCGGCGGCGGGGCTCTTCGCGTACAGGTCGGCGGGGCGCCCGCCGGGCACGTCGGTGGTCGGCGCGAGCGGCACCACGGTGCTGGTGAGTGCCTGGGCGGGTCCCCCGGCCGGAGGCAGGTAGGGGTTGCGCAGGCCCATGTAGACGGCGGCGGCGAAGGCCGTGGCGATGAGCAGCACGAGCAGCATGCCCTGCCGTGCGCCCCGGCCGGGGGTGCTGGTCCGGGCCGTGGAGCCGCCGCCGGACCAGATGGAGCGGCTGCGTACGGCGCGGGCGTGTTCGCCCATGCGTTCCTGCGCGGAGTACTCCTGGAGCCGGGCGGCCCGGACGAAGTCCTCGTCGAACACCACCGACCCGTACTCGTCCGACCGGAAGTCGTCATCGCCCCCGCCCATGCCCTCGGGGGTGCTGTTGGGTGGATCTCCTGGCACGGCCATCGCTTCTCCCCGCTGTCCCCGCTACAGAGAAGCCCCCAGCTCCAACGTACGGGAATGGGGTCGTACCTTCAGGGTTGGCGAACGGAGGGGTACGTAAACGCGCCGACGCCGGTGACTTCACCCCTGGGGGTACTGGCGGGCGCCGGAGCGGGGTCCGCCTCACCCGAGGCGCTGCGGTAGACGGCGCTGAACGCGAGCGCGACCATGCCGAGGCCCATCACGAAGGCGAGCACCCAGGCGACCGGGCGCAGCCACGGTGCGCGGCCTCGGTACGGGCGCAGGCTGCCGCCGTAGGCCCCGTACGGACCGTCCGTGTATCCGTAGGCACGGTCGCGGTCCCAGCCGTGGTCGTCGTCGTACCCGTCGGGGTGGCCGTATCCGTAGCCGTCGTAGTCGTCGTCGCCCGGCCGGCCTCCGGCCACGGCGCGGGCGGCTTCGGCCTCCGCGCGCGCTCGGTCCGCCGCCCGTTGGCGCTCGGCGGCGCTCGGTTCATGGATCTCGGCGTTCCGGACGAAGTCCTCGTCGAACACCACGGAGGCGAAGTCGTGATCCGCGCCTCCGCGGTCGTCTGCATCGTCTTCGGGGGTCCCATCGTCCGGGAACGGCTTGCCCCCCACGTCGTCCGGCACAGGACCAGCCTAGACCTGAGGGGCCTCCTTGGGCAGGGTGTGCGCCGAATTTCGGCCACACCGCGCTCAGGGGTCGGCTACCGAATGTGACCGTCGCCGGTGACGATGTACTTGGTGGAGGTCAGCTCGGGAAGGCCCATGGGCCCCCTGGCGTGCAGCTTCTGGGTGGAGATACCGATCTCGGCACCGAAGCCGAACTGACCACCGTCCGTGAACCGAGTGGACGCATTCACGGCGACCGTGGTCGAGTCGACCAGTTGGGTGAAGCGGCGCGCGGCGGCCTGGGAGGTGGTGACGATCGCCTCGGTGTGGCCGGAGGTCCAGCGGCGGATGTGGGTGACGGCGTCGTCGAGGGAGTCCACGACCGCGGCGGCGATGTCGTAGGACAGGTATTCGGCGGCCCAGTCCTCGTCCGTGGCGGGCAGGGCGGTGACCTTGCCGCCCTCGGCGGCGGCGAGGACCAGGGCGTCGCCGTGGACGGTGACGCCGGCGTCGGCGAGCGCGTCGAGGGCGCGCGGCAGGAAGGCGTCGGCGATGTCGCGGTGGACGAGGAGGGTCTCGGCGGAGTTGCAGACCGAGGGCCGCTGGGCCTTGGAGTTGATGAGGATGTCCACCGCCATGTCCAGGTCGGCCTGGGCGTCGACGTAGACGTGGCAGTTGCCGGTACCGGTCTCGATGACCGGGACGGTGGATTCCTCGACCACGGTCTTGATGAGGGAGGCGCCACCGCGCGGGATGAGCACGTCGACGAGGCCGCGGGCGCGCATCAGCTCGCGGACGGAGTCGCGGGACTCGCCGGGGACGAGCTGGATCGCGTCGGCGGGCAGGCCGGCGCTCTCGATGGCGTCCCGCAGGATGGCGACGAGCGCGGTGTTGGAGGAGTAGGCGGAGGAACTGCCGCGCAGGAGCACCGCGTTGCCGGACTTGAGGCAGAGGGCGGCGGCGTCGACGGTGACGTTGGGGCGGGCCTCGTAGATGATGCCGACGACGCCGAGCGGGACGCGGATCTGGCGGAGGTCGATGCCGTTGGGGAGGGTGTTGCCGCGGACGACCTCGCCGACGGGGTCGGGGAGGGCGGCGACGTCGCGGACGTCGGAGGCGATGGCGGCGACCCGCTCCGGGGTCAGGGTGAGGCGGTCGATGACGGTCTCGCTGGTGCCGGCGGCGCGGGCCTTGTCCGTGTCCACGGCGTTGGCGGCGATGATCTCGGCCGTACGGGCCTCCAGCGCGTCCGCGATCGCCAGCAGGGCGGTGTCCTTGGTGGACCGCGGGAGTGGGGCGATGGCGGCGGCGGCGGTACGGGACCGGTGCGCGGTGGCGAGGACGGGCGAGGTGGCGGCATCGAGCGAGGTCATGCCGCCCAGGGTAGTCCCCGGCGGGGTGGTGGCCGTGGGGGTTTCCACCCCGCGAGACGGCCTTCGGTCGGGTCGCGGGGTGGGGCCGGTACCGGTCCGTCGCCGTGTGCGGGCACAGGACCGGGGCTCCGCCCCGACCCCGGTCGGTCGGTACCGGTCGGTCGCTGTGTGCGGGCACAAGATCGGGGCTCCGCCCCGGACCCCGCGCCTCGAACGCCGGCGGGGCTGAAATGGGCCGGCGGCAGCTGGGAGGGGGCCCGTGGTCAGTAGGGGTGGACGCCTACCGGGTGGGCCGGGGGTGGGCCGTAGCCTTCCGCCACGCGCTGGTGGTAGGTGGCGCGGTCGATGACCTCCAGGCCGACGATCTCCCACGGCGGGAGCTTCGCCGAGGAGCGGTGTTCGCCCCACAGCCGCAGGGCGACGGCCGCCGCGTCGTGGAGGTCCCGGGCCTCTTCCCAGTAGCGGATCTCCGCGTGGTCGTCGGCGTACCGGCTGGTCAGCAGGAAGGGGTGGTCGTGGGCCAGTTGCTCCAGCCCGCGCCGGACCTCGGACAGCGGGGCCGGCTTGCCGGAGACGCTCAGGGTCACGTGCCACAGGCGTGATGCGTGATCCTGCTCCTCCCCGCCACCGCCGCCGTCACCGTCCCCTGTGCCGACGCTGGTCAGCGCTCGCCTCACCAGCCGCCTCCTGTCTTCGCCACGCGGGTCCGCCCGCCCCTCACAGTTGACCAGTCCACGAGCCGCCGCGCTCCGCTTTTGCCGAACCTCAGCCCTCCAGCAGGACCAGATCGTCCCGGTGGACGACCTCCCGCTCGTACGCGGGTCCGAGTTCCCGCGCGAGCTCGCGAGTGGAGCGGCCGAGGAGCTGCGGGAGCTCCTTGGCGTCGAAGTTGACCAGGCCCCGGGCGACGGCGCGGCCGTCCGCGGAGCGCAGTTCCACCGGGTCCCCGGCGACGAAGTCGCCCTCGACCGCCGCGATCCCTGCGGGCAGCAGCGAGCTGCCGCGCTCGGTGACCGCGCGGACGGCGCCGTCGTCCAGGACGAGGTGCCCCTGCGGGGTCGACGCGTGCTGGAGCCAGAGCAGCCGGTCCGCCGAGCGGCGCCCGGTGGCGTGGAACAGCGTGCCGGTCCCCCGTCCGGCGAGGGCGTCGGCCGCCTGGCTCGCGGAGGTGAGCACCACGGGGATCCCGGCGGCGGCCGCGATCCGGGCCGCCTCGACCTTGGTGACCATGCCGCCGGTGCCGACACCGGCCTTGCCCGCGCTGCCGATGGTGACGTGCGCGATGTCCTCGGGCCCGCGGACCTCTTCGATGCGCGTGGTGCCGGGCTGGGACGGGTCGCCGTCGTAGAGACCGTCCACGTCCGAGAGGAGGACGAGGAGGTCCGCGCGGACGAGGTGGGCGACGAGGGCCGCCAGCCGGTCGTTGTCGCCGAAGCGGATCTCGTCCGTGGCGACGGTGTCGTTCTCGTTGACGACGGGCAGGGCGCCCATGGTCAGGAGCTGGTCCAGCGTCCGGAACGCGTTGCGGTAGTGGGCGCGGCGGCTGGTGTCGTCGGTGGTGAGGAGCACCTGGCCGACGCGGACGCCGTAGCGGGCGAAGGAGGCGGTGTAGCGGGCGACGAGCAGGCCCTGCCCGACGCTCGCCGCGGCCTGCTGCCGGGCCAGGTCCTTGGGGCGCCGGCGCAGGCCGAGCGGGGAGAGTCCGGCGGCGATGGCTCCGCTGGAGACGAGGACGATCTCCTTCTCGCCGCCGCTGCGGGCCTTGGCGAGGACGTCGACGAGCGCGTCCACCCGGTCGGCGTCGAGTCCGCCCGCCGCGGTGGTCAGGGAGGAGGAGCCGACCTTGACCACGATCCTGCGGGCGTCCACGACACCTTGCCTAGCCGCTGACACGTCTGTCCCCTTGCCCCTTGCCGAAATGCCTGTCGCCGAGATGCCTGCCGTCTCAATCTACGGGGTGGGCACCCGGGGCTGCTCGGGGGTTTCAGACCCTGGACGAAGAGTCCGTCGAGGACCCCGCCGAAGACCCCGCGGCAGGTCCCGCCGCGGGTCCCGCCGACGACCCCGCCGCGGGTCCCGCCGCGACGGGAGGGGCCTGCTCCGCCCGGGCGGCACCCGGGACGAGGATCTTGCGGGAGAGCAGGAAGGTGAACGGGATGGCCACGACCGCCGCGACCAGCGGGGCGATCCGGGTGTCCATCCCGGCCCAGGTCACCAGCGCGTAGAGGCCGACGGACTGGATGACGAAATTGGTGATGTTCGTCAGCGGGAAGAGGAAGAACTTCTTCCAGGTCGGTCGGGTCCGGTAGGTGAAGTAGGTGTTCATGAAGAACGAGCCGACCATCGCCAGGACGAAGGCGAGCGCGTAGGCGGCGAAGTACGGCATCCACGGGTGCAGGAGCAGGTAGATGACGAAGAAGGTGCCGGTGTTGACCCCGCCCACGAGGGCGAATCTGAGCACCTGGCCGAGCTGTTCCTTGCGGCTCATCGGGTGCTGCGCTCCACGATCGTGGGCTCGGCGACCGGGACCGCCGGCCGGTCATCGGTCCGCGGGAGCGGCTGTGCTCCGTGCGATTCCTTCACCAGGAAGTGCGGCCTGCGCTTGGCTTCGTAGTAGATGCGGCCGATGTACTCGCCGATCAGGCCCAGCATGATCAACTGCACGCCGCCCAGGCCGGTGATGATGGCCACGAGGGTGACGTACCCCGGGGACTCGACGCCGTTGGTGATCGCCACGATCGTGATCCACAGGGCGTAAAGACCGGTCAGGGCGACCAGCGACACGCCGAACCAGATCCCGATCCGCAGCGGCTTGTTGTTGAAGGAGATCAGGCCGTCCATGCCGTAGTTCAGCAGGGCGCCGAACTTCCACTTCGTCTCGCCGGCCTCGCGCTGCGCGTTGCGGTAGTCGAAGTGGACGGTGTCGAAGCCGATCCAGGAGAACAGGCCCTTGGAGAAGCGGTTGTACTCCGGCAGCGACAGCAGGGCGTCCACGGCCGGGCGCGAGAGCATGCGGAAATCGCCGACGCCGTCGGTGAGCTCCACGTCGACCCAGCGGTTGACCCCCCGGTAGTAGAGGGTGCTGAGGGCGGAACGGAGTTTCTTGTCACCCTCGCGCGTGCGGCGGGCGATGATCTGGTCATGTCCCTGCCGGTAGTGCTCCAGCATGGTCGCGATGAGTTCCGGCGGGTGCTGGAGGTCCGCATCCATGATCACCACGGCGTCGCCGGTGGCTTCGCGCAGGCCGGCGAGCATGCCGGCCTCCTTGCCGAAGTTCCGGCTGAAGGAGACGTAGCGGGTCTCCTCGCCGTGTTCGGCGGCGATCTTCCGGAGTTTGGCGAGGGTGCCGTCGCGGCTTCCGTCGTCGACGTAGCAGACCTCGTACTCGACGGGGAGGGCGTCCAGGACCCTACGGATCTCCACGTCGAAGCTGTCGATGACGGCCTCTTCGTTGTAGCAAGGGACAACTACGGACAGCTTCGTCATGAACACTTCCTGCTGGATCCGAACGGGTGATTGTCGGCGGCCGGACCCACCTCTCACCTCTTCCTTAGAAGTATGCACGGCGAGGGTCGGACGGGCGTCGGGCTGCCGGAGTCGCGGGCGGCACACGGTAGCGTGGACGAGATAAGCGGAATCAGCTCAACGTAACGAAACGAAGGGATCGAGGTGCACGTGCCCGACGTCTCCGTGGTCGTCATCGTCTACAACGACGCAGAGCGTCTGCCGACAGCAGTCCGGTCGGTTCTGGACCAAACCCTGCACAGCGTCGAAGTCGTGATCGTCGACGACTGCAGCAAGGACCGCTCGTACGCGGTCGCCCAGGAACTGGAATCCGCACATCCGGGGAGAGTGCGCGCCTTCCAGCTGCCGGAGAACAGCGGCGGCTGCGGTGCGCCGCGCAACCACGGCATCCAGCAGGCCACCGGAACGTATGTGATGTTCCTCGACAGCGACGACGTGCTGGAGCGCAACGCCTGCCGGAACATGCTGGACGCCGCCGAGCGGACCGGATCCGACCTGGTCTCGGGCATGTGCGTACGCGTGCACCTCGACAACCGGTGGGGCAAGACCACCGAGTGGTACCCCTGGATCTACTCGCGCACGCGCACCCTGGAGTCGATCACCGAGTACCCCGACCTGCTGGTCTACGACACCCTCTCCACGAACAAGTGCTACCGGCGCGCGTTCCTGCTGGAGCAGGGCCTTCAGTTCCCGGTCGGCATCCACTACGAGGACCTGCTGTTCTCCGCGCAGGCCTACGTGGCCGCCCGCCGCATCACGCTGATCCCGAACCACGTCTACTTCTGGAACGTGGTCGAGAAGGCCGCGGCCCTGTCGATCAGCAACCGGCGCCACGAGATCGCGAACTTCGTCCACCGGATGGAGATCCACCGCCGCGTCGACGCCCTGCTGGCCGAAAAGGGCCACACGGACATCAAGTCCGCGAAGGACGCCAAGTTCCTCAAGCACGACCTGGTGCTCCACCTGCGCGACCTGCCGCTGCTGAGCGACGAGTACCGCCAGGAGTTCGCCCGCCTCGCCAACGGCTACCTCGCGGGCATCGACCCGACCGCGTACGAGAACGTCACCTACCTCCAGGCGATCTGCGCGTACCTGCTCGGCAAGGAGGACTGGGACAACCTGCTCCCGGCCGCCGACGCCATGACCAACAAGGGCCGGCTCACCTCCCCGCTCGCCGAGCGCGACGGCCGCGTCTACTGGTGCGCGCAGCACATCGACGGTCCCGACGCCGACGAGGCCCGCCGGATACTGGACGTCACCGAGCAGGCCTTCCACACCACGCCGCTCACCTCCCTCACCCTGGGCAACCGGCTCACCTCCTACGAGGACGACGGCCGCGGCACGGTCACCATGTCCGGCTCCGTCGTGAATCCGCTGCGCCGGATCCCGGCCGACGCGGACCTGAAGGCCACGCTCGAATTCCGGGCCCGCCGGCAGATCGGCGTGCGGTCCTTCAGCTTCCCGGTGGAAACCGTCCGCCACACCGGTGACACGATCGAGTGGACCGGTACCGCCGACGTCGCGGGCACTGTCCGCCCGCTCGGCATCATCGACGCCGTCTGGGACGTCCGCCTCAAGCTGACCGCGGGTGGCGAGCGGATCATCACCCGTGTCGCGATCGGCGGGGTCGACCTGGAGTCGGCGACCCGGCTGCGCGTACGCCCGCGCCTGACCCGGCTGGTCTCCGACCGCTTCGGGCCCCAGATGACCAAGAAGGGCAATCTCAGCTACGTGCTGAGCGCCGAGGGCGCCGCCGCCGTCCGCACCCAGTCGCTGATCAACAACGCCATACAGGGCAAGGCGGCCGGCGTGGTCAAGCGGGGCCTGCGCAAGGCGCTGCGGGCCCGCCGGAACATCGGCTCCGGCGAGCAGAAGGTGAAGATCTACCACGAGGTCTTCTCGAAGCTGCCGATCAAGAAGGGCACGGTCGTCTTCGAGAGCCACATGGGCAAGCAGTACAGCGACAGCCCGAAGGCGATCTACGAGGAGCTCGTCCGCCAGGGCGCGCCGTTCGAGGCGATCTGGTCCTACGCGGGCGCCAAGCCCACCGGCTTCCCCAAGGAGGCCACCCTGGTCCGACGCTGGGGCTGGCAGTACCTGCGCGCCCTCGCCCAGGCCGAGTACTGGGTCGACAACCAGGGCTTCCCGCTGGCACTGGCCAAGCGCCCGGGGACCACGTACATCCAGACCTGGCACGGCTCGGCGCTCAAGCGGATGGGCTTCCACGAGCCCCGCACCAAGGCGCAGGGTCGGGCCGGCCAGGCCCGCTTCCAGGCGGCCGTCGACCGCTTCGACCACTTCCTGATCCGCTCCGAGCACGACACCCGGACCCTCGCCAAGGGCTTCCGGCTGCGGGACGAGGTGCTGCTGCGCACGGGCTACCCGCGCAACGACGCCCTCGTCGAGGCGCACCGGACCGAGTCGCACAGCGGTGAGCGGGTCCGCGGGCCCCTCGCGGGCGAGCTCGGCATCGACCCGGACAAGAAGGTGCTGCTGTACGCGCCGACCTTCCGGGCGGGCGCGGACGGCGCGGTGGAGGGCTTCACCTTCCCCTTCGACGTGGAGGAGTTCGCCGACCGGCTCGGTGACCGCTTCACGCTGCTGGTGCGGACCCACTACCTCAACAGCGTCTCGCTGCCGCCGTCCGTGGCGGGCCGGGTCATCGACGTGTCCCGCCACCACGACATCACCCCGCTGCTGGCCCTCGCCGACGGTCTGATCACCGACTACTCGTCCGTGATGTTCGACTACGCGGTCCTGGACCGGCCGATGGTGTTCTTCGCGTACGACTACGAGAAGTACTCCACCGACATCCGCGGCACGTACTTCGACCTGAAGGAGAAGGCCCCGGGCCCGGTGGTCGCCACGGCGGACGAACTCCTGCAGGCGCTCGCCGCCTTCGAGGAGGCGGACGTCAAGTACGCCCAGGCACGGCAGCGGTTCCTCGCCGAGTTCGGCGAGTACGACCGTGGGGACGCGGCCCGCCAGATCGTCGAGAAGTTCTTCACCAGGAGCGGCAAGTGAACCAGCAGACCGTCGCTCCGGGCGGCCGTGACATCTTCATCGTCTCCAACAACGTCGACGAGATCGGCGGCGTGACCACCTGGTCTCACCAGATGGCCCGGCAGTTCACCGACCGAGGCCACCGGGTGCACATCGTGGGCATCGCCCCGGTCGCCGACGACATCCGGCAGAAGCTCCCGCAGGGCCTGCCGTACGAGACGACCACGCTCTACGCGGCGCACCCGCCGTCGGCCCGCCGGCTGCGCGGGATCAAGGGCCGGCTGAACGCGCCCGAGCGGCGCCGCCAGGCGGCCCGGCGGGCGCAGATGCGGGCCAAGGCCGAGCAGCTGAGCGAGCTGCTGCGGGCGGCCCGGCCGGGCGGTGTCGTCATCGTCACCCAGGTCTGGGCGATGGAGTGGGTGGCGCTCGCCGACACCAAGGGGCTCACCGTCATCGGGATGAGTCACGAGTCGTTCGAGGCCAGCCAGAAGTCCACCCGCGGGGAGCGGGTCCGCCGCTTCTACCCGCAGGTCGACCGGCTGCTGGTGCTGACCGGCGAGGACGCGGACCTGTGGATCCGGGCGGGCATGGAGAACGTGGGGAGCATGCCGAACCCGCTGCCCTTCATGCCCGACTCCCCCGCACCGCGCACCGAGAAGGTCGTGGCCTGCGTCGGCCGTCTCGCCTTCGAGAAGGGCGTCGACCTGCTGCTCGACACCTGGGCGGACGTCGCGCCGCACCACCCCGACTGGACCCTGCGGATCTACGGGGCGGGCGTGGAGGAGGCCATGCTGAAGGCGCACTGCACCTCGCTGGGCCTGGACGACTCCGTGGAGTGGATGGGCAGCACCGACGACGTGCTGGGCGCCCTGCGCGGCGCCTCGGTCTTCGCGCAGGCCTCACGGGCCGAGGGCTTCCCCATCACCCTGCTGGAGGCGATGGCGGCGGGCGTGCCGGCGGCCGCCTTCGACTGCGCGCCGGGCGTGCGGGAGATCGTCGAGCACGGCGAGGACGGGCTGCTGGCCCGACTGGGCAACACGATGGAGCTGGCCGGACACCTGCGGGTGCTGATCTCCGACCGCGAGCTGCGCGACCGGCTCGGGGACAACGCCTTCCGCTCGGTGCAGCGCTACTCCAGCCCCGAGATCACCGACCGGTGGGAAGAGCTGTTCTCCTTCCTGGAGCGCTGAGCGCGCCGGCCCGCGCACATGTGGAGCAGCCCGCCCCGGACACGTCCGGGGCGGGCTGCTCCACATACGGGCTCCACGTACGGGCTCGCCGTACGGCTCGGCTTCGACCGGTCAGGGCTTGTGGACGTCCCGGTGGGCGTCCTTGCGGGCCACCTTGTTGGCCTCCCAGCCCGCCCAGGCGGAGACGACCATCTCCTGGACGTCGTGCCGGGCCTGCCAGCCCAGCTCGCTGGTGATCCGGTCGGCGGACGCCACGACCTTCGCCGGGTCGCCGGGGCGGCGCGGGCTGATCACCGGGGCGATGTCGTGCCCGGTGTTCTTGTTCAGCAGCTCGACCATCTCGGCGACGGAAACGCCCTCGCCCCGCCCGATGTTGACGGTGAGGTCCTTGTAATCGCCGGCCGCGGCCCACTCGGCGAGCTTGCGGGCGGCCGCCACGTGGGCCTCCGCGAGGTCCTCCACGTGGATGTAGTCGCGGATGCAGGTGCCGTCCGGGGTCGGGTAGTCGTCACCGAAGATCTTGGCGCCCTGGCCGGCGTCGTACCGCTCGAAGACCATCGGGACCAGGTTGAAGACGCCGGTGTCCGCGAGCTCGGGGACCGCCGCGCCCGCCACGTTGAAGTAGCGCAGGCAGGCGGTGGAGATGCCGTGCGCCTTGCCCGCGGCGCGCACCAGCCACTCCCCGGCCAGCTTCGTCTCGCCGTAGGGGCTCAGCGGCCTGCACGGGGTGTCCTCGGTGACCAGGTCGACGTCGGGCATGCCGTAGACGGAGGCGGAGGAGGAGAAGAGGAAGTTGCGGATGCCCGCGTCGGCCACGGCCTGGAGCAGGACGGAAAGGCCCTGCACGTTCTCCTGGTAGTAGTACATCGGCTTCTCGACGGACTCGCCGACCTGCTTCTTGCCCGCGAGGTGCACCACGCCGGTGATCTTGTGCGCGCGGATGACCTTCTCCAGGTCCAGCCGGTCGAGGACGGAGCCGACCACCAGCGGGACGCCTTCCGGTACGCGGTCCTCGTCACCCGTGGAGAGGTCGTCGAAGACGACGACCTCCTCCCCCGCGAGCCGCATCGCGCGGACGACGTGCGCGCCGATGTATCCGGCGCCGCCGGTGATCAGAAACGTCATGGTGTCTCCTTGGTCCTGTCCGACTTCGGGATGAAGAGCGCGGCGGGTGACGGCCCCGGCCCGGGGCCCCCGCCTCAGGGTCGGTCCGCCCCGCGGCCCGCCCGGGCCCGGTCGAGGCGGTTGCGTACGAGATACAGCGCGCCCTCCGCGCCCGGCGCGAGGCGCAGCGCGAGTGCGCCGGCCCCCGTCCGGTAGGGCTGCGCCAGCAGAACACCGTACCGGCTGCTGGGCAGGGCCCGACGGCGAAGCAGTCGACCCCGGGGGCGCAAGGAGGTGAACACCGAGCTCCCGTCGGCACACCGCACGCCCACCCCGACGTTCCACGCCTGCATCCTGCGCAGCCCCTGGCGGCGGCCCGTGACGGCGAGGTCGGCGAGACGGAACGGCAGGACGGCGGCCCAGCCTCCGTCGGTGGCGGGGTGCAGCTCGACCGGCTGGGCGAGGACCGCCGCGCCGCCCGCCCGGGGTACGAAGCTCAGCTGCGCGGTGACGGGCCCGGCCTCGGCCAGGCGCCCGTACAGGTCGTGCACGCGGATCCGGACGGCTGAGCGGCCGGCCGGTTCCGCGTCGACGGTGACGGGCAGCTCATCCACCGGCAGCCCGGACAGCCCGACCAGCTCGACCGGCAGCTCCTCGCTCCACACCGGAGCTCCGGTGGGACCGGTCGCGTACGGGGGCAGCAGCCTCGGCGGTTCGGCGGCCAGCCGGGTGAGGCGCTCGACGTCGGCGGGCGGGGTCGCGCTCGCGCGCAGCAGCGAAACGATCCAGCGGGCGTGGGCCGCCGCGGACTCGATGTCGGCCTCGGGGAAGGTGGCGACGTACTCGCGGGTCAGGGTCCACCAGGCGGCCTGGTACTCGGGGTCCCGGCCGAGCTCGCGCAGGTACATGCGCAGGTCGTACTCCAGGAACTTCACCCGGCAGGCGCTGCCCAGCACCGGGGAGGCCTCCGCGAGGATCCCGGCGGCCGTGCGGTGGGCCTCGATGCGGGAGCGCCAGTTCCCGACGTCCTTGCGGTCCAGGGAGATCGACACCTGGGCGGCGCTGCGGCGCACGTGCCACACGTAGACGAGCTCGCCGGTGACGGCGATGCGGGGGGCCGCGGCGAGCACGCGGGCGGTGAAGACGAAGTCCTCGTAGATGAACCGACCGTCGGGGAAGCGCAGGTCGTGTTCCTCGAGGAAGGCGCGCGCGTACAGCTTGTTGACGCAGAGGGTGTCGCGGACGAGATCGGGCCGGTCCACCGGCCGCTCGATCACCTCGCCCGAGGTGTGCAGTCCGGGCATCCACGGCACGTCGTGCCTCAGGGGCAGCTCACGCCGTACCGCAGCGCCCACGGTCACCGGGGCGCCGTGCTCCTCGGCGGTGCGCACCAGGGCGTCGGCGGCTCCCGGCGGCAGGACGTCGTCGCTGTCCAGGAAGAGGACGTACCGGCCGGAAGCAGCCGCGATCCCGTCGTTGCGCGGGGTGCCGCACCCCCCGCTGTTCTCCGTCCGGTGCACGACCTTGAGGCGGGGGTGGACGGCGGCCAGTTCGTCGAGCACCCGCGCGGTGCCGTCGGACGAGGCGTCGTTCACCGCGATGACCTCGGTGACCACCGGACCCTGGGCGAGGGCCGAGGAAACGGCCTCGCCCACGAGCCCGGCGTCGTTGTACGCGATGACCACGACGGAAACCGTGGGGAGGTTGCTGCTGTTCACCCGGAAGATCCTAGGCGACCCACATAAAGGGACCTTCAAACCTTCCGGGCGCAAGTCCCTCGGGAGGGGATCAGAACGGCTTGAATTCGTCGTATTCCTGCTGCGCGGAGTCCCCGCGACGGGCGTCCTTCTCCTTGCGGCGCGTCGTGGCCGGGCGCGGAGCGTCCAGGCGGTGGTCCTCGCCGCGGCGGCCCAGCATCTCGGCGCCGGCCATCATGGTCGGCTCCCAGTCGAAGACGACGGAGTTCTCGTCGGAACCGATGGCTACGCCGTCACCGGCGCGGGCGCCGGCCTTCTTGAGCGCGTCCTCGACACCGAGGCGGTTGAGGCGGTCGGCCAGGTAGCCGACGGCCTCGTCGTTGTTGAAGTCGGTCTGGCGGACCCAGCGCTCCGGCTTCTCGCCGCGCACCTTGTAGACGTCCTCGGCCTCGTCGTAGGTGACGGTGAAGCCGGCGTCGTCCACGGCCTTCGGGCGGATGACGATACGGGTCGCCTCCTCCTTCGGCTTGCGGGCGCGGGCCTTGGCGATGACCTCGGCGAGGAAGTAGGAGAGCTCCTTCAGACCCGTACGGGCGACCGCGGAGACCTCGAACACCTTGTAGCCGCGGGCCTCCAGGTCCGGGCGGACCATGTCGGCGAGCTCTTGGCCGTCCGGGATGTCGACCTTGTTCAGGACGACGAGACGCGGACGCTTCTCCAGGCCGCCGCCGTAGAGCCTCAGCTCCTCCTCGATGACGTCGAGGTCGGCGATCGGGTCGCGGTCGGACTCCAGCGTGGCGGTGTCCAGGACGTGCACCAGCACCGAGCAGCGCTCGACGTGACGCAGGAACTCCAGGCCCAGGCCACGGCCCTGGCTGGCGCCGGGGATCAGGCCCGGGACGTCGGCGATCGTGTAGACGGTCGAGCCGGCCGTGACGACGCCCAGGTTCGGGACGAGGGTGGTGAAGGGGTAGTCCGCGATCTTCGGCTTGGCCGAGGAGAGCACCGAGATCAGCGAGGACTTACCGGCGCTCGGGAAGCCGACCAGCGCCACGTCGGCGACGGTCTTCAGCTCCAGGACGATGTCGCCGGTGGTGCCGGGGACGCCGAGGAGCGCGAAGCCGGGGGCCTTGCGGCGGGCGGAGGAGAGCGCGGCGTTGCCGAGGCCGCCGCGGCCGCCCTCGCCCGCGACGTAGGTGGTGCCCTGGCCGACGAGGTCGGCGAGGACGTTGCCCTCCTTGTCGAGGACGACGGTGCCGTCCGGCACGGGCAGGACCAGGTCCTGGCCGTCCTTGCCGGAGCGGTTGTCGCCGGCGCCGGGCTGGCCGTTGGTGGCCTTGCGGTGGGGGCTGTGGTGGTAGTCCAGCAGGGTGGTGATCGCCTGCTCCACCACCAGGATGACGTCGCCGCCACGGCCGCCGTTGCCGCCGTCGGGGCCGCCCAGCGGCTTGAACTTCTCCCGGTGAACGGAGGCGCAGCCGTGGCCCCCGTTACCCGCGGCGACATGCAGCTCGACGCGGTCCACGAAGGTGGTCATGGGTGTTCCTCCAGATACATACGGGAATGTCCCGGGCAGGCCTTGCTGCCCATTAAACGTGTCTGTATGACAACGCGCCGAGGGCGGACCTCTCTTCCCGGCTTACGCCGGGAAGAGCTGAGATCCGCCCTCGGGAAGTTACGAACGCTCGATCAGCCGAAGCTGGATCAGGCGGCCGGAACGATGTTGACGACCTTGCGGCCACGGTGCGTGCCGAACTGGACCGCACCGGCCTGCAGCGCGAACAGCGTGTCGTCGCCACCACGACCGACACCCGCACCCGGGTGGAAGTGGGTGCCGCGCTGGCGGACGAGGATCTCGCCGGCGGAAACGACCTGACCGCCGAAGCGCTTCACGCCGAGCCGCTGGGCATTGGAGTCGCGCCCGTTCCGGGTGGACGATGCGCCCTTCTTGTGTGCCATGTCTCAGTCCCTCTTACTTCGCAGCCGCGGGGATACCGGTGACCTTGATCGCCGTGTACTGCTGGCGGTGACCCTGGCGACGGCGGTAGCCGGTCTTGTTCTTGTAGCGCAGGATGTCGATCTTGGCGCCCTTGTGGTGGTCCACAATCTCGGCCGTGACCTTGATGCCGGCCAGGACCCACGGGTCGCTGGTCACGGCTTCGCCGTCGACAACGAGCAGGGTCGAGAGCTCGACCGTGTCGCCAACCTTGGCAGTGGAAATCTTGTCAACCTCAACGATGTCGCCGACAGCAACCTTGTGCTGGCGACCACCGCTGCGCACGATGGCGTACACGCGGATCTCTCTCTCACTCGGGACGAATGCTCCTGAAGCCAGCCGCTCAGGCAAGCCCCACCACGAAGGCGGGACCGCACGGATCCGGATTGGACGAGCGGCCTCTCGCGCCCGACGCTTGCGCGTACGGAACGTGAGGAAGGTGCTCAGGAGCGCGGCACGCACGGGGACGTCAATCGCCCAAACATGCCGACGGTCTAGGTTACGGGGCCGGTTCCGGAGGGTCAAACCGGGCCCCTACGGCCGTGGGCCCCGCCACTCGGCGGGGCCCACGAACGCGGTGTCACTCAGCGGTGAATCAGGCCTCGGTCGGAGCCGAGACGGACGGGAGCGTCTGCTGCTCCGCCGCCGCGGTCTTCTTCGTCGCCCGCTTCGTCGCGGTCTTCTTGGTCGTGGCCGCCTTCTTGGCCACGGTCTTCTTGGCGGCCGCCGCCTTCTTGGCCGGGGCCTTCTTCGCCGCGGTCGCCTTCTTGGCCGGAGCCTTCTTGGCGGCCTTCTTGGCCGGGGCGGCCTCCTCGACCACCGGGGCGGCTTCCTCGGCCGGCGCCGGGGCAGCTGCCTCCTCGACCACCGACGGGGCCTCGACGACCACCACGGCGGCCTCCGCAGCGCCGGCCGGGGAACCGGCGGGCGCGGTGGCCTTACGGGTCGCACGACGGCGCGGACGGGCCGGAGCGGCCTCCACGACGGGGGCCTCCTCGACCTCGGCGACGGCGACGACCTCGGGCTCGGGCTCGACGACGGGCTCCGGCTCCGGCACGACGACCGGCTCCGGCTCCGGGGCCACCTCGGCCGCGGGGGCCGGGGCACCCGCCGGGGCGGTGGCCTTACGGGTCGCACGGCGACGCGTACGGCCCTTCGGCGCGGCGTCCTCGACCGCCTCCACGACCGGAGCGACCTCGGCGGTCTCGGCGACCGGAGCCGCCTCGGCCACGAACTCGGGAGCCGGCTCCAGCACCGTCTCGGCCGGCGCGGTCACCGGCTCGTCGACGACCACGGCGGCCGGGGCCTGGACCGGAGCCGCCGCACCGCGCGGGGCGCCCGCCGGAGCGGTGGCCTTACGGGTCGCACGGCGCCGGTTGCGGCGACCGCTGATGCCCGCGGCGGCCTCGGCCTCGGCCGGGCTGCTGTAGAGCTCCTCGTCCGCGACGAACTCCGGCTCGGGCAGGGCCCGCGGCGCGGCGGCCTCGGCAGCCACCTCGGCCTCGGACTCGAAGCCGCCGTCGACGGACTCGACCGTCTCGACGTCGTGGTCGTGCTGGTCGAACTCGGTGCGGCCACCGCGGCGCTTGGAGCGCTTGCCGTTGCCACCGCCGCCGACCACGGTCGGGGTCTCCATGTGGACGATGACACCGCGGCCGTTGCAGTGGACGCAGGTCTCGGAGAAGGACTCCAGCAGACCCTGGCCCACCCGCTTGCGGGTCATCTGGACCAGGCCCAGCGAGGTGACCTCGGCCACCTGGTGCTTCGTACGATCGCGGCCCAGGCACTCCAGCATGCGGCGCAGGACCAGGTCGCGGTTGGACTCCAGGACCATGTCGATGAAGTCGATGACGACGATGCCGCCCAGGTCCCGCAGCCGCAGCTGACGCACGATCTCCTCGGCCGCCTCCAGGTTGTTCCTGGTGACGGTCTCCTCGAGGTTGCCGCCCTGACCGGTGAACTTGCCGGTGTTGACGTCGATGACGATCATCGCCTCGGTCTTGTCGATCACAAGCGAGCCGCCCGAGGGCAGCCACACCTTGCGGTCGAGCGCCTTGGCGAGCTGCTCGTCGATCCGGTACGTCGCGAAGACGTCGACCTCGGAGGTCCAGCGGGACAGCCGGTCGGCCAGGTCCGGGGCCACGTGGTTCACGTAGCCGTGGATGGTCTCCCAGGCGCCGTCACCGCTGACGATGACCTTCGAGAAGTCCTCGTTGAAGATGTCGCGCACGACGCGGACGGTCATGTCCGGCTCGCCGTACAGCAGGCTCGGCGAAGACGTCGAGATCTGCTTCGACTTCTTCTGGATGTCCTCCCACTGGGCCTGCAGACGCTCGACGTCGCGGCGCAGCTCGTCCTCGCTCGCGCCCTCGGCGGCGGTGCGCACGATGACGCCCGCGTCCTCGGGGACGATCTTCTTGAGGATGGTCTTCAGACGCGCGCGCTCGGTGTCGGGCAGCTTGCGGCTGATGCCGGTCATCGAGCCCTCGGGCACGTAGACCAGGTAGCGGCCGGGCAGCGAGACCTGGCTGGTCAGGCGGGCGCCCTTGTGACCGATCGGGTCCTTGGTGACCTGGACCAGGACCGACTGGCCGGACTTGAGGGCGGACTCGATGCGGCGCGGCCCGTTGGCCATGCCGAGCGCCTCGAAGTTGACCTCACCGGCGTACAGGACCGCGTTGCGGCCCTTGCCGATGTCGATGAACGCGGCCTCCATCGACGGCAGCACGTTCTGGACCTTGCCCAGGTAGACGTTGCCGACGTACGAGGTGGCTTCTTCCTTGTTGACGTAGTGCTCGACGAGCACGTTGTCCTCGAGGACACCGATCTGGGTGCGCTCGCCGGCCTGACGGACGACCATGACGCGCTCGACGGCCTCGCGGCGGGCCAGGAACTCGGCCTCGGTGATGATCGGGACGCGGCGGCGGCCCTGCTCGCGGCCCTCGCGGCGACGCTGCTTCTTCGCCTCCAGACGGGTCGAGCCCTTGATGGACTGCACCTCGTCGGACGGCTCGGCCTTCTCGCGCGCCGGGCGCGGCTCGCGGACCTTGACGACGGTACGCACACCGTCCTCGTCGCCCGCCTCGGTCGCCTCGGCGGCGCCCTCGCCACTGCGACGGCGACGACGGCGGCGACGACGGCTGGAGCTGGAACCGAGGGCCTCGTCGGACTCCTCGTCCTCTTCCTCGTCGGTGTCCCGCTCGGCGGCGTCCTGCTCGGCGGTCTCGGCCTCGTCCTCGGCGGACTCGTCGAGGTCGGCGGACTCACCGCGACGGCGGCGACGGCCACCACGACGGCGGCGGCGCGACGGGCGCTCGCCCGACTCGTCGCCCTCTTCGAACTCGGCGGACTCCTCGTCGAGCTCGGCGGCCTCGGCCTCCGGCTCCTCCTCCGCGAGCACCTCGGGCAGGGAGACCGGGGCGGACTCGGCGGCCGGCGCGGACTCGGCGGCGCCGCGTCCACGGCGCCGGCGACGGCCGGCGGGCTGCGCGACGGGGGCCGCGGTGACCTCGGCCTCGACCTCGGTCTCCGCCTCCTCCTCGACCTCTTCGGCGGCGCGCGCCGCCGCGGCGGCCATGGCCGCGGTCTCGGGGGTCTGGAACATCGGCTCGGCGAAGACCGGGGCCTGGAAGACGGCGACGGCGGGACGAGCGGCACGGCGGGCGCGGGCCGGGGCGGCGGGCTCGGCGCTCTCGGCGACGGGCTGCGGAGCGGCGGCCGGAGCGGCGGAGCGGGTGGCGCGGCGGCGGCCGCCACGCTTGGGCGAGTCCACGGCGTCGGCGACGGTCACGGCGCGGGCGGCCTTCGGGGCCTCCTCCACGACGGGAGCGGGCTCGGCGGCGGGAGCCTCGGCGACGGCCTCGGCGGCCGGAGCGGCGACGGCGCGGGTGGCGCGACGACGGGCACGCGGAGCGGGAGCGGCCGGGGCCTCCTCCTCGACCACGGGCGCGGCCGGGGCCTCGGGCGCGGCAGCCACGGCGGCCGGAGCCTCGACCACGGCGGCGGTCTCGGTGGCCGGAGCGGCGACGGCGCGGGTGGCACGACGACGGGCACGCGGAGCGGGAGCGGCCGGAGCCTCCTCCTCGACCACGGGCGCGGGAGCCTCGACGGCCGGAGCCTCAGCCACGGCGGCGGTCTCGGCGGCCGGGGCGGTCACGGCGCGGGTGGCACGACGACGGGCACGCGGAGCCGGAGCGGCCGGAGCCTCCTCCTCGACCACGGGCGCGGCCGGGGCCTCGGGCGCGGCAGCCACGGCGGCCGGAGCCTCCGGGGCGGCGACGGCGCGGGTGGCACGGCGGCGGGTCCGCGGCGCGGGAGCGACGGGCTCCTCGGCGACGGCGGCAGCAGCGGGAGCGGCGGCGACGGGCTCGGCGGCCGGGGTGTCGGCCACGACGGCCTCGGCGGCCGGGGTCACCGGGGCGGCCACGGCGCGGGTCGCACGGCGGCGGGGACGAGCCGGGGCGGCGGCCGGAGCGGCCTCTTCGGCGGCGGCGGCCGGGGCGGCCTCGGTCACCGGGGTCGTCTCGGCGGCGGCGCCACCGGGCGGGCCCGCGGGCCGGGAAGCGGCACGGCGGCGACGACGCGGCGGCAGGTTGTCGCTGGGGCTGCCGTTGTCGGCGCTACCAGCAGAAGTGGTGTCGTTTTCGTTGTTGAGCATTGCGGGCGGTTCTCCCGTCACGCTCCCGGGCGCCGCGGCTGACTTCCGGTCCGGCACGGCTCCGCGTAATGAGCGCGGAACCGGCCTCCGGGGCGCGTTCGCCACACGGGAGCTGTAGTCCATGGCCGCCGGTTCCGTACGTGTTGTCCGTACGGCCTGGCGGAAGTCTTCAGGTCGGTGCGCGGCCCGACCCAGGTGGCTCCCGAGTACCAGGGCTGCGCGACGACGGCGTTCCTTACGCGGCGGGACCTTCCGGCGCCTTCGCGTCGGCTGCTACGGCGGCCGTGGGTGGGGCGGCCGTGACAGCCTCGCGGTCGGGCGCGAGCGGGTCGGTCACCGTGCCGGACTCCTCGTCGAAGAGCCCCTGCGCCAGCCTGGTCACCGCTGAGGGGACCGGCGGCGCCAGGTCGGCCACAGCTCGGAGACCGGACAGGACGTCGTCGGGTCGCACGGCAGGTGTCAGATGCCGAACAACCAGCCGCAGTATCGCACAAGCATTGTCCAGCGGCCTATCAGCCGGGGCGGGAAGCGCTTGCAGGCTCACGACCGCGCCACGCGTGTCGAAGGTCCGCATACCGTTCTTGGTCCGACGCTGCACCTCCACGTTCTCCGCGGCGAGGAAGGCTCCCACGGCACGCTCGGCCTCGGCGAGCTCCACGCCGTCCAGGCGCAGCTCCCACACGGAGGCGGTCAGCCGGTCGGCGAGGCCCGAGGTACGGGCCTCGACCGCGTCGATGATGTCGAGCCCGGTCGGCATCGATTCGTCGAGCAGCTCACGGAGCTTCTCGGGGTCGCGGGGCTCGGCGAGGCCGATCTCCAGGTACTCGGCCTCGCTGCCGGTGCCGGTCGGTGCGGCGTTCGCGTACGAGACGCGCGGGTGCGGGGTGAAGCCGGCCGAGTACGCCATCGGCACCTCGGCGCGGCGCAGGGCCCGCTCGAAGGCGCGCTGGAAGTCACGGTGACTGGTGAACCGGAGGCGGCCGCGCTTGGTGTAGCGCAGTCGGATGCGCTGCACCACCGGTGCGGGAGGCGGGCCTTCGGGCTGTCGCTTGCCCAGTGGTTCTTCTCCTTGTGCGGGGCTCCGCGGCTCGCGCGTCGCCCTGAGGTCTGTCGACCCGCTCCGGCTCACCCCTGCCGTCGGGGCCGGGAGATCTCGTCAGCGGGTGCCGCGTCGGCGGCTGTCGTACTACCCAGAGTACGCGCCCGTGACCTCGCCGGTTCCCGGGGAGGAGTACCGAACAGCGCTTGTCGTACGGCGGCCCGTGCCTCCCGGACCGCGGCGCGGCCGGTGCGCCAGACCTCGCGGACGGCGTGGCCGACAGGCGTCAGCACGTACCGGTACACCCGGGAGGCAGGCCATCCGACGAGCACCCACCCGACCCACTTGAACCCGCGCCACAGGGCGGCGACGATCTGCCCGGCCACGTGCCAGGCCCAGCGGAGCACCCGCCCGACCGGCGTGAGCACGTACCGGTACAGGCCGACGGCCAGCCACGCCAGGCCCAGCCCGACGGGCCGCAGCAGGTACCGGAACCCGGCGACGGCCAGCCACAGGAGGCCGCGGCCGACGGGGGTGAGCACGTACCGGTACACCGCCGCGGCCAGCCAGGCGATGCCACGGCCGACGGGCGCGAGCACGTACCGCCACAGCGCGGCCCACGGCCACACGAACAGCGTCATGGCCAGGGCCCACAGGATCCAGGTGAGGCCCTTGGCGAGCGGCGCGAGCAGATAGCGCATGCCGCCCCGACCGACCCAGGCCACCGCCGTCCACAGCGGCCGCAGCACGTAGGTCAGCAGGATCCGCCCGGCCGGCGCGAGCAGGTGCTCGTACGCCCCCCGACCCAGCCACGCCAGCCCCCGGCCGACGGGGCTGAGCACATACCGCCAGAGCCCGACCCACGGCCAGACGAGGACCAGCTTGAACAGGACGGTCAGCAACCACCCCGTCGCACGCAACAGCGGACCCAGGACATGGACGTACAGCGGCCCGAGCACATGCCGACGCACGGCCCGGCCGCCGGCGACCAGCAGCTCCCAGAGCACTCGTACGGGCAGTACGACGAGTACGGCGACGATCTTCACGGGAATCCTGATGAGGCCCACCAGGCACCCGTCGCCACCGCCGCCGGGAGGCCGTTCGTCCATGTCCATGCAGCGAAGGACACACCGAAGGCCCCCACCCGTTGCGGGCAGGGGCCTCTCGTGACCCAAGGGTTACGTCAGCGGATCACTTCACGACCGACAGGGGCAGGAGCTTCTTGCCGGTCGGGCCGATCTGGATGTCCAGGTCGAGCTGAGGACACACGCCGCAGTCGAAGCACGGGGTCCAGCGGCAGTCGTCGACCTCGGTCTCGTCGAGGGCGTCCTGCCAGTCCTCCCAGAGCCAGTCCTTGTCGAGACCGGAGTCCAGGTGGTCCCAGGGCAGGACCTCCTCGTAGGTGCGCTCGCGGGTGGTGTACCAGGCCACGTCCACGCCGTAGGCGGGCAGGGTCTTCTCGGCCGCCTCCATCCAGCGGTCGTAGCTGAAGTGCTCGCGCCAGCCGTCGAAGCGGCCGCCCGACTCGTACACGGCGCGGATGACGTCGCCGATGCGGCGGTCGCCGCGCGAGAGGAGGCCTTCGACGATGCCCGGCTTGCCGTCGTGGTAGCGGAAGCCGATGGAGCGGCCGTACTTCTTGTCGCCGCGGATCTTGTCGCGGAGCTTGCCCAGGCGGGCGTCCGTCTCCTCGGCCGACAGCTGCGGCGCCCACTGGAACGGGGTGTGCGGCTTGGGGACGAATCCGCCGATGGACACCGTGCAGCGGATGTCGTTCTGGCCGGAGACCTCGCGCCCCTTGGCGATGACGTTGACCGCCATGTCGCCGATCTGGAGCACGTCCTCGTCGGTCTCGGTGGGCAGGCCGCACATGAAGTACAGCTTCACCTGACGCCAGCCGTTGCCGTACGCGGTGGAGACGGTCCGGATCAGGTCCTCTTCCGAGACCATCTTGTTGATGACCTTGCGCATGCGCTCGGAGCCGCCCTCGGGGGCGAAGGTCAGGCCGGAGCGGCGACCGTTGCGGGTCAGCTCGTTGGCCAGGTCCACGTTGAACGCGTCCACGCGGGTCGACGGCAGGGACAGGCCCACCTTGTCGTCCGTGTAGCGGTCCGCGAGGCCCTTGGCGATGTCGGCGATCTCCGTGTGGTCCGCCGAGGAGAGGGAGAGGAGACCGACCTCCTCGAAGCCCGTGGCCTTGAGCCCGCGCTCGACCATCTCGCCGATGCCGGTGATGCTTCGCTCCCGCACGGGGCGCGTGATCATGCCGGCCTGGCAGAAACGGCAGCCGCGGGTGCAGCCGCGGAAGATCTCCACGGACATGCGCTCGTGGACGGTCTCGGCGAGCGGGACCAGGGGCTGCTTGGGGTAGGGCCACTCGTCGAGGTCCATGACCGTGTGCTTGGACACGCGCCACGGCACGCCGGAGCGGTTGGGCACGACCCGGCCGATGCGGCCGTCCGGCAGGTACTCGACGTCGTAGAAGCCCGGCACGTAGACGTTGCCGGTCTTGGCGAGACGCAGGAGGACCTCTTCGCGCCCGCCCGGCCTGCCCTCGGCCTTCCAGGTGCGGATGATCTCGGTCATGTCGAGGACGGCCTGCTCGCCGTCGCCGATGACCGCGCAGTCGATGAACTCCGCGATCGGCTCGGGGTTGAAGGCCGCGTGGCCGCCCGCGAGGACGATCGGGTGGTCGACGGTACGGTTGCGGGCCTCCAGCGGGATGCCGGCGAGGTCCAGCGCCGTGAGCATGTTGGTGTAGCCCAGCTCCGTGGAGAAGGACAGGCCGAACACGTCGAAGGCGGAGACCGGGCGGTGGCTGTCCACGGTGAACTGCGGCACCTTGTGCTCGCGCATCAGTTCTTCGAGGTCGGGCCACACGCTGTAGGTGCGCTCGGCGAGGACGCCCTCGCGTTCGTTGAGCACCTCGTACAGGATCATGACGCCCTGGTTGGGCAGCCCGACTTCGTATGCGTCCGGGTACATGAGAGCCCAGCGGACGTCGCAGCTCTCCCACGGCTTGACCGTGGAGTTGAGTTCACCGCCGACGTACTGGATGGGCTTCTGCACGTGCGGAAGCAGGGCCTCAAGCTGAGGGAAGACCGACTCGGTCATCACGCGACTTTCGTGAAGCGGGCAGGGGGCAGCTATCTAGCGTACCCCGATGGCTCAGCCGCCCCCACCCGCATGATCACTTCAGGGCCGTCCGCAGGGCGGCGGCCGAGACCTTCGCCCAGATCTCGGGAAGCTCCCGCTCGCGCCGCTCGGCCAGAGCCTCCTCGCGTCCGTAGAGCAGGCCCCAGGTGAAGGCCGGCTCCCCGGCGGCCGTCGCCTGGGCGGCGAGGCCGCGTAGGGCGTCGCGCGCGACCACGCTGTCCTGGTGGTCACCGAGCAGGGTCTGGACCTTCTTCACGGCCTTGGCCAGGTGCTTCGCCGGTTTGCCGAGTTCGGGCACGGCCGACTCCGCCGCGTACCGCACTCGTTTGGCCGCCTTGCGGGCCTCGTGGAGCGCCAGGTCCCGTTCGTGACCCTCGTCGAGGGCGAGCGCGCCGTCGATGCGGGTGGCGAGGCGCGCGTAGTCGTGGAGCACCGCCTTGGGGAGGACCTTCCGCGGGGGCTCGGTGGCGCCGTCGAGCAGCGGGGGCGCGTCGAGCAGTGCGTCGAGGGTGTCGAGCAGGGTGACGTAGCGGTCGCTGTCGAGCGCGGCCAGGGCCCTGCGCCGCGATCCGGAGCGTCGGCTGCTGTTCCAGGTCCGTAGGCGGCTGCGGACCGGGCCGGTGAGGAGGGTGCGGGGCAGTTCGGCGAGGTGGGCCTGGAGCCGCTCCATCAGGACCTCTTGGTCGCGGTCGACGCCGAGTTCGGCGGCCAGCCAGCGCAGCTCGTCGCCGAGGGGGTCGGTGGCCTCGCGGTCCAGGACCTTGCGGTAGGTCTTGAAGGCGCTGCGCAGCCGGCGGGTGGCGACCCTCATCTGGTGGACGGAGTCGGGCAGGTTGCGTCGTACGGCCGGGTCTTGGGCTACCAAGGCGTCGCGCTGCTCGGTCAGGTACGCGAGGACGTGCGCGCCCGCGGTGCCCTCGGGTCCGCCGCCGCCCGGCCGGGCCGGGGGCTCGGCCGCGGTCTCGGCGAGGGCCCGGGCGAGTTTCGAGGGGGCGTCGGAGACCTTGAGGCCGGCTTTGCGGAAGGTCTGCTCCACGGCGTCGAGCAGTTCGGGGTCGACCCCGTCGGCGAGTTCCACCTCGACCTCGGTCCAGGCGGCGGTGGTGTCACCGCGTTCGGCGAGGACGGCGTCGGTGCTCAGTTCCGCGAGCAGGGCGCCGCCGGCGTCGAGGAGGTGGCTGACCTTGCGCGAGGAGAGGAGCCTGACCTGCGGCCGGAGTCCGGCGCCGCGGACGCGCGAGCGGACGAGGGCGGCGAGGGCGGGCGGGACCGTGTCGCTGAGCGCGGCCCCGATCTCGTCGCGTACGCCCGGGGAGACGGGCAGTTTGAGGTGCCAGCCCTCGTCCGCGCCGCCCGTTCTGCGCCTCAGGGTGAGACCGTCGGCGGCGAGCCGTTGGTCGGGGGTGTCGTAGTAGACGGCGTCGAGGTCGACGGTGCCCTGGTCGGAGACGGCCGCGATCGCGGCCGTGCCCGTCAGGTCCGGGACTCCGCGCCGGGCAGATTTGGCCTTGGAGAACTCGAATTTCCGCTCGATTTCGCGCTTGATGTCCGCCATAGACCGAACTTAGTCCTGAACGGATCACGTCGGCAGGGTGAACGGCCGCATCAGGCTGACAATGGCCGTTGCACCTTGATCGACTGCAGTAGTCCGATCGCCACCCACACGGCGAACATCGACGAGCCTCCGTACGAGACGAACGGCAGGGGGAGCCCGGCCACCGGCATGATCCCGAGGGTCATCCCGATGTTCTCGAAGGACTGGAAGGCGAACCAGGCGATGATCCCGGCGCACACGATCGTCCCGTACAGCTCGGTGGTCTCCCGGGCGATCATGCAGGCACGCCACAGGATGACGCCGAGCAGCACCAGGATCAGTCCGGCCCCGACGAAGCCCAGCTCCTCCCCCGCCACCGTGAAGACGAAGTCGGTCTGCTGCTCGGGCACGAACTGGCCGGTGGTCTGCGAGCCGTGGAAGAGCCCGGAGCCGGTCAGCCCGCCGGAGCCGATCGCGATGCGCGCCTGGTTGGTGTTGTAGCCGACGCCGGCCGGGTCGAGCTCGGGGTTGGCGAAGGCCGCGAAGCGGTTGATCTGGTACTCGTCGAGCACGCCGAGCTGCCATATCAGGACGGCGCCGCTCGCGCCCGCGCCGAGCAGGCCCACCACCCAGCGGTTGGAGGCTCCGGAGGCCAGCAGCACGCCGAGCACGATCACGATCATGACCATCACGGAGCCGAGGTCGGGCATCAGCATGACGATGCCCATCGGGGCCGCAGCGAGGCAGAGCGCCTTGACGACCGTGCGGTGGTCCGGGTGCGCGAGGTCGCCCGCGTCCACCCGGGTGGCCAGCAGCATCGCCATCACCAGGATGATCGTGATCTTCACGAACTCGGACGGCTGGAGGGAGAAACCGCCGCCGATGACGATCCACGCGTGGGCGCCGTTGATGGTGGCGCCGAGCGGGGTGAGCACGGCGAGGATCAGCACGAGGGAGAGCCCGTAGAGGATCGGCACGGCGCCCCGCAGGGTGCGGTGGCCGAGCCAGATCGTGCCGATCATCAGCACGAGGCCGATACCGGTGTTCAGGGCGTGCCGCGCCAGGAAGTAGTACGGGTCCCCCTGGTTCAGCGAGGTCCTGTTGCGGGTCGCCGACCACACCAGCATGGAGCCGATGAAGGACAGGGCGAGCGCGGAGAGGAGTATCGGCCAGTCGAGCCGGCGGACGACCGAGTCGCGGGCGGTGAGCTTGGCCATCGCCCCGCGCTCGGGCGCGTACCGGGAGACGGAGAACTTGTTGGCGGTCGGCATGTCTTTCCTCAGTCCTGGCGTGCCGCGGGCGGTGCGGGCGGACCGGCGAGCACGGCCGGCTCGAGGTCCTCCGGGGACGGCGGCACGTACGGCCGGATCTCCGGGGCGATGATGGAGCCGTCGGGGGCGATCCGGGGCAGCTTCGCCTCGGGCTTGATCAGCAGGGCCTTCTTCGGGTCCTGCTTGCCGGACATCGTCAGGCCGTAGATGGCGTTGTAGACGTTGCGCACGGCGGGACCGGAGGCGCCGGAGCCGGTGCCGCCCTGGGAGATCGTCATCACGATCGTGTAGTCCTCGGTGTACGTGGCGAACCACGAGGTGGTCTGCTTGCCGTAGACCTCGGCGGTTCCGGTCTTGGCGTGCATGGGGATCTGCTTCTGGGGCCAACCGCCGAAGCGCCAGGCGGCGGTGCCCTGGGTGGCGACGCCCGCCAGTGCGGCCTCCATCTTGCGCCTGGTCTCCTCGGTCATCGGCAGCCTGCCGTGGGCCTGCGGCTTGATCTCTTCGATCTTCTTGCCGTCAGCACTGATGATGGCTTTGCCGATGGTCGGGTTCCACATGGTGCCGCCGTTGGAGATGGCAGCGTAGATGGTGGCCATCTGGATCGGGGTCACCAGGGTGTCGCCCTGCCCGATGGAGTAGTTGACGGCGTCGCCGGCGCGCATGAGGTTGCCTTCGAGGCAGTTCTCGTAGGAGAGCAGCTCGACGTAGGTGCCGCCCTTCTTACCGGTCTTGCACCACATGTCCTTGTTGGCCTCCCAGAACGCCTGCTTCCAGCGGCGGTCGGGGACGCGGCCCTTCTCCTCGCCGGGCAGGTCCACGTGGGTCGGGGCGCCGAGGCCGAACTGGTGGGCGGTCTTGTAGAAGATCTCGGCCGGGTGCTTCTTCGGCTTGAGCCCGCCGTCCTTGATCCACTGCTGGTGGCCCAGCGCGTAGAACACGGTGTCGCAGGAGACCTCCAGCGCCCGGCCGAGGGTGATCGAGCCGTGGCCCTGGGACTCGAAGTTCTTGAAGACCTGGCCGCCGATGGAGTACGAGCTCGGGCAGGGGTACTCGCCGTCGAACTTGTAGCCCGCGTTGACCGCGGCCGCGGTCGGGATGACCTTGAAGATGGAGCCGGGGGCCGCCTGGCCCTGGATCGCCCGGTTCATCAGGGGGACGTTGGAATCCTTGGCGGTGAGCTTGGCGTAGTCCTTGCCGGAGATGCCGCCGACCCAGACGTTCGGGTCGAAGGTCGGGTTGGAGGCCATGGCCACCACGCGGCCGGTCTTGGACTCCAGGACCACGATGGCGCCCGCGTCGGCCTTGTAGGGGACGCCGGTGTTGCGGTCGATCTGCTTGCGCGCCTCGACCATCGCCGCGTTCAGCTCGTACTCGGCGACGCCTTGGACGCGGGCGTCGAGGCTGGTCACGAGATGGGCGCCGGGGACCGTCGGGTCGTTCCTGGCCTCGCCCATGACCCGGCCGAGGTTGTCGACCTCGTAGCGGGTGACGCCCGACTTGCCCCGCAGTTCCTTGTCGTAGGTGCGCTCCAGGCCGAAGCGGCCCACCTGGTCCGAGCGCAGGAAGGGCGAGTTGGTGTCCTTCGCCTTGATGATCTCGTCGTCGGTGACCGGGGAGAGGTAGCCGAGCACCTGGCCGGTGTTGGAGCCGCCGGGCGCCGGGTAGCGGCGTACGGCGGCAGGCTCCGCGGTGATGCCCGGGAACTCCTCGGGGCGTTCGCGGATCTGGAGGGCCTGCTGGGTGGTGGCCTCCAGCGTGACCGGGATCGGCTGGTAGGGGGAACCGTTCCAGCAGGGCTGCGGCGTCTTGGAGTCGCAGAGCCGGACCTTGTCCATGGCGTCCTGCGGCTTCATGTCCAGGACGGCGGCCAGCCGGGTCAGGACGCCCTTGCCCTTGTCCTTCATCTTCATCAGGTCGGTGCGGCTGGCCGAGACGACGAGACGGGTCTCGTTGTCGGCCATCGGCACACCGCGGGCGTCGAGGATGGAGCCGCGCACGGCGGGCTGGACGACCTGCTGGACGTGGTTGCTCTTGGCCTCGTGGTAATACTCGGCGCCGTTGCGGATCTGGAGGTACCAGAGCCGCCCGCCGAGGGTGAGCAGCATCGAGAAGACGAGGATCTGGATCATGACGAGCCGGATCTGCACCCGGGAGGTACGGCCGGTCTCCGGAACATTGGTCACGACTGCTCCTCGCTCACAGCTTTTTGACGCTCTTCACACCCTTGACCGGCTTGACCCCCTTTATACGGACGGCTTTGTTGGCCCGCGAGCGCGCGGTCTTCAGCCGCAGGCCGCCGCGCTGGCTGCCGATGCGCAGCCCCGTACCGCCGGCCAGCCAGCCGGCGGAGACGTCGGCGGCCTTGTTGGCGGGGCCGCCGCCGGCCTCGACGGCCATCGGGTCGTTCTCGGCGCGCCGGGCCAGGGCCATGATGAACGGCACGGTGAACGGCGCGAGCAGCAGGTCGTAGAGGGTCGCGGTGAACAGCAGCCCGGTCAGACCCACGTGGCGGGCGGCGGTGTCGCCGACGAGGGCGCCCACACCGGCGTAGAGCAGGGTGGAGCCGATCGCTGCGGCGACGACGGTGAGCATCGGGCCCCAGGCGGACCGGAAGCGGCCGCCGTCGGGGCGGGTCAGGCCGGCGACGTAGCCGATGACGCAGAGCACGAGCGCGTACCGTCCGGCGGCGTGGTCGGCGGGCGGGGCCAGGTCGGCGAGGAGGCCGGCGGCGAAGCCGATGAGCGCGCCGCTGACGTGCCCGTACACCAGGGCCAGCGAGACCACGGTGAGGAGCAGCAGGTCGGGCACGGCGCCGGGCAGTTGGAGCCGGCCCAGGACGGTGACCTGGATGACGAGGGCGACCACGACGAGGGTGGCCGAGAGCAGGATCCTGTTGAAGCGCATGGAGGTCTGTCCCTACTCGTCGGCGGGCTTGCCGGCCACCGCGGACCCGGACGGGGTGACCGTGACGGTGACCGTCGGGGTGGGCTTGGGGGCCTCGGGCTTGGGCGGCAGGACCGCGTCGCGGGGGTCCTCGCGCGGCGGCATCACGACGACGCCGACGATGTCCAGGCGCGAGAAGCCGACGAACGGACGCACCCAGATGGTGCGGGTCAGGTCGCCGCGCGAGGGGTCGACCTTGACCACCTCGCCGATCGGCACCCCGGGCACGAACGGCTTGTTGCCGCGCGAGCCGAAGGTGACGAGCCGGTCGCCGGGGCTGACCTTGGCCTTGCCGTTGAGCATCTGGACGGACAGGGCGCGGTCGCCCTGGCCGGTGGCGAAGCCCAGTTCACCGGTCTTCTCCAGCCGGGTGCCGACGGTGAAGTCGGGGTCGTTGGCGAGGACGACGGTGGCGGTGTCGGGGCCGACGGTGCTGACCCGGCCGACGAGGCCGTCCCCGTTGAGGACGGTCATGTCGCGTTCGATGCCGTCCTTGCTGCCGGCGTCGATGGTGACGGTCCAGGAGAAGCCCTGGGCCGCTCCTATCGCGATGACCTCGGCGCCCTTGATGCCGTACTGCCCGGCGCCGGCCCGCTTGAGCATCTCGTCGAGCTCGTGGATGCGGCTGCGGGTCTGGTCCTCGCTGCCCAGCTTGGCCTTCAGCGCCGCGTTCTCGCGCTCCAGCGTGGCGATGCGGTTGTGGCGCTCGCCGGAGTCCCGTACCGCCCCTATGGCGTTGGCGACCGGATCGACCGCGGTCGCCACACCTTCCTCGACCGGGCCGAAGACCGCTGCGGCGGCCTGCCGGGCACCGTCGACCGGCGACTCCTCGCCTGCCCTGATGTCCACCGTGATCAGTGCGAACGCGATGGCGATCAGAAGCACCAGGAGCAGCCGGCTTTCTCGTGTGTCCCTCACGTGCGGCGGCCGTGCCTTCCTCGTCGGATTTCTCTTTTGCCTGTATATCAACGATCCGCCGCACGGGCCCGGTAGCACCCGTACGGCGGATCCTTGTGTGTCCGCATGGCCCCTCCGGTGTGGAGGGGCATCTGTCAGCGACGGGGCTGGGCGTCCAGGACCTGCTGGAGGGCCTCGAACTCCTCGACACACTTGCCGGAGCCGAGCGCGACGGAGTCGAGGGGATCCTCCGCGATGTGGATCGGCATGCCGGTCTCCCGGCGCAGCCGCTCGTCGAGGCCGCGCAGCAGGGCGCCGCCACCGGTCAGGACGATGCCGCGGTCCATGATGTCGCCGGAGAGCTCCGGCGGGCACTTGTCGAGCGTGGTCTTGACCGCGTCGACGATGGCGTTGACCGGCTCCTCGATGGCCTTGCGCACCTCGGCGGCCGAGATGACGACCGTCTTGGGCAGGCCGGAGACCAGGTCGCGACCGCGGATCTCGGTGTGCTCGTCCTTGTCGAGGTCGTAGGCCGAGCCGATGGTGATCTTGATCTGCTCGGCCGTCCGCTCACCGAGGAGGAGCGAGTACTCCTTCTTGATGTGCTGGATGATCGCGTTGTCGAGCTCGTCGCCGGCCACCCGGATGGACTGTGCCGTGACGATTCCGCCGAGGGAGATGACGGCGACCTCGGTGGTGCCGCCGCCGATGTCCACGACCATGTTGCCGGTGGCCTCGTGGACGGGCAGGCCCGAGCCGATGGCGGCGGCCATGGGCTCTTCGATGATGTGCACCTGGCGGGCGCCGGCCTGCGTGGACGCCTCGATGACGGCGCGTCGCTCCACTCCTGTGATGCCGGAGGGAACGCAGACCACCACGCGCGGGCGTGCCAGGTAGCGGCGCTTGTGGATCTTGAGGATGAAGTACCGGAGCATGCGCTCGGTGATCTCGAAGTCGGCGATCACGCCGTCCTTGAGGGGCCGTACGGCGACGATGTTGCCGGGCGTGCGCCCGATCATCTTCTTCGCCTCCGAGCCGACCGCCAGGATGCCGCCGGTGTTCGTGTTGATGGCGACCACGGACGGCTCGTTCAGGACGATCCCCCGGCCCCTCACGTACACCAGCGTGTTGGCGGTCCCGAGGTCGATCGCCATGTCACGGCCGATGAACGACATTTTGTTCCCCTTGTTCCCCATGAGGAGCGTCTGGCCTTCCAGTTGATAGCGGCTGCTGTCAGGGTCGGCGAGGTGGGTGTGTGGGTGGAGGCCCCATCGTAGTGCCGCAAGTACGAAGACCGCGCGACGGGACTCCGGCAATCCCGCCGGAATGGATACCCGCCCCCTCAGTGGTGACGACGTGTCCTGCCCAGGCGTTCCCGCTTCCGCCCGGAAATACCGGGGGGCGACCGAAATTACTTCGGTCGCCCCAGGTCATGAGCGCTATTCGGCTGATGTTCCGTCAGGAAAGAGTGCTCAGAGCGCCGGGAAGAACAGCTTCAGCTCACGTTCGGCGGACTCCTCGGAGTCCGAGGCGTGGATCAGGTTCTCACGCGTGATCGTGCCGAAGTCACCCCGGATGGAGCCCGGCGCCGCGGCGATCGGGTCAGTGGGTCCGGCCAACTGGCGGACACCCTCGATCACGCGCTCCCCTTCGACCACCAGAGCGACGACGGGACCGCTCGCCATGAAGCCCATGAGGGGCTCGTAGAACGGCTTGCCCTTGTGCTCGCCGTAGTGCGCCTCCAGGGTCTCCTGGTCCAGCGTACGCAGCTCCAGCGCGGGGATGGTCCAGCCGGCCTTCCGCTCGATGCGGCCGATGATCTCGCCGACCAGACCGCGACGGACGGCGTCGGGCTTGAGCAGGACGAGGGTGCGCTGGGTCATGTTGCGGCTCCTTGCGGCAAACGGGTGCGGTAGGGCGAATCTACAGGGCCGATCCGGGGACCCGTCACGCAGCGTCAGGCGCCCCGGGCGCGCCCTGCGCCTCCTGGGCGGCCGCCCAGCGCGCCTTGATCGTGTCGATCTTGCGGCCGTAGTGCACGGAGCACCACCACAGCCCGGCGAACACCGCGCCGAGGAAGAACATCGTCGGCACGACGAACCCGCTCAGGATCAGGCCGACCTGCAGCGCCCAGCCCAGCTGGACCGCCCCGGGACGCGACAGCATCCCGCACAGCAGGACCGACAGCAGCATCGTGACCCCGCACACCGTCCAGACCGTGGCCTGGGTCAGGTCGGGGTCCTTCATCGCCACCAGCCCCGCGAAGCCGATCACGAAGAACTCGCCGATCAGCGTGCTCGCACACAGCGTGCGCATCCCTCAGCCCCTCTTCAACAGCAGGCGGGCCTCGCCCACCGTGATCACGGAACCGGTCACCAGGACCCCGGCCCCTCCGTATTCGGCCTCTTCCTCCGCCAGGGTGATCGCCGCCTCCAGGGCGTCGTCCAGCCGCGGCTCCACCTGCACCCGCTCCGCGCCGAAGACCTCGACCGCGACGGCCGCCAGCTCGTCCGCGCCCATCGCCCGGTGGCTGGAGTTCTCCGTCACCACCACCTCCGCGAAGATCGGCTCGAAGGCCTCCAGCACCCCGCGGACGTCCTTGCCCTCGCTCGCGGCCACGACCCCGATCAGCCGGCTGAAGCCGAACGACTCGGTGACCGCCTCCGCGGTGGCCGCCGCGCCCGCCGGGTTGTGGGCCGCGTCCAGGACCACGGTCGGGCTGCGCCGCACGACCTCCATCCGGCCCGGCGAGGACACCGAGGCGAAGGCCTTGCGCACGGTGTCCAGGTCCAGGACCCGGGCGTGCTCGCCGCCGATGCCGAAGAAAGCCTCCACGGCGGCCAGGGCGACCGCCGCGTTGTGCGCCATGTGCGCGCCGTACATCGGCAGGAAGATGCCGTCGTACTCGCCACCCACGCCGCGCAGCGTCAGCTGCTGGCCGCCGACCGCGACCTCGCGCGAGACGACGCCGAACTCCATGCCCTCGCGGGCCACCGTGGCGTCCACCTCGACGGCCTTCTTCAGCAGCACCTGCGCCGCGTCCACCGGCTGCTGGGCCAGGATCACGGTCGCGTCCTGCTTGACGATGCCGCCCTTCTCCACGGCGATCTCACCGGGGGTGGAGCCGAGCCGGTCGGTGTGGTCCAGGCTGATCGGGGTGACCACCGCGACGGACGCGTCGATCACGTTGGTCGCGTCCCAGCTGCCGCCCATGCCGACCTCGACGACGGCCACGTCCACCGGGGCGTCCGCGAAGGCCGCGTAGGCCATGCCGGTGAGCACCTCGAAGAAGGACAGCCGGTACTCCTCGGAGGCGTCGACCATCTCCACGTACGGCTTGATGTCGTGGTACGTCTCGACGAACCGCTCGGCGGTGATCGGCGCCCCGTCGAGGCTGATCCGCTCGGTGATCGACTGCACGTGCGGGCTGGTGTAGCGGCCGGTGCGCAGCTCGAAGGCGTTCAGCAGGGACTCGATCATGCGGGCCGTGCTCGTCTTGCCGTTGGTGCCGGTGATGTGGATGGACGGGTACGCGCGCTGCGGCTCGCCCAGCACGTCCATCAGCGCCGCGATGCGCGACACCGACGGTTCCAGCTTGGTCTCGCCCCAGCGGGTGGCCAGCTCCTGCTCCACCTCCGACAGCGCCTTGGCGACCTCGGGGTCGACGGGCCGGGCGGGTACCGGGTCGCCCTGGGGCGATCCGGCCTGGGCGCGCAGGGTGCGGCTACCGGCCTCGATCACCGCCAGGTCGGGGTCGCGGTCGGACTCTTCCGCCACGATCTGGTCGAACTCGTCGAAGGTGGCGGCGAGGTCGTCGTTGTCGTCGCGGTCGTGGCTCTCGGGCTGCTGGTCACTCACAGGGCCAGTCTACGGACGGGGACCCGGGGGACTTTCGGCCCGGCCGTTTCGGGACGTTCGACACCCGGAGCGACCTGATCGTTATGCAAGCCTTGCGGCAGGAGATAGGGGAATAAATGCCGCAGGCCAGCAGCAACAAGACAGCATCCAGCCGCGACATAGGGATGGACCTGGGCACCGCCAACACCCTCGTCTACGCACGGGGGCACGGGATCGTCCTCGATGAGCCGTCCGTGGTCGCCGTGAAGGCGGGCACCACCAGCGCCCTGGCCGTCGGCACGGACGCCAAGGAGACCATCGGCCGCACCCCCGGCTCCATCACCGCCATCCGACCGCTGCGGGGCGGTGTGATCTGCGACTACGAGGCCGCCGAGGAGATGATCCGGCACTTCGTCCGCAAGGCCGTCCCGGGCCGGCGGCCGCGCACCCGGATGGTGATCTGCGTGCCCTCCGGTGTCACCCCCGTCGAGCGGCGGGCGATCGTCCAGGCGGCCACACGGGCCGGAGCCAGGGCCGTGCACCTGATCGAGGAGCCGATGGCCGCGGCCATCGGCGCCGGACTGCCGGTGGCCGAGCCCCGCGGTTCCATGGTCGTGGACATCGGCGGCGGCACCTCCGAGGTCGCCGTCATCTCCCTGGGCGGCATCGTCACGTCCCGGTCGCTGCGCGTCGGCGGGGACCGGCTCGACGCGGCCGTCATGGACCACGTACGCAAGGAGCACGGGCTGCTCATCGGGGAACGCACCGCCGAGGACGTCAAGCTGGGCCTCGGCTCTGCCTGGCCGGTCCCGGACCGCCCTGAGCTGGAGACGCGCACCTTCACCGTGCGCGGCCGCGAGCGGGTCGGCGGCATGCCCAAGACCCTCACGCTGACCGCCCGCGACGTCCGGGCCGCACTCGACGAGCCGGTCGAGGCGATCATCGCCGCCGTGCGCACCACGCTGGAGGAGTGCCCGCCGGAGCTGTCCGGTGACGTGATGGAGCACGGCATCGTCCTGACCGGCGGCGGCGCACTACTGCCCGGCCTCGACCTGCGAATGGCGTCCGCCACGGGCATCCCGGTCTTCGTCGCGGACGACCCGCTGCACTGCGTGGCGCTGGGCTCCGGCCGGTGCGTGGAGGACCTGGACACCCTGGAGACCCTGGGCGGCCTGTCGGCCCCGGCGAAGGCCTGAGAAGGGCTCAGCCGCGCGGGAGGGTGGCGACGACCTCGTACGCGTCCCGCGTGCGCGTCGCCGTCAGGGTCCCGCCCAGGCTGCGGACGCGCTCGGACATGCTCGCCGTGCCGGAGCCCGCCGAGACGGGGGCCCGGCCCGGAGCCCGGGCCGGCAGCCCGTTGCTGACCGCTATCCGCAGCCTCGGGCCGTCCGCCGTGATGGACACGTCGATGGTCTCCCCGTGTGCGTGCTTGGCGGCGTTGGTCAGGCACTCCTGCACCACCCGGTAGACCGCCGCCTGCCGTAGCGGGGAGAGGGCGCGCGCGTCCTCGTCCATGGCGAGCCGGACGGGCGAGCCGGCCCGCCCGCTCTCCTCGGCGAGGGCGGGCAGCCCGTCCACGCCCGGGGTCGAGGCCCGTTCCCCGCGCTGCACGATGATCTCGTTGAGCACCAGATGGGCTCGGCGCGCGGTGTCGGCCAGCTCCTCGAAGTCCGGCCCGTACGTCGTCTCGCGCGCCCGCATCGACAGCACCTCGGAGCGGACCGTGAGCAGGGTCAGCTCACGCCCGACGAAGTCGTGGACGTCGCGGGCCACGGAGGTGCGCTCCTGCTGGACGGCGTGGAGCACGGCGGACTCGGCCCGCCGGGCGGTCAGCTCCCCCACCAGGTCGTGCCGGTAGGCGGCGATGCCCACCGCGGAGGCGAGCACCCCGATGGGCACGACCACGCTGAGGAATCCGCTGAGGGTCTGTCCCTCGGGCTCGGGCCAGCCCGGCAGGACGAACATGCCGAGCGCGAAGGCGCCGTAGGCGAGCGTGGCGAGGATGCCGGCCCGGCGCCCGCGGTAGCGGCCGACCGAGTAGAGGGCGAACTGGATCAGGGTGAGCTCGTGCAGCCACCCGATGAAGAGCAGCGCGGCCAGGTACGAGATCCAGGGCTGTCGGCGGCGCACCAGCAGGGTGGCGCAGCCCAGGGCGAGCACGACGACCGCGGCGGGCCCGGTCAGGGAGTTGTCGGCGGCGGCGAGGCCCGGGAGGTCGAGGGCCATCAGGCCGAGGCAGCCGAGCGCGGTGAGCACGTCCATCGCCCGCGGCGACCCGGCCCAGCCCTCGGTGAGCCGGCGGCCGGAAGCCACCAGCCGGTCGAAGGCCGGGACGGCGGGCTTGACGCGCATGCCCTCCATCATCCGTGGTCGGCGCTCCGGTTCGGATCGCCCCGGAATCGAAATCGGAGTGATTTAGGGCACTTCGGACAGGCCTCCGCTGTGACACGGCCCCCCGCACGGGGAAGGGATACGCCGAAGGCCCCCGCATCGACCGACGGTGCGGGGGCCTTCACCTGTACGTACGTACGTACCGGGTCCGACGGGGCCTAAAGGTTGTTGCAGAAGGCTCAGTTTTGGGCATTTTGCCTGTATGGGTGGGGTGTTGAGGGCTGAGCCGGTGTGGGTGGAGACGTTCACG
>NZ_QGGZ01000003.1 GCF_003148825.1 Streptomyces sp. CG 926
ATCCACCGAAGTGGACGGGGTATCAACTTCTGGCGTTGATTTTTGGCACGCTGTTGAGTTCTCAAGGAACGGACGCTTCCTTTGTACTCACCCTCACGGGCTTTCCTCCGGGCTTTCGTTCTGTTCTTGCGTTTCCGACTCTATCAGAGTCAGTCCCGCTTCGCTTTCCAGGTTTTCGCTTTCGCGTTTCCCTTTCCGGCGATTCCGACTCTATCAGATCCTTTCGGGCCTGACCCCCGGTCAGCGGGGTTTGTCTTCCGGGCTGTTGGGCCCTTTCGACGAGTGAGACAGTAGCGGATTCCTTGCCCCCGAACCTAATCGGCGACTGCGTCCTGGAACGCGGATTCCTCATTCGCAAATACGCATGAAAACGAGACGACGGAGTACGTCGTTCGTTCGAATGTGTAGTGCGGGATGGCTGTCCGGGGACCGACCGGGGTCGGCGCTCACTTCGGACAACTCGAAGAACCTTACGGACCGGGCACACCAGTGTCAACCCCTGCCGGCCCCGCCACGCGGCATCCGCGAAACTCCCGCCGTCCTCGGCTCCCTCGGTCTACGCTGGGGCCCATGACTACGCGTGCGCTCACGCTCGACCTTCGTTGGTGGGCCGCCTGACGGCGGCCGACCTTCCACGCGAGCACGCACGCGCTCACGGCCGCCGCTACGGCGGCCGTTTTTGTTTCTCCCTCCCGGGAGTGGCTCGGTCGCCCGGCGCGGTGGCACCGACACCACTCACACACAGGGAGAGCAGGACATGAAGACGACCCCGCGGATCTTCAGCGGCATCAAGCCCACCGGGCACCTGACGCTGGGCAACTACCTGGGGGCCCTGCGCCAGTGGGTCGCCGCCGACCGGACGCCCGAGTCCGCGCTGTTCTGCGTCGTCGATCTGCACGCGCTGACCGTCGAGCACGAGCCGGCACGCGTACGAAGGCTGAGCCGGCAGGCCGCGACGCTCTTCCTGGCCGCCGGGCTGGATCCACAGCGGTGCACCCTCTTCGTGCAGAGCCATGTCGACGAGCACACCCGGCTGGCGTACCTCTTGGAGTGCACCGCCACCGACGGGGAGTTGCGGCGGATGATCCAGTACCGGGAGAAGGCGGCGAAGGCGCAGGTCTCCGGGGAGGGCGTGCGGCTGTCGCTGCTCACCTATCCCGTGCTGATGGCGGCGGACATCCTGGCGTACGAGGCGCAGGAGGTACCGGTCGGGGAGGACCAGCGGCAGCACGTCGAGCTGACCCGGGATCTGGCGGTGCGGTTCAACCAGCGGTACGGCCACACCTTCACCGTCCCGAAGGCCACACTTCCCGCCGTGGCAGCGCGGGTCATGGACCTGCAGGACCCGATGTCGAAGATGGGGAAGTCCCACGAGAGCGGGGCGGGGATCGTCTATCTGCTCGACGAGCCCGGGGTCGTGCGGAAGAAGGTGATGCGCGCGGTCACCGACAGCGGGGACGACGGCGTGGTCTACGACCGGGATTCGCGGCCGGGGGTCGCGAATCTGCTGGACATCCTGGCGGCGTGTACCGGGGGTGATCCGGCCGTGCTCGCCGACGGGTACAGCGGCTACGGGGCGCTGAAGCGGGATGTCGCCGACGCGGTGGTCGAGGTGCTGCGGCCGCTGCAGGAGCGGCATGCGGAGCTGGCGGGCGATCCGGCGGAGGTGGAGAAGGTGCTGCGGGAGGGTGCCGAGCGGGCCAGGCAGCTGGCGCGGCCGGTGGTGGACCGGGCGTACCGGGCCATCGGGCTGCTGGAGCCGTGACGGGTGGGGGCCCCGCGCGCACCGCGGGCCCCCACCGGTACGGGTGTCTCAGCTGTTGCCGGAGGCGAGCTCGCGGCTGCGGTCGCGGGCCGCTTCGAGGGCCGCGATGAGGGCGGCGCGTACGCCGTGCTTCTCCAGCTCGACGATGGCGTTGATCGTCGTGCCGGCCGGGGAGGTGACGGCCTCGCGGAGCTTGACCGGGTGTTCGCCGCTGTCACGGAGCATGACGGCGGCGCCGATGGCGGCCTGCACGATCAGGTCGTGGGCCTGGGCGCGGGGCAGGCCCAGGAGGATGCCGGCGTCGGTCATGGCTTCGACGAGGAAGTAGAAGTAGGCGGGTCCGGAGCCGGAGAGGGCGGTGGCCGCGTCCTGCTGGGACTCGGGGACGCGCAGGGTCTTGCCGACGCTGCCGAAGATCTCCTCGGTGTGGGCGAGGTGCCCGGCGGTGGCGTGGCTGCCGGCGGAGATGACGGACATGGCCTCGTCGACGAGGGCGGGGGTGTTCGTCATGACGCGGACGACGGGGATGCCGGGGCTGAGGCGTTCCTCGAAGAAGGCCGTGGGAACGCCGGCGGCCCCGCTGATGACCAGGCGGTCGGCGGGGACGTGCGGGGCGAGCTCGTCGAGGAGCTTGGCCATGTCCTGGGGCTTGACGGTGAGGATGAGGGTGTCGGCGCGCTTGGCGGCTTCGGCGTTGGTGACGGCCTCGACCCCGTAGCGGGAGCGCAGCTCTTCGGCCCGTTCGGCGCGGCGGGCGGTGACGAGGAGCTTCGAGGCGGGCCAGCCGCCGCGGATCATTCCGCTGAGCAGGGCCTCGCCGATCTTGCCGGTACCGAGGACTGCGACTGTCTGGGTCATGCCCGATCCACCTCGCCGAACTGTGCTTGCGCGTGAGCTACGTATACGTCCTCATCCTTGCACCCGGGCGGGCGCCGGGGAGGTGCTGTCCGTAGTGCGGTCAGGGGCTGCGGTCAGTGCGGTCAGGGTGTGCGGCGGCGGAGGGTGACCGCGCCGAGGGCGAGGACGAGCAGGGCACAGGCGGCGACGATCACGGCGTCGCGGACGAAGTCGGCGGTCATGTCGGTGTGGGTGAGGACCTGGGTCATGCCGTCGACGGCGTAGGACATGGGCAGGACGTCGGAGAGCCCTTCCAGGACGGGGTGCATGGTGTCGCGGGCGGCGAAGAGGCCGCAGAGGAGCAGCTGGGGGAAGATCACCGCCGGCATGAACTGGACGGCTTGGAACTCGGAGGCCGCGAAGGCGGAGACGAAGAGGCCGAGTGCGGTGCCGAGGAGGGCGTCGAGGAGGGCTACGAGGAGGAGCAGCCAGGGGGATCCGACGACGTCGAGGCCGAGGGCCCAGAGGGCGAGGCCGGTCGCGAGGAGGGACTGGAGGACGGCGACGGCGCCGAAGGCGAGGGCGTAGCCGGCGATGAGGTCGCCCTTGCCGAGCGGCATGGCGAGGAGGCGTTCCAGGGTTCCGGAGGTGCGTTCGCGCAGGGTGGCGATGGAGGTCACCAGGAACATGGTGATGAGGGGGAAGATCCCGAGGAGTGAGGCGCCGATGCCGTCGAAGGTCCGGGGGCTGCCGTCGAAGACGAAGCGCAGCAGGGTGAGCATCAGTACGGGGACCAGGAGCATCAGCGCGATGGAGCGCGGGTCGTGGCGGAGCTGGCGCAGGACGCGGGCGGCGGTGGCGGTGGTGCGGGCGGCGTTCATCGGGTCTGCTCCCGGATGGCGGTGACGTCGGAGGCGGCGTCGGCGGCGATGGCGTTGGCGTTGGCGTTGGCTTCGTCGACGAGGCGCAGGAAGCCTTCCTCGACGGTGGTGGCGTGGGTGCGCTCGCGCAGTGCGTCGGGGGTGTCCTGGGCGAGGATGCGGCCCTCGCGCATGAGGAGCAGGTCGTGGCAGCGCTCGGCCTCGTCCATGACGTGGGAGGAGACGAGGATCGTCGCGCCGCGGGTGGTGGTGATGTCGTGGAAGAGGTTCCACAGGTCGCGGCGCAGGACGGGGTCGAGGCCGACGGTGGGTTCGTCGAGGACCAGGAGCTCGGGGGTGCCGAGCAGGGCGACGGCGAGGGAGACGCGGCTGCGCTGGCCGCCGGAGAGGTTGCCGGCGAGGGCGCCGGCGCGGCTGGTGAGGTCGACGTCGGTGATGGCGCGGCTGACGGCGGCGGCGCGGCGGTCGGCGGCGGCTCGGCCGGGGTCGAGGACGGCGGCGAAGTAGTCGAGGTTCTGCCGGACGGTGAGGTCGTCGTAGACGCTGGGTGCCTGGGTGACGTAGCCGATGCGGGAGCGGAGCCGGGGGTGGCCGGCGGGGTGGCCCAGGACGTCGAGGGTGCCGGTGACGTGGGCCTGGGTGCCGACGACGGCGCGCATGAGGGTGGATTTTCCGCAGCCGGAGGGGCCGAGGAGGCCGGTGATGCGGCCGCGGGGCACGTCGAAGGCGATGGAGTCGAGAACGGTGCGGGGGGTGCGGCCGGTGCCTCGGCGGACGGTGAGGTCATGGGCGTGGACGGCGGCCGGGTCTCCCTCGGGCTGCTTATTCATCATGTGATGAATAATGCTCCTGGCGGTGCCAGGACGTCAATCGCCGGGACGGTTGCGGATTGCTGGTTGCTTCGGGTTACCTCGGGCTGCGCTCGCCCCGGCGCCGCGCGGGGGCTACTTCTTGCGCTTGGGGCGACGGGCGGCCGGGTTCCCCGTACGGGTGCTGCGGCGGCGGGCGTATTCGACCTGGGCACGCTCGTACTCGGCGCGGCGGAGCTTCTCGCCCGGCGCCTCACCGAGGCAGCGCAGGAAGTACGCGATCAGGGAACCGATGAAGCCGATCGTCTTGAGGCCCTTGAGGGCGGCCTCGTCGGAGGACGGGGCGGGGCGACGGCTGAAGGAGGCCCAGGTCTTGGTGAAGGCGATCGAGCTGGCGATCGCGAAGAGGACGACGACCGAGATGCTGAGGAAGGGACCGACGTTGCCGATCTCCAGCCCCTCGTAGGCGAAGCGGAGCATCATGGCGGAGGCGATGGCGGTAGCCAGCGAGCCGATGGCGAGGCCGACGCGGAGCAGGGCGTAGCCGCCGTCGTGCTCGACCCAGGTGGTGCCGAAGAAGCGGATCGGCTCGGGCTGCGGGCCGGCGGGCACCGAGGCCTGCGCGGCCGGCTCGGCGGGGGTCTGGTCTCGCTGGTCGTCGCTCACAACAGCGATTATCCCTCGCCGGGCCGGTCGGGCCGGGTGTGTCTCACGTGTCAGACGGGTCGGACGGGGCCGAGGCCGACCCTGCCTTCGGGCCCGACACCCTGTCGCCGCCTGCCGCCGTCCCGGGACGGCGGCGGGCGTCAGCCGGGTGCCGGGGCCGCGGTGCCGGCCAGGACGGTCAGCCGCACCGGGTGACGACGTAGCCGTCGCTGCCCGTCTTCACGTACGCGTCCGAGACGAATCGGCCGTTGCCGATGCAGTCCCAGATGTCGGTCGTGCCGTACGGACCCGAAATGGTGGTGCCGTCGCACTGGCACCGGAGCGTGACGATCGCGCCGTACGGCAGGACGTCGATCACCGAGTAGTTGGTGCCGGGGCCGCTGCGGACGTTCAGCCGCTGGCCGGGAGCCACCGGGTAGGACGGGTAGCCGGAGCCGGACGCCAGGCTCTCGACTTGGCTCGAATCGTTCTCCACCGACATACGAAATCTCCCCCCATGGGTGTTGCCGTGCGCAACTCGCGCAGGGTAGCAGGACCTTGGAGATGCGCAGGGGTCATCGACTAGGCTCCGGCGGGGGTGGTGAGCGGTGCAGTCGCGGCGCGCGGACTACGCGGGTTTTCCGGAGTACGCCGGGCAGTACCGGCTCGAATCGGTGCTCGGTTCCGGAGGGATGGGCGTCGTCCATCTGGCCACGTCCGGGTCGGGGCTGAAACTCGCCGTCAAGATCGTGCATCCCGAGCACGCGGTGGATCCGGAGTTCCGGGCCCGGTTCCGCCAAGAGGTCGCCGCCGCGCGGCGGGTGAGCGGAGCGTTCACCGCGCCCGTCGTGGATGCCGACCCCGATGCCGAACGGCCTTGGATGGCGACCCTGTTCATCGACGCGCCGACGCTCGCCGAACGGGTACGGGAGCAGGTTCTCGGCCCCGTCGAACTGACCCGGCTCGCCGCCGGCCTGGCCGAGGCCCTGCGCGACATCCACCGGGCCGGAGTGGTGCACCGGGACCTGAAGCCCAGCAACGTGCTGATGGCTCCGGACGGTGTGCGGGTCATCGACTTCGGGATCTCGCGGCCGGCGGACAGCGACCTGCGGACCGAGACCGGGAAGCTGATCGGCACTCCCCCGTACATGGCGCCCGAGCAGTTCCAGCGACCGCGCGACGTGGGAACGGCCGCGGACGTCTTCGCCCTGGGGTCCGTGCTCGTGCACGCGGCGACGGGACACGGCCCCTTCGACTCGGACAGCCACTACCTGGTGGCGTACCAAGTGGTGCACAGCGACCCCGATCTGACGGGGCTGCCGCCGCGGCTCGTACCGCTGGTCGCCCGGTGCCTTTCGAAGGACCCGACGGAGCGGCCCACCGCCGAGGAACTGATCGCCGAGATGCGGGCGATCGCGTACCCGACCGCCGAGGACACCCAGGCCTTCGTCCCGCAGCCGCGGCGCCCCGTCGAGTCGGAGCAGCTCACCCACCGGCGGGAGCGGATCGCCGCCCGACCCGAGGCGCCGCCGCGCCGGCGTGCCCGCCGGCGGATCCGGATGGCGGTCGGGGCCGGGGTGGGACTGCTGCTCGTGGGCGGGGCCGTCGGCGGATACCGGTGGCTGGGGACGGCCACCGGGTCGCCTGCCGAGATCGCCGCGAAGACCGGTTCGGCACCCCCGAAGACCTTCGCGCCGTGGGCGGTCCCGCTGGGCGGGCCCACGACCGGCAGCCGGACCGGGGCCTGCTCCTGGCAGGCTCCGGCCCTCTACTGCGCCGGACCGGGCGTCGCCGCGGCACGCCTCGACCCCGCGGACGGCTCCACGGTGTGGGCACGGGAGGCGACCGGGGCGGCCAAGGGGGCGATGACCGTCAGCCCGCCGCAGCACGCGGGCGGGCAGGTCCTCGTCGTGGTGCCGGGCAGCGAAACGCTCCAGGCGCTGGACCCGGGTACGGGAACCGAGCGCTGGAGGCACGAACTTGCGGGCGGCACGCAGGTGGTGGCCGCGGGCGGACAGGTCCTGCTGGTGGGGACGGGCGGCAGCGTCACGGCACTGGACCCGGCGAACGGAAAGGCGCGCTGGACGCAGCGGATCGGCGGGCTCGGGTCCGTCTGGTGGGGCGACGGCGGACCGTGGGGCGCGGCGCCCGAGCTGTACGTGGCCACGCCCGAGAGCGGTGGCGGGTCCACCCGGATCGCCTCGGTGGACCCGGCGAACGGGACGGTGCGCCGGGAACTGCGCACGGAGGGGCGGCTGCGGCCGGTCGGCACCGCCCGGGGCGGGCTGTACCTGCTGGACCTCGACGCGTCCTCCAGGACCACCGCCGTGGTGCGCGCCGATCCGGGGACGCGCACGGTGCACCGGGTACGGCTGGCGGCGCCGCTCCTCGACGCGGAGGCGACGGTCGACGGCGACGGGAACACCTACCTGTTCGGGACCTCCGGTGCACTGGTGGCGGTCGGGGCGGCCGAGGAGCACTGGCGGTCGGAGACCGGTGTGACGGTGGCCTCCCGCCCCGTCCTCGCCGGTGGCCGGGTCTGCCTGATGGCCCCGGACGGACGGCTGTTGGCCGTCGACGCCGCGAGCGGCCGGCCCGCGGGGCAGACCAGGCCGCGGATGGCCGACGGCAAGGCCGCCGGGTACGCCGCGACCCTGCCCGCGCCGGTGGCCGGGGACGGACGGCTCTTCGGGAGCGCCCCCGACGGGACGGTGTTCGCCGTGGCCACGGACGCCCCGGCCGCCTGGTGACGCGCGGACGCCCCCGCACCGGAGGGTGCGGGGGCGTCGATGCCTGGGGGGACGGTCGTCAGCCGCCCAGGAGGGAGACGTCGCGGACCGCGCCCTTGTCGGCGCTGGTGGCCATAGCGGCGTAGGCGCGCAGGGCCGCGGAGACCTTGCGCTCGCGGTTCTTCGGGGCGTAGACGCCGCCGAGGGCCGCGTGGCGGGCCGCCAGGGTGGCCTCGTCGACGAGGACCTCGATGGACCGGTTCGGGATGTCGATGCGGATCCGGTCGCCGTCCTCGACGACCGCGATGGTGCCGCCCGAGGCCGCCTCCGGGGAGGCGTGGCCGATGGACAGGCCCGAGGTGCCGCCGGAGAAGCGGCCGTCCGTCACCAGCGCGCAGACCTTGCCGAGGCCGCGGCCCTTGAGGAAGGAGGTCGGGTAGAGCATCTCCTGCATGCCGGGGCCGCCGCGCGGGCCCTCGTAGCGGATGACGACCACGTCGCCCGCCTTGATCTCCTTGCGGAGGATCTTGTCGACGGCCTCGTCCTGGGACTCGCAGACGACCGCCGGGCCCTCGAAGGTCCAGATCGACTCGTCGACGCCGGCGGTCTTCACGACGCATCCGTCCTCGGCGATGTTGCCGCGCAGGACGGCGAGGCCACCGTCCTTGGAGTACGCGTGCTGCACCGAGCGGATGCAGCCGCCCTCGGCGTCGAGGTCGAGGGATTCCCAGCGCTTGGACTGGGAGAAGGCGGTGGCGGAGCGCTCGCAGCCGGGGGCGGCGTGCCACAGCTCCATGGCCGTGTCGGTGGCCGTGCCGGAGCGGGCGTCCCACTTCGCCAGCCAGTCCTCCAGGCCGTCCGAGTGGACGGTGGTGACGTCCTTGTTGAGGAGGCCGCCGCGGTGCAGCTCGCCCAGGATGGCGGGGATGCCGCCGGCGCGGTGGATGTCCTCCATGTAGTACGTGCCGCCGGGCGCCACGTTCGGCGCGACCTTGGACAGGCACGGGACACGGCGCGAGACGGCGTCGATGTCGGTGAGGTCGTACTCCAGGCCGGCTTCCTGGGCCGCGGCCAGCAGGTGCAGGATCGTGTTCGTGGAGCCGCCCATGGCGATGTCGAGGGCCATGGCGTTCTCGAAGGCCTCGCGGGTGGCGATGTTGCGCGGCAGGACGGACTCGTCGCCGTCCTCGTAGTAGCGCTTGGTGATCTCCACGACCGTGCGGCCGGCGTCCTCGTACAGGGCGCGGCGGGCGGTGTGGGTGGCGAGGACCGATCCGTTGCCCGGGAGGGCCAGGCCGATGGCCTCGGCGAGGCAGTTCATCGAGTTGGCGGTGAACATGCCGCTGCAGGAGCCGCAGGTGGGACAGGCGTTCTCCTCGATGCGCAGCACGTCCTCGTCGGAGACGTTCTCGTTGGAGGCGTCGACCATGGCGTCGATCAGGTCGAGCTTGCGGACGGTGCCGTCGACGAGGGTCGCCTGACCGGCCTCCATCGGGCCGCCGGAGACGAAGACGACCGGGATGTTGAGGCGCATCGCGGCCATCAGCATGCCGGGGGTGATCTTGTCGCAGTTGGAGATGCAGATCAGCGCGTCGGCGCAGTGCGCCTCGACCATGTACTCGACCGAGTCCGCGATCAGGTCGCGGGAGGGGAGGGAGTACAGCATGCCGCCGTGGCCCATGGCGATGCCGTCATCCACCGCGATGGTGTTGAACTCGCGCGGGATCGCGCCGGCGGCGCGGATGGCGTCGGAGACGATCCGGCCGACCGGGGCCAGGTGGGTGTGACCGGGGACGAACTCGGTGAAGGAGTTGGCGACCGCGACGATCGGCTTGCCGATGTCCGCGCTCGCTACGCCCGACGCGCGCATCAGCGCACGCGCGCCTGCCATGTTGCGGCCGTGGGTGACGGTGCGGGACCTCAGCTCGGGCATGCGGTTTCACTCCCCATGAGTGCGGCTGTACGGTCAGCCGCGACTGCGGATATGGCTCAGATACGAGGCTACGCCCACCGCCCGCGATCCGGACACCGCGTCCGGATGTCGGGACGGGAGGCTCATTCCTCGGTCAGGTACCGCTGGAGGGTGGGCGCCACGAGGGCCACGATCTTCTCCGGGTCGGCGGAGGCCAGGGGCTCCACCTGGACCACGTAGCGCAGGATCGCGATGCCGACCATGTGGGAGGCGGCGAGCTCGGCGCGGAAGGTCGGGTCGGGGACGTCGAGGTCGGCGGCGACGCGCTCCAGGAGCCGCCGCAGCACCAGCTGGCGCAGCACCTTCGCGGCGGCCTCGTGCGTCAGCGCGGAGCGGATCACGGCGAGCAGCGGGACCCGGGTGACCGGGTTCTCCCAGATGCCGAGGAAGTAGCGGGCGAGGCGCTCGCCGATGCCGTCCGGGCCCTCGCCGATGATCGCGGGGACCACCAGGGCGGGCTCGATGCTGACCTCGATGGCGGCGGCGAAGAGGTCGTCCTTGCTGCCGAAGTAGTGGTGGACCAGCGCCGGGTCGACGCCTGCGACCTTCGCGATGCCGCGCACGGACGTCTTGTCGTACCCGCGCTCCGCGAACACCTCCCGGGCGGCGAGGCGGATGCGCTCCTGGGTGCCGGGGCCGTCGTCGGCCTCGTCCTGTCGGGGCCGGCCGGGGCCGCGGCGGCGCGGCCGGGGGGCGTCCGGGGTGTCGCTCACGTCCGGCGGGCCTTGTCGCGCGCGGTGGTGGGGGCGGCGGCGGTGGTGGCGAGGTGCAGCCGGGTGAAGGCCAGCGCCTCCGCGAGATCGGCCTCGCGCTCGGCGGAGGACATCGCCCGGCGGGTGTTGACCTCGATCACCACGTGCCCGTCGAACGAGGTCCGCGCGAGGCCCTCCAGCAGCTCGGCGCAGGGCTGCGTACCGCGGCCCGGAACCAGGTGCTCGTCCTTGGCCGAGCCGTTCCCGTCGGCGAGGTGGATGTGCGCGAGCCGGTCGCCCATGCGGTCGATCATCGCGGTGGCGTCGGTACGGGCGGTCGCGGTGTGCGACAGGTCGACGGTGAAGTGGCGGTAGTCGTCCTTCGTCACGTCCCACTCGGGGGCGTACGCGAGCATCTCGCGGTCGCGGTAGCGCCACGGGTACATGTTCTCCACGGCGAACCGCACGTCGGTCTCGTCCGCCATCCGCCAGATGCCGGTGACGAAGTCCCGCGCGTACTGGCGCTGCCAGCGGAACGGCGGATGCACGACCACGGTGCTCGCCCCGAGCCGCTCGGCCGCGGCCTGGGCGCGCTGGAGCTTGGTCCACGGATCGGTGGACCAGACCCGCTGGGTGATCAGGAGGCAGGGCGCGTGCACGGCCAGGATCGGCACCCCGTGGTGGTCCGACAGCCGGCGCAGGGCGTCGACGTCCTGACTGACCGGATCCGTCCAGACCATCACCTCGACGCCGTCGTAACCGAGGCGCGCGGCGATCTCGAAGGCGGTCGCCGTCGACTCCGGATAGACGGAGGCGGTGGAGAGGGCGACTTTCGCGGTCGGGACACGGACTGGTTCTGCCACGGAGACAGGGTACGGGCCCGGGACGGCGCGTGACCGTGACGGCGGCCACGCGGGTGGGGACGGGGTGGAGGAGAAGTCGGTCGCGTTCACAGGGTGAGCAGCCGCACGAGCAGCACCGTCACCGTACCGGTGGTCAGGAGCGCCCCCAGAACGGTGAACAGCAGAACGAGGGCCTTCCCGTCCATGCCCTCGATGAGGAAACGGTCCGGCTTCTCGCGGTCGTACCGGACCGTGACGACGGCTCCTACGCGAAAGGCCCGGGGCACCTTTCCCCGACCGAAAGCGGATGTGTGCTCGCAGGCGCGCCCGTCGCCGGCCGTCCACGCCGCGACCGGGTGGCGGAAGGTGCCGCCCTCACTGCCCTCGCTGACCTCGCTGACCTCGTGTCGAACGATGCGACCCACGGCGGTGACGCCGTCGCGGCGCAGCGAACTCAGCCGGCGCAGGCCGGCCAGCCCGATGGAGAGAAAAGCCGCGCCGAGCGTCAGGGGGATGAGGGAGATGAGCCATTCGAGTCCCATGATCCATGCGACGCGCACGCCGAGGTATCGGTTGCGGCCCCGACCGGGCGTCGCGTCGGCCGTTCCCTCACACCTCCGTTGCCGGCATGTGGTCCAGCCTGCGCAGGATCACGCCTTCGCGCAGCGCCCACGGGCAGATCTCCAGTTCCTCCACGCCGAAGAGGTCCATCGTGGCCTCGGCCACGAGCGCGCCGGCCAGGAGCTGGTTCGAGCGGCCCTCCGAGACGCCCGGGAGGGCGGAGCGCTGGGCCGTGGTCATCGCGGCCAGGCGCGGGACCCATTCCTCCAGGGCCTTGCGGCTGAGGTCCCGCTGGACGTACAGGCCTTCCGCGGAACGGGCCGCGCCCGCGATGCGCGCCAGCTGCTTGAAGGTCTTCGAGGTCGCCACCACGTGGTCCGGCGCGCCGAAGCGGCGGAACTCGCCGACCGTGCGGGCGATCTCCGCCCGCACGTGCCGCCGTAGCGCCCGGATGTCCAGCGCGTCCGGCGGGTCGCCCGGGAGCCAGCCCGAGGTGAGGCGCCCCGCGCCCAGCGGGAGGGAGACGGCCGCGTCCGGGTCCTCGTCGATGCCGTACGCGATCTCCAGCGAGCCGCCGCCGATGTCCAGGACCAGCAGCTTCCCGGCGGACCAGCCGAACCAGCGGCGGGCCGCGAGGAAGGTGAGGCGGGCCTCGTCCTCGCCGCTGAGCACCGGCAGGTCGACGCCGGTCTCGGCCTTGACCCGCGCGAGGACCTCGTCCGCGTTGGTGGCCTCGCGTACGGCGCTGGTCGCGAAGGGGAGGACGTCCTCGCACCCCTTGTCCTCGGCGGCCTGGACCGCGTCGCCGATCACGGAGACGAGACGCTCGACGCCTTCGGGGGTGACGGCGCCGCGCTCGTCGAGCAGCTCCGCCAGCCTCATCTCCACCTTGTGCGAGTGCGCCGGCTGCGGGCGCGCGCCGGGGTGCGCGTCCACCACCAGCAGATGGACCGTATTCGAACCCACATCCAGCACACCGAGTCTCATAGGGGGAAACGCTACTGCGAGGAAGACTCGGGGGTTGAGTAAGGGGCGCATAGGCTTGGCTTTGTGCCAAATACGAAGAAGGCCAACAAGACCCGGTCGCAGAAGGACACGGGCAAGGACACCGGCAAGGGCAAGGCCAAGGCCGACGCCAGGAACGGTAAGGACAAGGCCGTGGTCGTGGCCGACGAGAAGGGGCTCGACTTCCCCCGGGCCTGGGTGGAATTCCCCGATCCCGCCGACGACGAGCAGATCTTCCGCTGTGACCTGACCTGGCTGACCTCCCGCTGGACCTGCATCTTCGGCAGCGGCTGCCAGGGCATCCAGGCGGGTCGGGCCGACGACGGCTGCTGCACGCTCGGCGCGCACTTCTCCGACGAGGACGACGAGAAGCGCGTCGCGTCCCACGTGGCCCGGCTGACGCCCGAGCTGTGGCAGTTCCACGACGTCGGCAGCGAGGGCGGGTGGACGCAGCACGACGACGACGGGGAGAAGCAGACCCGCCGCTGGGACGGCGCGTGCATCTTCCTGAACCGGCCGGGGTTCCCCGCCGGAGCCGGCTGCTCGCTCCACATCCTCGCGGTGAAGGAGGGCCGGGAGCCGCTGGAGACCAAGCCCGACGTCTGCTGGCAGCTGCCGATCCGCCGGACGTACGAGTGGATCGACCGGCCGGACGACACGCGTGTGCTGCAGGTGTCGATCGGTGAGTACGACCGCCGTGGCTGGGGTCCGGGCGGCCACGACCTGCACTGGTGGTGCACGTCGGCCACCTCCGCGCACGGGGCCGGCGAGCCGGTGTACGTGTCGTACCGCCCCGAGCTGACGGAGCTGATGGGCAAGGAGGGCTACGACGAGCTGGTGAAGCTGTGCGAGGCACGGCTGGCCTCGCTGCTGCCGATGGCTCCGCACCCCGCGGATCCCGCCTGATCGCAGGCCCCTCGGCGTCCCTGTGGCACTCAGGGTCCCGGTGACACCGACGGGGCCGGGTCCGGGGCGGGGGAAACCGTTCCGCCTGAGCCCTCCGTCGGGGTCGGCTCGGGTGTCGGGGACGGCGGCGGGATCGTCGGCTCCGTCGGGGTCGGCGTCGGGGTCGACGGCTGTGTCGGGTCCGGCGAGGGCGTAGGTGTCGCGGGCTGCGTCGGGTCCGGGGTGGGCGGGGGCGTCGCCGCGGGGCGGCCGCGGCCCTGGATGGAGACGACCGCGCCGCTCGGGTCGACCCCGACCCGGGCCCGCCAGGCGCCGACGGGCTGGGCCTCGGGGTCCACGGCGATCCGTAGGGTGACCGATTCTCCTGGGGCGAGCGTGCCCGCGGTCCGGCTCGCGCGCAGCCAGGGGGCGTCGGACCAGAGCCGCCAGTCCACGGGGGCGCCGCCGGTGGCGGTGAGGGTGAGCAGGGTGACGGCCCCCTGGGCGGACGCGGCCACGGTGAGGCGGCCCGGGTCTCCGGCCTGGTCGGGGGTCGCGGGCGGGCCGCTGCTGATGACCTCGACGGAGACGTCGGAGGTGGTGTCGCTCTGGGCGAAGCCGGGGCCGCCGGTGGTCGCGGCGGCGTTGCCGGTGTTCTCGTAGGCGGTCAGCGGGCGGCCGTCGGTCCGTGCGGTCGGGAGCTCGGACTCGCTGGAGGAGATACGGGTGGAGTCGCCGACGGCGGGCTCGCCGGTGTCGGGTCCGCCGCGGTACGCCGCCCACAGGGCCAGGACCGGGGCGGCGACGACGGTGGCGACGACGGTGGTGGTCACCACGCGGGCGCGCAGCCGGTCGCGGCGGGCCACGCGGTCCTTGGGGTCCATGGGGAAGCCGGTGCGGTCGAAGCGCGGGGCGGGTCCGCGGCCGCGGACCCGGCCGGAGCGGAGCATCGCGGCGTGGACGGCGGTGCGGGGGGCCGGTACGAGGGGGAGCGCCGCGGTGTTGAGGCCGCCGGAGCCTGGCCAGGGGCCGGCGGCGCCCACCCGTTCGGCGACGCGGCGGCACCGGGGGCAGTCGTCCACGTGGCGGACGAGCTCGGCGCGCAGGGTGCTGGAGAGCAGGACGTTGCCGTCGCCTTCGTCGCCGGTGAGCCGGGAGACGCTGGGGCAGTTGCCGGTCTCGACGACGGCGAGGGCGGCGCGGGTGCGTTCGACCTCGCAGGCGGCGCCGGAGAGCAGCTCGCGGGCGGCGGCCGCGGGGGTGCCGAGGACGGCGGCGAGTTCGGGGACGCCGAGGCGGTGGCGGACGGCGAGTTCGAGGGCCTCGCGCTGCTCGGGTGTGGTGCCGGCGGCTTCGGGCCAGGCGAGCCGGGCCAGCTCGGTACGGCGGTAGGCGCTCACGTCAAGGGGACGGTGGGCGTCCTGGCCGCGCTCGGGGCCCGTGTCACCACCCGGCGCACGGTCGCGCCGGCCGTGCTCCGGCGCACGCCGGGCGGAATGCGCTCCCTGTCGCGCGCGCCGCTGCTCGGCCAGCCGGTGCAGGCAGCCCCAGCGGGCGAGTGCGTAGAGCCAGGCGCGCCGGTCCCCCTCGTCGGGGCAGCGGCCGGGATGCCGCTCGGCGACGGCGAGGACGTCCCCGAGCACGTCGGTCGCGGTGTCGTGGTCGCACAGGACCGACAGGCAGTACGTGAACAGGCCGTCCAGGTAGGGCTCGTGCCGGAACGGCGGCGGCTGCTCGGCCTCGTGGGGCATGCGCCCGTGCGCCCGGTGTGCGCCGGTGCGCGCTGAGGAGTGTGCCTGGTTGCTGCTGTTCACCTGGCGACCGTAGGCGGCGTGCCGGTGACGCCCTGGAAGCCTTCGCCACTTTTAGCCCTTACGGGTGAACAGATCGGTGAGGCGCTGACGCAGGCCCTGACGCGGTCGGACCGGCGGGCTCACGGGGTCGGCCGGAGCGGCGAGCTCGGCGGGGACGGCAAGGTCGGCCGGGACGGCAAGGTCGGCCGGGGCCGCGCGGGCGGCGAGCTCGGCGGGGCCCACGCGCACCTCGCGCACGAGGGCGCCGTCCTCCCCGTAGAACTCCACCGAGAAGGGCAGCCCTCGCGCGGACAGCACGGCGACGAGCGCGTCGAGCCGGCCGGCGTCCGCCTGGCCGTGGAGGAGGACGCCGTCGTCGCTCGGTTCGATCTCGAGGCGGGCCGACGGGCTCTGCACCTCGTACCCCTCCCAGGAGGAGGAACGCGAACTCCAGCCCGCGCGGACGAGGAACGCGGCGAGGTCCGCGGCGGAGCGGCGGCCGGGGAAACACCCCGCCACGTCCACGACGGGCAGCCCGGTCGCGTCGGCTTCGAAGGGCTCACCCTCGTGGGACAGGTCCATGGGGACACCCTCGCAGCATGGCGGCCGCGCCCCGCCGGCGGCACCGCGGTCCGGCTTGTCGGTGCGGGCGGCTACCGTGAACGGCATGGCTGCCCGCACCGCTCGTTCATCCGCCAAGGACCGGCCGTCCTACCGCTGCACCGACTGCGGCTGGACGACCGCGAAGTGGCTCGGTCGCTGTCCCGAATGCCAGGCCTGGGGCACCGTCGAGGAGATGGGCGCGCCCGCCGTGCGGACCACCGCCGCGGGCCGGGTCTCCACCGCCGCCCTGCCGATCGGGCAGGTCGACGGGCGGACCGCGACCGCCCGCAGCACCGGTGTGGACGAGCTGGACCGCGTCCTCGGCGGCGGGCTCGTGCCCGGTGCCGTCGTCCTGCTCGCCGGCGAGCCCGGCGTCGGCAAGTCGACCCTGCTGCTGGACGTGGCGGCGAAGGCGGCCGGCGAGGAGCACCGCACGCTGTACGTGACGGGCGAGGAGTCGGCGAGCCAGGTGCGCCTGCGGGCCGACCGGATCAACGCCCTCGACGATCACCTCTACCTCGCCGCCGAGACCGACCTTTCCGCCGTGCTCGGGCATCTCGACGCCGTGAAGCCCTCCCTGCTGATCCTGGACTCCGTACAGACGATCGCCTCCCCCGAGATCGACGGCGCACCCGGCGGCATGGCCCAGGTGCGGGAGGTGGCCGGGGCGCTGATCCGGGCCTCGAAGGAGCGCGGCATGGCCACCCTCCTCGTCGGCCACGTGACCAAGGACGGGGCCATCGCCGGTCCCCGTCTGCTGGAGCACCTCGTGGACGTGGTGCTGAGCTTCGAGGGCGACCGGCACGCCCGGCTGCGGCTGGTGCGCGGCATCAAGAACCGGTACGGGGCCACCGACGAGGTCGGCTGCTTCGAGCTGCACGACGAGGGGATCACCGGGCTCGCCGACCCGAGCGGGCTGTTCCTGACCCGGCGGGCCGAGGCCGTCCCGGGCACCTGCCTGACGGTGACTCTGGAGGGGAAGCGTCCGCTGGTCGCCGAGGTGCAGGCGCTGACCGTGGACTCGCAGATCCCCTCCCCCCGGCGCACGACCTCGGGCCTGGAGACCTCGCGGGTGTCGATGATGCTGGCGGTGCTGGAGCAGCGCGGCCGGATCACGGCGCTCGGCAAGCGCGACATCTACAGCGCCACCGTGGGTGGGGTGAAGCTCACCGAGCCGGCCGCCGACCTGGCGATCGCGCTCGCGCTGGCCTCGGCCGCCAGTGACGTCCCGCTGCCGAAGAACCTCGTCGCGATCGGTGAGGTCGGTCTGGCCGGCGAGGTGCGGCGGGTGACCGGCGTGCAGCGGCGGCTCGCGGAGGCGCACCGACTGGGATTCACGCACGCGCTGGTCCCGGCGGATCCCGGCAAGGTGCCGGCCGGGATGAAGGTCATCGAGGTGGCCGACATGGGCGACGCGCTACGGGTGTTGCCGCGCGGCCGCTCCCGCAAGCCCGCCGAGGAGCGGTCCGAGCAGTAGCCGAACCGGGGGACGATCCCCTGGTCAGGGGGTCCGTCACGGGGTGCGCCAAGGGGTCCGGGAGGGCCCCTCCCGGACCGTACCCGCTCAAGCCACGGCGGGGCCGTGGCGCGCGCCGGTAGACTTTGTGCTGGTCCGCCCGGCCGTACGCACGTCCTCGTGCCCGCGGCGCTGGGCGGCGCAACCCGCGACCGGAGGAGTGCAGTGGCAGCCAAGGACGGGGCAGCAGCATCCGGGAAGTCGGGCGCGAGCTCCAAGCAGGAGGCCATGATGCGCGCCTCGCTGAGCGCGGTCGCACCAGGTCAGCCGCTGCGTGACGGCTTGGAACGGATCGTCCGCGGCAACACCGGCGGGCTGATCGTCCTCGGTATGGACAAGAGCGTCGAGGCGATGTGCACCGGCGGCTTCGTCCTGGACGTGGAGTTCACCGCGACGCGGCTGCGCGAGCTGTGCAAGCTCGACGGCGCGCTCATCCTGGACAAGGACATCACCAAGATCCTGCGCGCCGGTGTGCAGCTGGTGCCCGACGCGTCGATCCCGACGGAGGAGACCGGTACGCGCCACCGCACGGCCGACCGCGTCTCCAAGCAGTGCGGCTTCCCGGTGGTGTCGGTGTCGCAGTCGATGCGACTGATCGCGCTGTACGTGGACGGGGAGCGGCGGGTCCTGGAGGAGTCCGGGGCGATCCTGTCGCGGGCGAACCAGGCGCTGGCCACGCTGGAGCGGTACAAGCTGCGCCTCGACGAGGTCGCCGGCACGCTGTCGGCGCTGGAGATCGAGGACCTGGTCACGGTCCGCGACGTGACGGCGGTCGCGCAGCGGCTGGAAATGGTCCGCCGGATCGCGACCGAGATCGCCGAGTACGTGGTCGAACTGGGCACGGACGGGCGACTGCTGTCGCTGCAGCTGGACGAGCTGACGGTCGGGATCGAGCAGGAGCGGGAGCTGGTCATCCGGGACTACGTGCCGGAGCCGACGGCGAAGCGTTCCCGCACGGTGGACGAGGCGCTGGCGGAGCTGGACGCGCTGACGCATCCGGAGCTGCTGGAGCTGGCGATCGTGGCGCGGGCGCTGGGGTACACGGGCTCGCCGGAGACGCTGGACTCGGCGGTGTCGCCGCGCGGGTACCGACTGCTGGCGAAGGTGCCGCGCCTGCCGGGCGCGATCATCGAGCGGCTCGTGGAGCACTTCGGCGGGCTGCAGAAGCTGCTGGCGGCTTCCGTGGACGACCTCCAGGCCGTGGACGGGGTGGGCGAGGCCCGCGCCCGGAGCGTGCGCGAGGGCCTGTCCCGACTGGCCGAGTCGTCGATCCTGGAGCGGTACGTCTAGCCTGCGGCTTTGCTCGGCAGGGTGGTCAGCTGCTTCCGGGGCTGGGAGTCGTCAGTCCTGCTTGAGGACGAACGAGGTGCGGGCGACCGGCATGCCCGGGGCCTTGACCTCGACCACGTAGGTGTCGGGAGCCGCGGACCCCGCCGGAGGCGTCTGGCACCGGTCGGCCGCGCTGAACCGGCGGTCCCAGTCCAGCGACTGCTTCGTCTCACCCTGCGCCGGGAGGCGGAAGAAGGCGTTGCCCGCGCCCGCCGGGCAGTCCGCCGAGGACCAGACGGCCTTGCTGCTGCTCGCCTGAAGGATGGTCAGGACGGCCTGCTTCGGGCCGAGGTCGACCTTGCAGGTGGTTCCGGAGGTGTTGCGGGCGACCAGTTCGAGGCGCGGCTTCTCGTTCGCCTCGTACTCGTTCTTCACGCTCTTGACCTCCCACTGCAGCGAGCCCGGCGCGCAGGTGGGGAGCGCGGAGTCCGCCGGGACCGGTGCCGGGCCGCCCGCGGCGCCGCCGGAGCCGGAGCCCGAGCCGCCGTTCGAGCCCGTGCCGCCGCCCGGTTCGCCGTTCTTGCCCGCGCCGCCCGTGGAGCCGCCCTGGGAGCCGGCGCTCCCGCCGCTGCCCGACTCGGGACGTCCGCCGGGGGCCGCGCTGATCGCGGGCCCGGTGCCGGCCGGGCCCGGGGTGATCGAGGTGACCGGATCCGGACCGCCCTGGCCCTTCCCGTTCGTACTCGTCCTCCCCCCGCCGGAACTGACGGTCCATACGGCGAGGAGCGCGAGGAGCGCGACAACGGAAGCCAGCACAGCCCTCCGTCGCCAGTAGATGGAGGAGGGGAGCGGCCCGACCGGATTGCGCAGAGATCCCACGGACGGAACTTTACGAGAGTTCGCGGCCCGATCAGTGCCCCACATGCCGCGCAGAGGTTTTGATTTGCCGATGATCATCCTGCGGGCGCAATCGAGCGGGCGAGATCCGGCCAAAGGGTTGATGCGGAGATTAATCCGCATTGCGTACGTTCGGTGAACATGGACAGCTCCGGCCTCTACCGCGCCATCACCGACTTCGCCCACCGGACACCCTCATGGGTGCAGTCGGCCTTCGAGATCTGGACGGCGTACGGGCTCCTCCTCTTCGGGGTGCTGTTCGTGGCCGTCTGGTGGCGCTCGCGCGGTCGGGGCGGCGCCCGGCCGGTGGCCCTGGCCGTTCTCGCGCCGGTGGCCACCGCCGTCGCCTACGGCGCGTCGGAGTGCGTGAAGTACACGGTGGGCGAGGAGCGGCCCTGCCGCTCCGTCGTCGGGGCCGCGGCCTCGCTGGTGCCGTGCCCGGGGCCCGGCGACGGGTCGTTCCCCAGCAATCACGCGGCCCTCGCGGGTGCCGCCGCCGTGGCGCTGACCCTGGCCGTGCGCCGGCTCGCGGCGGCGACCGCGGCCCTCGCGCTGCTGATGGCCTTCTCCCGGGTCTTCGTCGGCGTGCACCACCCGCACGACGTGGTGTTCGGTCTGCTGCTCGGCGGGTCGGTCGCAGCCCTGACCGTGCTCGCGCTCAGCGGCCCGGCGCAGGCCCTCGTCACGGCCGCGCGGGCGGGCGGATCCCCGGCCGTCGTCCGCTTCACCGGTCCCGGTCCGGCGCGCCCGAGGAGACGAAACGTGCCAGGATGCCGTCTGCCATGACTGCATCTCCCGTTTCCTCCCCGGCCGTATCCCCCGACTCCTCCCACGCGCTGCACTCCCCCGTCATCGCGTGGTTCGACGAGCACGCCCGCGACCTGCCCTGGCGCCGCCCCGAGGCCGGCCCCTGGGGGGTCATGGTCAGCGAGTTCATGCTCCAGCAGACGCCCGTCAACCGGGTCCTGCCGGTCTACGAGCAGTGGCTCGCCCGGTGGCCCCGCCCCGCGGACCTGGCCGCCGAGGCCCCCGGCGAGGCCGTACGGGCCTGGGGGCGGCTCGGCTACCCGCGCCGGGCGCTGCGGCTGCACGGCGCGGCCGTCGCCATAACGGACCGGCACGGGGGCGACGTGCCTTCGGAGCACGCGCAGCTGCTGGCGCTGCCCGGGATCGGCGAGTACACGGCGGCGGCCGTGGCCTCCTTCGCGTACGGGCAGCGGCACGCCGTCCTCGACACGAACGTCCGCCGGGTCTTCGCGCGCACGGCGACCGGGGTCGAATACCCGCCGAACGCGACGACCGCCGCCGAACGGCGCCTGGCTCGGGCCCTGCTGCCCGAGGACGAGGGGACGGCGGCCCGCTGGGCGGCGGCCTCGATGGAGCTCGGCGCGCTGGTGTGCACCGCGAAGAACCCCGACTGCGCGCGCTGCCCGGTGGCCGGGCTGTGCGCGTGGCGGCTGGCGGGCAAGCCCGCGCACGAGGGTCCGCCGCGGCGCGGGCAGACGTACGCCGGGACCGACCGGCAGGTGCGGGGCAAGCTCCTCGCCGTGCTCCGGGAGGCGGTGGGCTCCGTTCCGCAGGCCGTGCTCGACACGGTCTGGGACGAGCCCGTGCAGCGGGCCCGGGCGCTCGACGGGCTGGTGTCCGACGGGCTGGTGGAGCCTTTGGACGGAGGCTTCTACCGGCTCCCGCAGGGCGTTGCGCAGGCCTGACCGAAGCTGACTCCCGGATTCCGCTTCCTGCTCGGAAACCCCAGCTCACGGGGGCTGTTACACAACCTATGGGTGTCCGTGCGCCCACCGAAGGCTGGCTCGCACAGGCCCGTGACAACCCCTCCGTACCTTCGAATCCGTAGGGCAACGGGGATGAACGGTTGGACGGGTGGAGGCGGTCTGAGATGGCGCACGGTGAGGTACTCGGATTCGAAGAGTACGTACGCACGCGGCAGGACGCGCTGCTGCGCAGCGCCCGGCGCCTGGTCCCGGACCCGACCGACGCCCAGGACCTCCTGCAGACCGCGCTCGTGCGCACCTACGGCCGCTGGGACGGCATCGCCGACAAGTCCCTGGCCGACGCCTACCTGCGCCGCGTCATGATCAACACCCGTACCGAGTGGTGGCGTGCCCGCAAGCTCGAAGAGGTTCCCACCGAGCAGCTCCCCGACGCCTCCGTCGAGGACGGCTCCGACCAGCGCGCCGACCGCGCCCTCCTCATGGACATCCTCAAGGTTCTCGCGCCCAAGCAGCGCAGCGTGGTCGTCCTGCGACACTGGGAGCAGATGAGCACCGAGGAGACGGCAGCGGCGCTCGGAATGTCGGCGGGAACCGTGAAGAGCACCCTGCACCGCGCGCTGGCCCGCCTTCGGCAGGAGCTGGAGAGCCGGGATCTGGACATGCGGGCGCTGGAGCGCGGTGACCACACCATGCGGTACGAGGGGCGTGAGCGGTGCGCGGCCTGAATGGCCAAGGTTTGTCCGGAGGTTCTCTGGTGCTGATGTCGGCGGGGACGGTCGTCCTCGTCGGCACAGCCGTGTTCGCGGTCGGGTGCGCCACCGGCGGCACCGGCCTGCGCGACGGCGGCCCGGCCCGCACCGAGGCCGTGGCCAAGGCCACTCCCTCGGGGCCCTCCCCCGACGAGTCCGTCTCGGCGTCGTCCGGCCGGCCGCTGAAGAAGGTCGACCCGGTCGGGCTGTTGATGAAGGACCCCAAGGTCAGCACCGAGGTCAAACGCGACCTCAAGCCCTGTTCGGGCAAGGAGTATCCGGTGGACGTGAGCTACGGGAAGGTCACCGGTGGCCCCGTGGTGGACATCGTGGTGAACGTCCTGTCCTGCGCCGACGCCCTGGGCCGCGGAACGTACGTGTACCGGTCGGACGGAGCCACGTACGAGAATGTCTTCTCGGACGAACAGCCACCCGTCTACGCGGAGATCGACCGGGGCGACCTGGTGGTCACGAAACAGGTCTACGGAAAGAGCGACGCGCTCGCCTATCCGTCGGGCGAGGACGTGATCACGTACCGCTGGAACGGGGAGAAGTTCACCGAGCAGGACCGAGTTCACTCGGAGTACAGCAATGTGGTCGACGGCGGGGTTCCACCCGCCCCGGCCACGAGTCAGAAGAACTGAGCACAGAAGAACCGAGGCGAGGCTCCCGCATGGCCGAGACCCATGTCCTGTTCGTGGAGGACGACGACGTCATCCGTGAGGCCACGACCCTGGCGCTGGAACGCGACGGGTTCGTGGTGACGGCCATGCCCGACGGCCTGTCCGGACTGGAGTCCTTCCGCGCGGACCGGCCCGACATCGCCCTGCTGGACGTGATGGTCCCCGGCATGGACGGCGTCAGCCTGTGCCGCCGCATCCGCGACGAGTCCACCGTCCCGGTCATCATGCTGTCGGCGCGCGCCGACAGCATCGACGTGGTGCTGGGCCTGGAGGCCGGCGCCGACGACTACGTCACCAAGCCCTTCGACGGCTCCGTGCTGGTCGCCCGGATCCGCGCGGTGCTGCGCCGCTTCGACCACTCCGGCGGCCCGCAGAACGGCGGCCCGAACGGGGCCGACAACGGCTCGGACCCCGAGCGCGGGGTGCTCTCCTTCGGCGACCTGGAGGTGGACACCGAGGGCATGGAGGTCCGCCGGGCGGGCGCCGCCGTGGCCCTGACCCCGACCGAGATGCGGCTGCTGCTGGAGTTCTCCTCCGCCCCCGGCACCGTGCTGTCGCGCGATCGCCTGCTGGAGCGGGTCTGGGACTACGACTGGGGCGGCGACACCCGCGTCGTGGACGTCCACGTGCAGCGACTGCGCACCAAGATCGGCCAGGACCGGATCGAAACGGTCCGAGGCTTCGGATACAAGCTCAAGGCATGAGACGGTTCACCCTCCGCACGGGCATCCGCTGGAAGATCACGGTCGCCATCGCCTCCGTGGGCGCCCTCGTCACGATCGCGCTGAGCCTGGTCGTGCACAGTGCTGCCCGCGTGTCGATGCTGGAGAGCGCCCGTGAAGTGCAGCTGGACCGCGTGCAGTTCATCTCCCGCAACGCCGACGCCGGCCGCAAGCCGCCCATGGGGGCCAAGCTCAACGATCCCGAACTGCCCGCCGAACTGCGGCACAAGGCGCAGTCGGGACGGCGCGGGACCTATATCCAGGAGCGGCCGCGCGGGGCGACCGAGGTGTGGGCCGCAGTTCCGCTCGGGAACGGGCAGGTGCTGTCGCTGCACACGCCGTTCCGGGAGGGCGCCAATCTGATCCCCGACCTGGACCGGGCCCTGGTCATCGGCGGCCTGTCCGCCGTGATCGGCGGCTCGGCTCTCGGCGTGCTCATCGGCGGGCAGATCTCGCGCCGGCTGCGCAAGGCCGCGGCCGCCGCGCAGCGCGTGGCGCACGGCGACCCCGACGTGCGCGTACGGGACGCGGTCGGCGGTGTCGTGCGGGACGAGACGGACGACCTCGCGCGGGCCGTGGACGCCATGGCGGACGCCCTGCAGCAACGGCTGGAGGCCGAGCGGCGGGTGACCGCGGACATCGCGCACGAGCTGCGGACCCCGGTGACGGGCCTGCTCACGGCGGCGGAACTGCTGCCTCCGGGGCGGCCGACGGAGCTGGTGCGGGACCGGGCCCAGGCCCTGCGCGCGCTGGTCGAGGACGTACTGGAGGTGGCCCGGCTGGACAGTGCCTCCGAGCGGGCCGAGCTGCAGGACGTGGCGCTGGGCGAGTTCGTGAGCCGGCGGGTGACCTCGCTGATGCCGGAGGCGACCGTACGGGTCGTCGCGGACGAGATCGTCAGTACCGACCCGCGCCGGCTGGAGCGGATCCTGGGCAACCTGCTGGCCAATGCCGCGCGGTACGGGCGGGCGCCGATCCAGGTCGACGTCGAGGGCCGGGTCGTACGGGTCCGGGACCACGGGCCGGGCTTCCCGGAGGCACTGCTGCGCGAGGGGCCGAGCCGCTTCCGCACCGGGTCGACGGACCGCGCGGGTGTGGGGCACGGGCTGGGGCTGACCATCGCCGAGGGCCAGGCGCGGGTGCTGGGCGCCCGGCTGACCTTCCGTAACGTGGCCGCCCGGGGCGGCTCGGAGCGCGAGGGCTCGGCCGCGGGTGCGGTGGCGGTCCTGTGGCTGCCGGAGCACGCGCCGACGGCGACGGGCAGCTTCCCGATCCTCAAGCTGCCGCAGGGCTGAAGCGGGGCGGGTGGGGCGGTACGGGTACCGGGCGGTATCCGCCCGCGGGTCCGTGACTTAGCATCCGTGGCATGACCGACGGTACGAATCCCCCGAGCCACCCGCAGCCCGAGCCCGCCCCCGGGAGCGGCGGATACGGGTTCCCGCCGGGACCGCCCGCGCAGGGCGGCTACGGCTACCCGACCCCGTCCGGCGGGTACGGCTACCCGCAGTCGGGACAGCAGCCGAACCCTTACCAGCAGGACCCGGGGGCGTACCAGCAGGATCCCGCGGGCGGTTTCGGCCATGACGCGGCAGGCGGGTACCAGCAGGACGCGGGCGGTTACCCGCAGGACGGGGGCGGTTACCCGCAGGACGCGGGCGGTTACCCGCAGGACGCGGCGGGCGGGCAGTGGTCCGCCGCCCCGGCCCAGCCGGGCTTCACGCGGCTGGCCGGTCCGGACCTGCCCGGCGGGTCGCAGCCGGACTGGGAGGCCATGGCGGACCGCTCGGCGGCCGAGCGGCGCAAGAAGCGGCTGTGGATGCTGGGCGGCGGAGTGGCCGTACTGGCACTGCTGGCCGGCGGCGGAACGTTCTTCCTGATGGGCACCGGCGACGACGGACAGGACGCCCAGCCCCAGAACTCGGCCTCCGCCTCGCCCGAACCGGACGACTCGAAGGGGCCGGCGGCCTACACCGCGACCGTCGCGGGCGACGACACCCTGCTGCGCGACAGCTACGGCAGCATGGGCATCCGGCTGGGCCCCGACCTCAAGGTCGGCCCGCTGGGCAAGCGCTTCCAGGTCGTCGGCAAGGGCAACGGGAACTCGTGGGCGCAGTCCGCCGAGCCGGTCGTGGACGTGACCAAGAGCTTCACCGTCACGGCCCGCGCCTACAACTCCGCCGCCAAGGGCTCGCGGATCATCATGAGCCAGGGCGACGGGGAGTCGTTCTCCTTCGAGCTCGGCGTGAACGAGGTGAACGGCAAGCAGGCCTGGATCTTCCGCGTGCAGACCGGCGACAAGGGCGCCGCGGCCACCACGCGGACGGTCACCGCCGAGGGGCTCCAGATGGTGAAGACGCCCACGCTGCTGATGGCCACGTACGACGCCGAGAAGAAGGCCATCGCGCTCTACGTGGACGGCAAGAAGGCCGGCGAGACCCCGGTGCCGCCCATCTGGCAGGCCCCCGGTCCGCTGCAGCTCGGCCGGTCCATGCACCACAACATATGGACCGGTCCGTGGCAGGGCGCCCTGCACAACATCAAGACCTACGACATGGCGTTCACGGCGGAGCAGGCCGCCGGGTACAAGGAGGGGAAGCTCGATCCATCGCCGAAGCCGACCCATGCCTGGCTGCTCACCTGATCGGTGAGCAGGGCGGGTCGGCCGGTACGACGGGTGCCGCGGGCGCCGCGGGTGCGGCGCGTGCGGTGGTCGGGACGGGTCAGACGGTGACGCCGTTGGTGCGCAGGAAGGCGACCGGGTTGACGGCGGAGCCGTAGTTCGGGGTGGTGCGGATCTCGAAGTGCAGGTGCGGGCCGCTGGAGTTGCCGGTGTTGCCGGACAGGGCGATCCGCTGCGAGGCCTTGACCTTCTGGCCGATCTTGATCTGGATCTTCGAGAGGTGCGCGTACTGGGAGTACGTGTTGTTCGCGTGCTTGATCACGATGGCGTTGCCGTACGCGGGGCCGTCGCCGCCGCCGTTCGGGCCGGCCTTGACCACGACACCGGCGGCCGCGGCCTTGACCGGGGTGCCGACCGGGACGGCGAAGTCCTGGCCGGAGTGCTTGTGGGACCACATGGTGCCGCCCTTGCCGAAGGTGGCGGACAGCGTGTACTTCTCCAGCGGCTTGTCCCAGAGACCGGTCTTCGAGGCGCCCGCGGCACCGGCGGCGCCGGCGGCCTTGGCGGTGACGGCGGCCTGCGGGGCGTCTGCGAACGCGGCGGTCGTGCCCGCCCCGAGGGCCAGCACCGCACCGAGAGCGGTGGTGCCGACAGCGATACGGGTACGACGGGTGTAGACGCGCTTCGCGAACATGTGCAGACCTCCGGGGCCGGGGACAAGGGGGGTTTCACACCTGTAAGAGGCATGAAGTGACCCGGCACGATCGAGCGAGTGCCGGGCTGGCTCATCCTTGGTAACCCGCGCCCCGGGGCTTCCCCAAATGTCCCGATTACTAGTGGAACTCGTAGCGGCACCTGTGTGACGTGGCCCGTTGACGGTCCTTTTGCAGGGACGACGGTCCTCCGGCAGGGTGCTTTGGATCTACGAAACGACCTAGTACGTCCGTTTTGTCCTGTGCGGCTTGTCACCGGCGCCCAGGCCCATTGCGACCCAGGTCACTGGGCTCGACGCGTGGACGACCCGGCCGAGGAGACGTCGCGGGGCCCCGGGGCAACGGCCCCTGCCACCCGGCGAGTAGACAGGTGTGCGGCCACCGCCCTCACCACCGCCCCACCGCCGCCCCCGCCGCCCTGTACGCGCGCCCTGACCGCCGGTCCGCCTGTCGGGCCCGCCCGGCCTGCCCGTCGCCCCCCGTCGACCCCAGGACGACAAAGGGGCGGCCCCGGGACTCTTCAGTCCCGGGGCCGCCCCTTTTACCGCTCGGTCGCGCTTACGCGCCCTTCGACAGGTCCGGGCCGGAGCCCGTGGCCTCGATCGGGGGGAGGTCGGGCAGAGCCGACTTCTCCTCGCCGCGGAAGGTGAACTTGGCGTCCTCGCCCTCACCCTCCTTGCCGACGACCACGATCTGACCGGGACGCAGCTCGCCGAAGAGGATCTTCTCCGAGAGCAGGTCCTCGATCTCGCGCTGGATGGTCCGGCGCAGCGGGCGGGCGCCCATGATCGGGTCGTAGCCGCGCTTGGCGAGCAGGAGCTTGGCGTCACCGCTCAGCTCGATGCCCATGTCGCGGTCCTTGAGGCGCTCGTCGACCTTGGCGATCATGAGGTCGACGATCTGGATGATGTCTTCCTCGGTGAGCTGGTGGAAGACGACCGTGTCGTCGACACGGTTGAGGAACTCGGGCCGGAAGTGCTGCTTGAGCTCTTCGTTGACCTTCGCCTTCATCCGGTCGTATCCGGTCTTCGTGTCGCCCTGAGCCGCGAAGCCCAGGTTGAAGCCCTTCGAGATGTCCCGGGTACCCAGGTTGGTCGTCATGATGATGACCGTGTTCTTGAAGTCCACGACCCGGCCCTGGGAGTCGGTCAGGCGACCGTCCTCCAGGATCTGGAGAAGGGAATTGAAGATATCCGGGTGGGCCTTCTCGACCTCGTCGAAGAGGACGACGGAGAACGGCTTCCGGCGCACCTTCTCGGTGAGCTGGCCGCCCTCTTCGTAGCCCACGTAGCCGGGGGGCGAACCGAAGAGACGGGAAACCGTGTGCTTCTCGCTGAACTCCGACATGTCGAGGGAGATCAGCGCGTCCTCGTCGCCGAAGAGGAATTCGGCGAGCGTCTTGGAGAGCTCGGTCTTACCGACACCGGACGGACCGGCGAAGATGAACGAGCCACCCGGGCGCTTCGGGTCCTTCAGACCCGCACGGGTACGGCGGATCGCCTGGGAGAGCGCCTTGATGGCGTCCTTCTGGCCGATGACCCGACGGTGGAGCTCGTCCTCCATGCGGAGCAGTCGCGAGGACTCCTCCTCGGTGAGCTTGAAGACGGGAATGCCGGTCGCGGTCGCGAGGACCTCGGCGATGAGCTCGCCGTCGACCTCGGCGACGACGTCCATGTCGCCGGCCTTCCATTCCTTCTCGCGCTTGGTCTTCGCCGCCAGCAGCTGCTTCTCCTTGTCACGGAGAGACGCCGCCTTCTCGAAGTCCTGGGAGTCGATGGCCGACTCCTTGTCGCGGCGCACGCCCGCGATCTTCTCGTCGAACTCGCGGAGGTCCGGCGGTGCGGTCATCCGACGGATGCGCATCCGGGAGCCGGCCTCGTCGATCAGGTCGATCGCCTTGTCCGGGAGGAAGCGGTCCGAGATGTACCGGTCCGCCAGCGTCGCCGCCTGGACGAGGGCCTCGTCCGTGATGGAGACGCGGTGGTGGGCCTCGTAGCGGTCGCGCAGGCCCTTGAGGATCTCGATCGTGTGGGGGAGGGAAGGCTCCGCCACCTGGATCGGCTGGAAGCGGCGCTCGAGGGCCGCGTCCTTCTCGAGGTGCTTGCGGTACTCGTCGAGCGTCGTGGCACCGATGGTCTGGAGCTCACCACGGGCCAGCATGGGCTTGAGGATGCTGGCGGCGTCGATCGCGCCCTCGGCGGCGCCCGCACCCACGAGGGTGTGGAGCTCGTCGATGAACAGGATGATGTCGCCGCGGGTGCGGATCTCCTTGAGCACCTTCTTCAGGCGCTCCTCGAAGTCACCGCGGTAGCGGGAACCCGCGACCAGGGCGCCGAGGTCAAGCGTGTAGAGGTGCTTGTCCTTCAGCGTCTCGGGAACCTCGCCCTTGACGATCGCCTGGGCCAGGCCCTCGACGACGGCGGTCTTGCCGACGCCGGGCTCGCCGATGAGGACCGGGTTGTTCTTCGTACGGCGGGACAGCACCTGCATGACCCGCTCGATCTCCTTCTCGCGCCCGATGACCGGGTCGAGCTTGGATTCGCGGGCCGCCTGGGTGAGGTTGCGGCCGAACTGGTCCAGGACGAGCGAGGTCGAGGGCGTGCCCTCGGCCGGCCCGCCGGCCGTGGCCGACTCCTTGCCTCCACCGGTGTAGCCGGAGAGCAGCTGGATGACCTGCTGCCGGACTCGGTTGAGATCGGCGCCCAGCTTCACGAGGACCTGGGCGGCGACGCCCTCGCCCTCGCGGATCAGGCCGAGCAGGATGTGCTCGGTGCCGATGTAGTTGTGGCCGAGCTGGAGGGCCTCTCGGAGCGAAAGCTCCAGGACCTTCTTCGCCCGCGGGGTGAAGGGGATGTGGCCGGACGGGGCCTGCTGCCCCTGACCGATGATCTCCTCAACCTGCTGGCGAACAGCCTCGAGCGAAATCCCGAGGCTCTCCAGGGCCTTAGCGGCGACACCCTCACCCTCGTGGATCAAGCCCAGGAGGATGTGCTCGGTGCCGATGTAGTTGTGGTTGAGCATCCGGGCTTCTTCCTGAGCCAGGACGACAACCCGCCGCGCGCGGTCGGTGAACCTCTCGAACATCGTTTATCGCTCCTCAGAGCGGTCGGGCAGTTCGGGGTCGGTCCCCGCCCTGTCCTTCCGCATGCTAGTCCCGTGGGGCGGGACAGCTCATTCCAACTGCCGACATCCGTCCACGGCTCACCCCTGCATCAGCGGGAAAACCGGCTTGAACAGCCGACAACTGCTCCAACTCGATGGTGCGAGACGATGTTCCCGCAGGCCAGGCAGATACCCGTCATGCGTGTACGCCGACGGCGAACGCAAGCCCGTCAAATCAGCGTGTCGCCCCGATCCACTAGGAATGTCTTACCCGTAAGGACTGACACTCCATGCCGGTGGCACCGGTTCCCTCCGCTAAGGGCGAACACGGTTGCGTCCCGAATGCGGAGTCCGGAGTCCACGGATGTTTACGTTCCGCATGGTGATGAGTGCGGTGTGTCACATTGAGCGTAACCCGGAGGCGTTTCGGAAGTTGCTCCGGACATGGCCGTCACCCTCCCGCCGCTCGCCGCCCCGCCGACCGTGCCTGTGCCCCGCCCGGCGCCGGAGGAGGACGCGGACGCCTCCTGGTACCGCAGAGTGCTCGGCTGGACCGTCACGGGCGGGCCGCCGGCCCAGCTCGTGACCGGGATCCGGTTCGACGTGCTGGAGCTGCCGTCCGACGCGGGCGCCGCGCTGCTGCGCAGGCCCGTCGCCACGGGCCCGGTGGCCCTGATGGGGCGCCGGATGCGGTTCCTGGTGGCCGCGGGAAGCGCAGAGGAGCTGGACGGGCTGCTCGACTGGCTGGAGTGGGGCGGGGTCGCCCTCGATCTGACCGCCCTGGGTGCGGGTGGCCGGATCACCGCCCCGGTGCCGCCGGGGCAGGTCGTACGGGACGGGAGTCCCCGGGGGGCCGCCGTGTGGCTACGGCCCCCCGAGCAGGGGTGCGAGGCACTTCTGCCTGCCCTGTCCGGTCCCGGACAGGGTGCCGGTCCCGGGCGGGTGGGCGCCGGTCCCGATCTCGTGCGCCTGGTCTCCGCGGCGGCGACGGAATGCCACCGCGCGCGGCTCCGGCGCCGGACGCCCCCGCGGAGCGCCGTGGCCGGGCCTTGCCCGCGAGCCGGCCGGGTCAGTCCCTGACGGGTCAGCCCCGGTTCTCGTAGGCGTCGCGGATGTCCTGCGGTACGCGGCCGCGGTCGTTGACGCTGAGGCCCTGGGACTTCGCCCAGGCGCGGATCTCCGCGGTGTCCGGGTTGCCGGACGCCACGGCCGTACGACCCTTGGCGCGACCGGTGGACGCGCGGCCACCGGTGCGGCGGCCGCCCTTGGTGTACGGGTCGAGCAGACCGCGGAGCTTTTCAGCGTTGGCGGTGGTGAGGTCGATCTCGTAGGTCTTGCCATCCAGAGCGAACGTCACCGTCTCGTCCGCCTCGCCACCGTCGAGGTCGTCGACAAGAAGGACCTGAACCTTCTGTGCCACCGGGATTTCCTTTCATCGAAAAGCAGTACGCGGAAAGGAAACCGCTTTTGCCTGGAAAACACAAACCCCCGGGGAGAGGTTCGAGACCGCAACAGGGCGGGAAACGTACGCGATTCGGACATAGGCCACAGGGGGGCGGAGCACCGGAAAAGCTGGGGCCATCGATCAGAGGTGCAGAAGCATCCGACTGTTGCCCAAGGTGTTCGGCTTCACTCGTTCGAGACCGAGGAACTCGGCGACGCCCTCGTCATAGGAACGCAGCAGCTCCATGTAGACATCGGTCTTGACCGGGGTCTCGCCGATCTCGACGAAGCCGTGCTTCGCGAAGAACTCGACTTCGAAGGTGAGGCAGAAAACCCGGCTCACACCGAGGGTGCGGGCGGTACGCAACAACTGCTCCAGCACCTGATGCCCGACTCCGGCACCCTTCAAGCCCCGGTCGACGGCGAGAGTGCGTACTTCGGCAAGGTCTTCCCACATCACGTGGAGAGCGCCGCAGCCGACGACCTGACCGTCGGACTCGCGTTCCGCGACCCAGAACTCCTGGATGTCCTCGTAAAGCACGACCGGAGCTTTGTCGAGCAGGATCCGCTGCTCCACGTACTGGTCGAGGAGGCGGCGCAGCGCGGGAACATCACGCGTCCGGGCACGGCGGATCGTCACTGTTTCTGCATGTGCAGTGGAAAACTCTCCCATGGCTGCGGACGTTATCGCCCCGGCTCCTGCGGGCGCTCGTCGGACTCCCCCTCGGCCACGGGCGGGGCGGCGGGTTCGGGAGCGGGTTCGGGGGCGGCGTCAGCGCCCGACCCGTCGTCGTACTGGACCACGCGCACGGCGTCGCGGAGGGCTTCCCGCTGTTCCGCGGACATCATGCCGAAGAAGGCCACGAGGGCGGCCGCGGGGTTGTCGCTCGTCGACCAGGCTTCGTTCATCAGTGCGGCCGAGTAGGCGGCGCGGGTGGAGACCGCCGTATATCGATAGGCGCGGCCTTCGGCTTCCCGGCGGACCCAGCCCTTCTGATGAAGATTGTCCATAACGGTCATGACCGTGGTGTACGCGATGGACCGTTCCTGCTGGAGGTCTTCCAGTACTTCTCGCACGGTGACCGGGCGGTTCCACTGCCACACCCGTGTCATGACGGCGTCTTCGAGTTCTCCCAAGGGGCGAGGCACACCAGCACGATAGTGCGGCTTGTGCGGAATTGCCCGACCACTCGCTCGGCCACGCGCAAGAAAATCGGGCGCGCGGCCGGTGGAGCCGCGCGCCCGAGGGGCTTACTTCTGCTGCTGGGTGGCCTCGGCCCGGGCGAGCACGGCGTCGACCGCCGCGTCTTCCTTGGCCTTGTTGGAACCGCCCTGGCTCTTCACGATCGTCACGACGAGAGCGATGAAGAACGCGGCCATCACGAAGGGGGGCACGAGCGCGGAGACATAGTCCATGCCCCACAGCGTAGCTACCCGGCGGCCAGCCCGGCCTCCGGGGGCGGGGTGGGCTTGCGGCGCGGCGGGAACACCTCGCCAGGGGTCGGAATCGGCCGCTCCGGACGCGGCGGCTCCTTGGGCTGCGGGGCCGGGCGGGCCGGCTGGTCGTCCTTGTCCTTGCCGCCGGCCAGGGCCAGCAGCCGGGTCCGGGGCGCGGGGGCGGTGGACAGTCGTCTGCGTACGGAGCGCTCGGCGACCGTCCGGACCCGTTCCAGCAGCGCGGCGGCGACCGGATTGGCGCGGAGCGCGCGCAGGGCGGCGAGGTCGTCGGGCTCCGGTTCGTACCCGGCGGCCAGAGCGTCCTGCAGCAGTTCCAGGTAGCCGGAGAGGCTGCCGGGCAGGGCGCCTCGGTAGCGGACGAGGTCGGCGAGGAGGAACGCTCTGAGCCGGCTCGCCTCCTGGACCGCTTCGTCCACCGACTGCGCGAGACGCAGGCAGTCCTGGACCTCCTCGGCCGCCAGGGGGGCCGAGGAGGACTGAAGGGCGTGGGCGAGGAGGCGCCTGAGCAGGTGCAGCTCAGCGGCACTGAACGCCATGCCGCCGCGGGATCCGTAGGGCGTGGGCATGGGCCGAAGATACGCGCTAATCGGACAAAATCCCCTGATCGCGGGCGCGGCGCGCTCGGCGGGTCCCTCTGCCGGTCCCTTTCGGCCGGTCTCTTTCGGCCGGCCTCCGTCAGCCGGTCTCTTTGACCGCTCGCAGGAAGTCGGCCCAGGCCGCCTGGGTGGTGGCCAGTACGAGGTGGGCGGGGTCGGCGCGGTCGGCGACCTTGACGAGGGCCCCGGGGGCGGTGGCGACGTAGACGCAGGCGTCGCCCTCACTGCAGAACGAGGACTTCCGCCACGCGGGCTGAGTGGTCATGGTGTCTCCTCCGGGCGCGGTGGCCGGTAATTGCCGTCAATGACGGTAACGCCGTGGCCGGTCCGCGCCGGTGACTTTCGGGAATTCAGCGTTTCGCCGCCGCTTCCTTCCCTGGGGGTGTGCGGGTGCGGGTACCGCCGCGCGGGGGCCTGTCCCCGACCCGCCCCTTCCCGAAACCGGGCTCTGCCCGGACCCGCGCCTCAAACGCCGGCGCGGCTTGGTTTTCAGATCCGGGCCACGAAGGAGGAGACCGCTTCGTGGACGTCCGACTCCGTCCAGGACAGGCCCGGAGACGTGATTTCCAGTTCGGTCACCGCCAGGCCCGGCGGGCCCTCGGCGGACCAGCGGCGGAAGAGGACCGTGCCCGTCTCCTCGGCCTGTCGCAGGCCCGCCTCCGTCAGCCGGTCCGGCTCGTACGGGAGCCACACCTGGAACTGGTGGGTGTGCGGCTCCTCCGGGTGGACCCGGGCCCACGGAACCCCCGAGTCCGCGAAGGCCGAGCGCAGCGCCCCCGCCACCATCCGCGCCTGCGCCACGTAGGACGGCAGCCGCGGCAGCTCCCGTTCCAGTCCGGCCAGCGCCGACAGGGCCTGCGGGAACTGCCGGAAGATCTGGCCGCCGTAGCGGTGCCGCCAGACCCTGGTCTCCTCCACGAACGTCCGCGGCCCCGCCAGCGCCGCCCCGCTCAGGCCGCCGAGCGACTTGTAGAACGAGACGTACACCGAGTCCGCCAGGCCCGCGATCTCCGGCAGGGTGCGCCCGAAGTGGACGGTGGACTCCCACAGCCGGGCACCGTCGAAGTGGACGACCGCGTCCCGCTCCCGGGCCGCCTCGGTGAGCGCCTCCAGCTCCTCCCAGGTGGGCAGCAGGAAGCCGGCGTCGCGCAGCGGCAGCTCCACCATCAGCGTCCCGAAGGGCTCCCGCAGGGCCTCCACGTCCGCGGCGGACGGCTGGCGGGCCTCCGTCGTCGGGTGCGTCACCCGCAGTCCGGAGACGGCCGACAGCGCCTCCCCCTCCCAGCGCTCCGGATGGCTCATCGGGTGCAGCGCCACCACCGGGTTCCCGGTCCGGCCCGCCCAACAGCGCAGCGCGATCTGCTGCGCCATCGTGCCGCTGGGGAAGAACGCCGCGTCCTCGGTCCCCAGCAGCTCGGCGACCTTGGCCTCCAGCGCGGCGACCACGCCGTCGCCGTAGACGTCGGCCGGCCCGTCCATCTCGTACGGGGCTTCGGCGAGCGAGCCGAGCAGCTCCCCCACGGTCGGCTCCAGCAGGCTGCGGGAGAGCTTGCGCTCCGCCCCTCGCCAGGCCGCGACCAGCCGCTTCGTACGTTCGGTGTCCTCGCTGTCGTCACTCATGGCAAAGATCCTCGCTCCACTCGCCGCCGACCGGCCAACTGCCCCAGGAGCTAGCATGGCGGCGTATCGTCCGGTACCCCCCGCGGACTGGAACGGAAGGGCCCTCCCCGCGTGAATCCATCACAGCAGCCACGCCCTGCCCGGCTCGCCGTCGGCGTCGTCGGAGCCGGCCGCGTCGGCCCCGCGCTGGCGTGTGCGCTCCAGCAGGCCGGGCACCGGCCCGTCGCCGTCTCCGGAGTCTCCGACACGTCCGTGCGCCGGGCCGCGCGGATGCTGCCCGATGTGCCGCTCGTACCGCCCGCCCAGGTGTTGGAGCTGGCCGACCTGGTGCTCCTGACCGTCCCCGACGACGCGCTGCCGTCCCTGGTGGAGGGCCTCGCCGAGACCGGCGCGGTCCGGCCCGGACAGCTCCTGGTGCACACCTCCGGCCGGTACGGGACCGCCGTGCTCGACCCCGCGCGCCGCGCGGGCGCCCTCCCGCTGGCCCTGCACCCGGCGATGACCTTCACCGGCACCGAGGTGGACGTGCAGCGGCTCGCGGGCTGCTCCTTCGGCGTCACCGCCCCCGACGAGCTGCGCCTGGCCGCGGAGGCCCTGGTCATCGAGATGGGCGGGGAGCCCGAGTGGATCGCGGAGGAGAACCGTCCGCTCTACCACGCGGCCCTGGCCCTCGGCGCGAACCACCTGGTCACCCTGGTCGCCCAGTCGATGGAGCTGCTGGCGAAGGCCGGGGTGGAGCACCCCGACCGGATGCTGGGCCCGCTGCTCGGCGCGGCCCTCGACAACGCCCTGCGCTCCGGTGACGCCGCCCTGACCGGACCGGTGGCCCGCGGGGACGCCGGTACGGTCGCCGCGCACGTCTCGGAGCTGCGCCGGCACGCGCCGGCCGCGGTCTCCGGCTACCTGGCGATGGCCCGCACCACCGCGGACCGGGCCCTCGCCCACGGTCTGCTCAAGCCCGAACTCGCCGAGGACCTGCTCGGTGTGCTCGCCGACACGGAGTCCGACGGAGGCGACCGGTGACCGACCTGCTGCTGCACACCGCCGAGGAGCTGCACAAGCTGTCGCGCACCGGCCGCCGGGCCGTGGTGATGACCATGGGCGCCCTGCACGAGGGCCACGCCACCTTGATCCGCACGGCCCGCGAACTGGCCGGCCCCCAGGGGCAGGTCGTGGTCACCGTCTTCGTCAACCCCCTGCAGTTCGGGGCCGGCGAGGACCTCGACCGCTACCCGCGCACCCTCGACGCGGACCTGGTGATCGCCGAAGAGGCGGGCGCCGACGCGGTGTTCGCCCCCGCCGTCGACGAGGTCTACCCGGGCGGCGACCCGCAGGTGCGTATCACCGCCGGCCCGATGGGCGAGCGCCTCGAAGGGGCCACCCGCCCCGGGCACTTCGACGGCATGCTGACCGTCGTCGCCAAGCTGCTCCACCTCACCCGCCCCGACCTGGCGCTCTTCGGCCAGAAGGACGCGCAGCAACTGGCGCTGATCCGGCGGATGGTGACCGACCTGAACTTCCCCGTCGAGGTGGTCGGCGTACCGACCGTCCGCGAGGAGGACGGGCTCGCGCTGTCGTCCCGCAACCGCTACCTCTCCACCGCCGAGCGGCACACCGCCCTGGCCCTGTCCCGCGCCCTGTTCGCCGGTCGCGACCGGCTCGCCGCGCAGGCCGCGCTGCGCGCCCGCGCCGAGGCCTCCCCGGCCAGCGACGAGCGGGCCACCGCCCTGGCCCGGCTCGGCGAGATCCGCGCCTCCGCCGACGCGCACGCCGTGTCGGCGGCCGTCTCCACGGCCGGCTCCGGACTGCCGGACGCCGTACGGGCCGCCGCGCTGCACATCCTGGACGAGGCGGGCCGGCACGAGCCGCCACTCGTACTGGACTACCTGGCGCTGGTGGACCCGCTGGACTTCACCGAGACCGGATCGGACTTCACCGGGCGGGCCGTGCTGGCCGTCGCCGCGAAGGTGGGCGCGACCCGACTGATCGACAACATCCCATTGGAATTCGGAGCACACTCGTGAGCACACCGGGCAGAGGCATCCCGTCGGGCGGGGCAGGCGCGGGCACCGGCATACGGCTGCACGCACCGGCCCCCGGCTGGTCCCTCGACGCCGACGTCGTGGTCGTCGGTTCCGGCGTGGCGGGTCTGACCGCCGCGCTGCGCTGCGCCGCCGGGGGCCGCCGTACGGTCGTGGTCACCAAGGCCCGGCTCGACGACGGATCCACCCGCTGGGCCCAGGGCGGGATCGCCGCGGCCCTCGGCGAGGGCGACACCCCCGAGCAGCACCTCGACGACACCCTGGTCGCCGGTGCGGGCCTGTGCGACGAGGAGGCCGTCCGGCTGCTCGTCACCGAGGGTCCCGACGCGGTACGGCGGCTGATGGCCACCGGCGCGGTCTTCGACACCTCCACCGAGACCGGCGAGATAGAACTGACCCGCGAGGGCGGGCACCACCGCCGCCGGATCGCGCACGCGGGCGGCGACGCCACCGGCGCCGAGATCTCCCGGGCGCTCGTCGAGGCCGTCCAGGCCGCGGGCATCGAGACCGTGGAGAACGCCCTCGTCCTGGACCTGCTGCAGGACGCCGAGGGCCGTACGGCCGGTGTCACCCTGCACGTCATGGGCGAGGGCCAGCACGACGGGGTCGGCGCCGTGCACGCGCCCGCCGTGATCCTCGCGACCGGCGGTATGGGCCAGGTCTTCTCCGCGACCACCAACCCGTCGGTGTCCACCGGGGACGGCGTGGCGCTGGCGCTGCGGGCCGGCGCCGAGGTCTCCGACCTCGAATTCGTGCAGTTCCACCCGACGGTGCTCTTCCTCGGCCCGGACGCCGAGGGCCAGCAGCCGCTGGTGTCGGAGGCGGTCCGGGGCGAGGGCGCGTACCTCGTCGACGCGGACGGCGTGCGCTTCATGCAGGGGCAGCACGAGCTCGCCGAGCTGGCGCCCCGCGACATCGTCGCCAAGGGCATCATGCGCCGCATGCAGGAGCAGGGCGCGCAGCACATGTACCTCGACGCCCGGCACTTCGGCGCGCGGATGTGGGAGCAGCGCTTCCCGACCATCCTGGCCGCCTGCCGCTCGCACGGCATCGACCCGGTGACCGAGCCGATCCCGGTGGCGCCCGCCGCGCACTACGCGTCCGGCGGCGTCCGGACCGACCTGCACGGGCGGACCACGGTCCCCGGCCTGTACGCCTGCGGCGAGGTCGCCTGCACCGGTGTGCACGGCGCGAACCGGCTGGCCTCCAACTCCCTGCTGGAGGGGCTGGTCTTCGCCGAGCGGATCGCCGAGGACATCGTCGCCGAGCGCGCCGCCGGCAGCGGGCCGGGCATACCGGTCCCGGCGACCGGTCCGCTGCAGCCCGGCGCGGCCCGGTTCGAGGTCCAGCGGATCATGACGGAGGGCGCGGGCGTGCTCCGCTCCGCCGATTCGCTCAGCGCCGCGGCCGAAGCCCTCGAAGCGCTGTACGCCACCGCCCTGAACGACCTGGAAGCGCACGGCAAGACCGCCGAGCCGGGCGTGGACACCTGGGAGGCCACGAACCTGCTGTGCGTGGCGCGGGTCCTGGTCGCCGCGGCGCAGCGACGGGTGGAGACCCGCGGCTGCCACTGGCGCGAGGACCACCCCGAGCGGGACGATGCGCACTGGCGGCGCCATCTCGTCGTCCGGCTCTCGGCGACCGAGAAGCGCGCGCTGGTCGTCGTACCCACCGACTCCGCGGACTTCCCGTCCGTGCACCCCCTGAGCAACCCGAGCCTGGAGCAGTGACCGTGAGCACCCCCGAACTTCCCCTGATCGACCAGAACGACGGCGGCTGCGGCGACGACTGCGCCTGCGGCGACGGCGAGGAGAGCGGCCTGGACCCGGCGCTGGCGCAGCTGCTGGCCGACGCCGGCCTGGACCCGATCGAGGTCGAGGACATCGCGCACATGGCGCTGTCGGAGGACCTGGACGGCGGTGTGGACGTGACGACGGTCGCGACCGTGCCGGAGGAGGCCGAGGCCGTCGCCGACTTCGTCGCGCGCGAGGACGGCGTCGTGGCCGGTCTGCGGATCGCCGAGGCCGTGTTCTCCGTGGTGTGCACCGAGGCCTTCGAGGTGGAGCGGCACGCGGAGGACGGCGACAGCGTCACGGCCGGTCAGCTGCTGCTGTCCGTGCGCTCGCGCACCCGTGACCTGCTCACTGCGGAGCGCAGCGCGCTGAACATCATGTGCCGACTGTCGGGCATCGCGACGGCCACCCGCCGCTGGGCCGACGTGCTGGAGGGCACCTCGGCGAAGGTCCGCGACACCCGCAAGACCACGCCGGGCCTGCGCTCGCTGGAGAAGTACGCGGTGCGCTGCGGCGGCGGCGTCAACCACCGGATGTCGCTCTCGGACGCGGCGCTGGTCAAGGACAACCACGTGGTGGCGGCGGGCGGTGTCGCGCAGGCGTTCAAGGCCGTGCGCGAGGCCTTCCCGGAGGTCCCCATCGAGGTCGAGGTCGACACGATGGAGCAGATCGGCGAGGTCCTTCAGGCCGGCGCCGACCTGATCCTGCTGGACAACTTCACGGTCGCGCAGACCGCCGAGGCCGTGGCCCTGGTGGCCGGCCGCGCCGTGCTGGAGTCCTCGGGCCGTCTCACCCTGGACACCGCCCGGGCGTACGCGCAGACCGGCGTGGACTACCTGGCCGTCGGCGCGCTGACCCACTCCTCGCCGATCCTGGACATCGGGCTCGATCTGCGTGAGGCGGTGTAACCCGTGCTCCTCACCATCGACGTAGGCAACACCCATACGGTCCTGGGCCTGTTCGACGGTGACGAGATCGTCGAGCACTGGCGCATCTCGACCGACCCGCAGCGCACGGCCGACGAGATGGCCGTGCTGCTGCAGGGGCTGATGGGCATGCACCCGATGCTCGGCAGCGAGCTCGGCGACGGGATCCACGGCATCGCGATCTGCTCGGCGGTGCCGTCGGTCCTGCACGAGCTGCGCGAGGTGACCCGGCGCTACTACGGCGACGTACCCGCGGTGATCGTGGAACCGGGCACCAAGACGGGCGTGCCGATCCTCATGGACAACCCCAAGGAGGTCGGGGCGGACCGCATCGTGAACGCGGTCGCGGTGGTCGAGCTCTACGGGGGTCCGGCGATCGTGGTCGACCTCGGCACGGCGACCACCTTCGACGCGGTGTCCGCGAAGGGCGAGTACGTGGGCGGGGTGATCTCCCCGGGTATCGAGATCTCGATGGACGCGCTCGGCGTACGGGGTGCCCAGCTGCGGAAGATCGAGCTGGCCAGGCCTCGCAACGTGATCGGGAAGTCCACGGTCGAGGCGATGCAGTCGGGCGTGGTCTACGGCTTCGCGGGACAGGTCGACGGGGTCGTGACCCGGATGGCGAAGGAGCTGGCCGGTCCGCACGGGAACCCGGACGACGTGCGGGTCATCGCCACGGGCGGGCTGGCACCGATGGTGCTGGGCGAGTCCTCGGTGATCGACGACCACGAGCCGTGGCTGACGCTCATCGGCCTGCGACTGGTGTACCAGCGCAACGCGCCCAGCTTCGACTAGCGCGGCGGCGGGGTCCCGGGCCGGGTCGGGCTCGGGGGCCTCGCCGGATCAGCACGCCCGCGGGCGGACGAATATCCGGCGCAGGGCGGCGCGCCAGGGGTGGCGGGCCGGTCTGCCGTCCATCACGGCTCTGGCCTGCTCGTACGTGCGGAGCGAGCGGAGCACGGCCACGTCGTCGCGGCCGGGCGGCGGAGGCATCGGGGCGCCCTGCTGGGAGGCTCGGTAGGTGTCGATCATGTACTGCTCGATGGCGGTCATGACTCAAGCCTCACCCCGTCGGCGGCATCCCGCACGACAGTTGACGTTCCCCGTCAATCGACGGCTCGAAAGCGCCTCCGTGGCCGGTAACGATCACTCGTCCGGCCGCCGTGCCGGGCCGCCGGCGGCCACCCGTACGGCGGGGCCCAAGGGCCCACCCCGACGTCGGTGTGGTGCGCGGAACGACAGAATGGCCTGATGAGCGTCACCATCGACATCGCAGGCCTGCCCACCGAGCGGATCACTTTCGCGCCTTCGCCGCTCGCCGAGCTCTGCATGGCCCTGCACGCGCTCTCCCAGCCCGCGCACCACCCCGGGTTGGCCTCCTGGACCACCGCCACCGCCGCCTCGCTCGATCCGTGCCTCGCGGATCGGCTGCTGGAGGCCGACTTCATGTGGCGGAGTTCCTTCTCGGACATCTTCATGCCCTTCGCCGGGCTGCCCGGCGGGACCGGGCGGCCCGCCGCGTCGCTGGCCGAGGCGCTGGACGTGCTGGACCGGCTGGACGACGAGCGGTTCGTGCGGGCCGCCCTGGAACAGTGCTGGCTGGCGCTCTACAACGAGGGCGGCCCGTCCTCCTCGCCGCTGGCCGACCCCGCGGCGCGGGCCAAGGCGCTGGAGACGGCCGCCGCCCGCGGCCCGCGCCAGCTGGCCTTCTCCATCCGGCTGCTCGACGACACGGCCTCCGTACGGGTGTGGATGCGGCGTCTCCTGGAGGACTGCGACGAGGCCTTCTTCGCCGAGACGTGGAAGCGCGTCGAGCCCGGGCAGAGCGCCGACGCCCGGCACAAGACGGAGGTGCTGCGCCGCAAGGGGCTGCCGACCGTGTTGAAGGAGGTCTCGGCGGCGCTGAGTGTGGACGCCGGCGGCACCACCATCACCGCCGACAAGATGGTCCACGGATCGACGACCGCGACCGATCCCCGAATAGGCGCCGGCCTGGTCTTCGTACCGACCAACTTCGGCTGGCCGCATCTGCTGGTGCTGCACGCGCCGGGCTGGCGACCGGTGGTCCACTATCCGCTCGGCTCCCCCGAACTGAGCGCCGAGCCCGGCTCGGTGGAGCTGCTGCAGCGGCGGATGGAGGCGCTTGCGCATCCCATGCGGATGATGCTGTGCCGGAGTCTGGCCCGGGCCCCGTTCACGACGAGCGAGCTGGCGACCGTGTACGGGATCACCGCGCCGGAGGTGTCGCGGCATCTGGCCGTCCTGAAGAAGGCCGGTCTGATGCACACGCGCCGTCAGGGTCGGTACGCCCAGCACCAGTTGGATCTGCCGGCGGTGGCGCGCATCGGATCGGACTTCATCGAGGGCATCCTCCGCTAGGACGAACCACCGCGCCGTTGGCTTGATTTGTGCGGCCCGGATTCACCGATATACGGAATTCATAAACCGGAATCAGCGAAAACTCTGGCCATGGTGGCCACTTGCTGTCTAACGTGCGTCCACCGATCCCCCACGTAACGCGCACCACTTCTGCTCACGCGCTCCGCCTTGCTGTGCCCTGCTCCGCCCTGCCCTGCCCTGCTCTGCTCGCCTTTGTCGTGGAAGGACCTTCATGCCCTCACGCCGTATAGCCGCAGCAACCGCCGCCCTGGCAGCCGTAGCCCTCGTCTCGCCGTTGCTGCTGGCCGGACCGGCCGGAGCCACCGGAAGCCCGCAGAGCGACGCCGCCCGCGGTGACGCGCTCGCCAGGAAGCTGGTCAAGGACGCGACCGGCAAGGGCGCCTACAACCACCTCAAGGTGCTCCAGTCGCTCGCCGACTACAACAACGGCAACCGCGCGGCCGGATCCAAGGGCCACGAGCAGTCGGCCAAGTACATCGAGGCGGTGATGAAGGCGGCCGGCTACAAGGTCACCCGCAACGAGTTCGACTTCGTCTTCGTCGAGACGATCGAGGAGAAGCTGACCGTGGGCGGCGCGAACGAGCGCGACGTCCCGATCCACCTGATGACCTACACGGCGAGCTCCCCGGAGGGCGGTGTGACGGCCCCGGTCGCCGTCGCCCCGGTCGACGCGGACGGGACGAACGGCTGCGAGCCGGGTGACTTCGCCTCCGGCACCTTCACCGGCAAGATCGCCCTGATCAAGCGCGGTGGCTGCACCTTCGCGGTGAAGCAGCAGAACGCGGCGGCTGCCGGCGCCGTCGGCGCGGTCATCTTCAACAACACCGCGGGCGGCCTGAACGGCACCATCGGCGACCCGACCCTCGGCAAGATCCCGACGGGCGGCATCACCCAGGAGGACGGCGAGAAGCTCACCGCCGAGGCCGCCGCCGGTCCGGTCGAGCTCACCCTCGACATCCGTGAGCTGCGCGAGAACCGCAAGACCTTCAACGTCATCGCCGAGACCACGGGCGGCGACGAGAACAACACCGTCTTCCTCGGCTCGCACCTCGACTCGGTCGCGGCCGGCCCGGGCATCAACGACAACGGCTCCGGCTCGGCGGGCATCCTCCAGGTCGCCCAGCGGCTCGCGAGCGAGCAGAAGAAGGTCAAGAACAAGGTCAAGTTCGCCTGGTGGTCGGCGGAGGAGTTCGGCCTCCTCGGCTCCGAGGCGTACGTCGCCGGACTGACGGACGAGCAGAAGAAGCAGATCAAGCTCTACCTGAACTTCGACATGATCGCCTCGCCGAACGCCGCCTACTTCGTCTACGACGGCGACGACTCGGACGCGACCGGCTCGGGCCCCGGCCCCGTGGGCTCCGCCCAGTTGGAGAAGGGGATCAACGACTTCCTCGATTCCAAGAAGATCCCGCACGAGGGCACGGACTTCTCGGGCCGCTCGGACTACGGCCCCTTCATCGAGGTGGGCATCCCCTCCGGCGGCACCTTCACCGGCGCCGAGGGCATCAAGACCCCGGAGCAGGCCGCGAAGTTCGGCGGCCAGGCGGGCGTCGCCTACGACGTGAACTACCACGGCAAGGGTGACGACATCACCAACATCGACCAGAAGGCGCTCGACATCAACGTCGACGTCATCGCGGACGCGGTCGGCCACTACGCGCACGACCTGGCCCCGCTGTCGAAGCCGGTCGTCTCGCAGCCCACGGGCGGCTCGGGCAGCGGCGGCGGCCTCCACCAGGGCCACGACGAGGTCACGCAGTAGCGGTGAGCAGGTGAGGCGCAGGGCCGGGATCCGCCACTGGATCCCGGCCCTGCGCGCGTCTGCCCGGCGCCGCTCGCCGTCGCCAAGTGCGGTGCCTCGACACCGTCGTGTGGTTGAAGGGGTAACCGTGGTGAATGCTGGCATCCACGCCCTCGGCGGCGCATGATGGAGATAGTGCTCTCACCCACATGGACGCAGCAGCGTGCCGGCCCTCTCGGCTCCCACGCCCGTCCCCACACATGGGGTGGTCGATGTCGCATCGAGTGGCTCATCACTCGGACTCCCACCCAGGCAGCACGCATCACGGAAGGACGGACACCGTGGCCGTTCTCAAACTTTCGCTGTTCTCGAACAACTTCCCCGATTTTTTCGTCATCGATCACAGCGGCCTCGCCGACATCGCGAAGATCGAAACCGAACAGGACCGCCGGGACGCCACGTTCCGATGGACCGGCACCAGCCTGGTGACCTTCGGCGGAACAGGAATGCTGGTACGGGCAGTTGCCCCGCCCGGGTTCTGCCTCCGTATCGCGACGTTCGACGACTTCCGCATCCACAGCAAGTTCTTCACCGGGATCATCGACCCCCAGGTCAAGGCCGAGGTCATCGAGGAATCGACCTTCGTCATGCAGGCGGCGGAAATCGACCCGAACCAGGCGTCGTTCCGGTCGGTGAAGTTCCCGGACCGGTTCATCCGGCACCGGAATTTCGAACTCTTCGCCGAGCCGGTGGTGACCATCGACGACATGCAGTCCGCCTGCTTCAGGATCGCCTCGCCGCTCCACCCGGAGGAGTTCTAGACGCGCGGACGCGGCTCGCGGCCCGAGGAGAGACGCGATGCTTCACATCAAGTTCTGGGACGTGTTCTGTCCCGCGCTGGGCGGCGTGTTCGAAACGATCGTCCTTCGTGTGGACGAAGAGGAGATCTTCCACGGGCCCATCGAACAAGGCGAAACCCTCACGGTCGACGTGAGGATCCCGTTCGAGACCATGGCGGTCGAACTGGGCACCAGTGAGACCGACGGGCTGGGGAACCCCACCGGCCCGTTCCGTCACTTCGTGTACCTGGAGGAGGTGGGCGCGTCGCAGGTCGAGGAACACGACTCCTTGGACCTCGACCTCTTCCACGACTCGCCGCACCCGCAGCGGGCCCACTTCCGCAGCAAGATCCCGGGCCACGGAGGGAAGTTCGAACTCGGCTTCAGCCTGCCGGGCTGACGTCACGCCGCCGCGGCGCCCGGCCAGGCCGGGGCCGGGATGCCGACCGGCTGGACCAGCCAGCCGAAGGCGCCCAGGCCGGCGCGGTCCATGAGTTCCGCCGCCTCACCGGCCGCGGACAGGGCCCGTACGTAGGCCACCGGGTCCGCCCCGGCCAGCGCCAGCGGAGGCCGGCCGCCCGAGACGCCGAGCGCCGCCAGCGCCTCGCGCTGGGTCAGCAGGACCGACCCCGGCCCCGCGCAGGAGTCCAGGGCCACGTGGGCGGTGACATCGCAGGTACCGTCCGGGACCGGCGGGACCTCCCGGCCCCCGCGGAACCCCGTCAGGGTGCCGTACGGGGGCCGCGCGCCCCGGGTGTGGGCGTAGTCCACCGCCACCGCCAGGCCCCGCTCCAGCGTCCCGGCGGCCGCCGCCCAGGCCTCGTCGCGGGCCCGGCCGATCTCGACGCGACCACCATCGGGCCACCACCGCTCCAGCCAGGTCCGGTCCGCGTCGTCCAGCGGGCCGCCGACGCTCTCCGTGCCGTCCGGGGCGACCAGCACGTAGTGCCCGTCCTCGGCGATCTCCAGCGGCACGTTGTCCAGCCACTCGTTGGCGAGGAGCAGCCCCGTCGTCCCCCCGGGCGGCGCCGCGACCCAGCGGATCCGCGGGTCGAGCCCAGCCGGCCGCTCCGCCCGTTCCACGGCGTACGGGCGCACCCGCGCCGCTGTCCCAAGATCCAGCGCGGCCAGCACCCCGGCCAGCAGCTCCCCCCGCCCGGCCCCGACGTCGACCAGGTCCAGCTCCGCCGGGTGCCCGAGCTCGGCGTCCACCCACCGCAGCAGCCGGGCCACGGCGGCGGCGTACAGCGCGGAGGCGTGCACGGAGGTACGGAAGTGTCCGGCGGGTCCCGGCCCGCCCGGGCGCACGTAGAAGCCGCCGGGCCCGTACAGCGCGGCCTCCATCGCATCGCGCCACCGGACCGCGGTCACGCCTTCACCCTGAGAGCTCACCGGACAAAGGCTATGCTTCCGTCCACCCATGGGAGTACGCGCCGGGGGTCAGGTTCGCACCTCTGGTTGACTCCAGCACCTATCCGCGTTCCCTACTCTGGGTTACGTGCAGCGCCTCTACGACTTCCTCCGCAGACACCCGACGGGCGTCGACAGCTTCTGGGCTGTCCTCCTCTTCGGGGTCGGAATGCTGCAGGTCGCCGACGAGAGTTACCACAGCACCACCGCACGGCTGCTCGCCGTCCCCGCGGTGGTCGCGATGGGTCTCGTGGTGGCCCTGCGCCGCAAGTGGACCGTGCCGATGTTCTGGCTCGCGGTCGGCACCGGCGCCTACAAAATGATCACGCACACCGAGGTCAACACCGCCGACCTGGCGATGCTGATCATCCTGTTCACGGTCGCGGCCTCCGCCGACATCTCGCGCCGGATGTCCCGTACCGCGTTCGCCATCGGATGCCTCGCCTCCCCCCTGTACGCCGTGCGCTTCGCGGTGGACCAGGGCAACCTGCGCGACAACTTCCTCTTCATGCTCTTCGCGATCGTCCCGTTCGCCCTCGCCTGGGTGCTGGGCGACTCCCTGCGCACCCGCCGGGCCTACTACGCCCAGCTCGTCGAGCGGAACCAGCGCCTGGAGAACCAGCGCGAGGCCCAGGCCAAGGTGGCCGTGGCCGCCGAGCGTGCCCGGATCGCCCGCGAGCTGCACGACGTCGTCGCGCACAACGTCTCGGTGATGGTGGTCCAGGCGGACGGCGCGGCCTACGTCATGGACGCGGCTCCCGAACAGGCCAAGGAAGCCCTCCAGACCATCTCCGGGACCGGCCGCCAGGCGCTGGCCGAGATGCGGCGGCTGCTGGGCGTCCTGCGCACCGGCGAGCCCCAGGAGTCCGAGGACTACGTGCCGCAGCCGGACGTCGAGCAGATCGAGGTCCTGGTCGAGCAGGTACGGGCGGCGGGGCTCTCGGTGGACTTCGAGGTGGAGGGCGCCCCGCGCCGGCTGCCCAGCGGCGTCGAGCTGACGGCGTACCGGATCGTGCAGGAGGCACTGACCAACACCCGCAAGCACGGCGGCCCCGACGCCAAGGCCAGCGTCCGGCTGGTCTACTTCGACGACGGGCTCGGCCTGCTGGTCGAGGACGACGGCCGGGGGGCGGCCCACGAGCTGTACGAGGACGGCGGCGCGGACGGCGCCGGGCACGGGCTGATCGGCATGCGCGAGCGGATCGGTATGGTCGGCGGAACCCTGGACGCGGGGCCTCGGCCCGGTGGCGGATTCCGGATCAGCGCACTGCTTCCCCTGAAGAAGAGATGACGAGGACGAGGTAACTGATGTCCATCCGCGTGATGCTGGTCGACGACCAGGTGCTGCTGCGCACCGGCTTCCGTATGGTGCTCGCCGCCCAGCCGGACATGGAGGTCGTCGCCGAGGCGGGCGACGGCCTGGAGGCGCTGGAGGTGCTGCGGGCCACGAAGGTGGACGTGGTGCTGATGGACGTCCGCATGCCCAGGCTCGACGGGGTGGAGGCGACACGGCGGATCTGCGAGCCGGAGGAACACCCGAAGGTGATCATCCTGACCACCTTCGACCTGGACGAGTACGCCTTCTCGGGCCTGAAGGCGGGCGCGAGCGGGTTCATGCTGAAGGACGTCCCGCCGGGCGAGCTGCTCGCGGCCATCCGCTCGGTGCACAGCGGGGACGCGGTGGTGGCCCCGTCCACGACGCGGCGCCTGCTGGACCGCTTCGCGCCGATGCTGCCGACGACCACCGAGGAGCCGCGGAACAAGGAGATCGAGCGGCTGACGGAGCGCGAGCGCGAGGTCATGCTGCTGGTGGCGCAGGGCCTGTCGAACGGCGAGATCGCGGCCCGGCTGGTCCTGTCGGAGGCGACGGTCAAGACCCACGTGGGCCGGATCCTGACCAAGCTCGGGCTGCGCGACCGGGTCCAGGTCGTGGTCCTGGCGTACGAGACGGGCCTGGTCCGCGCGGGCGGCGGAGCCGGCTAGCCGCACCCGCGCCGCCGCCCGCCCCGCCCGCCCTGCTCCGCCTGCTCCGCCTTACTGCGTCCCGGCTGCCGCCCCCGGGTCCGAAGCCGTCATCCAGCGGTCCGGCCGGGCCGAGGCCCGGGAGGTGCGGGAGCGGGCGGCCTGGGCGTGCAGCAGGGTCGCGGCCTCCGCCTCCGGGCGGAGCCGGGCCGTGGCCGTGCAGTTCGCGCCGGTGTCCACGTGGACGTCGGCGACGCCGCGGGCCCGGGCCCAGGGGCCCTGCGTGAGGCGGACGCTCTGCACCTTGGCGTGCGGGACGACGTCCGTACGCAGGCACAGGCGGCCGTGCCGGGCGGCGAACACCTCCGGGGAGAGCGCGAGCGCGTACCCCTTCCACCACACCGGGACCACCCAGCGGGATCCCGTCCGCGGGGAGCCCGAGTAGGACAGGGCCGCCAGGTCCACGCCGGGCAGCACCCGGGCGATCATGGCGAAGGCGGCGTCCTTCGCGGCCACGGGGATCAGGACCGTGTTGTTCGAGCCCGCCACCTTCAGCTCCACCCGGACCAGGCCGCGCCGGCGCCACAGCAGCGGCTCCACGATCCGTACGCACTGCACGCGGCCCGGCGGCACGGTCTCGTGGGCGCGGTCCAGCAGTCCGTGGTCCAGGCGCAGCCCGTCCGGGGACTCGGCGACCCGCCAGTCGTACTCGGTGAGGAAGCGGCCGGCGGTGCCCGCCCAGACGGCGCCGAGCATCGGGAGCACGGTGACCAGGGCCGCCCACGGGCTGGAGCTGAGCCACCACACGACGGCCGGCACGGTCAGCCCGGGGACCAGCAGGGCCCAGACGCCGAGGTTGAGCAGCAGCGAGACGACGATCTCGCGCGGGGTCACGCGCAGCAGTTCGCGTTCGGGGGCCTCGCCCAGGCTCACGGCCTCCTCGGGGGCGAAGCCGGCCGCGCGGGCGAGGAGCTCGGCGCGCAGGGCGACGGCCTCCTTCTCGCCGAGGAAGGCCAGCTGGTCCTTCTCCTCGGTGCCGATGACGTCGAGCCGCAGGCTCGCGACGCCGGTCAGCCGGGCCAGGAGGGGGCGGGTGACGTCCACGGCCTGGAGCCGGTCGAGGCGGATGTGCGCGGTGCGTCGGAAGAGGAGCCCGCTGCGGATGCGCAGTTCGGTGTCGGTGATGGCGTAGTGGGTGAACCACCAGCTCAGGAATCCGTAGGCGCCGAAGACCATGATCAGGCCCGCCACCGCGGCCACCCGCAGGAGGGCGGGCAGGTCGGCCACCCATCGCCCGGCCTGGTCGCCCTGCTGGGCGAGCACGCCGACGGTCGCGGCGATCGGCACCCAGGCGCGGCGCAGCGGGGTGAAGGGGTGCAGCCGACGCTCCCCCGGGCCGCTTGCGGAGGGCGGCTCGGCGGCGGACACGGCGGCTGCGGGCCGCTGGTCGGCGGGCCCGCCGACAGCGGGAGCGGGGGCGTGTTCGGGCCCGCCTGCTGCGGGAGCGGGCTCGCCTGCAGCGGGCGCGGGAGCGGGCTCGCCTGCAGCCGGCGCGGGAGCGGGCTCGCCTGCAGCCGGCGCGGGAGCGGGCTCGCCTGCAGCCGGCGCGGGAGCGGGCTCGCCTGCAGCCGGCGCGGGAGCGGGTTCGGCGGCGGGCTTCGCGCGCACGGGCTCGTCCGCCGCCGACGGCTCGGGGGCGGTCTGCGCGTCGCGTGCCTCGGGGCGGGGGTCCGAGCCCTGCGGACCGGGGGTCACAGGCCCGCCGACCTTGCCTCGCCGAGGGCGGTGAGCCGGTCGCGCAGCCGCTCCGCCTCGGCCGGCAGCAGCCCGGGGATCTTGGCGTCGGTGGCCGCCGCGGCCGTGTGCAGTTGTACGGAGGCCAGGCCGAAGCGGCGCTCCAGCGGGCCGGAGGTGACCTCGACCAGTTGCATCCGCCCGTACGGCACCACGGTCTCCTCCCGCCACAGCACACCCCGGCTGATCAGCAGGTCGTCCGCGCGCTCGGCGTAGCGCCAGGACCGCCAGTTCCGGCCGAGGAGCACCCAGCCCCAGGCCAGGACCGCGAGCCAGATCGCCCCGAGGGCCGCCCACGCCGGGCCGAGCGTCAGCCCCGGCACGACGGCGGTCACGACGGCGAGCAGCACCGTCCATATCAGCAGCAGCGTCCGGCGCAGTGCGAGCAGCCCGCCGGGCAGCCCGACCCACGCGGGGCCGTCCGTCTCACCCATTGTCCCCGTTTCCATGCGCCCACCCTAGGGCTGAGACAATGCCCGCATGACGGAGACCACGGTCGGTATCGGCGGAGCGGCGGAGAGCACCGACATGGTGCTCAACATCGGCCCCCAGCACCCCTCCACGCACGGCGTGCTGCGCCTGCGCCTCGTCCTGGACGGCGAGCGGATCGTCAGCGCCGAACCGGTGGTCGGCTACATGCACCGTGGCGCCGAGAAGCTCTTCGAGGCCCGCGACTACCGGCAGATCGTCATGCTCGCGAACCGCCACGACTGGCTGTCCGCTTTCTCGAACGAGCTGGGCGTGGTCATGGCCGTCGAGCGGATGCTCGGCATGGAGGTCCCCGAGCGGGCCGTGTGGATGCGCACGCTGCTGGCCGAGCTGAACCGGGTGCTGAACCACCTGATGTTCCTCGGCTCGTACCCCCTCGAACTGGGCGGTATCACCCCGATCTTCCACGCGTTCCGTGAGCGCGAGGAACTGCAGGCCGTGATGGAGGAGATCTCCGGCGGCCGGATGCACTACATGTTCAACCGGGTCGGCGGCCTCAAGGAGGACCTCCCGGCCGGCTGGCTCGGCCGGGCCCGCGCCGCGATCGCCGACGTCCGGACCCGGATGGACGTCTACGACAAGCTGGTCCACGGGAACGAGATCTTCCGCGCCCGTACGCGCGGGGTCGGCGTCCTGTCCGCCGAGGCGGTGCACGCGTACGGGGTCTCCGGCCCGATCGCCCGCGCCTCCGGCGTCGACTTCGACCTGCGGCGCGACGAGCCGTACCTGGCCTACGGGGAGCTCCAGGACGTCCTGCAGGTGGTCACCCGTACCGAGGGCGACTGCCTGGCCCGCTTCGAGTGCCTGCTGGACCAGACCCACAACGCGCTCGACCTGGCCGTGGCCTGTCTGGACCGGATGGACGACCTGCCGCCCGGGCCGATCAACCAGCGGCTGCCCAAGGTCCTGAAGGCACCGGAGGGGCACACCTACGCCTGGACCGAGAACCCGCTCGGCATCAACGGCTACTACCTCGTCTCCAAGGGCGAGAAGACCCCGTACCGACTGAAGCTGCGCAGCGCCTCGTACAACAACATCCAGGCCCTGGCGGTGCTGCTGCCGGGGCAGTTGGTCGCCGACATGGTGGCGATCCTGGGCTCGCTCTTCTTCGTGGTCGGCGACATCGACAAATAGTTCCTCCCCCGGCCCCACGCCGGGAGATGTCGGATCTAGGGTAGGTCCATGATCATCTCTGGCATATACGCCGCGTACCTGGGGCGGATCGGCATTACCGAACCCGGATCCCCCTCCGTCGAAGGGCTGTTCGCGCTCACGCGGGCCCATCTGGAGCGGATCCCGTTCGAGAACACCGAGATCCAGCTGGGCCGGCCGCCGGGCATCGACCCCGAGCTGTCCGTGCGCCGCATCGGCGCCGGGCGCGGTGGCTACTGCTTCCACCTCAACGGCGCCTTCGCGGCGCTCCTGGAGCACCTCGGGTACGACGTGACCCGGCACTTCGGGGGCATGAGCGCGGACGCGGACTCCCAGGAGGTGAGCGGCGACCACCTCACCCTGACCGTACGGATCGACGGGGAGACCTACTTCGTGGACGTCGGCCTGGGCGACGGCCCGCCCGAGCCGCTGCCCCTGCGCGAGGGCCGCTACGAACGCGGCTTCCGGTACGGTCTGCGGCCGCTCGGGAGCACGGACGCGCCCGACACCGGCTGGACCTTCCTCAACGAGGACTCGCCCTTCCCGGCGATGAACTTCCGCTCGGCCCCCGCGACCATGGCCGACTTCGAGGCCGAGCACCTGCGGCTGTCCACCGCCGAGGACTCCCCCTTCCTGCAGTCCTTCTTCATGCTGCGGCGCAACGCCGGGGTCATGAACCGCCTGCACGGCAGGATCCTGCTGACCCTCGACCCGCAGGGCGGGCGCGACAAGCGGGAACTGGCTTCCTCGGAGGAGCTCTTCGAGGTCATGGCCACGGTCTTCGGACGGGAGCTCGACGACCTGACCCCCGCGGACCGGACGGCGCTGTGGGACCGGGTGCAGCGGGCGCACGAGGCATGGCTCGCCGCCCAGCAGAGCTGATGTCGGTACGGCAGGGCACACTGGGCGGCATGTCCCACTCTCCCCGCCGGGCCTGCCCCTCCTGCGGCCGCGACTGCGCCGTCACCGCCGGCCGGATCGCCCGCCACGATCCGCCCTCCGGGCGGGAGCGTGGCGACCTGGTGTCCTGTCCCGGGTCCCGGGCCCGGGTGGTGCTCGGCGCCTCCGCGCCGACCCTGGACGGCTTCGTGCTGTCCGAACACCCCGGACAACTCCCGCTGTTCTGAGAGCGCTAGGAGATGGCGGTGCGCAGCCGCGCCACGTCGATCGGCTCGGTCTCGTCGTGGGCCGTCAGGTCGATGACCTGGCCCACCGCGCGGGTCTCCTCGGTCGCCGGCTTGAACTCCGGCTCGACGACGGCCTGGGCTGACTCGGCCTTGTGCACCGCGAGGGCCTCCGCGCCGACCACGTCGGCCAGGTCCTCGTTCTGCACCGCCTCGATCACCGCGCGGGCCTGTGCCGCGTTCTTGGTGCCGAAGAAGTCGAAGCCTCCCTCGACGCGCGAGGCCGTACGCCGCTGGGCCGCGTACGGGGCCACCGCGGCCGCCGGGCGACGCGCGGGAAGCGAAGAGGCCGCGGGAGCGGCAGCGTGGCCACGGCCGGGGCCGGGCTCCGGGGCCGACGGCCCCGCGGGCAGCGCCCGCGCCGCCTGCCGCCGGCGGGCCAGCGCCTCCAGGGCCGAGTGGGCCCGGGCGTAGCCGACCGCGGTGGGCGCGCCCGCCGAGGTGCGCTCCTCGGTGACGGCCGGAAGTTCCTTCGGTGCGCCGACCGGCGCCGCGGAAGCCTCGATGGCCAGCAGTCGGCGGCCCTCCAGGGCGCTGGCGCGCTCGGTCTCGGCGGTCGCGTACCGGCGCAGCAGCGCCGCGTGCTCGCCGCGCAGACCCGCCAGTTCGACCCGCTTGGCGCGCAGCTTCGCGTCGAGCCTGGCCCGCAGCATCCGGGCCTCCTCCAGGTCGGATTCGAGCTCGGCTATCCGCTCGTCGGTCCGCCACTCGTCCTTGACCCGCTCGCACGCGAGTTCGGCGACGCGGCGGCCCGCCGAGCGGTCCCAGGCGCGCAGGACGACGGCGCCGGCGACCCCGGCGGCCGCGGTGACGGCCACGAGGAGCCGCAGCGCCATCGGTTCCGCCAGGAGCCAGGCCAAGCCTGCGCCGACGACGGATACACCGGCCACGGTCGTCGGCGTGAGCAGCCGGTGCAGGGGTTCGGGATTGCGGTGGCGTCCACGGGGCATGGCCCGAAATTTACAGTGCATGGAGGTCGAGTGGGATACCCGCCCGGCAAACTCTTCCCGGGCAGTTGAGCCCTTTTTCCCCGTCGACCCCGTGCGCGCTACTTCTTCAGCAGTCCCTTGGACTCCAGGTAGGCCTTCGCGACGTCGGCCGGCTTGGCGCGCTCGGCGTCCACCTTGCGGTTCAGAGCGACCAGATCGGCCGTCGTGAGCGCCTTGGTCAACTTGTCGAGCGCGGCCGCGACCTCCGGGGTTCCGGCGTCCTTGGCGTTGACCACCGGCAGGACGTTGTCGGCGTTCTGGAGCTTCTTGTCGTCCTCCAGCAGGACCAGTCCGTAGCTGTCGAGGGTGGCGTCCGTGGTGGTGGTGAGCACCAGCTGGTCGGCGCCGTCCTTGACCGCCTGCTTGGCCTGCGGGGTGCCGACGCCCTTCGGGTCGATACCAGAAACTTGAATTCCGTACGTCTTGGTCAGCCCCGGTGCGCAGAAGGGGCGGACGTTGCATTCGTCGCCCGCCGCGATCTTCACCTGAAGTCCGGACTTACCAAGATCGGAAAGCGTCTTCAGGTTGTTCTTCCGGGCGAATTCCTCGGTCACGGCGAATGCGTTCTGGTCGACCGCCTCGCCGGCTGCGAGCGCCTTCAGGCCGAGCGGGGCCGCGAGCTTCTCCAGGCCCGCCACCGTCGCCGCGACGTCGCTGGAGGCGACCGGCTTCTCCTCGGGCGCCTTCGAGCCGTTGACCTTGGCGTTGAGGAACTCCGCGAGGGTGGCCGCGTACTCCGGGACGACGTCGATCTCGCCCTTCTCCAGCGAGGGCTCGTACAGCTCACGGTTGTTGACCGTCTTGATCGAGGTGCTGTAGCCCGCGTCCTTGAGGACCTGCGCGTACAGCTCGGCCAGCACGTTCGACTCGGTGAACCCGGCCGCGCCGATCACCAGGCTGCCCTTGCCGGCGCCCGCGGCCCCGGAGGAGTCGGCGGCCGAGCCGCCGTCCTTGCTCTTCTCCAGGCTGTCGCCGCCGCACGCGGCCAGCGACACCGTCAGGGCCAGGGCGCCCAGGGACGCGCCGAGGACGCGCGTGGTCTTGGTCATGGAGGTACTCCGTTCGAGGCGATGGACAGGAATCAGCGGGACGCCGCGGCCCGCGGCAGCAGCAGCCGGTCCGCCACCACCAGCGCGCCCTCCACCAGCAGGGCGAGCGCGGCCACCAGCAGGGCGCCCGCGACGACCTGCGGGGTGTTGTACGTGTTGAAGCCGGCGGTGATGATCCGGCCGAGGCCGCCCTGGCCGACCATGGCGGCGATGGTGGCCGTGGCGATGACCTGGACGGCGCCCGAGCGCAGTCCGGTCATCACCATGGCGCGCGCGAGCGGTAGTTCGACCCGCAGGAAGAGCTGGATTCCGGACATGCCCATGCCGCGGGCGGCCTCCACCACCGAGCGGTCCACCTCGCGCATGCCGACATAGGCGTTGGTCAGCAGCGGCGGGATCGCGAAGAGCACGAGCGCGGCGATGGTGGGCAGGTAGCCGGTGTTGCGCAGCGGGGAGACCATGAAGAGGGCGAGCACCGCGAAGACGGGTACGGCCCGGCCGATGTTGGAGATGTTGATCGCGAGGGTGCCGCCCTTGCCGAGGTGGCCGAGGAAAAGTCCGATCGGCAGCGCCACCGCGCAGGCGATCGCGAGCGCGACCGCGCTGACGTAGACGTGCTCGCCGAGCCGGTGCCACACCCCGCTCTCCCCGGACCAGTTGGCGCCGTTCGCCAGCCAGTCCCAGGCCCCTCCGATGACGCCTCCCACGCGCTCAGGCCCCCTTCGCCGGAGCGGAGGCCGATGCCGGCTCCGCGCCCGAAACCGAGGTCGCGGCCGGGGTCGCGGTCGACGTCGTCGCCCGGGTCACGGACCGGCCCCCGGCACCTGCCCGGGTCCACGGGGTGAGCAGCCGCTGTACGCCGAGCAGCAGCAGGTCGGCCACGAGCGCGAGCAGCACGCACAGCACCGAGGCGGTGAGTACCTGGGCCTTGAAGGAACTGTTCACGGCCGGGGCGATGAGGTTGCCGAGGCCGCCCTTGCCGACGATGGACCCGACCGTGGTCAGCGCGACCGTCGAGACGGTGGCGATCCGTACGCCGGCGAGCAGCGCGGGCAGCGCCAGCGGCAGTTCGACCTGCCACAGCAGGCGCCCGGGGCCGTATCCCATGCCGCGCGCCGCCTCCCGTACCTCCTCGGGGACGGCCTCCAGGCCGGCCAGGACGTTGCGGACCAGGATCGTCAGCGAATACAGCACCAGTCCGGTGACCACCAGGGCGGCCGAGAGTCCGAAGACGGGCAGCAGCAGGGAGAACATGGCGAGCGAGGGGATCGTGTAGAGCAGGGTGGTCAGGCCCAGGACGGGCGCCGCCCAACGGCGGCCGCGGCGGGCCAGCAGGGCGAGCGGCACGGACACGGCGATGCCGATCAGGACCGACACGCCCGTGAGCCAGATGTGCTCGACGGTGGCGTCGGTCAGTTCCTGGGAGCGGGAGGTGACGTAGTCCCAGCAGATCCAGTCGTTCGCCACCAGGCAGTTCGGTGCCGTCACACCCCTCACCCCCCGTCATTCGAACGCACGTCTTCACACTCACCCGATACAGCGACCCTAACCCCCACCACCCTCAAGGGACGGAATCCTTCGCATCGAGGCAACACGCCCTTCACAAATCAGCGGCCGGCGTGCGGAAAGATGGGCTTGTGATCCGATTCGAGCATGTGACCAAGCGCTACCCCGACGGGACGACAGCCGTCGAGGACCTGTCCTTCGAGGTGGCGGAAGGTGAGCTGGTCACGCTCGTGGGCCCGTCCGGCTGCGGCAAGACGACCACGATGAAGATGGTCAACCGGCTGATCGACCCGACCTCCGGCCGGATCCTGCTGAACGGCGAGGACATAGCGGCCGCCGATCCGGTCGAGCTGCGCCGCCGGATCGGGTACGTCATCCAGCAGGTCGGGCTGTTCCCGCACAAGACGGTGCTGGAGAACACGGCGACCGTGCCGCAACTGATCGGCACCCCCAAGGCGAAGGCCCGCGCCCGGGCGGCCGAACTCCTCGAACTGGTCGGCCTGGACCCGGCCGTGTACGGGGGCCGGTACCCGGAGCAGCTGTCCGGCGGCCAGCGCCAGCGCGTCGGCGTGGCCCGCGCGCTCGCCGCCGATCCGCCGGTGCTGCTGATGGACGAGCCCTTCGGCGCGGTGGACCCGGTGGTGCGCGAACGCCTCCAGAACGAGTTCCTGGACCTGCAGAGGACGGTGCGCAAGACGATCCTGCTGGTCACCCACGACCTGGAGGAGGCGATCCGGCTCGGCGACCGCATCGCGGTCTACGGCACGGGCACCATCGAGCAGTTCGCCCGCCCGGCGGCGGTCCTCGGGGCTCCCGCCACCGCGTACGTGGCCTCCTTCGTCGGCGCCGACCGGGGGCTCAAGCGGCTCGCGGTCACCGCGGTCGAGGCGGCCGACCTGGCAAAGACGGACGGGCAGGCCCCGGCGGCCTCGGTGGAGCTGGGGGCGACGCTGCGCGAGGCCCTCGCCGTCCTGCTGCAGCAGGACTCGGGGCGGATCGGGGTCACGGACCCGCGATCCGGCGCGCTGGTCGGCGTACTGACCCCGGAGGGCGTCCACCGGGCACTGCGCCGGGCCCAACCGCAGGGGGCCTGACCCCCCGAACGACCGTGACCGGCCCCGTAGGGCCGGTCACAGGTACGTCGGCGCCGGAAGCCGGCGGGCGGGGCGTCCGTCGGACGGCGGGTCAGGCCTGGATACGGCCGCTCATCCACATCAGCATCGGCGGGATCTCACGTCGCCAGGTGTTGAAGTTGTGGCCACCGCTGTCGAGGATGATGGAGGAGACCCGGTCCGGGCCCTGCACCTTCTTGATGAACTTCCTGGTGTCGGCGAGGTTCGGCTCGCCCTTCTCGCTGCTGGTCACGAGGAAGGACGTACCGGTCGGCTTCTTGTGCTCGATGCTGTGCAGCACGTCCGCGCGCTTCTTCAGCTTCTCGTCCCCGTGGAACAGGTCACCGGTCGTCGGGTCGTCCGGCGCCTCGTAGTACGCGGACAGGCCCGCGGCGGCGCCGAAGGTCTGCGGGTAGTGCGCGGCGATCTTCAGGGCGCAGTAACCACCCGTGGAGTTACCGATGAAGCCCATGTTCTCGGGCTTCTTGCCGACCCGGAAGGTCGCCTGGATGGCCTGCGGGAGGTCCTCGCCGAAGAAGGTCTCGGTCTGCGGGCCGCCGGGTATGTCGACGCACTCGGTGTCCCGCGGCGGCGCCACGGTCGGGCGCAGCATGACCAGGATCATCGGCTTCATCTTGCCCGACTTGGACAGGCTGAAGGCCTTCATCGGGTAGTCGAGCCCTTTGATGAGGTTCTCGGCGGTGCCCGGGTAGCCCGTCAGGACGATGGACGCGGGGAAGTTCTGGTCCTTGTGCTGGGGCTGGAAGTACTCGGGCGGGAGCCACACGTAGCCGGGGCTCGTTATCTTCGACTTCTGCCCGGTTATGGCAACCTTCAGGATCTGACCACCGACCTGGGGCTTGGCGCCACCGGGTACGTCCAGCTTCTGCTTGTCGACGACCTTGATGTCCTTGCTGCTCATCGAGTGGTCGACGACCTTGCCCATGGACGTCTCCTGGCCGAGCAGGTCGGCCCAGGAACCGTAGAAGAGGAACGACTTGTTAGCCGCCAGCCCCACAGCCGAGAACAGCGCCAACTGGGTCGCCAGCAGCAGCCCGATACGGCCGGCGAACGCGCGCCAGGTGCGGCCCGAGAGCTTCGGCCAGAACCACACCGTGGCCGCGAAGAGCAGCACACCGGCGATGATGGCCAGCGCCAGAACCGTATTACTGGTGAGACCCATGAGCAGTCAGTCGACTTTCTGGTGGCAGGACTGTTTTTTTCCGACGAAAGAGTGAACCCGCTCCTCGTCGATGTCGTCCTAAGGGACGCACCACACACCGGAGGCTGTCGCGGCCTTCGGCCACATGATCTCTCGCGGAGCAACGGGAAGCGATGTCTAGCAGGATAGATGGCGATAAGTCGGGACAGGTTCCGAGCAGGGTCCGCCGAATCCTCCGAGGTCCACAGCCGGAGTCGGTGCCCGGCCTGGTAGGTACGGCCGTCATGATCGTCGGCCTTCTGGACGTCGCGGCAGGGGTGTTCCCGCGATTCCGGCACAGCCGGATCCACGCGGTCGCCGAGGTGCTGCCGGTGTTCGGCCCCTTCGCAGCGGCCCTCGCCATCAGCGCGGGCGTACTGCTCCTGCTGCTCGCGCACGGCCTCAAGCGCCGCAAGCGCCGGGCCTGGCGGGCGGCGGTCGTACTGCTGCCGGCGGGTGCCGTGGCGCAGTTCCTCTACCGGCACTCGATCCCGGGCGTGATCATCGCGGCGGTGCTCTTCGCCCTGCTGCTGCGCCACCAGAGTGAATTCAAGGCGCTGCCCGACCCGCGCAGCCGCTGGAAGGCCCTCGCCAACTTCGTACTGATGAGCGCCGGCTCCATCGGGCTCGGCCTGCTCATCGTCAACGTCCACCCGAACCGCGTCGTCGGCAACCCGGGCCTGTACGAGCAGATCACCCACGTCGTCTACGGCCTCTTCGGCTTCGAAGGCCCCGTCGACTACGCCGGCCAGGTGTCCTGGACCGTCGGGTACTCCCTCGGCGCCCTCGGCATGCTGACCGCGCTGACCACCATCTACCTGGCCTTCCGCCCCGAGCACCCGGCCGCCCGGCTCACCGCCGACGACGAGGGCAAGCTGCGCGAGCTGCTCGCCAAGCACGGCGGCCGCGACTCCCTCGGCCACTTCGCGCTCCGCCGCGACAAGGCCGTCGTCTTCTCCCCCAGCGGCAAGGCCGCCGTCACCTACCGCGTCGTCTCCGGCGTGATGCTCGCCTCCGGCGACCCCATCGGCGACGTCGAGGCGTGGCCCGGTGCGATCGAGCGGTTCATGGAGGAGGCCAAGGCCCACTCCTGGACCCCGGCCGTCGTGGGCTGCAGCGAGACCGGCGGCGAGGTCTGGACCCGCGAGACCGGTCTGGACGCCCTGGAGCTGGGTGACGAGGCGATTGTCGATGTCAAAGACTTCTCCCTCGCGGGCCGCCCCATGCGCAATGTCCGCCAGATGGTGAAGCGCATCGAGCGCAACGGCTACACCACCCAGGTCCGCCGGGTCAGCGAGCTGACCGAGGAGGAGCTGGAACGGGTCCGCGGCGCGGCCGAGGCCTGGCGCGGCACCGACACCGAGCGCGGCTTCTCGATGGCCCTGGGCCGGGTCGGCGAGGAAGGCGACGGCGACTGCTTCATCGCCACCGCGCACCGCGTGGAGGAGGGCGACACCAGCCCCTTCGGCGACCTCAAGGCCGTCCTGCACTTCGTCCCGTGGGGCAAGGACGGCATGTCGCTGGAGCTGATGCGCCGCGACCGCGCCGCCGACCCCGGCATGAACGAGCTGCTGATCGTCGCCTCCCTGCAGGCCGCCCCCGAGCTGAAGATCGAGAAGGTCTCCCTGAACTTCGCGATGTTCCGCGCGGCCCTCGCCCGCGGCGAGAAGATCGGCGCCGGCCCGGTCCTGCGGATGTGGCGCGGCCTGCTGGTCTTCCTCTCCCGCTGGTTCCAGATCGAGTCGCTCTACAAGTTCAACGAGAAGTTCCGCCCCCGCTGGGAGCCGCGCTTCATGGTCTACCGCAACAGCCGCGACCTGCCCCGCATCGGCTTCGCCGTGATGCAGGCCGAGGGCTTCGTCACGGTGGCCCTGCCCCGGCTCTTCGCCAGCCGCCGTCGGCCCAAGCCGGTGCGCACCTGCACGCACACCCACATGACGGCCGTGCCCAAGCAGACGGATCGCGAGGTCCAGGCCGCGTAGCCCTCGCCGGGTGTGCGGGGCGGACGCGGCGGGGCGGGGCGGGGGCCGGTGGCCCGCGGGCCCACCGCAGGCCCCGGGCCCGGTGGCTCCGGCCCCCGGCAGGCGCGCGCGTCCGCCGGGGGCCGGAGCCACCACCGGCCGGACCACCCGCCGTACGGCCCGCACCTCGCCCAGGCACCGGCCCCGGCACCCTCGTACCGCCCGGCGCGGACAAGGGCGCCGGGGCCCTGCCGTATCCAGGTCAGCCCTACCCTTGGACCTATGAACACGAAGCGCGGAGCCACCGGCAGGGGCCGGGTCGCAGGTCTGCCGGACCGGGACCGCTGCGCGGTCATGGGCGTCGTCAACGTCACCCCCGACTCCTTCTCCGACGGCGGGCGCTGGTTCGACACCACCGCCGCGGTCAAGCGCGGCCTCGATCTCGTCGAGCACGGCGCCGACCTCGTGGACGTCGGCGGCGAGTCCACCCGCCCCGGTGCCTCCCGCGTCGACGAGGAAGAGGAGCTGCGCCGGGTCGTCCCCGTGGTCCGGGGCCTGGCCTCCGAAGGCGTCACGGTCTCCGTCGACACCATGCGCGCCGTCGTCGCCGCCCGGGCCGTGGAAGCCGGCGCGGCCCTGGTCAACGACGTCAGCGGCGGGCTGGCCGACCCCGAGATGATCCCGGCCGTCGCCGCCGCCGAGGTGCCGTTCGTGGTCATGCACTGGCGCGGCTTCAGCGCCGGCATGAACAGCCTGGCCGTCTACGCGGACGTGGTCGCCGAGGTCACCGCCGAACTGCGGGACCGGATCGACGCGGTCGTGGCCGGCGGGATCGCCCCCGAGCGGATCATCGTCGACCCCGGGCTGGGTTTCGCCAAGAACGCCGAGCACGACCTGGCCCTGGTGGCCCACCTGCCCGAGCTGCGCGCGCTCGGCTTCCCGCTGCTGGTCGCCGCGTCGAGGAAGCGTTTCCTCGGCCGGATCCTGGCCGGCGGCGCCGACACCACCCCGCCGCCCGCCCGCGAACGGGACGCCGCCACGGCCGCCGTCTCCGCGATCGCCGCCCACCAGGGCGCCTGGGCCGTGCGGGTGCACGAGGTACGGGCGACCGCGGACGCCGTACGGGTCGCCCGCGCCGTCGAAGGGGCACTCTGATCGTCACCCACCGACAAGGAGCACCGTGAGCAGAACCGACATCGAGGCGGTCGAAGAGGTCAACACGGCCTTCTACGAGGCAATGGAGCGGGGGGACTTCGACTCACTGTCGGCGCTCTGGCTGGAGGACGAGATCTCCTGCGTCCACCCCGGCTGGCCGGTGCTCTCGGGCCGCGGCGAGGTCCTGCGCTCGTACGCGCTCATCATGTCGCACACCGACTACATCCAGTTCTTCCTCACCGACACCAAAGTGGCCGTAATAGGTGATACCGCCCTGGTGACGTGTACGGAGAACATCCTCAGCGGCGGCCCCGCCGAGGACGGCGGCGAACTCGGCCCGCTCGTCGGTCAGCTCGTCGTCGCGACGAATGTGTTCCGACGCACATCCGAGGGCTGGCGGCTCTGGTCCCACCACGGTTCTCCCGTCCTCACGGAGTCCGACGAGGACGAGGAGGAGGACCCCTCCTGACCCCTCCGGCCGGAGCCGGACTGTTTCGCAGGTAAATTCGAAGACGGACGACGCCGACCGCACTCGGCGCAGCCATGGCCCCGGGGAGCCCCGGGACCGGAAGCACCTACGAAAGCAGGAGTGATTCGCGTGGATCGTGTCGCGCTGCGCGGCCTCAAGGCTCGCGGGCACCACGGCGTCTTCCCCCGGGAACGCGAAGAAGGCCAGACCTTCATCGTCGACCTCGTGCTGCACCTCGACACCCGCCCCGCGGCGGCCGGAGACGACCTGGCTAAGACCGTGCATTACGGGGTAGTCGCGGAAGAAGTCGTCGACGTGGTCCAGGGTGAGCCCGTCGACCTCATCGAAACCCTGGCCGAGCGGATCGCCCAGCAGTGCCTCAAGCACGAAGCGGTGGCGCAGGTGGAGGTCGTCGTCCACAAGCCGGACGCGCCCATCACCGTCCCCTTCGACGACGTGACCATCACGATCACCCGGAGCCGCGCATGAACAACGCACTGAACGCTCAGAGCGACCCCACCGTCCAGCCGGTACCCGCCTCCGTCGTCGAGACGGTCGACGCGGCGGACGTGACCCTGTCCAACCCCAAATGGGCCGTGATCGCGCTCGGTGCGAACCTCGGTAACCGGCTGGAGACCCTGCAGGGCGCCATCGACGCCCTCGGCGACACCCCCGGCATGCGGGTCAAGGCCGTCTCCCCCGTCTACGAGACCGAGCCGTGGGGCGTCGACCCCGGCTCGCAGCCCTCGTACCTCAACGCGGTCGTCGCGGTGAAGACCACCCTGCCGCCGTCCTCGCTCCTGGAGCGCGCGCACGCCGTCGAGGAGGCCTTCGACCGCGTCCGCGAGGAGCGCTGGGGCCCGCGCACGATCGACGTGGACATCGTCGCGTACGCCGACCGCGTCTCCGACGACCCGGTCCTCACCCTCCCGCACCCGCGCGCCCACCAGCGTGCCTTCGTGCTGGCCCCCTGGCACGACATCGACCCGGAGGCCCAGATCCCGGGCCGCGGCCCGGTCACGGCACTGCTGGCCGAAATCGGCCTGGTCGGCGTGACGCCGCGCCCCGACCTGGAACTCCACCTCCCCGAGTAGTCGTTAGCCTGTTCACGGCTACTCGCTGAAAGTGGGGAACAGGCAAGTGAAGCAACTGAGGCCGGCGGTCCTGGCGGGCATCTTCGTGGTCGCCGGGATCCTGTCCTGGGCGGGCGCGCGCCTGTGGAACGCCTACGGCACCCTGCCGGGCGTTCCGCTGGCCGCGCCGATCGTCCTGGGCGTCATCGCGGCGGTGCTGCTGGCCACGGCCCTGTCCATGCGCGCCCGCCTCAAGGCCCAGCGCGAGCGCCGCCCGGGCGCCAAGGGCGTGGAGCCGCTGATGGCGGCCCGCGCGGTGGTCTTCGGCCAGGCCAGTGCCCTGGTGGCGGCACTGGTGGCCGGCATGTACGGCGGTGTGGGCGTCTTCCTGCTGACCGATGCCCTCGACGTCCCCGCCCGCCGCGACCAGGCCTGGTACGCCGGCTTCTCGGTCCTGGCGGGTGCGGCGGTCATCGCCGCGGCCCTCTTCCTGGAGCACGTCCTGAAGCTCCCGGAGGACGAGGACCCGACCAAGGCCCCGGCCAAGGCCTAGGCCGTCTCTCGCGGGCGGCCAGGGCGCCTACCGGGGGTGGACGAGCCCCAGCCGCTCCCGGCCGTCCGCCCCGGACACCGGCCTCAGCGGGCCATGATCAGGCTCATGGCCTCGTTACGGGTGGCGGGGTCGCGGAGCTGGCCGCGGACCGCCGAGGTGATGGTCTTCGCGCCGGGCTTGCGGACCCCACGCATGGTCATGCACATGTGCTCGCACTCGATGACCACGATGACCCCGCGCGGGTCCAGGATCTCCATGAGGGAGTCCGCGATCTGCGTGGTCAGGCGCTCCTGCACCTGCGGACGGCGGGCGAACACGTCCACGAGGCGGGCCAGCTTCGACAGGCCGGTGATCTTGCCGTCGGTGGACGGGATGTAGCCGACGTGCGCCACGCCGTGGAACGGGACCAGGTGGTGCTCACAGCTCGACATGACCTCGATGTCCTTCACCAGGACCATCTCGTCGTGGCCCAGGTCGAACGTCGTCGTCAGGACCTCTTCGGGCTTCTGGTACAGCCCGGCGAATATCTCCCGGTACGACCGCGCCACGCGCGCCGGGGTCTCCAGGAGGCCCTCGCGGTCCGGGTCCTCGCCGACCGCGATCAGGAGCTCACGGACCGCCGCCTCGGCGCGCTTCTCGTCGAACACACCGATCGTGCCCTCGTCACCGGTCAGGGTCACTGGGTCGGTCATCTCATCCTCGTTCCTGTCCGAACACGCGGTCGTACGAATATGCCGCGCCCCCCAGGCTAGAACCTGGGGGGCGCGGCTTCCATTCCGGGTGGGTCGAGCCGCCCGTTACTCGGGGCGGTCCTCGGGAGCCACTTCGATGCCCTTCTCCGTGGAGACCGGCAGGGCGGTGGCCGACGTGCCGTTCGCCGAGTTCGTCAGCTGGAGCTCCTTGGGAGAGAGCACCGGCGGACGGGTGGAGGGGGTGCGGCGGGAGGAGCCGGTCCACGCGGGGCGGGCCGGACGCTTCACGATCGTGGAGAAGATCTCGGCGATCTGCTCCTTGTTCAGCGTCTCCTTCTCCAGCAGCGCGAGGACCAGGTTGTCGAGGACGTCGCGGTTCTCGACCAGGATCTCCCAGGCCTCGTTGTGCGCGGTCTCGATGAGCTTCTTGACCTCTTCGTCGACCAGCGCCGCGACCTCTTCCGAGTAGTCCCGCGGGTGCGACATCTCGCGCCCCAGGAACGGCTCGGTGTTGTCGCCGCCGAACTTGATCGCACCGAGACGCTCGGTCATGCCGTACTGCGTGACCATGGCCCGCGCCGTGGCGGTGGCCTTCTCGATGTCGTTCGCCGCGCCGGTGGTCGGGTCGTGGAAGACCAGCTCCTCCGCCGCGCGCCCACCCAGCATGTACGCCAGCTGGTCGAGCATCTCGTTGCGCGTGGTCGAGTACTTGTCCTCGTCGGGCAGGACCATGGTGTAACCCAGGGCCCGACCGCGGGACAGGATCGTGATCTTGTGGACCGGGTCGGAGTTCGGGGAGGCCGCCGCGACCAGGGCGTGTCCGCCCTCGTGGTACGCGGTGATCTTCTTTTCCCGGTCCGACATGATCCGGGTCCGCTTCTGCGGGCCCGCCACGACGCGGTCGATCGCCTCGTCCAGCGAGTGGTTGTCGATCAGCTTCTTGTCCGAGCGGGCCGTGAGCAGCGCGGCCTCGTTCAGGACGTTGGAGAGATCGGCACCGGTGAAGCCGGGCGTGCGACGGGCGACCGCGCCCAGGTCGACGTCCGGGGCGACCGGCTTGCCCTTCTGGTGGACCTTGAGGATCTCCAGACGGCCCTGCATGTCCGGACGGTCGACCGCGATCTGCCGGTCGAAGCGGCCCGGGCGCAGCAGCGCCGGGTCGAGGATGTCCGGGCGGTTCGTGGCGGCGATCAGGATGACGCCGCCCTTCACGTCGAAGCCGTCCATCTCGACCAGCAGCTGGTTGAGGGTCTGCTCGCGCTCGTCGTGACCGCCGCCCAGACCCGCACCGCGGTGCCGGCCGACGGCGTCGATCTCGTCGACGAAGACGATCGCCGGAGCGTTGGCCTTGGCCTGTTCGAACAGGTCACGGACACGCGAGGCACCGACACCGACGAACATCTCGACGAAGTCGGACCCGGAGATCGAGTAGAAGGGGACGCCGGCCTCGCCCGCGACGGCACGCGCCAGCAGGGTCTTGCCGGTGCCGGGCGGGCCGTACAGCAGCACACCCTTGGGGATCTTGGCGCCGACGGCCTGGAACTTCGCCGGCTCCTGGAGGAACTCCTTGATCTCGTGGAGTTCCTCGACGGCCTCGTCCGAGCCCGCGACATCGGCGAACGTGGTCTTCGGGGTGTCCTTGGTGATGAGCTTGGCCTTGGACTTCCCGAAGTTCATGACTCGGGAGCCGCCGCCCTGCATCTGGTTCATCAGGAACAGGAAGACAACGACGATGAGCACGAAGGGCAGGAGCGAGAGCAGCACGCTCAGGAACGGGCTGGTCTTGTCCGGCGTGACGGAGTACCCGTCCGGGATCTGACCGGCGTCGTACTTGGTCTGGAGGCTCTGGGCGAGCTGGACGCCCTGATCCCCGATGTAGTTGGCCTGGAACTTGGTGCCGTCGTGCTTGCCGAGCTTCTCGCCTTGCTTGAGCTCGATCTTGATCATCTGGCTGTCGCCGGTGGTCAGCTTGGCTGTCTCCACCTGGCCAGTGTTGATCGCCTTGATGACCTCGCTGGTGTCCACCGACTTGTAGCCGCCGCCGGAGCCGACGACATTCATCAACACGACCACGGCGAGGACGGCCAGCACGATCCACATGACCGGCCCACGGAAGTATCGCTTCACGTCCATCCATACGGGACGCCAGGCGTCCCGTCCCTCCTGCCCGTAGGTAAATGCTGCTGTGAGTAAAGACTGTTCTTCGGAATGTACCCCTGAATTGTCACCCGCGGCCCTGTGGGACGGCTGACAGACCCGCCTTCCCCTGCTTCAACGCCGGGAATCGCCCCCAGGTTCCCCGCAGGCTCGGCGGGGTTCCCGGGGACGGGGGGCGGGCGGGGGTGGATCAGCCGCCGTAGACGTGCGGGGCGAGCGTGCCGACGAACGGCAGGTTGCGGTACTTCTCCGCGTAGTCCAGGCCGTAGCCCACGACGAACTCGTTGGGGATGTCGAAGCCGACCCACTTCACGTCGATCGCGACCTTCGCCGCCTCGGGCTTGCGCAGCAGCGTGACGACCTCCAGGGAGGCCGGCTGGCGGGAGCCCAGGTTCGACAGCAGCCAGGACAGCGTCAGACCCGAGTCGATGATGTCCTCGACGATCAGGACGTGCTTGTCCTTGATGTCGGTGTCCAGGTCCTTGAGGATCCGCACCACACCGGAGGACTGGGTCCCGGCGCCGTACGAGGACACCGCCATCCAGTCCATGGTGAGCGGGGTGGACAAGGCGCGCGCCAGGTCCGCCATCACCATCACGGCGCCCTTGAGCACACCGACGATGAGCAGGTCCTTGCCCGCGTACTCCGCGTCGATCTTCGCGGCCAGCTCGGCCAGCTTCGCGTCGATCTCTTCCTTGGTGATGAGCACCGACTGGAGGTCGCTGCCCATGTCCTTCTCGTCCACCCGCATCACTTTCGTTGTCGGCCGGGGCTCCGGGGGCGACCCCGGAGGACTCAGCCGTGTTTCAGCACCAATCAGCCCTGCCGGATGACAAGTCTGCCACCCTGCCGCTGGGCCTCGACCCGGCCGGGCAGGTTGATGGCGCCCTGACCCCGCCATCCGGTGATGAGACGGTCGACTTCTTCGATGTGGCGGGCGAAGAGGGAGCCCGCGGGAGACCCCGCCGCGACGACGGCCCTGCGCAGCACGCGGCGGCGGACGGCCGGGGGCAGGGCGTAGAGCTTGGCGCACTCCAGGCGGCCGTCCGCGTCGCGTACGCCGGTCTCCGCCTCGGCGGCCCAGGCGTCCAGGGCGTCGGCGTCGTCGCGGGAGAGCTGCGCGGTGCGGGCGAGCGCCTCGACGACCCCCTTGCCGAGCGCCTTCTCGAGGGCGGGCAGCCCCTCGTGGCGCAGCCGGGAGCGGGTGTAGGCGGGGTCGATGTTGTGCGGGTCGTCCCAGACGGGGAGGGACTGGACCATGCAGGCCTTGCGGGCGGTCTGCCGGTCGACCTGGAGGAAGGGGCGGCGGTAGCGGTTCGTGCGGCCGGCGGACCCGCCGGAGACCTCGGGCATGCCGGAGAGCGAACGGATGCCGGAGCCGCGGGCCAGGCCCAGCAGGACGGTTTCGGCTTGATCGTCCCGGGTGTGGCCGAGCAGCACGGCGGCGGCGCCCAGGCGGTCCGCGGCCTCGTCCAGGGCCCCGTAGCGGGCGTCGCGGGCGGCGGCCTCGGGTCCGCCGTCGCGGCCGACGCGCACGGCGACGGACTCCACCGGGTCGAGCCGGAGTGCGGTCATGCGGGTGACGACCTCGGCGGCGCGCAGGTCGGAGCCGGGCTGCAGTCCGTGGTCGACGGTGATGCCGCCGGCCCGGATGCCGAGCTTGGGGGCCTCGAAGGCGAGGGCGGAGGCGAGCGCCATGGAGTCCGCGCCGCCGGAGCAGGCGACGAGGACGAGCGGCAGGGGGCCCCCGGGGCGGCGGGGGGCGGCGGGACTGCCTGTGTGGTCGGTGAGGTCGGTGAGGACGTCGTGGAGTACGCGGCGGACCGCCAGGCGTATCGCCGCGACCGCAGGATGGGGACCCATGTCCGGTGCCCTTCGATGGAGTTCGGATGCCTCGGAGGCGTTGGGGTGGTGTGCTGGGGTGCTGCTGCCCGGCTGCCCCCGCGGAACGGGAGGATGTCACTCAGAGTGCGTCGATGGTGACAGAACCGAGCCGTTCCCCGAGCATCGCACGCCCTTCCACGGCCCACGGTCCCTCGGACGGGTGACGCTGCTTCCCCCAGTGAGACATGTTTACGCCCCCTGTGTCACTCCGCTTCGCTCGGTTCGCTCCCCTTACGGTGCACGCGTGCCACCCAGTCGGCGGGGCTGGCGATCTCGGCCTTGGTCGGCAGTGTGTTCGGGGAGGTCCACACCCGGTTGAAGCCGTCCATGCCCACCTGGCCGACGACGGCGCGCACGAAGCGCTCGCCGTCGCGGTACTGGCGCAGCTTGGCATCGAGGCCCAACAGCTTGCGCAGGGCGACGTCGAGGCGGCCGGCGCCGCTGGCCCGGCGCTGCTGGAACTTCTCGCGGATCTCGGCGACCGAGGGCACCACCTGGGGGCCGACCCCGTCCATCACGAAGTCGGCGTGGCCTTCCAGCAGGGACATGACGGCCGTCAGACGGCCCAGGATCTCGCGCTGCTCCGGGGTCTGTACGAGTTCCACGAGGGAGCGTCCCTCGTCCCCCTGGTCGGTGTCGGGGCGGGCGCCCGCGAAGGACTGGGCGGCCTCGCGGAGGCGTTCCAGGACGGTGGACGGGTCGACCTCGGTGGCGCCGAGAAACGTCTGGATTTCGCCTTCGAGGTGCTCGCGCAGCCACGGGACGGCCGTGAACTGTGTACGGTGCGTCTCCTCGTGCAGGCAGACCCAGAGCCGGAAGTCGTGGGGGTGCACCTCCAACTCGCGCTCGACGTGCACGATGTTGGGCGCGACGAGCAGCAGCCGGCCACCGCCGGCGCCGGGCAGGTCCCGGGTGACCGGTGCGAAGGTCTCGTACTGGCCCAGGACCCGGGAGGCCAGGAAGCTCAGCAGCATCCCCAGTTCGACGCCGGTGACCTTGCCGCCGACGGCGCCGAGGACGGCTCCGCCGGTGGTGCCCGCGCGGCGGTCCTGCATCTTGCCGAGCAGCGGCTGGAGCAGCTCGCGGAATCCGGCGACGTTGGCCTTGACCCAGCCGGCCCGGTCGACGACCAGGACGGGCGTGTCGGGGACGGTCACCCCCTCGGGGATCATCCGGGTGAACTCGCGCACGTGCCGTTCCGAGGTCTTGGCGTGCCGCCGCAGCTCCGCGACGACGGCCCGCGCCTCGTCCCGGGTGACCTCCGGGCCGGGTCGTACCAGTCGGGTCGCGGTCGCCACCGCGAGGTTCCAGTCGACCATCTCCGCACCACCGATGCTCGTCATGCGTCAACCGTACGTGGACCGGCCCTTCTACGGACCCCCTACGAAGCGGTCGCGACGGCGGCGGCCAGCTTGTCGAGGGCCTTCTCCGCGCTCTCGGGGCCGGGGCTGTTCGCCGTGAGGAAGGCGAAGGCGAGCAGTCGGCCGGAGGAGTCGACGACCGTCCCGGAGAGCGAGTTCACCCCGGTCAGGGTGCCGGTCTTGGCGCGGAGCAGGCCGGCGGCCGGGGAGGTGCCGGAGTTGCGGCCCTTCAGGGTTCCGGTGAATCCGGCGACGGGCAGTCCGGTGAGGACCGGGCGCAGCTCGGGGCGAGCGGGATCGGCGGCCTTGGTGAGGAGCCCGGTCAGCAGGCCGGCGCTGACCTTGTCGGCGCGGTTCAGGCCGCTGCCGTCGGCGAAGCGGGAGCCGGCGGTGTCGATGCCGAGGGCGGTGAGCCGGTCGGTGACGGCCTTCTCGGCGCCTTCGAAGCTCGCGGGTCGGCCGGAGGCCAGGGCGGTCTGGCGGGCGAGGGCCTCGGCGATGTCGTTGTCGCTGTTGGTCAGCATCCGCTCGACGAGCCCGCCGATCGGGGTGGAGAGGGTGACGGCCAGCGGCTGGACCCCGGCGGCGGCCCGGGCCTTCGCCGGTTCGCCGGTGACCTTGATGCCGCGCTCGGCCAGCAGGGTGCCGAAGGCGCGGGCGGCGTCGCGGGAGGGGTCCTCGGAGCGGTCCACGGGCCCGGAGGCGGAGTCGTCGGGGCGGCCCTCGTCGGCCGTCAGGGCGGTCACGGGAGCGATGTTGGGGTTGCCGCCGATCGGGTGGCGGACGGGTCCGGTGTAGAGGCTGTCGTCGTAGCCGAGGGTCACCGTGTCGGTGCCGGCGGCCTTGAGGGCCTGCGCGGTGTCGGCGGCGAGGGCGACGAGGCTGCCGCCGGATCCCGCGGGGCGCTTCTTCTTCGCGGTGAGGGAGGGGTCGCCCCCGCCGACCAGGACGATCTGTCCGGGGGCGGCGCCGGGCGTGACGGTGGTCCGGATCCGGTGCTCGGGCCCGAGGGCGGCCAGCACGGCCGCGGCGGTGACGATCTTGACGGTGGAGGCGGGGGTCATCGCGTCCCGCGCCCCGGAGTCGTAGAGGACCTGCCCGGTGGCGGTGTCGACCACGGACGCGGTACGGACGGTGCCCAGCGCGGGATCGGCGAGCAGCGGCTTCAGGGCGGCGCCCAGGCCGTCGGCGGAGGCGGGCTCGGCGGGGGCGCTCTGCGCGCGCGGGGCGCCGGGGCCGATCGCGCCGAGCACCCCGGGGGCGCTGGGCGCGGCCTCGGGCAAGGTGCCGGAACGGGCCCCTCCACCGTGATCTGCGCCACCCGTACGGTCCCAGGAGGCGGCTCTGTCCCGCTCGGCCTTACGCTGGCCGGAGTCCCAAGGACCGGCCGCGGTCACCGCTGCCACCGACAGGGCGAGGCCGGCGACGGCCGACCCTGCGATGAGCTGCCAGGTCTTGACCAATGGCACCTCGGACCAGCCCCTTTCGCGATCACACATATGCGTGAGGGACACTTAACCACTGCGTCTTGCCGCGAGCATGGCACCCCACCCGGCAGGGCTGGGACGGACGCGCACGCAGATGAATCGACGCAGTCCCGAAGCAATGCAGCTGATCATGGAGGAGCAGGACGTGGAGTTCGACGTCACCATCGAGATCCCCAAGGGTTCGCGGAACAAGTACGAGGTGGACCACGAGACCGGCCGGATCCGTCTGGACCGTCGCCTCTTCACCTCGACCAGCTACCCGGCCGACTACGGCTTCGTCGAGAACACCCTCGGCGAGGACGGCGACCCGCTGGACGCGCTGGTCATCCTCGACGAGCCGACCTTCCCGGGTTGCCTGATCAAGTGCCGCGCCATCGGCATGTTCAACATGACGGACGAGGCGGGCGGCGACGCCAAGCTGCTCTGCGTGCCGGCCTCCGACCCGCGTGTCGAGCACCTGCGCGACATCCACCACGTCTCCGAGTTCGACCGCCTGGAGATCCAGCACTTCTTCGAGGTCTACAAGGACCTGGAGCCGGGCAAGTCCGTCGAGGGCGCGAACTGGGTCGGCCGCACCGAGGCCGAGGCCGAGATCGAGGCCTCGTTCAAGCGCCTGGAGGCGCAGGGCGGCCACCACTGAGCTCGCGCTCGGCGGTGACGGGCCGGGGTGCTCCCCCGCGCCCCTCGTGACATGGCGGGCGGTATCCCGGACCGGGATGCCGCCCGCTGTCGCGTTCTCGGACCGCTGCGACGGGCGTCACCGGGTATGCGGTGGGTGCGCGCCGGCCGTACGGCGGGTGCGCGCTGGGTGTGCGGCGGGAGGAAACGATTCCGCATACTGATACCCCGGGTGATCACGGACTGGAGGACGCGTGGCGGAGGCCGACGGGGCAGAGGACAGGAAGCCCCAGTCCGACGAGGCGCACAGCGCCTTCACGCCGCCGCCCGGCATGGAGCCGGACGTTTTCGAGGAGGACCAGCCCACCTCGGAATTCGCCCGTCCGGCGGGCGCCGATCCGGTGGAGCCCGAGCCCGAGGGGTCGGCCTTCGCCGCCCCGGCCACCTACCGGGCCGCGCAGTCCCCGCCCGCCTACACCCCCGGCCAAGGCTTCCCCGTCGCGCGGATGAAGGAATCGCCCTGGCAGGACCGCATGCGCACGATGCTGCGCATGCCGGTCGACGTGCGCCCCGTACCGGAGCTCGTGCAGCGCCACAGCGAGACCGGGCCCGCCGTGGGCCGTGTGCTCGACCTGACCCTGCGCATCGGCGAGCTGCTGCTCGCGGGTGGTGAGGGCGCCGAGGACGTCGAGGCCGCGATGTTCGCGGTGGCCCGCTCGTACGGACTGGACCGCTGCGAGCCGACCGTCACCTTCACCATGCTCTCCATCACCCACCACCCCTCGCTGGTGGGCGACCCGGTCACGGCCAGCCGGACCGTGCGCCGACGCGGCACCGACTACAACCGGCTCGCGGCCGTGTTCCGGCTCGTGGACGACATCAGCGCCCACGAGATCGACGTGTCGCTGGAGGAGGCCTACCGGCGCCTCGCCGAGATCCGCCGCAACCGGCACCCCTACCCCGGCTGGATGCTCACGGCCTCCGCCGGACTGCTCGCCGGGGCCGCCTCCACGCTCGTCGGCGGCGGGGTCCTCGTCTTCGTCGCGGCTGCGATCGGCGCGGTCCTCGGTGACCGCCTGGCCTGGCTGTGCGCCGGGCGCGGGCTGCCCGAGTTCTACCAGTTCGTGGTCGCCGCGATGCCGCCGGCCGCCATCGGGGTCGCGCTCAACATGACGACGATCGACGTCAAGGCCTCCGCCGTGATCACCGGTGGGCTCTTCGCGCTGCTGCCGGGACGAGCTGTGGTCGCGGCCGTGCAGGACGGTCTGACCGGCTACTACATCACCGCCTCCGCCCGGCTGCTGGAGGTCATGTACCTCTTCATCGGCATCATCATGGGCGTGCTGGTGGTGCTCTACGTCGGGCTGCAGTTCGACGCCTCGCCGCGCCCGGAGGAGGTCTTGCAGATCCAGCAGCGGCCGCTGATCCAGATCGCCGCCTCGATGGTGCTGGTGTTCACCTTCGCGATCCTGCTCCAGCAGGAGCGCTCCAGCGTCTGGATCGTGACGCTGAACGGCGCGGTCGCCTGGGTCACCTTCGGGGCCCTGCACTACGCGGGAGGCATTCCGCCCGTCCCGTCCACGGCCGTCGCGGCCGGGCTGGTGGGCCTGTTCGGGCAGCTCTTCTCCCGCTACCGCTTCGCCTCCGCCCTGCCGTACGTGACGGCCGCCATCGGCCCGCTGCTGCCCGGCTCGGCGGTGTATTACGGGCTGCTGCTGATCGCCGAGAACCGGCTGAACGAGGGCCTGGGCTCGCTGGTGAACGCCGCGGCCGTCGCGCTGGCCATCGCGATCGGGGTCAACCTCGGGTCGGAGGCCTCGCGGCTGTTCATGCGCATCCCGGGAGCCGCCAGCGCCGCCAAGCGCCGTGCGGCCAAGCGGACCCGAGGCTTCTGAGCACCGACGCACCGCGTGGATGCGCTCGTGCGGGGCCCGTGCGGGGCCCGTACGAGACCCGTGCGTGGCCCGTACGTGTGCCCGTACGCGGCCTGGTGCGGGCACACGTACGCCCCGGGGCCCTTGATGGGCTCTCCGGGGCGGTACGGGCGTACGGGGGTGCTGCGGGCGGGCCTCAGCGCTTGGCGTGGCGGCCGCGCGCGCCCGGGGCCTGCGGGGCGGAACCGTCGACCACGGCCTCGGCGGACTCGGCGGCCGCCTTGCCCTCCTTGCGGGCCTTCAGCACCTCGAAGATCACCGGGATGACCGAGATCAGGACGATGCCCACCAGGATCGGCTCGACGTTCGTCTTGATGAACTCGATCTGTCCGAGCCAGTAGCCGGCGAGCGTGACGCCCGCACCCCAGCCGATGCCGCCGATGACGTTGTAGGTCAGGAAGGTGCGGTACTTCATCGTGCCGGCGCCCGCGACCATCGGGGCGAAGGTGCGGATGATCGGCACGAAGCGGGCGAGCACGATGGCCTTCGGGCCGTGCTTGTCCATGAACTCGTGCGCCTTGTCCAGGTTCTCCCGCTTGAAGAGCTTGGACTTCGGGCGGTTGAAGAGCTTCGGCCCGAAGAACTTGCCGATCATGTATCCGACCTGGTCACCGATGATGGCGGCGGCCACGATCAGGGTGCAGACCAGCCACAGCGGCTGCTTGATGTACTGCCCGTCCGCGACCAGCAGACCCGCCGTGAACAGCAGGGAGTCACCGGGAAGGAAGGCGAAGAGTCCCGATTCGGCGAAGACGATGACCAGGATGCCGATCAGACCGAAGTGCGAGATCAGGTAGTCCGGGGACAGCCACTGTGGGCCGAGCGCAAGCGTATACACGGGTTCCGGGCTCTCCTGGATCGGGGGGCGTAAGGCGGAAGGAGCGGTTTCAATTATCAACGCACACGACCCCCGCCCGGTTCCAGGGACCGGAGGGGGTCGCGCGGGTGATCATCCGGCTACGCCTTGCGCACCGCGTTCGCCAGGATCGCGTCCCTGACGTAGACCGCGAGGCCCGGCCGGACGGCCTCGTAGTACTGCGTGAACCGCTCGTCCGCGACGTACATCTCGCCGAGGCAGGTGTGGACCTCGTAGGTGCAGAAGTAGTAGCTGCCGTTGATCCAGCCGCGGTGCTCCTCGGCGAGGTCCATGGCCTCCTCGCACTCCGCGGGCGCGCCGGAGGCCAGCAGGTCCGCGAACCGCCGGTTGATCCCCTCGGCCTGTGCCTGGACCCGCTGCCAGTCCTCCTTGGTGTACGAGGCGGTCCGGCGCGCCGACTCCTTGTACGCGTCCGTTCCGCCCCAGCGGCGCTGCGCCTCCTCGGCGTGCTCGTCGGGATCGAAGTCACCGAAGACCTCGAACTTCTCCTCGGGCGTGAGGTTGATGCCCATCTTCTTCGCCTCCATGGCGTGCTCGACGGCCTTGGCCATCTGCTGGAGCCGGTCGATCCGGTCGGTCAGCAGGGCATGCTGCCGGCGCAGATGCTCCCGCTGATCGGTCTCCGGGTCGTCCAGCAGGACCGCGACCTCGTCGAGGGGGAAGCCGAGCTCCCGGTAGAACAGGATCCGCTGCAGCCGGTCCAGGTCGGCGTCGTCGTACCGCCGGTGTCCCGCGTGGCTGCGGCCGCTCGGTGAGAGCAGCCCGATCTCGTCGTAGTGGTGCAGGGTGCGCACGGTGACCGCGGCGAAGCCGGCGACCTGGCCCACGGAGTAGCTCATCTCTTCCGCCCTCTGGTCGGGTACGCCCTTCACTGTGGTCCCTCACGTGGCGTGAGGTGCAAGTCCGCTCCGGCGGCTACCGGCTCAGGCCCCGGAATCTGCCCACCGCCAGCGGGAAGAAGACCGCCAGTAGCAGGACCGGCCAGCCGACGGCGAGCAACGCCGCGTGGTCACCGGCCCACGAGCCGCCGGCCGCGGCGGGGTTGTCGAACAGGTCGCGGACCGCCGTCGCCGTCGCCGACATCGGGTTCCATTCCACCACCGTCCCCAGCCAGCCCGGCATGGCCTCCGGTGTGGCGAAGGCGTTGGAGAGGAAGCCCACCGGCCACACCAGGATCTGCACCGCCTGCACCATCTCCGGACGGCCCGCGACCATGCCGAGGTAGATGCCGATCCACAGCATCGCCAGGCGCAGCAGCAGGAGCAGCGCGAAGGCCGCCAGGGTGGCTGCGGGCGAGCCGTGCGGGCGCCAGCCCAGCAGCAGGCCGACGCCCGCGAGGACGACCAGGCCCAGTGCCGACTGGACCATGTCCGCCACGCTGCGGCCGACCAGGACCGCCGCGGAGGACATCGGCATGGCGCGGAACCGGTCGATCACCCCCTTGCCGAGGTCCTGGGTGACGGCGGTCATCGTCGCCTCCAGGCCGAAGGCCATGGTCAGCGCGAGCATCCCGGGCACCAGGAACTCCACGTACTCGCCGTCGATCCCGCGGCCGCCGCCGATGAGGAAGCCGAACATCAGCAGCAGCATCACCGGGAAAGCCAGTCCGACGACCATCTGGACCGGCCGCCGGCCCCAGTGCGCGAACTCGCGCCGGGTCATCGTCCAGGAGTCCGAGACCACCCATGCGGCGCTCATGCGGCCACCTCCGTGGCGTCCTCGCGGTCGGTCAGGTGCAGGAAGACCTCGTCGAGCGTGGGGCGGCGGACCGCGACGTCGAGCGCCTCGATACCGGCCCCTTCCAGTGCGCGCAGGGTCAGGGTCAGGCCCGCCGTCCGGTCCGCCACCGGGAAGCTCAGGGTCAGGGACTCCGGATCCACGGTCGGGTCCGGCAGCAGCCGCGCCGCCTGCGCCACTCGCGCCGCGTCCCGCAGGACCACGACGATCCGGTCCGCCCCGACCAGGGCCTTCAGCTCGTCGGCCGTGCCCTCGGCCGCCACCCGGCCCGCGTCGAACAGCGTGATGCGGTCGGCCAGCTGGTCGGCCTCCTCCAGGTACTGCGTGGTCAGCAGGACGGTGGTGCCGCCGCCCACCAGGGAGCGGACCGCGCTCCACACCTCGGCGCGGCCGCGCGGATCGAGCCCGGTGGTGGGCTCGTCGAGGAAGAGCACCTGCGGGTCGGTGATCAGGGACGCCGCGAGGTCGAGCCGGCGGCGCATGCCGCCGCTGTACTGCTTCACCGGCTTGCGGCCGGTGTCCGCGAGGCCGAAGCGGTCCAGCAGTTCGTCGGCCCGCAGTGCGGCCCGCCGCGCGCCGAGGTGGTGGAGCCGGCCGAACATCTCCAGGTTCTGCCGTCCGGCCAGGTCCTCGTCGAGCGCCGCGTGCTGGCCGAGCAGCCCGATCCGGGCGCGGACGGCCGGCGCCTGGGTGCGTACGTCGTGGCCGGCGACCCGGACCACGCCCTCGTCGTGCCGCAGCAGGGTGCTCATGATGCGCACCGCCGTGGTCTTTCCGGCTCCGTTGGGCCCGAGCACGGCGTGCACCGTGCCGGGCTTCACCTCCAGGTCGAGCCCCGCCAGCGCGGGCTTGTCGCCGTACCGCTTGTGGACACCTTCGACGAAGATCGCCAAAACCGCTCCTCCGGTAATCAAATTTGAGTAGCTGGGGGCGCCAAGGTAATGCCCGCCTTCCGGCTAGTCAAACTTGATTACGCATCCTGGTGCGCGGCGTACGGATTCTCCTGGCCGTCCGCGAGGACCCCCACGAACGGAGCGCCGCCCTCACCGGCGAAGGAGTACGCGCCGCCCTCGATCCGGGCGACCAGCCCGCGCGTCCACTCCGCCTCGGCATCCGCGGAGTGGACCCACATGTGCATGATCTCGCCGATGTGGCCCAGCGCCTCCGGGCCGCCCTCCGGCGTGTAGTAGTCCGTCACCGACGACCGCCAGAGCGCCAGCTTCGCCATCCGCTCCCGGAGCAGCGCGAGCACCTCCGCCCGCGGCAGATCGACCATGAAGCCGATCGCCGCGGACAGCACGTCCGTCTTCTGGTCGTACGCCGCGAGGGCCTCGCGCAGCAGCCGGAAGTACTCCTCACGGCCCGCGTCCGTCACCTCGTACTCGGTGCGCGGGGGCCCGCCCGCCGCGCTCGGCGCCACCTCGTGCGCGTGCAGGACGCCTTGCTTCGCCATCTGCTTGAGCGCGTGGTAGATCGATCCGGGCTTGGTGTTCGACCACTCGTGGGCGCCCCAGTACTCCAGGTCGTTGCGTACCTGGTACCCGTGGGCCCGCCCGTGCTGGCGGACCGCACCGAGGACAAGAAGCCGGATCGCTGACATGGGGCCAGGCTACTCACCCACGTTCAGCCCATGGCGCGGGTGCCGTCCAGGGACTCCCGGACGATGTCCGCGTGACCCGCGTGCCGGGCGAACTCCTCCACCAGGTGCAGGAGCATCCAGCGCATCGAGACCTTGGTGTCCTTGGGGAACCAGGGCGCCGGCGGCAGCGGGAAGGTGTCGTCCAGGCTCGGGACGGAGGCGACGAAGGCCGCCGTCTGCTGCGCGACCTCGTCCCAGAAGGCGAGCACCGACGGGATGGACTCGCCGTCGACCAGGCGGAAGGCCTCACCCCAGGTCTCCTGGGTACGCGCCCGCTCGTTCGGTGCCTGCTGCGCCAGGCGCAGCCAGTTCAGCTCGACCTCGGCCACGTGCTTGAGCAGACCGGACAGGTTGAGCTCGCTGACGCTGGGGCGGCTCGCGGCCTGCTCCTCGCTGAGCCCGAGGAGCGATTCGCGGATCGCCGTGCGCTGGGCTTCGACGAAGGCGAGGAGAGTGCCGCGCTCGTCGCCGGGGACTTCGGTGGAGATCTGAGCCATGACCGACCGCCTTATGCGTGGGGTGTCGTGCCGGGGGGCTTCTTCCCCCCGACACGACCCACGCTACGCAGCATCTAGGTCAGAGCCTGTCCTCATCCGAGGTTCAGTTGCCTTCGATCTCGCCGTCGGGGCGGATCGCCGGCAGCGCGGTGGCGGGCTGCGGGAGCAGGGCCTTGGAGAGGTCCTGCTTGCCCGTCGGGTCGAGCCCGTACATCGCCTCGTAGATGTTGCGAACGGCCGGTCCCGAGGCGCCCGAGCCGGTGCCGCCCTGGGAGATGGTCATGACGATCGCGTAGTCCTCGGTGTACGAGGCGAACCACGAGGTCGTCTGCTTGCCCTGGACCTCGGCCGTGCCCGTCTTGGCGTGCATCGGGATCTGCTTCTGCGGCCAGCCACCGAAGCGCCAGGCGGCGCTGCCGTTGGTGGCCACGCCGGCGAGGGCCTCGTCGATGTTGTCGCGGGTCTTCGCATCCATCGGCAGCTTGCCCGTCTCCTTGGGCGCGATCTCCTGGACCGACTTCCCGTCGGCGCTCACGATCGCCTTGCCGATGCTGGGCTGGTGCAGCGTGCCGCCGTTGGCGATGGCCGAGTAGACGGACGCCATCTGGATCGGGGTGACGAGCGTGTCGCCCTGCCCGATCGAGTAGTTGATGGCGTCACCCTCACGCATCTGGTTGCCCTGGCGGCAGTTCTCGTAGGCGATCTTCTCGGCGAAGGAGCCGTTCTTCTTGCCGTCGCGGCACCAGGCGTCCTTGTTCGCCTCGAAGAAGTCCTGCTTCCACTTGCGGTCGGGGACCCGGCCGGGGACCTCGTTCGGCAGGTCGATGCCGGTGCGCTTGCCCAGCCCGAACTCGTGGGCGGTCTTGAGGAACCAGTCCTTCGGGTCCTTCTTCGGCTTGATGCCGCCGTCCTTCTTCCACTCCTGGTCCGCGAGGGCGTAGTAGACGGTGTCGCAGGAGACCTCCAGCGCCCGACCGATGGTGATGTCACCGTGGCCCTGGGACTCGAAGTTCGTGAAGGTCTGGCTGCCGACCGAGTACGAGCTGGGGCAGGGGTAGCGGTTGTTGAACGGGTACCCGGCGTTGACCGCGGCCGTCGAGGTGACCACCTTGAAGATGGAGCCCGGCGCCGCCTGGGCCTGGATGGCCCGGTTCAGCAGCGGGTAGTTCGACTCCTTGTCGGTGAGGCCGGCGTAGTCCTTGGCGGAGATGCCGCCCACCCAGGCGTTGGGGTCGTAGGTCGGGTTCGAGGCCATCGCCACGACCCGGCCGGTCTTGGTCTCCATCACCACGACGGCGCCCGAGTCGGCCTCGTAGTTGCGGCCGGTGTTCTTGTCGTTGACCTTGCGGGCCTCGATCATCGCGTTGTTCAGCTCGCGCTCGGCGACCGCCTGCACCCGGGAGTCGATCGAGGTCACGACGTTCGAGCCGGGCTTCGCCGGGTCGGTCTCGCCCTGGCCGATGACCCGGCCGAGGTTGTCCACCTCGTAGCGGGTGATGCCCGCCTTGCCGCGCAGCTCCTTGTCGTACGTGCGCTCCAGCCCGGAGCGGCCCACCTGGTCGGAACGCAGGTACGGCGACTCCGACTTCTTCGCCTTGGCGATCTCCTCGTCGGTGACCGGCGAGAGGTAGCCCAGCACCTGGGAGGTGTTGGCCTCGTCCGGGGCCGCGTACCGGCGCAGGGCGGTCGCCTCGGCCGTGATGCCCGGGAAGTCCTCGGGGTGCTCGCGGATCTGCAGGGCCTGCTCGGTGGTGGCCTGGTTGCTGACCGGGATCGGCTGGTAGGGGGAACCGTTCCAACAGGGCTGCTTGGTCTTGGCGTCGCAGAGCCGGACCTTGTCGATGACCTCCTGGGGATCCGTGCCCAGCACCTCGGCGAGCCGGGTCAGCACGGACCGGCCCTTGTCCTTCATGGTCAGCAGCTCGGTGCGGCTGGCGGAGACCACGAGGTGGGTCGCGTTGTCGGCGAGCGGCACCCCGCGCGAGTCCAGGATCGAGCCGCGCACGGCGGGCTGGACCACCTGCTGGACGTGGTTGTTCTTCGCCTCGTCCGTGTACTCCGAGCCATTGCGTATCTGGAGGTACCACAGGCGTCCGCCCAGCGTGAGCAACAGTGAGAAGACCACGATCTGGATGACGACGAGCCGGTTCTGGACCCGAGGGGTCCGGCCGGTCTCCGGTATGTTGCTCAACTCGATCTCCCCCGGGCGGCTGCCTACGCCCGGCCGAGTCTAGGGGGACGACCTGTGAGACCTAGAACGGGAAGGTCGTCCGGCCGTGCTGGACGGAGATCCACTTCTGGGTGGTGAAGGCCTCGATCGTGGCCTCGCCGTTCAGTCGGCCCAGGCCCGAGGCCTTCTCGCCGCCGAACGCGGCCAGCGGCTCGTCCCCGATCGTGGAGTCGTTGACGTGGATCATGCCCGTCTCGATCCGCTGGGCGAAGCGGACGCCCCGCTCCACGTCCCGGGTGTGCACGGCGCCGCTGAGCCCGTACGGGGTGGCGTTGGTCAGCCGTACGGCCTCGTCCTCGCCGTCGAAGACCACGAGCAGGGCCACCGGGCCGAAGATCTCCTGGCTCAGCAGCGGGGAGTCCTCGGGGATCCCGGCGAGCACCGTGGGTTCGACCAGGTTGCCGCGCGTAGAACCCCGTACGAGGGCCTGCGCGCCGGATTCCACGGCCTGGTCCACGAGCGTGGTCAGGGCGTCGGCCTGGAAGGAGTTGATCAGGGGGCCGATGTGGGTGTCGGCGTCGTGCGGGTCGCCGGTCTTCAGGCCGCGCACGCGCGCGGTGAACTTCTCGGTGAACTCCTCGGCGACGGAGGCGTCGACGAGGATGCGGTTGGCGGCCATGCAGACCTGGCCCTGGTAGACGAAGCGGCTGAAGACGGCCGCGTCCACCGCGTAGTCGAGGTCGGCGTCGTCGAGCACGACGAGCGCGCTGTTGCCGCTGAGTTCCAGGACGGTCCGCTTGAAGTGGCGGGCGGCGATCGCCCCGACGTGCCGGCCGACCCGGTCCGATCCCGCGAACGAGATGACCTTGGGGACGGGGTGCGTCAGGAGCGCGTCGCCTATCTCGGCGATGTCGGTGACCAGGACGTTCAGCAGGCCGGCGGGCAGCCCGGCGTCCTCGAAGATCTTGGCGATCACGCCGCCGCCCACGACCGGAGCGTTCTGGTTGGGCTTGATGACGACCGCGTTGCCCAGCGCCAGGGCCGGGGCGACCGACTTCAGGGTCACCAGGAAGGGGAAGTTGAAGGGGCTGATCACCGTGACGACACCCACGGGGAGCCGCTGGACCCGGTTCTCCTTGCCCTCGACCGGCGAGGGCAGGATCCGCCCCTCGGGCCGAACGGCGAGCTGGAGGGACTCCCGGATGAACTCCATCGCGAGGTGGACCTCGTACTCGGCCTTGGGACGCGTCCCGCCGAGCTCGTCGATCATCGCCTCGACGATCTCCTTCTCGCGCTCCTCGGTGATCCGCAGGGCGCGTTCCAGGACGGCGCGTCTGATGTACGGGCTGGTGGCGGCCCACTCACGCTGGGCGCGCTCGGCGCCGCGGTAGGCCTGGTCCACCTGCTCGACGGTGGCCACCGTGATGGCCGCGAGCTTCTCCCCGTTGTAGGGGTTGACGTCGATGATGTCCCACGAACCGGTACCGGCCAGCCATTCGCCGTCGATGTACTGGTGAGCCAGGTCGCTGAATATGGACATGCCATCCCTTACTGCGAGCGCGCACCCGTGCGCTGCACCGGAGACCGATCGGTCATCATGCACTGATCAGACGTCATACTACGTGCGGATCAAGACAGTTGGAGCAGGCCGCGGAGAAGATCCCGGGTCCGCTCGACATCGGGGCAGTCCGCCTGGAGCCGTTCCATCGCCCGTTCGTACTGCCCCACTTCCTCGCCCTTGTCCAGGTAGAGGGCACTGGTGAGCTGTTCCAGATAGACGATGTCCTGGAGGTCGGACTCGGGGAAGCGCAGCAGGGTGAAGGCTCCGCTCTCGCCCGCGTGGCCGCCGAAGGAGAAGGGCATCACCTGGAGCTGCACGTTGGGGCGCTGGGAGACCTCGATGAGGTGCTCCAGCTGGCCGCGCATGACTTCGCGGTCGCCGTACGGGCGGCGCAGCGCGGCCTCGTCGAGGACGGCGTGGAAGATGGGGGCGTTCTCGGACACGAGGACCTTCTGGCGCTCCAGGCGCAGGGCGACGCGGCGGTCGATCTCGGCTCCGGAGGCGCCCGGCATGCCGCGGCTGACGACGGCGTGGGCGTAGGCCTCGGTCTGCAACAGTCCGTGGACGAACTGGACTTCGTAGATGCGGATGAGGGAGGCGGCGCCTTCCAGGCCGATGTACGTCTGGAACCACCCGGGCAGCACGTCGCCGTAACTGTGCCACCAGCCGGTCGCGTTGGCCTCGCGGACCAGTCCGAGCAGCGACTCGCGCTCCGTGCTGTCCGTGACTCCGTAGAGCGTGAGGAGGTCCTCGACGTCTCTGGCCTTGAAGCTCACCCTTCCCAACTCCAAGCGGCTGATCTTCGATTCGGATGCGCGGATCGAGTAGCCGGCCGCCTCACGGGTGATGCCGCGGGATTCTCGGAGTCGCCTGAGCTGGGAGCCCAGGAGGATGCGGCGCACCACAGAACCGCTTGCTTCTGCGGTCACTAGTACTGCCCTCCCCATCGCATTGGCGTGCGCGTGGTGTGCGCGAGCGTCTCGGGGCCCCCGTACCCCAGGGGCCGCAGTCTGCCACCAAAACGCATCGGCCCGTACTCGTTCCGTAACGGAATCCCGCCTCCGGGAAAAGAAGTCCGTAAGTATGCGTAGGAAGAAATGAGTCAGAACCGTCACGGGAGGGGACAGGTCCGGCGCGTGCACGTGCATCTGCCCTTGCATCCGGCCCGAGCATTCGGAACGATGGTCCCCGCGCACCTGCGTGCTGTTCGCGCCGGCGCCGGACCCACCCCGCAGTTCTTTCTGGACGGAGATGACCGCTCCGCCCGCGAATCCCGGGAGTGCCTCGCATGGGGACGAATGGATCGACCATGCTCGAGCCGTTACGGCAGGGGCTGCCCCCGGTCGACCCCACGGCTGTCTCCGGGTCCGCCTCCTGCGCCCTGCCCGCCCGCTACGACGCGGTGCGCGGAGCGCGCTCCTTCTGTCGTTCGACCCTGTCCCAGTGGGGCCTCGACGACCGCTTCGACGACGTGGCCCTGGTCGTCTCCGAGCTCGTCACCAACGCGCTGCGCCATGCCCTGCCCGAGGACGCGCGGGGTGCGGACGCCGAGCCGGAGCCGCCGGTACGGCTGCACCTGATGCGGTGGAGCACGCGACTGGTGTGCGCGGTGCGGGACCCCAGCGAGGACCGGCCCGGCGGGGCGTTCTCACCGGAGCGGACGTCGGAGAACTGCGACCTGGAATCCGGGCGCGGGCTGTTCCTGGTGGATGCCTACAGCGACAGCTGGGGTTGGCACCCGCTCGCGGGTCGGCTGACCGGCAAGGTGGTCTGGGCGCTCTTCCTGCTCCCGGACTGAGCACCGCCGGCCGGCGACCGGCGGCCGTCCCTCAGGGGCGCACACAGGACAACTGGCCGGGATCGATCATTGCGATCGGTCCCGGCCAGTGCACGTGCATGGCCTGATGGATGCGCTGTTCCGTCAGCTGATCAGGTGATCGAACTCGCCGTCCTTGACGCCCAGCAGCAGGGCCTCTATCTCGGCCGGTGTGTAGACGAGCGCCGGTCCGTCGGGAAAGCGCGAATTGCGCATGGCGACATCGCCGCCCGGCAGCCGCGCGAACTCCACGCAGGAACCCTGCGAGTTGCTGTGTCTGCTCTTCTGCCACGTCAGCTCAAACAAGGTAGCGAGTTCTGCAGCTGCCATCCCGTTGTACGCGTGGTCCACAGGAAGCCCCCGATAGTGCAGATGTCAACTCCTCCGGATCATAGCTGTGTTCATGAGCGGCTGCACGGGCAGATGCACGTGCACGCGGGGTGGTCCGTTGATCACGTACAGGTCCCTACTCGGGGGTAGGGAGTCCCGGTCGTCTCGGCCGGCGTGACCGGAAGCCGCGCGGTGAGCCCGCCCGCTTTCAGGACTTCTTCAGATTTGTCCTACCGCGGGCCGAGCCTGTTCCATGAGCCGGTCGTTCGAAAAGAAGCGGCCCGTACGGAAGGTGAGACGCCTGTGCTCCGCAATGCGTTCCAGCCCTGGCACCTGGTCCTGGTCCTGGTGGTCTGCCTGCTGGTGTTCGGTTCCAAGAGACTGCCCGACATGGCCCGCTCGCTGGGCCGGTCGATGCGCATCCTGAAGTCCGAGGCACGCGCCCTGCGCTCGGAGGACACGCCTTAGCGGCGGGCCGTCCGTGGTGGGATGGCCCGATGATCGCCACAGTGCTCTGGGAGCGCGCATTGCACCAGCGGGGCGGCGGCTCGGCCTAGCCCGGCAGCGGCTTGTGTCGGCCGCCCATGTGGGCGCGGTCGGCGGCCGCCGTGCCGTCCTCCCAGCCCGCGTGGTCGGTGGCGCCCCGCAGCCGGGTCGTGGTGGTCCGGGGGAACATCTCCTCCGCGCGCGAGGTGACCGCCACGTCGCGGGCCACCAGGGCCGGCAGGTTGTCGGGGGCCTCCGTCGCCGTGTGTTCGGCGGTCTCGGCGAGCCGGTGGCCGAGCCGGCTGGCGTACGCGAGCAGGAAGGACTGCCTGAAGGTCTTCGTCCGCTTGCGTCCGCCGGAGCGCTGCGCGGCCTCCGCGCGGGTCATCGCCGCCGTGCCCTGCACGAGCAGCGAGGTGTAGAGCAGCTCCACCGCCTCCAGGTCGCTCTCGAAGCCGACCACCGTGGAGAACTCGAAGCCGCCGTTCCACACCGCCCGGCAGCGGTTGGCGCCGGCCACCGCGTCGAGCAGCACCGCCTTCGCCTCCTCGTACGGCGGCTCGACCCCGATCCGGCAGGCGCCGGGCACCTGCGCCGGGCCCTTGCCGCTCGCCGCCAGCACCGCCTCGTCCACGGTGTGCCGGGCCATCAGTTCCTGGGCCTTGGCGCTGAGCGCCTCCGCCTCCTCCGGGAAGGTGGTCGCCTCCGCCTTGGCGAGCAGGGCCCGGATCCGGCCCAGCATCCGGGGCTCGATGTGGGCGTGCTCGGCGAGCGCGTCGGCCGGGTCGCCGGGCAGCGGACCCACCGGCTCGATCGAGGGCAGCCTGATCAGCAGCCGCAGCACCTCCAGGAAGGCGGTGGCCAGCGTGAACCGGTCCGATCGTTCCCGCTGCGCCAGCCCGTCGGCGTACTCCTCGTCGCTCTTCCACCACACCTCGGAGACGCCCCAGCGCGCCGGGAGCCGGGCGTAGCGGCGCGCCTCGGCGGCCATCAGGTCCCCGGTGATGCGCAGGTGCCGCTCCTCCAGGTCCCGGCGGACCAGTCGCAGCACGTCGGCCGGCTGCCAGCCCCGCTCCCAGCCCTGGCGTACGTACGCCTCCCCGCGCGCCAGCAGCTCCCGCCCGACGGCGGGCCAGCCCGCCTGGTCCGCGACGAGCAGCGAGGCGCCGGTGTCCAGCCCGGCGTCGTCCTGGGCGTAGAGGGCGGCGGCGAAGGCTCGGTCGACGGTCTCGGCAAGGTCTCTCACACCTCTCAGCTTGGCATGTCCCCTTTCGCGTCCCCTTCCCGGCAGCGTCCACCTCCACCGGATCTGGGCCGCCGCGCCCGGGGGACGGCCGCCGCCCGGCCCCTGTCAGACCCTGGTGGGACACTCGCACCCATGAGCGACCGCACTCCCCGGTGGGCCCTCGCCGAGGACGGCGACGGGTGGTGGCACGCCGCGCCCGTGCCCGGCTCCGACGGAATCCGGATGCGCGTCCGCGACCCCGCCGAGGCGATCCGGGCCGCCCCGCCCGGCACCCGCTGGGTCTGGCGGTCCACCGCGGCCGTGTACCCCCGGCTGCTCGCCGCAGGCGTCCGCGTCGAGCGGTGCCACGACATCGAGGCCGCCGAGCTGCTGCTCCTCGGCCACGAGGGCCGCTTCGGCGAACCCCGCTCGGCGGCCGCCGCCTGGGCCCGGCTCACCGACGCCCCCGTACCGCCCGATCCGCGCCCGCGCGCCGCCGAACCCCGCGCCCAGGACTCCCTCTTCGAACCGCAGCCCACCCCGGTCCCCTTGGACGCCCTGCTCGCCGTCCATGCCGACCAGACGCGACGGATCGACGCCACCGGCCACCCCGACCGGATGCGGCTGCTCACCGCCGCCGAGTCGGCGGCCTTCCTCGTCGCCGCCGAGATGAACCGCGCGGGCCTGCCCTGGCGGGCCGACGTGCACCGCGCGCTGCTGACCGAGCTGCTGGGCGAGCGGTACGCGGGCGGCGGGGAGCCCCGGCGCCTCGCCGAGCTCGCCGACCGGGTGTCCGCCGCCTTCGGCAGACGGGTGCGTCCCGATCTGCCCGCGGACGTCATCAAGGCGTTCGCGGGGGCCGGCATCAAGCTGAAGTCCACCCGCCGCTGGGAGATCCAGGAGCTGGACCATCCCGCCGTGGAGCCCTTGATCGAGTACAAGAAGCTCTATCGGATCTACACCGCCCACGGCTGGTCCTGGCTCGCGGACTGGGTCCGGGACGGCCGCTTCCGCCCCGAGTTCATCCCCGGCGGCACCCTCACCGGCCGCTGGGTCACCAACGGCGGCGGGGCCCTGCAGATCCCCAAGGTGATCCGCCGGGCCGTGGTCGCCGACCCGGGCTGGCGACTGGTCGTCGCCGACGCCGACCAGATGGAGCCGCGCGTCCTCGCCGCGATCTCCCGTGACCCCGCCTTCATGGAGGTCGCCGGGGAGGCCTCGGACCTCTACACCGCCGTCTCCCGGCAGGGCTTCTCCGGTGACCGGGACAAGGCCAAGATCGCCGTGCTCGGCGCCGTCTACGGCCAGACCTCCGGGGACGGCCTGAAGAACCTGGCCGCGCTCCGCCGCCGCTTCCCCCGGGCCGTCGCGTACGTGGACGACGCGGCGAAGGCCGGGGAGGAGGGCCGGCTCGTACGGACCTGGCTGGGCCGCACCTGCCCGCCGCCCGCCGGCTCCGGCGAGGGCGACGAGGCGGGTGACGGCGGAGTCGACCCGGGCGAGGGGTACGACGAGGGCGGGACCCGGACCGCGCAGGACCGGGAGGACGGCTGGACGCCGAGCTACGCCTCGACCAACACCCGGGCCCGCGGCCGGTTCACGCGTAACTTCGTCGTCCAGGGCAGTGCGGCCGACTGGGCCCTGCTGCTGCTCGCGGCCCTGCGGCAGGCGACCGTCGACATGCGCGCCGAGCTGGTGTTCTTCCAGCACGACGAGGTGATCGTGCACTGCCCGGCCGAGGAGGCCGAGGCCGTCGTGGAGGCCATCCGCACCGCCGGCGAACGGGCCGGCCGGATCGCCTTCGGCGACACCCCGGTCCGATTCCCGTTCACGACGGCGGTCGTGGAGTGCTACGCGGACGCCAAGTAGGACCGCTCGGTCGGGACCGGAGGCCGATCAGTCGGTGGGCGCGGGCGTGGGCGTGGGCGTGGTGAGCTTCCACTCCGGGGCGAGCGCGAGCTGCCGTAGCTGCTTCATCGTCAGCGCGGGTGCGGGGCGGGTGGCCGGGCCGTGCTGGTCGGCCGTGTTGAAAGCCGTGATCAGCACGCGCAGCCCGTCCCCGCGCAGGGTGTCCACCTTCCACTGGGTCACGCCCTTGTTCTTCTCCCCGGGCCCCGCCGTCTCCTTCACCTCGGTGCCGTCGGGCTCCGTGGTGACGGCGGGGTTGCGCGCGAAGCCCAGCGGGCCGGCGGCCGCCTGGACGTTGATCTGGACCAGCGACCTGCCCTTGCCGTCGTCGAGTACGACGTAGCCGTACCCGCCCTGCCCGCCCCGGGAGACGATCGGGACGGTGATCCCGAGCCGGCGCATCAGCTGGTCCAGGGCGTCCACGGCCTTGCGGTCCCGCAGGGCGATCGACTCGGGCCGGGGCGCCGGCTCGGGCTCGGCCGCCGGCAGGTCGTTCAGGGCCGCGTGCCAGGTGTCCGAGGTGACCAGGCCCTTCAACTGCTCGATGGTCAGCGGTGGATCGGTCCGGGAGACGGGGGCGCCCTTGTCGGCCGCCGCGTTCCACTCGGACGCGTCGACCAGGAAGCCCTTCACCGTCACGAGCACGGCCCGCCAGACCTTGGTGTCCTCCCGGCGGTCCGGGTACTCGTACCCCTGGTGGAGCAGCAGCCTGGACCCGTCAGGCAGTTGTTCCACCCGGCAGTCGTCGTAGCTGTGCAGGTTCTTGTCCTCGCACTCGGTCTGCGCGCGGGCCCCGCTACCGAACGGGTCCACCCGTTGGAGGCCGAGGGAGACGGCCGCCGGTCCCTTGCCGTCGTCGAACACGACGCCGACACGGGGTCCCAGCTCGTCCTCCGTGCCCCGTGCCGTGGGCGCGGTGATCCGGCCGCCCGGCAGGAGCGCCTGCATCTTGGCGATCATCCGGTCGGCGGTGACCGCGCCGGTGCCGGTCCGCCGCCCGTTGCTCGGCGGTGTCGGGGCCGGGGCCGCGACACGGACCGCGCCCTCGGCGTAGAAGTCGCCGAACAGGCCGCCGGAGTAGGCCGCCGTGGCGATCAGGACCAGGGCCGCCACGGATCCACCGGCCACGGCGGCCCGGCGGCGCGCCACCAGGCGCCTGCCGCGTGCCCGGCCCGCTTCCGCGAGGGCCCCGGGGTCGGGGGCGAAGCCCTCCCCCGTGCGCCGGAGGGCTTCGGCGAGTTCGTCTTCGAAGGACATGCGGACCAGGCCTTCCGTGTGCCGGGTGGAGGGAGGGGGAGGGGATGGCGGTAGGGGGTGGGGATGGGGTGCGGGAGCCTGCCGGAGCCTTCAGAGGTCCACGAAGGCGGTAAGGCTGCCGCCCAACTGCTCCCGCAGCCGGGCGAGCGCGCGCGAGGTCCGCGCACGGACCGCCGCCGAGCCGGCGTTCATCGCGTCGGCGGTCTCCTCGACGCTGCGGTCCTCCCAGTAGCGCAGCACCAGCACCGCCCGGTCCTTGGGCGACAGCCGCCCCAGGGCCTCCAGCAGCGTCGGCCGCGACGCCGGACCCCCGCTCCCGGGCGTCGGCGCGCCGACATCGGGGAACTCGCCGACCGGCCGCTCCCCCGCGGACCGACCGCGCCGGTGCGTGAGGAAGACCCGTACCAGCACGGTCTGCGCGTACGCCGCCGGATTGTCGACACGGGAGATCCGGCCCCACCGCAGGTACATCCGCCCCAGGGTCTCCTGCACCAGGTCCTCCGCGAGCTGGGTGTCCCCGCCCACGAGCAGGGCGGCCGACCGGTACAGATGGCCCGAGCGGCCCGCGGCGAACTCACGGAACCCGTCCTTGCGCGCCTGGCGCATGTGCTCCCCCCTCACGTCCCTCTCACCCCTGTGACGCGCCGGCGGCGGAGAATGTTTCACCTCTCCGCCACCGATCCCGTGAGCGCTCCTGCCGCGGACCCGTCAGCCCAGGTCGTGGAAGTACACGTGGAACTCCTCGCGGACGAAGCCCTCGCTCTCGTACAGCCCCTGCGCGACGGTGTTGTCGTACGCCGTCTCCAACTGCACACCGGACACCCCGGCCTCGTGGGCCCGGCGCAGCACCTCGCGCAGCAGCGCCCGGCCGGCCCCGGTGCGGCGGCCGGCGGGAGCTACGTAGAGGTCGTTGAGGACCCAGGCGGTCTTCAGGGAGAGGGAGGAGAACCCGCGGTAGACCTGCGCGAAGCCGACCGTGCCGATCTCCGGGACATCGGCGAGCAGGACCAGCGACTCGTCCTTGGCGATCCGCTCCGCCAGGAAGGCCCGCGGGGCGTCCGGGTCCTCGATGTCCACCTCGTAGAAGTCGAGGTAGCCGCGGAACAGCGCGGCCGCCACGTCGACGTCCGCCTCGCCGGCCGCGCGGACCGCGACCACCGATACGGAGTCCTCCGCCGGGGACCGGCCGTCCCGCTGTGCTGCCTGACCGTTCATGTGCGTCTCCCTCAGGGGTGTTTCGCGCCGCGGACCATGATGGGTGGAGGGTGCCGAGCGGTCCGGGACCCCCGACGCCCTCGACCGCCTACGCTACGGCCGGAGTCGGCCAGGGCGAAGGACGGGACGGGACGCATGTAGCGGCGGGCCCCGGGACCGAAGTCCCGGGGCCCGCCGCTCACATGTGGCTGTCGGAGGGTCCGCTCACGACGCCGGCTGGGCGGGGAGCGTGTAGACCCGGTCGGGGGTCACGATCTTGGTGATCGCCTCGCCGAACAGGGTGCTGGGCTCCTGGCCCTGGGACCCGATGTCCGTGTTGAGCAGCACGACCAACGTGGCCTTCGCCTCGGGCAGGTAGAGGACCAGCGATCCGTAGCCCGGCAGTGAGCCGTTGTGGCCGATCCAGCCCTGGACGTTGAAGATGCCGAGGCCGTAGCCCGTGCCCGGGAGCGCGTCGACCACGTCGAGACGCTGGGCCTGGGTGGCGGGGGTGAGCAGGGTGCCGGTCGCCAGGGTCTTCGCCCAGCTGCGCATGTCGGGGAGGTCGGAGATCATCGCGCCGGCCGCCCAGGCCCAGGAGGGGTCCCATTCGGTGGAGTTCTCGGTCTTTCCGGAGGCCGTCTGGTTCGTGTAGCCCTGGGCGTGCGGGCTGGGGAACTCCGAGCCCGTGGGGAACAGTGTGTGCTTCAGCCCGGCGGGCGTGACGACCTCCCGGTCGATGAACCGGTCGAGGGGGACGCCGCTGACCTTCTCCACCACCAGCCCGAGCAGGATCAGATTGGTGTTGCAGTAGTAGAACTGCGCGTTCGGCTCGAAGAGCACCGGGTGCTCGAAGGAGTAGGCCAGCAGCTCCTGCGGGGTGAAGCGCCGGTCGGGGTCGCTGGTCAGCGCCTTGTAGAAGTCCTCGTCCGCCGAGTAGTTGAACAGACCGCTGCGCATGCCGGCCAGCTCGCGCAGGGTGATCCGGTCGCCGTTGGGCACTTTGGAGATGTACTTGCCGATCGGGTCGTCCAGGGCGACCTTCCCCCGGTCCACCAGCTCCAGCAGGGCGGTCACGGTGAAGGTCTTGGTCACGCTGCCGATCCGCATGTTCAGGTTCGGGGTCATCGGCGTGCCCGTGGCCTTGTCGGCGACGCCGAAGGACCGTATGTACTCACCCTTGCCGGGAGCCGACACGGACACGATGACACCGGGGACCTTCGCCTCCGCGAGGACCTTCTTGATCGCGGTGTCCAACTGGCGGGTGACGGCGGGGGTCAGTTGCGCGAACTCGTCGGAGGCGGCGGGTGTCGGGGTCGGAGCCGGGACCGTCGAGGTCGGTACGGACGCCGTGGGCGCCGCCGCGTCCCAGGCGTACACCGCGCCCGCTCCCGCCCCTACGGGCCCCACCACGAGTCCGACCGCCGCCACGGCCACGGCGGCACTGCGCCAACGTGTCGTCATGCCCGGCCTCCTCACCCACCGAGCCGAGAAACCTTCCCTCCACGCTAGACCTGCGCCATCGGGCGGGCGACCGGAGCCGGCGGCGAGGAATTTCGTCCAAAAATCTGTTCTAGAAATATCTCCGGATCGGCCAGAATTCCCCCATGACCGGTCGTACCTCCGGCCCACGGCCGGAACCCGACGAGCGGCGGACCGCCGGCTTCGGCCCGCCGCCCGCGCCGTTCGCCCCACCCACGCCACCCACGCCACCCACGCCACCCGCACCGCCCCTACCACCCACGCCACCGGGGCCGCCCCTACCGCCCACCGTGATCGCCGCGCCGTCCGGCGGGCGCCGTCGGCCGCGGCTGCCCCGGCCCGTGGCCGCCGCCGGCGCCGTCGCGGCGCTGCTCGCCGCCCTGCTCGGGATCGGCGGCGGCGCCTACCACCTCACGGTCCGTGGCGGGAGCGCGGAGCCCCTGGCCGGTCCCACCGGTTCGCCCTCGGTCGACCAGGGGGACGGCAAGGGCGACGGCAAGGGCGGTGGCGCGGGGCCCGCTGCCTACGACCCCAACGCCGGTATCCGGGCGGGCGAGGCCCGGATCTGGCTGCGCGACAACCAGGCCGAGGTGGCCGGATCGGGGACCACGCAGTACGGCCCGTGGCGGGTGGGCGACACCGTGGTCAGCGCGATCCAGAGCGGTTTCACCGCGTACGCGGTGACCGACGGCCAGGAGAAGTGGAAGCTTCCGGTCCAGACCCCGCTGTGCGGGATCCCACCGGCCCCGTCCGCGAACGGCAAGCTCGTCGTGGGGGTGAAGGAGAGCGCCTCGGAGAGCTCGCGCTGCACCCACCTCCAGCAGATCGACCTCACCACGGGGCGGGCGGGCTGGAAGGTTCCGCTGCCGCCGGAGAACGCGTACGACAGCACGGCCCAGTTCGAGCTGGTGATCAGCGGTGACACCGTGGTCGTCGTCCGGTCGGCCGTCATGAGCGGGTTCTCGGTCACCGACGGCCACAAGCTCTTCGGCACGTCGAGCCCGAACGGCTGCTACCCGTACGGCTTCGCCGGGGGCTCGCGGTTGATCGCCATCCGCCAGTGCCCCGACCCGAAGGACGTCGTCGCACGCGGACAGGCGATGGTCGAGGAGCTGGATCCGGCCACGGGCGCCGCGCGGTGGAGCTACAAGTACGCCCCGGACTGGACGGTCGGCCGGGTGCTGTCCCTCGACCCGCTGGTGATCACCGCCCACCACAAGGACAAGAAGACCTGGAACCTCACGGCGTTCGCCGCCGACGGCACGGTCCGCTCGCAGAGCGCCCCGGCCTTCGGGGTCAGCGGCCGGTGCAACGGCTTCGGCAACGCGACCGGTTTCCAGGAGTGCTACGCCGTCGCGGCCGACGCCGACTCGATCTACATCGGGGCGGGCAAGCCCGGCACCACCCTCGACACCGACGCCACGAACCAGGTCGTCGCCGTCGACCTGAACACCGGCAAGGAGCGGTGGCGCACCGCCGAGCAGCCCAAGGGGCGCACCATGTGGCCGCTCGCGGTCGAGGAGGGCAAGGTCCTCACCTACGTCACCCCGGGCAGCGGCGAGGCGGGGGCGGTCGTCTCCCTCGCCGCTGCCGACGGGGCCTCGCGGCCCCTCCTGCAGAGCCCGGCGGCGGCCGCCGGACCCGAGGACGTCTTCTACCCCCACGGCATCCGCATCGCGTGGGCGGGCGGGCGGTTGTTCCTGCTCAACGGCCGGGTCTACAGCCCGGAACCGCGCAAGGTGAGCCGCGCGATCCTGTCCTTCGGCAAGTAGGGCAGGCAGGTACCAGGAGGGACACCGTGCAGAACCCGTACCAACAGCCGACCCACCCCGGCGGCCTGTACCCGCCGCCGCTCCAGGCGCCGCGGGAGCCCGACACCGTTGCCGGCGGGGGTCGGACCGGCAGAAGACGGCGCGTCGTCGGGATCTGCGCCCTGACCGCCCTGGCGGTCGTCGCCGCCGGGACCGGCGTCGCACTCGGCGTCCGCGAGAACCGGGCCCGCGCCTCGGCGGTGGCCGCGGCGTCGGCGGCGGACCCGACTAGGCCGCTCGTCGCAGGCTGGAAGACCGTGATCAACCCCACGCACGGCACCGCGTTCGACGTCCCGCCGGGGTGGGAGGTCCTCGAACCCCAGGTCTTCAGCGGCTATGAGGACAGCAAGGACCGGGAGAAGGTCCTCATCGGGCACACGGCGCCCGCCTTCTACAAGTCCCGGTGGTGCACCGTCGACGGCGACGGCGACGGCTCGGTCTCGGACGTCCGGCTCGCCAACACCGGCACCAAGGGCGCCGGCGGCGCCAAGGACCCCGCCGACATCGCCGTGAAGGAGGCACCCACCTGGGTCTACGCCGCCTACACCCAGCCGGACAAGAGCGTGGTCACGTCCGACAAGCCGGTGGCGTTCACCACGAAGTCGGGGGTCAAGGGGAGTTACGTCAGGGCGCGCTCCTCGGGCGCCGCGCGGACCGACCCCTGCGCGGGCGACGGCCAGGCGATCGTCTTCGGCTTCCGCAACTCCCGGGGCGACCTCGTCTCCTGGGACTTCTACGGCCGCACGGGGGTCCCGGGGGCCGTCGACGACGCCCTGATCATGCGCATCCTGAGCACGGTCCGCCTGGCGGGCGACCCGAAGGACCCCGGCCCCGGGCCGTGATCGCCCGGGGCCGTCCGCCCGGCGTCCCGGGCGGCGGCTCCGGGCGGTCGTCCCGGCCCGGTCTCACCCCTTCAGGAGACGGGCCTCGGCCTCCTCGGTGAGGCCGTCCGCGAGGCTCAGCTCGGCCGGCGGGACCGACCGCTGCCAGTCCCAGGTGTCGGCGACCGTCTCGGACACCGGGCGGCAGACCAGGCCCGTGGCGTGGGCCCGGGAGACGTCACCGGCGTGGATCGCGGCGTGGAAGTCCGAGCCGGGCGGGGCCCAGACGGGGAGGTCGGTCCACGGGGAGACCTCGGCGGCGGCGATCGCCTCGGGGGAGGTCCAGCGCAGCTCGGCGGCGGCGCCCGTGACGCGTACGCAGAGGTCGAGGAGCTCACCGATGGTGGTGTGGCCCGGCTGCGAGACGAGGTTGTACGGGCCGTGCAGGGAGGACTCCAGCGCGTCCAGGAGCCAGGCCGCGAGGTCGCGTACGTCGACGTACTGGAGCGGGGTGTCCTGCGGACCGGGGGCCGGGACCTCTCCGCCCCGGGCGATGCGCGACAGCCACCACGGCAGGCGGCCCGCGTTCTCGCGCGGGCCCAGGATCAGGCCCGGCCGCACCAGCAGGGTGCGGGCCTCGCCGAACGCGCGCAGCACAGCCAGTTCCGACCCCCGCTTGTCGGCCGCGAAGTCGGTCGCCTCCGCGTCCGGATCGCCCTCGGCCAGGGGCCCGAACTCGTCCAGCCCCGCCGGCACCGGCCAGGCGTACACCGAGCGGCTGGAGACGAAGGCGTGGCGGCCGGTACGGCCCGCCAGCAGGTCGGCCGCGTCGCGGACCACGGTCGGGGCGCCCGACCAGGTGTCGACGACGGCGTCCCACTCCCCCGTCGCGAGGGCGGCCAGGCCGTCCGCGCGCGTGCGGTCGCCGTGGCGGACCCGTACGCCGGGCGGGGCCGGGTGCTCGCCCCGGTGGAAGACGGTCACGTCCCAGCCCCGGGCGACCGCGCCCTCGGCGACGGCGCGCCCCGCGAAGTCCGTTCCGCCCAGCAGCAGCAGCCTCATCCTGGTTCCTCTCCGTGGAGCCGAGTTCGTCCGTCGTGTCGTGCGGCGCGCGAACGCCGCCGAGGGCCGTGGGGCCGCCGGCGGCGTTCGGCGCGGATCCCCGGTCAGCGGGCGGTGCGGTCCCGGTACGCCGCGAAGCGCTCGGCGATCTCCTGGGCGCGGCCCTCGGCCTCCGAGAGCTTCATCTCGGCGCAGTCGTAGCCGAGTTCCTCCTTCATGATCGCCATGGCGGAGGGCTCGAAGACGACGGTGCCGTCCGCGCGGATCTCGCTGATGCCGTCGTGCAGCTGCCCGGAGACGTTGATGGCGTGGGCCTCGTCCGCCGTCATGCCGTCGGGGAGCAGCGCGCGGAACTTGCCGTTCTCGATCGCCACCGGGTAGCCGCCGAGCGCACCGTCCGCGCCGGGCGCGTGGACCACCGCGTCGCGTTCGTCGGCGAGCGGCTCCAGGACGCTGAGCGCGGAGGAGGCGGTCATCGTCTGGCCGGGCAGGCCGCCGGTGCGGCGGTACGCGCCGGGCAGGCGGTTCAGGAGCTCCGCGACGTCCAGCTCTCCGGTGACGTCACGCCCGTCGAGGCGGATGCCGAGGCCCATGCCGGCGGGGCCGCTGCTGCCGGTGCGGGACAGTCGGTGCGAGACGTAGTGGTGGGCCACCAGGCGGACCTCGACGTCGGCCGTGCTGCGGCCGAGCTCGTCGGCGGCCACCGCGGTGATGCCGGGGACGTTGTTGGCGACGTTGCCGATGCCGATGTGCGGGGAGAGGCCGACCGCGGTGAGCGCGGGGTGCACGGCGTCGGGGTAGGCGGCGTTGACGACCACGGCCTGGGTGCCGGAGAGACGGACGGCCTCCATGGCCTTCATCACCGGAACGAGGTGCATGGGCAGCCACGGGCCGTAGTTGGCGGCGTAGACCCGCTGGAAGGCGTCCTGCTGGAGGGTGGAGATGACCCACCAGGACTGGTAGCTGACGGCCAGGAAGATGATGTCGGGGTCGAAGGCGGATATCCGCTCGGCGGTGCGCGCCACGTCCGTGATGTCGGTCCGGGCGTGGCTGACCTCGTTGGTCCAGCCGCGCTGGACGCTGCAGAAGCGCGTCAGGTTGGCGGCCTTCAGGACGGTCTCCTCGTCGCGGCCGACGAGCTGGACGTGGCGCGGGTTCGGGCTGTGCGCCAGCTCGTGGAAGACACGGCGGCCGATGTCGCCGGCACCCAGGACCATGATCTTGCGGGCGTTGTTCATGAGGTACCTCCGAAGGGCGCGGCAGCGGCGAAGGGGGTGGCGGCGGGGGCCATCAGGTGGGCGTCGCGGACGAGTCGGGGCAGTGCGCGCATGGACGGGAAGGTGAGGGCGCCCTCCCGGTGGGGCGGGGTGGCCGGGTCGGCGGTGTACTGCAGGACCCGCATCCCGGCGGCCACGGCGGCGTCCACGCCGACCGGGCTGTCCTCGACCACGACGCACTCGTCGGGCGTGACGCCACACCTCTCGGCGGCCCAGCGGAACAGCCTCGGGTCGGGCTTCCACGCGTCGACGTCGTACGCGGAGAAGAGCCGGGCGCCGAAGTGGTGCAGGATCCCGGCCTTCTCCAGGCGGCTGCGCATGATGGCGAGCGGGCTGTTGGAGGCCACGCACATGCGCTCGCCCACGGCGGCGGTGAGCTGTTCGAGGGCGTACGCGACACCGTCGATGGGCTCGATCCGGTCGCCGATCAGCTCCTCGCACCGGGCGCGGGCGATCACCATGGCGTCCTGCGGCGGGGCGTTGCCCGACAGGTCCGCCATCAGGTCGAAGCACTCCTGCATCTTCTTGCCGGAGAACAGCTCGTCCCTCTGGTCCTTGTCCAGCCGCAGGCCCATCATCTCGCCGACGTGCGCGATCCCGCCGTTCTCGGCGTCCTGCGTGTCCACGAGGACGCCGTCCAGGTCGAAGACGACGAACTCGTCGGCTCGTACGGGGAACTCACTCATAGTCGATCCAGTCCACGCTCTCGATGGCGGCGACGGTCGCGGCCAGTTCCTCATGGGTGGCGGCGGAGCCGATGACGGCCGCCGTGTTGCCGCGTGCGCCGATCCGCCAGTCCACGTCCGCGCCGGGCTCGGCGAGGACGACGACCCGGTCGACGTGGGCGAGGCGGCGCAGCGCGGAGACGCCCCGGATGGCGCGCACCCGGCGGGCGCCGACGGGCGGCACGGTCAGGTAGTGGAAGGCGATCGGTCCGCCCTGCTTGACCTCGGGGGTCTGGTACGGGAGGCCGAGCGCGGCGGCGACCGCCACGTACGCGGGGTCGGAGGTGCCGGAACGGACGGCGAGGTCGTCGACCCAGGCGCCGAGCCGGCCGTTGACCTCGATGACCCGGGGGCCGTCGGCGGTCAGTTTGATCTCGACGTCGGCGACGCCGTGGATGTTCAGGGCGCGGACCGCGCGGCAGGCGAGATCGCGGACCGCCCGCTCCTCGTCCTCGGGCACGACGGAGAAGCCGCCGTAGCCGCCGCGCTCGCGGAACGGCTCGGCCAGCGCGAACTTGCTGGTGACGAAGACCGGTCGGACGTCGTCGCCGTCGGCCACGCAGTCCACGGCGATGTAGTCGCCCCAGGGCGCCGGGGTGGGCCGCCCGACCAGGAGCTCCTCCAGCATCACGGCGGTCTCGGCGGGTCCGCCGTCGGAGCCGGTGAAGATCGCCGCGAGGGCGGCCCGGCACTCCTCGGGGGTGGCGACGGCCTGCGTGTTGCGGCTGGACGCGCCGATCACCGGCTTGATGATGGCCGGCAGCCCGACGTGGGCGATCGCCTCGTCGGCCTGGGCGGGGTCGGTCAGGGTACGGAAGCGCACGCTGTCCACGCCCGCCTCGGCGAACCGCTCGCGCTGCAGGTCCTTGTGGGTGATCGCGTCGACGTCGGCCGGCCGGTGGTAGCGCAGACCGAGCGCCTCGGCGAGCCGCACGGTCGGGGCGATCCGGAACTCGCTGAAGGTGATGATGCCCGCCGGGGCGAGCGCGCGCAGCTCCGTCTCGGTCTGCTCCTCGGTGCGCCCCGCGGTGTTCACCACGGTGCCGACCATCTCCAGGGTCGGGATCATCTCCTGGGCGTGCGCGGTGTCCGCGGTCACGAACACCAGGTCGCAGCCGGCCTGCCGGGCCGCCTCGGCGAGCCGGGTGGGTGCGAGGCTGCCGACGTCGTAGACGACGAGCAGCACGGGGCGGGTGGGGGTCGCGGTCATGGGTCAGCCTCCGGCCGGGAACGCGCCGGTGCGGCGGGCGACGGTCAGGGCCCCCGCGAGCGACTCGACGGTCGAGTAGGTGAACAGGGTGCGTACCGGGATCTCCAGCCCGAAGTCCTCCTGGAGCCGCAGCGCCACCCGGGTCGCGGTCAGGGAGTCGCCGCCCAGGTCGAAGAAGTCGTCCTCGGCCCCGACCTCGTCGGCGTACAGCGTCTCGGCCCACACCCGGGCCACCGCCCGCTCGGCGGGGGTGCGCGGGGCGATGAACTCGGCTTCCAGGCCGGTGCGTTCGCCGTCGGGCGCCGGTAGCGCCTTGCGGTCGGTCTTGCCGCTGGTGGTCAGCGGCATCCGGTCCAGGAAGACGTACGTACCGGGCACCATGTAGCCGGGCAGGGTGCGCCCGCACCGGTCGCGCAGCGCGCCGATGCCGGGCACCGGGCGGCCGGACACCGGGACGACGTACGCCACGAGCGTCTTCTCGCCGGGGACGTCCTCGCGGACCGTGACGACGCAGGAGTCGACGTCCTCGTGGGCCAGCAGCGCGGCCTCGATCTCGCCGAGCTCGATGCGGAAGCCGCGCACCTTGACCTGGTGGTCGAGGCGGCCGAGGAACTCCAGGTCGCCGCCGGGCAGCCAGCGCACCAGGTCGCCGGTGCGGTAGACCCGGCCGTCCGCGAACGGGTTCGGGGTGAAGCGCTCGGCGGTCAGGTCGTCGCGGCCGAGGTAGCCGCGGGCCACGCCGGCGCCGCCGATGAGCAGTTCGCCGGGTACGCCGACGGGGACCGGGCGGTCCGCGTCGTCGACGACGTACAGCTCGGTGCCGGCGGTGGGGCGGCCGATGGGGACCGTACCGGTGGTGTCGGTGATCTCGGCGACGGAGGCGTAGACGGTGGTCTCCGTCGGGCCGTAGCCGTTGAGGACGCGGGTGCCGGCGCGCAGCATCCGGGCGGCCAGTTCGGCGGGCAGGGCCTCTCCGGCGGCGAAGATCTCCAGGGCGCGCGGCCGGTCGCCGAGGGCGTCCAGGAGCGGGCGCAGCGCGGACGGTGTGGCCTGTACGAGGGTGACGGCGTGCCGGTCGATCAGCTCGACGAGGGCCGGCGGGTTGTGGATCTGGTCCTGGTACGCGCCGACGATCCGGCCGCCGGTGATCAGCGGCAGGAACATCTCGACGCCCGCGATGTCGAAGGTGGCCGAGGTGGTGAACAGGACCCGCTCGTTCGCCGGCGCCGGGAAGGTCTCCCGCATGCCGCACAGCAGGTTGCCGAGGCCGCCCCGGGTGACGGCGACGCCCTTGGGGGTGCCGGTGGAGCCGGAGGTGTAGAGGACGTAGGCGAGGTGCTCGGGCCCGGCGGCAGCCGCCGGTTCCACCACGGGGGAGGCGGCGATCGCCGCGGCGTCGGAGTCGAGCGCGACGAGGTGTCGCGACCCCGCGCCGTCGCCGCCGGACAGCCGGCCGCGCAGCGACTCCTGGGTGACGACCACCGGCGCGGCCGTGTCCCGCAGGACGAACTCCAGGCGGTCGACCGGGTGCTGGGGGTCGAGCGGCACGTAGGCCGCGCCCGAGCGGAGCACCGCGAGCAGCGCCACGATCAGTTCGGTGCCGCGCTCCAGGCAGACCGCGACCGGCACGTCCGGGCCGGCGCCGAGGCCGCGCAGGTGGTGGGCGAGGCGGTCGGCGCGGGCGTCGAGCTCCCGGTAGCCGACCTCCTCGGCGCCGAAGACGACGGCGACGGCGTCGGGTACGCGCCCGGCCTGCTCGGCGACCAGAGCGGCCACGTCCACGCCGTCGGCCTCCGCCGCGGGGAACGCGGCGCGGCCGCGGCCCCAGCCGGTGAGCAGCAGCTCGCGCTCGGCGGCGCCGAGCGGGTCGAGCCCCTCCAGTGCGATCCGGGGGGCCTCCGCGACGGCGGTGAGCAGGGTGAGGTAGCCGTCGGTGAGCCGCTCGGCGCTCGCCGCGTCGAACAGCTCGGCGGCGTACTCGACGCGCAGGCCGAGGCCCTCGCGGCCGGCCGCCGGGTCCAGGACCAGGGTCAGGTCGGGCGGGCAGCCGCCCTCGGCCCGGTGGGCCGGCGCGTCCGTGAACAGGGCCTGGACCACGGGGTGGTGGCCGTCGGCCGGCGGCCCGAAGGCGGCGGCGAGGCGGGTCACCGGCAGCGCGGCGGCCCGGCCGCGGGTCAGCGCGGCGTCGGTCCGCACGACAAGCTCGGCGAAGGCCGGGCCGGCGGTCAGGTCGGCGCGGACGACCGCCAGGGCGCCGTCGGGGCCCGGGACGCCCACCGCGAGGTCGCCGCGGCGGGTCCAGCGGCCGAGCAGCACCTGGTAGGCGGCGAGCAGTACGGACGACAGCGGGGCGCCGTACTCGGCGGCCGCCTTGTCCAGCCCCTGCGCCGTGCCGGCCGGAACGGTGCGGGTGACGTGGCCCAGGGCGCCGGTACGCGCCGAGGGGCGCGGCCGGTCGGTGGCCGGCTCCAGCGGTTCCAGGCCCGCCAGTTCGGTACGCCAGTACTCCAGCGCGTCGGTCATGACCCCTCCGTCGTGTCGAGGATCCGCGCCAGTGCCTTGCGGTCCGTCTTTCCGTTGTCGTTGAGCGGCAGCCCGCCCGGCAGGTGGGTGAGCGAGGCGGGCACCATGTGCAGCGGGAGCAGCTCGCGCAGCCAGGCGTCGAACCGCTCGGGGTCCACCTCGCGGCCCGCGTAGGCGCCGACCAGCTCGGTCTCGCCGTCCGGGCCGGGCAGGGCGAGCACCGCGGCGTCGATGACGTGCGGGTGGCGGTGCACGGCCGCCTCTACCTCGCCGAGCTCGATACGGAAGCCGCGCACCTTGACCTGCTGGTCGAGGCGGCCCCGGTGCACGTAGAGCCCGTTCTCGCGCCGGACCCGGTCACCGGTGCGGTACCAGTGGCGGTCGGTCAGCGCGGTGCTGCCGTCGTAGTCCGTGGCGGGGCCGCCGTCGGGCTCGTACGCCACGAACCGCCCGGCGTTCTCACGCGGGTCGAGGTAGCCGCCGAAGCGCTGCGCGCCGCGCACGCACAGCTCGCCCTCCTCGGCCGCCAGACCGTCCGCGTCCAGCAGCACCATCTCGTTGCCGGGGAAGGGGACGCCGATCGGCACGGTGCCGTTGGAGAACTCCGGCCACCGCGCACTGGGCCCGGACAGGTCGTGGTGGGTGCAGCACACCGTCAGCTCGGTGGGCCCGTACACGTTGTGGATCACGGTGTTCGGGGCGACCGCGCGCCACAGTTCGGCGTGCTGCGCGGTGACCGGCTCGGCGCCGAACATGCTGTGCCGCAGGTTCACGGCGCGGCCCAGGGGCAGGTTGCCGAGCCGCTGCGCCTCGCGGATCACCGAGGGCACCGAGAACCAGTGGGTGAGCTCGCGCTCGACGACGAAGTCGATCGGCCGGTAGAGGTCGGCGGCGAGCGGCACCACCAGGGTGGCGCCGCCGCCCCAGGTCGCGAACAGGTCGATGACGCTCGCGTCGAAGGTCAGGCCGAAGGTCTGGGTGAGCCGGGCGCCCGGCGCTATCTCGTACCGCTCGATGTTGTGCGCGAGGAACAGCGAGGTGTTCCGGTGGCGGATCGGCACGCCCTTGGGCTGGCCGGTGGAACCCGATGTGAACATCAGGTACGCCTCACGGTCCGGGTCGTCCGGGACCGGCGGCAGCGACCGCTCCAGTACGTCGCTCGCCGTCCCGGAGACCCGCTCGTCCTCGTCGAGTGCGAGGACGGTCGGCCGGTGACGTTCGGGCAGCCGCGTGAACAGCTCGGCGGACCGGGTGTCCACCAGGGCCACCTCGACACCGGCCCGCTGGGCGATGTCGAGATTGCGCTGGGCGGGGTAGTCGGGGTTGAGCGGGACGAGGCTCGCGCCGAGCCGCTGGATCGCCAGGTAGCCGGCGTAGGCGGCGACCGAGCGGGTGGCGGCGAGCGCCACCCGGGTGGGCGGCGAGCCGTGCTTGGCGGCGATGCGGTCGGCGAGGGTGAGCGCGAGGGCGCGCAGCTCGCCGTAGGTCAGTACCTCGTCGCCGATCTCCAGGGCGGGCAGGCCCGGCTGCCGCAGGGCCGTTCCCTCGAACCACTGGTAGAGCGTGCGCTGTTGCACGTCGTCGTTCATCGCTTCCTCGGTATCGGTGTGCTGGTCCGTCGGGCGTCGCCGCGGGCGCGCATGGCCTCGGCGCGGGCCTGGGCCCGGCTCTGCCCGCGCTCCCCGGCGGCCGAGGGGGCGTCCGGGGCGGGGACGCCGCCCAGGAAGGCGGCCATGGCCTTGACCGTGGAGTGCCGGAACAGGTCCACCACGTCGACCTCGCGGTCCAGTGCGCCGCGCAGCCGGTCCCGCAGTCGGATCAGGAGCAGCGAGTTGCCTCCCACGTCGAAGAAGTTCTCCGAGGCGCCGACGGTGCGGCCCAACACCTGCTCCCAGGCCGCCGCGACGGTCCGCTCGGTGTCGGTCGCCGGGTGTGCGTCGGCCCCGTCGGCCGGCTGTGCGGCCTCGGCGGCGGCCGCCTCGGCGATCAGCTTCGCGATCGCCTCCCGGTCGGGGCGTCCGCCCGGCAGCAGCGGCAGCCGGCCGGCCAGGTGCAGCCGGGCGGGCAGCAGATGGCCGGGCAGCAGGTCCCGCAGGTGGGTACGGAGTACGTCGACGGTCAGGTCCGCGCCCGGCCGGGTCGCCACGGCCGCCGCGAGCGAGCCGTCCGCCGGGTCGATGAGGACCTGGGCCCGGGCGACGCCCCGGTGCGCGAGCAGCGCGGCCTCGACGTCGAGGGCGGCCACGCGGACGCCCCGTACCAGGGCGTGGTCGGCGGCCCGGCCGGCGAAGACGAACCGCCCGTCGGGGAGCCGGCGGGCCAGGTCGCCGGTGGCGAACAGCCGTGCGCCGGGCTCGCCGCCGAACGGGTCGGGCAGGAAGCGTTCGGCGGTGCGGCCGCCCCGGTCCAGGTAGCCGCGGGTGACGGCCGGGCCGCCGATGTGCAGCTCACCGATCGCGCCGGTGGCCGCGATCGCGCCACGCGCGTCCAGGACGTAGGCCGTGGCTGTGGCCGGCGGTCCCAGCGGCAGGGGGCCGTGGTCCTCCCCCTGCGGGGTGCGGGCCGGGCCCGCGAGGACGGGGCCGGCCGTCTCGGCGCAGCCGTAGAGCTGGTGCACGTCCGTGGCCCCGGCGGCCAGCGCGGCCGCGAGGGTGCCGGGGAACAGCGGCTCGCCCGTGCTGAGTACGGGGATCCGCGCACCGCCGGTGAGCAGCCCGGCCAGCTCGGCGGGGGCCGCGAGCACGGTGGCCTCGTCGCCGCCGGTGGGGACGACCGCGCGGCCGCCCCGGGTCAGCGGGCCGAACAGCTCCAGGAACGCGGCCGGTGAGTCCGGGGCCGCCAGCTGGGCCACCGCGTCGAGGGCGGAGGCGGGCAGCTCGCGGTGGGCCCAGCGCAGCCGGGACACCAGGTTGCGGTGCTCGGCGACGACCGCGCGCGGCTCGCCGGTGACACCGGCCGTGCGCAGCACCCAGGCGGCGCCCCGCGCGGTGACCCGTACGGCCCGCGGCGCCGTCCCGGACGCGTCGTCGGCGGCGTCCTGCGCGTCGAGCACGTCGACCCGGGTGTGGTCGAACAGCGCGCCGGAGTACGCGTCGGCGAGGACGGTGCGCAGCCCCGCGTCGTCCACGGCGAGCCGCAACAGGAACGCGGGCAGCTCCGGGTCGAGCGGTACGCAGATCCCGCCCGCCCGGACCACGCCCAGCTGGGCGGCGGCCAGCGCGAAGGACTTCGGGGCGCACACCCCGACCGGGGTCTCGGGGCCGACCCCGAGCGCCCCGAGGCGCGCCGCCACCCGGTCCGCCGCGCGGTCGAGTTCGCGGTACGTCCAGGTGCGCGTCCCCGCGGCCACGGCGACCGCGTCGGGGGTGCGGGCGATCTGCTCGGCGACCAGCTCGTGCAGGGTGCCCGGGGCCCCGTCCTCGTACGCGGCCCCGGGCGCCGGGGCCTCGGTGCGCAGCAGAGCGGAGACCCGGGCCTTCGGGTCCGCGCCGATCCGCTCCAGGACCAGGCGCAACCGGTCGAGCAGCAGCCCGACGGTGGCCTCGTCGAAGAGGTCGGTGCGGTAGTCCGCGAGGGCCAGCAGGCCGTGCTCGCCCTCCACGGTGTCGATCGCCAGATCGGTCTTCATGGTGGGCAGGCGCAGCTCGGCCGCCCCGAACCGGGAGCCGGCCGCCTCGTGGAGGGGCGCCGCCGGCGCGTGCGTGTACATGACCTGGTAGAGCGGGTGGTAGCTCGGGTCGCGGGCGATCCCGAGCCGGTCCATGACCTCGTCGACGAGCAGGTCGGGGTGGTCGAGGGCGTCCAGGAGGTCGCCTCGCACCCGGCCGATCAGGTCGGTGAACTCCGGGTCGTCGGCGAGCTCGCCGCGCAGGACGACGGGCCGGGTGAGGTAGCCGATGACACCGGCGCTCTCGGTGGTGTCGCGGCCGGAGACGGCCATGCCGGTGAGCACGTCGGTGCCGCCGTACTGGCTGAGCACCACGTCCACGGCGGCCTTGAGCACCATGAACAGGCTGGCGCGCTTGGTGCGGGCCAGCCGGCGCAGGGGCTCCACGACCGGCTCGGGGACCACGGTGGTCACCCGGGCCCCGGTGTGCCCGGCGCGTGCCCGGCGGGGCCCGGCGAGCGGCAGTTCGAGGAGGGCGGGGGCGCCGGCCAGGCGCTGTGTCCAGTAGGCCAGCCGTTCGGGCGCGGCCTCCTCGTCCTGTGCGGTGCGCGCGGCGAGGAACTCCCCGTACCCGACGGCGGGCCGGGGCAGGGGTTCGGTCCGGCCGGTCGCGAACGCCTCGTACAGGGCGACGAGTTCGGTGGTGAACAGCTCCAGCGAGGCCCCGTCGAACACGATGTGGTGGACGCCGACGAGGAGCTGGTGGCTCAGCGGGGACAGGCGCAGCAGCTCGGCCCGCAGCAGCGGTCCGCCGTCGAGGTCGAAGGGGGTGCGGACGAAGGCGTCCGCGCGGGCGGCCGCCTCCTCCCGCGTCACGTCGACCGGGTCGAGGGCGATCGGGGCGGGCGCCCCGATCCGCTGTACGGGCTCGCCGTCGGCGTCCCGCTCGATCCGCACCCGCAGCGCGTCGTGGCGCCGGACGAGGGCGTCCAGGGCCTGCCGCAGGGCGTCGACGTCGAGCGGGCCCTCGACGGTGATCGCGAAGGGGATGCTGAAGAACGGGTCGGCGGGCCGGAGTTGTCCCAGCGCCCACAGCCGCCGCTGGGCGGGTGTCAGCGGGAGGGCGGGCAGGGGAAGGGCGGGCGGGGGAAGCGTGCTCATGCGACGGCCTCCGGTTCCGGGGCGCCCGCTCGGTCACCGCGGCCGCCGCGCAGCCGGGGGACGAGCAGGACGAGGGCCGCGACGACCAGGACGGCGCCGGCCACCACGATGGAGTCGGCGATGCCGACGAGCCCGGCGAGCAGGCCTCCGACGACCACGCCGAGGACGGTGAAGTTGACCATCAGGGCGTTGAGCAGGCCGACGCCGCGTCCGCGCAGCTCCTCGGGCAGGTCGCTGAGCAGGGTGTTGGCGACCGGCACCTGGAAGAGCCCCGAACCGAGCCCGGCCAGGACGCACCAGAGCAGGACGACGATCAGACCGAGTACGCCCTGGTCGGTGGCGTCCCACACGGTGCCCGTGGGGGCGAGCAGCAGCAGGGAGGCGCCGAAGAGCACGATCGACCCGATGAGCAGTCCCCGGTCGGAGTACCGGCGCACCAGCGGCGGGCCGGTGAGCGCGCCGATCACACAGCCCGCGCCGAAGCCGGCCTGCGCCAGTCCGTACTCGAAGGCCGGCAGCTCGAAGACGCTCAGGAGCTGGGAGTTGAGGTTGGTGGTGAACAGGCCGAGGACCAGCATCACCGGCACCATGACGATCGCCAGGAAGCGCAGCGAGGGCACGGCGAGCACACCCGAGATGCCGGTGCGCAGCGACTGCCAGTACCCCTCGCGGCCGCTGTCGGCGCCCCGCACGGGCACCTCCCGCAGGACCGCCATGCTGGCGAGCAGCAGCGCCGAGACCACGAACGTCACGGCGTCGAGCACGAAGACCGTGGTGACGCTGCCGAAGGCGATGAGCAGTCCGCCGAGCGCCGGGCCCACCAGGTTGAGGGTGTGGTTGGTGGACTGGAAGAGGGCGACCGCCGTGGGGATGCTGTGCCCGCGCACGATCAGCGGGATCGCGGTGATGCGGGCCGTCTCGAAGAAGGCCTTGGCGATGCCGCTGAGCAGGATGAGGACGAGCAGCAGCAGCGGGGAGTCCCGTACGACGATCATCGCGAGCACCAGGGCGACGCGGACCAGGTCCGAGCCGACCATGAGCAGCCGGGCCGGCAGCCGGTCGGCCAACGGGCCCACGAACGCGCCGAGCACACCGAAGGGCAGCAGCTGCGCGATGACGACCAGGGAGACGTACAGGACCGGGTCGTCGGTCTCGGTGGCCACCACGTAGATCAGGGTGATCTTGGTGATGGCGTCACCGAGGAAGGAGGCGACGACGGCCGACCAGTACCGGATGTAGGTCCGGTCCTTCAGCAGCTCAAGCATGGTTCTCCCCGCCGTTCCCGGCCGCGCCGCCCAGTACCTCGTTCAGGACGTCGGCGACGCCCTCGATGTGGGGGTGGCGCATCATCGTGTAGTGGTTGCCGCCGACCGTGCGGACGTCGAAGTGCTGTCCGGTCAGCTCGGTCCAGGAGGTGGCGAGGTCCCACTCCTCCTCGTCGGCGCGGATCAGCGTGACCTTGCCCTTGACGGGGTCGGGCCGGAAGTTCCACACCAGGCGCAGGTTGGCGACCCACAGCTCGTAGATGCCCTGGATCTGCTCACGGCCGGCGTCCGGCGGCAGGTAGTCGCAGTCGCGGGCGATGCCGAGCAGGTAGTCGAGGTGCTCGCCCTCGTCCATGGCCTGGAGCTCGGCGAGCGGCTTGAGGCGCTGCCCGTAGTCCCACTGCAGGTTGGCGGCGATGGCCTCGACGATCTCGGCCGGGTCCGGCTCGGAACCGGCCGGTACGACGGCGGGCGCGTGCGCGTCCATCATGACCACCGACACCTCGGCGCCGCTCTTCTCCAGCTCCCCCGCGACGGCGAAGGCGTTGGCACCGCCGTAGCACCAGCCGGCCACCGTGTACGGGCCCTCGGGCTGGGTCTCGCGGATCAGCGCGGCGTACTGGGCGGCGCGGTCGCCGAAGCCGGTGAACGGCAGCTCGCCGCCGGTGGGCGGCGGCGAGGCCAGCGCGTACAGCGGGCGCCCGGCCGGCTCGACGAGCGCGGCGAACGGCATGTAGCAGACGACCTCGCTGCCGGCCGGGTGGGCGAAGAACACCGGGGAGCCGGCGCCGCCGTCACCGGAGCCGAGCTCGACCAGGTGCACCCCGGTCTCGTCCTGGTAGCCCTCGCGCAGCATCCGGGCGAACCGCTCGACGGTGGCGCCCCGGAAGATCGCCGCCATCGGGAGCTGCTGACCGAACCGCTTCTCGATCTCCGCCATCAGCCGCAGGACGAGCAGCGAGTGACCGCCCAGGTCGAAGAACCGGTCGTGCAGGCCGATCGGGGAGACCCCGAGGACCTCCTCCCAGATGTGCGCGACCTCCAGCTCGACGGCGTCGCGCGGCGGCACGTAGCTCGCGGCGTCGCGTTCGACGGCGGGGGCGGGCAGGGCCCTACGGTCGATCTTGCCGCTGGTGTTGAGCGGGAAGGTCTCCAGCCGGACGATCGCGGCGGGGACCATGTAGTCGGGCAGGAACCCGCGCAGGTGCTCGCGCAGGTCCTCGGCGGTCACCGCCTCGTCGGCGGACTCGACGTAGCCGGTGAGCCGCTTGTCGCCGGGGCGGTCCTCGCGGACCAGGGCGACCGCGCGGCGCACCGCCGGGTGCTCCTCCAGCCGGGCCTCGATCTCGCCCAGCTCGATGCGGAAGCCGCGCAGCTTGACCTGGCCGTCGTCACGGCCGAGGAAGACGAGCGTGCCGTCCTCGCGCAGCCGCGCCTTGTCGCCGGTGCAGTAGAGGCGGGCGCCGGAGCGGCCGCCGAACGGGTCGGGAACGAACCGCTCCGCGGTCAGGCCGGGCCGGCCGCGGTAGCCGCGGGCGACCCCGGTGCCGCCCAGGTACAGGTCGCCGGGCATGCCGACGGGGACCGGGGCGAGCCGGTCGTCCAGGACGTACACCTGGGTGTTGTCGAGCGGCCGGCCGATGGAGATCTGCTCGGTGCCGCTGTCCAGGCGCCGGAAGGTGGACCAGATGGTGGTCTCGGTCGGCCCGTACACGTTCCAGGTGCGGCCGGGTTCGCGGACCAACTGCTCGGCCAAGGCGGGCGGCAGGGCCTCACCACCGACCAGGACGCGCAGCGAGCCGTCGTTTCGCCAGCCCGCCTCCACCAGCAGGTGCCAGGTGGCGGGGGTGGCCTGCATGACCGTGGCACCGGTCTCGGCGAGCAGCTCGGCGAGCCGCCGGCCGTCGACGGCCTGCTCCTTGGTGACGACGTGCACCCGGGCCCCGCTGATCAGCGGGGCGTACAGCTCCAGGCCCGCGATGTCGAAGGTGACGGGGGTGACGGCGGCGAGCGTGTCGCCGGGGGCCAGCCCGGTCTCCCGGGCCATCGCCAGGAGCAGGTTGACCAGGTTGCGGTGGGTCACCTCGACGCCCTTGGGGCGGCCGGTGGAACCCGAGGTGAAGATGACGTACGCGAGGCGGTCCTCGCCGGAGGCGGGCTGCGCCGGGACGGCGGGCGCGGCGGCGATCGCCTGCGCGTCGGTGTCCAGGCGGATCCGCTCGCCGGGGCAGTCGGCGAGCGCGCCGAGCAGACCCTCGCGGGTGAGCAGGAAGCCGGTGCCGGCGTCGCCGGTCATGTCGGCCAGGCGCTGCGCCGGGTAGGCGGCGTCGAGCGGCAGGTAGGCGCCGCCCGACATGACCACGCCGAGCAGGGCGACGACGAGGTCCACCGAGCGGTCCAGGCAGACGCCGACGACGGTCTCGGGGGCGACGCCCCGCGCCTGCAGATGGGACGCCAGCCGGCCGGAGCGGTCCAGGAGTTCGCCGTACGTCAGGCGCTCGTCGCCGCAGGAGACGGCGACCGCGTCGGGGGTGGCGGCGGCCTGGCGACGGACCAGCTCGTCCAGGCCGAGGCCCGGCTCGCGTGCGGCCTCGGTGCTGTTCCACTCGACGAGCAGGGTGTGCGCCTCGTCGGCGTCGACCAGGGACAGGTCCTCGACGGTGCGTGCGGCGTCCTCGGTCATCTGCTCCAGGAGCCGCACGACCTGGCGGGCCATCCGCGCCATGGTGCTCTCGTCGAACAGGTCGGTGTTGTACTCGAACAGGCCGTGCAGGTGGTCCGCGGCGAGCTGCGGGTCGTCGAGGAACCCGAGGAACACGTCGTCCTTCGCGGTGGCGTTGTCGAGCATCAGCTCCTCCACGCGCAGCCCGGCCATCGGCGGCGGGTCCTCGTGGACGAAGTCCACCAGGATGAAGGAGGCCTGGTAGATCGGCGTACGACTGGGGTCGCGGGGGATGTCGAGCTCGTCCAGCAGGGTGCCGAACGGGATGTCGAAGTGGTCGAAGGCGCCCAGCATGGTGGAGCGGGTCGCCTGGAGCAGCTCGCGCACCGTCATCGCGGGCGAGACGGTGGTGCGCAGCGGCAGCATCGTGAGGAAGTAGCCGATCATCGGCTCGGTCTCGGGCCGGCCGCGGGTGGAGGAGGTGGTGCCGACGACCACGTCCTGCTGGCCGGTGAGCCGGTGCAGCAGGGTCTTCCAGGCGGCGAGCAGCACGATGTTGATCGTGACGTCCTCGCGCTTGGCGAGGTCGCGGATCGCCTGGGTCAGCTCGGGGGTGAGCGGGAACTGGTAGCGGGCGCCGTTGGAGGTCATGACCGGCGGGCGCGGCCGGTCGGTGGGCAGCTCCAGGACCAGTTCGGCGCCTTCGAGCTTCTTCTTCCAGTACGGCAGGTGCTTGTGCCGGACCTCCTCGCGCAGCCACTGCGGCTGCCACTCGGAGTAGTCCGCGTAGTGCACCTCGACGGGCGGCAGCCGCGGCTCCCGGCCCGTCGCGAACGCCGTGTAGAACTCGGCGAACTCGGCGTTGAAGATGCCCATCGAGCCGCGGTCCCAGACCAGGTGGTCGACGGTGCCGACGAGCACGTGCTCGTCGTCGGCGACCCGCAGCATCGCGATGCGCAGCAGCGGTCCCTCGACGAGGTCGAAGGGGGCGCGCATCTCCTCGGTGGCCAGGCGCGTCAGCTCCGCCTCGCGCTCCTCCTGCGGTACGGAGCGCAGGTCGACGTGGCGGACCGGCACCTCCATGGCGGGGTGGACGACCTGGACGGGCGCGTGACCGTCCTGCTCGAAGGTGGTGCGCAGGGCCTCGTGGCGCCGCACGAAGGCGTCGGTGGCGCGCTGGAGGGCGTCCCGGTCCAGCTCGCCGTGCAGCTTCGAGGCGAAGTAGACGTTGTAGAGCGGGTCATCGGCGTCGAACTGGTGGATCAGCCAGATGCGCTCCTGGTCCACGGTGAGCGGGATCCGGTCGCCGCCCGTGCGCCGGGGGATGGGGCCGGCCGTCGCGGGCGTCTGCGCCCGCTCGCGCATCTTCTTGTCCAAAAGGGCCCGTTGGGCGGGCGTGAGGCCGGCGAGCCGGTCGGCGAGTTCGGTCACGACTGGTCTCCTTCGGTACAGGCCTCGGCGGCCCGGTACCGGTTCTTGAGTTCGGTGAGGTGTTCCAGGCCCTTGACGACCTGGCCCGGCGCGAGGCCGAAGTCGACCAGGCAGGCCACCTCGTCCACGCCGATGTCGACCAGGTCCTCGATCAGGGACTCGCACTTGTCGGGCGTACCGAGCAGCGCGAGCGTGTCGAAGTACCGCTCGAAGGTGGCGTTCAGCATCACGTCGCGCTCGGCCTCGGAGAGCTTGGAGTACTCGCTGCCGAAGCTGTCCTGCTGCGCGAGGAAGGTCTTGAGGTAGCCGGTCAGCGGCTCCCGCACGATCTCCCGGGCGCTCTCGTCGTCGGAGTCCAGGAACGTGTGCACCATCGCGGTGACCTTGGCGCGGGACGGGTCGTGCCCGGCCCCGACGAGCGCCTCGCGGTAGGCGGCGATCTTGTCCTTGAGGTCGGCGGGCCGCTGGGCGACCAGACCGGTCAGCAGGTACGCGCCCGCCTCACCGGCCTTGACGAACGTCTCGGGGCTGCCCTGCGCCGACACCCACACCGGGAGTTCGGCCTGGATCGGGCGCGGCAGGGTGCGTACCGACTGGAGCGAGCCGTCGGCGCGGGGCAGTTCGACGCTCTCCCCGGCCCACAGCCGCCGGATCGTGGCGATCGCCTCGAACATCTCCTCCTTGCGGCGCGGGTAGCGCTGCTGCCCGTCACCGGGGGCCAGGAGGAAGTCGTCGGGGTGCCAGCCGGAGGCCGCCGAGATCGCGGCCCGACCGCCGGACAGGTTGTCGACGACCGCCCACTCCTCGGCGACGCGCACCGGGTGGTGCAGCGGCAGCACACAGCTGCCCGCCCGGATCTGGATCGACTGCGTCTGTACGGCGATGGCCGCGGCCAGCACCGACGGGTTGGGGTAGAGGCCGCCGAAGTCCACGAAGTGCCGCTCGGGCACCCAGATCCCGGCGAAGCCGTTGGCGTCGGCGATCCGGGCGCTCTCCATCAGCAGGTCGTACTTGCCCGGACCGGCGGCGGTGCCGTCGCCGGAGAAGAAGAAGAGGCTGAACTCCATGGTGCTGTCGGGGCGCCGGGTGCGGCGCGGCGCTGCGCTCGGCCGGGCGCCGGCCTGCTGCCCCGCGTCCACGGTGGCGGGCGCCTTGAGGCCGCGCTCGCGCATCGCGCGCAGCAGGACCTCGCGCTGGTCCGGGCTCAAGGAGGCGAGCCGCTCCTGGAGCATGCGGGCCTGCGCCGCCTCGGCGTCGATGGTCGTCTTCTCGTCAGCCATGGTCAGTGCTCACCCTTCAGCTTGTGTTCGGCCTCGGCGGCGGAGAGGGCTTCGACCTCGCGCAGCATCGCCTCGAACTCGTCCAGACCGATGGACTCGGCCTGGTGGGCGCGGATCGCTGCCGCGAGCCCGGGTACGGTCGGCGCCTCGAAGACGGCGCTCATCGGGAAGTCACCGTGCGCCTGGCGCAGCCGGCCCACGATCTGGATGGCGAACAGCGAGTTCCCGCCCAGGTCGTAGAAGTCGTCGTCCGGGCCGATGGGGGAGGCGCCGAGCGTCTCCTGCCACACCCGGGCCACCGACCGGGCCAGTTCGTCGTCCGGCCAGACCGTGGCGGGGTCCCAGTCGCCGGCCTCGCCGCGGCCACCGCCGAGCGCGTTCGTGAAGGAGGCCGCGGTCATGCCCTGCTGGTCGGCCAGGACGTCCTGGAAGTCGGCCCGGGACACGACCAGCTGGGGCAGGCCCGCGAAGAGCGCGGCACGGGCCAGGGCGAGACCGTCGGCGACGGGGATGCCCTGGCTCAGGCGCAGCCGCTCGTAGAGCTCGCGCACCTCGGGCAGCCCGGCCATCTGCTGCTCGAACCAGTCGTCCCACTCCCACTGCGACCAGTCGAGGGTGACGGTGGTGCGGCCCTGGGCGGAGCCCGCGGCGGCGAAGGCGTCCAGGAAGGCGGCGGCCGCGCAGTTGTCGGCCTGGCCGAAGCCGCCGACGATGCCGGTGGTGGCCGAACCCGACAGGAAGAAGTCCAGGTCGTCGCCGGCGAGCAGCTCTTCGAGCAGCAGCGTGGAGCGCACCCGTGCCGCCAGTACGGCCTCGAAGTCGTCCCGCGACTTGAGCGCGACGAGTCCGGTGCCCCGGGCGTCCGCGCAGTGCAGGACTCCGTCGACGCCGCCCAGCAGGGAGCGGGCCTCCTCGACGAGCAGCCGGGCCTGCTCCGGGTCGGCCAGGTCGGCCGACCGGTAGGTGACGGCGTCCGGGCGGGCGGCGCGCAGCGCGGCGATCCGCCCGGCGCGGGCCCGCTCTGCGCCCGCGGGAAGCGCGGTCCACTCGCCCTCGGCCGGGAAGTGCGGGTCCCCGACGAGCACCAGGCGGGCGCCCGCCGCGGCGAGCTCCTCGGCGAAGCTCAGCCCGGCCTCGCCGGACACGCCGGTGACCAGGTAGCCGGCGTCGGCCCGCCAGGCCCGCGGGGAGGGTACGGCGGCCGGCTCGACGGGCGCGAAGGCGCGGATCAGCCGCTGGGTGCCCCGGTAGGCGACGAGGTTCTCGCTGCCGGGACCGGCCAGTTCGGCGGTGAGCTGCCGGGTCAGCCGCGCCCGGGCGGCGCTGTCCGCCGGGGGCAGCACGTCGACGCTCCGGCAGGTCAGCCAGGTGTACTCCTGGGGCAGGACGGTGACCGCCCCGTACAGGGCGGCCCGCTCGGGGCGGATCACGTCCGAGCCGTGCGCGTCCTGCAGCCGGTCGGTGAGTACGTCGACGCGCACCGGGGTGTCGACGCCGCTCTCGCCGAGCGCCTGGGCCAGCGCGACCAGGCTGTGGAAGCCGGTGGCGACGCCGTCGGCGTAGCGGTCCACGGCCGGGGCCGCGGCCGGGGCCGAGCCGTCCGGTCCGGTGACGGCCCAGGCGTGCACGATCCGGTCCGGGACCGTCCCGTCCTGGCGCAGCTCCGCCAGGACGCGGCCCAGGTGCGCGGCGTCCGCCGGGTCGGCGTCGAAGCCGCGCTCGCAGGTGCGGGCGTACGTCGCCGCCTTGCGCACGGTGATGACGCCGTCGCCGCGCTCGCGCAGGGCGGCGGCCAGGTCGTCGGTCAGTCCGCGGTCGTCGGCCAGCACCAGCCAGGTGGCCGGTCCGGTCGGCTCCGGTCCGGTCGGCTCCGGGGCGGCGGCCAGCGGCGCGCGGTGCCAGACCGGCGCGTACGTCCAGCGTGAGCTGTCGGTGCGGACGCTCGCGGTCCGGGTGGGCTTCGGCAGCAGGTGGCTGCGGCCCTGGAAGGGGTAGGCGGGCAGCGGCACCCGGCGGCGCGCGGTGCCCTCGTGCAGCGCGCTCCAGTCGACGCCGACGCCGTGGCGCCACAGCTCGGCCAGGCCCTCACGGACCGCGCGGTTCTCGGCGGGCGCGTCGGCGCCGGCGCGCGGCTTGCGCAGCAGGGTGACGACGGGGCCCGGCTCCGGGTGGGTCTTGACCAGCCCGCCGAGCTGGCTGCCGGGACCGGCCTCGACGAACACGGCGGGGCCGCGCTGGGCGAGGGCGGCGACGCCGTCGGAGAAGCGCACGGGGCGGCGGGTGTGGGCGACCCAGTACGCCGGGTCGGTGGCCTGCTCGTCGGTGATCCAGGTGCCGGTGACGTTGGACAGGAAGGGGATCTGCGGCGCGTTCAGCGTGACCGAGCGCAGCACCTCCTCCAGGCCGGCCAGGGCGGGCTCGACCAGCGCGGTGTGGAAGGCGTGCGAGGTCTCCAGCTCGCGTACGGAGGCGCCCTGGGCCTCCAGGACCCGACGGGCCTCGGCGACCTCCTCGGGGGTGCCGGCGACCACGCAGGAGCCGGGGGCGTTGACCGCGGCGATCGTCGCGCGGCCCTCCAACGCCCGGGCGAGCGCCTCCTCGTCGAGGAGCACCGACAGCATCCGGCCGGGCGCGAGGTCCTGCATCAGCCGGGCGCGGCGGGCGACCACGCGCGTGATGTCCTCCAGGGTGAACACCCCGGCCAGGCAGGCCGACACGTACTCGCCCAGGCTGTGGCCGGTCATCGCGGACGGCCGGACGCCCCAGGAAAGCAGCAGCTGCGCGGTGGCGTAGTCCACGGAGAAGACGGTGGGCTGGGTGTAGAGGGTCCGGCTCAGCCGCTCGCGGGTCTCCTCACCGTCGGCGGCGAACGCCACCTCCCGGACGTCCCAGCCCAGGTGGGGCAGCAGCAGTTCGGCGCAACGGTCGAGGGCCGCGCGGAAGACGGGCTCGGTGCGGTACAGGTCCGCTCCCATGCCCGGGTACTGGGCTCCCTGGCCGGGGAAGAGGAACACCACCTCGGGAGTCCCCTCGCCCTGACCGGCGGCCACGGCGGGCCGGCCCTGGCGCAGCGCGGCGGCGGCGCCCTCCCGGTCGGCGGCCACCACGGCCCGCCGGTAGGGGAGTTCGGCGCGCCCCTGCTGCAGGGTGTGGGCGGCGTCGGCGAGGGCCGGGCCGCTCCCGGCGAGCGCGTCCGCGAGGCGCTCCGCGGCGGCGTCGAGGGCCTCGGGGGTACGGGCGGACAGGGGCAGGATCTGCCAGTCGCCCTCGGTGTCCCCAGCCGTCCCGGGTTCCGTGGCGACGGTGGGGGCCGCCTCCAGGACCACGTGCGCGTTGGTGCCGCCGATGCCGAAGGCGCTCACCCCGGCGCGCGGCGGGGTCGCCGTCACCGGCCAGGGGATGCCTTCGCCGGTGACGACGAAGGGGCCCTTGTCGAGGGCGAGCCGCGGGTTGGGGGCGCGGAAGTGCGCGGTCGGCGGGATGAAGCGGTGCTCCAGGGCGAGCGCGGCCTTGATCAGGCCGGCCACGCCGGCGGCGGCGTCGAGGTGGCCGATGTTGGACTTCACCGAGCCCAGGTGGACGGAGCCGGCGGCCGCGTCGGGCCCGAACGCCTCGGTGAGCGCCTGCACCTCGATGGGGTCGCCGAGCGGGGTGGCTGTGCCGTGCGCCTCGACGTACTGGACGGTGCCGGGCGGGGTGCCCGCGACGGCCAGCGCCTCGGCGATGACCTCGGCCTGACCGTGCGGGGACGGTGCGGTGAAGCCGATCTTCGCGGCGCCGTCGTTGTTGACGGCCGAGCCGCGGATGACGGCGTGGATGTGGTCGCCGTCGGCGACCGCGTCCTCCAGGCGCTTGAGGACGACCAGGGCGACGCCGTCGCCGGAGACCGTGCCGGAGGCGTCCGCGTCGAACGGGCGGCAGTGACCGTCCGTGGAGAGGATCGCGCCCTCCTCGTAGCGGTAGCCGCGCGGCTCGAACTCACGCACCGCGACCCCGCCCGCGAGCGCCATGTCCGACTCGCGGCCGAGCAGCGACTGCACGGCCAGGTGCACGCCCACCAGCGAGGAGGAGCAGGCGCTCTGCACGGTGAAGCTGGGGCCGGTCAGGCCGAGCTTGTAGGACAGGCGCAGCGCGAGCATGCCGGGGTCGTTGCCGATCGCGACCTGGATCTCGTCGGAGATCAGGCCGTCGTCGCCGGCGTCGGCGATCCGCTCGCGCAGGTAGCCGCTGCCGGAGGTGCCGGCGAAGACTCCGGTACGGCCCTGGAAGGAGCCCGCCGGATAGCCGGCCCGCTCCAGGGCCTGCCAGGCGGTCTCCAGCAGCAACCGGTGCTGCGGATCCATCAGTTCGGCCTCGGAGCGGGTCACACCGAAGAACTCGGCGTCGAACCGGTCGAACCCGTCGAGGGGGAAGCCCGACTTCACGTAGGCCGGGTCGGTCAGCAGCCGCTCGGGCACGCCCGCCTCGGCGAGCTGCTCGTCGGAGTAGTCGGTGCGTCCCTCCTCGCCCGCCGCCACCATGCGCCACAGGGCGTCGACATCGCCGGCACCGGGGAAGCGACCGCTCATCCCGATGATGGCCACGGACTGCTCGGGCAGCGGCAGATCCGCTTCGTACGTCATGCGTTCTCCCCGTGCGGGTTGGTGGTGGACTGTGCGGCGAGCAGCTCTTCCAGGGCCGCCGCGAGTTCTCGGACCGTGGGCAGGTCGAAGAAGATCCGCAGCGTGACGGCGACGCCGAACTGCTCCTTCGAGCGGGCCACGACCTGGGTCGCGAGCATCGAGTGCCCGCCGAGGTCGAAGAAGTCGTCGTCGAGGCCCACGCGGTCGACCGAGAGGACGTCGGCCCAGATCTCCGCGAGGGCCTTCTCGACCGGGGTACCCGCGGCCTCGAAGTCGCCGCCCAGGTCGGGGCGTACGGCCTCGGGCGCGGGCAGCGCCCGCCGGTCGACCTTGCCGTTGAGGGTCAGCGGCAGCCGGTCCAGCCGGGCGAAGACGTTCGGCAGCATGTACGCGGGCAGGGTGCGCCCCAGGTGCTCACGCAACTCGACGGTGCTGTCGTCGCGTTCCGCACCGCCGGACACCCAGTACGCGACCAGGCGGGGCTCGCCGACCGAGTCCTCGTCGACGATCACCACGCAGTCCCGGACGTCCGGGTGGCGGGTCAGGGCGTTCTCGATCTCGCCGAGCTCGATCCGGTAACCACGCACCTTGACCTGGTGGTCGAGCCGGCCGAGGTACTCGTGGTCCCCGTCCGCGCGCCGTCGGGCGCTGTCGCCGGAGCGGTAGCGGCGGGCGCCGGGCTCGGTCGCGTCCGGGTCGGGCAGGAAGCGCTCGGCGGTCAGGGCGGGCCGGCCCAGGTAGCCGCGGGCCACGCCGGCGCCGCCGACGAACAGCTCGCCGGCCTCGCCGTCGGCGGCCCGCGTGCGCCCGGCGTCCTGCGCGCCCTCGCCGTCCTGCGCACCCTCGACGGGGGCGACCTGCATCGTCCAGCCCCGGAAGGCGCCGCCGATCATGGAGCCGGCGCCGGCGTCGAGGTCGGCCGAGGTCATCCGGCGGTAGGTGGAGTGCACCGTGGTCTCGGTGATCCCGTACATGTTGACGAGCTCGGGCCGGTCCTCGCCGTGCCGGGCGATCCACGGCCGCAGCATCTCGGGCGGCAGCGCCTCCCCCGCGAAGACGACCAGGCGCAGCGCGTCGAGGGCGGCCGGTCCGACGCCGGGCGGCTGCTCCTCCTCGTACCGCACCAGCTGCCGGAAGGCGGCCGGGGTCTGGTTGAGGACGGTCACCCGCTCGCGGTGCAGCAGCGCGTGGAACTCCTGCGGCGAGCGCCGGGTCTCCTCCGGTACGACGACGAGCCGCCCGCCGTGCAGCAGCGCGCCCCACATCTCCCACACCGACACGTCGAAGGCGGCGGAGGCGAACAGGGACCAGACGTCCTCGGGACCGAAACCGAAGTGGCCCCGGGTGCCGGTGAGCAGGCTCGTCACATTGCGGTGCTCGATCATGACGCCCTTGGGGGTGCCGGTCGAGCCGCTGGTGTATATGACGTACGCGAGGCTCGTCGGGCCGGTGCCCACGCCCTCCGGCGCGGTGTCCGGGAAGGCGCTCAGGTCGGTGCCGCCGGGGCCGGTCAGGACGGTGTGCGCGGCGGGCAGGCCCCGCCCGTCCCGGTCGGTGACCAGGACGCCGGCGCCGGCGTCGGCGAGCGTGAAGGCGATCCGCTCGTCCGGGCTCGCCGGGTCGAGCGGTACGTACGCGCCGCCCGCCTTGAGCACCGCGAGCAGCGCCGTCACCAGGCCGGCGGTGCGCTCCACGCAGACGGCGACCGGCACTTCGGGGCCGACGCCGAGGGAGCGCAGGTGGTGGGCGAGGCGGTTGGCGGAGCGGTCCAGCTCGCGGTAGGTCAGCCGGCCGTCGATGCCGGTCACGGCGATCGCGTCGCCCCGCGCCGAGGCCTGCCGCGCGAACCAGGCGTCGATGGTGCCCGTTCCCGGGGCGGCCAGTGGGTCAGCGGTCACGATGCGTGTTCCTCTCGGTGCCGGACTGCCGGAAGCGGACCGCTGGAAGATCCAGTACGGGCCCGTCCGGGAAGGTGATGGCGTCGTGCAGGGTCTGCTCGTAGGCGGCCAGCAGCGCGGCCGGGGTCTCGGGCCCGAACAGGTCGGTGTCGTACTCGAGGGTCAGCGCGACCGACGCACCGCTCTCCTGCGCGTACAGGCTGAGGTCGTACTTGGCGGTGTCCTGCGGGCCCGTGAGGTCGAGGGAGCAGTGCTCCAGCCCGGCGAAGACCGGGTCCGACTGCTCCTTGAGGAAGCTGAACATCACGCGGAACACCGGCAGGAAGTCCCGGCTGCGCCGGGCCACCAAGGCCTCCACCAGCTTGTCGAAGGGCAGTTCCTGCTGCGCGGACGCGTCGAGCAGGGCGGTGCGGGTGCGGGCGAGCAGAGCCCGGAAGGCCGGGTCCCCACCGAGCCCGACGCGGACCGGAACCATGTTGATGAGGCAGCCGAGGAGCTCCTGGAGCTCGGGCCGGGTGCGGCCCGCGACCGGGATGCCCACGGTGACGTCCTCGGTCCCGGACCAGCCCGCGAGCAGCGCCTGGAAGGCGGCGAGCAGCGTCATGTTGAGCGTCCCGCGCTCGCCCCGGCCGAACTCGCGCAACCGGCCGGTGAGTTCGGGCCCGAGATCGCGGGTGACGACCGCGCCCCGGAAGGAGCGGTGGCGGGGCCGGGGGTGGTCGGTGGGCACGGCGAGGGCCTGCGGGTCGCTGCCGAGCACGGCCCGCCAGTGGGCGGTCAGGGCGTCCAGGGTGTCGCCCTGGAGCCGCTCGCGCTGCCAGCCGGCGTAGTCGGCGTACTGCAGCGCCGGTGCGCCGCCCGCGTCCGGGTCGCCGTACAGCTCGCCCAGCTCCCGGAAGAAGATCTCGACGGACCAGCCGTCGACGGCGATGTGATGGAACGTCACCACCAGGTGGTGGTCGTCGGCGCCGAGCCGCAGCAGGTGGGCGCGCAGCGGCAGGTCGGCGGCGAGGTCGAAGACGTACGCGCCCACCTCGGCGGCGATGCGCGCCGCTTCGGCCGCGGGCCGCGCCCCGGCGCTCAGGTCGGTGTACGGGAGCGCGAATCGCACCGGTGCGCAGACGACCTGGTGGGGCACCCCGGACGTCGCCCCGTAGGTCGTGCGCAGCACCTCGTGCCGGGCGACGAGCGCGGTCAGCGCCCGCCCGAGCCGCTCGTGGTCGAGGGCGCCGCGCAGCCGCAGCACGGTCGGTACGTTGTAGAGCGTGGTGTCGGGGTCGATCTGCTGCATGAACCAGAGCCGCTGCTGGGCGAAGGACAGTGCGGGCCGCTCCGGCCGCGCACCGGCCGTCGGGCCCGCCGCTGCTGCGGCCGCCGGAGCGGTCGCCGCCTTCCGGGCCGCCATGGCGCCGCGCACCAGGCGGGCCATGCCCTCCAGGGTGCCCGCGTCGAGCAGCCCCGCGGGCTCGACATGGGCGCCGAGCTCCTCGTCGATGCGGTCGGCGAGGGTGCGTACGGCTTCCGGCCGCCCGCCGAGTTCCTGCCAGTGCGAGCCGAGCGTCACATCGGAGGCGTCGAGGATCTCGGCCCACATCTGGGCGAGCTCCTCCTCCACGAATCCCATGACCGTCATATGAGTTGTGTCCCGGAGTGAGAGTGGCGCACGGCGTCCTGGAGCAGTTCGAGGAATGTGGGCGGGTTGCCGCTGAAGTAGAAGTGGTCGCCCTCGAAGACGTGCACGTCGGCGTCGGCCGTCGTGTGGGCGCCCCAGGCGCCGGCCTCGGCGAGCGGCACGTCGTGGTCGCCGTCGGCGACGAACACGGTGACCGGGCAACCGACCACGGCGCCCGCGTCGACCCGGTACTCCGCGAGGGCGCGCAGGTCGCCCCGGATGGCGGGAAGCACCAGCCGCATCAGTTCCGGGTCCTGGCGCACACCGTCGCTCGTGCCGCCGAGGCCCATGATCCGGGCGAGCACGGCGTCGTCGGGCTCGGGCTCGGACTCGGCCTCGCCGTGCCGGGCGCCCGCCCCGGCGCCGGCGCCGGCGGTCAGCATGTCCGTGCGCACCGAGGGCGCCGGACTCGCCGAGGCGACCAGGAGGTGGGGAGCGGCGCCCCCGGCCGCCTCCAGCCGCCGGGCGACCTCGAAGCCGACGAGCCCGCCCATGCTGTGCCCGAAGAAGGCCGGGCGGCGCGGCAGCCGGGTACGCAGCGCCTCGTACACGCCGTCCGCCAGCGCCGCCACCGATCCCGCGGGCTCCTCGAAGAGCCGGTTCTCGCGGCCCGGGTACTGGACGACCAGCATCTCGATGTCCGGGTCGAGCGCCGCCGACAGGTCGAAGTAGTAACTGGCCGACCCACCCGCGTGCGGGAAGCACACGAGGGTGTACCGGGCGGTCGGCTTCGGGTGGAAGCAGCGGATCCAGGTGGTGGGGGCGAGGGCGGGACCGGTTCCGAGGACACGCACCGGTGCCGTCGTGGCCGGAGCGCCGTCGGGACGGTGGCTCCCGTCGGGACGGTGGCCTTCGTCGGGACAGTGGCCTTCGTCGACGCCGCTCAGCACGCGTGCACCGCGTCGGACCGCAGCGCCCGGTGGGCCCGGCGCGCCTCCGCGAACTCGACGACCTGGCCGGCCATCGCGGTCAACTGCTGCTGGATGTGCGGGTCGGAGCACTCGCCGTCCGCACCGAACCCGGCCGTCGCGCTGTTGAGCGCCACCCCCAGCGGGGTGGTCCAGCCGCGCAGGGCGTGCACGATGTCGCGCAGGGCGGCGAGCGTGGTCACCGCGCCCTGCCAGCCCATCCCGACGGACAGGCAGCCGACGGCCCGTCCCGAGAGGTAGGGCCGGGGGTCGCCGCGCAGCTCCTCGGTGTGGTCCAGGGCGTTCTTCAGGAGCCCGGACACCGTGCCGTGGTACGCGGGGCTCGCCAGCACCACGCCGTCCGCCGACGCCACCTCGTCGAGGAGTCGGCGCGCCTGGGGCGGGCAGGCCGCCACCCGCGGGTCGTACAGCGGCATGACCAGGTCGGCGCCGCTGACGAGGCTGACCTGGGCGCCCAGCCGGGCGGCCTCCGCGAGCACCACCCGCAGCCCGAGCTCCGCGGTGGAGCCAGGTCGGGAGGATCCCCCGATTCCGACGACCTTCACGGCCTGCTGCATGAACTCCCCGTTTCGCGTGTTCCGGTCCGGAACCCCGGCCGCCCGTCCTTTCGGCGCGCCGGCTTCCCCGGTGGTCGATCTCCCCGGTCGATCAGGACCGGCCACAGCCTTCGGTACGGCAACTTGCCGGTCAACGCCCGCTGTCCGGGGAGATCCGATGGCCTCGTTCGGACATTCCGATGCCGCTTGCGGTAACACCGCCACCCGTCGGCGGACTCGCCCGTACCGCGCGCCCCGGGCCCGCCGGGATCGATCGTTCCCATTGATGGGAGCCATCGGAGATACCCGTCGGCCCGCCCTGTGCCGGGCGCCCGCGAGCGCGGATCATCGCAGTGGCGCCGATCGCGCACACCGCTCCATGTCGAACTTCCGGCGCGTACTCGAACAGGGTCGTGCACCGGAACCGACGGCCCGCACGGCCACAGGCCGTCCGTGTTCCCTGCCCACCGCGGATCCGAGAAGCCCATGCCCCAGGTCGACGACCCCGCCGCCCCCCGCATCGCCGTCGTCGGAGCGACCGGCGCGGTGGGCGGCACCCTGCTCGAACTCATCGAGGACCGCGCCCTGCCGTACCGGAGCCTGCACCTGGTGGCCTCCGACCGGTCGGCCGGCCGGACGATCCGCGTCGACGGCCGCGACCACCGCGTCATCGAGCTCCCCCGGTTCGCGTTCGGCACGGTCGACGTCGCCCTGTTCTGTGCCGGCGAGCGGATCAGCAGGCAGTGGGTCCCGGTCGCCGTCGCGCACGGCGCGCTGGCCATCGACAGCACCCCGGCCTTCCGGATGACCCCGGGCACCCCCTTGGTCGTCCCACAGCTCGACGCGGCCGAGCTGGGCCGCCGTCCGGCGGGCGGGGTGATCGCGGTGCCCGGCGCCGCCACGGTGCCGGTGGTCCGCGTGCTGCGGGACGTGGAGCGCCGCTGGGGGGTCCGCCGGATCGTCGTCAGTACGTACCAGGGCGCCTCGGGAGCCGGGCACGGCGGTATCGAGGAGCTCCAGGACGGCTCGCGCACGGTCCTGCAGGATCCGCAGGCCACCGTGCCCTCGACGCAGTTCTCGCCCCCGCTGGCCTTCAACGTGCTGCCCGGCATCGGCGAGGTCCTGGAGGACGGCTCGACCCTCCAGGAGCGGGAGGTGGCCGACGAGGTCCGTAAGGTCCTGGGAGTGCCGGGCATCGAGGTCACGGCGACCTGCGTTCGGGTCCCGATGGTCAGTGGGCACGGCGCGGCGGTGTGGGTGCAGTGCGCTTCCGCGGTGGACCGTACCGAGCTGGTGGCGTTGCTCCGGGCGTTGCCCGAGGTCGTGGTCCACGACCCCGGTGGCCCGACCCCCGCGGCGCTGGGCGACCCGGACCAGCTCCACGTGGGGCGGATCCGGGTCTCGACCACCGCCCCCGACGCCTTCTGGGTGTGGCTGGCCACCGACAACCTCCGGGTGGGCGGCGCGCTGGACGCCGTACGGATAGTGGAGGAACTGCTGGCTCGGGGCGCGTTGTGAGCACGGCCCCGCCGGCCCGCCCGGAGGCGGTGCCGGCAGGGTCGTATGCGGGTGGTCCTCGGCAGCCCCCGACAGCTCTCGGTAGCCCTCAGCAGGCCACGAGCTGCCGGTCCTGCTCCGCGAACCGGACCATCCAGTCGATGAACACCCGCATCTCACGGGTGAGGTGACGCCCGGACCGCCACGCGATCTGGGTGTAGACCTCGAACGGAGCCGTCCAGTCCAGTACGGTCAGCGACTGCGCCTCGATCTCGGCGGCCACCGCCATCGCGGGCAGCACGCTGACCCCCAGACCGGCCGAGACCCCGCGCTTGATGGACTCGATGTTGCCGAACTGCAGCAGCGGTACGGGCTGCTCGGTGCCGCTGTTGAGCTCCGCCTCGAACATCGCCCCGTACGAGCAGCCCGCCTCCGGCGCCAGGATCGGCACCGCCCGCAGATCACTCGTGGAGACGTCGCGGACGCCCGCCAGGACGTGGCCCGGGGCGGCGACCGCGACCAACGGTTCGCGGCCGAGGACCTCGGTCCTGATCCCGGGATGGTCGGTCTCGGCCTCCATGAGGAAGCCCAGGTCGAAGGTGCCCTGCCGGAGCGCCTCGCAGGTGTCCCGGCACAGGCTGGGCCGCAGGGCCAGCTGGAGCTGCGGGTAGCGGTGGTGGAAGTACTCGAGGACCGGGGGCATCCGGTAGGACGTGAAGCTCTCCATCGTGCCGATCGTCAGCACCCCCGAAGGCTCGCCCAGGCCGGTGGTCCGGTCCCGGGCCTCATCGACCAGGGACAGGATCTGCTCGGCGTACGGAACGAGCCGTTCTCCCGCCGGAGTCAGCCGGATCCGTCCCCGCAGGCGCTCGAAGAGCTCCACCCCCAGCGCCACCTCCAGGCCTTTGACCTGGGCGGTGACGCTGGACTGCGCGTACTTCAGGTCGGCTGCGGCGCGGGTGAAGCTCAGCAGTGTCGCGACCCGGTGAAACGTGGTGAGCTGCTTCAGATCCATGCGCTGTCCCGGCGGTGCGCCGTCCCCGTGCTGGTGGAGTCGGTCACTGCCAGCCCATGTCCGTCTTCTGGGCGTCGACCTGCGTGGTGGGCGCGGCGGCGCCCTGCGGTGCTTCCGTGGTGTCGGCCTGCGCGACGGCGGGCGCCATCAGCACGGCGGTACCGAGAACGACGATCGTGACGGCTTTGCCCATACGAGTGCTCAGCATCAAAAAACATCCCCCTGTGACATGCGTGTTTCTTGCGGCTCCAGCATCACCACGCGTCACAGACTCGGGAAAGGGGTTTTCGGTGGTCGGATTGGGCCCTGACCCAATCTGACCAGCACGGGCCGAACGAGCCACGGCGGAGATAATGGTGGCTGCTGACGGATGGGGGGGCCGATGCTCGACGTACTGGGACTGGACGGACCGACCGAAGCCGTTTACCGAGCGATGTTGAGCCACCCGCGGGGCGACGCCGAGGAGCTGGCGGAGCTGCTCGGGATCCCCGAGGAAGCCGTGCACGAGGCATGGGACCGGCTGTCCGGCCTCTCGCTCGTGCAGTACCCCGCCGACGGGCCCGCCGGCGCGTCGGCGGCGCCCCGCGCGGTCAGTCCGGAGGTCGGCCTGGAGTACCTGCTGGCCCGGCGCCAGGCCGCGCTGGCCCTGGAGAACGAGCGCATCGCGGGCGCCCGCGCCGTGGCCCGACAGCTGATCTCCGAGTACGAGGACCTGCGCCCGGTCGGGGCACCCGTCAGCGTGGAGCACCTCGCCGACGTCGACGAGGTCCGGACCCGCCTCGCCGTGCTCACCGAGAACGTCCGCACCGAGGTGATGGTCTTCGCCCCCGGTGGGGCGCAGACGGAGGCGAACATGGCCGCCTCCCGGCCGCTCAACGAGCGGCTGCTCGGCCGGGGCGTCGCCATGCGGACGATCTACCTGGACAGCGTGCGCAACGACCCGGCCAGCGAGGCGCACGCCAAGTGGCTCACGGAGCTGGGCGGCCAGGTCCGCACGATCTCCGTGCTGCCGCTGCGCATGACCATCGTCGACCGTACGACCGCCGTCCTGCCCGTGAACAGCGAGGACAGCGGGGAAGGCGCGGTCGCGCTCACCGGCCAGGGCACGCTCACCGCCCTGTGCACGCTCTTCGAGACGGTGTGGGAGAACGCCCGGCCGCTGGGCCGGGCCCCGCGCCGCGACGAGGCCGAACTGGACCACCAGGAGGCCGCCAGCCTGCGCCTGCTCGCCGAGGGCCACACCGACGAGGGGATCGCCAAGCGCCTCGGTGTCTCCCACCGCACGGCCCGCCGCATCGCCACGGTCCTGATGGAACGCCTGGGCGCCCGGAGCCGCTTCGAAGCGGGCGTCCGAGCGGTCCAGCGCGGCTGGCTCCCCCCGGACGCGTGACCCGGCCGCGTGACCCGGAGCCGATGACGGGCTAGCGCACGCTCAGCGGGCGCTGGTCCGTCCAGACCTCGTCGATGTGCTCGAGGCACTCCTCCTTGGTGCCGGTCACGCCCGTGTTCCGCCACCCCAGGGGCACTTCGCGCCCTTCCGCCCAGATCGAGTACTGCTCTTCGCCGTTGACGACAACGGTGAACCGCCCCACTGCGCACCTCCACCTACGCGCCGGCCCGACAGCGCGGCGACCTCATCTGCGGGCCCCAGCCTCATCGGCCCGCCCCGCCACCACAACACCCGTCCCATACCGGCTCCCGAACCGCACAATCGCCCCAGCCGATCGCCGGCGACGTACGCCGCTCTGAGTAGACGCAACGTCTAGTCTAATGTCACGCTCGGACGCAACGCATCGTCCAGTCTTTTGCCGGAGGTCATCCCGTTCGGCGCGCCGGTCGCGCTGCTCGCGCTCACGGTGCTGCTGAGCCTCGCCCGCACGCACAAGGGGTCCGCGTGATCGGCCGGTTGCGACCCCGATCCGGTGTGCCAGAATCGCGGCATTCGCACGAAACGAGAGGTGGCCGACCATCAGCGCCGCACGGAAGACCGAAGGCCGCCGCGTCCCCTCCCCCGTCGTGAGCCGCACGGGTCCGCGGCGCAGTGAGAGCATCCGCGTCGCGGTGCTGAACGCCGCCGACGACCTGCTGGTGGAGCAGGGTTTCGCCGCGACGACGATCGAGGGCATCGCCACCCGGGCGGGCGTCGCCAAGCAGACGATCTACCGCTGGTGGAAGTCGAAGGTCGAGATCCTGCTCGACGCCCTGGAGGACGACGCACTCGAAGGGCTGGCATGGGCCGAGCCGGCCGGTACCCCCGTCGAGGACCTCGTCGCGCACCTGCACCGCGTCGCCGACTTCTTCCAGGAACCGGCGGGCCAGGTGCTCCAGGCCCTGCTCGGCAACGCGCAACTGGACCAGGACGCCGCCGTCGCGCTGCGCGAGGGATTCCTGCGGGGGCAGCGCGAGCGCGATCTGGTCGGCCTGGGCGCGATCGTCGAACGTCACACCGGCGAGGCCCCGGACAGGGAGCACCTCGGCCGCCTGGCCGATCTCCTGCTGGGCCCGATCTACTACCGCGTACTGGTCTTCGGCGCTCCGGCCGACAAGGAACTCGGTGAGGCCGCGGCGCACCTCGTACTGGGATCCACGGACTGACCGAGCAGCACCGTGAGGCCGATGCCGATGCCGATGCCGGTGCCCTGCGCGGGCATCGGCACCGGCGGATGCGGCATCAGTAGCGCGGCTTGCGCGTGAGGATCAGACCGCCGAGCAGGAACAGCACGCCGATCGCGCCGGCGACGACGGCGGAGGTCATCTGCGCGGGCTTGCTGCTCGCGTCGAGCACGGCGGTGACCAGCCCGGCGACGCCGCTGATGTAGCAGAAGATCGTGATGAAGATCTTGAGGTTGGGGTTCATGGGGGGCCTCTCGTTTCGGTTCGGTTCTTGTCGTGCCGGGCTTGTCATGCCGCCGGGCCGGGGGAGGTCCCGGCGGCGATGAGGCCGAGCAGCATCACCCAGGCGTCGGGGTCGGAGCGGAACCGGTTCCACCGGTCGGCCGCCAGGGAGAGTTCGGCGAAGGACAGCACCCCGGTCGCCAGCAGGGGTTCGAGGCGTTGCGGCCCGAGATGGGGAGCGAACGCCTCGGTCGGGTGGTCGTCGTTGGTGGTGGCGAACGGGCGCAGTACGACGTCCTCGAAGCCGTCCGCGCGCAGCATCCGGGTGAGCCGGCGGCCGATCGAACGGTCACCGCCGGCCGCGCGCTGGGCTCCGGCCACCTTGGCGTGGATGCCCGCCATCTCCGGATAGGACGGTTCGGCGATGCCCCAGCAGGAGGTGTCCACCTCGGTGACGATCACCCGGCCGCCGGGCCGCAGCACCCGTCGGACCTCGGTGAGCACCTTCGACGTGTCCGGCACGTGTTGCAGGACGTAGCGCAGCAGGACGGTGTCGACGCTGCCCGTCTCCAGCGGCAGGTCCGCCGCGTCGGCGACGATCAGCTCGGCGCCGGTGCCCTCGGCATGGGCGAGCAGGGTTTCGTCGATGTCGACCGCGACGATCCTGAGGCCGGGGAGCGCGGCGCGCAGGCAGCGGGTGACCGCGCCCGATCCGGCGCCGAGTTCGAGCAGGGTCGAGGACTCGCTGACACCCAGCTCGCGCAGGATGCGCAGCTCTTCGGGGAAGGACAGGGCGGCCTGTGCTTCGAGGCGGGCCAGCTCGCCGGTCAGACCGCCGGTGGTGGTCCGGGCCGGATCGTACGAACCGCCCTTGAGGGTCGAGGTGTTCACCGGGTCCTCACCATCATGCTCATGCCGTGCCGGGGGCGCAGGGTGACCAGCGCTTCCGGCTCGACGGGGAAGTCCTCGACGAGTTCGCACGCGACGGACTGCGTCAGCATGGCCAGGACGAGGGTCGCCTCGACCATCGCGAAGTGCTGGCCGATGCAGATCCGGTCGCCGCCGCCGAAGGGCATGTAGAGGTGGCTGGGGAGGTCGGCGTCGATGAAGCGGTCGGGGACGAACTCCTCCGGCGCCTCCCAGTGGTCGGGATGACGGTGCAACACCCACTGGCTGATGCAGATCAGGGTGCCCGGCGCGACGTCGTAGCCGCCGATGACGTCGGGACCGGTCGCCCGCCGGGAGGTGAGCCACACCGGCGGGTAGAGGCGCATGGCCTCCTTGATCGCCCGCTGACAGACGGGCAGGTCCACCAGGTCGGCGGCGGTCGGGGTACGCCCCTTCAGCACCCGGTCCACCTCCTCGCGGACCCGCGCGGCCTCGGCCGGGTTGCGGTCGAGCAGGTAGAGCGTCCAGGTCAGCGACTTCGCGGTGGTCTCGTGACCGGCCATGATGATCGTCAGTACCTGGTCGCGCAGATCGGCGTCGGAGACCTGGCGGTCGGCACTCATCATCGCGTCCAGCAGATTGGTGCTGCCGGTGGCGGCGCCGGTGGCCCGGCGGGAGGCGATGAGGGTACGGGTCACGGCGTCCAGGAAGGCGCGCGCCGAGGCGAATCCCTGCCGACGCAGCGCGGTGTCCGTCGGATCGGGGTCCTCGGCCGGTACGTAGTGGCCGATGTAGCGGTTCACCGCGTCCACCGCGCGACCGAAGCCCTCGCCGATTCCGTCGATGTCGGCGCCCAGGATCGCCCGGGTGATGATGCCCAGGGTCAGGGCCGTCAGATGGTGGTCGACGGCGATCGGTCCGGCGCCGTCCAGCGCCGGGCGCCAGCGCTCCAGCATGTTCGCGGTGGCGTCGGTGACGATCCCGTCGAACGTCCTTACCGCGCTGGGCCGGAAGGCGGGCGCGCACATCCGGCGCTGCTTCGCCCACTCCTCGCCGTCGCTGGTCAGCAGCCCGTTGCCGAGCAGGGGACGCAGCATGTGGTCGTCGGGAGTGTTCTCCTTGGTGTAGTTGGCGCCGTTCTCCTTGAGTACGTAGCGCGCCAACTCCGGCCGGTTGAGCAGGTAGACGGTGTCGCCGTCGGCGCGGTGGCAGGTGATGTCGCCGTACTCATGCGCGAGCCCGGTGACGAAGGCCAGCGGATCGTTGCGCATCTCCTGCATGTCGGCCGGGCCTTCGGGGCCGGGGGGCAGGACCAGGGTCCGTGCGGGCATGGTGGCGGTCACCTCCGTGGTGTGGCCGTCGGTCGAATGCGTACACCGAATGCGTACGCAGAATTCTGAATACGTAGCAGAGGGCACCCGATACGTAATCGGAATACGTACACCTAGGGTCGGCAATACGTATCGATTCGCATGTCCAAGGGGTTCTGCGGGGCGCAATCTATCGCACTGTTCTGGGGCGCTCAATACTTACCGATGCACGCCGAAGATTAAGTCTTGGCGGGGTCTTTCCCGCATGCCAAGCTTCGTTTTGTCGCCGGCACAACACGGTGCTCGGCGGTACTCGAAGGAGGAGTCCACATGTCGCTGGACCCGCAGCAGCGCGCTGAATTCGTCAACGCGTACACCAAGACGCTCATCACCGCCTGGTCGAGCGAGGAGTACGTGGCCCGCCTCAACTCGGAGCCGCGTGCCGCGCTGGCCGAGTCCGGTCTGAACGTCCCCGAGGGCGCCGAGATCGTCATCGTCCGCACCCTCCCGGACGGCAAGCAGGACGGCAACCTGGACGTCCAGGTTTCCTTCTGGGAGCAGGGCCTGGCCACCGGCCGCTTCGAGTTCCACATCCCGGAGACCCCGGTCGTGGACACCGCCGAGCTCAGCGAGGGCGACCTGTCCGACGTCGCCGCCGGTGGCAACTACTGCTGCTGCCCCTGCTCCTGCTGCACCTGATCCGCGGCTGCGGAGAGCTCGAAAAGGTTCGCGGCTCCGCAGGATGACGGAACCGGTGCTGTGCGCGGGCCCTCGGTCGGACAAGGCCGAGGCCCCGCGCAGCCGGCTCCCGCCACAGCATTCGGATCCTGTTCTCGGTGCCCCCCGTGCGTCCCCCGTGTACGGGGTGCCTGGAATACATAGAAAGAGAAACCAGCATGGCGATGGATGCCCAGCAGCGTACTGAATTCGTCAACGCCTACACCAAGACGCTCATCACCGCCTGGTCGAGCGATGAGTACCGTGCCCGACTGAAGTCGGACCCGCGCTCGGCCCTTGCGGAATCCGGGCTGACCCTTCCCGCGAACGCCGAGATCGTCATTGTCAGCGCCGACCCGGAGACCCAGCCGGACGGAAACCTGGACGTCCAGGTCGGTCTGTGGGAGGCGGGGCTCGCGAGCGGCCGCTTCGAGTTCCACGTGCCGGACGCGCCCGTCGTCGAGACCTCCGAGCTGAGCGAGAGCGACCTCTCGGGCCTCTCCGGCGGCGGCAAGGGCGGCGGCCCGACGGTCCTCACGTGCTGCTGCCCCTGCTCCTGCTGCACCTGATCACCGCCTCGTAAGGAGAGCACCGAAGTGCTGCACACCGCATCGGAAGAAGACCCTGTCGTTGTCCGGGGCCTGCGCAAGCAGTACGGCGATTCGCACGTCGTACAGGGCGTGGACCTGACCATCCACAAGGGAGAGGTGTTCGCCCTGCTCGGGCCGAACGGCGCGGGCAAGACGACGACCGTCGAGATCCTCGAAGGGGTCCGCCGGCGGACCGGCGGCGACGTGCGGGTACTCGGATGCGATCCGGCCGAGGACAGGCGGGACTGGCGGGCACGCATCGGTGTCGTGCCCCAGTCCACGGGCGCCTACACCGATCTCACCGTGCGCGAGGTCGTGGAGCACTTCGCGGCGCTGTATCCGGCGCCGTTGCCCGTGGGCCAGGTCATCGACATGGTCGGGCTGGGCAAGCACGGCAAGAAGCAGACGACGGCTCTGTCCGGCGGCCAGCAGAGGCGCCTGGACGTGGCCGTCGGGGTGATCGGTGACCCCGAACTCATCTTCCTCGACGAACCCACCACCGGGTTGGACCCGGTGGCTCGTCGAGAGGCCTGGGATCTGGTGCAGTACTTCGCCGACCGTGGGCGGACGACCGTACTCACCACGCACTACCTGGACGAGGCCGAGGCGCTCGCCCAGCGCGCGGCCGTCATCGTCGACGGAAAGGTCGCCGAGGTCAGCCGGGTCTGCGAACTCGGCGGACGCGCCGACACCTCGACGACGGTGTCCTTCCGGATGCCGCCGGAGCTGGTCGGACGGACCCTGCCTGCCCTGCCCGCCGACGTCACGGTCGAACGGGACGGAAGCAAGGGCGACGGCATCGTCAGCATCCTGACCAGAACCCCCACCGCGGTCCTCCTGGTGCTGCTGGCCTGGGCCGCCGAGGCCAGGGTGCGGGAGCTTCCTGAGCTGCGCGTGCACCGGCCGACGCTCGAGGAGATCTACCTCGACCTGATCAGCAGGACCCGCGACGCAAAGGCAGGAACCCCGTGACCGTGTCAGACGCCCCCTCCGTCCCTGCCCGCACGACCGCGAGGACCGCCGCGACCGCCGCGACCGCCGAAGCCGGCGAACACCGCGCGCCCCGCCGTACGCCGGGCATCTGGCGGGCCTCCGTCGCGCGCTCCTCGGTGGAGCTCAAGAGCTTCTTCCGCAACAAGCAGTCGCTGATCTTCACGCTCATGTTCCCGGTGCTGATGCTCCTGGTCTTCGGATCGATCTTCTCGGGCAAGGTCGCGGGCACGGACACGGACCTCAAGCAGGTCTTCATGGCCGGGATCATCGCGTCCGGCGTGATGAGTACCGCCTTCTCCGGTCTCGCGATCAACATAGCCATCGAGCGCGACACCGGTACGGTCCGCCGGCTCGCCATGACGCCGATGCCCAAGTCCGCGTACTTCATCGGCAAGTTGGTGCGCGTGGTGGTCACCACCGTGCTGGAGACCGCACTGCTGATGGCGATCGCCGTGACGGCCTTCGGCCTGCCGCTGCCCTCCACCGCGCAGCGCTGGACGACGCTCGGGTGGGACCTGGCGCTGGGCACGGTCGCCTGCGCCCTGCTCGCCGTGGCCTACAGCGCGATCATCCCCAACAGCCGGTCGGCCGCCGCCATCGTGACCCCGGTCTTCATGGTCACGCAGTTCATCTCGGGTGTGTTCTTCCCCTTCAACCAACTGCCCTCCTGGATGCAGACCCTCGCGGCGTTCTTCCCCCTCAAGTGGATCGCCCAGGGATTCCGGTCGGTGTTCCTGCCGGACTCCTTCGCCGTGGTGGAGCCTGCCGGCAACTGGGAGCTCGGCAGGATCGCGCTGATCCTGGCGCTCTGGTCACTGGCCGGACTCGTGCTCACCGCGATGTCGTTCCGCTGGCGCGGCCCGCGCGTCAACTGACCCAGACAGGAACCGTCGTGTCCTCAGCCACCCTTCGCCTTCCGGGCCACCTCGCTCATCCGTTCTCGCCGATCGGACGGGTGGACCCCCACCCGGCGTACCGGTGGCTGCGGACGTACGCCCCGGTGTACCAGGACCCCGCCACCCGGATGTGGCTGCTCACCAGCCACGCGGACTGCTCGGCGGCCCTGCGGAGCGACGCCTTCTCCGCGGCCCAGGGTCAGCAGGGGCGTGCCAGGGACGACGCCCTCCCTCCGTCGATGCTCACCACCGACGCACCCGACCATCACCGGCTGCGCGCCCCGGGCGGCCTGCTGCTCGGCCCGGAGGCGATCCGGTCGGTGGCGGACGGGATCGGCCGTGAGGTCGACGCCCTGCTGGAGCGATCGGCCGGTCGGGCCGGGGAGCTGGACGCGGCGACCGACATCGGACAGCCCCTGGCCACCGCCGTCTACGCGCGACTCTTCGGGCTGGCGGACGCCGAGCGCCCGCGCTTCGAGGAGCTGGCCCGCGCGGTCTCCGTCAACCTCGACCCGATGGCGGGACCGGCCGCGGCCGCCGCGGGCCGGGCGGCCATGGGTGAGCTGAGCCGCTACCTGGACGCGGTGGCGCGGCGCCACGCCGCGACCGGATTCGACTGCCCGCTGTCCCGGCTCGCCGCCGACGACCGGCTGACCAGGCCCGAGATGCTCGGCATCCTGGGCCTCGCCGTCGTCGGCGGCTGGCAGCCGTTGGCCGAGACGGTGGGCAACGCCCTGTACTGGCTGCTGCCCCGCCCGGCTGCGGTGGAGTACCTGCGGCGGGCCGACGACCGTGCGGCCGGCACCGCCGTGGACGAGCTCCTGCGTCTGGAGGCCCCGATCCCGTTCACCGCGCGCGTCACCACGCGGGAGGTGGAACTGCCCGGCGGCCGGGTGCCCGCCGGCGCTCGGGTGCTGGCCGTGCTCGCGGCCGCGAACCGGGATCCGGCGGTCTTCGAGCGCCCCGACGAGCCGCTCCTGGACCGGTCCCCCAATCCCCACCTGGCCTTCGGCGGCGGGCCGCACTTCTGCCTGGCGGCCGTGCTGGTCCGACGGACCGGGGCCCTGCTGCTGCCCCGTCTGCTACGCCGCTTCCCGGGCGTCTCGGCCCACCAGGACCGCGCCCGCTGGGACGACTGCGTGCTGCCTCGCCGCCTCGCGGAGTATCCGCTGGAACTGGACCCGCGCCCTTCGGCCACCTGCGGCCGGAACACGAACCACATGGAGGCCTGATGCGAACCGACGTCCTCGTCGTGGGCGCGGGAATCAGCGGTTTGACCTGCGCGAGCCGCCTCACCGAGGCAGGCCTGCGCGTCGTCGTCCACGAGGGCCGCGCACGGGTGGGCGGACGGATCCGCACCTTCCGTCCGGCCGACGGCGGACCCGCTCTCGAACTCGGCGCGCAGGTGGTCCACGGCGTCCGCAACCCGGTCCACACCCTCATGGGGAGCGACCGCATGGAGAGCGTGCCGCGCGACGTCGCGGCCCGGGTCGTCGAGGACGGCGCGCCGGCGGAGATGGGAGTGCTCGCCCGTGGCCGACGCGGCCCGTGGGCACTGGAGGCCGAGCTGAACGCGGCGCGGACCGATGCGGACGTGTCGGTCGGCGACTGGTTGCGTTCCCGGGGCGCCGACGGTGCCGAGGAGCGCGCGGCACGGGAGTGGTACCGGCAGAACTGGGCAGCGGAACCGGACGAGGTGAGCGCCTCGGCGGTGGCCGCCGCGCACCACGCGGATGCCGTCGGTGGCGGCGAGTTCGCGGTGAGCGGCGGTTTCGACCGGCTTCCCGAGCAGCTCGCGCAGAGCCTCGACGTACGCCTCGGCTGCCCGGTGGACGAGCTCGACTGCTCCGATGGACAGGTACGGGCCCGCACCGCGCAGGGCCTGTTGCAGGCCGGTGCGGCGGTCGTCACCGTTCCTCCGCAGGTGGTCGCGAGCGGCCGGCTGCGGATCGTCGGGCTGCCCGCGGCCAAGTGGCAGGCGGCGAAGGACCTGCCGGCCGGTGACGGCTACTGCGTGGTCGTCACCCTCTCCGCGCCCGCGCCGGAGTCCGCGGTGGTGTTCGACGTGGACGGCCTGGGCGGATTCGCCCGCAGCCGGGCCGGCCGGCCGGAGGTGCTGATCGTGGCCAAGGCCACGGCCGCCGCCGCCGTACGGTCCGCCGTACGAGGAAGCGGCGGCCTGACGGCGCTGCTGGCCCGGTCCATGCCGTGGACCCGGTCCGCGCGGGTGGTGGCCACCGAGGCGGCCGACTGGGGGAACGACCCCTGGTCGGGCGGAGCTTTCACGGCTCCCAGGACCGGCGCGCGGGACGCGTCCGTCCGGTGGGCCGAACCGATCGAGGGCACCTTGTTCTTCGCCGGAGAGGCGACCGTCTGCGGCCGTCAACTTCCCTGGGTCCAGGGGGCGATCGCCAGTGGCGAGCGCGCGGCCGCACAGATCCTGTCGGGAGAGGCACGATGACCGTACGATCCGAGGCCGGGCGGCCGGCGGCGGTGCGCCGCGAAGGGGCGTACTCCCGAACGGTGCACTCCGGCTGGCACCTGGTGGCCTTCCTGTCCGAACTCACCGCCGAGGTGACCCCGCTGGCGATCGGCCCGCGCCGCCTGGTGGCGGTCCGCGACGGCGACGACGTACGGCTCTTCGACGCGAACTGCCCGCACCGGGGCGCGCACCTGGGATACGGCGGCACGCTGGACGGCAACTGCCTGGTCTGCCCCTTCCACGGCAAGCGCATCGCGCTCGGCGACGAGACCAAGCGCTGGTCGGTCGCCGAGCACCAGGTGCTCCGGGCCGGTGAGGCGGTCTTCGCCCGGCTCGGCGACACCGCGCGGGACGACCGAGGGTTCGAGAAGGTGATCAAGGAGATCGCCGTCAGCCACCCGCTGGTCGAGGCGGTCGTCCTGCCGGTCGCCGCTCCGTCCGGTCTCATCATCGAGAACGCCTTCGACACGGACCACTTCACCGCCCTGCACAAGGTCGAAGCCGTCGAAGGCATGGACATCGTGCCGACCGAGAACGGTGAACTGGCCATCGAGGGCACGTTCCCGATGCGCAACTCCCCCTGGAAGAGCGATCTCGCCCGGGCGGAGGCCAAGTGGCGGGCGATGCGTAACGGCGACACACGACGGGAGTACGTACCGCGGTTCTACGCACGCGCCTTCAGCCCGGGCCTGGTGGTCACCGAGTTCGGGCCGCCCGGACAGGTGCACGTCCTGGTCACCGGAGCCACGCCCACCCCGGACGGCTGTGTCGCCCGGGTGGCGGTCGGGGTCGTCCCCGGCCGGGAGAGCGACCTGCGGATGTTGATCGTCGGCAGCGAACGCGCGCTCGCCGAGGACCTCACCGTCTGGGAACACCTGGATCCGCACGCGCCCGTGCGCTACGACGCCCGGGACGAGCCGGTGATCGCCTTCCGCGAGTTCTGCGAAGGCTTCGAGGAAGTGAACTGATCATGAACCAGCTGTCCGTCCGCACGTCCGGCAGCGGCCCCGCCGTGCTGTGGATCCACGGCTACACCATGGACTCCAGCACCTGGGAGCCGCTCTGGGAACTCCTGCCCGGCTGGCGGCACATCGGCGTCGACCTGCCCGGCCACGGCGGCTCCGACCCCATTCCTCGCGGGCTGACCCTGCCCGCTCTGGCGCGGCAGATCGCCGAGATCGTCCGGGCCGAGCAGGCCCACCGGATCGTCTCGCTCTCGTACGGCTCGTCCGTGGCCCTCCAACTGGCCATCGACGAACCCGAGCTGGTGCACGCCCTGGTGGCCGCCGCGCCCACCCTGGCGGGCGCGGCCCCGGACGCCGACGCCCGGCGGCGCTACCAGCAGCTGATGATGCTCAAGCCGCTCGCCGGCCCCGGGGAGCGGATGGCCGATCTGTGGATGGCCTCGCCCCCCGACATCTTCCGCGGCACCGAACGGCACCCGGAGCTGCGCGCCGCGCTGCGCTCGGTGATCGTCAGGCACTCCTGGGCCGAACTGGACAGCGGCGCCATGATGACGCTGTCCGCGCACCGCCACAGCCCGGCGGACCTGGCCCGCATCCGGGCCCGGACCCTGGTGTTCATCGGCGACGAGGACATGCCCGCCTTCGTCCGCAACGCCGAGCTGCTGCGCGACAACGTCGCCGACTGCAAGGTCGTGACGCTGCCCCGGTCCGGTCATCTGCCGCTGCTGGAGCGGCCCGAGGCCGTCGCGGCCGACCTCGCGGCGCACCTGCTCCACGCCGGCTGAACCACCGACCCGGCTTCCGTTCCCCCCTCATGCCGACGGCCCGCGGACTCCCGTCCGCGGGCCGTCGGCATGGGCGGGTCTCAGCGGTCGGACGAGGCTTCGGGGCCGTGCGCCGTACGGAACCGCCGCACCATCAGCGCGTGGCCCGGGCCGGTGGCGGCCTCGTACGCGCCGAGGGCGTTGACCCGCTCCACGGTGGAGGAGCCCAGCTCGGCCCGCAGATCGGGCGAGCGGGAGAGCAGGAACATGCCCTCCTCCGTGTAGCCCTCGTCCAGCCAGCCCTGCCACAGCGCGTCCCGGTCCTGCTCCTGGCCGGCGAAGTACGCGGTGCTCCGCTCCCGTGGCGCGGTGGGCGGGGCGGTGTCCGGGACGGGGGCGGCGCGCAGGACGATCCGCCGGCCGCCGAGGTAGGCGATCCGCAGGCCCTTGCGGATGCAGAAGACCAGCGCCTCGGCCGCGGTGTCCACGACCGGCTCGCCGCGGTCGTTGAGCGAGGTGTTGCACACGATCGGCACCCCGGTCCGGGCGTGGAACGCCCCGATCGCGCGGTGCAGCAGCGGGTTGGCCGCCGCGGTGAGGACTTGGTGGCGCGCCGATCCGTCCAGGTGCACGATCGCCGGTACGGCGTCGCGTACCTCCGGCCGCACCTGGACGGTCTCCAGCATGTACGGGGACGGCCGGTCGCCGTCGAACCAGTCCGGGGCGTACTCGGCCGCCACGATCGGGGCGACCGGGCGCCACCACTGCCGCTGCTTGTACGCGTTGAGCAGGTCCTTGACCTTCGTCGACCGGGGGTCGCCGAGCAGACTGCGATGGCCGAGGGCCCGGGGGCCGATCTCGGCGGCGCCGTCCACCCAGGCGACGACGCTGTCGTCGAGGTCCTCGGCGAACCGCTCGGGCGAGAAGTCGCCGACCTCCTCGATCCACGGCGCGAACTCCGCCAGCGCGGCGTCCACGTCACGCAACTCGTTGCCGTAGTAGGCCGATTCGATCAGGATGTCGGCGCTGTCCAGGGCGCCGGTCCCGTACAGGGCGAGCAGCCCGAGTCCCAGTGCCTGGCCGGAGTCGTTGGCGCAGGGCGGGGTGAGCAGGCCCTTGAAGCCGAAACGGTCCATCAGCAGGGAGTTGGCGGGGCAGTTCAGCGCGAAACCGCCGCTCGTGGAGAGGTAGGCGTCCTCCGCCCGGACGCCGCCGATCGCCAGCAGGCGTTCGACGTTGCGGACCGCGACCAGCTCGCAGCACCGCTGGACGACCTCCATGACGGCGCTCTGCAGGTTCTCCTCGTCGGTGAACTCCCGGTCCAGCTCCTTGCCCGCCAGCTGCCGGCGGGCCTCGGACACGATCGAGGCGACGACCCGGTGGGCGTCCTGCCACGGTGCCCGCCGCCCGCCGAACAGCTCGACGCCGGCCATGACCGCTTCGACGTCGAGGTCGATCCGGGTCCGGCAGGCCGAGGCCAGGGCCATGAGGGTGCCCGGCTCCTTGCCGAAGATCGTCTCGGCCGCCGTGTAGAGGGGGCCGGGGGATTCCACCGGGGCGAAGGCCGGCCGTCCCTGGACGGAGACGCACCCGGCGTACCAGGCGCTCTTGGTCTCCCGGTCCTGGACGAAGTCGGGGCCGCCGTCCACGGCCATCGCGATGATCGTCTCCCGTTTGAACAGCGCGCTGTCCATCAGCAGGCCGCTGAAGAGATGACCGAGGCTGTGGAGGGGGAAGTCCTCGGCGCCGGCCGGGACCGGGATCTCCGCGTGGCCGGGCAGGCCCGGGGTGCCCCAGGAGGCGCTGATGTCCGACAGGTCCAGGCCCTCGGTGGCGAGCAGTCCGTTCAGGAACGCCTCGGCCCGGGCGGGGGTGTAGAGCGGCTGATGGTGGTGCTTGTGGCCACTGACCCGTTCGAGTTCCCAGACGCGTACGAGCTCCACGGCCCGGCCGCCGCGTCGCCACAGGGCGACGTTCTGGTCGTGGCGCGCGGACAGCACGGCGGTGGGACCCGGCGGTGTCAGGTAGCCGGAAAGGAAGTACTCGACGTCATGCCGATCGGCCACGGCACTGCTCCTCTGCTTGCTGTCCGGTGGGTTCATCGGGGTGTTCAGGAGGCGCCGGGACGATCGCAGCGGCGCAGCCCGACCGCGTTCCCGGGGCCCACCGGCATCCGCCGGGCCCACTCCCGTGCTTCTTCCTCGGTGGCCACCTCGATCAGCCACAGGCCGCCGAGCTCCAGCTCGCCGGGCGTCGCGCGGTCCTCCCCGGCAGCGCCGTCGGGGCGGGCCAGCCGGGCGCCGTAGCGCACCCGCACCCCCGCCTCGGCGAGGTCACGGCCGTAGGCGCGGTTCGCCTCGTACCGTTCCTGGCGTTCGGTCGGAGACATGTCGTCCCATGCGCGCTCTTCGCCGTAGACGAGCAGTGCGAATTCCATGAAGATCCTTCCTCAGGAGACCTGGCGGCTGGCCAGGCGGGCGAACAGGCCGTTCTCGTCGGCGAGCAGTTCCTCGTAGCGGCCCTGCTGCACGATCCGTCCCTGGTCGAGGACGATGACCTTGTCGGCGTCGGCCACCGTCGACAGCCGGTGGGCGATGACGATCCGGGTGGCGCTGAGCTTGCGGGTGCTCTCCGCGACCAGCCGCTGGGTCGGGTTGTCCAGGGCGCTGGTGGCTTCGTCGAAGAAGACGATGCGGGGGCGGGCGACCAGGGCGCGGGCGATCATGAGCCGCTGGCGCTGTCCGCCGGAGAGGGTGTTGGTCCCTTCGGAGAGCACGGTATTCATGCCCATGGGCATGGCCGAGATGTCGTCGGAGATGCCCGCCATGGATGCCGCCACCCAGGCGTCGTCCAGGGTGTGGCTGCTGCTGCCGATGATGTTGGCCTTGATGTCGCCGGCGAGCAGCGAGCCGTTCTGCAGCACGACGCCGCACTGTCGGCGGACGGCCGAGACCTCCAGCTCCGCCAGGTCCTGCCCGTCGTACAGCACCGTGCCCGACACCGGCTGTTCGAAGCCCAGCAGCAGCCGCAGCACGGTGGACTTGCCGCTGCCCGAGGAGCCGACGATGGCGACGAACTCGCCCGGCGCGATGGAGAGGGTGACGTCGTCCAGCACGAGCGGGCCGTCGTCGCCGTAGCGGAAGGAGACCCGACTGAGGTCGAGCCGGCCGGAGAGGTCCCCCGGGGCGGCCTTGGACCGGTCGACCTCCGGTGCCGTCTCCAGGATCGGGCGCAGCTTCTCCAGCAGCGGTACGACGCCCATCGCCGTGATCGCCGCCGAGGTGAACTGCAGGCTGGAGGCCAGGAGCAGGTTGAAGGCCGCGAAGAAGGAGAGGAAGGCCGCGATGGGCACCTGGTCCTGCAGCGGCCCGCCGATCACCGCGAAGATGATGACCGAGCACACCAGCGGGAAACCGGCGTTGAAGGTCGTCACGATGTTCTGCACCCGCCGGGACGCGGCGGCCAGGCTGCGGCCCTTGGCCAGTTCCGAGGCCCAGACACCGAACACCCGGTCCTCGGCGGCGGTGACCCTGAGCTTGGGTACGGCGGTGAGCAGTTGGAAGACCCGCGAGGACAGCTTCTGCTCGTGTGCGTAGAGCTTGCGCTGCCAGCGCACCTCGATCCGTCCGGCCACCAACGCGAACACCGCTCCGACCAGCACCAGCACGGTGGCCAGCAGCGCGAGCCGCAGGTCGTAGAAGTAGACGAGGACGAGATTGGCGGAGCCGGTGATGAAGCCCAGGGTGGCGCTGGTCATCATGCCCGAGAGCATTTCCTGGGCGGCGCTGACACCGAGCACGGTCGTGCCCAGTTCCCCGGTGGAATAGCGGGTGAAGAAGGACGTGGGCAAGGAGAGCAGTTTGGTCCAGACGCCCACCTGCATGGCGGCGGTGGATCGGCTCTCGATGCGCAGGACGGCGATGTTCTGGACGATGGACAGCGCCGCGACGACCAGGGCCGAGCCGATCACCACCAGCGAACCCTGGACGATCAGACCCCGCTGGGCCTGCGCGACGAAGGTGCCGAGGACCTGCCCGGTCATGACCGGGACCAGCAGGCCGACCAGGGCGGCCAGGGCCGCCGTCCAGGCGAACATCCACAGGTCGCGCCGGTTGCTGCGGATACCGAAGCGCAGCAGCCCGCTGATCGACCGGACCGCGGAGGGCAGCGGCTGGTAGAGCATGACGGCCTTGGTCTGCAGCTCCTCGGCGAGCTTGCCGGTCACCTCGGTGATCTTGCCCGCCTCGGCCAGCACATAGCGGCCGCCGATGGGAAGCAGCGCCACCGGCTGATCGCCCACCTTGCGGTAGCCGATCGCCGGGCCGAAGTCCGTCCGCCACCACCGGCCGTCCAGCCGGATGGCTCGGGTGCGGACACCGGAGGCGTGGGCGATGGACTGGAGGTCGTCCAGGTTGCGGCCGTGACCGCTGCCGACCAGGGGTGCCTTGACGGTGAAACCCTGGTGCGCGGCGACCAGCCGGGCGGCCGCCAGCGTCGGCGGGTCCGCGGCGACGTCCGCGAGCCGGATCCGGGCCTCGGTGTCGTGCAGGACGGCCTCGAAGCTGCGGGCCGTGGTGGCCAGGGTGCCGGCCTCGTGGGCCTGGCGGACGTCGAGGGCCTGGCGTTCCAGGCCGCGCTGGCCCTCGATGCGCCGGTCGACGGTGTAGAGCAGGCGGGTCGCGTGGGCGAGCAGGAGTCCCCAGAGGGCTCCCTCGTCGAGCAGTTCCCGCGAGGAACGGGCCCGCAGCCGGGCGGGTGAGTCGGCGATCAGCCAGTCGCGCTGGGTGAGGCAGGTCTCCATACCGGTCGTGAGCCGCCCGGAGACGCCCTCGCCGAGCTCGACCGAGCCCTCCTCCACCCGCACCCAACGGACACCGTCCACCGAACGCACGGCCGCTCCGGCGGCGAGCTCGGTCGGCCCGTCGGTGGACAGGGGGACGAACTCACGGGGCGGCAAGGTGTCGCGCAGCGCTTGGGCGAGAGCCACGATGCCCTGCTCCAGGCCGTCCAGGAACTGCTGCACCGCGTCCCGGTAGGCCTCGGTGGACAGGGCGCGCACCGCCAGCCCCGACGGGGTGTCGCAGGCGGCTCGGCGGGCCGAGAGGCCTTCGAGGTGGGAGAGCGGCAGGTACGACAGCACAGTGTCGGGCACCGGCCGGCCGACGATGCCGTGCCGCGGTCCGGACGGCGATCCCATGAGCAGGGCTCCGGCCTCCACACGGGCCAGGAAGTTCCAGCGCCCGGTGGGTACTCCGTCCACCAGGCGGACCGCGAACAGGTCCACGGCGCCGGACTCCACCAGCAGCACGCGGCGTACGTCGTCCAGGACGGTGAACGGGTCGGTGTCGAGGTCGGCGGGGGTGGCCGCGTCGGAGAAGAACGGCGCGAACGCGGAGGTGATCACAGGTCGCCCCCTTCGGCGGTGCGGACCGAATCGATGAGACCGGCGTAGTGGCCGCCGCGGGCCAGCAGGTGCTCGTGGGTGCCGCGTTCGGCGATCTGCCCCTTGTCGAGCACGATGATCTCGTCGGCGTCCCGCACGGTGGACAGGCGGTGGGCGATGGTCAGGCAGGCGCAGCCACGGCGGCGCAGGTTGTCCATGATGACTCGTTCGGTTTCCGGGTCCAGGGCGCTGGTGGCCTCGTCCAGGATGAGCAGGGTGGGCTGGGTGGCCAGGGCGCGCGCGAGTTCCAGGCGCTGGCGCTGGCCGCCGCTGAAGTTGCGTCCGCCCTCCCAGACCATGGAGTGCAGACCACCGGGGCGGGCCATGACCGTCTCGAAGATGGCGGCGTCGTGCAGCGCGGAGACGATGACGTCGTCGGGGACGTCGTCGTTCCACAGCGCGAGGTTGTCCCGGACGCTGCCCTCGAAGAGGGAGATGTCCTGGTCGACATAGGCGACCGAGGCGGCGAGCACGGTGCGCGAGATCTCCTCGCGGGGCCGGCCGTCGAGCAGGATGCGGCCCGACCACGGCGCGTACAGACCGGTGAGCAGCCTGCCGAGGGTCGACTTCCCGCTGCCGGAGCTGCCGACGACGGCGATCCGGCGGCCGGGCACCACGGAGAAGGACAGGTCCTTGATGAACGGCGCGGCCAGCGGGCTGTAGCCGAAGGTGACGTCCTCGAACTCCAGGTGCCCGTCGAGGCGCCCGGTGCGCGAGGGGTCCTCCGGAACGTCGAAGGAGGTGTCGGCCGGATAGTGCTCGACGTCGTACAGCCGCTTGATGTCGGCGGTGACGTCCTGGAGCCGGCCGCCGAGGTTGGTGAGCTGGGTGACCGGGCGGCTGAGCGCGGCGAGCAGGGTCTGGAAGGAGACCAGGATGCCGACGCTGATCGCGCCGTCCACCACCCGCTGACCGCCGACCAGCAGGATCAACCCGCTGTTGAGGGAGGCGAGCATCGGGGGCACCACGATCAGCACGGCCGTCGGGACGCCCAATTGCTGCTTCGCGGAGATGACCTTGGCCAGGAAGCCCGCCCAGCGGCTGAAGGCATCGGGCTCGGCGCCGGTGGCCTTGACCGTCTCGATCTGGCTGAGGGTGGTGAAGGTGGTCGCCGTGAGGTTGCCGCGGTCGGTGCGCAGCGCCACCACGGCGTCCGTACGGGCCCGGGCGACCCAGCGCAGCACCACGATGTTCAGCAGCGCCATGCCGACACCGATGGCGCCGAGGAGGACGTCGAAGTGGATCAGCAGGGCGGCGTAGAACACCACGAGCACGAGGTTGACGACGGTGAGGGCGAGGTCCCGGGAGAGGATCTCGGCCACGACGTCGTTGCCCGCGACCCGGTTGGCCACCTCGGCGGGACGTCGCTGCATGAAGAAGTCGACGGGCAGCCGCAGGAGATGGCGGAAGAAGCGGGCCGAGGAGACCAGCCCCATCCGGATCTCCAGGCGCAGCAGGTAGTGCCGCTGCACGGAGGTGAGGACGAAGACGCACAGCGCCGTGAACATCATGGCGAGCAGCAGGGGCACCAGGTACCCCGCCGATCCTCCCGCCAGGACCCGGTCGATGAAGACCCGGGTGAAGGCGGGGGTGGCGATGCCCGGAACGACCAGCAGCGCGCTGGCCATCAGCACGAGCGGCAGGGCCCGCCCCGAGGGCAGCCGACGCGACAGCAGCGCGGCGCCGACCTTGGTACGGGTACCGCCGCGCACGAAGTCCGGGCCGGGCTCGAAGGACAGGACGACTCCGGTGAAGCCGGAGTCGAACTCCTCCCAGGCCATCAGCCGGGGCCCGCCGGCGGGGTCGTTGACGGCCACGACGGTCTTGCCGTACTGGGTGCGCACGCCCTCGACGACCAAGAAGTGCTGGAAGGCCCAGAAGATGATGACCGGGCGGTCGAGGTCCTTCAGGTTCTCCGCTTCGGTCTGGTAGCCCCGGGCGGTCATGCCGTACTGGCGGGCCGCCGCCAGGACGGTGGCGGCGTTGGCGCCGTCCCGGGACACCCCGCACACGCCGCGCAGCTCTTCGAGCGGGACGTGGCGTCCGTAGTGGGCGAGGATCATCGCCAGGGAGGCCGCGCCGCACTCCACCGACTCCATCTGCATGACGGTGGGGACCTTGTGGCGCCAGGGCCGCATGCGGGGCAGCGGCATCCGTCGGCGCCAGCCGCCCGGCCGGTCGGGTCCGCGGGTGGCGGGCGGGGTCGTGTCCTTCGCCGGGGGCTCGGCCGGGGGCTTGGCCAGGGTGCTCTGCGTCATGGCGATGTCCCCTCAGCGTCCGAGGATCAGATTGAACGGGGTCTGTTTGCCGAGATTGATCGTGGCCGACACCCCCACCTGGGTGGTCAGCGCCGTCTGGGGGCCGCTGGTGTTGGACCAGGCGAAGCCGGAGCGGGTGTTCTCGTCGCGCACCAGGTCCACGACGACCAACCGGGGCGCGGAGCCGGAGGCGAACTGCCGCGCCGCCAGCTCGCCGCCCACCAGGCCGGACAGGGCCTGCGACGTCAGCGGGTAGGGGCTGACGGAAGTGACGGTTCCGCGGAGCAGGCCGAAAGCGGCGGGCGGGGCCGTGGACACGGCCAGGTCCACCTTGTTGCCCGGATGGAGCCGTGCGGCCCGGTCGGCGGGCACGAACACCATGGCGATCATGCGATCGCCGGAGACGTCGGTGCGCTCCACGGTCAGGACGGCGGAGCCGACGTCGATCATCTGGCCGTCGCTGACCGCCAGCCCGACCACGTGGCCCGCGAACGGGCTGGTGATCCGGCGGACCTGACCGGCGGGATCCTGCACCTCGATGACCGTCTGCCCCGCGGTGACCGTGGCGGTGGGCTGGGTGAGCACCCGCTGCACCATGCCGGTGAAGGGACTCTGCACCTGCGCCGTGCCGCCCGGGCGGGTCAGCATCCCCGGCGCGCTCACACTGATCAGCAACTGGCCGGCGAACGCCCAGATCACCGCGGCGGTCATGGTGATCATGACGACGAACAACGCGATCCAGCCACGTGGCGCCGCCAGCAGGGTGGGCGAGTCCAGTTCGTCGGGCTCGCGCATCCGCTGGAGCGCCTTGAAGCGGAACATCATGACTGCTCCTCCCCGCGTGGGACTCCCGCGCTGTGCCGCAGCGTCCGCGGGCGGCTGCCGACGACGAGTTCGCCGACCGTGCCCTCGACGTGCCGGTCCAGGCCCGAGGCGGCCGCGAACTCGTCCGCGTCCCCGCCGCCGAGGCCGCACACCGCCAGGCCCATGGCCGTTCCGACCAGGTAGAGGGTCTGGTAGAGCACGCCGACGTGCTTGAGGACGAGCGAGTAGGCGACGCTCTCGTACTTCCACATGACCCGCCCGAAGCGGGCCGCGACCAGCAGCGTCACCTGCGGAGCGGAGTCCATCAGGGCGCTGCCCCGGGCGGACTCCACCAACGCGGCCGTGGCGGGGCCGGGTTCGGCCACCAGCTCCAGCTCGTGCCGGTCCGGCGCGTAGTGCCACAGCCCCGGCTCGGCGCCGACGCACTCGGTGATGAGCGGGTAGACCTCCAGCTCGTGGACGGAACCACCGGACGGGTACGGCCGGTCGGCCAGCTCCTGCCCGTCGCCGCCGGTGAAGGTCTGCCGCAACCGCATGCTGCGGTACAGCAGTTCACCCAGCTGCTCCAGGGTGATCGGCGCGTCCGCGTCGTGCTCGCGGATCGACCTGCGCCGCTCCAGCACCTCGCTCAACGAGGCCTCGCTCCTCGCACGGGCGTCCAGGTCGGGGACGGCCAGGGCGATCCGCCGTCCGGGGAAGGGCTCCCGGGACGCCGGCTCGGGGCCGAAGCGCTCCCCGAGCGGGTAGGTGCCGCCGTAGCCGGCGACCGTACGCGGACCCCGGGTGCGGGAGTGGAGGGCCAGGTCGGCGGCGGACCACTGGGCGAGCCGGCGCTCCCCGGTCTCCGGGTCGTGTTCCGGCCCGCCGGTGACGAGCAGCCCACCGGCCGCGCACAGCCGCAGCACCTGGGACACGGCCGGATCCGGGAGCCCGGACAGCTTGGCCGCCCCGGCCGGGCTGTTCCAGTCGGCGAGGACACCGAGCAGTGCGGCGGCGGTCGGGGAGAGCTCCAGCGCGAGCGCGCTGCCCGGCGCGCGCACCACCAGCAGCCCGCCCTCGGCGGTCGCGGTGGCGAACCGGGACAGCTTGACGAGGGCGTCGGCGGCCGGAGCGGCCGGGAGCGCGAGGCGGCCGCGGCCGACCTGGCGCAGCCGGGCGATCGACTCACCGTCGAGCCGTACCGCGCGCTCCGTCATGCCGGCGGCGTCGAGCTTGTGCAGCAGCATGTGGAGGCGCAGCAGGCCGAATTCCCCGTCGTGCGCGGTGACGAGGGGAGCGAGCCGGTCCTCGGCCTGGTCGTCGGCGGCGAGGGCGGTCAGCACCGCCAGCAGTCCGGGAGTGGTGTCCGGCAGGGCGACGGCGCCGGCCGGGGCCGACAGGAGCCAGGCCCCGGTGGCGACGGCCCCGGGGCCTGGGGCTTCCTGGAGCGTCGCGTCCCGCCGCAGCCGCAGGACCGCGTGCACGGTGCGGGCGGGGTGCTCCGGGTGGGCCAGGTGCTGCGGGTGCTGCGGGTGTTCCAGGTGCTGCGGGTGGGCTCGGTCGGTCTGCCCAGTCGTCATGATGTCCGTCCGGCCGGGTCTAGAAGAAGACATTCCAGGGATTCATCTCGTCCTCGGTACGCGGCTGTTCCAGCCGCCCGGTGCGGGTCGGGACCTCGTAGAGCCGACCGGGGCCCAGCCGCCGCCAGAAGTGCCGCATGCCGGGGGCGATGACCTTGACCACGCACAGGTCGAGATCGGGGCGGGTCTGGTCCAGCACGATCACCTCGATGCCGGCGGCCTCGGCCCGGGACACACAGTCCTTGATGTGGTCGGCGAGGTCATGGCCCACCAGCGGGGCGAAGTCACCCACCGTGGTGGGCTTCCGGTCCGGGTCGGGGGTCAGCCACGGCTCGTCCGCCAGCTTGACCTTCTTGCACCACGCCAGGGTCTCCGGGTCGTCCGACCGGTAGACGGTGTTGCCGTCGGCGTCGCGGCGGTCCACGTACGGCAGGAACTGGTTGACCTCGGTCAGGGCACGGACGGCGGCGATCCGCGCGTCCGGGTGCGAGCCGAAGCCGACCATGACGTCCTCGACGTCGTGGCGGCGCCCGGAGACCGCGGCGAAGGTGGGGATGCCCAGGTCGGAGGTGATGTCCAGGACCCACACGTCGCGGTCCATGCTCGCGTAGAACTCGCGCATGGTGTCCACGTACGGGTCGTCCAGCGAGTCCAGGTCGAACTCCGGGACCCGCAGGCGGTTGTACCACCACAGCGCCACCGAGTCGCGCTCCACGACCTCGCAGAAGCCCTGGAGGATGGCCTCTTCCAAGGTGTTTCCGCTGGCCCCGCCGTTGGAGTCGCCCACGCAGTAGAAGTGCTCGGCGAGGTCCGGGTGGCCGTACCAGGCGTAGCCGGACGGAATCATCCGCTCGGTCTCGCGGGTCAGGGACCAGCCGGTGGACCAGTCGATCGGCAGATCGGTGCGGAAGGGGTCCGGAACCAGGTGGAGCCGGTGGGTGGGATCGGCGTTCCACCGCTCGCGGCCGGCGACCTGCGCCTCGGAGAAGCCCAGCAGTTCGTCCATGTGCACGGCGACGTCCGGGTCGAGGTCCTCGTACGCGGCCCGGGTGACCGGCTCGCCGCCCCGCCACACCGCCGAGTAGCGCTCGATGGCCTCGCACATCGCGCTGACCTTGGCCTGTATCTCGGAGCGGCCCTTGCCGCCGCTCTGGCCGCGCATGTTGCGGCGCAGCAGGTCCATGTTGTCGTTGACCATCGCGAAGTTGTGGCCCGCGGTGAAGCTGTAGGTGACGCCGTTGCCGGTCTCCTCGTGGGCGCCGAGCTTGGTGATCGCGCCGAGGTAGGGGCTGATGTGCCGCTTCAGCCGGTCGTACGTCAGCTGCGGCGGCTGGATCCGGTAACCGCCGTCCGTGGTGTGCCGGGCGGGACTCGCCGTGAGGGCGACCTTGGGGCTGCGCTCGGAGACCAGCGTCGGGTCACCGCAGGAGGCACACTGCGGCTGTCGTACGAGGGTGTGCTCGGCGCTCTCCAGGGTGATCAGGTCCATGGTGCGCATCACGCCGGTCAGGGACTCGGACGTGCCGGTGACGACGATCCGGGCGGCCTCGACGGCGAGCAGGCCCGCGATCAGGGTCGCGCTCGCGGGGAGTGCCGCGTGCGAGGGGTGGCGGGGGGTGTGGTCACCGCGCTTGCCGGAAAGGTAGCGCTCGACCTGGCGGTTGCCGCCGAGGCGCTGGGCCAGGCAGGTCCAGCAGCCGGTCTCGCCGGGGCGCAGGAAGGGGCCGACCCACGGCACGACACCGGCGGGCTTGGCGGGCAGCCAGGAGCGGCCGGCGGCCAGGTACGCGGTGTTGAGGCGGTCCAGTTCCGGGTCGAGGTAGTCGTCGACCAGGACGACGGTCAGGCCGTCGCCGTCCCCGGCGTCCGCCGAGCCGATCGCCTCGTCGAAGCCGACCACACGCACCCGCAGGCCGTTGGACTCCAGCGCGTCGAGCACCGGTCGGTGGTCCAGGCCGGTTGCGGCGACCAGGGTCAGCTCGGTGGCCGCGGTGGCGGCCACCACCCGGTGCGGGTCGATGCCCTGGGCGTCCCAGAAGGCCAGCGCCTCGTCCGACATCTCGGGACGACCCTCGGCCAGATGACCGGCTGCCTCGTACCGACGCAGGGCGGTCAAGGTCTCGGTGATCGACAGCTGTCCGGCGAGCGCCCCCACGATCTCGGCAACGGTCCTACGGCCGTCGAGGTGCGGAAGCACCGCGGCCGCCGCGGCCCCCTGGACGAGGAAATCTTTTCCCTCGGCGAGCAGGAAGACTTTCGAACCGTCGACCACTTCACTGATGAAATGGGCCTTGAGTCGCGGACGCTCCATCTGGCTTTCCCCCTGCTTTATCCCCGGTGTTCCATATTTCGCTCGCCATCCAATCATGTGGCTGAAACCCATGTACATGCTGAAAAGCGTGAGGTGATGCGCCGCTTAGGTATGTGCGGGTCGATACGTAATCGCGGGCCGCGATACGTAAGCCATACGTATCTTTTCGAAAGGCCGCACCTGTTCTGGACTACAGTGGTCGCGGATGCGATGATCATGGCTGCGGTCGACTGCCGCTGACGGGGGATGATTTACGGTGCCGACGGGGCAGTTGCAGCATCGGGAAGGCGAGTTGGCCGCACTGGGGGAAGTGCTCGACGAGGCGGCTCAGGGCCGTCCGGCGCTCGCGTTGATCCAGGGACCCCGGGGCATCGGCAAGTCCGAGCTGCTCCGTGCGGCCCTCGCGAGGCTGCCCCAGCAGAGCATCGTTCTGCGGGCCCGATGTCATGAGAACGAGCAGGAATATCCCTACGGCGTCGTGCGCCAGCTGTTCGACCCGTTCATATCGGCGTCCGGGAGTTCCGGGGCCACCCCGGAACCCCTCTCCGTGAATTTGCCGAACAGCCTTGACCAATCAGCCGTTCCCGCGAACGGCGCCGCCGCACATCATCTTCTGCAGAATCTGTTCCAGGCCACCCGCTCCATGGCGACGACGCGGCCGCTGGTCATAGCCATCGACGACCTCGATTTCGCCGACGAAGCCTCGCTGCAGTGGTGCTCGTACATCGCCCGCCGCCTCGAAGGCCTCCCGGTCGCATTGCTGGCCACCGTTTCCTCGGAGTCCGCCGACGTCCACGAGAACCTGCCCGCCGAACTGGGCGCCCTGCCGTACACCCGGGTGGTCCGGCCGGGTCCGCTGTGCGACACCTGCAGCGCGGAACTGATGGCCGCCGCGTTCGGGGCCCCGCTCGACGCCGAACTCGCCGCCGCCTGCCACACCTTGTCCCAGGGCAACCCCTTGGTGCTGCGGGAGCTGACGAAGCGCCTGATCGCCGCGCCGATCTCGCCCGGGTCACCGAACCTGGACGACGTGCTGCGCATCGGCGCACAGACGCTCTCCGACACCACGTTGACGTGGCTCGACCAGTACCGGCCGGCAGCGGTGGAGCTGCTCAACAGCCTCGCGATCCTCGGGCCCGGGGCCGATCCGACGACCGCGGCCATCCTGGCCGGCCAGGGCGACTTCCAGGCCGCGCAGGCCCGGGCGGCGCTGTGCCGCACCGGTCTGCTCGACCCCGGGCCCCCGGAACACTTCCGCAACGAGCTGGTCCGTACGGCGATCCTGTCCCGCATCGACTCCGACCACCGCCTGGACCTGCACGAGCGAGCCGCCGCCCTGCTCGCCCGGCTCGGCGCCCCGGCCACGCAGACCGCCGAGCACCTGATGTCCCTGGGTACCGCCGACCGCGCCTGGGCACTGCCGATCCTACGGACGGCTGCCGACGAGGCCGCCGCGGCCGGGGCATGGGACACCGCCGCGCGCTACCTGCGCCGGTCCCTCGCGGAGTCCGACGACCCCATGGCGCTACGGGAGACCACGGCCCGACTGGGCGCCGTGGAGCTGCACCGGGACCTCGCCTCGTGCGTGCGCCACGCCACGACGGCCGCTGCCGCCGCCGACCCGGCCGACCGCGCCCGGGACCTGCTGCCCTTGGCCCATCCCGCCCTCACCGTCACCTCCACGACCGCGGCCCGGCACTTCGCCGATGCCGCCGCCGCGTTGAGCACCGTCGAGGACGCCCCGCGCGAACAGGTGCTGCGACTCGGCTCCCAGGCGCTGCTGGCCGGCCACCGCGTCGGCATGAAACGCGCCGTACGTGAACTGCGCGCCGCCGAGAACGTCCCGGCGAGCTGGAGTTTCCTCGGCGCCCTGGCCGCGATGACGGCCGCCGGAGGCCGGTCGCCCCTGCGCGCCGCCCGGCTGGCGGTGCGTTGCACCGAGGCCGCGTCCCCGGCCGGTGCGGACGCCGGGCTGGTGGGCGCGGTACTGGCCTTCGCCTGGACGGGCCGGCCGGCCGAGGCGGAGCGGTGGAGCACCTGGGTCGTCCGGTCCGCACGGCGACTGCGTAGTCCCGCCGAACTGGCCTTGGCGTTGCTGGTGCGGAGCGAGGTGACCTACCGCCGGGAGAAGTGGGACGAGAGTCTGCGCGACGCCCGTGAGGCCGCCTCACTCGCCCGGGCCGTCAACGCCGTCGGCCTGCACGGCGCGGCGACCGCCTGCGCGGCACGCGCCCTGGTGCGGCTCGGTCAGGTGGCGGAGGCGGCGGGCTCGCTGGTGGGCATGGAGGTCCCGAGCGAGGTCCATCCTCTGATCCGGGGCGTGATCCTGGAGGGGCAGGGCGTCGTCGCGGCCGCCCGGGGCGACCACCAGGAGGCGCTGCGGCTGTTCCTGGAGTGCGGGCACCAGCTCGCCACCCGGGGCATCGCCAACCAGGCCTGCGTTCCCTGGCGGGCCCATGCGGCCAACTCCTACCAGCGCCTGGGCGAGTACGCCGCCGCGCGGACCATCGTCGCGGATTCCGTCGGCACCACCGCGCGCCGGACGTCCGGTGCGGGGGCGCCGGATCGGCCCCCGCCGGGGAGCGCGACGCCGGAAGCCGCGGGCGCGGCCTCGACCTCGGCCGTCCGACTGAGCCCCGCCGAGCGCCGGGTGACCGACCTCGTCCTGATGAACCTGAGCAACCTCGAAGTGGCCGAGCGACTGTGCCTCAGCAAGCGCACGGTCGACACCCACCTGGGCCGGATCTACCGCAAACTCGGGATCGTCGGCCGCCCCGAGCTGGCCGCCGCCGTCGAGGGGCTCGCACCACGCGGCTGAGGGCTCCCCGACATACGAGAAAGCGGCGTGTGCACAGCCGAGAGGCTGTGCACACGCCGCTTCGTCGGTCGGGGCCGGCGCCCGCGCGGTGATTCAGACCTGTGCGGAGGGCCTGGTCATACCGAAGACGGCTCCCCAGGGGTCGCGCAGCACCGTCCGGGTCCCCGTCGGCCGCCGCACGAGCCGCGCCCCGGCGGCGAGCGCGTCGGCCTCCGCCGCGACGAGGTCGTGCACGCCGATGTACGGGATCCAACCCGGTTGCGCCGCGGGGTCTTCGACGAGCCCGGCCCACGCGGTGCCGTGCAGATCGAGGGTGAGCCGGCCCTCGTCGCCCGCCGCGTCCACCCCCTGTGCCCGGTGTCGGCCGGTACGGAATCCGAACAGGCCACCGTAGAACCGCTCGGCGGCATCGGCCCCGGGCACCACGAGATCGTGGCCGCACACGGCCCCGGCCTCGTCGGCCAGGACGACGCCCTGGGCGTGATGTCCTTCCCAGAAACCGACCGGCGCTCCTTGCGGGTCGACGGCCAGGAACAGCCGTCCGTCCTCGCCGGCCGGCACGGGTCCCATCACGACGGTCCCGCCCAGGTCCTCGACATCGGCCCGGGTCCGGTCGACGTCCTTGGTGGCCAGGTAGACGTTCCAGGCGGCCCCGCTCCAGCGGCCGGGCGGCGCCGTCCCCAGGCCGCCGATCAGTTCCCCGTCGAGGACGGCCAGTCGGTAGTTTCCGCCTTCGTCGGCGAACTCCCAGCCGAAGAGGTCCCCGTAGAAGCGTTGGGCGCCCGTCAGATCAGGAGTGATGCAGTCGACCCAGCAGGGGACGCCCGGCCGGTAACTGGTACGTCTGGGCACAGCTCTCGCCTTTCCGAGGTCATTCGGTGATCGATGAGTCCGGCGGCTTCCTCGGCGCCACCGGACTCGGGAAGCTCCAGACGGAACGAAGGGACGTCCGCCATCTCCGCGGCGGCCTCCGGCGGCCAGGTCTGCGTGGGAAAGTCCCACGGCTCCAGCCGGGCGCCCTCGTTGCCGCTCCGGCACAGCCGGAAGAGCTCCGGCGGCCCGAGCCTCGCCCGGATGGGCACGATGTCGCCCAGAGCCTCCGGGCGCACCATGAGGACCTCCCCCGTCAGGGGTGACGTACGGGATGTCCAGGTGCCCGGAGCGAGCCCGGCGGCCCGGAGGCCGACGGCCGTGGCACCGCGGAATTCCAACGGAACGTGATACGGCATGACGTTTCCGTCGGTCCGGTCGGTGATGAGCAGTTGGCCGGAAACGATCCGCCACGAGCGCTGGGCCAGCGCGAGGGCGACACCCTCGCGGTCGGAGTGCGGGCTGCCGATCAATGCGACGGTCGTCCCCCCTTTGGCCAGCACCACCGCCTGCACCAACGAAAACCGCTCGCGGAGTACGGAAAATGGCGGCACGGGAGGCGGAACATTGCTCCAGCCGCGGAATGCCCGGCGCAACAAGGGGGGCCCGTCGTCACGTCGGACCACCAGCTCCGCCCAGGCGTCGCCGGATACGGAATGCCCCGGGCGCGGATACCCGAACTCGACCCGGAGCCGGTCGGCGGCTCCGGAGTCGGGCACGACGTGCGGACCGAAGAGGAATTCCAGATCGGATACGTCGCCGGTGGTGGTGGAGACGGAAATCTCGGCACCGAAGAACTCAAGACAGAGGGAATCCATGTCGGCGTCGGCGGTCCCTTCCGGTTCAGCGGCGAACGGTGGCGGCCATGGCGTGCGGCACCACGGCGAGGACACGGGGCGATCTCACAGCTCCGACGCCCATGCCCAGCCGCCCAGCTGCCGAGCGGCCTCCATCGCCCGACGGCAGGTCTGCGAGACGGCCGACGCGGCCGCGCACGGACTCTCCGTCGCATGGAAGAACACCAGCTCAACGCGGCCTGGAGTGCTCCGGACGGTGATGTGCTCGGGACGGTCGGCCGGGGCGCAGGTCCCCGTGAGCAATGCCGTGAGCAGCTCCGGGTCGAGTTCGAGTCGGGCATCACCGTCGACGGCGACCATGGTCACCTCGGTCATGTGCACGCCGGCGGCCTCAGTCCCAGTTGAGGTTCGCGTTGTGGGCCGGAGCGAAATCCCAGTTGAGATTCGACGGGTGGACCCGCTCCGCCACCGCCGTTTCCCCGGCGGTCACGGCCGATGCGGTGGCGGCCGGAGAAACGGCGCCGACGCCGGCGGCGAGACAAAGGCAAGCTGCCGCGGCACGCCAAAAGGAAAGGGAAGAAGACATGGTGGTACCCCGTTGGTTGTAGCGAAGTGTCTGCACGCCAGGCGCTGGAATCGAGGCCTGTGGTCCGCGTGGTCGGCGGGCATTGCCCCTCCGATGATCACAAGTCTGCGTGAGTTGTTTTGCAACGGGAAGGGGGTGGGCCTGGCAGCAAAAGCCGGGTGGCACCTCAGTGCCAAATCAGAATCCTTGAACCTTGAATCAGCGATTCATTCCGCCCCGCGCGACCCCCTACAGAACCACCCGATCAAACTGTCCCTTTGGTCACATATTGTCACGATCAAGCACTTCCTTTGCCCGTAAAAGCACAACTTCTTGGCCTACGGTTTGCTTGATCATGGTTGGTGCATTGCGAAGGGTAGGAATGATGACGCGGGCGGTGACTTCAGGCCAATGCAAGGGGGGGGTAGGGCGAGCCATGCTCGAGGTGTTGGGGCTTGACATGCGTACGGAGGCGATCTACCGCCTCATGCTGACCAATCACCGCTGGGGTGTGGCCGAGCTCGCCGAGCAAGTGGGGCTGTCGGAAGCCGAGTTGCGTACATCTCTCGACCACCTGGCCGAGCTGAAGCTCCTGACCCACTCGGCCGTCCCCGGCGAAATGGTGCCGCTGGACCCGAAGGTCGGCCTGCAGACCCTCCTCCAGCGGCAGCGCTTCGAACTGCAGCGACAGCAGGAGGAGTTCGAGCGGTGCCAGGCCGCCATCACCTGCGTCCTGGACGAGTACGCCGATCTGTACGCCGGCCGCCAACAGCACGCCGAGCACCTCATCGGCGTCGAGGCCGTGCAGGAGCGCATCAAGGACCTGGCCCGCGAGGCCACTTCGGAGTGCCTGACCTTCAACCCCGGTGGCGCACAGTCCGCGTTGAGCCTGGAGGCCAGCAAGCCGCTGGACCGCGATGTCATGTCACGTGGCGTCATGATGCGGACCGTGTATCTCGACAGCGTGCGCAACGACTCCGTGACGGCGGAGTACGCACGGTGGCTGACCGAATGCGGCGGCCAGGTGCGAACCGTCCCGGCCCTGCCGCTACGGATGCTGCTGATCGACCGTCGCGTGGCCCTGGTCCCGGTCGACCCCGGAAACTCCCGCAAGGGCGCGGTCCAGCTCAGCGGAATCGGCGCCGTCGCCGGCCTGGTCGCGCTCTTCGAACAGGTGTGGGCCGGCGCCGCCCCCCTCGGAGCCAGCCCCGAACGCGACGAACAGGGCCTGAGCCGGCAGGAGCAGGAACTCCTGCGTCTCCTGGCCGAGGGACTCACCGACGCCGCCGCGAGCGTGAAGCTCGGCCTCTCCCTGCGCACGGTCCGCCGCATGATGGCCGACCTGATGGAGCGCCTGGACGCCCGCAGCCGCTTCGCCGCCGGCCTCCGCTCGGCCGAACGCGGCTGGCTCTGACGCCGCCCCGGGGCGCCCGCAGCCACCCACGCCGGACCAGGACCTCGTCGAGGCACCTCAGCCGCGACGAGACCGCCGTCCACGTGCACCTCGAGCCGCACCGGCACCCCACTCCTCGGTGCCCGGACAGGACGGCCTCACGACGGCCTCACGACGGCCTCACACGAGGGCGCGAAGATCGTCGCGCACCGTCCCCGCCTCGCCGGGGCATAAGAAAAACCCCAGGTCACGGCGAGTGAGTCCTGGGGTTTCTCTGGAGCCGCCTTCGGGATTCGAACCCGAGACCTACGCATTACGAGTGCGTTGCTCTGGCCAACTGAGCTAAGGCGGCACCGCTGGTCAGACAAGTATTCCCTCGAAGAGGGGCGCTCATCAGCAGCGGCGCCAAGTCTACAGGGTGTGGACGGGTGCCCCGAACCAGGTTTCGCGGGGGCGGGACACAGGCCACTTTTCGGGGCTTTCCCGGCCTACCGGGGCGGTGGTCTCAGCACTTCTTGCCGTCCTGCGGGGGCTTGCCCTCCAGCAGGTAGCGGTTGATCGCGGTGTCGATGCACTCGCTGCCGCGGCCGTATGCCGTGTGCCCGTCGCCGTCGTAGGTGAGGAGCGTGCCCGACTCGAGCTGGCCGGCCAGCGCCTGGGCCCACTTGTACGGGGTCGCCGGGTCCCGGGTCGTGCCCACCACCACGATCGGCGCCGCGCCCTTCGCGGTCAGCTCCCTCGCCTTGCCCGTGGCCTTCACCGGCCAGTACGTGCAGTTCAGCGCGGCCCAGGCCAGACCCGCGCCGAAGACCGGGGAGGCCTTCTCGAAGGACGGCAGGGCGCGGTCCACCGCCTCGGGGCCGCTGAAGGCCGCGGGCTGGTCGATGCAGTTGACGGCGGCGTTCGCGGACATCAGGTTCGCGTACGTGCCGTCCGCCTCACGCTCGTAGTAGCTGTCGGACAGGCTCAGCAGCCCCGATCCGTCGCCGTTCATCGCCGAGCTGAGCGCCTCGCGCAGCTGCGGCCAGGCGGCCTCGTCGTAGAGCGCCGCGATCACCCCGGTCGCCGCCAGGGCCTCCCCCAGCGGACGGTTCGGGTCGCCGGTGGCGACGGGCTGCGCGTCGAGCTTGCGGAACAACTCCTTCAGGCGGTCCGCCACCGCGTCCGGGTCGCCCTTGCCCAGCGGGCAGTCGGGCTGCTTGGCGCAGTCCTTGGCGAAGGAGGTGAAGGCCGTCTCGAAGCCCTCCGTCTGGTCCCGGTTCATTTCGAGCGCGGGCCGACTGGGGTCCATCGCCCCGTCCAGGACCAGCCGGCCGACCCGGTCCGGGAAGAGGTCCGCGTAGGTGGCGCCCAGCATGGTGCCGTACGAGGCCCCGACGTAGTGGAGCTTCTCGTCACCGAGCACCCCACGCAGCAGGTCCATGTCCCGGGCCGCGTCGACGGTGGAGACGTGCGGCAGGACCCGCCCCGACTTCGCCTCACAGGCCTGCGCGAACTCCTTGAAGGCGGCCACCAGCTTCGCCTTCTCGGCCGGGTCGTCCGGCGTCTGGTCCACCTGCGTGTACTTGTCCATGGCCGGGCCGCCGAGGCACTCGACGGGGCTGCTGCGTTCCACGCCGCGCGGGTCGAAGGACACCATGTCGTACCGGGCCCGCACGGCCGCGGGATAGCCGATGCCCGCGTACGCCTGGAGGTAGCCGATGCCGGAGCCGCCGGGACCGCCCGGGTTGACCACCAGCGAGCCGAGGCGCTTGCCGGGCCCGGTGGCCGTGCGGCGCGACACCGCGATCTCGACGTCCTGGCCGGAGCCGGGGTTCGCGTAGTCCAGCGGGGCCTTCATGGTGGAGCACTGGAAGCCGGGGACACCGCAGTCGCGCCAGGTCAGCTTCTGCGCGTAGTACGGGCGCAGCGCGGCGGCGTCCGGCGACGGCTGAGCCGAGGACGCGCCGGACTCCGATGGGGACAGCGCGGCGGCCCCCGGGTCCCCCAGCCCGCCCGAGGTGCACCCGGAGAGCAGCAACCCGGCGGCTGCGATCACGGTTCCGGTCGTACGCAGCAGGCGACTGGTGTCCATCCTCGGAGCGTACGTCCTGCCGGGGGCGATGAGCAGGCGTACCGGGGCCGGACGGCCGCACGCCTTCCGTGCCCCGCACCGGGCGTGGCCCGGACCGGGCGCTGCCCGGCCCCGACGGCCGATTCGCCCGCACGGGTGAGCCGGTCAACCGGGTGTGGACCGCCGCCCGGCGGACCGGCCGCGGTCAGCCCGCGCGCAGGGCCATCGTCATCGCCTCGACGGCGAGGAGCGGGGCGACGTTGCGGTCGAGGGAGTCCCGGCAGGCGATGATCGCCTCGATCCGGCGCAGGGTCCGCTCAGGGCCCGAGGCGCGGGCGATCCGGTCCAGGTCGTGCCGTATCTCCTCGTTGGCGATGGCCACGGACGAGCCCAGCTGCAGGGCCAGGACGTCGCGGTAGAAGCCGGTGAGGTCGGTCAGGGCCACTTCGAGGGTGTCGCGCTGGGTGCGGGTGCGCCGGCGCTTCTGCCGGTCCTCCAGCTCCTTCATCACGCCCGCCGTGCCGCGCGGCATCCGGCTGCCGGCGCCCGCTCCGGCGCCGAGCGCGGCCCTCAGCTCCTCGGTCTCCTTGGTGTCGACCTCGTCGGCGACCTGCTTCGCGTCCTCCGCGGCGGCGTCGACCAGCTCCTGCGCGGCTTTGAGGCAGGCGCCGATGTCGTCCACCCGAAGCGGGAGCTTCAGGACCGTCGCCCGGCGCTCCCGGGCCGCCTCGTCGGTGGCCAGCCGACGGGCTCGGTCGACGTGCCCCTGGGTGACCCTGGCGGCGGTCAGGGCCACCGTCGGCTCGATGCCGTCGCGCCGCACCAGCATGTCGGCGACGGCCGCGATCGAGGGGGTGTTGAGGTTGAGGTGGCGACAGCGCGAGCGGATGGTGGGCAGCACGTCCTCGACGGAGGGCGAGCAGAGCAGCCAGACCGTACGGGGCGCGGGCTCCTCCACGGCCTTGAGGACCGCGTTGGCGGACTTCTCGTTCAGCCGCTCGGCGTCCTCGACCAGGATGATCTGCCAGCGGCCCGTCGCCGGGGACGTGTAGGACTTGCGGACGGTGTCGCGCATGTCGGCGACGAGGATCTGGCTGCCGACCGCGACGACGGTGGAGACGTCCGCGTGCGTACCGACCATCGTGGTGTGGCAGCCGTCGCAGAACCCGCACCCGGGCTCCCCGCCGAGCGCCCGGTCGGGACTGGTGCACTGCAGGGCGGCGGCGAAGGCCCGGGCGGCGGTGGTCCGCCCGGATCCGGGCGGACCGGTGAACAGCCAGGCGTGGGTCATCTTGGACGTCTCGGGCGGCGCGGTCCCGGCCGTGGTGGCCGTGACCAGCGCGTCGGCGTCACGGGCGGCGGCCGCCAGCTGCGCCTGGATCCGCTCCTGTCCCACCAGGTCGTCCCATACGGGCATCCCGCCCACCACCTTTCACTCTCCGTGCACCCATTGTGGCGGGCGCCACCGACATTCCCGTCCCCGCCGAGATCAGCGGCGGCGGCGCGGTCCGCGTTCGCCCTCGTCGCCGTCCTCGTCGTCGTGGCGGCGGCCCAGCAGTTCGTCCGCCAGCGTCGGCAGGTCGTCCAGCGGGGTCTCCTCGGCCCACTCCGGGCGCGGCCGACGCGGCCGGCCCTCGCCGTCGACGACGGGAAGCTCCCGCGTCCGGTCGTTGCCGGAGTCCCGGAAGATGCCCGAGGGCACCCGGTCGGTCGGATTCTCCTCGGGGCGCTGGGCCGTCGGCCGCGTGGCGGACCGGGACCGCCCGGTACCGCCGTCCTGCTGGGACTGCGGCGCCTGCGGGGACTGCGGTGCCTGGGGGGCGGCCGGGCGTACCGGCGGCAGCACCGCCGTCTCGTCGACCGGGCGTACGGGCGGCAGCACCGCGGTCTCGTCCGTCGCGCGAACCGGCGGCAGCACCGCGGTCTCCGCGGCGGAGGCCGGGTCGACCTTGGGCACCGGGACGGTCTGGGTGACGTCGTCCGGCTGGACGACCCGCTTGACCGGCTTGGCCTCCGAAGCCGCCGGGGCGACCGGCGCCACCGGGGTCTCCACCGTCACCGCGTCGTCCGGATGCGGCTCCGGCTCCGGCTTCTTGGTCATACCGATCTTGGGCGCCGCAGACGTAGCGGCAGGTGCGGGCGCGGGAGCGGGAGCCGGCGGCGCGACCGCAGCGGCCTCCGCGGCCGCCACGGCGGCAGCGGCCGCCGCCTTCGCCGCCGCCTCGGCCGCCACCAGCCGGCGGGCCTCCTCGGCCTTCAGCAGGGCCTCCTCGGCGCGCCGCTGCTTCTCCAGCCGGCGCTCCTCGGCCTCGGCCCGCAGCCGGGCCTCCTCCTCGGCCTGCCGGCGCAGCCGCTCGGCCTCCGCCGCGCGGGCCTTCTCCTCGGCCTCCGCGCGCAGCCGCTCGGCCTCGGCCCGGGCGCGGGCCTCCTCCTCGGCGCGCAGCCGTGCTTCCTCCGCCTGGCGGGCGGCCTCCGCCTCGGCCCTGATCCGCGCCTCCTCGGCCTCGCGGGCCAGCCGTGCCTCCTCCTCGGCACGCAGCCGCGCTTCCTCCGCCTTGCGTGCCGCCTCTTCCTCGGCTTTGCGCCGTGCCTCCTCCTCGGCGAGGCGTCGCGCCTCCGCCTGGGCGGCGACCTCGGCCTCCGAGAGCGGCAGCATCCGGTCCAGGCGGTGCCGTACGACGGTGGTCACCGACCCCGGGTCCTGGCCCGCGTCGACCACGAGGTAGCGGCCGGGGTCGGCCGCGGCGAGGGTCAGGAACCCGGACCGCACCCGCTGGTGGAACTCCGCCGGCTCCGACTCCAGCCGGTCCGGAGCCTCCGTGAACCGCTCGCGCGCCGCCTCCGGCGATACGTCGAGCAGCACGGTCAGGTTCGGGACGAGCCCGTCGGTGGCCCAGCGCGAGATCCTGGCGATCTCCGTCGGGGAGAGGTCACGGCCGGCGCCCTGGTAGGCCACCGAGGAGTCGATGTAGCGGTCCGAGATGACGACCGCGCCACGCTCCAGGGCCGGGCGCACCACCGTGTCCACGTGTTCCGCCCGGTCGGCGGCGTACAGGAGGGCCTCGGCGCGGTTCGACAGACCGGCCGAGGAGATGTCGAGCAGGATCGAGCGGAGCCGCTTGCCGACGGGGGTCGCGCCGGGCTCCCGGGTCACCACGACCTCGTGGCCCTTGCCCCGTATCCAGTCGGCCAGCGCCTGGACCTGGGTGGACTTGCCGGCTCCGTCGCCGCCCTCCAGGGCGATGAAGAACCCGGTGGCGGACGCCGCCTGTACGGGCTCCCCGCCGCGCAGCGCCTCGCGCAGGTCCCGCCGCAGGGGGACGCCCCGGCGGTCGTCGGCCTTCGTCAGCACGACCACGGCGACCGGCAGCAGCAGGGCGCCGACCAGCATCAGGGTGAACGCGGCACCGCCGTGCGCGAAGACGACCTCGGCACCGGTCAGCCGGTGCGGGCCGATCGCCGCGGCCAGCACGGGCGCGGCGACGGCGCCGAGCGCCACGGCCACCCGGACGGCCGCCTGGAGGTGCTCGGTGATCCGCGCCCGCCGGAACTCCTCGGTCTCCTGGTCCAGCAGGGTGTGGCCGGTGTTGGCCGCGACGCCCGCGGCGATGCCGGCGAGCAGCGAGAGGAACAGCACGGTCGCCATGTCCGGGACGAGCCCGGTCAGCAGCAGCGCGAGCCCGGTGACCGCTATGGCGAGGGCCATCAGCCGGCGGCGGGACAGGGCGGGCAGCACCTTGCCGGCCTGGGTGGCGCGGATGCCCACGGCGGTGCCGCCGACCAGCGCGAGGACGAACAGCGCGAAGGCGGCCGGGCCACCGCCCAGGTCGAAGGCGTGCAGGACGGACACGGACACGGCGCAGGACACCGCTCCGGCGACCGCGGCGCAGCTCAGGACGAGGAGGGGGATGGCGCCCGTACGGCCCTTGTCGGGTCGGTCGCCCGCCTTGGGGGTGCGCAGGCCCTCCAGCGGCGAACGCGGACGCGGGGTCGTCCCGCCCGGCAGCACCAGCGGCAGCAGCAGCGAGACCGAGGCCGCGAAGAGGCCGGAGGCCACGTACGAGCCGAGGGCGGCCTGGTTCGCGGCGAACCAGTCGATGCCGAGGCCGAGCGCCTTGCCGACCAGGGTCGCGGCGAGCAGCGCGGCCGCGGCGATCGGGAGCGCCGCGAAGGAGGTCCGCAGGGTCAGCCGCCGCAGCGCGTCCAGGTGGTCCGGGAGCGGCCGTACGGTCGCCCCCTCCGGCGGCGGCGCGGGCAGCAGGGCGGGCGCCGCGCTCTCCTTGGCCAGGGTCCACAGCCGCTCGGCGGCGCCGGAGACGAAGACGGTGGCCAGCAGCGCGGTCAGCGCGTGGGCCGGGATCCAGTCGAGCCACAGCGGGGCGACGACGAAGAGCCCGAGGCGGACCCCGTCGGCCCCGATCATGGTCCAGCGGCGGTCCAACTTGCCGCCGGCGCCCAGCAGCCCGGCCAGCGGGCCGAGGAGGACCGCGCCGAAGAGCAGGGTGGCGAGGATCCGGACCCCGAAGACGGTGGCGACGGCGAGGGCAGCGCCGCGGGATCCGCCGCCGAAGGCCCCTTCCGAGGCCACGGCCTGCAGGGCCAGCAGCACCAGCACCAGCAGGGCCAGGGCATCGCCGATGCCGCTCACCAACTGGGCGCTCCACAGCCGGCGCAGCCTGGGAGTGCGCAGCAGTGCGCGCACCGCACGCTCGCGGGAATCCGCGGCTAGGGCTTCGTCGTAAGTGGGGTTCCCCGGGGCGGTCACGACCGCCGGCTGCTCGGCTCGCGTCATCCGCCCAGCCTATCCGCTGCGCTCGGCGGCTGCGGAGGCCTGTGGACGGGGCAGTGTGTGACCCCGGACCCACCTTCCGGGAAGCGGCCCGACGCCGGTGCGAGGCTCTGCCCCGAACCCCGAACCCCGAACCCCGAACCACGCCCCCGAACCACGCCCCCGAACCACGCGCCTCGAACGCCGACGGGGCTGGAGTCGCCGTGTGGCTCCTCCGGCCCCGCCAGGGGTGCTACTCGTCCGCGGCCACCGGGGTCGCGACCGTCTTCTTGGCCGTCGCCTTCTTGGCCGTGGCCTTCTTCGCGGCCGTGGTGGTCTTCTTGGCCGCCGTCGTCTTCTTCGCGGCAGCGGCCTTGGTCGCCGTCGCCTTCTTCGCCGGGGCCTTCTTGGCGGGGGCCTTCTTCGCCACCTTCTTGGCCGGGCCCTTCGCCCGCTTCTCCGCGAGCAGCTCGTAGCCGCGCTCCGGCGTGATCGTCTCGACGTCGTCGTCCCGCCGCAGCGTCGCGTTCGTCTCGCCGTCCGTCACGTACGGCCCGAAGCGGCCGTCCTTGACCACGACCGGCTTCTCGCTGACCGGGTCTGTGCCCAGTTCCTTCAGCGGCGGCTTGGCCGCGGCCCGCCCGCGCTGCTTGGGCTGCGCGTAGATGGCGAGGGCCTCGTCCAGCGTGATCGAGAAGAGCTGGTCCTCGGTCTCCAGCGACCGCGAGTCCGTGCCCTTCTTCAGGTACGGGCCGTAGCGGCCGTTCTGCGCCGTGATCTCCACGCCCTCCGCGTCCGCGCCGACCACGCGCGGCAGCGACATCAGCTTCAGCGCCTCGTCGAGGGTGACCGTGTCCAGGCTCATGGACTTGAAGAGCGAGGCCGTCCGCGGCTTGACCGCGTTCTTGCCCGTCTTCGGGGTGCCCTCGGGGAGGATCTCCGTCACGTACGGCCCGTAGCGGCCGTCCTTGGCGACGATCTCGTTCCCGCTGACCGGGTCCTTGCCGAGCTCGAACTCGCCGCTCGGCTTGGCGAAGAGCTCCTCCGCGTAGGCGATGGTCAGCTCGTCCGGGGCCATGTCGTCCGGGACGTCGGCGCGCTGGTGGCCCTCCGCGTCCTTCTCACCGCGCTCCACGTACGGCCCGTAGCGGCCGACGCGCAGCACGATGCCCTCGCCGACCGGGAAGGAGGAGATCTCCCGGGCGTCGATCGCGCCGAGGTCCGTGACCAGCTCCTTCAGACCGCCGAGGTGGTCCCCGTCGGCCGGCACGACCTCGGTCGCGTCCTCCGAGCCGAAGTAGAAGCGCTTCAGCCACGGCACGGACTGGGCCTCGCCCCGCGCGATGCGGTCGAGGTCGTCCTCCATCTTCGCGGTGAAGTCGTAGTCGACGAGGCGCCCGAAGTGCGTCTCCAGCAGGTTGACCACGGCGAAGGACAGGAAGGACGGCACGAGCGCCGTGCCCTTCTTGAAGACGTAGCCGCGGTCCAGGATCGTGCCGATGATCGACGCGTACGTCGACGGACGGCCGATCTCGCGCTCTTCGAGCTCCTTGACCAGCGAGGCCTCGGTGTAGCGGGCCGGCGGCTTGGTCGAGTGCCCGTCCGCCGTGATCTCTTCGGCGGCGAGCGCGTCGCCCTGCGCGACCTGCGGCAGGCGCTTCTCGCGGTCGTCGAGCTCGGCGTTCGGGTCGTCCGCACCCTCGACGTAGGCCTTCATGAAGCCGTGGAAGGTGATCGTCTTGCCGGAAGCGGTGAACTCGGCGTCGCGCCCGTCCGAGGCCCGGCCGCCGATCTTCACGGTGACGCTGTTGCCGACCGCGTCCTTCATCTGGGAGGCGACGGTCCGCTTCCAGATCAGCTCGTACAGGCGGAACTGGTCGCCGGTCAGACCCGTCTCGGCCGGGGTGCGGAAACGATCACCCGACGGACGGATCGCCTCGTGCGCCTCCTGCGCGTTCTTGACCTTGCCCGCGTAGACGCGCGGCTTCTCCGGCAGGTAGTCGGCCCCGTAGAGCTGGGTGACCTGCGCCCGCGCCGCCGACACCGCGGTGTCGGACAGCGTGGTGGAGTCGGTACGCATGTAGGTGATGAAGCCGTTCTCGTACAGCTTCTGCGCCACCTGCATCGTCGCCTTCGCGCCGAAGCCCAGCTTGCGCGAGGCCTCCTGCTGCAGCGTCGTCGTACGGAAGGGCGCGTACGGGGAACGGCGGTAGGGCTTGGACTCCACCGAGCGGACGGCGAACGAGGCGTCCGCCAGCGCGGCGGCGAGCGCCCGCGCGCCTCCCTCGTCGAGGTGCAGCACCTCGCTCTTGAGCTGCCCGTTCGAGCCGAAGTCGCGGCCTTGGGCGACGCGCTTGCCGTCCACCGTGTTCAGGCGGGCGACCAGCGTCGAGGGGTCGGAGGCGTCACCGGCGCGGCCGGTGGAGAAGGTTCCGGTCAGGTCCCAGTACTCGGCGGTGCGGAAGGCGATGCGCTCGCGCTCCCGCTCGACGACGAGGCGGGTGGCCACCGACTGGACACGGCCCGCCGAAAGCTTCGGCATGACCTTCTTCCACAGGACCGGCGAGACCTCGTAGCCGTAGAGGCGGTCGAGGATGCGGCGGGTCTCCTGGGCGTCGACCATGCGCTGGTTGAGCTCGCGCGGGTTGGCGACGGCGTCGCGGATCGCGTCCTTGGTGATCTCGTGGAAGACCATCCGGTGGACGGGGACCTTGGGCTTGAGGACTTCCTGCAGGTGCCACGCGATGGCTTCGCCCTCGCGGTCCTCATCGGTGGCGAGGAAGAGTTCGTCGGACTCGGCCAGCAGCTCCTTGAGCTTCCTGACCTGGGCCTTCTTGTCCGCGTTGACCACGTAGATCGGCGCGAAGTCGTGCTCGACGTCGACGCCGAGGCGGCGGACCTCGCCCGTGTACTTGTCGGGCACCTCGGCCGCGCCGCTGGGGAGGTCGCGGATGTGCCCGACGCTCGCCTCGACGACGTATCCGGGGCCGAGGTAGCCCTTGATCGTCTTCGCCTTGGCTGGGGACTCGACGATGACGAGTCGGCGGCCGCCCTTTGCGGTCTCGCTAGTCGGGGACAACTTGGCTCTTCTCTCCGGTCGGCACTCGGTCGCAGTACGGCGACGCTGCGGAGTGTGACGGTACAACCCGCCCCCGTGTCAAACGGCAGAAGCCCGCAACGGCCACTCGAACGGTAACCCGACAAGTGCCGTTTCTGCCGCCCGGATGCCGCGCCGGGGCGTTCCCGATCACCGGGCAGGGTGGCCGAAGGGCCGTCTGGCCGCGCCGTCCCACCTGGTACCGGGCCTGCTCCGACCTCGGCTTTCGGGGCCGGATCCGTGGCCGGATCCCGGTCTGCCCGAGTGTCTCGATCTCGGTGTCGCAGTCGCGCGAGGCGCCGCGCTCCGAGGGCCGTCGCCGGCCCGCCGACGCCCCGCCTGGGAGCCCGGCCGACGCCCCGCCGGAGAGCCCGGCCGGCGCCACGGCCGCGACGGGGCGCGTGACCTCCGCCACCGTCACGCGGTGGTGGGGCACGCGCCTCCGTCAGGCCTGCAGAGCGGCCCCGAACAGCGGGAACACGGCCGCCGCGAAGATCGCCGGACCGTTTTCCGCACCGCTTCCCCATACCCCCGGGCCGCTCACGGGATCCCCCCGGATCCCCCTGCCTAGGAGACTGACAGCCGTACGGATACGGCGGGCGAACCCCGGGTTACATCCCGGGGCCGGCTACCGCGCGGGATCCGTCACAGGGCCCGTACGGGAGCCCGTCACGGGGTCCGTACGGGATCCGTCACAGGGTCCAGGAAACCCTGCTCGACCAGCAGCCGGATGGCCTCCGGAGTGCGGTCCCGCAACACGATCGGGTCCTCCTGCATCAGCTGCGCGATCGCGTCGAGGATCCGGCCCGCGCTCAGTGAGCCGTCACACACTCCGGCGAAACCGGCGCCGACCGTGTCGACCTTGGTGGCGCGCCGCATTCCGCGGTTCTGCCGGAGCACGACATGTTCCGGATCCTCCGCGCCGGGCGCGCCGACCTGTTCCTGGACCACTTCCTCGGCCAGCGCGAAATGGGCCTCCAGCAGGGCCGCGTCGTCGTGCCGCCGCAGGTAGTCCTGGCGCGCGAAATGGGCCAGGACGGCCTCGCCGAGGGGCTGCTCCACCGTGTGGGGCCACTCCTCGACCACGATCGAGGGCTCGGCCGCGTCCGTCCGGCGCAAGGTGATCCAGCCGAAGCCGACGGACTTGGTCCCGCGCGCCTCGAACTCGTCCAGCCAGTCCTCGTAGCGCCGCGTGTACTCGGCCGGGTCGGTCCGGTGGTCGCCCGCGTCGCGCAGCCACAGCTCTGCGTACTGCGTCACGTCCTGCACGTCACGCTGCACGATCCAGGCGTCGCAGCCCCGCGGGACCCAGGAGCGCAGCCGGTCGCGCCAGTCCTCGCCCTCCACGTGCTGCCAGTTGCCGAGGAACTGCGCGTACCCGCCCTGGTTGAGCCGCGCGCCCGCTTCCTGGACCAGGGTCCGGCACAGGTCGTCGCCGCCCATGCCGCCGTCCCGGTACGTCAGCCGGGCGCCGGGGGAGATCACGAAGGGCGGGTTCGACACGATGAGGTCGTACGTGGCGTCTCCGACGGGCTCGAAGAGCGACCCGGCCAGCAGCTCGGCCTCCGGCGCCCCGGAGAGCGCCAAGGTCAGACGGGTGAATTCCAGGGCCCTGGGGTTGACGTCGGTGGCGGTGACCCGGGTGGCGTGCCGCGACGCGTGCAGCGCCTGGATTCCGGATCCGGTGCCGACGTCGAGGGCGGAACCGACCGGGGTGCGGACGGTGATCCCCGCGAGGGTCGTGGAGGCGCCGCCGACACCGAGGACCACGCCCTCCTCGCGGCTACCGATGCCGCCGGCCCCGCCGACGGAGCAGCCGAGGTCGGAGACGATGAACCAGTCCTCGCCGTCCGGGCCGCCGTACGGGCGCACGTCGACGGTGGCGTGCACCTCGTCGCCCTCCAGCCGCAGCCAGCCGTCGGCCAGCGCCGCCTCGACGGGCAGCGCCTCCGCGGCGTGCACGTACGGCTCGGGCTGCTGCAGCAGGAACAGCCGGACCAGGCTCGCGAGCGCGCCGTCACCCGGGCCTCGGGTGGCGCGCAGGGCGGGGACGGTCTCGCTGCGGGCCAGCGCGGCGTAGGCGGGGGCGCCGAGCAGGTCGAGCAGCCCGTCGGCGGTGAAACCGGCGGCGAGCAGCGCGGCGCGGAGCTCGGGGGCGCGGTCGGGCTTGGGGAGGCTGGTGGTACTCACCCGTCCATTGTGTCCGCTGGGACCCGTACTGCCGATCACACCGGGCCCGGAGGGACGAAAGAGCGGCCGCGGCCCCTTCCGGGACCACGGCCGCCCTGAGCGACGTACCGCGCGGAACTCGGCCCGCGCGGTCCGACGGTGCTACCGGGACGCTACTGGGCGGACTCCGGTGCCGCCGCGACCTGGCAGCCCTTCTGGCCGTTGATGGCCTCGCCCAGGCCGCCCGCCTTGAGCTGGGCGAGCGCGTCCTGGCCGCCCTTCGTCACGTCCTTGAGCCCACCCGCGACCTCCTTGAGGCCATCGGCGAACTTCGCCTTGTCCTGTGGGTCGAGGGCGTCCGTCTTCGTCTTCAGGTCGGCGTAGCCCGTGGAGGTCGTCTCGAAGCCCTTGGCCGCCGCCTCCTGGGTCGCGGCGCCGTTCTTGACCGGCGGAACACCCGCCGACCGCAGCGCGTCCGCCATCGCCTTGTACGACTCGGTCATGGTCCCGAACGCCGCCGAGTCGGTCTTCTGGACCTCGTCGGGCTTGCTGCTCTCGGAGGCCACCCGCTTGATCTCGACGTTGGCGGCTTCGATCTTCTGGATCTGGGGCTGCCACTGGTCACAGACCTTCTTGGCCCACGAGCCGGCCTTCTGGTCGGTCTCGTCCCCGCCGCATCCGGACAGGACGAGCATCAGTGCCGCACCGCCCGACAGCGCGGCCGCAAACTTCTTGTTCACCGGATTCGTCCCTTCGAAGGCTTCCGCCCGGAAGATACACGTCCACCCTCGGCAGACGCACAAAGGCGGACAGACGGCGCGTGAGTCCGCGCCGCCCGTCCGCCTTTCGGGCGTACCCTCCGGCCCTGCCCGGCCCGGCCCGTACCGCCGGCCGGACCTGGGGTCAGGAGACCGTCGCCGGGTCGGCCGACTGGGCCACCCGCTCGGCGGCTCCGCCCTCGGTCTCGTCGCCGACGGCGATGCCGCGGCGCTTGGAGATGTACACGGCGACGATGATGACGCCGATCGACAGGACCGCGACGACGGCCCGCACGGCCGGGCTGCTGTCCGCGCCGTAGCTGAACTGCACGACCGCGGGGGCGATCAGCAGCGCCACCAGGTTCATGACCTTGAGCAGCGGGTTGATCGCCGGCCCGGCGGTGTCCTTGAACGGGTCGCCGACCGTGTCGCCGATGACGACGGCGGCGTGGGCCTCACTGCCCTTGCCGCCGTGGTGACCGTCCTCGACGAGCTTCTTCGCGTTGTCCCACGCGCCGCCGGAGTTGGCGAGGAAGACCGCCATGAGGGTGCCCGTGCCGATGGCGCCGGCCAGGAAGGAGCCGAGCGCGCCCACACCGAGGGAGAAGCCCACGGCGATGGGGGTGAGCACCGCGAGCAGGCCGGGAGTGGCGAGTTCGCGCAGCGCGTCCTTGGTGCAGATGTCCACGACACGCCCGTACTCGGGCTTCTCCGTGTAGTCCATGATCCCGGGGTGCTCGCGGAACTGGCGGCGCACCTCGTAGACGACGGCGCCCGCGGAGCGGGAGACGGCGTTGATGGCGAGGCCGGAGAACAGGAACACGACGGCCGCGCCCAGGATCAGCCCGACGAGATTGTTGGGCTGTGCGATGTCCAGGCTGAGGTTCAGCTCCCCGGCCTTGGCACCGACCTCCTTGACCGCGGCGGCGATCGCGTCGTTGTACGAACCGAAGAGCGCCGCCGCGGCGAGCACGGCCGTGGCGATGGCGATGCCCTTGGTGATGGCCTTCGTGGTGTTGCCCACGGCGTCCAGGTCGGTCAGGACCTGCGCACCGGCGCCCTCGACGTCGCCGGACATCTCGGCGATGCCCTGGGCGTTGTCGGAGACCGGCCCGAAGGTGTCCATGGCGACGATGACGCCGACGGTGGTGAGCAGGCCGGTGCCGGCCAGGGCCACCGCGAAGAGCGCGAGCAGGATCGACGACCCGCCGAGCAGGAACGCGCCGTAGACGCCGAGCCCGATGAGCAGGGCCGTGTAGACGGCGGACTCCAGCCCGACCGAGATGCCGGCGAGGACGACGGTGGCGGCTCCCGTCAGGGAGGACTTGCCGATGTCCCGGACGGGGCGCCGGTTGGTCTCGGTGAAGTAGCCGGTCAGCTGCTGGATCAGGGCCGCGAGCACGATGCCGATGGCGACCGCGACGACGGCGAGGATCCGCGGGTCACCGGAGTGGTTGGTGATCGCCGGGTTCTCGACGCCGACGAGCTCCTTGTAGGTGGCCGGCAGGTAGGCGTAGACGGCGATCGCGACCAGTGCCAGGGAGATCACGGCGGAGATGAAGAACCCGCGGTTGATGGCGGTCATGCCGCTGCGGTCGCTGCGCCGCGGGGAGACCGCGAAGATGCCGATCATCGCGGTGACGACGCCGATCGCGGGCACGATCAGCGGGAAGGCGAGGCCCAGGTCGCCGAAGGCGGCCTTGCCGAGGATGAGCGCGGCCACCAGGGTGACGGCGTAGGACTCGAAGAGGTCGGCCGCCATTCCGGCGCAGTCTCCGACGTTGTCGCCCACGTTGTCGGCGATGGTCGCGGCATTGCGCGGGTCGTCCTCCGGAATGCCCTGCTCGACCTTGCCGACCAGGTCGGCGCCGACGTCGGCGGCCTTGGTGAAGATTCCGCCGCCCACGCGCATGAACATCGCGATCAGGGCGGCGCCGAGCCCGAAGCCCTCCAGGACCTTGGGCGCGTCGGCTGCGTAGACCAGGACGACGCAGGAGGCGCCGAACAGGCCGAGGCCGACGGTGAACATGCCGACGACGCCGCCCGTCCGGAAGGCGATCTTCATCGCCTTGTGGGAGACCTCGGTCAGGTCCTTGGCGGGCTCCCCCTCGGCCGGGGTGGCCTCGCGGGCGGCCGCGGCGACACGGACGTTGGCGCGGACCGCCAGGCGCATGCCGATGTAGCCGGTGGCGGCCGAGAAGACGGCGCCGACGAGGAAGAAGGCGGAACGCCCGCCCCGCTGCGTCCAGTCGTCGGCGGGGAGCAGGAAGAGCAGGAAGAAGACCACGACGGCGAAGATGCCGAGGGTGCGCAACTGTCGGCCGAGATAGGCGTTGGCGCCTTCCTGGACGGCTGCGGCGATCTTCTTCATGCTGTCGGTTCCCTCGTCGGCCGCGAGGACCTGGCGGACCAGGATCTGCGCGACGACGAGTGCGGCGAGTGCCACGGCCGCAATGACGATCACGATGAGCCGATTGTCATCGGTGAGTACTGCGGCTGCCAGATCCGTGGTGCGATCCGGCGCAATGGGGGTGAAGAGCCCCGTCATTCGTCCTCCTTGACGTGATGAGCTCAAGATGTGGACGGATTGTAGGGAGCGCGCCCCGATCAAAACAGTGCGCAGGAAACGCAATTGGCGTGCTCTCGCTCCTCAGCAATAGATCGCGTCACTCCATTACCCTCGAAAGCGGTAATGGGGCAAAGGCATTGACGCCTCGTCATTGATCTAGAAAAGATCCGAAGAAATGAAAAAGGCCCTGCTCAGCAGGGCCTTGATAAAGATCTGAAGATACGAAGGTTTAAGCGCGGGGCGGATCACCGTGGATCACGGCGGATCTCAAGGGAGCTCGGAGACGCCGGCCACCGGCCAGCTCATCCGGATGGTCCCGCCCGATTCCCCACTGCTCACCTCGACGTCGTCGACGAGCCCGCTGATCACCGCGAGACCCATCTCGTCCTCGGTCTCGACCTCGGACTCCAGGACGGCGGTGATGCCGGGCACGGCGTCGACGCCGCCACCGGACGGCGCGGGAACCCCGTCACCGACCTCGATGGAGAACACCTTGTCCTCGTCGGTCAGCACCACCCGGACAGGAGCCGTCAGCCCGTTGCTCCGATGGAGTCCCACGGCACGCGAACAGGCCTCACCCACGGCGAGGCGGACCTCGTCGAGGACGGCTTCCTCCACACCGACCCGGCGCGCCACGGCGGCCGCGACCAGGCGGGCCGTCCGGACGTGTTCGGGCTGGGCGCTGAAGCGCAGTTCAACGGTGGCCATGCGCATCCCCCTCGGACTACGGGCGTGCCTTGACAGGGGCCCGGGCCAACCATGGCCCGGTACCCCCGCTCTCCTTGTCGGCTCCCTGCCGCCCGGAGGCTGCAGGGGGCCGCGCGGAGCCGTCAGTCGGTCGCGTTGACGGCGTCTTCCACCGTGGTGTGGATCGGAAACACCTTGGTCAGACCGGTGATGCGGAAGATCTTCAAGATGCGCTCCTGGTTGCACACCAGACGGAGCGAGCCCTCGTGCGCACGGACGCGCTTGAGGCCTCCGACGAGCACACCAAGACCGGTGGAGTCGAGGAAGTCCACCCGCTCCATGTCGACAACCAGGTGGTAGCTGCCGTCGTTCACCAACTCGACCAACTGCTCGCGCAGCTTGGGCGCGGTATACACATCAATCTCGCCACCGACCTCCACGACCGTACGGTCGCCGACAGTGCGAGTCGACAGGGACAGGTCCACGGATCCTCCAGCACCTTGCTATCGAGCGACGCCCCCTCACCCGAAGGTAGGCGAGGGATTGGCTGCCGCGATGGCATTCAATCACTTACCGGCAGGCGCGCACGACGCCTTCGGACCATTGTCCCGCACGCCGGTGACACACTCGGTTCCGATGGCCAACACTTCTGGTCCCGGACGGCCCACGGCACCTACGGACCCACGACCCACCCCCGACACGGTCCTGGACCGCCTGTCACGGGGGCCTTCCCGTGCTGCGCGCATCACCCATACGGAGCACTTGCCCCCTCGGGCGGGTCGTCATGCAGTCTGGCCCGACCGCATCCGAACTGACGTCGTAGCCGCGATCGGATCGGCCGGAATCGACCATCCGTGGGAACACCAGGCCGCCGCGGCCGAGCTCGCCCTCGACGGAACGTCCGTGGTCGTGGCCACCGGAACCGCCTCGGGCAAGTCCCTCGCCTACCTCGCTCCCGTGCTCTCCGCCCTCGCGGACGGCGCCGAGGCCCCGAACGGCAGGGGCGCGACCGCCCTGTACCTGGCCCCCACCAAGGCCTTGGCGGCCGATCAACGGCGCGCCGTACGGGAACTGGCCGCCCCACTGGGCAACGCCGTACGCCCGGCGGTCTACGACGGGGACACCCCCGTGGAGGAACGCGAATGGGTGCGTCAGTACGCGAACTACGTCCTGACCAACCCCGACATGCTGCACCGCGGGATCCTCCCGGCCCACCCGCGCTGGGCCTCCTTCCTGCGGGCCCTGCGCTACGTCGTGATCGACGAGTGCCACACCTACCGCGGGGTCTTCGGCTCCCACGTGGCCCAGGTGCTGCGCCGGCTACGGCGGCTGTGCGCCCGCTACGGCGCCGACCCGGTCTTCCTGCTGGCCTCCGCCACCGCGAGCGACCCGGCGGCGGCCGCGTCCCGACTGACCGGCGTACGGGTGATCGAGATCACCGACGACGCCTCACCGCGGGGCGAGGTGGTCTTCGCCCTCTGGGAGCCGCCGCTGCTCACCGAGCTGCGGGGGGAGAAGGGCGCGCCCGTACGCCGTACGGCCACCGCCGAGACCGCCGACCTGCTGACCGACCTGGTCGTCCAAGGGGTCCGTACGGTCGCCTTCGTCCGCTCCCGCCGCGGCGCCGAGCTGATCTCCGTGATCGCCCAGGAACGGCTCGCGGCGGTCGACCGGTCGCTGCCCTGCCGGGTCGCCGCCTACCGGGGCGGATACCTCCCCGAGGAGCGCCGGGCCCTGGAGCGGGCCCTGCACTCCGGCGAGCTGCTCGGGCTGGCCGCCACGACGGCCCTGGAGCTGGGTGTGGACGTCTCCGGCCTGGACGCCGTCCTGATCACCGGCTACCCCGGCACACGGGCCTCCCTGTGGCAGCAGGCGGGCCGCGCGGGTCGCTCCGGCCAGGGCGCCCTGGCCGTGCTCATCGCCCGGGACGACCCGCTGGACACCTACCTCGTCCATCACCCGGAGGCGCTGTTCCACCGGCCGGTGGAGGCCACCGTCCTGGACCCGGACAACCCCTACGTCCTGGCCCCCCACCTGTGCGCGGCGGCGGCGGAGCTACCGCTGACGGAGGCGGACCTGGAACTCTTCGGCCCGGCGACCGAGGACCTCCTTCCCCAGCTCGAAGCGGCGAAGCTGCTGCGCCGCCGGGCGACCGCCTGGCACTGGACCCGCCGGGAACGGGCCTCGGACCTGACCGACGTCCGGGGCGGCGGCGGCCGCCCGGTGCAGATCGTCGAGGCCTCGACCGGCCGGCTGCTGGGCACGGTCGAGGAGTCCGCGGCCCACACCGCCGTGCACGAGGGAGCCGTCCACCTCCACCAGGGCCGCACGTACCTCGTGCGGCACCTGGACCTGGAGGATTCCGTGGCCCTCGTGGAGCAGGCGGACCCGCCCTTCTCCACCACGGCCCGTGACACCACCTCCATCTCCGTCCTGGAGACCGAGACCGAGATCCCGTGGGGCTCGGCCCGGCTCTGCTTCGGCTCCGTCGAGGTCACCAACCAGGTCGTCTCCTATCTGCGCCGCAAGCTGATCACCGGCGAGGTGCTGGGCGAGGCCAAGCTCGACCTGCCGCCCCGCACCCTGCGCACCCGGGCCGTGTGGTGGACGGTGACCGAGGACCAGCTCGACGAGGCCCGGATCAACCCGGAGATCCTCGGCGGCGCCCTGCACGCCGCCGAGCACGCTTCCATCGGCATGCTCCCGCTGTTCGCCACCTGCGACCGCTGGGACATCGGCGGCGTCTCCGTGCCGCTGCATCCCGACACCCTCCTCCCCACGGTCTTCGTCTACGACGGCCATCCCGGCGGCGCCGGCTTCGCCGAGCGGGCCTTCGGCACCGCCCGCGCCTGGCTGACGGCGACCCGCGACGCGATCGCCGCCTGCGAGTGCGAGGCCGGCTGCCCCTCCTGCATCCAGTCCCCCAAGTGCGGCAACGGCAACGAGCCCCTGCACAAGCGAGGCGCCGTCCGGCTCCTCACCCGCCTCCTCTCCGAATCCCCGACCGCCGAGACCTCCGAGCCCTGACGGTCCCGAAGGGGCCGTACGGGCCCTGACGGACGGGCCCGTACGGGGCCCGGAGCGGCGGGACGGGGCCTGAAGCGGCGGGACGGGCTCGGACAGGCCCGGCGAGGCCGAAGCGGGCCGGACGCAAGGCCGGAGCGAGCCGACGAGGCCGGAACGAGCCCGACCGAGGCCCGACCGGGCCCGACGGAGGCCCGACCGGGGCCGGAGGAGGCCCGACCGGGGCCGGAGGAGGCCCGACCGGGGCCGGAGGAGGCCCGACCGGGGCCGGAGGAGGCCCGACCGGGGCCGGAGGAGGCCCGACCGGGGCCGGAGGAGGCCCGACCGGGGCCGGAGGAGGCCCGACCGGGGCCGGAGGAGGCCCGACCGGGGCCGGAGGGGCCGACGAGGCCGGACAGGCCGCCCCCGCTCCGCCCCTCAGTCGGGCGGCGCCACGGGCGGCCCCGCCCGAGCCCGGACCGCCGGGGTGAACGGTCCCGCCGCGACCTCGGCGGTGACCTCGGCGACCTCGCCCCGCACCAGGCAGCCCCCGAGCGCCGCACCCTGCGCCCGGGCCACCCGCAGGGCCGCCGCGCAGGCCGCCTCCGGCCCATGGGCCCAGGTGGCCGCCGCCGCGAGCCCCGCCAGGTCGGCCGCCGCCGCCGCGCGGTGACGGGCCACGACGGCCTGGCCGAGCAACAGCACCCCGCCGAACACCGCACCCAGCACCGTCGCCACCAGCGCCGCCCAGACCGTGGCCGAACCCCGGTCCCGGCTCACGGCGGCGGCCCCACGCTGTCCTCCGCCAGGGCCACCGCCTGCGCGCCGAGCCGCACCGGCAGCGCGCCGGGTCCGGGTGCCGGCGCGACCACCCGGACCCGCCAGAGGTCGCCCGCCCGCTCCAGTTCCACCCGCGCCCCCGGTGGGGCGGCCGCCCGGGCCGCGGCCCGAGCCACCTCCACGGGCTCCGACCGGGCCGCCGCCCGGGCACCGGCCCGGGCCGCGTCCACACACCGGATCTGCGCGGCCGCCGCCATCAGGGCCCACACCAGCAGCGCCGCGAACAGCACCAGCGCCGGGATCACCAAGGCGGCCTCCGCCGTCACATATCCCCGATCCGACTTTCCCCCGGCGCTCCGTGACCCACCCTCAGAACGGCACATCGAGTGCCTTTCCGATGGTCGACTGCAGGGCCGTGGCGACGACTTCGCTCGTCACCACCTTGTAGAGGACGGCCGCGAATGCGCAGGCCGCGATGGTGCCCATGGCGTATTCCGACGTGGACATCCCCCGGTCGCCCCCGCGCGCCCTCAGTGCCGTCCGCACACGAAACCAGATGATCCTCATGACAACCTCCTGTGGATTTCAGCTGTTGATATCTGTGGTCAATGCGACTTCAGGTGTTCGAGAGAAGTCCCGAGGCCATACCGATCACCACCGGCGCGACCCCGATCGCGAGAAAAGCGGGGAGAAAACACAGCCCGACCGGAGCGGTGACGAGGACCGCCGCCCGCTGCGCCCGCGCCCCCGCCGTGCGGGCCCGGTCCTCCCGGATCCCCGATGCCAGCCGGGAGACCCCCTCCGCCGCGGGCGCCCCCGTCCGCGCGGCCCGTTCCAGGCAGTCGGCGAGCGCCCGGGCACCCGGTATCTCCGCCAACCTCCCCCACCCGGCACCCGGTTCACCACCGAGCCGTAGCTCCGCGCCGGCCCTCGCCAATCGGTCGCCCACCGGGCCGCCCAGCGACTCCCCCACCACCTCGGCGGCCTCCACCGGGCCCGCTCCCGCCGCCAGGCAGGCCGCCAACAGATCGGCGGCGAACGGCAGCTGACGTTCCGCCTCCCGTGGATCCACTCCGGCCGGCGGCCGCGCCCTCGCCCGCCACCGCCGCACACCGAACGCGGCCAGGCCACCGACGGCCACACCCGCCACCCCGCCCACGAGCACCCAGCCCGCCAGCAGCGCACCGGCCGGGCCGGCCCACGCGGCCACCGCGCCTTTGAGCGCGGAGCCGACCAGCGGCCCGTGAAGTCTCGGCCCGGCCCCCAGCAGGGCCGCGGCCCTGCGCCCGGCCGCCCGCGTGCGGACCCGCGCCGTCACGGCCGACACCAGCCACAGCGTGACCACGGCCAGGCAGACTGCGATCCCCAGCCTGTGGACGACGAAGCCGACCATCACCGCTCCCCCGCCCGGACGATCCGCCGACACCACAGCAGTCCCAGCGCCTCCAGCACCCCGCCCGCCAGCAGGCAACCCCACCCCATCGGCGTGTGCAGCAGCACCCGCAGCGGATCCGCGCCCAGGCCGGTGCCGATCAGCAGGCCCACCAGCGGCAGCAGGGCGAGTACGAGCACCGTCGACCGCGCCCCCGCCAACTGGGCCCGCAGCGACTCCTGCCGGTCCCGCTCGGCCCGTAGGGCGCCCTCCAGCCGTTCCAGTCCGGCGGCCAGTCCCGCACCGCCGTCCACCGACACCCGCCAGCAGGCCGCCATCCCGGCCAGCCCGTCCGCCCCGGGCTCCCCCGCCGCCTGACGCAACGCTGCGGGCACGTCCCCGCCGAAGGCCGCCGCGGCCAGCACCCCTGCCTCGGCCGCACCCGGCCCGCCGGGACCGTCGGCCGTCCGGCGCATCGCGGCCGTCAGCGCCTGCCCGGGCTGGGCTCCGGCCCGCAGCTCACCCACCACCGCCCCGCACAGGGACACCACCTCGGCGGCCCGCGCCGCCCGGGCCCGCTCCCGCGCCCGTACCCGCAGCCACCGGCGGACCAGCGGCACCGCCGCCGCACCCGCCAGCAACGGGATCACCGACCCGCCGAGCGCCGCGATCACCAGCCCCGCCGCGAGAGGGGCCCACTCCCGCCACCGCGCCGCCCGCTCCCGTACGGCGATCAGCAGACGCTCCCGGTGCAGCGGACCGCCCGGAAGCACCGGACCGCCCGTGGCGAGCACCACCCGGGCCCGCCGGGACACCCGGTCGCCGCCGGCGAGCCCCCAGGCGGCCGCCCCGGCGCACAGCATCCCGGCGAACAGGGGCACCGGCAGTGCCGCTCCCGCGTTCACCGGACGCCCCGCAGCAGCGGGCGAAGCCGTTCCCAGCCGCGCTCCCGTACGAAGCCTCGAGCCGCCCAGCGCAGCGCCGGTACGGTGACCACCAGCCCGGCGGCGTCCCGCTCCAGCACGTGCACCTCGGCCAGTCGGCGCCGCCCCTCCCGGTCCCGGACCAGGTGGAGCACCAGGGTCAGCGCCGCGGCCAACTGGCTGTGCAGGGCTGCCCGGTCGAGCCCGGCGGCCGTACCGAGCGCCTCCAGTCGGGCGGGGACATGGGCCGCTGCATTGGCGTGGACCGTCCCACAGCCGCCCTCGTGGCCCGTGTTCAGGGCGGCGAGCAGGTCCGCCACCTCGGCGCCCCGCACCTCGCCCACCACCAGCCGGTCGGGGCGCATCCGCAGCGCCTGGCGGACCAGGTCCGCCAAGGTGACCAGGCCGGCCCCCTCCTGGTTGGCCGGCCGGGTCTCCAGCCGTACGACATGTGGATGGTCGGGGCGCAGCTCGGCCGAGTCCTCGGCCAGGACGATCCGCTCGCCGGGGCCGACCAACCCCAACAGGGCACTGAGGAGAGTGGTCTTGCCCGTTCCGGTGCCGCCGGAGACGAGGAACGACAGTCGGGCCTCGACCATGTCCCGGAGCAGTCGGTGGCCGCCCGGCGGCAGTGTCCCCGCGGCGACGAGCTCCTCCAGCGTGAACGCCCGCGGCCGCACCACCCGCAGCGACAGGCAGGTCGATCCCACCGAGACCGGTGGCAGCACGGCATGCAGCCGGGTCCCGTCGGGCATCCGGGCGTCCACCCAGGGCCGGGCGTCGTCCAGGCGCCGGCCCGCTACGGCGGCCAGCCGCCCCGCGAGCCTGCGCACGGCATCGGCGTCGGCGAAGGTCACCCCGGTCAGCTCCAGTCCGCCACCGCGATCCACCCAGACCCGGTCGGGGGCTGCCACCAGCACATCGGTGACCTCCGGATCTGCGAGCAGTGGCTCCAGCGGGCCCGCGCCGACCAGCTCGGACCGTAACTCGGCGGCCACACCCAACACTTCGGCGTCACCGAGCAGCCTGCCCTGGGCCCGTAGGGCCGCCGCCACCCGCGCCGGGGTCGGTTCCGCCCCGCTCTCCGCGAGCCGCCGGCGCACCGCGTCCAGGAGCACCGCGCTCATGCCGGCACTCCCTGGGCGGTGCCGAGGGCCCGCTGCCAGAAGCCGTCGCAGAAGCGGGCCAGCGCCCCGCGACCCTGCGTCCCCGGCGGTTCGCCCTCGGCCACCCGCCCCGGGAGCCCCACCTCGACCGGCACCTCACCGGCCAGCGGCGCCCCCAACAGCCCGGCCACGGACTCCGGATCGAGGCCACCGGGGCAGCGTCCCCGTACGACGACCCGCACGTCCCGGGCCACCATCCGCACCCCGGCCGCCACCCGGCCCGCGGCGGCCACCGACCGCAACTCGCCCGGCACCACCATCAACACCAGGTCGAGCTGGGCCAGTACTTCGGCCACGGCTTCGTCGACGCGCCGCGGGAGGTCGACCACCACCACCCCGCCCCGGCGGCGCGCCGCGGCCACCACGGACCGGATCGCGGCGGGCGGCACCACCACCCGGTCCCCGCGGTCCCAGCTGAGCACGCGAAGGTCGTGCAGCTCGGGCAGGGAGTCCTCCAACGCTCCGGCGCCGACCCGGCCCCGTGAGGCCGCGAAGTCCGGCCAGCGCAGGCCTTCGGCGCTCTCACCCCCGAGCAGCACGTCCATGCCGCCGCCCAGCGGGTCACCGTCGATGAGGATGGTCCGTTCTCCGGCGCGGGCGGCCCGCACGGCGAGCGCGCAGGCCAGGGTGGAGGCTCCGGCCCCGCCGCTGCCGCCGATCACCCCCACGGCGAGGGCGGGCTGCCCGGCTCCCTCGACGACATCGGCGAGGCGGTCGACGAGCCGGTTCTCGGCATCGGGGAGCCGCAGCACCTCCTCGGCGCCGATCTCCACCGCCCGTTGCCAGACATGAGGGTCGTCCAGGTCCCGTCCGACGAGGAACACCCCGGCCCTGCGCGGCGCCCCGCGTACCCGCCGGGCGGCGTCGTCACCGACCAGCACGAGCGGGGCGGTCTCCCATCCCGCGTTCCCGGCCTCTTCACCCTCGGCGGCGGCCCCGCCCGGCTCGGGAACCGCGTGGTGCACATGCGGCTCGGCGCCGGCCGCGGCACACAGCCGCAGCAGATCGTCGAGCAGCAGCGGGTCCTCGGTGATGATCAGAGGTCGTCCGCCGCCGGGAAGCGGCCGTCCCCCAGCGGGTGCGGATCCGGCCATGGAGCCGGCTCCGAGACCCGTCCCGACCCCTGTTCCCCTTCCGCCGACCACGGACTCCGGCGTTTCGCACGACTTCGATCGAGCCACGATCTCCGCCCCCTTCTCACTGCAAATGCTTCCGCCACGGACTTCGCGGCTGGAATCACCGTGCAGCGATCAGGAAAAAGAAGTGGATCTTGTTGGATAACTGTGGACAACCCGTCGGTTGTGAATAACCCGGTCACCCTCTCAGGTGAGTTCCGGAGCGGGACGGAACCACTACGCAGCGTCACGAGTTCGATGGGGTGAGGGCCTTCGCCGCGTCGGCCCCGCACAGGAGGAGGGGCCGGATCATGGTCACTTGGGGCCGAAGGCAGGGACGCGAACCGCGTCCGGACATGCGACGACCCCCGCCGGGGGGGAGAGCGGGGGTCGTCCCCACGGTCCGACTCGGGGGGGGAGGAGCCAGACCGGGTTAGCACGGTCGCGAACGATCCGTGACTTCCATGGTGTACCCGAGAGCCTTCTCAGGCAAACCCACGCGCCACACCTTACGCCGAATGGTGGGCGCATATGCTCGGGGCGTGGAAAATCAGCCCTTGCCGCACTCCTCGCCTCGCACCGCAGCCTTCTTCGACCTGGACAAGACGGTCATTGCGAAGTCGAGCACCTTGACGTTCAGCAAGTCCTTCTACCAAGGCGGCCTGATCAACCGGCGAGCCGTGTTGCGCACCGCGTACACGCAGTTCATCTTCCTGGCCGGCGGCGCCGACCACGATCAGATGGAACGGATGCGGGAGTACCTGTCCGCCCTCTGCAAGGGGTGGAACGTGCAGCAGGTGCGGGAGATCGTCGCCGAGACCCTGCACGACCTCATCGACCCGATCATCTACGACGAGGCCGCGTCCCTGATCGAGGCCCACCACACCGCGGGCCGCGACGTGGTGATCGTGTCCACCTCCGGAGCGGAAGTCGTCGAGCCCATCGGAGAGATGCTCGGCGCGGACCGGGTCGTCGCCACCCGCATGGTCGTGGGCGAGGACGGCTGCTTCACCGGCGAGATCGAGTACTACGCCTACGGACCCACCAAGGCGGAAGCCGTACGCGAACTCGCGGAGTCCGAGGGGTACGACCTGACCCGGTGCTACGCCTACAGCGACTCGGCCACCGACGTCCCGATGCTCGAAGCGGTCGGACATCCCCACGCCGTCAACCCCGACCGGGCACTGCGGCGGGAGGCCGTGGCCCGCGAGTGGCCGGTCCTCGTCTTCAACCGGCCCGTGCGACTGAAGCAGCGCCTGCCCGGACTCTCCATGCCGACCCGCCCCGCCCTGGTCGCAGCGGCGGCCGTGGGCGCGGCAGCCGCCACCGCCGGGCTGGTCTGGTACGCGAGCCGGCGGCGCGCCCACGCCCTGGCCGCGACCCGCTCCGCCTGAATGTCCCGACCTGCACGGATAAGACCCGTCCGGTTCGTCCTTGATCGTCCAGGAAAGTAAAAACTGGAGCCAGGGGTTTCGCATGGCTCCGAAGCGGAGTACAAATAAAGCAACGGCCCGCGAGACCAAAGAACATCCGAGAGGATCATCTTTAAAACGCAGTAAGGCCCACGGACCGAAGCATGAGCGCCGAGCACCCACGCGACGTCGACCCGTCGATTACGGGCCAGCCGCACCAGGTAACGGGCAAAGACCCCGACCTGATGGGCATATATCGAGGACGCTTGGTAACTGGGCGTAAATGCCAGCGGCGACACCAGAGCAAGACGGTGTCGCCGCAACCCATGTCCGGGGCCCCGAACTCAGTCCCGAGGCCTGACACGCATGGCCGGGGCGCCCCGGACGCGGGGCCGAACGGAGGAAATCGGGTGGCTCAGGCCGCGCCGCGCTGCAGGGCCTCACAGACCGCCGTCGACTCGCGGACACCCAGTTCGATCGCCCGGCCGCAGTGCGCGATCCACGCGGACATGCCCTCCGCGGTCCCGGAGACGTACCCCTCGAACGCGGCCAGATAGGCCTCGCGCCCCTGCTCCGCGTGGCCGACCTCCGCCGGGCAGATGGCCTTCGGGTCCAGCCCGCTGTTGATCAGGACGATCCGCTCGGCCGCCCGCGCGACCAGCCCGTTGTACGAGGCGAACGGACGCAGCGCCAGCAGCTCCCCGTGCACCACAGCGGCCGTGATCAGAGCCGGGGCGGAGCCGCCCGCGATGATCAGGCGGGACAGCCCGTCGAGACGACCCGCCACCTCCTGCGCGCTCGGCAGCGGGAGTTCGACCAGGGGCTCCGTCACCGGCTCGCCCGCCAGCCGGGGGCGGCCCACCACATCGCCGTCCGCCGTCGACCCGCACGCCACCAGGTGCAGCCGCGCCAGGACCCGGAGCGGCGACTGCCGCCAGATGCTCAGCAGCTGGCCGGCCTCGGCCGTGAGCCGTAGCGCCGCGCCCACCGTCAGCGCCTCCGGCTCGGAACCGAAGTCGGTGCGGCGGCGCACCTCCTCCAGCGCCCAGTCCGCGCCGGACAGCGCCGCGCTCCCGCGGGCGCCGCGCAGGGCGGCCTCCGAGGTGATCTCACCGCTACGGCGGCGCATCACCCGGTGCCCGTAGACGCGGTCCACGGCCTTGCGTACGGAATCCACGGACTCGGCGACACCAGGCAGCTCGGCCAGAGGGGCCAGCGGGTCAGAAACGCTACTCATAAGTAGGGAGCCTACGCACTGCGCACCCATAGCACCGACCCCTCCTTGGAGTGGTCTTCTTCACTCACCTTGACAACACAGTGCTATCGAACCACTACGCTTGGTGAACATGAAGATCGCTTTCGTAGGAAAGGGCGGCAGCGGCAAGACGACCCTGTCCTCCCTCTTCATCCGCCACCTCGCCGCCAACGAAGCCCCTGTCGTCGCGGTGGACGCCGACATCAACCAACACCTGGGCGCCGCGCTGGGCCTCACCGAGGAGGAGGCCGCCGAACTGCCCGCCCTCGGCGCGCACCTGCCCCTGATCAAGGAGTACCTCCGGGGCTCCAACCCGCGCATCGCGTCCGCCGACACGATGATCAAGACCACCCCGCCCGGCGGCGGCTCGCGCCTGCTGCGCGTCACCGAGGACAACCCGGTGTACGAGGCCTGCGCGCGCACGCTCCTGCTCGACGGGGAGCCCGTACGGCTCATGGCCACCGGCCCGTTCACCGAGGCCGACCTGGGCGTGGCCTGCTACCACTCCAAGGTCGGAGCGGTGGAGCTCTGCCTCAACCACCTGGTCGACGGCCCGGACGAGTACGTGGTCGTCGACATGACGGCCGGCTCGGACTCCTTCGCCTCGGGCATGTTCACCCGCTTCGACGTGACCTTCCTGGTCGCCGAACCGACCCGCAAGGGCGTCTCCGTCTACCGCCAGTACAAGGAGTACGCGCGGGACTTCGGCGTCGCGCTCAAGGTCATCGGCAACAAGGTGCAGGGACCCGAGGACATCGAGTTCCTCCAGGACGAGGTGGGCGAGGACCTGCTGGTCACCGTCGGACACTCCGACTGGGTGCGGGCGATGGAGAAGGGCCGCCCCGCCCCGTTCGAGCTGCTGGAGGCGTCCAACCGGTTCGCCCTCCAGGAGCTCCAGGACGCCGCCGACGACTCGTACGCGCACCGCGACTGGGCCCGGTACACGGAGCAGATGGTGAGCTTCCACCTCAAGAACGCGGAGAGCTGGGGCAACGCCAAGACCGGAGTCGACCTGGCGGACCAGGTCGACCCCGATTTCGTCCTGCGCGAGGGGGCGGAGGCGCTCGTCAGCCCTCGTTCGCACTCTCCGCGGCCGGCTCCGCAGCCGGCTTGACGCCCGCGGGGGCGGCCGGCTTCGCCGGCGGCCCCGCGGTCAGGAACTTCGCCCAGCCCTCCTTCGGCGCCTCGCCGACGTCGAGGCCGCGCATCCACTCCAGCGTCTTGGGATCCTGCGCGTCCAGCCAGTCCGCCAGCTCCCGGAACGGGACGCAGCGGACCTCCTTCTGGGTGCACATGGTCTGGATGGACTCCTCGACGGCGCGCATGTAGGTGCCGCCGTTCCAGGACTCGAAGTGATTGCCGATGATCAGCGGTGCGCGGTTGCCCTGGTAGGCCCGGTCGAAGGCCTCGCGCAGGCCGTCGCGCATCTGGTCACCCCAGTACGCGTGCTGGGAGGGGTCGCCCTGTGAGGTCGTCCCGGACTGGTTGACCATGTAGTTGTAGTCCATGCTCAGGGTGTCGAAGGCACGCCCCGGCATGGGCACCAGCTGCAGCGGGATGTCCCAGAGCCCGTCCGTCTTCTTGGGCCAGATCTGCTTGCTGATGCCGCTGGAGTCGTAGCGGAAGCCCATGTCCTTCGCCGCCAGCATGAAGTTCTTCTGGCCTTCCAGACACGGGGTCCGGGCGCCGATGAGCTCCTTGTCGTAGTTGAAGGGGAGCGCTTCCTGGTTCTTCAGGCCGGAGTTGGTCTTCCAGTTCTTGACGAACGACTTGGCCTGGTTGATCTCGCTCTTCCACTCCTCCACCGACCAGGTCCCGACGCCGCCGTCGGGGCCGCAGAAGTGCCCGTTGAAGTGGGTGCCGATCTCATTGCCCTCCAGCCAGGCCGCGCGGACCTGGGTGGCGGTGTCCTTGATGCCCTGGAGGTCGCCGAAGCCGATGTCGGAGAGGCCGGACGAGTGCTGGGGCGCCGTATAGAGGGAACGTTTCTCCTCCGGGAGCATGTATACGCCGCTGAGGAAGTACGTCATGCGGGCGTTGTACTTCTTGCCGACCTCCCGGAAGTGCGAGAAGAGCTTCTGGCTGTCCTCGCCGGCCCCGTCCCACGAGAACACCACGAACTGTGGCGGCTTCTCCCCGGGCTTGAGCTTGTGCGGCTTCTGCACGTTCGGCTGCATGCCGGTGTACGCGGTCGAGCCGTCGCCGATGGGTCGGTTGACGCTACCGGGGGCCTCCGGAACGGCCGCCCCCTTCACCGCGTTCGGGCCCCCGGGAGCCGGGGACTTGGCGGGTCCCGAGGTGCTGCACCCGGCGGCCCCCAGGACCAGCGCCGTGGCGACCAGGCCGCCGGCGATCTTCTTCGTGGCGGCGATCATCCGCCCCACCTCTCCCTCGCAGTTCCATCGCTGGACTTCCGCGCCGCAACGTCCCATGCGGGCCGCTCAGGAGAAGGTATGACAAGCCGTACAAAATGCTTAATCACCCTTGAGTGCTAATTTGTAGGCCATTTGCCCGTATTATTCACCGCTCACCTTTACTCTCCATTACCGTTCATTTACCGAGTGTTGAGACTCCCGCCGCTTCATCCCTCCCCCGAGGAGACGGGAACCCATGACAGTCACTTCCCCCACCCGTCCGACCCGGGAGATCCGCAAGGACCTCCCGACAGACTTCTCCGCCTCCATCGCCGTCTTCCTGATCGCCCTGCCGCTCTCGCTCGGCATCGCCCTGGCCACCGGCGCCCCGCTCCAGGCGGGGCTGGTCGCCGCGGCGGTCGGCGGGATCGTCGGCGGTTGGCTCGGTGGCGCTCCGCTCCAGGTGAGCGGGCCCGCTGCCGGACTCACCGTGGTCACCGCCGAGTTGATCCAGCACTACGGATGGCGCACCACCTGCGGGATCACCGTGCTCGCCGGCGTGTGCCAGCTCGGCCTCGCCGCGCTGCGCACGGCCCGGTCGGCCCTGATGGTCAGCCCCGCCATCGTGCACGGTCTGCTCGCCGGAATCGGCGTGACGATCGCTCTCGCCCAGCTGCACATCGTGCTCGGCGGCAACCCGCAGAGCTCCGCCGTGGCCAACGTCCTCGGGCTGCCCGCACAGTTGGCCGATCTGCACCCCGCGGCTCTCGGCGTCAGCGCCCTGACCCTCGCCGTCCTGCTCGCCTGGCCCTGGCTGCCCGGACGGGCCGGCCGGGCCCTGCGCAAGGCCCCCGCCGCACTGGCCGCCGTGGCCGTGGCCACCGCCGCCGCGTCGTTGTCCGGGCTCGCGCTGCCCCGGGTGGACCTGCCGTCCTGGCGCAGCCACGCCCTGCCCGAGCTGCCCGAGGGCCCCGTCCTCGGTATCCTCGCCGCCGTCCTGACCATCGCCCTGGTCGGCAGCGTGCAGTCCCTGCTCTCCGCGGTCGCGACGGACAAGCTGATCGCCTCCGAGCGGCGTACGGGCAACCGCCCGCCGCGGGCCGACCTCAATCGCGAGCTGTGGGGTCAGGGTGCGGCGAACATCGTCTCCGGCGCGCTCGGCGGACTGCCCGTCTCGGGTGTGGCCGTCCGAAGTGTGGCCAACGTCAAGTCCGGTGCGGTCAGCCGCAGATCGACCATGCTGCACGGCCTCTGGGTCGTGCTGGCGGCCGGCCTGCTCGTCCCGGTCCTCGACCTGATCCCGCTGGCCGCGCTGGCCGCGCTCGTGATGGCGGTCGGCGTACAGATGGTCAGCATCACCCACCTGCGCAGCGTCACCCGGCACCGCGAGATCCTGGTCTACGGCACGACCATCGTCGCCGTGGTCCTCGGCGGGGTCCTCGAAGGCGTGGCCATCGGTATCGCGGTGGCCGTCGCACTGGCCCTGCACCGGCTCGCCCGGACCCGGATCACCGTGGACCGATCGGACGACGGGGTCCACCGGGTGCGTGCCCGAGGGCAGTTGACCTTCCTGGCGGTACCCCGGCTGAGCCGCGTGCTGAACCAGATTCCGCACGCCGGGCACGCGGTGATCGAGCTGGACGGCTCGTTCATGGACCACGCGGCCTACGAGACGCTGCACGACTGGCAGGACTCCCACCTGGCGCACGGGGGCTCGCTGGAGGTCACCGGCCGCGCCGGATCGTCGGCGCGACTGCCCGAGCCCGTACCCGTGGACGCGTCCACCGACACGTCCACCGGGTCCGACGGCCGGCCCGCCGACGCGAGCCACCACGGGGACCGGTCCCGCCGCGCACCGCAGCGCGGGGTGCACCAGTGCTGCCGGCCTTGGACACCGTGGCAGAACCACTGCGACCACCGCGCCGCGGGCACCCGTACGATCACCGCCGCCGCCGCGGCCAAGGCGGCTGCGGCGACCACCGAGGCGCGGGCGGAGGCAGCCGCCGAGCAGGCCGGTCCGATCGCGCCCCGGCGGCGCGGCGCGGGCCAACTGGCCAGCGGGATCAGTGCCTTCCAGCGCGACACCGCGCCCCACGTGCGGGACGAGCTGGCCCGACTGGCCCGCGAGGGGCAGCGGCCCTCCCAGCTCTTCCTCACCTGTGCGGACTCCCGCCTGGTCACCAGCATGATCACGGCCAGCGGGCCGGGCGATCTGTTCACGGTCCGCAATGTCGGCAATCTGGTCCCGCTGCCCGGCGCGGAGTCCACCGACGACTCCGTCGCCGCGGCCATCGAGTACGCCGTGGACGTACTGCAGGTCGACAGCATCACGGTGTGCGGGCACTCGGGCTGCGGGGCCATGCAGGCTCTGCTCTCGTCCACGCCCGGGGCCCCGATGACCCCGCTGCGCCGCTGGCTGAAGCACGGGCTGCCCAGCTTGGAGCGGATGGCCAGCCGCCACCACGCCTGGGCCCGGATCTCGGGTCGGCTCCCGGCGGACGCGGTGGAGCAGCTGTGTCTGACCAATGTGGTCCAGCAGCTGGAGCATCTGCGGGCCCACGAATCGGTGGCCAGGCGGCTCGCCGAGGGCACCTTGGAGCTGCACGGGATGTACTTCCACGTGGGCGAGGCGCAGGCGTATCTGCTGTCCGAGGGCGAGGACTTCTTCGACTGCCGGGTCTTCGACAGCGTGGGCCAGCACGCCTGAACCGATACCCTCCCGTATTCGTGCAATCGTTTGGCCCCTTCCCGTCCTCCGCGGCGGGGAGGGGCCATTCGCACTCCGTTCTCGCGCGGCCCGGATCGTGATATAGGTCTAAACCAATTCTCGGCTACCCCTTGTCACCTGGGCCGCTGACTGATGAGCTATGCCCGGGGACACAACGGACACCCTGGGAAAGGGAGATGTCGTGAGCAATGAGAGCCTGGCCAATCTGCTCAAGGAGGAGCGGCGGTTCGCACCGCCCGCCGATCTGGCCGCCGCCGCCAACGTGACCGAGGCTGCGTACGCACAGGCCGACGCGGACCGGCTGGGCTTCTGGGCCGAGCAGGCCCGGCGGCTGACCTGGGCCACCGAGCCGACCGAGACGCTCGACTGGACGAACCCGCCCTTCGCGAAGTGGTTCGCGGACGGCAAGCTCAACGTCGCGTACAACTGCGTGGACCGCCACGTCGAGGCCGGCAACGGCGACCGCGTCGCCATCCACTTCGAGGGCGAGCCCGGCGACAGCCGCGCGATCACCTACGCCGAGCTCAAGGACGAGGTCTCCAAGGCCGCCAACGCCCTCACCGAGCTGGGCGTCGAGGCCGGCGACCGGGTCGCCGTCTACCTGCCGATGATCCCGGAGGCGGTCGTCGCGATGCTCGCGTGCGCCCGTGTCGGCGCCGCACACTCCGTGGTCTTCGGCGGTTTCTCCGCCGACGCCGTCGCCTCCCGCATCCAGGACGCCGACGCCAAGCTGGTCATCACCGCCGACGGCGGCTACCGCCGCGGCAAGCCCACCGCCCTGAAGCCCGCCATCGACGAGGCCGTCGCCAAGTGTCCGCAGGTCGAGCACGTGCTCGTGGTGCGCCGCACCGGCCAGGACACCGCCTTCACCGAGGGCCGCGACGTCTGGTGGCACGAGGTGGTCGGCCGGCAGTCCGCCGAGCACACCCCGCAGCCCTTCGACGCCGAGCACCCGCTCTTCATCCTCTACACCTCGGGGACCACGGGTAAGCCGAAGGGCATCCTGCACACCTCCGGCGGCTACCTCACGCAGGCCGCGTACACCCACCACGCGGTGTTCGACCTGAAGCCGGAGACCGACGTCTACTGGTGCACCGCCGACATCGGCTGGGTGACCGGGCACTCCTACATCGTCTACGGGCCGCTCGCGAACGGCGCCACCCAGGTGATGTACGAGGGCACCCCCGACACCCCGCACCAGGGCCGGTTCTGGGAGGTCGTCCAGAAGTACGGCGTCACCATCCTCTACACGGCGCCCACGGCCATCCGCACGTTCATGAAGTGGGGCGACGACATCCCCGCGAAGTTCGACCTGTCGAGCCTGCGTGTGCTGGGCTCGGTCGGCGAGCCGATCAACCCCGAGGCCTGGATCTGGTACCGCAAGCACATCGGCGGCGACCGCTGCCCGATCGTGGACACCTGGTGGCAGACCGAGACCGGCGCGATGATGATCTCCCCGCTGCCGGGCGTCACCGCCACCAAGCCGGGCTCCGCACAGCGCGCCCTGCCCGGAATCTCCGCCACCGTCGTGGACGACGAGGCGCGCGAGGTCCCCGACGGCGGGGGCGGCTACCTGGTCCTCACCGAGCCGTGGCCGTCGATGCTGCGCACCATCTGGGGCGACGACCAGCGGTTCATCGACACCTACTGGTCGCGCTTCGAGGGCAAGTACTTCGCCGGTGACGGTGCCAAGAAGGACGACGACGGCGACATCTGGCTGCTCGGCCGGGTGGACGACGTGATGCTGGTGTCCGGCCACAACATCTCGACCACCGAGGTCGAGTCGGCGCTCGTCTCGCACCCGTCGGTCGCCGAGGCGGCCGTGGTCGGCGCGAACGACGAGACCACCGGTCAGGCCATCGTGGCCTTCGTCATCCTGCGCGGCAGCGCCTCCGAGACCGAGAACCTGGTCGCGGACCTGCGCAACCACGTGGGCAACACGCTCGGCCCGATCGCCAAGCCGAAGCGGATCCTGCCGGTCCAGGAGCTGCCGAAGACCCGCTCGGGCAAGATCATGCGCCGTCTGCTGCGCGACGTCGCGGAGAACCGCGCGGTCGGTGACGTCACCACGCTCGCCGACTCCTCGGTCATGGACCTGATCCAGAGCAAGCTCCCGGCCGCCGGTAGCGAGGACTGAGCCACGGGCCCGCGGTACGGGCCCACCGCATGACACACCGAAAGGGGCACTCGGCGCGCCGCGCCGGGTGCCCCTTTCGCACTTAAAGTGTCGATCGCCGGATACGTCCTCGCGTTCGCCCTGTAAAGTATTCGAAGCGTAAAGAAAGATCACAGGGTGCGCCGGGAAGTCTGGTCGGCAATGAGCTTCGCCATGCCGTCCAACCGACCCCCGGAGGTGCCCCCTCGTGGCCGCGCCCAGCCCCACCGACCACCAGAGCCGCAAGCTGCTCGGCCGCCTCTCCCTGCCTGAGCTCCGCTTCGTCGGCGATGCCCTGCGCGCCGAGACCGTCGGCGGCGTGCTGCTCCTGGTGGCCGCGATCGCCGCCCTCCTGTGGGCGAACATCCCCGCCGTCTCCGCGAGCTACTCCAGCGTCTCGTCCTTCCACATCGGCCCCGCCGCCCTCGGCCTCGACCTCTCGCTCCAGCACTGGGCGGCCGACGGGCTCCTCGCCATCTTCTTCTTCGTCGCCGGCATCGAGCTCAAGCGCGAACTCGTCGCGGGCGATCTGCGCGACGCCCGGGCGGCCGCGCTCCCGGTGATCGCCGCCCTGTGCGGCATGGCCGCACCCGCGGTGGTCTACGTCATCGTCAACATCGTGGGCAACGGCTCCACGGACGGCTGGGCCGTACCGACCGCCACCGACATCGCCTTCGCGCTCGCCGTCCTCGCCGTCATCGGCACCTCGCTGCCGTCCGCCCTGCGCGCCTTCCTGCTGACCCTCGCGGTCGTCGACGACCTCTTCGCCATCCTGATCATCGCGGTGTTCTTCACCAGCGACATCGACTTCCTCGCGCTCGGCGGCGCGTTCGTGGGCCTCGCCCTCTTCTGGTTCCTGCTCCGCCGCGAGGTGCACGGCTGGTACATCTACGTTCCGCTCGCCCTGGTCATCTGGGGCCTGATGTACAACAGCGGCGTCCACGCCACCATCGCCGGCGTCGCCATGGGCCTGATGCTCCGCTGCACCCGCCGCGAAGGCGAGCGGCAGTCCCCCGGCGAGCACATCGAGCACCTGGTCCGGCCGCTGTCGGCCGGACTCGCCGTACCGCTCTTCGCCCTCTTCTCCGCCGGGGTCTCCCTCTCCGACAAGGCCATCGCCCAGGTGTTCACCCGGCCCGAGGCCCTCGGTGTCGTGCTCGGCCTCGTCATCGGCAAGGCGGTGGGCATCTTCGGCGGCACCTGGCTGGCCGCCCGTTTCACCAAGGCCGAACTGAACGAGGACCTCGCCTGGCCGGACGTGCTCGCCGTGGCCTCGCTCGCCGGCATCGGCTTCACCGTCTCCCTCCTGATCGGCGAACTCGCCTTCGCCGACAACGCCGTCCTCACCTCCGAGGTCAAGGCCGCCGTCCTGATCGGCTCCCTGATCGCCGCCGTGATCGCGTGCGTCATGCTCAAGCTCCGCAACCGCAAGTACCGGGCGCTCACCGACGCCGAGGAGCGCGACGAGGACCACGACGGCATCCCGGACATCTACGAGGAGCACAACCCCGAGTACCACCTGCGGATGGCGCGGATCTACGAGGACCGGGCCGCGGAACACCGTCGCCGGGCCGAGGAGGCGGCCGCCGCCGCACTCCGAACAGGAGCCGGGTCCACCGCCGAGGGCGACCGTCCGGCATGATCTGACTGACGACGCAGGACAGCCGCGCCGCCCGGCAACAGACGACAGAGGGAGAGAGCGATGAGCGCAGTGGACCAAGAGGCGCAGGGAGCCGAGCGCACACTCGGCCAACTGGTCGCCTCGGCCACCGCCGAGATGTCCGCGCTGGTGCACGACGAGATCGCCCTCGCCAAGGCGGAGATCCGCGAGGACGTCAAGCGCGTGGGCAGCGGTTCCGCCTCGATGGTGGCCGCCGGTGTGCTCGCGCTCTTCTCCGTCCCGGTGCTGACCTTCGCCGCGGCGTACGGGATCCACAACCTCGGGCTCGGGCTCGCCTGGTCCTTCCTCATCGTCGGCGGCGCGTTCCTGCTGATCGCGGGCCTGCTCGTGCTGATCGGCGTACGCAAGTTCAAGAAGGTCAAGCCGCCGGAGAAGTCCATCGCGTCCGTCAAGCAGACCGCCGCGCTGGTCCAGACCGTCAAGCCGCACCCGCGGCCGGTGAGTGACAACGCTGTGGGTGTGGCACGCTCGTCCTCATGACAGCGCCCACGCCGGACCCCAGCGTTCCTCCCACAGCTGCCACGGCGGTACGGCTCGACCTTCCGGGCGCGCGGGCGGTGATGCACCGGGACGTCGCGGCGAACGGCGCCCGCTTCCACGTCGCCGAGGTCGGTGACGGGCCGCTGGTGCTGCTGCTGCACGGCTTCCCGCAGTTCTGGTGGACCTGGCGGCACCAGATGACCGCGCTCGCCGACGCCGGCTACCGGGCGGTCGCGATGGACCTGCGCGGGGTGGGCGGCAGCGACCGCACCCCGCGCGGCTACGACCCCGCCAACCTGGCGCTCGACATCACCGGAGTCGTACGGTCCCTCGGCGAGCCGGACGCCGCGCTCGTCGGGCACGACCTGGGCGGCTACCTCGCCTGGACGGCGGCCGTGATGCGGCCCAAGCTGGTGCGCCGGCTCGTGGTCTCGTCCATGCCGCATCCGCGCCGCTGGCGCTCGGCGATGCTGTCGGACTTCGGTCAGACCCGGGCGAGTTCACACATCTGGGGCTTCCAGCGGCCGTTCGTTCCCGAGCGGCAGCTCGTCGCCGACGGCGGGGCGCTCGTGGGAGAGCTGATCCGGGACTGGTCGGGGCCGCGGCCGCCGGAGGACGAGGATCTGGCCGTGTACCGGCGGGCCATGTGCATCCCCTCCACCGCGCACTGCTCGATCGAGCCGTACCGCTGGATGATGCGGTCGATGGCGCGGCCCGACGGGATCCAGTTCAACCGGCGGATGAAGCGTCCGGTGCGGGTGCCTACGCTGCATCTGCACGGTTCGCTGGACCCGGTGATGCGTACGCGCAGCGCGGCCGGTTCCGGTGAGTACGTCGAAGCCCCGTACCGGTGGCGGCTGTTCGACGGGCTCGGGCACTTCCCGCACGAGGAGGACCCGGTCGCCTTCTCGTCCGAGCTGGTCAACTGGCTCAAGGACCCCGAGCCGGACCGCTGACGGGGCGACAGTCCGTTCCGGTTCCGGGCGGGCCGCGCGACGGCCGGCGGAACGCGCCTCGGAGCCGGCGACCATCCCCTGAAAGCAGGGGAGTTCGATCGTGTGCTTGTCCTACGAACATTCAATTGCCTGGCGCATAGGCCAATTGGCCGCCCCTGACGGGATTACGGACCTTGGGGCACGGGCACAGCTCGGAGTATGAGCTGGACGCACGACTACGGTGACACCGCGCACGAACGCCGCTCGGCAGCTACGCCGGGCACCTACGAGAGGGCCGGCCGGCACGGCCACGACCCCCGCCTCGGGATTCCGCTCATCCTGCGCCGACGGGCCCGCTGGGTCTCCGCGCGCCTGCGCCATCCACGGACGTAGGGACCCGGCGGGAGCGTCGACTCAGAGGGCGCAGCCCTGGCTGTCGACCCGTCGTACGGCGTTCTGGCCGATCCGGATGTCGTCGCGGATCTCGTCCACCGTCAGCACGTAACCGGTGTTGGGGTCGTCGAGGGACTTCGCGAAGACGACCCCGTACACCTTGCCGTCGGGCGTCAGCAGCGGTCCGCCGGAGTTGCCCTGGCGGACCGTCGCGTACAGCGAGTAGACGTCCCGTCGGACGGTACCGCGGTGGTAGATGTCCGGTCCGTTCGCGTTGATCCGACCACGGACGCGGGCCGACCGGACGTCGTACGCGCCGTTCTCCGGGAAGCCGGCGACGATCGCGTCGTTGCCGCTCGCCGCGTCCTTCTCGGAGAACTCCAGCACCGGGGCCTTCAGCTTCGGCACGTCCAGAACGGCGATGTCGCGCGCCCAGTCGTAGAGCACGACCTTGGCGTCGTACAGCTTGCCCTCACCGCCGATCTGCACGGTCGGCTCGTTGACCCCACCGACCACATGCGCGTTGGTCATCACCTTGCCAGGCGCGAAGACGAAGCCCGTGCCCTCCAGCACCTTGCTGCAGCTGGGCGCGGTGCCGACGACCTTCACGATCGAGCGCTTCGCGACCTCGGCGACGGGGCTGCCGGCGAGCGTCGGGTCGGGCGCCTTGACCTCGGTGATGGGCTCGTTGGAGAAGGGGCTGAACACCTGGGGGAAGCCGTTGCGCGCGAGGGTGGAGCTGAAGTCCGAGAACCAGGTGTCCGCCTGGTCGGGCAGCACCCGCGAGACGCCGAGGAGGACCTTGGAGTTACGGACCTCCTTGCCCACGCTGGGCAGCGCGGTCTGCGCCACCAGCAGCCCGATCAGCCACGCCACGAGCAGCATCGCGACCACGTTGACCAGGGCACCGCCGGTCGCGTCGAGCGCGCGCGCCGGTGACCAGGTGATCTTGCGGCGGAGTCTGCTCCCGAGATGGGTGGTCAGGGCCTGGCCGATCGAGGCGAAGATGATGATCACGACCACGGAGATCACGACGACCGTGGTGGACACCTGGGTGCCGTTGTCCGTCACCCGGTCCCAGACCAGCGGGAGCAGGGACACGGCGATGAGACCACCGCCGAGGAAGCCGATCACCGACAGGATGCCGACGACGAACCCCTGGCGGTAGCCGACGATCGCGAACCATACGGCGGCGAGCAGCAACAGGATGTCCAGCACGTTCACGTGGGCCACCGTCTCATGCGCGCCAGTCGAGCGGGACCTGCCGTGAGCGGTCCCACGGACGCTCCCAACCCGCGAAGTGCAGGATCCGGTCGATCACCCCGGCGGTGAATCCCCAGACCAGAGCCGATTCGACGGTGAATCCCGGCCCCAGGTGGCCGCTCGGATGAACGGTCATGACCCGGTGTTCGGGATCCGTGAGATCGGCCACGGGAACCGTGAAGACCCGCGCCGTCTCGGCGAGGTCCACGGCTCCGACCGGGCTGGGCTCGCGCCACCAGCCGAGGACCGGGGTCACGACGAACTCGCTGACCGGGATGTAGAGCCGGGGCAGCACACCGAAGAGCTGAACACCGGACGGATCCAGTCCGGTTTCCTCCTCGGCCTCGCGCAGCGCGGCGCGCAGTGGGCCGGTGGTGTGCGGATCGCCGTCCTCGGGATCCAGCGCGCCCCCGGGGAAGGACGGTTGGCCCGCGTGCGAGCGCAGGGTGCCGGCGCGCTCCATCAGGAGCAGCTCGGGGCCGCGGGAGCCCTCCCCGAAAAGGACGAGCACGGCGGACTGCCGCCCGCGGCCGTCCTCGGGCGGCAGGAACCGGCTGAGCTGCCCCGGCTGGACGGACCGGGCCGCCTCGACGACGGGGTCGAGCCATGCGGGCAGGCCGTCGGTGGTGACGGCCGGGCCGCCGCCCTCCCGGGCTCCCACCGTGGTTCCGGTCTCGTCCCGTGTACCGCGCGTCATAGGCACCTCTGTCCGCGTCGTCCTGTCAAGCGCCGTCTCCCACACCGCAAACGCGGTCCGGGTACCGATTCGTTCCTGAGCCCCCGGGCGCACGGGCCCGCGAGCCCCCGCAGCCCTGCGTCCCGGGCGCTTCCCGCCCCTCACCCGCCCCTGTGTGCCCACCGGCCCCATAGGCCCGCTACGGCGCCGCCACGGCCCCGCCCAGCGGCGGTGCGGGGAGGCCCGGGTAGTCCGGGGGCGGGGTCAGCCGCTGGCCGGGCTGACCGCCCTTCTCGTACTTCAGCAGCTTCTTCGCCTTCTCCGGGTCGGTCTCGCCCTCCCCGTACGCCGGGCAGAGCGGGGCGATCGGGCAGGCCCCGCAGGCGGGCTTGCGGGAATGGCAGATCCGGCGGCCGTGGAAGACGACCCGGTGCGAGAGCATCGTCCACTCGCTCTTCGGGAAGATCGCGCAGATCTCGGCCTCGACCTTCTCCGGGTCCTCCTGCTCGGTCAGCTTCCAGCGGCGCACCAGCCGGCCGAAATGGGTGTCCACCGTGATCCCCGGGACACCGAACGCATTGCCGAGCACCACGTTCGCGGTCTTGCGGCCCACTCCGGGCAGCGTCACCAGGTCCTCGATCCGGCCCGGCACCTCCCCGCCGAAGTTGTCCCGCAGGGCCTGCGAGAGGCCGAGCAAGGACCGCGACTTGGCCCGGAAGAACCCGGTCGGCCGGATCAGCTCCTCCAGATCCTCCGGGGCGGCCGCGGCCATGTCCTCGGGGGTCGGGTAGGCCGCGAAGAGGGCCGGGGTCGTCTGGTTCACCCGCAGATCGGTGGTCTGGGCGGACAGCACCGTCGCGACGAGCAGCTCGAAGGGATTGCGGAAGTCGAGCTCCGGATGGGCGTACGGATAGATCTCGGCCAGCTCACGGTTGATGCGCCGCGCCCTACGCACCATGGCCAGGCGCGATTCCGGCTTGACCGACTTCGGTTTCTTGGCCGAAACTTTGCCCTGTGGGGTGGCCGCAGCCCTCGCGGACGTCTTCACTGGGACATGTTCGCCCACGGCAGAATTTTGGGGCTCCGTCACTCCGGCGGACCCCTTGGCCTGTGCTCTCACCGGCTTATTGGACACCCGGCCAGCCTAAGGCCGGCCGCTGACACCCGCCCGGACCTCAGGTAACACCACTCCGATTGGCTTCTCGCCGCACAGCACGCCCGTCCGTCCGGCATCCTTGTGATTGATCGCACTGATAGAGCCGTCCGGCAAAATGGGGAGCATCGGTCCCCCTGAGCCGGTCGACATAGGAGAGAGACTCGTGGACGACGTTCTGCGGCGCGCCCCGCTCTTCGCGGCGCTCGATGACGAGCAGGCCGCGGAGCTCCGCGCCTCCATGGGCGAGGTGACCCTCGCACGCGGTGACGCCCTGTTCCACGAGGGCGACCCCGGCGACCGGCTGTATGTCGTGACCGAGGGCAAGGTGAAGCTCCACCGCACCTCCCCCGACGGCCGCGAGAACATGCTGGCCGTCCTCGGCCCCGGCGAGCTGATCGGCGAGCTGTCGCTCTTCGACCCGGGCCCGCGTACCGCCACCGCCACCGCGCTGACCGAGGTCAAGCTCCTCGGCCTCGGCCACGGTGACCTCCAGCCCTGGCTCAACGCCCGGCCCGAGGTCGCGACCGCGCTGCTGCGCGCCGTCGCCCGCCGCCTGCGCAAGACCAACGACCAGATGTCCGACCTGGTCTTCTCCGACGTTCCCGGCCGTGTGGCGCGGGCGCTCCTCGACCTGTCGCGCCGCTTCGGCGTCCAGTCGGAGGAGGGCATCCACGTGGTGCACGACCTGACGCAGGAGGAGCTCGCACAGCTCGTCGGCGCCTCGCGCGAGACCGTGAACAAGGCCCTGGCCGACTTCGCGGGCCGCGGCTGGCTGCGCCTGGAGGCCCGTGCGGTCATCCTGCTGGACGTGGAGCGCCTCGCGAAGCGCTCGCGCTGACGCCGCCGGCCCAGAGCCGTTCGTAGGGGTCCTGCCCGCCCGGGCAGGGCCCCTACGCGTTCGTCCGGCCCCACAGCGCACGGCGCCTATGGGTCCGACCCGCCGACGCACGGCCTCGGCTCGGCCGCCCCGGACCGGCGGCCGGGCACAGTGGAGTCATGGAGCACAGAGGGCTGGACGCGTACGGGTACTTCGAGCGGGAGGGGTCCCTCGGGCGGGTGCGGAGCGAGTTCAAGGGGGTCGTGGCGGCCGCACGGGCCCGGACCGCCGAGGCGTACGGCCGACGGCTGCACAGCGCGTACCTCTACGGGTCCGTACCGCGCGGGACGGCCCGGCCCGGGCGGTCCGACCTCGATCTGCTGCTCGTGCTGCACCATGAGCCCTCCGACGAGGACCGGGACACCGCCGAGGTGCTCGCCCGTGGGCTCGACGAGGACTTCCCCGAGGTCGACGGGGTCGGCATCCTGCTCCAGGACAAGGTCGCCGTGCTGAGCGAGGCGGAACGATTCGACCTGGGCTGGTTCCTCGCCTGCCTGTGCACCCCGCTGCTCGGAGCGGACCTGGCCGAGCACCTGCCGCGCTACCGGCCGGACAGCCTGCTCGCCCGGGAGACCAACGGCGACCTGGCCGAGCTGCTGCCCGGATGGCGGACGCGGGTACGGGAGGCCTCGACCCCCGAGGAGTACCGCACGCTGAGCCGGATCGTCGCCCGGCGCCTGGTGCGCACCGCCTTCACGCTGGTCATGCCCCGGTGGGGCGGTTGGACCAGCGACCTCGGCGAATCCGCGGAGATCTTCGGCATGTACTACCCGGAACGCGCCGCACAGATGGAGGCCGCGGCCGCCGTCGCGCTGGATCCCGTCGCGGACCCGCAGGTGCTGCGGGGTTACGTGGAGGACCTCGGGCCGTGGCTGGCGGACGAGTACACGGCCCGGCACGGCACGAAGACGTCGCGCCGCGGCTGAGCGTCGGTCCGGGTCCGGGTCAGGCCTTCTCGGCCTCGGCCAGGCGGTCGACGGCCAGCTTGGCCTCCGCCAGGCCCGCGCCGGTGATCCGGCGGTACTCCTTGATCGCCGAGATGTGTCGGTCGGCCCTCAGGTGGGCGCGTACCTCGTCCATCCCGGCCGGCTCCGGTTCCTCGATGCCGAAGTGCTCCAGTACCAGGGCCAGTCGCCGCTCCGTGCGGTCCGCCTGGTGCTGCAGGCTCTGCACCCGAAGGGTCACCGTCGAGGTGATCCATCCGGCCGTCGCGACCAGCACGACCAACAGGAACACGGTGTTCATTCAGGCCCTCCCGGGATCAATCCGTGATCTTGAAGGTACTCCAACTGCGCCCGGACGGACCATTCGGCGGCCGGCCACAAGGATCGGTCCACGTCCGCGTAGACCTGGGCGACGACCGCCTGCGGGGTCAGGCAGCCGTTCTCGACGGCGGTCTCGACCTGGGCGAGCCGGTGGGCCCGGTGGGCCAGGTAGTACTCGACGGCGCCCTGCGCGTCCTCCAGGACCGGCCCGTGGCCCGGCAGGACGGTGTGCACCCCGTCGTCCACGGTGAGCGAGCGCAGCCGGCGCAGGGAGTCCAGGTAGTCCCCGAGGCGGCCGTCGGGGTGGGCGACGACGGTGGTACCGCGACCCAGGATGGTGTCGCCGGTCAGTACGGCCCGGTCGGCGGGCAGGTGGAAGCAGAGCGAGTCGCTGGTGTGGCCGGGGGTCGCCACCACGCGCAGCTCCAGCCCGCCGGTCCGGATCACGTCACCGGCGCCCAGGCCCTCGTCCCCCAGGCGCAGGGCCGGATCCAGGGCGCGGACCTTCGTACGGGTGAGCTCGGCGAAGCGACCGGCGCCCTCGGCGTGGTCGGGGTGGCCGTGGGTGAGCAGGGTGAGGGCGATCCGCTTGCCCGCCTGCTCGGCGGTGGCGATGACCGCCCGCAGGTGTATGTCGTCCAGCGGGCCGGGATCGATCACGACGGCGAGGTCGGATCCGGGCTCCGACACCAGCCAGGTGTTGGTGCCGTCGAGGGTCATCGCGGAGGCGTTGGGAGCCAGGACGTTCACCGCGCGGGCGGTCGCCGGGCCCGAGGTGACGACTCCGCGGGGCTGTCCGGGCAGTGCGGCGGCGTCGGTCATGCGGGGCCTCCGGGGCCGGCGGGACGTCCGGGGCGGACGCGCTTGGTGAACTCGTCGTGCCCCGGCCAGCTGAGCACCAGCTCGCCGTCCTCCAGCGTGGCCTGGGCCAGCACCGGGGCGAGGTCCTGCTCGGCCGCGGCGGCGAGCGCGCCCGCGGCGCTCCCGTACGGCTCCAGCGACCGCAGCGTGGAGATGGTGGGCGGCATCATCAGCAGCTCGCCCTTGTCGTACCCGGCGGCCGCGTCCGTGGGCCGGATCCACACGGTCCGGTCGGCCTCGGTGGAGGCGTTGCGGGTGCGCTGGCCCTCGGGGAGAGCGGCGACGAAGAACCAGGTGTCGTAGCGGCGCGGCTCGAACTCGGGGGTGATCCAGCGCGCCCAGGCGCCCAGCAGGTCCGAGCGCAGCCGCAGACCGCGGCGGTCGAGGAACTCCGCGAAGGACAGCTCCCGCGCCACGAGGGCCTGCCGGTCGGCCTCCCAGTCGTCCGCGGTGGTATCACCGACGACCTCGTCCGGGGTCTGCCCGGCGAGCAGGACGCCCGCCTCCTCGAAGGTCTCCCGTACGGCGCCGCAGACGATGGCCTGGGCGGTGAGGGGATCGGTTCCGAGCCGGGCGGCCCAGTCCTCCCGGGAGGGACCCGCCCAGCCGACCTGGTGCTCCTCGTCGCGCGGATCGACCCCACCGCCCGGATAGGCGTACGCGCCCCCGGCGAAGGCCATGGAGGCCCGTCTGCGCAGCATGTGCACGGCGGGACCCTCGGGGGTGTCGCGCAGGAGCATCACGGTGGCGGCGCGCCGCGGCTGCACCGGGACGAGCGAGCCGTCCGCGAGCGCGCGGATGCGGTCGGGCCACTCCGGCGGGTACCACTGGCCTCCGGCGGGGGGCTGCTGCTGTCCATGCTGACCATTCGGCATGGCCGGATGCTACGGCCATCCGGCCCGATGTTCGAGGGTCCCCCGTCGCGGGTGGCCGGCGCGGTGGCCTGCACGGGTGGTCGGCGCGATGGCCGGCGCGGGCGATCCCGCGCCCGGGGCAGCACGCGGAACGGGCCGGGACGCGCGCGTGCGCGTCCCGGCCCGTCCCTGCGGAACCCACCCCGAAGGGATCAGGCTCCGGCGACCAGCTCCACCTGGATCTCGACCTCGACCGGGGCGTCCAGCGGCAGGACCGCCACGCCGACGGCGCTGCGGGCGTGGACGCCCTTCTCGCCGAGGACCTCGCCCAGCAGCTCGCTCGCACCGTTCAGCACGCCGGGCTGGGCCGTGAAGTCGGGGGCGGAGGCGACGAAGCCGACGACCTTCACGACACGCGCGATCTTGTCGAGGTCACCGACGACCGACTTGACGGCGGCCAGGGCGTTCAGCGCGCAGATCGCCGCCAGCTCCTTGGCCTGCTCCGCCGAGACCTCGGCGCCGACCTTGCCGGTGATCGGCATGCTGCCCTTGACCATCGGGAGCTGGCCCGCGGTGAAGACGTACGAGCCCGACCGCACGGCCGGCTGGTACGCGGCCAGCGGCGGGACGACGCCCGGGAGCGTCAGGCCGAGCTCGGCCAGCTTCGCCTCTACGGCACTCATGCCTTCTCCCGCTTGAGGTAGGCCACGAGCTGCTCGGGGTTGTTCGGGCCGGGCACGACCTGGACGAGCTCCCAGCCGTCCTCGCCCCAGGTGTCCAGGATCTGCTTGGTGGCGTGAACCAGCAGCGGGACCGTCGCATATTCGAACTTCTTGGTCATGGGAGCGAGGGTAGTGCCTGTCGTGCGGGCCGCATGCCGCGCCCGGAAGCGACGGCCGGACACCTCACCCGAGCAGGCGTCGAGCCGGCCCGACGTAACGGAGCTCACCCCCGAACACTCCGGCAGAACCACCCGGCACCACCGGAGTCGAACCGAAGGAATTAGGCTCGGACGCTGTGAGCAGGCTCCAGGTGGTCAGCGGCAAGGGCGGCACCGGCAAGACCACGGTCGCCGCAGCACTCGCGCTTGCCCTCGCACGCGAGGGCGGCCGGACTCTTCTGGTGGAGGTCGAGGGCAGGCAGGGGCTCGCGCAGCTCTTCGGCGCCGAGGCACTCCCCTACGAGGAACGGAAGATCGCCGTGGCGCCCGGCGGGGGCGGTGAGGTCTACGCGCTCGCCATCGACGCCGAACGGGCGCTGCTGGACTACCTCCAGATGTTCTACAAGCTCGGCTCGGCCGGCCGCGCGCTCAAGAAGCTCGGCGCCATCGACTTCGCGACGACCATCGCCCCGGGGCTGCGCGACGTGCTGCTGACCGGCAAGGCGTGCGAGGCGGTACGCCGCAAGGACAAGGCCGGCCGGTACGTCTACGACCACGTGATCATGGACGCGCCGCCGACCGGGCGGATCACCCGGTTCCTTAACGTCAACGACGAGGTGGCGGGCCTGGCCCGGTTCGGGCCGATCCACAACCAGGCCCAGGCCGTCATGAAGGTCCTCAAGTCCCCCGAGACGGCCGTGCACCTGGTCACCCTCCTGGAGGAGATGCCCGTCCAGGAAACCGCGGACGGCATCGAGGAGCTGCGCCGGGCCGGCCTGCCCGTCGGGCGGGTCGTCGTGAACATGGTCCGGCCGCACCACCTGGACGAGGACACCCTGCGCACCGCGGCCGGCGACCACCGCGCCGAGGTGGCGAAGGCGCTGTCCCGGGCGGGTCTCGGCGGGGCGCGCCGTGGCGGGCTGGCCGAGCGGCTGGTGGACCCGCTGCTCACGCAGGCCGCCGAGCACGCGAGCCGGGTGGAGCTGGAGCGCGCGCAGCGCTCCGTACTGGCGGGGCTGGACCTGCCGACGTACGAACTGCCGCTGCTCGGCGCGGGGATGGATCTGGCCGGGCTCTACGCGCTGGCCAAGGAATTGCGGAAGCAGTCGGTGGCCGAATGAGCGAGGGGGTGGACACCGTGGGCATGGACACTCCGCCGCGGCTGGCGGTCGACCGGCTGTTGGACGACCGGGAGACCCGGATCATCGTGTGCTGCGGGGCGGGCGGGGTCGGCAAGACCACCACCGCCGCGGCCCTCGGCGTACGGGCGGCCGGGCGCGGGCGCAAGGCCGTCGTGCTCACCATCGACCCGGCGCGGCGGCTCGCGCAGTCGATGGGGATCGACTCGCTGGACAACACCCCGCGCAAGGTGGGGACCGTAGGGGCGGGCGGCGGCGAACTGCACGCCATGATGCTGGACATGAAACGGACCTTCGACGAGATCGTCGAGGCGCACGCGGACGGCGAGCGGGCCCGGGCCATCCTCGCCAACCCCTTCTACCAGTCCCTGTCGGCCGGCTTCGCGGGCACGCAGGAGTACATGGCGATGGAGAAGCTGGGGCAGCTGCGGGCCCGCGACGACTGGGACCTGATCATCGTCGACACCCCGCCGAGCCGGTCCGCGCTGGACTTCCTGGACGCGCCGAAGCGCCTCGGGTCCTTCCTGGACGGGAAGTTCATCCGGGTGCTGATGGCTCCGGCGAAGGTGGGCGGCCGGGCCGGGATGAAGTTCCTGAATGTCGGCATGTCGATGATGACGGGCACCCTCAGCAAGCTGATGGGGGCCTCGCTGCTGAAGGACGTCCAGACCTTCGTGGCCGCGATGGACACGATGTTCGGCGGCTTCCGCACCCGCGCGGACGCCACCTTCAGGCTGCTGCAGGCTCCCGGCACGGCCTTCCTGGTGGTCGCCGCGCCCGAGCCGGACGCCCTGCGCGAGGCGGCGTACTTCGTGGAACGGCTGGCCGCGGAACGCATGCCGCTGGCCGGTCTGGTACTGAACCGGGTGCACGGCAGTGGCGCCGACCAGCTGTCCGCCGAACGGGCGTTGGCCGCCGCAGAGAATCTTGAAGAAGGCGGCATTGTCGATCAGGAGTCCGGGAAAGCTGGACTTCGTGACTCGGGCTCGGAACCCACCGAGCCCACCGAGCCCGCCGCAACCACCCGGACCGCGAACCCTCCCGAGACAGGCTCCCCCGGCACCGAAGGCGATACCGCGGTCGTCGACCGGATCACGGCAGGACTGCTGCGTCTGCACGCGGAACGCATGCAGGTGATCGCGCGTGAACAGCGCACACGCGATCGCTTCACCTCGCTCCACCCCGAAGTGGCGGTGGCGGAAGTGACCGCCCTGCCCGGCGATGTGCACGACCTCGCCGGGCTACGGGCCATCGGAGAACGACTCGCGGCCGGGGTACCGGCCGGAGCGTAGGCGTTCGTACGTCGTGGCCGCCGTGTGATCTACCCGGCTGCCGCGTATGTCTCGTACGCCACGTCGATCTCCGCGTCTGCATCCATGGTGAGGATGCCCGTGCTGCGCTCGTACTCCGTACGTGCGGTTTCGAGCAGCCGTCGCCACGAGGTGACGGTGGGACGCCGGCGCAGCAGCGCACGTCGTTCCCGCTCGGTCATTCCGCCCCACACGCCGAACTCGACACGGTTGTCGAGCGCGTCGGCCAGGCACTCGGTCCGCACCGGACATCCGGTGCACACCGCCTTGGCCCTGTTCTGTGCCGCTCCTTGAACGAATAGTTCATCCGGATCGGTAGTGCGGCAGGCTGCCTGCGCACTCCAGTCGGTAACCCAGCCCATCCCGGCGCCGTCCTCTCCCGAATCGAGGCTCCCCCACGGCGGTAGCGGCATATTCACCGCTGCCAGTTGAGGACGTTACGGAAGGCGAGCACAGTGCAACACCCCCGACGGGCCCAATCTTGAATGGTCCGAACGGACTATGGGTAAGCGGCAGATCACCCGACGGAGTGATCCGGCGACATGCCCGACCATTGCGGCAATTCGGGTGTAATCGTGCGTTCGACTTCAGCAGAGGGGCCAGATTCGGACATGCGTCCACCCCATTCGGGAAGGGTGAAAATCAAGCCGAGGGGTTGATGTCGCACCACACTGCTGTGACAGTTGGGGACAGCTTAGGCCAAGGCATTCGCATGTGTCCGGCGAATGAGAACGTAGGCTGCCCCCTATGGGAAAGAAGCGCTCGGGCGGCGGGCTCACGGGGAGCCAGCAGGCCGCCAAGTTCCTCGGGGTGTCCGTCCTCTCCGGGGTGGTACTGGCCGGCATGGCGATTCCGGCCGCAGGCGCCCTGGGCCTGGCGGCCAAGGGGACGGTCGAGGGATTCGACGAGATCCCGGCCAATCTCAAGACTCCGCCACTGAGCCAGCGGACCACGATTCTGGACGCCGAGGGTGGCACGATCGCCACCGTCTATTCGCGCGACCGTCAGGTGGTCCCGCTCACGGCGATCTCCCCGTACATGCAGAAGGCCATCGTCGCCATCGAGGACTCGCGTTTCTACGAGCACGGCGCGGTCGACCTCAAGGGCATCCTGCGCGCGGTCAACCGCAACGCGCAGGAAGGCGGAGCCGCGCAGGGCGCCTCCACCCTCACCCAGCAGTACGTGAAGAACGTGTTCGTCGAAGAGGCCGGCGACGACGAGACCAAGGTGCGCGAGGCCCAGGAGAAGAGCCTCGGCCGCAAGATCCGCGAGCTGAAGTACGCGATCCAGGTCGAGGAAGAGCTCGGGAAGAAGAAGATCCTCGAGAACTACCTCAACATCACCTACTTCGGCCAGCAGGCGTACGGAATCGAATCCGCCGCCCAGCGCTACTTCAGCAAGCCGGCCAAGGACCTGACGCTGGAGGAGTCCGCGCTGCTCGCGGGCGTCGTGCAGTCGCCGAGCCGGTACGACCCGGTGAACGACGCGCAGGAGGCGACCAAGCGCCGCAACATCGTCCTGCAGCGGATGGCCGACACGAAGGACGTCTCGCAGGCGGAGGTGGACGCGGCGAAGGCGAAGCCGGTCACCCTCAAGGTGACCAAGCCCAAGAACGGCTGCATCACCGCCGTCAAGGGCGCGGGCTTCTTCTGCGACTACGTGCGCAACTCCTTCCTGACCGACACGGCCTTCGGCAAGACGCGCGAGGACCGGGCGAAGGTCTGGAACCAGGGCGGCCTGACGGTACGCACCACCCTGGACCCGCAGTCGCAGGACGCGGCCAACGAGTCGATCAAGGACCACGTCTACCAGGAGGACTCGATCGCGACGGCTGTGACCATGGTCCAGCCGGGCACCGGTCGGGTGCTGGCGATGGGTCAGTCCAAGCCGTACGGCTTCGGCAAGAACGAGACGCAGATCAACTACTCCGTGGACAAGCGGATGGGCGGCTCGAACTTCGGCTTCCAGGTCGGCTCGACCTTCAAGCCGTTCATCGCCGCGGCCGCCATAGAGCGGGGCATGCCGGCGACCAAGGTGTACCAGGCGCCGAACAAGATCGATTACCCGACGCCGATCCCGCGCTGCGACGGCAGCCAGTGGCTGAACCTGCCGATCAACGGCAAGATCCAGACGGCGAAGAACGAGACCGAGGACGAGGTCGGTCCGTACGCGCTGCGGACGGCGATGGAGAAGTCCATCAACACGTACTTCGTCGAGATGATCGGCGAGATCGGCCTCTGCCCGGTGACGGAGATGACGCAGAAGCTCGGCGTGGTCCCGGCCGACGGCTCCAAGATCCCCGAGTCCCCGTCGATCGCGCTCGGCTCCGCCGAACTCTCCCCGCTGACGATGGCCAACGCGTACGCGACCTTCGCCAACCGCGGCGTCTACTGCACGCCGGTCGCCATCGAGTCGATCACCGACGCGCACGGCAAGGCGCTCGCGGTGCCGAAGTCCAAGTGCGAGCGGGCGATGGCCACCGAGACGGCCGACACCATCAACACCCTGCTGCGCGGAGTCGTCGACTCCGGTACCGGTGAGCGGGCCGGTCTCAGCGACCGCGACAGCGCCGGCAAGACCGGTACGACGGACGAGCGCTACAACGCCTGGTTCGTCGGCTACACGCCGAACCTCTCCGGCGCGGTGTGGGTCGGCTCGGGCGGCGCGAAGAAGATCACGATGGAGAACATCGTCATCGGCGGCAAGCCCTTCGACAAGGTCTTCGGTGGTGGCCTGCCCGGCCCGATCTGGAAGGACGCGGTCAGCGGCGCGCTCTCCGGCCGTGAGTCGGGGAACTTCGTCACGGTCGGCATCGCGGAGCCGACCCTTCCCACCGGCGGCCCGCGCGGGAACAAGCCGCCCACGACGAACCCGAACAAGCCCGGCAAGCCCGGCGGTGACGGCAAGCCCGGTGGCCGGCCCGGCGGCCACAACGGCGGAGCCAACGCAGGCGCGGGCGGCGGCGGCACGGCTGGAGCCACGGGCGGGGCCACGGGCGGTGCGGGCGGCGGTGTCGAACCGCAGCCCCCGTTCCCCGGGCTCACCGAAGGAGTGATCGGCGGCCGCGACGACCAGTAGCGGTCGACGCACAGCACGACACGCGAAAGGGGGGAGGCCCCGGCCGACACGGCCGGGGCCTCCCCCCTTCGTACGTCTCGTACGTCTCGTACGTCTCGTACGTCGTGGTCCTACGAGAGCTGCTGCTTGACGACGGCGGCGACGCGCCCGCCCTCCGCCAGCCCGGCGACCTTCGGGTTCACGATCTTCATGACGGCACCCATGGCACGCGGCCCCTCGGCACCCGCGGCCTTGGCCTCCTCGACGGCCTGTGCCACGATCGCCACGAGCTCGTCGTCGCTGAGCTGCTTGGGCAGGTACGTGTCGAGGAACTCGCCCTCCGCGGTCTCGCGCGCGGCCTGCTCGGGACGGCCGCCCTGGGCGAAGGCGTCCGCGGCCTCACGGCGCTTCTTCGCCTCCTTGGCGATCACCTTGAGGACTTCCTCGTCGGAGAGCACACGTGCCTCCTTGCCCGCGACCTCCTCCTTGGTGATGGCGGAGAGGGTCAGGCGCAGCGTGGACGAGTGCAGTTCGTCGCGCGCCCTGATGGCGGTCGTGAGGTCTTCCTGGAGCTTGGCCTTGAGCGTGGTCATGGTTGTGAGTCTGCCAGGTGCGGGGGCGGTGGCGCTCACGGGTTTTCCGCGTCTGCGACGATGGGTCCATGCGTGCGCGTTACGGAGTACCCCTGAAGGCGGCTGCCGGAATCGCTGCGGTGGGGGCCGCGGGTGTGGCCTATGCCGCCGGTTTCGAGGCACGGTCCTTCCGCCTGCGCCGGGTCACGGTGCCTGTCCTTCCCCAGGGGATGCGCCCGCTGCGCGTGCTCCAGGTCTCCGACATCCACATGGTCGGTGGACAGCGCAAGAAACGTGCCTGGTTGCAGTCCCTGGCCGGCCTGCGCCCCGACTTCGTCGTCAACACCGGCGACAACCTCTCCGACACCGAGGGCATCCCCGAGCTGCTCGACGCCCTCGGCCCCCTGATGTCCTTCCCCGGTGTGTACGTCTTCGGGTCGAACGACTACTACGGACCGCGGCTGCGCAACCCCGGGCGCTACCTCCTCGAGAAGGCCCAGGGCCGGCACGGGCTGAACGGCAACAAGCCGGTCGTCGGCGCCGTCCACAACCCGTGGGAGGAGATGCGGGACGCCTTCGACGCGGCCGGCTGGCTGAACCTCACCAACACCCGGGGGCGCCTGAAGCTGGACGGGCTGGAGCTGGCCTTCACCGGGCTCGACGACCCGCACATCAAGCGCGATCGCTACGCCGAGGTCGCCGGCGGCCCGGAGGCGGACGCCGACTTCTCGATGGCGGTCGTGCACGCCCCGTACCTGCGCGTCCTGGAGTCGTTCACCGCCGACCGCTACCCGCTGATCCTGGCGGGTCACACCCACGGCGGGCAGCTGTGCATCCCCTTCTACGGGGCGCTCGTCACCAACTGCGACCTGGACACGAAGCGGGTCAAGGGGCTCTCCACGCACGAGGCCGAGGGCCATCGCGCGTACCTGCACGTCTCGGCGGGCTGCGGCACCAACCGGTTCACCCCGGTCCGCTTCGCGTGCCCGCCGGAGGCGACGCTCCTGACCCTGACCCCGAAGGGGTAATACGCTGCGGGGATGACCGCCCCGTCGCGCCTCGTCCCGGTGGTGTTCCGCGCCCTGGTCTGCGGCGCGGCCGTGGTGGGGGTGGTCATCGACTGCGTGTACGGGAGCGTGCCCGTCGTCCTGAGCTACTTCACGATCTGGACGAACATCCTGGTCGCGCTCGTGCTCGGGGTGTCGGCGGCGCGCGCCTGGCGGCGCCGGCCCGATGTCGCTCCCCTCTACCGGGGCGGGGTCCTCCTCTTCATCCTGATCACCGGACTCGTCTTCCACCTGGTCCTCGCCAACCCCTCCAGCCCCTTCAACGTGGTCCCGGAGCTCGACCGGCTGACCGGCGCCAGGGCCGTCGCCAACCAGCTCCTCCACACGGTCACCCCGGCCGGCGCCCTCCTGGACTTCCTCCTCCTGACGACCCCGCGCACCCTGCGCCCGCGCCATGCCGCCCAGTGGTTGGCCTACCCGCTGACGTACGTGACCTTCGCGCTGCTCCGCGGCGCCCTGCTCGCCCCCGACAGCGCGCGCCGGTACACGTACCCCTTCATCGACGCGGCCCGGTACGGCTACGCCCGCGTGAGCCTGAACGCCCTGGTCCTGGGCGCCGTCTTCTACGCCCTCGGCCTCGCCCTGGTCGCGGCGGACCGCTTCCGCCCGATGCCTCCCCTGGCCCCGCGACCGCTCCGCGAAAACCGGATTTCGTCTCCGGCGAGAGGTCCGCTAAAGTAATCGATGTCGCCAGGGCAGCAAGCGCTGCAAGGCGGCGATCGGGGTGTAGCGCAGCTTGGCAGCGCGCTTCGTTCGGGACGAAGAGGTCGTGGGTTCAAATCCCGCCACCCCGACAGAGTAAGACCAGGTGAGAGCCGGTACAGAGCAATCTGTACCGGCTCTTTCTGCTTCCGGGCGACCCGAGGAGCCCGTAGCCGCCCTCTCAGTACGGGCGGGGGGACATGATGTGCGGCTCGATGGCCGGGGCCTCGAAGATGCAGCGGGGGACACCCGGTCCGGGCGTCGCGCGGACGGAGACCTGGGTCGGTGGATCCGTCGGCAGCTCGACGTGCACGGTCACCGGGTGGTCGTCGTGCGTCGTGGCGTGTCCGGTCTCCTTGCCGTCGACCAGTACCTCCACGACCGCCTTGTGCCCCGTCTGGACCGTGGCGCTGACCGAGTGCCCATCGTGGTCGATGTGGAAGTGATGGCGCCGACCCATGAGATCGCCTCCCGTGACTGCCCCCTCATGACCAGGGTAGCCACGGGAGCGCGGGCTCACAGCTCGCCGGGGGCGCCGAGTTCGGCGAGTTCGACCCGGGCCAGGGCGAGGAAGGCCGCGGAGGGTCGGGCCGGCACGGCGCGCGTGTCGGCGAGGTCGTCGAGGTGGTCGAGGACGGCGGCCACGGTGGGGAAGGGGCCGACCGGACGGAGCAGCCACAGGCGCCCCCGCGGCCGGGGCGGGAGCCCGAGGACGGCGAGGGCCTCGTCGGCCTCGCGGTCGAGGTCCCGGAGGTCGGGCTCGGGCAGCGGGGCGCACTCGACGCCGGTGATGTGGCCGTGGCCGTCGAGGGCGGTGTCCACCGCCCAGTGCGTGGAGCGGTCGGGGATCCAGGTGCGGTCCGCCGGGGGCCAGACGTACGGGAGGAACACCCAGCGCAGGTCCTCGGGCGCCGGCTCCCAGCCGAGCACCTCCAGTTCCCGCATCTCGGGCAGCCGGTCCGGCTCCAGTTCGCTGCGGCCGGTGCGGCGCTGTGCGAGCGGGTGCGGTGTTCCGTCCTCGTCCCACGACATGCGGGCACGTTATCCGACACCGTGACCGATATGCGTGACCGATCTGTGTGACCGGTACGCGTGCCCCCGGCGGCCAGGGCTACCCCAGCGGGTTCGCCGCGATCCGGGTGGCCGCGCCCCCGGCCACGTACGCGGCCGCCGCGCACGTGGGCTTGCGGGCGGCCTGGTCCTCGACGAGCGCGAGGAACACGGCGCCGAAGTCGCCCCGCGGGTACGCGGTGAGGAGGTCGGCGGTGAAGGCGGGATCGAACTCGGCGAGGCGCAGGCCCGAGACGTCCGCGCTCGTACCGACCTGCAGCAGGTGGCTCTCCACGTCCTCGGCGGCGCTCACGTCGTCCCGCATGTGCAGCACGATGATCTCCTCGGCGCGCGCCCGCCGGGCCGCCGGCCAGCCCAGGCCCGCCGTCAGGACCCGTGCGACATGGCCGCCCGCCTCCTCGAAGGGCAGGGTGTGGCTGTCGAAGGGCGCGGTCAGGCCGAGGTCGTGCACCAGGGCGCTGACGTAGAGGAGTTCCTCGTCGTACGCCAGCTCGTGCTGCTCCGCGTACCGGGCCCCGAAGGCGAAGGAGCGGACCGAGTGGTTCAGGAGGGCCGTGTCCGCGTACTCCGAGGCGATCTCGTGCGCGGCGCGGGCCGATGCGGTGTCAAGTGTCCACGTCTTCATGGGGCGTCAGCGTAGGCGTCGGGCGAAGTCGACCTCGGACGGCGGCTCCCCCGGCCAGTTCAGCCGGGTCGGGGCGGGCGGGGTCTCTGCGAGGACGGTGCCGCGCGAAACCACGTACCGCGGGCGGACCTGGCGGCGGATCGCTTCCTCGGGCGACGGGGCCGGGAGCAGGACGAACGAGGCGGGGGCGCCGGCGGTGATGCCGTACTCCGTCTCCGCGAGGCCGAGCACCCGCGCCGCACGCTCCGTCACCATCGAGAAGGCCAGCGGGATCTCGTCGGCCCCGGTGAGCTGGGCGGCGTACAGCCCGACGAGGGCGGTCTGCAGCGGGTTGGCGGTGCCCAGCGCGTTCCAGGGGTCCATCACGTCGTCGTGGCCGAAGGCGACGTTGACCCCGGCCGCCAGCATCTCCTTGACCTGGGTGAGGCCGCGCCGCTTGGGATAGGCGTCGAAGCGGCCTTGGAGGCCGAGGTTGGCGAAGGGGTTGGAGACCAGGTTGATGCCGGAGCGGGCGAGCAGGCGCTGGAGTTTGAAGCTGTACGCGCCGTTGTAGGAGCCCATGGCGGTCGTGTGCGAGGCCGTGGCGCGCCCCCGCAGCCCCGAGCGCAGGGCGAGGGTGGCCAGCAGCTCCACGAAGCGCGACTGTTCGTCGTCGATCTCGTCGCAGTGCGCGTCCACCCGCAGGCCGTGTTCCTCGGCCAGGGCGAAGGCCGTGTGCAGGGACGCCAGGCCGTCCTCGCGGGTGTCCTCGAAGTGCGGGATCGCGCCGACGACGTCCGCCCCGCGGGCGACGGCCTCGCGCAACAGCCCCTCGCCGCCCGGGAAGGAGACGATGCCCTCCTGCGGGAAGGCCACGATCTGCAGCGTCATGACGTCACGCACCCGGTCGCGCACCTCCAGCAACGCCTCGAGCGCGGTGAGGTCCGGGTCGGTGATGTCGCAGTGGGTCCGTACGTGCAGCACCCCGTGGGCGGCCTGCCAGCGCAGCACCTCCGTGGCCCGCGCGATCACGTCCTCGCGGGTCAGGGTCCGCTTGCGCTCGCTCCAGCAGGCGATGCCCTCCCACAGGGTGCCGGAGGCGTTTGGGCGGGGCTCGCCGACGGTCAGCGCCGTGTCGAGGTGGATGTGCGGCTCGACGAAGGGCGGCGTGAGCAGGCCGCCGTGGGCCTCGACGAGGATGCCGGTGGCGGGCGGTTCCTTCTGGTCGTCGTACGGGATCACCCGCGCGATGCGGCCGTCCTCCGCGACCTCGACGTCGGACAGGCCGTGAGTGTGCAGCAGCCGGGCGCCCCGGACGATCATCCGCATGACGCCAGCCTAGAGAGACATCCGGCGGAGCGGGCCTAGCCGCGCTTGGCCTGGGCCTTCTGCTGCATGCCGCGCGTCTTCGCGGCGGTGCTGTGCATGTCCCGGACCGCAGCCTTGGCGCGGGCCTCGGCAGCCGTGTTCTTCGCCAGCGCGCGCTCGGAGTCCTGGTGGCTGTGGTGGCCGGTGCGGGCCTTCTTGGCCATGATCGTTCCTCCTCGGACGGGACGGCCGATGCGTTCCACTCTCCGCCCGTTCCCGGCGGTCGGCATCCCGAGGAGCCGTGCGGCCACAATGGGGCGCATGACCAGCGACAGTGAGATGACTCCCGACATGCCCGACTGGGAGAAGCGGTTCCGGGCACCGCGCGTCGGGCTCCCCGACTGGGCCGAGGACGCCCCGGACCGTTCGCTCTTCGTCTCCAACGCGACCGGCACCTTCGAGATCTACGCCTGGAACCGCGCCACCGGCGAGCAGCGGCAGGCCACCGACCGCCCCAACGGCACCACCGACGGCACGCTCTCCCCCGACGGCGAGTGGATCTGGTGGTTCTCCGACACCGACGGCGACGAGTTCGGCACCTGGGTGCGCCAGCCCTTCGCGGGCGGCCCCGACGTACCGGCCACCCCGGGCCTGGAGCCCTCGTACCCCGCCGGGCTGGCCATCGGGCGGGACGGGACGGCCGTCGTGGGGCGCTCCACCGACGAGGACGGCTCGACCGTGCACGTGGTCCGGCCCGACGGCTCCGCGCCCACCGTGATCTACCGACACCGGGAGTCGGCCGGCGTCGGCGACCTGTCCCGCGACGGCACCCTGGTCGCCGTCGAGCACACCGAGCACGGCGACGCGATGCACTCCGCCCTGCGCGTCCTGACCCTGGACGGGAGCACCGTCGCCGAGCTGGACGACACCCGGGGCGGCTCCGAGGACCTGGGCCTGGAGGTCCTCGGTTTCGCCCCGGTCGCCGGCGACACCCGGCTGCTCGTCGGTCACCAGCGGCGCGGCCGCTGGGAGCCGATGGTCTGGGACGTGGCCACCGGCGCCGAGCAGGAGCTCGCGATCGACCTGCCGGGCGACGTCAGCGCCGAGTGGTACCCGGACGGGTCCGCGCTGCTGGTCGCGCACAGCTTCGAGGCGCGCAGCGAGCTGTGGCGCTACGACCTGGCCGCGCGGGAGCTCGTACGGGTGGACACGCCCCCGGGGTCGGTCTCGGGGGCCACGGCGCGGCCCGACGGGACGGTGGAGTACCTGTGGTCCTCGGCCGCCGAGCCCTCGACGGTACGGTCCACCGCGGGCGGGATCGTGTTGGACCCGCCCGGTTTCCGGGCGCCCGGCTCGCTGCCGGTCCAGGACGTGTGGGTGGACGGCCCGGGCGGGCGGATCCACGCGCTGGCGCAGCGGCCGGCGGGCCACGGCGAGGGCCCCTTCCCGACGATCTTCGAGATCCACGGCGGGCCGACCTGGCACGACAGCGACTCCTTCGCGTCGGCCCCGGCGGCCTGGCTGGACCACGGCTTCGCCGTGGTGCGGGTCAACTACCGGGGCTCGACGGGTTACGGCCGTGAGTGGACCGACGCCCTCAAGCACCGGGTCGGGCTGATCGAGCTGGAGGACATCGCGGCGGTCCGGGAGTGGGCGGTGGCCTCCGGCCTCGCGGACCCCGCGCGCATGGTGCTCTCGGGCGGTTCCTGGGGCGGGTACCTGACGCTGCTGGGCCTGGGCACGCAGCCCGACGCCTGGGCCGTGGGTCTGGCCGCCGTACCGGTGGCGGACTACGTGACGGCCTACCACGACGAGATGGAGGCGCTGAAGGCGCTGGACCGCACCCTCTTCGGCGGTACGCCGCAGGAGGTCCCGGACCGGTTCGAGGCGTCCTCTCCGCTGACGTACGTGGACGCCGTGAAGGCGCCGGTGCACATCGCGGCCGGGGTGAACGACCCGCGCTGCCCGATCCGCCAGATCGACAACTACGTGGACCGGCTCGCGGCGCGCGGGGCGGTGCACGAGGTGTACCGCTACGACGCCGGGCACGGTTCGCTGGTGGTGGAGGAGCGGATCAAGCAGGTCCGGATGGAGCTGGAGTTCGCGCTGAAGCACCTGCCGCACTGACCCTGCGGGCGGGCGACCGGTGCACCCCCCGTACGGTGGTGGGGTGCACCGGTTTCTCCTGACCCCGCGCTGGTGGGGGATCAACGTCTTCGTCGCGCTCGCCGTTCCCTTCTGCCTGTACATGGGGTCCTGGCAGCTCGGCCGGTTCGAGGATCGCGTCGACAGCCACCGGGAAGCGAACGCGCAGCAGCCCGCGGACCAGGTGGCCGCCCCTCTGGACTCGCTGCTTCCGGTCGACAAGACGACCTCCGGACGGATGGCCGCCACGGCCGGGGAGTACGGGGATCAGCTGCTGGTGCCCGAGCGGCGGCTGGACGGTGCGTCCGGGTTCTACGTGCTGACCCTGCTGAAGACCGACTCCGGCAAGGCCGTCCCCGTGGTCCGGGGTTGGCTGCCGGGGGTGGCGGATCCCGCGAAGGCGCCCGCCCCGCCGACCGGCCGGGTCGAGGTCACCGGGGCCCTGCAGTCCGCGGAGAACTCCGGGACGAAGGGGGTCCACTCCCAGGGCGGGCTGCCGGCCGGGCAGCTCGGGGTGATCGGGGCGGCCTCGCTGGTCAACATCGTCCCGTACGAGCTGTACGACGCCTGGCTGACCGTGCAGACCCCGTCGGACGGGATGACGCCGGTGCCCGCGCAGGCACCGACCGACACCGGGCTCGACCTGAAGGCCTTCCAGAACCTCGGCTACACCGGCGAGTGGTTCGTCTTCGTCGCCTTCGTGCTCTTCATGTGGTTCCGGCTCTACCGTCGTGAGGTGGAGACCATCCGCGACGCCGAAGCCGGCCTGCTGGAGCCCGCCGCGCGGTAGCCGCGCGCCGTCCGGAAAAGCCCCGGCCATCACCACAACGGCCCCTGGCACGGGCTCCGAGGCGGACCCTTGCGTCAGGCCCGGCAGGCCGGGCGGCAGGCTCCGACGGCAGGTCAGGGCACCAGGGCCCGGCGCCAAGCCCCGGATCTAGGACAGCGGGATCGCGCCGGTCCGGTAGACCGTTCCGCCGCAGGCCTCGGGGATCGTCGTCCGCGTGGTCGCCGCCCCCGACTGCGGGGTGTGCGAGACGGCCACTCCGGCCGGGGCCGGGGTCGCGCCCGCCTGCGGTTCGGTGCCCGTACCGCTGCCGGTACCGCCCGTGGCACCCGCCGTGTCGCCCTGCGGGGCCTTCGCGCCCGCGTCCGGATTCGCCTGCGAGCAGCTCTCCCCCGACGGCACCCACGCGAAGCGGACCTCGTACGCCGTGTTCGGCGGAAGCACCAGCGCCGAAGCGGCCGCCGCCGGGTCGGGCAGCAGCCCGCTCGCCGGATCCCCCGCCGTGTGGCCGACCACGGCGACCGCGGAGGCCGCTCCGGTCCCCGCTCCGGGCGCCGGGGCCGCCGTCACGGTGTCCTGGCCGCTGACGGCGCAGCCCTGCGCCGAGATGTTGGTGACCCGGAAGCTGCCGTAGACCTTTCCGTCGGTCTCCGGGGATCGGGCCGAGCCCACCACCCCGAGCTGGTCGGCGCCGCATCCGGGCACTCCCGGCGCCGCCACCGGCGGCAGCGGGCCCGAGCCCACCACCGAGCCGCCGGAACCGGCCGGTCCGGCGGCGGTCCCGGCGCCCGACGGGCCTGCCGTCAGACCGCCCACCGGGGGGCCCGCCGTGGCGCTCGGCTGCCCGGTGCCCCCACCCGAGGACGGCATCTCGCCGAAGGAGCGGGTCGACCTCGGCTGGGACCCGAAGCCGTTCTGGTGCGGATCGGAGGGCGACGCGGCGCGCCGGTCGTCCGTGGCCGAGCCGTGCCCGGCCATCGCCGGGTGGTCGGTGGCCGCGCCATCGGCGGCGGACAGGTGCAGCGCGGTCGGGATCGTCGTCCCGGCGAGCAGGACGGCCGCGGCGGCGCCGACGAGGGCGGCCCGGCGGTTACGGGTCCGGCGCGCGGGGACGGCGTCCCGTAGTCGCTCCAGCGCGTTCGCGGAGGGCTGCAGGCCCTCGACGGCCCCGCGCAGCAGGATGCGCAGCTCTTCTTCCCCGCTCGCCCCGCCCGGCGAAGTGTGGTCGTCCATCATGACTGCGCAGCCTCCATCGCCACCCGCAGCGCGGCAATGCCCCGCGATCCGTACGCCTTCACCGATCCGAGCGATATGCCGAGCGTTTCGGCGACCTGGGACTCCGTCATGTCCGCGAAGTAGCGCAGCACGAGCACCTCGCGCTGGCGGCGCTGCAGTCCACGCATCGCCTTGATCAGATCGTCGCGTTCCAGCTGGTCGTACGCGCCTTCTTCGGCGCTGGCCATGTCCGGCATCGGCTTCGAGAGCAGCTTGAGGCCGAGGATGCGGCGGCGCAGGGCGGACCGCGAGAGGTTCACGACGGTCTGGCGCAGGTACGCCAGGGTCTTCTCCCGGTCGCGGACCCGGTTCCGGGCGGAGTGCACCCGGATGAAGGCCTCCTGGACCACGTCCTCGCAGGAGGCGGTGTCGTCGAGGAGCAGCGCGGCCAGGCCCAGGAGCGAGCGGTAGTGCGCCTGGTAGGTGGCGGTGAGGTGGTCGACGGTGGTGCCGGCCACCACCTCGGCGGCGACGGCCGTCTCATCCGTCTCGTCCGTCTCGGGCTTCCCGGTCGTCTCGGCCGTCACGGGCTTCTCAGCCGTCTCGACCATCTCGACCGTATCGGCCTTCTCCGCCTCGCCCTTGCTGCTCCCGTCCGTCTCAGCGCCGTCGCGCGGCGCGGGCACGAGGCCGCCCCTGATCGTCACGGCCGTGCGTACGGGCGCCTCTGTCGGCCCCACCGGCGGGACGGGCACGATCACGGGAAAACCGCCGCCGGGCGCACGGAGACGCCGGCGCGACGGGATGATCCCGATCTGCGCCGGACGGACGGCCGGTTCGAGCAGTGTGTCTGCCACGCCGGTTGGACACGCGTCCCCCCATCAGGGTTGTACGCGCGAGGCATCCTCACCAGCAAAATCCCTCTTGCCCTCATGCGTACCCGCTCTTCCCGATTGCCCCGTCTTTATCGAGACGGCAGTCGGGCCATCACCTTGATCAAGGGATCAGCACCGATCCTACAAAGCGAATTACGCAAATTCACCTGCGATCAGTTCCGCGATCTGTGTGGCGTTCAGCGCTGCGCCCTTGCGGAGATTGTCTGCGCACACGAAGAACTCCAGGGCGTGAGGATCGTCGAGCGAGGCCCGTACCCGGCCCACCCAGGCGGGATCCGTCCCCGCCGCGTCCACGGGGGTGGGGAACTCCCCGGCCGCCGGGTCGTCGACGAGGACCACGCCGGGCGCGGCCTCCAGGATCTCCCGGGCGTGCGCTGCCTCGACCTCACGCTCGAACCGGGCCCGCACGGTCAGCGAATGCCCGGTCAGCACCGGCACCTGGACGCAGGTCACCGACACCGGGAGCTGCTCCAGCTGCAGGATCCGGCGCGTCTCCCCGCGTACCGCCAGCTCGTGCGAGGACCAGCCGTCCGCGCGCAGCTCACCGGACCAGGGCACGACGTTGAGGGCGAGCGGGGCCGCGAAGGGGCCGGTGTCCTCGCCCACGGCGCGTCGTACGTCCCCGGGCTGCTCGCCCAGGGAGGTACCGGCGACCAGCGACTGCTGGCGGCGCAGTGTCTCGGATCCGGCCCGCCCGGCGGCGCTCGCGGCCTGGTACGAGGAGACGACCAGGTCGCGCAGCGCGTACTCGGAGTGCAGCGCGCCCAGGGCCGCGATCATGGTGGCGGTCACGCAGTCCGGGCCGGCGACGATGCCGCGCGGCCGGATCCGTACGGCGTGCCCGTTGACCTCGGGCACCACCAGCGGGACCTCGGGGTCCTCCCGGAAGGCGGCGGACAGGTCGATGACGACCGCGCCGCGCGTGGTGACCACGGGGGCCCACCGGGCCGAGACGTCGGCCGGGGTGAGGAAGAGGGCGATGTCGCCCGGTCCGAGGCCGTCGAAGGCGTCCTCGGTGAGGGCGATCACCTCGGTCTCCTGCGCGCGGACGACCAGCATGCGGCCGGCCGAGCGTGCGGAGGCGATCAGACGGATCTCGCCCCAGACGTCCGCCCGCAGGGACAGCATCCGGAGCAGGACCGAACCGACTGCACCGGTCGCCCCGACCACGGCGAGTGCCGGGCCGGAGGACCGGGTGCGGGTCATCGTCCGGTGCCTCCGTAGACGACGGCTTCGGCACTGTCGGAGTCGAGGCCGAAGGCCGTGTGCACGGCGCGGACGGCCTCGTTGACGTCGTCCTGGCGGGTGACGACCGAGATGCGGATCTCGGAGGTCGAGATCAGCTCGATGTTCACGCCCGCGTCGGACAGCGCCTGGAAGAAGGAGGCGGTGACGCCCGGGTTCGTCTTCATGCCCGCGCCGACCAGGGAGATCTTGCCGATCTGGTCGTCGTAGCGCAGGGAGTCGAAGCCGATGGCGCCCTTCGCCTTCTCCAGCGCCTCGATGGCCTTGTGACCCTCGGCCTTGGGGAGGGTGAAGGAGATGTCCGTGAGGCCCGTGGAGGCCGCGGAGACGTTCTGCACGATCATGTCGATGTTGATCTCGGCGTCCGCGATGGCACGGAAGATCGCCGCGGCCTCGCCCGGCTTGTCCGGGACACCGACGACCGTGATCTTGGCTTCGGAGACGTCGTGCGCGACTCCGGAGATGATGGCGTGCTCCACCTGCGCGTCCCCTTGCGGATTCTCGTTGCTGACCCAGGTGCCCGGCAGTCCGGAGAAGGACGAACGGACGTGGATCGGGATGTTGTAGCGGCGCGCGTACTCGACGCAGCGGTGCAGCAGCACCTTGGAACCGGAGGCCGCGAGCTCCAGCATGTCCTCGGAGGAGATCCAGTCGATCTTCTTGGCCTTCTTCACGACGCGGGGGTCCGCGGTGAAGACGCCGTCGACATCGGTGTAGATCTCGCAGACCTCGGCGTCCAGCGCCGCGGCGAGCGCGACGGCCGTGGTGTCCGAGCCGCCCCGACCGAGGGTGGTGATGTCCTTGGAGTCCGCGGACACACCCTGGAAGCCGGCGACGATGGCGATGTTGCCCTCGTCCAGCGCGGTGCGGATCCGGCCCGGCGTGACATCGATGATGCGCGCTTTGTTGTGGACCGAGTCGGTGATCACGCCTGCCTGGCTACCGGTGAACGACTGGGCCTCGTGGCCCAGGTTTTTGATCGCCATGGCCAGCAGGGCCATGGAGATCCGCTCTCCGGCGGTCAGCAGCATGTCGAATTCACGCCCCGCAGGCATCGGAGATACCTGCTCGGCGAGATCGATCAGCTCGTCCGTCGTGTCGCCCATCGCGGAAACCACGACGACCACCTGGTGGCCGTTCTTCTTGGCATCCACGATCCGCTTGGCAACACGCTTGATGCCCTCGGCATCGGCTACGGAGGAGCCTCCGTACTTCTGCACGACAAGGCCCACGTGCGCTCCTCGCTCAGTCCGTCTCATTGCTGGTGCAGTGTAACGAGCGACCGGGATCCGACCGCCTCGTACCACATCATGAGACGAGAAGATCAGAGAATGAGTTCCCTGTTCGGCACGGTCGCCGCGCCCGCTCCAGGTGGCGCTCAGGTACGGCCGAGTCCGCCGAGCTCCTCGGCCATCACCTGTCCGGCCTGTTCCGCGAGGTCGTCCTCGGTCATGTCCTCGTCCGTGTCCAGGCCGTCCAGGGCCGCGAGGGGCTGGTCGAGGCGGACGTGGGCGATCAGCGACTGCAGGGCGCGCAGTGTCGCCGAGGCGGTCGGACCCCAGTTGGTGAAGTACGAGAACTGCCACCACCACAGCGCCTCGGTGATCCGACCGGCCTGGTGGTGGATGAGCCCGTGCCGCAGGTCGGCGACCACGTCGGCGAGGTCGTCCGAGATCCGGTGCGCGACCGGGGCCTTGCGCGGCTCGTACGGGTCGAAGACCTCGGAGTAGACGTCGACCGGCTCCAGCATGACCGCGAAGCGCTCGCGCAGGTCGTCCACGTCCGGCTCCGGGCCCAGGTCGGGCTCGTAGCGCTCGTCGGGCAGGACGTCCTGGTACGCGCCCAGCCGGCCGCCCGCCAGCAGCAGCTGGGACACCTCCAGGAGGAGGAAGGGCACCGCGCTGTCCGGGTCCTCGCCCTTGGCCACCTCGGTGACCGCGACGATGAAGGACTCGATCTGGTCCGAGATCGAGGCGGCGAAGTCGTCCGGATCCTGTCCCAGGGCGTGCAGCGTTGCGTCAGACATCGAGAAGTCGCCTTCCTTCAAAGGCCCGCCCGAGCGTGACCTCGTCCGCGTACTCCAGATCTCCCCCGACGGGGAGCCCACTGGCCAGGCGGGTGACCTTCAGGCCCATGGGCTTGATCATGCGGGCGAGGTAGGTGGCGGTGGCCTCGCCCTCCAGGTTCGGGTCGGTGGCCAGGATCAGCTCGGTCACCTCACCGTCCGCCAGGCGAGCCAGCAGCTCGCGGATGCGCAGGTCGTCCGGGCCGACGCCCTCGATCGGGCTGATCGCGCCGCCGAGGACGTGGTACTTCCCCCGGAATTCGCGCGTCCGCTCGATGGCGACGACGTCCTTCGGCTCCTCGACGACACAGATGACCGTGGTGTCGCGGCGCGGGTCGCGGCAGATGCCGCACCGCTCCTCCTGCGCCACGTTCCCGCACACCGCGCAGAACCGGACCTTGTCCTTGACCTCCAGCAGCGCGTGCGCGAGGCGGCGGACGTCGGTGGGCTCGGCCTGCAGGATGTGGAAGGCGATCCGCTGCGCGCTCTTGGGCCCGACGCCGGGCAGCCTGCCCAGTTCGTCGATCAGGTCCTGAACCACGCCTTCGTACAACGGACTGCCTTCTTTCGTCGGATAGGGGTGAGGAGGGTCAGAACGGGAGGCCGGGGATACCGCTGCCGCCGCCCAGCCCCTGGGCCAGCGGGCCCAGCTTGCGCTGCTGGAGCGCCTGCGCATTCTCGTTGGCCGCCTGCACCGCGGCGACCACCAGGTCGGCGAGCGTCTCCGTGTCCGTGGGATCCACGGCCCTCGGGTCGATCACCAGGGCGCGCAGCTCGCCGGATCCGGTGACGGTCGCCTTCACCAGACCGCCGCCGGCCTGGCCCTCGACCTCGGTCCGGGCGAGCTCCTCCTGCGCGGCCGCGAGATCCTGCTGCATCTTCTGGGCCTGCTGGAGCAGCTGCTGCATGTTGGGCTGGCCACCACCGGGAATCACAGGGCACTCACTCCATACGTCGTACGTCGAGATCTTCGGAACGCTGGTCAATCCGAGCCTACGTGCTCCCCGGGCGCCGCGCCCTACGCCGTGAGGACCAACTCTTTCGAGTGAGAGACGGGGCGTACGCGTACCTGCTGGAGACCTCCTTGCGAGCGGAATTCCCGGGAATCGTCGCCCACCGCCCGTCATTCGAAGGTAGGAAGAGCATGCGCATCATTGCGCACACGCGCACCACCACACGTCAGCGCAGGCAGAGGGAGTGCCGGGTGAGCCAGCCGGAGATGCAGCCCGAGGGGCCACCCCGGGATCCCCGGGAGGAAGGCGGCGGACCGATGGCGGCGGGCGACCTGACCGGCCGGCCGTTCCCCCTCGGGGACTGGGGTGAGCCCGCCGAGCGGCTCGACGAGCTCTACCGACGGGTCGAGGCCGACGCGCTGCGCACCGCCGAGTGGTACCTGTCCGACCGGGCGTGGAAGCGGCGCGGTGCGCGCGTGCTGCGCGCGGGCGCCGCCGTGGGCGCCGTCACGGGTGCCTCGATGCCGCTGCTGGAGCTGACGGGCTCGATCCCGGGCGCCTCCACGTACGGCTACCTCGCGCTGCTGCTGGGTGCGGCCGCGCTGGCCTGCGACCGGTTCTTCGGGCTGACGTCGGGGTGGATGCGGGACGTGGCCACGGCCCAGGCGGTACAGCGCCGGCTGCAGACCCTGCAGTTCGACTGGGCCTCGGAGAACGTGCGCGAGGTGCTCGGCCCCACCGAGGGCACGGCCAGCGAGGCCGCGGAGCGGTGCCTGACCGTGCTGCGCCGCTTCTCCGAGGACATCACCGAGCTGGTGCGCTCGGAGACGGCGGACTGGATGGTGGAGTTCCGGGCCGGGCCCGCGCCGCTGGTGATGCAGTCGCTGGGGGCCTCCGGGGGGCGCGCGGACGCGAACATCCCGCCCGCCCGCTTCCCGCTGCCGCCGGGCACCAGACCGAACATGCCCCGGCAGCGGCCGCCGGAGCAGCCGCGCTGAGAGGGCGGGAGGGCCCTGCCGTTGCCGAGATGGGCGGGGCCACCGGGTCGAGGCGGGCGGGGCCGAGGTTCCGCGTAGCGGACCCGTACCCCGCCCACCGGACCGCTCAGCTGAAGATGATCATCGAACCCTGGCCGAGGCTCCGCGTCGCGGCCGCGTGCAGTCCCAGCCACACGTGCCGTTCACGGGCGAAGGGACTGTCGTCGTACGGGATCGGACCCGCCGGCTCCTCCAGCAGCGTCGGCCGCCCCGGCGGCGCCGGCGCGGCGGGCGGGTTCCCCGGGTCTATCCCGATGGCGGGGGCCACGAACAGCAGCTCCCGAAGCAGCCCCTGTGCGGACCCCAGCGGTCCACCCCCGGCCAGCAGCTCCTCGTTCGCCAGCGGAGCCGCGAAGTCCACCGGGACGTAGGCCCCGGCGTGGTCGTAGTGCCAGACCAGGTGCGACTGCTGGGCCGTGGGCTCGAACATCTCCAGCAGTTGCTCGTAGTCCCCACCCAGCTCGTCCACCGGGGTCACGGGCAGCCCGCAGAGCTGGAGCATGTACGCCCGCCTCAGGAAATGCAGGGCGTCGTAGTCGAAACCGGCGACCGGGGCGACGTCCCCGCTCAGGCCCGGCATGTAGGCGAAGACGGGCACGGACGGCAGTCCGGCCGCGCCCAACGCCCTGTCGTACGAGGCGATCTCTTCCGCGAAGGGGTTGTCGGGGCTGTGGCACAGCACGTCGACAAGGGGGACCAGCCACAGGTCACAGGCCACTCGGCCTCCGATCAGTCGATGCCGCCGATCAGGCCAGCGTAGTGGGCCGGACACCCTCCGCGAAGGGGTGCGCAGAACCTCGGGCCTCGGCGGGCTTCAGAGGCGGGCGGCCCAGGCCAGCGCGTGCTCGTTGTAGCCCCGTACGATGCCGCGCACCGCGTCGGCGTCGGCGAGCGTCACCGCGTCCACCAGCTCGCTGTGGCCGTCCCACAGGGCCGCGTGCAGCTGCGACTCGCGCTGCAGGTGGGGGACGGCGAAGACCCAGCACTGCACGCGGATGCGGTGCAGGAACTCGGAGATGTAGGTGTTGGCGACCAGCCCGCTCAGCTCCCGCCAGAAGCGCAGGTCGTAGCCGATCAGCACCTCGAGCGAACCGCTCTGCGCGGCCCGGTGGGCCTCCTCGCCCCGGCGGCGCACCGACACGAGCAGCTCGCCGGAGCCGGGGGCGGTGCCTCGCTCGGCGAGGCGGCGGAAGATCCCGTCCACGACGAGCGCGCGGGCTTCGATCATTCCCCGGAAGTCGTCCACGGAGAAGATCCGCACCCGGAAGCCACGGTGCTGGACCAGTTCGAGCAGTCCTTGGGCGGAGAGGTCGACGAGTGCCTCGCGTACCGGGGTGGCGGACACCTCGTACTGCTCGGCGATCTGCTTGACGGTGAACTCGGTCCCCGGAGGCAGGCGTCCCGCGAGCACCTCGTCACGCAGCGCGTCCGCTATCTGCTGGCGAAGTGTGTTGCGGGTGACAGCTCCGCTGCCTGGCATAGGGGTCCGTCTCCTGTCGTAGAGCTTCGGACACCATAGGCCAGACAACGCGGCTGAAAACCGATCGGTAGCTAACCGATATCCGACATCCGCACCCGCCGTGCGGGGCGGATGTCGGATGCCGGATGTCGGACACAGGTGGTGCGGGCGACGGGGCCGGTGCGGGCCTAGCCGGCCGTGGTGTGGCGGTCGGCGACCGTCAGCGCCTCGTCCAGCAGGGCCAGGCCCTCCTTGGCCTCCGCCTCCGTGACGTTGCAGGGCGGGACCACGTGGGTCCGGTTCATGTTCACGAAGGGCCACAGGCCCGACGCCTTGCAGGCCGCCGCGAACTCGGCCATCGGCGCGTTGTCCGCACCGGCCGCGTTGTACGGCACGAGCGGCTCGCGCGTCTCCTTGTCCCGTACGAGCTCCAGGGCCCAGAAGGCGCCCAGCCCGCGGACCTCGCCGACCGAGGGGTGCCGCTCGGCGATCTCGGCGAGCGCCGGGCCGATCACGTTCTCGCCGAGGTGGGCGGCGTGCTCGACGATGCCCTCCTCCTCCATCGTGTTGATGGTGGCGACCGCGGCGGCGCAGGCCAGGGGGTGGCCGGAGTACGTCAGTCCGCCCGGGTAGGGGCGGGTCGCGAAGGTCTCCGCGATGGCGGCCGAGATGGCCACGCCGCCGAGCGGGACGTAGCCGCTGTTCACGCCCTTGGCGAAGGTGATCAGGTCAGGGGTGACGTCCCAGTGGTCGGCGGCGAACCACTTACCGGTGCGGCCGAAGCCCGACATGACCTCGTCCAGGATGAAGACGATGCCGTGGCGGTCGCAGAGCTCGCGCACGCCCGCGAGGTAGCCGGGGGGCGGGGTCATGATGCCGGCGGTGCCGGGCACGCTCTCCAGGATGATCGCCGCGATGGTCTGCGGCCCCTCGAAGGCGATGGTGTCGGCGAGGTGGGCGAGGGCGCGGGCGCACTCCTCGGCCTCGGTGGTGGCGTGGAAGGCGGAGCGGTAGAGGTACGGGCCCCAGAAGTGCACGACGCCGGCGGAGGCCGTGTCGGAGGGCCAGCGGCGCGGGTCGCCGGTGAGGTTGATCGCGGCGGCGGTGGCCCCGTGGTAGGAGCGGTAGGTGGAGAGCACCTTGGCGCGGCCGGTGTGCAGCCGGGCCATGCGGACGGCGTTCTCGACGGCCTCGGCGCCGCCGTTGGTGAAGAAGATCTTGTCGAGGTCGCCCGGGGTCCGCTCGGCGATGAGGCGTGCGGCCTCGGAGCGGACGTCGACGGCGAAGCCGGGCGCGAGGGTGCAGAGCCGGGCGGCCTGCTCCTGGATCGCGGCGACGACCTTGGGGTGCTGGTGGCCGATGTTGGTGTTGACCAGTTGGGAGGAGAAGTCGAGGAACCGCTTGCCTTCGTAGTCCCAGAAGTACGACCCCTCGGCCCCGGCGACGGCGAGGGGGTCGATCAGGGCCTGGGCGGACCAGGAGTGGAAGACATGCTTCCGATCTGCGTCCTTCACGGCGGCAAGGGTGTGCGAGGTGACATGAGGGGTCATGCCGTCACGCTAGAAGTGCGCAGGTCGGGCGGGATATCGGCGGACTGTATGGGGGTGGGGGGCCGCTCTCGGCAGTCTGTCTGCGCGGGGTGCGGAGAGCACCCACAGGATTGACAGCATCCTGTCGTTATGACAGTCTATTGTCATAGAGCAGGAATCCACGCCGGAGGCGAAGCACCATGAGCGAGACCCCGCGCAAGCCCGTCCACCTCGCGGTCTACGACACGTACGCGGACTGGGAGACCGGCCACACCACCGCGCACCTCACCCAGCGCGGGCACACCGTGCGCACGGTCGGCCTGAGCGCCGCGCAGCCGGTCACCACCATGGGCGGCGTCCGCATCCAGCCTGACCTGGCCCTGGCCGACCTGCGACCGGAGGACTCCTCGCTGCTGATCCTCACGGGGGCGTCCCTGTGGGACACGGGCGACGAGCTGACGCCGTTCGCGGCCAAGGCGAGGGAGTTCCTGGCCGCGGGGGTGCCGGTCGCGGCGATCTGCGGAGCGACCGCCGGACTCGCCCGTGAGGGCCTGCTGGACGGCCGGACCCACACCAGCGGCGCCTCCTTCTACCTGGCGGAGCAGCCCGGCTACGGGGGCGCCGAGAGCTACGTCGAGGCGGACGCGGTGACCGACGGAGACCTGATCACGGCGGGACCGACGGAGCCGGTGGCCTTCGCCCGCGAGGTGTTCGCCCGGCTGGACGTCTACAAGCCGGACGTCCTGGACGCCTGGTACGGGCTCTTCCACGACTCGGACCCGGCCGCGTACCCGGTCCTGATGGCGGCGTCGGCGGCCGGCGATGCGTGAGGCGACGCACGAGCCGCTGCCCGTCGGGGACCTCGGGGCGCTCGGACCCGGGGAGGTCGGTTCCGGGGAGCTCGGGTCCGGGGAGCTCGGGTCCGGGGAGGTCGGTCTCGGGGGGCTCGGTTCCGGGGAGCTCGGGGGCTCCCGTGACCAGCAGGACCTGCTGAGCCGTACCGCGCTCGGGGTATTCCGGCTCAACGGCCAGTTCCTCGCCATCTCGGAGGAGCTGGCCAAGCCGGCCGGGCTGACGGCCGCCTGGTGGCAGGTGCTGGGCGCGGTGCTGCGGGAGCCGCTGCCCGTGGCGGGCATCGCCCGGAGCATGGGCATCACCCGGCAGAGCGTGCAGCGCATCGCGGACCTGCTGGTCGACAAGGGCTTGGCCGAATACGCCCCGAACCCCGCCCATCGGCGGGCGAAGCTGCTGCGGCCCACGGAGGAAGGGCGGGGGGCGGTGGACCGGATCGGTCCGGGCCACGCGGCACTGGCGGCCCGCCTCACGGCGGAGCTGGGCGATACCGCTTTCGCGGAGACGGTTCGCGCCCTGGAACGGCTGGCCACGGCACTGGACGCACTGGAATCCGCGGCGCCGTCCACCAGCGTTCCGGCGCCTTCGTCGGAGTGATCCCCGGCCGTCGCGAGCGATTGTGTCGAAGTCAATAAGCCTGCAAGCAAAGCTTGTTACGTATAACGGGGCTGTCGGACACTGCCGCACATGGAGCCGTTGAAGGTAGTGGCACAACTGTGGGAGCGGATCGAGGCACGCGACTGGAACGGCGTGGCCGAGCTCATTGCCGAGGACGCGGTCATCGAATGGCCCGTGAGCGGTGAGCGCATCGTGGGGCGTGCCAACTTCATAGCCGTGAACAGCGACGACGGCTACGCGGACGAAAGATCCGTGGAACTGCTACGGATCCTGGCCGACGGGAACCTCGTGGTCACCGAGGTGGAGATACCTCAGGACCACGTCGTCTACCGGGCCGTCTCCCTCTGGACCGTGCGGGACGGGGAGGTCGTGGGGGCGAGGGAGTACTGGACCAGCCCCGGTCAGGACCCGGCGCCCCGCTGGCGGGCGGGCTACGTCGAACCCCTGGTGGCGGACTGAGCCGCACGCTCACCGCCCTGCTCGGCGGGTCCCGGGGGACCGGGCTCGCCGGGCTCGCTGCGGCGTCATCGGCGTCATGTCCGTGCCTCGCAGGTATCCCCCGTCATACCTGAGAGCTACGCGCGAACACGGCTCCATGGCGTGACGCCGACCACGGGCCCGGATTTCTAACTTCGGTAGCAGAGAAGAGCGTTCGCGGCTCTTCCGGCGACCGGAGGAAGAGGGCCATGGCAACGGGGACGGGCACGAGCACGGGGACAGGTACCGGGACCGGGACGCGTACCGGGAGCACGGGGGAGAGCCGCCCGGCGGGCACGGCGCCGGCCACGGGGAGGGTGAGGTCCGGCGGCGGCCGGCTGCGCCGCGGCCTGCTGGCCACTCTGGTCGCCGCGGCCGTGGTCGTCCCCGTCTCCGCCGCGGCCTCCCCGAACGTCCCGGCCCCGGCGCCCGCCACGTTCTCCGAGGACGCCACGCCCCGAAGCCGGTACACCGCCAACATCGCCGCCCTCGCCGAGGCGGCCCGCATGGCCGAGGACGCCGACCGCCCCGGCCGGGCGGCCAGGCTGCGCGCCATGAGTTCGGCCGGAGCGGCCCGGTTCCTCACCTTCGACGGCCGCGGGCGGGGCCGCGCCGTCGAGGTGTTCGGCGAGTTGGAGAGCGCCGACCGGGTCGCCGTGCTGGTGCCCGGCTCCGACACCACCCTGGACACCTACCAGCGGTTCCGTGCCGGAGCCGTCTCCCTCCAGCAGCGCCTGCAGGCCGAGCATCCGCGCTCCGCCGTGGTCGCCTGGCTCGGGTACGACACCCCCGGCACGGTGAGCACCACCGTCCTGAGCGCCGACCGGGCCGACGAGGCCGCTGTCGAACTGGCTCCCTTCCTGGACCGGTTGCGAGCCATATCGGGGCCCGGCGCCCAGCTCTCCCTGCTGTGCCACTCCTACGGCTCCGTGGTCTGTGCCCGGACCGACACCGGGTCCTCGGTCAGTGACATGGTGCTGTTCGGCAGCCCGGGCACGGGCGCCGGATCGGCCCGGGAGCTGCCGACCACGGCCCGGGTCTGGGCCGGCCGGGGCAGCGACGACTGGATCGGCAACGTCCCGCACGTCCGGTTCGGCGGGTTCGGTTTCGGCCCCGACCCGGTCGACCCCGCCTTCGGGGCCCGGGCCTTCGACGCCGGCGCCGTCGGGCACAGCGACTACCTCAAGCCGGGCACCGAGTCCCTCGACAGCCTGGCCGCCATCGTCCTGGGCACCACCCCCGCGTCTGAGGTCGACCATGGTTGAGATCCGCGCCCGCTGGTCCACCCTGGCAACGGGCATCGACGCGGCCACGCCGGTCGACCGTGACCGCGCCGTGGACGCGCTGCGGGCCTTCGCCATCCTCGGCGTGGTCCTCGGCCACTGGCTGGTCACCGCGTTGACCGCACGCGACGGCGGTCTGAGCACCACCAGCCCGTTGGCGCACATGCCCTGGCTGGCCCCGGTGTCCTGGGTGTTCCAGACCTTGTCCGTCTTCTTCCTGGTCGGCGGTCATGTGGCCGCCCGTGGGTACGCTTCGGCACGCGAACGCGGCCTCTCGTACGGCGCCTGGGCCGGGCAGCGGCTGGCCCGGCTGTTCCGTCCCGTCGCCGCGGTACTGCTCCTCTGGGCGGTCGTGGCGGGCGGGATGTTGATCGGCGGGGCGGAGTTCGACACCGTCCGATCGCTGGTCAAGCTGGTGCTGTCGCCCTTGTGGTTCCTGCTCGTGTTCGCCGCCCTCACCGCCGCGACCCCGCTCGTGGCCCGGATCGGCCCGCTGTGGCCGCTGGCCGTCGTCGCTGCCGTCGACGTGTGGCGCTTCGGACCGGACGGCCCGCAGTGGATCGGCTGGGTCAATGTGGCGGCCGGCTGGCTCGTCCCGTTCACCCTCGGTGCCGCCTGGTCGCGCGGGGCCTTCGCAGGGCGCGGCCAGGCGCTGCTCCTGATCGGCGCGGGGAGCGTCGCCACGGCCGCGCTGATCCTCTGGGGCGGGTACCCGGCGTCGATGGTGGGTGTCCCCGGGGCCGCCGTGTCGAACCTGAACCCGCCGACGCTGGCCGCGGCCACCTTCGGGCTGGCCCAGTGCGGGCTCGCCCTGCTGGTGCGCGAGCCCCTGGCCCGGGCCATGCGGCGGCCGACTGCCTGGGCGAAGGTGGCTCTGGTGAACCTCTCCGCCATGACCGTCTTCCTGTGGCACCAGACCGCCATGATGGCCGTCACCGCCCTCGGGCTGCTGGTCTCGGCCGACCTGCCCGGGCTGCACACGGTGCCCGACTCGGTGGGTTGGATAGCGGCCCGGCTGCTGTGGCTGCCGGTGTTCGCCGCCGCGCTGTCGCTCTGCTGGGCGGCGTTCCGTATCCACGAGCAGGCCTCCCGCCGCCCGAGGCCGTCCCGCGCCACCCGTACCGCGGCGCTCCCCGGACCCAGGGTGGACCCCGACAGGGAGATCACCCATGTCTAGGACCCGCCTTAGCCTGAACGGCGTGAACCAGCAGACCGAGCCACCCGCCGACGAAGTCCGTATCCGCCTACCGCGCGGCCTGGCAAGGGAGTTGTTCACCCTGGAGCGGGACCCGCTGCCGAAGATGTCCCGCCCACGCTGGCTGGCCTGGCTGCCGCATGTGGTCCTCTGCTACGTGGCCATTCCCTGCGGCGTTCTCACGGGGATGCAGCTGAACGACCACTACGGGGTGAGCGGTCCGGCCTTGGTGGTGCTGTCGCTGCTGACTTCCGCGTCCGTCGTGCTCAGCATGTTCCGGCCCATCGCCGCCTGGTGGCTCGGGCTCGTCACCGCGGGCCTGATCGCCTGGGCCCTCCACGACCACGTCGGGCAGGGGCAGTCCTGGCCGTGGACGCCGGCCGGGCCGTTCACGCTCGCGCCCGTGCTCCTGATGGTCGCCCTGCGGGTGCCGCCCCGGGTGACCGTAGCGGTCATCGGCATCACCCTCACCCTCAACGGGCTGGCCGACATCGTCCTCAGACCGCCGCAGAGTCAGACGATGATCGGCGGCGCCGCCCTCGTCTTCGGGTTCGTAGGGATCCTCGGCTATGCGCTTCGGGCCACCCGCCTCGCCCGCGGCAAGCTCGTGGAGCAGGAGACACTCACCGAGGAGGAGCGGGCCCGGCGCACCCTGCTGGAGGAGCGCAGCCGCATCGCCCGCGAACTGCACGACGTCGTCGCCCACCACATGTCGGTGATCTCCATCCAGGCGCAGGTCGCCCCGCACCTGGTGGACAACCCGTCGGAGGAGCTCAAGGAGAATCTGGCCGGCATCCGGGAGAACGCTCTGGAGGCGCTGACCGAGCTGCGGCGGGTGCTGGGCGTGTTGCGGTCCGAGCATCCCGACGATCCCGCGAACCCCCATCATCCGCAGCCCACCCTCGCCGAACTGGGCGGCCTCGTGGACAACGTGCGGGGGGCCGGGCTGGAGGTCACGACCGAGATCGCGGGGATACGGCGGCCGCTGACCCCGGGCGTGGAGCTCACCGCGTACCGGATCGTGCAGGAGGCGCTGAGCAACGCGTTGCGCCACGCGCCCGGTTCGAGGGTGGAGGTGGGTATCGCCTACGGGCCGCGTGATCTGCATCTGTGCGTCGCGAACAGCGCACCGACCCGGGCGGCACCGCCCTCGCCCGGAGCGGGGCACGGGCTGCTGGGGATGCGGGAGCGGGCAGGCATGCTGGGGGGCGAACTGGCCGCGGGCCCGCGCCCCGACGGGGGGTACGAGGTGAGCGCCGTACTCCCGATGGATCCGCAGGACCTGCCCGCGGTCCGCGACCCCGAGACGAAGAAGGCCTCATGAGCACCCCGATCAAGGTGATGATCGCCGACGACCAAATGATGGTCCGGCAGGGCTTCACCGTGCTTCTCAACGCACAGCCCGACATAGAGGTCGTGGGGCAGGCGGTGGACGGGGCGGACGCGGTTGCGAAGGTCGCCGAGCTGACTCCGGACGTGGTGCTGATGGACATCCGCATGCCGGGGATGGGCGGGATCGAGGCCACCTCCGTCATCACGGCGGTTCCGGACGCCGCCGTGAAGGTGCTGGTGCTGACCACCTTCGATCTCGACGAGTACGTGTACGAGGCGCTGCGGGCCGGCGCCTCCGGGTTCCTGCTCAAGGACGCGTCGGCCGACCAGCTCGCCGAGGCGGTGCGGGTGGTGGCGGCCGGGGAGGCACTGCTCTCTCCGAACATCACGAAGCGGCTGATCACGGAGTTCTCCCGGCTGGGGGCGCCGCGTGCGCCGTCACGGGCCCGGATCGAGGCCTTGACCGAGCGGGAGACGGAGGTGCTGTCGCTGATCGCCCAGGGCCTGTCCAATGCCGAGATCTCGGAGCACCTGGTGCTGGCGGAGCAGACGGTGAAGACTCATGTGAGCCGGATCCTGGTGAAGCTGGGTCTGCGGGACCGTACGCAGGCGGCGGTGTTCGCGTACGAGACGGGTCTGATCCGTCCGACGGGCTACTGAGCGGACCCGAGTAGTACTTGAGGGGGACCCTGGGATATCACCATCAGCGGCGACGCGGACGAGGGCGGTACGGACCTACGGTGGTGTGTATGACCGAGACGAGCACCGGGGGGACATCCCGGGCACCTGAGTTCCGACTGGCATCCGAGGTGATCGCGACACTGCGCCGGGATCTCGTCACCGATGCCTTCGCCTACCGGCCGCTTCCGCTCGCGGATACGTCCGGACCCGTGGTGCGCCGGCTCCCCGGGGTGCTGCGCCGGTACGCGCCGTGGCGGCGGCATGCGGCGGTCGGGGTCCTGGCCTTCCTCGTCGGGATGATCTCGCTCAACACGCAGTCGGACGCCTGGGGCGACCTGGCGCCGATCGCCATGGCGATGCTGACGGCGACCCCGATCCTGATGACGCTGGTGCGGCCGGTCGGCGCGTGGTGGGCGGCCATCGCGATGACGGTGGTGACGGCGGGCATCAGCAGCCGCCTGGGCAGTGGCATCAGCTGGCCCTGGACCGACGGCAGCTTCTTCTCCTACATCGTGGTCATGGTCCTCGTCACGCTGCGGACCGGGCCACGGGTCGCGGCCTGGATGTGGGCCCTCACCCTCGCGCTGGGAACCACGATCTCCGTCGTGTTCAACGGCCACTGGGGATCGAACATGCCGGAGATGGCGTTCGCCTCGGCCTTCGCCCTGGTGATCGCCGGCAGCATCCAGATCCGCCGGGACGCGAAGGCGGAGGTGAGCGCCCAGCAGGAGGTCACGGCCGTCGAGCGGGACAAGCGGACGCTGCTGGAGGAGCGGACCACGATCGCCCGGGAGTTGCACGATGTGGTGGCCCACCACATGTCGGTGGTGGCGATCCAGGCGGAGGCCGCGCCGTACCGGGTGAAGAACCCGCCGCCGGAGCTGGAGGCGGCCTTCGTCACCATCCGGGAGAACGCGGTGGCGGCCCTGACGGAGCTGCGGCGGGTGCTGGGCGTGGTGCGCTCCGCGGACTACGAGGCCCCGGACGCCCCGCAGCCGACGCTGGCCTCGTTGGACGGGCTGCTGGCCAATGTGCGGGAGGCCGGTCTGAGCGTCGAGAAGACGATCACGGGCTCGGTGCGGGAGCTGCCGCAGGGCGTGGAGCTGTCGGCGTACCGGATCATCCAGGAGGCCCTGAGCAACACGCTGCGGCACGCGCCGGGGGCGGCGGCCGAGGTGGAGGTCTCGTACGTGCTCGGTGGCCTGGGCATAAGGATCGTCAACGACCGGGCGACCGGGGACGCGCGGCCCTCGCCGGGGGCCGGGCACGGGATCACCGGCATGCGGGAGCGGGTGGCCATGCTGGAGGGCGAGATGACGGCCGGCACGACGGCGGACGGCGGGTACGAGGTGGCGGCGTTCATACCGGTGCCCCACCGCGGTGAGCGGGCGCCGGAGCCGAAGGAGGGGACGGTATGACGATCCGGGTGTTGATCGTCGACGACCAGGTCATGGTGCGCGAGGGGTTCTCCGTTCTGCTGAACGCCATGGACGGCATCGAGGTGGTCGGCGAGGCGGTCGACGGCCGGGAAGCCATCGACCAGGTGGCGGCGCTGCGGCCGGACGTGGTGCTGATGGACATCCGGATGCCGCGGATGAACGGGCTGGAGGCCACGCGGGAGATCGTGGCCGCCGACACGGACGCGAAGGTGTTGGTCCTGACGACCTTCGACCTCGACGAGTACGTGTACCAGGCGCTGCGTGCCGGAGCCTCCGGGTTCCTGCTCAAGGACGCGTCGGCCCGTCAGCTGGCCGACGGGGTACGGGTGGTGGCGGCCGGGGAGGCCCTGCTGGCGCCGTCGGTGACCAAGCGGCTGATCGTGGAGTTCTCGAAGATCTCCGAGGCCCGCAAGCTCGCGGATCCGTCGAGCACGGGGGAGCTGACGGAGCGGGAGACGGAGGTGCTGGTGCTGATCGCGCAGGGGCTGTCCAACGCGGAGATAGCCGACCGGCTGGTCGTCGCCGAGTCCACCATCAAGACCCATGTGAGCCGGATCCTGGTGAAGCTGGGTCTGCGGGACCGGACCCAGGCGGCGGTGTACGCGTACGAGACCCGCCTGGTGACACCCGCCTGATCGGGCGCGACTGCCTCTAGGGTGCGGGGATGGGCTTTGATCCGTGGGATGCCGCGTTCGTCGCCGATCCGTATCCGGCGTACCGGGAGTTGCGGGAGCAGGGGCGGGCCATGTGGTGGGAAGCCACCGGGCAGTGGCTGGTGCCGCACTACGCCGATGTGAGCGCGCTGCTGCGGGACCGGCGGCTGGGGCGGACCTACCTCCACCGGTTCTCGCACGAGGAGTTCGGACGGCAGGCGCCGCCACCGGAGCACGAGCCCTTCCACGTGCTCAACGGCAACGGCCTGCTGGACCTGGAGGATCCCGCGCACGCGCGGGTGCGCCGGCTGGTGGCGAAGGCCTTCACCCCGCGAACGGTGAAACGGCTCGTGCCGGCCGTGCGCAGGCTGGCCGGGGAGTTGGTGGGGCGGCTGCGTGCGGACGGGGGCGGGGATCTGCTCACCGTGGTCGCCGAGCCGCTGCCGGTGGCGGTGATCGCGGAGTTGCTGGGCGTCCCCGAGGCCGACCGGGGGCTGCTGCGGCCCTGGTCGGCCGATATCTGCGGGATGTTCGAGCTCCGGCCGGACGAGGAGACGGCGCGGCGCGCGGTGCGGGCGAGCGTCGAGTTCAGTGCGTACCTGCGGGGGCTGATCACCGAGCGGCGAAGCCGCCCCGGGGAGGATTTGATCTCCGGGTTGATCGCCGCCCACGATGAGGAGGGGCGGCTCAGCGAGCAGGAGATGATCTCCACCTGTGTGCTCCTGCTGAACGCCGGGCACGAGGCCACGGTCAACACGACCGTCAACGGGTGGTGGGCGCTGTTCCGCAATCCCGCGCAGCTCGCCGCGCTCCGCGAGAGCCACGATCCCGAAAAGTTGTCCACAGCTGTGGATGAACTCATGCGGTACGACACTCCCCTCCAGATGTTCGAACGCTGGGTGCTCGACGACATCCGGATCGGTGACACCGTCATCCCCCGCGGCGGCGAGGTCGCGCTGCTCTTCGGGTCCGCGAACCGGGATCCCGCGCGGTTCGAGGGCCCCGACGCGCTGGACCTCGTACGGGCCGACAATCCGCACCTGACCTTCGGGGCCGGTATCCACTACTGCCTCGGAGCGCCCCTGGCGCGGCGGGAGTTGGAGGCCTCGTTCGGTGCGCTGCTGGCCGACGGCGTCCCGCCACTGCGGCTCGTCGAGGAGCCGCGGTGGCGGGACGGGTATGTCATTCGGGGGCTGGAGGAACTGCTGGTGGAGTTCTAGGTCACCGGACCGCGCCGGCGGGTCGCTACGCGATCATGTCGCGGCGGCGCAGGGCGCCGAGGCCGGCCGCCGCGGCGGCCACCGCCAGCGCGGTCAGCACCGACAGGGGAGCCCAGTGCAGGTCCTGCGCTCCGGGGAGCCGGGGCAGGTGGGCGAAGGGCGAGAGGTTCAGGACGGCCTGCGGGAGGTTCAGCGCCGGGCCGACCCAGCCCAGGGCCAGCGCGCCCCCGGCCACCGCCCAGGCGGCCGCCGCGTACTGCGGGACCGCGCCGTGGAGCAGCACCGCCAGCGCCCCGATGAGCCATACCGCGGGGAGTTGGGCGAGCGTCGCGCCGATGGCCGCGCCCGGCTCCCGGCCGTGCCCGATGCCGAGACCGAGGCCCGCCAGGAGCAGGATGAGCGCCGAGCCGCCGAAGGCCACGGCCAGGTGGCCGCCGGCCCAGCGCAGTCGCCCGACCGCGTTCGCGAGCAGCGGCTCCGCGCGCTGCCCCGACTCCTCTCCGGCCAGGCGCAGCACCGACGAGACGACGTACAGGGCGGCGACCATGCCGAACATGCCGGCCATCGTGGCGAGGAAGGCGTCGGTGAGCGCGCCCGATCCGCTCTGCGCCCCCTGCCCACCCATCCGTTCGATGATCTCGCGGGTGCGGTCGTTGTCGCCGACCAGGTCCGCGGCGCCGTCCGCCATCCCGCCGAAGACGACACCGGCGATCAGGAAGCCCACGGCCCAGCCCAGTACGCTGCCGCGCTGCAGCCGCCAGGCCAGCGCGCCCGCCGTGCCCAGGCGCCCCTCGGCCGGCCCCGGCCGGGACGGCAGGAAGCTCATGCCCAGGTCACGGCGCCCGGCCAGCACGTACGCGGCGCCCGCCTGCGCCGCGACGGCGGCGGCGAACAGCAGGAGCACCCACCAGCGTTCGGCGGCGAAGGCCCGTACGTTCTCCACCCAGCCGAGCGGCGAGGCCCAGGTCAGGGCCGAGCGCCCGCCCTGCGTACCGGCGTCGCCGGCGGCCTTCAGGACGAAGGCGACGCCGAGCACGGCGGCCGCGATCCCCTTGGCCGCACGGGCGCTCTCGGTCAGTTGGGCGGCGATGGCGGCCACACAGGCGAAGAACATCCCGGTGGCGGCGACGGCCAGGCCGAGAGCGACCGCGCCGGGTGCGCCCTGCCCCGCGAGACCGCCCGCCACGAGCAGGGCGACGCAGGCGTTGGCCACGAGGGCGGCGAGCAGGGCGGCGGTCAGCGGGGCCCGTCGTCCCACCATCGCCGCCGAGAGCAGCTCCTGACGGCCCGTCTCCTCCTCCTCGCGGGTGTGCCGGACGACGATGATCAGACTCATGGCGGCCGCGAGGACGGCGGCGTAGACGCCGGCCCGCCATGCGGTCAGGCCGCCGAGGGAGTCACCGAAGACCGGTCCGTACAGGGCGCGCATCGAGCCGTTGGCGTTCATCGAGGCGGCGACCCGGGCGCGTTCGGCGGCGGTGGTGTACACACTGCCCAGCGAGCCGGGCATGCTCACCGTCATGAGCGTGGTGACCAGGACCCACACCGGCATCATCACGCGGTCGCGGCGCAGGGCGAGCCGCAACAGCACGCCGGTTCCCGCCAGTCGGTTCTTCATCGGGACGCCTCTTCGGTGTAGTGGCGCAGGAAGAGTTCTTCGAGGGTGGGTGGGGTCGAGGTCAGCGACCGCACCCCCGACACGGTGAGGGAGCGCAGTACGGCGTCCAGCTTGTCGGTGTCGGCCTGGAGGCGGACCTGGTGCCCCTGCACCTGGACGTCGTACACGCCCGGCAGGTGGACGAGGCCGTTCGGCGGTCCGGCCAGCTCGGCGCTGATCGACGTGCGGGTGAGGTGGCGGAGTTCGGCGAGCGTGCCGGTCTCCACGGTGCGGCCCTTGCGGATGATGCTGACCCGGTCGCAGAGGGTCTCGACCTCGCTGAGGATGTGCGAGCTGAGCAGGATGGTGCGGCCGGCGGCGCGGGCCTCGGTGACGCAGCTCTGGAACACCTCCTCCATCAGCGGGTCGAGGCCGGAGGTGGGTTCGTCGAGGACGAGCAGTTCGACGTCGGAGGCGAAGGCGGCGACAAGGGCGACCTTCTGCCGGTTGCCCTTGGAGTACGTGCGCCCCTTCTTGGTGGGGTCCAGCTCGAACCGCTCGACGAGCTCGGCGCGCCGGGTCCGGTCGAGGCCGCCGCGCAGGCGTCCGTAGAGGTCTATGACCTCGCCGCCGGAGAGGTTGCGCCACAGGGTGACGTCTCCGGGGACGTAGGCGACGCGGCGGTGGAGGGCGACCGCGTCGGCCCAGGGGTCGCCGCCGAGGAGTTCGGCGGCGCCGGAGTCGGCGCGCAGCAGGCCCAGCAGGACCCGGATGGTGGTGGACTTGCCGGCGCCGTTGGGGCCGAGGAAGCCGTGGACCTCGCCGGTGGTGACCGAGAGGTCGAGTCCGTCCAGTGCGCGAGTGCGGCCGAAGGCCTTGTGGAGGCCGGCGACGCTGATTGCCTTCGTCATGCTTCCGAACGTACGTTAGTTTCACAAATTTGTGAAGCTTGAGAATGTCAGGAATCGCGTAAAGTCAGGAAGGTGGCAGATGACATGGTGAACACGGACGCGAAGACCGACACGGATACCGACATCGATGCCGGAGCCGGTACCGATGCCCGGGACGGCGACGCCGTCTCCCGCTTCGTCGAGCGGTTCGCCGCGCAGCTGACCGAGGCCGGGATGCAGCGGATGGCCGCGCGCGTCTTCGCCCAGCTGCTGGCCAGCGACGGCGGCGCGATGACCTCGGCGGAGCTGGGTGAGGCCCTGAGGATCAGCCCGGCCGCCGTGTCGGGCGCCGTGTCCTACCTGACCCAGGTCAACATGGTCAGCCGCGAGCGCGAACCGGGCTCACGCCGCGACCGGTACGTCCTGCACAACGAGCTCTGGTACGAGACCTTCACGCGCCGCGACCAGGTGCTGACCCTGTGGGAGAAAACCTTGCGCGAGGGCGCGGCCACCCTCGGCACGGACTCGCCCGCCGGGGCCCGCGTCGCGGAGACGGCGGCCTTCTTCGAGTTCATGCAGGGCGAGATGCTGGGGCTGATGGACCGCTGGCGGGCCCACAAGGCGACGATCGGCCTCGGCTGAGCGGACCGGTCGCAGGCCGACGCGGGCCGACGCACCGACGCGGGCCGACGCAGGCCGGCGCAGGCCGGCGCACCGACGCGGGCCGACGCAGGCCGACGCAGGCCGACCGCAGGCCGATCGAAGGCCCGCCCCAGCCCCGCCGTACGGTGATCGAATCCGGAAGCGCCGATACCCGCAGACGGGACACCTCCCGCGTGCCATGCTGGAACGCATGAACCTGGAGGACCTGGTACGGCTGCGCCGCGCCCGGGACATGATGGACCGCGAGTACGCGGAGCCGCTGGACGTTCAGGCACTCGCGAACGTCGCCCTCATGTCCCCGGGACACTTCTCCCGCAGCTTCCGCGCCGCCTTCGGGGAGACCCCGTACAGCTACCTCATGACCCGCCGCGTCGAGCGCGCGAAGGCGCTGCTGCGCCGCGGCGACATGAGCGTGACGGACGTCTGCTTCGCCGTCGGATGCACCTCGCTCGGGTCCTTCAGCTCGCGCTTCACCGAGCTCGTCGGCGAGACCCCCAGCGCCTACCGGGCCCGCAGCCACGACGACGGCGCGGCGATCCCGGCCTGCGTCGCCAAGATCCTCACGCGACCGGTCAGGATCGGAGAAGCGAAATCCGCACCCTCCTCGTAGCGTCGACGGCATGGACATCAACCTCTCGCAGTGCTTCATCGCCGTCGACGACCACGACAAGGCGCTCGCCTTCTACCGCGACATCCTGGGCCTGGAGGTCCGCAACGACGTCGGGTTCGAGGGGATGCGCTGGGTGACCGTCGCCTCCCCCACCCAGCCGGACGTGGAGATCGTCCTCGAACCGCCGCTCGCCGACCCGGGCGCCTCGGCGGCCGACCGGCAGGCCATGGCGGAGCTGCTGGCCAAGGGCCTGCTGCGCGGCGTGATCTTCTCCACCGACGACGTCGACGCCACCTTCGAACACATCCGGGCCGCCGGCGGGGAGGTGCTGCAGGAGCCGGTCGACCAGCCGTACGGCGTCCGCGACTGCGCCTTCCGCGACCCGGCGGGCAACATGCTCCGCTTCAACCAGCCCCGCAAGCACTGAGGACCGACTGCCTCAGGAGTCCGCGCAGGAGTCCGAGCAGACGGCCCGCCCGAGAGATGGAGACACGATGAGCAGGGCCCCCGAGCCGGACTCCCGCCCCACCGACGCTCAGGCACCGCAGGCGCAGCACGCCGCCGACAGCCACGGTCTGATCCGCGTGCACGGCGCACGCGTGAACAACCTCAAGGACGTCAGCATCGAGATCCCCAAGCGCCGCCTGACGGTGTTCACCGGAGTCTCCGGTTCGGGCAAGAGCTCGCTGGTGTTCGACACGATCGCCGCCGAGTCCCAGCGGATGATCAACGAGACGTACAGCACCTTCCTCCAGGGCTTCATGCCCACGCTGGCCCGCCCCGAGGTCGACGTACTGGACGGGCTCACCACCGCGATCACCGTCGACCAGCAGCGCATGGGCGGCGACCCGCGCTCCACGGTCGGCACCGCCACCGACGCCAACGCGATGCTGCGCATCCTCTTCAGCCGGCTCGGGAAGCCGCACATCGGCCCGCCCAGCGCCTACTCCTTCAACGTCGCCTCCGTCCGGGCCAGCGGCGGCATCACGGTCGAGCGCGGCGCCGCCAAGACCAAGACCGTCAAGGCGACCTTCTCCCGCACCGGCGGCATGTGCGTGCGCTGCGAGGGCCGCGGCTCGGTCTCGGACATCGACCTCACCCAGCTGTACGACGACTCCAAGTCGCTCGCCGAGGGCGCCTTCACCATCCCCGGCTGGAAGTCCGACAGCTTCTGGACCGTGCGCGTCTACGCCGAGTCGGGCTTCCTCGACCCGAACAAGCCGATCGCGAAGTTCACCAAGAAGGAAATGCAGGACTTCCTCTACCGGGAGCCCACCAAGGTCAAGGTCGAGGGCGTCAACCTCACCTACGAGGGCCTCATCCCCAAGATCCAGAAGTCCTTCCTGTCCAAGGACAAGGAAGCGATGCAGCCGCACATCCGGGCCTTCGTGGAACGGGCGGTCACCTTCACCGTCTGTCCCGAGTGCGAGGGCTCCCGGCTCAGCGAGGGCGCCCGGTCCTCGAAGATCAAGAAGATCAGCATCGCGGACGCCTGCGCCATGCAGATCAGCGACCTCGCGGAGTGGGTACGCGGCCTCGACGAGCCCTCGGTGGCCCCGCTGCTCACCGCCCTGCGGCTCACCCTCGACTCGTTCGTGGAGATCGGCCTCGGCTACCTCTCGCTCGACCGGGCCTCGGGCACCCTGTCCGGCGGCGAGGCGCAGCGCGTGAAGATGATCCGCCACCTCGGCTCCTCGCTCACCGACGTCACCTACGTCTTCGACGAGCCCACTATCGGCCTGCACCCGCACGACATCCAGCGCATGAACGACCTGCTCCTGCGGCTGCGCGACAAGGGCAACACGGTGCTCGTCGTGGAGCACAAGCCGGAGACCATCGCGATCGCCGACCACGTCGTCGACATCGGTCCCGGCGCGGGCACCGCGGGCGGCACCGTCTGCTACGAGGGCACCGTCGAGGGGCTGCGCTCCGGCGGCACCATCACCGGCCGTCACCTCGACGACCGGGCGAAGCTCAAGCCGTCGGTACGCAAGCCCACCGGCGCGCTGGAGATCCGCGGGGCCACGGCGAACAACCTGCGCGACGTCGACGTCGACATCCCGCTCGGGGTGCTCACGGTCGTCACCGGCGTCGCCGGCTCCGGCAAGAGCTCGCTGCTGCACAAGTCGCTCTCCCCGGACGCGGACGTGGTCTCCATCGACCAGGGCGCGATCCGCGGCTCGCGCCGGAGCAACCCGGCGACCTACACCGGGCTGCTCGACCCGATCCGCAAGGCGTTCGCCAAGGTCAACGGGGTGAAGCCGGCCCTGTTCAGCGCGAACTCGGAGGGCGCCTGCCCGAACTGCAACGGCGCCGGGGTCATCTACACCGACCTGGCGATGATGGCCGGCGTCTCGACCACCTGCGAGGAGTGCGAGGGGAAGCGGTTCGACGCGTCGGTGCTGGAGTACCACCTCGGCGGCCGCGACATCAGCGAGGTGCTCGCGATGTCGGTGACCGAGGCCGAGGAGTTCTTCGGGGCGGGCGAGGCGCACACGCCCGCCGCGCACCGCATCCTCACCCGGCTCGCCGACGTCGGCCTCGGCTACCTCAGCCTGGGCCAGCCGCTCACCACGCTGTCCGGCGGCGAGCGGCAGCGACTCAAGCTGGCCACCCACATGGCGGAGAAGGGCGGTGTCTACGTGCTCGACGAGCCGACCACCGGCCTGCATCTGGCCGACGTGGAGCAGTTGCTCGGTCTGCTCGACCGACTGGTGGACTCCGGGAAGTCGGTCGTCGTCATCGAGCACCACCAGGCGGTCATGGCGCACGCCGACTGGATCATCGACCTCGGTCCCGGTGCCGGCCACGACGGCGGCCTGATCGTCTTCGAGGGCACCCCCGCCGACCTCGTGGAAGACCGCTCCACCCTCACCGGCGAGCACCTCGCGGCGTACGTCGGCGCCTGACCCCGCGGCGCCGGAGCGGCGGCCGAGCGGCGGCCGAGCGGCGGCCGAGCGGCGGCCGGACCCCTGCCCGTATCAGTGGCAGGGGTCCGGGGAGCCGGCTGCGGGGGCGCGCCCGCCGCTCACCGTGCACCCGGTGTGGTCACCGGGGCACGGTGAGCGCCCAAGCCCCCGGACGCAGGGTCCACGTACGGCGGCGAACCGGGCCGGTCAGCGCCGCGTCGGCGCGGTACCGGAAGTCCGCGCCGGACACCGTCACCGTCCTCGCCCGGGCCGTGACCGTCGATTCGGCGGAGCTTCCGCCGCCCGTCCGGACCACGACCTCCGCCGCGCCGCCGTCGTCCCGGGTGCGAACCGAGACGTCCTCCACGGGCCGGTCCACGTCCGCGAGCAGCACCCCGTCGGCCTCGACCCGCAGCCGGTGCCGGCTCGTGGCCGCGCCGCCGGCCGCCGCGACCGGCCGGACCAGCGTCCGGACCAGCGAGCGGTAGGCGCTCCACACCGACGGCCCGGCGGGCCGCGGGACCCCGTGCACCGGCGGAATCCGCAGCGCGCCGAGCACCACCCCGTCGCTGTCGTCGACCAGCAGGTCACAGCTGCGCACCGCCCCGTCGAGGACGGCCCGGGCCGCGGTGACGGCCGACAGCGGCACGCCGAGGGACCTGGCCAGCCCCAGCGACCCCACCGGGCCGACCGGGACCAGCGCCAGGGGTCCTTCTCCCAGCCCGCGCTCCCGGTGCAGCAACCCCACGGCGCGCACCAGGGCACGGTCGTCACCGACGATCACCAGCCGTCGATGACCCCGGCGGGCAAGAGCCCGCGCAAATTCCTCCTGCGAATCCGGCAGGCAGATTTTCGCTGCCGCGCCCGCTGACAACACATCCTTCGCGATCCGCACGGACTCGCCGTCAAGACGGCGGGCGACCGGGTCGACGAGCACGAGCAGGCCGCCTACCGGCGCGCCCGCTTGGCTCATGGTGGGCTCTGGAGCCGACACCTCGGTCCTTCCTCGGGTAGCATCTTTGTGCAAGAGGCCCTTGCGCTATTGCGCCAGGGCCTTCGTCTATTCCGGGGCACCGGTCCGACGGCTCAGCCTGCGGTGTACATCGTCGTACGCCCCCTGACCTTGGACATGCCCCATCCGGAAGAGGTGTACGCCTGTGCCCGCTCTTGTGCTGCTCGGAGCTCAGTGGGGTGACGAGGGCAAGGGAAAGGCCACCGACCTGCTCGGTGGATCCGTTGACTACGTGGTGCGTTACCAGGGCGGCAACAATGCCGGCCACACGGTCGTCGTAGGCGACCAGAAGTACGCGCTGCACCTTCTCCCTTCCGGCATCCTCTCCCCCGGATGCACCCCGGTCATCGGTAACGGTGTCGTCGTCGACCCGGCCGTCCTGCTCTCCGAGCTGCGCGGCCTGAACGAGCGCGGCATCGACACCTCCAAGCTGCTCATCAGCGGCAATGCGCACCTGATCACGCCGTACAACGTCACCCTCGACAAGGTCGGCGAGCGTTTCCTCGGCAAGCGCAAGATCGGTACCACCGGTCGCGGCATCGGCCCGACCTACGCGGACAAGATCAACCGCGTCGGTATCCGCGTCCAGGACCTCTACGACGAGTCGATCCTCGTCCAGAAGGTCGAAGCGGCGCTGGAGGGCAAGAACCAGCTCCTCGCGAAGCTCTACAACCGCCGCGCGATCGAGGCCGGTCAGATCGTCGAGGAGATGCTCCAGTACGCGGAGCAGATCAAGCCGTACGTCGCCGACACCACGCTGATCCTCAACAACGCGCTGGACGAGGACAAGGTCGTGCTGTTCGAGGGCGGCCAGGGCACCCTGCTCGACGTCGACCACGGCACCTATCCCTTCGTCACCTCGTCCAACCCGACCGCCGGCGGCGCCTGCACCGGCACCGGCGTGGGCCCGACGAAGATCAGCCGTGTCATCGGCATCCTCAAGGCCTACACGACCCGAGTCGGCGCCGGCCCGTTCCCGACCGAGCTGTTCGACCAGGACGGCGAGGACCTGCGCCGCATCGGCGGCGAGCGCGGCGTGACCACCGGACGTGACCGCCGCTGCGGCTGGTTCGACGCGCCGATCGCACGTTACGCCACCCGTGTGAACGGTCTCACCGACTTCTTCCTCACGAAGCTGGACGTTCTGACCGGCTGGGAGCAGATCCCGGTCTGCGTCGCGTACGAGATCGACGGCAAGCGCGTCGAGGAGCTGCCGTACTCGCAGACGGACTTCCACCACGCGAAGCCGATCTACGAATACCTCCCCGGCTGGTCCGAGGACATCACCAAGGCCAAGACCTTCGAGGACCTCCCGGCGAACGCCCAGGCGTACGTCAAGGCCCTGGAAGAGATGTCGGGCGCCCCGATCTCCGCGATCGGCGTCGGCCCCGGCCGTACCGAGACGATCGAGATCAACTCCTTCCTCTAGGAGACCCGGTCCCCCCGGAGGGGCGGCAGGCGCACCCCGCGCCCGCCGCCCCTCCGGCGTTGTCGGGCGGCCCGGGAACGCCTCTGGCACGCCCCCTGGCACGCCCCCTGGCACGCCGCCTGCGGGACGCCGGAAAGAAATGTCCCGCTCCCTGTCACATCCGTCCGCTCCCCTCCGTCAGTGCTGTGAAGACACCGACCGAAGGAGAGCAGCAATGACGAACACCTCCATCTCGCGGATGCCGAACCCGGCCGAGTTCGTCCCCGAGCTGAACGACATCAGCGCCGCCCTCTTCCGGGCCACGGGCAACCGCTCCGTGCCGCGGACCACGATGAGCCTGGTCCACCTGCGCGCCGGGCAGATCGTCGGCAACACGTACCTGACCGTCCTGAACACCGGTTTCCTGCGCAAGGCCGGGGAGTCCGAGGAGCGCATCACGGCCGTCTCCTCCTGGCAGGACGCCCCCTACTTCACGGCCGCCGAGCGCGCCGCCCTCGCCCTGGTGGAGGCCACCCTCCAGCCCGCCCCGCACGGTCGGGAGCGGGTCACCGACGAGCTCTACGCCGAGGTCGCCGCGCACTACGACGAGAAGGCCCTCGCCACCCTCACCATCGCGATCGGGCAGATCAACTTCTTCATCGCCCTGGCCGTGATCGGCAAGCCCCAGCCGGTCACCTCGCTGGCCGACGAGCAGTGGGGCTGAGGTCGGTGGGCCGAGGTCTCCGTAGGCCCGCCCCCTGGGCCCCGTAAGGGCAGGACCGGTCTCGGGGGGCGGGTTCCGGGTGGGCGGAAATATGATGTGCACGGGCCTGTGCACGGGCTTTTCGCGCAGCGGAGGCAGGGACGGATGGATGCACCTCGGAGCGTTCCGTGACTCCTCGCCGTGCCCCGCGGGCGGCCAGCGCCGACCTGCTCAGCACGCTCGGGCGGCTCGCCGACCAGGCCCGCCGCGGGGTGGAGCTGCAGCAGGCCCGGGTGGACCTGGCCGAGGCGCTGCAGAGCGAGATGCTGCCCGCCTCGCTTCCCGCGCTGCCGGGCCTGCGGACCGCCGCCCGGTACGCGCCCGCCCGGCACGGCCTGGACATCGGTGGTGACTGGTACGACGGCTTCCGGCTGCCCGAGGGGGCTCTGGCCTTCTGCATCGGTGACGTCCAGGGGCACGACGTGGAGGCGGCCGCCTTCATGGGGCAGGTGCGGATCTGCCTGCGCGCCGTGGCGGCCGTGGTCGTCGATCCGGGCGAGGTGCTGAGCCGGGCCAACGAGGTGCTGCTCTCCATGGACCGCGACCTCTTCGCGACCTGCAGCCTGCTGCGCTTCGACCCGGAGACCCGGGAGCTGGAGACCGCCCGGGCCGGCCATGTTCCGGCGGTCTGGGCCACCGTCGACGGCGAGTACGGCATAGCCGAGGACGACGGCGGCCTGCCGCTGAACCTGGCGCCCGGGGCGGGGTACGCGGTGACCCGCCGCCGCCTGACGAAGGCGGGGTCGATCGTGCTGCTCACCGACGGTGTGGTCGAGGGGCCGAAGTTCCCGATCGAGGTGGGCCTGGAGCGGGTGGCCAAGGTGGTGCGGGAGGCCGCGGGCACCGATCCGGGCGAGCTGGCCGCCGAGGTGATGAAGGTGGCCGACTCCACCGGCCACGCGGACGACGCCGCCGTGCTCGTGCTCACCCACGACGCCCGACCCGACCCGCAGGAGACGGGCTAGCGCGTGTCACGGCCCGCGGGGGGCGCCGGGCTGTTGTCTGATGCTGTGGTGCGCACCGAGGGATGGCGACGTCTGCCCGCAGCTCTGCTGCCGATCCTCGCCGTCGCCGTCGCCTACTACGTGGGCGGTCTGATCGGCCTGTACCAGCGTGTGGTCGTCAACGGCGCCGAGGTGACACCCCTGTGGCTGCCGACCGGCATCGCCGTGGCCTCCCTGCTCTGGATGGGCCTGCGGGCGTGGCCCGGGATCGCGCTCGGTACGTATCTCACCATCGAGCAGATCAGCGATTTCGACCTGCCGGGCCTGATCATCGTCGCGGGGAACGTGCTCGCCCCCGTGTGCGCGTACCTGATGCTGCGCCGGGTGGGTTTCCGTACCGAGATGGACCGGCTGCGGGACGCCCTGGCGCTGGTCTTCCTGGGCGGTCTGCTGCCCATGCTGATCAGCGCGACGATCGGGACCTGCACGCTGGTGCTCACCGGGGACCTGCCGACGTCGCAGTTCTGGTCGGTGTGGTCGGCCTGGTGGGCCGGGGACGCGATGGGCGTGCTCGTCCTGACCCCGCTGCTGCTGGTCCTGCGCCGGGTCACGACGCTCCGGCGGTCCCGGGAGGGCTACCGGACGGCCGAGGCGGCGGCCCTGGTGCTCGCCTCCGTCGGCGTCACCCTCCTGGCCACCCGCAGCCCCCTCTCGCTGCTCTTCCTCGTCTTCCCGCTGATCATCTGGGCGGCCGTACGTTTCCAGCTCGCCGGGAGCGCGCCGGTCACCCTGTTGGTGTCGGTCCTGACGATCGCGGCGGCGACCGCCCACGTCGGGCCGTTCGCCCATCACACCCTCTTCGAGATCATGATCAACCTCCAGGGCCTCAACGGCGCGGCGGCCCTGACCGGGCTGCTGCTGTCGGCCCTGGTCACCGAGCAGAACAACGTCCGGCTGAAGATCGAGCAGGTCTGCGAGGACCTCGCCGAACTGGTGGAACACCTGGCCCCGGGCAAACCGGATCGATAGAGGCCGGTCGTCGGAGGCGGCGACGAGGGTCGGCGACGGGTGTCACACCGCCGGGCGCTACCAGGCCAGCTGCGAGATCTCCTCGGCGACCACCGCGCACGCGTCCGCCGCCGGGTCGATCAGCGGGAAGTGTCCGACGGCGTCCAGGAGGGTCAGCCCGACCATCTCCCCCGCCTTCGCGGCCGCCGCCACATAGGCCTCGGCCACCTGCTGCGGGACCACGATGTCGTCCCGGCCCTGGACCACCGCCGTGGCGATCCCGGTCGGCAGCAGTGCCGCCGGATCGGCGTACGGCAGCCGTTCGTCCCAGTGGTCCGCCCCGCCCAGCAGCTGCGCGCTCGCGCCGCCGCACACGCCCAGTTCCTCCGCCACCGCGAAGTCGGCGATCGGGGCCAGTGCCACCACGCCCCGCAGCATCGGCGGGGCGGGCAGCCGCCACGGGGAGCCCGCGGGGAGGACGTGCCGGGCCGCGGCCCACAGCGCGAGGTGGCCGCCCGCCGAGTGGCCGGTGACGACCGTGCGGCGGACGTCGGCCTGCGGGAGGGCGTCGGCCGCCAGCCCCGGCAGGGCGTCCATCGCGGCGGCGACATCGTCGAAGGTCTCCGGCCAACGCCCGGCGACCGGACCCTCGGCGTTCTGGTGCGGCAGTGAACTACCACGTCGGTACTCGACATTGGCGACGGCGAACCCTCGACGGGCCAGGAAGTCCGCGAGCGGTGTGACGTGTTGTCGGTCGTACGGGGCCCGCCACGCGCCCCCGTGCAGCAGCACCACGAGCGGTGCCGGCCCCTGGGCCTCACCGCGCGGGGCGTAGAAGTCGACGACGTGGTCGGGGTGTTCCCCGTACGCGGCGGTCACGTCCGGCGCCACGGTCGGGTGGGCGAAGGCCGAGGCGGCCTCCGCGGCGTCCCGTTCCACTGCGGCGGGGTCCGTCATCGGCTCAACCTCTCGGTAACGCGTGGGACAGCGGGGACAGATGTTCCGGTGGTCCGGCAGAGCGGGACCGTATCAGTCCGGAACAGGCTGTTCCGTGCGGGGACCGGAATATGACCGGGCGGACGGAGCCGTAGCCCCGCCCGCCCGGTGATGTGACGTTTCCCTACCGAGTCACCCGAAAATGTGACCCAGTGTTTGCGCGGCACGCTCGGCGTCGGCGAAACCGACGTAGAGCGGGGTGAAGCCGAAGCGCAGGACGTCGGGTGCGCGGAAGTCGCCGATGACGCCCCGGGAGATGAGCTCACCCATGACCTCACGGGCGTTCTCGGTCCGCAGCGAGATCTGGCTCCCGCGGCGGCCGTGCTCGACCGGGGTGACCGACTCGACCCGGCCCTGCGGGACGTACGCCGCCACGCATTCCAGGAAGAAGTCGGTCAGGGCGAGGGACTTGGCCCGTACGTCTTCGACGGACACGCCGTCCCAGGCGTCGAGCGCCGACTCCAGGGCCAGCATGGACAGGATGTCCGGCGTGCCGACCCGTCCACGGGTCGCGCCCTCGGCCGCCTCGAAGGCCGGGGTCATCGCGAACGGATCCGCGTGACCGTTCCAGCCCGGGAGCGGGGAGTCGAAGTCGGCCTGGTGGCGGGTGGCGATGTACAGGTACGCGGGCGCGCCGGGGCCGCCGTTGAGGTACTTGTACGTGCAGCCGACCGCGAGGTCGACGGCGTGCGCGTCGAGGTCGACGGGCAGGGCTCCGGCGGAGTGGCACAGGTCCCAGACCGTGATCGCCCCGGCGGCGCGGGCCGCCGTGGTGAGGGCGGCGAGGTCGTGGAGCCGTCCGCTGCGGTAGTCGACGTGGTTGAGGAGGACCACGGCGGTGTCCGCGTCCATGGCCTCGGCCGCGTGCGAGGGGTCCACCGGGACGACGGTCAGGCCCGTCATCCGGGCCGCGGACTGCGCGATGTAGCCGTCGGTGGGGAAGGTGGCCGCGTCGACCAGCAGCTTCGTCCGGCCGGGGGCCGCGAGACGGGCGGCACCGACCAGAGCCTTGAAGAGGTTGACGCTGGTGGAGTCACCGACGACCACCTGACCGGGGGCCGCGCCGACGAGCGGGGCGATCTTGTCGCCGATCCGCTCGGGCGCGGTCCACCAGCCGCTCTCGTCCCAGGACCGGATGAGCAGCTCGCCCCACTGCCGGGCGACGACGTCCGCGGTGGTGTCGGCGACACCGGCCGGGAGCGCGCCGAGCGAGTTGCCGTCCAGGTAGACGACCCCGTCGGGGAGGGTGAAGCGCTCGCGGAGCTTGGCGAGCCCGTCGGCCGCGTCCAGCTCGGCCGCACGCTCGCGCAGGTCCGCCGAAGGCTCCCTCGATATGTTCGTGGAGGCGTCAGACATAGCTGCGGGCCGTCCAGAGCTCCGGGAAGACGTTCTTCGTCGCCCGCTTCTCCAGCCAGGTCACGCCGGCCGAGCCGCCCGTGCCCGTCTTCGCGCCCATCGCGCGACGGGTGGCGACCAGGTGGTCGTTGCGCCAGCGCCAGACGAGCTCGGCGACATCCGTGAGGACCTCGCCGAGGCGGTGCAGGTCCACGGTCTCGTTGTCGTCCGGGGCGGCGTACAGGCCCGTCCAGACGGCCTCGACCTCGGGGGAGGGCTCGTAGCGCTGCGACAGGTCGCGGTTCAGCACGGCCTCCGGGACCGGCAGGCCGCGGCGGGCGAGCAGGCGCAGCACCTCGTCGTAGAGGCTGGGCTCGTGCAGGGCCTTCTCCAGCTCCGCGTGGACGCGCGGGGCACCCCGGTGCGGGACCAGCATGGAGGCGGACTTCTCGCCGAGCAGGAACTCCATGCGGCGGTACATCGCCGACTGGAAACCGGAACCCTCGCCGAGGGCGGCGCGGTAGGCGTTGAACTGTCCCGGGGTGAGCTGGGCGAGCGGGCGCCAGGATGCGTTGAGGGCCTCGAGCTCACGGAGGGAACGTTTCAGCGCATCCATCGCGACCTGGATGCGGTCCTCGCGCAGGGCCTTCGCGGCGGTTTCCCACTCGTGGACGATGACCGTGAACCACAGCTCCATGACCTGGGTCGTCACCAGGAAGACCATCTCGCCCGGGTCGTCGGAGCGCAGGTGCTGGAGGTGGGTGAGAACGTCCGCCTGGACGTAGTCCTCGTACGGGGTGGTGCCGTCGAAGTCGAGGTTCGGGGTTTCAGACCCGCCGACTCCGGAGGCATCAAGGGTTTTCGACATCGCTGTCTCCTCGACACGTGCTTCCGGGTAGCGGTCCGCCCCTTCCGTGAGGTGAGTGGAGCCCCGGTCCCCTGCCCGCATCATAGGACCCCGTCGCGCCGGCGCTCCAGCGGAGAGTGACACGAATTACACACTTTGGGTGCGTGTCACTCCCCGCCGTACGGACTCAGGCGCTCAGCGTGTCCGCGGCCGTCGGGGACGAGTCACGCAGGAAGGTCGAGCAGCGCTCGTACTCCTCCTTCTCGCCGATCGCCTCGGCCGCGCGGGCCAGGGCGTGCAGGGCGCGCAGGAAGCCGCGGTTCGGCTCGTGCTCCCACGGCACCGGGCCGTGGCCCTTCCAGCCGGCGCGGCGCAGCGCGTCGAGGCCGCGGTGGTAGCCCGTACGGGCGTAGGCGTACGACTCGACGGTGTTGCCGGCCGCGAAGGCCTCGTCGGCGAGGACCGCCCAGGCCAGGGACGACGTGGGGTGCGCGGCCGCCACCTCGACGGCGGGGGTGCCGGCGGCGATGGCCTCGCGGCCCGGCTCGTCGGGCAGGTGGGTGGGGGCGGGGCCCCCGAGCAGGTTCTGGTGAATGGACATGCCCCCAGTCTGCCGGGCCGCCGCCGCCGGACGAGCGGTGGTCCGCCGGATCCGGGTGCGGGGCGCGGCGGGGCCGGTCGGGCGCGGCGCGGCGGGGCCGGTCGGGCGCGGGGCGGCGCGGGCCGGCGCGTGCCTGCGCCGGGGGGCCGGAACCGGATGCGCGCCCCGGCGCCGCGGATCAGCCGACGGCGGCCGGGACCGGTGCGGACGGGCTCGAACAGTCGCACCGGGCGGCCTCGTCCGGGCCGTGCAGCACCCGCGCGCCGCGCCCCGGAGCGGTGTCGAGCCGGGCCGCCACGGCCGGGACCACCAGGCTCGGCAGCACGCTCGTGTAGAGCGCCGAGATCTCCCGGTCCAGGTCGAGCCCGAGGGTCTGCGACATGACGTTGAGCCCGGCGAAGGCCCCGACCACCAGCCGCGAGGGCCCCGACGGGTCCACGTGCGGGAGCAGTTCGCCGTGCTCCCTCGCCCGCACCAGCAAGGCGGTGTGCAGATCGATCCACCCCTGGTACGGCGCCGCCCGGTCCAGTTCCCGGCCGTTCTGCTCCAGTGTGAGCCGGGCACTGCCGCGCATCAGCACGTCATGGCGGAGGCGGTGCGAGAAGACCATGCCGACGTCGACGAACTCCTGCGCCCTGAACTCCTGCGGGGTGACCGGCGCGTGCATGATGACCTGGGCGTCGATCACGGCCTGCGCCAGGTCCTCCTTCGAGTCGAAGTGGAAGTAGAGCGCGCCTTTGGTGACATTGGCGAGCCGCACGATGTCCGTCAGTTTGGCCGCGCCGTAGCCCCGGTCCTCGAACACCACGGCGGCGGCCTCCAGGATCGCCCGGCGGGTGCGCACGGCGCGGTCCTGCATCGCCTGCGTTCGTTCGGCCCTCATGTGCACATGCCCTTCCCCCGCCCCCGACCGATCGGTCCGTACATGCCCCCGACACGTACCTCCGGGGGCAGTTCACACCATCGTGCGGTCACCGTCCACCGCCGCACCCCTGCCGGGGGACGCCGAAGGGCCCGGCCTCCGTCGTGGGACGGGGGCCGGGCCCTTCGGTTCGACTCGCTGCTGCCGACTACTTCAGCTTGGTGCCGGTGGAGCGCAGGTTCGCGCACGCCTCGGCGACGCGCGCGGCCATGCCCGCCTCGGCGGCCTTGCCCCAGGTGCGGGGGTCGTACTTGGACTTCGTACCGACCTCGCCGTCGACCTTCAGCACACCGGCGTAGTTGCTGAACATGTGGTCCACGACCGGGCGGGTGAAGGCGTACTGGGTGTCGGTGTCGAGGTTCATCTTCACGACGCCGTTCTCCAGCGCGGTGGCGATCTCCTCGGCCGTGGAGCCCGAGCCGCCGTGGAAGACGAAGTCGAACGGGGAGGCCTTGCCGTACTTCTCGGCGACACCGGCCTGGAGGTCCTTGAGGAGCTCGGGGCGCAGGACGACGTTGCCCGGCTTGTAGACGCCGTGGACGTTGCCGAAGGAGGCGGCCAGCAGGTAGCGGCCCTTCTCGCCCAGGCCGAGGGCCTCGGCGGTGCGGATCGCGTCGTCGACGGTGGTGTACAGCTCGTCGTTGATCTCGTGGGTGACACCGTCCTCCTCGCCGCCGGTCGGGGTGATCTCGACCTCAAGGATGATCTTGGCGGCGACGGCCTTGGCGAGCAGCTCCTGGCCGATGGCCAGGTTGTCGGCCAGGGTCTCGGCGGAGCCGTCCCACATGTGCGACTGGAAGAGCGGGTTCAGACCGCGGGACACGCGCTCGGCGGAGATGTCGAGCAGCGGACGTACGTAGCCGTCCAGCTTGTCCTTCGGGCAGTGGTCCGTGTGCAGGGCGACCGTGATGTCGTACTTGGCGGCCACGATGTGCGCGAACTCGGCCAGGGCGACCGCGCCGGTGACCATGTCCTTGTTGTGCTGGCCACCCAGGAACTCCGCACCACCGGTGGAGATCTGGATGATGCCGTCGCTCTCGGCCTCCGCGAAGCCGCGCAGGGCAGCGTGCAGGGTCTGGGATGAGGTCACATTGATGGCCGGGTAGGCGAACTTGCCTGCCTTCGCCCGGTCGAGCATCTCGTTGTAGACCTCGGGGGTTGCGATGGGCATCTGCCGGCTCCTTGGATGTGCGGGGAGTGTGCTTATTGCGGGCCCTGACCTGGGGGCGACGTCATCGTCGCGCCTATCTTTCCAGACTCGGCGCAGGGGTCCAGACTGCCGGTCTCACGTGGTGGGCGAACGGCCCGGGATGTTTCACGTGAAACACCCCGGGCGTCCGGGAAAGGGCAGGTCAGGCCGGTCCGAGAGACGGCCGAGGTCTTTCTTCACCAGTTCTCGCGGTGGCCGGACCGGGCCGACGCGGGCGGGAGCGAGACCGACCCGGTCCGCGGCGCGGCGGCCGGGGCCCGCACGATCCGGCGGAGCCTAGGACAGGCCGAGGTCCTCGAGGAGGTAGCCGGTCAGGTACGGCAGGCCGGCCTCGGCGATCGCGTCGGCCGCACCGCGGTCGACGATCGTGGCGACGGCGACGACCTCGCCACCGGCCTCGCGGACCGCCTCGACGGCGGTCAGCGGGGACCCGCCGGTGGTCGAGGTGTCCTCGACCACCAGGCAGCGCTTGCCCTTCACGTCGGTGCCCTCGATACGGCGCTGCATGCCGTGGGCCTTCTGCGCCTTGCGGACGACGAAGGCGTCCAGGCGCTCACCGCGCGCCGCGGAGGCGTGCAGCATCGAGGTGGCGACCGGGTCGGCGCCCAGGGTCAGACCGCCGACGCAGTCGAATTCGAGCTCGGCGGTGAGGTCGAGCATGACCTGGCCGACCAGCGGGGCCGCCTCGCCGTCGAGGGTGATCCGGCGGAGGTCGATGTAGTAGTCGGCCTCGCGGCCGGAGGAGAGGGTCACCTTGCCGTGCACGACGGCCTTGTCCTTGATCTGCTGCAGAAGCGCATCGCGTACGTCACTCATGCTTCTGAGCTTAGAGGTGCCCTCGCGAGCGGCCTAGCCGAGGCGACGCCAGGTCCAGGTCGTGGAGACCTCCAGCGGATCGACCGGGGTGACCAGGCGCGGAAGGGAATTCAGCCCGTTCGGCGGACCCGACTGCGGCTCCACGCAGACGGCCTCGGGCTCCTCGTCGTAGATGACCACCCATTCGGCCCGGCTGGTGACCCGCAGTTCGAGGGCGCCCGGCCAGGTGAGGGTGACGTCCACGCCGTTCGGCATGCCGAAGCAGTCGTCCCAGGGGCGGGGCTTCGGGTCGATGCGCCTGCCGGTGGGGATGTGGTCCTCGCCGCGCTCCTCCTGCCATCCGGGTTCGAAGGAGACCTCCGCGTCCGGGCCGCCGGCCCCGAGGTTGCGCAGGAACCACGGGTGCCAGCCGACCTGGGCCGGGAAGGAGTCCCCGTACGTCTCGACGCCCATGGCGAGGGTCAGCGAGTCCTCGGCGAGGGTGACGACCTGGGTCACCCGTCCGGGGTACGGCCACGGGTCGGCGAGGTCGTAGGCGAAGGCGGCTTCGGTGGCGGTGGCCCCGGCCGGGCGCCAGGGCGCGTCACGACCGAAGCCGTGGAGAGCGTGCGGCGGGTGGTTGAGCGGCATCTGATGGACGGTCGCGCCGTCGTGGAACCGTCCGTTCGCGACCCGGCCGCACCACGGGACCATCGGGAAGGCCCCGAACCTCGGCCCCTGGCGCAGTAGTTCCGTTCCGTCGATGCGCAGGCTGCTGATCCGGCAGCCGTTCTCCTGGTCGACCGTCACCTCGGCGCCGCCGGCGCTCAGTTGCGTACTCATGCGGTCGACCCTAATGCGGTCGGCCCGCGGATCAGCGACGACGGCGCAGGGCACGGCCGATGACGACTGCCGAGGCCAGCGCGAAGGCGGCGGCCGGGGCGATCCACCGCAGGCTGTCTCCGGCCCCGGCCGAGGTGGGCGCGGGGACCGGGGCGTACCGGCCGCGCGGCGGCGCGTGGTCCACCTCCTCCGCACTGCGGCCGATCATGGTGCGGCGGGCGTGGGCGGCCTCGGCCGGGGGCCGCGGCGCTCCGTCGGAACCCTCGAACCGACCGGCGAGGAAGGGGTCCAGGGACGGCGGCGGTACGTCCGTCTCGAAGAGGGAGGCGGTGACCTCGGTGACGTCGTCCTCGACGTACCCGGGCCCCTGCCCGTCCGCTCCGCCCTCGCCGCCCTCCGCTTCCTCGGCCTCGGCCTCGGCCACCGGGTCGCTCACGGCGTCGGGAGCGGCCTCGGGAGCGGCGGCGAGGGTCAGCTGTCCGGCGGCGCGGTCCAGCAGGCGCACCACGGCGGTGGCCGCGGCCTCGGGCGGGAAGGCCGCGGCGCGCCCGTCGGCGGTGGCCGCGGCGGTGAAGTCCAGCCGGGTCCCGTCCGGGATCGGGGTCAGGCGCAGGTCGAGGGAGAACGTCACGGTTCCGCTGCCGCGGACCTCCGTGCCCTCGCCGTCGAAGGTGAAGTGCCCGGGGTCCCGCTCGGTGACGGTCAGGGCGCCCCGGTAGGTCACGGTGCTCCCGCCGACCCGGACCTTGAGCCGGCCCGAGACCGGCCCGGCGTCGGTGTCGGCGTCCTGCTGGAGTCCCGGCACGCACCGGGCCACCCGGGCGGGGTCGCGCAGCACGGCGCGGAGATCGTCTGCCGGTACCGGGACGAACACCTGATGCTCCATGTGGTCGAGCCTACCGACGAGACCCGCACCAGGTCACGAATAGCGCGGGTGCGGCAAGGTCGACGGAGGGAGTCCGGGCACCCGGGTGCGTTCCGCGTCGCGTGCGGCGTCCTGGAGGGAGCGGGTCGAGAGCGAGCGCAGCGCGGGCGTGTCGCGGTCCACGCGCAGGGGCGGCTGCTGGTCCCGGGCGGCCAGGACGAAGCCCCAGTCCTGCGGTGGTACGTCGGTCACGCCGTGGGGGGTGCGGTCGGGTCCGGCGGCGAAGCCCGCGAGGCGGCCGCCCGCGCTGTAGGGGGCGGTGCGCAGGCCGGCGGCGCGCAGGGTGGAGTCGACGGTCCAGTACGCACGCGGGCGCGTGGCAAGCGGTCCGGCGTGCACGGCGATGCGGCCCCCGGGACGCAGGGCCCGCGCGGCCAGCCCGTAGAACTCCTGCGAGTACAGCTTCGTGCTGGGGGTGATGCCCGGGTCGGGGAGGTCGGAGACGATGACGTCGAAGCGGTCGCCGAAGGCCGGTCCCCGCAGCCAACGGAAGGCGTCCTGCGTGACGACGGCCAGCCGCGGGTCCTCGTACACCCCGGCGTTGAGGGCGGAGAGCATCGGATCGGTGCGGGCGAGGCGGACCACGCCGGGGTCGAGTTCGACGACGGTGACGGATGAGACGTCCCGGTAGCGGAGCACCTCGCGCGCGGCGAGCCCGTCACCGCCGCCCAGGACCAGGACGCGGGCGTGCGGGCCGGTCATCGCGGGGTGGACCAGGGCCTCGTGGTAGCGGTACTCGTCGTAGCCGCTGACCCGCAGCCGCCCGTCCAGGTAGAGGTCGAGGGAGCGCGGGGATCCGGTGCCCGGGCCGGTGAGCACCAGTTCCTGCACCCCGGTCTGAACGGCGACCCGGACCTCCGCGCCGTAGACGGCGCGGCGGGCGTTGCGCTCGAAGTCGTCGGCGAGGACGGTCGCGGAGGCGAGCACGGCCAGGACGGTCACGTTCGCGCCGATCAGCAGCCAGCGGCAGCGTCTGCTCAGGTCGCGGCGGAACAGCCACAGGACCAACCCGCCGCCGACGATCACGTTGACGGTGCCGGTGACCATGGCACCGGTGAGCTGGCCGAGCATCGGGAGCAGCAGGAAGGGGAAGGCGAGGCCGCCGACCAGGGCGCCCACGTAATCGGCGGCGAACAGGTCGGCGACGGCCCCGCCCGCGTCCTGTCTGCGGATGCGCTGGATGAGGACCATCAGCAGCGGGATCTCGGCGCCGATGAGCACCCCGATGGCGAAGGAGAAGGCGACGAGCGCGGGGCGGGACTCCCCCAGCCAGGCGAAGCTCGCGTACAGCGCTACGGCCGACAGCCCGCCGAGCAGGGCGAGCCCGGCCTCGATGGCGCCGAAGCCGAAGGCGGGCCGGTGGCGGAAGCGCTTGGCGAGCAGGGAGCCGACACCCATGGCGAAGACCATGACGGACAGCACGACCGACGCCTGGGTGACGGAGTCGCCGATGAGGTAGGTGCCGAGGGCGAGCAGCTCCAGCTCGTACACGAGCCCGCAGGCGGCGCAGATGAACACGGTGGCCAGGACGAGGAGTCGGCCGGTCCGGGGCCGTACGGGCAGGGCGGCCGGGACGGTCGCGGCGCCCCGCGGCTCCGGGGCCGGGAGTACCCGGCGCGGGACGGAACGGTCGATCATGAAGCGAACCGTACGTCACCACCCACCCACATCCGGTCACCCACATGGGTGCAAGTGACGTACTGAACCCGCCAGTTGGCGTAACCGTGGCACGACGATCGCGCCCCGGCGCCCGCTACAGCAGGGCGGGCGATTCCAGGGCCGCCGGTGCGGGCGCCCCGATCCGTACGCCCACCCGTGTCCGGGTGGCCACCAGCTGGCCCTCCTGCGGGTACGCGTGCCAGGTCCGCCAGCGCACCTGACCCTCGAAGCGCTGCGCGAGCATGGCGGTGAAGGCGTGCGGACTTCCGGGGAAGGTCCCCGCTAGTCCGTTCGGGTGATCCGCCACCAGTGCGAGCAACTCCTGGGCCCGCCCGGCGAAGGAGCCGCGGGAAAGGGTCTCGACCCGCGCGGCGAACTCGTACTCCCAGTCGCCCACCCGCTTGGCCACGCCGAGCGGCAGCGGTGTGCTGCTGCCGGGCATACAGGCGACGGTCTCCGAGCAGAGCACCTCCCCCTCCTCCAGAAGCACCTGGTGGGACGCCCCGAGCAGGCGCAACTCCACCTTCGCCCCCGAAAGTTCGAGGTTCAGTACGGCCAGGGCGGGCAGCCGGTCCCGACCCAGGGCCCAGGCGAGATCGGCGGCACGCGTGTCGGTGTATGAGGTCTGGAGGGTCGTGAGCATGAGTCGGCTCCGCAAACGCGCGAGGGAGATGGGCCGGGGCCCGCCAGCGGTAGCAAGCACGGGTGGGGGGAAACCGGCACGGGTCCACAGGGAGTCCCGGGAGGTCCGAGGACTGGTCTACTCAACCGAGGGAATCATGAAAGGCACGGCACTCACAGCGTTTTTACCCAACTTGACGGGGTTTACATCCCCCCGGGGGCTCGGCAGTTCACGTGTTCAACAGGTTGCGTCCCGCGCGTCGTCATGCATCGGCGAACGAGAGGGCGCAGGACGGCGATCGGACCGTCGAACGCCCTCGTCCACGCGGTACCGCGAGGGTGCCGGGCGCGTGCCTTTGCGGTGCTCGGTGCACGGTGCACAACGCCCGGCGCCCGGCGCCCGACACCCTGCGCCCGGTGTCAGCTGGACCCGCCGCCGCAGCCGCCGCCTCCGCACGAGGAGGACGATCCCCCGCACGAGGAGGACGAGCCGCAGCCGCCCCCCGAGTCGCCGCCGCCGTCACCCGCCCACCAGCCGCCGTGGCCGGTGCTGCCGCTGCCGCCGCGGCCTCGGCCACGGGACGAGCTGCGCCTCGTGGACGACCGGACCAGCTTGGTAAGGAAGTACGCCGCGATGAACAGCAGGATCACGACAAAGACGAAGACGAACCCCATGTCCGCCACCTCTCTCCCACCCCGGTCTTCCCGGGGGAGCGGGATCCCCGCGTCCCGCGTGAAGGGGAAATGCCCCCGGGCCGCACGGCCCAAAGCACACTTGAGGAAGTCCAGAGGTTGCCCTCAGGATGACGACCATGAGCACCCCCGTGAGCAGCGACCGCCCCTTCCTGAACCGCCGTCTGGCGGCCTTCGGCACGACGATCTTCGCGGAGATGTCGGCGCTGGCCACGCGCACCGGTTCGATCAACCTCGGCCAGGGCTTCCCCGACACCGACGGCCCTGCGCAGATCGCTGAGGCGGCCTCCCGCGCCGTCCTCACGGGACTCGGCAACCAGTACCCGCCGGGGCCGGGCGTCCCGGAGCTGCGCACCGCGATCGCCGCGCACCAGCAGCGCTTCTACGGTCTCGCTCACGACCCCGACACGGAGGTCCTCGTCACGGCGGGCGCCACGGAGGCCATCGCCGCCGCCCTCCTCGCCCTCCTGGAGCCGGGCGACGAGGTCATCGCCCTGGAGCCGTACTACGACTCGTACGCGGCCTGCATCGCCATGGCCGGCGCGGTACGCGTACCCGTCACCCTGCGTCCGCACGCCGGGGCCTTCGCCCTCGACCTGGACGAACTGCGCGCCGCCGTCACCCCGCGCACCCGCCTGCTGCTCCTGAACACCCCGCACAACCCGACCGGCACCGTCCTGACCCCGGCCGAGCTGACGGCGATCGCCGAGCTGGCGGTCGAGCGCGACCTGCTGGTGGTCACGGACGAGGTGTACGAACACCTGGTCTTCGAGGGCGCCCACACGCCCCTGGCGGGTCTCCCGGGCATGCGCGAGCGCACGGTCACCATCTCCTCGGCCGGGAAGACCTACTCGTTCACGGGCTGGAAGGTCGGCTGGATCACCGCGTCCCCGGAGCTGATCGCGGCGGTCCGCTCGGTGAAGCAGTTCCTCACCTACGTCTCCTCCGGCCCCTTCCAGTACGCGATCGCCGAGGCCCTCGCCCTGCCCGACAGCTACTACGACACCCTCCGCGCCGACCTGGCCGCCAAGCGCGACATCCTCGCCGACGGCCTCGCGGCGGCCGGCTTCGAGGTCTTCCGCCCGCAGGGCACGTACTTCATCACCACCGACATCACCCCCCTCGGCGAGAAGGACGGCCTCGCCTTCTGCCGCGCCCTCCCGGAACGCTGCGGCGTGGTCGCCATCCCGAACCAGGTCTTCTACGACGACAAGGCCGCCGGCGCCACCCAGGTCCGCTGGGCCTTCTGCAAGCGCGAGGACGTCCTGCGCGAGGCCGCGGAGCGGCTGCGCCGGCTCTGACCACGGGCCCGGTGATCTCGTTCCCCCGGACCGTTCCACCCGCGGACATCCCGCGTCCTTGCGGGGTTGTGGGGGCGGTGTGAAGCTGTGCGTCGTGCACGTGCCCCAAGCCCTCACCGCCGGGTGAGCGGACCCACCGCGAGCTGGAAGTCGGGGATCGATGGCAACGGGCAGAGCCGGCGTGTCCGTGTCGCCGCTGGAGATGCGCGCGGTCCGGGCCGTGCGCTCGGCCGCGCCGACCACGGTGATCGCGCTGGGGGTGTTCGCCGCCGTGCGCGGGGGCGGGGTGCTGGTGCTCGGCCTCGGGGCCTGGTGGGCCGGGCGGGATCCGCTGAAGGTGCTCGGCAGGTCCTGGGACTCGGACTGGTACCTGCGGATCGCCGCCCACGGCTACGGGCGGACCCTGATGTGGCCCGGGGCCACCACCGGGACCGGGCCCGTGCAGAGCGACCACGCCTTCTTCCCGCTCTACCCCACCCTGATACGGCTCGTCTCCCCGATACTGCCCGGCGGGGCGGTCCCCGCCGCGCTCCTCGTCGCCTGGGTCTCCGCCGCCGTGGCCGCCCTCGGGATCTACCGGGTCGGGGAGCGGGTGATCGGCCCGCGCGCCGGGCTGCTGCTCGTGGGTCTGTGGGCGGCGCTGCCGCACGCGGTGGTGCTCACCCTGGCCTACACCGAGGCCCTGCTGGCCGCCTTCGCCGCCTGGGCGCTGTACGCCCTGCTGCGCGAGCGCTGGCTGTGGGCCGCCGGTCTCGCGGTACTGGCCGGGCTGACCCGCCCCACCGGGCTGGCAGTCGCGGCCGCCGTCTCGGTCGTGGCCCTGCACACCGTCGTCGTACGAAGATCCCGGGCACCCGAGGTGTGGCTGGCCGGGCTGGTGGCGCCGGCGGGCTGGACGGCGTACGTCCTGGCCGTCGGCGTGCGGGTGGGCGACCCCTTCGGCGGCTACTTCGCCGTGCAGCGCGACTGGGGCTCCCGCTTCGATTTCGGCGCCGGGGCGCTGCGCTCCGCCGAGCGGGTGCTGACCGGTGGGCACGTGCCGCTCGCCACCACCGTGACCGTGGTCCTGCTGGCCGCGGCCGGGCTGCTGGCGGTGCTGCTGGTGCTGGACCGCATCCCGCTGTCCCTGCTCGTGTACACCGCGGTCCTGATGGTCATCGGCTTCGGCGGGGCCGGCTTCTTCGAGTCCAAGCCGCGCTTCCTGCTGCCGGCCTTCCCGCTGCTCCTGCCGATGGCCGCCGTCATGGCGAAAGCCCGGCCGCGCACCGCGGTCATGGTGACCTCGGTGCTGGCCGGGCTCGGTTACGGCTACGGGCTGTATCTGCTGCTCATCGCCCGTGTACCGCTGTAACGGCTAGCTGTTGGCGTCGCCGTTGCTGTCGTCGTCGCCGTCGGTGGAGTCGATGTCCTGCTCCAGGCCGAGCTGCTCGACGAGCCACTTGTCGAACTCGATGGAGGCGCGGACCCAGCTGACCGTGGAGGACACGAAGTGCTCCAGGTTGACGCCGGTGCCGATCAGCATCTGCGCCTCACCGATCAGACGGACCGAGCCGTCGTCGTGCGTGTGGCTGTAGACCTTCGGCCACAGGGTGCGGCGGTTCCAGTCGTCGATCGACTCGAGAAGCTGCGGCTTCTCGTCGATCTTGTGCGGACGGTCGTAGAAGGTCCGCACCGAGAAGACCTGCTGCTCGTCCTCGCCGCGGAACATGAAGTACGTGCGGAACTCCTCCCACGGCGCCGCGAGGTCACCCTCGTCGTCGACGACGTACTTGAGCTCCATCTGCTCCAGCAGCTGCTTGACCAGATCCTGGTCGGGGACGACGGGGCCCGCCGGTCCTGTGGCCTGCGGATCGGGCTGCTGCCCTCCGAAGTTCGGAATCGAGGCCGGGTCGATGCTCACCGTGTTTTCCCTTCGTGCGGATACCTGCATCCTCCCCCATCGCGCCCACCCTGTGTCCAGCCCCGCACGTACGATCCGCTCCGGGCGGAACGAGTAAGAACCGGGTAAGGGGAGTGCATGGTCACGCGCGGTGCGTCGAAGCCGGTCCTGGGCGTGGTCGTGGCCCTCGCGGTCGCCGTGGGCGCCGCCGCGCTGTGGCCGGCCGCGGAGGATCCGGGCGGGACCGACGGCCCTCGGGGGACGGCCGACTGCGCGGAGGTCCTGGCGTTCGCCCGGATGGCCCCACCGGCGCTCTCGCGGGACGGACGGTGCGACCGGACCGCCGCGGCGGACGGCCGCACGAGCGTCCTGGGCACCTTCCGCATGGAGCACGTCGATGTCGAGGCCTGGGTCGCGTCCTTCCCGAAGGCACCGGAGCAGGTCGCCTGCCCGGGGCCGCATCCGCAGAACTACGACCCGGAGAGCGAGGGCTGCTTCGCCCTCACCCACGACGTGCCGCAGCCCGGCCGGGCGGCCGGGCTGCGGTTGCGGATCACTCCCGAGGTCGGGACGACCGTGAAGGTCCGCTTCGACGCCTCCTGAGGCTCAGAGCGCCTTGCCGACCAGCAGGTCCTCGCCCGCCACGTCGACCCGTACGGTGTCGCCGTCCCGGACCTCGCCGGAGAGGATCTCCTTCGCCAGGCGGTCGCCGATCGCCGTCTGGATCAGGCGGCGCAGCGGCCGGGCTCCGTACGCCGGGTCGTTGCCCTTGTCGGCCAGCCAGGCCAGGGCCTCGGGCGTGACGTCCAGGGTCAGCCGGCGGTCGGCCAGGCGCCGGGCCAGGCGGCCGATCTGGAGCTCCGCGATGTGCGCGAGCTCGTCCTGGGTCAGCGCGGAGAAGACCACCAGGTCGTCCAGGCGGTTGAGGAACTCCGGCTTGAAGGAGGCCCGCACCACGTCCAGGACCTGCTGCTTCTTCTGCTCCGGCGGGGTCAGCGGATCCACCAGGAACTGGCTGCCCAGGTTCGAGGTCAGGATCAGGATGGCGTTGCGGAAGTCCACGGTCCGGCCCTGGCCGTCCGTGAGCCGGCCGTCGTCCAGGACCTGGAGCAGGACGTCGAAGACCTCGGGGTGGGCCTTCTCCACCTCGTCCAGCAGCACCACGCTGTACGGGCGGCGGCGCACAGCCTCGGTGAGCTGGCCGCCCTCCTCGTAGCCGACGTAGCCGGGCGGGGCGCCGACGAGGCGGGCCACGCTGTGCTTCTCGCCGTACTCCGACATGTCGATGCGGACCATGGCCCGCTCGTCGTCGAAGAGGAAGTCGGCGAGCGCCTTGGCCAGCTCCGTCTTGCCCACGCCGGTCGGGCCGAGGAAGAGGAAGGAGCCGGTCGGGCGGTCCGGGTCGGCGATGCCGGCCCGGGTGCGGCGCACGGCGTCCGAGACGGCCCGGACGGCCTCGCCCTGGCCGATCAGCCGGCGGCCCAGCTCGTCCTCCATGCGCAGCAGCTTCTGGGTCTCGCCCTCCAGCAGCCGGCCGGCCGGGATGCCGGTCCAGGCTCCCACCACGTCGGCGATGTCGTCGGGGCCGACCTCGTCCTTGACCATCGCGCCTTTGGAGTGTCCGGTCTTGGAGTGCCCGGTCTTGGACGCCTCCGCCTCCTCCTCGGTGGCCTCCGCCAGCTCGCGCTCCAGGGTCGGGATCTCCCCGTAGAGCAGCTTGGACGCGGTGTCGAAGTCGCCGTCGCGCTGGGCGCGCTCGGCCTGACCGCGCAGGTCGTCCAGGCGCTCCTTGAGTTCGCCGACCCGGTTGAGGGACTGCTTCTCCTTCTCCCAGCGGGCGGTCAGTCCGCGCAGCTCCTCCTCCCGGTCCGCGAGGTCCTTGCGGATCTTCTCCAGGCGCTCGATGGAGGCCGGGTCGGACTCGTTCTTCAGGGCCAGCTCCTCCATCCGCAGCCGGTCCACGGAACGCTGGAGCTCGTCGATCTCCAGCGGGGAGGAGTCGATCTCCATGCGCAGCCGGGACGCGGCCTCGTCGACGAGGTCGATGGCCTTGTCGGGGAGGAAGCGGGAGGTGATGTACCGGTCGGAGAGGGTCGCGGCGGCCACCAGCGCGCTGTCGTTGATGACGACCTTGTGGTGGGCCTCGTAGCGGCCCTTGAGCCCGCGCAGGATCGCGATCGTGTCCTCGACGGACGGCTCGGCGACCAGCACCTGCTGGAAGCGCCGCTCCAGCGCCGGGTCCTTCTCGATCCGCTCGCGGTACTCGTCGAGGGTGGTCGCGCCGACCATCCGCAGCTCGCCACGGGCCAGCATGGGCTTGAGCATGTTGCCCGCGTCCATGGCGGAGTCGCCGCCGGCGCCCGCGCCGACGACGGTGTGCAGCTCGTCGATGAAGGTGATGATCTGGCCGTCGCTGGACTTGATCTCCGCGAGTACGGTCTTCAGCCGCTCCTCGAACTCGCCGCGGTACTTGGCGCCGGCGACCATGGCGCCGAGGTCCAGGGAGACCAGGCGCTTGTTCTTCAGGGACTCGGGGACGTCGCCCTTGACGATGCGCTGGGCCAGGCCCTCGACGACGGCGGTCTTGCCGACGCCGGGCTCGCCGATGAGCACGGGGTTGTTCTTCGTACGGCGCGAGAGCACCTGCACGACGCGCCGGATCTCCTGGTCACGGCCGATGACCGGGTCGAGCTTGCCCTCACGCGCGGCTGCCGTGAAGTCGGTGCCGAACTTCTCCAGGGCCTTGTACTGACCCTCGGGATCGGGGGTGGTCACCCGCCGTCCTCCTCGTGCGTTCTCGAAGGCGTCGAGCAGCTTCTTCGCCGTCGCGCCCTGGGTGGAAAGGACCTCGCCGGCCGCGCCGCCCTTGGCGGCGACGGCGATGAGGAGGTGTTCGGTGGAGAGGTAGTCGTCGCCGAGCTTGCCCGCCTCCGCGTCCGCCTCGGCGAGTACGGCGAGCAGCTCGCGGGTGGGCTGCGGGGGCGCGACCGTGGAGCCGGTGACGCTGGGCAGGGCGGCGAGCAGCCGCTCCGCCCCGGCGCGTACGGCGGCCTGGTCGGCGTCGGTGGCGACCAGCAGGTCGATGACGTTCTCGTTGTCCTCGCCGGCGAGCAGGGCCAGCAGGAGGTGCGCGGGGGTCAGATCCGCGTGGCCGTCCTTGACGGCCCTGCTGGTGGCCGCGTTCAGCGCGTCCCGGCTCTTGTTCGTCAGCTCGGCGTCCACGGTGTCCTCTCCTCTCCCCGAGGGGTAGCTGGCAAGCTCGCACGAGCCCCCAACAAGCTCTGACAACAACACTGACAGAGTCAGCGTATGCAAAGTTGAGTCTATTCCACTCAAGGCAACTGAGGACACCGTTGGGCCGTACCCTTCGGGCCATGTCTCATGACGTACTCAACCCGACGCCCGAGTACCTCGCCTTCTGGCGGGAGCGGCACGTCTGCACCCTGACCACCCCGCGCCCCGACGGCACGCCCCACGTGGTGCCGGTGGGCGTGACGTACGACCCGGAGGCCGGCCTGGCCCGGGTGATCAGCAACCGGCACAGCAAGAAGGTGCGCAACATCCTGGCGGCGCAGGAGACGCGACCGCAGGGCGCGCGGGTCGCGGTCTGCCAGATGGAAGGGCGCCGCTGGGCCACGCTGGAGGGCCTCGCGGTGATCCGCACGGACGAGGCGTCGGTCGCCGACGCGGTGGCGCGCTACGCGGAGCGCTACGGGCGCACGCCGTCGCCCAATCCCGACCGGGTCGTCATGGAGATCACCCTGGACCGGGCCATGGGGCGCGCGTAAGCCGTTGATTTTTCATCTTGTCCGGATAAGACACTGGACGAGGGCATCACAACGGCGCCATCGTGGTCAGGTCCACGATGGCGCCGTTGTGTGGGGGTAGCGCCTGAGCGATCTGGAACGACGGGGGAATCGCGTCAGGCACTGCGGGGGGTGGCGGTGGTGATATCGGGTTCGAAGAGCTGGTGATCACGCTGATCGAGATTGACGAAGACCATTCCGTAGCGCACCTCGCAGCGGACGGGCTGCGGCGCGCCCCGCGGGCGGCGCAGGCACCGGTAGGCACGTACGTCCTCGTCCTCCTCGCGCACGACGACGATCGGTTGGCCGAACAGGGTGACCATCAACGAGTCGCCCGGGTGGGGGATGGCCGTGGCGAGATCGATGAACTGCCAGCCCGATCGGTAGGCCGAGGCCATCTCGCGGCGGAAGCCGCGATCGTCGGGGGTCACGCGGACACCGTCACAGGCGCGTCGGTCCAACCCGTATCGCCGTTTCCGCCCAGCTGGTGGCTGGTCCAGCCGGTGTCCGCGTACTTACCCGCGGGTGCCGTGGTCCAGCCCGTGTCGTCCGTGCTCGTCAGGCTCGTGCCCTGACCGTCCCTAGCGCTCCCCGCGTCACTTTCGACGGCGCTGACTGCCCCAAAAACCGCAACGGCGGAGAAAACTATGGCAAGCACCGAGCGAAGCATTCTCTTGTACATGGTCGGCTTCGTCCTCACTTGATGGAATCCTCTCCCCCGCGTGACAGACGATGGCTCATTCAGGCACGTCAATGCCACAGGGACGATGCATCATGTTCTTGCATGTTCAGGACCCTGGGGGGTGGAGATTTGACGCGAAACGAGACAAAGGCGACACATCCCCACCCTGTGACGTCCATGTGCGCCGAGGGGACGCGGCTCTACGCCACCGCGCTGAGCACCGGCCGGATCGCCCGGGGCGAGATCCAGAACGCCCCCTGCCTGCTTGAATTCGCTCTTCTGCAGCCCGACCCGGATGACGCGAACCAGCTCCGCCCGGTTCCGCCGGCCGTAGCTTTGGCTCAACGGCTCCATCCGATTGAACGTGAGATCCAGGACCGCCGACGCAGCGCTGTAGATCTCACCGACACTTTCGAGCCTTTCCTTGCCATCAGCGCACAGAGCCCGGCCAACACGCATGCCATCACGGTGCTGGAGGGCTTCGAACAGATCAACGCCGCCCTGAACCTCGCGACGGCCGAATGTCATACCGAGGTGCTGACGGTCCAACCGGGCGGCGCCCGCCCCTCCCTGGCCCTCACCCAGGCCCTGGAACGCGACCAGCCGCTGATCGACCGCGGGGTCAGCATACGGACCTTGTACCAGCACACCGCGCGGCACAGCCAGGGCACGCTCGCGTACGTGGAGCGGATCTCCACGGGCAAGGTGGAGATCCGCACCCTGGAAGAACTGATAGAACGCCTGATCATCTTCGATCGTACGGTGGCCTTCATCCCGGTGAGCGACGACCGCCGGGTCGCCCTGGAACTGCGTCACCCGGGCCTGGTCGACTACCTCATCAAGGTCTTCGAGCAGCTGTGGCACCGGGCCGTGCCGCTCCAGGAGGAAGTGACCTACCGCAGCACCCCCGGCGGGATCTCCGGCGTGCAGCGGACCATCGCCCAGCTCCTGATCGAGGGCCACGTCGACGAGGCCATCGCACGCCGCCTCGGCATGAACGTCCGCACCTGCCGGGCACACATCGCCAAGCTCGCGACCACCCTCGGCAGCGGCAGCCGCGCCCAGCTCGGCTACCTCATCGCCCAGGCCGGCATCCTGGGCCGCCCCTCGGGCCCGGAGCAGGACTGCGAGGGCCACCCGGACCACGAGCCGGATCCGGAAGGTCTCTGAGGGCTCCACCGAAGGCCGCAGGCCCCGCCCTGGAAGGGGCGGGGCCTGCGGGTGTACGCGTGTGCGAGAACGGAACCGGCGGGGTGCCGGTCAGTCCATCGGGCGCTTGGGGTTCGGGCGCCAGACGACCAGGGCGCTGCCCGGCTGCGGGGGCTGGTACGGGACCAGGTCGCGCCGGTACGAGGCGTGCACCTGGGCCTCGCGGGCCTGCAGCGTGGCCGCCGCCCCGTCCACGGCCGCGGCGAGCTCGGCCACGCGCTGCTGGAGCGCGGCGACCTGGTTCTCCAGTTCGATGATGCGCTTGATGCCCGCCAGGTTGATGCCCTCGTCCTGCGACAACGCCTGCACCGTACGGAGCAGTTCGATGTCACGGGCCGAGTAGCGCCGGCCGCGGCCGGCCGTACGGTCCGGGGAGACCAGGCCGAGACGGTCGTACTGGCGGAGGGTCTGCGGATGCAGACCGGAGAGCTGGGCGGCCACCGAGATCACGTAGACCGGGGTCTCGTCGGTCAGTTGGTAGGCACCACTTCCCAGACGGGAGGACTGTCGTCGGCGGCCGTCCATGTCATGCTCCCTTCGCGGACTCGAACAGCGCGGAGCGCGGGTCCTGCGACTCCGTCGCATCGCGGTACATCTCCAGGGCCTCGCGGGCCTTGTCGGACAGTTCGGTCGGGACCGCGACCTCCACCGTGACCAGCAGGTCGCCGCGGGTGCCGTCCTTGCGGACCGCTCCCTTGCCGCGGGCCCGCATGGTGCGCCCGTTGGGGGTGCCCGGGGGCAGCTTCAGCGTCACCGAGGGACCGTTCAAGGTCGGGACCTTGATGTCGGCACCCAGCGCCGCCTCCGCGAACGTCACGGGCACGGTCACCGTCAGGTTGTCGTCCTTGCGGCCGAACACCGGGTGGGAACCGACGTGCACGACCACGTAGAGGTCACCGCCGGGACCGCCGCGCTCGCCCGGCGCACCCTTGCCGCGCAGCCGGATCCGCTGGCCGTCGGAGACGCCCGCCGGGATCCTGACCTGCATGGTGCGGGAGCTACGGGCGCGCCCGCTGCCCTTGCAGACCTCGCACGGGGTCTCCGCGATCAGGCCGCGGCCCTTGCAGTCCGCACAGGGGTCGGTCAGCGAGAAGCCACCGCCGCTGCCCCGCGAGACCTGGCCGGTGCCGACGCAGGTCGGGCACACCCGGGGGGTGCCGTTCTTGTCGCCGGTGCCCGAACAGGCCTTGCAGGGAGCCTGGGAGGACATCCGCAGCGGGACCGTGGCCCCGTCCACCGCCTCCGTGAAGGAGAGGGTGACCTCCGACTCGATGTCCTGGCCGCGGCGCGGCTGGGTACGGGTGCCCGTACCGGGGCCGGCGCCGCGGTTGAAGAGGCCGCCGAAGACGTCACCGAGGCCGCCGCCGAAGCCGCCGGCCTGGCCGGCGCCCTGCTGCTGACCCCCGAAGAGGTCGCCGAGGTCGAAGTTGAACGAGCCGCCGCCGCCCGGCCCGGGGCGGAAGCCACCGTTACCGAACAGTGCGCGCGCCTCGTCGTACTCCTTGCGCTTCTTGGCGTCGCCGAGGATGTCGTTCGCCTCGGAGATCTCCTTGAAGCGCTCCTCGGCGGAGGCGTCGCCCTTGTTGGCGTCCGGGTGGTACTCGCGAGCGAGCTTCCGGTACGCCTTCTTGATCTCGGCCTCGGTGGCGTCCTTCGGGACACCGAGGACCTTGTAGTAGTCCTTCTCGACGAAGTCCTTCGTGCTCATCCCCGGTGTCCCTCCTCCCGTGCTGCTACGTGTGGTGCATCAGCCCTTGTCGGGGGCATCCGCGTCCAAGCCGTCCGGCGCTTCGCCCTCCGCGGACTCGGACTTGGGGGCCGCCCCCGGCTGGGGCTCGGCCACCGCGACCCGTGCGGGACGGATCGTACGCTCGCCGATGCGGTACCCCGGCTGAAGGATCGCCACGCAGGTGTCCTCCGTGATGTCCGGCGCGTACGAGTGCATCAGGGCCTCGTGGATCGTCGGGTCGAAGGGCTCGCCCTCCTTGCCGAACTGCTGCAGGCCCATCTTGGCGGCGACGGTCTCCAGCGATTCGGCCACCGACTTGAAGCCGCCGACCAGCTCGCCATGTTCCCGCGCCCGGCCGATGTCGTCCAGGGTCGGAAGCAGTTCCGTCAGGAGGGACGCGACCGCGATCTCCTTGACGGTGATCCGGTCCCGCTCCACCCGGCGGCGGTAGTTCTGGTACTCGGCCTGAAGCCGCTGGAGGTCCGCGGTGCGCTCGGAGAGCGCGGTACGGGCCTGGTCCAGCTGCGCCAGCAGCGCCACGTCCTGGCTTGCGTCCCCGGCCGGGGCCGCCGCCTCCTCCTTGGCGGAGTCGGCGGCCTTCGGCTCGGCGTCGTTCTGACCGGTGTCGGGGACTTCGGGCTTCTCGTCGAAGCCCGGGGTCTCCTCCGACATCAGGCAGCGCCGCCCTTCGGCTTCTCGTCGTCGACGATCTCGGCGTCGACGACGTCGTCGTCGGCCTTGGCCTGGCCCGCGTCACCGGCGCCGCCGGCCGCCTGGGCGGCCTGCGCGTCGGCGTAGATGGCCTGGCCGAGCTTCTGGCTGACCGCGGCGAGCTTCTCCGTCGCGGTGCGGATCTCGGCCGTGTCCTCGCCCTTGAGCGATTCCTTCAGCTCGGCGACGGCGGACTCGACCTCGGTCTTGACGTCGGCCGGGACCTTGTCCTCGTTGTCCTTGACGAACTTCTCCGTCTGGTAGACGAGCTGCTCGCCCTGGTTGCGGGACTCGGCCGCCTCCTTGCGGCGCAGGTCCTCGTCCGCGTACTGCTCCGCCTCCTGGCGCATGCGGTCGACCTCGTCCTTGCCGAGCGAGGAGCCGCCGGTGACGGTCATCTTCTGCTCCTTGCCCGTGCCGAGGTCCTTGGCCGTGACGTGCATGATGCCGTTCGCGTCGATGTCGAAGGAGACCTCGATCTGCGGGACGCCACGCGGGGCCGGGGGCAGGCCCGTCAGCTCGAACATGCCGAGCTTCTTGTTGTACGCCGCGATCTCGCGCTCGCCCTGGTAGACCTGGATCTGCACGGACGGCTGGTTGTCCTCGGCCGTCGTGAAGATCTCGGAGCGCTTCGTCGGGATCGTGGTGTTGCGCTCGATCAGCTTGGTCATGATGCCGCCCTTGGTCTCGATACCGAGGGACAGCGGGGTCACGTCGAGGAGCAGGACGTCCTTGACCTCACCCTTGAGCACACCGGCCTGGAGGGTGGCGCCGATGGCGACGACCTCGTCCGGGTTGACGCCCTTGTTGGCGTCCTGACCACCGGTGAGCTCCTTGACGAGCTCGGCGACGGCCGGCATACGGGTGGAGCCGCCGACCAGGACCACGTGGTCGATCTCGGACAGCGCGATGCCGGCGTCCTTGATGACGTTGTGGAACGGGGTCTTGCAGCGGTCGAGCAGGTCCGCGGTCAGCTGCTGGAACTGGGCGCGCGTGAGCTTCTCGTCCAGGTGCAGCGGGCCCTCGGCGGAAGCCGTGATGTAGGGCAGGTTGATCGAGGTCTCCGTGGAGGAGGACAGCTCGATCTTCGCCTTCTCGGCGGCCTCGCGCAGGCGCTGGAGCGCCATCTTGTCCTTGGAGAGGTCCACGCCGTGGCCGCTCACGAACTGCTTCACCAGGTAGTCGACGACGCGCTGGTCCCAGTCGTCACCACCGAGGTGGTTGTCACCGTTGGTGGCCTTCACCTCGACGACGCCGTCGCCGATCTCCAGGAGCGACACGTCGAAGGTGCCGCCACCGAGGTCGAAGACGAGAATGGTCTGGTCGTCCTTGTCGAGGCCGTAGGCCAGGGCGGCGGCCGTCGGCTCGTTGACAATACGCAGGACGTTCAGGCCCGCGATCTCGCCGGCCTCCTTCGTCGCCTGACGCTCAGAGTCGTTGAAGTAGGCCGGGACGGTGATGACCGCGTCCGTGACCTTCTCACCCAGGTACGCCTCGGCGTCGCGCTTCAGCTTCTGCAGGATGAAGGCGCTCATCTGCTGCGGGTTGAAGTCCTTGCCATCCAGGTTGATCTTCCAGTCAGTGCCCATGTGGCGCTTGACGGAGCGGATGGTCCGGTCCACGTTCGTGACCGCCTGGCGCTTGGCCACCTCGCCGACGAGGACCTCGCCGTTCTTGGCGAAGGCGACGACGGACGGCGTGGTCCTGGCGCCCTCGGCGTTGGTGATGACGGTGGGCTCGCCGCCTTCCAGAACGCTGACGACGGAGTTAGTGGTGCCCAGGTCGATGCCGACCGCACGTGCCATTTCAATTCCTCCAGCTGACTTGAGTGGAACAGACTCAACCATGCCCCATCGCCGCGCATGCGTCAACAGAACTGAGTCGAGTCGACTCAACCTTTAGGCCATCCTTACGCGCAACCCGCCCGCGATTCCCGCCCGGCGGGCCTTCGAGGCACGGAATCCGGGGCCGCGCCCCGGCGCGGCGCCGGGACCGCCGAACGGGTCACGGCAGCGCGCGCCACCGCAAGACCGCCGAAGGCGTACGGCAGCGTGCTGGCATGCCCCTCCTGCTGACCCACCCCGCCCGGTCAGGGCCATGGCTCCGGCTCCGGCCGGCCAGGCCACCGGCCAAGCGGGTGCTCGACCTCGTCGGGGCGGTCGCCCTGCTGGCCCTCGCCGCCGCGCCCCTCGCACTGGCCACCGCCGTGCTGTACGTGACCCAGGGCGGGCGGCCCTTCGTACGGCAACCCGTGGCGGGCCTGGCCGGGCGCCCCTTCCGCACCTGGCGACTGCGCACCGACGACGGCGCCGGCCGGATCGGCGCGGCCCTGGACCGCTGCGCCCTCGACTGCCTCCCGCAGCTGCTGAACGTGATCCGCGGCGAGATGTCGCTGGTCGGGCCGCGACCGGAGGCCCGCACCGACCGCCCCGAACGGCTGCTCGTACGCCCCGGAATGACCGGATTGTGGCAGGTCAGCGCGCGTTCGGACCTCCCCTGGGAGGAGATGGCTCTGCTCGACCGGCATTATGTGGAGAACCACTGGCTCGGGATGGACCTCGCGATCCTGGCGCAGACCCCGCGTGCGGCGTACCGGCAAAGGGTCGCCTGAGCGACACAGATCACCGCACGCTCGGCTACATTGCGGCGTCGGGAATGGGTAACCTCAAGCCTTGACTTCATAAGTTACCGCTTAGTAAGTGCCGCCCGAGGAGCCCTTCCATGCAACTCGCCGCGATCATCGTGTCGCTGGTCATCACGGTGGTGGCCGTCGCACTGTTCGGCCGTGCCACCGTGCAGATCTACCGCTTCGTGCGACTCGGCCAGCCAGTGCCCGCGGGCACGCGCACCGGCGATCCCACGCAGCGCACCATCACCCTGGTCAAGGAGTTCCTCGGCCACACCCGTATGAACCGCTGGGGCATCGTCGGCTTCGCGCACTGGTTCGTGGCGGTGGGCTTCTTCTCGCTGCTGCTGACGATCGTCAACGCCTTCGGCCAGCTCTTCCAGGCCGACTGGCTGATCCCGATCATCGGTGACTGGCTGCCGTACGAGATCTTCACCGAGTTCCTCGGCCTGATGACCGTGCTCGGCATCGTCACCCTGATCGTGATCCGTCAGCTGAGCCGACCGAGCGCGGCGGGCCGCAAGTCCCGCTTCACCGGTTCCAAGACGGGCCAGGCGTACTTCGTCGAGGCCGTCATCCTGATCGTCGGCGTCTGCATCATGACGCTGCGCGCGCTGGAGGGCGTCCAGCACGGCGTCGACGGCTGGGAGCCGGGCTTCTTCGCCTCGTACCCGCTGATCGCCGCCTTCGACGGCCTGAGCCTGAGCACGATCCAGTACCTGACGTACTTCTTCGCGGCGCTCAAGATCGTCACGTCCTTCACCTGGATGATCACGGTCTCGCTCAACACCAACATGGGTGTCGCCTGGCACCGCTTCCTCGGCTTCCCGAACATCTGGTTCAAGCGGAACGCGGACGGCTCCACGGCCCTCGGCGCCCTGCAGCCGATGACCTCGGGCGGCAAGGAGATCGACTTCGAGGACCCGGGCGAGGACGACTCCTTCGGTGTCTCCCAGGTCGAGCAGTTCTCCTGGAAGGGCATCCTCGACTTCTCCACGTGTACGGAGTGCGGTCGCTGCCAGTCGCAGTGCCCGGCCTGGAACACGGGCAAGCCGCTGTCCCCGAAGCTGCTCATCATGTCGCTGCGCGACCACGCGCACGCCAAGGCCCCGTACCTGCTGGCCGGTGGCGGCAAGGACATGGAGGGCAACGAGAAGGCCACGGCGGAGCAGCTCGCCGGAGTCCCGGCCGCCGCTCTCGCGGAGGCCGAGCGCCCGCTGATCGGCACCGCCGAGGAGAACGGCGTCATCGACCCGGACGTGCTGTGGTCCTGCACCACCTGCGGTGCGTGCGTGGAGCAGTGCCCGGTCGACATCGAGCACATCGACCACATCGTCGACATGCGCCGCTACCAGGTGATGATCGAGAGCGCGTTCCCGTCGGAGGCGGGCACGATGCTCAAGAACCTGGAGAAGAAGGGCAACCCCTGGGGCCTGGCGAAGAAGCAGCGCGTCGAGTGGACCAAGGAGGTGGACTTCGAGGTCCCGATCATCGGGAAGGACGCGGAGGACCTCTCCGAGTTCGACTACCTCTACTGGGTCGGCTGCGCCGGCGCCCTGGAGGACCGGGCCAAGAAGACCACGAAGGCCTTCGCGGAGCTGCTGAACATCGCGGGCGTCAAGTTCGCGATCATGGGCGGCGACGAGAAGTGCACCGGTGACTCGCCGCGCCGCCTGGGCAACGAGCCGCTGTTCCAGCAGCTGGGCCAGGAGAACGTGGCCATGCTGAACATGGCGTTCGGCGAGGACGACGACGACCCGTCGACGAAGAAGCCGAAGTCGGCGAAGCGGATCGTCTCGACCTGCCCGCACTGCTTCAACACCATCGCGAACGAGTACCCGCAGCTGGGCGGCGAGTACGAGGTCATCCACCACACGCAGCTGCTGCAGCACCTGATCGACGAGGGTCGCCTCACGCCGGTCACGCCGGTCGACGGCCTGATCACGTACCACGACCCGTGCTACCTGGGCCGGCACAACAAGGTCTACACGCCGCCGCGCGAGATCATGTCGGCCGTGCCGGGCCTGCGTCAGCAGGAGATGCACCGCCACAAGGAGCGGGGCTTCTGCTGTGGCGCCGGTGGCGCGCGGATGTGGATGGAGGAGCGGATCGGCAAGCGCATCAACAACGAGCGCGTCGACGAGGCCCTGTCCCTGAACCCGGACATCGTCTCCACCGCCTGCCCCTTCTGCCTCGTGATGCTCACCGACTCGGTGAACGGCAAGAAGAACGACGGTCAGGCGAAGGAACACGTCCAGGTCGTCGACGTGGCGCAGCTGCTGCTCGACTCCGTGAAGGCCCCGGGCCCGACGGAGGAGGAGCTGGCCGCGCTGGCGGCGGAGGCCGAGGCGGAAGCCGCGGCCGAGGCGGAAGCGGCTGCCGCGAAGGCGGAGGCGGAAGCCAAGGCGAAGGCCAAGGCGGAGGCCGAGGCGAAGGCGGAGGCCGAGGCGAAGGCGAAGGCTGAAGCCGAGGCTGAGGCGAAGGCGGCGGCGGAGGCCGAGGCCAAGGCGCCGGCCGAAGCCGAGCCGGAGGCGGAGTCCGCCCCGGAGGCAGCGGCAGATGCAGAGGCCGAGGTCGAGCCGGAAGCCGACACGAAGCCCGAGGCCAAGCCCGAGGCCGAGCCTGCGCCTGACACCAAGCCCGAGGCCGACACCAAGCCCGAGGCCGAGGCCAAGTAGGACGCAGAGCGCCCGCAGTACCGGAACGGCCGGTCCCCCACTGGGGGACCGGCCGTTCCGTCGTACGGGAGGGGGAGGGCCTCAGCCCTGGTGGCTCACCATGCTGTAGCCCAGCCCGGCCGCACCGGCCGCCGCCGTACCGCCGGCCGAGGGGACCAGCACCGGGTGGCCGGCCCCCGCCGGGTCGACCGTGTACTTCTCGATCAGCTTGCCGTCGAAGTCGTAGACCCAGCTGTTCCCGCCGCCCTTGCCGTCGATGACGACGAACTTCACGTGCTTGCCGTCCTGGACGAGCTTGTACGTCCAGCCGTCGTGCCCGCCGCTCGGACGTCGCAGGTCGATCGTGACGAGGGCGTGGCCCTTCGCGGTGGAGAGCTCGACGCGCTTGCCGTGCGGGCCGTTCACGAGCTCGGCGATCCGCCCGTCGGGCATGGTGATCCGCACGGAGCTCGTCAGCTGCGGTTGCGGCTTCGACTTCGGCTGCGACACGCGGTCCGTCCAGGAGGTGACCGTGCCGTTCGGTCGCAGCACGACGTGCAGGCCGTCGCTCTGCCCGTACGAGGCGGCGACGCCCTTGCTGACCAGCGTGTCCAGCTTCGTGGAGCCGGCGTAGATGTCCGCCTCGAAGTGGTTCGCGCCGACCTTGTGAACCTTGGCTACGGACCCGTCCGCCAGCTTCACCGTGGTGACGTACGCGCGGACGCTCGGAGCCGGCGCCGGTACGGCCGTCGGCGAGGCCGCGAAGGCGGCCCCGACCGGGAGGGCCAGCACGGTGGCCGCGCCGGCGACGACGACGGCGGCGCTGCGAAGGGTGGTTCGGCGGGTGTTGCGCATGTGGGAGCTCTTCTCGTGTCTCGTACTCGTACTCGTTCGTGCTCGTTCGTGCTCGTTCGTGGTCGTTCGTCATGCGTGACGGCGACGAGTACGAAGCTACGGACCCGATATGTGCGTATTCCATCGAGAATGTAACGGAAAGCCGCAGAACGCCCCTCAGCCTCGTAAATCGGACATACGACGGGGTCGGACACGGGGTGGGGACAGCCCCTCCGGGATCCCCTAAGGGATGTCACAGGTCAGCCGCAAAGGGTGGCTGTTCCGGCCGCAATTCCACCGATGCTCGCCGGACCAGGTACGTTCGATCACGTGGCTGGATTCAGGATCGGACGCGGCAGGGACAACAACCGCTCTCCGCAACAACCCCCGCAGCAGCAGCAGTCGTACGGTCAGCAGCAACCGCCGCCGTACGGCCGTCCGCCCTACCCTCCCGTCGGCGGCCCGCCACCGCAGCAGCAGTGGCCGCAGCCGGGCGCGGGAGGTCACGGCGAGCCGGAGTACTTCGACCCGTACGGGCAGCAGCAGCCGCACGCGCAGCAGCCCCCGTACGGCCAGGGGGGCCACGGAGGCGGTGGGGGCTACAACAACGACAACCCGGGGCACACCCAGGTCTTCGCCGTCGGCGAGGACCCGTACGGCCAGGGCGCGACCTACCAGGCGGGTGCCACCTCGGCGGCGCCGTCCGGACCGCGACTGCCCTGGAAGGAGCTGCTCCGCGGCATCGTGACGCGCCCCGGGCAGACCTTCCTGCAGATGCGCGACTACGCGGTCTGGGGTCCCGCGCTGATCGTGACCTTCCTCTACGGGCTGCTCGCGGTCTTCGGCCTCGACGACGCCCGCGAGGACGTCATCAAGGCGACCGTGCCGAAGGCCATCCCGATCGTCCTGTCCGCCGGTGTGGCCTTCGTCATCTGCGGCCTGATCCTGGGCGCGGTCACGCACACGCTGGCCCGGCAGATGGGCGGCGACGGCTCGTGGCAGCCGACGGTGGGCCTGTCGATGCTGGTCATGTCCATCACGGACGCGCCGCGCCTGCTGTTCGCCGTGTTCCTCGGCGGCGACAACATGGTCGTCCAGGTGCTGGGCTGGGCGACCTGGGTCGCGGCCGGCGCCCTGTTCACCTCGCTGGTGAGCAAGTCGCACGACCTGCCGTGGCCGAAGGCCCTGGGCGCGTCCGCGATCCAGCTGGTCGCCCTGCTGTCGATCATCAAGCTGGGCACGATCTAGCCCGCACCCGACGCACCGCACCTCGCATACGAAAGGGCCCGCCGCGCATCGCGCGCGGCGGGCCCTTCGCGTACTGCTACCGGCACCCCTCAGGCGTCGAGGACCTGGCCCTCACGCTTGACGACGGGCGGCTCGACCGACCACGGGAAGTTGATCCACTCGTCGGTCTTCTTCCACACGTACTCGCACTTCACGAGGGAGTGGGACTTCTCGTAGACGACGGCGGAGCGCACCTCGGCGACGTGGCCCAGGCAGAAGTCGTGGACGAGCTTCAGCGTCTTGCCGGTGTCGGCCACGTCATCGGCGATGAGGACCTTCTTGTCGGTGAAGTCGATCGCCTCGGGCACGGGTGCCAGCATGACCGGCATCTCCAGCGTGGTCCCGACGCCGGTGTAGAACTCCACGTTCACCAGGTGGATGTTCTTGCAGTCGAGCGCGTACGCCAGGCCGCCGGCGACGAACACCCCGCCGCGGGCGATGCTCAGGATGATGTCGGGCTCGTAGCCGTCGTCGGCGATCGTCTGCGCCAGCTCGCGGACGGCACGCCCGAAACCGTCGTAGGTCAGGTTCTCGCGTACGTCGCTCATGCCTCGTGCCTCACCTGGGTGCGGTGGAAGTTCTGGAAGGAGCGCGAGGCGGTCGGCCCGCGCTGCCCCTGGTACCTGGATCCGTAGCGCTCGCTGCCGTACGGGAACTCGGCGGGCGAGCTGAGCCGGAACATGCACAGCTGCCCGATCTTCATGCCCGGCCAGAGCTTGATCGGCAGGGTGGCGAGGTTCGACAGCTCCAGGGTCACGTGCCCCGAGAACCCGGGGTCGATGAACCCGGCGGTCGAGTGCGTCACCAGGCCGAGGCGGCCCAGGCTGGACTTCCCCTCCAGTCTGGAGGCGATGTCGTCGGGGAGCGAGATGACCTCGTAGGTCGAGGCGAGCACGAACTCACCGGGGTGGAGGATGAACGCCTCGTCACCCTCCGGCTCGACCAGCCGGGTCAGGTCCGCCTGCTCGATCGCCGGATCGATGTGGGCGTAGCGGTGGTTCTCGAACACCCGGAAGAACCGGTCGAGACGTACATCGATGCTGGAGGGCTGCACCATCGATTCCTCGAACGGGTCGATGCGAACCCGTCCGCTGTCGATCTCGGCCCGGATGTCTTTGTCAGAGAGAAGCACGTCCCGAGGATACGCAGAGCGCGCGGGCCACCCCCAATCGAGAGCGACGACCCGCGCGCCCGCCCGGCGACTACCGCTTCGCGCCGCCCACGGGCACGGCGTGCCGCAACCGCGCACACCGCGGACACCGCAGCAGCCGCCCGGGCCCGATCCGGCCGGCACCGAGGTGCTGCAGCGGGAAGGAGGCGGTACTGAAAACGTGCCCTTCGGCACAACGGACGACGGTGTGCTCCATCGAGTCCCTTTCCCCAACGAGCCGTACTGCGACGAATCGCCACATTAGGGGATGATCGGCACCCACTCCAGCCGCCGCTCCGCGTCACACGGTACGCCCCAACTCCCGCACCCACACGTCCCGGTGTACGCCACACACGACAACGACCCCGCGGCAAATTCACCGGGGGTCGATCATGGGGTAGAGTGAGCAAAACCAGGGATCCAGGCAACTGGCCCGCTGTGCGGATGTAGTTTAATGGTAGAACATGAGCTTCCCAAGCTTATAGCGCGGGTTCGATTCCCGTCATCCGCTCTTGAACGAAGGCCCAGGTCAACGACCTGGGCCTTCGTCGTTGTCTAGACCTGTTGCGCGCTCCCGTGCCCTCTACGTGCCCCAACTGGCTGGAATGCCCTGCTCGGAGGGTCTGCCGCGCACCACATGCACCACACGGGCCCACGCCGGTCTCGCGTCGCGAGACGCGTTCTCGATGACCTGCGTCACACCGCAGCCTCCGTCGCGTGAATTCGCTTTCAAAAAGGGACGGTTGGCCGGAGGGGTTGCTCAGGCCCTCGACGGGACCACTTGGTCCTCTTTCCCCGCCAACACGCGATCGGCAACGTAGTGCGGGCAGGAAGGGAGGTGCCACGTCACCGTCGCCCTGCGCCTGTCGGCGGAGATGGTACGGGCCTGCCCGGTGGCCGGGCGGGCCGCGCAGTGCGGGCACACGACGGTTTCTAACTTCAGCTCAGCCATCACCTACGCCGCCCTCCCCGCCAACGGCGCTCGCGACGAGAGTGCCACGCCTCTCAGCGGGACAGGCTTCACACACCGGCCCCCTGATCCAAGTCTCGAAGAAAGCGGCGCACCGCACCGGGGCTCGGGGGCGGCTTGGTCCAGCCGTGCCAGTGAGATGGCCACTGAGATCACCGTTGAGCTGACCATCTCGTCAGGAGGTTCCCACGGGTGCCGGTGCATGAAGGCAGTGACCCTGAGCAGGACACTCCGGCAGAGCGGCCGGGCACGGATGACCCTGCCGCTCACGTGTGGGCCACGGCTGGCCCACCACGCCTTCCCGCTGAGGCGGCCGCCACCGTCGAGGCCATTGTGAGGGCTGTGCACCATGGCGATGACGTTCGCATCCGGATCCTTTTGGCCGCCTTGGTCGACGTCGCCGACACCGAGGTTCTCCTCCACCTGCGAGAGCGGCTTCGCGAACGACCGCAGTGACAGATGGCCAGGCGCTGCGGAACAGACGTGTAGCGGTGCCGGGACGGGGCGCGGCCGGCTTGCCTGGACGCCCGCGAGACCACCATGGAGCACCTGCGAGCTGCTGATCCCTTCGGGACGGCGCTGCGGACCCACCCCGCAGGCTCACGTCCCGGTGGACTGCACGTCGCAACTGGCGGACGCCCTTGCTCCCCGAAACGCTGCACTCGGGGGAGAATCAATATCTATCCCGGCGGTCAGAGAGTTTAATGGACCCCGCAGGGAGAGTTTTTCCGGTCCGCACAGGGTGGAGATATTTAACGCACAAAAACCGCTGCAGCGTGCTACTGTCGATCTCGGTTGCAGTTTTGGTACCCAAAAACTTCAAGCGCTCCAGTCGGCCTCCGCGCCACATTCGAGTGCTTCATATTTCCGGGTCATTTTCCGGCGGGGCATCATCGCGGCGACACGGTGTCCGTACAGTGCGGATTCTGGTGTACTGCCCCATAAGGAGATTTGACATGGCATCTGGCACCGTGAAGTGGTTCAACGCGGCTAAGGGTTTCGGCTTCATCGAGCAGGACGGTGGCGGCGACGACGTCTTCGCCCACTTCTCGAACATCGCCGCCCAGGGCTTCCGCGAGCTGCTGGAGGGTCAGAAGGTCACCTTCGACATCGCGCAGGGCCAGAAGGGCCCGACTGCGGAGAACATCGTTCCCGCCTGACACTGACGCGCATTTCGTAGCTGGGGCCCGCATCCCTCGGGGTGCGGGCCCCAGCTGCACACCTTTCCCGCAGTGGTGTCACCTGCGGGACGAAACACTCAGGGTCACAGCCTCCTCGGAGCTTCAACCCCACTCGACTTTTCTGAACTCCGCGTCCACCTGACGCCACCCCATCTCAGCACCTGCGACCGTACAGAATCTCTGTAGCCCAGAGTTGCTTTCGCATTCCATTCGGCCCGTTCTTGCGATTCCCCGCGCTGCGTTTCTGCTGCGGGAATTCCTTGATATGTGCCGCATCAAGGAAGGTTCTGAATGAACCGCACACGTACGAACGACCGTTCCTCTCGCACCCGCAGCCGAACCGGCGGCCCCGCTTTCGGCGCTGCCGCCGGTTCGGAGCGGGGCAACCGCTTCGGCTCGTCGGCCCCGAGCCGTTCCGGAGGTCCGAGCCGCTCGGGCGGCTACGGCCGCCGGCCCGCCGCGGTCCAGGGCGAGTTCGCCCTGCCGAAGACGATCACTCCGGCGCTGCCCGCCGTCGAGGCCTTCGCCGACCTGGCCATGCCGGCCGAGCTGTTGGCCGCCCTCGGCGCGCAGGGCGTGACCGTGCCCTTCCCGATCCAGGGCGCCACCCTGCCCAACACCCTTGCGGGCCGTGACGTGCTCGGCCGCGGGCGCACCGGCTCCGGCAAGACGCTCGCCTTCGGCCTCGCCCTGCTGGCCCGCACCGCCGGGCAGCGCGCCGAGCCCCGCCAGCCGCTCGCCCTCGTCCTCGTCCCCACCCGCGAGCTGGCCCAGCAGGTGACCGACGCCCTCACGCCGTACGCCCGCGCCGTGAAGCTGCGCCTGACCACCGTCGTCGGCGGCATGTCGATCGGCAAGCAGGCCGGATCGCTGCGCGGAGGCACGGAGGTCGTCGTAGCCACGCCCGGCCGGTTGAAGGACCTCATCGACCGGGGTGACTGCCGACTCAACCAGGTCGCGATCACCGTGCTCGACGAAGCCGACCAGATGGCCGACATGGGTTTCATGCCCCAGGTCACCGCGCTACTGGACCAGGTCCGTCCCGAGGGGCAGCGGATGCTGTTCTCCGCCACCCTGGACCGCAATGTCGATCTGCTGGTTCGTCGGTACCTGACCGACCCGGTCGTGCACTCGGTGGATCCCTCGGCCGGTGCGGTGACGACGATGGAGCACCACGTGCTCCACGTACACGGCGCCGACAAGCACCGCACCACGACGGAGATCGCGGCGCGCGAGGGCCGGGTGATGATGTTCCTCGATACCAAGCACGCCGTCGACCGGCTGACCCAGGACCTGCTGAACAGCGGTGTCCGGGCCGCTGCCCTGCACGGCGGTAAGTCGCAGCCGCAGCGCACCCGCACCCTGGCCCAGTTCAAGACCGGCCACGTGACCGTGCTGGTCGCGACGAACGTGGCGGCGCGCGGTATCCACGTCGACAACCTCGACCTCGTCGTCAACGTGGACCCGCCGACCGACCCCAAGGACTACCTCCACCGCGGCGGCCGCACCGCCCGCGCCGGCGAGTCCGGCAGCGTCGTCACCCTGGTCACCCCCAACCAGCGCCGCGACATGACCCGCCTCATGCAGGCCGCCGGCATCACCCCGCGGACCACCCAGGTCCGCTCGGGCGAAGAGGCCCTGAACCGCATCACCGGCGCCCAGGCACCCTCCGGCGTCCCCGTCGTCATCACCGCACCGGTCGTCGAACGCGCCAAGCGCGGCACGGCCTCCCGGGGCAGGCGCCGGCCCGCTTCGACCGTCCGGCGTGTAAGCGTGCGGCAGTCGGCCTTCGATGCGGCGGCCTGAGAAGCGCGTGATCAGGAAACTGACCCATCTCTGCAGGAGGCACGTTTTGACGCTGGTCCAGATGCAGCCCCGCTCGACGAACGCCAACCCTGTGCACCGGACGGTGGACGACGCGATGGAGGCGGCCGGTCCACAGGTCTGTGACGACATGACGGTCGAGGTGGCCCTGGCTGTCATGGCCAGTGCCCGCGCGGATCATCTGCTCGTCTGCGACGAGGACGGCCTGTGCACAGGGCTGGTCACCCAGGCCGGGCTCGCCACCGTCCGGGACAGCGCGGCGTACACGGACCAGGTCCGTCTCCGCGACCTCCTGGGAGACCGCGGGCCGGTCACCTCGCCCTTGACCACGATGGCCGAAGCCGAGCACGCGATGCGCTACCGCGGGCTCGACGCCCTTCCGGTCGTCGACGAGCAGGGCAGCGCTCTGGGCGTCCTCGCCCTTGCCCGCTGAACCGCCTCACCGCAGAACGACCGTCCCCCTTCTTCTTCCTGTGAGGCAACATGCGCTGTGTCATCGCCCGTTTCCCGTTCGACCTGACCAAGAGCGGTGTCCTGGAGTCGATGAAGGGTGTCAAGCCCGAGCAGGTCGTCGGCGAGTCAGTGATCATCGGGCGCCGTACCTACCCCGTCAAGCAGGTCGGCCAGGTCATCACCCGCCAGGACCGGCGTGACTTCAGTGCCGGTGAAGTCCTCCGGGCCATGACCCAGCTCGGTTTCACCTGCCGCGGCCTCCCCCGGGCCGCCGTGCCCACTCGCGTCCTCAGCCCGCTCCAGCAGGCTTCCGCGATGCTCGGCATCCCAGTGACTGCCTGACCGACAGGACCGGCGCAAGCCGACACCCGAACAGCGAGGAGGGCCCGACCGGCACGTGCCGGTCGGGCCCTCCCGCATACCGGGGGTTACGCGAATGTCGGGTCAGTGGTCGGAGTAGCTGAAGTCGCCCATGGTCCAGGCGCTGACGTCCGCGATCGAGACGCGGTACATCCCACCCGTCTCCGGGATCCCCACCGTGCCCTGCAGGATGCGGGCCACATGGAAGTGCAGATGAGTGGGCGGCCCCTCGTGGAGTGTCGTGGCGGTGAAGATGGCGGCGAACTCGCCCAGGCGGGCGGAATCCGTCAGGACCTCCGACACCCGCTGCCTCCACACGGCTTCAGGTGCCAGCCGACCGGTGATGACAGCGCCACCGGTGACCACGGTCAGGGACATCTGATTGCTCTGCCCGGACTCCACCAGGGTGGCAACGTCAACGAGCAGCTCGTCAGGCTTCGACATGGGAGCCGATTTTATGCACCGGTCGTCCGGTTCTCTCGACCGGGAGGACTACCGGTCGAGAAGAGCGCTCACCGTCTTCCCGCCGGAGGCCCGACGGGTGACAGTGGTCGCTCGGGCGAGGCGGTTGACCATGGGCCAGCCGAATCCACCGGTACCGCCGTACAGGTCAGGGGTGCGCATACGCGGCGCGTGCGGGCTGGAGTCGTGCACGGCCACCTCGATGCTCTCCGCGTGGGCCGTCAGTTCCAAGGTGCAGGTGCCCCCGCCGTGGCGCACGGCGTTCGTGGCGAGCTCGGACACGACCAAGACCACGGTGTCTGCGGCTTCTGTGGCCATCGCCGGCTGAAGAAGACGGTCGAGGAAGACTCGCGCGGCATCGCGTGCATCTGCAACAGCCGCCGTGGAAAGCACGGTTGTGACGCTCTCGGCCATCGTGTTCATCAGGTCACCCTGGTCTCTCCATCGCCCACGTCCGGCCCTTGCCTACCTGATCCCTGTGCCCCACCCCAGGGCACGCCAACCCAACTCCGGTCTCCAAGAAGGGATCGAAGAGCAGTCGAAGCGCGACGCCAATCGACGAGACGTGGGGGACCCCGCGCGCTCGGCTGCGAACCTCCCGGGCCCCTGACCTGCTGTGCATGCTGCTCTGCACATCCTGGGCCAGCTGTGAAGGTCTAGCTCTCCTCGACGGGCTCGAAAATCTATGACGGCCGGAGTAGACATTGCGCGGTGGCGTGGTTATGGTTTCTCTCGTAGCCCAGAGAGACAGCAGGGCCTGGCAGAGACGAACTGCCGGGCAGCAGTATCCGCAGTTGCAGTTCGCAGGACGGTGCGGTGGTGGAGTTCCGAAGCCAGGGTTGTTGCAGGACGGCGACGGGGCTGACGACCGGACCGGGTGGCCCGCAGTGATCAGGGGCCGCCGAGAGAAGTACCGCAGTTAACGCAGTGGCAATACCCGTAAGTGCAGTGCGCAGTACCCAGCAGTGAAGTAAGTGAGCAGCACCTCGGTGAAGGCGTCGGCTGCGGACGCGCGCACCGGGAAGTTCGGCAGTGGGGTTCTAAGCCAGAGCAGACGCAGGACGGGCAACGGGGCTGGCTGCCGAAGAGTGGCGCTGACGCAGGCCACCAGCAGTACGCAGTACCGCAGTGAGTGCAGTTCCCGCAGTCCAGCAGTAAGCGCAGCAACCCGCAGTTCGCAGTCTCTTTGGTAAGCAGTTGATCACCGAGGGAAGAACGGAGGAGTTGAGGCGCCATCAGGATCGCCCGGGCGTAAGTCGTGAGTCCGGGTACCGCAGGACATCGATAGTGAGGTGGTCTCCGGTCAAGCAACCGCGATCCCCGCACAGCCTGTCCCCGTTCGGACGGGTCGGCGGAAACAGTAGGCCGGCGCAGGACTAGGGCCGGCAGATGGTGTAGCAGTTCCTTCGGGGCCCTGGTGTCGTACGCGCCAGGGCCCCTCCCCGCGTTCCGACCCCTTTCCCTACCTGTTTCGCAGTGAGGTGCGATGACAGCAGACGATTCGTTCGGCCGTCTCGACGACGACGGCTACCCCGCCTACACGATGGGCCGGGCCGCGGAGATGCTCGGCACCACCCAGGGCTTCCTCCGTGCTATCGGCGAAGCCCGACTGATCACCCCGCTCCGCTCCGAGGGCGGCCACCGCCGCTACTCCCGGTCCCAACTGCGGATCGCCGCCCGCGCCCGCGAACTCGTCGACCACGGCACCCCCATCGAGGCGGCTTGCCGGATCGTGATGCTCGAAGTCCGACTCGAGGAAGCGCAGCGCGTCAACGCCGAGTACCGTCGCGCAGCGGCCGAGGTGCATCCACGGACAGCGGCTTGAGGTGGGCGTGCCCGCTGGTCTCGGCGGGCACGCCCACCGTGCATGTCGGGTCGCGACGCGTGCTCGTTTCCCTCTGGTGACAGCCCGTTGTCGGCGTGTAGCGTCTGCGTCAGCTGTCGTGGTTCGGAAGTTCCCTTTGCCCACGCCTTCGTTGTGGGCGTTTTGCTGTGCTGTGCCGCAGGAACCAGGGCGATCACCTCCGCCTTCCGCACGTTGTGGGAGGCGTTCATCGACTGGAAGGCATGAGACATGGCTACGGGAACTGTGAAGTGGTTCAACGCGGAGAAGGGCTTCGGCTTCATCGCCCAGGACGGCGGCGGCCCGGACGTCTTCGCCCACTACTCTGCGATCAACTCCTCGGGCTTCCGTGAGCTCCAGGAGGGCCAGGTCGTGACGTTCGACATCACCCAGGGCCAGAAGGGCCCCCAGGCCGAGAACATCAACCCGGCCTGATCTTCACCACCCGCGGGCGCGGAGACCTGCGCGTAAGGCTGCCCCTGCAGCCCGTACCGGTCGACCCGAACAGCGGACGCCTGCGATGTCGGCGGGATCCGACGCGTACCGAATCAGGGCCGCGCAGCTGTTGCTGCGCGGCCCTGATCTGTGTCCAGGCCGGGGCCCGACCAGGTGCCCCGCACGCTCGAACGGCTGCGCGGCGTCGGCTCGGTGCGGTTCGTATTCCGGGGTCAGGTGCTGCGCCGGCCGCGGCTGTCCCGGCAGAGGTGGTCGGTGTGTCGGGTCATGGCGTCGAGGTGATCGACGAGAGCCGAGTCCTCGGGGCGCAAGTGAGGCCGGGTGTCGGTCAGAGGCCGGACGAGGCGGGCTGCGTCGTTGTCGGCCAGGGCCCGGTTCAGTTCGCCGACGGCCGCCGCGGCGGCGCCGGGAAGGCCGGTGAGGGCGGTGATCTGGCCGGCGAGCCGGCGTAGGTCGGCCGCGTTGTCACGGGCCCAGGCCGTGACAACGCGGTCTGCGGCACGTGTGTCACGGGTGGCCTGGACGCGCTCCTCGCCCGTGCTTCCGGCCGTGCCGGGGCGCAGTCGCAGGTAGCGGCGTTCGGCGGCCTGGCGGCTCGCGACCCCCAGGGGTCCGGCGAGGTCGGCCCAGCTCGCGCCCTGACCCCGGGCTGTTTCGATCAGGCCGCTCTCCCAACCGGCGAGCTGTTCACGGACCTCGCGCAGCATCAGCAGCGCGGCCAGCGCCGGGTGCGGGCCCGCGCCTGTCGGCTCGGTCGGGGGCGTTCCGGCAGAGGACCGCTGCGCGTGCCTCACGGCCTGGTCGATGGCCCGCAAGGCCGTCGCCGTAGCGGGAAAAGGGACCGGCGCGGCCGGCTGGCTGGCTTCGTTCATGACACTCTCCGCTGCTTGTCATCCTCCAGATGACGTCTTGCTTGTCATCGTTCCGATGACATGTTACAACGGGAGCACGTTGAAGCGCATTGGCAGTTTCTGCCTGAACCAACTGGAGGTGTTTCGCGATGTTGATGCGCACCGACCCGTTCCGCGAGATGGACCGGATCGTCCAGCAGCTGTCGGGTGCGTCCGGCACGTGGTCGAAGCCGTCTGTGATGCCGATGGACGCCTACCGCCAGGGCGACGTGTACGTGATCGCCTTCGACCTCCCCGGCGTGAGCACCGAGGCGATCGACATCGACGTCGAGCGGAACATGCTGACGGTGAAGGCCGAGCGCCGGCCCACGGGGAAGTCCGACGGAGTGCAGATGGAGCTCTCCGAGCGGCCCCTCGGTATCTTCTCCCGCCAGGTCATGCTGGCCGACACCCTCGACACCGAGCACATCGAAGCGGACTATGACGCGGGTGTCCTGACCCTGCGCATCCCGATCGCCGAGCGCGCCAAGCCCCGCAAGATCAGCATCGGCGGCGAGTCCGGCCGCAAGCAGATCTCCGGCTGATCGGCCCCACAGCGGCGGAGGACGGGGAACCGATCCCCCTCCGGCACCCCCGTCCTCCGCGCCCCTCGCCCCTTCACCCCTCCCCGGAGGTGACGTGATGTCGATACGCAGGGAGGCGTTCCTGGCCCACGTCCAGGAACGCGGCGAGTACACGACCCTGCTGGAAGCCGAACGGACGGCCCGCGTCGTCCTGGCCCTACTGGGCGCGCACCTGGTCGGCACCGTGCGGGCCGAACTCGCCGCCCGGCTCCCCGAGACGTACGCCCTGATCCTCCTCAATCCCCTACAGGCCGCCGAACCGCTCTCACCCGAACGCTTCGTCCGCGCGACCGCGGCCTGGATCGAAGGCGCCACCGAGAAGACAGCCCCGTGGGACATCGGTGCGGTCCTCTCCACCGTGGCCGCCGCGGCGGGTGACGTCCTCATGCGCGAGGTCCTGCTCCAGCTCCCGCCTGGCTACGACCTCCTCTTCGGCCACCCCCAGCCCACCTGACCGGCGCCGGCGGCCGGAACTCGAACCTTCGAAGAGAAAGGCAACCGCAGCACCATGTACGACCAGCCTCGACCGGACCGGCCCACCACCGCCATGACGTTCGACCAGATGCTGGAACGCGTCCGCTACGAGGGCGCCTACCCCACCCGTGAACGCGCGGAAGAGGCCGTCCGCACCGTGCTTGCCGCGCTCGGCCGGCAGGTCACCGGTGACGAGCGCGTCGACCTCGCCCAGTGCCTGCCCGTCGAAGCCGCCCTCACCCTGACCGCCCAGATCCCCGACATCGAACACCTCACCGGCTGGGGCTTCGTCAAGGACCTGGCCGCACGAACCGGCGTGAGCCCGGCCATCGCCCGTTGGGACACAGGCGCCGTACTCGCCACCGTCACCGTGCTCGCCGGACCCGACCTCCTTGCCCGCGTCCTCCATCGACTCCCCGACGACTACGCGCTCCTCTTCGGACAAGCGCAACTGCGCCGGCCTCAGCACGCCGCCGCCTGACCGGAACCGACTGCGCGCGGACACGCAAACGGGGCCGGGACCGCTCCTGCGGTCCCGGCCCCGTGCACACGAGCGGTCAGTGCTTGAAGGTGTCCTTGATCTTTTCCTTGGCCTCGCGGGCATCGCCCTTGGCCTGCTCCGCGCGGCCCTCCGCGGTCAGCCGCTCATTGCCCGTCAGGCGGCCAGCAGTCTCCTTGAGCTTGCCCTTGGCCTGCTCGCCCTTCGCCTCGGCCTTCTGCTCACCAGACACAGCTGATCACTCCCTGTTCGATGGAAAGGTCTTACAGAACCCCGTATGGCCTGCGGGGTCTCTCCTAAACAGACGGGCTGGCAATGGGGTGACGCTCGGGGCGAAGCGTTCGGCCATGGGCCAGCCGGCCTGGATGCCGCAGCGGTCCGCGCGGGGCCTCAAGGAGGTGACCGTGCCAGCGAGCCGGAGCGCGGTGGTGACTAGCCGAGCCGGGATCGTGTCAGGCCGGCCCGGTCAGGACGTGGCCGGCGTCGGGGAGCTCGTGGACGTGGGCGGCCGCGCCTTCCAGCGGCAGGAGAGGGAACAGGGGACAGTCGGCCGGGGTGTGGTCGTGGTCGACTTCCCACGTGGGCAGGGGTGCGGCGGGGGCGCAGTTGGTGGAGACGGCGTAGAGGTTGCCGAAGCAGCCCCGGCACACCAGTGCAGCGTGGTTCACGTGTGTACCTCCGGTTGAAACGACTCGGCTGCGCCATCCACGGAGCGGGCCTCCCCCGCCAGGTGGAGCTGGCGCAAGGTGCTTTCCGTCTCGCGCCTGAAGTGTTCGGTAGAGGCCAGACTCTGCCACAGCGGGTCGGGGAGGCAGGGGACGGTGGCGCCGCGGGCAGCCCATTCCTCGGCAAGCTGCGTGTACAGGGGTGTGCACTGATCCGGGGTTCCTCCGGGAATCCACCACGGGCGTGTGCCGGGCTACGGGAAGGCCTTCGGCGCGCTTGTTCCAGAAGACGGCCAACCGCTCTGCGCTTGCCGCTGCCGACCTGTCCGCCGCGGTTGGAGTCCGTCCAATGATCGTCCGTCACGTTAGTCAAAACGATTCTTCCCTCCTCCAGGACACCGTTTCCGGTGTGCGCGACGGTCTCGACCATTGCTCCGGCCCTCGACGAGGCACACAGTTGACCGCCCCAGCTGCTCCCTGTGCTGCGCTTCGACAGCTCCTAGGAGCCCGCGCGTTCGGAGTCGATTACCTTCTCGCCCGCCACGCGAAAATCTATGACGGCTGGAGTAGACATTGCGCGGTGGCGTGGTTATGGTTTCTCTCGTAGCCCAGAGAGACAGCAGGGCCTGGCAGAGACGAACTGCCGGGCAGCAGTATCCGCAGTTGCAGTGCGCAGGACGGTGCGGTGGTGGAGTTCCGAAGCCAGGGTTGTTGCAGGACGGCGACGGGGCTGACGATCGGACCGGGCGGCCCGCGGTGATCAGGGGCCGCCGTGAGCAGTACCAGCAGTTAACGCAGTGGCAGTACCCGTAAGTGCAGTACGCAGTACCCAGCAGTGAAGTAGTGAGCAGCACCTCGATGAAGGCGTCGGCTGCAGGCGCGCGCACCGGGAAGTTCGGCAGTGGGGTTCTAAGCCAGAGCAGACGCAGGACGGGCAACGGGGCTGGCTGCCGAAGAGTGGCGCTGACGCAGGCCACCAGCAGTAAGTAGTTGATCACCGAGGGAAGAACGGAGGAGCCGAGCACCATCAGGATCGCCCGGGCGGAAGTCTGAGTCCGGGTACCGCAGGACATCGATAGTGAGGTGGTCTCCGGTCAAGCAACCGCGATCCCCGCACTCCCGGCAGCGTGTCGGCCGGGTCGGCGGAAACACAGGGTCGGCGCAGTATCAGGGCCGACAGATGGTGTAGTAGTTCCTTCGGGGCCCTGGTGCCGTACGGCACCAGGGCCCCTCCATGCGTTCCATGAGAGAGGTTCAATGACAGCAGACGACTCGTTCGGCCGTCTCGACGACGACGATTACCCCGCCTACACCATGGGCCGGGCCGCGGAGATGCTCGGCACCACCCAGGGCTTTCTCCGTGCTATCGGCGAAGCCCGACTGATCACCCCGCTCCGCTCCGAGGGCGGTCACCGCCGCTACTCCCGCTACCAACTGCGCATCGCAGCCCGCGCCCGGGAACTCGTCGACCAGGGCACCCCCATCGAGGCCGCCTGCCGCATCATCATCCTCGAGGACCAGCTCGAGGAAGCCCAGCGCATCAACGCCGAATACCGCCGCGCCGCCGAATCAGCCGCGCCGCCGCCCTCGGCCTGAACCGAGCATGCCCGTCGACATCGGCGGGCCTCGGTCGTCGAAGGAGGGCTACTCGGGCGCGGACGCCTCCGCCAGGTCCGCCCCGGCCTCAGCACTGCGTGTGACCTGGTGGGTACCGTGCCAGTCCAGGCACATGACCGTCGCGTCGTCCTGGAGACGGCCGCCGTGGGCGTGAAGAATCTCCGCGACCAGAGCACGGGAGGCCTCGCGGGGGTGGAGATCGCCCGTGCGCACGATCAGGGAGGGCAGGTCGACCTCCACGGCGCGGCGCTCAAGCATGCCGTCAGTGAGCATCACGAGGCGGTCACCCGCTTGCAAGTCCAGCCGCTGCACCCGGTAGGGGCTACGCAGCTGGATACCGAAGGGGAGATCCACCTCGGGAACCACCTCCTCAACCCTCTCCTGTCTCAGGAGCAGCGGCCAAGGATGCCCCGCGTTGACGAACTGAGTGGTCCCGTCGAGCAAGCTGATGCGCAGCAGCTGCCCGGTGACGTAGCCCCGCCTACCATGGTCGATGACGGCCCGGTTGGCCTCCAAGGCCTGCACTTCGAGCTCGGCGCCGGCACGCCTGGCCCTGCGAAGGGCGCCCACTGCGAGGGTGGCGAGTAGCGCGGCTTCCACGTCGTGACCCATGGCATCGGTGACGGAGAGCTGCATGGTGTCGCGGTCTACGACGTAGTCGAAGGTGTCACCACCGACGTGCGTCGCCGGTTCCAGTGCTCCGGCGACCGTGAACTGAGCTGCTTCACATGCCAGTGAGGTGGGGAGGAGCCGGTGCTGGATCTCGGCCGCCAGGTTCAGGGGCCTCGTACGACGGCCCCACTGGTAGACGTCGGTGAAAGACCGGTTCGCGATAACGATGTAGGCCAGGGCATGCGCGGTCGCACCGATCTGCCTCATCGCGTCTTCGTCGGGGCGATCCGGTAGAAAGAGTTCGAGGAGGCCGATGGCGTCGCCGCGGTTGGTGACGGGCGCCACGACCCTGACCAAACTGTTGCTCTCCCGCTGGAGGGCTGGCCGCTGTGTGCGCAACACGTCCGCGTAGAGGGTGCCGGGCAGAGCGACGCGCTCAGGGGGCTCGTCGGACTCCACGCTGTCGGCTGCCCCGAGCCGCACCACTGACGACCCGGTGAAGTCGACGATCAGGAACGAAACCGCAGCAGCGTTCAGGCGGTCCCTGAGCATCCGTGCGACGACGTCCAGTGACTCGACGGGGGAGGCGGATTCCGCTGCCGCGAGCGTGCCCGCGAGGTCCATTTCCACCGACTGCTCGCCGCCGGCGCGCCCCTGATGGACGCCTGGATCTCGCTCCTCGGTTGGGGGCATGACCACTCCTCTCCTCCTCCGACACCGTGGGCCCGGCCCCTCCACGAGAACTGTTCCCTGACGCGCTTTCCGAGCGCCCGAGGCCTTACGGTCGGCCCCCACTGCCTCGTCGAGGCCATCCCGTCTGGGGTCGCAGCCTGTGACCACGGCCGGCACAGATCCGAGAAGCCCGCGGGGCCGACCGTCCTCAACCCTGCCCGAGGACCCGCACGCCAGGAGGCTGCTGCTGCCCGTGCGGGCCGCACTGCCTGACTGGTTCACCCGAACAGCAGGCATCGGCCCTACTCACGCACGCCGCCCGGCCACCGGCACAGCGCTCACGCCCGGAATCCTCTGAGGACCCGGTTGCGCGGCAAGCACCGGGGCATGGGGATGGACGAGTCAATCCGGCGGTGTGGCTGTGGCCGCCGCCTTCGGGCCGAGAGTGAGGAGACGGGGTTGTGAGCGGTGTGTGGATGTACGCACAGGACAGCGGCTACACGTCCCGGCAGTCACTGGTGGGGTTCACGGTTGAGGCGGCTGACGGAACCATCGGGCACGTGGACCGCCAGCAGGACCAGCCCGGCATGCAACATCTGGTCGTCGACACCGGCGTTTGGGTGTTCGGCAAAAGCATTCTGATCCCGGCCGGCGCCGTCGCCGGCATCGACGCCGAAACACGGACGGTAAAGGTGTCAGGGACCCGGGAAGAGATCAAAGCCGCTCCCCAGTTCACCACCGACAGCGAAACGGCTGACCACCGCTACCTGTCCGCCGTAGGCAACTACTACCTCTCCCTCCGCCGCCCCCTCGCACCCTGACCCGAAGCCAGCCGCCAACTCACCCGCCCAGGGCGACAGCAGCCCCGGCAAAGCATTGCCGTGCTCAGTAGACGGTGAAGGAGATGGCGATGTAGTGCGCGGTGAAGGCTGCCACGGTCAGGGCGTGGAAGACCTCGTGGAAGCCGAACCAGCGGGGCGAGGGGTCGGGGCGCTGAAGGGCGTAAACAACCGCGCCCGCACTGTAGAGAAGCCCGCCGGTCACGATCAAGGCGAGTACGGGCGCCCCACCACTGTCCAGGAAGTCGGGCAGGTAACGCACCGGTGCCCAGCCCAAGGCCAGGTAGCAGGGGGTGTACAGCCAGCGGGGAGCTCCGACCCACAGGACGCGGAAGGCGATGCCGGCCAGAGCGCCCGTCCACACGATCCACAGCAGGACGGACCGCTGGTCAGGGGGGAGAAGGAGCACGGCAAGCGGGGTACAGGTGCCGGCGATGATCAGGAAGATGTTGGCGTGGTCGAGGCGACGCAGAACGGCCTCACCGAGTGGTCCCCACGTGCCGAGGTGGTAGACGGCGCTCGTCCCGAACAGCATCCATGCGGTGACGGAGTACACGGAGCAGGCCAGGGTGGCGTGCGGTGTCCCCGCCAGGCAGATGAGGACGATGCCCGTGGCCAGCGATGCGGGGACCATTCCGGCGTGAAGCCAGCCTCGTAGCTTCGGCTTGATCGGCTCCACCAGATCGGCCGCTCGCTCGACCAGGTCGGCAACCGGGTGGGAGTCCTCGACTGCCTTGTCACGGTGCGATCCGGAGGGAGGACCACTTGCCTCGCATGCTCCGACCGTCGGTGCGGAAGACACACCGCCGGTTTCGACGTCGTCGCGGGACACTGCTTCCCTTCCTGCCTCGGACTGTTGGGCGTCACTGGCAACCACGTGCTCATGTTAGGAGCCTGCCAACAGGATCACTGCCCGAGGCCCGCATCGGACCACCGGGCTGGCAACGACGGACATGGGCTGTTCAGCCAGGCATGGTTCCGGTCCTGGAGGCCTGCCGCCAACTGAGGCCGTGGAAGTCGTGTAAGTCGGCGGGCCATGGGAACGATCAGGGCTTCCGAATGGGCCTCTCCGCTCTCCTACGTTCAAGGACCGCCGATGCTTCCCGAGTTCCGCTCCCTCGCATCCGCCCCCCTTTCCCACCAGCTGGAACAGCGACTGGGACTGGACCCACGCCTCGAAGCGGGCCGAATCGACGTGGAGCGCGTCGCCGACATCGCCGTCGTGGCGTCCGCCCACTCCGATGGGTACGCAGCCACCGCGCACCTCCTCGGACTGCTGGCCGCGCTCCCCGCTCCCACCGAGGCCGGAGAACGCTTCTGGTCGGACTTGTGGAGGTCCTCAGGCTCTCTCTACCTGCTGCCCGCCAACATTAAGACTTTCGTGCTGAGTTCTCTGGCCGGAGAAGGCACTGGTCTGGCCGGTCAGATCCTCTCGGCTGTCGACGAGATGACCCCGCCCCAGCGCATCGCAGCCGGAGAGGTGATCGGCCAGGCGCTCGCCGAATCCGACCACCTCCCCGACCTCAAGACGCAGGTCATCGGCGAGCTGTGGCTTCGGGATCTCGAACTCACCGCCTGGCGGGTCCTGCACGCGGACCACAAATCAGCTGATCCGGCTGAGCGGAATGCCTTCCTCGACGCATGGAGGCGTATCTGAGCGCCGGATTTCCTTTCGGCACAGCACGGCCGTAGACGGGCCATCTACGAGCGCCGCCGCTGCTGTTCGGGTCCATCGGCCCCCAGAGAGCCGGTGAGGGGAGGAAGGCGAAACGCTTCCCTCCCCTCACCCACCGATCGTCAAGCGCCCTTCGCCTGCCTCTTCACCGCTCCCTGACGCGGGCAGCGCGTACCCGGGCATCGATGCCCCCGGCGACCTCCTGCTGGCGTTCGTCGTCGGAGTGCTGGTAGATCATCGCGGCCTTCTCCGAGGACTGGCCGGCGCGGACCATCGTGTCCTTCAGCGTGGCGCCCGACTGCGTCGACAGGGTGTGGCCCGTGTGGCGCAGGTCGTAGAAGCGGAAGTCCTTCGGGAGGCCTACCTTCGCTCGGGCCTTGGCCCACTTGCGGCCGAAGGACGTGCGCCGGAACGGCGCTCCCTTCTCCCCCACGAACAGCAGCCCGTCGGGCTCCTTCTCCGCGAACCAGTCCAGGTGCCGCTTGACCTCCATGAAGAGGAAGGCCGGCAGGTGGATGGTGCGGACCCCCGCCGTGGACTTGGTGTCGCCCTTGACGCGGCGGCCGGTGTTCAGTTCCGGGGCCGCCTCGGTGATCCGCACGGCGAGAGGGTCCAGGGTGACCGAGGTCCGGCGCAGGGCCGCCTGTTCCTCCGGGCGCATCGGGCCGTAGGCGCAGAAGTAGACCATCAGTCGCCACCGCGGGCCCATGGCTTCGGCGAGGGCGTCGACCTGGGCGACGGTCGCAGTCGAGCGCTCCTTGGCCTGCTCGCTGCCCGCACCCCTGATGCGGCACGGGTTGCGGCGGATCAGCTCGTCGTCGGTCGCCGTCTCCATGATGGCCTTCAGCAGCCGGTAGGACTTGGCGACCGTCGTGCTGCCGGTGGCGGCCAGGCGTTCGGCCCGCCAGGTCCGTACGACCGGCGGGGTGATCTCGTCCAGGTCGAGGTCACCGAAGCCGGGGAGGACGTGGAGGCGCAGGAGGCGGCGGTACAGCTCGTCCGTGGTGGCGGCGAGGCCCCGCTCATCGACCCACTTCAGCGCGTACTCCTCGAAGTTGACCTTGCCCGCGTCGGGGTCGGTCCACAGGTTGCGCTGGATGTCGGCGTTGACGAGCGTGAGCCAGTCCTGTGCCTGGGTCTTCGTCTCGAAGGTCTCCGGGGCGGTGCGCCGGCTTCCGTCAGGTGCCCAGTAGCGGACCTGCCAACGGCCGGACGGGAGCTGGCGGGTGGTGCCGAATTCGCGCCGCCGCTGCGGCTTGCGGGCCGCCATCAGGCCGCCTTCCGGAAGCGGGAACGCGCTTCGCGGAGGGTGGGGACCGTGTGCGCGACGATGTACGCGGCCAGGACGCTCTCGGCGATACGGACGTGCTTGCCCACCTTCACGTAGCGGATGCGCCGCTCGGAAATGAGCCGACGGATGAAACGCACGCCGGTACCGAGGCGTTCCGCGACCTCATCGACGGCGAGGAGACGATCGCCAGAATTCACCTCCTCCCCGGCGTAGGTCCCACCGGCGATTCCATTTCCAATCTTCGCGCCCACCCCTTCAGGGGTGAGGGTTTTCCGGGCAGGGATTATCGGCGATCGACGCAAGGGTGTCCTCTCGTGAAATGGACATGGGTATGACACGGGCTGGATCGGTAGGTGCACCGACTGAACTCAATGGTCTGGAGAATCCCCGGTTTGGGAAACCGGGGATCGTCGCCTATATTGCGCCCAGCCCGGCCGCCTGGAGGCGTGCCGACGGGCTCCCGAGGAGTGCCCGAGGAGGCGTTCCGAGGGCTGCTGCGATGGCTACGAGGTCATCGACATCACAGCGACGGACGGTGCGCTCGATGCGGGAGAGCGCGGTGAAGGTCATGGGCCGGCCGAGGGCGCGGACGCGGGCGGCGAGCTGACGCTGGGAGTAGCCGCGGGCAACACGGGTGCGCTCGATGGCGCGGGCAGCTGACCGGCCTGCTGGGCCGATTTCAAGAGATCGCGGTGGCATTGGTGTGTTGTAACTTCCCGTGCGGCCCGATGGGAACCCTTTTCCTGTCTGCCGTGAGCGATGCGCCGACAGTCGGCGATGATTTCGCCAACCGGGATTCTGGGCCTACCGTTACGGGGCCGGAAAACCTTTTAGGAGTCTTAGAGCAAACTCTGGACTTCTGGGCCCGGGGTGTGGCTGTGTTGTCCACACCCCGGCCACGCCGGATTTCCCTGCCCAGTTTCCGAGAGGTGACCGCTAGCGCGGCGCCAACGAAGGAGCCGCCCCCTTGATGCCCAATACCCCCGACCCCGCCACGGCCCCGACGAAGGCGGTATGGCCGGCGGTCGCCGTCCCCGGCCAGCCCGGCACCCACCGCGCCCTCCCGGAGGCCGAAGTACCCGAGCCGAAGGCCCCGCCCGCTCCTCCCAGTTCCGGTCGCATCGGTCCCCGTACGCAGGGCGATCAGGTGCTGGCCGACCTGGCCGCGCAGATCGAGCGGTACGTGGTGCTGCCCAGCGCGGAGGCGCTCACGGCGGTGACGCTGTGGGTGGCGGCCACGCACCTGCAGAGGGTCTGGCAGCACGCGCCGCGCCTGGCGGTGGTCGGTCCGGCCAAGCGGTGCGGGAAGTCCCGCCTCCTCGACGTGATCACCGAGACGGTCCACGACCCGCTGATCACCGTGAACGCTTCGGCGGCGGCGATCTTCCGGTCGATCGGTGAGACGGATCCGCCGACCCTGCTGGTGGACGAGGTCGACACGATCTTCGGCTCGGCGAAGGTCGCGGAGAAGAACGAGGAGCTTCGGGGCCTGCTCAACGCGGGTTTCCAGAAGAGCCGTTACACGCTGCGTGTCGCCGGGCCGAACCACGAGGTGGTCCGCTTCCACACCTTCGCGATGGCCGCGCTCGCCGGCATCGGGGACCTGCCCGACACGATCATGGACCGGTCCGTGGTCATGCGGATGCGTCGCCGCAGGAATGGCGAGAAGGTCTCGGAGTTCCGAGCCTTCCGCGACACCCCCGCCCTGCACGCTGTACGCGACCAGCTCGCCGCGTGGCTACCCCCGCGCGGCAAGGAGGCGATCGCGCTGATGCCCGTCTCCATGCCGGTGGAGGACCGGGCCGCGGACACCTGGGAGCCGCTGGTCATCGTCGCCGACCTCGCCGGAGGCAACTGGCCCGAGCGGGCCCGCACCGCGTGCCGGGCGATGACCGCACACGAGGCCGCACTCGACCAGGACAACTCGCTGCACACCCGGATCCTGGTCGACATCCGGCGCGTCTTCGCCGCCTGCGACAACGCGGCGGCCCTGCCCACCAGGACCCTCCTCGCCATGCTCAACCGCGACGAGGAAGCACCGTGGGCCGGCCTCGGCACCCAGGGCGTGTGCCCGCGTCGCCTGCAGCTTCTCCTGAAGCCCTACGACATCAACTCCTCCACGCGCCGCTTCCCCGACGGGACCCAGGCCAAGGGCTTCACCCGCGCCCAGTTCGTGGACGCCTGGGACCGGTACTGCCCGCCCGAAGCCCCACCCGAGCCGTCCGGGGCCTGACCCGCCCCAACCCGTCCCACCCGTCCCACAAGCTGGCCGATCCACACCTACAACGCCGCACGCACCGGCCACAGTCCGGCCCCGAGGCCCCAAGCGCGCCCAGGGCCCTGACCCCCACCGACCCGTACCACTCGTATCAGCGCAGGTCAGAGCGGGGACGAGTCGTAAGGGCGGGACGGCTCCACCCGTACCTGCGCCCGCGCACAGGCCTTCGCCCCCGCCGGGACTCCCGCTGCCTCACCTGACCCTCCTGCACCCGTCCCACCTGTACCGGACGAGGCCAGCGCAGGGACACCTCTGGGCAGCTGGGACGAGTCCGACCCGTACCAGCACGCCACCCGTACCTGCCCTGACCAGGCACGGGACGAGTGGGACGAGTCCCGGCCCACCACAGCCACCCTCACCCATCGCCGCCGCACCACCCTGGGAGCACCACGCTTGACCTCGCCCGCCTTCTCCTTCTCCCCCGCCTCCTCCCCGGCTCGGCCCAGCCTGGCCGTGGCGATCCGTACCGGGGTCGCGCTCATGGCGCTCGGCGCGTTCGCCCTGTCATACGACGCCCTGCGTCAGATGGCCGCCGCCAGCCATGTCCACCCAGCCCTGACGTACGTCTTCCCGCTCCTCGTCGACGGCTTCATCGCCTTGGGAATCGGTGCGCTCCTCGTCCTGCACGCCGGACCCCTCCGCGCCCGCCTCTACGTGGCCTCGCTCGTGGCCCTCGCCACCGCCACGAGCATCTGGGCCAACGTGCTCCACGCCATCCGCCTCAACCAGCAGGCCCACCACAGCGGACTCCCGCTGGACGACATCACCGTGGGCGCCATCTCCGCCATCGCTCCGCTCGCACTGGCGGGCGCCGTCCACTTCTACCTCCTCGTCCAGCGCCAACCCGCCACCCGCCACAACACCGCACCCTCCGACGCCGCCACGCGCCACAAGGCTCAAGCTGTGCCTGAACCTCACCGGGAGCCGGCGGCCGAGGCTGCTGCGCCAAAGCCCGTGGAAGCAGGCCAAGACGTGGCCGAGCCCATGCGGAAACAAGAGGCGGAAATCGACACCCCGCCCAACGGCACGGGACGCAAGCCCAGCGCCACCTTGGAGCAGGCCGTCGAGATAGGCCGCACTGCGCAGCGCGGGCGCGGCGGACACGCCTCCCGCCGCCACATCGAGGACGCCATCCGCAGCAAGGGCTTCACCGTCAACAAGGACCTTGCCGAGGAGGCCAAGGACATCCTCCAGTCCGAACTGGACGAGCGCCCCGCCTCCGTGCAGTGAGCCGCCTCGGCCCACCCACACCGGTACCTCGGGTGGGCCGGCCCCCCTCCCCTTCACCCACCCGCCCGTAACGAGAGGCCCCGCATGCCCGACCCGCACACGCCAGACCGCACCCTCCACCAGCCGCCCAACACCGGGACCACAGCCCCAGACCAGGCAGCAAGGTATGGCGTTGGACCGTCCAAGGGCCGGTCCAACACCGCCTCCGCCCCGGGGGTGGCGGAGGCGGGGCTCCGGCGCGAGGGCGCACCGGAGGGGGAAGGGAGCGCCGCCGTGCCCGTACGCGCCGCCGACGAAGCCGCGCTGTACCGCGTCGCCCGCCGCCGTGCCCGTGACACCGAGCAGCGCAAGATGCGCGTCGACGTCCGTTACAGCCTCGACGAGCACACCGCGATCACCGCCGAGGCCCGCCGCCTGAACCTGGCCGGCGCGCGCCTCGTCGGCGCCATCGTCATGGCCCACCTGGAAGGCGACCTCACCCTGCCCGACCAGCGCACCAGCCACGACGACCTGATCGACGAGCTGGCCGCCCTGCGCACCGAGGTCGCCAGGATCGGCTCCAATGTCAACCAGATCGCCCACAAGCTCAACGCAGGCGGCCATCCACACTCTGGGGACACCGCCGTCCTCTCGGAAGCAGGATGGGTCCTCGGCCTGGCCCGCGAGACCGCCACATCGATCGATGTGGCGGCGGACAAGGCCGCCACGTTCAAGAAGGCGGCCTGATTGATCGCGAAGATCGGCAAGGCCGGCGCCAGCACTCACGGTGTACTGCGCTACCTCTACGGGGCGGGACGCGCCAACGAGCACACCGACCCCCACCTGGTGGCGTCTTGGGACGGCTTCGCCCCGGACCCCGGCCGCGACGAGGCCGCCACACTCGCCCAGCTCGCCACCGCCCTCGACCTGCGCGTGAAGCAGGCCGGCGACCAAGCCCCCGACAAGCACGTCTGGCACTGCTCGGTCCGGGCCGCCCCGGAGGACCGGATCCTGTCGGACGAAGACTGGGCGGTGATCGCCCGCCGCGTCCTGAACGCCACCGGCATCGCGCCCGCCGGCGACCCCGACGCCTGCCGCTGGGTCGCCGTCCGCCACGCCGACGACCACATCCACATCGTCGCCACCAAGGTCCGCGGCGACCTCACCCCGGCCCGTCACTGGAACGACCGCCCGCGCGCCGACAAGGAACTCGTCGCCATAGAGGAGGAGTACGGCCTGCGACAGGTCCCACGCGGTGACCGCACCGCAGCCCGGCGTCCCACCCGCGCCGAGCAGGAGAAGGCCCGCCGCACCGGCCGTACGGTCACGCCGGCAGAGAGGCTGCGCACCACCGTCCGCACGGCCGTGGCAGCTGCCACCGACACCGAGGAGTTCTTCACCATCGTCCGCGGCACGGGCGTCCTGGTAAACGTCCTGCACTTCCCGTCCGGCGACATCCGCGGCTACAAGGTCGCCCTCCCCGACGACACCAACGCCAAGGGCGAGCCCATCTGGTTCTCCGGCTCCACCCTCGCCCCCGACCTCTCCTACCCCAGGATCAGCGAACGCCTCGCACCCACCCGATCCGCCCCCGCGGACCAGCCCAGCCGTCGTCGTACGGCCTGGCAGCAGGTCACCGACGCGGCCACCCGCATCCCCGAGATCCTCGCCCAGGCCGACGACACCACAGCCCAGGCCCACATCACCGTGCTCGCCGAAACCCTCGACGCACTGCCCCTGATCGCTCCCGCCGACTACAAGCACCAGCTTGCCCAAGCAGCCACCGCCTTCGAGCGCGCCAGCCGTTCCCGCATCCGCGCCCACCCCCAGCAGGCCCAGGCCACACGGCGGGCGGTCAAGGCGATCGTTCGCGAGCCCGCCCCCAAGGACGGAGCCGTTCTCGCGATCCTCCTCGACGCCATCCTCCTGGCCGTCGTCGCAACACAGCACTGGCACCACACCCGCCACCACGACCAGCAAGCCGAAGCCGCCCGTCAGACAGCCGAGCACCTACGCAACACCTACCTGGCAGGCACCATCCAGCCCCTGGCAGTCGTCCACGAGCGCGGCCTCCACCTCGCCGTCTCGGTTGTGCAGCGGCAGGGCGTCATCGTCCGTCATGCCCTCCCGGACTTGGCCGACCAGATCCTTGCCGAGCCCGCTTGGCCTGCACTCGCCGCGACCCTTGCCGACGCAGAGATCGCCGGCCTCGCCCCCGCAACCCTGCTCGCCGATGCCGCCCGCCACCGCGAGCTCGACACCGCCACCTCGATCAGCGACGTCCTGACCTGGCGCCTGCACCGCCTTGTCCACGCAACGGGTGAGGGGCCCGCTCGCCCAGACTCCGGCAGCACCACCCGCCGGGGCCCGAGCGCAGCTGCCCCCGGGCCCTCGCGGCAGCAACCGCCCCGCCGAAGCAGCAGGTAGCCCGAAGGCTGCCACGGTCACTGGCGGCCTCCATGTTCCTTTGGGGAACACCTGCGGTGTTCCCCAAAGGAACATCCGGGTTGTTCCCCGAAGGAACAAGGCGCATCCCGCTGTCCGCTCCGCCGAGGGGCTAAGCAGCGGGCTCCTCCGCCAGGGTGCCGTCGCTGGTGGCGCCCCGCAGAACGTGGGCGATCTCCTCGGGCTTGAGGTCGATGCCGCCGAGCCCTTCCACGGTCAGAGGGATCTGCTCCAGCGCGTATTCGCCGCGGCCCTCGGCGCTGAACTCGGGACCGGTGCGGTCCTCGAAGGACCAGGTCGCGATGCGGGCGAGGTAGAAGAGCTGGCGCTCGTCGTCGGACTCCAGTGTGTGGAGGAGGCGGACGATGTCGGCCTTCCCCGCGATCTCCTCGTGGATCTCCCGATGGAGGGCGGCTTCCCTGGACTCGTCGCTGGGCTCGACGCCGCCACCAGGCAGCACCCAGTACTCCGGGATCTCCGGCTTGGTGCGGCGGATGACCAGCATCGTGTCGTCAGCGGTGACGAGAACGGCGCGAACCCGTTCGATCATTTCCTCATGCCTTCTTGCTTGTTGGCGGTCTTACCCCAGCGACGTGAAGTGTGGACATCAGGAAGCGTTCGAGCCGGTCTCGGCGACTGGAGGAAGAACCCCCGTTAATCCCTCCGCGCGCTGGCGCAGCAGTGGCGCCAGCTCCACGTACCAGCCGCGGCCGACGGCTTGGAGCATTTCGGCGAGGGCGATCTGTTCGCCGATCCGGCCGGCGGGGGTGTCGAGGACGTCGGCGAATTCGGTGCGGATGCGTTCGGCGACTGCGGGGACGCGGAGGCTGTTGACGTAGAGCATGGCCGGGTCGTAGCCGACGGGGACGGCGCCCCAGCGTTCCCAGTCGAGGATGACGAGGGGGTGGTGGGTGAGGTTGGCCCACTGGAGGTCGGCGTGGCCGGTGACGCGGTCGGTGATGGCCGGCGCGGGGATGCCGAGGAATTCGGGGAACACGCGGTCCGCCCAGGACTGGCGGATGGTCTCGCGGGGCGGCTCGGCGCTGCTGAGGGCGTCCAGGCTCTCCCGCAGCGCCGTCCACCAGGAGTTCGGGAGTTCCGGGTCCTCCGTGAGGTCGGGGGTTTCGGGGGAGATGACGGGCTGGGCGATGTAGTCGATCAGCTCGGCCTCGAAGACGTAGTCCCCGCCCTCCCACCGGTACAGGTCGTGGAGGTGGGGGCGGGACACCTTGTCCGAGACCCGTTCCTCGGCGAGCGCGATGCCCTCGTTCCGGGTGGTGGGGGTCTTTGCGGCCTCGCCGCAGTGGACCCGGAGCCAGTGGCCGCTCTCGGTACGGGAGCCGATGGTGCGGCCGAGCCACCCCCAGGACAGCGGCCCCCTCGGCGCGGTGGCCAGGTGCGAGGAGGCAGTGGCGAGGGCGGCCTCCATGCGGGCCCTGGTGGTCTCATCCTTGGGCGAGTACATCGGTGACCCTCCTGAGCTGGTCCGGTTCGAGCGGGGAGGCGATGGCCTCCTTGGCGGCCTTCCAGTGCTGCGGCGTACTGGCGGACAGCAGTACCACGTCGAGGCTCGGGCAGGACGCCGCAGCCAGGAGGCAAGCGGCGGCCGGGCTGCTGCCGGGGCGGATGAAGTCGGCGAGTTCGGGTGTGGCCAGGTCCAGGAGTTCACCGCCGTGCAGGGGCGAGGAGCCGAAGGTGAGCAGGCCGGCCGCGCGGGCCTGGACCAGCGGGCCCCGCCCGTCGAGGGCGAGCGCGATCGGGCGGGCCATGACGAGACTGACCGGCTGTTGGACGGCACCGAGGTGGTGTTCACCCGATCCGGCTGCCTGCTTGGCCAGACCGAGGAGTTCGGGGACGGTGAATGCCTCGTGCTGGAAGCCGGACCAGGTGGCCACTCCGTATCCGGCGATGCGGCCCGCGGTGGCGTACTCCTCCAGTACGGACAACACGTCGCGCAACCGTGCGTGCAGCACCGCACGGTCGGCGTGACCTTGCTCGGGGTTGTGGACGAACACGATGTCGGCGCGGCCCAGGGCCGCCAGCGAGCGATCGGTCTGCCATCTGGCGAAACCGGGGTGGAGGCTGTGGCCGGCGGCGGCTTCGGCAGGTGTGAGGACCCCGGCCGCCACCGCGGCCTCGCCTTCCAGCCGGGTGAAGAACCCAGTCTTCGTCGCGACCATCACGCGGGGGTGGTCGGTGATGACCGGGCCGAGTGTCTGCTGAGCCATGCCGTAGTTGGGTGCGGTGTCCAGCCACACCAACCCGTCGGAGCACACGGTGCGCGCCGCCTCCTCGACAGCGCGCACCCGGTACGTCCCGAGCCCGAGTGCGGCGGTCACCTGGTCGCCCCGATGACGGCGGCGGCCTGCCCGCCGACCAAGGCCGAGACGACCTCGGCGCACTGGCCGACGGTGAGTCCGGATTCGGCGGCCAGGTCCCCGAGCGTGATCGGCTGCCCAGCGGCGAGGCGGCGTAGCAAGGGCGCGGCCGGTGCCGCGAAGGTCCACTCGCGGCCGGCGCCGGAGAAGGTCACCGTCTCGGCGTCCTGGTCCACCCGGGACCGGGGCACAGTGCCCTGCACGGTGATCCCGGGCTCGGGCGGAACGGTCGTCAGGTACGGCAGGGAAAGGCGCGGCCGGCCCGGGTGCGTGGTGTCCAGCGACCTCTCCCACCTGTCCAGGACCGCCGGATCCTCCAGGGCGGCCAGCACCTCCTTGCGTACGGCGCCCAGGTAGTCCGAACGCTCCTCGGGGGTGCTGAAGCGGGGGACGTCGGAGCGGACGGTTGCGCTGGCCCGGAGGTCGTCGCACAGCCACCCGAGGAACTCGGCACCAGTCTGCGTGGCCAGCCCGAAGGTGAGGTGGAGTGATGCGGTGCCCTGGTCGGCGCTCACCGCGTGCCACCAGCCGCGCGGCAGGTAGAGCGCATCGCCGGCCGTCAGGACGATGTCCTCGATCGGCTCGCCCGTCGGGGCCTCGGGGGCTTCGACGTCGCGCCAGGCCGGGGCCTGTCGGGTGGGGCCGAAGATCTTCCACCGCTTGGAGCCTTCGAGCTGGAGGACCACGACGTCGTGGTCGTCCCAGTGGGTACCGAACCCTTCCTCGGCCGTCCAGGAGGCGTACGCGTTGGCCTGGACGGGCGTCCGGAAGAACCGTTCGAGGCCGGCGGCGGCTTCCCGGACGGGCGGGTGGATCTGGTCGATCGCATCGATGACGAGGGAGGCACCCTCGGCGAGGCGTGCGTGGAATTCGGCGGGCTGGGGCTGGTACCAGGACACCCCGCGCCGGTTCGTGCGCAAGACGGAATACGCGGTCGCGGGTACGGCCTCCCCGGCGCGGGAGAGCCGCATGCGGGGAGGCTCCAACCGGTGTGCGGCAACGATCTCGTTGATGTCGTCCCAGGTCAGCAGAGCGGGGACGGCGGTGTCGGCAGAGCGGATCACTGCGTGGACGCGGAAACACGTCTGGGCGAGGAACGTGTCCCCGCCCAGACGCTGCGCCCACGATGCGGAATCAATCACCGTGGGTCTCCTCGGTCGATCAGGTGTCGTTCATGTCCGACTTGCCGCCGGTGTTGTCGGACGCCTCTTCGGCGCGCGACCGTGCCGCGTTGATGCGGCGGACACCGATCAGCAGGCCACTGGCCTGCTCGGTGGGAGCGTTCTCGTTCATCCCGTACTCCTTCCTGGTCCTGATGGGGCCCGCAGGGGTTCCTGCAGGAAATCTGGGTGTGGTGCCGGGCGGGGGCCCGCGGGGTCAGCGCCCGGGATCACCTGCGACGGCCAGGGCGACCACGAGAGCGCTGACGGACGCGACGTAGAGCAGGACGGCCAGCTGCTGGCGCCAGCCCCACGAGGTTCTGCGGTTCAGCCGCGCTCCAAGCTGGAGGGGTCCTTGACGACCCACTCCATGCCGCCGCCCTCGGGCCGGGCGAAGACGGCGTTCGCGTACGAGACCCGGCTGGCCGGGTCCTCGTACTCGCCGATGAACTGGACGATGCCCCGCCGGTTCTCCAGCGGATCGAAGACCGGCGTTCCTTCGCTGACCCAGCCGGGCACGGTCTGTCGCTGACGCGGACGGATCTGAGGGGCCACGGCTCTCTCCTCGGTCTCGGGCTGGCGCTTGGCTCCGGGGACGCAGCGGGCCGCAGGTGCGACATGGGGTACGGCCTTGCGGCCCGCTGCGAGGGGGAGGCCACCTTCCCTGGCGGCTGTAACCAGTCAACTGCCGTACGCGTTTGGACGGATGGGCCAGACGGCATGGCCATTCCGGGGACATGGCCAGGTTTTATGGCCACGCTGGAATCCGGGCTCTGCGAACGGTCGGGGGATGGCGATGATGACCACGAACGAGGGCGACGGCGTGGAACCGATCGGGCCGCTGTTGCGGCGCCTGCGGATGGCTGGCGGGCGCACGCAGGAAGGCCTGGCGGCCGATCTCTCCGCCCGACGGGGGTACCCGCTGGAGCAGGGCGCGGTCTCCAGGTGGGAGACCCACGAACGGCTGCCGGACCCGGCTTCGCGGTCCCTGCTGGCCGCGGAGTTCGGCGTACCGGAGGAGGTACTGCGCCGGGCCGTGGCTCTCGCACGGCGCCTTCGCCGCCAAGAGCAGAGGAACCAGACCGACCAGGAGAACGAAGTGTTCGACCGCCGCGGATTCATGACGGCTTCGGCCGGCGCCGGGATCGCCGTCATACAGCCCTCTTCGCTGCTCTCGTCAGGACGGAGGATCGGAGCGGACGTACCACGGCAGTTGAGTCAGCGCACCGCCCGACTCCGGCGCCTGGACGACTTCGTGGGCGGCGGAGACACCTACCAGATGTACGTCCGGGAGCTGGAGGCCACGACCCGGCTGGCCGACGAAGGGGTCTACAGCGAGGCGACCGGCCGGGGCCTACGCGGCATCATCGCCGAACAGGCCCAGCTCGCCGGATGGGCGGCCTACGACGCAGGCCAGTACGAGGAGGCCCGCGGGCACTACATGACTGCCCTGGCCGCATCCCGCGCCGCCGAGGACAACGCCTTGGAAGGCAACTCGCTGGCCTTCCTCGCGTATCTGGAATGGACCGCGGGCGGCAACGCCGGTATCCGGTTCGCCACGGCCGCGTACGAGGCGCTCGGGTCGGGGACTGCACCCGTCGTACGGGCACTGCTGGCGGACCGGCTGGCCTGGCAGCACGCGACCTCGGGGAACGCCCGGGAGGCGGACTACGCCCTGGGCCTCGCCGAGGAGGCCATCCACGAGCCCGGCGACGGGCCGGGCCCCGACTGGGCGTACTGGGTGGACCGCGACGAGATCGCGATCATGACGGGCAGGTGCTGGTCGGAACTGCACCGGCCCCTGCGGGCGATCCCAGCGCTGGAGGACGCCCTGGGCCGGTACGACGACTCCCGATCCCGCGACAAGGCGCTCTACCTGTCGTGGCTCGCGGCGGCCTACCTGGACGCCGGCGAGATCGAGCACGCGACAGCGATCACGACCCGGGTGTTCGACCTCTCCGAGGGACTCGCCTCGATCCGGCCGATGGTGCGGGCCCGCCTGATGGCCAAGCGACTGGAGCCCCACCGGTCGCTGGCCCCCGTCAGCGCGCTGCTGGAGCGGGCCAAAGGCTAGCGAGTGGCCCGGGTGATCCAGTCCAGGTACTCGGCACGGCCGGCGTCGATCGCGAACGCGATGACCTCAGGCGAGTCGTAGGGATGGTTGTCCACCAGGTGCTTCTCCAGCGCCTCGCGCCGGTCACCGGCCGTACGGAAGGTCACCTGGAACTCGGTGCCCTCGCAGACCTCGCCGAGATGCCGGTACGTCGTCTCGATGGGCCCGGTCACCTGCCCGGAAGCGGCCAGATTCGCCCCCACTGCCGAGCGCGACAGCTTCCGCGCGGCGTCCTGATTGTCCACGGTCGTGATCACGATCAAGAAATCAGCCATGGGTGCAACGTACCCGGCCCCGGCCACGCGCCTGGATGGAAGGATGTGGACCGGCGGAACTTCACCGTCGCATCCAGCAGATACGCCGTGTCCGCGCCTGGCCTGCCCGACGTGGCTGCCGTGCGGCGGTTGACCACTTCCAGCCCCGCTCGGCCGACTGCTTGCGCGAGCAATCCCGAACGCCGGGCACCCACCAGTGGCGACGGATTGCGGACACGCTGCAGGCCTCGCACCGCCGGTGGGGCAGCCCCACGAAGGCCGTGCCCCAACCGTGCCCTTAAGCACGGTCAACAGCGGTCAGAACCGGAGTGGAGAGACCCCTCGAAACCCACCGCGAAGAACGGATTCCCGCAGGTCAGACGGCGCATGGGTGCGATCCGCGCCATAGATTCCCAAGCTTATAGCGCGGGTTCGATTCCCGTCATCCGCTCCATAACAAAGCCCCAGGTCATCAACCTGGGGCTTTTGTGTTGCCTAGACCTCTCTACCCCTCCCGTGCCAGATCCGTGCCAGATGCCTTGGCACGCATGGCCTGCACCCGGGCATCGATCCCGGCGGCGACTTCGCGCTGTCGCTCAAGGTTGGAGTGCTGGTAGATCATCGCCGCCTTCTCCGAGGAGATCGCCGAAGAATGCGGCGTCGGCGAGAACGTGGTGCGCAGGGCGCAGGAGCTCCTGAGCTCACAAGGTGTGCTGGAAGGCCGCGCAGGTTCGGGCACGTACGTCGCTGAGCCCCGTAGGCGTGTGCGCGTGGTCCGGTCTTCGGCCCGTGAGCAGCCAGGTGGCTCACCGTTCCGTTCGGACATGCAGGCACTGGGCAAGCAAGGGCACTGGGCGAGCCGTACCGAGGCGAAGGTGCCCGCACCGGTCGAGATCGCCAGGCGGCTCGGCATCGCCGACGGCGACTTGTGCGTCCGGCCCGTCTACGAGTTCCTCGCCGACGGAAGGCCGGTGCAGCTGTCGACGAGTTGGGAACCGTACGAGCTCACCGCCGGCAGCCTCGTCGTGCCTCCCGAGGGCGGACCGCACGCAGGGGTGGGCGTCGTGAACCGCATGTCCGAGCTCGAAGTCACCGTCAGCCATGCGGTCGAACAGCCGGAGCCGCGGCACGCCACCGTCGAGGAGGCATCGCTCCTCGGGATCCAGAAGGCCGCACCCGTCACACACATCCGGCGGACCTACTCCAGCGACCAGGGCCGGCCCGCGCTGTGCGAGATCGTCTACGGGATCCCCGTCAGCCGGCAGTGAGGGGCCTGTCGTTGACGGGGCAGGGTGGAGATCTCGGCGCCACTTGTGTCCGGACGAGGCCAAGTAGGTTGCTGGTATGGGCGATAGTTCAGACGTCGGGCGGTTGAGCCCGGAAGGGCTCCAGCCGATGAACGCCCTGCTTCGCAGGTTCTGCACCCACGAGCTGGACCAGTGTGAGGCTCCCGGCCGGGGCTTGCCGGGATACCGCGCTGCTCGGCCTGATCGTCGCCGGCGTGATCGGCCTCGGGAACGGAACAACATCTGCGGGGCCGGAGCAGGCTCGGGTCAGGAGTTACCGGGCGAGGCCCTCTCATGTTGATACGCCCTTCGGGTGATGTGGCCGCCATCGGTGTGTCGCGGACGTCGCAGAAACGTTGATGCGGCGTGGAGACACGTGAACTATGGGAACGCAACGCGCTGCTGGCCGAGGCGTTCTGCAGGACGGACGAACGGGTGCGTCAGGCTCAGGCGGTGATGGACGAGGCACTGGCCAGCCGGACCAGGACACTGGCCGCGTTCGCCTTGACGGTAGGCAGCGACGCCGCCGTTGCCGACCTGATGGGGTTGAACGAACGCGAGGTACGTGTCGCACGCCGCACGGTCGGCAAGGACGACGCCCGTACCGTCGCCGACCAGTTGCTCACCCCTCCTGCCGAAACGTCCCCTCAGCCTCTTCCGTCTGTCAGCCCTCCTGCTGAAACGTCCCCTCAGCCTGCTCCACCCGTCACCCCTCCCGCAGAAACGTCCCACCAACCCGCTCCACCCGTCACCCCTCCTGCTGAAACGTCCCCTCAGCCTCTTCCGTCTGTCAGCCCTCCTCCAGAAGCGTCCCCTCAGCCTGCTCCACCGGTCACCCCTCCTGCAGAAACGTCCCCCCAGCTGCCTCCGCCCGTCCCGAATCGCGGATGGCATGCGCACGCGGAAGCCATGCGCGCACATATGCCCTATCCGCGCCCGGAGGCAGCGTGGCCTGCTCATACGCCTGTGTCCGAGAACAAGACTTCAGGTGCCCCGGTGGACTGGACGGCCGGGATGGACTCCGTATTGCAGTGGAGTTGGCAATCCGGCCTCGACCTTCAGACCGTTGCCGAAGAACTCGGCCTGAGCATCAAGGACCTACTCCTGCGATCGCAGATTCTTGCCGCCGAAGGACGGCTGATGGCGCAGCTCCCCCCGGAGCACGAGGCGAGCCAATCCGGCCGTCACCGCCGGCACGCCTTCATGCCGTACGCCCCCGTCCCCGACAGCCCGGAGGCTCTGTACAGCTCGTACAGCTCGACAAGCCCCTACATCTGAACCGCCACCGCATCACTCCCGGGCCCGACCTGCCTGCCTGCCTGCCTGCCCTGAGATATGCAGTGCCAAGACTTGCTTGACGTCATTGGCTCTGGACTCGCTTGACGGTCATGGGAGGTGTTTGGCGGGTCCGTCTTACGTCAGCAACGGTGGCTCCCGACCGTGCCACTCTCATGCCAGCCAGAGCGGGCAACAGCGGTCAACGGCGGGTGCCAGGGCGAGCCCCAGGGTTCGCCCTGGCACCCGTTTGTAATGGTCAACGGCCAGATGGGGCGCGGAAGAACGGTGATCCCCAAGCTTATGGCGCGGGTTCGATTCCCGTCATCCGCTCTTGAGAGAAGGCCCAGGTCAGCGACCTGGGCCTTCTTCATTGTCTGGGCCTATCCGATCTCGACGCGCCCTCCACGCACCACAAGTCGCCGCTCACCGGATCGAGTTCGTCCGGGCCGCCGGAACTCCTCCTACCGGAAGGCCGGCAGGTTGCGCGCGACCCAGTCACCGAAGGACCTGGCCGGACGATGGAGCACGCTCTCCACGTCGGGGCTGATCTCCAGCTCGGCCGGCAGCGGGACACCGAGGACGTCCAGCGTGCCGCCGATGACTTCCTCCGGCATGAACTGCGCCATGTGCGCGTGCGCGTCCTCGCGGGACAGTTCCACGAAGGTCACCTCCTCGCCCAAAGCCTTGGATATCGCCGCGGCCTGCCACCGCGGGCTGATCGCCTCGGGGCCGGTCAGGTCGTACGTACGGCCCGCGTGGCCGTCCTCGCGCAGCACGGCGGCAGCGACCCCGGCAATGTCCGCCGGGTCGATGACGGGCAGCGCCACATCTCCGAACGGGGCGAAGATCGTGCGCTTCGTGCGGACCGACTCGGCCCAGGCGAAGGCATTGGAGGCGAAGCCCCCCGGGCGCAGGATGGTGAAGTCCGGTCCGGACGCACGCACGACAGCCTCGAACTCGCGCAGGCGGGTGTGCGAGGGGGCCTCGGGGCGGGTGGAGTTGATCTGGGAGGAGAGCAGGACGACCCGCTCGACCCCGGCCGCCTCGGCCACGTCCAGCAGGGCCTTCGGGCTCTCGCCGTGGCCGTTGAGCTCGCCGCCCAGCAGGACGAAGAGGGCGTCGGCGCCATCGAGGGCCGGCCTCATGCTCGCGGCATCTCCGACGTCGGCCCGGACGTGCCGAACTCCGGCCTGAAGCCCAGCGGGGTGCGGCTGCCGCGAGACGGCCACGACCTCCTCGCCGGCCTCGGCCAGCAGCGGCACCAGTGTCCGCCCGATGTTGCCGGTCGCACCCGTCACCACGATCATTGCGATCCCCCAAGAAAATTAGTTAGTCGGCTGACTCGATGAGACTCTAAGCGAGCATCCGGGCGCTGTCTATAGTTGGTTGGGTGACTGACTCAGTGAAGCCCCGGGTGGCGCGGGCCGCCGACAAGCGCCGACGACTCACGGCCGCGGCGGCTCAGGTCCTGCACGAGCAAGGCGTCGAACGGACCACTCTCGCCGACATCGCGCGTGTGGCCGACGTCCCCGTCGGGAACGTCTACTACTACTTCAAAACCAAGGACGAGCTGGTCCAGGCCGCGCTGTCCGAGCACAGCGCACACCTGGACGAACTCACCGGCGCCCTGGACCAGCTGCCCGACCCGCTCGACCGCCTCAAGGCCCTGATCGAAGCCTGGGTCGGCCGGCGCGACATCGCCGCCCGCTACGGCTGCCCCACCGGCACCCTGGCCGTCGAACTCGACAAGCGCGCGGACGGGACCCTCGACGCGGAGGCCGGCGCAGTGATCCGACGCCTGCTCGACTGGGCCGGACAGCAGTTCCGCGCCCTGGGCCTGCCCGACCCGGACGACCTCGCCGTCACTCTCGTTTCCGGCTACCAGGGCATGTCGCTCCTGGCCAACGCCCTGCGCGACCCGGGCATCATGATCCGCGAGGGAGCCCGCCTCCTCGGCTGGCTCGACTCCCTGGAGGCTCCCCGCCGGCCCCGCTGACCGGCGAGCACCACGGACACATCCCGGTCCACCGTGCGACCGCACTCCGAGCGGGGCGTGCCGTTGCGTGCCGGCCGGAGCAGTGAACAACGGTCAACACGCTTATAGCGCGGGTTCGATTCCCGTCATCCACTCAATAGAGAAGGCCCAGGTCGCAGACCTGGGCCTTCTCTATTGTCTAGACCTCTCTGCGCTACCAGGCGCCGGCGATCGGGACGTCGCCCGGGTTGCCGTAGACGAAGCTCGACGCCACGGAGCCGTTGTCGTTGGAGAGGCTGAACTTCTGGGTGGCCGGCTCGTAGACGCCGATCGTGTCCACGCCGTCGCCGTTCCAGTCACCGATCAGCGGGGTCCAGTTCGGGTTGCCGAACATCGCGTTGCCGAGGGTGTTGCCCGAGAGGTCACCCTCGTAGAACGTGGCGTTGCTCGGCCGGTAGACCGCGATCGCGTCCTTGCCGTCGCCGTCCCAGTCACCCGCCAGCGGAACGTCGCCCGCCACGCCGTACACGAAGCTCGCCGCGACCGAGCTGTTGTCGTTGGAGAGGTAGAACTTCTGCGCGACCGGGTCGTACGCGCCGACCGAGTCCTTCCCGTCGCCGTTCCAGTCACCGACCAGGGGCATCCAGTTCGGGTTGCCGAAACGGACCGAGACGGCCGCCGAACCGTTGTCGTTCGAGAGGTGGAAGTCACCCGTCGACGGGTCGTACACGCCCACGGTGTCCTTGCCGTCACCGTTGAAGTCACCGATCAGCGGCTTCCAACCCGGGTTCCCGAACATCGCCGAACCCAGCGTGTTGCCCGAACCGTCACGCTCGTAGAACGTCTGATCCGACGGACGGTACACACCCGCGTTGGCCGGCTTCGTGTCGTCGACGATGTTGTCGTAGCGGAGCGCCTTGTAGAGGCTCGTCGGCCAGCCGGCCACCGAGCTGCTGTTGATGTTCGCCGTGTACTTGCTGGTCGGGACCTTGCTGTTCTGCTCGGCGTAGTACGTGAAGGTGCCCGCCGCCTTGTCCTTCCAGCCGCCGAACAGGATGACGTGCTGCTCGGTGTAGTTCAGGGCATCACCCGGGAGCATCGAGGACTTGCTGATCTCGGACGAGACGTCGGGCAGCGTCCAGGTGGTGTACGACTGCGTGGCGTGCCAGGCCATGGACACGTAACCCGAGCAGTCCTCGCGGTAGTTGGTGCCCGAACCGTCGGTGTGGTAGCCGGACTGGTTGTACGGGACCGCTTGGTCCACCCAGTACTGGGCGCGGGCCATCACCTCGCTGCGGCTGATCTTTCCGCCCTTGGAGGACGCGGCCTGGGCGGGAGCGGCCGCCACGGTCGTCAGCGCGGTCGCGGCGAGGCCGGCGGAGATCAGGGTGGAGGTGCAGCGAAGGACCTTGGAACGCGTGGTGCGGGACATGGGTGTCTCCTGGGAGTGAGTCGGGAAGCGAGCGGGGGTGGTGCGGTGGTGCGGTGATGCCAAGTCGGTGGGTGGACGTCAGCCGGCGAGCATGGCCAGCACGGCGGCGTCCGAGCGGAGGTCGTAGGACGACGGCGCGGCGGAGTCCCACTCGTCGAAGGTGAGAAGCGTCAGTACGGCGCCGCGCTGGACCACGTAGATGTGGTTGGTCTGAGCGCCGGATGCCGAGATGCCCTGGACACCGCTCCAACGGCGGGACCATGCACGGCCGTTGTCGGTGGTAGCCGTCTGCTGGACCGCGGCGTCGGGGGTCAGCTTGTACTGCTTCTGCAGCGCCTGGCTGGTCTGGGCACAGGAGTTCATGCCGTTGAGGACCTGCTGGTACGCCGACTTCGCCGCCGCCTCGTCCTTGAACGAGAGGGAGTTCTGGATGGCCGGGGTCTTGTGCGAGCTGATGAAGGCCTGCTGCCGCCAGTTGGTGGCGCCCGCCACCGATACGCACTCGTTGAGCTGGAACTCCTGCGTCAGCGGCTGGGTGACGGCCGGCGCCAGCTCCTTCCACTTCTGCTGGGCGTTGTCCGGGAGCTGGGCCGGCTCCACCCGCTCGGCCTCCAGGGCCTGGACGGCGACACCGCCGCCCTTGACCGCCTTCGAGCCCTTGTCCTTGCTCTTGTCCGCACTCTTGGCCGGGCTCTTGGCCGGGCTCTTGCCGGCCGTGGCGGACGCGCTCGGGGTGACGGCGCCGGTGGCGGGCTGCTCCGACGGCGTCTGTCCCGCGGGGGTGGCGGCAGGTGCTGCTTCGGCGCTCGCCGAGCCGGCCGCCGTCGCGCTCAGCGGGGCGTCCGAGGCATCGGCGTGCTGGGCCAGCCCGTAGACGGTGGCGGCGGCAAGGACGCCCGCAGTGGCGAGCACGGCGGTACGGACGCGACGGGGCGCGGCGGTGCGGGACATGACGGGGCTCCTGGAATTAGGCAGGCCGAAGAGGGCCTCGGTTCAGGGAAGTCGGGGCGCTGAGCGGAGAAGGCGGCGTCAGCGGTGCGTCGCGGTGGCGTGGTAGCCGTGCGAGACGAGGGGGGCATGGGCGCCGGCGAGGATGGCGTGGGCCTGGTCGAGGGCTGCTGCCTCGGAGGCGGCTCGCAGAAAGAGGTAGACGTCCATGCCTTCGTCGGTGGCCTTGGCCCGCAGGTGCTCCAGGCCGTGGGACGGGGCGGTGTACGCCCAGATCAGATCGGCGACGAGGGCCGGCGCGCTGTCCTGGGCCGGACCTTGGGGAGTCCCGGAGAGCGAGGTGCGGATGACGTGCATCAGGGTCAGTCCCAGTTGATGCTGTTGGTGCCGGCCATCAGGGCGGTGTCCCAGTTGATGCTGCCCGGACCGGACGCAGTGATCTTGGTCCCCCCATCGGTAACGGCGGTCGAGGCGGTCGTGACGGCTCCGGCGCAGAGCAGGGCGGAGAGGGCGGTGGCAGCGGCGATGCGGGCGGTGCGGGACATGGGATCCCCTGGTTCGAAGGTCGTGGAGCTGGTTCGGGTGACTGCTGCTGCGCGCTGCTCCGGATCGTCCTTGCGGCTCTGGCCCGAGTCAGGGACTCTCGCCCCCGCCGTTCCGGTGATCACCATGTTGCTGCCCTCCTGACCTGCACAGAAGGGTTCTGAGATGGCACCAAGACGCCTGTCACCTTGGTGCCACTCGTGGCTTACGATCACGGAACCGGCCGCCCGCACGAGGGGCCGACGTTCAGCTGGGGGGCTGAGTAGTGCTGCAATCGCTGGGTTTGGGACCGGACGTGGAAGCCGTGTACCGGGGGATGCTGGCCGATCCGTCGGGGGGTGTCGTGGAGCTGTGCGTACGCCTCGGTCTCACCGAGACGCAGGTGCGGGACGGCCTGGACCGGCTCGTCGACCTCGACCTGCTGAGGCCGTCTCGGGACAGCCCTGGCGCGCTGCGCGCAGTGAGCCCCGAGCTGGGCCTGGAGCTGTTGCTACGCCGCCAGGAGGAAGACCTGATCCGCCGTCAGCAGGAGTTGGCCCGCAGCAAGGCGGCCGCGGCCCAGGCCGTATCCGAGTTCGCGGAGCTACGCCCGAATACTGCGGTCGACGGCGCGGAACGGCTCGTGGGCATGGACGCCATCCAGAGCCGGCTCGAAGAGCTCGCACACGGGCTGACGCGGGAGTGCCTGGCGATCCTGCCCGGTGGTGCGCTGTCCGAGGCCAGCCTGGAGGCGTCGCGTCCGCTCGACCGGCGCGCCTTGGGCCGCGGCATCGAGATGCGCTCGGTCTACCAGGACAGCGCACGCAACGATCGGATGACGCTGGCCTACGCCCGGTGGCTGACGGAGGAGGGCGGCCAGGTGCGCACCAGCCCGCTGCTGCCGCCCCGCCTGCTGATCTTCGACCGGACGGTGGCCGTCGTCCCGATCGACCCCGCCAACTCCCGCTTGGGCGCTCTGTGCACCAGCGCGCCAGGCATCGTGGCGTCACTCCTGACCTTGTTCGAGCAGACCTGGGGCTCCGCCGTCCCCCTCGGCGCGGACCGTCCCCGCCCCACCGACTCCAGACCTTCCGCGGGCGAGGTCGAACTCCTCAAACTGCTGGCCTCCGGAATGACGGACGAGGCGGCCGGCCATCGACTCGGTGTGTCCTTGCGCACCGTCCGGCGCCAGATGTCCGCGCTGATGGAACGCCTGCAAGCCACCAGCCGTTTCGAGGCCGGCTTGAAGGCGGCCCAGCAGGGCTGGCTCTGACCCGTGCTCCTGGAGGGCGAGGGCAAGGGTCCCCGCACAGGGCGCGTCCTCGCCACCGTCACCCGAGCGTCGAAAAAGGCCCGGGTCGGCGACCCGGGCCTTCTTCGTCACCGAGCCGATGGGTGGTGACGCCGCTGGTGCGCCCCGCGGGAGCGGGGCGCACGTCAGCTCTGTTCGGTGGTGTCCTCGGTCGCGGCGGCGGCTGCCTTCTCGCGCATCTTGCGCACCAGCTCGGCCTTCTGGTCGGCGGCGTTCTTGCGGTCGAGGTTGCGGTGCGGACCGTTGTTCTGGCGTTCGGCGCGGGAGAGCTTCTTGCGCTGGCCGCCGCCCTGGCCCACGGGGTTGTTGATGTTCTTGCTGTCGGTCATGGGTTCTCCCGGTGGTGATGTGAAGTGATCTACGGATTCGTCGGTGGGAGACGGACCCGGCGATACAGAAGGACGTCGGGAGGGGTCCGTCACGCTCTCACTCGTGAATCGACGTCTGGAAGAACATGCCGAAGACGTTACCCGCTCCCGTCGGCCCCGCACACCAAGCGCCGAGCGGTGATCACCCGGGAGCCGGGTCACCTCGGAGCCTCCGGGGACGCGACATCACGGCTCACGGTCTCCCGGCGCCACGAGCCCCGACTCGTACCCCACGATCACCAGCTGCGCCCGGTCGCGCACCCGCAACTTCCCCATGATCCGGCTCACGTGGGTCTTCGCGGTGAGGGGACTCAGGGCCAGCGCGTCGGCGATCTCCGTGTTGTTCAGGCCCCGGGCCACGAGGGTGAGGACCTCCCGTTCCCGGTCGGAGAGCGGGTCGAGGGCGGCCGGGGCCGGGGCCGTCCGTGGGGTCGTACCCGGGGTGCGCAGCACCCGGGCGATCAGCCGGGCCGTCGGGCCCGGTGAGAGGAGCGACTCGCCGCCGGCCACCGTGCGGATGGCGGCCAGGAGCTCCGCCGGCCTGGTGTCCTTCACGAGGAAGCCGGACGCTCCGGACCGCAGCGCTTCGACCACGTTCTCGTCGGTGTCGTAGGTCGTCAGGACCAGGACCTTCACCCCGGCCAGGTCCTCGGTGGAGGCGATCAGCCGGGTCGCCTCGATGCCGTCGGTGCCCGGCATCCTGATGTCCATGACGACCACGTCGGCCCGCTCGGTGCGGGCCAGTCGCACGGCCTCCCGCCCGTCGCCGGCCTGCCCGACGACCGCCATGTCGGGGGCCGATCCGACGAGCATCGCGAAGGCGGCCCGTACGAGCGTCTGATCGTCGGCGAGCAGCACCCGGATGACGCGGCCTGGACCGTCGGGGGCGGGTGGGGCGGTCACGCGGACACCTCCTGGGGACGGGGCGAGCGCGGTGGGAGGGGCAGGCTCGCCGCCACCTCGAAGCCGCCGCCGGCGCGGGGGCCCGTCCGTAGGGTGCCGCCGACACTGCGGGCCCGCTCGCCCATGCCGACGATGCCGAAGCCCGGGGCGGCGCAGGAGGCCGCTCCCGGGCCCCGGCCGTCGTCGCCGACGGTGAGCCGCAGCGCCCCGTCCGCCACCGCCACGCGGACCCGTACGGTGGCGGCGGGACCCGCGTGGCGGACCGCGTTGGTCAGCGACTCCTGGACGATGCGGTAGGCGGCCGCCCCCACCGCCGGCGGAACATGGACCCCACCGGTGTCCACGGTCAGTTCCGCCGAGGCCGTACGGGCCAGATCGGGCAGCCCCGCGAGGTCCGGCAGCGGCCCGTGCTCGTCGGCGCGGAGCACGGTCAGGGTCGTACGGAGCTCCGCGCGGGCCTCGCGGCAGGTGTCGGCGATGGAGTCCAGCGCCTCGGCGATCGCCGCCCGGTCGAGCCGGTCCGGGTTCACGGTGAGGACATGGGCGGCGACCGACGTACGGACCCCGATCAGCGTGATGCTGTGGGCCAGCAGATCGTGCAGGTCGCGGGCGATGCGCAGGCGCTCCTCCGCGATCCTGCGGTCGTTGGCCTGCCCGATCCGGATGCGCTCCTCGGCCAGGTACTTGCGGTAGTTGCGGACGGCCACGCCGAGCACGAGGGCCGCCACCAGCCAGCCGGAGGTGCGCAGGACGTCCAGGACGCGGTGGACGCCGTTGGAGGACATGGCGCTCACCGCGAACCCCACGACGCACACGCCGACCGTCACCGTGCGGCGGACGGTGCCGGTGGCGGCCACCGTGTACAGGGCGACCACCCCGGCCGGCACCGGCGCCGCGTGGGCGTTGTCGAGCAGTTGGTACGGGGCGATGCAGGCGACCGTCGCGATCACCACCGCGAGCGGCCGGCGCCTGCGCCACACCAGGACCAGGACCGCGCAGGCCAGCAGGGCCCAGCCGAGCGCGTCCGGTCGCATCGCGGTGTCGGCGTACGCCAGGGCCCCGCAGAGCAGGGCGACACCGGCCGCGAGCACCGCGTCGTTCCGGGTCGGGTGCGCGGCCGCCAGGGGGTCCTGGTGCAGTGCGCGCAGTACGCGCTCGGCCGCGCTCGGGGGTTCGGTCACTTCTGCCACCCGGACATCGTCGCCCTCATCGGTGGTCGCCGACCAGGTCGGGCGCGGACGCGGCCCCGGGGGCGGGCGCGCTCCCGGGCGCGGGTGCGCTCCCGGGCGCGGGTGTGGCTTCGGCCGGGGTCGAGCGGCCGGGTGGCCGGCCCGGCCACCACACCGTGCGGCCGAGCAGCACGCTCGCGCTGGTCACCAGGTAGGTACGGACGAGGAAGGTGTCCAGGACCACCCCGACCGCGACGACCGTGCCCAGCTCCACGAACATCACCAGCGGCAGCGAGGCGAGCACCGCGAACGTCGCCGCCAGCACGATCCCGGCCGAGGCGATCACCCCGCCGGTGGTACGGAGCGCGGTCAGCGCGGCCTGCGCCGGCTCGGCGCCGGCCCGGGTCTCCTCGCGGGTGCGGTGCATCAGGAAGATGCCGTAGTCGACACCGAGGGCGACCAGGAAGACGAAGGTCAGCAGGGGCAGCCCCGGGTCGACGCCGGTGAAGCCGAACACCGGGCCGAAGAGCAGTCCGCCGAGCCCCAGGGCCGCGCCCCACACCAGCACGACGGCGGTGACCAGGAGCAGCGGGGCGACCAGACTGCGCAGCAGCAGGACGAGGACCAGCAGTACCGAGGCGAGGACGAGGGGGATGACCAGCAGGCGGTCGTGGGCGTTGGTGGTGGCCAGGTCGAGCTGCCGGGCGCTCGCGCCGCCCACGTGCGCGCCGTCGAGTTCGGTCCGTAGCCGTTCGATGGTGGCGCTCTCCGCCGCGGACTCCGGCGCGGCCTCGGCGGTGACGGCGATCTCGGTCCAGCCGCCGCCGCTGCGCCCCCGCTCGGCGCCCGCGACGCCGTCGAGGGAGCCGGCTTCGGTGAGGATCCGGTCGGCGGCCCCGGTGGGCGCCATGACCTCGATGGGCCGGGTACCGCGGTCCGGGAAGGCCTCGGCGAGCGTCGCCATGGCGGCGATCGACTCGGGCCTGCTCGTGAAGCTGTCCTCTCGCCCCAGCGCACCGGGCAGATTGAACACGCCGAGCGCCAGTGCGCCCAGCAGCACGACCCCTGTCACGAGCACGGCGACCGGCCGCCGGCCCGCCGAGCTCCCCATCGCGGCGAAGACACCCCGTCCGCGCTGGTCGGGTTCGCTGCCGTACGCGGGGATCAGCGGCCAGAACACCCGCCGTCCGAGCAGCACCAGGATCGCCGGCAACAACGTCGTCATCGCGATCAGCGCGCACACTACGCCCACCGCGCCGACCGGGCCGAGGCCGCGGATGTTGTTGAGGTCGGCGGCGAGCAGGCAGGCCAGGCCCACCACGACCGTCCCGCAGGAGGCCAGCAGCGCCGGCCCGCAACCGCGCAGCGCGGTGCGCATCGCGTCGTACGGGCGGGGGGTACGGCGCAGTTCGTCGCGGTAGCGGGCGACGAGCAACAGCGCGTAGTCGGTGCCCGCGCCGAACACCAGGACCGTCATGATCCCGGCGCTCTGGCTGGTCACGGTGAGCCCGAAGCCCGAGGCGAGCCCGTACACGGCGGCCCGCGCGCAGACCGCACCCGCCCCGACCACCAGCAGCGGCACCAGCCAGAGCACCGGGCTGCGGTAGGTGAGGATCAGGAGCAGGGCCACCACCAGGCCGGTCGCCAGCATCAAGGTCCCGTCGACGGAGCCGAACACCTCCTTGGCGTCGACCTCGACGGCTCCGTCGCCGCCGACCCGCACGGTCAGCCCGTCGGTGCCGCGCGCGTGGGCCCGTACGGCCTCGACGAAGGCCGTCTTCGCGGAGTCGTCCGTGCCGGGCGCGGTCGTGGACACCGCGTACATGAGGGTGGCGCCGTCCTCGGAGGCGACGCCGGGTCCGTGGCGGGTGGCGGCGAAGTCCTGGGGGTCCTTCGAAGTGGCCAGGGACGCGCGGGACTTGGGGGGTGTGGGGGACTTGGCGGAGCCGGCTTCCGGCGCGGTCGGCGTACCCGGCGGGACCGTGACGGCCGCGAGCTGCCGTTCGGCGGTGGCCCGGTCGGCGGCGGTCAGTCCGCCGTCGCGGTGGTAGACGAGCAGCACGCCGGTCGCCTCGCCGCCGGGCAGCTCCTCCTGGAGCCGGGCCACCCGCGTCGAGTCGGCTGCTGACGGCAGGTAGTCCGCCGGCCGATCACGCTGTACGTCCGCGAGTGCGCCCGCGAAGGATCCGGCGACGGCGATCGCGAGCACCCACAGCACCACCACCGCCCACGGAATCACCCTGCCGTATCCGGCGGTTCGTGCTGTCTGCCCCATCTCGGGCCCCTCCGCATGGACTCAGCCCGGTGGCCCTGACGGCCCGCCCGGTCGCCTCTCCAGCGTCCCGCCCCCGAAGGACCGTTCCCTCACGCCCGCGCAGGAGATCGCCCCTACTCCCCCGGGCGTCCGGGTCCCTTGCGTACTCCCCCGGGAGTAGCCCGCCACCGCCGACTCCGCGGAGTGGCGCGTCAGCGGGCCGCCGGAAGTGCGCGCCGGGCCGGGCTGCTCGTACTTCCGGACGGGCTCACGGACGCCCTGACGCCGTGGTCCGGAGCACCCGGCGCGACCGATCGGACGACCGAGCCGGCGCTGTGGAGCACATGAGGAGCCGCACCAGCCGGCACATTCCCGCGAGAAAGGTGTTATCGCCGCGGTGCTCGCGGGTCTCCTTCAGTGTCAGGCCAGGTGGGCCGTCACCTTCGAGGAGATGCGATGCAGTTTCACGACGATGAGTTCACACACGGTGCGGACGTGAACGGTGCCGGTTCGCGGTCCGACCGGCGCGGCCGGGCGCGCGCCGCGGGCAGGGCCGCCGGTGGCCACCGCAAGGGCAGTCGGAGGGCTCCCCTGATGGCGGCGGCCGCCGTCGTCCTGCTGGCCGGGGTCGGGAGTGCCTACGCCCTGATATCCGACGAGGCTCCGGAACGGACGGCGGCGACGGGCTCCCCCGCGGCACTGGCCGGCCGGCCGGACGCGGTGGACGCCGTGGACGGCACGCCGAATGCCACGGCGTCCGCCGGCGCCCCGGCCGATGCGACGGCGAGCCCGCAGGCCACCGCGCCCGCCTCGGCGTCGGCATCGGCATCGGCCTCGGCCTCGGCCTCCGCGCCCGCTCCCACTGCGCAGTCCAAGGACGGAGAGCAGCGCTCCGGAGCCCCGGCCACGGAACGCAGCACCAAGGCCGGCACCCCGCCGACCCGCAGCGCCTCGGGGAGCGGTCCGACGGGACCGGACCCCAAGGTGCCCGGCGCCCGCACCACGACGCAGGACGTCGCGACGGCCCAGTCGCTGTCCCTGCAACTGCTCAACAACGAAAGGGCAGCCGTCGGCCGGCCGCCGCTCGCGCTCAAGCAGGACCTCAGCGCCTTCGCCCGTAAGTGGGCCGAGCACATGAGGAACAACGGATTCGCCCACTCCTCGTCGGACGACCGTGCCTACCTGAAGACGGGCTCACGCACCTGGACCGGCGAGAACATCGTCTGGTTCAGCGATGCCTCGATGACCGCCCAGGAAGCCGCCGAGAAGTTCCAGTCGATGTGGCGCCACAGCTCCGGCCACTACAAGGCACAGGTCAACCCGGACTTCACCGAGGTCGGCGTGGGCCTGTACCACGACTCCTCCGGCTGGTGGGGCGTGCACAACTTCTCCGACGGCAAGTGACGCGGTCCGCTGCACCGCAGGAGGCGGCCGCGCGGGCGGCCGCGGGCCGGTCCGGGCGTTCCTACATACGTGCCCGGCCGGTCCCGCCTGGGCGGGAGTGACCCCCCGCCCGTACCCCGCATGCGGTTCCGGGGAACCACCGCTCATGGCCGCTCCGTCTCGTCGCACGAACGGCCGTACCACCCCACCGCCGTGAGCACCGACACGACCGGAGCCGACGAACATGCGTACACGCCTTCTGCTGGGCCTGGCCCTCCTCTCCACCGGACTCCTCGCGGGCGCGTTCGGGTACGGGGCGGCCAACCTCGTCCCCACCTTCAACGCGGTACCGCTCGACATACGACTGTCGTTCCACACCGAACTGATGAAGATGAACGGCATCACCATGCAGGCGGCGATGGGCATCTCGATCGTCAGCTCACTGACCCTCGCCGCCCTGACCCACGGGCGTACGAGGCTGCTCGCGGGCGGGGCCGGCCTGCTGGCCCTCACGTCCCTCCTGGTCACCCGCTTCGGCAACGTCCCGATCAACAGCCGGATCAAGGAGTGGGCACATTCCTCGGCCCCCGCCGATCACACGGAGATCCTGCGGCACTGGGAGATGTTCAACGACATCCGCACCGTCGCCGCCGTGATCGCGTTCGCGCTCCTGATCTCCACCGCCCTGAGACCCCCGACCCGCGACCGGCTCCGCACCGACGCCGGGTGACCGTGGCCGTGTCCGCGGCCGGTGCGCGGGTCGGGTCGGGTCGGTCAGGCCGTGGGAGCCGGTACCGCGGGCTCCCAGGCGAAGCCGTCCGGGTCGGTGAAGGGCCCGCCGGCGCCACCGATCACGAGCCGGTGGGAGCCGGAGCCGTCGATCGGGACGCCGACGTCCTTGGCCAGGGCGCGGCGCCCGTACAGCGCCAGCTTGAAGGGGCTCGACGGGGTGGCGAACTCGACGTACTTGCTGCCGAAGCTCTTGGCCACCGCGAGGCCGTGCTCGACGTAGAACCGCTTGGTGGCGGACACGTCGGCCACCCCCAGCAGGAGCACGACGTCGTCGATCTGCCCGGTGGCCGGGCCCATGTCCCGCTTCGCGGACGTCGCGAGCTTCCAGATCGTCCCGTCCGGGGCCTGCACGATCGCGGCGTAGCCCCAGAAGGACTTCGCGGCGGGCTTCAGGGTGGTGGCACCGGCGGCGAGGGCGGCGCCCGCGAGGGCGTCCACATCGGCCGGCCGCGGGACGGTCAGCGAGAGCGCGAACCCGCGGAAGCCGGTCGTCGGTGCTTCCGAGGCCCGCAGGCGGACCTGCACGTCGGGAGCGAAGGCGGTGTAGAAGCGCTGGGCGGCGGCGGTGTCGGCCACCTCGAGGGTGAAGCTTTCGGTGGAGGTCATGGACATCACGCTAGGTGGGGGGCCGGGGCGGACGCTTCTCGAATCCTGACCGGTTCGGCCGGACCTCGCGCGGTACGCGGATACGCGTCCGGAGCCGTCCCGACCAGCTCGGTGAACCGGGCGTGGAAGATGCCCGGGGTCGCGCAGCCGACGGCCCGGCCGACCTCGGTGACCCCGAGGTCGCCGGCCCGCAGCAGGGCCGTCGCGCGCTGGATCCGGCGCGCCGTCAGATAGGCGTACGGGGAGGCCCCGTAGGCCAGCAGGAACCGGCGGCCGAGGTGCCCGGCCGCCATGTCCGCGGCGCGGGCGAGCTCCTCGACGTCGAGCGGACGCGCGTACTCCCGGTCGATCCGGTCCCGGACGCGGCGCAGCCGCGCCAGGTCCTTCAGGTGCGATGCCTCGATCAGTGCCTGTCTCCACGCGGGACGACACACGGCGGACCCCCTTCGTCGACGGAACCGGTCAGCGGATTTCCTGGATGCGGATCAGGTTGCCCGCGGGGTCGCGGAACGCGCAGTCGCGGACGCCGTACGGCTGCTCGGTCGGCTCCTGGACCACCTCGGCGTCCCCGGCCTGGATCTTCTCGAAGGTGCTGTCGAGGTTCTTGGTGGCGAGCAGGATCCAGCCGTAGGTGCCCTTGGCCATCATCTCGGCGATGGTGCGGCGCTCCGCCTCGGTGATACCGGGGTCGACCGCCGGCGGGGCGAGCAGGATGGACGTGCCCGGCTGGTCGGCGGGGCCGACCGTGATCCAGCGCATCTTGCCCTGGCCGACGTCGCTGCGGACCTCGAAGCCGAGGACGTCGCGGTAGAAGGCCACGGCGGCGTCCGGGTCGGTCTGCGGGAGGGTGCTCATGTGAATGCTGATGTCCATGTCCGTCACGGTAACTACGTACGGACCAAGGGCGCTTCTCGAATCCTGATCGATCCGGACCCGCTCCACCGGGCCTCGACCCGACCTGCCGCGTCTCCTTCCGGGACGCCCGCCGACCCGGCCCGCCGGGGGCCGGTCCGGTGCCTGTGATCACTACGGATTGCGGCCGGGCGAGGGACGGGGGAGCGAGTCCTGCGACCACCGTCGGCGCAGCTCAGGGCGGTGTCGTCACCCGCGCGGCCCGAAGCTCGGGTGATCTTCCCGGTGTGCGGCGCCCGCCGCGTCGACATAGGTCTGTGCTCGTAGGCGTCGTCGGCGTCCTGTGCTCCCGCACGGACACCCGCCGCTCCAACACCTCTGGTGAGGAGTCACATGTCACGTATCAAGCGCCGGTCCGCGCGCCGGTCGGCCGACCGGACCGCCCGCCGGACCGCCCGCCGGACCGCGATCTCCGCCCTCGCGGCCACCGCCGCCCTGGTCGCCGCCGTTCCGGCGGCCGCCCACGACGGTTCGTCCCGCCCCGAGGAAAGAGCGACCCTCGGCGCCGAACATGCCCAGGAGCATACGAAGATCCGCGAGCAACTGCTCAAGCTGGGCGGGTACTCCCAGCTCGCCCGGATCGACAGCCTGAACTCGCTGACCCGGTCCCAGGCGGACGTCAACGCGCGGTTCCACCCCAAGGCGTTCGGGCAGTTCGCCGAGTACTTCCAGTCGCCGGACTTCGCCGCCCACATCGCCATGCTCCCGACCGGCAAGGTGCTGCTCTTCTCCTTCGAACGCATGGAGAGCGACCCGACCGAGGAGCCCGCCCCGACCAACACCCTGGGCAAGGCCAACGCCGGCCGCGCCTTCCTGTGGGACCCGCGCCGTGGAACCGGGGCAGATGCCTTCAAGAAGGTCACCCCGCCCGAACTGGTCGTGCCGGACGGAACGGGCGAGAAGCGCCCGGCGCCCTTCTTCTGCGCCGGACACGCCTTCCTGCCCAACGGCATGGTCGGCGTGTTCGGCGGCAACCTCGGCTACGGAGGCGGCGCCGGCGCCAAGCTGTCGCTGGTCTTCGATCCGTGGACCGAGGGCTGGTCCGTGAACAAGGACATGGAGGTCGGCCGCTGGTACCCCTCCGTGGCCACCGCCCCCGACGGCCGCCTGCTGATCATGTCCGGGCACACCGACCAGGGCTGGGGCACCTCCACCTCCGTCATCGAGCGCTTCCCCGCCAAGAACCACCCCGTCCCCTTCGAGAAGACGGTGGTCCCGAGGAACGTCCCGACCGACACCCTTCAGGTGGACGCGCCGTTCGGCGCCGACAGCGACTACCCGCACCTGTTCACCCTGCGCGACGGCAAGGTGTACGGCTTGGGCCGCCACGCCACCCGGCAGTGGGCCTTCGACCCCGTCGCGGAGACCCGTACGGACCTGCCCGCGCGCCCCGACGGCGTCCACCGCGGCTACGGCTCCGCCGTGCCGCTGCCCGCGGGACTGCGCGGCCCCGACTCCGTACTGGTCCTCGGCGGCGACCGGGACGACCCCAACACCTACCGGCTCACGAGCGGCGGCACCTGGGAGAAGCAGCAGCCCCGAGCCTTCGGCCGGACGCAGGACGACACCCTGCTGCTCCCCGACGCGAGCCTGCTGACCGTCAACGGCGCCTACGGCATCCGGGACTACGGCAACGGCGACTACAACCCCAAGTCCGATCTGAAGTACCGCCAGATCGAGACCCGCAACGCCCTCGGCGAGTGGAAGCTGGGCCCGGCACAGCGGCTACCGCGCGGCTACCACTCCAACGCCGTCGTACTTCCGGACGGACGGGTCATGGTCACCGGCGACGAGCTGCAGCAGCTCGCCAACGACCCGAAGATCGACGACGACATGAACGGCAGCATCGAGATCTTCGAGCCGGCCTACCTCCACCAGGGCGGCCGCCCTGCCCTCGACCGCGTCCCCGACGGACGGCTGCGGTACGACACGGCTTTCAACGTGGGAACCTCCACGCCCGACAGGGTCAAGAAGGCCGTCCTGCTGGCCCCGACCACCGCGACGCACGCGCTCAACACCAGCCAGCGCCACGTGGAGCTCGGCATCGTGAAGCGCCAGGGGAACAACCTGCGCCTGCAGGCACCGCCCTCGGCCAATGACGTCCCGCCCGGCTACTACATGCTCTTCCTGCTGGACGAGAACGGGGTTCCGAGCGCGGCCAAGTGGGTCTCCTTCGGATAACCGGCCCCCCGCAGCACATCGCGACCCCGAGCCGTCGGCCCGGGGTCGCGATGTGCTGCGGGGCGTTGCCGCCCGTGGGCGGCAACGGTGTGCGCGAGCGGTGGTCGTCAGCGGTGGCGCAGCGCGTTCTGGGCGTCGACGTACTTCAGCATGAGGCGGGCGAAGTCGAGGCGTTCGCGCTCGCTCCAGTCGGCCGTCACGTACTCGAAGGCCGCGCGCTGGTGCCGGCGGAAGCGGTCCATCATGTCCCGGCCCTCGGGGCTGAGGTGAAGGATCGTCCGGCGGCCGTCCTGCTGGGAGGCGGCGCGCACGAGGTAGCCGGCGGAGATGCTGTCGGAGACCATGCGGCTGGCCACCGAGGGGTCGACGGCCAGGTACTCGGCCACGGCGCCGACGGTGATCTCGCGACCGTCGCCCTGCTCGGCCTCCAGCACGATGTTGAGGACCAGGGTGCGGCTGAGGTCCTTCTGGGAGATCGGGTTCTCGACCTCCAGGAGCGAGGAGCGCCGCAGTTTCCCGAACGCCGGACCCACGGCGTCCAGCAGTTCCTCGTCGGTCGCCGGCTCGTGCTTCGTCATGCCCTCATCGTACATATGTGAGTCACCACAGACATGTGTTGACATGAAAACGTGTGCATGTGAGCATGCATATGTCATCACGAACGAATGGAGTCTCTCGTGACCACCCTCATCACCGGCGCCCGCGGCAAGGTCGGCGGGGCGGTCGCCGGCCGCCTGCACTCCGCCGGCCTCCCCGTCCGGGCCGCCAGCGCCCGCCCCGCCGAACTGAACGTTCCCGCCGGGATCGAGACGGCCGAACTGGTCCTCGACCGGCCCGAGACCTTCGCCGCCGCGCTCCGCGGCGTCCGCCAGGTCTTCCTCTACCCCGAGCCCGCCGGCATCCACGACCTGATCAAGGCCGCCGAGGCCGCCGGGGTCGAGCACGTCGTCCTGCTGTCCTCGTCCTCGGTGCTCGCGCCGGACGCCGAGAGCGACCCGCTGGCGAGCCACAGCCTGCGGGTCGAGCGCGCCCTCACCGACTCCCACCTGACCTGCACGTTCCTGCGCCCCGACGCCTTCGCGAGCAACTCGCTGGGCTGGGCGTGGTCCATCGGCCGGTCGATGCCGGTCCAGCTCGCCTACCCGGACGCGCGGATCGCGCCCATCCACCCCGAGGACATCGCCGACATCGCCGCCCTGGCCCTGACCGGGGACTCCCTCACCGGCCGCTCGCTCACCCTGACCGGCTCCGAGTCGCTGTCCTTCCGCGAACAGGTCGCCGTCCTCGCGCAGACCCTCGGCCGAAAGATCCCGGTCGAGCACATCAGCCGGGCCGAGGCCGAGGAGCAGATGGGCCGGCACCTGCCCGCCCCGATGGTGTCCTCGCTGCTCGACCTCTGGGAGGCCGCCGACCACGGCCCGGCCGCCATCGGCGAGACCACCGAGACCCTGCTCGGCGTACCCGCCCGTACCTTCCGACAGTGGGCCCAGGAGAACGCGGACGCCTTCACCGGCCGCTGACCCGCGGGCCCGCCGACCCTTCAGGAGCAGAACATGGAGCCCATCGGCTACTGGCTCAACCGCACGGACCAGGCCCTCACCGCGTCCATGGACGCCCTGCTGGCCGACTTCGGCCTCACCCGACTCGCCTGGCAGGTCCTGAACGTCGTCGAGAACGACCCGCGGGCCACCGACACCACCGTCCTGACCACCCTGGCCGCGGGCGCCGACGCCGAGCAACTGGCCTCGGCCGTCGCATCGGTGCTCGCCGGCGGCTGGGTGACCCGCCCGCGGCCGGGCCACCTCGCCCTGACCGACGACGGCCGGGCCCGCCTCGCCGAGGCCGCCCTTCGCGTGGACGCCTTCCGCGAGCTCTCGGCGCGGGGGATCACCCGCGAGGAGTACGTCACCGCCGTCACCGTGCTGGAGCGCATGACCCGCAACCTCACCGAGCCGCGAGCGGGGTCCGCGGCTCGGCCGTGACCGGCCGCGGGGAGGACTTCGAGCCGCGCAGCACGGTGACGGCGACGGCCAGGGCGACCAGGATCAGGGCGGCGCCGACCGCGAAGGCCAGGTGGTAGCCGCCGGTCAGCGCCTCGGGTCCGGGAGCGCCCGCCGCGGTGAGGGACTCCGTACGGGAGGCGGCCAGGGTGGAGAGGACCGCGATGCCGAGCGCCATACCGATCTGCTGGGTGGTGTTGAAGAGCCCGGAGGCCAGGCCCGCGTCGGCCTCCTTCGCACCGGACATGCCCAGCGAGGTCAGCGCGGGGAGGGCGAGGCCGAAGCCGGCGGCGAGGAGCATCACCGGGAGCAGGTCGGTGAGGTAGTCCGCGCGGTCGGCCTGACCGGGTACGCGGGTCAGCAGGCCCAGTACGCCGACCAGGAGGACCAGACCGGTCAGCAGGACCTTGCGCTCGCCGAAGCGGGAGTTCAGGCGGGCCGAGACGGTGAGCGAGACGAGTCCGATCACGGCGGCCGCCGGCAACATCGCGAGACCGGTCTCGGCGGCGGAGTAGCCGAGCACGTTCTGCATGTAGAGCGCGACGAGGATCTGGAAGGAGAACAGCGCGGCGACCATCAGCATCTGGACCAGGTTGGCGCCGAGGACGCTGCGCGAGCGGAAGATCCGCAACGGCATGAGCGGGTTGCGCGCCGTGGCCTGGCGGACGAGGAAGGCCGCGAGCAGGACGAGCGCGAGGGCGCCGAACCCGAGGGTGTGGGCCGAAGTCGCCCCGTAGGTCTCGATCTTGACGACCGTGTAGATCCCGAGCATCAGGCCGGAGGTGACGAGCAGCGCGCCGAGGGTGTCCGCGCCCGCCTTCAGGCCCAGTCCCCGATCGCCCGGCAGGGCCGGGAGGGCGACGAGGAGCACCGCGACACCGATGGGCAGGTTGATGAAGAAGATCCAGTTCCAGGTCAGCGCGTCGGTGAGGACACCGCCGAGGACCTGCCCGATCGAGGCGCCGGCCGCGCCGGTGAAGCTGAACACCCCGATGGCACCGGCCCGTTCGCGCGGCTCGGTGAAGAGGGTGACGAGGATGCCGAGGCCGACGGCGGAGGCCATCGCGCTGCCCGCGCCTTGCAGGAAACGGGCGGCGATCAGGACCTCGGGCGAGGTGGCGAGCCCGGCCATCAGCGAGGCGGCGGTGAACACCGCGGTGCCCGCGAGGAACATCCGCTTGCGGCCGATCAGGTCGCCGAGGCGACCGGCGAGCAGGAGCAGCGCGCCGAAGGCGATCAGGTAGGCGTTGACGACCCAGCTCAGCCCGGCCGGGGTGAAGCCGAGGTCGCCCTGGATGGCCGGCATCGCGACCGTGACGATGCTGCCGTCGAGGACCGTCATCAGCATGCCGGTGGCCAGGACGCCCAGGGCGAGCCGACGGGAGCGCGGGGAAGGAGCGGGAGGAGCGAGGGGGGAAGGGGCGGTGGCGGGGGCAGGCATGGCGGTCTCTCCCGTTCGTCGAGGACAACAAGAAAGACCGTAGCAGATAGTTTTGTTGCAGACTATCTTTTACGGATCTACCGCTCTGCGAGCTTTCGCGATCGCTGCCGACTACCCCTTCTGACGCGCCCGCCGGGCCGGCCGCGGGCCCTCGACCGGGGTCTCCAGATGCCCCGTGACCAGCCGGTTCAATGCCCGGAGCAGCACCTCGCGCTCCTCGTCGGGCAGGGCGCCGAGCGCACCCTCGTGGACCTGGTCGACGATCTTCCGGCTCTCCTTCGCGACCTTCGCCCCCTCCTCGGTCACCGCGATGACCCGGGCCCGCCGGTCCGTGCTGGACGGCCTGCGCTCGGCGAGGCCCGCCTTCTCCAGCGCGTCGACGGTGACCACCATCGTGGTCTTGTCCATGTCGCCGATCTCGGCGAGCTGTGCCTGGGTGCGCTCCTCCTCCAGGGCGTGGACGAGCACGCAGTGCATCCGCGGGGTGAGCCCGATCTCGCCGAGTCGCGCGCTCATCTGCGTCCGCAGCACGTGACTGGTGTGGTCCAGGAGGAAGGACAGGTCCGGTTCGGTTCGCGTGGGCGCCATGGCTGTCATGCCTGCCAGGGTAACGAGAATCGATCCGTCGCGGATTATCGGCAACCGGACCACAGTGAGGGGAGGTGGGGAGCTTCGAGCCTCCCCACCTCCCCTCCCCCGCTCAGGCCAGGATCTTGGCCTTGGCCCGGTCGAATTCCTCCTGGGTGATGTCGCCCTTGTCCTTGAGGGCGGCGAGCTTGTGCAGCTCGTCCGCCGAGCCCGTCCCGCTCCCGGCGGTCTGCTGCACGTACGAGCGGAAGGCCGCCTGCTGCTCCTCGGCCTGCTTGCGGTCCCGCTCGTGCATGCCGTGCCCGCGCGCGATCAGGTACACGAAGACGCCGAGGAACGGCAGCACGATCACGAAGATGATCCAGCCCGTCTTCCCCCACCCGCCGAGGGTGTGGTCACGGAAGACATCGGTGATGACTTTGAAGAGGAGGAAGAACCACATGACCCACAGGAAGAACCACATCATCGTCCAGAAGACGTTGAGCAGCGGGTAATCGTCCATGCTCGACTCCGATCATGCGCGGTCATTCATTCATACAGGCGACTGACCCACTCCGCATGCGCAGAACCGGCTCCGGTCGCGCGACGGGCTCCGGCCCGTTCTCCTGAAGCCATGGAACGCAACGCGGCCGATCAGCGCCGGCTCACCCTGCTGGGCCACCTCCTGCGCTCGGTGCTCGCGGTCGCCCTGCTCACCGGGCTCTACTACGTGGTGCCCCTGGAGGGCGGCTTCGGCATCACCACCGTGCTGACGCTCGTCCTCGGCCTGGCGATCTTCGGGTTGCTGACGGCCTGGCAGATCACCGCCATCTCCCACGCGCAGTTCCCCCGGATGCGCGCGCTGGAGGCGCTGTCCACCGGTGTACCGCTGTTCCTGTTGCTGTTCTCCGCGACGTACTACCTGCTCGCCGCGCAGGACCCCGCGTCGTTCTCGGAGCCGCTGAGCCGTACGGACGCCCTCTACTTCACGATCACCACGTTCGCCACCGTCGGGTTCGGGGACATCGTCGCCACCACCCAGGGCGGGCGGGTACTGGTCACCTTCCAGATGGTCGCCGACCTGGTCCTCATCGGAATCATCGCGAAAGCCCTGGTCGGGGCGATCAAAATCGGCATGCACAGGCGCAGTTCGCAGACCCCCGGCCTGGACGACTAGGCCGCCTCCTCCTGAGCGGCGAAGTGCGCCCCCGAGGTGGACCATCGAGGAAGCGGAAAGGAAGTGAGCCATGCCGCAGTCGCGTCCTCGATCCGAACCGCCCCCCGGCGGAACGCAGCCGCAGGAGGCCGACGTCCTCCGGCAGACCCTCCGCAGCCCCGGGTACCTGAAGCTGCTGCTCTTCTGCGCCCTCATCAGCATCCCGGTGTCCCTCGCGTCGTTCTGGTTCCTCGCCGCGCTGCACAACATGGAGCGCGCGATGTGGACGGACCTCCCGAAGGCCCTGGGCTGGGACACCCCGCCCTGGTGGTATCCGCTGCCCCTGCTGCTCGTCGCCGGCATCGTGGTCGGCCTGGTCGTCCCGCACATGCGCGGCAACGGCGGTCACCTGCCCGCGGCCGGTCTGCACACCGGCGGAGCCTCGGCCTCCTACCTTCCCGGCGTCATCATCGCGGCGGTGGCGAGCCTGCCGCTCGGCGCGGTACTGGGTCCGGAGGCCCCGCTGATCGCCCTCGGCGGCGGACTCGCCCTGCTCTTCCGCAACCTCGCGCAGGTACCGGTGACCCCCCAGGGCACCGCGCTCGTGGGCGCGGCGGGAGCCGCCGCGGCCATCGCCACGATCTTCGGGAACCCGCTGATCGCCGCGGTGCTGCTGATCGAGGTGGCGGGTGTGGGCGGACCACAGCTGTTCGCGGTGATGCTGCCGTCCCTGCTGTCCGCCGGGGTCGGGGACCTGGTCTTCACCGGCCTCGGCCGCTGGACCGGGTTGAAGATCGGGAGCCTGAAGCTGGAGCTGGGCGTACCCGTGCCCCACCTGGACGTGCCCGACGTGCTCTGGGCGGTGCTCATCGCCGCGGCCCTCGCCCTCGCCCTGCACCCCGTTCTGACCGGAGCCCGGCTGATCGCCGCGTACGTCCTCGAACGGCCGCTCCTACGGACCGTGCAGTGCGCGCTGGGCACCGCGGCCTGCGCCGGCCTGTACGCGCTCATCACCGGCCTCTCGCCCGCCGATGTCACCGGGTCGGGCCAGGCGATGATCGGCAGGCTGGCCGCCGACCCGCATTCCTGGGGTGTGGGTGCGCTGATCGGCGTACTCGTCTTCAAGGGCGCCGGCTACGCCATCTGCCTCGGCAGCCTGCGCGGCGGTCCCATCTTCCCGGCGCTCTGCCTCGGCGCCGTGGCGGGCGTCCTGCTCGGGCCGCTGCCCGGACTCGGCATCGTGCCGGCCATGGGGGCGGGCATGGCCGCGACCGCCGCCAGCGCGCTGCGGCTGCCGGTGAGCAGCGTGGTGATGGTGGTCCTGATGCTCGGCGGCACCGCGATGATCCCGGTCGTGATCATCGCGGCCGTGGTCGCCTTCGTGGTGACCGAGCTGCTGCCCGTGGGACCCCCGATCCCCGAGCTGCCCGCCGTACCGGCGAAGCCCACCGCGCCCGCCGCTCCTGCCGCTCCTGCCGCGAGCTAGCCACCGACGAAGAGGACCCCGCCCGGGAGCCGGGCGGGGTCCTTCGTGCGCCGATCGGTCGGATCGGTCAGCAGCGCAGGCCGGTGGAGGCGGCCGTGGCGGCCGCGTCCAGGCTCTCGATCTGCGGCTGCAACTGGGTGCGCGCGTCCTTGCCGGTCGTGTCGCCGGGCAGGTTCTGGTAGCTCTTCTTGAGGTCCTCGGCGGCCGACTGGACCGCGGCGCGCTCCGCGTCCTTCAACTGGCTCGCGTTCTCCTTGACGTTGTCCCAGTCCTTCTGGACGGCCTCATAGGCGTCCTTGACCTGGTCCTTGGTCGCGTTGGCGGGGTCCAAGGCCTTCAGCTTGGCGTTGTCGGCCTTGAGCGCGTTCAGGTCGGTGCACAGATCCGCGGCGGCCTTGGTGGCCTCCTCCGCGGGCGAGGAGCTGTCGTCGGAACACGCGGAGAGACCGAGAATCGCGCCGACGCAGAGCACACCGACCACCGGGAAACGCTTCATGGGGATGGACCTTCCTCAATCTGACAAACCGGCTGTACGGGATCTTCCGGTACATCCGTAAAAATATGCAGACAAAGGAACACTCCGCATCCGCACCGCTACGCGATCAGGGGATCAGGGCCGGATGTTCTGGTTCAGGTGGAACAGGTTTCCCGGGTCGTAGGCGCGCTTGACCGCGACCAGCCGGTCGTAGTTGCCCTTGTAGTTGGTCCGGATCCGATCCTGGTCGTCGTCGGCCATGAAGTTGATGTAGCCGCCCTCCTCCGAGTGCGCGGAGGTCGCGTCGTAGTAGTCGCGCACCCAGGCCGTGGCGCTCTCGTTGTCCGCGGGGTCGGGCCACATCCCGGCGATCACCGTGGCGAACGAGGCGTCCCGGTAGGCGAAGGCCGTCGCGTCCGGCGCGACACGGTGGCAGGCGCCGTTGATCGGATAGATGTGGACCGTCGAGTTCACGGCGGGCAGGCCCGGCGCGTGCCGCAGGTGCGCGTCGATCACGTCGTCGGTCAGCTCGGTCACGAAATTGGCCTTCCAGTAGTGCTGGAGGCCGGGCGGTACGAGCGCGTCGAAGGCGCTGTTGAGCGCCGGGTAGGGCATCGGGCCCACGTGCTCGGCGACCACCGGCGCGAAGTCGTGGAAGGCCTGGAGGGCGCGCTCGCCCTCGTCGAGCGGCCCGGTCCAGCACGCCACGATCAGCGCGAAGGTCTCACCGTGCCGGTCCTCCGGGATGAACGGGAGCGGCGGGGCTATCTGGAAGGCCGGGAACCCGCCGAGTTCCTCCGGCGCGTCGGCGATGAGGTCGGCGAAGGAACGCAGCACGGTGGGCGCGTCCGCGAGCTCGAAGAGCATCGGTCCGCCGTAGATGTCCTTGACGGGGCTCAGCCGGAACTCGAACGAGGTGACCGCGCCGAAGTTGCCGCCGCCGCCGCGCAGCGCCCAGAAGAGGTCGGCGTTCTCCTCCTCTCTCGCCACGACGAGCCGGCCGTCCGCGGTCACCACATCGGCCGAGATCAGGTTGTCGCAGCTCAGGCCCAGCCCGCGGGCCAGGTAGCCGATGCCGCCGCCGAGGGTGAGGCCGCCGACGCCCGTGGTGGAGATGATCCCGCCGGTCGCGGCCAGCCCGAAGGCGTACGTGGCGGCGTTGAAGTCGCCCCAGGTCGCCCCGCCCTCCGCGCGGGCCGTGCGCCCCGCGGCGTCGACGCGGACCCCGCGCATCCCGGACAGGTCGGCCACCACGCCGCCGTCGCAGGTGCCGAAGCCGGGCACGCTGTGCCCGCCGCCCCGCACCGCCAGATCGAGCCCGTTCTCGCGGGCGAAGTCGACCGTGGCCATGACGTCCCCCGCGTTGGCGCAGTGCACGACGGCCGCCGGCCTCCGGTCGATCATGGCGTTGTGGACCTTGCGCGCCTCGTCGTAGGACTCGTCGTCCGGGGTGACGACCGCGCCGCGTACCCGTTCTCGCAACTGGTCGATCGAGAGCTTGCCCATGGCCATCGCTCCTCGTACATCACGTCGTTCCACGCTGCGTCGCTGCGCCGCTGCGTCGCGGCTGCGTCGCGCTACGGCTGCAGGTGGCTGAAGCCCACCTCGAAGCGTTCGACCGAGACGATTCGCTGGCCCTCCCGCTGCGCCGTCCGCTCGCGGATCCGGGCGGCCTCTTCCTCGCTGTCCAGCATCGTCCGTTCGTCGTCCCACAAGGTCAGCGTTTTGGCCACGCCCGTGGCCCGGTCGACGAGGTAGTAGACACCCCGGAACCCGGGAACGTCCTGGACCTGCCTGACAATCGCCTCCGAATGCGCGCTCGCGTCTCCCTCCGCGGGCACCGGTGATCCCTGGTAGGTGCTCAGCCTCGCGAACATCTGCGGCAGTCCTTCCTCGCAGGGCCACCGGTCGGGGAACAGGCGGCTCCACGACCAGCGTGCTCCGGCGCGCCGGAGCCCGCATGCCGGAGCGGCGCGACAATGGTGAGGACGGACGCGTGCGCCGTTGCGCTGCCGTCGCTCCGGCCGTTGTCGAGAGGCGGGACGTCGAGGTGCCGTACATAGCAGTGACCGCCCTGAGTCATGTCGGGCTGGTGCGTGAGCACAACGAGGACAGCCTGGTCATCGGACCGTGGACCCTGTGCGGGACCGTGACCCAGAATCCGCAGACCCTGGTCTTCCCCTTCGGTCGGCCGCTCGTCGTCGCGGTCGCCGACGGCCTCGGCGGCCAACCGGCCGGCGAGGTCGCCAGCGAGCTCGTGGTGCGCCAGCTCTCCTCGCTCGGTCCCACGCTGGACGGCCCGGAAGCCGTCGGTGACGCGCTGAGCCTGTGCAATCGCGCCGTGTACTCGGCGACCGAGGGGCGGCCGGAGCTGGCCACCATGGGGACCACGGTCGCGGGCGCCCTCGTCCTTGCGGATTCGCTGCTGATGTTCAACGTCGGCGACAGCAAGGTCTTCCACGCGGGGCCGGACGGGCTGCGCCAGGTCAGCGTGGACGACAGCCCGCCGCCACTGCCCGGGCACCGCACCACCTCGGCGGTCACCCAGGTCCTCGGCGGCAGCCGCGGGTACGACGAGATCACTCCCCACATCGAGGCCTTCCCGGTGTCGGAGGGCGACCGCTACCTGGTGTGCAGCGACGGGCTGACCGACCCGGTGCCGAACGAGGAGATCGAGGGGCTGCTGCGGGTGCACGACGACGGCCGGGCCGCGTTCGAGCTGTGGCGGGCCGCCATCGACGCCGGCGGCCCCGACAACATCACGCTCGCCCTGCTGCGCATCGGCGCCTAGGCCGTCTCTTTCGGATCTTGTCGGCCGAGCCCGCGGCGTCCGGTGCCGTGCCCGGCAAGGCGGAGGGGCGCCCGCGTACTGGACGTACTCGGTCGCCCCGACAACGCGGCCGGGTGCGGTGCCGGGCGTCGCGGGCCCGGCAAGATCCGAAAGAGACGGCCTAGGCCGTCGTCTTCCGGAGCGTCAGGGGGTCGTCATGCTCTTGGTGTAGGCCTCGCCCAGGTCCCGTACGTCCACCGAGGCGTGGACCTCCAGGCCGGTGGCCTTAGCCGTGTGCCGCTCCACCAGCTCCAGCACCGCACGGGTCAGGCGTGACTTGGTCTGCGCCGTGCGCCCGCGCGCGATGGCCAGCTCGACGTGGACGACCACCGCCCGGGCGTCGGTGCCCTCCCCGACGACGGACTCCTCCAGCCGGTGGAAGCGGGTCTTGCAGTTGCCGACCGCGGTGTCGAGGATCTCGACCTCCAGCGCGTGCAGTTCGAGCGCGAACGCCCGCCGGTCGAAGGCACCGGTCAGCGAATCCGAGTAGTCGACGACTGCGTGGGGCACGGGGCCACTCCCTGCTCTACGGATTCGGGGCGAGGGGCCCCGGTCCCGCGCCGGTCGGCGGGTACCCGAGCGACGGTAACCGAGCCCGCCCCGCCAGGAGTGCTGTCCCGGCCATCACCCGCCCGGCCCCTCCAACTGGTCGGTGAGTCGCCCCAGCGCCCTGGCGCCCAGCGGAGCCATCAGCGGGCGCAGCACCGGTTCGGCCAGCCGGATGCCCGGCAGGCGCAGGCCGCCGAAGAAGGCGAGCCGGGTGCGCTCCCCCTCCGCCACGGCCGCCATGCCACCGACCACGAACCGGCTCTGCATCAGGCACCAGCCCGGCCGCAGCACGACGTCGAACCGCGCCCGCATGCCCAGCGGGCTGCGGGCCCTGGCTTCCAGGCGATCCCCGGCGGCTGCCGTCACGGTGAAGGAGCGGATGTCGCCGATCATGAGGGGCATCTGGTGCTCCAGGTCGCGGGCGAGCCCCCAGACCCGGTCGAAGGGGGCGTCGACCAGATGCTCCGCGAAGCTGGTGCCGGGGGTGCTGCGGGCGATCACCCGCAGCCTGCGTACGGCGTCGAGTTCGGCGACGACCGGCCAGGAGTCGTTCAACGTCCCCACGCCTTCCGGAAGTTGCGGCGGGCCCGGAAGAGTCGGGTCCGCACGGTGGGTTCGGGCACCCCGAGGAGGGCGCTGACGGAGTGCTCGTCCAGCCCTTCGAGATCGCGCAGGACCAGGACGGCCCGGTGTGCCGGGGAGAGCCGCTCCAACACGTCGCGCACATCGGCGGCGAGCTGCGGATCGTCGCGCGCCGGCACGTCGTCGAGCGGGTCCGGTACGGACCGGGCCGCCGTACGGGCGACCCGTACGGCCTCCCGTACGGCGATGACCCGCGCCCAGCCGAACAGGGCGGCCGGTTCACGGAGTCGGCCGATGCTCCGGAAGATCACGATCAGCGCCTCCTGGGTGGCGTCCGGACCGTCCTGCAGGGCGATCGGGCCGCACAGCCGCCCGACGTACGGGGTCAGCAGGTCCAGCAGCTCCTGGACGGCCAGGCCGTCGCCGCGCTGGGCCGCCCGGACGAGCGGGGCCAGGTCGGCCCGCCCCTCCGTACGCGCGACGCCCTCCGCGCCCCCCACGCCCTCCACGCCCGTCGCACTCATCGGGCCTCCTCCTTCTTGACGGGCTCTCAGGGAGGAGGAGGGCGCGGACCGCCCGAACATTCCCGTGACGTGCGCCACACCCGGGCGGGAGCCGTTCCCCCCGAAACGCCGGGGAGAAAAACACTCCGTCGCTCATATGATTTTCTGCTTCGAATTTCCGCTCCGCAGGCATGGAATCAGAAGCGTGGGCGCGCCGAAATTTCCCGGGCTGTCGACACCCGCTGTGCTACGGTGACGTTCGTTGCAGTTGTGGTTCCCAAAAACTTACAAGTGCTCTCACCGGATTTTCGGTGGGCGCACTTTTCATTTCCGGTGCATGCAGTGAAATCTACTCGTTCCGGTCGGGGCAATCATCACGGCGACACCGGTCCCGCACAGTGCGGATCCGGGCACTGCCCCAAAGGAGAATTCATATGGCATCTGGCACCGTGAAGTGGTTCAACGCGGAAAAGGGCTTCGGCTTCATCGAGCAGGAGGGTGGCGGCGCCGACGTCTTCGCCCACTACTCGAACATCGCCTCTTCCGGCTTCCGTGAGCTTCAGGAAGGCCAGAAGGTTACCTTCGACGTCACGCAGGGCCAGAAGGGCCCGCAGGCCGAGAACATCGTTCCCGCCTGACGCTCCTCGCCTGACGTCCGAGGTCCACGCCGACGCCCGCGTCGGCGCGCAGACGCGGCCGAGGCCCGCACCCTGGGGTGCGGGCCTCGGCCGTCCGCATGTCCCGGAGCGCGCCGAACAGGCCACTCCCCGGAAGCACGGCCGATGCGCGAGCGCGCTTGCTAGAGTCCGTGCCCATGTCGATCCCTGACGACCTGCTCCTCGATCTCGCCACCATGGTCGAGTCGGAGCAGACCAATCAGATGTCCCTGACCGTCGTGGTCCACGGCGCCGTCATCACAGGCCGCCTCGCCCCCGAGAGCGTGTGGCGTCAGCGGGTGGCCGAGGTCCTACGGGACTCCGACCAGCTGGCCCCGTTCGCCGAGATCTTCAGCTCTCCCGGACGCGGCGACAGACAGCAGGCCGAAGCACCCTCACACCTTCATTTCCACGTGGCACGCATCCTCCAGGGCACCCTGGGTATCCCCGAGACCGGCGGAATGTACCGGATCGCGGTCAAGGACGTCAGCGCCTGGACCGTCGGGGACTTCAGCTACTCCGACAAATAACCCACCGGCCCCACACGACGGCGGACGGCCGCCCGCACATTCACCCGCGGGCGCCGTCCAAGACGATCCGGTTCCGACGATCCGGTCCCGGACAACACCGTGGCAATACCGCCGGACCTCACCGCACAATGTCGCCGCGGCCGAGTTCTTCCAGGAAGCGCCGCTGATCGGCCAGCAGGCCGGGCGGGAAGAGGGAGCGCGGGGCGAACACCGCCGTCAGGGTCAGCCGCCAGAAGGAGCGCTCGACCTCGGTGCGCAGCAGGGCGTGGGTCGCTCCGGGATAGCGGCGGACCGTGAGGGTGCCGGGCGCGAGGATGCTCCGGTGGAGCGCCTCGGTCTCGGCGCCGTCCACGTTCAGGTCGTCGGCGCCGGAGATCAGCAGCACCGGGACGGGCGGCATCGCCCGCAGGTCCGCGGTCACGTCCGCGGTGTGGTTGCGCATGATGAACGTCCAGCGCTCCGCCGTGAGTTCCCGATCGGCGCCCGGACTCGCCCGGTACTCCTCGTACGTCGCCCCGCGCCGCAGCAGCGCCAAGGTGGCCTCCCGGGTGCGCAGGGCGGCCGCCGTCCGCTCGGCGTCGGCCCCGGCCGCGCGCAGTTCGGCGCGCAGGTTGTACTCCCCCTGGCGCTCCCAGTTCACGGCGGTGCCGACCGCGATGACGAAGCGCACCCCGGGGGCGGGGGCCCGCGCCACCACCTTGGGCATGACCCAACCGGCCTGACTGGCGCCCCACAGGCCGATGCGGGCGGGGTCGATCTCGGGTCGGGTACGGGCCGCCCAGGTGAGGGCGTCGACGTTCTCGCGGGCCCGGTCGTCCATGGTCTGGCCGAGCCAGTCGGCGGGTTTGTCGAGGGAGAGCGAGGCGTATCCGGCCCGGGCGAAAGCCTCCCAGTAGGGGCGGTAGAAGCCGTCGTGGGTGGCGTCGACCTCGCCGTCGCCGTGCACGAGGACGACGAGCGGGAAGGGGCCGGGGCCCCGGCCGGTGGGGGTGGCGAGAACGCCGGGGAGATCGTGACCGGCGGCGGGTACGGTGACGCGCTCCTCGTGGAGGCCGTAGTCGTGCTGCCACAGGACGACTCCGGTGAGCAGGAGGGCGGCGGCGAGGGCCAGGAGGAAGGCGGTCAGGAGGGCCCGGCGGAGTCTGCGGGGCCGACGCATACGGGGCCTACGAGGCGGGCGGGTCGGGCGGGTTGGGCGGGGTGCAGGGCTCTCGGTCATCTGCGGCTCCGGGTTCCTCGGCTCGTTCACTCGTCCACCCGTTCATTCGTTCATTTATTCGCTCATCTCAGAAACGATCGTATCGCCGATGAACGTATTAGGCTTGTGCGTATGACGACGGAGAGCGTGGAGGTACGGCGCGGACTGCCCGAAGGGGCCGCCGCGCGCGTCGCCGAGCTGTACTGGGAGGCCTTCGGGGGAAAGCTGGGCCTCGCGCTCGGCCCCCCGGAGGCGGGCCGCCGGTTCATCGCCGGGCACCTGCACGCGGACCGCGCGGTCACCGCACTGTCCGGCGGCGAGGACCGCGAGGGCGGCTCGGACGGCCGGGTGGTCGGCGTGGCGGGCTACCAGCTGGCCGGGCGCGGCCTGATCGGCGGCGACGCGGCCGCGGTCAGGGCCGCGTACGGGCCCGTCCGGGGCCTGTACCGGGTGTTCCTGCTGGCCCTGCTGGAGCGCACCCCGGCCCGCGGCGAGCTGGTCATGGACGGCATCGCCGTGGACCCCGCCGAGCGGAGCCGGGGCATCGGCGGGCTGCTGCTGCGGGAGGTCGAGGCGATCGCCGTCGAGCAGCGGTGCCGGCGGATCCGGCTGGACGTGGTCGCGGAGAACCCGCGGGCCCGGGAGCTGTACGAGCGGCACGGGTTCCGGGCGGTCCAGGTGCGGCGCACGCCCTGGCTTCGGGACCTGCTGGGATTCGGGGGCGTGACGACGATGCACAAGGAGGTGGCCGCGCGATGAGCGTGATCCCCACGCGGATGGTGGTGCACGCGCTGGTCCGGGAGGACGGGACGGTCGCGGGCGACGAGCTGTACGAGGTCGCCGCGCTGCTCGGGATGACCGACCAGCAGGTCCGGCTGTGCGTGAAGCGACTGGTGACCGAAGGCCGGTTCACGGTGGAGGGGCGCGGCCGGCGGGCCGTGCTGCGCCTGGCGGGCGCGGCGCCGGGGGGTGGGCCGGCGCTCGTACCGGAGGTGGAGTTCGTCCGGCACTCCTACCGGCAGGACCGGGGGCTGGAGCCGTGGGACGGGCTCTGGCACGCCTTCGCCTTCGCCGTACCGGAATCCGCTCGGGCCGCGCGGGACTCGCTGCGGGACGCGCTGACCGGGCTGGGGGCGGCGCCGGTCCAGGGCGGGCTGTACGTCACGCCGAACGCGATCGGCCCCTACGTGCAGGCGCACGCGGCGGATCTGGGCCTCTCGGAGGCACTGACCTGCCTGGCCACCCGGGACCTCACGGTGGGCGGCAGCTGCGACCCGCGGGCCCTGGCACAACGGCTCTGGCCGCTGCCGGAGATCGCGGAGCGGTACGGGGAGCTCCGCGCGCTCGCGGAGCGGCCCGTCGAGCCCGGACCGGCCGCCGGACTGGCACACGCCGTGGCCCTGGCCGCGGCCTTCTCGGCCGCGATGCTCCCCGATCCGCTGCTGCCGCCGGAGCTGCTGCCGCAGCCCTGGCCGGGCACCACGGCCCGGGCGGCGGCGTCGCAGGCCTGGGCCCGGCTGGAGGCCGCCGCACCGACCCCGGGACCCCGGCTGTTCCGGCTGTACGGCGAGGCCGTGGCCTGACCCGGCCCGGCCTGCCTCGGCACCGTGCCGTCCGGCCGACCCCCGCCCCGTCCACATCATGGACAACTACCCTCGTTTCATGAACGCAGAAGCCGCCGCCCTCGCCGCCGTGAAAGACGCTGACCGGAAGCACGTCTTCCACTCCTGGTCGGCGCAGGAGCTCATCGATCCGCTCGCCGTGGCCGGCGCGGAGGGCTCGTACTTCTGGGACTACCAGGGCAACCGCTTCCTCGACTTCTCCAGCGCCCTCGTCTACACGAACATCGGGTACCAGCACCCGAAGGTCACCGCGGCCATCCAGGAGCAGGCGGCCAAGCTCTGCACCGTCGCGCCGGGCTTCGCCGTCGACGTGCGCTCCGAGGCGGCCCGACTGATCGCCGAGCGCACCCCCGGCGACCTCGACAAGATCTTCTTCACCAACGCGGGCGCCGAGGCCGTGGAGAACGCCGTCCGCATGGCCCGGCTGCACACCGGCCGGCCCAAGGTGCTGTCCGCGTACCGCTCGTACCACGGCGCCACCTCCACCGCGATCAACCTGACGGGCGACGCGCGCCGCTTCGGCAACGACTCCGCGACCGCCGGCGTCGTGCACTTCTGGGGGCCGTTCGCCTACCGCTCGCCCTTCTACGCGGCCACCGAGGCCGAGGAGTGCGAGCGGGCCCTGCGCCACCTGGAGGACACGATCGTCTTCGAGGGGCCGCAGTCCATCGCCGCGATCATCCTGGAGACCGTCGGCGGCGCCCCGGGCGTGCTCGTCCACCCGGACGGCTACCTGGCCGGCGTCCGCGCGCTGTGCGACCGCTTCGGCATCGTCTTCGTCCTGGACGAGATCATGGTCGGCTTCGGGCGCACCGGTAAGTGGTTCGCCTCCGAGCACTGGGACGTGACCCCCGACCTGATCTGCTTCGCCAAGGGCGTGACCAGCGGATACCTCCCGCTCGGCGGGGTCGCCATCTCGGCCGCCATCGCCGAGACCTTCGCCCGCAAGCCCTACCCGGGCGGGCTGACGTACTCCGGGCACGTGCTGGCCTGCGCGGCCGCCGTGGCGACGATCGGCGTCATGGAGGAGGAGGGCATCGTCGAGCAGTCCGCCCGCACCGGCGCCGAGCTGCTGGGCCCCGGCCTGCGCGCGCTCGCCGAGCGGCACCCCTCGGTCGGCGAGGTCCGCGGGCTCGGCACCTTCTGGGCCCTGGAACTCGTACGGAGCAAGGAGACCCGCGAACCGCTGGTCCCGTACAACGCCTCCGGTGCGGAGAACGCCCCGATGGCCGAGTTCGCGGCCGCCTGCAAGAAGGGCGGGCTCTGGCCGCTCGTCGCCGGCAACCGCATCCACATCGCGCCGCCGTGCAACATCTCGCCCGCGGACGTGGCCAAGGGGCTGGAGATTCTCGACGAGGCCCTCTCGGTGGCGGATGCGCACACCGCCTGACCTGCGGTTCTGTGGGGTCGCCCAAGGCGTGGGTGCTGGTGTTCGGAGGATTTGTACGGGGATCAACCCCCCGTACACATGCTGCAATCCGTGCAGGCCGTTAAGACACACAACAGGCCAAGCACCTACGAACCGGGATGCACGTCAGGCCCGGGGCGGTCCCTCGGTGAGGGGCCGAACGGCGGGGAGCGGGACGTCCTTGACTCGGGCGGGCGCTGGACGCCGGGCGTACGGGATCCAGACGACCGGACTCCGTGTTCCCGAGTACCCGAAGGAAGACAGCATGAGCAAGCACGTCCTGGCCCAGAACCAGTACGGCAAGGCCGAGAACCGCATCGTGAAGGTCACCCGCAAGGGCGGCGACGGTTCCTGGCACGAGATCCGCGACCTCAACGTCTCGGTCGCGCTCCGTGGTGAATTCCGCGATGTCCACCTCACCGGCGACAACGCCAACTGCCTGCCGACCGACACCACCAAGAACACGGTGTACGCCTTCGGCAAGGAGCACGGCATCGACTCCCCCGAGGCCTTCGGCATCCTCCTCGCCAAGCACTTCGTCTCCTCGCAGCAGCCGATCCGCGAGGCCCAGATCCGCATCGAGGAATACGTGTGGGACCGCATCCCGGTCCCCACGCGCAAGGAGCAGCACTCCTTCGTCCGCAAGGGCCAGGAGGTGCGCACCGCGCAGATCACCTACAGCGAGACGACCGGCCTGCAGGTCATCTCGGGGCTGAAGGACCTGACGGTGATGAACTCGACCAACTCCGAGTTCCACGGCTACATCAAGGACAAGTACACGACCCTGCAGGAGGCGTACGACCGCATCCTGGCGACCAAGGTCACCGCGCGCTGGGCGCACTCGGCGCTGGCCGCCGACGACGCCGGGTACGACTGGGACCAGGCGTACAAGAAGGTCCGCAAGAACATGCTGGAAGCCTTCGCGGAGACGTACTCGTACTCGCTGCAGCAGACCCTGAACCAGATGGCCGAGCGCGTGCTCGACACCTGCCCCAAGGTCAACGAGGTGCGCCTCAACCTCCCCAACAAGCACCACTTCCTCGTCGACCTGGAGCCCTTCGGCCTCAAGAACGACAACGAGGTCTACTTCGCCGCGGACCGGCCGTACGGCCTGATCGAGGGCACGATCCACCGCGACGGCGTGCAGCCGGTGATCTCGACGTCCGACTGGATCGTCGCGTAACGCACCTGTCGACTTCCGTTCGGCCCGGACCGCGTCGCGGGGTCCGGGCCGAATCGTTTCACCTACGGCTGCTCGACCTACGACGGCTCGACCTGCGGATGCTCGTCCTGCGGCTGCCCCACCAGGAGGTTCCAGCGCCCCGCCCGCCCGGTGAGGGTGGTCACCGACTCCGGCCGGACGTCGAGCCGCCAGAACGCCACCGCGGGCAGCTCCAGGGCGTGCACCACGGCCGCCCGTACGACGGCCTGCTCGACCACCATCCGGTGCGTGCCCTCGGCCAGGCCCGCCAGCTCCGCCCCGACGCGGGCGATCAGCGTGTCCACGGACTCCCCGCCCGGCGGCGCGTACGCCGGATCCGTCAGCCACGCGCGCACGGCCGCCGGATCCCGGCCCGCCACCTCGTCCAGCGTCAGCCCGGCCCACTCACCCGTGGCCGCGCCGCGCAGCCCCTCGTGCCCCGGGCACGGCCGCGCGTGACCGAAGCGGCCCTGACGGGCGGCCGCGTCCAGCGGGAAACTGACCAGTCGAACTCGTACCAACGGGGTGCTCATAAGGCGAGCGTAAGCGCGGTACGGTCACAAATGGTTCAATTGACCTACGACGGAACGACGGAAGCCCGGTGAGAATCCGGCACGGTCGCGCCACTGTGAAACCTCCTCCAGGGGAGGAAAGTCAGACCCGCCACCGTCGTAGCGAGCACCACTGACCGGGACGCGTGTTCCCTCTGGAGGTTCTGCCATGGCCCACTCCGCCGTGCCCACGACGAACTCACCCGTCATCGCCCCCCTCTCACTCTCCGCGCTGGCCCCCTGGGCCGTGTTCGTCGGCATCCTCATGCTCGTCCTGCTGTACTTCGTCGGCGCCGAGCAGGGCGCCACCTCGGTCTTCGAGGGGGAGACCATCCACGAATGGCTGCACGACGGCCGCCACCTGCTCGGCTTCCCCTGCCACTGATTCCCCTGCCATCGAACGACGTCTCAGCAAGGGAACCGACGCACCATGACGTCCACTTCTCCGGGTGGGGTCTCCCCCCGCACCCTGCTCGTCCGCGGCATGCTCGCCGGCCTCCTGGCCGGCGTGGCCGCTTTCCTCGTCGCCTACCTCCTCGGTGAGTCCGAGGTGGACGCGGCGATCGCCATCGAAGAAGCCGCCGCCGGTCACGACCACGGCGAGGACGCGCCGGTCGGCCGGGCCCTCCAGGCCACCGCCGGCCTCGGCACCGGCGTCCTGCTCTACGCGGTCGCGCTCGGCGGCATCGCCGCGCTGGTCTACTGCTTCGCCCTCGGCCGCATCGGCCGCTTCGGCCCGCGCGCCACGGCCGCCCTGGTCACCGGGGCCCTGTACGTCACCGTGACACTGGTGCCGTTCTTCAAGTACCCCGCCAATCCCCCCGCCGTGGGCGATCCCGGGACCGTCGCCCGACGGACCGCCCTCTACCTCCTGATGATCGCGCTGAGCGTGCTGCTGGCGGCCGGCGCGCTGATCCTCGGCCGGCGGCTCGCGCCGAGGCTCGGCAACGGGAACGCGTCGATCGTCGCCGGCGCGGCCTTCGTCCTGCTCATCGGCCTCTCGTACGCCCTGCTGCCCGGCATCGACGAGGTGCCGGCGGCCTTCCCGGCCACGCTGATCTGGGAGTTCCGCCTGGCGTCCCTGGCCATCCAGACGGCACTGTGGACGACTTTCGGCCTGGCTTTCGGTTTTCTAGCCGAACGGGCCCTTGTGCCCGCCTCCGCACCCAAGGAGGCTGTGCAGCCGACCAGTTGAGCACGAGGGGGCCGGTAGTACATGGCGACGGCGATCAGGGAATGGCGGGGCTGGACGGGCGCCGCCCCGTTCTGGCTCAACTCGTTCCTGCTGCTCCTGGCCCCCTGCTGCGCCGTCACGCTCTTCGGTCAGATCGGGATCATCGCCGCGCTGGCCGCGCTCGGCGGCCTGGCCCGCCACCTCTGGTACGGCGACTACGGCCACCCGGCCATGCACCTGGCCGGCGCGCTGATGGGGGCGGGCACGGCCGCCGTCGTCATGTGCGGCTAGCAGGCCGGGGCGGGCCGGGAACGTCCGGACCTCACCCGTTCGGGCGCATGGGCGCCACCCCGGGGATCGGGCGGGTGGACCCTTCGCGAACTGCGAAGACTCACCGATCGGGCGACGACACGCCCGTGACGTGATGTCAGTCCACCGTGTTGCACGGGGTGCCGATGGGCAGAGGAAGTGTCCACTGCTCACATGACCCCGGCCGCCCGAGCCGGACAGGAGGGAATCCCATGCCCCGCGCCAAGTGGGCCGTCGCCGCGCTGACGGTGGTTGTGTTGTCCACCGGTATCGCGGTGTTGCAACGGACCGAGGGGGCCCGGCCGGCGGCCGTGACCACCGACGACGCGCTGCCCTCGCGGGCGTTGGGCCTGTCCGGCCACCGCCGGCTGGTACGGGAGCTGGAACAGTCCGGCGAGCACACCCCCGGCACGGGAGCCCGGTCCCCGCGGACCGCCCCCGGGCCGCTGCGGGAGGTCACCGGGCCGCTGCGGGCCGCGCGGCCGCTGCGGTTGCGGATCCCCAGCCTGGGCGTGGACGTACCGCTGAACGGCGACCGGGAGCAGTTCGCGTGGGACACCGGGGGACCGGCACCCGGTGCGGCCGGGACCGCGGTGGTGACCGTGGAAGGGCTTCGCCTCGGCGAGTTGCGGCGGGGTCGGACCATCGAGATCCCCCGCGCGGACAGCCGTACGGCCGTGTTCACCGTCGTACGGACCTCACCCGGCAGGAGCTCCGGCCACGAAGGCCCGCCCGGCCGGGCCCAACTGCGGCTGGTCGGCGGCGAGACCGCCGTGCTGGCCCGGCTGACCGGGCAGCGCCGTACCCGCTGAGCCCCCCGGTCCGGGGTGTTCTGTCAGCCGTGAGGGGTGTCTTCGTCCCCCGGTCGGGGGCTTCTCGGTGTCCGTCCGGGAGTCCCCCGGCGTGGCGGGGCACACCCCTGCCATGAGCGGGAGGCACCACGCGCGTTCGGCACCGGCCAGGGCTCTGACCGTGGTCTGTGTCGTGCTGCTGTGCGTCTTCGGCGCCGGACCCGCCGGCGCCGCGGCCGCCGAGTTCCGCCCCGCCTCCACCGCTCCCGCCGCGCCCGCCGCGCCCGGTGTGCCGGTCGCGCCCACCGCGCCTGCCGCGCCGGGCGCCCCCGCCGAGTCCCCCGAGCCCGGCGAGGGCCCCTCCGATCCGGCCCCGGCCCCCGATCCCGAGGCCCGGGCGGCCGTACGGACGATCACGCGTGGGCTGCTCGGCGTACGGCGGGCACCGCCGGCGGTGTTTCACGTGGAACCGCTCGCCGCTCCGGCGTGCGGGCCTGTCCGGGACGCGGCCGAACCGGCCCTTTCCCGGCGGACGGTGCGGAGTGTGGTGCTGCGCTGCTGAGCGGACCGAGGTCCGGACGCAGCCCCCACACCCCCCTGAGCACCCGTGAGGTTCCGCCATGCCCATCGACCCGTACGCCGCACTGAACGCCATGCTCCGCGCCGAGGTCACCCGGTTCTCCCCGCCGGTCCGGCAGACCGAGCCGGCCGCGTCCGCGAAGACCGTGGCCACCGCCACCGCCACCGCCGCGGCCCCAGCGACGGCCACGACCGTCGAGGCGGAGAGCGAACCGCAGCGGACCGCCCCCGCGGATTCGGCCGCGTAGGAACCGCGCGCGGGCGCGCGGCGGAGCGCCGGTCGCCCTGGCCCCTCGGCCCGGGAACCGGCGCTCGCCGCCCGTCCGCTCAGTCCTCGTGCGTGTAGTAGCGGTAGAACGCCGCCAGACCGACGCCCGCCGCGACGGCGAGGCCCACCACGACGGCCTTGAGGATCGACTGGTCGGTGAGGCTGTGCAGATAGCCCGCCGCGATGCCGCCGAAGGCGCCGTAGGCGGCGGCGTGGACCTCACGCATCATCCGGGGACCGACCCTGGCCAGGCCGAACATGACCGCTGCGAAGATCACGCCGCACAGGATCCCGTAGAAGACGTTGCCCGCGGTCACCGGCCCCGCCTGGCGCTCGATGAAGGCGGCCCAGAATCCGTACACGAGTCCGAGGAGCACGGGGCCCACGAACGCGCTCTTGTGCAGGTGGGCCGTGTTCGCCGTCTGCCGGTGCCGCCCGAAGGCGGAAGGTGCCGCATGTGCCATGACGGGCTCCTCTCTCCATCATCCAGGGCACACCCGCGACCCCCGACCGGCAAGTGGATCAGCGGTCAGGGCGTGCGCACGGCCACCGCGTCGATCTCGAAGAGCATGTCGGGCAGGGCGAGCGCGGCGACGCCGATCAGGGTCTGGGCGGGCAGTTCGGTCCCCCAGGTGGCGTGCAGCTGCCCCAGGAGGATCTCCAGCTTCCGCTGGTCGTGGCCGACGATGTAGGTGCCGATCCGGACCACGTCACCGGGACCGAGGCCGACGGCGGCGAGGGCCGTACGGAGGTTGGCGAAGGCTCGCTCGACCTGGTCGGCGAAGTCCTCGGAGACGACGTGGCCGTGCTCGTCGGAGCCGTACTGGCCGGCTATGAACACCTGCTCGCCGGGTGCGCAGACGATGTGGCTGTAGCCGTAGTCGGTCGGGGTGTGGAGTCCTGCCGGGTTGATGATGCTGCGCGTCATACCGAGCTCCCTTTGGTCCGTGTCCGTGTCCGTGTCCGTGTCCGTATCCGTGGGCGCGGTGCGGCTACCGCGTGGCGAGCCAGGCGCGGAGCCGCTCGGGGGCCTCGGGGGCCTGCCGTTCGGCCTGCTGCCGGATCTCGTCGAGGTTCTGGGCCGCCAGTGCCCTACGCCAGGCCAGTTCGGCCCGGGTCATGGCGTGCGCGATGGCGCAGTCGGCCGGGTAGCCGGACGCGGCGCCGGCGCCGGGACCCTGCTGCCGGATCTCCGTGCACCGGAAGGCGTCCTCGGCCCCCTCCACGGCGACGACCACGTCCATGAGCGAGATGGCGTCGAGCGGGCGGGCCAGCCGGAACCCGCCCCGGGGGCCGGGGGTGGAGGTGACGATGCCCGCCCGGGCCAGCGCCTGGAGCTGCTTGTTGAGGTAGGCCGCCGGCAGGTCGTGCCACGCGGCGAGCCGCGCCGCCGACACGGCCCGGTCCGGACCGCTCCAGGCCAGGTTGACGCAGCTGTGCAGCGCCCACTCGACGCCCTCGCTCATCTTCATAATCTGGATATTAGATGTCCAGGATTATCGGCGCAAGGATGCCACGCCGACCGAAGGCCCACCACCCGCCCGCAGCAACACCGCTCGCGCGCGGCCCCGCGTCCGCATTCCCTGGTGACGTGCGCACCATCCTGTCGACGGTACTCATCGTGCTCGTGGCCCTTCTGGTGCCCGCGAGCGCCGTCGCGTACTGGGCCGACCGCGAGCTGGGCGACGCCGACCGGTACACCGCCGCCATGTCCCCCCTCGCCGAGAACCCCAAGGTGCAGGAGGTCGTCGTCACACAGGTCTCACGCGCCCTCGCCGGGCAGATCGACGCGGGCCCCTTCCAGATCGGCCTGGACACCCTGCTCGGCGAGGCCCTGCACTCCTTCGCCGGCACCTCCGCCTACCGGACCGCCTGGGACGCGGCCAACCGCGCCGCCCACGCCGCGTTCCTCGACGCCCTCACCACCGGCCGCGGCGACGCCCTCACCATCGACCTCGCTCCCGTCATCGCCCAGGTCAGGGGCGACCTCGTCGCCGACGAGGTGCCCTTCGCCGACCGCATCCCGGTGACCCACCTGACCGTGAAGGTCATGGAGTACGACAACCTCGCCGATCTCCGGAAGGGCTTGCACATGCTCGAAGTCGCGGGCGTCTGGCTCCCCGTACTGACCCTGCTCCTGGCCGCGGCGGCCATCGCCGTCGCCGTCCACCGGCGGCGCGCCGTCCTGGCCACCGGAGCGGGACTGGCCGTCGGGGCCGGGCTGCTGTGGCTCGCGGTGGAGGTGTGCCGCCGGCTCACCCTCGACGATCTGCCCGCCGACATCGACCGACCCGCCGCCGGGGCGGTGTACGACGCGCTCACCGCGTACCTGCGCACCACCGCCTGGGTGGTGCTGGTGATCGGGCTCGCCGCCGCGCTCGCCGCCTGGGTGATGGGCCGACTACGCCCCACCCCATAAGCTCGGAAGGTACCAACACACACAGAACCATGCAGAAGATCCCAGAAGAACCGAATCGCGAGCGGCGGGCACGGAAGCGGGAATGAGCACCGAACGCACCGAACACATATCGTCGCGGAGAGCCCGGCACCTTCCGCTGGCTCCGCCCGCCTGGCTGCTGGGCGGTCTGAAGCCCAGTACCGCACCGATCCCGTGGGCCGCCGTGGCCCGGGCCTCAGTCGCGATGTCCGTCCCGCTCGCGGTCGGTTTCGCCCTCGACGAGCCCGAATACGGCGCGCTCGCCTCCATGGGCGCCCTCGCCGGAGTCCTCGGCGACACCGCCGACGCCTACCGGATGCGCGTCCTGACCATCGCCGTCCCCCAGCTCGTCGGCGCCGTCGGAGTGGCGCTGGGCACCCTGGTCTACGGGCACGGCTGGCTGGCCGTAGCAGCGCTCACCCTCATCGCCCTCGTCTCCGGGATGATCTCCTCCATCGGCACGGTCGCCTCCGTGTCCGGACTGCTGCTCCTGCTCAACGCCGTGATCGGCGCCGGGCTGCCGCTGCCCGAGCCCTGGTGGACGGCCCCGCTGCTGCTGACCGCGGGCGGGCTGTTCGTCCTCGCGCTGACCCTGCTGGGCTGGCCGCTGCGCCGACGGCAGCCGGAGCGCACCGCCGTGGCCGACACCTACCGGGCCTTGGCCGACGCCCTGGAGGCCGCCGGCGGCCCCGGCGCCCGCTACGACGAACGCCGTCAGGAGGTCACCCAGGCCATCAACCACGCCTACGACCTCGTGCTCGGCCGCCGGGCCCGGGTGCACGGGCGCAGCCCCTCCCTGGTGCGCCTGCTGGCCCAGCTCAACGTGGTGATCCCGCTGGTGGAGGCCGCGCCCGCCGCGCACCTGCGCGGCCGGCCGCTGCCCCCCGAGATCCCGGCGGCCGTACGGGAACTGGCCGACGCCGTCGAGGAGGGCCGCACCACGGCCCCCGAACTGGAACTGCCCGCCGCGCACACCCCGGCCGAGCGGGCCGTCGACGCGGCCCTGCGGCACGCGGCGAAGATCGTGCACATCGCCGAACCCGACCTGCACAACGTGGACGACCGGCTCGGCCGGCCCGCCGCGCTGCGAGTGCGGGCCCGGCGCGCGGTCCGCGACATGATGCTGTCCCGGGCCTCCTGGCGGTACGGGCTGCGGCTCGCGCTGTGCATCGGGATCGCGCAGTCCCTCGTATCGGTGATCGAGGTCGAGCGCTCCTACTGGATCGCGCTGACCGTCACCTTCGTCCTCAAGCCCGACTTCGGCTCGGTCTTCTCCCGGGCCGTGCTGCGCGCGCTCGGCACCGCGGGTGGGCTGGTCGTCGCGGCCGCAGTGCTCTCCGAGGTGCCGCGCGGCTGGTGGGACGTCCCGGTGATGGTGGTGCTCGCCGGGCTGATCCCCGCCTTCTCCGCCAAGGGGTACGCCTTCCAGACCGCCGCGATCACCCCGGTGATCCTGCTCCTCTCGGACCTGCTCAACCACCAGGGCTTCGACCTGATCCGGCCCCGGCTGGTGGACAGCCTGATCGGCTGCGCCATCACCCTCGTCTTCGGGTACCTGCTGTGGCCCGAGAGCTGGCACACCCGGATCGGCGACCGGCTCGCCGACACCGTGGACGACGCCGCCCGCTACGTGGAACGGGCCTTCGCGCCGGTCGCCGACGAGGCCGCGTTCGCCGTGGCCCGCACCGCCCGCCTCCAGGCCCGGCGGCGCATCTACCGGGACCTGTCGGGCGTACGCAGCGAGTTCCAGCGGGCGCTGACCGAGCCGCCGCCGACCGGGCCGCGGGCCGCCGCCTGGTGGCCGCTGGTGGTCGCCGTCGAGCGGATCGTGGACGCGACCACCGCCGCGCGTGTCCGCGTCAACCACGGCGCGACCCCGCCCCCCGCCGGTGAGGTCGAGTCGATCGCGCGCCGGCTGCACGACCTGGCCGACCGGGTGCGCAGCAGCACCGTCCCGGTACGCGTCGAGAACGCGGAGCCGGAGGGCGCGGGAACGAGCGTGCTGGCCCCCGTCCACCAGGAGATCGCGGCGGCCCTGGCCATCGCCCGGCCGGAGTCCTGACCGCCGCGGGCCCACCCGGGCCCGGCGTCCCCCGAATGGGTCGCCTCCCGGGCCGGACGGGGGCGCAGGGGGCAGCATCGGAGCATGCGCCGCGCCCCCGCCGTGATGGTCCTCGCCGTACTCCTGGCGGGGTGCGCCGATGTGGAGGGACTGCAGAGCGACGGCGATCTCGGCACGGTGCACGCCCCCAAGAGCCTGTGGAAGGACATCCGCCCCGAGCCGCCCGCCCCGGATCAGAAGCCGGGCACGGCCGCCGTGGTCCCCGGGCTTCCGAAGGTGACGGATCTGAGCATGCGCGGGGTGGACGCGCTGTCCGTCGTACGCGCCGACGTCACCTCCGCCGCCGAGCAGGACGGCGGTACCGGCCGGCTCGTCGACCCACGCGCCGGCCGGCGACTCGCCCTCTGCACACAGGCTGTGGACGGCGGCCCCGACTGCCCGGTGCGCCCCGCGGTCCTGCACGACCTGACGGGCAACGGCCGGGAGGAGCTCATCACCGCCCTGGACATCGACGACCGGGTCAGCGAGCTGCGCGTCTACACCGTCCAGGACGACGGGAGCATCGCCCGGATCCTGTCCCGGCGCGGGGTGCTGGAGGGCGTCGAGGTGGCCGCCGAGCACCTGGCGGTCCGCGAGCCCACGACGAATCCCGCCTACGTGTCCGTCTCCGACTACGTCTGGGACCCGAAGGCCGGGATCATGAACCTGTCCCAGCTCACCCTCGACGACTGCCCGGCACTGACGCAGAACCCGGTGGGCGAGGCGGGGTCGCGATGCGCGCGCTGAGCAGCCTGCGCTGGAAGATCGCGCTGACCACCACCATGGTGTGCTGCATGGTCGCCGCCGCGCTCGGCATCCTCGTGCACAACGTGGTCGCGCGGCAGATGGTCGGCGAGGTCCGCAAGGCCGCCGCCACCGAGCTGGCCCACGCCCTGGGCCACTACGAGTACGGCACCGCGCACGGCGACGTGAACGCCGTGCTCGACCCGCCCGACCTTCCCCGGCGGCTGCGCGAGCTCGTCGCGAGCGGCCAGACCGGCAGCATCGTCGGAGTGCAGGGGGGAAAGCCCGTCATGTGGGCGGCCGGGCCCGCGGACGGCCAGGCTCTCGCGGTCTGGCTGCCCTTCGGGAGCACCCGCGAGCGGCTGCGGGACATGGACACCGCCATCCTCGCCTCCGCGGCCCTCGCGGCCGGGCTGGTGGCACTGGCGGGCCTGTTCCTCGCCGACCGGATCAGCCGGCGGCTGGCGACCACGGCCGCCGTGGCCCGCCGGATCACCGCCGGGGACCTGGACGCCCGGGTGAACTTCCCGCACGAGGGGGACGATCAGGGCCCGCGCGGCTCCCGCGACGAGGTACGGGACGTGGCGCACGCGCTGGACTCGATGGCCAGCTCCCTCCAGGGCCGGTTGGAGGCGGAGAAGCGCTTCACGGCGGACGTCGCGCACGAGCTGCGGACCCCGCTCACCGGTTCGCTGGCCGCCGCGGCGCTGCTGCCCGAGGGCCGACCCAAGGAGATGATCAACAACCGGTTGAGGGCCCTGCACCTGCTGACGGAGGACCTGCTGGAGATCTCCCGGCTGGACTCGGGCGTCGAGCGGGCCGACCTCGCCCGGGTGGAGCTCGGCCGGGCGGTGGAGCGGGCCGTCGCCGCGGCCGCCGCGGGGAGCGGGGCCGCCCCGGAAGGCGGGCCGGCCGTGTCGGTACGGGTGGTGCGGGACACCGTGGTGGTCACCGACCGGCGGCGCCTCGACCGGATCCTGGCCAACCTGCTGGTCAACGCCGGCAAACACGGCAGCCCGCCGGTCGAGGTGACGGTGGAGGGCCCGATGGTGGTGGTCCGCGACCACGGACCCGGCTACCCGCCCGAGCTGATCGAGCGGGGTCCCCAGCGCTTCCGTACCGGGGACCCGGGCCGCGGCCGCGGTCACGGACTGGGGCTCACCATCGTGATGGGGCAGGCGGCCGTGCTGGAGATCGTGGTGGGCTTCGCCAACGCCCCCGACGGAGGCGCCGTGACGACGCTCCACCTCCCCGTCGGCAGGACGCCGGAAGGGAATTGAGCGCATTGCACGGTTTGAGCGGCTTGGATGCCCGAGGGGCGTGTTTCACGTGAAACACGCCCCTCGGGTCAACTGGTCCGGTCAGACGCCGATGTTGCGGCCGTCCTTGCGCCACACGGACACGACCGCCGGGCGGACGATCTTGCCGGGACCGTCGGGCCACACCGACTGCGGCTTCTCGACGGACGCGCCGTCGATCTCACCCGGGTGCTGGACGGAGACCAGGACGCGCTTGTCCTGGATGAGCGGGCCGCAGGTCTCGGCGCCGCGCGGAACGGTCAGGAACTGCTTGAGCTCACCGCGGCGCTCACCGGCCGTCGCGACACCGAACAGGCCGTCGTGGGAGCCGAGCTGGTTGCCGTCCGTGGAGATCCACAGGTTGCCGTGCGGGTCGAAGGCCACGTTGTCCGGGCAGGAGATCGGGCTGACCTTGTCCTTCGGGAAGCCCGCGAAGTAGGTGGCCGGGTCGTTCGGGTCACCGGCGACCAGGAAGAGCCGCCAGGCGAACCCGTCGCCCGCCGGGTCGTCGAAGTTCTCGGCGAGCTCCAGGATCTGGCCGTGCTTGTTCAGGTTGCGCGGGTTCGCCTCGGTGGCGCCTTCCTTGCCCGGCTTACCCCGGTCGGTGTTGTTGGTCAGCGCGATGTAGACGCGACCGGTGCGCGGGGAGGGCTCGACGTCCTCGGGGCGGTCCATCTTGGTGGCGCCCACCTTGTCGGCGGCCAGGCGCGTGAAGACGTACACCTCCTCGGCGGTCATGCCCTCGACGTGCGAGACGTTGCCGGTGGCCAGCTTGATCCACACGCCGGAACCGTCGAACTCACCGTCGGTGGGGAGCTTGCCGGTGCCGTCGAGCTCGGCGGCCGGGGAGTCACCGGTGAGCTTGGCGACGTAGAGGGTGCCCTCGTCGAGCAGCGTGAGGTTGTGCTCCTTCGCGGCGCGCGAATTGCCCTTCTTCATCTGCTTCGACGAGACGAACTTGTAGAAGTAGTCGAAGCGCTCGTCGTCGCCCATGTAGACGACCGGACGGCCGTCCTCGGTCAGACGGGGCTGCGCGGCCTCGTGCTTGAAGCGGCCGAGCGCGGTGCGCTTGCGCGGGACCGAGTTCGGGTCGTACGGGTCCAGCTCGACGACCCAGCCGAAGCGGTGCGACTCGTTGGGCTCCTGCGCCACGTCGAAGCGCTTGTCGAACCGCTCCCACTTGCGCTCGGTGGCGCCGGTGGTCATGCCGTAGCGCTTCAGGCGGGCGGCCTGGGCGGGGTCGGTGACCTGGCCGGCGTTGGCGAAGTACTGGTTGAAGTTCTCCTCGCCGTGCAGGGTGGTGCCCCACGGGGTGGTGCCACCGGCGCAGTTGTTGAGCGTGCCGAGCACCTTGGTGCCGGTGGGGTCGACGGAGGTCTTCAGGAGCGCGCTACCGGCGGCGGGGCCGGTCAGGCGGAACTCGCTCGTGGTGTGCAGGCGCCGGTTGAGCTGGTGGCGGCTGATCGCGGTCAGCTTGCCGCTGCGGTGGTCCTCCTGGACGGCGACCACGGACAGGCCGTGCGCGGCCCAGGCGATCTCGACCTGCTCGCGGGTCGGGTTGTTCGCGTCGTACGCCTTGAACATGAGGTTCTCGTCCGTGTACTCGTGGTTGGCCACGAGCAGCTGCTGGCGCTCGTAGTCGCCGCCGAGCGGGAGGAGGCTCAGGAAGTCGTTGTTGTAGCCGAACTGACCGGCCTGCGCGGCGGCCGTCTGCTTGTCGGGGTTGAAGCCCGGGGCGCCCTTGACGATCGGGTCGCCCCAGCGGATCACCAGGTTCTGGTCGTGGCCCTCGGGGACGGTGACCTTGTCGTCGGTGTTCGGCGCGACGGCCTTGAAGCGCAGACCACGGGCGGCCTCGCCGCCCTTGCCCGCGCCGGCCGCGGCGGCATCGGCGGAGGGGGTGGCGTTGGCGGTCTGCCCCGAGCCGCCGAACGCGACGGCGGACCCGGCGGCGGTGGCGACCGTCACGACGGCGGCGGAACGCAGCATCGCGCGGCGGGAGTAGGCGCGGGCTATGACATCGCCGACGTACTCGTTGTCGCTGGTGTTCGGCACCTCGTGGAAGCAGGCGTCGCCACAGCGGTAACGACAGGTGAGAGCGGACCGGCCGCTCCCATGCGGGTTGCCGATGAACGGCAGAAGCTTGCGCACGAGTGTCCTCCGAGTAGCTGCGTGGGCGCCGACAACCTGTCGGTACGATCCAGCCGAGACGGTAGGCCCGGGTTGCGCCGAAGCGGCGGCGCGGGGATGAACGGTCGGTGAACCCGGCACGTCGGAGCGGCAGTTCACTCAGCGTGTACGGGTGATTGGGAGCCGGACGCCACGAAAGGCGCCCCTGCCGAAGATCCAGCCGGGCGGCCGATAACCTTACGTGTCCACTCTGGGCAGGGATCATCCGCGCAGCACGGACAAATGACGCACGCACACATGCGAAAGGCCTGGCCCATGGGTATTCGGAGCTTGTTGCGCAAGGTATTCGGACGGTCCGCGGACTCCGTTCCGGAAACTACGGACACCCCTTCGGCCGCTGTCCCGAACCAGGCGGAACGGACCCCTCTGGACGTCGCCGCCGAAATGGTGGCGGCGTCCTTCGACAACCCGACGGTTCCGCCGCAGTCCAGCCCGCGTGACCGCGAACCGGGCACGGTCCTCACGGCCCCCGCCACGGCGGCGGACCCGACGGTGCCGGAAGCCCGCCGTGCGCCTGCGGCGAAGCCCGGCGGAGAAACCCCCGCACCCCCGGCGGAGCCCACGCCGGCTGCCGAACCGGCCGCCGAACCGGCTGCCGAGCCGGTCGCCGCCGAGGCCGAGGCCGCCCCTGAGGCGGAGCCGGTCGCCGTCGAGGCGCAGGACGCTCCCGCCGCGGAGCCGGCTGAGGCCGAGGCTCCGCAGGCACAGGACGAGGTCGAGGCTCCGGCTGCCGCCGAGGTGGAGGCCGAGCCGGTCGCAGCCGAAGCCGCCGCCCCCGAGGCGGAGCCGGCCGAGGTCGAGGCCGAGACCGCCCCTGAGGCGGAGCCGGTCGCCGCCGAGGTCGAAGCCGAGCCGGTCGCCGCCGAGGTGGAGGCCGAGCCGGCTGCCGCCGAGGTCGAAGCCGAGCCCGTCGCCGCCGAGGTGGAGGCCGAGCCGGTCGCCGCCGAGGTCGAAGCCGAGCCCGTCGCCGCCGAGGTGGAGGCCGAGCCGGTCGCCGCCGAGGTCGAAGCCGAGCCGGTCGCCGCCGCGCCGGAGCCGGCCGAGGTCGTCGCCGAAGCAGAGCAGCCCGAGGTCGAAGCCGAGCCCGTCGCCGTCGAGGTCGAGCCGGTTGCCGGGGCGGAGGCGCCGGCCAACGGGGCCGCCGTCGTGCGGCGGCGGGCGCCCGAGGTCGCGGGGGCGTACAAGGCCGCCGGGCAGGTGCTGCGGAGCAAGGGGAAGGCCGGGGCGCGGGCCAAGGTCTACCTCGTGCTGGACCGTTCCGGGTCGATGCGCGGGTTCTACAAGGACGGCAGCGCCCAGTACCTCGCCGACCACGCCCTGGCCCTCGCCGCGCACCTGGACGACGCGGCGACCGTGCACACCGTGTTCTTCTCCACGGAGGTGGACGGCACCGCCGACCTGGCCCTCGACGGCTATGACGCCGCCTGGGTCGAGGCCCGCCACGCCGAGCTCGGCCGGATGGGCCGCACCAGCTACCACGTGGCCGTCGAGGCCGTCCTGGAGCGCTACCAGAAGGACGGCGGCGAGGGCCCGGCCCTGGTCGTCTTCCAGACCGACGGCGCCCCCGACAACCGTCAGCCCGCCCGGCAGGCCCTGGCCGACGCCGCCACCGCCGCCCCCGGCGTGCACTGGCAGTTCGTCGCCTTCGGCGACCACGACGCCAAGGCCTTCGACTTCCTGCGCAAGCTGGACGCCGAGAACGCCGGCTTCTTCCACGCCGGCCCGGCCCCCACCGAACTCACCTCCGCCGCCCTGGTCAAGGGCATCCTGGAGCAGTTCTAGTACCGATACGACGAAGGCGGCGCCCCCCTCCGGCAAGGAGGGGGGCGCCGCCTTCGTCTTATCGGTGGGCCGGACGTCAGCCCCGCGGGGACCCGGCGTCCGGGGTGACCGCGTCGGAGACCGGCCGCTCCGCCGCCTTCGTCTCGACCGGCTTGCGCAGCGCGATGTTCAGCTCACGCAGACGGGCCTCCTCCAGCACCGTCGGCGCGCCCATCATCAGGTCCTGCGCGTTGCCGTTCAGCGGGAAGGCGATGGTCTCGCGGATGTTCGGCTCGTCGGCCAGCAGCATCACGATGCGGTCCACGCCCGGGGCGATGCCACCGTGCGGCGGGGCGCCCAGGCGGAACGCGCGCAGCATGCCCGCGAACTCGCGCTCGACGGTCTCGGCCTCGTAACCGGCGATCTCGAAGGCCTTCAGCATGACCTCGGGCTCGTGGTTGCGGATGGCGCCGGAGGACAGCTCGATGCCGTTGCAGACGATGTCGTACTGCCAGGCCAGGATGTCCAGCGGGTCCTTCTCCTCCAGGTCCTTCATCCCGCCCTGCGGCATGGAGAAGGGGTTGTGGGAGAAGTCGATCTTGCCGGTCTCCTCGTCCTTCTCGTACATCGGGAAGTCGACGATCCAGCAGAACCGGAAGACGTTCTCCTCGAAGTGGCCGGCGCGCTTGGCCGCCTCGACGCGGACGCCGGACATGATCTTGGAGACCTCGTCGAACTCGCCCGCTCCGAAGAACACGGCGTGGCCGGGGACCAGGCCCAGGCGCTCGGTGAGGACCTTGACGTTCTCCTCGGTGAGGAACTTGGCGATCGGGCCGGTCAGGGCACCGTCCTCGCCCACCCGCACCCAGGCCAGGCCCTTGGCGCCCAGCGAGATCGCGTACTCGCCGAGGCCGTCGAAGAACTTGCGCGGCTGCGCGGCGGTGTCCGGAACGGCCAGGGCACGCACGTGCTTGCCGGCGAACGCCTTGAACTCCGAGCCCTCGAACACGTCGGTGATGTCGACGAGCTCCAGCTTGGCGCGCAGGTCGGGCTTGTCGTTGCCGTACTTCAGCATCGACTCGCGGAACGGGATCCGCGGGAACGGCGAGGTGACCTCGCGGCCGCCTCCGAACTCGGTGAAGAGCTCGGTCATCAGGCGCTCGATCGGCTGGAAGACGTCCTCCTGCTCGACGAAGGACATCTCCACGTCGAGCTGGTAGAACTCGCCCGGCGAACGGTCGGCGCGGGCGTCCTCGTCGCGGAAGCACGGCGCGATCTGGAAGTACCGGTCGAAGCCGGAGATCATCAGCAGCTGCTTGAACTGCTGCGGCGCCTGCGGCAGGGCGTAGAACTTGCCCGGGTTCAGGCGGGACGGCACGACGAAGTCACGGGCGCCCTCGGGGGAGGTCGCGGTGAGGATCGGCGTCGCCATCTCGTTGAAGCCGAGGGCCACCATCTTCGAGCGGATCGACGCGATGACGGCCGAGCGCAGCATGATGTTGCGGTGCATGCGCTCGCGGCGCAGGTCGAGGAAGCGGTACTCCAGGCGCCGCTCCTCGTTCACCCCGTCGTCGGTGTTGATCGTGAACGGCAGCGGGGCGGCCGCGCCGAGGACCTCGACCGCGGAGACCTCGATCTCGATCTCGCCGGTCGGCAGCTCCGGGTTGACGTTGTCGGCGCCACGGGAGACGACCTTGCCGTCGATGCGGACGACGGTCTCCTTGGTGACGCTGCTCAGCGCCTCGTTCGCCGCGGTGCCGGGCCGGGCGACCAGCTGCGTGATGCCGTAGTGGTCGCGCAGATCGATGAAGAGGATGCCGCCCAGGTCTCGACGGTTGTGCAGCCAGCCGCTCAGTCGGACGTCGGCGGCGACGTCAGAGGCGCGGAGCTCGCCGCAGGTGTGGGACCTGTACCGATGCATCAGTCATCCAGTTCTACGCGATACCAGGGTGGATTCAACCGTCCCAAGGTTACCGTCCGGGAAGGAGGCGGGTCGGGCACTCCCTCCAGCCTGCGCAAACACGTCCGTGGGCCACGGGCGGACGCGTCCCGGTACGTGGGCGAACAGGCACGTACCGGATATGACCTGTAAAGATGGCCGAGTGCGCACCGAGGACGTTCTGGCCGCCATCGCGACCGGCCTGTGGCGATGGGACAACGCCTCCGGGACGGTCACCCTCGACGGCGAGGCCGCCCGGCTCCTCGGGCTGCCCGCCGAACCGGTGGTGCTGCCGGAGGTCGCCGTACGGTCCCGCTTCCACCCGGTGGACTGGAACGAGATCAACGGGATCGTGAACCTGGCGGTCGCCGAGGGCACCCTCGCGGAGGCCCGGCTGCGGATCATGGACGTGGACGGCCGGGTGCTGCGGACCGTACGCAGCCGCTCCAAACCCGTGGAGAACCGGGCGGCCGACGGGACCACGGACTACGAGCTGATCGGCACCATCCAGGAGATCGCCGAGCCGCAGCCCGGCACCACGGCCGCCCACACGCCCATCACGGGCGACTGGCGGCGTTCCCGCGAGGCCTTCCTGCTGGACGCGGGGCGCGCGCTGGCGGAGGCGCGGTCCACGGCCGAGGTACTGCGCGTCGCCGCCTCGCTCTCCATGCCCGGTTTCAGCCCGGACGGGCTGGCCGTCTTCGGCGTGGCCGGGGACCGGCTGTCGATCATCGGGCACCACGGGCACGACCCGGGGGACGAGGGCCCGTTCTCCGACATGCCGCTGGAGACGAACTACCCGGCCGCGGAGGTCGTCCGTACCGGCCGGGCGATCTATCTGCCCACCCCCGAGGACTACAAGCGGCGCTTCCCGGCCGCCTGGCCGCTCGCCCAGCGCTTCGACCGGTACTCCTGGGCCTTCCTGCCGCTGATCGTGGCCGGGCGGACCATGGGCGCCTGGATGGCCGCGTTCAAGCACCCGGCGTCCTTCTCGCCCGACGAACGGTCCGTCCTGACGACGGTGGCCCGGATGCTGGCCCAGGCACTCCAGCGCGCCGTGGTGGCCGAGTCCGAGCGCGAGCTCACCACCGGCCTGCAGCGGTCGATGATGCCGCAGCTGGGCCCGGAGATCCCCGGCATGCGGATCGCGGCCCGCTACGTGCCGACGGGTGGCGGGCTCCAGGTCGGCGGCGACTGGTACGACATGATCCCGCTGCCGTCGGGCAGGTTCGCGCTGGTCATCGGCGACGTCCAGGGCCACGACGTGCGGGCGGCCGGCCTGATGGGTCAGCTGCGGATCGCCGTACGGGCGTACGCGTCCGAGGGCCACCGGCCGGACGCGGTGCTCTCGCGCGCCTCCCGCTTCCTGGCCGGACTGTGCTCCTCGCCCGAGTCCGACCCGTACGCGGACGACGGCGGCCAGGGCTCCGACTCCGACGCCTACTTCCAGAGCCCGCGGTTCGCGACATGCCTGTACGTGGAGTGCGATCCGCGGACCGGCATGCTGGAGGTGGCCCGGGCCGGCCATCCCGATCCCGCGATCCGGATGGCCGACGGCACCGTCCTGATGCGCCCCACCGCGGGCGGGCTGCCGCTGGGCATCGACCCCGAATCCGACTACCCGACCACCCGGTTCACCCTGGAGCCCGGCGAGACGATGATGCTCTGCACCGACGGACTCATCGAGACCGGCGGGCACGACCTGGACACCGGCTGGGCGCGGCTCCGGGCGGTCCTGGAGTCCGACGCGCACGAGAACCCGTACGAGCCCGCCTACGACGCGCGGGTGGCGGGAGCGGGAGCGGGCGCCGACGCGGTCGGGCATCTCGCGCCCCCGCACCTCGAACGGCTGGCCGACCTGCTGGTCCAGGCCGTGCACGGGCCGTCCTCGCACCACACCACCGGCCCGCTCGCCGACCGCCGCGAGGACGACATAGCGGTGGTGCTGCTGTGCCGCGAGAGCGCGGAGCGCCCCTCGGGCACCTCGCTGCCGCACCCGGCCCGTCCCGTGCGCCGCACCGTGCTGACCGTGGCCCAGGTGGAGCCCGAACGGATCGCGGGCGTGCGGCAGCAGATCCGCGAGCTGCTGCACGACTGGGCCGACCCCGACCAGGTCGACTCGGCGGTGCTGATGGTCTCCGAGATGGTGACGAACGTGCTGACGCACACCGACGGCGACGCCCTGCTGGTCGCGGAGGCGATGGGCGAGCTGGGCGCGCGCCGGCTGCGCGTCGAGGTCGCGGACGGCAGCGACGAACTCCCGCACAAGCGGCAGCCGGGGGAGATGTCCTCCAGCGGGCGCGGGGTGCTGCTGATGGAGATGCTGGCCGACGCGTGGGGCGTGGACCCGCGGGGCGAGGGCAAGTCGATCTGGTTCGAGCTGCACGAGCAGTCCAAGACGGACGCCGACCCGGTGTTCTGACCCGGCGACAGGGCACGACCGGGCCACGGTGCGACGCGGCTCGGCGGGGCGCGGCGGGGTGTGATGGGATGCAGCGGTGTCCGATCCCCTTCTGCCCGCGCCCGTACGGCGGCTCGCCGCCTGGTGCGGCGTCGTCCTGCTCGTCACCGCGGTCCTCGCCGTCGGCGTATGGCTGTGCACGGTCTTCGAGGCCGCCGTGACGCCCGTACTGCTGGCCGTGCTCGGTACGGCCCTGCTCGGGCCGATGCACCGGCGCCTGGTGCGCATGGGGATGAACCGTTCCCTGGCCGCGGCCCTGACCTGCCTCGCCGTGGTCGCGGTGGTCGGCGGGGCCGCGTACGTCGTCGTCCTCGCGCTCATCGAGACCGGCGGCGAGATCATCGACTCGCTGCGGCGGGCCGGCGAGATGGTCTCCGAGCACTTCGGGGCGGTGGGCACCTCGTTGGAGGACATCGCGGCGAACTCCAAGGACCTGCTCGCGAAGTTCGGCGGCACGGCCGCCTCCGGTGTGGTCTCGGGGCTCAGCGTGGTGGGCTCGATGATCGCGATGGTGCTGCTCGCGCTGGTGCTGATCTTCTTCTTCCTGCGCGACTCCGACGGGGCCGTGGGAACGCTGCGTTCCATCGTCCCGAGCCGTTCGGGCGACCTGATGGAGGCCATGGGACGGCGCGCCTTCGAGGCGGTCGAGGGCTTCATGCGCGGGACCACGTTCGTGGCCCTGGTGGACGCCGTACTGATCGGTGCGGGCCTGCTGATCCTGGATGTGCCGGGTGCGCTGGGGCTGGCCGCCCTGGTCTTCGTGACGGCCTACATCCCCTACCTCGGGGCGATCCTGTCGGGCGCCGTGGCCGTGCTCGTGGCCTTCGCCGACCGGGGCTGGATCATCGGCCTGTGGGCGCTGGGCCTGGTGCTGCTGGTCCAGATGATCGAGGGCTACGTACTGCAGCCGGTGGTGCAGAGCCGCACGGTGCAGATGCACCCGGCGGTGGTGATGCTGGCCATCACCGCGGGCGCGAGCGTCGCCGGGATCCTGGGGATGCTGCTGGCCGTGCCGCTGACCGCCGCCGTCTTCGGGGTGATCTCGGAACTGCGGGCCCGGTACGCCGCCGAAGCGGCGCCCGAGCCCGTGGATCCGTCCTAGCCGGCCTCACCCGCAGGCCCGGCCCGGCCTGGCCTGCGGATCAGTCCTGGTCCGCCGTGCCCGTGCCGCGGTGGCCGAGGCCGGTGCGCGCGGTGGTGGGGATACGGCCCAGCCGACCCGCCTGGAAGTCGTCGAAGGCCTGCTGCAGCTCGTGCTGGCTGTTCATCACGAACGGTCCGTAGTGCGCCATCGGCTCCCGGATGGGACGTCCGCCGAGGAGCACGATCTCCAGGTCCGGGGCGTTGGAGTCCTGGGACGCGTCCGCCCGCACGGTGAGCGAGCCGCCCTCGCCGAACACGGCCGTCTGCCCGGTCTGTACGGGCCTACGGTCCTCGCCGACGGACCCGCGCCCGGCCATGACGTACGCCAGGGCGTTGAAGTCCTCGCACCACGGCAGGGTGATCTGCGCGCCCGGCGAGACGGTCGCGTGGATCATCGTGATCGGGGTGTGGGTGATGCCCGGGCCCTGGTGACCGTCCAGCTCACCGGCGATGACGCGGAGCAGGGAGCCGCCGTCCGGGGTGGTCAGCAGCTGGACCTGGCCGCCGCCGATGTCCTGGTAGCGCGGGGGCATCATCTTGTCGGAGGCCGGGAGGTTCACCCACAGCTGGAGGCCGTGGAACAGCCCGCCGGACACGACGAGAGACTCCGGCGGGGCCTCGATGTGCAGCAGGCCCGAACCGGCGGTCATCCACTGGGTGTCACCGCCGTTGATGATCCCGCCGCCGCCGTTGCTGTCCTGGTGGACGAAGGTTCCGTCGATCAGGTACGTGACGGTCTCGAAACCGCGGTGCGGGTGCCAGGGGGTGCCCTTCGGCTCACCCGGCGCGTACTCCACCTCGCCCATCTGGTCCATCATGATGAACGGGTCGAGGTACTGGTAGTTGATCCCGGCGAACGCGCGGCGCACCGGAAATCCCTCGCCCTCGAACCCACCGGGGGCGGAGACGACGGCCAGCACCTTGCGCGGAACGGCGGCCTGCGGCTCGGCCACACGCGGAAGGGTCAACGGGTTCTCAACAGTCACTGCGGGCATGGTCAGGACCTCCTTCTGCGTCGAGTTTAGTTGAAACTCGAACTTTCTGCCACACCCGCACAACAGAGGGACCCCGGAGGAAATTTCCTCCGGGGTCCGGGCGATCCTGACCTGCGGTTACGGCGAGACGATGACCGAGTTGATCGGCGAGAGGTTCACCGCCACCCACGTGTCGACGGGCACGTCGGTGCAGACCCCCGTGCCGTTGTAGCCGGTGCACAGCCTGAACTTCCAGTTGGAGGTCTGGTTGTTCAGGACCCAGTGCCAGTTCTCCTGGTTGCTGAGGTTGTAGGTCCCCGCGTTCCGGAACCGCAGCGACGGCTGGACGCCCGCCGCCGGCGAGCCCTCCGGCCAGATGCACGCCTCGCCCGAGCGGCACCCCTCGACGGTGTTGTACGAGGCCTGGGCCGGGCCGGCGGCCAGCACCCCCGTGCCCAGCGCCAGCGTCGCGGCGGCCACCGCGGCGAGCGTCGTGCGGATCGTCGTACGGGCCATCTCTGCCTCCTCATGGATGGGGCGGGGGGTCCCCCGTGGATCCCCCCGCGGCACCGATACTCCGGGCGGACCGGGCCGGCCCGCGATCCTTTCGGGCAGGGCCGAAAGGTGGGTCGGCCCGACCCTTGGGCCGCCGAGCGCCCGCCGGTCGGCTGCGCGACGCCCGCCGGTCAGCCGCCGCTGTGCAGCAGGTCCACGCCCAGGCCCGTCACCGAGTGCAGGACCGCCTTGCCGTCGCGCTCCGTGGTGATCAGGCCGGCCGCGCGCAGGGTGCGGGTGTGCTCGGACGCCGAGGGGAGGCTGATGTCGAGATCCCGGGCCAGCTCGCTGGTCGTACGCCGCTCGATCAGCGACTGGAGCACCGCCGCCCGGGTCCGGCCCAGCAGCGCGTCCAACGCCCCCTGCGCCGGGCCCGGACCGATCAGGGGCAGCGGCGTCAGCGCCGGGTAGAGCAGCACCCGCCTGCCGTCCGGCCCGTCCGGGCCCTCGGCGAGCAGCGGCCGGCCCGTCCAGAACGACGAGGGCATCAGCAGCAGGCCGCGCCCGCCCAGGCGGGCCTCGTAGTGCGGCGGCCCGTCCACCTCCAGCACCGTGCCCGACCAGGCGGCCCGCGGATGCGTGCTCGCCAGGCACGTTCTGATCCCGTGGGCGGCCAACAGCCGGCCACGCCAGGCCACGTCCGCCTGGAAGGACTGCCGGATCCGCGGCCAGTGCGGGGCGACGACCACCTCGTAGGCGGACCGGAGCGCGCCGCCGAGCTGCTCCCACGCCTCGCGGTCCTGGGCCCACAGGGCGCGCAGCCAGGACGGGGAGCCGGGGGCCCGGGCGGCGACGCGGCGCAGCTCGCAGGGGGTCAGGAGGGCGCCGGCGTCCCGTACGACGGCCAGCCCCTCCGCCAGGGTGCGCGTGTACGGCTCGACGAACTGGGGGTTGTCGCCGTCGGGACGCAGAAGGTCCAGGAGTGGGCGGGCGCGGCCCGGTAACTCCCGGCCGACACGGCCGCGCCAGCGGCCGAAAACCGCCTGCTCGTCGGTGCGCTGCCAGGCGGCCATGGCCATGCCCAACTCCACCAGCGGCAGCGGCTCGCTCGCGAAGGCGATGTCGAGCAGGTCCTCCGCCGTGAAATGCACGCGCAGCACGGTCCCCGCCCCCCCGTCAGGCCACGGCTGCGGTCAGCCGTCTGCGCGGCTGCGCAGCAACGGCGTCAGCCGTACATCCGGCGCATCGCGAAGTCGACCATCTGCTCGACCGCCTTCGCGTCGAAGACCATCCGGTGGTCGCCCTCCATGTCGAGGACGAAGCCGTACCCGGTGGGCAGCAGGTCGATCACCTCGGCGCCGGTGATCACGAAGTACTTGGACTCCTTGCCGGCGTACCGGCGCAGTTCCTTGAGCGTGGTGAACATGGGGATCACCGGGTGCTGCGTGTTGTGCAGCGCCAGGAACCCGGGGGTGTCGCCGCGCGGGCAGTAGACCTTCGAGGTGGCGAAGATCTGCTGGAAGTCCTCGGCGGAGAGCGACCCCGTGGTGAAGGCCCGCACCGCGTCCGTGAGGGAGGGCGGGGACGGCTCCGGGTACAGCGGCGGCGCCTGCTGCGCGTAGCCCTGCGGGGGCTGCTGCGCATACTGCTGCTGCGCGCCCGGGTTCTGGTCGTAGCCGTACATGGGCCGAAGCCTACCGAGCGGCCGCGACAGTACCGGCCGGTACCGGCCACCGATCCCCTGCGGGGTGCGGTCAGAAGGCCTTGAGGCCGGCCACGAAGGACCCCCAGGCCGCCGCGCTCACCACGGCCGTGCCGCCGTCGGGCCGCTTGGAATCCCGCACGGGCACGAGCCCGGTGAGGCCGTCCGCCACCTCGACGCAGTCGCCGCCCGTGCCGTTGCTGTAGCTGCTCTTGCGCCAGGTCGCGGCGCTCAGGTCAATTCCGCTGCTTGCCATTTCGGTAGCCCTCTGCCGCGGCGTCGAGGAGGGCCAGGGACGCCCCCGGCGGCAAGGCGGCGGCCCTCAACAGATCGTAAGACCTGCGGTACTCCTTCACGAGGGCCGGAAAGTCGATGAGTTGGCCGCTGTGCAGGCTCTCCACGTAGACCACGGGCGGAGCGTCCGGGAAGGTCATCAATTTCGCCATGCCCATCATGAGCGCGTGCGCGGCGGTCGTTTCCGGGACGACTTGCAGAATGGCCCTGGTCCGGCGGACCACGGCCGCGATGTGCTCCAGCAGCTCCGCCATCTGCGGCGCCGACAAGGCCGGGCGGCGGAGCACCGACTCGTCGAGCACCACCCAGAGGTCGGGCGGGCACTCCCTGTCGAAGAGTCTCGCCCGGCCCATCCGGGCCGCCACCAGCGTCTCGATCGTCTCGTCGGTCGCCCGGGGCATGGCGGCACGGCTGATCGCCCGCGCGTACGCGGGGGTCTGGAGCAGCCCCGGCACGAGCATCGGGGCCCACTCCTCGATGGTCTCGGCGAACGGCTCCATCTCCGCGACGTCCGCGAAGTATTCGGCGTACCCCGACTGCCTCGCGCGGCGCGCGTCTTCACAGCGGCGCTCGAAAAAGCCGTCCGTGCCCAGCCTCGCGTCCACGTGCCGGGCCAGGTCCAGCGGCATGCGCCGCTCGCCGCGCTCGATCTGGCTCAGGAACGGCACGCCTCGGAAGCTGCCCTCCGCCAGCTGGTCGAGCGTGAGCCCGGCCGCCTCCCGCTTGTAGCGGAGTTCCGCGCCGTAGAAGGACGGCACGTTCGCCGACGCATCCGGGTCCTTGCGAGCAGGCACAACCCACCACCGCCATTTGCCACTTGTCCAGCGCAACCGGAAACCCTTCCCACGGTACGCAGCACGACATCAGTCTGTGAGGGCTTCGTCACACTCCGGACAGGAACGGAACGCTCATGGGCGACCACCCCCACGACCGCGAGGCCACCGCGGCCCTCGACGCGCTGCGCGCCGCGCTCACCGCGCACGGAATCACCCTCCCCTCGCTCGACCTGCACCTCCTCTCCTATGCCGGTCGGTACGACTCGCCGCCCCTCATCACCCTCGGCAACTGCAACGCCGCCACCGCGCAGCGGATCGCCGCCGCGCTGACGAAGCCGTGAACGAGCTCGTGATCCGGCTGCCCGCCACCGCTCGGGCGGCCCGCCTCCTGCGTCACGCCGTGCGCGAGCACCTCGGGCCGGACGGCCACCCCGACGCGGAGCTGTGCGTGACCGAGCTGCTGAGCAACGTGATCACCCACCTCGGCGCCGGCACCCCTGTCACCCTGCGCGTCAGCGGGGGCCGGAGCGGGAGCGGAAGGGCAGCCCGTACGCGGGTCGAGCTCACCGACCCCGATCCGCGCGCGCGGCCCGTACGGCGAGAGGCGACCGGTACCGACGAGTCCGGGCGTGGCCTCGCCCTACTGGAGGCCGTGGCGCTGCGATGGGGGGTCACCGAGGGGTATCGGACCAGGACGGTCTGGTGCGAGCTTTGACCCTGGTCACAGTCCACGCGGAAGGGTTGCCGTTATTACCGACGGGTAGCATCATGTTGTTACCGATTGGTATGTACGAGGAACCCTGTCTCCCCGAGCCTTAACGGAGCCGTCGCCATGGGGCACTACAAGTCGAATCTCCGCGACATCGAGTTCAACCTCTTCGAGGTGCTCGGCCGCGACAAGCAGTACGGCACCGGTCCGTTCGAGGAGATGGACACCGAGACCGCCAAGAGCGTCCTGTCCGAGCTCGCCCGCCTCGCCGAGAACGAGCTGGCCGCCTCCTTCGAGGACGCCGACCGCAACCCGCCGGTCTTCGACCCGGCCACCAACACCGCGCCCGTCCCGGCCTCCTTCAAGAAGAGCTACGAAGCCTTCATGGAGTCGGAGTACTGGCGTCTGGGCCTGCCCGAGGAGATCGGCGGCACCACCTCGCCCCGCTCCCTCATCTGGGCCTACGCGGAACTGCTGCTCGGCTCGAACCCGGCCATCTGGATGTACTCCTCCGGCCCGGCGTTCGCCGGCATCCTCTTCGAAGAGGGCAACGAGGCGCAGAAGAAGGTCGCGCAGATAGCCGTCGAGAAGCGCTGGGGCTCCACCATGGTCCTCACCGAGCCGGACGCCGGCTCGGACGTGGGCGCCGGCCGCACCAAGGCGATCCAGCAGGCCGACGGCTCCTGGCACATCGAGGGCGTAAAGCGCTTCATCACCTCCGGTGAGCACGACATGGAGGAGAACATCCTCCACTACGTCCTCGCGCGCCCCGAGGGCCACGGCCCCGGCACCAAGGGCCTGTCCCTCTTCCTCGTCCCGAAGTTCCACTTCGACTGGGAGACCGGCGAGCTGGGCGAGCGCAACGGCGTCTACGCCACCAACGTCGAGCACAAGATGGGCCTCAAGGCCTCCAACACGTGCGAGATGACCTTCGGCGACCAGCACCCCGCCAAGGGCTGGCTGATCGGCGACAAGCACGACGGCATCCGCCAGATGTTCATGATCATCGAGTTCGCGCGCATGATGGTCGGCACGAAGGCCATCGCCACCCTCTCCACCGGCTACCTGAACGCGCTGGAGTACGCCAAGGAGCGCGTGCAGGGCCCGGACCTGGCGAACTTCATGGACAAGACCGCGCCCAAGGTCACCATCACGCACCACCCTGACGTGCGCCGCTCGCTCATGACGCAGAAGGCCTACGCCGAGGGCATGCGCGCCCTCGTCCTCTACACGGCCTCCGTGCAGGACGAGATCCAGGTCAAGCAGGCCGCCGGCGAGGACGCCTCCGCCGAGATCGGTCTGAACGACCTGCTCCTGCCGATCGTCAAGGGCTACGGCTCGGAGAAGTCCTACGAGCAGCTCGCCCAGTCCCTGCAGACCTTCGGTGGCTCCGGCTACCTGCAGGAGTACCCGATCGAGCAGTACATCCGCGACGCCAAGATCGACACCCTCTACGAGGGCACCACGGCCATCCAGGGCCAGGACTTCTTCTTCCGGAAGATCGTCCGCGACCAGGGCGCCTCGCTGAACATCCTCAGCGAGACGATGAAGAAGTTCCTGGCCGAGGCCGTCGGCGGCGAGGAGCTGGCCGGCGCCCGCGACGCGCTCGCCAAGGCCGCCGTCGACCTGGAGGCCATCGTCGGCCAGATGATCGTCGACCTCACCGCCACCGGCGAGGACGTCAAGAACATCTACAAGGTCGGCCAGAACACCACCCGCCTGCTGATGGCCTCGGGTGACGTGGTCGTCGGTTACCTGCTGCTCAAGGGCGCCGCCGTGGCCGCCGAGAAGCTGGCGACCGCCGCCCCGAAGGACGTCCCCTTCTACACCGGCAAGATCGCCGCCGCGAAGTTCTTCGCGTCGCAGGTCCTGCCGAACGTCTCGGTCCAGCGCCAGCTGGCCGAGGTCGTCGACAACTCCCTCATGGAGCTCGACGAGGCCGCCTTCTAGGCACCTCGCGCCACCGCCGCACCCACGCGCCAGCGGCCGGGCCCCCCGCACAGGGGCCCGGCCGCTGCCGTGTACCCGGCCCTCGGCACGGCGCCCCAGGCCCCTGTCCTGCGGCTTTCCCCTATGTCAGTCGTTCATGGGACGCTCGTACACATGAGTCCACAGGATCAGCACGGCAGCAGGGGGTACTCCGTCCCCACCGGGCGGCCGTACGCCCTCAAGGAGCTGCAGGCGAGCCTGGGCAGCCTCGGCGACCACCTGCGCGAGCTCTACGACGGAGCCCACCCCGCCGAATACGACACCATCGCCGACGCGCTGTACGTGGCCTTCCAGACGGCCACCGGACTCGCCCCCGCCAAGAGCTACACCGGCTGCCCGGAGCACCCCAACGGCGCCCTGGACCCCGAAGCGCCCGAAGGCTGGGGCCGCTGCCTCATCTGCAACGACCGACGTCGCCTCGGACAGCGCCGGCACGGCGGCCCGCCCGCCGCCCCCGCCGGAGAGCAGCGCCGTCTCGGCTACCCCGTACCGGACCCCCCGTACACGCTGGAGCGGCTGCGCACCCACGTGCGCGCCGTCGAGGAGCAGCGGTTCCATCTGGGCCTGTCCTCACCCGCGGAGGACTTCGTCCGCATCGCCGACGACCTGCACCGCGCCTTCATCGTCGCCCGTGAACTCTCCCGGCCGCGCAACGCCTCGGGATGCTCCGAACATCCCGGCGCGCCGATCGACCCCGACGCTCCTCCCGGCGAGGCCTGTATCTTCTGCGCCGGACGCAAGAGACGCGCGCAGCGCTCCCCGCAGACCCCGGAGATGCTCCCACGCATCCGCCGGGGCGAGCGCAGGCAGCTGCAACGCCGCTTCGAGCGCCCGCCGGGCTGAAACCGACGGGACCGCAGATCACCCACCCTGCGGACCCCGACCTCCGGCCATCCCTCGCAGTCCGGCCACGGCGAACACGACCGTCATTAAGGTGAACCACATGAGCTCTCCCGCCCGCTTCGACCGCGGCCACACCGACGATCTGATGACCTTCCTGACGGCCAGTCCGTCGCCGTACCACGCCGTGGCCAACGCGGCGGAGCGGCTGGAGAAGGCGGGCTTCAGGCAGTTGTCGGAAACGGACGCCTGGGATGCGGGCACCGGAGGCAAGTTCGTGCTCCGCGGCGGCGCGCTCATCGCCTGGTTCGTTCCCGAAGGCGCGGCCGCGCACACCCCGTTCAGGATCGTCGGCGCGCACACCGACTCCCCGAACCTGCGGGTCAAGCCGCTGCCGGACACCGGTTCCCAGGGCTGGCGGCAGATCGCCGTCGAGATCTACGGCGGCACCCTGCTCAACACCTGGCTGGACCGCGACCTGGGCCTGGCCGGGCGGCTGACGCTGCGCGACGGCACCGAGCGCCTGGTGAACGTGGACCGCGCACTGCTGCGCGTGCCCCAACTCGCCGTGCACCTGGACCGGTCGGTGAACAGCGACGGCCTCAAGCTCGACAAGCAGCGGCACATGCAGCCGATCTGGGGTCTGGGCGAGGTGCAGGAGGGCGACCTGATCTCCTTCCTGGAGGAGGAAGAGAGCCTGGAGCAGGGGTCGGTGGCCGGCTGGGACCTGATGGTCCACTCCATCGAGCCGCCCTCCTACCTGGGCCGTGACCGCGAGCTGGTGGCCGGCCCGCGCATGGACAACCTGCTGTCGGTGCACGCGGGTGTCGCGGCGCTGGCCGCGGTCTCCACCTCCGACAAGCTCGACCACATCCCGGTGCTGGCCGCCTTCGACCACGAGGAGAACGGCTCGCAGTCCGACACGGGCGCGGACGGCCCGCTGCTGGGCAACGTGCTGGAACGTTCAGTCTTCGCCCGCGGCGGCTCGTACGAGGACCGCGCGCGGGCCTTCGCGGGCACCATCTGCCTGTCCTCGGACACCGGGCACGCCGTGCACCCCAACTACGGTGAGCGGCACGACCCGACGCACCACCCGCGCGCCAACGGCGGACCGATCCTGAAGGTCAACGTCAACCAGCGGTACGCCACCGACGGCAGCGGGCGCGCGGTGTTCGCCGCCGCCTGCGAGCGGGCCGGTATCCCGTGGCAGACCTTCGTCTCCAACAACTCGATGCCGTGCGGCACCACGATCGGCCCGATCACCGCCGCCCGCCACGGCATTCAGACGGTGGACATCGGCGTCGCGATCCTCTCGATGCACAGCGCCCGCGAACTGTGCGGCGCGGACGACCCGTACCTGCTGGCGAACGCCCTGGTGGCCTTCCTGGAGGGCTGAGCCCCCCAGGAAGGCCGGTGCGCCGGCTACCCCTCGGCGTCCATCCCCGCGAGGACGAGGGGCAGCCGGGAGGTGCCGTCGGCGGTGACGCGGACGGGCACGCCCCAGTCCTGCTGGTGGACGTGGCAGGCCGGGTACTCGTTGGCGGGGTCGTCGTCGCAGGACGCGGCCATCGCCGAGACGTGCAGGACGCCCTCGGTGACGTCCGGGTTCAGCGCCAGCTCCCGGAAGAGATCGCTCCCGGCGCCGTCGCCTGCCGCCAGCAGCTCGGGCGGGGTCGAGGAGACCAGCAGCCGGGTGGAGGGCCCGTAGCGGGTGTCGAGCTTCTGCCCGCTCGGCGCCTGGAAGACGATGTCGAGACGGAGCGTGCCGGGGGCCACCTCGGTGGCGGCCCGCTGCGTGCGGTGGGCGACCGCGTCCACGCGGACGGCCTCCTCCGGCAGGCGCAGGCGGGTCAGCCGGTGCCGGGCGGACTCGACGACCACGATGTCCTCGCCGACCAGCACGGCGTCGCTGGGCTCGCGCAGGTCGGTGGCCAACGTCGAGACCTGACCGGTGGCGGGGTCGAATCGGCGCAGCGCGTGGTTGTACGTGTCGCACACCGCGACCGAGCCGTCGGGCAGGGCGGTCACGCCGAGCGGGTGCTGGAGCAGGGCCTGGGCGGCGTCCCCGTCGCGGTGGCCGAAGTCGAACAGCCCCGTGCCGACGGCGGACTTGACGACGTACCCGTCGTGGCCGTCATCGGCCGCCTCCACGTACCGCAGGGCGCTGGTCTCGGAGTCGGCGATCCACAGCCGGTCCCCGGCGGCCGCGAGCCCCGAGGGCTGGGCGAACCAGGCCTCGGCGGCCGGCCCGTCGAGCAGCCCCTCGTTGGTCGTACCGGCCGCGACCTCGACCGTCCCGGCCTCCGGGTCCCAGGTCCACAGCTGGTGCACACCCGCCATGGCGATCCAGACCCGGCCCTGCCACCAGGCCACGTCCCACGGCGAGGACAGGTCCACCTCCAGCGCCGGCCCGGAGGTCGGCGACCCCTGCCACCACTGCCTGCCCGTCCCCGCGACGGTCTCCACGTGCCCGGTGGCCGGGTCGTAGAGGCGCAGGGCGTGGTTGACGGTGTCGGCGACGACGACCTTGCCGTCGGGCAGCAGCGCGAGGCCCTGGGGCTCGCTGAAGCTGTCCCCGGCGAAGCCGCGCTCGCCACTGCCGATGCGGCGTACGACGCTCTCGCCGTCGGCGGCCAGCTCCACGAGCTGGTGCCGGGTGGAGTCGGAGACGAGCAGGTTCCCGGACGGCAGCAGCAGCGCCTTCCCGGGGAACCGCAGGGCGCCGGCCACCGGCTCGGGCGCCACGTACGGCCCGTCGCCGCGCCGCAGCGTGCCCTTGGCCTCGTGCTCGGCCTCCAGCTCCTCGACGAGGCGGGCGATGGCGTGCGCGTGCCCCTCACCGGCGTGCTGGGCGACGATGTACCCCTCGGGGTCGATCACGACGAGCGTGGGCCAGGCGCGTACGGCGTACTGCTTCCAGGTCGCGAGCTCGGGATCGTCCAGCACGGGGTGGTGCACCTGGTACCGCTCGACGGCGTCGACGACGGCGGCGTGCTCGGCCTCGTGCACGAACTTCGGGGAGTGCACGCCGATGATCACGACGGTGTCGCGGTGCTTCTCCTCCAGCTCGCGCAGCTCGTCCAGGACATGCAGGCAGTTGATGCAGCAGAAGGTCCAAAAATCGAGGATCGCAATGCGTCCCCGCAGGTCGGCGAGGCTCAGGTCCTTCCCACCGGTGTTCAGCCAGCCGCCCTTGCCGATCAGCTCGGGGGCACGGACACGGGCACGGCGGGGCGCGGGCGCGGGGGTGGGCGCCGGGGCAGCATCGTTCATCCTTCAAGCTTGCCATCCGGGTATGAACACCGGATCACGGGTCGAGCTGCACCCACAGGGGTGACGACGGCGGGACGGTCCACGTGGGAGCCTGAGGGCCGGCAGCGAAGGAGGTGTCCGGCATGACCACCGCGCACGACTACAGCGAGGGCATCGACCCCGAGCGGGCCCTGAAGTACGCCGTCCAGCACCACAACGGGGACCGCACCGAAATCGTCGAAGGGGTCATCACCAACGTGACGCCGAGCTGGGACCACGAGCGGGCCGCGAAGATCGTGCGCCGTCAGATCGAAGACCGTGTGGACGAGCTCGACTGCGTGGAAGGCTCGGGAAACCTGGATCTGCCAGGATCGTCGAACTGGTACGTGCCGGACATCGCGGTCGTACCCGAGCAGCTCGCACTCCGCGGTGGGGCGCTGGTACCCGACCAGACATTGCTCGTCGTCGACGTCACGTCCGAGTCGAACGCCGAGACCGACCGCGTCGTCAAGCGCAAGCGGTACGCCGAGTACGGAGCGCCCCTGTACCTCCTGGTCGACCGGGTGGAGGAGACCGTCACCGTGTTCGCCGAGCCCGGGCGGCTCGGGTACACGAAGGTGGACGGGCCGCATCCCTTCGGGACGCCGGTGCGACTGCCCGAGCCGTTCGGGATCGATCTCGACACCAGCGGTCTCCGACCGGGGGCCGCCCGGTAGCGTGCGCAGGCGTGACAGCCACTGTGCCGCCCGGCGGGCGGATATTCGATGCCATGAGCGCCACTGCCGTCCGGAGCGTCGAAGGACTGCGGGAGCTCTACGAACATCCCGGTGAGATGGCCCGTCGCAAGGCCGTGGACCGGATCCACGAGGCCGCGCGGGCCGTCATCGGGCGGTCGTCGTTGGTGTTCATCGCCAGTGCCGGGGCCGACGGGAGCTGTGATGTGACGCCGCGGGGCGGGCCGCCCGGATTCGTGGCCGTGCTGGACGAATTCACGCTCGCGCTGCCCGACGCCACCGGGAACAAGCGGCTCGACACCGCGCACAACATCGTGGAGACGGGTCGGGCCGGGCTGATCTTCGTCATTCCCGGGCGCGCCACCACCCTGCGGGTGAACGGGCGGGCCTGCGTGTCCGCCGATCCGTGGTTGCTGGATCGGTTGACCGCCGTCGGCAAGCCGCCGCGGAGCGCGATCGTGGTGGAGGTCGAGGAGGCCTACCAGCACTGCCCGAAGGCGTTCCTGCGTGGCAACGCGTGGAAGCCGGAGCAGTGGCTCGCGGAGGACGCCGTGCCGAGTTCCGCCGAGATCACCCTCTCCCACGTGGATCTCCCCGGTCTGACGATCGAGGAGATCCGGCGGCAGGAGCGCGAGAGCCTGCTCCACCGCTACGCGTAGGCGAACAGGGCGCTCAGGCGGGGCAGTCGGGCCGCTATCTCCTCGCCGTCGTCGAAGTCGAAGTCCCAGGCGGGGTCCAGGGCCGGGTAGCTGATCGTGAAGGAGTCCGCGGGCAGTTCGCGGCCGGTGCCGGCCTCGTAGGCGGTCCAGGCGATCGAGAGGGCGCTCTCGTCCTCCAGGTCCAGGCCCTCGGCCGCGGCCTCGGCCACCGCCGGGTGCTCGGCCAGGGAGTCGGGGTCGGTCAGGGCCGCCTCGAAGGTCTCCCGGCCCTGGGTGAGGAGCCAGCCGCGGAAGTAGTCGAAGCCGTCGTCGGAGCAGCCGCCGTTGATCACGTAGGCCGCGGCCCAGAGCGGCGCCCGGTAGGACTCCGCCAGCAGGTCCCACAGCACCTGCTGGGCCGCAGCCATCTCCGACTCCGGCCGGCTCGCGAGGAGTTCGGCCGCGCGGGCGGACACCTCCTGCGGGTCCGCTTCCGCGCGGGCCGTCTCGATCAGCTTCCAGAACGTCTGCTTGTCCATGGGGAAAGCCTGGCAGCCGGGTCTGACATCAGGCGGTGGTGCTGAGGAAGGTGTGGAGGGATCTTGTGAGCGCCGTGACGAACGCGTCCTGCACCGGCGCCGGAACGAGGTCCAGGGAGAGGTACGGATTCAGGTCCTCCAGCTCGACGAGCAGCAGCTCACCGGACGGCGCCCGGCAGGCGTCGACCCGCTGGATGCCGTGGTCGAGGGTGTTCCAGTCGACGAAGGAGCGGGCGAAGGCCAGGTCCGCCTCGGTCGGGGAGTAGAGCTCCAGCTCCCAGCGGCGGGCCGGGTCGGGGGCGTACAGCGCGTACTGGAAGGCGTCGTCGACGAAGTAGAAGGACACCTCGTACGTGAAGTCGATGCGCGGCTGGATCAGCACGGCTCCGGCCTGCCCGTCCGGTGTCGCGGTGAAGGTGAGGCCGATGGAGTCGGCGCCCTGCTTCGGCTTGACGGCGTAGGTGGGGACCTGCGGCAGCTCCGCGAGCCGGGCCGGGTCGTCGATCGTCGGGATGACCGGGTGGCCGGAGGCCGTCAGGTCGAGGAGGTACTGCTTGCCCGCCATGTCGCCGCGGCCGGTGAGCGGGTTGTAGACGCGTGCCCCGGCGGCGAGGGCGGCCGCGCGGAAGGAGTCGTAGGCCTCCTGGTAGTGCAGGACCGGGCCGCTGTTGCGGACGATCACCGCGTCGAAGCCCAGCGGCAGCATGGCCTCCGCGTCCGCGGGATGGCACAGGGCCAGGTCGAATGCGGCGCGCAGTCGGGACGTGAGGAATATGTCCTCGTCGCAGTAGCGGCGGCCGCGTGCGGGGTACGCCAGGTCGGTCACGTAGAGCAGGGGCATGAGGGCAACCTATCGCGGGCACTGATCAGCGCATGAAATACCTCGTTCGGGACAAAATGCTGGCCATCGGGGACGACTACCGGATCGAGGACGAGGACGGCCGGCACGCCTTCCTCGTCGACGGGAAGGCGCTGCGCTTCCGGGACACGCTGGAGCTGAAGGATCCGGACGGGCAGATCCTGATCACCCTGCGGGAGAAGTTGTTCACCCTGCGGGACGCGATGACTCTGGAGCGGGACGAGCGGCGGCTCGCGGTGATCCGTCGCAAGCGGCTCTCGCTGCTCCGCAACCACTTCCGTGTGACCCTCGCCGAGGGCACCGAGCTCGATGTGAGCGGGCGGATCCTGGATCGCGAGTTCAAGGTCGAGTACGACGACGAGCTGCTCGCGCTGATCTCGCGGCAGTGGTACCGGGTACGCGAGACGTACGCGGTGGACGTGGTCCGGGAGGACGCGGACGCGGCGCTGCTGGTCGCGGTCGCGGTGTGCGTGATCCGGATGGCGGAGAAGGAGCGGGAGGACGGGGTCAGTCCCGATGGTGCTCCCGGGCCGTGAGCTGGCCCTGGACGTAGGCGTCGGTCTCCGGTGCGTACGGACCGCCGTGGTCGAACAGCAGGTCGCTGATGCGCTGCCATTCGGCGGCCTCGGCGCGGACGGAGGCGTCGGCGGCCTCCAGGTCGCCGGCGTCCGCCAGCACCGCCTCCAGGGTGGCCTGCGCCTCGTGGTGGGTCAGGCCGGTGGCCCGCTCCCGGACCTTCTCCCGGGCCGCGATCTCCGCGTCGGCGGGTTCGTGCGGCTCCAGGGCGGCTTCCAGCACGGCCTCTGCGTCTTTCGTCACCGCGTACCCGCCTGTTCCTCGTGGCTTCGGCGGCCGGCGCCGCCCGTCGTGCTCGTCTGCCCGCGAACCCCGGCGCCAACCGGGGTTCGCGAGGGCTCCGGGAGTCCGTCAGCGGCCCAGGCGTCGGTCCTTCAGCGCCGGGAACCGCTCGCGGGTGTCGGCGACCTCGGCCGGGTCCAGGTCCACGGTGAGGACCTCCTCGCCGGGGCCCGCCTCCGCCAGGACCTCGCCCCACGGGTCCACCACCAGGCTGTGTCCGGCCTGCTCCACGCCCGCGTGGGTGCCGGCGAGCCCGCAGGCCAGGACGTAGGACTGGTCCTCCACGGCGCGCGCCCGGCTCAGCAGGGTCCAGTGCGAGCGGCGGCGGGCGGGCCAGCCCGCCGCGACGACCATGGTGGTGGCTCCGGCGTCGACCAGGCCCCGGAACAGTTCCGGGAAGCGCAGGTCGTAGCAGGTGGCGATGCCGAGGGTCTGCTCGGGCAGGGGCACCGTGGTGAGGGAGTCGCCGGCCGACATGAGCACGGCCTCGCCCTGGTCGAAGCCGAAGCGGTGGATCTTCCGGTAGGTGGCGGCCAGCTCGCCCGTCGGGGAGAGGACGAGGGCGGTGTTGTAGAGGGAGCCGTCGCCCGCGCGCTCCACGATCGAGCCCGCGTGCAGCCAGACGCCGGCGTCGCGCGCCGCCTTGGACATGGCCTCGTAGGTCGGGCCGTCCAGCGGTTCGGCCTCGGTCTCGAACTGTTCGTAGGCGAACGCGCCGACCGGCCACAGCTCCGGCAGGACGACGAGATCGGAGCCCTCCTGCTCCCGTACGAGTTCGGCCACGCGGGCACGTCGGGAAGACACCGACTCGCCCTCGTTCACTGCGATTTGGATCAGCGAGGCGCGCACACTACCACCGTCCTGGCGTTCAAGCCGTCAACTCGGGCCTACGATCGTCACACGAAAGCACTGCCGGGGTGCTCACCGGCAGCGTAGTTTTGGAAACTGAGTCCACTGCTTCCGAAACGCGCCATTGAACAGCACCGCGAGGGGTCCCGTTGACCGTCCAGCCGCATCCCGCCCTCCAGCCCTATGCCGACGCGTGGACACACTCCATCGAGGCGATATCCGAGTTGGTCCTCCCGCTGCCGGAGGGGGAGTGGAACCGGGCGACGCCGTGTCCGGGCTGGTCGGTCCGTGATGTCGTGTCACACATCATCGGCATCGAGTGCGAGCAGCTCGGGGACCCGCGGCCGATCCACACGGTGGCGCGGGACCTGCGGCACGTGGTGGACGAGTTCAGTCGGTACATGGAGGTACAGGTCGACGTACGGCGTCACCACACGGCGCCGGAGATGACCTCGGAGCTGGAGTACACCGTGATCCGGCGCTCCCGGCAGCTGCGCAACGAGAAGCGGGATCCGGCCACGATGGTGCGCGGGCCGCTCGGTGACCAGGTGACGCTGGAGCAGGCGCTGCGGCTGCGGGCGTTCGACGTGTGGATCCACGAGCAGGACCTGCGGACGGCGCTGGGTGTGCCGGGGAACTGGGACTCGCCGGGCGCGTACGTGGCCCGGGACCTCCTGCTGGCCGGGCTGCCGAAGGTGGTGGCCAAGCGGGCGGGCGCGCCGGCGAACTCGGCGGTGGTGATCGACGTGCACGGCCCGCTGGAGTTCATGCGGACGGTACGGGTGGACGCGGACGGCCGCGGGACCGTGGACAAGTCGCCGTCGCTGGGCCCCGCGGTGACCCTGACGATGGACTGGGAGACCTATGTCCGCCTGGCGGCGGGCCGGGTGCGGGCGCACACCGTCGCCGACCGGGTGAAGGTGGAGGGTGACACGGAACTGGCGGACGCCATCCTCACGCAGTTCGCCGTGACCCCGTAGCGGCGCGTCCCGACGCCCTACGAGGCCTCGCGCCCCGCCGCCTCCGGGAGCGCACCCGCTCGGGACACCGGTTGCGACGCCTGCGCGGGAACGGCGGCGCGGCCCCGGGCGGCCTCTCGGGCCAGGGCCTGGGGGCGCAGGCGCAGGATGTTCAGGACGCCCACCGCCTCCAGTACGAAGACCGTCGAGAAGGCGATGCGGTAGTTGTCGCCGGTGGCGTCGAGCAGGATGCCCACCGTCAGCAGGGTGGTCATGGACGCGATGAAGCCGCCCATGTTCGTGATGCCGGAGGCGGTGCCCTGGCGCTCCGCCGGGTTGGCCGGGCGGGCGAAGTCGAAGCCGATCATCGATGCCGGTCCGCAGCCGCCGAGCACCAGGCACAGGGTGACCAGCAGCCACATCGGTGCCCGGTCCCCGGGGTACGCGAGGACCGCCGCCCACAGCAGGGCGGTGAGGCCGACCGTGCCCAGGGCGAGCGGGATCCGCGCGGACTGGCGGCGTCCGACGATCTGGCCGTAGACCAGCCCGAGTGCCATGTTCGAGGCGACGACCAGCGTCAGCAGGCCACCCGCCGTGGTCCGCGACAGCCCCTGCGCCTCGACCAGGAACGGCATGCCCCACAGCAGCAGGAACACCATCGCGGGGAACTGCGTGGTGAAGTGCACCCACAGGCCGAGCCGGGTGCCGGGTTCGGCCCAGGACTCGCGGATCTGCCGGCGTACGAAGCCCCCCGAAGGCCCTGCGGGTCCTGAGGCCCCTGAGGGTCCTGAGGCTCCCGAGGGCCCCGCGGCGCCCGCGGCACCGGCGGTGCGCGGCGCGGGCCCGTGGCCCTCCGGGTGGTCCCGCAGGAACAGCACGAGCGGCACCAGGACCACCAGCCCCGCCACCGCGCTGCCCGCGAACGCGGCCGTCCAGCCGACCCCGTGCAGGACCGGGGCGAGGACGAGGGTGGAGACGAGGTTGCCCGCCATGCCCACCAGCCCGGCCAGCTGCGCCATCAACGGCCCGCGCCGGGCCGGGAACCACCGGGTGCCCAGCCGCAGCACCGAGATGAAGGTCATCGCGTCGCCGCAGCCCAGCAGCGCCCGCGCCGCGAGCGCCATCCCGTAGGAGGGGGACAGCGCGAAGCCGAGCTGGCCGACGGTGAACAGCACCGCGCCCAGGGTCAGGACCTTCTTGGTGCCGAGCCGGTCGACCATCAGGCCCACCGGGATCTGCATGCCCGCGTAGACGAGCAGTTGGAGGAGCGAGAAGGTGGCCAGCGCCGAGGCGTTGACGTGGAAGCGGTCCGCGGCGTCCAGGCCGGCCACGCCCAGACTGGTACGGAAGATCACCGCCACGAAGTAGACGGCGACACCGATGCCCCACACGGCGACGGCCCTGCGGCCGCCCGGCGGGTCGGCGGGTATGCCGGGCAAGGCGTTCGCCGGGGCGTTCACGGGGGCGTTCACCGGCCCGGCCCCCGTACCAGGGCCTCGACCCGGCCGATGTGCCCGCGGACCGCCTCGGTCGCCGCCTCGGCGTCCCCGGCGCGCAACGCGTCCAGGATCTCGGCGTGCTCGGCGAGGGTGCGGTCCAGCCGTTCGGGGTGGGCGTGCAGGAGGGCCACGCCCATCCGCAGCTGCCGGTCGCGGAGTTGGTCGTAGAGCCGGCACAGGATCTGGTTCCCGGCGCTGCGCACGATCTCGGCGTGGAAGCCCCGGTCCGCGGCCATCATCGCGCCGAGGTCGCCCGCGGCGGCGTGCCGACGCTGTTCGTCGAGCAGGGCGGCGAGCCGGTCCAGCAGGCCCGGTGGCGCCGGTACGGCTCGGCGTACGGTGAACTCCTCGACCAGCATCCGGGTTTCGAGGACGTCGGTGATCTCCTGCGCCGAGACCTGGAGGACCAGGGCGCCCTTCTTCGGGTACAGCTTGAGCAGCCCCTCGGTCTCCAGCCGCAGCAGCGCCTCGCGGACAGGCGTACGGGAGACCCCGACGGCCGCGGCCAGTTCGCCCTCGGTCAGGAGGGTGCCACCTTCGTAGCGACGGTCGAGCACCTCTTGCTTGACGTGCTGGTAGACGCGGTCGGCGGCGGTCACGGCGGGTGCTGGGGCAGGCATGCGCACAGGATAGATACAACAGAGGTGCAAGCCGTGCCGGGTCCAGGATGTGGACCGGGGGCCGCGGGGACACAGGGTGGGGACCGTGGCTCCCCCGCTGCATCGAAGGATGTACCGCGCCTTCGTCCGGCCGCAGGACGTACGGGGCCCCGCCCCCCGCGACGCTGAAGTCATGACCGAAACCCTGCTCGCCCCGGCGGCGGAGAAGACCACCAGGCTCCCGCTCCTGGACGTCCTGCGCGGCGCCGCCATCCTCGGCACGCTCATGACCAACGTCTGGATCTTCACCTCGCCCGGCTCGGAGTGGGGGGTGCTTCAGGGCGCCCTGAAGCCGCCGGACCCGATCGCCGACCCCTCCGCCGCCCACCTCGCCGAGAGCGTCTTCCGCTTCCTCGCCGACGGCAAGTTCCTGGCCCTGCTGACGGTGCTGTTCGGGGTGGGCCTGGCCATCCAGTTCGACTCCGCCGCCCGCCGCGGCGACCCCTGGCCCGGCCGCTACCCGCGCCGCGCCGCGTTCCTCTTCGTCGAGGGCACCGTCCACTTCGTGCTCGTCTTCGCCTGGGACGTGCTCATGGGGTACGCCGTCACCGCCCTCGTCGTCGCCTGGCTGCCGGCCCGCTCCGAGAAGGTGCGCGGGTGGGCCATGTGGACGGCCGGCGGCCTGCACCTGGCGCTGATCTCCCTGCTGACCCTCGACTCGCTGAGCCGGCCCCCCGGGGCCCCCAAGAGCCCGGACCCGGCCGCCGTAGAGCTGTACGCCCACGGCGGCTACCCCGCCCAGGTCGCCTTCCGGCTGGAACACTTCCTCGCCCTGCGCATCGAGCCGATCATCTGCTTCGGACTGCTCGTGTTCCTCTTCCTCCTCGGGGTGCGGCTGCACCGCGCGGGCGCCTTCACGGCCACCGCCGAGGGCCACCGCATCCGGACCCGGCTGGCCGTCTGGGGCCTGGGCCTGGGTCTGCCGCTGAACGCCGCGACCACGCTCGGCGGCTCCGACCTCTACCTCCTGGGCCGCTACGGCGCCGCCCCGCTGCTCGCCCTCGGCTACATCGGCCTGATCGGCGTCGCCCTCGACCGGAGCTGGATCCCGGCCTTCGCGCGGACCGCCCTCGGCTCCGTCGGCCGCACCGCCCTGTCCTGCTACGTCGCCCAGAACCTGCTCTGCATGCTGCTCTGCTACGGCATCGGGCTGGGCCTGGCCGAGCGGCTCGGCGGCAGCGGCCCCTGGTGGGTCATGGGGCTGTGGGCCGGCGTGAGCCTGATCCTGGCCGCCGGGTCGTGGCTGTGGCTGCGCCGCTTCGACCACGGCCCCCTGGAAGCCGTGCAGCGCACGGTCCTCAGGCCCCGCCGCTGACCGCCACCACCTCCACGTCCAGCACGAACTCGTCGTACGGGGCCTCGTCCGGGTAGGGCGGCCGGACCTGCGCGAAGCGGATCCGGGCCCGGCCCCCGCCCGGGGGCCGGGCCCGGATCACATAGATCCGCTCCACCGGGGCCCCCGGCGGCGGGACCGCCGCCCCGGGGGCGGGCTGGGCCTGGGGGACGGGCGGGGCCTGGGGGGCCTCCGCCACCGTCACCACGTCCGTGTCCCCGGTGACCTGCCAGGTCCATACGTACCCGCGCGCCCCGCGCCCGGTGAGCCGCAACTCGTACGGCTCGTCCGGGCCCAGCACGATGCTCCGTACCTCCACGCCCGACCGGTCCTCTCAGACGGGGCCGATCACCGACCCCTCGTGCCAGCCCGCGCCGTCGCGCCAGTAGTGCTGGAGGCGGCGGTCGGTGCGCAGGACGATGACTTCCAGGTTGAACCCGAAGCTGCCCTGGAGCATCCCGGTGACCGAGGCGACGTCGTGCCCGAAGACCGCGCCGCGCCGCCACGGCGAGCCGCCCGCGTTGCCGCGCCACCAGTGCTCGACCTGCCCGCCGGCGACGGCCACGCACAGCTCGTAGTTCCCGGCGGTGTCCTCGTCGGCGGCCCCGAACTGCCCCTCGATCAGGCAGGGCGCGGAGACGGCCGGCGTGCCGCTGCCGAAGATCTCCCCGGCCCGCCAGGTGAAGCCGTTCGGATCGTCGCGCCACCACAGCTGCATGCGGCCGTCGGTGAGGGTGGCGACGAGGTCGAGGTGGCGGGCGCGGGTCTGGACGAGGGCGGGCCCGTGGTGGGCGATGCCGGAGCCGAACCGGCCGCCGTCGTTCCAGGTCCAGGGGGCGCCGTTGATCCGCCACCAGTGATTGAGGCGGCCGTCGGCGGTCCGGACGACCACCTCGAAGTTGCCCGGCTTGCCGTAGTCGCTCTGGATGAACGCCGGGGTCGAGCCGACCGCCGCGTCGCCCGGCCCGAAGACGCCGCCGTCGCGCCAGACGGCCGCGGACTGCTCGTAGTACCAGTGGCGCAGCCGGCCGCCGGTGGTCACGTGCAGGGACTCCATGTTGCGGTTGTAGGTGGTGCCGGTGAAGGCGGGCTGACCGGAGGCGTCGGTGGCGAAGGTGCCGGCGCGGGCCCAGGCGAACGGGGAGTCGCCCTCGCGCCACCAGTGCTGGAGGCGGCCGCCGGGGGCGGTGGCGAGGAGCTCGAAGTTGCGGTGGGCGCGGCCGTTGCCGCTCTCGTAGACGTTGCCGGTGTGCAAGCGACGCTTGGTCCACGGGTCGGGGTTGGTGCCGCGCAGGCCGCACTTGGCCCAGTGGTCGATGGCGACCTCGCCGTAGGCGATCCGGCCGTAACCGCCGACGTGGTAGCCGGTCCCCCAGGAGTTCTTGAACAACCAGCAGCCGGCCGCGTCGTCGTAGCCGACGACCAACACGCAGTGGCCGCCCGCAAGACGGTCGCTCGTCCGGTGGTACACGCCGGAGCCGAGCGCGAAGAAGTCGTCGTAGACGTCGAAGCAGGCGGTGAGCGGGCCGACCGTGTCCAGCCAGACCTTCTGCTGCTCCACGTCGCCGAGCCGGACGTAGTCGGTGATCCGGACGGTCCGGCCGGACCGGTCCCAGCTCGGCGTGTACTCGGCGCGCCAGGCGTCGCGGCGGGCGGCCGGCAGCCCGGCGGGCGGGGTGCTGTACGGCCAGCAGTCCGGGTCGGCGAGCCCGCCGTTCGCCTTGATCCAGTCCAGGGCGGTCTCCGGGTTGCTGCCCTGGCCGCAGCTGAAGCGCAGGCCGTCGTGGACGTCCCCCTCGGAGCGCCGCGCCCAGACGTCGTGCTCGATCCGGGCCATGGACTCCACCAGGCCGGTGGCGCCGAAGGCCCAACAGGAACCGCACGGGTTCTGGTCCTTGACCTTGGTGATCCACGGCCGGCCCCAGCGGTCGCGCCAGTCCACGGCGGCGGGCCGGGCCCCGACCGACGGCCCCCGGACCCCGGGCAGCAGCCCGTGGGCGGCCCGGCGCCGGGTCAGATGCGGATTGCCGCTCGGGTGGCCGATGGTCCCCGGGAGATCGATCGCCCCCGCCTCCTCGGCGGTGGTCAGGTTCGCCCCGGGCTCCAGACCGAGCGAGGGCCGCGGCAGGGGCTCCTCGTCGGCGAGATGCTCCATGACCGACCAACGCGCCCCCTGTGCGACGAGCCGCGCGCGCAACTCCCCCACCGATCGGACAGATTCCTCCGGCATGGCGGCCCCCCAGCTGCAACCGTTCGGATCCAAGACCCGGGAGCGTCTCCCCGGCGCTCGGGGGCGTCAAGGGGGTCCGCACGGTCGCGCGGTGGCACGAGGGGGCGTGCCGCGCCACGGGCCGGGCGGACGCGGCCGGAACGGGCGGGACCGGCCCTTCACCGGGGTTCAGCCGTCCAGCGAGATCGCGTTCTTGGCGCGCGTCACGGATTCCTCGGAGGCGGGTCCGCCCGGGTTCTCCGTCGCCAACGCCTGGTTGAGGTCGACGAAGGGCCGCATCCGCTCCTCGTAGCGGGCGTACGCGGCAAGGTGGTCGCCGCGGGCGTGCGCGAGGGAGTCGGCCAGCACGTGGGCGCCCACCAGGGCCAGGCCGGTGCCCTGCCCCGAGAGGGGTGAGGGGCAGTAGCCGGCGTCCCCGAGCAGGGTGACCCGGCCGTGCGACCACCGGTCCATGCGGATCTGGGCCATGGCGTCGCAGTAGAAGTCGGGGGCCTGGCGGGCGGCCTCGGCCAGGCGGGGCCCTTCCCACCGCAGCGACTCCAGCCGGTCGACGACGGTCCGCCGCAGGGCCTCGGGGGTGCGCAGTTCCGGGGCGAGGGGGGCGGACTCGAAGCCGAAGGCGACGCGCAGTTCGGTGTTGTCGCGCACGGGCATGATGCCGAAGCCCATGTCCGCGTCCCGCAGCCACATCTGCCAGTCCTCCAGGCCGAGGAAGTTGTCCGTCCCGAACACCGACAGGTAGCTGCCCAGGTGGTGGACGTAGGGCTGCTCGGGGCCGAAGGCCAGGCGCCGCACGGTGGAGTGCAGGCCGTCCGCCCCGACGACGAGGTCGAAGGTGCGCGGAGCCGTGCGCGCGAACTCCACCCGCACCCCGTCCTCGCGCTCCTGGAGCCCGGTGACGGTGTCACCGAAGAGGTACTCGACGTCCGCGCGGGTGTGTTCGTGGACCATCCGCACCAGGTCCTCGCGCAGCACCTCGATGTCCGCGCCGTCGAGCCGGCCGCTGCTGTAGGTCGCCTCGGTGGAGCGGCCGACCTCGGTGCCGTCGGGGCCGAGGATCGACATGCCGCGCATCCGGGTGCGTACGCGGCTCGCCCGCTCCAGCAGGCCCATGCGCTCCACCACGTCGAGGGCGACGCCACGGATGTCCACGGCCTGCCCGCCGCCGCGCACGCCCGGGGCGCGTTCGACGACGGTGGGCTCGAAGCCGTGGCCGTGCAGGAGGTGGGCGAGGGCGGGACCCGCGATGCCGCCGCCGGAGATGAGTACGGTCCGCATGAGAAGCTCCTTCAGTGGTTCGTACGCTGTACGCGTTCTGAATGTACGACGTACACACAGGGCTCTCAACAGGCAAAATATTGATCCTGTACTAGTTCAGAACCGCCCCGACGGCCATCGCCGCTGCTACCCTCTGCACTAGTACAGGGGCGAAGGGCGGCAGAACGTGACGCAGACCACAGGCACGGGAGGCTCGGGGGGCGCGGCAGGCGATCCGCCCTACCTGCGCATCGTCGCGGCGATCCGGCGGCGCATCGCGGACGGGGAGCTCGCGCCCGGGGACCGGGTGCCCTCCACCCGGCAGATCGCCACGCAATGGGGCGTCGCGCTCGCCACCGCCACCAAGGCCCTGACCACCCTGCGACTGGAGGGCCTGGTCGAGGCGCGCCCCCGGATCGGCACGGTCGTCGCCGGGAGCACCCCCGCCGCACCGGCCCGCCGACGCCCCTCGCCCGCCCCGGACACCGAGCCGGAGCTGACCCTCGACCGGATCGTCCGCGCCGCCGTCGAGATCGCCGACGCGGAAGGACTCGCGGCGCTCTCCATGCGCGGCGTCGCGGCCCGCCTCGGCGTCGCGCCGATGTCGACCTACCGGTACGTCACCGGCAAGGAGGACCTGGTCCTCCTCATGGCCGACGCCGCCTTCGGCGAGGAGTCCCCCGCGGCCGACGCCGCCGACGCCACAGCCACCGCCGCCGCCCCCGAGGACTGGCGGGCGCGCGTCGAGGTGGGCGCCCGGACCCTGTGGCGGCTCTACCGCAAGCACCCGTGGCTGGCCCGGGTCGGCTCCCTCACCCGCCCCCTGCTGCTGCCCAACCTGCTGGTCCACGGCGAGTGGATGCTGGGCGCCCTCGACGGCCACGGTCTCGACCCGACCACGCTCTTCGACATCCACGTCCTGCTCTACAGCCATGTGCACGGCCTGGCGGTGCACCTGGAGTTGGAGGCCGACGCCGAAGCCGCCACGGGCCGGTCGCAGGACCAGTGGATGGACAGCCGCGCCCCCGTCCTCCAGGGCCTGGTGGACTCCGGCCGCTTCCCGACCTTCGCCAAGGTGGTCGGATCCTTCGAGGACGGCTACGACCTGCGGCTCGACGCGCTGTTCGAGCTCGGTCTGCGGGCCCTCCTCGACGGCCTGACCCCTGTCGTCGAGGGCCGATGACGCTCCCGCGGCCCGGCCCGGGGCCCGTATAGGCTCGGGCCGTATGGGGACGTGGATCGCGCCGAGCGCCATCGAGAGAGAGCTGTACGCGGCCAAGACCGCCGGCGACTGGGCCGCGTACTTCGACGTACTGGCCCGGACCCCGCTGTACGTGGCGCAGTCCCGCAAGCGGTCCGACGCGCATCCCGACTCGGTGTTCTTCCACGCCACCCCGGACCGGACGCTCGTCGTCCACACCGCCGGCATGCTGCCCGCCCCCACCCCCGAGACGGTCTACGAGTCCCGCAGCCTGCGCTGGTTCGCCGAGGTCTGGGCCGCCGACGACCCCGCCTTCCTCGCCGTGAACCCGCGCTCCCCCGTCGAGGCCTACCTCACCACCGCCCCCGCCGACCTGGCCCGCTGGCGGGCCCACGCGGAGGCCGCCCCGCACTACGGCCTGCCCGAGGGCAAGGTCCACGCCCTGTTCACCGGCGGCCCGCTGCACGGGCCCGTCGCCCACGGTCTGGCCGTCGGCGGCCATCTCGCCGTGACGAACGGCGAGTTCTGGAACTCCCTCGCCTACCACGGCAGCGGCTACCAGTACGAGCGCCGGCGCGTCGCGAAGAGCTGGAGCATCACCGACCGACCCGACTGGCTCGCCACCCTGGACACCCTGCTGGACCGCGGGATGGTCAGCCCCGTCTGGGAGTACGCGCTCCGCGTCCGGCGCGCCCTCGCCTCCGACTTCGCCGGACCGGTGGACATCGAGCACTGGCGGCACGCCGCCGAGGCGAGCCTGCGCCGCAACGCCGAACGCGCCGCCGAACCGCAGCTCACCCCCGACGGGGTCACGGTCGCCCGGCCGCGCCCGGCCGCCGAGGTCGAGGGGGAGATAGCCGGCGTCAAACGCCTCATCGGCCGGATCACCCGCTACGAGCAGCGCTTCCGGGCCGACGGGCTGCTCCCCGAGGACGGCTGGGTCCGCTCGGTGGAGGGCTGGGACATCGGCAGGGCCTCCCAGATGGCCCGCTGGGGCGTCGGTTGCCGCTACGGGACCCTCGCCGAGGCGGAGAAGGCCGTCCTGCGCGCCGGGGAGGCCGCACGCGAGACCTACCGCTCGTGGGCGGAGTTCTCCGCCGGGTACGTCCTCGGCCGGTGCCTGCACTTCGACGAGGAGGAGTTCGGCACCTGGTACACGACCGCCCTCGCCGCCCACCTCGCCCTGACGACCGACCCGGCCAGCCCCTGGCTCAACATCCCCTGGAACTAGGCCGTCTGTCGCTACGGCGCCCGACCTCGGGTAGTCGGTGGCCCCGCCCGCAAAGGAGCGGCGGGCCCGCGGACCCCCGACTAGCCTCGCCGCCATGACTGTTGAGCTGAACGAGACCGTGCGAGGGCTGCTCGACGCGCCGCACCCCGCCGTCCTGTCGACCATCAACCCCGACGGAAGTCCGCAGAGTTCGGTGATCTGGGTGACCCGCGACGGCGGCGATCTGCTCGTCTCCACCGAGCAGGGCCGCCGCAAGGAGCGCAACATCGTCCGGGACGGGCGGGTCGGCCTGACCGTCTTCGATCCGGCCAACCCCTTCCGCTACGTGGAGATCCGCGGCACGGCCACCGTGACCGAGGACATCGGCCGTGCGGTGGCCGTGCGCATCGCCGAGGAGTACATGGGCCCGGGCGCCGGCAAGGAGTACGCGGACGCCCCGGCGGAAGCCGTCCGGGTGGTCGTCCGCATCACCCCGACCAAGGTCCTCGGCAACGCGGCCAGGTAGGGCCCCGGTCACCTCTCAGGGGAGTTCGGGCCGGACCGCGGCCCAGGCGTCGACCGCCCGCGCCGAAGGGTCGGCGTCCGCGAGGTGGGGTCTGACGAGCACCAGCCACGGGATCAGGCTCTTGATCCGACGCAGATGCCGGATCCGGTGGTACGGAAGGTCCCGCCAGACCCGGCCCTGCGCCGCGGCCTGGTCCGGGCCCAGGTCCATCAGCGCCAGCAGCTCCCGGCACAGGGCGGCCGGGTCGCCGCCCCGGGCCGGTCCGAACTGCTCGATCAAGTAGACCTGTACGGAGGCACGTTCGGGCGCCCGCAACAGATCGGGCCCGCCTTCGGCCCGCGCGCAGCGGTGGGTGGCGGCCAGCGCGATCCGGCCCCAGCGCAGCCGGATCCCGTCCGGCAGCCGCTCGTCGCGCATCCGCACCCCGGCCAGGACGCGCAGGGTGCGCGGGTGCGGTTCGTCGCGCAGCGGTGGGTCGGTGGCCAGCCAGGCCTCCAGCTCCTCCAGCGCGTGTCCGTCGGGCGGCACCGAGGTCAGCACCTGCCCCCGGGTGAGCAGCGCGACCACGGCTCCCGCGAGGTGGACCTTCGCGATGTGCCCGGCGTCGAAGGAGCCGACGGCCCGGCCGCGGCGCTCGATGCGGCGCAGGGTGATCCTGGACTCCCCGGCGGCGTAGACCTGCCCGGCCCGTGCCACCCCGCCCACGCACCGGCCCACGCACACGCCGCCCGTGACGTCGGCCTCCTCGACGGAGTACACCTGCAATTCGGCGATGGACACCCGCGCCCCCTTCCCCGGGCGGAGATTACCTCCCGGGGCGGGCGAGGGGGCGACCTCGCACCGGACGCGGCCGGACGCCCGTCAGGACGCCCGTCAGATCGGGCGTCAGGTCGTGCGCCGGGTCATGCGCCTCGTCGTGGCGCGTCAGGCGATCCGCTCGACGAGGGCCGGGGGAAGCGGGTACACGCGCTCCTCGGGCAGCAGGGCCGCGGCCGCGTCGAGGTTCCCGCCCGTCACCGCGGCGTGGATCTCGTGCGCCGTGGCCGTGACGTCCCGGATGCCGCTGATCCAGTTCTCCACGTACCGCTCGACCGCGGGTCCCGAGAGGCCGATCTGGATCGCGCGGTGCGACAGCGGATTCAGGTGCAGATCCCGCTCGGGATCCCATTGGACGCGCACCGGGCTGGAACGAACGGCGGCGCGCCACTCCTCGACCGTCGAGAAGTGCGTCCTGTCGAAGTGGCTGAGGCAGGCGAGGGAAAGCGCCTCTTCGAATCCCTCCCGCGTGATGTCGATCGCCAGGACGCGCTCCTGATCGCTCTTCGTGGCCCATCCGCAGCGGTACATCATCCACAGGAACGACGGCTTGATCCACGTCATCCTGCCGCGCTTGAACGGATCCACGAAGGTGCCGGCCTCCAGGGCCGGTTCGGCGATGCGTGCCGGGTACGCCTGATAGACGGTGATGGTCCCGTCGTCGAACCGCGCCCGGACCTCGTGCGAAGCGCCGCTCATACGGCCGGCTCGCCGGCCCAGACCGGCGACTTGGCGATGACCGGGTCGGCCACCGTGCGCGCCCCACAGGCGTGCAGGAGCCAGCGCAGGTCCTCCCAGGCGAAGAAGGGCTCGCCCCAGGTGTCCGCCCACAGCCGCAGCCGGTCGGTCCCGCCGTCCGGCCGCGTCAGGTCCCACCAGGCCCAGCCCCGGACCTCCAGGTCCGGATCGAAGCGCGAGAGCCAGTTCTGCAGGTCCCAGGGCTCGCCGCCGGTGCGCTCGCGGTAGCGGTCCCGCCCCTCGGCCGCGAAGGCCTGCGGGGAGGCGCCGCCCCGGCAGACGGCGGGGAACCACGCGGGAATGCCGTCGACCGGCAGCTCGTCGTCGTCGAAGGACTCCGAAGCGGCGATCCCCAGAACGGCGTCCATGACGGCGCGCAGCCTGCCGGCGTACTGCTCCGGGTCCCCGTCCACCGTCACTTCGAAGAAGGCCAGGACCGGGGGCGCGGAATCGGCGTCCGGCCGGGCGGACACCCGGGCCCTCTCCTTTTCGAGGTCTTCGATTTCGTGCAGCATTCCGTAATCCTCACTAATGATCTTGTACGATCCTACCAGAGCCGGGAATGATGGCTTTTCGCATTTTCTCGATCACCTCACCCGGCAGTCCGTACAGGTCCGTCCCCCTGGTGGGGTCGGAGATTTCCGGATAGACCTGCTTCACCTGTTTCCATTCCTGTTTGGTGAAACCGAGCCCGTCCGGTTGTTCCTGCGGAACCGCGTGCGTGCGGATGTCGTCCACGAAACTCTTCGGTACGTCGAAAGCGACGATCTGGCCGCTGTCCCCCCGGAACTCCACGGTGTGCCGCAGGTCGCCGCTCATGTTCACGTACAGGTGGTTGTTCCCGTCGATCGTGACGTTGCCGTTCGCGTCGATGTGCACCCGTTGGCTGAGCGGATGCTCGGTCTGCTTGCGGTAGACGGTGACCGTGCACTCGTCCGGCGCCAGGCCGAGGTGGTCCGACCAGGTGTGGGGGTTGGAGACGTACGCCGCCGGGTTGGGCGCCGGGGCGAGCCCCAACGGGTCCTGGCTGAGGTACCGCGCCGTCTCCGGGTCGTAGGTGCGGAAGACGTTGTGGTGCAGACCCGATTCGGGGTCGAAGTACTGCCCCGGGAAGCGCAGCGGCGTGTACGTCGACGCGCCACGGTTCCAGGTCGTCGCTCCCCACAGGGTGGACCGGGTGCGCCAGGCGATGTCGCCCCGCTCGTCGACGAGTTCGGTGGGCGTGCCCACCAGGTCCGTGACGATCGAGAAGAAACGGCTGTCGATCTCCTCGCCGGACGCCCCGAGGATGCGTTCCGTCTGCGTCAGCGGGTGCAGCCCGCGGTGCTCCCAGGTCAGGACCACCGGGTGGGGAAGACCGGGCGACCGCGTGACCTGCTCGCAGAGGGTCGCGCCCTCCCAGGTGAAGAGCACCTCCTCCACGACCTCACCGGCCGCCGACAGCCGCTGCTTGGCGGCTCGCCGGCCCAGCGGGTCGTACAGGTAGCGCCACACCGTGCCGTCCGGGGTCGTGACCCCCACCAGCCGGTCCTCCGCGTCCCAGGCGTAGTGCCAGGTGTCCGGCTTGCGGGACGGACGGGTCTTGCGGCGCAGTACGACACGCCCCTGCGCGTCGTACTCGTAGCGGACACCTCCCGCGCCCGTGAGGCGGTTGCCGGTGTAGCTGCGCGGCCCGGTCGCCGCGTCGGCGTCCGGATGGGTGGCGGGCCAGGACGCGGACGTCTGGTTGCCGGCCTCGTCATAGGCGTAGCGCTCGGACCAGGCCCCCGCCTCCACCGCGGTCACCCGGGCGGCGGCGTCCAGGGTGAAGGAGCGGGGCCCGCCCAGCGCGTCGTCCACCGCGGTCAGGTGGCCGTCGGGCCGGTAGGTGTAGCCCCGGCGCTGGAGGGTGCGGCCGTCGTGGCCGGTCAGGTGCTGCTCGGTGAGGCGGCCGACCTCGTCGAAGCCGTGCCGGAGCGTGACGCCCCCGCCGATCCGGCGGGCCGTCTCACGGCCCGTCGCGTCGTGTTCGAAGGCCAGGGTCCGGCCGGAGGTCGTCAGACCCGCGCGACGGCCGGCGGCGTCGTAGGACCACTCGCCGACCGCACCGGTCGGCGTGGTGCGCCGCGTCGTCCGTCCCAGCTCGTCGTACGCGAAGCCGAGCGTCCGGCCGTCGACCGTCTCGGAGTGCAGCAGGCCCTCGCGGTTGCGGATCCGGCTCAGGGTCACGTCCGGGCCGACCGCCCGCGCCAGCTGGTCCGCGTAGTCGTACTCGTACGTGGTCACCGCGCCGGCGGCGTCCTTGCGGACGGTCAGGCCGAGCTCGTTGTACTGGTACCGGACCGTCTGCCCGAGCGCGTTGGTCCGCTCGGTGAGCCGGCCCGCGTCGTCGTACGCGTAGCTCAGGGTCCGGCCGTCGAAGTCCGTCTCGGCGGCCAGCCGACCCGCCGGGTCGTAGTCGTACGTCCAGGTCAGCCCATGCGGGCCGGTGACCTCCGTGAGCCGCAGTTCCAGGTCGTGCGCGAAGGAGTAGCGGGCCCCGTCGGGACCGGTCCGCGCGACCAGGGAGTCGAAGTCGCCGTACTCGTAGACCGACCGGCCGCCGGCCGCGTCGATGTGGCTGAGGCAGTTCCCCTCGCCGTCGTACACCCACGACTGCTCGCTGCCGTCGGGTTCCACCCGGCGCAGCAGCCGGCCCTCCACGCTCCACGTCAGCCGGGTGACTTGGCCGAGCGGGTCGGTAACGGTGGCCGCGCGGCCGAAGGCGTCGTACGTGTGCCGGGTGACCGCGCCCAGCGGATCGGCCGATTCGACGACGAGGCCCGCCGCGTTGCAGCGGAACGAGCTGGTTTCGCCCAGCGCGTTCGTCACCGAGGCGAGGTGGCCCCGTTCGTCGTACGTGAACCGGGACGTCGCACCGGAGGCGTCCCGCACGGAGACGGGGTTGCCGCGCTCGTCGTAGGTGCGGCGCACGGAGGTGCCGTCCGGCCGGGTGACGCGTTCGGGCAGGCCGAGGCCGTTGTACTCGATGCCGGTGCGGCGCCCGTCGGTGCGTTCGACGGAGGTGACGAGCCCGTTGTCGTCGTAGGTGATCCGGGTCGTCAGACCCAGCGGATCGGTGCGCGTCAGCAGCCGGTTGAAGGAGTCCCGGACGAAGCGGGTGGTGGCGCCGTTCGCGTCGGTCTCGGCGACGACCCGGGCCTTCTCGTCGACGACGTAGCGGCGCTGGTGCCCGAGCGCGCCGGTGACCGTGGTGACGCCGTCCTCGTACGTGAAGCGCGAGTTCACGTGTCCGTTCGTGCCGGACTGGGCGACGCAGCGGTCCCGTTCGTCGTACGCGTAGTCGAAGTGGCGGCCGTTGCTGTCGGTCCACGAGACGATCCGGGCGCGGTCGTCGTACCCGAACCGCAGGGGTAGACCCGAGGAGTTGACGACCTCGGTCAGATTCCCCTCGGTGTAGCGGTAGTCGAGGACCTTGGTTCCGTCCGCGAGGGACAGCGAGGTGATCCGGCCGTCGGCGGTGGTGAGCCGCACGCGGTAGCCGCCGCTGTGGCTGATGCCCGTAGGGGCGCCTTCCGCGTCGTACTCGTAGGCGATCCAGCCCCCGTTGCGGTCGTCCAGCTGGACCAGGGTGCCCTCGGCGGTGAAGTGCCGGACGTGGCCCGATTCCGGGTCGGAGACCGTGTACCCGCCGTCCGGCGCCACGGACAGGGGCAGGCGCCGGCCGTGCGTGGGCAGCACCGGCAGACCCGGCGCCGGGTGCGGATAGGCCAGGACACTGCCGTCCTCGCCCAGGAGGAGGACACCGGCGGCGTCGATCTCCAGGCGCTGGTCGACGGTGCTCGCCCAGCTCGGGCCGAACCAGCGGCCCGCCCGGTACGAGGACTCGTAGGAGCGGGTGAAGACCAGCGGCAGCGAGCCCGGCAGGACGAGGTCGGTCTGCGGCAGGACCATCCGCCCGGTCGCCACGTCGACCGGGTCGTCGACGCACGTCTTGTCGGTGGGGGTGCGCGACGGGCTGTCGGGGCCGTCGTTGTCGAGGTGGGTGCGACCCGGGCCCTTGAGGTCGTCGGCGTGCTTGGCGATCGACGCCGTCTTCTTCAGCGCGCCGAGGCCCTTGGAGCCGATCAGCTCGGGCAGCATCTTGCCGATGCCCTCGCTGGGGTCCTTCATGAACTCGTCGAGCATCTGCTTGCCCGCGCCCATGGGGTCGTTGACCGCCACGGCCAGGCCGGCGACCGTCGAGTTGAGGCTGGTCAGGTACTCGGCCGGATGGGTCAGGTTGTACGGGTCCATCGGGTTGACCGAGCGGACGAAGTTGACGAGACCCGCCGTGCCCTTGACCACGCCGCCCGCCAGATGGGTCTTGGCGAGCTCCAGGTAGTCCATCCCGTCCCCCAGCTGCTCGGCGTACGAGGGCTTGGGCGGAGCGGCGTCGCGGGCCGCGCGAACCGCCGCACGGGCCGTCTCGGCCACGTCGTTGCGCTGGGTACGCGCCTCGTCGAGCTTGTCCTGGGCGGCCTTGACGAGGGGCTCACCAGGATCGGTGAAGTCGTCGGACGGCCGCGGCGGCAGCGTTTCCTTCTTGTCCTCGACCGCGGCCTTGTAGTCGGTGATCGACTTGTTGTAGGCGGTGCGCGCGTCCTGCGAGACCTTCTTGGCCTTGTTGTAGTCCTCCAGGGCCTCCTTGGCCCGGCGCTGCGCCCATTCGACGGTGTCCGCGAAGCGGTTCATCGCGTCGGCGGCCTTGCCGAACGCCTCGGCCGCCTTGAACCAGCGCGGCGGCTCCTTGGCTATCGCGTCCCGGAAGGCGTCCGCGGACGCGCCCTTCAGCCCGTCGCCCTCCAGTCCCTTCAGACCGTTGCCGACCATGGTGAAGGAGGACGTGAAGTCGTTGAGGTGCGAGACCTGGGCGCGGATCTTCGACACGCTGCCGTAGACCAGCTTGTTCGGGTCCTCGGTCTGTCCGAGCTCCAGCTCCGAGACGTCCGCGCCGAGCTGGTTGGCGGCCGAGCGGCTCTTGTCACGGACCCAGTCACCGGCCTCGTCGAGCCCGACCTCCTCCGCCACGTCGGCGACCTTGTCGCCGGTCCACTCGATCGCGTCGCCGACGTCCTCGGCCCGGTCCTCGACCCAGTCCTCCGCCGAGTCCGGTACGAAGTCCCGCCAGCCCATCAGTTACCGCTCCCGCCGGCCTGGTCCAGCAGATCCTTGATCGAGCCGATCTTCCCGCCGGAGGTCAGCTTGTCGCCCGTGTCCGACCAGGTCTGCTTCATCTCCTGCCGGCTCTTCTCGAAGGACTCCGCGCTGTAGTCCGGCTTGTAGACGTCCGCCCGCCAGATGTCGTCCCAGCTCTTCTGCTCGATCTCGTCCTCGCTCGCGTGCGGGTTGCCGTACGCCGCGTTCGCCACGACCTTGAACGCGCCCTCCATGTACTGCTCTTCCTCCCACACGGTGCCCGCCGCGATCCCGAGGTTCCCGGCGAGGGTGCTCGCGTTCTGCACGAGGCTGCGCACGCCCCACTCCCAACGCTCGCAGAAGTCCTCGAAGTCGGTGGCCAGACCCATGTGTCCGGCTTCCATCCCCGTCATCGACAGGTCGGCGAAACCGGCTCCCTGCGAGGCACCGGCCGCGTCCCCCGACTCCCGCAACTCGGCGATGGCCTTGCGCAGACCGTCCTGGATGTTCCTGACCGCCGCCGGCGAGACCTCGAGGTCCCCGTCGCCCGCCATCAGACGGCGTCCGCGGAGTCGGGCCCGGCGTCCACGGCGCACGCGTCGGGGACGATGCCGACGACCGGCGGGAACAGCATCGAGCCGTCCTCGTCCGCCACGTTCACCGCGACCCCCGTCGGGCCCTCGGCCTCGGGGACCACCGCGTCGAGGAGCCGGGCACCCAGGATCGAGAGGTACTCCCACCCACCGGCGGCGTCATCGGCCGCCGCGCCGGTGCCGGTAGCGGCGCCGGCGCTTCGCATCGCCGCGAAACGCGCCAGGGCCTCCTCGTCCGTGAAGGCATAGATCCAGCGCACACCGCCCTGCCGGCCCGACATCAGCCCGCCCTCGGGGCCCTCCGACAACGGCACGAGCAGCGCGCTACGGCGAAATTCACCCAGCAAACTAACGGAGTGCCCCAATCCGCCTCGCATGGCGGCAATTTGCCCGGCAAGTCCCATCACGTACCCCATCCCCGAAGGGCAGTCGGCGCCCCCGATTCGCATACGTTACTTAGATACGCGCGGGGGTCCGAATGGTTCCGCCCAAACCGATGGCCGGTCTCCACGAGGGGGACCGGCCATCGGGTGGGACGTCGTACGTGCCGCTACGACCAGGTGATCAGGCGGCGGGGGTGCTCCAGGACCGACGCGATGTCGGCCAGGAAGCGCGAGCCCAGCTCGCCGTCGATCAGACGGTGGTCGAAGGACAGCGCCAGGGTGGTGACGTGGCGCGGCTTGACCTTGCCCTTGTGGACCCACGGCTGGAGCTTGATCGCACCGACCGCGAGGATCGCGGACTCGCCCGGGTTCAGGATCGGCGTACCGGTGTCGACGCCGAAGACGCCGACGTTGGTGATGGTGATGGTGCCGTTCTGCATGTCCGCCGGGGAGGTCTTGCCGTCGCGGGCCGTGGCGACCAGCGCGGACAGGGACTCCGACAGCTCGCCCAGGGTCTTGGCGTGCGCGTCCTTGATGTTCGGGACGATCAGCCCGCGCGGGGTGGCCGCCGCGATGCCCAGGTTGACGTAGTGCTTGAGCACGATCTCCTGGGCCGCCTCGTCCCAGGACGCGTTGACGTCCGGGTTGCGGCGGATGGCCACCAGCACGGCCTTGGCGATGAGCAGCAGCGGGTTGATCCGCAGCCCCGCGAGGTCCGGGTCGGCCTTGAGCTCCTGGACCAGCTTCATCGTGCGCGTCACGTCGAAGGTGATGAACTCGGTGACGTGCGGCGCGGTGAAGGCCGAGCCGACCATGGCCTGCGCGGTGACCTTGCGGACGCCCTTGACCGGGATACGGGTCTCCCGCGCCGAGGCGTCGACCGCGGGAGCGGCGGCCACCGCGACGGGCGCGGCCACGGCTGCCGGAGCCGCCACGGAGGCGGCTGCTGCCTGCGGGGTGATCGCCGCGGCGGCCGCCGCGTGGACGTCCTCCCGGGTCACGACCCCACCGTCGCCGGTGGGGACCACCGAGGCCAGGTCGATGCCGAGGTCCTTTGCGAGCTTGCGCACCGGCGGCTTGGCCAGCGGTCGCTCACCGGCCGGCTGCGCCGGGACCGCGGGGAGCGGCGCCGGGGCGGCCGGAGCGGCGGGAGCGGCCACCGGGGCCGCCGTACCGTTCTGCGCTGCCACGGCGGGCGCCGGGGCGGCCTTGCGCGGTCGGCGCTTGGTGGAGGCCTCGGAGACCCCGTAGCCGACCAGGACGGGCTGGCGGGCGGCCGGGGCGGCCTCGGCGGCGGCCGGGGCCGCTTCCACCGCGGCGGCGGCGGGGGCCGGGGCCTCGGCCTCGCCGGTCTGCACCGAGATGATGACCTGGCCGACATCGACCGTCGTGCCCTCCTCGAAGAGGAGCGCGTGCACGACACCGTCGAACGGGATCGGCAGTTCCACGGCGGCCTTGGCCGTCTCGACCTCGCACACGACCTGGCCGTCGGTGACCGTGTCACCGGGCTGGACGTACCACTTGAGGATCTCGGCCTCGGTGAGGCCCTCGCCCACATCGGGCATCTTGAATTCGCGGATGGTCATGACGCGGGTCTCCTAGTACGCCAGCGAGCGGTCGACGGCGTCGAGCACCCTGTCCAGGCCGGGCAGGTACTCGTCCTCCAGGCGGGCCGGCGGGTACGGGGCGTGGAAACCGCCCACGCGCAGGACCGGCGCCTCCAGGTGGTAGAAGCACCGCTCCGTGATGCGAGCGGCGATCTCCGCGCCCACGCCGAGGAAGACCGGCGCCTCGTGGACCACCACGAGCCGGCGGGTCTTCTCGACCGAGGCCTGGATCCCGTCGAAGTCGACCGGGGACATCGAGCGCAGGTCGAGGACCTCCACCGACTTGCCCTCCTCGGCGGCCGCGGCCGCGGCCTCCAGGCAGACCTTCACCATCGGGCCGTAGGCGGCCAGGGTCACGTCCGAGCCCTCGCGGCTCACCCGCGCCTTGTGCAGCTCACCGGGGATGGCGTCGAAGTCGACCTCGCCCTTGTCCCAGTAGCGGCGCTTCGGCTCGAAGAAGATCACCGGGTCGTCGCTGAGGATCGCCTGCTGGAGCATCCAGTAGGCGTCGCTCGCGTTCGAGGGGGAGACCACCTTGAGGCCCGGCACGTGCGCGAAGAGCGCCTCGGGGGACTCGCTGTGGTGCTCGACCGCGCCGATGCCGCCCGCGTACGGGATGCGCACGACGACGGGCATCTTGACCTTGCCCAGGGCGCGGGCGTGCATCTTCGCGAGCTGCGTGACGATCTGGTCGTACGCGGGGAAGACGAACCCGTCGAACTGGATCTCCACGACCGGCCGGTACCCGCGCAGGGCCAGGCCGATGGCGGTGCCGACGATGCCCGACTCGGCGAGCGGGGTGTCGATGACCCGCTCCTCGCCGAAGTCCTTCTGCAGACCGTCGGTGATCCGGAAGACGCCGCCGAGCTTGCCGACGTCCTCACCCATGATCAGGACCTTGGGGTCCTGCTCCAGCGCCTTGCGCAGCGACTCGTTGAGCGCCTTGGCGATCGACATCTTTTCGACAGCCATCAGTGACCCTCCTCGAAGGACGCGAGGTAGGCGGCGAACTGGGCGCGCTCCTCGTCGACGAGCGCGTGCCCGTCCGCGTAGACGTTCTCGAAGATCGCCATGGTGTCCGGGTCGGGCATGGCGCGCACGGCCTCGCGCACGCGCTTGCCCATCGCCTCGCTCTCCGCCTCCAGCTCCGTGAAGAACGCCTCGTCGGCGCCCCCGGTGGCCAGCAGGTGGGCCTTCAGACGCAGGATCGGGTCCTTCGCCTCCCAGGCCGCCGTCTCCTCGTCCCGCCGGTACTTCGTCGGGTCGTCGGAGGTGGTGTGGGCGCCCATGCGGTACGTGAACGCCTCGACCAGGGTCGGGCCCTCGCCGCGGCGGGCCCGGTCCAGTGCCCAGCGGGTCACGGCCAGGCAGGCCAGCACGTCGTTGCCGTCGACGCGGACGCCCGGGAAGCCGAAGCCCTGCGCGCGCTGGTAGAGCGGCACGCGCATCTGGCGCTCGGTCGGCTCGGAGATCGCCCACTGGTTGTTCTGGCAGAAGAACACCACGGGGGAGTTGTAGACGGCGGAGAAGGTGAACGCCTCGGCGACGTCGCCCTGGCTGGACGCGCCGTCGCCGAAGTAGGCGATGACCGCGGAGTCCGCGCCGTCCTTGGCCACACCCATCGCGTAACCGGTCGCGTGCAGCGTCTGCGAGCCGATCACGATCGTGTAGAGGTGGAAGTTGTTGGTGTTCGGGTCCCAGCCGCCGTGGTTCACGCCGCGGAACATGCCGAGCAGGTTGGTCGGGTCGACCCCGCGGCACCAGGCCACGCCGTGCTCACGGTAGGTCGGGAAGACGTAGTCCTCGTCGTTCAGCGCCCGGCCGGAGCCGATCTGGGCGGCTTCCTGGCCCAGGAGCGAGGCCCACAGGCCCAGCTCGCCCTGACGCTGCAGGGCGGTCGCCTCACCGTCGAAGCGGCGGGTCATGACCATGTCGCGGTACAGCCCGCGCAGGTCCTCGGTGGTGATGTCTGCGACGAAGGGGGCGAATTCCGCGTTGTCCGCGTTCTCGACCCGGTCCCCTTCGGGCGTCAGCAGCTGTACGAGCTGAGGTACGGCGTCCTGCGTCTGCGCGGTGGCAGCGGCGGGCTTGGCGGCGGCGTTCGCCGCGCCTGCCGCCCGCTTGGTGCCGCTGCTGCGTCGCGGCTTGCGCGCGGCAGTGCTCTCCACGGTCACGTGTGCTCCTCCGTCGGTCCGGCACCCGGGTTCTCCGGGGTCCAGTGCGGCTCACCTGTATCCGTAACGAGCGCACGGGGTGGGTGCGCGTCGCGTACGGGGATTCAGGCGTGACAGGTGTCCCGGCGAGTGCCCTGCGCAATGCACGTTACCCAGTGCGCCGCATAACTGCGAAACCCCGTTTGACCTGCGTTTTTGCTTGGATTTCCTAGTAAAAACGCAGCAACGGGAACAACCACTGGTCACAGCCTTGCAGGGGCCGGGAACAACGGCACGTTATCCCGGGTAACTCCGGCAGGGAAGGGGTGAGTGTGTGAAACTGACTTCGTGCGCGAAGACGGAAAAATCAAGGTATTCCTCCTGGACGACCACGAAGTGGTACGTCGGGGCGTCCACGAGCTCTTGTCGGTCGAAGAGGACATCGTGATCGTCGGCGAGGCCGGTACCGCCGCGGACGCCTTGGTGCGCATCCCCGCCACCCGTCCCGACGTGGCCGTCCTCGACGTCCGCCTCCCCGACGGCAGCGGTGTGGAGGTCTGCCGCGAGGTCCGCTCGCAGGACGAGGACGTCAAATGCCTGATGCTGACCTCCTTCGCGGACGACGAGGCGCTGTTCGACGCGATCATGGCCGGCGCCTCCGGTTACGTGCTCAAGGCGATCCGCGGCAATGAGCTGCTGAGCGCCGTACGCGACGTGGCCGCCGGGAAGTCGCTGCTCGACCCGATCGCGACCGCCCGCGTGCTGGAGCGGCTGCGCGACGGCGGCAGGACCGCCCGGGGCGACGACCGCCTCGCCAACCTCACCGACCAGGAGCGGAAGATCCTCGACCTGATCGGCGAGGGCCTGACCAACCGTGTCATCGGCGAGCGTCTGCACCTGGCCGAGAAGACGATCAAGAATTACGTCTCCAGCCTGCTCTCCAAGCTGGGCATGGAGCGCCGCTCCCAGGCCGCCGCCTACGTGGCCCGCCTGCAGGCCGAGCGCCGCTGACCCCAGGATCCTCGGAGCCCCCTTCCCGGTCGGTCCGGTTCACCGGAACGGCGCAGGTCGTCGAGCCCCATCGAGGTCGAACTGGAGTTCTTCGGTCCGATTCCGTATTTCATCGACGTCCAGGTCTTCGACCCCGTCCACACGCGTATCGAACTTCGGTTCGCCGGCGATACGGATACCGATACGGATACGGGGACGGGCCCGGCGGAATTGATTCCGCCGGGCCCGTCCCCGTATCCGTCTCACTCCTCCGAGTTGGTGCCCCCACCGCCGGGGCCACCGGCGGCGCCGCCGGCCGCGGTCTCCCCCGTGGGCTTCGTCGACGGCTTCGTCGACGGCGTCGTCGACGGGGTCGTCGAGGGCTTCGTCGACGGCGAGTTGCTCGGCGAGGCCGTGCCCGTCGGCGAGTGCGTCGCGGTGGGCGTCGGCGACTGGCTGAAGCTCTGCTGGCGACTACGGGTCGGCGCGGGCGAATTGTCGTTGGTGGCCGGGGTGTTGTCCTGCGTCTGCGGCGGCTGGGTGAGGTTCGGGGAGGCGGACTGGCTCGGCTGACCGCCCGGGGTGCTCTGGTTGGTCTCCGGCTTCTTCTTGTCGCCCTGGCCCACGGTGTTGACGGCGTAGGCCACGCCGCCCATGACCGCCACGATCGCGAGGACCGCGAACAGCCACCCCTTCCAACGGCTGCCGCCGCGCTCCTCGTACCCGTCGTATCCGTCGTAGCCGCCGTTGCCGGCCGGGCCGTGGCCGCCGGGGAAGGCCGAGCCGTCGTCCGGGTTCAGCGACGGCACCATCGGCTGCTGGAACTGCGAGGTCGAGGCGTGCGCCCCGTACTGCTGCTGACCGCCGTTCCCGGGCAGGGGCATGGCCGTGGTGGGAGAGGCACCGCCCCGCCCGTGCGGCAGGGTCATGGTGACCGGGCCGGTGCTCCAGGTGCCGGTGTTCGGCCCCTGGTCGTGCAGCATCTGGAGCGCGTACTGGACCAGCCCGCGCATCTCCTCCGCGCTCTGGAACCGGTCGTCCGGGTCCTTGGCGAGGGAGCGCATGACCAGACCGTCGAGCTCCTGCGGGAGGTGCCGGCCCTCCGGCAGCTGCGAGGGCGGCACCGGCGCGTCCTGGACGTGCTGGTAGACCACCGACAGCGGGGTCTCGCCGGTGAAGGGGGGCCGCAGCGCGAGCAGTTCGTAGAGCAGGCAGCCGGTCGCGTACAGGTCGGAACGGTGGTCGACGGCCTTGCCGAGGGCCTGCTCGGGCGACAGGTACTGCGGGGTACCCATGACCATGCCGGTCTGGGTCATCGTCGACTGGGCGCCGTGCAGGGCGCGGGCGATGCCGAAGTCCATCACCTTGACCGCGCCGGTCTCGGTGATGATGACGTTCGCGGGCTTGATGTCGCGGTGCACGATGCCGTGCTGGTGCGAGTACGCGAGGGCTTCGAGCACGCCCGAGGTGATGATGAGCGCCTGCTCGGGGCCCGGGGCCTCGGCACTGAGCAGGAGTTCGCGGATGGTGCGGCCCTCGACGAGCTCCATGACGATGTACGGGACGGTGTTCGGGCCGACCCGGTCCTCGCCCGAGTCGTACACGGCGACGACGGCGTGGTGGTTGAGTCCGGCGACGGACTGCGCCTCGCGCGTGAAGCGGGCCTTGGACACCGGGTCCTCGGCGAGGTCCGCGCGCAGCAGCTTCACGGCGACCGTGCGGCCCAGGCGGACGTCCTCGGCGGCGAACACCTCGGCCATACCGCCGCGGCCCAGCCGGTGCGTCATCCGGTAACGGCCGTCGCCCACCAGGCCGCCTGCGCCCCAGTGCTCAGGACCGTCGGTCATCCCGGCGCCGTTTCCATCGGGTTCGGGTGCCATCAGTCCTCGCCGTCGTATCTCTCGGCCGCCGCTCTGCGGTCGTGCTCTTCGTCGGTGCTCCGGTGAACGCTACAGCCTCGGAACCGGTCACCGTTCGGACAAGGCCCCCTGTGCACGTGTGGTCACGGAACGGGCACCTGGCTTGACGTGTGCTTGCCCTGCGGCAGACTGGGCGCCATATGCGCCCGGCCAGCGGCGTGGGGACACATCCCGAGGGGAAGCAACAGTCATGAGCCAGGACGGCACTCAGGGCCAGTACGCGGGCGGCTCTCTGGCCGGTGGCCGTTACCAGCTAAGGGACTTGCTGGGTGCGGGCGGTATGGCGTCCGTGTACCTGGCGTACGACTCGGCCCTCGACCGGCAGGTCGCCATCAAGACGCTGCACAGCGACCTCGGCCGCGAGCAGTCCTTCCGCGAGCGGTTCCGCCGCGAGGCCCAGGCTGTAGCGAAACTGTCGCACACGAACATCGTCTCGGTATTCGATACCGGCGAGGGCGAAGTGACGTTCGGCGGTGCCGCCGCGGGCGACGGCGCGGTGATGCCGTACATCGTCATGGAGTACGTGGAGGGCCGGCCGCTGGGCTCGGTGCTGGAGGAGGACATCCGCCAGTACGGGGCCATGCCGGCCGACAAGGCGCTGAAGGTGACGGCCGATGTGCTGGCCGCGCTGGAGACCAGCCACGAGATGGGGCTCGTCCACCGCGACATCAAGCCCGGCAACGTCATGGTGAACAAGCGTGGCGTGGTCAAGGTGATGGACTTCGGCATCGCCCGCGCCATGCAGTCGGGGGTCACCTCGATGACGCAGACCGGCATGGTCGTCGGCACCCCCCAGTACCTCTCGCCCGAGCAGGCGCTGGGGCGCGGGGTCGACGCCCGTTCCGACCTCTACTCGGTCGGCATCATGCTGTTCCAGCTGCTGACCGGGCGGATCCCCTTCGACGCGGACTCGCCGCTGGCCATCGCCTACGCCCACGTGCAGGAGGAGCCGGTCGCCCCGTCCTCCGTCAACCGGTCGCTGACCCCGGCGATGGACGCGCTGGTGGCGCGGGCCCTGAAGAAGAACCCGAACGAGCGTTTCCCCACGGCCGCGGCCATGGGGGACGAGGTCGCACGGGTACTGGGCTCCGGGCAGACCGGTGCGCCGGTCATCATCCAGGGCCAGGCGCCCCTGAGCAGCGGCGCGGGGGTGGCCTCGGCCGTGTTCCCGCCGGTGGAGTCCGGGTACCGGACGCCCCCGCAGTCGGTGCAGCAGCCGTACCAGGCTCCGCACACCCCGACGCCGGCCCCGTACGCGCCGACGCCGGCCCCGCAGCAGCACGCGCAGGGCGGCTACGCCTACCCGCACACGCCGGCGCCGCAGCAGCAGTACGCGCCGCAGACCCCGCCGCCGTACACGATCTCCCCCACCACGTCGGGCACGACCGCGGCCTCCGGCGGCGGCAAGCGGAACATGCCGGTGCTCGTGGGCGCGATCGCGGTGGCGTTGCTGGCCGTCGGCGGTCTGATCGCGGCGCTCTCCATGGACGGCGACAAGGACAAGGGCAAGGACACGACCGCGGACCCGGGTGCCTCCACGTCCGCCAGTACCTCCGCCAAGGCCGGGTTCAAGGGGCCGGACACCACGCGCACGATCGACCCGAAGAAGTGCACGGAGCCGGTGAAGCACTACAGCGAGTCCGGCAAGTACATGGCCCCGGACTTCAAGTACAAGAACCTGCTCTCGGTGAAGGAGTGCATCCAGGCCTCGGGCGGCAGGTACAAGATCGAGACGAAGGATGAAGCCGTGTACGGCAAGGACACGGTGCTGTTCCAGACCCCGGCCGCGGGCGACAAGATCGACAAGGAAGGCACGGAGTTCACGCTGACCGTGTCGACCGGCAACCCCGAATAGCGCGACGGACACCGCCGCACGGCGGCGCGGCAGGTACCGCGAGGCAGGTACCGCGGTCCGACACACCGGCATCCCGGGCACCCCGATGGGGCGTCCGGGATGCCGCTTTTGCCTCACTATGTAAATCTGGGCGCATATCTCTGACGCGCAGCGAGCAGCTCGTGGCTCGGGACGGGAGGGGCTCCCCGTGATCCAAGGCTTCCGCGCGCCGCACTGGCTGGCCTGCGCGGCCCTGGCGGCCGCCGCGCTCGCGCCCACCGCTTCCGCGTACGGCGGCCCCTTCCTGGCCCCGGCCCGACACTTCGCCTCGCCCGCGCTGCCCGCCCTGCCTGCCTTGCCCGTCCTGCCCGCCTCGCCCGACGACCCCCACGAGGAACTGGCCGGCAGCCTCGCCGGCGTCGGCCGTGAGCACCCCGGGCGGCCGGTGGGCGAGCCCGCCAACCCGGAGCTGATGGTGGCCTCCCGGCCCCGGCTGCCGACCCGTCCGCGCACCGAGCCCGCCACCCCCACCAACCCGACCTCTCCCGCCACTCCCGCCACTCCCACACCCCGCTCGACGAGCGCCGTCGCCGCCCCGAGCCCGCCCCCGGCGGTGGTCACCACCCTCGGCAACGGGACCAACGATCGGGCCGCCGACCTGGCCGCGCACATACTGCCGCTCGGCACCGGATTCGCCTTGATGGGCCTCGGCCTCGGCTACCTCGGGGTGCGCCTGCGCCGCGGGATGTGAGCGACCCGGACCATCCGCTCCCGGCCCGCCCCACGCCCGCTCCCGGCGCCGATCCCCCTTGCGGCGTACTCCTCAGGATGGTTGCAGGGAGTGAACATACTCGGTATACATACCGAGTATGTCGATCCGTCACGGGCTACTCGCCCTGCTGGAACGGGGTCCTCGGTACGGCTCTCAGCTACGCACCGAGTTCGAATCCCGCACCGGCTCCACCTGGCCGCTCAACGTCGGGCAGGTGTACACGACCCTCGCCCGTCTCGAACGGGACGGCCTCGTCGCCCCTGACGGCGAGGACGCCGCCGGCCACACCCTCTACGCCATCACCGACGCCGGGCGCACCGAGCTGCTCCAGTGGTACGAGCGCCCCGTCGACCGGGCCAACCCGCCCCGCGACGAGCTGTCCATCAAGCTCGCCATGGCGGTGGGCGCACCGGGCGTGGACATCCGCTCCGTCATCCAGTCCCAGCGCCACGCCACGATCAAGGCGATGCAGGACTACACCCGGCTCAAGGCCACCGCGCTCGCCGCGGTCGAGAGCGGCCGATCCCGTGAGCGCGACGACGTGGCCTGGCTCCTCGTCCTGGAGCAGCTGATCTTCCAGACGGAGGCCGAGGCCCGCTGGCTCGACCACTGCGAAGCCCGGCTCGTCCGGCTCTCCCTGCCGGCCGACCGGAGAGCCGCCGAACCCGAACCGCCCCAGGCCGCCACCGCCGAGACCCAGGCCCCGCCCACCACCACCCGGCCCCGTCGTACCGCTCGTACGCGTCGTGGCTGAACCACCGTTCCAGGGGGGACACTCCATGCCTGACCAGCCCCAGCCCCAGTCCAAGCCCCCGGCCCAGCAGCCCGTACTGCAGTTGGACCAGCTCGTCCGCACGCACGGCAGCGGCGCCACCGAGGTGCACGCCCTGCGGGGGATCAACCTCTCCGTGTTCCCCGGCGAACTCGTCGCCGTCATGGGCCCCTCCGGCTCCGGCAAGTCCACGCTGCTCACCCTCGCGGGCGGCCTCGACACCCCGAGCAGCGGCCGGGTGATCGTCGAGGGCACCGACATCACCACCGCGAGCCGCAAGCAGCTGGCCGCCCTGCGCCGCCGCAGCATCGGGTACGTCTTCCAGGACTACAACCTCATACCGGCCCTGACCGCCGCCGAGAACGTGGCACTGCCCCGGGAACTCGACGGGATCTCCGCCCGCAAGGCCCGCGCCTCCGCGGTCGCCGCGCTGGAGGAGATGGGCCTCGGTCAGCTCGCCGACCGCTTCCCCGACGAGATGTCCGGCGGCCAGCAGCAGCGCGTGGCCATCGCCCGCGCCCTCGTGGGCGACCGCCGCCTGGTCCTCGCCGACGAGCCGACCGGTGCCCTCGACTCCGAGACCGGCGAGTCCGTCCTCGCCCTGCTGCGCGCCCGCTGCGACGCGGGCGCCGCGGGGATCCTCGTCACGCACGAGCCGCGGTTCGCGGCCTGGGCCGACCGCGTGGTCTTCCTGCGCGACGGCAGCGTGGTCGACGAGACCCTGCGCAGCCACGCCGACTCCCTCCTCTCCGGGCAGGCGGCCGGCCAGTGACCACTGTGCTCCAAGGCTGGTACCACTCCTGGATAGCGGCCCTACGCATAGCCCGCCGCGACGCCTGGCGCGCCAAGGGCCGCAGCTCCCTCGTCCTCGCGATGCTCGCCCTGCCGATCATCGGGGTGAGCGCCGCCGACCTCACGCTGCGCAGCGCCGAACTCTCCACCGAGCAGTCGCTCTCCCGGATGCTCGGCACCGCCGACGCCGCGGTGAACGGCTCGTACACGGCCGGGCCCATCAACCAGAGCCCCGACGGCTCGTCCTCCGCGCCCGTCGGCGGCTACAAGGACTACGACCCCTCCAAGACCCCGCGGGAGAAGCCGGGACCGATCGAGGCCGCACTCCCGGCCGGGGCCCAGATCCTCAAGGACAGCGGCGGCTACGCCAAGGTCCGCACCACGCACGGGCTGCTCGACACCCACCTGCGTGAACTCGACACGCACAGCCCGCTGGTGGAGGGCATGCTCACGTTCGACCGCGGCCGGCGGCCCGAGGTTGCGGGCGAGGTCATCGCCACCCGGGCCTTCCTGAGGGACTCCGGTCTCTACGTCGGCTCCTCGGTCACCCCGCGCGGCGCCACCTCCCCGTACAAGATCGTCGGCTCCTACGAGCTGCCGGACGAACTCGAACGCCCCGAGATCATCGCCCCGCCCGGGACGCTGATGGCCCCGCTGAACAAGGCGGTGGCGGAGTCCGGCGGCCGCGCGGTGACCCCCGACGACACCTACCTGATCAAGGTCGGCGGCGCGGGTGTCACCTGGGACGCCGTCAAGGCGGCCAACGCCAAGGGCCTGCTCGTCATCTCCCGCGCCGTCATCCTCGACCCGCCCGCCGACTCCGACGTCCCGCTCTACAAGGACGAGCCGAAGTCGATGTTCGAGCGCGACGGCAACAAGGTCGTCGAAACGGCCATCCTGGCCACCGTCGCGGGCCTGGCCATGCTGGAGATCTGCCTGCTCGCCGGTCCGGCCTTCGCCGTCGGCGCCCGCCGCTCGCGCCGCCAGCTCGGCCTGGTCGGCGCCAACGGCGGCGACCGACGCCACATCCGCTCCATCGTGCTCTCCGGCGGCCTGGTCCTCGGCGCGGTCGCCGCCGTGATCGGCACCGTCATCGGCATCCTGCTCACCGTCGTCCTGCGGCCGGTGCTGGAGGACACCCTCGGCAACCGCTTCGGCGGCCTCGACTTCCGCCCCCTGGAACTGGCCGGCATCGCCCTGCTCGCCGTGATCACCGGTCTGCTCGCCGCGATCGTCCCCGCCGTCAACGCCTCCCGGCAGACCGTGCTGGCCTCGCTGACCGGCCGCCGCGGCGTCCGCAAGGCCAACCGGGTGCTGCCCGTCCTCGGCCTGATCGCCGTCGCCGCCGGCGCCGCGATCGCCCTGTACGGCACCACCTCCCGGCTCGGCAGCACGGTCGTGGCGGGCGGCAGCGCCATCGCCGAACTCGGCATCGTCGCCCTCACCCCCGTCCTGGTCGGCCTGTTCGGCCGGCTCGGCCGGTGGCTGCCGCTGTCGCCGCGGCTCGCGCTGCGCGACGCCGTCCGCAACCGCGGGCGTACGGCCCCCGCGGTGGCCGCCGTACTCGCCGCCGTCGCCGGCACCGTCGCCGTGGCGACGTACCAGCAGAGCAACGACGTCCAGATGCGCCAGGAGTACCGGGCCGATCTGCCGCACGGCACCGGACTGCTGGAGGCCAACGAGAACGCCGCGTACAAGGAGGTGCCCGCCCTGCGCGAGGCCCTCGGCAAGCAACTGCCGCTGACACAGCGGGCGGACATCGAGCGGCTGGTCGTCGGCAAGCCGAGCTGCGAGTCCTACGCCACGGACCCCGGCTGCGGGCGGGTGGAGATCATCACGCCCAAGGAGCAGCGCTGCCCGCTCTACGAGGACACCAAGGGCATCGACAGCTTCCCGCCGGAGCAGCGCAGGGAACTGCGCCAGGACTGGCGCTGCCAGGAGTCCCGGCACGGCACGCAGCACTCCGTCCTCGTCGGCGACGAGAAGGTGCTGAGCGTGCTCGCGGTCACCGACCCGGGCACCGTGGCCGCCCTCAAGGCCGGCCAGGCCGTCTCCTTCGACAAGCGCCAGGTCAAGGACGGCAAGCTCACCCTGCGGATCATCACCGACCCGGGGGAGGACGACATCATGCACGGGCGCTACGACGAGACGCCCGGTGAGGACAAGGCCCTCCCCGTCCATGTGGCCCCCGACTCGGTCGAGGGCTGGGGCATCGAGCTGATCCTGCCGCCCTCGGCGGCCAAGTCCGCCGGACTGGCCACCGCGCCCGTGGGCTCGTACTTCAGCCTCGACGGGATCCCGACCAGCGAGCAGCGCCAGAAGCTGGACGGGGAGATCGACCGGATGGCCGTGGAGGCCTCCCTGCGCATCGAGAAGGGCTACGAGGGCGACAACAGCCTCGTCATGCTCGCCCTCGCCATCTTCGCGGGGATCGTCACCATCGGCGCGGCCGGCATCGCCACCGGGCTGGCCCAGGCCGACGCCGAGGCCGACCTGAAGACGCTGGCCGCGGTGGGCGCGCCGCCGCGGGTGCGACGGACGCTGAGCGGCTTCCAGTGCGGGGTGGTCGCCCTGATGGGCGTCGTCCTGGGCTCGATCGCCGGGATCCTGCCCGCCGTCGGCCTGCGCCTGACGGAACAGCGGGTGGCGCAGACGCTCCACCAGGAGTCGATCGAGCAGGGCTTCTCGACGGTGACGGAAGCCGTGCCGTTCGTGCCGATCTCCGTGCCGTGGGAGACCCTCGGCGGGCTGCTCGTCGTGGTTCCGCTGGGCGCCGCCCTGCTGGCGGCCCTGGTCACCCGCTCCAGCGGCGCGCTGGCCCGACGGGCCGCGGGGTAGGCCCCGAGGCCCGGAACCGGTACCAGGCTGGTGCCCCCGTACAGGGTGGATCACGACTGTACGGGGGCACACCGTGTGAGTACGGAGGTGTGCGAGAGAATGACGGCATGGAGATGCCGAGGAGTGAACGGTCGCAGGACAGCCCCCCGCACGTTCTGATTGTGGGACAGGACGGGACGGCGGTCGGCGACGCCGATGACGAGTCGCGCGAGGTCCCGGTGACGGAAATGGTCGAACAGCCCGCCAAGGTCATGCGGATCGGCAGCATGATCAAGCAACTCCTGGAAGAGGTACGTGCCGCGCCTCTCGACGAGGCGAGCCGGGTCCGGCTCAAGGACATCCATGCCGCCTCGGTGAAGGAGCTGGAGGACGGCCTGGCCCCGGAGCTCGTGGAGGAACTGGAGCGCCTGTCCCTCCCGTTCACCGAGGAGGCCATTCCCTCCGAGGCGGAACTGCGGATCGCCCAGGCACAGTTGGTGGGCTGGCTGGAGGGCCTCTTCCACGGCATCCAGACGGCCCTGTTCGCGCAGCAGATGGCGGCGCGGGCCCAGTTGGAGCAGATGCGCCGCGCCCTCCCGCCGGGCGGCCCGCACGACGACGACGAGGACGGCGGCCACGGCGCGATCCGCTCGGGCCCCTACCTCTAGCCTCCGGCGGACAGCAGAAACAGCGGGGCCCACCCGGGCCCCGCTTTTTCGACCCCACCCTCTCAGCCCCGCCGGCGCCCAATCCAGCCCCGCCGGCGTTTGAGGCGCTTCTTTTCAGCCCCGCCGGCGTTTGAGGCGCCCCTTCAGCCCCGCCGGCGTTTGAGGCGCGGGGGTCCGGGGGCGGCGCCCCCGGCAACAGGCGCGGCTCCCGCCCAGGGACATGGCCGCCGCATACTCATGGGCATGAGCTACGACGCGATCGTGCTGGCCGGCGGCGCCGCTCGGCGACTCGGCGGGGCCGACAAGCCCGCGCTGAGCGTCGGCGGCCGCGCACTCCTCGACCGCGTCCTCGACGCCTGCCCGGACGCCCGCACCACCGTCGTCGTCGGCGGTCGTCGCCCCACCGCGCGACCGGTCCACTGGACCCGCGAGGACCCGCCCGGCGGCGGCCCGGTGGCCGCGCTCGACGCCGGGCTGCGCCGGACCACCGCCGAGCTGGTCCTCGTGCTCTCCGCCGACCTGCCGTTCCTGGACCGGGAGACCGTACGGGCCCTGCTGGAGGCCCCGTCCGCGGGCCCGGCGCCCGCGACCCCCGGCGCGGACGGGGCGATGCTGCGGGACCCCGACGGCCGGGACCAGCCGCTGGTCGCCGCCTACCGGGCCGAGCCGCTGCGCCGCGAGATCGCCCTGCTCGCCGCCGAGCACGGCACCCTCACCGGGCTCCCGCTGCGCGCACTCACCGCCGAACTGGACCTCGCCCGCGTCACGTCCCGGCCACTCGCCTCCTTCGACTGCGACACCTGGGACGATCTCGCCGTCGCCCGCGCCCGGATCAGGGAGCATGGAAGCGTGCTGGAGCAATGGATCACCGCCGTCAAGAGTGAGCTGGGCATCGACCTCACCGTCGACACCAAGACCCTGCTCGACCTCGCCCGGGACGCCGCCCACGGCGTCGCCCGGCCCGCCGCCCCGCTGACCACCTTCCTGGTCGGCTACGCGGCCGCCCACGCCGCCGCCACCGGCGCCGACCCCGCCCAGGCCGTCGCCGAGGCCTCCCGCAAGGCGGCCGACCTGGCGCTGCGGTGGGCCGACGAGGCAGCGGCCGACTCCGCCGAACAGAACGGCTCCGGATGACCCCCACGAACTCCGCCGAGCAGGCCCTCGACGAGGCCCTGGCGCTGGTCAGCCGTGCCCCCGAGAACGGCGTCACCGACAGCTCGGGCGGTGCGGGCGGTGCGGGCGGCGGCACGGGCGCCCACCGCGCGGCGGGCTGGCAGCGGGCTCGGGACACCGCCGCCCGCGCCGGGAGCGGGGTGCGGCCCCGTACCCGTCGCGTGCCCCTGGCGGCCGCCCTCGGCGAGGTCCTGGCCTCCCCCTTGGACGCGCTCACCGACCTGCCGTCCTTCGACACCTCCGCCATGGACGGCTGGGCCGTCGCGGGCCCCGGCCCCTGGAGCGTGCGCGCCGGCGCCGGCGTCCTGGCCGGCTCCGAGCGGCCGGAGCCCCTCACGGACGGCGAGGCCGTACGGATCGCCACCGGCGCCCGGATCCCCGCCGACGCCACGGCCGTCATCCGCAGCGAGCACTGCCGCGAGGCCGGCACCCAGCTCTTCGCCGACCGACCCGTGCTCACCGGCCAGGACATCCGCCCGCGCGGCCAGGAGTGCCGCTCCGGCGACCTGCTGCTGCCCGCCGGCTCCCTGGTCACCCCGGCCGTGCTGGGGCTCGCCGCTGCCGCCGGGTACGACGAGGTGACCACCCGGCCCCGCCCGCGCGTGGAGATCCTGGTCCTCGGCGACGAGCTGCTCACCGAGGGCCTCCCGCACGAAGGTCTGGTCCGCGACGCCCTCAGCCCCATGCTCGGACCCTGGATCGACCGCCTCGGCGCGGAGGTCATCGGCACGCGGCGGCTCGGCGACGACCCGGCGGGGGTCGAAGCCCTGCTGGAGGCCGTCACCACCAGCACCGCCGATGTCCTGGTCACCACGGGCGGCACCGCCGCCGGACCCGTCGACCACGTCCGCCCGGTCCTGCACAAGGCCGGCGCCGAACTGCTGGTCGACGGGGTGGCGGTACGCCCCGGCCACCCCATGCTGCTGGCCCGCATCGGGTCCGGGGCGCCCGACGAGAACGCGGTGCGCCATGTGGTCGGGCTGCCCGGCAACCCGCTGGCCGCCGTCTCCGGTCTGCTGACCCTCGCCGACCCCCTGCTGCGCGCCCTCGCCGGCCGCCGCAGGCGCCCCCGCTACACGGCGCCGGTGCAGAGCGACGTACCCGGCCACCCGTACGACACCCGGCTGGTGCCGGTCCTGCTCAGCGACGAGCACGCGGTGCCGCTGCGCTACCACGGACCTGCGATGCTGCGGGGTGTGGCCGCCGCCGACGCACTGGCCGTCGTACCGCCGGGCGGCGCGCGGTCCGGACAGGAACTGGAGATTCTCGATCTGCCCTGGGCTTCTGGAGGATGTTTCACGTGAAACTGCACGGCCAGGACTCCATGGCCCGTGGCGCCGACGAGAAACTCGTCTCCCGGCGCATCAAGTTGCCCAAACGCGTCGTCGAGAACCCGCTGACCCAGGTCACCAAGCGCCTGCTGATGGCCCTGTTCGTCCTCTTCCTGACCGTGTTCATCGTGTGGCTGGACCGGGGCGGCTACCACGACAACGCCAACGAAACGGTCGATCTCCTCGACTGCTTCTACTACGCGACGGTGACGCTGTCCACGACCGGCTACGGCGACATCGTGCCGTACAGCGACAGCGCACGATTGATCAACATCCTGCTGATCACCCCGCTGCGTGTGCTGTTCCTGATCATCCTGGTCGGTACCACCCTGGAAGTCCTGACGGAACGGACGAGGGAAGAGTGGCGGCTGAAGAGCTGGAGGAAGAACTTGCGTGAGCACACGGTCGTCATCGGCTTCGGTACGAAGGGCCGCTCGGCCCTTCAGACGCTGCTGGCCACCGGCCTCTCCAAGGAGCAGGTCGTCATCGTCGATCCCAGCGCCAAGGTGATCGACACGGCCAACGCGGAGGGGTTCACGGGCGTGGTCGGCGACGCCACCCGCTCCGACGTCCTGCTCCGCGCCGAGCTGCAGAAGGCCCGTCAGATCGTCATCGCCACCCAGCGGGACGACACGGCGGTCCTGGTCACCCTGACCGCCCGACAGCTCAACCGCGGGGCGAAGATCGTCGCGGCGGTGCGCGAGGAGGAGAACGCCCCGCTGCTGCGCCAGTCCGGGGCCGACGCCGTCATCACGAGCGCGAGCGCGGCCGGCCGACTGCTGGGCCTGTCGGTGCTCAGCCCGGCCGCGGGCACCGTGATGGAGGACCTCATCCAGCAGGGCAGCGGCCTCGACCTCGTCGAACGCCCCGCCCGCAAGGCCGAGGTCGGCAAGTCGGTACGGGACACCGAGGACCTGGTGGTGAGCGTGCTGCGTGGGCACCGGCTGCTCGCGTACGACGATCCGCACGCGAGCCCGATCCAGCTGACGGACCGTCTCATCACCATCGTGCGGGCGGTACCGCCGACTTCGCCCGCGGTGCGGCTGGGTCCTGCCGAGTAGCCGCGCCGTGGCGTAGCCTCCGGGCCATGCATGCGATCACCATCGAGCAGCCCGGCGGCCCCGAGGCCCTGGTCTGGGCCGACGTACCCGATCCGGTGCCCGGCGAGGGCGAGGTCCTCGTCGAGGTCGCGGCGAGCGCCGTGAACCGCGCCGACGTACTCCAGCGACAGGGGTTCTACGATCCGCCACCCGGCGCCTCGCGCCATCCGGGGCTGGAGTGCTCCGGGCGGATCGCCGCGTTGGGCCCGGGGGTGTCCGGCTGGTCCGTGGGCGACGAGGTGTGCGCCCTGCTGGCCGGCGGCGGGTACGCGGAGCGGGTGGCCGTGCCGGCGGGCCAGTTGCTGCCGGTCCCGGCGGGCGTGGACCTGGTGACGGCGGCCGCGCTGCCCGAGGTGGTCACGACGGTGTGGTCCAACGTCTTCATGGTGGCCGGACTCCGCCCCGGCGAGACGCTGTTGGTGCACGGCGGGTCCAGTGGGATCGGGACGATGGCGATCCAGCTGGCGAAGGCGGTGGGCGCGACGGTCGCCGTGACGGCGGGAGGCCCGGACAAGCTGGCACGCTGCAAGGAACTGGGCGCGGACATCCTGATCGACTACCGCGAGCAGGACTTCGTGACCGAGCTGCGCGAGGCGACGGACGGGGCCGGGGCGGACGTGATCCTGGACATCATGGGCGCGAAATACCTCGCCCGGAACGTGGACGCCCTGGCCGTGAACGGGCGGCTCGCGGTGATCGGGCTCCAGGGCGGGGTGAAGGCCGAGCTGAACCTCGGCGCGCTGCTGGCCAAGCGGGCGGCGATCACCGCCACCTCGCTGCGTGCCCGCCCGCTGGAGGAGAAGGCCGCCATCGTCGCCGCCGTACGCGAGCACGTGTGGCCGCTGCTCGCCGCGGGGCGGATCCGCCCGGTGGTCCACGCGACGTACCCGATGCGGGATGCGGCCGAAGCCCACCGCGTGCTGGAGTCCAGCGCCCACGTGGGCAAGCTGCTGCTCACGGTGTGAGGCCGGACGCGGCGCCACCACGGGGCTCCGCCCCCGAACCCCCGGTCCTCAAACGCCGGACGGGCTGAAATTCAGCCCCGCCGGCGTTTGAGGCGCGGGGTCTGGGGCGGAGCCCCAGGGCATCCGCCCGCGCCGAGCTACAGGCTGCGGAGCAGGACCGCCGGGGATTCGACGCAGTCCGCGACGTAGCGGAGGAAGCCGCCAGCCGTGCCGCCGTCGCACACCCGGTGGTCGAAGGTCAGCGACAGCTGGACGACCTTGCGGACCGCCAGTTGGCCCTCGTGCACCCACGGCTTGTCGATGATCCGGCCCACGCCCAGCATCGCCGCCTCGGGGTGGTTGATGATCGGCGTGGAGCCGTCGACCCCGAACACCCCGTAGTTGTTCAGGGTGAAGGTGCCGCCGGTCAGATCGGCCGGAGCCAGCTTCCCGGCCCGTGCGATCTCCGTCAGCCGGGCGAACTCCGCCGACAGGGACTCCGGGTTGCGGTGCTGCGCGTCCCGGACCACCGGGACCACCAGGCCCCGCTCGGTCTGCGCGGCGAAGCCCAGGTGCACCGACGGGAGCCGGACGATCTCCTTGGCCGCCAGGTCCACGGTGGAGTTGAGCTCCGGGTACCGGGCCAGGGCGGCCGTGCAGATCCGGGCCAGCAGCGCGAGCACCGAGATCTTGGGCCCGCCCACCGCGTTCATCGCGGCCCGGGCCGCCATCAGCTCGGTGGCGTCGGCGTCGACCCAGCAGGTGGCGTCCGGGATCTCCCGGCGGCTGCGCGACAGCTTCTCGGCGACCGCTCCGCGCACCCCCTTGAGCGGGATCCGCTCGCCCTGCGCCGACACCGCCGGGGCCACCGGGGCGGCCGGGGCCGGCTCGGGCGCCCGGAGCGCGGCCAGCGCCGCCTCGACGTCGGCCCGCAGGATCAGCCCCTCGGGCCCCGACCCCTTCAGCGCGCGCAGGTCGACCCCGCCGTCCTTGGCCAGCTTGCGCACCAACGGCGAGATCACGGGCACCGGTCCGGCGGGCACCGCCGGAGCGGCGGGCACCGCCGGAGCCACGGGGGCCACGGGGGCCACGGGGGCCACGGGGGCCACGGGGGCCACGGCGACGGGCGCCGAGACCGCGGCGGTGACGGGTCGCACCCGTCGCCGACGCGCCGGACGCGAGTGGTCCTCGCCGTAACCGATCAGGGGCCGGGGCACATTGCCGGAGCCCTCGGCCTCGGCCGCCTGGGCGGCCGGGGCCTCGGGGAGCGAGGACGCTCCCACCGCCACGGTGATCAGCGGTGCTCCGACGGGCAGTTCCGTGCCCTCCTCCCCGAACCGGGCGGTGACCACACCGCCGTAGGGGCACGGAACCTCCACCATCGCCTTGGCCGTCTCGACCTCGACCACCGGCTGGTCGATGGCGACGACATCGCCCACCGCGACCAGCCAGCGGACGATCTCGGCCTCGGTCAGGCCCTCCCCGAGATCGGGAAGCTTGAATTCCATTACCTGCGGCATCAGTTCTCCCACTGCAGGCGTGCCACGGTGTCCAGGATCCGGTCCACTCCCGGCAGGTGGTGCTTCTCCAGCATCGGCGGCGGGTAGGGGATGTCGAAGCCCGTCACCCGCAGCACCGGCGCCTCCAGGTGGTGGAAGCACCGCTCGGTGACGCGGGCGGCGATCTCCGCGCCCGGTCCGCCGAAGCCGCCGGCCTCGTGGACCACCACCGCGCGCCCGGTGCGGCGTACGGACTCCACGACCGTCTGCTCGTCGAAGGGGACCAGCGAGCGCAGGTCCACGACCTCCAGGTCCCAGCCCTCCTCGCGCGCCGCCTCGGCCGCCTCCAGGCACAGCGGCAGCGAGGGCCCGTAGGTGATCAGGGTCGCGCTCGTGCCGGCCCGCCGGACCAGCGCCTTGCCGATGCCCGGCACGGCCGCCGGCGCCTCGGGCCGCCAGTCGGCCTTCGACCAGTAGAGCCGCTTCGGCTCCAGGAAGACCACGGGGTCGTCGCTCGCGATCGACGCGCGCAGCAGGCCGTAGGCGTCCTCGACCGTCGCCGGGGTCACCACGTGCAGGCCGGGCGTGGCCACGTAGTACGCCTCGGAGGAGTCGCAGTGGTGCTCCACACCGCCGATCCCGCCGCCGTAGGGCACCCGGATGGTGATCGGCAGCGGCATCGCACCGCGGGTGCGGTTGCGCATCTTCGCCACGTGCGAGATCAGCTGCTCGAAGGCCGGGTAGGCGAAGGCGTCGAACTGCATCTCCACGACCGGCCGCAGCCCGTACATGGCCATGCCGACCGCCGCGCCCAGGATGCCCGCCTCCGCGAGGGGGGTGTCCGTACAGCGCTCCTCGCCGAACTCCTTCGCGAGCCCGTCCGTGATCCGGAAGACCCCGCCCAGCGTCCCGACGTCCTCGCCCATGACGTGGACCGTCGGGTCCTCGGCCATCGCGTCGCGCATCGCGCGGGTCAGCGCCTGCGCCATCGTCGCGGGCTTGGCCCCCGTCTTCGCGGACTTCGCCGCCACCGTCGTCACGCCTGGTCCTCGGCTTCCAGCTCTGCGCGCAGCATGGCCGCCTGCTCCCGCAGGCGATCCGTCTGCTCCGCGTACACGTGCGCGAACAGGTCCATCGGGTCCACCACCGGGTCCGCGTTCATCCCCTCGCGGAGCGCCGCGGCCATCACCTCGGCGTCCTCGCGCACCGCCTGGATCGCCGCTTCGTCGATGATCCCGCGGGCGGTCAGCTCGCGCTCCAGCAGGTCGACCGGGTCGTGCGCCTTCCAGGCCTCGACCTCGGCGTCACCGCGGTAGCGGGTCGCGTCGTCGGCGTTCGTGTGGGCCTCCATCCGGTACGTGACGGCCTCGATCAGGGTCGGGCCACCTCCGGACCGGGCCCGCCGGACCGCCTCGGTCAGCACCTCGTGCATGGCGGCGATGTCGTTGCCGTCGACCAGCCGGCCGGGCATCCCGTACCCCACGGCCTTGTGGGCGAGGGTGGGGGCGGCCGTCTGCTTGGCGAGCGGGACGGATATCGCGAAGCCGTTGTTCTGCACGAGGAAGACCACCGGGGCCTGCCAGACGGCGGCGAAGTTCAGCGCCTCGTGGAAGTCGCCCTCGCTGGTGCCGCCGTCGCCGACCATGGCCAGGGCGACGACGTCGTCGCCGCGCAGCCGGGCCGCGTGCGCCAGGCCCACCGCGTGCGGCAGCTGGGTGGCGAGCGGGGTCGAGAGCGGGGCGATGCGGTGCTCGCGCGGGTCGTAACCGGTGTGCCAGTCGCCGCGCAGCAGGGTGAGCGCCTGGACGGGGTCCAGCCCGCGCGCCACGGCCGCCAGGGTGTCGCGGTAGCTCGGGAACAGCCAGTCCTGGTCCTCCAGGACCAGGGCGGCCGCGATCTCGCAGGCCTCCTGGCCGACGGTGGAGGGGTAGACGGCGAGCCGACCCTGCTTGGTGAGCGCCGTCGCCTGGGCGTTGTAGCGCCGGCCGCGCACCAGCTCGGCGTAGTAGCGGCGCATCAGCTCCGGGTCGAGCCGGTCCGCCGCCTCGGTGCCCAGTACCCGGTAGGGCTCGGGGTCCGGAAGCAGCGGAGCGGCGTCCGTACGGGGGCTCCAGGCGGGCGGCTGGGTGGATCGGTGGGACGCACCGGCACCGGGCAGCTCTTGGACCGTCATGGCGGCGTACACCTCCTCGTGGGAAGCGGGCAGGGGGTGCCCCGGGTGTGAGGCCCCTCACCTACCGATTGTTCGGTTGTCCGCGCAATTTGGCTACAGGCGGCTCCAGGCTGTGGACAAACGGGCGCCGGGGCCCTGGGATGGATGCAGGACGTCCAGGAGAGGGAGGCATCGGGCAATGCCGGATGAACAAATGGCCGGAACGGGTCCCGCACCGGCCGCGCCGGGGGGCGCCCCGGGAGCCACGGGAGGCCCGCCCGTCGCACCCCGACCCCTGGATCCGATCGACCGGTCGATCATGCGACTGCTCCAGGCGGACGGCCGGGCGTCCATACGGTCGGTGGCGGAGCAGGTGCACGTCTCGCGGGCGAACGCCTACGCCCGGATCAACCGGCTCATCGACGACGGGGTGATCCGTGGGTTCACGGCCCGCGTCAACCACGAGCGCGCGGGTCAGGGCGCGTCCGCCTACATCACCTTGAAGATCGTCCAGAACTCCTGGCGCACGGTCCGCGAGCAGCTGCGCGAACTCCCCGGCGCGGCGCACATCGCGCTGGTCAGCGGCGATTTCGATGTCCTGCTGCTGGTGCACACGCCGGACAACCGGACCCTGCGCGAGCTGGTCCTGACCCGACTCCAAGCCATCCCGGAAGTCCTCTCGACCCGGACCCTGCTGGTCTTCGAGGAAACGGATCTGCTGTCCCCGGGCCCCGGCAACGGCCCCGTAAGCGGTCCGACGATCGCGGAGGAGTAGGCCCGTACGGGGGCTGCGCCCGAAGGGGTTACGCGGGCGTCCTGGCCGCCGGCGCGAGGGCCCGCCGACCGGTGGCCACACCGGGTCACCGCCGGGCCGATCGACGTCCGTCAGGGTGAGGAGCAGCCGCCCGTCGACGACCGCCTCCGTGTCCGGTTCACCGCCCGCGATCCGCAGCACCAGCCCGGCGTTCGGTGAGGGTGGGGAGGAAGGTGCTCATGCGGCATGCTCACACCCCGCCGACCGGGTGCGCCTCAGGAATGCGGCGGGTGGGGCGCGGTGCGCAGGCCGTCGAAGGCCATGTGGACGACCGCGTCCGCGAGCTGGTCGGTGCCCGTGCCCGAGTGCGGGCGGTACCACTCGACCAGGGAGTTGACCGTGCCGAAGAGCAGCCGGGTGGCCAGGCGTATGTCCACGTCGGCCCGCAGGTCGCCCTCCGCCGCGGCCGCCCCCAGCAGGTCCGCGACCTGGTGGTCGAACTCGCGGCGACGCTCCAGCGCCCAGCGTTCCGTGCGGGTGTTGCCGCGCACGCGCAGCAGCAGCGTCACGTAGGGCAGCTCGCCGACCAGTACCTCGACCGTGCGGCGCGTGACGTACTCGACGCGCTCGACCGCCCGGCCGCGTACCGCGCCCGGCTCCTCAAGGATCCCGAAGAGCCCGTCGAGGGCGCGGCTGACGGCCCGCCGCAGCAGTTCTTCCTTGCCCGCGACGTGGTGGTAGATCGAGGACTTCGAGATGCCCGCGGCCTTGGACAGGTGCTCCATCGAGGTGCCGTCGTAGCCGCGCTCGTTGAAGACCTGGACGGCGACGGACAGCAGGGTCTCGGGGGTGTAGGTGTCCCGCTTGGCCGTCGTCATTCGTTCTCCCCCGTGTCGCCCGTGTCGCCCGTGTCGCCCTGGTCGCCTTGGTCGGCCTCGTCGCCGCCGGGCTCGTCGCCGTCCTCGCCGCCGTCCTCGTAGCCCAGTTTGAACAGGGCGAGAGAGGGCGCGTAGCGGCCGCCGGGGACGCGTTCGTCGAGGTTGTGCAGCAGGTCGTAGGCCCAGTCCTGACCGAGCCGATCGTGCCATTCGGTCGGCCCCACCGGATAGTTGACGCCGAGCCGCATCGCGGTGTCGATGTCCTCGGCGGAGGCCGCGCCGCGGGCGACGGCGTCGGCCGTGAGGTCGATCAGCATCGCGACGGTGCGGGCGACGATCATGCCGGGGACGTCGCCGATCACGGAGACCTGCTTGCCCAGCTTCTGGAAGAGGCCGATCGCCTCGGCGAGGGTCCGCTTGCCGGTGTCCGCGCTCGCGGAGAGCGCGATCCGGGTGGCACCCCGGTAGTCCAGCGCCAGGTCGAAGTAGACGACGTCCGCGAACTCCACGGAGGTCTTGCCGTCCGCGAGGACCAGCTGGCCGTCGCCGGGCAGCTGGATGTACGGGCCGCCCTGCTCGGTGGCCACGACCGCGATCCCGGCCTCCTCCAGCAGGTCCACCAGGTCGGCGGCGGGGCCGAGGTCACCGACGACGGTGACCTTCGTCGGGGCCTCCTCGGGCGCGGCCGTGTGCGGGAGGGCGGGCTCGGCGTCCGGACCGTACGGGTACCAGCCGTGCCCGGTCTTGCGGCCGAGGCGGCCCGACTGGACGAGGCGGCGCTGGGCGAGGGAGGGGGTGAACTTCGGGCTGCGGAAGAAGGACTCCCACACCGAGCGGGTCACGGCCTCGTTGACGTCCTGGCCGATCAGGTCGGTCAGCTGGAAGGGGCCCATCTTGAAGCCGCCGCTCTCGCGGAGCACGGCGTCGATGGTGGCCGGGTCGGCGCCCTGCTCCTCGTACACCGCGAAGGCCTCGGCGTAGAAGGGGCGGGCGATCCGGTTGACGATGAAACCGGGGGTGTCGGCGCAGCGGACCGGCGTCTTCCCCCAGCCCAGCACGGTGCCGTACGCGAGCTCGGCGGCGGCCGGGTCGGTCGCGAAACCGCTGACCACCTCGACGAGCGGGAGCAGCGGGGCCGGGTTGAAGAAGTGCAGGCCGAGGAAGCGGCCGGGGTGGGTGAGTCCGGCGGCGAGCTCGGTCACGGAGAGGGAGGAGGTGTTGGTCGCCAGCAGCGCGTCCGGCGCGACCACCTCTTCGAGGGCGGCGAAGAGCGTCTGCTTCACGGTGACGTTCTCCACCACCGCCTCGATCACGAGGGCGGCTCCGGCGAGGTCCGCGAGGTCGCCGGCCGAAGCGATCCGGCCGATCGCCTCCTCGGCCTCGGCGCGGTCCAGCCGGCCCTTGGCGGCCATCCGGTCGACCCGGTCCTGGACCATGCCGACGCCGTCGGCGGCGAGGGAGGCGTTGATGTCGTAGATCAGCACGCGGTGACCTGCGAGAAGGGCGACCTGGGCGATGCCCTGCCCCATGGTGCCGGCGCCGACGACCGCCACAGTGCGGGACCGCTCGATTGCTGTCATGCCCTGATCCTCCCGCACACACTTGTCCACAGGTCCGCCGGGCCCTCTTGTCCCGACCGATCGTTCGGTTACTCTAACTCCAGTCTGCTCTTCTTCGCCCGGCTCAACGAGGAGTTGGTCCCTGATGGCCGCCGAGCTCACCGTCCCCCAGCTGTCCGCCAAGCACCGGCCCACCCTGGACCAGGCCCTGTCGGCGATCCGCAGCCGTGCCTACTGGTCCCCGCACCCCGAACATCCCAAGGCGTACGGCGAGACCGCGCCCGCCGACGGGCTCGCCGCCTTCGAGGCCCTCCGCGGCACGCGGCTGGACCTGGGCCAGCCCGGCACCGACGGCTGGACGGGCGCCGAGGTGTCCCCGTACGGCCCGGAGCTGGGTGTGGAGTACCCGCACGTGGACCCGGACGTGCTGCTGCCCGCGATGAAGGCCGGCATGGGTGCCTGGCGCGACGCGGGACCCGAGGCACGCGCCCTGGTCTGCATCGAGATCCTGGCCCGCATCTCCGCCCGGACCCATGAGTTCGCGCACGCGGTCATGCACACCAGCGGCCAGGCCTTCATGATGGCGTTCCAGGCGGGCGGCCCGCACGCCCAGGACCGCGGCCTGGAGGCCGTGGCCTACGCCTACGAGGAGCAGACCCGCGTCCCGGGCCAGGCCGACTGGTCGAAGCCGCAGGGCAAGAAGGACCCGCTGGAGCTCGGCAAGACCTTCACGGCCGTCCCGCGCGGTGTCGCCCTCATGATCGGCTGCAACACCTTCCCGACCTGGAACGGCTACCCGGGCCTGTTCGCCTCCCTCGCCACCGGCAACGCGGTGCTGGTCAAGCCGCACCCGCGGGCCGTGCTGCCGCTCGCGCTGACCGTCAAGGTCGCGCGGGAGGTCCTCGCCGAGGCCGGCTTCGACCCGAACCTGGTGGCGCTCGCGGTCGAGCGCCCGGGCGAGGGCATCGCCAAGACCCTCGCGGTCCGCCCCGAGATCAAGCTGATCGACTACACCGGGTCCACGGAGTTCGGCGACTGGCTGGAGACCCACGCCCGCCAGGCGCAGGTCTACACGGAGAAGGCCGGCGTCAACACCGTCGTCCTGGACTCCACCGACAACTACAAGGGCATGCTGTCCAACCTGGCGTTCTCGCTGTCCCTGTACAGCGGCCAGATGTGCACCACCCCGCAGAACCTGCTGATCCCGCGCGACGGCATCGCGACGGACGCCGGCCACAAGACCTACGACGAGGTCGTCGCCGACCTCGCCGCCTCGGTCGGCGGCCTGCTGGGCGACGACGCCCGGGCCAACGCGCTGCTCGGCGCGCTGGTCAACCCGGACGTCAAGACCCGGCTGGAGGCCGCGGCCGCGCTGGGCGAGGTCGCGCTGGCCTCCCGCGAGGTCGTGAACCCCGAGTTCCCGGACGCGGTGGTCCGTACCCCCGTCATGGTCAAGCTGGACGCGGCCAAGGCGGACCCGGAGGCCCCGTACCTCTCCGAGTGCTTCGGCCCGGTCTCCTTCGCGGTGGCCGTGGACACCACCGCCGACGCCCTGGAACTGCTGCGCCGTACGGTGCGGGAGAAGGGCGCCATGACGGTCGGCGCGTACACCACGTCGGCGGACACCGAGCGGGCGATCGAGGAGGTCTGCCTGGAGGAGTCCGCGCAGCTCTCCCTGAACCTGACCGGCGGGGTCTTCGTCAACCAGACCGCCGCGTTCTCGGACTTCCACGGCTCCGGCGGCAACCCGGCGGCCAACGCGGCCCTGTGCGACGGCGCCTTCGTCTCGAACCGCTTCCGGGTGGTCGAGGTCCGCCGCCAGGCGTAATCGCGTCACAGCGGTGCCGCGTCACAGCGGCACCGCAGGCAGACACCCGGCCCGGGTGGACCGCCCCCTCCTCCTACTCCGCCCGATCCTCGGCGAAGAGGCGGGAGGAGGCGTCCACCTGGGCCATCCTGCGTAGCGCCGCGAACATCGCGTCGCCCACCACCGTGCCCACGACCACCGCCTCGACCAGGTCGGCGCGGTCCGCCCGGCGGGCGGTGTACTCCAGGTCCGCCCGGGCCACCCGCTCGGCCGCCTCGGCGTAGTCGTCGAGCAGTTCGGCGAAGGCACCGTGGCCCGCCCGCGCGGGTGAGGCGAGGGCGGCCACGAGGGCGTGGAACGCCTTGTTCCCGGCGTGGACGCGCCAGCCGCGCGCCTCGATCAGCCGCGTCACCTGTTCCCGGGCCAGCACCACCTCGGCGTCGTCGTCACCGCCGCCGGCGCCGTATTCGGGCACCAGCCGCCGGGCCGCCTCGCCGAGCAGCTTGTGCACCGGCTGCTGCTTGTCGTCGATGGCCACGAGCACGTCCCCGATGGCCGCCACCGACAGCCCGCCGACCTCCAGCAGCGCACGGATCAGCCGTAGCCGCCGTTCGTGCCCGTCGTCGTAGCTGGCCTGGTTGGGGCTGCTGAGCTCGCCCTGCGGCAGCAGCCCCTCCCGGACGTAGTACTTGATCGTCGGTACCGGGACCCCGGTACGGCGGCTCAACTCTCCGATGCGCATGACGTGTTCACTCGATTCTTCTTGCCCTGCCCCCGCACATCATAGATAGTGGCGCTATCAGATAGTGGTGAGCGCCACTATCCATTCCTTGGGGGGATCCATGTCCGCGTTACGTACCTGGCACCGTCCACTGACCGTGTTCGCCGGCGTGATGGTGGTGTGGGCCGTCGGATCGGCCGTGGGTCTCGCCGTCGACGACCGGGTGCTGGTCGGCGCCCCGATCTGGGCCAAGCCCTTCAAGTTCGCCGTCTCCTTCGTCGGCTACGCGCTCAGCCTGGCCTGGATGCTCTCCCTGGCCGTCGCCGCCCGCCCCCGCCTACGCAGGCCCGCCTGGTGGGCCGGCACGGTCGTCGTCGCGGCGAGCATGGTGGAAATGCTGCTCATGACGGTCCAGGTGGTCCGCGGCAGGCAGAGCCACTTCAACCAGGGAACGCCCCTCGACGCCCGGATCTACGGCGCCATGGCCCTCACCGTCGTCGTGCTGTGGACGGCCACCCTCGTGATCGCCGTCCTGCTCTTCCGGTCCCGCGTGGTCGACCGGGCCACCACCTGGGCGATCCGGATCGCCGCGGTCCTCGCCCTCGCGGGCGCGGGACTCGGCTTCCTGATGACCAGCCCCACCGAGGCACAGCTCGCGGCCGACGACGTGCCCGTGGCGGGCGCGCACAGCGTGGGAGTGCCGGACGGCGGACCGGGCATGCCGCTGACCGGCTGGGCCGGCACCGGCGGTGACCTGCGCATCCCGCACTTCTTCGGCATGCACGCGCTGCAACTGCTCCCGCTGCTCGTGCTCGTCCTGGCCGCCCTCGCCGGGCGCTTCGCCCTGCTGCGCCGAGAGCGGGTGCGCCTGCGGCTGACCCTGGTCGCGGCCGCGGTCTACACGGCGGTGTTCGCGCTGGTGACCTGGCAGGCGCTGCGCGGCCAGGCGCTGGTCCACCCGGACGGGGCGACGCTCGGCGCGGCCGCGGCGATCCTGGTCGGGGGTGCCCTAGGAGTCCTCGCCGCCCTGTCCGTGGGCCGGGGGGCCGCCCCAGTGGAAGAGGGTCATGGCCACGCTGGTGGCGAGGTTGTAGCTGGAGACCTGGGGACGCATCGGCAGGGAGACGAGGTGGTCCGCCCGGGCGCGCAGCTCCGGTGAGATCCCGTGGCGCTCCGAGCCGAAGGCGAGCAGGGCGTCGTCCGGCAGGGCGAGGGCGCGGATGTCCGCGCCTTCGGGGTCGAGCGCGTAGAGCGGCCCGGGGGGCAGCTCGTCCAGGGCGAGGCGCTCGACGGTGGTGGCGTAGTGCAGGCCGGCCCCGGCCCGGACCACGTTCGGGTGCCAGGGGTCGAGGTCGCCACGGGTCACCACGCCGGTGGCGCCGAAGCCGGCGGCGAGCCGGACGACGGCGCCGACGTTGCCGAGGTTGCGGGGGTTGTCGAGCACGACGACGGGAGCCGGCCGGGGCAGCCGCCCCAGCCCTGCGATACCGGCGGCCCGGTCGGGTCGGACGGCGAGGGCCGCGACCCCGGTGGGGTGCACGCGGGGCAGCACCTCCTTGAGGTCGGCCCGCCGCGCGAGCCGCACCACGGCGGCCTCGACATCCGGAGCCAGCTCACGGGCCAGCGCCCGTACCGCAGCGGGGTCCTCGGCGATGACCGTCCGCACGTCGGCCCCGAACCGCAAGGCGTGCTTCAGCGCGTGGAACCCGTCCAGCAGCACGAGATCCCCCGCCTGCTCGGCCTCCCGCCATTCCCGCACCGTGTCGTCCATACCCCGACCCTACGATCCACCGACCCCCACCCACCGCACGGGCCACGCTCAGCCGAATCCAGCCCCGCCGGCGCTTGAGGCGCGGGGCCCGGGGGCGGAGCCCCGCCATTCAGCCCCGCCGGCGTTCGAGGCGCGGGGTCCGGGGGCGGAGCCCCGCCATTCAGCCCCGCCGGCGCTTGAGGCGCGGGGTCCGGGGGCGGAGCCCCGCCATTCAGCCCCGCCGGCGCTTGAGGCGCGGGGTCCGGGGGCGGAGCCCCGCCATTCAGCCCCGCCGGCGCTTGAGGCGCGGGGTCCGGGGGCGGAGCCCCGCCATTCAGCCCCGCCGGCGCTTGAGGCGCGGGGTCCGGGGGCGGAGCCCCGCCATTCAGCCCCGCCGGCGCTTGAGGCGCGGTGTCCGGGGGCGGAGCCCCGCCATTCAGCCCCGCCGGCGCTTGAGGCGCGGGGTCCGGGGGCGGAGCCCCGCCATTCAGCCCCGCCGGCGCTGGAGGCGCGGGGCCCGGGGGCGGAGCCCCGCCATTCAGCCCCGCCGGCGCTTGAGGCGCGGGGTCCGGGGCGGAGCCCCGTGGAACGGCGCCGCATGGCACCGTCAGCGCGGCCCCGGCACCGCCACGGGCACCGGCTCGGCGGCATCCGGCACAGGCTCCACCGCCCGCGCCCGCCGGCCGCCCGGGCCCCGCGCAGCGACCCGTACCCCCAGCCACACCAGAAAGCCGGTCGGCAGGAACACCGCGTCCGCGGCGATCATCGCCAAGGAGAAGAACGGCAGCCCCAACAGCACCGCGATCCCCGCGTGCTCCAGCATCATCAGCGCCAGCAGCACGTTCTTGATCCGCCGGTTGAACAGCGTGAACGGGAACGCCACCTGCACCGCCACCGTCCCGTACGACAGCAGCATCACCAGCGTCCCGCTCCCCGCCATCAGCGCCGACAGCGCCGGCCACGGGGTGAAGTAGTCCAGCCCCAGCGGGTAGTACAGGGCCGTCCCGTCCTGCCAACGGGACCCCTGGATCTTGTACCAGCCCGCCGTCGCGTAGATCAGACAGACCTCCGCCATGATCACCAGCATGCCCGCGTTGTGCAGCAGGTTGGCCAGGACGTCCAGTACCGCCCGCCCCTCGCCCTGCGGCTCGTAGCGGTCGACCAGCCACCACAGCCCGCACACCACCCACACCGCCGCGAACGCCGCCAGCCAGCCGTTGCCGAACCGGCCGGTCGCCGCGCCGAAGGCGAACACCACGCCCAGCACACCCCACAGCACCGGTCCGGCCGCCCCGGCCGTCGCCGTGCCGCGCGTACGGGCCCTGCGCGCGTCCAGCGACCAGACCTGCGCGCACCGGGTCAGCACCAGGTAGATCGCCATCAGGTGGATGACGTTGTCGCCGCCGTCGCCCATGAACACGCTGCGGTTCTGCAGCGACAGCACGCCGACCATGAAGAGCACGGACGTCGCGCGCGTCCGCCAGCCCAGCAGCAGCCCCACGCTCGCCAGCACGGACACCGCGTAGACGAGCTCGAACCACAGCGTCGAGTCCGACCACATCAGCACCGTGAAGGCGTGGTTGGAGTCGATCAGCCGCTCCGCGAGACCCCAGCTCCACGGCCCGTCCGGCCCGTACAGCTCGGCCCGGTTCGGGAACTCGCGCAACAGGAAGAAGAGCCAGGTCGCGGCGAAGCCGATACGGACCACGGCGCTCTGGTACGGGCCCAGCGCCTGCCCGGTGACCCGCGCGGCCGCCCGGCCCGCCGCCTCGCGGGCGCGCCTCACAGCGTCCACCACGGCAGCTCCCGGTAGTAGGTCTGGGTGTCGGTGGTCTCGGTGCTCCACTTCGGCGCGGGCACCGCCGTGGTCGCCGAGCGCAGCTGGATCCGCAGGATGGTCGCGTCCCGCAGCCCGGGGGTGAGCCGGTTCACCGCGATCCGCCGCAGGTACTCCTCGGACAGCTGCCCGCGCTCGCCGTTCGGCCTGTTGTCCTCGTCGTGGGAGCCGGTGAAGAAGTCCCAGGCCCGCCGGAGCTCGTTCTGCCGGGTGTGGCTCGGCAGCAGGCTGTGCCGGATGGCCTCGCCGTCCTCGGCGCTCAGGTCGCGCCAGGGGGTGGTGACCAGCTCGCCGTCCTCGGCCCTGATATCCGCGCGCGCCTCGACCGCGATGTTCTGCTGGAGCGGGTTGGGGGCGAACAGCTTCCAGTTCTGTTCGAACTCGGGGTAGATCCAGCTGTCGATCGTCTTCGCGTGCTGTTGGCTGACCGTGTTGCTCGGGGCCACGTGCAGGAAGACGAGCACGAGGTGGGTGCAGGCGGCCGCCGCGACCACCCCCAGGGCCAGGGCTGCCACGACCCGGTACGGGGTGGAAAGACCGGCTATTCCGGGCGCCCGCGGGGGTGGCGGAGCGGCCCCTTCGGCGGGCTCGTGCTCGTTCGAATCCATCCCCACCCGATCGTCCGGCGTCCACAGGGTTGACCTCAGAGGTTGACACCCTACGGGCCGCCGTCTCACCATTGAAGCGTATGAACCGAACGATCGGTCGGTCGGGCGGACAGCGGACTCTGGCAGGGGGCCGGAATGGTGGCAGTGACCCCGGAGACGGGGCCGGACACGGCTCTCGGGACAGACAGGACGGACGGGACAGGCATGACTGCTGACCTGGGCGCACAGCTCGCGGCGGCATTCGACGCGGCCGTGGCGGCCGACGAGCGGGTGGAGCCGCGCGACTGGATGCCGGACGAGTACCGCGCCTCCCTGGTGCGCCAGATGGCGCAGCACGCCCATTCCGAGATCATCGGCATGCAGCCCGAGGCCAACTGGATCACCCGCGCGCCCTCGCTGCGCCGCAAGGCGATCCTGATGGCCAAGGTGCAGGACGAGGCGGGCCACGGGCTGTACCTGTACAGCGCGGCCGAGACCCTCGGGACCAGCCGCGACGAGCTGCTCGACAAGCTCCACTCGGGCAAGCAGAAGTACTCCTCGATCTTCAACTACCCCACCCTGACCTGGGCGGACGTCGGCGCCATCGGCTGGCTCGTGGACGGCGCGGCGATCACCAACCAGGTGCCGATCTGCCGCTGCTCCTACGGGCCCTACGCGCGCGCCATGGTCCGTATCTGCAAGGAGGAGTCCTTCCACCAGCGCCAGGGGTACGAGCTGCTCCTCGCCCTCTCCCGCGGCACCGAGGCCCAGCACGCGATGGCCCAGGACGCGGTGGACCGGTGGTGGTGGCCGTCGCTGATGATGTTCGGCCCGCCGGACGACGAGTCGGCGCACTCGGCCCGGTCGATGGCCTGGCGCATCAAGCGGCACTCGAACGACGAACTGCGCCAGCGGTTCGTGGACATCGCCGTCCCGCAGGCCGAGTCGCTCGGCCTGACCCTGCCCGACCCGGACCTGAAGTGGAACGAGGAGCGCGGACACCACGACTTCGGCGCCATCGACTGGGCCGAGTTCTGGGACGTCCTCAAGGGCAACGGCCCCTGCAACGAGCAGCGGATCGGCCAGCGGCGCGCGGCCCACGAGGAAGGCGCCTGGGTGCGTGACGCGGCCGCCGCGTACGCGCGCAAGCAGACGGCACAGCAGGTGGCACAGCAAGCGGCGAAGCACGCCGGACAGAACGAGGAGGCACGGGTATGACGCAGAACTGGCCCCTGTGGGAGGTCTTCGTGCGTTCGCGCCGCGGCCTCTCGCACACGCACGCGGGCAGCTTGCACGCTCCCGACGCGGAGATGGCCCTGCGCAACGCCCGCGATCTCTACACCCGGCGCAACGAGGGCATCTCGATCTGGGTGGTGCCCTCCACCGAGATCACCGCCTCCTCGCCCGACGAGCGGGACCCCTTCTTCGCGCCGTCCGCCGACAAGCCGTACCGGCACCCGACCTTCTACGACATCCCGGAGGGGGTGAGCCACCTGTGACCAGCACCGACACCACGCGCCTCACCGGCGCCACCGCCGCCGCCGCGCTCGCGCTCGGCGACGACGCGCTGATCCTCTCCCACCGCCTCGGCGAATGGGCCGGACACGCCCCCGTCCTGGAGGAGGAGGTCGCGCTCGCCAACATCGCCCTCGACCTGCTCGGCCAAGCCCGGATCCTGCTGTCCATGGTCGGCGACGAGGACGAGCTGGCGTACCTGCGCGAGGAGCGGGCCTTCCGCAACCTCCAGCTGGTCGAGCAGCCGAACGGCGACTTCGCCCACACCATCGCGCGCCAGCTCTACTTCTCCTTCTACCAGCACGAGGTCTACGGGGAGCTCGCCCGCGGCGACGGCCCGTTCGCGCCGCTGGCGGCCAAGGCCGTCAAGGAGACCGCGTACCACCGCGACCACGCCGAGCAGTGGACCCTGCGGCTCGGCGACGGCACCGAGGAGAGCCGCAGCCGTATGCGGGCCGCCCTCGACGCGCTGTGGAAGTTCACCGGCGAGATGTTCCAGCCGGTGGACGGCCAGGGCGGCCTGGACCTGGCCGCCGTGGAGGAGCGCTGGCTGGCCGCGCTGACCGACGTACTGGGACGGGCCGGCCTCGACCTGCCCCAGGGGCCGCGCACCGGCGCCTGGGCGGCCGGCGCCGGCCGGCAGGGCCTGCACACCGAGTCCTTCGGCCGGATGCTCGCCGAGATGCAGCACCTGCACCGCAGCCACCCGGGGGCCTCATGGTGACCGCCGACGCCGGAACGACCCGCCTGGAGGCGGAGCTGGCCGCGCTGGCCGGCTCCGTCCCGGACCCGGAGCTGCCCGTGCTCACCCTCGGCGAGCTCGGCGTGGTACGCGGGGTGCGGATGCACGAGGACGGCCACGCCGAGGTCACCCTCACCCCCACCTACACCGGCTGCCCCGCCATCGAGGCCATGTCCGCCGACATCGAGCGGGCCCTGACCGGCCACGGCATCCCCGAGGTGCGGGTGACGACCGTGCTGGCCCCCGCCTGGTCCACCGACGACATCAGCGCCGAGGGCCGGCGCAAGCTCGCCGAGTTCGGCATCGCCCCGCCCCGGCCGCACGCGGCCGGCGGGCCGGTCCCGGTGACCCTGTCGGTCCGCTGCCCGAACTGCGGATCGACCGACACCGAGCTGCTCAGCCGCTTCTCCTCCACCGCGTGCAAGGCGCTGCGTCGCTGCACCGCCTGCCGCGAACCGTTCGACCACTTCAAGGAGCTCTAGATGGCCGCCCCCCGCCACGGCGCGTTCCACCCGCTGACGGTGGCGGCTGTCGACCGACTCACCGACGACTCGGTGGCACTGACCCTGCGGGTTCCCGAGGAGCTGCGCGAGGACTACCGGCACGCCCCGGGCCAGCACCTGACGCTGCGCCGCACCGCCCCCGAGGGCGGCGCCGAGGTCCGCCGCACCTACTCGATCTGTTCTCCGGCGCCGTCCGCGGACGGACCGGGCCCCGAGCAGCTGCGGGTCGGGGTGCGGCTGGTGGAGGGCGGTGAGTTCTCCACCTTCGCGCACAAGGAGATCGCCGCCGGTGACGTGCTGGAGGTCATGGTCCCGGCCGGGCGCTTCACGCTGGAACCGACCACCGCCCCGGCCTCGGGCCACTACGCGGCGATCGTCGGCGGCAGCGGCATCACGCCGGTGCTCTCGATCGCGGCGAGCCTGCTGGCCGCCCGGCCCGACGCCCGGTTCTGCCTCGTGCGCAGCGACCGTACGGCGGCCTCGACGATGTTCCTGGAGGAGGTCGCCGACCTCAAGGACCGCTATCCGGCACGGTTCCAGCTGGTGACGGTCCTCTCCCGGGAGGAGCAGGAGTCCGGGCTGCCCTCCGGGCGGCTGGACGAGGAGCGGCTGGCGTCCCTGCTGCCCGCGCTGCTGCCGGTGCCGGAGGTGACGGGCTGGTTCCTGTGCGGCCCGTACGGCCTGGTGCAGGGCGCGGAGCGGGCCTTGGGCGGGCTCGGCGTCGCACGGACCCGGGTGCACGAGGAGATCTTCCACGTCGAGGACACCGCGCCGACGGCCCGTCCCGCCGGTGCCACGGCCCCCGCGACCGGGCGGGTCACGGCGCGGCTCGACGGCCGCTCGGGCACCTGGCCGGTCCAGGACGGCGAGTCCCTGCTGGACGCGGTGCTCCGCAACCGCGCGGACGCCCCGTACGCCTGCAAGGGCGGGGTCTGCGGCACCTGCCGGGCGTTCGTGGTCTCGGGCGAGGTCCGGATGGAGCGGAACTTCGCGCTGGAGGCCGAGGAGACGGAGGCCGGGTTCGTCCTGGCCTGTCAGTCGCACCCGGTCACCGAGGAAGTGGAGATCGACTTCGACCGCTGAGGCGGGACGACGTCCCCTCGATCAGGCCCCTGTCCCAGGACAGGGGCCTGACCCGTCTTCAGGGCCTGTCCGTCCACAAGGCCTGTCCATTTACCAGAACCTGTTCTATCTTGACGCACCGTCAGACGCGACATCGTCGGACGCGACACCGTCAGACCTGAACGCGCGGGAGGACAGGCAGTGGACTTCACCTTCACCGAGGAGCAGCAGGCCGCCGTCGAGGCGGCCCGGGCCGTCTTCGCGGATGTCGCGCCCGACGGCGTGCCCAGCCCCGCGCTGACCCCGGGGGCCGTCGCCGAGGACTTCGACCGCCCGCTGTGGGCCAAGCTCGCCGCGTCGGACCTGCTGAGCCTGGTGCTCGCCGAGGAGCACGGCGGAGCGGGCCTGGACGCCGTCGCCCTGTGCCTGGTGCTGCGCGAGGCCGCCAGGGTGCTGGCGCGGGTCCCGCTGCTGGAGCACTGCGCCACCGCCATGGCCGTGCAGGCCCACGGCAGCCCCGAACTGGCCGCCGCCCTGCTGCCCGGCGCGGGGAACGGCACGCTCGTGCTCACCGCCGCCGCCCACGGACGCTCCGGCCACGACCCGGCCGAGCTCGCGGTCGTCGCCCGCCGAGAGGGCGAGGAGTGGATCCTGGAGGGCACCCAGACCGCGGTCCCCTGGGCACACGGCGCGGACTGGATCGCCGTACCCGCGCACACCGGCGAAGGCGAGGCCGTCCTCGCACTCGTCCCCCGGGCCGCCGAAGGACTGGCCCTCGCCGAGCAGGTCTCCACGAGCGGGGAGCGGCTCGCCGAACTCGCCCTCGACGGCGTACGGGTGGACGCGACGCACCTCATCGAAACCCCGGGAGCCTGGGAGCGGCTACGCCAGCTCCTCGCCACCGGGACCTGCGCGCTGGCGCTCGGACTCGGCGAGAACGTCCTCACCATGACCAGCGGGTACACCGCCAAGCGCGAGCAGTTCGGCTTCCCGGTGGCCACCTTCCAGGCCGTCGCCGTCCAGGCCGCCGACCGGTACATCGATCTGCGCGCCATGGAGGTCACCCTGTGGCAGGCCGCCTGGCGGCTCGACGCGGGGACCGGCGGCGCCGGTGGTCCGCTGCCGAGCTCCGGTGATGTCGCGGTCGCCAAGATCTGGGCCGCGGAGGGTGTGCGCCGGGTCGTGCAGACCGCCCAGCACCTGCACGGCGGATTCGGCGCCGACACGGACTACCCGCTGCACCGCTACCACGCCTGGGCCAAACAGCTGGAGCTCCAGCTCGGCCCGGCCGCCGCGCACGAGGAGGCCTTGGGCGACCTGCTGGCCGCCCACCCCCTCGCCTGAACCGGCTCCTCGTCAGAGGACGAAGGCCGGGTTCCCGTTGTCCGTCACCATCGGGCGCCCGGCACCGTCCCAGGCCTGCATCCCGCCGTCGACGTTCACCGCGTCGATCTCCTGGCGCACCAGGTACTGGGTGACCTGCGCGGAACGCCCGCCGACCCGGCACATCACGTACACCCGGCGGCCGTCCTCGACAGCCTCGGTCAGCTCACCGAAGCGGGCCACGAAGTCGCTCATCGGGATGTGCAGAGCACCCTCGACGTGGCCGGCCGCCCATTCGTCGTCCTCACGGACGTCGAGAACAAAGCCTTCGGAGGGCACCGCGGTGGCGTCCACCGAGGGAAGCGGCCCGAAGTTCATAGCTGTCGCCTTCTCTCTTCACGAATCTGCTGCCAACCTATCCGACCACCCGGTACGGGCGAACCGGCTCACTCGGCGGCGAGCTCCGCCGCCAGCTCCGCCTCGCGCTCGCAGACCTGCGCGAGCAGCTGCTCCGCGATCTCCTCCAGCAGCCGGTCGGGGTCCTCGGGCGCCATCCTCAGCATCGACCCGATCGCACTGTCCTCCAGCTCCTTGGCCACGAGCGACAGCAGCTCCTTGCGGCGTGCCAGCCATTCCAGCCGGGCGTACAGCTCGTCGCTCTCGCCGGGGACCGCCGCCTCGGGCGCCGGTCCGGCCGCCCATTCCTCGGCCAGCTCGCGCAGCAGCCCCTCGTCGCCGCGCCCGTAGGCCGCGTTGACCCGCGCGATGAACGCGTCACGGCGCTCCCGCTCGCCTTCCTCCTGCGCGAGGTCGGGGTGGGCCTGACGGACCAGCTCACGGTAGAGGCGGCGCACCTCCTCCGAGGGCCGCACCCGCTCCGGCGGCCGCACGGGCCGGTCGGTCAGCATCGCGGAGGCGTCGTCGGAGATCCCGTCCGAGCCCAGCCAGTCGTGGAACAGCTCGTCCACCCCGGGCATCGGCATGACCAGCGAGCGCGCTTCCTTCGCCCGCCGCAGGTCCTCGGGATCGCCGCTGCGGGACGCCTTCGCCTCGGCGATCAGGGCGTCCAGTTCGTCGAGCCTCGTGTACATGGGGCCGAGCTTCTGGTGGTGCAGGCGGGAGAAGTTCTCCACCTCCACGCGGAAGGTCTCCACCGCGATCTCGAACTCGATCAGCGCCTGCTCGGCGGCCCGCACGGCCCGCTCCAGGCGCGCCTCCGGGCGCTCCCCACCGGTGACGGAGGAGTCACCGGATGCACCGGGGACTGTCTGCTCAGGCTGCTCGGTCTGCTCGCTCACCCGGCCAGCCTACGGCCCGCCCGCGCGGGCGATGTTTCACGTGGAACATCGCCCGCCGTGACAGGGCCCGCCACGGCTCCGGCCGGACCGCTCAGGCCCTGGTCGGAGCACCCGCGGGGCACCCACAGGCAGCCACGGACGCCCCGCAGGCGTGTCCGCGTACGAGCCGCCACCGACCGTCCGCCGACCCGCGGAGCACCGTCCGCGAGCCCACGGAGCACCGTCCGCCGGCCCGCGGAGCACCGTCAGACCCCGATCTCCGCCGCGATCCGGCCGGCCCGTACCGCGGTCAGCAGATCGGCGTGATCGGCCTCGGTGCGGTCGGCGTAGGCCACGGCGAAGGTCGCCATCGCCTCGTCCAGCTCGTCGTTCTTCCCGCAGTACCCGGCCAGCAGCCGCGGGTCGACGCTGTGCGCGTGCGCCCGGGCCAGCAGAGCGCCGGTCATCCGCCCGTAGTCGTCGATCTGCTCGACGGCCAGCGCCGCCGGATCCACGCTGCCCTTGCGGTTGCGGAACTGCCGCACCTGGAAGGGCCGGCCCTCCACCGTGGTCCAGCCCAGCATGATGTCGGAGACCACCTGCATCCGCTTCTGCCCGGCCACCACCCGAAGGCCCTCGTGCTGCTCGGGAGCCGGCGCGAAGCCCAGCCCGGGCAGGTGCGGCAGCAGCACCGAGGGCCGCGCCTCCTTGACCTGGAGCACCAGCGGCTCGCCCCGGTGGTCCAGCAGCAGGACCACGTACGAGCGGGTGCCGACGCTCCCGGTGCCCACCACGCGGAAGGCCACGTCCTGGATCGCGTACCGGGCCAGCAGCGGCAGCCGGTCGCCCTGGAGCGTGTGCAGGTAGGGGCCGAGCGAGGCCGCCACGGCCGCCGCCTCCCCGTCCCCGACCCGGCGCAGCACGGGCAGCGCGTCGACGAAGCGGCGGCCGCCGTCGGGCCCTATCTCGGTGGACTTGGCGGCGAACCGCGCGGAGGTGTTGTTGCGTGCCTTCTCCGAGACCCGCTCCAACGTGCCCAGCAGATCGCGGGCGTCGGTGTGCGAGACCAGTTCCTCGTCGGCGATGGCGTTCCAGGCGTCGAGCGCGGGCAGCTTGGCGAGGAGCCGCATGGTGCGCCGGTAGGCACCGACCGAGTCGAGCGCGGCCGCCCTGCAGGTGTCCTCGTCCGCGCCCGCCACCCGGCCCGCCAGCACCAGCGAGGCCGCCAGCCGCTTCACGTCCCACTCCCACGGGCCGAACACGGTCTCGTCGAAGTCGTTGAGGTCGATGACGAGCCGCCCGCGCGCGTCCCCGTACAGACCGAAGTTCGCCGCGTGCGCGTCGCCGCAGATCTGCGCGCCGACCCCGGTCACCGGACCACCGGACAGGTCGTGGGCCATCAGCCCGGCCGCCCCGCGCAGGAACGCGAAGGGGTTCGCGGCCATCCGGCCCACCCGTATCGGCGTCAGTTCGGGCACCCGCCCGGCGTTGGACTCCTCCACCGCGCGCACCGCGTCCGGCCGGTCGGCCGGCGCCGTGAAGGCGGCGTGCGCCGACCGCGGCAGGCGGGCGCGCAGGGCCTTGCCCTCCTCCTTCGGCGAACCGGCCGCCACCCTCGGCGCGAAGCCCGCCACGTCCGGAATCCGCTGACCCGCAATCGCCGCCATCGACGCCGCCCCCACCCGTTCACTTCATTGATCGCTTCTCGAACGGGCTGACCGTATCTACAGCCCGGCGTCCCTGGCCAGCAGCGCCGCCTGCACCCGGTTCTCGCAGTCCAACTTCGCCAGGATCCGGCTCACGTACGTCTTCACCGTCGCCTCGCTCATGTGCAGCCGCCGGCCCGCCTCCGCGTTGGACAGGCCCTCGCCCAGCAGCGCCAGCACGCCGCGCTCACGGTCGCTGAGCTCCGCCACCTGACGCCGGGCCACCTCCCCGCGCACCACGGCCTTCCCGGACGCCAGCTGGTCCACCACGTGCCGGGTCGCGCCCGGCGAGAGGTACGCGTCCCCGGCGGCCGCCGCCCGGACCGCCCCGATCAGCTCGCCGGGCGCCGAGTCCTTCAACAGGAATCCCGCGCCGCCCTCGCCCAGCGCCCGCAACACGTTCTCCTTCTCCCCGAAGGTGGTCAGGATCAGCGCCCGCACCTCCGGCACGGCCCGCCGCAGCTCGCCCAGCGCCGAGAGCCCGTCCATCACCGGCATCTGGATGTCCAGCAGCATCACGTCGGGCGCGTGCGAGCGGGCCAGGTCCACCGCCTCCCTGCCGTTCGCCGCCTCCGCGACGACCTCGATGTCCGGCGCCGAGGTCAGGATCATCCTGATCCCGGCCCGGATCAGTGGCTCGTCGTCGGCGATCACCACTCTGATCACTTCGGCTGTCACCCCGCGCTCCTACTGCTTGACCTCGTACTCCTGCTTTTCCACGAGCTTGCCGTCCCTGAAGCAGAACCGGAAGATCCGGTCCGTTCCCAGGGCGCCCGGCTGATCCTCTGCCAACAGGGCCAGACAGTCCGAGCCCGCGGGCCTCGGCGGCCCCTTCCTGGCGGCCCCGGCCGTCATGAAGTTCTCCCCGGACGGCAGCCGGTCCCGGACGGACTGCTCGGTCTCGCCCACGTGCACGGCGTCGAACTCGTCCCGGTCGATCATCGCGTCACTCGCCGAGTCGATCAGCAACACCACCCCGGCACCGAACACGATCACCAGCAGCACCACCGCCGCGAAGGCGATCCCGCAGCCCACCGCGACCCCACCGGACCGGCTGGGCATGCGCACGGCCAGCTCCCGGTCCACCGCCTGCCAGTCCATCGGCTGCTCGCCGCCCCGCCCGGCCGGCGGACCGCCCGCGTACGCGTGCGCCTGCTGCCCGAAGTCGTCGGCGACGTCCACCACTCCGGCCGGCTCCGCCCCGTACGGCAGGACCCCCGCCACCCGGAACCCGCCGCCCTCGGCGGGGCCCGCGTGCACCATCCCGCCGACCAGCCGGGCCCGCTCGCGCAGCCCCGTCAGGCCCTGCCCGCCCGACACCACCTCGTCGGCCGCCGGACCGGCCGACGGCCCGTTGGCAATCTCCACGACCAGCGAGTCGTCCTCGAAGCGCAGCTCCACCGCGATCGGCGCCCCCGGCGCGTGCTTGTACGCGTTCGTCAGGGCCTCCTGCACGATCCGGTACGCGGCGTGGTCGCACGCCGCGACCAGCGGCCTCGGCCGGCCCGACGTGGTCATCCGGACATCGGTCCCCGAGCCCCGGGCCGCCTCCACCAACCCCGCGACACCGGCCACCCCGCGCGCCGCGGGCTGGGCCTCCTCCACGGGCGCGGGCGCCTCCACCCCGTCGCGCAGGATGCCGACGACCTCGCGCAGCTCGTGCATGGCGGCCACCGAGGCCTGCCGCAGCACGCCCACCGCCTCGCGCTGACGGTCGGTGAGCTTCGGGTCCACCTCCAGCGCACCGGTGTGCACGGAGATCAGCGCCAGCTGGTGCCCGAGGCTGTCGTGCATGTCCTGGGCGATGCGCTGGCGCTCGCGCAGCCTCGCCTGTCCGGCGACCATGGCCCGCTCGCGCAGCAGTTGTCCGTTGCGCTCCTGGAGCGCGCGCAGCAGGGTGCGCCGCTGCGACCAGTACCGGCTGGCCAGACCCGGCATCACGGTCGTCGCCAGGAACATCAGCGCGGAGAACACGATCACGAGCAGCGGCTGCATCTGTGCCTGCTGGTCCACCACGCTGCAGCCGATCGCCGCCACGAAGGCCAGCGTGAAGGCGGCCAGCGCCCGGCCCACCCCGACGATCCGCCGGCCGGCCGACCAGCCCAGCAGGGGCAGGACGAAAAAGGCCCCGGGCACGAAGGTGACCACGCCCGAGGCGAGCACGAGGGTGCTCCCCGGCAGCCTGCGGCGCATCAGCGTGAACGCGACCGCGACCACGGCTCCGAGCAGCATGCGTCGCCCGGAGGCGTTGCTGACCTCCTCGACGCCCAGGCCGAAGAGGGCGATCACGCCGCCGAGAGCCAGGTCCCCGACCAGCATCCGCCGGGTCCAGGGCTCCGGACCCCTCAGCCAGTCCCAGCCGGCACGCGTCTTCGCCTTCGCATCCACCCGCCCGACCCTAGACACCCGCGCCCCGGGCCGGCTGCCCTCTTTCGTCGCGCCCCGCACGACGAAAGTCGAACCCCGCCCCGCCCCGCGGTCGGCCCGCGGCGGGCCGGGGCGCGGCGGGGCGGCCGCGTCGCTTCACCGATACCGGACCACGCGCACACCGGACTCGTGGAAGCCGTCCAGGTCCCGCAGCTCCTCGGCGGCGGAGTCGATCAGCCCCACCATCCCGGACTCGCTGTGCAGCCCGGCGAGCAGCAGCCCGGTGCTCTCCCGTCCCCGCGCGTCCAGCCGCCGTACCCACACCAGGGCCCGGCCCCCGGCCGGCAGGGCCCTGAGGCCCTCGACCGCCGCGACCACCGTCGGATGCTCCGAGACGGACAGCACCGGCCCCAGTGCCGCCATCGTGGAGGTGAACCAGTCGGCCTTGTCCGGCGCGGGCACCGGCCCCGCGGGCCGGTCCCGGTCCCATGCGGCCAGGAAGCCCCAGGGGTCGGAGTTGGGCAGCAGGAACGGATCCTGCGGTCCCTTCGGCACGACCACCGCGGCGTCGAGCATCGCGTGGCGCCAGTCACCACTGCGCAGCGCGGCCGTCGTCTGGCAGGCGAAGAGCCACCCCCGGGCGGTCTCGTCCTCGGCTGCCGGCTCCACCAGCTCGACCGGTTCGGCGTACGTCTCCCGCAGCCACCGCTCGGCCTTCTCCCGGGCCGTGGCCAGATCGGGCGCGGTCCGCCCCGGCCCGGCCCCCGGTGCGACCCGGGCGAAGACCAGCTGCAGCACCCCGACCTGGTCCAGCCGGGCCAGCCCACCGGTCATCCCGTCCAGGAACACCACCTGACCGTCGTTGTTGTGCGCGTAGACCAGGTGCCCGCTGACCTCGGTGCCGCCGATGACGCGCCGCACCCACACCACGCCCTGGGTGTCCGGTCCGGTCTCCCCGGCGCGCGCGATCACCTCGTCCCAGCTCGCGCACCGCAGCTCGCGGGCGGTGGGGAAGTGGCGGCGCAGCAGCAGCTCCCACCAGCCGGGCGCCTCGTGCGCGGGCTGCCACGGCAGGGGTGACGAGGGGCCGCCCGCGATCGCGGCGGCCGTCGTGACCACGCAGCCGCGCGCGTTCAGCCGCCTCGCCTGCGTCTGCGGATCGCGCTCGACCGGGTCGTGCGTGTACGCGGAGGCATCGCCCCACGGATCGTTCGACGCGGGGTGGAAGGGCTCCCCGTAGTCCTTGGGCACCACGAGCGACGCCGCCAGCATCGGGGTGCGCGGGTAGCCCGGCTGCTCGATGGTCCGGCAGGCGAACAGCCAGGTCCCGGCGTCCTCGGCGACGGGCTCGATGCCCACCAGCTCGACGAGCCCGTGATAGGTGGACAGCAGCCACTCCAGCGCGGTCTGCCACGGCTCGGCCTTCGAGGTCTTCGCGGCGCCGGCCCGGTCCCAGCCGCCGTGGCGCACGTAGGCGAGGTACTCGTCCAGGGGCAGGTGGGTCGGCGGGAAGTCCACCCGGGACCCGTCCTTGGGCACGATCACCAGTTTGTTGAACGGACCCACCATCGGGTCCCCGGCGTCGATGCTCTCCTGGGTGTCGTACCGGACGATCCAGGCCAGCTCGTGCTCCTGCGTGAGCTCCGGCCTCAGCACGATCGTCCACGGCTCCGAGGCGAACGCCTGGTCGAGGCGGATCCGGGCCGCTTCGACGGCCTCGTTCAACGTGAGCATTTCTGATTCCTGACGACGCTAGCGGTACGGGACATGGGCGATCTCGCTGATGTTGTGGGTCTCCAGTGTGGCCAGCTTCCCCGTCTGGCCGTCCAGGAAGACGACGCCGTGCGGGGTGTTCACCGCGTTGAAGACGTGACCGGCCATGCCGTGGCGGGAGATCGCGACGACGCTGCGCGAGTCCGGCCCCCGCGCCTCCAGGTCCTTGACGATGTCGTCGTAGCTGCCGACGACCTTCTTGGCGCTCGGTTCCACACCGAGTTCCTTGTACGGGATGTCGCCGGGCCCGGTCTTCGGCGCGGCCGAGACCTCCGCGCCGTCCAGCCGTCGGTCCAGGGTGACCACGTTGTTGGTGCAGTTGTACTGGTAGCCCGGCATGTTCGTGTTGTTCATGTCCTTGAGCCACGGGTACTGGTCGTCGATGAACTTCTGGGCGTCCTTCTTCCCGACGGAGTCGGCGTGGATCGAGGGCCGCTCGGTCACGCCCTTGGTCGGCTTCGCCAGATGCGACCAGGCCGACGGCTTCGTCGCCGCCGCCTCCGCGACCCGCACGCCCGCCCGGGCGCCGCCGAACCCCTTGGTGCCGAGGAGTTCCGGTACGAGCCGGCCCAGGCCCTCCGACGGGTCGTCCTTGAAGCTGTCGATCAGCGCGCCCGGGATCCGCTCCGGGTGGGCGGCCGTGGAGACCAGGCCTGCCAGCGTCATGTTGAGGTTCTGCTGGTACTCGGCCGGGTGGGTCAGGTTGTACGGGTCCATCGGGTTCAGGCCGCGCGCGAAGTTGAGCAGGCCCGCCGTGCCCTTGACCACACCGCCGACGAAGTGGTTGAGCTCCACCGCCTGGGCACCGTAGTGGTCGGTGATCCCGGCCAGGGCCCGGTCCGTCGCCGAGGGCTCCTTCGGGGCGTGCGCGAGCGCGGCTTCCAGCGCCTTGGCCACGGCCCCCGCGGCCTCGTCGCGCTGTTTGCGGGCCTCGCCGAGGATCTCGTGGGCCCGCCTGCCCTCGGCCTTGCCCACGTCGACCGGCTTCTGTGGCTCCGGTCCGGGATCCCGGCCGGCGTCCGCGGCCTCCTTGTAGGTGCCGACCTTCGCGGCGTAGTCCTCGTGAGCGTCCTTGGCGGCCTTGACGGCCGCCTTGTACAGGTCGATGGCCTGCTGCGCCTGCTTCTGCGCCCACTCCACGGTCTCGGCGTACCGGTTCAGCGCGCCCGCCGCCGCCTCGCAGGCGTCGGAGGCGTGCAGCCAGTCCGTGGGGTGCATCGCGAACTTCTCCCGGAAGGCGTCGGCGGCCTGCCCCTTCCAGTGGCCCGGGTCCAGCGCCCGCATGCCCTGTCCGACCTTGTCGAACGCCCCCTGGAAGTCCGTCAGGTGCTTCGCCGACTCCCGGATCTTCGTCGGCTTGCCGTGCACCAGCTCGTTCGCCTGCTCGGTCTGGCCGAGCTGCTGCTCGCCGACCGAGGCACCCAGGTTCGAGGCGACGTCGTCGCCCCAGTCCTCGACCTTGTCCGCCCAGTCGTCCGCCCCGACGTAGTCCAGGCCCGCGCCGATCCCGTCGGTGGCCTTGTCGACGCCCTGACCGACGACCTTCTTCGCGCCCTCCCAGCCGTCGTCCAGCTTCTCCAGGCCCTTGTCCAGGAGCCCGCCCCAGTCCGCCATCAGCGCTCACCGCCCGAGGGCCGCGCCGGCGGCTGCGGCGCCGGTCCGACCCAGTCGTCGACCGCCCCGTCCACCTCGTCCCGCAGCCCCGTCGCGTCGATGATCTGGTTGCCGAGGAACACGTCCGAGCTGTTGACGTCCCGTACCGCGCCCTTCCAGGCCTCCGTGCTGTTCTCCCGCGCCCGCTCGAAGGACTCCTCGCTGTAGTCCGCGTCCCGGATCTGCGTGTACGCGTTGTCGGAGAGGACCTCGCCCCAGTCCTTCTCGATGACGTCCTTCTCCGAGGCGTACGGATTGCCCATCGCGGAGTTGGTCAGCACCTTGAAGCTGCCCTGGATGTACTGGTCCTGCTCGTGCATCACACCCGCCGACAGACCGACGTCGAACGCGAACCGGTTGCCCTGCTGCACCAGCGCCCGTACGCCCCACTCCCAGCGCTCGCAGAAGGTCTTCATCGATGCCGTCAGGGCGTCGCTGCCGCTCTCCATCCCCGACAGCGCCAGATCCGAGAAGCCCCGGCCCATGCTCGCCGAGCCCACCATCCCGAGCTCCTCGAGCTCACCCAGCGTGTCCGTGATGCCCTTCGCTATCTGTCCCAGCGCCTGTTTCGAGACATCTACGTCCGCCCCGTCCCCGCTCACACCTGCTCCTCCCGTCGGTCCCCGTCGAGCGCCGCACCGTCCGGCACCAGCCCTCGCACCGGCGGGAAGACGATCCCGTCCGGCCCGGCCGCGTCCAGCGCCACCCCGCACGGGAAGTCCAGCGCCGGGATCACCTCGTCCAGCAGCCGCGCCCCGACGATCCGCCGGTACGGCCACTCCCGCTCCGCCTCACCGCGGGCGTCCGCGAACCGGGCCAGCGTCTCCATCTCCGAGAACGCGCAGATCCAGTCCAGCCCGCCCAGCTCGGCCGTCCACAGGCCGCCCCGCTCGTCCAGGGGCACCAGCACCACCCGGCTACGGAAGTCCGCCAGCCGCTCCAGCACCGCCTCACGGGCCGCTTCGGCGTCCACGGCGGCGGCGCTCTCCGGCTCGTCCGCCGGCGGGGCCGGCTCCACCGGAACCCCCGCGTCCACCCGCTCGGTCGCGGCGGCGCGCAGCCGCCCCCACTCCTCGTCGAAACCCACCCAAAGACTCCTCAGTACCGGCCGGATGGGGTGATCGTGCACGCCTTCCGGCCACAACTGGTCTCACAATTCGGACAGTTGGCCCACCCTAACCCTGCCTTCCGGCAGGAGCACAGGTCGGGGGTCCCAAGGAGGGAGGTACGTCACACATACGTCCGGGGCGGGGAAACACGAAACGGCCGCCACCGCTTTCGCAGTGACGACCGTCTCGTCGATGTGGGCGAGGGGGGATTTGAACCCCCACGTCCCGAAGGACACTGGCACCTGAAGCCAGCGCGTCTGCCGTTCCGCCACTCGCCCGAGCAGCTCCCCAGTGGATCTTCCCTTTCGGGCCTTTCCCCTGGCGACGTCGAAACATTAGCACGGGAAACGGGGTGGATTCACATCGCTTTCCGGGCGCCCCCGCACCCCGCTGTGGACGGCCCCTCCCGCACTCCGCTCCCGGTGCGGGACACTGTCCCTGGAGCGCCCCTACGATCGCTTGTGAGGACCAACACTCGTCCTCACAGGAACGATGGGGAACCACCCGAATCCGCCACGCGTGGATACGATCAGTAAGCAGTACAGGGCGACAGCGACGGAGGAGGTGCCCCATGGGAGTTCTGAAGCGGTTCGAGCAGCGACTCGAAGGTCTGGTGAACGGCACCTTCGCCAAGGTGTTCAAGTCCGAGGTCCAGCCGGTGGAGATCGCCGGAGCCCTCCAGCGGGAGTGCGACAACAACGCCACCATCTGGAACCGCGAGCGGACCGTCGTCCCCAACGACTTCATCGTCGAGCTCAGCGCCGGTGACTACGACCGCCTGAGCCCCTACTCCGGGCAGCTCGGCGACGAGCTCGCGGGCCTCGTCCGCGACTACGCCAAGCAGCAGCGCTACAGCTTCATGGGCCCCATCAAGGTCCACCTGGAGAAGGCCGACGACCTCGACACCGGGCTCTACCGGGTCCGCAGCCGTACCCTCGCCTCCAGCACCTCCCAGCCGCAGGCCCCCCAGGGCGGGCAGCAGGGCGGTCAGGCGGCCCCGGGCGGCTACGGGTACCCCCCGGTCTCGGCCCCGCCCATGCCCAGCGCCCCGCCCCCGGGCGGACCCGGCGCTCGGCGGCCCGCTCCGGGCGTACCCGCCGGACCGGCCCCCGCGGCCGGCCCGGGTGGCCCGCGGCGCCACTGGATCGAGATCAACGGCACCCGCCACCAGATCTCGCACTCCACGCTCGTACTCGGCCGAAGCACGGAAGCCGACGTGCGGATCGACGACCCCGGCGTATCCCGCCGGCACTGTGAGATCCGGACCGGAACGCCCTCGACGATCCAGGATCTCGGGTCCACCAACGGCATCGTGGTGGACGGGCAGCACACCACCCGCGCTACGCTCCGCGACGGCTCGCGGATCGTCGTGGGCAGCACCACCATCATTTACCGGCAAGCCGAAGGGTGAAGCGGGGGCAATGTCAGAGCTGACCCTTACGGTCATGCGGTTGGGTTTCCTGGCCGTTCTGTGGCTGTTCGTCATCGTGGCCGTCCAGGTCATCCGCAGCGATCTCTTCGGGACGCGCGTGACCCAACGCGGCTCCCGTCGTGGAAGCGCGGGCGCCGGCGGCGCCCCGCAGCAGACGGGTGGCCGGCAGGCCACGCCTCCGCAGCAGCGCCAGCGGCGCGGGGCACCCACCAAACTCGTCGTCTCCGAGGGCATCCTCACGGGAACCACCGTGGCCCTCGCCGGCCAGACGATCACGCTGGGCCGCGCGCACGACTCCACGATCGTGCTGGACGACGACTACGCGTCCAGCCGCCATGCCAGGATCTATCCCGACCGTGACGGCCAGTGGATCGTCGAGGATCTCGGGTCCACCAACGGCACGTATCTCGACCGGACCCGGCTGACCACCCCGACGCCCATTCCGCCGGGCGCACCGATCCGCATCGGCAAGACCGTCATCGAGCTGCGGAAGTAGTACGAGAATGAGCGAGCGGAGCGAGCGCGCGGCGGCGATCCGTCCCACCGAGGGCACGGACCCGAGCGCGCTCCCGACCGGAGGGTGGGCAGTGTGGCTCGAGACCGGTTGTACCCGGAGGCAGCTTCGTCGACAGGGCAGGTGCGCATGAGTCTGTCCTTGCGGTTCGCCGCCGGATCACACAAGGGCATGATCCGTGAGGGGAACGAGGACTCCGGCTACGCCGGTCCCCGGCTCCTCGCGATCGCCGACGGCATGGGAGGCCAGGCCGCCGGCGAGGTCGCGAGCTCCGAGGTGATCTCCACCCTCGTGCAGCTCGACGACGACGTCCCGGGCTCCGACATCCTCACCTCGCTGGCCACGGCCGTGCAGCGCGCCAACGACCAGCTGCGCGTGATGGTCGAGGAGGACCCGCAGCTCGAGGGCATGGGCACCACCCTGACCGCCCTGCTGTGGACCGGCCAGCGCCTGGGCCTCGTCCACGTCGGCGACTCCCGCGCCTACCTGCTCCGCGACGGCGTCCTCACCCAGATCACCCAGGACCACACCTGGGTGCAGCGCCTCGTCGACGAGGGGCGCATCACCGAGGAAGAAGCCACCACCCACCCGCAGCGCTCCCTCCTGATGCGCGCGCTCGGCAGCGGCGACATCGTCGAGCCCGACCTCTCCATCCGCGAGGTCCGGGCCGGTGACCGCTACCTGATCTGCTCCGACGGGCTCTCCGGCGTCGTCTCCCACCAGACCCTGGAGGAGACCCTCGCCGACTACCACGGTCCCCGCGAGACCGTGCAGTCGCTGATCCAGCTCGCCCTGCGCGGCGGCGGACCCGACAACATCACCTGCATCGTCGCCGACGTGCTCGACACCGACAGCGGTGACACCCTCGCCGCCCAGGTCAGCGACACCCCGGTGGTCGTCGGCGCGGTCGCCGAGAACCAGCACCAGCTCTTCGACGGCGGCAACGCCATGCAGTCCGCGGCCGGCAGGGCCGCCGGACTCGGCCGCCAGGGCCGGCCCCCCGCCGGCGCCTTCGGCCCCCCCGGCAGCGGCGACGCCGCCGGCTACGGGTACTCCGGCGACCAGGGCAAGGGTGGCGGCGCGTACGGCACCTTCGGCGAAGCCGACGCGTACACCCCCGAACCCGGCTACGAGGACACGTACGACCACCCCCGCAGGCGCCGCAGCAAAGGGCGCAAGTGGACCACGCGTACGCTGACCCTGCTCATCGTCGCCGGTGTCGTCGGCGGTGGCCTCTACGCCGGCTGGCGCTGGACCCAGACCCAGTTCTACGTGGGCGTGAAGGGTGAGCACGTCGCGCTCTTCCGCGGCATCAGCCCGAAGCTGGGGCCGCTGGAGCTCTCCAAGGTGGAGACCGATCGCCCCGACATCGAACTGAAGTACCTGCCGCCCTTCAAGCGGAAGCTGGTCGAGGCCACCATCAGCGAGAACAGCTTCGACGCGGCGCGCAAGAAGCTCGATGATCTCGGCGTCCAGACGTCCGCCTGCAAGAAGGACGAGGAACGTCGCAAGGCCGAGGCGAACAGCCAGACGCCCGCCCCCAGCCTGACTCCCGAGGAGCAGGCACTGGTCGGGCTGTGCGGCAAGTAGTAGACATACGCGGGCGCAGGGGGCCTGCCACACCATGAGCGTAGTCACCAACACCACCACGATCGGCGCCATCGAGCTGCCGAGCAGGCGGAACACCGAGCTCCTCCTGCTCGGCTTCGCCGTGCTCATCCCGATGTTCGCCTACGCCAACGTGGGCCTCGCGATCAACGGCAGCCTGCCCCCCGGCATGGTGCTCTACGGCCTCGGCCTCGGCGCCCTCGCCGGGATCGCACACCTTGTCGTGCGCCGGTACGCCAAGTACGCCGACCCGCTGCTGCTGCCCCTCGCCACGCTCCTCAACGGTCTCGGCCTCGTCCTGATCTGGCGCCTGGACCAGTCCGAGCGCCTGCAGAACCTGGCGAAGCGGGCCTTCGGCGGGTTCTCCCCCTCCGCGCCCCGCCAGATGATGTACACCGCGGTCGCCATCGCCCTGTTCGCCGCCGTGCTGCTGATCCTGAAGGACCACCGCGTCCTGCAGCGGTTCACGTACATCTCGATGGCCGGCGCCCTGGTCCTGCTGATCCTGCCCGTCATCCCGGGCCTCGGCGCCGACGTCTTCGGCGCCAAGATCTGGATCAGCGTGGGTGGCTTCTCCATCCAGCCCGGTGAGTTCGCGAAGATCGTCATCGCGATCTTCTTCGCCGGCTACCTGATGGTGAAGCGCGACGCGCTCGCGCTGGCCAGCCGCCGCTTCATGGGCCTCTACCTGCCGCGTGGCCGCGACCTCGGCCCGATCCTGATGATCTGGGCGATGAGCCTGCTCGTCCTCGTCTTCGAGAACGACCTCGGCACCTCGCTGCTCTTCTTCGGCATGTTCGTGATCATGCTGTACGTGGCCACCGAGCGCACCAGCTGGATCGTCATCGGCCTGCTGATGTCGGTGGGCGGCGCCGTGGTCGTCGGCACCTTCGCCAGCCACGTCCAGGCCCGTGTCAACGCCTGGCTCGACCCCTTCGCCTGCTACACCACCTCGGGTGCCTGCGAGCAGGTCGGCCAGTCGATCATGAGCTTCGGTTCCGGCGGGGTCCTCGGCGCCGGCTGGGGCCAGGGCAACTCCGACCTGATCGGCTTCGCCGCCAACTCCGACTTCATCTTCTCCACCGTCGGTGAGGAACTCGGCCTCGCCGGCGTGATGGCCTTCCTCCTGCTCTACGGGCTCATCATCGAGCGCGGCGTGCGCACCGCCCTCGCCGCCCGCGACCCCTTCGGCAAGCTCTTCGCCATCGGCCTCTCCGGCGCCTTCGCGCTCCAGATCTTCGTGGTCGCCGGCGGAGTCATGGGCCTCATCCCCCTCACCGGCATGACGATGCCCTTCCTCGCGTCCGGCGGTTCCTCCGTCCTCGCGAACTGGATCCTCATCGCCATCCTCATCCGGATCAGCGACACCGCACGCCGCCCCGCACCGGCTCCCGCCCCGTCCCCCGACTCCGAGATGACCCAGGTGGTCCGTCCGTCATGAACAAGCCCCTGCGCCGCATCTCGCTGTTCTGCGGGCTGCTCGTCCTCGCCCTGCTGATCCGTACCAACTGGCTGCAGTACGTGCAGGCGGAGGAGCTCAGCACCCGCAAGGAGAACCGCCGGGTCCAGATCGCCCAGTACGCGACCGAGCGCGGCAACATCATCGTCAAGGGCGAGCCGATCACCGGTTCCAAGGTGACCGACGGCAGCGACTACAAGTTCAAGCGGACCTACATCAACGGTGAGCTCTGGGCTCCCGTCACCGGGTACGCCTCGCAGGCCTTCGGCTCCACCCAGCTGGAGTCCCTCGAGGACGGCATTCTCACCGGCAACGACGACCGGCTGTTCTTCGACCGCACCATCGGCATGTTCACCGGGGAGAAGAAGCAGGGCGGCAACGTCGTCACCACGCTCAACCCCGCGGCCCAGAAGGCCGCCTTCGAGGCGCTGGGCACGAAGAAGGGCGCCGTCGCGGCCATCGACCCGCGCACCGGCGCGATCCTGGCCCTGGTCTCCACGCCCTCCTACAACCCCTCGCGCTTCGCGGGCAACTCCAAGGACGACGAGAAGGCCTGGGTCGAGCTGAAGGACAGCGAGGACAAGAACCTCGTGAACCGCGCCCTGCGCGAGACGTACCCGCCGGGCTCCACCTTCAAGGTGGTCACCGCGGCCGCCGCCCTCGAACACGGCGTCGTCCAGGACATCAACGCTCCGACGGACACCCCGGACCCGTACTTCCTGCCGGGCACCAAGACCGAGATGGTCAACCACGCCACGGGCTGCGAGAAGGCGAGCCTCAACGAGGCGCTGCGCATCTCCTGCAACTCGGTCTTCGCGAACATGGGCGACAAGGTCACCCGCGACAAGATGGTGGAGACCTCGGAGAAGTTCGGCTTCAACAACGACAAGATCGACGTTCCGGTCCGCGCGTTCGCCAGCATCTACGACAAGAAGATGGGCAAGGACGGCAACGCCCAGAGCTCCATCGGGCAGTTCAACACCGCCGCCACCCCGTTGCAGATGGCCATGGTCACCGCCGCGATCGCGAACGACGGCAAGCTGATGAAGCCGTACATGGTGGACATGCTCCAGTCGCCGAACCTGGACATCATCGAGAAGCACGAGCCGCAGGAGATGAGCCGGCCGCTCTCCGCCGCCAACGCGGAGAAGGTGCAGCAGATGATGGTCAACGTCGTCCAGAACGGCACCGGCTCCAAGGCCAAGATGAGCGGCGTGACGGTCGGTGGCAAGACCGGTACGGCGCAGCACGGCGAGGGCAACAAGAAGCGCCCCTACGCCTGGTTCATCTCCTACGCCGAGACCCCGGACAAGGCCTCGCCCGTCGCCGTCGCCGTCGTGATCGAGGACAGCGAGGCGGACCGCGAGGACATCAGCGGTGGCGGTCTGGCCGCCCCCGTGGCCAAGGCGGTCATGGCGGCGGTGCTCGGCAGCCAGGGGTGAACGAGGGACCACGGACCGGAGTTCAGTGATCCGCATCACAGAATTCCGGCCGGGTCCGAGCGTACGGTACCGGTCCAGTATCAGCCTGTGGCCACGAACCGATCACGGACGATCGGCCGGTAGCCTTTGCGCGAACAGCACACCGCCGGACCACACACAGGTGCGGTCGGGACTGACGGAGAGGGCTGCAACGTTATGGAAGAGCCGCGTCGCCTCGGCGGCCGGTACGAGCTGAGCCACGTGCTCGGCCGTGGTGGCATGGCCGAGGTCTATCTCGCCCACGACACCCGGCTCGGCCGTACCGTCGCCGTCAAGACTCTGCGCGCCGATCTCGCCCGTGACCCGTCCTTCCAGGCCCGGTTCAGGCGCGAGGCCCAGTCGGCCGCGTCGCTGAACCACCCGGCGATCGTCGCGGTCTACGACACCGGCGAGGACTACGTCGACAACATCTCCATCCCGTACATCGTGATGGAGTACGTCGACGGTTCCACGCTGCGCGAGCTGCTGCACTCGGGCCGCAAGCTGCTGCCCGAGCGGACGCTGGAGATGTGCATCGGCATCCTCCAGGCCCTGGAGTACTCGCACCGCGCCGGCATCGTGCACCGCGACATCAAGCCCGCCAACGTGATGCTGACGCGCACGGGCCAGGTCAAGGTCATGGACTTCGGCATCGCCCGTGCCATGGGCGACTCCGGCATGACCATGACGCAGACGGCCGCCGTCATCGGCACCGCCCAGTACCTCTCGCCCGAGCAGGCCAAGGGCGAGCAGGTCGACGCGCGCTCCGACCTCTACTCCGCGGGCTGCCTGCTCTACGAGCTCCTCAGCGTCCGGCCCCCGTTCGTCGGTGACTCCCCCGTGGCCGTCGCCTACCAGCACGTACGGGAAGAGCCTCAGCCGCCGTCGAACTTCGACCCCGAGATCACGCCCGAGATGGACGCCATCGTCCTCAAGGCACTGGTCAAGGACCCCGATTACCGCTACCAGTCGGCCGACGAGATGCGCGCCGACATCGAGGCCTGCCTCGACGGGCAGCCCGTCGCGGCCGCCGCCACCATGGGCGCGGCCGGCGGCTACGGCTACCCCGACCCGGGCAACGGCTACGGGCACCAGGGCTACGACCAGCCCACCACCGCCCTGCGGACCACCGACCCCGGTGCCCAGACGTCGATGATGCCGCCCATGCCCCCGGGCGACGGCGGATACGGCCACGGCGGATACGACCAGGGCCCGGGCCGCCGCCAGAAGAAGAGCAAGGCGTCCACCGTCCTGCTCGTCGCTGCGGGCATCCTCGTCCTGGTCGGCGCGATCCTCATCGGCCGTTCCCTCTTCGGCGCGGGCGCCGACAACCGGCCCGCCGTGCCCAAGCTCATCGGCCAGACCCTCGAAGCGGCGCAGAGGAGCGGCGACAACGTCGGCCTCAAGGTGGTCAAGGGCCCCGACGCGCCCTGCGAGGACCAGCCCAAGGGCAACGTCTGCAAGCAGGACCCGGCGGCCGACGCGAAGGTCGACGAGGGCTCCACCGTCACGGTGACGATCTCCACGGGCGCGCCCAAGGTGACGGTCATCAACGTGCAGAGCCTCAGCTTCGAGGAGGCCGAGAAGCAGCTGAAGGAGAAGGGCTTCCAGGTCGACCGCAAGACGCAGGAGTCCGACCGACCGGCCGGGACCGTCCTCGAGCAGAACCCGAAGAGCGGCACCGAGGCGGAGCGCAACACCGTCGTCATGCTGACCGTCGCCAAGGAGGTCACCAAGGCCACGGTGCCGGAGCTCAGGGGCAAGAAGAAGGACGAGGCGGCCAAGGCCCTCACGGACGCCAAGCTCCGGCTCGGCAGCGTGACGGAGACCGAGCAGCCCGGAGCCGTTCCCGGCACGGTCATCAGCCAGCAGATCGAGGCGGGCGAGGAGCTCGAGGTGGGCAAGACGGTGAACATCACCATCGCCAAGGCCTCGGCGCAGACCGCGGTGCCCAACTTCAACGGCCTCACCGTGGACCAGTACAAGGACGAGCTGCGACGCGCCAACCTCCGGCTCGGCGTCGTCACCGGCTCGACGGACGGCAACGCGATCATCGTGCGCACCGACCCGCTGCCGGGTACCCCGATCGCCACGGGTCAGCCCGTGAACGTCATCGCCCTCGGCGGTGGCGGCCCGCAGCAGGGCGGCAACAACAACGGCGGCGGCTTCGGCGGCTTCGGCGGCTGACGCGACCGTCGTCGGGGCCCCGGCCACCGGTTCGACGAAAAGGTCCGGCCTCCTCTCCCGTTCCCGGGAAGGAGGCCGGACCTTTTCACGTACCTCTTCACGTTCTGCCGCTGTGCGGCCACCTGCGGGCTTCTCCGGGGCGGGTGGGCCTCGTGGGGCCAAGGAGGCGCCGACGGCTCCCAGAGGGGCCTTCTGGGGCTCTCGTGGTGCCGCGGCCGCTCAGGTCCCGGCAGCCGCTCAGCTCAGCTCGGGCGGCGGGGTCCGCTTCGCGTCCACCTTCTCGGTGCGGACCAGCTCGCCCCACACGATGTACCGGTACTTCGAGGTGTAGACGGGGGTGCAGGTGGTGAGCGTGATGTATCGGCCCGGGGCGGTCTTCCCCGAGTCCTTGGGGACCGCGTTGATCACGTCGGTGTTGAACTTCGAGGTCTGGCGCAGCTCCGCGAAGACCTTGTAGACGTACCAGGTGTCGCGGGTCTCGAAGACGATCGCGTCGCCGTTCCTCATCTTGTCGATGTTGTGGAACTTCGCCCCGTGGCCGTCCCGGTGCGCGGCGAGCGCGAAGTTGCCCTTCTCGTCCCACGGCAGCGCCGACTTCACCGGCTGCGTGTAGTACCCGGCCACACCGTCGTCGAGGATGTCCGGGTCGGTACCCGCCTTGACGAGCACCTCGCCGTTGCGCATCGCCGGTACGTGCAGGAAGCCGACGCCGTCCTGGGTGTCCAGCGCCCCGGGCGGAGCGGCCTGCGGGGACGGGTCGTGCCACTGCCGGCGGATCTCGTCCCCGCGCGCCGACGCCTGTCGGTCGGCGAGCACGTTCGTCCACCACAGCGAGTAGGCCACGAACAGGCCCAGCACCAGGCCCACGGTGATCAGGACCTCGCCCAGCAGGCTCAGGAATCCGGCGAGCACACTGCGGTTGCCGACGGGCGGGGCCGCGGCGCGGCAGCGGGCACGAGACACGGCTGATTCGTCCTTAACTGGTCAGCGCGGGCGGCGGGCCCTGGCTGCGGGGGCGTTCATCGGTCATCCTGCCCCATACGATCAACCGGTAGGTGCTGGTGAATTCCGGGGTGCAGGTGGTCAGGGTGATGTACCGGCCCGCGGAGGTGAATCCCGAACCCTCCGGCACGGGCTTGATCACCGCCACGTTCGTCGGCGGTGTCTGCGCGAGCGACGAGGTCGTCTCGTACGTGTAGTACGCGTCCCGGGTCTCGACCACGACGGGATCCCCGGGCGCCAGCCTGTTGATGTAGCGGAACGGCTCGCCGTGGGTGTTGCGGTGTCCGGCCAACGCGAAGTTGCCCTGCTTGTCGGCCGGCATGGCCGTTTTCAGCGCGCCCTCGCCGTAGTGCCCGACCATGCCCTTGTCCAGCACCTTCGGCTTGCTGATGCCCTCCGCCACCGGGACCTTCACGTCCAGCTTCGGGATGTGCAGGATCGCGAAGCCCTGGCCGGGCTCGAAGGCCGTCACGGGCGGTGCGGCGGCCCCGGAGCCGCCGGGGTCCCGTTCCCAGTTCTGCCGCAGGGAGCCGGCGGCGCCGTTCGCCACGCGCTCCGCCAGCAGGTTCGTGTACCAGAGCTGGTAGGCGACGAACAGCAGCATCACCAGGCCCAGCGTGATGAACAGCTCTCCGCCGAGCCGGCTCGCGATGACCACCGGGCCGCCCGAGGCCGGCCGCCTGCGCCGCCGGCCGCCCCGCCTACGGCTGCGTCGGGCGGCCTGTTTCGCGGCCTCCTGAGCGGCCCTGCGTCGCGCGGCCCGGCCCTGCGTGGGCGCGGACGGCGCGACCGCGGTCACGCGACGGCCTTGCCCACCACCGGGGCCAGCCCCACCGAGCGCTCCACGGCGCCCGTGTCACCGCACCGCACCAGCCAGTTGGCGAGCATCCGGTGACCCCACTCGGTCAGCACCGACTCGGGGTGGAACTGCACGCCCTCGACGTCGTGCTCCCGGTGGCGCAGGCCCATGATGATCCCGTCCTCGGTCCGCGCCGTGACCTCCAGCGCGTCCGGCAGGGTCCCGGGCTCGGCCGCGAGCGAGTGGTAGCGGGTCGCGGTGAACGGCGACGGCAGCCCCTGGAACACCCCGAGCCCCTCGTGGATCACGGGTGAGGTCTTGCCGTGCAGCAGCTCGGGCGCCCGGCCCACGACGCCGCCGTAGGCCACGGCCATCGACTGCATGCCGAGGCACACGCCGAAGACGGGGACGGCCGTGCTCGCGCAGTGGCGGACCATGTCGACGCAGACGCCCGCCTCCTCCGGCGTACCGGGGCCGGGGGACAGCAGCACGCCGTCGAAGCTGTCCTGCGCGTGCGCGAGCTCGACCTCGTCGTTGCGCAGCACCTCGCATTCGGCGCCGAGCTGGTAGAGGTACTGGACCAGGTTGAAGACAAAGCTGTCGTAGTTGTCCACAACCAGAATGCGCGCGCTCACGGAGTGGCTCCCGATCCCTCGTCCACCGTCACATCGTTGAACGGAAGAAGCGGCTCGGCCCACGGGAAGACGTACTGGAACAGTACGAAGACCACCGCGAGAACCAGTACGAGCGAGATCAGCGCGCGTACCCACGCGTTTCCCGGCAGATGCCGCCAGATCCAGCCGTACATGCCGCCTGATTCCTTTTCGTCCATGTTCGTTCAACGCACCGCGGGGGCGGTACGCGAACAGACTAAAGGCAGCGGCCCGAAAGGGTGGGTCACCCGGACAAACCCTCCGGCCGCCCCTCGGCGGCGGGGAGCGTCCCGGTCAGCTCCGCCCAGACGACCAGCCGGTGGCTGTGACCCCATTCCGGATCGCAGGTCGTCAGGGTCAGATAGCGGCCGGGCGCCCGGAACGGCGATTTCTCCGGGACCGGGTCGACCACGGCGACGTCGGTGGGCAGGGTGCGCAGGGGCGCGGAGCGGAGCGTGTAGGTGTACCAGGTGCTCGCGTCCTTGAGGATCACCACGTCCCCCGGGCGCAGGCGCGGGAAGTCCTTGAAGGGGTCCCCGTAGGTACGTCGGTGGCCGGCCACCGAGAAGTTGCCGACCGCGCCGAGGGGGGCGGTGGCGGCGTAGTGGCCGAGGCCCTTCTTCAGCAGTTCGGGGTCGGTGCCCTCCAGTACTGGCTTGACCCAGTCCGGGCCGAAGCGCGGGACGTACATCTCGGCGAAGGCCCGGCCGGCGGGGTGGCGCTCCGGCGGCGCGGCCGGCGTCGGCGTCGGGGACATCGGCGGGGCCTGGGCGGGAGCCCGCGACGGGGCCGGTGACGGCGGCGGCCCGGGCGCGGCGGCCGGGGCGGCCGCCCAGCGGTCGCGCATCCGGTCCATCTCCCCGTCCATGGCCCGGTCGGCCTTGACCCCGGTCCACAGCAGGACGTAGGCGACGAAGAGCACGATGAGGGTGCCCGCCGTCAGGCACACCTCGCTGAACGTCCGTACCAGCAGGCGCAGTACGACGTCAGGACGGACCCGATCACGGGGTGGGCGCCACCGGCTTCGCATAGTGGAGGTCCACTGTGCCGGAGTAGCCGGGAAGTGTCAGCGCCTTGTGCTCGTCCACTTTCCAGCCCAGCCCGTACGCGTTCACGTACAGCTGGTAGTTCTGCAGGGCCGGCGAGGCGGCGAGGGCCTTCTTCATGGTGCCCGGGTCGCCGACCGCCGAGATCTTGTAGGGGGGCGAGTAGACGCGGCCCTGGAGGATCAGGGTGTTGCCCACGCAGCGCACCGCGCTGGTGGAGATCAGCCGCTGGTCCATGACCTGGATGCCCTGGGCACCGCCGCGCCAGAGAGCGTTGACCACGGCCTGCAGGTCCTGCTGGTGGATCACCAGGTCGTTGGGCTGCGGCTCGGGCACGTTGGGGATCCGGGCGGTGGCGTTCGGCGGGGCGTCGTTGAGGGTGACCGTCAGGCCCTTGCCGGTGAGCTCCTCGGTGCCGGAGGCGGCGCGCAGGGCGGCCAGCTTGGCGTCCTCGGCCTTGGTGCTGCCGTCGTCACGCTCCGCGAGGGTGTCCACCCGGCCGCGTACGGCCGCGGTGCTCTGCTCCAGCTCCGCGTTGTCCTGGCTGCGTTCCTTGATCAGGTCCGACAGCTTCAGGAGTGAGGCGTCCGTCCGGATGTTCGTACCCTTGGAGGTGTTGAAACTGGTGACGAAGAGCAGCCCGGCCAGGGCGAAGACGGCGGCCGTCAGCAGCCGGACCGGCCTGGCCCGGCGACGGGGACCCGCGGAGGAGTCGTCTGAATTGCTCAACGTACCCTTCTCCTTCAACGCCACAGGTCCACTACGCTAACGGACGCCCGGGGCAGGCAAGGTCCCCAGCGCATCGACAGGAGAGCCCCTCGTGCCGAAGTCACGTATCCGCAAGAAGGACGACTACACGCCGCCGCCGACCCGGCAGCCGCAGAGCATCCGGCTGACGAACCGCAGCTGGGTCGCCCCGGTCATGCTGGCGTTCTTCCTGATCGGACTCGCGTGGATCGTGGTTTTCTACGTGACCGAGACCCAGCTGCCGATCGAGGCTCTGGGCAATTGGAACATTGTGGTCGGTTTCGGCTTCATCGCTGCCGGATTCGGCGTATCCACGCAGTGGAAGTAGCACCCGACAGCCCCTGAGGGAAGCTCTCCCCATGAGTTATCCACAGCGTCATCCACACCTGAGGAAAAGACAGACGATCTGTGGATAACTCTGTGGAGAGTTGACGCCGGTGTGATCAGGTGAGTTCCGCGGTGCGGATCAGGATCAGCACCACGGCCAGCAGGAAAGCCACCGCACAGGTACCCCACTGGACGAGTGCGCGATGCCGGCCGGCGGTGGGCACGAGCATGCCCAGACCCACCAGCGCTCCGGTGACCAGGCCACCCACATGGGCCTGCCAGGACACCGTGAGCGCGCGGCCGAGCGGTACGAAGGTCAGTACCAGCATCAGCACGACCATGACGATCACCGGCCGCATCTCGTAGCGCAGCCGCTTCGCCAGGACGACGGTGGCGCCCAGCAGCCCGAAGACGGCGCCGGACGCGCCGAGGGTCCGGACGTACGGCTCGCTCAGCAGATAGACCAGCGCACTGCCGCCGAGGCCCGAGAGCAGGTAGACCGCGAGATAGCGGACCCGGCCCAGCGCCGCCTCCAGGGGCCCGCCGATCACCCACAGGCCGATCATGTTGCCGGCCACGTGCCACCACTCGACGTGCAGGAACATCGAGGTCAGCAGCCGGTGGTACTCGCCCGCGGACACCCCGTGGAGCGGGCCGCCGGGATACTCCTGGTACCGGCCGCCGATCAGCTCCAGCCGGACCGCGAACGCCGGGTCGGAGAGCATCACGAGGAACACCAGGACGTTGATCCCGATGAGGATCTTGGTGACCAGATGGGGATCGGCGGCGACCACCCCGCCGGCGATGGTGCGCGGCGCGTTCGCGGTCGGTGGGTGGCCGGTGCCGGAGCCCGCGCGGACGCACTCGGGGCACTGGAAGCCGACCGAGGCGCTGATCATGCACTCGGGGCAGATGGGACGCTCGCAGCGGGTGCAGGTGATCCCCGTGACGCGGTCCGGGTGGCGGTAGCAGCCCGGCAGACGGTCGGTGTCCATCGGTTCCCTCGGTCAGCGGCGAGGCACGGGCTGCCCCGCCGGTACGTATCCAGTACGGACGGGCGGGGCCGGAAGGTTCCCGGGCGTCAGCGCTTCTCGACGACCACGGACTTGATGATCACGTCGTCCAGCGGCCGCTCGGTGCGGGGGTTGGTGGGGCCGGCGGCGATGGCCTGCACGACCTTCTGGCTGGCCGGGTCGGTGACCTCGCCGAAGATGGTGTGCTTGCGCGTCAGCCAGGCGGTGGGCGCGACGGTGATGAAGAACTGAGAGCCGTTGGTACCCGGGCCCGCGTTGGCCATGGCGAGCAGGAAGGGCTTGGTGAAGGCCAGGTCGGGGTGGAACTCGTCCGCGAACCGGTAGCCCGGGCCGCCGGTGCCGTTGCCGAGCGGGTCGCCGCCCTGGATCATGAAACCGCTGATGACACGGTGGAAGACGGTGCCGTCGTACAGCGGGTCCGTGGTCTTCTGACCGTCGGTGGGGCGGGTCCATTCACGGGCGCCCGTGGCAAGCTCGACGAAGTTCCTGACGGTCTTCGGGGCGAAGTTCTCCAGCAGCTCGATCTCGATGTCGCCGTGGGTCGTCTTCAGGGTGGCGTAGAGCTTCTCGGCCACGGATCTGCCTTCCATAGTCATCACTGTCGGTCCAGATGGTCGCACGGAGCGCTCCGCGGCACTGAAATCCTCCACCCGTATGCCCTGTCACGCATGCCTGTCCGCGATATGGCAGGCATGATCCGACAAAGGGTGGAAAGGTGAACTGTGTCCGCCACCGAGGAGGAGGATCCCGTGACCGGCAAGGAGAGCATGCGCCTGGCAGCCGAGAGCGCCAGGGAGAGTGTGCGGCACGCGACGGAAGTGGTGGCACCGTACGCGGAATCCGCCAAGGAAGCCGCGGTGCACTACGCCCAGGAAGCGAACGAGCGGCTGGCACCCAAGGTGTCCTACGCGGCCACCAACGCCGCCCAGCATGCCCGTTCGACCTACGACTGCCATCTGCATCCCCGGCTCAAGGCGGCGCGGGCCCATGTGCCGCCCCCCGTCGACCGGGCGGCGACACAGGCGCGCCGGGCGGCGCGGCAGGCCGCCGACTACACCCAGCCGAAGATCGAGAGCGCGATCGCGGCCGCCACGCCGGTGGCCGAGGAGGCCGCTTCGCGGTCGACGGCGGCCTTCGCGGCGCTGCGCGGCCAGGTGACCGCCAAGGAAGTGCAGAAGCTGGTGCGCCGTCATCGGCGGCGCGAGCGCAACGGAAAGATCCTGCGGGGTGCCGCGCTGGTCGGCGTCCTGGCGGCGGCCGCCTTCGCGGTGTGGAAGTGGTGGGACCAGCAGTCGAATCCGGACTGGCTCGTCGAACCGCCGGCGGCCACCGAGCTGTCGGCGCGCGACGCGGCGCCGACCGGCTTCGACGAGGAGCTGGCCGAGAAGGAGCGCGAGGCCGGGGCGGGCCCCGACGACAAGCAGCTCTGAGCGGCACATCGGAAGGGGCCCGGATCCTGTCACCAGGATCCGGGCCCCTTCCGCCTGCGCGCGGCGTCAGCCGGGGAGGGTGAGGACCGTGCCCGGGCGGATGAGGTCGGGGTTGGGGCCGACGGCCCCCCTGTTCATCGCGTAGAGCTCACGCCAGCGGGCCTCGTTGCCCAGTTCCTGACGGGCGATCGCGGGGAGCGAGTCGCCGGCCCGGACGGTGTAGGTGCGCTTCTTCGCGGTGGACCCTGGCCCCCGCGTCGGGGCCGCCGGTACCGCCTTGTGCGCGGCCGAGTGCGGGGTGGGCGTGTGCATGGCACCCGGCGCGGCCGGGGAGGCGGCCCCGGGCTTCGGCATCGCGGTCGGCCGGGGGGCGGCGGGCACCGCCTTGTGCGCGGCGGAGGTGGGGGTCGGGGTCGCGGGGGCGGGCCGGGGCGGCGCGGCCGCCGCCATGCGCTCGGCGGTGGCCCGGGTGGCCGAGGCGGCGTCGGCCGCCGATCCTGCGGGCGGCCTCCGGGCCTCGCCCGCCGGCTGCTGCACCTGTTCGTCCGCCTTCTCGGCGACGTCGTGCGCCTTGTGTCTGTCGGACTTCAGGAAGTCGAAGAGTCCCATGTCTGTACGCCTCCGGCGTGCTGGTCCCCCCTGGGATCGTGCCCTCCTTCCACTGTCCTGCACCGGGCGTCCGAAGGCCCTGCGACGGGGCCGTCCGGGGGACGCGTGAGCGGGGCCGCGGCCCGGTGAGGGAACGCGGCGGTAAGGGACCGGGAAGGCCCGGCGACACCATCGTGGGACACGATGGAGGAGATTTCTGTGATCATCAGACAGGCCGCGGAGCGGGTAGTGCTGGTCAGGCCCGGACCCGGGCTCGTGAGCGCCGCGATCGTGGCGGGCCTGGACGTCTGGGTGGTGTCCGATCCCGGACCCCACCCACCGGACGCGCGGCTTCCCGCGGAGCTGCCCCCGCAGCGGCTCCTGAGGGTGGACTTCGACGACACGGCCGCCCTCCGCACCCTGCTGACGGACACCGTCCGGCGGCACGGGATCGGGCAGGTCCTCCATCTCGCGAGCGATCTGGAGAAGGGTCTCGGCAGCGGGACCGCGGCCGCCACCGAGGAGGTGCTGCGGGAACTGTCCGCCGAGCGCGGGAGGCCGGCCCGCGGGTTGCCGGACGCGGTCACGATCCGGCGGATCCTCAACGAGAGCCGGACCTCCGCGGTGCGTGCCGAGGAGGCCCGGTCCGTCACCGAGGCCTGCTCGCTGGCCGAGGACTTCCCGCTGCCCGTGGTCATCAAGTCGGCCGACAGATCCGGGTGTTGGTGGACCGTCGCGGTGCACGACCGTCCCGAGCTCGCCCGGTGGGCCGAACAGGCCGTCACCGCCCGGCACTCGGCTCCTTATCTCGTCGAAGAGCTCCTGACCGGAGACAAGTTCAGGGTGGAGACGCTGACCGTCGACGGCATGCACCTGGTCGCCGACATCGCCCCCGAGGGAACGGCGCCCCCGCTCCACGACGCGGAGCAGGCCGGCATCCGCTCGACGGTGCGGGCCCTGCTGGATCTGGCCGGGTACGAATCGGGCACCACGCGGACGGATGTGCTGGTCAGCGCGCGGGGATCACGGATCGCGGCGGCCACGGAGCCGGACCGGGAACAGGCCGGGAACCGCCGTTCCCACAGCGCGACCACGGGCGGTATCGAGAGGGGAACGGACCGGTAAGCGCCTCGGCCACTCTTTGTCCTGTCGAGAGCGGCCACCGCACCACACGGGAGCCGCACCGGGTACACACCAGGGGGATCAACACATGCGCAGCAAGCTGGCGGGCCTGATCGGAATCATCGCGGCGGCTCTGGCGATCGGAGTCGGTGTGACGGTCAGCAGCCCGGTGGACACCGGTCAGCCCTCCGGCTACCAGGTCCTCGCGGACGACAAGGGCCCCGGGGTCGCCTCCCCGGCCCCGACGCCGGTCCCGTCCCCCCGCTAGGACCTGCCGCTCGCCGCGCAACGGGAAGTGCCCCGCACCGGACTCCGGTGCGGGGCACTTCCCGTTGCGCGGTCAGTACGTCCGGCGGTGCGCCGGCAGGCCCATGAAGTCGAATAACTCCTCGGCGGCCGCCCGGTATCCGGCCGCGGCCGGGAGATCCCCGAGCGCTTCGGCCGCCTGGACCATCCCCACCAGCGCGGACGCCTCCTCGGCGCGGAAACTCATCGGCTCCGCGATCTTGTGGGCGTGCGTGTGCAGGTCGAGCGCCACCTGGTGCTCCCCCCACGCCATGTGGAGCCGGCCGAGGACGTTCTCGACCTTGGCGAGCCGGATCGGGGCGCCGCTGGTGCGGCCCAGGGCCAAGGAACGTTCGGCGAACGCGCGGGCCTGCGCGCCGTCGCCCCGTTCGTGCGCGACCTGGGCGGACAGGGCCAGTACCAGGGCCACGTCACCCGGTGACCTGGTCTCGTCGCACAGGTCACGGGCGCGTTTGAGGCCGGCGTCCGCCTCCGCGTATTCACCGAGCCCCACCTGGGCGAAGGCCAGATCGGCCAGGGCCATGATCTCGTTGCTGCGGTAGCCGAGATCACGGTCGATCTCGATCGCCCGGTGGGCGGCCGCGGCCGCCTCCTGATAGCGGCCCCACCGCTCGTACAGCGTGCTGAGGGTGGTGAGGCTCTCACACTCCGCGCGCGGATTGCCCAGTTCCCGGGCCGCCGTCACGGACCGCTCCAGCAGCGGAAGGGCCTCCCCGTACCGCCCGAGCATCGACAGCAGCAGCCCGATGGTCGATTCGCTGTTCGCCTCGGTGTGCCGGTCCCCGGCACGGACCGCGGTGTCGCGCGCCTCACGGGCCACCTCCAGCCCCTCCTCGAAACGGCCCAGCTTCCAGCAGGCCGCGCCCAGATTGGCCAGGCTGATGCCGAGGAGCGCCGGATCGTCGAGCCGGCGGGCCGCCGCCACCGCCAGGTGGCCGACGCTCCAGAACTCGTCGAGCTGCCCGTGCGAGTGCAGGTGGAAGCCGATGTTGCGGCTCAGGCAGGCCGCGTACCGGTCGTGGCCGGACCGCTCGGCCAAGGACACGGCAGCCAGCAGACCCGCCTGCTCCCGGTCGAACCAGCTCACGGCCTGCTCGGCGTCCCGGAAGCGCGGCCGCTCGCCCTGGTACGGCGGGATGCCGGTCGGGCGGCGCTCACGGCCCGGGAACAGCATCTCGCAGGCCGCGTCCGAGGTCGTCATGTAGTAGCTGAGCAGCCGCTCGACCGCCGCCGCGTCGTCGTCCGCCGTCGCCGGGCCGCGCAGGCTCTGGGCGAAGCTGCGCACCAGGTCGTGGAAGGTGTAGAGGCCGATGTCGGGCTGCTGCACCAGATGCACGTCGAGCAGGAACTCCAGGGCGTCCTCGGCGTCCCGGACGGTCGTACCGAGGAGCGCGGCCGCCGAATGGACGTCGGTCCCGGCACACGGGTACAGGCTGAGGATGCGGAACGCGGTCCGGTACTCCTCGTCCATCGCCAGGTAGGACAGGCGAAGGGTCGCCGCGACGCTGCGCTCTCCCGAACTCAGCTCGTCCATCCGGCGCTTCTCGTCACGCAGCCGCTCGACCAGGTAACGCACCGTCCAGCGCGGCCTGTTGCGCAGCCGGGCGGTCGCGATCCGCAGCGCGAGCGGCAGGTGCCCGCACAACTCGGCCAGTTCGGCCGAGGCCCCCGGCTCGGCGGCCACCCGGGTGGTACCGAGGGTCTCCGCCATCAGGCTGGTGCTGTCCTCGGGCTCCATCATCCCGATCGACACCCACTCGACGCCGTCGAGGTCCAGCAGTCGCCCGCGGCTGGTGATCAGGGCGAGGGAGCCGGGCGAGGCCGGCAGCAGGGGCCTGATCTGCGCCGCGTCGACCGCGTTGTCGAACAGGAGCAGCATCCGCCGGCCGTCCAGCTTGGAGCGCCACACGGCGGTGCGCCCCTCCAGGTCCTCGGGGATCCGGTCGCCCGGGGTACCGAGGGTCCGCAGCAGGCCGTCGAGCGCGGCGGTCGGCGTCACGGGCTCGCGGCCCGGGGTGAATCCGTGCAGGTCGATGTGGAGCTGCCCGTCGGGATACCGGTCGGCCAGCCGGTGCGCGGCGCGCACCGCCAGGGTGGTCTTGCCCATGCCGCCCATGCCGTCGATGGCCACGATCCGGGCGTAGCGGTCGCCGGCGCGGCCCTCGTCCTGCACGTAGTCGAAGAGCTCGGCCAGTTCCTTGGCGCGGCCGGTGAAGTCGGGCAGGTCGTAGGGCAGGGTGCACGGGGCGTCGACCGGGGCGGTGCGCGCTCCCGGCTCCCCTTCCCGGTCCGCCTCCGTGCGGGGCGGGGCCTCGGGTGCCGCGCCCTCGGACGCCGCGGTCACGGCGACGGCCGGTTCGGGCACCGGCTCCACGGGTACCGCCGGTTCGGACACCGGACGTACGGGTGCCACGGGCACCGGCGCCGGCCGTTCGGGCGCGGCCAGCTCGGGGCTGTCCCGCAGGATCGCCTCGTACAGCTTGGCGAGCCGCGGGCCCGGGTCGATCCCGAGCTCGTCCACGAGCAGCTCGCGGACCTCCCCGTACTCCTTGAGCGCCTCCGCCTGCCGCCCGGAGCGGTACAGGGCGAGCATCAGGTGGCCGCGCAGCGTCTCCCGCAGCGGGTGCTGGGTGATCAGGGCGCGCAGGCCCGAGATGAGTTCGCCGCTCTCGCCCAGTGCCAGGCACAGGTCGAAGAACTGCTCGGCGGCGGCCAGCCGACGCTCCTCCAGCGCGGTCGCCGCGGCCTCGATCACCGGTCCGCCCGTGCCGGACAGGACCGATCCCCGCCACAGCGCGAGAGCGGCCCGCAGTGCCTCGGCGGCCGCGGACCGCCCGCCTTCCCGCAGGGCCTGCCCCGCCGCCCGGGTCAAGGCGTCGAACTCCAGGAGGTCCACCTGGTCGTCCGCCACCACCACGCGGTATCCCGGCCCGTCGGTGGCGATCACCTCGGTGCCGGTGGGTATGCGCCGCCGCAGGTCGGCGACGGCCTTGCGGACCTGGTGCGCCGCGGTCACCGGCGGGTCCTTCTCCCAGGTCGCCTCGACGAGGCGGGCCACGGGCACCACCCGTCCGGCTTCGAGCAGCAACATGCACAGGACCCGTTCCTGAATCGCTCCCCCCAGCCTCAGTCGTACCTCACCGAACCATCCCTCGAGCGATCCGAGCACGTGGAAGCGCAGCCTGCCCCCCGCAGGATTCGCGCCACGTCTCTCCCCGGACTCCGCATCCGCCCCCGGCATCGGACATCCACCCCCAAATGAACAAGACCCCTGGCCAGGTCATGTCAACCGGATCATAGGGGTTACCACTAGCAGGCGGTAAGCATCCGGTAGCAGATCAGGAAGGGCGACACGGACAGTTCATGGGCGGCCCGGAGCAGGCAGCACAGGAGCGAGTACCGAAGGAGCAGGCTGTGGGAAGACTGGAGAGACCACTGGCCCCCGATGCCGGACCAGTCACCGCGTTCGCCCGGGAGTTGCGCAGGCTGCGGACCGCGGCCGGCAGTCCCGGCTACCGCGACATGGCCACGCGTGCCATGTTCTCCGCGTCCGTACTCTCCGACGCGGCCGCCGGCTACCGCCTCCCGACCCTGCAGGTGGCCCTCGCCTTCGCCGAGGCCTGCGGCGGCGACCGCGCCAGCTGGGAGCGCCGCTGGCACGAGGCGGCCCGCGCCGACGGGGACGACGCAGGCGCCCGTCCGGCGGTCAAGGCCGTGCAGCAGCACCAGGAGAACGAGCTGCGGGCGGCCGACGTACGCGCCGTGCTGCCGCCGCCCTCACAACTACCGATGGAGGCTCATCCCCTGGTGGGACGGCGTGAGCTGCTCCAGCGGGCCCGGGCACTGACCGCCCCCTCGTACGACGGACAGCGCCTCGCGGCGCCCCTGGTGATCAGCGGTCAGGTCGGTGCGGGCAAGACGGCCTTCGCCCTGCGGCTCGCCCACGAACTCGCCGTGAACCTGCCCGACGGACAGCTCTACGCGAACCTCGACCCGGCGGCCGACGGCCGCAAGGACGCCGCCGGCATCGCGGGCGGTTTCCTGGAGGCGCTCGGCATCCCCACCGACCGGATCCCGAACGATCCCGGTCAGAGAATTGGCCTGTACCGATCGCTTCTGAACCGGCGACGGCTGCTCGTGGTGCTCGACGGCGTCCAGCACGAGCGGCAGATCCGGGAACTTCTCGTCGCGGCTCCCGAGAGCCGCGTCATCATCACCAGCCGATCGCGTCTACTGGGCCTCGACGGAATTGGCCGGATCCGGCTCCCCGCACTGGATCGCGACGAGTCGATGGAGTTGCTCGCGCAGCTCCTCGGCGGCGACCGGGTCGGCAGCGAGCCGCGCGCGTGCCTGCGCCTCGCCGACGCCTGCGGGGACCTGCCGCTGGCGCTCAACCTGGCCGGCCGGCGCATCGCGGCCCGCCCCGAGTGGATGCTCCAGGACTCCGTGTCCGAGCTGCTCGGCGAGGGTCCGGACGGCCGGGCACCCGGCCGCTTCCTGGCCCGGCTGCAGATCGGGGACGACGCGCTGAGCACCCGCCTCGACAGCGCCTACCGGCTGCTGACCCCGTGGGCCCGCCTGATGCTGCGCCAGTTCGCCGGCTCCGACAATCCGCCCTCCGTGGACAACGTGGTGTACGAGTCCGCCGACGCGCTCGCCATGCTGGTCGAGCGGTCCGCGCAGCCGGTGGAGGACCTTCTCGAACGGCTCCTCGACGCGGGGCTGCTCGACCACTCCGACCTGCCGGGCCAGTACGGACTGACGCCGATGGCCCGGGCGTACGCGCTGACGCAGCCGGACCCGACGGAGGAGGACCCGGCGCCCGCGGCGGCGCCGGGCCGGACGCCCGCGCGGCAGCCGAGGTAGGCCCGGCCGGGGGAGGACCGCGCCGCCGGTCGCCTCAGGCCGCGTAGGTGATCGTGACGTAGAGGTGCTCGTCAAGGATCTTGGCGAGGGACACCCCGGGGCGGCCGATCTCGGCGCACAGGGCGGCCTCGTCGAGGCCGCCGCTCTCCTCGATCGCCGCACGCGCCCAGCTCCGCCCGAGCTCCAGGTGGCGGGCGAAGGCCGCCCGGTCCCGGGCTCCGTGCAGCCGCTGCGCGATGGCCGCGTCCCACGGCATGACCGAGTCGGGCCGCAGCGCGTACAGCGCCTTGGCCGCGGCGGTCGGACCGAGGCTGCGGCGGCCGATCGGCAGCGCCGCCAACTCCTCGTACGCGGCGGCGAACCCGGCGATCTCCCGCGGGGTGAGCCGGGCCAGCGGGGCGTGCGAAGGTGCGTGCCGCCGCGCCCATGCGGCGAGCCCCTCGCCGAAGGTGTCGGGTTCGCCCTCGCGCGGGTAACGGATGCGGCAGCCCCAGGAGTTCAGCCAGCGGTGCAGCGCGCCGCGGTGCGCGGCGAGCGAGAGGTCCAGGGCACGACCGGTCTCCTCGCGGAACGCGAGCCAGCTCCGGTCCACCCCCGCGAAGCCGTTGAACACCTCGGCGGAGGAGCGCAGTTCGGCCAGGGACGGGGCGGGCGGCAGCGGCGGCGCGGCCGGCGGGTCCAGATGGGCGCGGGCGACCTTGGCGGGCACCACCATCCGCCAGGCCTCGGTGACCAGCTCCGTCAGCTCCTCGACGTCCAGGGCCGCCAGGTGGGCCTCCACCCAGTGGAAGCGCAGATCGGACTCGCGCGGCAGGAAGAACTTCTGCGGCTCGGCGGCGACGAGCGCCGCCCGCTCCTCCTTGGGGAACGCGAAGCCCAGTTCGCTCTCGTCCCGGGACAGGGCGAGATAGACGATGCTGCCGATCCGGAACTTCACCCGGTCCCGGATCAGGTGTTCCTCGGTCCTCGGCAGGCTCAGCGCGAGCCGCCGTACGTCGTCCACCGTCGCCACTGCCCGCTCCTCGCTCGTCCTGCCGCCCATCCCGGCCGCCCCCTCACCGACCCGCGAGCTGCGGGGTGTGGACGTCCAGCGGTGGCCCGTCGAGCGCACCGAGGCCGATCAGGGACGGACTCCTGCCGATCAGCCGGTCGGCCAGCGACCGTGCGATGAGCGGCGCGAACTTGAAGGATGTGCCACCGCAGGCCGCGTACGCGAATCCCGCGCCGCCGAGGGCGACCAGCAGGGGGCCGCCGGTCTCGGCGAAGGACGAGTAGTAGGCGTCCTTCGCCGCGGTGACCCAGGCCGGGCCGAAGCCGGGGAGGATGTCCCCGAACTCCTTCTCCAGCTTGCGCTGCCAGTACGGGTCGGTGGCGTAGTCGGTGATCCCGTCCACCTCGCGGCAGGCGGTCGCCGAGGTCAGTTTGAGGGCCGTGCCCGCCACCGGTGGGATCAGCCAGGCGCCGCCCGCGGTGCCGAGGGCCGGTATGGCCGGCGTGACCGACCAGGCCTGCGACTGCTGCCGGGGCACCCGGCAGTAGAGGAGGGACTGGCGGTACAGCGTCAGCCGCTCGGCGATGCTCGGCGGCAACAGGTCCCGGGACCAGGGGCCCACGGCCACCAGCACCGCGTCGCTGCGCAGCACCCGCCCGTCCACCAGCCGTACGCTGCCGCTCTCGCCGTCGACGGCGGTCACGGCGCGGTGCTCGATCAGCTCGATGCCCCGCTGCCACTTCAGCCAACCGACGCAGGCGGCGAGGACCCGTTCGGCGAGCAGCACGCCCGCCTCGTCCTCCAGTACCGCGCCGAGGCCGCCGCCCAGGTGCAGGTGCGGATAGCGGTCGGCCAGTCCGGCCGCCGTCAGTTCCCGTGCGTGGCCGCCGGCGTCGGCGAGCATCGTCGCCGCGTCCGTCGCGGCCGCGGGCGGCAGGACGGTGAGGGAGCCGACCTGCTCGTAGAACCGCGTCAGGAACAGCTCTTCCAGTTCGACCCAGCGGTGGTGCGCACGCAGTGCGGCCGCCGTGGTCCGCGGGTCCGCCGGGTGCAAGGCCCGCAGGATCCGGTGCTGGTCGAAAGAGGTGGCTCTGCTGTGCGGGATGGGGCCTTGGTCCACGACCGTGACCTTGTGTCCGTCGAGCACGCACTCGACCGCCGTGAGCAGGGCGATCACTCCGCCGCCCACTACCGTCACCCTCGTCGACATCACACACCTCCCTTCAGTTTTCGCATGGCCGACGGGTCAGCCGGCGAGGACGATCGTGGTCAGTGCGGCCGCCTTGTCGAGGGACTCCTCGCAGCTCAGGACGGTATCCGCGGCGCAGATGAGGTTGGCGTACCGGCTGAGGTAGCCCTCGGGCGGCAGCAGCAGCGTTGCTCCGGGCGCCACCATCACGTTCGTCTCCAGCAACCCCGGTACGTCCGGGAGGGCGGGTACGTCGACCGAGCGGACGGTGCCGTTCTCCGGCGGGTACAGGAAGCGGATCCCCACGGTGCGGGACTGCGTCGGGTCCCACACGGGGCGGACGCCGGCGGCCACGTCCGCGGCCAGCTCCCCGGGCTCCACGCCGGTGGCGAGGCTGCCGAGGTAGGGGATGAGGTCGCCGCCGAGGCGGGCGTTCACCTCGATGATCACCGGTCCGCGGGTGGTGAGCTTCACCTCGGTGTGGGTGATCCCGTAGCCGATCCCCAGTTCCCGGTGGGCGTCCCGCAGGACTCCCAGCAGCTCCTCGTCGGCCAGCAGCGGGTCGGTGGCGCTGACCACGTGGCCGGTCTCCTCGAAGTAAGGCGCGAGACCCACTTCCTTGTGCGCGAGGAACAGCGGGGACCAGTCGCCGTCGAAGACCACTCCGTCGATGCTGATCTCGGGGCCCATGACGCACTCCTCGACCAGCACACCGCCCTCGTAGTCGCTGTTCCCGCCGCGGCTCGCGGCGTCGGCGACCTCGAAGGCGGCGCGGACGCCGGCCGCGTCGTCGACCCGGATGACGCCGATGCTCGCGCCCATGCCGCGGGGCTTGAGGACGACCGGGTAGCCGAAGGAGTCGGCCGTGGCGAGGGCCTCCTCGGCGTCGGTCACGTAGGCGAAGTGCGGCTGGGGCAGGCCGGCGGCGGTCAGCAGCTGCCGGGTGTTGTGCTTGTTGCGGCAGTTGTCGGCGCCCCGGGAGGTCAGTCCCGGCAGGCCGAGCCGCTCGGCTATCAGCGCGGTGGTCACCACGAGCGTCTCGTCGTAGCTGAACACGCCGACCACGCGGTGCTCGGCGGCCACCGCCTCGGCGGCCTCGATCAGGCCTTCCGTGTCGGGGACCAGGCGTTCGCGGTCGAGCAGTGCCACCGTGGTGGAGCCGCGTACGTACTCCTGCTGCCAGGTCGGGTCGACGGCGTCCAGGATCCAGATCGGGCGGCGCCTGGCGGCGCCGGCGAGCAGGTACTCGCGGTAGGCGCGCTGTCCGCTGCCGACCAGGATCACCACGCCGTCATCGGTCGTGCGGTCGTCGTCCGTCATCTTCGTCACCTCGCGGAGTGGGTCAGGACCCGATCGCCGGCCGTCGCGATCGCCGCGAGCTGCGGCTGGGCGAGGGCCAGGTAGTCGGGGGTGGACAGGGCCACGGAGCGGTCCAGGCGGGCCGCGTTGAAGTAGATCTCTTCGGTGAGGATCAGGCCCTCGTCGACGACGAGGTGCAGATCGGGGTGGAAGCTGAGCGGCATCACCGTGCCGCAGACGCTGCCGGCCAGGCGCTCGGCGATCTCGGGGGTGGCGAAGGCCGTCCGCCCGCCGCCGAAGAGCGCGCCGACGGCCTCCAGGTCGACCTGCCGGTCGCCGGGAACCACCGCGAGCACGTACTTGCCGACGCGCTTGGTGATGCTGACGCGGACGACGATGCACTTGGCGGCCTGGTCCAGCGGGTGACCGCGCAGGACGCTCGCCAGGTCGGTCCGGCCCTCGGCCACGTGGTCGATCAGCCGGTACCGGGCCTGATTGCCGTCGAGGAGATCGATCAATCGCTGGTACATCAGAGCACCTCGCCGACGTAGTGCCAGTCCTCGGGATTGATCAGTCCGAAGGGGTTGATCGGAGCCACGCCCTTCAGGTCCTTGGCCACTTCCAGGAGACGGAAGGGGAAGTTGGGCATCCAGATGACGGGGACCTGCCGCGCGATGTAGTCCTGGTAGGCGTACAGGTCCGCCAGGTCGTCGCTGACGACGGTGCGGGCGATCAGCTCGTCCGCCTTCGGGTCGCTGTAGCTGCCGAAGTTCACCGAGGAGCCGGTGGAGTAGAGCGCCTCACCGGTCGGGTAGAAGCCGGGGCCGTAACCCCAGCCGCCGTTCCAGTCGCTGAACTCCCACAGGCAGGGGCTGTCGGGGCCCGGGGTGCAGGTGGTGTCCTCCAGGACCAGGACGCTCGCCTCGACCTCGGTCAGCACGATCTCGATGCCCGCCTTCGCGGCGTCGGCGGCGAACTTCCGCATGACCGCGGTCAGGGTCTCGTGGCCCTGGGCGTACCGCATCGAGAACCGCAGCGGGGTGCCGGCCGGGATGCCCTCGCCGGCCTCTCCGGGGCCGGTGCCCTCGCGGACGCAGCGCGCCGGGGTGGTGCTGGTGTCCCAGCCGTTCTCGGTGAGGAAGGCGCGGGCCGCCTCGACGTCGAAGGGGTACGGGTCCTCGTGCGCGGCGGGCGAGAGCAGCGGGCTGTCCGGCAGGGCCGGGATGGGCCCGGTGGTCGGGTAGCCGTAGCCCTTGTAGACGTCGCGGATGGCGCCCCGGGAGTCGAGGCAGGACTGCAGTGCCTGGCGGAAGTAGAGCTGCTTGAAGATCTTTCCGGAAACGGTCGGGTTGTTGAAGTTGATCGGGAAGTAATGAATTTTGTAAGTGAGTTGGGGGACGAGGTCGTAGTGCTCGCCGAGCGGGTTGGGCCCGCCGACCAGCGGGTCCTCGGCCGGCTCGGTGATCTCGTCGAAGGGCAGGAAGCCGATCTGCACACCGTCCTGGGCCTCGGGGCCGCGGCGGAGCATCTCGTACTGCTCGGTGTCGGAGCCGGTGGGCACCAGCCGGAACTCGTCCAGGTAGGGCTTGTTCGGGCCCGAATAGGTCTCGTTGGGCACCAGGACGGCCTCGCCGGAGATCCCGTCGATGGTGTAACTGCTGAGCTTCCAGGGGCCGTTGACCACGCTCCAGACGGGGCTGGTGTCCCAGCTCTTGCGCTCGTCGTTGCAGGCCCGCAGGTAGGCGTAGACGGCGGAGGCCTGCGCCGGGTCGTGGGTGGCGTCGGCCGGCCGGTCGTCGGCGGTGCGGTCCCAGGCCTTCGGCAGCGGGGTGATGGTGCTGAACTGGTTCATCAGCACCCAGTTGTGCGAGTAGGCGCGGTCGAAGGTGAAGCTGACCCGGTTCTCGGCGACCTTCTCGTAGCCGGTGAGGTTGTCCGGGAAGAAGCCCGGCGTGTAGCCGCCGAAGCTGTCCTTCTCGGCCTCCAGGAGGTGCATCCACAGCATCACGTTGTCGGCGTCGACGCTCTCGCCGTTCGACCACCGGTACGGCTTGATGGTGATCGTCGCCGTGCGGCCGTCCTCGCTCCACTCCGGCGGTTCGGCGAGGCTGCGCTCGTAGTCGACCGTCGGCTGGCCGCCGGTCCCGTACCAGTACAGCGGGCGGTACATCAGGGTCTGGAACTCGTGCAGGTTGGCCACCCCGTAGTACTCGCCCGGGGTGAAGGGGAAGATGAAGACCGGGCTGAAGCCGCTGGTGCAGGCCCAGGTCACGCTGCCCCCGCGGAGCGGGGTGGTGGGCGGGGTCATGTCCTTACCTCCTCCAGTGCGGACACGCCGCTGTCCGAGTGGGCTCCGTAGCGCTCCCAGCGCTCGTTGAGCCGGATCCGTCCGTCGTCCAGGAACTCGGGGGTGCTCCAGCACCGCCCGGCGACCACCTCGCCGTCGGCGAGGACCATCGTGTAGGCGAACTCCAGGTTCCCGTCGGGCTCCACGCGCCCGTTCAGCGAGCCCCTGCGGACGGGGCCTCCGTCGAAGTCGGCCCAGAGCAGGTCGCCTTCCTGGCGGTAGTGGCCCACGGGGGCGTCCTGGTCGGACGGGTAGCCGGTGTTGCGGAAACTTCTGCCGTCGTAGTCGATCACCGGTGTCGTATCTCCTGAGTGATGCACTTGACCGCGCCACCGGCCTTCAGCAGCTCGGACATGTCCACGGGGTGCGGCTCGAAGCCGCGCTCGCGCAGTTCGTCGATCAGGTGGGTGGCGGTCTCCGTCACCACCACGTTCAGTCCGTCGCTCACCGCGTTCAGGCCGAAGGCGTCGGCGTCCTGGCGGGTGGCGAGGATCGCGTCCGGGTACAGCTCGCGCAGCACCTCCTGGCTCTCCTCGGAGAAGGCGGCGGGGTAGTACGCCACCAGGTCCTCGTCGAGGACGAACAGCGCGGTGTCCAGGTGGTAGAAGCGGGGGTCGGTCAGGGTCAGGCCGACCACCGGCAGGCCGAAGAACTCGGCGAGCTCCTCGTGCGCGCCGGGGTCGCTACGGAATCCCGCGCCGGCCAGGATCCGCCGGCCGGCCGGGGCGAAGTCGCCCTCGCCCTCGTTGACGTACCGCGGGAGGTGGATGTCGGTGTGGCCGTGGGCCTCGAACCAGGCCCGGTGCGCGTCGGCCTCGGCCGCCCGCTCCTGGTGGCGGAACTTCGCGATCAGCACCTTGCCGTCGACCACGGTGGCTCCGTTGGCGGAGAACACCATGTCCGGCAGGCCCGGGACCGGGTCGATGAAGGAGACCTCGTGCCCGAAGGCGAGGTACAGGTCCCGGATCCGCTCCCACTGGGCCAGCGCCAGGTCGGCGTCCATCGGCTTCTCGGGGTTCATCCACGGGTTGATCGCGTAGGTCACCTCGAAGTGGGTCGGCCGGCACATCAGGTAGTGCCGCTTGGTGGCCGTACGCCGGGGGGCCTCAGCCATGCTCCGGCCTCATCTCGGTACGGATGCGGCCGGCCGCCACGTGCGCGGTGGTCAGCGCCTCCGTCAGGGAGGTGCCGGTGGCGCCGATGAAACCGAGGATGTTGTTGCCGGCCGGCGGGCGCTTGATGAGGGTCCCGGCCGTGGCCGTGATCTTGAGGAAGAACAGCGCCGGGTCCTCGGCGACCTCGGTGGGCACCTCGATGGACTCGACCGTGCCCGCGCCGCTGATCAGGCACATCGCGGCGGTGTGCACACCGGTCGGCGCGTAGTGCGAGACGTCGGGCCGGATACCGCGGGCCACGTCCGCCACGCACCGGATGGGGTCGTGGCCGGCGCTGATCCGCGCCATGTGGTCGAGGCCGCCGCCGCCGGGACGGATCGCGATCTCCAGGATGAAGGGCTTGCCCTGGTGGAAGCGCACCTCGGCGTGCAGCACGGACCGGCGCAGTCCCTGGGCGTGGGCCGCGTCCCGGACCACCTCGTGGACCGCGGCGATCTGCTCGGGGGTCAGGGAGCTCGGCGCGTGGTGGACGTCGTCGTCGAAGGTGCCGCTCTCGACGGTGATCCGGTCCACGATGGAACCGAGGTACACCTCGTCGTCCCAGGCCAGCGCCTCGATGAGGTGCTCGTGGCCGTCGAGGTAGCCCTCGACGATGATCCCGTTCGGGCCGAGGTCCAGGCCGTCGGCCTCCATCAGGGCCCAGGTCATGGTCTCGATGCCCGAAGTGGCGTCCGCGAAGCGGGCCCGCATCTCCTCGGGGTCGTCGACCTTGAACACGAAGTTGCTGGCGGCGCCCAGGGTGGGCTTGAGGATCAGCGGGTACCCGAGCTCGTCGCCGGCCTTCAGGGCGGCCTCGATGTCGGGGGCGTGGCGGAAGCCGGGGTGCGCGGCGCTGCCGCGCTCGTGGGCCTGGCGCATCAGCAGCTTGTTGCGGCTGGTGCGGGCGGCCTCGAAGCCGATGCTCGGCAGGCCGAGCGCCTCGGCGACGACCGCCACGGTGACGACCCCGGACTCCGAGAAGGTCAGGACCCCCTCGAACTCCTCCTCCGCGTGCCAGATCTTGGCGGCGGTGACGATGTCCTCGATCTGCTTGGAGCCGGCGATCCGGTAGCGGTCGGCGTCCCAGAAGTCCTCCGTGCCTATGCCGTTGAGGACGTGGACCTCGGCCCCGAGGGCCTCGATCTGCTGGTAGCGCGAGATGTAGTAGGTGGCGTTCTGGCTGGCTTCGATCGCGAGCAGCTTCATCTGTGCCGCCCCCCTCAGACCTTGGCCGGGACGGGCTCGGCGGCTTCGGTGACCTCGGCGCTCTCGGCGACCGGCGCGGAGACGGCCTCGGCGGCGGCCTCGGCGGCGGCGACCTCACGGTCGTGCTTGCGGAGCGAGATGACGGTGAGGGTGGAGATGACGACGACCAGGGCGGAGAGGGCGTAGAAGCCGTTCTTCACGTTGGTGGAGTCGACCAGGAGCGAGATCAGGACCACGGCGGCGGTGCCGGCGGCGAGGCCGAAGGCGTTGGTGGCGCCGAACACGAAGCCTGTCTTCTCCTCGGGGGCCGCGCTCATCAGGGCGGTGCGGGCCGAGATGCGGGCCACGCAGAAGGCGATCGCGGCGAACGGGATGACGGCCATCATCGCGTAGAGGTGGATGGACTCCATGGACAGCAGCACCGCGAAGGCGAGGTAGCCGATCAGGGCGGTCTTCAGCACGGTGGCCTTGGAGCTGATCTTCTTGAAGGCCCAGGCCGCGAACAGGGCGCCGATGCCGAACAGGGCGTCGACGATGCCGAGGTAGCCGGCGTTGGACTTGAAGCCCTCGATGACCAGGACCAGCATGATGCTGTTGCCGACGATGATGACGATGTTGCCGATGATGTACAGCAGCGCCAGACGGGCCAGCGGCGGGCGGGAGGCGGTCAGCCGGGCGGCGGCGGCCGACGCGGCCTTGGCGGCGGCCTCGGTGACGGCCTGGCCGGCCGGACGACGGCCGATGAAGAACAGCAGGACGGCGGAGAGCAGGAACGTGATCGCGTTGAAGTAGAAGAGCGACGTGGTGCCCACCCAGACGATCACCCAGCCGCCGAGGGCCGCCGAGGCGAGCGTGCCGGCCTGGATGGCGATCTCGGCGTTGCCGTTGAACTGCGCGAGCCGGGACTCCGGGATGCGCTCCTTGATCAGGGCGTTGCTGGCCGGGAAGAACAGGGCCGCGGAGATCGACAGGACGAAGCTGGCGACGTAGCTGACGGTCGAGGGGTTACCGCCGAGGGCCAGCCACACCGGCAGGGCGATCGCGGCGACCGCGCTGGCCAGGTCCGAGATCATCGCCAGGGTGCGGCGGTCGAAGCGGTCGGCGAGCTTGCCGAAGAAGAGGGACAGCGCCACCTGCGGGATGGTGACGGCGATCATCAGCCAGCTGACCGCGAGCATGGTGTTGGCCTCGGTGAAGACCAGGTAGGAGGCGGCGGTGAGCTGGATGCCGTTGCCCAGGTTCGTGATGAAGGTCGCGGGGATGAGCAGTCGTTCTGCCCGATTGGGACGGGGCGGGGCGATCGTGGACACAGTGCTCCTCGGAGGTCAGGCTCGGATGACGGCCGGCTCGGCCACGGGCGCGAACGCCCCGACCGCGGTGGACAGGAGGGGGAGTCGCAGCGGAGCGACGGGTTCGACCGGGAAGGCACCGGCCGGCAGGCTCAGATCGGCGCCGGCCCGCTCGGCCCGGGCCGCGAGGTCGACGAGCAGCGGAGCCGCGCACGCGGTCAACGTCCGGACGGCGAGGACCAGGTCACCGAGGTCGCTCGGGACGTCCGCCGCCACCCGGTCCGCCTGCTTCAGCAGCCGGTCGAGGTGCACGACGATCAGGTCCGCGGCCCGGTGCAGGCTGAAGCTCTCCAGCTCGTAGTGGGAGCGGAACCGCTCGACGACGATCCCCGCCTCCTGGGCACCGGTCTCGGAGACCGGCAGCGGCGCGTCCACCGGATGCGCGGCGAGCAGCTCCTCCAGCCGGCCCGCGAGGTGGTTCCACGGATTGACCAACCGGGAGCTCGACAGGGTGTCGAGCGCCTCCCGGCTGAAGTTCGTCCGGGAGTGCTCCGGCGCGGTGAGCGCCAGGTAGAAGCGCACCAGGTCGCGGGGGACCTCGGCGACCAGATCGGCGGCCCAGACCACGTGACCTTTGCTTGTGGAGAACTTCTGGTTCTCCAGTTCGTAGAACTCGTTCGACACGATGGCGTGCGGCTCGACGTACCGGTCGCCGTGCGCCATCAGCAGCGCCAGGTGCGTCATTCCCCAGAAGTAGACGTTGTCGAATCCGAGGAAGTACACGAGGTCGATGCCGTGCTCGGACAGCCAGTGCTCGTCGAAGCGGTCGGCGTGCTCACCGAGCTGCTCCGCCGCGTACCAGGTGCAGTACATCGAGGCGGCCATGCCCTCGGCCCAGGCGTTGAGGACCTGGCCCGGCGTCTCGGTGAACGGCGCCGGGATGCCCCACGCGGTGGGGTAGGTGATCGGGAAGTCCGGCAGCGGCCGGTCCAGCGCCTCCCGGACGAGCTGCGCGGTGTGCGGGCGCAGGACGTCCCGGTGCCGGACGTAGTAGTCGGCGAGCCGGTCGCGGTACTCCTCCATCGGCAGCACGAGGATCTGTGCCTCGCGGTGCGTGACGACGGCGTCCGGGTCGACCGTGGAGCGCGGGCGCAGCAGCTCGTCGAAGTTGTTGGGGTGTCCGCAGGACTCGCACAGTCCGCCGCGGCTCTCCACGAGGCACACCGGGCAGTCGCCGGCGACCAGGCCCTCCATCAGGTACTCGCCGGTGGCCTCGACGTACGGCAGGAGCACCGTCTTCAGGCGGAAGGCGCCCTCGCTGTGGAGGTCGGTGACGAAGTCGATGACGGTCTGGCGGTAGCCCTTGTCGAAGGGGGCGAAGCCGTCGACGGAGACGCCGGCCGCCTCCAGGGTGGCGCGGATCTGCGTGGCGGAGCGCAGGGCCAGCTCCTCCGGTGTCAGACCGGCCCGGGCGGCGCTGGCCACCACGTAGGTCTGGCTGTCGTCGGTGCCACTGGTGAAGATCACCGGCCGGTCCGACGCCCGCAGGTAGCGGGCGTACACGTCGCCCGCCAGGTACGGGCCCGCCAGGTGTCCGGTGTGCAGGTCCCCGTTGGGGGTCGGCGGCGGCGCGATGATGACCGTACGGCGTGTCATGCCTGGGCTCCTTCGTGGCGAGCTGCGAACCGCTGTGTCATGTCGAGGTCCCACCAGACGCTGTACATCTCGAAGTCCTCGTCGGACTCGTTGATCACCCGGTGGTCGGAGCCCGGGGTGAAGTGCACGATGTCCCCGGTCGTGAAGGGCTTGCGCACGCCCTGGGACTCCAGCACGGCGGAGCCGGCGACGGCGATGAAGATCTCGTACTCGTGGTGGGCGTGGGCCGTCGATGCGGTGCCGGGCCGGATCACGCACCAGGACCCCTCGAAGGGGGCGTTGAGCTCGGGCCAGGGCAGCAGCCGCTGCGCGTCGAGGCCGTTCTCGTGCGTCAGTCCTTCGCGGTCGAGTGGCTGGGTGAGCATGTGCTTCGGTCTCTCCTCGGCTGGCGGGTACGACTGGTGAGGGGCGCGCGGGTCTCAGACCGCGCCGGCGAGCGCGAACTCCCGCGTGGCCGGGGCCTCGGCGGAACGGCTCCGGCGGTGCGCCAGGATGTCCTCGGTGATCTCGGCGGAGCGGCCCGCGAGCACGCTGAGCAGCGAGTCGGCGATGCCGTGGGTGGCCTCGTTGACGCCCTGCAGGTAGCAGGCGGCGGTCGCGGGACGGCCGAGGTCGAGCCGGTAGTTGCGGCTCACGTTGATCTCCTCGACACCGATCGACTCCGCGAGGGCCTTGACCGCCCACGGCATCTCCCGGACGAAGCCGGTGCCCAGGAGCACCAGGTCCGTGCGCATCTCCCACTCGGCTCCCGACTTGCGGTCGACGAGGGTCAGGACGACCTCGTCGCCGTCCATGCGGGCGCCGGTCACGTCCGTCATGGGGTGCATGCCCAGGCGCTCCTGGCCGGAGCGGCGGTCCTGGTAGAACTGCCGGTACAGGCCGTCCAGGGTGGCCGGGGAGAGACCGCCGTAGTTGGAGCGGTACATCTCGCCGAGGAGCTGCCGGCGGGCCTCGGGCGAGGACTCGTAGAACTCGTCGATGAAGGACGTGTAGTAGAGCTCGTTGGTGAACTTGCTGCTCTCGTAGCCGTTCAGACCGATGGAGCGCATGATCATCGTCGGCTTGCACTCGGGCAGGTCCCGCAGCGCGGCGCCGAACAGCTCGGCCGCGCTCTGGGCGCCGCCGATCACCGCGACGCGGTGCGGCAGGTCGGCCCGCACATCGGTGATGCGCTGCGAGTACTGGGTGCTGTGGATGACGCGCTCGGCCGGCAGACCCTCGAACACGGCCGGAATGTGGGCGTCACGGCCCGCGCCGATCACGAGGTAGCGGCACCCGATGGTGTCGCCGTCGGCCAGCGTGACCAGCCAGCCGGCCAGCTCGCCGTCCTCGCCCGTCACCGCCTCGACGCCGGCGCATTCGCGGCCGTATTCGACCTGCACCGTCTCCAGTTCGTCGGCGACCCACTGCAGATACTCGGATATCTCGCTGCGGTAAGGAACGAAACTCGCGAGGTTGACGAAAGCGTCGAGGCGCTCCTGCGAGTGAAGGAAATTGACGAAGGAAAATCTGCTGCACGGATTGCGCATGGTGACCAGGTCCTTGAGGAAGGACACCTGGCTGAGCGCGTCGGGCAGCAGCATGCCTCGCTGCCACACGATGTCCTGCTCGCGCTCGATCAACAGGGTGTCACCGGCCAGCTCGGGTGCGAGCTCCTCGACGGCGACCGCCAGCGCCAGGTTCGCCGGGCCTGCACCGACTGCGAGCAGTTCGACATTGCGATGCGCCATGGAAGTACCTCCAGATGGAACAGGTGGACAGGTTCGTACGGTCAGGCAGGACGGTTCGCGTCCTTGCTTTGCCTCCCGGGTGATGACCACATTCCATGGCAGCGCCCGATTGCCCGGAAGGCGTCTCGACCACGGACAATCAACTCGGCGTCGGCCCTCGCGGGCGGGTTGATTGGCCGGTACCACCGATTACTTCCGGTCAATGCGGAGCCCCTTTTCCATAGGGGCACGTGATCAGTTGCGTCACACGTTTCCGGCTGGCCGAACCATCCCTCGGGCAGCCGGGCTTCCATCGAAACCCCATGAGAAGGAGCCCTCGTGCCGCTCACCGAGCCCATCACCCCTGCCGGCGCCCTCTACCGTTCCGAGAGCCCCACCCGGGTCGCCACGCGCCGACGTCTGCTGATGTGCCGGCCCCGGCACTACGACGTCACGTACTCGATCAACCCCTGGATGAACCCGCAGCACGCGACGGACAACGCGCTCGCCGTCAGTCAGTGGGAGGGTCTGCGTGACCTGTACCTCGAACTCGGGCACGTGGTCGAGGAGATAGACCCCATCGAGGGCCTGCCCGACATGGTGTTCGCGGCCAACGGCGCCACCGTCGTCGACGGCAAGGTCTACGGGGCCCGCTTCCGGCACGCGGAGCGCACCGCCGAAGGACCGGCGTACCTGCGGTGGCTGGAGGGCCGCGGCTACACGGACACCCTGTGGCCCGAGTTCGTCAACGAGGGTGAGGGCGACATCCTCACCGTCGGCCGCCGCCTGCTGGCCGGTACCGGCTTCCGCACGGACCCGCGTTCCCACGCGGAGGCGCAGGAGTTCTTCGGCCTCCCGGTCACCTCGCTGACCTTGGTGAACCCGGAGTACTACCACCTGGACACCGCACTGTCCGTGCTGTCCGAGGACGAGGTCATGTACTACCCGGCCGCCTTCTCCCAGGGCAGCCAGGCCGTACTGCGCGCGCTGTTCCCCACCGCGATCCTGGCCACCGCCGAGGACGCGGCCGTCTTCGGCCTCAACGCCTTCTCCGACGGACGCCACGTGCTCCTGCCCGCCGCGGCCACCGGCCTGCACGCCAAGCTGCGGGCGCGCGGCTTCGAGCCGATCGGCGTCGAGCTCTCCGAGCTGCTCAAGGCCGGCGGCAGCGTCAAGTGCTGCACCCTGGAACTGCGTGACCGCTGAGCGCGCAACCCTTTCGGCGGCGACGGTGTTTCTACCGTCGCCGCACGGCCCTGGCGGTGGGCCGGGTCGTGACGCACCAAGATCATGACGAACGAAGGAGTCCCGCCATGCCGACCCCCGGCCCGCTCAGCGCCGCCACCGCCACGGTGGCCGTCCATCCCACGATCCTGGGGCCGCTCGTGCTGGCGGCGACGGACGACGCGCTCGTGCTGTGCTGCTACGACACCACCGAAGCGGCCGCGGAGCGCCTGGGCCGGGGCGGACTGCGCCCGGCCGGACCGGGGGACGGGAGCGCACCGGGACAGAAGGTCCTGGACGAGGCCCGGGAGCAGATCGACGCCTATCTGGCCGGGACGCGCCGGGACTTCACCGTCGCGACGGATCTGCGGCTCGCCACCCCGTTCAGCCGGCGCACCAACCTGATGCTGGCCGAGTTCGTGCCGTACGGGAGCACCGCGACCTACGCGGACCTCGCCCGGGCCCTGGAGCGGCCCGGCGCCGCGCGTGCCGTCGGCACGGCGCTGGGCAACAATCCGCTGTGCGTGGTGCTGCCCTGCCACCGGATCATCGGCTCCACGGGCAGTCTCAGCGGCTACGCGGGAGGGCTGGAGGCCAAGCGCCATCTGCTCGCCCTCGAAGCCGCCGGTGCGCCGGCCGCCTGAATCCGCCCTCCCCTCCGCAGAAAGCAGAGCATGTGAGCGCGTACGAGCCGTCCCAGCTCCCGGGCCTCGAACTCCCCGGCCCGGTCTTCGCCCCACCCGCGCCCGGAGGCCTCCACTGGGAACGGCTGGCCGCGGAACTGAACACCGAGGGGGTGGCCGTGACCCCGCCGCTGCTGTCGCCCGAGCAGTGTGCGGAGCTACGGGAACTGTTCGACCACCCCACGGCCTTCCGCAGCACCGTGACCATGGCGCGGCACCGCTTCGGCGAGGGCCTCTACCGCTACTTCGCCTACCCGCTGCCCGAGATCGTCCAGGACCTGCGGGAGCGGCTGTACCCGCCGCTCGCCCTGATCGCCAACGAATGGGCCCGGCGGCTGGGGCAGCCGGCCTTCGCCCCCGACCACGAGGGACTGCTCGGGGCGTGCGCGGCCGCCGGTCAGCACCGCCCGACCCCGCTCCTGCTGCGGTACGGGCGGGGCGGCTACAACTGCCTGCACCAGGACGTCTACGGCGACCTGACCTTCCCGCTCCAGGTGGCGATCATGCTCGACCGCCCGGACGAGGACTTCACCGGCGGGGAGAGCGTGTTCGTCGAGCAGCGCCCGCGCGCGCAGTCCCGCCCGCTCGTCAGACGGCCGACCCAGGGCCAGGGCCTGATCTTCACGGTCGACCACCGCCCGGTGCGCTCGGTACGCGGCTGGAGCCGGGTGACGCTGCGGCACGGCGTGAGCGCCGTCCTGAGCGGGGAGCGCCACGTACTGGGCGTCATCTTCCACGACGCGCGCTAGGCGGCGGTCCTTCTATACCGGGAGGCGGCGGAATCAACCGGTCCGAGGACCCGGTTTCTGCCGCCTCGTTCCAGCGGACCGGCACGGCGGACGGTTCTCGCGGGTCAGCGTCCCGTACGGCGGTCCCGCGCCCGGCAGAACCGCCGCTCGCGCTGAAGTTCCGCTGGAGTTCCGCACCATCACGTTTCCGTACGGTCGCCTTGCGACGGAGCGCCGATCTTGACGAGCCGTCGTGCACCTCGGCTGATCGGGCGGTCCAACGTGAGGAGCGGTGGCGAACATGCAGCACGTCCAGGGCGCACAGGTCGCGACATCAGGGCACGATCCCGGACCCGCCGGTCCGAGCCTGTCGCTCAACAGCTCTCAACACCGACTCATCACCGCGTCCCTGCAATCGCTGGCGCAGGAGATGAACGACATCGCCGAGCAGGCGTCCGCGCTGCTCACGACACCGGCGGGCGGTCCGTCCACCGACTCCGAGGTCTTCACCCGGATCGCCCGCAGAACCGTTCCCCGCTGGCACTTCGCGATGCTGAACGACACCGAGCGCAACGACGCCCTGGCCGGCGCCTTGGCCCGGGGCATCCCGTCCGGGGCGACCGTGCTGGACATCGGCTCGGGGAGCGGGCTGCTCGCCATGGCGGCGGCCCGGGCCGGCGCTGCCCGCGTGATCACCTGCGAGATGAATCCGCTGCTCGCGGAGGTGGCCCGGCAGGTGATCGACGCCCACGGCTACAGCGACGTCATCACGGTGATCGGCAAGCCGTCGACCTCGCTGGAGATCGGCCGTGACCTCGACGGCCCGGTGGACGTACTCGTCTCGGAGATCGTCGACTGCGGACTCATCGGGGAGGGCCTGCTGCCGTCGATCCGGCACGCGCGCCGGCACCTGCTGAAGCCCGGCGGGATCATGTTCCCCTCCGCGGCCCGGATCCTCGGCCGGCTGGTCAGCAGCGAGGACATCCTGCGGCTCAACCAGGTCACGACGGCGAGCGGCTTCGACGTCTCACTCATGAACACGCTGTCCACCCGCGGCCACCTCCCGGTGCGCCTGGGCACCTGGCCCCACCGGTTCCTGTCCGAGACCGCCACGGTCGTGGACTTCGACCTGGCCGAGGACCCCTTGGAGCCGGGGGAGCGCCAGATCGACCTCACCGCGAGCACCGACGGCGAGGCGCACGCCCTGGTCGTCTGGTTCGAGCTGGACATGGCGGCCGGCACCACACTGACCAACTCCCCGGAGAACACCCGCTCGCACTGGATGCAGGGCTGGGTCCCGCTGGAGAAGTCCGTCCCGGTGAAGGCGGGCGAGAGCGTCCCGCTCCGGCTCCGGTGGAGCGACTTCTCCCTCGGCGTGCACGTCTGACCCACACCTCCGGCGGGCCCACCCCGTACCGCCGGTCGTACCTCCTGCGCATCCGGACCAAGGAGAACGCAATGAGTCACGTACCGCAGCACGTCCCGTTCGAACTCAGCGGCACCGAACTGCGCGACGCGATCGTGCAGTACGCCACGAACCCGATCTTCCTCGACAACCTGGACTGGCAGAACGACGACAACCCCTACCGTCGCCAGCTGCGCCCGCAGGTCCTGCCGCACCTCGACTTCGACAAGGTGCCGGGCCGGGAGAACATCCTCGACTACACGAGCCTGGCCGTGCAGCGCCTGCTCACCTCCGTCTACGAGGCCGACCTGGTGTTCTTCCCCAAGTCCGGCCTGGAGGGCAAGGAGGAGGACTTCCGCGCGTTCTACAGTCCGGCCAACCGGGCGCTCGGGGAGCGAATACGCCCGGCCCTGGAGCGGTACGCCTTCGGTTTCCTCGACGACGAGGTCGAGACGTCCGGGAAGTGGACCAGGGCGAGCCTGGACAGCTACCTCGACTCGCTCGACATGGGCGGCGGTGAGGAGCTGTCACCGATCGAGGCCGCCGTCACCGGCTCCACCGATCCCGAGCGCGCCGCCCGCATGTGGCTGGTGCAGTTCGCCCCCGACTTCCTCTCCGAGGCGTCGCCGATGATGCGCAACGTCCTCGGCTACTACGGGCCGGTCCAGTCCGAATGGTTCAAGGTCGTCATCGACGAGTACGGCTACGGCGTGCACGACACCAAGCACAGCACGCTGTTCGAGCGGACCATGGAGTCCGTCGGCCTGAAGTCCGACCTCCACCGGTACTGGCAGTACTACCTCAACAGCAGCCTGCTGCTGAACAACTACTTCCACTACCTGGGCAAGAACCACGAGCTGTTCTTCCGCTACGTCGGCGCCCTGTTCTACACGGAGAGCTCGCTCGTCGACTTCTGCCGGCGGGCCGACCGTCTGCTGCACGGCGTCTTCGGCGACTCCGTGGACACCACGTACTTCACCGAGCACGTGCACATCGACCAGCACCACGGCCGGATGGCGCGCGAGAAGATCATCGCGCCGCTCATCGAGGCCCACGGCGAGGGGATCATCCCCGAGATCGTCCGGGGCATCGAGGAGTACCGGGTGCTGCTGGAGGTCGCCGACAAGGACTTCGTCGCGCAGATCTCCTGGATGGACGACCAGCCGGAGCTCAAGAAGCTGCACGGTCCCGTCTACGAGGCCATCAAGGAGGGCCGGGTCCAGGCGCCGGTGGCGCACCTGGTCGAGCCGTTCAACGAGCTCTCCAACACGCACTGCCACGAGGGCGACGAGCTCTGCCACATCGTCTCCGGGACCATGCGCTTCGAGAGCGGGCTCGGCTCGTCGCTGACGCTGGAGGCGGGCGAGGGAGTCGTGATCCGGCGCAACCGGCTGCACGGCGCCGACATTCTGTCCGAGGAGTGCGTCTACGAGATCCACTCGGTGGGGGATTACCGCAAATGCCTGTAGTGAGCTTCCCGGTCGCGGGGCGGGAGAACTGCGTGGTCGTCTCCGGGACGGCCTACGTCTACGCCACGGTCGACGGCCGCGGCTTCGTGATGAACGCCCAGTGTCCCCACCGCGGCGGCCCGCTCCACCTGGCCGGTGTGACACCGGACGCCGGCCGGCTGATCTGCCCCTGGCACGACCGCAAGACGTCCGCGGCGCGGCTGCGGGGCGAGATCCCGGCCGTGCGGACCGGGAACCGGGTCACGGCGGTCTTCCCCGACCGGCCCGCCCGCCCCGAGACGGCCCCGGCCGACGTATGCGGCCGCACCAGCCGTGAGTACCGGCCATTGTCGGCCGAACTCGCCCGCCCTGGTGCGGCGGTCTGATCCCATCCCGTTGCACCCGACGTCGCGGATCCGGCGTCGGGTGCAACGGCCTGGACCGACCCGGTGTTCCACAGGTGGCGGCGCACCGGCCGAAGGCATCACGACGAACGAGGAGTGTGGACCATGGCGTGGGACGGCGAGAAGCCGCTTCTGCTGCTGATCGGAAGCAGCGGTCAGCGCAGCAGGGAGTTCATTCTGCGGACGGTGAGCACGCGGTACGCGTTATGGCTCCTCCAGCCGGCACCGGTGAGCTGGGAGGACCCGTACGTCGTGGGCTCCACGGTCGTGGACAACACCGACCCGGACGCGCTGACGGCGGCCGCCCGGCAGGTGGCCGCCGAGCACGAGGTGGCCGGGGTGTTCTGCTACGACGAGGGGCTCGTCACCCCCGCCGCGCACGTGGCCCGGGCGCTCGGGCTGCCGGGCAACTCCCCCGAGTCCGTCATCGCCTGCCGGGACAAGGCCGCCACGCGGGCCGCGCTGGAGACGGCCCGGGTGCCCCAGCCGGCCTCGATCGGGGTCCGGTCCCTGGCCGAGGCCCGGGCGGCGGCGGAGAAGATCGGCTTCCCGGTCGTGCTGAAGCCGCGCGGGCTGGCCGGCGGGATGGGCGTGCGCAAGGCCGACGGTCCCGAGGACGTGGAGAGCGCCTACCGGGCGGCGTCCGGCGCCTCCTACCCCGGTGTGCCCGTCTTCGACGTGTCGGTGCTCGTCGAGGAGTTCGCCGACGGCCCCGAGATCAGCGTCGACGCGGTCTTCTTCGACGGGGAGTGCGTGCCGCTCGTCGTCGCCCGCAAGCAGGTCGGCCTGGCGCCCTTCTTCGAGGAGACGGGTCACGAGGTCGACGGCGCCGACCCGTTGCTGACCGATCCCGAGCTGCTGGAGGCGCTGCGGGCCGCGCACACCGCCCTGGACTTCCACACCGGCGTCAGCCACACCGAGTTCCGCATCACCGCCGGCGGCCTGCGCCTGATGGAGGTCAACGCCCGCCTCGGCGGCGACATGATCCCCTACCTCGGGGAGCTCGCCACCGGCGTCGACGTCGCGATGGCGGCGGCGGACACCGCCGCGGGGGTCCGCCCGGACACCGAGGTCCGCCACCGCAAGGCCGCGGCCATAGCCTTCCTGTACCCGGACGAGGACATCGAGATCGACGCGGTGACCGTCCACGAGGACCGCTTCCCGGCCGATGTCCACAGCGCCGACGCGATGGCGGGTCCCGGCGCCGTGCTGCGTCTGCCGCCCCGCGGCTACATCTCCCGCTACGCCCGCGTGATCGCCCTCGCCGACTCGGTCGAGCGGGCCCGCGCCGCCCTGCTGACCGCCCCCGAGATCGTGGAGATCGACTCCCGACCGGCGGAGGTACCCGCTCCGTGACGAACACCGGACACGACTCCCCGGAGGGCCGCAAGGCCGCCCGGCCGTCCGTCGTACAGACCCTGCGCGGGATCCCGGGACCGATCTGGCTGGTCCTGGTCGGCATGCTGATCAACCGGCTGGGCAATTTCCTCCAGATCTACCTGGTGCTCTACCTGACCGACAAGGGCTTCAGCACGTCCGCGGCCGCCTTCGCCCTCGGTGCGTACGGGGTGGGTTCGGTCGTCGGTGTCCTGGCGGGCGGCTCGATCTCGGACCGGGTCGGCTACGCGTGGACCATCGTCTCCTCCATGGCCCTGGCCGGCCTGCTCACCCTCAGCCTGGTCTTCCTCGACAGCCTGCCCGTGGTGATCGCGGTGGCCGCGGTGATCGGCATCGCCGCGCAGGCCTACCGGCCCGCCTCCTCGGCGCTGCTGGTGGAGGCGACCCCCGAGGAACACCACGTGATGGTGTTCGCGGTCTACCGCATGGCGTTCAACCTCGGCACGACCGCGGGCCCGCTGCTGGGCGCCCTGCTCATCAGCTACTCGTACGACCTGATGTTCTACATCGACGCGGTGACCTCGGTCGGCTTCGCGCTCTTCGCCCTGGTCCTGGTCCGCACCGGGACGACCGACGGTCCCGGCACCCGGGATCCGCAGGCCGACGGCGCCTCGTACCTGGCCGTCCTGCGCGACCGGCGCTACCTGCTGTTCCTCCTGGCGCTGTTCCTCAACGCCGTCGTCTACATCCAGCACACCTCCGCGCTGCCGCTCCAGCTCAAGGCGGACGGCCACGGACCGACCTTCTACTCCACCCTGCTCTCGCTGAACGCGGCCATGGTCATCTGCCTGGAGCTGCTGTTCACCAAGTACGTGCAGCACCTCCCCGGACGGTTCGCCGTCGCGCTGGGCGTCGGTCTGGTCGGCGTCGGCATGAACCTCTACGTGGCCGGTCCCGGCATGGCCATGTTCGTGATCGCGACGGTGGTCTGGACGGTCGGCGAGATGATCGGCACCCCGACCGCCTCCGCCTGGCCCGGCAAGGTCGCCCCCGCGCACCTGCGGGGCCGCTACATCGCGGCCTCCGCCTTCCCGATGCAGATCGGCTACGCGGTCGGCCCGGTGATCGGCATCGCGGCGTGGCAGGCCTCGGCCGCCTCCGTGTGGTGGCTGTGCGGAGCACTGACCGCCGTCGCCGTCGTCGTCACCCTGATCGGCATGGTCGAGCCCCCTGCCGACAAGCGGCGGCCGGCCGCGGACGCCGAGGCGTCGGCCGCGCCGGCGCCCGCCGAAACACCCTGAGCCCCCTCCCCCGTGCCGCGGTTCTCCGGCACGCCGTGATCCGGAAGTGAGCGAAGCTGCCCATGGCCTACGCAGACGGCATCGAGAATTTCGTGAAGACCGTCGACGGCGCCCTGCCGCCGGACTTCTACACCTACCCCGTCGAACGACAGCGCGCCCTGTACGACGGGCTGACCGAGGTCCTCCCGATCCCCGTGCCCGAGGGCGTGACCCACCGGGACGCGAGCGTCACCCACGGCGGACGGACCGCCCGGATCCGCATCTACGAGCCGGCCCGGCGCACGGGCGACGCCGTGCTGTTCTACATACGCGGCGGCGGCTTCGTCATCGGCTCCCTGCACAGCCACCACAGCCTCGTCGCCGAACTCGCCGACCGCACCGGCCTGGTGGCGATCGCCCTCGACTTCGGCATGGCCCCGGAGAACCCGCACCCCGGCCCGCTGGAGGACTGTTACGCCGGACTGTGCGGCACGCTGGCCGACCTGCCCGCCCTCGGCCTCGACGGCATCGACCCCGAGGGCGCGGTGCTCTGCGGGGAGAGCTCCGGGGCCAACATGGCCGTCGTCCTCTCGATGATCGCCCGCGACCGGGGCGGCCCCCGGCTGCGCGGCCAGGCGGTCATCAGCCCGGTGCTCGACTTCACCCGCTGGCGGCACGGCGGCGAGGACGCCCCGCTGCTCTCCGGCGGGGAGATGGAGTTCTACACGGCCTGCTACTGCCCCGAACCCGGGCAGGCGGAACTCCCGTACGTCTCCCCGCTGCTCACCGGCACCTTCCACGACCTGCCGCCCGCGTACGTGGTGGGCTGCGAGATGGACTCGCTGCGCGTGGACGCCGAGAAGTACACCGCCCGACTGCGCCAGAACGGCACCCCGGTGACGTACGTGATGGAAGAGGGGATGGTGCACGCCCCGGTGCGCGCCCGCCGGATCAGCGAGCCGGCCGGGCAGTTCTTCGCGCGCTACTGCGACGCCGTCGCCGCCCTCGCGGCCGGAGAGGCGGTCGACCGTGACGCGCGCTGAGCGGATCCCCGACGCACCGCAGGGCCCCTGCGTGATCGTCGACCCGTACTCCTCGGGGGCCCTGTTCGCCCAGGCACTGGCCGACCACGGCGTCCCGGTGATGGCGGTGGTCACCGGCCCCCGGCCCCCGGAGGCCTACGCCGGCTCCTACCGGCCGCAGGACTTCCCCGAGATCATCGTCCACGAGGGCGACCTGGAGTCCGTCGTGGAACGGCTGCGGGCGTTGGACCCGCGCTGCGTCGTGGCGGGCTGCGAGTCCGGGGTGGAACTGGCCGAACGGCTCGCCCCGCTCGTGACGCCCGAGCGGTGCAACGTACCCGAACTCGCCGACGCCCGCCGGGACAAGAGCAGCATGGCGGCCGCCGTCGCGGCGGCCGGCCTGCCGGTCATCCCCCAGCTGTGCACCGACGACGCCGACGAGGTGGCGGCCTGGCTGGAGCGCGAGGGCCTGGCCGGGGCGGACCTGGTCGTCAAACCGCCCAAGAGCGCCAGCACCGACGGTGTGATCAAGCTGGTCGGCGGCGAGGACTGGCGGGCGGTGTTCGCGCGCCAGCTCGGCCGGGTCAACCAGTTCGGCGAGGTCGACGACCGGCTCCTGGTCCAGAAGTTCGTCACCGGCACCGAATACGTGATCGACACCTTCAGCCACGACGGCAAGCACGCCGTGGTCGACGTGTGCGCCTACCGCAAGGTCGACAACGGACCGCACATGGCCGTCTACGACACCATGCGATGGCTCCCCCCGGACGATCCGGCCCTGCCCGGCCTCACCGAGTACGTCTTCGGCGTCCTGGACGCGGTGGGGTTGCGCTTCGGCTCGGCCCACGTCGAGGTGATGGGGACGGCGGAGGGACCGCTGCTCATCGAGCTCGGTGCCCGGCCGCACGGCGGCGGGCAGCCGCGCTTCAACCGCCACGCCACCGGCGACAGCCAGATCGACCGGACCGTGCGCTGGCTGACCGGGGGCGAACTCCCGCAGGGCTACGAGCTGCTCGTCCACCAGATGTGCGTCTTCCACATCGCGCCCCGCTCCGGGACCGTCAGCGGCACCGCCGCCCTGGACTCGGTCCGTGACCTCCCCAGCCACCACTTCTCGATCCAGAACCTGACCGACGGCGACCACGTCCCCGCCACCCGGGACCTGGTCGACAGCCTCAACTTCGGATTCGTGATCCTCGCCCACCCCGACGCCGAACAGATCCAGCGGGACTACGAGGCCGTCCGGGCCGCGGAGCGCCTGCTTTCCATCGAGGAGCAGCGATCAACACCGCCGCTTTCCTGATCAGTTCCCTGGTGGTGATCATGACGCCCGGACCCGACCTCGTCATGATCACCAACCTGGTGCTGAACGGCTCCCTACGGGTGGCCACCGCCGCCGCGCTCGGCATGATCACCGCGGGGGCCGTCCAGGCCGGACTCGGCGCGGCCGGGCTGGCCGCCCTCCTCGCGGCCAGCCCGGGGCTCTTCGCGGCCTTCCGTTGGGCCGGCGCGGTCGTGCTGCTCGGCTGGGCCGTGCTCGCCGTGCGGCGGGCCACCGCCCGGGCCGGTGCCGGTGCCGAGGCCCCGGCGCAGGCCACCGGCAGCCCGGCCGTCCCCGCGCACGCGACGGGCGAACCCTCGGTGCGGCAGGCCTTCGGGCAGGGCCTGCTGTGCACCGGCTCCAACCCCAAGGTGGGCATCTTCCTGATGGCCTTCCTGCCCCAGTTCGTGCCCGTGGGCATGGCCCCCGAGATCGGCGTCCCGCTGCTCGCCGCCTGCTATCTGGCCCTGGGCCTGCTCTGGCTCCTCACCTGGATGCGGCTGGTCCACCGGCTCGCACCGCACCTGAGGTCCCCGCGGGTGCTACGGATCGCCGACAGCCTCACCGCCGCCGTGTTCGGGCTCTTCGCGGTCCGGCTGGCACTGGGCGGGTGAGCCGGCCTCCCGCCCACGCCCCGCTGCGGTCACACCGACCGCAGCGGGCACTGCGCGTCCTCCCGCAGCGCCAGTCTGCGCGCATAGCGCAGCAGCGGAGCGGGGAGCGAGAACCGGTTGGGCGCGCACTCCCGCAGCAGGCTCACCCCGACCAGGCGGCGCAGGGCGCGCGTCGCCTCCAGCGGGGTGGTCCCGGCCAGGTCCGCCATGGCGTAGCCGCTGACGAGCCGTCCCTCGGTCCGGGCGAACAGCCGGAACCAGCGGCGCAGGGGCTCGGGCAGCGACATATAGGAGAGTTCGAACGCCGCGTGGACCGCGGTGAACAGGTCGTCGTTCTCGACCGGCAGCTCCTGGAACGCCCCGGCCTCCTGCAACTCCACGCAGAGCTGGGCGACACCGACCCCGGGATGCTCCTCCAGCCGTGCCGCGAGCAGCCGGATCGCCAGCGGCAGACCTCCGCACTGCCGGTTCAGCGCCCTCGCGGCCAACGGCTCGGCGTCCACCCGCCCGCTGCGCAGCAGCCGGGCCAGCAGGGTGATCGCCTCGTCCTCACCGAGCACGTCGAGGTCGAGCCGCGGCACACCGTCGCGGGCCACCAGTCCCGGCAGGGTGTCACGGCTGGTGACGAGAACCGCGCAACCGGCCGCGCCCGGGACGAGCGGACGGATCTGGCTCTCCTGACGCGCGTTGTCCAGCACGATCAGCATCCGCCGGTCCGACAGCAGGGTGCGGTACAGGTTCGCGGCCTCGTCGAGGGAGCGGGGGAGTTCCCCGTCGGGGACGCCCAGGGCGCGCAGGAACGAGGCGAGGACCTCCTGCGGGTGCAGCGGCCTCCGGTCGGCGTACCCGTGCAGGTCCACGTACAACTGCCCGTCCGGGAACCGGTCGCGCACCCGGTGCGCCCAACGCACGGCCAGCGCCGTCTTGCCCACCCCCGGAAAGCCCGTGACCAGCACGGCCGGTACCTGCCCGACCTGCTCGCCGGTGGGCAGGAGCAGCCGGTCCAGCCGCTTCAGCTCGGCGGCGCGGCCGACGAAGCCCGTGCTCGCCGCCGGGGTCTGGGACGGCCGGGGTCTCGGCGGGGGCGCGGCCGGCCGGGGCGGGGGCGCGGGCGCCGCGTCGAAGGCGGCCCACGCGGCCGCCGGACCCGTCCGCGGCCAGGGCAGCTCCTGGTGCAGGATCCGCAGGTGGGCGCGGCGCAGTTCGTCGCCCGGCTGGACACCCAGCTCCCGGTCGAGCCGGCGGGCCACCTCGGAGTAGATCCGCAGGGCCTCCCGCTGCTCCCCGCAGCTCGCCAGCACGAGCATCAGCCGTGCCTGGAGGCCCTCGTGCAGCGGTTCCTCCTCCGTCGCCCCGCGCAGCGCGCCCAGTACCCGCTCGGGCCGCCGCACCTGCAGCGACAGGTCGGTGTACAGCAGCAGGCTCTCCACCCGCTGTCGGGCGGCCGCCATCGCGGCGGGATGGTGCGGCAGCAGCGGTTCGCAGGCCAGGAGCGGGCCGCGCCAGCAGCCGTAGGCGCGTTCGGCCAGCTCGTGGGCCGCCTCGGCGTCCCCGGCCCCGTGGGCGTGGCGCGCCCGTGCCCACAGGTCCTGGAACTGGGTCAGGTCGACCTGGTCGCGCTCCAGTTCCAGCACGTAGCCCGTGTGGGTGCGCGCCAGGAACGAGGGGGCCGGCGCCTCGGCCTCACCGCCGGGGAGCAGCAGCACCCGGCGCGCCTGGCTGACGTAGGTGTGCACCAGGTTCTGGTACGACCGCGGCGGGTCCTTGGGCCACAGCGCGTGGGTGATCTCCCCCAGGCCGGCCGCCTCCGGGTACCGCACGGCGAGCAGGGCCAGCAGGCGCCGCACCTTGGCCGCGTGCACCGGGGTCTCGACACCGCGGTACCGGACGGACAGCGGGCCGAGGATGCCGATGTGCAGTCGCTCGCCCCCCGGGCGTACGGCCTCCCGCGCGGGCGGCGCCAGCTGCCGTGCGGTGTCCGCGTCCAGGCCCAGGACCCGGGCCAGGAGTCGTACGGTGCGCGTCTGGGGCCGGTGGACCCGGCCGTGCTCGATGTCCCGCAGGACCCGCACGCTCACCCCGGCGCGTTCCGCCAGCTCGCGCTGCGTCAGTCCCTCGCGTCCCCGGAACGAGAGAAGCCGTTCACCGAAGGACCAACTGCCGCCGCTTAAGTCTTCGTCCGCGGGCGTCGTACCGCGGACGCGGTTCCCCATCATGCCGGAAATGCGGGTACGGACGAAAGGAGGACGGGAAGGAGACGTCTTGTGAATCGTTTTTCCATTGCTGTGCGCAGAACGGTCGCCACCACGCCTCCCCCGAGACCTCACCGGATCTTGAGCAACCCGGACCGTGAGCGACCCGGCTGTGCGCCCACAACTCGTCCGCAACTCTAGCTTCGCGGTGCGACCACTGGTCAAGGGGCTCGCCCCCTTTTGTTCCGAACCGGTCACATCGCACCCCTTGCACCTCCCACTTCGGGAATCCCGCGAATATCGGCCAGGTGGCGAGAAATATGCAGTACTTCATGATCTCGCCCGAACAAGATCTTCACCGCGCCCCGGAAGATCGCAGCGACACCGCCCGATATTCGGATGACATGAAGTGAACCGAATATCACACGGAATGCGAATGGCAGGCAAAGTGAAAGAATTTTCCCGGTAGCTGCAACGCTCTCGCGCGCACCGGTGTTCACAAGGAGGATGGACGAGACGACTCTCCCGCTGACGGAACTGCTCGCGACCGACCTGGACGACGGGTTCACCGAACTCGTACGCACCCAGGCCGGCACCGTGCGCGCTGTCCTGCTGCGTCTCTCCGGCTCCGCGCGGGACGCCGACGACCTGGGCCAGGAAACGTTTCTGCGCGCCTACTCCGCCCTGCGCGGGTACCCGCCCGAGCGCCGCGGGCAGCTCCAGCCGCGCGCCTGGCTGCTGACCATCGCGGCGAACGTATGGCGCAACCACGTCCGCACCCTGAGCCGCCGGCCCGGCGTCGCCGACGGTATCGAGGTGACGACCATCGAGATCCCGGACGGCTCCCCCGGGCCGGAGCAGCTCGCGCTCGACGGCGCGCGCCGGGCCCGGCTGGTGGCCGCGCTGTCCGGGCTGCCGGACCACCATCGGCTGCCCGTGGTCCTGCGGCACATCGGCGAGCTGAGCTACCAGGAGGTGGCCGGGATCCTGGACTGCCCGGTCGGCACGGTGAAGGCCCAGGTCTCGCGGGGGCTCGCCGCCCTGCGCGCGGAGCCGGGACTCGCCCCCGACCGCAAGACGTACGGAGCGGCGGGAGATACCGGAACGGCCGGGCCGGCGCCCGGGGGAGCGACGGCGAGGACGGCACACGAGGCGGCCCGGACGGAAAGGAAGGAGGCGACGGGATGAGACTGCCGGACGAGTTGGACACGTTGCGCGAGGCGGCACCCGCGGGGTTCGCGGCACGCGTGCTGGACCGCGTCGGCGTTCCGGCACATCGCTACGACTGCTACGTACGGGCCGAATCCCCGGTCGGCCCCCTCTACGTCGCCCACGGACGGGGCGCGGTGACCGGCGCCGCCGCCACGGACTGGTACGCCGACGACCGGGCGTTCGAGGACGCCTACCGGGCCCGGACCCATCGCTCGGTGCTCTCCGGGGTCAAGCCCCCGCCGGGGCTGGCACGGGCCCTGCGCGGCCGGGACCGGACCCTGCGCTACGCGTTCGGGCCGCTCCCCGAGGAACAGCGCGCCGTCCTGCAGGCGACCCGGGCCGTCCCGTTCGGGCAGCTCCGTCCGGCGGCCTGGCTGGCCCGCGAGGCCGGGATGCCGGACCTTCCGCCCGAGGCGGTGCTGGCGGCGGTCCGGGCCAATCCCGTCCCCGTGCTCGTGCCGGCGCACCGACTGTGCACGGACGACGGGCTCCCGGCGGACTGCGGACTGCCGGCCGGGTTCCAACAGCGGCTGCGGGACCACGAGGGCGTGGACGCCGAGCGCGTGGAGCGGTTCGTACGGGCGGGCGCCCGGTTCCTGGGCAGCGGCACCACGCGGATCTTCTGCTATCCGACCTGTGCGCACGCGCGCCGCATCACCGCCCGCCACGAGGTGCCCTTCACCTCGGCCGACGAGGCTTCGGCCGCCGGATTCCGGGGCTGCCTCAGCTGCCGACCGGCCGTCGTCTGACCGGCCGTCGTCCGACCGGCCGTCGTCCGACCGGCCGTCGTGCGACCGACGGTCCGCTCCGGCCGGCGCGTCCTCAGCTCTCGGCGGCGATCAGGTCGAGCAGGCCGGGGAAGCGCGCGTCCAGGTCCGCGCGCCGCAGCGTGGCGGCCCGGCTGTTGCCGCGGTCCACCTGCCGCACCAGGCCCGCCTCGCGCAGGACCCGGAAGTGGTGGGTGGTCGTCGACTTCGAGACCGGAAGGTCGAAGGAGGCACAGGTGCGCTCCGTGCCCGCCGGCTGCCTGAGCAGCTCGCTCACGACGGCGTAGCGCAGCGGGTCGGCGAGCGCGGTCAGCACGACCTGCAGGCTCATCTCCTGCGGCGAGGGGTGGCCGTCCTCGTCGGGCATCGCGCCCTCCTCCTATAGGTACGCCTTGCATCATACCTCCCCCATGTGTCAGCTTAAGGTTCGACCAAAAGCGAACCTGACCGTCGACGGGCCGGGCCGGGCCGAGCCCGCAGGCGTGCCCACGAGTACGCGGAGGAGCACCGCATGACACACACCCAGGTCCTGGTCATCGGGGGCGGGCCCGTCGGGATGCTCGTCGCCGCCGAGCTCGGGCACCACGGCGTCGCCACCGTCGTACTCGAAGTCGAACCCCGGACCGTCGACCGGCCCAAGGCCGGCACCCTGCACGCCCGTACCGTGCAGGGCCTGGCCCGGCGGGGCCATCTGCCCGGGCCCCTCGCGACCGAGGAGCTGCTGCGGCGCGGCTCGGCCGAGGCGTTCCACTTCGCGGGAGCGCCGGGCCTGGTCATCACCGCCCCCGCCACCGAGCCCGGACCCGTGGTCGGCCGCTCCCAGGCCGATCTGGAACGGGACTTCGAGCGGCGGGCCCGCGAACGGGGCGTCACCGTGCTGCGCGGACACCGCGTGATCGACATCGCCTCGGACCCCGACGCCGTCCGGGTCACCGCACAGGGACCGGACGGCTTACGGCAGTTCACCGCCGAGTACGCGGTCGGCGCGGACGGCGCCCGCAGCACGGTGCGCGAGCGGCTCGGCTTCACCGCGGACACCCATCCGGCCACCGTGTCCGCCCTGCTCGGCCTGGTACGGCTGACCGACCCGGACACCGTGCCGTACGGCTGGCACCGCACCCCGCGCGGCTGGACGGTCGCGGGCGTCTCCCCGTACGGGCACAGCCGGTTGATCACGATGGACTTCCGCGGCCCGCACCCCGACCGGCACGCCCCGCTCACCCTCGACGAGCTGCGCCGGGAGGGCGAGCGCATCGTCGGCCACCGCATGCCGATGACCGACGCGCGATTCCTCTCCCGCTTCAGCGACTTCGCCCGGCTGGTGCGCAACTTCCGCCAAGGCCGCGTGTTCCTCGCCGGCGACGCCGCCCACATCCACTTCCCCGTCGGCGGGCAGGGCCTCAATCTGGGCCTGCAGGACGCTCTGAACCTGTCCTGGAAGCTCGCGCACACCCTCGCCGGCACCGCGGGCAAGGACCTGCTCGACACCTACGACATCGAACGCCGGCCCGCCGGGCAGCGCGTCATCGACAACACCCGGGCCCAGGTCGCCCTGATGCGGCCGGACCCGGGGCTCGATCCCCTGCGCGACCTCTTCGCCGAACTCCTCGAACTCGACGCGGTGACCACCCACCTGGGGCACAAGATCAGCGCCCAGGAGACGGTGTACCCCGGGCGCACCGGGCGCGGCTCCCGCTGGGAGGGCCGATTCCTGCCGAACCTGCCGCTCACCACCGCCGACGGCCCCACGGACCTGACCCGGCTGCTGCTGCCCGGCCGCCCCGTCCTGCTGCTGCTCGGGGAGGCCGGCCGGGCCCGCCGCGAGCAGGGCGCGGGCTGGGCCCACGTGGTGCGCACGGTGTCCGCGAGCACCGCGCGGCCACTGCCCTGGGACGCCGTCCTCGTGCGGCCCGACGGATACATCGGCTGGGCCCCGGACAGCAGCTCCCTGGGCGACGCCCTGCGCGACTGGTTCGGCGAGCCCCGCGGCCAGGCATGAAAAATGCCCTCCGACCTGCGTTTCCGCAGGTCGGAGGGCATTTACATGTGGAGCCTAGGAGATTCGAACTCCTGACATCTGCCTTGCAAAGGCAGCGCTCTACCAACTGAGCTAAGGCCCCATGGAAGTGGACGCACCCGTCCCGTGCGGGAGGTGAGGTCGTTCCGCAGAACAGAGTACCGGGTGTACCCCCTCATCTCGCAAAATGATAGGGACTCCCGCCGTGCGACCACTCTCCGTAAGATGCTCGCGAGGTTCGCACCAGCGAAGGGGAGTAGTCAGAGTGGACGCAGTACAACAAGAGGCCACGGCCAGAGCCAGAGAGCTTCAGCGCAGTTGGTACGGGGAGCCGCTGGGAGCGCTCTTCCGCCGGCTCATAGATGACCTCGGCTTGAACCAGGCCCGCCTCGCTGCCGTCCTCGGACTGTCGGCGCCCATGCTGTCCCAGCTCATGAGCGGCCAGCGAGCCAAGATCGGGAACCCGGCCGTGGTCCAGCGCGTCCAGGCCCTCCAGGATCTCGCCGGCCAGGTCGCCGACGGAAGTGTCAGCGCGGGGGAGGCCACCGACCGGATGGACGAGATCAAGAAGACCCAGGGGGGTTCCGTCCTCAGCAACAGCGGCCAGACCACCACGAGCTCCGGCGCACCCACGGTCAAGCGGGTCGTCCGCGAGATCCAGTCGCTGCTGCGCTCGGTCTCCGCGGCCGGCGACATCATCGACGCGGCGAACACCCTCGCCCCCAGCCATCCGGAACTGGCAGAGTTCCTCCGGGTCTACGGCGCGGGCCGCACCGCCGACGCGGTCGCCCACTACGAGGCCCACCAGAACTGACACGCACGAGGGCGGACGACGGGTGACGGGGGACGGGCGCAGCGATGGGTGAGGTGTTCGCCGGTCGGTACGAGCTGATCGATCCGATCGGCCGCGGTGGCGCGGGTGCCGTTTGGCGGGCCTGGGACCACCGCCGTCGCCGCTACGTCGCCGCGAAGGTCCTCCTGCAGAGCGACGCCCACACGCTGCTGCGGTTCGTACGGGAGCAGGCACTGCGGATCGACCATCCGCACGTACTGGCTCCGGCCAGCTGGGCGGCCGACGACGACAAGGTCCTGTTCACCATGGACCTGATCGGCGGCGGCTCGCTCGGCCATGTGATCGGGGACTACGGTCCCCTGCCGCCCCGTTTCGTGTGCGCCCTGCTCGACCAGCTCCTGTCGGGGCTCGCGGCGGTGCACGCGGAAGGCGTGGTGCACCGCGACATCAAACCGGCCAACATCCTGATGGAGGCCACCGGAACCGGGCGGCCGCACCTGCGGCTGTCCGACTTCGGCATCTCCATGCGCAAGGGCGAGCCGCGGCTGACCGAGACCGACTACGTGGTCGGCACGCCGGGCTATTTCGCCCCCGAACAACTCCTGGGCGCCGAGCCCGACTTCCCCGCCGACCTCTTCGCCGTGGGGCTGGTCGCCCTGTACCTCCTCCAAGGCCGTAAGCCCGATTCCCAGGCGTTGGTGGAGCACTTCTTCGCGCAGGGCACCCCGGGCGCCCCCGAAGGCGTTCCCGCACCGCTCTGGGACGTCATCGCCGCTCTCCTGCAGCCTGACCCCCAGAGCCGCTTCCGGACGGCCACAGGGGCGCGCAAGGCCCTTGCCGAGGCCGTGGAGCTGCTGCCGCCGCCCGCCCCGGACGAGGAACCGGTGGAGGTGTTCGACCAACTCGGCCCGCTGCCTCCCGGATTCGGCCCGCAGGGCCCGTTGAGCACGGCGGCCGCGCCCCCGCGGGCGCCCGCGGCCGAGGCCGCGGCGCCGGGGGCGTCCACCTCCGTCACGGTGCCCGCGGAGCCCGGGCCGCCCGACCCGCGCGGTACGGCGCGCACGGCTCCGACGGCCCTGTCCGCGCCGACGACCCCGTACCCGGCCGCCCCCGTCGTCCCCGTCGTCCCGGCCGGCCCGGTCCCCGCCGTCCCCGCCCAGGCACCCGGGTACGGGCCCTCGGAGACGGGCAGCTTCCACCTGCCGCCGCCGTCCGTGCCCACCGCGCCGGTCCCCTCGGCCCCCGCCGCGGCGCCCGTCCGGCCGGGCCGCGGGATCGCCCCGCCCCCGGCGAAGGCGGTGGCCTCGCTGCTCGCCGCGGCGCTGCTCTGCTTCGCGGTGGGCGTCTGGGCCCTCACGCAGTTGTAGGACCGCGCCCCCGCCGCCGCCCGAGCAGCGTCCAGCCGCCCAGCACCGACAGCAGGACGGCCCCGGTGCCGAAGCCGGCGCCCGCCACGATCCGCATCGTGGAGTGCCGCTCGGCGGCCTCGGCCGCCTCCGGGGCGGTGAGCCCCTCCTCGGCCGCGGCCCGGTCCGCGTCGCCCACCCCGAAGCCGCCGGCGGCGGGACTGCCCTGGTACGCGGGCCCCTTGGCGGGCGTACCGGTGACGTCCAGGCGAAGGGTCAGCGGCACGGGCACCGCGTCCTCGGTGAAGTCGGCGACCTTCGCGCCCATGGTCACGGCGACGTAATACCAGCCCGCGACGGAGACGCTCTGCACGGTTCCCCCGCTCGCGAAGCGGTTCTCGTACGTGACGGGCGGGGTCTTCTCCAAGGTGATTCCGGCCTGCTTGCCGTCGTAGGAGACGTCCTTGTCGGAGATCAGGCCCCGGTAGGGGCTGTAGAGGGAGACGGTGAGCCCGCCCGAGGCCGAGCCGTAGGTCTTGGTCATCTTCGCGGCGGCCAGTTCGGCGCCGAGGCCCAGTTGCTGTCCCCAGTCCAGCGGGACCCGGTAGAAGCGGGTCTGCCCGGGCCGCATCTCGTCACGGAACACGCCGGCGCCCAGGGCGCGGGCGTCGTTGAAGCCGGTGCCGCCGCTGCGGGGCACCGCCTCGGTGCCGGGCAGCGCGGGGGCGCCCGAGGGCCAGGCCTCGGGCGCGACGGTGGGGGCGCCGGGGCCGCGGCCGGGCTCCCGCTGGACCTTGATCTCCAGCGGCCAGGGGCTCTGGTCGTAACCCTTGGCCGAGGTCCGCGTGACCTTGGCGTAGTAGACGCCCGCGGGCGCGCAGTCCTCGTCCTCGGAGCCCCTGCGGACACCGGCGGCGGCGATCGGGTAGGCGTCGTAGCCGAAGTTCGCCCGGCCGCCGCTGCGCGGGCAGGAGCGCCCGGCGGTGGTCATGATCTCCACGTCGACGCCGTCGCCGCCGGAGACCTTGGCGCCCGCCGCGGGGCGGACCACGGCGGAGACGTAGACGTCGGACCCGTCCTTGTCGAGGACCAGCCGGTACAGGCGTTCGCCGGGCCCGAGCGTGTCCCGGTAGACGTTCCCGGCCTCGATCAGCGGGGCGTCCGCCGTGGAGGGCTTGCCCTCCACGGCCTCGGCGCCGTCGGCGGTCCGGTAGGTCGGCAGGGGACCGGGCGCGGCCCCGTCGGCGTACGCGACCCCCGGCGCTCCCGCGACCAGGCCCAGGGCCGCCGCCCACACTGCCGTCCGTCCCCGAACCATCACGCCCACCCCGAGTTTGCTCGCGCAAGCCAAATATTTACATAACGGAAGTTTTCGTCACAGAGCAGCACAAAGCCCCGGCCGCAGCGGCAGCCGGGGCTTCATGGGATCAGCCGTGGGTCTCACACACCGGAACCAGAGGGCACGGAGTCAGTTGCCTCCGTCCACAGGTCCTGCTCGGCGCGGTCCGCCTGGATCTGGCGGTACACGAGGAGCCCGCCGATGGCGGCCAGTGCGACCAGGAGCAGCTTCTTCACCGCGCGACCTCGTCTTTCGTTGACGTAGGGGACTTCTGGCGCCCAACAATACACACCGACCGATACCGATCGGTGACCTGCCGGCCCACCAACTGGCCCAACGACGAAGACCCCCAGGCCTTGGCCTGGGGGTCTTCGACACTGTGGGGCTAACAGGATTTGAACCTGTGGCCTCATCCTTATCAGGGATGCGCTCTAACCAACTGAGCTATAGCCCCATCCGCGCTGCGCGCTGACTCCTGAAGATTAGCGCACAGACCCGGTCAGGCCAAAATCCGTTGCCCGGGGGCGTCTGCGCAGGTCATCCGACCCGTCGCGGGCGCCCGAACGGACGGCCTACTCGTCCTCGGCGAGGGTGAGCTCCACACCGCCGACGAAGCCCGCCGACAAGTTGTAGATGAACGCGCCCAGCGTCGCCAGTGCCGTCGCCAGCACCACGTCGATCACCGCGATGACCGAGGTGAAGATCAGAACGCGCGGCAGCGACAGGAACGACTGGAGGTCGAAGCCGTTGCCCTCGTTCGAACCGGTCGCCTCGCTGATCGTGCCGCCGACGGTCGAGAAGACGCCCATCGCGTCCATGACCATCCACAGCACGGCCGCCGCCACGATCGTGCAGATGCCGAGCGCGATCGACAGCAGGAAGCTGACCTTCATGACCGACCACGGGTCGGCCTTGGCCACCCGCAGTCGCGCCTTGCGCGTGCGAGGGGCCGTACGGACCCCCGTGCGCGGCTTTCGCTGCGCGCCCGCCGCCTTACCGCCCGGCGCCGCCCCCGGGCCCGAGGGCGCCGAGTAGGCCTGCGGCGGGTGGTACGGCTGTGCGGGCTTGTCCTGGCCGGCGTCCGCGCCGACCGACGGCTTCGGTCCTCGGGTGTCCGTCACGGTTCCCCCCTGGGAGTCCGCGGCAGGGCCACGGGCACCGTTCGCTCCAGTCTTGGCCGGTCCGGCGCCCGTGGCTCCACTCACGACTTACTCCTCGTGCTCCCCGGCCGAGGGCTGCGTGCCCTCGGCGGCCTCGGCGACCTGTCCGTCGGCCACCTCGGTGTCGTTCTCGTCGGCCTCGACCTCGTCAGCTTCCTGACCGGCCTCGGCGTTCCGGGCGATGCCGACCACGGCATCGCGCTTACCCAGGTTGATCAGCTGGACGCCCATGGTGTCACGGCCGGTCTCCCTGACTTCGTTGACGCGCGTGCGAATCACACCACCGCCGAGCGTGATGGCGAGAATCTCGTCCGTCTCGTCGACCACGAGCGCCCCGACGAGCGATCCGCGGTCCTCCACGATCTTGGCGGCCTTGATACCCAGACCGCCACGCCCCTGGACGCGGTACTCGTCGACCGGCGTCCGCTTGGCGTAGCCGCCGTCGGTCGCGGTGAAGACGAACGTACCCGGCCTCACAACGCTCATGGAGAGCAGTTCGTCACCTTCACGGAAACTCATGCCCTTCACACCCGAGGTGGCGCGGCCCATCGGACGCAGCGCCTCGTCGGTCGCCGTGAAGCGGATCGACTGCGCCTTCTTGCTGATCAGCAGCAGGTCGTCCTCGGCGGACACCAGCTCCGCGCCGATCAGCTCGTCGTCGCTGCCGTCCTCGGTCTCCCGGAGGTTGATCGCGATGACGCCGCCGGAGCGGGGCGAGTCGTAGTCCTTGAGCGCCGTCTTCTTCACCAGGCCGCCCTTGGTGGCCAGGATCAGGTACGGCGCCGCCTCGTAGTCACGGATCGCGAGGATCTGGGCGATCTTCTCGTCCGGCTGGAAGGCCAGCAGGTTCGCCACGTGCTGCCCGCGGGCGTCGCGGCCGGCGTCCGGCAGCTCGTACGCCTTGGAGCGGTAGACCCGGCCCTTGTTCGTGAAGAACAGCAGCCAGTGGTGCGTGGTGGAGACGAAGAAGTGGTCGACCAGGTCGTCCTGCTTCAGCTTGGTGCCGCGCACGCCCTTGCCGCCGCGCTTCTGCGAGCGGTAGTCCTCGGTCTTGGTGCGCTTGACGTAACCGCCGTGCGTGATCGTGACGACGATGTCCTCTTCGGCGATCAGGTCCTCGATGGACATGTCACCGTCGAAAGGCACCAGCTTGGAACGCCGGTCGTCACCGAACTTCTCGACGATCGCCGCCAGTTCCTCGCTGACGATGGAGCGCTGGCGCTCCTCCGAGGCCAGGATGGCGTTGTACTCGTTGATCTTGGCCTGGAGCTCGTCGTGCTCGGCGACGATCTTCTGGCGCTCCAGGGCCGCGAGGCGACGGAGCTGCATCTCCAGGATCGCGTTCGCCTGGATCTCGTCGATCTCCAGGAGGCCCATCAGGCCCTCGCGCGCGATCTCGACCGTGTTGCTGCGCCGGATGAGCGCGATGACCTCGTCGATCGCGTCCAGCGCCTTGAGCAGGCCGCGCAGGATGTGGGCGCGCTCCTCCGCCTTGCGCAGGCGGAACTTCGTACGCCGGACGATGACCTCGATCTGGTGCGTCACCCAGTGGCGGATGAAGGCGTCGATCGACAGCGTGCGCGGCACGCCGTCCACCAGCGCCAGCATGTTCGCGCCGAAGTTCGTCTGCAGCTCGGTGTGCTTGTAGAGGTTGTTCAGCACGACCTTGGCGACGGCGTCGCGCTTCAGCACGATCACCAGGCGCTGGCCGGTCCGCGACGAGGTCTCGTCACGGACGTCGGCGATGCCGCCGACCTTGCCGTCCTTCACCAGGTCCGCGATCTTCTGCGCGAGGTTGTCGGGGTTGGTCTGGTACGGGAGCTCCGTGACCACCAGGCACTGGCGGTTCTGGATCTCCTCGACCTCCACCACCGCGCGCATCGTGATGGAGCCGCGACCGGTCCGGTACGCCTCCTCGATGCCCTTGCGGCCCACGACCAGGGCGCCCGACGGGAAGTCCGGGCCCTTGATCCGCTCGATCAGCGCGTCCTGGAGCTCCTCGTGCGAGGCCTCCGGGTGCTCCAGCGCCCACTGCGCACCGGCCGCGACCTCGCGGAGGTTGTGCGGCGGGATGTTGGTCGCCATGCCGACCGCGATGCCGGCGCTGCCGTTGACCAGCAGGTTCGGGAAACGCGCCGGGAGCACGGTGGGCTCCTGGTTGCGGCCGTCGTAGTTGTCCTGGAAGTCGACGGTCTCCTCGTCGATGTCCCGGAGCATCTCCATGGCCAGCGGCATCAGCTTGCACTCGGTGTAGCGCATCGCGGCCGCCGGGTCGTTGCCCGGGGAGCCGAAGTTGCCGTTGCTGTCCACCAGCGGCATGCGCATCGACCACGGCTGGGCCAGGCGGACCAGGGCGTCGTAGATCGAGCTGTCACCGTGCGGGTGGTAGGTGCCCATGACGTCACCGACGACACGGGCGCACTTGTAGAAGCCCTTCTCGGGCCGGTAGCCGCCGTCGTACATCGCGTACAGCACGCGGCGGTGCACCGGCTTGAGGCCGTCGCGCACGTCCGGCAGGGCGCGCGAGACGATGACGGACATCGCGTAGTCGAGGTAGGAGCGCTGCATCTCCGTCTCGAGCCCGACGGGCTCGATGCGCAGCACGGGCTGCTCCTCCGCGGGGTTCTCTGCGGTGGGGGTGGTTTCGTCGGCCATTGCTGGTCAGAAGTCCTTTCAGGCGGCGGTCAGCGGAGCCGACTCAGATGTCGAGGAAGCGGACGTCCTTGGCGTTGCGCTGGATGAAGGAGCGCCGCGCCTCGACGTCCTCACCCATCAGCACCGAGAACAGGTCGTCGGCCTGCGCCGCGTCGTCCAACGTGACCTGGCCGAGGACACGGTGGTCCACGTCCATGGTGGTGACGCGCAGTTCCTCGGCGTTCATCTCGCCCAGACCCTTGAAGCGCTGGATCGAGTCTTCCTTGATCCGCTTGCCGTTCTGCTTGCCGAGCTCCACCAGCGCGTCCCGCTCGCGGTCCGAGTACGCGTACTCGAAGTCGTCCCGGCCCCACTTGATCTTGTAGAGCGGCGGGCGCGACAGGTACACGTGCCCGGCCTCGACCAGCGGCCGCATGAAGCGGAAGAGGAAGGTCAGCAGCAGGGTGTTGATGTGCTGGCCGTCGACGTCGGCGTCCGCCATCAGGATGATCTTGTGATAGCGGAGCTTCTCGATGTCGAAGTCCTCGTGCACACCGGTACCGAAGGCGCTGATCAGCGCCTGGACCTCGGTGTTCTGGAGGATCTTGTCGATCCGCGCCTTCTCGACGTTCAGGATCTTGCCGCGGATCGGCAGGATGGCCTGGTACATCGGGTTACGGCCGGACTTCGCGGAGCCACCGGCCGAGTCACCCTCGACGATGAAGATCTCGCACTTGGTCGGGTCGTTGGACTGGCAGTCGGACAGCTTGCCCGGCAGCGAGGCGCTCTCCAGCAGACCCTTGCGACGGGTGAGGTCACGGGCCTTACGGGCCGCGACGCGCGCCGTGGCCGCCTGGATCGACTTGCGGATGATGTCCGCGGCCTCGACCGGGTTGCGGTCGAACCAGTCGTTGAGGTGCTCGTGGACGACCTTCTGCACGAAGGTCTTGGCCTCCGTGTTGCCCAGCTTGGTCTTCGTCTGACCCTCGAACTGGGGCTCGCCCAGCTTGACCGAGATGATCGCCGTCAGACCCTCGCGGATGTCCTCGCCGGCGAGGTTGTCGTCCTTCTCACGCAGCAGCTTCTTGTCACGCGCGTAACGGTTCACCAGACCCGTCAGAGCCGCGCGGAAGCCCTCCTCGTGCGTACCGCCCTCGTGCGTGTGGATCGTGTTCGCGAAGGAGTAGACCCCCTCCGTGTACTGCGAGTTCCACTGCATCGCGATCTCGACCGAGAGCATGCGCTCCTTGTCCTCGGCCTCGACGTCGATGACGGTCGGGTGGATGAGCTCACCCTTGCGCGAGTTGAGGTACTTCACGAAGTCGACGATGCCGCCCTCGTAGTAGTACTTCACCGTGCGCGCCTGGGGCTCGGCCGTGTCCGCGTCCGGGTCGTCGGCGCCCGCGGTCGCCTTCGCGGACTCCCGCTCGTCGGTCAGCGACAAGGTGAGGCCCTTGTTGAGGAAGGCCATCTCCTGGAAGCGCCGCGACAGCGTCTCGAAGGAGTACTCGGTCGTCTCGAAGATGTCGCCGTCGGCCCAGAAGGTGACCGAGGTGCCGGTCTCCGCTGTCTCCTCGTTCTGTGCCAGCGGGGCCGTCGGCACGCCCAGCTTGTAGTCCTGGGTCCAGCGGTGGCCGTCCGTCTTGACCTCGACCGCGACCTTCGTCGACAGGGCGTTCACGACGGACACACCGACACCGTGCAGACCACCGGAGACGGCGTAGCCGCCGCCGCCGAACTTGCCGCCCGCGTGCAGGACGGTCAGGACGACCTCGACGGCCGGCTTGCCCTCGGACGGGACGATGCCGACCGGGATACCGCGACCGTTGTCGATCACGCGCACCCCGCCGTCGGCGAGGATCGTCACGTCGATGGTGTCCGCGTGCCCGGCCAGCGCCTCGTCGACCGAGTTGTCGACGACCTCATAGACGAGGTGGTGCAGACCACGCTCACCCGTCGAGCCGATGTACATACCCGGCCGCTTGCGGACCGCGTCCAGGCCCTCGAGGACCTGGATCGCACTGGCGTCGTAATTCTTCTCGTTGGAGTCGCCGGAATCGGCCACGAAGCGCCCTTTCTGGCACAGCGCAGCCCGTACTCCGGGCCGGCAAGTGCGCCGGCGGAGCGGCCGCGTCGATCTGCGTTGTCTGCGTGATCCCGCGAACAGGCGGGATTTGCTCCAGTCTACCGGTACCACGGACATGAATGGGGGTTTGCCGGTACCTGAGTCCGCATGTGCCGCCCTGAACCTCCACTCTCCGACTCCCCACATCCGGGGAGGGGCTCAAAGAGGCTCACACGGGCATCCAGCGCTTCGGCCTGTCAACCTCCGGCTACCGTGAGGGACGCCACCCGCCGGACCACCTACTCACCCGTAGGTGTCGCCCGGGCCCTTGCTGCCCGGCGCCCGCCACGGCCCGTAGCCCTTCGGCCGTCCGCCGGGCCCCTGGACCTTGATCAGGCGTACGGTGCCCTGCCCCAGATCCGCGTTCAGCCGCGCGACCAGCTGCGGAGCCAGCAGCTTCAGCTGCGCCGCCCACGCCGAGGAATCGCACCGCACGACAAGCTCACGGTCCTCGTACCGTTCCGGTTCACAGTGGGCCGCGATCTCCGGGCCGACGATCTCCGGCCAGCGCTCCATCACGCCCGCCACCGCCATCGGCATCTCCCAGCCGCGTTCGGTGCGCAGCCGGTCCAGCGCGGCCATCAAAGGCATCGGGTCCCGGCCGTCCGCCCGGGCTCCCGAGCGCAGCCCGGGCTGCTGCCGCTTCTTCCCGCCGACCGCGTTGCCCCGGGCCCGCGCCTGCTCGCGCGCCGCCGCGAGGGCCTGGCGCGCGAGGTCCACCCCGGAGACCTCCGGGGTCCTGCGACCCTCCTGCGGGTCCTTCGCCTGTTCGTTCACAGCCGGGTCACCTCACCGCCGGACACCCCGAACCGCGTTCCGACCAGCACCCCCGGGACGTCGTCGTCCACCGCCGCCGTCACCAGGACCTGCTCACCGGGGGCCACCAGCTCGGCCAGCCGCTCCCGACGCCGGGTGTCCAGCTCCGCGAACACGTCGTCCAGGATCAGCACGGGCTCGCTGCCCTCCGAGCGCAGCAGCTCGTAGGAGGCCAGCCGCAGCGCCAGCGCGTACGACCACGACTCCCCGTGACTCGCGTACCCCTTCGCCGGCAGCTCCCCGAGCCGCAGCACCAGGTCGTCCCGGTGCGGGCCCACCAGGGTCACACCGCGCTCGATCTCCTGCTTGCGCACCTCGGCCAGCGCGGCCAGCAGCACCTCGTAGAGGGCCTCGCGGGTGCGCGCCGCACCGCTGTCCACCGGCTCGCCGACCGAGGACTTGTACGCCAGGCCCAGCGGGCCGCCGCCGGGCGCGAGCTGTTCGTAGGCCTTGTCCGCCAGCGGCAGCAGGGTCGCGATCAGGTCCAGCCGCTGGGCGAGCAGCTCCGCGCCCACGCGCGCGAGGTGCTGGTCCCACACGTCGAGGGTGGACAGGTCCATGGAGCGGCCGCCGTGCCGGCGGGCCATCGCCGCCGACTTCAGGAGGGTGTTGCGCTGCTTGAGCACCCGCTCGTAGTCGGAGCGGACGGCGGCCATCCGCGGCGAGCGCGCCGTGACGAGTTCGTCCAGGAACCGGCGCCGCTCGCCCGGGTCGCCCTTGACCAGGGCCAGGTCCTCGGGGGCGAAGAGCACCGTCCGTATGATCCCCAGCACGTCCCGCGGCCTGACCTGCGAGGAACGGTTGATCCGGGCCCGGTTCGCCCGGCCGGGATTGAGTTCCAGTTCCACCAGCTGCTGCCGCTCGCCCTGGGTGACGGCGGCCCGGATGATCGCGCGGTCCGCGCCCATCCGCACGAGCGGGGCGTCCGAGGAGACCCGGTGGCTGCCGAGGGTCGCGAGGTAGCCGATCGCCTCGACGAGGTTGGTCTTCCCCTGGCCGTTGGGGCCCACGAACGCGGTGACGCCCGGGTCGAGGGGAACCTCGGCCCGGGCGTACGAGCGGAAGTCGGCCAATGAGAGATGCGAAACGTGCATTCGGCGCCGACCTCCCCCGGCTTCCCACTACTCACTGTGGTGCTGTGCTGCTGTACCCCGGGGCCGCTCGGCCCCGGGCTGCGACGTGCTACTTCTTCTCGACCGCGTGGCCGCCGAACTGGTTGCGCAGGGCGGCGATCATCTTCATCTGCGGGGAGTCGTCCTGCCGCGAGGCGAAGCGGGCGAACAGCGACGCGGTGATCGCGGGCAGCGGTACGGCGTTGTCGATCGCCGCCTCCACCGTCCAGCGTCCCTCGCCGGAGTCCTGGGCGAAGCCGCGCAGCTGCTCCAGGTGCTCGTCCTCGTCGAGGGCGTTCACGGCCAGGTCCAGCAGCCAGGAGCGGATGACGGTGCCTTCCTGCCAGGAGCGGAAGACCTCGCGGACGTCGGTGACCGAGTCCACCTTCTCCAGGAGCTCCCAGCCCTCGGCGTAGGCCTGCATCATGGCGTACTCGATGCCGTTGTGGACCATCTTCGCGAAGTGGCCCGCGCCGACCTTGCCGGCGTGCACGGCGCCGAACTCGCCCTCGGGCTTGAGGGCGTCGAAGACCGGCTGTACCCGGGCCACGTCCTCGGCGGCGCCGCCGTACATGAGCGCGTAGCCGTTCTCCAGGCCCCAGACGCCGCCGGAGACACCGCAGTCGACGAAGCCGATGCCCTTGGCCTTCAGCTCCTCGGCGTGCTTCTCGTCGTCGGTCCAGCGGGAGTTCCCGCCGTCGACGACGACGTCACCGGGCGACAGCAGCTCGGCGAGCTCGTCGACCGTGGACTGGGTGGCCGCACCGGCCGGGACCATGACCCACACGACGCGGGGGGCCTGCAGGCTGTCCACAAGTTCCTGCAGGCTGTGGACATCCGCGAGGTCCGGGTTGCGGTCGTATCCGATGACGGTGTGGCCTGCGCGGCGGATGCGCTCGCGCATGTTGCCGCCCATCTTGCCGAGACCGACGAGACCAAGCTCCATCAGGTGGTTCCTTAAGCGTTGTGGCCGTCTTTGCCGGGGCTTCCCCGGCCGTGTCCGCACCGGACGCGCAGGGGGGTCGCCCACCGGATCCGAGCCTACGCCGGGCCGTGGCGGCGGGCCCTGCGGGCGCTCCATGGCGGCCCGTCCGGCTTTCCGGCTTTCCGCGTTTCCGGCGGTCCGGCCGTCCGGGGTTCCGGGGCTTGTGGGTCGTCCCCGGTCACTCCCCACCCTGTGGACGACGTCGGGCCCGGTCCCGCTGCGTGCGAGACCGGGCCCGACGTCGACAGGTGGAGCGTCAGCCGGACAGTCGCACCGGCATGATCAGGTACTTGTAGGTCTCGTCCGCCTCCGCGTCGATCGCCGGGCGGCCGCTGAGGAGCGCCGGCTTCGTCGACGTGGTGAAGCTGAGCTGGGCCACCGGGGAGGCGATCGCGCTCAGGCCGTCCAGCAGGAAGGTCGGGTTGAAGGCGATCGAGATGTCGTCGCCGTCCAGCTGGGCGTCGACCCTTTCCACAGCCTGTGCGTCGTCGGAGGAACCGGCCTCCAGGATCAGCACGCCCTGCTCGAAGCTGAGGCGGACCGGGGTGTTGCGCTCGGCCACCAGGGCCACGCGCTTGACGGCCTCGACGAACGGCGCGGTCTCGATCACGGCGACGGAGTTGAACTCGGTCGGGAAGAGCGTCCGGTACTTGGGCAGGTCGCCTTCGAGCAGCCGGGTGGTGGTGCGGCGGCCCGCGCCCTCGAAACCGATCAGGCCCTCGCCCGCACCGGATCCGGACAGCGCCAGGGTGACGGTGTCACCGCTGGTCAGCGAGTTGGCGATCTCCTGGAGCGTCTTGGCGGGCACCAGGGCCACGGCCGACGCCTCCGGATTCTCCGGCTTCCACAGGAACTCGCGGACCGCGAAGCGGTAGCGGTCGGTGGAGGCCAGGGTGACGCGGTCGCCCTCGATCTCGATGCGGACACCGGTCAGCACCGGCAGCGTGTCGTCACGGCCGGCGGCGGTGGCCACCTGCTTGGCGGCGGAGGCGAAGACCTCGCCGGCCACGGTGCCGGTCGCGGTCGGCATCTGCGGCAGTGCCGGGTACTCCTCCACAGGCAGGGTGTGGAGTGTGAATCGCGAGGAGCCACAGACCACGGTCGCCCGTACACCGTCTGTGGAAATCTCCACCGGGCGGTTGGGGAGGGCGCGGCAGATGTCGGCGAGCAGCCGGCCGGAGACCAGGACGGTGCCGTCCTCCTCCACGTCCGCCTCGACCGAGACCCGGGCCGAGACCTCGTAGTCGAAGCCGGACAGGCTCAGGGTGCCTTCCTCGGCCTTGAGCAGCAGGCCCGCGAGGACGGGCACCGGCGGCCGGGCCGGGAGGCTACGGGCCGCCCAGGCCACCGCCTCCGCGAGTACGTCGCGCTCCACCCGGATCTTCACCGGAACCGCCTCCTGCTGTTGCTCGCTCGTCTGCCGGCCTTCGTCGTCGGCTCGTCGATGCCTCGACCGATGCCGGGGACCAGTCTGACGTACGGCGCCGACACTCGGTGCGGCCGGCGGTCAAGTCGGGGACGAGGCGTCGGGGCGGGCGATCGACGAGTTGTGCACAGGACCCGCTTGAAAACCGAAACCGGCCTAACTCTCTATGGGGGTAGTAGTAGGGCCTGTGGAAACGGTGGATAAGCCCGTTCTCGCAGGTCAACCCCAGTTTTTTATCCACCGACCCTGTGGGTGGCACCGGTGGACAACCCCGTGTCTCTGTGGAGAACGAAAAGTTCTGCACAGGCTGTCCCCAGGTGACCCCGATTACTCCACAGGTGCGTCCCCAGCTTTCCCCCGGTACTCCACAACCCAAACGTCTACATCCGTGTGACCGCTTTCACTCCGGGCGGTGAGAGGGGGTGGTGTGTTGCCGAACAGTGGACAAGGGTGTGGAGAAGGCCGCGCATCCTGTGCACAGGACGTGGAAACCTGTGGGCCGACGGTGGACAACGCCGTGGACAGGGCTGTGGACGAAAAATTTGTCCACAGCCTGTGGATGACGTTTGTGCACAATTCCACAGGGGGCTGACCTGCCCTGATGGAGGCTCACCCCGCACGCCTGTGGACAGATTGTGGGCGACGCGACCCGTCCCCAGGGTGTGGACGGAAGAAAGTCTCCCAATCTGTGGATGAGTTGCTCCTGCGGGGGCGTATTCGAACAGGTCAGGGGCGCGCGAACGAAGAAGGGCGCCCCCGTTGTGGACCGGGAGCGCCCTCTGGATGTGTTTGAAGGGGCCCTGAAGCGGCCCCGAACCGGGTGTCGGGGGCCGCGCTCAGGCGTTCTTGATGCGGTTGGTGAGCTCGGTGACCTGGTTGTAGATGGAGCGGCGCTCGGCCATCAGCGCGCGGATCTTGCGGTCCGCGTGCATGACGGTCGTGTGGTCGCGGCCGCCGAACTGCGCCCCGATCTTGGGCAGTGAGAGGTCGGTGAGCTCCCGGCACAGGTACATGGCGATCTGCCGGGCGGTGACCAGGACCCGGCTGCGCGAGGAGCCGCACAGGTCGTCCACGGTCAGGCCGAAGTAGTCGGCGGTGGCCGCCATGATGTCGGAGGCCGTGATCTCCGGGGCGCTGTCCTCGCCGCCCGGGATCAGGTTCTTCAGGACGTCCTCGGTCAGGCCCAGGTCGACCGGCTGCCGGTTCAGGCTCGCGAAGGCCGTGACCCGGATCAGCGCCCCCTCCAGCTCGCGGATGTTGCGCGAGATGCGGGAGGCGATGAACTCCAGTACCTCCGGCGGGGCGTTGAGCTGCTCCTGGACGGCCTTCTTGCGCAGGATCGCGATACGGGTCTCCAGCTCGGGCGGCTGGACGTCCGTGATCAGGCCCCACTCGAAGCGGTTGCGGAGCCGGTCCTCCAGGGTGACCAGCTGCTTGGGCGGCCGGTCGGAGGAGAGCACGATCTGCTTGTTGGCGTTGTGGAGCGTGTTGAAGGTGTGGAAGAACTCCTCCTGCGTCGACTCCTTGCTCGCGAGGAACTGGATGTCGTCGACGAGCAGGATGTCCATCTCGCGGTAGCGCTTGCGGAACGCGTCGCCCTTGCCGTCGCGGATCGAGTTGATGAACTCGTTGGTGAACTCCTCGGAGCTCACGTACCGCACCCGGGTGCCGGGGTAGAGGCTCCGCGCGTAGTGCCCGATGGCGTGCAGCAGGTGCGTCTTGCCCAGGCCCGACTCCCCGTAGACGAAAAGGGGGTTGTAGGCCTTCGCGGGCGCCTCGGCGACGGCCACCGCGGCGGCGTGCGCGAAGCGGTTGGACGCGCCGATGACGAAGGTGTCGAAGAGGTACTTGGGGTTCAGCCGAGCGGTCGGCTCCAGCGGACCCGAGGTGGAGCCGCCGGACGGGGACGGCGCCGAGGGCCGGCCGGGAGCCTGTCGCGGCGCCGGCTGCTCGTACTTCTGCTGCTCGTACTTCTGCTGTTCGTACGACTGCTGCTCGTATTGATGGGACGGGTGCTGCTGCTGGGGCTCGTACGGGGACTGCTCGTACTTCTGCTGCTCGTAGGAGCCCTGGTCGTAACCGGAGGGCTCGGACTGCTGCATGTAGCCGGGCTGCGGGGAGGCGTACGGGTCGCGCTCGGGGAAACCGCCGAGGCGCGGCTGCTGCCAGCCGTAGTCGTCCTGTTGGCCGCCGCGGGGCCAGGCGCCGGGCTCGGGGCGCTGCTGCTGGTAGTCCGGATAGGCCGGGCGGGCGGTGGGGAGCTGGTCGTCGCCGGGGCCGCCGCCGGGGCGCTGGCCGCCGTACGGCTCGTACCCACCCTGCTGCTGGGCGGACGGGGCGGGGGGCGCGGGCTCGCCGGCGGAGTCGTCCACGGTGATGGCGATCCGGATGGGGCGGCCGCACTCACGGCTGAGGGCGTCACTGATCAGCGGGGCGAGGCGGCCCTCGAGGACGCGCTTGCCCCATTCGTTGGGGACGGCCAGCAGTGCGGTGTCGGCGACGAGTGCCAGGGGCTGACACCGCTCGACCCACTGCTTGTCCTTGGGCTCGATCCCCGGCTGTCCCTCCCCGAGGAGCTTTTCGAGCACCCTTGGCCACACTGCGGCAAGATCGGCAGGTACGTCAGCCACAGAGCACGCTCTCTCACAGGGGTCCCACGAATGTGTGGTTCTTTGGGACGGTCGGGACAAAAAATCCGGGGTCAGGCAACGGTAGTCAGGCCAGCGGGTACGGTTCAAGTCGTTGTCCACAGCCTGTGCACAGTGTGAGGCCGCGCCGGCTCGGTTTGACCGGATGGCGTAGCCGCGCGTACCGTAACGAGGTCGAGTTGTCGATGGCTGCTGCCGCCTGCCTACCGATGGGCGAAGGTCACTGATAGTGATCATTTAGCGGTGCCACTCGGGCGAACACGCGAGATTCCTCGTGGGCGCACGGTGACAGCCAGGCGATGTCCCGCCACAACGATTCATTCTCTGGAGCCCCCGAGTGAGCAAGCGCACCTTCCAGCCGAACAACCGCCGTCGTGCCAAGACCCACGGCTTCCGCCTGCGGATGCGTACCCGTGCCGGTCGCGCGATCCTCGCGAACCGTCGTGGCAAGGGCCGCGCCGCCCTTTCCGCGTAACAACACGCAGGTCGTGACGTCGTGCTGTCTCCCGAGAATCGGCTGAGGCGGCGCGAGGACTTCGCGAGCGCGGTACGTCGAGGTCGTCGGGCTGGTCGCCCGCTCCTCGTCGTCCATCTACGTACAAGCGGTGCAACGGACCCGCACGAGTCGGGGGAGATCGATCCCTCGTCGCGTGCGGGTTTCGTCGTCAGCAAGGCTGTCGGCAACGCCGTCGTACGTAACCGGGTCAAGCGCCGTCTGCGCCATCTGGTCCGCGAGCGGCTGTCCCAGCTGCCCGCCGGTAGCCTGGTGGTGGTACGCGCGTTGCCCGGAGCGGGTGATGCCGGCCCCGACGAGCTGGCCCGGGACCTGGATGCCGCTCTGGTGCGGCTCCTGGGAGGCGTGGCTCGATGAAGTACCCGCTGCTCGCTTTGATCAAGCTGTACCAGTGGACGATCAGTCCGCTGCTCGGGCCGGTGTGCCGCTACTACCCCTCGTGTTCGCACTACGGGTACACGGCCATCGACCGGCATGGTGCGGTGAAGGGGACGGCCCTGACCGCCTGGCGGATCCTGCGGTGCAATCCGTGGTCCCCGGGTGGCGTGGACCATGTCCCACCCCGTAAACGCCCGCGTTGGCACGAGCAGCTGCGCAGTGCGTTGCGTAGATCTCGCAATGCTCAAGGAGCCTGATTAGTGGACACGATTGCCAGTCTGTTCAGCTTTATCACTTATCCCGTCTCGTGGATCATCGTCCAGTTCCACTCGCTGTACGGGGCGATCTTCGGTGAGTCGAGTGGGTTGGCCTGGGGCCTGTCCATCGTGTCCCTTGTGATCTTGATCCGTATCTGTCTGATCCCGCTCTTCGTGAAGCAGATCAAGGCGACACGGGGTATGCAGGCGCTCCAGCCGAAGATGAAGGCGATCCAGGAGCGCTACAAGAACGACAAGCAGCGTCAGTCCGAAGAGATGATGAAGCTGTACAAGGAGACGGGTACCAACCCGCTCTCCTCGTGCCTGCCCATCCTGGCGCAGTCCCCGTTCTTCTTCGCGCTGTACCACACGCTGTCGAACATCGCCGATGGCAAGCCCGTCGGTGCGATGGACCAGCAGCTGGTCGACAGCGCCCGTGCCGCCAAGATCTTCGGTGCGCCGATCGCCGCGAAGTTCATGGACAGCCCGGAGAAGGTCGCCGCCCTCGGCGCCACCCTCACCGACGTCCGGATCGTGACCGCGGTCATGATCATCATGATGTCGCTGTCGCAGTTCTACACCCAGCGTCAGCTGATGCAGAAGAACGTCGACCTCTCGGTCAAGACGCCGTTCATGCAGCAGCAGAAGATGCTGATGTACATCTTCCCCGTGATCTTCGCGGTCATGGGCATCAACTTCCCCGTCGGTGTTCTCGTCTACTGGCTGACCACGAACGTCTGGACCATGGGTCAGCAGATGTACGTGATCAACCAGAACCCGACGCCGGGCAGCAAGGCGCAGGACCAGTACCTGACCCGCCTGCTGAAGCAGATCAGCTCGCACGGTGAGCTCAAGGGCCGGGGCAAGAAGCGGGTCGTCTCGGCGATCGTCGCCAAGGGCCCGGACCGCAACGACAACGAGCGCAAGTTCATCGCCGCTCTCAGCAAGCAGGGCATGGCCGCCCAGGCGGACGGCTCCGTGATCAAGAGTGTCGAGGCCACGGCAGACTCGGATGCGGCGAGCGGCGGTGCCGCGAAGCGGCAGCAGCCGAAGCGTCAGTCGAAGTCGCAGCGTCAGACCCCCAGCAAGCCCGCTCCCAAGAAGTAAGAAGGAGTCCCTCCCGTGACGGAAGGCACCACCACCGCCGCCGCTGAGAGTGGCGACACCCTGACCCGCCTCGAGCAGGAGGGTGAGATCGCGGCCGACTACCTCGAGGGTCTGCTGGACATCGCCGACCTGGACGGCGACATCGACATGGACGTCGAGGCCGACCGGGCCGCGGTGTCGATCGTCAGTGACTCCGCCGGCCGCGATCTGCAGAAGCTCGTGGGCCGCGACGGTGAGGTCCTGGAGGCTCTGCAGGAGCTGACCCGCCTCGCCGTGCACCGGGAGACCGGCGACCGCAGCCGGCTGATGCTGGACATCGCCGGCTTCCGCGCGAAGAAGCGCGAGGAGCTGGCGGCCCTGGGCGCCCAGGCCGCGGCGGACGTGAAGGCGTCCGGCGAGCCGTTGAAGCTGGCTCCGATGACCCCGTTCGAGCGGAAGGTCGTCCACGACGCCGTGGCGGCCGCGGGTCTGCGGAGCGAGTCCGAGGGCGAGGAGCCGCAGCGCTTCGTCGTTGTGCTCCCGGCCTGATCGTCGACGCGAGTTGTTTCGGCCCCGTCTGTGTCGCAGGCGGGGCCGATGTTTGTCAGCCTGGCCTGACAGGTGAACGACGCCTCATCTTGAAGACGTGGTTTTTTCAGAACCATGCGGTACGGAAGGACGGTCCCCGTGACGGAGGCAGCTGAGCTTCCCCCGGCGCCTGAAGAGGCGCGCGCGGTGTTCGGTGAGTTTTTCCCGGAAGCTGTGCGGTATGCGGAGCTGCTGGCGGACGCAGGAGTCAAGCGGGGCCTGATCGGGCCGCGTGAGGTGCCGCGCCTGTGGGAGCGGCACCTGCTGAACTGCGCTGTGCTGTCGGAGGTGGTCCCTCAGGGCGTCACCGTGTGCGACGTGGGCTCCGGTGCGGGTCTGCCCGGTATCCCGCTCGCCCTGGTGCGCCGCGATCTCAAGATCACGCTGCTCGAACCGCTGCTGCGGCGTACGACCTTCCTCCAGGAGGCCGTGGAGCTGCTGGGCCTGGACCACGTCACGGTGGTGCGCGGGCGGGCCGAGGAGGTCCTGGGCAAGCTGCAGCCGGTGCATGTGGTGACGGCGCGGGCGGTGGCTCCGCTGGACCGGCTGGCCGGCTGGGGCGTGCCCCTGCTGCGGCCGTACGGCGAGATGCTGGCCCTGAAGGGCGACACCGCGGACGAGGAACTGGTGTCGGCGAAGACGGCGCTGGCGAAGCTGGGTGTGGTGAAGACCTCGGTGCTGCAGGTGGGCGAGGGTCTGGTGGATCCTCTGTCGACGGTCGTGCGGGTCGAGGTCGGTGAGAGCCCCGGTGGGGTGAGGTTCGCGGCCAAGCGGGCTAAGGCGGCGCGGGTGGGACGTACCCGCCGACGCCGGTGATCTTCCGCTGATTCGCTGAGAACCGGGGCCCACGCGGGAGATTTCATCCGCGTTGGGCCCTATAGGTATGGATTTCGGAGTGTCGTAGAGGTCGGGAGACTCCCTCCGGGCATCGTGTTTCACGTGAAACGTCGCTCTCTGCTGCACGGAATCATCAGCCGCGGTCGTGCGGCTGCTTCCCCCCTCCAGCGCAAGGACGCAAGGGGGACAGAGTTGTCCACAACGGTGGATTCATCCACAGGAGTACGGGCCCCGCTGGTTCGCGACCCGGGTGACATGGGAGGCTCTGTTCATCGCGAGCCTGATGTCGAGGAGAGTGACACCGTGCGGTCCGACGCCAACCTCGCGGGGCCGATGGCCGATCCGGTCCCCGGTCCCCGCTCTGAATCGGCGGGAGAGGATGTTTCACGTGAAACATCGCCTCCGCCTCTTGTAGACAACGACACCCCCATCGGCCGAGCTGCCCAGCAGGCGGTCGAGGCGATGGGGCGCGCCGGTGAGAGGCTGCCCCGGCCGAATCAGACCCGGGTGATCGTGGTCGCCAACCAGAAGGGCGGCGTGGGTAAGACCACGACGACCGTGAACCTGGCGGCCTCACTCGCGCTGCACGGTGCACGAGTCCTGGTGGTCGACCTCGACCCGCAGGGCAACGCATCCACGGCGCTGGGCATCGACCACCACGCCGACGTGCCGTCCATCTACGACGTGCTCGTGGACAGTCGGCCCCTGCTGGAGGTCGTCCAGCCGGTGGTGGATGTGGAGGGGCTCTTCTGTGCTCCGGCCACGATCGACCTGGCGGGCGCGGAGATCGAGCTGGTGTCGCTCGTGGCGCGGGAGAGCCGCCTGCAGCGGGCTATCCAGGCGTACGACCAGCCCCTCGACTACATCCTGATCGACTGCCCTCCCTCGCTCGGACTGCTGACGGTGAACGCACTGGTGGCCGGCGCGGAGGTGCTGATCCCGATCCAGTGCGAGTACTACGCACTGGAGGGTCTGGGGCAGCTGCTGCGCAATGTCGATCTGGTGCGGGCCCACCTCAACCCGACGCTCCACGTGTCGACCATCCTGCTGACGATGTACGACGGCAGGACGCGGTTGGCCTCGCAGGTGGCGGAGGAGGTGCGCAGCCACTTCGGCAAGGAGGTGCTGCGGACGAGCATCCCCCGATCGGTGCGCATTTCCGAGGCGCCGAGCTATGGGCAGACGGTGCTCACGTACGACCCGGGTTCCAGTGGTTCCCTCTCCTACCTGGAGGCAGCGCGAGAGATCGCGTATCGGGGGGTCGGCATTCAGTACGAGGCTCGGCACGCCCATCTGGGCCCGGGCACGAACAGCACGCAGAGTGTGGCGGAGGGGATCCAATGAGTGATCGACGTAGGGGGCTCGGTCGGGGGATCGCTTCACTGATCCCCGCGGCTCCGCAGGAGAAGACGCCGCCGGTGATCAGCGCCGGGTCGACGTCCCCGTCGGCGGTGCCGACGCTGGCTTCGGAGCGTGGGGCCGCTGCGGCGAAGCTCGCCGCGCTCGTGCAGGCCGATGTTTCACGTGAAACATCGCTCGCGGTGGTCCCGGTGCCCGATGTGGAGCCCGAGCCCGAGGCCGAGAGCAATGTGGTGGCAGGGGCGATGTTCGCCGAGCTCCCCATGGACGCGATCACGCCGAACCCGCGCCAGCCGCGCGAGGTCTTCGACGAGGACGCGCTCGCCGAGCTGGTGACCTCCATCCAGGAGGTGGGCCTGCTCCAGCCGGTGGTGGTGCGGCAGTCGGCCCCCGGCCGCTATGAGCTGATCATGGGTGAGCGTCGCTGGCGTGCCTGCCGCGAGGCCGGGCTGGAGGCCATTCCGGCGATCATCCGGGCGACGGACGACGAGAAGCTGCTGCTGGACGCGTTGCTGGAGAACCTCCACCGGGCTCAGCTGAACCCGCTGGAAGAAGCCGCGGCCTACGACCAGCTGCTGACCGACTTCAAGTGCACCCACGACCAGCTGGCCGACCGGATCGGGCGCTCGCGTCCTCAGGTGTCGAACACGCTGCGGCTGCTGAAGCTGTCCCCTTCGGTGCAGCGCCGGGTCGCCGCGGGTGTGCTGTCGGCCGGGCATGCGCGTGCGCTGCTTTCGGTGGAGGACTCCGAGGCGCAGGACAAGCTGGCGCACCGGATCGTGGCCGAAGGGCTGTCGGTGCGTGCGGTCGAGGAGATCGTGTCGCTGATGGCCTCGGAGCCGTCGAGCGCGGTGAAGCCGAAGGGGCCGCGTGCGGGTGCCCGGGTGGCTCCGGCGCTCAACGAGTTGGCGACGCGCCTCTCGGACCGGTTCGAGACGCGGGTGAAGGTGGATCTGGGCCAGAAGAAGGGCAAGATCACCGTCGAGTTCGCCTCGATGGAGGATCTGGAGCGGATTCTGGGGACGCTGGCGCCGGGCGAGGGTCGGGTGCTGGATCAGGGTCTTGCCGGGGAGTGATCCCCGGGCCGCCGAGGGGCGGATCGCAGCGGTGTGAACCTCTGCGATCCGCCCCTTCGCTTTGCTGTCGAAGAACGATGGACCAGTGGATACCATGCGGTCATGGGTCGTCGGCTGGTACCGCTCACGCTGGACAACCTCCAGGACCTGCCACGTCGTTGCCGGTCCTGTGTCTTCTGGGAACTGGACCCGGTCAGCGGCGAGGCCGCCGTGAAGGCGGGTACTCCGGCGCAGGAGAAAGAGGCGTGGATCTCCGCCGTTCTGCTGGAGTGGGGTTCCTGCGGCCGAGTGGTCTATGTGGACGAGGTGCCCGTGGGCTTCGTCCTCTACGCGCCGCCGGCGTACGTACCGCGGGCCACCGCCTTTCCGACCAGCCCGGTCTCACCCGACGCCGTGCAGCTGATCACCGCCTGGATCATGCCGGGGTATCAGGGGCAGGGGCTGGGGCGGGTCCTGGTCCAGACGGTGGCCAAGGACCTGCTGCGGCGTGGCTTCCGGGCGATCGAGGCGTTCGGGGAAGCACATTGGGAGGGGCCGGCGTGTCTGCTGCCCGCGGACCATCTCCTGGCGGTGGGCTTCAAGACCGTACGGCCACATCCGGTGCATCCGCGGCTGCGGCTGGAGCTGCGCTCGACACTGTCCTGGAAGGAAGACGTGGAGCTGGCGCTGGATCGGCTGCTGGGCGCGGCACGCAAGGAGCCCGCGCTGCGGCCGTTGTGATGTGAGCGCGAGACGCGGAACGGGGCCGCCCCATGGAGGGGCGGCCCCGTTTCACGTGAAACATCGAGCGCGTCAGGCGGTCTTGACCTCGACGAACTCGGAGAGGTCGCGCAGGATGGCGGCCTTCGGCTTCGCACCGACGATGGTCTTGGCGACCTCGCCGCCCTGGTAGACGTTCAGCGTCGGGATGGACATGACGCCGTACTTGGCGGCCGTGCCCGGGTTCTCGTCGATGTTGAGCTTGACGATCTCGATCTGGTCGCCGTACTCGGCGGCGATGGCTTCGAGGGACGGCGCGATCTGGCGGCACGGTCCGCACCAGGCGGCCCAGAAGTCCACCAGTACGGGCTTGTCGCTGGCGAGAACCTGCTCGTCGAAGTCAGCGTCGGTCACGTTCTTGAGGGTGCCGGCCACAGCGGCCTCCTTCTTCTTCCTGCGGGGTGTGGGGTGGGGCGGAGTGGGGGTCAGACCGGTCAGACCGCTGCGTGGACCTTCTCGGCGTCCGCGAGCGCCGCGAGGAAACGCTCGGCGTCGAGGGCGGCGGAGCAGCCGGTGCCCGCAGCGGTGATGGCCTGACGGTAGGTGTGGTCCACGACGTCGCCGGCGCCGAACACGCCGGTGGCGCTGGTCCGGGTGGAGGGGGCCTCGACCTTGAGGTAACCCTCCTCGTCGAGGTCGAGCTGGCCCTTGAAGAGCTCGGTGCGCGGGTCGTGTCCGACGGCGATGAAGAGGCCGGTCACGGGCAGCTCGGAGGTCTCACCGGTCTTGGTGTTGCGCAGGGTGAGGCCGGAGAGCTTCTGGTCACCGCGGATCTCCGCGACCTCGCTGTCCCAGGCGAACTTGATCTTCGGGTCGGCGAAGGCGCGGTCCTGCATGGCCTTCGAGGCGCGCAGGCTGTCGCGGCGGTGGACGATCGTGACGGACTTGGCGAAGCGCGAGAGGAAGGTGGCCTCCTCGATCGCCGTGTCGCCGCCGCCGACGACGGCGATGTCGTGGTCCTTGAAGAAGAACCCGTCGCAGGTGGCGCACCAGGAGACACCGCGGCCGGACAGGGCGTCCTCGTTCGGCAGACCGAGCTTGCGGTGCTGCGAACCGGTGGTGACGATGACGGCCTTGGCGCGGTGCACCGTGCCGGCGGTGTCGGTGACGGTCTTGATCTCGCCGCTGAGGTCTACGGCCACCACGTCGTCCGCGATCAGCTCGGCGCCGAAGCGCTCGGCCTGGGCACGCATGTTGTCCATGAGGTCGGGGCCCATGATGCCGTCCTGGAAGCCCGGGAAGTTCTCCACCTCGGTGGTGTTCATCAGGGCGCCACCCGCGGTGACCGCTCCTTCGAAGACCAGCGGCTTGAGCGAAGCGCGTGCGGTGTACAGGGCGGCGGTGTAACCGGCCGGCCCGGAGCCGATGATGATCACGTTTCGGACGTCGCTCACGGGTTTCTTCCTCGTCTCTGCGGACTGCGTACTGCCTACCGGGGGCCGGTGCGGACTCTCACCCCACCCAACGGATCCTACGGCGCATGCATTCCCCGCCCGCCCCACCACAGCCCTGAACGCCTCGGCTACCGCGCGTAGGTGTTCGTCAGAAGGACCTTTCCGGGGTCGTCCGAACCGGTCTGCTCGCATGCCGTGTCGACGAGGTAGGCGTCCACACGGGCGGAGTCGGCAGGGTTCGGCAGGACGAGGAGATAGACGGGTGTGCCCTGGTAGCTGCCGCGTTCGGCGGCGAGAGGTGTGTCGGGCCGTCCGGTGGCCTGCTGGACGCAGGCGGGCACGGAAGTCGCTCCTCGCTTGTCCCCCGAGGCGGGGGCCGTGTTCTCCAGACCGAGGGTGTTGTTCTGCTCCTCGGGAACATTCTTGGCACCCTGGCCGCCCGCGATGAGCTGCCGAACGCTGTCCTGCAGTCCTTGAGCGGTGTACTTGTCCTCGCCCGAAGCCGCGGCGGGCGGGCGCGCGGCGGAGTCGGAGGCCTGGCCGCTCGTGGCGGTTTCGTGGGTGGTCGTGCCCGAGAAGTCGCCGAACAGGAAGATGCCCACGGCGCACGCCGCGGCTGCGACCAGACCCGTGAGGACGCCGATCCGGCGACGCGCGCGTCGCCGCCCCGGTCCGGTTGGGCCGGTCGGGTGACCGGCGGGCCGGGGGTACCTCCCAGCGGTAGCTGGGGGCGTTCCACGTGAAACATCGCGGTCGGCTGTGCGGGGCGGCCGGTCGGCCGGCACGTCCTGGACCTGCGGCTGGGTGGAGTCGAGAAGGGCCTCGGCGGCCAGCGCCGCGTCGATGCGTCCGGCGATGTCGGCGGGCATCCGGGCCGGGCCCGGGAGGGTGCCGAGGAGGGAGCGGATCTCCTCCAGGGAGGCGCGGACATCGGCGCACAGGGCGCAGTCGTCGAGGTGGCGCCGGATCTCGGCGGTACGGGACGGGGAGAGGAGACCTTCGGTGAGGTCGGAGATCTCCGAGACGTCCGGGTGCCGGATCGTGCCGGTCGCGCCGGACATGCCAGTGGGCGGGGTCACGATCGTCCACCTCCGCCCTTCACAGCGTCTGGATCTGGATGCCTGGGTTCTGCCGCTGGTGGGACGGGCGGGCCCGGCGTCCGGTTCCTTCCCCGCTCGATGGCGGTGTTATCCCCGGCATTCGTGCGCAGATGAGTGAGGAGTGGCACGAGTTTCGCCCGGCCACGCGCGCACCGGCTCTTGACGGTGCCGGTGGGTACGTCGAGGAGCCGGGCGGCCTCGGCGACGGGGTACCCCTGCATGTCGACGAGGACCAGCGCGGCCCGCTGATCGGCCGGGAGGGTGCTCAGAGCGGCCAGGAGCTGGCGATGGAGGTCCTGGCGCTCCGCAGGGGCCTCCGCGGACTCGTGGGGCTCCAGAAGGCGCTCCAGGCGCTCCGTGTCGTCCAAGGGCGAGGTCCGGCGTGATGCGGCCTTACGGGCCCGGTCCAGGCAGGCGTTGACGGTGATCCGGTGCAGCCAGGTGGTGACGGCGGAATCCCCGCGGAAGGTGTGGGCGGCCCGGTAGGCGGAGACCAGGGCGTCCTGTACGGCGTCCGCGGCCTCCTCCCGATCCCCGAGGGTCCGCAGCGCCACGGCCCACAGCCGGTCGCGGTGTCGCCGTACGAGCTCACCGAAGGCCTCGGGATCCCCGGCCACGTGCTGCGCCAGGAGCTCCTGGTCGCTGCGGCCTTCCGTGCTTCCTTCTCGCATCACACCCCTGCTTCCTCCCCGGGTGGAGCCTAGGGGCGCCGGGCGGCCCGCGTAAAGAATCACGCGGCCCGCCCGGCGAGCGGGCCGCGTGCGGCCGACGGGAGTGCGCTCAGGATGACGAGCCGAGCACCTTGATCTCGTTGATCCCGCCCCGGTAGCCGCCGCCGGAAGAGGGCAGCTCCGTGATGTGGATCAGCACGTAGCGGGCACGGATCGGGGTGTCGAGCGTGGTCTCGATCTTCTTGTCGGTGCGCTTCAGCTCGGTTATCCGCTGGGCGAAGGCGGAGACGGAGCCAGGGGCGGCGCTCTCCGGGGCGGCGGCGAGGATCTCGACCGTCTGACCCGGCACATACATGTCGATGTCGAGCCCGGACACGTACCGGACCTCGCCCAGGTCGACGATGATCCCGCTGCCGTCGTTCTCCGTCTCCAGACGGCCGAAGTTGGCGTAGTTGTAGTACTCGGGGGTGATCCAGGCGGAGCCGGGGCCGGGGTCCCCATCGATGGTCTTCGGAGCCAAGGCGGGCTTCACCGAGCCCCCGAGCACGGAGACGTCCCGGATCTTCAGTTCCTTGCCGGGTTCGGGCTGCTTCGGGTTGTCGTCGGTGCCCGTGTTGGTGTTGCTGTTGGTACCGCTGTTGCCCTTCTGGGTGTTGTGGTCCAGGAGGGTGTCGGCCAGCTGCCAGCTGCCCAGACCGAGGGCGGCGATGAGCAGGGCGGCGACGCCCCACTTGAGCGCTCGGCCGGTACGGCTCTGCAGCGGGGGCGGCGGGGGCACGACGGGCCGGCTCTGCACGGTGTTCACACCGGGAGGCGTGGGACGGCCGTAGTTCCCCTGCTGGTAGGTGGTGTGTTGGTACTCCGGCGGGGCGGTGAAGGCGGGCTCCGGCGGCCGGATGCGAGGCATCGCGGCCACGGCCTTGGCCAGCTCGTCGGGGGTGGTGCAGGCGGGCTCCTGACGGGAGGCGGTGGCCCCGTCGTTGGCGAGTGCGCGCATGGCGAGTTCGCCCAGGCCCCGGTGCACACCGGCGCGTACCTGGTCGGGAGCGATCAGGCCGACGCCCTTGGGCAGGCCGGTGAGGCCGTACGCGTCGCTCTCGTACGGCCAGCGTTGGGTGAGGGCGGCGTACAGCAGGGCGCCGATGGCCTCGGTGTCGGCCCGCTGCGGGGTCTCGCTGGTGATGCCGCGCAGGGCGGCGTTCACGGCGAGGCCACGGATGCGGTACTGGCCCGTGGAGGTGCGCAGTATCGCGCTGGGTGTCAGCCGCAGATGGGCGAGACCCTCACGGTGCGCGGCGGCCATCGCCTGGGAGACCTGGCTGACGAGCTGGTAGGCCTCGTGGGCCTCCAGAGGACCGACGGCGAGGAGAGCGGTGAGTTCGGTGGCGTCGGGCAGCCACTCGTGGACGACGTAGACGAGGTCGTTCTCCTCCACGGCGTCCAGGACCTGGACGAACCGCGGGTCGCCGAGCAGGGCGGAGGACCGTGCGGCGGCCAGGACGGAGCGAGCGCGCGCGTGGTCGGCGGGCATCAGGTGCACACCCACGGCCCGGCGCAGTTTCTCGTCCATCGCGCGCCAACTGCTGAATCCGTCCACACGGGTGACGCACTCTTCCAGCCGATAGCGTCTGGCGAGCTTGTGTCCGCTGTGCAGTTCGGGAGCGGCCGCAGGGGCCGCGTTGGTGCGTTCGCCGTCCTTGTCGGGCATGGGTCCGTCCGCGGCTCGTCCGTTCTGGGTGTCCACCCCGTCGGACGTGGCCTGTGCCGCCTGAGCGGTCAGCGGCTCATTGCCGCTGTTGTCGGCCACGTCGACGGCAGCCGTGCTACGTTCCGCCACCGTCGTTCCCGCCTCCCCATTCGTTGCGCGCTGTCGGCCAGTCTGCGAAGCCATGCCAATTGTGCCCACAGTCCGACGCTAAGCACGACACACGAAAGGGGGCGACGGTTGTGCGCATCAGCGCCCCAAACGTCCGCGGACCATTCCGACCATCGCGTTGAGCTCCTCGATCCGCATCCGCTTGGCGGCGATGAGGAACACCGCGGCCAGGGCGATCCCGCCGGCGACGAGGGACGCGGCGGAGCCGGTGACTCCGCTGCCCAGCCACTGGGTGACCCCGTAGGCGGCCGCGCCGGCCACGGCGGCGGCCGGGACGCAGGCACCGGTGAGACGGGCGTAGGTGCGCATCACGTGCGCCCCGTCGAGGTCGCCACCGAGCCGGGCACGCAACCGGCGCCAGGCGACACCCACTCCGACGGCGTAACCGAGGCCGTATGCGGCGGCCATGCCGACCACCGCCCACCGGGCGGGGAGCACGAAGAAGGAGAGCGCCGAGACGGCCGCGTTGACGGCGGCGACGATGCAGGTGTTGTAGAAGGGCGTGCGGGTGTCCTCGTAGGCGTAGAAGCCGCGCAGGACCACGTACTGGATCGAGTACGGGATCAGGCCGAGTCCGAACGCCATCAGGATGTAGCCGATGTTCTGCGCGCCCGAGCCCGAGCCGGCGTAGAGCAGGGTGGCCATCGGGACACCGAGGGCGAGGAACGCGAAGGCGCAGGGCACGATCGCGACGGCCGAGGTGCGCAGCCCGTAGGAGATGTCGTCGCGGACGGCGGCGGCGTCGCCGTCGTGCGCGGAGCGGGAGATGCGGGGCAGGACGGCCGTCATGACGGAGACGGTGATGATCGCCTGCGGCATCTGCCACAGCAGCAGCGCGTAGTTGTAGGCGGTGATGCCGGTACCGGGGTGGCCCTGCTTCTCGGCCACGGATCCGGCCCAGGTGGCGAGCTGGGTGACGACCACGAGGCCGACCTGGTTGGCGAGGACGAAGAAGAACGTCCACTTGGCCAGGCGTGCGGCCTTGCCGAGGCCGTGGCCCCGCCAGTCGAAGCGCAGGCGCGGCTTGAAGCCCGCGTCGCGCAGGTACGGCAGCATCGCGAGGGCCTGGACGGTGAGGCCGAGCAGGGTGCCCAGGCCCAGCAGGCGCACACCCTCGGGGGTGACGGTGGTGGCGTTGACGCCGGAGGTGGTGAAGCCGCCGAAGGCCCAGATGAAGGCGCCGAAGGTGGCGATGACCACGATGTTGTTCAGGACCGGGGTCCACATCATCGCGCCGAAGCGGCCACGGGCGTTGAGGATCTGACCCAGGACCACGTGGATGCCCATGAAGAACATGGTGGGCAGGCAGTAGCGGGCGAAGGCGACCGCGACGTCCATCTGCTGGGGATCGGAGGCGATCTTCGGCGACATCATCGTGATGAAGACCGGTGCGGCCAGGACGCAGATGGTGGTGATGCCCGCCAACAGCACCACGACGAGGGTCAACAGTCGGTTGGCGTACGCCTGCCCGCCGTCGTCGTCGTTCTTCATGGCCCGGACCAGCTGCGGGATGAAGACGGCGTTCAGGGCGCCGCCGCCGACCAGCACGTAGATCATCGTGGGCAGGGTGTTGGCGATCTGGTAGGTGTCGTTGAAGGTGCCGACACCGATGGCACCGGCGATGACCAGGGTCCGCAGGAAGCCGGTGATGCGGGACACGATGGTGCCCGCGGCCATCAGCGCGCTGGACTTCAGCAGGCTGGAGGACCGCCCGGCGGGCTTGCTCGGCGCCGGTGCGGCGACGGGCGCCTCCTCGGCGGCGGCGCGGGGCGCCGCCTCCTGGTCCCGGTACAGGTGCGCGAAGGCGTCCGGTTCGGGCTGCTCGTCCGAGGCATTGGTGACGAGGGAGTCCACGCCGACGAACTGGGTGGTGGTGGCGTGGTCGCCGTACGGCAGGTGGCGCGAGGGGCCGTCCGGCTCGGGCGGCGGGGTCTGGGCCCAGACCCGCGGGTCGGGCGAGTACGAGGGCGCGGTCGGCGCGGCGTAGAGCGGACCGGGCTCCTGGTAGGTGCCGGGCGGCGGCGGAGGGTGCGAGGCCCGGTCGTAGAGCACCTCGGCGACGGGGTCCTGGGCCGACAGGTCCTGGGACCGGTACGGGTCGTGGTCGTAGGCATCCTGGACATACGGGTCACGCTCCGGCGCGGGCGCAGGCGCGGGAACCTGCCCGGGCACCGGGGTGCCCGGGGCAGCGCCCTGGGAGGGCGCAGGCCCACCAGTGCTCTGCGCGCGGTCACCGTCGTACGGCGCGTTCATCGAAACCCCACCTCATCGTCCCCAGGCCGACCGGCCACGGCGTCAATCAACGGTCCACTGTCTCACTCGTGCCGGACCCCTCGGTGCTTTGCGCTCCGGTGTCCGGGGACTCGTCACTCGGCTGCGTGCTCTCCTCGGCGGCCGCGCGTGCCGCGACGCGCTTGCGACTGGCGTACATCTTGATGCCCGCCAGGACCAGGAGGAGCACACCGCCGGCGATGACGAGCATCACGGTGGGCGTGATCTCGGTGGCCTCGACGGTGAACTTGCGTGCCTTGCCGTAGGGGATGCCGTCCTTGGTGAACAGCTGCGCCGTGACCTCGACGGGGCCGCTCGCCGTGGCGTTGGCGGTGAACTTGACGGTCTGGGTGTGGTCGCCCTGGACGGTGACCTGCTGCTCGGCCTCGCCCTTGTCGCCGAACATCAGGCGGGTCGGGTTGGCGGAGTGCACCCGCAGGACGAGATCGTGGACGTCCTGGACCAGGCTGTTCTGGACGCTGACCGGGATGGTGGCGCTGTGCCCGGACAAGGTGGCGTCGGACTTGGGGATGACCTTGACCTTCTCGGTGAGACCGATCAGGTAGTTCTGTACATCGTCCCGGTAGAGGGCGGCCTCGTCGGGGCGACCGCGCCAGGAGGTGGACATCTCCCGGTTGGTGGTGTTGCCGAAGGGGATCTCCACGCGGTCGGGCGCGGCGAGGATCACCTTGAAGTGGTCGAGGGTGTTCTGCGTGGTGCGGATCTTCTCGAAGGCCGACACGGGCAGCTCCTGCTTGCGCAGGGCCTCGGGGTACTGGCCGGCGCCCGGCACCTGGGTGGTGGCCCCCGGGTCAGGCTTGGCAGCGGCCGCGGCTTCGAGGTCCGCCTGCTGGGTCCAGCGGCCGGGCTGGAGGCCCCGTACGGCTGCGGCCATCGACTGGACCTGGCTGACGCTGGGCGTCCGCTGCGGGGCGACGACGAAGCTGCGCGGCTCGTCGGTCCCCTGCAGGTTCAGCGCGAGGCTGTGGGCGAGGAACCGCTGCACGGCGAGGGTGGAGGTCCCCGCGTTCAGCATGTCGCCCTCGAAGGCGGTGGACAGGTCGGCGTCGGCGACGACGGCGGTGGTGCCGGCGCCGATGGGTCGGGCCGCCGAGGGCGTGTAGCCCAGGGCGCCGCTCTCCACGAGGCTGTCACTGCGGGTGAGGACGTTGTGGGCGCCGGCCGAAGTGGCGACGTTCACGATCGACGGATCGATGGCGCCGTCCACGGGCCAGGAGAAGTCGGTCGACGCGGGGACGTGCAGGACCGTCTCGACGGCCTGCTTCGCCTTGTCGGTGGCGGGGCGCAGCTGGCCCAGGGTGCCCGAGACGTCCTTGCCGTGATGGGCGAGGGAGGCGAGGTCCGGATCGGCGAACGGCAGGGCGACGACCTTCTTGCCCTGGACGGCCGCCTCCAAGGAGCTCAGCCACTGCTCGGCGACGGCCTTGCTCTTGCCCTGGACGGGCTTGCCGCCCGGGCTGCGGACCCGGTAGCCCTTGGTCATCGCGTCGACCGTGTAGAGCAGGTCGGGGTCGATGACCCAGGTGATCGGTAGGTCCTTGCCGAGGGTGACCATCTGTTCCAGGCGCCCGCCCGCCCTCAGCTCATCGGCGAGGGAGTCGTCGAGGAAGACGGGGGTCTGGAGCTCGTCGGAGCCGGTCTCGGCCGTCACGCGGGTGGTGGAGATCAGCGGCCAGGCGTAGGTGAGCTGGGAGCGCTTGGCGGCGGCCTCCGGCTGCCAGGGCAGGAAGGTCCGCTTGATGCCCATCACCTGCTCGGACGGCTGGCTGTCGGTCACCCCGGACAGGGAGACGCCGAGCTGGTAGACGCCGTCCTTGTCCAGCTCCAGCTTGTTCACGGGGACGGTGAGGGTGAACTCCTGGCTGACCTTCGACGGCAGGGAGTCGATCTTCACGGCGTAGGCCGGGTCGATCTCGCCCGGGTCGGCGCCGGCCCGGAAGCCGGTGCGCTCCGCCGCTTCGTCGATGGACGAGCGGTCCGCGAGCGCGGGCCCGACCCGCAGACCGACATGTGCGCCGGTGATCTTTTCGGAGCCGGTGTTGAGCACGGTGCCCTTGATGGTCAGGGTGTCGCCCTTGACCGGTGCCGTGGGTGCCATGGAGGTCAGCTGGACGTCCACGGACGAGGCCTGAGCGGCCTGGGCCCGGGGGGCGGGCGAGTAGATCAGGGCAGCCAGCACGGGCGTCCCGGCGAGCAGGACGATCGCCCGCCGCAGCCACTTACGCCGGGCAGGAGCGGGGGACGCCCCCTGGTTGTCTGCCGCCTCGGCCACGCGCTAGCCCGTCCCTCGAAGTGTCAGTGGTCGTCTTTTGTGCGTCCACGCATGGTAACGAGGCCCGCTGTGTGCGAGTGCCGCGCCTTGCTCCACATGATCGGCTCAGAGGCCCGGTGGCCGTGTACCGGGGTGGCCGCAAAACGGGGCGGCCCCTGGGGGGCCGGGCACGTACCCTTTTCAGTTGTGCCGAACGCCAACGAAGACAACCCCAGTGCCCTGAGTCAGGTGCAGCGCCGCGCGGTCAGTGAACTGCTGCGGGTCGCTCCTGTCGCCGACGAGCTCGGCCGCCGTTTCCAGGAGGCGGGCTTCCGCCTCGCCCTGGTCGGTGGGTCCGTCCGCGACGCGCTGCTGGGGCGTCTCGGCAACGATCTCGACTTCACCACCGATGCCCGCCCCGAGGACGTTCTGAAGATCGTCCGGCCGTGGGCCGACTCCGTGTGGGACGTCGGTATTGCTTTCGGCACCGTCGGGGCGCAGAAGAGTGCCCGCTCCGGGGACGCCGTACGGAATTTCCAGATCGAGGTGACGACGTACCGTTCGGAGGCTTACGACCGTACGTCGCGCAAGCCCGAGGTCTCCTATGGAGACTCGATCGACGAGGACCTGGTCCGGCGCGACTTCACGGTCAACGCCATGGCCCTGGCTCTGCCCGAGCAGGAGTTCATCGACCCGCACGGCGGTCTGGAGGACCTGGCCGCCGGCGTGCTGCGCACCCCCGGAACCCCGGAGGAATCCTTCTCCGACGACCCGCTGCGGATGCTGCGGGCGGCACGGTTCGCCGCGCAGCTGGACTTCGAGGTCGCCCCTGAGGTCGTCGCGGCCATGAAGGCGATGTCCGAGCGGATCGAGATCGTTTCCGCGGAGCGGATCCAGGGTGAGCTGAACAAGCTGATCCTGTCCGCCCACCCGCGTAAGGGTCTGGGGCTGCTGGTGGACACGGGACTGGCCGACCGGGTGCTCCCCGAGCTGCCCGCGCTTCGGCTGGAGAGTGATGAGCACCACCGGCACAAGGACGTCTACGACCACTCGCTGATCGTGCTGGAGCAGGCGATCGCGCTGGAGCAGGACGGCCCGGACCTGGTCCTGAGGCTCGCGGCCCTGCTGCACGACATCGGCAAGCCCCGCACCCGCCGGTTCGAGAGCGACGGCCGGGTCTCCTTCCACCACCACGAGGTGGTGGGCGCGAAGATGACCAAGAAGCGGCTCACCGCGCTGAAGTACTCCAACGACATGATCAAGGACGTGTCCCGGCTGGTGGAGCTGCACCTGCGCTTCCACGGCTACGGGGACGGGGAGTGGACCGACTCCGCGGTCCGGCGCTACGTCCGCGACGCGGGTCCGCTGCTGGAGCGTCTGCACAAGCTGACCCGGTCCGACTGCACCACGCGCAACAAGCGCAAGGCCAATGCCCTCTCCCGGACCTACGACGGGCTGGAGGAGCGCATCGAGCAGCTGCAGGAGCAGGAGGAGCTGGACGCGATCCGGCCCGATCTGGACGGCAACGAGATCATGCAGGTGCTCGACGTGGGCCCCGGCCCGGTGATCGGCAAGGCCTACGCCTTCCTGCTGGAGCTGCGGTTGGAGAACGGTCCGATGGGCCGTGACGACGCTGTCGTCGCGCTGAAGGAATGGTGGGCCGCGCAGGCCTGATCCACGGACGAAGGGGCCGATGTTTCACGTGAAACATCGGCCCCTTCGTCCGTCAGCGCTGATGTTTCACGTGAAACGTCGCTCGCCCCGGGCCAGGAGCAGGGCGGTCGCGGCGTAGAGGGCGGACACGATGAGGATCAGGGCCACGGACCGGCCGTCGGCGGGGAGCATCAGGGAGGCCACCGCCGCCGCGCCGACGAACGCGACGTTGAAGAGCACGTCGTAGACGGAGAAGACGCGGCCGCGGTAGTCGTCGTCCACCCGGGACTGCACCTCGGTATCGGTGGCGATCTTGGCGCCCTGGGTGGCGAGGCCCAGCACGAAGGCGGCGGCCAGCATCGGCCCCGGGGCGAAGAACAGGCCGAGGGCCGGTACCAGGACCGCGGCGCCCGCGGAGCAGGCGGTGATCCAGCCGAGCGGGCCCAACCGCCCCACCAGCCAGGGGGTCACCACGGCGGCGGCGAAGAATCCGGCCCCGGAGGCGCCGACGGCGATGCCCAGCAGGGCCAGGCCGTCGGACTCGTTGTCCGACCAGGCGTAGCGGCAGAGCATGAGCAGCATCACGAACAGGGCCCCGTAGCAGAACCGCATCATGGTCATCGCGGCGAGCGCCCGGGCCGCCTCGCGCCGGGAGGCGAGGTGGCGCAGGCCCTCGGCCATCCCCCGCACCGTGAGGGCGACCCCTTCGGTGATCGAGGGGTGCGCCCGGCCGGCGGGGTGGTCCGGTCCGAGGAGGCCGATGGCCAGCTGCAGGGAGACGAGGGCCGCGCACAGGTAGAGCCCGGCACCCAGAAGCACCACGAGGGCGTTGGAGTCGGAGGCCAGCAGCCGGACGAGGAAGGCCAGCCCTCCGCCCGCCACCGCCGCGAGGGTTCCGGCTGTGGGGGAGAGCGCGTTCGCGGTGACCAGCTGATCGGGCCCTACGACATGGGGCAGCGAGGCGGCGAGCCCGGACAGCACGAACCGGTTGACGGCGGTCACGGACAGGGCCGAGGCGTAGAACAGCCAGTCGGGCACCTGCGCGACGATCAGCATCCCGGTGACGCAGGCGAGGAAGGCTCGTAGGAGGTTGCCGTAGAGGAAGACCTGGCGGCGTCGCCAGCGGTCGAGCAGCACTCCGGCGAAGGGACCGATCGCCGAATACGGCAGGAGCAGCACCGCCATGGCGGAGGCGATGGCCGCCGGGGAGGTCTGCTTCTCCGGGGAGAAGATGACGTAGGTGGCGAGCGCGACCTGGTAGACGCCGTCCGCGGCTTGGGAGAGCAGCCGTACGGCGAGCAGGTTGCGGAAGTCCCTCAGGCGCAGGAGTACGCGCAGATCACGTACGACAGGCATGAGGGCAAGGGTCACATACGCGGAGGGTCCCCGGGCACATTGCCCGGGGACCCTCCGCGGAAGAACTGCCGAAGTCCAGGTGTCGTGAAGACCCTTGGGTTCGGTTAGCGCTCGACCTCGCCCTTGATGAACTTCTCGACGTTGGCCAGGGCCTCGTCGTCGAAGTACTGCACCGGCGGGGACTTCATGAAGTAGCTGGACGCCGAGAGGATCGGGCCGCCGATGCCGCGGTCCTTGGCGATCTTCGCGGCGCGCAGGGCGTCGATGATGACACCGGCCGAGTTCGGGGAGTCCCACACCTCGAGCTTGTACTCGAGGTTCAGCGGGACGTCGCCGAAGGCGCGGCCCTCGAGGCGGACGTAGGCCCACTTGCGGTCGTCGAGCCACGCGACGTAGTCGGACGGGCCGATGTGGACGTTCTTCTCGCCGAGCTCACGGTCGGGGATCTGCGAGGTGACGGCCTGCGTCTTGGAGATCTTCTTCGACTCGAGGCGGTCGCGCTCGAGCATGTTCTTGAAGTCCATGTTGCCGCCGACGTTGAGCTGCATCGTGCGCTCGAGGCGGACACCACGGTCTTCGAACAGCTTCGCCATCACGCGGTGCGTGATGGTCGCGCCGACCTGCGACTTGATGTCGTCGCCGACGATCGGGACACCGGCCTCGGTGAACTTGTCGGCCCACTCCTTGGTGCCGGCGATGAAGACCGGGAGGGCGTTGACGAAGGCGACCTTGGCGTCGATGGCGCACTGGGCGTAGAACTTCGCCGCGTCCTCGGAACCGACGGGCAGGTAGCAGATCAGGACGTCGACCTCACGGTCCTTGAGGACCTGGACCACGTCGACCGGAGTCTCGGCGGACTCCTCGATCGTCATGCGGTAGTACTTGCCCAGGCCGTCGTAGGTGTGGCCGCGCTGGACGGTCACACCCGCGTTCGGGACGTCGCAGATCTTGATGGTGTTGTTCTCGCTGGCGCCGATGGCGTCCGAAAGGTCGAGGCCGACCTTCTTCGCGTCGACGTCGAACGCGGCGACGAACTCGATGTCACGCACGTGGTAGTCGCCGAACTGGACGTGCATCAGACCGGGGACCTTGGCCGCCGGGTCGGCGTCCTTGTAGTACTCGACGCCCTGCACCAGCGAGGCGGCGCAGTTGCCTACGCCGACGATGGCTACGCGAACCGAACCCATTCCGGTTGCTCCCTGTTTGTTCTCGGACGAGGTCTGCGAGATGCAGGCCTCATTTTTCAGTTTCGTCGGACGGACCGGATCGTCTGCGATCCCGTCCTGCCCGCTCACTCTCGATGAGCTCGTTCAGCCAGCGCACTTCGCGCTCCACGGACTCCATGCCGTGCCGCTGCAGCTCGAGCGTGTAGTCGTCGAGGCGCTCCCGCGTCCGGGCGATCGAGGCGCGCATCTTCTCCAGCCGCTCTTCCAGCCGGCTGCGGCGGCCCTCCAGCACCCGCATGCGGACGTCTCGTTCGGTCTGGCCGAAGAAGGCGAAGCGGGCGGCGAAGGACTCGTCCTCCCAGGTGTCCGGGCCCGTGTGGGAGAGCAACTCCTCGAAGTGCTCCTTACCCGCGGCCGTCAACCGGTAGACGATCTTGGCGCGGCGCCCTGCGAGTGAAGCGGCGAGCGCGTCCTCCGGGGCGTTGCCCGGTTCCTCGATCAACCAGCCGTTGGCGACCAGCGTCTTGAGGCAGGGGTAGAGCGTCCCGTAGCTGAAGGCTCTGAACACCCCCAGCGAGGTATTGAGCCGCTTGCGCAGCTCATAGCCGTGCATGGGGGATTCGCGAAGCAGGCCGAGGACGGCGAACTCGAGGATGCCTGAGCGTCTGCTCATCCGCCTGCCTCTCCTCCGCCCCTGAGTCTTTATACCGAGCTGATGTATCGGCTCGATACATCCAGACGATAGAACGGGGCGCTCTGATCGACAAGTGGAGACGTAGTGACCGGTGTCACATCACCAATTCGCACCAGGCAGGTTGCCTGATTTGGGGTGAACTTCGGCACTGGGCGCGTTTTGAGCGTGCGTAGTCTGTGCGCCAGGACACCGGGGGGGACCGGAAACAATCTGCCGCTTCCAGGCCACTCGCCTGCCCGAGGAGTAGTCGTTCGATGAGCGAGCACCGTCGCAAACCGCCGCAGCCCGAGGGCGGTGGGCGCGCCTCAGCCCGCCGCGCTGCCCAGCCGCGCCCTGGAAGGGGCGCGGCCGGACGTGATGTCCCCACGGCATCGCACAGCGGCCCGTACGCACCGCAGCCCGGCCAGGGCAGCCGTGCCGAGAACCGTCGGGCTGCCCAGAGAGGCAGCGGCCGAGGGAGAGGAACCGGCACCGCCACGCGCGGCACCGGGCGCCCGGACAAGCGGCTCATCAACTACCCGCGGTCCGACAGGGACGGCTGGAAGCGCTTCGTGCCGTCCTGGAAGTTCGTGGCCGGTACGGCGCTGGGCTTCTTCGCCGTCATCACGGCGGGTGCCGGCATCGGCATCGCCATGGTGAGCACGCCGGACCCGAACAAGGCGGCGCAGGCGCAGAACAACGTCTTCTACTGGGCCGACGGCAGCCAGATGGTGGCGACGGGCGGTTCGATGAACCGGCAGATCGTGCCCATCTCCAGCATCCCCCGGTCGATGAGGGACGCCGTGATCTCGGCCGAGAACGAGTCCTTCGAGACGGACAAGGGCGTGGACCCGATGGGTGTCGCCCGCGCCGTGTACAACATGGCCACGGGCGGCTCCACCCAGGGCGGCTCGACCATCACCCAGCAGTACGTGAAGAACACCTACCTGGACTCGGACCAGACGCTCAAGCGGAAGGCCACCGAGCTCTTCATCGCGATAAGGCTGGGTGTCAGCGAGGAGAAGGACAAGGTCCTCGCGGGCTACCTGAACACCGCCTACTACGGCCGCGACGCCTACGGGATCCAGGCCGCGGCCCGCGCCTACTTCGGCAAGGACAGCCAGAACCTGAACCCCTCCGAGTGCGCCTTCCTGGCCGCCATGCTGAAGGGGCCCAACCTCTACAACCCGGACGGCGGCATCGGCGCCGCGGCCACCCCCGCCCTCAACGAGAAGCGGGCCCGGGAGCGCTGGTCCTGGGTGCTGGACCGTGAGGTCGAGGTCGGCCGGATGGCCAAGGCCGAGCGGGCCAAGTTCACGGACGCGGACTTCCCGCCGCGGGTGGAGTCGGAGCAGGCCCGCGGCATGACCGGCCAGATCGGCTACCTGGTCGACACGGCCAAGGCCTACGTGATGAAGACCAAGGGCATCACCCCCGAACAGATGGCCCTGGGCGGCTACCGGATCAAGACCACCTTCCAGAAGCCGAGGGTGGACGCCCTGGTCAAGGCCGTCGAGGACACCCGTAATGGGTTCATCGACGAGAAGGGCCGCCCCGAGACGGACACCTTCGTACAGTTCGGCTCGGCCTCCGTGGACGTGAAGACCGGGGCCCTCGTCGCCCTGTACGGCGGCCCGGGCTGGGACCACAAGTACTTCAGCAACAACGCCAACACCAGCGGTGTCCCGGTCGGCTCGACCTGGAAGCCGTACGTGCTGGCGGCGGCCATGGAGTACGGCACCCAGAACTCCAAGGGCAAGGGCATCTCGGCCGACAGCAAGTACATGGCCAACGACCTCACCGTGATCAACAACCGTGAGGGCAAGCCGCTGCGCGACGCGTCGGGCGCACCGTTCAAGCAGAAGAACGAGAGCCCCACCCCCTTCGGGTACGTGACCCTCAACGAGGCGATGGAGAAGTCCATCAACGTGCCGTTCGCCCAGCTCGTCTTCGACGTCGGCCACGACAAGGTCAGGGCCGTGGCGAAGTCCACGGGCATCCTGGAGGAGTCGATCAACCCGAACACCGACGCCTCCTTCGCCCTCGGTACCTCCACCCCGAGCGCGATCCGCATGGCCGACTCGTACGCGACCTTCGCCGCCTCCGGCACGCACCGCGAGCCGTTCTCCGTGACCGAGGTCGAGAAGAACGGCGAGAAGCTGTCCGGCTTCGAGGCCCCCAAGGACCAGCGGGCCATGGACAGCGCCGTCGCCGACAACATCACCAAGGTGCTGGAGAACGTCGTCGAGAACGGCACCGGCAAGAAGGTCCAGAAGCTGGGCCGGCCCGCCGCGGGCAAGACCGGTACCACGGACGAGAACAAGTCGGCCTGGTTCGTCGGCTACACCCCGGAGCTCTCGACCTCCGTGGTCCTCTTCCGTACCGACCCCAACTCGGCGGACAAGAAGCTGATCTCCATGAAGGGTGTGGGCGACATCCCCTCCCTCCACGGTGGTGACATCCCGGCCGAGATCTGGACCGAGTACATGGGCGCGGCGCTCAAGGGCCTGCCGGTCAAGCAGTTCCCGGAGGCCGAGGACATCGGCGTGACCGCCGACTCCGCAGGTGCCCCCTCCCCCACGCCCTCGGTCGTCGTCTCCCCGTCCCCGTCCCCGTCGACGCAGCCGTCGACCTCTCCCTCGCCGTCCCCGTCCCCGTCGAAGGGCGGCCGGCCCTCCTGCCCGCCGTGGAAGCTGTACTGCGACCCGGACACCACGCGCGGAACCACCAACGGAGGCGCGAACAGCGGTAACACGGCCGGTAACACGGCCGGCAACACGTCGGGGAACACCTCCGGGGTGATCGGCGGACCCAGCGGATCACCGTCCCCGACACAGACCGGCAAACCGGGCCGCCCGGGCGGCATCACCGGCGGGTTCGACGACTCCGGCTCCGAGTGACCCGTAGCCCCGCTCCCTGAGCCCTGGAAGGCCGTCGCACCCACCGTGCGACGGCCTTCTCCCGTGTCCGCTCCGGTACGGCAGGATGGCCCCCATGACCAAGGTGCACGAGGACCGCCCCGTACTGCCCACACAGCAGGACGAGGTCGCCGCAGCCGGCAGCGAGCTCATCGGCGGCCCGCTCGGCCGCTACGCCCGGCTCGGCGGGCACTGGCTGGGGCCGGTCCGGGTCGTGGCGCTCATCGCCATCGGCATGTTCGCGCTCGGCATGGTCCAGAAGCTGCCCTGCTACGACTGGGCGTGGTTCCGGGGGGCGGGCTCGCAGTACACCCACGCCTGCTACTCCGACATCCCGCACCTGTACGCGGTCCGCGGCTTCGCCGACAACCTGACGCCCTACTTCGACCGGCTCCCCGGCGACATGGAGTACCTGGAGTACCCGGTGCTCACCGGGCTGTTCATGGAGATCGCCTCCTGGCTGACGCCCGGCAGCGGCTCCATGCAGCACCGCGAACAGATGTACTGGATGGTCAACGCGGGCATGCTGATGGCCTGCGCGGCCGTCATCGCCGTGTGTGTCGCCCGTACCCACCGCCGCCGCCCCTGGGACGCCCTGCTCTTCGCCCTGGCGCCCGCCTTCGCCCTGACGGCGACGATCAACTGGGATCTGCTGGCCATCGCCCTGACCGCCGCCGGGATGCTCATGTGGTCCCGCGGCCGGACGGTGCTGTTCGGCATCCTCATCGGCCTGGCCACCGCGGCCAAGCTCTATCCGGTGCTGCTGCTGGGCGCGCTGTTCGTGCTCTGCTGGCGGGCCGGGAAGTGGCGTGCCTTCGGCGCCGCGGTACTCGGCGCGGCCGGAGCCTGGCTCGTGGTCAACCTGCCGGTCATGCTGTTCGCCTGGGACGGCTGGCAGAAGTTCTACACCTTCAGCCAGGAACGGCCCATCGACTTCGGCTCGGTGTGGCTGCTGATCTCCCAGCGCTCGGGCAACTCGCTGGACGGCGCCAACACCTACGCGACCGGCCTGACGCTCCTGCTCTGCGGGGCCGTCGGACTACTGACCCTGACCGCCCCGCGCCGGCCCCGCTTCGCCCAGCTGGCCTTCCTCGTCGTCGCCGCGTTCATCCTGTGCAACAAGGTCTACTCGCCGCAGTACGTGCTGTGGCTGATCCCGCTCGCCGCGCTGGCCCGGCCGCGCTGGCGGGACTTCCTGATCTGGCAGGCCGGCGAGGTCGTCTACTTCCTCGGGATCTGGTTCTACCTCGCCTACACCGCCAGCGCGGACAAGCACCAGGGCCTGCCCGTGGAGGGCTACCAGCTGGCGATCACCGTCCACCTGCTGACGACCCTGTACCTGTGCGCGGTCATCGTCCGGGACATCCTGATGCCGGAGCGGGACGTCGTACGACGGGACGGCTCGGACGACCCCTCCGGCGGCGTCCTGGACGGCGCGGAGGACGTGTTCGTCCTGTCGGACGCAGCGAGGGCGCCGCGGTACGCGACGCCCTCGGAGGGACAGCGGGTCGACTGGGGCGCGAGTCCCCAGGACTGACCGGTCGGACTCAGGCGTCGAGCACCCGGTCGAACTGGGTGGTGGTGTGCCGCAGGTGCGCCACCAGCTCGTCGCCGACCTTCGGCTCGGTCGCGTCCGAGGGCACGAACAGGATCGACACCTGCATGTGCGGCGGCTCCGCGAACCAGCGCTGCTTGCCCGCCCAGACGAAGGGCGAGAGGTTGCGGTTGACCGTGGCCAGACCCGCCCGGGCGACGCCCTTGGCGCGCGGCATCACACCGTGGAGCGCCTTGGGGGCCTCCAGGCCCACTCCGTGCGAGGTACCGCCGGCCACCACGACCAGCCAGCCGTCGGAGGCGGCCTTCTGCTGGCGGTAGCCGAACCGGTCGCCCTTGGCCACGCGCGTGACGTCGAGGACGGCGCCGCGGTACTCGGTGGCCTCGTGGTCGCCCAGCCACAGCCGGGTGCCGATGCGCGCCCGGAAGCGGGTCTGCGGGAACTGCTGCTGCAGCCGCGCGAGCTCCGTGGCCCGCAGGTGGCTGACGAACATGGTGTGCAGCGGCAGCCGGGCCGCGCGCAGCCGGTCCATCCAGCCGATGACCTCCTCGACGGCGTCCGAGCCGTCCGGGCGGTCCAGGGGCAGGTGCAGGGCGAAGCCCTCCAGCCGGACGTCCTCGATCGCGGCGTGCAGCTGGCCGAGGTCCTGCTCGGAGATGCCGTGGCGGCGCATCGAGCTCATGCACTCGATGACCACCCTGGCTCCCACCAGACCGCGCACCCCGTCCAGCGACGCGACCGAGCGGATGACCCGGTCCGGCAGCGGCACCGGGTCCTCGCCCCGTCGGAAGGGGGTGAGGACGAGCAGGTCGCCGCCGAACCAGTCCTTGATGCTGGAGGCCTCGTACGTCGTTCCCACGGCCAGGATGTCGGCGCCCATACGGGTCGCCTCCTCGCAGAGCCGCTCGTGACCGAAGCCGTATCCGTTGCCCTTGCAGACCGGGATCAGCCCGGGGAACTGGTCCTGGATCTGCTTCTGGTGCGCACGCCAGCGCGCGGTGTCGACGTAGAGCGTGAGCGCCATGCCCGTCCGGAACCTCTCCTGAGAAGCTGCCTGGTGCAGCGGTGCTGTCTGTGCGTGTGGGGCGGGGTGGGGCCGGTCAGCGGCGCGACATGTAGATGTCGAGCGCCTTGTGCAGCACCTTGTTGAGCGGGAAGTCCCACTCGCCGACGTACTCCACGGCCTCGCCGCCCGTACCGACCTTGAACTGGATCAGACCGAACAAGTGGTCGTTCTCGTCCAGCGTGTCAGAGATACCGCGCAGGTCGTAGACGCTTGCGCCGAGCGCGTACGAGTCGCGCAGCATCCGCCACTGCATCGCGTTCGAGGGGCGGACCTCACGCTTGTGGTTGGCGGAGGCGCCGTAGGAGTACCAGACGTGCTGGCCGACGGTGAGCATCGTGGCGGCGGCCAGCGGCTCTCCCTCGTGCGTGGCGATGTAGAGCCGCATCCGGTTGGGGTCCTCGGAGTTGAGGGCCGTCCACTGACGCTGGAAGTAGCTGAGCGGACGCGGGCGGAACTTGTCGCGCTCGGCCGTGATCTCGTACAGGTGCTGCCAGGTCGGCAGGTCGTCGTAGCCGCCCTGGACGACCTCGACACCGGCCTTCTCGGCCTTCTTGATGTTGCGGCGCCACAGCTGGTTGAAGCCCTTGAGGACATCGTCCAGCGAGCGGTTGGCCAGCGGTACCTGGAAGACGTAGCGCGGCTGGACGTCACCGAATCCGGCGCCGCCGTCCTCGGCCTGCTGCCAGCCCATGCGGCGCAGCTTGTCCGACACCTCGAAGGCGCGGGGCTCGATGACCGAGGCCTCCACGTCGCGCAGGCGCTTCACGTTCGGGTCCTGGATACCGGCCTTGATGGCGGTCGAGTTCCAGCGGCGGATGACGACGGGCGGGCCCATCTTCACGGTGAAGGCGCCCTGCTGCTTGAGGTGGGCCAGCATCGGCTGGAGCCATTCCTCCAGGTTCGGGGCGTACCAGTTGATGACCGGGCCCTCGGGCAGGTACGCGAGGTACCGCTTCACCTTGGGCAGCTGCCGGTACAACACGAGGGCGGCGCCGACCAGTTCTCCGGACTCGTCGAACCAGCCGAGATTCTCGGAACGCCACTCGTTCTTCACGTCGGCCCACGCCGGGACCTGGCAGTGGCTCGCCGAGGGCAGGCTCTGGAGGTAACCCAGATGCTGCTCTCGGCTGATGGTCCTCAGGGACAGGCTCATGCGGGGCGTCTCCTCGGCGGCTTCGCTGGCTATGGCGCGAAGCCTACTGCGACAAGGGCGCCACCCTTCTGGGGGACGGGCCGTGGGCCCGGGCCGGTGCGTGGCCGGCGCCCTGCCGCGGAGGTGTCCCGGTCTGTCCCGGGTGGCCCGCTCAGCCCCCGAAGAGGCCGCCGTGGAACATGCCGAGGTAGAAGCCGATGGCAGACGCGCCAAGGCCGATGATCAGCGCGAAGCGCTCGCGTGTCGTGACGGAGACGAACTGTCCGTACGCGCCGGTCAGGATTCCGATCAGCCCGGCCCACGAGCTGATCAGGTGCAGGTTGTGGAAGAAGGCCGTGACGAACGCCACGGCGCCGAGGGTCAGCGTGACCGCCATCAGGGTGTCCTGCAGCGGGTGGGGCTTGCCGTCGGTGGAGAGCAGGGAGATCTGAGGGGGCCGCATTGCCTGTGCCATCGGTAGGGCACCTCCTGGCTGAAGCTGGCGGTGCTGCGGGCTGCCTCCGACAAGCGGCCGAGGGTCTAGCACCGAGCACACCCGATGGATACAGATTGTGGCCCTCTTCCGGAGGATTTCAACCGGAAGGGTGCGAGCAGGTAGTCTGTACAGCTGCGCGGTGTCTGCTCTACGGACGCCGTGCTCACGCATCACGACCCTCCTGCCACGGAACGACCGTGGCCGCTGAGTCCAAAGGAGGTGGGTTCCACATGCGTCACTACGAAGTGATGGTCATCCTCGACCCCGATCTCGAGGAGCGCGCTGTCTCCCCGCTGATCGAGAACTTCCTTTCTGTCGTCCGTGAGGGCAACGGAAAGGTCGAGAAGGTCGACACCTGGGGCCGTCGTCGTCTCGCTTACGAGATCAAGAAGAAGCCTGAGGGCATCTACTCGGTCATCGACCTTCAGGCCGAGCCTGCGGTCGTCAAGGAGCTTGACCGACAGATGAACCTGAACGAGTCGGTTCTCCGGACCAAGGTCCTTCGCCCCGAGACCCACTGAACTTCGGTTCAGCGGTAATCGGGATCGAGTAGCACAGCAGCCCAGCAGCAATCCCCGCCGAGAGGTTCATCCATGGCAGGCGAGACCGTCATCACGGTCGTCGGCAATCTCGTCGACGACCCCGAGCTGCGCTTCACCCCCTCGGGTGCGGCGGTCGCGAAGTTCCGTGTCGCGTCCACTCCCCGCATCTTCGACAAGCAGACCAATGAGTGGAAGGACGGCGAAGGCCTGTTCCTGACCTGCTCGGTCTGGCGTCAGGCGGCGGAGAACGTCGCCGAGTCCCTTCAGCGGGGCATGCGCGTCATCGTGCAGGGCCGGCTGAAGCAGCGGTCGTACGAGGACCGTGAGGGTGTCAAGCGCACGGTCTACGAGCTGGACGTCGAGGAAGTCGGCCCCAGCCTGAAGACCGCCACGGCCAAGGTCGCCAAGACCACCGGTCGCGGTGGCCAGGGTGGATACGGCGGCGGCGGTCAGCAGCAGGGCGGCGGCGGTGGCAACTGGGGCGGAGCCCCCGGTGGCCAGCAGCAGCAGGGCGGCGGAGCTCCCTCCGACGACCCGTGGGCGTCCAGCGCGCCGGCCGGTGGCCAGCAGCAGGGCGGCGGCGGGGGCGGTTGGGGCGGAAGCTCCGGCGGCTCCGGCGGTGGCTACTCGGACGAGCCGCCCTTCTAGGGCAGCTCGCATCCCACTTCTTGATCACACAGGAGAGACACAATGGCGAAGCCGCCTGTGCGCAAGCCTAAGAAGAAGGTCTGCGCTTTCTGCAAGGACAAGACCGCGTACGTGGACTACAAGGACACGAACATGCTGCGGAAGTTCATTTCCGACCGCGGCAAGATCCGTGCCCGCCGCGTGACCGGCAACTGCACGCAGCACCAGCGTGACGTCGCCACGGCCGTCAAGAACAGCCGTGAGATGGCGCTGCTGCCCTACACGTCCACCGCACGATAAGGAAAGGGTGACCGACTAATGAAGATCATCCTGACCCACGAGGTTTCTGGCCTCGGTGCCGCCGGCGATGTCGTCGACGTCAAGGACGGTTACGCTCGCAACTACCTGGTCCCGCGTGGTTTCGCGATCCGCTGGACCAAGGGTGGCGAGAAGGACGTGGCGCAGATCCGCCGCGCCCGCAAGATCCACGAGATCGCGACCATCGAGCAGGCCAACGAGGTCAAGGCCAAGCTCGAGGGTGTGAAGGTCCGTCTGGCCACCCGCGCGGGTGACGCCGGTCGTCTCTTCGGTTCCGTGACCCCGGCCGACATCGCCACGGCGATCGAGTCCTCGGGTGGCCCGAAGGTCGACAAGCGCCGCGTCGAGCTCGGCTCCCCGATCAAGACCCTCGGTTCGTACCAGGTCTCCGTGCGTCTGCACGCCGACGTGGCCGCGAACGTGGGCATCGAGGTCGTCGCCGCCTAAGGGCTGCGCATGAAGGGCCGCACCCCCAGGGGTGCGGCCCTTCGTCGTTGTCGGACGCTGTTTCACGTGAAACAGCGCGGCCCGGCCCGGACGTTTCACGTGAAACACGACCGGGGGCCGTACGGGACACCCCTCAGCGGGTGGCACCCGCGATCAGCCATCGACCCGAGCCGGCGCGCAGCTGGAGCGTGATCATCCGAACCACCATCATCAGCGTCATGGCCCACCAGAGCGCCGTCAGGCCGCCTCCGAGCATCGGCACGAGCAGCGCGGCCGGGGCGAATGCGGCGAGGGTCAGGAGCATGGCCCGAGCCAGGTAGCGGCCGTCTCCGGCGCCCATCAGGACCCCGTCGAGTACGAAGACGATGCCGGAGACGGGCTGGGAGAGGGCCACGACGAGCAGAGCCGGCAGCAGGGCCGACTCGACGGCCGGATCGCTGGTGAACAACGGGATGAACACCGGGCGGGCCAGGACGACCAGAAGCCCGAGCACGACGCCCGAGGCGATCCCCCACTGCACCATGCGGCGGCAGACGGCCCTGGCGCCGTCGGTGTCGCCCGCGCCCAGGTAGCGGCCGATGATCGCCTGCCCTGCGATCGCTATGGCGTCCAAGGCGAAGGCGAGCAGGCTCCACAGGGAGAGCAGGATCTGGTGGGCGGCGATATCGGCGTCGCCGAGCCGGGCGGCCACGGCGGTGGCGATCATCAGGATCGCGCGCAGCGACAGGGTGCGGACCAGCAGCGGAGCGCCCGCCCGGGCGCAGGCCCGGATGCCCGCGAGGTCGGGGCGTAGCGAGGCATCGTGGCGCCGGGCGCCGCGGACGACCACGACGAGGTAGGCGGCGGCCATGGCGCACTGGGCGATGACCGTGCCCCAGGCGGAGCCCGCGATGCCGAGGCCCGCACCGTAGACCAGGGCGACATTCAGGCCCGCGTTGAGGGCGAAGCCGCCGATGGCGACGTAGAGCGGCGTACGGGTGTCCTGGAGGCCGCGGATGACCCCTGTGGCGGCCAGGACCATGAGCATGGCCGGGATACCGAGGGCGGAGATCCGCAGGTAGGTGACCGCGTGCGGGGCGACGGTGTCGGAGGCCCCGAAGAGCGAGACCAGGGAGGGGGTCGCGGGCAGCACCACGGCGACGACGGCCACACCCAGCAGGAGGGCGAGCCAGATGCCGTCGATCCCCTGCCGGATGGCCGCCTGGAGGTCTCCTGCGCCGACGCGGCGGGAGACGGCCGCGGTGGTGGCGTAGGCGAGGAAGACGAAGACGCTCACAGCGGTGGTGAGGACCGCGGCGGCGATGCCGAGGCCGGCCAGCTGGGGGGTGCCGAGATGTCCCACGATGGCGCTGTCGGCCATCACGAAGAGGGGCTCGGCGACGAGTGCGCCGAAGGCAGGGAGAGCGAGTGCGAAGATCTCTCGGTCATGCCGTCCCGGCCCTGCCTTGGGTGCTGCGACAGCCTGTTTCATGCGCTCAATCTAATCTTCCACAGGTAATGGATGCAACCACCTTGGGATCCTTACTGGCGCGTTGACTTGCGCGTTCCTCGCACCTCGTTGGAGGCGATCTCGGGACGGCGGCCAAGAATTTTCTCCACCGCTGGGTCCGGAGGAGGAAAGCGCAGGTCAGAGTGCGTAACGGGGTGGCGCGGGTGATTTTGTCCACAGCGTCGTCCCCCGGTCCGTACACAGCTTCCGGCGAGTTACCCACAGCATTGGCGCGGTCATCCACATGTCATCCACACACCCTGTGGATAACAAGATTGGCTGACGCCGCTCTCGGGCCTACCGTGGTTCGTTGCCCGACTCGCCGACAGCGGATTCGGGTGCCCCAAATGTCAGAGCCGTGTCGTAGAAAGAGTGACACGGCGAGGTCCGCGTTGCGGACGGGAGGAGGCGGCCCGGTGAGCATGCCCGAGCCCATGGACGACCCCTGGGCCGACAGCGGTCCGGGTGACCGTCTGCCCGCCCGTCCGCGCCGTAACAGCGAAGGCCGTGGCCGCGGGGACGAACAGCACGACCGGGGCCGTGAGGGCGGCTCCTGGGACTCCGGCGGTGGCGGCGGCTTCGAGCGTGTCCCGCCCCAGGACCTCGACGCCGAGCAGTCGGTGCTCGGCGGCATGCTGCTCTCCAAGGACGCCATCGCGGATGTCGTCGAGGTCCTCAAGGGCCACGACTTCTACCGGCCCTCGCACGAGACCATCTACCAGGCCATCCTCGACCTGTACGCCAAGGGCGAGCCGGCCGACCCGATCACCATCGGCGCCGAGCTGACCCGTCGCGGCGAGATCAGCAAGGTGGGCGGGGCCTCCTACCTGCACACCCTGGTCCAGTCCGTGCCGACCGCGGCGAACGCCGAGTACTACGCGGAGATCGTCCACGAGCGGGCCGTCCTGCGCCGCCTGGTCGCCGCCGGTACGAAGATCACGCAGATGGGTTATGCGGCCGACGGCGACGTCGACGAGATCGTCAACAGCGCCCAGGCGGAGATCTACGCCGTCACCGAGCAGCGGACCTCCGAGGACTACCTGCCGCTGGGCGACATCATGGAGGGCGCCCTCGACGAGATCGAGGCGATCGGCTCCCGAAGCGGCCAGATGTCGGGCGTTCCCACCGGCTTCACGGACCTGGACTCGCTGACCAACGGCCTGCACCCGGGACAGATGATCGTCATCGCCGCCCGTCCCGCCATGGGTAAGTCCACGCTCGCGCTGGACTTCGCCCGGGCTTGCTCGATCAAGAGCAACCTGCCGAGCGTGATCTTCTCCCTCGAAATGGGGCGCAACGAGATCGCCATGCGCCTGCTCTCGGCGGAGGCCCGGGTGGCGCTCCACCACATGCGCTCGGGAACGATGACGGACGACGACTGGACCCGCCTCGCCCGCCGGATGCCGGACGTCTCCGCCGCCCCGCTCTACATCGACGACTCCCCCAACCTCTCGATGATGGAGATCCGGGCCAAGTGCCGTCGGCTCAAGCAGCGCAACGACCTCTCGCTCGTGGTCATCGACTACCTCCAGCTGATGCAGTCGGGCGGCTCGCGTCGTCCCGAGAGCCGTCAGCAGGAGGTCTCGGACATGTCCCGAAACCTCAAGCTGCTGGCGAAGGAGCTGGAGGTCCCCGTGATCGCGCTCTCCCAGCTGAACCGTGGTCCGGAACAGCGCACCGACAAGAAGCCGATGGTCTCCGACCTGCGTGAATCGGGATCGATCGAGCAGGACGCGGACATGGTGATCCTGCTGCACCGCGAGGACGCGTACGAGAAGGAGTCCCCCCGCGCGGGCGAGGCGGACCTGATCGTGGCGAAGCACCGTAACGGCCCTACGGCCACGATCACGGTGGCCTTCCAAGGTCACTACTCACGCTTCGTGGACATGGCCAACACGTAGCATCCGATCATGGATGAGCTTGCTGAGGACCTGGAACTTCTCCCTGCCACCCGGCGTGCGCTGAGGCACCGGATCGCCGTCGCCCAGAGCGAAGGGCGGGCGCCGTCCGTGGTGGCGGCCGTCCTGCGGGGCGGGGAGGTGGTCTGGGAGGGCTCGCGGACCTCGGTCGAGGGCCACGGTCCGGACGGTGACGTGCAGTACCGGATCGGTTCGATCACCAAGACCTTCACGGCGGTCCTCGTGATGCGGCTGCGGGACGAGGGCCTGATCTCGCTCGCCGATCCGCTGGAGAAGCACCTGCCGGGAACCGGCGCGGGGCAGGTCACCGTCGCTCAACTGCTCTCCCACACCGGCGGATTGGCGGCGGAAACGCCCGGTGAGTGGTGGGAGCGCACTCCCGGCGAGCAGCGGCCCGAGCTCGGCGACGTGCTGGGGGAGGAGCCCTTCAAGCTGACGCCGGGAACCAGGCACCACTACTCCAACCCCGGTTACACCCTGCTGGGTTCGCTGGTGGAGGCGGTGCGCGGACGGTCCTGGGAAGAGTCGCTGCGGGCCGAGGTGCTGGAGCCGCTGGGGCTGGAGCGCACGAGCGGACAGCCGCAGGCCCCGCACGCGGGCGGCTGGGCGGTGCACCCCTGGGCGGACGTGATGATGCCCGAACCGCTGGAGGACCTCGGACTGATGGCCGCGGCCGGCCGGCTGTGGTCCACGACCCGGGACCTGGCGCGGTTCGCGGCCTTCCTGCTGCGCGGTGACGAGCGCGTCCTGTGCGCCGAGTCCCTACGGGAGATGCGTACGGCTGCCTCGCCCCCGGAGCCCGGTCTCGCCGAGCACGGCTACGGGCTGGGCCTGCAACTGGCGGGCGTCGGCGGGCGGGGGCTCGTGGGGCACAGCGGATCGCTGCCCGGCTTCGTCGCGGGGCTGTGGATGAGCGAGGCGGACGACGTGGCTGCGGTGGTGCTGGCGAACTGCACCTCAGGGCTTCCCGCCTCGACGGTGGCCGCGGATCTCGTGGGGATCGTGGCGGACGCCGAGCCGCGCTTCCCGCGGCCGTGGCGGCCGTTCCTGGAGTCGGACCACGTGCCGCTCGAACTGTGCGGCCCCTGGTACTGGGGGACTTCGCCCCAGGTGGTGCGCCTGACCGCGGACGGGCTGTTGGAACTGGGGCCGGTGGGCGCCAGTGGCCGCACGGCCCGCTTCCGGGCCGAGCCGGACGGCAGCTGGACCGGTCTCTTCGGCTACTACGCCGGTGAGACGCTGCGGGCGGTACGCCGTGCCGACGGCTCGGTGAGCCATCTCGACCTGGCGTCCTTCGTGTTCACCCGGGAGCCGTACGACGCCGACGCCCCGGTGCCCGGCGGGGTGGACCCGCAGGGCTGGCGGGGCATCGGCTGACGGCCGGGGCGAGCGGGTCAGGCGACGAGTTCGCGCTCCAGCGGGGTACGGAAGCGCGGGGTGATCCGGGCCTCTCCCACCCATGCGGCGAGCCGACCGGCCTCGGCGGTGATCGCCTGCTCTGCGGCCCGGCCGGGGTCGCCCAGCAGCCGCCAGACGATCTCGCCGTCGGGGCGCTGCCCCCAGCCGCCGACGATCTCGCCGTTCCACCACACGGTGGGGCCGATGTTGCCGGCGTAGTCGAACAGGGCGCTCCGGTGGGCGGGGTCGAGGTGGAAACCGCGGTCGGCCCAGCCCATGCCGGAGGGATCGAGGCCGGGCAGCAGAGCCGCCCACGGCTCCGGCGCAGGTTCGGGCCCGGTGTCCCCGGGGCTGACCAGGGCGGTGCTGCCGTCCTCCAGAGCGACCTGGTCGGGGCCCACGGCGGCAAGGGCCTTGCGGACCTCCGTGAGGGTCCAGCCGGTCCACCACTTGAGGTCGGCCTCGGTGGCGGGCCCGTACGCGTGCAGCCATCGGCGGGCGATCTCGACGCGGGCCTCGGCTGCGGGTACGGCGGGCCAGGGCTCGGTGTGGACCCAGCGGTACTGACTGGAGGTCCATGAGCCGCGGGGTCGGTCACGGCGGATCCGGCCGTCGGCGGCGAGCAGCCGGATGACCCGGGTGGCTACCCCCTGCTCCGCCTCGTACTTCTTGCCGCGGCTGATGGTGATCTTCTGGCGTAGGGCGGGTACGGCCGCGGACAACTGACTTCCGGTGGAGGGCCCGTGGGCGTCGAGGGCGGCGAGCGCGGCGGCCTCCGCCCCGGCGAGCCACGCGGCGTCGAGACCCTGTCCGTCCTCGTCGAGGTGCTTGAGGAGGGTGCGGCGCTCCTTGGCGGCGATCGCGCGGGCCGTGGAGGCGTCGACGTGCGGGGCGAGTTCGGCGGAGACCGCGAAGAGCGTCCTGCGCATGCTGAGCAGGCGCACGAGGCTTACGTCCTCGTAGAGCGCCCGCTCGATCATGTCCGGGCCACCTGCGGCGAGCCGGGCACGGGCCGAGAGGAAGACGGTCGCGGCGTCGGTGGCGTGCAGGGCGACGACGGAGTCCGCCGCCTCCGAGACGGTCGCGGCGTGGGCCGAGGGAGCCAGGCGGTGGCGCCGGCCGAGCCGGTGGCGTCGCTCGGCGGTGGTGACGAGAGGGAGGCTCATCCTCCCGATCGTAGGCCGGGCCGCCTCCGCGGCGGCCCGGCTTGCGGGGGCGTCGTTCAGAGTTGGAGCTTGAATCCGACGTGCGAGGCGGTGAAGCCGAGCCGTTCGTAGAAGCGGTGGGCATCGGTCCGGGTCACGTCCGAAGTCAGCTGCACCAGTGCGCAGTTCTCGGCACGGGACTTCTCGACGGCCCATTCGACGAACCGGGTACCGAGGCCGCTGCCGCGTTCGTCGGCGTGCACGCGGACGCCCTCGATGATGGACCGGGTGGCCCCCTTGCGGGAGAGCCCCGGGACGATCGTCAGCTGGAGGGTGCCCACGACACGATCGGCGCGGACGGCGACGACCAGATGTTGGTTCGGGTCGTCGGTGAGGCGCTTCAGGGCCGCGAAGTAGGGGGTCAGGTCGTCCGGGGACTCGCGGGTGGCGCCCAGCGGGTCGTCGGCCAGCATGGCGACGATGGCGGGCACATCGGCCTCGGTGGCCGGCCGGATGGTCAGCTCGGGAGTGTCGTTCATGATGCTTCGTCCTCTCAGCCCGCGGCCACGGTGAGCGGTGCCCACCGGCGGGTCCAGTCGCCGGGCAGGCCGGGGATGTCCCGGGTCATGACGGCGTTGAAGGCCACGGGCGCCAGGCCCCGGTCCTTGAGCCAGGCGAGAAGTTCCTCGTGCCGTACGTCCACATCGGTACGCAGCTCGCGGCCGGTACCGGCCGCGAGCGCGGTGACCAGGGATTGCGCGGTCGCGGTGTCATGGGCGATCAGTGGGCCGATGACCTGGGTGTCCATATTGGGCCAGGCCGCGGCGTAGCCGGTGAGCGTGTCGTCTTCGGAGCGGTCCTCGGCGACGACCAGCCGGTCGGCGAAGGCGGGCAGTCGGGTGATCATGTGCGTGCGGTCGGTGCCGAAGACCTCGGTGTCCAGACGCAGGATCCGGGGCAGGTCCTCGGCGGTCGCCGGCCGGACCCGGGAAGTCCCGTACGTGGCGGGGGCTCCTTCATGCCGGAAGGCGCCCTTCAGCATCTCGGCGCGGCCGGTGGTCTCGAAGCCCAGCTCCTCGTACAAGGGGCGCCCGTAGGGAGTGGCGTGCAAGGTGAGGGGGACGCCCTTGAGTACGCCGTCGCAGACGTGGGTCATCAGGCGGCGGCCCAGACCTTGGCGGGCGAATCGGTCGGCGACGAGAACCATCCCGATGGCGGCGAGCTCCGGTCCGGCATGCGATTCGCCGTAGCGGGTGACGACGCACGCGGCCGCGAGCCCCCGGCCGTCCGGGGCGTCGACGCCGTAGCCGTTTCCTGCGGTGAGGAGCAGACGCCACTTGTGTTCCTCGCGGAGCCATCCGCGATCTTCGGACAGGTCGGCGCAGCGGCGGAGATCATCCGCGGTCAGCGCCCGGATCGGTAGATCGGTGATGTGTGGTGGTGTCACCTGTCCCAGACTGGATCATGGACCGGGAGTCGTCCAGAGGGTTTGTGGGTGGATGTTTCACGTGAAACACCAGGTGCCCCGGCCCGGGGCGCCGGGCGATGTTTCACGTGAAACGCGGTGTTTCACGTGAAACGCAGCGGCTAGCCTCGTTGGCTATGACCCTCCTGCACCTCTTCGATCTCGACGGGACGCTGATGTACGGCTCGTCCTCGCCGGTCGAGATCTCCCGGCAGCTCGGGCTGAGCGCCGAGATCGCCGAACTGGAACGGGCCTTCGGCGCGCAGAAGATGAGGCCGCACCAGTTCTCGGTGGCCGCCCACGCGCTCTGGGCCGATCTGACACCCGCGCACGTACGGGCGGCGTTCGACGGGGCTCCCTGGCTCGCGGGCATCCGGGACGTGTGGCAGGAGATCCGGGAACGCGGGGACCACTGCGCGGTGATCTCCCTGTCTCCGTCGTTCTTCGTGGAGCTGCTGCTGGAGTGGGGTGCGGATGCCGCGCACGGCTCCGTCTTCCCGGAGGTTCCGTTCACCCGACCGGTGGAGGAGTCCGGGATCCTCACGCCCGAGGGCAAGGTCATGGTGGCGGACCGGCTCTGCGCGCAGTTCGGTGTGAGCCGGGACGACTGCGTCGCCTACGGGGATTCGGTGACCGACGCCTTGCTCTTCGATGTGGTGCCGGTTTCCGTGGCGGTCAATGCGCGGCCTTTCCTGGCCGAGCGGGCGACTCATGTCTACGAGGGCCGGGATCTGCGGGAGGCATACCAGCTCGTGGGGCTGACGCGCCCGGGAGTTGACGCATCTTAGGAGGAAAGTGGGTTCGAAACGCGGATTTTCCGCATTTCCCCGCAGCCCTCTGGGCCGGCCGGCACGCTGTGAAACCCGGAACCACGGATTCACAGGCCGTGGCGTGTGCAGACCGACCGAGATGCTCGAAGCGAGGCACCGCATGGACGCTCCGCCCACCAGATCGGCCAGACGCGAATCGGCCCGGATATCCGGCGAGGGCGGTGCGATCGAGCCCTCACCGGATGCCGTACTCATCCGCCGGACCCTCGCGGAGATCGCCCCCGTCGCCGACAAGGTGACCTCGTACTTCTACGCTCTGGTCTTCACCGGGCACCCTGAAGTGCGCGGTATGTTCCCCGCCGCCATGGACGTGCAGCGGGACCGCCTGCTGAAGGCGCTGCTGACCGCGGCCGAGCACATCGACAATCCAGCCGTCCTCGTCCCCTACCTACGCCGACTGGGCGCCGGGCATCGCAAGTACGGCACGATGGCCGGTCATTACCCGGCGGTCGGCGAAGCCCTCGTAGGGGCACTGGCCCGCTACGCGCACACCAGCTGGGGGCCGGAGGCACAGGCCGCCTGGGTACGCGCGTACACCGCGATCTCCCAGATCATGATCGACGCGGCGGCGGAGGAAGAGGTGAAGGCCCCGGCGTGGTGGAACGCCGAGGTGGTCTCCCACGATCTGCGGACCCCGGACATCGCGGTGCTGACGGTCCGCCCCGACCAGCCCTACGCCTTCCTCGCCGGCCAGTACACGAGCCTGGAGACCCCGTGGTGGCCGAGGGTATGGCGGCACTACTCCTTCGCCTCGGCTCCGCGCGCCGACGGACTGCTGTCCTTCCACGTCAAGGCCGTTCCGGCGGGCTGGGTCTCCAACGCGCTGGTGCGGCACGCCCGCCCGGGAGACGTCCTGCGCCTGGGACCGCCGGCCGGGTCGATGGTGGTGGACCACACCACGGACAACGGCATGCTGTGCCTGGGCGGTGGCACGGGGATCGCGCCGATCAAGGCGCTCATCGAGGACGTGGCCGAACACGGCGAGCGGCGGCCGGTCGAGGTGTTCTTCGGTGCCCGCAGCGACAGCGACCTCTACGACAAGGACACGCTGCTGGGGCTCCAGCGCTCCCACCCGTGGCTGTCGGTGCGCCCGGTGGTCGGCGACGGGCTGGCCGGACAGCTGCCGCACGCGGTGGGTGAGCACGGGCCGTGGAGCTCGTACGACGCCTTCATCTCCGGGCCGCCCGCGATGATCCGCAGCGGAGTGGACGAGCTCGTGCGGATCGGCATCCCCTGCGAGCGGATCCGGCACGACGCGGTGGAGGAACTCGCCGGCATCGCCGGCTGAGACCGGAGGCAGCCCGCCGGTCTCAGGCCGGCCTCAGCCCAGGTCGGGAGCGTGCATGGCGCGGACACCCTCGATGTTGCCGTCGAGATAGTGCCGCAGGGACAGCGGGACGAGGTGGACGGCGGCGATGCCCACCCGGCTGAAGGGCACGCGGACGATCTCGTACTCGCCCTCGGGCTCGTCGACCTCGGGGCCGTGCCGCAGGCTCGGGTCCATCGATTCGAGGCGGCAGACGAAGAAGTGCTGCACCTTCACACCGGTCACCCCTCCGTCGGCGATGTGCTCGACGGTGTCGACGAAGCAGGGCACCACATCGGTGATCTTCGCGCCGAGTTCTTCGTGGACCTCCCGGTGGAGAGCGTCGACGACGGTGGAGTCCGAGAGCTCCACTCCCCCGCCGGGGGTGAGCCAGTACGGGTCGACGCCGGGCCTGGTGCGTTTGATGAGGATCAGGTCGTCACCGTCGAGCAGGATCGCGCGGGCGGTGCGTTTGACCACGGGACGTTCGGTCATGGGAGAAGAGTGGCCCACCACTCCGCTTCTGAAACGCGCCACGGCCGGAAAAGGGTCGAGTCACCGTCGACTCACCAGTGCGTCGCGGCATCCAGCAGCCGCTCGTGCGCCCGGGCCAGGTGGGCGAGGGCCAGGCTTCCGGTCCGCGCGACCAGGAACCAGGTACGCAGCGGCGGCACCGCAGGCTCCGCCAACGCCACGATCCGACCGCTGTCCAGGGCGTCCTGGCACAGGTAGCGGGGCAGGACGGCGAGCCCGGCGCCGGCTCGTACGCATTCCAGTACGGCCCGCAGGTCCGGCACGACCACGGTGGCGGCCAGGGACCTGGCATCGGGCAGGGTGTCGAAGACGGCGGCCCAGTAGCGGGTGACGAGCGGCAGGCTCTCATGGACCTCGACCAGGGGGATGCCGTCCAGGGCGGCGCAGCCCTCCTCGCGCAGCCGGTCCATGTCGACGAGCGCCGCCCAGTAGGGCGCGGCGACCAGGACGTGCTCCTCGTCGCACAGCGCGGTGGCGGTGAAGAGCCCGCCCCGGGGGTGGGCGGTGGTGACGACGAGGTCGTGATGGCCGCCGGCGAGCCCGTTGAGGGTGGCCTCGGCATCGGTCTGCGGGGTGGCACGCAGAGTGTGCCCCTGGCCGACCAGGAGGGCGAGGGCCGGGAGTACGCGCAGGCACAGGAACTCGGGGGACCCGGCGACGTGCAGGGTGCGTAACGCACCGGCGGCCTCGCGCTCGGTCTCGGTGATCCGCAACAGGGCGTCGAGGTGCGGGGCGGCCTTGTGGGCCAGCTCGTCGCCGACGGCGGTGGGGGTGACGCCACGGGCCCGGCGGTGGAAGAGCGGGCGCCCCAACTGTCGTTCCAGAGTGCGGATCTGCGAGGTCACGGCGGGCTGCGACAGTCCGAGGAGGGCGGCCGCGCGGGTGAACGAGCCCGCCCGGTGGACGGCGACGAAGGTGCGCAGCAGGGTCAGGTCCATCGCTGCACCTTTCGGTGGGGGCCTACAACTATAAATATGTGGATAGGTCCCTGTCGTTACCGTGATTGGACTCTGACGCAGAGTCAATTAGCCTTGTCGCGTGGTTCTTCGCGCGCGGAACCCGGGGCGGTCCGAGCCACCAGGGGGGAGGCTCGGACCGCTTCTCGATGACGACGGCCGGTCCCGGTTCAGCCCCGGGCCCCCGCGTGGTCGAGGGCCCGCAGCACGTCCGCGACCAGGTCCTCGGTGTCCTCCGCGCCCGCGGAGAAGCGGATGAACCCCTCCGGCACGGCGTCGCCGCCCCAGCGTCCGCGCCGCTCGGCGGTGGACCGTACCCCGCCGAAACTCGTGGCGTCCTCGACCAGGCGCAGGGCCGCCATGAACCGCTCCGCGTGCGCGCGATCGGGCAGGGTGAAGGAGACCACCGACCCGAAGCCCCGCATCTGCCGGGCGGCCGTCTTGTGGGAGCGGTCCGTGGGAAGCCCCGGGTAGCGCAACCCGCTCACGTCCGTCCAGTGCGTGAGCGCCTCGGCCACGGCCAGTGCGTTGGCCCACTGGCGCTGTGCGCGCAGCTGGATCGTGGCGAGCGAGCGGTGGGCGAGCCAGGCCTCCATGGGTCCCGGGATGGCACCGACGATCTTGCGCCACCGCCGGACGCGGGCGGCGAGCTCCGGATCGCGGCACACGACGTAGCCGAGCAGGACGTCGCCGTGGCCGGTGAGGCCCTTGGTCCCGCTCGCCACCGAGAAGTCCGCCCCCAGCTCCAGGGGTCGTTGCCCGAGCGGGGTGGCCAGGGTGTTGTCGACGGCGACCAGGGTCCGGCCGGCGTGCGCCGCGTCCACGAGGCGGCGCACGTCGCACACGTCGAGCCCGGGGTTGGACGGGGTCTCGATCCACAGCAGTCGGGCCCCGTCGAGGGCCGCGAGCTGGGCGTCGTCACCGGTCGGAGCGGTGCGCACGTGGATCCCGTACGCCTCCAGCTGCTCACGCAGCAGGGGCAGCGCCTGGTACCCGTCGTCGGGCAGGACCACGGTGTCGCCGGTGTGCGCCTGGGAGAGGAGGACGGCGGAGACCGCCGCCATGCCGGAGGCGAAGACGATGGTGTGCACGTCCTCGCCGGGGGCCTCCAGCTCCCCGATCGCCCGTTCCAGCAGCGTCCAAGTGGGGTTGGTGTCGCGGCCGTACGCGTAGGGCCCTTCGACGTCACCGGGGAGGTGGAAGTGGGCGGCGAAGACCGGTCCGGGCAGGGGCGGCTCGTTCTTGACGGCCTCGGGAAGTCCGGCCCGGACGGCGCGGGTGCCGTCGCCGAGCGCGGGCGCTCCGGTCCCCTGGGGGGCGTATTCGTTCATGGGGTGGGCTCCTTCACGGCGGCGCGTACGGCGTCCAGCAGGCCGGGGCTCGCGGCCTCGACCAGCTCCAGGCACTCCTCGAACCCGTCGAGCGGCCCGTAGTAGGGATCCGGTACGTCGGTCTCGGCGGCCGAGGCCGCCGGATCGTAGGACCGCAGCAGCCGCACCTTCGCGGCGTCCTGCGAGGTGGGCGCGAGTGCCCGGAGGTCCCGCAGATGCCCGGCGTCGAGTGCGATGACGAGGTCCAGGCGCGCGAACCAGGAGGCGTGGAACCGGCGGGCCCGGTGGTCCTGCTCGTAACCCGCCGCCTCCAGGACGGCGATGGTCCGCGGATCGGCGCCATCCCCCTCGTGCCAGCCGCCGGTGCCGGCGCTGTCCACCTCGACCAGGGCGTCGAGCCCGTCCGCCGCCACATGGGCGCGGAAGACCGACTCGGCCATGGGGGAGCGGCATATGTTGCCCGTGCAGACGAAGCAGACGCGGTACATGGCAGGCCCGTTCAGTTCTTGTCGGGCAGGACCATGTTCATGGCCCAGGAGACGATGGAGATGATCAGGCCGCCGAGGAGGGCGGTCCAGAAGCCGTCGACGTGGAAGCTGAGGTCGAGCTTCGAGGCCAGCCACGAGGTCAGCAGCAGCATCAAGGCGTTCACCACGAGGGTGAACAGGCCGAGGGTGAGGATGAACAGCGGCAGCGAGAGCAGCTTCACCAACGGCTTGACGAGCAAGTTGACGAGGCCGAAGACCAGCGCGACCAGGATCAGGGTGAGCGCCCGTCGGCCCGTGCTGCTGCCGTCGTCGAGGGTGATGCCGGAAAGCAGCCAGATGGCGACGGCCAGGGCCGCCGCGTTGGCGAGCGTCTTGACTACGAAATTCGTCATGTGTCTGATCGTGGCAGAGAAGATCCCGGTGGGACATCCGCAGATCAGCGGATGCGAGGGAACGATCGAGTACAAGGGGCACAACGACGATGAAAGCCTTCCGGCTTGACGATCTCGAAGCGGAGCGGGCCGCGAACGACGGCGCCTATCTGCAGTTCCTGCGCGAGCGGAACATGTCGGTCGGGCTGTACGCGCTCGACGCCGGACAGGTCGATCCGCAGCTTCCGCACCGGCAGGACGAGGTGTACTTCGTCGTCAGCGGCCGGGCCTCGATCACCGTCGGGGAGGAGACGACGACCGTGGCGCGCGGCAGCGTCGTCTATGTCCCGGCGGGTGTCACGCACAAGTTCCACCACATCACCGAGGACCTGAAGGTGATGGTGGTCTTCTCCCCTCCGGAGGGCTGAGCCGCCCCGCCGGATGAGGGTCGCGGCCCTGATCCCCCTAAGGGGCGGATCAGGGGACTCCGAGGGCTCGCGAGCCCCGATACGAGGCCCTGGACTCCTAGCATCGAGAGCAGGAAGCAACGGACTGAGTCACGGACGAAGTCACGGACGAAGAAGAGGTCGAGGACATGGACGGCATCCGAGAGATATTTGCAGGCATGCCCTGGTGGGTTAAGTGGGTGGCGGTTCCGCTGCTGGCCCTGTTCGTCTTCGGCGGTGTGATCACCAGCATCCTGGGCGCACTCATCGGGATCGTCTTCAAGCTGCTCCTCTTCGTCGGTCTCGTCGGCGGTCTGATCTTCCTCGTGAAGAAGTTCAGCGGCGGTGCCTCGAAGTCCTCCTCCTCCGAGTGGTGACCTGCGGCGGGCCGGACGGGTCAGGGATTGAGCCAGGCGGGGGAATCTGACCCGCTGAACGGCTCACATCCCCGGAATCGGTGGATAGAGTGGCAATCTATGCCGTTCCCTGGGCACCGAAAGCCGGTACCACCGCTCCGACCTGCCGCCCTGACCTGCGGCGACGCCAACGAGCCGCCGAGTACGACCCCCAGGAGCCACGGCACGCGCGGGGGCGGCCCCCGCAGGGCGGGCCTCCCCATAGGTCCGTCGCCACGCCTGGGGGTGACCTTTGTCTCCGGTTCACAATGCCGGTGTGCCGACTCTGATCGCTTCGGTGCAGCGCGCGCTGAGGCTGCTCGAAGCGGCGGGGTCCCATAGCGAGGGAGCCCCGGCGAAACAGCTGGCGCGTGAGGCCGGGCTCCCGCTTCCCACCGCGTACCACCTGCTGCGCACTCTGACGCACGAGGGCTATCTGCGCAGAGCGCGCGGAGTGTTCGTACTGGGCGAGGCCGCGGCGCGGCTCGCCGGTGGGGGACTCCAGCAGAAACGTCGCAGCATGATCCTCGACTCGCTCGCGCACTTCCGCGACACGGTCGGAGCCCCCGTCTACTTCGCGATCTACCGCGAGGGTGAGATCGAGATCGTGGGTGTCTCGGACACTCCGACCAGCCCGGCCTGCGAAGAGTGGGCCGACTTCCGTGAGACGGGTCATGCGCACGCCATCGGGCAGTGCCTGCTCGGGCAACTCGACGAGAAGACGCGCAAGGACTACTACAACCGTCATCCGGTCGAGGCCATCACCCCCTATACCGTCCGCGATCTACGGTCCCTGGAAAACCGGATCGGGGCGCTCGGGCGAATGCAGCCGGTGATCGAACGTCAGGAATATGCCCTCGGCACAATCTGCGCGGCCATCCCCATTACGGCCGGCGATACGGTCGCGACCATGGCCATTTCTCTCCCTCTCCACCAAGAAGAGCGATTGCTCTATGTAGTCAATCGGCTACGGAGTGAAGTAGGCGCGCTGTTGAGCACCCTCTCGTTCTCTATCAGTATCTGAAAACTCACTCCTTGTGATCTGCTACCGCTTCCACCACTCTTGTCAAGTGGGTCCTGGGGGATCATTCCTGGCCACTTCAACTACAGCGGGGTAGTCAATGCGCGAGTCGGTACAGGCAGAGGTCATGATGAGCTTCCTCGTTTCCGAGGAGCTTTCGTTCCGGATTCCGGTGGAACTCCGGTACGACGCACGCGACCCCTACGCAGTCCGCCTGACCTTCCACCTTCCCGGAGATGCGCCCGTGACCTGGGCGTTCGGCCGGGAACTCCTTCTCGACGGCATCAACAAGCCATGCGGTGACGGCGATGTGCACATCGCCCCCACCCACCCGGAGGACCTGTCCGACGTCCACATCCGCCTCCAGGTCGGCGGTGACCGGGCCCTGTTCCGCGCCAGTGCGGCGCCGCTCGTCGCGTTCCTCGACCGGACCGACCGGATCGTTCCGCTCGGACAGGAGCGTAATCTCGGCGACTTCGAGGAGAACCTCGACGAGGCTCTCGGCAAGATCCTCGCCGAATCGCAGCAGAACGAGCAGAACGCCGGCTGATCGGTCGATCGGTCGATCGGCTGAGCGGCTGAGTGGCTGAGTGGCTGAACGACCGATCAGCGCTTGCGCCGCCGGCCCCGGCCGCGGACCGGCCCGGTGGCCGGGGCGCCGGCCGGGGATCCCGGTCGGTCGGCGGAAACCACCAGCGCGGCCAGCGCCGTTGTCACCGGGACCGAGGCCACCAGGCCGATCGACCCCACGAGGGTCCGTACGATCTCCTCCGCCACCAGCTCGCTGTTCGCGACCGAACCCATGCTGCTGTTCGCGATCGAGAACAGCAGGAGCAGCGGCAGCGCGGCACCCGCGTAGGCCAGTACCAGCGTGTTGACCACCGACGCGATGTGGTCGCGACCGATCCTGATCGCCGCTCGGTAGAGGGCACGCGGCCCCATGGAGGGGTCCGCGTGGTGCAGTTCCCACACCGCCGACGTCTGGGTGACCGTCACGTCGTCGAGCACGCCCAGCGATCCGATGATCACGCCTGCGAGCAGCAAACCGCTCATGTCGATGTCCGGGTACAGCCCGTGGATCAGCCCGGTGTTGTCGTCGGTGTTGCCGCTGAGGAACGCCCAGTCGATGAACCCCGAGCCGAGCAGCCCGATCAGCAACAGCGAGACGAGCGTGCCGAGGACGGCCACCGAGGTACGGGCGGTCAGCCCGTGGCACATGTAGAGCGCGATCAGCATGATGGCGCTCGCCCCGACCACCGCGACGACCAGCGGGTTCGAACCCTGCAGGATGGCCGGGAGGATGAAGAGGGTCAGTACGCCGAAGCTGACCACGAGGGCGACGAGCGCGAACAGCCCGCGCATCCGCCCGACGAGGACGACGGCGGCCGCGAAGATGCCGGCCAGCAGCGCGATCGGGAGTTTGCGGTTCACGTCGATCACCGAGTACTGGAGGTCGCGCGGGGCGTCGGGCGCGTACGCCACCACCACCTCCTGCCCGTCCTCCAACTGCCGTGGCGCGCCCGGCTGGACGATCTCCACGAAGGTGCGGCCCTGGTCCGGGCCGCTGCTGACCTCGACGGTCGCCTTCTTGCACGCGCCGGCCGGTCCGCCCTGCGCCGGCCGGCCCCCGGGAGCCGAGGGGGTCTCGGTCGTCGGCATCTGCGCGGCGTTCACGGATTTGCAGTCGACCTGTTCGAGCGAGGTGACCACGCCCTGCTGGGTCTGCCGGTCGAACCCCACCCCCGTGCGCTCGTGGCCGGGGGCGCCGCCCGGCCAGAGCACCACCATGCCGACGAAGACGGCCACGGCGAAGGGGATCAGTACGGCGGCGATGACCTTGCGCAGGTGCTTCGAGACGGGGGCCGCCGGGCCGTGGCCATGGCTGTGGCCGTGCCCGTGGTCGTGGGACCGATCCGAGGGACGTTCGCCGGAGCCCCCGCCGGAGCCGCTGCCCGAGTTCCCGCCGGAGCTCCCGCCGGAATGCGGGTCGACATGGCCGTCGGAGTGCCGGTCGGAATGGCCGTCGGACGGTCTGGCGGACGGTTCGGGGCCGGCATGCGGGTGGCCGATGTGGCCGAAGGTCTCTGTGGGCTCGGTGGGGGGCTGCGGCGAGGGCGTCACCAGCAGATCATCGCAAGAGATGAGGGGGCCCACTGTTCAGCACGCCATGGATGACGCTAGCGTGGGGGCACCTTTGCACAACGCGGGAGCTCGGAGCACCGGGCTGAGAGGACGCTGATCACCGTACGAGCATCACGGATGCGTACGGGAAGAGGCTGCGTCGACCGCCGAACCTGTTACCGGGTAATGCCGGCGTAGGGAGATCAGGTCTCATGACCATTCAGGACGCACGCACGCCTGCCGTCAGCCAGGACACCGACGGCCAGACCGAGCGCCAGCCCGGCTGGCACAAGGGATACCTGGCGGGCTCCCGCCCCGACCTCCGGGTGCCGGTCCGCCAGGTCCACCTCACCAACGGCAAGGACGTGACGCTCTACGACACGTCCGGTCCGTACACCGACCCGCAGATCGAGACCGACGTCCGTCGCGGTCTCGCGCCGCTGCGCGAGAACTGGATCATCAGCCGCGGGGACACCGAGGAGTACGCGGGCCGCCCCGTGCGCCCCGAGGACGACGGAATCAAGCACACCTCGCCCCGCGGCGGCCTCAAGAACCTCGACGCCGTCTTCCCGGGCCGCCCCCGCCAGCCCCGCCGCGGCCGCGACGGCGCCGCCGTCACGCAGCTCGCGTACGCCCGCCGGGGCGAGATCACCCCGGAGATGGAGTACGTCGCGATCCGCGAGAACGTCTCCCCGGAGGTCGTCCGCGAGGAGATCGCCGCAGGTCGCGCGGTGCTTCCGGCGAACGTGAACCACCCCGAGATCGAGCCGATGATCATCGGTAAGCGGTTCCTGGTGAAGGTCAACGCCAACATCGGCAACTCCGCGGTCACCTCCTCCATCGAGGAGGAGGTCGACAAGATGACCTGGGCGACCAAGTGGGGCGCCGACACGGTCATGGACCTCTCGACCGGCCGCAACATCCACACCACCCGCGAGTGGGTGCTGCGCAACTCCCCCGTCCCGATCGGCACCGTTCCGCTCTACCAGGCGCTGGAGAAGGTCGACGGCCGCGCCGAGGACCTGACCTGGGAGATCTACAAGGACACGGTCATCGAGCAGGCCGAGCAGGGCGTCGACTACATGACGGTCCACGCCGGCGTGCTGCTGCCCTACGTGCCGCTGACCGCCCGCCGCAAGACCGGCATCGTCTCGCGCGGCGGCTCGATCATGGCCGCGTGGTGCCTGGCGCACCACAAGGAGAACTTCCTCTACACGAACTTCGAGGAGCTCTGCGACATCCTCGCGACGTACGACGTCACCTACTCCCTCGGTGACGGCCTGCGCCCCGGCTCGATCGCGGACGCCAACGACGCGGCGCAGTTCGCCGAGCTGAAGACGCTGGGCGAGCTCAACACCATCGCCAAGCGCCACAACGTCCAGACCATGATCGAGGGCCCGGGCCACGTCCCGATGCACAAGATCAAGGAGAACATCGACCTCCAGCAGGAGATCTGCGAGGAGGCGCCGTTCTACACGCTCGGCCCGCTGACCACGGACGTCGCCCCGGCGTACGACCACATCACCTCGGGCATCGGCGCCGCGATGATCGCCTGGTGGGGCACCGCGATGCTCTGCTACGTGACGCCCAAGGAGCACCTGGGCCTGCCCAACCGCGACGACGTCAAGACCGGCGTCATCACCTACAAGATCGCGGCCCACGCCGCGGACCTGGCCAAGGGCCACCCGGGTGCCCAGGAGTGGGACGACGCCCTGTCGGACGCACGGTTCGAGTTCCGCTGGGAGGACCAGTTCAACCTGGCCCTGGACCCGGACACGGCCCGCGAGTTCCACGACGAGACGCTCCCGGCGGAGCCGGCCAAGACCGCGCACTTCTGCTCCATGTGCGGTCCGAAGTTCTGCTCGATGAAGATCTCGCAGGACATCCGCCGTGAGCACGGTGGCGACCTGAAGGCGGAAGAGATCCAGGCGGGCATGGCGGAGAAGTCCGCCGAGTTCGCCGCCTCGGGCAGCCGCGTCTACCTGCCGCTGGCCGACTGACGCCGTTCGGCAGGGCAGCAGCACGGACCCGGCTGACGGGCGGACCCGCGACCCATGGGGGGAGTCGCGGGTCCGCCCGTTTGTCGTGCCGACGAGGGGATGCGGGGGCCATTGGTGTCGGAACGATAGTCCGATGAGTGGACTTGTCTGCGAGGTGTTCCGGGGCCTGCGGAGGTGGTTCTCACGCTACCGATGTGGCCGGAGAGGCCCACCACCGTCGATCGACCGTTTCGAGAAGGAGTGGTATGCGCCCCGAGAACAGGACCAGGTCGCCCCTCACCCTGCAGCCCGACGCGAACGACCCCGACCTCCGCCGAGGGGCCGCCACCGCGCCGATCCGCCCGATGGACCCCAACCACCTGCCGAAGGGGCTGAAGTAGCGAACGAGGTCAGTTCTGGTCCGGCTGGTGTTCCGGGCCGCCGAAGTCCGGGCTCGTGAAGTCCGGAGGTGTGTAGCCGGGCCGGGGACTCTCCGACGGGGACCCCGGACTGGTGAAGTCCGGCCGGCTGTATCCCAGATTGGGGATGCGGCCGGCCGCCGGTGTGCGGGGGGTGGGAAAGCCCGGGCCGGCGCTCGGGTCGGCCAGCGCGTCCCGTAGGAACGGCATGATGCCGCGCTCCAGCAGCGCGTGCCGCCAGGCCTCGCGGGCCCGTGCGACCTCGTCGGGTATCGCCTCGGTCTCGTCCGCGGCCACCTCGGTCGCGCTGTTGCGGACGGCCGTCACCAGCAGCCCGATCACCGCGAAGAGCAGGGCTGCCGCAGTGAGCCCGCCGAAGAGCCAACCCGCCGTCAGCATCGTCTCGGCGAAGGCCGGTTCGGGCTCGATCATCTTCAGGATGTAGCCGACGAGCAGGAAGATCAGCATGGCGGTGCCCGCCAGGACCGGCGCGAGGACCGCGACCACGGCGCTGATGCCCGCGCCGCCACCGCCGCCCTGGGTACCGTCCTCGTCTCCCGTCGTGCCGGGCGCGGCCGGCACCTCGTCGCGTCGTTCCTCGCGGATCTTCACGTAGTGGTCGTACTCGGCGGCGGCCGCGGCCGCCAGCAGGGCGCTGGCCCCCTGGGCCATGGTGCGCAGCTGTTCGGCGTTCAGTCGTTCGCCGAGGGTGGCGAGCTCGGGCCGCTCGTGCGCGGCGCGCAGCGCCTCGTCGACGAGCCGATCGAACTCCGGTCGGTCTTCGGTCAGCAGGTGCGGAGCGCTGGTCATGTGCATCCCCCGATGCTCCGTAGAAGCCGGTATGCCCGCGTAGACCCGGGCGCCGGCACAAACGGAGGAGAGCCTGCTACGGATAGAGCGATGGTAGAGCGCCCACGCCACGCCGTGACAGGGGCTTTCCGGAAATACCCCTCTCCGTAAGCTCTCAGTCGCTCAGGGGGAGTTGTACGACAAGCAGTTTGCCCGCCATCGTCACCCCGCCGTCCATCGCGATGGCCAGCCCCTCCGCGTACACGTGCGGGCCGTCCACGGCCTCGGGGCCGCGCGACTCGTCGCCGTCCTCGGTGCCCACCTCGCCGAGCAGGTAGGGGATGGGGCTGTGCCCGTGGACGACGCGGCTGCCGCCGTAGGTGTCGAGGAGTTCCCGCACGGCCGCGGGTCCCGTTCCCTCGTCGCGGAAGGCGAACCGCTTGGTGAACTTGCGGAAGAGGTCCCAGGTGATGTCGGCGTCGCCGCGGTTGAGGAGCTCGTGGATGGTGTCGTTGACGTCCTCGATGGAGTCGCCGTAGTCGAGGTAGGCCGTGGTGTCGGAGTGCAGCAGCAGGTGGCCCTCCTCCAGGACGGCCGCGTCCAGGCGCGACATCCACTGCAGGTGGACGTCCTGCAGGCGTTCCATGTCGGTGCGCTGGCCGCCGTTGAGGAGCCAGGCCGCCTGGAAGGTGGCGGTACCGGCGCCGGAGACGACCGGGGTGTCGCCGAACCGCTTGGCGCCGATGAGCAGGAGTTCGTGATTGCCCATCAGGGCCTTGCAGTAGCCGCCGGCGGCGGCGGCCTCGGCGGACAGCCGCATCACGAGGTCGATGACGCCGATGCCGTCGGGGCCGCGGTCGGTGAAGTCGCCGAGGAACCAGAGCCGGGCATTGCCGGCGGACCAGCGGCGCTCCGCGTCGATCAGACCCTGGGCGTGGAGTTCGGTGACGAGCTCGTCGAGGTAGCCGTGGACGTCGCCGACGACGTAGAGCGGGCCGGGGCCCGCGGCGTGCTCCTGGGGCACGTACTGGACCTGGACGGTGTCACCGGGGCCGCCGATCGCGCCGCGGCCGATGACGGGCAGGTCCCGGTAGGTCGGGGTGTAGCCCTCGGGCTCGTCCTCGTCGGGGCCCTGGGCCGAGGCGTGCGCCGGTTCCACGTCGGCGTGCGGGTGGAGAGGCGTCCGGGGGTACGAAGGCTGCTGCGCGGGCGCCTGCGGCGGGTAGCCCGGCTGCGCGGGCGTGTTCGGCGTGCCGCCCTCGTAGTACGCCGGGTACTCGCCGTAGACGGGCGTCTCGCCGGGCAGCCCGGTGGACGTGGATACGGCGTACAGGGCGGGTTCGGTGACGGGAACCCGGAAGTCCCGCAGCGTGTCCGTCCGCATCGCGGGTCCCTGACCGGCCCCCTGAGTCATCGACCCCTCCACCACCGTCGCGCTGCCGTACACCTGCGGACCCTCCTGACCTCCAGGGAGGAGGGGCCGTGATGTCGTGCGCCCATCATAGGAATGCGGCTCGCGCTCTGTGACGCACCAGGGGTGGTGAATCCTTTACGGAGCGGATCGTTCCTACCGTTTTCTACCGATATCGGTGTTGCGGAAATCGTCGGCCGGTCCTTGGTCGGTGCTCGGTCGGTGTTCGGATGGCCTTCGTACGGTCCTGGGTCGGCCCTTCGGCAGGCCGACCGGACGGTCTGTCGGTCAGTCCTGGGCCGGCGAACGGGGCGGGCTGACGGTCGTGCGGGGCTGCCTGCGCTGCGACGAGGTACGGATGATCAGCTCGGTCGGGACGACCTGCTCGACGGGGCGTCCGGTGTTCACTCCCTCGATCGCGTCGATGAGGAGCTGGACGACGGCGGTCCCGATGCGGCGGGGTTTGAGGGACAGGGTGGTGATGGGCGGCTCGGTGTTCGCGTAGACGGTGGACTCGCTGCAGCACACGAGCAGCAGGTCCTCGGGGACGCGCAGGCCGTAGCGGCGGGCGGCGGCGAGCAGATCGGTGCCGTTGGGGTCGAAGAGCCCGTAGACCGCGTCGGGCCGGTCGGGACGGGCGAGGAGCCGGTCGGCGGCGACGGCGCCCGCGCACGGGTCGTGCGCGGGGTAGGACTCGTAGACGGGGTCCTGGCCGACGCGCTCGCACCAGCTCAGGTAGGCGGTGGTGGAGAGCCGGGTGTAGGTGTCGGTGGTGGTCCCGGTCAACAGGCCGATCCGGCGGGCGCCGGCGGCGGCGAGGTGGTCGAGCAGGCCGAGTACGGCTGCCTCGTGGTCGTTGTCGACCCAGGCGGTGACGGGGAGGGTGCCTGCGGGGCGGCCGTCGGAGACCACGGGCAGGCCTTGGCGAACCAGTTCGGTGACGACGGGATCGTGGTCGGAGGGGTCGATGACGACGGTGCCGTCGAGGGCGACGTTGGACCACACGTCGTGGCGGGAGGTGGCGGGGAGGATGACCAGGGCGTAGCCGCGGGCGAGCGCGGCGGAGGTCGCGGCCCTGGCCATCTCGGCGAAGTAGGCGAATTCGGTGAAGGTGAAAGGTTCATCCCCGTACGTGGTCACGGTCAGGCCGATGAGGCCGGACTTGCCGGTACGGAGGGTGCGGGCGGCGGCGGACGGGCGGTAGCCCAGCCGATCGGCCACTTCGCGAACGTGGCGGCGGGTGGCGTCGGGCAGCCGTCCCTTGCCATTGAGCGCGTCGGAGACGGTCGTGATGGAGACGCCCGCCGCGGCGGCCACGTCCCTGATGCCGGCCCGGCCCTGTCGGCCGGCGGCCCGCCGGGTGGTCTCGGTCCGGCTCACCTGATGCTTCCCTGCTGCTGTCATGGCGAGCCGATAGTAGGGCTCGGTGGGGAGGGTGGTCTGGGTGCATATGCAGGCGTTGACAGGCACGTTTCTGCATGGTTCGCCACCCCCAATGACCTTGGAAATGAAGGTGTTTGATCGCTGAGGGTGAGTGTGGAGCTTGTCGTCGGGTCCGGGCATGCCAAAACGATGCGATCTCGGGCCGTTCTCGACTCACCTGCACGAGGGATGCGCGCCACGGCGCAGGCCACCGGCGCGCGCATATATGCGTGCGCTCCCCCGCATTCCTGGCGCCCCCATTCTCGGAACGGCGGAATCCTCATAAGGTGAGCAGTATTGAGTCGACGGCGACGTCGGACGGGACGGTCGAGGAGGACCTGCGGTGAGCGAGAAGAGCCCGAAGCTGCGCGCCGAGCTGGACGGCATTCCGACATACAAGCCCGGCAAGCCGGCTGCCGCGGGAGGGCCTGTCGCGTACAAGCTGTCCTCGAACGAGAACCCGTACCCGCCGCTGTCGGGCGTGCTGGAGACCGCGGTCGCCGCGGCCGGGAACTTCAACCGGTACCCCGACATGGCCTGCACCGGCCTCGTGAACGAGCTCGCCGAGCGCTTCGGCGTGCCGGTCGAGCACATCGCGACGGGCACCGGCTCGGTCGGCGTGGCCCAGTCGCTGATCCAGTCGACCGCCGGCCCGGGCGACGAGGTGATGTACGCCTGGCGCTCCTTCGAGGCGTACCCGATCATCACGCAGATCTCGGGCGCGACCTCGGTGCGGGTTCCGCTGACCGACGGGGACGTGCACGACCTGGACGCGATGGCCGCGGCGATCACCGACCGGACCCGGCTGATCTTCGTCTGCAACCCGAACAACCCCACCGGCACGGCCGTGCGCCGCGCCGAGCTGGAGCGCTTCCTGGACCAGGTGCCCTCGGACATCCTGGTGGTCCTGGACGAGGCGTACCGCGAGTTCGTGCGCGACGCGGACGTACCGGACGGCATCGAGCTCTACCGCAGCCGCCCGAACGTCGCCGTGCTGCGTACGTTCTCCAAGGCGTACGGGCTGGCCGGCCTGCGGGTCGGTTTCGCGGTGGCGCACGAGCCGGTGGCGGCGGCGTTGCGCAAGACGGCGGTGCCCTTCGGCGTCAGCCAGCTCGCGCAGGACGCGGCGGTGGCTTCGCTGCGCGCCGAGGACGAGCTGATGGGCCGCGTGGGGGCGCTGGTGAGCGAGCGCACGCGGGTGCACGAGGCGCTGATCGCCCAGGGCTGGACCGTGCCGGACACGCAGGCGAACTTCGTGTGGATGCGGCTGGGGGAGCGGACCGGCGCGTTCGCGGAGGCCTGCGAGAAGGCCGGTGTGGTGGTCCGGCCCTTCGCGGGCGAGGGCCTGCGGGTCACGATCGGTGAGACCGAGGCGAACGACCTCTTCCTGCACACGGCCGAGGCGTTCTTCAAGGAGCTCTAGGAGCTGCCGGCGGGGCCGTCCAGATCATCCGGACCTGTCGGATGTGCCGGAGCGGCTGGGGCTGCTGGGGTTGCTGGGGCTGCCGGGGCGATCAGGCGAGTTCCACGCGGACGGGATCTCCGTCGCGGACGGTGGACAGCAGGCGGGGGTCGCCGTCGAAGGAGCCGAGCACGTTGCACGGGCTCGCGAGGCGGCTCTCGCCTGCGCGTGAGATCGGCGTGGGGCCGTAGGGCAGCGCGAGAGCGTCGCCCTCGGTCCAGAACGCGACCGTGCCGGGGGCGACGACCTGCTGGGCGTCGTCCTCCAGGGCGACGGAGACCCCGGTGTCGAAGTAGACCTCCTCGCCCCAGGTGTTGGCGGAGGCGGAAATCGGAAGGGCCTCGACCAGCGCCTTGCTGGTCGGGGTCTCGTCGAGGGTTGCGGTGAGCTGGCCCGCGGGCCAGGAGATTCGTATCTGCATGAGCTGAATTCAACAATCTGTTGAATAAATTGGCTAGGGGGGACCCCCCTCGACGGTGGCCGAGAGTGGTACGACATAATGCTTGTGAATGTGAACGCGTTCACAAGCGTGTCCTGCTTCCTCCCGGTATGGGTGGAACCCGCCAGGCAGACTGCGGCTGTGACCACGGCGACGACAAGGAGAAGACGACGTGGACCTAGCTTTGGCGCCGGAGACATTGGCGCGATGGCAGTTCGGCATTACGACCGTCTACCACTTCCTCTTCGTGCCCCTGACGATCTCGCTCGCCGCCCTGACGGCGGGCCTGCAGACGGCGTGGGTGCGCACCGAGAAGGAGAAGTACCTCAGAGCCACGAAGTTCTGGGGAAAGCTCTTCTTGATCAATATCGCGATGGGTGTCGTCACCGGCATCGTCCAGGAGTTCCAGTTCGGCATGAACTGGTCCGACTACTCGCGATTCGTCGGCGACATCTTCGGGGCCCCCCTGGCCTTCGAAGCCCTGATCGCCTTCTTCTTCGAGTCGACCTTCATCGGTCTGTGGATCTTCGGATGGGACAAGCTGCCGAAGAAGATCCACCTGGCGTGCATCTGGATGGTGTCCATGGGCACCGTCCTGTCCGCCTATTTCATCCTGGCGGCCAATTCCTGGATGCAGCACCCGGTCGGGTACCGCATCAACGAGGAGCGGGGCCGGGCCGAGCTCACCGACTTCTGGCTCGTGCTGACCCAGAACACCGCGCTCACCCAGTTCTTCCACACCATCACGGCCGCCTTCCTGGTCGGTGGCGCGTTCATGGCCGGAATATCGGCCTTCCACCTGGCGCGCAAGAAGCACATCCCCGTGATGCGCAGCTCGCTGCGCCTCGGCCTGATCGTCATGATCATCGCCGGCATGGGCACGGCGATCAGCGGTGACCTGCTCGGCAAGGTGATGTACAAGCAGCAGCCCATGAAGATGGCCGCCGCGGAGGCGCTGTGGGACGGCGAGGCGCCCGCGCCCTTCTCCGTCTTCGCCTACGGGGACGTGGACAAGGGCCACAACAAGGTGGCGATAGAGGTCCCCGGCCTGCTGTCCTTCCTGGCCAACGACGACTTCACCTCCTTCGTCCCGGGCATCAACGATGTCAACAAGGCGGAGCAGGAGAAGTTCGGCCCCGGTGACTACCGGCCCAACATCCCGGTCGCGTACTGGGGCTTCCGCTGGATGATCGGCTTCGGCATGGCCTCCCTGGGTGTCGGAGTGCTGGGCCTGTGGCTGACCCGCAAGAAGTTCCTGCTGCCGCAGGGGCTGCGTACCGGGGAGGACGAGGTTCCCCACCTGGTGCTCTTCAAGAAGCCGCTGAGCCCGAAGTTCGCCGACCTCTACTGGCTCGTCGCGCTCTGGACGATGGGCTTCCCGCTCATCGCCAACTCCTGGGGCTGGATCTTCACCGAGATGGGCCGCCAGCCCTGGGTCGTCTACGGAGTGCTGCGCACCAGGGACGCCGTCTCGCCGAACGTGTCCCAGGGCGAGGTGCTCACCTCGATGATCGGCTTCACGCTCCTGTACGCGGTGCTGGCCGTGATCGAGGTCAAGCTCCTCGTCAAGTACGTCAAGGCCGGCCCGCCCGAACTCACCGAGGCAGACCTCAACCCGCCCACCAAGATCGGTGGGGACGACAAGAACCCCGACCGGCCGATGGCCTTCTCGTACTGAGGGAGAGGAGCGCCCACCATGCAACTCCACGACGTCTGGTTCGTACTCATCGCCGTCCTGTGGACCGGCTACTTCTTCCTGGAGGGCTTCGACTTCGGGGTCGGCGTACTGACCAAGCTGCTCGCCCGTGACCGCACGGAGAAGCGGGTCCTGATCAACACGATCGGACCCGTCTGGGACGGGAACGAGGTCTGGCTGCTCACCGCGGGCGGTGCCACCTTCGCCGCCTTCCCGGACTGGTACGCCACCCTCTTCTCGGGCTTCTACCTGCCGCTGCTGCTCATCCTGATCTGCCTCATCATCCGTGGCGTCGCCTTCGAGTACCGGCACAAGCGCCCCGAGGACCGGTGGCAGACCAACTGGGAACACGCGATCTTCTGGACCTCGCTGATCCCCGCGTTCCTGTGGGGCGTCGCCTTCGCCAACATCGTGCGCGGCGTCAAGATCGACGAGAACAAGGAATACGTCGGCGGCCTCCTCGACCTGCTGAACGTCTACTCGCTCCTCGGCGGACTGGTCACCCTCACCCTGTTCACCTTTCACGGCACGGTCTTCACCTCGCTCAAGACCGTCGGTGACATCCGGGACCGCTCGCGGAAGCTGGCGACCCGGCTGGGCGTGGTCACCGCCGTACTGGCCCTGGTCTTCCTCACCTGGACCCAGGTCTCGCGCGGCGACGGTACGAGCCTGATCGCGATGATCGTCGCGGTGTCGGCGCTGGTCGGGGCCCTCGGCTTCAACCTCGCCGGTCGCGAGGGTTGGTCGTTCGCACTGTCCGGGATCACCATCGCGGCAACCGTCGCGATGTTCTTCCTCACGCTCTTCCCGAACGTCATGCCGTCCTCGCTGAACGAGGCCTGGAACCTCACGGTCACCAACTCCTCGTCCAGCGCGTACACCCTGAAGATCATGACCTGGTGTGCGGCCGTGGCCACCCCGCTCGTGCTGCTCTACCAGGGCTGGACGTACTGGGTATTCCGCAAGCGGATCGGGACGCAGCACATCGTCGATGTGCACTGATCGGTGCACCGATCCGGTCACCGATCCGTCCACCGATCCGTGCGTCGATGGGGTACCGGGCCCCCGCACCCGGTCCCCGCGACGTATGACCCGCCCGTCCGGCTGACGACCTCCCCGAGGGGATGTTTCACGTGAAACCGATCGACCCGCGCCTGCTCCGGTACGCCCGGTCCACCCGCCTCTTCCTGGGGGCGGTGGTGGCCCTGGGTCTCGCCGGGGCGGGGCTGGTCGTCGGTCAGGCGATGCTGATCGCCGAGATCGTGGTCGGAGCCTTCCAGCAGGGGCTCGACGGCCAGGCGCTCCGAACGCCCCTGCTGCTGCTCGCGGCGGTGGCGCTCGGGCGCGGGTTGATCGCCTGGCTCACGGAGCTGGCCGCGAACCGGGCGGGCGCGGCGGTCAAGTCCGAGCTGCGGCGCAGGCTGCTGGACCGGGCCGCGGAGCTCGGGCCCGGGTGGCTGTCCGGGCAGCGGACCGGATCACTGGTGTCACTGGCCACCCGGGGCGTGGACGCGCTCGACGACTACTTCTCCCGCTACCTGCCGCAGCTGGGGCTCGCGGTGGTCGTGCCGGTGGCCGTGCTGGCCCGTATCGTCACCGAGGACTGGGTGTCGGCGGCCATCATCGTCGTGACGCTGCCCCTGATCCCCGTGTTCATGATCCTCATCGGCATGGCCACGCAGTCCCGGATGGACCGGCAGTGGCGCCTGCTGTCCCGGCTCTCGGGGCACTTCCTCGACGTGGTGGCCGGGCTTCCCACGCTCAAGGTCTTCGGCAGGGCGAAGGCGCAGGCCGAGTCGATCCGCAAGATCACCGACGACTACCGACGCGCGACGATGCGGACCCTGCGCATCGCCTTCCTCTCCTCCTTCGCCCTGGAGCTGTTGGCGACCCTGTCGGTGGCCCTGGTGGCCGTGACCATCGGCATGCGGCTCGTCCACGGCGAACTGGATCTCTACACCGGGCTGGTCATCCTGATCCTGGCGCCCGAGGCGTATCTGCCGCTGCGGCAGGTGGGGGCCCAGTACCACGCGGCGGCCGAAGGACTGGCGGCCGCCGAGGAGATCTTCGAGGTCCTGGAGACCCCCACCACCGGTACGACCGGTACGGCCGAGCTGCCGGCCGGCGCTCCCCTGCGGATCGAGATCGAGGGCATCGCCGTCCGCTACGAGGGCCGCGGGGAGGACTCGCCCCGGCCGGTCTCGCTGACGGTCGGGCCGGGGGAGTGCGTGGCCCTGACCGGCCCCAGCGGAGCGGGGAAGTCCACACTGCTCCAGGTGTTGCTGGGATTCGTCACGCCGACCGCCGGGCGGATCAAGGTCGCGGGCGTGGACCTGGCCGAGCTGTCGCCGGCGCAGTGGCGGCAGCAGGTCGCCTGGGTGCCGCAGCGGCCGCACCTGTTCGCCGGAACGATCGCCGAGAACGTACGCCTGGCCCGCGCGGGAGCCTCCGACGCCGATGTGGCCGAGGCGTTGCGGGATGCCGGGGCCTGGGAGTTCGTGACCGCGCTGCCGCGCGGGGTGCAGACCCCGCTGGGCGAGGGCGGTGTGGGGCTGTCGGCCGGACAGCGGCAGCGGCTGGCCCTGGCACGCGCGTTCCTGGCGGACCGGCCCGTGCTGCTGCTGGACGAGCCCACGGCGGCGTTGGACGGGGAGACCGAGGCAGGGATCGTGGACGCGGTCCGACGGCTCGCCACGGGGCGGACCGTGCTGTTGGTCGTGCACCGGCCGGCGCTCCTCGCCGTCGCGGACCGGGTGGTGGCGATGTCGGCGGGCGACGGACCCGAGGGGCTTCGCACCGACGGGGCACTCCCCCGCCGTGCCGCTTTGCCGGTCGGCGCTCCCCTGTTGTCCTCCGGTGCGGCCGATGACCGCGGTGAGTACCTCCCGGACACCGGCGAGTGGATCCTCGGCGCGGCGCGTGAGCGGGCGGCCGAACCTGCCGACGGTACGACCGGCTCGGGCACGACCGGTTCGCGCGTGGCGGGTTCAGGTGCGGCGGGCGATCCGCTGCGCCGGGTCCGGGCGGTCGCCAAGGCGTGGCAAGGACGCTTCAGGCTCGGGCTGGTGCTCGGCGCACTGGCCGTCGGATGCAGCGTCGGCCTGATGGCCGTGTCGGGCTGGCTGATCTCGCGAGCCTCGGAACAGCCGCCCGTGCTCTACCTGATGGTGGCCGTCACCGCCACCAGGGCCTTCGGAATGGGCCGCGCCGTCTTCCGGTACGCCGAGCGGCTCGTCTCGCACGACGCCGTGCTCCGGATGCTCGCCGACCTGCGCGTCTCCGTGTACCGCCGACTGGAGCGCATCGCGCCCGCCGGGCTGCGCGAGCACCGGCGCGGGGACCTGCTGGCCCGGCTCGTGGCCGATGCCGATGCCCTGCAGGACTACTGGCTGCGCTGGCTGCTGCCCGTCGGCACCGCCGTTCTCGTCGGGACGGGGTCGGTCGCCTTCACCGCCTGGCTGCTGCCCGAGGCCGGTGTCGTGCTCGCCGTCGGGCTGCTCGCCGCCGGTGTCGCGGTACCGCTGGTCAGCGGGGCCTGCGCCCGCCGTGCGGAGCGCAGGCTCGCGCCCGCCCGCGGTGAACTCGCCGCTCGGGTGGCCGATCTGCTCACCGGGACCGCGGAGCTGACCGTGGCCGGGGCGCTGGAGGACCGTAAGGGTCGGACGCGCGAGAGCGACGGCCTGCTGACGCGCATCGCCGCGCGGGGCTCGGCCGCGGCCGGACTGGGCGGCGGCCTGTCGGCCCTGGTGTGCGGGTTCACCGTCGTGGCCGCCGCGGCCGTCGCCGCGAACGCCGTCCACGACGGACGGCTGTCCGGGGTGGCCATGGCCGTCGCGGTCCTCACGCCGCTGGCCGCCTTCGAGGCGGTGAACGGGCTTCCGCTCGCCGTCCAGTACCGCCAGCGCGTGCGCCGTAGCGCCGAGCGGGTCTACGAGGTCATCGACGCGCCGGTCCCGGTCGCCGAGCCGGAGCAGCCGACCACGGCCCCCGCTTCGCCGTTCCCGCTGCGGTTGACGGGGCTCACCGCCCGCCACCCGGGCCAGGAGCGTGCCGCCCTGCGGGACCTGGACCTGACCTTGGAGGCAGGCCGCCGCATCGCCGTCGTCGGTCCCTCGGGGTCGGGCAAGACAACTCTGGCCCAGGTGCTCCTGCGGTTCCTGGACCCCGCCGAGGGTGCGTACAGCTTGGGCGGGAGCGACGCGCGCACGCTCGACGGCGACGACGTACGCGCTCTCGTGGGCCTGTGCGCCCAGGACGCCCACATCTTCGACAGCTCGGTACGGGAGAACCTGCGCCTGGCCCGGACCGGGGCGAGCGAGGAGCAGCTGCGGCAGGCGCTGGCCGCGGCCCGGCTGCTGGAGTGGGCCGACGGCCTTCCGGACGGGCTGGACACGCTGGTCGGCGAGCACGGCGAGCGGATCTCGGGTGGCCAGCGCCAGCGACTGGCCCTGGCCCGGGCGCTGCTCGCGGACTTCCCGGTGCTGGTCCTGGACGAGCCGGCCGAGCACCTGGACCTGGCCACAGCGGACGCCCTGACGGCGGATCTGCTGGCCGCGACCGAGGGCCGGACCACCGTGCTGATCACGCACCGGTTGGCCGGCCTGGAGGCGGTCGACGAGGTGCTCGTGCTGGACCGTGGTGAGGTGGTGCAGCGTGGCCCCTACGCGGAGCTGGCCGCCGCCGAGGGACCGCTGCGCCGGCTGCTGGAGCGGGAAAGGGCGACGGACGGAACTTTGGTCAACTTTCCCCGCCAATAGGGACTAACTACGCTCAGGACCATGTCAGCGCAGCAGTCGCAGGAATCGCCGGATCCCTCATCGGGGCCCTTGCCGGATCCGTTGTCGGGACCGCCGGGACCACCGGCGACTGCGGGAGCCTCGGAAGGTCCGGACCCACTGGTGGCCGCCGCCCAGGCCACCAGGAGTCTGCAGGGCCTGTCCACCGAGCTCACGGCCCGTGTACCGCAACTGTTGGAGGCCATGAGGTCGGTCGGGACCGGGCTCGAACTGCACTCCACTCTGGACCGCATCTGCGAGACCGCGGCAGAGCTCGCGGGCGCCCACTACGCGGCGATCGGCGTCGTCGACACGGAGGGCCGCGGGCTCTCCGACTTCGTCACCCACGGGATCAGCCCCGCGCAGGCCCGAAAGATCGGACACCGCCCCGACGGGAAACGGGGCCTGCTCGGCGCACTGATCTCGCACTCCGACACGGTGCGGCTCACCGATCTGACGAAGGATCCGCGCTCGGCGGGGTTCCCACCGCACCACCCGCCCATGAAGACCTTCCTCGGAGTGCCGATCCGGGTGCAGGGAGAGATCTTCGGCAATCTCTACCTCGCCGAGAAGCACGGCGGCGGCGAGTTCAGCGACTACGACGTGCACATGGTCCGGGTACTGGCCACCGAGGCGGGCATCGCCATCGGCAACGCCCGGCTGTACGAGGCCGCCACCCAGCGCGAGCGCTGGATCGACGGATCGGTGGCCGTCACCACCGCCCTGCTGTCCGGCGGGGACGCGGACGACGCCCTCGCGGTCGTCGCCGAACAGGCCCGCCGGCTGGCCGACTCCGACGCCGGAATCGTCATGCTGCCGGCTCAGGAAGGCGGGATGGAGATCGTCGCGGTCTCCTCCGAGAACCCGGCCACCTCGCTCGGTGTGGTGATCCCGGCCGAGAGCCCGGTGATCGACAGGCTGCTGGAGGGAGAGCCGGTCTTCGTGGACGACGCCGCGTCCGACCCTCGCATGACCAGCGAGCTCACCAGTCGGTACGGCCCGTGCATGTTGCTGCCGCTGCAGAGCGGGGGGCGGGTGCTGGGTGCGCTGGTCACCCCCCGGGCCCGCGGTGGGCGGGCGTTCACCGAGGTCGAGCGGACCCTGGCCACCCAGTTCGCCTCGCAGGCGGCGCTCGCCCTGATGATGGCCGAGGCGCAGCGCGACCGCGAGCGGCTGGCGGTCTTCGAGGACCGGGACCGGATCGCCCGAGACCTGCACGACCTGGTCATCCAGCGGCTCTTCGCCACCGGGCTGATGCTGGAGGGCGCCCAGCGCCGGACCGCCGTCCCCGAGGTACGTGACGGCGTGGGCAAGGCGGTGGACGAACTGGACGTGACGATCCAGGAGATCCGCACCGCGATCTTCGCTCTCCAACAGGGTCCGGCGGAGGCCCCGTCCGGGTTGCGCACCCGGGTGCTGCGGGAGATCAACATGGCCGCGGTGCCCCTGGGCTTCAAGCCCGCCCACCGTTTCCTCGGCCCGATCGACACGGTTGTCGGTGAGCTGGTGGGCAAGAACCTGATCGCCGCCCTGCGCGAGGCGTTGTCCAACGCCTTCCGCCACGCCGAGGCGAGCCGGATCGACGTGGTCATCGACTCCACCATCACGCTCGCCGACGGTCGGCCCGGGGTCCGGTTGGAGGTCGCCGACGACGGGGTGGGCATCCCGGAGGGCGGCCGCCGCAGCGGGCTTCGCAATCTGCGCCGCCGGGCCGAGTCGCTGGGCGGCGCGAGCTCCTACGGCCCGGGCATCGGCGAGGACGGCGGCGGGACCACCGTGGTGTGGGAGGCCCCACTCGAACCGGCGGTCTAGGCCGTCTCCGAGGGGGCGATCCGGACGAGACGGCTTAGGCCGTCTCTTCCGGATCTTGCCGGGCCCGCGTCGCCCGGCACCGCACCCGGCCGCGTTGTCGGGGCGACCGAGTACGTCCAGTACACGGGCGCCCCTCCGCCTTGCCGGGCACGGCACCGGACGCCGCGGGCTCGACCGACAAGATCCGGAAGAGACGGCCTAGGCCTGCTGCGCGGTCCGTTCGGCCAGGATGCGCTCGATGACGAGGGCGACCCCGTCCTCGTTGTTGGCGACCGTACGGCCGGACGCGGCGGCGATCACATCGGGGTGGGCGTTGCCCATGGCGTACGAGGTGCCTGCCCAGCTGAGCATCTCCACGTCGTTGGGCATGTCCCCGAAGGCGACGACCTCGGCGGGGGAAATGCCGCGCTCGGCGCAGCACAGCGCCAGGGTGCTCGCCTTGGACACGCCCGGGCCGCTGACCTCCAGCAGTGCGGTGGGGCTGGACCGGGTGATCGACGCGTACTCGCCGGCGGCGGCTCGCGCCAGCGTCAGGAACTCGTCCGGGGCCAGCTCGGCGTGGTGCGCCAACAGCTTGAGCACGGGCGCGGAGCTTTCGTCCGTGTCCTCGTGCAGCAGCTTCTCGGCGGTGGCCACCCGAGCCCCCGGGTCCTTGAAGAAGGGCGGGTACGCCGGCTCGTAGTTGATGCCGGTGGTCAGCTCGACCGCGAAGGAGGTGCCGGGGGCGGCAGCCCGCAGGGAGTCGACGACGGCGAGCGCCGCCACTCGCGGAAGGGCTCTGACCTGCACGAACTCTCGTCCGGCATGCAGGTCGACCACCGCCGCGCCGTTGGCGCAGATCGCCAGGCCGTGGCCGTGGACATGGTCGCTGACCACATCCATCCAGCGGGCCGGGCGGCCGGTGACGAAGAAGACCTCGATCCCGGCCTCCTCGGCGGCGGCGAGCGCGGCGACCGTGCGCGGCGAGACGGACTTGTCGTCGCGCAGCAGGGTGCCGTCGAGGTCGGTGGCGATCAGCCGGGGCGTGGGGGTTGGCCCGTCCGGGCACTGGGGAGCCGAGGTCACGGCTCCATCTTCGCCCATGGCCGAGGAGCTCCTGACCATGGGAGGGAGGCTGTCACCTCGGGCGATGTTTCACGTGGAACAGCGCCGTTTCACGTGAAACATCGGCTCGCCGTAGGCTCGAACCATGAGTCTGCGTCTGAGCACGGTGATCCTTCCGGTACGTCGATGGCACGAGGGAGGGCGCGATCAGTGGCTCCGGGCCGAGCAGCTCGGGTTCCACACCGCGTACACCTACGACCACCTGTCCTGGCGGACGTTCCGCGACGGCCCGTGGTTCGGCGCGGTCCCCACCTTGACCGCGGCGGCCACAGCCACCGAGCGGCTGCGCCTGGGCACGCTCGTCACCTCGCCGAACTTCCGGCACCCGGTGACGCTCGCCAAGGACCTCATGAGCCTGGACGACATCTCCGGCGGGCGCATCACTCTGGGCATCGGTGCGGGCGGGAACGGCTTCGACGCGACCGCGCTGGGGCAGGAGGCCTGGTCCCCGCGTGAGCGCGCCGACCGGCTCGCCGAGTTCGTGCCGCTGCTGGACCGGTTGCTGACCGAGGGATCGGTGAGCCACGAGGGGACCTTCTACTCTGCCGAGGAGGCCCGCAACATCCCCGGCTGTGTGCAGCGGCCCCGGCTGCCGTTCGCGGTCGCCGCGAACGGACCGCGTGGCATGAGGCTCGCCGCCCGGCACGGCCAGGCCTGGGTGACCACGGGCGACCCGAAGCTCTTCGAGGAGGGCACGCCCGAGCAGTCGCGGGAAGCCCTGCGCGGGCAGCTCGAACGGCTCGGCGCGGCCTTCCAGGAGATCGGGCGGGACGTGGAGCCCGTGGAGAAGATCCTCCTGACCGGCTTCACGCCGGAGGCCAACACCGTGCTGCAGTCGGTGGACGCGTTCGTCGACTTCGCCGGGCGCCACCGTGACCTGGGGTTCACCGAGATCGTGATCCACGCGCCGATCCCCGACTCCGAGTTCGCCTGCGACGAGGGCGTGTTCGAGAAGATCGCCACCGAGGCCCTGGCCCAGATCGACAGCTGACGCGCCGGTCGTCGTCGCCGCTCGCACGAGCGGCGACGACCGGGACCGCTGGGCCGTCTCTGTCGGATCCTGCCGGGCCGGCGACGCCGGCACCGCACCCGGCCGCGTTGTCGGCCCGGCTCCGGACGCCGCGGGCTCGGCCGCCACGATCCGAAAGAGACGGCCTAGTCCCTGTCGTTCAGCTGGGCGAGCAGGCGCTCCGCGGCCGGCAGGAGCCAGTCCGGCAGGTCGGCCTCGGGCAGCGCCCGGATCTCGTCGATCAGCGCGGAGACGCGGGCGGAACCCGCTTCCGCGTCGCCCCGCTCCTGTTCCGTCCAGGCCGCGTTGTTCACGCTCTGGAACCGGTCCCGTAGGTGGTCGGGGCCGAGCTCCGCGTAGACCCGGGCGGCCCGGTCACACAGCTCGATCTCCTCCAGGCGCAGCTCGTCGACCTCCGCGGGGCTCAGCGTCGTCGCCCGCTCCGCCCCGGCGTCGGCGAGCCGCTCGTCTTCCTCGTCGCCCTCGTCGTCGCCCAGGTCGTCGTCCTCGTGGGACTGCCCGTTCGCGTTGATGTGCCGGTCGAGCACCTGCCCCAGCTGGTGCCAGGTCTGGGCGAGTTCGGACTGCAGCCCAGGGGCTCCGGGATCCGCCGCCAGGGCCGCCTCCAGTACCTCGGCGGCCTCTTCCATCCGCTTCCGGGCCCCCGCCACCGTGGCGGCGGTGACCTCCGCGCGCAGCCCCAGCCAGGCCAGGGAACGCAGGATCCGCACCTCGGCGACCGGGACCTCGCCCGTGCGCCTGTGCAGCTCCAGGGCCCGCTCGTAGGCGGCGGCCGCTTCCACGGCCAGTCCGGCGTCGTTCAGGGTGTCGGCGGCCGAATGCGCGAGGCCCGCCTGCGGACGGGGATCCTCCCAGTCCTTGGTGATTTCCGCCGCCAGCAGATACTGCTCCGCCGCCGGCCGGAGGTCGTGCAACCGGCGCAGCAGATCGCCCAAGAACTCCCGTACGGAAACCGCCTGCTGGTCGCCGTGCTCCAGCAGGTCGGCCAACGCCGACTGCAGGACCTCCACCGCCTCGGCGCTGCGGCCGTCCCCCGCGTAGGCCCGGGCCAGCAGCAGCCGGGCATGCGCACCACCGTCGGCAGTGAGCCCCGCCTGGTCGAACCAGTGGGCTCCGACCAGCGCGTGCTCCGCGCTCTCGGCGGCCGCGTCGCCCCGCTGCAGCAGGATGTCCGCGAGCGTCAGCCGTACGACGCCCTGCGTCTCGGCGTCGGTCACCTCCGCGGAGTGTTCCAGCGCCGAACGCGCCGCGGCCTCCGCTTCCTCGGGCCGCTCCAGGGTCATCAACACCCCGGCCCGCAGCACCAGCGGGTCCACGGCCTGCCACGGCCGATCCGCCAGGACCGCCCGCGCGGCGGACGCCGCGAGCAGGGGCACGGCCCGTTCGGGGTCGCCCTGTGCCAGCGCCACCCGGCCCAGCATCTCCTCGGCCTCCGCCACCAGGTCCGCCACGGTGCCCTCGTGGGCGGCGACGAAGCCGGTCAGTTCGGCGGCCAACACTCCGTGGTGGTCGTGGTGGTCGTCCGCGTCGGGCGTCTCCACCGAGCGCAGGTACGACTCCATCCGGATCGCCGACAGTTCCGCGAGCGCGATGCGCCGGGCCCGGAGCGGCTCGGCGGCGTCCAGCGCCTCGGCGGATCGCAGGGCGGCGCGCAGCAAGGCCCGGACCTCCGCCGGCGCGGCTCCGGACTGCGCTGCCACACCGGCCAGCCGCAGTTCCGCGAGCGCCACCCGCTCGGCGAGACCGAGCGCCCGGTAGTTCTCCCGGACCGCGCTCAGCAGCTCCGGCGCCTCCTTGTCGCCGCGCCGACCGGCGGCCAAGGCCTGCTGGTCCGCGAGGTCGGCGCGGACCAGCGGATCGACCTCCGGCTGCGCGTCCAGCCGTACCGCCACCTCGGCCCACAGCGCGTCCGTACCCGGATGGCCCAGGTCACGGGCGCGGCGGGCCCGCTCCACCAGGTCGGTGAAGACGGCGGCCGTCAGGGCCGGCCCGGATCCGGGGGCAGCGGGAACGGGAGCGGGGGCCGTGGCGGTCTGCGGCAGCGCCGCACTGCGTACCCCGAGCGGCAGCGCCGCCAGCAGCGGTTCCCGGCGCACCTGCGCGAGGAAGCGGTCCGAGACCCGGGTCGTGCCGTTGCGCGCGTCGAACTGTCGGGCGATGTCCAGGCAGCCCGCGTACAGCACCTCGTACAGCTCGTCGACGCTTCGCGGGGTTCCTTCGTAGGGCACGGCCGGGGTCCGCCCGTGGCCCAGTTCCCGCAGGCGGCGCAGCAGCACGAGGATGGCGCCGTGGAAGGCCAGCCGGTCGTCGAGGTTGGCGAGCGGAGCCACATGGGCGGCGTGGTCGGCCAGGATCTCCAAGCCACGGGATTCGTTGCCGGTGAGGGCGCAGAACTCTATGTGCTTGCCGACCGAGGGCAGCAGGCTCTCGTTGCCGCGAGCCATGCGGTAGCCGCGCAGGTGGTGGGAGCGCGCCTCGTCGGCCTGGCCGAGCCGCAGCAGTGGCAGCAGCGAGGTGGCGAGCAGCCGGTGGGGCTCCTCGGCGCAGGTCAGGTCACCGTCGAGGACGGGCTTCCACAGCTTCAGCGCCTCGGCGTCGTTGCCGTGCAGGACGGCGTACTGCCCCTGACCGTTGAGTTCGCAGGCCCGGCAGTCGCTCATGTCGTCCCGCTCGGCGGCCAGCCAGCTCCGGAAGGCCCGCTCGGCGCGCTCGTCCTCACCGATCGCGTCGGCGAGCCACAGCTCCGCCTCGCGTACGGGCCGCTCGCTGTATCCGGCGATCCGGTAGCGGCGTTCCATCTCGTCCAGCCAGCCGGTCGCCGACTCCAGCGGAATCCCGGGGGAGTCGGAGATGGCCGTGGCCACCCACTTGAACTGCCAGAACAGCGAGTGCGCGTCCCAGTGGGAGAAGGCCCCCGGGTCCTTGTCGTACTCCTGGAGCAGCCGGGCGAAGGGGACCAGCATCCTGGACGACTCGGCGCTGTAGAGGTAGGCGTTGATCAGGTTGTCCAGGGCCTCACGGAACAGGGTCCGGTCACCGCTCGTCTCCGCCGCGCCGGCCAGCGCCTCGGCGTGCGCGTTGCGCGCGGCACCGTTGGGCGATTCGCGGTTCTCCGCCAGACCCCGCACGATCTCCTCGCGCGTCAGCGTCGTCACTTCTGGTCCTCCTGGGCGTCGCGGGAGTCGGTGGAGTGGGTCGCCCATTCCAGGAGGCCGAGGAACGCCCGGTTGAGCAGGGTGGAGTCGGCGGGACGCAACGGCCGCTGGGACATCAGCAGGGCCTGCCCGTAGAGCGATTCGACGGCCGTACTGGTCAGTGCCTCGTCGGGCAGCGCGGCGATCCGGCGGATGAGCGGGTTGTTGTGGTTGAGGACCAGGCGGGCGCGGGGTGCGGAGCCGCGCAGCGCGCCGAGGATGCCGCTCCACAGGGAGTCGGCGCTCTCCAGCGCGGCGGTGCGGTCGCGCTCCTGGCGGGCCTGCCGGTCGTCGAGGTACAGCGCGGGCACGGAGACGGGCTGGAAGGCGCGCAGCACCACGTCACAGCCCTGCGCTTCCAGTCGGGTGCGCGCGGTGGCCAGGAACGGGGCGAGTGCCAGTTCGGTCGCGGTCGGCACCGGGTCGAGCCGCTCGGTGACGGCCCCGGCGTCGAGCTCGGTGACCTTGAGCTCCGGCCGTACGGTGGGCAGCAGGGCCAGCAGGTCCGCGTCGTAGGTGTATCCGGCGTTGATGACACCGAGCCCGTGGGCCGCGGCGATCGGCGCGATCTGCCGGAACTCCTCGACGGTGCGGGTGAAGTGGATGTCCGTATGGGCGGCCGCGAACTCCTGGAGGCTCATCGAGCCGTCGCTCGTCTCGAACGGCAGCCACGGCAGCATCAGCCCGAGCAGCTCGGAGTCGTGCCGGGCCATGGACTTCACACCGAGGTGATGGACCTGAAGGAAGGCGGCCAGGCGCTCCGGATCGCTCGCCGCGAGCTCGGCGAGCCAACCGCGGACGCGGGCGCCGAGCGCGTCCCGTACGGCGGCAAGGGTCTCGTCGTCGTACAGGTTCTCGCGGGAGGCGGTGGGACGCAGGGTGTCCGTGTCGAGGACGGCGCGGACGAAGAACGCCCAGTCGGGCAGCAGGTTGTCGGCCCTGTCGGTCAGCAGCATGCCCTTGAGGTGGACGCGGTGTCCGGCCCGGTGGGCGGGGCTGGTCGGTTCGGGCAGGACGTACGCCACCCCGCGTACGCCGGCGACCGGCAGGTCGAGGTCGATGCTGTCGAGCGGGGTGAAACCGAAGAGCTGCGCGCAGTGCCCGGCGAGCGCGACGCGACGGGCGGCCGGGGTGGGGAAGGGGCGGTCCCAGACGGCGGGCCGGTCGGTGACGGGGCGCGGCGCGCCGCCCTCGCCGTCGTCGAAGGTGATGTCGTACGGCAGCAGTGAGCCGTAGTCGCGGGCCAGCTCCTCGACCTTGGCCGGGACGGCCCACTCCGCGGCGCCCGGGCGGGCCTCCAGTACGACGGTGGTGCCCGGCTCCGGCCGTGCCTCGTGGGGCAGTTCCCGGACGGTGTAGGAACCGTCGTCCGTGGCCAGCCATTCGACGGGCGCGGCCTGGGGGTCGCGGGCGGAGCGGGTGACGACCCGGATCTGGCGGGCCACGACGAAGCACGCGAGCAGGCCGATGCCGAACTGGCCGAGGAACTCCTGGCGGGACGCCTCCAGGCCCTGCTCGTCGAGATCGGCGCCGTCGCCACCGCGCTTGGAGCTACGGCCGATGGTGGCGAGGAGGGAGTGGGCCTCGGCGGCGGTCAGGCCGATGCCGCTGTCCTCGATGGTCACGCGGCCGCCGGATGCCGAGAGGCGGATGCGGACCTCGGCCGCCGGGTCGAGGGCGTGGCGTGCGGTGATCGCGTCCACCGCGTTCTGCAGGAGCTCGCGGACGTAGACGCGCGGGCTGGAGTAGAGGTGGTGGGAGAGGAGGTCCACCAGGCCGCGCAGGTCGACCTGGAAGCTGTGGGGCGCGGACGGGGGCGTGGACCGCGGTGCGGACGGGGGCGTGGACGTGGACGTCATAGGGCGTCACCTCGCGTGCATACAGGGATGGTTCGGTGATCGCGAGGTCCCCCCTCACTGATCCCGGAGTGGTTCACACATTAGGGGGATGGTCGGACAATCTCTGCGTGAATTCCGGCGCCCTGCCCCGGATCTACTGGAAGCGCAGGAACTGCGGCGGTACGGCGTCCACCAGCCACACCCCGTTGGCGCTGATCCGGAAGACGTGCCCGGCCGCTCGCATCGCCCCGGCGTCCACGCTGAGCACGACGGGCCGGCCGCGACGCGCGCCGACCCGGGTGGCGGTCTCCCGGTCGGGGGACAGGTGCACATGGTGGCGGGCCATCGGACGCAGGCCCTCGGTGCGGATCGGATCCAGGGCGGCGGCGACGGTGCCGTGGTAGAGGTACGCGGGCGGTTCGGCCTCCGGAAGGTCCAGGTCCACGGCGACGGTGTGCCCCTGGCTGGCCCGGATCCGGGTGCCGTCGACGGCGAACCGCTGCTTGTCGTTGGCGGCGACGACGTGGTCGAGCTCGGCCCGGCTGAAGGGGAAGCCGTGCGTGGCGGCCGCGCGCAACAGGTCGTCGATCTCCACCCAGCCGCGAGGATCGAGCACCAGTCCGATCCGTTCCGGCTGGTGTCGCAGGTGTTTCGAGACGTACTTCGACACCTTCACGGTGCGTCTTTCATCCATGGCCCCAGCGTGCCCCCGTCGGACCGCCTCGTGGCAGCGATTTTCCGGGGGTCGGCGGGTGGAGACAGCTGGTGGACACCCTCTATCGCCATTCCAAGATGCGGAATATATTTTCCGCTGCCGCTTCTGTTCAGAGGGAGAAACCATGACAGCCCAACCCTCACTGTCACGCCGCGCCGCTGCTGAGCTGGTCGGCACCGCCGGCCTGCTCGTGGTGGTGATCGGCTCCGGACTCAAGGCCGCCGAGCTCAGCCGCGACACCGGTGTCGCCCTCATCGCCAACTCCTTCGCCTCGGCCATCGGCCTCGGGCTGATCATCACGATCTTCGGGCCACTGTCCGGAGCCCACCTCAATCCGGTGGTCACCCTCACCTCCTGGTGGTCCCGGCGGACCGGCGGCGCAGGCCTGGGCGGCCGCGAGGCGCTCGTCTACGCCGCGGCCCAGAGCGCGGGAGCCATCGCCGGAGCCCTCGTCGCGGAAGTCATGTTCGGCCGGACCCCGGGCACCTTCGCCACCCAGGTTCGCGACGGTGGGCACCTGCTCATCGGAGAGGTGGTCGCCACCGCCGGTCTGGTCCTCCTGATCCAAGGCCTCGGCCGGACCGGGCGCCCCAAGCTCATTCCGCCGGCGGTCGCCGCGTACATCGCGGCCGCGATCTGGTTCACCTCTTCCGGCTCGTTCGCCAATCCGGCGGGCACCATCGGGCGGAGCTTCAGCGACTCCTTCACCGGCATAGCCCCCGAGTCGCTGCCCGGATTCGTCGGCGCCCAGCTGGTCGGCGGAATCCTCGGTCTGGCCCTGGCGGCCCTCCTCTACGGGACAGGGACCGGGTCGGGGACGGGGTCCGGGACCGGCTCCAGGGCCAGGTTCGGGGGCCGGTTCGGCCGGAGCGTGAAGCCGGCCTCGGTGGACGGAGCGAGCCCCGCCATGGCGGCGTACGAGACCGTAGGGTGAGACGACGACTCAGTTGCCCACAGGAAAAGGGTACTTGTCCACAGCCGTTTGGGCGGGTTTTGACGGCAAACGCGTGATCCGCCCTGTGGAACCTGTGGAATCTGTGGATCGAGCTCGACCGGGTGTGACCGAGCGCTCCTCCGCGACCACCCAGCCCGCCGCGACCGCCCGGCCCGCCACGACCGCCTGCCCCGGCGTCACCGCTCGGCGCGGCGCGCCAGATCGTTCATCGTCCGGGCCTGGAGCTCCCGCTCCGTCGCGGCCCGGACGAACTCCGCGACATGATCGGCGCCCACCAGATCCTGCACCGCCCGCACCGTCCCGGCCGGCAACGCCACGGGCGAGGGTCCCGTCGGCCCCGCCGCGCCGGCCGATCCCAGGTGGCGCTGGAGGTGCCGGGTCGCGAAGAGCCGCATGGCCCGCGCCAGCTCCGCGTCCACGGTCTGCTGGGCCAGCGGCCGAAGCCGCCGCACCATCGTCGCTGCCTCCGCCGCGTCGGCGTCCGTGGGCGGCACCTGCCCGAGGTAGCGCGCGAAGACGTGCTCGGTGGTGAACTCCAGGAACCGCGAGGCGATGTGCTCCACCTGTCCCCGCAGTTCCCGCAGGTGCCCGGTGATCGCCGACAACGGCACCCCGGCCGCGTACAGCTCGGCGGCCACCGCCAGTTCCTGCGGGGAGGGCACCAGGAACTGGTCCGGGCGCCCCGGGATCCGCTCCAGCACCCCGAGCTCGCACGCCTCGTCCACGGCCTCGTCGTCCGGCCGGCCGCCGAACCGATCGTTCAGCTCCTCCCGACTGATCCGGGCCGCCTCCTCGTCGGTCCACGGCCCGTGCACCTCGGCGACCAACCCGAGTACGCCGCCCAGACCGCGCCCCGCGTCCCAGGCCTCCAGCAGTTCCTTGATGGAGGCGAGCGTGTAGCCGCGGTCCAGCAGGTCCGCGATCTGGCGCAGCCGCGCGAGATGCGTGTCCCGGTAGACGTTGGAACGGCCCCGCCGCTCCGGTTTCGGCAGCAGGCCGCGGTCCTGGTACGCCCGGATCGTGCGCACCGTCGCCCCGCTGTGGTGTGCCAGATCCTCGATCCGGTACTCGGCTACCGCCTGATCGGACAATCCCGGCTCCCTACGACATCGCGGCTCGGCCGACCGCGCCCGCCGCGGCCCGGGCGGCAGGTGAAGCCGCAAGGTACTCGACCGCCCTGCGCAGCGAGCCCTCCTGCGAGGGATGGTACGACCGCCGGAAGTAGCGGGGTATGGCCATGCCGAGCTCTCTCCACGGAGGCAGCAGGCCCTTGGCCACCGCGCGGTTGTGCGCGCCGAGCGAGTAGCGCGGCGGGCCGCCCGGTTCGGGGTCGTTGCGTATGAGGTACGAGGCCCCCCAAAGCCACAGCCACGCCAGCACGGGCGCGACCACGACCATCCCCTCGACGCGCCGCGCGTAGCGGGCGAGACCGACTCCCCCGCAGTGCTGGTACATGTCGAAGGCGACGGAGCGGTGCTCCACCTCCTCCGCACCGTGCCACCGCAGCAGGTCCAGCATGATCTCGTCGGCCCCGGCCCGGTCGAGACCCTCGGCGCGCAGCACCCAGTCCCCGAGGACCGCCGTGAACTGCTCGATCGCGGCTACCACCGCCAGCCGGAAGCGCAGCCACTCCCGCTCCGTGACCGGCATCCCGAACGGCGGGGACTCCCCGAGCAGTTTCTCGAACAGGAAGTCCACGTGCCGCGTGTACGCCTGCGTCGGCAACCGCTGCTCGGCGAGGTGGTCCAGAACGTAGGAGTGCTGCACGCTGTGCGTGGCCTCCTGGCCCATGAACCCCTTGACGTCATCGCGCAGCTCGGGGTCGGTGACCAGGGGCAGGCCCTCCTTGAGGACCCTCACGAACCAGCGCTCCCCGGCGGGCAGCAGCAGGTGCAGCACGTTGATGACATGGGTGGCGGTGGGCTCGTCCGGTATCCAGTGCAGAGGGGTGGTCTTCCAGTCGAAGGCCACCCGGCGCGGGCCGATCGGATGCCGGTCGCGGTCGCGGTCGAGATCGAGGTCGAGGTCGATCCGGTCCCTGTACCCGCTCACAGCCTTGGCTCCAGCCTCGCGATACGCCGCAGGGCGCGCGGGGCGAAGCGGGACATCCACAGGGCGCCCTTGGACTCCGGGGTCACCGGTACGACGGCCTCGTTGCGCACCACCGCCCGCAGGATCGCGTCGGCGACCTTCTCCGGCGGGAAGTTGCGCAGCCCGTACAGCCGCGAGGAGCGTTCCTGGCGGCGCTTCTCCTCGGCCTCGTCCACCCCGGCGAAACGCGAGGTGGCGGTGATGTTGGTGTTGACGATGCCCGGGCAGATCGCGGAGACGCCGATCGACTTCGAGGCCAGTTCGGCGCGCAGGCACTCCGACAGCATCAGCACCGCGGCCTTCGAGGTGCTGTAGGCGGGCAGGGTCCTGGAGGGCAGATAGGCGGCGGCGGAGGCGGTGTTGACGATGTGCCCGCCCTGGCCGCGCTCGGCCATCTGCTTCCCGAAGATCCGGCAGCCGTGGATGACACCCCACAGATTGACGTCCAGGACCTTCTTCCAGTCCTCGGCGCTGGTGTCGAGGAAGGCCCCGGACAGGCCGATCCCTGCGTTGTTGACGAGGACGTCGACGATTCCGTACTCGGCGGCGACCTTCGCCGCGAGCTTCTCCATCGCCTGCTCGTCGCTGACGTCCACGCATTCGGCCCAGGCCTCGGCGGCGCCCACGAGGCGGGCCATGTCGGCGGTGCGCGCCGCGCCTTCCGCGTCGCGGTCGACGGCGACCACACGGGCCCCGGCCTCGGCGAAGGCGAAGGCGGTGGCCCGGCCGATGCCGCTGGCCGCGCCGGTGACCAGGACCAGTTGGCCCGCGAAGCGGTCGGCGTACCTGCCCGGGGCCTTCCGTTCCGGCGCCCGCGTGGCGGGCTCCTCCCGGTCGTCGACGAACTCGGTGATCCAGGCGGCCACCTGGTCGGGCCGGGTCCGGGGCACCCAGTGCTTGGCGGGCAGGGTCCGGCGCAGCAGGTCCGGGGCCCACCGCTCCAGATCGTCGTAGAGCCGCTCGGACAGGAAGGCGTCCCCGGTCGGGGTGATCAGCTGCACCGGTACGTGGGCGTACGCGTCGGGGCGCGGCCGGCGCAGTCGCGACCGTACGTTGTCGCGGTAGAGCCAGGCGCCGTGCGCCGCGTCCGAAGGCAGCGATGCCGTCGGATAAGCGCCGGCCGGAACGTCCTCGAGGCGCTCGAGCATCGCCGGCCACCGCTTGCCGAGCGGCCCGCGCCAGGCGAGTTCCGGCAGCATCGGGATCTGCAGCATGTAGACGTACCAGGACTTGGAGCCCTGACTGAGGAGCTGCGCCGCCGCACGCGGGGTGGGCCGCGTCATCCGCTTCTTGATCCAGTGCCCGAAGTGGTCGAGGGAGGGCCCCGACATCGAGGTGAAGGAGGCGATCCTGCCCTCGGTGCGGGCGACCGTCGCGAACTCCCAGCCCTGTACGGAGCCCCAGTCGTGGCCGACCAGGTGCACGGGCCGGTCCGGGCTGACCGCGTCCGCCACCGCCAGGAAGTCGTCGGTCAGCTTCTCCAGGGTGAAGCCGCCGCGCAGCGGCTGCGGCGCGGTGGAGCGCCCGTGGCCGCGTACGTCGTAGAGCACCACGTGGAAGCGGGTCGCGAGCCGCTCGGCGACCTCCGACCAGACCTCCTTGCTGTCCGGATAGCCGTGCACCAGGACCACCGTCGGCCGGCCCGTCTCACCGAGCTCGACGACGCACAGCTCCACCCCCCCGGTGCTCACTCGGCGCTCACGCGCACCCGCCAGGCCCATGGTTTCCGCTCCGGTCATATCGCTCACGCTGCCTTCTCCTCGGCCCAGCGCCGCACGTGCGGCAGATCGTCGTCCAGCCAGAACGCGCTCTCCTCGGGGTCCTGGGAGTCGGTGACGACCAGGATCTCCTCGAACTTCGCGCCGGTACCCCGGAATCCGAGGTGGGGTTCCACCGCCCACAGGCCGGGCTGCGGCGGGTGGTCGGAGAAGTGGTAGGGGCTCCACAGCGGGGACCAGCCCTCGCGGTGGCCGTGCAGGGCGTCACCGGCCAGTCCCTTGAGGGACTGGGTGCCGAAGCCGAAGGCGGTAGGTGACCAGCGCCGCTCCTTGACGCGGTCGATCTTGTGCGCGATCACGCCGAAGGGATAGGCCCGGTGCCGGTTGGCGTACCCCTGCCGGGTCATCAGCCGTTCGACGTTCTCGTAGATCTCGCGCAGGGAGCGCCCCTCGCGCACCTGCTCCAGGATCAGTACGCGGTGCGCCTGAAGGTCGGACATGAGCCGGTCCTGCACCGGATTGAGCCCGAGGCTGCCCGAGTATCCGATGTCGGCCGCGTAGCCCTTGTGGACCGGTGCCATGTCGAGGATGAAAGGCATCCCCGGCTCCAGCTTCCGGTTGGTCGGGAAGAACTGCAGCGGGATCTTGAAGTTCGCGAAGGCGGTGCGGTCCCCGAGCCAGGCGAAGGGCAGATGGAACCAGTCCCGCACCCCGCGCTCCCGCAGCCACTCGCGCTGCATCCGCGCGGCCTCGCGCTCGGTCACCCCGGGCCGCAGCTGGGCGGCGACGGCCTCGGCGCATTCGTACGCCAGGCGCTGCACCTCTCTGAAGCCGCTCAGGTCGCGGTCGGCGGAGTGCCGTCCGGAGGCTCGTCCGGAGAGTCGCGCGGTGCGTTGCTTGGTGTCCCCAGCCATCTCAGCCCGTCCATCCGTGTAGCCGTACGCGCTCGTAAGTTGACACTGATGAATGTGACAATGACCGGAGATCACGTCAAGGGTCGTGCATGGACCTGTGGACAAAGTTGTCGGGTCCACATCAGCCTCCAGTACGGGTGTGTACGCCTGAAGGCTGAGACCGGATCCAGCTCCAGGTCTGACGTTTCACGAGAGCCACGCCACTAACGTCGAACCCGTGACTGTCATCGCGACCGAAAGCCTGAGCAAGCGGTACCCCCGAGTGACCGCCCTCGACCGGCTCTCCCTGGACATCGGGCCTGGTGTGACCGGCCTCGTGGGTGCCAACGGAGCCGGCAAGTCCACGCTGATCAAGATTCTGCTGGGACTGTCCCCCGCCACCGAGGGCAGCGCTGCCGTGCTCGGCCTCGACGTCCACACGCATGGCAGCGCCATCCGTGAACGCGTCGGCTACATGCCCGAGCACGACTGCCTGCCACCCGACGTCTCGGCCACCGAGTTCGTCGTCCATATGGCGCGCATGTCCGGGCTGCCGCCGACCGCGGCCCGCGAGCGCACCGCCGACACCCTGCGCCACGTCGGGCTGTACGAGGAGCGCTATCGCCCCATCGGCGGTTACTCCACCGGCATGAAGCAGCGCGTGAAGCTGGCCCAGGCCCTCGTCCACGACCCCCAGCTGGTGCTCCTCGACGAGCCGACCAACGGCCTGGACCCGGTCGGCCGTGACGAGATGCTCGGCCTGATCCGCCGTATCTACACGGACTTCGGCATCTCCGTCCTGGTGACCTCCCACCTCCTCGGTGAGCTGGAGCGGACCTGCGACCACGTCGTGGTCGTCGACGGCGGCAAGCTGCTGCGCTCCAGCTCCACCAGCGACTTCACCCAGATCACCACGACCCTCGCGGTCGAGGTCACCGACTCCGACACACACCCGGACGGCACCGCCGCCCTGCGCAAGGCGCTCACCGAGGCGGGCGTCACCCTGCACGTCGGAGAGGAGCAGGGCCTGCCCGGAGCCGGCCACATCCTCCTCGTCGAGGCCACGGGCGAGGAGACGTACGACACCGTCCGCGACACCGTCGCGGACCTGGGCATCGGCCTGGTCCGCATGGAGCAGCGCCGGCACCACATCGCGGAGGTCTTCCGCGACAACGACCAGCCCTCGCCCACCGTCCAGCAGAAGGGAGCCGGTTCCGATGGCGCCTGACACCTCGACCCAGATCCACAACATCGGCTACCGGTCCTACGACGGACCCCGGCTCGGCCGCGCCTACGCCCGCAAGTCGCTGTTCTCGCAGTCCCTGCGCGGCGCCTTCGGACTCGGCCGCTCCGCCAAGTCCAAGGTCCTCCCGATGCTCCTCTTCGCGGTGATGTGCGTGCCCGCGCTGATCATCGTCGCGGTCGCCATCGCGGTGCCGGGCTCCACCGACCTGCCGATCAAGTACACGACGTACGCCCTGACCACCCAGGTGATCATCGGCCTCTTCCTCGCGTCCCAGGCTCCGCAGTCGGTCTCGCGAGACCTGCGCTTCAAGACGGTGCCGCTCTACTTCTCGCGGCCCATCGAGCGCGTCGACTACGTCGTGGCCAAGTACGCGGCCATGGCCTCGGCGCTGTTCATCCTCACCGCGACCCCGCTGCTGATCATGTGGATCGGCTCGCTCCTGGCGAAGTTCGACTTCTCCCACCAGACCAAGGGATTCGGGCAGGGACTCGTGTCGGTTCTGCTGCTGTCGCTTCTCTTCGCGGGCCTCGGCCTGGTCATGGCCGCGCTCACCCCGCGCCGCGGGTTCGGCGTCGCCGCGATCATCGCGGTGCTCCTGATCCCGTTCGGCGCGGTGACCGCGGTCCAGGGGATCTCCTACAGCACCGGGAACACCGGGGCCATCGAGTGGATGGGCCTGTTCTCCCCGATCACCCTCATCGACGGCGTACAGACCGCGTTCCTGGGCGCGACCTCCGCCTTCCCCGGCGGCGAGGGTCCCTCGGCCGGCGTCGGCGTCGTCTACCTGATCGTCGCCCTCGGCCTCATCGTCGGCTCCTACGCCGCCCTGATGGCCCGCTACCGGAAGGCCGGGCTGTGACCACCATCGACATCGACCACACCTCCCGCTGGTTCGGGAACGTCGTCGCCGTCAACGACGTGACCATGAAGATCGGACCCGGTGTCACCGGGCTCCTGGGTCCCAACGGCGCCGGGAAGTCCACCCTCATCAACATGATGGGCGGCTTCCTCTCCCCCTCCACGGGCACCGTCACCCTCGACGGCGCGCCGATCTGGCAGAACGAGCAGGTCTACAAGCAGATCGGTGTCGTGCCCGAGCGCGAGGCCATGTACGACTTCCTCACGGGTCGGGAGTTCGTCGTCGCCAACGCCGAACTCCACGGTCTCGACGACGCGGCCGCCCAGCGGGCGCTCGCCACCGTCGAGATGGAGTACGCCCAGGACCGCAAGATCTCCACGTACTCCAAGGGCATGCGCCAGCGCGTGAAGATGGCCTCGGCCCTGGTCCACGACCCGGCCGTCCTGCTCCTCGACGAGCCGTTCAACGGCATGGACCCGCGCCAGCGCATGCAGCTCATGGACCTGCTGCGGCGCATGGGCGACTCGGGGCGCACCGTCCTGTTCTCCTCCCACATCCTGGAGGAGGTCGAGCAGCTCGCCTCGCACATCGAGGTGGTCGTGGCCGGCCGGCACGCCGCTTCCGGCGACTTCCGTAAGATCCGCCGCCTGATGACGGACCGCCCGCACCGCTACCTCATCCGCTCCTCCGACGACCGGGTGCTCGCCGCGGCCCTGATCGCCGACCCCTCCACCGCCGGCATCGAGGTCGACCTCAAGGAAGGCGCGCTGCGCATCCAGGCCGTCGACTTCGGCCGCTTCACCGAGCTGCTGCCCCGCGTCGCCCGGGCACACGGCATCCGGCTGCTGACGGTCTCGCCTTCCGACGAGTCCCTCGAGTCGGTCTTCTCCTACCTCGTCGCGGCCTGAAAGGAGCTGGCACCCATGTACGAACCCACCGTTGCCCGGCTCACCTACCGGGCCCTGCTCGGTCGGCGCCGCGCGCTGATCCTTCTCGCGCTGCCCGTCCTGCTGATCGTCATCGCGCTCGTCGTCCGTGCCTTCGTCGGCGTGGACGACAAGGTCGCGGCCGACCTGCTCGGGGGCTTCGCCCTCGCCACCATGGTCCCGCTGATCGGTGTCATCGCCGGCACCGGAGCCATCGGGCCCGAGATCGACGACGGCTCCATCGTCTACCTGCTCGCCAAGCCGGTGAAGCGCCCGAAGATCATCATGACCAAGCTGATCGTGGCGATCGCCGTCACGATGGTCTTCTCCGCGATCCCCACCCTGATCGCCGGCTTCATCCTCAACGGGAACGGCCAGCAGATCGCCGTCGCCTACACGATCGCGGCCCTCGTGGCCTCGATCGCCTACAGCGCGCTGTTCCTGCTGCTCGGCACCGTCAGCCGGCACGCGGTCGTCTTCGGCCTGGTCTACGCACTGATCTGGGAGTCCCTCTTCGGCAGCCTGGTCGACGGAGCCAAGACCCTCAGCGTCCAGCAGTGGGCCCTGTCCGTCGCCGAGAAGGTCGCCGGGAACGGGTACGTCGACGCCACCGTCGGCCTGCCCACCGCCGCGATCCTGCTCTGCGCGGTCACCGTCGGCGCCACCGTCTACGCGGGCCAGAAGCTCCGCCGCCTCACCCTGGCGGGCGAGGAGTAGGCCCCGACGCACCGCATACGAACCTGTGCCCCGCCCGGCCCACCGGCCAGGCGGGGCACAGGTTCGCGCGGCATCATCGGTGCATGGTCGCGCACACCGAGCCGGAGCCGTCCAGGCCGCTGCGGTCCTGGATACGCTCCTCGCCCGGAACGCACATCTGGCTTCTGATCATCGCCGTCACCAGCGTCGTCGTCGCGATCGCGCCCGACCGGGTCGACAGCGTCCTGCTCCACCGCAACAGCAGCAACATCAACCAGCTCGTCAAATATCCCGTCCGGGCACTCGTCGGCAGTGCCTTCTGGATCGTGAACCCGGCCTCGCTCGCCCTCTACGCCGTGCTCTTCGAGGTGTTCCACGCCCCCGTCGAACGCTGGCTCGGCACCCTGCGCTGGCTCCTGATCGTCGCGACCGCCCACGTCGTCGCCACCCTGGCCAGCCAGAAGATCCTCCTGACCGCCATCCAGGATCACCGGGCCCCGCACAGCATGACCCACGTCGTCGACATCGGCGTCAGCTACGGGCTCGCGGCCTCCATCGGCGTCCTCACCTACCGACTCCCCGGCCCCTGGAGATGGCTCTACCTGGCCGGAGCGGTCGCCTTCTTCGGGATGCCCTTGGTCACCGGCGGCACCTTCACGGACCTCGGCCACGCCATCGCGCTCTCCGTCGGCCTGCTCTCCTGGCCACTCACCCGCAACGTTGTTTCACGTGAAACATGAGCGGCCTAGGGTCGGGTGTCGCGCCGGTCCGCGTCCGTCGCCGAATCCGGTTCGGCGACACCGTGCTCCCATGCCCAGGCGGCGATTCCCACCCGGTTGCGAGCCCCCAGCTTGGCCTGGACGTTCGCGATGTGGGTCTTGGCCGTTCCCGCGCTGATGAACAGCTCGGCGCCGATCTCGGCGTTGGTGAGCCCCCGCGCCACCAGACGCACGATCTCCACCTCCCGTTCCGTCAGCGGATGCGTCGCGGGACGGGCGACCGGCCCCGCCTGCGCCAAGCGGCTCAGCAGCCGCACCGTGATCTGCGGACTGATCAGCGTGTCCCCCGCCATCGCCGCACGGACCCCCTCGATCAGCAGCGTCGGCCCGGACCGCTTCAGCAGAAAGCCGCAGGCGCCGTTGCGGAGCGCTGTGTGCACGTACTCGTCCAGGTCGAAGGTGGTCACCACCACCACTCGTGTCTGCGGCGCCAGCAGCCGGGTCACCTCCAGCCCGTCGAGCCGCGGCATCCGGATGTCCGCGAGCACCACATCGGGCCGCAGTTCCCGAGCCAGCGCCACCGCGCTCTCCCCGTCCGCGGCCTCCCCCACCACGGTCATGTCCGGCTGTGAGTCCAGGATCAGCCGGAAACCGCTGCGGATGTCGTCTTGGTCATCGGCTATCAGGATGCGTGTGGTCACACCGCCATGATCACCCGAGGGTGCGCTCCTGGGCCGGGAAAACGGCGCATACCCGCCACCCTCCGTCGGTGCTCGCGCCGGCCCGCAGTGTCCCGCCCGCCGCTTCCACCCTGCCGCGCAGACCGGCCAGCCCCGTTCCGCTCCGCCGCCGCAGCCCCAGTCCCCGCAGTCCGCCAGTGCCTCGGGCCGGTGCGGAGTTGGCCACGCTCAGCTCGATCCCGTTCGCGGCCCGGTGCAGGCGTACCCGTACGACCGCCGCGCCGGGCGCGTGCCGGCGTACGTTCGTCAAGGCCTCCACGGCCACCCGGTACGCGGTGGTGTCCGCCTCCCGCGACAACTCCCGGACCGCCGTGGGATCGGCGTCCAGTACCCCGCCCTCGAACCGCTCCACCAGCCCGGGCAGTTCCGAGGTCCCCGGGACCGAGGCGGACCGCGCACCGGCCGCCTCCCGCAGCGCGTGCACCGTCCGGTCCATCGAGGCGAGCGCGCCGAGCCCCGCCGCCTCGATCCGCTCCAGCGCGCGGACCGCCTGCTCGGGGTCTTTGTCCGCCACGAACCTGGCCGCCTGGGCCTGCACCACGATGGCGCTCACGTCGTGCGCCACGAAGTCGTGCAGATCCCGGGCCAGTTCCAGCTGTTGGTCCCGTCGACCGTCCCGGACCGCCCGGCGCATCCGGCTCGCCTGACGGCGCAGATATCCCCCGGCCGCCAGAGCCCCGAGTGCGGGCGCCGCCCAGAACGCCGCCGCCCCGCAGACCTCCAGCCACGATGCCGCCCGCCACATCAGCGGTACCGGCCACAGTGCGACGGCCGCCACGCCCAGCACAGCAGCGAAGGCTCCCGCGCGCATCGGGGACCATCGGGCCACCAGGGCCAGCAGCGGGAGCAGCAGACCCACCCAGACCAGCGACCAGGACGGGGGCGCCCCGAGGAACCCCCCGAGGAGGCCGACGACGCCGGCAAGGGCGAGTAACGGGGCGTACGCGGCACGGAGGTCGAGGGACATGCACCGACCCTACGAGCGCACCCCGGGTCCCGGCCATCTGCCGATCGGCAGAGCTGCAGGGACCGTCATGGGGACCATCGGCCTGCTGATCGGCGGATGGTTGCAGAGGTCTCGGCCGACCAGGCTGGAGTCATCAACCGGCACCTCCTGAAAAGGACTTGGCAGATGACCTCGCACGCCGCCGTTCGCGCTTCGCACACCGTGCCCGGAGTCTCTCCATGGCTTCGCCGGCTCGCCCAGCTCACTTCGCTGACCGTGCTTCCCAGCTGCGTGTGGCGGCTCGCGATCGCGGTCGGCATTCCCATGGGTTGGGGCCCGGGCAGCGATCTGCACCATTCGTACTACCCCGGCTCCGGGTCCCTGGTCCTCCTCTTCGTCTGCGTGCTGCAGGAGTGCCTGGGTCTGTCGAGCCTCGGGCTGGTCCAGCGCTGGGGCGAGGAGTTGCCCCGCTGGATCCCCGTGCTGGGCGGACGCGCGATCCACCCCCTGGCGGCGGTGGTTCCCGCGGCGCTCGGCGCGATCGCGGTCACCGTCGTCACGGTCCTCGGCGCCTGGACCTGGAGCGAGGTCAACGCCGCGAATCCCGATGCGCCCACCGGGCTCGCCCTCCGGATCTTCGACCTGTCCTACGTACCCCTGTTGCTCTGGGGCCCCCTGCTGGGCGTGCTCACCGTCGCCTACTGGCGACGCCGCCGGGTCCACGGGTGATGCACGGAAATTCGCTGGTAAGGGACCTGCGCCCGGTGCAGAGTGAGTGGTGCGGGGAGCAACAAAAGGTCCGGGGCAGCCACTTCGAGCGCGCCTTGCGGCGCGGGCTGTCCCGGACCTCTCTCCTACGTCGTGCGCGTTACGCGGCGCCCAACAGACGCTCCAGCACCACCGCGATGCCGTCCTCCTCGTTGGAGGTCGTCACCTCGTCGGCCACGGCCTTGAGCTCGGCATGGGCATTGGCCATCGCCACCCCGTGCGCGGCCCAGCCGAACATCGGGATGTCGTTGGGCATGTCGCCGAAGGCGATGGTCTCCGCCGCCTTCACCTTCAGCCGGCGCGCGGCCAGCGACAGGCCCGTGGCCTTGGTCAGACCCAACGGCAGGATCTCGACGATGCCCGGACCCGCCATGACGATGTCGACCAGGCTGCCCACCGTTTCACGGGCCACCTTGACGAGCGCGTCGTCGTCCAGCTTCGGGTGCTGGATGTAGAGCTTGTTCAGCGGAGCCGTCCAGAGCGCCTTGGCATCCTCCAGGTAGAGGGCCGGCAGGCCGCCTTCCTGCACCTGGTACCCGGGCCCGAACAGGACCTCGCCGTCCACCCCGTCCCGGCTGGCCGCCAGGGCCAGCGGGCCGATCTCGGCCTCCAGCTTCGACAGCGCCAGACCGGCCAGCTGCCGGTCCAGCGTCACCGAGGTCAGCAGCCGGTGCGCACCCGCGTCGTAGACCTGCGCGCCCTGCCCGCACACGGCGATCCCCTTGTAGCCGAGATCGTCCAGGACGTGCCGGGTCCAGGGCACGGCCCGACCGGTGACGATGATGTGCGCCGCGCCCGCCGCGGTGGCCGCGACGAGCGCTTCACGGGTGCGTTCCGAGACGGTGTCGTCGCCACGCAGCAGCGTGCCGTCGAGATCGGTCGCGACGAGCTTGTACGGGAACGGGGCCGGGCTCACTTGGCGATCGGCTCCAGGACCTCGCGGCCACCGAGGTAGGGGCGGAGCACCTGGGGCACCCGTACCGAACCGTCGGCCTGCTGGTGGTTCTCGAGGATCGCGACGATCGTGCGCGGTACGGCGCACAACGTGCCGTTCAGCGTGGACAGCGGCTGGGCCTTCTTGCCGTCGCGGTAGCGGATCGACAGGCGGCGCGCCTGGAAGCTGTCGCAGTTCGAGGCCGAGGTCAGCTCGCGGTACTTGCCCTGGGTGGGGATCCACGCCTCGCAGTCGAACTTGCGGGAGGCCGAGGCGCCCAGGTCACCGGTGGCCACGTCGATCACCTGGAACGGCAGCTCCAGGCCGGTCAGCCACTGCTTCTCCCATTCCAGGAGCCGCTGGTGCTCGGCTTCGGCCTCCTCCGGCGCGACGTACGAGAACATCTCGACCTTGTCGAACTGGTGGACGCGGAAGATGCCCCGGGTGTCCTTGCCGTAGGTGCCGGCCTCGCGGCGGAAGCACGGGGAGAAGCCGGCGTACCGCAGCGGCAGCTTGTCGCCCTCGATGATCTCGTCCATGTGGTACGCGGCGAGCGGGACCTCGGAGGTGCCGACCAGGTAGTAGTCGTCCTTCTCCAGGTGGTAGACGTTCTCGGCGGCCTGGCCGAGGAAGCCGGTGCCCTCCATGGCGCGCGGGCGGACCAGAGCGGGCGTCAGCATCGGGATGAAGCCGGCCTCGGTGGCCTGGGCGATGGCCGCGTTGACCAGCGCCAGCTCCAGCAGGGCGCCCACACCGGTCAGGTAGTAGAAGCGCGAGCCGGAGACCTTGGCGCCGCGCTCGACGTCGATGGCGCCCAGCAGCTCGCCGAGCTCCAAGTGGTCCTTGGGCTCGAAGCCCTCGGCGGCGAAGTCGCGGATGGTGCCGTGCGTCTCCAGGACGGTGAAGTCCTCCTCGCCACCGACCGGGACGTCCTCGTGGACGATGTTGCCGATCTGGAGGAGAAGCTGCTTGGCGGCCGCGTCGGCCTCGTTCTGCTCGGCCTCGGCCGCCTTGACGTCCTGCTTGAGCTGTTCGGCCTTCTTCAGCAGCTCGACCCGCTCCTCCGGAGAGGCCTTGGGAATGAGCTTGCCGAGCGACCTCTGCTCATTGCGCAGGTCGTCGAAGCGCACGCCGGAGGACCTGCGGCGCTCGTCGGCGGAGAGCAGTGCGTCGACGAGTTCGACGTCCTCTCCACGGGCGCGCTGCGAGGCGCGGACACGGTCAGGGTCTTCACGGAGCAGCCGGAGGTCAATCACCCCTCCAGGCTACCGGGCTGGGGTTCCAAGGATCACACCGATATCACGCTGCGTGTCGCTATGTCCTAATTGCAACGAATGGATAAGTCTTGACGGCTGACCGGAAGTGGCCCTTCCCGAAGCGTCAATAAAAGCGGGTCCATTCCCCGAAAAGGGGCAGAATGCCGACGGCTCGGCGGGCTCTGAGCAGGCCCGGAGAGGCTTCTTGTCCACAGGAATTGCCGTGATCCGCAGCTTATCCACAGGCTGTGTGCTGCCTCTGTGGACACAGGAATAGATCATTCCTGATCGGTGGACGCCCGGGACGAATCAAGGTTCAAACCACCCTCACACACTCATTCGGGTGGGAATGCCTCGCCCCAAAGAGTTGATCGGCGATACGGAGGTGACACCGTTCACCTCCCGCTCCCCAGAGCGAAAGCTGAGCCACTCGGGCGATTTGTCGACCTTGTCGCGTCGTACTGTCGACTTGTCCCCAGGTCCCCATCTCTGCCTGTGGATAACTCTGTGGACAGTGGACGACGGTCTTACGCCCGCCCGTCGAGGCAACGACCCAGCCAGTCGGAGGCGGCCGTGAAGTCACCGTCGGAGGTCCCGTGCCGAGGAGCCCGGACATCACTCTGAGCGACGCCGGCACGCGGGTAGGAGCCGAGGAAGCGGACCTGCGGGCAGGTCCGCTTGAGGCCCATGAGTGCCTCGCTGACCCGCCGGTCGGAGATGTGGCCCTCGGCGTCGACGGCGAAGCAGTAGTTGCCGATGCCCTGCCCGGTCGGACGGGACTGGATCAGCATCAGGTTCACCCCACGGACCGCGAACTCCTGAAGGAGCTCCAGCAGCGCACCGGGGTGGTCGTCGCCGAGCCACAGCACGACGGAGGTCTTGTCCGCGCCGGTCGGGGCGGCCGGCCGGGCGGGGCGACCGACCAGGACGAAGCGGGTCTCGGCGTTCTCCGCGTCGTGGATCTCGGTCACCAGCGGAACGAGCCCGTAGGTGGCGGCGGCGAACTCGCCAGCGAAGGCGGCGTCGAAGCGGCCCTCCTGGACCAGCCGGGCGCCGTCGGCGTTCGAGGCGGCCGACTCCCACACCGCGTCGGGCAGATTCGCCCGCAGCCAGTTCCGCACCTGCGGCTGGGCGACCGGGTGCCCGGTGACGGTCTTGACGTCCGAGAGGGCGGTCCCGGGTCGCACGAGCAGCGCGAAGGTGATGGGCAGCAGCACCTCGCGGTAGATCATCAGCGGTTCGCCCGAGGCGAGCTCGTCGAGGGTGGCCGTGACCCCGCCCTCCACCGAATTCTCGATCGGGACGAGAGCGGCGGCCGCCTCGCCGTTGCGCACGGCGTCCAAGGCGGCCGGGACGGACACCATCGGGACGAGTTCGCGGGTCGCGGCTTCCGGCAGGGTGCGCAGGGCGGCCTCGGTGAAGGTGCCCTCGGGACCGAGATACGTGAAGCGGGTGGCTGACATGCGATCAGCCTAATGCCGGGGTGCCGCCCGCCGGGTTGCTGTTCATCCTTCGAGCAGCCGCTGCCCCACGTACTCGCCGCTGCCGGGGCCGGGCGGCACCGCGTACAGGCCGCTGGACTCGTGCCGGATGAACTGCGACAGCGCGTCGCCTCGGTCGAGCTTGCGCTGAACGGGCACGAATCCGCGCAGTGGATCGGCCTGCCAGCAGACGAAGAGCAGCCCGGCGTCGGGAGCGCCGTCGGGGCCGATCCCGTCGTGGAAGGAGAAGGGGCGCCGCAGCATGGCGGCCCCGCCGTTCTGCTCGGGGGCGGAGATCCGGGCGTGCGCGTTGGACGGGATGACGGGCTTCCCGTCGGTGCCGAGCTTGTCGAGTTCCATTTCGGTGGTCTCGTCGCCGCCGGTCAGCGGGGCGCCGGTGGCCTTCGTGCGCCCGATGACCTGTTCCTGCTGCGCGAGGGACTGCTTGTCCCAGTCGTCGAGGAGCATGCGGATGCGCCGGACGACGGCGTAGGAGCCCCCGGCCATCCAGGCGTGTTCGGCGGGCCCGGGGCCCGCGCCGGGTACGAAGATCCGCTTGTCGAAATCGGGTTCCGATCGCTTCGGATTGCCGGTGCCGTCGATCTGGCCCATCAGGTTGCGGGCGGTCATCGGTGTGCCGGTGGCGCCGGGAGACCGGTTGAAGCCGTTCATCTGCCAGCGGACCCGGGCGGCCTCCCCGGCCTCCTTCTGCAGGGCGCGCAGCGCGTGGAAGGCTACGAGGCCGTCGTCGGCGCCGATCTGGACCCACAGGTCGCCGTTGCTGCGCTGGGCGTCCAGTCGGTCCGAGGAGAAGTCCGGCAGCGGGTCGAGGGCCGTGGGACGGCGTGCGGTCAGGCCGGTGCGCTCGAAGAAGGAGTGGCCGAAGCCGAAGGTGACGGTGAGGGAGGACGGGCCTGCGTCCAGCGCGATCCCGCTGTCGGAGGTCGGGGCGGGATCGCCCGCCATCAGCCGCCGGGCGGTGTCCGACCAGCGTCGCAGCAGCGCGGCGGCCTCCGTACGGCCCGCCCCGGCGGTCAGGTCGAAGGCGACGAGGTGCCCCTTGGCCTGCAGCGGGGTGGTGATGCCGGCCTGGTGGTCTCCGTCGAAGGTCACCTGGGTGGCGCCGAGGGAGGCCAGAGAGCCGGCTGCTCCGCGGGCGGAGCCGCTCCCGGAGTCGTCCAGCACGGAGTGCGCCAAGGCGCCGCCTGTGGTGCCGAGGGCGATCCCGACGGCGCCCGCGGCGCCGACGGTACCCAGCAACCTGCGCCGGGAGATCTCGATGTCGGGGTTGGTCTCGGTCACGCTGGTCAGCCGATCTTCACAGTCTTCTGGACGGTGGTCTGGTCGATGTCGGAGGTACGGACGGTCACGTCGATGCGCCAGTCACCGGCGAGCGGCAGTTGGACGCCGGAGGCGGTCCAGTGTCCGGGGGCGGCCTGCTCGGGGGCGAGCGGCAGGGGGCCGATGTCCTTGGCGGGAAGGGTGAAGGCGACCTTGACCTCGGGGAGGTCGAAGGGAGTGCCGTCGGCGGACTCGGACCAGAGGTGCAGGGTGTTCGCGCCGACCCGCCCCGGGTCGAGTTCGAGCCGGACGGTCCCCTTGCCGTTCGGACCGCCGGTGTCGAACGGCAGGGTGATCTTGACGGCGCGGTCGGGTACGGCGGTGGCGGTGGAACCGCGGCCGGCCTCCCGCTCCACGGTCCGCCCGGGCTCGGTACCGGTGAGCACGGTGGTGACGGCGAGCAGGATCACGGCGATGGCCGCTTCGGCGAGGACGGAGCGGCGCAGTCCGGCGCGGTCCGGGTCGGCGTCCCGGACCCGCTTCTCCAGCGCGCTCTCGCGAGCGGCCCGCTGTCGGGCGAGCTGGGCGGCCCGTTCCGGGTCCGCGGGGACGGCCACGGGCGCTGTTTCACGTGAAACATCGGAGCTTTCGGGGACGGCGCCCGGCGCTGTTTCACGTGAAACAGCGCCGGCGGTCCGCACGGTGGCTGCCACGGCCCCGACGCCCGCTTCGCCGTCCACGCGGGCGTCGGCGAGTCGCGCGGTCCATGTGCGGGACATGTAGGCGATGCCGAGGAGAACGGCGACCAGGCCGACCTTCAGGAGGAGCAGTTGCCCGTAGTCCGTGCCGGTGAGGGCGGACCAGCTGCCGAGCTGACGCCAGGACTGGTAGACGCCGGTGACGGCGAGTACCAGGACGCTGACGAACGCGACCCGGGAGAAGCGCCGGACGGCCGAGGGTTCGATCCCGGGGATCTTGTGGAGGGCGACGAGCAGCGCGGCGAGACCGCCGAGCCACGTGGCGACGGCCATCAGGTGCAGGATGTCCGCCGGCATGGCGATCCCCGGCTGGATACCGGTGGAGGCGTGCTCGGAGAGGGCCCAGGTGGCGGCGATACCGCCGGACACCACGGCTCCGCCGATGGCCAACCCGAAGGTGAGATCGCTGGTGTCGTCCGGCCTGTAGGCCTCCTCGGTCCCCTCGCCCTCGGCGGTCCCGTCGGCCTGGTCGGATCCGTCGGTCTCCTCCTCGGGCCGGTCGGGCGCATCGGGCCCGAGGCCCGCCACGCGGCGTGCGTAGACGCCGAAGAGGACCGCGACGAACAGGGCGGCAGCCCCCAGCAGGAGCAGCCTGGAGACGAGCGAGGCCCCGGTCTTCGTCTCCAGGACGGCCCGGAGCCCGTCGAGGTCGAAGACGTCGGAGAAGTTCCCGGACCCGGTGTACGGGGTCCGCAGCACCAGCATGGCGAGGGTGGCCGCGGTCAGGGTGACCCAGGCGCGCACGACGAGCTTCTGGAGCGGTCGTTCGGCAGCGCCCCTGCGCCAGCACAGCAGGATGAAGGCGGCCCCGCCCACGAGGACGGCGAATCCGGCGTAGGAGGCGTAACGGGCGATCCCGTAGGCGATGCCGACGGGTCCGCCGCCGGCCTGCGCGGTGGGCAGCGAGACATCGGTGGCCGAGGGCGCGCCGATGGAGAAGGTGAAAGCACCGGAGATCGGATGGCTGTCGGCCGAGACGGCCTGCCAGGCAACGGTGTAGGTGCCGTTCGGCAGTCCGGTGTGCAGCGCGGTGCCGTAGCGGACGGTGTTCCCACTGCACATGTCGCGCAGCTCGCCCGTGTCCACGCGTTTGCCCTGGGGGTCCAGGACGCGGATCGAGTCGTCGCCCATGGCGACCTGCTCCGAGAAGGAGAGGGTGACCTGGGCGGGGGCCGTGGCGACCACCGCCCCGTCCTTGGGGTCGCTCGCGGTGAGTGCGGCGTGCGCCGTGGCCGGTGAGGCCACGGTGAACAGGGTTGCCAGCAGGGCTGCGAGGACCAGCGCGAGCCGCGGCAAGGATGCCGTGGCACGGGCGCGGGCCGTGGAGGGGGCGGGGGCGGTGGCCGTCATGGCGTGTGAGCTCCTCGGTCCGTCAGTGGTGGTTGCCGGACGCGTTCGTCGGAGCCTGGGCGTTGTACGTCCGGTCCTTCACGTCCAGCTCGACCTTGACCGGACCGGCCTTCTCGAAGCGGAGCTCGACGCTGACCTTGTCGCCGACCTTGGGAGTGCTCTTGAGCCCCATGAACATGATGTGGTTGCCGCCGCGCTCCAGCCGGAGCTCGCCGTTCGCCGGCACGTCCATCGACTGCACCTGCTGCATCTTCTGGTCCTTGGTCTCGTGGATCTGGAGATCGTCGGAGAGCGAGGAGGTGGCGCCGGTGAGCCTGTCGGCGGTCTCGGAGCCGTTCTTGATGACCAGGAACCCGCCGGCCATCTTGTCGTTCACGGGCTCGGGCATGAAGGCGCCGCTGACGGTCATCTTCGGCTCGGCCTCGCCGGAGCAGCCGGATATGGCGAGCGTTGCCGTCAGGGAGAGGGCGGCGGCGAGGGTGCGGGTGGTGCGGGCGTTCACGGGTTCTCCCCCTTGACGAGCTTCGGCAGGTCCTTGGTGTAGTCGTCGACGGTGGTGCCCTCGCCGTAGAGGACGTAGCCCTCGTCGGTCTTGGGCGAGAACGCGATGACCTGGGCCCCGTGCATGGAGACGACGTCGCCGTTGGCGTCCTTCGTCGCGGGGTCGATGCCGATGCCGAGCGTGCGTGCGGCGGCCTGGATGGTCTTGAAGTCCCCGGTGAGTCCGACGAAGGACGGGTCCTGTGACTTCAGCCAGGCGGCGAGGGACTCGGGAGTGTCCCTCTCGGGGTCGGTGGTGACGAAGACGACCCGGAGGTTGTCCTGGTCGGCCTTGGGCAGAGCCTTCTTGGCGACGGCGATGTTGCTCATCGTCAGCGGGCACACGTCGGGGCAGTTGGTGTAGCCGAAGTAGATGAGCGTCGGCTTGCCCTTGGTCTGCTCACGCAGGTTCCACGGGTTGCCGGTGGTGTCCGTGAGGACGAGCTCCGGCTTGTTGAAGGGGCGGTCCAGGAGGGTCGCGGCCTTGTCGTTGCTCTGACCGCCGGCGATCTGGGTGACCCCGCCGGGCTTGACGGGCTCACCGCCGCAGGCCGTGAGGGTGAGTACGGCCGCAGCGAGCAGCGCGGCGACCGTCACACGTGTGGTGCGCATGAAGAAGTGTCCCTGGGATCGGGGATGCTACGGATGGTTCGGAAGGGCGGCGCCGACGGGCGCGGCGGGTCAGGCGGAGCGGCGGCGCGAGGCGATGCCGAAGGCGACACCGCCGAGTCCGACGACGATGCCGGCGATGCCGAGGACGCGCGCGGTGGTGTCGGAGCCGTGTTCGCCGGCGGCCTGGTCGTGGCCGTGCTCGGCGTCCTTGTCGGCGTTCTTCGGCTCGTCGGCCTTCGCACCGCTGTCGTGGTGGTCGTCGCCCTTGGGGGCGGTCAGCTTCAGGACGGGCGCGGGGTTCTGCGGCTCCGCGGCGCCATCCTTGGACTCCTCGATCCAGCGGACGATCTCGCCGTTGTCGTACGTCTGGATGGACTTGAAGACCATCTGGTCGACGTTCTCGGGCAGCTTGCCCACCGAGAGCGGGAACTGCTGGAACTTGCCGGGCTCGATCTTGCCGCCGGACCAGGTCACCTTGGTGACGGCCTTGGTGATCTGCTTGCCGTGCACGGTGAGCGGCTTGTCGAGGTCGCTCGTCTCGACCTTCACGGTCCAGCCGGGAACGTCCTGCGGCATGACGGAGCTGAGCGGCTGGTCGATCGGGAAGTTGACCTCCAGCTGGGTGGTCGACGCGTTGTCCCGCTCGTTGGGGACCTTGAAGTTGATCGTCGCGTAGCCGCCCTTGGCCGCCTCACCGGCGGGCTGCACCCCGACGTGGGCGAAGGCCGGGCCGGAGAGGAAGAGGACGGAACCGGCGGCGATGGCGGCGGCGATGGAGACGCGAGAGGTCTTCATGACAGGAACACTCCACGGAAGCAGTGGTGGCGGTTGCTCCGCGCACGGGCGCGCACGGAGTTCGCGGCACCGGTATCCCGTTCTGCGTCCGGGAAGGTGGGTGCCGCGTCAGGCTGCGAGGGCGAACGCCACGGGTGGGCCGCGCCGGATCACCGTGTGCTGGAGTGCTTCCCGCCCCGTGCGGCGCGCCGGGTCGGACCCGGTCCGCAGGTCCTGCGGAGTACGGGGGGCCGAGGCCGGGAGTCCGGCGCCGAGGGCCCGTACGAAGGCGAGTGCGGCGCGCAGCGGACGTATCGGGGCGGCTTCGGCGGAGCGACGGGACAGCTCGACCAGGCGGAAGAGCGCGGCGTCTCCGCGACCGAGCAGCCAGCCCGCGGCGAGGGCGGCCAGCAGGTGGCCGGCCAGCATGGCCGGGCTGAACAGGCCGGTCGCGGGTGCCATGGTGACGGCCTGGGCCATGTGCGCGTGCGCTTCGTGTCCCTGTGCCACGACCTGCCCGGCCTGCGCGGCCTGTGTGGTCTGCTCGGCGAGGGCGGCGGGGTCCAGGCCTGCGGCTTCCAGGATCTGCCGGGCGTCGGCCGGGCTGAGCGGTACGGAGTTGCCCCCGCACACCAGCCGTGCGGCGAGCTCGGCGAGCGAGGCGTCGGCGGTGCCGGCCGGTGCCTGCGCGGCCGCCGCGCCGTGCTGGCCGAGGCCGAACATCGCGTGCAGGCCGAGTTGTCCGGCGGTGAGAGCGGCGGCGATCCCCGGCAGCGTGCGTCGACGGCCCGCGAGCGGGGCGGCGACCGCGAAGACGGCGAGGAAGCCGAGGCACAGTGACCACCAAGGCACGGTGGCGCAGGACGCCAGAGCGTGCCCGATCGCGGACAGCACGACACAGACCGCGGTGAACACCGCGGCCCGGATCAGCCGGAGGCCGACTCCGGCCTGCGTCGCGTGGGGATCAGACATGGCCGGGTCATCATCGCACTGCGCTCGGGCCCCTCATACGGCAGGTCCGGAAGGTCCGTATGAGTCCTGTGCCCGAGGAGCGTTCGGGCCCGCCGCGGGTGGCCGCATACACCGCTCCCCCGGAGAGCCGCATCGGCCGGACGGGCGTATTGAGGTCTCGGACGGTCGCAGGGCGCTTACGCCCCCTCGCGGGCGGCAATACGTAACCCTATGAGCATCTGGTGGTCTCTCCACTTGAGGCGCGAAGCCGCGAGCGTGCCGCTCGCCAGGCGACTGCTGCTGGGGACGATGGAGACCGCGGGGGTGGACCCGGACATCTCCTTCGATCTCTCGGTGGCGCTGAGCGAGGCGTGTGCGAACGCGGTGGAGCACGGCGGGGGTGGCGAAATCCCGGACGATACCGAGGCGTACCACGTCACGGCCTATCTGGACGGGGATTGCTGCCGCATCGAGGTGACCGATTCCGGTCCGGGGTTCCCACCCGCGACGGTGGCCCGCCGCAGACCCTCCCTGGCCGAACACGGCCGGGGCCTGCACCTGATCGCCGAACTCGCCGACCACGTCCGCTTCCGCAACCGGCCGGGCCGCGGTGCTGTGGTGAGCTTCGACAAGATGCTGAAGTGGCGCGACGACGCGCTCCTGAAGGTGTCGTAGCCCCCAGGCGTGTCCTGGCGTCCCGGAAACGCCGACGGGCGGGACCCGTGGAGGATCCCGCCCATCTTCGTCCGTGCGCAACGCGGAGGCGTCAGCCCTTCAGGCGCGCCATCCAGGCCTCGACGTCGGTCGAGGTGCGGGGCAGACCCGCGGACAGGTTCCGGTTGCCGTCCTCGGTGACGAGGATGTCGTCCTCGATCCGGACGCCGATGCCGCGGTACTCCTCGGGCACGGTCAGGTCGTCGGCCTGGAAGTACAGGCCGGGCTCGACGGTGAGGCACATGCCCGGCTCCAGGGTGCCCTCGACATACGCCTCGGTGCGCGCGGCGGCGCAGTCGTGGACGTCCATGCCGAGCATGTGGCCGGTGCCGTGCAGGGTCCAGCGGCGCTGCAGGCCCAGCTCCAGCACCCGCTCGACCGGGCCCTCCAGCAGGCCCCACTCGACGAGCTTCTCCGCCAGCACGTGCTGGGAGGCGTCGTGGAAGTCGCGGAACTTCGCACCCGGCTTCACCGCGGCGATGCCGGCTTCCTGGGACTCGTAGACCGCGTCGTAGATCTTGCGCTGGATGTCGGTGTACGTGCCGTTGATCGGCAGGGTGCGCGTGACGTCGGCGGTGTAGAGGGAGTGGGTCTCCACGCCGGCGTCGAGCAGCAGCAGGTCACCGGAGCGGACGTCACCGTCGTTGCGGACCCAGTGCAGGGTGCACGCGTGCGGGCCGGCGGCGCAGATGGAGCCGTAGCCGATGTCGTTGCCCTCGACGCGGGCGCGCAGGAAGAAGGTGCCCTCGATGTAGCGCTCGGAGGTGGCCTCGGCCTTGTCCAGGACCTTCACGACGTCCTCGAAGCCGCGGACGGTGGAGTCGACGGCCTTCTGCAGCTCGCCGATCTCGAAGGTGTCCTTCACGGCGCGGGCCTCGGAGAGGTAGACGCGCAGTTCCTCGTCGCGCTCCTTGGTCACCTTGTCGGTGAGGGCGGACTCGATCACCGAGTCGTGGCCGCGCACCGCGCGGACGGGGCCCTCGGCCTCGGTGAGGGCCTCGGCGAGCTCGCGGACGTCCTTCGCGGGGATGCCCAGGAGCTGCTCGGCCTCGGTGAGGGAGTGGCGGCGCCCGACCCACAGCTCGCCCTGGCCGGACAGCCAGAACTCGCCGTTCTCGCGGTCGGAGCGCGGCAGCAGGTAGATGGTGGCGGTGTGCCCGGCCGGCCCGGTGGGCTCCAGGACCAGGACACCGTTCTCGGTCTGGTCGCCGGTGAGGTACGCGTACTCGGTCGAGGCCCGGAAGGGGTACTCGGTGTCGTTCGAGCGGGTCTTCAGGCGCCCCGCGGGGATGACGAGACGCTCACCGGGGAAGCGTCGGGACAGCGCGTCGCGGCGGGCGAGGGTGTGGGCGGCCTGGGCGATGGGCTCCAGCCCGTGCAGCTCGGTGTCGGCCCAGCCGCTGCGCATGCTCTCCGCGAGTTCGTCGCTGACGCCCGGGTACAGACCGTTCTTGCGCTGCTTGTGCGTCTTCTTGGGCTGCTCTTCTTCCGGGGTCTCCGGGGTGAGCTCGTCAGCCACGTCTTCTCCTCAGCTACGACGGTACGGACCTGGGTGTGGACCGCATCCATCGTATGCGTGTGCGGAAGAGAGCTGTTCCGAATCGTGCCGTCCGTCACGATTCGGAACCTGCCGAACATGCGTCGGGTCCTATTCGAACCGGGCCGCGAGCAGCACGATGTCCTCGGGGGCGTCGGTCGGGTTCCCGCCGGGCAGCACGGTCCGCAGGATGTGCTCGCACAGGGCGGCCGGGTCCTCGCGGACGCTGCGGGGTGCGGTCGCGGCCGCGGCGTGCAGTCGGGCGTAGGCCCGGTCCATCGGGTCGCCCGTGTGGTGCAGCAGCCCGTCGGTGTAGAGAAGCACCGTTTCTCCGGGTGCGGGTTCGATCTCCACGCTCGGTGCCTCCCAGCAGGACAGCATGCCCAGCGGCGCGGAGAGCGAGGTCTCCACGTACTCGGTGCGGTGCTCGCCGATCAGCAGCGGCGGGGTGTGTCCGGCACCGGCCAGAATGATCTTGTTGCCCTGGCCGCCGGATTGCGGCCCCCCGGCGGGTTCGCAGTAGGCGAAGAGCGCGGTGGCGGAGCGGGCGGGCTCGGTGAGGCGCAGCAGCAGTTCCAGGTCGGACAGGACCGCTACCGGGTCCTCGCCCTCCATGACGGCGTAGGCGCGCAGCGATGCGCGCAGCCGCCCCATCGCGGCGACGGCGCTGGGCCCGGCGCCGGTGACGGAGCCGACGGCCAGGCCCAGGGCGCCCTCGGGCAGCGGCAGGGCGTCGTACCAGTCACCCCCGCCGAGCGGCCCGGTGTGGTGGCGGGCCGCGAGCTGTACCCCCGGGATCCGGGGGAGCCGGCTCGGCAGCAGTTCCTCGGAGACGGTGGCCAGGTGCGAGCGGGAGCGCTCCACCTCCAGCATCCGAGCCAGGTGCTCGGCGGCGTGCCGTACGTACAGCCCGACGAGGTCGCGCTGGCGGTCGTTCGGCTCGGCCTGCTCGTCGTAGAGCCAGACGGCCGCGCCGAGTCGGCCGGTGGCCTCGGCGGTGAGGGGGAGCGAGTAGCTCGCGGCGAAGCCGAGACGGGCGGCGACCTCGCGGTGGCGGGGGTCCACGGGGGCGGCGAAACCCCCGGTTCCGGGGGGTGCGCCCGGCTCGGGGAGGAACTCGGAGCCGCCCTGGGCGTCGGGCAGGCCGTCGAGGATCCGCCCGTAGGAGGTGGCGCTGCGCGGCACGGTCTCGATGTGGCCGAGCTCCGCGTGGCCGAGTCCGAGGCCGATCGTGCTGGTCGGGCCGAGGCCGTCGGAGGGCTCCAGGACGATCAGGCCGCGGCGGGCGCCGACGAGCGTGGCGCCGGCGCGCAGGAACTCGCGCAGCGAGGTGTCGAGGTCACTGGCGCGGGCGAGGCGTTCGGTGAGTTCGTGGAGGGTGGTGAGGTCCGAGACCATGCCCGCCAGCCGGTCCTGGATGACACTGCCCGGGCCGCCGGGCGCAGCGGCCGGTGCGGGGGTGGTCCGGGCAGGCGTGGGCGCCGCAGTGTGCGGCGACGCCGGTACTGCTGGATCGATTCCAGCCACTTTCGGCAGATGCGGGGCGCTCATGGCGTCCGCCTTTCCACCTGGTGCGATTCGCCAAATAGCATCGCAAACCCCCAGATCGTGCTGCGCCGCCATCAAGGAATCCACATCTACACGCACACATGGATGCATGTCCAGCATTGCCCAGGTGGGAATCCTGGTGTCCGTGGGGCCGCAACTCACTGTCGGGCCAAGGCTAGAACTTGGCCGGAAAAAGCGGCAAGCAGTCGGTTTTTGCGATCGACTGAGCGGGCTCCGCTGGGGCCTCGGGTACGTACTCGGTGATGCACGCGGCCAGTTGGCGCTCCGGGAACCACCCGACGCGGTCCGTCGTCCTTAGCGGCGGCCGCCGGTCCCGGTGGCCGGCGCGGGTCGCGCTCCACCCCCGCGGGACGTTTGATGGACCTGTAAGAAAACTGCACAGAACCGCGTGAACCTGCTTCTGGCGGACAGTGACGCGAAACCTGTACGTGTGGTGAGACACCGGTTGCACGGTGTGATGTGGCCCTCGGCGTTCAACGGAAAGGAACGAGCGCACATGCGCGAGATCCTCGGAAGGCGTCTCCAGCGGCTCCGCGATCGCTTTCAATTCCTGCGCACCGACCCGGTACAGAGCGACGGCCCGTCCACTCTCCTCGACGCTGCGCTCGTCTGCGCCGGCACCTGGCAATGGCCCGTCCTGCCAGGCGTCGGCCGGTCCGGCACCGACGGCAAGCGATGCGCCTGCCCCGACCCCGACTGCGCCGTCCCCGGCGCGCACCCCTTCGACCCGGGACTGCTCGCCGCCACCACCGACCCCCGGATGGTGACCTGGTGGTGGACCAACCGGCCCACCGCCCCCGTCCTGATGGCCACCGGCGGGGCCGCCCCGTGCGCGGTGAGCCTGCCGGCCGGCGCGGCCGCGCGCGCCCTCGTACGACTGGACGCGCAGGGCTTGCGGCTCGGTCCGGTCGTTGCCACGCCCACCCGCTGGGCGTTGCTGGTGGAGCCCTACTCCCTGGAACGGCTCGGCGAACTCCTGTACGCGAAGGATCACGTGCCCTCCTCCCTGCGCTTCCACGGTGAGGGCGGTTACCTGTTGCTGCCGCCGTCCGCCGCGTCCAGCGGTGGTGAGGTGCGCTGGGAACGGGAGCCGGGTGCGGAGCCGACGGCCCAGCGGCCTCGGTCGCGTTCGGCGCGGGCACAGGCGCATGCGCAGGCGGCACAGGCGCCGGCGGGAGAGCTCTGGCTGCCCGAGATCGAGGCGGTCGTGGACGCGCTGGTCGAGGCCAGCAGCGGCGCTCCCGGCGGCGGCAGCAGGCTCGCGTACTGACCTGCCGGGCCTGTGAGGATCACTCGTACGGGTGCCGGCGGGGCGAGTTTCCAAGGGAATTGGGCGCGGGTATCTCCGTGCCCCATTCCCTCCTCGCTATGTTCGGCGAATGAATCTCCGCCTGATCGGTATCGGCGCCGGTGTGTTGATCATCTTGTCGCTCCCGCTCGCCGGTGCGATCGCCGGGCCGGACTTTGCCGGTCGGGACGACGGAAAAGGTGGCGGCCTGTTCTCGGCGCTCGGCCTCTCTGACTCCTCCCGCACATCCCCGGCCGCGCCCGTGCGTTCGGCGTCGACGGCCGACCCGCAGCAGCCCGGGCCGGCCGAGCAGCCCCGTACGGATTCCCGCTGCGGCCCCGAGCTGTCCTCGCCGCACGGGGTGGAGGCGCAAACCTGTGTGTTGGTCGGTGAAGCTCAGACGTGGGGCCGGAGTTACTACCGGAACACAAGTGGTCGCGCCCTGGACGCGGTGCTGACCGTGATGGGTCCGGCCGGGCGCACGGTACAGATCCGGTGCGCGGTGGGCGCGGGTGACGAACCGGGTTTGTGCGAGACGCCGAAGGAGGCTTCGGTCGGCGGCCCGGAGGGTTACTCGGCCGTAGCGGAATTTGCAGTTCCGGATGATGAAGGGGAACTGCTCTTGAGGTCCGGGAGCAACTCACCGGCACCGGGTGACCGTTGATCGGACCCCGAAAATCAAGGGCCCGGTCGCTGGCGACGGGGGATGCACCAGCGACCGGGCTACAAGAACGGTAACAAGAGATCGCCTGTACGCAAATTCGATCTCCGATATTCAGACACCGATTTGCAGACGATTAGCGGGAGTTGTGACTCCGGTCACCGGCTCCGCGCGCGGCGCTCGGTCAGCTGAGCGTCACCTGGCGGTTGGTGAGTCCGCCCCGTGCCCGGCGCTCCTCCGTGGTCAGCGGGGCGTCCGTGGCCAGAGCCCCGGCCAGCCGCTCCGCGAACTCCGCCGCGGGCTTCTCGACGTCGTCGGCCGTGACCCCGGTGGGCAGGTCCCAGACCGGGACCATCAGGCCGTGGGCGCGGAAGGAGCCGACGAGCTTCGTGCCCTCGCCGAGCGAGGACGTGCCGGCCGCGTGCAGCCGCGCGAGGGCGTCGAGCAGCTTCTCCTCGGGGTGCGGCATGACCCAGCGCAGGTGGTTCTTGTCCGGCGTCTCGCACCAGTACGCGGCGTCCACGCCGGTCAGCTTGACGGTGGGAATGGCGGCCGCGTTGGCGCGCTCCAGCGAGGCGGCGATCTCCGGCGAGGCGTTCTGGGCGTTCTCGGATTCCGGAATCCAGAATTCGAAGCCGGTGTGCACAACCGGCTCGAAACCGCCGTCGGCGTCCAGGAGATCCTGAAGTCGGGGGCCCTCGGCGGGAACCCGGCGAGCGGCAACCGGCGTACCGGGGTCCGCCACGAGGGCGCGCTCCAGGGTGTCGGCCATGTCGCGGCCGAGGTCCCCGGAGGACGAGTCGTTCTGCAGGCCGAGGAGGACGGACCCGTCCTCGCGGCGCAGCGCGGGCCACGCCATGGGCAGTACGGTCACCAGGGTGACGGAGGGGACGCCCTCGGGCAGACCACCCTTGAGGGACAGCGGGACGGTGGCGGCGGGCACCAGCTCGCGCAGCGCGACCCAGTCGCACTCGCCCGGCAGTCCTTCGAAGGGGCGCCGCACGTGCTCGGTGACGGCGTGCGCGGCGGCTGCGCCGTGGCAGGCCTTGTAGCGGCGGCCGGATCCGCAGGGGCAGGGCTCGCGGGCGCCCACGACGGGGATCTCACCGTTGTTGAGCTGCGGCTTTGCAGTCTTGGCTGCGGGGCGCTTCTTGGCCATCGTGCGTGTCTCCCGGTTGCGGCGGTACGGCGTCGTGTCTGGGCGCGAGCCTAGCCGTTCGTACCGCCGGAACCGGGTGGGTGCGGCCGGGAGCACGGTCGGCGTGCGCTCCCGGACGGCCGCCTGTGCGGATGACCGGTACTGCTGTGCTGCTGTCGTGCTGTCGTGCGCTGTCTTGCTCTCGTGTCGGTCGTGCGGTCGTGCGCCCGCTCGTGTTCGTCGTGCGGTCGGGATCCCGGTTCAGGGATCGAGGTCGTCGAATGCCGTACAGAAGTCGATCGCCGGGGGCGCAACGCGCGTAGCGAAATCCTCGTGCCGGGGCCCACAGGCAACGATCACCCACACGGTGACCTCACCCGCCGCTCCGTCCCGGACACCCCAGTCCTGGGCCAGGGCGCTGATGATGTTCAGCCCCCGACCGCCCCGTGCGGTGACCGAGGGCGTGGCAGGAACCGGGCGGGTGGGCCCGCCTCCGTCCGTGACCTCGACCGTCAGTCGACCCGCTCCGTCGACGCGCCATGCGGCGCGCATCTCCCCGTCTCCGACTTCCCGAGAGCCGAGCGGCCTGCCGTGTCGGCAGGCGTTGCTGAGCAGTTCGGAAAGGATCAGTACGGCATCGTCCACGACCGATTCGGGCACTCCGCCGATACGCAGTTCCTCGCGCATCCGGTGTCTTGCCTCGCCCACGCCCGCAGGACCATGGCGTACGTCCATGCACGACGACGTGGGCACTTCTTGTGCCACCATCAACGCCACCCCCGGAACCTCCTTAGCCCCACGCATGGTCTGGATGCCCCAATGGCCTGGACCGGAAACCGTCGAAGCAGCCCGAAGCGGGTCCCTCTGACGCATTCATGTCGACCGAATGCGGAGCGGATGCGCCGGGGCACACCCTGTGACGAAAGGGGTGGGAGTGGCGAGTGGGCAAAAGGGTGTTTCAGCGCCCGAGTTGGGACAGAACCTGGCGCGGTCTGTTCGTGATGATTGCTTCCACGCCCAGATCAGCGCAGAGCTGAACGTCTTCGGGTTCGTTCACTGTCCATACGTGTACGGAGTGGCCCGCGCCCTGGAGCTTGTGGATGAAGGCGGGGTGATTGCGCACGATCCGCATCCCGGGTCCCGCGATCGTCACGCCGGCCGGCAGCCGCCCGTCCCGCATCCGGGGCGAGATGAACTGCATCAGGTACACGGTGGGGATCGTCGGCGCGGCCGCTCGGATCCGGTGCAGGGAGCGCGCGGAGAAGCTCATGACCCGCACCGGGTGCGGACCCTCGGCCGGTGGGGCGTCCAGGCCGAAGCGCTTGAGAAGGACGAGGAGGCGCTCCTCCACCTGTCCGGCCCAGCGGGTCGGATGCTTCGTCTCGATGGCGAGCTGCACCGGTCGTCCGGCGTCGGAGACCAGCTCCAGCAGGCGCTCCAGGGTGAGGACTGAGGTGCGCTCGGGGTCCGCGTCCCAGTCGGGGGACTCCTCGCGGTCCTTCCAGGAGCCGAAGTCGAGGGCCGCGAGATCGGCCAGCTCCAGGGCGGAGACGGCGCCGCGGCCGTTCGAGGTGCGGTTCACCCGGCGGTCGTGGACCAGGACCAGATGGCCGTCCGCGGTCAGCCGGACATCGCATTCGAGGCCGTCGGCGCCGTCCTCGATGGCCTTGCGGTAGGCGGCCAGGGTGTGCTCGGGGGCATCCTCGGAGGCGCCGCGGTGGGCGACGACCTGGATGGTGCGCGGCATTGCGTGGGTCACCGGGTCATGGTGCCACCGCGAGGCCCCCGGGCGTCGGGGTCGAGCCCGAGAGAGCATCCGAAATGTCGGATATAAAGAACGGGGAGAGATGCACAGGTCCGGCTTACAGTGCTCTGACGGGTCATGGGAAAGGCTTTGCCCAGGAACTTGTGCGGCACGTCGAACGTTCAGTCGGACCGATATCGCCAGAGAATTCTGAAGCCGTGTGTGACGAGGAGAGAACGCTGTGAGCAACGAGAACGAGGGCACCGCGGCCCCGACACCCCCCGCGGCCCCGTCCGTACCCCCTGCTCCGGCCTCCGAGACGCAGGAAGCGACCCCCGCGCCCGCCGCCGGTGAGCCGGTGACCCAGCAGCTGCCGCCGAGCCCGGCGCCCGGCACCGAGCCCACCCAGCAGATCCCGCCCGCACAGGCGCCCCCGGCCTACGGTCAGGCGCCCGCCCCGGCCGCGCACGGGGCCGAGGGCTGGCCGCCTCCGCCGCCCACGGTGCCGGCGTACGGGGCGGGCGGCCACGGCGGCGGCGCCTGGGGCGCTCCCCTGACCACCGACGGCCACCCCGCGCCCAAGCCGAAGGGCAAGGGCGGTCTGGTCGCGGGCGTGCTCGTGGCGGCCCTCCTCGCGGGCGGCATCGGCGGTGGCGTCGGATATTGGGCGGCGCAGCGCAGCGACGACGGCACCGGTTCCACCACGATCAGCGCCGCGAACACCCCCAAGGACCTCAAGCGTGAGGCCGGCTCCATCGCGGGGCTGGCCGCCGGAGCCCTGCCCAGCGTGGTCACCATCGAGGCCTCGGCCGGCGACGGCGAGGGCGGCACCGGCACCGGCTTCGTCTACGACCAGCAGGGCCACATCCTCACCAACAACCACGTCGTGGCCTCCGCAGCGAACGGCGGCAAGCTGTTCGCGACGTTCTCCGACGGCAAGCGGTACGACGCCGAGGTCGTGGGCCGCGCCCAGGGCTACGACGTCGCCGTCCTCAAGCTGAAGACCCCGCCGGCCGGCCTCAAGCCGCTGCCGCTGGGCGACTCCGAGAAGGTCGCGGTCGGCGACTCGACCATCGCGATCGGCGCCCCCTTCGGCCTGTCGAACACCGTCACCACCGGCATCGTGAGCGCCAAGAACCGCCCGGTCGCCTCCGGAGACGGCTCCGGCAGCAAGAACTCGTACATGAGCGCCCTCCAGACGGACGCCTCGATCAACCCGGGCAACTCGGGCGGCCCGCTGCTCGACGGACGCGGCGCGGTCATCGGCATCAACTCCGCGATCCAGTCGGCGGGCAACGGCGGCTTCGGCGGCGGCCAGGCCGGATCCATCGGTCTCGGCTTCGCCATCCCGATCAACCAGGCGAAGAACGTCGCCGAATCGCTCATCAAGACGGGCAAGCCGGTCTACCCGGTGATCTCCGTCTCGGTCGACCTCCAGGCCAAGTCCGAGGGCGCCAAGATCTCCGAGCAGGGCGCGGCCGCCAACGAACTGGTCGACCCGAACGGCCCGGCCGGCAAGGCGGGCCTCAAGCCCGGCGACATCATCACCGAGTTCGGCGGCAAGCCGGTCGACAGCGGCCCGACCCTGATCAGCATGATCTGGACGTACAAGCCCGGCGACACCGTGAAGCTGACCTACCTGCGCGGCGGCAAGCCGACCACGGTCGACATCACGCTCGGCTCGCGGGTCGGCGACAAGTAGCAGCACCCGAGCACCACCGGTCGCGGCGGCGACCCGATGAGGAGGGGGCCGTAGGCGGAATTTCGCCTACGGCCCCCTCCAACGTCCGCTTATGCTTCGCTGGTGTTCGATTCTCGGCACATACGGACCTTTCACGCGGTGGTCGCCTCCGGGTCGTACTCGGCCGCCGCCCGCGTGCTGGGGTACACCCAGCCCGCCATCACCCAACAGATGAAGGCGCTCGAACGCGCCGTCGGGACGCCCCTGTTCACCCGCGTGGGCCGCAAGATGCAGCTCACCGAGGCCGGGGAGTCCCTCTCCCGGCACGCCGAGACCATCCTCGGCAACCTCTCCGCCGCCGAGGCCCAGCTGAGGGCGTACGCCCGGCTGCGCACCGGCCGGGTGAGGCTGTGCGGCTTCCCCAGCGCCAATGTCACCCTCGTCCCCGAGGCCCTGAGCGGCCTGGCCAAGGACCATCCGGGCATACAGGTGGAACTGCTGGAGGGCGAGCCGCCCGAGTCGCTGCGCCGACTGGAGCGCGGGGAGTGCGACATCACCCTGGCCTTCACCTATCCCGGGCTGCACGAGGAGATCCCGGAGGAGGTCGCCGAGGTCAGGCTGATGGAGGACCAGCTGACGGTGCTGCTCCCGACCGGGCATCCGCTGGCCCGCCGCCGTGCCGTGCACCTGGCCGACCTCGCCGAGGAACGGTGGATCGCGGGCTGCCCGCGCTGCCGGGCGAACCTGCTGCACGAGTGCGCGGAGCTGGGGTTCGTGCCCGACATCCGGTTCGCCACCGACGACAACCTGGTCGTGCAGAGCCTGGTCGCACAAGGACTGGGCGTGGCGATGATGCCGGCCCTGGTGCTGCCCTCCCTCTCGCTGAGCCGAGTCTGCGGGCGGGCGCTCCAGCCCGCCGCGCGCCGGCACATCGCCGCGTACGTCTACCGCGACCATCTGCGGATCCCGGCGACGGCCGTGGTGCTCGACGCGCTGAAGCAGGTGGCGGCGAACCGGGTGGGCTGCTGACCGATCCATAAGCAGGGCTTGGGATTTCAGGTCATAACTGTCGTTGGACGTGATGGAATGTCGGCAGCACGCTGCCGATATGACCACCACCACGCCGGCCCGTACCACCACGAGGATGGCCGCCCTCGTCAGTGAGATCCGCACGGTCGTGGAGCGGGGGCTGGCTCCCGACCTCACCGCGTACCTGGTGGGCGAACGGCTCGCTCCGCACCTGGGCGCGCCGGACCTGCTGACTCCGGCGCAGCGGGAAGGCGACCCGGAGCGCTATCGGCAGCACATCCTGCACGCCGAGACCGACGGCAGCTTCTCCGTGGTGGCGCTGGTGTGGATGCCCGGGCAGGAGACCTGCATCCATGACCACGTGTCCTGGTGCGTGGCCGGGGTGCACCAGGGTGAGGAGAGCGAGCGCCGCTTCCGGCTCGCGCCGGGCGCCGGTCCCGCCCGGCTGGTGGCGACCGAGGACGTGGTCAACGCCCAGGGCGACGTCTGCGGGTTCGCTCCGCCCGGTGACATCCACAAGGTGCGCAACTCCTGTACGACCAAGGCGATATCGGTGCATGTGTACGGCGCCGACGTCTCCCGGCTGGGCACCAGCATCCGTCGCGTCTACACGCTCCCCGTCGACTGATGGCCCTCCTCCACCGCCCCCAAGGCGCGCCGGTCCGGGCTGTTTCACGTGAAACACCCACTCCGTGGCCCGGGTTGGCGATGGCCGCAGGCGGCGCGCTGACGGCCTGGTGCGTGCACCGCCTCGTGCCCGCCGTGCCGATGCTGACCGCGGCGGTGCTGCTGGGCATCGCGGTGGCGCACCTTCCGGGCCTGCGGACGTTCGTACGCACGGCCGCGCGCCCGGGTCTCTCCCTGGCCGGTCGTCGGCTGATGCGGATGGGCATCGTCCTGCTGGGCCTCGGTCTGGGGCTGGACCAGGTGCTCCGGTTGGGCTGGGCCACGGTGGCCATGGTGGTCGGCGTGGTCGCGGCCACCTTCTTCGGCACGCTCTGGCTGGGCCGCAGGCTGGGACTCCCCGGAGATCAGCCGCTGTTGATCGCCACCGGGTACTCGATATGCGGCGCCTCGGCGATCGGCGCAGTGAGCGAGGTGTCCGGGAGCGACGAGGAGGACGTGGCGGCCTCGGTGGCACTGGTCACCCTCTGCGGGACGCTCGCGATAGGGGTACTCCCCCTTCTCCAGGATCCGTTGGGGCTCTCCGACGCCGCCTTCGGGCGTTGGGTCGGCGCCGGGGTCCACGACGTCGGCCAGGTCGTGGCCACCGCGCAGACCGCGGGTCCCGCCGCCCTGGGCGAGGCGGTCCTGGTCAAGCTGATGCGGGTGGCGCTGCTCGCCCCACTGGTGGCGGCCGTCGCCTTCTCGGTACGGGCCCGGCGCCGCGGGGTGCGCACCGCCTCGGGCCGCAGGCCGGCGCCGGTGCCGCTGTTCGTGCTCGGGTTCCTGGCCGCGGCCGCGCTGCGCGCCACCGGGGTACTGCCCGACGTAGCGCTGGAGTGGGCGCACACCGCCCAGGAGGCCCTGCTGGCGGCGGCCCTCTTCGGCCTGGGGAGCGCGGTGCACCTGCCGACGCTGGCCCGGACCGGCGGGCGGGCTGCGGCCCTGGGGCTCGGGGCATGGGTGGTGGTGGCGGGGGTCTCGTACGCGGGCGTGATGCTCACCGTATGAGGCCGTGCGACGCCGCATGACACCGCATGACGCCGTACGGCGTTGCAACGGAGGGGAGTTGGCCATTTCCTGGCCGGAACCGACCGAACGTTCCGACTGCCCGCTGACATTGCGACGCGCCCGTGCCACTCTGCCCCCGGTATTCCGCACGACGCACGACGCACGACGCTCCACGAACCGCGCACAGCCGATCCGCACCGACCGCTCTTCACCCCCACCCTGCCCGGCTTCGCCACCCGGCCCGGGCACGGCAGAAGGAGTCATGCGTGAATCGTCATCGCACGGCCTTGTCCGTCCTGCTCGCGGCCGGCGCCCTGGTCGCGGGCGCCCTGACGGCGGCCACCCCCTCGATCGCCGCGGACGCCCCCGCGTCCTTCCGGCAGCAGCACACCCAGGGCTTCTGGACCGCCGAGCGGATGCGCGCAGCCGTCCCGCTCGACGTGACGGCGGTCCCCGGAGCGGCCCGTACCGCGGTCGCCACGTCGGCGACCCCCACGACCGTTGCACCGACGGCGGCGGGGTCCCCCACGGCGTTCCCGCAGGTGGGTGGCGCCTGGACGGCCGGCGGCGCGGTGGTGAAGACCTCGGGGCGCGTCTTCTTCACGATGGGCGACCGGACCGCTTCCTGCTCCGGCGACTCGGTCACCAGCGCCAACGGCAGCACGGTCATCACGGCCGGCCACTGCGTGAAGTACCAGGGTGCCTGGCACACGAACTGGGTCTTCGTCCCCGCCTACAACAACGGATCCGCACCCTACGGGCAGTGGTCGGCCACCAAGACCTTCGCCACCGACCAGTGGGCCGCGAGCGAGGACATGAACATGGACGTCGGCCTTGCCGTCGTCGCCCCGCTGAACGGGCAGACCCTCAGCCAGGTCGTCGGGGCCCAGGGGATCGCCTTCAACGGCGGCTACAACAAGAAGATGTACTCCTTCGGCTTCCCCGCGGCGGCCCCGTACGACGGCACCAAGCTCGTCTACTGCAGCGGCAACACCGGTAAGGACTTCCTGCTGACCAAGGACCACAGCCTGGGCTGCAACATGACCGGCGGCTCCAGCGGCGGACCCTGGTTCCAGGACTTCAACGAGGCCACGGGCCTGGGTACCCAGGTCTCGGTGAACAGCTTCGGCTACACCTTCCTCCCGAACCGGATGTACGGCCCGTACTTCGGCAACGAGGCGAAGGCGGCCTACGACAAGGCCCAGGCCTCCTGACCTCCGACCCGCTCCCGCCACCCCCACCTGGCCGGTACTCTGTACCGGCCAGGTGGGTTGCCCGAGCGGCCTAAGGGAACGGTCTTGAAAACCGTCGTGGCGCGAGTCACCGTGGGTTCAAATCCCACACCCACCGCAGTTGAACGGCCCCTGACCGGGATTCATGGTCAGGGGCCGATCTGTTTTCGATCGTCAAGGAGGGCAGCCAGCCCTCGTCCTGGCCGACGAACCGACGGGCGCCCTCGACCACGACAACACCTCCATGGTCGTCGAGATCCTCCGCACGATGTGCGAGGAGGGTTGCGCCGTCGTCATCGCCACCCACGACGACGCGGTGCGCGACCGCTGCGACATGGTCCTGACCGTCGGCGACGCCACACGCCCCGTACCCGTGAGAGAAGCCGTGCTGCTCCTTGCCGCCGTCGTGGTGCCGGCCGTCTACGGCACGCACGCCGGCACCCTCCTCGGCCGGATCGGGCTCCGTATCTTCTGATGCTCCGCCTTTCTCGCCTTTCCTGGAGCAGGCCCGGGCCGCCGACCCGGGCCTGCTTCCGCGTGCACGCCCCCGGTACGTGCCTGCGTACGTACTCCGCCGGGGCAAGGCGGGCTCGGTGATTCCCAGCTTGCCGGTCGGTGGGGGGCGTGCTGGAGGAAATGTGCAGGTCAGAGCCGGTTCTGGTGCCGATTTGCCGGAGGCTTCGGGGAGGGCGGCAAGGGGGCTGAGCCAGGGTATTGGGCCTTCCGAGTGGTGTTTGTCGGAAGATCGGCGCGCGTCGTGGGACCGACACGGTTGCGGCCACATCATGACGAATGTATTCAGATCCGCCCGTCCGAACATCGTGAAACGAGGCACCTCGTCATGACTCACCGCAGCATTCTCACGTCGATCTGGACCTCCGTCCTCGCCGTCCTGATGGCCGTCCTCTCCGGCTTCGGTCTCGCAGTGAAGTCGGCTCCGGCCGCGGCCTCCGCCCCCGCTGCGGACGCCACGGGTACCGAGTCCGGCGCTGTACGCCGGCCGGCCGTCACGGCCCGGCGGAGCTGGCGGGAGATGATGCGGGGCGGTTCGCTGCCGCCGACCATCAAGCAGCGGATCCGCGCCGAGGCGCACGGCAAGACCCCCTCCGTACGACGTTCCACCACCGCCGCGGCCATGGGTGCCGGGACCGGGACCGGGACGGAAATCGGGGCCGGAACCGCCTCCCGCACACTGACCTCGGCCGCAGCGCACACCGCGGTACCCGCAGCCGGAGCCGGAGCCGGAGCCGCAGCCGCACCCGCAGTGCCCACGGCCGCCACCGGTGCCGGCCGGGACGCGCTCGCGCTCGCTGCGTAGTCCGGTGGTGCAGGTGAGTGCCCGTGAGCGCAGGTAAGTCCCCGTACGTGCAGTCCGCGAGAGCGAAGAGCAGTCGCAGGGTCCGGTTCGCAGGCGTGAGCGCCGCCGCCGGACAGCAGCAACGGCTGGAGCAGTAGCAGTAGCAGAGAAGCAGGCCCGGTGTCAGGCGCTGGAGCCCGGTCGGTCGTGACCGTGGATCGCGCCTGGAGGGTGCCCCAGGGCAGGGCACGGACGGATCACCCCGGCTCACGCCGGGGCGTGCAGGGGTCGCGCAGGGGGCGTGAAGCTTGGTATTGCAGGGCCGCAGGCCCGGGAGACGGTGGGGTTCCCGGACGGCGCGGCCCTTTTCGGCATGTTCGGGACAGGTTGTCTGGCGGAACGCTTCATCCCTTGTGCGGCGCGGGGTTCAGCCGCTTACAGGGTGTTGACCTGGGCCTTCGAGGGCGCGAATGAGGTTTATCCGATGTTGGTCATACTTGCGGGGGAATCGGGCACTCCGGGGTGGTTCGCCGGGGATTCGGTGGGCAACTCTGGTCTCGCGACGTCGTCACCACGCAGAACGAACCAACAAGGCGGTCGGCCAACTGCCTTGGAGCAAGTCCCACTTCGGTTTTCTGGAGGATAAAGACATGGCAAGCATCCGTACCGCCCGCGTCATGGCCGCCGTCGCCGCTCTCCCCCTTGCCGCCGCGCTCTTCGGCGGGGTGGCGGTGGCCGACAACGACTCCTTCGCGAACGACGGATCGAATGCGAGCGTGGCCGGCATCGTCGGCAGCGGTGTGGGCGGCAACAACAACGGCAACTCGTCCACCTCGCAGCAGGTGGCCACGGGTTCCGGCGCCTCCAATCAGAGCAACACCGCCCAGGTGAACGGCTCGGCCCTCACCGCGATCGACCAGTCCAACCCGACCGTCGCGGTCAACTTCGTCCCCTGGTGGTAGCCGCGGCCTGAGCCGCTCCGATTCTTGAGGGCGTCTGTGCGACCGGACCGGCTGGGGTCCGGTAGCGCAGGCGCCCTCGCGCATGTCGCCCCGACCTTGACACCACGGGTGAATCTGACGGACAGTCAGGTTCCCTCGATGATGTGATGCCGGGAGGCCAGCGCCGTGCACCTCGCCCCGACCGAAGGCCAGTTGCGGCTCCGCGCCGAACTGCGCGCGTACTTCAAGGACCTGCTGCCGGACGGCCTCCCCGACGATCCGACCCGTCAGCGCGAACTCCTGCGTCGGATAGGCGCCGACGGGCTCCTCGGTCTCGGTTGGCCGGTCGAGTACGGCGGCCAGGGGCGCGGCGCCGACGAGCAGTTCGTCTTCTTCGACGAGGCCTACCGGGCAGGCGCCCCCGTCTCCATGGTCACGCTCAACACCGTCGGCCCGACCCTGATGAAGTACGGGACGCAGGAGCAGAAGGACTACTTCCTCCCCCGGATACTCGCGGGCGACATCGTCTTCGCCATCGGCTATTCCGAACCCGAGGCCGGCACCGATCTCGCCGCCCTGCGCACCCGTGCCGTCCGTGAGGGATCCGACTGGCTGATCGACGGGCAGAAGGTCTTCACCTCCAACGCCCAGAACGCGGACTGGATCTGGCTCGCCTGCCGCACGGACCCCGAGGCCCCCAAGCACAAGGGCATCTCGATCATCCTGGTGCCCACCGACACCCCAGGCTTCTCCTGGACGCCGATCGACACGGTGGGCGGGCTCACCACCACGGCCACGTACTACGACGGCGTCCGCGTGCCCGCAGGCCATCTCGTCGGACCCGAGCACGGCGGCTGGGGCCTGATCACCAACCAGCTCAACCACGAACGCGTCGCCCTCGCCGCCATCGGCATGCAGGCCGAGGACTTCTACGCGTACGCGCTCGACCACGCCCGCACCCCCGACCCGATCACCGGCGACCGGTCCGCGGACCTGCCCTGGGTGCAGTCGCGGCTCGCCGAGGCGCACGCGCGCCTGGCCGCCGTACGCCTCCTCAACTGGCGCCTCGTCCAGGACGTGGGCAGTGGCGCGCTGGCTCCCGGCGACGCCAGCGGGGTGAAGTTCCTCGGCACCGAATCCACCGTCGAGGTGTACCGGATGTGCCAGGAGGTGGTGGGCGAGGAGGCACTGATCCGCGGGCCCGAGGCGTTCGCGGGCGGCGAGCTCGAACGGATGAACCGGGCCGCCCAGATCAACACGTTCGGCGGCGGGGTCAGCGAGGTCCAGCGGGAGATCGTCGCGATGATGCGGCTCGGCATGAAGGGAAGGAAGCGATGACGGCGGACGCGGAGGCGGACGGGCGCGACGCGGAGGGAGGCGCGGACACGGCTGCTGCCGCGGCGGTTCTCGCGGCCGAGGCAGAGGCAGAGACCGAGGCAGAGACCGAGGCTGCGGAGGCAGCGCGGTTCCACGCACTGCTGGCTGCCTTCGAAGGCCTGCCGGCCGCCACTGCGGGCCGGGGCAAGGACGCGGTCAACGAGCCGATGATCCGCCACTGGTGCGAGGCGATGGGCGATGCGAACCCCGCCTACACCGGGCCCGACGCCATCGCGCCGCCCACCATGCTCCAGGCCTGGACGATGGGCGGTCTCTCCGGCCACGCGGACCGCTCCTCCGCCTACGACGACCTCCTCACGCTCCTCGACGGCGCCGGCTTCACCTCCGTGGTCGCCACCGACTGCGAGCAGGAGTACCACCGCCCCCTGCGCCCCGGCGTCGCGATCACCTTCGACGCCGTCATCGAGACCGTGTCCCCCCGCAAGACGACCAAGCTGGGCACCGGCCACTTCGTCACCACCCGCATGGACGTCCAGGCCGACGGGGAGCTCGCCGGCACCCACCGCTTCCGCATCCTCAAGTACGCGCCCGCAGTCCGGCCGGTGCGGCGGTCCCCGGCGCAGCGCCCGCCGGCGCAGCGCCCCCGCCCGGTGATCAACCGCGACAACCAGGGGTTCTGGGACGGGGTGCGCGATCACAAACTGCTGATCCAGCGCTGCACCTCCTGCGCAGCCCTGCGCTTCCCGTGGCTCCCCGGCTGCAACGCCTGCGCGAGCCCCGACTGGGACACGGTCGAGGCCTCCGGGGCCGCCACGGTGTTCAGCTACGTCGTCATGCACCACCCGCCCTTCCCGGCCTTCGACCCGCCCTACGCGGTCGCACTCGTCGAGCTCGCCGAGGGAGTCCGGATGGTCAGCAACATCACGGGCGTGCCCTACGACAAGGTGCGCATCGGCCTCCCCGTCCAGTTGGAGTTCCTGCGCATCGACGACGGCCTCGAACTCCCCGTGTTCAGAGGGAGTGAGGGCTGATGGACTTCCACCCCACCGAGGAGCAGGCCGCCGCGGTCGGTCTCGCCGCCCGGATCTTCTCCGATCTCGCCACCCACGAACGCCTCGCCGAAGCCGGCACGGGCAGCGACGCCGAGCTGTGGAAGGCCCTCACCACGGTCGGACTGACCGCCGCGGTCGAGGAGATCGGCCTGCTCGGCCTGGTCCTCCTGCTGGAGGAACAGGGGCGCACCACCGCACAGGTTCCCTATGCCGCCACCTGCGTGTACGGGATCCTTCCCGTGGCCGCGCACGGCAGCCCCGAGCAGCGCGCCCGGCTGCTGCCCGCCCTCGGCACGGGCGAGGCGGTGGCCACCGGAGCCTTTCCGGAGCGCGGCCGGATCACCGCCGACGGCGGCCGGCTCACCGGTACCGCCCCCGCCGTGCCGTGGCTGCGCGACGCCACGCACGTACTGGTCCCGGACGCGGATCGGGCGCTGTGGCTGGTACGGACCGACGCGCCCGGCGTGCGGACCGCACCGGTGGAGACCACGGCTCCCTGGTCCGCGGGCCGGCTCACGCTGACCGGAGCCGAGGGAGAACGCCTCGGCTCCGAGGGCGCGTACGAGGACACACTGGCCGCCGCCCGCACCGCCTTCGCCGGACTCCAGGCGGGCGTCTGCGCGGGCTCGCTGGCCCGCGCGGTGGAGTACACCTCCACCCGGGAGCAGTTCGGCCGGCCGCTCTCCACCAACCAGGCGGTCATGCTGCGCGCGGCCGACGCGTACATGGAAACCGAGGCGATCCGGGTCACCACCTACGAGGCGGCATGGCGCATCGACCAGGGCCTTGCGGCGCACGAGCACGCGCTGACGGCCGCCTGGTGGGCATCGGAGGCAGGCAAGCGGGTCGTGCACGCGGGCCAGCACCTGCACGGCGGCATGGGCGCCGACCTGGACCACCCCGTCCACCGGCACTTCCTGTGGGGCCGCCATCTGGACGCCTACCTGGGCTGCGGCAGCGAGCTGCTGGCCGAGCTGGGGGCCTCGATCGCGGCCTCGCCCGCATTCGCTTCGACAGCCGAGGGAGAACAGGCATGAGGGTCGGCGACACGCTGCCGCCGCTGGAGATACCGATCACCCGCACGCTGATCGTCGCGGGTGCGGTCGCCTCCCGTGACTACCAGGACGTGCACCACGACGCGGCGCTCGCGCAGGAGAAGGGCTCCCCGGACATCTTCATGAACATCCTGACCACGAACGGCCTGGTCGGGCGGTACATCACCGACCACCTCGGGCCGCAGGCCGTCCTGCGCAAGGTGGCCATCCGCCTCGGTGCCCCCAACTACCCGGGCGACACGATGACTCTCACCGGCACCGTCACCGCCGTCTCGGGGACCGCCGTCTCGGGGACCGCCGTGCCGGCGACCGCTGTCGCCCGGACACTCGTCGAGATCCGGGTCGTCGGCGCCAACGGAATCGGCCACCACGTCACGGGGACCGTCACCGCGGAGGTGCCGGCATGAGCGTCCGTACCCGCGACGAGCTCGGCGGCCGCGCCGCCATCGTCGGCATCGGAGCGACCGAGTTCTCCAAGGACTCCGGCCGCAGTGAGCTCAAGCTCGCCGTCGAGGCCGTGCACGCGGCCCTCGACGACGCCGGCCTCACCCCCGCCGACGTCGACGGCATGGTCACCTTCACCATGGACACCAGCCCCGAGATCACCGTCGCCCAGGCGGCCGGCATCGGGGACCTCTCCTTCTTCTCCCGGATCCACTACGGCGGCGGCGCGGCCTGCGCCACCGTGCAGCAGGCGGCCCTGGCCGTCGCCACCGGGGTCGCGGAGGTCGTCGTCTGCTACCGCGCCTTCAACGAGCGCTCCGGACGCCGCTTCGGGTCAGGGGTCCAGCAGCGGGAGCCTTCGGCGGAGGGGGCGGCGCTCGGCTGGTCGCTGCCCTGGGGTCTGCTGACCCCGGCCTCCTGGGTGGCCATGACCGCCCAGCGTTACCTGCACACCTACAACCTCACCCCCGAAGCCTTCGGGCACGTCGCGGTCACCGACCGCCGGCACGCCGCGAACAACCCCGCCGCGTACTTCCACGGCAAGCCCATCACCCTCGCCGACCACGCCGCCTCACGCTGGATCGTGGAACCGCTGCGGCTGCTCGACTGCTGCCAGGAGACGGACGGCGGCCAGGCCGTCGTCGTCACCACGACCGAGCGCGCCCGGGACCTGCGGCACGCGCCCGCCGTGATCACCGCGGCCGCGCAGGGCGCCGGCCGTCGCCAGGAGGGCATGACCTCCTTCTACCGCGACGACCTCACCGGGCTGCCGGAGATGGACGTGGTCGCCCGCCAGCTGTGGCGGACCAGCGGGCTACGGCCCTCGGACATCGACGTCGGCATCCTCTACGACCACTTCACCCCCTTCGTGCTGATGCAGCTGGAGGAGTTCGGATTCTGCGCGCCCGGTGAGGCCGCGGACTTCGTGGCCGAGGACGCACTGCCGCTCAACACCCACGGCGGCCAGCTCGGGGAGGCGTACCTGCACGGGATGAACGGCATCGCCGAGGCCGTCCGTCAGCTGCGCGGAACCTCCGTCAACCAGGTCGCGGGGGCGGCGCACGCGCTGGTCACGGCCGGCACCGGGGTCCCGACCTCCGGTCTCGTCCTCAGCGCCGACGGCTGAGAACCGGGACCAGCGGCCCCCGCCCCCTCCACCTTCAGGGGGTGGGGACGGCCCTGTTCCTACAACCTGAGATGGATCCACCATCGGCACCTGCGGTCGATCCCATGGCAGGCGGGCGCTCCTAACGTGGAGACATGACCACGCCAGTGTGCACGCTCGCCTCGACTCCGACGCCGTATCCGTCGTTCTCGGCGTACGTCCGGACCCGCGGCACGGTCCTGATGCGCACCGCGCGCTCCCTCACCGCCAACCCGTGCGATGCGGAGGACCTGCTCCAGACGGCCCTCGCGAAGACATACGTGGCCTGGGACCGGATCGAGGACCACCGGGCCCTGGACGGCTACGTCCGGCGGACCCTCGTCAACACCCGTACCTCCCAGTGGCGCAAGCGCAAGGTCGACGAGTTCGTGTGCGACGAGCTCCCGGAGACCGAGGCGGTTTCGGCCTGCGACCCCGCCGAGGCACAGGCGCTGCGCGACGCGATGTGGCGCGCGGTGACCCGGCTGCCCGACCGGCAGCGGGCCATGGTCGTCCTGCGGTACTACGAGGACCTGAGCGAGGTGCAGACGGCGGAGCTGCTCGGCGTCTCGGTCGGTACCGTCAAGAGTGCGGTCTCCCGCGCACTGGGCAAGCTCCGTGAGGACCCGGAGCTCGTGCCGGTCCGGTGATGCGCAGGCTGTTTCACGTGAAACCTGGGGACGTCCGGGGATGTTTCACGTGAAACACGCCGTGGTTTCTACTCCCGGGTAGTGACATGCCGGCCGGTACGTGCGCAGAATCGGCAGCATCCGTAGCCGCCGCAGCGCCGCAGCGCTCACCGGGAGGACGCTTTGCTCAGCACCATGCAGGACGTACCGCTCCTCGTCGCCCGCATACTCCGCCACGGGATGACGATCCACGGGAAGTCCCAGGTCACGACCTGGACCGGGGAGGCCGAGCCGCACCGCCGCAGCTTCGCCGAGATCGGCAACCGCGCCACCCGTCTCGCCGGCGCCCTGCGCGACGAGCTCGGAGTGCAGCAGGAGGAGCGGGTCGCCACCCTTATGTGGAACAACGCCGAGCATGTCGAGGCGTACTTCGCGATCCCCTCCATGGGTGCGGTCCTGCACACCCTGAACCTGCGGCTTCCTCCTGAGCAGCTGGTCTTCATCGTCAACCACGCCGCCGACCGGGTGGTGCTGGTCAACGGCACGCTGCTGCCCCTGCTCGCACCGCTGCTGCCCCACCTGCCGACCGTCGAGCACGTGGTGGTCAGCGGCATCGGCGACCGGTCCGTGCTCGAAGGCCTGAACGTGCGCGTGCACGAGTACGAGGAGCTCCTCGAGGGCCGCTCCGACAACTACGACTGGCCGGAACTGGACGAGCGCCAGGCGGCCGCGATGTGCTACACCTCCGGTACCACCGGGGACCCCAAGGGCGTCGTCTACTCCCACCGCTCGATCTACCTGCACTCGATGCAGGTCAACATGACCGAGTCGATGGGGCTCACCGACCGGGACACCACCCTCGTCGTGGTCCCGCAATTCCACGTGAACGCCTGGGGGCTGCCGCACGCCACCTTCATGACCGGTATCAACATGCTGATGCCGGACCGGTTCCTGCAGCCCGCCCCGCTCGCCGAGATGATCGAGCGGGAGAAGCCCTCGCACGCCGCGGCCGTTCCCACCATCTGGCAGGGCCTGCTGGCCGAGGTCACCGCCAACCCGCGTGACCTGACGTCGATGAAGCAGGTCACCATCGGCGGCGCGGCCTGTCCGCCCTCCCTGATGGAGGCGTACGACAAGCTCGGCGTCCGCGTCTGCCACGCCTGGGGCATGACCGAGACCTCGCCGCTGGGCACGATGGCACACCCGCCGGCCGGCCTGAGCGCCGAGGAGGAGTGGCCCTACCGGATCACCCAGGGCCGCTTCCCGGCGGGCGTCGAGGCCCGGCTGATCGGGCCCGCAGGCGACCTCCTGCCCTGGGACGGGGAGTCGGCCGGCGAACTGGAGGTGCGCGGCAACTGGATCGCGAGCTCCTACTACGGCGGTGTGTCCGGCGAACCCCTCCGGCCCGAGGACAAGTTCAGCGCCGACGGGTGGCTCAAGACCGGCGATGTCGGTGTGATCAGCGCCGACGGCTTCCTCACCCTCACCGACCGCGCCAAGGACGTCATCAAGTCCGGCGGCGAGTGGATCTCCAGCGTGGACCTGGAGAACGCGCTGATGGCGCACCCCGAGGTCGCCGAGGCCGCGGTCGTCGCCGTCCCCGACGAGAAGTGGGGGGAGCGCCCGCTGGCCACGGTCGTCCTCAAGGAGGGCGCGACCGTGAACTACACGGGTCTGCGCGAGTTCCTCGCCCGGACCGTCGCCAAGTGGCAGCTGCCGGAGCGCTGGACGTTCATCGAGGCGGTGCCGAAGACCAGTGTCGGCAAGTTCGACAAGAAGGTGATCCGCAAGCAGTACGCGGACGGCGCACTGGACGTCACCAAGCTCGACTGACGATCAGGGCCTAACCGCGGGTGAGCCATGGCCGCAGCAGCCTGCTGACCGCGGGCATGGCCACGTAGGTCATCAGGGTGCTGAACACGAGGGCGAAGGCGGCCGTCCGCAGCACGAAGTGCAGATTCACCAGGTACGGCCCGAGCACCGCGTTGCCGATCAGCGAGATCGGGAAGATGGCCAGCCCCGAGCTGATCACCATCTTCCACCGCGGCGGCGCGGGCCGGGTCGTACCCGGCTTGGCGAACCACGTCTCCATGCCGTGCAGTTCCCGGCGGGCTATCTCCGTGTGGTGGTGGCCGAGGCAGTTGGAGAACCACTCCGCCCGCTCCGGGGAGTCCTGCCAGCGCTCGAAAGCGGCCTGATTGCGGAAGCGGTGGACCAGGAACCACGGCCCGCCCTGCGTCGCCGGACGGAAGAGCCCGTACCCCAGGTGGTCCGGGAAGCCCGCGGCCGTCTCCAGGATGCCGTGGGCCCAGGCCTCGAAGGTCTCCTCGTGGCCGGGCTCCACCTGCCGGGCGATGAGCAGATTCACCTCCCCGTTGTCGGCGGGGACGGTGTGCTCGCTCGTGTTGATGATGGCCATCGGCCCAGGATTACTAGTTGGTGCCGATCTTGGCGAGCAGGTCCACGATGCGGCCCTGGACGTCCGCCGTGGTGGCCCGCTCCGCGAGGAAGAGGACGCTCTCGCCGGACGCGAGCCGCGGCAGTTCGGCCGGGTCGATGCCGGTCGTCGTGTAGACGACCAGCGGGGTGCGGTTCAGCTGCCCGTTCGCGCGCAGCCAGTCCACGATCCCGGCCCGCCGACGGCGCACCTGCATCAGGTCCATGACCACCAGGTTGGGTCGCATCCGCGTCGCCAGTTCCACGGCGTCGGTGTCCGCGCCCGCCCGCGCGACCTGCATGCCGCGTCGTTCCAGGGCGGCGGTCAGTGCGGTCGCGATCTCGTCGTGCTCCTCGATCAGCAGCACCCGGGAAGGGTGCTGCTCGCTGTCACGCGGCGCCAGCGCCTTCAACAGCACGGCCGGATCGGCCCCGTACGCCGCCTCGCGGGTGGCGTGCCCCAGCCCGGCCGTGACCAGTACGGGGACCTCCGCGGCCACCGCGGCCTGGCGCAGGGACTGCAGAGCGGTCCGGGTGATCGGCCCGGTCAGCGGGTCGACGAACAGCGCGGCGGGGAACGCGGCGATCTGCGCGTCCACCTCCTCGCGGGAGTGCACGATCACCGGCCGGTAGCCACGGTCGCTCAGCGCCTGCTGCGTCTGCACATCGGGCGCGGGCCACACCAGGAGCCGGCGCGGGTTGTCCAGGGGCTCCGGCGGCAGCTCGTCGTCGACAGGCTGCGGCACGGGCCGGTTGACCACCTCGACGGCGCCGCCCGGGCCGTCCAGCGGCTCGGGGCCCTCGTCGGAGCCGGCCTCGGGCGCCCCTATCGCGAAGGCTCGGCCCTGCGGGGTGGGCTCGGCGAGCCGGCGACGGCGGCCGGAACCGGAAGCCGCACCGGAACCGGAGGTCGGGCCGGAGCCGCTCGCATCGACGGAGATGCCTTGGCCGAGCGTGCCGAGGGCGCGCACGCTGATCGGCTGCGCGGCCTGGCCCTCCGCCGGGGCGTCCTGCGGGCGACGCGCACCGGGGACCGCGACCTGACCGGAGGCCTCGTCGCCCTCGGGAGCGGTACGGGCGGCCGGAACCGGCCATGCCGGAGCGCCGGCCAGCGCGCGGCGCCGCCCGGTCGGGTTCTCGGCGGAATCGTCGGGCTGCGCGGAGCCGGTGGCAGCGGCGGTAGCGGCCGCCTCGGGCTCGGGTTCGGCGGCGGGGGCGCCCAGCACCCGGCGGCCACGCCGCCCGGCCGGAGCGTCGGCGTCGGAGCCCGCCGCGGGGGGAGCCGCTGTCGGGCCGGCGGGCAGCGCGAAGCCGCCCTCGGGGGCGATGGGCCGCGCGGGAGCGGGCGTCGGCCCGAGCCCGGTCGCGGGCACGGGGCCGCCGGGCTGCGCCGAACCGGCCGGCCCCAGCGCCCGGCGCCGCCCGGCGGGATGCTCGGTCACCGGAACCGGGGGCACCGCGGGTACGGGCGGGAGCGCGGGCATGGCGGTGCCTTGCGGGGGCACGGGCCGTCCGGGGCCCTCGTGCCCGCCGGGGCCCTCGGCCTCGCCGCTGCCGTCACCGGCCCGGCCGCGCCTGCGTCCGGTGCCGAGCCCCGCCGGGTTCACCGGGGACTGCGCGAGCTCGGGGCCCGTCTCGGGAGCGTCCGCGGCCTCGCCCCCGCGCCGCCGCCCGGAGGGCAGCGCCAGCGCGCCACCACCCGGTGCGGGCTGTGCGGCCTGTGCCGCCGCGGGGTCGGGGGTCTCGTCGTCCAGGAAGGCGTCCACCCCGCGCCGGGCACGCCGGCCGCCGGAGACCTTGCCGGGAGCGGCGCCCCCGGCCGTCCCCGCGCCGTCCGTGGTCGGACCGGTCGGGGGCTCCTCCGCCGGCTCCGGCAGGACCACCGTTCCGGCGCCCGAGCCGAGCGGGAGCTCCAGCACGTACGCCCCGCCGGGCGCGCCCGGGACCTCCACCGTCTGCAGGACGCCGCCGTGCGCGGCCACGATCCCCCGCACGATCGGTTCGTGGACCGGGTTACCGCCCTCGTACGGCCCGCGCACCTCGATCCGTACGACATCGCCACGCTGCGCGGCGGCCACCACGATCGTCGAGTCGCTGTACCCGCTGCCCTGGCGGGTCTTGCCGGTGGCGTCGACCCCGGCCACGTCTGCGACCAGGTGGGCGAGCGCGGTCGCGATCCGGTCCGCGTCCACCTCGGCCTCGATGGTCGGCGCGTGGACGGCGAACTGCGCGCGGCCGGGACCGATCAGCTCGACGGCCCCGTCGACGCCCGCCGTGACGACGGTGTTGATCAGGACGTTTTTTTTCGTGAGCCGGTCCCTGCCGGTGTCCAGGCGCTGGTAGCCGAGGACGTTGTCCACCAGCGTGGTCATACGTGAGTACCCGGCGGCCAGGTGGTGCAGCAGCTGGTTGGCCTCGGGCCACAGCTGTCCGGCGTCGTCGGCGGCGAGCGTCGCCAGCTCACCGCGCAGCTCGTCCAGCGGTCCCCGCAGCGATTCGCCGAGGACGGCCATCAGCTGGGCGTGCCGCGCGGCGAGGGCGTCGTAGGGCCGCCGGTCGGTGAAGGTCATGACGGCGCCGACGAGCTGCTCCCCGTCCCGTACGGGCGAGGTGGTGAGGTCGACGGCGACCGGCTGTCCGGCCTTGTTCCACAGCACCTGCCCGCGGACGCGGTGCTTGCGGCCGCTGCGCAGGGTGTCGGCGAGCGGGGACTCCTCGAAGGGGAAGGGGGAGCCGTCGGCGCGGGAGTGCTGGACGAGGCCGTGCAGTTCGCGGTTGCCGAGGTCGGTGGCGCGGTAGCCGAGGATCTGGGCGGCGGCCGGGTTGACCAGCACCACCCGTCCGTCGGTGTCGGTGCCGACGACACCCTCGGCGGCGGCGCGCAGGATCATCTCGGTCTGCCGCTGCGAGCGGGCCAGCTCGGCCTCGGTGTCCACGGTCTGCGAGAGATCGCGGACCACGAGCATCAGCAGCTCGTCACCCGTGTACGAGGGTTGCGGCTCACGGTAGGCGTCGCGCCCGTCGAGATGCGCGCTGGTGACCTCTACGGGGAACTCGGAGCCGTCGGTACGGCGCGCGGTCATCCGTTTGGGTTTGGCGCGGCCGCCGTCGTCCTCGCCGGGCCGGCGCATGGAGCCGGGGATCAGCTTGGAGTCGAACTCGGGCAAGAGGTCGAGCACGCCCCGGCCGACGAGCCCGGTGCCGGGACTCTCCATGACCTCGAGCGCGATCGAATTGGCGTTGACGACCGTGCCGTTGGCGTTGACGAGCAACAGCGCGTCCGGAAGAGCGTCGAGTATTGCTGCGAGGCGAGCAGCGCCTCGGGATGGCCTGCTGCTCACGACGAGCTTCCTCCCTGACCACAACTACCGGCAAGTCACGGGAGGAGTCTAAGGCCACAGGCCCGCGATGAGGTGGCCGATGTGTGGTGGATACCGCCCATCCCGCGCATCCTCCCAGGTCAGGAACGCCCACTCGGAAGCAGAGGTTCCAACTCGTCCCAACGACGGATCTCGCATCCGTCGGTCCGCCGGAACGTGGCGTCCACCTTGTGGCCGTTCCACGTTCCGGTGATCCGGGCGGTGGCGGGACCCCCGTGCTGCATGGTGCAGATCTGTCGCTTGGAGACGGGGGCGAAGGGGTCCTTCCCCTCCCTGGCGAAGTGGTCCAGCCGGGCGCAGGCCCCTTCCGCCTCCGGGTGGTCGCCGCCGACGGGGCCGCATTCGAGCCGGTACTCCCGGTCCAACTGGCGGTTGCCGGTGTCGGCCATGGCGATGGTGAGGTGGTCGGGCGTCGCCAGCAGCCTGCCCAGCGGGAGCGGCGGCAGTGGCCCGGCCACCGCGGCGGCCAGGGCGGAGGTGGCGGCGAAGGCGGCGAGACGCAGCATGGGGCACTCCAGGTCGTCCGTACGTCGTACGGCCTGCCCAACGACGAGAGGCGCTCCGACGTTGCGTGCCGCGGCCGCATTAAGGCTTTGCCCTCCGCCCGTCCCGCCTAGTACCGTGGGAGCGGATTGGTGAGGGGCCCTGCGCCTGTGTCATCATCTGCACGCACCTTCGTACGCGAGGGTGTGCTGGAGGCGTCGCCTAGTCCGGTCTATGGCGCCGCACTGCTAATGCGGTTTGGGGCTTACACCCCATCGAGGGTTCAAATCCCTCCGCCTCCGCACCTCATCGAAGCCCCGGTCCTGACGGACCGGGGCTTCGATGCGTTCCGGGACGATCCGGCCCGCTCCACCCTTTGCGCGAAGCCATCCGGATGATCTCCATCCGGCCCGTTTCCGCAGGTCAGCATGGGTTTGGCTAATGGATTTCGCGTCCCGGCGAGGTCCATGTATTGTTGTTCTCGCAAGGCCAACGGGGCGCAAAACCCCGAGAAGCCCAAGCACTCGTAGCTTAACGGATAGAGCATCTGACTACGGATCAGAAGGTTGCAGGTTCGAATCCTGCCGAGTGCACGCTGATCAAAGGCCCCCTGGAGATTCTCCAGGGGGCCTTTGACATCAGCGGGTGACATCAACGTGTGAAGCCGGACCGGTCAGGCAGCCGGAGACTCCTCCCGCGCGTCACCCTCCTCCTCGCCGGATTCGTCAACGCCGAGCGCGTCGTCCATCCGGTCGGCGGCGGCGCGCAGCGTCGTCTGCATGACGTGCGCGTAGGTATCCAGCGTCATGGTGATCGTGCTGTGCCCGAGCGTCTCCATGATCGTGCGAGCGTCCACACCCTGTGCGAGCAGCAGTGAGGCGCAGGTCGTGCACACGGACCCGCCGGACCTTGGCGTTGCTGCACAAGATCGTGAGCATCCGATTCAGGCTGCGCGGGTCCGTGGCGCGGCCGGTCGGTGTCGTGAAGATCAGCACGTTCGGCTGGTGGGCGAGCGGCTGCCACTTCTCGCCGGCCACCTTCCGGGCTGTCTCCTGCTGCTTCTGGTGGGCGAGCAGCGCGTCCACGCATCGCTTGGGGAGAGAAACGGTGCCGATGGAGCGCGCCGTTTTCGGGGTGCCGAAGATCAGCTCTCGTCGGATGCGCTGGAGATTGCGCCGGACCCTGAGCTGTCCGCCCACCAGGTCGACGTCCGACCAGGTGAGTCCCAGGACCTCCCCGCGCCGCAGCCCGGTCGAGATCAGCAGGAGCCATAGCGCGTACAGGCGGTGGGGCCTGGCGGTCTTCAGGAGCGTCCGCACTTCTGCTGCGTCCAGGGGCTGGACTTCTTCGCGCTGCACGGTGGGTGTCTCCACGATCCGGGCGACGTTGCGCGCCACGAGTTCTTCACGGACTGCCTGCTGGAGTGCCGAGCGGAGCACGGCGTGCACGTACTGGACCGTTCGAGCCGACGGCCGGTGTGCGCAGCATCGGCCCACCGCGCAGCAGGTTCGGTCCTCCTTGGCACGCGCGGCATCGGCTCCACGCATGCAGCAGAGGCACCCTGCCTTGAAGTCGGCGAGGAACCGGCGGACATCGGTCGGCGACAGTCGGTTGAGCCGCTTCGTGCCGAGCGCGGGACGGATGTAGAGGCGAGACAGCCCCTCGTAGCTGCTGAGCGTCGCGGGCTTGAGCCGGTTCGGAGCGATGGCGGCGAGCCAGTACGTCAGGTACTCCCCGAAGGCCATCGACGACGTCGCGGCCGGGATGCCCTGGCGGGTCTTGTCTTGCAGCTCGATGAGTTTGCCGCTCACCTCCCCGCGGGTCTTGCCGTAGACGAACTTCCGGACCCGAGTGCCGTCCGGCCGGTAGACGTAGGCGGCCGCCTGATAGCGGCCGTCCTTGCGCTTTGTGATGGTGCCTTCCCCATTGGCGCGCCTCTTGGCCATCAGGCAGCCTCCTCAAGCTTGTTGTGGATGTAGGTCTGGAGGGAGACGAGGGGATGCGCCGCGTGCGGCCCTCGGTGTAGCTGAGAAGGGCGCCGGAGCGCAGCAGGTCATAGAGCTTGCTGCGGCTGAGCCGAAGGGCGTGCATCGCCTCCGGCACGGTGATGGCCTCATGGGTCGCGGGCAGCGTGAAGCTCGAAGCGGGCTCCATGTGGTGTGAGAGGGGCCGTCGCCTGGCCCTCTGAAAAGTTGGCGGCACAATGCCGTGGGTCGCGGACCATCGCGGACCACCCCATCTGACCTGGGGCTTTTCGGGGCCGATTGCTGGACCATCGCGGACCAGCCGCGCTGGCGTGGTTAGCGAGGGGCTGATCTCGTCCAGTCAGGGGCTCGGCTACGAGGTTCGCAAGCACGAGGTGTTCAAGCTGAACGCGTCGCGCTTCGAGAATCTGACCTTCGAGCAGAACGGCGACGCCTACAACACGGACGTTACCAATGCAGGGCGGCGACCAAGCCAGACGTTCCGGGTGGAGATGGCGCCCGCCAACGCATACGTAGATGACGTGCCGTGGTCGACACAGGCGACCTACTACCCCGATTGGCTTGCAAAGGAGGCACCGCGCCTTGCCGAGCCCGGCGACATCGCGGAAGGTACAACGCGATATCTCGCTGCCGCTGGCATCGAGTAGATCGGCTACTTCGATGAGATCTCTACCCGGATGCCGACGCCGGATGAAGCTCGTCTCCTTGACATGGGGGCCGGCGTCCCCGTGCTGCTCTGGACCCGAACCGGATTTTCTGGGGAAAGGCCACTCCGTTGCACGGTCACCACCTTCCGGGGTGACCTCAACCGGATGAATTACAAGATCGGTGACCTGTCCGCGCGATCCGAGGTTGAACCGAAGTGATCATCGAAAGTGCAACAGTCGACGACGTTGCCAAGCTGCTTGCCTTCCGTGGGGAGGCGGCGAATTGGCTGCGCAAGCGTGGCTCTGATCAGTGGCGGCGCCCGTACCCGGCAGACCGCCTGCTAGCCACAATCAGGCTGGAACAGTCTTCATGGTCCGCGACGGTGACGAAACCGCCGCCACGATTACCCTGACGCGTGACGTCGAGGCCGGGCTGTGGTCAGGCGAGGAACTCGCCGAGCCGTCTACGTTCGTGAACAAGCTGACGGTCGCCAGGGCGCACGGAGGAAGCAACCTTGGCGGGCGGCTACTCGACTGGGCAGGCGACCGGGCGCATCGCTCAGGCGCTTCATGGCTTCGCCTTGACGCATGGACGACGAACTTTGCACTGCAGAACTATTATCTGCGCTATGGATTTGAGTACGTTCGCACCGTTACGGAGGGTGGTGCCGTCAACGGGGTCCCCGAGTTTCGGGCGGGCTTGCGCAACGTCCCACGCGGCCAGCAATCGTTTACGGGCTGAAGGATGGAGCGCCGGTCCTATCCCGATCTCCTGGTCCGAGGGCTGATCCCGGACGATACGAAAGGTCGGTGGCGCACGGTCTACCCCTTGGAGTGCGCTCGCCTGGCTTGCTCAAATAGAAACAGGTCCCTTTCTCCCGCGGCTCCCAAGGACTTGAAGATCTCCAACAAAGGGTCGATTGAGTCAATTCTGCTCTTTGCGATCCCCTCAATTAGCAAGTCGGCGAACTGGATTTGATCTGCCTCTCTCAGCCCGAACAGGAGCCCTGGTATTTTACTTTCCGGCCTTTCTGTCGCGATGCCGTCAATAATGAGTTGCCGATGCTCCGCGCTCAAGGAGCCAACTAGCTCCGTAATTTCTGTGTGATTCTTTCGCACGGCGATGGATTTGAAAATTGTGCGAATCGGCTCATCGGAGGGGAACTCGGCGAACAGATGGATCATTTCCAGAATTCGTTGCGAGTCTGCACCCCAAGTGAACCAAGTGAGAGTGCTATCCGGCAGGTATCGACCGTTCATGGTCTTGAAATCCCACCCCAGGTCCATGATGAGGTCAAAAACTTCCTGGGGTGAGCGATCCGCAAAGTAGATGCAGACCTGTGGACCGATGCTGGATTCGTGCCTTTTGTTGAGTTCTCGAAGGAGATCAGCCACGGCAGTCAGGGGGTAGTGCAGCCCGATGGCCCTACCCATTGCGCGCATTTCTTCTTCTGTCTTTCGGGTGAGGAAGTTAAGTAGGGTTGTCGTTAGCTCTGCTGGGGAAAGTTTAAGTTCCGCTGCATCCTGTCCGGGTCGCGCGGATGGAACATTTTCTCGAGTCAAGCGGTCCAGCTTTCTTTGTAGGCTTTCAGCCCTTGAATTCGATTCAACCGCTTCCTGTAGTGCGATTTCCAAAGCCTCTGCGTTGCGCGATTCATTTCCCGACTCTGCCGCTATTTCTGCGCTTTCCAATTGAGATTCAAGGGCGTTGCAGCGCTCCTGGGTGGATTGAGCGATTTCTCGCGCGCGCCCAAGTTCTTCTTGTAGGCTCACGATCTCTTGGCGAAGGCGCGTGATTTGGTCCTGCGCACTCTCGTTTCTGGATTCAAGTCGCAGAATTTCTGACTGTTGGTCCGCCTCCGCTCCTTCTAGCTCGCGCATGGTGACCTCTAGTTCTGCGATGCGCTGTTGCCGGGACTGCAACGCCTCCAGAAGTACCTGCTCTCTGATCTCTGCCCGGCGGTGGCTTCGGTCCGCTTCTTCGAGCTGATCTTGCAGGTTTTGGACTTCGTACCGACCCATGTTGCTGACGCGCAACGCGGCCCTATGAAGCTCTCGTGTGTGGTCCACCACGGCGCCGAGCAGGGGCACTTGCCGCATCACCCCTACCTCGGCGAGCAGGCCGTGAACAAAGGGCCACGGTGGGATCCGGGTGCCGTTCAGATAGCGGGATACCGTACCGGGATCGCAGTGGCAACGAGTCGCGTAGAGGCGTACCGAAACGCGCAAGGGGCGAAAGAGATCGCGTAGGTGCTGAGCTAGGGCTCGTGCTTCTGGCGAAATCTCGTTGCTGACCGGCTGCAGCTCGGAGTTCAACTGCTCCCCCTCGGTGGTGTGTGAAGTGTTGCAAGTATCGGCAACGCGTGACAGTAGCGGCAACACCCCATCGAGCGGCGAATCTTGACGGGCAAGCCCAACTCGGCCTTTTTGGCGCTACTTGAGGAGCTGTTAGAACATGACTGCGAATAATGTGGAGCCGCAGATGCCGGACGAGACCCCCACCGTTGTGGTGTTGCTGAGCTTGATCGGTGAGTTGGTGTCCGACGACACCAATCAGGCGTCGGCATTCTGCCTGCTCCTCGCGCTCGCCTTCCTCCTCCTGCGCTACCAGCGTCGATGACGGCCTGACGTCTTCAGCTGGTTGACTTCAGCGCCTGACATCAACGTCAGCAGACGTCAGCGCACGGCGATCGACTGGGTGGACTCGTCGACGAGGCGTCGGAACCGGCATCGGCCCTTCTGACGGCTGGTGGAGGTGAGCGCACCCGCCTACGGATCAGAAGGTTGCAGGTTCGAATCCTGCCGAGTGCACAGCAGGACAGAGGCCCCGGACGAAAGTCCGGGGCCTCTGTCGTATGTCCTGACGGCCCGGTGTCTCCTCCTTGATGGGGACGGGGTCCCCCGGAGGATGTCGGGGGTGGGATGGCTCTGGCGGGGGACGCGGACCAGCGGCCGGCGTCGGTACGGTTTTTGGAGATCGTCCGAGGCTGGACGTCCGAAGCCGGAAAACGGGGGCACTCATGGGACTGTTCGGGAACGCTCACACCGTCGACCCCGTGTCGGCGCAGCGGGACTACGCGCGGCTGCTGGGGCAGGGGGAGCAGGTGCATGCCGCGTATCTGCTGATCCGGGACACGATCCTGTTCACCGACCGGCGGCTGGTGCTCGTCGACAAGCAGGGGCTCACGGGGAAGAAGGTGGAGTACCACTCCGTCCCGTACCGGAGCATCACGCACTTCTCCGTCGAGACCGCCGGGCACTTCGATCTCGACGCCGAGCTCAAGATATGGATATCCGGCAGCTCGACGCCGATCGAGAAGACCTTCACCAAGGGCGTCGACATCTACGAGGTGCAGGCGATCCTGACCCAGTTCGTCGCCCGGTAGGCGGCCCGGCGGTCACAGGAAGCGGGGCAGCCCGGTCACCGACATCACCAGGGAGTAGAGGGAGGTGGTGGCGGTGATGAAGAGGCGGTTGTTCTTGGGGCCGCCGAAGGTGATGTTCGAGACCGGTTCGGGGACGCGCAGGCGGCCGATCAAGGTGCCGTCCGCGGCGTAGCACCGGACGCCGTCCTCCATCGCGGCCGCCCACAGCCGGCCCTCGTCGTCGAAGCGGATGTTGTCGACGCCGGGGCAGGTGGTGAAGACGCGGTCGTCGGTGAGGGTGCCGGCGTCGGTGACCTTGAAGGCGCGGATGTGACCGGCCCGGGTGTCCGCGGCGTACAGCTCGCTCTCGTCGGGGGAGAAGACCAGGCCGTTCGGGCCGAGGAAGCCGTCGGCGACCATCCGGACCTCGCCGGTCGAGGGGTCGGCCCGGTAGAGGTTGCAGGCGCCGATCTCGCCGGCGGCGCGGTGGCCCTCGTAGTCGCTGGTGATGCCGAAGTCCGGATCGGAGAACCAGATGGAGCCGTCCGAGCGGACGACCGCGTCGTTCGGACTGTTGAGCCGCTTGCCGTCGAAGCGGTCGGCGATGACGGTGAGACTGCCGTCCGGTTCGGTGCGGGTGACGCGCCGGTAGCCCTGCTCACAGGTGATCAGGCGGCCTTCGCGGTCCAGGGTGTTGCCGTTGGGGTGGCCGGCCGGGGAGCGGAAGACGGAGACCGCGCCGGTCGCCTCGTCCCAGCGCAGCATCCGGTCGTTGGGGATGTCGCTCCACACCAGCTGCCGCCACGCGGGCAGGTAGAGCGGGCCCTCCGCCCATCGGCAGTCGTCGTAGAGCCGATCCAGCCGGGCGTCGCCGTTGGCGCAGCGGCCGGTCCGGAATCGTTCATCCAGAATCTCGTACAAGGTGAGGTCGGCTATGGCAGACATGATTCCCCCTGGAAGAGTTCTACCGAATTATGTTTGGCCTGATGGTGAGATTGCAGGATCAGGTACCGTCTTCGCAAGGGTCGACAGGCCCATGAGAGGAAGATTGCGTGGACGACATCGACCGTGCGCTCGTCCTGCGCCTGCAGCAGGACGCCGGCCAGTCGTACGCCGCTCTCGGCACGGCCGTCGGGCTCTCGGCGGGGGCCACCCACGAGCGGGTACGGAAACTGCGCGAGCGCGGGGTGATCCGGCGGACCACCGTGGACGTCGACCCGGCGGCCGTCGGCAGCGGCGTCCTGGCCTACGTGATGGTCGACTCCAACGCCTGGATGGGCGAGTCCGGCGCCGACTTCGCCGCGATCCCCGAGATCCAGGAGGCGCACATCATCGCGGGCAGCGCGTCGGTACTGGTCAAGGTGCGTACGGCCTCGACCGAGCAGCTGCAGGACGTCCTGCGCCGCCTCTACGCCATCGACGGCGTCAGCGGTACGCACGCCACCGTCGTCCTGGACACCTTCTTCGAGCGGCCGCTCCCGCTGTGACGTGGTGGTGCACCGGGATCCGGTGGAAGGCGGGACGCCCCGCCATCGGGTGGTACGGGGAGGGGCGCGGCGAGCGGGTGAGCGAGCTCGTCTTCGGGCAGCGGATCGCCTTCGCCGCACACGGGGAGCGGCACTGCCTCGGTGTGCGGCGGGCCGGGAGGCGCACGCCCTGCCCCACCGCGGACACCGTGCCGGGCCGCGCCGGGAACGCGCAGTGCCCCGAGTGCGCCCGCCTCGACCGGTCGTTCTCCGTGGCGGCCGACACCAACGCCGCGGATCCGCGCACCTACCGGGTCTACCTGGCCTGGTTCGGGCCCGGCATGGTCAAGGTCGGGATCACCGCGGAGGAGCGCGGCTCCGCCCGGCTGCTGGAGCAGGGGGCGGTGGCATGGGCCTGGCTCGGGCGTGGCCCGCTGATGGCCACCCGCCGCACCGAGGAGCTGCTGCGCGCGGCGCTCGGGGTGCCCGACCGGATCGCGTACGCCCGTAAGCGCGGCGTACGGGCCCACCTGCCGGCAGCGTCCGATCGGGCCCGGGAGGTCGCCGAGCTGCACGCCCGGGCGACGGCGCTCGCCGGGTGGCCGGAGTCGCTGGAGCGGGTGGAGTGCGAAGTGAGCGACCACGCCGGGGCGTTCGGGCTGGACGCCCTGCCGGGCCTGCCGGGGCCGGGCCGGGTGCTCACCGAGATGGTGCCCGGCGGGTGTGTCGTGGGCCGGCTGGCGGGCGCGGCCGGTCCCGATCTGCACCTCGCCGACGGACTGGTGGTGGACACCCGGCTGCTGGCGGGCTGGGAGCTCGTCGCCGCGGGGGACGAGGCCGCGACCTCGGTCCCGACGGCGCAGATCCCGTCCGCCTCCGGGGGGCCCGCTGAGCAGGGCGGGCTGTTCTGACCGGGGTTGCCCGTGGCCCGGCCCGTGGCTCGGAGTACGGCGCGGGTTCGGCTCGGCTCGGGTCGTGGCGGCCAAGGTCAAAACTTGGATCCCTTCGGCCTTCCGGGGCCGATTCCGGTGGACAGGCCAGGGGCGCTCCGCCGAGGGTGTTCGACATGACCATCGAGCCGGTACAGGCCTTCGAACCCCCTTATGTCATGGCCGTTTTCAGCAACATCCGCACGGCCGACGACAGCGGATACCCCGAGACCCTCGCGAGGATGAAGGAGCTCGTCCGGACGAATCCGGGCTACCTCGGCTACGAGTCCGCGCGCACCCCGGGAGGCCTCGGTATCACCGTCGCCTACTTCCGCGACCACGAGTCCCTCACCCTGTGGCGTAGGGACATGGAGCACCAGGCGGCCATGCACCAGGGCCGCTCCGACTGGTACGAGAGCTACACCCTGCACGTCGGGACCGTCGAGCGGAGCCACGGCTTTGTCCGCAACGGCTGAGGCGGTCCACGCCTTCCGGGAGCGGCTCGGGCTGCCGGGACTGGTCGACGTCCACACCCACTTCATGCCCGAGCGGGTCCTGGCCAAGGTGTGGGACTACTTCGACGCGGTGGGCCCGCTGACCGGCGTCGAGTGGCCCATCACCTACCGGCACGAGGAGGAGCGGCGCGTGGCGCTCCTGCGGGAGTTCGGGGTCCGGGCCTTCACCGCCATGCTCTACCCGCACAAACCGGCGATGGCCGCCTGGCTCAACGCCTGGTCCGCCGACTTCGCCGCCCGCACTCCCGACTGCCTGCACACCGCGACCTTCTTCCCGGAGGAGGGGGTGAGCGCGTACGTCCGCCAGGCCGTCGAGTCCGGGGCGCGGATCTTCAAGTCGCACCTCCAGGTCGGTGGCTACGACCCGAACGACGAGCGGCTCGACCCCGTCTGGGGGCTGCTCGCCGAGGCCGGCCTGCCGATCGTGATCCACTGCGCCTCCGGCCCCGTCCCGGGCAAGCACACCGGCCCCGAGCCGATCGCTCGGCTGCTGGCCCGCCACCCGAGGCTGCCCCTGGTCATCGCCCACATGGGCATGCCCGAGTACACCGATTTCCTCGACCTCGCCGACCGGTACGCCGAGGTGCGCCTGGACACCACCATGTCCTTCACCGATTTCTCCGAGCGGATGTACGGCTTCCCGTCCGGGGATCTGGGACGCCTCGCGGACCTCGGCGACCGGATCCTCCTCGGCACCGACTTCCCGAACATTCCCTACCCCTACGAGCACCAGCTCGCCGCGCTCGAACGGCTCGGTCTCGGCGACGACTGGCTGCGGGCGGTCTGCCACGACAACGGCGCCCGGCTGTTCCGCCTCGACGGCTGACGGCTGACGGCTGACGGTTGACGGCCGGATTCCTTTCTCAGGAAATTCACAGGAAGGCACAAGAACGCTCTCAGAGGCGCCGGACAGCCTCTTCGGTATGACTGCGACGACCACCTCCCATGCGTCCACGTCCACCAACCACCCCGCGGCCCTGGTGCGGCCCGACGGCGGGCCCTGCCGGGTACTCGTCGTCGACGACGAGGCCTCGCTCTCCGAGCTGCTGTCCATGGCCCTGCGCTACGAGGGCTGCGAGGTCCGCAGCGCCGGCGACGGGGCGGGCGCGGTGCGGGCGGCGCGGGAGTTCCGGCCCGACGTGGTCGTCCTCGACATCATGCTTCCCGACATGGACGGCCTGGCCGTCCTCGGGCGGCTGCGCCGGGAGATCCCCCAGGTCCCCGTGCTGTTCCTGACCGCCAAGGACTCGCTGGAGGACCGGATCGCGGGCCTCACGGCGGGCGGCGACGACTACGTCACCAAGCCCTTCAGCCTGGAGGAGGTCGTGGCCCGGCTGCGCGGCCTCGTCCGGCGCTCCGGGGCGGCGCAGGCCGCGCGTGGCGGTTCGGTGCTGGCCGTCGGCGATCTGCGGCTGGACGAGGACAGCCACGAGGTGGTGCGGGGCACCCGGGAGGTCCACCTGACCGCCACCGAGTTCGAGCTGCTGCGCTACCTGATGCGCAACCCGCGCCGCGTGCTGAGCAAGGCGCAGATCCTGGACCGGGTGTGGTCCTACGACTTCGGCGGCCAGGCCAATGTGGTCGAGCTCTACATCTCCTACCTGCGCAGGAAGCTGGAGAGCGGTCTCGGTATGCCGCCGATGATCCACACCCGGCGCGGCGCCGGATACCTGATCAAGCCGGCCGAGTCGGCCGAGTCGGCCAAGCTGTCGGAGTCGGCCAAGACGGCCAAGACGGCCGAGTAGTGGCCCTGCGCACGAAACGGCGGCCGCGTGGCCGCCGGCCCTGGTCCCTACGCACCCGGCTCGTCGTCTCCGCGGTCGCCCTGATCGCCGTGGTGGGCACGGCCATCGGGACCGTCACCACCTTCGCCCTGCGCTCGTACCTGGTCACCGAGCTCGACGAGCAGCTGAAGACCGCCGTGAGGATGGCCGTCCGGGCGCCCGGAGGGAAGCCGGCCCGGGAGAACGGCGCCGGCTTCGTCATGGCCCCCGGCAGCCCGCTGGACGCCGCCGGGATCCGCTTCGATCCCGCCGGGACCGTGCTCGGTACCGCCCGCAACGCCCGCGTCGACGGATGGTCTCTCGACCAGGCGCCGCCGCTCACCGAGGCCCAGGGCAAGGCCCTCGCCCAGGCCGCCAAGGCCGCCCGCACGGCCGCGCGGGGCGAGCCCGGGCCGGTGGACACGGAGCTTCCGGGCCTCGGCAGCTACCGGGTGCGGATCGCTCCTGACGGGAGCCTCGCCCTCGCCTTCCCGCTGGGCGACGTCGACTCCACCGTGCGCACCCTGGTCGGGGTGGAGCTGTGCGTCACGCTGGCCGGGCTGATCGCAGCCTCGCTCGCCGGGCAGGCCCTGGTCGGGGTCGCCCTGCGCCCGCTGCGCCGGGTGGCCGCCACCGCCACCCGGGTCTCCGAACTCCCTCTGCACGAGGGCGAGCCCGACCTCCGCGAGCGGGTCCCGGACGCCGAGGCCGACCCCCGTACCGAAGTGGGCCAGGTCGGCGCGGCCCTCAACCGGATGCTGGGTCATGTCTCCTCCGCCCTCACGGCCCGGCAGCAGAGCGAGATGCGGGTCCGGCAGTTCGTCGCCGACGCCAGTCATGAGCTGCGCACCCCGCTGGCCTCCATCCGCGGCTACGCCGAACTGACCCGCCGGGGACGCGAGGAGCCGGGTCCCGACACCCGGCACGCCCTCGGCCGGATCGAGTCCGAGGCCACCCGGATGACCGGCCTGGTCGAGGACTTGCTGTTGCTGGCCCGGCTCGACGCGGGCCGCCCGCTCTCCACCGGCGACTCCGAAACCGACCTGGCCCCGCTCGTCGTCGACGCCGTCAGCGACGCCCGGGCCGCGGGCCCCGAACACCACTGGCGCCTGAGCCTGCCCGAGGAGCCGGCCCCGATCCGGGCCGACCCGGCCCGGATCCAGCAGGTTCTGGTGAACCTGCTGGCCAACGCCCGTACGCACACCCCTGCGGGCACCACCGTCACCGCGCGCGTTTCACGTGAAACATCCGCCGTCCGGCTGCGGATCGAGGACGACGGGCCCGGGATCGCCCCCGACCTGCTCCCCCGCGTTTTCGAGCGCTTCGCCCGCGGTGACGCCTCCCGCTCCCGCGTGGCCGGCTCCACCGGACTCGGGCTGGCCATCGTCCAGGCCGTGGTCACGGCGCACGGCGGGCGGGTCGAGGTGCGGAGCGAGCCCGGACGGACCTGCTTCGAGGTCCTGCTGCCGCATGCGCGGCCCGACCGGCCGGACTCACCGGTAGGACAGCCGGACTCGCAGGCAGAGCAGCCGGACTCACCAGCAGGACAGCCGGACTCACAGGCAGGGCACAGGCTCAGCACACAGCGGTGACAGGGCGCCCCGGGAGTGTCGGACCATGCGAACCGACACCTCTCCCGGGGCCCTTCCGGCAAGGGCGCCCCTCGCGCTCGTGCCCGGCGAGCCCGTCCTCGACGTGGTGATCCCCGTCTTCAACGAGGAGAAGGACCTCGGCCCGTGCGTCCGCAGACTGCACGAGCACCTCGCCCGGACCTTCCCCTACCCCTTCCGGATCACCGTCGCGGACAACGCGAGCACCGACCGCACCCCCGAGGTCGCGCGCGGGCTCGCCGCCGCGCTGGACGGCGTACGCAGCACCCGGCTGGAGGAGAAGGGCCGGGGCAGGGCCCTGCGTCAGGTGTGGTCCGGTTCCGACGCCCCCGTCCTCGCCTATATGGACGTGGACCTCTCCACCGACCTCAACGCCCTGCTTCCACTGGTCGCACCGCTGATCTCCGGCCACTCCGACCTCGCCATCGGCACCCGCCTGGCCCGGTCCTCACGGGTGGTCCGGGGCGCCAAGCGGGAGTTCATCTCACGCGCCTACAACCTCTTCCTGCGGTCCTCACTCGCCGCCCGGTTCAGCGACGCGCAGTGCGGCTTCAAGGCGATCCGCCGCGAGGTCGCCGAGCGGCTGCTGCCGCTGGTGGAGGACACGGGCTGGTTCTTCGACACCGAGCTCCTCGTGCTCGCCGAACGCGCCGGGCTGCGGATCCACGAGGTTCCGGTGGACTGGGTCGACGACCCCGACTCCACCGTCCACATCGTCCGGACCGCCACCGAGGACCTCAAGGGCGTCTGGCGCGTGGGCCGGGCTCTGGCGGTCGGCGCCCTCCCGCTGGACCGACTCGCACGCCCCTTCGGCGACGATCCGCGCGACCGCGCCGCACTGCCCGGAGTGGAGGGCGGACTCGCCCGCCAGCTGCTCGGCTTCTGCGCCGTCGGAGCGCTGTCGACCGTGCTCTATCTGCTCCTGTACTCCGCCTTCCGCGCCGGGACCGGTCCGCAGTTCGCCAACGGCGCCGCGCTGCTGCTCTCCGCGATCGCCAACACCGCCGCCAACCGCCGGCTCACCTTCGGGGTGCGCGGCCGGGACCGGGCCGTACGCCACCAGGCCCAAGGCCTCGTGGTGTTCGGCATCGGGCTGGCCCTGACCAGCGGCTCCCTCGCCGCGCTCGGGGCGGCCACGGCCGATCCCGCGCACAGCACCGAACTGGCCGTGCTGATCACCGCCAACCTCGCCGCCACCGTGCTGCGCTTCCTGCTCTTCCGCGCCTGGGTCTTCCCCGAGCGGCGCGACACTCCCGTGAACGTGAAGGACGACATCCGATGACCACGGCAGCACCCTCGCTCTTCCCGGTCCCCGAGGCCCGCGCCGGCACCGGCACCGGCCGCGACGCGGTCGACCGCCCCCGCTGGGAACTTCCCTCCCTGGCCGGGCTGCTGATCGTCACCGCCGCCCTGCTGCTGTGGGACCTCGGCTCCTCCGGCTATGCCAACTCCTTCTACTCCGCCGCCGTGCAGGCGGGCAGCGAGAGCTGGAAGGCCTTCTTCTTCGGCTCCTCCGACGCCGGGAACTCCATCACCGTCGACAAGCCTCCGGCGTCCTTGTGGCCGATGATGCTGTCCGTCCGGCTCTTCGGGCTCGGGTCGTGGCAGATCCTCGTACCGCAGGCCCTGATGGGCGTCGCGACCACCGGTGTCCTCTACGCGGCCGTGCGCCGCCAATTCGGTCCCGCGGCCGGTCTGCTGAGCGGCGCCGCCTTCGCGCTGACGCCCGTCGCCGCGCTGATGTTCCGCTTCAACAACCCCGACGCGCTGCTGACGCTGCTGCTGACGGTCACCGTGTACTGCGTGCTGCGCGCCTTGGACGGGGCCCGCACCAAGTGGCTGGTCTGGGCCGGGGTGGCGGTCGGCTTCGCCTTCCTCACCAAGACCCTGCAGGCCTTCGTCATCCTGCCGCCTCTGACCCTGCTGTACGCCGTCTGCGCGCCCACCCGGCTGCGCAAGCGGCTCGGCCAGCTGCTGCTGGCGGGGCTCGCGATGGTGGTGGCCGGCGGCTGGTGGGTCGCGATCGTCGAACTGTGGCCGGCGTCCTCCCGCCCGTACATCGGTGGCTCGCAGAACAACTCCTTCCTGGAACTGACCCTCGGCTACAACGGCCTGGGCAGGATCAACGGCAACGAGACCGGCAGCGTGGGCGGCGGCGGTGGCGGTCGGGGCGGCGCCGGTGGTGGCGGAGGCTGGGGTGAGACCGGCATCGACCGGCTCTTCTCGGGCAACATCGGCGGGCAGATCTCCTGGCTGCTGCCGGCCGCCCTGGTGCTGCTGGTGGCCGGCCTGGTGATCACCTGGCGGGCCCGCCGGGCCACCGACTCGCTGGAGGGCATGGCCCGGGCGGCCTTCCTGGCCTGGGGCGGCTCGCTGCTGATCACCGCGGTCGTCTTCAGCTACATGCAGGGCATCTTCCACGAGTACTACACCGTGGCGCTGGCGCCGTTCGTGGCCGCGCTGATCGGCATGGGCGCCGCCGTGCTGTGGGAGGAGCGGGGCGGCAAGGCCGCCGCGATCACCCTGTCCGGCACGCTGGCCCTGACGGCGGTCTGGTCGTTCGTGCTGCTCGGCCGGGCCACGGGCTATCTGCCGTGGCTGCGCTGGGCGGTGCTGGTGGGAGGGCTGCTCGCCGCGGCCGCGCTGCCGTTCGCCGCGCGGGCCGGGCGCCGGGCACTGCAGGTCACGGCGGCGCTGGGCGTGGCGGCGGCGTTGGCCGGACCGTTCGCCTACTGCCTGACCACCGTGAGTACGGCGCACACCGGCTCGATCGTGACCGCCGGACCGGCGGTGGCCGGGGGCCGGGGCGGACCCGGCGGAATGATGGGCGGCCCCGGCGGCCCCGGGGAGATGTTCCAGGGCGGCCCGGGTGCCGCGGGCGGGCAGCGCGACGGTGGCCGGCCGGGCGCCGGTCAGCAGGGCGGCTTCCCGCCGCAGGGCGCGCCGATGCAGGGCCAGGGCGCTCAGGGCGGTCAGGGCGGTCAGGCGGCCGGTGTGCCGCAGGGCCAAGGCGGGATGCCGCAGGGCCTCGGCGGCCAGGGCGGACGCGGTGGCGAGCGGTTCGGCGGCGGCCAGGGCGGTCCGGGGGGCCTGCTGAACGGCGCCCGGGTGAGCGCCGAGGCCAAGACGGCCCTGACCACCGACGCCGACGCGTACACGTGGGCGGCGGCCGCCATCGGCTCCCAGAACGCGGCGAGCTACCAGCTGGCCTCGGGTGTGCCCGTCATGCCGATCGGTGGCTTCAACGGAAGCGACCCCTCGCCGACCCTGGAGCAGTTCCAGACGTACGTGCGGGACGGGAAGATCCACTGGTTCGTCGGCCAGGGCACGAGCACCGATGCGGCCGGTGCCGCCGAGGGCGGCATGGGCGGCATGGGCGGTGGCGGTGGCCAGGGCGGCGGTCGCGGCGGACCGGGCGGCGGAACGAGCTCGGACATCGAGACCTGGATCAAGGCCAACTTCAAGGCGACCACGGTCGGCGGAGCCACCTTCTACGACCTGACGGCTCCGACGAGCTGACCCGGTCCCACACGATCGGGCACCGCTTCCTCATCCGGCCGGATCGGCGGGACACCCCAGGGTGACGTCCCCCGATCCGGCCGGGCCCGCGTGCCCGGCACGCACGTTCGCGGCGTTCGCTGCGCTCTCGGCGGTCGCCGACTCCCAGGCCACCGCAGGCCCGCACGCGCGGGCCTTCGACGCCGCCCTCCAACGGCAGCTGGACGCCACCGGCCTGGCGGGCGCCACCGGCCTGGCGGGCGCCACCGGCCTGGCGGGCGCCACCGGCTTGGTAGGCGCCACCCGCACCGGCGCCCATCCGGCCGTCTCGCAGTTCCTGAACGGCTGCGAGGGGATGGTTCGGCGGGCGCCGGCGGGCACCTCTGCCTCGCGCTCGACATCCTGATCGCGGGCATCGAGGCCAAGGCTCCGACCGGCCCCTGGGCCGGCCGGAGCGAGGACACGGCCTAGGCCTTGACGGCCGTCTCGGCCGGGGCCGGCTCGTTCGACGCCGCCGGGGTGTGGGCCGCCGGCTTCGACTTCAGGGCGACCTCCTTGATGAACACCACCAGGACCAGTCCGAGCAGCGCGAACGGGGCGGCGTAGAGGAAGACGTCGCCGACGCCGTGCCCGTACGCGGACTCGATGACCTCGCGGAACGGCGCGGGCAGCTTGTCGAGGTCGGGGATCCCGCCCCCGGCGGTGCCGCCGTGGCCGAGGGCCGCGGCCTTCGGGCCGAGGGCCGCGAGGCCGTCCTGGACGTACTGCGTGACCCGGTGGGCCATGATCGCGCCCAGCGCGGAGACGCCCATGGCGCCGCCGAGCGAGCGGAAGAAGGTGACGACCGAGCTGGCCGCGCCCAGGTCCTCGGGGGCCACCTGGTTCTGGGTGGCGAGGACGAGGTTCTGCATCATCATGCCGAGACCGAGGCCGGTCAGCGCCATGTAGATCGCGATGTGCCAGTACGGGGTGTCGTGGCGCAGGGTGCCCAGCAGACCCAGGCCGGCCGTCAGCAGGACGCCGCCGGAGACGAGCCAGGCCTTCCACTTACCGGTCTTGGTGATCACCTGACCGGAAACCGTGGAGGAGACGAACAGGCCGCCGATCATCGGAATCGTGAGGATTCCGGACATCGTCGGGGACTCACCGCGGGCCAACTGGAAGAACTGGCTGAAAAACACGGTCCCCGAGAACATCGCGATGCCCACGAACAGGGAGGCCGCCGAGGCCAGGGTGATGGTCTTGTTGCGGAACAGCCGCAGCGGGATGATCGGGTCGCTCGCGCGGGACTCGACGAGGACGAACAGCAGGCCGAGCAGCACCGCGCCGCCCGTCATCGCCCAGGTCTGCCAGGAGATCCACGCGTAGGAGTCACCGGCCTGCGTGACCCAGATCAGCAGCAGCGAGACGGCGCCGCTGATCAGGAAGGCGCCCAGCCAGTCGACCTTGACGTCGCGGCGTACGACCGGGAGGTGCAGGGTGCGCTGGAGCACGATCAGCGCGATGATCGCGAACGGCACGCCCACGTAGAAGCACCAGCGCCAGCCCAGCCACTCGGTGTCGGTGATGACACCGCCCAGCAGCGGGCCGCCGACGGTGGCGACGGCGAAGACCGCGCCCAGGTAGCCGCTGTACCGCCCGCGCTCGCGCGGGGAGATCATCGCGGCCATCACGATCTGCGCCAGGGCGGACAGGCCGCCGACGCCGATGCCCTGGACGACGCGGCAGGCGATCAGGGTGCCGGTGTTCTGGGACAGGCCCGCGACCACGGAGCCGAGGACGTAGATCACGAGGGATATCTGGACGAGCAGCTTCTTGCTGAAGAGGTCGGACAGCTTGCCCCACAGCGGGGTGGCGGCCGTCATCGACAGCAGGGCGGCGGTGACCACCCAGGTGTACGAGGCCTGGGTGCCACCGAGGTCGCTGATGATCTGGGGGAGGGCGTTGGAGACGATCGTGGACGACAGGATCGCCACGAACATGCCGAGCATCAGCCCGGACAGCGCCTTCATGATCTGCGGGTGGGTCATGGTCACGGGATGGGCCGCGGAGGTGGCCGCGGACGTGGGCGGGTGGTCGGTCGTCGTCTCCGACTGGGCCATGTCTTTCCTTTGTCTAGAAGCTCGATCGGAGTCGGGCCAGCAGGGTGTTCAGTACGTCGATGTCCTGGGGGGACCAGTCGCGGAGGGATCTCTCCAGCGAGGCCGTGTAACGGGCGCCGAGGTCGGCGAGGAGCGCCCGGCCGGCCGGGGTGAGCCGCAGGATCCGGCAGCGTCCGTCGCCCGGGTCGGTCTCGCGCTCGATCCAGCCGCGGTCGGCGATGTGCGTGACGTGCCGGCTGGTCACCGAGATGTCGACCCCCATGAACTCGGTCAGCCGGCTCAGCCGCATCTCCCCGTGTCGTTCGAGCAGGGTCAGGACGGCGGCGGCGCCGGGCGGGCAGTCCGGGGGCAGGCTGCGGGCGAGCTCTCGCTTGACCGCGCCGATTCCGGTGAGCTGTCGGGCCAGCTCCGCGTACGGAGCGGTCGGCGTCAGCTGTGTCGGCCGTGTCGGCTGTGTCGGCTGTGTCGGCAGGTGGGTCCGCGCGGGCGGCGTCGGCTGCGCGGGCGGGGTGCTCTGCAGGGTCGGAGCTGTCTGCGCGGTCGTCACCGGGTTCCCCCATCTCGTTGCTTGAGGCAACCATAGAAGCGCATGGTTGCTACAGGCAAATGAATCTGGGGGGTGGGGCGGTAAAGGAATCGGAAAACCGGCTAGGGTCCTGCTCCATGGCTGACAACCACAACTCACAGGTCCCCGAGGGCAACTATGACCCCGCGGGCAGCACGCAGATGTTCAAGGCTTTCGTCGAGGAGGCCGCGCCGACCCGGCCGGCGGGTCCCGGAGCCCGTCAGCAGCGCCGTGCGGAGCAGCAGCAGCGGTCCGGGTCCTCGAACCCGGCGCTGAAGGTGGGGCTCGCCCTCGCCCTGGTCCTGGTGATCGGCGTCGCCGCCTGGATGTTCATGAAGTGACGACTTCCGGGCCGGGCGCACGGGCGTCTCAGCTCCAGGTCGCGGTGACCGTCCGGGTGTCCACGTGCATGCCCAGCGGCACCCGCCAGGACTCCACGCACACCGTGTAGGTCTGCGTCTTCGACGCCCCGCCCGCCAGTGGCACCGGCAGGGGCTGGTTCGTGGTGATCGTGGCCCAGTCGATGCCGAGGGCTCCGATGATGTGCGTCGCGAAGCTGACCGTGCCCGCGCGGGCCGCGGTGGTTCCGGTGTTGGTGAAGGTCACGGTGACCCGCTCGCACCAGCGGTCGGCCGCGGCGAGCCGGACCGGCGTGGAGAGCGCCAGCCGGGCCGGTGTGGACGGCGGGGCCGGCGGTGTCGTGCCGGGCTTGCCGGGCGGGCTCGTCGGCGTGCCCGGGCCGCCGGGTGAGGTCGGGGTGCCGGGCGCCGACGGCGTGCCGGGTGTGCCGGGGGACGGTGGGGTCCGGCCCGGCTCCGGCGGGGTGCCGGGGGTGCCCGCGGAGCCGCCGGGGTCGGTGGTCGTGGCTCCGCCCGGGGCGGAGCCACCAGGGGGCCCGGATCCCGCGGGACCGGTCGACGTATCGGAGGTCGTGACGGACTGCGCGGAGCCGCCCGCCACGTCCGGGCCGCCGAGCCGCTGGAATTCCACCTGACCCCGCGGTGCCACGTTCTCCCCCGCACCCCGTTCGGGGCCCGGGGCCGCGGCGCCCACGGCGACATAGCCGTCCCGCGCGGGGCCGCCGCAGCCGGTGAGGCCGGCGGCGGCCGTGCAGCACAGGGCGAGCAGGGTGGTGGTGGCGGTCGCCCGCGCTCCCTTTCGCATCGCGCCAGTGTTCCTGACGGTCCGTCAATTGGGAAGCGCGAGGCGCCGGATCACTCCCCGATGAGGCCTACGCGCAGTTGCGCGAGGGTGCGGGTCAGCAGCCGGGAGACGTGCATCTGGGAGATGCCGACCTCCTCGCCGATCTGCGACTGCGTCATGTTCGCGAAGAAGCGCAGCATGATGATCTGCCGTTCCCGGGGCGGGAGTTTGGCGAGCAGCGGCTTCAGGGACTCGCGGTACTCGACACCCTCCAGCGCGGTGTCCTCGTAGCCGAGGCGGTCCGCGAGGGAGCCCTCGCCGCCCTCGTCCTCGGGAGAGGGCGAGTCGAGCGAGGAGGCGGTGTAGGCGTTGCCCACGGCGAGGCCGTCGACGACGTCCTCCTCCGAGACCCCGAGCACGGCGGCGAGCTCCGGCACGGTCGGCGAGCGGTCCAGCTTCTGGGCGAGCTCGTCACTGGCCTTGGTCAATGCCAGGCGCAGTTCCTGGAGCCGGCGCGGGACGCGCACGGACCAGGAGGTGTCCCGAAAGAATCGTTTGATCTCGCCCACGACGGTCGGCATCGCGAACGTCGGGAACTCGACGCCGCGTTCGCAGTCGAAGCGGTCGATCGCCTTGATCAGGCCGATGGTGCCGACCTGGACGATGTCCTCCATCGGCTCGTTGCGGCTGCGGAATCGTGCGGCCGCATAGCGCACCAGAGGCAGGTTCAGCTCGATCAGGGTGTCGCGTACGTACGCCCGTTCGGGGCTGTCCGCATCCAGGGCGGCAAGTCGCTGGAAGAGGGAGCGGGAGAGGGTCCGGGTGTCGATGGCTTCCGAGCGGTCGGGCGCTACAGGTGCTGTGGGCGCAGGAGCGCTCTTGACGAGCGTGAGCACCTTGGAGCTGCCCTGGTCTACGGACATGCCACCCCCTTGAGGTCGCGGACGGTCGCGTACTGCGCGCCCGTCGGAGGAACGCAGCCTCCACCTGAATACCGGAGGCGGGGCTGCGGCAAACGCGGTTCACGCAGAATGTCACATGTCGGCAACGCGCTGTAGCGCCATGTCGACATATATCTCCAGCGACAGAGCAGGTCGGAGGGCGATCAGCCCGATCTGTCGGGAAACGTGGGAATGATCTCCACTCGTTCCGGTTACGCCTCGATCCTGTTTGCGGATCTCAATCGGGCGAAGCTCCGGGCGAGGAGTCGGGAGACGTGCATCTGGGAGACGCCGAGCTCCACGCTGATCTGCGACTGCGTCAGGTTGTTGTAGTACCGCAGGAGCAGGATCCTTTGCTCACGTTCGGGCAGCTGTACGAGGAGATGGCGGACGAGGTCGCGGTGCTCGACCCCGGCCAGTTCCGGGTCCTCGTAGCCGAGGCGGTCCAGCAGCCCGGGCATGCCGTCGCCCTCCTGGGCCGCCTCCAGGGAGGTCGCGTGGTAGCTGCGGCCGGCCTCGATGCAGGACAGCACCTCGTCCTCGGTGATGCGCAGCCGCTCGGCGATCTCGGCGGTGGTCGGGGTGCGGCCGTGGAGGGTCGTGAGGTCCTCGGTGGCGGCGTTGACCTGGACCCACAGCTCGTGGAGGCGGCGCGGCACGTGGACGGTGCGGACGTTGTCGCGGAAGTACCGCTTGATCTCGCCCACCACCGTCGGCATCGCGAAGGTCGGGAACTGCACGCCCCGGTCCGGGTCGAACCGGTCGATGGCGTTGATCAGACCGATCGTGCCGACCTGGACCACGTCCTCCATCGGCTCGTTGCGGCTGCGGAAGCGGGCGGCCGCGTACCGGACGAGCGGGAGGTTGGCCTCGATGAGGGCCCCCCGCACCCGGCTGTGCTCGCAGGTGCCCGGCTCCAGGCCCTTCAGCTGGCCGAACAGGACCTGGGTGAGGGCTCGGGTGTCCGCGCCCCTGCTCGGGGGTCTCGGCGCGACCGTGGGCTCCGCGGGCGGCTCCTGGTGGGGCTCCGGGCGGGACTCGGGGCGGGACTCGGGGCGGGGCTCCGGGTGGTGGCCCGGGCGGTGCTCCCGCTGGGGCTCCGGCTGGGGCGGCACCTGGGGGTCCTGCTGGGGTGGTACTTGAGGCGCAGTACTGGCCGGCACGGTCACGCCACCCCTTCAGTCAACTCTCATCCATCAAAAGCGGTCATAGCATCACAAGAGATGTGCACTGTGTGCAAGCACCGTATATCGCCGTGTTGACGGCAAGTTGGGCATACTGGGGCAATACGCCCAGTAGTAGGTATACAAAAAGCCCCCCACCCGTCGGAGTGGGGGGCCGGAAGTCCGGGAACCGCTTCAGCGTACGGGTCAGCGCACCAGTTCGGTCATGAACTCGCCGATGCCGGAGGCGGCATCCGATATCCCCTGGAAGCCTATTTCCACGATCTCGGCCGCTCTCTTCGGCTGGGTGATGATCACGAAGAGGGCGAACACGGTGAGGGCACCCGTGATGAGCTTCTTGGTGTCCACGTGCGGGCGGCCTCCCCAACCGGTCCGAGCAAGTCGGGTGAGTCTAACCGGTCAAGATTGGACACTCACCTGCCCTTTAAGGACCAATGGCCCGGTACTCCGGGCCTTTTGTCGTGAAGGGAGCGGTTGCGGTGGCCGCAGGATGGGTGGGAGCCCACCGGTTCTGGCAGGAAACCGGTGGGTGAGGGACAGGGCCTCACTGCGGGGTCCGGGCCGCGGGCTTCCCCCTGAGCGCGGCCCGGACCGGCAGGTCCGTCCTCGTCGGGGGAAGTGGCTCGTCCCCCCGACGCCACTTCCCCCGTCCCACCCTTCGAAGGTCCCGACTCCGGTCGGGGCCTTTTTCGCGTCCCCCCGGCCTCGGGGGGGGGCGTGCGGGGTCCGACAGGGGCGCACGGGGCGCTCAGGCGGGCCGGGGCGTGCTCGGGGCGTACGAGGGGCGCGCGGGAGGTGTTCGGGGGCGTACGGAGCCGGTCCGGGCTCGGCGGCTACTCCAGGCCGCCGGCCAGGTCCGTGAGGGGCTGTACGGGCGCGATGACGGGGGCCAGCTGGTTCGGCAGCTCCATCAGGGCGTTGAGCTGGTTCGCGCCGGCGCTGAGCTGCGACCCGATCTCCTGGACGGACGTGGGCTGGGCCCCGGCCGGCATCCCGGGGGCGGCCGACGGCAGGTCCGGGAGGGTGAGGGGGGAGACCGGGGCGGCCGAGGCGGCGGGTGCGGCGAGGCCCGCGGCGGCCCCCGCGAGGGCGAGGGCGGCGAGCAGGCGCTGGGTCTTGGTCATGCCGTGACAACGGCCGAGGGGGCGGGCGGTCACGCGGGTGTCCTCCGGAGAGGCGATCGGAGCCGTCGGACCGTCCGGAGTCGTCGGTCCGTCCGGAGCCGTCCGGCCGATCGGAGCCGTCGGACGCATCGGGATATGCCGAGAGCCCCGACCCTTGCGGGGCGGGGCTCTCGATCAAGGCGGTAGTGGAGGGATTTGAACCCCCGATGGGTTGCCCCATACTCGCTTTCGAGGCGAGCTCCTTCGGCCACTCGGACACACTACCGAGATGGATCCTAGCCTAAGGAACCCCATCCTCTGAAATCGGTAAGTCCAGGGGCGTCGCAGTGGCCGTACGCAGGCCTTTTCCGGCTCCCGTCCGGCTCCGGCTTCCGGCTCCCGCGGCCGTCCTGCGGCTCAGAGGTCGCGGAAGAAGTCCGTCAGCTGCCGCGCGCACGCGTCGGCGAGGACACCGCGGATCACCTCGGGGCGGTGGTTGAGCCTGCGGTCCCGTACGAGGTCCCAGAGCGATCCGGCGGCGCCGGCCTTCTCGTCGTCCGCGCCGTAGACGACCCGGGCGACGCGCGACTGGACGAGCGCGCCCGCGCACATGACGCACGGCTCCAGGGTCACCACGAGGGTGCACCCCGGAAGGCGCCACTCCCCGAGCTCGGCGGCCGCCCGGCGCAGGGCCACCACCTCGGCGTGCGCAGTGGGGTCGCCGGTCGCCTCGCGTTCGTTGTACCCGGTGGCGAGGATCCGCCCGTCCGGGCCCAGCACGACGGCGCCGACCGGCACATCGCCGGCCGGCACCGCCCGGGCGGCCTCCTGGAGCGCCAGGCGCATGGAGTCCCGCCACGGGTCCCGTACGGGATCGGGATCGTCGGTGTTCGCAGGGAGCACTAGCGGACGGCCTCCAGGACCTCGGTGGCGCCGAGGGAGTCGGCGATCTCCGAGAGGGCGTCCCCGTCCAGGTTCATCAGTTGTTTGTTGGTCACCCCGAGATCGTCCAAGAGCGCGGGGTCACCGAGCGGACCGGCCGGTACCGGTTCCGCACCGGTCCCGCCCACCTCGTCCTCGTCGGCGTCCTCGTCCGTGAAGGAGGCGACGGCCTCCTCCTCGCCGTCCTCGGTGCCGTCCAGGTCCAGGTCGTCGAGTTCGTCGTCCTCCTCGTCGCTGCCCAGCAGCTCTTTGGTCAGCATCGAGCCGTAGGAGCTGCGGGCGGCCGCGGAGGCGTTCGATACGAAGTACCGCGGGTCCTCCTCGCCGTCCACGCGGACGACGCCGAACCAGGCGTCCTCCTGCTCGATGAGGGCGACCACCGTGTCGTCGTCGACAGCGGCGGACCGGGCGAGATCGATCAGATCACTGAGGGACTCGACGTCGTCGAGTTCCATGTCGCTCGCTTCCCACCCGTCTTCGGTGCGCGCGAGCAGTGCGGCGAAATACACCGTGACTCTCCCACTGGTCTTAGGCGTGCCGGTTGGAGGTCCCCCCGGCCGGAGGTTGGGGCACAGCGGCCGTGCTGCTCGCCGTCCGTACCCCGCCCAATCGGCATCGTGGCAGAAACAGCGGCTTTGCGAGAGGTCTTCCGCGCTTGCGTCGTGCCGCGCCGTCCGTCGGCGGGGGCCGCGCGGGGTTGCGGCGCGGGGGCGGCGGGGTCGTGGGGAGGGCCGTGGGGCGCGTGGTGCGCTCCGGACGTGTCGCGGCGTGCCGGGGCGTGCCGGGGTCCGGATCACCGCGACATCATCGCCACACGTCATCCGTGACACGTCATCCGTGACGCGTCAGGGCCGCATCACCCGCCTGCCGGTCGCGGGGCGCCCGCGGAGCACGGGAGGCGGACGGCCGGACGGCCGAAACGACTGGAACGGCTGGAACGGCCGAAACGGCCGGAAGGCTGCAGGTCACCAGCGGAAGGTGCGCATGCGCATCTGCTGGCGCATACGGGCCGCTCGGGCGCGGCGGGGCTGGACACGATCGCGCAGCTCGCGCGCCTCCATCAGGTCGCGCAGGAACTGAGCGCGGCGTGCTCGGCGCTGCGCCGCGGTCTCGGGCACCTCGTCCTTCGGCTGCCTGTCGGGCATCGGCCACCACCTGGCTGGTCGGTCGTCCCCCCTTGCACCCACCTTCCCCCGGACGGCGCGTTTGATGCCACCCCGTCGCAGGTCAGACGTCATCCCTCAGGGTCGGGACCACGGCCACCGGTCCGTGCGCGTGGTGGAGCACCGCGTGGGCCACCGAGCCGATCGCCAGCGACATGGCGGTGCGCCGCGGGTGGTGGCGGCCCACCACGACCAGCGCCGCCGCCCGGGAGGCGATGACCAGCCGGCCCGCCGGGTCCCCGGGCACCGCGGCCTGCTCGACCGGGACGTCCGGAAACCGCTCCCGCAGCGGCGCCAGCCGCTCCGTCTGGGAGCGCAGCATCTCCCGTTCGGCCGGTACCCCGTCCCCCTCGTCGGCCAGTCCCTCCGGCGGGATCACCACGAACGGGCTGTCCATCACCAGGGTCGGCGAGGGCGGGATGGCGTACGCGGAGACCACCTGGACGGTGGTCCCCCGCACGGCGGCCTCGGTGAAGGCGAAGGTCAGTACGTCGTCGGGCGTCTCGGCGGCGTGCAGCCCGAGCACCACCCGCCCGGCGGACTGCTCGGCGTCGGCGTCGGGGTGGGCGCCGCGCTCGGCGTGCGGGACCACGACCACCGGGCAGGCGGCCGAGCTCGCCACGGCCCGACTGTTCGAGCCGAGCAGCAGGCTGGCGAAGCCGCCGCGGCCCCGGGAGCCCATCACCAGCATCCGGGCCTGCGAGCCGATCACCCGCAGCGCCTCGGGCACGGAGCCTTCCAGGGCCTCGTACGTGACCCCTTGGGGCAGCGCGGAGTCGTCGTCGCCGGTGCCGCCGGTGCCGCCGGTGCCGCCGGTGCCGCCGGCGCCGCCGACGCCGCTGCCGCCGCCGAGCAGGGACCGGACCCAGTCGCGGACGGGGTCGGCGAGTTCCTGCGGCTCGGAGGCGTCGTGCAGCGAGGCCCGGCGTCCGGCGTACAACTGGGCGTGGTCGGGCAGTACATGGGCGACCAGCAGCCCGGTGTCGTGCCGGACGGCCTCCTTCCGCGCCCACTCCAGGGCTCTGAGGCTGTGTTCCGAACCGTCGACGGCCGCGATCACCGGTGTGTTGCTCATCCGTCCAGCCTGCTGGGCGCCGGCGCGGGTCGCATCCGCAAGGAAGCGGCCGGCGCGGCCGCCCTTCGGACGCGAAGGAGCCGTGTCAGCGCGTAGCCTTTTGGGTGCAGGTCGCGTCGTGCGACCGTTTTTGCAGGTCGCAGGCTGAGTTTTGGAGGATGTTGTGCGTTTGCAGGTCGTCGATCACCCCTTGGTGGCGCACAAACTCACCACCCTGCGCGACAAGCGCACCGACTCCGCCACCTTCCGGCGGCTTGCCGACGAGCTGGTGACCCTGCTCGCCTACGAGGCCACCCGGGACGTGCGTACGGAGCAGGCCGACATCGAGACGCCGGTCGCCCCGACCACGGGCGTGAAGCTCTCGTCCCCCCGCCCGCTGATCGTCCCGATCCTGCGGGCCGGTCTCGGCATGCTCGACGGCATGGTGCGGCTGCTGCCGACGGCCGAGGTGGGCTTCATGGGCATGGTCCGCAACGAGGAGACCCTGGAGGCCTCCACGTACGCGACGCGCATGCCGGAGGACCTCTCGGGCCGCCAGGTCTACGTGGTCGACCCGATGCTCGCCACCGGCGGCACGCTGGTCGCGGCGATCCAGGAGCTGATCAAGCGCGGCGCCGACGATGTCACGGCCGTGGTGCTGCTGGCCGCGCCCGAGGGCGTCGAGATCATGGAGCGCGCGCTGGCGGGCACGCCGGTGACGGTGGTGACGGCCGCGGTGGACGAGCGGCTCAACGAGCACGGCTACATCGTGCCGGGTCTGGGCGACGCGGGCGACCGCATGTACGGCTCGGCGGAGTAGGTCCTACGGCGGTCCGGCACGCCGCCGAACGGCGTGCCGGCGCGTCAGCAGTTCTTGGGCGCGGGCAGGGGGTTGGCCAGCAGGGCCAGCGCCTTGTCCGCGTCCTCCTTCTTACTCAGCTCCGTGAAGGCGTCGCCCAGGATCAGGTCGACGTCCGCGGTCTCGCGGGTGTCGGTCTGCTGGGTGGTGCCGGCGAGCTGTGTGCCGAGTACGGAGAAGACGGCCTTGTCGGTCGTGGGGGAGCCCAGCAGTATCCCCGTGCCGGGGACCTTCTTGTCGAAGGTGGCGGGGGCGTTGCCCACGTTGCCGATCACGAAGCCGCGTTTGGCGAGCTCGTCACCGACGGCCTTGGCCAGACCCGCGCGCGGAGTCGCGTTGTAGACGTTGACCGTGATCTCCCCTGGCGGGGGGAGCACGACGGCCGGTTTCGCGGCCGCCGAGGCGGTGGAGGCGGCGCCGGGGCCGCCCTTGGCGGCGGTACCGGGAGGCGTCGTCGGGCAGTCCTTGGCACCCGCAGCCGTGTTCCGCTTCGGGCTGTCGCCCCGGAACACGTCGATGAGCTGCAGGGCCCCGTAGCCGACCAGGGCCAGCGCAAGGATCGAGCCGAGCACGGCGAGGACGATCCGGGTACGGCTCCGCTTACGACTCATACGGGGGTAGGCGGCTCCCGTGACGCGGTACTTTCCGCCCATGCCGGGGGGAGTGAGCATGCTCATGGGCGCAGCGTAGTGCGACCCGGTGTCGATGCCTACTAAATGATCTGCTGATAGGTCAATGGTGACCCGAAAGGCGCAATCCAGACGAACCCGTCAGTCCATTTCGAGGACCCGCGCGTGCAGCACCTGGCGCTGCTGCAGGGCCGCGCGCACGGCGCGGTGCAGCCCGTCCTCCAGATAGAGGTCGCCCTGCCACTTCACGACGTGGGCGAACAGGTCGCCGTAGAAGGTGGAGTCCTCGGCGAGCAGCGTTTCGAGGTCGAGCTGGCCCTTGGTCGTCACGAGCTGGTCCAGCCGGACCGGGCGCGGCGCGACGTCCGCCCACTGCCGGGTGGTTTCCCTGCCGTGGTCGGGATAGGGCTTTCCGCTTCCGATGCGCTTGAAGATCACACGGAAAGCCTACCGGGCCGGTGCGTGCGGGCGCAGCCTCGTGACGGTGGTGCAAAAGTGGCGAACAGCGCTATTTGGGGAGTGAATCATGAGTGAGAGCACCGACCCCGCCCTTCCCACGGACCGGACGGACCCTCCGGTCCCGGCGGCCCCGACGGGAGGAACGGCCGGAGGAACGACGGGCGGAACAGCGGGAGGAACGACGGGCGGACCGGCCGCCGAGATCGCCGCCGGGTACGCGTTCACCGGACCCGCGCTCGACCTCGGGGCCCTCCTCTGGGACGGCGTCTGCCTGCCCGACCGTCAGATCCGCATCCCGCTGGCGATGCTCAATCGCCACGGCCTGGTCGCCGGAGCCACCGGAACGGGTAAGACCAAGACGCTCCAGCTCATCGCCGAACAGCTGTCCGCGAGCGGCGTCCCGGTCTTCCTCGCGGACATCAAGGGCGACATCTCCGGGATCTCGGCTCCCGGCACGCCGGGCGAGCGGATCGACGAACGGGCCCGGGACGTGGCCCAGTCGTGGGAGCCCACCGGATACCCCTGCGCGTTCTACTCGCTGGGCGGGATCGGCCCCGGGATCCCGCTCCGGTCCACGGTCACCAGCTTCGGCCCGGTCCTGCTGTCGAAGGTGCTCCAGCTCAACCAGACGCAGGAGCAGTCCCTCGGCCTGATCTTCCACTACGCCGACACCAAGGGCCTGGAGCTGATCGACCTCAAGGACCTGCGCGCGGTCGTCGCCTTCCTCGTCTCCGACCAGGGCAAACCCGAACTCAAGGGGATCGGCGGACTGTCCACCGTGACGGCCGGGGTGATCCTGCGGTCGCTCACCGCCTTCGAGCAGCAGGGCGCCTCGGAGTTCTTCGGCGAGCCCGAGTTCGACACGAGCGAGTTCCTGCGGACGGCCGCCGACGGGCGCGGACTGGTCTCCGTACTGGAACTCCCGGCCGTCCAGGACAAGCCGCAGCTCTTCTCCACCTTCCTGATGTGGCTGCTGGCCGACCTCTACAACGACCTGCCGGAGGTCGGCGACCTGGACAAGCCCAAGCTCGTCTTCTTCTTCGACGAGGCGCACCTGCTCTTCAACGGGGCCTCGAAGGCCTTCCTCGCGTCCATCACCCAGACGGTCCGGCTCATCCGCTCCAAGGGCGTCGGCGTCTTCTTCGTGACACAGACCCCCAAGGACGTGCCGGCGGACGTCCTCGCCCAGCTCGGCAACCGGGTGCAGCACGCGCTGCGCGCCTTCACCCCCGACGACGCCAAGGCGCTGAAGGCGACCGTGAGGACCTTCCCCAACTCCGCGTACGACCTGGAGGAGCTGCTGACGGGGCTGGGGACGGGCGAGGCGGTCGTCACCGTGCTCAGCGAGAAGGGCGCCCCCACCCCGGTCGCGGCGACCCGACTGCGCGCCCCGCAGTCGCTGATGGGACCCGTCGCGGCGGCCGACCTGGAGCAGGCCGTGAAGTCCTCGCTGCTCTGGTCGCGCTACGCGGAGCCGATCGACCGCGAGTCGGCGTACGAGAAGATCACCGCCGAACAGGCGGCCGCCGAGGCACGGGCGGAGGCCGCCGCGGCCGCCGCCGACGCCGAGAAGGAGGCCGCGGCGGCGGAGAAGGAGGCCGCGCGGGCCGCGCGCAGCGCCCCGAAGCCGGATCCCTCGTTGGCCGAACAGGTGGTGGGGAGCGGGCTGTTCCGCTCGCTGGCCCGGTCGATCGGGACCCAGCTGGGAAGGGAGATCTCCCGCTCCGTCTTCGGTACCGCGCGCAAGCGGCGGTGACGCGGTGACAGACTCTGGCCCATGCGGACCGAACTCACCGACACCACGTCCAGCAAGGTCAACCGGGCTCTGCTCGAAGCCCGCCGGGCGATAGGCAGCCCGACCATGGGGCTGGTGCTGACCCTTGTCCTCGCCACCGACGAGGAGAACGCCTACGACGCCGTACGCGCGGCCTCCGAAGCCTCGCGTGAACACCCCTGCCGCATCATCGCGGTGATCCGGCGGACCACCCGTGGCCCGCACAAGCTCCGCGCGAACCGCGTCGACGCCGAACTGCGGGTCGGCTCGGACGCCGGGACCGGCGAGATCGTACTGCTGCGCCTGCACGGGGCGCTGACCGAGCACGCCGGTTCGGTCGTCCTGCCGCTGCTCCTGCCGGACGCTCCCGTGGTGGCCTGGTGGCCGTCCGACGCGCCCACCGAACTGGCGCGGGACCCGCTGGGCGCGCTCGCGCAGCGCCGGATCACGGACGCGGCCGCCGCCTTCGACCCGGTCGGCGTGCTCGACGAACGGGCCGCCGGCTACCAGCCCGGCGACACCGACCTGGCCTGGACCCGGCTCACGCCGTGGCGCTCGCTGCTGGCCGCGGCCCTGGACCAGAAGCCGCTGCCGGTGACCGGCGCGGCGGTGGAGAGCGAGCCGGACAACGCGAGCGCGGAGCTGCTGGCGCGCTGGCTGGAGGACCGGCTGGGGGTGCCGGTGGCCCGGGTGGCGAGCGAGGGCCCGGTGATCACCGGGGTCAGCCTGCAGACCACGGGCGGTGAGATCCGGGTGGACCGCCCCGCGGGCGTGCTGGCCACCTTGAGCCTGCCCGGGAGCCCCGACCGCAAGGTGGCCCTGAAGATCCGCAGCGGCGCAGAACTGATCGCGGAGGAACTGCGCCGCCTCGACGCGGACGTGGTCTACGGCTCCGCGCTGCGGCGGCGGCCGCTCCAGACGGGGCTCTCCGCGTAGTGGTTGTCGTAGGTCGCCGAGCTGTCCTTGATGTCCTGGACGGTGGCCTCGCCCGCGTTGACCCGGCCGAGGAGCCGGTAGTAGTCGAAGCGGCCCATGCCGGGGGTGAAGCCGACGAAGACGGCGGCGGTGTGGCCGGCGGCGGGGGCGAAGGCGTGCTTGACGCCCGGCGGGACGGCGATGAAGTCGCCGGCGCCCAGGGTGTGGATCTCGTCGTCGACGAGGATGTCGAGCCGGCCCGCGGTGACGTGGAAGAACTCGGTGGCCTTGGTGTGGAAGTGGACGGGGGCGCCCGCCGCGCCCTCGTCGAAGGTGGCGGTGTTGCAGGTGAGCTCATCGGTGTCGGTGAGCAGGGTGATGAGGCTGCCGGGGCCGTCGTAGATGGCTTCGGCGGTGGCGGCGCGGGTCGCGATCTCTGTCATGTCCACCAATCTACGATCTTGAGCGACCGGAATCAGGGGTCAATCGACGGTCGGTCCGGCCGGTCAATTCCGGACCGGTCCGCCGCCGGACCGCGCCCGTCCGCCGCCTGAGCTCGACCGGTCCGCCGCCCGGCCAGGACGGGTCCGCCGCCGGACCACGTGCGGGATCCGGCAGCCGGATCAGGAGCCGCCCGCGGCCTTGGCCGCCTTCGCTGCGGCCTTCATCTCCTGCTTGTGCGCCCGCACCTTGGCCAGGGACTCCGGGCCGGTGATGTCGGCCGCCGAGCGGTAGACGTTCGCCGGTCCGTACCCGCCCGCCGCCTCCCGCCAGCCCGTCGGGCGCACACCGAAGCGCTTGCCCAGCAGGGCGAGGAAGATCTGTGCCTTCTGCTCCCCGAAGCCCGGCAGCGCCTTGAGCCGCTTCAGCAGTTCCTGGCCCGTCGTGGCGTCGGCCCAGACCGCCTCCGCGCTCCCGTCGTAGTGCTCCACGAGGTACGCGCACAGCTGCTGGATCCGCGTCGCCATCGACCCCGGATACCGGTGGACGGCGGGTTTCTCGGAGAGCAGGGCGGCGAAGGCCTCCGGGTCGTACGCGGCGATGGTGTGCGCGTCGAGATCGTCGGAGCCGAGCCGCTGGGCGATGGTCCAGGGCCCCGAGAACGCCCACTCCATCGGCACCTGCTGGTCCAGCAGCATTCCGACGAGGGCGGCCAGCGGGCTCCTGCCGAGCAGCGCGTCGGCGTCCGGCTGCTGGGCCAGCCGGATGGTGATGTCCTTGTCCATGGCTCCAGCGTCCCGCCTGGGCGCGCTCCCCGCGCGGTCGCCGCACCGCGCGCCTAGCGTGAGTACGACCGTCGACGACGACAGCTGAGCGACGACAGCTGAGCGACGACAGGTATGTGACGACAGGTACGCGACGGCAGGTACGAGACGAGGAGTCGATCGATCATGTCTGAGTTCTCCGAAGGCGCTCCGTGCTGGGTGGACGCGATGTTCGCCGACGTGGAAGGGGCCAAGACCTTCTACGCGGACGTGCTGGGCTGGACCTTCGGCGAGGCCAGCAGCGAGTACGGCAACTACACGCAGGCCTACTCCGACGGCAAGGCCGTCGCCGCCGTGGTCCCGCCGATGCCGGGAGCCGACGCGCCGTCCCAGTGGTGTCTGTACTTCGCCTCGCCCGACGCGGCGGCCACCGCCGGGAAGGTGACGGCGAACGGCGGCGAGGTGCTGATGGGCCCCATGCAGGTGGGCACCTTCGGCACGATGCTGATCGCGAAGGAGCCGAGCGGCGCGGTCTTCGGCGTCTGGCAGCCGGGCGAACACAAGGGCTTCGAGAAGATGGGCGAGGCGGGCTCGTACGCGTGGGCGGAGGTCTTCACGAGGGACCCGGCCAAGGCGGACGGGTTCCTGCCGAAGGTCTTCCCGTACGGCGCCCAGCAGATGGACCCGGGCGACGACCCCGAGATGGCCGACATGGACTTCAAGGTCTTCAGCGTCGGCGGCGCCGGGAACCCGGTGCTGGGCCGGATGAAGATGGACGACGACTTCCCGCCGGACCTGCCGCCGTACATCCAGATCTACTTCGGGGTGCCGGACTGCGACGAGGCGGTGGCGAAGACCCAGAAGCACGGCGGGAAGCTGCACTTCGGCCCGATGGACAGCCCGTTCGGCCGGTTCGCGGCGGTCACGGACCCGCAGGGCGCGGCCTTCGCCGTGATCGACATGTCGACAACGGTGGGTGAGATGCCGAGCTTCGGCTGAGCTGCCTCCGCCCTGCCGTGCCGCCCCGTCGGGCGGCACGGCAGACTGCCCCCGCACACACGGGTTCCATCTGCGCGGGGGCGGATTCACATGAGACACGGGTCGATCGCGGCTGCCGCGGGATGCGCGCTGGCGATCCTCACGACGGCGGGGTGCGGTCTGCCGCCCGCGCCGGAGCTGTCGCCGCCGCAGCACTCACTGCACGGGAGCTCGGCGCTGCCGTCACCGGCGCCGTCGTGGACACCGTCGCCCGTACCGTCACCGTCGGCACCTTCCTCGGCTCCTTCCTCGGCTCCGTCCGAGTCGCCGCGGGCGTCCGGGCCGGCCGAGCCGGTCGGGGACGCGAAGGTCACGGCCGCCGACGGCCCCCTGCTGGCGGCCGTCCGCAGGGACACGGCCCCGGACGTCAAGGTTCCCGGTGACGGGTCCGTCCTCGTCATCCACCGCGAACCGGCGGGCGACACGGGAGAGCTGGCCTGGATGCCGGACGACCGGAACTACTGCCTGGCCGTGGTCCGCGAGGCCCGAGCCAGCACCACCTGCAACCCCCTGCCGAAGTCCTGGGCGCGCATCGGGATCCGGCTGGTGACCGAGGGCGCCGTGTATCCCGGCCGGACCACGGTCTACTTCGCCGTCGTGGACGGCGGCCACGCCCCGTACGCGTACGCCGGACCCGGTCAGCACCGGCCGGACCTGGGCCCGGTCCGCGAGGCCACGGCAGCCTTCGCCCCGGGCCGGACACTGAGCCTGCTCACGTACGAACGCCACGTCCCCGTGGTCTCACCGGGCGACCGGGACATCTGCAGCGCGGACAACGCCGTCTGCTTCCCCGCCCTCGACGTCTACGTCCCCGGCAGCCCCTGAGCGTGGCGAAAGTTTTTTCGCGCGGCCTGTCACATCGGTGCGGCGGGGCGGGTCAGAGGAGTGAAGCAGGCGGGAGACAGACCGGAGCGAGTCCGCACCGGCGCCCGCCCGAGGGGAGCTCGGATGTCCACCACCGCTGTTGTCTTCGCCCTGGTCGGCGCGTTCATGGTCGGATTCTCGGCGGCCTCGATGTTCCTCGGGGCGAAGTGGGTCGTGGAGCCGCTGGTCGAGTACGGGGTTCCGCGCTCGTGGTGGACCCGGCTCGCCACCGCGAAGGCGGCCGGCGCCGTGGGCCTGGCGGTGGGTGTCTTCGTCCCGGCGATCGGCATCGCGGCCGCGATCGGGGTCGCCCTGTACTTCGCGGGGGCCGTGATCACGGTGCTCCGGGCGAAGTCCTACGCTCACGTCGCCTTCCCGGTGATCTACGCGGCCCCGGCGGTCGTGACCCTGGTCCTCGGGTTCAACGGCTGAGGCGCGCCGGGTGCCGGGTGCCGGGTGCCGCGTGCCGCTACGGGGTCACGAACGGCAGGTCCGCCGCGCGGACGCGGTGCAGCGGCCCGGCCGCGCGCAGCACCACGTCCAGGACGGCCTCGGGCCGGGCGGCGTAACTGTTGGAGAACCACGGCATGTTGGCCTCGACCACGGCGTACCGGCCCGTGGCGCCGATCAGGCCGACGTCGACGGTGACGGCGCTGGGCAGGTCCGGGCCGGTCGCGGCGAGCAGCGCGGCCGCGAAGCCGCGTACGTCCGCCCCGCGCCCGTCCTCGTCGAGCGGGGCGGGGTCCAGGCGTCCGTGGACGGCGTACCGGCTGCCGGCGGCGATCTCGCCGTCGAGCAGGAACAGCCGGTATTCGGCGGCGAAGTCCACCACCTCCGAGACCAGTACGGGGGTGGCGGCGGGCAGGGACCGCGGCAGGGGCGCTCCGGGCCCGTACACGGCGGGCGGGAAGGACTTCTCGCGCGGCGGCTTCACGAAGGCCGGCCGCCCGGATCCGGTCAGCTCCCGCGCCGCCCGGCCCAGGGTGGTCAGCTCGATCCGGCGGCCCGTGAACCGCTCGGGCAGCCGCGTGAGCCAGTGGTCGGGCGGTTCCAACAGCCCCAGCCCGAGGGCCCCGGCCACCCGCGCGGCGGCGTGCGGACCACCGCACCAGTGCACGGCCCGGCCGGCCAGTTCGGCGAAGCCGGGGCCGAGGGCCCGGACGGCCATCCCCCGGCGGGCGGCGACCTCCGCGAGCAGCCCGGCCGTGGCGGTCGGCCGGGCGGGTAGCAGAAACACCTCGTCCGTCATCCGGCCATTGTGTCCCGGGAGCCCGCGCCGCTGTGCGGGGCGAAGGAGCCCCCACCCGCGGCGCTGATCATGGCCGCCGCGCGCAACACGGCGCCGAGGCGGTGGCGTCCTCCGTGGCGGGGCAACGCAAAGAGCCCCGCAGCAAGCTGCGGGGCTCTTCGACGTATTGCCCGGTGAGAGCAATGGCGGAGGATACGAGATTCGAACTCGTGAGGGGTTGCCCCCAACACGCTTTCCAAGCGTGCGCCCTAGGCCACTAGGCGAATCCTCCGCGGCAAACAATACAAGACGTTGAGGGGTGCTCGCGAACGTGATCGTCGAGCGGAGGGCAGGTGGGGGTCCGGCTCGATTCCAGGGGCTTTCATCCGCTAGGGTGGGGCCAGCCCCTCACGTGGCGCTATCTCACCGAACTCCCCCAGGGCCGGAAGGCAGCAAGGGTAAGTGGGCTCTGGCGGGTGCGTGGGGGGCGCTTTGCGTTCCGGGTGCCGCCCAGGAGGCCCTTCAGGGGCTACGGCGGGCCGCTGATGTCGGTGGGCCCGGATAACCTCGTATACGTGTCGTCCCTTGCGCTGTACCGCCGCTACCGCCCCGAGTCGTTCGCCGAGGTCATCGGGCAGGAGCATGTCACTGCCCCGCTGATGCAGGCCCTGCGCAACAACCGGGTCAATCACGCGTACCTGTTCAGCGGGCCGCGTGGCTGCGGAAAGACCACCAGCGCGCGCATCCTCGCCCGTTGTCTGAACTGTGAGCAGGGTCCCACCCCCACCCCCTGCGGGGAGTGCCAGTCCTGTCGCGACCTGGCCAGGAACGGCCCGGGGTCCATCGACGTCATCGAGATCGACGCCGCTTCGCACGGTGGCGTGGACGACGCCCGTGACCTGCGTGAGAAGGCCTTCTTCGGGCCGGCGTCCAGCCGCTACAAGATCTACATCATCGACGAGGCCCACATGGTCACCTCGGCGGGCTTCAACGCCCTGCTGAAGGTGGTCGAGGAGCCGCCGGAGCACCTCAAGTTCATCTTCGCCACCACGGAGCCGGAGAAGGTGATCGGGACCATCCGGTCCAGGACGCACCACTACCCCTTCCGACTCGTGCCGCCCGGCACCCTGCGGGACTACCTGGGCGAGGTCTGCGGGCGTGAGGGCGCCAAGGTCGAGGACGGCGTGCTGCCGCTGGTCGTGCGCGCCGGCGCCGGCTCCGTGCGTGACTCGATGTCCGTGATGGACCAACTGCTCGCCGGCGCCGCCGACGACGGTGTGACGTATGCCATGGCCACCTCCCTGCTCGGCTACACCGACGGTTCGCTGCTCGACTCCGTCGTGGACGCCTTCGCCGCCGGGGACGGGGCGGCCGCGTTCGAGGTCGTCGACCGGGTCGTCGAAGGCGGGAACGACCCGCGCCGTTTCGTCGCCGACCTGCTGGAGCGGCTGCGCGACCTGGTGATCCTGGCCGCCGTGCCGGACGCCGGGGAGAAGGGGCTGATCGACGCCCCCGCCGATGTCGTGGAGCGGATGCAGGCCCAGGCGTCCGTGTTCGGGGCCGCCGAGCTGTCGCGCGCCGCCGATCTGGTCAACACCGGGCTCACCGAGATGCGCGGCGCGACCTCGCCCCGGCTGCAGCTGGAGCTGATCTGCGCCCGGGTGCTGCTGCCCGCCGCCTTCGACGACGAGCGGTCCTTCCAGGCCCGGCTCGACCGGCTGGAGCGCAGCGGTCCGCCCGCCGCCGCTTTCGCCGCGCCGCCGGTCGCCGCGCCCGCCATGGGCTATGTGCCCGGGCCCGAGGCGCATGCCATGGCGCCCGCCGGTCCCGGTGGAGGTGCGGCCGCCGCGCGCGCCGCCGCCCCCGCGACCGCCCCGGCCCCGGCTCCGACACAGGCTCCCGAGCCGGTTCCGGCCACTCCCGCCGCTTCGGCCGCTCCGGCTTCCGCGCCCGCCCCGGCCGCCCCCGGCGCCTGGCCCGGCGCCGCGCAGCCCGGGAGCGGTGCTCCCGGTGCCTGGCCGGGAGCCTCGGCCCCGGCGCCGGCCGCCGCTCCCGCGCCCGCCGCGGGTGCCTGGCCCACCGCGGCCTCCTCCGCCTCGTCCGCCCCGGCCACCGCTCCCGCACCCGTCGCCCCGGCCCCGGCCGCTGCGGCCCCTTCCCCCGGCATGGCCGCCGGAGCCGGGCAGGTGCAGGCGATGTGGCCCGGCGTGCTGGAGGCCGTCAAGAACCGCCGTCGCTTCACCTGGATCCTGCTCAGCCAGAACGCCCAGGTCACCGGCTTCGACGGGACCACCCTCCAGCTGGGCTTCCCCAATGTCGGAGCCCGCGACAACTTCGCCAGCAGCGGCAGCGAGGACGTCCTCAAGGCGGTCCTGGCCGAGCAGTTCCAGGTCAACTGGAAGATCGAGGCCGTCGTCGGCGGTGGCTCCCCGGCCCCGATCCAGACCGCCTCGTACGGCTCCTCGTACGGGGCCCCGGCCGCGCCCGCGCCCGCCTACAACCCGCCGCCCCCGGCCCAGCAGCAACCGCCGTCCACCCCGCAGGCCCCGCCCGCCCAGCAGTACACGCCGCAGCAGTCGCAACAGCCGCAGCATTCGGCTCCCGCCCCGCAGCCCCCCGTACAGCAGGCGCCCCCGCCGGTGGCCCCCGAGGACGACTTCGCCGAGGAGGACGATCCCGACCTCGTCGACAGCGCCCTGACCGGACACGACCTCATCGTGCGCGAGCTCGGAGCCACCGTTGTGGAGGAATACACAAATGAGTAGCCGGTCCTGATTGGGTGGCCGCACGAAGCCGACCGCGCCGTCCCGGCTAGGCTGAGCAGCGTGAAGGTCCTCGTCATCGGCGGCGGCGCCCGCGAACATGCCCTGTGCCGCTCTCTGTCCCTCGACCCCGCCGTCTCCGCCCTGTACTGCGCTCCCGGCAACGCCGGTATCGCCGACGTGGCCACGCTGCGCCCGGTCGACGCCCTAGACGGTGCTGCCGTCGCGACTCTCGCCACCGAACTCGCGGCCGACCTGGTCGTCGTCGGCCCGGAGGCCCCGCTGGTCGCGGGCGTCGCCGACGCCGTGCGCGCCGCCGGGATCCCCGTCTTCGGGCCGTCCGCCGAGGCGGCCCAGCTCGAAGGCTCCAAGGCCTTCGCGAAGGACGTGATGGCCGCGGCCGGGGTTCCGACCGCGCGCAGCTACGTCTGCACCACCCCCGAAGAGGTGGACGAGGCCCTCGACGCCTTCGGCGCCCCGTACGTCGTCAAGGACGACGGCCTCGCCGCCGGCAAGGGCGTCGTGGTCACCGACGACCTGGCCGCCGCCCGCGCACACGCGCTCGCCTGCGACCGGGTGGTCATCGAGGAGTACCTCGACGGCCCGGAAGTCTCCCTCTTCGCCATCACCGACGGCGTCACCGTGGTCCCGCTCCAGCCGGCGCAGGACTTCAAGCGCGCCCTGGACGGCGACGCGGGCCCCAACACCGGCGGCATGGGCGCGTACTCCCCGCTGCCCTGGGCCGACCCGAAGCTGGTCGACGAGGTCATGGAGCTGGTCCTCCAGCCGACCGTCGACGAGCTCCGCCGCCGCGGCACCCCCTTCTCCGGTCTGCTCTACGCGGGCCTCGCGATCACCGGCCGCGGTACCCGGGTCATCGAGTTCAACGCCCGCTTCGGCGACCCCGAGACCCAGGTCGTGCTGGCCCGGCTGCGCACCCCGCTGGCCGGCGTCCTGCTGAACGCCGCCAACGGCACCCTGGACGCGCTGCCCCCGCTCGTGTGGCGCGAGGACGCCGCCGTCACGGTGGTCATCGCCTCCCACAACTACCCGGAGACCCCCCGCACCGGCGATCCGATCGAGGGCCTGATCGAGGTGGCCGCCGAGGACGAGCCCGACGCCTACGTGCTGCACGCCGGGACCCGGCGCGAGGGCAACAGGGTGGTCAGCGCGGGCGGCCGCGTGCTGTCGGTGACGGCGACCGGTTCCGACCTGGCGCAGGCGCGCGCGAAGGCGTATAAGGCGGTGGCGCGCATCCGTCTCGACGGATCGCAGCACCGCACGGACATCGCGGCCAAGGCGGCCGAAGGCCACTGACCAGCGGATCCACAGACCCGCGGGCCCGGTGCGCACCTCGTGCGCCCGGGCCCGCGGGCGTGTCCGCGTGCGACTGCATCGAGCCGCGTTCGAACGCACCCACCTTTACCCAAAGCCATTCCATCGGGTGATCGTCACCCGGTCTGCCTGACGCCCGCGCGTGCCCCAACTAGGGTGCGATGCCAAGCATTCCGGCACTTGGCCCACCGGCATTGCGATGTCAGTGGCGGGTGTCACAGTGGGGGAGTGAGCAACGTCGCCGCAGGGCAGAGGGGGTGAGGTCCGGCCGTGTCCGGAACCGGTTCGATCATGGAAGCGAGCGTGCCGTCCGCGCGTTCCCGCGCTCTGGCCGTGCTGCGCGTGCGCAGCAGGGCCTCGGCCGTCGGGCTGCTGCCCGCCGCCCTCGCGGTGGTGCTGGTGGCCGCCCGGGCGACGGGTCGGCTGGCCGGTGATCCCTGGCCCACGGTGACCCTCGTCGTGTGCGTGGTCGCCGTGCTGGTGCTGCTCGTCGGCGGCGCCTTCGCCGCCGTGGTGCTGCGGGCGAGCCCCGCCGTGACGCCGACCGTGCCGCTCTCGGAGGCCGCCGCGCCCGATCTCTACCGGCTGGTGCGGGACCTGGCGGACCGGATGGACGTGCCGCCGCCGTCCGCGATAGCCCTGACGCCGGACTGCGACAGCTGGCTGGAGGACCGCAGCCACGCGGCCCACCGCCGCGGCGCCGCCCGTGTCTTCGGTGCCACGGCCGGACCCGTCGGGCCGGAGTCCGAGCCGGGCGCGGCCCCGATCCTCGTGATCGGCTCGCCCTTCCTGTGGTGGATGCGGGTCGCGGAGCTACGGGCGGTCCTCGCGCCCGTCGTCGCCGGTACGGGCCCTTCCGCGCACCCGGACATAGCCGACGCGCGCGGTTTCGTCCGGGGCCTGGACGCCGCCGTGGACGTGGGCGGTCGGCGCGGCCTCGGCTGGATCGGCGCCCCGGCCCGGCTGCTGCTGAGGCTGTGCCGGACGGACGCCGCCGAGATGGAGCGCGGGGTGGCCGCGGCCGCCTCGGAGCGTGCCCAGGGTGTGGACTACGGGCTGCGCATCGTCGCCCAGGAGCAGGTCGGCCTCGCCTACGCGGGCTGGGACCGGCTGCTGACCCGGGTCGCGCTGCCCGCGTGGCGGATGGGCCGCTGGCCGGCGCACCTCGACGCCGGGGTGGTCTCCGCGCTGACCGAGCTGTCCCGGCGGGACCGGCTGGCCGAGGGGTTCACCTCGCGGCTGGGCGAGCGCCCCGCCTGCGACCTGCTGGAGCAGCCCGGGCTGATCGACGAGGCGACCTCGCTGTTGGCCGCGCGGCTCTTCCACGGAGGTCCGGCCGAGGCCGGGCCGGACTGGTCCCCGGTGGACTGGGCGGAGTATCCGGAGGAGGTCGTGGACCGCAAGTGGCGGACCGAGGCGGCCCGCCTGCACACGGCGCTGGACGCCCTCGCCGTCCCGGCGGGGCTGCCGGCCAGCCCTTCGGCCGCCCCGGCAACCCCCGTATCCCCGACATCCTCCGCAACGCCCGCACCGGCCGCGTCGGCGCCTGTGGCGTCCCCTGCGGCCCGGCCCGGGTCCCAGGGCTCCGAAGGCTCCTCGGGAGCGGCCGGGGCTGCCGGGGCGCCCGGAGCGGCCGGTCCCGCCACGCTGGCGGCCGCCGACTCCCCCTCCCCCGCCGCGGACGCGTTCGCCGGGCCCACCCTGGAGCGGGTGCTGGGCTATCTCACGGACCTCGGTGGCGACGGCGCGGCCGGCGAGGCGCTGGCCGGCCGGATCACCGGCGAGCTGGCCCGCGAGGAGCGGGCCGCCGGACCGGCCGCCGGGGCCGGGAAGGCACGCGGCGCGGACACCGTCCCGCTGTTCCCGCTCCAGCCGCCGCGCAGCGGCCGGGACCTGCTGGCCGACCACGTCACGGCGATGGTGTGCTGCGCGGCCGTGGACTCGGCCGGGGCCACGCCCGGGCTGGACTGGCTCGACGGGCCGGTCCTGCTGGTGGGCGGCGACCGCCGCTCCGACCTGGCGCCGCGCGTGCTGAGCCTGGTCGAGGAGGGGAACCCGGAGCCGCTGCGGGACTGGCTCTCGGCCCTGGGCGTCCGCCCGGAGAAGCCGGTCCGCCTGGTCTGAGGCGGGTCGAGGCGCCCCCGGGAGGGCTACGGCTCGTACGGACAACCGGATGTCAGTGTTCCGTTCCCGTCAATTCGCGACGAACAGTGACGGGCTGCGTGCGTTATGTGATGTGCTGGGATCGGTCGCGGCCGACTGTCCTGGGAGCGGGTGCCGAAAAGCCCCACCTCGGCTCAGCCGGGAGCCGTGCACCGAGGCGATGTACGCCCGTTCGGGGGGTCGAGGGAGGGGAGCGGTCATGGGTGCGGACCAGATCCGGCGTTGGGAGTCAGGCGCGCTCGCGCACGCGGTGAACGACCCCTTCGGGCAGGGCCCCCTGCCCTGGTTCCGGGGCAGTGAGCTCTACTTCGACGACACCGGCCAGGTCGTACCCTGGTACGTGGACCCGGCCGCCGCGGCCGTCGGCACCGGCCAGATCCCCCGCGCCCGTCGCAACGGCGGTCCCCGCACCGCCGACGACGTGCACCGGCAGATCAAGGGCTTCGCCTCCACCGGCGGTGTGGCCCCCGGCGAGGCCATCGACTTCCACATCACCGTCGATCCGCCCCAGCAGTTCTCCGTCGACGTCTACCGGATCGGCCACTACGGCGGCGACGGGGCATCCAAGATCACCACCAGCCCCCGGCTCTCCGGCATCGTCCAACCGGCCCCGCTCGCCGCCGACCGGACCGTGTCCTGCCACCACTGGTGGCTGTCCTGGCGGCTCCAGGTGCCCTCGTACTGGAGTGTCGGCGCGTACGTCGCCGTCCTCACCACCGCCGACGGCTACCGCTCCCACATCCCCTTCACGGTCCGCGACGACCACCCCGCCGACCTCCTGCTCCTGCTCCCCGACATCACCTGGCAGGCCTACAACCTCTATCCGGAGGACGGCCGCAGCGGCGCCAGCCTCTACCACGCCTGGGACGAGCAGGGCCGACTGCTGGGCGAGCAGGACGCCGCCGTCACCGTGTCCTTCGACCGCCCCTACGCGGGCGCGGGCCTGCCCCTGCACGTGGGCCACGCCTACGACTTCATCCGCTGGGCCGAGCGCTACGGCTACGACATCGCCTACGCGGACACCCGCGACCTGCACGCCGGCCGCGTCGACCCCACCCGCTACCGCGGCCTGGTCTTCCCCGGCCACGACGAGTACTGGTCGGCCCCCATGCGCCGCACCGTCGAACGCGCCCGCCGGCACGGCACCTCACTCGTCTTCCTCTCCGCCAACACCATGTACTGGCAGGTCGAGCTCGGCCCGTCCCCCTCCGGGGTCGACGACCGGCTCCTCACCTGCCGAAAACGGCGCGGCCCGGGCCGTCCCAGCCTGTGGCGCGAGGTCGACCGCCCGGAGCAGCAGCTGCTCGGCATCCAGTACGCGGGCCGGGTCCCCGAACCCGCGCCCATGATCGTGCGCAACGCCACGCACTGGCTGTGGGACTCCACCGGCGCGGGCGAGAACGACGAGCTGCCCGGCCTGGTCGCGGGTGAGGCCGACCGCTACTTCCCCCGCACCCAGCTCCCCGAGCACCAGGACCGGATCCTGCTGGCGCACTCCCCGTACCTCGACAGCGAGGGCCACCGCCGCCACCAGGAGACCTCCCTCTACCGGGCACCCAGCGGCGCGCTGGTCTTCGCCTCCGGCACCTTCGCCTGGTCCCCGGCCCTCGATCGCCCCGGCCACGTCGACGAGCGGGTGCAGCGGGCCACGGCCAATCTCCTCGACCGGATCTGCAAGCACGACTGACCCCACCCCCCGACTCACGGACGGCCCCACGTACGGCCCACGGGCGATCCCGCCGCCGGCCCCCGCGATCGACCCGCGGCCGACCTGCGGCGCGGACCCCTGTCCACAGGTGGGGACACCGGTGCGCGAGAATCGAGGGGCGCTTCATACAGAACTACAGGGAGACCCCGTGTCCGGATTCGTCGAAAAGCCCGAGCCGGTTCAGGTACCTGGCCTCGTCCACCTCCACACCGGCAAGGTGCGCGACCTCTACCGTGACGAGGACGGCCGCCTCGTCATGGTCGCCAGCGACCGCCTGTCCGCCTTCGACTGGGTGCTGCCCACCGAGATCCCGGACAAGGGCCGCGTCCTGACCCAGCTCTCCCTGTGGTGGTTCGACCAGCTCACGGACCTCGTCCCGAACCACGTCATCTCCACCGACCTGCCCGCCGGCGCCCCCGCCGACTGGGCCGGCCGCACCCTCATCTGCCGCAACCTCGACATGGTCCCGGTGGAGTGCGTGGCCCGCGGCTACCTCGCCGGCTCCGGCCTCGTCGAGTACGACGAGAGCCGCACGGTCTGCGGGCTCGCCCTCCCCGAGGGGCTCGTGAACGGCTCGGAGCTGCCCGCCCCGATCTTCACCCCGGCCGCCAAGGCCGCCGTCGGCGAGCACGACGAGAACGTCTCCTACGAGGAGGTCGCGCGCACCACCGGCGCCGAGACGGCGGCGCTGCTGCGCCAGACCACACTCGCCGTGTACGGCCGCGCCCGGGACATCGCCCGCGAGCGCGGGATCATCCTGGCCGACACCAAGTTCGAGTTCGGTTTCGACCCGAAGGACGGCACCCTGGTCGCCGCCGACGAGGTGCTGACCCCGGACTCCTCCCGCTTCTGGCCGGCCGACGAGTGGGAGCCGGGCCGCGCGCAGCCCTCCTTCGACAAGCAGTACGTCCGCGACTGGCTGTCCTCCCCGGCCTCCGGCTGGGACCGCAAGGGTGAGCTCCCGCCGCCGGCCCTCCCGGCCGAGGTCGTCGCCCGGACCAGCGCCAAGTACATCGAGGCCTTCGAGCGCCTCACCGGCCAGTCCTGGTCGTAGAACGAGAGAAGCCCCCCGGTCCGAGGACCGGGGGGCTTCTTCGTCACAGAGCGGACAACGCGACTCGAACGCGCGACATCCACCTTGGCAAGGTGGTGCTCTACCAACTGAGCTATGTCCGCAGGTGCGCCGTAGCGCGAGAACTACTATACCCAACCTCGCTCGCGTGCGAGACGCACTGCCGTGTGCCGGTTCTCCGCGCCCAGCTTCGTCGCCGCCGAGGACAGGTAGTTCCGTACCGTCCCCTGCGACAGCGAGGCCCGCTCCGCGATCTCCGCGATCGGTGCCCCGTCCGCCGCGAGTTCGAGTACCTCCGCCTCCCGGGCGGTCAGCGGCGAGTCCCCCGCGCTGATCGCGTCGGCCGCCAACTCCGGGTCCACGTAGCGACCTCCGGCGTGGACGGTCCGGATCAGCTCGGCCAGCCGCTGCGCCGACACGGTTTTCGGGGCGAAGGCCCGCACGCCTGCCGCCAGCGCCCTCTTCAGGTGCCCGGGACGGCCGTGACTGGTCACGATCATGGTCTTGCAGCCGGGCAGTTCGGCCCGCAGGGTTGTGGCGACACTCACACCGTCCGCCCCCGGCATCTGCAGGTCCAGCACCGCCACGTCCGGCTTGTGGGCCCGTGCCATCGCCAGTGCCTCGGGGCCGGAGGCCGCCTCCGCGACGACGAGCAGGTCGTCCTCCAGCGCGAGCAGCGCCGCCAACGCGCCCCGGATCAGATGCTCGTCATCGGCGAGCAGTACGCGTACGGGGCTCACGCCCGCACCTCCAGTCCTTGCAGTCGTCGGTCCGGGATCTGCGCGAGCAGCCGGAACCGGCCGTCGCCGACCAGCCCCGCCTGCAACGTCCCGTCCAGGGCCGCGAGTCGTTCCCGCAGCCCGGCCAGCCCCGAGCCGGGCGGCCCGGTAGGGGTCTCGGGAGCCCCGTCGTTCTCCACCACCAGCTCCACGGAGCCGCTCTCCTCGGCGGTCAGCCGGATCAGGCAGCGCTGCGCGTCCCCGTGCCGCAGGATGTTCGTCGTGGCCTCGCGGACCACCCAGCCGAGGGCCGACTGGACCTCGGCGGGCAGCTCCCTGCCCCGCCCGGCCAGGGAGTCCACCCGGCAGTCCATCCCGGCCGCGCTGAGCACCCCGCGCGCGCCTTCCAGCTCCACCGAGAGGTCCGCCTCCCGGTAGCCCCGCACCACGTCCCGTACCTCCCGCTGGGACTCCTGGGCGATCCGCTGGACCTCGATCATCTGGTCCACCGCCTCCGGCCGTTCACGCCGGGCCAGCTGTATCGCCAGCTCGCTCTTGAGCGCGATCACCGCCAGGTTGCGGCCCATGACGTCGTGCAGGTCACGGCCGAACCGCAGCCGCTCCTCCGCCACCGCGAGCCGCGCCTGCACCTCGCGGGAGTGGTCCAGCTCGTAGACCGTTCTCAGCAGCCATGCGGAGAAACCGCAGGTGGCGCCGAAGAACAGGCTGCCGAGCAGAACGCCTACGACATACCCCAGCGCGGTGACGGCCGGCGTGCCCAGGGCGAGCGCGGCCAGTCCCGTCGCCACCCCCGCCGCCGGCGGGATGAACAGCATCCGCTTCACCGACCGCAGGCACAGCACCAGCGATCCCGCGGCGAACCAGGTCAGCCCCGACACCAACGTCGGCGCCACGGCCTCCTCGGAGATGTGCCCGGTCGCCCGGAGGCCGAGCACGGCCACGGTGCACGCGGCCGTCGTGACCGCCGTCACCACCGCGAGCCGGGTGGGGCGTTCGCGCCGGCCCACCACCCAGTGCAACGCCTTGGAGGTGAGCACCCCGCACAGCACCGCGTGGCCGCACACCATGAGGAGGAGGGCGAGGGGCAGCAGGACCGGGGGCCTGCCGGCGGCGGTGGCGGCCACGGGCATCAGTCCGAAGGACGTGATCTCCAGGAGCACGAAGAGATGGAACGACCCCCTGGTGTAGAGCTCGATCTTCCCCGCACTGCTGCGGTTCTTCCACCACCCCGTCATCTTCGACACGTTCCTCGTCCCCCGACTCGTCCTACCGGCGCGGTTCCCAACGGAACCACCTCCGAACAGAAAACACGGTGATCATGATCCAGGCCAGTGCGGTCAGCCCGGCGCCCAGCAGGTCCCCGCCCGTCGAGCCGCCGCTCCACCCGGCCCGTACGAGGGTCATCACGCCGCTCAGCGGCAGCAGTTCGCACAACGAGCCGGCCAGGTCCGGCATCGAGTCGGTCGGGACGAACAGCCCCGAGCCGAGCACGGTCGCCAGGAACAGCGGCAGCGTGGTGAGGCCCGCGGTCTCCACGGTGCGGGTGAACGAGCTGATCAGCGCGGACATCCCGGCCAGCAGCACGATGCCCGCGAGCACGGCCACCACGAGCAGCAGGGGGTTGCGTGGCATCCGTACGTCCATGGCGGTCGCCCCGGCCACGGTGAGGACGGTGATCTGCCCGAAGGCCAGGACGGCGGCGGGCAGGGCGGTGCCGGCGATGATCTCCAGGTCGGTCGCCTCGCCGGTACGGAGCCGCTTGAGGACGAGCTCCTCGCGCCGGGCGACGTAGGCGGAGACCAGGCTCATGTGGACGACCAGGATCAGCACCATGCCGATCCCGCCGGTCAGGGTGGTCTCGCCCAGGGCTTCGGCGCCCTCGGCCCCGCTCAGCGAGGAGCGCAGGAGGAACACCATCAGCAGGGGCATCAGGACGGCCAGGCTGAGCGTCGCCCGGTTGCGCACCAGCAGGGTGAGCTCGGAGCGGCCCAGCGCGGTGAGCCGGCCGGGGTTCAGGGAGAGCGTGTTCATCGGGTCCCCGCCTCGGTGTTCTCGGTGCTCCGGGTGCTCTCTGTGCGGCCGCCGGTCGTGCGGCGGTTCTCCGCGATCTCCAGGAAGGCCTCCTCCAGGGAGGCGGAGCGGGCGTCGAGCCCGACCAGTTCCACGTCGCACTCCCGGGCCCAGTCCAGCAGTTCGGCCAGGTCGGCCTGGAGCCGTTCGGTACGGATCTCCACGCGCTGCCCGTAGGCCGCCGCGCGCAGCGCCAGCGGGAGCCGGGCCGCGGGCACCTCGGCCGGCAGGGTGAAGCGGATCCGGGCCGGCCGGTCGGCGGTCACCTCGGCCGGGCTGCCGGACAGGACGATCTCGCCCTCGTGGAGGATGGCGAGGCGGTCCGCGAGCTCCTCGGCCTCCTCCAGGTAGTGCGTGGTCAGCAGCACCGTGGTGCCCTGGTCGCGCAGCTCCCGCACGAGCGCCCAGGTGTCCCGGCGCCCCTCGGGGTCCATACCGGTGGTCGGTTCGTCCAGGAAGAGCACCTCGGGCCGGCCGAGCAGGGCCAGCGCGAGGTCGAGGCGCCGCCGCTCACCGCCGGAGAGCTGTTTGACGCGTACGGAGGACCGCGCGGCCAGGCCGACCAGTTCCAGCACCTCCGCCGCCGGGCGGGCGCCGCTGGTGACCCCGCCCCACATCCGGACCGTCTCGGTCACCGTCAGGTCGGAGGGGAATCCGCCCTCCTGGAGCATGACCCCGGTGCGCGGGCGGACCTCGGCCCGCCGCGTGTACGGATCGAGCCCGAAGACGCGCACCCGGCCCTCGCTCGGCGCTGCCAGTCCCTCCAGCAGCTCGACGGTGGAGGTCTTGCCGGCGCCGTTGGTGCCGAGCAGCGCGAAGATCTCGCCCCGGGCCACGGAGAAGGAGACGCCGCGCACGGCCTCGAATCCTCCTGCGTAGCCACGGCGTAGGCCCTCGGCCTCGATCACGGTGTCAGTCATGATCCAAGACTCGCGGCGCCGGCGCCGGGTCGGCAGTGCGCGCTGTCACCGCCCCCGATGACATTTGTCAGGGCCGAGGTCGTCGGCGTCGAAGTCGGGTAACACGTCGGTGAAGCACGCCGGGGAACACGAAGAAGGCCCCGATCGTAATGATCGGGGCCTTCTTCATACAGAGCGGACGACGCGACTCGAACGCGCGACATCCACCTTGGCAAGGTGGTGCTCTACCAACTGAGCTACGTCCGCAAGCACTGCATTGCCCTGAGGCGATGCGTGCATCACTCTACCCGATCCACAGCAGTGGTTCGGAAGTGATGCAGAGCGGGTGACAGGAATCGCACACTGCGCCTTCCCTCTGGAAGAGGGATGTTCTGCTACTGAACTACACCCGCACGACCTCGGAGGCTTTGACCTGCGGTCTGGCCCCTCGGCGTGATCCACACACTAGCCGACGGATGGGGGTGCATGGCAAATCGACCCTCAGTGGGCCGCGTTGTAGGCCTCGTAGATCTTCTTCGGGATGCGGCCGCGGGGTGGCACGTCGAACTGGTTCGAGCGGGCCCAGGCGCGGACGACGGCCGGGTCGGGGGCGACGGCGGTGTGCTTGAAGACCCTCCCCGAGCGTGACTGGCGACGGCCGGCGGCCACGAAGGGGGCCAGGCCCTTCCGCAGTTTCTTTGCGTTCGCCACATTGAGGTCGATCTCGTAGGACTTTCCGTCCAGAGCGAACACGACCGTTTCCGCCGCTTCTCCGCCATCGATGTCGTCGGAGAGCGTGACTACTACGCGCTGCGCCACGGATATCGGTCCCTTCGTGCGACGCCGCCACCTGTTGACGTGCGGTGATGTCGCCTGTGTGGATGTTTCGGGGCAATGCAACTTTCCTCCGGAATCCGGAGTGATTCCTTTGTACCTCGATTCCCATTGCATTGCGAAGCCCAGTTAATTCTCTCCGCGTGTCCCGCCGCAATGCCGGGCGCGTGGTTTTCCGGCGGATTTTGCGAAGCGTTGGTGAAGCCGAAACGGCGTGGTGATCAAGGCTCCGCGATATCTACCCGCGTAGAAATTTCAGCCGGGTACGCTGATGGAACCGCCTTCGCACCAACCACCACACGGGAGTGCCCGATGGCACGCGTCGTAGTCGACGTCATGCTCAAGCCGGAGATCCTCGACCCCCAGGGCCAGGCGGTGCAGCGTGCGCTGCCGCGCCTGGGCTTCGAAGGGATCGCCGACGTCCGCCAGGGGAAGCGCTTCGAGCTCGAGGTGGAGGGACCGGTCGACCAGGCCGCCCTCGACCGCATCCACAAGATGGCCGAAACGTTCCTCGCCAACACCGTCATCGAAGACTTCACCGTGAAGGTCGAGGCCTGACGGTGACCACTCGCATCGGAGTCGTCACGTTCCCCGGAACGCTCGACGACCGTGACTCGCTGCGCGCCGTCCGCCTCGCGGGGGCCGAGCCGGTCTCGCTGTGGCACCGCGACAAGGACCTGCACCAGGTCGACGCGGTCGTCCTCGCGGGCGGCTTCTCCTACGGGGACTACCTGCGCGCCGGGGCCATCTCCCGCTTCTCGCCGGTGATGGAGACCATCATCGAGCAGGCCAAGGGCGGCATGCCCGTCCTGGGCATCTGCAACGGCTTCCAGGTCCTCACCGAGGCCCACCTGCTGCCGGGGGCGATGCTCCGGAACAACCACCTGCACTTCATCTGCCGCGACCAGAAGCTGCGGGTGGAGAACGCGGAGACCGCGTGGACCGGCGACTACACCGCCGGCCAGGAGATCTCCGTACCGCTCAAGAACATGGACGGCCGCTACACCGCCGACGAGCGCACGCTCGACGAACTGGAGGCCGAAGGCCGAGTGGCCTTCCGGTACCTGGACGGCAACCCGAACGGTTCGCTGCGCGACATCGCCGGCATCACCAACGCCGCGGGCAACGTCGTCGGCCTCATGCCGCACCCCGAGCACGCGGTCGAGCCGCTGATCGGGACGGGCCGCACCGACGGCCTCCCGTTCTTCACCTCGGTCCTGAAGAAGCTGGTCAGCGCATGAGCCTCGACACCGTCAAGAACGCCACCGAAACCCCGGACGCCTCCCAGCCCTGGAAGGAACTCGGCCTCAAGGAGGACGAGTACGCCCGGATCCGGGAGATCCTCGGCCGCCGCCCCACGGGCGCCGAGCTCGCCATGTACTCGGTCATGTGGTCCGAGCACTGCTCGTACAAGAGCAGCAAGGTCCACCTGAAGCAGTTCGGTGAGAAGGCCCCCCAGAACGACGCCATGCTCGTCGGCATCGGCGAGAACGCCGGCGTCGTCGACGTCGGCCAGGGTTACGCGGTCACCTTCAAGGTCGAGTCGCACAACCACCCGTCGTACATCGAGCCCTACCAGGGCGCGGCCACCGGCATCGGCGGCATCGTCCGCGACATCCTCGCGATGGGCGCCCGCCCGGTCGCGGTCGTGGACCCGCTGCGCTTCGGCGCCGCCGACCACCCCGACACCCGGCGCGTCCTGCCCGGCGTCGTCGCGGGCATCGGCGGCTACGGCAACTGCCTGGGCCTGCCCAACATCGGCGGCGAGGTCGTCTTCGACGCCTGCTACCAGGGCAACCCGCTGGTCAACGCCGGCTGCATCGGCGTGATGAAGCACGAGGACATCCACCTCGCCCAGGCCTCCGGCCCCGGCAACAAGGTCATCCTCTACGGCGCCCGCACCGGCGGCGACGGCATCGGCGGCGTCTCGGTCCTCGCGTCCGAGACCTTCGACGACACCAAGCCCACCAAGCGCCCCGCGGTGCAGGTCGGCGACCCCTTCCAGGAGAAGCTCCTCATCGAGTGCACCCTGGAGATCTTCAAGGAGAAGCTGGTCGCGGGCATCCAGGACCTCGGCGGCGCCGGGCTCTCCTGCGCGACCTCCGAGCTCGCCTCCGCCGGTTCCGGCGGCATGCGGGTCGAGCTGGACACCGTGCCGCTGCGCGACGCGACGCTCTCGCCCGAGGAAATCCTCATGAGCGAGTCGCAGGAGCGCATGTGCGCGATCGTCGAGCCGCAGCACGTCGACCGCTTCATGGAGATCTGCGAGAAGTGGGACGTCATCGCCACCGTCATCGGTGAGGTGACCGAGGGCGAGCGCCTGGAGATCTTCTGGCACGGCGAGCAGATCGTGGACGTGCCCCCGGGCACCGTCGCCCACGAGGGCCCCGTCTACAACCGCCCCTACGCGCGCCCCTCCTGGCAGGACGCGCTGCAGGCGGACGACGCCGGCAAGCTGCCGCGCCCGCAGACCTCCGAGGAGCTGCGCGCGCAGGTCCTGGCCCTGGTCTCCTCCCCGAACCAGGCGTCGAAGTCGTGGGTCACCGACCAGTACGACCGCTTCGTGCAGGGCAACACCGTGCTCTCGCAGCCCGAGGACGCGGGCATGGTCCGTATCGACGAGGAGTCCAACCTCGGCGTGGCCATGGCCACCGACGGCAACGGCCGCTTCGCCAAGCTCGACCCGTACACGGGCGCGCAGCTGGCGCTGGCGGAGTCGTACCGCAACGTGGCGGCGACCGGCGCCAAGCCGCTGGCCATCTCCGACTGCCTGAACTTCGGTTCCCCCGAGGACCCGGACGTCATGTGGCAGTTCGCCGAGGCCTGCCGCGGGCTGGCGGACGGCTGCCTGGAGCTGGGCACCCCGGTGACCGGCGGCAACGTCTCGCTCTACAACCAGACCGGTGACATCGCGATCCACCCGACCCCGGTCGTGGCGGTCCTCGGTGTGATCGACGACGTCAACCGCCGTACGCCGATGGCGTTCTCGGAGGCCGGCCAGCTGCTGTACCTGCTGGGCGACACCGCCGAGGAGTTCGGCGGTTCGGCCTGGTCGCAGGTGGTCCACGACCACCTCGGCGGCATGCCGCCGAAGGTGGACCTGGGCCGCGAGAAGCTGCTCGGCGAGATCCTGATCTCCGCCTCGCGCGACGGCATGATCGACGCCGCGCACGACCTGTCGGACGGCGGCGTGATCCAGGCGCTCACCGAGTCCTGCCTGCGCGGCGGCAACGGTGCCCGGATCGTGGTGCCCGAGGGCCTGGACGCCTTCACCTTCCTGTTCTCCGAGTCCGCGGGCCGCGCCGTCGTGGCCGTCCCGCGCAGCGAGGAGCTCCGGTTCACCGACATGTGCGGTGCGCGCGGCCTGCCCGTCACCCGCATCGGTGTGGTGGACGGCGAGGAGATCGAGATCCAGGGCGAGTTCACCCTCCCCCTGGCCGAGCTCCGCGAGGCCCACGAGACGACGATCCCGGCCCTGCTGGCCTGATCCCGTTCGAGTCGAGCCCCCGTCCGGTCCTGCGGACGGGGGCTCGGTCGTTCTCGGCCCGGTGGCCGGCCGGACCGACAGCTGCGGCTGGTACGCCGCCCACCTGCGGTCGGCCGACGGCGGACGGCTGCCCGACACGGCCGCCGCAGTGCCCGTGGGCACGGGCGCCCGCGAGGAGGGCTGTCTGCTCGCGGTGGGTCCCGAGGCGACGTCCTGCGGATATCGCCCTGGTGGGCCCGGAGCCGCTCGTACTTCGGCGACGACGCGGCCGCGCTCGTGGTCGACGTCCCCGGCAGGCGCAGCCCGGAGCCGCTGGTGCCCTGCACGGCGGGCCGCTTCGGCGACGTGCTCCACGGTTCGGCGACCTGCCAGGGGCAGCCGGCCACCCTGACGATGTCCGTCCCGTTCCGCTACCGGTCCGTCCTCGGCGCGCGCCTCGACGGCCTGTTCGTCGCCTACGCCACCGACTCCGCGCAGCGGCGCGGCTGCACCGGGGTGGTGCTGCCGGCCCCCGAGTAGGGTCGGAGCATGCCGCCCCGAGGGAAGAAGCCGCGTACCTACGACCCCGTCCGGATCCGCACGGCCGTCACCGCGCAGTTCGCGCATGTCTGCGGGGCCGTCGCGGAGTTGGGCCCCGAGCAGCTGGCGCGCCCCAGCGGGCTCGGTGGGTGGAGCGTCGCCGAACTGGCCGGGCACATCGCCTGGATCGCCGATTCGCTGGCGGGGAGCCTGGCCCGGCCGCCCGCCGCCGTCGCCGAGCTGCCGGCGGTCGAGTGGCCCTTCGCCACCGCCTCCCTCGCCGGGAAGATCTCCGAGGCGGCCAGGGAGACCCTGACCGGGGCCCCGCTGCCCGAGCTGTACGACCGGGCGGCAGCCCGGATGGCGCAGGCGCTCGCGGCGAACCCGGGCGACCGCGTACTGGACCTGTGGATCGGGGACATGACCCTGGCCGACTTCCTGGTCACCCGAACCGTGGAGCTGGTGGTCCACACCGACGACCTGAACCGGGCCGCCGGACTGGACATCCCGATCGACCGGCAGGCGCTGGCCGCCTGCACCCGGCTGCTCGCCGACGCCCTCGCCCTCAAGGCGCCGGGCGGTTCGGTCGAGGTCCGCATCCCGCCCTTCGCGGTGGTCCAGTGCATCGAGGGCCCGCGGCACACCCGCGGCACCCCGCCGAACGTCGTGGAGACCGATCCGCTGACCTGGATCCGGCTCGCGACCGGCCGTACGCAGTGGGCCGCGGCCCTCGACGAGGCACACGTACGGGCCGGCGGCGAGCGGGCCGATCTGTCGGCGCTGCTGCCGCTGATGAGCTGATGAGCTGATGGGCTGAGGAGCTGAGGGGAACAACCATGGTGGAACCACCGCGACGCCCGGTCCGTCCCAGGGACATGCCTACCTTCCGGCACGTCCCCGCCGCCGCGAGCCTGACCCTCGTACTCGCGCTCGCCCTGGCCGGCTGCGGCCGGGGTGAGTCCGGTCACGGCGCCCGGCTGCCCGATCCCGAGGGTTCCTGGGCCGTCGAGTCCCTGACCACCGGCGGCCGCACCCTGCACGCGCCCGAGAGCGCCCACCTCGACATCGGCCCGAACCAGGTCAAGGGCAACTACGGCTGCAACGGCTTCACGGCGGTGGCGGCCTTCGCCGGCACCTCCTCGGTGACCGTCACCCCCGGCGCCTCGACCACCATGGCCTGCGCGGACATGGAGTTCGAGACGGCCTTCGCCAAGCTGTTCCGGGGCAAGCTGGCGATCGACCGGGGACCCGACCGGCTCACCCTGAAGACCGCCGACGGAAGCACCATCGCCATGACCTCGGCGCCCCCGGTCACCGCCGCCCCGCTCACCACGACCGAGTGGACCGTGGAATCGCTGGTCAGCGGCGAGAGCGCGGCCTCCCTGCCCGCCGAGGCGGCCGGGAAGGCACGGTTCACCATCGCCCCGGACCTCGCGGTGAGCGGCAACCTCGGCTGCAACCGGTTCAGCGCCAAGGCCACCGTGGAGGGCTCCACGGTCACCTTCGGGCCGCTGACCTCGACCCGGATGGCCTGCGAGGGGCCGGTGGGCGAGGTCGAGCGGTCCCTGACGGCGCTGCTGGGCAGCGGTCCGCTCACCGTGAAGATCGAGGGCCGGACCCTGACCCTCACGGCGCCCGACGGCAAGGGCCTGACCGCGAAGGCCGCCTCCGCCGCCGAGTGAGCACGACCGCGGTCAGGCCGGGTACGGCAGGAGCTGGGCGTCCACCCGCTCCCAGGCCGCCCGCAGCCTGGCCAGTCGGTCCGGTTCCACGGCTGCCTTGTCGGCCTGTTCGCGGACGTCCCCGGCCAGGTCGAACAGCTGGTCCCGGCCCGCCTTGCCGCGGTAGTACTTCCAGTTCCCGCGGCGCAGCGCGCGTTCGCCCCGGACCCGCCAGAACAGGTCCCGCTCGGCGACCTTCTCGCCGCGCAGCAGGTATCCGGCCAGGCTCGCCCCGTCCAGCGGGTAGGCGGGGTGCGGGCGCGCGCCGGCCACCTCCAGCAGCGTCGCCGTCCAGTCCGGGCTGAACACCGGGACGTGGCTGACCTGGCCGCCGTCCAAGCGGGCGGGCCAGCGCGCGATGTTCGGCACGCGGATGCCGCCCTCCTGGAGGGAGGCCTTGTTGCCGGACAGCGGCCAGTTGTACGAGAACCGCTCGCCGCCGTTGTCGCTGGAGAAGACCACGAGGGTGTCCTCCTCCTGGCCGGAACGCTTGAGCGCCGCCAGCACCTTGCCGATCGAGCGGTCGAGGTCCTCGACCATCTCCCGGTACTTCTCGACCGAGCCGCCGTCCTGGTGCCACAGGGCGCGCCCGTCGCCCGCCTCGATCCGCCGGACGATCTCGGCGCTCTGCTCCGTGTCCCCGTCGGCGATCCACGGCCAGTGCGGGGTGGTGAAGTTGAGGTTCAGCAGCCACGGCTTGCCGTGGTGGTCGCGGGAGACGTACTCGCTCGCCCGCTCGGTGATGATCCGGGTGTAGTAGCGCAGGTCCTTGTACGTGGCGTCGCCCTCGTAGAGGTCGTACTCGCCGCCCAGGCCGAGCTTGGAGTAGTACTCCAGCGCGCCGCCGAAGTTGCCGAAGAACTCCTCCCAGCCGGATCTGGTCGGGCTGTGGTCGGGCAGGTACCCCGCGTGCCACTTGCCGATCAGCGCGGTCGTGTAGCCGGCGGACCTGAGCAGCGAGGCCAGCGTGGGGTGCGTGGGGTCCAGGCCCACGGACCTGTCGGCGATCGGCTCGGCCAGCCCGCCCTCGGTACGGCCCGGGTAGCGCCCGGTGTAGAGGCTGAACCGGGTCGGCGAGCAGGTCGACGAACCCGCGTAGGCGTCGGTGAACCGGACGCCCTGGCGGGCGAGACGGTCCAGGTTCGGGGTCTGGATGTGCGGGGAGCCGTACGAGGAGAGGTCGGCCCAGCCCAGGTCGTCCCCGAGGACGAACAGGATGTTCGGTCGGCGGGACGGCCGGGGCCGCCCGGCCCGGAACTCCCGCTCCTGCGGGGCGTTCCCCCCGTCCTCGGGGGTCGGGGCGGCGGCGGCCGGGGAGGCGGCCGGCCCCACCGCGGCGGCGACCGCGCTCACGCCGACCGCGCCGCCGAAGGCGCGCCGGGACAGGTGGGGTTCGTACGAGGTCACAGGTACTCCAAGGCATGGCCTGCCGGCCCGCCCCGGGCGGCGCGGGACGGCGCACGGCACGGCAGGGCAGGCTCGGTCAGGGAGCAGAAAGAAAAAGAACGAAAAGCGGCGTGTGACTACGCAGAACAGCGACAGATGGCGCTCGCGACACGGACAAGGTCCACGTGCCGGCGCTCGACGAGGGTGACGGTTCGGTCACCGAGAGGCTGCATGGGGCGAGAGCCTGTACGAATGCCCCTGGGCCTGTCAACAAGGGCATTCCGGATACCGAGACGGAATGGATCCGTCACCCTCTGTGCTGTGACATTTCCCGGCCGTCCCCAATTCGGACCAGTGGTCGATCTCGCCTACACTCGAAGCGTGCCTCGTGGTGATGGACGACTCAACCACGACCTGCTCCCCGGCGAAAAGGGCCCCCAGGACGCTTGCGGCGTCTTCGGTGTCTGGGCTCCGGGTGAAGAGGTCGCCAAGCTCACCTACTTCGGACTGTATGCACTGCAGCACCGTGGACAAGAGTCCGCGGGAATCGCTGTGAGCAACGGTTCCCAGATCCTCGTCTTCAAGGACATGGGCCTCGTTTCCCAAGTCTTCGACGAAACCTCTCTCGGCTCGCTCCAAGGTCATATCGCGGTCGGTCACGCCCGCTATTCGACCACCGGGGCCTCCGTCTGGGAGAACGCCCAGCCGACCTTCCGTGCGACCGCCCACGGCTCCATTGCCCTGGGTCACAACGGCAACCTGGTGAACACCGCCGAGCTTGCCGAGATGGTCGCCGACCTCCCCCGTCAGGACGGCCGTGCCACCCAGGTGGCGGCCACCAATGACACCGACCTGGTCACCGCCCTGCTCGCCGGTCAGACCGACGACGAGGGCAAGCCCCTGACCATCGAGGAGTCGGCCGCCAAGGTCCTGCCTCAGGTCAAGGGCGCCTTCTCCCTCGTCTTCATGGACGAGGGGACCCTCTACACCGCCCGTGACCCGCAGGGCATCCGCCCGCTGGTCCTCGGCCGCCTGGAGCGCGGCTGGGTGGTCGCGAGTGAGACCGCCGCCCTCGACATCTGCGGCGCCAGCTTCGTCCGCGAGGTCGAGCCGGGCGAGCTCATCGCGATCGACGAGAACGGTCTGCGCACCTCGCGATTCGCGGAAGCGAAGCCCAAGGGCTGTGTCTTCGAGTACGTCTACCTGGCGCGCCCGGACACCGACATCGCCGGCCGGAACGTCTACCTCTCGCGTGTCGAGATGGGCCGACGCCTGGCCAAGGAAGCCCCGGTCGACGCCGACCTGGTGATAGCGACGCCGGAATCCGGCACGCCCGCCGCCGTCGGTTACGCCGAGGCCAGCGGGATCCCGTACGGATCCGGCCTGGTCAAGAACGCCTACGTGGGCCGGACCTTCATCCAGCCCTCGCAGACGATCCGCCAGCTCGGCATCCGGCTCAAGCTCAACCCCCTCAAGGAAGTCATCCGGGGCAAGCGCCTGGTGGTCGTCGACGACTCGATCGTCCGCGGCAACACCCAGCGCGCCCTGGTCAAGATGCTCCGCGAGGCCGGCGCGGCCGAGGTCCACATCCGGATCTCCTCGCCGCCGGTGAAGTGGCCGTGCTTCTTCGGCATCGACTTCGCCACCCGGGCCGAGCTGATCGCCAACGGGATGACGGTCGACGAGATCGCCACCTCCATGGGCGCGGACTCGCTCTCCTACATCTCGCTCGACGCGATGATCGAGGCGACCACCATCCAGAAGCCCAACCTCTGCCGTGCCTGCTTCGACGGCGAGTACCCGATGGAGCTGCCCGACCCGCAGCTCCTGGGCAAGCAGCTCCTGGAGAACGAGCTGGCCGGCGGTAAGGACGCCGCCGACGCGCTCCGTCGCCCGTAGCCCTGGCTCAACCTGCGCCGGGCCCTGTCTTTGAGGCTTCTCCCAGGGCCCGGCACCACACGCAGTAACGACACGAAAGCTCTCTCCTGTCATGACAGAGAAGACCACCGGTGCCAGCTACGCAGCCGCAGGCGTGGACATCGAAGCGGGCGACCGCGCCGTCGAGCTGATGAAGGAGTGGGTGAAGAAGACGCAGCGCCCCGAGGTCCTCGGTGGCCTCGGCGGCTTCGCCGGCCTCTTCGACGCCTCCGCCCTCAAGCGCTACGAGCGTCCGCTGCTCGCCTCGGCCACCGACGGCGTCGGCACCAAGGTGGACATCGCCCGCCAGCTCGGCGTGTACGACACCATCGGCCACGACCTGGTGGCGATGGTCATGGACGACATCGTCGTCTGCGGCGCCGAGCCGCTCTTCATGACCGACTACATCTGCGTCGGCAAGGTGCACCCCGAGCGTGTCGCGGCCATCGTCAAGGGCATCGCCGAGGGCTGTGTCCTCGCCGGCTGCGCCTTGGTCGGCGGCGAGACCGCCGAGCACCCCGGCCTGCTGGGCCCGGACGACTTCGACGTGGCCGGTGCCGGAACGGGCGTCGTCGAGTACGACCGCCTGCTCGGCGCGGATCGCATCCGTACGGGGGACGCCGTCATCGCGATGGCTTCGTCCGGCCTTCACTCGAACGGGTACTCGCTGGTCCGTCACGTCCTCTTCGAGCGCGCCAAGATGTCGCTGGAGAGCCACGTGGAGGAGCTCGGCCGCACCCTCGGCGAGGAGCTGCTGGAGCCCACCAAGATCTACTCGCTGGACTGCATGGCCCTCACCCGGACGGCCGAGGTGCACGCCTACTCGCACATCACCGGCGGTGGCCTCGCGGCGAACCTGGCCCGGGTGATCCCGGACCACCTGCACGCCACGGTCGACCGTTCGACCTGGGCCCCCGGCGCCATCTTCGACCTGGTCGGCAAGGCCGGGCAGGTGGAGCAGCTGGAGCTGGAGAAGACCCTGAACATGGGCGTCGGCATGATGGCCGTCGTTCCGCAGGAGTCGGTGGACGTGGCGCTGACCGCGCTGGCCGACCGGGGTGTCGACGCCTGGGTCGCGGGCGAGATCCTGGACCGCGGTGACCACACCGAGGGCGCGACCATGACCGGTTCCTACGCGAGCTGAGCAGCACTGAAACCCGGTCCGGGGCGATGCCCAGGACCGGGTTTCAGTCTTTGTCTGTCGTGCAGACGCCTCAGGGCGTCAAGCGCCGCGACGCTGTGACGACGGCCCGGACTCCTCGTCCTCGTCGTCGTCATCCCTGTTGTAGAGGTCCGCGTACCGAGCGTACGGGTCGTCCTCGTCCAGTTCGTCGTCGTCTACCTCGACCGGCTCGCTGACAGGCAGCGGTTCTACGGTCGATGCGCCCAGCTCGTTGGCCAGACGCGAGAGGTCAGTCCCGCCGCTGCTGTACTTCAGCTGGCGGGCGACCTTCGTCTGCTTGGCCTTTGCCCGGCCGCGCCCCATGGCTCGACCCCCTCGGTGACGGGGCTCGACGGCCCCAGAGTCTGACACGCGTTCATGGTTCGGAGCGGGCTCTCCGTGGAGAGACCGTCCGTAGGGGTTTAACGGTACCTGCTTCCGCGGCCATACGGTACGCCGCCCGCATGACGCGCCCCGGTGCAGAACCAACAAGGCGCCCCGTCCTCGCTGGTCAGCTGCGATTTTAACCTTTTCCTGGCGGGCGACCCGCCGAAGTGCAGTGAGTTCCGTCTCGCCGCACCCCGGCGGGCGTGCCCAAGGGCCCCTGGAAGTGCCTAGACCGCGCGCGCGGCGCGGCCGTCGGCCATCCGCTGCTCGGCGATCCGGTCGGCCGCGGCGGCCGGCGGAATGCCGTCTGCCTTCGCGCGAGCAAAGATCTCCAGAGTGGTGTCGAAGATCTTCGTGGCCTTGGCCTTGCAGCGGTCGAAGTCGAAGCCGCGCAGCTCGTCGGCGACCTGGATGACACCGCCCGCGTTGACCACGTAGTCGGGCGCGTAGAGGATCCCGCGGTCCGAGAGGTCCTTCTCGATGCCCGGGTGCGCGAGCTGGTTGTTCGCCGCGCCGCAGACGATCGTCGCGGTGAGCGCCGGGACGGTCTCGTCGTTCAGGGCACCGCCGAGCGCGCAGGGGGCGTAGATGTCCAGGCCCTCGGTGCGGATCAGCGCGTCCGTGTCGACGACCGCGGTGACCTTGCCCGGGTGCTTGTCCAGGATCCGGCGTACGGACTCTTCCCGTACGTCCGTGATGACGACCTCGGCGCCGTCCTCCAGCAGGTGCTCGACCAGGTAGTGGCCGACCTTGCCGACACCGGCCACGCCGACCTTGCGGCCGCGCAGGGTCGGGTCGCCCCACAGGTGCTGGGCGCTGGCGCGCATGCCCTGGAAGACGCCGAAGGCGGTGAGGACCGAGGAGTCGCCGGCGCCGCCGTTCTCGGGGGAGCGTCCGGTCGCCCAGCGGGTCTCGCGGGCCACGACGTCCATGTCGGCAACGTAGGTGCCGACGTCGCAGGCCGTCACGTAGCGGCCGCCGAGGGACTCCACGAACCGGCCGTAGGCCTGGAGGAGTTCCTCGCTCTTGAGGACGTCCGGGTCGCCGATGATCACGGCCTTGCCGCCGCCGAGGTCGAGACCGGCGAGGGCGTTCTTGTACGACATGCCGCGCGAGAGGTTCAGCGCGTCCTGGACGGCCTCCTCGTCGGAGGCGTACGCGTGGAAGCGCGTACCGCCGAGGGCGGGGCCCAGGGCGGTGGAGTGGATGGCGATGACGGCCTTCAGGCCGGTGGCGCGGTCCTGGCACAGCACGACTTGCTCGTGGCCGCCCTGCTCCGTACGGAACAGGGTGTGCAGGACGCCGTCGGTCATTTCGGTCACGGTGGTGACTCCCATGGAAGAGATGCGGCGGAAATACGCCCGCCCTGCGGGTGGGGGAGGGCGTGCTGGGAGCAGAGTAAGACCTGAGGGCCGCCCGTAGGTGACCTGTCCGAGGATCGAAACACTCCCGTGGTGCGAGGGCGCGCGGGCACCCGGAGGTGAACCGGGCCCCGCCGCAGGGCAGTACGAGAGCGTGAGCGAATCCTCCGATCTCCCGCTGCCGTCCGCGCGCTCGGCGCCGACCATCCCGTACGCCTCCTACCTGCGCGTCTACGAGCCCCTGGCGGCCTTCGCCGAGCCGGAGCGCACGCACTGGGCCGACTACGCCCGGCGCGGGGCGACCCCCACCGCCCAGGACGAACTGCGCCGGTCGCTGTCGGACTTGGTGCGGGTCCCGGTGGTGGGGGTGCCGGCCCACGAGAGCGGGGACGCCTTCACGACGGTGGTCGACGGGGTGCTGCTGGTCTGCCCGTGGCGCACCCGGCTCCGCGGCTGGCTGGCGTTGCAGGAGCTCGTCGAGTGGTTCCCGCGCCCGGTGCTGGACGCGGCGCTCCCGCCGGGGGCACGTCTGCGGGCGGTCGAGGACTACGAGCGCTGGCGCGAACGGAACCCGGACGCACGCCCGTGGATCCGCACGGGTGTGTGGCAGGTCCCGCTGCGCTGGTTCGTCCTGGTGGCGGACGAGGAGCGGGATCACGTGCCGGGCGAGCGGCTGCGCTACCGCACGCCGATGGTGCAGGCCCGGCGGCGGCTCGCCCGGGCGCTGCGGACCCTGCGCGACGCGGAGGGGTACGGGGCGCTCGCCGACGGGCTGGTGGAGGTGGGGAGCTGGCTGGAGGAGTTCCACCCGCGCTCGCTGGTCGAGCTGGACTACGGCGGACTGGTGCACGCGCTGCCGGCGGACCGGTTGGCGGCCGATCGCTCGGCCGGGGACCTCGCGGCGGGCATCGCGGCCCTGCGGGCCGGGGACACGGAGGGCGCGACCGAGGTCTACGAGGGGCTCGCGGAGCGGTGGCGGGCGGTCCGGGAGCGACTTTTCGCGAATTAGGCCGAAAGGGGCCTGTGTGGCTGGATTCACCCGAGAGGGGGTCGCACGTATCGTCCGGTATCGGTCGATCGGTCAATACTGGCTGATCAGAGGCCTGATCATGGCATTTGGGACGTAGTACCAGGACCTACGTCCCGATACGGGCCATTGGCCCAAGCGTGACGGACCGCACTAACTACACCCTTGCGCCCTTCCCCTACCCTCGTGCCAAAATAGGACAAGGAGTCCGGGGAGGGTTCCTTCCGCCCAACTAAGGGCGGAATGCTCGGCATTGCACTCTACGGGGGGTCTGACGACTCCTGATCGCTCTGTGACTGATCGTCACAGTGGGGTGACTGTCCGTTATGGGACGGTCCATCGGCTTCCGCCGCTGATGAACACCTCGGAGGGCAATTCCGTCGGTTTGGCCGTCGAGGCTGGACGGATGGTGTAGTTGTAGTGCCGAGGACAAGCCGTTCGTCCTATAACCGACTCGGCCCGCGTATGTCCATTTCGGGCAACGCGGGCCAAGGTGCAGAATTTAGAGGAAAGAACCGAGATGGTTCGGTTCTCCCGAGGAGGCCGCTCATGACCGCTCGCACCCCTGATGCCGAGCCGCTGCTGACCCCGGCTGAGGTTGCCACGATGTTCCGCGTGGACCCGAAGACGGTCACCCGCTGGGCCAAGGCTGGCAAGCTCACGTCCATCCGCACCCTGGGTGGACACCGCCGGTACCGCGAGGCCGAGGTTCGCGCACTGCTCGCGGGAATTCCGCAGCAGCGCAGCGAGGCCTGAGGTCGCGTTAACACCCCGCTTTAACGGGTTTATCGGGTCCCCCAATCCGATGAAACCCACATAGCTTCATACGGCCGAGCCTGCCCCAACAGGCCGAGGTCGTTCGATCGCGCTGGACTCCGCCGGGTCCAGCGCGATCTTTTTTATGCCCAGGTCAGGGCGGTCTCGATCGCGCGAGGGGGCACCGGCGGAGTAGGTGCCATTGCACATATTCTATCGAGCGGGCGTATGGGTGCGATAAAAGTATGAGTCTCAAAAACTCATACGGTGACTCCCGTCACAGATGATCACTCTTGTATATCCGGTAATGCACCCCGTAAAGGGGACGAGCATCCCGAGGCGCATCATGCGAACGGGGGATTCCGTGCGACGGCCCACGGTTCGCCCGTGTTCCGTCCGTCCACGGCGTGCCCGTGGCGTGCTCACGGCGTGCCCGCGGTCGGCCCATGGCGTGCCCGGGGTCTGCCCATGGGCGCGCGGGCGAGCTGCAGGGGCCCCGGAGGGCGGGCGGGCGCGGCCCGGAGGTGTTCACGGGCGACGCGGGCGCTCCACGAGCCCCAGGCGCCTCCCAAGGCCGCCCGGGCGATGACACCCGCCAACGCGTCAGGGCCCGCATCCCCAGAGGGATACGGGCCCTGACGTTTCTGCGAACCTGACGGGACTTGAACCCGCGACCTCCACCTTGACAGGGTGGCGAGCTAACCAACTGCTCCACAGGTCCTTGATTTGCGGCCGCTCGGCGGCTGCGAATCAGACTGTACCGCAGCTCAGGGGGTGCAGTCGAACCGGACCACGGCGACGGTCACGGAGCCGCCGCGTCCACCGCCTTCACGATGCGCTTGTCGGAGATCGGGTACGCCGTCCCGAGCGCGTGCGCGAAGTAACTGACGCGCAGTTCCTCGATCATCCAGCGGATGTCGGTGACCGTGGACGGGACCGGCCGTCCCTTCGGCAACTGCTCCAGCAGCCAGGCGTACTCGTCCTGCATCTCGTGGACCTTCTCCATGCGCGTGGTGTCGCGCTGGACGCCCGTCGGCATCTGCTGGAGCCGCCGGTCCGCCGCCACCAGGTAGCGCATCAGGTCCGGCAGCCGGCGCAGCCCCGTTAGCGTCACGAAGCCCGCCGGCATGAGGGCCGCCAGCTGCGTCTTGACGTCCTGGATGTTCGCGACCAGGGCCAGGCTGCCCGTGGCCTTCAGCCGGCGCTCACAGGCCTGCCAGGCGGCCAGCACCTGCTGCACCTGGCTCACGGTGCGCACGGTCGTGTCCACCAGGTCGGCGCGGACGGCCTCGTAGAGCTTCCGGAAGCCCGCCTCGTCCCACGCCGGGCCCCCGTGGTCGGCGATCAGCTTGTCGGTCGCCGCGGTCGCGCAGTCGTCGAAGAGCGCCTGGATGGAGCCGTGCGGGTTCCTGGACAGGGCCAGCTTCTGCTGGTTGCTCAGGTGGTCCGAGGCGAACTTCGCCGGGTTCACCGGGATGTTCAGCAGGATCAGCCGCCGGGTGCCCAGCCACATCGCCCGCTGCTGCTCGGCCTCGGTGTCGAAGAGCCGGACCGAGACGGCCTGGCCCTCGTCCACCAGCGCCGGGTAGGCCTTGACCGGCTGGCCCGCGCGCCGGGTCTCGAAGACCTTCGTCAGCGAGCCGATCGTCCAGTCCGTCAGCCCGGTGCGTTCCACGGACTCCCCGCCCGCCCGCTCGGCGGTGGCCGCGGCGGCCTTGGACAGGGCCTGGCGGGCCTTCGGCTTCAGGCGCAGCCGCAGGGCCTCCAGGTCCTTGTCCTCGGCGAGGTTCTTGCGGCGCTCGTCGACGATCCGGAAGGTGATCTTCAGGTGGTCCGGGATCCGGCCGAGGTCGAAGTCCTCGGCCGAGACCGGGACCCCGACCATCCGCTGGAGCTCGCGGGCGAGGGTGACCGGCAGCGGCTCCTGCAGGGGCACCGCCGTGTCCAGGAAGCGGCCGGCGTAGTTCGGAGCGGGTACGTAGTGCCGGCGGATCGGCTTCGGCAGCGAGCGGATCAGCTCGGTGACGACCTCCTCGCGCAGGCCCGGGATCTGCCAGTCGAAGCCCTCGTCGGTGACCTGGTTCAGCACCTGGAGCGGGATGTGGACGGTCACGCCGTCGGCGTCCGCGCCCGGCTCGAACTGGTAGGTCACCCGGAACTTCAGCTGACCCTGGCGCCAGGAGTCCGGGTAGTCGGCCTTGGTGACCCCGGCCGCCTTCTCGGTCAGCAGCATCTCGCGCTCGAAGTCGAGGAGTTCGGGCTCCTCGCGCTTCTTGTGCTTCCACCACGAGTCGAAGTGCGCCCCCGAGACCACATGGGCGGGGATCTTCTGGTCGTAGAAGTCGAAGAGCGTCTCGTCGTCGACCACGATGTCGCGGCGCCGGGCCCGGTTCTCCAGCTCCTCCACCTCGGTGAGGAGCTTGCGGTTGTCGGCGTAGAACTTGTGGTGGGTCCGCCAGTCGCCCTCGACGAGAGCGTTGCGGATGAACAGCTCGCGCGAGACCTCGGCGTCGATCCGACCGTAGTTGATCTTCCGCTGGGCCACGATCGGTACGCCGTACAGCGTGACCTTCTCGTACGCCATCACGGCCGCCTGGTCCTTCTCCCAGTGCGGCTCGCTGTACGTGCGCTTGACCAGGTGCTGCGCCAGCGGCTCCACCCACTCGGGCTCCACCTTGGCGTTCACCCGGGCCCACAGCCGCGAGGTCTCCACCAGCTCGGCGGACATCACGAACTTGGGCTGCTTCTTGAAGAGCGAGGAGCCCGGGAAGATCGCGAACTTGGCCGACCGCGCGCCCAGGTACTCGTTCTTGTCCGTGTCCTTGAGCCCGATGTGCGAGAGCAGACCCGCCAGCAGCGAGACATGGACGACCTGCTCGGGGGCGTCGGCCTCGTTGACGTGGATGCCCATGCCCTTGGCGACCGTGCGCAGCTGGGAGTAGATGTCCTGCCACTCGCGGATCCGCAGGAAGTTGAGGTACTCCTGCTTGCACATCCGGCGGAACGAGGACGAGCCGCGCTCCTTCTGCTGCTCGCGCACGTAGCGCCACATGTTCAGGAACGAGAGGAAGTCGCTGGTCTCGTCCTTGAAGCGGGCGTGGTTCTGGTCGGCCTGGGTCTGCTTGTCCGAGGGCCGCTCGCGCGGGTCCTGGATGGACAGGGCCGCCGCGATGACCATGACCTCGCGGACGCAGTTGTTCTTGTCGGCCTCGATGACCATGCGGGCCAGCCGCGGGTCCACGGGGAGCTGCGAGAGCTGGCGGCCCATCTGGGTGAGCCGCCGCGTCGGATCCTTCTCGGTCGGGTCCAGCGCGCCGAGTTCCTGGAGCAGCTGCACGCCGTCGCGGATGTTGCGGTGGTCCGGCGGGTCGATGAAGGGGAACTTCTCGATCTCGCCGAGGCCGGCCGCGGTCATCTGGAGGATGACGGAGGCCAGGTTCGTCCGCAGGATCTCGGCGTCGGTGAACTCGGGACGGGCGTCGAAGTCGTCCTCGGAGTACAGCCGGATGCAGATGCCGTCGCTGGTACGGCCGCAGCGGCCCTTGCGCTGGTTGGCGCTGGCCTGCGAGATCCGCTCGATCGGCAGCCGCTGGACCTTGGTGCGGTGGCTGTAGCGGGAGATCCGGGCGGTGCCCGGGTCGATCACGTACTTGATGCCGGGGACGGTCAGCGAGGTCTCGGCGACGTTGGTCGCGAGGACGATCCGGCGCCCGGTGTGCTGCTGGAAGACGCGGTGCTGCTCGGCGTGCGAGAGGCGTGCGTAGAGGGGAAGGACCTCGGTGAAGCGCAGGTTCCGTTTGTTCAGGGCGTCCGCGGTGTCGCGGATCTCCCGCTCGCCGGAGAGGAAGACCAGGATGTCGCCCGGACCCTCCGCCTGGAGCTCGTCCACGGCCTCGCAGATCGCGGTGATCTGGTCCCGGTCGCTGTCGTCGCCCTCCTCCTCCAGGAGTGGGCGGTAGCGCACCTCCACCGGATACGTCCGGCCGCTGACCTCGACGATCGGCGCGTCCCCGAAATGCCGGGAGAACCGCTCCGGGTCGATGGTCGCCGAGGTGATCACGACCTTGAGGTCGGGGCGCTTGGGCAGCAGCGTGGCCAGATAGCCCAGCAGGAAGTCGATGTTCAGCGACCGCTCGTGGGCCTCGTCGATGATGATCGTGTCGTAGGCGCGCAGCTCGCGGTCCGTCTGGATCTCGGCGAGCAGGATGCCGTCCGTCATCAGCTTCACGAAGGTCGCGTCCTGGTCCACCTGGTCGGTGAAGCGGACCTTCCAGCCGACGGTCTGGCCGATCTCGGACTTCAGCTCCTCGGCGATCCGCTCCGCGACCGTGCGGGCGGCGATCCGGCGGGGCTGGGTGTGCCCGATCATGCCCCGGACGCCGCGGCCCAGCTCCATACAGATCTTGGGGATCTGCGTGGTCTTGCCGGACCCGGTCTCGCCCGCGACGATCACGACCTGGTGGTCGCGTATCGCCTCGGCGATCTCGTCCTTCTTCTGGCTGACGGGCAGGTTCTCGGGATACGTGACCTCCGGCATCCGCGAGGCGCGGCCGGCCAGACGCGCGGCGGCCTTGGTGGCCTCCGCGGCGATCTCGTCGAGCACGGCCTGCTTGGCCTCGGGCTTGCGGATACGGCGGGCGCCTTCGAGGCGGCGGCCGAGGCGGTGCGCGTCACGGAGGGAGATCTCACCGAGAAGCGTCTGCAGGGCGGCGAAGGAAGTAGACATACCTGATCGAGGATCTCACCTGGGCCCTCCGGGTGGCGAACGCATTTGTCGGGTGGACCCGTACCATTTCGGGACGAGTCCGTCGGCCGTATGTATGAGAGGCAGCCCACCTTGTCCCGCCCCCGCCTGTTCGGCTGCGCCGTGCTCGCGGTACTGGCGCTCCTCATGGGCTGCCGGGCCGTCGCGGCGGCGGACACCCAGGTCCACCCGCCCCGGGCCGGGACGAAGGCTCAGGTCGGGACGAAGCCTCAGGTCGGTGCATCCGTCCAGGCCGGGACGACGGCCTCGGCGGGGTCGGGCGCGTCCGGGTCCACCGACACCGGTGGGCCCGCCTGTGCGCCGGCGGCCCCCCAGCGTGACGGTACGCCCGCCGTCCCCGCGCGGGCCTGGGGCGAGCACGCCCAGGTCCCGCTCGGCCGGGCGGCGCCCGAGGAGACGAGCCCGCCCGCGGCCGTGCCCGTACACACCCTCGTACGCGGCCCCGAGCGCCCGGCGCCCGATCGGCTGGAGCTGTGCGTGATGCGGGTCTAGAGGAACCGGTCCCCCTCGGTCCCGTCCCACCACCCGCAGAACCGGAGCACCCGTATGCCCTCGTCCAAGAAGTCCACCAAGAAGTCCTCCACCAAGCCCCTGCTGATCTCCGCCGGGGTGGCCCTCGCCGCGATCACCCTCGGGCTCGTCTCCTGGCAGGCCACCTCCCCCAACGGGGCCGGCTCGGCCGGCGCCGGCTCCGGCGCAGTGGCCGCGCCCAGGACGGACCCGGCCGCCGAGCTCAAGGCACTGGCCCGCCGCGAGTCCGGCGACAAGCTCGCCGTCGGCCGCGCCGACGCGCCCGTCGTGCTCATCGAGTACTCCGACTTCAAGTGTGGCTACTGCGGCAAGTTCGCCCGGGACACCGAGCCCGAACTGGTGAAGAAGTACGTGGCGGACGGCACCCTGCGCATCGAATGGCGCAACTTCCCGATCTTCGGAGCCGAGTCCGAGGCCGCCGCCAAGGCGGCCTGGGCGGCCGGGCAGCAGGACCGTTTCGACGCCTTCCACGCGGCGGCCTACGCCGGCGGCTCGAAGGAGAAGGGCTTCGCCGAGTCCCGGCTCGTGGAGCTGGCCCGCGAGGCCGCAGTCCCCGACCTGGAGCGCTTCAAGGCGGACATGGCCGGCGAGCAGGCCGCGGCCGCCCTGCAGAAGGACCAGGAGGAGGGCTACCGCATCGGCGTCACCTCCACCCCTTCCTTCCTGCTGAACGGCAGGCCCATCGCCGGCGCCCAGCCGCTCGACACCTTCACGGCCGCCATCGCCAAGGCGAAGGCCGAGGCGGCGAAGCAGTGACCGACATCGGATATCTGGCCGCCCTGCTGGGCGGCCTCCTCGCGCTGCTCAGCCCGTGCAGCGCGCTGCTGCTGCCGGCCTTCTTCGCGTACTCCATCGACTCCACCTCGCGGCTCCTGGCGCGCACCGGGATCTTCTACGCGGGCCTCGCGAGCACCCTCGTACCGCTCGGGGCGGCCGGCTCGTACGCCGGGCGGTTCTTCCACAGCAACCGCGACCAGCTCGTACTGGCCGGCGGCTGGCTGATCATCGCGCTCGGCCTCGCACAGATCCTGGGCCTCGGTTTCGCCCCGAAGCGGATCTCGGAGCTGTCGGGCCGGATCCGGCCGACCACCGCCCTGTCGGTGTACGCGCTCGGCGCGGTCTACGGCCTGGCCGGCTTCTGCGCCGGCCCGATCCTGGGCAGCGTGCTGACGGTCGCGGCGGTCAGCGGCAGCCCCGTCTACGGCGGGGTGCTGCTCGCCGTCTACGCCTTGGGGATGGCCGTGCCGTTGTTCGTACTGGCCCTGCTGTGGGAGCGGTTCGACCTGGGCAGGCGGCGCTGGCTGCGCGGGCGGGCCCTGCGTGTCGGCCGCTTCGAGCTGCACACCACCTCGCTGCTGTCCGGGCTGTTCTTCATCACCCTGGGCGTGCTGTTCCTCGTCTACGAGGGGGCGAGCGCGCTGCCGGGCCTGCTGGACGTGGACGACTCGTTCGCGGTGGAGCAGTGGGTCGGCTCGCTGGCGGACGCGGTCCCGGACGGGGCGCTGCTGGGCCTGGTCGCCGCCGGGGCTGCGGCGGTCGGCGTCGTGCAGTGGCGGCGCCGGGAGCGCACGGCGGCAGCCGGCACGGGAGAGGCCGAAGGAGCCGAGGGGGAGTAACCACAGAAGGCCCCGTCCGATGGACGGGGCCTTCTTGATGGTGGCTGGGGCCGGGGTCGAACCGGCGACCTATCGCTTTTCAGGCGATCGCTCGTACCAACTGAGCTACCCAGCCACGAAACCGTTTCCGGCTTCAGCGATCCTGACGGGACTTGAACCCGCGACCTCCACCTTGACAGGGTGGCGAGCTAACCAACTGCTCCACAGGACCTTGCAGTGTGCGAGAACAAGTCTTGCACACGGTAATGCGTACCCCCAACGGGATTCGAACCCGTGCTACCGCCTTGAAAGGGCGGCGTCCTGGGCCACTAGACGATGAGGGCTAAAGGCCCGCCGGGCACTTCTCAGCGCGTCGGGGACGTGAGAAGCATATGGGATCCGGGGAGCTATCGCCAAAACGGTTTCCCCCGGAGCGACAATGGCCGGGTGCTGGAGATGACGCGCGAGGAGTTCGAAGAGCTCGTCGCAGAGGCCCTGGACCGGATTCCGCCGGAGCTGACGCGGCTGATGGACAACGTGGCGGTGTTCGTCGAGGACGAACCACCCGCCGACGACCCCGAGCTGCTCGGTCTGTACGAGGGAACTCCGCTGACGGACCGCGGCGAGTGGTACGCCGGGGTGCTGCCGGACCGGATCACCATCTACCGCAATCCCACGTTGCGCATGTGCGAGGACCGGGAGAGCGTGGTCGCGGAGACGGAGGTCACCGTGGTGCACGAGATCGCCCATCACTTCGGGATCGACGACGACCGGCTGCACGCGCTGGGCTACGGGTGACCGGGCCGGCTCGGGATCCGGGTCAGGGCCCGGGTCGGGATCCGGGTCGGGATCCGGCATGGTCACCCGGTCCGGGGCCGGTTCCCGGTGACGGGGCGGGACGGGCGGCGGATGTCGCGGAGGCGATCGATCCGGACGTCGACCTGCACGTACCCGCGCAGCGCGCCGAACCGCAGGGCCGGGTGCTCGCGGCGGTGGCGGCGGGCGGCGCGGCCGGAGGGGCGGCGCGGTACGGGATCTCCCTGCTGTGGCCGGCCGGGCCCGGGGCCTTCCCGTGGGCGACCCTGTGGATCAACGCCTCCGGAAGCGCGCTGATCGGCGTCCTCATGGTGTGCATCGGCGAGGGCGGCCGGACGACACCGCATCCGCTGCTGAGGCCCTTCGTCGGGGTCGGCGTGCTCGGCGGCTTCACCACCTTCTCCACCTACGCGGTCGACTTCTCGCGGCTCCTGGACGCGGGGGAGACCGGGACCGCCTTGGCCTACGGCGGGCTCACGGTGGTGGCGGCGCTCGGCGCGGTGTGGGCGGCGGCCTCGGCGACCCGGCTCGCGCTGCGCGGGCGCGGCCCCGGGCCCGGCCCCGGACCTGGTCCCGGACCCAGGCCCGGCCCCGGCTCCGGGCGGGCTCCGCGGTGAACTGGCTGCTCGTGGTGGCGGGCGCGGCCGTCGGCGCGCCGCTGCGCTACCTGCTGGACCGCGCGGTGCAGACGCGGACGGTCGGCCCGGACGGTTCGGACGCCCTCTTCCCCTGGGGCACCTTCGTGGTCAACGCGACCGCCTGCCTGGTGCTCGGGTCGCTGGCCGGGGCGGCGCTGGCGGGGGCCGCCTCCTCGCGGCTCCAGTTGCTGCTCGGGGCCGGGCTGTGCGGGGCGCTCAGCACGTACTCGACGTTCTCGTACGAGACGCTGCGGCTGGCCGAGCGCGGCCGGGGGTTCCTGGCCGCGGCGAACGTCGTGATGTCGGTGCTGGTCGGGCTGGGCGCGGTGCACCTCGGCTCGCAGGTGGCGCGGCAACTCCTCGGCTGAGGGTTGCCGAGGATCGGGCCGGGGGTTGGGCCGAGGGCGTGTCCCTTGCGGGTCAAAGGGAGTTGGGCACATTGACCCGCTCATGCGGAAAGTTCACCCACAGGCTCCGGAGGTGCCCCCGTGCGCCAGTTGTCCGCTTCCCTCCGACTGGCCGTCACCGCGCTCGCGGTCGCGGCGACGGCCGGCTGCATGAGCGTCGGTGAGGACGCGGCGAAGCCCGGGCCCGCCGCTTCGGGGGACCGCCGCAGCGGCGCCGAGGCGGGTGCGGGGACCGTCTCGGGGCGGGGCTCCGGAGTCCACGGCAACGGGCACGGCACGAAGGACGGTGCCGGGAGCCAGGGCAGGTCCAAGGAGGACGGCAAGGCCTCCGGCGCGACCGGGGCCTCACCGAGCGAGGGCGCGCCGAGCGGGCGTCCGGGGGTGCCCGCGCCGTCGGCCGGGCCGGGCGGCGGCGCCGGCGGGCAGGGCCCGCAGGAACCCACCACGGGCGGATCGAACGGTTCGAGCGGTTCGGGTGGATCCGGCGGCGGCCCGGGCGGATCCGCCGGTGGGCAGCAGTCGGCCGGCCCGACCCCGGCGCCGCCGGCCACCACTCCCCCTGTGACGGAACCCACGTCGGCGCCGCCGAGTCCGCAGCCGGAGCCGACCACCGCGCCGGCCCCCGAGCTCTAGGCCCGGCGGGCGGTCGGCCGGGCCTGACCGGGCTCGGCCCGGTGCCCACCCTCGGGGAGTCTTCGCAGGTCAGAGGTCTATTGGGTGGAGCGACTTGCCAGACCCCGGGGAGGGTGCGTATGGTTATAGATCGTTTGATCCCATTGCCCGGCGCCGAATCCGAAGAGCGCCGTGTGGCGCGTACTCTCCCTAGCCGTGGCTGACCGCATTGAGGCGGTCGATTTGCGATTCACGGAGTTTGGGCGCGTGCCGAGACTCCGGAAGGTTTCGCATTTCGCATGTCCATTTCCAGTTCTGACCGTTCCGTCATGCCCGAGAACGACACCAACGAGATCATCGACGCCGAGGCCCTTGTGGTCACCGAGGCGATCGAGGCCGCCGAGGCGGACGAGATCATCGAGGCTCTTGAGGCCGACGTGAACACCGACGAGTCCTTCGAGGACTCGACCACCGACTTCGACGACGACGCCGACGCGGACGCCGAGCCCTCGATCACCTTCGGCGACCTCGGTCTCCCCGAGGGCATCGTGCGCAAGCTCGCGCAGAACGGCGTCACCGCCCCCTTCCCGATCCAGGCCGCGACCATCCCGGACGCCCTGGCCGGCAAGGACATCCTCGGCCGTGGCCGCACCGGCTCCGGCAAGACCCTCTCCTTCGGTCTGCCGACCCTGGCCTCGCTGGCCGGCGGTCACACCGAGAAGAAGAAGCCCCGCGCGATCATCCTCACGCCGACCCGTGAGCTCGCGATGCAGGTCGCGGACGCGCTCCAGCCCTACGGCGACGTGCTCGGCCTGAAGATGAAGGTCGTCTGCGGCGGTACCTCCATGAGCAACCAGATCTACGCCCTGGAGCGCGGTGTCGACGTCCTCGTCGCCACCCCGGGCCGTCTGCGCGACATCATCAACCGTGGCGCCTGCTCGCTGGAGAACGTCAAGATCGCCGTCCTCGACGAGGCCGACCAGATGGCCGACCTGGGCTTCCTGCCCGAGGTCACCGAGCTGCTCGACCAGATCCCCGGCGGCGGCCAGCGCATGCTCTTCTCCGCCACCATGGAGAACGAGATCGGCACCCTGGTCAAGCGCTACCTGTCCAACCCCGTCACGCACGAGGTCGACAGCGCGCAGGGCAACGTCACGACCATGACGCACCACGTCCTCGTCGTGAAGCCGAAGGACAAGGCGCCGGTCACGGCCGCCATCGCCGCCCGCAAGGGCCGCACCATCATCTTCGTCCGCACCCAGCTGGGCGCCGACCGCATCGCCGAGCAGCTCGTCGAGGCCGGCGTGAAGGCCGACGCGCTGCACGGCGGCATGACGCAGGGTGCCCGTACCCGCGTCCTCGCCGACTTCAAGGACGGCTACGTCAACGCGCTCGTCGCCACCGACGTCGCCGCCCGCGGTATCCACGTCGACGGCATCGACCTGGTCCTGAACGTGGACCCGGCCGGCGACCACAAGGACTACCTGCACCGCTCGGGCCGTACCGCCCGCGCCGGCAAGTCCGGTGTCGTGGTCTCCCTGGCGCTGCCGCACCAGCGTCGCCAGATCTTCCGCCTGATGGAGGACGCGGGCGTCGACGCCTCGCGTCACATCGTCCAGGGCGCCGGCGCCTTCGAGCCGGAGGTCGCCGAGATCACCGGTGCCCGTTCGCTGACCGAGGTCCAGGCCGACTCCGCGAACAACGCCGCCAAGCAGGCCGAGCGTGAGGTCGCCGAGCTCACCAAGCAGCTGGAGCGCCTGTCGCGCCGCGCCGTGGAGCTGCGCGAGGAGGCCGACCGCCTCGTCGCCCGTTCCGCCCGTGAGCGTGGCGAGGACCCGGAGGCCGCTGTCGCCGAGGTGGCCGAGGCCGCCGAGGCCGAGGTCGCGGCCGCTGCCGCCGCCGCTGCCGCCGAACTGGCCGCGCAGGAGCGCCGCGAGGAGCAGCGCGCCCAGCGTGACGACCGTGGCAACTTCGAGCGTCGCGACAACCGTGGCGGCGACCGCGGTGGCGACCGTGGCGGCTTCCGCCGCGACGACCGCGGTGACCGCGGTGGCCGTCCGTCCGGTGGCTTCAACCGTGACGACCGTGGTGGCGACCGTGGTGGCTTCCGCCGCGACGACCGTGGTGGCGACCGTGGTGGCTTCCGCCGCGACGACCGTCCGTCCGGTGGCTTCCGCTCCGGTGGCGACCGTCCGTCCGGTGGTGGCTTCCGTCGTGACGACCGTCCGTCCGGTGGCTTCAACCGCGATGACCGTGGTGGCGACCGTGGTGGCTTCCGCCGCGACGACCGTCCCTCCGGTGGCTTCAACCGTGACGACCGCTCCTCGGGCGGCTTCAACCGCGACGACCGTCCGTCCGGTGGCTTCCGCTCCGGTGGCGGCGACCGCCCGTTCAACCGTGACCGTCGTGACGACCGTCCCTCCGGTGGCTTCCGCTCCGGTGGCGGCGAGCGCCCGTACGGCCGCCGTGACGACCACCGTCCGGCGGGTGGCTCCGGTTCCGGTTCCACCGGCGGCTTCGGTGGCCGTCGCGACGACAAGCCGCGCTGGAAGCGCAACGGCTGATCGCAGCTGAGCTGAACCCCTGAGAAAGGGCCCGTACGACACCCAGGTGCCGTACGGGCCCTTTCCGTATCCCCGGACGCCTCGTAGGCCTCGGAAGCTGATGGTCCGTAACACCCCCTGGAAAGCCGGTCCCAGGCCGTGTGAAGGGCCACGGGACCGACGGCGACAGGCCGGTCGGCGGATACCCGATCGGCTGACCGGCGCGGTCCGGCTATGCTCTGGGGTGAGCACCTGGAGGGCCATTAGCTCAATTGGCAGAGCAGCGGACTTTTAATCCGTTGGTTGTCGGTTCGAGTCCGACATGGCCTACCGCTCGCAGGGACGGGGAGACATCCTCCGACCTGCTGCTGAGCGCCCCACCCAGCTTCGGCCGGATGGGGCGCTCCGTCGTTCCCGGGGGCCGGCCGGCCGCCGGGGCCGCCGAACCGGCGGACCGTGGCCGGGCGATGGGCGCCGCCTCCGGTGGGGTGGACACGGGCGGCGGCGTGCCGCCCGGAAAATCCGGTGACCGTTCAGGGCCGCGGAGGTAGCGTCGCCGATCATGACGCCTGTTCTGCGTACCGAGCGCCTGCTCCTCGACCCGTACACACCGGCCGACGAGGAGGCGTTCGTCGCCCTCTTCCAGGACCACCGGGTGTCCCGGTGGATGGGGGACGGTCCCACTTCCGAGGACGAGGACCGGGCGCTCTTCGGGCGGGTCTTCTCGAAGGTCTACGCCGAGAACCTCTTCGACGTGTGGGCCGTGCGCCGGGACGGCCGGCTGGTCGGGCACGCCGAGATCAAGCGCACCGACGAGGTCGACGGCCACGAGATCATCTACGCCCTGGCCGCCGAGGCCTGGGGGGCGGGCCTGGGTACCGAGATCGCCGAGGCGATCGTCGCGTACGGCTTCGGCGCCCTCGGTCTGACGGAGGTGCACGCCACGGTGGCCGACGCCAACACGGCCTCGCTGGTCCTGCTGGAGCGGATCGGCTTCAGCCACGTCCGGGACGTACGGGAGGACGACGGGAGCACGACCCACGTGCTGACCCGGCACCGGGACCCCGTCGCCTGACGGCCACCACCGGGCCGGTTCCGGGCCGGTTTCAAGGCTTTGACCTGCGACGATGCCCTCCTGTGGGGCGCGTGGCGGTTAATTGGTGAAGGGCTCTCCCCGGATGGCGTAGAGTTGTGTTCACCGACGCGGGGTGGAGCAGCTCGGTAGCTCGCTGGGCTCATAACCCAGAGGTCGTAGGTTCAAATCCTGCCCCCGCTACTCAGTACGAAGGCCCGGTTCCTCACCAGGAACCGGGCCTTCGTCGTGCTCCGGCCCCGCCGGTCCTCTTGCCTCGTCACCCGTCCGGCCGCTGTCAGGTCGCCGTACGGATGCTCCTGCCGCCAGCCTTGAGGGGCGATCGGACAGCGGGCCCGGACCCGTGTGACGGACCGGGCGGCGGGAGAGCGGCGTGGGGCTGGGCCGGCAGGGCGACGGCGCTGGGCGCGCGTACGGGAACGACACGGGGAACGGCACGGGGAACGGCACGGGGAACGACACCGTTCCCGGCGCCGGGAACGGTGTGACCCGTCGCGTGGTCCGGCTGCTGCCGGGCGTGCTGATCGTCCTCGGCATGGTCTTCGACGTGCTGACCCCGCCCAGTTTCACCGGATCCCCGTTCTTCACCGCGGCCCCGCTGATCGCCGCTCCTCTCTTCACCCTCTGGGCCACGGCCCTGACCGGCGGGGTGGCGCTGTTCGCGGTGTTCGTGCTGCACATCTTCAACGGCACCAGTTGGAGGGTCGAGGCGTTGACCGAGCTGGTGACCGTACTGACCGTCGCCGGGCTGGCGCTCCTGATCAACCGGATGGTGCGGCGCAGCGGTGAGCGGCTCGCCTCGGCGCGCGGGATCGCCGAGGCCGCGCAGCGGGCGGTGCTGCCGAAGCCCGCCGAGCGCATCGGGGGGTTGCACGTCTGCGCCTGGTACGAGGCCGCGCAGGCGGACGCCTTCATCGGCGGCGATCTGTACGCGGTCCAGGAGACCCCGTACGGGGTGCGCCTCGCGGTGGGCGACGTACGCGGAAAGGGGCTGGGGGCGGTCGAGGCCGTCGCGGTGGTCCTCGGGGCGTTCCGGGAGGCGGCGGACACCGAGCCCACGCTGCAGGCGTTGGCGCAGCGGCTGGAGCGGGCGCTGGCCCGCGAGGGCACGCGGCGCGACGGTCTGGACGCGGTGGAGGGGTTCACGACGTGCGTGCTCGGGGAGATCCCGCCAGGGGCGGGCGCGCTGCGGCTGCTCAACCGTGGCCACCCCGAGCCGCTGCTGCTGCACGGGAACGGGGAGGTTGCGGTCCTCGCCCCGACGGAGCCGGCCCTGCCGCTCGGGATGGGCGAGTTGGGTGGCTGGCCCGACGTGGTGCAGGAGTGGGCCTTCCCGGCGGGGACCACCCTGCTGCTGTACACGGACGGGCTGACCGAGGCCCGGGACGGCGCGGGGGACTTCTACGATCCGGCGGCCCGGCTGCGCGGGCGGATCTTCCCCGGGCCGCAGGCCTTGCTCAGCGCGCTCAGCAGCGATGTGCGCCGGCATACGGGCGGCGGGGCGATGGACGACATGGCGCTGCTGGCGGTGGGGCGGCCGGGGGAACGGGAGCCGGAGCGGCGGCGGACCGTGCCGGTGGTGCCACGCGGCGACGCGATGTGACGATCGGTAGTCGAACGAATGCTTTCCGCAAGGAGATTGACGGGTCGTCATTTCAGGCCTGTGGCTGAAGTGATAGGGGAGTCGGCTGATTTTTGCACCGGTTGGGGTGGGTTCGTTCGAGAAAGGTGTGGCCAAAGCCAGTCGGTGAGTGGCTGATTGGTGGGAACGATCAAGCGGAGAAGCTTGGAATCACTCCCCTACGTCTATTACCTTTCGATAACGCAGCGCGGTCGTCCCAGCCGTCGCAAGAGACGGCACCGTGCGCGCGCGCGTCTCTGCGCGTCGATGAGGAGTGTGCCCCGGTGGCCTCCAACTTGCCTGCCCCTGAAGGCATCGAGATCCAGGAGCAGCCGCCCACCGCGGGTGCCTGGGGCGAGTGGAATCCCACCGAGGATTCGGTGCGCCCGGTCCGAGGCAAGCACCGGGTCGCCAAGCAGCGCGGGGGACTCGCCCGCAGCTCCACCGTCCTCGGCGTCGGCGTCATCGCGGCGGTCGGCGCCGGCGGCATCGCCACCGCGCAGGACCGGCCCCAGGTCGCGATATCCCTGCCGGCCCTCCCCGACATGATGGGCGGGAACAAGGCCCAGCAGGACGAGGGCGGTTCCGGATCGGCGGCCGCGACGGGCGAGCGGACCGGGATCATCGCGCAGCAGTCCGCCCAGGGCGCGGACGCGGGCGAGGTGCTGCGCAACCGCATCCTCCAGCAGGCCGAGTCCCAGCAGGACGCCGCCGAGGCGAAGGCCCGGGCGGAGGCCGAGCAGGCCGCGCAGCAGGCGGCCGCGCAGGAGGCCAAGCAGAAGCTGGACGAGGCCCGTAAGGCCGCCGAGGAGGCCAAGACGCAGGCCGAGGCGAAGGCCAAGGAGGAAGCCGAGGCGAAGGCCGCGGCGGAGGCGGCGGCCAAGGCCGAGCAGGAGCGCCCCGCCCAGCCGGCCGGCAGCTACTCCCTGCCCACCTCCGCCTACACCCTCACTTCGCACTACGGCGACTCCGGCTCCATGTGGTCCTCGGGCCACCACACCGGCCTCGACTTCGCGGCCCCGACCGGGACCCCGGCCAAGGCCGTGGCCGCCGGGAAGATCACCTCGGCCGGCTGGTCCGGCGCGTACGGCTACCGGATCGTGCTGGAGCTCCCGGACGGCACGGAGATCTGGTACTGCCACCTCTCCTCGATGTCGGTGACCTCAGGCACGGTCGGCGCCGGCGAGACCATCGGCCGCGTCGGCGCCACCGGCAACGTCACCGGACCTCATCTTCACCTGGAAGTACGCAAGGGTGGATCGACGCAGGACCCGTTGGCGTGGCTGAACTCCAAGGGCCTGAACGTCTGATCCGCGGGTTCCGGATCCCGTTCCGGGTCCCGTTCCGGATCCCGTTCCGGATCCCTGTCCGGGTCGTGGACCTTCTCCGGGTCCGCCGAGCCGTGGTCGAGGTGCGGGTCGTGGTCCGCCCGGCGCGGACCGGGTACGTCCCTCCGCGCGGCCGGCGGGTCCACCGGGTCCAGCGGGTCGAACCACGGCGGGATCAGCTCCTCCATGACCGCCGCCCGGGCCAGCGCGGGACCCGCCGTCGCCCGGGACCGCCAGAGCCGGTGCAGCAACTCCCGCTCCCGGCGCGCGAAATCCCGATCCCGTACGGGGCCGCCGCGCCGCGCCCGGTGCCGTAGCAGGGCCAGGGCCGCCGCGTCCGCCTCGTAGCGGGCGACCGTGCGTCCGGCCGCCCGGCCCCCGCTGTGCCGGGCCAGGGCGCGGGCCAGCGAGCGGGCCGGCATCGACGCCAGGGCCGGGACCTCGGCCCGACCGAGCCAGCCCGCGGCCGCGTACAGCGCGAGCTCGTCCTCGACGGCCCGCAGCCGGTCACGCCTTATCCGCACCGCCAGCCACACCAGCAGCCCGAACGCCGGGACCATCACGCAGCTGTAGACCACGTAGAACCCGTGCTCCCCGAACTGCGAGGAACCGTTCCACAGCGCGTGCATGCCCATGGCCGGCGCCAGGCCGAGCAACGGCAGGCAGATCCTGCGCGCACGGCGGGCGCTGACGGCGGCCATGCCGAAGCCCAGCCCGGTGAGCACGGTGAACAGCGGGTGCGCGAACGGCGACAGCACTATCCGTACGAAGAAGGTCGCCGCCGTCACCGATTCCAGCGGGCCGCTGCCGTCGGCCAGGTCCTCCACGAAGGCGTTGCCGAGGTAGAGGATGTTCTCGGTGAAGGCGAACCCGGTGGCGGTGAAGCCGGCCACCACGAACCCGTCGGCGGGGCCGGTGAAATGCCCTCTTCGGAACGTGAACACCAGCAGCAGGGCTGCCGCCTTCGCGCTCTCCTCCACCACCGGGGCGATGGCCACCGAGCCGAGGTGATCGACGGCGGAGGCGTCGGTGGTGGTCGCGGCTATCCACTCGGTGGCGAAGTTGTTGGCCAGTATCGCGATCAGCGCCGCGGTGCAGGCACCCCAGCCGAAGCAGAACAGCAGCTGCGACCAGGGCGCGGGCGCGGCCCGGCCCAGCCACCGGAAGGCCGCCATGAGCGGCGCCACCGGCAGCACGGCCAGACCGAGACCGACGAAGAAACCGGCGGTGCCGGTCTGTTCCCGCACGAGTTCGAGGATCGCGATCCCGGTCGCGCCGAGCAGGGCGAGGAGCACGCAGGTGCGGACCGTGCCGGACGGACGTGGGAGTACGAGGTGGAGCGCTCGGTACACACCACGACCCTAGCGAGCGGGTCTGACACGCGCGGTGACCTTGTCAGTTCTCCGTGCGACGGAAGAGCAAGTCGTGTACGAGGTGGCCCTTGTCGAGGCCCTGGCCCTCGAAGCGGGTCAGCGGCCGGAAGGCGGGGCGCGGGGAGAAGCCGCCGTCGGGCTGCGTGTTCTCGAAGTCCGGGTGCGCGGTGAGCACTTCGAGCATCTGCTCGGCGTACGGCTCCCAGTCGGTCGCGCAGTGCAGTACGGCCCCGGGCGCCAGGCGCGTGGCGGCCAGCGTGAGGAAGTCGGGCTGGATCAGCCGGCGCTTGTGGTGGCGGGCCTTGGGCCACGGGTCCGGGAAGTACACGCGCATCCCGGCCAGCGAGTCGGGCGGCAGCATCTCCCGGAGCAGGATGATCGCGTCGCCGTTGGCCACCCGGATGTTGGTCATGCCGCCGCGCTCGGCGAGGGCGAGCAGGTTGCCCTGCCCGGGGGTGTGCACGTCGGCGGCGAGGATCCCGGTGCCGGGGTCCTCGGCGGCCATCTGGGCCGTGGCCTCGCCCATGCCGAAGCCGATCTCCAGGACGACGGGGAGCCCGTCGAAGAGAGCGTCGAGGTCGATGACCTCGTGGCCGTCGATGTCCAGGCCCCAGGTGCCCCACAGGCGCTTCAGGGCCTCGCCCTGGCCGGTGGTGACCCGACTGCGCCGGGGCTGGAAGCTCCGGATCCGCCGCTCGTGGTGCGAGCCGGCCGGGTCCGGCGCGGGCCCGTCGGGGAAGCGGGGCTCGGTGCGCCACTTGGGCGGCACGTACGAGTTCGTCTCCGGCGCGGCGTCCGGGAGGCGGGGCGACTGGGGATTCAGGGACTCAGACACAATGCGCTGATTCTACGACGGGGGTCGCGTCGGCCGCCGCGCGAGCGGCCTCCGCACCCCCCGAAGTGGTCCTCAGGCCGAGGCGAGGGTCCGCAGGGCGCGGGTGGCGATCTCCCGGCCGATCGGCAGGGAAGCGGTCGCGGCGGGCGAGGGGGCGTTGAGGACGTGGACCGTGCGCGGGGCGTCCCGGATCAGGAAGTCGTCCACCAGGGTGCCGTCGCGCAGCACGGCCTGGGCGCGGACCCCGGCCGCGGCGGGGCGCAGATCGGCGGCGGTGACGGCGGGCAGCAGGCGCCGTACCGCCCGGGTGAAGGCCTGCTTGGACAGCGAGCGGTGGATCTCGCCCGTCCCGTACCGCCAGTGCCGTGCGGCCATCCGCCAGGATCCCGGCCAGGCGAGCTCGTCCGCGATGTCCCGGGGGCGCACCGTCGACCAGCCGTATCCCTCGCGGGCCAGCGCGGGCACGGCATTGGGCCCGACGTGGACGCCGCCGCCGATGCCCCGGGTCAGGTGCACGCCGAGGAAGGGGAACGCCGGGTCGGGCACCGGGTAGACCAGGCCCCGGACCAGGTCCGGCCGCGCCAGGTCGTAGTACTCGCCGCGGAAGGGGATGATCCGCATGCCCGGGTCGTCCCCGGCGAGGCGGGCGATCCGGTCGCACTGCAGGCCCGCGCAGTTCACCAGCACCCGCGCCCTGACCACCAGGCCGGAGGTGGTGCGGACGGCCACGGCCGACGCGCGCCGGGAGATCAGGTCCACGGCGCCGCCGTAGACGATCTCCGCGCCCGAGGACTCCGCGAGCTGCGCGCTCACCTGTCCGTAGTCGACGATCCCGGTGCTGCCGACATGGATCGCCGCCAGCCCCCGGACCTCCGGCTCGTACTCCGTGATCTGGGCCGGGCCGAGCTCGCGCACCGGAATGCCGTTCTCCCGGCCGCGCTGGACCAGGGCGTGCAGCCGCGGCAGTTCCTCCCGCTCCGTGGCGACGATGAGCTTGCCCGTCACCTCGTGCGCGATGCCGTGCTCCGCGCAGAACTTGACCATCTCGGCGGCCCCGCTCACCGCGAAGCGCGCCTTCAGGGAACCCGGGCGGTAGTAGATCCCGCTGTGGATCACCCCGCTGTTGCGGCCCGTCTGGTGCCGGGCCGGACCCGACTCCTTCTCCAGGACCACGACCCTGGTCCCCGGAGCCAGGCGCGCCACGGCATGCGCCGTCGACAGGCCGACGATCCCGCCGCCGATCACCAGCACATCGCAGTCCACGCCGCCACCCACGCTGACACCTCCCACCCCTGCATACTGCACCCCGGCACCGACAACCCGGCCACGCGGCCCCCGGAAGACAGGTCCTAGGCCTGTGCCACCAACAGCGGCCGGGCCCGCTCCCGCAACTCCGCCACCCGCGGCTCGTCCCCGTACGGTTCCAGGCGGTGCAGCAGGTCCCGTACGTATTCGGTCGTCCGTGCCGAGGAGATCCTCCCCGCCACTTCCACCGCCCGGGTGCCCGCCGCGCACGCCGCGTCGAGATTTCCCGACTCCAGCTCGGCGACCGCGCTCACCACCAGCCGCAGCCCGTGCGACCGTACGTACTCCTCGGTGGGGCGCGACAAGGCCTGCTCGGTGAACCGCCGTACCTGCCGGGGCAGTTTCAGATCCCGGTAGCATTCTGCAGCATCCGCCGCGAAACGGTCGTACGAGTAGAAACCCAGCCAGGTCGGATCCGGATCGCCCTCCCGGGACCGCTCCAGCCAGCCCTCCGCCGCCCGCAGCGCCGCCCCGGCGGCCGTCGAATCGCCGGCCTTCGCGTGCGCCCGCGCCTCGACCAGCCGGAAGAAGCTCATGGTGCGGGCGGTGGCGAGGCCCCGGTTGCGCTCGACGGCCGCCTGCGCGAGGTCCACCCCTTCGTCGGGGAAGTCCCGGTAGGTCGCCTGCAGCGACATCGAGGCCAGCACGTAGCCGCCGAGCGGTACGTCCGCGGCCGCGCGGGCCAGCCGAAGCGCCTGGATGTAGTAGCGCTGGGCCGCTTCCTGCTGGCCGGTGTCGAAGGCCATCCACCCGGCCAGCCGGGTCAGTTCGGCGGTCGCGCCGAACAGTGCGCGGCCCACCTCGTCCGTGTAGGAGCCGAGCAGCAGCGGCGCCGCGTCCACCCGCAGGCACTCGGGCACCATCGACGAACGCCAGTCCCCACCGCCGTACTTGGAGTCCCAGCGGCGTGCGTCCTCGGCGGCCTCGCGCAGCTTCGACACATCGCTGTGGCCCACACGCTGGCCGTGGTCGCGCGGCGTTTCGGGTCCGGGCTGGGCGGGCACAACGGTGGACGGCGGGCCTGTCGCCGGTCCCGTCATCGGGCCTGCCAGACCCGTCATCGGGCCGGTCGTGCGGCCGTCCGGGGAGGGTCGCGGACCCGGTGCCGTCGCCTCGCGCGCCGGTCCGTCGTGAGCCGAGGGGGTCGCTGCTACGGGGCTCTGGACCATGGAATGCCGCGCCGCGGGGTCGAGCGCCGCGGAGCTGCCGGCGGTCGGGTCGTGGGCGGTGGCGTCGGCCCTCGCGTCGGCCCTCGCGTCGGTGGTCGTCGGGGTGTCGGTTGCCGCCGGGCCGGTGGTCGTGGCGTTGGGCAGCGTGGCGTCGGGCGGCGTGGATCCGGGCGTCGGTGCGCCGTGCGTGAGGTGCGGTGTTCGGCTGCCCGCCGCTTCCCGGGCCACCGAGCTGTCGGCGGGAGATATCAGCCAGCGCGAGGCGGGCGTCGCGTACGCCGCCACGGAGAACGAGCCCGCGAGCGACTGCCAGATTCCGCCACCCCCGCGCCGCCCGGCGAGGTCGAGCCGGTAGAGATCGGTGGCCGAGCGCACCGCCGCGCCCACGTCACGCGGGAAGGCCAGCCCGACCTCGGGCGCGGGGTCCGCGTCCGCCAGCCCGATCTCGTGCAGCGGCACCGGCCGGCCCAGCTTCGCGCCGATCGCGGCGGCGATCAGATGCGGGGCGGCGCCCTGGGGCACCATCCCCTTGGACACCCACCGGGCCACCGACGTCTTGTCGTACCGAAGCGTCAGGCCGCGCTGAGCGCCGAGGTCGTTGACCCGCCGGGCCAGCCCGGCGTTGCTGATGCCCGCGAGGGCGAGGACGGCGCCGAGCTTCTCATTGGGCTCGCGGAGCTCCCTGGACATGCGCCACCCCTCGTCACACGCGGAACGCAGACGCCGCCGGGGCATAGGCGCCCGGCATTTCGTAAACCCAGCGTAGTTCCCCGCCTCCCAAGCGTTAAGGCCCTTACTTCCGTATGGCGGGATTGTTGTCCGTTTGCACAGTCCGCCCCGGACCCGGCGCCGGGGCGCACGTGTCAGCGCGTGCTCCGCCCGTGTGGCCGTGCGCCCACCCGTGCGCTCTGGCCGGTCCCCGGACCCGGCGATTCGATGTGCGGTGCGTGGGTCGACCCGCCGCCTGACCGGGCGGGTCGGGGGATGCCGCTGCCTCAATCCCCGCGGGTGGCGGAACGGTCCGGGGGGTGGATTGCGCCCCCCGTACCGCGCCCCCATGTCGGACGCCGGCGGCCCGTGGCGGCTCTTCCGGCGGTCGAAGAATGGCTGAAAGCGACCTATGGGGCGGTGGGAACGGAACGCCAAATACCGAGTTGCCGGGGCGTGTTCGTTTGCGTGTGCGCCCCCTTTAACCCCTCTCGCACGCCTGTCCCGTGGCAGCATGGACCCCGAGCCACCCGGGGTCCCGCGGCCGCGCCCTCAGCGCTGTCCGTGCTGCCTGTGCCCCGGTCATGTGCCCACGGGTCGGGGAGGCGGCGGTGCGCTGGTTGGTGGGTTGGAGCAGTATCGCCGCGAGCTTCGGCACGGCCGGACGGGTCTCGGGCCAGAGCTCCGGGCAGAGTTCCGGTCAGGCCTTCGGCCAGGGCGGATACGGCCAAGGCGGCGGCTACGGCGACAGCGGTGCGCCCCTGCGCGGCGGCCTCGCGGACGCCGCCCATCCGGACGACCCGGGCGCGGACGCGGAACGCACCGTCCACCCCGTCGGCGCACAACTGCTCTGGGGAGACCCCGACCCCCTCTGGGCTGTGGGCGACTGGCGCCCCGACGAGATCCGCACAGTCACCGCCGATCCCGCCGACCCCTTCACCCGGCTCGCGGTCCTCGGCTGCTGCGGCGCGACCGACGCCGAACTGCGCCGCGCCCTCTACGCCGCCCGCGGCGGCGCGCTGCGCCACCTCACCCAGTGGTCCGGCAGCTACACCGCCGTCGTCCAGGCCGGCCGCCGGATCACCGTCCTCGGTGACCTCGCGGGCGCCCGGCCCGTCTTCTACACGCCCTGGGCGAGCGGTACCGCGTACGCCACCGCCGCCCTCCCGCTCGCCGACCTGATCGAGGCGCAGCTCGACATCGGCCATCTCGCCGCCCTGCTGGCCTGCCCGGACAGTCCCGAGGCGCTGGGCGACGGCACACCGTACGCCGGGGTCCGGCGGATCCCGCCCGGGCACGCGCTGATCCTGCGGGAGGGCTCCCGCGAGATCACCGGCTACGAGCAGGTCGCCTCGCTCGCCGTGGCCGCCCCCGAGGCCGACGCCGAGCGCGCGGTGGAGGGCGTACGGGAAGCGTTGGTGGACGCGGTGCGCGCCCGGCTCACGGCTCCGCGGCATGCTCCCGACACCTTGCCGCCGTACGATCCCGGCCCCGTGCCCGGAATGGGCCCCGCCGACCGGCGTGCCGCCCGTGGCGCCCCGGCCCCCGGGGTGGGCGCCGACCTCTCCGGCGGCAGTGCCTCCGCCACGCTGGCCCTGCTGGCCGCCGGCCTGCCGGGGGCCCCGGGCACCCTGCTCAGTCCCGCCGGGGCGCGGTTGCTGGCCGTCACCTTCAACGACCTGGCCACCCCGCAGGGGCGTGAGGCCGAGCTGGAACGGGCCAGGGTCATCGCGGCCGACCCGCGCCTGCACCACGTGGTGGTGGCCGCCGCCGCGGAGGCCCTCCCGTATGCCGAACTCGACGGCCCGCTGACCGACGAACCCGGCCCCTCGCTGGTCTTCGCCGCCCGCGAGCGGCGCCGACTGGCGGCCGGTTCGGCCGACCACTTCACCGGCCACGGCGCCCGTCAGGTCCTCGACGCCCACCCGGCCCGCATGGCCGACCTCCTGATGGACCGCCGGCGCCGGCACCTGCTGCGCCCGGTGGCGGCGCTGGCCCGTTCGGCGTCCGCGTCCGGAACCTCCGGGGAGTCCCTGCTGGTGCCGCTCACCGTGTACTCGGCGGCCCGAAGACTTGCCCGTACGTCGTACCGCGCGGGCATGGAAGCCGCCGCGGCCCGGCTCCGCGAGGGCGGGGTCACCGAGAGATCCTCCGGTCCGGTGGACGCTTCCCTCGCCGCCCTGACCTGGTCCCGCCCGGGACCGGCGGCGGGCTGGCTCACGGGGGAGGCGCTGGCGGAAGTATCGATCCGTCTGACGGCGGCGGCCGGCCGGCCGCCGCTTTCGCTGCGGCCGGGGGAGGCCCGCGCCCGCTCGCTGCTCGCCCGCCACGCGGCCGACCACCGGGTCTTCGAGCAGGCCGTGGAGGTCCGCAGCCAGCGGTTGCACGCCCCGTTCCTGGACAACCAGGTCGTACGGGCCGCCCGCGCCCTGCCCGAGTCCTTGCGGGTCCAGCCCGGGGCCCGGGCCGCGATCCTGCGCAGCGTCCTGTCCTCGGCGGGGGTGCGCGAGTTCCCGCCGGGCTGGGGTGCCACGGACCGCGAGCCGAACGAGACGGCGACCCGGCTGGGGCTGCGCGCCGCCCTGAACGGCCTGCTGGACCTGTTTGAGTCGCCGTTGCTCGCGGACGCCGGGCTGATCGAGGCCCGGGTCGTGCGCCAGGCCCTGCTCGACGCGGCGGACGGGCGCCCGGTCCCGCTGGACGGGCTGGCGGAACTGGTCTCGATGGAGCTGTGGCTCGGCCGCCTGCTGGCCCGGCGCGGCACCTGCTGGACGGGTACCTCCGCGGCACGACGCCGGGCGGTGCCCGAGGGAGTCCCCGTGCACCGCCCGGCGCTGTCCTGACGGATCAGGCTCTTCCTCCGGCCCTTGCTCCGGCTCCGGCTCAGGCGGTGAGCACCAGAGCGGTCGCGATCGCCGGGCCGAAGGCCCCGCCCAGCTGGTAGCAGAGGGCGAACAGGCCGATGGCCGTGGGGCGCTGGGGGTCGGGGGCGCTCGACGCGGCGTGCATCGACAGCACCGCGTTGGCCCCGGTCGCCGCGAAGACCCCGCCCACGGTGGCGACCAGCAGCAGCGGACCCCAGCTCGCGAACACCGCGATCGCCGCGGCCAGGGCGCCGACCCCGACGAGCACCGAGCGGACGGCCACCCGGCTCATGCGCGCGGACGCCGCGGCCAGCAGCCAGGAGAGCGCGGATCCGGTGAGCAGAGCCACGAGCTGACCGGTGCCCGCGGTGCCGGCGTCCCAGCCGGCCCGGTCGGCCAGCAGCCGGGGCACGGAGAACAGCAGGGTGAAGTACGAGCCCGAGAGCGCGAGCGCGAGCAGTGCGGAACCGAGGAAGAGCGGCTTGCGGATCAGCGCGACCGGGACGAATCCGTCGGGCTGCCGGCGTACGTGGAGCGCGAGCAGTGCGGCGACGACGGCCGCGGAGCCGAGGGCGGCGGCCGGCGCGTGGGGCAGCAGGACCAGGGCGGTGACGAACGCCGTCAGCAGAGCCGCGCCGCGGACGTCGAACCGGCCCTGCGGTGCGGCCGCCGGGGCGGACGGGGCCGACGGGTTCTTCGGGCTCGGGGCCGTCGCGTACCGGCTCACCATCGGTATCGCCAGGACCGCGATCACGGAGACGGAGAGCGAGAGGCGCCACGAGACGGCGTGCGCGAGCTGGGAGCCGAGGAGCGGGCCGGACGCGCCGAGGATGCCGAAGCCGGCGCTGATCACGCCCATCCGACGGGCCGAGCCGGCCAGGGTCATGGCGACCGCGGTGAGGCCCGCGCCGCCGGCGGCCTGCGCGGCCCGCCCGGCGAGGGTGAGCGGCAGCCAGGGGGACGTGGCGACGAGCAGGGTGCCGCCGAGGAGGAGGGCGCCGGCCAGGTGGAGCGCCGCCCGCAGGCCCCGGCGGCGCAGCAGTCCGGCCAGCAGGGGGGTGCCGACGGCCATGGCCCAGGCGAAGGAGGCGACGAGCCAGGTGGCGGTCGAGCCGCTCACCCCGAGGGAGCGGGCCATGTCCGGAAGGATCAGTACGGGGGCGTTGGCCCCGGCGGCCAGGGGGGTGGCCAGCAGTGCCAGCCACAGGACGGGAACGGGGCCGACTCGGGGGCGGGACGTGGCGCGCGCCTTCGTGGCGACGGTGGCGGCGGCTGCGGGGGTGGTCACGGTCGTGGTCGTGTGCGTGGTCATGTGGCGCCCGGTCCAATCCATCTCAAGACTGAGAATCTCAACGTTGAGATAAAATCATCGACTCCTCTCAACGTCAAGTGTCTCAACGTTGAGATATCTTGTTCATGGCAGGACAGGCAGGCACCGAGACAGGCGAGCGATGGAGGAACAGCGCATGAGCGACGCAGTGGACGCGATCGTCGGCCAGTGGACGGCGGAGCGCCCCGATCTGGCGGCAGGCCTGTGGCCGGTGGAGGTGGTGGCCCGCATCCAGCGGATGACCCGGGTCATCGACAAGCAGCAGAAGGCCTTCGCGGCCGAGCACGACCTGGAGGTCGGCGAGCTCGACATCCTCTTCACGCTCTGCCGCTCGGGCCCCCCGTACGCGCTGACCGCCGGAGCCCTCATCCCGGCCGCCATGGTCACGTCCGGCGCGATCACCAACCGCATCGACCGCATGGAGGCCAAGGGCCTGGTCGAGCGGGTGCGCGACGGCCAGGACCGCCGCACCGTCCGGATCCGACTGACCGAGCAGAGCCTCACGCTGACGCAGTCGATGATCGACGGGCATCTGAGCGGCTACGCGGAGCTGCTCGCCCCGCTGGACCCCGCCACCTGCGCCACGATCGCCCAGGCCCTGCGCACGCTCCTGGAGGCCAACGGGGACACCTCGATCAGCTGAGGTACGGCCGGCAGCCCCGGCAGCCCCGGCAGCCCCGGCAGCCCCGGACGCCCCGGCCGCCCCGGCGGCGACGCCGACCGCGGGTTCAGCGGCAGCTGAGCACCGCGTCCGCCCAGCTCGCCAGCGTCGGCAGGCTGCCCGGCCCGGCCCTTTCGACCATCAGCCGTAGCGTCTTGCGTCCCGCGAGGGGAACCTGCACGGCCGCGGGCGGGTCCTCGTGCCCGAGAGCGGCGGACTGCCACAACCGCTCCCCGTCGGCGTACACGGAGAACCGCACCGCGCCGTCCGTGAACAGCGACAGGCCGTCCACCCCCGCCTGCGCCGAGAAGGTCGTGCACTGCCGGTTGAGGGTGATCTCCACCGAGGAGCGCGAGTTCACGGTGATGCCGTGCGCGAAACGCCGGCCGCCCACCTCCAGCCCGTGGCGCTGCCACACCCAGCCGCTGCGCCAGGTCTGTACCTCCGGGCCGCTGTGGTCCCCGTAGATCGAGTGGGCGAGCCCGGCCAGTTGGAACCCCTGCGGCGGCTTCGGGGCCGGTGGCGGTGTCGGTTTCGGTGAGGGCCGCTGCGGCGACGGCGTGGGCGAGGCCTTCTCCGCGCCGGCGGAGGGCGACGGGGGCGAGGAGGGTACGGGGGCGGGAGCCGCGGAGGCCGCCGCCGAGGGCGTCGGCCCGGGCCGCGGGGCTACGGGGCCCTGCGCGGCCGGCGGTTCCTGCGCGGGCGGCTCCGGCTCGGCCGGGGCCGGGGACGGCGCGGGAGCCTTGGGCACCGACGGCGCGGCGGGCGCCGCCACACCGGGCGCGGCGGTCGCCGGGGCCCGCGGCTCGGTGTCGTCCCCGGCCAGCGCGAACACCACCCCGGCGGCCGCGGCCACCGCGATCCCGGCGGCGATGGCCACCTTGGCGGGCAGCCCGAGCCCTTCGGCGGCCACGGACCCCCCGGCACCGCTCCCCGCCCCGGCGGCGCCACCCGTGGCCCCCGCCCCGGCGGCAGCGCCGCCCGTGGCCCCGGCCGTGCCGGCCGCCCCCGCGGTCGACCCACCGGCGGCGGCCGCGGCCGCACCGCCCACGGCAGCCCCGCCCGCGGCGACGGCTCCGCCGGCCAGTGCCCCGGCGGCCTTGCCCGCGTACCCGGCGGCGAACCACCCGATGACCGCGACCGGCAGCAGCGCCGGAATGCCCGCGTTGACATCCTGGAGCTCACCGGCGGCCAGCCGGCACTTCACGCACTCCTCCAGGTGCTTGCGCAGCCCACGCTCCGCCCGCATCCGCAGCCCGCCCCGCGCGTAGGCGCCCAGCCGGTCCGCGTACCGCGCGCAGTCGCCGCCCTCGCTCAGTGCCGAACTCACATGGGCCTGCAGATACGCCTGCTTGAGCCCTTCCCGGGCTCGACTGGCGAGCACGGCGGTGGCGTTGGCGCTCAGCCCGAACAGCGGCGCGATCGCACTGGGCGAGGCCTCCTCGACGGTGGTGTGCCACAGCACGGCCTGCCACCGCTCGGGCAGGCTCCGGAAGGCCTGCACGGCCAGTGACCGCTCGGCCTCGTGCATCGCCCGTACGTCCGCGCCCAGTTCGAGCGTGTCGTCCCCCGAGAGACCTGAGAGCCCGGACAACCCCGACAGCCCGGCCGCCCCGCCGTCCGTACCCGGGGAGGCCTGCTCCGCGAAGACGGCGAAGTCCTCGACGAGTTGCTCCCGCTTGGCGGTCTTCGCCCAGGCCGCGGCGACCCTGCGCACAGTCGTCAGCAGATAGGCCCGCACCGACTGGTCCGGCCCCGCCCCGCCCCGTACCGCCTGCAGGGTCCGCGCGAACACCTCGGCGGTCAGGTCGTCGGCGGTGTGCGCGTCCCGGCAGCAGGAGCGCGCGTAGCGGCGCACGGAATCGGCGTGCCGACGGAACAGCTCCTCGTACGCCCCGTCGTCGCCGCCCCGCATCCGGGCGATCAAGTCCCCGTCGGACGGCGGCAGATCACCCCCGGTGCCTCCGGGTCCGGAAGAGCCCGAGGGGCGTGCCTTGCGCCCGCCCGGGTCGCGCTGGGCCGGCACCTGTCGGGCGGGCGAACTGCCCGCCTCCACCTCGCTGCCGCCGCCACCGCGTGGCTCTTCCCGACCGTCAACGCTCATCGCGGAGACTCCCGCACGACACACTCAACCGGTACACCGGTCAAGCGTGTCACACGGGGGACGGGCGCCGAAGCCCTCGGCGCGCCATCCACTCGTCCGGGCACATTCCGGCGAATCGCCCTACCGGGCCCGCGCCGACACCCGCCGAGGTCACACCGTCCGGGACCGCAGCCCTTCGAGCAGGATGTCGAGCAGTCGCGTCGAGGCCGCCGCCTGCTGCGCCGGGTCGGGCAGCGCGGGCGCCGCCGTCGCTATCACCAGCAGCACATCGGCCACCGTGACATCGCCGCGCAGTTCACCGGCCTCCCGCGCCCGGTGCACCAGCCGGCCGACGACCTCCAGCAGCGCACCCGCACCCGCGTCGTCCGAGGGCTCGTTCTCGACGGAACCGCGCGTGCCCACGACCCGCAGGTCGGGAGCCCCGGCGGCCGACACGGCCTGCCGCTGGTGCGGAACCCGGGCGGCGACCTCCGCCTCCTCGGCCTCGTCCTCGACGGTCGAGCCGACCCGCAGGACCTGCGGCGGCAGCAGCCGCCCGGCGCCCGAGGCCACGGAGGTGCGCAGGAAGCGCGACAGCGCCTGCCACGGCTCCTCCTCCTGACCCAGCGCGGCCTTGGCCTGCTCGGTCAGTCGGGCCGTCTCCTCCTCGGCTATGCGCCGCACCAGGACGTCCTTGCTCGGGAAGCGTCGGTACACGGTGCCGACACCGACCCGGGCGCGGCGAGCCACGTCCTCCATCGGAGCCCCGTAGCCCAGCTCGCCGAAGACCTCACGAGCCGCCCGCAGGACGTGCTCCAGGTTGCGCTGGGCGTCGACGCGCAGCGGCGTCGACCGGCCTACACCGTGCGTGGTGCCGCCCGTCAGACCGCGCCCGTTGCTCTCGACCGAGAGCGCGGTCGCAGAACCATGGAAATCGGAAATGTTCATATGTATCCCCCGGTAATCATTTGTCTCCCCCCGGAGACACTCCCCGCCTTCACGTCGAGGGGGCCACGGTCTCGGGCCCGGTCCTACTCCTCGACGAGATACGAACATAGTTGAGCCAGAGTCAATTCAGAAGAGGCAGCCCCGGACGGAGCACCGCCCGATCGGAGCATTCACCCCCACTTTTCCGTTCCGTGCCTCCGGAATCTTCTATTCCGTATGGCCTGACCTGCAGATTTTCGCCACAAGCTGACGTCCTCTTGCGTCCCGCCCCAGCACTCACTCCGGTCACACAATTTGCCGGGCCTGTGGACAAACTCCCGGCCACGATGCGTCATGGGATGGTGAAGGCTGCTAACTCCCGGGGCACGGCCCCCGGTACCCCGCCCCGTACGCGCATCCTGATCGTCGGCGGCGGTTACGTCGGCATGTACACGGCGCTCCGCCTCCAGCGAAAGCTGAGAGCCGGGGAAGCCGAGGTCACGGTGGTCAGCGCCGAGCCCTACATGACGTACCAGCCCTTCCTCCCCGAAGCGGCCGCGGGCGCGATCTCACCCCGCCACGTCGTCGTCCCGCTGCGCCGCGTCCTCGGCAAGTGCCGCATCGTCATCGGCGAGGCCGAGCGCATCGATCACGCCAAGCGGACCGTCACCGTCAGCACCCTCGCCACCGCCGACGAGGGCACCGGCCCGATCGAGATGGAGTACGACGAACTCGTCCTCGCCCCGGGCTCCATCTCCCGCACCCTGCCCGTCCCGGGACTCGCCGACTACGGCATCGGATTCAAGACGGTCGAAGAGGCCATCGGGCTGCGCAACCACGTCATCGAACAGATGGACATCGCCTCCTCCACCCGCGATCCCGCCCTCCGCGACGCCGCCCTCACCTTCGTCTTCGTCGGCGGCGGCTTCGCCGGCGTCGAAGCCCTCGGCGAGCTGGAGGACATGGCCCGCTACGCCTCGCGGTACTACCACAACATCAAGCCCGAGGACATGAAATGGGTCCTCGTCGAAGCCAGCGACCGGATCCTCCCCGAGGTCGGCCCCCAGATGGGCGTCTACACGGTCCGCGAACTACGCCGCCGCAACATCGACGTACGCCTGGAGACCCGGCTCGAATCCTGCGAGAACCGCGTCGCCGTCCTCAGCGACGGCGCCCGCTTCCCCACCCGCACCGTCGTATGGACCGCAGGCGTCAAACCGCACCCCATCCTCGCCGCCTCCGATCTCCCCAAGAACGAACGCGGCCGCCTGGCCTGCACCTCCTTCCTCACCGTCGAAGGAGTCGAGCACGCCTGGGCCGCGGGCGACGCCGCCGCCGTCCCCGACATCACCGCGGACGAGAAGGGCCGCGAATGCGCCCCCAACGCCCAGCACGCCGTCCGCCAGGCCAAGGTCCTCGCCGACAACCTCCTCGCCGCCCTGCGCGACGAGGTCCTGACCGAGTACGCCCACAAGTACGCGGGCTCGGTCGCCTCGCTCGGCCTGCACCGGGGCGTCGCCCACATCTACGGCCGCAAGCTCAAGGCCTACCCGGCCTGGTTCATGCACCGCGCCTACCACCTCAGCCGCGTCCCCAGCTTCAACCGCAAAATGCGCGTCCTCGCCGAATGGACCCTCGCCGGCCTCTTCAAGCGTGAGATCGTCTCCCTGGGTTCACTCGAACATCCCAGGGCAGAATTCGAACTGGCCGCAGGCGGCGGCCCCAAGCCCCCTCCTCCACCCCCCGCCTCCAACCCCCCGCAGAACGGCCAGGGCTGACGTTGTCAGTGCGGTCGGCCACACTGGACGTGTGACCATAGGTGCGCTCACCCCTGCACAGAGTGACATCGTCCAGTCAGCGACCGCCCACGAGCGACACAGCGACCACTCGCGACACCACGAGGCTTGAACGCAGTGAACTTCACGCGCTGGAGCGCCCGGTTTCCCGGAACGCAGCGCCGCGCCGCCGCCCGGTCCGAACACGCCGCCGCCCAGGCCAAGCGAGGTGAAGGCGCGGTCCCGGCAGCCCGCGGCGGCCGCGCCGACCCCGGAGCCGAGCGATCCACGCCCGCCGACGGCCACCCCGCCGACCCCACGGTCTGCGGGACCGGAAGCGGCGGTGGCAGCAGCGGCAGCGGCACCGGAACGTCACCGTCCCCGGCCACGTCCCCGGCCCAGGGGACGGGCGTCCTCACCGCCGTGCCCTCCCTCGACGAGCTCTCCGTACGCGAGGTCCTCGGCCGGCTCCCGGCCCTGGTCGCCCTCGTCCACGGCCCCGAGCACCGCGTCGCCTACGTCAACGACGCCTACACCGCCGGTTTCGGAGCCCGCACCCCCGGCGCCCCCGCGCACGAGGCCCTCCCCGAACTGGGCGAGCTCGGCCTCCTCCCGCTCCTCGACCAGGTCCAGCGCAGCGGCAAGTCCCGTACCGCCAAGAACCGCACCGCACCGGGCGGCGGCAGCTCGTACACGGTCACCTGCACCCCCGTCGAGTTCCCCGCATCCCCCACCGAGGGCGAGCCCGACCCCCACCACACCGGCGTCCTGATCCACCTCGCCGACGTCACCGACCACGCCGAAGCCGTCGAACGGCTCCGCGCCAGCGAACGCCGCCAGCGCGAGGCCGCCGTCACCCTCCAGCGCTCCCTCCTCCCCCAGGAGCTGGAACAGCCCGACGACCTGCGCGTCGCCGCCACCTACCAGCCCGGCGGCACCGAGGCCGCCGTCGGCGGCGACTGGTACGACGTCATCACCCTCGGCGCCGGCCGCACCGCCCTGGTCATCGGCGACGTCATGGGCCGTGGCGTGCGCGCCGCCGCCGTCATGGGGCAGCTGCGCACCGCCGTCCGCGCCTACGCCCGCCTCGACCTGCCCCCGCACGAGGTGCTCCAACTCCTCGACGGCCTCGCCGCCGAGATCGACGCCAGCCAGATCGCCACCTGCGTCTACGCCGTCCACGACCCCAACGAAGGCCTGCTCGCGTACGCCTCCGCGGGCCACCTCCCGATCCTGGTCCGCGACGAGGACGGCACCGTACGCAGAGCCGCCGACCCCACCGGCCCGCCGCTCGGCACCGGCGGCTGGCTGCACACCTCGGGCACCATCGCGCTCGGCCCCGGCTCCACCGCCGTCCTCTACACCGACGGCCTGGTCGAACGCCGCGGCGAGGACATCGACGAGGGCGTCGCCGCCCTCGAACGCGCCCTCTCCGGCGCCCAGGGCACCCCGGCCGTCATCTGCGACCGCCTGATGCGCGCCCTCGGCGTGGACGCCGACCACGACGACGACGTCGCCGTGATGGTCCTCCAGCAGCCCGCCCGCACCGGCGCCGACGCCGAGCTCTTCCACAACGCCGCCCTGGAACTCCTCGGCGGCATCGAGGCGGCCCCGCGCGCCCGCGCCTTCGCCCAGGGCGTCCTCGCCTCCTGGCGGTTCCCCGTCGAGCTCTGCGACCTCGGCGTGCTCGCCGCCAGCGAACTCGTCGCGAACTCCCTCCAGCACGGCACCCCGCCCATGCGGCTGCGGCTGCGCCGTACCGACCGTCGGCTGATCATCGAGGTGACCGACGGGGACGACCACCTCCCGCGCCGCCGCCGCGCAGAACCGGCCGACGAGACCGGCCGCGGCATCTCGATCATCGCGACCATCGCCTCCGCCTGGGGCTCCCGCCGCACCCCGGGCGGCGGCAAGGCCGTCTGGTGCGAGTTCGCCCTGCCGGACAAGTAGCCGAACAGCGGGAAGTAGGAAGGCCCCGATCCACCCGGACCGGGGCCTTCCTACTTCCCGCACAGATATACGTACGGCCATACGGTTCCTACGCGTGCACGCGCTCCACGACGACGACCTCGGCGGCCACCTCGGCGACCGGCCCGCCCTGCGCCACGACCCTGCTCGCCACCCACGGGTTGTCCTGCATCGGGCTGAGCCGCCTGCCGAGCCGCAGCGCGAGAGCGGCGATCCCGAGCGACACGAGCACGAAGACCCCGATGTAGAGCATCGGAACCCCGGCACCGAGCGGCACCCCGAGCGGCCCCAGCGCCAGCGCCATCTGCTTGACCAGCGCGAAGGCCGAGTTGTACTGGCCCACCGAGCCCTCGGGCGCCAGGTCGGCCACCAACGGCGCCAGGGTCGGCGAGAGCATGGCCTCGCCGATGCCGAAGAGCGCGTACGTGGTGATGAACGCGGCGGCGGCCATCATGGCGCTGCCGTGCCCCAGACCCGAGAACCCGGCGATGACCCACGCCACGGTCCAGATCAGCCCGACGAGGGCGATCACCCGCGACCGGCGGCGCTTCTCGACCAGCTTGAGGACGACGAACTGCGCGACGACGATCGCACCGGTGTTGGCCGCGAGCGCGAAACCGAGGGTCGAGGGGGAGATCCCGGCGGCCTCGGTACCGAAGGCGGCCAGACCCGACTCGAACTGTCCGTAGCAGGCGAAGAACACCACGAAGCCCAGCACGCACAGCTGCACCATGGCCTTGTGCCGGAGCAGCCGCTTCCAGCCGCTGCCGCCCGTCTGGGACGGGTCCTTCGGCATGGCGTCCTTGATGGTCGGCACCTGCGGCAGCCGCACACTGAGGATGACGCCCGCCAGCACCAGGAACATCACGGCCTCGATGCCGAACAGCAGGGTGAAGCTGCCGGGCCGGCTCTCGTCGACGATCTGACCACCGAGCAGACCACCGATACCCAGGCCCAGGTTCTGCATGAAGAACTGGAGGGCGAAGGCACGGGTCCGGGTGGACGGCGTGGAACACCACACGATCATCGTGGCCAGCGCTGGCTGCATCACGGCCTGCCCGGCGCCCAGCGCCAGAGCGGAGAGCAGGATGGGCACGAGGCCGGTGGAGAGCCCGAGGGAGAGCGCCCCGACCGAGGCGGTGACGGCCGCTCCGATGACCACGGGCACCGGACCACGTCGGTCGATGACCCGACCGGTGAAGGGCAGCGCGACAAGAGCGCCCAGGGCGAAGGCCACGAACGCGCTCGTGGCGGCCATGGAACCCAGATCTCGCACCTGCGCCACATAGATGTAGAGGAACGGAACCGTGAAACCGATGCCGAACGCGGTCAGCGCGTTCCCGGCCTGGATCCGCCGCATCGCAGCGCCCATCACCTTGGTCACTTCTCACCTGCCTTTGAGACCTGAAGCCTGAAGACTTCATACCTAAACTTCAAGCCTTAACAGTACACACCGAAGGAGTTAGATGCCAACGAGCTCGTGCGATACTTCGACCCATGGGTGACACCCCCGACGGCACTGCGGCCGTCCACGAGCCGAGCCTCGACGAACAGATCGCCGTCTATCAGCGCGAGTTCCAGGACCTGGACCCCCAGGTCGAGAAGGTCGTCTCGGCACTGAGCCGCCTGAACCGCCGCATGAACGTCGCGTACGGACGCCAGACGGCGGCCCTGGGCATCAGCAACGCGGAGTGGGAGGTCCTCAAGGCCCTCGTCATCTCCGGGGCCCCGTACCGGATGGGCCCGAGCGAACTGGCGAAGCAGCTGGGCCTCACGCCGGCGGCGATGACCCACCGGATCGACCGCATGACGGCGGAGGGCCTGGTCACCCGCGAGCGGGACGAGTCGAACCGGGTCCGCGTGATCGTGGAGCTCACCGACGAAGGCCGCAGCAAGTGGTTGGACGCGATGCGCGCGGCCACGGTCTTCGAGGAGGACCTCCTCCAGGACCTCTCCACCGCGGAGCGCGGGGTGCTCGGCGACATGCTCGCGCGCCTGCTGGACCGCGTGGAGGACCTCCAGTCCCCCAGCTGACCACCGGGGTTGACACGAGCCCCACGGGTCCGTAAGGTTCTTCGAGTTGTCCCAGAGCCGGAAGGTTTTGGCGACAACGAATCCCGCCGCCTCGTTGCGGCACCCAACTCAGCACGATCTCCCACCGGGAACGAATTCGGCATGCCCGAATTTCTTTCCGAAGGCCGATTATGAATCGCCGGGGAAATCCACTAGAGTTCAGGAGTCGGAAGGGCCCAACAGCCCGGAAGACAAACCCCGCTGACTGGGGGTCAGGCCCGAAAGGATCTGATAGAGTCGGAAACGCAAGAACAGAACGAAAGCCCGGAGGAAAGCCCGAGAGGGTGAGTACAAAGGAAGCGTCCGTTCCTTGAGAACTCAACAGCGTGCCAAAAATCAACGCCAGAAGTTGATACCCCGTCCACTTCGGTGGATGA
>NZ_QGGZ01000004.1 GCF_003148825.1 Streptomyces sp. CG 926
CCGTGAACGTCTCCACCCACACCGGCTCAGCCCTCAACACCCCACCCATACAGGCAAAATGCCCAAAACTGAGCCTTCTGCAACAACCTTTAGGCGGCCGGGACCACCGAGGCGCGTATCGCGGAGGCCCACTCGCCCAGCAGGGTGGCGTGACGGATCCGCTCCGCGTCGGAGAGGCGACCGTCGGCACGCGCGAAGAGGCAGCGGATGTCGGCGTTGATGTCGGCGAGGGTTCGTTCGGGGGCGAGGTGATCGTCAGAGGTCGGGCTCACGTGATCAAGAGTAGGCGGCGCCTCTGACATCGGTGGACCATGTCCGTCATGCGGACGCCCCGGAAGGGGGGCACCTCTCTCCTCATGTCCCTCTCGTGCCCCTCTCATGACCCTTCTCATTCCGCGAGCCGGGCGGCCCGGAGGCGGAGGTATCGGCGCTCCGAAACGCTGAGCGTGAGGCCGGCGGCCTTGGCGTAGGCCGCCCTCGCCGCCGCCCGCTCGCCCGCCGCCTCCAGCAGGTGGGCCCGTACGGCTTCGAGCCGGTGGTGGCCCGCCAGGCGCTCGTCCTCGTCGAGGTCGGCGAGCAGCGCCAGGGCCTGCCGCGGCCCGTGCACCATGGCCACCGCGACCGCGTGGCCCAGGCGCTCCACGGGGCCCGGGACCAGACGGATCAGTACCTCGTACAGGGCCAGGATCTCCACCCAGTCGGTGTCCTCGTCGCTCACCGCCTCGTCGTGCACGGCAGCGATCGCGGCGCGCAACTGGTACGGGCCCAGCGGCGCGTGGGTGAGGGCGTCGCTGACCAGCGCGACCCCTTCGGTGATGGCGGCGCGGTCCCAGCGCGTGCGGTCCTGCTCGGCGAGGGGGACCAGATCGCCGTCGGGCGTGGTGCGGGCGGTCCGGCGGGCGTCGGTGAGCAGCATCAGGGCCAGCAGGCCGGCCACCTCGCCGTCGGCCGGGAGCCGCGCGTGGACGGTGCGGGTCAGGCGGATCGCCTCGGCGGCGAGATCGGCGCGCTGCAGATCGCGGCCCGAGGTGGCGGTGTAACCCTCGTTGAAGATCAGGTAGAGCACGTGGAGCACATCGGCGAGCCGTTGCGTCTGATTCTCGGCCGCCCCCGGATCGGGTCCGCCGATCCCCTCGCTGCCGCCGCTGCCGCCGCTGCCGCCGGTGCCATCCGGGCCGTCCGCGCCGCCCCGCCTGATGCCGAACGGGGCCCCGGAGGCCTTGATGCGCCGTTTCGCCCGGGTGATCCGCTGGGCCATCGTGGCCTCGGGCACCAGGAGAGCACGGGCGATCTCCGCGGTGGTGAGGCCGCCGACCGCGCGCAGGGTGAGGGCGATCCGGCCGGCGGGAGGCAGTTCGGCCTGGCAGCACAGGAAGAGCAGGGCGAGGGTGTCGTCCTCGTCGGGGGCCCGCCCCTCCCCCGGTGGCGGTGCCACGAACTCGTCGCGCGGGGTCAGCGCTGCGGCCGTCTCCTCGCGGCGCCGCCGCGCGTCCTCGCTGCGCAACTGGTCGGTGAGCCGTCGGGAGGCGACGCGGATCAGCCAGCCGCGGGGATTGGCCGGGCGGCCCTCCTGCGGCCATTGCCGGGCGGCGGCGAGCAGGGCCTCCTGTACGGCGTCCTCGGCCGCGTCGAAGTGCCCGTAGCGGCGCACGAGCGCCCCGAGGACCTGCGGCGCCAGCCGGCGCAGCAGGTCCTCGCTGGCGGGGGTGGGACCCGGGCCGGGGTCGGGGTCGGGATCGGTCAGCACATCTCGGTCCCCGAGCGGCTGTCGACGGGGTGGACGACGACCGGGTAGTTGGGTGCGCCCTCCGGCACCGGGCAGGCGTAGGAGCGAGCGGCGATCTCGGCGGCGCGGTCGAAGTCCGCGACGTCGACGATCCAGTACCCGGCGAGCACCTCCTTGGCCTCCCCGTACGGTCCGTCCGAGACCACGGGGCTGCCGTCGGCGGCCGCGGTGACCAGACGGGCGTGGCGGGGGTCGGCCAGACCCTGTCCGTCGACCCATTCGCCCGACTCGGCGAGGTCGTCGTTGAGGGCGCCCATGTACTCGAACATCGCCTTGAGGTCGGCCTCGGACCATCCGGGGCCGTCACTGTTCGCGGCGCCACCCATGGCGTCGTAGTCGGACCGCTTCCCGAGAACCATCAGCATGTACTTCATGGGGTGCCACTCCTTCTGTTCTGCGCGGCGGCTCCGGGACCAGGAACGGGATCGGGAGCCTTTCGTAGGGGACGTCGGAGCCGTCCTTCCCATTTCGACACGTCGGCGGCGGCCGCGCGACGGTTTCGGCCGGAGGCTGCCCCGTACGGCCCAGTAGGCTCATCGCATGAAGATCATCGACCTGGAGCCCGGAGACCCCCGGCTCACGACGGACCTCCTCCCCGTGCTGCTCGAACTGCGCCCCCACCTCACGGAGGAACTGTTCCTCAGGATCCTCACGGAGGCGCACGGCCAAGGGCTGCGCTTCACCGCCGCCTACGACGCGGACGGTGGGTGCGTGGGCGCGGCCGGCTGGCGGATCGTCGTCAACACCGCGTCGGTCCGCTCGCTCTACGTCGACGACCTGGTCACTGCCGCCGCCGCCCGTTCCACCGGCGTGGGCCACGAACTGCTCGCACACCTGGAGCAGCACGCCCTGGCCGCCGGCTGCACCGCGCTCACGCTGGAGTCCGGCACCCAGCGGACCGACGCGCACCGCTTCTACTTCCGCGAGCGGATGGCCGTGACCGCCTTCAGCTTCGAGAAGCCGCTCGGCTGACGCGTCCACCCGCCCGTCCGGCCACCGTCCTGGCACCATGGCGGTATGGAACGTGTGCTGGGAATCGGTGGGTACTTCATGCGGGCGGCCGACCCGGCGGCCCTCGGTGCCTGGTACCGCGACTGCCTGGGCCTGGGCACCGACGAACACGGCCTGTGGCAGCAGGGCGCCGGGCCGACGGTGTTCGCGCCGTTCGAGTCCGGGACCGACTACTTCGGCTCCCGCGCCCAGCAGACCATGCTCAACTTCCGCGTCCGCGACCTCGACGCGATGCTCGCCCAACTGCGCGCCGCGGGGGCGGATGTGGACGACGAGACACAGGACATGGAAGGTGTCGGTCGTTTCGGCTGGGTCACCGACCCGGAGGGCAACCGGGTCGAACTGTGGCAGCCCGCCTGACCGCTTCCGCCCCCGCCTCCGCCTACGCTGCCGTGCGTGGCCGGTCGCACCACCCGTACGGGGCCACAGGCCACTCTCCCGTAATTGGCCTTGCCCCGAGGCTGATCGGCCTCGATACGTTCGCGGCATGCGCATCCGGATCGTTGACGCCTTCACCAGCCGCCCCTTCACCGGAAACCCCGCCGGTGTCTGCCTGCTCCCGGCCGGCCCCTGGCCGGACGACGGGTGGCTGGGGCGGCTCGCCGCCGAGTTGAACCATCCCGAGACGGCCTTCGCGCTGCCGCTCCCGGCCGGGTCCGAGGCCGACTGGGAGATCCGCTGGTTCACCCCCCTCGTCGAGGCCAACCTGTGCGGCCATGCCACCTTGGCCACCGTGCACACGCTGCGCCGGGAGGGGCTGATGGCCGGCGGCACGGTGCGGTTCCTGAGCCGGTCCGCCGGTCTGCTCACCGCGTGGGCCGAGGGTGACGAGGCGGACGAGGGTGACGAGGGCGAGGAAGGGAAGATCACCCTGGACTTCCCGGCAGCCCCCGCGACCGAGGTGCCGATACCCACGGGACTCGCCGATGCCCTGGGGGTCCGGCCCGAGGCCACCTTCCGCACGGGCGCGCTGGGCGATCTGCTCACCGTACTGCCGGACGAAGCCGCGGTACGGGCGCTGCGGCCCGACCTCACGGCGATCGCGGCCCTGTCCCTGCGCGAGGAGTTGCGCGGGGTCATCGTCACCGCGGCGGCGGCCGCCGGGGCGGAGTCCGAGGCGGAGTCCGAGGCGGAGTCCGGGTACGACTTCGTCTCCCGATTCTTCGCTCCGGCGCGGGGCATCCCCGAGGACCCGGTCACCGGCAGCGCCCACACCGCACTGGCCCCCTACTGGGCTGCGCGGTTGGGCCGCTTCGACGGCCTCACCGGCCTGCAGGTCTCGGGGCGTCCCGGGCTGGTCGAGGTCGCGCTTCGCGGGGACCGGGTCCTCCTCACCGGGCGCGCGGTCACCGTTCTGGAGGCCACGCTCCTCGTCCGACCCGTCCTCGGGGGACCGTGACCGAACCGTCGCCGCCTCGAAGCGTGATCGACCTCGTCGGCAGGGGCACCGCCTTGCTAGCTTCCTGCCGAAGCCGACCCTGGAGGACCGATCCCATGCCAATATCCCGAGGCCCCCGCAGCGCGCTCGGCGCGGCGGCCGTGGCCGCACTCCTGGTGGTGGGCGCCACCGGATGTGGGGAGAAGACCGGCACATCCCCGGCGGCGGCCTCCGTTTCGGCTTCCGCGGAAGTGTCGCCGTCGGCGTCCGACGCGGTGTCGGCTCCCGCGTCGCCGACCGCCCCGGCCGCCTCGGGGCCCGTATCCTCCGCGCCGGCGTCCCCGACCCCGTCCGTGCCTCGTACCGTGGCGCCTCCCCCGGCTCCGACCCGGCTCACGGTCGCGGTCGACACCCGCGGCGGCCGGCTCGCCCTCGTACGCGGCGGCGTCCCGCAGGAGTTCACCGTCACCCTGCGGAACGGCAACACCGCCGCGTACCGGCACGTGCTGGTCGCCTTCCAGATGGAGATGCTGGTCGGCGAACCCGGCGCCGGGGCGGGCGGCGGGCCGGGTTTCCTGCTGGAACGCTTCGACACAGCCTCGGGCAGTTGGCGCCCGGCCGACTTCCGCATCGCCAACGACACCAAACCGGCGGCGCTGTTCTCGGGCGGCAGCCCGCTCGCCCGCGACGCCGTGCGCACCGAGCGCTACCGGCTGAGGGCCACGACAGGCGGCCCCACCGGCAGCAGCCCGGTCATGGTGTCCTTCATCGACACGGACGCCGACGGTGAAGTCGCGGCCCATGTGCTCCTCGGGCACAGCACCCGCTGAGCGCACCGCCCGCCGTCATCGGCTACGGGTGGAGGGTCCAGGTGAACTTGCCGCCGCTGAGCCAGTGGATCACGTCCGGGTCGTCGAGATCGTGGACGACGATCCCCGCCTCGGCGGCGATCAGGAGCACGTCCGTCATGGAGGTTGCCCGGCCGACGAACTCGCCGTCGACCTCCACGATGCGAAAGGGCGGGTGTCCGGGTTGCACCCCCCGCACGATGATCCGTGCCGGGGACATGTGAGGTGTCGAGCCTTCGGTCATGCGGAGACGGTCGCACGCCGCGGCCGGTGACGGGCTCGGCGACACGTTCCGAGGGGCCGATCGATTGCCTCTGCGCCACGTCCGCGGGTGCGCCGAGCGCCTCCGAAGGGCAGGTGGTCAGGCCGTCTCCTTGCCCGCCTCGCCGAGGGCGGAAGCCGCGGTTCGCCAGGCGGCGGTGACGGCCTGACGGGCCCGGTCGGTGGCCTCCGGCGACCGGTCGGGCAGGTGCAGGGGCGAGCCGATGTGGACGTGGAAGCAGGGGCGGCGCAGCGGGGCGGTGAAGACGCCGGCGAGCTGCTTGGCGCCGCTGCCGGAGCAGAGACGGCGGGCGCCCGCCTGGCCGACGGGCACGACCGGGGCGCCGGTCGCGGCGGCGAGCCGGGCCAGGCCGCTGCGGAAGGGGCCGGGGGCCGTCTCCCCCGTGTCACGGCGTACGGGGAGGCCGCCTTCGCCGTAGAGCAGCACGCTGCGGCCCGAGGCGAGGGCGACGGCCGCGGCGTCGAGGCAGTCGGCGGCGCGGGAGGTGCCGCGGTGGACGGCGATATGGCCTTCGCGGCGGAGCGCGGAGCCGAGCAGGGGTACCCGCCAGAGGCCGCTGGTGGCCAGGATGACCGGCTCGATGCCGTATCGACGCAGGGCGGCGACCACGACGGCCGGGTCGGCGAGGGAGGTGTGGTTGGCGACCAGGATGGCGCCGGGGGCGGGGCGGTCCCCCGGGTCGGCGGTGACGGTCAGGCGCCCGAAGGCGGGCACGAGGGCGGCGGCGATTCGGCTGAGCATGGACGACCCCGTTCGACTGGTGCGGTGGGTGGTGCGGTGCGTTGTCGCTCCATGGTCGGGCGGTGGGCGAGTGGGGTCATGAGTAGGCGTACTCAGCGAATATGACCGAACGGTCACAAGATCCAGCGCGTGGAACGGGCGGGGCACCGGGGGTATCTAGCAGTGCGGCGAGGCCCCGCGGGGCCTCGCCGGTCGTATCGGCACGATGTGAGCAGCAAGGCGGGGCTGGAATGAAGGCGGTAACGGTGGCGGGCGGTCCCTCGGACGACCCGAAGATCGAGGCGGAGACCACCGTTTCGGAGGGGGAGCCCGAGGCGACGGCCGATTCCGGCGCCGGTGTGGGCACCGCCGGTGCGGACCGGGCGGAGCCGGGTGCGACGGCGGACGCCGTTGCGGTGGAGCCGTCTGCTGACGCCGAGTCCCGGCCGGTGGCCGAGGGCGCGACCGACGCCGACCTCCCGAGCGAAGCCCGCCCCGAGGCGGAGGCGGAGCCCGACGCCGGAGCCGGGGCGGACGCGGACGAGCCCGAGGCGGACGCGGACGGCAAGCCCGAGGCGGAGGCTGCGGCTGACACCGGAACCGAGACCGGGGCCAAGGCCGGGGCCGAACCCGAGACCGGGGCCGAGGCCGGGCCCGACGCCAACGCCGGAGCCGACGCCGGGACCGGGACCGGGGCCGGAGCCGGGGCCGGGGCCGGAGCCGGGGCCGGGGCCGGAGCCGGGGCCGGGGCCGGGGCCGGAGCCGAAGTCGAGGCCGGGACCGGGGCCGGAGCCGGGGCCGGGGCCGAAGTCGAGGCCGAGGTCGAGGCCGGGACCGGGGCCGGAGCCGGGGCCGGGGCCGAGGTCGAGGCCGGGACCGGGGCCGGAGCCGGGGTTGAGGCCGACGCCGACGCCAACGCCGACGCCAACGCCAACGCCGGAGCCGAGGCCAGCTCCGGAGCCGGGGCCGGAGCTGAGGTTGAGGCCAAGGCCAAGGCTGAGCCCGGAGCTGAGGTTGAGGCCGACGCCGAGGCCGGGACCGGGACCGGGGCTGAGACCGGAGCTGAGACTGACGCCGACGCCGACGCCGGGACCGGGACCGGGGCTGAGACCGGAGCTGAGACTGACGCCGACGCCGGGACCGCGGCCGGAGCCGGAGCCGGGACCGCGGCCGGAGCTAAGGCCGGGGCCGGGGCCGTTCCGCAGGCTGCGGCCGACCTCGCCCGTGGAGCCGAACCCGAGCTCGCAGGCCGCCCTGAGAAGGCCGCCCAGCGCAAGGGCGAGGCCGTCCCGCAGGCCGCACCGGCGTCCGAGCCGGAGCCCGCACCCGCAGGCGAGGCGGAACCCCTTCCCCAAGCCTCGACAGGCCCCGCCGCTGAGGCCGAACCCGACGTCGCGGACCGCCCTGAGAAGGACGCCGAGCCGGAAGGCGAAGCCCTCCCGCAGGCCGCTCCGGCCCCTGACCCCGCGGGCGAGGCGGACGCGGAGGCCAACGCCGTGCCCGAAACCGCCGCCAAGGGCACGGCCCCCTCCCGGGGTGACGACGAGCCCGTTGCGGAGGCCCTGGCCGACGGTGAGCCGGAGGCCGCGGCGGAGACCCAGGACGAGGACGACGCCGAACTCGCTGGCGAAGCCGACTCCGAGGTCGGCACCGCACCCGAGCCGCAGGCTTCGGGCAGGGACGCGTCCGGAGCCGAGGCCGAGGCGGTGGTCGAGGCACCGTCCGACCAGACGATGCTCATCACCCCGCCCAAGCCCGACACGTCCCGCGCCGACCCCCGGACCGCAGCCGAAGCACCGTCCGACCAGACCATGCTCATCGCCCGGCCCCAGCCCGACACCCCGGGCGGGGACGAGCCCGACACCGAGACCGCGGCCGAAGCACCGTCCGACCAGACCATGGTCATCACCCCGCCCAAGCCCAAGCCCACCCAGCCCGACGCCGAGGCCGCGGGCGAAGCGCCGTCCGACCAGACGATGCTCATCGCCCGGCCCGAGGAGAAGGCCACCGAGCCCGACGCCCCGCGGAAGGCTCCGTCCTGGGCGCGGAAGGCGGAGCCCGCCGCCGACGCGGACCCCGAGCGGACGAGCCAGTTCGTCGCGCTCAAGGACGTCGACCTGCCCGCGCCCGTCGCGCCGCGGGCTCAGCCGCGGCCCTCCGAGGCCCGGGTGGCCGCGCCGGCCCCCGCCGCACCGCTGCCCCCGCTGGATCTGCTGGCCGACCTCACCAACACCCCTCCCCCGGCGGAGACCCCGCGCCGGACCGCGGTGCGCCGCGTCAAGATATGGACACCGATCCTGCTCCTCGTGGTGGGAGCCGGTGTCGGCGCCCAGCTGCTGCGCCCGCTGCCCACCCCGCAGCTCGTCGCGTCCAAGACCGACGGCGCCATCACCGGGGAGTTCTCGATCCCCTGGCCGGCCGAGGGCCAAGGCGCCGTCCGCGTCTCCGGCTCCGGCTCCGGTGACCTCGGCACCTTCGGTGAGCAGAAGCCCGTCCCGACGGCCAGTGTCGCCAAGGTGATGACGGCCTACGTGATCCTCAAGGGCCACCCGCTACGCAAGTCCGACCCGGGTCCGGACATCACGGTCGACGCGAAGGCCGTGGCGGACGGCGGCTCGGAACACGAGTCCCGTATCCGGAGCCTGACCGTCGGGCAGAAGTTCAGCCAGCAGGACATGCTCAAGATGCTCATGATCCCCTCGGGGAACAACATCGGCCGCCTGCTGGCGCGTTGGGACTCCGGCACCGACTCCGAGGCCGCGTTCGTGGCGAAGATGAACGCCGCCGCCAAGGAACTCGGCATGGACAACACCACGTACACCGACCCCAGCGGTCTGGACTCGGCGACCGTCAGCACCGCCGAGGATCAGCTCAAGCTCGCCGAAGCCGTCATGAAGGACGAGGTGTTCCGCACGATCGTCGCGCTGCCGAACGCCACCATCAAGGGGTTGCCCGAGCGGCTCGAGAACAACAACATCCTGCTCAACAGCCAGGGCCTCAGCATCCGGGGTATCAAGACCGGTTCGAGCACTCCCGCCGGCGGAACCCTGATGTGGGCGGCGTACAAGTCGATCGGTGATGAGACCCCGTTGGTCCTGGGCACGTTGATGGATCAGCATGCGGACGGGCCGGACGTGGACGGCGCCGACAGCCTGAAGCTGGTGCTGGCGAACAGCAAGAAGATCATCGAGGCCGTACGGAACGCTCTCGCCGCGGCTCCGGTGATCCGCAAGGGCGACGTCGTCGGGCACCTGGACGACGGGCTCGGCGGCCGTACACCGCTGATGGCCACCAAGGACCTGAACGTGATCGGCGTGCCCGGCCAGCGGCTGGAACTGTCCCTCACGGCCCCTGCGGGCGCCGGACCGCTGCCGCACACCGCGAAGGCCGGTACCGAGGTGGCCGTACTGACGGTCGGCGACGGGGAGAGCGCGAAGAAGGTGCCCGTCGCGGTCAAGGGGGCCCTGGCCGAGCCCGGCTTCGGCACGCGGCTGACCCGCGGTCGCTGAGCGGACGAGAAGAGCGGCGCGGCCCCGTCGGGCCGAGGCGTTGTGAGGAGGCCGCGCCCGACGGGCGCGGCCTCCTCCGGTTCTCAGGCGCCCGGCGGGATCCTGGACGGGCGGCCCCTGCCGCGCGTCAGGGAGTGGCCGAGGATGCCCGCGAGGGCGGCGAGCACGCCGCCCGCGGCGGTCCAGATCCAGCGGTCCGACCACCAGCCGCCGGACCAGCCGTCCTCCGGCTCGCGCAAGGTCGCCGTCACGGTGCCGGCGACCAGCGGGGTGGAGAGCGTGCCGTCCACCGCGCTGACGCCGCCCATTTCCTTGACCTCGGCCTCGACGGCCGCGCGTACCGGCAGGCCCAGGTCCTCGTCCGGCGCGGCGACGACGGTCAGGCGTACGTAGTAGCTGCCGGGCAGCGGATCGTTGGCCCACGGCTCGGCGCCCGCTCGTACGGTGCGCAGGGTGCAGGACAGTTCGACCGTGGTGGCTTCCTTCGCCGCGGCGGCCGTCTGCGTGCCGTAGGCGCACGCCTGCCGGCGGCGCAGCCCGTCGTACACGTCGAGCTGCCAGGTCGAGGCGCCGTGCCGGGCCTTCGACTCGGGCAGGGTGACGGCGGCCTTCACCGTGGCGCGCTGCTGCGCGTCGATCGGCACCACCCAGTAGAGGTAGTCGCCGCTGGACGCGCCGGCCGTGGCCTTCTGGCCCGGGCGGAACGCGGCGGCGGTACGGAAGCTGGTGCCGGCCTCGGTCGGAGCGGACGGGGCGGCCTTGTCCCCGCCCGGGCTCGCGGAGGCGGTGGCGCTCGGCGAGGGCGTGTCCGCGACGGCCGTGCCCACGGCCGTACCCGCCACCGTGAGGGCGGCTGCCGCGGCCAGCAGTGACGCGATCGGTGTGCCTACTCTACGCATCAGTTGGTCCTCCAGACGGAGATGCGCCAGCGGGAGATCCATCCCCACACCAGACCGGCGAGCAGTCCGGCGAGCGCCAGCACGGCCAGCAGCCACCAGCCCCGCCCGAGGCCGAAGGCGGCGACGTCGGAGGCCTCGTCGGGGCCGTCCACCAGGTCGATGGTCAGCTCGACGGGCATGCCCGGGGTCGTCTTGACCGAGGCGGGAGCGGAGAAGGAGTTGCTGACCTGGAGGCAGACGGTCTCGGGCACGGGCTTGTCGTCCGAGTCCGCGCCGTCGATCTCGGCCTTCGGGTAGCGCAGGCCGGTGGAGAGGACGTCGGTGCGCCCGTCACCCGCCTCGGCGCCGCGCACGATCTCGCGCCCGTGGACGGTGGTGGCGCGCAGCAGGACGCCGTAGTCGTTGTTGACGGCGCGGTCGGCGCCGATGCTGACCGAGGCGCGCAGTTCCTGGCCGGGCAGGACGTCGACCCGGTACCAGCGGTGTTCACCGAAGGTCTCGCGGTCGCTGTAGAGGCCTGCCTTCAGCTGCGGGGCATTCGCGCACTGCTTCGCGCCCTCGGTCGCCACGGGGTTGACGACCGGGTCCGCGGCCCGGTCGACGAGTTGTTTCACTCGGCTGGAGAGGTCCGCCTTGTGCTGCACCGAGGTGTAGGTGCCGCCGGTGGCCTCGGCGATGCAGGTCAGCTGGGCTCGCGTCTTGGCGTCCGGGACCAGACCGAGGGTGTCGATGACCAGGTGGATGCCCTTGGCGGCGATGTCGCGCGCCACTTCGCAGGGGTCGAGCGGGGCGCAGGTGTCCTCGCCGTCCGTGATGAGCACGATCCGCTTGGAGCCGTTGCCGCCCTCCAGGTCCTGGGCCGCGCCGAGCAGGGCCGGTCCGATCGGCGTCCAGCCGGTGGGGGCGAGGGTCGCCACCGCGGTCTTGGCCTCGGTCCGGTCGAGGGGGCCGACCGCGTAGAGCTGCTTGGTGTCCTTGCAGCCGGTGGCCCGGTCCTCTCCTGGGTAGTTGGCCCCCAGGGTCCGTATGCCGAGGCGTACCTCGGCGGGGACCGCGTCGATGACCTCGTTGAAGGCCTGCTTGGCCGCGGCCATGCGGGTCTGGCCGTCGATGTCGTCGGCTCGCATGGAGCCGCTCACGTCGAGGACGAGGTCGACCTTGGGGGGTTCCTTCGCCGTCGGTTCGTCGGCGGCGGTGGCGCTCGCCGGGAAGAGCCCGACGGCCAGGGCGGCGAGCAGGCCGCACGCCCCGACCGCAAGCCGTTTTCTTGTGATCATCGCCGGATCGTATTGAGGATCGTCCGGCAATCCAAAACGGGCTCCCGGCCGGGGCTTTCGGGGCGTCCGTGCGGTGAACGCGGCCTTGCGCCGACCGTCCGGGAGGTGGCGGGCGGGGCGGACCGGCGGATATCCGGGTGCATGGGACGGAGCGTCCGATCTAGGCTCCGAGGATGAGCGCTACCCGTATCTTCCGTATCACCGTCCGCGGCTCCTTCGACGGTCTGACCGACGACCAGAGCGCCGAGCTGCTCGCCGCCGCGCCCGAGCACGACATGCTGCGCGCGGAGTTCACCGCCGAGGGGCACCTGTCGTACGACCTCGCGGCGCGCCCCTTCTTCACCTTCCGCTTCCTGGATTCGGGTGAGGCCGAGGAGGACATCCTCGACGCGACGGCCCGGGCGGAGCTGGCGGCGGAGAGCTGGCTCACCGAGCGCGGGTACGGCTTCAAGCAGCTGAAGTCGCAGGCCCAGGACATGTCGCTGGCCCCGCTGGGCAAGCGACAGCGTCGGGAGGCCGCCAGGTCCGACGGCGGCGGCGCTCAGGCCTGACGGGTCGGTTCGGCCCACCGCTCACGGCCCGCGACCCCAGGCGCGCTGGGCCGCGGCCCCCGGCCCCGGCCTCGATGTACCGGTGGTGTGGCCCTGAAGGATCAGTTCGGGGGGCTCGCGGCGAAGACCTTCGCGAGGTGTGCGGCCAGCTGCTGCGGGTCGGGTGGGGAGAGCCGGGCGCCGAGGTATCCGTCCGGGCGGATCACGAAGGCCGTGGGCTCCCGGGCCGCGTACAGGCGGGCGAACTCGCCCCGACTGTCGGTGTAGACCGGCAGCGTCGTCCCGTCGGCCTCGATGATGGCATGCGCGTCGGCGTCCGCGTCCGCCGCGAGCACGAGGCAGACCTCCGTCCGGCCGCCGGAGGACTCCCGGGCCGTCCGTACGAGTTCGTCGAGGGCCGCCCCGGTTTCGGAGCCCGGGCCGAACCTGGATCCGTAGAGCAGCAGTACGTGGTCCCGCTCGCGCAGGGCGTCGTACAGGCGCATCGGGTAGCCGGTGATGGGCGCGGTGAGGCCCGTGCAGTCGGGCGCCCGGTCGCCGGGCCTGGGGCCCCTGCCCTCGCCGGCCGGGTCCACGGACGGGCTTCCCCGGTAGCCGACGAGGAGCTGGGCCTCGCGCATCATCAGTGTCGCCGAGTCGTCGGGGTCGTTCTCCATGCCCTCGACGGCGTGCCGGACGGTGCGGCCGACGACTTCCTCGCCGACGGGCCGGCGCTCGGCGTCGTAGCCGGCGAGCAGGTCGGGGTGGGCGGCGCCCGCGCAGGCCAGGGCGAGTTTCCAGGCCAGGTTCCAGGCGTCCTGGATGCCGGTGTTCATGCCCTGGGCGCCGGTGGGCGGGTGGATGTGGGCCGCGTCCCCGGCGACGAAGACCCGGCCGTCGCCGTAGCGGTCCACGATCCGGTGGCTGATGCGGAACACCGAGGTCCAGCGGATGTCGAAGGCGGTGGTGGGCTTCGGTGAGAGCCGGTCCAGGACGGCCTGGATGTCGGGCAACGCGGGGCCGCGCCCGCTCTGCAGGCCGTGCGTGATGCCGTCGGAGCCGGCCCCGGCCTGTCCCGCGGTGGAGAGTTCGGGCGGCACCATCATCGACATGCGGTACCGGCCCCGGCCGGGCAGGGGGATGCAGACCAGCACGTCGTCGACCGCCCCGTCCTCGCCCAGGTGCATGGCGCGCATGGCGTAGCCGGGTGGCAGGTCCCAGTCGACGCGTACGTCGGCGAGCATGTACTCCTCGGCGAAGGCCCCGCCCTCGAAGCTGAGGCCGAGTCCCTTGCGGACGATGCTGTGGGCGCCGTCGCAGCCCACCAGGAAGCGGGTGCGTACCTCTTCCTCCGCTCCGGAGGCGGCCCGCAGCCGGCAGGTCACGCCGTCGGCGTCCTGGCCGAACGACACCAGTTCGGTGCCGCGTTCGACCTCGGTGCCGAAGCGGCCCAGGTACTCGTCGAGGATGCGCTCGGTCTCGTACTGGGGCAGCGCCGCGAATCCGTACGGGACTTCGGGCGGCACGGAGAGATCGATACGGGGCTGCTCGGCACCGTTGACGTAGAGGAACTGGCCCCGCATCGGGACGGCCGCTTCCAGGGCGGTGCGGGCCAGCCCCATGTGGTCCCACACCTCGAAGGTGCGCGGCTGGATTCCCACGGCCTTCGCGAACGGAAGCCGGGCGGGCAGTCGGTCGACGATCCGGCAGGAGACGCCCCGTCGGCGCAGTTCCGCGGCGGCGGTCAACCCGACCGGGCCGGCGCCGGCGACCAGTACGTCCGTTGCATGGGTGTGCGCCACCGGCGCCTCCTGGCGTGCGGCCCCCAGAGGGATGGATGCCCCTCCATGGTGGCCGCCCGCCAGGTGTCCGGCATCTTTACTCGATCACGAGGTCCACGTCGATGTTGCCGCGGGTGGCGCGGGAGTAGGGGCAGACCTCGTGCGCCTGCTTGACCAGCAGGGCGCCCGTCTCGCCGGCGAGGGACTCGGGGAGCTCGACGCGCAGGGTGACGGCGAGGCCGAAGCCGGCGCCGTCCTTGCCGATGGAGACCTCCGCGGTGACCGAGACCTCGCTGGTGTCGGCCTTGGCCTGGCGGCCGACCAGGCCGAGCGCGCTGGCGAAGCAGGCCGCGTAGCCGGCCGCGAAGAGCTGCTCGGGGTTGGTGCCCTGCCCGTTGCCACCGAGCGCCGGGGGCATGGCGAGGGCGAGGTCGAGCTGACCGTCGGAGCTGACGGTGCGGCCCTCGCGGCCGTTGGCGGTGGCGACAGCGGTGTAGAGCGCGTCCATGAGAGGTCCTCTCGCAGAAATGAACCGTGGTGGCGGCCGGTGGTCGGCCGCGCTCCACTACTAGAGCACACAATTCAGTTGTGCACAATTCAATGCCCCACAAGTCCTTCCCAGGTACACTGGGCGTCATGACCGAGCAGCCCACCGCGACCCATGCGACCCACGCCGATCAGGACTTCCTGCGCCTCGACGGACAGATCTGCTTCGCGCTGAACGCGGCGAGCCGTGCCTTCGGCGGCCTCTACCGCGTCGTGCTCAAGGATCTGGGGCTCACCTACCCCCAGTACCTGGTGATGCTCGTGCTGTGGGAGCACGGTGAGATGCCGGTCAAGGAGATCGGGCAGCACCTGCGACTGGACTCCGGAACGCTGTCGCCGCTGCTCAAGCGGCTGGAGGCGGCCGGACTGGTGCGCCGCGAGCGCAGCACCGAGGACGAGCGGTCCGTGCACGCCCACCTGACCGAGGAGGGCGCCGCACTGCGCGCGCGGGCGGTGGAGGTGCCTCGGCGGATCGCCGCCGCGACCGGCTTCGAGCTCACCGAGGTCCTCGACCTCCAGGCCCGACTGAACCGCCTGACGGCCGCGCTCGACGCCGCCGTGCCCCGGGAGGCCGGGGAGGCGTAGCCGCCGCCCGCGCCGGACACTGGGTCCGGGAAGCGGGAGGGGAATCGGGGCGGCGGGAAACGGGGCTGCGGGATGCGGAGCGGCGGGCAGGAGGCACGCGATGGACCCGGTGGCGGCACTGGATCGGATCGCCTTCCTGCTGGAGCGTGCCCAGGCTCCCACCTACCGGGTACGGGCCTTTCGGTCCGCGGCGGCCGCCATCACCCGGATGGGCGAGAGCGAGGTGGCCGAGCGGGTCGCGGAAGGTTCCCTGGAGGCCGTGAAGGGCATCGGCCCCAAAACGGCCCAGGTCGTCCGGGAGGCGCTCGGTGGGACCGTGCCGGCCTACCTGGAGACGCTGGAGGACGAGATCGCCGCGCTCCCCGAGGGGCCGCCGGCCACACCTGCCGCCACCGCGCTCCGGGAGGCTCTTCGCGGCGATTGCCACGTGCACTCCGACTGGTCCGACGGCGGCAGTCCGATCGAGGCGATGGGGCGGGCGGCGGCCGCGCTGGGCCATGAATGGGCCGTACTGACCGACCACTCGCCGCGCCTGACCGTCGCACGGGGGCTCTCCCCGGAGCGGCTGCGCGAGCAGCTGCGGGTGGTGGCCGAGCTCAACGACACCTGGGCACCGTTCCGGCTGCTCACCGGCATCGAGTGCGACATCCTCGACGACGGGGCGCTGGACCAGGAACCGGAGCTGCTGGAACAGCTCGACCTGGTGGTCGGCTCGGTGCACTCGAAGCTGCGGATGGACGCACCCGCGATGACCCGGCGGCTGCTGGCGGCCGTAGGGAACCCGCTGATGGACGTCCTGGGCCACTGCACGGGACGGCTGGTCACCGGCCGGACCCGGCCGGAGTCGCAGTTCGACGCGGAGGCGGTCTTCGCGGCCTGCGCGGAAAGCGGTACCGCCGTGGAGATCAACAGCCGCCCCGAGCGGTTGGACCCGCCCCGGCGGCTGCTGCGGCTCGCCGTGACGGCCGGCACCTTCTTCGCGGTCGACACGGACGCGCACGCCCCCGGCCAGCTCGACTGGCAGATCGTCGGCTGCGAGCGGGCGGTGGAGTGCGAGGTCCCGACCGCCCGCGTCATCAACACCTGGCCGGCTGACGTTCTCCTGACCTGGACCCGCACCCGAGAGATGCCCTGAGGGGCGCGCCGATGCCGTTGCCGGCGCCGATGCCGTCGCCCTCGGCCTCGGCCTCGGACCGGGTGAATCGCATGTTCCGCGCGGCCACCTGTATCGCGGGCGTATCGAAAATCGGATACGCCACCGCAACGGACCTCCGCGTGGAATGTCGGCATGAACCATGACGCACCCCTGCCCGCACCGCCACCGCCCCGTCGTACGCGCGCGATCGTGCTCCTGGGCCTGACGGTCCTCGGCCTGGCGGGCGCCGCCTACGTCGTGCGGCGCCCGCTCATGATGTCCGCTCCGATGTGCGCGGCAGGACGGTGGCACGGCTGCTTCGACACGTTCAACGGTGTGGTGCTCATGACGTTGGCCACGCTTCCGGTGGCCCTGCTGGTGGCGTGGGCCCTGGCGCGCCGTAGGCGTGCCGCCGGCCTCCCGTCGGCGTGGCGGCTGTCGCTCGCCGAGGTGGGCATGGTCCACGGGACGGTGCCGTTCGTGTGGATGACCATGATGCCGGGCGGCGGGGCCGGCGTCGTCCCCGCCCGGGTGAGCCTCGTACCGCTGCGGGACCTGGTCACGATGGGGTCGCTCGGGATCGCCGTCAACCTGCTGGTCCTGGCGGCGCTGGGCTTCTTCGCCCCGATGCGGTTCGCGGCGCTCGCCTCCCCGTCGCGGATCCTGGCGCTCGGAGCAGGCTGCTCGATCCTGATCGAGACCGCCCAGTACGTCCTGCGGCTGGACCGGGTGTCCTCCGTGGACGACGTACTGGTCAACACCGCCGGCGCCCTGCTGGCCGCCCTCGCGTCGCGTCGCTGGTGGCGCGTCGCCACGGGGGCGCCGTCCGACCCGCCCCCTCCCACCCCGGCACCCGCGGCGGCGGGCCGGATCGCGTGAGCGGCGGCCGGCGGCGGGTGGCGGGCAGCGGGTAGCGGGTAGCGGGTAGCGGGTAGCTGTGGGTACGCGTCGTCGCATACGTCGGCGATATGGCGCGCTGCTTAAGCTTCGGACATGCGCGTACTGATCGTCGAGGACGAGCCCTATCTGGCCGAGGCCGTCCGTGACGGTCTACGGCTGGAGGCGATCGCCGCCGACATCGCCGGTGACGGCGCCTCCGCCCTGGAACTGCTCAGCGTCCACTCCTACGACCTGGCCGTCCTCGACCGCGACATCCCCGCTCCCTCCGGCGACGAGGTCGCCCGGCGCATCGTCGCCTCCGGCAGCGGCATCCCGATCCTCATGCTCACGGCGGCCGACCGGATCGACGACAAGGCTTCCGGGTTCGGGCTGGGTGCCGACGACTACCTCACCAAGCCGTTCGAGCTGCGCGAGCTCGTCCTGCGGCTGAGGGCCCTCGACCGCAGACGCGGACACACCCGGCCCCCGGTCCGCGAGATCGCGGGGCTGCGGCTCGACCCCTTCCGCCGGGAGGTGTTCCGCGACGGGCGCTACGTGGCGCTCACCCGCAAACAGTTCGCCGTGCTGGACGTCCTCGTCGCCGCCGAGGGTGGGGTCGTCAGCGCCGAGGAGCTGCTGGAACGGGCCTGGGACGAGAACGCCGACCCCCTCACCAACGCCGTGCGGATCACCGTCTCGGCGCTGCGCAAACGGCTCGGCGAACCGTGGATCATCGCCACCGTGCCCGGCGTCGGCTACCGGATCGACACCGGCACGGGCCCCACCGCTCCCGGTAGTACGCGTGGCTAGACGCCCCGGGCTCAGCGCCCGCCTCAAACTCACCCTCAGCTACGTCGGCTTCCTGGCTCTGGCTGGCGCCCTGCTGCTGGCCGTGGTGTGGGTGTTCCTGCTGCGCTACGTCCCCGACAACTCCCAGGGCCTGCTCGGGATCTCACCCAACCGCTACCTCCTGGTGCACACCTTCGCCCCCGCCGCGGCCGTGGCGATGGCCTTCCTGCTCGTCTTCGGTCTCGTCGGGGGATGGATCCTCGCCGGCCGGATGCTCGCTCCGCTCACCCGGATCAGGGACGCGGCTCGGCAGGCCGGGAACGGATCGCTGTCCCACCGGATCCGGATGCGGGGTCGAAGGGACGAATTCCGGGAGCTGTCCGACGCGTTCGACTCGATGCTCGAACAACTGGAGTCGCACGTCGCGGAGCAGCGGCGGTTCGCCGCGAACGCCTCCCACGAACTGCGCACCCCGCTGGCGATCTCGCGGACCCTCCTCGACGTCGCCCGCAAGGACCCGACCCGGGACCGGAGCGAGCTGATCGAGCGCCTGTACGTGGTCAACACGCGGGCGATCGACCTCACCGAGGCCTTTCTGCTGCTCAGCCGCGGCGACCGGGGGCAGTTCACGCGGGAAGGCGTCGACCTCTCCCTCCTCGCCGAGGAGGCCGCCGAAACACTGCTCCCCCTCGCCGAACGGCGCGGGGTCACGCTCGAGGTCACCGGCGGGCCGGCCCGGACCGACGGTTCCGCGGAGCTGCTCCTGCGGATGGTGACGAACCTCGTCCAGAACGCCGTCGTCCACAACCTGCCCGCCGGGGGCACCGTGACGGTCCGCACCGAGGAGTACGGCGCCACGAGCGTGCTGCGGGTCGAGAACTCGGGCCCTCGCCTCGCGTCCGACCTGGTACCGACCCTGACCGAACCCTTCCGGCGGGGAGCGGACCGCGTGCGCACCGACGAGCACGCCGGCGTCGGCCTCGGCCTGGCCATCGTGCACAGCGTCGTCCACGCCCACGACGGAACCCTGGACCTGGACCCGCGCCCCGCCGGCGGTCTCCTCGTCACGGTCCGGCTTCCGGGCGTTGCGTAGGTCTTCGGGTGGTCAGCGGGTGCCCGGGGTGATCAGGCCCGTCTCGTACGCGGCGATCACAGCCTGGGCCCGGTCACGCAGGCCGAGCTTCGACAGGACCCGGGCCACGTGCGTCTTGACCGTGGCCTCGCTGAGCCGGAAGCGGGCGGCGAGTTCGGCATTGCTGAGACCCCGGGCCAGGGCTTCGAGGATCTCCAGCTCGCGCGGGGTCAGGGTGCCGAGGTCGCGGTGCAGGGGCGTCGTGCGCTCCCCGGCCGTGGCGAACCGCTCCACCAGCCGCCGGGTGATCGTCGGGGCGAGCAGCGCGTCTCCGGAGCGGACCATGCGGACCGCGGCCGTCAGGTGTTCCGGGGTGACGTCCTTGAGCAGGAAGCCGCTCGCGCCCGCGCTCAGGGCCGCGTACACGTATCGGTCGAGGTCGTAGGTGGTGAGGATGACGATGCGGGGCGGGGTCCCCTCGTCGGCGAGGATGCGGCGGGTCGCCTCCAGTCCGTCGGTGCCCGGCATGCGGATGTCCATCAGGACGACGTCGGGCCGGGTGCGCCGCACCGCGGCCACCGCCTGCTCCCCGTCGGCCGCGTCCGCGACCACGTCGATGCCGTCCGCCGTGAGGATCATGCGAAATCCGGTGCGTACCAGGGCCTGGTCGTCGACGATCACCACGCGGGGCGCCACCGGGTCCGCCTCGGTCACGTCTCCTCCACAGGGATCACGGCGCGGAGCCGGTATCCGCCGCGGGGGCCTCGGCCCGCCCGCAGCGTACCGCCGTACATCGCGAGCCGTTCGCGCAGGCCCACCAGGCCCCGGCCGCCGCCCGGGGTCGCGGGGGTGCGCGGCACACCGCCGGTGTCGGCCACCTCGACCCGCAGTTCGCCGGGTGCGTACTCCACCGTCACCGACACGCGTGCTCCGGCCGCGTGCCGGATCGCGTTGGTCAGACCCTCCTGCACGACGCGGTACGCGGCGAGGTCCGCACCCGGGGCCAGGTCGGGCCGGCTGCCGCGGATCGCCAGGTGGACGGGGACACCGGACTCCCGTACGCGACCGGCCAGTTCTTCCAGCCGGTCCAGGCCGGGCTGCGGAGCCAGGTCCACGTCGCGCGCCGGGTCCGAGCCGCCGTCGCCGGTGCCTCCTTCGGACATCGTCAACAGTCCCATCACGTGGCGCAGTTCCGACATAGCCGTACGTCCCGCCGCCTCGACCGCCCGCATCGCCTCGCGGGCCTGGTCGGGCGAGGCGTCGAGCACCTTGCGTGCCGCGCCCGCCTGGATCGTCATCATGCTCACATGGTGGGTCACCACGTCGTGCAGTTCCCGGGCGATGCGGGCGCGTTCCTGCTCCACCGCCCGCCGCAGCTGCTCGCGTTGCCCCTCGCGCAGGATGCGCAGGCGTTCGCGCCAACGGTGGAGGCCGTGGGCGGCGAACCCGGCTGGCAGGAGCACGAGTACCGGTACCACTCCCCCGTCCACCTTCGGAATCAGGGGGAAGGCGGCGGTGAGCACCATCCCGGCGAGCACCGACAGCACGGCCGCGATCCGGTGCGGGCTGTGCATCGCCGCGCTGTACGCCGCGACGAGCCCGGAGGCGAACACGACCGTCGTGGCGTCCTGTGCCACCTGCCCCTGATGGAAGAGCACCGTCGCGCCCATGACCGCCCAGTAGACCGTCAGCGGAAACCGTCGGCGCAGCAGCAGGGGCGCCGCGGTGAGCACGGCCGCCAACAGCTCCCATGGCTCCACCGGCGGCAGGGTGTGCTGCAGGAACGGCACGAACTGCGCGGAGTTCGGTACTCCGGCCGAGCCTACGGGCGGCGGGGGCGGCGGCAGCGGTATCCCGGTGCCGCCGGGCGGCGGTTCCCCGATGTCCACGTACGAGCGGTTCAGGTCGCCGGCGACCGTGGCGACGGCCAGCGCGAGCGCGAGGAGCGCGTCGAACACCCAGGCCCAGCGCGACAGGCGCGGCCGGAGCCAGGCGGCTCGCGCGGCGCGGGCCCGGCGGACGGCTGCTTCGATCATCCGGCCAGTCTGCCAAGGGGCAGGTCTGCGCGGGTCCGTCCGGGGGCGGAGGGCCACCGCCGACAGGCGTACATCGCAAGGATGATCGGCCGCCTGGTCCTCCGGGCACGGTACGGACTTTCCGCACTGCGGCCGACGTGGCGATGCGGGTCGTCTCCATAGCGTCGAGGGGTACCCCACACCCCGTCAGACGGAGGAACCGTGACCGACGCGATCACCGACCCGCTCATCGAACTGCGCGAGGTGACCAAGAGCTATGACGAGGGGCCGCCCGCCCTCGCCGGAATCAGCCTGCGGGTGTGCCGCGGTGAGGCCCTGGCCGTCCTCGGTCCGTCGGGCAGCGGCAAGTCCACGCTGCTCAACCTGATCGCCGGTCTCGACCGGCCCACCACGGGAGGTGTCACCGTCGACGGGGTACGCGTCGACGCACTGGACGAGACCGCCTCCGCACTGCACCGGCGCGCCCGGATCGGCATGATCTTCCAGTTCTTCAACCTCCTCGACGACCTCACCGTCGCGGACAACGTGCTGCTCCCGGCCCAGTTGGCCGGGGTCCCCCGGGCGCGGGCGGCGGACCGCGCCGCCGAGCTCCTCGCGCGCCTGGGCATCGATCGGCACGCCCGCGCCTACCCGGGCCGGCTCTCCGGCGGCGAGCGGCAACGCGTGGCGGTGGCACGGGCGTTGATGAATCGGCCACCGCTGCTGCTCGCGGACGAGCCCACCGGCGCGTTGGACAGCGCCTCCGGCGCCGACGTACGGAACCTGATGCGCGATCTCAACGCGGACGGGCAGACGATCGTGCTGGTCACTCACGACCTGGCGCTCGCCGAGTCCTGCGCGACACGGACGATCGAGGTCGTCGACGGCCGGATCACGCGCGACGTCGACCGGGCGGTGACCCGATGAGCCCGGGTCGCGCCCCACGGCCGGGCGGGCTCGGGCGGGTGATCCGGGCCGGCCTCGGCCGGCGCCGCCTGCAGACCGGCGTGATGGCCCTGACCACACTGATCGCGGTGGCGGCCGCGACGTTGGCTCTCGGCTTGCTCGTCAGCTCGCGTGGGCCTTTCGACCGGGCCTTCGAAGGCCAGGACGGGGCGCACCTCACGGTCCGGTTCGCCGGGTCCCTGGGCGTCACGCAGCAGCAGTTCGGGGACACGGCCCGCGCGGCCGGGGTGGCCGACGCCGCAGGGCCGTACCCCCTCGTGTCGGTCCGTCTGTGGCCCCTGCGGGAGACCCCGCCGGGCTACACGCCGCCGCCCACGACGGTGGTGGGTCGCGCCACCCCCGACGGTGCCGTCGACCGGGTCGCCCTGGTCGAGGGCCGATGGGCCGCGGCCTCCGGTGAGATCGTGCTGGAGCGGGCGATGCTGCCCCCGGGCATTCGGCAGGGCGGACGCGTGCGGGCCGGGCAGGTGGATCTCACCGTCGTCGGGATCGCCTCGTCGGCGGGGCGGAGCGCCGATGCCTGGGTCGTACCGGAGCAGGTGGCCCTGCTGACGACGGCGCGGCCCGACGTCCAGATGCTCTACCGGCTCGCATCGTCCGACACCGCCGAGGAGGTACGCGCCGGGCAGGAGGCGATCACCGCGGCCGTACCGGGTGGCGCCCTCACGGGAGCCCGGTCGTACCTCGACGTGCGCCAGGTCGCCCAGCAGAACACCGCCGCGTTCATTCCCTTCCTGACCGTCTTCGCCTTCCTGGGCCTGGCCATGTCGGTCCTGGTGATCGGCACGGTGGTGAGCGGGGCCGTGGCCACCGGAACCCGGAGGATCGGGATCCTCAAGTCCCTCGGCTTCACCCCGATCCAGGTGGGCCGCGCGTACATGGCGCAGGCGCTGCTGCCGGCGTCGGCGGGGGCGCTGCTCGGCGTCCTCCTCGGCAATGCGCTCGCCGTCCCGGTGATGGCGCAGGTCGCCGAGGTCTACGGAACGGCCTCGGCACTGGTCCCCGCGTGGGTGGACGTGCTGGTGCCCGCCGTGGCACTGCTGGTGGTCGCGGCGACGGCGTTCGTACCGGCGCTGCGCGCGGCGCGGCTGCCGGCCGCCCTGGTGATCAGCCGCGGCGCGGGGGTCACCGGGGCTCGGCGAGGCCTGCGGGCCCGGCACGCCCTGGGCCGGCTGCCGCTGCCGCGGTCGGTGATCCTGGGGCTCGCGGGTCCGCTCGCCCGGCCGGCCCGGTCGGCGACGACGGCCTCGGCGGTGGCGTTCGGGGCTCTCGCGGTGACGCTCGCCGTCGGACTGGGCGGCACCTTGGTGGCCGTCCGGACCGAGGGCGACCCGGACCGTTCCGGCGCCGTCACGGTACGCACCGTCCTTCCGCCCCAGGGCGGTCCCGAGGCGTCCTTCGCCGCCCGCCCGGCGGACCCGGCCGCCGTCGCACGCGTTCTGGAGGGGCACGACGGCACCCGATCGTTGCGGCGGACGTCCCGTACCGAGGTGGACGTGGCGGGGTTGACGGGCGGCGCGCCGCTCGTGGCGTACGAGGGGGAGGATGGAGGCGCCGGTACGGCGATGATCTCGGGGCGCTGGTTCGCCGCGCAGGGCGAGGCCGTCGTCGCGGGCCGGTTCCTCAAGGCCACCGGGCTGCGCGTCGGTGACGGCCTCGTCGTCTCCGAGCAGGGGCGCTCGGCCCGGCTGACGATCGTCGGCGAGGTCTTCGACCTGGGCGACGACGGGATGACGCTGCGCACCTCGCTGGAGTCCGTCGCGGCACTGGAATCCCCCTATCTGCCCGCCGTGTTCGGCGTCGAGCTCACGTCGGGGACCGACCGGGACCGCTACCTCGCGGAGCTGAACCAGGTCCTGGAGCCGTTGGGCGCGCAGGCCGCGGCCACCGAGAGCCCGTCGTCGAGCGTCCTCGCCGCGATGCAGGGGCTGATCGCGATGCTCACCCTGATGCTCGTCGCCGTGGCCGGGCTCGGCGTCCTCAACACGGTCGTCCTGGACACCCGCGACCGGGTCCGCGACCAGGGGGTCCTCAAGGCGTTGGGGATGACTCCGCAGCAGACGGTCGTCCAGGTCCTGACGGGGGTGGCCGCGATCGGCCTGGTGGCGGGGGCGGTCGGGGCGCCGCTGGGCGCCGCCCTGCACCGTGCGGTGATGCCGGCGATGGGCCGGGCGGCGGGGTTCACGATCCCGCAGGCGTTCATCGACGTGCACGGTGGGCTGCTGCCCGTGCTGATGGCCCTCGCCGGTGTGCCGATCGCCGTGGCCGGCGCCCTGGCTCCCGCGTTCTGGGCGGCGCGCACCCGTACGGCGCGGGCCCTGCGCGCGGAGTGAGCCCGCCGGCGGCGGCTCACGGGCGGAGTTCGACGACCAGCAGGATCACATCGGCTCCGGCCACCGCCATCGTGACCAGGAACGGGAGCCTTCCCGCGGGCCGGCGAGCCGCGAGGAGGAGTACGGTCGCGGTCGCGGCGAGCAGCATCCAGCCGTACGTCGTCACCCGCCCCGGTGGTCCCACGACCAGGGTGGTGGTCGAGCCGAGGACGAGCAGCCCGGCCAGGGCGGCCGAGACCCGGCGACCGAGCCGTTGCGGCAGCCCCTGCACACCGGTGGCCAGGTCGTCCTCGATGTCGGGCAGCACATTGGCGAAGTGCGCGCCCGCGCCGAGGAGGGCGGCGGCGGTCGTGAGCCACGGGGGCGGCCAAGGGGCTCCGGGCAGGCCCAGGGTGACGAAGGCGGGCAGCAGGCCGAAGGCCAGGGCGTACGGGAGCCAGGAGGCGGCCGTGCCCTTCAGCCTGAGGTTGTAGGCCCAGGCGGCGGCCACGCCGACGAGGTGCGCCGCCCCGGCGAGCAGCCCGCAGGCCAGTGACAGCGGGACGCAGAGCAGCAGCGCCCCGGCCGCCGCCCAGGTCACGGCCGCGGCCGGCACCGTACCGGCGACGAGCGGTTTGTCCGCTCGGCCCGTGGCCAGGTCGCGCCGCAGGTCGGCCCGGTCGTTGCACCAGCCCACCGACAGCTGTCCGGCGGCCACCGCGCCCACGGTGAGCGCCGCCTGCGCCGGGCCGTGCCCCGCGGCGGCCGTCAGGGCCGCGGCGAAGAGGGTGACGGCGGCCGCGGGCAGCGGGTGGCAGGCGGCGGCCAGGCCACGTACGAGGGCGGGGCCGGACGCCGCGCTCGCGGTGGCTGCGGCGTTCTCGTGGGTCTGCGTGGTTCGCGTCGCGGGCACGGCGACACGGTATGCGGCGCCGCGCCCGGTTCGCCTGATTCATTACGATGTGTCAGTTGTTTTCTATGGTGAACGAATGACACGTGTTCTGGCAGTGCGCAGCGTGTTCCCGCCTCATCGCCACCCCCAGGCCGAGATCACGGAGGCGCTCGCCCGCTTCCTGCCTCCGGGCTCCGACACCGCCCTGCTGCGCCGCGTCCACGGCTCGGTGCGCGTGGACGGCCGACATCTCGCGCTGCCGCTGGAGCGGTACGGTCCGGGGAACGACTTCGGCGCGACGAACGCCCTCTTCATCGAGACGGCCCTGGAGCTCGGCGCCCGGGCCCTCGAACTCGCCCTCTCCGACGCCGGTCTGGCGGCCGGTGAGGTCGATCTGGTCATGTCGACCACGGTGACCGGGCTCGCGACGCCCTCGCTGGAGGCCCGTCTCGCCTCCCGCGCGGGTCTACGTCCCGACGTACGGCGGGTGCCGCTCTTCGGCCTCGGCTGCGCGGCCGGCGCCGCCGGAGTGGGCCATGTCCACGACCATCTGACGGGCCGTTCCGGCCACGCGGCCCTCCTGCTGTCCACCGAGCTGTGCTCGCTCACCCTCCAGTCCACCGACGCCTCGATGGCGAATCTCGTGGCCGGGGCCCTGTTCGGCGACGGCGCCGGCGCCCTGGTGGCGGTGGGCCGCGACCACCCCCTGCACACCACCGGCACCGGACCCGAGGTGGTGGCCGCCCGTAGCCACCTCTACCCGGGCACCGAGCACCTCCTCGGCTGGGACATCGGCCACTGGGGGATGCGCATGGTGCTGGGCCGCGAACTCCCGGATCTGGTCAGGCTGCACGTGGCCGAGGAGGTCGAGTCCTTCCTCGCCGCGCACGACCTCAAGCCCTCTGACGTCGACGCCTGGATCTGCCATCCCGGCGGCCCGAAGATCCTCGACACCCTGTCGGACGCCCTCGCGCTGCCGGAGTCGGCCTTCGCCGCCAGCCGGCGCTCGCTCGCGGCCGTGGGCAACCTCTCCTCCGCCTCGGTCCTGCACATCCTGGACGGCGTCCAGAGCGCGGGCCCGCCCCGGCCCGGATCGGTCGGGCTGATGCTCGCCTTCGGTCCCGGCTTCGCGTCCGAACTCGTCCTCCTGCGCTGGTGACCCCGATGATCTCGATCCCCGCCATGACCTCCTCCGCCATGACCCCCTCCGCCATCTCCCCCTCCCTGGCCCCATATCTGCTGCTCATCGGTCTGGTCGCCGCCGAGCGGCTCGCCGAGCTGATCACGGCCCGCCGTCACACCGCGTGGAGCCTGGCCCGCGGCGGCCGCGAGTACGGCCGCGGTCACTACCCGGCCATGGTCGCCCTGCACACCGCGCTGCTCGTGGGATGCGTGGTGGAACCCTGGGCGACCGGGCGGCCGTTCGTCCCCCTGCTCGGCTGGTCGGCCCTCGCCGTCGCCGTGGCCGCACAGGCCCTTCGCTGGTGGTGCATCGCCACCCTCGGCAAGCGCTGGAACACCCGGGTGCTCGTCGTTCCCGGGCTGCCCCTGGTGGCGGCGGGGCCGTACCGGCTGCTGCGCCACCCCAACTACGTCGCGGTGGTCGCGGAAGGCGTCGCGCTGCCGCTGGTGCACACCGCCTGGATGACGGCGCTCGGCTTCACCGTGCTCAACCTGCTCCTGCTGCGCGTACGGATCGGCTGCGAGGACGCGGCCCTCACCGACGGCGGTCGGCTGCGGGCGCCCGCCTCCGTCCCCTCGGCCGGCGCCGCCTCGTGATCGACCTGCTGATCGCGGGCGGCGGCCCCGCCGGTCTGGCCACCGCCATCCACGGCGCGCTCGCCGGCCTCGAGGTGGTGGTCGTCGAGCCGAGGCCCACCCCCATCGACAAGGCCTGCGGGGAGGGCCTGATGCCGGGGGGCGTACGCCACCTCCGGGAGCTGGGTGTCGCCGTGGCCGGGCAGCCGTTCCACGGCATCCGCTACGTCGACGGCGTGAGCGGCCGGCACGCCGAGGGGCTGTTCCGGTCCGGCCCGGGCCTCGGCGCCAGGCGCACGGAACTCCAGGCCGCGCTGGCCGAACGCGCCGCGCAACTCGGCGTACGGGTGCTCCCCGGGCGCGTGGACCAGGTACGCCAGGACGTGCACCAGGTCGACGCGGCCGGACTCACCGCCCGCTATCTGGTCGCGGCGGACGGCCTGCACTCGCCCGTCCGGCGCGGGCTCGGCCTGTCGGCGCCGCGCGCGCCGCGCAGCCCGGCACGCTACGGGCTGCGCCGCCACTACGCCGTCGAGCCGTGGAGCGACCTCGTCGAGGTGCACTGGTCACAACGGTGCGAGGCCTATGTCACCCCGCTGGGGCCCGACCGGATCGGCGTGGCCGTGCTGACCTCCGATCAGGCCCCGTTCGACGTACAGCTGGCCCGCTTCCCGGCACTGTCGAAGCGCTTGGCCGCGGCGGCGGGTACGCCGGTGCGCGGTGCCGGACCGCTGCGCCAGGGGGCCCGCGTACGGGTGGCGGGGCGCGTGCTGTTCGTGGGGGACGCGGCCGGATACGTGGACGCGCTGACCGGCGAGGGGCTCACCCTGGCCGTGACCGCCGCGGGCGAACTGGTGCGGTGTGTGCGGGCGGGGCGCCCGCAGGCCTACGAGCAGGCCTGGCGGGACCTCTCGCGCAGCTACCGGGCACTCACCGCCTCCCTGTTGTGGGCCCGTCACCGGCCACGGCTCGCGCCACGGATCGTCCCGACCGCCGCTCGGCTCCCGCGCGTGTTCACCCGGGCGGTGAACCTCCTCGCGTGACCGCGCCCGGCGACCGAGATCGCGCCCGCGCCCGGGCCCGGACCCGCCCGACTCCGCGAGTCCGAGAGACCGCGAACCGAACGGCACCCCGCGCACGGGGCGCGGGGTGCCGTTCCGGTGGAGCTGGGGCGGGGAGGGGCCCCGGGGCCGGTCAGGCCGAGGGCTCCTGGCGGTTCCTCAGGGCCAGGCCAGCGAGGACCGCGCCGACCGCCGCGCACAGCACGACGGCGACTCCGGCCCAGGCCAGGGTGCCGCCCACCGCGCCTGCCAGCGGGTCGTACCGCAGCGACCCGCCCAGCACGTGCAGCGCGACCACGCCGAGAGCGGCGGCCGCGCCCGCCCGCCACACCGCCGTGGTGTCCCGGAGCGCCACCAGCGCGCCGCTCACCATGCAGAGCACGCTGACGAGGAGGGGCAGGTAGTCGACGGCGGACGCGAACGGCAGGGCCGTCAGGTCGTTCGGCAGGTGCAGGGCGCCGCTGACCAGCAGGGTGATCGCGACGGGCCAGCGCAGGACGCGCCGCAGCGCCCGGTCGCGGGAGGCCGCGGGCGGCTCGGCGGGTGCGGGGCGCCGGGGCGACTGCTGGTACGGGGCGTCGTACAGCTCCGGGTTCCGCGGCTCGTGCGGTGCCTCGTGCCTCTCCTCCGCGGGCCGGGCGGTGGGTTCCGCGCGCGGGCCTGACGGTCCGGACGGTCCGGTCCGGCCGGCGTTCGGCGCGGCCTGATCGGCCGGCCCGGCACGTCCTCGGCGCTCCGTCTCGGCCGCGTCCTCCTTGCCGAGGATGGTCACCAGCAGGGCGACGTCCTCGATGGACCGTCCGACGGCGGCGGCGCGCAGGGTGAGGTCCGCCTCGGCGACCTCCTGCGGCGACTCGCCCAGCAGGGCGACCATCCGTCGTACGTCCTGCACCGGTCGGGTCACGGCGGCCGTGCGCAGCGCGTCGTGCCCGGCGTCGGGCAGCGGGCCGCCCTCCTTGAGGAGGCTCACGAGTGCGGTGACCTCCTCGACCGGACGGCAGGTGGCCGCCGTCTCCAGCAGGGTCCGCACGGTCGGCGTGGTCGGCTCGTCCGGTGCGATGGGGTCGGGGGTCCCGTGGCGGTCTTCGTGCTGTTTCGCCGCGAGGGTGATGGGGTCATTCATGGAAAGCTCCGTTCGCCGACGCGCGGGTCTACGCAATCGCGCGCCGGTCATCGTGCGTCATGGGAAGCGCACGCTTTGTTACATTGAGTGCCACTTCCGCTCACTGCGCCATTCGGGGCGGGCAAACGGGGGTCCTCGCCCGGGCACTCGGCCCCGGGCCCCGAGGGGGAAGGGGCGTCCGGCCGTGACCGACTTTCGCCGGTTCACCCGCCGGTGGGCCCTCCTGGTCCCCGTGGTGTTGCTGTTGCTGGGCGCCGCACCCGGTCCGGACCGGCCCGTCGTGGACACCGATCGGGGGCGGGTACGGGGACTGGGGCACGGCACGTACGACACGTTCGAGGGGATCCCCTTCGCCGCTCCCCCGACCGGACCACTGCGCTGGCGACCGCCGGAGCCGGTGTCGGACTGGGAGGGCGTACGTGATGCCGGGGCGCCCGGTTCGCGCTGCGTGCAGCTGCCGGCGGTCGGGCCGGGTGGGCCGACCGGCTCGGAGGACTGCCTGTATCTCAACGTCACCGCTCCGGCGGGCCGGGCCGCCGCCGGGGGCCCGGGGCGCCCGGTCATGGTCTGGTTCCACGGCGGCGGCTTCTTCAGCGGCGCGGGCGACGCGTACCGGCCCGAGCGGCTCGTCGGGCAGGGCGGCGCGGTGGTCGTGACGGTGAACTACCGGCTGGGCGTCTTCGGTCTGTTCGGTCATCCGGAGCTCGGCGGGGCGCCCGTTTTCGCCCTCGCGGACCAGCGGGCGGCGCTGCGCTGGGTACGGGCGAACGCGGCGCGCTTCGGCGGCGACCCGGGCAACGTCACCGTGTTCGGCGAATCGGCGGGTGCCCTCAGCGTCTGCGCGCACCTCACCTCCCCCGCGTCGGCAGGTCTGTTCCACCGGGCGATCGTGCAGAGCGGCTCGTGCTCGACCACGGCGCCGCCGCGGTCCTTGCTGCCCGGCCTCGGCACGTACGAGCCCTTCGTGCCGGAGCCGCGCACCGTCGCGGACGGCGCCCTGGCGGCGGCCCGGCTCGGCTGCGACCGACCCGGTGAGGTGCTGGACTGCCTGCGTCGGCTGGACACCGATGCGCTGGCGACGGCCGAACTGATGCAGCGCTTCTCGCTCGTCTCCTACGGCAACAGCGTGCTGCCGCTGGAGCCGCGGCGGGCGCTGGAGGCGGGCCGGTTCCACCGGGTGCCGGTGGTCCAGGGCTTCGACCAGGACGAGATGCGCCTCTTCCTCGCGCAGACCCTGGCCGGGTATCCGATCCCCGACGCGGCCGCCTACCGGGCCCGGATGGAGCGGTCCTTCGACCCGCCGACCGCCCGCGCCGTGGAGGCCACCTATCCGGTCTCCGCCTTCGCGACCCCGGCGGTCGCGTGGGCCACCGTGCTGACGGACGCGTCGTTCGCCTGCCCGACGCTGCGGGACGGCGCGGCGCTGGGCCGGCACGTGCCGGTGTACACGTACCGGTTCAGCGACCGGGACGCGCCCGACTTCACGGGGCTACCGGCGCGGCCGGACTTGCCGTTCGGCGCGACGCACGGCTCCGAACTGCCCTACCTGTTCGCGATCGCGCCGCTGACCGAACCGCAGCGGCAGCTCGCGGACCGGATGGCCGGCTACTGGACCGGCTTCGCCCGCACGGGTGTTCCGGCCGCGCCCGGAGAGCCGCCGTGGCCGCGTGATCGGGCTTCGGCCTCGGTGCTGTCGCTGGCGCCGGGGGCGGGCGGGATCCGCACGGTGGACGCGCGGGAGGAGCACCACTGCGCGCTCTGGGACGCGCGGTGGCCCGGGATCACCAGGACTCGGTGATGTTCAGCCGCGGGCCCGAGGAGGTGTGGAGGGTCACCGTACCCGTGTCCCCGTAAACCTCGTGCCGCCAGGCGGCGAACACCTTGGCGATGCTGCGGGCGGCGTCGCCTCGGCCCTTGCCCACTTCCTCGGTGGTGAAGGTGATCCGCGCCTCGCCGACCGTGCGGACCTTGCGGACGCGGACCTCCTTGATCGCGACCTCGTCCGCGTATCCGTCGTCGGCCTCGTGCTTGAGGTGGTAGGCGGTGAAGTCGCGGGTCATGTCGAACCAGTCCGCCGGACCGCAGGGGCCACCGCCGTTGGCCATCTCACCGTCCGTCGGTGGGCCCACGTAGGCGCCGGTCTCCTGATCGGTGGGCGGACCCGCGTACCCGCCCGTCTCCTGATCGGTCGGCGGACCTGCGTACCCGCCCGTCTCCTGATCGGTGGGTGGACCGGCGTACGCGCCCGTGTCCTCATCCGTCGGCACGTCGAGATCGCACTCGGCCGTGGCGAGCGTGGGTACACCGGCGGGCGCCGCGACCGATCCCGCCCGTGTGGTTCCGCACGCCGCCAGGGCGGCGCACAGCAGCCCCGCCACCACCAGCCGCCCGGTCACGGACACCGCTGTCTTCGTCATGACCATCCCCCCTCGGCCATCAAGAGGCGATCTGGGCGGCCCGGGTTCCACCCCGCGCACCTCGGCCTCCCGTCACCCGGCGAGAACCCCCGTCAGCCCTCTCGCTCGAACACCAGGCGGTCCCCGACGTGGACCGTTCCCGGAGTGACGATCCTGGCGAGCGCGTCGAGCCGGTTGTCGTGCATGCGGGCGATCGCCCGCAGGATCAGCGGCGAGTGCGGCAGGTCCTGCTGGGCCTGGTTGGTCATCACGCACCGCTCGCTGGAGCGCAGGAACTCGATGCGAAGGGTGGCTCCCACCGTGGCCTCGCGCCCGATCCACTCGTCCTCGACGAAGGGCGGGGTGCCGGGCGGGGTACGCACGAGGATGTTCGGGCGGAACCGGCGCTCGTCCACCGGTACGCCCGGCACCTCGCGGCGCATCCGGTCGAGGGTGGCGGTCGTGAGCACGCTCAGCGGCAGTTGGTCGAAGTGCGAGATCTCCCCCTCGCGGGCCAGCTCCACATCCTCACGGCCGAGGTGGTCGCGCAGGTACGCCGTGGGGTCGGCCACCACGTTCCCGTGCGGGTCGAGCAGCTCGGGCGGTCCCGGTTCCGGGGCGTTGTTCGGGTAGCGGGAGCCCAGGTGGAGCAGGCCGTCCATGCGCCGGAAGCGCCGGGTGTTCTTGCCCGAGCCGAACTTGCCTTCAGCGTCCCGTACGGCGAACAGCCGGTCGCCCACCATGCCCCGCTCGTCGACGGCCACGCTCCGCAGCCGTTCGCCACCCGTCGACTTGATCGGGTACCGCCACAACCGCTCTATCACGCCCACGTGCGCCGCCACCGCTCCGACCTCCGCCCATCAAGATCATCACCTATGCACGGGAGGACTACGGTGGCCTCATGACCGGTTCCGCCTCCACCACCCCCGTACTGCTCTACCTCGATGTCGACGGACCCCTCATCCCGTTCGGGGCCGGCCCGTACCCCGCGGGCGACGACGAGGGGAATCCCCTGCTCGCGCGGGTCGATCCGACGCTCGGACCCGGGTTGGCGGCGCTGCCGTGCGAGCTGGTGTGGGCCACGACCTGGATGGCGGAAGCCAACGAGTGCGTCGCGCCCCGGCTCGGCCTGCCGGAACTGCCCGTGGTGGTCTGGCCGGAGCCCTCCGACGAGGACGGGCGGGGCGGGATCCACTGGAAGACCCCCACGCTCATCGACCATGCCGCCGGGCGGTCCTTCATCTGGGTCGACGACGAGATCACCGGCGCCGACCGGACCTACGTGGCCGCCCGCCATCCCGGCCGGGCCCTCCTGCACCGGGTCGATCCGGGACAGGGCCTGACCGAGGCCGACCTCGGCGTGCTGCGGGCCTGGCTGCGGACCGGGCTGCGGACCGGGCTGCGCGCGGGGTAGCCGCCGGGACTCGGCCCACCGCGTCGAGCCGTGCCATGCCACGCCGTCGGGTCAGCGGCCGAGGAGGGCCTTCAGCGTGCGCGCCGTCGCGCGGGGGAACGCGGTGTTCCCGTTGTGGCCGCCGGGGAACTCGACCGGCTCCGTGTCCAGTCGCGCCGCCAGCGCCAGTGCGCAGCGGTAGGTGTGGACCGTCGGCCGGGTGGTCCGCCCCGTCGCCGCGATGATCCTCGTACCGGCTCGCGCGGCGGCCCGCACCGCCTCCGCCGGGTCCAGATCGTCCGTGGTGACGGCCGTGAACTCCGTACCGATGAAGAAGCCGAAGTTGGCCTGTCGGCGCGGGGTCAGCGGTTGGGGGGTGAGGTCGTCCTCGGTCGCGTCGTGCGCCGGGTCGATGCCGAGGTGTAGGGCGATCGCCGGGAACGCGGCGGTCAGGCCCCCGGTGCTGTGGGCGTTCTGGATGGCGGACAGTTCGGCCAGGTGTTCCGCGCGGTCCGCCTCGGCCAGCAGGTTCGGCATCACGGGTTCGTGGGCGATCAGCGTGCTCAGCAGGCCGGGGTGGCGGGCCACGACCTGCAGGCCGATCGCGGCTCCCATGCTGAACCCGGCCATCGACGCCGGCCCGTCGGTGACCTCGGCCAGCAGGCGGGCGACGTCGTCCGCGTGCTCGGCCATCGTGACGGGCCGGGCGGGGTCGTGGAGGGTGCTGCGTGACAGGCCGCGGCGGTCGTAGGTGACGACCGTGAAGGTGTCGGTCAGGTGCGGGACGAGGTCGACCGTGCGGTCCGCATCGCCCTCGCCGCTCTGGGAGAGGAGGAGGACGGGGCCTCGGCCCACCACCTGGAAGTGCAGGGTGGCGCCCGGGACGGCCAGGGCGTGGGTGGCGATGGCGGAGGTGTCGGTCACGGGCATGGCGGGTCCCCCTACGGATGTGTCGTCGGAATCTCCGACTGACGACACGACACTAATCCATCTCAATAGATGCATCAAGATAGATGTATCTATTGAGATGTACTCTGCTGCTCATGAACGGAGTCGAAGCGTTCCTCCTGGGCCGCACCCTCATGAAGATCGGCGAACAGGCGATGCCCCAGCCGAAGTCGGGCCCGCCGGGATCGGTCCGCGCGGTGGTCGTCGTCCTCGGCGACCTCGTGTCCCACCCCGGGACCACGGTCGGCGAGATCGCCGCACGGACGGGTCTGCCGCAGAGTCAGGTCTCCACGGCCGTAGCCCGGTTGGAACAGGCGGGCTCCGTCGACACGGAGCCCGACCCCGCCGACCGGCGCCGCCGGCTCATCCGTCCCGCCGCCGAACCCTCCGCACGGGTCGCCGAGGTACGCGCCACCACCATCGACGACGCTCTCACCGCGGCGCTGACCGGTCCCGACGGAACACCCCCCGACCCGGACACCGTCCGGGAGGTCACAGCGGCCCTGGACCTCCTGGCCCGCAGACTGACCCCGTCCGTCACCGCCCGCTGACCGGGACGGCGCTCGGGCTCGCCGCCCAGGAAGCGGCGATCAAACAGCGTTCCGCCGCCGCCAGATGGGTGGCCGCGGCGAGCCAGGCCCAGGCGTAGCCGTCCGGAGAGGGGTCGGCCAGCCGGCCGAAGACGTCGCGGGGCCGGCGGTCGGCCTCGGCGGCCAGCGCGGCGGCCAGGTCCGCCGCCGCGGTGAGCCCGGCCCGGCGCAGCGGGCCGTACGAGGCCCCGACCAGGGACTCCGTACCGCGGGCGGCCTCGGCGACGGCCCGGCGGCCACCGGCGACCCCGGTCTCCAGCAGGCGACGTACCCGCCACAGCGGGGAGTCGGCCAGCGGGTCCGGGCCCTCGGCCGCCGGGACGGGTACGGGGGCTACGGTCCCCTGCGGGAAGTGCGCGCCCTGCAGGCGGTCGTAGCCGAGGTCGGCCCGGCCCAGCCACTCCTCGGGCAGTCGCAGCGTGTGCTCCGCGCCCGGCACCGGGCCCACGGCCAGGGGCCGCAGCGTGGCGGTGCGGTCCAGGTCGGGGCGGCCCAGCACGCGTAGCTGCAGCCCTGGGTAGGAGGCGATGCGGCGCAGGTTCTCCGTGTGCGCCAGCTCCGGGTGCGGATGCGCCGGCAGCAGCCGCAACAGCGGCGCGTCCGGGCGCGACTCGCGGACGAGGAGGTGCTCGCCGACCGCGCCGACGACCGTGACATCGCAGCCGAGCAGCGCGGACTCGGCCCCCTCGGGATCGGCGAGCAGCTCGGCGACGGCATCGGCGGCCGGTCGGGCGAAGAGCCGCGACGCGGGCTGTTCGGTCCAGGCGAGGCCGGGCAGCGGGGTCGCTCTGACCCCGCGTCCGGCGCCGAGGCGGCCGTCCGGGGAGACGGTCGCGCCGACGATACGTAGGCCACCGCGGGCGAGGCCGGCATGGTCGAGGGTGGCGCCGCCGAGGGCGACGGAGGCGGAACCGGCGCCGCGGGCGCGAGCCAGGCCGCCGGGGCGGACGTCGGAGACCGAGTACGGGGTGCCGTCCGGGGCCAGCAGGTGGGTGACCACTCCGCCGTATCCGGTGGCGGAAAGCACGGGTTCCCGGCACAGGCCGTACACCTGGAGGCTGCCGCCCGACGCGTAGGCGCGGCGGGCGGTGCCGGTCAGTGCGGGGTCGGCGGCGCCGGAGGCAAGCAGTCCGGCGAGGTGGAGGAGCTCGCGGAAGGCTCCGGTGAGGTCGCCGAGCCGCTGGCCCGCGCGGTGTTCGCGGGCGGCGCGCAGGCCGCGTACGACCCGTAGGGCGGCCGCTTCGGCCCGGACCAGCCCGGCCAGGCGGGCGGTGTGGGCGGCGCGCAGCAGCTCGGCCTGGACCACCGCGCCCCCGGCGGTGACCCCGGCGGAGAGGGCTTCGGCGGCCACGTGCCAGAGGGCGCCGGCGGCGCGCAGCTGGGCCGCGGTGAGGGCCGGCGCGGGCCCGGTGGTCCCGACGGACGCGGCGGAGGCGGCGGTTTCCGTGGATCCGGTGGGAGCGGCGGCAGCGACGGAAGGGGCGGCGGGATCGTCCGGCCCGGTCGCCGTGGCCCGCGCCGGCTCAGGTTCGGCCGCCGGCTCGGGCGTGGAGTCCGCGAGTGGGGCCGCGCCCAGGGCGGCGGCCCGGTGCAGGCAGCGGGGTGCCAGCAGGCAGCTGCACGTGGCCTGGTCGGCCGTGGTGATCGTGCCCGCCGGACCGGGGCGCAGGGTGACGAGGGCGTCCTCGCCGAAGCGGAGGGTGACGGTCCCGTCGGCCTCGAGGACGGCGCCCGCCGCGCAGCCCTCGGTGGCGGCGTCCAGCTTCTTGCGCAGGCGGGCGGTGAGGTTCTCGACGGCTTCGGCGAGCACCTCGGGGGCGACGGGCGGCAGTTCGGTGCTCAACGGGACTCTCCACGGAGGCGGTCGCCCACCCAGCGGGCGAGGGCGAGGGGACTGAGGGCGGCCACGGGCATACCGGCCGCCACGAGTTGCCGCGCGACCGGGACCGAGTACCGGGGCGTCCCCTCGTCGTCGAGCGCGGCGCAGCCCAGCAGGTGGGCGCCCGAGGCGGCCAGCGCACGGACCTCGCCGAGGAGCCCACCGATGGGCGCGCCCTCCTCGAAGTCGCTGACCACGACGACGAGGGTGCGGCTCGGAACGGTGATCAGGGAGCGGGCGTGCGCGAGACCGGCGGCGATGTGCGTGCCACCGCCGACCCGGACCTCCAGCAACAGGGAGAGCGGGTCCTCGACCCGGTCGGTGAGGTCGACGACCTGGGTGGAGAAGGCGAGGAAGTGGGTGGACAGGGTCGGTACGCCGCCCAGCACCGCCGCGGTCAGCGCCGACCAGATGACGGACGCCTCCATCGATCCGGAGACGTCGACGACCAGGATCAGCCGCCAGTCCGCCTCACGGCTCGCCCGCGTACTGAAGACGGGCCGCTCGGGGACGACGACCACGCTGCCGTCGGGCCGGCGCCGGGTGTGCGCGAGGTTGGCGCGCAGGGTGCGGGCCAGGTCGAGCTTGCCGCCGGGCCTCCGGGTGGGGCGCGGGGTGGCGAGGCCGGAGAGGGCCGGGCGCAGCCGGGTGGCGAGCTCCTTGGCGAGTTCGTCGACGAGCCTGCGCACCAGCGGGCGCAACGTGGCGAGTTGGGCTTCCGGCATGCCCCCGGCGAGGGACAGCACGGAGCTCAGCAGTTCCACCGAGGGCCGTACGGCCGCCGGATCGAGCTGGGTGAGCACGTCGGTACGGCCTGCTTCGGCCGCTCCCGCCAGCACCTCCTCCCGGACGTCCGCGCCGAACAGCGCCTCCAGTTCCTGCGACCACTCCCGGGCGGTGGGGAAGGAGGCCTCCTGGCCGCCCCCGTGTCCCCCGCCCTGGCCGCGGTCGAGGTCGGCGGCGCCTTCGCCGCGCCCGGCGCCGTACAGCTCGTCCAGCGCGTGGGCGTAGCGGCGGGCGCCGGCCGGGAGCCGGTCGCGTTCGCGGCCGAGCAGCAGCCGCCAGCGGTCGGCGGGGGCGAGCCGCGGGTTGTCGGCCTTGGGGGGCCGTGCGGCCCGAGGGGCCTGCTCGGGTGGGGCTTCCGAGGCCTCCAGGGTCTCAGGGGCCTTGGGGGTCTCGGCGGCCTCGGTGGCCTCGGCGGCCTCAGGGGCCGGAACCGGTGTCGCCCCTTCCGTCCCGGGCAGAGGAAGGCCCTTGAGGGCGGCCAGTCCGGCCGCGTCGGCCGCGGCCCACAGGGCGAGCAGGGCGGGTGACGCGTCGAGCGCGAGGTCGATGCGGTCGCCGAGCCGCTCGGTGACGGTGTGGAGCAGCCGGTCGCGGGCGGCGGGCGACAGGGCGTCGAAGCCACCGCGCAGGGCCGGGAGCCGGTCCAGGAAGTCCTGGTCGGCGAGGTGCTCGACGCGGTCGAGGAGCGGGGTGAGAGCCGCCGGGGACGACTGCAGGAGGGGGCCGGCGGCGGTGAGGAGTCCGCCGAGCCGCCGGGTCAGGGCGCGCCGACCGTCCGCGGTGCCCGCGCCGTCGACCCATCCGGCGGCGCGGCCGCCGAGCTCGGCGGCCGGGTCGAGGTCGAGCAGGACCCGTACCGCGAGGGCCGCGCCCTGCATCAGCGGGGACGCGGAGGCGGACAGGGCGGCCAGGGCGTCGTCCGTGCGCAGACCCAGGTGATGGGCGGCGGCCCGGTCGGCGAGGGCCACGAGGGCGGCCGCGTCGGCGGGGTCCTCGCTCCCGGCGAGGCCGGGCAGACAGCGCACGGCCGCTTCGAGGAGGTCGCCTGCCAGGTCCGCGGCGGCCTCCCTGGAGGCGTCGGAGGTGCCGGGCAGGTGGCCGCGGTGCAGTGCCTCCAGAAGGTCCAGGGCGTCGAGGAGTTCGGGCAGGGTCGCGGTCTGCGGCAGGGCGGTGGCCGCCTCGTGGAGGCGTACGTCGACCAGCTCGGGCAGATCGCACCGCGCAGCGGCGGCCAGCCCGGCGAGGATCTGCGCCGGGGTCGGCCCGCCCTCGGCGGCGGCACGGCGGGCGGTGTCGCGCAGCGTGCCGGCGGCCGCCTGGGCGACGGTGACGCCGCGGACCCCGGCGAGATCCAGCCGGGCGGGAACGGAAGGCGTCCAGGACAGCCGCCACTTGGTGCCGAGGGCGGTCCCGTCGCCGGTGGCGGCGACGGTGAGCGGCTCCCCGTAGGAGGCTCCGCACACGAGGAGCCGTTGCAGCAGGACCTCGCGACGGCCGTCGAGGGCGGAGCGGAGCGGGTCGAGGCGGATCTCGCGGGGCGCGGGATCCTCGGGGGACGGCAACCGCAGCGCGGCCAGTTCGGCCTCGACGGAGGGGCCGAGACCGGAGCGGGGGGCGTGCGGGGTGATCCGACCGCGGGCGGTGCCGACGAGCACGGCCTCGAGGGCGCGGGCCAGCGCCCGGCCCCGGCCGAGCGGTTCGCCTTGGCCGAGGACGGTGGTGACGGCTTCGAGCAGCTCGCCCCGGCCGGGCGCGGGGAGCGCGCGCAGCGTGGCGAGGTCGCAGGCGAGCCGCAGGGTCTCGGCGGCCTCGCCGGTGCCCGCGGTGTGCCCGGCGCGGCGCAGCTCGCGGCAGAGCCCGGTGACGGCGACCGAGGCGGCCTCGCGAACCCGGTCGGGGTCACCGCCGGCTTCGAGGACGGCCTGCTGCCAGCGGGGGTCGCGGATCCCGGCGGGGTACCCGGAGCGGGAGTCGAGCAGGTCGAAGGAGTACGGCACGAAGGAGGTGACGGCCGGCGCGGCATCCGCGGCGGGCGCCCCAGAAGCAGCGGCGGCCCTGCCGTGCCCGGGTCCCGGGACGACCGGGTTCGACCCGACGACCGTGACCGTGACCGCGTCGGCATCGGGACCGAAGCCGTTCCCGTTCCCGTTGCCGTTGCCGGAAGCCGAGCCAGAGCCAGGTGCGAAACCGGAACCGGAAGCGGAACCCGATCCGGAACCGCAAACGGCATCGGAGCCGCCGCCCAGGGCGGAGGCCGACTGGGAACCGAGGCCGGAGGCGGAGCCGGAACCAGCGCCAGGTTCGGAGGCGGTGCCAGCACCCGAGTCGGAACCGCGAACGGCATCGGAGCCGCCGCCAGTGGCCGAGGCCGAGTGGGAACCGAAGCCGGAGCCGGAGAGGGAGTCGGCACCCGGTGCGCAATCGTGGGTCGAGCCAAGGCCGGGACCCTCGCCTTGGGCAGAGTCGAGGCCAGAGCCGGAATCGGCACCACGGTCGTGGGCGGAGCCTGTGCCGGTGCCCCGACCGTCGGCGGCCGTGCTCGGGAGGACCGGGGCGTGGAACGCCCCGATCACCGCGGCCACGCGGTGGCCCCCGGCGACGGCGGCCGCGATCACGCTCCGCATGTGTGCCTCGCGGGCCAGGTCGGTCGCCGGCACGGCGCCCGTGTCCGCGCGCAGCGCCCAGCCGACGCCGAGGGCCGCACGACGTACGGACTCCGGGGAGCATCCCGGGGCGAGGACCTCGACGGCCCGGTCCCACAGGTCGTCACCGTCGCGACCCGTACCGGCGGCTGTCAGAGCGTCCGCGAAGGACCTACCGGCAGCAGGAGTGCTCCGGTCCACAGCCGTGGCCGAGCCCTGGTCCGAGAGGGCGGCCCGGGCCCAGTCGGAGCCCGTAGCCTGGGGCGAACCGAGGTCCGGGACCGGGTCCGTGCCAGGCCCCGACCCCGAAACCGAGCCCCCGACCAGCGCCGAGCCCCGTGCCATGCCCGAGCCCGGAGCCGCGGCGGGGACCGAAGCCGTACCCGAGACCGGAGCCGGAGCTGTGCCCGAGCCCGGAGCCTTGCCCGAGCCCGAAGGCGTACCCGAGACCGGAGCCGTGCCCGAGGCCGAGTCCCGTGCCGTGCCCTGGTCCGGAGCCGGAGCCGTGGCGGGGACCGGGGTCTGCTCCGAGACCGGAGGCGTGGCGGGGACCGGGATGCGGGCCGAGACCGCATCCGGGGCCGGGATCCGGTCCGAGGCCGGGTGCAGGGCGACGGCCGATGCCACGTCCGCGTCCGGCGCTGCGGCAGGGCTCGACGCCGTGCCCGGCTCGGTCCAGCCGCGGTCCGCCAGCGCGAGGTCGCAGCAGATGACGGACGCTCCGCTCCGGCGGGCCCAGCGGATCGCGGCCAGTTCCGGGGAGAAGTCCGCGAACGGGTAGAACGCCAGGCGGCCGTCCTCCCCCGTGCCCGCGAGGGCGACCGGGGCGACGGTCTCCGGGTCGGCGAGGTGCTCCAACCACGGCTGGAACTCCGCCGGGAGCTCGACACAGACCACGTCGGCTCCCGAGGCGTCGAGCAGGGCCGGTACCACCGCGGCCAGCGCGGGGCTGTGGTGGCGTACTCCGATGAGGTACGGCTCGCGGGCCGCGGCGAGGGCGTCGACCGCGGCGCGCGGATCGGTGTGCGTCAACGCAGGCTCCCGCGCAGGTCCCAGAGGCGGCGCCACATCGGCGACCCGTCCTCGGCGCGGCGCCGGACAGGCCCGTCCCAGTACCCCAGCAGCCGTCCGTGGTCGGCCGGGTCGTCCTTGCGTACGACTCCGAGCAGGTGCCCCGGCAGCAGGTCCAGCACGTCCCCGCCCGGCAGGTACGCGGCGGCGACCCCCAGCGAGGCCGCCACCTGGACGGCTTCGGCGGTGGACATGACCGTACCGGGGCGCTCCACGTCCCAGCCCTCGGCGGAGCGGCCGGAGCGCAGGTCGCGGAAGACGGTGACGAGCGCGTCGAGCACGGCGTCGTCGACCCCGAAGGCGGCGCCGGCCCGCTGGACGGCGGCCACCGCCTGGCGGCGGATCAAGGTGGCCTCGGCGTCCGCGTCGGCGATCGGGGCGACGGTCTCGAAGTTGAAGCGCCGCTTGAGGGCGGCGGACATCTCGGAGACGCCGCGGTCGCGCAGGTTGGCGGTGGCGATGACGGTGAAGCCCGGGGCGGCGGAGACCACCGCGTCCTCGGTGGCGGTCAGTTCGGGCACGCTCAGTCGCCGGTCGGACAGGATCGACACGAGCGCGTCCTGCACCTCGGGCAGGCAGCGGGTGATCTCCTCGACGCGGACGACGCGTCCGGTGCGCATGGCGGAGAGCACCGGCGAGTCGACCAGGGCCTGCGAGGTGGGGCCCTGCGCGAGCAGCAGGGCGTAGTTCCAGCCGTAGCGGAAGGCGTCCTCGGTGGTGCCGGCCGTGCCCTGGACGGTGAGCGCGCTGGTGCCACTGACCGCGGCGGCGAGCAGCTCGGACAGCATCGACTTGGCGGTACCGGGCTCGCCGGTGAGGAGCAGGCCGCGCTCGCCGGCGAGGGTGACGACGCAACGCTCCACGAGGGCGCGTTCGCCGACGAACTTGGGGGTGATGGCCAGCTTGGCGGGGATTCCGGCGCGGCGCTTGGGCAGGGCCAGTTCGGCTCCGTCGCTGCCGCAGACGAAGGTGACGACGGCGCGCGGGGTCAGGGCCCAGCCGGGCGGGCGGGGGCCGGGGTCCTGGGCGGCGAGGAAGGCGAGTTCGGCGGCGTGGCGCTCCTCGGCGGGCAGTACCTGCCGCGCGGCGGGGGCGGTTTCTTCGGTGACGGTCATCTGGGTTCTCCGGAATGTGTACGGGGTCTGGTCCGGGGCGCGGCGCACCTGCGGGCAGGTGCGCCGCGCCGGACAGGGGTACGGCAGCGGCCGGTTCAGCGGCGGCGGGCGCGGGTGCGCTTCACCTCACGGGGTGCGCTTCACCTCACGCGGTGCGCTTCGCCTCAGCGGCGGCGGGCGCGCGTGCGCTTCACCTTGAGCTCCTCGAAGCGCGGCAGGTCGCCGTCCTGGATCCGCTGCCAGGCCCGGCGGTAGAGCTCCGCGGCCGGTTCTCCCGGCACCAGTACGCCCAGCGCGGGCCGCTGACCGGCGCTCAGGCCGTACATCGGGAGCTTCCACTGCTCCACCGGCAGCGTCGGGGAGGGCATGTCGGCCCACCCGCCGGGCAGGAACAGCGAGCGTCCGGCCCTGCTGCGGCCGGCCGTCACCACCAGGTCGGTGGCGCCCAGTTCGGCGCGGGCGGCCTTGAGCCGGGCCGGCTTCCAACCGGTCCACCGTGCCGTGTTGCGGTCGGTGGGGTCGGGCATGGCGAGCAGCATGAGGTAGAGGGTGGCCGCGTCGGCGCCCAGCCCGTACCGGGTGCTCGCCTCCTCGACCACCTCGGGGACGGAGCGGCTCGGGTCCTGCGGCCACCAGGTGCCGTCCGCGGCCACGGCGCCGGACGCGGGGGCGCCGGGGTCGGCGAGCAGCTCGGCGAAGCGCGGGTCGTGGGTGGTGCGCAGCGCCGCCTCGGCGGCGGAGGGCCGCTGGTCGTCGCCGCGCAGCACCGGCAGGTACGGGTCGGAGCCGGTGGAGTCCAGCAGTGCCGGGCGCAGTGCGGGCTTGGGCTGGTCGTCGTGCGTGGCCATGACGACCGCGCCGTAGCGCTCGTAGCCCTCGCCCGTCTCGGTGGGGGTGCCCGCCGCCTTCCGGAAGTCGGGCAGGCTGGTGTAGTGCCCGATCTCCAGGAGCAGTTCGGGCCCGGCGAGCCGCTGTCGTACGGCGGTCAGTACGGGCGGCAGGGCCGCTCGTACGGCATCACCCGCGGGCAGGCGGTGGGCCAGCCAGGAGGCCATGGCCACCGTCCCGGTCAGGACGGACACGGTGAAGAGGTCGGTGGACGGTTCGGCGGGCTCCACGTGGTCGCCCTTGACCGTCCAGGGCACGTCGATCGAGAGCTCGCGTGAGGCGGCCGGGTCGAGCAGTGCGGCCAGAGCGCGGTGCGCGGGCCAGGAGCCGCCCACGGCGCGCGCGGCCTCCGTGGCCAGCCAGTCGGGGACGGGAGTACGGCGGCCCACGCGCCGGTTCCAGAGCTCCGCGGCGGCGGCGACATCGGGACCCTCGCTCCACAGCTTCGCCGGATCGGCGGGCAGCAGAGCCGCGACCAAGGCGCGCCGCAGCTCGATGTCGAGAGCCCTGAGTTCGTCGCGGGCGTACGCGGCGTCGGTGGCCTTGACCCCGAGGGTGGTGCGCAGTTCGGAGGTGAGGAAGTTGCGTTCGTGGCTGTCGACGCCCGGGAGCCCGGCGATCACCAGGCGGGCGAGGGCGCCGGAGACTCCGGTGAGCTCGGCGAACTCCTCCGCGGCTTCCGGGCGGAAGGGCGCGGGGCCCTGCTCGGCGGCCGCGCCGAGGAACGCGGTGAGCCAGCCGGCGCCGCGTTCGCGGTCGCCGAGCGGAGCGTCGCCGCGCACGGTGTAGGGGCCGGGGACGGCGAAGGAGCCGGTGGGGTCGTACAGCAGGGCGCCGAACTCGTGGCCTTCGGGCACGGATTCGCTGTGCTCGGTGAGCGCGAGGACCGCTCCCCCGCCCAGCGGCAGCAGGCTGCGGTGGTGGACGTTGCGTTCGCCGTCCGGGGTGAGCAGGTGCTGCTTGTCGAGGCGCAGCAGGACCCGGCGCCAACGGTCGGCGGAGCCTTCGGCCGAGTCCAGACCGAGGGCGTCGACGGCGGTGAGCAGGGTGAGCAGCCCCTCCCGCTGCTCGTCGGTGGGTGTGACGGTGGCGGCTCGGTAGGCGACGGCCGCGGGCTGGTCCAGCAGTGGGGTCCAGGTGAAGGACCAGTACGGGAGCGCGGGCGTGTCGAAGTGCAGTCGGCCGGGCACGGCTGTGTCGTCGGTGCGCGTGCGGGCGGCGGCGAGTTCGCTCAGCGTGTAGTGGGCGGCGTCGCTCTCGCCGCCCCAGCGGTAGTAGCCGGAGCCGACGAGGCCGTCGAGGCCGTCGGCGATCAGCCGGTCGCCGGGACCCTGCTCGCGTTCCGGTTCGGGGGCGTTGTCGGGGTGGAGCCGGGCCGCGATGTCGTCCAGGGCCTTCTGCTGGACGAGGGTGAAGCGCAGGACCTCCACGATGCCGGCGACGATCTCGGGGGCGGTGATCTGCGGCAGGGCCGCGCTCACCAGGTCGGGCAGGTCGGCGGCCTTGTCCGCCGCGGCGGCCGTCTTGAGCAGTGCGGCCACGGTCTCCCGGTCGGCGGCGCGCAGGACGGCCGAGCCTTCGGTGTCGCGGGGGCGCAGGGCGTACCAGTGCGTGAGCGGCGGAAGGTCCACGCCGGCGGTGCCGGAGGTGGAGCGGCGGTTGTGGGCGTCGCGCGCCTGGGCGGTGACGACACCGTCCGGGTCGGTGATGCTGAGCTCCCGCCACTGCTGGGACAGCGCGCGGGGACGGTCGTCGCCGGGGAAGGCGAGGGCGGCGACGGGCATGTCGTGGCCCTCGGGCACGGTGACGGTGCGGCCGGCGGTGTCGGTGCCCTCCCAGCCGTGGCCGGGGACGCTCACGGTGCACCAGCCGAGCAGGCCGTCGGTGGGCTCGCCGAGCACCGAGCCGGCCACGGTGGGCGTCGGGCGCAGCCGTTGGGTGTATCCGCCGCGGCGGCCGGTCCCGGCGTCGGCGCGCAGCGCGTCGGTGAAGAACGCGGGCAGCGAGGGCCGCCCGTAGGTTCCGCCGACCGGGTCGTACTCCAGCCAGCCGGTGTCTTCGTGCTGGTCACGGCGTTGCCACACCCAGTACGAGGTGCCGTCGGACAGCAGGGGTCGCTCGTCCGGCAGCTTCGTGTCGCCGCGGTACAGGACCCCGCCGCCGGTGGTGCGCCCGCCGCCGGGGAGCGGCAGGGAGATGTTGTCGCTGCGCAGCGACCAGTGGTTGCGGTCGGTGTCCAGGGTGAGGACGTCGCCGGGCGCGTCGTGCCAGTAGCCCTGCGTCCCGTTGGTGTTCCAGGAGGACCAGAAGACGAGCAGTGCACCGTCGACGTAGTGGAAGCCGTAGTTGTGGGAGTTACCGTTCGGCACCCGCAGGTCGTGCGTGAGGACGGTGGACTCGGCGTCGATGACCCGAACCTGGGTCCGGTTGGCGACGATCAGGTACGGCCAGGCCTCCACCACGTGCAGGCCTTCCCGGCCTTGGCCGGGCGACAGTTCGACGAGGGCCTCCTCCCAGGAGGGCCAGGCCAGCTCTTCGAAGAGGCCGCCGCGCAGGGTACGGGCGAGGGTTTCGGCGAGGTCCGCGGCCGCCGCTGCGGCCACTTCCTCGGGGGCGAGTTCCAGGGCTTCGGTGGGCAGCCACCGCAGGCGTGCGATGGCGTCGGGGACTCCGGGCAGACCGGCGGCGGTGGAGGCGAGGGCGATGTCGCGCATCCACGCGGCCAGCAACGGGCGGCCACCGGGCGAGGCGGCGACGCGCCGGACGATGTCGGCGCAGCCGTCGCCCAGGTTGCTCAGCGCGCGGCGGAAGGCGGGGTGGAACCGCTGGTCGGCGGCGAGGGCGAGCAGGTCGCGGCGCCGGTCGCCGTCGGCCCACTCGGACAGGTTGAAGTGGTCGTAGCGGTGGCGCCGGCCCTCGGCCCCGGCCTCGGGGTCGATGACGGGGACGTCCAGGGCGAGGAGCAGGTCGATGAGGTCGGTGTCCTCGACGCCGACCCGCAGGCCCGTCTCCCTCTCGGGCCGGTCGAGTTCGGTGCGCAGCCGGTCGGCGCAGCGCTCGACGAGGTCGAGGAGGAGCGGGAGCGTGGGGCGCCGGCCCCAGCCGGAGTGGCGGGCGGTGTGGAAGCGCTCCAGCCAGCCGGCCGTGCCGTCGGCGCAACGCTCCTCGGCGGGCAGTTCCCCGTCGGCGAGGCCGGCCGAGGCGCCGGACTCGTCCAGGATCTCCAGCCACAGGGCGGTGAACTCGCCGCCGTCGCCGCTGGGCGGGGTCAGTCCGAGGAGGGTGCCACGGACGGCGGGAACGCGGCGGGCGAGCGCCACGAGGGCGCCGCGGTGGGCCTTCCACCAGCCGAGCGCGGCACGCAGGGTGGCGGGCAGGGGCAGCAGTTCGGCGAGGTAGTCCTGCTCGGGTTCGGTGCCGGTCAGGCCTGCGGCGCGGGCCAGCCGGCGCAGTTCGGTGGCGGCCTGGGCGGAGGGCGCCAGCCCACCGGCGGTGCGGCGTACGCACAGGCGGCGGAAGCGGTCGTAGGCCTCGGTGGGGGTGACGCGGGCGGCGAGGGCCTTGCCGTAGCCGGTGAGGACCTTCACCGGCAGGGCGCCGACGAGGGCGAATTCGAGGAAGACGGCGTCGAGGCGGTCCTCGTCGATGTCCAGACCGTACTGGGCCTCGGCGTCACGGGCCCGGCCGAACAGCTGAGCGGCGTAGGTCGTGTTCTCGACGGCGAGGAAGAGCCGCGCGGCCTGCTCGTGGAAGAGGGGCAGGAAGTGCGGGACGGACGCGGCGAGCCGGCCGGCCAGTTCGAGGCAGGCGTCGAGGGCGGCCTTGGGCTTGGTCTTGGCCTGCCGGGCGATCCGGTCCAGTTCGGGGACGACGGCCAGGGCGTGGTGGCCGTCCTCGGGGTGGTGCACGAGGACCCATTCGGGGAAGCCGAGCGCCTGGCGCCGGCTCAGGCCGACGACGGGCGCCTCGCCCTCGTACCGTACGAGTCCCAGGAATCCGGCGGCGAGGTCCTCGGCGGCGCCCAGTTCGGCGGGTGCGAGCCGGACGACGACGCGGTCCTCGCCGAGGCCGGGGTGGCGGTAGGAGCGCGCGGTCAGGTCCACGGCGTCCGGGCCGGCGCCGGTGGTGCCGGGCGGCAGTACCGCGCCGGCCTTGAGCAGCAGTTCGGCCTCGAGCAACGGTTCGGCCTGGTTCATCTCGATGTCTTCCTGGTTGGTGCTCACGCGTCCCCGCCCTTCTCGATCGTGCGCCCGGCGTACAGTGCCGCGGCCATCCGCATGCCTTCGGACCAGGCCACCGGTCCGACCTGGGTCAGGCGTACCGCCCGGCCGTCCTCGTCGTGCCAGCTCAGCGCGCCGGTGGTCGTCTCGTCCTCGTAGTAGGGTTCGCCGATCCATACGGCGGCCTCGGCGGCGGACCCGGAGTCCCGGACCTTGCAGGTGGCGTAGCCGCCGGAGACCCGGTAGCCGAGGCTCGTGGCCCGGGCGGCGAGGCTGAAGCGGGTGGGGAAGGACCCGCCCGCGTAGTCGCGTACCTCGGTGGCGGTGGCGACGACATCGGCCGGCTTGTGCCAGGTGGCCCGGTGGATCTGCTCGACCCGCTGCACGATGCCCAGTTCTGCCGCGAAGTCCCGTACGTCGTCCAGGTCGGGCAGCAGCACCGGGTGCGGCAGGGTCACCGTGCGCGGGGAGAGCCGTACGGTCTCTCCGTCGAGGTTGACCACCTTCAGCTCACCGGAGGCGGTGGCGTCCCGCAGGAAGCCCACCTCGTCCGGGTCGTCGCCGACGACGGCCACGTCACGCAGGGCGCTCTGCCAGGCCTCGTCCGGCCAGACCCGGGCGAGCAGTTCGGTCGGCACGGGCAGGGAGGAGACCATCCAGCTGTCGACCTGCGCGGCGCAGGCCGCCTCGTGCCGGTCGAGCCAGGCGGCGAGCCTGCGCAGCCGGTCCACCTCGGGATGGTCCTTCAGGGCCTTGGGCAGTGTCTTCAACTGCCGTCCCGCCGTCCGCCCGGTGGCGGACCTCGCCGCCACCCGTCCCTCCACCAGGGCGATCTCGTACCCCTCGCCCGCCGCCAGCCATGCCATCAGCCGTGCCCCTCCGCCTGTACCGTTCCGGTTCCGCGCAGCCTTGACAGGGGGGAGCCGACCCCCCTGAGCTGCGGTATGTCGGGAGACTAGCGAGAGCCACTGACAACGCCCGCCGGAGGGGCCTCCGTAGGTTGATTGTCCGGTTCTGGGTAGTGTTTCCGGGACAGCGTGCGGAGCGGTACCGGCTCGGGGTGGGGTTATGGGACATCAGATACGTGTGTCGGGTGCGGTGCTGGTGGCGCTGCTGCTGGCCGCCGCCACCGGGTGCTCCGATCCGGCCGCGCCGGGCGGCGGGGACCCGAAGGCGTCCGCGCCTGCGGGATCGCCGTCCACCGCTGCGTCGAGGGGCTCGAACCCACCGGGCGACGACGCCAAACCGACCGCCGGGGACGTACTGCCCGGTATGGTCAGCGCCGCTGTGGCGCGCACCCAGTTGGCGGCGCTCAAGGTCGCTCCGGTCGGCACGATGGCGGGCTACAGTCGGGAGAAGTTCACGCACTGGGCGCAGCAGGGCAACAAGTGCGACACCCGTGAGGTGGTCCTCAAGCGCGACGGCACCGACGTCACCCAGGACGCCGAGTGCAAGGCGGTCTCCGGCAACTGGAAGAGCCTCTACGACGGGGCGGTCGTCACCGAGGCGGGGAAGATGGACATCGACCACATGGTGCCGCTGGCCGAGGGCTGGCGCTCGGGCGCGGCAGGCTGGGACTCCGCGCGACGCAAGGCCTTCGCCAACGATCTGACCCATCCCCAGTTGCTGGCCGTGACCGCTGCTTCGAACCGTTCCAAGGGTGACCAGAGCCCCGACCTGTGGCAGCCGCCGGACAAGGCGAGCTGGTGCCAGTACGGGCGGGCCTGGACCACCGTGAAATCCACGTACGGACTGACCGTCACCGAACCGGAGAAGAAGATGCTCACCACGATGCTGGACACCTGCGCCTCATGACGGAACCGCACCGGTGGCAGGACGATGTGCTCGCCGGGCCGGGCGGCGCGATGACCGACGAGGTCGGCGTGATCACCGGCCCGTTGACGCTGCGCACGACGGTGGTGGCCGGGGGCCTGGTCCGGTTCGACGTCCAGTATCAGGACGCCGACGAGTGGTGCGTGCTCACCGGCAGCCCCCGGGCCCACCACGGCGCCCCGGCCGCCCTGCACGCCGCCGCCCTCGCGGCGGTCCGCGCGGGCGGCGGGGCCGAAGCTCCGGGTGGCCGGGCCGGCTGAGGCATGGGCGGTGGGGCCGGCCGAAGCGGCGGGCGACGGGCCGGCCGAGGCGGCGGGCTCAGAGCACGGCGATGCCCAGGGGCCGGGTGCCCGCCGCGAGTCGGCGGGTGGCCCCGGCGTCGAGGTCGACGACCGTGATGCCGTTCCAGTAGCCGTCCCGGGTGAAACCGCCCGAGACGTAGGCGGTCCGGCCGTCCCGGGAGACGGCCACGTCCTCGTGCGGGCCCTGGAGCGGATGCACCCGCTCGGCGCCGTCCGGGGAACGGACCGTCAGTGAGGGCCCCTTGCCGTCGCCCGGCCGCACGGCGCCCGTGCCGACCACCAGGAGCCGTCCGTCGGCCGTGACGGCGGCGCCGTGCTGGTGGGTGTCCGCAGTCATCGGTTCGATCCGGGTCCGCCCGGTCCGCGGGTCGACGACCGCCAGCCGCTCGCCCTCGAAGGGGAGCAGCAGTTGCCCGTCGGAGGGGCGTACGACGGCGTAGTGCGGCTTCAGCCAGGAGGCGAGCCCGCCCTCGGTGCCGTAGGGGGCCACCTCGATCCGGCGGGGGCGGAGCGAGCCGGTCGCGACGGCGGTGACGTCGAAGGAGTCGTGCCCGGTGACGTAGACCTCGGCGCCGTCCGCCGACACGTCCACGTCGAAGGGGCGCCGGCCCACCGGCACGACGCCGGTGATCTCGCCGCCGGCCGTGTCGAGGACCTCCAGGACCCCGGTGGTGCCGGGGACGTTGACCCCGACGTAGGCGTGCGCGCCGTCGGGCGACAGCGCGATGCCCATCCCGCCGCCCCGGTACTCGCCGTCGGTCACGGGCCCGGTGTCGGTCCGGTACGGGATCCGCGCCACCCGTACCCGGGTGCGCGTGTCGACGACGGCCACGCCCTCGGCGGTGGCGACCCACGCCCGGCCGTCCGCGCCCACGGCCAGCCCGTACGGGGCCCTACCCACGGTGACCGAGGCGACCGTGCCGCGCTCCGGGTCCACGAAGGACACGGTGTCGGCCCCGAAGTCGGCGGTCAGCAGCAGTCCTTGTGGGGTGGGGGCGGTGTCCGGCAGCGGGGAGGCGGCGGAGGGTGCCGGGGCGGGCGGCGCGGCCGGCGCGTTCCCGGCGCAGCCGCCGAGCAGCAGGGCCGTGGCCGTCGCCGCGAGAGCGCCGCGGATACCGGTCCCCGTACGGGTACGGGTACCAGGGCCGGTACGAGCGCGCTGCGTGCGGCCGTTCATCGGCCGGACCCGGCTTCCGCGGCATCGGCCGCCGTCTTCAGGGTCCGCGCCATGCCGTCGAAGCCCCGGCGGGCGGCATGCTCGTACGCGGTCACCCCCTCGCGGTCGGGCAGCAGCGGATCGGCGCCCGCCGCGAGCAGGACGGTGACGACGTCCTCGTGGCGGGGGCCGCCGTCGCCGAGGATCACCGCCTCCAGCAGGGCCGTCCAGCCGAGCCGGTTGACGTGGTCGACGGCGATGTCCGTCGCCTCGAGCACGGCGCGCACGTACGCGGTGTGCCCGCGCTCGGCGGCCGGGATGAGGGAGATCCCGCCGAAGCGGTTGCGCTGCTTCAGGTCGGGTCCGGCGGGCAGCAGCAGCCGCATCATGCGCACGCTGCCGGTGACGCCGGTGACCAGCCAGGGGCTGTCTTCCCGGGAGTCCGGGACGTTCGGGTCGGCTCCGGCGGCGACCAGCAGTTCGGCCACCGCCACATGGTCGCCGAGCGCGGCGAGCAGGAGCGGCGTGCGCAGATCCTCGTCGCGGGCCTCCACGGCGGCGCCCGCGGCGAGCGCCGCGCCCACCGCCGCCGCGTCGCCGCGGCGGGCCCCGTCGAGGAGGAGTCGGTCGTGCGCGTTCATGGTGTCCCTCTCGGCTCCGGGGCGGGGAGGGCCGGGTGCGTCCTCCCGCTCCCCCGGTCCATGCTCGCCGGGCCGCCCCCACCGAAGGGTCCGACCGGTGGCCGGAGCCCGCGAGCGGTCCGGTCGACCCGGGGGTCGACCGATCGGTTGATGCGGGCCGCCCGGCTCACCGTTCACCTCCCGACCCAGGATGGTGACAGGGTCTCACGCACACTATTGCTTCTCACCCTATGCAGTTATAGCCTCTAACAATCGATTGAATGCCTACCGCTCGGCCGGCTCGGCCCTGCCCGACCACGGAACGCAAGGGGAACCCCATGCCCGGCACCCACCGCACCGGCATTCGCACCACCCTGGCAACCCTCCCGCTCGTCGTCGGCCTCCTTGCCGCCAACGCGGCCCCCGCCGGGGCAAGCGTCGCCCCTCACCCCCACACCTCCCTCACCTGCCGCGGGGCCGGCGTCGACCCGAACGCCCGCGTACGACACCGGGCCGAGATCGTCATCGACGCACCACTGCGTACGGTCTGGAACCTGCAGACGGACATCGAGCGCTGGCCGTCGTGGCAGGCTCCCGTGACGACCGCGGAACGCCTCGACGGTGGCCCGCTCCGCCCGGGTTCCGCCTTCCGGTGGACCACCCCCGTACCGCCGAACCCGACTCCGGCCACCAGCCTGGAGATCACCTCGACCGTCGAACAGCTCGCGCACCACACCTGCATCCGCTGGACGGGTCCCGCGACGGGCGAGGGCCTGCACATCGACGGCGTCCACGTGTGGACCTTCACCAGGACCCGCACCGGCGGCGTCCGGGTGAGCACCGAGGAGACTCACACCGGCCCTCAGGTCGACGCCGATGTCCCCACCGCGACGGCCATCCTCCGCCAGGGACTCGAAGGTTGGCTGAGCGATCTCAAGGCCACCGCCGAGGCCCGCACCCACCAACCGCACCAACCGCACTGACCCGCGGAGCCGATGCCGTCGCCGTCGCGGTCGCGGGGTCAGGTGGACGAGGTCACCGGGGCGGTTCGCACCGCTGGGGAAGCGTCACGGTCCCGGGCCGGTGCTCGAAGGTGTCCATGACCAGCCACTCGTCCAGCTCGGGGTCGTAGAGGTTCTGGACACCGAACTGCAGCACCTGCCAGAAGGTGCCCCGGTTGTTCTCGTCGACGTAGATGTCGCCCAGCGCGAGCGGCAGCCGCGGGTGGTTCCCAGGAGGCAGCTCCGGGAAGACCACGCCCACCCTCCAGTGGTTCACGTGCCGGTCCGGGGTGCGCCGCAGGGTCTCCCGACCGACGAACCGGGCGCCCTCGAACCCCTCGTTCAGCGCTTCCAGGTTGAAGCCGGGGATGCGTGAGCAGGGATGCTCGTCCAGACCGGGCCATTTGTACGTCAGCGTGTAGAGCGTGTCGTGGTAGATCAGGTTGGTGAACCAGATCGGATACTGCGGGCCCCCCGCGGTCATCTGGCTGTCACCACCGCGCCCCTCCCAGGTGAACGGCACCGTGATGTCCAGGTCCCGGACGATCCACTTGCCCTTGCCACGGAAGTCGCGGGGAAGCCGGGGCGGAGGGGGAGTCGGAGTCGGGGAGGCGTTCGGCCCCGCGGCCACGACCCCGAACGGCGGCACGGTCCCCGTCCGGGGCTGGGCGCCGACCGGGGTCCCGGCCGCCGCCAGGACGAGGGCCACCACTCCGGCGAGAGCAGCCGATGTGGCCTTCCGACGTGCGCCTTTCCAACCCATGATCTCCCTCGGATGTCGCGTCGGGTGCCGTCACGACGCGGGGGCCATCACGGCGATGCGGGGACACCCGTCCCCGGAATCACAGATTCCGAAACCGTCGGCTCCTGCGCTCGCGACAGCGGTACCGTCCGGCGGGCAGGCCTCGCGTGGGCGGGATGTCGGCCACCCGGCGCAAGTGTCGGAGATCCGTCGGCGATCTGCCGGTGGCCGCTGGAACCGTAGGTGTCGAGTGGCCGGCGAAACGTCCCGGCCGCATTCACCCACGAGGAGTCCCGCCCCCATGTCGTCCATATCCCCCGCCTCGCCGTGGAACGTCCGTCGGCTGCCGCGCGCCGACGGCCACGTCTTCCTGGTCACCGGCGGCAACGCCGGCATCGGGTACTTCGTCGCGGAGCAGTTGTCGGCCACCGGAGCCACCGTCGTACTCGGCAGCCGGGATCCCGCCAAGGCAGAGGCCGCCTCGGCCTCGATCCGTGCGTGCGTGGCCGGGGCGCGGGTGCGGGCCGTACGGCTCGACCTCGCCGACCTCCGCTCGCTCGAAACGGTGGCGGAAGCGCTGCAGGTGGAGCACCTCGACGCGGTGGTCCACAACGCCGGCGTCGCGCTCGACGACCCGCCGCGCAGGGAGACGGAGCACGGTCACGAGCTCATGTTCGGCACGAACCACCTCGGCCACTTCGCCTTGACCCGGTGGCTCCTGCCCCTGCTGTCGGCCGCGCCGGCGGCCCGTGTCGTGACCATGGGCAGCTTCGCGGCGAAGTCCGAGCGGCTCGACCTGGACGACCTGCAGTCCCGCGACGACTACCGTGCCAAGCGCACCTACGGACGCTCCAAGTTGGCGCAGATGTGCTTCGGCGTCGAACTCGACCGCCTGCTGCGTACCGCCGGCAGCACGGTGGCGAGCGTGGTGGTCCATCCCGGCGGCGCGCTGGACTCCCTCACCCCGTCACGGCCACCGCTCCATGTGCGAACGGTCGGGGCTCGGCTGGGCGCGGCCCCGGCGGCTCTCCTCCTGCAGGGCAAGCACGCCGGCGCATGGCCGGCGGTGCGCGCCGTGCTCGATCCGGCCGTGCGAGGGGACCTGCTGTGGGGACCACGCGTCTTCGGCCTGCGCGGCGAGCCCCGCGGCGAACCGATGTGGGATCACCTCGCCGACCGGTCCGTCGCGGCGCGGTTGTGGGAGGCGAGCTGTGACCTGACGGGAGTCGACCCCGGCGCCGCCCTCGGATGAGTGCCCAGGTCCGCCCGGCCGTGGCCTCGGAAAACCGGGTTGCCGCGTGGTCGGAAGCTGCGGTGGAATCCCGGAAGCCCACCTGGTGGAAGGCTGGGCCGCCGATACGGGGAGGGGAGGGATCGTCTCGTGGACGTGACGACGGCACTGGACCGTGTGCTCCGCCATGCTCTGGTGGTCCGAGTGGGCTCGGTGGGTGGATTCGGGGTGGACGGGGAGATACGGGTGGATCTCGCCGATCCGGCGGAATCGGCGACGCTCAGGACGGCCATGGCCGTGAACGAGCTACCGGGGGGCCACTGCATGTGCGGTGGTGACGTCCGCTTCGAGTTCTACGACGGGGACGACGGGGACGCCGGGGACGCCGTGCGACTCGCGGTCGTCGTCCTGCACCACGGGGCGGCATTGAGGTGGGATCAGTGGGAGGGTGACGCCGTCCTCACCGACGGACACCTGCTGCTGGAGTGGCTCGACGGGCACGGAATGCCCGGCCCGCTGCACGAGTTCGAGGCCGCCCGACAGCAGGCGACGCGGGAAGCCTCAAGGCAGCGCGCGTGGGTGGCCGCGGTACCCGCCGGACTGGAGGGGGCCGTCGACCGGATCCTCGATCTCTCCTGGAGCGGCCGGACGGCCTCCCCCGAACTGCTCGAGGAACTCACCGATCGGCTACGGCTGACGCTGCCCGACCCGGTGGAACGGGTGTTGGCCCTCCTCGCCTGGTACGGCTCCGGCAGTGGGCGGTGTTCCGGTCAGCCCCTCCATGAGGACGTGCCCGGTCAGCTGCTGGGCCGGGTGCCGATGGCTGACCTGATCGCCGCATTGGCCGACGCCCGGGCCGGCGCCCGGCACGACGACGGGGCCGTGCGGCATCTGGTGGGCCACAGGACTCGACCGCGCCAGAAACGGGACGTCGCCCGCCTGCCCGACCAGCTGCGTGCCCGCCTGCTGACGCACGCCCGCGGTTCCTGGGACTCCGACAAGCGAGGCCGCGCGGAACGGCGCCTGGCACCCCCGCGCGCGTGAGCCTCGCGTGCGCACGCGGCCGGGCCCACCCGTACACCGCGACCTCGACCGCAGCCGCGACCGCAACCGCGACCGCGACCGCGACCGGCAGGCTCAGGCCTCGTACTCCGTGAGGTCGATGCCGTGGACCTGCAGGAGGTGCCCGTACCGGGGGTCCGTGGTGTCGCGCTCCAGAACCATGCCGAGCTTGCGGATCACGTTCTCGGAGTCCTCGTTGCCGGCCCGGTTGATCGCGACGACCCGGTCCAGACCTCGGTCCTGGAGGGCGAATTCCAACGTGGCCTGGGCGGCCTCGGAGGCATAGCCCTGACCCCAGTACTGGCGGCCGAGCCGCCAGGTGATCTCGGCGTGCGGCAGTACCTCGGGCAGGTACTCGGGGATCGAGAGGCCGACGGCGCCGATCAGCTCCCCGGAGCCCAGGAGCTCGACGGCGAAGATCCCGAAGCCCTCCTCGTCCCACTCCTCCTCCCAGCGCTCGATGTCCTCGGCGGTACCGTCCAGGTCGAGGGTCTCGCCCTCGCCGATCCAGCGCATCACCTCCGGGTCGGCGTTGATCTCCGAAAGCGGGACGAGGTCGTCGTCGGACCAGCGGCGGAGGAGAAGTCGGGGGGTACGGATCTCGGTCATGCCCACATCCTGCCGAAATTCCGCCGACCAGCGGTAATCGGCTGTTGCAGGGCTCTCACGGGTGCGGGGCAGGCACCGGGGGCCGGGCCCGGTGCCTGCCTCGACCCGGCCCCGGCCGTCGAGGGTCAGGGGGTGTGGAAGCGGACCTCCGGCGCGTCGGGGGACGGGCCGTCCAGCGCGGGCTGCGGGCTGCCCCGTAGGTGCTGGTCGAAGAAGGCGGCGACGTAGCGTCGGGTCAGTTCGACGGAGCGGGCGCCGGGCAGCGGGGCCTCGTCGTCGGGCAGGCCCAGTTGTTCGGCGATCGCCGGGAAGTCGGTGAAGGTGAAGTGGCCGGAGTCGGCGAAGGTGATCCAGCGCTTCCAGCCGTCGAGCAGCGGCCAGTCACGGTCCCAGCTCGCGTTGCCGCCGGGGCCGCGCTGCTGTGCGCCGAGCAACATGAAGGGGCGCCCGTCGAGCCCGGCCGCGGGGACCGGTGTGGAGAAGCCGCCGTCCATGTTGATCCCGGCCCGGATCCTATGGTCGGCAGCCATCGCGGCGGCGGTCGAGGCGCCGCCGATCGAATGACCGGCCATCGCGATCCGGCTCTTGTCGATGAGTCCGGCGTGGCGCCAGGCGGGGCTGCGTCCGGTGAGGCGGTCGAGGAGGAAGGAGACGTCACGGGAGCGGGTGTCGCTCACGGTCCGGTAGCCCTCCTCGCCCTGGACCTTCTCGCAGGCCAGGCATCGCAGTACGCGGCCTCCGGGGAAGGCGGTGCCCACGCTCTCGTAGGCGTGGTCCACCGCGGCGACGACGTAGCCGCGGGACGCCAGGTCCTCGGCGAGCGCGGTGAGGGTGGCCCGGTGGACGGTGAACCCCGGGGAGAGCACGATCAGCGGATACCGTCCGGCGACCGGGCGGGCGCCCGTCCGGTCGCCGGTCAGGGTTCCGGTCAGGGTCTCGACCGGGATCACCTGGTCCAGCCCGCGGTCGACGAGCAGCAGGCGGGCCTCCTCGGAGGTGAGGTAGCGGGTGGTGCGGCCGGTGTCGTGCCGCGCCGGGTAGCGCATGGTGACCATGAGCTCGCGCGGACCGGAACCGGCCCAGGGGTCCGTGCGGCTACGGTCCACCAGGTGCAGGTCCTCCCGGCCGACCGCGAAGCGGCCGGTGGGGCGCGGGAGTTCCACCGTCGTGCGGTGGCTCTCGGGGCCGGCCGCCGAAGGTCCGGCGGCGGCGACGGAGGGGGCCGCGGAGGGGGCCGCGGCGAACGAGGTGCCGGCGGCGGCGAGCGGGAGCGGCAGGAGGAGGGCGAGAAGAGCCGCGGAGGCCACGGTTCTGCGGCTCGGCACGAGGGTCATGGGCTTCATCGACTTCATTGACGTCATCGACTTCATCGACTTCATGAACTTCACGCTATGCGGCGGATCTTGGCGGATCGTCAGCTACGAGAGCGATCCGCCGTCCGACCCGGGGAGGACGAGGGGGCTCCCGGTCACTCCTGAGTATGATCCACGCTGATCGAGTCGAGTTTGCCCCGCAGGTACGTGTGGGAGTCGACCGGCTCGTGCACCCGCCGGCCGACGGGGGCGGGCAAGGACTCCACCCGGGTGTGCGGATCGCATTCGTAGAAGTAGACGAGGGAGATCAGTTCCTCCGTGGGTGTGTCGATGGGCGGCGGCAGCACGCGGTGGCGGCCCGCGCGCCAGCGGTCGCCCGTCCAACGGGCCATCAGATCACCGATGTTGACGGTGAGCGCCCCGGGGTCGAAGGGTGCGTCCTGCCAGCCGTCGGCGTCGGTGTGGACCTGGAGCCCGCCCGCGCCCAGCTGCCGGTCGAGGACCGTGACCGTACCGAAGTCGGTGTGCGCGCCGATACGGAACTGGCCGGGCAGCGGCGGCCCGACGAGCTCGGTTCCCGGGTACCAGTTAAGATTGAACCCCCAGGTGGGGTGCGAGGTGTGGCGGGTGAAGTGGTCCTCGCCCAGGCCCAGGGCGCAGGCCAGGAGTTCCAGCAGTTCGTCGGAGAGGTTCCGCATCAGCCTCAGGTACTCCGTCACCAACGGTCGTAGGTGGGGTACTTCGGCCGGCCAGACGTTGGGGATGAACCATTCGGCGTCCACGGAAGGGTCGCCGGTGGGCTCCTCGGCCGCGAACGACCAGGACTCCTTGAGATCGGGCGGCGAGGCCGTCCCCTCGGCGTAGCTGTTGGCCTCCGCCCCAGGGCCGAGCCAGCCCCGGCCGCCGACCGTGACGGCGTACGGTGTCTTCGCGCTCACCGGCAGCCGGAAGAACTCACCCGCCGCCTCCCGGATCCGCGCGGGCAGCGAGGGGTCCACTCCGTGCCCGGTCACCAGGAGGAAGCCGGCCGCGCGCAGGGCCTCGTCCACGCGGGCGGCCGTACGGGCGCGGGCCTCGGGTCCGCCGGACCGCCACGGCCCGAGATCGATCACGGGAATCTGGGATCCGGCCATGGGAGACCTGCCTTCCGGGGCTGGGCTGCGGGGCGTCCGGGACCGAGGTTATCGCCGCGCGCCACCGGACAGGATCAACACGGAGCGTGATTCTCGGACACCTTCTGTACGCATTCACCCTTGTCATTCGCGAGGATCATCCCGAGAAGGACCAGAATGAGACGGAGGCGAGCGGCTCGTCAGGGACGGAGCGAGTGGTGGAGATTTCGACGAGGGAAGTCTTCGGGGCACCGTGCTGGGTGAGCCTGATGACGCGCGACCTCGGCACGGCCCAGCACTTCTACGGTGCGGTCGTGGGCTGGCGGTTCCGCCCGACCCGCCTCGGCGAGGCGTTCTCGGTGGCCTTCCAGGGCCGTGTCCCGGTGGCGGGCATCGGGGCACTGGCCGCGGACCTGGGCGTCGCGGCGGCCTGGACCCCGTACTTCGCCGTCGACGACGCCGATGTGGCGGTGGACCGGATCCGGGAGCGGACGGGCACGATCGCGGTCGGTCCGGTCTCCTTCGAGTCGGGCGGCCGCGCCGCGCTCGTGGCCGACCCGGACGGCGCCGTCTTCGGGATCTGGGAGGGCAATGTGGAGGCGGGCTGGCGGGTGGGCAAGGGCCCGTCACCCGCCTGGCTGGAACTGCGCACCAGGAACGCGCTGGACGCGGCGATGTTCTACGGCGCGGTGCTGGAGTGGGCCACGGGCCGAGCCGGCTGCTGCGAGGTCTCGTACGAGGAGGACCAGGTCGTACTGCGGCAGGACGGCGAGCCCGTCGCCCGCCTGAACAGCGGTCCCGTGGAGATCGCCTCCTACTCCCCCCACACCCGGCCCCGCTGGCACGTCCACTTCCGGGTGCCGAAGCTCCGGCCGGCGATGGAGGCGGCCGTCTCGCTGGGCGGCCGGCCCGTCTCGGACATCACTTCGAACGCGGCGGAGCGGTGGGTGACGCTGCGCGACCCGGACGGGGCCCTGTTCACCCTCACCACGGCCCTGGGGTCGGACACGGACTGACCGCCCCCTGTCGGTCGTCGGCGTGGGGGGCGCCTCACACTCGGGGACGCTTCGAGATGCGGGCGCACGGCAGTCCTGGTTCGCTGAATCCGCCCGCTCTCCCCCACAGATCCAGGAGCGAACATGAGCGTTTCAGGTGAGTCCCGCGGCCGGTCCCAGCAGATGCGCGCCAAGGCCAAGGAGCTGAACGACGCGGCCGAGCGGTCCACCGACCCGGAGGAGCGCCGTCGGCTGAAGGAGAAGGCCCGCCGCCTCCAGGAGCAGAGCGAGCAGGAGGGCCGTATGGACGACCGGGGCATGGACCCCATGTAGCCCGTCCCCTCCCTCACACACCCCGCACACCCGCACACCCGCACCGGCCGGTGGCCGCCGCGACCCCCGTCGCCGCGGCCACCGGCCGGTGCTCGGTCAACAGTGGCGGCCGTACTCATCGTCGGCCGGCCCGCCCTCTCGTGGATCCTGCCGGGCCCGGCAGGATCCACGAGGGACCGCATATGCTGCTGCCCCGGATCGCCTTCCTCCAGGAGTCACCCGTGGCACGCTCGCTCGACGGCCTCGTCTTCGCCCCGGTGGCCGACCAGGCCCCCGGCCAGGTCGGCCGGCAGACCCGGTTCGAGTACCACGAGCAGGACGACCGGGTCTGGGCCGAATACCGGGGCGGGGACGTGGCCATGGGCTGTCTCGTCGGCACCCGGGCAGGGAGCACCCTCGACTTCCGCTACGTCCAGCTCCGCCTCGACGGGACGACCGCGTCCGGGCACTGCACCTCACTCCTGACGGAACTCCCGGACGGTCGCTTGCGCCTGGAGGAGACCTGGACCTGGGAGTCCCAGGAGGGCAGCGGCACGAGCGTGGTCGAGCAGCTGCCCGGCCGAGCGACGATCTGACGGAGCAGCCGGCCGAGGAGATCGAGGCCCTCGGCAGCCGTTGGACGACCCACTCGCTCGGGAAGAGCTGACGACAGTTGCGCAGGTGAGAGGCCGCGGGGACAGCCGGCACCGGGACCCGCTCAGACCCCGCGGGGCCAGGGCCTCCACACCACCACACCACCACCCCGCCACAACTGGTAACACTGATGGGCTGGCTTCAGGCTCAGTCGCAGCCTGCGCCCGACGGCCGTACGTCCCGCTGCGGCGCCCTCGTTGCGGCCGGCGCCTTGGTCGCGGTCGACGACCCCCGCCCCAGGACACCGCGTGCGCCCATCACCACCAGGGCCTCGCACGTCGTCGGCCGGGCCGTCACTCGCCCCGCTGATCCGGCGACCGCATACCGCCTCGTCCGGGCAAGTCCAGCTCCGAAGCCATCACCGCGGACGCTACGAACAAGGTCGCCACGTCCTGGCGCCTTCGCCGGCGTCGGTTGCGCCCTCGCCTGTCGCTGCCGGCTTACCGAATGAGATGACGCCGTAGGAAGTTGTCGACGAGCAGGTCGGTGAAGGCTCGGTCGACGTGGTCCCCGGTGACCAGGACGCGGTGGTAGATCGGCCCCACGAGTTGGTCGACTTCGGCCACCATGTCGATGTCTGCCGGGAGTTCACCGCGTCGTACCGCGTTTTCCAGGGGGAGCCGGTCGCGGCGGCGCTGCTCGTCGAGATACCGGGCGCGCAAGACGGTGGCGAACGCGGGATCGTGCTGTGCGTGGCCGAGCAGTGCGGTGAAAACGGCGCCCGCGTCGGACCGGGTGAGGAACTGGGCCAGCTGGTGCAGGTGGGCGCCCAGGTCGCCGGCCAGGTCGCCGTGATCGGGTGGGGTGAGCGCCTCCGTCGCGTCCAGGAGGAAGGCGTCCAGGAGGATGTCGGTCTTGGTTTTCCACCAGCGGTAGATGGTTTGCTTGGCGACCCCGGCGCCGGCGGCGATGCCCTCGATGGTGACGCCGGAGAAGCCCTTTTCCACCAAGAGGCCGTCAGCGGCCTCCAATACGGCCTGCCGCGCCTGCTCGCTCCGCCCGTGCCGGTTGCCGTGGTGCTGCCGCGCCGTCCGGTCCGCGCCGGCACCTTCGGCGACCGTGTTTCCTCGATCCGTCTCTGCCTTCACGGGCCAAGGGTAAGTCACCACCTTCTAGACGCAACGCAACGGTACGTCTAGTCTAGGTCGCATGACACAGACCAGCACGCTCCATGACCCCCGCGTTCTATCTGCTCTCGACGCGATGTTCTCCCGAGCGGCGAAGGACGAAGCCACCAGCGAACGGATCAGGGCCGCGCGGCCCGACGGATTCACCTGGGCCACCCCGCAGGAGATGGCAGACGCCAACGCGGAGGTGTACATGCCGATCTCGGCCGAGGGCGGGAAGCTTCTCTACAACCTGGTCCGGGCCGCCCGCCCGGCTACCGTGGTCGAGTTCGGCACGTCCTTCGGGATCTCCACGCTCCACCTGGCCGCAGCGGTACGCGACAACGGCAAAGGCCGGGTGATCAGTTCGGAGCTGAGCGCGGACAAGGTCGCCGCCGCGCGCCGCACCTTCGCCGAGACCGGTCTGGACGACCTCATCACCGTCCTCCAAGGCGACGCCCGTGACACGCTCGCCGGAGTGGACGGCACGGTGGACTTCCTGCTGCTCGACGGGTGGAAGGACCTGTGCCTGCCCGTGCTGCGCCTGCTCGAGCCACGCCTCGCACCGGGCACCCTCGTCGTGACCGACGATGTGGACCTCCCGGCCCTGGCCCCGTGTCTCGACTACGTGCGCGACCCGCGGAACGGGTACCAGAGCGTCACCTTCCCGGTCGAGGACGGCATGGAGATCAGCTGCCGCCTTTGAGGGGGTGACAGACGGAGGGCCGGACGCGCGAGGGACCGGTATGGATCACCTGGGAGGACAACGCCTCACCCGTCACCGATCGCGCCCGAGGCGAGGGCCGGCCCGGTGGGGGTGAGGACCGGCGCCTGCACCACAAGCCGTCGCGGAGCGGAGCGAAGCCGCCACCGCCGCCGTCGGAATGGCCCTCACCCACTCACAACGCCTGCGGGCCCGGACACGACGAAGTCGGTCCGCACCGCCTCGCATCCAGATCGGACACCGCACCCCCTGCGAGAATCATGTCCACGCGCGATGGTTGTGGCCCTTGCCTCCGCGGCGTCCGCGCCCGTACCGGGTTCGGCCGACGGCTCCCGGTCGGTCCTTCGCACTGATCGCCCTGCAGACACGACATCATGACGCGGGCCGGGCGGGGCAGCGGTCGCGCCGGGCCCCAGCTTGGGCTCAGTTCGGGCGCCACCGTTCAGGGCAGAGCCGTTCGCGCGCATCAGCCGCCGCGAGCCGACCCAGCAGAGAGCAGGGCCGCCGTTGAACGGTCGGTTCAGCCCTCCGACCCGCTGCCGTTGGACCCGCCGCGCGCTGTCCAGGCCCTCGCGTCCTGGCCGTAGCGGGTGAGGAACCGCGCGAACTGCAAGCGGTCCGCTCCGTCCCAGTGCGCGGTGATCTCCTCGAAGGCACGACGTTGCTCAGCGGCGTATCCCTTGCGCGCCGCCTCTCCCGCGCCGGTGAGTTCGAGCAGGCTGCTGCGGCCGTCCTGCTGGGAGGCGGCGCGGCGCAGCAGGCCCTCCGCGATGCACGCGGCGATGGCACGGCTGGCGACGGGCTGGGCGACGCCCATCTCCTCGGCCACTCCGCCCACGGTGATCTTCCCCGCCGCGTCGCCGATCACGTTCAGGACGATGTTGCGGGTCAGGTCCCCACGGCCGCCGCCGACGCGCCGACGCAGTCGAGACAGCGCCGGCCCCACGTTGTCCAAGACCGAGCCGTCATCGGCGGGCGCGGGTTGTCCTTGGCTGGTCATGTCCCAAATCTACGACATGTTATTGACATGCATATCGCATACATATGACTTACGGTATGGATCTAGTCGGTCCACCGGAAGCGAGGCACGACCATGAGCACCACCGCCATCACCGGCGCACGCATCTTCGACGGGGAAAAGCCGCTCGGCATCACCACCGTCGTCATCGAAGGAGGCAAGATCGTCCAGCTCGGGGGCCACGCGCCGGCCGGGGCCGAGGTCGTCGACGGGACGGGGGCGACGCTGCTGCCCGGTCTCATAGACGCGCACGTCCACACGTACCGCGGCGGCCTCGCTCTGGCGCTCAAGTTCGGCGTCACCACCGAACTTGAGATGCAGGGCACCCACACCCGCGACCGCCGCGGTGAGATCAGCGAGGACGACTCCGTCGCCGACGTGCGCTCCTGCGGCTTCGCACTGACCCCGCCCGGCGGGCACCCCAGCGAGCTGTTCCCCGAGGGGTTCAACCCTGGCAAGCAGGCCGGCCGGCACCGCGGCGAACCGCCTTACCACCCCGACGCCACCAGTCCCGAGGCTGCGGCGGCCTCCATCCCGCAGCTGATCGCGCGCGGCTCGGACTACATCAAATTCATGATCGACGACGGCAGCGTCGAGGGGCACCCGGGCCTGCCCATGCTCGACCAGGCCACCTTGAACGCCGGGGTGACCGAGGCGAAGAAGCACGGCGCGCTGACCGTCGCCCATGCGCTGACCATCGACGCCACCCGCATGGCGATCGAGGCGGGGATCGAGGGACTGGTCCACCTGTTCGTCGAACCCCCCACCGACGAGATCATCACGCTGATCAAGGACGCGGGCATGTTCGTCGTGCCTTGCGCCGTGCTGAACGCTTCCCTGATGGGCATCACCGGCGGTGAGCTCGCCGACGACCCGCGGGTGGCCTCGCGCCTGGACACCGACTGGGACGCCACCTTGCGCTCCTGCTTCGGCCACTACCCCCAAGGCAAGCTCCAGGACGTGCTGGACAGCATCAAGGCCCTCGCCGACGCAGGGGTGGACCTGCTGGTGGGCACCGACGTCTCCCAGCCGCTGCCGTTCCTGGGCGGTCTCGCCCACGGCGCCAGCGTCCACCAGGAACTGCAGCACCTCGTGGCGGCCGGCCTCACCCCCGCCGCGGCACTGCGTGCGGCCACCGCCACAACTGCCCGCCGCTTCCACCTCTCCGACCGCGGCCGGATCGCCGAGGGCCTGCGCGCCGACCTGCTCCTGGTCGACGGCGACCCCACCGTCACCATCACCGACACCCTCAACACTCGCGCGGTGTGGCGCCGCGGCACCCGCCTGGCCGCCTGAAACCCGCCGGACATGGGCCGGGCCCGAAGGGCCCGGCCCATGTCCGTTCTCTTGCCCTTGGGATCGTGCAGGCCACCAGGACGATGGCGACGACACGACGAAGGAGGAAGAAACAGGAGACATGGGTGTCGCTCTCTCAAGAACCGCACCTCACCGGCCGAAACAGGCCGGTGGAGGCACTCGCGGGCCGGCCCGGAGCCGTCCGGCGCGGGCCACGGCTCAAACGACCAGGACCCGGCGCCCCCGGGTATGGCCCGTGCGGCTGTCGGTGTGCGCCGCTGCTGCCTCGGTGAGCGGGTACCGCTTCTCGACCGGGATGTGGAGCCTGCCCGTGGAGATGAGGGCGACCGCCTCGGCCAGTGCGTCCGGCACGCTCCCGGCCACGCCGGAGAACCGTACGCCCAACTGCGGCGCACCGAGGTCGGCGATGGAGACGACCTTGCGCGGGTCCCCGGTCAGCTCGACGAGTTCGCGGATCACGCCCGTGCCGGCCAGGTCGAGGGCCGCGTCGACCCGGCCCAGGTGCCGGACCCGTTCGACCCAGCCCTCGTCGTAGGTCGTGGCGAGGGCGCCGAGCCCGCGCAGGTAGTCCTGGTTCGCAGCCCCGGCCGTGCCGATCACCGTGATGCCGCGCGCGCGGGCGATCTGCAGCACCGCCGACCCGACGCCGCCGGACGCGCCGCTGACCAGCAGCGTCTGCCCGGGCCGCGCGCCGACCTCTCGGATGATGCGCAGCGCGGTCTCCACCACCGACGGGTACCCGGCCGCCTCCTCGAAGGTCAGCTTCTCGGGCATCCGGGCCCAGGCCGACAGCACAGCGAACTCGGCGTACGTGTCGGCGCCTTCGCCGAACACGCGGTCGCCGACCTCGACCCCCTCGACGCCCTCGCCGACCTCATCCACCACCCCGGCGGCGTCCAGTCCCACCCCGGAGGGCAGTTCGACCGGATGAGCTCCCAGGACCTGCCCCTCCCGGATCCTCCAGTCGACGGGGTTGACGCCCGCCGCCCGTACGGCGATGCGTATCCGACCAGGGCTCGCGTGGGGTTCCTCGACTTCCACCAGTCGCAGGACCTCGGGACCGCCGAACTCGGCGAAGCTGATTTTCTTCATGAGACCGACGGTAGGCCTAACCGTTAGGGTTTCACAACTGATAGCTATTCATATCTGGTAGCGTTAGGGCATGATCGAGCCGTCCGGACGTCGCGAACGCAAGAAGGCCGCAACCCGTCAGAAGATCGCTGACAGCGCGCTGCGGCTCTTCCTGGAGCGTGGGTACGAGGCCGTGGGCATCCGTGACGTGGCGGCCGATGCCGACGTGGCCGTCACCACTGTCTTCGCCCACTTCGCCTCGAAGGAGGCCCTGGTCTTCGAACGCGACCAGGACTTCGAGCAGCGCCTCACGCGGGCGGTGACCGACCGGTCTCCGCACGAGCCGCTCATCCCGGCCCTGCACCGCGAGGTCCAGGCTCTGGTGCGGCACTGCACGGCGGAGGGCAGTGCACCCGTCCGACGCATGATCGAGGGGTCTCCCGCCCTACGGGAATACGAGGAGTCGATGAGCCTGCGTCACGCGCAGGCGCTGGCAGCGGCGCTGGCCGCCGACCCCGACCTGTCCCGGAGTGCGACAGCCTGCCGGGCGATCGCGCGGTTCGCCATCGATGCCTTCGCCCTGGCCTGCCGGGCGGACGATCCCGAGGCGACCGTGGACGAGGTCTTCCGGATGATCAAGGCGGCTTGGGAAGCCACCGCGCCCTGAGTCGGGGACAGCGTCGATGGGAGCTGGTGCCGCATCAGGCAACGTTCACCTCTCTCATGCCACAGCGCTTGGTGATCGTCCCCATGGTGGAGGATGCCGGTTTCCATGACGCTGTGCGCAAGCACATGCGTCGGTCCAGGGCGCTGGTCGCTGTTTCCTCGGAGGCGGATCTCCCCGGCAGGCTGCTGTTCGGAGCGCCCCGACCTGGAGCTTGCCCTGATCGAACGGTCGCCCGATCTGGGCGAGCTGGGGGCCGTTGGAACGTACCTGGATGGTCGAGACCGTGATGCCCAGACGCGCCGTCTCTTGTGGGTAGTACCGGGCGAAGAGCACCGGCAGCATGGTGCCTCCGTGCTTGAGCACGGTCAACAAGCGTGAGCTGTCCGGGCCGCCGACGGTGTCGATCGCGTCCGTGGCCCGCGTCGTGGTGTGGTCGATGAACTCGTCGGCGCCGAGCTTGCGCAGGAACTACTCGTGCCGGCCCGAGGCCACCGCAATGACATGCGCGCCCTTCCACTTCGCCGGCTGCACCGCGAAGTGGCCCACTCCACCGGCGGCCCCGTTGACCAGCACGGTCATCCCCGGCGTGATCGGGACCGGCCGGTGCGCCTGGCTGGGTAAAGGGGACGGCGTCCACACAAGGAGAACCGTAAGTGGCCGCGCGCGCTCGCCCTCCGGGACCCCGAACTGCCCGCCGAGCTCGTCGAACGCCTCGCCCGCGACGAGGAGGCCCGGGGCCGCCGCAAGGCAGCGGCCCACCCGAACCTGCCCGTCCCGGAGCTTCTCCTGCTCCTCGGTCACACCGACGTACGAACGGCCAAGGCCTAGCCCGCTCTCCCCACCTCCGCGATCCTCGCCGTCGCGGAGCTGTGAGCCGTGCGGAACGTGTTCAGAGCATGATGAGCAGGCGCGTCCTGGCCTTGAGCTTCCGGTTCACCGAGCGGCTCTGCACGTACACCTCCAGCTTGGGATTGCGCCCCGCCTTCACGGAGACGGTCCCCTGGATGCCCGTGCCGAACAGAAGACTGCGTGCCGCATCTCCCGTGTACGCGCGATCGGTGTCCTTCTCGACCACGATGACTTCCTTGTCGGGCTGTACCTGGACCCGGGTGCCCAGCTGGTAGTAGCAGGAACCGCGTTCGTAGGTCACGCCCGGGTGCGAGTCGACGAAGGACCGGATCTCGATCTCCTCGTCGACCTTCAGGAGCCGGTACTTGTCGGCCGGGACCGGTTCGAGGTTCGCCCGTACGTCGTCGACCGAGATGTCCTGGCCGACCGCGAACAGGTTCTTCGTCCCGCGCACCCCCTTCTCGCGGCCGCGCAGGAAGCTGGTGGCGGCGGCACGGACGGTACCGATCGCCTCCTCGACGCCTTCCTGGGAATCCGCGTCCCAGATGGCGATGTTGCCGGCCGGGAAACCGTAGTTCTGGGCGGTCCGCTTGGCCAGGGAGTTCGGGACGAGGATCGCTGACGTCCAGTGCCCCGGAAGCGCACCCATCTTCGCCGCGATCCGGTCGAGCCAGGGGCCGAGGATGGTCATGTCGCCGTCGTGCCGCCGGTCCCCGCCGGAGGCGTTCTCCTCGCCGTCCGTCACCACGATCTGGAGGAAGCTGTGCTCGCCGTACTCCTCCCAGATGTGACCCAGGTCGTCCAGCGACTTCAGCGAGGCTTCGATGAGGGCGGTCGCACCGTTGTTGACCTTGTACAGCCCCCGCATGGACGGAAGGTGCTTCACGTCCATGTCCCAGACCAGGTTCTCCACCTTGTGGTCGAAGGAGTAGAGACTGATCCGGGTCTCGTGCCCGAGGCTGTCCGACTCCGCCTTCAGGCCCGCCACGAACTCGTCGACGACACGGATCAGTTGGCCCTGGTGTGGACGCATGGAACCCGAACAGTCCACTACCAGCGCGACGTGGTTCACCTTGTGCTGGATCTTGTTGGCGGACATGATTCTGCTCCTTCTCCGAAGCTCCCCGAGTGATGTCTCCACACTAGGAGGGGCCACTGACAACGAAGCCTGACGAATGATCAGCCCAAGTCGTGGGCGGCCGCCGCCGGTGTAGCCTGCAGACTGTTCGATTTCAGGCAGGGGTGGGGATGCCATGGACGTGGTGCGGGTCATGGAGTCACTGGCAGAGCAGGGTGTGACGGTGTTGTTCAAGGTCGACGCCGAGCGCATGCGCGACGGGACGCGGCCCTGGACCTTCGTCGCGAGCGGGGGTCCGTTCCGGGACGATCTCCTGGTTCGCACGGACGCCGTCTCCTTGGAGGCATGCCTGGAGGTCTGTCTTCCGCGACTGCGTGGGCTCGGCTTGGTGATTCCCCGATGACGACTCCGTCCAGGGCGGCGGGGCGGGCGGGGCCTCTCCTCCGACTCGATCGGCCCCGGGCGCGCTGATCCCGCGCCTCCCGGCAGGCACACGTCGACGTTCCCTGAACGAAGAGGGGTACGAGACCGCCCTCCGGTGGGAGTACAACCACCTCGGCATGAGGACGGCGGCCTGGCAGGACGCCCGGAGGGGTGGCTGGTACTTCGAATGGATCGGTGAGCACGTGTCGAAACCGTGCCGGGACCTGATCCACACCGATGGCAGTGTGGGCACCGACATGGACGGCGGCAGCCCCTACCTCCCCGTCGCCCCTTCCGTCCCGCACCTGATCTAATCGCATGCGCTCACCGACAGCGTCGCGACGTGGAGGCCTTGGCCCATGGCCGGTCCGTCCGCCCCGTCCGCCCAAGCCGTCGCGCTCCTCGACGGCTTGGTGGACGTGCCCGAAGCCTCATGGGGTTCTTCGCGGTGGCGGCTGTCGGACCGTGTCGCCGTCATGGATCAGGATGTATGGGATCGCCGGGGGCGCGACACCAGTTGCTGCGTCCTGGGTTTCGTGGCCGGCCGCGGTCGAGGTGCCTCCACCGGCTTCTTCTGCGGTGGAGGCGACTTCGGCGGATAGCTCGGTGGCAGCCTGGGTCCCTTGGCCTGCGGACCGGTCAACTCGTCCTCCTCGCAGCGCGGAACAGCCGGCTTCACCATGGTGGCAGGCTCCCCATACCTTCGTGGGTGAATCCGCCGGGCCGGGCCACCCGGCGGTGCGCAGGGGCAGGGGTCAGAGTCGGACGTTCCAGTCGACCGAAGAGCGCAGGGTGCGCTTCACCTTCGGGTCGCGCACCGACGGGGTGCGGTCCTCGGCCGTGACCGTCAGGCGGTGCGTGCGGAAGTCGAAGAGCCACAGTTCCGCCACCGACACCTCGGTGCGTCCCTCGAAGCGCCTCAGCTCCCGGCCGTCGAGGTACCAGCGGACCACGGGCTGGCGGCCGTCCGCTCCGGCCAGCTTCGGCACGGAGGCCTTGGCCGTGTGTCGGAGCCTCAGCGTGCGGTCGGTCGGGGTGAGCGGGGTGACGATCCGGGCGTGCTGGTAGAAACCGGCGATCATCGACTCGACACCGGGCAGGTTGAAGGGCTTGCCCAGGACCCGCATGAGGGAGTTGTCGGTGGGCCGGTACAGCCCGGTCACGAAGTAGTTGCCGCCCTCGTACGCGCCGACCGTGCCGCCGTCCGGTGATTCCTCGCCGAGCCAGCGGTACCACTTGGCCCGCTGTGCGGCCATGCGGTCGGCCGGCAGGGCCGAGCTGTTGGATTCGCCGGGCTCGGGGCCGGTGTACTTCTCGTACTCCGGGACGCCCGGGTAGAAGTACTCGTCGGCGAGCTTGCCGAGTGAGTGTCCGGTCTCGTGGATGGCGACCTGGCCGGACTTCGGGTGGCCGGCGGAGGCCGTCGATATCCCCTCGTACCCGAGGGTGGCGCTGCGCTCGTTGTAGCCCGCCCCGCCGTACTTGGCGCTGTTGGCCAGGACGATGACGAGGTCGGCGGCGGGCGCCTTCGCCACGTAGGTGTCCACCTTGGGCTGGTCGACGCAGAGCAGCCGCTCGATGTCCTCGCACCAGAAGTAGGAGCCGAGGGCGGTGTCACGGACGGTGGCCGGGTCGGGGTCGCCGGAGACTCCCGAGTCGTGGGAGACGGCGTCGACCGTCCAGACGTTGAAGAGGTTCCGGTAGGTGGTGTAGGGCTCGACGGCGGTGACCTCGGCCCATTTCTGCTCGGCGTCGGTGTGGAACCGGTCCAGCTCTGCGGCGGTGTACCCGTCGCCGATGACCACGACGTCGAGGCGGTCGCCGGTGGAGCCGTTGTCGATCATCTTGGTGACCTGGCCGTCGGCCGATCGCTCGGCCGGGGACAGTCGGCCCGTGGCTTTGGCGGGGCTGCCGGCGGCCGGTACCCGGGCGTGGCCCGAGCCGGCGTCGCCGCCGTGCTCCGGCCCGGGTATCTCGACCTCCACCCGGGGTCCCGTCCCGGCTCCTGCGGAGCCGGCGGCATCGGCCACGCCCACGGGGCCGGCGGCCACCAGCGCGGCGGTCGCGCAGATCGCCGCTACGGCCCCGCGCAGCGCCGCTCGTCTCGCGGAGCGTCTGACCGGATTCATGAAGTCCTCCCCGGGGAACGGAAGTTAAGCCGTTTGTTAAGTCCAGTGAACTGGTTGCTTAAACTAGGTGGCGCGCGGGGCGTGCGCAATGCCTGCTCCCCCTGAATACTGGGGAGTTCGAGCGACCAGGGGGAATCCATGGACGAACCGGCCCGGATCGGCCGCAGGGTGCAGCGCATGCGCGGTGAACTCGGCCTGACGCAGCGGCAGTTGGCTGAGCCTTCCTACACCTCCGCCTACATCTCCACCCTGGAGTCGGGCAAGGTCCGGCCGTCCGAGACCGCGCTGCGCTTCCTCGCCGCCCGCCTCGGCACCTCGTACGAGGAGCTCGCCACCGGCCGCCCCGCCCACCTGGCCACCGAACTGCGGCTCGCCCTCACCGACGCCCAGCAGACGCTCGCCACCGGCGCGGCCGACGAGGCCGCCGCGCGCTACCGGCGACTGTTCGCCGAGGCCGAGGAGCTCGCGCTGGTCCCCGAGCAGGCGGAGGCCCGGCTCGGGCTCGGGGAGTGCGCGCTGGAGTCCGGTGAACTGCCTGACGCGATCGGCCACTTCGAGGCCGCGGAGCGCCTGCTCGCGGACGAGCCACTCCCCCGCCGGGCCCGCCCGATCCGCGGCCGGGCCGTCGCGCACCTGCTCGCCGGTGAGCTGCGCTACGCCTGCTACCTGCTCGAATCCACCATCGACGAGCTGGGTGCGAGCGGGCTGGCCGACCCCGAGGCGTTGGTACTGCTCAACGCCGCGATCATCGGGCCGTACCTGGACATGGGCGCCCATGCCCGGGCCGCCCGCGCCGCCGAACTCGCCCTCGCGCTGGCTCCGCAGGTCAGCGACCCGGCGCTGGTGGCGGGCATGCACCGGCAGGTGGCTCGGACCTTCCTGGCCGGCGGGCGGGTGGCCGACGCCGACGCCTCACTGGCGAAGGCCCAGGAGATCTACGGGCAGTTGCGGCTGCGCACGGATCTGGCGCACTGTCACTGGATGCGTGGCTACGTACTGGCGCAGAACGGCGACCTCGCCTCGGCGGAGCGGGAGTTGCGTATCGCCCGGGACATGCTGTCGGCTCGCCGCGCCGGGCTCTACACGGCGCAGGTGGAGGTCGAGCTGGCCGACGTACTGCGCCAGCTCGGCCGGTACGAGGAGGCAGCCGGGCTGCTGTCGGCGCTGCTGGAGCTGGGGGACAGTCATGGCGCCGTGCACGCGGGCGGCGCGCACCGGCTCCTCGGCCTGATGGCCGAGGAGCGCGGCGAGTCGGAGTCCGCGGAGGAGCACTACGTCCAGGCGCTGGCGCTGCTGGAACGCAGTGGGGCGACCGGTGATCTCGCGGACCTGTGCCGGCTGTTGGGCGATCTGCTGCGGCGTACGGGCCGGGTCGAGGCGGCCATGGACGCGTACCGCACGGGCCTGGGGCACCGGGCGGCGCCCGGCACCACCACCCTGGGCCCGGCGCCCGCCGCCCCCGCGCCGCGGCCGACCCGGGTCAGTGGTTCTCGGTGGGCTGCAGGTCCCGCGGAATGAGGGTCCAGGTCGTCGCCGCCGCGGCGACCGCGAGGACGGCGGCCAGCAGGAACGCCGGGGTGATCGCCAGGGTGTAGGCGTGCGAGGCGGTGTCGAGCAAGGCCTGGCCGACCGCGCCGCCGATGCGTTCGGCGGTGTGCGCGGCCTCGCCGACGGAGCCCTGCACGGCGGCGGTGCTGGGGCCGTCCAGCTCCAGGGCGGGCAGGTTGCCCCGGTAGAGGGCGGCCGCGGTGGAGCCCAGGACGGCGACGCCCATGGCCGAGCCGAGTTCGTAGCAGGTCTCCTCGATGGCGGCGGCGCTGGAGACCTCGGCGGCGGGCGCGGCGGAGACCAGGGTCACCGAGGCCACGGTGGTGGCGAGGCCGGCGCCCAGGCCCATCACGGTCAGGGCCGCGGCGAAGGCCGGGTAGCCGAGGTCCGTGAACTGCTGGAAGGTCCAGGGCAGGGCCATGCCGACGGCCAGGACGACCAGCCCGGCGCCGAGCACGTGGCGGATGGCGAAGCGGTGCATGAGCAAGGGCGCCACCATCGAGGCGACGATCAGCGCGAGCGGGGCCGGCAGCAGGCGCAGCCCGGCCTCCAACGGGGTGTAGCCCTCGCCGTACTGGAACCACTGGGTGACGAGGAAGAGGATCGCGCCCATGCCCACCATGGGCAGGAAGATCGCGGTGGCCGCGACACTGAAGGCCGGCTTGGCGAACAGCCGTACCTGCAGCAGCGGGTTGTCCAGGCGCAGCTGGCGGCGTACGAAGACGGTCAGCAGGACGGCGGCCATCAGGAGCAGGGCCCAGGGCAGCGGGTCGGCGACTCCGCTCTTGCCGAGCTGCTTGATTCCGCCCGCGAGGGCGAGCATGCCGACGAGCGACTGGCCGACGCCCCACCAGTCCCAGGTGCCACCGGCGCGCGGTGAACGCGATTCGGGCAGGTAGCGCAGACCGGCCGCGACGATGACGGCGGCGACGGGCAGGTTGAGGAGGAAGGCGGAGTGCCAGCCGTAGTCCTGGACCAGGAGTCCGCCGACGACCGGCCCGAAGGCCATGCCGCCGCCGAAGACGGCCGCCCACACGGCGAGCGCGAAGGCGCGCTCCTTGGCGTCGGTGAAGACGGTGCGCAGGATCGACACGGTGGAGGGCATGATGGCCGCGCCGCCGATGCCGAGCAGGGCGCGGGCCGCTATCACGTGCCAGGCCTCGGTGGAGAACACGGCGATGAGCGAGGCGAGCGAGAAGATGCCGAAGCCCGCCATGAGCAGCCGCTTGCGGCCCCAACGGTCACCGAGCGCTCCCGCGGTGACCAGCAGCCCGGACAGGGCGAGTGCGTAGACGTCGATGATCCACAGCTGCTGTACGGCGCCCGGCCGGAGGTCGCCGACGAGCGAGGGGAAGGCCACGTTGAGGATCGTGGTGTCCATGGAGATGAGCAGGAGACTGCCGGAGAGGATCGCCAGGACGATCCACCGGTGGGGGGCCTGCGCGGGGGTGTGCATGAGGTTCCGTTCAGAGGTGCGCCATGTGCGCACGGTGGAGGGGAGTTTCAGGGCGCGGGATCGCCGGCGGGGGGCTGCGCGGGCGGCCGCGTCCCGCTGAGGAAGGAGGTCAGCACCAGGTGGCCGATCTGGCGCGGGGCGAAGTGGCCGTCGCGCACGCCCTCGGCGGCGGCGTCGAGCAGACCCCAGAGCGAGTACCAGATCCAGTACGGCGGCAGGTCCGCGCGCAGTCGGCCCAGCCGTTGGCCGAGGGCGAGGAAGGCCACGGCCTGCCGGTCCTGCCGGTCCACGCCGGCCCGGAACTCCGGATCCGCGAGGACGGTGGCGTCGCGCGAGGTGAAGCCGTAGAGGTGGGCCGCGGGCATCAGGGCGACGACCAGTTCCTCGATGGCGATGTCGAAGGCGGCGGCGTCGGCGCTCGCCGTCAGGTCGAGCGGGGCCAGGCACCCGTCGACCACGTCGATCGCCCGGACGGCGACGGCCTTGAGCAGGGCCTCGCGGGTCGCGTAGCGGCGGCTCAGCGTGGCGCGGCTGGTGCCGATGCCGGCGGCGATCTGCACCATCGAGGCGCTGTGGTCGCCGGCGAGGACGCGGGCGGCGCCGTCCAGCAGTTCTTCGTTCACCATGAGCGAGCCTCCTGAGTCTCCTTCGCCTCGGACGATACAAGATTGCCTCATTCGAAGCAAAGAGCACTCATTCGCGAGCCTTTATTGAACATGGCAATCATTTCCGTATACTGCTTGCATGGCACGCAACGAAGTACGCCCGATCGTCAAGCTCCGCTCCACCGCGGGAACCGGCCACACCTACGTCACCCGCAAGAACCGGCGCAACGACCCCGACCGCATGATGCTGCGCAAGTTCGACCCGGTCGTCCGCCGGCACGTCGACTTCCGCGAAGAGCGCTGACCCTGCCCGCCCCCTCCCGAAGGAGCGCACCGTGAAGCCTGGAATCCACCCCGCCTACGGCCCCCTCGTCTTCCGCGACAAGGCCGCCGGCTTCGCCTTCCTCACCCGGTCGACCACCACCGGCAACGGCACGGTCGAGTGGGAGGACGGCCGCACCTACCCCGTCGTGGGCGTCGAGATCTCCTCGCGGAGCCACCCCTTCTACACCGGCACCGCCCGCGTCCTGGACACCGCCGGCCGTGTCGAGCGCTTCCAGCGCCGCTACGGGAGCGCGCGGTGACCCTGCCGGTCGTCCTCGTCGGCGGCCTCCACGCCGACGCCCGCCGCAGCGCGGTGCGGGAGCTGCTGGCCGCCGTACCGGGCAGCGTCGCCCTCCACCACGACCTGACCACGGCGACCGAAGGGACCGTAGGACGCCTGATGTCCGACGCCTCGGGAGAACTCTCCCGGGGCGAGGCCCCGCTCGTGAACGACTGCGCGTGCTGCGCGCTGCGGGCGGACCTGCTCCCGGAGCTGTGGCGCCTCGCCTCGGACGGGTCGACGCGGCTCGCCGTCGTCGAGCTGTGGGATTCGGTGGAACCGCGCGCCATGGCCGAGGTCGTGGCCGCGCACGGCGGCGAAGCCCTCGACCTCACCAATGTGATCACCGCCGTCGACCCCGCCCTCGTCCTGCCGTACCTGGCCAACGGGGACGACCTGGCGCAGGCAGGACTCGCGGCGGCCCCCACCGACCGGCGGACCGTCGGGGACACCTGGGCCCGGCAGCTGGAGTACGCCCCCGTCCTCGCGCTCGTCACCGGCCCTGGTGCCGGCACCCGCGGTGACGGTGCGGCGGACGAGGAGAACCGCGCCCTGCTGGCCCAGCTGCACCCGACCGCCCGCACGGTGGCGACCGGGTCCGGTGAGCTGGCGCGGGTGGCCTTCGCCGGCTTCGACACCGCCGCGGCGGCCGCCGCCCAGCATCCGGCCTGCGCGCGGTTGCCGCAGGACGCGGACGAGGCCGGGGTGGCCACACTCGTCTGGCACCGCCACCGCCCCTTCCACCCGGAACGGCTCTACGAAGCCTTGGAGGACCTCGCTTCCTCGGCCGTCCGGAGCCGCGGCCGCTTCTGGCTCGCCGACCGCCCCGACACCCTGCTGGCCTGGGACGCCGCGGGCGGTGCGCTCTGCGTGGAGAACAGCGGCCCGTGGCTGGCCTCGCTGCCGGACGCCGCGTGGGAGTTGGTGCCTCCCGCACGCAGGGCGGCCGCCGCGCTGGGCTGGCATCCTGAGCACGGCGACTGCTGCCAGTACCTGGTCTTCACCTCACCCGGCCTCGACCGGGAAAGCCTGGTGCGGCTCCTGGACTCGTGTCTGCTGACCGACGCCGAGTTCGCCGCCGGGCGGGAGGCCTGGAAGCACCTACCGACCGCCTTCGGCGCCCTCCTCGACCCCGTCTCCTGACCGCAGCCTCGGGCCGGCCGGTCCCGCCCTAGGCCGTCTCTTCCGGTTCTTGTCGGGTGAGCCCGGGTCGTCCGGTGCGGTGCATCGCAAGGCGGAGGGGCGCCCGTGTACTGGACGTACTCGGGCGCCCCGACAACGCGGCGAGGTGCCGTGCCGGGCGGGCCGGGCCCGACAAGAACCGGAAGAGACGGCCTAGTCCCCGGTGCCGCGGGCGCGGGCTCCTGAGCGGGTGCGGCCCGCGGTCTGGGCTCGCTGCGGGTGGCGGCGTACGTACTCGTGCTCCAGCTCGTTCATCCGCTTCGTATGGGTGACCAGGGCGTCGTCGGACCCGTGCAACAGGGTCTCGTGGCGCGTGCGGTGGATGGCCTCCAGCTCCTTGAGCAGCCGGCCCTCCTCCAGCTTCTGCGCCGACGGGCCGCCGTCGTGCTCCGTCATGGCACGTGCACCTCCTCCACCGGGCCGCGGGATCACGCTTGGCCTACCTCCCCGGCCACTCCATCATGCCCCGCACCACGGGAGGGGGCCTCCGGGGCCGGACCTGCCGGCCGAACCCCGGACCGCCCTCAGCGCCGCAGGTCGCCCAGTACCTCGCGGGCGGCCCGCGCACCCGAGGCCATGGCGCCCTGCACGGATCCGGTGGCGCGGTGGTCGCCGCACACGTACCGGCCCGGCGCCACCCGTGTGGTGCGGGTCAGCGGATGCGGCGGTGGCATGACGGGCAGCGCGTCCTCGATGGTGCGGGCGGTGAGAAGGTCCCAGCCGTCCGTGCCCGTGCCGTACGCCTCTGCGAGCGCCGCCCGAAGCTCGCGCTCGCGGGCCTGCCCGCCCCGGCCGATGACCGATGTGGCGATGAGGGCCCGGCCGGGCGGGGCGTAGGAAGGCACGACGTCGCTGAGGACGCAGGTGTTGAGGAAGCGGCGGCCGACGTCCACGAGCAGCGTGGGCTCGCCCAAGGGTGAACGGGCAGCGACGTGGTAGTACGTCGTCACGGTCCGGTAGTCGGGCAGGACAACTTCAGGCAGCAGTGCCGCGGCGGGCCCCGGGTCGGTGGCGACCACGACGGCGCGGGCAGGGATCTCCACTCCCCCGGCGGTCAGTACGCCGTGGTCCGTGAGGCCGGCCACCGGGGTTTCGAGCCGTAGGGCGCCCGCGGGCAGGCCGGCCGCCAGAGCCCGCGGCACCGACCCGATGCCGCCGGTGGGCAAGCAGATGGTTCCGCGCAGCATGCTCCGCCAGACCAGGTGGAACACCCGGGAGGAGGTCTCCAGTTCGTCCTCCAGGAACACCCCGGCCACGAAGGGGCGGAAGAGCCTCTCGACGAACTCTTCGGAGATCCCCGCGTCGGCGAACGCGGTACGGGCGGTGGTGTCCGGGCGCCGTTTGAGGCGGCCGGGGGGCAGCAGCATGTCGCGGGCGGACAGCAGGCCGAGGGCGGCCAGGTCACGCGGTCCGGCGAGGCGGCCCGACAGCAGGTCGGGCAGCGTACGCGGCCGGCGGGTGGGATCGCAGAAGGTGAGCCTGCCGTTCGGTGTGTGGACGAGGAAGCCCGGTGTGAAGGGCCGCAGTCGGAGTTCCTTCAGGTCGAACCTGCGCCGTACCTGGGGGTAGGCGGTGTTGAACACCTGGAACCCGCGGTCCACGACGAAGCCGTCGATCCGGTCCGAACGCATCCGGCCGCCGACGGCGTCACTCGCCTCCACGACCCGTACGCTCACGCCGGCCGCGGCCAGATCCCGGGCGCACGCAAGCCCGGCGACTCCGGCCCCGACGACCAGCACGTCCGTCGCATCCAGGGCTGAGGACATTTGACCACCTCTCACGTGTCGCTTCGAGCGGCCCGAGCCGCTCGTTCACTGTGTTCCGCGTATCGCTCGGACACGGATGCGACACCGCCCCGCGGCCCGACCACCCCCCGTCCGGCCCCTTGCGTGCCTCTGCGTGCGTCGGCCCTGGGCCACCCGCGGGATCGGTTCTTCGACCGTGCGAAGGCGGGCCCTGCCGAACGGGCCGTTGACGCGCCGCTACGGGTGCGCCCCGCCCCGCGTTCAGACGAGGCGGCGGCGGTCGCCCTTCTCGTCGCAGGGGATCTGGGTGGCGGGGTGGTGAGCGAGGAAATCGCGGGTGGCCTGCCGTTCCACTTCGCTGATGGCCGTCGGTTCGACGTCGATGATGCCGCCGAAGGGCCGGTCGACGTCCCGGATGATGATCAGCATCGTCGTCAGGAGGGCCGTGATCACGGTCAGGGTGATCAGCTGGCCGCGGTTGTTCTTGCGGGGTAGGCAGATGCCCAGGGCCACCACGGTGATGAAGAGAGTGGCGAGCAGGAACCAGAAGATGGCGCTGGGAATGCTCGCACTCGCCTGCGTGAGGCGTTCCTCGCGTTCCTCGGAGCGCTTGTTGTCGGCGGCGATCAGCATGCCGAAGACCGGCTTGCCCTCCAGCGTGCGGAAGGTCTGCCGGAAGTCGGTGGACCACACGCTGGGCGCCGGTGAGCCGTTGCCGACCGACATGGCCGGCCACTCGTGGGCCTGTACGGCGCGGGCGTAGCAGACCGCGGCGGCCTGGATCCGGGCCCGCTGGGCGTCGGGGGCGTATTCGGCGGTCTCCACGAGCTGGTCGAGGGCCCGGGCCTCGCCGCGCGAGGCGACCTCGGCCTTGCCGTAGGAGCCGTTGGCCGTGACCAGCACGAACGCGAGGAGCAGGACGGTCAGGGTGAGGAGGGGCCCGACGAGGTCCTTGACGGCCATGCCTGTGTCGTCGTCCTCGCTGAGGAGTCGGGGCCGCAGCCAACGGTTGGCCGCGAGACCGGCGAACAGGGCGATAACGGCGACGACGATGACCAGGGCCACGAGCAGCCACTTCCGGGAGAGGGCAGGCGGTACGCCCACGCCGCGGGGTGCGGACAGGACGGCGTGATCATGTCGCGATCGTCGCCACGGCTCGAACGCAAAAACGATCATCCACCTTCGAACGGAGGACGCCCCTTGCGCCAGAAGGCCGCTGCCCGTACGTACGCGGGCCCTCGTTCGCTCCGCGGTCGTACCGCGGCGGCCGGGCGCCGCTCGGTGACTCCGGGCGAAGCCCTCGACCTCGTACCCCTGCGGTGGCAGCACCCTCGAGAACCGGGTGGTGCCGGGCGGCACGCCTGCCGTACGCGATGACGGGGCCGCAGGGTCTGGACGGGACCTCGGCATCACCCTCAGGTCGTGCGCGGGAGGCGGATGTGAGCGCAGGGGGCCGACCGGAGCAGCGGAGTCGACACGGGCGTAGGGCGCGTGTTCGCTGAGGCAGAGGTCGTTGCTCGTTGCCTCGCTCCGGCTCGCCGGCGCTCAAGGAAGAGGACCCCGTGTTCAACGTTCCGAAAGATGCGGACCAGGCACCGGCCAGGTTGGAGCGGACCGGCTACGTGCCACTCACCGGCCTCCTCACCGCCGAGGGGCTGGCGCTCCTGCGCCGGGAGGCGGCGCGGCTCGAGGGGATCGCTCTGCGCCGTGACTTCTCCATGGCCTGCATGGACAACTCGCCACGCCATATGACCACCCTGGGCGGCCAGGTGATCGCCGAGGAGTCGGAACTGCTCCCCCGCCTGTACGCCGACGAGGACCTGCTTTCGCTGTTGGGCCGTCTCACCGGGCAGGCCGTGACTTCCGTGCCGGACCCGGTGGAGCGTCACGTCCTCAACATCCTCCACCAGGAGGGTGACACCCATGGCGGCCACACCGACGACCACCCCTACGCCCTCGTCCTCTTCCTGGAGGCGCCGGGCAGACCGGAGGACGGCGGCCTGCTCGAATACACCCCCGGCACCCCGCGCCTGGACGCCCTGGGAACACCGGCGGCCGTGACCGGCCACCACCACGCCGGCGATGCCTACCTGCTCCGCAGCGACACCACCGCCCACCGCGTCACCCCCCTGACCCGCCCCGGAGTACGTCGCACCGTCCTCAACTTCGCCTACACCCTCCCCGGCCACCCCACACACCGGACCGACTCCGCCCACCAGCTCTACCGATGACCCCGACCGACGACCACGATCGCCGACGGTGGCCACCAGGGCACCGGCCTGGTGGTCCGGCATCGCCGCGAGGTCCTGGCCCCGGTCGGCGTACAGGCGTCGGAGCTTGCGGAGCCCCAGGATCGGTGGGATGGCGTCGAGCAGCTGCAGCAGCTGGGTGACCTCGTGCCGGTCGTCGTCGGTGAGGGTGACGGCGAGCGGGTTCCGCGTTCGACCACCGGTGCCGTGACGTCGTGTCCGCCCGTGGCGGATCTGCCGGGGGCAGAGGAACGGCGTTCGGGGGGCTCCCGGGGTCAAGAGTGGAGTCGACGGCATCCCGCCTCGACAAGGAGAAACGATGACTTCCCTCACCATGCTCGCGCCTCGCGCGGAGGAGGGCGACACCCCGCCCGGTCACTTCGACGACCACCTCGCGGCACGGTTGCTCGACCAGCGGATCGTCCTCCTCGGCACCCAGGTCGACGAGGTGTCGGCCAACCGGGTGTGCGCGCAGCTGCTGCTGCTGTCGGCGCAGGACCCGCGCTCCGACATCAGCCTGTACATCAACAGCCCGGGTGGGTCGGTCACCGCGGGTCTCGCCATCTACGACACGATGCGGCTCATCCCGAACGACGTCTCGACGCTGGCGATGGGCTTCGCCGCCAGCATGGGCCAGTTCCTGCTCACCGTGGGGACGCCCGGCAAACGGCTCGCGCTGCCGAACGCGCGGATCATGATGCACCAGCCCTCGGCGGGCATCGGCGGCACCGCCGCGGACATCGAGATCCAGGCGGAGAACCTCGAGTTCACCAAGAAGGCCGTCGAGCGGATCACCGCCCAGCACACCGGGCAGAGCGAGGAGACGATCGCGCGGGACGGCGACCGGGACCGCTGGTTCACGGCCGAACAGGCCAGGGAGTACGGGATGGTGGACCGGGTGGTGGAGTCGCTCGCCGACATCCGCCCGGCCACGCCGCGCCGACGGACGGGGCTGTGACATGGGGTCGTACACGGTTCCCTACGTGATCGAGCGGACCGCGCAGGGCGAGCGGTCCTACGACGTCTTCAGCCGGCTGCTGAACGAGCGGATCATCTTCCTCGGCACCGAGATCGACGACGGGGTTGCCAACGTGGTCATCGCGCAGCTCCTGCACCTGGAGTCGGAGAACCCGGAGCAGGAGATCTCGATCTATCTCAACTCGCCCGGCGGATCGTTCACTTCGCTGATGGCGATCTACGACACGATGACGTTCGTGCAGGCGCCGATCTCCACCTTCTGTGTCGGTCAGGCGTCGTCGACGGCGGCGGTGCTGCTGGCGGGCGGAGACCCCGGGCGACGGTTCGTGCTCCGGCACGCACGGGTGCTGCTCGGCCAGCCGGCCAGCGGCGGCCGGCAGGGGACGGTCTCCGACCTCAGCCTCGCGGCCAAGGAGATGGTCCGTATCCGCTCGCAGGTGGAGGAGGTCCTGTCCCTGCACACGCACCACGACGTGGCGACGCTGCGCGCGGACATGGACCGGGAGAAGGTGTTCACCGCCGAGGAGGCCGTCGCCTACGGGCTCGCCGACGAGGTGCTGAGCCGACGGTTCGCGTTCGCCTGAGCCCGGGCGGCCGCGGCCGAGGGCCGCCGAGGCGGCCGGTACGGCGGGGGCCCGCCCCGCTGTACCGGCCGTCGGCCCGGTCCGGTCCGGTCAGGCGGCGAGGCAGAGGCCGTCGTACCGGGCGGTGCGCGGCGTGGCTGACGTGCGGCCCCGGACCACCCGGCCCCGGACCACCCGGCTCCGGGCGTGCCGGGCGAGCTCGTCACCGGCGAGCAGCAGCAGGTCGGCGAGGCCGAGCCCGAGGGCTTGGGCGGCGGCCGCGAGCACCTCGGAGGATGCCTCCTTGCGTCCGCGCTCCACCTCCGACAGGTACGGCATCGAGATCCGGGCCGCCTCCGACACGTCCTTCAGCGTGCGTTCCTGGGCGAGCCGCTCGCGCCGCAGCACGTCGCCGACGAGGTCACGCCACAGCGGCTCCCTCGGCGCGCGTGGCTGGGGACCGGCCACGGGTCGCCGCGGGGCGGCGGCCGTCCCGTCGGGTCCGGGCGACGGGGCTTGCGGGCGCGGGGAGATGGCGCGGGACTCGTTCGGCGCATGAGTGGTCACCCCCCTCACCCTAGGGATCCGGGGCGCGGGGGGAAGGGAGTGGCCTTCTGCCCTGGGTGAAGCCGCGCCGGAGCCTGGGGCGACGCGGGTCCGGCGGCGGAACGTGTCCGCCACGCCCGGAAGGAAGCGGACGGCCGAGCGGACATACGGCTGCTTCCCGGGCGTGGCGCCGGTCAGCCCTCGTCCAGGCCGACAGCACGGTCAGGGCGGCCGGAGCCGTGGGACGGTGCGCCGGAGGCGGTGAGGCCGCCTCGGCATCGAGGTCTCCGACCGCGGCGCCGGCCCGGGCGGTCCCCTCGGGGTTGTCGCCTCAGGGCCGGAACTCGTGGGAGTACAGGCCGCGTTCGCCGACGGCGACGAGCCCGCGGCCGTCGGGCAGCCAGGCGCAGGAAGTCAGCGGCGTCTCGGCGCGGACGCCGGCGACGGTCCGGCCGGTGGCGGCGTCCCAGACGCGGAGCAGGGAGCCGGCGGTGGCGATCCACTTGCCGTCGGGGGAAACAGCCAGGCCGTTGACGGGGCCGTCGGGGTCGGTGAGGGTGCTCAGGAGGACGCCGGTGAGCGGGTCCCACCGGCTCACCTCTCCGCTCGGGGACGTGGTGAGCAGGCGGGTGCCGTCGGGGGTGACGGCGAGGCCGGTGAGTTTCTCGCCGCGGTGGATCTGGACCTGGCTGCCGGCGACGGCGCGGCCTCCCGCGAGGCGGACCACCTGCACCAGGGACTCGGCACCGGTCCGGACGGGCCGCGGCCGGTGGCGTAGCACGGCCAGCCAGGTCCCGTCGGGGGCGACGGCGACGGTGTGCGCTCGGGCGTCGGCACCCCAAGGGCCCGGCACAGTGGCGGTCCGGGCCTCTTGGACACGGTTCCACAACTGGAGCGCTCCCGCCGAGTCCGCGACGGCGAGCCACCTGCCGTCGGGGGCGACAGCGAGGGCCTGGGCGGTGGTGGAGGGACCCAGCGGGAGGACGACGGGGTCCACGGCCTCGGGCTGATCGATGTTCTTGATCTCGACGCCGTGCAGCCGGCCCGCCGCGTACCAACTGCCGCACTCCGCGAAGGCGACCGGCCCTCGGTAGTCCCCGTGACGCGACGACAGGGGGCTGCTCCAGGTGTCACCGTAGGGGTCGCAGAGTCGGGTGCTGCCGTCACGGTGGACCACGGCCAGCCCCTGCGTGTGGCCGACGACGGTGACCGTCCGCATTCCCTCGCCGTCGCCGGAGCGGATCCGCTCGGGCCCCCCGCTGTCCCAGACCCGTACCGCTCCGTCGGCTCCGGTACTGATCACCCGGCCGCCGTCCGGTGTGACCGCGACGGAGTGGACCCGCCCGGTATGGGCGGTGAAGCGGGCCCGGCACTCCCGTGTCCGCCGGTCCCAGACCGCGACGGTGCCGTCCACGCCGCCGCTGGCCAGCCAGGTGCCGTCCGGTGAGACGGCCACCGCGGTGGCCGGGCCTCTGTGCGCGGAGATCTGCCACGTGCGGTGGGGCGGCGTCTCGTCCCAGATCTGCAGCACGCCGTTCGCCTCGGCGGAGACGATCCAGCTGCCGTCGCACGCGATGGCGATGGCGTTCACCGGAGCGCCGGCGGTCGAACCGCGGTCCTGCATCTGGGCGAGGTCCGCGGACATCAACCGGACTTGTCGGCGGCCGCCGACGGCCAGCCACACACCGTTGGAGGAGAACGCCACGCAGGTGTGATCGTCACCCTGCTGGGAGTGCTGGGCGAGGTGGTTCCCGCTCCAGTCCCAGACCTCCAGGGTGCCGTCCGTGGCCACGGTCGCGATCCGGCACCCGGAGGCCGCCAGGGCCCGCACCGACGCTCCGCGGCCCCCGACCGGCCCCAGGGGTCGCGTCGGCGGGGTGGCCCGGTCGAGGGTCCAGGCGTGGAAGGTACGGCCCGGCCCGCCGGTCACCAGCCCGGTGCCGTACGGGGCGACCGCGAGGACCCGGAAGCGTCCGGGGCCTCGGACGTCCACGGTGAACTCGCCGCCTCTCTCCGGGTCGAGTCCGCGGGCCATCCCATCGGCTCCGACGGTCACGAGCGACGCACCGTCGGACGGGATCCCGACGGACAGCACGGGTCCGGTATGGCCGAGAAAGGTGCGCAGCAGCGCCGTTTCGGGTAGGTCCGGCGGGGTGCCGCGGTTGCGCAGCAGCGGTCGGGCCATGATCTCGGGGGCGGCCTGCCGGCTCGCGATCCGGTCGCGCCACAGCGGCAGTGACTCCAGGCGGCTGTGCAGGACGTTCGTCAGGAGCTCGGGCGGGTCGGTCGGGGTGAGGAGGTGGGCGGCTCGGGTGAGGTCGTCGGCGAGCCGGGCCGCGTGCCGCCTGGGGACGTCGAACAGGTCGGCCCAGGCCGCCATGGGGCCGCGTTGATGAAGCCTGGTCTCGATCCAGCGCAGGTCGCTCGCGACGCGCTCCGCGTCATACGTCCGTCCTGCGGCGAGCAGGTGCTCGATCGCGTGGTCGAGGACGTATCCCTCGGACGACTCCCAGGGACGAGGACCGAAGGCGTCGGCGAGCGTACCGTGCAGGGCGGTCACGGCCGGTTCGCCCAACTCCTTGTGCAGATAGTCGCGGAGCACGTCGTGGATCGCGACGCGGCCGCCGTGGTCGGGGGTGAGCGAGACCAGGGAGAGCCGGTCGAACGCGGCGCAGAGCGTACGGCTCTCGTCCTCCGTCAGACCGCCGGTCGCCGTCCACAGGCGGGCGATCAGCGGGACGGGGATCGACTCGTCCTCCGCGAAGACGGACAGCTCCGCGAGACGTCGGCCGCCACCGGTCGGCAGCAGGGCCCGGGCCGCCTCCACCGTCGCCCGGACGGCCTGGGCGCGGCGGGCGGGATCGTCCAGGTCGAGCGTGACCGGGTCGGAGTCGACCACGGCGGGGCCGTGCGCGACGAGCCCCCGCAGCGTCTGCGCCGCGGCGTGCTCCGGCTCGCTGCCGGTGGCGATGCGGCGGCTGATCAGCCGGTTGATGAGGCGCAGGAGCAGGGCCCAACGTCCACTGGCCTCCAGGAGGTCACGGACGAGGGGTTCCGGGAGAGCGGGCAGTTCCCAGGTGAGGACCGCGCGCGCCTGCGCGGGGGACATCTGGTCGACGCGGACGCGTTCGGTGCCGCGCGGCAGGGCGCCGGGGACACGGGTGGTGACGAGGCGGACGCAGCGGGCGCCGCCGCGCAGGAAGGGGTCGATCTGCTCGGCGTCCCAGACGTCGTCGAGGAGAAACAGGGTGCGGGGGCGGCGGTCGAGGAGCCGGCCGAGGTGGTCGCCCGCCAGGCCCGGGTCGTCGAAGGCCGTCGTGTCGCCGGTGACGAACCGGGTGGCCTCGGCCACCTTCGCGGCGATCGCCGCCCGGCCGCGGACGTCCCGGCCGATCGTGATGACGTAGATCCGGCCGCGGAAGTGCCGCCGTACGCGCGGACTCGCGGCCACCGCCCGGGCGAGGACCGTCTTGCCGAAGCCGCCGGCGCCTTCGAGGGAGGTCGTGATGGCGACGGTACGGCTGCCGCGCCGGGTACGGCACACCGCCTTGACGGTGCGGGCCCGTTCGGTGCGGTCGATCACCCAGTCCGGAACGGTCTGCGCGGATGGGACGGGAGGATCGCCGGCGACCGCAGCGGGCCGCTCCTGCCGCCAGGCCAGGATCACGGCCGCGAGGATCGCGGCGGCAGCGAGTCCGGCGACCCACCACCACGGCTGCTGCCGGATGTGGTCGAGCGCGCCGGGCCATCGGTTCTCGGACGTGGCGGCGTTGGCCGCGAGCGAGGCCAGTACGGCCACGGCCGCCGCGATTGCGGCGAGCGATGCACCCTTGACGGCACCGCGCACGGTCACCTCCCCCCTCCCGACTGCCCTGACGATAACCAGGGGGCGGGCCGGGTGTCAGCCGAGGGCGGCAAGTACCGGCCGGTCCGGCTGTGTCGGAGCCTGGTCGTGGCGGTGCGGGATCAGCCGGTCGAGGGGCGGGCGAGGGCCGAGGGGGTCGACCGCCGGCGCCCGCCCGCCCGTCGCCGAACCGGTGCACCGCCCGCCCGTCGCCGAACCAGTTGCACCGCCTGCTCGAACCGACCGGCGCACTGCCGCTGTGCCGGATGCACGACGACAGCGCGCAGGCCGGCCGACCGCAGCGCGTCAACGGGAGCCCGATGCCCCGGCGGTGAGGGTGGCGGTGACGGTCCTGCCGCCGTGACCGCGGCGCAGACGCTTCAGGTGCCCCGTGCGGGACTGCGCCGATGCCCGATGCCCGGTGTCGCGGGCCCTCGCGCTCGGCTACTTGGCTTCGACCCGGCCGAGTGGGTCGGCTCCGGCGGTCAGCGCGTCACGCGCGGCCTGCCAGGCGGGGTCCCCGGGGTAGAGCTCGCTGCGCAGGTAGGCCCAGGTGAGCCGCGCGACCGCGGCGACCCGCTCGGGGTTCTCGTCCGTGGTCTCGGCGACGTCGTATCCGGAGACCCCGCCGAGCCCGTGCTCCGCGTCGAACAGCGTGAGCAGGGACTTGGGGCCGGTGGAGAGCGCGTAAGGATCGGCGTGCCAGGCCGGGCCGGCGACCGTGAGGAAGGCGGAGTGGTCCTTGTCACCGGCGACCACGAGCGTGGGCGTCGTCATCGTGGAAAAGTCCGTGGTCAGGAAGAACGAGTAGTTCTCGACGGTGAACTCGGTGAGCGCGTCACCGCCTCGGCCGGGCGCGGCGAGCAGCACACCTGCCTTGATCCGGGGCTCGGCCAGGTCGACCTCGGTCCCGTTGTGCGGATCGGTGAGCCGGGCGCCCAGCAGCAGGCTCGCGGTGTGCCCGCCCATCGAGTGCCCGGCCACGGCGACCCGGCTCCGGTCGAGGCGCCCGAGCAGTTGCGGGACCGCGGCCTCGATCACGTCGAGTTGGTCGAGGATGCGCTTCATGTCCTCGGCCCGGGTACGCCAGTGCGCCGCAGCCTCGGGCGTTCCGGGACGCGGGCTCAGCGTCCTGGAGTCCAGATGGGTCGGCTGGATCACGACGAAGCCGTGTGCGGCCCAGAAGTTCGCGAGAGGGGCGTAGCCGTTCAGCGAGGAGAGGTGGTTCGAGAAGCCGAGACCGTGCGAGAGGAGGATGATCGGCAGCTCGCTCCCGGTCATCGGAGCGGAGACTCGCACCTGCAGGTCCACAGCGCGGCCGGGAGCCGGCAGCACCAACGGGCTGACCGAGAGCACGGGCGCGGGCGAGCCGAGGATGTCGGCCGCGTGGGCGGGATTACTCATGATGAGCGTGCCTTTCGATGGCCCTGCCACCGGTCGCATGTGGCCGGCGGCGGGTAAGGCGGAGCGCCCGCCTTCAGCTAACCTGAAAGCGGATCGTTGTTCCATTTAAAATACGGAACATCGATCCGTTTCGTCAACGACCACCGGAAGGAGAGCGCGGTGTCCACTGCAGACCGGCCCAGAGGGGCGTCCGCCCGAAGCAAGAGGGCGGACGCGGTGCGCAACCAGCAGACGCTGCTCGACGCCGCCGCGGAGGTGTTCGTGACCTCGGGGATCGATGCGCCGATCCGTGAGATCGCGGCCCGGGCGGGCGTCGGGCTCGGGACGCTCTACCGCCACTTCCCGACCCGGGCGGACCTCGTCACCGCCGTCTACCGCCACCAGATCGAGGCATGCGCCGAGGCCGGACCGAAGCTCCTGGCCGACGCCGCCTCCCCGTTCGACGCACTGCGCCGGTGGATCGACCTGTTCGTCGACTTCCTGGTCACCAAGCACGGACTCGCGGACGCCCTGCAATCCGAGGGCGACCGCTTCGCCGCGCTGCACACCGACTTCCTCGACCGCCTGCTGCCCGTCTGCGCCCAACTGCTCGACGCCGCAGCCGACGCCGGTGACATCGAGCCCGGCATCCAGCCCTACGAGCTCATGCGCGGCATCGGCAACCTCTGCATCGGGCGGGACGGCGACCCCCGCTACGACCCCCGCCGGCTGATCGAACTGCTCCTCCAGGGGCTGCGTCGACCGCACTCACCGGATCAGCGGACCGCCGGCGGGGATGTCCAGGCGGCTTCGGCCTCCGGGACGGTGGAGTAGGTCGCCGGGCGCCTACCCGGCTCCCGCACCGCACCAGGGGTGAGTAGACACTGTCTACTCGCTCCTGGTAGACAGTGTCCATGGACCAGGAGAGACCGCTCCGGGAGCGGCTGATCGACGTAGGGGTGGAACTCGTCATGAGCGAGGGCGCCGGCGCTCTCGGGTTGCGGGAGATCGCCCGCCGGGCGGGCGTCTCGCACGGGGCGCCGCGCCGGTACTTCCCCACCCACCAGTCCTTGCTGTCGGCGATCGCCCGGCGCGGCTTCGAGGATCTCGGGGTGCGCGTCGCGGCGGTGGCCGGCGCGCCGGAGCTCTCCCCCCGCGCGCGGGTGCGGACGATCGGGGTCGCCTACGTCGGCTACGCACTGGAGCACGCCGGCATGTTCGCCCTGATGTTCCGGCACGACCTGCTGGACGGTACGGGCCAGGGGCCCGCCGAGGGGCCGCGGCTGCGGGAGTCGACGCTGCCGATGTTCGACCTCCTCGTCACGCTCGTCCGCCGGTGCGGGGCGGCCGAACCCTCCGTCACCGCGGCCGCGTTGTGGGCCAACCTGCACGGCGTGGCGCAGTTGTGGCGCTGGGGCAGCCTGCAGCTGGCCCTCGGGGGCGCGCCCGTGGACGGCGTGGAACGGCTCGTCGCTGCCGCCGTCGACGCGCACCTCGGTCCGGAGCCCGTATGAGGCCGCGGATCTCACTGCTCGTCAGCGTGGCGGGCGCCATGCTCGTCGCGCTGGACGGCACCGTCCTGACCGTGGCCCAGCCGAGCCTGCGGCGCGATCTGGGGGCGAGTGTGGCGCAGGTCCAGTGGACCAGCACCGCCTATCTGCTGGCCGTGGCCGCGTTCCTCGTGGTGGCCGGGCGCCTCGGCGACCGGTACGGGCATCCCCGGCTGCTGTTCGTCGGTGTCCTCGGCTTCGCCGCCGCCTCGGCCGGCATCGTGTTCGCGCCCTCTGTGGGGTGGGTCATCGCGTTGCGGGCCGCGCAGGGCGTGTTCGGCGCGCTGCTGCAGCCCGCGACGCTGGCGCTGCTGCGGCTCGCGTACCCGCCCGAGCGGCTCGCGACGCCGGTCGCCGTGCGGACCGGTGCGATCGGTTTGGCCGCCGCGGCCGGTCCGCTGCTCGGGGGCCTGCTGGTCGCTCGGTGGGACTGGCGGGCGGTGTTCGTGATCAATGTGCCGGTGGCCCTGGTGATCGCCGCGCTGACGCTCGCCGTACGGGCCCCCGCGCCGCCGCGCGCGGAGGTCGGGCGACCGGCGCTCGGCGGTGCCGCCCTGCTGGCCACCGCCCTCGCGGTGTTCGTGCACGCGCTGGTCGGCGTACCCGCGTACGGGTGGACGGCCACGCCCACCGTCATCGGCTTCGGCGGTGCCGTCGGGCTCGCGGCCCTGTTCGTACGTCGCGAGCGCCGGGCCGCGCAACCGTTGGTGCCGCGCGCCGTGGCCCGGTCCAGGGCGGTAACCGCTTCGCTGGGGCTGCTGCTCGTCGTCTCCGGGGGCATGTTCGGGGCGCTGTTCACGGCCACGTTCCACCTCCAGGACGTCGAGGGGCTGGACCCGCTCGCGACCGGCGTGCGGGTGCTGCCGCTGACCGCGCTGATGGTCGCGGGGGCACCGGTGGCGGGCCTGGCGTTGCGCCGGTTCGGGGCGCGCCGGACCGCGCTGGTGGGTACGGGGCTGGCCGTCGCCGGGATCGCCGGGCTGGGCTCCGCGTCCCCGGTGGCCTTCGGGATGCTCGGCGCCGGATTCACCACGGTCATGGTCACGGCCACCGGGTCGGTGGTCGGCGAGGCCCCGGCCGGATACGCCGGGGTGGTCGGGGGGCTCAAGCAGACGGCCATGAACGTCGGCCCGGCCCTCGGGATCGCGGTCGCCGCGAGCACCGGAGCGCACGGCTCGTCGCTGGTGGCGCCGGCCGCGCTGACGGCCGTAGGACTGGTGGCGGCCTCAACTCTGCCCGGCGGCGCGCGCCCGGCAGCTGCGGGCGACCTCGTCGGCGAAGACGAGCGCGGGCGGGGCGAGGGCGGCCCAGCGGCGGACGGCCCAGCCGACCGTGAGCGGCGGCAGCGCGGGGATCGGCACGAGGCGCAGCGGGCCGTCCGAGCCGGGGACCTGCCAGCCGGGCAGCGCGGGCACGACGGCGTGTCCGAGGCCTAGTTCGGCGAGCAGCAGGGCGGTGTCCCAGTCGGCCACGCCGGTGTCGGAGGTGACCCGGATCCCCGCTTCGGCGAAGGCGGCGTCCAGGTGGGCGCGGGAGGCGGAGTTCTCGGGCAGCCGGATGTGCCGGATGCCGGCGAGGTCGGCGGGGTCGAGGTGGGTGTGGCCGGCGAGGGGGTCGTCGACTCCGACGGCGAGCACCCAGGGCAGCTGCATGACGGGGCGCAGCTCGATGCCGCGGACCGGGCCGCCGATGGTGATCCAGGCGAGGTCGAGGTCGGCGGCGGCGAGGGCGTCGAAGCAGCTGCGGCTGGAGTTCTCGGTCTGGAACTCCAGGCTCACCTCGGGGTGGCTGCGGCGGAAGGTCACGACGGCCTCGGACATGAAGTGCCGCACCGTCGTCGCTCCGGTGGTGACGCGGACCGTGCCACCACCTCCGCGGACGAGGTCGTCGACGCGGCGCAGGGCACCGTCGAGTCCGGCGATGCCGTCGGCGGCGGCCGCCTGGAGGATGCGGCCGGCCTCGGTGGGCACGACGCCACGGGCGTGGCGCTCCAGGAGTCCGGCGCCGGTCTGCTTCTCCAGGCGGCGGACGTGCTGGCTGACGGCCGACTGGGTGCAGCCGAGGTCGCGTGCCACCGCGCTGAGGCTGCCGGCGCGGCAGACGGCCACGAACACACGAAGATCATCGAGGGTCACGAGACCCAAGGTATCTCTTGGAAGTGAGGAGCAAATCGGAGGATTGACTTGGGGATCGGGTGGGATCAAGATCGATACAGGCCCGGGCGGCAACCCGGTCCCCGCCGCCGCCACGGGGTCCGGAACCCAGGCTCGCGGGGGACCGGGTGTCGACCCGTCCGGCCCGCCGGACCCACCGTCACCGACCGGAGGGACACGCCGATGTCGGAGCACGCCGTCGTATGGCTGCGGGAGCTCGGTGCGCGGGAGATCGCCCACCCGGGTGGGACCCTCCTCGCGCATCTCGAACGGGTGGCGGACCTCCTCGCCTCCTGGGGGGCGCGCCCCGCGCTCCGACAGGCCGGGATGTGCCACGCGTTCTACGGGACGGACGGTTTTCCCACCGCCCTGCTGCCGCTCACCCGGCGGGCCGAACTGGCCGCGGTGATCGGCGACGAGGCCGAGGAGATCGTGTACGCGTACGCCGCCTGCGACCGCGCGGCTTCGTACCCGACGCTCGCCTGCGAGGAGTCGGCCTTCCGTGACCGGTTCACCGGGCGCGTCCACTCCCCCGCCCCGCGGCTGCGGCGGGACCTCGCCGAGCTGTCGGCGGCCAACGAGCTCGACCTCGCGCGGATCGATCCCGTCTTCCGTGACGCGTGGGGGGACGAACTGCGCGTGCTGTTCACGCGGTTGGGCGGACTGCTGAGCGAGCCGGCCCGGCGGGACTGCCGGACCGTACTCGGCGACGGGGAGGGTTGAGGCGGTCAGGGGGCCGGTCGGCCGGTGAGGGTGATCTCGGCGGCGCTGGTCCAGGGGCCACGGCCGCCGGCCTCGCTCAGCGCTCTCAGGCGGAGGTAGCGGCCGTTCTTCGGGGCGAGGGCCGTGCTCTTGGCGGTCGCGGTGTCGGCGAAGGTGCCGGTCGCCACGGGAGGCCCCCAGTCGGTGGTGCTGTCGGAGACGTAGACCTCGTAGCCGCCGATCCGGCCGTTGACGCCGCCGTCCTGGCGGGGCAGGTAGCCGAGGCCGTCGACCGCGTAGCGGGCGCCGAGGTCGATCCGGATCTCGTGCGGGAGCGCGGCGGGCGTGCCGGAGGACCAGGCGGTGTGCCAGATCGTGGCCGGGTTTCCGTCGAAGGTGTGCGTGGCCGCCCTGTTCTCGGCGGCGGTCTCCTGGCTGTCGGCGTGGACCAGGGACCATGCCGAGCGGTCGATCGGGGTGACCGCGGGCAGGGGTTCGGTCGCGGGGAGGCCGACGCCGGTGGCCGCGACGGTGAAGGCGCCCGACTTCGTTCCGGTTTTGATCCGGAGGACTCCGGAGCGGTCCGCCGGGTCGAAGTACCAGCCGGTCGGGGCCGCGTCGTAGGCGGCCTTGGAGGGTAGGCCCGGCACGGGGGCGCCGTCGACCGTGACGGTGCTGGGCCCGGTGGCGACGTGCAGGGTGAACTCGTAGCCACGGGAGGCCGGTTTGCCGGTGTAGCTGCCGGTGGGGGCGCCCACCGAGACGGTGACCGCGCCGGAGCCGGCCGTCGGGGCGGTGACGTCGACCCGCTGGCGGGCGTAGGCACCCGAGGTGTACGCGCGGGTGAGGCCGTCGTCCTCGTAGAGGTCGAAGGAGGACGTGCCGCGCGGGTGGATGTCGTAGGTGAGGGTGGAGACGGGCTTCTCGCCGGTGTGGTTCATCTGCGGCCACATCGGCACGACGGCGCCGCCCTTGACGAAGAGCGGCAGGGTGTCGAGGGGTGCTCGGTATCCGTTGAGCCACCCCGGACCCGCGTACGTCCGGCCCGTCCAGTAGTCGGTCCAGGTCCCGGCCGGGAGGTAGATGCCGTCGCGCACCTCGGTGTCGGAGACGACGGGCGCGACGAGGAAGGAGTCCCCGGCCATGAACTGGCCGCTGGTGAGGTTGCCGCGGGCCACCGGGTCGTCGGGGTACTCCAGGACCATGGCGCGGGTGCTGGGGACGCCGCTCTCGTGGGCGACGCGACTCATCGTGTACAGGTAGGGCATCAGTCGCATCTTGAGCTGCAGGTACGTGCGGTTGATGGACAGGTAGGGCTCGGCGAAGCGCCAGGGCTGCTTGTCGTGGTAGCCGGCGGACGGGTTGGTCGCACCCCAGCCGGACATGGTCATGAAGGCCGGGGTGAAGGCCTTCCACTGGAGGTCCCGGGTGTACGTCTGGGGGCTGCCGCCGAAGATGCCGTCGATGTCGCCGGCCGCGTAGTTGAGGCCGGAGAGACCGGCTCCGGTGATGGCGGGGACGTGCCAGCGCATGTCGTCCCAGGTGCCGTACGTGTCGCCGGTCCAGACGACGGCGTTGCGCTGGGTGCCCGCCCAGCCGTCGACGGTCCAGACGTAGCGGCGGGCGTCGGAGTTCTTCTCGATCCCGTCCACGGCCTGCCGGACCCCGTCGAAGGCGTACTTGTAGCCGCTGCCGATCCAGGCCACGTCGGTCTTCACGCCCCGACTGCCGGCCGTGCCCACCTCGTCGGCGATGGAGCCGAGGCCGGTGGAGGTCCACAGGCCCGCCCAAAAGCCCTTGGCCTTCAGGGCGTCCACCGTCGACTTCAGGGGCGCGGTGTAGCCGCAGCCGTAGCCGTCGTTGGGCAGGAACCAGCCCGAGGGCATGTCGGCGGCCCGGGCGTCGGCCGCGTAGCCGACCACGTCGGGCGTGTTCTGGTGGCGCGGCCGGTTGTGGTCGCCCTGGTAGTCGGGGTTGGAGGCGTTGAAGCAGTCGGCGTTGCCGAGTTCGAAGCCCCACATCGGCGCCATGAACGGCTTTCCGCTGACGTCGGTGTACGCGTCGAGCACGGACTTGAGCGAGTCGCCGGTGAAGTACCAGGCGTCGAAGCGCTTCTCGTCGTGGGTGAGGGTGGTCGGCGCGTCGAAGCCGTAGGAGCCAGGGGCCCAGGTGTTGCGCATGACGCCGTAGCCGTTGGTGGACATGTAGAACGGGGCGGGGCTGGCGTTGTCGTTCTCGCGCCACTTGTTGTCGACGGCGATCGGGACGGTCTTGCCGCGCAGCGCCCACTCGCCCAGGCGTAGACCGGTGCCGTAGAACTGCTCGTCCGCGCCCCGGGTCAGGTACTGGGTGGTCCGGCCGCCGGTCCAACTGGTGGGCTTGGTCTCCTGCCAGACGGGGGTGGTGTCGTCGGCGCGGAAGACGGAGAAGCGCAGGGGCTTCTTGTTCACCCGGATGGACAGCGATCCGGTGGTGATCCGGTAGTGGCTGCCGGCGTCCGAGTAGCCGGTGGTCACGGGCCCGAAGTCGGTGGTGGGGGCGAGGTCGGCGCCGGCCGGGTCGTCCTGGAAGGATCCGTCGGGCGAGAGCCAGAGGCGGAAGATGTCGGCGCGCGCGACGACCACGCGGGCCTTGGCCCCGCTGGAGGCGGTGATGGTGAACGTGTTACCGGAGCGGGAGAATCCGGTGACGTCGCCCGCCGTCGCCGTGGGGCCGGCGGGGGCGGCAGCCCCGGCGGGGGCCGCCGAGGCGGGTAAGGCGGCCGGTCCGGCGGCGGCCAGACCCGCCACCGTGAGCGCCGCGGCGAGCAGGGCGGCGGCTGCCGGGGTGCGTCGCCTGCGGCGGCGCCACCGCACCGCTTGAACTCGGCTGCCTGACGGGCCTTGCCGACCCTGGCTCCTGCGGATGCTTGGCAGTCTCATGGGGCAGCTCCTCGTGCGGTCCGGACACGGACACAGCTCCTTGGCATGCTCCCGGCAAGATAGCGCTCGCACCGGCCTGGATGAAAGATGATGCTCGAAATCGACTTCTCCCACGCATCTTTGAGCATGCATCAGCGAGGGATACGGCCTGGATCGAGTGCGGGCACGGGGGACGACGAGGGCGTCGTGGCGGCGGTGGGGACGGTGGGGGGCGGACCCCGTCGGGCTGAGCGCCGCGCCGCCGCTCGCCCGCGCCGGACCCGGGCGTGGCGGTGCTGCCCGCCGCCGCCCGCCGTCACCGCCCGCGGAGGCGGGCGGTCGGACGAGGGGCTCGCGGCCTGGCGTCGCACCCGCCGCGCCGACGCGTTGGGCGTCTTCGCCCGCACCGACCTCGCCGCCCGCGCAGGGACCTTGCGTTCGGCGCCCGCCCGGGGCCGTACGGGACACGGTGTGGTGCGCGGCGCCCTCACCACCACGACCGGCCGACGTCTGCTCGCCGAGGCGGTCGCCGGCCCCCGGCCGGCCTGATCGGTGTGCCCGGCCTCCCCGACCCGGAAGTCCTCTGTGGTCATCCAATGGTCGCGCTCCACGGGCGCCGGGCGCTCCATCGGGCCATGCGTACGGGGGCTTTCCTCAAGCCTGCGATGCTCGTCCGCGGCTCCGTTCCCCCTGCAGCCCCGCCCGGTTGACCCCGTGCCCACCGGTCGGTGGACACGCACCCCGCGGGGCCGCGGCCCGCGCGTCGGCCCGGGGGATGTCGACATCGATGCGGCCCATCACACGGCGGGCCGCCTCGGCGAGTTCGGGCGGGCTCTCGACGGTGAACCGGCAGTCGAAGGTGACCAGGAAGCCGATGAGCGCCGACCACGACCAGGCGCCCATCCGTATCCGGGTGTTGTGCTCGTCGATCGGCTCGAAACTCGCCGCGCCCGGAGCCCACTTGGCCACCAGCGCCGCTGGGCACTCCGTCAGGACGGTGCCCCAGCAGGGCCAGGTGTCCGGGGTGTCGCCGCGGTCGGTCTGGCTCTGGACGAAGCGGGGCATGTCCGTCTCGGGAACCTCGCGCCGGGTGAAGCGCCAGCCGGTGGGGGCCGGCCGTTGGATCCGGTCGAGCCGGTAGGCGCGCCAGGAGCGCCCGTGCTGGTCGTAGGCGACCAGGTACCAGCGTCCCGACCAGACGACGAGCCGGTGGGGTTCGGCGAGGACCTCGCTGCCGGCCACCTCGTCGACCTCGATGGACCGGTAGGTGAACCGTACGAGTTCCCGCTCCTGCGCGGCGGCGCTCAGCTGTGCCACCAGCCCGGGATCGACCCGGGGTGGGGCCAACTCCCACGCGTTCTCGATCTGTTCGACGGAGAAGGTCGCGAGGCGGCGGGAGAGATGGGGCGGCAGGAGTTCCTTGATGGAGTTCAGCGCGCGCTTGGTGGCGTCACCCATGCCGGCCACGGAGGCGGGCGCCGTCTGGAGGGACAGCGCGATGGCGACGGCCTGCTCGTCGTCGACCACCAGCGGAGGGAGCCGCGCCCCGCGCGACAGCCGGTAGGAGCCGGAGGCGCCTTTCGTCGCCGTGACGGGGTAGCCCAGTTCGCGGAGCCGGTTGATGTCGCGGCGCACGGTTCGCGGGGACACCCCCAGGCGCTCGGCCAGCCCGTCGCCGGTCCACTCCTTCTGCGCCTGAAGCAGGCTGAGGAGCTCCAGTGTGCGGTTGGCGATCAAGAATTGCCCTCCGATGGCGATCGGTAGAGGTCAGCACGCGTCCTCTTCTCCTGCGACGGTGCCTTTGCTCCGGAGGCGGCACACGTCCCCCTCCCGCTCCAGTATTTCGCCCCGGCGTTCCACCGGGTGCGTCTCGTCGAGAAGATCGGAAGCACGCAGTGTCCGAAAACCCAACGCGGTCCCCATCGGCCGATCGGGAAGCTTGGCTGGGTCTGGTCGCGATCTCCCTCGGTGTGTCGCTGGTGGTCGTGGACTTCACCATCGTCAACGTCGTGATGCCTCCCATCATCGAGGACCTGAAGGTCTCCGCGTTCGGCGCCCAGTGGATCCAGGAGTCCTACGCGATCATCCTGGCGGCCCTGCTGCTGCTGATGGGGCGCCTGTCGGACATCGTGGGGGCACGCCGTCTGTTCGTCGTCGGCACCGTGGTCTTCGGGCTGGCGAGCATCGCCGCCGCGGTGGCGCCCTCCGGGGAACTCCTGATCGCCGGCCGGTTCGCCCAAGGCGTCGGCGGCGCGATCGTCATGCCGACGTCGCTGGCGCTGCTCCACATGACCTTCCGGGAACGCGACCGCGGCAAGGCCTTCGCCGTCTGGGGGTCCACGATCGGTGCGGCCGCGGCGGTCGGCCCCCTGCTGGGTGGCCGGCTCGCCGAGTACTCCTGGCGGTGGGCCTTCGGTATCAACATCTTCGTCGTGGCGCTGATCCTCGCGGGCATCATGCGGTTCATCCGGCCGTCACCCCGGCAGTCGGGCAAGGTCGACGTCGGCGGCGCGATGCTGTCGGTACTGGGCCTCGGTCTCCTCGCCTTCGGCCTGATCGAGGGGCGCAACTACGGTTGGTGGGAGGCCCGCAAGAGCTTCGGCCCCTTCGGTGACGGGGGGGGAACCTGTCGGTCGTCCCGGTCGCCTTGGCCGTCTCCGTGGCCTGCCTCGCCCTCTTCCTCCGGCGACAGGCCCGGCTGACGCGCGCGAACGGCACGGCACCACTGATGGACACCTCTCTGTTCGGCATCAGGTCCTTCAGCACGGGCAACATCGCGACGCTGATCATCGCGCTGGCGGAGTTCGGCATCCTCGCCGTACTGCCCCTGTGGCTCCAGTACACGTTGGGGTACTCCGTGCTCCGGACCGGCCTGATGATCTTCGTCGTCGCGGTCGGCAGCTTCTTCGCGAGCGGTGCCGGCTTCGGCATGGCCGAGAAGGCGGGCCCCGTCGGCCTCGTCCGCATCGGCCTGGTGCTCGAAGCGCTCGGCCTGCTGATGTTCGGCATGACGGCGAGCAGCGACTCGCCCTGGTGGGTCATCGGCATCGCCCTGTTCCTCTACGGCACGGGGGTCGGCTTCGCCACCGCGCAGGTCACCAACGTCGTCCTGGCGGACGTACCGCCGCGGCGGGCCGGCCTGGGTTCCGGGATCCAGAGCGCCGCGCGTCAGCTCGGCTCCGCGCTCGGCATCGCGATCCTGACGTCGACGTTCTTCACGGCGTTGGACTCCGACCTGTCCGAGCGGCTCACCCAGCAGGGAAGGCCCGACGCGCACGAGCTCTCCTCGGCGGTCTCCGACAGCGCAGGCGCGATGATCTCCGGGCTGAGCCGGACCCCCGAGACGGCCTCCGCCGCCGACGCCGCCCGGGACGCCATGTCCTACGGGGTCCAGATCAACGGCTACACCTGCGCCGCACTGTTGGTACTCGGCATGCTCGCGACCTTCCTCATCCCCCGGCGCGAGCCGGCCGCCGGCCAAGGGGGCGGCCCGGACGCTCCCGGCGGTGTGCAGGAAGCCGGCGCCCACGTCCGGCAGATGCCCGCCTCCTGAGGCCTGGCCGGTAGTCGCTCCGGCGGCGGGTCGGGGCGAGCAGGTTCGACGAGCTCGCCGACGCCACCGCGCCGCGGTCAGCTGCCCGGTGCCGGGGGCGGTGGGGTGACCGCCAGGATCGGTGGGGCCGGGGAGGACCAGCGGTGGCCGCAGGGGTCGAAGACCAGGGTCACCGGCCGCCCCGGACGCTGGCGCCAGGAGATGCGTTCGGGTGTGTCCGCGCACACCGGGCAGCAGGGCAACGGGCGGGGATCCGGCAGGCAGTCGGGGGCGGCCGTGAGCGGCGTGGTGTGCGGATCGCGCATGGAGGCTCCCTGGTCGTGCGGTCGGGCTGATCGCACTGTGCCATGGACGGGCTCCCGTGCGCATGGGCGGATCGTCCAGTGTTCCGGCTGGTCACAGGTGCGGTCAGCAGGGGGAATCCGGTTCTCTTACGGGCACTTGGTGATCAACCGCTCCCGCTGCCGGCCTCCACCAGGCCCGATTCGTACGCCGCGATCACCGCTTGCGCGCGGTCGCGGACGCCCAGCTTGCCGAAGATGCCGGTGATGTGGTTCTTGACCGTGGAGACGCTGATGTCCAGTTCCGCGGCGATCTCGGCGTTGCCCCGCCCGGTGGCCATGAGCCGCCAGATCTCCAGCTCGCGCGGGGTGAGTTCGGCGGGGGTCTCAGGCGCCCACGACCGCGGCCGCTCGGGGGTCCGTACGTAGGCGGAGAGGAGCCGGCTGAGCAGCCGCGGCGCGACGGCCGCCTCGCCGGTGTGGACGATGCGGACCGCGGCGATCAGCTCCTCCGGGGAGATGTCCTTGGGCAGGAAGCCGTACGCGCCCGCACGCAGAGCGGCGACCACGTACTCGTCCATGTCGAAGGTGCTGAGAGCCAGGACACGCGTGTCGGGGAGCGTGCGCGCGAGTTCCTCGGTGGCCTTGACGCCGTCCATGACCGGCATGCGGATGTCCATGACGACCACGTCGGGCCGTAGCTCATGCGCGAGGGCCACGGCCCGGGCTCCGTCCTCGGCCTCGCCCACGACCTGGAACTCCGGGTCGGGGCCCAGGATCAGGGCCAGGCCGCGCCGGACCAGCGGCTGGTCGTCGGCGATGAGTACACGGATCATGCGTGCGGAACCTCTCTGTGGAAAGCGTCCTGGACCGGGAGAGGGATCCGGGCGGCCACCCGGAATCCGCCACCGGCGACCGCGGCGGCCTCCAGGGTGCCGCCCTGCAGGGCGACCCGCTCGTGCATGCCGATCAGACCGTATCCGGAGCGTGCGGTGGGGCGTGCGGGCGGTGTCTGCGCTCCCGCTCCGTCGTCGCGCACCTCCACTCCCACCTCGTCGGCGTGGTACGTGAGCCGTACGTGGGCCCGCGCCCGGCCGGCGTGCTTGCGGGTGTTGGTCAGGGCCTCCTGGACGATCCGGAAGACGGTGAGGCCCACGGTGGGCGGGAGCGGGCGGACCGGCCCGCTCACGGTGAACTCGGTCTCCGTACCGGCGAGCCGGGACTCGGTGATGATCCGGCCGAGGTCGTCCGTACCGGGCTGCGGCGCCGGCGGGGACTGTTCCGGCTCCTCCCCGGCCCTGAGCACGTCGAGGAGTTGGCGCATCTCGCGCAGAGCCATCCGTCCGGAGTCCTCCAGGGTGACCAGCGCCTCCCGGGACACCTCGGGGTCGTGCGCCAGGTTCGCCCGCGCCCCGCCGGCCATCAGCTGCATGGTGGTGATGTGGTGGGCGACGATGTCGTGCAGTTCGCGCGCGATCCGGCGGCGCTCCTCGGCCACCGCCCGGTCGGCGAGCCGGGTCCGGTGGGCGGCGGCCTCCCGCTGCCGGTGTGCGACCCCCCAGGCCGCCGCGACGGTGATGAAGGCCGCGGTGGCGCTTCCGGCCAGTCCCCACCAGCCGAAGGGCAGCGGCCATCCGCCCTGCCCGGCGGAGGCGAGCACCGCCGACGCGGCCGCGGCCGTCGCGACGACGGCGGGTCGGTGCGTCCGGGCCACCGTGTAGAGGGCGATCGTCAGGCCGAGGGTGAAGTGCGGGGACTGCGGTGCCGCCAGGTTCACCAGGACCCCTACGGCCAGGATCGCGGCGAGTACGAGCACCGGGCGGACGCGCCGGGCCAGCAGGGTCATCGCCGAGACCACCAGCAGGACCACCGCGGTGACGCTGAGGGTGCCGCCCTCGGTGAGCGTGCTCAACGAGAAGCCGACGAGGTCCGCGGCGGCCGCCGCCACCGCGACGAGCGCGTCGTTGCGCGTCCAGCGCCCCTGGTCCTCTTCGCTCTCCGCGCCCTCGACCGAGCGAGCGGCCGCATGCTCGTCCGGGCCCGCGGCCGTACCCGCACGCGTAGGTATGCCCCCGCCGCTGCCCCTGCCCATGCCTTTGCCCTTGCTTTCGCCCGCACCCATGCCGCACCCATGCCGCGTCCGTGCCCGCCCCCGTGCCGCCGGTCCCGTTCCCCGGTGGTCGAGACCCATTCTGGCATCGGCGGGCCTCCTTGCCGCCCGACCCCGGTCGGGCGTCGGACCAGGACCTGAGTCCTGGTCGGCGGGGACGTCCGGACCCTGGTCCCGGGGTGCGGATCCTCCCCCGACCTGACGTTTCGCCCGCTCGCTGCTGATGGTCTGGAGTCAGGCCGGGAACTCCTGGCCGGCACCGCACAGACCGGAGGAAATGTGATCCGCGCCCTGACCGGATTCTCGACGAGAAGTCCGTGGAAGGTCATCGCCCTGTGGGCGGTCCTGGGACTGGCCGCCGCCGTCCTGGGCCAGGCGTTCGTCTTCCGCGCCGTCCAGACCGGCAACGCCGGGTTCCTGCCCGCGCAGTACGACTCGGCTGCCGCTCTGAAGATCGCCGAGGAGCGGTTCGGGGCGAAGCCGGACGCCAACCTCCTGACCGTACTGGTGGCCCGCTCGGACGAGGCTCCGCTCAGCGCCGCCGACGAGCGGCGCATCGACGCGCAGGCCGCGCGGTTGTCCGAGAAGCGCGTCGTCATGCCCAGGACCGAGGAGACGATGCCGCTCGCCCAGGACCACTCCCAGGTCCCCCGGGTCGCCCCGGCCATGACGGCGCCCGACCGCTCCTTCCGGCTGCTGTCCGTCGAACTGACCGGCAACCCGGCCGATCCCGGGGTGCAGGACACCTACCGGGCCTTCCGGGACTCGACCCGGGAGGCCTTGGCGGAGGAGGGCCTGCGTACCGGCTTCACCGGCGGGATCGCCGATCGCGTGGACGCGACGGAAGCCGAGAAGACCCGCTCGACGATCGTCGGCGTCGCCATGCTCGCGGTCATCGTCCTGTTGCACGTGTTCGTCTTCCGCAGCGTGGCGGCCGCCTTGCTGCCGCTGCTGGCGGTCACCGTCATCGGGGGCGCCGCGGCGGGCGCGGTGGTCGGCGCCGCGCTGCTGACCGACATCGGACTGTCCGAGTCCACACCGAGCCTGATCAGTGTGGTGCTGATGGGTATCGGTATCGACTACTTCCTTTTCCTCCTCTTCCGCTTCCGGGAACAACTGCGTGAACACCCCGAGCAGTCCGGGCGCGAGGCGGCCGCCGAGGTCGCCGGGCGGGTGGGTACGGCCATCACCTCCGCGGCCCTGACCATCGTCGCCGCGTTCGCCACGCTCGGGGTCGCCTCCTTCGGCCAGTTCCGGGTCCTCGGGCCGGCCATCGCGCTGTCCGTGCTGGTGATGCTGCTGGGCAGCCTGACCTTGATGCCGGCCCTGCTGGCGGTCACCGGCCGCAAGATGTTCTGGCCGTCCCGGGCGCTGCGGTACGAGCCCCGTGCGGGGTCCGCCGCGCGGATGGGCGACCGGGTGGCGCGCCGGCCGTTCACGCTGGTCCTGGCCTCGGTGGCCCTGCTCGGCACACTGGCCGCCGGGGTCGTGGGGATGCACATGGACTACGGGCAGAGCGGTGGGAGCGGCGAGCGGACCCCCGCCGTGACCACCGCTGCCGAGATCTCCCGCGCCCTGCCGGCCGGCGTCTCGGACCCGACCAGCGTCTTCGTCACCGCTTCCGACGGCGTCGCCCTGACCGCCGAACGCCTCGGCGGACTGTCCAAGGCGCTCGCCGGGGTCGGCGGCGTGGGCCAGGTCGCCGAGACGGTACTGACCGAGGATCGCCGGGCGGCCCGGATCGACCTGTTCCTGACCGCCGACCCGCATCGGCAGGAGGCCCGCGATCTGGTGACCGGTCCGGTCCGGGCCACGGTCCTGGCACACACCCCCGCCGGTACGGAGGCACATGTGGGCGGCACGGCGGCGGTGTTCGCCGATATCGCCACCGCGGTGGACAAGGACCTGCGGGTGGTGTTCCCGGTGGCGGCCGCGCTCATCGCGCTGATCCTCATCGCCCTGCTGCGCAGTCTGCTGGCGCCGGTGATCCTGCTGGCGTCGGTCGGGCTCGGCTTCGCCGCCACCCTCGGCGCCTCGACCCTGGTGTTCCAGCACGCGCTGGACCGCCCCGGGGTGGACTTCACGCTGCCGCTGGTGTTGTTCCTGTTCGTGGTCGCGCTGGGCACCGACTACAACATCCTGATGAGCGACCGGATCCGGGAGGAGATGGCCCGGCCGGGCCCCGCCCGGGCCGCGGTGGGCCGCGCCGTCCGGCACACGGCTCCCGCCATCGCCACGGCCGGCCTGGTGCTGGCCGCCTCCTTCGGCAGCCTGGCCGTGACCCCCGCCCCGTCCACCCAGCAGATCGGTTTCGCGACGGCCCTCGGGATCATGCTCTCCGCCTTCGTCCTGTCGATCGTGCTGGTGCCCGCGCTGTCCACCCTCCTGGGTCGGTCCCTGTGGTGGCCGGTGCGCCCGCGCCGCCGCACGGAGGAGACCGGCACGCAGGAGCGGCGGACCCCGGACCGGGTGCCGGTCGGCTGAGCCGCCCGGACCTGACGAAGGCGCCGCCGCGCGGAGGACCGTACGACGCTACGTACGGGTCCTGCGTGCGGCGGCGCCTTCGGCCGTCCGGGAGGTCGGATGCCCGGGAGCCCGGAAGCCCGGGAGCCCGACTTCCCGCGGTGTTACGCGAGCTTGTCGATCTCGGGGTGGTCCTGGAGCCAGGCGCGGACCGCCTGCTGCTCCTTGCCCTTCCCGGTCTCCTGGATCTTCGCTTCCAGGCCGGTCAGCTGCTCCTCGGTGAGCTTGAAGGACTTCAGCCACTCGGCGACCTTCGGCTCGTCCTGCGCGAAGCCCTTGCGGGCCAGGCTGTGGATCCCGTCGCCCTTGCCCCAGGCGCCCTTGGGGTCCTCGAGCTTGGTCAGCTCGTAGGAGGAGTACGCCCAGTGCGGGGACCACAGCACGGCCGCGACCGGCTCCTTCTTCTCGTAGGACCGCTTCAGCTCGGCGAGCATGCCGGGCGTGGAGCCGTCGACGACCTTGTACTCGCCGTCGAGACCGTAGTCCTTGAGGACCTTGTCCTTGAGGATCGACATCTCACCGGCGCTCGGCTCGATACCGATGATCCTGCCCTTGAACTGATCGCCCTTGCCCTTGAGGTCGGCGAGCGAGCGCACGTCCTTCATGTACGAGGGCACGGACAGCTCCAGCGAGGTGGGGCCGTACCAGGAGCCGAGGTCCTCCAGCTTGCTCCCGTACTTCTCCCAGTACTTGGCGTGGGTGACGGGCAGCCAGGAGTCGGTCTGGAAGTCGAGCTGGCCGCCGGCCAGGCCGGTGTACAGCGCGCCGGCCTCCAGCTGGCGGGCGTCGACCTTGTAACCGCGGCGCTCCAGGAGCTCCTTCCACAGGAAGGTGGAGGCGATGCCCTCGTCCCACGGGATGTAGCCGACGGAGAGGGTGCGGCCCTTGCCGATGTTCGCGGCCCCGGTCGGACCGTCCTCGGCGGTGGAGCCGCCGAAGGTGTTCAGGCCGCCCGCGACGAGCGCGAGCACCACGGCGCCGCTGATCGCGTACGCGGGCTGGGGGCGGTGGTTCCACAGCTTGGCGGCGCCGGTGGCGGCGGCCCGCGCCTTGGCGAGCGTACGACGGCCGATCGGGGAGACGTGCCGGCCGAGCGCCCCGGTCATCCGGTCCAGGTACATGGCGAGGATGACGATGGAGACGCCCGCCTCGAACCCGAGGCCGATGTCGACGTTGCCGATGGCCTTGTAGACGGCGCCGCCGAGTCCGCCGCCGCCGACCATGCCGGCGATGACGACCATGGACAGGCCCAGCATGATGACCTGGTTGACGCCCGCCATGACGGTGGGCAGGGCCAGCGGCAGCTGGACGCGTACGAGGGTGTCGCGCGGGCTGGTGCCGAAGGCCTCGGCGGCCTCGACCAGTTCCCCGTCGACCTGGCGGATGCCGAGCTCGGTCATCCGTACGCCCGGCGGCAGCGAGAAGATGATGGTCGCGATGATGCCGGGCACCACGCCCACCCCGAAGAAGATGATGCCGGGGATCAGGTAGACCATGGCCGGCATGGTCTGCATGAAGTCCAGGACCGGCCGCAGGAGGGCGCTGACGCGGTCTGATCTGGACGCCCAGATGCCGAGCGGGATCGCGAACGCCAGGGTGACGAGCGTGGCGACCAGGACCAGGGACAGGGTGGACATGGCGTCCTCCCACAGGCCGAGGGAGTCGACCAGCGCGAAGCCCGCGAAGGCGAGCAGGCCCGCCAGCAGACCGCGCAGCCACCAGGCGCCGACCGCGAGGATGCCCGCGAAGAGCAGCGGGGCGGGGGCGGAGAGGACGGCGTCGATGCCGTCGTAGAGGCCGTTGACCAGCGAGCTGATGGCCTCGAACAGCCAGGAGAGGTGGCTCTGGAGGAAATCGACTCCGCTGTCGACCCAGTTGCCGAGATGGAGGCGGGGCATCAGGCTGCCACCTCCGCGCAGTACATCGGGGGCCGTTGTTCGTCGCCGATGAAGGCGATGAGGCGGTCCTGGGGTACGGAGCCGATGACGGCGCCGTCCGCGCCGGTGACGGCGACCGCGTGCGGGACCCGGGCGCTGACGGCGCACAGGTCGGCGAGCGGGGTCCCGGCGGTGACGGTGGGGCAGTCGCAGGTGTCGGCAGCCGGTTCCGGATCGTCCATGACGGCGTCGGCCGTCAGGACCCGGGAGCGGTCCACGTCCTGGATGAAGGAGGCGACGTAGTCGTCGGCGGGGCGCGTGAGGATGTCCTCGGCGGTGCCCTGCTGGACGATGCGGCCGTCGCGCATGACGGCGATGCCGTCGCCGAGGCGCATGGCCTCGTTGAGGTCGTGGGTGATGAAGACGATGGTCTTCTTCAGGCGCTTCTGGAGCTCCAGCAGCTGGTCCTGCATATCGCGGCGGATCAGCGGGTCGAGCGCGCTGAAGGACTCGTCCATCAGCAGCAGGTCCGCGTCGGTGGCCAGGGCGCGCGCGAGGCCGACCCGCTGCTGCATGCCGCCGGAGAGCTCGTCGGGCCAGGACTTCTCCCAGCCTTCGAGCCCGCACAGGGCCAGGGCCTCGGCGGCGCGCCGCTCGCGCTCGGCGCGGGGCACGCCCTGCACCTCCAGGCCGTAGCCGGCGTTCTCCAGCACGTTTCGGTGCGGGAACAGTGCGAAGTGCTGGAAGACCATGGAGATCTTGGTGGACCGTACGCGGCGCAGTTCGGCCGCGCTCAGCGCGGTGAGGTCCTGGCCGCCGAAGAGGATGCGTCCCGAGGTGGGTTCGAGCAGTCCGTTCAGCATGCGCAGCAGAGTGGACTTGCCCGATCCCGAGAGGCCCATGACCACGAAGATCTGGCCGGGCTGGACGTCGAAGGAGGCGTCGATCACGGCGGCCGTCGTCCCGTCCGCGCGCAACTCGTCACGGTCGGCGCCGTTCTGGAGCGCGCGGACGGCGGCTGCGCTGTCGGCGGGGCGCCTCCCGAACACCTTGTAGACGTGCTCGGCCTGGAGCGTGGACACATACACCTCACGGGTCGTACCAAGTACGGCGCGCGCCGGCGGACCGGCGGGGCCGGGAGCGGGACGGGATCGGCCCGTGTGCGCCATGTCCTTCGGCACGAACGGCCGGAGGACATGGTTCCGCTCCAGCAGCGCCGATTCCCGGCATTCACCTGAGCAAACGCCGGGGTGATCCTCCTCACTTACGGGATACGTACGCCCCGTACGCGGATCCGCGCGCCGGATCGGGAGCCCGTGGGCGGCCCGGGCCCGGTATACCCCTACGCCGGGGCGGAGTTGGGGCCGCGGCCCGGCGGCCGGACCGGCCGCCGGGCCCGACGCGCCGCCGCGCGCGGTGTGGCCGAGGCCACAGCGCGGTTCCGGCCGCTCCGGCCGTCACGTGATGCGGAAACCGGTGGTCGCGTGGTCGCGGCGGTCGCGGTGGAAGGTGAGGCGGTCCCAGGTGGGGAAGGCCAGGTCGGTGACGGTCAGCAGCCTGCCGGAGCTGTCGTGCAGGGTGCGGCGCACGGTCAGGCCACAGGTCGCGGTGGTGGTCTGCGGGTGGGTGACGCGGGTCATGGTGAGGGTCTCGGCGACCCGGCCGCCCGCGGCGGCGCGGTCGAGCCAGCGATGCAGTGCGAGCAGGTCCTGCTCGCGGGCGCCGGTCGTCGCCGCCCGGTTGCGCAGGGCCGCAAGCTCCGGACTCCGCGCGACGGCCCCGGGGCCGAAGTAGGTGACGGCGTCCCGGAGGGTCTCGCCGGCCGGTCCGCGTTCGCGGTGGTGATGGACCAGGGTGCGGTCTCCCCCGGCCATGCCGAGGAGCGCGCCGAGGGAGGGCGGGACGGTGACGTAGGCGGACCAGCTCCGCGCCGCCGCGGGCCCGGCGGGGGGCGTGGCGGAGGACCTGGCGGAGGGCCCGGCGGCGGATCCGGCGGCCGGGACACCGGATACGGCCGCGGCAAGGGTCGGGACGGCGGCGACCGGGACGACAGGGCGGGTGCCGCGGCGGCCCGTGACGACGAGTCCGTCCTCGCGCAGGTACTGGAGGGCCGCCCGGATGGTCTGCCGGTTGACCTGGTAGCGGGCGGCGAGGCTGCGTTCGGACGGCAGTCTGCCGCCGGGGGCGTGTGCGGCGCGGTCGAGATCGCTGCGCAGCGCTGCGGCGATCCGCTGGTACTTGGGCATGGCGGCCTGGCCGCCGCCCCGCGAAGGGGAGGGCATGGCTTCTCCTCTGACGGGTGGTCAAGGACTGCGCGGTCTGCCCGACCAACCTAGCATTGGTCTATACCTTTCGGAGGGGTAGATCCCGGCGGTCGCCCCGACTTGGCCGATTCCCCACCCACACCCGGGCACGCCCGAGGCGCCGACACGACGCGGAGCGGCCACGTCGCGGGCGATGACACCCGACCACCGACGGATCGACGCCCTGGGGAGCTGGGCAAGTTGCCCATAAGTGAGTGGCCTCGCCGGCCGCTTCACCGTGCTGACTCAGCTCACGCCCACCTTCGACCAGGCCGCCGCAAGCGCCGGACCCCTGCCGGGTGGCCGGCCGCAACCGAGATCACCGCAGTGGCTCACACCGCCTACGACGCGAAGAACCTGGAAGCCCTGGACGACGGGTCGACGACCGGGCGACCTCAGGCCGATCCGGCAGCCGCGGGCCCCGTCATCGCCTACGAGGGCTGCTCCGAGTCACCTGACGACTCGGCAACAGCGCGTAGTTGATTGAGCAGCCTGGTCTGGAACACGGCGGCAGAACGAAATCTTGTACCGATCTCTCCGAGGTGATGCGCAAGATCAAGCAGTTCAGTATCGGACGCGGCTGTCGGCGTCGGACTTGTGGTCTCTTCGGTTTCGGCCAAGACCTGTGCGAACGCGTCCGCCCGGCGTCGGGTTCTCACCGTGCCGGTGGACGAGCTTCCCGGCGAACCCCATGGATCACTTCGGTCGGGCGCCGCAGGCGGTAGCTCGCCTGCCGAATCCGGAGTACTCCGGTCAGGGTGACCCGATACATGCGGGGCTGACGGCTCCGCCGGACGGGTGGGAAGCAGCCGGGTGAGGGTGCGCACGGCCCGGTACTGAAGGGTCTTGATGGCGACCTCGTTCTTGCCCATCACGCGGGCCGTCTCGGCGACGGAGAGGCCGAGGAGGAATCGCAAGGTCACGCACTCCTGCTGCTGCGGGTTGAGGCGGCGTACGGCCTCGATCAGCGCGGCGTTCGACCGTGATCCTTGGAGGGACTCCTCGGGGGAGTTCTCGCCGTCACCGACGCCAGGCGTGTCGCGGGTGGCTCCCTCGAGGCGGAAGCGGCTCGACTTCAAGTGGTCCGCGACGAGGTTGCGGGCGATGGTGACCAGCCAGGCGCCGAGGTCACGTTCCGACCAGGTGAAGGCATACAAACGCTGCTGGGCTTTCAAGAACGTTCCCACGGTGAGCGCTTCGGCTGTGGGGGCGGTTCCTACACGGAAGTACACATAGCAGTACACCGTATCCACGAATCGACTTCCGACGTGGGCGATGGCCGCGACGTCACCGATGCGTACCCGCCCCAGCGGGCCCGGCGCGAGTGAGGATCCGCTCCTCCCTTCCGGAAGGCCGGTCGGGTCTACGGCCGTGATCGGCAGAGCAGAGCCGTCGGCATCAGTGAGACCGTCGCTCTCAGCGTGGATGGCGCGGAAGGCCAGAGCGGCCCGGACCCAGTGCCAGAAGTCGGATTTTGGGGACAGAGGGCTGTGGTTACGAGGCGGGGTGGCGGCAAGCTGGGCGCGCACGGCGTGCAGGAAGGAGTTGACGTGGGCGTTAGCGGCCATCACGGCTCCCATGGTCTGCGGTAGGGGAAGACGGTGGCTGCTGCGCCCTGGGCTGCTCCTCCCTGGGAGGAATCTCGTTCCCGGCCGAGACTCTGGCTGTGGTCCCTGAGGGAGCGTCCGCTATCTGTTGAATGATCAAGGGGGCAGTGATACCGAGTGTGACGGCAGCGAGCGAGCCGCCGACTTGATCCGCCGCCGCGTAGGTGCCGCTGATGCCGGCAGCCATGAAAAAGCGCACGCCGAGAGCGGCCACATAGGGCTTGACCTGCGCAACGCCGTTCCTGGTCCAGGGGAAGCTGTCGGTGAGGTGATAGAGCCGCCACATCTCCTTGGCTTCGATCAGGCCGGCACCGAGCATGCCCCATAGGCACGCATGCCACCATGTCATTGAGCTCACCCCCCAAGGCTCACAGCATTCCGTTGCCTGCTGCGTACCCTCCGTCGCTTCATGTAGCAGCGAAGGTATCGTCAGGGTGGCCCAGCAGGCAGCGTTTCCCTGACATGGAGGCCCTGCCGCGTCCTGTTGGGCGCCGACCGATCCTGCGGGTCGTTCGCGCCTCCCCGGTCGTCGAGCGGATGCACGAACCGGAAGCGGGTCGGGTCACCTCAACGCCTGCACTCAGGCCATCGCCGCAGCTCAGCACCCTGGGGAATGGCGTGGCTCCAAAGCAGCCCGCCGCCGCCGGCCAGAAGGAAGGCCGGGCGCTCGGTGGGGAGCTCGGTCCAGCCTGGACAGGTGAAGATCAGCCGTGCGCCGGCACCGGTCCACGGACGGCCGAAATGATCAATGGCCACGGTCCCTGTCCACGTCGTCCGCGACGGACGCCTGCCGACGTTCCGCCACACCGACCACTCCTCCGAGCAGGTCGTCGGCATCCAGGTGCCGCAGGCAGCCCGCCCCGGTGAAACCCCGGAAGTCGCCGCTCTGCGCGAGACCCGCGAGGAGACCGGCCTGTGGGACTTCAAGATTTGTCCGCAAGCTCGGTGAGGCCGAATACGACATCAGCCCGCACCGGTTCGAGACCCAGCACCGGCACGTCTTCCACCTGGAGTTGACCGAGCCCAAGAGCCCGGACAACGTGACTTCGGGACCTTGACACGCCAGATGATTAGCCACCATATTACTTTCATGACGAGGGACGGCATCGACGACGAGGCACCCACACCCGATCAGGCAAGGCGGCAGGTCGAGCATTACGGGCTGACGGTCGACCCCCAGGCGGTGCTGGTCGCCGTTCGGCTGATCTCGGCGGGTGCGAGGGTCGGCCGGGCGGCCGAGGCGCACTTCGCCCGGTTCGGCCTGTCCACGGGGCGCTACCGCCTGCTCGCCGACCTCGAGGACCACGGCGGGGAGAAGTCCCCCTCGCGCCTCGCGGAAGACCTCGGCGTGTCGAGGGCCACGGTCACCGGCCTGCTGGACGGCCTCGAACGCGAGGGCCTGATCGCCCGCCGCCCGTCCACGGAGGACGGCCGGGGCACGGTGGCCGTCCTCACGGCGCGCGGGTCGCAGCGCCTGCGCGACATGGCGCCCGAGCATTTCGGGCGGCTCGAATCCATGGTGGCCGGGCTTTCAGTAGAGGAGCGCGCGGTGTTCCTGGACCTGCTCGCCCGCGTGGTGCGCGGCAGCGCGGCCCTGACCGCGGACTGATCCGACCCACCCCTCGGCCGATTTCGGCCCCGCCCCTACGGGCAGGGCCGCCTTTCGCGACGTAATAGTTAGCCACCTAATTACCTACCTGCCTCCCCCACCCCGAGAGAGAGACCGGCATGCCCGCAACGAAGCACAGAACCGGCCGCCGCGACCGAGCCGGCACCCGGACGCCCCGGCCGTTCACCCTTTGGCGGGAGGTGCTGACCGCCTACGCCGCGCCCGCACTGATGGCCGGCACGGCCGGACTCGTCACCGGGCAACGTGACCTGGTCGTGGCCGCCTGCACCTCCATCGCCGGCACCTCCGCCGTGGTGGCGTTCCTCGTCGGCTGCTGGCTGCGGCACGGCGGACGGCCCCGACGGTGGACCCTCACCGCACCGCGCGGCGTCCTGGCCGCCGTGCTCCTCGTCGCCACGGTCGGCGCGGGGGCCCTGCTGGGATGGTTCGCCGCCCGGTGGCTGCCCGGCCACACCCCGCTGCCGGCCGCCCCGTGGTTGGAGCGCCTACGCGTGGACCTGCCCGTCTCCGCGGCCCTCGCCACCACCATCGTCACCCTGCGCTGGCGCGGCACCACCACGGCATCCCCCGCGTAGGCCCACCGGCGACACCCGTCGCCGGCACGTCACCACATCACCAAGGAGTGAGCACACGATGATCGTTGTCATGGGAGCGACCGGAGCGACCGGAAACGCCCTGCTCCACAGCCTGCGCACGCTCGACGTACCCGTCCGCGCGCTGACCCGCACCCCGCACACCCCGATCCCCGGCACGACCGGTGCGCACCGACCGCCCGTCGAGGTCCGGTACGCCGACGCCACCGACCCGCATTCCCTGCGCGCCGCCTTCAAGGGCACCGACCAGCTCTTCCTCGCCATGGCCAACGGCCCCGCACAGGTCGAACTCGAAACCGCTGTCATCGACATGGCCACCGACGCCGGCATCGGACACATCGTCAAGATCTCCGCACCCGCCGCCGAGCCCGACTCCCCCGTCGCCGTCTCCCGCGGGCACCACGCCGTCGAGGAACACCTGCGGGCCTCCGGCCTCGCCCACACCATCCTGCGCCCCTACGCGTTCACTCAGAACCTGCTGCGCCTGACTCCCGCCGTCGCTCAGGGCGTCATCCTCGGCACCACGGGCGACGCGCCCTGCAACTACGTCGACTGCCGAGACATCGGCGACGTCGCCGCCGCAGCCCTCACCAGGCCGGAGATCGCCGGCCACACGTACACGCTGACCGGCCCCGAAGCCCTCTCCTCCCCCGAAATCGCCGCGCGCCTGTCCGCCGTGACCGGCCGTCCGATCCGCTACGTCGACCTGACCCCGGCCGAACTGCGGGACAACCTCGTGCGCGAAGCTCACATGCCCGCCTGGCTCGCCGACCACGTGACCGAGATCCAGCAGCTCACCGTCACCCGACCCGAGACCCCGACCACCACCGTCGTCGATGTCCTGGGCCGCCCGCCCCGCAGCGTGGACGCCTTCCTCCAGGAGCACCGGGCCCACTTCCGCCGCTAGGGCGGGCCGCGGCGGGGGCGGAACGTCGCACGAGTAAGCCGAGCCCGGCCCCGCCGCGCGATCGGGTCAGCGCAGGCCGGCGAAGAGGTCGTTCTCCGGCAGGGCCGCGCCGGTGGCGTCCTGGACCCGTACGAAGGTCTCCATCCCCATCAGTTCGCCGAACCGCTCCTTGCCCATCCTGAGGAAGAAGATGTTCTCGCCCTGACTGGCGTGTGCGGCCAGCGCATCGAACTTCTGGCCGCTGAAGGCGGTGGTGTCCACCCACGTGGTGATCTCGTCGTCGGGGAGGCCGATGTCGGCCAGCGCCGCGGCCTCGGCCGGATCCGGCTCCGGCATGTCCTCACCGAACTCGCGCATGATCTTGCCGAACCGCTCCATCGCCGAGCGCGGCATGGTCGTCCAGTACACCTTCGGTGTCAGCTCGGTCAGTTCGAGAGCCGCCATCGTGATGCGGTGGGCCTGGATGTGGTCGGGGTGGCCGTAGAAGCCGTTCTCGTCATAGGTGACGACCACATCGGGCCGGTAGTGCCGCATGAGGTCCGCGAGTCGGGCGGCGCCTTCCTCCAGGGGGGTCTTCCAGAAGGATCCGGGAGCGTCGTTGCTCGGCCAGCCCATCATCCCGGAGTCCGCGTAGTCCAGCGTCTCCAGGTCGCTGATGTTCAGGACCTCACAGCTCGCGTCGAGTTCTCGACGGCGCATCCGGGCGACGGCCGCCGGATCGTGCCCGGGGCCACCTGGCTTGACACCCCCCGGCCCGTCACCGCAACCGCCGTCGGTACATGTCACGAGCACGGTGCGGATGCCCTCCGCCGCGTACCGCGCGAGAACTCCTCCGGTTCCGGTGGCCTCGTCGTCGGGGTGGGCGTGCACTGCCATGAGCGTCAAGGGCCGGTCGGTCATGAACAAATCCTCCTGCGGAAAGCGTGTCGGTCGGTCCTGGTGCGCGGAGGGCATCCGCGATCCCGGGAGGCCGGATCCCGCCGGTGCGGATGGCATCGTTCCCGCCGCTGCGGTGCCGGACCCCCGCTCGGTGCAACGATGCCGGCCCGACCTGCTGTTCCCGGCGCGGCCGCTGGGCTTTCCCGCGCATCGACCGCCCGGCCCGGGTGCCCGTACCCGCCTCGTCCTCACGGCGATCGGCCCTCGGGGAACGGGGAGCGGGGAGTGGGGAGGGCTGCGGATAGCGTGTGGGCATGGCGATGACGACAAAGCAGCGGGTCCTGTACCGCCAGGGCACCGGCTTCCGGCGGATGACGGCGAAGTGGGTCCTGTTCTTCGGCGCCGTGAGCCTGCTGGACGGCGGGCTGCTCCGGTCGTGGGGCTACGCGGTGATCTGGCCGGTGATCGGGCTCGTGCTGTGGGTGCCGTTCGGGATCGGCGTCGTCTGGTACTCGAAGAAGGATCAGCTGGTCACGCTCACCACGCACGAACTGCGTGTACGACGCAAGCGGCTGTCCATGGAGAACGTGAACCTGCTCCACGTGGCACGGCTGTGGCTGGAGGGGCGATCGACCGCGGACGACCAGCCGGTGCGGGAGTGGCGACGGTTCGACCGGGTGGTGTGGGTGCCGCTTCGGGACGGTCGGGCGTTCGGCGTGGAGTTCCGCGACCCCGCCGCGTTCGCCGAGGTGTTCGGCGCCTTCGCGGTGGCGGCGTGCGGCGGGCCGGACATCGTCCGCGCGCGGGCCGCGGCGGAGACCTACCCCGAGCCGCGCCCGATCCGGGCACGCTCCGCCGACAGCGGCGGATCCTGGCCGGACGTCCTGGACATCTTCACCACCTGAGAACCGAGGGTCGTGGGAGGATGACGTACATGAATGACATGCGAAGGGGCCGTGCCGCGTAGAAGACCGGCTTCGCGCCGACCTCCGGTACGCGGTCGGGGAATGCCCTGGATCCGATATCGCGATGTCCCAGGTCTGTCGGGGGCCGCGAACGCCGCCGTCCGCGTGCTCGAACGGGAGCGGTTCGCCCCGGGCGTCGTGTCGGTGGCCCTCAGCGTGTGGTCCGTGCGGGTGCACGGCACCGAGCGCCGGTGGAGGCCGTGGGAGGCCGAGTTCACCTGCCCGTGCTGCGGCGAGGGCTGGGCCCGCGACAAGCTGCAGGAGGCTCTGTACCTCCTGCCGCCGAACGCCGCCACCGAGCTCCGGGGGCGGGTCGAGGATCTGGACCGGGTGCTACTCCGGCGAACGCACCATGAGCCGTCGGCGGATCCGGATCTGGCGTGGTGGCATCGTCGATGCTGACCGCGGCCACGAGGTGCGTGCGGCGTCATGGGTTCGGGTCCCGACGCCGGGCCTCGGGCCTCGGCTCTCGGGCCTCGGCTCTCGGATCCGGTGCGAACCCGCCATGCCGAGCGATGTCGTCGCGCGGTGCCTCAGGGCTTCGGGCCGGCGGGCCCGGCACGATCCGGCCGGGACTGTGCCTGGCCGCGCAGCGGGTTCGGCAGGGGCAGATAGCGGGCGTCCGCGCCGTCCGCCCGCGTCCAGCGCAGCAGCAGGTTGGTCTTGCCCGGCAGCGTCGCGGCGTCGAGCAGCTCCGCGATCTCGGGGAGCCCGCGGGTGGTCCCGTAGCGCAGGAACTCCTCGCGTGCGGCCGGCCACAGGAACGGCGCGCTGTCCGGATGCCCTGCGGACAAGGCTCCCCCGATCTCCATCAGGTTGTTGACGACCAGGCAGTACACCAGGCGCTGCCAGCCGTCCGCCCGCGGCAGGTCCGCCGGCAGCTTGACCCCTTCCGCGTCCCGGAAGAGGGCCTGCACCGGCAGGCCGGTGGCGTCGACCGCGATCAGGGTGTTCTGGAGGTGGGCCTCCAGCACGATGCCGTGCCGGCCGAACAGTTCCAGCACCGGCGGTACGACCTGGCGCAGGTACGCCCGCCACCAGCGGACCGGGTCGGTGGTCGCGGCGAGCGGACTGCCGGGGTAGCCCTCGGCGAGCGCGGCGGCCAGCAGCGGGGTGGCCCCGGGCACGGTGTGCGCGCGCAGGCCGTCGCGGACCAGGACGGCGAGCTCCTCGAAGGCGAAGGCGGCGGTGCGGTAGCCGCGGTCGGGGAGCCAGGCCGCGGTCGAGCCGGTCCTGCGCAGGGTGGCGAAACCGGCCTCGACGGCCGCGTCGGTGCGGCGCAGCTTCAGCAGGTCGTGGCGCCACAGTCGGCGCACGTCGTTGGTGATCCGGACGTCGAGGCTGAACTTCACGAAGACGTCGGCCACCGCGTCCGGTACGTACAGGGTCCGGATCGAGGCGGTCGGCCAGGCGGGGCGCCGGCTCGCGCCCAGCCGCAGCAGGCGCCCGTCGGCGAAGGCCTCGCGCACGGCGGGCCGGTCGCCGAGCAGGTCGAGCTGCCAGGGGTGGGCCGGCAGCAGCCGGTACCCGGCGGGAGCGCGCGGGCCGTCGAGGGCGTCGGCGAGGGCGTCGATCGCGGTGGAGGCGGCCGGGCCGCCCTCCTCGGCGACCTGGTCCTCGCGCAGCCCCAGGAAGACCAGCGGGAACCGGGCGTAGGCCTCGGGCGCGTACGGCAACCAGCTTCCGGCCGGCGCTCCGCCGCGGGCCTTGGGGGCGGGGTGGTGCGGGTGGCCCATCACGAGGGACTGTTCGGAGAGCACGTACGGGTCGACGGGTGGGTCGGTGGCGGCCCGGGCGGCCAGCAGCGCGGCGATGGCGTCACGGCTGTCGGTGATCTCGACGATGAGCTCGTCGTTGGGGACACCGGTGAACCGGCCCAGTTCGTCGGAGACGAGTTTGGCCAGTTCGGCATGGCCGAGCGGATGCCAGCCGTCCGCCGCACGCAGTTCGGGGCTCCGGGGCCGGCGCCCGCCGTGCACCCGGAGCAGCCGCCCGCTGCCGCGCAGTCGGTGGACCATCGCGTCCGTCCCCGCGCCCGCCCCCACTCCCTCGGCGTGTCCGTCGGCGTCCTTCTCGACGGGTTCGGCCACCTCTCTGAGCAGGCAGTTCAGGAGCGGTGCGGCGGCGTACGCGTCGGCGACGGCGTTGAGGTCCACTGGTTCCATTCGGTCCATCCGGTGCGCCGGGGGTTCGCAGTGCGCAACCACCAGTCGTGATCTTCGGTATCCGCAATCATTACTTGATCATCCCGTAAAGCGATATTCCGATGCCGGAGCCTCAGCATGCATCCTTCCCCTTCCCCGGCCGAAGAGGCCGTGGCCGCCGAACTGGCCGACGTACGTCCGTCGCTCGAATCCTCGTACGCCGCCGCGCTCGACGGGGCCCGCGCGGCCGTGCTGACCCGGCTGTGGCGGGCCCTGGCCTTCGAACCGCTGCCCTGGGTCGCGGGCCGCGAGCGCGCCCCCGACGGGCTCGCGCTGCTCCTGGCCGGGGGCGCCCGGCTGGAGGGCCCGCTGCCGGATCCGTACGCGACCGAGCCCTACGTGAGTGAGCTGCTGCTCGACGGCAGGCCCTACCGGCAGGCCGCACGGCTGGTGACGGCCCTCGGGCTGCCGCACGGGGAGCAGTTCGCCGCCGAGCTCGACGCCTGTACCGCCTCCCTCGCGCTGTCCCGGGCCGGTCAGCCGCCCGCCGGGCAGGACCCGGCCCCGCAGACCACCTGCGAGTGGGAGCAACGGGTGGTCGACGGGCACCCGTACCACCCGAACTGCCGCTCCCGGCCCGGTTTCTCGGTGGCCGAGCAGCTGGCCTACGCGCCCGAGCACCGACCGGTGGTGGAGCTCGGGTTGGTCGCCGTACGGGCCGAGGAGTGCCTGGTCACCGGTGACTGGCCGCAAGAGCTGCGGGACGCGGGACGGGTCCTGGTCCCGGTGCACCCGTGGCAGGCGGCGCACGTCCTGAAGCATGAGCGGGTGCGACCGGGAGCCGCCGGTTTCGCGGCTCACCCGCTGATGGCCCTGCGTACCCTGGCTCCCGTCGGCGGCGGGGCGCACGTGAAGACCGCGCTGAGCGCCCGGCTGACCTCGTCCGTGCGGGACATCTCCGTCTACTCCATCGAGACGGCGGCGGCCGTCTCCGCCTTCGCGCAGGGCCTGACCGAACGGCTCGACGGCCGGCTGCACATCACCCGGACCCTCGGCGCCACGACCGCGCACAGCCCGGACCTGGCGGCCGTCCTGCGTGAGCCGCCGGAGGTGTACGCGGACGCCGCCGCCGGTGAGCGGGTCCTTCCGGTGGCGGCCCTGGCCTCCTTCGGCCCGGCGCGCTCGCCGCTGTGGCGGGCCGAGTTCGCCCGGCTCGCGCTCTCGGTGTGCCTACGGGTGCTGGAGCTCGGGGTGGCGCTGGAGGCGCACGGTCAGAACCTGCTCGTCGTGCTGTCGGCCGACGGCGCGCCGCTGCGGCTGGTCTACCGTGACCTCGCCGACATCCGGATCAGCCCGGCCCGGCTGGCCCGGCACGGCCTGCCGGTGCCGCCGCTGTCCGGCAGGCTGGTCACCGACGACGTGGCCGTGCTGCGGCGCAAGCTGTTCGGGTCGCTGCTGACGGGGGCGCTCGGGGCCACGGCCGGGTCGGCCGGAGCCTTCGCCGAGGCCCTCGCGGAGGTGGCCGCGGTGCCGGCCACCTCGGACACCGGGGCGTTGTCGAGCGGGCCGCTGCCGACCAAGGCGCTCACCTTGATGCGGCTGAGCCCCGGGGTTCCGGGCGACCAGTGGGCGGAACTGCCCAATCCGCTGGTCGGAGGGTGAGCGGGAGCACTCGATCGGGTTCCCCTCGGAGGGTCTCCGGAGGCTACTGTTCAGGGGCATGACAGAGACCTCGTACCTCAACTCCGTACGGGCGTCCTACGACGCCGTCGCCGTCGACTACGCACGGCTGTTCCATGCGGAACTGGACGGAAAGCCGCTGGATCGAGCCATGTTGGCGGCCTTCGCCGAGTACGTGCGCGAGGACTCGGGCGGCGGAGGCCGGGCGGTGGCCGACCTGGGCTGCGGTCCGGGCCGCGTGACGGCGCATCTGGACGGGCTCGGCGTACGGGCCTTCGGCGTCGACCTGTCGCCGGCGATGGTGGCGGTGGCCCGCAGGACGTATCCGGGGCTGCGGTTCGAGGTCGGGTCGATGGCTGCCCTGGACGTGGCCGACGGGGTCCTCGGCGGGGTGCTGGCCTGGTACTCCACCGTGCACACCCCGCCCTCGGAGCTGCCTGCGCTGTTCGCGGAGTTCGCCCGGGTGCTGGCGCCGGGCGGCCACCTCCTGATCGCCTTCATGGCGGGCGACGAGCTGTTCCGGCTCGACCACGCCTACGGGCATGCGGTCGACCTCGACGTGTACCGGACTCCGCCCGAGCTGGTCGCCGGCCTGCTGACGGGGGCCGGACTGACGGAGGAGGCCCGGCTGGTGCGGGCGGCGGGCCCCGACGAGAGGTCGCCCCAAGGCTTCCTGCTGGCGCGCAAGGGTTAGGCCGTCTTTTCCGGATCACGCCGGGCTCGCACCGCCCGGGCCGCACCGCCCGGGCCGCACCGCCCGGGCCCGCGCCACCCAGCCACCGGGGACCAGCCACAAGTCACCAGTCACCGGCAATCGCGGTAAGGGTGCCCGGCATTCGCGACACTCACGGCGCTGACGGTACGGCAATAGGACAAGCCGAACCGTTTCGGCTGTGCGCCGTTCAGGGGGCACCCCGGTGCGTGTGGGACCCGCCTGCGGAGCTATCGGCCCGGGCGGTGGCAGGAAGGAGGTATGAGCCTCAATCGCCGCCAGGTGCTCGGCAGCGCGGCCGCGGCCGTCCTCGCCACCGTCGGGGCGGCGGTCCGGACCCCGGACTACGGTGCGCTGGCGCGCGGCATCGACGGGCGCGTGGTGCTCCCCGGGGACCGGGACTACCCGGAGGCCCGCCGGCTGTTCCAGCCTCGGTACGACAGCGTCGCCCCGGCCGCGGTGGCCTACCCCGCGCACGCCGGGGACGTGGCCGTCTGCCTGGACTTCGCCCGCCGCTCCGGCGCACCCGTGGTCCCGCGCGGCGGCGGGCACAGCTACGCCGGCTGGTCCACCCGATCCGCCGGACTGGTCGTCGACACCGGAGCCATGGCCGCGGTGTCGGTCGACGGCGACGGCGACAGCGACGTACGGATCGGCGCCGGCGCCCGGCTCGGGGACGTGCACGCGGCCCTCGCCGGGCTCGGCAGGTCCGTGCCGACCGGGCTGTGCCCCTCCGTCGGCATCGCCGGACTCACCCTCGGCGGCGGCCTGGGCCTGGCCTCGCGGGCGTACGGGACCACCGCCGACCGGCTCACCGGGGCCCGGGTGGTCACCCCCGACGGGACCGTCCGCGAGGTCTCGGCCGAGCGCGATCCCGAGCTGTTCTGGGCGCTGCGCGGCGGGGGCGGCGGCAACTTCGGCGTGGTCACCGAGTTCCGTTTCCGCACGCACCCGGTCGGCCCGTGCGCCTTCGCCGAACTGCACTGGCCCGGCGGTGCCTCCGCGGCCGTGCTGCGCGGCTGGCAGCGCTGGCTGGCCGCGCTGCCGGACCCGTTCTGGAGCCAGGTGGAGTTCACCCTTCAGGCGGGTGCCGCAGCCGCGTCGACACCGGCGGTGCGGGTGGTGTGCCTCGACGGGCGCCCGGAACTGGAACGGCAGTTGACCCGGCTGTCCGACCTGGTCGGCGGGGCGCCGCGGGACAGCTCGATCACGGTACGCAGCCACGAGGACACCGTGCTGGCCATGTCCGGCTGCGCGGAGCCGATCCCCGCCCGGTGCCGGCTGCCCGGCGTCCTGCCCGGCCGGGACCCCCAGGGCCGGCTAGGCCGGGACTCGTACGCCGCCCGGTCCGACTTCTGGGCGGGCGACGGACTGCCGGACGCGGCGATCACCGCGGTCCTGGACGCCGTGCGACGGTACGGAGGCAGCGTTCCGCCGGGCGGCCTGGGCGTGGTCCAGTTCGACGGGGTCTGCGGGGGCGCCGTGAACCGTGTGCCGGCCTCCTCCACCGCCTTCGTGCACCGCGACAGCCTCTTCCTCGCCCAGTACCTGGCCTACTGGCCCGAGTCCGCAACCGCCGGCGAGGTGGACCGGCACCAGGGCTGGCTCGACGGACTCTGGCAGGACCTGCGCCCCTGGGCGGGCGGCCGCGCCTACCAGAACTACATCGACCCGAAGCTCACCGGCTGGCGCGAGGCCTACTACGGCCCGAACCTCGCGCGCCTGCAGGAGGTCCGGCGTGTCCACGACCCGGACCGGCTCTTCCGTTTCCCCCAGGCCGTTTAGGGAGTGTCCGGCATGCGACGTACGTTGACGATGGCCGCCGCGGTGGCCACCCTGCTGGTGCCGGCGGGGCCGCTGCCCGCGGCCGAGGCCGTGGGCGGCGCCGCCCCGGTGGCCGTCGGCCGCTGGTCGGCGCGTGAGGCGCAGTCCTTCTGGACCGCCGAACGGATGGCTTCCGCCGCCCCGTTGCCGCCCGTGCCGCCCGACCGGGCGGAGCCCGCGCCGTCCGAACGGCCCGAACCCCCGGAGCCGGCCGAACCGGCCGAACCCGTCGAGCCCGTCGATCAGGCCGAGGAGATCCCGGTCGCCACGCCGCCCCCCGCGGCGACCGGGCTGCCGCTGCCGTCCTCGCCCCCCGCCGCCACACCGGCGCCCACGCCGGCTCCCGCACCCACGCCTGCCACGACCGCCGCTCCCACGCCCACCCGCGCGCCGGCGCCGCCGCTCCCGGCTCCGCTGCCGGCACCGGCGCGCGTGGCAGTGCCCCCGCTGCCCGCCCTCACCCCCGGCGTCGGGAAGAACTTCGACGGCATCCCGGTCGCCGGACGGATGTTCCTCGTCAAGAACGGCGGGGCCTACTTCTGCACCGCGAGCGTGGTCTCCTCCCCCGGCCGCAACCTGGTGCTCAGCGCGGGGCACTGCCTGCTCGGCTCCGACACCCAGCAGGTGGCCTTCGTACCGCAGTACACGCAGGCGAAGCCGCAGCCGTACGGCATGTTCCCGGTCCTGCGGGACGCGGGCGGGCACTCGAAGATCTGGATCGACCCGCGCTACCGTTCCCAGGGCGTCGACCGCGCGGCCGCCCTCGACGTGGCCTTCGCCCAGGTCGGTCCGGACGCCCGCGGCTTCCCCGTGGAGGCCGTGGTCGGCGGGAACAGGCTGGTGACCGGCGCCGCTTACGCGCAGGCGCGGGTCATGTTGATCGGTCACCCGTCCTCCGCCGCCCGGCCACGCGTGTGCGTCAACCGGACGACGAAGTTCACCAGCGCCGACGCGCGGATCCCGGGGTCGTTCCTACGTATCAACTGCACCGGCTATCCCGGTGGGACCAGCGGCGGTCCGTTCGTGACCCGCTACGACGCGCGCACCGGGACCGGTGACGTGGTGGGGGTCATCGGCGGCTGGAAGACCGGCGGGGACAAGGCCGACACCTCGTACAGCTCCTACTTCGGCGCGGACATCAGGAAGTTGTACGAGAAGGCGGTTGCCGGGGCGAAGGCGGGGCGGTGAGCACCCGCACCCACCGGGTGCGGCGCGGGTTGCCGACCGTACGCGGGGTCGCCGGTGGCCCGTCACCGCTCAGCGCGTCGGCGGGCGCGAGGCCGAGCCGACGGCGCAGGTCGGCGAGGGCCGCGTGGACGGGCGCGAGGACCACCTCGGCGCCCGGGTCGACGGAGGCGAGGGCGTGGGCGGTGGTCTCGATCGCCTCGGCGGCGTCCTCGGCGGCGGTCCGGCTCCATCCACCGGGCGCGCCGGTCGCCGACGGGGCGATGGTGTCGTAGAGGTGGCAGGCGGCATCGGCCACGGCGTCGGCCCGTTCACCGACGCCCGGCGCCGCGATGGTCGGCAGTTCCATGCCGGGTCAACGAGCCGATGCCGCCCGGGGTACGTGCGAGGGATGCCGCGGCGTCCGGGCGAATGCCGCAGGGCTACCGCCCCGGATGCCGCGGGACTACGGCGCGGACGTGGCGGCGTTACGGCGCGGATGTGGCGGGGTCACGGCGCGGACGCGGTCCGTCGGATCCGCCGGGCGACGGCGTGCGAGGCCGCGGTGGCCGCGCCCGCGAGGGCCAGGCCCGTGACGATGTCGCGGGCCCGCGCGGGCCGTAGGACCCCGGCCCGGCGCAGCCGGCCGCGCGCCCACAGGGTGAAGGGGACCACGAGCAGCGGTGAGGTGACCACGCCGGGGGTGTAGCCACGGGTCACGGCGGCCTGCGCGACGTGGACGAGGCCGTGCAGGCCGAAGCCGTTCAGCGAGGCCTGGTAGAAGGCGGAGCGCCCGCCGGTGCGGTATCCGTCCACGGAGGCGGCCGCGACGACCAGTCCCATCACGGCGACGGCGGTGGCGAACTCGCGGCCGTCCACGGCTCCCAGGCTCCGCCAGACCCGGTCGGGTACGCCGGGGTGGCGCTCGCGCAGGACAGGGACCCGGGTCCGGGACCAGCGCGCCACGGTGGCCATTTCTTCGAGGTCGTGCACGGTCCAGGCGGCGAGCAGTCCTAAGGTGACGGCGCTCGGCGATATCGAGGGGCCGCGGTCATTGGCGTTCATACGACCACAGTCTGCAGCCACAGGGGCAGCAACAGGAGCGACACCAGCGAACTCTTGATCACGATCGACGCGGAGAGGTCGACGCCGACGTCGTAGCGCTGGGCGAAGATGAACAGGTTCTGCGGGGTCGGCATCGCCGCGATCAGGACGAGGTACGCCAGCCACTCGCCCCGCACGCCGACGAGCAGCCCGCACACCGCCCAGGTCAGCAGCGGGAACGCCAAGCATTTGAAGCCTATGAGGGCGAGTTCCTCGCGCGTGGTGCCCCTCAGGTCGAGGCCGAGGCCGCCCAGGTGGAGGCCGAGGGCGAACAGGGCCACCGGGGAGGCGCTGTCCCCGACGAACGCGGCGCCGTCCAGGACGACGGCCGGGATCCGTACCGAGAGCAGGTTGAGCAGGATCCCCGCGTTGCAGGCGAGGACCAGCGGGGTCGCGAGCGAGGCGCCGACGGCGCGGGAGAGGCGGCGGCCCGGGCCGCCGGCCTCCGGGCCCGCGCGGCCCAGTTCCATCAGGGCGATGACGACCAGGGACAGTACGCAGACCTGGAACAGCAGGATCGGGAAGATCGGCGCCGCCGTCCCGAACACGGTGATGAAGACGGGGACGGCGAAGTAGGCGGTGTTCACCTGGACTCCCGCCATCACCCGCAGTGCCACGTCGCGGGGCTCGCGCAGACCGTGGGCGACCGCCACCACGGCCACCGCCACCACGGCGAGGGCGGCCGCCCCGGCATAGCCGCCGATCGCCCGCCAGTTGAACAGGGCCCCTAGGTCGCTGGCATAGATGTTGCCGAAGAGGTAGCAGGGGACGGCGAAGAGGAAGGCGTAGTCGGAGAAGACCTTGGAGGCCTCGGCCGGCACGATCTTCCGGCGGGCGAGCAGCACCCCGCCGCCGAAGGCCAGCAGCACCGGCACCAGTTTCTCCAACGCCGCCGCGCCACCCATGCCCGTATCCCCCATGATCGACAGGCCAGCAGCCTAGCCCCACCCGCACACGGGCCCACCGGCGCATAGGCTGGACCGATCATGACCGACGAACTCCCCAACCGGCCGCGCGGCCGGACCCGCGCACGCGTCCGTACCTCGGCGGCGGTCGGCGCCGGGGTGCCCGGCCCGCTCACACGGCTCGCCCTGGTGCTGCGCACGCCCGCCGGGGCTGCGCAGCCCTTGTTCGCACAGGCTCCCAAGCGGTGGCAGCGGGCGATGCCGTTCCTGGTCGTCGGCGTCTTCGTCGTCACGCTGTTGCCGGTGACGATCACGGTGCTGGCCGACGACTACGGGGTGGGCGGCGGCTGGGCGGGCGCGCTGGGAGTCGCGCAGACCGTGCCGCTGCTGCTCGCGCTGACCCGGCCGCTCCACGCCTGGATCGTCGTCCTGGCCGCCGACGTCGCCGCCGCGGTGTTGCTGATGGGTGCCGACCAGGTGGCCGGGCATTCCTGGCCGTGGCCGCCGATGACCATCGTGGGATATCTGGTGCTGATGGCCTGCCTGGGGCTGCGTGAGCCCGTCCGGACCCTGGTCGGGGTGTGGTTGGTGACCGGTGTCGTCGGTACGGTACTGGGCTTCTCCCAGCCCGCGGGCGTGATGAACACCAACGCCCTGCTCTTCGTGCTCGGCGGGGTCATGCTGGTCCTGACGGGCGCGCTGCGGGGGCTCGGCGACGCCCAGCAGCGGGTCGCCGAACAGGAGAGCATCAGCGAGGCGGAGCGGTCCCGGCGCACCCTGCTGGAGGAACGGGCCAGGATCGCGCGCGAGTTGCACGACGTGGTGGCCCACCACATGTCGGTCATCACCGTGCAGGCCGATTCGGCGCCGTACCGGGTACCGGGCATGTCGGAGCCCGTACGGGAGGAGTTCGCGGCGATCGCGGCGAGCGCGCGGGAGTCGCTGGGCGAGATGCGGCGGCTGCTCACGGTGCTGCGCGGCGACGGCGCGAACGGCGCCGGCACGGCGGACGGCGCCGATGGCACGCGGGCCCCGCAGCCGGGGATCGACCGGCTCCAGCAGCTGGTGGAGGCGACCGTACGGGCCGGGCAGCCGGTGGAGTTGTCGCTGGCGGCCGGAGCGGCCGGGGCGGCGCCACCGGCGGTGGACCTGTCGGCGTACCGGATCGTCCAGGAGGCCTTGGCCAATGTGGTGCGGCACGCGCCCGGCGCCCCGACCCGGGTCTCGGTGACGGTGGACGAGGACGAGGTCCTCGTGCTGGTGGTCAACGGTCCGGCCCGGGACGCCGTGGTGGAGCTGGAGAGTTCGGGCACGGGGCACGGTCTGGTGGGGATGCGTGAGCGCGTACGGTTGACCGGCGGGACGCTCGACACCGGACCGCTGCCGGACGGCGGCTTCCGGGTCGCCGCCCGACTGCCCTTGAGCGATCCGACCGAGCCCACCCCTATGAACGAGGACGGCAGTTGACCATCCGCGTGATCATCGTCGACGACCAGGCCATGGTGCGGGCCGGGTTCGCCGCGCTGCTGTCGGCGCAGGCCGACATCGATGTGGTGGGCGAGGCCCCCGACGGGCGGCAGGGGGTGCAGGTGGCCCGCTCCACCCACCCCGACGTGGTGTTGATGGACGTGCGGATGCCGGAGATGGACGGGCTCACGGCCGCCCGGGAGATCCTCGATCCGCCGCCCGGGGTGGTGCACCGGCCGAAGGTGCTGATGCTGACGACCTTCGACATCGACGACTACGTGTACGAGGCGCTGCGCGCGGGCGCTTCCGGGTTCCTGCTCAAGGACGCCCCGCCGGCCGATCTGATCGCGGCGGTCCGGATCGTGGCCTCGGGCGAGGCGCTGCTGGCGCCCTCGGTGACGCGTCGGCTGATCGCGGACTTCGTCCAACAGCGCCCGGCGCCGCGCAAGGACCCGGCGTTGCGGCTGAAGGGGCTCACCCCGCGCGAGACCGAGGTGCTGGAGCTCATCGCGCGGGGACTGTCGAACCAGGAGATCGCCGGGCATCTGGTACTGGCGGAGCAGACGGTGAAGACGCACATCGGGCGGGTGCTGGCCAAGCTCGACCTGCGGGACCGGGCGCAGGCCGTGATCTTCGCGTACGAGGCGGGGCTGGTGCGACCGGGCGACTCCGGCTGATCCGGCCGCCCGCCGCGGCGTGCGCCCGCGGTCCCGTCCGGCCCGCGCCCGCCTCCCGCCCACCGCCTCCCACCCACCGCCTCCGGCCCGCTGACACCCCGCGCCCGTACTGCCCCTGCCGGTCAGGCCAGGGTGGCCAGGACGCCGACCGACGGGGCCGGCGTCAGTTCGTGGCGCTCTCCGGCGCCCTGGGCGCGGGAGCACCCCTGACCGGGACATCCGGCAGCGCGTCCGTGGCGACCGGTTCGGACCCCGCCCCCGGCGGGCCGTCGTGCTGCCCCTGCCCCACGGATCCGAGTCCGCCCGGCGGAGCCGGCCCGTGTCCTCCCGAGCAGACGCAGTCCGTGTGCGGCCTGCCCCTCTCCTCCACCCCCTACCGGGGTATGACATCCGACTTGGCTCCACGGTCCGACGTGGCGGCCGATACCCGCTCCTTACCTTCCTCCTCGTCACGAGGAGAGGAGAAGGGGCATGCGCCGCTTCGCAAGGACGCTGGTCACGGCCGCAGTGGCGGTGACCCTCGTCGGGGGGACCGCCGGGTGGGCGTCGGGCGACAGCCAGGCAGCGGTCACCGGCCCGCCGCCCGGCACCGCTGCCTGGCGGGCCGATACGGCGTACGGCCGGTCGCTGCCCGACCCGGTGACCGCGGCGCCGCGCGAGGTCGCCGCCTTCTTCGCCGGACTCGACGACACGGCGCGCCGGAGGCTGTTGCGATCCCACCCGCTGGTGGTGGGCAATCTGGACGGGGCGCCGCTCCCCCTGCGGTACGAGGCGAACCGGCTCGCGGTGGTCGCCACGGGTGAGGCACGGTACGCCTCCCTCGCCGCGCCGGACCGTCGGATCCTGGCCTTCGACCCGCGTGGCCGGGGCCAGGTGGCCGAGGTGTTCGGGGACCTGGAGCACGCGGAGCACGTCTCGGTGATCGTGCCGGGCTCCGACAACGACGCCGCCGGGTACGACGCCCGGCGCAAGCCCACCACCGGGCCGGCCGGAATGGCCCGGGCCCTGCGCGAAGCCACCGGGACCGGGACCGGCGGGTCCGTCGCCGTCATCGCGTGGATCGGCTACACCACCCCGGTCGGTGTCGGCCTCGACGCGGCCGACGGCCGCCTCGCCCGGGCCGGGGCGGTCCGGCTGGCCCGGTTCACCGCGGGACTCGACGCCGTGGGCGCGCCGGACCCGGTGCTGTTCTGCCACAGCTACGGCTCGGTGGTGTGCGGGCTCGCGGCCCGGCACACCGACGCCCGCGACATCGTGGCCTTCGGCTCCCCCGGGATGCGCGCCGACACCGCCGCCGCTCTGCGCACCGGAGCCCGCGTCTGGGCCGCCCGGGGCCCCTCCGACTGGATAGCCGACGTGCCGAACGTCGAGTTCGCCGGGATCGGCCACGGCGCCGACCCCACCTCCGCGGCCTTCGGCGCCCGCCGGGTACCGGCCGCCGACGTACAAGGACACACCGGCTACTTCGCGGCCGGCACCCGGTCCCTCGCGGCCTTCGCCGCCATCGCGAAGGGAGAGGTCCGATGAGCAGTCCGACGGGCGGTCCGACGGGCGGTCCGACGGGCGGTCCGACGAACGGTCGGACGAGCGCCTCCGCCACCCTGGCCCCGCTGCGTAAGGCAGCCGCGCGGATCGACGCCCGGACCCCCGCCCACCGTGACCGGGCGATCGACGGGCTGCGCGCCCTGGCGCTGCTGGCCGTACCCACCGGCCACTGGCTGCTCGGCGGGTTCACCCTCGACGCCGACGGCGGCCTGCACAACGCCAGCCCGCTGTCCGCCTTCGGCGGCCTGGCCCCGGCCAGTTGGGTGCTCCAGATGCTGGGCGTCTTCTTCCTCGTCGGCGGATACGCCTCGGCGCTCTCCTTCGGGCGGCGCACCGGGTCGACGGGCGCCTGGCTGAAGGGCCGGGCCGTCCGGCTGGGACGGCCCGTGCTCGGAGTGACCGCGGTGTGGGCGCTCGCGGCGCCCGTGCTGTACGCGGCCGGGGTGCCGGAGGCGTCGCTGCGGACCGGGGCGACGCTGGTGGTCCAACCGCTGTGGTTCGTCGGGGTGTACGTGGTGGTCACCGCGCTGACCCCGTACTGCGTGCGGGCGGCCCGGCGCCTCGGCGGCTGGGCGGCGGCCCCGCTGCTCGGCTGCGTCGCCGTGGTGGACGTCCTGCGCTACGGACCGCTCGCCGACTGGGTGCCCTCGTGGCTCGCCCTCGTGAACATCCTTCCGGGCTGGCTGTTCGCCTACCAGCTGGGCGTCTCCTGGGCGGAGCGGCGGATCGGGAGGCGCGGGGCCTGGCTGCTGCTGGCGGGCGGAACGCTGCTGTTCGCCGCGCTGCTGGCGGTCTTCCACTATCCGGCGTCGATGGTCGGCGTACCGGGTGCGGCACGCACCAACTCGCACCCGCCGTCGCTCCTGGTCCTGGCCCTGGCCTCGGCGCAATCGGGCGCGGCGATCCTGCTGCGCGACCGGCTGGCGAGGCTGCTGGCGCGACCGGCCCTGTGGGCCCCGGTGGTCGTGATCAACCTGTCCGCGATGACGATCCTGTGCTGGCACCAGACGGCCATGCTGGCCGCGGCCGTGCCCGGCTCGTTCGTGGGTGAGCTGGCCGGGCTGACGACGGCGCCGGACAGCCTGGGCTGGATCGCGGCACGGCTGGCCTGGATGCCGGTGTTCGCGGCGCTGTTCGTCGCCCTCGCCCGCTACGCGCGGAGGTTCGAGGGCCCGCCGCGCGAGGGGCGGCGGGCGAGCGCGCTGCGTCGGACCGTGGCCGGGCTGCTGGCGGCGGGGTTTGCGGTGTTTGCGCTGGGCCTGGCCTGAGCGCGGTCGGGCAGGTCGCGGATACGGCGAGAGCGCCGCTCCCTCGCGGGAGCGGCGCTCTCGTCAGGTACGGGTGCTCCGCGTCAGGCGATCGAGGCGGCCACGATGGCGGCCACCGCCAGGTTGCAGGCCGCCGACACCCAGACCGCCGGGTGCGGCTCCCGGTCGACGACGATGGCGCCGAGCTTGCCCGGGGTCACCAGGTCGAGCACGAGGAAGGCCACCGCCATCAGGATCAGGCCGAGCACACCGAAGGCCGCAGTGGACAGCAGGCCCTTGCCGAAGTCAGCGTACGTCGTCCAGATCGAGGTGAAGACGATGCCGCCGATGCCGAGGAGCGCGGAGCTGAGGAAAAGGGCCGCGTTGCGGTTGCGCTCCTCCCAGATCTGCTTGGGGAGCTTCCCGGGCGTCAGCACGTCCACGAGGACGATGCCGAGGATCAGCAGCACCAGGCCGAGAGCGCCGTAGGCGCTGGTGCGGCCAAGTCCGTTGATGATGTCGCTCATTGAGAAGCCTGTCTCCGCGTGGGTGGGAAAGTATGTGCCGTGGGGAGGCCGAATCTATCGCACGGCCTTGACGCGGACCATGGGGAGGTCAGCAAATGGTAAAGGTCAGGGCCGCGCGACCGGCCGAGGCGGAGGACCTGACCGCTCTGGTGATGCGCTCCAAGGCGCACTGGGGGTACGACGCCGCCTTCCTGGCCGCGTGCGCGCCGGAGCTGCGGATCCGGGCCGACGACGTGGCGGCCCGCCGTGTCGTCGTGGCCGAGAACGGGCGCGGAGAGGTCCTCGGGGTGGCCTCGCTGGAGGGGACCGCCCCACGGGCGGAGCTCGGGCTGCTCTTCGTCGAGCCGTCGGCCGTCGGGCAGGGGGTGGGCCGACTGCTGTACCGGGACGTACTGCGGCGTGCCGTGGAACTGGGGGTGCGCCGGCTGGTGATCGACTCCGATCCGCACGCGGCCGGGTTCTACCGGGCGATGGGAGCGGTGGCGGTGGTGGCCGCGCCCGCCCCGGAAGCGGGCGATACGGCCCTGGTCCGGTTCGCGGCGGCTCCGGTTCCGCTCGCCGACTGGGCGCGGGCCTGGACCGGTGGCGGGCGGGCCGTACACCTGGGCAACGTCGGTGAGTTCAACGCGCAGTTCGCCGACGCCACCTTGGACCGGGAGCAGCGGCCGGCGCACCACTACGCGTGCCTCGCCGCCTTCTACAGTCCCTACCCGGCCGCGCTGGTGCTGCCGCGGCCGGTGCCGCGCGGCTGGACCGAGCTGGTCTGCCGCCAGCTGGGCTGGACCGGGGTGGAGGTGTACGACGGCCTGCTGGACGCGGATCCCGGCCTCGCCGATGCCGTACGGGCCCGGCCGGCGCTCGCCGCGCAGCTCACCGGGGCCGGGCTGCCCCTCGTACCGTGGGGCCGCACCCGACAGTTCGGGCGGTTGGCGGGCCTGCCGTGGCGGCCCGAGGAGCTGCGCTACGAGGCGAAGTCGGCGGCGCACGGGCTCTTCGGGCGGATCCTGGCGGACGGCGGGCATCCCCGGATCGTGCTCCCCCGGCAGTGGCGGGTCGACGGGCGGGGGGCGGCGGCCCGGATGCTGGCGGCCAGGACCCGGGCGGGCGAGAGCACCGTGGTGAAATCGGAGCACGGTGTCGGGGGTTCGGGCACCACGGTGCTCACCCCCGCGCGGGTCCGCGCCGCGGGCGGGGCATGGGCCGTGCTGCGCCGGTTGCCGCGCGGACCGCTACTGGTGGAGGAGTACGTCGGCTTTGCGGCGTCCGGGGCCGGCGAGGGCCCTCGGGATCTGACCTACGACGGCTTCGTCGACGAGGCGGGCCACGCGCACGAGGTCGGCGGGGCAGTGATGGAGGTGGCGGACGGCTGCTACCGGGGTGCCACGGTGGGCCCGGGTGTGGTGCCCGCGTGGGCGGAGAAGTCCCTCACCGCCTTCGGTACGGCGGTGGGTCGGGAGCTGGCGGATTCCGGTTACCGGGGCTGGTTCGACGTGGACTTCGTCGCCGACGGGGCGGGGCGGCTCGCACCGACCGAGACGAACCTGCGGCTGACCGGGCCGTCCATCGCCTTCATGGTGGCGGCCCGGCTCGACGCGCTGCGGGGCGCGGGGCACCTCGTACGGATCGTGGACCGGGTGGAGCTGGGCGCGCGGTTGCCGGAGGCGCAGCTGGACGAGTTGTGCGCGGCCCTGGTCCGGGGCTGCGCGGAGCTGGGGGCGGTGTTCGTCCCGGCGATCCCGACCGGGGCCTTCGAACCGGCGCCCTGGCTGGGTGTGCTGGTGGCCGCGCGCAGCGGGGAGGTGCTGGACGCGGCCGAGGCGTTGGTGCGGGCCGCGGCCCGGGCGGTCGGGGCGATGTTCGGCCCGTCGTAGGGGGACGCGGCGGGTGGCGGACGCGGGGCTACGGTCAGCGGTCGGGCCGGTCGTCGACGGGGCCGTGGAAGTCGAAGGGGTCGGCCGGTTTGCTGACGACATAGGCCGCGACGACGGCGCCCGCGATCATCAGGGGGATGTTGAAGGCGTAGACGAGCGCGGCCTGGCGCGGCCAGTCCTGTTTGGCGGCCAGCCGGTAGAGGTTGTCCTGCGGCCACCAGGACAACAGCAGGTAGGACACGGCCAGATGGGCGGCCACGGTGAGGGAGTGGCCTCGGCGTTGGCGCAGCATCCGGGCGCGGCCGCCGAAGAGGAAGACCAGCCCGACGCCGAAGGCGACGCACTCGAACAGGTAGAGCAGGGTGAAGAGGAAGGCCCAGGGCTGCGGTACTGCGGTGAGGTCGGTCGATCCGGGCCACAGGACATTGGTCAGGACCAGGGCGACGAGCCCCAGCCCGAGGCCCCCGCAACCGGCCGCGCAACCGGACGAGGCCTCGCCCGGGCCGGTCGAGGTCCCGGACTTGCCGGACTTGCCTCGGGCGGCTCGCGCCGCTGCGGGCAGGACGGGAAGCGGCAGGGCGTCGCGGTCCTCGTGGCCCGTGGTGGTGCGGGGCAGGGCGCGCAGCCGGATCACGGTGCGTGGGCGCTCCTCCCGGAGCACCTTGCCCGCCAGGTGGTCGCGCAGTTCCTCGATGTCCGGCAGGGCGGCTCCGGCCGGCCAGGTCGGGCCGCCGGGCGGTGGGGCCACGTAGGCGACGAGCCGCCGCGGGCCGCGCGGGCCGTCGACCCCCTTGACGATGACCGCGCCGATGCCTGCGTGGCCGCGGATGGCGGATTCGAGGGGGTACGGGTCGAGCAGGCGGCCGTCGGGCAGGGCGATCCGGTCCTGGATCCGGCCGCCGTACTCCAGCAGGCCGTCGTCACGGAGCAGGCCGAGATCGCCGGTCGGTATCGCGTCACCGCCGTCCGGCGGGACGAGGCGGATCTCCCCGCCATGTACCTCGGCCCCGAAGCCGGGGAAGGCGGTACCGAGCAGGGAGATCTGTTCCGGGTCGTCCAACGGGTGCGGAAGTTGCGGTAGTTCGAACCAGGTGCCGATACCGGCGCACTCCGCGGAGCCGTAGACGTTGAGCACGCGCGCGCCGGGGCGCAGCCGCATCTGCAGGGTCGCCTGCTCGTCGAGGTAGAGCCGGTCGCCGGTGACGGCGACCAGCCGCAGGGACCGGCAGGCCGGGTCGGGCCCGCGCTGTGCGACCGGGGCGAGGGTACCGGATTCCGCGTGCCGGATCAGCAGTCGGGTGGCGCCGGCGGGGTCGGTGTGCAGCACGGTGACGCGATCGGTCTCGACGGCCGTGCGGACGTCCTCGGGCTTCCAGGCGGAGCGCGGGCAGAGTACGAGGGCGCCGCCCGAGCACAGGGCCCGGGTCCAGCCCGCGGCGAAGGCGGTGACATCCGTCCCGAGGGTGAACAGGTGCCGGTCGCGCGGGGTCGGCCGGGCCACCTCGGCCCAGCCCTCGTGGGCGGCGAGGAGCAGACCGTGGCTCACGGGGACCGCGCGCGGCTCGGCCGCGCCGGTGAACAGGACCGCGGCGGTCCGGCCGGGCGGCGGGGCAACCGCCCCGGGAAGCCGGTCCTCGGGCCGATCCGCCCCGCCTTCGGCGCGCGGCCCGCCGATCGCCGGGTCCTGTGCGTCGAGCCGGATCACCCGGGGGCCGCCGCCGTCGTCGAGGGCGGCCTGCTGGGCGGCGTCGGTGAGCAGGAGGCGGGGCTCGGCCGCGGCGAGCTGCCGGCGCCCTGAGCGCGGGCTCTCCACGTCGACCACGGTGTAGGACCCACCGGCCTTGAGGACGGCGAGGACGGCTACGACCAGTTCGGCCTGCCGGGCGGTGCCGACGGCGACGAGTGCGCCGACCGGAAGGCCGGAGTCGAGCAGACGGCGCGCCAGCCGGTCGGCGCGCGCGTCCAGTTCCCCGTAGGTGAGGCTGTCCGGGCCGACGACGATCGCAGGGGCCCCGGGGGTGTCGCGGGCCCACTGCTCGAAGCGGTGCAGGACGGTGTCGGTGGTTCGCTTGCCGAAGCGTACGGACTCGGATCCCTGCGTCATGGACCGATGATGCCACCGGGCACCGACAAGGACCGGAGGTCGGCAAAATCGCTCGTACGGACGGGAGTTGACGCCCCGTGCGGGCGATCCGGGACCGAATGCTTGACCTGAGGTTTGGTTGAGGTTCTACCGTTCGGGTCATGGACATGGAAGTCACCGCCTGGACGTCGCTGCACAGCGCGATCAACGCCCAGCAGGACCGTCGCCCGCTCTCCCGGGCCGGCCTGCGCCGCGTCGCCGCCTTCGCCCGCCCGCACCGCCGCGGGCTCACCCTCTTCCTGCTGCTGAGTGTGGTGACGGCGCTGCTCGCGGTGGCCACGCCGGTGCTCGCCAGCCGGGTCGTCACCGCCATCGTGGACGGCCGGGACAGCTCAGCGGTCACCCGGCTGGCCCTGCTCATCGCGCTGATCGCGGTCGCGGAGGCCGGACTCGGGCTGCTGACCCGCCGGCTCTCCGCCACGCTCGGCGAGGGGCTGATCCTGGATCTGCGGACGGCGGTCTTCGACCACGTGCAGCGGATGCCGGTCGCGTTCTTCACCCGGACCCGTACGGGGGCCCTGGTCAGCCGGCTCAACAACGATGTGATCGGCGCCCAGCGGGCTTTCAGCAACACCCTGTCGGGGGTGGTCGCCAATACCGTCACCCTGCTGCTGACCCTCACCGTGATGCTGAGCATCTCCTGGCAGATCACCCTGCTGGCGCTGGTGCTGCTGCCCGTGTTCGTGCTGCCCGCGCGTCGGACGGGGGCGCGGATGGCGGCCATGCAGCGGGAGGCCTCCGCGCTGAACGCCGCGATGGGCACCCAGATGACCGAGCGGTTCTCGGCCCCCGGCGCGACGCTGGTCAAGCTCTTCGGGCGACCCGCCGACGAGTCCGCGGAGTTCGCGGCCCGGGCGGCGCGGGTGCGGGACATCGGGATCCGTACGGCGATGGCTCAGTCGGCCTTCATCACGGCCCTCACCCTGGTCTCGGCGCTCGCCCTGGCGCTCGTCTACGGGCTGGGCGGGTTCTACGCCCTGCGCGGTTCCCTGGACGCCGGTTCGGTCGTCGCCCTCGCCCTGCTCCTGACCCGGCTGTACGCCCCGCTGACCGCGCTCGCCGGCGCCCGCGTCGAGGTGATGAGCGCGATGGTGAGCTTCGAGCGGGTCTTCGAGATCCTCGACCTGAAGCCGCTCATCGCCCAGAAGGAGGACGCCCGCCGGGTGCCGCAGGGGCCGGTGGCCGTGGAGTTCGACCGGGTCTCCTTCGGCTACCCGGCCGCCGACAAGGTCTCCCTCGCCTCGCTGGAGGAGGTCGCCACCCTGGACGCCCGGGGCGGTACTCAGGTCCTGCACGAGGTGTCCTTCCGGGCCGAGCCGGGCCAGATGGTCGCCCTCGTCGGCTCGTCCGGCGCCGGCAAGTCGACGATCGCGCAGCTGCTGCCACGGCTGTACGACGCCGACGCGGGCGCGATCCGCCTCGCCGGGATCGACGTACGGGACCTCACCGCCGACTCGATCCGCGAGACGCTCGGCATGGTCACCCAGGACGGGCACCTCTTCCACGAGTCGGTACGGGCCAACCTGCTGCTGGCCCGCCCGGAGGCCTCCGAGGAGGAGATCTGGGAGGCGCTGCGGCGCTCGCGCCTCGACGGGCTCGTCGCCTCGCTGCCCGACGGGCTGGACACCGTGGTCGGGGAGCGCGGCTACCGGCTCTCGGGCGGGGAACGTCAACGGCTGACCATCGCCCGGCTGCTGCTGGCCCGGCAGCGGGTGGTGATCCTCGACGAGGCCACCGCTCACCTGGACTCCACCTCGGAGGCCGCGGTGCAGGAGGCCCTCGGCGAGGCGCTGGCGGGCCGGACCGCGGTGGTGATCGCGCACCGGCTGTCGACCGTACAGGCGGCGGACCTGATCCTGGTGGTCGAGAACGGCCGGATCGTGGAACGGGGCACGCACACCGAATTGCTGGCGGCGGGCGGGCGGTACGAGGAGCTCTATCGCACGCAGTTCGCGGTGTCGGACGGCGAGGCACCGGTGTCGGGAGCATGATGCCGGGATGGACATCAAACTGGAACTCGTCGCCGTCCCCGTCACCGACATCGACCGGGCCAAGGCCTTCTACGAGAAGCTCGGCTTCAACGCCGACCATGACGTCACCGTCAGCGAGGACATCCGCTTCGTCCAGCTGACCCCGCCGGGGTCGGCCTGTTCGATCGCGATCGGCAAGGGGCTGACCCGGATGACCCCCGGTTCGCTGGACAACATGCAGGTGGTCGTCACCGACATCGAGGAGGCGTACGAGGACCTGCGCGGCCGAGGGGTGGAGGTGACGGAGATCCAGGACCTGCCGTGGGGCTCGTTCGTCTACTTCTCCGACCCCGACGGCAACGGCTGGGCGGTGCAGCAGACCACGCCCCGCAAGACGGCGGACACCGCCTGAGTTCCGGGCCGACGGCCCCGACGGCTCGCGACGGCACCCGGCGACCACCGGCGGCGACCGGCGGCCACCGGCGGGGGTGCGCCGGTCCGGCGCGCCCCCGCCGGGGCGCCGTTCCTCCTGGTCGGCGGCGCTCGTTGGACCTTCCGCCGAGGACATGGCGCGGCCGTGGTCGGGAAAGCGCATTGCCCGCGACGGTGTTCACGGCTTGGCTTGTGCGGGTCGCAACGGTGCGGTTCTCCCCGAGGAAGCGAATGACATCCCTGCTCGACGGCTGCACGCCGTGGCCCGCCGATCTCGTCGACCGCTACCGGGCGGCCGGGCACTGGCGCGGCGACACGCTGGACGACCTGCTGCGCGACCGGTCCCTGCGGTACGGACCGCGGACCGCGCTCGTGCACGGCGGGACCCGCCTCACGTACGCGAACCTGAACCGGCGCGTGGACCGGACGGCCGCCGGGTTCCGGCTACGCGGCCTGCGGCCCGGGCAGCGGGTGGTCGTCCAACTGCCGAACGTGCCCGAGTTCGTCATCACCGTGTTCGCCCTGATGCGCGTCGGCGCGATCCCCGTGTTCTGTCCGATGACGTACCGCGCGGCCGAGGTGTCACACCTCGTGCGGGTCGGCCAGGCCGTCGGCCACGTCGCTCCCCGGGCCCACCAGGGTTTCGACCTCACGGCGATGGCGGCGGACATCGCCGCCCACGGTCCGTTCCTGCGGCGGGTGTTCACCTTCGAGGCACCGGGCGAGTCCTCCCCGTACGGCGGCTTCACCGTCGACCCGGCCGGCTGCCACTACTACCCGCTGGGCTCCCTCGACTCCCCGCCCGAGCGGCGGCTCGCGCAGAGCGCCGAGCAGGTGGCCTTCTTCCTGACCTCCGGCAGTACCGGCGCGGAGCCCGCGCTCGTTCCGCGTACCCACGACGACTACGCCTACCAGGTCCGGGCCGCCGCCGAGGTGGTGTCGCTCACCGAGGACGACGTGTACCTGGCCGTGCTGCCCGCCGCGTCCGACTTCGCCTTCGGCTGCCCCGGCATCGTCGGCACCCTCTCGGCCGGCGGCGCCGTCGTCCTGGCCGAGGACCCGGCGGCCGCCGCGTGCCTGGCGGCCGTCGAACGGGAGCGGGTCACCGTCACCTCCCTGGAGCCCTCCGCCGTTCGGCGCTGGCTCGACCTGCTCCCCACGTCCCGGGCCGACCTGAGCAGTCTGCGTCTCGTACAGATCGGCGGCGGGCCCTTGGACCGGGAGACCGCCGAACGCGTGGGCCCCGAGTTGGGCTGTCGCCTGCAGCAGGTCTTCGGCACGGCCGAGGGGGTACTCACGCTCACCCGGCCCGCCGACGCGGACGGGACCGTACTCGGCACGCAGGGTCGCCCGCTCTCGCCCGACGACGAGATCCGCGTGGTCGACGCCGCCGGCGAGGACCTGCCCGACGGGGAACCCGGCGAGCTGCTGGCCCGCGGCCCCCACATCCCGCGGGGCTACTACCGGGCGCCCGACCGCGACGCGCGCTCCTTCACCCCCGACGGCTACTTCCGCACCGGTGCCCTCACGCGGCGCACCCCGGACGGCGATCTGGTGGTGATCGGCCACCTCACGGACGTCCCGTCCGCTTCCTGTTCCTGACGGCGGGGGCCCGGTGAAAGGATGTGCCGATGTCGACGAACCGTGAGCCGATGGACCACCGGCCGATGGATCTCGAGGCCTATGTCGAACGGACGCGCGGTGGGCCGTGCTTCGTGTGCGCCTTCCTCGCCGGCCACCCCGACTACGCGCACGAGAGCGTCTTCGAGGACGACCACCACGTGGCCTTCCTCGACCGCTGGCCCACGCTGCCCGGAAAGGTCCTGGTGGCACCCAAGGCGCACATCGAGCACGCCGTGCGCGATCTGGACCCCGCGGCCTACACCCGGCTGATGCTGGTCGTACGGGAGGTCGCCCTCGCCGTCGAGGACGTCTTCGACAGCGAGCGCACCTACCTGTACTCGCTGGGGAGCCGGCAGGGCAACGCCCACATGCACTGGCACATCGCGGCGCTGCCGCCCGGAGTTCCCTACGAGCGGCAGCAGTTCCACTCCCTGATGACCGAGAACGGGGTGCTCTCGCCGTCGCCCGCGGAGCGCGCCGCCACGGCGGCGCTCCTGCGCGCGGCCGTCACCGCGCGCGGAGTCCTCGTACCGCCGCGGTGAGCTCGGGCTCCGCGGTGGGCTCAGGCCCTGCGGTTGGCTCAGGCCTCTGCCGCGGCGTGGTGGTGGTCGAGCTCCCAGGCGTGGTGCTTGAACTCGTGGCGGAAGTCGGCGTGGTCCTCCCACTGGCGGGCGATCCCGCGCAGCACGTCCCAGTTGTGCTCCACCGACTGGTCGATGACGCGGCGCATGGCCGGTTCGGCGGACGCCCGCTTCTCGATGAGGCCCTTGATCGCGGAGGCCTCCAGGACGGAGTTCCGCAGCGCACGCAGGGCGCGGGAGGTGTCATCCATGGCGAAGCCGTGCTCGCTGCCCGTCGCTTCGTCGAACAGCGGGGTGAGCCGCGCCTCGATGAATGCGGTGATCCGCTCGAAGTGCTGCACGTCCATCGGGGGCTCCCTCTCCTGCCGGACCACGTCGTGCGTCCGGCGTCTCCACTCGCTTGTGCTGTTCGGGGGCCATTATCCAGCAGCCCACGTGATCTGTTTTGATGATCCACTGTGCACGATCGACTGGGGGGTGGTCCGGTGGACGGGAATTCAGGGCTGACGGAACGTTTCGAGGAGCACCGCTCTCATCTGAGAGCGGTGTCCTACCGCATGCTCGGCTCACTGGCCGAGGCCGAGGACGCCGTCCAGGAGGCCTGGCTGCGCCTCGACCGTTCCGATGTCAGTGAGGTCGAGAACCTCGGCGGCTGGCTGACGACGGTCGTGTCGCGCGTCTGCCTGAACATGCTGCGCTCGCGCGAGTCCCGGCGTGAGGACCCCATGGAGGCGTATCCGACCGACCCCGCCGTCGACCGTGCGGAGACGGTCGACCCCGAACAGGAGGCCCTGCTGGCCGATTCGGTGGGGCTTGCGCTGCTGGTGGTGCTCGACCAGCTGGCACCGGCCGAACGGCTCACGTTCGTGCTGCACGACCTGTTCGCCGTGCCCTTCGACGAGATCGCCCCGATGATCGAGAAGACCCCGGCGGCGACCCGGCAGCTCGCGAGCCGCGCCCGCCGCCGCGTCAAGGGGGCCCCGCTGGTACCCGAGGCCGATCTGACCCGTCAGCGCCGCGTCGTGGACGCCTTCCTCGCCGCCACCCGCGGCGGCAACTTCGACGCGCTCGTCACCCTGCTCCACCCCGATGTGGTGCTCCGCGCCGACAAGGCCGTCGTCCCCACCGCCGCCCCGATCTTCCTGCGCGGCGCCGTCACCGTCGCCACGAGCGCGATGGCCGCCATGCAGCGGGCACGGGCCACAGCGCCGGCCCTGGTCGACGGAGTGGTCGGCCTGGCGATGGCCCCGCTGGGACGGCTGTTCCTGGTACTCGGTTTCACGATCGAGGACGGTCTGATCACCGAGATCGACATCATGGCGGAACCGGAGCGGCTCGGCGCGCTCGAACTCGCCGCGCTCGACGTCTGAGGGCCGGACGGCCGCCGCCCGGAAGCGGCCGTAGCGATTCCGTGCCGCGGCCGCCTCTTCTGGGCCGCGGCACGGCGCTCACATACTGGCGCCGTGACCGACTACGTCAAGCACCTGCCCACAGCGGCGATACCGGAGGGCCCGGTCGCCGTCTGGGAAGTCGACCATGCCCGGCGCTGGCTCCGGGCCCGCGTCCCCGCGCTCTTCTCGCCCGTCGCCGGCAGCCGGCTCCTCGTGATCCCGGTCGTCGTCGCCCTCCTGCTGACGGTTCGGCAGAACGCCGAGGGGCGCGCCTTCGCGGCGGCCGTCCTGCTGGCCGCGCTGCCGCTCTGGTTCCGCTACCTGCCGGTGGCCACCCTGCTCGCCTCCCTCACCCTCGCGTACGACGCGGCCCGTACCCTTTCCGACACCTCCGGCCCCTCCGACACGACGGGCCGGGCCGGTCCCGGCCTGGTTCTCGGCCTTGCCGCGTGGGCGTCCACCGGCGTACTGCTCCGCCTGCGTGCCCGCCGCCGTCAACGCGAACTGGCCCTCGCCGCGGCCGGACCCGCCCGCTTCCCGCTGCCGGCCACCCTTCCTGTCGGCCACCGCCACCGCGGCCGGCCGGGGATCGTCCTCGGCTCCGTGTGCTCGCTCGCGGCCGCCCCGGCCCTCACCCACCCGTACGGGCCGTTCGAGGGACGGTTGCTCACCTCGCTGTTGCTGGTCGTCGGTTCCACCGCGCTCGGTCGGGGCCTGGTCTCGCACGGGACGGCGCGCCGCCTGCGCGCCCGGCCGCAGCCCGCGCTCCTGGTCGGTGTACGGGAGGCGGGGTCCGGCCACCACTGGCTGTACCCGGACGCCGATTCCCCCACCGGCCCGCCCCTGATCGCCCACTTCCCCCGGGCCCAGGACACCGTCACGGGGCAGCGGGTCCTGCTCGCAGGCTCCGAGCCGACCCTGCGCACGACCCACCACGACATCGACCCGGAACGGGAACCGTTCCAGGCCGTCCTGTACGGGGCCGTGTACGAGGGGGCCGAGGTCGTCCTGGAGAGCGCCGTGTACGAGCGGGGTGTCCGCCTCGTCCCGCAGGTGACGGCCGCGGTGCTGGTCCCCCGTCGGCGCCACGGGCTGAGCGGGTGGAAGCCGGCGGGCACCTCGTACCGGGAGGCCGTACGGGAGCGGGCGCGCCAGGAGGAGGAGCGCAGGCGCGAACAGGCGCGGAAACGGGAGGAGTCGCGCGGCTCCGATTCCTCCACCGGCGGCGGCTGCGGAGGGGGATGCGGCGGCGGGTGCGGCGGAGGGTGTGGGGGCTGCGGCGGCTGCGGCTGACCGCCCGCGCACCCGGGAGCGGACGTACAGAACACCAGGCACACCCTCAGGCACACCCTCGGGAACACACTCGGGAACTCAACTCCGGGGCACACTGCGGGACACGCTCCGGGACACCTTCAACGGCACTTTCAGGGCGCGAGTACGTCCAGTTCCTCCAGCGCGCCCACCGCGATCCGGCGGGTCAGTGCCTCGGCCCGGGCCGCGTCGCCCTCGCGGACCGCCTCGGCCACCTGGACGTGCAAGGTGACGGCGGCGGGGTCGGGATCGGGGAACATCACCGCGTGTTCGGTGCGTCCGGTCAGGACCTCGGCGACGACGTCCCCGAGGCGGGCGAACATCTCGTTCCCGGAGGCGTTCAGTACGACGCGGTGGAAGGCGATGTCGTGCCGCAGGTAGCCGTCCAGTTGATGGCCGCGCGAGGTGCGGACCATGCCGAGGGCCGCCTCGGTGAGCTCGGCGCACTGCTCCGGTGTGGCCAGCCGCGCGGCGAGCCCGGCCGCGACCGGCTCGATCGCGGAGCGCAGCACGGTGAGGGACCGCAGTTGCCGGGGCCGGTCGGTGCCGGCCAGGCGCCAGCGGATCACGCGCGGGTCGTAGACGTTCCACTCGTCGGTGGGCCGTACCGTGACGCCGACCCGGCGACGGGACTCGACCAGGTGCATCGACTCCAGGACGCGGACGACCTCGCGTACGACGGTGCGTGAGGCGTCGAAGCGTTCGGCGATCTCGTCCGTGCGCAGGACGCTGCCCGGGAGGTACTCCCCCGCCGTGATCTCGAGCCCGAGGGTGTCCAGCACATGGGTGTGGAGCCCCTGCCCCTGTCCAGGACTGCCTTCGGTGGTCATGGCGAAAGCGTACGGTGACGGCTCCAGCGACGAAAGATGTGGCGTTTCCGATCCGGAGCTTGAATACGTAGTACTTAATGCGCTTCAGTTGGTGCCACACAAACCGATGTCGACGAGGACAGCGAGGTGGACGTGAGCACCCAGCGCGTCATTGTGGTGATGGGCGTGGCCGGCACGGGCAAGACGACCGTGGGCCAACTGCTCGCCAAGGCACTCGGCGTTCCGTACGCGGAGGGCGACGCCTTCCACCCGGCGGCCAACGTCGCCAAGATGTCGGCCGGCACCCCGCTGGACGACGCGGACCGCAGGCCCTGGCTGGACGCCATCGGCGAGTGGATCCGCAACAGCGCCGACCGGCGCGGCGGGGTCATCGCCGCCTCCTCGCTCAAGCGCGCCTACCGTGACCGGTTGCGCGCCGCCGCCCCCGGGGCCGTCTTCGTCCACCTCGCCGGTGAGCGCCCGTTGATCGAGAAGCGCATGGCGGCACGCAAGGGCCACTTCATGCCCACCACCCTCCTCGACTCGCAGTTCGCCACGCTGGAGCCGCTCCAGGACGACGAACTCGGCGTCGTCGTCGACGTGTCCGGATCACCGGAAGACACAACCGAGCGCGCACTCGCCGCGCTGCGCCGCCTCCCGGCACAGGAGAACTGAGGCCGGACCGATCGCCTCGGCGGCCGACGCCCGGCTCGGGTCGGCCGTCCTGACGGGCACAGCCGTCATCGGCCCGCTCATCGCCTGCTCCACACCGCAGCCTTCCTGCCCCTGACGGCCGGGCGGCCGCCTCTTGAGGTCTTCGCGGACGTGAGGATGGCGAGGACCTTCGCCGGTTCCACAGCCGTCGTAGGGACGCCGCGCAGCCGTCCGCGTACATCGGTCCGCCGCCCGAGAAGGACGGAAGACGAATCGAGGGTCTGCGACCGGGTGTCACCGCAGACGGTCGCCTCGGCAGCGCCGGCGCGTACCGCGGTCCGTCCGCCGATCCGGGGCCGCCCCCACCGCCCGGTCGATCCCGCCGAGCTCCCGATCCCGCCGAACTCCCGATCCCGCCCAGCTCCCCGATTCCGCCGTGCGCCCCGAAGCGCCTCCGGGGAGGACCCGCCGTTCAGCCCATCAAGGGCACCGGCCGCGGCGCCGAAAACGATCAGGCGGAGTCGCCCCACCCCCGCAGTCCGGTACACCGCCTCCGCTCCCCTCGGCCGCCCCGACCACGGCGGTCCCGCACCCTGGCCCGCCAGGCCCGGAGGAGATCCCGCATGCGTGTCTTCCTGCCCCTGACCGCCGTCACCACCGCCGCGCTCCTGTTGGTCACGGCCGCCGGAGCGACGCCGGCCGCGGCCGACCGGAACCCCGGCGGCGCACCGCTGATCAAGGTGTCCGACGGGGACCCGTACGCGGACTGCACCATCGGCGCGATCTCCCCCGAGAGCATCGCGTACCCGGGCACCGAGGTCGAGCCGTACCTGTCCGTCGACCCGCGCGACCCGAAACGCGTGGTCACCGTGTACCAGCAGGACCGCTGGAACGACGGCGCCGCCCGCGGCCTGGTCGCCTCCTGGACCACCGACGGCCGCACCTTCCACCGGAGCACACTGCCGTTCAGCCTGTGCGCCCCCGGCGGCGCTGACTACGAACGGGCCTCCGACCCCTGGGTGAGCACCGGGCCGGACGGCACCGTCTACGCGAGCGGGGAAGGCGTCGACTTCACCAAGAGCACGCGCAGCGCCCTCCTGGCCGCCACGTCCCACGACGGCGGCCGCACCTGGCAGAACCTCACCACCACCCACGTCGACGAGCAGCCGTTCTTCAACGACAAGCCTTCGCTCACGGCCGACCCGATCCGCGGAGGCACCGCCTACCAGGTCTGGGACCGCCTCGACAACGACCCGCCCGGCCCCAGCTCCCTCGACGGTCCCGGATACATCTCCGTCACCCGCGACGGCGGCCGCACCTGGAGCGCGGCCCGGCGGTTCGTCGACACCAGCGCGGTGCCGAACACCCAGACCATCGGGCATGTGATCGTCGTCGACCGGCACACCGGCACCCTGTACGACTTCTACGACCGGATCACCCACTCCGACGATCTGAGCACCGTCACCGAAGCCCACTACCAGGTCGTCACCTCCACCGACGCCGGCGAGACCTGGAGCGCCCCGGTCAACGTGGCCCGGGACACCTCCGTGCCCGAGGTCGACCCGAACGACCCCACCAAACTGCTGCGCGCCGGGTCGACCCTGCCCAGCGCCGCCGTCGACCCGAAGACGGGCACGCTGTACATGGCCTACGAGGGCTCGGACTTCTCCGGCGGCCGTTTCGACTCCGTCCAGCTCGTGCGCTCCACCGACGGCGGCCGCACCTGGGGTGCCCCGGAGCTGATCAGCCCGCAGGACGTGCCGGCCTTCTCCCCGTCGATCGCGGTCGACGACCGGGGCACGGTCGCGCTCACCTACTACGACCTGCGCTTCCTCCAGCCCGGCGACACCACCACCCTGCCCACCGCCTACCAGCTGGCCACACTGCCGCACGGGAACCCGGAGCTGCGGACCGAACGCCGGATCTCACGGGTGTTCGACTGGCTGCAGGCGCCGTTCGCCGGGGGCTACTTCCTCGGCGACTACCAAGGCCTGGTCGCGGACGGCACGGGGGTACGGGCCGTGCTCACCGAGACCAACTCCGACGCACCACTGAACCGTACGGACGTGTACACCGGCAGTTTCCGCATCCGCTGACCTCGGGGACTGCGCGCGAGGCCGGGAGTACTGCGCCTGCAATCGCCCTGTCGTCAAGGTCTCACGTGCTCGGCGCTCCTTCGACGACACGGCTCAGGCCGCGGCTTCAGTGGAGGCGGCGTCGGATGCGGATCGGTCCACGGGCGTTGTCCGGGGCGACAGGTCGACCGCCCTGGGTGATCTCCACCTCCCCGGCCGTCACCAGCCGCCGGGCCGCGCGGCGCGCTGGTTCCATGAGTGCGCGCCAGCCGTCGTCGTCCCCCGTGTACACCGCCCGCGCGGCGTCGGACGGGCAGATCGTCGCGGTAGGACCCCGGCGCTCGAGCAGCTCCAGGATGGTCTTCTCCAGGCGTCGGTCCGTCTGCCGATCGTTGCCGGTCACGTCGCCAGTGTCGCACCGGCGGGGAGGGACAGCCCGGCCGCCGGGGCTGTCGGTGGCGGGACCTCCGTGACTCCTGGGGTGCGCAGTGTCCCGAGGGGTTCATCGCCGCCCGGGGCCGCGAGCGATCACCGTGATGTCGAGGCCCAGGCTCATCACGACGCAGGCGCCGAGCGCCGACCACTGCCAGGAAAGGCCGGACTCGAAGCGGTGGCGGACGAGCCGGTCGAGATCTCCCCGACCGGGCGCTGGACGTACAGCATCCAGAGCTTCTCCTCCCCCGGCCGCTCGCCTTGTCGCGGGCCATCTCGACGGTGTCCGCGAAGCTGTGGAGCACCGCGTCCACCGCGGAGGAGGCTCCGAAGGTGGATGGGTAGGCAGCACCGTGGACCGGCGGGGCCGACACGACCGCCTTGCGGGAGGTTCTCCCTGAGGGGCCTCGCGCAGCACGAATCCGTCCTGGTGGGCCGCAGCCGCGACGCGCGAAGAAACGCAGACGGATCGGCGCGCGGCGGTGCGCACGTCGTAAGGCGGAGTGGAGTCCGTCGGGCCGGCGGGCGGGCCAGGTACCGAACATGCGCGAAGCGTTCGCGGCGGAAAATGAGTCGCGCGGGCGGGGCGGAATGCGAGAGCTTGCCCGGGTGCAACAGGCAATGGGTCGTACGGTCGGCGTCCACGTCACTCACGGGGGCGAATACTTCGGGCTGTTGGGCCCGTACGCGGTGGACGGGGGCTGGTGGTCGTCCGCCCCGCCCGTCGTCGAGCGGGTGTCGCGGGAGCTGGGCGTGCCGGTGGTGGTACTCCGGCTCGCCCACGCGCCGAGCGACGGCAGCAGCGGGCACGGTGGGCATGTGGTGTACCACGTCGAGGCATGGGAGCGACCGGTCGGGACGACACCGTGTCAGGTGTCCGCGGACGTGGCCACGCTGCTCGGACCGGCCGAGCGCCGCGCCGGTTGGGCCACCGCCGGCGGGCTGCGAGAGGCACTCGGCTGGGCCGAGGAGCAGCTGGCGGGAGCAGGCCGACCGGCCTGCGGCAGGCCCGAACAGATCCGGACGTGGAACCTGTCAGGTCTCTTCCGCTACCGGACCGCCGGCGGCGGCGAAGCCTGGTTGAAGGCGATCAACCCTGCCTTCAACGCCCGCGAGGGCCAGGTGATCGCACTGCTCGGCTCCGTCGACCCCACGCTGGTACCGACCCTCCTCGGCTCCGACCCGGAGCGTGGCCGGCTGCTGCTCGACCACGTGGCCGGGGAGGACCTCTGGACCCCGTCGGCCGAGGATGTGGTCGCCGTGGTGCCCCGGCTGGTCGCCGCCCAGGCGGCGTTGGCCGCCGACGGGCGGGCCGCCGCGGCCGGGCTCCGGGACCGCACCCTGCCCACCCTGGTTGTCCACGTGAACGCGCTGCTCGACCGGCTCCAGGAGGAGCGGGCGATGTCGCCCGAGGCCGACGGGCCCGAAGAGCAGCTCGAAGAGCCGTTGACGGCTGGGGAGCTGGCGTCCGCCCGGGTGCTCGCCGGGCGCCTGCCCGCGCTGGTCGAGAAGCTGACGGCGTGCGGGCTGCCGGACACTCTCGTCCACGGCGACTTCCACCCCGGCAACTGGCGCTCCGACGGCACCCGGGCCGTGATCGTGGACTACGCGGACTCCGCGTTCGGCCACCCCGCCCTGGATGGGCTGCGCCCGCGTCAGTTCGTGACCGAGGATCGGTGGACGCAGATCGCCGATGTGTGGGCGCGGGCATGGCGGGAGCACGTGCCCGGCTCGGCGCCGGAACGCGCGCTGGAGCTGGTCGAGCCGCTGTTCCACCTCGCGTACGCGGTGCGGTATCAGGAGTTCCTGGACCACATCGAGACCAGCGAACGGCCGTACCACGAGACCGACCCGGTCAGTGAGATCCGCAGGGCGCTCACCTGTACGAGGTGACGTGACGGCCCCTCACCCCCTCCCCTCCCCCGGAGGGCGATGGGCTGTCGAGCAGAGCCGATCGGACCGGTTGCGCACCCCGTCAACCTCCGCCCCGTTCCTGCAGCTGCGCGAACTGGGCGGAGCTCATCGGCGGATTCTTGTCAGAGGGCGGCGGCGGGCGAGCCCCGGGGCCCCCTTCCGGGCCCTCTCCCTGCGCGAGGCCCAGAGGTTCTGTCCAGGGAGGTCATGGACGGGTGGGGTTGGTAGCGTTCGGCATTCTCCTGCACGGTAACGCTCTGCATCGCTACTGTCGCTACGAGTGTGACGGCCGGGCGGGCGGGCTTCGGCCTCCAGGAGGTCGCACCACGATTCTGGACAGCGGTACAACCGCGACCCGGCACCACTCGATCCCCCGGCCGAGCCGAAGGGGCTCCAGGTGGACCCGTAGGAGGGACGGATGACTCCAGCACCGAGGTTCTGGTCGCTGCAAGCGGAGGCGTGGCGTCAGGCCTGGAGGAACCTTCGCGACGCCTGGGACGGGAGGTCGCGCGCGGGGCTCTGGGTCACCCTCGGCGCGGTTGTCGTCGTGATAAGTGCCCTGATCGGTGCTGCCAACTGGTGGGTGGCGAGAGACGCCATCGTCATCACTTCCCTGGAAGAAGGCAAAGAGGTACCTCGCTGCCTTCCATCGTTGGGTGGGACAGGCCGACTGGCACAGGGGCACCATCTCTGGATCACCGTGCAGTTCCGCGACCGCAACGGGGACAGCCGTTCTCTCTTCTCCCGTCGGGCCGTGATGAGCAACGGCAAGTGGCATGCGGAGAAGGTCGACGTAGGCGGGGCGAGGCAAGCGCTGAGCTCCTACACGATCACCGCAGTCGATGTCGATCGGGCCACGGACAGCATGCTGCGCTCGACGATGGTCGACATGTCCTTCAGTGAGGCAGAGACACAGGCCGAGGGAAAGGACCTATGGCGCCTGTCCTTTGAGGGCTACCCCTCCGGCACACACCCCTTGGCCGAGGTCACGGTGACCCGCGCGGGAGGTAGTCAGAGCAGTTGCAACGAGCTCACCGACATGGCACGCCAGGAGTAGTGAGACACCCGTCGCCCTCGGCACGGCCTGCCTGCCTGCCTGCCGGTAGATCTCGGGCTCCTCGCCGAACCAGCTCTCGTGCTCGACGGCCTGGCGGCCTGGCGGCCGAGGAGCCGTTGGTCGCGTTGAAGGCCTCGCCGCCCGGGGCATGCCGATCGAGGAGGTGGCGACGGGCCTCGGCACGACCGAGCCGCGGCCCACGAACCCCGCCGCAGCCCCGACCGACGCGGGTCACCGGAAACGGACAGATCCGTCACCCTCGCCTGCATACTCCGCCTGGAGTCCGTGGTCTCGGTAGCCGGCGGGGGGCTCGGACGTCACCGCCGGGGCGCGCCACGCGGGAGACAGAACCATGATCCGACGAAGATCCTCTCGATGCATCCTTGGGGTCGGTCGCACACGAGGGAGCACGGGATGTGGTCAGCGGTGTCATCAGGCGCGGTACCGGCGCGAGAACGATTCGACTGGTACGCCGACGTGATCTCGCGCGAGGTGATGCCCGCCGCGCTGAGCAGTGAACGGCCGGCCGACTTCCGGGGCGAGGCGGCCGTGCTGGACATGGGTGAGCTGCGTGTGGCGCGATTCGACCTCTCGCCCCTGCGCTCGCGGCGCACGCCCGCGATGATCCGGCGCGGGGACCCGGAGCAGTATCAGCTGGCGCTGGTACGCAGGGGCACCACGTCGATGTCCCAACACCGGCACACGTGCACCGTGGGGGCCGGGGACCTCATGCTGTGGGACACCTCTCGCCCTTCCGACAATGAGATGCCCGCCGGAGGGGGGCCGGTCCGGGCCACGATCCTGATGTTTCCGCGGACGGTGTTACCCCTGCGTGCCCAGCGCCTGGACACCTTGCTCGCTCGCCGGATACCCGGCGACCGAGGGATCTCGGCGGTCCTGGCGTCCTTCATGACCGCGCTCGAGAAACACGGCGGCGACTGCGAGCCCGAAGAGTTGGGGCGTCTGGGCGCCTCCGCCGTCAGCCTGGCGGCGGCCTGCCTGGCCCAACATCTGGACTGCGGGGACCGTCTGCCCGCCGAGGTCCGTACTCAGGTCCTGCGGCAGCGGATCCATGCCTTCATCGAACACAACCTCGGCGACCCGGAGCTGACGCCCGCGGCTGTCGCCACTCGCCACAACATCTCGCTGCGCAGCCTCCACCAGCTTTTCCACGGCCAGGCGGAGGGTGTCCACGCCCGGATCCGCCGGCGCCGCCTGGAACAGTGCCGGGCAGAGCTGGTCCGCTCCGGTCCCGGCGCGGACCCGGTACAAACCATCGCTACCCGCTGGGGCTTCAGCGGACCGGCGGTCTTCAGCCGGTCCTTCCGCGCATCGTACGGAGTGAGCCCCACCGAGTTCCGGTCGCTGAGCGCCGACGCGCACGACGAGCACGTCAACAGGGCCGGCAAGGAATGACGGGCTCCCGCTGCTGAGATGGTGGCCGGCCCGGCGGCCGTCTCAGCCGGTCCATGGACCGGCTGAGACGGCCGCGGAAGGCGCGACCGGCGGACGGGTCAGTTCCAGACTTCCCCGTAGAAGAACCCGCCCGTGCCCTTCAGGTAGTAGTGCTGGCCGTACAGTCCGCCGGTGCAGGCCTGCTGCCAGCGGTAGCCGTTGGTCGCGATGGAGCCGACCATCACCCCGGTGTCGCCGTCCCAGAGCTCGGCGCGCCCCCAGGAAGCCAGGGCGTTGTGCTTCCCGCCGAAGCAGACCTGGTGGCCGCTGTTGGACGCGATGGCGGCACTGGTACACATCGTGCCGCCCGAGGACGAGCACGAGGACGACGCGGCGCTCGCCGGGCCGGCGGTGATGAGCCCGAAGGCTGCCACGGCGGTCGCCGTCATAACGATCTGGCCGAGCCTCTTCTTCATGGTGGATCCCCCTGTATGCGGTCGAAGTCGATCGAACACGGAGAGCCTATGAACCCGATGCCGGGCACACTGTGCAGCCGGCGCGGACTTCCTTGACGATCAGCGCAATGCCGCGCTGCGTGGGCCGTTGAGCTGAACGAAGACGCCGTCCCGGGCACGACGGCGTCGACGCCCTCGCGGACGCGCTTGATCTACAGGCGAAGCTCGGCCCCGTCGAAGATCGTCGTGCCGGCCGCCGGGACAGAGGACCGCCCGCCTGCCGCCTAATTCAGGCCGATCTCGTCGCAAGCGGCCTTGAAGTTCTCGGTGCAGATCTCCTGGACGGTGTAGACGTTGTCGAGGACCAGGGTGGTCCTGATGTTGTCGCGGGTCACGGACACGCCGAGGATGAGGATGGCGGGGACTCGCTTGGTGGTGGGGCTGCTGACCACCTGGTTGATGATTCCGTCGATCTTCTCGCCCTGGGCGAGGAGGATGGCGAGTTCGGCCGCCGACTCGGCCTCGCGGGAGTAGGGCTTGTAGACGCTCATGAACTGCTCGCCCGCCACTATTCGCTGCACGGCGGGGAGTTCGATGTCCTGACCGGTGACCGGCGGCAGCGGGGAGACTCCGGCGGTCTTGAGGGCGGAGATGATGCCGCCGGCCATGCCGTCGTTGGCGGAGTAGACGCCGACGATCTTGTCCTTGCCGAGTGCGGAGATCGCCGCCTTCATGTTGGCGCTCGCGTTCTCCCGCTTCCACTCGGCGGTGTCGTACTCCTTGCCGATGCTCACCTTGCCGTCGAGGACGGCGCGGGCGCCGGCCTTGTAGCCGGCGGCATTGGGGTCCGTCAGGGCGCCGTGCATCATGACGATCTTCCCGTTCTTGGCTCTGTCGCCCAGGGAATCCAGCAGGGTCTTGCCCTGGAGGCGGCCGATGTCCTCGTTGTCGAAGGAGACGTACGCATCGACCGGACCCTCGGCCAGGCGGTCGTAGGCGACGACCGGGATGCCCGCCGCCTTGGCCTTCGTCACCGCGCCGGCGATCGCCTTGGAGTCCACCGCGTCGACGACCAGGACATCGACCTTGTTCTTGATCATCTCGTCGGCCTGGGCGTTCTGCTTGGCCGCGTCCCCCATCGCGTTGGCGTAGACCAACTTGCCCTTGCCGAGGGTGAGCAGGGCGACCTTCTTCTCCATCAGCGGCTTGTCGAACTTCTCGTACCGCGCGGTCTCGTTCTCGGGGAGCAGCAGGCCGACCGTGACATCGTTGCCATCGCTCGCGTTGCCCTCCTCGGAGGTGCCACAGGCCGCGAGGGTGGCGCAGAGCGCCAGCGCGGTCAGAGCAGCGGGGGTGCGCAGATACGGGTTCATGCGGGGGGGACCTCCCTGACGTGGCCGAATTCATACGGCCGAGCTGGCGCGGAACACCCTGCCCTTTCCGCTGAGCGGGAGGGTATCGCCCGCGCCGGGCGGCCGGCACGGCGGTACCGAGCTGCGGCGCGCGGCCCGCACGCAGACCTGGCCAGAGGTGCCGATGTCAGCGCGCGCACGTAGGTTTCGGTCGACCGTCCGACCGGACGGTGAGGAGGGGCGAGACATGGAATGGGTCGCAGACGCTCGGCCGGCGGCCGGGCGAGTCCACCTGGTACCTGGAGACGGTTTTCACGCCCGGTGCCCACCTCGGGACGGTTGACGACGATCCGACCACGCCTGTCGTCGTGAGCGTGTACCGAGTGGTCGTCTTGTCGTCGATGCGCCGTGGAACGACGACATCGCCTGCCTTCCACCAGGCGAGGAGCCTCGTTGTTCAGCGGACCACAACGTCGGCTGCTTCTCCGACGCCGGCGCATGGACGACCCTGTCCTCACCATTTCGCACATGCGTGAACGCAGTCCGTTGGCGGACGGGTGCGAGCGGATCAGTGACGAGTCGCGGAAGGCCGATCTGGTGACGTTCGGAGCGGAGTCGGGCGGCGTCGTCTGGTTGGGGCGGACCGAGAGCGGCGATGTAGCCGCGATCGTCGTCACCAACGGCATGGCCGACGCCGAAGCATGGCACCGAGCGCCGGCCTGACAGTGGGGAACAGCCACACGTCCACGCGCTGCCACAGGCCTCCGGCGGACGGCGGCGAAGGCTGGGCCGGCCGGTTTCGCCCGGGCCCGGGGCTCGACCACGGTGGAGCGTTCTCTGGCTCCGATGGCGGGCGTCCTGCGTTCTTGACGTGTCCAAGGGCTTGGCCGTACCGACCCTGCTCGCGGTTCGTCGGCGACGTCGACGACGCCGGCTTCTGACACGTCAAGGAGTACGTCGCTCACCGGCCCGGCAGGGGGTCCTTCAGCTGGGCCGCGGCCAGGGCCAGGCCGCCCGCCGCCCTGGCGCAGCGGGCCGCCAGCCTGGCGACCTCGGCCCGCAGGGCCTCGTTCTCCGGGCCCCGCCACTCCGGGGCTCCGGCCGCCGTGTGCATCCGGAACGCGTGTGTGCGCAGCGCGGCGGCGTGGCCGCTCAGGCCGCCGTCCGGCGGTCTCGGCGTCGGCCGGGCGGCCCGCACCGTGACCCGGCGGCGGACCGGGCCGCGGGTGGGTGCGGCCACCGGCCCGGCCGGCCCTGCGGGAAGGCCCGGGCCGCGGTCGCAGAAGGCCCAGAAGGCGGCGCCGAGCCCGAGGACGGGTTCGGCGGTCTCGGCCCGGCCGGTGGCGACCTGCCAGCCGGCGTGGTCGTTGAAGGGGTTCGCGTCGGTCAGCGCATGCCAGGCGAGGATGTCCGCGAAGGACGGGGCCAGCAGTGCGAAGGCGTGCTCGGCGCCCCGCTCGCGCATGATGGCGCGGAACAGCCTGACGGCTTCGCCCTGGTGGCCCGCTCCGACGGCGTCCAGGACGGCCGCCGCGCCGGGATCGTCGAGCAGGTCGGGGCGTTCCGCGCTCGCGGCCCGGATCCGGGCCTTCAGTCCGCAGACCGCGATGCTGATCGCCAGGCTCTCCCGGCCCGCCAGGATTCCGGCGAGTCGGCCGGCCCGGGCCACCCCCCGGCCACGCGGGGCCCAGCCGAGACCCGCCGGGTCGGTGAGCGTGCGCAGCAGGGTGCGCCAGCCGAGCCGGGTCCGACCGCCCCGGGCGAGGGCGGCCGCGGGCAGGCGAGCGCCGAAGGCCAGGCCGGAGGCGTGGCGGGAGGCCTCGCCGACGGCGTCGGCGGCCTCGGCGAGGGCGCGGCACGGGGCGTCGAGCAGGTCGATGTCCGGGGCGGTGGACGCGGAGGTCGCGGCGTCGGGCATGTCATCCTCGTGGGGTTCGCAGAGGTTCGGGGACAGGACGGGACGGGACAGAACGGGACGGGCGGAGTGTGTCGGGGGCGCGCACGGGGTGGGGTGCGGACAGGTACGCGAGCGGGGTCCGGGGAGGGGTGCGGGGCGTCCTCAGCGGCGGGTGAGCGTGAGCCGGATGCCCTGCGGGTCGAGAGTCGCGGGCAGCGGCCCTACCGGGTCGAGCACCGGCCGGGTACCCGCGACGCGATGGCCGCGCAGCACCTCGGCGCAGAGCGCGGCGGTGGCCATCAGGCCGAGCTGGTCGCCCGGACAGCGGCCGCCTCCGTGGCTGAAGGGCGCCATCCGGATGTCCTGGTCCGCGCCCGGGTTCTTCCACCGGCCGGGCACGAACACGTGCGCGGCCGGCACCCGTTCGGGGTCGCGCTGGTGGAACGCCACGGGGACCAGCAGGGACGTCCCGGCCGGGTAGCGCACGCCCCGCCATTCGGTTTCGGCGCGGGTGACGCGGATCAGGTCGGGCACCACCGGGTACAGCCGCAGGGACTCCCGGACGCAGGCCCGTAGCCGGGGCAGTTCGCCCCGGTCCGCACCGGCGACGGCTTCGGCGGCCGCCTCGGCCGCGGCCAGGTCCTGCTCCGCGGGATGCGCCCCGAGCAGGAGCAGGGTGCGCAGCAGCGTGTCCGGAACGGCGTCCATGGCCAGCAGCCAGTGCTGGGCCTGGCCGACTGGGTCGAGTGCGCCGGTGGGGTCGGGGTGGCGGGCGGCTCGGCCGACGAGGGTGTCGCCGTCGGCTCGGGCGGCGTGCTCCTCGATGCGGGCGCGGGCCTTGTCGTGCACGGAGCGGGCGGCGCGGCCGGAGCGTACCCGGCCGCCACGCGGGCTGCTGCCCTCGGCGCGCAGTTGGGTGAGCCATCCGGTGAGTTCCTCGTCCGCGGCCGCCGCGTCGCCGAGCACGATCCGCCGGGCGGCGCGCTGCACGGCGTACCGGGCGCGGGCGAGGTCGAGAGTGGCGGTGGCGGTGGCGGTGGTGCGGGTGCCGGTCGGGGTGGCAGGTGCGGTCAGGTGCCGGGCCTCCTCCGCGAGGGCGGTGAGGAAGGGCCCGCAGGAGGGGTGCACGGGCCGGTCGGCGGCCAGTACCTCGGCTCCGACCTGACGCTGCTGGGCCCGGATGTCGCCGCGGGCGCAGCCGGAGTCGGAGTCGGAGTCGGCGGGCTCCTCGGGGCCGATGCCCCGGCACTTGTCCGGCGCGGCGGCCGCGAGGAGGCTGACGGGTTCGGCGTAGAAGCGGCGCAGGTCCTGGGGGTCGAGGAGGACGAGGAAGGTTCTCCCGGAGCGGGTGCGGACCAGGGCGGGCGCGTCGCCTCGGCGGGCGCGCAGGGCACGCAGCGCCGCGGCGGAGGTGCGTACGTCGTGCGGCCGCGGCCGGGCCAGGCCGCGGAGCAGGCCGCCGAGGCCGGCGAAGGGCGCCCGGGCGGCGGTTCCCGGGACCGGGGCCGGGGCGAGGGCCGCGTACCGCAGCGATTCCCTCATGGAGGTCCGCCGGCCGGGGGCGTCCGTCGCCGGCCACGGCATCGCGGGCCCGCGGTCCGCGCGCGGCGCCTCACCACGGGGTGACCGGCCGGCGCGCTCGGGGCGGCGGCGGGTGGCGAGGGCCCGTACCCGGGCTCGGAGCCCGTCGAGGGCGGCCCCTTGGACCGTACGCATCCGTGTACCTCCGCGGCGGGAGCGACAACACTCGGCGACATCGGCATCACCGTACGTCCCACCTGCGCACTCCGCGCTCCGAGGACCGTCTCAGGGGTCCAACCCGACCAGCAGCGCGGCGGTGTCCAGGCCGGCGGCGAGGTAGGCGGTGAAGGCCTCGTTGTTCAGGGCCCATGGGGAGCGACCGCGGCGCACCCGGGTGATGGCCTCGGCGGGCGTCAGCCCCCGGTCGACCAGGCACTGGGCGACGACGAGGCCGGACCTGTTGTAGCCCGAGTGGCAGCGGACGAGTGTGCTGAGGCCCGAGTCGAGGGCGAGTGTCGCGGTGCGGGCGAGGCGCTGGACGGTGTGCAGCTGTTCGGCGGTGAGTGCGGCGTCCGGGATTTCCCCCACGACGTGCTCGGCGCGCGGTCCCGGGCCGTGGCCGGTCCGGGTGAACAGGCTGATGACGAGGTCGAACTCGTCCCCCACGACGACGGCCCGCATGTCACCGGCCGGGTCGGTCCAGTAGTGGCCGCCCATCCACAGGCCGGGTGCGATCTCCTCCCAGGGGGAAGGCGGCCCGGGTACGTCCCGGTCGCGTTGGCGAGTCTTCTTCATACGGGCCGCGACCTCCTGGGGACTGCCTCCAGGTTCGCAGACAACCAACGCTCATTCAGCGGTGGTCGGGGCGAACGCGGCCTCGCGGAAGGCGGTACGCGACGTGCTGTGCCCGGCGGTCGGCAGCAGGACCGCCCAGCGGTGGTGGCGGGGGGAGATCCACAGGGTGGGACCACCGTCCTGCGGGGCGTGGTGGGTCCAGATCCCGTGCGGGGCCGGGTCCCAGAGCAGGCCGCGGGCGGGGGTGAGTTCGCCGGTGCGGATCCGGAGGGACTCGGTGGTCCAGGTGCGGCTGATGCCCGTCGACGCCGCCGGGTCCCCCGGGGCCAGGAGGTGGCGCAGGAAGCGACCGAGGTCGGCGAGGGGTGCGCGCAGGGTGCCGTCGGTGTAGCCGGTGCCGGTCATGCCCAGGGGGTGCCAGACCCGGGCGGCCGCGAGATCGGCGAGCGGGCTGCCGGAGAGGTGCTCGACGAGGCGGGTGAGGTGGGTGAGGTGGGCGGTTCCGCCGGGGTGCGTGAGGAGGTGGTGGGCGGTCGTGCCCGCGGGGGTGCCTTCGGCGGCGGCGTCCCCGTAGGCGGCGAGCGGCGTGTGCAGGCGCAGCGCGCCCTCGTCGACGAGGCTGCCGATGGCCGGCCAGAGGGCGAGGACCGCGCCGAGGCCGCCCACGTCGAAGGCGGCGTCGGCCGGGTGCCCACCGTCCGAGCCCGCCTGTGGGCCCTCGGGTCCGCCGACGGCCCACACGGCCCCGGGATCGGCGGACTCCACGAGGGTCCGGACGGCGGCGGCCTGGTCGTACAGGGGCATCATGGTCGCCCACGTTAACGAGCCGGGCACCGGCCGCGCGGCAGGCCGCCGCGGAGTCCGCGCTCCCGCCACCCGAATGCCCCGCGGCGGGAAGGGGGGCCGGGCGCCGCAGGCCTCGCAGCAGGAAGGGGGGCCGGGCGCCGCAGGCCTCGCAGCAGGAAGGGGCGGGGCGCCCGTAGGCGCCCCGCCCCCGTGTTCTACCGGCCGGACTAGCTCTTGTCCGGGCGGTCGGTCACCCGCAGGGTGTTCAGCAGGGGCTTGCCGAAGCCGCTGTGCGTGACGAAGCGGACGTTGAGGACCCCGTCCGTGACCGTGACCGTGTACGTACGGGTCAGGGCCTTGTAGGTGCCCGCCTCCAGGGAGATGTCCAGGGAGGGCAGGACCTGCGTGCCCTCGGCCAGGACGTCGAAGACGCGCTTGTTCGGCTTGGTGGAGGAGAGCTCCGCGAAGCCGAGCTCCACCGTGTAGGTACCGTTCGGCACGTTGTCGAAGCGGTACTCGTACATGCCCTCGCGGGCGTTGCGGAACAGCCGCTGGTCGTCCGTGCCGGCGATGGTGCGGCCGGTCGCCTCCACGGTGCTGTTGCCCTGGTAGCCGTAGGAGCCGGGGGTGTACTTGCGGTCCGGGGACCAGGCGTCACCGAGGGCGTCCGTGCTGGTGTAGCCGGATCCCGCGTCCAGGCCGACCTGGTAGCGCGGGACGACGACCTTGACCGGGACGGTGAGCACCGGGGTCCGGCCGCTCGCCGAGGTGATCTTCAGGTCGGCGGTGAAGACCGCGCCCGGGGTCAGTCCGGTGGTGTCCACCGACAGGGTGACGGGGACCTTTCCGCCGGTGGCGAGGTTGCCGGTGGCCGGGGTGGCGGTCAGCCAGGTCGCATCCTCGGACACCGTGAACGCCGTGCCGAGGCCCGGGTTGGTCAGGTCCAGGGTCCGTGTCCGCTGCTGGTTCGCGGGGAGCACGACCTCGACCGACGGCTTGGAGGCCGTCACCTTTCCGGTGCGCAGGGACTGGGTCACGGTCGTGACGTCGGCGGCCTTCACGTTCACCGACGCCGTGGCGGACTCGTACTGCGGCGCCGCCAGCGAGACGGGGAGCGCGCCGGACGGGCTCTGGACGACGTAGCCGCCGTCCGCCGCCGTGGTGGCGGAGACCGCCGCGTCGCCCGTGCCGACGGTCACGGTGGCGCCGGCGACGCCGTTGCCGTCGTTGGCGTCGAGCACCCGGCCCGCCACCACGCCGCTCTTGGTGGTGCGGAAGGCGACGGTCAGACCGTCCGTGAGGGCGGCGGCGTTGTAGGAGTACTTGAAGGCGTCCGTGCCGGCCGCGTTCTCCACGCCGACCGTGGCCGAGGAGCCGCCCTTGATGCCGGTGCCGCCGGTCCCCTTGTAGGAGTAGGAGACCGTACCGTCCTCGCCGATGGTGGCCGAGAAGGAGAACGTGTCGGTCTGCGCCGACCAGTGGGAGACCTTGCGCCACTCGATCACGTAGCTGCGGTGCGGGGCGGTGCCGGTGACGCCGGTGAAGACGCCGGAGCCGCTGCCCGGGGCGCCGACGACGAGGTCGTCCCAGAACGGGTACAGGGCCGCGTTGGGCGTGGCCGTGCTCGGCAGGTCCCCGTTGATGTCGCCGGTGTTGTTGCCGCCGAAGCTGACGGTGCCGTTGGTGCCGATCCAGGCCTGGCCGTACGTCTTGCCGTACAGGGGCAGCGGGAAGGGCAGGTCGACGCGCTCGGTGGTGTTGTCCCCGGTGAGCGCGAGCTGGCGGGTCCCCTCGGCGTACGGGCGGTCGCCGGCGGCGGCGCAGGCGTAGCCGTAGCCGTCGGTGCGCTCGGGCAGGTTCACCGCGACGGTGGCGTCACCGGCGACGGTGACCTTGGCCGTGCCGCCGGTGAGGCAGCGGGAGGGGTGGGTGGCGTTCACGTCGTACGTGCCGTGCGGCAGGGTGACCTCGAAGCGGCCCTGGGCGTCGGCGGTCGCGGTCACGGGGGTGTCCGCAATGGTGATCGAGGCGCCCGCGGCGGGGCCGGCGGCCGAGGAGACGGTGCCGGTGAGCTTGCCGGAGGCCGCCTGGGTGAGGGTGAAGTCACCGGTGGCGGTGGCGTTCTCGGTGACCGTGGCCGTGGCGGTCTGCTGCCCGTAGCCGAACTTGGCGGCGGTCAGGGTGTAGTCGCCGACCGAGAGGGAGGTGAAGCGGTAGCTGCCGTCGGCCGCGGTGGTGGTCGTACGGTCGATCGGGCCGTCGGCGGTGATCTTCACGCCCGCGACGGGCTGGTCACCGGCGCGTACGGTGCCGCCGAGCGAGCCGATGGCGCCGCGCGGGGCGGCGTTCACGGCGGCGAGCGCGTCGAGGCGGCCCTCACCGAACACGTTGTTGTCGGCGGCGTTGCCCCCGCACTGGCTGCTGTCGGTGTCCAGGGCGGTGCCGTCCAGGAGCGACTCGGTCTGCGCGACGTCGCCTTCCAGGGCGGGAGCGGCGGACCAGAGCAGGGCGACGGCGGCCGCGGTGTGCGGCGAGGCCATCGAGGTGCCGGAGAAGGCCTCGTATCCGCCGCCGGGGACGGAGGAGCGCACGTTCACGCCGGGTGCGGCGATGTTCGGCTTGACGATGCCGCCGGGGCCGGCTCCTCGCGAGGAGAACGACGCGATCGCGTTGTTGATGTCGAAGGCGCCGGAGCTGTAGGAGCTGGCGTAGTCGCCGGGCGAGCCGGCGGTGTTGCAGCTCGGGCCGGCGTTCCCGTTGGAGAAGGCCGGGAAGATGCCGGCGGCCCGCCAGGTGTCGACGATCTGCTGGTACCAGGTGTCGCCGCCGCCACCGCCCCAGGAGTTGTTGACGATGTGCGGGGCGAGGTCGGGGCGCGGGTTCTGACCGTTCAGGTCGGTCGGGGCGACGATCCACTGGCCCGAGGCGAGGAGGGAGGCCTCGGAGCAGGAGTTCGACTCGCAGCCCTTGGCCGCGATCCACTTGGCGCCGGGGGCCACACCGATCTTGTTGGCGCCGCCGTCGTCGCCGACCATCGTGCCCATGGTGTGGGTGCCGTGGTCGTTGTTGTCGCACGGGGCCGCGGTGGTGCACACGCCCGCCGGGTCGAACCAGTTGTAGGCGTGGTCGTAGGTGCCGTCCGCCTTCTTGCCGCGGTACTGGTTGTTCACGGCCGGGTGGGTGTAATCCACGCCGCTGTCGATGTTGGCGACGACGATGCCCTCGCCGCGCACCCCGACCTGGTCCCAGACCTGCGGGGCCTTGATCCGGTCGATGTTCCATTCGACGGCGTCGGCGACGGCCTTCTCCCGCTTGCCCTCGGTGGGCTTGGGGAGGGCGACCTTGTCGTCGGCGTCGATCCGGGCGACCTCGGGGCGCTGCGCGAGGGTCCCGGCGAGCTTCTCGCTGCCGACGACGCGCACGGCGTTCACGATCCAGTACGAGGTGTAGTCGGCTCCCGCGCCCTGCAGGGCCTTGATGACGTCGGCCTGGCTGCGCGTGGCGTGGTCCTTCTTGATCCGCAGAACCGTTTCGGCCTTGGCGGCGCGGGTCTGCTGTTGACCCGCGGCGGTGAGGTCGGCGGCGCTGTCGAGATAGACCCAGAAGACCGCCTTGGCGGACTCGTCGAGCTGAGCGCGGAGCTTGGGTTCGATCTTGCGCTCGGCCGCGGTCGGGGCGGCGGTGCCGGGGTCCTGGGCCGCCGCGGCGACGCCTGCGCCGATCGGCAGGAGCAGGACCGAGGTGAGGGCGGCGAGCGCCGCGCGTAAGGACCGCGCGGACCTTGATGACCTTGTGGGTCGTAAGGCTCGTGAGGACCGGTTGTCGCGTTGGGCCACGTGTTGTCTCCTCGTACGCCGTGTGCGGGTTGTGCGGGAAGGGTGCGCGTGACGTGCGCGGGTCATGGTGAACGAGACGTCATGTTCATTACAAGGGGGGCTTTTCGGCCGTACTCCCGCCCGCCCCGGTGGCCCGGACCGGCCGCGCGGGCCAGCCTGAAGGCATGACCGCGCCCGCCGAGCCGACCGTCCCCGGTATCCCGATCGCGTCCGCGCGCGGCCGGTGGATCCTGCTGACCACCGTGCTCGGGTCGACCATGGCCATGCTGGACTCGACCGTGGTGAACGTGGCGCTGCCCCGGATCGGGGAGGACCTCGACGCCGACCTGGCGGTGCTCCAGTGGACGGTGAACGCCTATCTGCTGACCCTGGCCGGGCTGATCCTGGTCGGCGGGGCACTCGGCGACCGCTTCGGGCGTCGCCGGATCTTCGTCCTCGGCGTGGTGTGGTTCGCGGTGGGCTCCCTGCTGTGCGGCATCGCGTCGAACGCCGGGGTCCTGGTGGCCGCCCGGGCCCTGCAGGGCATCGGCGGGGCCCTGCTGACCCCTGGCTCCCTCGCCCTGATCCAGGGGTCGATCCGCTCCGCCGATCGGGGCCGCGCGGTGGGCCTGTGGTCGGGGCTGGGCGGGGTGGGCGCGGCGGTGGGGCCCTTCCTCGGCGGTTGGCTGGTGGACGGGCCGGGCTGGCGGTGGGTGTTCCTGCTGAACGTGCCGGTGGCCGCGGTGTGCGTGCCGGTGGCGATGCGGCACGTTCCGGAGTCCCGGGACCCGCACGCGCACGGACGGTTCGACGTCGCCGGGGCGCTGCTCGGCGCCGGCGCCCTGGGCCTGGTCACCTACGCGCTGATCGAGGCCCCCACGGGGTCGCCGACCGTGATCTTCGCGGCCGTGGGCGGCATCCTGCTGGGCGTCTCCTTCGTGCTCGTGGAGCGGCGGCGGGCCGATCCGATGGTGCCGCCGGACATCTTCTCCTCCCGGCAGTTCACCGCCGTCAACCTGGTGACCCTGTGCGTCTACGCGGCCTTCGCCGGGTTCTTCTTCCTCATCGTGCTCCAGCTCCAGGTGGTGGCCGGATACTCGGCCCTGGCCTCCGGGGCCGCGCTGCTGCCCACGACCGTCCTGATGCTGCTGCTGTCGGCCCGCTCGGGCGAGTTCGGGGAGCGGATCGGGCCGCGCATCCCGCTGACGGTGGGACCGCTGCTGTGCGCGGCCGGAATGCTGCTGATGCTGCGCGTGGGGCCCGGGGCCTCGTACGTGACGGACGTGCTGCCCGCGATGGTGGTGCTGGGCATGGGGATGGTGACCCTGGTGGCTCCGCTGACGGCGACCGTGCTCTCCTCGGTGGACCCCGGCCGGGCGGGCCTGGCGAGCGGCATCAACAACGCCGCGGCGCGCGCCGCCGGCCTGATCGCGGTGGCGGCGCTGCCGCTGCTGGCCGGTATGGGGCCGGAGTCGTACCGCTCGGCGAGCCAGTTCGACGCCGCGTTCGGCCGGGCCATGCCCTGGTGCGCGGGGTCGTTGCTGGTGGGCGCCGTCGTGGCCTGGGCGACCGTACGCTCCCCCGCGCCCGGCATGGAATGTCACCCGCAGTGCCAGACGCACTGCGCGCTGGTCTCCCCGCCCCTCGAACCCCCCGAGCGGTCCGGCTGATCCCGTGTGCTGGAGCGCGACGGCCGACCTGGCGGCGGGCACGGTGATCTCCGCCGCGGGGATCGCGTGCCTGGCCCGGGTGCGACGGGCCCGCGACCTGCCCGTCGCCGCGCTGCCGCTGCTGCTGGGCGTGCACCAGTTGGTGGAGGCCGCTGTCTGGGACACCGGCGGCGGCTGCTCCCCCGCCGCCACGGCCTGGGCGGTGATCGCCCTGCCGCTGCTGGCGGTCTGGGTGCCCGCCGGGGTCCTGTGGGCCGCCGCGCCGGGGGTCCGACGCCGCCTGTGGGGGCCGCTGGCCACGGGCCTGACCACCGCCGGCGTGCTCGCGTACTGCCTCGCGGCCCGGCCGGTGACCGCCGAGATCCGGGGTCACACCATCGGCTACGGCGTGAATGTTCCGTGGATGCCGCTGGTGCTGACGGGCTACCTCTTCGCCACCCTGGGCGCCCTACTGCTCGGCGGTGACCGGCGGCTGCGGACCCTCGGCGTGGTCCTGGCCGTGGGGGCGCTCGCCTGCTCAGCGCTCTGGCGGCTGGAATTCGCCTCCACCTGGTGCGCCTTCGCGGCGGTCGCGTCCCTGCTGGTCCTGGGTTGGGTACGACGCCCGTGCGGCGCTCCCCTGTCACGTGATCGACCGAAAGTTACCTAGACGTATGTAGTGACTTCACACGCGGGCGGCAGTAGAACTCGTTCCCATTCCATCGCCGAGTGAGGAACATCACATGAGCGAAAAACCGCTGCCCAGAAAGACCTCCAACGGAATCTCGCGTCGCGGATTCCTCGGTAGAACAGGTTCTGTTATCGGGGCCGTCGCCCTGGCAGGTCACCTCACACCGGCCGGCACGGCCGCGGCCGCCCCGCCCGGCCCGATCCCCGACGGCGCACGCGTACCGGCCCTGGTCATCGGCACCGGCTACGGCGGATCGGTGGCGGCCCTGCGGCTGGCACAGGCGGGCGTGGACGTGCAGATGATCGAGATGGGCATGTCCTGGGACACCCCGGGCTCCGACGGCAAGATCTTCCCGAAGGTGACCACCCCGGACTACCGGTCCTTCTGGCTGCGCACCCGCACCAAGGCGCCGCTCAGCAACTTCCTCGGCTTCCCGATCGACAAGGACGTCCCCAAGTACACCGGGATCCTGGACGCCGAGGACTTCGCCGGCATCACGGTCTACCAGGGCCGCGGCGTCGGAGGCGGCTCGCTGGTCAACGGCGGAATGGCGGTCACGCCCAAGCGGGCGAACTTCGCCGCCGTCCTGCCCTCGGTGGACGCCGACGAGATGTACGACACCTACTACCCGCGGGCCAACGCCGGGCTCGGGGTCGGCATGATCGACCCGGCCTGGTTCGACACCGCCGACTGCTACCAGTTCTCCCGGGTCGGCCGCAAGCACGCCCAACGCTCCGGCTTCGCCTGGACCTTCGTACCCGACGTGTACGACTGGGACTACATGAAGAAGGAGGCCGCCGGCACCGCCACCAAGTCCGCCCTGGCCGGGGAGATCCTCTACGGCAACAACCACGGCAAGAAGTCGCTGGTGCAGACGTACCTCGCGCAGGCGAAGGCCACGGGCCGGGTCGCCATCTCGGCCCTGCACAAGGTCACCTCGGTCTCCCCCGCGGCGGGTGGCGGCTACACGGTCACCATCGACCAGATCAACACGACCGGCGACACCGTGGCCACCAAGTCCGTGACCGCGGACCGGGTCTTCTTCGCGGCCGGCAGCGTGGGCACCAGCAAGCTCCTGGTCAAGCTGAAGGCCACGGGGGCACTGCCGAACCTCAACGGCGAGGTCGGCAAGGGCTGGGGCGACAACGGGAACGTCATGTGCGGCCGCGCCAACCACCTGTGGGACCCGACCGGCAAGCTCCAGTCGACCATCCCCTGCTCCGGCATCGACAACTGGGACGCGGGCGGCGCCTTCGCCGAGGTGGCGCCCCTGCCCACCGGTATCGAGACGTACGCCTCGTTCTACCTCTCGATCACCAAGAACCCGAACCGCGCCGAGTTCACCTGGAACGCGGCCGCGGGCAAGGCCGAGCTGAGCTGGCAGACCGCCTGGAAGCAGCCGTCCATCGCCATGGCCAAGACCATCTTCGACAAGATCAACTCGAAGGAGGGGACGATCTACCGGACCGATCTGTTCGGTGTCAACAAGATCTGGAACGACACCCTCACCTACCACCCGCTCGGCGGCGCGGTCCTGAACAAGGCCACCGACAACTACGGGCGGCTGCACGGCTACACCGGTCTGTACGTGATCGACGGCGCGCTCATCCCCGGCAACGCGAGCGTGAATCCCTTCGTCACCATCACGGCACTCGCCGAACGCAACATAGAGAAGATCATCGCCACCGACCTCCCGTAGGGCCGCGTCCTCCCCCCAGCGGCCGGGGCCGTTCGGATTCACCGAACGGCCCCTTCTCCTTGTGCGCCGCGCCCGGAGCGCCAGGCTCACGCTCGGGATCGCGCCCGACTCAGTGCCCCGGCAGCGCGCAGACGCTGTCCAGGCCGAGCACGTGGTTGAGCCGGCCGAAGGCCAGCCAGGACCCGATGCTCATCGTCAGCTCCACGATCTCCAACTGGCTGTAGCGCGCGGTCATCCGGTCCCAGAACTCCTCGTCGAGCCCGTGATGGTCGAGGGTGTACCGCTCGGCGTACTCCGCCGCGAGCCGGGTGCGTTCGTCGAACGCGTCGGTCGTCCGCCACTCGGTGACCGCGTCGGAGAACTCCTCCTCGACCTTCTCCCCCTCCCGCTCCGTGCGCCAGTCCAGGCAGAAGACGCACCCGTTGATCTGCGCCACGCGCAACCGGGCCGCCTCGAACTCGCGCAGCCCCAGGGTGGTGTGGGCGTACACCGACAGGGAGAAGTTCGCGGCGGCCATGCCGATACCGGGGACCATGTCGCCCCACACGTACTCGATGGGGTGCTGGCCTTCAGGGATGTCGATCCTCATGACTGTTTCCTTCCGAGTCTGCCGATGGCGGGGCGCAGCGGGATGTCGAGGGCGTCGTAGAGGCCCGGTTCCGCCTCGACGAGCCAGTCGATGGCGCCGACCAGGCGGCCGACGGCGGTGGCGTTGCCGCCCGCCGAGCGGTTCTCGCCCTCGTCCGTGGCCTCGATGGTCACCTCGATGCGCGGGCGGCCCTCGATGACGACCCGGTGGGCACCGTCGCCGCCGTCGGGCGGCATGGGCCAGTCCGGTGCGCACGAGGCGTGGATGCGGGTGACGTGCTCGATGACGATGCGGGGCTCGCCCTCGACGATGCCCTGCACCTCGAAGCGGATCGCGCCCTGGGTGCCGGCCTCGAACTCGCCCATGTTCCTGGTGGTCACCGTGGTGTCGAGCGCGCGACGCTCCGACGTCTCGCGGATCTCGTCGAGTTCGACGCCGAGCGCCCGGGCCATCATCCGTATCTGTCCGCCCCACACCATGGTGGGGATCGAGGGCATGAGCATCATCGGCTCGTGGTCCATGGGCCGGCCCATGCCCACGAGGTCACGGACGGAGTCCGGCTGGTCGTAGGTGGAGTAGTCGAAGATCTCCTGGCAGCGGATGACGTCGATGGTGGTGCCGAGACCGCTGAGCAGGAGCGGGAGGACGTCGTTGCCCCACCCGGGGTCGACGCCGGAGGCGAAGAACGACCCGCCGCCCTCGGCGACGGCGGCGAGCACCGGGTCGCGGAACTCGGGCGGGGCGCTGCGGTGGTCGTAGAGCGGGTAGAGGGCGGGGCTGACGACGACCGCGCCGGACCGGACGGCCCGGGTGATGTCGGCGAGCGCCTCGTCGGGCCGGATGTCTCCGGACGCGGCGTACACCACGGCCTGGGGGCGGGCGGCGAGGACGGCCTCGATGTCGTCGGTGGCTTCGACCTCCAACAGGCGGTCGAGTTGACCGAGTTCACCCGCGTCGTGGCCGACCTTGGCGGGATTGTGGACGATGACTGCGCAGAGTTGGAGCGCGGGATGGGCCTCGACGGCACGGATCGCCAGACGGCCCACGTTGCCGGTACCCCAGACAACCGTGGAAATCATGCGCGGAGGGTAGCCACAGGGCCTTTACGTTGCCAGAGTCGCGCGGCCTGAACTCGTCTTCCGGGGCGGGTTACTGGTTCTGGCCACCCAGGACGAAGAGGAGGTAGACGAAGAAGGCGAAGAGGTGACCGACGAAGAGGTAGGCGATCAGCCGGATGATCAGGCCGCGCGGGAACTTGGACTCGAAGCGGGCCCGTATGGTCGCGGGCGGGGTCGCGGGAGTGGTCGCGGGCTTCTCGGCTCGGGACATGGGTACGGCTCCTCGGCTATCGGTGGGGCGTGGTCGCGTGCGTGGTGGTGTGCGTGGTGGTGTGCGTGGTGGCCTGCGTGGTGGTGCCGCCGAGGCACAGCCCGGCCAGGCTGCTCTGCAGCAGGGTGTGGACGAAGAGCAGGTCGGCCCCACCCGCCGAGGCCGCGCCGATCCGGTGCGGGGTGAGCGAGTCGAAGTGCGCGCTGTCCCCCGGCTCCAGCAGGTGCTCCGCCTCGCCCAGGTGCAGCCGTAGCCGCCCTTCCAGGACGTACAGCCACTCCTCGCCGGGATGTACGCGGACCAGCTCGCCCTGGCTGCGGCCGTGCGGCACGTGCACGCGCAGCGCCTGCATCCCCCGCCCGGAGCCGCCCGCCTGCCAGTACGTCCAGCCGTCGGCCTCGCGGGCGCCCGGACCGCCGGCCCGTACGATGGGATCCGCGACGGCGGGGGTCTCGCCGAGCAGCTCGGAGACGGTCGTACCGTAGGTGCGGGCGAGTCCCAGCAGGAGCGGCAGCGAGGGCTGACGCCGACCGGTCTCCAGCCGGGACAGATGCGCGGGCGAGAGCCGGGCCCGCGCGGCGGCGGCCTCCAGGGTGAGTCCGGCGCGGCGGCGCAGCTCGCGCAGCTGCGGCGCCACGGCGGGAAGCTCGTCCGTCGGTTCGCCGGTACCGGCCGCGCCTTCGGGGTCGGTGTCGGGTCCGGTGTCGGGTCCGGGTGTCATACCCCGATTGAGCCAGATTCTTGCCTGTCTGGCAAACCTCCTTGCCTCTGAGGCAAATCCGCTGCGGGGCGACCTTTACCCTCACCTGTTCGGGGGCCCGATCACGCGCGAACGCGTGACCGCGGTTGCGCGCACTCCCGGGCAGTACAGGCTGGGAGGCACCGCACCAGGTGACCTACGGCGAGGGACGATGATCGTATCGATGATGTCCATGCCGGAGGGCACCTTGACCCATGGCCAGGTGTCGGAGGCACGTGAGCGCCTCGCCACGTCCCGCTTCCTGTTCGTGGACGTGGAACTGCCCGAGGAGGGCGCGTCCGACGAACCCCCGCTGGCCCATCTGCTCGGCCTGGAGGCCGAGGACGTGGCGTGGCTGGGCCGGCGGGAGGAGGCCGCCCGCGCGGACATCTTCGGGGAGAGCGGCGCCTTCGTCGTGCCCGCGGTCGACGAGGACCGGGTGATTCACGTCCACGCCCTGGTGACCGATCGGTACCTCCTCACGGTGCACCGGGGGCCGGCCCCCCTGATCGGGGACGTCACCGCCCGGTTCCCCCGGGAGAGCCCGCCGGACTCCGTCGGCATGCTGTTCCTGCTGCTGGACGAGGCCATGGAGACCTACCGTCGGGCCGCCGTCCGGGCCCTGCTGGAGGTGGAGGACCTGGAGGACGCCATGTTCCGCCGCCGCGAGCCCGCGCAGCTCTACCGCCTGGCCCGGCTGCGGCGCACCGCCGCGCTCCTGCACCACACCCTCCTGCCCTACCACCGGGTGGCGGAGGAGACCGTCACGCGCCGGGTGATGAACCGCGGCTTCCAACAGGAGCGCCAGCAGCTGGTCCGCGAGTACCGGCGCACCGCGAATCTGGTGCTCGCGGACATCGAGTCCCTCCAGGAGACGGCCCGGCGGGCCTTCGGCAGCTACTCCTCCCTGGTGTCGGGTGACCAGAACGGCGTGATCAACCGCCTCGCGGTGGTATCGACGATCTTCCTGCCGCTGACCTTCGTCACGGGGTTCTTCGGCATGAACTTCGAGTACCTGACGAACGAGCTGGAGAGCGGAGCCATCTTCTGGGTGCTCGCCGTGGGCCTGCAGGTGGTCTTCCTGCTCGCGGCCCTCTACGTACTCCACCGCACCCGCCTGTGGCGCATGCTGCGCGAGGACGACAGCGACCCCGACGACGAGTAGGACTTCCGGCCCGCACCGGGGGCGTCCGGCGGATGCGCTTCCCCGACGCCCTGAGCGTGGCCCTCGCGGGCTCTGCTGCGGCCGGCCGCGTCATGCGGCGCATGTACGCCGACGGACCGGTGCTGCGCGAGCGGGACGGAGCGGCCACCCGCATCGAGCGGCACGCCGAGGACGCGTCCCGTGAGGGCCCCGACATCCTGGCCTCCGCCACGGTCGAGAGCCGGGGCTACGTGCTCACCGATGCGCGGGACGACCTCGCCGACGCGGTCGACCTCACGACGAGGCGGAAGGCCTCGCCGATGCCGCCGTGGAGATCCTCGCCCCCATGGGCGGCCCGCTCCGCGAGGGCTTCGCCCGAACCTGGCTCGCCGCCGCAGAGCCCGCCGCCCACCCGGCGCAGACCGCTAGGGGGTGTCCGCCAGGACCGTGTCCACCGTGTCCGCCTCGGTCGCCGTCTTGTCCGGGCGGTGGCGCAGGACCCGGGCGAAGCGCAGGGCCACCCCCGCCGGGTAGCGGGAGGAGCGCTGCAGGCCGTCGTAGGCGATCTCCACCACCAGTTCGGGCCGAACCCGCACCGTGAAACCGTCGTCCTCGACCGCCAGCTCGCGCAGCCGCCCCGTCTGCCAGCGCAGCATCTCGTCGGTGAGCCCCTTGAAGGTCTTGCCGAGCATCGCGTACGTCCCGTCGGCTGCGCGCGCCCCCAGGTGCAGGTTCGACAGCAGTCCGGTGCGCCGCCCGTGCCCCCATTCGGCGGCGAGGACCACCAGGTCCAGGGTGTGCACCGGCTTCACCTTGAGCCAATGCTTGCCGCGCCGACCGGCCGCGTAGGTCGAGTCCAGCCCCTTGACCACGACCCCCTCGTGGCCGCGGCGCAGGGTCTCGGCCCAGAACTCCTCTGCTTGGGCCGCTTGCTCCACCGGATTCTCGACGGCGAGCCGGCCGACCCGCGCGTGCTCGGGCACGAGCGCGGCGAGGGCCGCGTAGCGCTCGCGCACCGGCAGGTCGAGGAGGACCTCGTCACCCACCGCCAGGAGGTCGAAGAAGTAGGGGACGACCGGGAGGGTACGGCGGGCCGCCTCGACGTCGACCCGGGAGCCGACGCGGCTCGCGATCTCCTGGAAGGGGACCGGGCGGCCGTCCGGCGCGCGCCCGATGACCTCCCCGTCGAGGATGAACCGCTCTCCGGTCAGCGACCGGGCCAACTCCGTCACCTCCGGAAGCCGCTCGGTGATCTCGTCGAGGGAGCGCGTGTACACGTGTACGTCGTCCCCGTCGCGGTGGACCTGGACGCGGATCCCGTCCAGCTTCTCCTCCACCGCGCACGGCCCGAGCGCGGCCAGCGCCTCGGCGACCGACTTGGCCGTGCCCGCCAGCATCGGCTGGACGGGCTGCCCCACGCGCAGGGTGACCGTACGCAGCGCTCGCGCGCCCTCGGCCAGCACGGCCGCCGCCACCCGGGGCAGCGAGCCGTCCAGCATCACCGCCCGACGCAGGTCGGCGGCCGGTACGCCGGCGGCCGCGGCCACGCCCTCCAGGGCCACCGCGTCGAGCGCGCCCTGGCGTACCTCGCCCGACAGCAGGCTGCGCAGGAACGCCTGCTCGGCGGCGGTGGCCCGGCCCAGCAGGCCGGCGAGGATGTTGCCGCGCCGCTCCACCGACCCGGCGCCCCGGGTGGCGGCGAGTTCCGCCACCGCCGTGTCGACGTCGAGGACGGTCAGGGTGGGTTCTGCCGCCGGTGGGGTCTCCCGGCCCAGCGTGCGCCAGCCGATGCCGGTGCGGCCTTGGGGAAGGCGCCCGGACAGGTACGAGATGACGAGGCCTGCCTCCTCCGGGGGTGCGTCGGAGAAGAGCCCGGCGAGCAGAGCGCTCTTGCGGGACCGGGCGGAGGTCTCGGCGACCTCCTGGGACACACGCGCGACGTCGGCCAGCAGCATGCGGCCATCCTGCCGCCACCGGACGGTCGGCGCAGGTCGGTCGGCGCAGGTCGGTCGGGCGGGTGGCGCTGTCACGCGCCCGTGACAATCGGCGGACGTTCTCGTGAGGATCGGCCGCCAGTCTCGTATGTAGGGGCAAAAGCGACATAACGACCAATCGCTTCTCCCACCCCTCACCCCCACCCCCACCGCCACTCCCCGGAGAACTCTCATGATCCGCACCTCCCGCAAGCAGCGTTTCGCGATGGTCGCCGTGTCCGGCGCGTTCGTCGCCGGAGGCGTACTGCTGCCGGGGACGGCCTTCGCCGCTCCGCATGCCCCGGAGACGGCCTCGACGGCCGTCCACCAGGCCGGACACGAGAAGGGCGGTCATCGGGACAAGGGCAACAAGAGCAACAAGGGGCACCGTGGTGAGCAGAACGGCCACCACGACAAGAAGGACCAGCACGGCCGGAAGGGCAAGGTCCGGGACGTCGACAACATGCCGGGCTGCAAGTTCTACCAGGGCAAGGTCTACTGCGAGCACCAGCCGGACCCGGCGCCGAAGCCGAACCCGGCCCCGAAGCCGGACCCGGCCGCCGCGGAAAAGGAAAACCCCGACCGCGTGCCGAACGTCTAGCAACCCGCTCACACGCCCCGGGCGTACCGCACCTGCGGTACGCCCGGGGCTTCGCATAGTCCCTGAGAAGGTGGGCGGTTCCGCCTGTGGGTGCTCGGAGCCCGGCGAGCGGGCCCTTAGGGTGCCCGTATGAAGCTCCGAATGCCCCGGCGCCGCCGAGACCGTCTGCTCGCGGGCGCCGCCGTGCTCGCGGTCGTGGCGGGGGCCGGTACGTGGACGGCCGCGTCCGCGACCGGTGACGAACCCGCCGTGCACCGCCAGGACCAGGTCATGAACATGCCCGGCGCCGGGATCGACACCTCCTACTTCACCGCGGGCGGCGGCGAGGAAAAACGTCCCGCCGTGCTCCTCGGACACGGTTTCGGCGGCAGCAAGGACGACGTCCGTGAACAGGCCGAGCGCCTCGCCCGGGACGGGTACGCCGTCCTGACCTGGTCGGCGCGCGGCTTCGGCCGCTCCGAGGGCCGGATCGGCCTGAACGACCCCGCGTACGAGGTCAAGGACGTCTCCCGGCTCATCGACTGGCTCGCCGCCCGGCCCGAGGTGAAGCTCGACGCGGCCGGCGATCCGCGGGTCGGTGTCTCCGGGGCCTCCTACGGTGGCGCGATCTCGCTGCTCGCCGCCGGTCACGACCCACGGGTCGACGCGATCGCCCCGCAGATCACCTACTGGAACCTCGCCGACTCCCTCTTCCCGAACGGCGTCTTCAAAAAGCTCTGGTCCGGCATCTTCTTCACCAGCGGTTCGACCGACGGGATGCAGCAGGCCCCGCGCGGACAGGGGCCGGATTCCTCGGCCGCGCCCGGCTGCGGTCGCTTCCAACCCGAGCTCTGCGCGATGTACGAGCGCGTCGCGGTGGCGGGCAAGCCCGACGCCGAGGCCCGCGCCCTGCTGGAGCAGCGCAGTCCGTCGGCGGTCGGCGACCGGATCAAGGTGCCGACCCTGATCGTCCAGGGCCAGGACGACTCCCTCTTCCCGCTGGACCAGGCCGATGCCATGGCCAAGGCCATCGCCGCGAACGGCGCACCCGTGTCCGTGGACTGGGCGGCCGGCGGCCACGACGGCGGGATGCGCGAGGCCGACCGTGTCGAGGCCCGGGTGGCCTCCTGGTTCGACCGCCACCTCAAGGGGGACGAAGGCACCGACACCGGTCCGGCGTTCCGGGTCACCCGATCCGGGGGCATCGACTCCACCGACGGCGAGGTCACCCTGCGCGGTGCGACCGGCGACCGGTACCCCGGGCTGGAAACCGGTCCGCGGGAGTTCGCCCTGACGGGATCCGAGCAGACCTTCGCCAATCCGGCGGGTGGCGCACCCCCCGCCCTGTCCTCGCTGCCGGGCATCGGTGGGCAGCTGGCCGCCTTCGGGGCCGGGCTGTCGCTGGACTTCCCCGGCCAGAACGCCCGGTTCGAGTCGGCGCCGCTGACCGGCGACGTGACGATCACCGGCACCCCGACCCTCACCCTGAAGGTGAGGTCGACAGCCGCCGACGGTTCGGCCGTCCTGTTCGGCAAGGTGTACGACGTGGGGCCCGACGGCCGGCAGCAGGTGCTGCCGAGCCAGCTGGTCGCTCCGGTGCGGGTGGAGAACGCGCGGGAGGGCACGACCGTGCGCCTGCGGCTGCCCGCGATCGACCACGAGGTCGCGGCCGGGCACCGGCTGCGGCTGGTGGTCGCCGCGACCGACCTCGGCTACGCGACCCCGGCCGCGCCGGCCACCTACACCGTCGCCGCGCAGGGCCCGCTGGCCGTGCCCGTCGCCGCCCAGGTGCGGACCGCCGCGGCCGGGACGCCCGCCTGGACCTGGTGGCTGCCGCTCGGCGCGGTGGCCCTGGCCGCGGCGCTGCTCGGTGTCCGGCGGCCCGGCCGGGGCTCCGCGGGGCCGCGGTCCGCCGCCCCCCAGCCGGACGCGGCACTGGCCGACGTACCCCTGGAGATCACCGGGCTGACCAAGCGGTACGCGAAGGCGCAGGACCGGTACGCGGTGCGGGACCTGTCCTTCCGCGTCGAGAAGGGGCAGGTGCTGGGACTGCTCGGGCCCAACGGCGCCGGCAAGACCACCACCCTGCGGATGCTGATGGGGCTGATCTCCCCGGACGCCGGGGAGATCCGGGTGTTCGGGCACGCCGTACGGGCCGGGGCGCCGGTGCTGTCCCGGGTCGGGGCCTTCGTGGAGGGTGCCGGCTTCCTCCCGCACCTGACGGGCCGCGCCAATCTGGAGCTGTACTGGCAGGCCACCGGCCGCCCGGCCGAGGACTCGCACATGGCGGAGGCCCTGGAGATCGCCGGGCTCGGCGACGCGCTGGAACGCGCGGTACGCACGTACTCGCAGGGCATGCGCCAGCGCCTCGCGATCGCCCAGGCCATGCTCGGGATGCCGGACCTGCTGATCCTCGACGAGCCGACGAACGGTCTGGACCCGCCGCAGATCCGGGAGATGCGGGACGTGATGATCCGCTACGCCGCCGGCGGCCGGACGGTCATCGTCTCCAGCCACCTGCTGTCCGAGGTGGAACAGTCCTGTACGCACCTGGTGGTCATGGACCGCGGGCAGCGGGTCGCGGCGGGCGAGGTCGCCGAGATCACCGGCGGCGGGGACACCCTGCTGGTGACCCTGGCGGAGCCGGTGGACGAGGTGAGCGTCGAGAAGGTGGCGGCGCTGGAGGGAGTGGGTTCCGTGGTGGCCTCCGACGACGGACTGCTGGTGCGGCTCGAAGGCGCGACGGCCACGGGCCTGATCGCCGAACTCGTACGGCTGGAGGTGCCGGTGAGCGGGGTAGGACCGCACCGGCGACTGGAGGACGCGTTCCTCACCCTGATCGGAGGTGCGGCGTGAGTACGGCGACGACGGTGCGGGAGGTGGCTCCGGGGTACCGGGCGAGCCGTACGCTCCCGCTGCGCGTGGAGGCGCTGCGGCAGTGGCGCCGGCGGCGGACGCTGGTGATGGCCGGGGTGCTGGCCGCGCTGCCGTTCATCCTGATGATCGCGTTCGCGGTGGGCGGCGGCCCGGGCAGCCGGGGCGGCGCGAACAACCGCATCACGCTGATCGACACGGCCACGGCCTCGGGCGCGAACTTCGCCGCGACCTGCCTGTTCGTCTCGGCGGGCTTCCTGCTGGTGGTGCCGGTGGCCCTGTTCTGCGGGGACACCGTGGCCTCGGAGGCGAGCTGGTCCTCGCTGCGCTACCTGCTCGCCTCGCCGGTGCCGCGGGCGCGGCTGCTGTGGAGCAAGCTGGTGGTGGCGCTGGGCTTCAGCCTGGCGGCGATGGTGCTGCTGCCGGTGGTGGCGCTGGCGGCGGGGACGGCCGCGTACGGGTGGGGGCCGCTGAAGCTTCCGACGGGCGGGGCGCTGGCGGCCGGGGACACGGTGCCGCGGCTCGCGCTGGTGGTGGCCTTCATCTTCGTGTCGCAGCTGGTGACGGCGGGCCTGGCGTTCTGGCTGTCGACCCGGACCGACGCGCCGCTGGGCGCGGTGGGCGGGGCGGTCGGGCTGACGATCGTCGGGAACGTGCTGGACGCGGTGACGGCGCTCGGCTCGTGGCGGGAGTTCCTGCCGGCGCACTGGCAGTTCGCGTGGGCCGACGCCCTGCAGCCGCAGCTGGAGTGGGGCGGGATGGTCAAGGGGGCGGTGGTGTCGGCGTCGTACGCGCTGGTGCTGTTCGCGCTCGCCTTCCGCGGGTTCGCCCGCAAGGACATCGTGTCCTGAGCCCGCGCGGACGGCCCAGGACGCGCGGCTCACGGCCCCCACGGCGCACGCACTCAGGACACGACGTGTCCGGGGGCGTGGGGCGTGGGGGCCGTGGGCCGTCCGTGGCAATGCGGCCGCGCCCGCGTGTGGCTGCGGTCCGCCCGCCCCCGGCACGATGAACAATCGCGGTCATCACGACCGAGGGGTACCGCCCATGCACACAGCAGGACCTCCGGCCCGCAGGGCCGTGCTGACCGGCGGGCTCGCGGCCGCCGCCGCGGCGGTAGCGCTCGCGGGATGCTCCTCGCCGCGCGCGCCGAGGGCGACCACCGCGGCGCCCGAGCCGCGGCCGGACACACCGAAGGCCGCGTTCGCCCGTCTGATGGAGGGCAACGCGCGCTGGGTGAGCGGGGATCTGGACCACCCGGACCGGGATCCCGAGCGGCGGCAACTGGTCGCCGAGGCGCAGGACCCGTTCGGGGTGGTTCTCACCTGCATCGACTCCCGGGTGGCGCCCGAGCTCGTCTTCGACACCGGGCTCGGCGATCTGTACGTCCTGCGCACGGGCGGGCAGGCGATCGGCCCGGTGGTCACCGGATCCGTCGAGTACGGGCCGATGACGGGCGGCACCCCGCTGATCGTCGTGCTCGGGCACCAGCGCTGCGGTGCCGTCGAAGCCGCGTACAAGTCGCTGCAGGGCGGCACGCCCTTGCCCGGGAACCTGCAGGCGATCGTGAAGGCGTTGGGACCGGCGTACCTGCTGACGGTCGAGAACCCTGGTGCCGACCCGGTCGACACCATGATCCATCAGCAGATCCGGGTCACGGCCGACGATCTGCGCACCAACTCCGACCTGGCGCCCCTCGTGCGGAAGGGCGCCCTGGCCGTCGTCGGCGCGTACTACTCGCTGGACACCGGCAGGGTGGATGTCCTGACGGGCGCACCGGCCTGAGACGTCACTCGGGCTTACCCGCCCCCGGGATCGCGTCGATCGCGGCCAGCAGCTCGGCGTCCAGGGGGCGGTCGGCGACGGCCGCGTTGGCGCGTACCTGCTCGGGAGAGGTGGCTCCCGCGATGACGGAGGCGCAACCGGGCTGGGCGGAGAGCCAGCCGATGGCGAGTTCGAGGACGGTCCGGTCGTGCTTCTCGGCCAGCGCGGCCAGCGCTTCGACGACGTCGAGGCGTGCCTCGGTGAGGTACGCGTCGCGGCCTTCGAGCCGGGAACCGGCCGGTACGGGCGCACCCCGGCGGATCTTGCCGGTGAGCAGGCCGTTGGCGAGCGGGAAGTACGGGAGCACGCCGACGCCGTAGTGGCGGGCCGCCGGAACCAGCTCGCGCTCGACGGACCGCTCCAGCAGCGACCACTCGTTCTGTGCCGATACGAAGGGGACCGAGCCGGTCTCGCGCGCGATGTGGGCGGCTTCGGCGAGCTGCCAGCCGGAGAGGTTGGAGTGGCCGATGTACCGGACCTTGCCCTCGGTGACGAGTTCGGTGAGCGCGGCCAGGGTCTCGGCCATCGGGGTGGCCGGGTCGGGGCTGTGCAGCTGGAAGAGGTCGATGTGGTCGGTGTCGAGGCGGCGCAGGGATTCCTCGACGGCACGCCGGATGTAGGCGCGGCCACCGCGGGAGCCGGCGGCGGGCCCGTACTTCATGTCGACGCCGTCGTAACCGAACTTGGTCGCGAGGACGACCTGGTCGCGACGGCCCTTGAGGGCCTGCCCGAGGTGGACCTCGGAGCCGCCTGCGCCGCCGTAGATGTCGGCGGTGTCCAGGAGGGTGATGCCCGCGTCCAGAGCGGCGTCGACGACGGCCCGGGTGGCCTGGGCGTCCAGTCGGCCGCCGAAGTTGTTGCAGCCGAGGCCGACGGCGGAGACCTGCAGTCCCGAACTGCCCAGGGGGAGATGGCGCATGCGTTTCGTTCCTCCGACTCGACGGACAAATGATCAACCGACTGGTCAGTCTAGGTCGCCCGACCGGGCGTGGGACCGGAATCGGTACGGCCCGGTGTGAACGCCGTGTGACACCCATCGGCGACACCCATCGGCCCGCCCGCCGGCCCGCCCGCTCCCGCGCGGAATCCCCTACAGGAGGCGGACGGCGCCGGGCGACGGGGACGCCGTCGTGATGCGGGGCGGTGCGAAGTCCGCGCGGAGGAAGGCGTTCGTCACCGCCCGGGTCACCGCCAACTCGGCGTCCGCGTCGATCAGGGACAGGGCGGAGCCGCCGAAGCCGCCGCCGGTCATGCGGGAGCCGTACGCGCCCGCGGCGTTCGCCGTGGAGACCGCCAGGTCCAGTTCGGGGCAGGACACCTCGTAGTCGTCGCGCAGCGAGAGGTGGCCTTCCGTGAGGAGCGGGCCCGCCTCGCGCAGCCGGCCCGCGCGCAGCAGTTCCTCGGTGCGCAGGACCCGTTCGTTCTCGGTCACCACGTGCCGGACCCGCTTGCGCCCGACCGGGTCCGCGAGGCGCGGCAGAGTCTGTTCCAGTTCCTCGTACGGGAGGTCGCGCAGGGCGGGCAGGCCCAACTCCTCGGCCGCCCGGTGGCAGGAGGCCCGGCGCCGGGCGTAGGCCCCGTCGGCCAGTGCGTGCTTGACCCGGGTGTCGATGACGAGGAGGCGTAGGCCGGCCGCCGCGCAGTCGAAGGGGATGTGGCGCCGGTCGAGGCTGCGGGTGTCCAGGTGGAGGGCGTGTCCGCCGGTCGCGCAGGCCGAGGCCGTCTGGTCCATGATCCCGCAGGGGACGCCGACGTACGCGTTCTCGGCGCGCCGGGCGAGTGCGGCCAGTTCGGTGCGGGTGAGCGCGATCCCGTACAGGTCGGTGAGAGCCAGCGCGGTGGCCACCTCCAGGGCGGCGGAGGAGGACAGGCCTGCGCCGGTCGGGACGTCGGACCGTACGTGCAGATCGGCGCCGCCGACCGGAAGTCCGGCGTCCAGCAGGGCCCATGCGACTCCGGCGGGGTACGCGGCCCAGCTCGCGGGGCCCTGTGGCGGGTGCGCCGGTTCGAGACCGGCGAGGTCGAGGGTGACCGCGCCGGAGGGTACGTCGGCGGAGTGGACCCGCAGGGTCCGGTCGGTGCGGCGGGCGGCGGCCACCTCGGTGCGCTGCGGGAGGGCGAAGGGCAGCGCGAAGCCGTCGTTGTAGTCGGTGTGCTCGCCGATCAGGTTGACCCGGCCCGGGGCCGCCCAGACCCCCTCGGGCGGGTACCCGTACAGCTGCCGGAAGCCGTCCTGTACCGACCGGCCGGATTCGCCCGATGCGTTGGACCCGCTCACGCGCTCGCCACCTCCCGCAGCCGCGCGGCCGCGTCCTCGGGCCGGACGTCGTTCATGTAGGCCTCCATGCCGGACTCGGTCCCGGCCAGGTACTTGAGCTTGTCGGCGGTCCGGCGGATCGTGAAGAGCTCCAGGTGGAGCGCGAAGTCCGCCCGGCCCTCGCCCGTCGGTGCCTGGTGCCAGGCGGAGATGTACGGGGTCGGCTCGGGCCGGTCGAAGAGCCGGTCGAAGCGGCGCAGCAGCTCCAGGTAGACCCGGGGGAACTCGGCGCGGGCCGCCTCGCCGAGGGCGGGCAGGTCGGGGACCCGGTGGCGGGGGTAGAGGTGGACCTCGTACGGCCAGCGCGCCGCGTAGGGCACGAAGGCGCTCCAGTGCTCCGTTTCGAGGACGACACGGGTGCCTTCGGCGCGCTCGGCGGCCAGGACCTCCTCGAAGAGGTTGCCGCCGGTGCGCTCGCGGTGGGCGGCGACGGTGGCGAGCATCCGGGTGGTGCGCGGGGTGACGAAGGGGAAGGCGTAGATCTGGCCGTGCGGATGCGCGAGGGTGACGCCGATCTCGGTGCCTCGGTTCTCGAAGCAGTAGACCTGCTGGACACCCTCGCGGGCGGAGAGTTCGGCGGTGCGGTCGCTCCAGGCGGCGAGGACGAGCGCGGCGCGCTCCTCGTCGAGCTCGGCGAAGGAGGTCAGGTGGTCGGGGGTGAAGCAGATGACCTCGCAACGGCCGGTGTCGCCGGCGAGCGAGGGGAAGCGGTTCTCGAAGACGGCCACCTCGTAGTCGGGGGCCGGGATCTCGCTCGCGCGTCCTTCGGTGGAGGGACACAGCGGGCAGGCGTCGGCGGGCGGGTGGTAGGTGCGCCCCTGTCGGTGGGCGGCGATGACGACCGGGTCGCCGAGCAGCGGGTCGCGCCGTACCTCCGGACCCTTCGCGGTGTCCGGCGCTTCGAGGGGACGGGTGTCGGGGACGGCACGGGCGGTGGCGCCGTCCCCGGTGGCGTAGTAGAGGATCTCGCGGCCGTCGGCGAGGTGGTTGCTCGTGCGCTTCACGGGAGGAACTCTCTCACTGGGCGGTGACGACCGTTGTGCGGCCGGGGGCGGGCCGAAGGCGCACCGGCGGTGTGGTGCCGATGCGCTCCGGTTTCGAGAACAATGATCGCGTTCTCGTCCGCCGCGTCGTGCCCGAGGTGCTCCCTGGGCGGATCAGTCCTCGTAGTCGTACTTCACGCCGATGCCCAGCGTGCTCCGGGTCGGCAGGAGCCCGGCGCCGACGATGTCGAGGACCGGCGGGAGGAGCAGGTCCGCGAGGCGTGCCACGTCCTGCGGGGTCAGCGCCGACCACGGCTCCGAGGCGAGTTCGTCGGTGAGCCTCTCCACGGCGGTGCGCAGCGCCAGCCCGGCTTCGCTGACCGCGCCTTCCTCGGCGAGCAGGCCCCGGGAGGCGAGCCGCTCGCGCGCGGCGTCCCACTCGTCGGCGGACCAGCGGCGGCTCTCGAACCATTGCGCCGGTGCGGCTCCGACAGCCGACTGCAGGACCAGGGACTCGACCGGGTCGAGGTGGTGGGCCTGGAGGGCGACGAGGTGGCCGTCCCCGCGGTGCTCGCGCAGGATCGTCGCGGCGTGCCAGAGCGCGGCGTGCGGTGCGGTCGGCCAGGGCAGGGCGGCGTTGGCGGCGGCCAGCGGGCGCCCGCCGGTGCCGGCGGCCTCGGCGGCGCGCCGGGCGAGGTCGGCGGCCTCGGCCAGGTCCGGGGAGGCGGTGCGCTCGCCGAGCAGGGCGTGCAGGGAGCGGTCGACGGCGACGGCGCGGGCCTCGAGGACCCGGGCGGGCTCCGCGGTGTGCCAGGACCGGGCGAGGTAGTGGTCGACCATGCGGGGGCTGAAGCTGTAGAAGAGGGAGCCGACGAGCCCCGCTCCGGCCGGGCCCAGCGGCGCGGCCCGGTAGGCGAAGTACATCGGCCACCGGTCGTCGGTGGCGTAGCCGAGCGCGCCGGCCTCCTCGTAGGCCTCCGGGGCGAAGTAGACGACGGCGTGAACCGGTTCGAGCAGTTGCCACAACTGCCGTACGGTGCCCGGTCGGTGTGTGTCGGTGTAGGTCATCTCGCGTTCCCCCGTGGTCGATTGATCGCCGACCCTACAGGGGTCGTTGCGCGCGGCGACGAGGGCCGTCGGGGGGTGCTTCGTCGCGCCCGGACGGTTCCGGGCAGCCGGTGGAAGCGTGGGCCCGAGCATCACATAACGTGCCTCGCATGGATCAGCAGTACATGGCCGGGCCCGCCGCGGACGGCGAAGGCGCAGGCAGGCGGTGGTTCCTCGGGATCGCGACGGGCGCGGCCACGGCCGCGGGGCTCGGAGCCGTGGCCGGATGCTCGAACGACGACCGCGACGGCGGATCGGCGAAGGGGTCCGGGGCGGAGTCCGGGGCGGAGTCCGGGGCCGCTTCGGAGTCCGCCGCGTCCGGCGGGCAGCGGGCGCCGGCCGGCACGCACGGTCTCGACGTCAAGGCCGAGAACGCACTGCCGGGCCACGCCGACTGGCCGGTGGGCAAAGCCGGCCCGGCGCGGGCCGTCGAGGGGTTCGCGGACAAGGTCAGCGTGCTGCCCGGCGAGTCCTTCGGGCTGCACGTGTCGACGACCGCGCCCCGGTTCACCGTCTCCGCCTACCGGATGGGCTGGTACGGCGGCGCTCGCGCGCGTCTGGTGTGGCGCTCCGAGGCCCTGCCCGGGACCCGGCAGCCGGAGCCCACGGTCGACGCCGGGACCAGGACGGTCCGCACGCGGTGGGCCCGTAGCGCGACGGTCGAGACGAAGGACTGGCCGGAGGGCAGCTACCTGCTGCGGCTGGACGCGCAGGGTGGTGAGGGCCGGCGTTTCGTCCCGCTCACCGTGCGCTCCGCGACGACCGCCGGCCGCACCGTCGTGGTCAACGCGGTGGCCACCTGGCAGGCGTACAACCGGTGGGGCGGCTACGGCAGCTACGACGGTCCCGGCGGCGGATTCGCCTCCCGTTCCCTCGCCGTGAGCTTCGACCGGCCGTACGAGTACGACGACGGCGCGGGCCTGTTCCTGGTGTACGAGGCGCCGCTGATCGCGCTGGCGGAACGGCTCGGCATCCCCCTCGCCTACACGACCACCACCGACGTGGCGCGTGAGAAGCGGCTCCTGGAGGGAGCGGCGGCGGTGCTCTCGCTCGGGCACGACGAGTACTGGTCGCCGGAGCAGCGGGCCCATGTCACGGCCGCCCGCGACGCCGGTACCAACATCGCGATCCTGGGCGCGAACTGCTGCTTCCGCCGGATCCGCCTGGAGGCCTCCGACCTGGGGCCGGACCGTACGCTGGTCTGCTACAAGTCCTCCTACGAGCAGGACCCGGGATTCAAGCGGGGCCAACCCGCGACGGTCGACTTCCGCTCGGCGCCCGGCGCGGATCCGGAGAGCTCGCTGCTCGGCGTGATCTACGACGGCTATCCGGTGGACGCCCCGTACGTGGTGACCAACCCCGGGCACTGGCTCTTCGAGGGCACGGGCGCGCGGGCGGGTGACCGCTTCGAGCACCTGGTGGGGGTCGAGTACGACAAGGTGTCGACCGGTTTCCCCACGCCCCGGCCGATCGAGATACTGGCCCACTCCCCCGTGGTGTGCGAGGGACGGCCGAGCCACCAGGACACCGCCTACTACACGGTGCCGAGCGGGGCCGGGGTGTTCGCGACCGGCACGATGCGGTGGGTGGAGGCCCTGGACGCGACGGGCGACGGCAGCGGCGGACGCAACCACGGTCTGGACGCGCGCTCGGGGGCGCTGACCACCCGGGTGACGGAAAATCTCCTGCGGGTGTTCGCGGCGGGTCCGGCCGGCCGGACCCGCCCGGCACAGGACAACGTCAAGGCGGTGTACGGGAGTTCGTGAGGCGCGGCGCCGGGTGCGGACCGGCCCGGACGGGCGCGGAGAGGTGGACTTCGCCCGAAGGGGCCGGCTAGGATCGTGATCACGGCATCGCGTGTCGGTCACCGACCGGGTGAGGCATGGAGGTGCCGTGACGTGCCTTTCGGAGGCATCCACCCATGTCCGTCCAGCTGAACCACACGATCGTCCACTCCCGTGACAACCGGGAGTCCGCCACCTTCCTGGCACACATCCTCGGCCTGGAGGTCGGGACCGAGTGGGGACCCTTCGTCCCCGTCGAGACCGCGAACGGCGTCACCCTGGACTTCGCGACCGTCCCCGCCGAGTCCCTCACCGTGCAGCACTACGCCTTCCTCCTCTCCGAGGAGGAGTTCGACGTGGCGTTCGCGAAGATCCGGTCGGCGAAGGTCCCGTACTTCGCCGACCCCCACGGCCGGCATCCCGGCGAGATCAACCACAACGACGGGGGTCGCGGGGTGTACTTCACGGACCCGAACGGCCACGGGATGGAGATCATCACGCGCCCGTACGGCTACCAGGAGCCGGACGCCGCGTAGCCCCCGACCGAGCGGGCGCGCGGTGAGGTACGGGCCCTGCTCGGCCCTCACCGCCGCCGGCCTCGCAGACGTGGACCCGTCACCCCGTATCGGCGCTTCCACGACGGGGACCTGCGTATCGGCTGACGTGGCGACCTCCAGGACCTCCCCTGTGCGGACCACGCACCTTGGACACCTGACTGCCTGCCTGCCTGACCGACTGCTGTTCCTCGGATCCTGCCCGGCGCGTGCGTCATGACCTGCCGATCGGCGATCGAGAGCGGTGAGCGAGGGCGGCCGGGGCGGAGAGGTCCAGAGATCGCAACCAGCCCTTCTCCGGAGGCCGAGGGCGAAGGACAGCCCTGGAAAGCACAGCTCAGCGGCCGAAGGCCCACAGCCCGAACTGGCGTGGACATTACGGTCCGTCCGGTGTGCGTTCGTCCGGTCGAGACCCGGAGCGCATGGACCGGAGCCTGCGTGCACGGATCGCAGCAGCCGGCACACGAAGCGCTTCAGCCCGGCCGACAGCGCCGACGCGCAACACATTTCGGGAGTTCCGAGGTCGCCGTTGCCGGCCTCACCACGGGCCATATGCCAGAGGCAGGAGGGCACTCCCGCTACGTGCCCCGATGCCGGGCTCGCCCACTTTGATGACCGAATACCGCTCTATCGAACCGTGTGGCCGATTCTGAAGCCACGCTGTTGTCATGCGGTCGGCAGCGGGCAATGCTCGCTTCTCGTCCAGTCCGACCATCCGTCCAGGAGCCGAGATGTGACACCGGATGCCCTTCCGCATAACAGGGCCGAACGGCCCGGTGCGGAATTCAACTTCTCGACCGAGTTCCTCGAACTCACCTGCAACGCCACCCGGAGGAGCTCCGGGGACGCTTTTCGTACCGACCCCCCGCGCGGCCCCGACCTACTCTCATCGGCTCGCCGCGTTCCCCTCCACCGTGCCGCTCTCCCGCATGCCCGCATGCCCGCATGCACCGAATCCACAGCAGAAGGAGTTCTCGATCCACATGTACAAACGCTCGGGGTTTCTCGCCCTCACCACGGTGGGTGTCGTCCTGTGCACCGCCGGTCTCGCACCCTCGGTCAGCCAGGCGGCCGGCAGCGCCGACGGCGGCAGTGGGTCCTACGCCGAAACTCACGGCCTGACCGTGGATGACATCGGGCATATCAACGCACTGAACGAAAAGGCTCTGACTGCAGGTCGGCCGGACGATCCGACGGGAGGATTACCGCCGAGTGCCACCGAGTCCCACGGAGCCTCCACCTCGGCCGACGACAGGGTGACACCTCCCGCCGAGCCGCTCGGCAGCATGCCTGACGCGTACCGGGCCCGCGGTGACAGGGCCGCCACCGGTATCAGCAATTACATACGCAAGTGGCAGCAGACCTACAGTCACCGCGACGGCCGACCTCAGCAGATGACCCAAGCCCAACGAGAGCAGCTGTCCTACGGATGCGTCGGCGTCACTTGGGTCAATTCGGGCCCCTACCCGACGAACAAGCTGGCCTTCGCGTCCTTCGACGAGGACCGCTACAAGGACGCTCTGGAGAACACCGGCCCACGGCCGGGCGAAACGCGGGCCGAGTTCGAGGGACGCATCGCCAAGCAGAGCTTCGACGAGACCAAGGGGTTCGACCGGGCTCGTGATGTTGCGTCCGTCATGAACAAGGCTCTGGAGAACGCCCACGACGAGGGCACCTATCTCAGCAACCTCAAGGCAGAGCTCACGAAGAAGGACGACGCCCTTGCCGGGGAAGACAGTCGTTCGAACTTCTATTCAGCCCTGAGGAACACGCCTTCCTTCAAGGACAGGAACGGGGGCAACCTCGACCCGTCCACGATGAAGGCGGTCATCTACTCGAAGCACTTCTGGAGCGGACAGGACCCCAGGGCCTCCTTCGACAAGAGGAAGTACGGCGACCCGGAGGCCTTCCGACCCGACCGGAACACAGGGCTGGTCGACATGTCGAAGGACAGGAACACCTCACGCAGCCCCGCCAAGCCCGGCGAGAGCTACGTCAACTTCGACTACGGCTGGTTCGGTGACCAGAAGGAAACAGCCCCCGACAACACCATATGGACCCACGCCAACCACTACCACTCGCCCGGCGGCGCCATGGGACCCATGCAGGTGTACGAGAGCAAGTTCCGCAGCTGGTCCAGCGGTTACACGGACTTCGACCGCGGAACGTACGTCGTCACCTTCATACCCAAGAGCTGGAACACCGCCCCCGCCAAGGTGAAGCAGGGCTGGCCGTAGCATCCCCCCTCACCACGAACGCACCCTTCGCGGTGGCGCCCGGAGGCGTGAGCGATCCCGGGCGCCCTTCGAAGGCTCAGCGCGTGGTGCGGCCGCCGTCGGCGAAGATTCCGGCAGCGGCGAGTCCGCCCGGCCGGCCGAGCGTCCCGGCCGCCATGGCGGGTATCAGCCCCTCGCACGTCACCCAGGCATTCCGCGCGTCCACCGGCCGGTGGCCCACGCATGTGTCCCGGATCACTCAACCTCACCGCCCGTCCAGGTCGTCGAGAGAGTGACCATCAAGGAGGGCACATGCAAAGTGCTGTCGGTGAGACGGAGTTCGCCGAGTTCACACGGGCCCGCTGGGGGCCTCTCGTGCGCTTCGCGTACGGGCTGACGTTGGACGTCGGCCGCGCGGAGGACCTCACGCAGGAAGCATTGGTGCGCTTCTGGCGCATGCGCGGCAGGGTGGCGGTCGAGCGGCCCGAGGCCTACGTGCGTCGCACGCTCGTCAACCTGGCCGTGACGGCCGGGCGGCGTCGCTGGTGGAGCGAGCGGGTCCTCGGACGCGTACCCGGACACGACCGCCGCCCCCGGCACGGACCCGAACCTCATTCCCGGCGCCCCGTGCGGAACGCCGTCCTCGGCTCTGGGCCGTCCGGTTGCGCCCTCGTCGTCGCCGCCCCCTTCGAGTACGGCCCGCTGAACGGGACAGGGGACATGCCGTACATCGCGCGCCGAGCATCGTCGTGCGGTGGCCGCGGTGGCCGCGGTGGTTCCGATCGCCCTCACCCTCATCGGAGGCGCCGCTTCGGCGGATCTCGTAGCACCGACGGGTGTTCTCGGCGGTGTCCGGCGGGGTGAGGCGCGGCCGGGTGGGTGAGAGTCAGGGGCGGGTGTTGGTGAGGGTGTCGTCGAGCCAGTCGTAGATGCGGGCATTGGCGAGACGCATGGCGCCGGGGTGGCAGTGGGCGCCGGCGCCTTCCTCGGCGGTGAAGAGCATGAGGGTCTTGGGACAGGTGAGGTGGTCGTAGAGCTGCTCGGGCTGGCCCTGGAAGAACATGTCCTCCTCGGCGTCGCAGACAAGGGTGGGGCACTGGATCCGCTCGGCAATCCCGCCGGCGAGGGTGTAGTCGAGGTAGGAGGCGTTGAAGGCGCGGGGGGTGTCGACCCCCATGACGTACATGCCGTGGTTGAGCGCCCAGCGGGCGATCGGGTCCTTGGCCATGATCTGGTCGATGGCGGCGTCGAGTTCCGGGGCGGAGTCCGCCCGCAGGAGGCGTTCGGCTTCCTCGCGGTCACCGGGGATGTTACGGACGGAGGTCTGGCCGAGGTCGTAGAGGCCGTCGACGGCTATCACCGCGGCCAGCCGGTGTTCGAACGCGGCGGCCCTGGGGGCCAGGACTCCGCCCATGCTGAGGCCGAGCAGCGCGATGCGGCTGTTGTCGACCTCCGGGATCGTCTCCAAGAAGTCGATCACCGGAGTGATGACGTTCTCCCAGTCGGGGCGGAAGACGAGGCCCTGGTGGTGGCGCGGCCCGGGCATGCCGGGGCCGTCGAAGGCGAGCACGGTGTAGCCCCGCTCGACGGCGGCCATCGCCCCGAAGAAGTGCAGCTCCTCGGCGGTGCCGTCGAAGCCGTTGTGCATGATCAGCGTCGGCCGGGGGGTGCCCGAGTCGTCTCCCCGATAGAGGTAGCCGGGCAGCGTGGTGTTCTCGTAGGGGATCAGGACCGGCTCGATGCGCGGGGAGGCGTAGAGGGCCGCGGCGGCCTTGAAGCACTCCACCGAGCGGTCGTAGGCGTGGTCGTGGCGCGGGTCGCAGTCCTTGCCGTGCAGGAAGAACTCCGCCGACCGGTAGTAGTTCGAGGCTCGCAGGAACCCGTCGCGGGCGCTGACCCGGTGACCGGCCGCAAGCGCCTTCTCGGCCTCCGCCGACACCCGGCCGGCGGTCGCGAACCACTCGGTGTACCAGCTGTCGTAGTCGCCCTCGGTGATCCGTGCGGCGGTGGAGACGACCTCGCCGAAGTCGGCGCCGCCGTAGGCGATGTGGCTCATCGAGCGCAGGGTCTCGTACCAGAACTGGATGTTGTTCGGGAACAGCAGCTGCTTCATGGCGGTCTCCTCCGGCCGGAACAGCAAGCACAGATCTGTGCTTGCGAGATCGACTGTAGAGCCTTGCTCGATCAGAAGCAAATATCTGTGCTTAAGATGGAGAGGTGACTCAGAAACAACCGGCCGCCCGCATCCGAAGGACCCCCGAACAGGTCCGCGCAGCCGTCCACCAAGCGGTTCTCGATCTCCTCTCGGCGCCGGAGGGCGAGGAACTGACCATCCCCGCGATCGCGCAGCGCGCGGGCGTCAACCACACCAGCCTCTACCGGCGCTGGGGCAGCCTCGACGCGCTGCTGGCCGACACGGTCACCACCCGCCTCGAGCGCAACTCGCCCCTGAAGGACACCGGCACCCTGCGCGGCGACCTCATCGCCTGGGCCGAAGCCGGCGTCGCGAGCATGCACACACCTGAGGGGCACGCCCTCGTACGCGCCGTCGTCCTGTCCATGCCGAGAGGCGCCCAGGAGCGGAACGAGCGCGCCCCGCACTTCCGTCGCCGCATGCATTCCATCGAGCAGATCCGCGAGCGGGCCATGGCCCGGGGCGAGGACCCGCCGCCGCTGGAGCAGCTTCTCGACCAGCTGATCGCACCCTTCTACATCCGGGCGATCTTCGGCATCGGGGTGCCGGCCACCGGCTACCCACAACTCCTCGTGGACAGAATCCTCGGCAGCGCCGGCGGACCCACACATACTTCTCGGTGAGCTCCGCGGCGATTCGGGCCGGGGGCGCGCCTCATGCCCCTGCGGCGGTCATCCGCTCCATGACGGCGACCGGCAGCACCGGGTTCCGGGCCGCGGCCTGTGCCGTCTCCTCCTCGCCGAGCAACTCGACGAGAAGGGGTACGGGCACCCGTGGATGCCGCGCCGCCATCGCGCGTACCCCACTGTCCGGGTCGTCCAGCAGCCGTGCCACCGAATCCGGCGAGAGCCTGGGGTCGGTGGCGGCGCGCAGCCGTACCTCGACGTCCTCGTCCTCGCTGAAGCGCTCCACCAGGTCGGCCGTCGAGTCCGGGTCGTCCAGGGCCAGTTGCCGCAGCCGCGGATGCGGGTCGTCGGCGTACCGGAGCAGGTCGCGCCGCGGGAAGTTCGGGTGCCCGTAAGGCCGGTCGGGGGTGGAGTAGCTTCCGTTCCACCACTGCCACACCGCCAGCAGCAGCTCCGCCGGGGCGTCGTCGCACCGCTCGGCGAGGAAGAGCCGTACGACCCGGTCCTCGTCCCGGGCCAGCCGTGCCACGACGTCCGGCGGCAGTCGCCGGGCCGTCGCGACGCTGCTGCGCAGCAGGAGGTGCGCGGATGCCGCGAGTCGGCGCATGGCTTCCTCGTCCTCGTGCAGTGCCTCCACCCACGCGACCGTCCGTCGGCTCGTCCGAGGATCGATGCCCCCCGGTACGGTGGCCCGCCGCTCCTCCGTCAGCTCGGGGCGCGTGGACACGGCGAGTCGTACGTCGTGGTGGGGGTCGGCGGCGAGTACGTCGACCAGGTCGGGCCCCAGGTAGGGGTTGCCGGCCAGGATCCGACGCAGCCACGGGTCCGGGTCCGCACAGAGCCGCAGGGCGAGGTCCGGATCCAGCCGGTGGCTCCCGACGAGGTGGCGGTTCCCGGACGCGGCATCGAAGAACTCGGCCGTGAGCGGTACCTCCTCGTGCCGGGCGAGCGTGACGGCGGTCCGCACGGCGGGGGCGGGGTCGGCCGCCGCCCGGGCCCGGGCCGCGTCGCCGAGGTCACGCCATCCGGCCTCGAACGCCGCGGCCCGCACCTTCGGGAGCGGGTCCGCCGACAGGGCGAGGCGCAGCGGGAGCGGCAGGGTCGCCATCCGGGCCAGTTCCTCCCGGACCGGGCCGAAGGGGTCCGCGGCCAGCGTCTCGTACGCCTCCCGCGTCAGCCCGCGCCCGGACAGGGCCGCGACCTCCAGGAACAGTTGGCGGCGGGCACCACCGGTTTCGCCGAGCACCAGCCGCGACCACTGGGCGGCACAGAGCCCGAGGGACGCGGGTGCCTCGGCGAGCCGACCGCGCACCCGCCGGTCGGGGTGGTCGACCGCGGCGTCGACGACGGCCGGCGACAGCTCGCGCCGTGCCAGGAGGTACGGGGCCGCGTCCGGGTGATCGAGCAGCCGGATCCGGATGCGGTCCGGTGCGGCCGCGTTGAAGCTCAACCCCTGCGACCAGGACCGCCGAAGCCGCGGCGCGGCCTTCGGCCCCCAGTCCCGATCCAGCCATCGGTCGTCGAAGCCGTGTACGTCTGTACCCATTCCGAGGACGGTAGACGAACTCGTCCCGTCCCGTCCGGAGCGGGGAAACAGCGACGCCCGGCCGGGAGATGCACTCTCCGCCGGGCGTCTCGACAGGCGTGCTGTCGCTGTCGCAGGGGCGGCAGGATTCGAACCTGCGGCCTTCGGTTTTGGAGACCGGCGCTCTGACCAGCTGAGCTACACCCCTTCGGTGGGACCAACCATGACACGAACGCGCGCGGAGATCCAATCAATTCATGGCTCGACCGGGTGAGAGTTCCGCACCGGTCGACCCCGAGATCGCCGTCGTCGCCCCTCACCGACGGGACGGCCCCCTGCCTGTCCGGGGTGGCGGAACCTCGGGGCGCGGAGGATCGTGGGTGAGGGGACCCGTGGAGCGGGAGGTTCCGTCATGCCCCGAAGCCGACGAGCGGGGCGCCTGCGGGGCTCGCTCCTGGCGCTCGCGCTCCTCGCACCCGGCCTGCTGGGCGTGGCCCCGGGCGGTTCGGGCGAGACGATCTCGCTGGCCGGGAGCGAGCCCGGCCTCCGGCTCGACGTCACGTTGACGCAGGTGGTGGACCCGGCCGACCCCGCAGGCCAGGAGCCCCCCGGGAGTGACCGGCTCGTCGCGACGCGCTTCCGGCTGGAGAACACCGGCACCGCCGTGTACCAGGACTCCCCCGCACCGGCCGCGCACCTGCTGGACACCACCGGCCACCGGTTCACCGGCGACGACGCCCCCACCACCGCGGGCCCGGCCTTCCCCGAGACCGTCACGCTCGATCCCGGCGCCACGGCGGAGGGTTTCATCACCTTCCGGCTGCCGCGGGACACCGACCCGGCCGCGGTCCAGTTCGCCCTCGACGCCGGCCTCGCCGACGACGTCGGCCACTGGAGCCTGCCGCTGCCTTAGCCGAGGTCTTCGCCCGCTACGTGCTCACGAACCGGGGAAGGTGACGACGGACAGGGCGAGGGGCAGCTCATCGGTGCGGGACTGGGCCTCGGGCAGCCTGCCTTGCAGGAAGGTGCCGCTCAGGTAGTCGTCGGTGAGCACCCAGGCCGAGTAGGGGATCTGGCCCTGGTAGGTGAAGCGGTCGATGACATAGGGGACGGCGTCGGCCTCCAGCACCGACGGATCATTCATCAGCTGGAAGTGCAGGTGAGGGGCGTTGGAGTTGCCGGTGTTGCCCAGTTCCGCGATCTTCTGGCCCTTCTTGACCTTGTCCCCCGGCTTGACCAGCAGACTGCCCTTGATCAGATGCGCGTACATCGCCCAGACGCCGCCGCCGAGGTCCTGGATGACGTGGTTGCCGTCCACGTTCTTGACGGTGATCTTCGGGCCGAGGACAGGGTCGTTGGCGGGCAGGATGCCGGGGGTGCCTGCCTCGACCGAGTCGAGCGTCGAGCTCACGGTGCCGTCGGCAACCGCGTACACCGCCTCGCCGTAGTCGGCGTAACTCTCGTTCTTCGTCTTGTCACCGCTGTAGAGCGTGCCCTCGTCGGTGAGTTTCATCCAGTCGATGGCGAAGCGCTGGAAGTTGGCCAGCTTGCCGTTCACCGAGTTGAGCGAGGGGCGGTGTGGCCCGCCGGTGCCGCAGCAGCCGTTCACGGCGACCCAGTCGTCCCCCTTCAGCGGGGGTGCGATGACGCGCGGTGTGCCGGAGGAGATGTCGAACGGCGCGGCGAGGTAGCTGATCGGGCTCGGCTCGGTGGCCGGGGGCACGGCCTGCCCTGTGAGGAACAGCCGGTGCATGACCTCGGCGGGCGCCTGGTCCAGGGAGTCGAATGTCAGGTCCACCATCAGGGCTCGGGACTGGCCGGGGGGCATGACGGTGTCGGTGGCGTTCGACGAGGGCAGCATCCGCAGCAGATTGCAGGCCCCGTACTCGCAGTCGGGATCGACCAGCTGGCGGCTGGAGAGGGTGGCGACGACGGTGTCAGGTTGTCCGGCGTCGACCACCTGCACCTTGGTGAGCGTGGCCGGCAGCCGTGAGGCGTTGGTCAACTGCAGGTCGTAGGAGACGTGGTACTTCTGGTCCGTGCCCCGCCAGGGGAACGTCGGATCGCTGATCGGTGTAACGACCACAGGGGTGAAGGCGTCCGGCACGCTCACGGCGGGCCGTGCACCGGCCGGCGCGGCCCGCTGACCAGGGTACGAGGACGCTCCTGCCGCAGAGGTACCCCCCGCGAGGAGCAGCACCGCGACCAGCGCCGCGGAGAGCGCCATCGGGCGCTTTCGCCGCCCTCCGGGGTGCGACCGCGTCCGTCGTCCTCGGCGCGTTTCTCGCGACGCCACCCGCTCGGTGATCCCGTTCGAGTCTGCACGGGAGCGTTGTATGTGCATCACTCCACCTCGCATGGCCAGGCGTCCTGCTAGCTGGGGGCGGTTCCGCGCTGAACGTGCGGTTCGGTTCGAGCGGGCGTGAACATGCGGAGAGCCGCCCCGGAGAACGCTGACCGTGCGCAACGCCGACCTGCTTACGTGCCTGTCGAGCACGCGCACAGGACGAGATGGGCGTCCGGCTCCGCTGTCTTGCGGTTCGACGTAGGGAGCGGCGAGCCCCTGCGCATGGAGGACCGCCGCGCTTGTGAGGGCCTGATCGATTCCCTCAATCCTGACATGACTCCAATACGGGCGCCAACCGCATGATTACCATGCGGAAGGCTGCCGTACATGGCCCCGAAGGAGAACAGGCGCGCTTACGCCCTTCGGTGCCCGCCGTGGAGGCAGTTCCGCGATCCGGGCGGCCGTTCTTCGAGGCCCAGGCCGTGTTCGAGTTCCCGGTAGTCGTGCTCGATGCGCCGGCGGCTCGTGGCCAACCGGACCGGTTCGGTGATCGGGGTGTCGGCCGGGAGGCCGGAGAGCCGGTGGCCGGTCGGACGTTCGGCGTTCTCCGGCCATTCGACCAGCAGCCGACAGGCGGGCAGGACCCCGTCCCACCAACCCAGCGTGGACGAGGCCGCGGCTTTGATCGGATGCTCGACCGCCTTGCCGGCGGGGCCGGACGCGCACGGCGGCGAAGCGGGACTTCAACCGGCCCAGGGTTCCCTGCCGCCGACCGAGCACGGTGCAGCCCTGCGGCCCGAGACCGGCGGCCAGGGTCGCCACCGACGGTGCGGGGCGCCGATAGCGGGGCCGGGTCCCCGGCCGACCGGCCCTTGGGGGAAGCGCTTCGGGCGCTGCGTCGACTCCGCGGTCGGCGAGCCCGGCCCACTTCGCGTGCGTCCACGCCGGCCGGGACGAGTTTCGACCACCCCCTTGACCACTCTGGTCCAGACCAATAGTTTCCGGCATGCACAGCGCACGCGCACACGCCCCGCTCCCCGCATCCGCAAAGGAAGCCCATGCGCCGCAGCATGCTCGGCAGGCTGGCCGTCGCCGCCTGCTCCCTCTCCCTGCTGACCGCCTTCGCGCCCGCCGCCGCGGCGCAGGCCGACGGCGGCGGCCACGACCGTACGTACAAGAAGGTCGGCTACTTCACCCAATGGGGCGTCTACGGACGGGACTTCCAGGTTCAGGACCTGGAGGCGAACGGCTCCGCCGACAAGCTCACCCACATCAACTACGCCTTCGGCAACATCAGTCCGCAAGGCCGGTGCTTCACGGGGAACGTGCCCGGCGAGGCCGACGCCTGGGCCGACTACGTACGGCCGCTCGACGCGGCGAACTCCGTCGACGGAGTGGCCGACACCGGCGAGCAGCCGCTCGCCGGCAACTTCAACCAGCTGCGCGAGCTCAAGGCCCGGCACCCCGGCCTGAAGGTGTTGATCTCGCTGGGCGGCTGGAGCTGGTCCACGCACTTCTCGGACGCCGCGCTCACGCCGGCCTCCCGCAAGGCCTTCGTCGAGTCCTGCATCGACCTCTACATCAAGGGCAATCTTCCGCAGGACGGCGCCCGAGGCGGCGCGGGTGCGGCCGCCGGCGTGTTCGACGGGATCGACCTCGACTGGGAGTGGCCCGGTTCCGCGGGTGACACCGACACGAAGTACCGACCCGAGGACAAGCAGAACTTCACCGCGCTCGTCAAGGAGTTCCGTACGCAGCTCGACGCGTACGCGCGGAGCCAGAAGCGGAAGGCCGGCTACGAGCTCAGCGCCTTCGTCCCGACGGCCCCCGCCAAGATCGACGCGGGCTTCGACGTCCGCCGGATCATGCGCGACCTCGACTTCGTGACCCTCCAGGGCTACGACTTCCACGTCTCCGGCGAGCCGAGGACGGCCCAGCAGTCCGCGCTCCGGGCCCGGGGCGACTTCAGCGTCGACGGCACGGTGGACGCCTGGCTCCGGCGCGGCGCGCCCGCGAACAAGCTCGTGATGGGCATGCCCTTCTACGGCCAGGGCTGGACCGGCGTCAGCGGGGGCGGGGACGGCATGGGGCAGCCGGCCACCGGCCCGGCACCGGCCACCTGGGCCGCAGGGTACGAGGACTACAAGGCGCTGAAGAAGCTGGCCGACTCCGGCACGTACACGATCCATCGGGACCGGCGCCGTGGCCACGCCTGGCTCTTCGACGGCACCACCCTGTGGACGTACGACGACCCCCAGGTGTTGCGCGCCAAGACCGGGTACATCCGCGAGCACGGCCTCGGCGGTGCGATGTTCTGGTCACTCGACGCGGACACCGAGGACGGCGAGCTGATGACGGCCGTCGACCGGGGCCTGCGCGGCCACTGACCCGGACAGCGCCCGAGCCGCACCGCCCCTGACCGGCGCCGCCGGGCCGCGGAAACGCATCCGGCCCGGCGGCGCCCACCACTTACGCTCCCCGCATGGAGAACGAAACGGTACGGGCGGTCAACCGCCTCACGACACGCTGGGCCGCGCAGGCCCCCGCACCGGACTCGGGGACGGTCTTCGCCGCCTCCGGAATCTGGCCGCTGCTCGCCCTGCTCGCCGACGGCGCGGGCGGTCCGGCCCGCACCGAACTGGAGGAGGCACTGGGCATACCCGCCGAGGCCGCGGCCGAAGCGGCACGGGAACTGCTGGCCGCGTTGGCCGACGTACGGGGCCTGCAGGCGGCGACGGGTCTGTGGGCCAGGGCCGAAGTCCCCCTGGAGGAGGTCTGGTCGGCGAAGCTGCCGGCGGGCGCCCGGGGCGCGCTGAGCGGTGAGCCGCTCGCCGACGCGAAGGTGCTGGACGCGTGGGCGGCGGAGCGGACCGGCGGACTGATCGAGCACGTGCCGGTTTCCTGGTCCGAGGACACCCGTCTGGTCCTGGCCTCGGCGCTCGCGCTCCGCGTGCGATGGACCGAGCCCTTCCAGGAGGCGCCGGTCGCGATGACCGAAGGCCCGTGGGCGCGGCGGATCCTGCGGCGGCTGTCCCGCACCACCCGTTCGCCGGACGAGGTCCGGGTGGCGCACGGGCCGGCCGGAGCCGTGACCGTCCTGGAGGTGGCCGGCACCGAGGACGTGGACGTGCACCTGCTGCTCGGCGAGCCGCAGACGCCCTCCCGCTCGGTGCTGGAGACCGGGCTCGCCGCCGTCACCGGCGCCGCCCCGTCGCAGCCCGGCAGCGAACTCCCCGACGGAACCCCGGGCCCCGGGCTGACCACCCGCACCGTGGATTCGCCCTTCCCGGTGGACCTGCTGCAGGTCCGTACCGTGGCCTTCTCCCTCTTCTCCGAACACGACCTGCTCGACCACGCCCCGCTGTTCGGGCTGGACACCGCCCGCGACGAGGACTTCGCGCACTTCCCCGGCATCAGCTCCGAGCCGCTCGCCGTCGGTTCGGGCCGGCAGTCCGCGATGGCCCGGTTCCATGCGACGGGTTTCGAGGCCGCGGCCGTCACCGCCGTCGCGGCACGGCCGGGCGCAGGGGCGCCGCCCCGCGTACGGCACCGGGTCCGCCGGGCGGAGGTCCGCTTCGACCGGCCGTTCGGGTTCCTGGCCGTCCATCGGGACACGCGGCTGGTCCTCGCCGCGGGCTGGGTCACCGATCCGGAGACGGCGGTCGAGGCGGGCCGGTCGACCGGTGCGAGGCGGCCAACGCCGCCGTCTCGGTGAACTCGGGGACGCGCCCGGTGCCGCCGCGGCCCGAGACCGAGAGGGAGGCGGCGGCCATGCCGTACGCCACGGCGTCCGCTAGGCAGTCGCCGAGGACGAGCCGGGCGGTGGTCGTGCCGGTGAAGCAGTCGCCCGCGCCGGTCGCGTCCACCGGCTCGGGGTTGACGGGCACGGGGTGGTACTCCGCCCGCGTGCCGTCGTCCAGCAACAGCCGGTCGGCGCCCGCGGTGACCGCGACCGTACGGGCGCCGAGCGCGCGGCAGCGCTCTGCGGCGGTGCGCGGGTCGGCGGTGTCGAGCAGGGCCGACGCGTCGGCCGGGCAGGAGGTCTTGAGCAGCCCGGTCAGCGGCGCGATCCGGGCCAGCAGCTCGCGGGCCTCGGCCGGGCCGGTCAGCCGGGACCGGAAGTTGGGGTCGTAGGTCAGGTGCCCGCCCGCCCCGTGCACGAGGCGGGCCGCGGCCAGTACGGCGGCGCGGCTGCTCGGCGACAGGGCGCCGGTGACGCCGCTGGTGACGAGGGCTCCGCAGCGGGTCAGCAGCGTGCGCCAGGACGCGATGTGGTGGGGCGCGAGGGTGGAACCGGCGCTGCGGGTGCGCCAGTAGACGAACCGGCGGTCGCCGTCGGTGTCGGCGGACAGCAGGTAGGCGCCGTTGGGGCGCGGGGCGCGGCGGACATGGGAGACGTCCACCCCGAGTTCGGCGGCCCGGCGGAGCAGCGGGACGGCGAGTTCGTCGTCGCCGACCACGGCGAGCAGGGCGGTGCGGGCGCCGGCCGCCGCCGCGGCGGCCGCCGCGTTGAGGGCGTCCCCGGAGTAGGAGATACGGGCCCGCGTGCCGTCGGCGGCCTCGCGCAGGACGGTGTCCGCGTGGATCTCGACCAGGACCTCGCCGAGTACGAGGACGTCGTAGCGCGGGGCGCCGGAGCCGGGCACGTCAGCGCCCCGCGTCGGCGTCGCGGGGCAGGCGGCACGGTGTGGCCGCTCCGGCGAACACGGCGGCCAGTTCGTCCGGATCGGTCGGCAGTCCGGCGCCGACCCCGACGGCCGTGGCGCCGGCCGCGAGCCAGTCGGGGACCTCGGCGGGCCGGATGCCGCCGGTCGGGACGAGCACCGCACCGGGCAGGACGGCCCTGAGCGAGCGGACGAAGCCGGGACCGCCCACATGCGCCGGGAAGACCTTGGCGGCTCCGGCGGCCCGGACGGCGGCGGCGATCTCGCCGGGGGTGAACCCGCCCTCGATGAAGACGGCTTCGCGGCGTACGGCCACGGCGCGGACCTCGGGGGCCGGGTAGGGGGAGATCAGGAAGGCGGCACCCGCGTCCAAGGCGGTCTGCGCGTGCGCGGTGGTGGTGACCGTGCCGACGCCGATGAGCGCCGGGTGGCCGTGGACGTCGCTCAGCGAGGCGGTACGGGAGACGGCCCCGGCCCAGCCCGGGGTGGAGGTGGTGAGCTCGACCGCGCGGCAGCCGGCGGCGAGCAGGGCGGTGGTGCGGCGGACCGCCTCGTCGGCGTCGGCCTCGCGCAGTACGGGCAGTACGCGCTGGGCGGCCAGCACCGCGTACAGACGATCGGACAGGTGATCGGGCAATGGAGAACCCTCCCCTTGGCTCCACACGCTTGTTCCACGTAGTGGAACGGCGTACCGTACGACGGCACCATATGGTCGAGACCCTACCCACGCGAGGAGCGCTCGTGTCAATGGACGAGGCAGCAGCGGGCGGGCGCGCGGGGCGGACCTCCGCGGCCGGTTCCGCCGTGGAGAAGTCGCTGCGCGTCCTGGAGGCGGTGGCCGCGCCCGGCGGCCCGCACCGCCTCGCCGATGTGACGGCGGCGGCCGCGGTGCCCAAGTCGAGCGCCTTCCGCATCCTGGCCTCGCTGGTCGAGCAGGGCTTCGTACGCCAGGAGGCCGACAGCCGGTACGGGGTGGGGTCGCGACTGCGCGGGCTGTCCGCCCTGGTCGACGCCGGGGAACCACCCAGCATCGGGCGGATCCTCGGCGAACTCGGGCGGGCCACCGGCCAGACGGTCCATCTGGCCCTGCACAGCGGGCGGACCATCACCTACATCCGCAAGCTGGAGAGCGAGGGACAACCCTTCCGGACGGCCTCCCGCGTCGGCATGCGCATGCCCCTGCACACGACCGCGATCGGGAAGAGCATCCTGGCCCTGCTGCCCGCCGAGGAGGTACGGGAACTGATCGACGCGACCGGACTGCCGCGCCGGACGCCGCACACCCTCACGACCGCACGGGCCCTGCACGCCCAACTGGCGGTGGTGCGCGCCCGGGGCTTCGCCGTCGACGACGAGGAGAACGAGCCCACCATCCGCTGTGTCGGCGCGGCGATCCTCGGTCCGACGGGACGGCCGGTCGGCGGGATCAGCGTCACCACCGTCACCTTCCTGGTGTCCCGTGCGGAGATCGAGGCGTACGCCCCGGCGCTGCGTACGGCCGCGGAGGCGCTGGCTCCGCTGCTGTGACACCCCGGTGGAGGGGCCCGAAGAACTCTTCGGGAAAATTCTTCCGGATAACTGTTATCGACGCCCCCGTCGACGGTCTCCCATGTATCGGGCATCATCGACCGCCGGTACGGACAGGGAACATCACATGACTACTCAGCACACCGCAGCGCTCGTGGCAGCGGCCCGCGCGGGTGACCCCCGCGCGCAGGACGAGCTCGTCAGCGCCCATCTCCCGCTCGTCTACAACATCGTCGGGCGGGCTCTCAACGGGTCCTGCGACGTGGACGACGTGGTGCAGGACACGATGCTGCGGGCGCTCGACGGGCTGGGCGGCCTGCGGGTGGACGAGAGCTTCCGGTCCTGGCTGGTGGCCATCGCGATGAACCGCGTACGGGCGCACTGGCAGGCCCGGCAGAGCGGTTTCGGCGAGAGCACCCTCGAGGACGCGAGCGATGTCGCGGACCCGGGTGCCGACTTCGTCGACCTGACCGTCGCCCGCCTGCAGCTCGCCGGGCAGCGGCGTGAGACGGCCCGCGCCACCCGCTGGCTGGAGCCCGAGGACCGGGCGTTGCTGTCCCTGTGGTGGCTGGAGTGCGCCGGGGAGCTGACCCGGGCGGAGGTGGCGGGAGCGCTGGAACTGTCCCCGCAGCACACGGCGGTGCGGGTGCAGCGGATGAAGGCGCAGCTGGAGTCGGCCCGTGTGGTGGAGCGCGCGCTGGACACCCACCCGGCGTGCGAGGAGCTGCGCGGTGTGATGGGGGGCTGGGACGGGGAGCCCTCGGCGCTGTGGCGCAAGCGAATAGCCCGGCACGCCCGTGAATGCGTACGTTGCTCCGGTCTGTGGAGCGGGCTGGTGCCGGCGGAGGGATTGCTGGCCGGTCTGGCCCTGGTCCCCGTATCGGCGGCGCTGCTGGCGGGGATGAAGACGGCGGGGGCGGCCGGCTTCGCTCCCGCGAGCGTCGCCTTCGCCGAGGGTTTCGACGGGGGCTTCGGTGGCGGCTTCGACGACGCCGCCACTCAGCTCACCCCGGTGGCCGACATGGGCGGCGGTGGCCGCGGCGCGCTGCGCAAGCGGCGGCAGAGCCGGCGCCGGGTGGTCGGCGGCGCGGTGCTCGCCGCCTGTGTCGCGGGCGGCGGGCTCGTGTACCTCGGAGGGCTGCCCGGTTCCGGCGACACGAAGGACGGCGCTTCCGCGGCCGCGACCCCGCTGGCCGCGCTCTCGGCGACCGAATCCCCCGCGCTGCCCTCGGAGTCGGCCTCGCCCTCCGCCTCCCCCTCGCCCTCCCCGTCGGCATCCGCCTCGCCGAGCCCGTCGGCGAGCCCGAGCCCGACACAGTCCAAGAGCAAGTCCCCGACCCCGAAGGCCTCGGCGGTCAAGCCTGCGCCCGCGCCGCCGTCGGGGATCGCCGGCCAGGTCGTGGCTCTGGTCAACAGCGAGCGGGCGGCGGCCGGCTGCGGCCCCCTGAAGGAGGACTCGCAGCTGCGTGCGGCCGCCCAGGGGCACTCCGACGACATGGCGGCCCGGGACTACTTCGATCACACCAGCCCGGACGGCAAGGACCCGGGTGACCGGACGACCGCGGCCGGCTACCGCTGGTCGACGTACGGGGAGAACATCGCGCGGGGCCAGCAGACGGCCCAGTCGGTCATGGACTCCTGGATGAAGAGCCCGGGCCACAAGGCGAACATCCTCAACTGCTCCTTCAAGGACATCGGTGTGGGCATCCACCAGGGCTCGGGCGGCCCTTGGTGGACCCAGAACTTCGGCGCTCGGTAGCCGGCGGTCGCGCGGCCCGGAGAAGCTGGTTCCGTGCCGGGCGTCGCGACCCGGTGAACCTCGCCGGCCTAGGGGGCCTCGGGGCGCAGGCCCCGTAGCTTCTGCGGGTTGACGCTGACCCGCAGTGCGGTGATCCGGCCGTCGGCGGCCTCGAAGGTCATGGCGCCGACGGTCGCGCCGTGGTGGACGAGCAGCAGGCCGGGCTCGCCGTTGATCTCGGCGGGGCGCAGCGCCCCCTCGCGGGCCTCGGACTTGGCCAGGACGCCGAGCCACCAGCGGGCGACGTGGTCGGCTCCGTGCAGCGGGCGGCGGGCGGCGGTGACGACGCCGCCGCCGTCGGCCCAGGAGACGATGTCGGGCGCCAGGACCGAGAGCACCTCGCCGAGGTCCCCGCCGAGGCAGGCCTGCCGGAACTTCTCGACGATCTCGCGCTGCTCGGCCGCCTCGGCGGTGAAGCGGGGGCGGCGGGCCCGGACGCGTTCGCGGGCCCGGTGCGCGGACTGGCGGACGCTCGCCTCGGACTTCCCGACGACCTCCGCGATCTCGGTGTGGGAGTACCCGAACACCTCGCGGAGCATGAAGACCGCGCGCTCGGTCGGGGTCAGGGTCTCCAGTACGACCAGGACCGCCATGGAGACGGTGTCGGCCAGTTCGGCCTCCTCGGCGATGTCGGGCGAGGTGAGGAGGGGTTCGGGCAGCCAGGGCCCGACGTACGCCTCACGGACGACCTGGGCCGACCTGAGCCGGTTGAGGCTCAGATTGGTGACGGTGCGCACCAGGTAGGCCCTGGGGTTCTCGACGGCCGCGTGGTCGGTGCGGTGCCAGGCGAGCCAGGCGTCCTGCACGATGTCCTCGGCGTCGGCGACGCTGCCCAGCATCCGGTAGGCCGTGCCGAACAGCAGTCGCCGGTGTTCCTCGAAGTGCTCGCTCATGATCACCACGGTGTCATCCGCCGAGCCGGATGATCGAGGCGGGGCGGCTGTCGGCCTCGATGCCGACGGCCCCCGGTCGCCTCAGTGGTGGAAGCCGGACCGCGGCTCGGCGGCCGGTACGGGCGGGGGCGTGGCCGTCAGGTGTTCCACGGCCGCGCGCATGTCGGTGACGAGCAGGGCCATCTGGTCGCGGGTCACGCCGTGCCGGACGAGGACGCGTTGGATGACCGTGTCGTCGCGGTCGGCCGGCAGCGGGTACGAGGGGACCTGCCAGCCGCGCATGCGCAGCCGGTCGGAGAGGTCGTAGAGGCTGAACGGGGTGGCGTCCGGGTCGGTGAGTTTGTAGGAGACGGCGGGCAGGGCGCCCTGGCCGTCGTAGAGGAGGGTGAAGGGGCCCAGGTCGGCGATCTGCCGGGCGAGGTACTGGGCGGTCTCCGCGCAGGCCTCCTGGACGCGCCGGTAGCCGGCCCGCCCCAGGCGCAGGAACAGGTAGTACTGCGCGATGATCTCGCCGCCGGGGCGGGAGAAGTTGAGGGCGAAGGTCGGCATGTCGCCGCCGAGGTAGTCCACCTTGAAGACGAGGTCGGCGGGGAGCAGGTCGGCCGTGCGCCAGATGATCCAGCCGACTCCCAGCGGCGCGAGTCCGTACTTGTGGCCGGAGGTGTTGACCGAGGCGACGCGCTCCAGCCGGAAGTCCCACACCACGTCGGGGTGGAGGAAGGGCGCCACGAACCCGCCGCTGGCGCCGTCCACGTGGATGGGGATGTCCCAGCCGTGCTCGGCCTGGATCCGGTCGAGCTCGGCGGCGATCTCGGCGACGGGCTCGTAGTCGCAGGTGTAGGTGACGCCGAGGATGGCGACGACGCCGATGGTGTTCTCGTCGACGTACTCGGCGAGCTGATGGGCCTGGAGGCCGGTGGCGTCGGCCTCGATCGGGACCTGACGCAGCTCGACGTCGAAGTAGCGGGCGAACTTCTCCCAGCAGATCTGGACCGGGCCGCACACCAGGTTGGGGCGGTCGGTGGGCAGCCCCGCGGCGCGGCGGCGCTCGCGCCAGCGCCATTTGAGGGCGAGTCCGCCGAGCATGGCGGCCTCGCTGGAGCCGGTGGTCGAGCAGCCGGCCGCGGTGGCGCCCGCGGGGGCGTTCCACAGATCGGCCAGGATGTTGACGCAGCGGGACTCGATCTCGGCGGTCTGCGGGTATTCGTCCTTGTCGATCATGTTCTTGTCGAGGCAGACGTTCATCAGCCGGTGCACGCCCTCGTCCGACCAGGTGGTGCAGAAGGTGGCGAGGTTCTGGGCCGCGTTGCCGTCCAGGAGCAGCTCGTTGTGGAGCAGCTCGTAGACGACCTCGGTGGGTGAGTGGTCCTCAGGAATCTTGTACTTGGGGAGGATCTGGCCGCTCAGCGTGGACGCGAACACGTCCGTGTCGGCGTCCTGGGCGCGTACGTCCTTCGTCTCATGAAGAGCCATATCGGGACTATAGGCGCAGATCTATACATTATCCGTCAGGGCGACCCGACTCCCCTCCCTCATCGGCAAGCCCGACGCTCGCACCCGCGCCGGCCGGGCGCAGCCCGCACTCCATGCCATGGCCGAGCATCGCAGGTGGGCATGCGTACGCGTCCTCATGGACGCCCGGATCCCGCCGGCGGCGCTGACGTACAGTGCGGTCACGAGTGCCCACGTCAGCGGGCCTACGCGGCCAGGGGGGCGGACATGAACGATCACTCCGGATACTGGGATCCACTCCCGGCGGCCCGGACCGCCGCCGACATCCCGGTGCCCGAAGCGGTGCCCAACCTGGCTCTGACACTGCCGCACCCCGAGACCTACCTGACGGGCATCTGGGCGGAGCGGAACTGGCGCAACGTGCCGGGGCCGTTCTACGCCGCGGACACCGACACCTGCTGGACCGGACGCATGGCCGCACCCGACCACGTCGTCTACGACGACGCGACCGGCCAGGAGATCGTCTACCGCCAACCCCGGAACGCCGTCGAGGTCGATCGCCTGCTCTACGCCGCCTGGACCGACCCGCTCGGCGGCTACGGCTGGGACGGGGACCAGCACTGGACCCCCGACTCCGTCCGCGCGTGGTGGCGCGAGCGAGCCCGTCTGCGCGAGTGGGCCACCGATCTCAGGGTCGCCTGGTCGGATCACTCCGATCCGTATCGCCGGGAAGCGGCCACCGGGCTGAGCGACCTCCTCCTCCACCTCGACGGTGAACTCGAAGCCGACCTGCGGCTCTACCTCCATCGGCTCGAAGAACGCCGCCCCCCCCCCAGGCCCGTCGAGCGCCTGCCCGAGCCGCGACCGCGCGACCGAGGATCCTCCGGACGTCCGGGCCCGAATCCACTTCGGAGCCACTCGGAAGTCACCCCACACCGCTCCGCACCACCTCAGGGCCGGGCCTGACGCTCTGCTTCCGGCCGACTCTGCAGTGTGATGCCGCACATATCGACCCCCTCGATCAGAAGAAATTACTGCCCAGTAGCCTTTCTTCCGTAGATCTTCCCGTTCGAGCCCCCGAAGCCGCGCCGAACGGGAAGATCATCCAACTTGTTCTACCGGAAACTTGTCCGCGCATGTCCGGATACAGGCCAAGCCCCTCCCGAGCCCTGATACCTCTACGGCCATGAAGAAGATCACTCGCCGTCAGGCCTTGGGGGCAACAGCGGGCGCCCTCACCGCGCTTGGCCTGACCGCCGCCGCCGCGGGCGCCACGAACGCCGCCGCGACCCCCACCGAGCCCACCACCCCGGGCACGGTCGACGAGGTCTACAAGGGCCGTCGTATCCAGATCACCGCCGGCGGAGGTGGCCACCACGGCGGCCACCACTCGCCCGGCCAGCCCACCGTCCGAATAGACGGCAGGGAACTGCACATCATGCGCAACGCCGACGGCACCTGGATCAGCGTCATCAACCACTACGAGACCTTCGCCGACCCGAAGCTCCTCGCCCGCGCCGCGGTCCGCGATCTCCAGGGCGCCGCCCTCGTTCCCTTCGGAGGTGCGGCATGACCGTACGCAAGAACCAGGCCACGCTGACCCCCGAGGAGAAGCGCGCCTTCGTCTCGGCCCTGCAGGAGCTCAAGCGCACCGGCAGCTACGACCGCTTCGTCACCACCCACAACGGCTTCATCATGAGCGACACCGACTCGGGCGACCGCGTCGGCCACCGCTCCCCCTCCTTCCTGCCGTGGCACCGACGCTTCCTCCTGGAGTTCGAGGAAGCCCTGCAGAAAGTGGACGCGAGCGTCGCGCTCCCGTACTGGGACTGGACGGTGGACCGGACCTCCCGCGCCTCCCTCTGGGCCCCCGACTTCCTCGGCGGCACCGGACGGGCCCGCGACGGGCAGGTCATGGACGGCGGGTTCGCGTACGCGACGGGCAAGTGGAACATAAACGTCCGTGTGGACGGGCGCGCCTACCTGCGCCGCGATCTCGGCACGTCCGTCGCCCAGCTGCCGACGAAGGCCGAGGTGGACTCCGTACTCGCCATGCCGGTCTACGACATGGCGCCCTGGAACAGCTCCTCCAACGGCTTCCGCAACCACCTGGAGGGCTGGCGCGGCGCCAACCTGCACAACCGGGTGCACGTGTGGGTCGGCGGCCAGATGTCCACCGGTGTCTCCCCGAACGACCCGGTGTTCTGGATGCACCACGCCTTCATCGACAAGCTGTGGGCCGAGTGGCAGGCCAAGCACCCGCAGTCCACGTACTTGCCGGGGGCGGGCACGCAGAACGTCGTCGACCTGAACGACACCATGCGGCCCTGGAACAACGTGACCCCGGCGGACATGCTGGATCACCGGAAGTTCTACACCTTCGACACCGAACCGGTCGCCGCCGCCAGCCAGCGGTAGTGCAGTTCGGGGCGGCCGACCTGGCCGTACCGGGGGGTGCGGTCCGCGCGACCGGTGTCCACCAGGTGCTCCAGGTAGCGGCGCGCGGTGATCCGGGAGATCCCCGCCGCCTCGGCCGCCCCCGCCGCGGTCAGACCCTCGGGCGCCGACCGCAGCAGGGCGGCGACCCGGTCCAGGGTCGGGCCGCTCAACCCCTTGGGGAGCTCGGCCGGGCGCGGTGCGCGCAGGGCGGCCATCGCCCGGTCGACGTCGTCCTGCCCGACCGCCTCACCCGCGGTCTGGCGGAACTCGGCGTAGCGCAGGAGCCGTTCGCGCAGGGTGGGGAACGCGAACGGCTTCAGTACGTACTGGACCACGCCGAGGGAGACGCTCTCGCGGACCACCGCCAGGTCCCGCGCGGAGGTCACCACGATCACGTCGACCGGATGTCCGGCAGCCCGCAGCCCGCGCGCGAAACGCAGGCCGTGCCCGTCGGGCAGGCCGAGGTCCAGGAGCAGCAGGTCGACCCGGGACCGCTCCAGGAACCGGGTGGCCTCGGCGAGCGAGTGGACGGCGCCCACGGCGGTGAAACCGGGCACCCGGCCGATGTACAGCGCGTGCGCGTCGGCGGCCACCGGGTCGTCCTCGACGATCAGCACGCGCACCTCGCCGCCGCTCATCTCGAGCCCCCGGGACCCGCGGCGGGCTCGGACGCGGGCGCGGACGCAGACTCGGGCGCGGTCCCGGACGTCGACCCGGACGTCGACCCGGACATGGGATCGGACGTGGGCACGATCGGCAGGCGGACCGTGAACTCCGCCCCACCGCCCGGGCCCTGGGCCGCGACCACCGCGCCGCCGTAGCGCTCCGCCACCTGCCGGACCAGCGCAAGGCCGAGACCGCGGCCCTCCCCCTTGCCGGACCAGCCCCGGCGGAACACGTCCACCCCTTCGGGCAGCCCCGGTCCGTTGTCCGCGACCCTCAGCAGCAGCTCGTCCGCCTCGGGCCGCAGCGTCACCGCGATCCGGGCCCCCGGTACGGCGGTCAGCGCGTCGACCGCGTTGTCGATGAGATTGCCGAGCACGGTGACCAGGTCCCGGGCCGGAGGCAGCCCGCCCCCTTCGGCGAGACGGCGGCTGTCGGCGGTGACGACCAGCTCGACGCCCCGTTCGTGCGCCTGGGCGGCCTTGCCCAGCAGCAGCGCCACCAGCACCGGCTCCCCCACCGCGGTGACCACCTCGTCGGTGAGGGCCTGGGCGAGTTCCAGCTCGGCGGTGGCGAAGTCGACCGCCTCGTCCGCGCGGCCGAGTTCGATGAGCGAGACCACGGTGTGCAGCCGGTTGGCCGCCTCGTGGGCCTGGGAGCGCAGCGCCTGGGTGAAGCCCCGCTCATGGTCCAACTCGCCCGTCAATGACTGCAGTTCGGTGTGGTCGCGCAAGGTGATCACGGTGCCCCGGCGGCCGCCGCCCGCGACCGGCGAGCTGTTGACCACCAGCACCCGGTCCGCGGTCAGGTGCACCTCGTCCACCCGGGGCCGGTCCGCGAGCAGGGCCCCGGTGAGCGGGGCCGGCAGTCCGAGGTCGGCGACCTTGGTACCGGTGAGCGCGCCCGACAGGGCCAGCAGTTCACGTCCGGCGTCGTTGATCAACGTGATCCGGCGCTGCCCGTCGAGCATCAGCAGGCCCTCGCGGACCCCGTGCAGGGCCGCCTGGTGGTAGTCGTACATCCGGCTGAGCTCTGCCGCGTTCATGCCATGAGTGTGACGGCGCAGCCTCGCGTTGACGACGTACGTGCCCACGCCGCCGAGGGCCAGCGCGCCACCCGCGACCCAGGCGAGGGCGGAGAGCTGCGTGGCGAGCCGGTCGCTGATGGCGCGGACGGTGATCCCCGCGCTGACCAGGCCGATGATCCGGCCCTCGTCCTGGAGCGGGGTGACCACGCGGATGGAGGGGCCGAGGGTGCCGGTGTACGTCTCGCTGAAGGTCTCGCCGCGCAGCGCGGGGGCCGTGTTGCCCATGAAGGGCTCGCCGATCCGGCGGGGGTCCGGGTGGGTCCAGCGCCGCCCGTCCGGGGACATGATCGTCACGAAGGCCACCCCGGAGTCCGCGCGGACCTGCTCCGCGTAGGGCTGGAGCGCGACGGACGGGTCCGTCCCGCCCGCCGCGCCCTGTACTGCCTCGCGTACGGACGGGGAGTCGGCGACCGCGCGGGCCACGGCCCCGGCCTGGCGGCGGGCGGCCTCCTCGGCCTGGCCTCGGGCCGTGGCGTACGCGAAGACGGCGCAGCCCGCGACGACCACGGCGACCAGCAGCACCTGCATGGCGAAGAGCTGGCCGGCGAGGCTGCGCGGGGGGCGGGGGAAGCGGAACATGGCGCTCAGTGTGCCTCGGGTCGTGAACTCAATGAACGTAAGGGTGACCGGGGTCACAGCCCTGGGCGATGGTCTCCCCGAACGCAATCACCACCGGGAGGCATCGTGGCCGCCAGGCGCGACAGAACGCACTATCTCTACATCGCGGTGATCGGCGCGGTGCTGCTCGGCATCGCCGTCGGTTTCGCCGCCCCCGGCGTGGCCGTGGAGCTCAAACCGCTGGGCACCGGCTTCGTCAACCTCATCAAGATGATGATCTCGCCCGTGATCTTCTGCACGATCGTGCTGGGCATCGGATCCGTGCGCAAAGCCGCCAAGGTGGGCGCCGTGGGCGGACTCGCCCTGGGCTACTTCATGGTCATGTCCACGGTGGCGCTGGCCATCGGCCTGTTGGTCGGCAACCTGCTGGAACCGGGCAGCGGGCTGCACCTGACCGAGGCGGTGCGCAGTGCGGGCGAGGCGCAGGCGAAGGCGGGCGGGGCCGAGAGCACGCCGGAGTTCCTGCTCGGGATCATCCCGACCACCCTGGTGTCCGCGTTCACGGGCGGCGAGGTGCTGCAGACGCTGCTGGTGGCGCTGCTGTGCGGGTTCGCGCTGCAGGCCATGGGCGCGGCGGGCGAGCCGGTGCTGCGGGGCATCGGACACATCCAGAAGCTGGTCTTCCGGGTACTCGCGATGATCATGTGGGCGGCTCCGATCGGCGCCTTCGGAGCGATCGCGGCGGTCGTCGGGGCCACCGGCATCGACGCGCTGAAGTCGCTGGCCGTGATCATGATCGGCTTCTACACGACCTGCCTGCTCTTCGTTTTCGTGGTCCTCGGCACCCTGCTCCGGGTCTGCACCGGGGTCAGCGTCTTCGCCCTGCTGCGGTATCTGGGGCGGGAGTTCCTGCTGATCCTCTCGACCTCCTCCTCGGAGTCGGCGCTGCCGCGGCTGATCGCGAAGATGGAGCACCTGGGGGTCTCGCGGCCGGTCACCGGGATCACCGTGCCGACGGGCTACTCCTTCAACCTGGACGGGACGGCCATCTACCTGACGATGTCCTCGCTGTTCGTCGCCGAGGCGATGGGCAAGCCGCTGGCGCTGGGCGAGCAGATCTCGCTCCTGCTCTTCATGATCATCGCCTCGAAGGGTGCGGCCGGGGTGACCGGCGCGGGTCTGGCCACCCTCGCCGGCGGACTGCAGTCGCATCGGCCGGAACTGGTGGACGGTGTCGGTCTGATCGTGGGTATCGATCGATTCATGAGCGAGGCCCGGGCCCTGACGAACTTCGCGGGCAACGCGGTCGCGACGGTGCTCATCGGAACGTGGACGAAGGAGTTCGACCACGCGCGCGCCACCGAAGTCCTCGCCGGACGGCTGCCGTTCGACGAGAGCACGCTGGTGGACGACGGGCACGGCACGCAGCGGCAGGGCGAGCCCGCACGATCGGGCGAGTCCGCCGGATCCGGGTCCGACGGGTCCGACGGAACCCCCAGTTCCGTGCCGCAGCCCTCGGACAGCCCCAAGGACGGGGTGCCGGTCTAGCCGGCCGGCCCCCACGGGCCGACCGGGCAGGGCTCGCCCCCACGGTGCCCAGCCCGGTCGGCCGACGCATTCTCCCTACTTGCACCCATAGTCGGTATTCGGCCACCGATAACCGAACCTCGCGGCTGTAAAAGGTACTTCCGTAACCGGCTGTGTGCATGACATCTTGCGTCCACCACTTGTTTCGTTCGACCCGGCCTGACCACCGGGTCTTCGGAGGACGCATTGATACCCCACATATCCGGCCGACCTCGACGTACCCTCGTGCTGGCAGCCACGCTCGGCGCGGCACTCGCTTTCGGGGCTCCCGCCGCACTCGCCGGCACCGCCCCCGTCTCTCCCTCCGGATCCTCGGCCCCCGCCCCCGCGGCGGCCCCCAAGGCCGCGGCCCCGACCTCCCAGAGTGCGACCTGGGTTGCCGGTACCCGCGCCTACCTCGTGATCACCGCTCCCGGTGACACCACGGCGGTCCGCAACGCCGTCACCGCCAACAGCGGCACGGTGTTCCAGTACTACGACGCGATCGGCGTGATCGTCGCCCACTCCGCGTCGGGTACCTTCGCCACCACCATGCGCGGTGTGAGCGGCGTCCAGCAGGTCGGCGCCACCCGTACCTCGGACGTCCCGGCGGACGCCTACAACCCGGCGCTTCCCGCCAACCCGGCGCAGGCCACGACGCCTTCGGGCGAGCCGGTCCGCGCCGACATGACCCAGATCAAGGCCGACCAGGCCTGGGCCGTCACCACCGGTTCCGCCTCCGTCAAGGTCGGCATCCTGGACACCGGTGTGGACGACCAGCACCAGGACCTGGCCCCGAACTTCAACGCGGCCGACTCCGCGTCCTGCGCCTACGGCAAGCCGGACACCCGTACGGGCGCCTGGCGGGACGTCGGCACCCACGGTACGCACGTGGCCGGTACCGTCGCGGCCGCCAAGAACGGCAAGGGCGTCATCGGCGTGGCCCCGGGCGTGAAGATCTCCTCGGTGCGCATCGCCGAGCCGGGCTCCTCGCTCTTCTTCGCCGAGAACACCGTCTGCGGCTTCATGTGGGCCGGTGACCACGGCTTCAAGGTCACCAACAACAGCTACTACACGGACCCGTGGCAGTTCAACTGCCCGGACAACGCCGACCAGGCCGCGATCATCGAGGGCGTCAAGCGCGCCCAGGAGTACGCGGAGGGCAAGGGCTCGCTGCAGGTCGCGGCGGCCGGCAACTCCAACATCGACCTGGCCAACAAGACGACCGACACCGAGAGCCCGAACGACTCGACGCCGGTCACCCGCACCATCACCAACGCCTGCCTGGACATCCCGACCGAGCTCCCGGGCGTGGTCACGGTCTCGGCGATGGGCACCACCGCGAAGGCCTCGTACTCCAACTACGGTCTGAACGTGGTCGACGTGACGGCCCCCGGTGGCGACAGCGTCGGCATCTACAGCACCCAGCCGGGCGGCAAGTACGGCACCATGAGCGGCACTTCGATGGCGTCCCCGCACGTCACCGGTGTGGCGGCCCTGCTGGCCAGCACCAACCCGGGCATCACCCCGGCGCAGCTGCGCGACAAGCTGGCCACCCAGGCCAACGACGTCGCCTGCCCGTCGGACAGCCGCTGCAAGGGCACCACGGCGAAGAACGGCTTCTTCGGCGAGGGCCAGGTCGACGCGCTGAAGGCCGTCGGCAGTACCCCGCCGCCCGGCAAGTTCTTCGAGAACACCGGTGACTTCGCCATCGGCGACAACACCACGGTGGAGAGCCCGATCACCGTCAGCGGTGTCACGGGCAACGCCCCGGCCACCCTCAAGGTCGGCGTGAACATCGTGCACACCTACATCGGTGACCTCAAGGTCGACCTGGTCGCGCCGGACGGCACCGTCTACACCGTGCACAACCGCGCGGGTGGCAGCACCGACAACATCAACCAGGTCTTCACCGTGAACGCCTCCTCCGAGGTCGCGAACGGCACCTGGAAGCTGCGCGTCAACGACAACGCCGGCGGCGACACCGGCAAGGTCGACGCCTGGAACCTGACCTTCTAGCAGGTCGGACGTTCCGTCAGCGCCGGAGCACGTCGGCGAGCCAGTCGAAGACGACGTCGCAGTGTTGCTGCGGGGCCATCGGGGAGCAGTGCAACTGCGCCCCGGTGGCCTGCGTCATCTTCACGTACTCGCGGCGGGTGCGCAGCAGGTCGTACATCTGCTGCGGCTGGCCCGGGTAGAACAGCTCGAAGTCGTAGTCCAGGACGAGCGTGGGGGCCTTGATCCTCCCCACCACCTCGGTGATGTCGAGGCCCATGGCCACCTGGGCCGGGGTCCACACGTCCGTGAGCACGATGCCCTCGCGGGCCTGGCGCAGGGCCTGCCTGTCGAAGATCTCGAACCGCTTCTTGACCGCGAAGGCCAGCTCCGGAGTCAGCTCCGGGACCACCTCCTCGTTCCAGACCCGGTTGGTCTCCTCCTTGTCGGGAGTGATGACTGCCCGCAGCTCCGCGTCGAATCCCAGCCAGGGGCTGACGCAGCCGGGCTGGCAGGCGACGGCCGCGAGCCGGTGCTCGAAGGCGGCGGCGCGGGCGACCAGGTTGCCGCCCATGCTGAGGCCGGTGATCGCGATCCGGCCGCTGTCGACGTCCTTGCGGGCCTCCAGCCAGTCCACGATCGGGGCGACCACCTTCTCCCAGCGGGTGGTGAAGGGGATCTCCTCCACGAACAGCAGCTGCCCCTGCCCGGGTCCGTCGTAGACGAGGGCGTTCCAACCCCGGCCGAGGGCGGCGGCCACGCCGTAGGTCCACATGTCGAGGTTCTGGCCGTCGCTGCCGTTGGTGAGGATCACGGTGGGGCGCGGTTCGACGGGACCGTCCGGGCGGAAGAACCAGACCGGGAGGTGGGTCCTGCCGTACGGGACCTTGGCGCGGACGGCGGCCGGTGAGCAGAGCTTGGCGAAGGTGTCCCAGGCTCCCCGCCCGGCCAGGTAGACCGCCTCCTCGTCACCGGGGTGGTCGGTGCCGAGCACGTAGAACAGCGCCTGCGCGTAGTACTGGGCGGCCCGCAGGGACCGGAAGCGGCGGGTCTGCGAGGGGGCCTCGTGACCGTGACGGCCGGCCGCCGGGGGCGCCGAGAGCCGGTCCCCCCAGGAGCGGAAGGTGTCGCTGAACGTCTGCTCCGACAGACCTGCCGCGTTGATGGCGTTGACCGCCGTCAGGACCTCGCCCACCTCGGAGGCCCGCATCCCCGCGGCGCCCAGGGCGAGCAGGCCCGCGAAGTTGAAGCCGGGATCGTCGAAGAGCTTCATCGCCCCGGGGGTGGGATCGACGGCCTTGGCGGACGGCTTGGGCGCGGCGGCCGCGGTACGGGCCCCTCCCCCGACGGCGAGCGCCCCGGCCCCGGCGGCGAGCCCGGTCAGGGCCGCGCGGCGGGTGAGTGCGGAGGGCTGGTGCGGTGTACGAGCGGTCATGCAGCGGACCGTACGCCGGGCCCGTGACGGGTCGGGGCGCGGCGCGCCCTCCCTTGCTCCGAACGGCCGCGCGCGCCGACCGGGGCCGTCAGCCCGTCCGCCGACCCGTCCGCCGCTCCGTCCGCAGCACGCAGTCCCCGCAGAGCCCGCCGCCGGGCACCTGGTAGTAGAGGCAGCAGCTGCGCCGTACGAAGGCCACCCCGAGCCCCTCCTCGTGGATGAAGGTGCCGGTGCCCGCCAGTGCTCCGCCGTCGGCCAGCAGGGCGCCCGCGAGCTCCACGGCCGCGCCGCCCGGCACCCGGTCGATCAGCACCCGCAGCGCTCCGACGAGCCCGGACGCCGTGTTCCCCCGCAACACCTTCGGGGAGACCCCGAAGCGCTCGCGCAGGCCCTCGTCGAGCGCCGCCAGATTCCCGAGGACGGTCTCCCCGAGGGCTTCGGCGGGCAGGCCGGGGGCCGGCTCGGGCAGCCACAGCTGGAGCGATCCCGCGTCCGGCAGCCGCCACCACACCCGATCGGCGGCCAGGTCCGGAATCCGGCCGGCCAGTGCCGCGCAGCCGAGCCCCAGCGACCAGAGCCGGGAGGCGATCCCGAGCTGGGCGGTCGAGGCGGCCACCCGGCCCGGCCCGGTGCCGATCCGCCGGCCCACCTCGGCCACGTACGGCCCGAGCTGCTCCCCGTACAGGGCGGTGAGCGGCCGGAAGCCGGGGCCGGGCGGCTCCTTCCCGTAGGGCACGGCGAAGAAGGGTCCTACGGCGGCCAGTCGCCGCAGTACGTCGTCCATGGACGGAATGATCTCAGCGGCGCGTGACCGGGGTCGGGTCGGGTCCGGTATCAGGCCGGGTCCGGGGTCGCCCCGTCCAGGACCTCCAGGTAGTGCGGGTTGCGCATGATGCCGAGCACGTTGCCGAAGGGATCGGTGACGGCCGCCGTGACGAAGCCCCCGTCCCCGTGCGCGGTCACCGGCTGGTACTCCTCGGCCCCCATGTCCAGCAGCCGCTGCCGCACGGCGGGCAGGTCGTCCACCACCCAGTAGGCAACCGCCCCGCCGGGCTTCTCGGCCGCGCCGGGCGGGGCGTAGCGGCGGTCGACGATGCCCAGCTCGTGCTGGTGGTCGCCGATGCGGAACTCGGCGTACCCGGGCCGCTCGAAGTACGGCTCGATCCCGAGGAGCTCGGCGTACCAGGCCTTCGCGGCATCCAGGTCGTCGGCCCAGAAGTTGATCGTCGCGAACCCTCGCAGCATGAACGCCCTCCTCGACGGACGGAAACCTCGTCCCGACTCTACGGCGGACCCCGCCGGGACCGCCCGTAGCAGACCCAGGTGGCGCAGTCGTACCTCCCCCGTGATCCCACGGCTCACGGACACATCGCCGACGACCATGTGTTCGATGTCCGGGCGGCTCGGCGCGGCGCCGGGAGCGACCGCGGGATCCGCGCACAAGGCCTCGCCCGGGGCAACCGGACCTTTTTCACATCACCGCAGGTCAGGAGTGATCGCCTGGTGACCGGTGGCGACCGGCACGGCCGTCCGGGGGGCCCATGTCGTGCGGTTGAAGGGATGTCCGTGGATCGTGATTACGGGCGCTCCGCGGCGGGGAGCGAAGTCCCCGGAAAACAGTGTCGCGCCATTGCCAAATTGGGGGTTCAAGAGAGGACTTCGAGGAGCTACATTGAGCCACTCGCGTTCACCTGACAGCCGGTTGCCTTTCACTCGTGTTTTGCACGGGGGGCGACGTCATGGACGCAGACTGTGCAACCACCCCACCGCCCAGAAGGACCGAAGGCTCCGTGCCCGTACCCGTACACCTCGCGGGCCGCACCGTGCGGCTCGAGCCCCTCGCCCCCCACCACACCGAGGCTCTGGCCGTGGCCGGGGCCGAGGATCGTACGACTTACGCCTTCACTCCCGTGCCCCACGGTGTGCAGGCGTCACACGAGTACATCGAACGTGCCCTCGCCGATCAGGCCGCGGGTCGATCGCTCCCGTTCGCGGTGGTCAGAGCCACCGACGGGCGGGTCGTCGGTTCGACCCGGTTCCTGGAACTCGACTACTGGCAGGGGCCACTTGTCTGGCCCGCCGTGCCCGGAGTCCCGTTCGGCGATCCGGCGACGGCGATCCCCGATGCCGCCGAGATCGGCAATACCTGGCTGTCCCCGGGCGCCCAGGGAACCGGCATCAACACCGAGGCGAAGCTGCTCATGCTCCGCCATGCCTTCGAGACCTGGGGGGTACGGCGTATCTCGCTGCGCGCTGACGCGCGCAACGGCCGTTCGAGAGCCGCGATGGAACGGCTGGGCTTCACCTGCGAGGGGGTCCGCCGGGCCCATTCGCGGGGGCTCGACGGCGCCGTCCGCAGTACCGCCTTCTACTCGATCCTCGACGAGGAGTGGCCGGCCGTGCGGTCGATCATCGAGCTGAGGGTGTCGGCGGGCGCGCAGCGCAAGCGGCGCCGCAAGACGCTCATCCCCGCGTAACCCGTCCGGCCGGACGGAACACCGGACGGAAGAACGGAAGAGCGGAAAAACGGTCCTGCCCCGGCCCTCGCCGCGGCCTCCTCACCCGAGGAAGGCCGGGGCGAGGGCCGAGTCCATGAGCCGGGCGGGCGCGCCGCTCCCGTCGGCCGGTACGGAGTACAGGTCGGCGCCGAAGTCCCCCGGCAGGGCGTAGACGACGGTCCGGTCGTCGCTCCACACCACCTGGTCGTCCACGCTGCGCTGCTCGGCGAGCGGGGTCTCGGCGCCGGAGGCCAGGTCCAGGGCGTACAGCCGCCACGGCGCCTCGGCGGGCAGGCCCGGTACGCGCTTCTTGAACACCACCCGGGTCCCGTCCGGGGACAGCGACGGGCACTCGACGTTCTCGCGCAGGGTGGTCACGGTGCGCTCGCCCAGGTCACCGCGGACCAGGTGGGTCCGACCGCCGGTGGCGAGCGTCGCGTAGAAGGTCCGCTCGTCGGCGGCGAAGGTGACCCCCCAGAAGTTGACGTCGGCGCTGCGGTACGGCTTGCCGTCCTTGAGGATCGTGAAGTCTTCCAGGGAGGCTTCGAGCCTGCCCGTGCGCAGGTCGAGCACAGAGGTCCGGGTCGAGAAATTCGTACCTGCGTACGAGTCGCCGCCGACGAAGACCGTCCACGCGGCGAGGTGCCCGCCCGGCGAGACCCTGGCCCGGGTGGGGAGGCCGCCCAGCGGGTGGGCGGACAGCTCCTTCAGGTGGGCGTCGAGCACGACGGCCCGGTAGCCCTCCTGGACCCCGCTCCGGTCCGCCTGGAGGCAGATCCCGGTGCTCCCGGCCGCGTGGAAGCGCAGGCAGCTCACCCCGGAAGCGGTACGGGTCCCCTCCGGCGAGCCGGCCGCGACCGTGGCGAGCTCGTCCCGGTGCGGCCCCCAGGCCAAGTTGCGGAACACGATGCGCCGGCCGCCGTCGCCCGCGGCCAGCGACACGGCGCCCGGGGTGACCGACGGGCCGCCCGCCCGGACGTGGTCCTTCTCGGCGGCTCGGGAGGAGGCCCGCACGACGGCGAGCACCCCCACGGCCGCGAGCAGGGTCACGGCGGTGACCAGGATCAGGATCCGGCGCTGGAGCGTCATGGGATGACTCCGGGGCGGTGTGGGGTTCCGGGGGCGGCGCGGGCGCACCATACCCACCGGCTCCTGCGAGAACCAGGCACACGAAGGGGCCGGTTCGTGAACTCCACCGGGCCTACGGATCCCAGGCAATGGCCTCCCCCAGGGCACCCCAAGAGTAGGGAAAGTACGGAACCCTGACATGCTTTCGTTCATCCTTCGAACGGAAGGACCAGCAGTCAGACCACCCCGCCCCTCTGGGGCAGCAGCAGCCGGAGAGCCACCGCACATGTCGTACGCACCCGACGGGCAGCAGTACCAGCCGTACCGGCCGGAAGGACAAATACCGCAGCCGCCCCACGGCGACCCGTACGCCCAGCCGTACGGACAGCAGCCGCACCGGCAGCCCCAGGGGCAGCACGACCAGTACGGTCAGCACTCGCCGTACGCACCGCAGGACCCGTACGACCAGACGGCGCGGTACGGACCGCAGGACCTCTTCCCCGAGGAGCCGCCGCGCCGCCGCAGGGGTCGCCGCTGGCTCATAGCCGGCGCCGCCGTCCTCGCGCTCGCCGGCACGGCCGCGCTCGTGCTGAACCACTACGAGATACCGCCCTTCACCGACAAGGGCTCGGCGGTGTCCTTCGGGCAGGCGCCCGCGGGTGGCGGCAAGAAGAACGACGCTCCCCCGCCGAACTCCAAGATGCTCATGCCGACCGGGCCGGCGGCCGAGTTCAAGAACACGATGACCCTCGGCGACGGCACGCACGTGGCCGTCACCACGCTGGACGGCAAGAAGTCCGGCTTCAAGGGCAAGGTCTGGGTCTGGGCCCCCAAGGAGTACAACGACCCGAAGTTCGCCAAGAGCGGCTTCCCGGTCCTGATCGCCCTGCCGGGCGGCGCCGGCTACCCCAGCAATTACTGGATGGGCACCGACCTCGGTCTCCAGACCAGCATCAGCAAGTGGTACGCCGAGGGCAAGAGCAAGCCCTTCATCCTGGCCATGCCCGTGCTCAACCCGGGGCCGGACGACAAGGGCGTCTACTGGGACGGCTCCGACATCCCGGGCCAGCCCAAGATGGGCACCTGGCTGACCGAGGACGTTCCGGACCTGATGAAGGCGAACTTCCGCACCGTCAAGTCCCGTGACGGCTGGGCCTTCATGGGCTCCTCCACCGGTGGTTTCGCGGGCCTGAAGGCCGTGCTGAAGCACCCGGACAAGTTCAAGGCGGTGATCGCCTCCGGCCCGGACATCGTCCCGGACTCCTCCCTGTGGAAGGGCCACGACAAGGAGAAGGCCGAGAACAACCCGGAGTTGCTGGCGAAGCACCTCATCGACACCAAGGGGCCCGAGGTCTACCTCGCCTTCCAGGTCGGCGACAGCGAGAGCAACAAGAAGACCCTGCCCGACGTGCAGAAATTCATCGCCACCTACGGCAACAAGGGCCCCATCCATGCCGAGTTGAAGGTCATCAAGGGCGGCCAGCACAACGCCAAGACCTATGTGCCGAACATGGGTGAGGGACCGGTCCAGTACATCAGCAAGGTCATGGAAGGGCCCGTCGAGTAACCACCGACGCCCCCGCACCATCGAGCTCCGGCCCGCCGAACACCTTCGGCGGGCCGGCTCCGTTCCAGGCCGCCCAACCCGGATCGCCGGTCAACGCGAACCGCACCCAGGCCGCGTGCATCTCGTCCGCGAGCTCCTGCGGGGTGTCCGTCCCGGCCAGCCAGGCGGACTCCGGCACCGCGAGCGTGTCGAACACGAAGCCCAGCTCCAGGGCATGACAGGAGCCGAGGCCCGGCAGGCCGGAGGGCCAGCCGAACTCGTACACGAAGCTCGGGGCCGTCCGCCCGGCCCCGGCGAGCCTGCGCAGCGGGTCGCGCAGCAGCCGGTCGGTGAGCAGTTGTCCGGCGAGTTCGGCGGGCCCTGCCGCGGGCAGCGCGGCGCGCAGCGCCCGTACGGCGGCCCGGTCCTTGCCGGAGCGGGCACGGGCCAGCGCGACGGCGAGCGGGCCGAGCCGGTCCAGCAGCCGCATCCCGCCGGTGGGGGCGAGCCACAGCCGGTACTCGTCACGGGTCCAGCCGAGGAGCAGCGGCACCTCGTCGGAGGCCGCCGCGGCGCACAGGGTGTCGAGGGGGTCGGCCGGGATCGTGTCCGGGTCGGTGACCAGGCCGAAGGCGGGTCCGCCGACGAGCGGGCCGGATCGGCGCAGGACGGCCGCCTGGGCGGCGAGCAGGTCGGGCAGGGCGGTGGCCGTGAAGGCCGTGGCGGTGGCGTCGACCTTGAGGAGTGAGGCCATCCGCCGGACCATGGCGCGGACCCTGGGGCGCGGCAGGACCTCGGGGGCCCCGCTCTGCAGGACGGCCCGGGTGAAGAGCCCGGCCGCGCGCGGGGCCGCGAGGAGGGCGCCGATGCTGATGGCTCCGGCGGACTCGCCGAAGACGGTGACCCGGTCGGGGTCGCCTCCGAAGGCCGTGATGTTGTCGCGTACCCAGGAGAGGGCGGCGATCTGGTCCAGCAGGCCGCGGTTGGCGGGGGCGTCGGGGAAGAGTCCGTAGCCGAGGACCCCGAGGCGGAAGTTGCAGGAGACGAGCACGACCCCGTCGCGGGCGAAGGCAGAGCCGTCGTAGACGGGGACGGCGGAGGAGCCGCGGGTGTGGGCCCCGCCGTGGATCCAGACCATGACGGGCAGCCGGGCCCCGGGGGTCGGGTCCGGGGTCCACACGTTCACGTTCAGGCAGTCGTCGCCGGGGATCACCGGGTCGGGCAGCAGGGCCGCGAAGGTGTCCGGGTAGGGCACCTTCGGCGCGGTGGGCCCGTAGGCCGTGCAGTCCCGTACGCCGTCCCAGGTGGCCGGGGGCGCGGGCGCCGCGAAGCGCAGGGCGCCGACGGGCGGGGCGGCGTACGGGATGCCCAGGAAGATCGAGGTCCCCCCGGATCCGAGCCGGCCCTCGACGACGCCGGCCGCCGTCCTGACCCGCGGCCGGCCGTGGCCGCCTGTGGCGCCGTCTGCGCTCATCTCGTCCTCCTGCGATGCGGCTGCCCGTCGCACCGTCGCACGGTCGCACAGCCGTCCAACGGGTGACAAGGCGTGACCGGGTCCGGGCCCGACCCGGTTGGACGGGCATGCGATTCCTGCGTATCCACCATGCCGTGCCCGGCGCCCTGCTGCTCGCGGGCGCCACGCTCCTGTCCGGCCCGGCACTGGCCGCCGGCTCGGACTTCCAGTACGTCGGCCAGGACGACCGGGTCCACGGCCTCACCTCCCCCCGGGGGTGTGTCGAGGCGGAGGGCGGTGGCGCCCGGGCCGTCACCAACGGGACCGGGAGCTCGGCGACCCTCTTCGAGGGCCCCCGGTGTTCGGGCCGGATCCTGCGGGTCCTGCGGCCCGGCGAGGTGGGCCAGGTACGGCCGTACTTCGCCTCCGTCCGGTTTTCCGTCACCGGGTAGGCCACGGGCCGTGACCCCTTGGCCTCCCCCGCGTTGTATGCCATGTCAAATGCCACAGCGTCTGTGGCGCCCCACATATCTCACGAGGAGATCTTGATGTCGCGTATCGCGAAGGCATTCGCCATCACCGCTGTCACCGGTAGCGCCGTGGTCGCCGGTGCGGGTCTGGCTGTCGCCGATGCCGGAGCGCACGGTGCGGCGGTCGGCTCCCCCGGTGTTCTGTCGGGCAACCTGCTCCAGGTCCCGGTGCACGTCCCGGTCAACGTCTGCGGCAACACCGTGAACGTGATCGCCCTGCTGAACCCGGCGTTCGGCAACACCTGCGTCAACGCCTCCGGCGGCGGCGCCGACCACCACACCGAGGGTGGCGACTACGGCCACTGATCGCCTGATCAACTGATCGGCTGATCGACGGAAGGGCCCCCGCCACCCGGCGGGGGCCCTTCCCCGTGCCCGCTGTCCCCACGCCTGCCGCGTGCGCACGGGTGGGCGCGGGCCGCGTCATTCGTAGCGGTACAGACCCTGGTGGCCGAACATCTCGCGCGGGGTGACGTTCCAGGGCGGCATCGGCTCGTCGAGGGCGATCACCCGGCCGCGCTGGAGGTCGCCGACGGCCGGCGGGGCGGAGGGCAGGTAGCCGGAGCCGGGGTGCTTCTGCTGCCAGCGGTCCCAGATCAGGTCGACGAAGGCGTGGTGCAGCCAGAACGCCGGATCGTTGGGCGCCGTGCCGCCCGTCATGTGGCCGCCGATCCACTGGTGGACCTTGTTGTGGTTGCGCCAGCGCTCGCTCTTGGGGGCCGACCAGCCCTCCAGCTTGTTGCGGAAGCCCCCCGCGGTAGCCGTGGAGTCCCAGGGCGAGACGTCGTAGGTCGGGTCGTCGATCGCCCACTGGAGCTCGGCCGCGGTGGGCAGGGCGATCGGGTTCTGCGGCCGGCCGAGGTTGCGGGTGAGGAACGCGGACTCGGTGATGCCCACGGTCACCGTCCAGTTGCCCGAGTCGTAGGCGAACGGCCCGGTCATCACCTTGCGGTCGCTCGCCCGGCCGGTGCCGCCGAGGAAGTCGTCGGCCCAGAGGGAGGAGACCGGGCTGGTGTCGGTGGTCCAGTCCCAGTACGGGACGCTCACTCCCGGGTCGATCTCCTGCAACTGCCGTTCGAACTCCAGCAGATAGCGCCGGTGCCACGGGAAGAAGGACGGCGACATGTGCCCGACCCGCAGCTTGCGGTCACGGTCGGGCACGAAGTACTTGTCGTGCGTGCGCACCAGGGCGTCGTAGGCACCCTTGCGCTTGAGCTCCAGGACCGCCGCGGTGAACCGCTTCTTCTGGGTGCTGGTGAGGTTCTTCTGGTTCTGCCGGGTGTGCAATGCGGGGCTCCTCCCGTTCCCGGTGGGTCAGTGGGTCAGTGGGTCAGTGAGTCAGTGGGTCGGTCAGCCGTGGTGCGGGGCCGCGAAGGCCAGTTGGGCGGTGCCCAGTTCGTCGACGGCGGCCCGGGCCACTTCCAGTGGCGTGGCATAGGACTGGAAGTGGTTGATGCCGCTGAGGTAGCTGCCGTCGGCCCGGCGCATCACGTGCAGCGGACGGCCGTCGATCCGGACCCCGGCGACGTCGACGGCGATGTGCCGGCCGCGGTAGGTCTCCTCCTCGGCGAGCGGCGCCGGGGTGAGGGTCTGCCGGGGGCGCCGGGCGCGCAGTACGGGGGCCAGCGCCGCTGCCGTACCGGCGAGCACGGCCGCGGTGAAGGCCGAACGGAGAACCGCGCGTCGGGTCAGTGGTGCGGCGGACGATGCTGCGGACATACGGTCTCCCTCGCTCGATGGCCGGCGGCTACGGGTCTAACGCCGCGCGGCGGGCGAGGTCACCCGTGGACGCCCCGGAGCTGCTTGTAGAAGAGGGTCGTGGGGCGGAGCCGGCCCTCCGGGTCGGTGGCGTAGTCGGGGATGGTGCCGGCCTCCGTCCAGCCCGCGGAGCGGTAGACCCGCTCGGCCCCGCTGCCGGTCTCGGTGTCCAGGAACAGCAGCACCACCCCGACGCGGGCGGCGGCCGACTCGGCCTCGGCGAGCAGGGCGCGGGCGGTGCCGCGGCCGCGGGCGGCCGGGTGGACCATGAGTTTGCGCAGCTCGGCGCGGTGGCGGCCGTTCGCCTTGGTCTCCCGGTACCAGCTGACGGTGCCGTCGATCCGGCCGTCGTCGCCGGTGCGGGAGACCCACAGCGCGAGGGAGCCGTCCTCGACGGCGGGCAGCAGGGAGTCCCACCAGGCGGCGGCGCCGGGCCGGTCGAGCCCGGCGAGGAAGCCGAGGGAGGAGCCTTCGTCGACCACGGCGAGGAGCAGGGCGGCGAGTTCGTCGCGGTTGGCGCGGAGTCCGGCGGCGGAGAGCGGGGTGATGGTGGCCGTCATGGGGCGAGGATAGAGAGCACCGCGCGGCCCGCCGCGGGCGGGGCGGGCGCGGGCCGCGCAGGTGGTGGGGCATGGTGTCGGCGGCGCCCGCCGAGCAAGCGCGTGGCCGAAGTGGCCCACGACCGGACGGAGGCGGCGCCTCTTGGACGGCGAATGCCCGGAGCCGGCCTCGTCGGCGCGGGACCTCGCCGGCAGCCTGTCGGTGCCCGGCCTGTCGGTGCCCGCCCGGTGGATCGCCCGGAGCGGCTCGGCGCACTGCGGCCGCAGGGGCGCGCGCTACGTACCTCTGGGCCGGTCGGGCGGTCGGGCGGAAGGCGGTCAGGTGGTCAGGCGGTGGGCTCGATGTCGAGTTCGGTGAGCAGGTCTCGGATGCGGCGCTCGATCTCGTCGCGGATCGGTCGGACGGCGGCGACGCCCTGTCCGGCCGGGTCCTCCAGCTGCCAGTCGAGGTACCGCTTGCCGGGGAAGTAGGGGCAGGCGTCGCCGCAACCCATGGTGATCACGACGTCGGAGGACTGCACCGCCTCGGTGGTGAGGACCTTGGGGGTCTCGGCGGAGACGTCGATGCCGACCTCGCGCATGGCCTCCACCACCGCGGGGTTGACGGTGTGGGCGGGGGCGGATCCGGCCGATCGGACCAGGACCCGGTCGCCGCCGAGGTGGGTGAGGAAGGCGGCGGCCATCTGGGACCGGCCGGCGTTGTGCACGCAGACGAACAGCACGGACGGGGTGGCGGAGGTGCTCATCGAGCGAGGGTGCTTTCTTCGGGGGAACGGGCGGCGGGAGCGGCGGGACGCTGCTCGACGCGGGGGGCGACGGCCTCGTCCCCGCGTGCAGTGGCGGGGCGGCCGAAACAGAGCGCGACCAGCCCGAGACCGGCGGCGGCGCCGACCAGTTGGGCGGCGAGGAAGGGCAGTACGGAGGTGGGCGCGATCCCGGCGAAGGTGTCGGTGAACGCCCGGCCGATGGTGACGGCCGGGTTGGCGAAGCTGGTGGAGGAGGTGAACCAGTAGGCCGCCCCGATGTAGGCGGCGACCAGCGGCGGCGCGAGGTGGGCGCGGCCGGCACGGGCCAGGCCGAAGACGAGCCAGACCAGCCCGGCGGTGGCCACGACCTCCGCCAGCCACAGATGTCCGGCGAACCGGTCGTGGGTGGACAGCTCCACCAGCGGCTTGCCTAACATGGCGTCGGCCAGTACCGCGCCGGCGATCGCACCGACGATCTGGGCGGGCAGGTACGCGGCGACCTCGCGCAGGCCGGGTCCGTCGCCGGTGCGGCGGCCGGTGAACCAGGCGGCAAGGGTGACCGCCGGGTTGAAGTGGGCTCCCGAGACCGGGCCGAGCAGGGCGATCAGCACACCGAGACCGAAGACGGTGGCGAGGGAGTTGGCCAGGAGCTGCGTCCCGACGTCCTGGGTCAGTTCGGTGGCCTGGATGCCGGAGCCCACCACGACCGCGACCAGCGCGGCCGTGCCCAGTCCTTCGACCGTCGCCCGCCGGCGCAGCGAGGCCGGCGCGCTCACGCCGGAGCCTTCGCGGGGGCGGCGGGGATCTCGAGCAGGGCGGACAGCTCCGCCAGGGCCGCGGGCAGCACCCAGTAGTACACCCAGGTGCCGCGTCGCTCGGAGCCCACCAGCCCGGCTTCCCGCAACACCTTCAGGTGGTGGGAGATCGTCGGCTGTGACACGTCGAACGGCCCGATCAGGTCGCACACGCACGCCTCGCCACCCTCGTGCGAGGCGATCAGGGACAGCAGCCGCAGCCGGATCGGGTCCGACAGCGCCTTGAACATCCGCGACAGCTCGGCCGCGGCCTCCTCGCTCAGCGGCTCGCGGACCATCGGCGCGCAGCACGCCGCGTCGTCCTGCCCGAGCACCGGCAGACCAGCTTGTTTCGACATTCCTCAATATTGACAGCCATCGATCCCGGAGGCAAGCTCAACTGTATCGACAGACGTCGAAACAAGTCGCTGTCCCAGGAGACCGCCATGTCCCGTGTCCAGCTCGCACTCAACGTCGCCGACCTCGAAGCGTCGGTGGCCTTCTACTCCAAGCTCTTCGGCGTCGAGCCCGCCAAGCGCCGACCCGGCTACGCCAACTTCGCCGTCACCACCCCGCTGCTCAAGCTCGTCCTCATCGAGGGCGAGCCGGGGCAGGCCACCCGCCTGGACCACCTCGGGGTCGAGGTCGCTTCCACCGAAGAGGTCACCGCCGCCACCACCCGCCTCAAGGACGCCGGCCTGGCCACCTTCGAGGAGAACGACACCTCCTGCTGCTACGCGCTCCAGGACAAGGTGTGGGTCACCGGCCCCGGCGAGGAACCCTGGGAGGTGTACGTGGTCAAGGCCGACGCCGACCGGTTGGGCAAGAGCCCCCGCGCGGGCGGCGACGCCTGCTGCACCGGACAGGAGGACAACGCCGAACCCGCGCCGGCGACGAGCAGCTGCGCCTGCGGCAGCTGACCACGACGGCTTCCTAGGCCTGGACGTCGGCCAGGCCGAACACCACCCCACCGCCGTCACCGGCCCCGAGCCGGTCCAAGCGGAGCTGTTGCACCTTCTCATCGGCGTCCCGCCCGAGCGGGTGGCACACGGCGCGCTAATTTGTCAGGACCGCGAAGCAGAGGAGAGCCCCGTGGGCAAGGTGGTCATGTACAGCTCGGTGTCGGTGGACGGCTTCGTCGCGGACGAGAACGACCAGCCCGGACCGCTGTTCGACTGGTTGACCGGCGGTGACGTCCCGTTGGACGAGAGTGGCGCGCTGAAGGTGTCGCAGACGTCCTACGACTACACCCGGCCGTACTGGGACCGGATCGGGGTGACGGTCGTCGGCCGCCATGTCTTCGACCTGACGGACGGCTGGGACGGGAAGCCTCCGGGCGGGATCGACCACGTCGTCGTCGTGACGCACCGCCCGCGGCCCGAAGGCTGGGACCCCGAGGCGCCGTTCCACTTCGTCGACGGCGTCGAGGCAGCCGTGGCCAAGGCGCAGGAGCTTGCGGGTGACCGCATCGTCGAGGTCGCCGCCGGCGACGTCGGCGGCCAGGTGCTTGCCGCGGGTCTGGTCGACGAAGTGCGCATGGACGTCGTCCCCGTGGTGTTCGGGTGCGGCAAGCGCTACTTCGGGTCGGTCCACGAACAGCACCTGTTGGGGGACCCTGAGGAGGTGCTTCAGGGCAGCCGGGTGCTTCACCTGCGCTATGGGGTGCGCCGTCGACCGATCTGAGCGGGTGGGCGAACAAGCCCACTGCGAACGACGACACAAGATCGGGCCTCCGGCCGACCGCGCGTCGGACCTCCCGCGAACCGCCCTTCCTGGACGGCACCACCCGCGCCTGACGTCCGCCCGGCCCGGTTGCCGCGAACCGTAGGGATCTGGCCTCCGTGAACCGGGGACGGGCCGTCGACACCGGCGAAAGATCGACTATCGCGGCGGAGGAGCGCACCGCGAGACTGGGGGAAGACAACGAAGGAGGGCTGCGGCGCATGACACCGGAACCGGAAAACGTCACCGTCATCCGCCACGTCACCGAACGCCTGGCAGAGGCGCACCCCCATGTGGACGCGGACAGCATGCGCGACGCCGTACGCACCGCGTACGAAGAGCTCAGGTACGCACGCGTACGCACCTACCTGCCCATCCTCATGGAACGCAGGGCGAAAGACCTCCTCCCCTCCGAGGACGAGTGTCGACCGCAGCCGGATGCGGACGACCCGAAGTAGCCCCGGCCGGACGGAGCCCGGCAAGGCCGAGCCCCGACCGGCCGCCGGTATCCGTGTGGCGGGCGAGGCTCGACGGAACGCGGGCACGCTGCGTACGGCCCGGTCGGCGAAGGGGCGTGCGGGGCGGTTCAGGACCTGCTGGTTTCAGTCGACGACCGCGGTGGCTTCGACCTCGACGAGGTGCTCCGGCACGTCCAGAGCGGCGACTCCCAGCATGCTGGCCGGGGGCGTCGCCGTGACGCCCAGCTTCGTGGCCGCCCGGGTTATCCCGTCCATGAGCAGCGGCATCTTGTCAGGGGTCCAGTCGACGACGTACACGGTCAGCTTCGCCACGTCGTCGAACGAGGCACCGACCCCCGCCAGGGCGGTGCCGACGTTGAGATAGCACCGCTCGACCTGCGCGGCGAGGTCACCCTCGCCGACCGTGGCACCGTCCGCGTCCCAGGCGACCTGGCCCGCGACGAAGACCAGCTTCGAGCCGGTCGCGACCGACACCTGACGGTAGGCATCGATCTCCGGCAGTCCGCCGGGGTTCACCAGGGTGATGGGCATGCCGCTACCTCCCTGCCATGAGTCGTGCGCTCCGCAGCGCACGTGCTCTCTTGTGGTTACTCAGGAACCGTAAGAGAGTGGTCGCTGACATGGAAGAACGCACTTTTCAGTGACTGGGGCACCTGATGGGAACCAAGCAGCTCAGCGGCTCGATCGACGAAGCGGACGTGCGGCGCGCCGACTCCCTGGCCCGGGAGATCTTCTCGGACGTCGCCAACAAATGGGCCCTCCTGATCATCGAGGCCTTGGGAGAGCGCACCCTGCGCTTCGGTGAGCTGCGGGACGAGATCGAGGGCATCAGCCACAAGATGCTCACGCAGAACCTGCGCATGCTCGAGCGCAACGGCCTCGTCGAGCGGACCGTGCACCCCGTCGTGCCACCGCGGGTCGAGTACACCCTCACCGCACCGGGCCAGGCCTTGCGCGTGACGATCGACGGACTGTGCGACTGGACCCACCGGCACCTCGGTCACATCGAGGCCTCCCGCCATCGCTTCGACGGCTGACGCCACGAGAACAGGAAGCCTCGACGGACGGGGGAAGCCCGGGCGGCGGTGGCTCAGGAGAACAGTTCGCCGAGCAACTCAGGCCGCTCGGCCCCGGGCATGATGAGGAGTTCGAAGTCCTTGTAGGCGGCGATGAACCGGTCGGCCAGGCGCAGTGTGTCGTCGGGGTGCACCTGGTCGTCCATCGCGCCGTGGACGAGCAGCAGTTTGTCCGCGGCCGAGATGCGCGGTCCTGTCAGCCGAACAGGGGGAAGGATGCGGCGTCCGGTCCCAGTGCTCGTGCTTCGGCGGCCGTGAGGGGCAGACGGCCCGTGCCGGCGCGTGCGTAGTGCTCGTCGCTCCAGTCGAGCGGGACCGGGCGGCCCAGCAGGCCGTCCAGGGTGGTCCGTACGCATGCCAGTCCGGGCGTCGAGGCCACGGGAGCGTGTGGGAGTGCGGCGACGAGGTCGAGGTGGTGGACGGTCGCCTCGACGGTGAGGGTGCTCATCAGGTCGCCGGCGGTCAGGGTGTGGCCCTGGGTCGACACGAGGAGGCCGGGGTCGGTCGCGGATGCGGCGTGCAGGGTGGCTGCCGCGGTCTCCAGGTACAGCCCACGCAGTTGGTCGAAGTGCAGGAACATGCCGGCGCTGACCCGCGCCCAACGTCGACCGTTGGCCGCGCCTTCGGTATCGGGACGCCAGTCGCTCCAGTAGGTGACGGCGTCCCGGTCCACCGGTCCGGGCGCCGGAGTGTGCAGGGCCACGAGCCCGCGCCGGCAGTCCATGAGGCAGTGGAAGAGCAGGTCGCGAACGGCCCATCCCGTACAGCCGGTGGGCTGCCATGAGTCCTCGTCCTCCAGCGGGTCGACAACGGCCGCGAGGGCCTGGTAGGCCGCGTGCAGGGCGCGTACGGGTGCGGTTCGGACGGCTTCCGAGGGCGGGGCCTGGCCCTGGGGCGGCTCGGCTTCGATCATCCTCGGCGGATACCCGTCGGCCGGGACCGTATGCGTGCTGCGGGCACGGCCGAGGGCTCATCCGGCGCGGCCGTGGCCAACTGCCGCAGCGTGCGGGAAGACGAGGTCAGCACGCGCCGGAGCTCACGGGCCGACCCACGACGGGATGCACCACAGGTTCTCGACCAGGCGGTGGGCTGGTTGGGATGTCGCGGGGGCGGGAACTGATGGACAGCAGTAGCGGATCTTGGAATGGAGGAAGTACGTGGTTTGGACATGGCGATTCGAGAAGGCGGACGGCTCGGAGACCGCGCCGGCGGTCGAGCCGGAGGAGTTCGGCTTGCAGGCGGATGCCGAGTCGTGGATCGGCGAGGTCTGGAAAGAGCTTCTCGACGGTGGCGCTGAGCGAGTGACGCTGTTCGAGGACGACACCGAGATCTACAGGATGAGTCTGAGTGCGGCGGCCGAAGCGTAGGTGACACCCTGCGTCCCTCGCCGCCCCTGAATCCGGACCGCGTCATCCTGGCGGGCGGCGAGGGAGCCCACCCGACCACTCCGGTGCTGGAGGCACACGCACGCCGAAGAGGCCGCTGACCACCACCGGCGGACGACCGGTGTGTTCGTCCCTCTCCACCGCATGCTCTCGATCGGACACTTGGCTCGACGCGCCGTACGTCACGGCATCCAGGAACTCCCACGCGTCGTAGGGCTTGCCGCAGCATCCCCACTCACCGCAGCCGCCGTCCTCGAACTCGTTCCAGATAGTGCGGTACCGGTCCCGCACCAAGCTCCGCCAGGTCCTGACGGACTCGGCCGTGACGCCACGCCACAGATAGGTGCGGCTCCTCTCGACCCTGGCAACTCGGGCACGAGCGGGCGCGGACAGGCCCGCGTCAAGCGGGTGACAGGTGAGCCGATGCCGCGGCCACTGCTCGGCACGGACACGCCCGGGCCGTCTACGCGGCATGGGCCTTTCTGCAGATCGTCATGGGGTGATCCTGACAGAGACGATCGCGCCGCGGCACCTGACTTACGGCTCGGCCCGGGTCGCGCCCGGTCGGGACTGTCCGTCAGTCCCGGTCGGTCGCCGTGCGGGCCCGTACCTCCTCCGGGGTGAGGTAGTGGTCGGTGTACTCGAAGTCGCGCAGCGTTCCCGGCTTGTACGTCTGGAAGCCGGTCCGGACGAAATCGTCGCCGGCCACGGCGTTCAGGAGCCAGTTCGTCATCACCCGGGTCTTCGCGGCCCCGGTGCGCAGCGCCGCCCAGTGGTAGCCGCGGGCCACGGCCTGGGCGGGCATACCGCGCAGGTCGATGCCGAGCGGCCGGGAGACGCCGTCGCGGCCTCCGAGGTCCACGACGAGCCCGAGGTCCTTGTGGACGTAGGACCGCAGCGGTGTGCCCCGCAGCGTGGCGACGACGTTGTCGGCGGCGACCCTGCCCTGGCGGGCGGCGTGCTGCGCGGTGGGTGGGCACACCGCACCGTCTCCGCCGCCGGCGAGGTCGGGCACGGCGGCCGCGTCACCGAGCGCGAACGCGCCGTCCGCCCCCGGCACCCGTAGGTCCGGGGCGACGACGAGCCGGCCGCTCTTCGCGGTCTCGGCGCCCAGCGTCGCGATGAGCGGGCTCGCGGCGACGCCGGCCGTCCAGATCAGGGTGCGGCAGGGCAGCACGCGCCCGTCGGTGAGGGTGACGTCTTCGGGGCCCGCTTTCGCGACGGAGGCGCCGAGGGAGACCTCGATGCCTCGGCGGCGCAGCACGTCGAGGGCTGCCTGGCCCAACCGATCGCCGAGCTCGGGCATCAGCTTCGGGGCCACGTCCACGAGGTGCCAGCTGATCTCGCTCCGGTCCAGCCGGGGGTAACGGCTGACGGCGTTCGTGGTGAGTCGCTGCAGGGAGGCGGCCGTCTCGGTGCCCGCGTAGCCGCCGCCCACCACGACGAAGCCGAGCCGTGAGGCCCGTTCCGCCGAGCCCGGTGCGGCGGCGTCGGCCAGGTCGAGCTGGGCGATCACGTGGTCGCGCAGGTGTGCCGCCTCGGCCAGCGTCTTCATGCCGCGGCCGTGTTCGACCAGGCCCGGGATGTCGAAGGTGCGGGTCACGCTGCCCGGCGCGAGCACGAGGTGGTCGTAGGGCTGGTCCACCAGGTCGCCGGTGATCTTGCGGATGACGCAGACCTTGGCCCGGGTGTCGACCCCTACGGCCCCGCCGGGAACGATCCGGGTCCGGTGGCGGCGGCTGCGGCGCAGCGACACCGCCACGGATTGGGGGGTGAGTACGCCGGAGGCCACTTGGGGCAGCAGGGGCAGGTAGAGCTGGTAGGAGAACGGAGTGACCAGAAGGATCTCCGCCTCCCCGGGTGACAGCGTCCGCTCCAGGCGGCGTACGCAGGAGACGCCGGCGAAGCCCGCGCCGACGACCACGATCCTCGGTCGTGCCATGGTGTCCGTCCCTTCTCGGGTGTACGGGTCCTCGGTACGCCTTCCCCGGGAGGACGTTCCATGCACGCGAAAAGGCGATCGGGTGCACCCGGACATGGGTGGTGGCACCGCCGGTCGACGAGGTGACGAGGCGGTTCTGCCCACCCGCTCCCCCTCTGTGCGCTTCATGCACGGCGCCTGGTGGCAGCGGATCGGCGGCGCTCGCGACGGCCACCACGCGGTGGACGTCCGAGCTCGTCGCGCATCAGCGCCCGTTGCCCGGCCTCCGACTCTGGGTGGCCATCGTCGACCGCCTCGCCGGCGCCCCCTACCGGCCCACGACCTGCTTCATCGTCCGAGTGCGAACGATGCTCGTTCTCGCCACTTCACTCCGTCGTGCACCATCAGTTCAACCGACGCGACGTGAGACGTGAAGGGGAGTTTGTCTCCGAGGTCGGCCTCGATCTCCTCCATCACGGCATCTTCCTGACCTTGAGCGATGGTCAGGTGCGGCACGACCTCGGAGAATCGGCCGCCGTACGGAGGAGCCTCGGGCCAACGATCGGCGATCGCCTCCGTGAGCTGACGCAGCTGCGTGTCGGGCTCGGGGGCGAGGTACAGCACTTCCGGGAGTCGCCCACACCTCTCGAACCGCAGATCGAAGGGCTGGTGGCTGCCAGTACATCCGCGAGAGCGGAGTGGACATGCTCATCCATTCGGCTCTCGTCGAGGAACGGGAAGAGCACGGTGATGTGAGCCGGAACCCCGGCCTGGGCTGAGGGGTCGAGCCGTTCACGCCACCCACGGACGAACGGTTCCGCCTCCGGGATCCGAACGATGAGCCCCGTCCGGCCCGCTTGAAACGCACTCGTGCTGTCATCTGCCATGACACCGCATGGTGCCACCCCTCCCAGAGACGACAGGGCTCGATTTTCGCTGAACGATCGCGTCCCCCGTGAAGCAGGTCGACGGGCGGGGGGAACCAAGACGCTGTCGCCGTCTCCCGTGAAGCGAGTCCTTCGCCGACGCTCGCGTTCCGGGGCAGGGGCGGGCCGACGATGACGGCGTCACGGTCGCGTACGAGTCCGGTGGCGCCGTACGTGCTCTTCCCCAACCCGTGGCGCCGTCCTAACGTCGTGTCATGGACAGCGTGCGGATCGATGGTTCGGACCCCGACGTGGTCGACGTGGTGCTGCGCGAGGAGGTCGGGCCGCTCGCGTTCCTCGCCGGGCGTTGGCCCGGGGAGGTCATCGGGTCACTCGCGGCCGGCGCGCTCTACGGCACCCCGGTCTATGCGGTCATGGCGATGGTCTTCGAGCAGAGTCCCGGCCGGATCTGGGCCGCGGTCGGGATCGCCGCCGCGGTAGGACTCGTCGTCAACACCTTCGTGATCTTGTACTGGGCCTTCCGGAGCGTGACCCGGCTACGGTTCTCGCCCGCGGCCGCCCCGGACACCATGACCCTCGTCCGGGGGCCCCGCACGGACCGGCCGCGGTCGCTCAGCGGCGTACAGCAGATCTGGATCGACCACTCCATCGTCGAGTCGTACAAGGGGGACCGGAAGCCGGTGTCCGCCAAGATCACCCTGCACGTGCTCCTGAAGAACGGCCGCCCGATCCGGCCCATACCGATCCTCCCGTGGACGACCGACTCCACGCCCCTCCATCAGCAACTGGAACAAGCCCTCGCACCCACCACCGTCCAGGTGGACCTGGTCGTCGAACGCCGCGTGGAGTCCCCGCCGTGGATGGCCATCGGACACGGCGGCTCGACCGGCGGCGGGGGCTGACGAGGTCCTGCGCTCCCCTGCCGCACCCGGGGTACGTTCGCGGGTCGGTGCGAACACCTTGCGCACGACCCTCCCGGGCCGGCCCGGCGCAGGGCCTCCTCCCCGCCCCGTAGGACCCGGGAGGAGGCTGCGCCCGACGGGTCCTACGGGGCGGGGAGTTCCGCGAAGTCCGCCACCAGGCCGCGGTGGTGGCCCGCCGTGCCGAGGGCCAGGGAGTCGGCCTTGGCCCGCTTGAGGTAGAGGTGGGCCGGGTGTTCCCAGGTCATGCCGATACCGCCGTGCAGTTGTACGCACTCCTCGGCGGCCCGGACGGCCACGCCCGAGCAGTAGGCCTGGGCCACGGCGACCGTCAGCGGGGCGTCGGGGGCCGAAGTGGCGAGGGCGTCGGCCGCGGCCCGCGCCGCCGCGCGCGCGGAGGCCACGTCGAGCCAGAGCCGGGCGAGGCGGTGCTTGAGGGCCTGGAAGGAGCCGACGGGGCGGTTGAACTGGTGGCGGCCCCGGACGTGGCCGACGGTTTCCGTCAGGCACCATTCGGCGAGCCCGAGCTGTTCGGAGGCGAGGAGTCCGGCTCCGGAGAGCAGGGCTCCGGCGACGGCCGCCCGGGCCGTTCCGAGGTCGGCGAGGCGGGTGCCCGCGGCCGCTTCCAGCGTGACGGTGGCGAGCGGGCGGGTCAGGTCCAGGGCGACGCTCGGGGTCAGCCGGGCTGCGGCGACCTGGACGGCGTACAGCCCGCTGTCGGCCAGGACCAGCAGGACGTCGGCGGCCACCGCGTCCGCCACGGAGGTGATCGTGCCGGTCAGGATGCCGTCCCCGAGGTCCCGGACGGGGGCCGGGAGCGGCGCGCCGGGAGCCAGGGTCAGCGGCACCGCCGGGACGCAGACCGTGCTGCCCGAGGCCAGCTCCCGTAGCAGCGCGGTGGCTTCCGTGGTGTCGCAGCCGAGCAGGATCTCCGTGGCGAGCACGGCGCTCGTCAGGTAGGGCACGGGCGCCACGGCGCGGCCCAGCTCCTCCAGGACCACGGCCGCCTCGCGGTGGCTCGCGCCCTGCCCGCCGAGCTTCTCGGGTACGAGGAGCCCGGCCGCGCCGATCCCGGCGGCGAGCGTGTGCCAGAGCGCCGGGTCGTGCGGCCGGCCGGTCTCGGCCCGGTCGAGGACGCTCTTCGCGTCGCAGCGGTCGGCGAGGAGGGCGCGTACGGTGGAGCGGAGCTCCTCCTCGGCCTCGGAGTAGAGCAGGTCGGTCGGTGCCGCCGCGGTGGTCATCGGCTCAGGTCCTTCCAGGCGAGGTCCTTGTCGTCGCGCGGCTCGGGGGGCAGGCCGAGGACGCGTTCGGCGACGATATTGAGGAGGATTTCGCTGGTGCCGCCCTCGATGCTGTTGCCCTTGGCGCGCAGGTAGCGGTAGCCGGCCTCGCGGCCGGTGAAGTCGACGCCTTCGGGCCGGCGCATGGTCCAGTCGTCGTACAGGAGTCCTTCCTCCGCGAGGAGTTCGACCTCCAGTCCGCTGATCTCCTGGTTGAGTCGGGCGAAGGTGAGCTTCATGCCGGATCCCTCGGGGCCGGGCTGTCCGGCGACGAGCTGCTGGCGCAGCCGTTCTCCGGTGAGGCGGGCGACCTCGGCCTCGACCCACAGTTCCAGCAGCCGCTGGTGGAGGGCGTGGGTACGCAGTTCGGGGCGTTCGCGCCAGGCGGCGGCGACGGGGGCGATCATGCCGCCCTCGCGCGGGATGCGCATGCCGCCGATGGAGACCCGTTCGTTCATCAGGGTGGTGCGGGCGACCGCCCAGCCTTGGCCGACGGCGCCGAGGCGGTGGGAGTCGGGGATGCGGACGCCGGTGAGGAAGACCTCGTTGAACTCGGCCTCGCCGGTGATCTGGCGCAGCGGCCGGACCTCGACGCCCGGGGCGTGCATGTCGCAGAGGAAGTAGGTGATGCCCTGGTGCTTGGGCAGCGCGGGGTCGCTGCGGGCGATCAGGATGGCCCAGCGGGCGGTGTGCGCGCTGGAGGTCCATACCTTCTGTCCGTCGACGATCCAGTCGCCGGAGCCGTTCTCGCGGACCGCGCGGGTGCCGAGCGCGGCGAGGTCGGAGCCGGCGCCGGGCTCGCTGAAGAGCTGGCACCAGACCTCTTCGCCGGTCCACAGGGGGCGCAGGAAGCGCTGCTTCTGCTCGTCGGTGCCGTACGCGAGGATCGTGGGGGCGGCCATGCCGAGGCCGATGCCGATGCGGCGCGGGTCGTTGTCGGGGGCGCCGGCGGCCTCCAGTTCGGCGTCGACGACGACCTGCAGGGAGCGGGGCGCGCCGAGGCCACCGAGGCCCTCGGGGTAGTGGACCCAGGCGAGTCCGGCGTCGAAGCGGGCGCGCAGGAAGTCGCCGCGGTCGGTGTCGGCGGGCGGGTGCGCGGCGAGCAGGTCCCGGACGCGTGCGCGCAGGTGCTCGGCGGTGATCGCGGTCATCGGGGCCCACCCGACTGCCGGGGCATGGCCAGGACGACCCGGCCGGTGGTGGTGCCGTCGGCGAGGCGCTGTACGGCGTCGGCGACGGCGGGGAGTGCGACGACTTCGCTGATCAGGGGTTTGATCGCGCCTTCCGCGGCGAGGCGGGTGAGCTCGGTGTGGCAGGCGAGGATCGCGGCCGGGTCCTTGGCCGCGTACAGGCCCCAGTGGAGGCCGAGGATCGAGTAGTTCTTGACGAGGGCGTGGTTGAGGGCGGGGGTGGGGATGGCGCCGCTCGCGAAACCGACGACGACGATGCGGCCCTCGAAGGCCACGCACTTGGCGGAGGCGGTGTACGAATCTCCGCCGACGGGGTCGTAGACCACGTCGGCCCCGCGCCCGCCGGTGAACTCCTTCACGCGGGAGACGACGTCCTCGGTCGTCCGGTCGATCACCAGGTCGCAGCCGAGTTCCTCCGCTGTGGACACCTTGGCCTTGCCTCCGACGACCCCGATGACGGTGGCGCCCGCGGCCTTGCCGAGCTGGACGGCGGCGCTGCCGACCCCGCCGGCGGCGGCGTGCACGAGGAGGGTCTCGCCGGGCTGGAGGCGCGCCCTGCGGTGCAGGCCGAACCAGCCGGTCTGGTAGCCGATGTGCAGGGCGGCGGCCTCGGCGTCGTTCAGGCTCTCGGGGGCCGGCAGCAGGGCGCGCTCGGACGCGATCACGTACTCGGCGAAGCCGCCGTGGGGCAGGCTCGGGTTGGCGATGACGCGGCGGCCGTCGTCGGTGAGGCCGCAGATCTCGACGCCGGGGGTGAAGGGCAGCGGCGGGCGGATCTGGTACTGGCCGCGGACGAGCAGCGCGTCGGGGAAGTTGAGGTTCGCCGCGAGCACCCGCAGCCGTACCTCACCCTCGCCCGGGACCGGTTCGGGAATCTCTTCGAGGCGCAGGGCCTCTCGGGGTTCGCCGGGGGTATGTACTCGCCATGCCTGCATCCGGGGCCTCCAGCCGCCGTCGATGAACCACGCTCCGCGCGCATACTAAGCGGTCGCTTGCCCATCTGTGAACCGCTCGCCAGGGTGGAGAACCGTACGGTCCGGATCAACACGCGTCATTCAGGCCACATCCGCTTCAAGATCAGGCAACATGTGGCGTGCACGTGTCATGACTCAACGGGGAACAGCACCTGTCCAGGGGGGACCACCACATGAGAAGAAGCATGTCCGCGGCCGGAGCCGCCATCGTCGTGGCCGGCCTGATCACCGCGGCCGGCCCGGCCGCGGCGGCCGACGCGAAGTGCACACCGAAGATCCAGGTACTGGGCTCGATCGGCGACGAGTCGTACGCGCGCGACATGCCGCCCAGCCAAGGGGTCTTCGACCTCGGGACGGGCGACCTCGCCGTCGGCGTCTCGGGCTACAAGCCCGTCTACTGGACCGGCGCCACCGTGCACCGGGTCCCGCTGACCGACCCGAGCCGCACGGGGCAGGTGCTCGCCGTCAACGCGCACGGCCTGATGGTGGGCGTCCTGCACGCCTTCGGGGGCGCCTCGCCCCTGTTCACGTACCAGGCGGGTGCCGCGTCGATCACCCTGCTGCCGGACAGTGACGGCTCCTACCTGGAGGCCGACATCAACGACGCCGGATTCGTGGTCTCCCGCGCCGACGGCGGCACCGGCGCCGTCTGGAAGGACGGGCAGAAGGTCCGCGAGCTGCCCGTCCCGGCCGACGCCGGTCCGCAGACCTGGATCACGATGGTCACCGGCATCAACAACCAGGGCGACATCCTCGGCATGGCGACGCAGGACTACGAGGTCCCCGAGACCGGCGAGCACCTTGAGGGCACCCACCCGGTGCTGTGGCCGGGGGACGGCACGCCCGCCCGGCTGCTGGCTCCCGCCGGGAACGACAGCTACGTCCAGGACATCGACGAGAGCCGTCGGGTCGTCGGCTACGACTGGGCCGGACCGTGGCACGAGTACACCCCCGTGATCTGGGAGCCCCCGCTCACCGGCCCCGTCACCTCTCCCGGGGGCCTGAGCACGCACCCGTACGCCACGTTCGAGGCGATCAGCGCGCACACGAACCTCACCGTCGGCACGGCCAAGTTCCACCCGGAGCAGATGACCCTGCCGGACCAGGCGCTGCTGCGGTCCGGTTCCGGCCCGGTCAAGGCCCTGCCGCGGCTGGCCGCGGGCGGGGCGAGCACGGCGGACGCGGTCTCGGACACCGGCCGGGTCGGTGGGTCGGCCGTGAACGCGAAGGGCAAGCTCAAGCCGGTGATCTGGACCTGCGCGACCAAGCAGGCCTACAACCCGGGGAGCTGACCCCGTAGCGGCCGGGCACGCGCCGGGGATGGCGATCTGAGCGCCGACACGCTATCGATGCCCCATGACGGACGAGATCCGGCGCGGGCTGCCCGTGCCACCGGCGCTCGGCGCCGCCGCCCTGCCTCCCGGGACCTACGCGGGGCAGGTGGTCCTGGTGACCGGCGGCGGCACCGGGCTGGGCAAGGCCATCGCCACCGAGTTCGCCCGGCTCGGCGCCGATCTGGTGATCGCGAGCCGGCGCGCCGAGCAGCTCAAGGCGGCTCGGGAGGAGTTGGCGGCCGTCCCCGGCGCGGGCCGGGTGACGGCCGCCGTCTGCGACATCCGGGATCCGGAGCGGGTCGCCGATGTGTTCGACGCGGCGCAGGCGGCCTTCGGCCTGCCGGACGTGCTGATCAACAACGCGGCCGCGAACTTCCCCTCCCCCGCGGAGGACCTCTCGCCCAACGCCTGGCGGGCGGTGGTCGACATCACGCTGACGGGCACCTGGTTCATGACCCGTGAGTTCGGCCGCCGCCACCTTGCCGCGGGTACCGGCGGCTCGATCGTGAACATCGGCGCCTCGTACGCCTGGACGGGCGGACCGGGCTTCGCCCACAGCGCCGCGGCCAAGGCCGGGGTGAAGAGCCTGGTGGAGACGCTCGCCGTCGAGTGGGGCCCGTACGGCATCCAGATCAACGGGCTCGTCCCCGGACTGTTCCCGCACGCCGACATGACCGAGGACGTCCGGGGCGGCCTGGATCGTGCCGCGCCCGACGCGAAGGACGCCCGGCAGCCCGCCCTGCGGGTCGGCGCGCCGCGTGAACTGGGCTGGGCCGCCACCTTCCTGGCCTCGCCGTACGCCCGGTTCGTGACCGGGCACACCCTGGTGGTGGACGGGGCGAACTGGCAGCGACGGTCGGTGGTCAACCCTGAGGTGGTCCCGGTCCGCACCCAGCTGGGCCGCGGCCCGTTCGACCCGTCCCCCTGAACACCGGTTGTCGGTGGTCGGTGCGAGGATCGGGGCATGTCTCTCGCCGAACTGACTCTTGACCGCTGGCGTTCGCTCGACCTGGCCGCCGCCGGGGGCCTCGCCCACGAGGCCGCCGCGCAGGTGGGCGGTCGGGTGGTGCTGCTCGACGTCGTCGAGCACCTCGGCGGGCCGCTGCACCGCGTGCGCATCGAGCGCGAGGGGCGGGAGTTCGCCCTCGTACCCGGCGGGAGCGTGCGGCTGGGGTTCGACCTGGACGCCTGGGAGCCGACGGCCGCGCAGAGCGCCGACTACGCGCAGAGCGCCGAGGAGGAGTACGGGTACGGGCATCCCGACCTGAAGTCCTATCTCGCCGAGGTGCTCAGCCCGCCGCGCACCGCGACGCTCGCGACCGTGCTCATGGCCGTGGAGGACGAGGCCCTGACCGAGCCCGCGGCCGACATGCCGGCCGCCCTCGCGGCCCACGGGCTGCGGATACCCGGCGCCGACGAGTGGGAGCATGCGTGCGGGGCCGGGGCCGGCACCCTCTTCCGATGGGGGAACGACTGCCCCTTGGACGAGCCGTCCTACGGCAGCGGCGGCGTGCGCCACCGACCGAACGCCTTCGGCCTGCACATCGCCTACGACAGCTACAGCACGGAGTTGAGCGGCGACCCGAGCGCGGTGCACGGTGGTGACGGCGGCGAGGCCGTCTGCGGCGGATACGGGGACCTGCTCGGGTGGCTGCCGCTGGCCACCGCCAACCGCAACCCGTACGCGGCCGAGTTCACCTACGGCCCGACCGGCGAGGGCATGTACGCGGAGTTCTCGACCCGGCCCGTGCTCAGCCTCCGCTGAAGTTCGGGGGCCTGCGGGCCGCCTTGGCGGTGTAGCCCTCGCGGCAGTCCTCCGAGGTGAGGGTGAGGGCCGCGGTCATCGCCACGCGGTCGAGGGCCGCCGGAAGGGCGGCATCGGCGTAGCCGTCGATCGCGCGCTTGATGCCCTGGACGGCGAGCGGCGCGTTGGCGGCGATCTCCCGCGCCACGGCGCGGGAGGTGGCCTCCAGGTCCTCGCCGGGGACGAGCAGCTGGACCAGGTGGAGTCGGTGCGCCGTAGCGGCGTCGATGCGCCGGCCCGTCAAGGCCAGGTACTTGGCCCAGCCCGCACCCGCCTCGCGGGCGATGCGCAGGTCGCCGCCCGCGTCCACCGCCACGCCCAGCCCGGCTTCCGGCAGGGCGAAGACGGTGTCCTCGGCCGCCACCCGTATGTCGGCCATCAGCGCCAGCTCGAAGCCGAAGCCGAGGCAGTAGCCCTGGACGGCGGCCACCACCGGTTGCGGGAGCCGCGCGAACACCGCGAACCGCTCGTGCACCCAGCGGATGCCCTCGTAGTAGTTGCGGGTGCGCTCGGCCGGGGAGCCGCCCGTGACGGCGCCGCCCGGTGCGGTCACGTCGATGCCCGCGCAGAAGGCCCGGCCCTCGGCCCGCAGCAGCACCGCCCGGACGGACGCGTCGAAGCGGATCCGGTCCGCGAGCAGGCCGAGCTGGCGGGTGGACTCCCAGCTCCAGCCGTTGAGCTTGTCCGGGCGGCACAGGGTGAGGACGGCGAGGCCGTCCTCGACCTCCAGCCGGATCCGTTCCTCGTCCTCCGCGATCTCCGTGGAGATGGTGTCGATCACCGTGTCCCGCACCTCCGCCCCGATGCCTGACGACCCGTCGAACTGACGGATCGTCAGACTAGGGGCGGCCGGTCAGCGGGGGAAGACCTCGAACGCCACGGCGGGACGCCCGCCGAACCGGGCCGCGGCCTGCTGGGCGTTGCCGGTGAGGAAGGTACGCACGTACTCCTGCGGGTCCTGGTCCGTGAGCACCTCGATGTACGCCTTGTGCTCCAGCAGGGACTTGATCGAACGCTCCAGCCCGGGACCGGCGTCGACCGCGTGCGTCGGGGTCGCGGACCCGGCCACCGCGACCCAGCGCACGCCGTTCCAGGGCTCCAGGCCCTGCTCGATCAGCTCGGGGAAGATCCAGCGGTTGCCGGCGTCACCCGCCGCGTCCAGCACGGCCCGGCCGACGGCCTTGTGGTCGGGGGTGTTCCAGTAGCCGCCGCCCTGCGCGCCGCCCCACGTGTCACGGTGGTTGAGGGTGACGATCAGCTCGGGCCGGTGTCGCCTGATGGCGGCGGCGATGTCCCGGCGCAGGTCGAGGCCGTACTCGACGACGCCGTCGCGGTAGTCCAGGAACTCCACCTCGGACACCCCGACGACCGCGGCACTCGCCCGCTGCTCCGCTTCGCGCAGCGGGCCGCAGGTGGTGGGGGCGATGCTGTCGATGCCCGCCTCGCCGCGTGTGGCGAGGAGGTAGACGAACTCCCGGCCCCCGTCCGTCCAGTGCGCGATGGCCGCGGCGCACCCGTACTCCAGGTCGTCGGGGTGCGCGACGACCGCGAGGGCACGTGTCCAGTCGGTGGGCATGGGCTGCAAGGCGGGCTGCTGATCAGGCTGTTCGGTCATGTCTCGCACAATAGGCGAATGGACCGACGTGGACAGGTGGTGGCGCTGCTCGACGCCACGGGGATCTTCTTCGAGCCGGCCCGCACGGCCTTTCCGGGGGCGAGCGAGGCCGCCTGGGAGCGGGCCGGGCGGCTGGACCCCGGCGCGATCGGGCCCGACGGCACCTGGGCGCTCGACTTCCGGTGCTTCGCGATCGCCCGGCCCGGCGGGCGCTGGGTCCTGGTGGACGCGGGGGTCGGGCCGGCGCAGTCCCCCGCCGCCTCCTGGGCGCCGGTGCCGGGACGGCTGCCGGACGCCCTGGCGGAGGCCGGCATCGCCCCGGCCGATGTGGAGGCGGTGGTCCTGACCCACCTTCACGAGGACCACGCGGGTTGGTCGTCGGGGGCCGACGGGCGGCCGTACTTCCCGGCGGCCCGGTAGGTCGTACAGCGCGCGGAGGTGGCCGCGCTCGACCGGGCGGACCCGGTGTGGGACTGGACGGTGGCGCCGCTGCGGGCGAGCGGGCAGCTGCACGAGGTGGACGGGACCCACCTCCTGGCCCCCGGCATCACCCTGCTGCCGACCCCCGGCCACACCCCGGGGCACCAGTCGGTGCTGGTGGAGCAGGGCGCCGGGGCCCGGGACGTGATGGTCACCGGGGACGTGCTGGTGCACGCGATCCAGCTGGGCGATCCGGCGGTGCCGTACTCCCACGAGCGCGACCGGGAGACCGCCCGGGCCTCCCGGGAAGGCCTGCTGGCACGGGCGGGTCGGCGCGGCGCCCTGCTGGCGACCGCGCACCTGACCCGCGCGTTCGTGGAGCCGCCCGCGGAAACGACGCCGGGCCGACGCCCCTGAAGGGAGGCGCCGGCCCGGCGGAGGTGAACGTGCCCGGCGTAGGGGCCTTTCCGGGTCCCTGCGGGAACCCCGTTCGAGGCGTCGGGGAACTCGGGGGACGTGTGATCAACTCCGACGGGAGCGATGATTCGGTGCCCTGGTCACATCCCTGACCTGCACTGACACCGGTCAGGCCGCATCGCGGACCAGGGACAGCAGGCGGTCCAGGACGCGCGTGCCGCCGGCGCGGACGCCGTCGTGCTCGAACTCGTCCGTCACCCAGGTGCGCAGGCCCCGGACGGAGCGGGCCGTCTCCAGCGAGTGCGCGGTGTCCACGTACATGTCGTCGTGGTAGACGGCGGCGGCCACCGGCACCTCGTTGGCGGCCAGTCGTGCCGGATCGTAGAGCGGCTGCCAGCCGGTACGGGCGGCCAGGAGTTCCGCGGTCTCGCGCAGCGGGGCGAGGGCCGGGTCGGTGGTGAAGTGCCAGGGGTGGATGGTCTCGCCGCCGAAGAGCAACGGCTCGTCGCCTGCGAGGGCCTTGCCCGCGTCGAAGCGGGGGTGGTCCGCGCGTACCCGTTCGGCGGCCCAGGCGGTGGGCGCGGTGGGGTCCTGGGCGTAGATCGCCTCGTGGACCAGCGCGTAGAGGGGGTGTCCGGCGAAGGAGAGCTGGGAGCGGACGCCCTCCAGGAAGGCGTCCGAGAGGGCGGGTCCCGCAGGGGTCGGCACGAAGGCGTCCTCCAGCAGGTAGTGGAGCTGGTGGCTGCCGTCGCCCCCGCCGAGGAGGATGCCGAGGGACTGGAAGCCCTCGACGGTGAGGCGGTGGCCACCGGGGAGTTCGGTCGGGTGCTCCGCGAGGTGGGCGGCGATCCGGCGGGCGCGCTCGACGTCCATCGGGTACCGGGCGTAGTGGGCCCGGTTCTTGCGCTCGATGCGCGGGTACGCGGCCTGGTACACCTCGTCGGCGGTGGCGGTCAGCGACGGGAGGCCGCCGGTGATCAGGGCGGCGGTCAGGCCCTCGGGCGCGGTGCAGAGGTAGTGGGTCGTGCAGAAGCCGCCGAAGCTCTGGCCGAGCACGGTCCAGGGCGCGCCGCCGGTGAGCCCGGGGCGGATGGCTTCGGCGTCGCGCACGATGGAGTCGGCGCGGAAATGGGCGAGGTACTCCGCCTGCTGGTCGGGCGTGCCGCGCAGCGGCAGGGTCTGCCGGTTCACCGGGGTGGAGCGGCCGGTTCCGCGCTGGTCGAGGAGCAGCACCCGGTACTCGGTCAGCGCCCGCTCCAGCCAGGCCTGGCGGCCGACGAAACGGCGGGCTCCGAAGCCGGGACCGCCTTCCAGGTAGAGCAGCCAGGGCAGCGTCCCGGGGTCCTTGCCGGCGGCCACGACCTCGCGGGCGTACAGCTCGATCCGCTCCCCGTCCGGGCGTGCGTGGTCCAGGGGGACGGAGAACCGGTGGTCGGTGAGGACCGTGCCGGGCTGGCGGTAGCTGTGTGCGATGGTCACGGACGGCCCCCAGGGGTACGAGGAGATGAAGGACCGCGCCCCGGCCGGGTGGCGGCGGGGGCGCGGAGTGGTGGCCCCGAGTCTACGGAGGGCCGGGTCCGACCGGGGTGGGCCGGACCGGGTGGGCCGGACGGGGTGTCAGAATTCGACGACCGAGCGCAGGACCTCGCCGCGCTCCATCCGGGCGAAGGCGTCCTCGACGCCGTCGAGCGGGATGGTCTCGGAGACGAAGGCGTCCAGGTCGAGGCGGCCTTGCAGGTAGAGGTCGATGAGCAACGGGAAGTCACGCTCGGGCAGGCAGTCCCCGTACCAGGAGGACTTCAGGGCGCCACCGCGGCCGAAGACGTCGAGGAGCGGGAGTTCGAGCTTCATCTCCGGGGTCGGCACGCCCACGAGGACCACCGTCCCGGCGAGGTCGCGCGCATAGAAGGCCTGCTGGTACGTCTCGGGGCGGCCCACGGCGTCGATGACCACGTCCGCGCCGTTGCCACCGGTCAGCGCCTGGACGGCCTTGACCACGTCGTCCGTGCGCCCGTTGACGGTGTGGGTGGCGCCCAGGCCCCGGGCCCACTCCAGCTTCCGGTCGTCCAGGTCCACCGCGATGATCTTCGAAGCGCCCGCGAGGCAGGCTCCGGCCACGGCCGCGTTGCCCACTCCCCCGCAGCCGATGACGGCGACGGAGTCCCCGCGCCCGACGTTGCCGGTGTTCAGGGCGGCGCCGAGGCCGGCCATCACCCCGCAACCCAACAGGCCGGCGGCGGCCGGGGCGGCCGCCGGGTCCACCTTGGTGCACTGGCCGGCCGCGACCAGGGTCTTCTCGGCGAAGGCGCCGATGCCGAGGGCCGGGGAGAGCGGGGTGCCGTCCTCCAGGGTCATGGGCTGGGTGGCGTTGTGCGTGGCGAAGCAGTACCAGGGGCGTCCACGCTTGCAGGCGCGACAGGTGCCGCACACGGCACGCCAGTTCAGGATCACGAAGTCGCCGGGGGCCACGGACGTGACGTCCGGGCCGACGGACTCCACGACTCCGGCGGCCTCGTGGCCCAGCAGGAAGGGGAATTCGTCGTTGATCCCGCCCTCGCGGTAGTGCAGGTCGGTGTGGCAGACCCCGCAGGCCTGTACCCGGACGAGGGCTTCGCCCGGTCCCGGGTCGGGCACGAGGATCGTCGTCGTCTCCACCGGTGCGCCCTTGCTCCGGGCGATGACCCCTCGTACGCGATGTGTCACGTCGTACCCCGCTCTGATCGAATCCGTCTGGATCAACGAACGTACACGGACGGCACCCGGTACGGGAGTTGTGTCACGTTTCGGCGCGCGACCCGGCCAGATCCGGCGGTACGGCGGCCCGAAGTGCCGCGCCGAAGGCCGCCACGGCCGGATGCGTGCCGGCTCCGCTGCGGAAGGCTAGCTCGGTACGCCGTTCCATGAGCAGGCGGGTGAGTCGGACGGCCGGGTCGGCCGGGCCCGTGACCCCGAGCTGCGGTACGACAGCCACGCCCTGGCCCGCGGCGACGAGCGCGAGCACGGTGGCGAACTCGTCGACCTGGTGGCGGACCCGTGGGGTGAAACCGGCGGCCTGGCAGGCCCGGACGGTCATGGCGTGGCAGAGGGTGCCGGGCGTGGCGGTGATCCAGGGCGCCCGGGCGTACGTACGCAACACCGCGCCCTGGTCGGATCCGCCGGACGGGACGGGGGCCTCGGACCCGGCGGGGGCTGCCGACGGGGCGGGGGCCTCGGACGGGTCAGGGGCTTCGGCGGCGGGCGCGGCCAGGTACATCGCCTCGCCGAAGAGCGGTTCGGTGGCCAGTCCCGGCTCGGGCTCGGCGGGTACGAAGTCGTACTCGTGCACCAGGGCCACGTCCAGGTCCCCGGCCCGCAGGGCGTGCGCCACGGCCGCCGGGTCGATCTCCGAGACCATCGGCTCCAGCCCCGGGTGCAGCCGGGCGAGGGCGACCAGCGCCGCCGGGACGATGGCCCGGGTGGCGGTGGGGAAGGCGCCGATCCGCAGGGCGCCGGCCAGGCCCCCGCGCGCCTCGGCGAGGTCGGCGTCGGCCCGCTCCAGCCGTTCGAGGACGGCCTCGGCGTGTCGGACCAGGTTCTGGCCGGCCGGCGTGAGGCGGACCCCGCGGCCGGTGCGCTCCAGCAAGGGCAGGCCGGCCTCCCGTTCGAGGACCCCGAGCTGCTGGGAGACGGCCGAAGGGCTGAAGGTGAGGGCCTCGGCGACGGCGGCGATGGTGCCGCGGCGGGCGAGTTCGCGCAGCAGGCGTAGGCGTCGTACATCGAGCATCGGCTCAGCTTACGGGTCGGGTAAGAAAAGCGAACTGGATTTGATCCTTCGGGCGGGCGAGGCTCTTGGGCATGGCACAGGACATCGCGCAGCACACCGCACAGGACGCCGCACACGACATCGCGCAGGACATCGCGGGGACCCACCCGTGGCACGGGATCCACGTACCGCTCGTCACTCCCTTCACCCGCGGCGGGGAGGTAGCCGTCGAGGCGCTGGAGGCGCTGGCCCACGAGGTGCTCGACGCGGGCGCCACCGGCGTCGTCGCGCTCGGCACGACCGCGGAGACGGCCGGCCTCGACGAGGCGGAGCGTGACCTCGTCACCGAGGTGTGCGCCCGGGTCTGCGGGGAGCGGGGCGCACCGCTGGCCGTCGGCGCGGGAGCGGGCGGCACCCGGGCGGCCGAGGCCTCGCTGGCCCGGCTGACCCGGTGGCCCGAGGTGCGGGCGGCGCTGGTGACCGTGCCGCCGTTCGTCCGACCCGCGGCCGCCGGGGTACTGGCGCACTTCGCGCGGCTCGCCGAGGTGAGCCCGGTGCCGCTGATCGTCTATCACATCCCCTACCGCACCGGGCAGGCGCTGGACGCGGCCGACTTGCGGGCGATCGGGGCGCTGCCGGGGGTCGCCGGGATGAAGTACGCGGGCGGCGGCATCGGCGAGGAGACGGTGGCACTGCTCGGCGACCTGCCGTCCGGGTTCGAGGTACTGGCCGGCGACGACGTGTACCTGTCGCCGCTGCTGGCGCTGGGTGCGGTGGGCGGGATCCTGGCCTCGGCGCATCTGGCGACGGACCGCTTCGTGGAGCTCGCCGCGGCCTGGCGGGCGGGCGACGTGGCGCGGGCCCGGCCGCTGGGGCACGCGCTGGCCCGCATGTCGACGGCGGCCTTCGCCGAGCCCAATCCGGCGGTGCTCAAGGGCGTCCTGCACGCCCAGGGGCGGATCCCGACCCCCGACGTCCGACTGCCCCTGCTCCCGGCCTCACCGGGGGCGGTGACGGCCGCGACCGCCGCGCTGGGGCGGCTGGGGTGACTCCGGGGCGGCCGACGACGCCCCTGGGACGCACAGCGGCCGGCGATACGCCGGAAAGAGTCCCTGATGGGCGATTTACCACCTACGGGCCGGTCGCCCGAATGAAGGCCCCGGAGAGGGGACTTGTCCGTATTGGCCACCGGGCCGGCGACCCGTGATGTGAGCCACACCGAACACCTCAACATCATTTCCCCGGAACAGCCGATTCCCTTTCACCGGAAAGGGAATCGGCTTTTGCATCGATACCCCTTCAAGGTCATTTACCCGACCGATAGCGAGATGTCGATCTATCGGTGGAATTCGGGTCTTGTTCCCGCGCGGCGCGCTCGCCTACGGTCACCTCGTTCCTGGTGGTCAGCTGCCTCATACGGCCGCCGCCCGGGATCTCCCGTCCCCCCACGTGAGGAATTCCGCCATGCCTGCAAAGGGTAAGCACCGTCGTCCGAAGCACTACCGGATCACCCGCAAGCTGGCTCTCGCCGGCACCGGTGGCGCGGCCCTCACTCTCCCGCTGATCAGCGCCACCACCGCCGGGGCGGCGGAGACGGCCGCCGCCCCCACGACGTATTCCGTGGTCGCGGGCGACACCCTTTCGGAGATCGCGGCGAAGCATTCCGTGAGCGGCGGCTGGCAGCAGCTCTACGCGGCGAACCGGAGCGTCGTCGGTGCCGACCCGTCGATCATCCGGCCCGGCATCAAACTGCAGCTCGGAACCGCTCAGGCGGAGCCCGAGCGTGCGAGCAGATCCGCCGCCCGGACCACCCTCGCGCCCGCGGCCAAGCCCGCCGCCAAGCCCGCCGCCAAGCCCGCCGTCAAGGCCGCGGCCAAGGCCGTCACCGCCTACCCGAACAATCTCGACGGGTGGATCCGCGAGTCGCTCGCCGTCATGGCCCAGCACGGTATTCCCGGCTCCTACAACGGAATTCACCGCAATGTGATGCGCGAGTCCTCGGGCAACCCGCTGGCGATCAACAACTGGGACATCAACGCCATCAACGGAATCCCGTCGAAGGGCCTGCTCCAGGTCATCGATCCGACCTTCCGGGCCTACCACGTGCCCGGCACCTCGCAGAACTCCTACGACCCGGTCGCCAACATCACCGCCGCCTGCAATTACGCGGCAGCACGCTACGGCTCCATCGACAACGTCAACGGGGCCTACTAGAAATCTCCCCGCGCCGGTTCACACCGGACGACGCCGGGCGGCGCGGACGAGGATCCGCAGGGGCGCCGCCAGGCCGTATCCGATGTCCCGGCGCAGGGCGGCAACTCCCGCCCGCTCCACGGCGGTCAGCTGGTGCGCCATCAGCTCGGCCATGGTCGCGACGACCGGACGCAGTCCGGCTTCGGCGAGGTCGAGGATGCCGTGGGTGGCGTCCAGGGCGGTACGGGCGCGCCGGCACTCGGCGGCCAGCAGGGCGCGTACGGCCGGGGTCTCGCGGGCCTGTTCCAGGTCGGCCCGGGTCACGGAGTGCTCGTCGAGCCTGTCGCGCGGGATGCAGAGCCGGCCCTCCGCGAGGTCGCCGCAGAGGTCGGCGAGGAAGTCCACGCGCTGGGCGGCGTCGACGAACCGCCGCCATCCCGCGGCCTGTTCCGGGTCGGGGCCGCCCCGGTACTGCAGTCCGGTGAAGACCAGCACCCCGGGCCACGCGTAGGCGTCGAGGTAGGCCTGGAAGTCCTCCTCCGCGGCGAAGCCGTCGAAGGCGGCCTCGGCGGTGGCGGCGCCCTCCAGGAACCGGGAGATCCACTGCGCGGGCAGGCCGCGGGAGTCCACCGCGTGCGCGTAGGCCCGCAGGAGGGGGTCGGGGCTGTCCCCCGACTTCAGGGCCGCCTCCACCCGCTCGGACAACGCGGCGAGACCGGCGGCCCGTTGCCGCGGGGTACCGGTCTCGGCGACGTCGTCGACCAGGTTCATGAAGGCGAGGCCCGCGGCGAGGGCGGGCACCAGCGGCGGCGCGGCCAGCAGCCGCAGCGCCAGGTACGGGGCGGACTCCCGGCGGAGCACCCGGCGCGCGGCGTACGTGTAGTCCTCCCGCAGCCGGGTGCCGGGGATACCGGCCGCCGTGAGGGTGGTGCGCCAGCTGGGCATCGTGGTCGTGCTCCTGAACCTGTCGGACCCACGTGCGCCACCTGCGACACGTGCGCCACGCGTACGGACGAACGATGTCAGAACTTGGTGACCTTCTTGACCTTGCCGTCGATCCCGGCGAGAACGTAGCCGCCGCGACCGTATTCATCGGTGATGTAAGGCCGCATGCACGGGACCTGGTCCATCATCCAGGGTTCGACGATCACATAGGTCGAGGCCGGCTTCTCGATGCCCACCTCCTTCTTGGACTGCTCCAACAGGCCGGGCAGCGCGTCCCAGTTGACGGTCGCCATGTCGATGAGCGGCTCACCCTCCTCCACCGTGCCGTCCGGGCCCGTGCGCTTGGCGGCGCCGTCGCGGTACTGCCAGGCGTCCACGGTGTCGGCACCGGGTGCGGTGGGGATCGAGGCGAGGACGTAGCCCTCGTAGACCGTGAGGTCCACGAAGGTGGTGGTGCCGGTCTTCTCCTTGAGCGCGTCCAGGGCGGTCCGGATGTTCTGCGGGGTGAGCATGCTGCCGCGGGCCGCGACGTTCTTGGACGTACTCGCCTTCGCGCTCGGGGTGGAGGCCGGGGTGGCGACGGCGGGCCGGCTCGCGCGGGAATCGACCGTGCCGTCATCACCGGATTTCCCGTCCGGCATCCACTGCACGATCCCGACGACGGCGGCCGCCAGCACCACCGTGAGGGCCGCGCCGATCAGGGCCGGGCGCCTGCGCGGTGCGTTCCTCAGCGGGACGGGCCTGGTGGGGGCCCCGTACGGGGAGCCGCCCTGGCCGAACGGCGGCGGGGTCGGCGGGCCGTACGGGCCGCCGTACGGGCCGTACTGACCCGGGACGGCAGCCGCGGCCGGGGTGGCCGGTGCAGCGGGAGCGGAGACGGACGGCGTGGCGGCGACGGGCCCGGCGCCCGCCCCGGGGGCGGATCCGAGAGCGGCGCTCGCGTCCCGGAGCAGCTGTTCCAGCTGCGCCCCGTCGGGCCGCGCGGCCGGGTCCCGTACGAGCAGCCGTTCCAGTACGGGTGCCAGCGGGCCGGAACGCACGGGCGCCGGGATCGGCTCGTCGAGCACGGCGACGACCGTGGCCAGGCTGGTGGCCCGGCGCAGCGGATGGACGCCCTCCGCGGCCACGTAGAGCAGCATGCCCAGCGACCAGAGGTCGGAGGCGGCCAGCCCCTCCTCCCCCCGCACACGTTCGGGCGCGATGTACTCGGGTGATCCGATCAGCACACCGGTCGACGTGAGGGCGGTCGAGTCGCTCAGGGCCGCGATGCCGAAGTCGGTGAGCACCGCCGACCCGCTGGGCCGCAGCAGCACGTTGGCCGGCTTCACGTCACGGTGGAGCACGCCCTCGGCGTGCGCGGCGCGCAGCGCGGAGAGCACGTCGAGGCCGAGCCGCAGCACGTCGGCGGGCGCCATGGGTCCGGACGACAGCCGGTCGTGCAGGGAGCCGCCCTGGACCAGCTCCATGACGATCCACGGGTGGCCGTCCGCGCCCTCGGGGGGTTCGACGATGTGGTGGATCGTCACCACGTGCGGGTGGGCGAGGCGGGCGAGGGCGCGGGCCTCGCGGACGGCCCGTTCGCGCATCTGGTCGGCGAGGCCCGGTTGGGCCGCGGCGGTCGCCGGGTCCGGCGGGCGCACCTCCTTGAGCGCGACCTCGCGGTGCAGGGCGATGTCACGGGCGCGCCACACCGTACCCATACCCCCGCTGCCCAGGGGTGTGACCAGCTCGAAACGGCCGTCGATCAGCTGTCTGCCGGCCTCACTCGTATCCATGGCCGCTCATCGTAAGGGGCGGCCGGCTCAGCAGCGTCGGCGGTCCACCGTGAGCGTGCCCTGGGCGGTGGCCACCGTCCGGTCGTAACAGCCGCCAGGTGCCGCGGACCCGTACAACCGGTAGCGGGCGGAGGTGGTGGCGACCGCGTGCCGCTGGTCGCGCGGGACGTTCGCGGTGTAGGTGGCGTCGCCGGTGTACCGGTCGTCGAGCCGGGAGTTGTCGACGGTCCGGCCGCCGCGCCGGGTGACGCTGTCGGCGCGGTCGCCGAGCGACAGGACGGTGCGCAGCCGGTCGCCGGCGCCGAGGGTGGTCTCGCCGTCCATCGTGTAGGTGCGCGAGGTCCGGGTGGTGGTCGGTCCGTGCGTCACGCTCTCCTCGTCGGTCCAGGTGGCGGTGAGCGCGTCCTGGTTCTCGCCGTCGGTCCAGCGGTGCGCGGAGGTGTTCGCCACCGCGCGCGTGACGGTGGTGGCCACACGGCCGTGGGAGGTGTTCAGGTGGCCGGCGACGGTCAGCCGGTGGCTTCCCTCGGTGTCCAGGCGGTGTTGTCCGCCGGGGGCGGCGGGGGTCCACCGGGAGTGGCCGGTCGGTTCACCTGGCTCGTACCGGGTCAGGGCGCCGGTGACGACCTCGCGGGCCTCGTCCTGCCAGAGCAGCAGGTTGGTGGGGGTGCTCCAGCCGCTCTGTCCGGCGGGGACGCCGGCGACGGAGACCTCGATCCGGTGCGGACGGCCGTCGTTGAGGAGGGCGGCGTAGGGGGTGAGGTCGTAGCGGATCGGCTGGACGTCGAAGGCACGCGGGCCGGGGGTGACGTACCAGAGGAAGGGGTTGGACCAGCCCCCGGTCCAGACGGTGGGGAAGGGCGCGGCGATGCCGGCGAGTTGCCCGTCGACGGATACCCGGACCTCGCGGTACGGGCCGTCGGCGGCCTTGCAGGAGTACGGGGCCGCGTCCGGGGTGGTCATGTACCAGTACTCCTCGCAGCCGCCGCCCGAGCCGGTGGCGTACACCTCGGCGAGGAGGCGCTCCGTGTTGCGCGGGGTGGTGACCGACGGGGTGGTGAGGGGCAGGACGCGATCGGGGGTGTCCGGAACCGGATTGCGGCCGTCCGCGGCGTAGAAGGTCAGGGTCACCTTGACGTCGATGACACCGGTGTAGGTGTCGTCGACGACGTTGCCGATGAGCATCTCGACGGATTGTGGGCGGGCGAGGGTGTCGCGATAGCGGGTGACGTCCTTCTCGACCGACCAGGTGATGCCGTCGGGCGAGGGCTGCGGGGTGGAGGTGCGCAGGATCTCGACCCCGCCGAGGGAGAGGTGGCCGAGGCGGTCGTACTGGCGGCCCTTGACCTTGCCGTCGAGGCGCAGGACCGCCTTGGCCCAGCCGGCCGCGCCGCAGGCCGCGGGTGGTGTGTAGCTGCCCTGGTAGGGCGTGAAGTCGCGGAACTGCGCCTCCGCGAGGGTCACCTGGCAGGACCGGGTGGCGGGCCGGGCGACGGGCGGAGCCGCGGTGAGCGGATCGTGCCAGTCGGTGCCGAACTCGGCGGGCGGCGGGTCCGCGACCGGGGTCCCGGCCGCGTACGCGGGTCCCGCGGCGGCCAGGGTGGCGGCGGTCAGCGCGATCGCGCCGAGCAGGCCGGTGATCCTGTGTCGTCGTCTCATGGGCCCGCAGTGAAACCCGGCCCGCCGGGCCGGGCCAGGGCCGGTGCTCCGGCCCTGGCCGGTTCTGAACCGCCCGCTTGCTCCCGCTCGGGTGTCAGCGGGGCAGGACGACCACACCGTCGTCGTCCGCGTGGACGGTGTCCCCGGCGCGGAAGGTGATGTCGCCGATGGTGACGGGCTCGTCGACCGCGCCGTCGCCGGTCTTGCCGCTCTTGCGGGGAACCGTGCCGAGGGCCTTGATGCCGAGGTCGAGCCCGCCGAGGGCGACGCTGTCGCGGACCGAACCGTTGATGATCAGGCCGGCCCAGCCGTTGGCCTCGGCCGCGCCCGCGATCAGGTCGCCGACGAGGGCGGTACGCGGCGAACCGCCGCCGTCCACGACGAGGACCGCGCCCTCGCCCGGCGTGTGGAGGAGGGTGCGCAGCAGCGCGTTGTCCTCGTGGCAGCGCACGGTCCGTACGGGGCCGGCGAAGAGCCGGCGGCCGCCGAACTGGCGGAAGCCGGTGGCGCAGATGGCCAGGGACTCGCCGTACTCGTCGTACAGGTCGGCTGTGGGGACGGGGGTGACACTCATCTGACTACCGGTTTCCTCGCTGCTCGTGCTCGTACGTCGCGGTGGTGCGGCCAGCGTAAGCGGCGGGTCGTGCGGCGCCGCGGGGCGGTGTGCGCGGGCGGCTCGTCCCGTGCGGCGCGGGGCGGGGCGGCGGCCCGGGCCGGGTACGTGTCGCCGGTGGCGGTCGGGAAGCCCCGGCCGGACATCGGCCGGAATCCGACGGGCGCCCGGGCGCAAGTGGGCCCGTTTCGAGGCGGCGCACCACAGGGCCCGGGCCGGGGCGCGGCCGGCCCGGATCGGATGCCCGGGACCTGGGCCGGGCCCGTCGCGTGGACCGGGCCCGGAACGCGTGGACCGGGTCCGGTCGCGTGGGGCCGGGTCAGTCCCGGGAGTTGCCGAAGAGGATGCGGTAGCCGATCAGCAGGACCAGCGAGCCCGCGATCGCGGAGCCCCAGGTGGCGAGGTCGAAGAACTCGGTCTGGATGGGCTTGTCCAGGACCTTCGCCGACAGCCAGCCGCCGATGAAGGCTCCGGCGACGCCGATGAGGGTGGTACCGATCAGGCCGCCGGGGTCCCGGCCGGGCAGCAGGACCTTGGCGATGCCCCCGGCCAGCAGTCCCAGGATGATCCAGCTGACGATCCCCATGTCCACTCACTCCGCTTCGGTCGTCCGGTTGTCCGGTCGTTCAGGTGTTCTTCCGGGAGGACGCGTCCGGGCCGGGATCGGTTCTCCGACGCTCAGACCGCCATGCGGCCGACCTGCACGGGGAGCTCCGGGCCCGGGACGGGGCCGGCGCCCGGACCCGGCCCGGCGGAGGGCTTCGTCCGGGTGAGCAGGAGCACTCCGCGCGCCGCCAGGAAGGCTCCGGCCCCGGCCAGCAGCAGACCCGGCACTCCGCCCTGCAGCCGTTCGCCGAGCAGGACCATGCCGATGACGGCCGCGGCCAGCGGGTTGGCCAGGTTCACCACGGCCAGCGGGGCGCCGAGTCCGCCGCGGTAGGCCCGCTGCGACAGCAGCATCCCGCCGACCGCGAACACCACGACGAGCAGGGCCACCGCGACGACACGGACGCTGAGCAGGGCTCCGCCCCGACCGGCCGCGACGGCCACCGTCTGGGTCAGGGCCGAGGCCGCCGCGGAGGCCAGCCCGGAGGCGGTCGCGTGGCGCAGGCCCGAGCGCGGGTCCTTGTCGGCGGTCAGCATCAGGATCACGGCGATGGTCGCGCCGGAGACGGCCAGCGCCTCGATCAGCGTGAGGGTGTCGTCGGGGGCCGGCCCGGAGGCCGGGAGCAGCAGCAGGCCGAGCCCGGCGACGGTGGCCAGGGTGCCCCGCCATTCGGTGGCCGCCACCCGACGGCCGGACCTGCGCGCCCCCAGCGGGACGGCGGCCACCAGGGTGAGCGCCCCGAGGGGTTGCACCAGGGTGAGGGGGCCGTACCGCAGGGCCGCCGCGTGCAGGAGCGCGGCGGCGGCGTTCAGCCCGGCCGACCACCACCAGGGGCCGGAGCCCAGCAGGGCCTTGGCGGTGCGCGCGACGGCGGCCCGGGCGAGCCGTTCCTGGGCGACGGCGGCGGCCGCGTAGGCCACGGCCGACGCGAGGCAGAGCCCGACGGCGAGGGTGGTGTCGTTCATTGTCCGGCTCCTACGGCCGTGTCCGCGCTCCGCGGGCGCGGCAGGCCTCGTACGGGGATGTCCTGGATCGGTTCCGAGGTCGATCCCGGGTCCGGGCCGGCGCCCGGGTCCGGATCCGCGTCGCTCGGGCGCGGTTTCGGGATGAGCAGCAGGGCCGCCCAGAGGAGGACGGCGGCCACGACGGCGTCGAGCCAGTAGTGGTTGGCGGTGCCGACTATCACCAGCAGGGTCAGCAGTGGGTGCAGCAGCCACAGGAAGCGCCACCGTGAGGTGGTGGCGGCGATCATGCCGAGCGCGAGCATCAGCGCCCAGCCGAAGTGCAGCGAGGGCATGGCGGCGAACTGGTTCGCCAGGGTGTCCTCGGCCGGTGCGGCCTTGTAGACGCTGGGCCCGTAGACCTGGGCGGTGTCGATCAGCTGCGCGGCGTCCAGCAGGCGCGGGGGCGCGAGCGGGAAGGCCAGGTGCAGGGCGAGGGCGGCTCCGGTGAGTCCGGCGAGTACCCGGCGCGTCCACAGGTAGTGGGCGGGTCGGCGGACGTAGAGCCAGATCAGGAAGAGCGCGGTGGCGGGGAAGTGGACGCCCGCGTAGTAGACGTTCGCGCTGGTGACCAGGGTGTCGCCGTGCAGCAGCAGCCGCTGTACGAAGCCTTCGCCGGGCAGGTGCAGGACCCGCTCGGCGTCCCATATTCGGCCCGCGTTGCGGAAGGCGTCCTCGGTGCGGTCGGTCGAGAGCAGCCGGCCCGCCTTGTAGACGGTGAAGAATCCCGCGACGAGCAGCAGCTCGCGTACGAGGCGGCGGCGCGCGGCCCTCGGTCCGGCTGCCGGCTCGGCAGGTGTGGTGTGGGAGGTCATCCCCCGGTCTCTCTTCCTGTTTACGCGCACAGCGACACGCCAGTGTATCGATACATTGGCGTATCGATACGCTGGTGTACCGATACGGTCGCGTTCCCGTACACTTCCGTAGTGGAACCTGCCGCCGAGGCGCCCCAGAGGAGATCCGCATCCATGACGACGACGCCGTCCCCCGCGCGCCGCTCCAAGATCACCCCGGAGCGTGAGCAGGAGTTCTACGACGCCGTCCTGGAGCAGCTGCGCGAGCACGGCTACGAGGCCCTGACCATGGAGGGCGTCGCCGCCCGGGCCAGTTGCGGCAAATCGACGCTCTACCGCCAGTGGAAGACCAAGCCCCAGCTCGTCGCCGCCGCGCTGCGCGCGGGCCGCCGCGGCACGCTCGCCGGCGTGGACACCGGGTCACTGGCGGGCGATCTGCGCGAAGCCGCCCGGATCGCGGCCGGCACCTCCGGCCGGGACACCCGGCTGACGCAGGCACTCGGGCACGCCGTGCTCAGTGACGAGGAACTCCAGGCCGCCCTGCGCGAGGCGCTGGTCGAGCCGGAGCTGGCCGCGTTCGACGCGATGGTCGGGCGGGCCGTGGCGCGCGGCGAGATCGACGCGAACCATCCGGCCGTGGAGTTCCTGCCCGCCCAGCTGATGGGTGTGCTCCGCATCCGGCCGGTGCTGGAAGGACGGTACGCGGACGCCGACTACCTGGTCCGGTTCGTCGACGCCGCACTACTGCCGTCCCTGGGTCTCGCCCCGCCCCGTCCCGGCGGACCCCCGGCCGACCAGGCCCCCTGAACCGGCGGGCCGCCGTCCTGATGACCTGACGGCGACCTGCCCGCGCTGCCTCGTGGGGACGGCGGCAGCGCGTCACCCGGATCGGGCGGCGACCACTCACCCCAGGAGTGGTCGCCGCCCGATCCGTGCGGCTCCGCACCGGCCCGGACGGCCGGCCTCAGCGGAGCGCGCCCATGGTCCGGGCGAACACCTCCGGGTCGCCCTCGAAGCCGTGCAGCCGCAGGTCGAAGGACCACGCGCCCGAGGCGTCGCGGGTGAACTCGGCGACGGTGGCCGCGGTGGCGGAGGGCACGACCGCGAAGTCCCCCTCGGCGAGGTCGGTGTGGCCCTCTCGGATCCGGAATCCGGTGCCGTCGATGTCGGCGAAGGTCTTCGCACGACCCTCGGCCCCGCCTTCGGCGTTCTGGATGACGACGCCGACCACCACCCGGCTCGACCCCGACGCGATCCGGTCCAGCTCGATGGTCATCACCTCGTCGAAGCCGAAGCCCTGGCCGGTGTGGCTGTCCCGGTTCAAGGTGATGGTTCCGTCCGGCGAGCGGCTGCCGAAGTGCACCAGCTGGACCGGCGTCCCGTGGAGGTCCGCGGCGCCGAAGACGGCGGCGACGATGTCGAGGTCGTTCGCGGGCGTTCCCGTCGGACTGGGATCCCACCGCAGCGCGAACTCCACCTTGGCCAGCCCCTTGCGTACACCGCTCACCGAACTCCCCCTTCGTTCACAGGCATTGCCCGCCCATGATCCCATGAGCCTCCCGGTCCACCCCGAACGGTCGTACGCTTCCGGCCATTTCGGCCGGATCGGGCGGAGGTGAAAATGCGGATAAAAGTGATTTGCACCCCTTCGCCCAATTGCGCCGCATTCCCGTTCCGACGCATCGCGGACGCGCCCGGCCCGGCCCTTTCTCCCGCCCCGACCTGGGGTCACCGCACGATCTGCGGCTGAACCGGATCGTTATCCTCAAGTTTTCCTCAAATCTAGTGACGGTGGGCCCGTCCGCTTCCTAGCTTCCTCGTACACGCGTCCCCACGTCCCCACATTCGCGCGGTTTCACACGCCCCCGGCGATCCCGGTGAGGCGTCCCGCGTACCCCAGGAAAGAGTGCAGCATGAAGGTTCCCCAGGCCGGTGCGGTCGCCGCAGTGATCGCGATCGCCCTGACCGCCTCCGGGTGCGTCTTCGACGACGGGGACCAGGGGGACGCGACCCTCGCCATCGGCATCAAGTTCGACCAGCCCGGCATAGGCATGCGGGAGACCGACGGCACCTTCTCCGGATTCGACGTCGACGTCGCCACCTACGTGGCCAAGGAACTCGGCTACAAGCCGAACAAGATCGAATTCAAGCAGGTCTACAGCAACGACCGCGAACTGCTCATCCAGTACAACGAGGTCAAGTTCGTCGTCGCGAGCTATTCGATCAACGAGAAGCGCAAGGAGAAGGTCGACTTCGCCGGCCCGTATTTCGTCGCGCACCAGGACCTGATGACCCGCGCCAACGACGCCTCGATCACCAAGGCCGAGGACCTCAATTCCAAGAGCCTGTGTTCGGTCAGCGGCTCGACCTCGGCCGAGAACCTCCGCAAGAACCTCGCCCCCAAGGCGGGCCTGCTGGAGATGAGCGGCTACGCCGACTGCGTCGTCGCGCTCCAGGAGAGCCGGGTCGACGCCATGACCACCGACAACTCCATCCTGGCCGGGTACGCCGCCCGGAAGGGCAACGAGGGCAAGTTCAAGCTCCTCGGCCAGACGCTGAGCAACGAGAACTACGGCATCGGCGTCAAGAAGGGCGACAAGGACCTCCAGCGCAAGATCAACGACGCCCTGAAGAAGATGGTCGCGGACGGCTCCTGGGAGGCGGCCGTGAAGAAGAACTTCGGCGCGAACTACAAGTACGAGCCGGCTCCGGCGATCACCCCCGTGAGCTGACGCCCGTAGAGGCGGTGGCCGCTCCCGGCCCTCGGGGCGCGCCGCGCTCCCGACCGGCCGGACATCCGCTCCGCCGACGCGACACGACCCCACGGCCGTGACCCCCTCGCACCGGGGTCACGGCCGGCCGTGCGATCCGCCCTCCCGCTCAGGCCACCGGGGCCTTGCCGCGCAGCACGGTCAGGAACTCCCGCATCCAGCGCGAGTGGTCCGGCCAGGCCCGGGCCGAGACCAGGGTGCCGTCGACCACGGTCTCGGAGTCCTCGAACTCGGCCCCGGCGGCCTTCATGTCCAGCTCCAGCGCCGGGTACGCGGTCACCCGCCGGCCGGTCAGCCCGCCGGCCGCGGCGGTGATCAGCGGACCGTGGCAGATCTGGGCGATCGGCTTGTCGGCTTCCGCGAAGGCGGCCAGGATCCGGCGTACCTCGGGGTCGTTGCGCAGGTATTCGGGCGCCCGGCCGCCCGGGACGACCAAGGCCGCGTAGTCCTCGGTGACCACGTCCACGAAGGCCAGGTCGGCGGGCCAGGTGTAGCCGGGCTTCTCGGTGTAGGTGTCGAAGCCCTCCTCGAAGTCGTGCACCACGAACCGCAGTTTCTTCACCTGCGGCGCCGCGATGTGGACCTCGTACCCCTCCTCGCGCAGGCGCTGGTACGGATACAGGACCTCCAGCGATTCGGCCGCGTCGCCGGTCACGATGAGGATCTTCACTGCCATGGGCTGCTCCCGAGAGGGCTGTTCAGGACGGTGCGGCCCCGCCCGGGGCCACCGCTACCCTGCCCGCGCCGGACGTCCGGCACACACCAAGGTCCCCCACTACCGACACGCGGTTTTCACCTGTTGGGCACATGACAATGTGACCCTCGCTGTGCCACTGACACTCCGCCAATTCCCCGGGCGGGGACGGTGCGTATGGAGAGGTACCCCCCACCTGATGAAGATCTCGCGCATGACCCCCTGGGCGGCCGCCCTCGCCGCCGCCGCCCTGATCGGCGTACCGGCGGCCGCGTCCGCCGGCCAGCAGGGCACGAGCGTTCCCGCCGCGGCGCCGGCCGCCGCGGCGGATCCCTACGCCGACTACTACGCGAACGCGCAGGGCAAGACCGGGGCCGCGCTGAAGGCGGCCCTGCACGACATCATCAAGACCCAGTCGAAGGTGACCTACGACGGCGTGTGGAACGCCCTGAAGGTGACCGACCAGGACCCTGCCAACTCCGCCAACGTCATCCTGCTGTACTCCGGCCGCTCCCAGTCCAAGGCGACGAACGGCGGTGGGGTCAACGACTGGAACCGCGAGCACGTCTGGGCCAAGAGCCACGGCGACTTCGGCACCGCCACCGGCCCGGGCACCGACCTGCACCACCTGCGCCCCGAGGACGTCACCGTCAACAGCACCCGGGGCAACAAGGACTTCGACAAGGGCGGCAGCCCCGTCAGCGAGGCGCCGGGCAGCCTGACCGACGCCGACTCCTTCGAGCCGCGTGACGCGGTCAAGGGCGACGTGGCACGGATGCTGCTGTACATGGCCGTCCGCTACGAGGGCGAGGACGGCTTCGCGAACCTGGAGCTGAACGACAAGGTCAACAACGGTTCGGCTCCCGCGATGGGCCGGATCAGCCTGCTGAAGCAGTGGAGCCAGATGGACCCGCCGGACGCCTTCGAGCAGCGCCGGAACCAGGTCATATTCGACCAGTACCAGCACAACCGCAACCCGTTCATCGACCACCCGGAGTGGGTCGCCTCCATCTGGTGACCGGGGTCCGCAGTCACGGCGCCCTCCGGGGGTTGGGCCGCCTCAGGCAGGGTATTCCCAGGCCAGAGGCTGCGACCCGCGCCCGACGGCAGCAGCCGGCGGAGGTACGTCGTGATGGACGGAGCCGGACTCTCCGATCGCGAGCAGCGCGCCCTCTCCGCGATCGAGGCCGAACTCAAGGGTGATCGTTCCCTCGACCGGATCCTGCGGTCCACGTCGCACCGGCGTCTTCGCACCGTGGCAGCCTGGCTGCTCGGCGCGGGGGCGGCGGTGCTGTTCGTGGCGGCCTCGATCAGCGTCTCCCGGCTCCTGATCTGGGTCTTCGCCGCCGTCTGGACGGCGGCGGTGATCCTGGCGCTGCCGCTGGTCGGCCAGTGGCTCCGGCGCCCCCGGCAGCGCGTCGACCGTACGGAGCGGATGTAGCCGGAGCCCGGCGCGGACCCCGGACCGCACGCCGGGGAGGCCGCGGTGGCCGGTGCCCGCGACCGGTGAGGCCGCGGCGGCGGGAGGGGCGGATCGGCCGGGTCAGAGCCGGTCGGCGAGGGCCTTGAAGTCGGCCCAGGGCATCTGGGGCGTGCGCGCGTCCCACACCTTCTGCGAGAGCGCGGCCAGCGGAGCCTGGATGCCGGCGGCCACCTGGGCCTGCGTCTGGGCGCCTGCCAGGTCGCTCCAGACGGCGAGGCGCCCGCCCAGGATCTGCGGCCCGTACGAGGCCGGGACGGGGGTCGTGCCGCGCAGTACGAGCGGGGTCCACTGTTCGTAGATCCGCTGCCCGGTGGGGTAGGTGAACTGGTTGGGCTGACCCAGCACGTAGTAGAGGAACTCGTCGTTGAGATTGACGAGCTTGCGGCCCTCGCGCAGGTACTCCAGGGGCGGCCGGGCGCCGTTCTCCTTGCCCGTCCAGTACTCGACCTGGATGTCCTTCGCCGCGCTGGTCACCCCGCCCGCGAAGAATCCGTCGTTCCACGCCTTGAGAGCCTTCCCCGACGGCCGGACCACGGCGGCGCGGTCGTTCAGCCAGCCCGTCGCCAGGTCCTGGACCCGCGCCGAGGGCCCGTACCGCTGCTGGGCGGCGCGGGCGAGCTGGGGGAAGGAGGCCTGCGGGTCGCGGTAGACCAGCGCCTGGTACTCGTCGGCGCCCAGGTGCCAGGCCTTGCCGGGGAAGAGCGGTATGTACTCGCGCAGCAGCTCGTCCACGAGCTTGGCGGACGCCGGGTTCGATATGTCCACGGCGCCCTTGACCGCACGCCCCTGGGTGTCGCGCAGCTGCAGGTCGGGGTGGGCCTTGAGGACCGCGCCGAGGTGGCCGGGCGAGTCGATCTCGGGGACCACGGTGATGTGCAGCCGGGCGGCGAGCGCGTTGATCTCGCGGACCTGGGCCTTGGTGAGGTGCGGGGTGGAGACGATCTCGGGGTGCGTGTCGGACTGGATCCGGAAGGCCTGGTCGTCGGAGAAGTGCAGGCCGAGCTGGTTGAGCTTGAGGTCGGCCATCTCGCGCAGCCGGTCCTCGATCCAGTCCGGGGTGTAGAACTTGCGGGCGATGTCGAGGTTGAGGCCGCGCTGCGGTTTGGCGGGAGCGTCGCGCACCGTGCCCTCGGGGGCCGAACCCGCACTCTTGACCGCCTGCTTGAGGGTTCGGGTGCCGTAGAAGACCCCGGCCTGGTCGGGGCCGTTGATGCGGACGCGGCCGTCCTTGACGTCGAGGGTGTACGACTCGGGCCCGCCCGCGGCCGCGGCGTCCAGGGAGAGTTCCACGTCCCCGGCGCGCGGAGCGGCCGACTTGCCGTATCCGATGTTCAGTTCACCGGCCAGCAGTTGGGCCTCGTCGGACAGGGCGGCGGTGTCGTCCGGGGCGACGACCACCCGGGCGTCGGGGGTGGGCTTCCACCCGGGGCCGCGGGCGGGTACGTGCTCCCGCACCGCCGGGATGGTGCGTGGGGCGGTGGACAGCGGGTAGGACGGGGTCGGCGTGGGGGTGGGGGCGGCCTCGGCCGGGCGCGCCGCCGTCGTCGAGGACCCCGGGGCGCTGGGGGCGGGCGCCTCGTCGGACGCGGCCGTGCAGCCCGGGAGGGCAAGGGTGACCAGCGCGGCGACCGTGGCCGTCGCGATCGTGTGGACCCTCTTGTGTCGCCTCTGTGTGCTCATGATGGATGCGTGTCCCCCGTACCAACCTGGCACGGGGGACACGCGCGCGCGACCCGGCGGGTTCGGATCAGGGCGCTCAGATCAGCGCGTCCCGCGCGACGACGGCGAAACCGTGGTCCTGGTCGGGGGCGCCGCCGCCGACGCCGATGGCGCCGATGAGTCGGCCGTCGCGGTGGACGGGCAGCCCGCCCGCGATGAACAGCAGCGGCCGGTCGAGGGCCGTGGGCAGGGTGTGGAAGGGGCCGCCGGGCCGGACGGCTTCGACGAGGTCGGCGGTGGGCGCGTTCAGCTGGAGCGCGGTGTAGGCCTTGCGGGTGCTGGTCTCGCCGGAGATCAGTACGGCGCGGTCGTCGCGGCGGAAGGCCAGCAGGTGCCCGCCGGCGTCGAGGACGGTCACGCTGACCGTGACCCCGGCCGCTTCGGCGGCGGCCGAGGCGGTGGCGACGAGCAGCTCGGCGTCCTCGGTGGTGAGCGGGGCGACGGCGGTGCGGGTGGGGGTGGGGGTGGACATGCGGGATCTCTCCTTGCGGGCGGGGGGTGTGTGCGTTGCGTACGTGGGGGGGAAGGCGGATCAATGGTGGGCGGGGACGGCCGCGGTCGGCGCGGGGGCGCCGGCCGCCACGACCGTGCCCCGGTCGCCGCGGTCCGAGCGGCGCGTCGTACGCCGTTCCAGCGCGCCGGAGACGAGGGCGAGCACCAGGGCGGAGGCGGCCAGGGCGGCGCCGACCCAGTTGGGGGCGGTCCAGCCGAGGCCGGCGGCGATCACCAGGCCGCCGAGCCAGGCGGCGAGCGCGTTGCCGAGGTTGAAGGCGCCGATGTTGACGGCCGAGGCCAGGGTGGGCGCCCCGGCGGCCTGGTCCAGGACGCGCTTTTGGAGCGGGGGCACGGTGGCGAAGCCGAGGGCGCCGATCAGGACGAGGGTGACGGCCGCGCCGACCTTGGTGTGGGCGGTCAGGGTGAAGACGGCGAGGGTGACGGCCAGGGCGCCCAGGGCCACGTACAGCATCGGCATCAGCGCGCGGTCGGCGTACCGGCCGCCGATGAGGTTGCCGGCGACCATGCCCAGGCCGAAGAGGACGAGGAGCCAGGTGACGGAGGTGTCGGCGAAGCCCGCGACGTTCGTCATCATCGGGGTGACGTAGGTGATCGCGGCGAAGACGCCGCCGAAGCCGAGGACGGTCATCGCCATCGCGAGCAGTACCTGGACGTTGCGGAAGGCCGCGAGCTCGCGGCGGATCCGTACACCGCCCTCGGGCCGGGGCAGGTCGGGTACGAGCCGGGCGATGCCGAGCAGACCGACGACGCCGAGGGCGGCGACGATCAGGAAGGTGACGCGCCAGCCGAGGGTCTGACCGACGAAGGTGCCGAGCGGGACGCCGACGACGTTGGCCACCGTCAGTCCGGTGAACATCATGGCGATCGCGCCGGCCTTCTTCTCGGGGGCGACGAGTTCGGCGGCGACGACCGCGCCGATGCCGAAGAAGGCGCCGTGGGCGAGCGAGGCGACGACGCGGCCGGCGAGCATGACGCCGAAGGCGGGGGCGAGGGCGGAGAGCACGTTGCCCGCGATGAAGAGGCCCATGAGCAGCATCAGCATGCGCTTGCGGGGAATGCGGGTGCCGAGCACGGTCATCAGGGGCGCGCCGAGGACGACGCCGAGGGCGTAGCCGGTGACCAGGAAGCCCGCGGTGGGGATGGAGACCCCGTACGTGCCGGCGACCTCGGGGAGCAGACCCATGATCACGAATTCGGTGGTGCCGATCCCGAAGGCCCCGACGGCGAGGGCGAGGAGTGCGAGAGGCATGGGGGAGGTGTCCTTCAGGGGAGGGGGTGGTGCGCGGTGCGAACGGCGGCGACCGCGGCAACGGCCGCGAGTGGCTCGACGGCCGCGAGGGTCGCGAGGGTCGCGACGGCGAAATCCCGTCGATCCCGACCGGGTGCCGCTGATTGCGGACGCCGATTGCATGCGTCCACATTAATTGCAGACGCGGGATATTTGCAAGCGCGGGCTATTGCGCGTGTCGACTATCCTGGGACACAGACCCAGCCAGGGACGCTTCGATGGAGGAGCCCATGACGGCCACGGACAGCGCGCTCACCGCCCTCTCCCAGGGTTGGTGCGCCCTCTCCCTCCTGCACGGGCGGATCGAGGCCCACATCGAACGGGCCCTGCAGGCGGGCCACGGGCTCAGCGTGCGCGAGTACTCGCTGCTGGACGTGCTCAGCCGCCAGCACAACGGCCCGGGCGGACACCTGCGGATGCACCAGGTCGCCGACTCGGTGGTGCTCAGCCAGAGCGCGACGACCCGGCTGGTGAGCAGGCTGGAGGACCGCGGTCTGCTGAACCGCTACATCTGCGACACCGACCGGCGCGGCATCTACACCGACGTCAGTGAGGCGGGCCTGGCCCTCCTGGCCGCAGCCCGCCCCACCAACGACACCGCGCTGCGCGAGGCGCTCGACGAGGCTTCGCTCGATCCGGAACTCACCCCGCTGGTCGCGGCGGTGGAGAACCTCCGGCGCTGACCGCGTGCCCTCCCTGCCCTGCCCCGGGGCCGGACCGCCTCAGCGCGGGGCCGGGCTCGGCGGTGGCGAGGACGTCGCGACCGCTCCGCGCGCCGCGGACGGGCTCGCCGAGGGCGGCGACGCCGACGGCCTGGGCGAGACCGGGACCGACGGGCTCACCGACCGGCCGGAGGGCAAGGAGGCGGACGGGCTCCCCGAAGGCTCCACACCCGGGCTCCGTTCCGCGGAACCCGACGGCCGCGGCGCCGGTGACGAGGGATGCTCCGAGGACGGTCCGGGGGCCGTGATCCTCGGCGGGGTGGCCGGCAGCACCGGGCCGGGCGCCGGGCCCGGGGCCAGTACCAGGTAGCCGATCCCCACGACCGCCGCTGCCGCCACCAGGCCCGCCAGCGGCAGCGCGAACCGCCGCAGCCCGGCCATCGGCAGCCGTCCCAGGTGCGCCCCCGGCGGCTCGGCGGGCCGCAGCTGCCGGACGTCGATGCCTTCCGCACGCGCGTCGAGGGCCTCCCGCAGCCGCCGCTCGACGGGGCGCTCGGCGAGACGTTCGCCGTCACGCGTCATATCCGTCCCTCCAGAATCCGTTCCAGGGCGTCCAGACCGCGGCTGGCGTTGGACTTCACCGCTCCCCGGCTGATCCCGAGGGTGGTCGCGATCTCCGCCTCGCTGAGATCGGCCCAGTACCGCAGCACCAGCACCTGGCGGCGGCGCGGGGTGAGCCGGCCGAGCGCGGCGAGCACCTCGCGGTGTGCCTCGTCGAGGACCACATGGTCCTCGGCCGACGGTATGTCGGCCGCCGTCGGCGGGGTCCAGGCCCGGACGGTCCGCCTGCGGCGCAGCACCGAGCGCGAGGTGTTGACCACCGCGGTGCGCAGGTAGCCCAGGGCGTTGTCGACCTCGGTGATCTGCTCCCCGTGCCGCCGGTACAGCGCGGTGAAGGCGTCCTGGACCACGTCCTCGGCGGTGGCCAGGTCGTCGACGAGCAGCACCGCGAGCCGGACCATCCGCAGCCGGTGTGCGTGGTAGAGCTCGGTGACGGTGGGCGGCCGGGATGCGCCGAGGCCTGTGTGGTCGTAGGTGTACGAGGGCCCGTACGAGGTTCCGTGCGGGTCCGGGCGCGACCGCGGGGAGGTGGCCGGGGCCGAGCGCTCACGGCGCAGCAACGACCAAAGGCCCCGCCACGCCCGGCCGAAGCCGGGCGTGAGGGGGCCGACGGGTGATGCCAGTTGGAGCACGGGATCCCTCAGCTGTTCGCGCGGCGCCGCACGGCGTACAGGGCTCCCGCGCCGGCCAGGACCAGACCGGTGGCCCCCGCGCCCATGGCGACGGTGGTCGCCGAGGAGCCAGTATGCGCGAGCTCCGGGGCGCCGGAGGCGGCGGGGGCGGCGGCCGGCTCCGAGGGCGACGCGCTGGGCCGGACGCCCGTGCCCGGGGTCGACGGAACGGCACTGGGCGCGGCACTGGGGGCCGCGCTCCGCGTGTCCGATCCCGCGCTCGGCGGGGTGCTCACCGACGGGGAGGGCTTGACCACGCCCGCGCTCGGGGAGGCGCTCGCAGGCGCGCTGACCGACGGGGAGGGCGCGGCCGAGCCGCCGCTCGCGGCGAAGGCCGGACCGGCGAGGGCGACGGCCACCCCGGCGGCGGCAGCGGTGACGGCCGTCCGACGGAAGGCCGAGGGGACACGCAACAGGTTCTTCACGGTGGTTCTCCACGGTCGGGTCGAGGACGCGGAACTGCGCCCTTCACCCCCGCACGACGCGCGACCCCCCGGGAGGTTGCCGCCGCTCCGGAAAAACTTTCCGACCGATTTCCCGCGCCCCGGCCACCCCGGCCACCCCTGCCACCTCGGCCAGTGCTGTGGCCAGGGTGGCGATGCCGTCCTCGATCTCTCCCGTCGAGCCCGCCGCGTAGCCGAGGATCAGTCCCGGCGGGCCGGGCCGGATCCGGTGCCAGGACAGCGGATGGGCTTTCACACCCAGGGCCAGGGCCGCCGAGGCCAGGTCCGTGTCCTCGAAGCCCGCGCCGTCGAAGGTGACCATCAGGTGCAGCCCGGCCGCCGCGCCGTGCACCCGGGCACCGGGCAGCAGCTCGGCGACGGCCCCGAGCATGGCGTCGCGGCGGCGGCGATGGCGGCGCCGGACGTGGCGCAGGTGCCGTTCCAGCTCGCCGGAGTCCATCAGTCGGGCGAGGACCAGCTGGGCGAGGACCGGATTGCCGAGGTCGGCGTAGCGCTTGGCCGCGGTCACGGCGTCGCGCAGGCGCGGCGGAACCAGCAGCCAGCCCAGGCGCAGGGCGGGGGCCAGGAGTTTGGACACGCTTCCGGCGTAACAGACCCCCTCGGGCAGCAGGGCGCGCAGGGCGGGCACGGGCGCCCGGTCGTAGCGGTGCTCCGCGTCGTAGTCGTCCTCGATGACCAGTCCCCCGGCGGCCGCCCAGCCGAGCAGGTCCCGGCGGCGCTCGCCGTCGAGGACGACCCCGGTCGGGAACTGGTGCGCCGGGGTGAGCAGGACGGCCCCGGCCCCGCTCGCCCGGAGCGCGGCCACATCGAGCCCGGCCTCGTCCACCGGTACGGGGACCGTCTCCAGTTGCCCGTACTCCAGCTGCTGCCGGGCGCCCAACGAGCCCGGGTCCTCCACGGCGATCCGGTGCACGCCGTGCTCCCGCAGGACGGGCGCGAGCAGCGCCAGCGCCTGGGCCACACCCGCGACGACGACCACCTCGTCGGGGTCGGCCCGGATCCCTCGGTTCCGGGCCAGCCAGCCCACGACCGCCTCGCGCAGTGCGGGTGCGCCCTGGGGATTGCCGTAGCCGAAGTCGGCCGGGGTGAGCGAGGCGAGGACCCGGCGTTCGGCCTGGAGCCAGGCGGTTCGAGGGAAGGCGGTGAGGTCGGGCACCCCGGGCGAGAGGTCGATCCGGCACGGCACGGCGCGCAGGGCGTCCACGAGCCCGCCGCGCTCCGGTGCGCGGGAGGGGGCGGCCACCGGGGGTGGCGCGGCGACGACCACGGTGCCGCCCCGGCCTCGGCCGCTGACCTGGCCGGTCTCGGCGAGGCGCTGGTAGGCCTCGGTGACGAGCCCCCGGGATACGCGCAGGTCGGCGGCGAGGATCCGGCTGGCCGGAAGCCGGCTGCCGACCGGGAGGGTGCCGTCGGCGATGGCGGCGCGGAGCCGGCCGGCCAGCCATTCGGTGCGGCCGCCCGGTGGGGCCTGGCGTATGTCGAGCTGAAGGAAGTCCGAGCCGCTGAGGCTTTTGGACCCCTCGGTATCACCTTCATTGGACCTGCTCATGGGGCCATTGTGCGACCACGCTGGAGCACATGCAGACACCGCCCGCTTCCCCCTCCGACGCCATGTCCATTCCCGCCTCCGCCGCCGCTGCCGACTCCCCCGCCTCCGCCGCCTCCGCTCCCGACTCCCCCGGCGGCTCGACCGCATTCCGTGACCTGGTTCCGGGGATCGCGGGGATGGCGCTGGTCGGCAGCAGCGTCACGGTCTCGCGGGCCCTCGTCGACGCCCCGCTGTTCGCCACCCAGGCCGTCCGGTACGCCGCCGCCGCGTTGCTGCTGTTCGCCCTGGCCCGGGCGGCCCGGGTACCGGTGCACAGGCCGCGCGGTCGGGAATGGCTGTGGCTGGCGGGGATCGCGGCGACCGGGCTGGTGCTGTTCAACGTGGCCGTGGTCCGCGGGGTCGCCCATGCCGAACCTGCCGTCATCGCCGTCGCGGTGGCCTCCGTACCGATCCTGTTGGGTCTGCTCGGCCCCGTCCTGGAAGGGCGGCGGCCGAGCCGGCGGGTGCTGCTGGCGGCTCCGGTGGTGGTGGCGGGGGCCGTCCTGGTCGAGGGGACGGGCCGGACGGACGCCGCCGGGGTGGCCTGGGCGGCCCTCGCACTGGGCTGCGAGGCCGCTTTCACCCTGCTCGCGGTGCCGGTGTTGCGCTGGCACGGGGCGTGGGGGGTATCCGTGCACGCAGTGTGGCTGGGTGCGCTGATGCTGGCCGGGCTCACGGTCGCCTTCGAAAGCCCGGCCGAACTGACGTCGCTGGGCCGGGTCCAGTGGGCGGCCGCCGGTTACCTCGCCGTGATGGTGACGGCGGTTGCCTTCCTGCTCTGGTACCGCACGGTGGCCGCGGTGGGCGCCGGCCGCGCCGGTCTGCTGACCGGGGTCGCGCCCCTGGCGGCGGCGGGTGCGGGGGTCCTCACAGGCAGCGGGGTCCCGGGCCCGGCGGTGTGGCTGGGCCTGCTCGTGGTGATCGCGGGACTGGCCTCGGGTCTGCGGCCGGACCGGGCGGCCGGTCACCCGCTCCGGCGCGCGTAGCAGAAGAGGTGCTCCTCGGGGACCGCCCGGTCGTCGGCGGGCAGGAAGCGCGCGGTGTGGTGATGCAGCACCTCCAGGCCCAGATCGGCCAGCCGGGCCAGGTGGTCCGCCGTGGAGAGGCTGCTGACGGTGACCTCGTGGCCCATCCACTCGATGTCCAGGCCCCGGATGTCCCCCGGCACCGTGGCCAGCACGAAGTACCCGCCCGGCGCGACCCAGGACGCCATGCGGTCCAGCGCCTCCGCCACCTCCGGTTGGTCCATCACCAGCAGCGGGAAGAAGGAGCACACCGCGTCGAAGTCGGCCCGCTCGGGTGTGTAGGTCCGTACGTCGGCCTGCTCGAAGTGGGCCTGCGGGACTCTGGCGCGGGCCAGTTCGACCATGGCCGCCGAGACGTCGATGCCGGTGACGGCGCAGCCGGCCCGGACCAGAGCCTGGGCGGTGGGCCGTCCGGTGCCGCTGCCCACGTCCAACACCCTTGCTCCGGCAGACAGTCGCCCGGTGAGCCAGTCAAGGGCGGCCAGTTGGCCCGGGACCCGACCGAACACCTCCTCGTAGCGCTCTCCCAGATCGTCGAACACCTCTGCCGCGGACTTGCGTCGACTCATCGGGCCGCCCCTTCGTCTCCGGAGCACCACCGTACCGGCGCGGCGCCTCGGCGGTCCGCTCCCCCGTCAGGATCTGATGCCAGTGATCATCAAGGGGGAGCCCATGACCGACACCGACGACGCCGTACCGACACCGCCGGATACCGGCTGCTCGCGAAGATCGGCGAAGGCGGTATGGGTTCCGTCCACCTCTCCCGGACCCGTGGGAACCAGCCGGTCGCTCTCAAGGTCATCCGCCGCGAACTCGCCCAGGAGCAGGACTTCCGGGTCCGCTTCGAACGCGAGGTGCAGGCCGCCCGCAGCGTGCAGGGCTACCACATCGTGCCGGTGCTCGACCATGACACCAGCGGCGAACAGCCGTGGCCGGCCACCGCGTTCGTGCCGGGCCTGGCGCTCGACGACACCCTCGCCACCTACGGCCCCCTACCGCTGCCCGCGATGTTCCAGTTGATCGGCTGCACGGCGCAGGCCCTGCACTCCATCCACGCCGCCTCGGTGGTGCACCGCGACCTCAAGCCGAGCAACATGCTGCTCGGTTCCAACGGCCCGCAGGCTCCGGCCCCGCCCTCGTACGCGCCCACGCAGGCGCCCGCCCAGACACCGGGCCGGTCCCCGCGGCGTACGCGCCCACCCAGGGCCCCGGCCCGGTGGGCACCGTCACGAGCAAGGGCCCCCTGGCCATGGTGAAGATCGTCATCCTCGAGCCCTCGACCGACAAGAGCTACACGCCCCCGACGTACCTCACCGAAGTGACCCTCTGGAAGCGGTAGTCGCAGCCCGCGGGTGATGCGGTGCCCGGCACTGCGAAGGTCGTCCCGGCCCGTGCATCCGCGATCTCCGCCCGGTAGCGGTCCGGCAGACCGTCCTGGACGGAGAGGGTCCGACCGGACCTGCGGACGACAACCTCGCATCGATCGGTCAGGGGGTGAGCGTCACCTCAGGTGCCGGACTGCGGTCGGGCGGGTCAGGTGCGGGTCAGGTGGAGGCGGGGACGAGGACGACGGCCGTGCCGTACGCGCACACCTCGGTCCCGACGTCCTGCGCGTCGGTGACGTCGAAGCGCATCATCAGCACGGCGTTGCCGCCGCGCGCCTTCGCCTGTTCGATGAGTCGGTCCATGGCCTGGTTCCGGGTCTCCACCAGGGTCTTGGTGAGCCCCTTGAGCTCGCCGCCGATCATCGACTTCAAGCCTGCGCCGATCTGGCTGCCCAGATGGCGGGAGCGGACGGTGAGGCCGAAGACCTCGCCGATGACGCGCTCGACCCGGTAGCCGGGGACGTCGTTGGTCGTCACGACGAGGACGCCGCTCTCGTGTGCGCCGGCGCCGCCGCCGTAGTCATCGATTCCCATGGCACCCACTCTCGCGCGGGCCGCCGGCGCGCGCACCCCGGGCCGCGCGATCAGGGCATGCGGGCGCATACCGGCGTGCATCGGGTCGCCACCGGACGGGTGCTCGGCAGGCCTCAATCTCCTTGAGTACCACTCAGGTTGTACGGCGTCGCCCCCCTTGGCGGTAGACCGGCCTCATCCCCTGGATGGGCGCGGTTCAGGTGGTCGGGCCGTAGATTCTCTTCCGCCGGCCCATCGGTCGGCGTCGGCCCAGTCCCCCCGGGGCCCCGCTGCGCGGCCGTGCCCGTTCGGGGGCGGGCACGGCCACGCACCCCCATGGGGCAAATTGGTCATATCGGGTTAAAGGGCGGTGAGCCACCGGGGCTACGCGCCTCGGCCTCGTCATAGTCGTCCCTGGCAGCCGCCTGGTTGTCGCCCCGCGCCGCGCGTCGCGGCCGGGTGGATGTCTTCGTAGAGGAGCCGGCTCATGCTGAAGCCCACCAGAACCACCCTCGCTCTCGCCACCGGCAGCCTGGTTCTCGGTCTGGTCGGAGCGGGCGCCGCCGTCGCCGACGACGGTCCGGAGAACCAGCCGCCGCGGGAGATCGTCGTCGGCGGAGGGTCCGCGGAGCCCGGTGTCTACCCCGAGCGGTACGTCACCGGCAAGGTCGTGTCCAAGGGCCCGCTGACGGTCCGCAGCAAGCCGAGCACCCGCTCGCAGTCCCTGGGCCACGTGTACCCGAACAGCAAGGTCGACATCGAGTGCAAGAAGTACGGTGACAACGTCGACGGCAACCGCATCTGGTACCGCCTGGCCGACCGGAACAGCAGCTGGGAGCCCGCAACCTCGATGTCCAAGCGCGCTTACGACAAGGAGCGCTGGGTCTCCGCCCGCTACGTCAAGAACCTCTCCGAGGTGAAGTACTGCCGCTGACCCGGTCCGACCGGCAGTCAGTCCACCGGGCGTACGGCACGCGGCCCCACGCACTCCACGCCGTACGCCCGGACCCGTGCCCGTAGTTCACGGTCGGCCGTGACGACGACACAGCCACGCTCCGCGTACGTGGCGGCCAGTTCCACGATCCGGTCGTCACCGCTCCCGGGCGCCGAGTCCACCCGTACGCCGGGAACGGACTCGACGCCCCGGGCGGCGCCTTCGACGACGAGGACGATCTCCTCGTCCCCGCCCCGGCCGGCCAGCAGATCACGCAGCCGCACGGCCGCGCCCCGCCGGTCCCGCCACCAGCCGTCCGGCACCGAGCCGACAACGTTCGCGCCGTCCACGATCAGCACGTGCCGCTCGGCGTCGGTGGCGTCGCCGGCATCGGTGGCGTCCGCCGTGTCCATGGTGGCCCGGTCCTCAGAAGTCGCCGTAGTTGACCTGCCAGGTGGGCAGGCCCATCCGGCGCCAGATCGCGACCACCCGGTCCCGGTCGTCGAGCGAGACCCGGACCGCGTACCGGTGGCGCACATGCGTGTCGAACAGCTCCGCCTTCACCACGTCGTCGCGGCGTGTGTCGCCCGCCGCGCGCATCCACAGCTCGTCGTAGGGCACCTCGTGGCGCCGCAGCCACGACTCGGTCTGCGGGCGGTGCTCCTCGCCACGCCCCGACAGCAGCACGATGACGTCGCCGTCGGCGCGCCGGAAGGCGTCGAGAGCGTGCCGTACCGACTCGTTGAGCAGGTCGAGCTCGCAGCGCGAGAAGTCGTACGGGCCCCGGTCGCCGGTCAGCGCGAGCGTGCCGTCGATGTCGCACATCACCGCCGCCGGCAGGGCCGGGTCGGGGATGTACTCCGTCACGGGTGGCGCGGCCATCCCGCCCGATCCGCCGTTCATCCACTGCGACGTCAGCCGCCAGCCTCCCCGTCGCGCCTTCTCGTGCTTCTCGGCCAGGACGCGGATGATCTCCTCGCCGACCTGGCGCTCGCGCGCGGCGTCCCGGCGCAGGCACTCCTCCAGCGGGACGTCGGTGAAGTCGTGCACGACGAAGGTCGCGAGACCGCCGACGGCCGCCTTGAGACGCTTGGGGATGTTCTTGGTCAGGTGGGTGTTGTCGACGACCACGTCGAACCCGCCGTCGACCGCGGCGCGGACCGCCGCGTCCTGCACGGCCAGTACGGTCTGCTCGTGCCTGAAGCTGCGGCCCCGCGCGGGGTCCGGGAGGTCGAGCATGAGGCGCAGGTCGTCGAGGTTGACGCGGCGCATGCGGCCACCGGCCTCGGCCTGCAGGGCGCGCGCGGCGGTCGTCTTGCCGGAGGCCGGCAGTCCCGTCATGACATGCACGACGGGCAGCCGGGGCTCCTCGACGGCGACCGGGGTCGCGGTCTCGTCCGACGTGGCCTCGGCGGTCGGGGTCGCGCCGGGGTTCGCGTCCGTGTTCGTGAGTGTCTCTTCGGACACGGGTCAGTTCTCCTCGTCGTTCGTGTAGGGGTCGGACGTCTCGGGCCGCACGTTGCGCCAGACGGCCAGTTCCGTGGATCGGCCGTCCAGACGCAGGAACATCGCCGCCCGGATCTCGCGTTCGGGCAGGGCCTTCACGGCACGGGCGAAGGCTCCCCGGTCGGCCGCCAGGTGCGCGAGTCCCGCGTACGCCTCGCCGATGGCACGCTCCCGCAGCGCCGCTTCGGACTCCAACCGCTCGATCACCTCGCGCACCCACGCGTCGAACTCGTCGGGCACCTGGTCGAGCAGCGCGTCGAGCGGCTTGCCGCCCGAGGCCTCGATCTCGGACGCCGTGGTGCCGAGGCCCTGGGCGAGCTGCTTGAGGGGCAGGCCGGCGAACCGCTGGATGCCGTGGGCGCGCCAGATGTCCCGCTCGGTGGCCTTGGTGAGCACCCGGTGGAGCCGTACGTACTCGGCCAGCTTGGCCTTCGCGCGCACACCCGAGGCGAACCGCAGCACGAAGCCCTCCGCCTGGGTACCGGTCGCCGAGGCGCCGCCGGGCAGGGTGTTGGACTCGGCCAGCGCGATCAGCTCGTCGAGGGGCATGGCGGGCCACACCGTGACGACGGAGCCGATCCCCTCCCAGTGTGGCGCGGCCTCGGTGAGCGGAACCTCCGTGCCGTCCGGCCCGAAGGCCGCGAGGAGGACGAGGTCCCGGCGGTCGCCGTAGTCGACGACGATGCGGTTCTGCGGGTACAGGATCTCGGCGAGGTAGGTGGTGCCGGGGCGCAGGGCCCCGGTGTCCCGGCCGTCGAGCGTGCGCTGCGCCCAGGTCGCCTGGGCGCTGATGAAGGAGCCCTTGGAGGCGACCCGCCAGCGGCCCGCGTAGTGGAAGACGACGGCGAGGCTGCCGTCGACCTTGTCGTAGACCGCGAACGGCTCGTCCGGGAGGGCGGGGGCGTACGGCTGACCCGACTCGTGCTCGCCGACGTTGAAGAACTTCGGCAGCGGCAGTGCGACGACGGCGCCGGTGGCGTCGTCGGCGACGAGTCCGCGACAGCGGGTCGTGACGTCGTTCCAGACGCGTTCGTACTGGGCCGTCCGTGTGTAGGTGTAGATGGACAGCGGCAGTTCGGGGTGCGACTTGCGGGTCACGTACCCGGCTTCGATCGACTCCGCCAGCGCCTGTGCGGGCATCAGGTCATGCAGAGTCAGGGTCTCCTGGCTCATGGGGTCCTCCCGGTTCGAGATGGTTCATTCTCACGTGCGGGAGGGTGTGCCCGGTAGTCAATTATGCCTGGTCGGCGCACCGCCCAGGCGGTTGATGTCGGCCGGCCGCAGGATGTGGCCGGGTACCTCGGTGCCGGGGGTGGCGACCGCGATCATGGCACGGCCGAAGGTCTCGGAGGTGATGACGAGGTTCGGCGCGACCCGCCGCACGAGGGGGACCAGTGGTCCGAGCACGGCGTAGAACATCCGGGAGATGCGGGCCTTGGAGGGCACGCCGCGCACCGGCTGGACGATCCCGGGGCGGAACATGTAGGCGCGGAACGGGAGTTCCAGCAGGTCGTTCTCGGTCCTGCCCTTGACCCGGGCCCACATGGAGCGACCCTGCTCGGTGCTGTCGGTGCCCTCCCCGGAGACGTAGACGAAGGTCATGCCCGGATTGGCCGCGGCCAGCGGCCGGGCCACGGCCAGCGTCAGGTCGTAGGTGACGTGCCGGTACGCCTCCTCCTTCATGCCCACGGAGGAGACCCCGAGGCAGAAGAAGCAGGCGTCGTACGCGGTCGGGTCGATCCCGGCGGCGGCCAGGTCGGACGGATCGCCCTGGACGGACTCGCGCAGCTTGGGGTGGCTGACGCCGAGCGGCGTGCGTCCGACGGCGAGGACGCTCTCGACCGCGTCGTCCCGCAGGCATTCACGCAGGACGCCCCGGCCGAGCATGCCGGTCGCGCCGAAGAGGATCACTTTCACGGACACCCCTGGGTCGTCTCTTTCGGATCTGTCGGCTGCGCCCACACTGTCCGGAACGCCTAATGGGAGACGCAGAGCTCATTGCCCTCGGGGTCGGCGAGGGTCGTCCACACGCTGGGGCCCTGGTTGCCCTCGTGGAGGTGCGTGGCGCCCTTGGCGATGAGGCGTTCGACCACCGCCTTCGGGTCGTCGGAGCCGGTCCGGACGTCGAAGTGGGCCCGGTTCTTGACCGTTTTGGGCTCGGGGACGAATTGGAACAGGACGCGCGGCGCGCGCTCCAGCCCCTCCGGGTGGCGGATCGCGGCGCCCGCCTTCCAGACGAGGGTGCCCCGGTGGGTCTTGGTGTCGTCCTCGCTCGCGTGGCCCGCCTCGATCAGGCCCCGGATGAACTGCTCGTCGCTCGGCTCCACTTCCCAGCCGAGGGCCTCGGCCCACCAGTCGGCGAGCCTGTGCGGGTCGGTCGAGTCGATGGTCACCTGGAATGTGTACGCCATGTCCGGACCCTACTGATGAGCCGGCGCCGTCGCCACACGGCCGGAAGGGCGTGCGGGGCTTGGGCTGTGGGACGGGGACGTGGGCCTCATCGGCGGCGAGCCCCGCTGCCGGCGGTGAGGTGCGAGGCGACCAGCGCGGCGAAGGTCAGCAGCCAGGCCCCCACGGCGATCCAGAGCAGTACCTCGCCCAGCGGGCGCAGCCAGGCGATACCGGCCGGTTCCGCCACGGACAGGCAGGCGGTGGCCGTCATGCCGAGCGGGAAGACGGTGGCCCAGCGCCGGATGTCGTAGCGCGGCCGCGGGTGACGCAGTTCCGCGGCGAGGAGCACGACGTACCAGACGAGGGACAGGGCGAGCAGGACCAGGGTGACGGTACGCAGGGTGCTGTGCGCGGAACCGGTCCATACGGGTGATGCCGTGAGTTTGGATCCGGCCAGGGCGCAGAGGGAGAGCGCGCCGCCCGCCACCCAGTGGTCACCCGCCCCGCCCACCACCTCGCGCAGGTCGAAGCGGAAGAGGGCGGCAACGTAGAGCAGCAGGCCGAGGCAGAAGCCGGCCATCGCCGCCCGGGCGAGCGGGGTCAGGTGTTCGGCGTCGGCGAGGGACGCGGCGAGGAGGGAGAGTCCCTGGGTCGCCACGCAGCCGAGGAAAGCCGCTCCCGGCATGCGCCGCCGCCAGTGTCGTAGGACGTTGAACAGCAGCCAGGGCCAGAGCACCGTCGCCAGTACGAGCAGCACGGCGGCCGCCGTCTGCCACCCCTGCTGCGAGAACCGGGCCCCGATGACGGTGGTGGCGGCGACGGCCGTCAGCGCGGCCGGGGTGTCCGCCTCGGCGCGGAAGCGCCCGCGGTCGCCGAGCAGCCGGGCGGTGAAGTCTGCGGCGAGTACGAGCCACAGCGCCCCGGCGACGACCAGTGCGACCAGCGACACCGCCTCGTGCCCGGTCAGGTGCAGGCCGACGGAGATGATGCCGGTGGCCATGACGGCGGCGCCCGCCGCGGGCGGGAGCCCGGTCCACCAGTCACGCCCGGGGAGGATGCTCACGCGTCCAGCGGACCCCACGGGTCGGCCGATCGCCGGCGGACGGGGCCGACCCGCCGCCGGAACCACACGGCCGGACGCCGAACCCCCTCGCGCGCGGGACATGTGGACCTAGGCACGGTCGGCCGCGGCCGGGGAGGGGACGTACGTGCGCGCCACCGAGGCGGCCTTCCGGGCGCGGGGTAGCGTCGAACCGCCTCGGTGGGGCCACGGGCGGGTGGCCGGAACTCGCGCTTGCCAGCCTGGTTAGGCCTACCTAACCTATGGCTCGCCCACGCTCGAGAACGTCGGCACGACTTCGGGACCCGTCCCCGACCGAAGGAGTCTCCCCCCATGAACGCACGGCTCGACCATGCCCGGCCCTACGCCGTCGGCCTCTTCCGGATCGTCACCGGACTGCTCTTCGCCTCGCACGGCGCCGCCTCCCTCTTCGGGGTCCTCGGCGGCGCGCACGGCGGCGGAACCGTCGCCGCCGGCACGTGGCCCGGTTGGTACGCCGCCGCCATCCAGCTCGTCGCGGGCGCCCTGATCCTGCTGGGCCTCGGTACCAGAGCGGCGGCGTTCGTCGCCTCCGGCTCGATGGCGTACGCGTACTTCACCGTGCACCAGCCCGGCGCGCTGTGGCCGCTGCAGAACGGTGGCGAGGCCTCGGCGATGTTCTGCTGGGCCTTCCTCCTGCTGGTGTTCACCGGTCCCGGCGCCCTGGCGTTGGACGGGCTGTTCACCTCGCGGTCGACGGCATCCGCCGGACGGCGGGACGAGAACCGCCCCGAGGCCGTGACCGCCTGAGGAATCGATTCCGCACGACACCGGCAGCACGCCGGCGGCCGGTTGAAGCGCGTGCCCGGCGCCCGGGCCCCCTCAGCGGAACAGCGAGACTGGCTCCAACTCGTATGCCACGATGACGAGTTGGAGCCGGTCCCGGGCGCCGAGCTCCCGGCAGTCCGGGACGGGTGGCGGAGCCCACCGGCAGGCGGCGGCGCCCTGGCCGTCGAGCACGGGATCCCGGTCCGCGAACACGACACCCGAAGGCCCACGTCGGAAGAGATGGCCCGGACGGTCGGCGATAGCCTGGGCGTATGGAGGAATTGGGCGGGGTGGAGATCATCGGCTTCGCGGACGCCGAGGCGTTCGAGAGCTGGCTCGCCGAGCACCACTCGCGCCACGAGGGCGTGTGGATCAAGCTGGCGAAGAAGAAGTCCGGGATCGCGTCGGTCACCGATGACGAGCTGGTCGACATCGGGTTGTGCTACGGCTGGATCTCCGGGCAGCGACGCGCCCTCGACGAGCGGTACTACCTGCAGAAGTACGTGCCGCGCCGGGCCAAGAGCCTGTGGTCGCAGGTGAACGTGGACAAGGTCGCGGAGCTGATCGCCGCGGGGCGGATGCGGGAACCCGGGCTCGCCGAGGTGCGCAGGGCGCAGGCGGACGGCCGGTGGACGCACGCCTACGCGTCACAGCGGACGGCGACGGTGCCACCGGATCTCGCGGCGGCCTTCGTGGCGGACCCGGCTGCCGGAGCGGCGTTCGAGGCGCTCGATCGCACCGGGCGCTACCAGGTCGTCCTGCCGTTGCTGCAGGCGCTCACCCCGGAGACCCGGCGGGCCCGGCTGGAGCGGGCCGTGCGATCGCTGGGGGGCGACGGGGCCGCCTGCTGATCCGGCCGGCCCCCGTGGCGGCGTAGCGGAGGCGGCGTAGCGGAGGCATGGAGGCGGCTTAGCCGGCCGGGGAAGGCGTCAGGCCTGGCCTCCCCGGAGGAGGCCAGGCCTGGCGGACCGGCGGAGCTGCAGGTCAGGACTGCTGGTCTTGGGCCTTGGCGGCCTTCTCCGCGTTCTTCTCCTTGATGCGGACCGTCTCCTTGCGGACCTCGGCCTGGGTGGTGCGCTCACGCTGGAGCCACTCGGGGCCTTCCTGCTTCAGCGCTTCGATCTGCTCCGTGGTGAGGGGCTCGGTGACCCCGCCGCGGGCGAGGCCGGCGATGGACACGCCGAGCTTGGCCGCCACCACCGGGCGGGGGTGCGGACCGTTGGCGCGCAGGTCCTGCAGCCACTGGGGCGGATCGGCCTGGAGCGCACTCAATTCGCTGCGCGAGACGACACCCTCCTGGAACTCTGCGGGGGTGGCCTCGAGGTACACGCCCAGCTTCTTCGCCGCGGTCGCGGGCTTCATCGTCTGGGTGTTCTGGTGCGACGTCATGGTGTCAAGAGTATCGAGCGTGTGCGCTACCTCCGACCACGACCGGTAACCTTGCGGGGTGACAGGCTCGGAAGTACCCCATTCGTTCCGGCTCGCTTATGTCCCGGGGGTCACACCCAGCAAGTGGGTGCGTATCTGGAACGAGCGGCTGCCCGATGTCCCGCTGACCCTGGTCCCGGTGTCCCCGATCGAGGCGTTCGGTGTGCTGCGGGCGGGCGGCGCCGACGCCGGGTTCGTGCGGCTGCCGGTCGACCGTGACGATCTGGCCGCGATCCCCCTCTACACCGAGACCACGGTGGTCGTGGTCCCCAAGGATCACCTCGTGGCCGCGGCGGAAGAGGTGTCCACCGAGGACCTCGCCGACGAGATCGTGTTCCACCCGCTCGACGACACCCTGGCCTGGGAGCAGCTGCCGGGCAAGCCTGCGATCGAGCGCCCCGAGACGACGGCCGACGCGATCGAGCTGGTCGCCGCGGGTGTGGGCGTGCTCGTCGTCCCGCAGTCGCTCGCCCGCCTGCACCACCGCAAGGACCTGACCTACCGGCCGGTCTCGGACGCGCCCGCCTCGCGGGTCGCGCTGTCGTGGCCGCAGGAGGAGACCACCGACCTGGTGGAGGAGTTCATCGGGATCGTCCGCGGCCGGACCGTGAACAGCACGCGGGGGCGCGCACCGACCCCGCCGCAGCCCAAGGAGAAGCGCAAGCGCCCGGAAACGGGTACGGGTGGCGGCGCGCAGCGGAAGTCCGGCGGCGCGAAGTCGTCGTCCGGCAAGCCGACGGGCAAGAACCCCCGCGGCGCCGCCGGCGGTGCCAAGGGTGCGAAGGGCGCGAAGGGCGGCAAGCCCCGCCGTCGCCCGTAGGACCGGGAGGACCCGGGAGACCGCGAAGGCGGCGGGGCCGACGGGACCCGTGGGCGCGGCGGGAGCGGCGGGATCGCCTGCGACGGCCTGGCTTCGGGGATCCGGCTCGCCTGGCGGTGTATGCAGGAGGGATGGATCTCCGGCCACCGTCCCACCCCCCTCACCACCGGTCCCCCGCTGTGAGCCGTGCGCAGTTGGCGGTCCCGTTCGCGCTGATCGCCCTGGTGACGACGGTCGACGTGCTCGCTCCGCCCGATGTGCACCTCGGACCGTTCCTGGCCGCCGCGCCGGCCGTGACCGCGTCGTTCGCGGGGCCCCGGATGACGGCCTTCGTCGGTCTGATCGCCGTACTGGCCCAGGTGGTCGTCGCGACGACGCGTACGAGCCTGACCGATCTGAACCACACCTTCCAGATCATCGCGCTCGTGATGATCTCGGTGTTCGCGACCTTCTTCGCCCACCTGCGAGAGGTGCACGAGAAGGAGGTGACCCAGCTGCGCTCGGTGGCCGAGACCGCCCAGGAGGTGGTCCTGCGACCGCTGCCCGACCGGATCGGCCCGCTGGGTGTCGCCTCCGTGTACCTGGCCGCCGCGGCCGAGGCCCAGATCGGCGGCGATCTGTACGCCGCTGCCCGGACGGCCACCGGCACGCGGCTGATCATCGGCGATGTGCGGGGCAAGGGGCTGGAGGCGGTCGGGGACGCCGCGCTCGTCCTGGGTGCCTTCCGGGCCTCCGCCCACCAGGAGGCCGGGCTGCCGGGCCTGGTGGACTACCTGGAGGCGGCGGTCTCCACGGACCTGGACGGCGCCGGTGACGAGGGCGAGAGCTTCGTGACCGCGGCCGTTCTGGAGATTCCCGACGGCGAGCCGGTGGTGCACCTCGTCAGCTGCGGCCATCCGCCACCGCTGCTCGTCCTGCGCGCCGGCGGCGCCGTGCAGCTGGAGGTGGACCGGCCCGCGCCGCCGCTGGGGCTCGCCGGGCTCGTGGCATCGTCGGTCACCGCGCAGACCTTCGCCTTCGCCGAGGGGGACGTCCTGCTGCTCTACACGGACGGCGTCCTGGAGGCACGTGACCGGGCGGGCGCCTTCTACCCGCTGGCGCGGCGCGTGAGCGCGTGGCCGGGGCTACGCCCGCAAGCACTGCTGGACCGTGTCTGCGCGGACCTGCTGGCGCACGCGGCGGGCAACACCTTGGACGACGACGCGGCGATGGTCGCGATCGAACGGGCCGCGGCACCCTAGAGGGGGCCGGGGTTTGCCAGAATCGGATCATGCTGACCCTCGGAACGATCGTCATGGGAGCCGCGGACGTGCGGCGGGCCGCGGATTTCTGGAGCCGGGCGCTGGGGTACGTACCCCGCGACGGCTTGGTGGACGACGACTGGACCGTCCTGGTGCCGGCCGAGGGCGGCGGCCCGGGCCTGGCGCTCGGCCGTAGCGTCACGCCCGTACAGGAACGGCCGCGCGTCCACCTCGACCTGTACGCGGCGGACACGGCGGAGCAGACGGCCGAGGTGGCGCGGCTGGTCTCCCTCGGGGCGCGGCACGTCGACTGGGATTCCTACCCGCAGGACCCGGACTTCGTGGTGCTGGCCGACCCCGAGGGCAACCGCTTCTGCGTCATCGACGCCACGCACGGCTGACGCCACCGACCGGACCGACCGGGCCGACCGGTGCGAGCGGTACGACCGCCGACGGAACGCACCGCACTCAGGCGGGAGCCAGGACCTGACCTGGCGATCACTCGGGTCGGGTGCCTCGCTGCGACCGGGCGGACGCCGATCACAGCCTGGCAGGGTTCGCCGAGATGCCGGAGCCGGCGCGAGCCGAGGGCTCCGATCTCGACGGGATGCGGGGCTTCGGTGGAGAGCGCCCCTGGAGTGACGTATCCACCTCGCCCGAACCGCTCCTGGATCGCCCCGACGACGGTTGAGGCGAGCTCTCGCCCCCCGAATGCGCCGCACTCCTGCCCCGAATCGAGGGGATCGTCGACCGCCGGCAGAACGGCTCTGCGGGAGTAACCGGACAGCCTTGGGGCGAGGCCGCGGCCTGGCTCGTCGCCGGACGGTCTTCGGCATCACTGGATCGACGGGCCACCCCGTAGGGGCACCACGGCTGGCCGGACAGCTGTCGCGAGGTCGTCAGCCGGCTCTGCGGCGTCGCTCATGAGAGCGCCGAACATCGTCCGGAAAGGCAACGATGGCGCGTCGCCCTGCTTTCGACGATCCCCATTCATCGGATCCATGACGTCCGGGAATTGCGGACGGCGGCTGCGCCCTACAATCGGCCGCCGGTCATCCATATACGCGACATCGCATCGGCCAGGGCGGGATATCGGGCGGCCTCGCAGAGCATTTCCGAGAGCACGAGCAATCCGTGAGCGGTGCTCCGGGGATCCCGGTTCTGGTGCAATCGGACGACCGCGTCGCTCAAAGGCCGGCGCCCGAGCAGGATCCCCGAACGCCGGACGGCGGCGGCCGTCTCCAGTTCGGCCCGACCTCCGCCGAACGGCAGGGCTTGGGTTCGGCGCAGCCCCGGCGGCGCGGCCGAGTCCCGCACGTGGCGGACGTACGCTTCCGGCGGGGCCTGGCCGTTCTCGAAGATGTTCCGGAAGCCGACGATCCGAAGACTCGTATTGCGGGGGCGGAGCTCGATGTACAGCTCGACGAACAGACCACGCAGTTGGACGTGGAGGGGGAGGTAGGGCATTTCGCCCTCCTTGCGACCGGCTCCGCCGAAAAATCCCTGCGCGTCCTGCGCCTTGGAACGGATGGTCGACGTCAAGGATCGGTATTCGTCGGCCGAGGCGAGCGCCGGGGAGAACAGCATCGGTATCAGCATGACCGGCCTATCAGGAGAGAGGTCCACCACTCGGAATTCTCTTCAGCGATCCGACCGCGATCGCTCGGATCCAGCTGCGCTCACGCATGCACATCACACCTTCGCCATATTCCGCCGACGGGTTCATCACCCCTGCCGGCGCCGGGTTCGGTTTCCGATGCGCCCCTTTCTAGTCGGCCGGGTGGCGGCCGAGACAATTGTTGACCTCTGATGCTAAGAAATCAGCGCATGGTCCCCCGGAAGCCAGGACGACCCCACGTCGGGTCCAACGGGCCCTGGTGGAGCCCAGGTTGGCAGCGGCGGGCCCGTACGGAGAGGGGCCTGCTCCGCGATACTTCCGGCATGGACAGCTACGACTGCACGGCGACGCTCGAATGGTGGGCCAATCCATCGATGTGCCTGGGCAGCTTCCGCGTGACCCTCACCGTCTCGATGCTCAGCGACGGCCGGAGGCGCATCGCCGCGCCGCGCAGCCCCATGTCGGAGCCCGAGCGAGAACGCCTCGACCTCCTGCTGCGGCTCGACCCGGTCTGCTCGCTGCGCTTCGAGGACGACAGCACCGTCCTGGTCCACGTCAACGCCGAAGACGCGGACGGGCGTCTCGTCCTCAGCCCCTGCGAATCCGCCGCCCCTTAAAGGCGTCGGGGTCCGGCGCCGTCCTCGGCGAGTGCGTCGCCAGGGTTCAGCAGGGCGCAGGCCTTCATGGAGAGGCAGCCGCAGCCGATGCACCCCGTGAGTTCGGCCTCGAGTCGTTCGATGGTCTGCCGGCGCTCCTCCAGACGGCGCTTCCAGCCGCGCGAGGCGCGCTGCCACTCCTGGTGGCTCGGCGGTCGGTCGAGCGGTACGTCGACGAACGCCTCCCGGAGGTCCTGCAGCGGGATGCCGATCCGTTTCGCCACCGAGATCAGGGCGACCCGGCGCAGCATGTGCCGGGGGTAGCGGCGCTGGTTGCGCTCGTCGCGTTCGGACGCGATCAGGCCGAGTTCCTCGTAGAACCGCAGGGCGGACACCGCCGCCCCGGTCCGCGCGCTGACCTCGCCGATGCCCAGCCAGTCGTCGGGGGCGGCCTTGGCGCCGCCGGGCTGATGAGTCGTCATGCACCGCCTCCTGTTGACCTCAAGTCTACTTGAGCACCTACGGTCGGCTACGCCAGAGCGGCAAGCAGCACCGACCCGGAGAGGACGGCAGCCCGATGACGTTTGTGATCGCCCTGCCCTGCGTGGACGTCAAGGACAAGGCATGTGTGGACGACTGCCCCGTCGACTGCATCTACGAGGGGGAGCGGATGCTCTACATCCACCCCGACGAGTGCATCGACTGCGGCGCCTGCGAGCCGGTCTGCCCGGTCGAGGCGATCTACTTCGAGGACGACACCCCAGAGCCGTGGCAGCCGTTCAATGCGGCGAACGCCGAGTTCTTCACCGACCTCGGCACCCCCGGCGGCAGCGCGAAGCTCGGCCTGATCGAGAAGGACCATCCGATGGTGGCGGCGCTGCCGGTCCAGGACACCGTCTGACCCACCGGGGGCGCCAGGCCCTCTCTTGCGGGCCTTGCCGGACAGGCGCGCGTCGTCGGGTGCCCGGCGAGCCGGGTCCGCATACTCTCCGCTCCCCCGCCCGTCGCACGTGGCGCCGCCGGCCGGGCGGGCGGCAGTCCAGGGATGTCGGACGAGACCCGGATCATCGTGCATCCGGGAAGGATCGGGGAGCCGGTCGGGGAGCCACCGGCGGCGACACGAGCGGGATCACCCTGGATCACCATGGACCGTACGGAGCCAGCACCCTTGAGGTTCAAGGGGCCCTGCAATCCCCCTTCCTGATCCCCCGCTTTCCCCTGCCTTAAGTGGAACCTAAGACTCATCACGGCGGCACCGAAACGAACGAATGTCCGTTTCGGTGCGGCTAGCGTGCTGCCGAATCCCCAACTCCCCGGTAACACAGAGGCAGGCACGCGATGGGCAGCACAGTCGGGCACCGGCGCAGGACGAGTCGTACGGCGAAGGTCACGGGCGCGCTCGTGACGGCCGCGGTGATCGGTGGGGTGGCCTTCGCCTTCACCGGGACCGCGCAGGCGAGTTCGGTCGGAGCCGTCTACACGAAGTCCAGCTCCTGGAGCGGCGGTTACACCGGCCAGTACGTCATCACCAACAGCACCGGCGCGGCGCAGTCGGACTGGACCCTCCAGTTCGACCTGCCGGCGGGTACGAAGATCGACTCGCTCTGGAACGGTACCCACACGGTCTCCGGTCGCCGCGTCACCGTGAAGCCGGCTAGCTGGAACGGGCAGTTGGCGGCAGGGGCCTCCGTCACCGTCGGCTTCGTCGCGAGCGGAACCGGCACGCTCGGCGACCCCACCGGGTGTCTGATCAACGGGGTGAAGTGCTCCGTGGACCAAGGCGCCACGGCCCAGCCCAGCGGGCGCCCCACCGCCCGGCCCACGGTGACGGCGAGCCCGGCCCCGACCGCGCCCGCCACGTCCGCCGCGCCCACCGGGACCAGGTCGCCCTCCCCCACGGCGACCGCCCCGACCCCCACCCCCGCCCCCGGGGGCGGCGGCGCGCGCTTCGCCCCGTACGTGGACACCTCCCTCTACCCCGCGTACGACCTGCTCGACACCGCGACGAAGACCGGCGTGAAGGAGTTCCACCTCGCCTTCATCACCTCCGGCGGCGGCTGCGCTCCGCTGTGGGGCGGGGTCACGGATCTCGCGAACGACAAGGTCGCCGCCCAGATCGGCGCGCTGCGCGCCAAGGGCGGCGACGTCCGGGTGTCGTTCGGCGGGGCCGCCGGTCACGAACTGGCCCTGAACTGCGCCACCGTGGACGAGCTGGCCGCCGCGTACGGGAAGGTCGTCGACCAGTACCGGCTCACCAAGGTCGACTTCGACATCGAGGGCGCCGCTCTGCCGGACACCGCGGCGAACGCCCGCCGCGCCCAGGCCATCGCCCGGTTGCAGAAGTCCCACCCGGGCCTGGACGTCGCCTTCACCCTGCCCGTGATGCCCGAGGGCCTGACCCAGCCGGGCGTGGCACTGCTGGCCGACGCCAAGAAGAACGGTGTGCGGGTCGACGCCGTCAACATCATGGCGATGGACTACGGTCCGGCGTACAGCGGGGACATGGGGCAGTACGCGATCCAGGCCGCGACGGCCACGCAGGCGCAGATCAAGGGCGTACTCGGACTGTCCGACGCGGCGGCGTGGAAGGCTGTGGCCGTCACGCCGATGATCGGTGTGAACGATGTCGCGAGCGAGATCTTCACGGTGGAGGACGCGACGCAGCTCGTGCAGTTCGCCGCCTCGAAGGGGATCGGCCGGCTGGCCATGTGGTCCTCCACGCGGGACAAGCAGTGCGCGGCCGGAGCCGTCAACCACGCCGACGCGACGTGCAGCTCGATCCTTCAGCAGCCGCTGGCCTTCACCAAGGCGTTCGCCGGGCTCAAGTAGCGACCCGAGGACGAACCGGGAACGGCCGACGGGCCCGTCGCACGTGACGTGCGGCGGGCCCGTCGGCCGTGTCTCCGAACGGCTTGATCGGCCTGGCCGGCCTGGTCGGCCGGCCGATCGGCCTAGGAGAGGATGCCCCCGCGGGTGGCGAGGTCGAGTGCAGCGTCGAGGCGCGGCGCCGGGTGGCCCTCGGTATGGGCCGCCGCCAGCAGCGCCGCCACGGCGCCCGCGTCGGCCTTGCGTTCCCGTGCCAGTGCCGCGAACCGGGCGACGACATCGATCAGGCTCCGCCGGCGCGCCCAGGGGACGTCGAAGGAGGACACGGTGAGTTCGAGGAACTCCTCCTCGTCCGCGCCGACCCAGGGCGCGGCCCCGTCCAACCCGTCCTCCCGCACCTCGTCCGGGTACGGGATGCGGTGCCACGCGCCGTTCTCCCACCAGTAGACGAAGCCGAAGAGGTTCCCGGCGGCGTCGTCGCGCAGGAGGTCCCAGGGCAGCCAGTCGGGGCCGCCCGCGAGGAAGTCGATCTGCTCGCCGCCGACATGGGTGTGGCTGCCGTCGGGGTCCTGGCCGCAGAAGACCGCGTGTCCCTCGTCCACCACGGTCAGCCGCCACCAGCCGCCCGCGCCGGTGGAGTGGCACCACAGGCCGTCGTCGTCGAGGGCGAACTCGGTGCTGGTGGAACACGCGGTGTCGACCATGGCCATGGTCACCGCCCTGGCCCACAGCAGTTCGGGGTGTTCGAGGTCTTCCGGCCGGCTCGGCGTGTGCATCGTGTGGTCTCCTCCCGGGTGCGGGGCAAGCCTCGCACGTCGGGCCGGGCGGCGCGGCCCGGGGGCGCGGCGGACACCGCGTGACCCCACCGTTCGCCCGGCGCCCGCATGCTGAGAAGATCCCGGCCCCATCAAGCCTGCCCCCGCGCGGATCCCGCCATTGTGGGGGCCCGGCCAACTCCCGTACCAAAAAAGCGAGTTACGGTCCGGCCATGCCTTCGCACATACGTACCACCCTTGCTCCGCACAGCCGCCGCGCCCTGCTGCGCACCGCGGTGGCGGGCACGGCGGCGGCCGCCGGAGCGGGACTGACCCTCAGCGCGGCCTTTCCGGCCTTCGCCGGTTCGGGCGATCCGGAGAGCGCCGATCCCGTGACCACCCCCGCACAGGCCCTGCGTCGACTGGCGGCCGGCAACCAGCGGTGGCGGGCCCAGAACCAGGAGCACCCGCACGAGTCGGCGCCCCTGCGTCGCCGGCTCGCCCAGGGACAGCAGCCCTTCGCGATCGTGCTGGGCTGCGTCGATTCGCGCGTTCCGCCCGAGCTGGTCTTCGACCAAGGGCTGGGTGACCTGCTGACCGTGCGGTCGGCGGGCGAGGTGCTGGACGAGGCGGTTCTGGGAAGCATCGCGTACGGGGTTCTGGAGCTGCGCATACCGCTCGTGCTCGTCCTGGCCCATCAGTCGTGCGGAGCGGTCGCCGCCGCGGTCCGTGCCGACGAGTCGGGCGAGCCGCTCCCCGCTCATATCCAGTATCTGGCCGATCAGATACGGCCGTCCATCGATCGCAGTCAGCTGGGTGAGGCCCGCATCGACGCGACGGTCAATGCGCATGCGCGCAACGTCCGCAGACGGCTCGTGGCCGAACCCGACCTCGCAGGGAAGGTGGCGGCGGGCGAACTCGCCGTGCTCGCGGCCCGCTACGAGCTCCGCGACCAGCACGTACGCACCCTGGCCTGACGGCGGCGGCGCCGTCGCGTGCGGGCCCATCCCGGTCGAGCCTCCGACCGGGATGGGCCACGGTTCACGAGCCTCAGGCGTTGACGCAGACGTTGCCGGCGGCCGGGTTCAACGCGCCGATCACGTTGATGCTGTTGCCGCACAGGTTGATCGGAATGTGGATCGGGATCTGGATCACGTTGCCCGAAAGCACACCGGGCGAACCGATCGCGGCACCGTTCGCGGTGGAGTCCGCCGACGCCGAGGTGGCACCGCCGATGACCGCCAGGCCCAGCACCAGGGCCAGACCCGCACTCTTCAGAACACGCGACACGTGAATCTCCTTGTAACCGCACAGCGGTGCCGGAGCACCGCACGGCCCCGAGCGGGGTCGTCGCCCTCTACTTCGGCAGCTGACGGCCTCCGGGCCTGGGTCCGGGCGCCCGGTTCCCTCGAATAGGTGGACCCGCGCCTCCGTTCGGGGGTACGGGAGCGCCGTCGAGCCCCGGGGATCGAGACGGACGTGGCCGTCCGGCTCCGCCGGCGTTCCCCCGTCGCGCGAGCAGCCGCCCCCGCGCGCGCTTCGGCGGCATCTGCGGTTCGCTCAAGGGGTCCGGCACGGGGCCCACCGGCGGCTCCTTAGCCTGAACCGGTGACCGACTACTCAGACCTCTTGTCCCAGGCTCTGCGCGCTCCTTCCGATCCACCACTGCGTCCCCTTCCGTCACCGGTGGTGGAACTCCTTCGGTCGCTCGACGCACCGCCGCGACTGGCCGCCCACCTCCGTGCCGTCCACGACGTGGCGGTCCAACTGGTCGATTGGCTGGAGCGCCGCCACCCGCGGATCATCGTCGACCGTGCGGCCGTCGCCTTCGGGGCGGCAACCCACGACATCGGTAAGACGGTGCACCCGGCCGAACTGTCCGCGCCCGGCTCCTCGCACGAAGAGGCGGGCCGTAAACTGCTGTTGGCCCGCGGGTTCGGCCCGGACCTGGCCCGCTTCGCCGGAACCCACGCCTCGTGGGCCGCTCCTGGTACGACGCTCGAGGACCTGTTGGTGAGCACGGCCGACAAGGTCTGGAAGAACAAGCGCCTCCAGGAGCTCGAAGACCTCCTGATCGCCCGTCTCGTGCACGAGACCGGCGGGGAGCACTGGGAGGAGTACCTCGCGCTCGACGATCTGCTCACGCGCATCGGCGACGCGGCCGACGGCCGGCTCGCCTTCCAGGCCTCGTACCCGGTGCACGGCTGACGGCATTTCTTAGCATCAGAGGTCAACTATTCGTCCGGTCGCCGCCCGGACGACTAGAAAGGTCGAGACCGAGCCGGACCCGTCGGCGGGGATGATCCCACCCGTCGACGACCGGAATGATTTCTGAGGCGGTGGATGCACGTGAGTGGATGCGGCAGACTCGAATGGACAGCGGTCAGATTACTTCCGGAGAGACCGAGTTCAGACTCCGTCACCTGACGCGGTCGGCCCCACCGAAGCCCCTGTCCATGGGCGGTGCGGGGCTGACTCGGACGCAGGGAGGAGGGATTTCCCCGACCTCCTCCCTGCGTATGCGGCTGCGCGTTTGCACATCGAATTCCCAGCCGCTCGACACAGGCCCCACCGCGGCCTGTTCCAGGCCGCCGACGTGCGGCTTTCGGGGAACCCGCCTCGCGCCACATCCTGGCCGACGCGATGATCCGGCTGCCTCCCGAGCGCGTTTCGAGCCCGATCCGAGCGCGTTCCGACGTGCATCGCACGCGGAAATGCGCCGGTTTCGGAACGACTCTGCCGAACACGGCCGGAACCAGCCACCTGAGATTTTTTAAATGGGCACCCATCCGCAGGCGTTGGGGCAACGAAGGATCAGCGAGAGCCTCACCAGGGCCTCGCTCAAATCCCGTACGATCTGCGATTCCCTTCCTGGGGATCCACGGAACAGGAGCGAATGTGATAGTCAAGCGCGCCGGTCGCCACGTGGTTCTCGCCGCCATACCCGCCGCCGTGGTCCTGACCCTCGGCGTTTCCGGACCAGCTCTCGCCGAGGGCGGAAAGACGTACCAGATCGACCTTGCGCAGCTGAACTCATCAGGCTCCAGCGGTACGGTCATGCTCACCCTCAAGGGCAAGGACCTGACCGTTCAGATCGAGTCCAAGGGCATGGTGCCGGGCCAACCGTCGGCCCAGCATCTGCACGGTTCGACCAAGGGCCACGACTTCCACTGCCCGGACGCGAGCGACGACACCGACGGCGACGGGGTCCTCAGCAACACCGAGGCCACGCATGACTACGGCGACATCAACATCTCGCTCACCACAGGTGGGGACACCAAGGCCACCAGCGGCCTGGACGTGTTGCGCATGCCCGTCGCCGACGCGAAGGGCACGATCCGCTACAAGCGGACGATCCCCGTCGGTCAGGACGTGGTCGACCACATCAAGGACCTGCACGTCGTCCAGCACGGCATCGACCGCAACAAGAACAAGAAGTACGACTTCGAGGGCGCGGGCAAGAGCGAGCTCGACCCGAAGCTGCCCCAGGAGGCGACGGCCCCGACGAACTGCGGTGAGGTCAAGGGCGCTGCCGTGGGATCGGTTCCCGTGGGCGGCATCGAGACCGGTGGCGGTACGGCGGAGCACGCTGCGGCGCCGGTGACGGTGCGCGACGGTGTGGCGATGACCGTACTCGCCGTGGTGGCGGGTGCGGTGATCCTCGGGCGGAAGCGGGCCGGCATCGGCTCCGTCCGCAGGGAGTCCACCGGGGGCGGCGCGTGAAGGCGACCCTCGTGCGGTCCCGCCGCCGGACCCTGGGCCCGCTGGCGGCCGTAGCCCTCACGGGGCTCCTCCTCGCCGGGTGCGGCGGCCAGAACGCGGCGCAGCCCGCCGCCCCGGCGGGGCAGAACCTCCCGGGGGGAGCACCGGCCGCCGCCGATGCCGCTCCCCCCGGGAAGACACCCGCAGCCGGATCGCAGAGCGGTGGGAGCACGGGCGCGGGTGCCGGCTCGGGCGGCGTCCAACAGGCCCTGGCCCGGTCCGAGCCGCAGAAGATCTCGATCCCCTCGCTCAACCTGACCAGTTCCCTGGAGACCCTGCGGCAGAACCCCGACGGCACCATGCAGACCCCGAAGGACCCCGCGCTCGCGGGCTGGTACGAGCCGGGGCCGACCCCCGGCTCCCAAGGGCCGGCCGTGATCGCCGGGCATGTCACGTGGAACGGAGCATCCGCGGTGTTCGAGAAGCTGAAGACGATGAAGGGCGGAGACACCATCAAGGTCACCCGGCAGGACGGCAAGACGGTCACGTTCACGGTGGACCGCGTCGCCGAGTACCCGAAGGCCGAGTTCCCGACGCTCGAGGTCTACAAGAACATCGACCACGCGGGCCTGCGACTGGTCACCTGTGGCGGCACCTTCGACCCCAAGAAGCACTATTACGACAGCAATGTGGTGGTGTTCGCCCGCATGACGGGCGCCGCGTAGCCCGGACGACAGGGCGGGACCACACCCGTCGGCCGCAGGGCCCCACTGCGGCCGACGGCCGTGAGCGGCACCCGACCCGTTGCCGGATCGGGTGCCGCTCACGTCTCACGTCTCGCGTCACTCGGTGGCGTGCGTCCAACTCGTGCACAGGGCCCAGATGATGAACACGTCGATCGCGATGATGATGATCGACCACCACGGCTGGTACGGCAGCCACATGAAGTTGAGGATCAGGCTGATGCCGGCGAGTGCGATACCGGCGCCCCGCGCCAGGTTCGAGCCCGCGAACAGGCCCACCCCGGTGAGGATGACGATGATCCCGACGATCAGATGGATCCAACCCCATGCCGTGAGGTCGAATTCGAAGACGTAGCTTCCGATGCGCGCGTAGACATCGTCGTTGGCGATGGCCGCGATTCCCTGGAACACCGCGAGGCAACCGGTCACCAGGAGGAGGACGGCGGCGAACAACGTGCCCACGTTCCCCGCGCCCTGGCTGTCGCCGCTTGGATACATCGGTGTCGTACCCGGCGCAGGGCCGGTGTTCCAGTTTCCCCCGGTCGGTGTCGGCTGGCCCATGGAATTCACCTCACAGTTGGCTGTACAGCGCAGGACCGTCCTGCTCCGGCTCGTCGGTGACAGGCTTCGGTGCCCACATCGCAGTGTCGTCCGGCGGTCCGGTTCCTGTGATCACCCGAAGCGGGTGGTCTTCACCCGGGCGCACGGAGCGCACCGAGCGCACGGGGCGGCGGCGCACGCTCATGCGGGCAGCCGACGCATTTCGAGCACTCGCAGGCCCAGGGACTGGAAGCGGGTGAGGAGTCCGTACAGGTGGGCCTCGTCCGCCACGCTGCCGAACAGGAGCGTCTGCTCCGGTACGGGCGTCCGGGCGAGCTCGGGAAAGCTCGCGGCGAGCGTGTCCGGTACGACCCCCGAGATACGGAATTCGTAGCGCATGAGAGCACTCACTCCTCTCGGAACGAAGGCTTCGGGGCCCGGGCCGGTGCGAGGGCCCGGACCTCTGCCGGCCTTCACCGCCATCGTGGGCCCCCGGGCCGCGGCTCGGCATCGCCCGGTGCGGGCGAGAAGCGCGTCCCCGGCGCTCCCGGCGCCCCCGGGGACCCCCGTACGGCTCAGAGCATCCCGAGGTCCTGCGCCCGGTGGACCGCCTCGCTGCGCCGGGTGACGCCGAGCTTGCGGTAGACGCTCTTCAGGTGGGTCTTGACCGTGTTGGCCGACACGTACAACTCGGCACCGATCTCCTCGGTGGACAGCAGATCCGCGGCCTTGCGCAGCACCTCGGTCTCCCGCGCGCTCAGCGGCTCCACCACCGGCGGCTGCCCATAGGCCTGCGGCGCGGCCTGCGGCGCGCTCGCCGTACGGGCCCTACGGGCCGGTGCCGGCGGCGTCAGCCAGCCGTGCGACCGTGCCACTCGGGGGTCCTGGCGCAGGGTCCGAAGCACCCAGGGGCCGCAATCGACGAACACCCGGCGCAGTTCCTCGGGGCGGGCGAGGGCCAGCGCCTCATCGAGGCGTCGGTGTGCCTCCCGGGCGTCGCCGGCCGCCTCGGCGATCCGCGCGTGGAGCAGGCACGCGTGGGCCCGTACGGGCGTCGGGACTCGGTCGTCCGCCGGTACGGCCGCCAGTGCCCGCGCCGCGTCCGCGTCCCGGCTGGCGGCCAGCAGGGCCTTGGCCCGGGCGGCCGCGCGCTCCGGTCGGTCGCCGTCCGGGGCCTGCACCGCGTCCAGCACCCGCAGGGCCGCGGCCGCGTCGCCGCGGGCCAGGTGCACGGCCGATTCGGCCACCGCCAGCTCGTCCGCCGCCCAGGCGGGCAGCCCCGCCGGGTCCACCGCGCGCACGGCGGCGAGCGCGGCGTCCCCGTCGCCCTCGGCCGCCGTGATCCGGGCCTCGATGACGGCGGCCCGGACAGCGGTCGCGCGATCCGGGCGCGGCCCGGGCGCCGCGGTGGCCAGGTCCAGGTGGTGCCGGGCGGCCGGCAGGTCGTCCCGCTCGAAGGCCACGCCCGCCAGGACGAGGTGGTCGGTCCCCGCCCGGCGTTCGGCCGGCAGCGCGGACCGCTCGGCGACGGCGAGCGAGGCGCGGGCGTGCTCGGCCGCCTGCCGCAAGCGGCCGCGCAGCAGTTCGGTCAGGGCGAGTGAGCCGAGTGCGCCGCAGAGCGGGGATTCCGTTCCCGGGGGGCCGCATGCGGCGACGGCGGCCGCGAGGGTGGATTCGGCCCGGTCCAGGCGGCCGGCGCCCAGCTCGACGGCGCCCAGGTGCGCCAGCAGCAGGGCGCGGAGCTCGGGGCGCTCGGCGAGCAGGGGCGGCGGCAGCTCCCGCAGCAGCCGGTCGGCCTCGGCGGCCGCCCGTTCGGTGGCCGTCATGTCGTCGGCCGGCCGGCCGACGAGTACGCCGAGGAAGGCGCGGCCGAACCGTGCCGCCGGCCCGCAGGGGTCCGCCGACGGGTCGTCCGTAGGGGACGCGTCCGCGAGAACGTCGTCCGCCCGGCGCAGTCCGGCCTCGCATCCGGGCAGGTCCTGTGCGGCCAGCCGGGCGGCCGCGCCGACCAGTGCGGGCGCGAGTCCGGGTGTCCCGGTCGGCATCCCGGCGAAGGCCTGGCCCAGCTGATCCGCTTCCAGTCCCGTCAGGAGGCGACCGAGCGCCAGGTTGTCGACCAGCTGGGCCGCCGCGAACTGCCAGTCCCCGGCGGCGGCGCCTTGGAGCACCGCCTCGGTGAGCCGCCCGGTCCGGGCGAGCCAACGGGCCGCCCGTCCGTGCAGCCGGGGTTCGAGACCGGGGCGGCGTTGCCGCAGGTGTGCGCGCAGGACCTCGGCGAACAGCGGGTGCAGCCGGTACCAGGCCGAGGCGTCGATCTGTTCCAGGAACGCGTTCTCGCGGGCCAGCCCGGCCAGGGTCCGGGCGCCGTCGTCCCGGCCGGTCAGGGCGTCCGCGAGATCCGGGTGGACGCGGTCGGTGACGCAGACGCGCAGCAGCAGGTCCTGGGTGGAGGGCGGCTGTGCGTCGAGCACCTCGGTGAGGAGGTAGTCGGCGATCGTGGTGCGGTCGGCGGCGAACTGGCGCAGGAATGCCTCCGGGTCGGCGCCGCGCTGCATCGCCAGGGCGCACAGACGTACACCGGCCGCCCATCCCTCGGTTCGCTCCATGAGCAGGCGGATTCCGGCGGGTGAGACGGTCAGGTGGTGCTCGCTCAGCAGGGCTTCGGCGTCCGCGTCGGTGAATCTGAGGTCGGCGTGCCGGATCTCCGTGATCTCGCCGGCCGCCCGGTAGCGGTGCAGGGGCAGCAGGGAGTCCGAGCGGCTGGTGAGCACGATGCGCAGCCCGCCCGCCGCGTGCCGGAGTACGAAGTCCAGCCCCTCGCTCGTCGCGGGCGGCTGGGTGGTGTCGAACTGGTCGAGGACGAGGACCGCGGGCTGTGCGGAGGCGGCCAGCCCGTCCGCCAGCCGCACCAGGAACGACCGGGTCACGCCTTCGGCCCGGGTCGGCCTGCCCACCTCGGCGGGCAGTGCCGCCCCGCCCCGGTGGAGGGCCTCCAGCACGTACGCCCAGAAGGCGCCGGGGGCGTCGTCGGGTTCGACGGTGAGCCATATGGGGGGACGCGGCGCGCGTCCGTCGGCCGCCCAGTGGGCGGTGAGCACCGTCTTTCCCGATCCGGCCGGACCGTTGATGAGGGTGAGCGGCCCCTGCGCCCCGGCGGTCAGCCGTCCCAGCAGCTCGGGCCGGTGGACCAGCAGCTTCGGCACGGCCGGGGGCGCGAACCGGGCCGTGAGCATCGGGTCGCCGGTCGGTGCGCGGTGGCCCGTGGAGGTCACCGGGGGTCCCGCCGGGGTACGGACTGTGATCGGCCCACGCTCCCCACTGAACCGGCGATCGGTCGTGATCACCAGTTGTGTCACCTGGTCCGGGTGATGTCCGGGCGTGCGGCGGCCCGAAGCATGGTCCGGGGTCGTCCTCGCCTCGCGGACGGCCGTCCAGGAGGTCCGATGCATGCTCTCGCGGCGGCCGGATGGGGCGCACTCGCGGCGTTCTCCCTGGTCATCGGCGCTTGGCTGGCGCTGCGCCACGCTCCGTCGCCGAGGGTGACCGGTCTGATCCTGGGCTTCGGCGCGGGGGCGCTGATCGCGGCCGTGGCGTACGAGCTCGTGCCGAGGGAGCGCTTCGAGAGCGCGTGGGACTTCCTGGCCGTCGGCGTCGGCGCCCTGACCTTCTTCCTCCTCGACGGCGTGCTCGCGCAGAAGGCCACGGCGCAGCGTGCGACGGGGAGCGCGCACAACGCGAATCGCTCCATCGTGCTCGGCGCCCTGCTGGACGGCATTCCCGAGTCCCTGGTGCTGGGGATGGGTCTGGCCGCCGGCGGCCAGGTCAGCGTTCCGTTCCTGGCGGCGGTGTTCCTGTCGAACCTCCCCGAGAGCCTCGGCGCCACGGCCGGCATGCGTGAGGAGGGTCGGGAGCCGGGTGGGGTGTACCGCATCTGGTGGGGCATCACCGCGATCTCGGGGGCGTGCGCCGCGCTGGGGTACGGGCTGGTGGGGTTCGTCCCCGGCACGGAGGGTCGGCTGGTGCAGGCCTTCGCGGCGGGGGCGGTCCTGACGATGCTCGCGAACTCGATGATGCCGGAGGCCTTCGAGCTGGGCGGCAGGCTCACGGGCCTGTCGACCGTGCTCGGCTTCGCGGCCGCCGGTGCGCTCTCCCTGCTGGAGTGACACCGCACCGGCGGCCGCCCGCTCAGCCCTCCGGGGACAGACTGATCCGGCGCAGCTCCAGGTCCACGTCGAGCAGGGTGACGCGTACGTCGTCCCCGGTCGCACAGGTCCTGCCGGCGAGCTCGCTCTCGTGGAGGAGACCCTCGATGCCGGGTGCGAGCCGCACGAACACACCGAACGGAACGATCTTCGTGACGGTGCCTGCGAAGGTGTCGCCGACCCGGTGGGCCCCGGCGAAGGTGCGCCAGGGGTCCGGGTGCAGTGCTTTCACGGACAGGCTCACGCGCTCCCACTCCAGGTCGATCTGGAGGATCTCGGCGCGGATCCGACGGCCGATCGGGGCCACCTCGTCCAGGTCCTCGAAGTGCTCCCAGGACATCTCGGGGACGCGCAGGAAGCCCATGGAGCACCCCCGCTCGTGTTCCAGGTCCCGCTCCAGGTCCCGCTCCAGGTCCAGGTCCACGTGCACACCGACGTCGTCCAGGCCGCTCACCACGGTGCCGGTCACCACGTCCTCGGTCCGCAGCGAACGGAGCAGGGTCCGCCGTTCGTCGGCAGGGGTGCGGTTGCTGCGCCAACGGGCCCGTACGACGCCGTCGGCGTCCGGCAGCACTCCGGCGAGCAGCGGGCGGCGATCGGTCGGTGCCAGGGGTACCAGGCCGGCCCGGCGGCCCGGGCCGGTCGTGATCATCGGGTAGGCGTGATCGGTCCGGCCCATCCACGGCTCGGCGATGCGCGCCCGGAGGGTCCCGTCGGAATTCTGCTGGACCAGGAGTTCGAGCCGCTGCGAGCGCAGGACGGCGGCGCGGACGGCCTCGATGTCGTCGGTCAGGTCCGGCCACACGGCCGTCCGGGCCCGCGGGGTCAGCAGGGCCCGTACCCGGGTGACCTCGGCGGCGGTGGTCGGTCGGTGCCACCGGCGGTCGCCGCCGACGTGCTGTTCTTCGACGAGTACCCCGCCGTGCTCGGCGACCAGGCGGCGGACCTCCGTCCAGAAGGCACCGTCCGCGGGCGGGCGGCGGTCGATGTCGTCGAGGGCGGGGTCGTACGGGGAGCGTTCGACCGGTTCGACGGTCAGCCCCGATCGGCGGGCGTGCGCCGCGGCCTCCGCGTGCGGCGTCGCACCCCCGACGTAGAGGTCGTGCCGTTCGCCGACGTGGAGGAAGAACCCGCCCTCGGCGTGCAGCCGACACCAGGGGCCTTCGCGCAGCAGCATGGCCCGCAGGAGTTCCAGACCGACGTCGAGCGATACGCGGGCACCGTCGTGGTAGCCGGACGGTCCGGGCGGGCCGGGCGGGCCGGACGGGTCAGGCCGGTACGCGGGGAACAGCTCCGCCAACTCCGGTGCTCTCGGGGCTGAGCGGACCCGGAAGGAGAAGAATCCGCAGGCCATCGGGTTGTCGATCGTCAGCCGGTCGACGCCGGCCTGCTGAGCGAAGTGGCGCGCCGCGGCGACGAAGGCTTCGGCCACCTGTTCCCGGACGGCGAAGGGGACGGCGGCGGGGGTGAGCCGGTAGGTGAAGGGCGGCATATCAGCGGCCCCGGCGGCTCGAAGTCGCCCGGAGGGCCGGTCGCGGACGGACAGAAGAATGGATCATGAGGCCCAGCGTAAGGTACCGGGATGATCCAGACACCGGAGGCGTTCACGCGCAGCACGGTCGAGCGCGAGGGCGCTGCCGGAACCGCTTGGCTCGCCGAACTGCCGGGGATCGTCGACGAGTTACTGGAGCGCTGGGAGTGCGTACCGGACGGCGCGGTCATGCACGGAGGTGTCGGGATCATCGTTCCGGTGCTGCGGCGGGCCACGGAACCGGCCGTGGTGAAGGTGTCCTTCCCGCACCCCGGCAACGTCCATGAGCCGGACGCGTTCGAAGCGTGGGGCGGGAACGGTGCGGTCCTGTTGCACGAGCGCGACGACGCGCGCTTCGCGATGTTGCTGGAACGGGTTCGGACTTCGACGCTGGAGGAGGTCCAGGACGGCGACGAGGTGGTGACGGTGGCGGGGCGACTCAGCCGCCGACTGGCCGTCCCGGCGCCGGCCGGTCTGCCGCGGCTACGGGACCGGAGCGATTCCTGGGAGGAGCAACTCCGCCTGGACCAGGCAGAATTGATGCACACAATGCCGTCGTACGTGGTGGACGAGGCGGTGGCGACCGTCCACGAGCTGGGGCGCACCCAGCCGGACATCCTGATCCACGGCGACCTCCACGCCAGGAACATCCTGCGCGCGGACCGCGAGCCGTGGCTCGCCGTCGACCCCAAGGGCTATGCGGGAGACCCGGCCTACGACGGGGGCACCCTGCTCAAGACGCGCGCGTTGTCCCTCCTCGGAGCGGAGGACCTGGGCAAGGCGGTCCACCGCACCCTGGACGTCTTCGTCGAGGCCGCGGAGCTCGATCGCGAACGCGTCCGACGCTGGGCTCAACTGCACGCCGTTCAGACGGCGTTCTGGGGGCGTCGGCACGGCTTCCGGGTCGCCCGCAGCGGACCGGCACTCGCCTGGATCACGGAATTCGCCGATGACCTGGCGCAGTTGCTGGCGCGGCCCGCCTGATCTCGACCCACGAGGCCCTGGTCCCGTACGCGGCGCGGATGCGGGGCGGCGCGGATGCGGCGACACCGCTCGCCCCACCCGCGCCGTTCCCGTGCGTCTCCGGCGCACCCTCTGCCAAGTCCAGGCCCAGGCCCGCGCCGGGGTTGCTCGCCCCGAACACCGCGGAGATCCTGGACCGCCACGGCCTCGCCGAACTGGCCACCCGTATGCCCGCGGTCGCCTCGGTCCTGCTGGACCTGGGCCGGCGCGGTCAGTTGCCGGCCGCCGGTCCGGCGCGGTTCCGCGCCGTACCCGGCCTTCGGGCGACTCCGACAAGAGCTAACGGCGGCTGCGGACGAGCAGGTGGAGGAAGTACGGGGTGCCGATCACCGCGGTCATCAGGCCGGCGCCGAGCTGGGCCGGTGCGATCACGGTGCGGCCCACCAGGTCCGCCGTGCAGACGAGGACGGCGCCGAGGAGCACGGCGACCGGAACCACCCGGTCGTGCTGCCGGCCCACGAGTGCGCGGGCGGCGTGCGGTGCGACGAGTCCCACGAAGCCGATCGTGCCGGCGGCGGCCACTGCGGTGGCGCTGAGCAGGACGCCGAGCAGGAGGAAGCCGAAGCGGCTGCTGCCCAGGCTCAGTCCGAGCAGCCTCGGGGTGTCCTCGTCGAGCGACACGAGGTCGAGTTCGGTGCGCCGGGCGACCGAGACGACCAGGCCCACGACGAGGACGATCGCGAGCGGCACCACGTCGGGCAGGGTCCGGCCGTAGGTGGAGCCGGACAACCAGGTGAGCGCCTTCGTGGCGTTGAACGGGTCGGTGAGGATGATGAGGAGGCTGACGAGGGCGGCCGACGCGGTGGCGACGCCGAACCCGACGAGGACCAGCCGGTTCTGCTGGAACCCGCCGCGCGCGGCCAGCCCGAACACGATGACGGAGCTGAGGGCGGCGCCCGCGAACGCAGCGCCGGCCACGCTCCAGGATCCGGCCAGGGGCACGGTCGTCACGAGGAGCACGGCGCCCAGCGCCGCGCCGCCGGAGACGCCGAGGACGCCCGGTTCGGCGAGCGGGTTGCGGGTGACGGCCTGGACCAGGGTTCCGGCCAGGGCGAGCGCGGCGCCGGCGAGGAGGGCGGCGACGACACGGGGCACCCGGGTGTCCAGGACGAAGGTGGTCGTCCGGCCGGCCCGGCCCTGGGCCCAGTTCAGCACGTCGCCGAGCAGCAGTTTGCTGTCTCCCACCAGCACGGCGGTGACGATCACGCCGATGAGGACGGTCACCAAGGCCGCCGTGGTGACGAGGAAGACGGTCCGGCTCCTGATGCGCAACCGGTCGACGGCCCCGGCTCCGGCGGTGTCCTTGACCCGGATGGCCATGACGATCAGGAAGACGGCTCCGACCAGGCTGGTGACGACGCCGGTGGGCACGGCGACGGCCACGTCGGTCCGTACGACGGACCGCAGCAGGACGTCGGAGCCGAGCACCAGAGCCGCACCGGTGAGGCCCGCGACCGGCAGGCCCGCGCGGTTGCGGGTGAACCCGCGGAATCTGCGGGCGAGCGGGCGGACGAGGGCGGGGGCGCACATTCCGACGAAGCCGACGGGGCCGGCGAGCGTGACGGCGGCCGTGGAGAGCAGGGCGGCGAGCACGACGGCGGTGACCCGGGTGGACCGGACGGGGACGCCGAGGCCGCGGGCGGCGTCGTCGCCGAGTGCCAGGGCGTCGACGCGGCGGGCCAGGAGCAGCAGTCCGACGAGGCCGACGAGGCCGATCGGTGCCATCTGCAGGAGCCCGTCGAAGCCGTGTTGGGCGATGCTGCCCTGGTTCCACCGGAAGATGCCCGCGGTCTGCTGGGGGAACAGCAGGAGCAGGCCTTCGGTGACGGCGGACAGGCCGAGGGTGAGGGCGCTGCCCGCGAGGACGAGCCGGACGGTGCCGGCGCCGAGGCCGGACAGTCCGAGGACGACGGCCGACGCGGCGAGGCCGCCGACGAAGGCGACGCCGGAGGAGGCCAGCAGCGGGAGCGAGGCGCCGGAGACGGCGAGGAGGCCGAGGCCGAAGTAGGAGCCTGCGTTGACGGCGAGGGTGTCGGGCGAGGCGAGGACGTTGCGGCTGACCGCCTGGAGGGCGGCGCCCGCCATGCCGAGGACGGCGCCGACGAACAGCCCCGCGGCCATCCTCGGGAGCCGGGAGGCGATGACGACGGACGCGTCGCCCGGGTCGGCCCGGCCGGTGAGCGCCCGCCACACCTCGGACGCGCCGACGGAGGCCGTGCCCTGGGTGATGTCGACGGCCGCGAGGCCGGCGACGAGGAGGACCAGCGCGGCCGTCACCGCGGCCGCTCCCGTCCGGGAGGTGACCGACGACGGACGGGTGGCGGCAGTTGTTGCGGTGACGGCCATGGTGCTACTTCGTCAGTGCGGCGACGACGGAGTCGATGTACTTGTTCATCGACTCGGTACCGCCGAACATCCAGATGCCGTCGGGCAGTCGGTTGACGTTGCCCTTCTGCACGAACGGGAGCGAGGTCCACACCTTGTCCTGTGCGAGGGCACCGGCGAAGGGGTTGCTGTCCTTGTCGCCGTCGTTGCCGATGTAGGCGAACTCCACGTCACCGAGCTTGGTGAGGCCCTCGACGTCGCTGGTGGCCAGACCGTAGGCCTCGTCACCCTGGACCGTCCAGGCGTTCTTCAGGCCGAGCTTCTCGTTGACCCCGCCGATGAGCGAACCGCTGGTGTAGGGCCGGATCGAGACCTGGTTGGAGATGACGTACCCGTCGGCGAAGGCGTACGCGGCGCCGCCCTTGCCGGCGTCGGCGAGCGCCTTCTTGCCCTGGTCCAGCTTGGCCTGGAAGCCCTGCTTGAGCTTGTCGGACTGCGCCGTGGTGCCGGTGGCCTGGGCGATGAGGTCCAGGTTCTTGGTCATCTGGCCGATCGGGTCCTTGGCGTCGCCGGGGCGGACCTCCAGGACCGGGGCGACCTTGCGCAGCTGCTGCATGGCGGCCGGCGGCAGGTCGGAGGTGGCGATGACGAGGTCGGGCTTGAGCGAGGCGATGGTGTCCATGCTCGGCTCACCGCGCGTGCCGATGTCCTTGGGATCGTTCTTGAGCGGGACAGCGGTGTTCCACGTCTTGTAGCCGGTGACGTCGGCGACGCCGACCGGGTCGACACCCAGCGAGATCAGGCTCTCGACGACGTTCCACTCGGTGCCGACGACCTTCTTGGCGGGGCCGGCGAGCTCCACCTTCGCGCCCGAGGCGTCGGTGAGGGTGATCGGCTCGGCGGTCTTCTTCGCGTCGTCGGCGGCGGGCTCGGTGGTCCCGCAAGCGGTCAGGGTGAGGGCCGCGACGGTGGCGGCCGCCACGGTGAGGAGGAGTCGTCTCATGAGGTGGTACTGAGCCTTTCGGTACGCAAGTGGTGGCGGCCTATCGCGCGGGTGCGCAACTGGCCTGTCAGGGGGTCGGTCGCGACGTCGATGCGGATGCCGTAGGTGTCGGTCAGCCGCTCGGGGGTGAGGACGTCTTCGGGCCCGCCGTCGGCGATGACCCGTCCCGCGTGGAGCAGGACGATCCGGTCGGCCACGGCGGCGGCCTGGTCGAGGTCGTGCAGTACGGCGCCCACGGCGATCCCGTGGTCGTCCGCCAGATCGCGCATGAGGTCGAGGAGTTCGACCTGGTAGCGCAGGTCCAGGTAGGTCGTCGGTTCGTCGAGGAGGAGCACGCCCGTCTCCTGGGCGAGGCAGCCGGCCAGCCAGACGCGCTGGAGCTGTCCGCCGGAGAGGTGCTCGGCGCCGCGTTCGGCGAGTTCCCCGACGCCCGTGAGGGCGAGCGCGCGGTCGACCGCGGCCCGGCCGCCCGGATCGTCCCTGCCCCAGCGTCCGCGGTAGGGGTACCGGCCGAATTCGACCAGGTCCCGTACCGTCAGTCCGCTCGGCGTGGGGCGCCCCTGTGTCAGGAGGGCGACGCGGCGCGAGAACTCACGGGGGCTCAGGGCGAAGCCGTCGGCGTCCCCGTCGATGACGAGGGTGCCGGTCCGCGGCCGCTGCAGCCGGGCGATCGTGCGCAGCATCGTGGACTTGCCGCTGCCGTTCGGTCCCACCAGGACGGTCACTTCACCGGGTCGCAGCGTCATGGAGGCGTCGTGTACGACGTCGATGCCGTCGTACGCCACGGTGACGCCCTGGGCGGTGAGTTCATGACCCTGGGGACGCGTGGCGCCGGTGGTCTCTTCAGCTGCTTGCACGACAGTTAGGTTAGCCTAACCTCAGAATATGGCAAGCACTTCCATCCGAGTGACCGCAAGAGCGAGAATCGGCCACGTGTGCACTACGGACATATGCCCCACCAGGGGTGCGGCCGGCGCATTGTTCGGGGAATGTACGGATGACGGCGCGCCCACCGGAAGGGCTGGTCGGCGCGGTTAGCATCGATGCTGCCGACCGCGGTTGAAAGGCAGTGATGACGGAGTCCAGGGGCCTCGTGCTGATCGTCGAGGACGAGCGCCACATCTCCGACGTGCAACGCCTCTACCTGACCCGTGAGGGCTTCGGCGTCCACGTCGAGGCCGACGGGGCCGCCGGTCTCGCGGCCGCGAGGCGCATGCACCCGGTGGCGATCGTCCTGGACATCGGGCTGCCCGGCATGGACGGCATCGCCTTCTGCCGCGCCCTGCGGGACGCCGGCGACTGGACACCGGTCCTGCTGGTCACCGCCCGTGGTGAGGAGGCCGACCGGATCCTCGGCCTCGAACTCGGCGCGGACGACTATCTGACCAAGCCCTTCTCCCCGCGCGAGCTGGTCGCCCGGGTCAAGACCGTACTGCGCCGGGCGGCGGGCCCGCCCGTCCCGCCCGGTCCGCCGGCCGGGAGCACCGACGGCCGGCTCAGCGTGGACCCGGTCAGCCGCACCGTGCGCCGAGACGGCGAGCCCGTCGAGCTCACCGCCACCGAGTTCAACCTGCTCTCCCACCTCCTGCGGCACGCGGGCCAGGTCTTCACCCGTGAGCAACTGCTCGCCCAGGTCTGGGGGTACGCCGGCTACCGCGACACCCGCATGGTCGACGTCTTCGTCTCGCAGGTACGCGCCAAGCTCGGCGACGCGAGCCCGATCCGTACGGTCCGCGGCGTCGGGTACAGCGCGACGGCTCCCGGCCCGTGAACCGCCCCCGTCCGAGTTCCCTCGCCCGCAAGATCGTGGTGCTGACCACCGTCGTGGCGGCGCTCGCGGTGGCCCTCACCGGACTGATCGCCTGGCAGACCGCCGCGCACGGCGCCGAACAGCGCGAACGCGACCAGCTGACCCGCCAGGCGACGGTCCTCAGCCGGCTGCCGGCCGTGTCCGAGGCACTCTTCACCGGCGCCCAGGTACTGGCCGGACCGAACGAGGTCCAGCTCGCGGTCATCGCCCAGGACGGCACCGTGAGCGGAACCGCCGGCCCGGCCGTCGACAGGACGTCCAAATCCGCCCTGCTGAAGGGCGATCCCGTGTCCACCACCGGCATCCTCGGCGGCCAGGAGGTGCTGCTGGTCGGGCGGCCCGGCGTACGCGGCGGCGCGGTCGTGCTGACCGAGCCGTACGCGGTCGTCACCGAGAACACGAACCGGATCCGGCGCAATGTGATCGTGCCGCTGGTCCTCGGCATGCTCGGCGCCGCCCTGGCCGGAGCGCTCCTGGCCCGCCGGATCGCCCGTCCGCTCGTGACGGCCGCGCAGATCGCGCACCGGCTCGCCGACGGCGAACGCGGCGTACCGGCCCCCGTCGACGGCCCCCGGGAGACCGCGGACATCGGGCGCGCGCTCAATGTCCTGGACCGGGCGCTGGCCCACAGCGAGAACCGACAGCGGGAGTTCCTGCTCTCCGTCTCCCACGACCTGCGCACCCCGCTGACCGCGCTCCAAGGGTACGCCGAGGCACTCGCCGACGGTCTGATCGAGCCGGAGCGGGTGCCCGAGGTGGGCGGCATCCTCGCCGACGAGACCCGGCGGCTGGATCGGTTCCTGGGGGACCTGTTGGACCTGGCCCGGTTGGAGGCGGACGATTTCCGCCTGGACGTGGCGCCGGCGGACCTCGGCGCGCTGCTCAGCGAGGCCGCCGCGTTCTGGACCGGCCTGTGCGCGCGTCACGGCGTCGATCTGCGGCTCGAACGGCCGGACCTGCCCGTCGTCGTGGCGACGGACGCCTTCCGGGTCCGGCAACTGCTCGACGGTCTGGTGCAGAACGCGCTGCGCGTCACCCCCGAGGGCGCTCCCCTGGTCCTCGCCGTCCGCCGGGCCGCCACCGGCGGCGGGGCCGAACTGCAGGTCCGCGACGGCGGGCCCGGCCTCACCGACGACGACGTAAGCATCGCCTTCGACCACGGCGCCCTCCACGAGCGCTACCGCGACACCCGCCCGGTCGGCAGCGGCCTCGGGCTCGCCATCGCCCACCGCCTGACCGGCCGGCTCGGCGCCACCATCCGCGTCGAGGGGCACGGCCCGGAAGGCGGCGCCTGCTTCACCGTCACCCTCCCGTCGGAGCCCGCCCCCACCTAGGCCGTTTCCTTCGGATCACGGAGAATCGGCCTGTGCTGCGTGTTGTGAGGGCGTGCGCTGGAGTAGAGGGGCAGGAATGACGCTCGTAGTCGACCTGCGTCGAGGGGGCTGTGTGTCCCGGACCGGGCGAAAGCCCGGACCTCGGCCGTCAGTAGGGGTGCTGGAGCGGTTGGTCGACGACAACGATGAGTTCTGGACGGTCGTCGAACGGCTCGGCCGGCACCGGGTTCCCAGCCTGGCCCGCATCGATCCATACGGGGACACCACCCTGCGCGGTGAGGCGGTGGACCAAATGGTGCGGGAGTTGGGAGGTGTGGATCTCGCACGCCTCGGGAGTGGCGAGCACGAGGTGGTGACGACGCTGCTGGCCTGGGGCCTGCGGTGCCGTACCGACCGAGAGCTGCGGATTGCCTTCTCCGGTGACTAGATCGTCGCCTTTCGATCATCGGATCGTTGGTTGATGTGTGTCGCTGACTGACGCCCAGTGGGCCCGCACAGAGCCGTTGCTGCCGGACCGGACCGCTCGGCGGGGTGGACGGTGGCGGGATCACCGGCAGGTGATCGACGCGATCGCGTTCAAGTACCGCACCGGCGCACCGTGGACGGACCTGCCCGAACACTTCGGCTCGTGGAAGGGAGCCCACAACCGCCTGCGGATGTGGGCCGCCGACGGCACCTGGGAGAAGGTGTTCACCGCCCTGCTCGCTCACGCCGACGCCGAAGGCGACCTCGGCTGGGTCGTCGCCGTCGACTCCACGATCGTCCGCGCTCATCAGCACACCGCCGGGGCCCGTCAGAAGGGGCCCTGCGGCAAGCCGGCCGACCATGCCCTCGGCCGCTCCCGCGGTGGTCTGACCACCAGGATTCACCGCGCCGCGGACGGCCACTGCCGACAGCTGGCGTTCGTCATCACCCCTGGCCAAGCAGGCGACGCACCGGCGTTCCCACAGGTCATGGCCCGATTACGAGCGCCCCGACGAATCGGCCGCCCAAGGATCACGCCGGACGCGGTCCTGGCCGACAAGGCCTGTTCGTCCCGGACGATCCGCCGTCATCTGCAGCGGCGCGGGATCCGAGCGGTGATCCCGCAACCGACTGACCAGGCCGGCGGCCGCCCGCCCGCCTTCGACCGCGAGGCCTACAAACAGCGAAACACCGTCGAAGGCTGCATCAACAAGCTCAAGCAGTGGCGCGGCCTGGCCACTCGCTACGGCAAGACCGCCACCATTTACCTCGCCGGACTCCACCTCGCCGCCATCTTCATCTGGTCAGCAAGGTGATCCGAAGGAAACGGCCCAGGTGCGTTGTCCGGACAGGTTGGTGCCGCGGCTGGCGGGTGTTTGGCCGTGGATGCCGGTGTGGGGTGGGTGGTAGCTGTACCGGTGCAGCCAGTCGGTGAACGCTTTCATGCGTTCGTGGTCTCAGGTGTAGGGCCGGTGCTAGGCCCATTCCTCGAGCAGGGTGCGGTGGAAGCGTTCGACCTCGCCGTTGGTCTGGGGCCGCCAGGGCCGGGTCCAGCGTGGTTGGATGCCCAGGTCACGGCAGGTCTGGCGCCAGGTGTTCTTTCTATAGACCCAGGCGTTGTCGGTCAGGACGCGTTCGACGGTGATGCCCAGACTCGCGAACCAGGCGGTGGCCCGGGTCAGGAAGCCGGCGCAGGTCGGGGCGGTCTCGTCGGGGAGATCTTCGGTGTAGGCCAGGCGGGTGTGGTCGTCCAGGGCGGTGTGGAGGTAGACGTATCCGGCGCCGTTGCGGCGGTCCTTGTTCGGGCTGCCCGCGGCCCGGCCGAGGGTCTTGTGGCCGCCGCCGTCGGGGATCCGTCCGAGTTTCTTGACGTCGATGTGGACGAGTTCGCCGGGCCGTTGCCGTTCGTAGCGGCGGACGGGCTCGCCGGTGGCGCGGTCGAGTGCGGCCAGGGGCGGCCGGCCGTGGCGGATCAGGATGCGGTGGGCGGTGGAGGGTGCGATGCCGCAGCGGGCGGCCAGTCGCAGGGGGCCGATGGGGTGTTCGCGCCGTAGCCGGAGCACCTCCGCCTCGACCGCGGCCGCCGTCCGCAGAAGTTGGCGGTGGGGTCGGCTGGTGCGGTCACTCATTCCGGCGATGCCGAGTTGGCGGTAGCGGCCGGCCCAGCGGGCCGCGGTGGTGTGGCTGACCTGAAAACACTCCACCGCACGTCGGATCGGCCAGCCGTCGTCCACGACGCACCGGGCCAGGCGAAGACGTCCGGTCTCCGTCAGCGGGGCATTACGGTGAGGCACGAGGGCCTCCTGCCTTCGGTGGAGATGTCGCAATCCACACCGAACCCGGAGGCCCTCACCCATTTCAACAACCCAGCACGCATGTCACCAACGTCCCGGGACAACACACCTGGTCCCGGCCGGCACGAAGTGGCCGGCCAAGCCGGGCGGCTTCCAGGCGGTGATCCTGACCGGGCTGGGCCTGCTGGTGCTGGCCTGCGCGGCCCTTCCGCTGACTTTCGGCAACCGGGCAGACATCCTCTCCACTACACCCTGCTGGTCGTGGCATCCGGGGCCGTCGCGATCGCGGGGACCGCGATCGTCCACCGGGTCGGGCCCAGGCTCATCCAGGTCCCCGGCTTCAAGGCCGCGGCACCCGGCATCGCGCCGGACTCTTCGCGATCGTGGTCTGGCAGGGCCAAGGCCCCGTGGCCGATCACTTCTTCGCCGGCCCGCACGAGCGCTACGAACGCGAACTCGGCGACGGATGCCTGTCCGCCAGCCCCTACCGCAGCGGCGCGGTACAGACCCGCGTCGAGTACGGCGTCCTCCTCGTCACCCCCACCAGCCGCGGAACGACCCTGTGTCTGGGATCTGGCGAAGACGACAGCACCCACCCCCTTCGCCCGGTGGATGCCGCGGTGCGCAAGGTCCTCGACGACGTTCGGGGTGCTGACCGGACGCTCGGGGTCGGGCCGGGTATCAGAATCCGCTGCTCGAACTTTGGCGGGCGCCTCGGTCGATCCATTGGATCGGCGTGGTGGGGAGATTACTTGATGGCTCGTGCTGTATCTGTTCAGCATGACAGTCACGCCTGATCATGTCCGCGCTCTGGCCGATGCCTATCGGAAGACGTTGGACGCAGGGGACGCCATCTTCCAGGGTGACCCGCTCAGCCGGAAGACTCTCGTCGCAATCGTGGTGAAGTCGGCTACTACGCAATCTGACTGGCTAGAAACGCGTGTCCCCAATGGGGGAGAGTTGAAGGAAGACCTGGAAGGGCTCGTCTCAACTCTGGCTAAGTACGATGTCGTTGGGGCCAACCTCGCATCGACGAAGCAGTGGCTCAGGAAGCAGACAATCATTCTGATCGGCGCAGTGTGTGCGCTGGTAGCGTGGCCGGCGTGGGTCGGGATCGTCGTTGCCTGGGCAGGTGGCATCTTGCTGGGCGCTTACAGTCTGGGATACCGGCTAGGTCTTCTTCTGGGCAGCACCCTGCTTATGTGGCTCTGTATGGGTGTCTGGAAGGCTGCAACCAGCAAGGACTTTCGTCGATTCCTCGGAATGCCTAAAGCGATCGGCCTGCAGGAAAGCGAGCTGTTCCGCTCTCATGCTCTGCCTGCTCTCGAAGCAATGCGTGCCAGTCATGACGGTGCATCTGTGACAGGCCTTGACACTCCTGTCGTTCGTGAACTACGAGTATGGGCATACCTTCTGCTTGTGTTGTCAGTCGTCATCTTTGTCGTCGTCGCGACGCAGTTCGTTCTGGGGCTCCTCGCCGCCTTCAGCTGTAAAGCAAATGCGCCCGTCATCGACTATCCATGGACGCCCGAAGACGATACGAAGGTCTGCTCCTAAGGGCTGTCCCGTAAGTCAGGGCGCAGAGCTGGCCCCTGGGCCACCGATAGCCCATGCGGATGGCCTTGACGTCCCATGGGCCGGACAGACGACCAGCAGGGTATAGCAAACAGGGGCCGACCGCGCCGCCTCGTCGAGGACGGGCATGTGCCAAAAAAGTGGCGGAAGTAAACCCTCGTGACCGGAGATCTCGACCCCCTTCAGCCCCGAAGCCAGCAGGACCTCGGGCGCAGTGACCGGCAGCCAGCGGCGCGTAAGGCTGCGTCTCTCGACCTACGAGGAGCCCACGTCGGCGCAGTCATCGTGGCCGTCGCTGCGGTTCTCCTTGCCTGGAACGGCAAGCTGGTCGCTCTAGGCATCGTCGGTGGGATCTTCTCGCTCTTGTTCGCCGTAGGTCTAGAAGACTGTCCCGTACTCCAGTGGGTGGCTGGGGCGTCACCGGCGGACCAGTTCCGTCCCAGCTTGCAGCATTCAGCCGAGCGCCTCAACCAGACCCGGCAGCCCACTCCCAACGGCACAGGACCGCCTCAGGGGCTGTGACTTGCCACCCTGCCCTGTGGGGTCAGCCGTTGGCCTTGTCTACAGCGGGATTGACCTTGTTCGCCTGGTCAACCATGTCCTGCGTGATCGTCCCGCCCGGCCCGGCCTTGATGATGCGGTTGACAAGGCTGCCCGAACAGACTGCGGCTCGTTCTCGTCGAAGTTCATCTCATCCCCCCAACCCTGACGCGACCGAGACCACGTCGGCAGAGGAGCACCAGGAGGATACGGATCAGGTACTAATGCGAGTTGCAGCGTCCTGTAGGAGACTAATAAGTGACCTATCAGACCAAGCTCGCAGGCTTGCTCCGAAACCAGCCCGCAATCTCGAACGGCTGGAGAATTGCCATGCGTTCCAAGTGCATCCTCCCCCTTGCTGCCGCATTCACGTTAGCTATAGCAGCGCACGCGACAGCCACCCCGAATCAGGTAATTCGCTCGACTTCGGTTCGCATCACCAACAGCGCCTCGGGCCCCCTAGTAGGAGGGTGGTGGCCGGGCGGCTGTTATGCCGCCGGTCCGCCGAGTTGTGCAGGTTTGACATTGTAGACGGGTGGAAGCATCTATGGCCTCACCGTCGAAGATGGCGCATATCGGATACATTGGTACGGGAAATGCTGGGATCTACTAAATGGCGGCTTGGGAAATGGGACGCACATAACACTCAACGAGTGTACGAATTCCAATACCCGGCATTGGACGCATGGCCCCGGTGTTCAGTTCGGCGACTTTCCCTGGTATCGCGGCAACCTTGAAAATGTCGCAAGCGGAAGATGTCTGGATGCCGAGAACCCAAACTTTCCCCTTCCTCCCAAGATAGGCGCGCGCCTGCAGATATGGGACTGTGCAAAAAATAAGCTGGACCCTAAGCACGTCAATCAGTGGTGGAGCATTCCTGAGGACTCCTGGCCGTTCCCCCAGTAGATGCTAGGTTGCCCAGGTCCCCAGGCTCTCTAATTAGGCATCGAGATCGGAGGGGGTGACGGCCTTGAAGCAGTGGAACTGGCGACCCTGTCTCGACTGTAAGGTCTTATTCCAGACCGGTTCGAATGGCGACTTTGGAAGCATATGCCCACACAACAATGGCGGCGCCCATCGTATAACCGGCAACAACTACATCCTCAGCGATGACAACACCTTGGGGTTCCTTGGCCTTACACAGAGTGGTTGGCACGAGTGCGTTTTCTGCGCTTCCCTATATTTCGCCGGCCACCCCGCGTTGCCCGGTAGGATATATTCGTACGAGAGCGGTAGCTGTATAGCATTTCACCCGAACCATGCCGCACATTCTGCCGACCAGCCCCCGGGTCACGCCTTCAAGGCCCCTCTGGGCCCGCCACCGTTCACTCTGATCCATAGCATAGGTGACGGTGATCACCTGCTCAGCAAGTGGCGCAATTGCTGGAAATGTCAGGTGCTTTTCTATGGTGGACATACAGATAGTCAAGGTAGGTGTGCCGCCGGGGGGGAGCATGAGGGTCATAATTCTGAACCTGGGGTGCTTAATTTCACACTGCGATATCTGTAGCAGCCTAAGGTTCTCTCGCGACTTCAGGACCGCCCACTCGGGGAGGGGCTCGCCCGGACCTCCAGCCGCCCGGCTCCGAGGAGGTCAGCCAGCCTGCCCGTAGCTGGCCGCCGGCCCCACCGTGCCAGAACCGAACCGTGCGTTGAGCAAGTCGATCGCCTTCTCCGCTCGCAGTCTGCGCTCGCGGCCCTGGTGGAAGGACACCTGCCCGGCAACCGCGTCCAGATCGACGTCAAGTTCATCGAGCCCGTCGGTGCCCCGGCCGCGACGGACAAGACCCCGGCCCCGGTCACAGGCGAAGCCCCCAAGACCCGCCGCCGGGCCAAGTACTACCAGTTCACGACGGCCTAGCCGTCTCCCTTACATTCACCGAACAATGTGCCCACGGCCCCCTTACACACACCGAGCACAGTGGCCCCATGAACACTGAATCGGCCCGGCGGCCGGGGCTCCTCCACCGGAGCGGGCGCTGGTGCGCCCGGCACGCCTGGCGCGTCGTCGCCCTGTGGGTACTGGCACTGGTCGGCCTCGGGCTCGCCAACCACGCCTGGGGCGGCACCTACGCGGACAGCTTCTCCCTCCCCGGTACCAGCACCCAGACCGGCGCCGACCTGCTGACGGCCCACACCACCGGGGCCGGCGGCACGGCCTCCGCCATCGTGATCACCTCCGACAAGGGCGCGCTCACCGATCACCGTGCGGCGATCGAGACGGCCGTCGCCGATCTGGGCCGGCTCCCGGACGTCCTGTCGGTGGCCGACCCGCTCACCACCCCCGGGGCCGTCTCCGCGGACGGCGGGACCGCCCAGGTGACCGTCCGCTTCGACGGCAACCCGGCGAGCTTCGACCCCGGCTACCTCGCCGAGGTGGACACCGCCGTCGAGCCGCTGCGCGCCGACGACATCACCGTCGAGTACGGGGCTCCGCTCGGCGAGCTGGCCACCCCCAAGTCCGCCGACCGCGCCTCGGAGGCGATCGGGCTGGCCGTCGCCGTGCTGGTGCTGCTGGTCGGCTTCGGCAGTGTCGCCGCCACCGGCCTGCCCCTGGTGACGGCCGTGCTGGGCCTGTCCGTGAGCCTGGCCGGACTCGGGCTGCTCGCCGGGCACTTCAGCTTCGCCCAGGCCGCCCCGACCCTGGCCGCGATGATGGGCCTCGGTGTCGGCATCGACTACGCCCTCTTCCTCGCCACCCGCTACCGGGCCCTGCTGCACGCCGGGGCCGACCCCGACGAGGCGGTCGGCCGTACGGTCGCCACCAGCGGCCGGGCCGTACTGGTGGCCGCCGCAACGGTGGCCATGGCCCTGTGCGGGTTGTGCGCCTCCGGCGTGGGCTTCATCGGCGCCCTCGGCGTCGCCGCCGGACTCAGTGTCCTGGTGGCCGCCGCCGCGTCGGTGACCTTGACCCCCGCCCTGCTGGGTCTGCTCGGCCACCGGATCGACCGCCTCCATGTCCGCGAGCCGGTCGCCGAACCCACCGGCGAGGCCGACGTCTGGCACCGCTGGGCCGTCAGGGTGAGCCGCCGCCCATGGCTGTTCCTGGCCGGCGGCCTGCTCGTACTCGGCGTACTCGCCGTCCCCCTCGCGTCCATGCAGCTCGGACACGTCGACGCCGGCGCGCAGTCCACCGGCCGGACCGACCGCCGGGCCTACGATCTGATCACCGAGGAGTTCGGCCCCGGCGCCAACGGCCCGCTCACCGTCGTCACCCACCTCGACAGCCGGCACGCCGAGAGCGAGAGCCTGCGCCAAGGCCTCGCGGTCTCGCTCCAGCGCGAGCTGGCGGCCGTACCGGGCGTCGCCTCGGTGACTCCCCCGGTGCCCAGCCCCGACCACGCCCTGCTCATCACCACGGTCGTGCCCACCACCGGCCCGCAGGACGCGGCCACCGCGGACCTGATCCACACCCTGCGGGACGAGACGGTGCCCCGGACCCTGTCGGGCACCGGAGCCACCGGCTACCTCACCGGCACGACCGCCGCCGCCCAGACCTTCACCGACACCCTCAGCGCCAAACTGCCCCTGATCATCGCCGTGGTCGTCGCCGCCGCGTTCCTGCTGCTGCTCACCGTCTTCCGCAGCCCACTGGTGGCGCTCAAGGCCGCCGTGCTCAACCTCTTCTCCATCGCCGCCGCCTACGGCGTGGTCGTCGCGGTCTTCCAATGGGGCTGGGGCGGCGCGCTGTTCGGCATCACGGAGAAGGTGCCCGTCGAGTCCTACGTACCGATGATGATGTTCGCGATCGTCTTCGGGCTCTCCATGGACTACGAGGTGTTCCTGCTCTCCCGGATCCGCGAGACCTGGCTCCACTCCGAGGACAACCACCTGGCCGTCGCCACCGGCCTCGCCGCGACCGCCCGCGTCATCACCTGCGCGGCCCTGATCATGACCAGCGTCTTCCTGGCCTTCCTGCTCTCCACGAACGTCGCCGTCAAAATGCTCGCGCTGGGCCTCGGCGTCAGCGTCATCATCGACGCCACCGTGGTCCGCCTGCTGCTGGTACCCGCGTCCATGTACCTCCTCGGGCGCGCCAACTGGTGGCTCCCGGACTGGCTGGACCGGTTCCTTCCGCACCTCGACCCGGAAGGCCCCGCCGACGCGCCCGAGCCCGTCGACATATCCGATCCCACCTCGGACTCCGGTTCCTCCCCCGATCTCGCACCCGCCCGAGGAGAACGGCGATGAAGCACGCCCTGACGAGGACCCGGGTGGTCCTGCGCCGGCATCTCGTCCTCACAATCACGGCCACCGTGCTGCTGCTCGCCGTCGTCGCCGCCGGCGCGGCCGAATACACGGTCCGCGGGGTCATCCACAGCCGTGTGCTGAAGGCGGCTCCCGGCCTGGGCGACGACGTGGCGGTCGGTGTCGCCGGCGGCTGGGCCCTGTGGGACCTGGCGCACGAGAGCATTCCCCGGCTCGACATCAGCAGCGACGACGCCCAGGTCGGCCGGCTCTCCCAAGTCCGCGTCCGGGCGCGGCTGGACGACGTCCGCCTCGACGGGACGACCACCGTCGCCGGCACCCACGCCGACGTGACGGTCTCCACCCAGTCCCTCGCCGCCGCGATCCGCGCCGCCGTGCCGTCCGTGGCGGTGGCCGCGGTCACCACCGACCCGGCGCGGGGGACGGTACTGGCGGACGTCGGTCCGGGCGGCCTGGGGCGGCTGACGCTGCGTCCGACTCTCGCGGACGGCAAGGTCACGCTCGCCGTCGACGGGCTCACCCTGTTCGGCCGCTCCGTCCCCACCGACCGGCTCGGGATCGCGGCCGGTGGCCTCGGCCCGCAGGCGGGCGCGCCGAAGGAGTACCCGCTCGGACTCGTCGCGACCTCCGCCGAGGTCCGGTCGGACGGCCTGCACGTCGCCCTGACGGGCGGCCGCAGCACCCTGCCGTCCGGCACCTGACGGCCCCTGCTCGACCGCATTCGCCCGGAACGTTCCGTACCCGCCCGGTGGCCGGATCACAGCGCATGACCAGGGCGTTCGAGAGGCCGTTCGGGCGCCCGAAGTTGTCGGCGGGTACGGTTCCGGCATGGATGTTTCCGCAATCGGTCCGAGCGAGGACGACGACATCACCCTGGCGGTGGTGATCAAGGACATCGCACGTCAGCAGCTGGTCGAGCTGGGCGCCCAAGGGCTGTCCCCGGATGCCGTGGCGCGCGCCGGCGGCCTTCCGGTCGCCGATGTCGAGGCCGCCTTCCCGCACCGCGACGATCTGCTGACCGCACTGGTCATCGACGCCTACGACGCGTCCGGCGAGGCGATGGAACAGGCCGACGTCGTCGCCACGAAGGCCGGCGCGTCCGGGGGCGCCCGACTCCTCGCCGTCACCCGGGCGCTGCGGCGGTGGTCCTTCGCCAACCCCGGCGAGTTCACCCTGATCTACGGCTCACCCGTACCCGGCTACCACGCCCCGCAGGACACGGTCCCCTCGGCCTCGCGCACCCCCGCGGTGCTCGCCGGCATCGTGCGCTCCGCACTGGAGGCCGGCGAACTCACCCCGCCCCGGCGGCCGGTGCCCGGCCCCCCACTGCTCCTGCCGGAGGCCCTGCACCTCTTCGGCGGCGCGCCCGAGGCTCCGTTCTCGGACATCGTCGAGCGCGGCATCGTCCTGTGGAGCAATCTGATCGGCCTCCTGGTCTTCCAGGTCTTCAGCCGTACCCACGACAGCGTCCGGGACGAGGCCGCGTTCTTCGACTACGCCATCGCCGTGGCCGCCGAGAGCATCGGCCTCGAGGTCCCTCCGGCCGAGCACACCGACTGACCCGTCCGCCGCCCGTGCGGCACCGGCAGAAAACCAGGACGTGAACACCACCAGAACCCTCTGCTTCGTCATAGCCTCGCTCTCGTCGTACGCGGCGCTCGTCTATCGACTGTGCCAGGCGCGGCGCAGTTGGAAGGACGGCGCGTACCGCACGCTGATCGCCACTCTGCTGCTCCAGTGCCTCACCTTCACCATGGGGGCCTTGGCCATGGGGGGCGCGCCCCTCCTGGGGGTCGGCAACCTCGCCGTGCTCCTCATGCACCTGTCGGCGGTGGCCTTCTGCGTCAGCGCGCAGATCATCCTGCTGCGCTGGGCCGCCGCGGACGAGGAGGCCGTACGCAAGACCCGCTACTGGCTGGTCACCGGAATCGTCCTCGACGTGCTGCTGACGGCCCTGTTCTTCCTCGCCGACGGCACCGGCAGGCCGGCCTCGGACTTCGACGGCACCAGCGAGCCGCTGCTGCTCACCTATCTCCTGGCGTTCATCGTCTCGCAGGCGATTCCGTGCGTCACGATCTACCTGCAGTGCGGTCCGTACGCGCGGATGACGGACAACGCCTCGCTGCGTCAGGCCCTGCGGCTGCTCTCGGTCACCGCCGTGGTCCTGTTCCTCTACTGCACGGCCAGGACGGTCAACATCCTCACGGCGGCGTTCGGGGTCGACATCGGCGCCTGGAAGGTCGCCGCCTCGGTGTTCAGCACCGCGGGCATCGTCATGCTCTCGCTCAGCCTGACCAACTCCTCCTGGGGCCCGGCCGCGACCCGACTCCTGGAGTGGGCCCACACGTACCGGTCGTACCGGGCGCTCTACCCGCTCTGGCGGGACCTGTACGAGTCCTCCCCGGACATCGCCCTGGAGCCGCCGGGTGCCGCGGTGTCCGACCTGGACTACCGCCTGCACCGTCGGGTCGTCGAAATACGGGACGGGTGGCGGGACTTGCGTCCGTACATCGACCGGGCCGCCGGCGAGGGGTGCGATCCGGCCAAGGAGGCGAGCGCGGAATCTCGGCAGGCCTACACCGAAGCCGCACAGATCAAGCGCGCCTTGCAGGCAAAACTGACCGACACGGTCCCTCAGAACAACAAGGACGCGGGCGACTTCGACGACCGCGATACGAACAACTTCGCGGCAGAGCTCGCATGGCTCACCCAAGTGGCAGCCGCCTACAGTAAGCTCGACAAGGCGAGTTGAGAACTCCCGCCCGGTTTGCATCCCCCGTCAAACCGGGCGGGTATCCCGTTTCCCCGCTGTCTTGCGGCCGGACGGGTGGCTCCCGCCCGGACTGGCCCGGCCCATCCCCCGAGGGCCGGGCCAGTCCGATGTCACCGGCGACCAACTGTGCGTCCCCCGTGAGCGCAAGTTAGCTGCCAGCTATCGGCCGGACCCCACGTTCGCCGAGTCCTGGTCAATTGTCAACCAACCGCTAATCTGTGAAACTGACGTATAGCTGAGAGCTATGCCGAGGAGGCGACGGGAGGATGGTTCACCATGACCGGGACCGAGAAGGACACCGAGAACGGCAGTGAGGAACGACCCCTGCTCGCGACGCGCCTCGACGACCTGTTCCGAACGGTCCGCCCCAAGGGCAAGCACTGGACCAACGCCGAGGTCGCGGACGAGCTGAAGCGGGTGAACCCCGAACTCAAGGTCGGCGGTGTGTACCTGTCGCAGCTGCGCACGGGGAAGCGCTCCAACCCCTCACCCGACCTGCTGTCCGCCCTGGCCAAGTTCTTCGGGGTCTCGGTCGCCTACTTCTTCGACGACAAGGTCGCCGAGTCCGTGCTCGGCGAGCTCGCCGCCATCGAGGCCCTGCGGCAGTCCGGCGTACGCGCCGTGGCGATGCGGGCGGCCGGGATGAAGAAGGAGAACCTCCAGGCCATCACGGCCATCATGGACCAGTACCGGCAGTTGCAGGGCCTGCCACCGGTCGCCGACCCCTCCGAGTCGGGATGAGGAGCGCGCGTAAGGAGCGGGCGGCCGATCACGAACGCCGCAGCCGGCTCAAGAAGCTCCGCAAGGCCGGCGCGCAGCGGATCGCCAAACTCGATCTGCCGACGGCGACCGACGTGGCCGAGCTGTGCCGCCACGTCGGCGAGGTGCGCGACCGTCCGATCACGTTGGTCCCGATGCAGATGCCCTCGTCGCATCCGTGCGGCATGTGGGTGGCCGCGCGCGACGAGGACCTCATCTTCTACGACGCCAACACCACCGGCGCGCATCAGGAGCACATCATCTTGCACGAGCTGGGCCACATCATCTGCTGCCATCGCGGGGCCGGTGGGCTGGACGAGGCGGCCGCGCGCCTCCTCTTCCCCAACCTCGACCCCCAACTCGTACGCGACATGCTCCTGCGCGCGACCTACGACGACGTCCAGGAGCAGGAGGCGGAGATCATCGCCTACCTCCTGTCCCAGCGCATCGGCGACCCCGAGCAGCGGCACGCCACGGCGCCGGCCGGGGACGAGGACGAGGACGGCAACCCCGCCAAGAGCGCCACGCTCAGCCGCATCGAACGCACCCTGATCTGAGATGGGTCACTTAGCGTCCGGCGGCCGCCACCTCTTCGGCCAGGATCGACACGGCCCGTCCGATGTCCTCCTCGCGGTGCTCGCTGGTGACGAAGAACCGCAGGCGCGACAGCCCCTCCTCCACGGCGGGGTGGAAGATCGGGTCCGCCACCACGCCCCGGGCGAACAGCCCGTCCGCGACGCGCAGGGTCCTCGTGGAGTCGCCGAGGATGCAGGGCACGATGGGGGTGTCGGCGCTGGAGCCCGTCGCCAGTCCGGCAGCGGTGGCGAGCCCGAGGAAGAGTGCGGAGTTGCGTCTGAGCGCACGTACCCGCTCCGGCTGTGCGGTGAGCAGCTCGGTGGCGGCCAGCGCCGCGGCCGCGTTGGCCGGTGTCAGGCCGACGCTGTAGACGAAGCCGGGGAGCGTGTGGCGCAGCCAGCGCACCATCCGGGCCGAGCCGCCGAGGTAACCGCCGCAGCTGGCGAAGGCCTTGGAGAGGGTGCCCATCCACAGGTCCACGTCGGACCGGTCGACACCGTAGAACTCGCCGACGCCCCGGCCGCGTTCGCCGACGGTACCGATGCTGTGGGCCTCGTCGATCATCAGCAGGGCGCCGTAGCGCTTCTTCAGCTCGATCACGGCGGGCAGGTCGACGAGGTCGCCGTCCATGCTGTAGGCGCCCTCGACGGCGATCAGTACGCGCCGGAACCGGGACCTGTTGAGCCGGAGCATGTGTTCCAGCTGCCCCATGTCGTTGTGGGCGAAGGGGCGTCGCGCCGCGCCGGACAGGGCGCAACCCTGGAGGATGCTGTCGTGGGCGAGCGCGTCGTGCACCACGAGGTCCTCGGGGCCGACGAGGTGCCCGATCGCGGTGACGTTGGTGGCGTGTCCGCTGACCAGTGCCAGGCAGTCGCCGACGCCGAGGAAGTCGGCCAGGGCCCGTTCCAGCCGTACGGTCAGGTCCCGTTCGCCGGAGAGGACGCGGCTGGCGGAGACCGAGGTGCCGTACCGGTCCACCGCCCGGTGCACGGCCTCGTCGACGGCCGGATGGCCGGAGAGTCCGAGGTAGTTGTAACTGCCGAAGGACAGCAGGGTGCGGCCGCCGATGACGGTCGTGTCGCGGATGTTGCCCTCGTGGACCCGGAAGTACGGGTTGTCCGCACCGCTGTCGCCGATCCGCGCGAGGCGCTGCTCGAACTCGCCGACTTCCGGGAACTCCTCGATGGCGGCCGTCCCGGCGTCCCAGGTGGTGCGCTCCTGTCGGCGGGCCGGTCCGGCGGGGGCCGGCATCGGCGCGCTGTCCGGGCCGGTGTCCGGGGGGGTGTCCGGGGTCGTGTGCGGATCGACGAGTTCGATCAGCCGGCCGACGGTGAGTTCGGGCGCGAACAGCTCCTCGGTCCGGAAGCCCGGTATCCGCTTGGCGATGTTGACTTCGAGCTCCTGCAACATCAGGGAGTCGAATCCGAGATCGGTCACCAGGGTCAGGTGTCCGCTCAACTCGGAGAGCGGGAAGACCCCGGTCCGCGAGACCTCTTCGAGCACGACGGACACGGCGGACGCGGAGGGCGCGGAGGGCGCGGAGGGTGCGACCACCTTGGCGGCCGTGGTCCGTACGCCGTCGGCGCGCGGCACGGCGGCTGCCTCGGGTATCGACTCGGCGGGATCCGGGACCTCGCGCGCCGAGTCGTCCACGACCCAGTGGCGGCGCGGGGACAGCGGGCTCGGTGGCAGGGTGCACGGGGGCGTCCGCACGGTCGCGGGCGGCCGGGGCACGGGGGCGGCCTCGGTGCGCTCCGCGTACCGCGCGTACCGCGCGAGCTCGTCCGTACGTCCGGCGGCGACCGCGGCGGCCGCCGCGGTCAGCTTGGCGGTGGCGTCGGCGACATCGCGCGCCACCACGGTGAGGTGGTGGGTGAGGGGCGTGCGGCGGGCCAGGGTGTCCGCCACGGCGGCCGCCGGGGGCCGGTCCTCGGCGATGGTGTCCGCGATGTCCTGTGCGTAGCGGGCCAGTCCGTCCCGGTCCCGGGCGCTGAGGGCCAGTACGTGCGGTCCGTGGTCCGACGTGGCGGGAGCCGCCGGGCCGGCCGGCGGCGTGCTGCACTCCTCCACCACCAGGTGGACACCGGTACCGCCGAAGCCGAAGGCGCTCACCCCTGCCCGGCGCGGTCCGGCGCGGTCCGGCCACGGTGTCGGGGTCGTCGCCACGGTCAGCCGGGCGGCGGCGAGCCCGGAGCGATCGGCCAGGTCGCACTGTGGCTGCGGGGGTATGACGCCCCGCTGCACGGCCAGGACCGATTTGACGAGCCCGGCGATCCCCGCGGAGTTCAGGGAGTGACCGACCACCGCCTTCACGGCGCCGAGGTAGGCGGGTTCGGGGCGCTCTCCCCGCAGTTCACGCAGGACACCGAGCTCGACGGGGTCCCCGACCGTGGTCCCGGTGCCGTGCGCCTCCAGGTAGCCCACCGCGTCCGGGGCCAGTCCCGCGTCCCGGTAAGCGCGGCGCAGCGTGCGGAGCTGACCGGCCGCCTGGGGATGCATACCGCCTTGCACGGTCCCGTCGTTGGCCGTTCCCACGCCGCGGATCACCGCGTAGACCCGGTCGCCCGCCGCCAGCGCGTCGGACAGGGGCCGCAGCACCAGGACCCCCGCGCCCTCGCCCAGGACGAAGCCGTCGGCCTGTGCGCCGAAGGGCAGGCAGCGGCCGCTGCGCGAGATGGCGCCGATCCGGCACAGCCCGACCAGCAGGTCGGGGGTGAGTATCAGTTGCGCGCCGCCCGCGAGGGCGATGCGGGAGCGGCCGGCGCGCAGGGCGTGCACGGCGTTGGCCACAGCCATGAGTCCGCCCGAGCAGGCCGAGTCCAGGGCGTAGCTCTCGCCGTGCAGGTCGAAGACGGAGCTGATGGTGTTGGGCCCCATGTTGAGCAGGAGCCCGGCCACGGAGGTGCCGTTGAGCCCGTCGACGGCCCGGACCGCGTCCTGCGGGCGGGGGTGGGCGAGCCGCGCCCCGAATTCGCCACCCGCGAGCTGACGCATCCGGATCCGCATGGTGCTGAGTTCGCGGTAGCCGCCCTCGGTGAGCGCGGTGATCACCGAGGTCTCCTCGCGGTCGAAGCCGTCGGCCTCCCACCCCGCGTCCTGGATGGCCTCGCGGGCGAGGTCGATCAGCAGCCGGGCCTGGGGGTCCATCGCCCGGGCCCGTCGCGGGGGAATGCCGTAGTGGGCAGCGTCGAAGTGGCCCACGTCCGGCAGCAGCGCCATGGTGTCCGTGTACGCCGCCGAGGTGTCACGGAGGTTGTCGCTCAGGAAGGCCGCGGTGCGCCAGCGCGAGTCCGGGATCGCACCGAACTGCGCCTGTGGGGCCGTCAGGAGCCTCCAGTACTCGTTGACATTGCGCGCTCCCGGGAATCGGCACGCCATCCCCACGACGGCGATCGGCTCTCGCCGTGGCCTGGGGTCCTCCATGTGATCCATCCCTGTCCTGTCACCCGTGTCGGTCGCCGGCCGCGAGTCGCTCGCGCCACCACGCGACGGTCTCCTTGACCTGCTCGTCGACGGGGGTGGACCGTACCGCGAACGCCGCTTCGTAGGCGCTCGAATTTACGACGAACGGACGGTCGAACTGGTACCGGATCTCCTTGAGTTCGCGGATCAGCGGGGAGAAGAGCGAGGCCACGCCGATCACCGCCCCCGGGAGCCCGCGCACGGCCACCGGTCCTGTTCCCGCCTGGGCGCCGAGGCGCCCGACCATCTCCCGTACGGACAGCGCCGGCTGGGTCGGGACGTGCCAGGCGCGCCCCCAGGCGCTCTCTTCGTCCGCGACCTCGACCAGGGTCCGGGCGACATCGGGGAGGTAGGTCCAGCTGTGCGGGGCGTCCGGGTCCCCCAGCGTGGTGACCGGCTTGCCGCGCAGCAGCGGCGGCACGACCCGTGCGGCCAGGTGGCCGCCGTCGGTGACGCCGGGTCCGAAGAAGTCCGAGGCGCGTACCTCGACGGCCTTGATCCGGCCCTGCTCGTGCAGTTCGCGCGCCTGCTCCCAGACCGCGGCGCGGACCCGCCCCTTGGTGGCGGTGGCCGCGAGCGGCAGTTCCTCGGTCATGGGGCCGTCCACCGGGCCGTAGCCGTAGAGGTTGCCCAGCATGACCAGTACGGCCCCGGTCGCCTCGGCCGTGGCGCAGAGCGACGAGGCCAGCGGGGGCCAGTCGCGGGCCCAGTGGTGGTAGGGCGGTGCGGCGCAGCTGTGGATCGCCGTCGCGCCCCGCGCGAGGTCGGTCAGGCTCCGGGTGTCCGTCGCGTCCAGCGCGACGTGTTCGATCCCTGGTTCCGGGCTTCGACCCGATCTGGTGACGACCCTTACGGTACGGCCCTGTTCGGCGAGGAGCCGGGCGGTGGCGGAGCCGGCGGGACCAAAACCTATGACGACATGAAAGCTCACGTGCGCACACTAGCGCGAGGGAACTGCGCTCCCGTCACCGGAGAACGTCTCCCGGCCAGCGCGGGAGCGCGGAGCGCCGGACACTGGGGAGATGAGCGGCAACCCCACCGATGCCCAGGTCGGCGCCCCCGCCAACGGGCCCGCCGTCTCCCGTGCGGAGTTCGACGCGCTGTTCGCGTCGGTCCGTACGTGGGGCCGGTGGGCGGCGGCCGATCGCGGGGCCTGGAACCGGGTGACGGCGGAACACGCGCGCGGGGCCACCGCCGCGGTCCGGGACGGGACGGTCGTCCCGCTGGGGCGGCCCTGGGACACCCGCCCCGGCCCGGACAACGCGAAGCCCGCCCTGCACTACATGTCCGACCTCGGCGACGTGCAGGCTCCGGAACCCTCCGTCCACAAGGACTTCATCGGCGCGGACTATCACGGCAAGAGCGTGACGCACCTCGACGCACTGTCACACGTCGCCTACCGGGGGCGACTGTACGACGGGCACGCGGCGGCTGAGTCCGTCGGCGCGGCGGGGGCCCGCTTCGGTGCGGTGGCGGCGCTCGGCCCCCTGGTCACGCGGGGCGTCCTGGTCGACCTGCCCGCCGCCCTCGGGGTCGAATGGCTCGAACCGGGTCGTGCGGTGCACGCGCGGGAGCTCCTCGCCGCGGAGGAGGCACTCGGGGTGACCGTCGGGGACGGCGACGCGGTGCTGCTGCGCACCGGGGCCTTGCGCCGGCGCCGGGAGCTCGGCCCGTGGAATCCCGACGAGGCGAGCGCGGGCTGGCACGTGCGCGCCGTGCCGCTACTGGCCGAGCGCGCCGTCGCGCTGCTGGGCGCCGACGGGGACAGCGACGTACGGCCTTCGCCGGTCGAGGGGCTGCACTCCCCCGTCCACACGCTCGCCGTGACGGCGATGGGCGTGCCCCTGCTGGACAACCTCGATCTCGAACCGCTCGCGGTCGCGTGCGCCGCGGCGGGCCGATACGCGTTCCTGCTCGTCGTGGCACCGCTGAACGTGCCCGGCGGGACGGGTTCACCCGTCAATCCGGTCGCGGTCCTGTGACGGCCGGGCGCCGGTGACCGTCAGGCCCGCCGGTGACGCCGGGCCCGCTGATCGCTTCGCTCGCACAGCTCATTGCCGAAATGTGAGGAATATACTCAAATCTGGTGACCGAGGGCGCGCCGGTGAGGAAGTGATGCACATGGGGGTCGTCGGAGACCGCATCGGCCCCGTGCGCTTCCGTGACCGATTCCTGCAGGGCGAGTCGGTCGAGGGGAGCGTGAGAAGTCCGATCCTGAGTTCGTGGCAGCGCAGCCGTCTGCTGGGACTGTCACCGGACCAGTCGGAGCTCCCCTTCGAGCAGGACGTCGACCTGGAGGCACCGCTGCTGCGCGCCGCCGAGCCGGTGCTCGACCGACTCCAGGCCATCTTCGCGGGAAGCCGGACGAACATCTGCCTCGCCGACGGTCACGGCATGGTGCTCGCACGCCGCTTCGGTGAGAAATCCATGGTCAGGCATCTCGCCCCGATCCAGATCCTCCCCGGGTTCGTGTTCGCCGAGCGGGTCGCCGGGACGAACGGCATCGGCCTCAGCCTCGCGGAGCGGCGGCTCTGCCAGGTCTACGGCGCCGAGCACTTCGCCGAGCGGTCCCAGGCGAGCGCCTGCACCGCGATCCCGCTGCGCGACCAGCTCAGCGGGCACATCCAGGGCGTCCTGTGCCTCGGCTATCCCTACACCGACGCGGACCCGGCACTGATCCCCGTGGTGCGCAAGGCCGCGGAAGCCATCGAGCGACGGCTGATGGACCAGAGTTCGGCGCGCGAGCACGGTCTGCTGCAGGCCTACCTCGATGCCGCGCACCTGGCCCGGAGCAACGAGCACGGCCTCGACGGGCACCCGGTCGCGATGGCCGACTTCCTCCAGAGCGAGCTGGAACAGAGCGACCAGGCGAGCCTCAAGGAGAAGGCCACCGAGCTGATGTCCGGGGACCGGCGGGCCGCCGCCGAGGTGCCCCTGTCCCGCGGCCGATGGGTCACCCTGGTCAGCCGCCCCGTCACGAGCGCCGCCGGGGTGGAGGGGGTCGTCGTCGAGGCACTGTTGCCCGAGGACACCGAGCGGCACGCGCCCGCCCCCACCCACCCGCACGCCCCCGCCGCGGTACCCCCCGCGTTCCGGCCCCACGTCGCCCCCGGCCCGAGTCCGGCGACGGTCCGCGCACGCGGCGCACCGCCCGCCGACGACCCCGCCCGGGACGGCCGGGTCAGGGGGCTGGTGCTGGTCGGCGAGCCCGAGGTGGGCAAGTACGCCGTCGCGGCCCGCCGGCGCCTGGAGTTGCTGGCCGAGGCCAGCAACCGCATCGGCACCACGCTGGACGTGAGCCGCACCGCCTGGGAGCTCGCCGAGACGGCCGTCCCGAGGTTGGCCGATTTCATCACCATCGACATGCCGGGGGGCGTCCTGCTCGGGGAGGAGTCCCCCCACCCCACCACCGAGATGCACCGCACGGTGGTCCACGGCATTCGCGAGGACTGCCCCTTCTATCCGGTCGGCTCGCAGGTCAGCCTGCGGCCCACCACGCCGCACATGCGCTGCGTGGCCACCGGACAGCCGGTGCTCGAACAGGACCTGAAGGGCGCCTTCGGCTGGATCGCCCAGGATCCCGAGCACGCCGAACTGCTCCTGGCGCACAACATCCACTCCCTCATCACGGTCCCGCTGCTCGCCCGCGGCACCGTCCTCGGCGTCGTGAGCTTCTACCGCTCGCAGGACCCCTCCCCCTACGGGGACGACGACCGCTCGCTGGCCCAGGAACTCGCCGCCCGCGCCGCCCTCTGCATCGACAACGCGCGCCGCTACACCCGCGAGCACACCCTCGCCCTCTCGCTGCAGCGCAGCCTGCTCCCCCGCGGGCTCCCCGAGCAGAGCGCCGTCGAGGTCGCCCACCGCTATCTGCCCGCCGAGTCGGGGGTGGGCGGCGACTGGTTCGACGTCATCCCCCTGTCCGGGGCCCGGGTCGCCCTGCTCGTCGGCGACGTTGTCGGCCACGGACTGCACGCCGCCGCCACCATGGGCCGGCTGCGCACCGCCGCCCGCAACTTCGCCGAGCTGGAGCTGGCCCCGGACGAGCTCCTGACCCACCTGGACAACCTGATGGTGCGCCTGGACCGGGAGGAGGGCGGGGACGGTCCCGACGCCGGCAGCACCGGCATCGTCGGCGCCACCTGCCTGTACGCCATCTACGACCCCACCTCCCAGCAGTGCACGATGGCCCGCGCCGGCCACCCGCCACCCGCGCTGGTCCGGCCCGACGGCGCCGTGTCCCTGCTCGACCTGCCCGCCGGTCCCCCGCTCGGCCTCGGCGGCCTGCCCTTCGAGTCGGTCGAGGTCCGCCTCCCCGAGCACAGCCAGCTCGTCCTCTACACCGACGGGCTCATCGACGACCGCCACCGCGACGTCGACGTGGCCCTCGACGCCCTGAACCGGGCACTGGCCCACCCGGACCGGACCCCCGAGGAAACCTGCCAGGCCGTCCTGGACGCCGTGGCACCCGAGCACCCCGACGACGACATCGCGCTGCTCGTCGCCCGCACCCACGCCGTTCCCACGGACCGGATCGCCGCGTGGGAGCTCGACGCCGATCCGGCCCGCGTCTCGGAGGTCCGCGCCGCCTGTGTGGAGCAGCTGAACCGGTGGGGGCTGGAGGAGTCCACCTTCGCCACGGAACTGCTGCTCAGCGAACTGGTCACGAACGCCGTCCGGTACGGGACCGCACCCATCCGGGTGCGCCTGATCCACGACCGCAACCTGATCTGCGAGGTGCACGACGCCAGCAGCAGCGCCCCGCGTATGCGCCGGTCGGCGACCACCGACGAGGGCGGCCGCGGCCTGTTCCTCGTCGCACAGCTCGCCCAGTCCTGGGGCACCCGCTACACCACCGGCGGCAAGGTGATCTGGGCCGAGTGCAGCCTGGCCGCGGCATGACCCCCGAACCCCCTGCCGTTCGCCCATCGGGGTCAGGCCGCGCGGCGATATGCCGCGAATGCAGCGCTTCGTCCCCGTAGAGTGCCTCGTACCGTCGGGAAGAACTCGGAGGCCGACCCCCGGAGAAGTCTGTGCATGACGCTCCCGACACCTGGGCGGGTCCCCCCTCGCACTCCGGTGCCGCACCGCTCGTCCGCGTGCGCGACCTGAGCAAGTGGTTCGGTGGCACGCTCGCGCTCGACTCGGTCGACCTCGACCTCCACCGCGGCAGCGTCCTGGCCCTGCTCGGCCCCAACGGAGCCGGGAAGTCCACCCTGATCAAGGTGCTCGCCGGGGTCCACCGGGCCGACGCGGGTGCGGTGACCGTGGCCGGCCATCCCCTCGGCAGCCACGCCGCGACCCGGAACATGTCCTTCATCCACCAGGACCTCGGCCTCGTCCCGTGGATGACGGTGGCCGAGAACGTCGCCCTGGGCACCGGCTACCGCCGCCGCCACGGACTGATCTCCTGGCGGCGGACCCGGGAGCGCTGCGACGAGGCCCTGCGGATCGTCGCCGGGCACCTGGACGCCGACGCCCCGATCGCCCGCCTCGGCCCCGCCGAGCGCTCGCTCGTCGCCATCGCCCGCGCCCTCGCCACCCGTGCCGAGCTCATCGTGCTCGACGAGCCGACCGCCACCCTCCCGGCAGCCGACTGCGCGCGGCTCTTCGACGTGCTCCACACCCTGCGCGACCACGGCCACGGCATCCTCTACGTCAGCCACCGGCTCGACGAGGTCTACCAGGTGGCCGACGCCTTCGCCGTGCTGCGGGACGGCCGACTGGTCGACCGGGGCCCGCTCGCCGGTCACAGCCCGGACCGGCTGGTGCGCGCGATCGTGGGCCACGCACCGGCCGGACGGACACCCGGCACGCCCCCGGCCGCCGGCGCACCCCTGCTGAGCCTCGACCGGGTGCGGACCGCGGCCTCCGGAGAGGTCGGCCTGGACCTGCGCGCCGGTGAGATCCTCGGCATGGTGGGCCTGACCGGCGCCGGCCACATGGAGCTGGGCCGCGCCCTCGTCGGTGCCCGGCCGATCCTCGGCGGGCGCATCCTCCTCGACGGCCGGCCGTACCACCCGCGTACGGTCCACTCCGCGCTCGCCTCCGGCGTCGGCTTCGTCGCGGCCAACCGCCAGGAGGAGGGCTGCGCCGCCGACCTGACCGTACGGGAGAACTTCCTGGCCGACCCCCGCGCGGCCGGCGCCCCGGCGGTGCACTGGATCAGCCCCCGGCGCGAGCGCGCCGAGGCCACCGCCCTGATCGACCGGTTCTCGGTGCACCCCCGCGACAGCGAGGTGCCGATCGCCACCCTGTCCGGCGGCAACCAGCAGAAGGTCATGGTCGGCCGGTGGCTCCGGGGACACCTGCGCCTGCTCGTCCTGGAGGAGCCGACCGCCGGGGTGGACGTCGGGGCCAAGGCCACCATCCACCGGCTGCTCGACGAGGCCCTGGCCTCGGGCCTGGCGGTCCTGCTCATCTCCACCGATTTCGAAGAGGTCGCCGACGTGTGCCATCGCGCCCTGGTGTTCGTCCGCGGCGAGGTGAGCGCCGAGCTGAGCGGTGCGGCGCTCACGGTCGCCGAACTGACCCGGACCGCCTCGGCCATGTCCGCGATCACCGGACCCACGGCGGACCGATGACCATGCCCCCTTCGCCCTCGCCCTCGTCGCCCCCGGCGCCTTCGTCGCCGCCGTCGCCCCCGTCTCCGCGCCGATCGCTGTCGGACCACCTTCGGGGACACCACATCGGCACCTACGGCCTGCTGGGCCTGGCCGTCCTGCTCTTCCTGGTCTTCTCCCTCGTCCTGCCGGACACCTTCCCCACCCGGGACAACGTCTCCTCGATCCTGTCCAACCAGTCGATCCCGGCCATCCTGGCCCTCGGCGCGACCATCCCCATCGCCACCGGCAAGTTCGACCTGTCCATGGGCTACGGCCTCGGTCTGGCCCATGTGATGGTGTTGCGGCTCATCATCGACACGGGCTGGCCCTGGCCGCTCGCCTGCCTCACCGTGATCCTCGGCGGGGCGCTGGTCGGCGTCCTCAACGGCGTCATCGTCGAGTACGTGCGGATCGACTCCTTCATCGCCACGCTCGGCACCGGCAGCATGATGTACGCCGTCACCGGCTGGATCACCGACGGCTCCCGCATCGTCCCCGGCCCGGAGGGCCTGCCCGCCGCCTTCACCGGCCTCTACGACTCCCGCTTCCTCGGGCTGCCGCTGCCCGCCTACTACGTCCTGGCCCTCGCGGCCGCGCTCTGGGTGGTCCTGGAACGGCTGCCGCTCGGCCGGTACATGTACGTCATCGGCTCCAGCCGGCGCACCGCCGACATCATCGGCATCCCCAGCCACCGGTACTCCGTCTACGCCTTCGCCGGATCGGGCCTGGTCACCGGCCTCGCCGGGGTCCTCCTCGCCGCCCAGCAGCAGACCGGCAACCCGAGTGTCGGGCTGGACTACCTGCTGCCCGCCTTCGTCGGCGCCCTGCTCGGGTCCACCACGATCAGACCCGGCCGCGTCAACGCCCTCGGCACCGTCGTCGCCGTCGCCGTCCTCGCCATCGGCCTCGCCGGCATCGGCCAGCTCGGCGCCGACTTCTGGGCCACCCCGCTGTTCAACGGCGCCACCCTGCTCATCGCCGTCGGCCTGGCCGGCTACTCCGCCCGCCGCCGACTGCGCACCCCGTAGAAGAAGTTCGTACGCGCACCGCGTCAGGAGCACCGTGTACCCGAAGGACTCGCACCCCCGCCCGCACCGCAGGACCCCGCTCACGACCGCGGCCCTCCTGGCAGCGGGCGCCGCCCTCCTCGCCGGCTGCGGGAGCGACGGCCCCTCCACCGGCGCGGCGCCGCCCAAGGCCGGTTGCCCCGCCGCCCTCGCGCGTGCCGGGGCGGCCGTAGCACGGGCCGAGCACCCCGACCCCGCGTGGCACGGCCCCACCACCGGCCCCGCGGCCGTCCCCGGCAAGTCGATCGTCTATGTCGCGCAGACCATGACCAACCCCGGTGTCGCGGGCGTCGCGCAGGGCCTGGAGGAGGGCGCGAAGGCCATCGGCTGGCAGCTCCGTGTCATCGACGGGGACGGCACCCCGGCCGGGATCCAGGCGGCGCTCAGCCAGGCCATCACGCTGCGGCCCTCGGGCATCGTCATCGGCGGCTTCGATCCCCAGCTGACCTCGCAGCAGATGGCGCGGGCCGAAGCGGCCCACATCCCGGTGATCGGCTGGCACGCGGTGGGCACCCCGGGCCCGAGCGAGAGACCCAAGCTGTTCACCAACGTCACCACCAAGGTGGAGGACGTGGCGAGGATCAGCGCGGACTGGATCATCGCCCGGTCCGCGGGCGATGCCGGGGTCGTCCTCTTCACCGACGACTCGATCCCGTTCGCGAAGAACAAGGCCGAGCTGATCCGCGAGCGGCTCGCCACCTGTTCCGGTGTACGGCTGCTGAGTTACGAGAACATCCCCATCCCCGACGCCGCGAGCCGTACCGCACAGGCGGTCTCCTCGTTGCTCGCGCGCTTCCAGGGCGAGTGGACGTACTCCGCCGCCATCAACGACCTGTACTTCGCGGACGCGGCCCCGGCCCTGCGGGCGGCGGGCAAGCCGGGCTCCGGGCCACCCATGAACATCGGCGCGGGCGACGGCGACCCCTCCGCCTTCCAGCGGATCAACAGCAAGCAGTTCCAGGCCGCCACCGTGCCCGAGCCGCTGAACCAGCAGGGCTGGCAGATCGTCGACGAGTTCAACCGTGCCTTCGCCGGCCGGCCGGCCAGCGGCTACGTGGCTCCGGTGCACATCGCCACGGCCGACAACAGCGACGGCGCCACGTCCTGGGACCCGTCCGGATATCGCGAGGGGTACCGCAGGATCTGGGCGGGCTGACGGCAGGGGGCGCCACGGGTACCGGTCCCGCCGAATGCGGGGCCGGTGTCCGTGGCCGTGCCGGGTGCCCGGCGCCGGGCGCTACTGGTACGGGTCGAAGGGGATGCCGGCCGGTTTCGCCTCCGCCAGGTGGGAGGCGAAGGAGTCGTCCCTCAGGCCGAAGTGCGCGCTGCCGAAATCGGCCTGGGTGAGCTTGTCGCGCACGGTCGCCGGGTAGCCCGACCACCCCACGAGCGTGGGGAACTGCCAGGTGCCGCGGTGGTTCTCGGGCGGCTCGTCGTTGGTGTTCGCGGCGCGGAAGCAGTGCGTGCCGATGCCGTCCTTGTGGTAGACGATCTTGGGGTGGGTGCCGTCCCAGCGGATCTGGTCGCGAGCGTGGATGTTGAAGTCCCCGTGGGCCGAGGTCGCGACGTACTTGGCCTCGTTGCCCTGGATCCACACGACCACGTGCTCCCAGTCGTGACGGTGGCCGCCGAGCTCGATGCCGGGCAGGGCCTGGTCCTTCTCGAAGTACAGCGCGTAGATGACGGCGCACCAGCCGTTGTTGCACTTCCAGCGGGAGTAGCCGTTGGTGTTGGCGAGGTCCGAGGCGTCCCGGCAGCTGCCGTTGAGAGCGCCGGTGGGCTTCAGCCCGCCGTTCAGGACTCCGCTCGCGCTGATGGCGGGTGTCGGGTAACAGCCGTCGGTGTCGTAGTCGTAGGCGGGCTGGTAGGTCGACTCGATCGCTTCGGCCTTACCGGGGAGCGCCGGGGGCGGCGCCGCGAAGGCCACCTGGGGAACGGCGACGACCACCGCGAGGGCGGCACCGACGACCACCATCGATCGCCGGATATGACGGTTCGTCCGCAAAACGGGCCTCCTGGCCGACCGGGTGCGAGGGTGGCGGACGCATCGCGACGGAACACCGTCGACCGACACGCCGCGAGCATCATTCGCGAACCGGGGCGGCACGGCAAGAGGCCGGGCAGACTCCGTGCCTTGCGTACCGAAGGACCGGAAAGCCCTTGTACACAACAGAAATTGATGGAATGTCAGGGCGGGGCGGGACGTCTTCCTCGACCGACGCGGGCCCTGACGACGGAACACCGCGCAGGACGAGCCCGCCCTGGGGGCGAGCTCTCGGGGGGCGGTGGGGGCCGGATACCGCGTCCCGCCGCGGCGACGGACACCGAAGTGATCGCGGAGCTGCGGGCCACGGTCATGCGTACGGACGGACGCGCAAGGAGTGGCGGTGGGTTTGCACGTCTTGCAGGGCAGTGCGGCCCGTCGGCTCTACGAGCGCCACGGATTCGCGGTGGAAGCACAGGGCCCGATCGACATCGTCATGGTGCGCCCGCCCGGGCGCACCGATGCGCGTACCTGATCCTGCCGTAGCGCGTCGGTCGCGGCCGGCCGGCCTTCAGGCGGGGATCACCCGAGGACGTTCATCAGGATGATGGCCAGGAGGTCCAGGAGGATGACGGCGATGACGGTGCCGATCATGAACCAGGCCTTGCGTGATTCGTCCATGCCCGCAGGTCACCTCCCGACCGGGGCGGCCGCCGCGCGGCCCGGGGGCCGCGCGAGGGACTCGTCCGCCTCAGGCCATCATGACCCGATTCCGGGCGGGCCGCTCGCGGCGGATCAGGCGACCCAGGCTCCGGTCATGCCGACGACCGCCGAGCCGTCCTGGTCGACCAGCTTGTTCCCCGTGAAGTCACGGGCCCACTGGGAGGTCTGGATACGGAAGGCGGGGCGATCGACCGTGAGCGCCTCCATGACGGACTCGGCCGCTCCGGCCGGGGTCTGCGCGCCGTTCAGGAACTGGCCGACGGTGCGCTCGACGTAGTGGCGCAGGGCGTCGGAGTACGGGCCGGCGGCGGCGATCCGGGCTTCGAGGTCGAGGCCGATGTTGTTCACGAACTCCGTCGCGACGGCGCCGGGCTCGATGACGGAGACGCTCACACCGACGGCGCCCGCGACGGGGGCCAGGCTCTCCATGTATCCCTCCACGGCGAACTTCGCGGCGCAGTAGGCCTCGTTGAAGGGCTGACCGATGACGCCGCCGACACTGGTGACCGTGATCAGCCGGCCGCCGGTGGCGCGCAGGTGCGGCAGCGCGGCCTTGGAGACGTTCAGTACACCGAAGAAGTTGACTTCCATGACCTCGCGGACGTCCGCGACGGATTCGAGCTCCAGGGTGCCCACGTGGCCGGCGCCGGCGTTGTTGACGACGGCGTCCAGTCGGCCGTAGTCGGCGATGACGCCTTCCACGGCGGCGGCGACGGAGGCCTCGTCGACGACGTCGAGCTGTCGGATGTCGATCTCGACGCCCGCCTCGACGGCGGCCTTGCGCAGGGCGTCGGCGCGGCCGGTGTCGCGCAGGGTGGCGACCGTACGCCAGCCCGCCCCGGCGGCGGCGATCGCGGCGGCGAGGCCGATACCGGAGGAAGTGCCGGTGATCAGAACGGTGCGGGTGGAGGCGGTGGAGGCGGAGGTGGTCGACATGGCGGGGCCTTTCATGGGGGGATTTATGTGCGTGCACACACACTATAAAATTATGTGCGTGCGCACGCAAGCTCTAGACTGCCGACATGCCGAAGAAGCTCACCGAAGCCGAGATGCCGGCGGCCGACTACGCCTTCTACGGGCTGGTGTGGGCCGGAACGGTCATGACCGATCGCGTCGACCGGGCCCTGGTCAAGTCCCACGACCTCCCCGTGTCCTGGTTCGAGGTCATGCTGTGGCTGGCCTCCAGCCCCGAGCCGGTGCCCGCTTCCGTACTCGGCAACAGCACCCTGCTCAGCCGCAGCCAGGTCTCCCGCGTCGTGGACGCCCTGCAGGCCAGGGGCCTGGTGACCCGCACGCCCTCGGCGCGCGACGCCCGGTCGGTCGAGGTCTCCCTCACGGAGGCGGGACGCACCGTGTTCGCCGAGGCCGACACCACCCGGCGCGAAGCCCTGGCCCCCGTCTTCACCGAGCTCCTCGACGAGCGGGACCTGGAGGCGTTGGGCACCGTGTGGCGCAAGCTCAAGGCCGCGAAGGCGGCGCAGGCCGAGCAGGAGCGCACCAGGTAGTCCGGCATGCGCTCCGGCGTCGCCGCGCGCCACGCTCAGCCGAGCTGGTAGTCGAACCAGATCCGATGGGTGCCGTCGGCATCGACCGCCATGCCCCCGGCACCCGAGATTCCCGCCAGTGCGCCGATCCCGCTGGACGGCACGATGGTGAAGAACTCCGCGGTGCGATCGCTGCCGGACGTGGTCGCCGAGTGCACGAAGTTGAAGGCCCCGTCCAGGCCGTGCAGTGAGCCTTCGAAGGACTCCATGGCGACATAGGTGCCGACGCCGGTCCCTTGGTCGAACGCGGCGGTGAACAGGGTCGCCGCGCGGCCGACGATCTCACCCTCGAACGACTTCTCCATGGTCGCGACGCCCACGGGGAGCCCGGTGGGGACGGCGGGTTCCGGCTTCAGCTCGGTCGGGACGAACGCTTTGACGGTGAACGTTCCAGTAGCCCTCATGGACCGACCGTAGCGGTGCGCTCCGACAACGCACTCCGACAAGGCACCGGCAGCGCTGCCGGCTCCGGGCCGTCAGCCGAGGTGCCCGTCGGTGCCGAGGGTGGCGGCGGCCGCGAAGAGCCGGGCACAGCGACGCGTCATGGCCTGCGGGGTCTGCTCCGGGTGCTTGACCCACCAGCGGACGAGGGTGGCGACCAGGTCCCGCCAGACGTACTTGAGCGCGTCGGCGTCCAGCGGGTCGGTGGATCCGGCCGCGCGCAGCAGGTCCGCGGTGCCTCCGGCGGCGAGCCGGTCGATGGCCGACCAGTACTCCGAGGCCCGGCGCTCGGCCTCACCGCCGGACGGCAGGGTGGTGTCGTAGAGCACGAACCACGCCTCCCGCTGCCCCTCCAGGGCGGTGAAGATGCTGTGGAGCACGCGCAGCGGCGTGTGCGGCGCCGCCCCGCCCTCACCCATCGCCGCGCGGATGGTGTCCAGCAGCCGGTCCCCGACCGGGACCAGACAGGCCACGTACAGCTCTTCCTTGGTGCCGAAGTACTGGTGCAGCAGCGTCTTGGTGACGCCCACGCGGGCGGCGATGGCGGGGAGCGACGCCGCCGCGTAGCCGTGCGTACCGAACTCCTCCGTGGCCGCCTCCAGCATCTGCCGGCGGCGATGCTGACGCGGGACTCCCTTGGTACCGGCCTTGGCGGAATGCGAGGAGGGGGTTGCCATGCGCCGATATTATCAGTAGGTAATTTACCTCAAGGTAAGTTCCATCGATCCCAGGAGCGCCGCCATGGCCGGCACCACCCCGCAGCCGATGCAGCCCACCTCCCGAACCCGCTCATGGTGGGGGTGGGGCTGGGCGGACGCGCATCCCGACGACGCGGAATGCACCGCGATGGGCGCCCTGCTCCCCGGCACCCTGAGCCGTCCGCTCCCCGTGCCCCGCGTCCGCGACCTCGCGATCCCCCACCCCGCCGTCGAACCCCCGCGCAGCCTCGCCCATCTGGTCGGCGTGGATCCCGCGGACCGTGCCGCGCACTCCATGGGCAAGGCCTACCGCGACGTGGTGCGCGCCCTGCGCGGAAACCCGGGCCGCATCCCCGACCTCGTCGCCCGCCCCACCGACGACCAGGGCGTGGCCGATCTGTTGGACTGGGCCGGCGAGCGGCAGGTCGCCGTCGTCCCGTACGGCGGGGGCTCCTCGGTCACCGGCGGCGTGGAGTACCGCGGCGACGCCCACCGGGCCGTCATGTCCCTGGACCTGACGGCAATGGGCCGCGTGCTGGAGGTCGACAACGAGGGCCGGGCGGCACGCATCCAGGCCGGCACGCTCGGGCCGAGCCTGGAGGACCAGCTGCGGCCCCACGGCCTCACCCTGCGGCACTTCCCGCAGAGCTTCGAGTTCTCCACGCTGGGCGGCTGGCTCGCCACCCGGGCCGGCGGCCACTACGCCACGGGCCGCACGCACATCGACGACTTCGTCCAGTCGCTGCGCGTCGTGACCCCGGCCGGCATCAGCAGCTCCTGGCGGTTGCCCGCCTCCGGGGCGGGCCCCTCCCCCGACCGCCTGTTCCTGGGCTCCGAAGGAGCCCTAGGCGTCATCACCGAGGCATGGGTGCGCCTACAGGAACGCCCGCGCCACAAGGCGTCGGCCGCGGTCGCGTTCACGGATTTCCGCAGCGCCCTGCGGGCGGTGCGCGCCCTCGCGCAGTCCGACCTCTCCCCCGCCAACTGCCGCCTGCTGGACTCCGGTGAGGCCGCGCTGTCGGGCGCGGCGCACGACGGCAGCTCCGTACTGGTCCTCGGGTTCGAGTCGGCGGACGAACCGGTCACCGCCCGGCTCGATCGGGCCCTCGCGCTGGCCCGCTCGCACGGCGGCCGGTACGAGGGAACGGGCGGGGCAGGCGGCCGGGAGGACGGGCCGGACGGCGACGCGGCGGTGAGCGCCTGGCGCTCGGCGTTCCTACGGATGCCCTACCTCCGCGACGGCCTGGCCAGGATGGGCGCGGTCGCGGAGACCTTCGAGACGGCGGCCACCTGGGACCGGATCCCCGACCTGATCGACGAGGTACGCAGGGAGGTCGGCGAGGCGGCGGTCAAGGCCACCGGCTTCCCCGCGACCGTCAACTGCCGTCTGACACACGTGTATCCGGACGGCGCGGCGCCCTACTTCACCGTACTGGCCGCCGGCCGGGCCGGTGACGAAGTCGCCGTCTGGGACGACCTCAAGGCCGTCGCGAGCGAGGTCCTGCACCGCCACCGGGCCACCATCACCCACCACCACGCCGTCGGTCGGGACCACCGCCCGGGCTACGACCGTCAGCGTCCCGAGCCCTTCGCCCTGGCCCTGCGGGCCGCGAAGGGAGCCCTCGATCCGCGGGGCATCCTCAACCCCGGTGTGCTCGTGGACTGACCTTCGCCCCGTACGCACGCCGCCGCGTCGGAGCACCGGTGTGTGCGCCCCGGCGTGACGCGAAGGGGCCGGGTCCGTCGGACGACGGTCCCGGCCCCTCGCGCGGCACTCGGTCAGACGCGGTCGGCCGCGATCAGCACGTACTGGAAGGAGCCGTCCTTGTAGGACTCGATGAACGCCTCCTCGATGCCCGTGACCAGGGAGGACGTGGCCCGCAGCTCCCAGTAGGGCAGGGTGTCGGGGGTCAGGTCGATGACGGCCTGCGGGACCAGCCGGTTGTCGGCCATCGCCCGCAGGTACTCGCGGCGCGAGTGGATGTTGCACTCGAAGTGCGCGTTGATCTGGGAGACCCACTTCGAGGGCTGGCCGTAACGCGGGTTCCAGCAGCCGGTGATGGTCACGTACCGGCCGCCGACCTGGAGCACGCGCGAGTGCTCCGCGAAGAGGTCGTGCAGGTCGACGTACATGCTCGACTCGTTGTTCCACGAGCCGGCGGCCTGCCCGGTCTCGAACGGCGTGCCGAGCATGTTGCAGACACGGGCCCGGACGTGGTCCTCGATGCCGAGTTCCTGGGCCCGCTGGTTGGCGAAGTCGGCCTGCTTGGCCGACAGGGTGACGCCCTCGACCTTGCATCCGAAGCGCTGGTGGGCCATGACCATCGAACCGCCGCGGCCGCAGCCCGCGTCGACGAGGGTGTCGTCGCGCCCGATGGAGCCGAGGTGCTCGAGGAGGAGTTCGGCCTGGGCCGACTCCAGCCGGTGGAGCTCGGCGATCAGCTTCTTCTCGTATGCGCTGTCCTCGGTGTCGCCGAGGGCGGCGTGGTCGATGGCGCCGATGCCGTAGTGGTGGTGGTAAAGGCCGTCGACATCGCCGAGTCGAAGGTTCACGGGCCTGGCCTCGTGGTCCCAGTAACGGGCGATGTCCCCCTGGTAGGGAGTCGCCGGGCCCGGGATGAACACGGAGGAGGTGCCGGCGGTGGTGAGATCGATGCTAGTCATGAACAATTCCCATCTTTACCAGAAATCGGGCAAGCTGTAGCGATAGGTGTTGGTCTGATGCCAGTAGTGGTTGCCGTCGACCCACACGGCCACCCCGCGCAGGAAGCGCTGCACGCTCGGAACGGGGCAGGTGACGGCCAGTTCGGCGGCCGCGGCCTCGAAGTCGCGCATCAGGTCGTTGTGGACCTCGACGGCCTTCAGGTAGGCCTCCCGCTCGGAGTGGCCCTCGCGTTCGGCGATCACCACCGGCAGGTTCAAGTGCCGTCCCGGACTGGCCAGTTCCTTGGTGTAGGAGTACAGATCGTTGACGATCGTGGTGGCATTGCCGGCCAGCGCGATCACCCGTTGCATGGCGGGCTGCGCGTGGAGGTCCGCCGGTAGCTCGTAGCCGCCGACGGAGTCGGTGATGGTGGGGCAGGGGCGGAAGTTGTTGAACTGACGCATCGCCAGGTACTCCCACACCTCGGGCACGTACTCCGTCTGCGCCCAGGCCCCTTCGGCGAGATAGCCCATGTGCAGCCGGGCCATGTCGTGCCGGTACCGGTCGGCCTGTGAGGGGGTGGTCGCCTGGAGGAAGTACTCCATGGCGGACCGGTACGCGCGCCGGGGGGCGTCCGAGAGGAGTGACTCCTCCCAGTCCGGCGCGTACTCCTTCGTCGTGTGGAGGGGGTCCAGAGCGGTGTGCGCCAGCAGCAGACGGCCGCCGAGGCCGACGGGCGAGCCGCCGTGGTCCTCGCAGTAGCAGTCGTCGACCGCGTTCTCGGCGACCATCAGCCGGGTGGCCAGCATCAGGTGGTCGACGCTGGGGGCGTCCGGGTGGCAGGCGACCATGTAGCGCCCGACGGAGAAGCCGTCGAACTGGTCCTCCCAGTCCTCCGGGTAGAGCGATACCTCGTCCAGGGCCCAGGCCTTGATCCGGCGACCGAGCTCCTCCACCCGCACCGGATCGGGCTCCGGCACCGGGTGGTGGTACAGGCCCGGGATCGGACGGCCCCCGGTCGGGGCGGGGGCGTCGGGGGCCGCGGCGACCGCGGGGGCGTCGCTCCGCCCCCAGTGCAGGCTCGTCGTACCCAGACCGCTGGGCCCGCGCAGGATCCGTTCGAGGGCGGCACTCGCCTGCGGCGCGGCGGCCACGGCCGCACCCTCGTCGGGTACGGGGACGGATACGACTGCGGGTGTCGGTACGGGGTGCCCCGTCGGCAGGACCGGCAGGGCCGGTGGAGAGGGCTCCACGGGCGCGACGCCCGCGACGGGTTCGGCGCCGGCGGCGAGGGTACTTGCGAGAACGTGCGCCCCGAAGGACGCCACGGCTGCGGGCAGGCTCGACTGCAGAGGGGAAGGCCCAGGATCGGGCATCCGTAACTCCTTGGAGAGGTCAGTGGGTCGTCCCGGATCCCGGGCGTGTTCGGCGGGCCAGGACAGGCGGGTGTCCTGGCCGTCACGGCCGTCGGGCAGGTCCTCTTAGTCCCGCCTGCGGGCGATCTGCACGTTCTCCAGCACGCCGAGCGCGTCGGGCACCAGGATGGCGGCGGAGAAGTAGGTGGTGACCAGGTAGGAGATGATCGCCTGCTCGCTGATGCCCATGAAGCGCACCGAGAGGCCCGGCTCGTACTCCTCCGGCAGGCCGGTCTGGCGCAGACCGATGACGCCCTGGTTGTCCTCGCCGGTTCGCATGACGAGAACGGAGCTGGTGTTCTCCTTGCTGATCGGGATCTTGTTGCACGGCAGGATCGGGACGCCGCGCCAGGCCGGGACCGACTGCCCGCCGACGTCGACGTGGTCCGGGTAGAGGCCGCGGGCGTTGAACTCGCGCCCGATCGCGGCGATCGTCCGGGGGTGGGCGAGGAAGAACTTGGACCCGCGGCGGCGGCAGAGCAGCTCGTCGAGGTCGTCCGGGGTCGGCGGGCCGGAGTGGGTCTGGATCCGCTGCTTGAAGGCGGCGTTGTGGAGCAGCCCGAAGTCCCGGTTGTTGATCAGCTCGTGCTCCTGGCGCTCGCGCAGCGCCTCGATGGTGAGCCTGAGCTGTTCCTCGGTCTGGTTGTGCGGGCCGTTGTAGAGGTCGGCGACCCTGGTGTGGATCCGCAGCACGGTCTGCGCGATGGAGAGTTCGTACTCGCGGGGCTTGAGCTCGTAGTCGACGAAGGCGCCGGGCAGGTCCGCCTCACCGGTGTGGCCGGCGGACATCGCGATCTCGGCCTCGCCGTGCCGGTTCTGTCGCTGCTGCGGGAGCGAGCTGAACCGGGCGATGTGGTCCTGGAGTTGCGGCGCCGCGGCGAGCACGGAGGCGAAGTCGCCACGGGAGAGGGTGAGCAGGATGCCGGGGGTCTCGGCGGTGGCCGTGTAGTCCCAGGTGGCGTCGGCGTCCAGCAGGGCGTTCTCGCCGAACCGGTCGCCGTCGGCGAGTACAGCGACGGCGACGTCGTCGCCGTACTTGCCGACGGAGGTCTGGCTGATCCGGCCGTGGGCGATGAGGTGGATCTGGTCGGCGGGGGTACCGCGCTCGACGATCACCTCGCCGGCCCGGAAGTCGCGCTGGACGCACCGGCCGGCGATCGCGGTCAGCACGTCGTCGTCGTCGAAGCCGCGCAGCAGGGCCAGTTCGCCGAGCTCGCGCGGGATCACCCGGACGTTCGCTCCGTCCTGGACGAACTCGATGGTGCCGTCGCCCACGGTGTACGTCAGCCGGCGGTTGACCCGGTAGGTGCCGCCCTTGGTCTCGACCCAGGGGAGCATCCGCAGCAGCCAGCGGGAGGTGATCTCCTGCATCTGCGGGGCGGACTTGGTCGTGCTGGCAAGGTTGCGGGCAGCCGCCGTGCTCAGGCTGGACTGCCGCGGCGGCTCCAGCTGGGCTTCCGGGCTGGTGTCAACGGTCATCGGGCGAGCTCTCCTTCGTAAGGGTGGTGGACCGCGGATGCGCGCGTCACCGAGGAACGAGGAAAAAGGGGGGCGAATATCCGGGAATCCGTACAGATCCGGGGGAACAGTAACGCTCGGTACACCCAGTTGAGCCTGAAAACCGTTGGCATTACTTCGATGCGGTGATCTTGCAGCGCAGGTGGTTTGCCGGGGTTATGAACGATATTCGGCCTTATTCACGAACGCGGCCGAAAAGCGATGCGACGGTCGGTCCCCGCGGTCACCCCGACGTGTCGGGGCGTGTCCGCTCGGACGCGTCCGGCCGCCACATCGCGGTCACCTCCAGCGGACCTGTCGTCAGGCGCCGCAGGGTGGTGAAGCCGAAGCGGTGATAGAGCCGTACGTTCGCCTCGTCGGCGGTGGTGAGGAAGACGCCACCGGGCGCGGGAGTCGTGGCGAGCAGGCGGTCGAGGAGCCGCCCTCCGACGCCCCGTCCCGCCGCCGCGGGCTCCACGCCGATGAACTCCAGGGTCCAGGCAGGGGGCGGGGTTTCGGCCTCGGCGGCGTGCAGGTAGCGCATCGTTCGCAGCAGGGCGCGCGGGCCGCAACCGGCCAGGGTGCGGGCCGCCCAGGCCGCCCGGGCCGCACCCGAGGGGGTGGCGGCCGGCGGGGTGAGGACGGCGGCGGCGACGGGCCGGCCGTGCCGGTCGGCGAGCAGGACGCGGCGGGCTCCCGGGAGCGTGGCGTGCGTCCGCAGTGTGGTGGTGAACCACGCCTGCCGCACCCGGTCCGATCCGCCCGAGATCCACGTCATGGCGGGTTCCCGGGCGAAGGCGGCGGCGAGCACGGTCGCGCACGGGCCGGGCGGCGGGGCCGCGTCGTAGCGGCCCTCGGCGGGCTCAGACATCACGCCGCCGTTCGAGCGGCGCCTCCGGTACGAGGTGGCACACGAGGAGCTTCAGGAAGAAGAGCGGAGCGAACCAGGCGAGGGCGGTGGGCACGGGCAGCCAGAACAGGTTGACCACGACGGCGGCGGAGTAACCGGTCATGGCGGCCGGGCGCTTGAGATGCACGGCGGTGAACTCCACTACCACGGCGGCAGTGAGCAGCAGTGCGGCGTTCCCCAGGATCCAGGTGCGGTCCCCGCCGAGCACCAGCAGGCCCATGGCGGCGAGGTGCAGCACGTGCGCGCCGACGAAGAACAGGCGGGCTCGCCGGGCCCCGGGGTCCTGACGGTGGTACCAACGCTTGGCGGAGTTCGTCGCGTTGGTGAGGATCCCCCCGAGCAGATCGAGGCCGATCAGCACCACCACGGCCAACTGGAGCCCGTTCCACTCGCGGTGGATCCCCGAGGACCACACGCCGGCGGCGAGCAGCGCCGCGCATCCGCCCGCGCCGAGCAGCTCCGTCGCCGACTCGGAGCGGGACTTGCCCGGCCCCATGAACCGCTCCAGGCGGCCCAGGGGTCCCGGCGAGGTGGGCGGTATCTCCCAGCGGATCTCCAGATCAGTGCGCACGTCCGCCCCCTCCGTCCGTTCCGCCGCTCCACAGCCCGCGCAGCAGGCTCCAGACCTGCTCGCTCCCGGGCACCGCCTGCGTCGCCGACCCCTCCGGGGGCGCCGTGCGCAGCGCGGTCAGCGCCCATGCGTCGGCCGCCCGCATCACGGCCGCGGTCGCGGCCGCCAGCAGGGCCGGGGCCACGTCCGTCCGGATGAGACCGAGCCGCTGCCCGTCCTCCACCACGGCTCCGAACCAGCCGAGCCAGACACCGCCCTGGGCCCGCCCGACGGCGGCGTCGGCGAGGGCCAGATCGTCCGGGTGGGTGCTCAGGTGCGCGACCAGGGCGTGTGATCCGGCTTCCAGCCGCGCCCAGAAGTCGACCTCGTCGCGGGCCGGGGTCCATGACCCGAGCACCCCGAGGAGGCGGTCGAGGACATCGTCGAGAACCGCGCCGAGGAGGTCCTCGCGGCCGTCGAAGTACTGGTAGGCGGCGGTCTTGGAGAAGCCCGCCGCTTCGATGATCTTGTTGTACGAGGCGGACGCGGGGCCGTGCTCGGCGAAGTGCGCGCGGGCGACGGTGAGGATCGCCTCCTGACGCTCGGCCGGCAGTCGACGGAATCGAGGGAGTGGAGTCATGCACTCACGGTACAGACCAGTGGGGTGCACCGCTAGTACACCCCATCGGTACACCATTCGCTCGGGAACCGAATTGATCACGTATGACGTCTTCGAGGGCACATGACCGGCCAGGAAGAGGAGGACCTGACGTGAGGACCCCGGACGCATCAACGTCCCGACGCGCATTACTGACCGTGGGAGCGGGGGCGGCACTCGCCGTCGCGCTGCCGGTGGGCACGGCGAGTGCCGCGTCCCCGGTGGCCGGGCTGCGCGCGCTGGAGCGCGAGTACGGGGCACGGTTGGGGGTGTACGCGCTGGACACCGCCACCGGCCGGACGGTGGTCCACCGGGCCGACGAACTGTTCCCCATGTGCTCGGTGTTCAAGACGCTCGCGGCGGCGGCCGTGCTGCGGGACCTCGACCACGACGGCGCGCATCTCGCCAAGCGCATCCACTACACGCCGCAGGACGTCACGGACGCGGGCGGCGGGTCGATCACCGAGAAGCCCGAGAACATCGCGAACGGCCTGACGGTGGCGGAACTCTGCTCCGCCGCCATCGCCCAGAGCGACAACACGGCCGGAAACCTGCTGCTGCGCGAGCTCGACGGCCCCACCGCGATCACCCGCTTCTGCCGCTCGCTGGGCGACCGCACGACCCGGCTCGACCGATGGGAGCCCGCGCTGAATTCGGCGGAGCCCTCGCGGGTGACCGACACGACGAGCCCCCGCGCGATCGGGCGGACCTACGCCCGCCTGACGATCGGCGACGCGCTGGACTCCGGGGACCGGGAGCGGCTGAACCGGTGGCTGCTGTCCAACACCACCAGCGGCGACCGTCTGCGGGCCGGCCTGCCGAAGGACTGGGCGGTGGCGGACAAGACGGGCGCCGGTTCGTACGGGACGAACAACAACGTGGGCATCGCCTGGCCGCCGGGACGCCCGCCGATGGTCCTGGCCATCCTGTCGACGATGCCGGAGGCGACGGCGCCGCGCGACAACACCCTGATCGCCAGAACCGCGAAGCTGCTGGCGGACACACTGGCCTGAGCGGTCGCCGCCCTCCCGAGCCCCCGACCCCCGGGGGCTCGGGGCCCCTCGGGGCTACTCGACGATTTCCCCCGCGCCCCGCCGCACCAGCGGGAGGCGCAGTCCGTCCAGGCTGAGGTCGAGAAGGCGTTCGGCCTGGTCCCGTCGGTCCGGGCCGGCCGAGGTGAGGGCGATGCCGGCGAGAGCGGCGAACATGTCGGTGGAGCTGATGTCGGTCCGGATCGCGCCCGCGGCGGTGCAGGCGTCCATGAGGGACGTGAGGGCGTCCTGGATCAGCCGGCGGCTCTCGGCGTACGGGTCGCTCCCCGCGGCGAGGACGGCTCGCATCGCGTCGGCCATGCCCATCTTGGCGGTGGCGTAGTCGATGAAGCGGCGCGTCCAGGCGCGCAGGGCCTCGTACGGCGGCAGGGTCTCCAGCAGGGTGGGGACGGAGTCGCACAGTCGGGCGACCTCGTTCCGATAGGCCGCCTCGATGAGGGCTTCCTTGGTGGGGAAGTTGCGGTAGAGGGTGCCGGTACCCACGCCGGCTTCCTTGGCGATGCGCTCGAAGTGCGCCTCCAACCCCTGCTCGGTGAACACGCGCACCGCGGCGGCCAGGATCTTGTCCCGGTTGCGCTGCGCGTCGGCTCTCAACGGGCGTCCTGCGTCTGCCGCCATCAGTGGCTCCCTCGCTCCTCACTTGCTAAGTGGAGGCTCCTCCACTTACTGTCGGTTGAAGTGGCGGCGCCTCCACTTTCACTCTAGGGCATGGCTTCGGCCTGCCCGTTCCTCTTCCGAAGGGATCCCGGTATGTCGGGAATCGAAGGCAAGGTCGTCGCCGTCACCGGAGCCGGCAGCGGCATCGGCGAGGCGACCGCCCTCCTGCTCGCCGAGCGCGGCGCCAAGGTGGTCCTCGGGGCACGCCGCACCGAACGACTGGAGGCGCTGGCCGCCCGGATCGAGCGGGCCGGCGGTCACGCCGCCTGGATCCGTACGGACGTGACGCGGCGCGCCGACCTGTCCGGCCTCGTCGGCCTGGCACGGGAGCGGTACGGCAGGCTCGACGTCCTCGTCAGCAATGCCGGGGTCGGACTCATCTCCCCGCTCGACGAACTGCGTGTCGAGGACTGGGAGGAGATGATCGACGTCAACCTCAAGGGCGTCCTCTACGGGATCGCCGCGGCGCTGCCCGTCTTCCGCGAGCAGGGCTCCGGACACTTCGTCAACACCGTGTCCACCGCCGGACTGCGCGTCGTGCCGCTCCAGTCGGTGTACGCGGGCACCAAGAACGCCGTGCGCACGATCTCCGAGGGTCTGCGCCAGGAGGCCGGGGACGGTCTGCGCGTGACCGTGGTGTCGCCGGGGGCCGTCCGTACGGACTTCACGGACCGCATGGACCCGCAGGCCCGGGCCCGGATCGACCGCATGATGGAGACCGCGCTGTCCCCGGACGCGGTGGCCCGCGCCATCGCCTTCGCCGTCGAGCAGCCGGACGGTGTCGACGTGGGCGACATCGTCGTACGCCCGACCGCGCAGGCCTGAGCCCCCGGAAGGGACCGGCCCCGGCCACGGCGACGCCGTGCCGGGCCGGTCCCACCTCGGGGCCGTGGTCCTACGGGGCCATCTCGTACGTGCCGGACAGCGCCTCGACCCGCGCCCAGACACGCGCCGCCCGCTCCTCGTCGACGACCGGACGCCGGACCGCGCCCAGCGCCCACTCCTGCTGGGCCGCCGTCGCGGAGTCCTTGCCGTACAGCTCGACCGCGTGGCCCGAGAAGTCGCGCACCAGGACGGAGAACAGCTCGTCGAGCACCGACCCGTCCAGGTCCGTCAGACGGGCCTGCTCCAGGATCAGCTGTCCGTACACGACGAGCGCGAACAGCTGGCCCACGGAGAGGAGGAAGTCGAGGTCGCGGCTCTGCGCCTCGTCCGGGGCGACGGTGGCCACGAAGGTGCACAGGGCGTCGGCCTGCTCGCGGAACCGGGCCACGTTCGCCACGTCGGCGTACGCGTCGTAGGCGGTCCGCCAGTCGTGGAACTGCACCGAGCCGAGGCCGCGGGCCGGGCCCTGCTGGAACAGGAAGGCGTCGTCGGCCGCGTCGAGGCGGGTCGGAACGGCCGGGTACTCGGCCGGGTTCAGCAGGTGGTTGCGCATGAACTTGAGGATCAGCGCGAGGTTGACGTGGACCGTGCCCTCCAGCTTGGGCAGTCCGCGGATCTCGATCGCCGCCTGCGCGAAGTAGTTGTCCTTCTCGAAGCCCTTGGCGGCGATGACGTCCCACATCAGGTCGATGACCTTCTCGCCCTCCGTGGTCACCTTCATCTTCGTCATCGGGTTGAACAGCAGGTAGCGGCGGTCGTCCGGGCCGGCGGAGCGGAAGTAGTCGACGGCGCGGTCGCTGAAGAGCTTCATGCCGACCAGGCGGACGTAGGCGTCGGCCAGCTCCCGGCGCACGTGCGGGAAGGCGGTGACGGGGCGACCGTAGAGGACCCGGTTGTGCGCGTGGGTGACGGCCTCGTACATCGCGTGCTCGCAGATGCCGATGGAGGCGGTGCAGAGGTTGAACTTGCCGACGTTGACGGTGTTCAGGGCGGCGTCGAAGGCGGCCTTGCCGGTGTGCAGGACGTCCTCGGCGCGGACCGGGTACTCGTCGAGACGGAACTCGCTGACGTACTTGGAGGAGTCGACGACGTTCTTCACCAGGTTGTACGCCGGGTGGCGACTGTCGGCGGCGAAGAAGACGTAGCCCTCGGGGCCCTCGATGTCGGTGCGACGACCGAAGACGGAGACGAGGCCGGCGGCGTTGCCGTTGCCGATGTAGTACTTGGAGCCGCTCGCGCGGAATCCGCCGGGGCCGGCGCCCTCGTCGTCCGGCCGCAGCAGCATGTCGGTGGAGTAGATGTCGGCGCCGTGGGTCTTCTCCGACAGGCCGAAGGCGAACACCTCGCCCTCGGCGAGCAGCTGCGCGGCGCGGGCTCGTGCGTCGGCGTTGTCGCTCTGCCAGACCGGGCCGAGGCCGAGGATGGTGACCTGCCAGGCGTACCAGTAGTCGAGGCCGTAGAAGCCGAAGATCTCGTTCAGGGCGGCGATCCGCGCGGTGTCCCAGCGCTTGTCCGACTCCCCCTCCCCGGCGGCGGTGTCCGGGGTCAGGAAGGTCGCGAAGAGGCCCTCCTTCGCGGAGAAGGCGAGGAAGTCGGCGAGCCAGGCACGGGAGCGGTAGTCCTCGATCAGCCGGCGCTTGCCGCGGCTCTCGAACCAGTCGACGGTGGCGCGCAGCAGCCTGCGGGTCTCGGCGTCGAAGTGCGCCGGGTCGTACGTGTTCGGGTTGAAGAGCAGGGCGTCTGCCATGGAGGTTCACCTTCCGAGGGGTTGGAGGAGGGGCGGGGAGGGGCGGGCACATGCGTGGGGGTGCGGCGGGGTACGACGAGGTGCGGTGGGCCGGCCGTGGCGCGAGGGGCTCCGGGCGAGGCCCGGGCGACGTTCAGGCGGTGGCGGTCGGTGGGGTGGCGCCGAGCCGGTGGAGGGTGGCGAGTACGTCGTCGAGCCAGGCGATCGTCATCCGCTCGAACGCGATGCCACCGCGCAGGACGACGTGCTGGAGCTCCTGGCCGGGGTCGAGCGGTGCGGGGGCGTCGGGCCCGGTGAAGTCGCGCCGTTCACCGGCGAGATAGCGGGCCAGTCGGTCGCTGTGCGCCCGGTGGTGCCGCTCGACCTCGTGGATCAACGCGGCCGGATCGTCGAAGGCCGCGCCGCGAATCTTGACGGCGAGGTCGTGGCGCAGGCTCTCGGGTTCGATCGGCTCGTGCAGCCACTCGGCGAGGGCGGCGCGGCCGGGGCCGGCGACGGAGTACTCCTTCTTGTCCGGTCGACCCTGCTGCGGGACCTCTCGGGAGGCGAGCAGCCCGTTGCCCTCCATGCGCCCCAGGACGCGGTAGATCTGCTGGTGGGTGGCGGTCCAGAAGTAGCCGATGGACCGGTCGAACCGGCGGGCCAGCTCATAGCCGGAGCCCGGCTTCTCCAGCAGGGAGACGAGGATCGCGTGGTCGAGCGCCATGCCCCGATCTTTCTATGCAACTCGTTGCATAGACAAGCGGCGGGGGTCAGGTGAGACGCGGCTCACCCGGACCGGAGCCCGCCGCCCCGTCCACCGCTCCCGCCTCCACCCGCCGCCCCGTCCCCCTACCCGGCTGTCATCGCCTTCACTCGACGCCGAGCCGCGCGCTCGCCCAGACGAGCGCCGGCGGGATCTCCCGGAGCCAGGTGTTGAAGCTGTGGCCGCCGCTGTCGAGGATGATCGAGGACACGTGCGCGGGCGCCTTCACCTTGCGGACGAACTCCAGCGTCTCCGCGTAGTTCGGCTCTCCCCGCAGCGAAGAGGTCACCAGGAACGAGGAGTTGCCCTGCGGTCGGTGGTCCAGGTGCCACAGCAGGTCGGATCGTTTCTCCTCGTCCTTGTTCCCCTTGAACAGATCACCCGAGTCCTTGTCGATCTCGGGCCTGTACTCCGCCGAGAGGCCCACGCCGACCGTGTACGCCTCCGGGTGCTGCACCGCCATCTTCAAGGCGCAGTAGCCCCCGGTGGAGTCGCCGATGATGCCCCAACTCCGCGGCGAGGTGCCCACGCGATAGGCGCCGGAGATCGCCTTGACGACATCGGCGCCGAAGAAGGCCTCGCTCTGCGGGCCCCCGGGGACGTCGACGCACTGGGTGTTGGGCGCGGCGATCGTGGGCCGCGTCATCACCAGGATCATCGGCTGCATGCGCTTCTGCTTCGCCAGGCCCCAGGCCAGCCGCGGGTAGTGCAGCTTCTTGATGAGGTTCTCGGCCATCCCCGGATAGCCCGTGAGGACGACGGCCGCCGGGAACCTGCGCTGCTCGTCGCGCTTGTCGAAGTACTCCGGCGGCAGGTACACGTACGCCTCGGCGGCGGCCCGGGACCGCTCGCCGTGGATCGTCACCTTCTCGATCACTCCGCCCACCTGCGGGTTCCGACCACCGGGCACCTCCGGGGCCTGCCGGCCCAGCACCTCCACGGCGGCGCCGCCCGGGGCGGCCGGGGCGTGCTTCTTCGTCCCGGCGAGGTCGGCCCAGGAGTCGTAGAGGAGGAAGGTCCGGTTGGCCGCGGCACCGACCGAGGCGAGCACCAGCAACTGCACGAGCGCGAGCAGCCCGACCCGCCCCAGTACCCACCGGACGCCGGGCCGCCCCAGCCGGGGCCACAGCCCTACCGTCAGGGCGAACAGCAGCGCCGTGCACACCACGACGCCCGCCATGAGCGTGCCACTCGTCAGACCCATGAATCAGCGAACCTTCTCCGTCGTCCCGGTCCGGACACCCGGTCCGGGCGCTACCGGCGGGTAGCGCATCAGACAAGAGGGGCGCATCGGGCCCCTCGTTCCCTCACCGAGTGACACGGCCCCTGGTGCGATGCCACATGAGGCCGGACGGCGGTACGGATGCCCGAACAGAATCCCTTTCCCACGCTGTTGGCGTTTGACAGTTCTCAGGTATGTTTCACGCGGCAAATTTCCTTCCGTACGCCGATTCCCCTTGCAGATGCGCCGAACGATCTGGCCTCGGCGGACGGCAGTCGCTGATCAGGAGTTCCGCATGACGCAGAACGACGACCGCCGGATGTACGCAGGCCGGGCGCGGACCCGCGTGGCACAGGTGTGCGCCGCCGCCGTCACCGCCTTACTGATCACCTCCTGCGGCGCGGCCGACGACCCGAAGGTGGCGGCCGCCTCGTCCGCCCCGGCATCGGTGTCCACCTCGGCCTCCCCCAAGGCCTCGTCGGCCCCGATCAAGCCGGGTGAGGTACGGATCGGCGGCGAGGTCGACAAGCCGTACACCATCACCCTGGCCGACCTGCGCACGCTGCCCCGGACCGAGGCCTCGGTGGAGTTCATCAGCGCCAAGGGGAACCAGAAGCACACCTACCAGGGCGTCCTGCTGCACGAGGTGCTGAAGGCGGCCCAGCCGCGCTTCGACCAGAGCAAGAAGAACGGGCAGCTGCGCGGGGTCGTCGCGGCCACGGGCGGCGGTGACTACCGCGCGGTCTTCGCGTGGGCCGAACTCGATCCCGAATTCGCCAAGTCCCCGATCCTGCTGGCCGTTTCCGAGGACGGGACGGCCTTCGAGGACGCGGCCGGCCCGCGTCTGGTCGTCCCGCAGGACACCCGCGGCGGTCGCTACGTCTCCGAACTGAACCAGCTGTGGATCGGCACCGTCGATCCGGTGGTCGACGGTGCCCACTGAAGCGTCCGGAGCAGGAGCGCCCGGCCGCCGGCGGTCCGTGACCCGGCGCGCGCTGCTCGGCGCCACCGGGCTCGGGGCCGTGGCGGGCGGCGGCGCCCTCGTCGCGGCCGCCGTGCGCGAGGCCCCGACCGCGCCGGGCGGCGCCGGGGCCGCCGTCCCCTTCCACGGCCCGCAGCAGGCCGGGATCCTGCACCCCCGTCAGACCCACGCCCACCTGGCCGCCTTCGACTTCGGGGTGCGGACCGACCGGGGCCGGGCCGCCGCGCTCCTGTTGCGCTGGAGCACCGCCGCCGAGCGCCTCACCCGAGGCGAACCGGTCGGTGAGGAGATCGGCCCGCCCGGTTCCCGGGCCGCCGACACCGGCGTCGCGCTGGGCTCCGGGCCCGCCTCACTCACCCTCACCTTCGGTTTCGGCGCGAGCTTCTTCGACCGGGTGGGCCTGGCCACGGCCCGCCCCGAGGCACTCGCGCCGCTGCCCGCCTTCCCCGACGACCGGCTCGACCCGGCCCGCGGCGACGGCGACCTGTTCGTCCAGATCGCCGCCGACGACCCCCTCGTCGGCCTGCACGCCCTGCGTACCGTGCAGCGACTGGCGCACGGCGAGGCGAAGACCCGCTGGGTGATGTCCGGTTTCACCACCGCGCCGGTGCCCGGCCGCACCGCGCCCACGCACCGCAACCTCATGGGCCAGCTCGACGGCACGGCCAACCCGTCCCCCGCCGACGCCGCCGCGCGGGACCGGATCCTGGTGAACGCCCCGGGTACGCCACCCTGGCTCGCCGGAGGTTCGTACGTGGTGGTCCGCCGGATCCGGATGCTCCTCGACCACTGGGACACCCTCCCCCTGGAACACCGGGAACAGGCCGTCGGACGCCGCGCCGCCGACGGCTCCCCGCTCACCGGCGGCGCCGAACACACCGCCCCGGACCTCGCGGCCAACCGCCCCGACGGGGTCCCGGTGATCGCGTACAACGCGCACATCCGGCTGGCCGCACCCACCGGCAACAGCGGCGCGACGATGCTGCGCCGCGGCTGGTCGTACTACGACGGCCTGCGTCCCGACGGCACACCGGACGCCGGAATGCTCTTCGTCGCCTGGCAGTCCGACCCGCGCACCGGCTTCGTCCCGGTCCAGCGACGCCTGGCCCGCGGCGACGCCCTCGGCCGCTACCTGGTCCACGAGGCCTCGTCCCTGTTCGTGGTGCCCGGCAGCGTCCGTCCGGGCGGTTACGTAGGCCAGGCCCTGCTGGAGGACACACCTTCCTAGGCGCCCGTCCGGGCGATGTTCGGGAACCCGAGGGCCGTGGCGGGCGTTGGTGCGACCATAGGAAGGTGATCAGCGGGATCCGACTTCCGATGACATTCGAGGGGAGCCGTTCATGAGCACGGCCAAAGACCTGTTCATCATCGCCATGGATCCGCAGCCGGAACATCCGGTCGGCCAGGGTGACCTGTCGCTCGCCCTCGCCGGCGCCGAGCTGATCGATCTCCTCAACGCACAGGCCGCCGTTCTGGACGGCGACCGCATCGTCCCGGGCGACCGGTCCGAGCTGAACGACGAGCTCCTGACCGAGGCCTCGTCGGCGCTCACACGGCAGGCGCCGTACGAGCGGGTCGAGGACTGGCTGTGGCGCCGCGGCCGTGATCTCTCCGCCTCGTACCAGGCCGCCCTGGAGGAAGCCGGTCAGCTGACCCGGGGGCGGCGCGGTCTGCTTCCCTTCGGCACGGATCGCCTGGAGGTGGCCGACACGCCCGCCCACCGCCGGGCGCTGAGCCGCCGGGAGTCGGAGGAGCCCGTCCTGGCCTCTCTCGCCGCGGCCGTGGGCGTGGGCGAACCGCGGTCCGACGACGAGCCGGGCCCGGACGACGAAGCGGTGACGACCGTACTGGCCGTCGTCGGCGACGCCGTGATGGAACTGGAGGCAGTACGCCAGCGGCGGTCCATCGAGAACGCGGCGTTCGCCAACGTCTGGCGTGTCCCGTAATCCGTGGTCGGCCGGGGTCGGCCGTGATCAGCCGATGTCGAGGACGAGGTCTGCGCGGTGGCGGCCGAGGGCGACGAGGCGCGCGTTGAGCTCGTCCGAGCGGGCCACCCACTCCCGCGCGTAGGCGGGGTCCTTGCCGTGCCGGACGTGACGCTCGATCAGCCGCTCCAGGCGCAGGTCCTCGGACGGGGCGAGGTACCAGGCCTCGTCCAGCAGCGGGCGTACCGAGGCCCACTCCCCCGCGTCGTGCAGCAGGTAGTTCCCCTCGGTGATCACCAGCGGCACGTCCGGGGGTACGGGGATGCTGCCCGCGATCGGCTCCTCCAGGGAGCGGTCGAAGGCGGGCGCGTACACCGTGGGCATGGGCCCGGGCCTGTGCGGCGCGCGCAGCCGGCGCAGCAGGGCGACGTAGCCCGCGGCGTCGAAGGTGTCCGGGGCGCCCTTGCGGTCGGCGCGGCCCAGCCGGTCCAGTTCGGCCTGGGCGAGGTGGAACCCGTCCATGGGGACCACGACGGCCCGCTCCGGCCCGAGCGCGTCCGCGAGCCGGGCCGCCAGGGTCGACTTGCCGGCGCCCGGGGGCCCTGCGATGCCCAGGACGCGCCGCCCGCCCGAGGCGGCCAGTGCCCTCGCCCTCACCAACGGATCCGTCGTGCTCATCCGCACATCCTGCCCGAGGGGTTCGCATCCCGGCGCCCCGGCCGTGGTCGCGGTCGGGGGCACCGGGTGGTGGGCGCCGGGTGGTGGCGCCGGACGATGGGTCAGCAGCGCGGACAGGCGTCGCGGATCACGCGCCAGGTGAAGGTGGCGGAGGCCGTGGCACCGGCGGCGTCCCTCGCGGTGACGGTGACGGTACGGATGCCGGCGCCGCGCAGGACGCCGGAGATCAGGCCGGTCGAGGCGTTGATCGAGGCGCCGGTGGGCAGGTTGGCCGCCGACCAGGTGTAGGGAGAGGTGCCGCCGGTGGCGGTCATCGGTAAGGAGGCGTGGTCGTACTGGTAGTCGACCTGGTTGCCGGGGTTGACCACGGCCGGGGCCGCCGCCGCCGTACGCGACACCGGGGCGGTCGAGGCGGTCGAGGCGTGAGGGGCCGCGACCGACGGGCCGACCGACACGGCGAGGACGGCCGTCAGGCCGAGGGCCAGCGTGACCGGTCCGCGCGAGGCGCGTGCGATGCGTGAGGTGCGCGTGGATCTGCTCAACAGGACCTCCGAACTCGTCGGGAGAGAACGGCGGTTCCGGTACGGGTCCCGGAAGCCGTCATCACCCGGTGTGGGTATGAGTGTTCGAGGTGCGTGGCGCGTCGGCATCATAGGTGGGCGCGGCCGTCCCGTCGATGGCGCCGCCACCCCCGGACTCGGGCCGGGCGGGGCGGGCGGGCCGCGCCCGCCGGAAGCCACGTGGACCGGACTCACAGGCCTACGATGTCCGTCATGCCCGGTTCGGTCGCCGTTCCGCACAACCCCCCGCCCCGTGCCCGACTGCGGTCCGCCACCCGCCTGGCCGTGTGCGCCGCGGTGCCCTGGTTCCTCTGCCTCTGGTGGGGCACGAGCACGGTCCCGGTGCCGGCCGCCCTCCCGGCCGTGCTGATCCTCCGCGAGGACGTGTACGCCGCCCCGCGCCTGGCCTGGGACCGGCTCGTCGGCGTCGTCGTGGGCGTGGCGCTGACCACGCTCGTCCTGCACTGGCTGCCGCCGCCCTCGACCGCCTCGGTGACCTCGACGTCGGTGGCCGCCTCGGCGTCCTTCCTCGCCGTACTGGCCTGCGGTTGCGCGGGCATGTACCTGATGTACCGGGGCGGCGCCCCCAACCAGCAGGTCCTGATCACCGCACTGGTGATCTACGCGACCGCTCTTCCCGGCTACGCCTGGGCCCGCCTGGTGGAGAGCGCGGTCGGCATCGCCGCCGTCGTACTGCTGGGACCCCTGCTGTGGCCGCCGGACCCCTACCGGCAGGCCGCCGCCGGCCTCGACGCGTACCGGGGCGAGCTCGACGGGTTCCTGGACACGGTCGCCTCCCGGCTCGCCGGCGGCGGGCCGCCCACCGTCACCGTGCCCGTGGTGGAGGCGGAGCTGTGGCGGCGCCCGCAGACCGCCCTCGCGTCCTAAGACCGGGCCGTCCGGCGCGCCCGACCCCCGGGACCCTCAGGGCTCCAGCGGCTCCAGCGGCTCCACCTGCGCTCCCCGAGCCGCCCGCCCGACGGGCTCGGGGAGCGGCTGCGGCTCGCCGCCCGGAGCTCCCTCACCCTCCAGTACTTCGGCCAAGAGCTCGAGGAGCGTGCCAGGACCACCGTCCCGGGCGGGCGTCCCGACCCCGGCGGGCCCCGCGATCCCGCCCTGCGTGACCTCGCCCCGCTGGTACGCGCCACCGCTCGCGCGCTGGACGCCGCCCTGCGCGGCGAGGACTGCGCCGCGGACCTCGACCGGGCCCGCGGCCTGGACCTGGCCCACCGCGCGGCCCATCCCACCCGGCACGACGCCGTCCTGCGGGCGGGTCTGCACCTGACCCACGAGGCCGTCGCCGCCCACCTGTCGACCCGCCCCTGACGACCGGCCGACGGCGTTTCTCCTACCGAGCGGTACCGGTCGGGGCGGGCGCGCCGGCCACCGATAGGCTCGGGCACCGACCGGGGAGATGAAGGATCGATGACGTTGAACGAAGGCCTCCGGGTGAGATTGGCCGAGGACCTCACGCTGACCGGTTCGGTCACCGCGGCGGGGGAACCCGTCGCCGGGTACCTGGCGCTCGCCTCGGGCGCCGAGGGCACGATCGAGCGGGTGGACGAGCACCAGCCGCGCAGCGGCGCGGACGTCCGCGAGTACGAGCGCCTGAAGTCGCTCCTCGACTCCTTCGGCCATCAGATGCCCGAGGGGAGCAGGAAGCAACTCGCGGAGCAGGTCGCCTCCCTGGAACCCGCGTGGATCGCGTTCCAGGAGCAGAAGGTCCGTGTGACGCTCCGCGTCCGCTTCGACAACGGCTTCGTCCTCGACGGCGCGCAGGAGGAACTCTTCACCTCGGCCTGAGGCGGGCCGTGACGCCGGTCCGAGGCCGCCGGGGCCGGTCCGGAGCCGCGCCGGCGCCGGCCCAGGGCCCGCGAGGCCGTCTGGCACCCGCACCCGACCCGCGTTTCACTGGAAGGTGCTGTACCAGCGCGCCCACGGAGGACCGCGTACCCGGGAGGCCCCGTGAACACCTACGTGTCACCCCGCTTCGACCCCACCCGCGTCCCCCATCTGCTGGGGGCCTTCGCACCCGTGTCCGAGGAGGTCGACGTCGCGGACCTGGAGGTGACCGGCGAGCTGCCCGACTCCCTGGACGGCCTGTACCTCCGCAACGGCCCCAATCCCCGGTTCACGCCGATCGGCTCGTACCTGTATCCCATCGACGGCGACGGGATGCTGCACGGCGTACGGGTCTCCGGTGGCCGGGCCCGCTACCGCAACCGATTCGTCCGTACCCCCGCGCTGCTGGCCGAGGAACGGGCCGGCCGGGCCCTGTGGGGCGGCCTCGAATCGATGGTCGTGCCCGACGCCGACCAGGTGGGACCGGAACTCGCCGGCACCTTCCGGGACCTTCCCGACATCAACGTCGTCCGGCACGCCGGCCGCCTGCTGGCCCTCGCCGAATCGTCCTGCCCCTTCCGGGTCGACGCCGAACTGGCGACGCTCGGCCGCGAGGACTTCGACGGTGCCCTGCCCGCCGGCATCACCGCCCACCCGAAGATCGACCCGGTCACGGGCGAGATGGTCGTCTTCTGCTACGGGCTGGAGCCGCCCTACCTGACCTGGTCCGTCATCGATCGCGACGGAACGGTCGGCCGCGGGCCCACCCCGGTCGACGGGGTGGACGAGCCGATGATGATCCACGACATGGCCCTGACCGGCCGCTACGCCGTCCTCGTCCTCGCCCCGGCCTTCTTCGATCTCGGCGCGGCCATGGCCGGCGGCTCCTTCCTGGCCTGGCGCCCCGAACGCGGCACCCGGGTGGCGCTGATCCCGCGCGACGGCGGCCCGGTGCGCTGGGCGTCCGACGAGGCCTTCTGGTCCTGGCACACCGTGAACGCGTACGACGACGGCCCGGGCGCTGACGCGCCGGTGGTCCTCGACTACGTGCAGTGGAGCAGGCTGACCGTCGGTGGCCCCGAGGAGGACGCCGAACCGATCAGCGGCGGCCTGGTACGGGCGCGCCTCGACCCGGCCGCCGGCAGCATGACCCGTACCCCGCTCGACGACTCCCGGGTGGAGTTCCCGCGGGTCGACGACCGCCGTATCGGCAGGCGCCACCGGTACACGGCGCTGGCCACCGATACCGGGCGGACGGACCTGCTGCCCGGTGAGTACGACGCCGTGCGCTGGTACGACGGCGAGACCGGCACCTCGCGCGTCTGGCCGGCCGGGAACCTCTCCGTGGGCGAGCCGGTCTTCGCCCCCGAGCCCGGCTCCGAGGAGGGTGGCCATTGGCTGACCTTCGCCACGGACCGCACCGACGGGTCGAGCTGGTTCCTGGTCATCCCCGCCGAGGATCCCGCCTCCGGCCCGGTGGCCCGCGCCCGTATCCCCGTACGCGTCCCGCTCGGCCTGCACGGCTGCTGGCTGCCGACCGAGGAGTGAATCCGTCCGGCGCGCCCGCGCGGCGCGGCCGTGCCACGCTGTTGCTTGGCCTCGGGAGGAGACAGCCGCGACGAACGGAGCGCGCTGTGAGCAGAGTGTTGCGTCCCGCACCGATACGGCGCGGCCTGGCCGCCGCCTGCACCGCCCTGCTGTTCGTGGCCCTCGCCTCGGGGACCGCGACCGGCGCGGACCCGACCCCGGCGCCGTCCTCGTCTCCGTCCACGGCAACGCCGTCGGCGGACACGGGCCTCGGGGGCCTCGACCCGCGCATCACGGCGATCATGCGCAAGCCGGACTACCGCAATGCCCAGTGGGGCCTGCTGCAGACCGACCCGGACGACGGCCGCGTGGTGCACAGCCTCTTCCCCGAGCAGTTCTTCATCCCCGGATCCACCGCCAAACTGCTCAGCGTCTCGGGCCCGTGGCACACCCTCGGCGCCGACCACCGCTTCGTGACCCCGCTGTACGCGGTCGGCGAGCGCGACGGCGCGACGCTGACCGGCGATCTCGACCTCGTCGCCCAGGGCGACCTCACCATGGGCGGTCGGACGCGCCCCGACGGTACGGTCGCGTACACCGACCTCGACCACACCTACGCCAACGACTTCCCCGGCGCGACCCTGACCCCCCAGAACCCGCTCGCCGGGATCGACCAGCTCGCCCGGCAGGTGCGGAACTCCGGTATCACCCGCGTCGACGGCGACGTGATCGTCGACAGCCGGCTGTTCCTCCCCGACCCGGAGCTCGTCCCCACCCCGACACCGCTGATCATCAACGACAACCTGATCGACCTCATGACCACCCCCGGGGACCGGCCCGGCGCGGCCGCCCGGTTGGACTGGCGGCCCAAGGTCGCGCCCTACGAGGTCACCTCGGACGTGCAGACCGTGGCGGCCGGGAAGCCGACGGCGATCACGGTGACGGCCACGGACGGCGGCACCCGGATCCGACTGACCGGAACGATCGCGACGGGCTCCGAACCGCTGCTGCGCACCTCCCCGATCGGCGACCCGGCCGGGTTCGGACGCGTCGCGCTGATCGAGGCCCTGGAACGCGCCGGGGTGCACGTCACCGCCGACCCCTCGGGCGCCAACCCGGTGGCGCGGCTGCCGCGCGACTACGACGGACGGCCGCGGGTGGCGGCGTACACCTCCCCGCCCTACTCCCAGTACGCCAAGCTGATCCTCAAGGTCAGCCACAATCTCGGCGCGAACCTCGGCATCTGTCTCCTCGCCGTCACGGCGAAGAGCGATCAGTGTCCGGCCGGCTTCCCGGTGCTCGCCGACTTCCTCGACCAGGCCGGCGTGGACCGTGAGCAGGCGCAGCTCATGGACGGCCGGGGCGGCAACCCGGCGGACCGGGCCACTCCCCAGGTACTGGTGCAGATGCTGGCGTACTGGCAGCGGACCCCGGACGCACGGCTGTTCCGGGAGGCCTTGCCGATCCTCGGGGTCGACGGTCTGCTGGCCGAGAACTGCCGCGGCTGTCCGGCCCGGGGGAAGGTGTTCGCCAAGACCGGCGCGGCCGTCGGCGGTGACGCCCTCAACGACCGGCTGGCCGTCGGCGCGATCACCATCGCGGGCTACCTGGACAAGGGAGGCGGCCGCTATGACACCTTCTACGCGGGCGTCAACGGCGCCTCCACACCGGGCGCCGACCCCACCGAGGTACTGACCATCGCCAACGACCTCGCGATGATCGCCGCCTACCTCCAGGAGTCGTCCGCACCCTGACCGTTCGCGTCCGGCGGCCCCAACCGGCCTTCGGACAACGGATGTTCCCGAACCAGGACCCCGCTCTATGCTGGGCCGATGGCGATCAAGCAGGTACAGGTCACCTTCGACTGCGCGGAACCCGAGCGTGTCGCCCGTTTCTGGCGCGCGGTGCTCGGGTACGACGTGCCACCGCCACCGGCGGGTTTCGCCACGTGGGACGATTTCGATCGCGCGCGGCCGCCCGGGTACCAAGGGCCGGCCTTCGCGTCCGTCGACCCCTCGGGGGGTGGCCCACGCCTGTTCTTCCAACGCGTTCCCGAAGGCAAGGTCGTCAAGAACCGGGTGCACCTGGACGTGCGGGTCGGCACGGGCCTCGTGGGCGCGGAGCGCCTGGCCGCGCTGGAGGCCGAATGCGCACGGCTGGTCCCGCTCGGCGCGGTCCGCGGGCTCCTGCAGCTCGCCGACGGGGTCAACGAGTCGTGCCTCGGGATGCGGGACGTCGAGGGCAACGAGTTCTGCCTCGACTGAGCGGGGTTCAGCCCTGCTGTGCCCAGGTGTGCAGCAGGGCCTCTCGCGCACGTGGCTCGGGGGTGCCCTCCGCGGCGTGCTCCCGGCCCCATGCCGCAAGGGTCAGCGGGCTTCCGCTTCCTGCCACGAACCGGTCGAGCAGGTCCCGGGAGAGCCGTGCCTCCTCGGCGGTGTAGCCTCCGGCCGCGGCGGCGTGGACGGTCACCTCCTGCGTGTCCTCCTCCGTCTCCAGCCGCAGCCTCATCTCGGGCGGCCCCTCGCCGAGGTTCTCCGCGCCGATCGCGGCCGAGACCATCGACCCGAGGATCTTCGCCGCACGCCCCACCGGATTGTGCTTGGGCGCGTCCTCGACCACCGCGGAACGCAGCTCCGCCCAGGTCCACGTCCGGGGGCTGTCGGGGTCCATGGCTTCCACGCCGTCGGCGGTCAGCCGGACGCCGATCCCGACGGGGTTCGGCGGCGAGCCCACGTACACCGCGTCCGAGGTGACCCAGAACAGTCCGACCATGGCTGCCACGCGCCGCTCCCTCGCTCTCGCCCCCCGACACACCCATCCATACCGCCCGCCGGGAACGGGCGACCGCCGACACACCGCATGTCCGGCGTGCCGGGCGCGGGCGTAATTCGATGGGATCCCGCGGCACCGTCTGCGAGCATCCTCGGATGGGTGCATTGGACGCGGTGGCCGGCAGGGTCGCCGGCGGGGCCACCGTGGAGTTCCGGCCGACCGGTTCCTCGATGGTGCCGTTGATACGTAGTCGGCAGCGGGTGGTGGTCGCTCCGGTCGACCCGGCGAGGCTGAAGCCGGGGGACATCGTCCTGGCCCGAGTCGCCGGGACCGTGTACCTGCATCTCGTGTCGGCCGTGGACTCCGCGAGGAAGCGGGTGCAGATCAGCAACAACCGGGGCCGGGTGAACGGCTGGACCGGCCACGACCGGGTCTTCGGCATCTGCACGGCGGTCGACGATGTGCCCCGGGCGGGCGCCGCGGACAAGACGCGTGCGTCGTAGGGACTCGTGGGGCCGCACCGCATGAAACATCCGGCCGGGTGGGCCCGGTTCGCCCCCTTGGTGCGGGCGGTCTTCCGGACGGCGGCGGCCACCTCGATCGGTGTGAGGCCCGGGGCCGCGGAAATCAGGGCCCGGCCCCGGGCCTCGAACGACAGTCAAGCAGCCGCCACGTGACCTGGTCACCTGGACGCGGACACGGAAACACCAGCGCCGTCAGCGGGCGTTGTCATGGGATGCACCAGGTTTCGGCGCAGCCGGGCCGGGCAGTCTCCGGCGCCCGTGCCGCCGGTCCGGACAGCGACGAGAGCCGGCAGGAACCTCGGACGGCATCGCACTCGGCCCTCAGTTGTCCGCCGTTAGGGTGAAAGCTGACCCTCCGTGAAGAAAGGCCCTGCGGCTCACTGTGACCGAATCACGCACGCACACCCTGTTCTCCTTCGGCACGCTGAGGGACGAGCGGGTCCAGACCGCTCTCTTCGGCAGAGCCGTGCCCACCTCCCCTGCGTCGCTGGCCGGTTACACCACCCGGCCCCTGAAGATCACCGATCCGGCTGTGATCGCCGCCAGCGGGCTCGACGTGCACCTGATCCTGGAGCGCAGGCTCGGCGCCTTTGTCGAGGGCGCCGTCCTGCACCTCACCGACGAGGAGCTCGCCGCGGCCGACGCCTACGAGGTCGACGACTACACCCGCCGGCGGGTGGTCCTGTCCTCCGGGGCGAGCACCTGGGCCTACCTGGACGCGAAGCCGCTGCGCCCGGCCGAGCGCATCGTCGTCGTGGGCGACAGCATCGCCTACGGACGCTGCGACCCGCGCGGCGGCTGGGCGGGCCACCTGGCGGCCGCCCACATCGCCCCGAACGAGGCCGAACGCCGTCTCTTCAACCTGGCGGTCCCCGGCAGTACCCTCGCCGACGTCGCCGAGCAGACGCCCGCGCTGCTGGCGGCCCGCCGGCCCGACACCCTCCTGGTCGCCGCCGGCATCAACGACTCGGCCGTACCGGCCGCCGGCGCGCAGGCCGACGGGACCGCCGATCTCGCGCGGCTCGCCGACAGCCTCGACGCGCTGGCCGCCACCGCGCTCGGCCGGGGCGCCCGGCTCGTCGTCACCGGGCCGTCCTGGCTCGACGAGAGCCGCACCCGCGACTACGAGGGCCTGTGCTTCACCCGGGCCCGCGCACTGGCCCTCCGCGCCTTCGTCCGGGCCTGGTGCGAGGCGAACCACATCGACTTCCTCGACCTGTGGGAGCCGCTGCGGGAGCGGACCGAACTGCTCGTCGACGGTCTGCACCCCACGGCCGAAGGGCACCGCGCGCTCTACGAGCACCTCGACGCGCTCACCCGCTGACCTCCTCACCGCCGCTGATGATCTTGGCGAAGCCGCTTGTAACGCCTGGGGGGCGCCGCCCGTCACTTGCGCGCAACAGGGACTTCCTACGTTGGACCGCAACGGGACCGACCCGCACACGGCCGCGGCGGCCCGCGGCGGTGCGGGTGGGCCGAAGGCGCGAGGAGGTCTGCTGTGGCGGAGGCGGAGGCGGGGACGGGGACGAAGGCCGCGACCGGGCAGCAGGTGCGTACGGTCTGCTCGTACTGCGGTGTCGGGTGCGGGATCGTCCTGGACATCGCCACGGGCGGCGACGGCCGCCGTACGGTGGCCAAGGTCGCCGGGGACAAGCGGCACCCGGCGAACGCCGGGCGCCTGTGCACCAAGGGCGCCACGCACGCCGACATGCTGGCCTCGCCCGGCCGGCTGACCACCGCGCTGGTCCGTGCCGAGCGGGGCGCCGCGCCCGCGCCCGCCCCGGTGGAAGCGGCCGTCACCGAGGCGGCCGTGCGCCTGCGGGAGATCCTCGACGCGCACGGCCCCGACGCGCTCGCGCTCTACGTCTCCGGTCAGATGTCCCTGGAGGCCCAGTACCTCGCGAACAAGCTGGCCAAGGGCTTCCTGCGGACGAACCGGATCGAATCCAATTCCCGGCTGTGCATGGCGAGCGCCGGCACCGGCTACAAACTCTCCCTCGGTGCCGACGGACCGCCCGGCTCGTACGAGGACTTCGAGCGGGCGGACGCCTTCTTCGTCATCGGCGCCAACATGGCCGACTGCCACCCCATCCTCTTCCTGCGGATGATGGACCGGATCAAGACCTCCGGCGCCAAACTCATCGTGGTCGATCCCCGGCGCAACGCCACCGCCGACAAGGCCGACCTCTTCCTGCAGATCCGGCCGGGCACCGATCTGGCCCTCCTCAACGGCCTGCTGCACCTCCTGGTCGAGGAGGGTCGGACCGACCCCGCCTTCATCGCGGAGCACACCGAGGGCTGGTCGGACATGCCCGCCTTCCTGGCGGACTGCACGCCCGACCGGGTCGCCCGGATCACCGGCATACCGGAGGCCGACATCCGGCTGGCCGCCCGCTGGATCGGCGAGGCGGGCGAGTGGATGAGCTGCTGGACCATGGGCCTCAACCAGTCCACCCACGGCACCTGGAACACCAACGCCCTGGTCAACCTGCACCTCGCCACGGGCGCCATCTGCCGCCCGGGCAGCGGCCCCTTCTCCCTCACCGGGCAACCCAACGCGATGGGCGGCCGGGAGATGGGGTACATGGGGCCGGGGCTGCCCGGCCAGCGCTCGGTCCTGGTGGCGGAGGACCGCCGCTACGTCGAGGAGCTGTGGGGCGTGCCGGAGGGCAGCCTGCGCACCGACGTCGGTCGCGGCACCGTCGAGATGTTCGAGAAGATGGCCGCCGGTGAGATCAAGGCCTGCTGGATCATCTGCACCAACCCGGTCGCCTCGGTCGCCAACCGCAGCACCGTGATCAAGGCCCTGGAGACGGCCGAACTCGTCATCACGCAGGACGTGTTCGCCGAGACCGAGACCAACGCCTACGCCGACATCGCCCTCCCCGCGGCCCTGTGGGCCGAGGCGGACGGAGTGATGATCAATTCGGAGCGCAACCTCACCCTGGTACAGGGCGCCGCCGATCCGCCCGGTGAGGCGCTGCCCGACTGGCAGCTGATCGCCCGGGTCGCCTGCGCGATGGGATTCGCCGAGGCGTTCACGTACACGTGCGCCGAGGAGGTGTTCGAGGAGCTCCGACAGGCCTGGAACCCGAAGACGGGCTGGGACCTGCGCGGGGTCACCTACGAGCGGCTGCGCTCGGGCCCCGTGCAGTGGCCCGCCGCCCCGGGCGGACCGGACCGCAACCCGGTCCGCTACCTCAACGACGGGGTCAGCCAGACCCTGGCCGAACGTCCGGACGGCGACCGCCCCCGCCTCGTCTTCCCGACGGCGACGGGACGGGCCGTCTTCTTCGCCCGCCCGCACCTACCGGACGGTGAACTCCCCGACGACGACTATCCGTTCGTGCTCAACACCGGCCGGCTGCAGCACCAGTGGCACACCCTGACCAAGACCGGGAAGGTCGCCAAGCTCAACAAGCTGAACCCAGGGCCGTTCGTGGAGATCCACCCGCAGGACGCGGCCGCGCTCGGCATCGAGGAGGGCGACGGGGTGGAGGTGGCCTCCCGGCGCGGGCGGGCCGTACTGCCCGCCGTCGTCACCGACCGGGTCCGGCCCGGGAACTGCTTCGCCCCCTTCCACTGGAACGACCTGTTCGGCGAGTACCTCAGCGTCAACGCCGTCACCGACGACGCCGTCGACCCGATCTCCTTCCAGCCCGGATTCAAGATGTGCGCGGTGACCTTGACCAAGACCCGGGCCCCGATCCCCGTCGTGGCCCGGGCCGCGGGCGTCGGCGGCGACCCCGGCGACGCCACCACCGGCGCGACCCCGCCCGGCCCGACCCCGCCCGGCGCGGCCACCACCCCCACCACCACCGCCACGCTGACCCGTCCCGTGGCGGCCCCCGCGACGGACGCCCTGGCCTCCCTGTTCGGGGTGGCCGACCACACCCCGCCGTCCCTCTCCGACCGGGAGCGCCGGTACCTCGCCGGCTACCTTGCCGGGCTCGCCGCCGCCCCGCCCGGTACGGGCGTCCCCTCGCTTCCCGCCGGCGCGCCGTTCGAGGCCGAGCACGCGCTCTGGGTCGACGGTGTACTCGCCGGCACGTACGCGCGTACGGCGGCCGCCCTGGGGGCCGCTCCCCCGGCCGCGCCGGCCGCCGCGCCCACCGCCCCGGACCGGCCGACCCGGCAGACCGTGATCCTCTGGGCCTCGCAGACGGGCAACGCCGAGGATCTCGCGGCCACCGTGGGAGCGGCTCTGGCCGGGAGCGGCTTCCCGGCGGGCGTGCACAGCATGGCGGACCGCACCGCCGCCGCCCTGACGCCCGGCACCGATCTGCTGGTCGTCACCAGCACCTTCGGCGACGGCGACGCACCGGACAACGGAGCCGCGTTCTGGGAGTCCCTCACCGCCGCCGACGCGCCCCGCCTCCAGGACGTCCGGTACGCGGTGCTCGCCCTCGGAGACTCCACCTACGACGCCTTCTGCGGCCACGGCCGACGGCTCGACCAGCGTCTCGAAGAGCTCGGCGGACGACGCCTGCTGCCCCGTGTGGACTGCGAGCCCGACTACGAGGAGCCCGCGGGACGGTGGCTGGAGCGGGTGCGCGAGGCGCTCGCGGCCACCCCCGCCCCGGAGCGCGCCGAGCGGCCCCGGCCCGTCGCCGACCGCAACTCCCCCTACACCGCCCGCCTGTCCGGCAACCGACTGCTCAGCCTGCCGGGGGCCACCAAGGAGGTCCGCCGGTTCACCTTCGACCTGGGCGAGGACGGCCCGGCGTACGAGGCCGGCGACGCGCTCGGCATCCAGCCGGTCAACTGCCCGGACCTGGTCACGCAATGGCTGGCCGTCACCGGTCTCGCCCCGGACGCGGAGGTGGCCGTACCCGGCCGCGACCCGATGCCGTTCGCCGAGGCGCTCCACCGGCACCTGGACATCACCCGGCTCACGCCCGACCTGCTGCGCTTCGTCACCGAGCACACCGGCGACCGTACGCTCAAGCGGCTGACCCGCCCCGACAACAAGGACGGCCTCGCCCGGTGGACCTGGGGGCGTCAACCCGTGGACGTACTGGCCGAGTTCCCGATCCGGATCGGTGCCCAGGAATGGGCCGAGCGTCTACGGCGCCTCGGACCGCGCCTCTACTCGATCTCCTCCAGCCCGCTCGTCGACCCGCGCGAGGTCAGTCTGACCGTCTCGGTCCTGCGCTACGAGGGGCCGGGCGGCCACCAGCGCAAGGGCGTCGCCTCCACCTTCCTCGCGGACTGCGAACCGGATACGCCCGTACCGCTGTTCGTCCAGAGCTCGGCGCACTTCCGGCCGCCCGCGGATGCGGACACCCCGGCGATCATGGTCGGTCCGGGGACGGGCGTGGCACCGTTCATGGCCTTCCTGGAGCACCGTCGGGCGCTCGGGCACCAGGGCGGGAACTGGCTGTTCTTCGGGGAGCAGCGCCGCGCCACCGACTTCTATTACCGCGAGGAGCTGGAGGAACTCCACCGGCACGGCACGCTCACACGGCTCGACCTGGCGTTCTCCCGGGACCAGCGGACCAAGGTCTACGTCCAGGACCGGATGCGCGAGCACGGCGCCCAGCTGTGGTCGTGGCTGCAGGACGGCGCCCACTTCTACGTGTGCGGCGACGCGAGCCGGATGGCCAAGGACGTGGATCGGGCGCTGCGCGATGTCGCCATGACGCACGGCGGACTCGACGAGGACGAGGCCGCCGCGTACCTGAAGCAGCTGTCCGCCGCCAAGCGGTACGGCCGCGACGTGTACTGAGCGCGTGCCGAGCCGGCCTGGGAGCGTCAGGCCAGGTCGAGGAGCTGCTCGTAGAAGCCGCCGAAGCCCCGCTCCCGGTCCACGAGGTGGAGTTCCAGGATCCAGTGGCAGGTCCGGCCGGCACGGTCGGTGCCGCGCAGCGGGTGGTCGTTCTCGGGGGTGATGTAGGAGTCGGCCTTGGCGCCGTCGTTGGTCTCGTGGGGGAACTCGCCGACGAGGTGACCCGCGTGCCAGATGCCGATGGTCCAGCCGGCCGCGGCGGCCAGCCGCTCGACCTCGGCGTACAACTGCCGGCCGGTGATGTCGGGGTGGGCGGCGAAGTGGGCCCGTCCGGCGTCGAAGATGCGCGGCAGGTCCGCGAGCATGCGGCGCTTGTGCGGGTCGTCGCCGAAGACGTAGGTGCGGCCGAAGTCGGCCTCGTACTCCTCGAAGATCGGGCCGAAGTCGGCGAAGGCGATGTCGTCCGCGGCGATGATCCGATCGGGCGGGGTCTCCCGGTACGGCAGCAGGGTGTTGGGGCCGGAGCGGATGATCCGCTTGTGCCAGTGCTTGGTGGTGCCGAACATCTCGTTGGCCAGGTCCCGGATCAGGTCACTGACCTCACGCTCCCCGCGCCCGGGCACCACGAGCCCGCGCGCCTCGACCTCGGCGAACAGCGCGATGGCCTTCTCCTGCGCCGACACCAGCCCGTGGACGCGTCGGTCCTCCGGCGCGTCCGTCGTTCCGACCGTCACGAGGGCCCCTCCGTCGTCGTGGGCGCTCCGGCCCGGTTCTGCTCGGCTCGGCGCACCCCGTCGGGCGCCTGCGCGTGCCTACGAGTATGCGGTGGCCCGCACGCGGACGCATGCGCATTGTCGACACCTCCAATATCGCCTGCTCAGGCGCAGTGCACTTTGGGAGTTCAGACAAGCATTTGCCAGGTGATTGTCGAATTTCCGCCGCAGATGCAGGGTGATGGCTGAAGATTGCAGGCGAAGGAGGCCATCTGATGGGCGAGGGAGAACGCGGCAGCGCCGTCCGCGGCCGGCCGCGGGCCGTGGAGGTGTTCGCGGGACCCCTTCCGGAGTTCGAGCCGGAGCGGGCTCCGGCCGATCCCGTGCCGCTCTTCCTGTCCTGGCTGTCGGACGCCGTGGCGGACGGCGTGCGCGATCCGCACGCGATGACCCTGTCCACCGTCGACGAGTCGGGCGACCCCGACGCCCGGGTGCTGATCCTCAAGGGGGTGGACGGCGTCGGATGGCAGTTCGCCGGACACGGCTTCAGCCCCGAAGGACAGCAGCTCGCCGTCCACCCGCGGGCCGCGCTCACCTTCTACTGGCCCGAGCACGGCCGTCAGGTCCGCCTGCGCGGACCGGTGACGCCCGGATCCGCACAGGACAACGCCACCGATTTCCTGGGGCGGTCGGACACGGCGCGCGCCGAATCGCTGCCGGCCCGCCAGAGCCAGTACCTGGTGGACCCGGCGGAACGCGACCGGGCCCTGGAGAGGTCCCTGTCGCTGATCCGGCGGGAGCCCTCGCTCGTCGACTCCGGCTGGACCCTCTACACCCTCGCCCCGGCCGAGGTCGAGTTCTGCCAGGCCGCCCGCGGCCGCGTGCACACCCGGCTGCGCTACGAGCGGGCCGGCGAGGCCTGGGAACGCTTCCGGCTCTGGCCGTAGCCCCCCGAGAACACCCGCACCCGACCGGCACGACCACCGGTGTGCGGGCCCCTCCCCCGTTCCTGCTCACAAGGCGAGGCAACACCGGATGACCACACCCACACGGACCCCGTACGGCGGCGGAGCCATCGGCTCCCTCTCCGCAGGCCACTCCCCCCACCGCCGACCGGACGAGCGGATCGCCCGGTTCGTCGCCGAGGCTCTCGACGGCGCCCGGACCGTCCTCGACGTCGGCGCCGTCGCCGCCCAGCTGCCCTTCGCCGACGGCGAGTTCGACGCGTCGATGACCCTGTTCGGCGTCCACCGGTGGTCCGACGTACGGGTCGGCCTGCGCGAGATGCGGCGCGTGACGCGGGGGCCGGTGGTCATCCTGACCTGCGACCCGGCCGTGGTACGGGACTTCTGGCTGTACCGGTACGCGCCCGAGGTCCTCGACACCGAGGCCTTGCGCCACCCGACCGTCGAGGAACTGGCCTCGGCCCTCGGCGGCTCCGGCACGGTCCGGACCGTGCCGATCCCCCTGGACTGCACGGGCGGGTTCAACGAGGCCTACTACGGGCGCCCGGAGACGCTGCTCGACCCGGCCGCCCGCCAAGCGGGCTCGGCCTGGAGCTTCGTTGACGACGGGGCCCGCGAGCACTTCGACAGGACCCTTCGCTCGGACCTGGTGTCCGGGGCCTGGGACGAGGAATTCGGCCACCTGCGCAGTCGGCCGACCTACGAGGGATCGCTCGTGATCGTGCGCGCGACCCCGTAGGAAGAAGCGGAAGAAGAGGAAGAACGCGATGTCAGTACCCGACCGGATGGACGAACGGCTGAGCGCCCTGGGGCTGGTGGAGGCCCAGCGCATGGCCGAGGCCCTCTTCGCCGGAACCGCGACCCGCGGCCTGGTGGCGCCGGGCCGCAGCGAACGCGAGGCGAGCGACCGGATCGGGGACCTGGCGAGGGACCTGTTCGGGACGGCGGCGGGCCTGCCCGGGCCGATCGTGCGCTCCGGCCCGCACACCCTGCTTCCGTACGGCCCCGCGGCCCCGGACCGGGTGATCGGCGAGGACGACGTCGTCGTCGCCGAACTCGGTTCGGTGCTCGCGGTGTCCGAGGTCGCATTCGCCTCGACCCTCGTCTTCGGCCAGGACCCGGCCAAGCATCGGCTCGCCATGGACCTGCCGAGGATGTTCACCGCCTGCCGCGAGGCCCTGCTCGCCGACTCCCGCCTCACGGGCGGGCGGCTGCACACCCTGCTCCTGGCGCTCGCGGCCGAGTCGGGGTGGACGGTGGGCGGATGGCACAGCGGTCACCTGGTCGGGGCGGACCCCTCGGCGGACGTCCGGGGCGCGCGGCCGGCCGCGTACATCTGCGCGGAGAACGACCGGCCGCTGCGGCGGGCCGTCGAGGGAGGGTGGCAGGCCCATTGGATCCTGGAGATCCATCTGGTCGACGGATCCCGCGGCTTCGGCGGCTCGTACAAGCGGCTGCTGGACCTCGTCTGACGGCCAGCTGACGGCCGGCTGACGATCCGGCCGGCCATCGGTCGCCGACGGTATGTCGTCGACGGTCGGTCGGTCGCCGTGCGCGTGGTCGGCGGATCGTCAGCCGGCCGTCAGGACCAGGGGCGCCGGATCGCCGTCGGTCCAGTCCGGGGGGATCGCGGCGAGCGCGTCGCCCATGGCGGCCCCTTGGAGGAAGGCGGCGCGGTGCCCGTCGGCGATCCGGGCCCGTGCGCCGTCCCAACTGACGGGCACCATCCGGGTGAGTCCGGCGGCGGGCCGCGCCCGCCCGTGCACCGGAACGTGCGGCAGGGGATCGAGGGCGCGCCCGGACAGGCCCGCGATCAGGGGGCCGAGCAGGGTACGGGCGGCGACCAGGGCGGCGTACGGATTGCCGGGCAGCCCCACCACCCAGCGGTCCGGAGCCAGTTCGGCGAGCAGCATGGGATGCCCGGGCCGGCAGGCGACGGTGTCGACGACCATCCGTGCCCCGGCGTCCGCCAGGAGCCGGCGCAACTGGTCGGTGGCGCCGACGGAGGTGGAGCCGGTGACCACGACGACGTCGGCGCCCCGCAGCGCCCGCACGGCCCCGGACAGCCGTCCGGTCGGCCGGTCGGGTACGTACTCCACCTCCGCCGTCTCGCCGCCGAGTTCGGCGACCAGGGCCGGGAGCAAGGGCCCGAGGGCATCGCGTACCCGGCCGGGGCCCGGGACTCCCGCGTGGTCCAGCTCGTCCCCGGTGACCAGTACGCCGACCCGGGGGCGCGGTCGCACCGACAGGGTGTCGTGTCCGCAAGAGGCGGCGAGGCCGAGCAGCGCGGGGCCGATCCTGGTGCCGGCCGGGGCGAGCCGGCGGCCCGCGGGGGCGTCCTCGCCGGTGTGGCGGATGTGTCGGCCCGGCGGCGGCACGGGACCGGACACCCGGCCGTCGTCCGTGGTGCGCGCCGATTCCAGCGGCAGCACCGCGCGGGCCCCGGCCGGCACCTCGGCCCCGGTGGAGATCTCCACGCACTCCGCCGGGCCCAGTACGCCCGCCCAGGGCGCGCCGGCGCGGACGGCGGCCCGTACCCGCCAGGGGCCGGTGCCGGACACCGCATATCCGTCCATCGCGGCCGTGTCGAAGCCCGGGAGCGGCCTCAGGGTGGGCAGGCCGTCGGCCAGGGTGAGTCCGGCGGCATCGCGCAGGGGCACCGTACGGGCGGGCAGCGGGCCCGCCGCGCCGTGGGCCAGTACCCGGGCCCGCGCCCACGACACCACCGGGTGCCGGTCCGGGCCCCGGGACGCGGAGGCGAGGGCGGAGCCGGCGGCGTCGGGCGCGAGGGCGGGCGCGGTCGCGGGTGCGGTCGTCGGGGGCATGGCTCCGACTGTCGGCCCGGGGCGTTTCCGGCTTCTCCCGCGAGGATTGCGGTTGCGCGCCGATCCGCTCACCTCCCGCGTCCCACGGGTGTGAACCTCGCGTCGGCCCGCGCGGGCACGCGCCGAGGGCCGCGCACCGGAGCGGTGCGCGGCCCTCGGGGCGGTACGGGAAGGGTGATCAGGCGGCGGCGAGGGAGATCTCGGTCGACTTGATCAGGGCGACGACGGAGGTGCCGGAGGCCAGGCCGAGGGCCTCGACGGCGTCCTTGGTGATCGCGGCGGTGAGCTCGCCGCCCTCGACGGAGAGCTTCACCGAGCCCATGGCGCCACCGGTCGCGACGTCCGTGACGGTGCCCGCGAGCTGGTTGCGGATGGAGATGCCCTCGACCGGACCGGTCGCGAGGGCCACCTCGGTGGCCTTCACCAGCGCCTTGACGGAGGAGCCCTCGGCGAGGCCGAGGTCCTGGACGGCGTCGGTGGTGATGGCGGCGGTGATGTCCTGACCGCCGACCAGGCGCACCTTCACCGAGGCCATGGCCTCGCCGGCGGTGACAGCGGTGACGGTGCCGGCGATCTGGTTACGGATGGACAGGCTCATGGAACAACACGCCTCGCATGGTGGGAAACGAATCCGCAAGCACTTCTGTGACCTGCGTCATGACCGACGTTATCCGATGAATCATGGGGGCCGGAGTGCCCCCATCTCATTCGCCAACCGAATGGCCGCAAGCTCCTGGCGTATTCCGGAAAGGCCTGAAGCCGCTCTTTTTCCGGGCTCTTCGCCTGCCTGAACCGGGACCTTTGACCCGGTTGGCCGAATCTTCACCTCCGCGGACCCGGGGATACGAATTGCAGATGCGGGCCTGTCGATGCTCCATTGGCAGCAAATGCAGCATCGTTTCGGTATCCCGTGCCGTGCGTGCGTAGGATATGGAGAACCGGACCGGAGGACCTATCCCGCCATGCGCTTCCTTCAGCACGTCCGACAGCGTCGGGCGGCCGCCGGCCTCCTCGGCGGCGCGCTCCTCGTTCCCGTCCTGGCCGCCTGCGGCGGTGGCAGCACCGGCACCACCGCGGCCGCCGCGCCGACCGTCTCCGCGTCGAACACCGCATCCGCGTCCGCGTCGAGCTCCGTACCGGCCGCGAACCTGACGGTGCTCGCCGCCGCCTCCCTCACCGACGTGTTCAAGACCATGGGCGCGCAGTACGCGAAGGCGCACCCCGGTACGAAGGTCACGTTCTCCTTCGCCGGCTCGCAGGAGTTGGCCGCGCAGGTCAGACAGGGGGCTCCGGCCGATGCCCTGGTCACCGCCGACACCAAGACGATGGACGGCCTCAAGGTCGAAACCGGAACGCCGACCGTGATCGCGACGAACGAGCTCGTGATCGCCACCGCGCCGGGGAATCCGCACAAGATCGACTCTCTGAAGGACCTGTCCGACCCGAATCTGAAGGTCGTCCTGGCCGCTCCGGAGGTCCCCGCCGGGCGCTACAGCCAGGAGATCCTCGACAAGCAGAACATCACCGTCGAGCCGGTCTCGCTGGAGCCGAACGTACGGGCCGTGCTGTCCAAGGTGGAACTGGGTGAGGCGGACGCCGGCCTCGTCTACAAGACGGACACGACCGCCGCCAAGGGGAAGGTCGGCTCGGTCGCGATCCCGCCCGACCAGAACGCCATCGCCTCCTACCCGGCCGCCACGCTGAAGGCCACCAAGAACCCCGCCACCGCGGACGCCTTCGTCCAGTGGCTGTCGTCGCCGGAGGCTCGGAAGACCCTCCAGGAAGCCGGCTTCCAGCAGCCGTGACCGCACGCCGCGCCGCCGGGCCCCGCCCGCCGATCCTGCTGGCCCGGCCCGCGTTCCTGGCGATCGCGTTCCTGATGCTCCCGCTGGTCGGGATCCTGGTCCGCACCCGGTGGGGCGAGCTCCGCGAGCACCTGACCACGCCCGGCTCCCTGGAGGCCCTGCGGCTCTCCCTCGTCGTCTCCTTCTGGGCGCTGGGCCTCAGCCTGGTCCTCGGGGTACCCCTGGCCTGGCTGCTGGCCCGGATCGACTTCCGCGGGAAGACCGTCGTCCGGTCCCTGGTTCTGCTGCCGATGGTGCTGCCTCCGACGGTGGGAGGCGTCGCGCTGCTGCTCGGCTTCGGCCGGCGCGGTCTGCTGGGCCCCTTCCTGGACGACACCTTCGGGATCACCCTGCCCTTCCACACCTCGGGCGCCGTCGTGGCGGCCACCTTCGTGGCGATGCCGTTCCTCGTCATCAGCCTCGAAGGGGCCCTGGGCGGGCTACGACCCGGCTACGAGGAGACCGCGGCCTCCCTCGGCGCCACCCCGCTGCGGGTCTTCTTCACCGTCACCCTGCCGATGGTGGCCCCCGGCCTGATCGCCGGAGCCGCCCTCACCTGGGCCCGGGCGCTCGGCGAGTTCGGGGCCACGATCACCTTCGCCGGCAACCTGCCCGGCGTCACCCAGACGCTCCCGCTCCAGGTCTACCTGCTGCTCCAGGACGACCCCGAGGCCGCGACCTCGCTCTCCCTCCTCCTGCTCGTCGTGGCGATGGCGGTCCTGGTCGCCCTGCGCGGCCGCTGGACCTCCGGCCACGCCGTACGCGACACCCGTCACGCCACCCCCACCGAGGACCCGGTCGCCCGGGCCCCGGAGCCGGACCCGGTCGCCGGGTCCGCGCCCGCCGGCCGCTGGTCCCTGCACGCCGAGGTCACCGGCTTCAACGAGCTCACCCTCGACGCCGAACCCGGCACCACCATCGCCGTGGTCGGCGAGAACGGCGCCGGCAAGACCACCCTGCTGCGCGCCCTCCTCGGCCTCACCCCGCGCGCCCACGCCGCACTGCGACTCGGCGGCGACGATGTGACACGTCTGCCGCCGCACCGGCGGGGTGTGGCCTGGGTACCGCAGGACGGCGCCCTGTTCCCGCACCTGACCGCGCTCGGCAACACCGCCTACGGCCTGCGCGCGCAGGGCACGAGCCGCGCCGAGGCCCGCTCCCGGGCGCGCCTGTGGCTCGACCGGCTCGGGGTCGGCCACCTCGCGGAGCGGAAACCCGCGCAGCTGTCGGGGGGTCAGGCCCAACGGGTGGCGCTGGCCCGGGCGCTGGCCGCACAACCCCGGCTGCTGCTCCTGGACGAGCCCCTGGCCGCGCTCGACCAGACCACCCGGGCCCGGGTACGACACACCCTGCGCACCCACCTGGCCGGCTTCGGCGGGGTCTGCCTCATCGTCACCCACGATCCCGTCGAGGCGGTGTCCCTGGCCGACCGGGTCCTCGTACTGGCCCACGGCCGCGCCCTGCAGGACGCACCGCCCTCGGAGGTCGCGCGCAATCCCCGCTCCCCGTGGGTCGCCCGCATGCTCGGCCGCAACGCGTGGCCGGGAACGACCACGGTGGACGGGCTCAAGCTGGTCGCCGGCGGGTCCGTCGTGGTGGCGGAACCCGTGGCGGAGGGCTCCGAGGCGCTGGCCATCGTCGCGCCCGAGGCCGTCTCGCTCCATCGCGAGCAGCCGTCCGGCAGTCCCCGCAACGTATGGCCGGGCACGGTCCGCGAGATCACCGCGGCCGGCAGCCGACTCCGGGTCCTCGTCACCTCGCAGGCCGCCGCCGATGTCGTCTCCGAGATCACCCCTCAGGCGGCCGCCGAGCTGGCGATCGCCGACGGCGCCGCGGTGTGGTGCAGCGTCAAGGCCACCGAGATCACCCTCGTACCCCTGTGATCAACCCGATGAGCACACGCCATGAGAACGTGGCACAGAATCCCGCATCTGCCACCCACTATGGCGCATTCGCCTGGCGGATGATTAACTGACGCCAGGCAGGCCGTTTCGACCTGCCTCCGTGTCCACGCCAGTCGCCCTGCCGGGTCGACATCGGCCGACCGACACGTACACCGGCCCCGTGACGGTCGAGCGGCTCTCGCCGCCATGGGGAGCACCGGCAAAAGAGGCCCCTGCATGCCGATCGCGGTGTTCGGCACGTGGGGGCCTCTTTGCGCTCGGGGCCACTCCGTCTCACGGAACGGAGCGCATCTGGCATATACAACCTCCCTGTGGGCATGCTTGCGCAGATACAGCGGGATAAAGCCACACCGGCTCGAATGTAAGGACTGAGGTATGGCGGTCGTCGTCATGCAGCACGCGGCCGGGCAGGCTCCTCCCGCCGTGAGCAGGGTGCTCGCCGCGGCGGGTCTGACCTCCCGGACCGTCCCGCTCGCAGGCGATGCCGACCGTCCGCCGACCTCGCCGGGGTGGAGGGCCTGATCGTCCTGGGCGCCGCCGATCCGACCCTCCTACGGGAAGCCCTCGCCGCGGAGGTGCCCGTACTGGCCCTGGAGCCCGGTACCCGGCTGCTGGTACGGGCGGCGGGCGCCGCCCCGGGAGCCCGGCTCGACACCGCCCCCGAGCGCCCACCGGTGGAGCTCACCCGGGCCGCCGGCTCCGACCCCCTGTTCGCCGGGGCCACCCGACCCTCCCCCGAGCTCCGACCGGCCCGCGAGCCCCTGGAACTACCCGCCGACGCCGTGGTCCTGGCCTCCTGCGACGGGTACCCGGAGCAGGCGTTCCGGATCGGTGCCAGCGCGTGGGGCGTCCGCTTCCTGCCGCAGGAGTTCCCCCTGGACCCCTGGGGCGAGCAGCTCCTGGGCCGGTTCGCCACCCTCGTCGCGGCCCGCGCCGAACACACCGCGACCCGGGCCTTCTTCACCCGCCGGGCCGACGCCTGGGAGGAGCGGTTCGCCTACCAGACCCCCGCGTACGAGGCCGCGATCGCCCGGCTGCGGCTGGCACCCGGCGGGCGCGCGATGGACCTCGGCTGCGGCACCGGACGGGCCATGCCCGCGCTCCGGGCCCAGGTCGGGCCCGACGGCCACGTGCTCGGCGTCGACCTCACCCCGGCCATGCTGAGCGCCGCCGCCCGGCACGGCCGAACCCGCCACGGGCACCTCCTCGCCGCCGACTGCGCCCGGCTTCCGCTGGCCGCCGCGTCCGTGGACGGCATCTTCTCGGCGGGGCTGCTCGACCACCTCCCGGATCCGGCCGCCGCCCTGCGCGAATGGGCCCGCGTCACCGCGGCCGACGGTGTCCTGCTGCTCTTCCACCCCTCGGGCCGCGCGGAACGCGCCGCTCGGCACGGCCGCCCCCTCGACCCCGACGACCTCCTCGCCGAGGGCAACCTGCGCCGAGCGCTCAGGACCACCGGCTGGCACCTGGACGAGTACGAGGACGGGGCCGATCACTTCGTGGCGCGTGCGGTGCCGCGCCGCTGAACCGTCGGGCCCGCGCTCAGAGGCGGTGGATCCGCTCGATGCCGTACCAACTGGAGACACAGGCCGCGACCCAGTCACGCCGGTAGTCGGAGGTGAAGAAGGGTTCGGCCAGGCTCCCGATGTAGATCGGCTGGTACCCGAGGTCGGTGGCACCCCTCGCGGCCTCGGTCCGGATGCGGGAGTTCTGGGCGTCCCAGGCCACCGAGCGGGTGACCGTGGCGGTGGTGAGTTCCTTGACGCTCGGGACGAGCACGGCCAGCGAGGCCAGCGTCAGTCCGGCCGCGACCACGATGCCGGCGGGCAGGGCCACGGCGACCCCGCGGCGCGCCAGGAACCGGCGGGCCCACACCCCCAGCAGGGCTCCGTAGGCACAGAGCGCCAGTTCCATCGGTACGAGGTAGTTCGTCCAGGTGCGGGCGTACGTCCATCCGGTCGGTCCGTAGCCGCTGCGCAGCCCCAGCACCACCGCGAACGATCCCAGCACCACCACGAGCACCGGCAGCAGCAGGAGGGCGACCAGCATCGGGCGCGGGACCGCCCGGCCGGACTCCCGCTTCCCGGGCGCGGGCACGCGCGCCGCGAGCCCGGCGCCCAGGCCCAGCAGGAGACCGACGGCGGCGGCCCCGAGGTAGGCCCACTGGCCGGTGACGGTGTCCCACATGCGCAGCCAGTCCTCGAAGGTGCCCCGGAGTTCGCCCGCGGAGAGCATGGACTCCTTGGCCGGCTGTTGGGCACGGCGCCACCGCGCGCCGGGGGACGTGGTGAGCACGATCAGTCCGCAGGCGACCCCGGCGCACCAGAGCAGGCACCAGGTGAACGGATGCCAGGTCCGCGCCAACCCCAGGCGGGGCACGGCCAGCAGTCCCACACAGGCCGCGAGGAGGCCGCTGACGAGGGAGAACGACTCGCTCAGCGTGCCGATCGCGAACCCGATCAGGAAGGCCGCGGCGAAGCCGCCCGCGCGGACGCCGGCCCGGGGCTGCCGGACGGTCCAGATGCCCAGCAGGAGCGCCCACACCCCGATGACGCTCGGAATGGTGTGGGAGATGGTGGCCGGTGCCCACAACAGGACCTGGTAGCTGCGTGTACCGGCGAAGTAGATCAGGGCCTGGACGGCCAGGGCGGCGGCGAGCAGGAGCAGCACCGGGGGTTTCACGCCGAGGCACCGCAGGAACTGGACCCCGAGCAGCACCAGGCCGACGGTGAGGGCGACGGCGATGACGGTCGGCAGGATCTTCACCCCGGCGAGTCCGTCGCCGTAGACGATGCCGCTCAGGAAGGCGTTGGTGATCCGGCCGTTCTGGGTGGAGTAGAAGTCGTGCGTGATGCCGAGGACGCCCATGTCGCGGGACTTCCAGGCGGCGCACCAGTCGTCCGAGGTGGGTCGCACGTAGAGGCCGAGGAAGCAGCCGACGGCGATCAGGGCGCCGGCCGCCGCCACGAGGGTGCCGCCCGCGACCGGCAGGAGTCTGCGGACGAACCGGCGATTCCCCTCGGTCGAAGCAGTGGTCATCCACCTGTCCTTCGTAGTGAAGTGCGGCCGGTCCGACGTCCGACGCCCGTGGGTGACGACGGTGCGGCGGCCGGTTCCGGTCCCACCAATCTGCACGGTCCGCCGCCCACCGGCATCCGAGGAGGCGCCGCCCGGACCGGGCCGGCGGCCCTCCTGCCGTGTGCCACGGGCGCGTTCGCCCCTGCCACGGGCGGCCGGTCGTTGCTCCGTCCGTTGCTCCGGCCGTTGCTCCGCGCGCCGTTCCGCCCGCTGTTCCGTGGGGGAACGCGGGGCCGGTCGCCGACCGTCCGCTCGGGTCACCCGGGCGGCGGGCATGTCGTGGCGGGCTCCGCACCGCAGGCACACGATGGAAGCTCCGGGGGGCACACACGGAAGCCCGACAGAAGGAGTGGCGATGCCTGCTGCCCCGCTCGTCCGCTGGGCGGCCGTCGCGGCGGCCCTCGCGAGCGTCGCCCTCCCGGTGTGTGTCGCGGGGAGCTCCGCCGGCCGGCGCTCCGAGGGCGAGCTGCCGGTGTTCTTCGTCCGGCCTCTCGGACACCAGAGCCACGGCGATGCCGAGGGCCGCTACGCGCCCCTGTCGATGCTCGTCGCCCCCACCGTCGGGCTCCTCTCCAACACCACCGCCGCCGAGGGCGTCCCACCCGCCCTCGCCGGGGGCGCGCGGTACGTCGAGCGGAGCCACGTACTGCGGATGCTGTCGGGCCGGTGGCGGTACCTCCCCGCCGGGCGGACCGCGTCGGTCGTGGTGGCCCCGGAGGATCCGACGGCCCGACTGCAGATCGCCGAGAGCCGTGCCTGGCTGGCGGCCGGCCGGGTGCCCGGCGGCTCGGCGGCCCGGCGCGCGGCGGCCGAGCGGGCCCTGCTGGCCATGCGCGCCCTGCTGCGGCCGAACGGAGCCATGGCCGCCGGCTGGTCCCCGGGCTGGATGTACTCCTGGCCGCGTGACTCCAGCTTCGCCTCCGCCGCTTTCGCGCACACCGGCCACGATGCCGAGGCCTACCGGATCCTGCGCTACAGCGCCGCGACGCAGCGCGCGGACGGCACCTGGGAGGCACGGACGGAACTCGACGGGTCCGGGCCGCCCGACGGCAGGCGGTGGCAGCTCGACGCCAACGGCTGGGTCCCCTGGGCCACCTGGCAGTGGTACCGCACGGCGCCTCCCGCCACCCGCGTAGCCCGGCTGACCGCGCTCTACCCGATGATCCGCAAGGCGGCCGACCACGCGGCGGCCTCGCTCGGGGCGGACGGCCTGCCCCCGGCCTCCCCGGACTACTGGGAGGTGATGACGACCACCACCAACATCGGGACGGCGGCCCCGCTGCTCGCCGGGCTCAACGCCGCCGCGGACCTCGCCGACGAGCTGGACCGGCCGCAGGACACGGCCCGCTGGTCCGGCGCCGCCCGGCGGCTCTCCACCGGGATCACCCGGAGGTTCGCCGCGCTCGGCTATCAGCGCACCGTCGACGGGCAGCACGGACGGGACAGCGCGGTGGCCTTCATGGCGCCCCCGTTCAACACGGCCCCGGCCGACCTGCCCCGGGCGCTGGACACCACGTACAAGGCGCTGCTCCTGCCCAACGGGGGGCTCACCCCGGGAAACGATCCGACGGCGCCCTGGGGTGCGAACGCCTGGACCCCCAGCACCTCGTTCTTCGCCCTCGCCTGGGCGGCCACGGGGAGGGGGCCGAAGGCCGGGCCGGTCCTGGACTGGGTCCTCGCCAAGCGGAACCCGCTCGGGGAACTGCCCGAGAAGGTGGACCGGGCGGGCCGGCCCTCTTCGGTCGCGCCCCTGGCCTGGACGGGCTCGATCGTCGTCCTGACCCTGGTGGCCCTCGACGGCGGGGCGCTCGCCGCACCACCCCCGAGGTCGTAGCCCCGCAGCCGTCAGACCGGATCCGTTCCGTCACCGGGCGGCGGGGCGGTGCGCAGGCGCTCCAGTTCGGCCAGGAGGCGCTGGTACGCGAGCTTCTCGGCCGCCACCGCACGCGCGAGGCGGAGATCGCCGGGGTCCTGCCGCGACCGGGCCTCCCGCGCGGCGGCGACTCGCAGTTCCCTCGCCCGGTCCAGTTCGTCCATCGCCGCGACGGCTGCGCCGTCGAGCAGCTTGTGGTCCAGGACCTGCGCGAACGCCCGCTCGGCCGGTGCCATGAGCTGGTCGAGGTCCTGAGCGCAGCTCTCCGGGGTCTCCGCCGGGCCACAGGCCTCGTCGAGATCGCGGGAGAGCGATCTGAGGGTCTTTGCGAGTTCCGGGTACCCCCGGTCGGGCGCGGTGTCGTTGCCGCATCCGGCCAACAGGGCCGTGCAGGCGGCGACGGCGGCCACGGCGCGCGTCGTCGCGGCGCGCGCGCACACGCGTCGGCACAAGTGGAGAGGAGGGGTCATGGAAGCCCCGATCGCCCGTCGGTCCGCGTGCGGCCGCTCCGGCTGCGCGAGGTGCTCGGCTGCCATCCTCACCCGCCCCGCTCCCCGCTGCCACTCGGCGGACCGGGGCCGAGGCCCAGGTCAGCGCGGGGGTTGTGCCCCGGCGACGGCCGAGCCCGGGCGGCCGGCCTGCGCGAGTGTCCACGGCTGGACCGCCCGGTGCCACGGGGCGGGGGTCCGGCTGCCGGCCGGTTCGGCGCCGCTCGCGGGGACCGTCGTGATGACGTGCAGATCGGCGTCCAGACCGAGCGCCGCCGCGACGGCCGTGCCGGCCGCTTCGGCCACTGCGGCCGGGGCGCCCGTGTACAGCATCTGGGACTCCTGCCAGGGCTGCGGACCGTCGGTGGCCGCGACGCCGATCGTGCCCGCGCCCGCCCGGCCGGCGAGGAGGTCGCCCGCTATGCCCACGGCGCCGTAGCCGCCGAGACCGCCGGCCTCGGCGACCGGGGAGAACTCCGGCGCGGGCCCGCCCGCGCGGGCCAGGCTGGTGGCGACGGTGCCGATGCCGGGCCGGCGGAAGAACAGCCGGACGCCGTCGCCCTCCGGGCGCACGGAGAGGGCTCCGGTCGTCTGGGGCAGGGCGGTCGGTACGGGGCCGCCGAACGGCGCGTCCGGCGCCGGCTGGACCCAGGCCAGTACGGACCCGGCCGTGGCCGCGTACACGTGGCGGCGCCCCGACGCGTCGGTCGCGGTGACCGGATCGCCCTGGAGGCCGGAGCCGCCCAGCGTCCGCCAGTCGCCGAAGTCGCCGCCCGGGGTCTCCTGCGCCCTGGCGCGCAGCGTCCGCCGGGAGTCGCGGACGTACACGGTCATCCGGCCCTCGTCGTCGACGGCGACGGAGGGGCCGCTGATCGCCGAGGTGCCGGACCTGTCGACGGTGTCCGGGGTGCCCAGCGACCGCCACGGGCCGAACCCGCCGTCGACCGCGCCCTGGACGGCGTAGACGATCTCCCTGCCGTACTCCTGGGGCGTCGCGCCCAGGGTGGTGCGGGTGGCGAACACGCCGATCCTGCCGTCCCAGAGGCGGACGGCCGCCACCCCGGAGTCGATGCCCTCGCCGGGCAGGAACTCGGGGCCCTGCCAGAGGGCCTGCGGGCCGCTGCGCGACCAGTACGCCATCCGGCCGTCCAGCGCGGCGAAGGCCCACAGCCGTCCGGACACGCCCTCGGTCATCCAGGAGGTGCCGTCGCCACGGCTGTAGCGGATGGTCTGGTTCCAGCCGGCGCCGGTGGGGCGGGTCGCGGTCTTGCGGTCGCCGCAGCCGGCGGTGCTGCCGCACCAGTCCTGGTGGTCGGTCCAGGCGTAGGTCTTGAGGTAGCCGAGCTTCTCCTCGGCCGTCTGCGGGTCGAGGGTCGGGGGCAGTGAGCTGTTCGGGTAGCTCACGTAGTTCTGGACCGAGAAGTGCGGACGGTCGGTGGTCCTGGCGTAGCGCTCGGCGGCGGCCTGCACGAAGCGGGCGCCGTACACGTGGTCCTGGTGGTCGAGGAACGCGCCGCCGCCGTCCGCCCGGCCGGGGGTCGGGTCCTGCGTCCGTATCGTCGTCGGCCGGTACTGCTCGAACACGCCCGCTATGGCGGCCACGGCCTGGTCCTTGGTGTAGGAGAACCAGTCCTTGACCGGCGTCCCGGAGGTCAGCTGGGCTCCCAGGGTGGGGGTCCGGCCGTCCCACAGGCCACGCAGGCTCTCCGGGTTGTCCCCGGAGATGCTGCGGGCCTCGCGCAGCTCCATCCACACAAGGTTGACCTCGGGGCGGGCGACCAGGACGTCCACCTCGGCGCTGCCGCCGCCGGCGGTGGGTACGGCCTTGCGCTGCCAGGCGCTCGCACGGTCCCCGGTGGCCATCTGCGCGTAGGCGGCGCGTATGCCGTTCTGCCGGGCCTCCGCGTAGGCGGCGCGGTCGGCGGGACCGGCGGCGTCCTGGAGGTGCGGGCTGTGGGCCTCGTTCCTGCCGTCGGACTCGCCGGACGTCAGGTAGACGGTGGTGACCTTGATGCCGGTCGATATGGAGCGGCTGAGGTCGGGGTTCATGAAGAAGAGGTCGTCGTCGGGGTGCGCGACGACCTGGAGGGCGGAGCCCTCGGTCACGCTCGCGGCGATCACCGCCGCGGGGGCCGGCTGCGGGCGCTCGGTGTCGTGTTCGTAGGCCCAGGCCGTCACGCCGGCGGTGCCGACGGAGAACGCGGCGAGCAGGGCCGCGAGTCGGGTGCGGCGGGCCAGGGACATGTACAGCGCCTTGAGGGTCGGTCCGGTGCGGCGATCCGCCTGGGAGGTCGAGCGGTGTCCCGATGGCTCCAGTGCTTCCGGAGACGACCGGGGCCGATTATGTCCCGCACGTGGGGGGCTGACACACCATCAAGTCACTTATGACCGCAAAGGGAGTTGTGAGAGAAACGCTGCTTTTTGTCCTATTTGTTGATACTTGCGCGGTTGACGCGGAAAACAGGCCGGAACCGGCGTATGTGCTGGCCACGTGCGGGTTGCGTGGGATCGGCACGACCGCCGAGCGGATCGACCTCTTCGCCACCGACCCCCACAAGTGGCGCATTCCACACCCCTGGCCGACCACCGGCAGCAGTGACGCAGCTCTCACCGGCGGGCGGCCGACGAGGCGACCCCCCAGGGGCCGGGCACCCGGTCCACCCCGGCATTAACCTGGACACAAGCGACCGAAAAGGCAGAAACCGATGCCAATGAAGCGCGTCATGGGCTTGCGCCCGCACAGGTCGATCCCCACCATCGCCACCGTCGTCACCGTGACCGCCGTGTGCCTGCTGTCCGGAGCCGCCGATCCCGGCGCGAAAGCCACCGCATGCCCCACCGCGCCGTCGGACAGTTTCTGGCACGCTCCCGTGGACGCACTACCCGTACACCCGAAGTCCGACCGATACATCGCCTCGATCGGTGCCACCGAGCCCCTTCATCCGGATTTCGGATCGGGTCTCGTGGAGGGCCGGCCTTTCGGTATCCCCATCACCGTCTCGCAGACCACGGTGCCGGAATCGAAGGTGTCCCTGGACTACGCCGACGAGAGCGACCGGTCCGGCTACCGGATCCCGCCGGACGCCAGGGTCGAGAACGGTCCGGCGAGCGAGGGGGACCGGCACGTCGTCGTCTGGGACAAGGCCCTGTGCAAGTCCTACGAGCTCTTCGACGCCGAACGGCAGGGCGGTAACGCCTGGCACGCCGGCTCGGGAGCGATCTTCGACCTGCGGTCCAACGCCTTGCGACCCGACGGGTGGACCTCCGCCGATGCCGCCGGCCTCGCCATCCTCCCCGGCCTGGCGCGCTACGAGGAGGCGGCCGGCGGGCGGATCGACCACGCGATCCGTATCACCGTGCCGCGCTCCGACCGGAGCTATGTCTGGCCCGCGAGGCACCAGGCCGGCTCGGCGGCCGACAGCTCGCTGCCGCCGATGGGGCTGCGGCTGCGCCTCAAGAGCTCGGTGGACACCTCGGGGCTGGCCCCGCAGGCCAAGGCCGTGGCCGACGCGCTGAAGAAGTACGGCGCCATCGTCGCGGACAACGGCTCGCCCTGGTACATCACCGGCGAGGAGAACGCCGGTTGGGACAACGCCCAGCTCGACGGGCTCAAGGCCTTCAAGGGATCCGACTTCGAGGCGGTCGACGCGTCCGGACTCCAGCAGACACCGGACTCCGGAGCCGTCGCCCCGCAGTGACCCCCTCCCCCTCCTCGCTCTCCCCTTCCCCTCTCTCCCCTTCCCCGCTCCCTCTTCCCCACTCCCCCCTGCTGCCGCCTCGGCCTGGTGCGGACCGCAGGCGCGGCTGGGGTCAGACGGTCGGGCCGGTGACGGCGACCGCGCGGGGCTGCAGCGCGTCCCCTCCGTACAGATCTTGCACCCAGTTGGTCTGGTAGACGGTTTCGAGGTATCGCTCACCCAGGTCAGGGGCGATGGCGACGGCGGTCACCGGCTCTTCCCGTTGCGCCAGCCATTGGGTCGCGCCGCTGACCACCGTGCCGGTCGAGCCGCCGAAGACGAAGCCGTGCCGGGCGAGCCGGTGGCACGTGCGGATGGTGTCGAGTTCATTGACGTGCACCACCTCGTCGACGTACGAGGTGTCGAGCAGCGGGGGGCGGATGCTGGTGCCGAGGCCGGGGATCATGCGGCGGCTGGGCGTGTGTCCGAACGTGGTGGAACCTTCGGTATCGATCGCGACGATCCTGACCCGGCGGTGCCGGGCGCGGAAGTAGCGAGCGCACCCCATGAGGGTTCCTGTGGTGCCGGCTCCGACGAAGAGGACGTCGAGGTCGGGGAAGGCACGGGCGATGGCCGGCGCGGTGGTGCGGTAGTGGGCCATGTGGTTGTTGGGGTTGGCGTACTGGTTGAGCCATACGTAACGGTCGTCGGAGGCACACAACGCCCGGACGTGGTCGATCCGTGCGCCGAGCAGGCCGCCGACGGGGGCGGGGTCGGTGACGATGTGGATCTGGCTTCCGAGGGCTTCCATGAGCAACCGGGCCGACAAGTTGCAGCGGGAATCGGTCACGCACACGAACCGGTAGCCCTTGCTGGCCGCGATCACGCTCAGGGCCACGCCGAGGTTGCCGGAAGAGGATTCGACCAGGATCGAATCAGGGGTGAGCAGGCCATCGCGTTCGGCCGCCTCGACCATTGCCGTCGCGGCTTTGAGTTTGACGGACCCGGCGAAGTTGAATCCCTCGCATTTGAGGAACAGCTGGTGCCCGGTGATCGCCTCGAGGTCGATGTAGAGGTCTTCCTGATTGTATTCCTGAGGGGTTGATATGACCGTCACGGTCGCCTCCTTGAATGCGCTCACGGCGACGTTCACTGCCACTGGCCCGTGCGGGAGCGACTCGGGAAAGGCCTCGCACATGGTGAGCCTTTCGGGACTCCTCCAGTACGCGGGCTGCCCCCTTTTCTGTCACGCCACTGAATTTCGGGGCTTGACATTCGACGGGGTCGCCAGGCCGACCGCTTTCGCCGCACCCCGAGGGTCGGCTTAACGCGATGAGTGCGTGGCGTCAAGCTACGAGATTCAGTGGCGTGACGGGTCCGTGCCGATGCCCCGTACTGGAGGGGATGCACCACGAAATTCACCCGCAGGCTCATGGCCTTTCGCGGACGCAGGACGACGACTCACCCACCCGCACCAGCGACGGTCGAAACCGAAGCGTTTCCGCCCCGCGGGAGCGGCAGTGAAAACGATCGATGCCGAGAGGCATCCCGACCGCGGAGCTCACATGCTGAGGAATTCCATCGATGCCCGGACAGCCGGTCCGCCCGACAATCCGGCACCACCCGCCGGTGGTCCCGCCAGTGGTCCCGCCGGCGGGCCGGACGCCGAGGCCGCACGGCTCCTGGCAGAGGTGCTGGCAGAAGTGCTGGCCGATGTCGTGGGCGTGGAACACGTGTCGGGCGACAGCAACTTCTTCGACGATCTGGGCGCCGATTCGATGGTGATGGCGCGGTTCTGCGCCCGGGCCAGGAAGCGCGCGCAATTGCCGCCGGTGTCGATGAAGGACGTCTATCGGCATCCCACGGTCGACGGCCTGGCCGCCGCCCTCACCGCTGCCGTGCCCGCCACTGCCCCCACGGCCGCGCCGGCGGCCGGCCAGGTATCCGTTTCCCCGCCCGTGCCGGCGTCGACGCCGGTAGCCGCTTCCGCGCGCCGGACCGTGAAGCGCGCGGGCACCGGGCAGTACCTGCTCTGCGCAGTGCTGCAGTTCTCGCTGTTCCTCGGCTACTCGTACCTCGCCGCCCTGGCCGTCGTCCGAGGCCTCCAGTGGGTCGGCGCCGGCACGGGTGTGCTCGACGTCTACCTCCGCTCCGTGACGGCGGGCGGCGCGGGCTTCGCCGGACTGTGCCTGGTGCCGGTCGCGGCGAAGTGGACCCTCATAGGCCGTTTCACGCCCCGCGAGTTCCCCGTCTGGAGCCTCGGCTACGTGCGCTGGTGGCTGGTCAAGACCTTGATCCGGACGAGCCCCGCCCGGCTGTTCGTCGCGTCGCCCCTGTACGTGGTGTACCTCAGGGCGCTGGGCGCGCGCATCGGCCGCAACGTCGCGATCTTCTCCACGCACCTACCCGCCTGCCCTGATCTGCTCACGATCGGTGACGGAACGGTGATCCGTAAGGATGCGCTCCTCTCCTGCTACCGGGCACACGACGGTCTCATCCAGACCGGCCCCGTCACCCTCGGCAGGGACGTCCTCGTCAGCGAACAGACCGTGCTCGACATCCACACCTCGATGGGCGATCGGTCCCAGCTCGGGCACGCCTCCAGCCTGCACGCCGGCCAGACCGTCCCCGCCGGTGAGCGCCGCCACGGGTCGCCCGCCGAACCCACCGGCACGGATTTCCGTACGACCGCCGCCGCCGAGTGCTCCACCACCCGGAAGATCCACTACAGCATCGGGCAGCTGCTCGCCCTGCTGCTGGTGTACCTGCCGCTGACCACCGGAGGCGTCACCCTGCTGCTGGCCGCCCTGCCGGAGCTGAACACACCGCGTGGGGGCGTGACGTCCGCGTTCACCAGCGGGACGTTCTACCGGGATGCGCTGGCCGCGTCGTTCGTCCTGTTCTTCGGCGCGGCCGTCGCCGGGCTCCTCGTCCAGGGCACGGTGCCGCGCCTGCTCGGTCCGGCGGTCAAGCCGGACACGGACTATCCGCTCTACGGCTTCCACTACGGTCTGCAGCGGGCGATCACGTTCCTGACCAACAGGAAGTTCTTCACGGCGCTGTTCGGAGACAGCTCCGCGATCGTCCACTACCTGCGCTATCTCGGCTACGACCTGTCCCGTGTCGCACAGACCGGTTCGAACTTCGGTACCGAGGTGAAGCACGACAGCCCGTTCTTGAGCTCGGTGGGCACCAGGACGATGGTCGCCGACGGCCTGTCACTCATCAACGCGGAATTCTCCAACACGTCATTCCGGCTGTCCCGGGTCACGCTCGGAGCCCACAGCTTCCTCGGCAACCGCATCGCCTATCCCGCGCGGGCCAGGACGGGTGACAACTGTCTGCTGGCGACCAAGGTGATGGTCCCCATCGACGGAGAGGTACGCGAGAACACGGGTCTGCTGGGATCGCCTCCCTTCGCCATTCCGCGCACGGTGATGAGGGACACCCGGTTCCAGGACCTGGAGAGCGAAGGCGAGTTGCACCGTCACCTGGCGGCCAAGAACCGGCACAACGCCGTCACGGCAGGGCTGTACCTGGCGGCGCGCTGGATCCATGTCTTCGCCATGACCCTTCTCGCACTGGGTGCCAAAGCCCTGTACCCCACGCTGGGCGCTTCGGCGATCGCGCTGGACGCCGTCCTCTCACTGCTGTTCACCGTCGTCTACTTCGCGCTGATCGAACGGGCGACCACGGGATTCAAGGCCCAGGAACCGGTGTACTGCTCGATCTACGAGTCGTCCTTCTGGCGGCACGAACGCTTCTGGAAGATCGCGTCGATCGACTACGCACAGGTCTTCGACGGAACCCCGTTCAAGAACGTCGTCTGGCGGTTGCTGGGTGCGCGGATCGGCAAGCGGCTCTTCGACGACGGCTGCTCCCTGCCGGAGCGCACGCTCGTCGCCATCGGGGACGACTGCACGTTGAACGCGGGCACCGTCGTCCAGTGCCACTCGCAGGAGGACGGCGCCTTCAAGTCCGACCGCACGGTCATCGGTGACGGCTGCACCCTCGGGGTCGGCGCGTTCGTCCACTACGGCGTGACGTTGGCAGACCGCGTCCAACTCGCCTGCGACTCCTTCCTCATGAAGGGCGAGGAGGTCCCGCGCGGGGCCGTCTGGGGCGGAAACCCGGCCCGGCCACTCGGCGAGGTCTGACCACGGTCCGACACCCATCTCATCTCATCCCATCCCATCCCATCCGACCACCATCCCGCCCTCATCCCCATCGGTACGAACACGGAGAGATCCTCATGGCACTCGACGCATCCCCCGGTAGAGAGTTCTGGCACGGCGTCCTCGCCGCCGGCAGCGGCTTCACCCCCCTCCCGCGCTGGACCCGGGTACCGGTCGCCGGCGTGGCCGAGTACGAGGCAGCGATCCCGTCGGCCCGAGCGGTGGCACTGCGCCGACTGGCGGACGACCTGATGGTGCCGCTGGACCGCGTGCTGCTGACCGCGCACGCGAAGGTACTGGCCGCGCTGAGTGGCGAGCAGGAGGTCACCACCGGCTATGTCGCCGTTGCCGGAGACCGGCCGCTGCCGTGCACGCTGACGATCGGCCCCGGCTCGTGGCGGACCCTGTTGGGGCGCACCCACCGCACCGTCACGCAACTGCTGGCGCACCAGGACTTCCCGCTTGACGACCTCAGGCGCGAACTCGGCCTGGTCGAACCGCCTTTCGAGACCGTGCTGGACCCGACCGGCGCGGACGTCCGCACGGCCGCCGACAGCGCGTTGTGGGTGGGCATCACCCCTCACGAGGACGGACGGCTGATGCTGCGGCTGCGCCACCGTACCGACGTCCTCGACGCGGACTGCGCCGCCCGGATCGCTGGATATCACCTCGCCGCGCTCACGTCGATGGTCGCCGACCCCGATGCCGACCATGCGGTGCGAAGCCTGCTGTCGGAGGAGGAGGTCCGTTTCCAGGTCCACGGGCTTGCCGGACCGCGCCGCGAACTGCCCGAGCGCCGTGTGCACAAGCTGTTCGAGCAACGGGTACGGCGGCACCCGGACGACGTCGCCGCCCAGTACGGCGACCGTGAGTGGACCTACCAGGAGCTCAACACCCGGGCCAACCAGCTGGCCCGCGCTCTGCGGGCCCAGGGGCTGCACCGTGAAGGGGTGGTGGCGGTGGCCATGGAGCGGAACCTGGACTGGTTGGCCGCAGTCCTGGCCGTCTTCAAGGCCGGCGGTGTCTACCTGCCCATCGAGCCGCACCTGCCGGCCGAACGGATCAAGGCCATGCTGGCCCGTGCCGGATGCGATCTCGTCGTCACACAGCCGGCCACCGTCGCCGCCGGCGCCTCCCTCCGGGAGGCCCTCGCCTCCCGGCCCACGGTCCGGACGCTGTTCGTCGACACCGCTGACGACCAGGAGCGTTCCGGCGCCGACCTCGGGATCGACGTCGCGCCCGACCAACTGGCCTACATCTACTTCACCTCCGGTTCGACGGGCGAACCCAAGGGCGCGATGTGCGAACACCAGGGCATGCTCAACCACCTCTACGCCAAGATCGACGACCTCGAGATCGGCGAAGGGCAGGTGGTCGCCCAGACCGCGCCCCAGTGCTTCGACATTTCACTGTGGCAACTGCTCGCCGCGCTGCTGGTCGGCGGGCGGACCCTGCTGATCGAGCAGGAAACCATCCTCGACGCCGCCCGGTTCGTCGACACCGTCTCCCGCGGCCGGGTCACCGTGCTGCAGGTCGTCCCCTCCTACCTCGACGTCGTCGTGTCCCATCTCGAACAGCACCCCCGGGCGTTGCCCGACCTGCGGTTCGTGTCGGTCACGGGCGAACCGCTGAAGCGGGAACTCGCGCAGCGCTGGTTCGCCGCCCAGCCCCACATCAGGCTCGTCAACGCCTACGGGCTGACCGAGACCAGCGACGACACCAACCACGAGGTCATGGACCGCGCACCGCAGGGCGACCGGGTCCCGCTGGGCCCGCCCGTCAACAACGTGCACCTCTACGTCGTCGACGAGCACCTCCGCCCGGTGCCGCTCGGCGCGCCCGGGGTGATCGCCTTCTCCGGGGTGTGCGTGGGCCGTGGCTACGTCAACGCCCCCGAACTCACCCTGCCCACCTACCTCGCCGACCCGCACCGTGCGGGCAGCCGCCTGTACCGCAGCGGCGATGTCGGCCGCTGGCTGCCCGACGGCAAGCTGGAATTCCTCGGCCGCCGCGACAACCAGGTCAAGATCCGCGGATTCCGCATCGAGATCGGCGAGATCGAAAGCACCCTCCTCCGGGCGCCCGGGGTGCGCGACAGCGCTGTGGTGGTCTACGAACGGCCCGACCGCAGCAGCCATCTGGTGGCCTTCTACACCGCTTCGCAGCCGCTCGGAACCGACGTCCTGCTGGACCGGCTGGGCGCGTCGCTACCGGCGTACATGATCCCCTCGGCCGTCCACTGGCGGGAAAGCCTCCCGCTGACCGCCAACAGCAAGGTCGACCGGAAGGCCCTGACCGCTCTGGCCGCGCAACTGGACACCGTCGAGGACGGGGTCCAAGGTCCGCGTACGGCCGCCGAACTGCGGCTGGCGGCGGCGTGGGCGACGGTGCTCGGCATTGCGCAGGACCGGATCGACCGGCGTGACAACTTCTTCGACCGGGGCGGCACCTCGCTGTCGGCCGTGAGGCTCGCCGTCGCCCTGGACCGTGCCGTGTCCCCGGCGGACGTCAACCGTCACCCGGTCCTCACCGATCTGGCCCGCTTCCTGGACTCCGCGTCCCACCGATCCCCCACCGCACAACCGGCCTCGACCTGACCGCCGCACTCCCCCTCCCCCGACACCACCGAATGGACAACGACCATGTCTTTCACCACTCCCGCCCCGACCGCCCCGACGAGCTTCGTCCCCACGACGGGTATGACGGCCGGACCCGTGTCCGGGATCATGCCTGGGCCCATGCCCGGGTCCCGAATGGACCTGCAGCCCGGCAAAACCCCGGTGCTGCACGCCCCGGCCCCCGCGCCCGCGGATCCGGCGGCCTGGGCGGCCGAACACCGGCACACCCTGCGCGACCTCGTCACCGCGTACGGCGCCGTCCTCGTACGTGGGCTGGAGCTGTCCGACAGCGCGCAGGTCGGTGCGGTCTTCGCCGACCTGGCCCCCACCCTGATGCCCGACACGGAAGCCTTCGCCCCCCGCGAGGCGTACGGCCCCGGCGTGTACTCCTCGACCGCGTGGCCGGCCAACCAGCCCATGTGCATGCACCACGAGCTCAGCTACACCCACAGCCCACCCGGTCTCCTGCTCCTGGCCTGCCTGACGGCACCCGTCACGGGCGGAGCCACGGCCCTCGCGGACTCGGCCGCCGTCCTGGACGCGCTGCCGCCGGAACTCGTCCAGCGGTTCGAAGAGGAGGGCTGGCTGCTCACCCGTACTTATGGTGAGGACATCGGCGCCTCCTGGGCCGAGGCGTTCGGCACCGAGGACCGTGCCGCCGTCGAGGAGTACTGCCGCGCCCACGCGATCGAGTCCGCCTGGCAGGACGACGGCAGTCTGCGCACCCGCCAGCGTCGCCCCGCCGTGGTGCGTCATCCGGTCACCGGCCGACGCTGCTGGTTCAACCAGATCGCGTTCCTCAACGAATGGACCCTGGAGCCCGAGGTGCGGGAGTACCTCATCGATGTGTACGGCGCCGACGCCCTGCCGTTCAACACCCGCTTCGGAGGCGGCGACCCGATCGGCGAGGACGTCGTCGAGCTGATCAACACGGTCTACACCGAGCTCACCATCCGCGAGCCGTGGCAGTCCGGCGATCTGATGCTCATCGACAACATCCGCACCGCCCACAGCAGGGAACCGTTCGAGCCGCCGCGCGAGATTCTCGTCGCCATGGCCGCCCCCGAAGCGAGCACGCGATGAACGTGTCCCGTTCCACGACCGAGGAGTCCGCCATGACCGACCCGACCACCATCGCCACGGCCACGGCCACGGCGACGACGCCGTCGCCGTCGCCGTCGCCGTCGCCGATCACCGTGCCCCCGTTCGCAGTGATCCCCGGCGCCCAGGTCCAGCACATCCTTCAGGGCCGGGAACGGCAGATCGTGGAGCTGGTCGAGGACACCTACCGTCTGCACGCCGCGGGGCAGTCGGTGAACCCGCCGTCGTACTTCCTGCGCTTCCCCGACCGCCCGACCGCCCGCATCATCGCGCTGCCCGCGTCGATCGGCGGACAGGCGCGGGTCGACGGCATCAAGTGGATCTCCAGCTTCCCCGACAACGTGCAGGCAGGCCTCCCGCGGGCGTCGGCGGTGCTGATCCTCAACGACCACGACACCGGCTACCCGTTCGCCTGCCTGGAGAGCTCCATCATCAGCGCCACCCGCACGGCCGCGATGGCCGCATCTGCGGCCCACACGCTCATCCGGGCCCGTGGGACCCGTCCGAGACGCATCGGATTCTTCGGAACAGGTCTGATCGCCCGGTACGTCCACACGTTCCTGACCGCGACCGGTTGGTCCTTCGACGAGATCGGTGTGCACGACACCAGTGCCGACAGCGCGGCCGGCTTCGAAAGCTACCTGCGCTCCACCCACGACGCCACCACCCGCATCACCGTGCACGACAGCCCCGAGCAGCTGATCCGTTCGGGCGACCTGGTCGTCTTCGCCACCATCGCCGGTCGGCCGCACGTCCCGGACCCGGCATGGTTCGACCACAACCCCTTGGTCCTGCACGTGTCACTGCGTGACCTCGCGCCCGAGATCATCCTCGCCTCGACCAACATCGTGGACGACGTCGAGCACTGCCTCAAGGCCGACACCTCTCCCCACCTGGCCGAACAGCTCACCGGAAACCGGGACTTCCTCGCCGGCACGCTGCACGACGTCATGGCCGGCCGCGCGGCACTCCCGGCGGACCGACCGGTCGTGTTCTCGCCCTTCGGCCTGGGCGTGCTCGACCTCGCCATCGGCAAACACGTCTACGACGCGGTGACCGACGCCGGGCAACTGCACGTCATCGACGACTTCTTCCACGAACTGCGCCGATACGGATGAGCGGTCCGACGGACGGGGGCGGGTGGCTCTCAGGTATGAGTTCCGGGACCGCTCCGAGGAGTGATGACGGTGAGTCACGGTCGGTGGGATGTTGGAAGGGTCCCTGATGACGAACGAAGAGGAGCGCCCGATGTACCACTCGATCCGACGAACCGTCCCTACCGCCGGCCGGGCGGGGACTGACGGCCGTCCTCCACGGGGACGGACCCGGTGGGCGAAGTCCGGTCCAGGCGGCGCGCGTACGTGGCCGGGTGGGCGCGGGGATCCCCCGGATCCCCCACAGCCGTTCGCAATCCCGCCCGATCGGCGCGCGACGCTTCGCCGCGCCGCTTCAGTGGGCGCCGTCCGGGCGCAGTTCGATGTGGTCCGGGGCGAGGTCGACGGCCACGCGGTGTTCCATGCCCAGGGCCTCCAGGAACTTCGGGGGGAGCTGGACGCGCCCGGAGCGGTCGAGGACGACGTACTCGCGTTCGCTGATGGATTCCTCGCCGTGCTCGTCGGTGACCAGGCGGCGCAGCACCTCGCTGCTGGTGCGGCCGTCACGGATCGCCACGGTTCGGCGGACCTCGCCCGCCACCATCGGGTCGTGCGTCACGATGACCACCGTCACGCCGAGTTCCTTGTTCACCGTCCGGAAGGTCTCGAAGACCGCTGCGGCCGTCTCCGAGTCCAGTTCGCCCGTGGGTTCGTCGGCGAGGAGCACCCTGGGGTCGTTCGCCATCGCCACGGCGATCGCGACGCGCTGTTGTTGGCCGCCGGACAGTTCCGCCGGGCGCCGGTGCGCCAGTTCGCCGATCCCGAGGGCCTCCAGGATCTCCCCGACCTTGGCCGCTCGGCGGGCGCTCGCGCCACGGCGGGGACTGTCGCCCTTCAGCTGCATCGGCAGGGCGACGTTCTGGGCGGCCGTCAGGAAGGGCAGGAGATTACGGGCCGTCTGTTGGAAGACGAAGCCGACCGCTTCGCGCCGGTAGCGCAGCCGGTCCCGCGCCGACAGGTCCAGCAGGTCGTAGCCCGCGACCGTCGCGCTGCCGGCCGTGGGGACGTCCAGGCCCGCCAGGATGTTCAAGAGGGTGGACTTGCCGCTGCCGGAGGCGCCGACCAAGGCCATCAGGTCACCTTGGTCGACCGTGAGCTCCAGCCCCTGGAGGGCCTGTACCTCGATGCCGTCCTGGCTGAAGATCCGGACCAGGCGGTCGCAGGCGATCGCGGCGTCCGCCGCCGGGGTGCGCGGGTCCGCGGCGGCCGTCGCCCGGCGGCGCAGCTCCTCGTACGTCGGCTGGTCGGTTTTCAACGCTGGTCTCCCGCTCTCAACTCGTTGGTGATCTGCCGTCGCCCGGATGTCGCCGCTTCCACGAACACGGCCGCGGCGACCAGGGCGGCCAGGCCCAGGGCCTGGGTCAGTACGGGCCCGGCCGTGAGCCGCACGCCGTTCGGCACGTGGACGCCGACCAGCGTGGACAGGTCGATCGCCGGGCCCAGCAGGGCCACCGCGCCGGCCGCCACCAACGCCCCGCCCAGCGCCGCGGCGAGGGTCTGCGGCAGGGTCTCGGCGAGGATCAGCGCCACGCCCTGCCTGCGGCGCAGACCCATGGTGCGCAGCCGGGCGAGCAGCGCCGCGCGTTCGGGGACGGCCCGCATCAGCGTGAGCAGTACGGCCAGCAGGGCGAAGCCCGCCGCTGCGGCCATGGAGGCCCAGAAAAGGCGCCCGGCCGAGCGCTGCAGCGGATCGGAGCCGAGTACGTCGACGGCCTCGGCGCTGGTGCTCACGGGGTACAACTCGTCGAGCGGGGCCGGGCCCGCGGCGGAACCGGAACCGGGGATCGGAGCCGGCGCCGGGGCGGGCTTCCCGGACGGCGCCGGGAGCTTGGAGCGGACCAGCGCGCGCAGCCGGTCCCCGTCGATGTCACCGAGGCCGAGCCAACGGTTCGGGTGGTCGGCGCCGCCCATGAGGCCCGTGGCGGCTCCCGTCGGCAGGACGACGGTCGCGGCGTCCCGTGCCGGGTGGGCCGGGGTGCAGTCGATCGTGCCCGCGACCCGTACCTTCAGCTCGCTGCCGTCGCCGGGCTGCACCGAGTACGTACCGCCCTGTACGGCTTGTCCGGCGAGGCTCGCACTGAACAGCGCGGGCACCGGGGCGTCGGCGGCCCCGGCTCCGGTGGCCAGCAGGGCGGGGTCGAAGCTTCCGCAGCCGAGGACCCGGGACAGCTCCGCGTACGTACCCGGATCGGCGACGACCACGGTGACCTGGCTGGATCTCACGGTGGTGCCGTGCAGGGAGGAGTCGTGGTCGATCCACAGCGGCACGGACGTCCGTACGCCCGGCAGCTCGCCCGCGGCCTGCGCGAGCCCGGCCGGGAGCGGGGACTTACCGAACGCGGAGATCGCCGCGTCGCCCCCGACGGTCAGCCGGGCCACCCCGAGTCGGGACGAGTCCACCGACTGCAGCACGGCGGCGCCGAACCCCCCGGTGGTGATGGCCAGGAGCAGCGCGATCATCGGCAGAACGGAGGGGCCGGTGCGTCCGGTGGCCCCCGAGCCGCGGGCGGCTCGCGCGAGCCCGAGGAAGCCGACCAGTCCGGAGCTGCGGCCGGCTGCCCGGGCGAGCCATCCGGTGACCACCGGCTGGAGGCGGGCCAACAACAGTCCCCCGCACAGGGCGAGCAGCAGCGGGGCCGCGATCAGCAGCGGGTCGAGGTCGCTGCCGGGCGGGGCGACCCCGCGTCGGCGGACCTCCACCACGGCTGCGGCGGTGGCGATGAGGACGAGCAGTTCGGCCACGGGCCTGCGCCACCGCCCGGCCGGGCGGGCGGGGGTCAGCAGTACGGCCGCCCGTACGGGGAAGGCCAGCAGGGCGAGCAGGGCCACGGCCGCGGCCGAGAGCAGTGCGGGCGCGAGCCGGGGGGTGGGCAGCAGCAGGACGGCGAGAGCGGTGGCGACGGCGGCCGCCGGGAGTACGGTGACGGCGCCCTCGCCGAGGAGCCGGCCGACGATGGCGGCGCGCGATCCGCCGCGCGCGAGCAGCAGCCGCAGTTCGGCGTCGCGGCGGTCGGCCGCGAGAGCGCCGGCCAGGCACAGGACGACGAAGGCGACGCCGCCGACCCCGGCGGGTCCGATCGCGGCGAGCGGCGCGGCGGCCTGGGTGCGGGCGCGGGCCTCTTCGAGCCGCTCGGGCAGCCAGGAGGTGGTGTGCAGCCGCGGGCGGCCCGTCTCCCGGGCGAGGGTGGCGGCGGTGGGCCCGGCGATGTAGGAGGCGATGTCCTGCCTCGTGGCGTCGAGCCGGTCGGCCCGCAGCCGGCCGATGTCCACCGGCAGCCGCCAGAAGTCCTCGGCGGTGCGGCTCCAGGCGCTCATCCGGTCGAGGTCGCCGGTGCCGACGAGGGCGTCGACGTCCCAGGCGAGGCTCTCGTTGAAGTAGTGCTCGCAGGCGCGGGCGAGACAGCCCAGGTTGTCCGTCCAGAAGTCGTCGGTCTCGTCGAGGACCGCGTAGAGACCGACGACCTCGACGGACGGTGTGGCGTCCACCCGGGACTCGGCGATCAGGACGGATCCGACCCGTGCGCCGAGGGTCGCGGCGGCCTTCTGCGAGAGGACGACCTGCAGGGGCGCCGTTCCACCGGTGGTGGACTGCGCGGGGGCGGTGGGTGTGCTGCTCGGCCACTTCCCCTCCGCGAGCTTCACATGGGTCTCCGCCTCGCGGACGTGCAGGAGGTTCATGCTGGGCGGTATGCCGGAGGGGCGGGAGAGTTCCGGATTCATCAGCGGCTGCCGCTTGGTGGTGCGCGCGCCGTGGACCGTCTCCTCCAGGTCCACGGGGAAGGTGGATTCGGTCGGTCCGAGCAGTTTCTCCAGCGTGGCGTCGAGGGCCTGGGCGCTCTGCCCGCTGTCCGGGGAGGGCGCGGTCACCTGCAGGCTGGTGTCGGCGGCTCCGCGGCGCTCCAGGAAGGACCGCAGGGCCTGGTCGGCGCCCCGGTCCTGGGCGCGCGGCAGCGCGGCGGCCAGCAGCACGGCGACGAAGGCCAGCGCGGCGCCGAGCAGGGTGGCCAACGGCGCCGCCCGCAGCCGGGTCCTGACCCACGGCGCCGGCCGGCGGTCTGTGGACGAGGGCGGGGCGGACGACGGCGCGGTGGCAGTCGGTCGGGGCGCGGTCGGCGGGGTGGTCACATCTCCTCCACGGGACGCAGCCGGGCGGCGATGTCGCGGCCGCGGGGGCCGCTGACCGCGGCCGACAGCAGGGGAACGGCTGCGATGGCGGCGACCGTCAGTACGGTCTGCCAGAACGGCATGTCCACTCGCACGGGTGGGAAGGGACGCCCGGCGGCGGGCGTCAGCACGACCAGGGGCGCCATCAGATGGACGAGGGCGACGCCCAGCCCGGCTCCGACCGCGGACCCGATGGCGATCAGCACCCCGCCTTCGGCGGCGGACGCGAGGGCCAGCGAGCGGCGCGGGGTACCGAGCGCGAGCAGCACCGAGAACTCCCGCCCTCGGACCCTTCGTTCGGCGGCGGTGGAGGTCGCGAAGCCGATGGCGGCGAGGACCGCGCACGCGGCGGCGAGGGCGGCCAAGGCGCTCTGCGGGCCGGCGCTCAGCGGGTCGTCGAGCAGCCGCTCGGTGATCTCCTCGCGCAGTTGGACGCGCTCGATCCGGGCGCCGTCGCGCAGTTGGGCCGCTGCTCGGGCCGGAACCGGGTCGGCGGCCGAGTCGGCGGGCAGCCACCACTCGGTGGGCGAGGCAGGCTGCTGGCCCACGGACTCCAGCAGGTACCGGCCGAGCACGTGGAGGTCTACGGCGAGCGCCGAGCGGCCGACCACCGGGAGGGAGTCCACGGAGGCGGTGATCCGCATCTGGACGGCGGCGCCGTCCAGGGTGACGGGGACCGTATCGCCCACGGAGGCGCCGAGGGACTTCAGGTAGCGGGTGGTGGCGATCGCGGGGACGGCGACGGGGGCCGGCGCGGCGGGAGCCGGGAACACCACGGTGGTGACGCCCTGCAGGGTGGCGAATCCGCCCCAGTAGCGCAGCCGCAGCAGGTCCGTGGAGCCGGCCGGGACCGGGACGGGCTCAGGGGTCCTGGAGGGGCCCTTCCCCTGCGGGAGGGAGGTCTGCCAGCCCGCGCCGGCCGAGGGTGCGGGGACGGCGGTGGCGGCGCCGTCCGCGGTGTCGGAGACGGCGATCCGGTGCACGGCCAGTTCGCTGCCGTCGCCCGGGTTGTCGCCGTCACCGGCGTACGAGAGGCGGATCCCCGCCAGGGTCAGCGGGGTGGCCGCCGAGCCGACCGGGGCGCCGGTCAGCGCGTCGAGGGAGTAGGTGAGGGTGGCGTCACCGGAGACGGGCAGGGTCACCGAGGCCGTCCCGTACGTCGCCCCGAACCGGTCGCGGAGCAGCAGGCTCACGGCGGCCCAGCTCGTACCCGAGGTCCGGGCCGATACGTCGAGGTCGATCCGGCGCGGGGAGCCGGGCAGGGCGACGCCGGGGCTCGCGGGGCCGGCCGTGGCATCGGGGCCGCCGGCGGCGAGCGGGGTGAACAGCTCGCCCATGCCGTGGCCGCCGCGCAGGTCCGCGCGCAGCGGAACGCGTTCCGCGGTCTTGACGGCGTCCAGCGCGACGATGTCGGCGGGGTTGCCGTCCGGCAGCTTCTGCTCGCGGCGGACCACGGGTACGAGGCGGTCGCCGCCCGGCAGGGCCGCGTAGCGTCCGCCCTGCCCCATCGGGGACATGCTGCTGCCGGAGATCCGCAGGCCACCGGCGGACGCGAAGTCGGCCTGGTCGCGCTGGGACGCGGACCAGCCGATGTGCTGGCCGAGCGCCAGGATCCCACTGGCGACGGCGAGGACGAGCAGCAGCACGGGCCCGGTGGCCCGGCCGGGCCGTCGGGCGAGCTGCCAGCCGAAGAGGGCGGGGCCCAGACTCCGGCCGCGCGCCGCCAGCCGTCCGCCGGCCCGCGCCGCGAACGGCAGCAGGCGCAGGACCAGCAGGGTGCCCCCGCACAGGGCCAGGGCGGGAGCGGCGACCAGGACGGGGTCGACCCCGAGCGCGCCGCCGACGGAGGCGCCGGATGCGGGGGCGTCCATACCGCCGTACTGCGCGAGCTGCTGGTAGCCGAGGACGGCGAGGGCCAGGACGGCGAGGTCGACGCCGGAGCGGGCGGCGCCCGTCACCAGGGCCTGGCGGCTGCCCACGCGGCGCAGTACGGCGGCCGAGGCCCCCCGCAGGAAGGAGGGCAGGGTCGTCAGCAGGACGCAGGCCAGGGCGCAGCCGCCCGCGACCGGCCAGACCAGCCAGGTCTGCGGGATCTCCAGGTGGACGCGCCCGAGGGGGCCGAAATGGCCGAACAGCCGCAGCAGGGGTGGCGTGAGCAGGGGTGCCAGGACGGCCGCGGGCAGGGCGAGGAGCAGCGACTCGGTCGCGGTGAGCGCGCCGAGCCGGCGGCGGGAGGCGCCGCGCGCGGTGAGCAGGACCCGTTCCGGTTCCTGCCGGACGGTCAGGATGTGCGCGACGAGCAGCAGGGCGGCGGTCGACAGGACGGTGAGCTGGAGGGCGCCCATCAGCAGGGTGGAGCGGGCGACGACCGTGCCGGCGCTGAGCTCGGCCAGCAGTTTCGGCAGTTCGGTGGCGGCCCGCAGCGAGCCGACGCGTTCGAGGGTGGCGCTCGCGGGCTCGGTGGCGGTCCGTACGGCTTCTGCCTCGGTGGCGCGGACCGTACGCAGGTCCGGGGTGAGCAGCGTGAGGCGGTGGTCCTGCGGGAGGCCTCCGGTGGTGAAGGCGCTGTCGTCCACCAGCAGCGGGCCGTAGATGGCGAAGGTGTCGGCCTGGACCTCGCGGCCGCCGAGCGGGTCGAGGCGCCAGTACGCGGCGTCCGGATCGGCGGCCCGGTACACGCCGGTGACCAGCACGGTCAACGGCGGCCCGCCGAACCGGTCGTCCAGCCGGACCGGTGCGGGCAGCGCGGACTCTGCCAGGCCCAGCCGGACGAGCGCCGCGCGCGGCACTGCCACCTGGGTCGCGGCGGCCTGGGCGCCGGCGCCGCGGGGTGCGGCGACGGGTGCGGGCCACGCGCCGGCGAGCAGTTGTACGCGGTCCTTGCCGAGCGCGGCGAGCACGGTCAGGTCGGCGTCGCGGCCGGAGGCGGCGACACCGGGCAGGCCGTACGACCGGCTGCGGGCCACGCTCTCGGAGGCCACCGGGAGCCGCCCGAACACCTCGTCCGCGAAGGCCCGTACGGACGCGTCGTCCTTGGCGCGGGAGTCGGCGGGATGGCCACTGGTGACCAGGACTGTGGTCCGGGACTGTTCCGCCCCGGTCAGGGCCCGCCGGAGCCCTTCCTCGCCCACGCCACGGGTGAATGCCGTCAGCGCGGTCAGTGTGGTCGCGGTGATCAGTACGGTGAGCAGCACGGCGACGGCGAGCGGCCATCGCCCGCGCAGTCGGCGCACGACGAAGCCGAGCACGTGTTGAATTCCTCCCCCGTCCGGACCCTCGGTACCGGATAGCGGACGATGTTGTCAGATGTGAGCAAGAGAGGGAAGGGGCTTGCGTGATTGGTGCGACAGATGCGCAAATGCGATCAGAAAGCTGCAGCGGCAGCGTGTACGGGACGTGGGGCCGGGCGCCTCGCGCGGACAAACGCGACGGGGGAACAGACACGATGAGGCATCACCAGGAGCAGGGACCGGCGACGGTCGCGACGAAGGCACCGCGGGACGGCGAGGGCTCCCCGATCGTGGTCGTCGACGACGTGCACCACAGCTTCGGCAGCGGTCCGCAGGCCGTCCACGCCCTGCGCGGGGTGTCCTTCGAGGTCCGACGCGGCGAACTCACCGCCCTCAGGGGCCGGTCGGGCTCCGGCAAGACCACCCTGCTCAACCTCGTCGGCGGTCTCGACACCCCGACCGGCGGCCGGATCACCCTCGACGGCACCGACCTGGCGACCCTCGACGAGTCGGGCCTGCTCGCCCTGCGCCGCGACCGCATCGGCTTCGTCTTCCAGTCCTTCGGCCTGATACCCGTCCTGACGGCCGCCGAGAACGTCGGTGTGCCGATGCGGCTGCGGCGCGTCCCCGCCAAGGTGCGCGAGGAGCGGGCCCGTACCCTGCTGGCCCTGGTCGGGCTCGCGGACCACGCCGAGCAGCGCCCGGGCGAGCTCTCCGGTGGCCAGCAGCAGCGCGTGGCGGTGGCCCGCGCCCTGGCCAATGACCCCGAACTGATCATCGCGGACGAACCCACGGGCCAGCTCGACTCGGAGACCGGCCGCTCCGTGATGGAGCTGCTGCGCGCGGTGGTGCGCAGCGAGTCCGTCACCATCCTCGTCGCCACCCACGACCCGAACCTGATCGAACTCGCCGACCGGGTCGTGGAACTGCGCGACGGCCGCATCGTCGACGTCGACTCCGTCGACTCATGATGCGAGCGCGTCCGCGCTGCTGCGCTGCCAGTAGGTGACCGTGAGCGAGCTGTCGTAGACGACGCCGGCGGCCGGGAGGTCCGGGGTCGCGGACGCGCCGCCGTCGCTGAGGGGCGTGCGGCCCTGGAAGGCGATCATGAGCCGGTGTCCGGTCGTGGCGCCCTCGCCGCTCCCGTCGGCCGCCGACAGCAGGACCCCCGCGTAGCCCGACTCGCCCGGTGCGAGGGACACCACGGCCTGGGGCTTGGTCTCGGGCCGGGCGGCCGGCACCCACTGCATCTCGTCGAAGCGGAGGACGGGGTGGTAGGTCAGATCGCAGGTCTTCGACCCGGTGTTCTTCACCGTGATCAGCATGTGGTTGAGCGGCCGCGAGACGGGCTGCACGGTGACCCGCGTGGTCGAGCCGTTGCACAGGACACGCTCCCCCGCGCCCGACGCGGCCGACGGGGCGGGAGAGGTCTTGGGGGCCGGCGCGGCGCCCGGGGCACTCGAAGCGTCGGTCGAGGGCGCGGTCGAGGGGGCAGCGGTGGCAGGCCCCGCGGTGGCGACCCCGGCGGAGCCCGAAGCGCTCGCCTCTCCCCCGTCCTTGAAGCCCTTGCCGTCCTGGCACGCGGTGAGGGAGAGGGCGACGAGGGAAGCCATGACCGCTCCCGCCAGGCGTCGCCGGGCGTGCGGACGGGCGGTACGGGCGGAAGGGGCGAGCGGGGCGGCGTGGAACGTGCGCATGACTGACGACCTTTCAAGGGGCGTGACCGCAGGGCCGGTCGGGGTCCGTGCGGACCGACCGCCGGGAGCGGTGTGCTTGGATGACCTCAGCCTGTGCGGTGATCCGTCCCAGCCGCTACAACCGCCGGCCAATCCGGCATGCTGGGATACCGGAACAGGCTCTGAGCTGCGGAAACAACCTGTTCCTGGGATGCGGGACAGGCCATGGGGTGGGAGGAACGGTGCCGGAGAACACGGCTGGACCCGAGTTCGCCGGGCTGCTGCGGGAGTTGAAGGACCGGTCCGGACTCAGCTACGGAACGCTCGCCGGGCGGCTCCACATGAGTACGTCGACATTGCACCGCTACTGCAGCGGCGAGGTCGTCCCGGCGGACTACGCACCGGTCGAACGGCTCGCCCGCCTGTGCAAGGCCACCCCCGAGGAACTCCTGGCCCTGCACCGGGGTTGGGTGGAGGCGGACGCGAACCGACCGCGCAGGGGCACGGACACGAGCGGCGCGGCGGCGACCGAAGTGGCGGCCGATGCACCCGCGGAGGCCGCGACCGAAGCACCCGCGGCGCCCGTCGAGGCGACCCGGATCCCGGAGCCGCCCGCGCCGGGCCGGTGGCGCCGCCCCCGTAGGTCCGTGCTCGCCGCGCTGGCCGTGCCGCTCGTGGCCGCCGTCTCCGCCCTGACCTGGGTGCTGACACCCGACGGGAACCGGCCGGGACCGGGCACCGACGTCCGGGACATCCCCGTCGCCGCCGACCGCACCCCCGGTGCGGAGAAGTCCCCGCAGGACCCCGACGGATCCGCGGTACCACCGTCCTCCTCGCCGTCGCCGTCGGTGGCCGCGCCCTCCGACCCCGCGTCGGCCGCCCCCGAGCCGGCAGGCGGCGGCGAAAGCGGAGGAGGAACCGGAGGAGGAACCGGAGGAGGAACCGGAGGCACGAGCGGAAGCGGCGGCGGCGCCGACGAGGCTGCCGGCGCGCCGGTGAAGGTCACCGTCCGCCCGCACACCTGGGAAGCCCCCTGCGGCCAGCACTACCTGATCGACAAGCCCCCCGCCCAGGTGGGACCACCTCCCGTGGAACGCGACGCGCCCGCCTGGGTCGCGGCGGCCGGGGCGGTACCCGCCGGCGAGCAGTACGTCACCCTCACCCTGCAGGGCTCCGGCAAGGACACGGTGGTCCTGGACGGCCTGGCCGTCCGCACGGTCGCCAAGCGTGCGCCGCTCCCCTGGAACGACTACGCCATGGGCTACCCGGGGGTCGGCTGCGGTGCGGGCGTCCCGACCCGCTCGTTCGACGTGTCCCTCGACTCCGCGCGCCCGGCCGTCGTGCCCATGGAGGGTCAGCGCGGCTTCCCGTTCTCGGTGAGCGAGTCGCAGCCTGAGGTGTTCCACATCCTGGCCGCCGTCTCGGCCCACGACGTGAGCTGGTACCTGGAGCTGTCCTGGTCCAGCGGCTCCCGCCACGGCACCCTCGCGATCGACCACAACGGCCGGCCCTTCCGTACCAGCGGACGTGCCGGCAGGCCCCGCTACGAGTTCCCCCTCGGCGGCGAAGGCTGGGTCGTGGCGGGCAAGGCCTCCTGACCCCCTACCCGCCCGGCCGGCCGGGCCGGAACCGGCCCGCAGGCCGTTGACCAGGAGCGACCGGGCGGGTACCCGCAGCGCACGACCCGCCTCGTCCCGGAGCGGTCCCGAAGGATCGCCCCTACGATGGGCGGGAACCGGCGCGGGCGGCTCGCCGGGCCGCCTGCCCAGAGCACTCGGGGTGGAGACGACGTATGGCACAGGCCGCCGACACAGCGCGGACCGTCATCCTGACCGTGGACGACGACCCGGGGGTCTCCCGGGCCATCGCCCGTGACCTGCGACGGCGCTACGGCGCCGAGTACCGGATCGTGCGCGCCGAGTCCGGCGAGTCCGCGCTGGACGCGCTCCGCGAGCTGAAGCTGCGCGGCGACCTGGTGGCCGTGATCCTCGCCGACTACCGGATGCCGCAGATGAACGGCATCGAGTTCCTCGAACAGGCCCTGGCGGTGTACCCCGGCGCCCGGCGGGTGCTGCTGACCGCGTACGCCGACACCAACGCGGCGATCGACGCGATCAACGTCGTCGACCTCGACCACTACCTGCTCAAGCCCTGGGACCCGCCGGAGGAGAAGCTCTACCCGGTCGTGGACGATCTGCTCACGGCCTGGCGGACCAGCGACTACCGTCCGGTACCCGCCACCAAGGTGGTGGGGCACCGCTGGTCGGCGCGCTCCTCGGACGTACGGGAGTTCCTGGCCCGCAACCAGGTGCCGTACCGCTGGTACTCCTCCGACGAACCGGAGGGTCGACGGCTGCTGGAGGCTGCCGGGGCCGACGGCCGGCGGCTCCCGCTGGTGATCACCCCCGAGGGCACCGCGCTGATCGAACCGGAGGCCCCCGAACTGGCCGCCCACGTGGGGCTCGCGACGACGCCGGCCGCCGACTTCTACGACCTCGTCGTCATCGGCGGCGGCCCGGCCGGGCTCGGCTCGGCGGTGTACGGGGCCTCCGAGGGTCTGCGTACGGTACTGGTCGAGCGGTCGGCGACCGGCGGACAGGCCGGCCAGAGCTCCCGCATCGAGAACTACCTCGGCTTCCCGGACGGCGTGTCCGGTGCCCAGCTCACGGAGCGGGCCCGCCGCCAGGCCGGCCGGTTCGGCGCCGAGATCCTGACGGCGCGCGAGGTCACGGGACTGGAGGTGAACGGCGCGGCGCGTGTCGTCCGCTTCTCGGACGGCTCGGCGATCGCCGCCCACAGCGTCATCCTGGCGACCGGCGTGTCGTACCGGCAGCTCCGCGCGCCGGGCTGCGACCAACTGACCGGCTGCGGGGTGTACTACGGCTCCTCGCTCACCGAGGCGGCCTCCTGCCAGGGGCAGGACGTCTACATCGTGGGCGGTGCCAACTCGGCCGGGCAGGCGGCGATGTACCTGGCGCGGGGCGCCAAGTCGGTGACGCTGCTGGTGCGCGGGGACTCGCTGACGGCGTCGATGTCGTACTACCTGATCCAGCAGATCGAGGAGACGCCGAACATCACCGTGCGCACCCGGACGGTCGTCGAGGCGGCGCACGGCGAGGGGCACCTGGAGCAGCTGACACTGCGGGACGTGGACGGCGGTGCGAGCGAACTCGTCGACGCCCAGTGGATGTTCGTGTTCATCGGCGCGGCCCCGCTGACGGACTGGCTGGACGGTACGGTGCTGCGCGACGAGCACGGTTTCATCCTGGCCGGGCCGGATCTGACGGCGGACGGGCGCCCGCCGGCCGAGTGGGGACTGGACCGGCCGCCCTACCACCTGGAGACCAACATTCCGGGCGTGTTCGTGGCGGGTGACGCGCGCGCCCAGTCCGCGAAACGCGTCGCGTCCGCCGTCGGAGAGGGAGCCATGGCCGTGATGCTCGTCCACCGGTACCTGGAGCAGTCATGAGCGGACAGGTCATGCCCTGCAGCCCGCAGGAGATCGCCTCGTTGTTCCTCTTCGAGAAGCTCACCCCCGAGCAGCTCGGGCGGCTGTGCGCCGAGGGGCGGGTGGAGCGGTTCGAAGCCGGTCCGGTGTACACCGAGGGCGGCGACGCCACCTGCTTCTACGTGATGATCGAGGGCACGGTCGTGCTGTCCCGCCGGGTCGGTGGCGACGACGTCGAGGTGAGCCGCACCTCGCAGCGCGGCGTGTACGCGGGGGCGATGCAGGCGTACCTGGGCGAGCAGGTGCCGCAGGCGTACACCAACTCGATGCGGGTGACCGAGCCGACGCGGTTCTTCGTGCTGCCCGCGCAGTCGTTCGCGGACATCATGCGCGAGTGGTTCCCGATGGCGGCGCACCTGCTGGAGGGACTGTTCTTCGGCTCCAAGAACACCCAGCGGGCCATCGGGCAGCGCGAGCGGCTGCTGGCGCTCGGGTCGTTGTCCGCCGGCCTCACCCACGAACTCAACAACCCGGCGGCGGCGGCCGTCCGGGCCACGGCGACCCTGCGGGAGCGGGTCGGCAAGATGCGGCACAAGCTGGCCCACATCTCGCAGGGCCAGTACTCGCGCGAAACGATCGCCGACCTCATCGAGATCCAGGAACGGACCGTCGAGCGCGTCGCGAAGGCGACGGCGCTGAGTCCGCTGGAGGCCTCCGACCGGGAGGACGAGCTCGCCGACTGGCTGGACGACCACGACATCGCCGAGGGCTGGCGACTCGCGCCGACCTTCGTGCAGGCCGGGCTGGACACGGACTGGCTGGAGCAGGTCGCGGCGACCGTGGCCGAGGAGATCCTGCCGTCGGCGATCGGCTGGCTCAACTACACCGTCGAGACCGAGCTGTTGATGGACGAGATCGACGACTCGACCACCCGTATCTCCCACCTCGTGGACGCGGCCAAGCAGTACTCGCAGCTCGACCGCGCCCCGTACCGGGTCGTGGACGTCCACGAGCTCCTCGACAGCACGCTGCTGATGCTGTCCGGCAAGATCGGCTCCCGGGTGCGGGTGGTCAAGGAGTACGACCGCTCCGTACCGGAGGTGCCCGCCTACCCGGCGGAGCTCAACCAGGTGTGGACCAACCTCATCGACAACGCCGTGTTCGCCATCGGGAGCACCGGCGCGGAGGGCACGCTGACGGTCCGGACGGCGCGCGAGGGAGACCGCCTGCTGGTGGAGTTCCGTGACACCGGGCCCGGCATCCCGGAGGACATCCGCAGCCGCATCTTCGACCCCTTCTTCACCACCAAGCCGGTCGGCGAGGGCACCGGTCTGGGCCTCGACATCTCCTGGCGGATCGTGGTCAACAAGCACCACGGCAGCCTCCAGGTCGAGTCCGCCCCCGGTGACACCCGGTTCCAGGTGCTGCTGCCGCTGACCGCCCCGGCCCCCGAAGCCGATACGGAAACCGAAGCCGAAACCGGAGCCGGGACCGGACCCGATACCGCGACCACGACCACGACCACAACCACGACGGAAACCGCGACCGCTGAGGAGCCCGCATGAGCGACATCCAGGGAATCGACCCGGGCGCCGCGCCCACCGGCACCGGCTGCGTCGAGTGCGACGAGCTGGGCGGCTGGTGGTTCCACCTGCGGCGCTGCGCCCAGTGCGGCCACATCGGGTGCTGCGATTCCTCCCCGGCGCAGCACGCCACCGCCCACTGGAAGTCCACCGGCCACCCGCTGGTGCAGAGCTTCGAGCCGGGCGAGGAGTGGTTCTGGAACTACGACACGGACGCCCTCTACGACTCCGGCCCCGAACTGACCGCCCCGCGCGACCACCCGGCCGACCAGCCGACCCCGGGTCCGGCCGGCCGGGTACCCGAGGACTGGACCCGGCGGCTGCACCGCTGACCCGCGACTACCGCTGTACGGCGGCGGGCGGCGTCCATACCGTGCCCCGGGCCTCGTATTCGAGCATGGCCTCCACGCTCGTCGCCGCGTCGGCGCCGAGTTCGCGGTGGACGAGCCGGAGGGCGAGGTCCAGCCCGGAGGTGATGCCGCCGGCGGTGACCAGGTCGCCGTCGTCCACCACACGGGCGTTCTTCAGGAGGCCACCCTGCTTCTCGAGGTCGGGCCGCGCCTTGTGGTGGGTGGTGCAGGGGCGGTTCGTGGTCAGTCCGGCGGCGGCCAGCAGCATGGTGCCCGTGCAGACGGCGCTGACGGTGAGGCCGGGGCGGACCGCCGCGGCCAGTTGCCGCGGGAGGACGCCGCCGCGGATCTCGGCCCATACACCGGGGCTGTCGCGGCGTGCGTATCCGCCGCCGGGAACGAGAAGGACGTCCGCGGCGCGCGGGTCCCAGCCGTGCTCGACGCTCACGCGTGTGCCGTAGGCGGCCCGCACGACCCCCGGCCCGGAAGCGGAGACGTAACGGACGTCCACCTCCCGATCCGTGAAGAACCGGGCCGCGCAGAAGACCTCGTAGGGTGCGGCGAAGTCGAGTTCCTCCACGCCGTCGTACATGACCACGTGCACACGTAACGGCCCCGTCGACTTTCCGGCGGGTCGCGGTCGAGCCGCCGCGGCCACCCCGGCGGCACCCCCGAACGCGGCCGTGGCGCCGACGGCGACCTGGGCCCGGAGCAGGTTCCTGCGGTTCATCCGACGGTTCCTTCCGATCGCTGCGGCCGACCCCGGTGACCGGCCCGCCGCTGTACGACAGGAGTCGAGACGGCCACCGCCCGGGTTCCCGCGCCGCGTTGTGGCAGGCGCCACAGCAGGGACCCTCTCCCTCGCGCGGATCGACGTCCGCGCGCGGGTTGTCACATCCGGCGGGCCTGTCCGGTCCCTGCTACGGAAGACGCCGAACGAATGCGCCGAACGAAGGAGACGCTCATGAGGACCTTGCTCGTCTGCACGTCCGTGTCCCACGGCAACACCCGCCGCGTGGCCCAGGCCATGGGAGAGGTGCTCGGCGCCCGGGTGGTCACGCCGGAGGAGGTGTCGGCCGCGGAGCCGGCGGGCTACGACCTGGTGGGTTTCGGCTCCGGCGTGTTCGCCCAGCGGATGCACCCGGACCTGCTCGGCTTCGTCCGCGCGCTGCCGGCGTCCTCGGGGCGGGCCTTCGTCTTCGCCACGAGCGGTCTGCCGCAATGGTCGATCGCGCCGTTCACCCGGCCGTCGGTACGGCTCCTCGAAGGCAAGGGCTACCAGGTCGAAGGCACGTTCACCTGCCGCGGGCTCGACACGTGGGCTCCGTTCCGGCTGATCGGTGGCATCAACAAGCGGCGTCCGGACGGGGACGACCTGGCCGCCGCCCGCGCGTTCGCCGAGGGCCTGCGCCTCGGCCGATGACCCGGTCCGGGGTCGGTCGGGAGGACGCTGCGACCGGGCACGCCGCTCCTCCCCCGCCCCGGACCGCTACTGCCCGAAGGCACCGTGCCGGCCCGCCCCGCGGGCGAATCGGCCCGCGCCGGCCTGCGTTTCACCCGCGGTCAGTGGCACCAGGCCGTGCCGGTGCTCCCCCGCCAACGCCTCCTCCTCGGAGAGGCCGTGCTGTTCCAGGACGGACAACCGGTCGTGGCGCAGGCAGATCTGAGGGAATCCGGCGATCTCGCGAGCCAGCTCCTCGGCGGCCGCCCTCGATCGGCCCGTCGGGACCACGCGGTTGGCCAGCCCGATCCCGTGCGCTTCGGTCGCCGATACCGGACGCCCCGTCAGGATCAGGTCCATGGCCCGACTCTCGCCGATCAGGCGGGGCAGCCGCACCGTACCGCCGTCGATCAGAGGGACGCCCCAGCGGCGGCAGAACACACCGAACACCGCGTCCTCCTCCACCACACGCAGGTCGCACCAGAGCGCCAGCTCCAGACCGCCTGCCACCGCGTGCCCCGCGACGGCCGCGATCACGGGCTTGGTCAGCCGCATCCGGGTCGGCCCCATGGGTCCGTCGCCGGTGGCGAGCACCTGGTTGCCGCGCTCGGTGCCGATGGCCTTGAGGTCGGCGCCCGCGCAGAACGTGCCGCCCTCGCCCCAGAGCACGGCGACGGCCGCGTCCTCGTCCGATTCGAACTCCCGGAACGCGTCGGCCAGTCGGGCCGCTGTCGGCCCGTCCACGGCGTTACGTACTCCTGGCCGGCTCAGGATCACCGTGTAGACGGGGCCGTCCCGCTCCACGCGCACCGTGGCCGTGGCCTGCTCGTCCGCCATGCCTGTTCCCCTCCTGTTCGTCGGTCTCCGTCGTGGGGTGGGGCGGCCGCTGTGCGCGGGACCCCGGATGCTCAGCCCGGCCGGCCCTCTTCAGGCGGGGAGCCCGGGAGGTTGGTGGGGCCTCCGGGCGTCACGAGCGCCGTCTCGTAGGCGAAGACGACGACCTGGGCGCGGCTGGAGAGCCCGAGCTTGGCCATCGCGCGGTTGAGGTGGGTCTTCACGGTGGCCTCGCTGATGAAGAGTTGCCGCGCGACCTCCGTGTTCGTCGCGCCCGTGGCCACGAGCCGCAGCACATCGCGCTCCCGGCCGGTCACCGTGTGCCATTCCGGAGCCATCACCCCCGGTGGCGTCGGCCCCGGGTGGTAGGCCTCGATCAGGCGTCTGGTGACGGTGGGCGCGAGGAGCATGTCACCCGAGGCGACGGTGTGGATGGCGGCGACCAGGCGCTCGGGAGGCGTTTCCTTGAGCAGGAACCCCGAGGCGCCGGCACGCAGGGCGTTGTAGACGTATTCGTCGAGGTCGAAGGTGGTCAGCACGAGGATCTTCGGCGGTGTCCCGCCCGTGTCACCCGCCCGGCGAAGGATGCGTTCCGTCGCGGTGATGCCGTCGGTACCCGGCATCCGGAGGTCCATGAGGATGACATCAGGGGCGGTGGCCTCGGCCAGTCGGAGGGCTTCCTCCCCGTCGCAGGCCTCGCCGATCACGGACAGTCCCGGGGCTGCGTTCAGCAGGGACACCAGTCCGGCACGGATGAGCAGTTGATCGTCGACCACCAGTACCGTGGGCATCGGGGAATTCGGTCCTCATCGGATAGGGACGTCCCCGGTGCCCGGGGCCGGGAGACCACCCGGCCGGTCACTGGTGGTGGGCGCCGGAAGGGTGAGCCGTACCTCGAATCCGCCGAGGGCTCGGGGGCCGGCGGTGACCGACCCGCCGTAGATCTTCGCGCGCTCCCTCATACCGATCAAGCCGTGACCAGGTGACATCTCGTGGTTTGGCCGGAACGCGTCGTCCCCGTCATTCGCCACGCACACCACGATGGTGCGGCTTTCGTAGCGGATGGTGACAGCCGCCCTGGTCGGGCCCGCGTGCTTGAGCACATTCGTCAGCGCCTCCTGGACCACTCGGTAGACGCACAGGGCCATCCCCTGCGGAAGCCGGGGCGGGGAGCCCGCGACCTCCAGGGTGACCTCGACCCCCGCACCGCGCACCCGCTCCAGCAGCGGCTCCAGCAGGTCCAGTCCGGGGGCCGGCGCGTAGTCGGCGCCGTCCTGTCGCCCGTCCCCCGCTCCTTCCCGCCGTTCCTCCTGGCCCACGCGCAGGAGTACGAGCATCCGGCGCATCTCCTCCAGCGCCTCACGGCTGGTGTCGGCGATGGTGTCCAGGGCGCGGCGGCTCGCCGCCGGGTCCGTGGGGAACACGTACGAGGCCATGCCCGCCTGGAGCGAGATCACCGACATGTGGTGCGCGACCACGTCGTGGAGTTCCCGCGCGATACGGACCCGCTCCTCCGTGAGTGCCTGGAGCGCCTTCTCCTCCTGCTGTCGGCGCAGTTGGAGGGTCAGCTCGGCGAACTGTCTGTTCCGTTCGGCGAGCGCTCCGGAGCCGCGTCCGACCACGAACACGACGGCCGGGAACAGGACCGCCTGGGCGAGAACGGTCGGCATGGAGCTGTGCTCGATGTTGCCGATCCCGGCGTACACCCACACTCCCCCCACGACGGCCGCGCAGCCGAGCGCGGTCGGGAGGCGACGGGTCGCCGCCACCGTGTACAGGCCCAGGAGCGCCGGCATCGAATTGACCACCGGCCAGTAGCCGCAGGCGATGAACAGGATCCACAACGCGCTGCCGGTGGCGAACACCGCGACGGGCGCGAACCGGCGGGCCACCATGACCAGACCGACCAGAGCGGTCAGGACCGCCCCCAGCACGTCCACCGACCGCCATCCCGCCGGCGGCTGCTCCCGCCCCAGCAACAGCCCGGCTCCGACGTAGCCCAGGGCGAGCAACAAGTCGGTGACCAGCGGGCGGTACCTTCCGCCGAGCCTGTCGAGAACACCCGATCCAGCGCGCATCGGCGCAGCCTACGGGCCATCAGGCGGCGGGGCCATGGGCCTGTCGCGGGACCGGCCCTACCGCGCCCGCAGGGTCCCGCTACCGCCGTGGTTGCAGGCGGGCCGCCCGCCACCCGTCCGGGGTGGAGAGCGGAATCATCCCGACGCGTGCCGCCGGGCGGTCCCCGGCTCGCATAGTTTCTGTCCGGCCGGCCGCCGGAGCACGACGGGGTGGCGGCGGCTCACCGACCTCGATTCCCTGCGAAAGGGAGACACCGCCATGACCACAGCCGAGACCTCTGCCATGACCTCTGCCGTGACCGCTCCGGTGCGGCGCGCGCTCGTCGGAGCCGCCGCCGTCGCCTCGGCCCTCGTCATCGGGTCGGCGGGTACCGCGAGCGCGGCCACCATGGGCTTCCACCAGACCTCCACCAGCGGCAAGGCCGAGATCAGCGGAACCTACGAGTACCACGTGTCGGGGACCGTCCCGCAGACCGGCGAGAAGCTCTACTCGGGGTCGTTCGCGGGCGCCACGGCCAAGGACAAGGTGGCGGGCGACGGTTACGAGGCCGTGCTGGCCCTGGCCTACCAGGACTGGAAGGACGGCGCCTGGCACCGTGTGACGAACTACGTCGCGGTGGTCAACGGCTCGAAGAGCTGGTCGTTCAAGAACAAGAAGGATGTGAAGGCGTATGCCTGCGACCGTAAGGTCGGCACCACCAAGCTGCTGAACTGCCGCGCCGCCTGGTAGACCGGTCCCGCCGTCGGCCGAAGGGCGGGTCGTCACCCCTGTGACGGCCCGCCCTTCGGTGCTTCAGGATCCGGTCACGCCTTGAGGGCGCGCCCTGCCACGGTCAGCGCGAGGCGGCGGGGGACCAGGGCGGACGCCATGGCGTTGATCCGGTTGGTGAGGCCGACGACGATGCTGGCGGGGGTCCGACCACGTTCCAGCGCCCGTCGCGTCGCGGTGACGACCTGCTCCGGGGTGGCCATCCGCCCCACGGCGGCGTCCCGGCTGCCGACGACGTCGAAGAACTCGGTGCGCACCGGCCCCGGCGAGACGGCGAGCACCCGCAGGGAGGAGGCGCGCGTCTCGTAGGCGACGGCCTCGGTGAAGTTCAGGACGAAGGCCTTCGTCGCGCCGTAGACCGCCATCGCCGGGGTCGGCTGGTAGGCGGCCGCGCTGGCCACGGTGACGAGGGCGCCCCGGCCGTCGGCCGTCAGGGCCGGCAGGAACTCTCTGGTCAGTTCCGTGACCGCGAGCACGTTGAGCTGGATCATCTCGCTGATCCGGGTGGGGTCCTCGTCGGCGAAGGGGCCGTGGGCGCCGAAGCCCGCGTTGTTGACCAGGGTGTGGACCGGTACGCCGAGTGCGTCGAGCTCGGCGCGCAGCGCTGCCGCGGCACCGGGCCGGGCGAGGTCCGCGGCGATCGCGCGGGCCGTGACCCCGTGGCTGCGCTCCAGCTCCACCGCCAGCTCCTCCAGCCGGTCGACGCGTCGGGCGACGAGGACGACGTCCGCTCCGCGCTGCGCCCACTGCCGGGCGAACTCGACACCGAGGCCTGCACTCGCCCCGGTGATCAGGGCTGTGGTTCCGCGGTATGTCATAGACATGGGTCGGCGCTCCGTTCCGGGACTCCGGTTGATGGTCGATACTTGAATGTAGGCAGAGTAAACATTGTTGTCAATGACAACATCGGAGGAGGAGATCGCCTTGGCCGACGCCGAAGCGCCCTATCACCACGGCAATCTCAGGGAAGCCCTGCTGGCGCGCGCCGAGGACGTGCTGACCACCTCGGGGGCGGACAGCCTCTCGCTGCGCGCCCTCGCGCGGGACCTCGGCGTCAGCCACGCGGCGCCGGGCCGCCACTTCCGCGACCGCCAGGCGCTGCTGGACGCGCTCGCGGTGGGCGGCTTCACCCGGCTCAACGCGAGCCTGCGAGCCGCGGTGGGCGACGTCGGCCCGGTCGCCGCCCGGCTCGCCGGCATGGGTCGCGCGTACATCGATTTCGCCGTCGCGCACGCCCCGCTGCTGAGCCTGATGTTCACCGCCAAGCACGCCGACCGCTCCAGCGTCGAATTGCGCGAGCTCGGCCACCAGAGCCTGGAGATCGCCGCCGAACTGATCGCCCTCGCCCAGCGGGAGGGCGTCGTACGGGCGGGCGACCCGGCCCGGCTGGCCCAGGTCGCCTTCTCCGTGGTGCACGGCCTCGCAGCCTTGGCCGTCGGCTCGCTCCTCGACGACACACCGCTGGAGGAGGCGACCGATCTGGCCCTCGACGTGCTGCTCACCGGCCTCGGCGCGGCCGGTCGGACCCCTTAGCGCTCCATCGGTAGATCGTGATCACGCCGGGGCACCCGCGTGAACCGGCCCGCGATCCGGTCATGGCCGGGCACGGGGCCGAGGAAGGGGCGGCTTAGCGCATTTCCGCCCCCGGCGCCACCGGCGGACCAAGGGGTGCGGCCGGAACCGATCGGAATGTGCCCGTGCGTTTCCGCGTGGAAATCGGGGCCGGCAGGCCGCCCACCTCCCGTTACGTCGGCCCGGCCCGGGCGCGGGCCCCTTTTCTCGGCGAAATCCGGCGTCATCGATGGCGCATATCGGTTCCTCCGGTCCGATGAACTCCAACGAAAGCTCGCATGAGGGAAGTTGGGCGTAGTTATGCTCCCGCCCACCGGTCAGAAGGCCCCCCTTTTCGATAGTTCGAGGACGCCGATGGAGCAAAGAGGTACTCCCCCCGAAAGTCCCCACCTGGAGGGAAGAGCAAGCCGAATGCTGCCCGCGATCACGGTCGTGGCCGCCGCCTGCCTGGTGGGGGCGCTCGCTTCCTCCGCGGCACCGCTCGGCACCGTCCTGATCGCCGTCGGCGCCGTGTGCACCGCCGCGGTCTTCGGCGAAGCGAGACGGCGCGGCCGCGCGCTCTCCGCCGGGCGCGCCCAGGTCGCCGCGCTCCAACACGCCCTGGCACGGCAGGAGGTCGAGGCGGCCCGGCTGTCCGAGTCGGTGTTGCCCGAGGCCATAGAGCGACTACGCAAGGGCGAGCCGGCCGAGGACGTGCTGACCGCTCTGGGCGGGCGCGGCGGCCGCGGCACCCGCTGGGGCGACGACGAGGCCCTGACTCCGCGCTTCAGGGCCGCCCTCCAGGCCGTGCTGGCCCATGTCATCGACGCGGTCGACAACGAGGAGAGCCTTCGCGACTCGGCGCAGCGCGCCTTCGTGAACGTCGCCCGCCGCGTCCAGGCGATCGTCCATCAGCAGGCCCACGAGATGCGCGAGATGGAGGACCGGCACGGCAGCAACCCGGACGTGTTCGGCGACCTGCTGCGGCTCGACCACGGCACCGCCCTGATCGGCCGGCTCGCCGATTCCATCTCCGTCCTCGGCGGCGCGCGCCCCGGCCGCCAGTGGAGCAGGGCCGTCACGCTGTACAGCGTGATGCGCGGCGCGATGTCGAGGATCATCGACTACCAGCGCGTGGAGCTCCACTCCGTCTCCGAGGTCGCCGTCGTCGGTCCGATCGTGGAACCGCTGATCCACACCCTGGCGGAGCTGCTGGACAACGCCACCCGGTACTCGCCGCCGCACACCCGGGTCCACCTCACCGCCGTCGAGGTGCAGTCGGGCATCGCCGTCGAGATCGAGGACGGCGGCCTGAGCATGAGCGAGGAGGCCCGCAGCCGGGCCGAGAAGATGCTCGCGCAGGCACAGTCCGGGATCGACCTCAACGACCTGGGCGAGACGCCGCGGCTGGGACTGGCCGTGGTCGGCCGGCTGGCGCAGGCGTACGGGTTCCAGGTGTCCCTGCGCTCGTCCGCGTACGGCGGCGTCCGCGCCGTGGTGATCGTGCCGCAGCACCTGATCACCACGGCCTCCTCCGCGACCGGTCTCGCCCATGGCATCGGCTCCTCCTCTGGTCCCAGGGCCGTGGCCGCCACCCCGCGCGAGCACCCGTTCGACCGCTCGTCGGCGGGCGTGGGCGTGCCCCGTCCGGCTCCGGCTCCGGCTCCCAGGCCGGCGCCCGTGAGCACCGGGCAGCCGGAGACCGCCGCGCGTACGGCGACCGGCCTGCCGCAGCGACGCCGGAAGGACCGCATGGCCGTCTCCGAAGCCCGGCCGGCCCCGGAGCCCCGGTCCGCCGACGACGGCGGCCCCGGAATGTGGCTGGAGGCGTTCCACAGCGGATTGTCCGGCACGCCCGGCCACGATGCGCCGGGTACCGAAGGCACGTCGGGTTCACCGACCGAGGGGGCGTAAGCAGTGATGACTCAGCGAATCAGCAGCATGGACTGGATGCTCAAGGACCTGGCCGCCGGAGTGCCGCAGACGCGGCACGTGATCGTGCTGTCCGCGGACGGATTGTGCGTGGCGCAGTACGGCGCCGAGACCGACACGGCCGACCGCCTGGCGGCGGCCTGCGCGGGCCTGCAGAGCCTGGCCGGAGCGGTGGCCGCGGAGCTGCCCCGCTCGGAGGGCCGGATGCGCCTGGTCGTGATCGAGATGGACGGCGGGTTCTTCTACCTGATGGCCGCCGGCGACGGCTCCTACCTCGCGGTCCTCGCCGACGAGGGCGTGGACGCGGGTCTGATGGGCGCACAGATGCGGAACCTGGTGACCCGAATGGGGGACCACCTGAGCAGCCCGCCCCGACATGACGGGCAGCCCGCGTGAATGAGCCACCCACAAGCTGGGAGGACGCCAGCCCCGAACGGCTGTACGTCATCACCGGCGGACGCAGTGGACCCTCCACCGCCGTCCATCTGGACCTCGTGACCTTAGTCGTGGCCAAAGGGTCCGCCCGCCCCGAGATGCAGCCCGAGCAGGCGGCCATCCTGCGGATGTGCCAGTCACCGCTGTCGGTGGCCGAGCTCGCCGCGTACGCGGGGCTGCCCGTGAGCGTCGTCACCGTGCTCGTCGGGGACCTGATGGCCGCTCAGCGTGTGTACGTCCGCCCGCCCGTCCCCGCCGCGCAGCTACCCGACCTTGCTCTGATCGAGGCAGTGATCGATGGACTTCAGAAGCTCTGACCCGCCCGCCGGGCCACGCCCGGCGGACATACTCCCGCAGACGGCCGCTGCCGCCGTGAAGATCGTCATCGTCGGCGGATTCGGCGTGGGCAAGACGACGATGGTCGGTGCGGTCAGCGAGATCAAGCCGCTGACGACCGAGGAGACGATGACCAGGGCCGGCGTCGGCGTCGACGACACCTGGGGCGTGGACCGCAAGATCACCACCACCGTCGCCATGGACTTCGGCCGCATCAGCATCAACGACGAGCTCGTCCTCTACCTGTTCGGCACACCGGGCCAGGAGCGGTTCTGGTTCCTGTGGCGCGGGCTCTTCGAGGGCGCGCTCGGAGCGGTCGTCCTGCTCGACACCCGCCGACTGGAGATCAGTTTCGATGTCATCGGGCGGCTGGAGGAGCGGGGCGTCCCGTTCGTCGTGGCCGTCAACTCCTTCCCCGGCGCACCCGAGCACCCGCTGGAGGAACTGCGCCAGGCCCTCGATCTGCCCGCCGCCGTCCCGATCCTCGTCTGCGACGCCAGACGGCGGGACTCGGCCCGCGATGTCCTGCTGACCCTCATGCGCTACCTGCACTCCCAGGCAGCCACCCAGGAGGCAATGTGAGCACCAGCCCCACCCCACCGCCCGAGTGCCCCGCCCACGCGGCGGCGGCGACCTCGGGGGGTCTCTACCGGCTCCACGGCGCGGAGGCCCAGGCCGATCCCCTCGCGCTGTACGAGAAGCTGCGGGCCGAACACGGGCCGGTGGCCCCCGTACTGGTGAGCGGCGACCTCCCCGCCTGGCTGGTCCTCGGCCACCGGGAGAACCTGGACGTCGCGCGCACGTCATCGCGCTTCGCCCGCGACCCCCGGGGCTGGCGCGACATGCGGGAGGGCCGGGTGCCGGCGGACACCCCGCTCGGCCCGATGGTCTCCTGGGTGCCGGTGTGCAACTTCACCGACGGTCCCGTGCACGAGCGGCTGCGCTCGGCCGTGGTGGAGTCCCTGGAGCGCTTCGACAAGCGCGGCATCCGCCGCTACGTGACCCGCTTCGCCAATCAGCTCGTCGACCAGATCGCGGGCGAGGGGTACGCCGACCTGGTGTCGGCGTTCTCCGACCAGCTCCCAATGCTGGTCATGACCCAGCTGATCGGAGCGCCCGACGAGCACGGCCCCCTGCTGGTCAACGCGGCGCGCGACATGCTCCAGGGGACCGAGACGGCCCTCCAGAGCGACCGTTACGTCACCGCCACGCTGGAACACCTGGTCGTGGAGCGCAAGGCCAGGCCCGTGCGCGACCTCGCCTCCTGGCTGATCGAGCACCCCGCGAACCTGAGCGACACCGAGGTGCTGATGCACCTGCGCGTCGTACTGATCGCGGCCTACGAGACCACCGCCAACCTGATCGCCAACACGCTGCGGACCGTACTGACCGACCCGCGCTTCCGGGCCAGCCTCTCCGGGGGCCACATGACGCTGCCCGACGCCCTGGAGCAGGTTCTGTGGGACGACCCGCCGATCAACACGATCATCGGGCGCTGGGCCACCGGTGACACCCTGCTCGGCGGCCAGCAGGTGAAGGCCGGCGACATGATCCTGCTCGGGCTGGCCGCGGGCAACGCCGACCCGCAGATCCGGCCGGATCCCGAAGCCTCCGTCCACGGCAACCGTTCCCACCTGGCGTTCAGCAGCGGCCCGCACGAGTGCCCGGGCCAGGACATCGGCCGCGCCATCGCGGACACCGGCATCGAGGTCCTGCTGGACCGACTGCCCGACCTCCAGCTGGCCGTCGACCCGAGCGAACTGCAGTGGCGCGGCACCCTGATGTCACGCCACCTGCTGTCCCTGCCCGTACGGTTCGCCCCGCGCTCCGTACCGGAGGCGCAGCCCCAGGCCGAGCAGCCGGCCGGGCACCCCGAGCACGTGTTCGTCCCGCCGCAGCCGACGGCGGCGCCCGCGGCCCCCGGTCGGCGGCGCCGCGGGGTGAGCTGGTGGCGTCGGCTCCTCGGCATCGGCTGACGGCCCTCCGCCCCGAGGCCCCGAAACCCCGAGGCCCCGACCGCATGGGTCGGAGCCTCGGGGTTCCGTCAGCGCTCAGTCGCGTACGTGCTGCCACCAGGAGGCGAGGGCCGGTACGTCCGGCGGCTCGGTTCCGGCGACACCAGGAGCATCGGTGAAGGCCGGAACATCGGTGAACCGGATCGCGAACCTGGCTTCCGCGAGGGGCAGTTCGTGCCGGTTGCGCGGGCTGGCGTACCGGGGCGCCCGGCTCTGCCAGGTGATGGAGCCGGCCACGTAGTGGCCCAACGCATCCAGATGGCGGCGCAGTTCCGCGTCCGCGCCGACCTCCAGCCGCGCCCGCAGCGTCAGGAAGAGGACCATCACCCGGTCACGCAGGGCCACCGCGAGCGGCACGGCCTCGGCGGGCGAGCAGTTCTCCTGGTGGGCGAGGACGTTGACGAGGTTCACCTCCCGCGGCTCCAGGTCGTCGTCCTTGTCGTAGGAGAACAGGTCGTTGTCCGCGCTGACGACGAATCCCGCCGCATCGGTCAGCGCGGTCAGGGCGCGGGAGCAGAGCACCTCCGCCGGCAGTCGGTCCCCGCGCGCGGCGTCGGACCAGGTCAGCGAGAAGCGGGTGCCGTTCGCCAACGGCCCCATGGCGACGAAGTCGTTCAGCCCCGGCATGATGCCCGCCTCGGCCTGGGCGGCCCGCCAGGCCGCTCCGAGCAGCCAGTCGCGCGTCCCCTCGACGAACCTGCGCAGCTCGTACGGGGTGAGCAGGGCATGGGTGCGGCGGACCAGGTCCAGCAGCGCGCGGGTCATCGGCCCGTCGGGCAACACCGATGCTCCCGGGTCCTCGACGGTGCGCAACAGGCGTACCCCGTGGTCGACGACGGCGCCCGTCCCCACCTCCTCCGCGCCCGAGTCCTGCCAGTCGTCGACGGCGTTGGCCCAGTAGTTCCACTCGGTGAAGAGCAGGAGGGCGTCGACACACCCGTCGGGGACGATGCGGCACGAGAAGTCGGCGCTGTGGGTGGCGAGACCCCAGGCGCGCTCGACCGGATCGGGGTAGACGCCGAAGGCGTCCAGCCACTCGACCGCCTGGGCCTCCACCCACTTCGCCCGGGGGTGGACGAGGTCGCGCTCCAAGGGGCAGTAGAAGGACGGCAGGCGCGCGCCGAGGCGCGAGGGACGCGGCGCCGGGGACCGGGCCGGGGGTGGTGCGGGCGCGGGCGTGAACGCGGGCATGGGTACGGGAGCGGGTCCGCGTACGGGTGGCACCGTCATCGGCGGCCCCCGATCCGGAACTGCAGCAACCGCGTCTGCACCGCGTGGTCCCGCCAGAGCCGGAAGAACCTGCTGTGCGCGATCGTCGACTGTTCGAGCCGCTCGCCGGTCCAGGCCCCGGGCTCGGCGCCGCCCCCCGCGCGAAGCCGGTCCAGTTCGGCCGTGTTCCACGCCATGGACTGCACCCAGAACTCCGCCACCGAGTCCGTCACGTCCTCCTCGTGCACGAGCTCGAACCCGGCCGCCTCGGCCGCGGCCAGGTATTCCGCTCTGAGTCCGAGTCGCGTTCTGTAGTAGCCGTCGATGAACTCGCGCCAGGTGGAACGGCCCACGAAGTGTTCCTGGATCCCGAACCATCCGCCGGGCACCAGCGCCTTGGCGACGACCTCGAAGAGCCGGGTCCGATCGGTGTAGCCGCTGCTCTCGTTGGCGTAGACGGCGTCGTACGCCCGGGTCTCGTCCAGGTCGTGCACATCCGCCAGTACGGGAGCCACCCGTTCCCCGACCTCGGCCTGCAGGGCGAAGTGCCGCACGATCGGGATGTGTTCGGCCGCGACGGTGAGGCTGGTGACCGATGCCCCGTGTTCCTGCGCCCAGTAGAGCGAGGTCCCGCCCAGGCCGCAGCCGATGTCCAGCAGCCGCCGGGGCGGCGCCTCGTACGCACCCCACGCTCGGGCCGAGTGCTCGACGATCCGCTCCTGGGCGTCGAGCATGCGCTGCTGCAACACGCTCTGGGGGACGGTGCTGTCCGGCGGACCGTCCGGGTACAGCCCCACGTGGAAGTGGACACGGGGGCCCGGGCCGTACTTGTGCAGGATCTCCTGGGTCTTGTGGCTGTAATACAGCTGTATGGGATCGTCCGCGGCCGAACCCTGGTCTCCGGCTAAGGACGCTACGAGGGGGGTGACGTGCATGGGTGTCCGCCCTTTCGTGGGGTAGGGCTGCCGCCGGGACACGTTGTCACCGCGCTCACCGCGTCCCGTCCGGCGCTCTGTCGAAGCACGGATCATCGTGGCACTTCGCAGGCCCTACGTCAGCCCACTGGAGCAACACGGAACGGCGTCCGAATATCGCCGGTGACGAGCGGACCGCCGCCGACCGTCGGGCCGGGCCGAGACCGATCGGGTCGGGGTGACGGCCACATCAGGTCCGGAAAGCCGCATCTGCGACGTCCGGCGCACCCGCTCGGCGCGGGCCGGCGACGGTGGCGAGATACCGACCGTGCGGAGAGGCCGCCGGCGGGTGCCGGTCGCCGTGCCCTCCCGTTGCGGACAGAATCGGTCCGCAACGAGGTAACGCCACCGGGACAATGCCGACCGCGACGCTTCCGGTGGGGCGGATGCCCGGCGTTCCACCTGGTCGGACCGGCTGTGGGGATCGCCGGGACGGCCGACGGACGCCCGATCCCGAAGGTCCCCGTCGACGCGACCCCATGATCCGCGGCAGGCGGCCGACTGCGATCGCCAGAGCGCTATGCCCCCATTACGTAGATATCCTGTGAAGTGTGATCGAGTCTGGACGGCCGCGGCTCCGCCGGCGCCCCGGCCCGGGAAGACTTGTGCGGCTGTCGCCGGTCATCCTGACCGTCGTCATCGCCAGCCTGGCCTACGCCACTCCCCCGGAGATGGCCTTCAGCCGCCTCCTGCCCGCGGCGCCGGCCCTTGCCGCCGCCATGTGGCCGGTGCTTCCCACCGTCCTGCTCGGGACCGTCTGCCTCCTTCTGATGATCGGTCTGGGCATGGTCTTCCCCGACCTGGGGACGTGGTGGACGGCCGCGGGGATCATCGCGGTCACCGTGGCCGCCGCGTACGGAAGCCACGCCCGGCTCCAGCGGGAGCGCACCCTCTTCCAGGTACGGCTCGTCGCCGACGCCGCGCAGCAGGTGGTGCTCAGCCCCATGCCGCGCCGCTTCGGCCGTGTCGAGATCGAATCGCTGTATCTGGCGGCCGCGGCGGAGGCCCGGATCGGCGGGGACTTCTACGAGGTGGTCGACACCCCGTTCGGGATCAGGCTGCTCATCGGTGACGTACGGGGCAAGGGCCTGCCCGCGGTGGGGGCGGCCGCGGCGATCGTCAACGCCTTCCGGGAGGCCGCCTACGACGAGACCGACATGGTCGACATCGCACGCCGCATGGACGCCAGCAGCATGCGCTACAACGGCGCCTTTCCCCCCGAGGGGCCGTTGGAGCGCTTCGCCACCGCCCTGCTCGTCGAGATCCCGCACGGGGGCAGCCGTATCGACATCCTCAACTGCGGACACCCCCCACCTCTGCTCCTGAACGCCGGAAAGGTCAGCGCCCTCGAACCCAGCACCCCCTCACCCCTACTCAGCCTCGCGGAGCTGATCGGCGACCACTACAGCGTCGACACGTTCGATTTCGCCCCCGACGACCTGCTGCTTCTCTACACCGACGGGATCGCCGAGACCCGCGCACGCGACGGTGAGTTCTTCCCGTTGGCGGCGTGGATGGGCCGACAGCCCCAGACGCCGCCCGACGAGCTCCTCGCGGCCCTGCACCGCGACCTGCTCCACTACAGCAGGGGACGGCTCGACGACGACATCGCAGCCCTGGCCGTACGTCTGTGCGAGTCCTGAGCGGGCGGGGCCGGGCCCGCCCATGGCCGCACCGCAGGTCAGATCTTCAGCTCGATACCGAACCCGCCCGCCGGCGCCGGACCGGGCTTCGCGGTGTCGGGCTTCGCGGTGTCGGGCTTCGCCGGGTCGGGCTTCGCGGCCTCGGGCTTGTGCTCGCAGTAGACCTTGCCCTGGTAGAACTTGCAGCCCGGCATGTTCTGCACGTCGCGGGGCTTGCTGTTCTTCTTCCCCTTGGACCGGTCCTTCGACCTTTCCTTGTCGCCCCGCCCATGCTTGCCGTCCGCATTCCCGTGACCACTCTTCGCGTGGTCCCCATGACCGGCCGCGAACGCGGTCGCCTCGGCGGTGTGCGGCGCGGCCTCGGCAGCGAACGCGCTGGTGGGCACCAGAGCGCCTCCCGTGACGAATGCGGCCGAAACGGCGAACATCGCGAAACGCTGCTTGCGGGAAGTGCGGGCCATGAGAATTCTCCGACGAAGAGGCGACAAGGGGGAGGTTCCAGAGGAGAGAAGAAGGCGAAATGTCTGATTTGTTCTCTCACTAAGAGCCTGGCCCCGGTACTTCATGAAGCCGTCCGCCGCCTGTCACAGGCGCGTGACAGGCGCGACCTCGATCACCGCCGGAGCGCCCCGGGCGGCGAACCCAGCCGTCGACCGTATGCGGTGGGAGCGAGCTTGCCGGTGCCTCGGACCGGTGCGGCCGCATCGACGGAGAGGGGATCGAGGACGCCGTGAGCGTCGGTCCCGCACTCGGGCTGCGTCACGGGCCGTGGAGTTCGGTCTCCCACGCTTCGAAGGGGGGCTCCACCTGATAGTCGGGGTCGCAGAGTGCGCGGACCCACTGGGCGGCACGGTACCGCGCATCGCCGTCGTTGAGTGTCTGCCCGCCCTCGTCGACCTCCAGGACGTTCGCGAAGATCGCGAAGACCATTTCGAGGTCGGAGCCGAACGTGCACGGGGCCGGAGACGCCTTCATGGCCATGGGACGGGCTCGACCGCGGTGTCCGCGAGGACCCTCAGGAAGGCTTCGACCGGGGCCGCGAGAGGCGGGGCACCGTAGGCCACGGCGTCCACGAAGCGGTGGTCGTCCGGCAGGCGGTCGATCCTCACGTCGGGGTGGCGGTGCGCGTGCAGGGCGAGGCCGGGCAGCGTCGTGACACCGAGGCCGGCGGCGACGAGCGCTTGGGCCGCGACGTAGTCGTCGGTCTCGAAGGCGATCGCGGGAGTGAAGCCGTGCTTCCCGCACGCCGACAGGAGGTGCGTGCGGCACCGCTCGCAGCCGGCGATCCAGCGTTGTCCGCGGTAGGTGTCGAGGTCGGTGCGCGGTCCGGGCCAGGACGCGCCGGCCCGGCTGACGATGTAGACCGGCTCGTGCAGGATCGAGGTCACGGTGTGGCCCTCGCGGTCAGCGGCCGGGCCGTCTCCGTGGTGGAAGGTGAGGGCCACATCGACCTCGCCACGCCGCAACGCCGCCAGGGCTTCGGGGGGTTCCGCCTCGGTCAGCGCCAGTTCGATGTCCGGATGGGCGACGCCGAAGGCGGCGGCCACCGTCGGTACGACCGTGGCGAGCGCGGAGGGGAATGCCGCGAGGCGCACCCGTCCGGCACTGAGTGCCTGTTTTCGATCTGGCGGAGGGGTTGGGCACCCTGAGTAGCCAAGAATTCTCATCTTGTTCAGTGCCTGCGACGGGTATTTACGGGTAGGCGGGAGGGGCTGGCGAGGCACTCGGGCAGGGACGGCTCTATGAATCACGTTGCGAAGGAAGATGGCCGGCAGCTGCTGGCCGGCCGTTCGCCGATGGTGTCCGCGGTGTTCGAGGGTGATCAGAGGGTTGCTGAGGCCCGGGGATTGGCTCTGTCGTTTCTGGCAGATCTGCAGGCGGTGCATGGGATGCCGGTGTCCGAGCGGGTGACGGGCACGGTGGAACTGGTGGTGAGTGAGCTGGTGACCAACGCTCGCAAATATGCTCCCGGCCCGTACTTGCTGGTCTTGGAGGCCTGCCACGGTGCTGTCGAGGTGACGGTCTGGGACAGTGAGCCGACCTTGCCTACAGTTCAGAGCACCGACCCGCACCGGATAGGCCAGCATGGTCTGGAGATCGTCGTGTCCGTCTGCCGGAGCTTCGAGATGCACCGTGAACCGGTAGGCAAGCGCATCAAAGTCGCGGTCGCGCTGGCCGACGATTGGGGCGCGGGCGTGGCCCGCCAGGCGGAGTGATCAAAGAGCCCGTCCGGGCTTCATGGGAAGCTGGGTTCGGGTTGCCGACCAGGTCGGTCCGGATGGCGTTCGCCATGGTGACCGCCGTGGTATCGACGATGATCTCGTCGGATCGGTCAGTCCCGTTGGGCTTCGCGGGAGGTCTGTTGCCCGGTCCGTCGGGACTGTCGGCGGGTGATGCGCCTGGTCATGAGGGTGATCGCGGCCCAGGTGATCAGCGATTCGGAGTGCTGGACCAGGCGTTCGTAGTCGCGTGCGTGCCGGCGGGCGTGCATGACCCAGGCGATCGACCTCTCGACCACCCAGCGTCGGGGCAGGATGACGAATCCCGTGGCGTCCTTGGGCCTGCTGACGGTCTTCAGGGTGAGATTCAGGTACTTCTTGGCCCAGGTCACGAGCTGTCCGGCGTATCCGGAGTCGGCCCAGACGATCGTGATCTCCGGGTGCATCAGCCGCAGTCGGAACAGGACTTCCTTGGCGGCCTCCCGGTCGGTCATGTCAGCCGGGGTGACCATCACGAACAACGGCAGGCCCTTGGTGTCCACGACCATGTGGCGCTTGCGGCCATTGATCTTCTTCGCCCCGTCGTAGCCGCGTGAGTCACGGCCGACGGTCTCCGCGGCCTTGACGGACTGCGAGTCGATGACGGTGGCGACCGCGCCGGGAGCTCGTCCCATGTCGCGGCGGACCCGTTTGCGCAAGTGGTCGCGGATCTGGCCGATAACGCCGGCCGCGGCCCAGCGGGCCATGAATCCGTAGCAGGTCCGCCACGGCGGGAAGTCCTTGGGCAGGGCCCTCCACTTGCATCCGGTGTCCACGACGTAGCGGATCGCGTCCACGATCTCGCGACGGGGATGCTTCTCGGGCCGCCCGCCGGTCCTCGTCTCGCAGGCCGGGGTGGGCAGCAGGGGTTCGATCAAGGCCCACTCGTCGTCCCAGGTGTCCGAGGGATAGCAGCGCCGCCGGCCCATGCCGCCTCCTCCCTTCGCGAGGTTCTTGATCTTGGGCGGGGGTGCGGGCCTGCTCGGCTTTCCCTCTTTCGGGGAGATGACCTCTGGCCGCCGGGGTCGTTGAATGTGGGGATGTCTTCTGAGCGGACAGATCCGGAAGTGCCGGGCGGCCGAGACGACCATGGTTGGGCCTCGTCTCGGCCGCCGGCCGCTGCGGAGGACAGTGAAGTGCTCATCGACCAGATTGTCGCGGCGGTCAGGGCCGGTGACGATCCGGCGATCCGGCGCCTGCTGGCCCTCCTCGCCCGGGTTGCCGACGTCGCGGTACTTCTGCGACTGCGCCGGCGCCTCTATGCCGACGTCCCCGGCTGACCCGCGTTCAGCGCCGGGGTCGGCCGCCTTCGGCGGCCGACCCCGGCGATCAGGCCTCCATGTAGTCGGCGATCACGTCGAGCGTGGACTCGACAGAACTGAGCTGGGTGTTCAGGTGCTTGATCCACCTGCCCTTCGGCTGGAGGGCGGCGTGCGGGGCGACCACGCCGGTGATGAACCGGCGGATCTCGGTGAGCTTCTCGCGGATCACCGAGACCTCATACGCCTGGAGCTCGGCCGCGTCCGAACAGAACTTGTAACCGTCCGCCCTGGTCCAGATCAGGGGCGGCCAGCCGTGTTCGGTGATCGTGTCCCGCAGGCAGGCCAGCCCGGAGCGGGCCTGGCTCGCGCTGAGTTCGCTGGATCTGACCAGCTGGTCGAAGGTCAGCCCGGCTGGTCTGGCTTCGAAGAGGATGAAGCGGACGGTGTCGGCGTGTCTGCTGGCCGCGGGCGACTGCCGCTGGGAAGCGCGGGGCATCGCTTACTCGCCCTGGAGAAGGCGGGCCAGCTCGCCGTCGACGTCGACTTTCCCGGTGTCGACCGCGGTCTCGATCCAGTCCAGCGTCGCGCGGACCCTCGCGCAGTTCTCCCGGATGACCGTCTGCTCGTCATCGCCGAGCTGACGGTCCCGCATGCCGGGGACGACTCGGCCCGCGGCGGCGACGAACGCGTGGCAGGCGGTGACCAGGTCCAGGAACTCCACCGACCGGTCGATCTGGCGGATCGCCGGAGCGACGGGGCTGGTCTGCTCGAAGTGCTCGCGGGCCTGCCGGCCGCGTTCGACCTGTGCGTGGTTGACCTGGTGGCGGGCGGTGTCGTCCGACATCGCGCGGAAAGCGACGTCTGGGCGCCGCAGCAGGCCGGTGGTCACCTCGGCGGCGACGCCTTCGTCGCGGGTCAGCTCCTCGACGACCCTGACTCTGTCCGCCGCGGTGACCTGGGCGACGACCGCCGGTCGCCGCAGGAACTCCGGGGCGACCGCGGCGGCGACCTTGTCGTCACGGGTCAGCTCCTCGACCACCCGGACCCGATCCTCCTGCCTGACCTGCGCGATCACGGCCGGGCGCCGCAGTAGATCACCGGTCACCGTCGCCGCGACGTCCTCGTCCTTGGCGAGCGTGTGGATCGCGCTGACCTTCTCCTGCGGGGTGACGGGCTTCTGGACCTGCCGGCCCACCCGCCGGTTCGCCTCGTCCGGCGTCCACCTCGCCTTGCCCTCCGGAGGCGTGAGGATCGCGGCGAAACGCGCCTGCTCGTCGGCTATGCCCGCCAGGATCCGGTGAACGGTATGGGAGACGTGGGCCTGCCGGTGCTCCTTCGGCCACCTCGAAGCGACCCAGCGGGCGCCCTTCACCGACGAATACGTCAGGCCGATGTCCTCGGCCAGGCGGAACAGCGAGTCCTTGACGCTGAACAGCTCGTCCGACTTCTCCTGGCCACCGGCCTCGCGTATCGGCTCGACCTCCAGCGCGTAGTCACCGATCGTGAACTGCGCTCGGCTGGTCGTCTCGACCAGCTTCCGTAGCTCGGCGACGATCTGCGCGTACCGGTCCGAACTGACACTGCCGACCTGCTCGGCGATCTCGGGCATGGTTCACCACCAACCCGCGGACCGGGCACGGGATCTGCCCGTGCGGGATGCGGTCCGCTTCCGCGCAGCAGAGTCGACCCACAAATGTGATGATCACAACAACAAGGCTTCGGATGAACGGAGTTGACCGCTTCCAGGCGACATAGACGTTCGCGATGCAGTCACTGTGACCGTTCGCCGAACGATTCCTTCCGGACTCTCCAGGCCCTCATCAAGCACCGCCGCGAGCAGTAGACGGCATTCGAACGCCGGTCCACCCCGGCCACCCACCGCTCGCCGCACTCCGGGCACTCGACCCGGCCGGCACCGCTGATCTCGGCCGCCACCCGCTTGCGCAACCGACGGTCCACCCGCCACTGCCTGGCACGACACCCCGTCGAGCAGTACACCGCATCCGGCCGCGCTGTCAGCCTCAGCCGATCACCGCAACCCCTGCACACCCGCTTCCCGGACCGCCCGGCGCCCTCGGACACCACGCCAGCGTAGAACGCCACGCTACCCAAATCAGGGGTTCAGACACAGCCACTGAGCCCGGCATGGGCGGCGAGCTCGGTCCGGGCGGAATCGATACGGCCGAGGATCTCCTCCGCGCGATCGGCGAGCAGCCGGCCGGCCTCGGTCAGCCGGATGCCACGGCCCGCCCGCTGTACGAGCGGCACGCCGGCCTCGGCTTCGAGCTTGGCGAGGTGGTGGCTGACCGACGGCTGCGCGTAGTGGAGCGCGGCCGCAGCAGCGGTCACCGAACCCTCGCGGGCGATGGCGGCGAACACCCGGAGTCGGTTCTCGTCGAACATCCATCGATGATATCGATGGATTCATCAGAAACTGACATTTGTCCTATGGGTCGCCCGCTGCGCAGCATGAACGCATGCACACTCCGACGATCTCCGACGTCCTCCGTGCGCGCCGCTCGCTGAGCGCGCACCTGTCGCCGACCCCCTTGCTCTCCTATCCGGCCCTCGACGCCTCCGTCGGCGCCGGTGTCCGCGTGCTGGTCAAGCACGAGAACCTGCAGCCGACCGGCGCCTTCAAGGTGCGCGGCGGCATCGCCCTGTTGGCCGCCATGGACCCGGACGAGCGCGCACGCGGTGTCCTGTCGTACTCCACGGGCAACCACGCACAGTCCCTCGCCCATGCCGCCGCGCTCTTCCGTGTCCCGTGCACCATCGTCATGCCGGAGAAGCCGAACCCCCTGAAGGCCGCGGCCGTGCGCCGGCTCGGCGCCGAACTGGTCGAACACGGCGCGGACTTCGACGAGGCCCGCCGCCACGCCGAGCAGCTCGCGCCCCGGCGGGGCATGCGCCTGGTCGGCGCGGCGAACGAACCGGGTCTGATCGCCGGCGTGGCCACCGCCTACCTGGAGGTCCTCGAACAGGAACCGGACCTCGACGCGATCGTCGTGCCGGTCGGCGGTGGCAGCGGGGCCGCCGCCGCCTGCCTGGTGGCGGCGGCGATCAGCCCGCGCTGCCGGGTCATCGCGGTGCAGTCCCGCCACTCGCCGGCCGCGCACGACTCGTGGCGCTCGGGCCGCTGTGTCGAGCGTACGAACACCACGACCGCGGAGGGGCTGGCCACCGGGGCGGGCTTCGAACTGACCCAGCGTCTGCTCCGTGCGCATCTGGCGGACTTCCTGCTGGTCGACGACGACGAGATCCGGCGGGCCCAGTGGTTGCTCATGCGTGATGCCCGCACGGTGGCCGAGGGGGCCGCGGCCGCCCCGCTGGCCGGGCTCCTCTCGGCACGTGACGGCCTCGCGGGGCAGCGCGTGGCCATCATGTGTACAGGTGGGAACGCCGGCGAGAGCGACCTGCGGGCCTGTCTCTCCGCGGCGACCTCAGGGTGATGAGCGGTCGGCGTCCGCGTCGGCGCCCGGCGTCGGCGGCCGGCCCACGGGGGTGGCCGGTCGTCGATACTGATCTTCATGCATGCCAACGTCACCGCCGCCACCCTGGAACGCGTCGCCGGTCACCGGATCCGCTTCGACGCCCGGTTCGAGCAGTACTTCGACAGCCTCGGCGAGCGTTTCGACGTCCCGGTGCCCAGCCGGTACGTCCCCCGCTGTCTGGACCTCCTGCGGGAGTTCTCGATGCGCGGTGGCAAGCGACTGCGGGTCGTCCTGCTGTACGAGGCGGCCCGGCTGGTCACCACCGACGAGATACCGGGGCTCGCCGAGGCCGCGCTGAGCATCGAACTGCTCCAGACGCACGGCCTCGTCCATGACGACATCATCGACGACGCGCCCCTGCGCCGCGGCGGTCCCTCGACGTACTACGCCTACCGAGGGGAGTTCCCGGGCCAGGACGCCACCGCTCTCGGGCTCGCGATACTCGCCGGGGACCTCGCCGCGTTCCTGTCCACCCAGGTACTCCTGGAGGCCGAGGTTCCCGCCGAGCTCCGTCAGGCTCTGCTCGGCGTGCACACGCGCACCGCGGCGGAGACCGTGGCCGGGCAGATCGCCGACCTGGAGCGGGACTCGCACACCGTGCCCGACGAGGAATTCCTGCACACGGTCACGGACTTCAAGAGCGCGCGGTACTCGATCCTCGCGCCGCTGACGATGGGTCTGCTGGCCGCGGGGGAGGATCCGGCGCCGCACCGTGAGCGCCTGCACCGCTACTCCCGGCTGGTGGGCATCTGCGAGCAGATGCGCGACGACTTCCTCGACCTCTTCGGACCGTCCGGCGCCGACCCCGCGGCCGAGGTGAAGTCCACCGGGGCGGACATCCGCTCGGGCCGCCGCACCTACGCCGTCCGCGCCGTGCTGGCCGCGGCGAGCGGAGCCGACGCCGCCCTCGTCGAAGCCGCGCTCGGCGATCCCGGCTGCCCGGACGAAACCCTGGACCGGATCAGGGAGATCGCCCGCGCGACCGGCGTGGACCGGCTGCTCAAGGCGGAGATCAGGCGGCACGCGGAGGCGGCCGCCGCCGAGGCCGCGTCCTGGGAACCGTACTGGCGCGCGGAGGCCGTGGAGTTCTTCCGGGGCCTGCCGATGTGGAACGTGGACCGGATGTCCTGAGAGACCGCGGGAGCCGACGGAGACCGTCGCCGTCCGAGGACACGGCGGGGAGTCCGCACCGCAGGATGAGGGGCGCAGGCGGGCGCGGGCGAGGTGATGGCCCGCGCCGCGCACCACCGGGCCCGGTCGAACGCCCGGGTCAACACCGGGCGCACGTGATCATCCCCCCGGGCAGGTCGAATCGCGCCGGGCGAATCGGCCGGTCGCGGGTGGGCGGCGCCCCTGTGGATCCGGGCCCCGCAGGGGTCCGGCAGCCGATCGGCGTCGCTTCACGAGAAATGCAGCTGCTCCGGACGGCCGCCGAAGCGCGCGGAAACGATCACTTTCGGTGCCACCATGCCACCGCACACAGCGGGTACGGGCGGGCTCGGCCGTGAGGCCGGTGCGCAGGGATGAGAGGTACGGAAAGTGGCACCTCGCGTGGTCGAGCAAGCGGATGGGCGTCTCCCCACGCGGGAGGGCCCGGACACCGTCGGCGAGGGACCGGCCGCCACGGCCTCCACGGGCGCCCCGGCGACCGGACGGACCGACGCCGAGCTCCTCATCGCCGCGTCGGTCCTGCTCGCGGACGCGGCCCTGACGGCCAAGCAGTCCGGGGCCGAGCTCACGGGAGCCCTGTTCAACTGGCGGTTCGGTCTGGAGGCGCTCCGCCGTCCCGGCTGGGCGCTGGGCACGGCGGTGGCCTGCGCCCAGGCGCTCACCAGCCCGTCCGGGCTCGGGTTCGGCGCCAACGGCGGCCTGATCGGCGAACTGGCCCGGATGGTCGGGAACATCGCCTACCGGCGCCCCGCCAAGATCGCCATGGCCGTGGACGCCTTCGCCCTGCGCATCAAGGCCGCCGCGGTCGAGCACCCCAACCTGGACTCGCCGCCCGCCCGCCGCGTCACCGACGCGATGGTGGCCGGGAACCGCCTGGAGGCGCTGCGGGCCATGGGTGCGCTGATCGAGCTGCTCGGCGTGACCCGCGCCCTCACCACGATCAGCCCCGTGATCATGGAGCTGCTGGCCCTGCTCGGGATGCTCGACGAGAACCCGGTCAACGACGACTTCTCCTGGGTGACGCTGGCCGGCGGGGTGCCGACCACCGACCCCTTCCTCGGACTGCCCAGTTCCGTGATCAGGTTCCTGAACCCCGGGCCGGGCCGCGCCGAACGCGCCGAGCCGGACCCGATCCTGGCGAAGGTCCTCGCCACCTCGCGCAACGACGTCGTCAGCTACGTGAACGACATCGGGGCCCTCGGCAATCACGGCCTGGTGCTGCTGCGCCGCGTGGCCTGCGCCGACGGCGCCGTCCGCCACGTCCTGCTGCTGCCCGGCACGAGTTTCGGGCTGCTGAGCAACAGCACCCCGCAGGACCTGGTCGGCGCCTTCGACGGGCTGCTGCGCACGGACACCACGTACACGCGCGCCGCGAAGAAGTTGCTGCTGCGCGCCGGGGTCCCGGCCGGTTCGGAACTCATGGTCGTCGGGCACAGTCTGGGCGGGCTCACCGCGATGAACCTCGCGAACGACGTGGAGGTGTCGTCCACCTACCGGGTCACCCACGTGGTCACGCTGGGCTCCCCCATCGACGGCAAGCGACCCGCCGACCACACCACACGGGTGATCAGCCTCGTCAACAAGCACGACGTGATCCCGATGCTGGACGGGCGCGGACCGGCCTCGCCCAACGACATCCCCGAGAGCTGGGTCGAACTGTCCTGGCTGGACGAGTCGTACGACTACCCGCTGTCGCACGCCCCGCAGGCGTACTCCGACACCCTGCGCGGGGAGCTGACGCACCACCGGGACCGGGTCAACGAGCTGATCAGCGCCTACGACGGTGAAGTCGTCGGCAACCAGCCGTACATGCTCCGCGACAAGTGACCCACGAGGGAGACCGACCGATGACCATTGCCGACAGCCCGGCCACGGCGGCGCGACGTCCCGCGACGGCCTGGCCCTTGGAGAACGCCCTGTTCAGCGCGGCCATGATCGCCCAGCGACTGCCGTGGACGGACGCCCCGGCCCGGGCCCTGGGTCTGGACGCGCTGACCCGGGGCGGGGTGACGCGGCTGCTGCTCGCGCACCTGCGCCGTACCCGCTCCGGCCGCCCGGTCGCGCTGAGTACCCCCTACGGTTCGTTCCTGGTGCCGCTGACCCCCGGCGACACCGAGGGACTGCTCACCCGGGCCGACGAGGCAGGGGCCCTGGGCCCGGCGTCCGGTCTCACGGCGGGCGGACAGCGGTACGGGCTGTCGCCCCACGCGCCGCTGGACCGGGAGGCGGCGGTCGCACCGGCCGCCGACGCGCCCGCGTCGGCGGCCATGGACGCCCTGCTGGCCGAGGACGTGGACCGGGCGATCGCGGCCCGTCGCGGGGACGGCACGCTGGAGTGGCACGCGTGGTACCGCGACATGCTGCGGCTGAGCCGCCGGGTGGTGGCGGGCGCCGGGGCCGCCCCGGACACCCTGCTGAGCGAGGTGATCGCGGTCACGACGGCGGCCGCGGGCGACCGGTCGTACGGGGCCGGGTCCGCCGCCCTGCGCCGTCGCCTGGAGCTGCACCTGGCCGACCCGGATCCCGAATCGCTGGCCGGGCGGGTGATGGCGCGGGGCGCCGATGCGGACGCGGCGGCCCCGGCCCTCGCGCACGCCCTCGCGCTGGTCTCCGAGGCCGCCGCCGGGACCGCGCTGCAGGCACTGGCCCTGCTCGCCGCGGGCGCCGCCGTCTCCCCGGGGGACGCCGTGGGCGAGGCGCTGCGCCGGTACCCGCCGTTGGCGGCCGCCGTGTATCCGGTGCGGGCGCCGTTCGTCTGGGAGGACCTGGCGATCGCAGCGGGTACCGAGATCCTGCGGGCGCCCGGATGGTTGCGCCGGCCGGGTGACTCGGACGGCACGGTCCCGGATCCGATCCCCTCGGCCCTGTGCGGGGACCCGGCGGGTTGCGCCGCGGCGCGGTTCGCGGCCGTCGTCGCCGAAGCGGTCGTACGGGTCGTCACGGCGCGGGTCCGCCCCGTACTGATCGCACCGGCGTGCGCCGCCGCCCGGCTGCCCGACACGCTCGACCCGCGGACGCTGCTCGTGGCGCTGCAGGACCTCGCGGACCCCGGGGTCCACGAGGACCATCGCGGCCGGGCGGGCGACGGGCGGGTGACGGTCGGCACGCCGACCGCCGTACCGGTGTCGGCGTACGGGTACGCGCCGGCGTCGTACGGCGCGCTGGCCCACGCCAGTGCCGACCGGCTGGAGCGGCACGCGGAGAGCCTCGCGGCCTGTGCCGGCAACAGCGGATGGAACGGGGACGAGACGGGCGAACGCTTCCGGATGGCCCTGCTCGGGCACGCCGAACGGTGCGCCGAGGCCGCCGACGACGTCCGGCGCGCCGCGAAGCGTCTGTCGGACTGAAGGAGACCGTCACATGCGTACATCGATCCTGGCCGGGCTGGGCGCCTACGTACCGCCGCGCACCGTGACCAACGCCGAGCTGTGCGGGGGGCGGGCGCTGGGCGACCAGTGGATCCGCGAGCGCATCGGGGTGGCCGGTCGGCGGATCGCCGACGGCGAGGCCACCGTCGACCTGGCCGTACGGGCGGGCCGGCACGCGCTGACGGCGGCCGGGGCGTCCCGGGCCGACGCGGTCGTCCTGGCGACGATCTCTCCGGACCGGCTGCTCCCGGCCGGGGCCCCGGAGGTCGCGGCCCGGCTGGGGCTGGGTACCGTACCGGCCTTCGACCTGGCGGCGGGCTGCAGCGGGTTCCTGTACGGCCTGGGCGTGGCTTCCTCGATGATCACCGGCGGGGCCTTCGACAGCGTGCTGGTGGTGGCCTCGGACGTGTTCAGCACCTTCCTCGATCCCCAGGACTGGTTGATGTCGGCGATCTTCGGCGACGGGGCGGGCGCGGTGCTGCTCCGGGCCGGCGTGGCGGAGGCACCGGGCACCCCGGGCGTGTTCGGGCCGTTCGACCTGGGCAGCGACGGGACGCAGGCCGACCTCCTGGAGGTCCCCGGTGGTGGTGCGCGGGCACGCAAGCGGATGGCGGCGGAGCCCGACGCCGAGGAGCCTTCCGCCTACTTCCGGATGGACGGACCGGCCGTGCGCAAGCAGGCGGTCGTCGGGATGTGCGATTCGCTGACGCGTGCCCTGGAGCGGGCGGGGTGGTCCCTCGGCGAGCTGGACCGGGTGGTCGCCCACCAGGCGAACCAGCGCATCCTGGACGGCATCAGCGACGAGTTGGGGCTGGCCCCCGGCCAGGTGTTGTCGCACATCAAGTCGTACGGGAACACGGCGGCCGCCTCCGTTCCCGTCCTGCTGGCCCAGGCGGCGGCCGCCGGGACGCTGGTGCCCGGGCAGCGGGTGGCGCTCACCGCGTACGGCGCAGGGCTGGCCTGGGGCTCGACCACCCTGGTCTGGCCCGAGGTGCGGGCGGTGACCGAAGGCGGGTGAACCGCCCGCCGCCCCGGTCACCGCCGGCGCGCTACCAGAAGGGGGTGTCCCGCCTGCCCCGTTCCCGGTCCACCAGGTCCTGTACCGCGGCCTGGGTATCGGCGCACAACCGTCGTGCAGCGGCGGACCGTTCGGCGTAGGAGGTCGGCCGGGGCGGCGCGGGGATCGGCTCGCCGACGGTGACGAGCCACTTCGAGGGCAGTGGGAAGACCGGGGTGATCGGGAAGTAGGGGAGGTCCAGCAGGCGGGCCAGGGCCGGGACCTCCCCCATCCGGGGGCAGGCCTCCTCGGCCCCGATGACGGACACCGGGACGACCGGGGCGCCCGCCCGGACCGCGGTGACCGCGAATCCGGGGCTGAAGGGGCGGAGTCGGTATCGCTGACCGAACGGCTTCTCCAGCCCGGAGATTCCTTCCGGAAACACTCCGACGAGTTCACCGGCGTTCAGGTGTTCCAGTCCGAGAAGCGGATCGAGGGGAATCGCGCCTTTCTTGCGTGCGTAGGAACCGATCACCGGAATACGGAATACCAGGGGCGCCGCGGGGACGTGCAGAGGGCGATGGATGGTGCGGGTGAAGACCTTCTGGAGAACGAACGCGTCCAGGCCCCAGGCTCCCGAATGATTGGCGACGACGACCGCCGGCCCGTCGGCGGGAATGTTCTCCAACCCCAGGACGTCCAGCCGGAACCAGTCGTCGACGAGCCAGTCGAGGAGTAGGTCCCAGGCGCTCTCCCCGGCGTCCCCGAGCAGCCTCTTCATGTTCCTGAGTTCGACGCCGGCCGCGCCGAGCACCTCGATCACATCAGTCATGCTTTCCGACACAAATGATCCTCACCCTCATGTTTTGAATCATCAGGAAGCCGATCGGGGGCGGGTTTTGAGTAAATACCTTGTCGTGGTAGTTATTTGAGCGCGAGAACGCCCCCGTCGGGGAATCGCTTCCGCGCCCCACGCTCCACCGCCGGCCGTTGCGCCACCATGCTGCAATGGCCTCGATACCGCAAATGAGAGCCCTTGTGACCACTTCCGCGCCGGAATCCGTCCTCGACGTGATCAGTGAACTGCTCGTCGAGAGGTTCGAAATCCCCGCCGACGAGGTACGGCCGGACGCGCCCATGCGTGGCCTGCTGACCGACTCCCTCATGGTCGTGGAGATGGCCATCACCGTTCACGAGGTGCTGGGCGTCAAGGTCGAGGAGGACGAGCTGCGCGACGCGACCCTCGCCGAGTTCGCCGGGGCCGTCGAGGCTCGACGGACGGACCGTTGAGCCCTCGCGCCGAGGTCGCCGTGACCGGGCTCGGCCTGGTCACCGCCGCCGGGTGCGACCGGGACAGTACCTGGTCGGCCGTGCTGGCCGGCCGCTCCACCGCCGCCCCCGACGCCGCTCTGGCCGGTCTCCCCGTCTCGCTCAGCTGCCGCGTCCCGGAGCTGGACCACCCGGTCCTGCGCCGGCGCGGCGCGGCCCGACTGGATCCGGTCGCCCGCTTCGGTCTGGCCGCCGTGGCGCAGGCGCTCGACCAGGCCGGGCTCGATCCGCGGGAATGGGACGGCAGCCGGGTGGCCGTGGTCACCGGCGGCGGCGTCGGCGGGGCGCGGACGCAGGAGACCGCACAGGCCCGACTGGCCAAGCTGGGTCCGCAGTTCGTCTCGCCGTACTTCCTCACCGGCTACCTGGTCAACATGGTGTCCGCGAACATCGCCCTGCACTTCGGGGTGACCGGCCCGGCCCTGTCCACGTCCACCGCCTGCGCCTCCGGCACCACGGCCCTCGGCCTCGCCCGGGACCTGCTCTCCACCGGACAGTGCGACATCGCGCTCGTCTGCGGGTCCGACGCGGGTGTGACCCGGTTGAACGTGGCCGGATTCGCCCAGCTGGGCACCCTGTCCGGAACCGGATCGCGGCCCTTCGACCGGGCGCGGGACGGCTTCGTCATCGCCGAGGGCGCGGGCGCGCTGGTCCTGGAGCGCCCCGACCACGCCACGGCCCGGGCGGCCCGGCCCCTCGCCCGTCTGATCGGCTACGCGGCCTCCACCGACGCCCACCACCTGGTGGCGCCCCACCCGCAGGGGCGCGGCGCCGAACAGGCCGTCCGGGGCGCCCTCCTGGACGCCGGCCTGGCCCCCGGGGACGTCGGGCACGTCAACGCGCACGGCACCGCGACCCGGCAGAACGACGACATCGAGGCCGCCGTCCTGCGGCGCGTGCTGCCGCACCGGCCGCCCGTCACCTCCGCCAAGGGGGCCCTCGGGCACACGCTCGGCGCGGCGGGCGTGATCGAGGCGGCGCTGACCGTCCTGGCCCTGGCCGAGGGCACCGTGCCGCCGACCGCGGGGCTGCGCGAGACCGACACCGGTATGGACATCGACGTGGTGGGCGGGACGGCGAGGAAGCACCCGTCGGCGGTCGCCATCAGCAATTCCTTCGGCTTCGGCGGCCACAACGCCGTGGCGGTCCTCGCCCGCGCCTGAGGAAGCGGGACGGGCGTGCCCGTGCGCCGGACGGCACGGTGCCCGCCGTGCCCGGCATTCGGGTGGCGGACCGCCGTGTCGGGCGGCCCGCTCCGGCCCGGTTCGCCATCCTGGGCCAGGCACGGCATCGGCGTCGCCGGTGGCCTCCCCCACGGCGAGAAGGAGTACGGCATGCCGACGGACGCGGTCGGGCGTTTCCTCACGGCTCTCGGACCGGAGCAGCGGGAGGCCGTCACCAGCAGGCCGCAGGAGGATCAGGAGCGGCTCGCGACCGCCTGGGAGCGGGAGCTGGCCTCGGACGACGAGCTCGACACGCTCGACGAGTTGTCACCGCCCGCGGCCGAGGCCGAGGCGGCCCGTCGGGTCCTGGACCGCGAGGGGTGAGGTGACCTCACGGCTCGGTCCGGATCGGCGCCCGCGCGCCGTCGTGGGCGGGCGCCGGTCCGGACGGGTCAGCTGCCGGGGGTGTCGAGCGGCCGCAGGAAGCGGCGCTCGTACCGCTTGATGCAGCGGGTTTCGCGGGCCAGCTCGAAGGCGGCCTGGCACTCCGGATCGGACATGCTGTCGGTGCGGTACTGCTCGTAGGCGGCGAAGCCGGGGAAGGAGAAGAGGGCGTAGGCGATGTCGCTGTCGCCCTCGCTGGGCAGGAAGTAGCCGTGGTGGGTGCCGCCGAACCGGTTGACCAGCCGGACCCAACGGCGCCCGTACTCCTCGAAGTCCGCGAGCTTGTCCACGTCGATCTCGTACTTCAGATGAATGGTGATCACCGCCCCATCATGCCGGGAGCCCACGACCTCCCCCGCTACGGAGGCAATCGCCGCCTTCGGGGAGGGGAACGGGCCACATCCTCGTACGCTGCGGAGGAGCAGAGAAGCAGCGGAAGGGGGAACCGCATGTCCATGCGGAAAGGCGCCAACGTACCGGTGCCGAGTGCGACGGTCCGGGTGGAGCTGGGTTGGCGAGGGGGTCCCGGAACGCCCGATGTGGACGTGTCGGCCCTGCTGTTGACGGCGGCCGGCAAGGTGCGGTCGGACGACGACTTCGTGTTCTACAACCAGCCCGTGCACCCCAGTGGTGCCGTGCGTCACGAGGGACGGCGCCAGGACGGCTCGGGGGTGCTCGAAACGATCGGCGTGGACCTGTCCGGGGTGGAGGAGGAGATAGGGACGGTGGTGGTCGCCGCTTCCACCGACGGCACGTTCGGTCAGGTGGCCGGCCTCTTCGTACGTGTGCTGGACGCGCGCAGTGGCGTGGAGACGGCACGGTTCGACGCCACGGACGCCACGTCGGAGACCGCGTTCGTGCTCGGGGAGCTGTACCGGCGGGCCGGTGCGTGGAAGTTCCGGGCGGTGGGTCAGGGGTACGCCTCCGGGCTGGCCGGGCTGGCCACCGACTTCGGGATCACGGTGGACGATCCCGCCCCGGCCCCCGCGCCGGTGTCCGTGCGGCGGGAGGTGGATCCGCCCTCGCCCGCCCGGCCGGTACGGCTGTCGAAGATCACCTTGACGAAGGCGGCTCCCTCGGTGTCGCTGACCAAACAGGGGGCCACCTCCGGTGGGATGCGGGTCAATCTCACCTGGAGCGTCGCCGCGCCGCCGCGCGGGTGGATGCGTAAAGGCAACGATGCCGTCCGGCTGGAGGACGTCGACCTCGACCTCTCCTGCCTGTGGGAGCTACGCAACGGGACGAAGGGAATCGTCCACCCCATCGACAACCAGTTCGGCTCCTTCCACCAGCCTCCGTACATCCAGCTCGACCACGACGACCGGACCGGAGCGAGCGAGGCCGGCGAGAACCTCATGATCAACCTCGATCACGCGGCCGAGATCGAGCGCGTCCTGGTCTTCGTGGTCATCTACTCCGGCGCCACCAGCTTCGCCGGGCTGCAAGGGGTCGCCACCCTGCATCCGCCCGTCGGTCCGCCGATCGAGGTGCGCCTGGACGAGTGCACCGTCCCCTCGCCGGTGGCCGCGATCGCCCTGATCGAGAACGTGGGCGGGGAGCTGATCGTCCGGCGCGAGGCGAAGTACCTCCTGCCGGCGCCCGGCGTCTTCAAGCAGCAGGCGGCGGACATCGAGTACGGCTGGGACATGAGCTGGCAGTCGGCGAGCAAGGACTGAACCTCCGAGCCCCTGCAGCCCCTTGGTGACTCGTGCGTACTGCACACCTCATCGGTGACAGCCGCGACTGTCGCGGCCCTCGGACCGCGTGACAGCGTTGGCACGTCACCGACCGAGGGAGCAGGAGTGAACAAGGGGTACGCCGCCTTCTGCGACGCCGACCGCTGGTTCTACGACGCGCCGTACCGGCGCGCCGAGGAGAACTACCCGGCCGCGCTCGCCCCCGTACCGGCGGGGTGGCAGACGCACCGCAGCGGGGACTGGCTGGCGCTGCGGCCCGTCGACGCCCGGCTTCCCTCCCAGGGCTGGAAGATCCATGTCTCGGCCTGCCTGGACAACGCCGAGTCCGTCCTCGAACGGGTCCGCCTCTACTGCGTGGAGCGCCGGATCGCATTCAAGTTCGTGCCGAGCCGGTACCTGCTGCACCTGCGCAACGCGAAGTACGCCGACCGGGCGGCGAGCGGGAAGTTCCTCACCGTGTACCCGGCGGACGAGGAGCAGTGCCGGAGCGTCGCCGAGGACCTCGACGCGCTGCTGGCCGGGGAGCCGGGCCCGTACATCCTCAGCGACCTGCGCTGGAACGACGGCCCCGTGCACCTGCGGTACGGGAGTTTCACGCTGCGGCACTGCTACGACGACCGCGGTGAACTCGTCCCGGCGATCGAGACCCCGGACGGCCGGCTCGTTCCGGACCCGCGGGGTCCGGTGTTCCAGCCGCCCGAGTGGGTCGAGATGCCCGCCTTCCTGGCGCCCCATCTGGCCCGGCGGGCCGCCGTCACCCTCGAAGGTCTTCCGTACACGGTCGAACGGGCCCTGCACTTCTCCAACGGCGGCGGTGTCTACGCCGGCCGTGACGTGCGTACCGGCGAGCCGGTCGTCCTCAAGGAAGCGCGTCCCTTCGCGGGACTCGCGGCCGACGGAGCGGACGCCGTCACCCGGCTGCACCGTGAACGCAGGGCTCTGGAGCAGCTGGCCGGGCTGGACTGCGTACCCGCGGTGCACGGCGCCTTCACCGTGGGCGACCACCACTTCCTGGTGATGCAGTACCTGGAGGGCAAGCCCCTCAACACCTACTTCGCCCGCCGGCACCCGTTGATCGAGGCGGACCCCGATCCGGCGGAGCTCGCGGAATACACCCGGTGGGCACTGGAGGTCCATCGGCGGGTGACGGCGGCCGTGGAGGCGGTGCACGCCCGCGGCATCGTCTTCAACGACCTGCACCTGTTCAACATCATGGTCGCGGAGGACGAGGCGACCGGCGGGATGTCGGTGGCGCTGCTCGACTTCGAGGCGGCCGCCCAGGTGGACGAGGGGCTCCGGCAGACCGTCGCCAACCCGGCGTTCGTCGCCCCGGCCGGCCGACGCGGTGTCGCCGTCGACCGGTACGCCCTGGCCTGCCTGCGGCTCGCCCTGTTCCTTCCGCTGACCAGCCTGCTGGTGCTGGACCGGGCCAAGGCGGCGCACCTGGCCGACATCGCCGCCGAGCAGTTCCCGGTGCCCCGTGCGTTCCTCGACGAGGCTGTACGGGAGATCCTCGCGGACCCCGGCTCCGTCGAGGGCTCCCGCCCCGAGGACGGCTCCGGCTCGTACGCCGCCTCCCGCGCGGGTTCCGCCAGGCGCGCGGCCGTACCCCGCGCCCTTGCCTATCTGCCCGTCGAACCGGGCGACCGGGAGGCCGCCTGTGCTTCGATGACGGCGGCCATCCGGGCGAGCGCCACCTTCGACCGTGAGGACCGCCTCTTCCCGGGGGACCCGGCCCAGTTCGCCACCGCCGGCGGCGGAACCGGCTTCGGTCACGGAGCGGCCGGTGTGCTGTACGCGCTCTCCGAGACGGGCGCCGACCCGTGGCCCGAGGCCGAGGAATGGCTGCTGGCCCGGACCAAGGAACCGGCCTCCGGCATGCCGCTGGGTTTCTACGACGGCCTCGCCGGTCTCGCGTGGACCCTGGAGCGGCTCGGCCATCGCGACCGGGCGTTGGCCCTGGCCGAACAACTGCTGGGCCAGCCCTGGCAGTCGGCCGGACCCGACCTGCACGGCGGACTCGCCGGCATCGGCCTGGCCCTGGATTCCCTGGCCTCGACCACCGGCGAGGGCGCACTGCACGCCGCGGCGCTGCGCTGCGCCGAGCTCCTCGCCGATCCCGCGACCACGTCCGGATCGAAACGGGCCGGTCTGCTGTACGGGCACAGCGGTCCCGCGTTGCTCCATCTACGGCTCTACGAACGCACCCGCGACCAGGAGTGGCTGCTCCGGGCCGGCCGGGCCCTGCACCGCGATCTCGACCGCTGCGTGACCAGCGTCTTCGGCACGCTGCAGGTCGACGAGGGCTGGCGCACGATGCCCTACCTCGGCGCCGGCAGCGTGGGGATCGGCATGGTGCTGGACGACTGGCAGGAGCACGCCCGGGACGACCGCTTCGAACGCGCCCGGCCGGAGATCGTCCGCGCCGCCCAGGCGACCTTCTACGCCCAGCCCGGCCTGTTCCGCGGCGCGGCCGGCATGATCCTCCACCTGGCGCGGACCACGACGCCGGGTCCGGGATCCGGGCCCGCGGACATCGCCCGGCAGGTGGAGGCCCTGGCCCGGCACGCGGTCCCGTACCACGGCTTCCTGGCCTTCCCCGGCGAGCAGATGATGCGCCTGTCCATGGACCTGTCCACGGGCACGGCCGGCGCGCTCCTCGCCCTCGGCAGCACCGCGCCCGGTGGGCGCGCGCACCTGCCGTTCCTCCCTCCGCCGCGGTCGGCCGCGGCGGTCCCAGAGCCGGTCCCCCTCGCGGGGGCCGTGTCCCATCGGAACACCACAGTGAAGAGGAAACGGACATGACGCTTCTCGACCTGCAGTCGATGGAAACCCCCAAGGAAGAGACCACCGAGGTCGCGCACGGCGGTGGTGGCGGCAGCCGCGCCAGCCTGCTGCTCTGCGGCGACAGCAGCTTGAGCATCACGACCTGTAACTGATCAGGGATCAGGTCCTCCCGGGCCCGGGCGGTTCGCCGCCCGGGCCCGCACCACACCCCTGGAGGCCGCGCCCCATGACCGTGCCCGATCCCCCCGGCGAGGCGTCGGCCGACCGCACGGCCGACCGGGCCCTGCGGGCGGCCGCACGGCACAGCGCCGGCCGCCTCGCCGCCGCCGCCGCCTGCTCGGTGGCCGCCGCCGGCGCGGCCCTGGCCGAACCGGCGGTCCTCGGCCACACCCTCGACCTGCTGCTGCGACAGGACCCCGCGGGCCCCCGGTGGACCGTCTGGTGCGCGGCGGTGATCGCCGCCGAGGTGCTGCTCGACGCGGCGACGGTCCGACTGACCGGCGGTGTCGACGCCCGCTCCACCGCCTGGCTGCGGCGGCTCGGGCTCGGGCGACTGCTGCGCACCGCGCCGCACCGGGCCGCCCGCCACTCCCCCGGCGAACTCTCCGCCCGGCTGACGGCGCAGGCCACCACCGCCGGGGCCGTTCCGGCCGCCGTCGTGACCGCGTCCGTGGCCCTGCTCCCCCCGCTCGGCGGGCTCGTGGCGCTGGTCCTCGTCGATGTGTGGACCGCGCTGGCCTTCCTCGCCGGACTCCCCGTGCTCGCACTGCTGTTGAGGGCGTTCGCCCGTGACTCGGGCGCCAGCGTCAGCCGCTACCAAGAGGTGCAGCTCGACCTGGCCGGCCGGCTCGTGGAGGCCCTCGGGGGCGCCCGTACCATCGCCGCCGCCGGCACCGCGGAGCGCGAGCAGGCACGCGTACTGGCGCGGTTGCCGGAACTCGGCGTCGAGGGGCGGCGGACGTGGCGGATCTACGGGGCGACCATGGCGCGCACCGCCGCCCTCATGCCCCTGCTGCTCTACGTGGTCCTCGGCGTCGGCGGAGTCCGCCTCGCGGAGGGCGCCCTCGGCGTGGGCGGGCTCCTCGCCGCCGTCCGCTACGCCGGCCTCGCGGCCGGGGTCGGCGCCGTGACGGGCCGGCTGGCGGCCGTGGTACGCGGCCGGGCCGCCGCCCGCCGCACCGCGGCGCTCTTCGAGCTGCCCGAGCTCCCACAGGGGGAGCGGCGGTTGCCCGCATCGGGTTCGGGCACGCTGGAGTTGTGCGCAGTACGGGTCGTCCGCGCGGGCACCGTACTGCTGCACGACGTCGACCTGCGGATCCCCGGCGGGACGACCGCCGTCGTGGTCGGCCGATCGGGCTCCGGCAAGACGACGCTGGCCGCCGTGGCGGGGCGGCTCACCGGGTGCGACGCGGGCCGGGTCCTGCTCGACGGTGTGCCGTTGGACGAGCTGTCCACCGAGGAGTTGCGCCGCGAGGTCGGCCACGCCTTCGAACGACCGGCCCTCTTCGGAGGGAGCGTCGCGGCCGCCATCGCCTTCGGTGGCGGTCCGGATCCGGGTCCGGACCCGGGGGCCGTGCGCGCCGCCGCGCGGGCGGCCGGTGCAGACGCCTTCGTGCGCCGGCTGCCCGAGGGGTACGACACGGCGCTCGCGGACGCGCCGCTGTCCGGTGGGGAGTTGCAACGCCTGGGCCTGGCACGGGCGTTCTGCCGTGCGGGGCGGCTGCTCGTCCTGGACGACGCGACGTCGAGCCTGGACACCCTCACCGCCCGCGAGGTGGAACGGGCGCTGGCCCGCGAGGTCCGGCCCGGGACCCGTCTGGTCGTCGCCCACCGCGTCTCCACGGCCGCCCGCGCCGACCTCGTCGTATGGCTGGACGCGGGGCGGGTCCGGGCGACCGGTACGCACGCGGCGCTGTGGCGGGACCCCGACTACCGGGCGGTGTTCGGTGCAGGGGCCGAGCCGGAACCGGAACCGGAGCGGGAATCGGAACCGGCCGCGGAGCCGCCGGAGCGGGAGGCGGTCCGATGAGCGAGTACGGCACGTGGCGCCGGGTGTCCCGTGAGGGGCGCCGCTTCCTGCGCGGCCGGGCCCGAACCCTGCGCCGGCTCGCGCTGTGGTCCCTGCTGGAGTCCGCGCACACCTTCCTCGGCGGGTACGCGGTGGCCCGCGCCCTCGACGACGGCTTCCTCGCCGGTCGGACCGGTACCGGCATCGGCTGGCTGGCCGTGGCCGGCGGGGGCGCCCTGCTCGGCGCCCTGGCCCTGCGCGGGGTGTTCGGCGGGCTCGCGGACCTGGTCGAGCCGTTGCGCGACGGCCTGGTGCGGCGATCCGTGCGCCAGGCGATCGGGCGGGCCGTCGCCGATCCTGCGAGGGAGTCCCGGGCCGGGGACTCGGGTGCGGTCTCCCGGCTGACCCAGCAGACCGAGATGGCCCGGGACTCCTTCGCCGGACTGGTGCTGATCGCCCGGTCGTTCGTCTTCACCGCCTTGGGGGCGCTGCTCGGGCTGGCCGCGCTGGCGCCCGTCCTGCTGATCCTCGTCCTGCCCGCGCTGCTCCTGGGGACGGCCGGTTTCCTCACCACGCTGCGCCCGATGGCGCGCGTGCAGCGCGCGGCGCTCGACGCCGACGAGGCGCTGTCCGCGCGCACCGGCGAGCTGGCGGCGGGGTTGCGTGACGTGGTCGCGTGCGGGGGCGGGGCGGGCGCCGGGGCCGGGGTCGAGCTGCTCATCGCCGAGCAGGAACGGCTGACCGGGCGGCTCGCGCGGTGGACCGCCCTGCGCACGCTGGCCCTGGGTGTCGCGGGCCGGTTGCCGGTCGTGGTGCTGCTGGCCGGCACGCCCTGGCTGCTCGGGCGGGGGGTGAGCGCGGGGGCGGTGGCCGGGGCGCTCACCTACCTCGTGCAGTCCCTCTTGCCCGCCCTGGACGCGCTGATGACGGCGGTGGGCGCGGCGGGTACCCGACTGCTGGTGGTGCTGGACCGGTTCTGCGATCCGGAATCAGAACCGGAACCGGACTCGGGGCCGGCATCCGGCACCCCGACGAGGGGGCCGGGGCCGGTCGTCGCACCGCCCGCGCGGCCCGCACCGCCCGCACTGCCCTCGCTGCCCGATCCGCCCGCCCCCGCCGTCGAGCTGCGGCGGGTCCGCTTCGCCTACGGTCCCCGCGCGCACCCGGTGCTCGACGGGCTCGACCTGGTGGTCCGGCCGGGCGAGCACCTGGCCGTGGTGGGGCCGAGCGGCATCGGCAAGTCCACCCTCACCGCGCTGATCGCCGGCCTGCTGCCGGCCGACCGGGGAACCGTACGGGTGGCGGGCGCCCCGGCGCGCGGCGCGCCGGGGCAGGCCGCTCCCGGGTACGGTCCCGACGCCCGCCGGACGCTGCTTCCGCAGCAGGCGTACGTCTTCACGGGCACGGTCCACGAGAACCTGACCCACCTGTGCCCCGGCCCGGTGTCCCGGGGCGAGCTGGAGCGGGCCACGGCCGTCCTCGGCGCGGACGCGCTCGTGGCCCGGCTCGGCGGACCGGACGCCCTCGTCGACCCGGGCCGGCTCACTCCGGGCGAGCGGCAGCACCTCGCCCTCACCGCCGCCTATCTCTCCCCCGCCCCCTTGCTGCTGCTGGACGAGGCCACCTGCCACCTCGATCCGAGGACGGAGGAGCGTGCCGAGTGGGCGCTCGCGGAGCGTCCCGGCACGCTGGTGGTGGTCGCCCACCGCATCTCCTCCGCCGTCAGGGCCGACCGGGTCCTCGTACTCGACGGGACCCGGGCGGTGTGCGGCACGCATGCGGAGCTCCCGGACAGGTCACCCCTGTACCGGGATCTGGTGGGTCTGTGGAACGCGCACGGGTGAGGAGGGGTCCGGGGTCCGGGGGCCTCGGGTCGTCGACTCAGACCCAGCCGGCCCGCCGGGATATCCGGATGGCGTCGATCCGGTTGCGGGCGCCGGTCTTCCTGGTCACGGCGGCCATGTAGTTGCGTACGGTTCCGCTGGCGAGGTGCAGGGCGCGGGCTATCTCCGCGATCGAGTCGCCCTCGGCGGCGCGGGCGAGCACGCTCAGCTCGCGTGGGCTGAGCGGCATGGGGTCCGCTTCCATGAAGGCCGAGGCGAGCGTGGCGTCGATGAAGCGTTCTCCCGCCGCGACCTTGACGATGGCCCTGACCAGCCGGGCGGGCGAGCCGTCCTTGTCCACGTAGCCCAGCGCCTGGGTCCTGAGGGCGCGGCGCAGCGTGCCGGGCAGGTCGGCCCGGGCGAGCACCAGCAGGGGGGTGGGCGAGGGGGGCAGCAGGCGGGCGACTCCCGCGTCCGCGCCGAGGGCGTCCGAGACCCCCGGACAGTCGAGGTCCACGACCACCACGTCGGGTCGTAAGAACTCGGCCTGGCGCGCCGCGGCCCGCCAGCCGGCGGTGGTGACTTCGAAATCGCCTTCGCATCTCAGCAGCGCGGCCAGGGCCGACCTCACGAGGCACACGCTGTGCAGCACCAGGACCTTGGTCATCGGGGTTCCCCTCACGAGACGATCGATCAGCATCAAGCGGCTGCCCAGCTACCACCGTGAGGGAACGTCACGCCGGGAGGCGCGCGGGGGCGCGTGGCCTGAGGCAGGCTCTCCGCCCGTTCCACGCCTGCGCCGCCGATGGCCCTCCCACCTCGGCGGGCATCCCGAAAACGCCGCGGAACCGCTCGGCGGGCCGAAATCCGGATGGGCTGATTCCGCGTGCATGCGGCGGGATCCAGGTCGGTCCGCCGCCCCACGGTGCGCCGGTGCACACGGTCCGGATCGGCCCGGAAGAAAAACTTCGGACGGGGATGTCGAGAACCCGTGGCCGGCTCCGTCCTCGGGGTGAAGGCGGCCACAATGGGTCGCACCAGCACCGAGGAGAAGCGTCATGGCCAAGTACCTGCTGCTCAAGCACTACCGCGGCGCCCCGGCAGCCGTCAACGACGTGCCCATGGACCGGTGGACGCCCGAGGAGATCTCGGCGCACATCCAGTACATGAACGACTTCGCGGCACGCCTCGAAGGGACCGGTGAGTTCGTCGACGGTCAGGCCCTCGCCCCCGAGGGGACCTTCGTCCGCTACGACGGCGAAGGGCGCCCGCCGGTCACGGACGGCCCGTTCCCCGAGACCAAGGACCTGATCGCCGGCTGGATGGTGATCGATGTCGACAGCTACGAACGCGCCGTCGAACTGGCGGGAGAGCTGTCGGCCGCCCCCGGGGCGGGCGGGAAGCCCATCCACGAGTGGCTCGAACTGCGTCCGTTCCTGACCGCGCACCCCACCACCACGGAGTGACCTCACCGATGGACGAGGCCCTGCTCAGGAGCCTCACGCCGGCCGTCCTCGGGATCCTCGTCCGCCGCGGAGCAGACTTCGCGGCGGCCGAGGACGCCGTCCAGGAAGCCCTGATCGAAGCGATCCGCACCTGGGCCGCCGATCCGCCGCGGGACCCGAAGGGCTGGCTGGTCACCGTGGCCTGGCGCAGGTTCCTCGACGCGACCCGGGCGGACGGGGCCCGCCGCCGGCGTGAGGACCTGGTGGACGAGGAGCCGCCGCCCGGACCCGCGACCGCCGTGGACGACACCCTCCAGCTGTACTTCCTGTGCGCCCACCCGTCCCTGACGCCGTCGTCCGCGGTGGCGCTCACCTTGCGCGCCGTCGGTGGGCTCACCACCCGGCAGATCGCCCAGGCCTACCTGGTGCCCGAGGCGACCATGGCGCAGCGCATCAGCCGGGCCAAGCGCACCCTCTCCGACCAGGGGGTCTCCCCTGCTCGAAGAGCTCGGGGAAGGTTCGACCGTCCCGGCGACGTCGCCACCGTGCTGCGCGTGCTCTACCTGGTGTTCAACGAGGGCTACTCCGGCGATGTCGACCTCGCCGCCGAGGCCGTCCGGCTCACGCGGCAGCTCGCGGCCCGCGTCGAGCACCCCGAGGTGGCCGGGCTGCTCGCCCTCATGCTGATCCATCATGCCCGGCGCGACTCCCGGACCGCGCCCGACGGCAGCCTGGTGCCGCTGGCCGAGCAGGACCGGGGCAAGTGGGACACCTCGGCGATCGCCGAGGGCGTACGGATCCTGCAGGCGGCCCTCGCCCGCGACCGGCTGGGCGAGTTCCAGGCTCAGGCCGCCATCGCCGCGCTGCACGCGGACGCGCCCACCGCCGAGCGGACGGACTGGGTGCAGATCGTCGAGTGGTACGACGAGCTCGCGCTGCTGACCGACAGCCCGGTCGTACGGCTCAACCGCGCGGTGGCCGTCGGTGAGGCCGACGGGCCGCGCGCCGGGCTGGCGGCGCTCGCGGCGTTGGACGACGGACTGCCACGCCACACCGCGGTGGCCGCGTACCTCCACGAACGCGACGGCGACGTGGTGACGGCGGCCCGGCTGTACGCCGAGGCCGCCCGGAAGGCACCCAACCTCGCCGAGCGCGACCACCTGACGCGCCAAGCGGCCCGGCTGAACACCGCCCACCGGTCCCCCTGACCCGCCGTGCCCGTATGGAGTGCGTCAAGGGCGGCGGCATTGCGGTACCGCGGGGCGCGGCACGGGCAGGGTGGAGGTGTACGGGGTGTGCCGCTCCCCTCGTGGCCCCGAACGGCCCGGGACCCTCTGCCCCGGGTGCGGCCCGCGTCGCGTTCATCCCTCTCCGGACGGAGGCTTGCCATGTCCGGGTACCGGCTCCACCGGCTCGTCGTCCTGCTCGCGGCCCTCGCGATCCCCTTCCTCGCCGCGCTCGCGCTCGTGCCGTTCCGTACGGATCTCTCCACGGCGAACGCCGCCCTGGTGCTCGTGGTGGCGGTGGTGGCGGTCTCGGCCGTCGGCACGCGGGCGGTGGGGGTCCTGGCCGCGCTGTCGGCGGCCGTCTGGTTCGGTGTCCTCCTGACCTGGCCCTACGGGCACTTCGCGATCACCGACGCGCAGGACATCCGAACGGCGACCCTGCTCCTGATCGTGGGCCTGATCGTCTCGCAGCTCGCGGTGCGTGTACGCCGCCTCGAAGGCGCGGTGGTCACCGGCAGCTCCTACCTGTCCCGGCTGGCGGCGACCGGCCGCCTCGCCGAGGACGGCGGATCTCCCGAGGCCGTGGTCGAACACGTACGCCGGGACCTGATCGGCCTGCTGGACCTGCGTGGCTGCCGCTTCGCGTACGGGTCGCTCGTCGGGCGCCTGCCGCGGCTGGAGCACGACGGCGACCTGTGGCTCGGCCTGGAGCCGGGCGAGAGCGAAGCCGTCCATTGGCCGGATCGGTGGCCGGACGGCGAGACGGAGCTCCGTGCCGTCGGCGGCGGACACTACTACGGCCGCTTCCTCCTCGACCCGTTCCCGGGCCGCCGCCTGCCGTCCCCGCAGGCCCGGCTGGTGGCGGTCGCCCTCGCCGGCCAGGCGGGCGCGGCACTGGACACCTCCGGCCTGGCCCACCACGGTTGAACGCCCGAACGCCTCCCAGGTGGCGACCGCACCCCGCCGGTCCCGCCCTCAGGGCGCCGTGGGGGCGACGGTCGGTGGGTTGCCTCCCGTAGGCGTGTGCTCCGGTGCGAACGGCCCGGCCCGGTGGGTCATCAGGATCAGCATCGTCACGACGAAGACCAGACTGATGACGATCAGCGCCAGTCCGACCGGGTTCGCGGGGTTGTAGTAGTAGCGGTTCGTCCCCCACTTGCTCCGCTTGAAGACCGGCTCGTCATCACCCTGCGGCATGTCCGACCTCCCTGACGGGTCCGCCGGTCGAGGCGAGCGCGGTGTGGAGGAGGCAGCCCGCCGCCGCGCCGACCACGTACCAGAACAGGTCGGGTGCGTTGAAGGTGGAACCGAGGATCAGGCGGGCCACGGTGCTGTGCCGGGAGAGTTCCGCGGGTACGCCGGTCAGTTGGAGGAACTCGACGGCCCAACTGACGGCCAGCGCGGTCCCGGCCGCCCGCAGGGGCGTCAGCCGGGGCGCGACGAGCACGACAAGGGTCAGCAGCAGGACGGTGTACAGGGCGTCTCCCCCGTACTTCGCCGTGCTCCCCGTCCCGACGGCCCGCAGCCCCAGCCCCGCGCCCACGGTCACCACCGCGGCCGCGGCGGCCGTCAGCCGGATCCGTCGAAGGTCGAGGGCGGCGGCACGCTCACGGCGTCGGGGTATGTGATCCACGGGGTCATCATGCCGGAGTCAACCTGGCCGATCGGCAGGACGCCCGGCCAGGTCGCCCCTTCAGGATCTTGCCGGGTCCGCCCGAATCCGGACAACACACCTAGGCCGTCTCTTCCGGATCTTGCCGGGCCCGCGACGCCCGGCACCGCACCTCGCCGTGTTGTCGGGGCGCCCGAGTACGTCCAGTACACGGGCGCCCCTCCGCCTTGCGAGGCACGGCACCGGACGCCGCGGGCCTGACCGGCAAGATCCGAAAGAGACGGCCTAGCGCGTCGGGTAGTCCGTGTAGCCGCGGGCGTCGCCACCGAAGAAGGTGGTGGGGTCAGGGGTGTTGTACGGGCCTTCGGTGCGCAGGCGCTCGGGCAGGTCCGGGTTGGCCAGGAAGAGCGCCCCGAAGGCGAGGAGGTCGGCGACGCCGTCCTCGATCAGCGGGAGCGCGCGGTGGTCGGTGGGGCCCTCGGTCGCCGGGTTCAGCACGAACGGTCCGGAGAACTGCTTGCGCAGGGCGAGGGTGGTCTCCCGTGCCTCCGGGCCGGCCTCCAGGACATGGAGGTAGGCCAGGCCGAGTCCGTCGATCTCCTTGATCAGGGCCTCGTAGACGGGCTGCGGGTCGGGCTCGGAGATGTCGTTGTAGGTGTTGCCGGGCGAGACGCGCAGCGCGGTGCGCTCGGCGCCGATCGCGGCGGCCACCGCCTTGACCACCTCGACCGCGAAGCGGATCCGGTTCTCCGTGGGGCCGCCCCACTCGTCGGTGCGCAGGTTCGAGCCCGGGGCCAGGAACTGGTGGATCAGGTATCCGTTGGCCCCGTGCAGCTCCACGCCGTCGAAACCGGCCTCGATCGCGTTGCGGGCGGCCTGCGCGTAGTCGGCGACGGTCTGCCGCACCTCGGCCGCGGTCAGCTCGTGCGGGGTGACGAAGTCCTTCATGCCGTCGCCGGTGAAGAGCTGTCCCTGGGCGGCCACCGCCGACGGCGCCACGGGGACGAGGCCGTCGGGCAGCAGGCTCGGGTGGCCGATGCGGCCGGAGTGCATCAGCTGGGCGAAGATCCGGCCGCCCGCCGCGTGCACGGAGTCGGTGACCTCGCGCCAGGCGGCGACCTGCTCGGCGCTGTGCAGGCCGGGGGTGAAGGGGTAGCCCTGTCCGACGACGGAGGGCTGGATCCCCTCGCTGATGATCAGGCCGGCGGATGCGCGCTGGGTGTAGTACTCGGCGACGAGGCCGGTGGCGATGCCCCCCTGACCTGCGCGGCTGCGGGTCATCGGGGCCAGGGCGATCCGGTTGGGGAGGGTGGCGCCGGCGACGTGGACCGGTTCGAAGGCGGTGGTCATTGCTACCTCACAGGTTAATTGGTCGGCCAACGATTGGCTGCGAGATGCAGCGTACCCCATTACTTGGCCGACCAACATAAAGCGGGGACGGAAGGTAGAATCCCTCTCGGAGACATGCCCGGACCGACCAGGAGGAGCCCAGCCATGACCGCGGAATCCGTACAGGAGCCGCGCTCCGCCACGCAGTGCGCGGCGGTGCCGAGTGCGGTACTGGACGGGCCGGTGAGTCATGCGATCAGCCGGGTCGCCCGGCTCCACCGGATCACCGCGGGCCGGGCCCTGCGGAACCTGGGGCTGCACCCGGGGCAGGAGTTCCTGATGATGCACCTCTGGGACTGCGGGGCCGTGCGCCAGTCCGAGCTGATCAAGGCGGTCGGCCTCGACCCCTCCACGGTGACCAAGATGCTCCAGCGCCTGGAGCAGTCCGGCCACGTGCGGCGCCGCCCGGATCCCGCGGACCGGCGGGCCTCCCTGGTCGAGGCGACGGACGCCAGCCGTGAACTGCTCGTCGAGGTCCGCACGGCATGGGGTGAACTGGAACGTCAGACCCTCGACGGCCTGGACGCCACCGAGCGCGCCGAACTGACCCGCCTGCTGGGCAAGGTCGAAGCCACCTTGTGCACGGAGGTCGCCCGCGGCGGCGCCGCGGAGTGCGATGCCATCTACCGGGGCCCCGGCGCCTGCTAGGCCGGCCGGGCCACGAACCGCCGCGGCCCGGCCACTCGCCACGGAGGTCCCGCGATCTTGATTCACCTCACCACGGAACCGGTACGCCCCACACCCGCTGTGCACCCGAACAGGTTCCCGCGGCCGGTGGCGGATCGAGCGGCTTCCGTCCGCACGGTGGGCGATCTTGTCCGGTTTGGCAGAGAATCGCCATGAGGACGTCCTCACCCGATGTCGGCATGTGCGGATCGACGGTCCGAAGGTCGTGGGAAATGGCAGCGGCAACACTCCAGGGCGCGGAACGGACCGAAGCCGCCCCCAGCCCCGCCCCCGCGGATCCCGGGGCGCCGGTGGCGGACGCCTGGTCACCCACCCCGGAGGAACTCGCGTCCGTCCGGACCACCGTGGCGCGCCTGCGGGCGGCCTACCCGTCGGTCGACGCGGCCACCGTCGAGGCGACGGTGGCGGCCGCGTACGACTCGTTCCGGCAGGCCAAGGTCAGGAAGTACGTCCCGATCCTGGCCGAGCGCCGGTCCCGCGAGGCGCTCGCCGCCGCCGGCAGCACCGCGGACCCGGCGAGGGAGGGGCCGTGACCGCCGGGGGCCGGAGAAGGGGCGAGCGCTGATGTCCGACAAGAGGGCCGATCGCATCGCGGACTTCATCGAGCCGCTCCGGGTGCCACCGGGATCGAAGGTGCGTCTGGAACGGGACTTCGACCCCCGCTACAAGGCCGGGATGAAGAAGCGCGACGGCGCCGAGCTGCTGCGGACCGGGGTGGCGCTGCTCGCCGAGTACCAGGAGCGGCTGGCCGCCCAGGACACGTACGGCGTGGTGCTCGCCCTCCAGGCGCTCGACGCCGGGGGCAAGGACGGGACGATCCGCCACGTGATGAGCGGCGTCAATCCCCAGGGCGTGCGGGTCAGCAGCTTCAAGGTGCCCTCCTCCGAGGAACTCGACCACGACTACCTGTGGCGCTACGCCCGGCGGCTCCCCGCGCGCGGGGAGATCGCCATCTTCAACCGCTCGCACTACGAGGAGGTCCTCGTCGTACGGGTCCACCCCGAGGTCCTGCTCCGGCAGAAGCTGCCGGAACACGTGCTCCGTCCGGACATCTGGGACCGGCGCTACCGGGAGATCAACCGCTGGGAGCACTACCTCACGGACAACGGGTTCAAGGTGGTGAAGATCTTCCTGAACCTGTCCAAGGAGGAGCAGCGCACCCGCTTCCTCAAGCGGATCGACCTGCCGGAGAAGAACTGGAAGTTCTCCGCCGCCGACGTCCGGGAGCGGCGCCGGTGGGACGAGTACCAGCACGCGTTCTCCGAGATGTTGTCGGCCACGAGCACGAAATGGGCGCCGTGGTACGTGGTGCCGGCGGACCGGAAGTGGTTCGCGCGGATCTGCGCGGCGGCGATCCTCGCGCACACCCTGATGGACATCGATCCGCAGTTCCCCGATGTCGGCGAGGAGGCCCGCAAGGATCTCCTCGTCACAAAGCGGAGCCTGGAGCGGGAGGCGCCGGCCGGCGCCCCGGCCGATCCGTACGCCGCCCGGCGGGACAGGCCGAAGAAGAAGCGTGGCTAGCGCCCCTCGGACGGCGCGCGGCCGGCCCGGACGCGTCCGCGGCCCCGGATCGGAGGCACAACCATGACGGTGCGGTCGGATTCCGTGGCGCAGCAGCCCCCGCCCGCCGGGGACGGCTGGTACGCGCGCTCCCCCGAGGAGGTCGTGGCGGCGTTCGATGTCGATCCCGCGGTCGGCCTGTCCGCGGCGCGGGCGGCCGAACTCCTGGCGGCGAACGGCCCGAACGCACTGCCCGAGGAGCGACGGACGCCGGCCTGGCGCCGGTTCCTCGCCCAGTACCGCAGTTACATGCAGCTCGTGCTGGTGGCCGCGGCGATCGTCTCGCTGGTCATCCAGGAATGGACCACCGCGATCCTGCTGATCGCGCTGACGCTGCTGAACGCGATCGTGGGCCTGCGCCAGGAGGGCAAGGCCGAGAGCGCCATGAACGCGCTGAAGTCGATGATGAAGGCGACGGCGCGGGTGCGCAGGGACGGCAGGGAGGCCGAACTCCCCGCCGAACAGCTCGTCGACGGCGATGTCGTACTGATCTCCGCCGGGGACCAGGTGCCGGCGGACGGACGGCTCGTCGAGGCCAGCGCCCTGCAGATCGACGAATCGGCGCTGACCGGTGAGAGCGTTCCCGCGGCGAAGGAGACCGGTGCGCTGCCGGGCAGCCGGCTGTCGCCCGGCGACCAGGTCAACACGGCGTTCATGAACACGCCGGTGACCCACGGCAGCGGCGTCATGATCGTCACCGCGACCGGGGCGGCCACGGAGCTCGGCAAGATCTCCGGGATGCTGTCGTCCACCGAGAAGGAGGTCCCGCCGCTCACCAAGGAGCTCGACCGGCTGACCCTGTGGATCACGGGCGCGGCGGGCCTCACCATGATCGTGATGTTCGCCCTGGGCCGCCAGCGGGACCAGGCCTGGGACGTCCTGTTCGTCAGCGCCGTCTCGCTGGCCATCGCGGCCATCCCCGAGGCCCTGCCGACCGTGACCCAGGCGATCCTGTCGGTGGGCAGCCTGAACCTGGCGAAGCGCAGCGCCATCGTCAAGGAACTGCCGTCGGTGGAGACGCTGGCGTTCACCTCGGCGATCAACTCGGACAAGACCGGCACCCTGACAATGAACCAGATGACCGCCGTCGAGGTGCTGAGCCCCACCGACCGGTACAGCGTGTCGGGCACGGGCTACGGACTCGAAGGGAAGGTCCACCACGCCGCCGGGTCCGCCGCCGGGATCGAGGACGCGATCCTGCCCTATGTGGTGGCCAGCGACGCCAAGCTCGTGGACGGAGCTGTGGTGGGCGATCCCACCGAGGGGGCGCTGCTGGTGCTCGCGCACAAGGCCGGTCTGGACACCGACGCCACCCGGGACGCCCTCCCCCGGATCGCCACCTTGCCGTTCGACCCCGAGTACAAGCTGATGGCCACCTTCCACTCGGCGGTCGACGCCTCCGGACGGCAGGTCGTGCGCTGCTTCGTGAAGGGCGCGGCCCCCGCGGTGATGGCGCGGGCCACCACCGCGCTCGCGGCGGGCGAGAGCGTCCCGTGGGACGCCGGTCTGCTCCGCCGGGCCGAGGAGGAGAGCGAGCGGATGGGCGGCGAGGGGCGGCGGGTGATGGCCGCGGCCATGCGTGACCTGGATCCGGACGCGTTCGATCCGGACGGCGACCTGCTGGCGTACGTCGTCGAGCTGCGGATGACCAGCCTCGTCGGCATGGTCGATCCGCCCCGCGAGGAGGCCAAGGCCGCGGTGGCCGACGCGCAGGCCGCGCACATCCGGGTCCGTCTGGTGACCGGGGACGACGTCACCACCGGGGCGGCGATCGCCCGGCAGATCGGGATCCCCGGCGAGGCCGTTCTCGGCTCCGACTTCGCCGCCATGAGCGAGGAGGAGCAGCTCGCCCGCATCGAGGGGATCGGTGTGGTGGGGCGGGTCGCCCCGGAGCACAAGGTGCTGCTCGCGAACACGCTGAAGAAGAAGGGCGAGGTCGTGGCGATGACCGGGGACGGGGTCAACGACGCTCCCGCCATCAAGGCCGCCGACATCGGTATCGCCATGGGCAGCGGCACGGACGTGGCCAAGAACGCCGGACGCATGATCCTCTCCGACGACAACTTCGCCACCATCGTCTACGCCGTCGAGCAGGGTCGGACGATCTACGACAACCTCACCAAGTACATCCGGTTCGTGCTGCTCCTGCTGGTCACCTTCGTGTTGACGTTCCTCGGTGCCACGGTCTTCAACATCGCCGCCGGTGAGCCGTTCACCCCGCCGCAGGTGCTGTGGATCCACTTCGTCGTCAACGCGTCCTTCGGCTTCGCGCTCGGCTTCGACCGGGAGAGCGCCGGCCTCATGCGGCGCCGGCCGCGTCCGCGCGGGGAGTCGGTGCTCACCCGGCCCGTGCTGATCACGGTCGGGCTCGGCGGGCTGGCGGTCACCGTCCTGCTGCTCGGCCTGATCACGCTCGGCGAGAGGCACTTCGACGACATCGAGATCGGCCGTTCGATCGCGTTCACGGCGTTCTCCCTCTGTCTGATCGTGGCGGCGTTCGAATGCCGCAGCGAGACGGACTCCGTGCTGACCACGTCCACGTTCGACAGCAAGCAGATGAACTGGGTCGCCCTGGCCCAGTTGGTGCTCGCCGTGCTGGTGACCCAGATGGACGGCTTCCAGCGGGTCCTCGGGACGACCGACATCGACGCGCGGCAGTTCGGCTGGGCGCTGCTGGCCGCTGTCGCGCTGCTGCTCGTCTGGGAACTGGGCAAGCTCGTGGCCCGCCGGTCGAGGCCCGCGTGAGCAAGGCCGGCCCGTGACCACCCGGCAGGCCGGCCATGGAGTGCTCACCCGATTCCGGACGGTTCCCGGAATCCGAGCGGTGGCGTCCTACCGGCGCGAGTGGCTGCCCAAGGACCTGGTCGCGGGCGTCGTCCTGACCACGCTGCTGGTGCCGCAAGGCATGGCGTACGCGGAGTTGGCAGGGTTGCCGGCCATCACCGGCCTGTACACGACGATCCTCTGTCTGCTCGGGTACGCGGTGTTCGGGCCGTCCCGGATCCTGGTGCTGGGTCCGGACTCCTCGCTGGGTCCGATGATCGCCGCCACCGTGCTGCCGCTCGTGGCGGCCGACGGGGATCCCGACCGGGCCGTGGCACTGGCGTCGATGCTCGCGGTCATGGTGGCGGCCATCATGATCCTGGCATCGGTGGCGAGGCTCGGCTTCATCGCCGACCTGATCTCCAAGCCGACGATGATCGGCTACATGAACGGCCTGGCGTTGACCATCCTCATCGGTCAGCTCCCCAAGCTGCTCGGCTTCAAGGTCGAGGCGGACAACCTGATCGGCGAGTGCGCCGGCGTCGTGCGGAAGATCGCCGAGGGGGCGGTGGTACCGGCCGCCGCCGCCGTGGGCCTCGGCGGGATCGCCCTGATCCTGGTCCTGCAGCGCTTCCTGCCGAAGGTTCCGGCCGTGCTCGTGATGGTGGTCCTGGCGATCGCCGCGGTCGCCGTCTTCGACCTGGACGGGCACGGCGTCGGCCTGGTCGGGGTACTGCCCGAGGGCTTCCCGCCGTTCACGATCCCCGAGGTGCGGCTCTCCGATCTCGCGCCGCTGCTCGCCGGTGCGCTGGGCATCGCCCTGGTGTCGCTGGCGGACACGATCTCCAACGCCTCGGCCTTCGCCGCCCGTACCGGGCAGGAGGTGCGCGGGAACCAGGAGATGGCGGGTGTCGGTGCGGCCAACCTGGCGGCCGCCCTCTTCCAGGGCTTCCCGGTCAGCACCAGCGGGTCCCGGACGGCGGTGGCGGAGCGCGCGGGGGCCCGGAGCCAGCTGACGGGGGTGGTCGGAGCGGCACTCATCGTCCTGATGCTCGTGCTGGCTCCGGGCCTCTTCCGTGATCTCCCCCAACCGGCCCTCGCGGCCGTGGTCATCACCGCGTCGCTGTCCCTGGCCGACGTACCGGGAGTCGTACGGCTGTGGCGCCAACGTCGGGCGGAGTTCCTGCTCTGCTGCGCGGCCTTCGCCGGCGTGGCCCTGCTCGGCGTGCTGCCCGGCATCGCGATCGCGGTGGCCCTGTCCGTACTCAACGTCTTCCGGCGGGCCTGGTGGCCGTACAACACCGTGCTGGGGCGGGTCCGGGGTCTGGAGGGATACCACGACATCCGTTCCTACCCGAGTGCCGAGCACCTGCCCGGCCTGGTGATCTACCGGTTCGACGCCCCGCTCTTCTTCGCCAACGCCAAGACCTTCCGGGACGCGGTGCGGCGGCTGGCCCGCGCGGATCCGCGGCCGAGCTGGATCGTGGTCGCGGCGGAGCCCATGACCGATGTGGACACCACCGCCGCCGACATCCTGGAGGAGCTCGACGAGGTGCTCAACGCGGACGACGTGCACCTGGTGTTCGCCGAGCTCAAGGACCCGGTGCGACGCAAGATCGAGCGGTACGAGCTCACCCGGACCATCGACCCCCGGCACTTCTTCCCGACCGTGGAGGCCGCGGTCGCCGCCTTCCGGCTGAGCACCGGAGCGCGGTGGACCTCGCCCGGCGCCGAGGGGACGGCCGGTGCCCCTCCCGACGGCCCGAAGTGACGGCCCGAAGTGACGGCCCGCCGTCCGGATGGCACGACCAGCAGCGCCTTGGGACCATGTCCGTGGAGGACGCCATGAGCCATGACCCGCCCGTCCCTCCCGCGGAGGAGAAGCCGGCACGCGCACACCGCCGGTTGCCCCGTCTGACGCTCCCCGGCTGCTGGGGCGCGCTCCTGCTGGCCTGTCTGTCCTTCACCCCCTCACTGCTCCCGCGCGGCGGCGTGCTCCAGGGAGTGGTCTGCGGCATCAGCGCCGCCATCGGCTACGGGCTGGGCGTGGTCGCGGCCGTCGTGTGGCGCGCCTTCGCCGACCGGGACGCGCGCGTCCCCTCCCGACGGTCGTGGCTCGTCCTGATCGTCTGCGCGGTGGTGCTCCTCGGAGTCGCGTTCGGGCTGGGCCAGTACTGGCAGCACGAGATCCGCCGACTCATGGGGGTCACCGAGTACAACGTCCTCACCACCGTCGCCTGCCCCTTCGTCGCCGCCCTCGTCTTCCTGCTGCTGCTCTTCGCCGGACGGGGGCTTCGGGCCCTGTACCACCGGGCCGCCGATCTGCTCGGGCGCTGGATCGGCCGCCGGGCGGCGCGGGTGGTCGGCTGGGTCCTGGTGGTGGGCCTGGCGTGGGCCGCGTTCTCCGGACTGCTGCTGAGCGGCTTCGTGAACGCCACCAACGAGGCCTTCTCGCTGCGTGACACGGAGACACCCGAAGGCGTGCACCAGCCCACATCGGCCCTGCGCTCGGGCGGGCCCGGCTCGCTGGTGCCGTGGGACTCACTGGGCAGGGAGGGCCGGGCCTTCGCCGGCACCGGACCGACGGCGAAGGAGATCGGCGCGTTCACGCACCGCACGGCGCAGGAGCCCGTCCGCGCCTACGCCGGTCTGGCGACCTCCGACGACACGGAGACCCGGGCCGCCCGGGCCGTCGCGGACCTCGAACGGGCGGGCGGTTTCCAGCGCGAGAACCTGCTCGTGATGACCACCACGGGCAGCGGCTGGATCGACCCCGCCGCCGTGGACTCGTTCGAGTACCTGGGCAACGGCGACGCGGCCACCGTGGCGATCCAGTACTCGTACCTGCCGTCGTGGATGTCGTACCTGGTGGACCAGTCCAAGGCGCGCGAGGCCGGTCGGGACCTCTTCGACGCCGTCTACGACAAGTGGTCCAAGCTTCCGCAGGACACGCGCCCACGGCTGTTCGTGGCGGGCGAGAGCCTGGGGTCGTTCGGTGGTGAGACGGCCTTCAGCGGGGAGGCCGACCTGCGCAACCGCACCGCCGGCACGGTGTTCGCCGGTCCGCCCAACTTCAACACGCTCTTCCGCGAGTTCAGCGACCACCGGGACGCGGGCAGCCCCGAGATCGAACCCGTCTACCGGGACGGGCGGACCGTCCGGTTCACCGACGAGCCGACCGGCGGGATCCCTCCGGCGGACCGGCCGTGGGACGGCCCGAGGGTGCTCTACCTGATGCACCCGTCCGACCCGATCGTCTGGTGGAGCCCCAGGCTGGCCCTCACCGAGCCCGACTGGATCGGGGAGCGGCCCGGCTCGGACGTGCTCGAAGCCATGGTCTGGATCCCGTTCGTGACCTTCTGGCAGGTCACCGCCGACCTGCCGTTCTCGACCGGCGTGCCGGACGGCCACGGCCACACGTACAAGGCCGCGTACGTCGACGCGTGGAACGACATCATGCGACCCGAGGGATTCACCGCCCAGGACCTGAACCAGCTCAAGGACATCGTCTCGCCGCGGAACTGAGCCACCCCACCGCCGGGTCAGCGCAGCAGGTACCCGACGAGATAGCCGAAGGCGTTGACCGCCCAGTGCAGGCCCATCGGAGCCAGCAGGCTGCCGCTGCGGCGGCGCAGCTCGCAGAACAGGACGCCCGCGGCCGCCGTGAACAGCACGGCACCCAGCACCGCGAGGACGGCCCCGAGCCCGGAGTCGCCGACGACCGTGTTGACGGCCGGTTTCGCGGTCGCCAGGTGCAGAGACGGCAGCACGTGCCACAGCCCGAACAGCACGCTCGACACCGCGGTCGCCCAGGCCGCCCCCCGGACGCGGTCCACCAGGCCGTACAACACACCGCGGAAGGCGACCTCCTCCACCAGGACCGTGCCGACGGGGACCAGCACGAAGGCGCGCAGCAGCACCTCGCCGCCGTCCATCGCCGCGTACCGCCGGTCCTCGAACAGTGCCCTGGTGGCCGGCAGCAGGGCCCCGACCAGGTAGACGACGCCGACCAGGCCGATCAGGGCGAGCGCCCAGCGGGCACCGCGGGCCAGCGTGCCCGGAGCCAGGCCCGCGTCCGCGAGGGTGCCGCCGGCCCAGCGCAGGACGGCCAGCAGCAGGACGCTGACCACCACGGCCGCCGCCAGGCCCCACAGACCCGTCAGGCGGTGCAGGGTCAGGTTGGCGACGACGAGGACGGCCACCGTCACCCCCACGGCCGGCCAGGTACCGATGCCTCGCGGGCGTCGGCGGGGCCGCCACCCGGCGTCGTCGTCGGCGGTGCTGCGGGGCACGGGAACCCACCTCCGTCGTCACGACAGGTCAGTCGGCCTCATCTTGCCCCCTCGTGCGTCGGCGACAGGGCGACGTCGCCGCCGACCGGTTCCGCAACGCATCGCGACCGCACACAGCAATCGTCCGCCCGTTCACTGGTCACGCGCGACTCTCCCGGGCCCGCCGGCAACAGGAGGCACAGCGGATCCGCCCTCCGCTTGGCCTGTTCCCATAGGTTCCGAGGGCCCCGCTCGGCACCTGCCGGACGCCTCCCGCTCTGTCGGTCCGGACCGCCTGCAGGCCTCAACTCCCTTGCCGACCAGGAAGGTTGCATTCCGGTGGGATCGACTGGAGTATCGGCCAGGGAGCACTGCAGGAACCCGGATCGGTTCTTGTAGATCTCTACGAAGTGTGGGTTTCGGCCGGCGGACGTTTTCATGTCTTCCGTCCCTGCCCGACTTCGCTCGATTGCCTGTGTACTCCTTCACACACGACGCGAAGAAACAGGGGGAGCGGGCTCGCCGTGCCTCCTGACATCGTGCCGAACGAAGGAGTGAGCCTTGACCGAGACGTTATCCGGGCCGACGCGGACGTCAGCCGGCCGCCTGCTCGACATCGCCTGGCCCGACCTGGGCATCACCGTCACCGCGGAGCTCGACGGCCGTAACCCCGAGCTCGCCGACGCACTGTGGGAGTCGCTGCCCTACCGAAGCCTCCAGGGACACGCCCTGGTGGCCGGAGCCCACCTCTACCACGTGGCCCCCATACCATCGCTGCTCCACCTGCCCGCGTCCACCCGGATCCCCGACCGGCGCGAGGCACCCGACGGGACGGTGTTCTGCTCCGCCCTCCAACACCTCGGCATCAAGTACGGCCCCCTCACCGAACCGATGCCCGCCTCCCCGGTCGGCCGGATCCGTCCCGAGGACATGCCCGCCCTCCTCGAAGCCGGCCGGGCGACCTGGGACGCCGTCCACTCTACGAAGAAGGAGATCCTGGTCGAGGTGAGGGCGGCAGGCACCGCGGGCGGCCACAGCATCCCCCGTCTGCACGCCGCCCAGCCCGACGCGAAGAGTCTGATCCACGACCTCCACACCGAGACCGAACGGATCTGGCTGGAAGCGCCGCCCGAACTCGCCGACATGCACCGGGGCTGGATCCCCTCCGGTGCCGGCACCTTCGACACCGTCCTGCCCACCCTCCTCTTCGTGAACGGCGAGACCCGCCCCCTGGGGTACGCCACCTACGGCGGCCTCGTCCGCGCGGCCGTCGCCGACATGCCCATCGAGTCCCTGCGCCAGATGACGCGCCTCCTCGTCGGCATCCCCGCCGAGTTCCTCGGCTACTGCGGCCTGGACAAACTCTGGAGCTACACCCAGCGCTTCCTCGCCTGCCTCGACCACCTCGATCGCGAGGACTTCCTCGCCGTCACCGGCCAGATGGCCCTCTACATCAACTGCCTCGGCGGCTGGAACCTCCACCTGTACCCCTGGAACACCGCGGACCACCTGCGCCGGCACGGCCCCGCCCACGCGGGACAGCCCGCATGAGCGCACACCCCACCCGCACCGACACCCTCGTCATCGGTGGAGGAGTGATCGGCACGTCGATCGCCTGCCACCTCGCCGAGGCCGGTGTGGGCACCGTTCTGCTGGAGCGCGGCACGCTCGGATCGGGATCGTCCGCGGCCACCGCGGGGGTGGTCCGTACCTACTTTCCCGGCAGCCCCCTCACCGGCAGCCTCGCCGTCCGGAGCCTGGAGGCGTACCACTCCTTCGCCGAACGGACGGGAATACCCGTCGGCCTCGAGCGGGTCGGGTTCCTGGTGCTGTTCACCGAGGAGCGGCAGCTGGCCGACTTCCGGCGCGAGCACGCCGCCCAGCGCGCCGCGGGGGTGCAGGTCGAGCTGGTGAGCGCCGCCGAGGCGGCGCGGCTCAACCCGCTGCTGGACGAGCGTTCCGTCCTGGCCGCGGCCTGGTCGCCGGAGGCCTACGCCTGCGATCCGGCCGCGATCGTGCGCGGCTACGCCGCAGCCGCCCAGGAGGCGGGCGCGGTCCTGCTCACCGATTCACCGGTCACCGGGATCGACCCGGACGGGCGCGTACGCACTCCCGCGGGCAGCATCCTCGCCACCAGCGTGGTCTGCGCGGCCGGCCCGTGGTCGGCGGCGGTGGCCGCCCTGGGCGACGTACCCCTTCCGGTGAGCGCGGATCCGATCGAGCTGCTCCTCACCGACCCGCCCGACAACCCGCCCGTCACCCTCCCGATGACCCTGCACGCCACCAGCGGTCTGCGGATCCGGGCCTGGCGGGACCGCGTCCTCGTCGGGATGGGCCGGCCGGGCCCGGACGAGTCGAGGCAGGCCTGGCTCGGCCGGCTGTCCCACCTGCTCGGCACCGTCTACCCGGCCCTCGACGGCGTCCGCGTCCGTCGTGGGTGGAGCGGAGCGCTGGAGGCCAGCCCGGACGGAGGCGCCCTCATCGGGCGGCATCCCTCCCGGCCCTTCTTCTACGCGGCGGGGTTCTCCGGCCAAGGGCTGTGCCAGGCACCCGCCGCCGGGGAGATCGTCCGCGATCTCCTGGCGGGCAAGCAGCCCTGGACGGACCCGGCCGGGCTGTCCGCCGACCGCTTCCCCACGGTCGCCGCGTCACTCACGTAGTCATTCCCGAACTCCCTCGCACGCACGGCCGGTGATGCGGTTGCTCTCGCCGCATCACCGGCCGTCCTGCGGCACCGGTCCGCTCGGGGCCGGCGCCGCACGACAGAGAAGGAAATCGTCATGATCGTCTTGGGTTGCAACGGTTTCAGCCGCGTCTCGGAGGTCTTCGCCGAGCACTTCGGTTCCGTCGGCGCCGAGAAGCACTACCTCCTCGGCCACGACGCCGGCGCATCGCTGCTGGTGGACGGCGAGCTGGTCGCCGCCGTGGAGGAGGAGCGGCTCAACCGGGAGAAGAAGACCACCGACTTCCCGTTCCACTCGGTGGCGTGGTGCCTCGAACAGGCGGGGCTGCGGTTCACGGACATCGATCTGATCGCCGTCCCTTGGAACTTCTCCCCCGAGGTCTTCGACGAGATGCTGGCCGGCATCACGTCCGCGCCGATGGCACCCGCGGCGAAGCTCGACCTCGTCAGTGGCATAGGCACGCTGTTCACCGAGGTCGTCAGCCACGAAGCGATCCTCGCCGACTTCGCCGAACGCACCGGTTTCACGCCGGACCCCGACCAGGTCGTGTTCGTACCGCACCACCTCGCCCATGCGATGACCGGCTACTACCTGGCGGGAATGAAGGACGCGGCGTTCCTCGTCAGCGACGGCCGCGCGGAGGTCTTCTCGTCGGTGACCGGCGAAATCCGCGACGGCCGGATCCGCGTCTTCGACGAGTCGGCCGTGGGCGCCCACCATTCGATCGGCCTGCTGTTCGCCGCGATCACCCGGTACCTGGGCTTCGTACCCAACAACGACGAGTACAAGGTCATGGGCCTGTCCGGCTTCGCCCGGCCGCCGGCGCCGAACCCGTTCCTGGAACACCTCGTCGAACTGCGGGAGGACGGGCGGTACACCTTCAGCAGGCCCCTGGAGACGGACGACCCCCGCGGTCTCGACCCGCTCTTCGAGCAGTACTTCGGTCCCGCGCAGGACACCCTCGCCTACCGGGCACGGGTGGCCGCGGCGGCGCAGCAGATGCTGACCGTCGTCACGAACCACCAGCTGCGCGCACTCGAGGCCAGGACCGATCTGAACCGTCTGCTCTTCGAAGGCGGTGTGGCGCTGAACTGCCTGAACAACACCCCGCTGTTCGAGGGGTCGCGGTTCGACGACATGGACGTGAGCTTCGGCGCGAGCGATACCGGTATCGTCATCGGCGCCGCCGTCCACGCGTGGCTCGGCCACCTCGAACACGCCGACCGGGAGCGGCCCGCGCCGGCGCCGGTCACTCCGTACCTCGGACCGGAATACGACGACGAGGCGATCGGGCGGGCCCTTCAGGAGTTCGCCGGTCGGGTGGCATGGACCCGGCTGAGCGACGACGAGGTCGTCGACCAGGTCGCGAAGCTGCTCACCGAGAAGGTGGTCATCGGCTGGTACGAGGGCCGCATCGAGCACGGCCCCCGGGCCCTGGGACACCGCAGTATCCTGGCGAACCCGAACTTCCCGGACATCAAGGACGTCATCAACACCCGGGTCAAGCACCGCGAGCCGTTCCGCCCGTTCGCACCGATCGTGCTCGAACGGGACGCCCCGAAGGTCTTCGAGATGGGCCGCAAGACCCGCTCGCCGTACATGACGTTCGTCTTCCCGGTGCGACCGGAATTCCGTGACGTGATTCCGGGAGCGACCCATGTGGACGGTACGTCCCGGGTCCAGACGATCACCGATCGGGACACCCCGCGGCTGGCGGCCCTGCTCCGCCGGTTCACCGCGCTGACCGATGTCCCCTGCCTGCTCAACACCTCGTTCAACGTGGCCGGCGAGCCGATCGTCTGCACGCCCACCGACGCGCTGGACTGCTTCCTCGGTACGGAGATCGACTACCTCGTACTCGGCAACCACCTGGTCACGAAGGCCGCCGTCCGCACCCCGGGGCGACCGGCGTGAACGCCGCACCCACGACTCTCCTGCTGATGCGGCACGGTGAGACCGCTCTGACGCCGGAGCGGCGGTTCTCCGGCAGTGGCGGCGCCGACCCGTCGCTGTCGGCGGTCGGACGCCGGCAGGCGGATGCGGCCGCGGCGATGTTCGCGGCGCGCGGGGCGGTGGGTGTGGTCGTGTCCTCACCGCTGCGGCGCTGCCGGGAGACCGCCGGGGCGGTGGCCGAACGGCTGGGCCTCGGCGTACGGATCGACGAGGAACTGCGTGAGGCGGATTTCGGGGCCTGGGAGGGGCTGACGTACGCCGAGGTGGAGCAGCGCCGTCCGCGGGAGCTGGCGGCGTGGCTGCACTCACCGGCGGCCGCGCCGTCGGGCGGTGAGCCCTTCACGGAAGTGGCGCGGCGGGTGGCGCTGGCCCGGGACGAGCTGCTGGTCCGGTACGCGGGGAGGACCGTGCTGGTCGTTTCGCACGTGACGCCGGTCCGGCAGCTGATCCGGATGGCGCTCGGCGCGCCGCCGCAGTCGTTGTTCCGCATGGAGACGGCGGCGGCCTCGGTGTCGGCGGTCGCGTACGGCGCGGACGGCGTCGCGTCCGTGCGGTACGTCAACGACACCGCGCACCTGCGCTGACCGTCGGCCCGGGCGGCGGACCACCCTGCCGAAGGCGCCGGGTGGTCCGCCGCCCGGGCCGAGAGTGTTGTGGCCCGCCCGCTCAGGAGGCCGCGAAGTGGTCGCGTACGGAGCCGGTCTGGTTTTCCATCATGGCGATGACCGCCTGTACGACGTCGGGGTCGGCGTCGTCGGCGATCCCGAGCACCCGCGACCACTCGAAGTAGCTGCGGCTCGGGTCGTCGGTGATCGGCCGGACGCGGATCGTGGCGTCGTAGCTGGTGATGCCCATCGTCGGCGCGACGGCCCGGTAGGTGGAGGACCGGTCCACCTCGTTGCGGCCGGCGATCTCCTGCTGGACGAGGCCGTCGTTGAAGACGAGGGTGAAGTCGTACCGCGACGGCACGATGTCGGGCGTGCCACCCTCGGCCCAGCCCACGTCCTTCACCGCGGGACCGGACACGATCTTGACGACGTTCATGGGGTTCCGGACCTCGGCCCAGACGGTGTCCGGATCGGCGTCGAGGATCGTCGAGTGGTGCATGGTGTGCTTCCGCTGGATCGCCACGAGAACTCCTTGCAAGAGCGGGAAAAGGTCCTTTTTGAGCCGTTTGCGCTGCACTTGAGGAAGGATGTGACCACCGGTGACGACCGGGCGGCGGATGACGCTGTCGATCCGGCGCCCGGCTCCCGGGGTGTTCACTGCTGTTCGTGGACGTTCACCTGGCGTTGCGGTGCCGGAAAGGTCCGGCGTCCACAGTGATCCATGTCGGAGCGGTGGACCGCTGCCTCAGTAGTCGATGCGGTCGGTCTTGGCCACCCACGCGTCGAACGGAGCCGTACGGTTCGGCAGGTCCAGCTGCTCGATCGCCAGCGGCCACTTCGACGCGGGCTGCTTCTCGAACAGGTCGTAGAACTTGCGGTCGTCGAAACCGGCCACCGCGGCGTCGTCCCGGTCGGCGGCGAAGACGATCCGGTCGACGCGCGCCCACAGCGCCGAGGAGAGGCACATCGGACAGGGTTCGCACGAGGTCACCAGGACGCAGCCTTCGAGCGAGAAGGTGTCGAGCTCCTTGCAGGCGGCCCGCATCGCGCTCACCTCTGCGTGGGCGGTCGGATCCAGGGTGGAGGTGACCCGATTGTTCCCGAGCGCGACGATCTCGCCGTCTTTGGCGACCAGGGCGCCGAACGGCCCGCCGCCGTTGGCCACGCTGTTCGTGGCCAGTGCGATCGCCTCGTCCAGCCAGGTGCGCTTGAGGTCCTGGATGTTCACTTCTTGGGTGTGCGCAGTCACGGTCACTCCTTAGGAGACGGTGGGGGACATCCCTGGCGTTCTGCCCGTAACGGGACACCAGGGGCGGCAGGTGGGTCTCGCGGGTGCCGTTTCGAGGCCGGCGTCCGGGGATCGACGTGCGATCGGCGGTACCCGCGGGAGGTCGCTACGGCTGATCGCCGGCGATGTGCTCCGGTGCGGCCGGGGTGCGGGTCAGGTCCGCCCCCGGCGCATGGCGGACGGCGAGTTCCGCGGTGACGGTGGCGCCCGGATCGAGCCAGGCCATGGCGAGCAACCTGCCGGCTATCGTCTCGCTCAAGGCTCTCTCCCCCGCTTCATTGCATCGTGTGTGAGGAGTACACAGGCAACCGAGCGCAATCAGGCAGGGACGGAAGACATGAAATCGTCCGCCGGCTGAAACCTACTCTTCGTACAGATCTACAAAAACCCGTTTCGACGCGTGACATGACCTCTGGTCAATCGTCCGGCGGACCGTCCCGGAAGCGAACGTTCCTGGTGAACGGGGTAGTTGTCACAGCGTCCCCTACCGAATCACCTACGGGGACGAAACGGATTTCACGGGCACCCCGTGTCGTGATCGCGCGTTTCTCGGCCACGAGGCACCGGGCGGTCCCGACCTGCTCCTCGCGGCACTTCCGGCGGGAAGCGGAAGGCGCCGACGCCTACTGCGAGGCCCGCAGGGCGGCCCCGGCGGAGGCGACGTCGAGGTCGAGGTCGACAACCACCTCCTCCCCCTCCCACCGGCCGTGGTTCGAGATCTCGAGACCGATGAAGGCCAACTCCGCGGCCCCGGCCCGCCGCGTGTACTCCTCGTGGGTCTCGGGATCGCGCCCGCTCAACTCCTCCCGCTCCCACGCGGCCATCGCGGACTCGGCCAAGGCCTTCGGCAGCCGGACCGTGACCGGGCCGGCCTGCGCGGCGACCTGCTCACCGATCGCCGCGAGCACCTTCACATCGTTCCCATACCGGACGTACTGCTCCCGATCCGTCATGGGTCGAGACTACCGAGGACGATCGCTCCGTCCCGGTCGGTCCGATGCGCCCAGCACGACCGGACCGCCCGACCGGTCGACCCGGTCCGTCCACCCCGGCGCCAGCCGCAACGACCGCGACGGGTTCACCCGGACCGGGAACCTCCGTCGCCACAGCAGCCGGCCGTCCTGGGCGGCCGTCAGCACCGGTGCGGTCAGCAGCTCGCCCGACCGCAGCAGCAACGGCCGCCCCACGAGGTCCGTCAGCCGGTTCGGCGCCACCCACAGCAGCGGGGCCCGGACGAGCAGCGGCGGGCCGACCTCCGGCCACGGCGCACCCGAAAGGCGGGTCAGGACCGGGACCGCGGCGGCGGCGCCCTCGGCGGCAGCCGTGGCGGCGCGCTCGACGCCGTGCAGGGCGTTGCCCACCGCGAAGACCCCGGGCACCGACGTGCGGAAGGAGGCGTCAACGGCGGGGCCCCGGGTTCCCGGGTCCATGGTGATGCCGGCGCGGCGCGCCAGCTCGTGGTCGGGGATCCAGTCGCCGGTGAAGACCACCGTGTCGCACGCGAGGACCCCGGTGCGGCCGTCCGCGTGGCGCACGGCCACGCCCGACAGGCGGCCCCGGCCGCGTAGTTCGACCACCGTCGTGGCCGTGAGCAGCGGGACTCCCGGTACGGCGGCGCCGCGCGGGTGCTCCGTGACCGTGGCCACCACCTCCGCTCCCGCCCGGCGCAACGTGCGTACCGCATGACGGGACACCGGCTCGGCGCCCACGACCACGGCCCGCCGGCCGATGTCCTGGCCGTACAGGTGGACCGACTGCTGCAGTTCCCCGGTGGTCAGCACGCCGGCCGGGCGGGAGCCGGGCACCAGCCGGGCACTGCGCGGGCGTTCGCGGGCGCCCGTGGCGAGGACGACGGCCCGGGCGGTGATGCGCTCCAGCCCCGCCGGGCTCGTGGTCTCCAGGGTCAGCGGCCCGGCCCAGCCGGTGGCGCTGACGCCGGTGCGGACCGTCGCCCCGGCGGCCGTCGCCGCCTGCGCGGCCCGCCGCGCGTACGCCGGTCCGGTGAGCCAGGGGCGTACCGGCCCACCGAACCCGCCGTGGTGGCAGTGGCGCGGCACTCCACCCGCGTCCTGCTCGCGCTCCAGGACCTCGACGTGTCCGGCGCCCGCGCTCGCGAGGCGGGTCGCCAGCGCCAGCCCGGCGGGGCCGGCGCCGATGACCAGGACGTCGACCACGCGGTCGTGGCTCACCGCCGGGCCTCCTCGAACAGCGCGCGGACGGCGGCCCCGCAGTGGAAGCCCTGGCAGCGGCCGCCCCGGGCCCGGGTGCGCCGCCGCAGGCCGTCCGGCGAGCCGGGCGGGACGGTCGAGGCCAGCGCGTCGCGGATCTCCCCGCGGGTGACGCGCTCGCAGTGGCAGACGATCCGGCCGTACTCCGGGTCCCGTGCGATCAACTCGGCGTCGCGGTACGGGCGAAGAAACGCCTCGCCCAGGTTCGGCATGCGCACGGGCGCCGGCTCCCGGGCTCCCGTCACCGGCAGGCCGCCGTCGGCGAGCAGTGCCACGACGTGCGCGGCGATCGCCATCGAGGCGCTCAGGCCCGTCGAGCGGATCCCGCCCACGGTGACGTACCGCTGGGTGGGGTGGGCCCGGATCGCGTAGTCGTCGTCGCCGGTGGCGGCCCGCAGACCGGCGTAGACGGCGGTGACCTCCTCCTCCAGGAGGGCCGGCAGGATCCGTCGGCCCTTCTCCCGCAGCAGTGCGAGCCCTTCGGCGGTCGATCCCGTGTCCGTCTTGTCGTCGAGGTCCTCGGCGGTCGGCCCGAGCATCACGTTCCCGTACACCGTCGGCGACACCAGGACCCCTTTGCCGAGGGCTCCCGGTACGGGCAGCAGGATGTGCCGGACGAGGCCTCGGGCGAGCTCGTCGAAGACGATCAGCTGGCCGCGCCGGGGCGTCACGGCGAAGTCCGCGTGGCCGAGGAGCCGGTCGATCTCGTCGGCGTGCAGCCCGGCCGCGTTGACGAGGTACCGGGTGCGCAGCGGTCCCCGGCTCGTGACCAGGGTGTGCGTCGCGTCGGAGGTGACCTGCAGTACCCGGCAGTTGAGGTGGAGTTCGACGCCCGCGCGGACGGCCTGCGTCGCGTAGGCGAGCGTGGTCGTCCAGGGACAGACGAGGGACTCCCCCGGCACGTCGAGCGCTCCCAGCGCCCCGGGTCCGAGCTCCGGCTCGCGGGCCCTTACCTCTGCGGCCGGGATGATCCGGGCCGAGCGGTAGCCGTTGCGTACGGCCTTGTCCGCGAGCCCCGGCAGCGCGGCCAGCTGCTCCGCGTCCCAGGCGACGAGGAGCGCGCCGAGCGGTTCGACCGGGATGCCGGTCTCGGCGGCGTAGGCGGAGAGCAGCCGGTGGCCCTCGCGGACGAGCCGGGACTCCAGGGAGCCCGGGACCGCGTCGAAACCGGTGTGGAGGATGGCGGTGTTGGCCTTGGAGGTGCCGTCGCCGACGTCGTCGGACGCGTCGACGAGGGCGATCCGTAGCGGGAGCCGGGCCAGTTCGCGGGCGATCGCCGTGCCCACCACGCCGGCGCCGACGACCGTCACGTCGTAGTCCCCGCCGGGCAGGGAGCCGCCCGTGGTGACGGTGGTGGCGATCGCCTCGGTGGTGCCGGTCATGCGGGTGTGTCGCCGAGCAGGGTCGAGACCGCCGCGCGGAACCGGGCGCGGCGTTCCGCCGCCTGCGCCGCACCGGCCCGCGGTTCGTAGACGGCGGACGGCTTCCATTGCGGGACGGCTTCGGCGACGGTGAGCGAGGGATCGAGCCCGAGCCGGGCGACGGCGCCGACGCCGAGCGCGGTGACGTCCGGCAGCGCCGACACCTCCACGGGGATGCCGAGGAGGTCGGCCTGGGCCTGCATGAGCAGCGTGGACCGGGTGAGGCCGCCGTCGACGCGCAGGGTGGTGAGCGGGGCGCCCAGGTCGGCGGCGACCGCGTCGGCGAGCTCCGCGACCTGCGCGGCGACGCCGTCGCACAGGGCGCGCACCAGGTGGCCGGCGGTGGTGTCGAGGCCCAGGCCGGTCACCGAGCCCCGCAGGTCGCCCCGCCACCACGGGGCGGCGAGCCCGGCGAGTGCCGGGACGAAGGTGACACCACCGGCGTCCGGGACGCTCCCGCCCACGGTGTCGAGGTCGGCGGCGCCGGAGATCACCCCGAGATCGGTGAGCCAGCGCACGGCGGAGGCGGCCGTGTACACCTGTCCGTCCAAGCAGTAGCTGGTCCGGCCGGCGAGCCGCCAGGCCACGCAGCCGACCAGTCCGGAGGTGCTGCGCAGGGGGCGCGGGCCGGTCTGCGCAAGCAGGAACGCGCCGGTGCCGTAGGTGCACTTGGCGGTACCGGGCTCGGTGACGCTCTGGGCGAGCAGCGCGGCCTGCTGATCCACGAGCAGCCCGGTCAGCGGCAGTTCGGGACCGAAGGCGGCGGTGGTGCCGATGTGGGTGTCGGCGTCGACGACCTCCGGAAGGCGCTCATCCGTGAGGCCGAAGACGTCCAGTGCGGCGTCCGACCAGCGGGTCGTGTCGAGGTCGAGCAGTTGGGTGCGGCCCGCGGTCGCCGCGTCGGTGACGAACGCACCGGTGAGGCGGTGCACGAGCCAGACGTCGCTGGTCGTCACGACGCCGCGCCGGGTCAGGTGTCGGCGTATCCAGGCCATCTTGGGTGCGGCGAAGTACGGGTCGAGCGGCAGACCGGTCGTCTCCCGCAAGGCCGGCGCGTGTGCGGCCAGTTCGGTGCAGAGCGCTTCGGCTCTCCGGTCCTGCCAGACGATCGCGTCGGTGAGCGGTTCGCCGGTCGCCGGGTCCCAGGCCAGTACGGTCTCGCCCTGGTTGGCGAGGCCCACCGCCACCACGGGCTCGCCGGCCTCCGCCAGCGCGGCGCGTCCCGCGTCGACGACCGAGTCCAGCAGCTCGCCGGGGGTGACCTCGACGCGGCCGCCCGGGAGGTAACGGGGTCGCACGGGGGCGGATCCGGAGCCTATGACCCCGCGCATCGGACAGACGACCAGCGCCTTGGTCCCCGAGGTGCCTTGATCGACAGCGAGCACCGGGCCCGTCATCACCACTCCGTCCCTGGTGTCGCCTTGATCGAACGTCGGTCGGAAGCCTGCACCGGGCGATCTCGCCCGTCAAGATCCGCCCGAGGCCCACCGTGTGTGACTGACGCATCTTCATATGTCGATCCTGGCTTGATACTTACGTTCGAACAAGGATCTGGATGCGTATGCTCCTGATCGCCATATAGTGATCGCCGATCAACGGGCAGCGACATCGACCGTGGGTCAACGGCGGGGGTTCGACGAACAGTTCTCGCATGGTTCACGCATCCCTGGCACCGGGCACGGCTGCGTCGCGGCAGCCGGCGGCCGGATGGACCCACCTTCCATGCGATCCGAGGACTGATGATCACGACCACCGCACGACGCGCCCACCCGGGCCGCCGCCGCCCGTCGACCGGGACGAGGTGATGGCGGGCAGCGATTTCCGGCCCGTCTACCACCCGGCCGGCCACGACAAGGAACTGCGTTCCGCCGCCCAGGACCTGCGCACCGGGCGCTGGGTCTCCATGGCGCGCTTACTCGAACGCACCGACAACTGGGGCCTGTGGACCCAGCGCACCCAGGTGCTCGCCGCGGTCGCCGCCGGCTCCGACGTGGTCCAGGCCTGGCGGGCCGAAGAACCGCACAGCGTGGCCGCGCTCGTGATGCACATGCGTGTCAGCGTGGAACGGGCCGTCCGCGCCCACCGCGCGGGACACCCCCGCACCGGCGAACTGTGGCAGGAGGCGTGGTCGACCTGCCGGGAGGCCGCCCGCATCAGCCCCGCCGACCCCGTGCCCTGGGTCTGCCTGCTCGCCCTGGCCCTCCTCGACGAGCAGCGCCAGATGGCCGAACACCGCGTCGCGCCCCCCGGCCCGATGCTGCCCCCCGGCCCCTGGGGCATCCTCGCGGAGGTCGACAAGCGCGACCCGCACAATCGCGAGGCCTACCACCGCATGCTCCAGTTCGTGTACGCGGGCACCCCCGGACCGCTCTCCGAGGCCGCCAACTTCGTCCACTGGGCCGCCGGTTCCGCACCCCCGGGATCCGCCGTGCACGTCCTGCCGCTCTACGTACGGGTCGAACGCTACCGCCGCGAACGCGGCCAGGAACGGGCCCTGGACCTGCACTGGGTCGCCGAGGACGCCGTGCGCGACGCACTCCACGCCCTGGACACCTGGTTCGACCACGCCGATCTCCCACGCGCCTCCCCGCTCGATCTGAACCAGCTCGCCCACGCCCTGTGGGGAGCCCTCCAGTTCGACGAGGCGGCCCGGGTCTTCGACACGATCGGCCCCTACTGGACCACCCTGCCGTGGGCCCACCGGACCCGCGACCCCGCCGACCGCGCCTTGGCCGAGGAGGTGTTCCTGCAGGCCAGGTCCCGCAGCCTGGCCGGCCGGAACTGACCCCCGCCGCCCTCCCCCACGGCGCCGATCTCTCGCTCCACCCGCACCGCCCAGGCCTCACCCGCACCCCCAGGCTCCACCGTCCCCGTGCTCCACAGACCCCCGGAGGTACCGCCGTGTCCAGAACCGATTGGGCAGCCCGCCAGGACCGCAAGGCCCCACCCCAGCAGGACGAGGAACAGCGCCTCAGGGAGCTCGGCTACCAGCCCGTCCTCGCCCGCCGGATGGGCGGCTTCGGGAACTTCGCCATCAGCTTCTCCGTCATATCCGTCCTCTCCGGGTGCATGACGCTGTACGGCTTCGGCATGGGCTCCGGCGGCCCGGCCGTGATGCTGTGGGGCTGGATCGGCGTAGGCCTCTTCGTCCTCTGCGTGGGGCTCGCCCTGGCCGAGGTGACCAGCGCCTACCCCACCTCCGGCGCGCTCTACTACATGGCCGACCGACTCGGCGGCCGTCGCTGGGGCTGGTACACGGGCTGGCTGAACCTGCTCGGCCTGCTCGGCGCCATCGCCGGCATCGACTACGGCGCGGCCCTGTTCACCGGCGCGTTCCTGAACCTGCGCTTCGGGTTCGTGCCCACCCCCGGCTCGACGTTCCTGATCTTCCTGTGCATCCTGCTGCTGCACGCCGCGCTCAACCTCTTCGGGGTCCGCCTCGTCAGCGTGCTCAACTCCATCAGCGTCTGGTGGCACCTGGGCGGTGTCGCCGTGATCGTCGGCGCCCTGGCCTTCATCCCGGACAACCACCAGTCCGCTTCGTTCGTCTTCACCGAGTTCGTCAACGACACCGGCTGGGCCAACCCGTTCTACGTGGCGGCGGTCGGCCTGCTGCTCGCCCAGTACACCTTCTCCGGCTACGACGCCTCCGCGCACCTCTCGGAGGAGACCAGGGACGCCTCCGTCTCCGCCGCCAAGGGCATCGTGCGGGCCATCTGGGTCTCCTGGATCGCCGGTTTCGCCCTGCTCGCCGGCCTCACCTTCGCCATCCAGGACTACGCGGCGGTCCAGGGCAGCGCCACCGGCGTCCCGCCCGCCCAGATCTTCATCGACGCGCTGGGCTCCGGCGGCGCCACCGCCCTGCTCCTCGTCGTCATCGTGGCGCAGCTCTTCTGCGGCAACGCCGAGGTCGCCGCCGCGAGCCGGATGGTCTTCGCGTTCAGCCGTGACAACGCGCTGCCCGGCTCCGCGCTGTGGCGCAAGGTCAGCGGCCGGACCCAGACTCCGGTGCCGGCCGTCTGGCTCTCCGTCATCGTCGCGGGCGTACTGGCGCTCCCCTCGCTCTACTCGGCCACCGCCTACGGGGCCGTGACCGCCATCAACGTCATCGGGATCACCCCGGCCTACGCCATCCCGATCTACCTGCGCCTGCGCGCCGGCAACCGCTTCGAGCCCGGGCCCTGGAACCTGGGACGTTGGAGCAAGCCGATCGGTTGGATCGCCGTCGTCTGGGTGGCCCTCGTCACCGTCCTCTTCTGCCTGCCCCAGAAGTCCCCGGTCACCATCGACTCGATGAACTACGCCGTGATCGCCCTGGCGGTGGTGCTGATCCTGGCCAGTGTCTGGTGGTACGTCGCGCGCCGCTCGTACGGCACCCCCTCCGCCTACGGCAACGCCCGCGAGCAGGCGGAGATCGCCGAGGACATCGTCTGACCCGGCGGGGCCCCTCCTTTACTTCCCTAGAGGTCCTAGGATAAAACTAGGACCTCTAGGAATGGAGGTCGCATGGCACGCGCGGGACTGACGGCGCAGCGGGTGACGGTCGCGGGCGCCGAGTTGGCGGACGAGGTCGGGCTCGACCGGGTGACCATGTCGCAGGTGGCACGGCGGCTCGGGGTGAAGGACGCGAGCCTCTACGCCCATGTGCGCAACCTGGAGGATCTGCGCGGGCGGATCGCCCTGCTGGCGGCGGACGAGAAGACCCTCCTCATCGCGGAGGCGACGGCCGGCCGGTCGGGCAAGGACGCGCTGGTCGCGTTCGCCGACGCCTGGCGGGCGTACGCCCACGCCCATCCGGGCCGCTACACGGCGACCCAGACCCCGATCCGGATCGACCCCGAACTGGCGGCACAGGCAGCCGGACCGCGCCGCGCGGTCGAGCTGACCTACGGCATGCTGCGTGGCTACGCGCTGGCGGAACCCGATCTGACGGATGCGGTCCGGCTGTTGCGCAGCACGTTCCACGGGTTCGTCGCCCTGGAGGCGGCCGGCGGGTTCGCGCACGAGCGTTCGCCGCAGCGCTCCTGGGTCCGCGCCCTCGACGCCCTGCACTCCCTCCTGGAGCACTGGCCCGCGCCTCGAGAAGGAGACCCCTCATGACCGGCCCGACCATCGGCCACCTGCGAGTGAACGGCGCGACCCTGCGCTACGAGGTACGCGGCCACGGCCCGCTCCTGCTGCTGATCCCCGGAGGGTCGGGCGGCGCGGCGTCCTTCGACGGCATCGCCGACGAGCTGGCCGCCGAGTACACGGTCGCGGCCTACGATCCGCGCGGCCTGTCCCGGAGCCCGCTGGAGGACCCCGAGGCCGAGCAGACCGTGGCCGAGCACGCCGACGACGCCTTGCGGATCATCGACCTGCTGTCGCCCGGTGCGCCTGCCCGGGTGTTCGGCAGCAGCTCGGGCGCGATCGCCGCCCTGCACCTGCTCACCGTCCGTCCCGAACGCCTCGAACGCGTCGTGGCGCACGAGCCGCCGGTGGTGGAGGTTCTCCCGGACGCCCCCGACCACCGGGCGCTCCTCGTGCGGGTGCGGGAGACGCTCGACGGCCAGGGGCTGATGCCGGCGATGGCCGTGTTCGCCGCCGGCCTGCGGAAGGCCGGGGACACCCCGGGGCCGCCCGCCGAGGTCGTTCTTCCGCCCGAGGCGGCGGCGCGAGCCGAACGGACGATGGCCGACCTGCCGTACTTCGTCGGCCGTATCGTCCCCGCCTTCATGTCCTACGTCCCGGACGTCGACCGGCTGGAATCGCTGTCCGAGCGATTGGTGCTCGCCGGCGGGCAGGACTCCCGCGGCGAACTGCCGTACCGTCCGGCGGCTTTCCTGGCCGAGCGCCTGGGCACGGACCTGCGGCACTTCCCCGGCGGACACACCGGCCTGACGACGCACCCCGCCGCGTTCGGGGAGGTCCTGCGGAAGGCCTTTCGCGCGTAGGGCCCACCCCGTGCGCGCATCCGACCTACCGCCGGTCGGCGTACGCCTCGCTGCGCGCGGCCCGATGCATTTCTACGCTTGATGAATGAGCATCAGATCCTCCGGGCGCAGAACCGGCGCGGGCGCGGCAGCTCTGGCCATCGGCGCGTCGGTCCTCCTCGTGCCGACCGCCGCGGGCACCACGCACGCCGAGCCGCTACCGCCGCGACCCGCCTCGTCCGTCGACGCATCCCTGTTGCACCGGTCCGGGACCCATGTCCGGGCGCGGCAGGGGGCGCCCGCACTGCCGGACGACGTGTCCGCCCTGTCCTGGCTGGTGGCGGACGTCGGTACGGGCGCGGTGCTCGCGGCCCACGACGCACACCGCCGGCTGCCACCGGCCAGTACCCTCAAGACCCTCTTCGCCCTCACCGCCCTGCCCCACCTGCCCGGCTCGGGGCGGCACACGGTCACCGAGGCCGAGCTGGACGCGGTACCGGACGGGAGCAGCACGGTCGGGCTCTCCGCGGATCACACCTACCGGGTGGCCGATCTGTGGCGGGGCGTCTTCCTCAGCTCGGGCAACGACGCCGTGCACGTATTGGCCGCGATGAACGGCGGCTGGGATGCCACGTCGGCGCAGATGCAGGCGAAGGCGCGCGCCTTGGGCGCGCGGGACACCACCGTGGTCTCCCCGGACGGCTTCGACGCTGAGGGCCAGGCCTCCTCGGCCTACGATCTTGCCGTCTTCGGCCGTACGGGCCTCGCCGACCCCGCCTTCGCCGAGTACGCGGCGACCGCCGACGCCCAATTCCCCGGCGGCACGCACGCCGACGGCAGTCCCACCTGGACGTACGGGATCGAGAACACCAACCGGCTGGTGACCGGTCAGGACGGGCTGGGCCGCTACCCGGGGATCATCGGGGTCAAGAACGGCTACACCTCCCAGGCGGGTTTCACGCTGATCGCGGCCGCCCGTCGGGACGGCCGTACCCTGCTGGCGACGGTGATGAACCCGCAGTGGGGCGGCGCGAACGCCGTGTACGAGGAGGCGCGGTCCCTGCTGGACTGGGGATTCGCCGCGGCGGGAAGGGTGGACCCGGTCGGGTCGCTGGCTCCCCCGGCGCCGCCCGCCGCCCCGCCCGCGGCACCGCCCGTCGTCGCCGCCGGCGCCGGCACCCCGGACCGGCTCCGCGTGGGTGCCCCGATGCTCTACGGCCTGTCGGCCGCCTTCCTCGCGGCGGTGGCGGCGCTGGCCGGGACAGCCGTCCTGCGAAGGCGCCGAAGCGAGCCCTGACGCGGGGTCGCACGGCGCGTCCGGTCGACGCGCGAGGGGCTGGGTCCGGTGCCAGGCTGAGGCGGTACCGGACCCGCGAAAGGCATCCCATGATCACCACTGACTTCGTCCCCGGCTCCCCCTGTTGGCTCGACCTCGGCGTGCCCGACGTCCGCGCGGCCGCGGCCTTCTACGGCGCCGTGCTCGGGTGGGACTTCGAGTCCATGGGCGAGGGGGAGGACATGGAAGGCGGGATGTTCCGGAAGGACGGAAAGGTCGTCGCCGGGCTCGGCAAGCTCACCGAGGAGGGCGCCCGCCCGGCCTGGATGATCTATCACAGCGTCACCGACGCGGACGCCACCACCCAGGCGGTGGAACGCGCGGGCGGTACGGTCCGGGTGGCCCCCCGGGATCTCGACGAGTGGGGCCGGATGGCGCAGTACAGCGACCCCCTCGGGGGACAGTTCGCCGTCTGGCAGCCGGGCAGGAACAAGGGAGTCGAGCTGGTGGACGCGCCGGGCTCACTGTGCTGGACCGAGCTGTACACGACGGACGCCGCCGCCGCGAAGGAGTTCTACGGCGGCGTCTTCGGCTGGCAGTTCGGCGACATGGCGCTGCCCGGCGGCGGGGGGACGTACGCCCTGATCACGCCCGCCGGACTCCCCGAGGAGCGGATGCACGGCGGCCTCATGGAGCTCCCCGCGGAGCACCTGTCCCTCGCGCACGGGCGACCGTACTGGCATCCGGTCTTCGCCGTCGCCGACTGCGATGCCGCGGTCGCCACCGTCACCGAGAACGGCGGGAGCGTACAGATGGGGCCCGAGGACGCGGAAGGCGTGGGCCGGCTCGCCGTCTGCCTCGATCCGGCGAACGCCGACTTCGTGGTCCTCACGCCGGTCCGTGGCTGAATCCGGACCGCACCGGTCGCGGCCGGCGAGCCTGGGCCGCGGCCCCGGCCCGGCCCTCGGCCGGAGGTGGCCGGGGACGGTGTACCGGAGTGGCGGCCTCGGGCCCGGGCAAGGCAGTCTGTAGTCATGAGAGCGCCCTTGCGCTCGCCTCCTGGACCGCGAGCGGACGGCCACCACCAGGTGCTTTTCGTCTTGGCGGAGTGCGTGCCCTTCGCGATCGCCCTGCTGGTGCTCCTCGTCGAGTTCACACCCCTGCACATCCTCTACACCGGCCCCCTGTTGGTCGCGACCCCCGCTCTGGCCGCCGTGACGATGGGCCCCAAGGGCACCCTCGCCGCGGCGGGGGTGGCCGTCGGTGTCAGCGTGACCACCGCCAGCTACAACGGAGCCTGGGGAACCCAGCAGGTCTACACGAATTTCCTCGCCCTGTTCCTGGTCTCGGTGGCGAGCTTCATGACGAGCCGCTCCGCGCGCACCCGCACGGAGAACGAGCTCAACCAGGTCCGCCGGATCGCCACCGCCGCCCAGGAGGTCGTCCTGCGGCCGGTGCCGGACCGGCTGGGCTCCGTACAGGCGGCCAGCATGTACCTGGCGGCCGAGACCGGCGCGCGGATCGGCGGCGACCTGTACGACGTGGTCCAGACCCGGTACGGGGTCCGGATGATCGTCGGGGACGTCCGGGGCAAGGGGCTGCCCGCCGTGCGGGCCGCCGCGATCGTGCTGGGCGCGTTCCGGGAGGCCGTGCACTACGAGGACGACCTGGTGGAGGTCGTCGACCGCTGCGAGGCGGCCCTGCTGCGGGATGCCGCCGTCTCGGGCGCCGGCGGTGCGGAGGCCGTGCTGGAGGGCTTCGTCACCGCGCTCGTGGCCCAGATCCCGGAAGGCCCGCACATCGAGGTGATCAACCGGGGCCATCCACCACCGCTGCTGCTGCGCGACGGCACGGTCCGGTCCCTGCTGCCCACCGCGCCCCTGCCGCCGCTCGGCCTGAAGGAATTCCTCAGCGGTCCTTCGGTACGGACGGACAGCTTTCCGTTCGCGCCGGGCGACCGGCTGCTCCTGTACACCGACGGTGTCATCGAGGCCCGCGACCGCGACAAGACCTTCTTCGACCTGGCCGAGGCCATGGTGACCATGCGCGACCACACCCGGGAGGCGTTCTTGAAGGGCCTGCACCAGGCGTTGCTCCGCCACACCGAGAACCGCCTGGCCGACGACGCGGCGGTCGTCCTCGTCGACCGGTACCGGGACGAGGAGCCACCATCGGCCGAAGGCCCGACATAGTACCCACGGCCGTGGACTCGCCCCGACGGTACAGAACGGGACAGCATGGAGGGAGGCCGGTCGGCGAGATGCCCTCGGGAGGAGGTGATATGCACAGTGACCAGCCATCGCTTCTCGTTCTGCGGGGCTGAGCTCGCCGCTGTCTACGTGATCGCCGACCAGGGCAGGGAACTGCACCTGGCCGAGCTGACCGGTAACCGCGGCGTCCTCTACGGGCTGCCGGCGATCCTCGCCGTGGCCGGCCATTCGCCCGCCGCCAACGCCTTCCGCTCCGGCCGCCCGCTGTGGCTGGCGCCCAAGGAGCTCGCCACGTTCATCGAGGAGGACCCCCACCACTTCCCCACCCGGGTGCGCAACAGTGCCCCCAACTCGCCGACCCGGATCTCGCTGGGCGCCCTGCCCCTGGGGTACGACGACATGGAGCTCGGGTGCCTGATCGTCGCCGGGCAGGCCGGGGAGCACGGCTTCAGCGCCGACGACCGCAGCCTGCTGGAGCTCTACGCCGACCAGGTGGCCACCGGACTCGAATCGGTCGCCGCCCGCTTCGCCGGCCGCAAGGCCCCGCAGTCCCATCTGGGCCAGTCGCTGGTGCCCGACCAGGGCGGCGCGTTCATCCTGGAACTGAGCACCGGCCGCATGGAGGCCCACGCGCACGTGCTGGAACTGCTCGGCCTGCCTCCCGATGAGTTCGACGGGCAGGTGGAGACCGTGCTGGCCTGCGCCGTCCCAGACGACATGCCCGCGCTGATGGCGATCGTGGAGCCGAACCGGCTGGCCGCCGGGGGCCAGCAGCTGGCCTTCCGGATCCGCCGGCCGAACGGCGAGCTGCGCTGGCTGGGGCTGCGGTGCCGCGTGGAGGCGGACTCCGACGGCACCCCGCGGCGCGTCCTGGGCGTGGTGGCCGACGCCACGTATCTGCGCCCCAGCGCCGACGAGGTCTCCCTCGTGCAGCGGCTGTCGGCGACCCTGGCGGGAGCGGCGACCATCCGGGAGGTCAGCCGGCTGGTGGTCGCCGCCCTGCGCGAGCCGCTCGGCGCCTCCCGGGTGGCCGTCGGCGAACTGGAGCCGGAGCGGCTCATCGTCACCGCCCTCGATCCCCCGGAGCCCGACGCCTGGCCCGAGGTCTGGCGCTCGGAGTGGCGGTCGGAGTGGCCCGACGTGGCGCTCAGCGACCTGCCCACCCTGCAGAGCGCCCTGCGCGGCGGCCATATGAGCCTGTGGCCGCCGGGCGCGGAGCTGGAGACCGGACTGCTGGGCGTCGGACCCGGTGGTCTCGCGGTGCTGCCGCTGCCCGCCGACGGCCGGATGGTCGGGGTGTGCCTGGTGGGGTGGGACACGGAGCACCGGTTCGGTCCGGAGGAGCGCTCGCTGCTGACCGCGACCGCGGGTCTGGTCGGGCAGGCGCTCGTACGCGCCCACGCCCTGGACGCGGGCCACGAACTCGCCACCATGCTCCAGCGCAGTCTGCTGCCCCGTAAGCTCCCGGAGCTGCCGGGCGGGATCGCGGTCGCCCGCTACCTGCCCGCGACGGCCGGGCTCGAGGTCGGCGGCGACTGGTACGACGTCATCCCGCTGCGTGACGGTCATGTGGCCTTCGTCATCGGGGACGTACAGGGGCACAGCGCGGGTGCCGCCACCATCATGGGCCAGATGCGTACGGCGGTCAGGGCCTACGCGGTGGAGGGCCACCCGCCCGATGTGGTCGTCGCTCGGGCCAACCGGCTGCTCGTCGGCATGGAGACCGATCTCTTCGCCACCTGCGGGTATGTGGATCTGGACATGGAGGAGGGCATCGCCAGGGTCGTCCGGGCCGGCCATCTGCCGCCGATCCTGCGCCATCCCGACGGCGTCGCCGAGGAGATGACGGTCGAGGGCGGGCCTCCCCTGGGCGTGCTCGCGGAGGCCGAATTCCCCATGACCGAGGCGGGGTTGCTGCCCGGCACCCTGCTCGTCCTGCTGACGGACGGCATGGTCGAGTCGGCGAGACTGCCGCTGGAGGAGGGCATGCGGCGGGTGTGCGATGTGGTCGCGGGGGCCGACCCGGTCGATGTCGGAGCGGTCGCCGACGAGTTGGTCGGCGGCGTGGGCCGTCGCGACGACGACGTGGCCTTGCTGTTGCTGCGCTACGACGGTCAGGGCGACCGGCCGAGGCGGAGCCACTGGACGGTGTGGCGGCTGCCCAACGCGGTCCTGCACGCGCGCCGCTTCACGGCCCGCACCCTGCGGTCCTGGGGAGTGGTGGATCAGCTCGACGAAGCCCTGCTGGTCGTGTCCGAGCTGGTCACCAATGCCATCGCCCACACGCAGGGCGAGGTGGGCATGGATCTGACCCTGTCGGCGGACCGGCTGCGGATCGCCGTGAACGACGCGTCGCCGCGCAGCCCCGTCAAGCCGATCTGGGTGAGCTGGGAGTCGACCGGCGGCCGCGGGCTGCTCATCGTCGACGCGGTGACGACGGCCTGGGGCTCGGTGCCGCTCAGCGGCGGCAAGCAGGTGTGGGCCGAGATCCCCTGGCGCCGCGACGCCTGACACGGTGGCGTGGACGGCCCAGGAGGCCTTCGACGCGGGTCGATCAGTTGCCGGGCGGGAGGGTGAAGTCGGCGACGGTCGAGTCGAAGGCGGCGTACTCCTCGTAGCCGAGCACCTCGTAGAGCCGGGAGCGGGTGTGCATGCGGGGCAGCAGTGACTCCTGGGTGCCCTCGGCGGCAAGGGTGCGCAGGCCGTCCTCGACCGCGCCCATGGCGAGGCGGAAGAAGGTGACGGGGTAGAGGGCGATGTTGTAGCCGAGGTTCTCCAGGGTGCGTGCGTCGAGGAGGCGGCTCTTGCCGAATTCCGTCATGTTCGCGAGGAGGGGGACGTCGAGGGCCCTGCGGAACGCCTCGAACTCCGCTTCGTCCGCGAGGGCTTCGGGAAACACCGCGTCGGCGCCCGCGTCCACGTAGGCCTTGGCGCGGTCGATCGCGGCGGTGAGGCCTTCGACGGCGCGGGCGTCGGTGCGGGCCATGAGGAGGAAGTCGGGGTCGCGGCGGGCATCGACGGCGGCGCGGAGCCGGCGGCCCATCTCCTCGCGCGGTACGACGCTCTTGCCGTCGAGGTGGCCGCAGCGCTTGGGGTTGACCTGGTCCTCCAGGTGGAGGCCGGCCAGGCCCGCGTCCTCCATGAGCTGGACGGTGCGGGCGGCGTTCATCGGCTCGCCGAAGCCGATGTCGGCGTCCACGAGGGCGGGCAGGTCGGTGACGCGCGTGAACTGCTGGGCGCGGGCGGCGATCTCGGTGGAGGTGGTCAGGCCGATGTCGGGCAGGCCCAGATCGGCGGCGAGCACGGCCCCTGAGAGGTAGACGGCGTCGAAACCCGCCTGCTGGACGAGCTTGGCCGAGTACGGGTTGATCGCGCCCGGGATCCTCAGCAGCCGCCCGGAGGCGAGCTGTTCCCGGAACGAACGGCGGCGGGACGCGGGGGTGGTGCGGGTGTGGAGCATCGGAACAGGCCCTTCGGGAGGCGGGCGTCGGCGGTGGCGAGCAGGTCGGCCGTGCCCGGCTCCGCCGGCCGGCCCGCGACCCGCGTGCGGAACGTACCGCCGCAGCCGGACCGGTCGAACGGGCGGGCTCCGGCGAGGTGCGCGGGGGCGACGCGCTCCGCGCGCGGACGGTCGGCGCGGGGCGGGCGGTCCGCGCGGGGCAGGCGGTCCGCGCGGGGCAGGCGGTCCGCGCGGGGCAGGCGGTCCGCGCGGGGCGGGCAGTCGGCGCGGGGCAGGCGGTCCGCGCGGGGCGGGCAGTCGGCGCGGGGCAGGCGGTCGGCGCGGGGCGGGCGCTCCGGGCCGGGCAGGCGGTCGGCGCCGGGACGGACACGGGCCCGAGGGACGATCACGGGGCTCCTCGCGGCGCGCGGTGGGGGCGTGGTCGAGGACGAGTCTTCCCCGCCGGGAGGGCCGGTGCGAGGACTCCACGCCGGGTGATCCGCCCCGTACACCTTCTCCCGGAGGTCACCGTGGGCCCCGAAGGCCGCCCGCGACGGCGGCCGACAGCGCACGGTGACGGGCGACGGTCCCCGGTGAGGCGGCGCCCGGGCTACGCGGGCGGGCCGTCGGGCCCGCCCCGGCCGGCGCCGGCGACCCGGCGCCTGACCTGGTCCTCCTGCGCGAGACGCCGCAGCAGCTCGAACACCGGGGCGCAGATCGCGAAGACGATGACGGCCCGCTCGGCCAGAGCCACCGGGTCGTCCAGGCCGGCCGCGCGCTCCAGGTCCAGCCGGGCCACGGATTCCGCGAGCTTCGCGTAGGCGGCGAGCTCGCCCGGGGCGTACTGGGCGTCCAGCCGGCGGAGCTCCTCCAGCGCCACCGTCAGCCCCTGCACGTGCGGTGAGGTGGTGGGTGCCTGCCAGTCCAGGTCCGCGAGGAGCTGGGCCACCTCGGCACCGGCGGTCACGTCGGCCGCGTCCTGCGCCTCCTCCTCCGCCTCCCCAGCGGTCTCCGCCTTCTGGCGCGCGGCGCCCTGGGCCGCCACCGGCACCGGGAGCGCGTAGCTGATCGCTCCGAGGGCGCTCTCGGAGCTGTGGGCCTGGTCGACGGCCCCGAGCACCTCACGGGTCGCGGCGATGGACAGGCCGCCGAGCGTGGTCAGCGCCTTGATCAGCCGCAGCCGCTGGGCGTGCTCCTCCCCGTACTCGGCCAGGGTCGCGGCCGTCGCCCGCCCCGCGGGCAGCAGTCCCTGCCGCAGGAAGTACTTGATGCTGGCGACGGGCACGCCGGTCCGCCGGCTGAGCTCCGAGATCTTCATTGGGCTTCCCTGCTGGTCATGCGGTCCGGTATCCGGCATCGGCGATTGGACACCACAGCAAGATACTGCCACTATCCAGTGACTGGATACCATAAGTATCCAACCCTAGGAACGCAGCCGCACCGGAGAATCGATGCCTCACCCCACGCCCCCCTCCGTGCTCCGCCGACCCCAGCTGTGGATCGGGACGGGACTCATCGCCGCAGTGGTCTCCATGCTGTTCGCCCTGCTCTACGTGGGTGGCAACGTCAACCCCAAGGGCAACCTGCGCGACCTGCCCGTGGCCCTGGTCAACACCGACGGCGGAGCGGACGTCAACGGCCGCCACGTCAACCTGGGCGAGCAGATCGTCGCGGGCGTCCAGAAGGCCGCGAAGGGCGACAAGAGCATCGACTGGCAGGTCGTCAGCCGCGCGGAGGCCGACAAGCAGCTGGGCCGGGGCAAGGTCTTCGGCGCCCTCGTCATACCCGCCGACTACTCCGCCACGGTGGCCGCCCTCACCGCCCCGCAGCCCGCGGCCCAGGGCCAGGCCGCCCCGCCGACCCTGACCGTGCTGACCAACCAGGCGGCCGGCAGCATCGGCTCCTCCATGTCCTCCCAGGCCGCCCAGAAGGCCGCGCACGCCGCCTCCGCCCAGCTCGGCCAAGAGCTCCTCAAGCAGGCCGGCGCCCAGAAGACCCCGCTCCCGACGGCCGCGCAGCTGAAGCTGGCCGACCCGGTGACCGTGACCGTCGCCGACGGGCACCCCGTCGGTGCCCGCAGCGCGATGGGGCTGAGCGCCTTCTACTACGCGCTGGTCCTGGTCGTCTGCGGCATGCTCGGCGCCAACGTGGTCAACTCCCAGGTCGACACCGCGCTCGGCTACCTGCACACCGACTTCGGCCCCATCCGCAAGCGCGAACCGGTTCAGCACACCAGCCGCGTGCGCACCCTGGCCATCGGCATCGCGCTCATGCTCGGCCTGTCGCTGGTCATGGGCACCCTGGTCGAGGTCGCCACGGTCGGCATCCTCGACATGGACGCCTCGCACCTGGGTCTGCTGTGGCTCTACTCGGTCGCCACCATCGCGGTGGTGGGCATCGGAAGCCTGGCCCTGTTCGCCGCCTTCGGTACGCCCGGCATGCTGCTGGCCACCATCGTCTTCGTCGCGATGGCCGTACCCTCCTCCGGCGCCACCGTGCCCGTCCAGGCGCTGCCCGGATTCTTCCGCGCCCTCTCCGAGTTCGAGCCGCTGCGCCAGATCACCGAGGGCCTGCGCTCCCTGCTCTACTACGGAGCCCAGGCCGACGCGGGCCTGACCCGGGCCTGGGCCTCGATGGGCGTAGCCCTCGTCGCCGCGCTGGTCTTCGGCTTCGCCGTCACCCGCCTCTACGACCGCAAGGGGCTGCACCGCATCCCCCACCCGGACGCGGAGTCGGGCGCCGTGGCCCCCGCCGAGACCCCCGGGTCGCCGCAGTCCCCGAGCTCCCCGACGTCCTCCGAGACCGGTACCCCCGCCACGGCCTGACCCTCGGCTCGGACAGCCCCGTCCCTCGTATGCGCGAGGGGCGGGGCTTCCTTGTGCGGTCCGCCACCGCGGTGGATCGGGGGAGGTTTTCGGGCACATATCCCGAAGGGTGATGAGCAGCCCGCCGTCGCACATGTGTCAGCAGGGGGCGCCATGAGGTACGACCTGTCCGATCGCCTGGTGGTGGGGATCGCTTCCAGCGCCCTGTTCGACCTGACCGACGGTGACGCGGTGTTCCGGGAGCAGGGTGAGGACGCCTACCGGACCTACCAGGAGACGCATGTCGACGAACTCCTGGCCAAAGGAGTGGCGTTCCCGTTCGTCAGACGTCTGCTGTCGTTGAACGACCTCTCGGATCAGGCCGACCCCCTGGTCGAGGTCATCATCCTCTCGCGCAACGACCCGGACACCGGGATGCGCGTGATGCGTTCGATCAAGGCGTACGGTCTCCCGATCAGTCGGGCGGTCTTCCGGCAGGGCCGCCCCTCGCACCCCTTCATGCCTGCGCTCAACATGTCGCTGTTCCTGTCGGCCGACGGACCTGACATCCGGGAGGCGGTCGCGGCCGGGCTGCCCGCGGGACACGTCCTCAGAACGGGACGCGTGGACGACGAGAGCGATCCCGAACTGCGGATCGCCTTCGACTTCGACGGGGTGTTGGCGGGCGACGCGGCCGAGCGGGTCTACCAGCGGGGTGGGGTCGACGAGTTCCGCGCCTTCGAAGTCCGCAATGCCGCCACCCCGCACGATCCGGGACCGCTGCGAGAGTTCCTGGCCGGCGTCAACCGCATCCAGCGTCTCGAAGAAGCGCGGCGCCGAGCGGATGGTGCGTACCGGCCCCGCCTACGCGTCTGCCTGGTCACCGCTCGGGACGCCCCCTCGCACGAACGCGCCCTGGCGAGCCTCAAGAAGTGGGGACTGCGGGTCAACGACGCCTTCTTCCTCGGCGGCATCGACAAGGCCGCCGTCATGAAGGCCCTCGACCCGCACATCTTCTTCGACGACCAGGTCGCCAATCTCCACGGCACCGCCCAGGGCACCCCGAGCGTCCACATCCCCTTCGGTGCGATCAATTCGCCCCCTCCCCCGACGGCCTGACGTCCGCGTTGTTCTGTTACGGGGCCATGACACTCCAGCGCTTTTGAACACGATCAACAATCACTAGATTATTGAACATGGTCAAAAGTGAGTACGGGGCATGGGTGGGCGAGTTCGAGGCTGAGCGGGAACGCCGAGCGGCTCTGGGCGACCCCGACTGGGGGAAGGGCGCGCAGCTGCCCGCCGCCATCGTCCGTAGCATCCAGAAGTTCCAGGTGGGTGAGGACGGCGACGGCTCCGCGCTCACCGCCAAGGCCGACCTCGCGGGCGATCCGGTCTACTCCCGGGCGGTCCGGCTCTTCATCGCCGAGGAACAGAACCACGCGCGCATGTTGAAGCTGCTGCTGGCCGCCGGCGGGGCCGAGACCCTCGACGGGCACTGGAGCGACGCGGCCTTCGTCCGGGTACGGCGGCTGCTCGGGCTGCGGGTGGAGCTGCTGGTGCTGATGATCGCCGAGGTGGTGGCCCTGGGGTACTACCGAGCCCTGCGCGACGGCGCCACCGACCCGCTGACCACCGAGGTCGCGGGCCGGATCCTGGCGGACGAGGAACGGCACGTCCCCTTCCACTGCCTCCGCCTGCGCGAGGGGCTCGCCGGGCTCCCCCGACCCGCCCGCCGGGCGGTGACGACCGGCTGGCGCGGACTCCTGGCCGGCGCCGCCGCCTTGGTCGCGGTGGACCACGGTCCGGCCTTGCGCACCCTCGGGGTGGACCGCGGCGCCTTCGTCGCGCGGACCGTGCGCTCCTCCGCGTGGATGGCCCGCGCGATGGAGGGCGGGCCGGTGCCCGCGCCGGCGGAGGTGGGCGCGGACGTCTGACCTGCACGGCCGACCGCCCAGACCACCCAGGCCGCCCTCGTCGGTGTCCGCGGCCGGGTGCCCGCCGTCACATCGGGGAGGTGCCGGTGGAGGTCGAGAACGGCATGGCCGCCGGGTCGGTGCGGCGCGGTGACGCCCGCTCACCACCGGTGTCCGCGCCACGGCCCGCGCCGAGGCCGTCGAGCAGGCGCAGACCGTCCTCGGCGGGGCTGCCCGGGGCCGCGGACAACACCAGCAGCTCCATGCCCGATTCCCCCGGCAGGGCGAAGTTCTCCTGGTGCAGTTCCAGAAGTCCCACCAACGGGTGCCGGAATGCCTTGCGTCCATGCGTGCGGGCGCGCACGTCCGCGCGGGCCCAGAGGCGGCGGAACCGCTCACTGCGCATCGCCAGTTCCCCGATGAGCGAGGCCAGGCGGGGGTCGTCGGGGTGCTGTCCGGCGGCCAGACGCAGGTGCCCGACCACGTCGAGGGTGCACTGCTCCCAGTCCGCGTACAGGCCGCGCTCCGCCTCCTCCAGGAAGATGTGCCGCGCGGTGTTCAGGCCCGGCACGGCCCGACCGTAGAGGAGCCCGGCCAGACGGTTCCCGGCGAGCACGTCCAGCCGGTGGTCCATGATCAGCGCGGGCGCGCCGACGACCAGGTCGAGGACGCGCAGCACCTCCGGCCGGACCCTCGCCCGGCCTCCGGCCGGCTGTGCTCCCTTGCCCGGCGCCTTCGCACCGCGGCGGTGCTGCCGCGCGAGCCGGCAGAGGTGCTCGCGTTCGGTCCCGTCGAGGCCGAGGACTTCGGCGAGCGCGTCGAGCACCTGCTCGGACGGCTGGGTCGCGCGGCACTGCTCCAGCCGCACGTAGTAGTCGACGCTGACGCCCGACAGGTGCGCGACCTCCTCGCGGCGCAGCCCTGCCACCCGGCGGCGCCTGTCGGTGGGGATACCGGCGGCCGCCGGGTCGACCCGGGAGCGCCGGGTCCGTAGGAAGCCCGCAAGATCGTCCATGCCCTCCAGTATGGCCTCGGCGAGGACCGCGAGGGTGGCCCTGTCGGTACCAGGAAGTCCGGTCCGACGGAAGCGGCGCCCCTGAACGACGGGGGCCGTGGCGACCAGGATCGGGGCATCCGATCCGAAGGAGTTCCCATGAAGACGCTGATCGTCCACGCCCACCCGGAGCCGAAGTCCCTCAACAGCTCGCTGAAGGACCTCGCGGTGTCCACCTTGGAGGGCGCCGGGCACGAGGTGCGGGTGAGCGATCTGTACGCGATGAACTGGAAGGCGGTCGTGGACGGCGCGGACTACGGCCCCCACGCGTCGAGTCCGCTGAGGGTCGCCGCGGATTCAGGGCGGGCCTTCGAGGCCGGCACGCTCACTCCGGACGTCCTCGCCGAGCAGGAGAAGCTGCTGTGGGCCGACACGATCATCTTCCAGTTCCCGCTGTGGTGGTACACGATGCCCGCGATCCTGAAGGGTTGGGTGGACCGGGTGTTCACCTACCGCTTCGCCTACGGCGTCGGCGAGCACAGCGACACGAAGTACGGCGAGCGCTTCGGCGAAGGCACCCTCGCGGGCCGGAAGGCCCTGCTGTCGGTGACCGTCGGCGGCCCGGAGTCGCACTACTCCGCTCGCGGGATCAACGGTCCCATCGACGACCTGTTGTTCCCGATCCACCACGGCATCCTCTACTACCCGGGCATCGAGCCGCTGCCGCCGTTCGTGCTCCACGGCACCGACCGGATGACCGCCGAGGAGTACGCGGACGCCGCCGAGGCCTGGGAACGGCGTCTCCTCACGCTCGGGTCGACCGAGCCGATCGGATTCCGTCGACAGAACTTCGGTGACTACGAGATCCCCTCCCTGCATCTGAAGGAGGGGCTGGAGCCCGCGGGCCGCACCGGCTTCGGGCTGCATCGGCGCGGCTGAGCCCGCCCCGCGCCCGTCCCGCACCCGCACCCGCACCCGCCGGGCCCGTTGCCGAACGGGCCCGAGGCGGCCTCAAGAAGAGGAAGCCGGTGCGGGCGACCCGAGCAGAGCCCGGGTGACCTCGGGCGCGTGGGCGGCGAAAGGACCGAGGTCGGTGGCGCGGGGATAGGCGGGATGGTCACGGTAGGTGTGGAGCCGGTCCAGCGCCCGCAGGCCGTAGTACGCGGACGGTTCGGCCGCCGCGACGGGTTCGGGGTGGGCCGTCCCTGCCGCGACCACCGGGAGGATCTGCTCGAACAGCGCCTGGCAGGCGCGGATGCCGCGGAGCATGACGTGGTGGTAGCGGTCCTCGGGCCCGATGGGGAAACGGCGCTCGGCCAGGACCGGACCGGTGTCGATGCCCGCGTCGACCTCGTGCGCGGTGGCGCCGTACTCGGTGTCGCCGTTCAGCAGGGCGAACAGGACGGCCACGGAGGGCAGTCCGCGATGCCGCGGCAGCAGCCCGTTGTGGATGTTGACGATGCGCAGACCCTCGGCCCGGAGCAGGGGTTCCCGGAAGATCTGCCGGTTGTTGAGGGACCACACGATGCCGTCGGTAGCGGCCCGGGAGAGCGTGTCGGCGTGGGCGTTGACGTCGGCCGCCGCGAGGTGGGGGGCGTCGGCGGCCGCGGCGTCCAGCGGGTCGGCGGAGCAGACCAGGTCGACCGGGTGGCCGTGGCCGGCCGCGTGGGTGACGGCGCGGCGGAGCAGGGCTCCTTCCCCGACGAAGATCATGCCGATGCCTCCTCGCGGGCGGCGGTCAGGTGCTCGCAGACCTGTCCGAGGGTCAGGTCCCTTACCAGGCAGTCGAGACGGCCGGTGAACTGTCGGGCCTGATCGGGGGTGAGCAGGTCCGAGGAGACGGCGGCGAGCATCTCGACGAGGGCCAAGGAATCTCCGCCGAGGGCGTGGAAGTCCGATTCGGCCGACAGCAGTGCCCCGTCGACGCCGAGGACCTCCGCCCAGTGCTGTCTGACACGTGCGTCCAGGGTGACGGGCGCGGCCGCGGCCGCCGCCGGCGCGGAGTGGGTGAACGGGTCGGGGAAGGCGGCGAGATCGGTCTTGCCGCTGACCGTGCTCGGCAGGGCGTCGATCACCACGACGTGGGCGGGGACGAGGTACGCGGGAAGCGTCCGGGCCAGTTCGGTGCGCAGGGCGCCACCCAGGTCCCCGCGTTCCGCGGGATCGGCGGCGTGCGGCAGTACGTACGCGCAGAGCACGGTCGTCGTGGAGTGCGGGCGGCGGCGGGGTACCACGACGGCGCGGTGCACGGCCGGGTGCGCTTCGAGGGCGGCGACGACCTCCGCGGGATCGACGCGGTGCCCGGCGATCTTCACCTGCTCGTCGATGCGCCCGGCGAACTCGACCGATCCGTCGGCCAGTCGGCGTCCGAGATCACCGGTGCGGTAGGCCCGGACGCCGTCCGGGCCGGTGGTGAAGGGTGAGGGACGGCCGTCGGGCGGACCGAGGTAGCCACGGGCCACCTGGACCCCGCGTACGACGATCTCGCCGGTGCGGCCGGCGTCGCCCGGTCCGGCGCCGATGGTCTCGCCGTTCTCGGTGACGAGGTCGACCTGGGCGTACGGGCCGGGGAGGCCGATCGGGACGGTGGCGCCGCTCTCCGCCCCGTCCACGGTGTGGGCGAGTACGGCGACGGTCGCCTCGGTGGGCCCGTACCCGTTGATCACACGGCAGTCGGCCCCGAAGACGGCGTGCGCGGAGCGTACGGCGGTGGGGGTGAGGGGCTCGCCGCCCAGCAGCAGGGTGCGCAGGCGGTGCTCGGGGCCGCCGCCCGCGGCGCCGAGCAGGGCGAGGTGGGAGGGCGTGAGCGCGAGGGTGTCCGCACGGTGTCCGGCGACGAGTTCGCGCAGCGTGGCGGGCGAGGGCGGACCGGGGGCGAGGACGACCGTGCCGCCGGCCGACAGCGGCAGGAAGAGCGGGAAGCACGAGATGTCGAAGGCGTAGGAGGAGGCGAAGCCGAAGCGCGTACGCCCGGTGACGTGGCAGACCTCGGTCATCCAGCGGACGAATCCCATGAGGCTGCCGTGCTCGATCTGCACGCCCTTGGGGCGCCCGGTGGAACCGGAGGTGTGGATGACGTACGCGAGGTCCGCGGGCCGCACGTCCGCCACCGCGTCCGGCTCGGTGGCCGGGCTGTCGAGCAGTTCCTCGACGGTGAGCAGGGTGCCGGGGACGAACGGGGCGAGATCCTCGGCGAGGTGGCGTCGGGTCAGGCAGACGTCGACGGCGGCGGCCTGGAGGATCTCGCCGATCCGTACGCCGGGATGGCCGGGGTCGAGCGGCACGTAGGCGGCGCCCGCCTTGAGGATGCCCCACAGGGCGGCCACACCGGCGGACGTGCGGTCGACGACCAGTCCCACCAGGTCCTCGCGTCCTACGCCGCGGTGCCGGAGCCCGGCCGCGACGGCATCGGAACGTCGGTCAAGTTCTGCGTACGTGACCACGCCCTCGGGCCCGTCGAGCGCGGGCGCGTCGGGGGTGCGGGCGACCTGGGCACGGAAGGCGTCCACGACGGTGCCCTCGGGTACCGCCGGGACCGCCGGGACCGCGACGGCGGCCGGTGCGGGCACGGCCGGTGCGGGCACGGGCGGAGCGGGGTGCGCGGTGCGTGGTGCGGGGCCCGTGGCCACGGCGGCCGTGGCGGCGAGGCCGGCCAGGACCATGTCCAGCAACTGCCCCGCACGGGCGGCGAGGTCCGGACCCGCGCCACGGACGCCCAGGGTGATCTCGGTCGCCGTCTCGGTCTCGGCGGCGACCAGGGAGAGCGGAACCAGGGGGGCGTGCACCGGCAGGGCGTAGGCCGTGGACGCCGTGAAGCCGCCGCCGGAGAACTCCGCCGGGTCCAGCCGGCCGAGATGGGAGACGACGGCCGAGGCGAGGTGCCGGTCGGTACGTGAGGCCACGGCCTGGGCGGTGCGCAGCAGAGCGGCGGTCACCGGCCGGGGCAGCGGCGCGAGGGCCGTTTCGAAGCCGGCGGCGAGTTCACGGTCCTCGGCCAGGGCGGCCAGCAGGGAGGTGTGCGCGGCCGTCCAGTCGGCCCCGGGGCGCAGGTCCAGGAACAGCGGCAGGCTCAGGTTGCCGGTGGCCGCGATCCCGGGGCGGTGGCGGCGCAGGTCGACGGGGACCATGACACGGGTGTCGAGTCGGGTGGCGTCGGCCAGGGCCTGGGCGAGGCGGGCGGTGAGCGCGGAGTGGCGGCCGGGCAGGGTGCGGCGCAGCCACAGCGTCCGGAGCGGGCGCCCGGCGCCGTCGGCCGAGCCGAGCGGGGAGCGCCGGGGAGGCGTCGGCGTGGGCCGCGCCCGGGTGCTGCCGAGCCGGCGCAGCAGTCCGGCGTCGGTGTCCGCGTCGAGGGCGGGCCGGGCGGGCTCGCCGCGCAGGGCCCGGAAGACCTCCCGTACCCAGGTCAGGGCGCCGTGGCCGTCCATCATGGCGTGCGAGGCGCTGAAGACGAGGGTGGTGGTCCCCGTCCCGCCCGCCCCGCCCGCCCCGCCCGCCCCGCCCGTCCCGGGCACGATCAGCAGTTCGCAGCCCGGCGGCTCCGCCCGCCGCGAGGGTCCGGCGGGCAATTCGACCGTTCCGGGAGCCGAGTCGGTGTACGCACCGGCGCGCGGTACGTCGTACCGCACCTGCGGCGGCGGCCCCCCGACGGTCCACATCGCGCCGGCGCGCACGAGCCGTGATCCCGGGCAGGACTCGGCGGCCCGCGCCACGGCCGCCCGGACGTCCTCGGCATCGGGTACGCCCTCGCCCTCGACGACGATGCGCAGGGCCATGGCCCCGCGGGGGTCCCCGGCGGAAAGGTAGAGGCGTTCGGTGGGCGACACCGGGCGCCGGTAGCGGGTGTCCGCACCGGTGCGGAGATCGACGTCGGTACCGGCACCGACCTGATGGGGCGTCATGACTGCGTGTTCCCTTGTTCGGTGGGGCCGGGGCCGGAGCGGGCCGGTACGGCGGCGTCGGTGGGGGCGGCCGGGCCGGCGGTCCAGGCGGCGACACCGCCCACCTCCGTCACCCACTCCCCCAGTGCTCGCAGCCCGTCGGCCTGGGTGCGCGGAGCCGCGTAGCCGAAGTCCTCGCGGGCGGCGGAGGTGTCGTACGTCGCCGAGCGGGTCAGCAGCGCCATCATGTAGCGGCTCAGGGGCGGACTCGCGTCCGTACCGCCGGCGGCGGAGCGGTGGCGCAGGTGCCAGCCCGTCTCGACGGCCGCGGCCAGAGCGCGGCCGAGGCGGAGCGGGATGCGCGGGGCGGGCGGCGGGCAGTCGAAGAGGGCTCCGACCCGGGCCAGGAAGGGCCACAGGTCGGTCTCCTCGCGGTCCGCGACGAAGTAGGCCTTGCCGCCGACCCGCCCGGCGGGCGCGTGCGCGGCCCGCAGGCAGGCGTCCACCGCGTTGTCGACGTGGCAGAGCGAGACCAGCACCGGTTTGCCGCCCGACAGGTCGGGCAGTCGGCCCGCGCGCATGGCGTCGACCATGCGCGGCAGGAATCCGGCGTGGTCGCGCGGCCCCCAGATGCCGCGCGGACGCAGGGCGCAGGTGGTGAACTCCGGCCCGTCGGCCGCCCGTACGTGTTGCTCGGCGATCGCCTTCGTCTCGCAGTAGTGGTTGAACCACCGTCGCGGGTACGGGGTGCTCTCGTCGATGCCGAGTCGGTCGCCCTCCCGTACCCGCATCAGCGCGCTCGGGCTGGAGACGAAGACGAACCGCCGCGCCCCCGCCGACCGCGCCGCCGCCAACAGCCGCTGTGTGCCGCTGACGTTGGCGGCCTCGAACTGCGCGCGGCTGCCGTGGTCGACGACCCGTGCCGCGCTGTGCAGGACCGCTTCGCAGCCCTGTGCCGCCCGCTGGAGCGACTCCCCGTCGGTGAGGTCCCCGGTGACGACCTCGACGCCGGGCAGGGAGCCCAGGCGTACGGCGGCACGGCCGGGACGGACCAGGGCGCGGACCTGATGGCCTTGGCGCAGGGCACCGTCGACGAGGTGCCCGCCCAGGAATCCGGATGCTCCGGTGACCAGGATCTTCACAGCGTCCGCCACCAGGTCGCGCCGTAGAGCATGGTGTTGCGGACCACCGAGGCGGTCCCGTGGCCGGCCTCCCGGCCGCGCGGCAACGCGAGCGGGATCTGCGCGGCGTGCACCCCGATGCTGAGGAAGGCGTCGGCCCACCACAGCCACCGCAGCACCGGAAGGTCGGGGACTTCCCCGGCGGCGGCCCACACCGACCCGCCGACGAGGTACGCCCATCCGGCGATCGGCACGATCCGGGCCGCCCGCCGACCGGTGGAAGACGCGGGCCGGGCCTGCTGCCGCTCGGCCCAACGGGCGAGCTCCTCGCGGCCGATCTTGGCGTTGTGCCGGATGTCCACGGGGAAGCCGGGGTGGCGCAGGAACTCCTTCAGGCCGGTGGTCGCGGCCTGCGCCGTTGCCATGGTGCGCAGCTCGGCGACCAGCCGCGTCCAGGCGGCTTCGTCGAGTTCCGCCCCGTCCGCCCCGGTCTCGGTCTCCACGCAGACGACGGGCCGTTGCGCGCCGGCCGGTCCGATGCCGACCAGGGCGGTGCGCCGGACCAGCGGATGGGCGTTGAAGACCCCCTCGCAGCGCACGGTGTACAGGTCCCGGTGGCCGGTGCGGACCCGCTGCGCGGCGCGTCCGCAGAACCACAGGCGTCCTTCGGCGTCGAGGTGGCCCAGGTCACCGGTCCGGTGCCAGACCAGGGGCGTCGCGCCGTCGGGGCGCTCCTCGGTCGCCTTGTGCGCGGCGTCGGAGTCGGGTGCGCGGTGGTAGCGCCGGCTGACGGAGTCGCCCTGGACCAGGATCTCGCCGACGCGCCCGGCCGGCAGGCCGGCCGCCGGGTCGAACCGGGCGAGCGGGCCGTCGGTGACGGGGGCGATGGCCACCCGGGTGCCGGGGACGGGCCGGCCGACACAGGTCCCTTCGCCCGCGGCGGCGCCGGCCGCGGTACCGGTCGCCGTGACCGCGCCCTCGCGGGCGGTGTCGACGTCCTCGTCGCCGAGGATCTCGGCCGCCTCGATCGAGGTGATCGGCAGTACCTCCGTGGCCCCGTACGTCACATGGATGCGCGCCTTCTCGTCGAGGACGGAGCGCAGCGCGGCCACGACCGCGTCGGGTACCGGGGCCCCGCCGGAGACGACGCACCGGAGGTCGGGCAGCGGGTGGCGGCCGCGGGCGGCGCCGGTGAGGTGTCCGGCCAGGTTCCGCAGCAGGGCGGGCGAGGCGAACATGGTGGTGACGCGGAATCGTTCCAGCGCGTCCACGAGCAGGGCGGGATCCGCCTGGGCGACCCGGGCGGGCGCCAGCGGCGCGAGGACCAGCGTGGATCCGTAGACCAGGTCGAGCACCCCGTAGAAGGGCAGGGTGACCAGGGAGACGTCGTCGCGGGTGCGCCCGTGGACGGCCTCTATCCGGCGGGCGATGGACAGCGCCATGCGGTGGGTGTACTCGACTCCCTTGGCGGGGCCCGTGCTTCCGGTGGTGAAGCCGATCATCAGCAGGTCGTCCCCACCGGTCGGCGGCGCCGTGTCCACCGGCCCGCCGCTCGCGGGGATGGCGTTCGCGGGGATGGCGCGCAGCGCGGCCAGCGTGTGGCCGCGACCCAGCCGGCGCCGCCCCAGGGTGACGGGTACCCGTACCCCGGCGAAGGTACGGCGGCCCAGGACGCGTACGAGTTGGGCGAGGGGCGGCCCGATGAACGCCTCGGCGCCCACGGCCCGGTAGCAGTGCAGCATGCGCCGGACACCCATACCGGGATCCACGACGACGGGCACGGCCCCGACCCGGAACAGCGCGAAGCAGAGGGCGAACAGCTCGGGCCCAGGAGGGGCCATCAACACGGTTCGCGTGCCCCGGGTGATCCCGGCGTGCCGGAATCCGTGGGCCAGTTCCTCGACCGTGTCCTGCAACTCGCCGTAGGTGAGCGTGCTGTAGCCGCCGGAGCCACGGCCGTCGGGGTGGATGACGGCCGGCTTCTCGGGAAAGGCGCGGGCGTTGCGCTCCAGCCATCCGGCGACGCCGTCCGTGAAGCCGTCCGGTAGCTCGACGGTCGGGTCCGCCGTGGACCTCGTCTGCGGCACGGGGCTCACCGCCCCTCGGGCCGGTAGAGGGCGCACGCCGCGCTGGGGCCGGCGCCGACCGACACGAACAGGAACTGGTCGTAGTCCCGGGCGCGGTCGTGCTCGAACTCGTCGCGCTCGTGCTCGGGCTCGGGTTCGCGCTCGCGCTCGCGCTCGTCGCGGTCCTCGGCGTGGCGTACGCCGTCCGTCGCCCGGAGGTAGCCGAGGACCGGCGCCGCGGTGTGCGGCTCCCCCTGGGCCTCGACGTCGTCGGCGGTCGCGTGCGGGCCGATCACCAGCGTCTCGCCGAGGTCGATGTCGAACTCCCGCGCGTAGTCGGCGACGGCCCGCGCCGCGAACTCGCCGAGGCGCTCGGCGTGGTCCGGCTCGCGCCGGACGGTGATCGTGGACCGCCCGTACCGGCCCATGGTGGCGGTGTCGAGGTAGCCCTCGACGTCGGTGGGCCGATCGGCGGTGTAGTGCCGGACCGGGCCGAACCCGGCCTCGGGGTCGGCGCTGCGCTCCAGCAGGAAGGCGCCGGCCAGGTCCGCGTACGGGTAGTCGGCGTCACGCGTCGCGTCGCCGCCGGGGTGGACGTCGGCGGCCGTGATCAGCAGCCGTTCGGTGCTCCCCGTGTCCAGCAGGGCCTGGCCCACCTGGACGGCGCCCAGCACGCCACAGGCTCCGTTCATCAGGTCGAAGGAGAAGCCCGCGGCCGGTTCGGGGTCGGCGATGTAGTCGAGGTTGATGCCGACCTCCTTCTGGACCAGGGCCGCCATGGCCGGTTCGAAGGTGTTGTGCTCCCGGTAGACACCGACGTTGATGAGGGTGCCGATCGAGGAGGCCGGTACCTGTGCGCGCGCCAGGGCGCCGCGGGCGGCCCGGCCGGCGAGGTCCACGACGGAGGCCGGGGCGGACCTGTCGGGCAGTGCGGTCGCGGCCGCTGTGATGACCATGCCCATGGCTCACACCCCCACGTTCGTGAGCGTCGCGGACAGGGCACCGGTGACCACGCCGGAGGCGGCCGGCACCAGCAGGTACTTGGCCCCGGGACGGGCGCCGCCCGCCCTGAGGTGCTCGCACAGCGTCAGGAAGTGCGAGGTGGTGGCGGTGTTCCCGTACCGCTCCACGACGGAGAGCGAGTCGGGCATCGGGGTGCCGAACTCGGCCTCGGCCGTCTGGTTGACGTAGTCGATGAAACGGGTGCCGACCTGGTGCTGGATGACGTGGTCGAACTCCTCGGCGGCGAACGCCCGCCCCCGCTTGGCCAAGAAGTCCCCGTGGAACCGTGGCCACAGCTTGAGCCGGTCGCGGTTGTGCATCTTCTTGTTGTCCGTGTAGAGCGCGATGCCCGGGGTGCGGTCACTGGGCATGCCCATGCACAGGTGGGAGTACTCGGAGCAGGTCATGAGCTCGATGTAGTGGATGCGGTCGGCGTCGTCGACGGAGACGTCCAGGACGACCGCGGCCGCCGAGTCGCCGACGGAGAGCGAGGCGAACTGCGGGTCGTAGGAGTCGGCCATCTCGCGTGCGGCGGTCTGCGCGACACGGCTCGCCTGCTCGCCGCTGACGACCAGCCCGCGCCGCACGGCACCGGAGCGGATCATCCGGTCGAGCAGCCACACGCCGGTCATCATTCCGGCACAGGCGTTGGAGACGTCGAAGTGGATGGCGGAGCGTGCGCCCAGCTCCCCGGCCAGCGTCGCGGCGAAGGACGGCTCGAAGGTGAAGCGGCTGCCGTCCTTGAAGCGGGTGATCGACGCGGAGATGACGATGTCGAGGTCGGCGGCCTCGTAGCGGGAGGACTCCAGCGCGTTCCGGGCGGCGGCCAGGGCCAGTCCGAACGAGTCCTCGCCGGCGGCCGGTTCGGGGTCGTACACGCGTCGCTCGGTGATCCCGGTGATCTTCTCGATGTCCACGTCCCCCAGCCCCGGGACCAGGGCGGCGAGTTGCGGGGTGGTCTGGACTGCTGCCGGAAGGCGGATGCCTAAGGCTTCTATTCGGCTGTATGCGGTGGCGGTGCTCATGTGTGTCGCTCTCCGTGGCGGTCCGCCGCGAGCATGGGAGTGCCTGGGCGGTGGTTGACAGAGGGATTCAAGGAGTGTCCGGGAATAACGGACAGTCAAGTTACCGTAGCGTACGGAGATGTCGGCGATGTGTCGGGGCTTCGCAAATCCGGAACATACGGTCGAATATCGGCCATCCATCGACGCTCGCCGCCACCGCGACATCAAGCAGAATCTGAGCTTCCGCCCCTCTTCGCAGGACTCCCGGGCTCGAAAACCTGTCCGGAACCACCCGGTCCACCTGGCGGGACGTGACCGGGTTCGACCTCGGCGGTCGCGAGACCGGCCAAACTGGCGATCGATTCCCGGCCACCGCACGGGTATGATCACGCGCAGCAAGGCCGTAGCGCAGAGGTCGTCGCGCCCACGCATCGAGCTGGAGGACGTCGGTTCGAATCCGACCGGTCTTGCGTCTACTTCCGCAATTCTCTCGTCAAGTCGTGATGGACGCCGGGCACCGGCGAATGAAACCGGTGGAGTGGTGATGACACAGCCGACACCCGTACGGTGCCCCGCGATCGAGCACCCCGACCTGCCACAGGCCGATCCGGCGCGCCTCGACCCGCTGCTCGCCCGACTCGCCGCGGACCGGCCCGTCGAGACCGACGAGACCTTCCCGCTCGGCACCCTGCGCACCGACGGTCGCGTCGACCTGTGCAAGCAGGGGCTCGGCCCGGCCGGCGCGGCCCGACTGCTGCCGGTCGCCGCGACCTCGACGCACGCCAGGCACCTGCTCCTCGGCACCAACGCCATCGGCGACACGGGCGCCGGCACGCTTGCCGAGGCGCTCGTGGGCGACCACGGGCTGCACACCCTCTACCTCGGCTGCAACCGGATCGGCCCCGACGGGGTGGGCGCCCTCGCCGGCGCCCTCGGCGACGACACGGACGTCCGCGCCCTCTGGCTCAAGCGCAACCCGCTCTTCGTGGACGGGGCCCGCACCCTGGCCGCGCTGCTGCGCCGCAACACCACCCTGCGCACCCTGGACCTGGTCAACACCGGGATCGGCGCCGAGGGTGTGCGCCTGCTGCTCGACGCCCTGTCGGAGCGCGAGCAGCCCCTGGAACGGCTCTTCCTCGGCGGCAACGGCCTCGGCCCCGACGCCGCCCCGCTCCTGGCCGCCCTGATCCGGGAGGCCGGCGTACGCGAGCTGTACGCCCCCGCCAACCACCTCGGCGACGAGGGCGCCGCGACCCTCGCGGCGGCCGCGGCCGACTCGCCGCACCCGGTCCGCCTCGGGCTCGGCGGCAACGGGATCGGCGCCGCCGGAGCCCGTGCGCTGGCCGCCTCCCTCGGCGGGATCGAGGCGCTCGACCTCGGCCGGACCCTGTCGGAGCGCAGCCTCGGCTCCCCCGGCAACCACCCCGGCGACGAAGGGGCGTACGCCTTGGCCGCGGCCCTGCCCGGCAGCCCGCTGCGTCGACTGGAGCTGCGCCACACCGGCCTCACCGGGCGCGGTGCGAAGAGCCTGCTCGCGGCGGTGCCCGCGGACAGCGCCCTGGAGTACGTCGGCCTGGGCCCCGGGCTGCCCCGCAGGGTGAAGCGCTCCTTCACCGAACGGCTGCGTCCCGCCCGGGAGGCGCACCCGGACGTGCGCGCCATCGGCAGTGTGTACCGGTGAGCCTGACCGAGGCCGAACTGCGCGGCGGTTTCCGGCAGGAGGACGGCCCGGCATGGCAGCGGATCCGCCGTTACGCGGTGCCCGGCTGGATGATCGAGCGGGCCACGGCGCACCGGCTGGCCGGTGACTGGCGGGCGGCCTGCGCGGCCGCCGCCGTGGACGTGTCCTTCGAGCTGCCCGAGCTCGAAGCGCGGTACGGCGCCGAGGTGGCCGAGGCCGTGGCGCAGGACCTGCTCCACCTCGCCCCGGACCTGCTGCGCTGGCACCTGCCGCGGTTCCTGGGCGGCCGTACCACCATCGCCCCCGATCTGCGGATCGTGCTCGCCTCGTACGGCGGGCCCGGTGGGCCGGCCCTGTCGGTGACCACGCCTGTCATGACCGAGGGTTCGCAGCGGTTGCGCCTGCACTGCGCGCCCGTCGTCGTCGAGCGGAACAAGTACACAGGACGCGGTTTCGTCCCGGAGCACTGGACGGCCATGCGGCCGTTCTGGGACGTCCGCCACGCCGACGAGCTCGGTGCGCGCTTCGCCGAACCGGACGGACTCGCCGAGCGGATCGCGCAACTACGGTTGGCCGGAGACACGGTCGGCGCCTACGAGGCCGCCGGCATCTCGTGCGACCTGACGGTCCCCCCGGTGCAGCAGTACCAGCGCCCGGTGCACCCGGAGGCCGTCCTCGCGCACCTGCCCGCCGACCTCACGCGGATCGCGCCGGAGGTGACGCGGCTCGTGGCGGCCGGTGCGGGCGACCGGTACCGGCTCACGGCCGCCTGGCCCACTTCGCTCGTCCTGGAGCACGTCGGTCCCGGCCGGCTCCGGGCCCGCGTCGTCCAGCAGGCCGAGGCGACCTCCCTGCCCGCCCTGCCCCGGTACGCCTGGCAGCGGCTGCCCGACCTCGAACTGGTGCGGACCGGCCGGATCTCGCCCCGCGAGCTCCACCCGCTGGTGGCCACCGCGCTGTTCCCCGGCGCCGGCCCGGCGGTGGGCCCGCCCGGCCCCGCCACGGACAGTGGGCCGGTACGGGTGCGCTGCCGCGGCGGGTGGCACGAGGTGCGCTCGCGAAGCGGCGTACTCGAGGTGCCGCACACCGCCGAGGAACAGCAACGGGAGCGCGCCATGCGGGCGTTCGGCGGTGCGGTCTCGGGGTGCTTCGCGGCGCAGCAGTCCTGGACCACGGGCGAGGGGCGGCTGCCGCGCGGCCTCCGGGCGCAGCGGCACGCGTTCTTCCTGCGCGTCCAGCACGGCGACGCCCCCGGTGTCGTGGCGATGCTGGACTCGGGGGTGGACCCCCGGATCCGGGACGGCCGCCATCGCGGGCTGCTGCACGCGCTCCACCTGCTCGACCACGAGGTGCTGCTGCCCCGACTGTTGGCGGCCGGGCTCGACCTGGAGGCGCGGGACAAGGCGTACCGCACCCCGCTCCTGTCGGCCGTTCACTGGGGTGGCTCGGTGGACCTGGTCAAGGCCCTGCTGGCGGCCGGCTCCCGGATCGACGTCATGGACGAGATGGACCTGTCCGTCTCCCAGGAGATCCTCCGCTACAAGCGCACCGACCTCACCTTCCTGCGGGAACGCGTCGACGAGGAGTTCCCGGACGTCGGCGCGGACTGGTTCGACGAGTACATGGAGTACTGGGAGGACGAGGAAGACGGCGACGAGGACGGCGGGGACGAAGGCGGAGAGGACGACGACGCATGAGTGCCACCCGGCCGCTGCCCGCCCGGGCCCTGGCCGCCGCCGACGCCCTCGGTGCCCGGCTGAGCGCCACCCGTACCGAGCCCGCCACCAACCCCCAACTGGAAGCGCTGGCACTGGCCGTGACGGCCAACCAGCCCGTCCTGCTGTGGGGTGAGCCGGGCATCGGCAAGTCCGCCGGTATGGAGCAGCTCGCCACCGCGCTCGGCGTACCGCTGGAGACCGTGATCGCCAGCGTGCACGAGCCGTCCGACTTCGCGGGGCTGCCCATCGTCGGCGACGACCCCGCCACCACGGGTGTCCCGATGGCCCCGCCGGACTGGGCGGTGCGCCTGGCCCGCACCGGCCACGGGCTGCTGTTCTTCGACGAGCTGTCCTCCGCCCCGCCGGCCGTGCAGGCGGCCCTGCTGCGCGTGGTCCTGGAACGCCGGGTCGGCAGCCTCGAACTGCCGGCGGCGGTACGGATCGTGGCCGCGGCCAATCCGCCGGCCAGTGCCGCGGACGGCTGGCACCTCAGCCCGCCGCTCGCGAACCGCTTCGTCCACCTCGACTGGACGCACAACCCGCGTACCGTGGCCCGCGGCATGGCCGGTACCTGGCCCGAGGTGGCGATCCCGACCGTCGACCCGGCGAGGGCCTCCGGTGCGGTCGCCCGGGCCCGCGGTGCCGTCTCCGGCTTCCTCACCGCCCGGCCGGGCCTGGTCCACCACATGCCGGCCGAGGCCGCCGGGCGGGGCCGCGGCTGGCCGTCCCCGCGCACCTGGGAGATGGCCCTGCGGTTGCTGGCCACGGGGTACGCGGCCTCGTCGGGCCGGGAGGCGCTGGCCGCCGCCCTCATCGGGGCCGTGGGCGAGGCCGCCGGGATCGAACTGCTCTCGTACCTCGAACACCTCGACCTGCCCGACCCGGACCGGGTGCTGGCCGACCCCGACGCCTTCGCCCTGCCCGAGCGTGGCGACCGGCAACTGGCCTTCCTGATCGCCGTGGTCGCGGCCGTGCAGAGCGAGCTCACCCATCCTCGCTGGGAGGCGGGCTGGGCGGTCCTGGCCAAGGCGGTGGACGCGGGTGTGCCCGACGTCGCCGCCCGGGCCGCCGCCGACCTCGCCGCGATGCGCGACCTCGACTGGCCGGTGCCCGCCGGCATCGACGCCTTCGTGGAACTGCTCCAGCTGTCCGGCTCGCTGCCGGGCGGCGACTGAGCCCGGTCCGCCGTGCGTCCGGAGCTGGACCGCGCGAAGCTGCTGGCGGCCCGCTACAAGGCCGCCGAGACCCGCCCGTACCTGGCTTCCGCGCTCTACGCCCTGACCGTGGTGCCCTCGGCCGAGGTACGCACCATGGGCGTCGACCGGCACTGGCGCTGCTACGTCTCGCCGGCCTTCGTGGAGGCGACCCCGGTCGTCGAGTTGGCCGGGGTGTGGATCCACGAGGTGGCGCACCTGCTGCGCGACCACCACGGCCGGGCCGAACGGTTGCCCGCCGCGGACCAGCGCGATCCGGTCCGGGTCAACATCGCCCAGGACTGCGAGATCAACGACGACCTGCTGGCCGACGGGCTGGTCCTGCCCGAGGGCCGGATGGAACCCCGGCTCTACGGCCTGCCCACGGGCGGCCTGTTCGAGTCCTACCTGTCGGCGATTCCTCCGACGCCGCACGGCCCCGACTGCGGTTCCGGCGCGCACGGCGCCCCCACACCGTGGGAGCTGGGCGAGGACGGCGGCCCCGCCCTGGTCGGCCCGGTGGAGGCCGAAGCCTTGCGCCGGCAGACCGCCGAGGCCGTACGGGCCCATCGGCGCACCCGGGGCCGGATCCCCGAGGGCTGGGCCCGATGGGCCGAGGAGCTCCTGGAGCCGTCCGTCGACTGGCGCCAGGCTCTGGCGGGAGCGGTCCGTGAGGCGGCCGCCTGGGCGGCCGGCGCGGTGGACTACACCTACCGTCGCCCCTCGCGCCGCACGCCCGCGCTCGGTGGCCGGGTGGTGCTGCCCAGTCTGCGCAGGTCGCTGCCGCGGGTGGCCGTCGTCATCGACACCTCGGGATCGATGGGCCCGGACGACCTCGCGGCCGCCCTCGCCGAAGTCACCGGCGTCCTACGGGAGGTCGGCCTCGGCGGCAACCGGGTCGCCGTCCTCGCGTGCGACGCCGACGTGCACGCCGTGACCCGGGTGCGCAGTGCCGGCGAGGTGACCCTGGCCGGTGGCGGTGGCACGGACATGCGGGTCGGCATCGACGCGGCGCTGGCCCTGCCCGACCGTCCGAACATCGTGGTCGTGCTGACCGACGGGTGCACGCCGTGGCCGCAGGAGACCCCGTCCTGTCGGCTGATCGCCGCGCTGGTGGGCGACGCCCCACCGGCGCCCCCGTCCTGGGTGGAGACCGTACGCGTCACCCCGACCCCGTGAGCCCGACGCGCCCCCACGGACACGCCCGACGCCTTGCCCCGACGGGCGACGACGGTGACGTGACCCTGCCGTCTCCCGCTCCGCGTGAATGCCCTTACGCACGGCTGATGTTGAGAGATCGGGGTCATTGGTACGGTCCTTGACGGCAGGCCAGGTGACCCTCTGTGTTTAACTCCCCGGGATTCGGTAACAAGATGTAGTGACAGGAAGTCAACACTCGACGAAAGGAAGGACCATGAACCTCGCCACCGTGCTCATCCTCGTCGCGGTCCTCGCGCTTGTCGGCCTTCTGATCGCGGCTCCCAGCGCCGGTGTGCGGCGCAACCCTTTCCCGGGCCGCCGACAGCGAGTCGACCACCGGCGCTCGGGCGCGCCCCGGTCGACCCGGGTACCCGGGCAGCGGGGCATCCAGCACCACGCGCCCTGAACCGGGATCGACCAGGGCCGCCCCGCCCCCGCCGTCAGGCCGACGGCGGGGGCGGTCCCTGCGTGAGGAGCCGGGCCGCGGCGAACTCCTCCCGATAGGCCTGCTCGGCCAGCTCCAGGTAGCCGTACGCGTCGTCGCCGACCGGGATCCGTAGCGGTGTGGGGTTTCGGGCCGCGACGATGTCGAGGACCCGCGCGGCGAAGTCCTCGGGGCGCCCGGTCTCGGGGTTCTCCGCGAGGCCGCGGGCTCCTTCGAGCATCTCGCGGTTGGTCATGTCGTAGGCCGGGATCCGGTCGCGCGCCTCCGTCATGGACGTGCCGTAGCGCGTGGCGAACATGCCCGGCTCCACCACCGTGACGCGGATGTTGTGCGGGGCGGCCTCGACGGCCAGCGCTTGACTCATGCCCTCCAGGGCGTGTTTGCCGGCGACGTACGCGGCCAGGCCCGGGAAGGCGATCCGGCCCACCACGGAGGAGATGTTGACGATGTGGCCGTGGCCCTGGGCCCGCATCAGCGGCAGGACGAGCCGGGTGAGCCGCCAGGGGCCCACGACCAAGGTCTCCAACTGGTCGCGCAGCTCGTCGTCCGAGACCTCCTCGACGGCGCCGAAGAGTCCGATGCCCGCGTTGTTGACGAGGACGTCGATGCCGCCGAGACGCTCCACGGCGCCGCGGACGGCCTCCTCGCAGGAGGCGGCGTCCCGCAGTTCGAGCGGGATCGGGACGATGCGGCCGGGCCAGGCGGCGGCAAGGTCTTCCAGGTCGGCGGTCTTGCGGGCGGTGACCGCCAGTACGTCCCCGGCCCGGGCGGCGGCCGTGGCCAGCGCGTTCCCGAGGCCGGAGGAGCATCCCGTGACCAGCCAGCGTCGTCCCATCGTTCCCCCGCGGCGAGTGAGTCGTTCCCGGACTGTGGTGGTGTGACGGCCATGGTCAGGGGACGGCGGCCCGCGGTCATCCCCTCTCGCGGGGGCGTGCGGAGGCGCGCGGGCGCACGTACGGGCGCGCGCGACACGTCCTGCTCGGGCGGCACGGGGACCGCCACGGCCGGCGGCCGGACGGCGCCCGGCTTGTGCCCGGCCGTCAGACGGATTCGGTGGCGAAGAGCTCCAGGTGGCCGCAGTGCGGGCAGCGGTACGCCTCGATGCGCCGCCGGGGCTTGCCCAGACGTTTGGCTCCGCCGAACAACCCGCGTTCCAGCGGTCCGGCGATCCAGCGGGCGTACCCCCGGGCCCCCTCCCCCGAGTCCTCGACGAAACCCGGCTCCAGGCCGACACCACCGCAGTACGTACATCTCATCGGGTCCACGGAGCGAGTGTAGGAACCGGGTGAGGAAGTTCACCGAGGGGGGACACCCCGGACCACGGTCGGCGTTGCTAGATTGTCCGGCGGCCGGTCCAAGGCCCCGGACGAGATGCGCCGTACCCGGTTACGCACGACGACGCGCGAGGTACTGCACGAGCAGTGCCTTCCGCTGTCCGCACCCGGGCAGCGTCCTCGTCGAGCAAGATGGGCCGAACAGCATGACCGTGCCACTCACCCGCAGCCTGTACCGGACGACCGCGCACGCCGCCGGGGGACGTACCGGATCCGTCCGTACGGACGACGGACGCCTGGACGTCCGTCTCGCCCCGCCGCGCAAGAAGGTGCCCGGCACCACCAACCCCGAGCAGCTCTTCGCGGCCGGTTTCGCCGCCTGCTTCACCTCCGCGCTCGCGGAGGTCGCCGCCGAGTTCGGGGCGGACGCCTCCGCCGCCCGCGTGGCCTGCGAGGTCGAGCTCGGCACCACGGACACGCCCGCGGGCTACGGCCTCGCGGTGACGCTCACCGTCGGGCTGCCCGGGTGGCGGGCGGCGGACCTCCAGCCCCTGCTGCACCGGGCGGACGCGGTCTGCCCGTACTCGCAGGCCGTGCGCGGCAACGTACCGCTGACGCTGCTGGCCGTGGACGGTCCCGCCGCCGATGACCGTGCCTGATCCGGGGCACCCCGGTCACGTCCCGGACGGCCCCGGCGTCCCCGTGCCCGAGCACGGCGCCTGGCTGCGGCGCGGCATCAGCCGCGACGGCGGACCCCTCGTCGAGGACCGCGAGGTGGTGTGGCTGCAGGTCGGGTCCTCCTACGCCGACAGCCGGGGCTTCGCCGGTACGACCACCTTCGACGGCTCCCAGGTGCACTTCCACCACCTCACCGGCGAGCCCGGCGAGGACGCGGGCACCTTCCGGTGGGACGGTGCGAACCTCGTGGAGCGGGGCACCAACACGGACGGCAGCACCTTCCTGGAGATCTGGACCCCGCTGCCCGACGCCGACGGCGTCTGCGGCTCCTGGTCGGGCCCGGACCACCACGTGGTGCGCGTCGGCCGCCACGTGGTGCACGTCGATTCCCACGCCGGTACGTACCGGCGGCTGTAGCCCCGTCACGAGGCCCGCGACAGCGGTCGGTCGGCTGGCCGGCCGTCAGGGCAGCAGGCCCGCCGGGAGGTATTCCTCGTACGACGAGGTAGGCCGCCCGGTGACCTGGCGGACCAGGTCCTCGAGGGGATCGGCGGCCTCCTCCGGCGCGGGCGCGCCGAGGCGGGCGGCGACGTCCTTGCGGAGGGTCGGGAGCAGGGCGTAGAGGCGGTCGCCGGGGCAGGAGGTGGCGTTGAAGTCGCGGTGGCCGTAGATCTCCGAGGCGGGCAGGCCGTACTGGTCGCAGATGTGGGCACACAGGTCGGCCAGCGCCGCGTACTGCGCCGCCGGCGGGGTCTGCGAGGTGTATGTGCCCTCGTTCTCGATGCCGATGGACACCGTGTTCTGGCCTACGCAATGCGCCGCCCGCACCTGGCGGGTGCCGGCGCGCAGCTCCGCCAGACTGCTGTGGCGCCCCTCCAACACGAAGGCCCCACGGCTGACGGTGAAGTGCTGACCCGTGTCGATCCAGCCCTGGGCGTCCATGTGGTACGTCTGGATCGCGCGGGCGAGGGCGAAGGCGCGCTGCTTCGAGTAGTCCGTCACGTTCGCCGTCGCCGTGTGGTGGACGATGATCCGCTCCGGGCGGTTGTCCAGGACGACGACGGGTTCGGTCGCCGCCCGCGCACCCCAGGCGGTGCAGCCGATGATGTCCGGGGTGGCGGCGGAGTACGCCCTCCCCGCCGCGGCGAGCGGCAGTGCCGCGGCGGTGGCCAGGGCGAAGGCTCCTGTGAGGACGGAACGGCGGGTGTACGGCGCCGTGGCGCGCGCCGACGGCTGGTGCAGTGCGGAGAAGGTCATGCGGCGCCATTGAAGGGGACGCCACCCACGCCGGCGGCGCAGACACACCGCGAGACCCCCCGCACTGTCCCCGACCGGCCGCGCCCGGGAGACCCGCCGGACGGCCTAGCCCAGGCCGGGCGGGGTCTCCTCCCCGTCGGTCCACCAGACGCCCAGCTTCTGGCGGGTCAGGAGCCAGCCGCCTTCGGGGGTCCGGCGGTAGTCCCAGTCGTACGGGCCGCCCATGGAGTACGGCGAGGCGCTCCGCTCGTCGCCCGTCACGGCGACGAACCACATGTACCCGACGCCGGTGGCCCGGTCCCCCTCCACCTGGAAGTCCATGTTCAGGATGTGGTGTTGCATGCTCGGGAAGTGCGCCTCCGCCTGCTCCACCTTCGACCGGATCGCCTCCTTCCCGTGAATCTCGCCCCACGGCTCGAACTCCAGCACCGCGTCCTCGGCCCAGCACTCGATCCAGGCCCGCCAGTCCTTGCGGTCCAGGGCCCGCCAGCCGCGGATCATGAGCCGCCGCAGCGCTTCCTCGTCCTCCAGGACCCGCAGTCGGCGCAGCAGGTCCTCGTACGGCGCGGCGGTCACTGCGCACTCGCGGTGGGGCGTACGACGATCTCGTTGACGTCGACCTCGGCCGGTTGGGCGACCGCATAGGCGATGGCCGCGGCGATGGCGGACGCCGGCAGCGCGACGGCGCGATAGGCCTTCATGGCCTCCCGCGCTGCGGGGTCGGAGATTCCTTCGGCCAGCTCGGACTCGGTCACGCCCGGGGAGACCAGGGTGACCCGGACGGAGCCGTCCGACTCCTGGCGCAGCCCTTCGGACATCGCGCGGACGGCGTACTTGGTGGCGCAGTAGACGGCCGCGGTGGGCGACACCTCGTACGCGCCGACGGAGGCGACGTTCACGAAGTGGCCGCCGCCCTGGGCGCGCATCACGGGCAGGGCGGCGGCGATGCCGTGGAGCACCCCTCGCACGTTCACGTCGATCATCCGGTCCCACTCGCCGACCTTGAGCGCGTCCAGCGGCGAGAGCGGCATCACCCCGGCGTTGTTGACCAGGACGTCCAGCCTGCCGTACAGGTCGTGGGCGGCGGCCACGAAGGCCCGTACGTCGGCGGCGTCGGTGACGTCCAGCCGCTGGAACGCGGCGGTACCGCCCGCCTCCTCGATCTCCCGGCGGAGCGCGTCGAGCCGATCGGTACGCCGTGCGCCCAGGAACAGTCGGTGGCCATCGGCGGCGAGCCGACGGGCCGTCGCCTCCCCGATCCCGCTGCTCGCTCCGGTGATGGCCACGACCTTGGTCTCGTTCCTCATACCTGCCCTGTCCTCGTTCGATGCGGAGGGTTCCGCCCGACCGAGTCTGGGCACGCCGCGGCCGGCCGACCAGGACGTGTCACACCCTGGCTGCGCCGCCGCGGAGGTGGTCTCCTACCTGGTGGTGACGCTGCCGAGCCACAGCAGGTCGCGGGCGCGGGTCATCGCCACGAAGAGTTGGCTGCGCAGCAGTTCCGCACGCTCCCGGGCCGTCTCGGACGTCCCCGTACCGATCGCCGGACCGGCCGCCGGACCTGCCGGGGTCCCCTGCCCGGGGACCGCGTCGTACCGGGGCAGGAAGACGTTCTTGAACTCCAGGCCCTTGGCCCTGCGATAGGTGCCCAGCTTCACCGCGTCGACCGCACGGCCGTCGTAGTGCTCCAACTGGCAGACCGGGATGCCCTCCTGGGTGAGCAGGCGCTGGTAGTGGCCCAGGGTGCGCATGGACGGGCACAGCAGGGCGGTGTCGGCGCGTGCGCCGTCGGGCAGGGAGCGCAGGGCGTCCAGGAGGTCCCGGTCGTGGGCGTCCACCGTGGGCCTGGTGACGCGTACGACGTCCCCGTCGTGGTAGGTGAGGTCGACGTCGCGGCGGCCCGAGGTGCGCAACCCGTCGAGGTCCTCGAAGGCGTCGTCGGCCACGACGGCGAGCGCCGCGTCCAGGATCTGTTTGCTGTTGCGGTAGTTGGTGCGCAGCACCTGTCCGCGGTCGCCGCGGATGTCGATGCCCGCGTCGGTGAGGCGGAACCCGCCCGGGTACACGGTCTGCTGGCCGTCGCCGACGAGCAGCAGGCCGTTGGGCACGTCACCGACGAGCGCGTGCAGGAGGCGCACGCCGACCAGCGTGAGGTCCTGGACCTCGTCCACGATGACGGCCGCGTACGGAGGCCCACCGCGGCGGCGGGTCGCTTCGGCCAGGGCGAGGGAGAGGACGTCGTTGAAGTCGTGGACGCCGCGCTCGCCGCGCAGTGATTCGTACGCCTCGTACAGCTCCCACACCGACTGCCGGTGGGCCCGGTGGAGGCTCGCCCTACGCCGTCGCCTGGGGACGGTCGCGTACTCCTCGAAGCGGGTGAGGCCGCGGCCCTTGATGACGTGGTCGATCTCTTCGTGCCAGTAGGTGGGGTCCGGGTCGAGCGAGGCCAGTCGGCTCGCCCGGCCGACGTTCTTCCAGGCCAGGCTGAAGGCGGTCTCGGCCTTGTCTCCGTGCAGCCGTACGGGTACGCCCCGCTCCTGGAGGAATTCCTGTGCCCAGGAGTGGAGGCTGCGGAAGTCCACCCGGTCGGCGACGGCCGGGGCCATGGCCGTGAGGAAGGTGCTCTGTACGCGAGGCAGGTTGTTGGCGAAGGTGACGTACAGGATGCGGCCGGTGGTCCGCCTGGCCAGGTAGGCCGCGCGGTGCAGGGCGACGACCGTCTTGCCGGTGCCCGCAGGTCCGCTGATGCGGGCCGGGCCCGACCAGTTGCGGCGCACCAGTGCCACCTGATCCGGATGGAGGAAGGTCATCCACTGCTCGATCGGCGCCTCCATCGCCCCCTTCAAGGCCGCGTCACGCAGCCCTTCCAGGTCGAAGAGCCCGTCCGGGGAGCCCGGCCGGTGGGGTTCGGGCGCCGGCGGCAGTTGCTGCTCGATCGCCGACCCGGCGTAGCCCGGGAACACCCGCTCCAGGTGGTCCGCGATCGCCCGGACCGACTCGGCGCGCAGTCTGTGCCGCTGCGACAGCAGCACGGGGCCGATCTCGTGTTCCCCCAGGAGCCGGATCCGGTCGAGGCTCGCGTCGCGGCGCTGCCCGGCGAACACCATGACCGGCTGGACCGCCACCGGTGACATTCCGAGGGTGGCCACCGCGCTCTCGGCCGCCTTCGTGGCGGCGAGCAGCCCGCTCACGTGTCCCTCGACCGGCTCGCGGTCGGTCGTCACGTCGACGACGAACACCCCGCCGGGCCCCACCAGCAGCATGTCCGCGTCAGCGGTCCGGGTCCCGGACCATCGGCGGTCGACGAGCAACCGCCACCCGCGCGCGGTCAGCACCAGCAGTTGGGCGAGGACCCACCGCTCTCCCTCGGCGACCGCCTCCCATCGCAGGGCCTGCCGGCGGGCAGCCTGCCACTGCTCGCGAAGTAGCCGCTCCTGCCGCCGCGCGTCCTGCGTCCGCTGCGATACCGCCCCGCCCGTCCCCATACCGGCCCCCTCGTACGCGGAGTGACGATCATAGGGCGGAACGCAACGTGGCCGGCAGGGCGCGGCGCTGTTCCGGACGGTCGTCACCGGTGGCGAACCGGTCGAGGGTGAGCTTCTTGATCGGCTTCGGCAGCCCGGGATCCTGCTCGGCGGCGCCGGCTGTCGGTGGGTGTCGATAGGCTTCACGGATGGCACTTCCCGACGTTTCCACCGAGACCTCCGACGCTCTGCAGGTACTGCACCGTGTGTTCGGGTACAGCTCTTTCCGCGGCGAGCAGCAGGAGATCATCGAGCAGGTCGTCGGGGGCGGTGACGCCTTGGTGCTGATGCCGACAGGCGGCGGCAAGTCGCTCTGCTACCAGATCCCGGCGCTGGTCAGAGAAGGCACGGGCGTGGTGATCTCGCCGCTCATCGCGCTCATGCAGGACCAGGTGAACGCGCTGACCGCTCTCGGGGTGCGGGCCGGATTCCTCAACTCCACGCAGGACACGTACGAGCGGCAGGCCGTCGAGCAGGCGTTCCTCGCCGGCGAACTGGACCTGCTGTACCTGGCTCCCGAGCGGCTGCGGACCGAGAGCGCCCAGCGGCTGCTCGACCGGGGCAAGGTGTCCGTCTTCGCGATCGACGAGGCGCACTGCGTCGCCCAGTGGGGTCACGACTTCCGGCCCGACTACCTCGCGCTGTCCATGTTGCACGAGCGCTGGCCGAAGGTGCCGCGGATCGCGCTGACCGCGACGGCCACCGAGGCCACCCACGCCGAGATCGTGACGAGGCTCGGCCTGGAGGAGGCCCGGCACTTCGTCGCCAGCTTCGACCGGCCGAACATCCAGTACCGGATCGCCCCGAAGAACAACCCGCTCAAGCAGGTGCTGGAGCTGATCCGCGGCGAGCACGCCGGTGACGCCGGAGTCGTCTACTGCCTCTCGCGGGCCTCGGTGGAGAAGACCGCGGCCTTCCTGGTGGAGCAGGGCATCGACGCCGTGGCGTACCACGCGGGCATGGACGCCCGGGCGCGCGCGGCGAACCAGGCGAGGTTCCTGCGGGAGGACGGAGTCGTGGTGGTGGCCACGATCGCCTTCGGCATGGGCATCGACAAGCCGGACGTGCGCTTCGTGGCGCATCTCGACCTGCCGAAGTCGGTCGAGGGCTACTACCAGGAGACCGGCCGCGCCGGCCGTGACGGCGAGCCCGCCACCGCGTGGTTGGCGTACGGGCTGCAGGACGTGGTACAGCAGCGCAAGCTCATCGAGGGTTCCGACGGCGACGAGACGCACCGCCGCTCGCTGGGCATGCACCTGGACGCCATGCTCGCGCTGTGCGAGACGGTCGACTGTCGCCGGGTGCGGCTGCTGGCCTATTTCGGGCAGGTGGGCACGCCCTGCGGCAACTGCGACACGTGTCTGACGCCGGCCGAGTCCTGGGACGCGACGGTCGCCTCGCAGAAGCTGCTGTCGACGGTGTGGCGGCTGGCGAAGGAACGGCGGCAGAAGTTCGGCGCCGGCCAGATCATCGACATCCTCCAGGGCAAGAAGACGGCCAAGGTCATCCAGTTCGACCACGACGGGCTCTCGGTGTTCGGTGTCGGGGCGGACCTGGGCACCGCCGAGTGGCGAGGGGTCGTACGCCAGCTGCTGGCGCAGCGGCTGCTGGCGGTGGAGGGCGACTACGGGACGCTGGTGCTGACGGAGGACAGCGGCGAGGTCCTGGGCGGCCGCCGCAGCGTCTCGATGCGGAAGGAGAAGGCGCCCGCCGCTCCCGCACGCAAGGAGTCCGGCTCGCGTTCGGGCAAGGGCGCCCGCGTACCCGTCGACCTGCCGGCCGCGGCGGAACCGGTCTTCCTGGCCCTGCGCGCCTGGCGGGCCGAGACGGCGCGGGAGCAGGGCGTACCGGCGTACGTGGTCTTCCACGACGCCACCCTGCGGGAGATCGCGACGCGGCTGCCGGCTACGACGGAGGAGCTGGGCGGCATCGGCGGCGTGGGCGAGGCCAAGCTCGCCAAGTACGCCGAGGGGGTGCTCGCCACGCTGGCGGAGTGCGGGGCGGCGCATTCGGCCGCCGACTCGGGCGCGTCCGACCACGCCGGCGCGTCCGACCGGTCCCCGGCATCCACCGCTCCCACCGCTGGGGCGCCGTCGTCGGCCCGGCCGGAGCACCGCACGGCGGCGGGGGACGTCGAGGAGGAGCCGCCGTTCGACCTGGACGAGATGGCTCCGCCGCCCTTCGACGACGACTGGCAGTAGCCGTCGCCGCGCACCCGTGAGTTACCGATGGGTAGCCACGGGTGCGGCGGCACGGTAGCGTCGGCCGCCTGGAGGGGAGAAACATGCCTCGTACGTTCACCGTGTCCGACAGCATCGTCGTCCACGTCAGTCCCGCCGATGTCTACCGGCACGTGTCCGATCCTGCCCGCATGGGTGACTGGAGCCCGGAGAACCTCGGCGCCACCGTGCACGGAGGAGCCGGACGGACGCGCGTCGGGACGGTGTTCGACGGGCGCAACAAGCGCGGGGCCTTCCGGTGGACCACCCGGTGCACGGTGACGGCGCTCGAAGAGGACCGGCTGTTCCGGTTCCGGGTGCACGCCATCGGGGTCCGGAGCCCGCGGGTTCCCGGCTCCATCGCCACCTGGGAGTACCGCTTCGAGCCGGTCCCGGAGGGCACCCGGGTGACCGAGACGTGGACGGACGACCGCCGCTCGTGGCCGGACTTCGCGGCGAACGCCTTCGACCGGGTCGCCACACGGGGACACACCTTCGCCGATTTCCAGCGCAGGAACATCGCCACCACCCTGCGCAACCTCAAGAAAGCGATGGAACCGGCGTCCGACATGGGGTAACGGTGGGGGCCGTCAGGCTTTCGCGGGCACCCTGCCCCGCGCGGCCCCCTACCGAGGAATCCCCATGAACCACGCCGTCGAGTCCGTCGAGTCCGTCGAGTCAAAGTCCCCTCAGCCGGATTCCTTCCAACTCCTCCCCGGCGCCGCCGCGTCACCGGTGATCCTGCACGTACCGCACTCCTCGCGCGCCGTACCGGAGTCCGTACGCGGCGGGATCGTGCTCGACGACGCGGCGCTCGAGCGGGAACTGGACCACATCACCGACTCGCACACCGCGGACATCGCCGCGGCGGCCGCCGCCGGATGCGCCCTCACGCCGTGGCGGTTCGTCAACGGACTGTCCCGCCTCGTCATGGACCCCGAGCGCTTCCCCGACGAGCGCGAGGAGATGCTGGCGGTGGGCATGGGGGCGGTGTACACGCGCACCACCCACCGGGAGCGCCTGCGGGCGGACGGCTTCGACGGCAGGCCCTTGATCGAGCGCTACTTCCACCCGTACGCGCACGCGATGACACGGGCGGTGGAGGACCGGCTGGAGGCCGTCGGTCGCGCGGTGATCATCGATGTGCACTCGTACCCGACCGAGCCACTCCCGTACGAACTGCACGGCGCCGGACCGCGGCCGCCGATCTGCCTGGGCACGGACCCCTTCCATACCCCGACCGCCTTGCTCACCGCGGCCGAGAAGGCCTTCGCGGGCTTCGGCGGCACGGGGCTCGACAGCCCTTTCGCGGGCACGTACGTACCGCTGCGGCACTACGGCGAGGACCGGCGGGTCGGCGCGCTGATGGTCGAGATCCGCAGGGACACCTACATGTCCGAACCGGGCGGTCCCGCCGGACCGGGCCTCGCCGGGCTGGCGGCGGCGCTGACCGCACTCGTGGACGGCCTGCACCACTGAATTCCGCGCCGCTCGGCCTTCAGGACGGCTGGACCTGATCGAAGAGGGCGAGGGCCTCGGCGGGGTCCGGACTCACGAGGCGGTCCAGACCGGCCATCGTGATCTCCGCCCACCTGCCGGCCCGTGCCCACATCTGTTCCTCGAAGGCGCGGACGACCTCGTCCAGATCTCCCGGGCGGGTGGTGGCGATCGCCTCGGCGAGTTCGGCGCCTTCCAGCATCGCGAGGTTCGCGCCCACGCCCAACGGGGGCATCAGGTGGGCGGCGTCGCCCAGGAGCGTCAGCCCGCGGACGTGCGGCCAGGTGTGGGACGCGGGCAGGACGTAGAGGGGGCGGTGGGCGAAAGCGGCGCCGTGGTGGAGGAGGGCGAGGACGGGAGCGGCCCAGCCGTCGAACAGGGCCGACAACCTCGATCGCACGGCCTGGACGTCGGCCGGATCCAGGTCCGTGTGCCACTCCAGCGGCGCGCGGAACTGGGCGTACACCTTGACGTGACCGCCGCTGTTGCGCTGTGCGACCAGAGCTCGGTTCACCCCGTACACGGCCACAGAACCGTCGCCGATCAATCGGGCGAGGTCGGGGTGGCGGGTGTCGACGTCGTCCAGCGAGGTCTCGACCACGGTGACGCCGGTGTAGTGCGGCGTCACCGACGAGAGCGCCGCGCGGGTCCGGGACCGGGCTCCGTCCGCGCCGACGACGAGATCGAACGTCTCCTGCCGGCCGTCGGCGAGATGGACCACGACGCCGTCCCCGGTTCCCGGCACCACCTGCGTCACACCCTGCCCCCATCGGACGTGGAGAGGGCCGAGCAGCAGGTCACGGAGGTGCCCGCGGTCGATCTCGGGGTTGGCGCGGTCACCCGGGCGGGGGCGCCAATCACGCAGGACGGTCCCGTCCGTGTCCAGGATGCGCATGGCCTGCCCCTCGGGACGGGACAGCGCATGGAAATCCTCCAGCAACCCCGCCTTGTCCAGAGCGAGTTGACCCATCCCTTCGTGCAGGTCCAGTGTGCCGCCCGGGGGACGGGCATCGGGAGCCGGATCGCGTTCGAGGACGGTGACGGGGTGACCGTGGCGATGCAGGACACGGGCGAAGGTGAGGCCGGCCGGACCGCTCCCGACCACTGCGATGCGATGTCTCATGTCGATACACTGTATTTGCTCGTTACGGTGCATCGCAACGGTACGATGCCCCTGTGACTGTGTGGGACCGGCCGGAGCCGCCGACTCGACCTGTGCCGCTCGACCGCGAGCGGATCGTCGCCGCTGCCGTCGCGCTGGCCGACGAGGGCGGTCTGGAGGCCGTGTCCGTGCGCAAGGTCGCCGCCCGCCTGGACGCCGGCCCCATGCGGCTGTACCGATACATCTCCACCAAGGAGGAGTTGTTCGACCTCATGGTGGACGAGGTCCAGGCCGAGATCCTCCCCGAGGAGCAGCCCGGTGACTGGCGGGAGGCGCTGGGCGTCCTCGCCGGGCGCACCAGGCAGGCCGCTCTCCGTCATGAATGGCTGGCCGACCTGCTCGGCGGTCGCCCGGCCCTGGGTCCGAACGGCCTCGCCATGACCGAGGCCACGCTGGCCGCCCTCGACGGCCTCGCCGACGTCGACACCGTCATGCGTGCCGTGGAGACGGTCAGCGCCTACTACATCGGCGCGATCAGGCGCGAGATCACGAACCTACGGGCAGAGCGCGTCACGGGCCTGTCCAAGCACGACTGGCAGCGGGCCTCCGGCCCGCATGTGACGAGAATGCTGGCCACGGGCCGCTTCCCGGCGCTGGCCAAGGCCGTGCACGAAGGCACGGACATGGACGCCGAGGCGTCCTTCGCGACCGGCCTGGAGTGGGTCCTCGACGCCGTGGCCGTCAAGCTCACCGATCCGCCTGCGTGACGGAAGGGCTGCCGCCCGGATTCTCGGCAGCCGCGGCAGGCCTTGCCCCTAGGGGGTGGGGAGGAGGTCGGCGACGAGGGTGGCGAATTCCTCGGGGGCGATGATGCGGATGCCCAGTTCCTCGGCCTTGGTGCGCTTCGAGCCGGCCTTCTCACCCGCCACCACCAAAGTGGTGCGCTTGGACACCGACGACGACGCCTTTCCGCCGGCCCGCTCGATCAGCTCGTTCATCTCGTTCCGGGACAACTCCGCCAGGGGGCCGGTCATGGCTCCGGTCACCACGACGGCCTGTCCGGCCAGTGGCCCACCCGCCGAGGCCTCACCACCGTCGGTCGCGTCGGCCGCGTCGGTCGTGGGCCGCTGCGGCTCGGTGACCTGCGTGCCGACCTGCTGGGCCTCGAGCTTGTCGAGGAGCGGGGCGAGTTCCACGAGTTCGGCCGCGATGACGCGCGCCTTCTCGGTGCCGATGCCGTCCACCTCGGCCAGCGTGTCCGCGTCGGCGGCCCTGATCGCGGCCATCGAGCCGAAGTACGCGGCGATCCGGCGGGACATCGTGCGACCTGTGCCGCGCACGCCAAGAGCACAGAACACGCGGCTCAACACGGCCCCGCGGGCGGTCTCGACGGCGGCGAGGAGGTTGGCGGCGCTGGTCTCCCCCATCCTCTCCAGGCCGAGGAGCTGCTCGCGGGTCAGCGTGAACAGGTCGGCGATGTCCTTGACCAGACCGGCCTCCACCAGCTGGATCGCCCGCGTGCCCCCGAGACCTTCGATGTCGAGCTGGTCCCGGCCGGCCGCGTAGATCACCGAGGCCACCGCCTGACAGCTCCGGCCTCGTACGCACCGCCACCGCTGCTCGGAGGTGTCGATCGCGTCGCCACAGCGCGGGCACGCCTCGGGGAAGACGATCGGGCTCTCGGCGCCGGTGCGCTGGTCGACCAGCGGGGCCTCGACCCTGGGGATCACGTCGCCGGCCCGGTACACGAACACCTGGTCGCCGATCATGAGCCCGCGGCGGGTGATGTCGGACGGGTTGTGGAGCGTGGCGTAGGTGACCGTGACCCCGTCGATGACCACGGGCTCCAGGACGGCGCGCGGGGCGATGATCCCGGTCCGGCCGACGTTCCACTCCACCGCCAGCAGGCGCGTCACCTTGTGTTCGGCCGCCAGCTTCCGGGCCACCGCCCATCTCGGGGCGCGCGAGCCGTTGCCGGCCTGGCGCTGGTCCTCGGCCGAGTCGGCCTTGACGACGACGCCGTCGATCCCGAACGGCAGGTCTGTGCGCAGGCCGGCGATCACGTCGATGCGTTCCTGCACCTGCTCCACGGTCTCGTATCGCATCGGGGCGGCGGCCGTGGTCGCGGCGGTGTTCGCGCCGAGCGCGGCCAGGTTCTCCAGCAGAGCGACGTGGCCGAGGTCGTCCAGGCCGATCGCGCTGTAGGCGAAGAAGGTCAACTCGATCCGGTAGGGGCGGTCCTTGGCCCGCAGGGTGCCGGCCGCGCCGCTGCGCGGGTGCGCGAAGGGGGTGGCCTCGTGGGCGAGCCGGATCCGGTTGGCCTCCTCGAACTGCGCGGTCGTCAGCAGCACCTCGCCGCGCAACTCGACGTCGATCGGCTCGGTGAGGACCGGGGGCAGACCGAGGACGGCGTCGGCGGCGTGGGTGATGTCCTCACCGGCCGAGCCGTCACCGCGGGTGAGGACCTGGACGAGCCGGCCACCGCGGTACCGGGCGGCCACCGCGAGACCGTCGAGCTTGGGCTCCACGCACCACCCGGCCACAGGGTGCCCGAGACGCCGCTCCAGCCCTGCAGCCCACTCGGCGAGCTCGTCGGCGTCGAAGACGTTGTCGAGGGAGAGCATCGGCACCGAATGCGGCACGTCCCCCTGAACGGCCCCGCCCGCCACCTTCCCGATCGGGGACTCGGCGAGCGCCTCGTCCGGGTGGGCCTCCTCGTAGGCCGCGATGGCGCGCAGCAGCCCGTCGTACTCGTCGTCGCCGAGCGGGGTGGTCCCGTCGCCGTAGTAGGCGGCCGACGCCGCCAGGGCGGTGGTCACGGCCTCCACGTAGGCGGCGGGAGAGAGCAGGGCACTGTTTTCGGTCATGGAGGTCATCATGCTGCCCGGCACCGACAACGCCCCCGACCGACCCCGCCTCGCCCCGACACATCATCGAGCCGCACATCGTGACCTGCGCGGATGCCGCTCGTTCCGACATGTGGCCCGATTCCTGCCGGCCGGCCTCGAGGGGCTATCGTCCCCCGGTCACGGACGGCGATCGGACCGTCCGTCCAACCCGAAGGAACCGACATGACCGATCTGGACCAGCTGCGGGCAAGCCTTGCGTCGGGTGAACACGAGTTCGCCGACACCTTGGCCTTCGTCACCGGGCATTACGCGTACCAGCCGCAGGCGTTCCGCAACGGGGAACTGGAGAACGCCGCGGGTACGAACGAGGGCTCCTGCAAGACGCTGGGACTGGCACTGCTGGAAGGACTGAGCGACCAGGAAGCGCTGCAGGCGTTCGGGGAGCACTACCGCAGCGTGCTGGCCACGCCGAACGACACCGATCACGGCAACATCCGCAACCTCATGACCCACGGTCTGGCAGGGGTGAGCTTCGCCGGGCAGCCGCTGACGCGCAGGAGCTGAACGACGGCGGCCGGCGGCGCCCCGTCGGCCGCGAGCGGCGGCCGGCCTCAGGTCGGCTTGCGCCACACGGAGATGTGCTTCGCGGAGTCCTGGGTGAACGGGGTCCCGTCCCAGTCCGCGACGCGACGTTCCCGTTCGAGGCCGGCGATCCGTGCCATCAGATCGAGCTCGGCCGGCCAGGCGTACCGGTGCCGGGAGTTGTCGCGGCGGTAGCGGTCGTCGGCGCCGTCGCGGGTGAAGTGGTGCGAGACGAGGACCTGTTCCACCAGGTCGAAGGTGTCGATGCCGAGATGCTGCTCGGAGACGTCGAACGGCACCCCGACCTGACCGGGCGGCAGGAACCGCAGCGGTGGCACGCCGAGCTCGATGACGAATCGGCCGCCGGGCTCCAGATGGCGTGCGGCGTTACGGAAGCACTCGACCTGTTCGTCCTGCGTGAGCAGGTTCGTGATGGTGTTGTAGACGAGATAGACCAGGGTGAATCCGCCGGGGACGGCGGTGGTGGCCATGTCCCCGATGGTGACCGGGAGCGTGCTCTCGTCGACCTTGCGGCGCAGCACCGCCGCCATGTGCTCGGACAGCTCGATGCCCACCACCGGCACGCCGCGTTCCCGGAGCGGGACGCCCACGCGGCCGGTCCCGATGGCGAACTCCAGGGCCCGGCCGTCTCCGGCGAGTTCGGCGAGGAAGGCGAGGGTCGGTTCGAGAACGGCGGCCGAGGACGCTTCGCTCTCCTCGGCGTCGTAGCGGTCGGCGGTCGCCCGGGTCCACAGTTCACTGCTCGTCACGGACGGCCACTCTGCCGGGTGCCGAGGAACGCTGTCGAGGCATTTACGTTCCCCTCGGCGCGGGAGTTCTCGTGCGGCCGCGCGCACCGGGCGTGACCGGGCCATGACGGCACGCGTCCTACGAAAACCTGCACATCGCGTTCGCGAACTCGACAACCGACCTCCCCGGTAGGGCGATACGCCGGATATGTCGTGCCGTTTTGGTGACGCTTCGGCCCGGTTCGCTCCATGTAAGCAACGTGTCGGTCGTATCTGTTACTCGATTCTGTGAAGAAGTCGCCACTATTCGGTGAATCAAGCTGCACGTCCGTCGACAGAGGTACCCGTCCACCCGTGACGGGAAGTCAACGGGATTGGGTCGCGCGCCCGTTCGCGTGCTTTCATCTTGCTCATCGCAGCAGTCCGGAACGGCGACCGAGTTTCGCGTCACCGACCGCACGGCGATGAATTCCTCCCCCCAATGAAAGGTGCGCGCCATGCGTAACGACATCGAGACCCGTGAGATCGACGACACCGAGCTGGACGCCGTTTCCGGCGGCATCATCAGCGTGAACGGTGGCCTGGTCGGCGCCGTGACCAGCGATGTCAACAACGTCGTGGGCCTCGTGGGCTCCCTCGGCACCGTTCAGACCGCGACGGGCATCGTCTCCCACGTCCCCGGTCTCGTCACGGGCATCACCGGTGTTTCGGTGAACGCCGGTCGCGCCGGTCTCTGATCGGGAATTGCCAGTGAACCCCGGAGCATCCCCCACGGCTCCGGGGTTCACGGCCGTCCGTATGTGTACCCGGCTATACCTGTGCAGTTGAAGGAACAGTCCGTGCAGTTTCGCCAAAAGGCTCTTTCCAAGCTGCAATCGCCCGAGGAATTCGACCTGCCCGTTCGCTTCGCACGCCCGCAGGGTCGACTGGTCCTGGCCGTCACGGTCGCCGTCATCGTGGCAGCGACCTACTGGGCCTGCACCGGCACCGTGTCGTCCAAGCTGAGCGCGTCCGGCATCCTCACCCGCGCCGAGGGCAGTTACGTGCTCCAGACGCCGATCGCGGGACAGGTGACCGGGGTCCTCGCCGAGGAGGGCCAGGTGCTCGCCGCCGGTGCGCCCGTGCTCAACGTCCGTACCGAGCAGGGGGAACGACCGGTGCGCCTGGTGACCGGCGGCCGGCTGACGACACTGGTGGCCAAGGTGGGTTCGGTCATCGCCATGGGCGGCGACGTGGCCACCGTGGAGCGCGTGGAGGATCCGAAGGACCCGCTGGTGGCCGTGCTGTACGTGCCCGGCGGCAGCGGCTCGGCGATCGCCGTGGGCGCCGCGGTCGACCTGAGCGTCCAGTCCGTCCCGCAGCAGCGGTTCGGCATGCTGCGCGGGCGCGTCACGGCCGTCGGCCGTGCCCCCCTGACGCGGGCGCAGATCGGCGGCTTCCTCGCCGACGACACGCTCGCCGAACAGTTCTCCCGCCACGGCAGCCCGGTGGCGGTGGTCGTACGCCTCGAACCGTCCGCCTCCACCCCGTCCGGCTACCGGTGGTCCTCCGCGGACGGGCCCCCGTACGCCGTCGACTCGAGGACGCCGGTCACCGGCGCCGTCCACCTCCCGGCGCAGCGCCCCGTCGACTGGCTGCTGCCGTGACCGCCCCGCAGCTGCCTGCCGCCGGGCGGCGGCGCCACCGCCCCGAGCCGAAGGGCGGTTCCCGCCGCAGGCCCGCGCCCGCGCCCGTACCCAGGGGCCGGATCCCCCGCCCCGTACGCACCCCCACCGTGCTCCAGATGGAGGCGGTGGAGTGCGGCGCCGCCGCCTTGGCCATGGTGCTAGGCCACCACCGCCGCTTCGTCCCGCTCGAAGAACTGCGCATCGCGTGCGGCGTCTCCCGCGACGGCTCCCGCGCCGGGAATCTCCTCAAGGCCGCCCGAGGGTACGGGTTGACGGCCAAGGGCATGCAGATGAGCCTGGCGGCGCTCACCGAGGTGAGCGGCCCGGCCATCCTCTTCTGGGAGTTCAACCACTACGTCGTCTACGAGGGCACGGCCCGGCGGCTCGGCCGCAGGGGGGTGTACGTCAACGACCCGGCCAAGGGTCGCCGGTTCGTCCCCATGGACGAGTTCGACACCAGCTTCACCGGGGTCGTCCTGGTCTTCGAGCCCGGTGACGGGTTCCGCCGCGGTGGCCGTAGGCCCGGCGTCCTGGGGGCCGTGCCGGCCCGGCTGCGGGGCACTTCGGGCACCATGGCCGCCGCCGTGGTCGCCAGCCTCCTGCTGGTCGCCGTCGGCGTGACGGTGCCGGCCCTGAGCCGTACGTACATCGACATGTTCCTCATCGGCGAGCAGACGTCCCTGCTGGGGGTGCTGTTCGCCGCGATGACGGTGGCCCTCGTCCTCACCGCCACCCTCACCGCGTTGTTGCAGGCCAACCTGCTGCGCGGGCGGATCATCTCGTCGACGCTGAGCAGCGCCCGATTCTTCCGGCACCTGCTGAGGCTTCCGGTCACCTTCTATTCGCAGCGCAATCCGGCCGATCTCGTCCAGCGTCTGCAGTCCAACGACGCGGTGGCCGAGACCCTCGCCCGGGACCTGTCCGCCGCCGCCGTGGACGCCGTGGTGGTCGTGCTGTACGCGGTGCTGCTGTGGACGTACGATCCGCAGCTCACCCTGGTCGGGGTGGCCGTGGCGCTGCTCAACGTCGTCGCGCTGCGGATCGCGATCCGGCTGCGGGCCACCGGTACCCAGAAGCTGCGTGCCGAGAGCGCCCGGCTGACCAACACCGCGTACAGCGGTCTCCAGCTCATCGAGACGATGAAGGCGACGGGCGGTGAGAACGGCTTCTTCCGCCGTTGGGCCGGGCAGCACGCGGTCACCCTCGACGTACAGCAGCGGCTCGGCGTGCCCAGCGCGTGGCTGGCGATCGTCGCGCCCACCCTCGCGGCGTTCAACAGCGCGCTGATCCTGACGATCGGCGGCCTGCGGGCGGTGGAGGGCCATCTCACCGTGGGCCTGCTCGTCGCCTTCCAGGCCCTGGTGACCAGCTTCACCGCCCCGATCTCCCGGCTGGGCGGCGTCGCGGGCAGGATCCAGGACTTCGCGGCCGACATCGCCCGGCTGGAGGACGTCGAGAACTTTCCGGTCGACCGCGTCTACTCACGGCGCGAGCCCGCTGCCTCCACCCGACGCCTCAAGGGCCATGTGGAGCTGGACCGCGTCACCTTCGGCTACAACCCGCTGGACGCCCCCCTGCTGCGGGACTTCTCGCTCACGGTCGGACCGGGACAGCAGGTCGCGCTCGTCGGAGGCTCCGGCAGCGGCAAGTCCACCGTCTCCCGGCTGGTCTCCGGCCTCCACGCCCCGTGGGCCGGAGCCATCCGCATCGACGGGATGCGACTGGAGGACATCCCGCGCGGCGCGCTGGCCGCTTCCGTCTCCTTCGTCGACCAGGACGTCTTCCTCTTCGAGGGAACGGTCCGCGACAACGTCACCCTGTGGGACCCCTCCATCACGGACGAGGCCGTCGTCGCCGCCCTCCAGGACGCCGCCGTGCACGAGGTGGTGGCCCGCCGACCCGGAGGTATCCACAGTCGCGTCGAGCAGGACGGTCGCAACTTCTCCGGCGGCCAGCGCCAGCGTCTGGAGATCGCGCGGGCGCTGGTGCGCCGGCCCAGCGTCATGGTGCTCGACGAGGTGACCAGCGCCCTGGACGCGGTGACGGAGCAGATCATCATCGACAACCTGCGCCGCCGCGGCTGCGCCTGTGTGGTCATCGCCCACCGGCTGAGCACGGTGCGCGACAGCGACGAGATCGTCGTGCTCGACCGGGGCACGGTCGTGGAGCGCGGACGGCACGATCAGCTGGTCGCCGCGCAGGGCCCGTACGCCGCACTGGTCAAGGAGCACTGAAGTGACGTACGCGCACCACCCCATAGCCGCAGCAACCGCCGGCGCCGTGGACCCGTCGGGCCCGGCGCCCGACCCGGTGGTCGCGGCTCTGGGGGCGCTGGGCACTCCCGTCGACTGCGCGGGGGTGAGCAGCCTCTCCCTGGAGGGCCCGCTCGTCCTGTGGCTGGTCGTCGAGGGCGAGCTGGACCTGTTCGCCGTGGACGCCGCGCAGTCGGGGCACTGGCACTTCCTGGGCCGGCTGGAGCCGGGCACGCTGTTGCTGGGTCCGGCCGAGGGCCCCGACCACACCCTGGTGGGCCGCCCCTTGCAGGGCTGTCGGCTGCGCCGCGTCGAGCTGCGGGAGCTGCAGCGCACGCAGTACCCACAGCACCAGCAGCAGCACCCGGAGTACGGGGCCGGGTTCCACGGCGGGCCGTGGCACGTCGACGAGGGGCCCTACGGCGCGGCCCCCGCGGGACGGCCGAGCCCGCTGGAGGACGCCTTCGCGCGCGGCATCGGCCGCGGTCTGCGCGTGCTCTACGAGGCGCCGCTGGACGGCACCGCCACCACCGGGCAGGGCGGGGCCGACGACGACATCCTGTGGATGCGGATCACCCCCGGCAGTGTGCAGTACGGCGCCGTGTACGAGGCGGAGGCGGTGGGCACCCTCCTCGTCGACGCGGCGATGTGGCAGGGCATGGTCGACCAGCAGTACCGGCTGCTCTACGCCTTGGACGGCTGGATCGAACAGTTGGAGCGCGCGCACGAGGACCGTACGGCGGCCGGGATCGAGGCGGGCCGGGCCGCCCGTACCCAGGCGGACCGGACCCTGCTGGCGTCCATCGTCCGCTCCGGCGGACGGGATTCCCATCGGGGCGCGGACGTCGACGCGACCCTCGCCGCGTGCCGCCTCGCCGCCGGCGCGGCCGGCATCACCCTTGCCGCGCCGGGGGCGGCGGGCACCTCCTCCGAGCAGCTCGATCCCGTCGAACGTATCGCGCTCGCCTCCCGGATCCGCACGCGCGAGGTCGGTCTGCGCGGGCGTTGGTGGCGGGAGAACAGCGGGCCGCTGGTGGGCCGGCGCGGGAAGGACGGCACGCCGGTCGCCCTGCTGTGGCGGCGCGGCGGCTACAAGGCGGTCGACCCCGCCACCGGCCGGCGCGAGCGCGTGGGGAGGAGCAACGAGGCCTCCTTCGAACCGAACGCCGTCATGCTGTACCGCCCCTTGCCCGAGGGGCGGGTGGGTCTGCCCGCGCTGCTCCGCTTCAGCGTGCGCGGCACCTTCCCCGAGCTGCGCAGCCTGCTGCTGGGTGGGCTGGTCGCGGTGGTCCTGGGCGCCCTGGTGCCGGTCGCCACCGGCCAGGTCCTCGGCCGGTACGTGCCGCAGGGCGAGACCGGCCTCATCGTGCGGACCGGGGTGGCGCTGGTCGCGACCGCCGTGGTCTCGGCCGTCTTCATGCTGCTGCAGAACACCTCCCTCCTCCGCATGGAGGGCCGGGTCGAGGCCACCTTGCAACCGGCCGTGTGGGACCGGCTGCTGCGGCTGCCGGCGACGTTCTTCGCCGGTCGCTCCACCGGCGAACTGGCCGGCGCGGCGATGGGCATCAGCGCGATGCGCCGCGTACTGTCCGGCATCGGTCCGGTCTGCGTACAGGCGGGCGCGGTCGGCGTGGTGAGCCTCGTCCTGCTGCTCGTCCACAGCGTGCCGCTGGCGCTGACGGCGCTGGCCATGCTGGTCGTCATCGCGGCGGTCTTCCTGGGTCTGGGGCTGTGGCAGTTGCGGTACGAGCGCCGGCTGAACACGCTCGGCCTCCGGCTGGGCAACCAGGCCTTCCAAACCCTGCGGGGCCTGCCCAAGCTGCGTGTCGCCGCGGCCGAGAGCTTCGCGTACGCGGCCTGGGCACGGGAGTTCGCCCGTACCCGCGATCTGCACCAACGGATCGGCCGGACCCAGAACGTCCTCACGGTCCTCGGCGCCGTGTACCTGCCGCTGTGCACGCTGGTGATGTTCGTGCTGCTGGCCGGCCCGGCCCGCGGCGCCCTGTCCGCCAGTGAGTTCCTCACCTTCAGCACCGCGCTGACGATGCTGCTGTCGTCGGTCACACAGGTGACCGGGGCGCTGATCTCGGCCGCCGCGGTGCTGCCGATGTTCGAGCAGATCAGGCCGCTCCTGCGGGAGATCCCCGAGGTGGACCGCGCCAGTACCCGGCCGGGAGAGCTGACCGGTGCCATCGAGGCGAAGAACCTGTCCTACCGCTACGCCGACGACGGCCCGCTGGTACTCGACGACGTCAGCCTGCGGATCGGACCGGGCGAGTTCGTCGCGATCGTCGGGGCCAGCGGCTGCGGCAAGTCGACACTGCTGCGGTTGCTCATCGGCTTCGACCGGCCCGTCTCGGGCAGTGTGCTCTACGACGGCCAGGACCTGGCGGCGCTCGACCGGGCGGCCGTACGCCGCCAGTGCGGGGTCGTGCTGCAGAACGCCCAGCCCTTGACCGGCTCGATCCTCGACTGCATCCGCGGCGCCGGGACGTTCTCCTTGGAGGAGGCCTGGGAGGCGGCCGCGATGGCGGGCCTGGCGGAGGACATCAAGGCCATGCCGATGGGCATGCACACCATCCTGTCCGACGGTGGCGGGACCGTCTCGGGCGGTCAGCGCCAACGGCTGATGATCGCCCAGGCCCTCATCCGCAAGCCGCGCGTCCTGTTCCTGGACGAGGCCACCAGCGCGCTGGACAACGAGGCCCAGCGGGTGGTCATCGAGTCCACCCGGGCCCTGCGGGCCACCCGTCTCGTGATCGCCCACCGCCTGTCCACGGTCATGGACGCCGACCGCGTGATCGTCATGTCGGAGGGCCGGGTCGTCCAAGAGGGCCCGCCCGCCACGCTGTTGGCCGACGCCTCGGGCCTCTTCCACGGGCTGGTACGGCGGCAACTGCGTTGACACCCGAATGTGTGAGTGGTTGAGTACTCACATGAAGAGCGAACGCCCCCGCCAGCTGTCCACCGCCGAGGAACGTCGCGAGACGGTGCTGCGCACCGCCATCGGCGCCTTCGCGGCGCGCGGCTACTGGGGCACCACCACGACCGAGGTGGCCAAGGCGGCCGGCATCTCGCAGGCGTACGTCTACCGCCTGTTCCCGAACAAGGAACTGCTGTTCACCGCGGTGGTCGGGCACTGCTTCGTCCAGGTCCGGGCCGCTCTGGAGCGGGCGGCAGCCGAGGCCCGGGGCAGCTCCCCCGAGGCGGTACTGGAGGCCATGGGGGACGCGTACGCGCTACTGATCAGCGACAACGACCTGATGCTGATCCAGCTGCACGCCCAGGCCGCGGCCGTCTCCGAGCCCGCCGTCCGCGAGGCGGTCCGACAGGGATACGCCCGCCTGGTGGAGTACGTCCGCGGCGCCTCGGGCGGCACCGAGGGACAGGTCCAGGAGTTCTTCGCGCTGGGCATGCTGTGCCACCTCATCGTCTCCGTGGGGGCGGACGGGATCGACGCCCCCTGGACCCGCACCCTGTCCAGAGGCATCAAGCACTACTGACGCCCGGCCGTCGGCGGAGCAGCCCTGCTCCGCCTTTTCTTCGACATAAAGAGTGAGTGGTTAACCACTCAAGGAGGATCGCAGTGAAGACCGCCACCACCCGGGGCCCCGGGGCGGCGCTCGCCGCCCTGGCGGGAGCGCAGTTCACCGTCATGCTCGCCACCTCGATCGTGAACGTGGCCCTGCCGCAGATCCGTGCCGGCGTCGGGCTGTCGGACAACGGCACCACGTGGGTGGTCAACGCCTACGGCCTGGCCTTCGGCGCACTGCTGTTGGCCGGCGGCAGGGCTGCCGACCTCATCGGCCGACGCCGCATGCTGCTCGCCGGGATCGCGGTGTTCGGCGCCGCGTCCCTGGCGGCCGGAGCGGCCACCTCGTCCCCGGCCCTGATCGTGGCTCGTGCGGTGCAGGGCGTGGGCGCCGCGGCGATCGCCCCGGCGGCCCTGGCCCTGGTGATGGAGCTGTACCCGCCCGGACCCGGGCGGGGACGAGCGCTCGGCGTGTGGGGCGCGGTGTCCGGCGCGGGAGGCGCGGCCGGAGTCCTGCTCGGCGGCGTCCTCACCCAGGCGTGGGGCTGGCAGTGGATCTTCTACGCCGTCGCCGTCGGCGCGCTCCTGATCCTGGTCGGCGTCGCCGTCAGCGTGCCGCGGACCCCGATCACCGGCGGGGGCGGGTTCGACCTGCCCGGCGGCGTCGCGATCACCCTCGCGCTGACCGCACTGGTGTGGGGCCTGACCACGGCCCGCCGGTCGGGCTGGACGGACGCCTCCGTCCTGGGGGCCTTCGCCGTCACCGCGGTACTGACGGCGGTGTTCGTCCTGGTCGAGCGCCGCCACCCGAACCCCCTGCTGCCGCCGCGCCTGTTCCGGGCCGGTCGGGTCACGGCCGGTAACCTGCTGATGGCCCTGCTGGGCTCGGTGTGGATCGCCCTGTTCTTCTTCCTTCCGCTCTACCAGCAGCAGGTGCTCGGCGCCGGCCCCTTGGCCGCCGGGCTGGGTCAGCTCCCGCTGGCCCTGACCAACATGCTCGGCTCCACCCTCGCCCCGCGGATCGCCCGCCGGATCGGCGCCACGGCGACGGTGACCACGGCCCTGCTGGTCGAGGCGGCCGGACTGCTGTGGCTGTCCCGGATCAGCGCCGACGGCAGCTACCTCACCGACGTCCTCGGCCCGAGCACCCTGATCGGCCTCGGTCTGAGCATCGCTTTCGTCCAGCTCACGGCCCTGTCCGTGGAGGGCGTGACCGGGCGGGACGCCGGGCTCGCCGGTGGCCTGGTGAACACCACCCGGCAGGTCGGCGGCGCGATCGGCCTCGCCGTCCTGGCCACCCTCGCCGGCACCACCACCGCCGGAGCGGCCGGACACCTGCCGCACCTCGAAGCGCTCACCGCCGGCTACCGCATGGCCTTCGGCATCTCCTCCGCCGTCCTCGCGGCCGCCGCCGGCCTCGCCCTGCTCCTCGTCCGGACCCGCGCCGCTCGCACCGAGCCCGTACCCGCACACCCGTAGCCGCACATCCGTAGCCGCACACCCGTCACCACGCACCCGTCACCGAAGAGCACGTCGACCGAGAGGAAGTACCCCATGTTCACCATCGACGAGAGCGCACCCGTCATCGTCCGCCTGTCCACCGTGATCGACGCCCCGCCGGAGCGGGTCTGGGACCTGCACACCCGGATCAACGCCTGGCCGAGCTGGAACGCCGATGTCGACCGGGCCGTGCTCGACGGTCCCCTCGCACCGGGCCGCTCCTTCCGCTGGGAGACCCACGGCCTGGACATCACCTCCACCGTCGTCGAACTCGTCCCCGGTGAACGGATCGTCTGGGGCGGCCCGGCGAACGGCATCGACGGGGTCCACGTCTGGACCTTCGAGCGGATCGACGGCGACCGGGTGCGGGTCCGTACCGAGGAGTCCTGGAGCGGGGCCCCGGTCGACGCCGCGACCGACGAACTCGGCCGGGCCCTGCGCTACTCGCTGACCTCCTGGCTCGCGGCCCTCAAGACCCGCGCCGAGCAGGCCGGCTGACGACCCACACCCGCACATCCACCCCCACCCCACTCCCACACACCGAGCGAGGTTCCCGCCATGACCACCCACAAGCCTTATCTGACCGGCCACTACACCCCGGCCGTCGACGAGATCACCGCGACCGAGCTGACCGTCGAGGGCACGCTGCCGCCCGAGTTGACCGGCCGGCTGCTGCGCAACGGTCACAACCCCAAGCCCGGTGTCACCCCCACGCACTGGTTCAAGGGCAGCGGCATGGTCCACGGCATCCGCCTGCGGGACGGACGCGCCGAGTGGTACCGCAACCGCTGGGTCCACACCCCCGCCCTCGACGGCGCCCCGTACATGACCGAACACGGCCCCGACCTGACCGCCAGCACCGCCGGTACCCACGTCATCGAACACGCCGGACGCCTCCTCGCCCTCTGCGAGGCCAACCTCCCCTTCGAACTCACCCCCGACCTCGACACCGTCGGCGCCTACGACTTCGACGGCAAACTACGCACCGCCATGACCGCGCACCCGAAGACCGACCCGGTCACCGGCGAGCTGCACTTCTTCGGCTCCTCGCCCTTCCCGCCCCACCTCATGTACTACGTCGCCGGGTCCGACGGGCACATCACCCACAGCGCCGAGATCCCGGGAGCGAGTGCAGCCCTCAAGCACGACTTCGCGATCACCCGCCACCACGTGGTGTTCATCGAGGGCAGCGTCACCTTCGACCCCACCGAGCATTCCGGAATCCCCTACGGCTGGAGCGATGCGCAGCCGGCCAGGATCGGCGTCATGCCCCGCGGCCCGCGAGGCGCCGGGCTGATCCGCTGGTTCGACATCGAGCCGGGCAACATGCTGCACGCCGCCAACGCCTACGAGGACGCCCTGGGCCGGATCGTGCTGGAGGGCCCGACCGTGGACCGGGAGGGCTTCCAGCTCTCCTGGAACTGGTGGGTCGGCGCCCCGGGGCGCGGCACCGAGCCCAACACCCGCTCCTACAACCGCCGATGGGTGATCGACCTGTCCGCCGGCACCGTCGACGAGCGGATCATCGACGACCTCGCGATCGAATTCCCCACCCTCAACGAGGAGTTCCTGGGAGCCGAGCACCGCTACCAGTACGCCATCTCCTTCCCCGACCGGAACGGGCAGGGCGGCTACGGCATCGTCAAGTACGACCGTGCCACCGGCGCCCGTGAGGTCCACGAGGCCGGCGACGCCCGGCTGCCCGGCGAGGCGGTGTTCGTCCCCGCCGCCGGCGCCACCCGCGAGGACGACGGCTACCTCCTCAGCGTCGTCTCCGACCTCAAGCAGGACACCTCTCAGCTGCTGGTCCTGGACGCCTCCGGGCTCGACCGGATCGCCACCGTCCACCTGCCGCGACGCGTCACCGCGGGCATCCACGGGTCCTGGATCCCCGACGGCGGGCCCGCCGGCTCCGCCGGCTGACCTCCGATCACCGCAGCCGGCTCAGGTCGACCGAGTCGGCCGGTGCCGGGGGTGTGGCCTTGACGGGCTCGTCGAACGCGGAGAAGGTCGCCGCCACCCGCTCGCCGGACGCGTCGGTGCCCTGGACCCGCAACAGGTAGGGCTTGTCCTCGGTGGAGACCTGGTACGCGCCCGTCCTGCCGTCGCGCCGGCTGGTGACCGTGATGGCGGGGTGGCCGTCGACGGTGGTCCGGGCGCCCTTGACCAGCTGTTCGCTCGGCGGCTTCGAGGAGAACTCCTTCTTGAAGAAGTCCAGGTCGCAGAGCTGGGCGAAGTCACGCAGCTCGACGCTGGCCGTGGTGCCGTGCAGATAGCGGCCGTCGATGAGCGCGACCGCGTCCTCGCCCGCGGCTCCCGGCGCCTGGGCTCTCAGCAGGGCGTCGTCGAGCTTCATCCAGACGTCGTCGCCCCGTTTGACGATGTCGGCCGAGCCCGTCCCGCCGGGCGGCGTGACGGTGCCGACGCAGTTGCCCTGCGCATCGAAGCGAAGATCGAGAGCGGTGGTGCCGGTCGTGTTCGTCACCTTGCCCACCATGCGCATGGAGGTGACCTGGGCCATGGCCTCGCGGGAGGCCTGGGCGATGGCCTGGGCGCTGTCGTCGGCGATGCCGTTGTCGTCGGCTCGGGCCAAGCCACCGCTCGCGAGGACCAGCAAGCAGGCGGCTCCGACGGTCGCGCGGCGGGCCGCGGCCGCCCTCGGTGCGGACATCGGGGATCACCTCCCTCGGGCTGCGTCGGCCGGCAGCGGGCATCACCGCTCCGCCGGCGCGGCCGGTCACCTGATCAGCGTAGGGCCGCGGGCCGGTGGGCGCAGTTCGGGTGAGTTCGGCCGGACCCGGCCGGGACGAGCCCGGCGTCGGGCAGCATGGTGCCCGATCATGTCCCCCGCAGCGCCGCCGATGGAGGTCCGATGACCGGTTCCACGTCCTTACCGCCGATGAGGGCACGCCTCGCCGTGGCGGTGACGGCCGCCGTCACCGCCGTGCTCATCGCGGCCGGGGCCGCAACCGCCGGGGCGAGCGCACCCCCACCGGACGCGAAGGCTCCGAGTGCGTTCGTGGCACTGAGCTCGGTCGACCCGACGATCCTGCAGGACATGCGGTACGTACGTGCGCACAACTTCGTCGGCGAGCCGGTCGACGGCTACCGGCAGCCCGTCTGCCTCCTGACCCGCCCGGCCGCCCAGGCCCTGCACCGGGCGCAGGTGAACCTGCTGCGCCGGGGGTACTCGCTCAAGGTGTACGACTGCTACCGGCCGCAGCGGGCCGTCGACCACTTCGTACGGTGGGCCGAGGACCTCGGCGACGAGCGGCGGAAGGCGGAGTTCTATCCGCGCGTCGACAAGTCCCGGCTCTTCGAGGACGGCTACATCGCGAAGAAGTCGGGTCACAGCCGGGGCAGCACCATGGACGTGACGCTGGTACGGCTGCCCGCGCTTCCGGCGCCCCGGCCGCGACCGGGGCAGGAATCGGTGCCCTGCTACGCACCCCGGGCGGAGCGGTATCCGGACAACTCGGTGGACATGGGCACGGGCTTCGACTGCTTCGACACGCTGTCCCACACCGACGACCCGCGCGTCCAGGGGGCCCAGCGCGCGAACCGGGACCTGCTGCGGTCGGCGCTGACGGCGCAGGGGTTCGTCAACCTGCCCGAGGAGTGGTGGCACTTCACGCACAAGCCGGAGCTGTTCCCCGACACCTACTTCGACTTCCCCGTCGCCTACCGGTCGGTCGCCGGACACCGCCGCTGAGAGCGCCGCGCGCCGCTCTCAGGGGCACAGGCGCTTCGGGATGCAGGGGACGCGGGGGCGGCGGACAGTGGAGGCGGGGCCTTCGGCAGACCGGGAGACCCGCGTGACGGATGACGACCCGACGCCCGACCGGACGGTTTCGCCTTTCATGACGGAGGCGGCCTTCCGCTCCCTCCACGCCGAGCTGCGCCGGCTGGCGCCCACCCACGCGGAGCACCGGCGCGGGGCCCTCGCCCACCTGACACCCGAGCGTGTGGCCGCGGCCGCCGCCGCCGTGCGTCACGGGCGCACCCTGTCGCTGGCCGCGCCCATCGAGACGCAGCCGGGGCCCGACGATCCGCAGCCCGCCGTCTACCGGCTGACCGCGCCGACCCCGCCCGAGACGGGGACCCCGGGCGTGCATTTCGCGCTGGACCGGTTCGCCATGAATGTGCACGGGGACGCCCACACCCATCTGGACGCCCTGTGTCATGTCGTGTTCGACGGCGAGCTCCACGAGGGCATCCCGGAGAGCTGGCTGGCGGCGGGCGGGGCCCGTGGGATCACCCTGGACCTGGTGCGGGACGGGATCGTCGGCTCCGGGCTCCTGCTGGACGTCCCGCGGCTGCGCGGGGTCCCCTGGCTGGAGCCCGGTGACTTCGTGGACGTCGACGACCTGATGGCGGCCGAGGAGGCCCAGGGCGTGCGGATCGGTCCGGGCGACCTGCTGCTCGTCCGGGTCGGGCACCGGCGCCGACGCCACGAGCGGGGCGCATGGGACGCCGCGCACGCCCGCGCGGGCCTGCATCCGACGTGCATGCGGCTGCTGGCCGAACGGCAGGTCGCCGTCCTCGGCTCGGACGGCAACAACGACACGGCCCCGAGCCCGGTGCCCGGCGTCTCCTTCCCCGTGCACGTCCTGGCCCTGCACGCCCTGGGCATGCACCTGATGGATTACCTGGACCTGGACGAACTGGCCGACGCCTGTGCGGGGCTCGGGCAGTGGCGGTTCCTGTGCACGGTGGCACCGCTGCGGCTGCCGGGTGCCACGGGGTCCCCGGTGAACCCGATCGCCGTCCTGTGAGCCGCGCCGCCCGTGTCCGGCTTCCCGCATCCCCGGGTGCCGCACCGCCGGGGGGCGTATACGTTCGAAGGGGGACCCTGCCGCGACAGGCCCGCCCGGGCGGCGGCACCGCGAGCCGAGGACGGTGATCCGGTTGAACGACGCTGCGCACTACGACGTCATCGTCATCGGGACGGGAGCGGGCGGCGGCACGCTCGCCCACCGGCTCGCCCCGTCCGGCAAGCGGGTGCTGATCCTCGAACGCGGCGGCTACCTCCCCCGCGAGCGCGACAACTGGGACTCCACGGCGGTGTTCGTCAAGGGGAAGTACCGCGCTCCCGAGTTCTGGTTGGACCGGCATGGCCGCGAGTTCCCGCCCGAGGTCAACTACTACGTGGGCGGCAACACCAAGTTCTACGGCGCGGCGCTGTTCAGGTTGCGCCCGGAGGACTTCGGGGAGTTGCGCCACCACGACGGCATCTCGCCCGCCTGGCCCATCCGGTACGAGGACCTGGAGCCGTACTACACCCAGGCCGAGCACCTCTACCGGGTGCACGGCCGACACGGCGAGGACCCCACGGAAGGCCCGGCGAGCGCCCAGTACGCCCACCCGCCGGTGGAACACGAGCCGCGGATCCAGCAGTTGAGCGACGACCTGGAGAAGCAGGGTCTGCACCCCTTCCACCTGCCCATCGGGGTCGACCTCGACCAGGGCGCGGACGGCCGGGCGACCCCGTCCAGCGTCTGTATCCGCTGCAACCGGGTGGACGGCTTCCCGTGCCTGGTCCGCGGCAAGTCGGACGCCCAGGTGATCTGCGTGGAGCCCGCGCTGCAGCATCCGGGCGTGGAGCTGGTCACCCACGCCCACGTGGTGCGGCTGGAGACCGACCCGACGGGACGCACGGTCAGTTCGGTCGTCGCCCGCCTCGCCGGCGGCGAGGAGGCCCGGTTCTCCGCCGACCTGGTGGTCGTGGCCTGTGGCGCGGTCAACTCGGCGGCGCTGCTGCTCGCTTCGGCGAACGACCGGCACCCGCAGGGCCTCGCCAATGCCTCGGACGTCGTCGGCCGGTTCTACATGCGTCACAACAACCTGGCACTGATGGCCGTCTCCAGGGAGCCGAACGACACGCAGTTCCAGAAGACCCTGGCCCTGCACGACTGGTACCTGGGCGCGGACGACTGGGACTATCCGCTCGGCGGGATCCAGATGCTCGGCAAGTCGGACGCCGAGCAGATCCACGGCGAGGCGCCGCGCTGGGCCGGGGCGGTCACCCCCGACATGCCCTTCGAGGTCATGGCCCACCACGCCGTGGACTTCTGGCTGTGCGGGGAGGACCTGCCGCTGCCCGACAACCGGGTCACCCTGGACGGCGACGGCCGCATCCACCTCGCGCTCGACGAGTCCCACAACACGGCCGGGCTGAAGCGGCTGCGGCACAAGCTCCAGAGCATGCTGGGCCACCTCGGCATGCACGAGCACCACCTGCTGGACCACAGCCTCTACCTGCACAAGGGCATGCCGATCGGGGCGACCGCGCACCAGGCGGGCACCGTACGGTTCGGCACCGACCCGGCGTCGTCGGCCCTGGACCTCAACTGCAAGGCGCACGATCTGGACAACCTGTACGTGGTCGACACGAGCTTCTTCCCGAGCATCGGCGCGGTCAACCCGTCCCTGACGGCCATCGCGAACGCCCTGCGGGTGGGCGACCACCTCCTGGAGCGGATGGGCTGACTCCTACGGCCGGACACCGCCGACCGGGCGAAGATCCTGGGCCGGGTGGCGCAACGCGCATCCCAGCGGGCCGCCGCACCCCGCACCCGGTGATTGGGTGACGCCGGACCCGCCGGGGTGCCGTCGCCCCGACGGCACGGGGTGGCGGTACGAAGGAGGCAGTCCGTCGTGAGTTCCACCGAGGGCGTACCCCGGGGCGTGATCCCCGCGCACCTGCTCCGGGGCCAGAAGGCACTGGTGACGGGCGCGAACTCCGGAATCGGCAAGGCCACGGCGATCGGCATGGGCCGGGCCGGGGCGGACGTGGTCGTGAACTACGTGGCCGGACGGGACGAGGCCGAGAAGGTCGTCGAGGAGATCGCCTCCTTCGGGGTGCGCGCGGCGGCGTACGAGGCGGACGTGTCCGACGAGGCCCAGGTCGTGGCCATGACGCAGCGCATGGTCGAGGAGTTCGGGACCATCGACATCCTCGTCGCCAACGCCGGACTGCAACGCGACTCCGCCTTCACCGAGATGACCCTCGCCCAGTGGCAGAAGGTCATCGACGTCAATCTGACCGGACAGTTCCTGTGCGCCCGCGAGGCGACGAAGGAGTTCCTGCGGCGCGGGGTCGTCCCGGAGGTGTCCAGCTCCGCCGGCAAGATCATCTGCATGAGCTCGGTGCACCAGATCATCCCCTGGGCCGGGCACGTGAACTACGCCTCCTCCAAGGGCGGTGTGCAGATGATGATGGAGACCCTCGCCCAGGAGCTCGCCCCGCAGAAGATCCGTGTCAACGCGATCGCCCCCGGCGCGATCCGGACGCCCATCAACCGCAGTGCCTGGGACACCGAGCAGGCCGAGCAGGACCTGCTCAAGCTGATCCCGTACGGCCGGGTCGGCGATCCGGCGGACATCGCCCACGCGGCCGTCGGCCTCGCCTCCGACCTCATGGACTACGTGGTGGGCGCCACCCTCTACGTGGACGGTGGAATGACCCTCTTCCCCGGCTTCGCCACCGGCGGCTGACCTCCATCCGCGCAGCCCCGGAGAGGGACGCATGCACACCACGCTCCACCTGCTGGCGGAGGCGGCACCGCCGCAGATGCTGCCGGCCCGCTCGCTCATGGCCTTCACCCTCGCCTCGCACATCATCCTGGTGCCCATGGGCGTGGCCCTGCCGCTGATCACCCTGATCATGCACGGCTACGGGCTGCGGCGCGGCGACGCGACCGCCCTGCTGCTGGCGCGCCGCTGGTCGGCGGTCATGGCGGTGCAGTTCGCCATCGGCGTCGTCACGGGCACCGTCCTGTCCTTCGAGTTCGGCCTGCTGTGGCCGGGGCTGATGGGCCGGTGGGGCGATGTGTTCGGGATCGGTTTCGGCGTCGAGGCCTGGGCCTTCTTCCTGGAGGCCGTCCTCATCGCCATCTACCTCTACGGATGGCGCCGGCTGCCCGCCCGGACCCACTTCCTCCTCGGGCTGCCGCTGCCGGTGACGGCCCTGCTGGGCGCCTTCGGCATCCTGGCGGCCAACTCCTGGATGAACACCCCGCAGGGCTTCTCCCTCGACTCCGAGGGCAATCCGGTCGACGTGGACGTCCGCAAGGCGATCTTCACACCGATGTTCGGTCCGCAGTACTGGCACTTCGTCGTGGCGATGCTGGTCACCGCCGGGTTCGTGGTGGCCGGCGTCTACGCCGTCGGCTGGCTGCGCGGGCGCCGCGACCGCTACCACCGCCTCGGCTTCACCGTTCCGTTCACGGTGGCGGCCGTGTTCACGCCCATCCAGTTCATGCTGGGCGACGCCATCGCCCGGGCGGTGTTCCAGAAGCAGCCCGTGAAGTTCGCGGCGATGGAGATCGTCTGGAACACCGACACGCACGTGCCGGAGTACCTCTTCGGCCGCCTGCACCCCGACGGGACCGTCACCGGCGGCATCAAGATCCCGCAACTCGACTCCATCCTGGCCGGCTTCAGCCCCGACACCGAGGTGCACGGGTTGGCGACCGTGCCGGCGGAGAACCGGCCCACCGTGTCCCAGGCCACCCTCATCCACTGGACCTTCGACATCATGGTCGGCATCGGCTCGGTGCTCCTGCTGCTCGTCGTCTGGTACGCGTTCGTCTGGTGGCGCCGCCGCCGGCTGCCCGCCTCGCCGTGGTTCTACCGCAGCGCCGCGTGCGCCGGCGTGGCCAGCGTCATCGCCGTCGAATGCGGCTGGATCACCACCGAGGTGGGCCGCCAGCCGTGGATCGTCTACGAGAACATGCGGGTCTCCGAAGCGGTGACCGGGGCCCGTTCCGGAGCCTTGTGGACGATGTTCGGGGTGGTCGTCGTCGTGTACATCCTCATCTTCGGGTCCTTCCTGGCCGTGCTCCTGAAGATGCGTACCCGATGGCGCCAGGACGACGAACGAAGCGACGAACGAGGCCTTGAGGCGGGCACGATGGTGACACCGGAGACCGACACCCCCTACGGCCCCCGCTCCGCCGTCGCTGCCGGCGACGCCCCGGCTCCCGCTCCGGGCGACGGCCCCGGCGCGGCCCCGACCGAGGACGGCCGACCGTGACCGCCGCCGGAGTGATCGCCGCCGTCCTGCTCCTCGCGGTGGCCGCCTACACCTGCGCCGGCGGCACCGACTACGGGGCGGGCTTCTGGGACCTGACCGCGGGCGGCGCGGAACGTGGCAAGCGCCCCCGGTGGCTCATCGACCACGCCATGGCCCCGGTCTGGGAGGTCAACAACGTCTGGCTGATCTTCGTCCTGGTCATCATGTGGACCGGGTTCCCGGTGTTCTTCCAGACCGTGTTCTCCGCGATGTGGCTGCCCCTGGCCCTCGCCGCCATCGGCATCGTGCTGCGCGGCGCCGGCTTCGCGCTGCGCAAGCCGACCCGCAGGATCGCCGGACGGCGCGTCTACGGGGCCGTGTTCGCCGTCTCCTCGCTCCTCACCCCGTTCTTCCTCGGTGCCGCCGCGGGCGGGATCGCCTCGGGGCGGGTGGGGCCGGGCACCGAGCCCACGGCGCACGCCTGGTTCAACCCGACCTCCGTCTTCTTCGGCCTGCTGGCGGTCGTCGGCATCGCGCTGCTCGGGGCGGTGTTCCTGGCCGCGGACGCCGTCCGCTACGAAGCACCCGACCTGCACGCCTACTTCCGGCGGCGGGCACTGGTCGCCCTGGCCGTCTTCGCCGTGCTGGGGGCCGTCACGCTGATCGTCGCCCACGGGGACGCGCCGCACCTGTGGCACGGCCTCACCCACGGCGCCGGGCTCGTCCTCCTGATCCTCTCCGTGCTGGCCACGCTCGTCACGGCCTGGCTGCTGCTGCGCACGTCCGGGGCGTGGTCCCGGCCCGCGGCCGTCGTCCTGATGGCCTCGGCCGTGCTCGCGTGGGGCGTGGCGCAGCGCCCGTACCTGATCCCCGGCCGGCTGACGGTGGCCGAGGCGGCGGGGTCGCCCAGCACCCTGCACTGGCTGCTGATCGTCACCGTCGTGGCCGCGGTCCTCGTCTTCCCGGCGGTGGCCTTCCTGTACCGGCTCGACACCCGCGGCGAACTGGAGCCCCTCACGGACGCCGACCTGCGCGGGAGCGGCCCGGAACACGGCGGCTGAGGTTCTGCGCGCTGGGCACCGGGGTGCGGTTCGTCATGAACGGCGCCAACCACCGGATGGACCCTCCCGTGGGGACACCGTCGTCGGCAACGACGTCTGGTTCGGCTACCACGCGACGGTCATGCCCGGGGCGCGCATCGGGCACGGTGCGGTGATCGCCTCCGGTGCGGTGGTCGTCGACGACGTCCCGGACTACGGCATCGTCGGCGGCAACCCGGCGAAGCTCGTCCGCAACCGCTTCAGCGCCGAGGACATCGCCCGTCTGCTCGCGATCGCCTGGTGGGACTGGCCGACGGCCTACCTGACCGAGCACATCCGGACGGTCATGTCCGGCAGCGTCGACGACCTCGAGTCGGCCGCGCCCCGGGCGTGACCCGCGCCGTCCCTACGGCGCGGAGCCCCGGTTCAGGGCCGCGTCGAGGGTGATCGCCGCGTCGATGAGGGCGAGGTGGGTGAACGCCTGCGGGAAGTTGCCCAGTTGGCGGCCGGTGAGGTCGATCTCCTCGGAGTACAGGCCCAGGTGGTTGGCGTAGCCCAGCATCTTCTCCAGCACGAGTCGGGCCTGGTCGATCCGGCCGGCCCGGGCGAGTGCGTCGACGTACATGAAGGTGCACAGCGAGAAGGTGCCCTCGGATCCGCGCAGGCCGTCCGGTGATGCCTCGGGGTTGTAGCGGTACACCAGGCTGTCGCTGACCAGTTCCTGCTCCATCGCGTCGAGGGTGGAGCCCCACATCGGGTCCTGGGGGGTGAGGAAGCCGACGGTGGGCATCCGCAGGAGCGACGAGTCCAGGACGCGGCTGCCGTAGTGCTGGACGAACGCGCCGCGTTCCTCGTTCCACCCCTTCTCCATGACCTGTTGGAAGATCCGGTCCCTGGCACCGCTCCAGTGCTGGGCCGGTGCGGGGCGGCCGCTGACGTCGGCGAGCCGCAGCGCACGGTCGAACGCCACCCAGGACATCACGCGGCCGTAGGTGAAGTCCTGGGCCCCGCCGCGGGTTTCCCACAGGCCCTCGTCGGCCGAGTCCCAGTGCTCCGCCAGCCAGTCCAGGACGTGGATCAGGCCTTTCCAGCCGCGGTACCCGAGGTGGATGCCATGTCTTTGGGCGAAGGAGATGCTGTCCAGCGCCTCGCCGTAGATGTCCATCTGGAGCTGGGTGGCCGCTCCGTTGCCGATGCGGACCGGCGACGAGCGCTCGTAGCCCTCCCAGTGGTCCAGGCTCTCCTCCTTCAGGTCGGAGGAGCCGTCGACCGCGTACATGATGTTCAGCGGCCCGGTCTCCCCCTGTTCGCCCGCCCGTTCCTCGATCCGGTCGCCGAGCCACCCGATGAACGCCTGCGCCTCCTCCGTGAACCCCATGCCGAGCAGGGCGTACACGGAGAACGAGGCGTCGCGGATCCACGTGTAGCGGTAGTCCCAGTTGCGCTCGCCGCCGAGTTGCTCGGGCAGGCCGGTGGTGGGGGCCGCGACCACCGCGCCGGAGGGGGCGTAGGTCATCAGCTTCAGGGTCACGGCGGAGCGCTCCACCGCCTCGCGCCAGCGGCCGGTGTAGCGGGAGCCGCTCAGCCAGTTCCGCCAGAAGCCGATGGTGGCGTGGAAGAGCTCCTCGTACTCGGTGAGGCGGATCTGCCGGGGCGGCCCGTCGGCGGCGGACTCCAGGATCAGCCCGCGTTGCTGTCCCGCCCGCAGGTTCAGGGTGAGATGGACGTCGCGGTCGCCCGCGGTCAGGAGATGGCCCAGCCGCTCGTCGTCCGGTTCCCGGATGGTGTGGACGGTCAGGGTCGTCCCGTCGGCGGTGAACACGGCGCCGTTCTGTGTGAGGTTCAGCTCGTGCGGCTTGCGCCCGTAGTCGAACCGGGGGGCGATGTCGACGTCGAAGGTCATGCTGCCGCGGACGCAGCGGACCATCCGGACCAGCCGGTGCCGGGCGGTGACCGTGGTGCCGGTCAGGGGCATGAAGTCGACCACCTCGCCGGCGCCGGCCTCGGTCATGAAGCGGGTCACCAGGACCGCGGTGTCGGGCAGGTACAACTGCTTGGTCGCGTAGGTCGCGTGGGCCGGGCGGACCGTGCAGTGGCCGCCCTTGCCCTTGTCCAGGAGGGCCCCGAACACGCTGGGCGAATCGAAACGCGGACAGCAGAACCAGTCGACCACTCCGTCGGAGGTCACCAGCGCCGCGGTCTGCAGGTCACCTATCAGGCCGTGGTTCTCGATCAGCGGGTACTCGTCCATCAGGGCGTCCCTTCCGGCATGCGTCGCCGCCCGGCTCTCGGCCCCCCGAACCAGCGTATGTCGGGCCCGCGAGACCGTCCCGCCGAGCGGGCCCCACGGCGTGCGACGCGCACCGCGGGGGCCCGCCGAGCGACGCGACCGGCTCCGCCCCCGCCACCGGGTGCGGGGCGGTCAGCCCTCGCTCGCGACGCCCCGGTCGGGTGCGCCCATGTCCCCCGTCGCGGGGATGCCGTCGGTGCGGCCGTAGCGCAGGTACACGGTGCCCTTCGAGCTGGTCGCCGGGGGCGCCAGGAGGGCGAGGTTGGTGGGGACCGCGCCGTCGTCGAACACCTTCTTCCCGACCCCGAGCACGATCGGGTGCAGCCAGAGGTCGAGACGGTCGAAGAGCTTCTCGCGCAGCAGGCTCTGCACGAGGTTCAGGCTGCCGACGACCTTCACGTTCTCGTGCCGGTCACGGATCTCGCGCACCGCGCCGGCCAGGTCGGGGCCGAGCTGGGTGGAGCCGGCCCACGAGAGGTCGGGCCTGCCGCGGGAGGCCACGTACTTCGGGACGCCGTTGAAGAGCGTGGCGATCTCGTTGTCCTCGCCGCCCTTCTGGTGGGGCCAGTAGGCGGCGAAGATGTCGTAGGTCCGGCGGCCGAGCAGGAGGGCGTCCGTGCCCTCGTACGCGGCGCCGATCTGCGCCCCGGCCACCTCGTCCAGCAGCGGCGCCTGCCAGCCGCCGAACGGGAACCCCACCGGGTCCTCGTCGGGGCCGCCGGGCGCCTGCCCGACGAGGTCGAGGGTCGCGAACATCTCGATCTGGATGAGTCCCATGGCTTGCTCCCGGTGAGTCGGTCGTCTCCGTCAAGGGATAGACCGGCGCGGGGCCCCGAACTCATCGGCGCGCCGGGAACCGCCCGCTAGCGAGCCGCCGCCGCATCCTCGGACGGCGCTGGCCGGGCGCTCGGGACGGCCGGCCGGGGCCGCGTCGGCGGTACGGGCCCGAGGTGCGGTGCGGTCCCGAGGTGCGGTGCGGCCTCGTCGGCCGGGTAGGCCGAGGCGAAGGTGAACGCGCGTGGGGACGGCCCGTGCGCCCGCAGCTCCGCCAGGCGCTCCAGGGCCTCACCGACGGTCGGGAGATGGCCGGCCGGGACCCACCACAGCACCATGTGCGCCTCGACGTGCCGCGCGAACCATTCGCGGCGCCGCCGCATCACCTCCAGGTGTCCGCTGCGGTAGGCGAAGTCCCACAGGGCCTCCTGCGTCTGCCACACCGACAGGTTGACGACGACGTCCGCACCCGCCGGGCGCAGCCCGGTGGCGTCGGCCGCGCCCTCCTCCACGAGCCGCCACACGAAGCCCGGCGCGGCGTCGGCGGCGGCGTTGACCGGATCGAGCATCTCGACGAACGGGGCCATGCGCGGGTCGTCGAAGGGGTGGAGGAGCGTGGCGACGTTCAGCTGGGCGAGGTGGGCGGCGTGCGGGGATTCGGTCATGGCCTCATCCCAGCACAGCCCCGATTTCTATGTCAATGCTCATTGTTTTTAGAATCCTCCAGCACCACGCAGCACTCCCCCGGCCGGGCGTCCATCCGTGCGCGGACCGGGCCGTCGGCGCCGATCAGGCCTTCCAGCAGCGCGAGATTCATGCCGCAGACGAGCGGCGGGAAGCGTTCGGCCACGGCATGGAAGGGGCAGTTGCGCATCCGGACCACGGGCGCGACCTCCTCGTCCCCCTCGGAGGCCTCGACGTGCGGTTCGTAGCCGCGGGCGGCCAAAACCTCCATAGCCTCCTCCAGGCCACCGCAGGGCGTCGCCGAGCCGCGCAGGCCCTCACCCCGGCGGCGCGCGGCGGCGCACAGCTCGGCGTCCAGCCCGGCCCGCTCGGCCGCCTCGGCGAGCAGCTCGGCGGCGGTGCGGTAGTCGCGGGAGGGCAGTGACACCGACCGCTCGACGCGGGCCCGCGTGTACACCTTGGCCGGCCGACCGGCCCCCGGCCCCGAGCGACCCGTGAGCCGGCGACTGCCGCTCTCCAGCAGCCCGACCTGGGTCAGCTTGTCCAGATGGTGCGCGGCGAGGGTACGGGCCACCCCGGCAGCCTCGGCGGCTTCGTTACGGCCGACCTCGCGACCCTGCGCCACCACGTACTCGTACAGGCGGCGCCGCACCGGATCCTGCAACACCGCGATCGCATCGATATCCTTCATCCGGCCATTCTAGGAACAACGCAGATTGGACATAGAAGGCGAAGCCCACCCCGGCCGGGCGCCGCCACGGCGGACTACCAGCGCATGCGGACGTCCTCGGCCCAGCCCAGCAGGCCGTCCACCTCGATCCGCCCGCCGTCGTCCGGGCGGATCGTGCCCGTGTAGTGGCCGAAGCACTGATCCGTGCGGTTGGCGAGGAGGCCGATGTCGGTGCGGGTCGACCGGTTGTGGAACGGCGTGAACACCAGGTCCACCTGCGCCGACCCCGGGCTACGGACCGACCACGGCGCCAGGTGATCGCCGCGCGACCACCGCCAGTCCAGCTCGTCGCCGATCTTGCTGATCCGGCCGTCCACGCACACCGCGTTCTCGGTCGCCCCGGTGCCGCGCGTCCAGCGACCGCCGAACTGCAACCCGACCGTACGGCCGTCCGTACGCCCGGAGGCGGCACCCCAGTTCCAGGCCACCGAGCGGGGCCACCGGCCCCGCCCGTGGTCGAGGGTGCCCCAGGCGTCGTCGCCGAACGCCAGCACGTCGTCCCCGATGCGGACGGTGCCGGAGGCGGGCCGGGCCGTGTGCTTGGAGGTGTACTGGAAACGGCGTTCGTCCCAGGGCACCACCACGGAGAGGGTCTCGTGCCCGGCGGGCATCGCGACGCGGAGGTCCACCTCCACCGGGAGGCCTTGTGGGCTCAGGCAGCGCGCCCGCAGACGGGTGGCGGAGCCCTCGCCGTGGATCTCGATCCGCACCTGGCCCCTGACCGGCCGCGGCGGTCCGACCACGAGCGGGGCGGACACCTGATCCGGGGCTCCCGCGATCGTGTCGGGGAGGCGGACGCCGAATCCGCCGGGCACGATCGCCGTGCGCTCGAACTCGCGGCCGCTCGGCCCGTACTCCAGGACGTAGATCGAGTTCAGGGCCAGGTAGTCCAGATCGCTCACGGTCAGGGCCACCAGGTGGGTCGGGGTGGTCACGCACCAGTACTCCCACCGCTTGGTGCGCCCCCAGCCGGGAATCCGGCAGCGGTGCAGCGGCGTGCGTGACCAGCCGACCGCTTGCGGGGCGAGCCGTCCGTCGGCGCGGCACAGGTCGACGGGAGCGGCGATCTCACGTTCGTGCGTGGACATGGCCGGACCCTACCGGCCAGGGGCACACCGGACCGGGTGATCGCGGGAACGTCCGCGCGCACCGCAGCCCCGGCGCGGCGACGGCCGGACAGGCGGACAGGCGGACGGACGGACGGGCGGGCGGGCGGGCGGGCGGGCGGACCATCAGGACGGCTGCCGGTCGACCAAGGCGTACAGGCCGGAGATCTCGGCGCCGCGGCGGCGCTTGGCCTCGACGGTCGTCATTCCCGCGTGCAGCGCGGTCGTGCCGTGGGCGTAGGCGTCCTCGACGGGCAGGTAGTACATGAGGTTGAAGTACAGGTGGGGCGTCGGGTGCCGGCGGTCGTGGGCGACCGCGCGGATCCATGTCGTGCTCCCGTAGTGGTAGTAGAGGCAGAAGCCGACCATCCGGTGTCGGTCGTAGGCGGCCACCACCCGCGCCTCGCTGCCCATCGCCGTCGCCTGCCGTTTCAGCAGAGCGGTCATGGCGTCGATGCCGTCCCGGTCGTGCCCGTGGTCCTGTTGGTGGCCGGCGAGGAGGACGCCCGCCGCCTCGAAGCAGTCCGCGAGCACCTGTCGGCGTATGTCGAGGGGTGCCGCGGCGAACTCGCGGCGTTCGCGGCGTACCCCGACGCGGCGCTGGGAGGGCAGCGAGGCGATGTAGTCGTCGATGCCCGCGCCGGGGAGCGGGATGACGGCGTCGTCCTCCAGGTGGTGGACCGGATCGGGGTAGAGGGGGGCGAGCAGGGTGGCGGCCGGGGTGGTGAGGTAGGGCCACCAGTGCGTGGTGCCATGGTGACGGGCGAAGTCGCGTACGGCGTCCCGGAGGAGGACGAGGCAGGCGTCCCGCCGACCGGAGCCCAGGCCGGGGGCGGTGAGGGGGGTGTTGTGGTAGCCGCGCCGCGCGCCGGCGATCACGCGGGGCCGCAGGTGCGGGGGCAGTACGGTTTCGGGTCGGTAGCTGTCGTTCGGCTCCTCCCGCACCAGGTGGAGGGGGGCGGCGGCGAGCAAGGTGCCGTCGATGTCCCGTACGAGCGCGTACGCGCGGGTGGCGGTCGGGTCCTCCTCCTCGCCGGCGAGCCACCGGTGGGAGAGGTAGAGGCCCGCCGGCCGGGCGAGGTGCTCCCACTCGGCGGCGGGTACCTCATGGATGGACTCGACGATGCTCGTGATCAACGGGGATTCCTCCGGCGGTGGCGGTTGGGGGCCTTGAGGGCGGGCGCGGCGAGTACGGCGATCAGGCAGGCGGCGGCTTCGACTCCCCACGGGAGGAGGGGCCCGGCCTCCAGCAGCGCGGTGAACAGCGCGGGGGCGGCGACCATGCCGACGGCCCACGAGAACTGGTACAGGCCTTGGGTGAAGCCCCCGGCGGCCTGCGGGGTGAGGCTCACGGAGAGTTCGCTCAGCGCCGGCCCGAGGAGGATCTCCGCCAGGCTGAACAGGACGATCGCCACGACGAGGGCGGCCCATGCGGTGGAGGCGGCACCGGGCAGCGCGGGCAGCGCGAACGCCCACATCCCTAGAGCGTGTCTCTTTGATGCGTTGGTCAGTTGATCGGATGTGCCTGTCCGATTAGTGATCACTGATGCGATGTGGGGCCGGATCGAGCCGCTGA
>NZ_QGGZ01000005.1 GCF_003148825.1 Streptomyces sp. CG 926
CGCCCGGTTTACATTCCGAACCCGGAAGCTAAGCCTTTCAGCGCCGATGGTACTGCAGGGGGGACCCTGTGGGAGAGTAGGACGCCGCCGAACAATCATTGTGGGAAAGCCCCGCACCAACCCTTCACGGGTTCGGTGCGGGGCTTTTCTGCGTTCACGGGCCGGAATCGAGGGCGTCGGAAAACGCAGGTGAGCCGGCAATGGTCCGTGGTTAGGATCCCGGACATGAGCGATGACAGCGATGACTATGTGATCAGGGCCGTACGGGGCGACGAGTGGAAGCAGGTCAAGGAGCTGCGGCTGGTGGCGCTCCGGGATCCGGCTGCGGCCGTGGCCTTCCTGGAGACCGAGGAAGGCGCCCTGGCCCAGGGCGACGAGTTCTGGCAGCAGCGTGCCGCGGGGGCGGCCGAGGGGCGGGGCGCTCGGCAGTTCATCGCCGAGGCCGGCGACGGGCGGTGGGTCGGGTCGGTGACCGTGCTCATCGAGGCGCAGGGCGGTACCGACTACTTCGGTGAGGCCATCGAGCAGCAGCAGGGCCACCTGGTCGGGGTGTTCGTACGGCCCGAGCAGCGGGGAAGCGGGCTCGTGGAGAGGCTGTTCGACGCCGCGCTGGAATGGGCCTGGTCGCTGGAGGAGCCGGCGACCGAGCGGGTGCGGTTGTTCGTGCACGAGGACAACCCGCGGGCGGAGAGCTTCTATCGGCGGTACGGGTTCAAGGCCAGTGGTCTGCTGATACCGCTGGAGACGGGCGCCAAGGAGCGGGAGTACGTCTACACGCGGCCGACCCAGTCGGGCGCCGCGATGTGAGGACGGAAGAGGACGCTCCGGTCGAGGAGCGGTTCCTGTCGGTCGAGTGCCATGCCGATGGGACCGCTCTGACGGCTTTCGGCCAGGGGCTTCCACGGCTTGCGGCGAACGAGGCGGCCGTGTTCCTCGGGTACAACTACGCCGATGTCCCGGTGGGAAGGCGGTACACGCACTGCTTCCGGCGTGCGGACGCGGAGGTCGCCGAGCAGGTGACCACCACCGTCGTCGCTGTCACCCAGCAGTTCGGACACGCCTGGGACTACATCCCTCACGGGTGGAAGACGCTGGCCGTGCTGCGGTTCGAGCCCGGGATCCCGGCGATGGTCCGGGATCTTCCGCACAGCGGGCTCTGGTTCGACCATCGCGCTTGCGTGTACATCGCGGACGCGCAGACGTGGGGAGCCCATGTCGCCGGCGGGTCGGCGTACTAGGGGAGGGCGGCTTCCGGCCAGCGGGAGCGGGCCTGTTCGCGGCTGCGGCACAGGGCGAGCAGGGGGAGCGTTCCCTCGGTCAGGAGTTCCGGGAGCTGGGGGATCGGGGCCACGGCGGCCACGTCGTCCAGCACCAGGGAGAGTGGTGGGTCGAGCCGACCGTGGGATGACCGTGCGGCCATGCGGCGGCCGTGCTCGACCACGTGAGAGGCGAGTGCGGTGAGCAAGGGCATCGCACCCGGGTGGGTGCGGGGATCCTCCAGAGCTTCACCCACCAGGTAGAGGGTGCCCCCTTCGGCGACGAATGATGCCAGGGCGAGGGCATCGGCCCGGTTCGGGTTGCAGGCCTCGCGGATGTGGATCGAGGTCAGGCAGGACAGGGCACGGGCCGTCAGGTTCTGGGCGAGCTCGCGGCGTTCGGGGTGGGCGGTGAGGGCGCTCTCCAGCTCGCCGGCCGCGCCGGGGGCGGCCTGGGGGTGGGTACGCAGGACGCGGACCGGGTCCTGGGCGCTGTTGCCCTGTGCCCAGCGGTGGAGCAGCTTGAACGGGCGGTTGTCCAGGGCGGCGGCCTGGAGCCAGCTGCGCAGGAGGGTTTCCGCGGTGTCGGCCATTGCCGCGTCCATGCGGGCCTGTGGGCGTACGGGGGCCAGCAGGGCGATGGCTCGGGCGGCGGCGGTATCGCGGTCGGCGCAGCCATCGGCGGGGTTCCAGTGCATGCGGGCCGGGGTGTCGCACAGGTGGGAGGGGTCGTAGAGGAGGACCGGGCCGAGTTTGGCGCGGGCGTCCTTGGTCTCGGCCCACAGGGTGGGGGACGAGGTCACGACGAGGGCGGCGCCTTCGATCTCGCGGATGCGGTGGGTGGCGGCGCGGAGGCGGGTGTTGGGGCCGGTGTAGGTGAGGCCGTCGGCGGTGGCGCCTTGCTGGGAGTTGGCTGCCGTCGCTGCCGTCGCTGCCGTCGCTGCCGCCGCTGCCGCCGCTGGTTGGGGGGCGTAGCCGAAGCCGTAGCGGTAGGCCTCGTCGGCGGGTGCGGCGCCGTGGCCGGGGGCGCTGCCCCCGGACCCCCGCGCCTCAAACGCCGGCGAGGCTGAAAGATCGGGGCTCCGCCCCGCGCCCCGCGCCTCAAACGCCGGCGAGGCTGGAGGGGACGGCAGGGCTGGAGGGGACGGCAGGGCTGGAGGGGACGGCGAGGCTGAAGGGGATGGCGAGGCTGGAGGGGGCGGTGAGGTTGGGAGGGGTGACTGAGCGGGAATGGGTGACGAGGACGGCTGGGGCGAGGGGGTCGGCTGTGTCGCGGAGGGTTGGGGGGCCGGTTCGGGGACGGTGGCTTGTTCGGCCAGGGCGCGGCGGGACTTGGTGCGGGCCACCACGCCGATCACGAAGACCGTGAGGACGAAGAGGATCAGCAGCTGGCTGACGAACAGGCCCCAGAAGAGGCCCCAGCCCGACAGGGCCGCCGGGTCGGTGTCCGGCCAGGCGGCGGGGATGTCGTGCGGTTGCGCTATCAGGGCGCGGACGGCTTCGGGGGTGCGGGTGAAGGTGATCGTGTCGGGCCAGGAGCCTTTGGCGAAGACGGCCGCGAGGCCGGTGGCCGACCAGACGAGGACGGCGAGGCCGAGGAGGAAGGCCAGGAGGCCGACCAGCAGGCCGTCCGGGACGCCGCCGCTGCGCGCGGGGGGCTCCGTACGTCGTGCGTCGTGCATGGTCAGGCCACCGTGGTCGCGGAACCGGGGCCGCCGCGGCGGCGTTCGATGGACAGGGCCCGTTCCTCCGCCTCCAGTTCGGCGGCGAGCATGTCGGCGGGGAGGCGGGTGGGGGTGGAGGACTCGGTCATGGCGCGGTCGGTGAAGACGAGGGGGCGTTCGGCTTCGGTGATCAGGTGTTTGACCACCTGGACGTTGCCGTTGACGTCCCAGACCGCGATGCCCGGGGTGAGGGTCGGGATGATTTCGACGGCCCAGCGGGGCAGGCCCAGGACCCGGCCCGTGGCTCTGGCTTCGTCCGCCTTCTGGGCGTAGATCGTTCGGGTCGAGGCCATCTTGAGGATGGCCGCGGCCTCGCGTGCGGCCGCGCCGTCGACGACGTCCGAGAGGTGGTGGACGACGGCGACGAAGGACAGGCCCAGGCGCCGGCCGAACTTCAGCAGGCGCTGGAACAGCTGGGCCACGAAGGGGCTGTTGATGATGTGCCAGGCCTCCTCGACGAGGAAGATGCGCTTCTTCCGGTCGGGGCGGATCCAGGTGTGCTCCAGCCAGACGCCGACGATCGCCATGAGGATCGGCATCGCGATGGAGTTGCGGTCGATGTGGGAGAGGTCGAAGACGATCAGCGGGGCGTCGAGGTCGATGCCGACGGTGGTGGGGCCGTCGAACATGCCGCGCAGGTCACCGTCGACGAGGCGGTCGATGACGAGCGCGACGTCGAGGCCCCAGGCCCGGACATCGTCTATGTCGACGTTCATCGCGAGGGCGGATTCGGGCTCGGGGTGGCGCAGTTGTTCCACGATGTCGGTGAGCACGGGCTGGCGCGTGGTGATGGTTTCCACGACGTAGGCGTGCGCGACCTTGAGGGCGAAGCCGGAGCGTTCGTCCAGGCCGTGGCCCATGGCCACCTCGATGATGGTCCGGAGCAGCGCGAGCTGACCGGTCGCGGTGATGGCCGGGTCGAGGGGGTTGAGGCGGATCCCGTCGTCGTTGGCGGCGATGGGGTCCAGGCGGATGGGGGTTATCCCCAGCTGCTGGGCGATCAGGTTCCACTCGCCGACGCCGTCCTCGCCCTGGGCGTCGAGGACGACGACCTGGCGGTCCTTGAAGCGGAGCTGGCGTAGGACGTAGGTCTTCTCCAGGGCGGACTTGCCGTTTCCGGATTCGCCGAGGACCAGCCAGTGGGGGGCCGGGAGCTGTTGTCCGTAGAGCTGGAAGGGGTCGTAGATGTAGCCCTTGCCGCTGTAGACCTCGCGGCCGATGATGACGCCGGAGTCGCCGAGTCCGGGGGCGGCGGTGGGCAGGTAGACGGCTTGCGCCTGCCCGGTGGAGGTGCGGACGGGCAGGCGCGTGGTTTCGACTTTGCCGAAGAGGAAGCTGGTGAAGGCGTCCGTCAGGGCGGACATGGGATCTCGCATGGGCGGCACTTCCCTCCAGCTAGCGTCGGATGCCGGTGGCGAACGGCAAGGTGTTGACGAAGGCGCGGTGGTGCTCGCGGTCGCACCATTCCAGCTTCAGGTAGGACTTGCCGGCGGAGGCGCGGATCGTCCGCTTGTCGCGGGCGAGGGCCTCCGGCGAACGCGAGGACACCGTGATGTACCCGACGAGGTTGACTCCTGCCGCACCGCTGGCGAGATCTTCACCTCTTTGGTCGAGTCGGCCGTGGGCGGCGATGTCGCGGGGGTCGACGGTGCGGTTCATCTTGGCGGCGCGGGAGGCGTCGGCCTCGTCGTTGGTCTTCTCGGTGAGCATGCGCTCGATGGCGATCTCGGTGGGCTCCAGGTCCATGGTGACGGCGACGGTACGGATCACGTCGGGGGTGTGGACGAGGAGCGGGGCGAGGAAGTTGACGCCCACGGGCGTCATCGGCCATTCCTTGACCCAGGCGGTGGCGTGGCACCAGGGGGCGCGGGTGGAGGATTCGCGGGTCTTGGCCTGGAGGAAGGTGGGCTCCACGGCGTCGAGCTCGGCGGGCCAGGCGTTGCGCTTGGTCATGGCCTGGATGTGGTCGATGGGGTGGTCCGGGTCGTACATGGAGTGCACGAGGGAGGAGAGGCGGCCCTGGCCGAGGGGTTGGCGGACGCGGATGTCGGCCTCGGCGAGGCGGGCGCAGATGTCGGTGAGTTCGCGGGCCATGACGATGGCGAGGCCGGCGTCGCGGTCGAGCTTGCGGCCCTTGTGGGGGGTGCCGGCGCGGGCGATGGCGTTGGCCTCGGCGGCGAGGTCGCGCGTGTAGTGCATGCAGGCGACGAGGTACGCGCGGTGCTGCTCGGAGGAGGTGGACACCATCGACTGGAGCTGGTCGTAGGAGTCGCGGAGCCAGCCGGGGGCCTGGGTGTCGCCGCGTTGGGCGACGTCCTTGGCGTGTGCGTCGGGGTCGGCGGGGAGGGTGCGGGCGAGCATCTGGAGGCGGGTGACGAAGCCGTCGCCGTTGGCCACGTGCTTGAGGAGGGTGCCGAAGCGGTCGACGAGGGCCTCTTGGTCCTCGCTGTCGCGTAGGCCGACGCCGGGGCCCTCGATCTCGATGGCGGCGGTGACGGTGCGGCGGTCGGCGTGCAGGAGGACGGCGATCTCGTCGGGGCCGAAGGGGGCGGCGAGCCAGTTGATGCGGCCGATGCCGGGGGGCGGGCCGACCTCGACCTCGCGGCCGTCGGCGCCGCGGATGCCGGCTTCCATGGCGCCCGAGCGGTAGGTCGTACCGCGGCGCAGGGTGCGCTTGTAGCTGCGGCTGATCTCGAACCAGCGGTAGAAGGTGCGGCCCTTGTACGGGACGTACACGGCGGCGAGCGCGATCATGGGGAAGCCCGCGAGGCTGACGATGCGCAGGGTGAGGTCGGGGACGAGCAGTCCGCTCATCATGCCGAAGAACGCCCCGGCGATGATCAGGGCGATCTCGCCGGTCTCGCGGTTCTTGCCGACGATCGCGTTCGGCCGGGCGCGGCCGATGAGATACGTGCGGCGGGGCGCGACCGGGTGCAGCTGGTGGGACTGGGTCGTCAACGCCCGTCACCTCCTGTGTTCCTCGTGCTCGAGCTCGTGCGGGGCGGGGGTGCGGCGGAGGGGACAGATCCGCCGCCGGCGCCGCCGCCGGAGGTGGGTCGGCTGCTGTGGGCGGCCACGCCTCCGGAGATGGGGTTGGCGGGGCGGGGCGCGTTGTTGCCGCCGCTGCCGCCGTCGCCGCGGTGGGCGCCGCGGCTGCTGTGGGTTTTGATGCCCTGCGAGACGAGGGAGGCCGGGGAGCTGATGACGGCGGCCGCCTGGGCGCCGTCGGTGGCCTTGCTGCGGTTGGAGTGGGCGGAGGCGATCTCGTCGCCGAAGCCGGGGACGAAGCGGTAGATCATCGCGGAGGCGAAGATCGCCAGGAGGATGATGGCGAGGCCGGTGACGACGGCGGAGAAGGCGTTGGGGCCCTTTTCTCCGGTCAGGGCGCCGGCGAGGCCGAGGACGATGACGATGACCGGCTTCACGAGGATGACGGCGATCATGATGCCGGCCCAGCGGCGGACGTGGCCCCAGAGGTTGCGGTCGACGAGCCCGGAGTAGACGACGACGCCGAGGAGGGCGCCGACGTAGAGGAGGGCGGCCCGGATGAACAGCTCCAGGTAGAGCACGCCGGCGGCGAGGACGGTGACGAGCGCGACGACGATCAGCATGATCGGGCCGCCGCCGATGTCGTCGCCCTTCTTGAGGGCTTCGGAGAAGGAGCCGAAGAAGACGTCGGTCTGGCCGCCGGTGGCGGAGGCGATGACCTCGGTGACGCCGTCGGTGGCGGAGACGACGGTGTAGAGGACGAGGGGGGTGAAGGCGGAGGCGAGGACGGTGAGCCAGAGGAAGCCGATGGCTTCGGACATGGCGGTGGTGAGGGGGACGCCGCGGACGGCTCGCTTGGCTACGGCGAAGAGCCAGAGGACGAGGGTGAGGATGGTGGAGGCGGCGAAGACGACGGAGTACTGCTTGAGGAAGGCGGGGTTGGTGAAGTCGACCTCGGCCGAGCCCTTTACCGCTTCGCTGAGCTTGCTGACGATCCAGGAGGCGGCGTCGGCGCAGCCGCGGGCGAGGGAGGCGAGGGGGTTGAGGGCGTCGGCCGGGTCGGTGGGGGCGAGACCGGGTGCCCCGCCGGTGGCTCCGCCGTTGCCGCGCTCGCAGTATTCCTTGGCCGGGCCCCGGATCAGGTCGCACGGGTTGTTCGAGGCCGAGGGAGTCGGTGTTGGCGTGGGCGCGGCCACTGCTCGCGTGGCCATGAGGACAATGGTCGCCTGGACGGCGGCGAGGACGGCCGCGAAGGACAGGCTGCGACGGCTAGCGTGCATAGGTGAGTCCCCCGAACTGCGATACAGCAGCGGCCATCTCCTCGGCGGTGGCGGCGCGCTGGTCCTGGCCCACGGGAGCTGGACCGTCCTTCTGCGAGAAGTCGGCGATGCGCCAGTCGCCGTTGATCCAGCGCAGCTCAAAGGTGTTCGTGTACCAGCTCTCGGTGACCGGGTTCTTCGAGCCCTCGCCTGCGAGGCCGAAGAGGGTCGAGTGCCAGACCGAGACGGATGCGGCGTCCGCGCTGTACTTCTCGACTTTGGTCCCCACCGGATTGGTCCGGGAGATGAAGGTCAGCCCCTTCGGGGACTTCCCGGCGGCGTCGAGGCCGATGCGTGCCAGGAACTCGGCGTCGGTGTAGACACGGTCCAGGTCGGACTGTCGCGCAGCGGCGACGTCCGGAACGTACACGGCCTGGACGATGGCTCCTCTTCGAGCTGTGCTGAACATGCCGTCGGAGCCGAGTGCCACCGCGAAGTTGGCGGCCGCCGATTGGGCGCCCTGTTCGTCGTGGGCGTAGCCCTTGGGGATGCCTGCGGTTTTGTCCGTCACCGGGTTCGTGCCCGTGGCTGCCGTGGAGGAGTCCGTCGGGGGTTTGTCCGAGGCGGGGTCCGACGGGGTGTCCGGGGCCGAGTTGGCGAAGGCGATGGCGGCGATCAGGAGGACCACTACGCCGACCACGGTGATGAGGCTGCGGGAGGCGCGGGGGGTGCGGCGGGTGGGGCCGTACGGGTCGGCCGGGGAGTCCGGGAGGCGGGTGCGGGTCTGGCCGGTGCCGCCGACCTCGCCGTAGCCGCCGGCGCCGCCGTACTGGTCGTCGTTGCTCATTCCGTGTCCGCCCCCTCCGCGTCGTACGACGGTAGCGCTGGTTCCCGCGTGGATGTGGTGTCGTGATGCGTCATCAGCTACGGGGCCCGGCGCGTGACCCGGCTAGACGGCCATCCCGTAGACGATCGTGAACAGCGTCCCGAGGGAGCCGATGATGAAGACTCCGGTCAGGCCGGCCACGATCAGGCCCTTGCCCTGTTCGGCGCTGAAGGTGTCGCGCAGGGCGGTCGCGCCGATGCGCTGTTTGGCCGCCCCCCAGATGGCGATGCCCAGGCAGAGCAGGATCGCGACGGCCATGACCACCTCGATCATGACCTTCGCTTCGTTGCCGAGACTGCCGAAAGGCCCCCAGTTCGGGGCGATTCCGCCGATGATGGTGGTGATGTCGCCCTTTTCGGCTGCCAGGATCATGTAACTCACCGCCCCTGTATGGGTAGTTCCGGAAGGCCCTTGCCCTACGGCAGGGGTTACGCACTATCTTCGCTGATGAAACCGCCGCCGTCGTCGACTTGACGGCTCTCTTTACCCGATCTCGCGGCCCGCGCTTCGCTTCCGCGCTCTGACCTGGGCAGGGGCGGGGTGTGTGGGCGAGAACATGTGGTCACTCTGTGTATCACGAGGGGTGACGTCGGACGCTGTTTTGTCGACTCGGCGTTCGGGGGGTGGGGTGAGGGGCCGCCGTTCGGAGCAGTGGTTGGCGTGTCGTTGGGCCGACCCGCCGACATGCGTCGGATGGTCCTTCCGTCGTTTCATCGGCGCGCGGGGGTGTGGCGGGCCGGGTTGTCAGTGGGGTGCGGCAGGCTGGGGAGCATGACGACTCCATGGACTCTCGCGGACCTCGAGGCGGCCATCCGGGCGGGATGGTCGGCCGAGACCTGTGAGCCCTCCGACATCACGAAGATCCCTTGGACTCCGGAGAACCCGGGCTGGGGGCACTGTGACATCACGGCTCTCGTGGTGCAGGACCTCGTGGGTGGGGACCTGGTGCTGGGCGAGGTGTTCCATGACGGCCGGCAGGAGGGTTACCACTGGTGGAACCTGCTGTCCGAGGGTGTCCTCATCGATCTGACGCGGGAACAGTTCCGGCGGGGGGAGACGGTCACGCCGGGGCGGATCGTGAAGCGGCCGCCGGGGCGGTTGCGCAGGCGGTGGGAGGAGTACCAGCTGCTGCGGCAGCGGGTCATCGACAAGCTGGGGCCGTTGCCGGGCGTGATGGTGACCCAGGACGGGCGGCGGCTCGCCTATACGGACTTCGGCGGGCCGGGGGCGCCGCTGCTGGCGCTGCACGGGCACTTCGAGGCGGGGGCGAGCGCCTTCGAGCGGCTGGCCCAGGAGGTGGGTCCGGCGTGGCGGGTGATCGCCCTGGACCAGCGGGGGCACGGGAGGTCCGACCGGGCGGCGGAGTACTCGCGGGACGGGTACGTGGCGGACGCCGCCGCGCTGCTGGAGCAGCTGGGGCTGGGGCCGGCGGTGGTACTGGGGCACTCGCTGGGCGGCGTCAACGCGTACCAGCTCGCGGCGCGGCGGCCGGATCTGGTGCGGGCGGTGGTCGTCGAGGACATCGGGGCGGTGGTCGACGGTGATCTGTCGTTCGTGCGGGAGTGGCCGAGGCGGGCGGGGTCCCGGGCCGGGTTCCTGGCGGGGGTGGGGAGCTCGGCGCCGTTCCTGGAGCGGTCGCTGCAGGAGTACCCGGACGGGTGGGGGACCGTGTTCGAGGTGGAGGACATGGTGGAGTCCCAGCGGGGGCTGAACGGGGACCACTGGGGGGACTGGCTGGGGGTGGGGAAGCCGACGCTGCTGGTGCGGGGGGATCGGAGCGGGGTGTTGTCGGCGGAGCACGCGCGGGAGATGACGGTGCGGAGGGCGGGGGTGCGGTTGGTGGAGTTGCCGGCGGGGCATTCGGTGCGGGTGGGGGACCCGGAGGGGTTCTTCGCTGCCGTGCGGGGGTTTTTGGCGCGGGTGTGAGGTGTGGGCGTGCCGGGGCCGGGCGGGTGCGGCGCCGTTGCTGGGGCTCCGCCCCAGACCCCGCGCCTCAAACGCCGGCGGGGCTGGAAGTGCGCGGGGCTGGAAGTGTGCGGGGCCGGAAGAGTGCCTCGAGTGCCGGCGGGGCTGGGAGTGTGCGGGGTTGGAAGGGCGCCTTGAGCGTCGGTATGGCCGGGCGTTCGGCTGGGGCGGTGGGTCAGGTCCAGTGGGTGGGGCGGGTGAGGGTCGGGGGGATTCGGGTGGTCGGGTCGCCTTGGGCCGCGTTCAGTTGGGGCTGGGTGAGGAAGACGGCTTCGCGTAGGTCCGCGCCGCGCAGGTCTGTGTCGCGGAGGTCCGCGCCGATCAGGTCGGCCGTGCGGAGGTCGGCGCGGGTGAGGTCGGCGGCGATCAGGTAGGCGCCGCGGAGGTTCGCGCCGCGGAGGTCGGCTCCGGAGAGGCGGGCGCCCATCAGGTCGGCGCCGCGGTGGTTCTTCTTGCGGCCCGGCACCTTCGCCCGTACGAGTTCGCTGGTCTTCAGGAGCAGGGTGTTGATCCGTTGCCGGAGTTCGCCGACGTCGAGGTCGGTGGTCAGGGCCTGGGCGTCGGCCCGGGTCCATTCCTCGGTCTCCGCGAGGGCTCGGCGCAGGTCCGCGTGGATCGGGGTGGCGGCCGGGAGGGTCAGGGCCTCGCTGACGTAGAAGAGCAGCTCGTGCAGGTGCCGCAGTACCGGGAAGACCTCGAACATCTGGCGGGCGGTGCCGGGGTGGGTGCGCCAGTCGCGGCCGCCGAAGGTGACCTGGGAGACCTGCTGGCCCGCGCCGAAGCAGTCGAAGACGGTGCAGCCCTGGAAGCCCTTGTCGCGCAGCCGGGTGTGGATGCCGCAGCGGAAGTCCTGCTGGAGGTTGCCGCAGGGGGTGCCGGCGGGCTTGTTCACCGCGAAGTCGTTGGACTTGGCGAAGGGGAGGGCCACGCAGCAGAGCGCGAAGCAGTTCGCGCAGTCGGCCTGCAGGACCGGCAGGGGGGCGGGGGCGGGGGTGGCGGGGCTACTGGGCACGTCGTCCATTGTCGCTCGTCGGGTGCGTGGACCTGGGCTGTCCGGAATTGCTTGATCCACGGGGCGGTGGCGGTGAGCATCGCCGTATGACAGAAGTGATCGCAGTCGCCGTCATCACCCTCCTCGCCGTGATCAGTCCCGGCGCCGATTTCGCCATGGTGGTCCGTAACAGCTATCTCTACGGGCGGCCCACCGGGCTGTTCGCCGCCGCCGGGGTCGCGGCCGGTGTGCTGGTCCACGTCTCCTACACGATGCTCGGGGTCGGTCTGCTGATCGCCTCCTCCACCGCGCTGTTCACCGCGATCAAGCTGGCGGGTGCGGCCTATCTGGTGTGGATCGGGATACGTACCTTCCGGGCGCGGGCCGAGTTGACCGTGGACCTGGAGTCGAAGCCGCAGCTGACCCGGCTGGGGGCGATGCGGTCGGGCTTCCTGACCAATGTGCTCAATCCGAAGACGACGCTGTTCGTGGTGTCGACCTTCACGCAGGTGGTGAATCCGCAGACGCCCGTGTGGCAGCAGGTGGGCTACGGGTTGTTCATGTCGGCGGCGCATCTGGGCTGGTTCGGGGCGGTGGCGCTGTTCTTCTCCGTGTCGCGGCTGCGTGATCGGATGCTGAAGGCGCAGAAGGCGCTGAACCGGGCCATCGGGTCGGTGCTGGTGGGGCTGGGGGTGGGTCTGGGGTTCGCCCGCTGAGCCGGTTCCGGGGGCTGGTGGCCCGGGTTACCTGTCGGTAGCGTGGCCGGTATGGGTGCTGCGGAGGGGTACGAGGGATTCTTCGAGCGGGTCGACGCCGGGCGGTTCCTGGCCACCGAGTACACGCGGGGGCCGTGGGATCCGGGGGCGCAGCACGCCGGGCCGCCGGCCGCGCTGCTCGGGCGGGCCGTCGAGGAGCGGCCGGGTGCGCGTACGGACATGCGGATCGCCCGGATCACGTACGAGATCCTGCGCCCGGTGCCGATCGGCGAGCTGGAGATCACCACCGGTGTGCTGCGGGCCGGGCGTGGGACCGAGGTGGTCGAGGCGGCCCTCGCGCCGGCGGGCGGCGTCCCCGTGATGCTGGCGCGGGCCCTGCGGATCCGGGTCGCGGACGAGGCCGTACCGGCCGTGGTCCCGGGGCCGCAGCTGCCGCCGCCCGGCGAGGTGGAGGTGACGCCGTTCTTCCCGGTGCCGTGGGAGACCGGTTACCACTCGGCCATGGAGACCCGGTTCACCGAGGGAGCCTTCGTCGAGCTGGGTCCTGGCACCTGCTGGATGCGGATGAAGGTGCCCCTCGTCGCCGGGGAGGAGCCCCGGCCGCTGGACCGGGTGCTGATCGCCGCCGATTCGGGGAACGGGATCAGTTCGGTGATGGACTTCGGGCGGTACGTGTTCGTCAACGGTGACCTGACCGTGCACCTGCACCGCCATCCGGTGGGCGAGTGGGCGTGCGTGGAGGCCCGTACGAGTGTGGACGCGGCCGGGATCGGCCTCGCGGACGCGCGGTTGCACGACGAGAAGGGGCCCATCGGGCGCAGCGCGCAGAGTTTGTTCGTGGCTCCGCGGCCGTAGCCGGATCTCGGCCGCTTTCCAACCGCTCTCCGGTCAACCCGCCTTCGTCCGGCGGAAGTCGGTGTGGCAGGCTCGGGGCGGTGGAGGCCCTGAGAGACGTCGACCCCGCGCAGATCGGGGCGCATGCGCTGTTGGCCCGGCTCGGCGCCGGCGGGATGGGGCAGGTGTATCTGGCGCGGTCGCCGGGTGGGCGGCTCGTCGCGGTGAAGGTGATCCGGGACGAGATCACCGGGCATCCGGAGGCGTTGGCCCGGTTCCGGCGTGAGGCCGAGACCGTGCGCGCGGTGCGGTCGGCGTACACGGCGAACCTGATCGACGCCTCGCTGGCAGGGGCGCCGTACTGGCTGGCGACCGAGTACGTGGCGGGCCCGACGCTCGGTCGTGCCGTCGCGGAGCGGGGCGGCCTGCCCGCGGACACCTGTCGGCGGCTGTTCGCGGCGCTGGCGGAGGGGCTCGCGAGCGTGCACGCGTACGGGGTGACGCACCGGGACCTCAAGCCGCAGAACGTCGTGCTGGGTGCGCAGGGGCCGCAGCTCATCGACTTCGGCATCGCGCGGGGTGTGGGCGAGACGGCTCTCACCCAGGACGGGCAGGCCCCGGGGACGCCGGGGTACACCGCGCCCGAGGTGCTGCTGGGTGCGGAGGCCGGGGCCGCGGCGGACGTGTTCGCGCTGGGTGCGACCCTCGCGTACGCGGCGACCGGGCGGCCGCCGTTCGGTACGGGTGCGGCGACGACGGTGAGCTATCGGTCGGTGCACGAGCCGGTCGACGTGGCCGGGGTGGAGCCGGGGCTGGCGGGCCTGATCGAGGCGTGCGTGGCGAAGGACCCGGCGGTGCGGCCCGGTCCGGGTGAGGTCATCGCCCGGTGCGGGGTGCGGGACGCGTTGATCGACGATCCGGTGTACCTCGGGCTCGGTGCGCTGGGTGAGGCGATACCGGTGCACGAGATGCGGACGCAGGGGCCGGGGTTGGTGCACGGCTACACCCCGACCCAGGGCGTGGCCGGCGCCGCGGTCACGGCCCCGCCGGGGCGCGGGCGGATGCGTGGTAGGGGGATGTGGGTGGCCGCCGGGGTCGTGTCGGCCGTGGTGGTCGGGGCCTTGGTGGTGTGGAAGTTGCCGCCGGGGGGCTTGGGGGGCTCGGGAGGTCCGGGGGGTGGGGACGATCGGGCCGGCGGGCGGGAAACGGGCCGGAGCCCCGCCGCGCAGGCACCCGCCGGGCAGACGCCCGCCGGGCAGGTTCCCGCCGTACCGACGCCTGCGGTGAAGTCCCCGGCCGGTCCGCCCACGTACATCAGGCAGACCGAGCCCAACCTGGACGACTACAACCCCGTCCACCGCACCTGTGCCCGGACCGGTGGTGGGGACGGCCTGCTGGATTTCCAGACCTCGATGCCCAGGACCCTGGACGACCCACAGCTGAAGTCGGGGAAGGTGACGATCTCGTTCCGGGTCAAGAACGCGCTCCCCGACGCGTCCCCGTACTACGTGGCCGTCGTCGTGAAGCCGCAGCACGAGGTCGACGAGAACGGCCGGTCCACCGCGGTGACCGACAATCGCCAGCTCGGGTTCGTTGCCAAGGCCCAGGACCTGTACGAAGGTGACGAGGTGGAGTGGAAGTCCGTCACGTACCCGGACGACTTCTCCATGGAGCTGAACGGAAAGACCGTCAAGGCGCCTTTGCTGGCGCAGGATCCCGGCGGGTGGACGGTGGTGTTCCGGCACGCCGTCTCGGATACGGAACACACGACGTTGGTCTGCGACGGCTTCGACAGCGGGCCGCAAAAGGGATAAATCCGACACGTCATGGTGAATCCCGGTGAAAGACCGGCCGATGGGGGAGGGTTGACGGGTGCGCAGATTCTGGGTGATCGGCGGGATCAGCTTCGGAGCGTGTCTGTGCTTCGTGGCTCTCCTCGTGGTCGGCACGTACTCCGCCGCCGCGGGCATCGCGACCGCCGGTGGTCGGCAGGTCGGGCTGGCGAAGGGCGCCGTACCCGGGAAGTACCAGGCCCTGGTGCAGAAGTGGGGCGTTCTGTGCCCGACGCTGAGTCCGGCCGTCCTCGCCGCCCAGCTGTACTCGGAGAGCGGCTGGAACCCGAACATCGTCAGCCCCGCCGATGCGCGGGGCATCGCCCAGTTCATCCCCGGGACCTGGGCCACGCACGGGATCGACGGGGACGGCGACGGCGACCGTGACATCTGGGACCCGAACGACGCCATTCCCTCGGCCGCTTCGTACGACTGCGAACTCGCGCGCTATGTGAGCAAGGTGCCCGGAGACCCCGTCGCGAACATGCTGGCCGCCTACAACGCCGGCCCCGGCGCGGTGACGCAGCACCAGGGTGTGCCCCCGTTCCGCGAGACGCAGGGGTACGTGAAGGCCATCACCACGCTGGCCAAGAGCTTCGAACGGCCCGTCGGCCGGGTGGCGCCCTCGCAACAGGCCGCCGGGGCGATCTACTTCGCGCAGAAGCAGCTCGGCACGCCGTACCTGTGGGGCGGCAACGGGACGCCCGATCAGGACGGGCGGTTCGACTGTTCCGGGTTGACCAAGGCCGCGTACGAGACCGTGGGGATCGAGCTGCCGCGGGTGGCGAACGACCAGTACAACGCCGGTCCGCATCCTTCGCGGGATCAACTCCTGCCCGGTGACCTCGTCTTCTTCTCCGATGATCTGACGAACTCTCGGGAGATCCGGCACGTCGGGCTGTACGTGGGAGGCGGGTACATGATCAACGCCCCCTACACCGGCGCCGTGATCCGGTTCGACAAGATCGACACCCCCGACTACTTCGGTGCGACGCGCGTGACCAAGGACGGCGCGGAGGCGCTTCCGGAGCGCACCGCCGCCGGTCGCGCGGCTTCGTAACTCACCGTAAGGCAAAGGCCCTGAGCTGCGACGATGAGTCACTCTTCGATAACGTTGGAGTGATCATTGCGTGGAGAATGGAACGTAGGAGCCAGAACGGGCGTTCCATGGGCGCGGGGGTTGGTCAAGTGGGGGTGGAGGGGCGCACACATGGGTGCGTTCCACAGGGGAACCACGGCAAGGGCAAGGGGCCGCGTCACCATGGCTGGACTCACAACAGGTGGGCCGAACGTGGATGTCAGCCTGCTGTACGAGGTCAACGGAGCGGCCCGGCATGCTCCGGCGTGGCTGGACCGGGTCGTGAGCCTGGTCGGGGAGTACGGGATCCTGCTGGCCCTGGTGCTCCTGGTCCTGTGGTGCTGGCGTGGTGCCCGCCGGCAGGACGAAGCCACCGCCGTCGAGTCCGTCGCCGCGCTCGTCTGGGCCCCGCTGGCCGCCGGGCTGGCGCTGCTCGTGAATGTGCCGCTGCGTGAATTCGTCGGGCGGCAGCGGCCGTTCCGCCAGCACGAGGGCCTGCAGGTGCTCGATCCCGCCTTCGGCTGGGGGCTCGGGCGCACCGAGTTCTCCTTCGTCAGCGGCCACACCACCCTCGCGATGGCCCTGGGCGTGGGCCTGTTCGTGGCGAACCGGAAGTTCGGCCTCCTGGGGATCGGGCTGGCCTTCGCCGAGGGCCTGTGCCGCGTCTACATGGGCATCCACTACCCGACCGACGTCATCGGCGGCCTCGCGCTGGGCACCGCCGTGGTGCTCGTGCTCGCGCCGCTCGCGATGGCGGCGCTGACCCCGCTGGTGCGGGCGGTGGCCCGCTCCCGGCGCGGTGGCCGGCTCGTACGGGCCAAGCACCTCGCGCTGCCCCGGCCGGTCGGCCTCCCGCAGGCGCAGACCCCGCCCACGCACGAGAGCGACCTCGCGGCCTGACGCCGTTCGCGGCGGTACGGGGCCACGGTCGGGATCGGGGTCGGGTCGGGTCGGGATCGGATTCGCGGTCGGGATCGGGTCGATCGGGTCCACCGGGTCGATCAGGTCTGCGCGTACGCGTTCCATACGGCGAGCAGCGCGGCCGCCAGCAGGCACAGCACCGCGGCCCCGAAGCACACCCGCACCGCCTTCGGTCGGGAGCGCCGCATCAGGGATCGCCGCCGTCGGAGTCGCGGCGGTACCGGGAACGCAGCCACCAGCCGGTCGCCGCGGCCGCGGCCGAGGTGAGCCCGATGGCCAGGGCCACGTCGGCGGGGCTGTCCGCCGAGCCCACGGGTCGGGCCCAGGCCGCGGCGGCCGGGGCGGACACGATGAGCAGGGCCCAGAGAAGGGTCGCGAGGCGGGCTGCGGAACCTGGCATGAGTCAAGGGCATCCGCTGCGGCGCGCCCCGGCCAGCCGGGCCGTCCGAACGGGCGAGCCCGGCCCGATCCGCAAGACACGCCCTAAGGGCTCGGGTGCCGGGCGGCGTCCTTGCGGGCCAGGTCGCGGGAGCGGCGGGCGGGGCCGTTCCAGCCGCACGTGCAGACGGCCAGGCAGAACGATCCGCGATCTGCGGTGGATGTGGTGTGGCCGGTCGGCGGCTCCGGCTGCGCGTGCGGTCTCGGGAGCGGCAGGGAGTCGAGCGGAGGGACCAGGGTCGCGTCGGTGTGCGGTTCCACAGGTCCACGGTACCGGGGCGGGCGGCGCGCGGGGGAGGGTGCGCCCCCGTGACGGGAAACCGCGGACCTCGTTAAACGGAGCGGGTGGGGGCCTCGGGCAAGCAGCGGTCATGCGTTGGGGGTTGGCAGGCGATGGTGGATCACCAGCACAGGCGGCCACGCGGGCGTGCGGGTGAGGCGGTTCTCGCCGCCGGCGTCACCCTGGCGGTCTCGACGATGACCGGGTGCGCGGGCGACGCGAGCGACGGCCGGCCTCCGGCGGACGCGGCGGCGGTGGTCCGCGGGGCCGCCGACGCACTGGCGAGGACCGGCAGCGCCCGGGCCCGTACGGCCATGGAGATGGCGACGGGCGGCACCCGGGTCACGATCCGCGGTGAGGGCGGTGTCGACTTCAAGAAGCGGATGGGCCAGCTCCTGGTGATGCTCCCGGCCGATGTGAAGGGCAAGGCCGAGCACCGGCCCATCACCGAGCTGCTCGTGCCGGGCGCGCTCTACATGAAGAACCGGGGCGCGGGCGTCCCGGACGACAAGTGGGTCCGGGTCGACACGACGACCCTGAACGACGGGAACCTGGTCACGGGCGGGGCCACCGACCCGCTGGTCGCGGCCGAGCTGTTGCGGGGCGCGCAGGAGGTGACGTACGTGGGGGAGACCGAGGTGGCGGGCACCAAGGTGCGGCACTACCGGGGGACCACGGACATCGGGCGGGCGGCGGGGAGCGCGTCGCCGGAGGTACGGGGGGCACTGGAGGCGGCGGCGAAAGGGTTCAGCACGGACACGGTGCCGTTCGACGCCTACCTCGACGAGGAGGGGCGCCTGCGGAAGGTCAGGCACCGTTTCACGTACGTCAACAATGGCGTGATCGATGTGTCCTCGACCACGCTGCTGTACGGGTTCGGGACGCCGGTGACCGTCGTATTGCCCGCAAGTGGGGACATTTACGCCGGGAAGATCTCCGATCAGTGAGTCGGAGGGGGAGCGGACGGCGCGATCGGGCCACGGCCGGGTATCCGGAAATGGTCCATCCGTGTCATGCGGGGGACGGCACGGCCTCCCTACGCTGAGAAGCCGGGCGCCGGCGCGTGGTGCGGTGCGGTATGACCGATGACCGATGACCGATGACCGATGACGGCCGGTGGCCGGTGGCAGATTGAGGTGACACGCGTGACTCCCGCAGGCGGTACGACGGTGCAGGACCACGTTGCTCTCGCCGAGATCGAGCTGTGTGGTGAGCTGATCATCGCCGCGTCGGCGGCCGCGGAGGAGCGGCTGAGCCTGGACCGTATCGACGAGGTCCTGCTCGGGCACTGACCGGTCGCCTTCAGGCCGGGTCGCCTCCGGCCGGGTCGCCTCCCGCGGGGTCGTGGATGGTGTGTGCGCGGGTCCCGCTGTCGGCTGCCGCGCCGCTGCTGGGGCTCCGCCCCAGACCCCGCGCCTCAAACGCCGGCGGGGCTGGGATTCGCGGGGCGCGGAGGGTGCGCGTCAGGCGCCGGCGGGGCTGGGATTCGCCGGGGCGGGTCAGGTGCGGAGGAGGCGGGCGATGGCTTTGGTGGCTTCTTCGACCTTGGCGTCGATCTCGGTGCCGCCCTTGACCGCCGCGTCCGCGACGCAGTGCCGCAGGTGCTCCTCCAGCAGCTGGAGCGCGAAGGACTGCAGTGCCTTCGTGCTCGCCGAGACCTGGGTGAGTATGTCGATGCAGTAGACGTCCTCGTCGACGAGCCGCTGGAGGCCGCGGATCTGGCCCTCGATCCGGCGCAGCCGCTTGAGGTGCTCGTCCTTCTGGTGGTGGTAGCCGTGGACGGCTCCGGAGCCCTCCGCCTCGATGGTCGTCATACGTCCTCCCGTGGTCCGGAACGAGGGGTGCATGCGGGAACGCATACCCCTCATGGGTATAGGATACTGGGCCGCGCCGCCCGGGGCAGGGGTCCGTGGTTCTCACTCTGCCCGATGGAGGACACTGGGGAACGGCCGGTTAGCCGTGGCCGGGGGATGCGCCTAGCATCAGCCTGACCGAATCCAATGCACCCCGAGGACCTCACGTGCGATTTCGTCTGACCCCCAGGGAGACGAGCTTCTACGACATGTTCGCCGCATCCGCGGACAACATCGTCACGGGCTCCAAGCTCCTGATGGAACTGCTCGGAGCGGACTCCTCCGCCCGGGCCGAGATCGCGGAGCGGATGCGGGCAGCGGAGCACGCGGGGGACGACGCCACGCACGCGATCTTCCACCAGCTGAACTCCTCCTTCATCACGCCGTTCGACCGCGAGGACATCTACAACCTGGCCTCGTCGCTCGACGACATCATGGACTTCATGGAGGAGGCCGTCGATCTCGTCGTCCTCTACAACGTGGAGGAGCTCCCCAAGGGTGTCGAGCAGCAGATCGAGGTGCTGGCGCGCGCGGCCGAGCTGACCGCCGAGGCCATGCCGCACCTGCGGACGATGGACAACCTGACCGAGTACTGGATCGAGGTCAACCGCCTCGAGAACCAGGCCGACCAGATCCACCGCAAGCTGCTCGCCCAGCTCTTCAACGGCAAGTACGACGCCATCGAGGTGCTGAAGCTCAAGCAGATCGTCGACGTGCTCGAAGAGGCGGCCGACGCGTTCGAGCACGTTGCGAACACGGTGGAGACCATCGCGGTCAAGGAGTCCTGAACCTCGTGGACACCTTCGCTCTGGTCGTGACCATCGGTGTCGCGCTCGGCTTTACCTATACGAACGGTTTTCACGACTCCGCGAACGCGATCGCGACGTCCGTCTCCACGCGGGCGCTGACCCCGCGCGCGGCGTTGGCGATGGCGGCCGTGATGAACCTCGCCGGCGCCTTCCTCGGCAGCGGTGTGGCCAAGACGGTCAGCCAGGGTCTGATCGAGACGCCCACGGGCGCCACGGGCATGTGGATCCTCTTCGCGGCGCTGGTCGGCGCGATCGTCTGGAACCTGATCACCTGGTACTTCGGTCTGCCCTCGTCCTCCTCGCACGCGCTGTTCGGCGGCATGGTGGGTGCGGCGCTGGCCGGCGGTACCGAGGTGATCTGGTCGGGCGTCCTCGACAAGGTCGTCATCCCGATGTTCGTCTCGCCGGTCGTCGGTCTGGTCGTCGGTTACCTGGTGATGGTGGCCATCCTGTGGATGTTCCGCCGGTCCAACCCGCACAAGGCCAAGCACGGCTTCCGTATCGCGCAGACGGTGTCGGCGGCGGCGATGGCGCTCGGCCACGGCCTCCAGGACGCCCAGAAGACGATGGGTATCGTCGTGATGGCCCTGGTCATCGCGGATGTGCAGACCGCCGACGAGGCGATCCCGGTCTGGGTCAAGGTCGTGTGCGCGGTGATGCTGTCGCTGGGTACGTACGCGGGCGGCTGGCGCATCATGCGTACGCTCGGCCGCAAGATCATCGAGCTGGACCCGCCGCAGGGCTTCGCGGCCGAGACCACCGGTGCGTCCATCATGTTCGGCTCGGCGTTCCTCTTCCACGCGCCGATCTCCACCACCCACGTGATCACCTCGGCGATCATGGGTGTGGGTGCGACCAAGCGCGTGAACGCGGTCCGCTGGGGCGTCGCCAAGAACATCGTGCTGGGCTGGTTCATCACGATGCCGGCCGCGGCCTTGGTCGCCGCGCTGAGTTTCTGGGTCGTGGATCTCGCGTTCGTCGGCTAGTGCCGGGCCGCGGCCCTTCTCGCCGCGCTGAGCTTCTGGGTCGTGGACCTCGCGTTCGTGTAGGGCGCGGGAACGAAAGCGGGCCGGCTCCCCCCACCCAGGGGGAGCCGGCCCTTTTCTTTCTTTCGCCTTGCGGTGGCACCGCCATGCAGCACCGCAGGACGTGCGGTCCCGGTTAGCCGAAGCGACCCGAGATGTAGTCCTCGGTCGCCTGGACGGACGGGTTCGAGAAGATCCGGTCCGTGTCGTCGAGCTCGATGAGCTTGCCGGGCTGGCCGACGGCCGAGAGGTTGAAGAAGGCGGTGCGGTCCGAGACGCGGGCCGCCTGCTGCATGTTGTGCGTCACGATGACGATCGTGAAGCGCTCCTTGAGCTCGCCGATCAGGTCCTCGATCGCCAGGGTGGAGATCGGGTCGAGGGCGGAGCAGGGCTCGTCCATCAGCAGGACCTGGGGCTCGACCGCGATGGCGCGGGCGATGCACAGACGCTGCTGCTGGCCGCCGGAGAGGCCGGAGCCGGGCTTGTTCAGGCGGTCCTTGACCTCGTTCCAGAGGTTGGCGCCCTGGAGCGACTTCTCGACGATGTCCGTGAGCTCGGACTTCTTGTAGTTGCCGTTCAGCCGCAGGCCCGCCGCCACGTTGTCGAAGATCGACATGGTGGGGAAGGGGTTCGGGCGCTGGAAGACCATGCCGACCGTGCGGCGGACCGCGACGGGGTCCACGCCGGTGCCGTACAGGTTCTCGTCGTCCAGCAGGACCTTGCCCTCCACGCGGCCGCCGGGGGTGACCTCGTGCATGCGGTTGAGGGTGCGCAGGAAGGTGGACTTGCCGCAGCCGGAGGGGCCGATGAAGGCGGTCACGGAGCGGGGCTCCACGGTCATCGAGATGTCATCGATGGCCTTGTGGGTGCCGTAGAAGGCGGACAGTCCGGAGACGTCGATTCGCTTCGCCATGAGGGGTCACTTCGCTTTCATAAGTCGCGTCAGCGACCGGTCTTCGGGGCCTTCCAGCGGGCGATGCCGCGGGCCACCAGATTGAGGATCATGACGAAGGCGATCAGGACGAGGGCTGCGGCCCAGGCCCGGTCGTAGGAGGCTTCACTACCGACCTTGTACTGCTCCCAAATGTAGAGGGGGAGCGAGGACTGGGCGCCTTCGAAGGGGTTGCCGTTGATCAGCTGGGAGCCGAAGACCAGCAGCATGATCGGCGCGGTCTCGCCGGCGATGCGGGCGACGGCCAGCATCACACCGGTGGAGATGCCGCCGATGGCGGTCGGGAGCACGACTTTGAGGATCACGCGCCACTTCGGCACACCGAGGGCGAGGGCGGCCTCGCGCAGCTCGTTCGGGACGAGCTTGAGCATCTCCTCGGTGGAGCGGACCACGACCGGCATCATCAGGATCGACAGGGCCATGGCGCCGGCGAAGCCGGACGGGCCGAAGCCGAGCATCAGGTTCCAGGTCGTCAGGATGAACAGGCCCGCGACGATGGAGGGGATGCCGGTCATGACGTCGACGAAGAAGGTGACGGACTTGGCGAGGCGGCCCTTGCCGTACTCGACCAGGTACACGGCGGTCAGCAGGCCGATGGGGGCCGCGATCAGTGTGGCGAGGGCGACCTGCTCGATGGTGCCGAGCAGGGCGTGGTAGACGCCGCCGCCCTCGTCGAAGCTGGTCACGCCGTTCATGGAGTGGCTGAGGAAGTTGCCGCTCAGCAGCTTCAGGCCGCGGCTGATCGTGGTCCACATCAGCGAGAGCAGCGGGATGACCGCGAGGACGAAGCAGACCCACACGAGGGAGGTCGCGACGCGGTCCTTGGCCTGGCGGCGGTTCTCGATCACCGAGCTGGCGGTGTACGTGACGGCGACGAAGAGCAGCGCCGCGAGCAGACCCCACTGGATCTTGCTGTCGAGGCCGAAGACGAGGCCGATGCCGCAGCCGAGGGCGATCGAGAGGACCGCGATGGCCGCCGGGGCCCAGCGGGGCAGGCCGCCGCGGGTGAGGCCGGCGGGGGCGGGGGACTTGCGGGCCCGGGTGGGGCGCGGGTCCTGGAGTGCGTGGCTCATCAGGCGTTCGCCCCCGAGAAGTCCTTGCGGCGAGCGATGATCAGGCGAGCTGCACCGTTGACCAGCAGGGTGAGCAGGAAGAGGACCAGGCCGGAGGCGATCAGAGCGTCGCGGCCGAACTCGTTGGCCTCGTCGAACTTCGCGGCGATGTTCTGCGCGAACGTGCCGCCGCCCGGGTCCAGGATGTGGCCGGAGATCAGGAAGCTCGGGGAGAGGACGGTCGCGACGGCCATGGTCTCGCCGAGGGCGCGGCCCAGGCCGAGCATCGAGGCGGAGATGACGCCGGAGCGGCCGAAGGGCAGCACCGACATGCGGATGACCTCCCAGCGGGTCGCGCCGAGGGCCAGGGCGGCCTCCTCGTTCATGCGCGGGACCTGGAGGAAGACCTCACGGCTGACGCTGGTCACGATCGGCAGGATCATGATCGCGAGCAGGATGCCGACGGTGAAGAGCGAACGGGCCACGCCGACCTGGGTCTTGTCGAAGACGTACGTCCAGCCCAGGTACTCGTCGAGCCAGAGGTTCAGGCCGTTCAGCTGCGGGACGAGGAAGAGGGCGCCCCAGATGCCGTAGATGATCGACGGCACGGCGGCCAGCAGGTCGACCGTGTAGGCGAGGGGCGCGGCCAGCTTGCGCGGCGCGTAGTGCGAGATGAACAGGGCGATGCCGACAGCGATCGGTACGGCGATGGCCATCGCGACGATCGAGCTGACGACGGTGCCGAAGAGCAGGACGGCGATGCCGAAGACGGGCGGGTTGGCCGACGCGTTCCAGTCGAAGGTGGTGAGGAAGTTGCCCTCGTTCTTCGACAGGGCGATCGAGGCGCGGTAGGTGAGGAAGGCGGCGATCGACGCCATGATCACCAGGAGCAGGATGCCGGAGCCCTTGGAGAGGCCGGCGAAGATCTTGTCACCGGCGCGGCCGGTGGACCCTTCGCTCTTGGCGACAGGCGGAGCCGTGTCTATCTGGGTGGGTGTGGTGGAAGCCATGGTCTTTCCGGTCTGTGTGGGGGGCAGGCCCCCTGGCGGCGGTGCACCGGATTCCCCTGGGTGGAAGGGGAAGGGTCCCCGGGGTGTCGGCTGCCCGGACGGGGGCGGCCGACACCTCGGGGGTCAGGATTCAGCCGAGGGTGTTGATGACCTCGCGGACCTTGGTGTTGATCTCGGCGGGGATCGGCGCGTAGCCGTTCTCCAGCAGGACCTTCTGGCCGGCGTCCGAGGCCGCGTAGTTCAGGAAGGACTTCACGGTCGGGAGCGTCTCGGCCTTGTTGCCCTTGTCGCAGACGACCTCGTAGGTCACCAGGACGAGCGGGTAGGCGCCCTCGGCCTTGGTGGTGTAGTCGAGCTTGAGCGCCAGGTCGGAGCCGGTGCCGGCGATCTTGGCGGCGGCGATGGCCTTGGAGGCGTTCTCACCGCTGGCCTTGACCGGGGCGGCGGCACCGGTGTTCAGGTCGACGGTCTTGATGCTCTGCGAGCTGGCGAAGGAGAGCTCGAAGTAGCCGATCGCACCGTCGACCTGCTTGACCTGGGCGGCGACGCTGGAGGAGCCGGAGGCCGACTGACCGCCCGGGGCGGCCCACTTCTTCGCGGCCTCGTACGGCCAGGCGTCGCCCGCGGTGGCCTTGAGGTACTTGGTGAGGTTCTCGGTGGTGCCCGAGTCGTCGGAGCGGTGGAAGGCCTGGATTGCGGTGGAGGGAAGCGTGACGCCGGGGTTCAGCTTCTTGATCGCCTCGTCGTCCCACTTCTTGATCTTGTCGTTGAAGATGTTGGCGACCGTGGCGGCGTCGAGGTTCAGCTTGTCGACGCCGGCGACGTTGAAGCCGAGGGCGATCGGGCCGCCGACCATGGGGAGGTCGATGCCCTGGCCACCGGTGCAGATCTTCTTCGACTCCTCGACCTGCTCCGGCTTCAGCGCCGAGTCGGAGCCGGCGAAACCGACGGTGCCCTGGTTGAAGGCGACGATGCCCTCACCGGAGGAGGAGGACTTGTAGTTCACCTCGACGCCGGAGCAGGCGGCCATGTAGTTCTTGATCCACAGCTCGATCGCGTTCTTCTGCGCGGAGGAGCCGGAGGCCAGGAGCTTGCCCTTGGCGTCGTCGCACTTGATGTCGCCCGCGGCGGCCGCGGAGGGCTTCGCCGAGCCGTCGGCCGTCTTGGTGTTGTCGTCCGAGCCGCACGCCGTGAGGACCAGGGCGCCGGACACGACAAGCGCCCCGAGGGCGGAGGCACGAAGCATGTTCTTGCGCTGAAGCTTCACTTTTCGGGTGTTCCTTCCAGAAGCCGCCGGCCGCTTTCTGTATCGGGGCGGCGTGCGAAGAGGACTACGTCGGTTGTGCGCGGCTGAGCTGCTCGACCTCCGGGCGACTCGCTCCGTGCATCACCGAAATTAGGCAGAACAGGTGAAGCAGCCGACCGGGCCGAGTGAACGGATGGTGAACCGTGGCGGACGACCCGGTGCGTCACGGGCGTGGCGCACACAGCCGTCATCATCCGTTACCCCGACGTTATCGCGACGTGACCGCGGGCTCCGGAAGCCAGAGATGCCGGAACGCGAGACGGGCGGCCTCGACCTCGTGGCGCTGGTCGGCGTGCAGGACACCGAGGGCGTAGGCCGTCGCCGGGGCGATGCGCGGGGTGCGGGCCGCCGTCGCCGAGGCGGTCGCCGCCTCGGCCGCGTCGCGGTGGCGGTCCAGGGCCTCGCCCGCGGCCGCCGGCCGGGTCACGTCCTCGCCGAGGGCCTCCCGCGCGTACCGGTGGATCCGCAGCAGGCGGCGTACCTCGTGCCAGGGCCCGTCGTGGTCCGCGTTGTAGGCGTTGTACGGCTGGGCCCCGTCGACGGGGGGCAGCACCGCGACCGCCGCCGACAGGCGGGTTTCGGCCACGGCCGCCAGTGGGACGAGTACGTCCGACACCTGGCCCCGGGCGGCTACCACGTCCAGCGGGACCTCCGAGGCCAGCACCGCCACCGCGTCCGCCACCGCGTGGAAGCGGGAGGAGCCGAGGGCCTGGAGGGTGGCCGAGTGGGCGCGCGTACGGGCCAGGGTCAGCTGCCGTTCCAGCAGCGCGCCCGCCCGCGCGGAGCCCACCGTCAGCGCGCCGGCCGAGCCGCGCGGGGCGGGCAGCTCCCCAGACCCCGACAGCCGGTGCAGGGCGTCCATCAGCCGGGTCAGCCGGGCCGCGTAGGCGTGCTCGTCGGCCAGCGTCGAGGACAGCCACACCAGCTCGGTGCGCAGTCCGTCCGCCCAGGAGGACTCGGTCACCACCCGGAAGGTGGCCAGGGATCCGCTGATGCGGCGCGCAGCCCCCCGCAGGCTGCGCGCCGCGTCGCTTCCTTCGGTGGCGTCGGCCCCGCTCCCCCCGTTCTCCGCGTGGAGGCGCAGCGCGCGCAGGAAAGCGGTGGCCTGGGCGCGCAGGTACGTGCCGAGCACGGCACCCGCGTCCGCCGTCGCCGTAATCGGGTCATGGTTTGGCTGAGCCACGCCGGCGCCTCCGGGCGTCTATGAGCGTCTCCTGTACGTGCCGCAGCGGCTGGCCGTCCGCGTCCGTGCTGTGCCGCGTCCACTCGCCGTCCGGGCCCAGGTGCCAGGAGGAGGTGGCGTCGGACATCCCGGTTTCCAGCATCCGGTCCAGTGCCGCGCGGTGGGCCGGGTCGGCGACCCTGACCAGTGCCTCGATACGGCGGTCGAGGTTGCGGTGCATCATGTCGGCGCTGCCGATCCACACCTCGGGTTCGCCGCCGTTGCCGAAGGCGAAGACCCGGGAGTGTTCCAGGAAGCGGCCGAGGATCGAGCGGACCCGGATGTTGTCCGAGAGTCCGGGGACCCCGGGGCGCACGGCGCAGATGCCGCGCACCCAGATGTCGACGGGCACTCCCGCCTGGGAGGCCCGGTAGAGCGAGTCGATGAGGGCCTCGTCGACGATCGAGTTCATCTTGAGCCGTACGTAGGCGGGGCGGCCGGCCTTGTGGTGGGCGGCCTCCTTGTCGATCCGCGCTATCAGTCCGTCCCGCAGTGAGCGGGGCGCCACCATCAGCCGGCGGTAGGTCTCGCGGCGCGAGTAGCCGGACAGCCGGTTGAAGAGGTCGGAGAGGTCCGCGCCGACCTGCGGGTCGGCGGTGAGCAGGCCGAGGTCCTCGTAGAGCCGGGCGGTCTTGGGGTGGTAGTTGCCGGTGCCGACGTGCGAGTAGCGGCGCAGCTGGTCGCCCTCCTGGCGGACGACGAGCGAGAGCTTGCAGTGGGTCTTGAGGCCGACGAGCCCGTAGACGACGTGGCAGCCGGACTCCTCCAGCTTGCGGGCCCATTTGATGTTGGCCTGCTCGTCGAAGCGGGCCTTGATCTCGACGAGTACGAGGACCTGCTTGCCGGAGTCGGCGGCGTCGATCAGGGCGTCCACGATCGGGGAGTCGCCGGAGGTGCGGTAGAGCGTCTGCTTGATGGCGAGGACGTCCGGGTCGGCGGCGGCCTGCTCCAGGAAGGCCTGCACCGAGGTGGAGAAGGAGTCGTACGGGTGGTGCAGCAGGACGTCCCGCTCGCGCAGGGCGGCGAAGATGTCGGGCGCGGACGCGGACTCGACCTCGGCGAGGTCGCGGTGGGTGCCGGCGACGAACTTCGGGTACTTCAGCTCCGGGATGTCCAGCGAGGCGATGCCGAAGAGGGCGGTCAGGTCCAGTGGGCCGGGCAGCGGGTAGACCTCGGAGGCGTTGACCTTCAGCTCCTGGACCAGCAGGTCCAGTACGCCCGGGTCGATGGACTCCTCGACCTCCAGGCGGACGGGCGGGCCGAAGCGGCGCCGCATGAGCTCCTTCTCCAGGGCCTGGAGGAGGTTCTCGGCGTCGTCCTCCTCGACCTCCAGGTCCTCGTTGCGGGTCACCCGGAACATGTGGTGCGCGAGCACCTCCATGCCGGGGAACAGCTCCTCCAGGTGCGCGGCGATGACGTCCTCCAGCGGGACGTAGCGCTGCGGGGAGGCCTCCAGGAAGCGGGACAGCAGCGGCGGGACCTTGACCCGGGCGAAGTGGCGGTGGCCGCTGACGGGGTTGCGTACGACCACGGCCAGGTTCAGGGAGAGGCCGGAGATGTACGGGAACGGGTGCGCGGGGTCCACGGCCAGCGGGGTGAGCACCGGGAAGATCTGGTTGCGGAACAGGGTGAAGAGGCGCGCCTGCTCCTTCTCGGTGAGATCCGGCCAGCGGATCAGGTGGACGCCTTCCTCGGCGAGTGCCGGGGAGATGTCCTGCTGGAAGCAGGCGGCGTGCCGGGCCATGAGCTCGCGCGAGCGCGTCCAGATGAGGTCCAGCACCTCGCGGGGCTGCAGGCCGGAGGCCGAACGGGTGGCGACGCCGGTCGCGATGCGCCGCTTGAGGCCGGCCACGCGCACCATGAAGAACTCGTCGAGGTTGCTCGCGAAGATCGCCAGGAAGTTGGCGCGCTCCAGCAGGGGCGTCGTCGGGTCCTCGGCGAGCTCCAGCACCCGCTCGTTGAAGGCGAGCCAGCTGCGCTCCCGGTCGAGGAAGCGTCCCGGGGGGAGCTCGTCGTCGCCGTCCTTGTCCTCGTAGGCGTCCAGATCCGCGTCGAGATCGGGTTCGAGATCGACGTGCGGGCGGTGTGCGGAGATGGACCCTATGCGGGCGTGGGCTCCGGTGACGGCCCGGCCGGGGGCGGCGCCGGAGGCGGTGGCGGGGGTGTGAGACGGGTGCTGGGCGGGGACCTCGGTGGGGCCTGCGCTGGGCTGGTGGCTCATGACTCCATTCTTCCGCGCACGCGGGAGGACAGGCACGTCGGACGAGTCGGCCGTCAGTCGGAGGCGGGGCTGCATTGGGGGAGAGTCGCAAGCGCGTCTGAATGCCTGGTTAATGGCGTGTGGCTTCCCGGGTCCGACGGGGTGCACGGGTCGCCTCCCGGTGGGGTGGCGGGGGCCGGTGCACCCCGGCGTACGCGGGTGCGGGTGCGGGTGCGGTGCGTGGTGTGCCGGGTGCGGCGCCGTTGCCGGGGGCGCTGCCCCCGGGCCCCCGCCGGGCGCTGCCCGGACCCGCGCCTCAAACGCCGGCGGGGCTGGGAAGGTGCGCCGGCGGGGCTGGGAGGGTGCGCCGGTGGGGGTGGGAGGGTGCGCCGGTGGGGGTGGGAGGGTGCGCCGGTGGGGCCGGGGTGGGTCAGCTTTCCGTGCGGTACATCAGGTCCACCTCGTGGGTGGTGAAGCCGAGGCCCTCGTACACGGCCAGGGCCGCCGGGTTGTCGGCGTCCACGTAGAGCATGGCCGTCGGCAGGCCCTGGGCCGCCAGGTGGCGCAGGCCGATCGCGGTGAGGGCCTTGCCGAGGCCGCCGCCCTGGGCGCCCGGGCGGACGCCGACCACGTAGACCTCGCCCAGCTGCTCGGCGGTGTGGACCTTCGTCCAGTGGAAGCCGACGAGCCGGCCGTCGCGCTCCGCGAGGAAGAACCCCTTGGGGTCGAACCACGGCTGCGCGATCCGGTCGTCCAGGTCGCGCTGGGTCAGCGAGCCCTGCTCGGGGTGATGGGCGAAGGCGGCCGCGTTCGCCGTGAGCCAGGCCGTGTCGTCGGCGCCGGGCACGAAGGTCCGTACGGTCACCCCGGGCGGGAGTACCGGCTCCGGCAGCGGGTCCCCCTCGGTCAGCGGGCGGCGCAGTTGGCGCAGCTCGCGGAAGAGGGTGAGGCCGAGCACCTGCGCGAGGTGCCGGGCGGCGGACTTCCCGCCGTGCGCCCAGACCCGTAGCCGCTTGCCGGAGGCGGCCAGCAGGGCCGTGCCCATGGCTCGACCGTGCCCGCGCCCGCGCAGGGCCGGGTGCACGACGAGTTCGGCTGCCGGGGCCTCCACCGGGTCGGTGTCCTCCAGTTGCCCGTAGGCGGAGAGTCGGCCGCCCTCGGTGAGCAGGAAGTGTCGGATCCCCTCGCGCGGCCCCCCGCGCAGCTGGAGCCGGCCCTGTTCGGACACGGCGGTGGTGCCGTCCGTGCGTGCCGCGTCCTCGATGAGGTCGAGTACGGCGCTCGCCTGTTCCTCCGTCAGCTCGTCGAGGGTCTGAATCTGCCGTCCCGGCTCCAGGGCCGCTGCTGCGTCAGTCATGACACGAGCGTACGACCGCCGTGGGGAGGGGTGGAGTGCGGGCGCGTGGTCGGTGCTTCTTCTGCGCGTAACCAACGCGATACCGCTACCCCCTGGTAGAGCTACGCGCGTTGACCTTAGGCTTCGGCGGACCTCCCAAGTCTTACCGCTGTCACATAAGGGGACTAAATGTCAGCGACGCCACAACGGCACCGCCGAACCCGCCGGTTGACCCTCGCCGCTCTCGCCGTCACGGCCGGAGCCGGGGCGATGGTCGCGGCCGCACTTCCGGCCGGTGCCGCGAGTGGTGGCGGTGCGGCCAAGAGCCGGACCGTCGATGTGCAGATGCTGTCGTTCAACGACTTCCACGGCACCCTGGAGCCCCCGCAGGGCTCTTCCGGCACCGTGACCGAGCGTCAGGCCGACGGCACCACCAAGGCCATACCCGCGGGCGGTGTCGAGTACCTCGCGACCAGCCTGCGCGAGGCCCGCAAGGGCCACGAGTACTCCGTCACGGCCGCGGCCGGTGACATGATCGGCGGCAGCCCGATGCTGTCCGGGCTCTTCCACGACGAGCCGAGCATCGAGGCGCTGAACAAGATCGGCCTGGACGTGTCCAGCGTCGGCAACCACGAGTTCGACGAGGGCAAGACCGAGCTGCGCCGCATGGGTTACGGCGGCTGCCACCCGGTCGAGGGCTGCTTCGAGTACGGCAAGGACTTCACCGGCGCCGAATTCCAGTACCTCGCGGCCAACGTCACGGACGAGAAGACCAAGCGTCCGCTGATGTCGCCCACGTTCATCTGGAAGAAGGGGGACGTGAAGATCGGCTTCATCGGCGTCACCCTGGAGGGCACTCCGGACGTCGTGACCGCCGCGGGCGTCAAGGGCCTGAAGTTCGGCGACGAGGTCGAGACGATCAACAAGTACGCCGCCGAGCTGAACAAGCAGGGCGTGAAGTCGATCGTCGCGCTGATCCACGAGGGCGGTCTGCCCGCCAACGGCGCGTACAACTACGACTGTGACGTCCCGGGCGCCGGTGCCGGCATCTCGGGCGCGATCGTGGACATCGCCAAGAACGTGGACCCGAAGGTCGACGCGCTGGTCACCGGCCACACGCACCAGGCCTACGCCTGCAACATCCCGGACCCGGCGGGCAACCCGCGTTCGGTGACCTCGGCCGCCTCCATCGGTCGCCTGTTCACCGACACCACCCTCACCTACGACCGGCAGACCAAGGACATCGTCCGTACGCCGATCACCTCGCCGAAGCCGGTGAACAAGGTCGTGGGTCGGGAGCAGCCGAAGGCTCCCGACATGACCGAGCTGATCGACCGCTGGAAGGCGCTGGCGGCCCCGATCGCCAACCGTCCGCAGGGCTTCATCTCGGCCGACATCCCGGGCCGCGGCAGCGAGGCGCCCGAGAAGCCGCTCGGTGACCTGATCGCCGACGCGCAGCTCGAAGCGCTGGCTCCGGCGGACAAGGGTGGCGCGCAGCTGGCCGTCATGAACCCGGGCGGCATCCGCTCGGACCTCGCCTACAAGGCCTCGGGTGACGAGGGCGACGGTGTGGTGACGTACGGCGAGTCCTTCACGGTCCAGCCGTTCACCAACATGATGAACATCGTGGACCTGACCGGCGCGCAGCTGATCACCGCGCTCCAGCAGCAGGTCAGTGGCCCGGTCAACGGTCCGAGCCCGAAGATCCTGCAGGTGTCGAAGGGCTTCACCTACACCCTGGACATGACGAAGGCCGGCGCGGACCGCATCGTCGTGGACTCGGTGAAGCTGAACGGCGTGCCGCTGGACCCCTCGAAGACCTACCGGGTCGCGATGAACGAGTTCCTCGCGGGCGGCGGTGACGGCTTCACCGTCCTGAAGGAGCACAAGAACAAGCTCGTGGGCGCGTCCGACCTGGACTGCTTCAACGACTACCTGACGAAGAACTCCTCGGCGTCGGCTCCGATCGCCCCGCCGGCGGCGAACCGGATCACCGTCGTCAAGTAGCACCACGTGAAGTAGCACCACGTGCGGTAGAGCCCGGGAGGGGCGGTGGGCCATGGGCCCGCCGCCCCTTCTGCATGTCCGCGCGCACCCCCGTGGCGCGGGGACCGCGGTGGGTCAGAGGGTGGCCAGGAAGGTGGCGACCGCGGTGTGGAAGCCGTCCGGGTTCGTGAACGGCACGAAGTGGTCGCCGTCGAGGGGCGCGTACGAGGTCTTCGGGCGGCGGGCGACCATGGCCTCGGCGACGGGCCGGGTGAGCGCCTGGCTGCCGGTGCCGTGGATGAGCAGGGCCGGGCAGGTGCTCGCGAGCCAGGTGTCCCAGTGGTCGCCGGCGCAGGCGTGGATGGAGTCGAGCATGTCCTGCGGGTGGTAGGCGAGGCGCCATCCGGTGCCGTCCGCCAGGGGGCGCAGTCCGTCGGCGACGAAGGGTGCGGCCGGTCCGGCGGCGGCGAGGAGTTCCTCGCGGGTGGGGGCGGTGTAGGGGAGGCGGTCCAGGAAGTCGAACCAGTTCGGCCCGGTGGGGATGCTGATCTCGACGGTGGCGTCGACGTCGATGAGCGCGGCGATCCGGTCCGGGTGGGCGGCGGCCAGGTGGTAGGCGTTGGCCCCGCCGAGGGAGTAGCCGAGGAGGGCGACGGGGGCGTCCAGGCCCAGGTGGTCCAGGAGGGCGACGGCGTCGGCGACGTAGCCCTCGCGGCGGTGGTCGGGCGCACGGTCGGAGTCTCCGTGGCCGCGCTGGTCGGGGGCGATGACCCGCCACGCCTCGCCCAGGGCCTCGGCGAGGCCGGTGAAGGCGAGGGCCTCGGACATGCCGCCGTGCAGGGCGAGGAGCGGCCGGCCGGGGCCGCCGAAGTCCAGGTAGGAGAGGGTCCGGTCGTCGATCTTCAGCTCGTGGCGCATGGCTCGTGCCTCCCGTGGTCCTGCGGATCTTCCGATGGCTGCAGCCTGCCAGGATTTGGGCAAGCGCGCAATACGTTTGTCTTGCGCGCTTGCCCAAAAGGTGGCGCGGCTACGATCCCCGCATGGGAAATCGCGAGGACCTGCTGGCCGGAGCCCGGCGCTGCCTGGAGGAGAAGGGCTATCTGCGCACGACCGTGCGCGACATCGCCACGGCCTCGGGGGTGAGCATGGCCGCGATCGGCTACCACTTCGGATCGCGCGAGACCCTGCTCAACCAGGCGCTGTTCGCCGCCATGGAGGAGTGGGCCGCGGGCTCGGGCCGGCTCACCGGTGAGGGCGGGACCGCCGGGGAGCGCTACGCCGACACCTGGGACCGCAAGATCCGCGACTTCGGCGAGATGCGCTGGCTCTGGTTGGCCTCCGTCGAGGCCTTCGTCCACGCGCAGTCCTCGCCCGAGCTGCTCGCGATCCTGGCCGAGGGGCAGCGCCGCAACCGCCGGATGGTGGCCGCCGCGCTGCGCGGGGTGCCGGTGGCCGAGGTGTCGGAGGAGGACGTACGGGCTCTCGGGTCGATGCACATCGCGCTGCTCAGCGGGGTGATGGTGCAGACGCTGACCGATCCGGAGCAGGCGCCCGACGGTCGTGAGTTGCTCCAGGGGCTGCGGTCCATGGTCGAGTTGCTCGAAAGCTGACCCCTACCGACGGGTAGTAACTCTGACGTGTGCACGCCATAATCCGGCCAACACCGGGTCGGCGAAGGGGCGGGCATGGGTACGGTCACGAGCACGGGCAGGACCACGGGGACAGGCACGGGAACGGGAACGAGCCCGGGCACGGGGATGCGCCGCAGGGCGTTCCTGGCCGGAGCGCTGGCCGTGGGAGCGGTCGCCGGACTGGGAGCCGCGTCCGCACCGGCCGCCGCGTCGGCCCTCGGCACCCAGGACTGGATGGCCGGCCTCGGCGACTCCACCGCCCTCCAGCGCATGACCATCCCCGGCACCCACGACTCCGGCGCCACCAAGGGCGGCCTCTACGTCGCCTGCCAGAACACCTCGATCGCCCAGCAGCTCGACTCCGGGATCCGCTTCCTCGACGTCCGCTGCCGCGTCACGGGCGGCTCCTTCGCCATCCACCACGCGGCCTTCTTCCAGGACCTGATGTTCGGGGACGTCCTCGTCGCCTGCTGGAACTTCCTCGCCGCGCACCCCTCCGAGACCGTCCTGATGCGGGTCAAGCAGGAGTACTCCGGGGAGAGCGACGCCACCTTCCGCGCCGTCTTCGACGACTACCTGGACAACCGCGGCTGGCGGCCCCTGTTCCGGATCGCCGACTCCCTGCCCACCCTGGGACAGGCCCGCGGCAAGGTGGTCCTGCTCGCCGACAACGGCGGCCTGCCGGGCCTGCGCTACGGCGACGGCAACGTCTTCGACATCCAGGACGACTACAACACCGAGCCCTTCGCCAAGCGCGGCCGGATCGAGAACCACTTCCGCAAGGCCGTCCAGCAGCCCGGCAAGCTCTTCGTGAACTACGTCAGCACCGCGGCGTACATGCCGCCGCGCTGGAACTCCGACCGCCTGAACCCGCAGGTCCACGGCTTCGTCGACGGCGGGGAGCTGGCCGGCCGGACCGGGCTCGGCATCGTCCCGATGGACTTCCCGGGCACCCGCTCCGGCCTGGTCACCTCACTGATCCGGCACAACTGACGGATCGGACGGCGGCGGCGTAGGCGCCCCCGGGATGCGGAGCACCGCCTCCGTGCCCGGGCCCCCGTCGGCCGCCGCCCGCAGTTCGGCGCTCCCGCCCGCACGCGCCGCCGTACGGGCCACGATCGACAGGCCCAGTCCGCTGCCGGGCAGGGCGCGGGCCGAGGGGGAGCGCCAGAACCGCTCGAAGACGTACGGCAGGTCCTCGTCGGGGATGCCCGGTCCGTGGTCCCGGACGGTCAGCTGACCCGCCCGCAGCGACACCTCGACGGTGCCGCCCGGCGGGCTGAACTTCACCGCGTTGTCCAGGAGGTTGACCACCGCCCGCTCCAGCGCCGCCGCCTCGCCCCGGACGTACCAGGGCCGCAGGTCCGAGTCGAAACGGAGCTCCGGACCGCGCAGCCGGGCCCGGGACAGCGCCGCCCCGGTGATCTCGTGCAGGGCCACCACCCCGAGCGGGCCGGGGGAGGTCGCGTCCGGCCGGGACAGCTCCTGCAGGTCGCCGATCAGCGAGGCCAGCTCCGTCATCTGCGCCTTGACCGAGGCCAGCAACTCCCGCCGGTCGTCGGGCGGGATGGCTCGGCCGGTCTCCTCGCTGCGGGCGAGCAGCTCGATGTTGGTGCGCAACGAGGTCAGCGGGGTGCGCAGCTCGTGCCCGGCGTCCGCGATCAGTTGTGCCTGCCGCTCCTGGGAGGAGGCGAGGGCGGCCGTCATCGAGTTGAAGGACCGCGACAGGCGGGCGATCTCGTCGTCCCCCTCGTCGGGGATCCGTACGGTCAGGTCCTCGGTCCGGGCGATGTGTTCGACGGCGTCGGTCAGTTCGTCGACCGGCTGCAGTCCCGCACGGGCCACCCACAGACCGGCGGCACCCGCGCCGACGACCCCGACGCCGCAGACCAGGAGCAGCACCCAGGCCAGGGTGGACAGGGGCTTGTCGATGTCGGCGAGCGGCTTGGCCACGGACAGCGCGGCGGGCTGGCTGCCCACGAGGGCGGGCTGCGTGTAGACGCGGACGGGGATGCCGTTGGAGGTGGTCGCGTCGTAGAGCACGGGGCCCCGGCGCCGCTGGGCGACCTCCAGGTCGATCGCGGTGACCTTCAGGGTGTTGTTGCCGTCGACCCAGCAGTGGCCGCCGTCCTGCAGCACGATCTGCACCTGGGCGCTGAGGTTGTTGGCGGCCTGGTCCGGCAGGGGCGGGCCGGGGACGCAGCGCAGCTTGGCGTAGACCTGGTTGGCCTGGGCCGCGGCGTCGGTGGCGCGCAGCGAGCTGTCCAACTGTTCGCTCAGTTGGGTGCGGACCATCACCCAGGACACCGCCGCCACGCCCGCGACGGCGAGCGCCACCGCCACCGTGACCAGCAGCGCGAGGCGGGAGCGCAGCGGCAGGGCGCGGAATCTGGCCGTCGGGCTCACTCGGGCCCGCTCTCGCCGGCGCGCAGGGCGTAGCCGACCCCGCGCACGGTGTGGACCAGGCGCGGCTCGCCGCCGGCCTCGGTCTTGCGGCGCAGGTACATCACGTACACGTCCAGGGAGTTGGAGCTGGGCTCGAAGTCGAAGCCCCAGACGGTCTTGAGGATCTGCTCGCGGGTCAGGACCTGGCGGGGGTGCGCGAGGAACATCTCCAGCAGGGTGAACTCGGTCCGGGTCAGCTCCACCGGCCGCCCGGCCCGGGTGACCTCGCGGGTGGCGAGGTCCATGCGCAGGTCACCGAAGGTCAGGGCGTCCTCGTGGCTCTCGCCGGGGGCCTGCGGGGTCGCGTAGGAGCTGCGGCGCAGCAGGGCGCGGACCCGGGCGAAGAGCTCGTCGAGTTCGAACGGCTTGACGAGGTAGTCGTCGGCGCCCGCGTCGAGGCCGGTGACGCGGTCGCCGACGGTGTCGCGGGCGGTGAGCATCAGGATCGGTGTGACGCTGCCGGAGGCCCGCAGCCGGCGGGCGGCCGTCAGCCCGTCCATCCGGGGCATCTGGATGTCCAGGACGATCAGGTCGGGGGCGTACGAGGCCGCCTTGTCGAGGGCGTCGAGCCCGTCGACGGCCGTCTGCACGGCGTACCCCTCGAAGGCGAGACTGCGGCGCAGGGCCTCGCGTACGGCCGGTTCGTCGTCGACGACGAGGATCCGCGCTTCGCCTTCGGCGGGGTTCATGGATGGGTCTCCCGGAGGTGGTGGTCGGCCGTGAGGTGCGGCACGGGACGGCGCCTCCAGCCTCGCACGGGTGGGTCAGAAGCTGGTGCCGAAGCCGTCGGCGGCGGAGCCGGAGCCGGAGTCCGTGTCGGAGGAGCCCGCGCCGCCGGGGCCGCCCTTGCGCAGGGAGTCCAGGTCGGCCTTGATCGTGTCGACCGGGATGGCGAAGCCGAGGCCGACGCTGCCGGCGGCGGAGTTGCCGGAGGCGGGGGAGTAGATCGCGGAGGGCATGCCCACGATCCGGCCGCTCATGTCGACGAGGGCGCCGCCGGAGTTGCCGGGGTTCAGGGAGGCGTCCGTCTGGAGGGCCTTGTACGAGGTGGTGTCGGAGCCGGTGTTCCCGTTGAACTGGCGGCCGCCGAAGGAGAACGGCCAGCTGTCCTCGCCCTGCTGCCGGCTCTGCGGGGACTGCTGCTCGGACTTCGGCACCTTCACCTCGCGGTTCAGCGCGGAGACGATGCCGCTGGTGACGGTGCCGGTGAGACCGTCGGGGGAGCCGATGGCGACGACCTGGTCGCCGACCTTGACGCCGCCGGAGTCGCCGAGCGTGGCGGGCTTCAGTCCCGAGGCGCCCTGGAGCTTGATCAGGGCCAGGTCCTTGGCGGGGTCGGTGCCCACGATCTTGGCGGGGTACTTCTTGCCGTCGCTCATCGTCACCTGGACCTCGGCGGCGCCGCTCACCACGTGGTTGTTGGTGACGATCTCGCCGTCGGCGGTGAGGACGATGCCGGAGCCCGTGCCCTGGCCGGAGCCGGTACGGACATCGATGCGGACGACCGAGGGGCTGACCTGCTCGGCGACTCCGGCGACGGTGCCGGAGCTGGACTGCGAGACGGTGGTGCCGTCGACGCCGCCGGTGGTGCCGGCCTGCCGGTCCATCAGCTGCTCGACGGCGGCCGCCGTGCCGCCGCCGACCAGGGCCGCGGCGAGTGCCACGGCGGCCAGCAGGGCGACGGGCCGCTTGGCGCGGGGTGCGGGGGCGGCCGCGTGGGCGGGCCGGTGCGGGCCGCCGCCTTCGTAGCCGCCGCCTTCGTACGCGCCGCTCTCGTACCCGCCGCCCGCGCCGGCGCCGCCCGCGCCCGGCGGGACCGTCTCGCCCTGGATGACCTGCGGCCGGTGCGCCTCGTGCCAACCGGGCGCGTTCGGCGGGTACGAGGGCGGCGGCGGGTAGGCCGCCGCTCCGGGTCCGGCTCCGGCCTCCTGCGCGAGCCGGTCGCGCCCGCGCTGCCAGTCCTCGCCGAACGGCGCGTGCTGGGCCGGGCTGTTCTCCTGCGGGTACTCGCCTTCGCGGCGGAAGCTGTCGGTCATGACACAGACTCTGACCCCCGATCATGAGAGCTTCCTGAGTCAGGCCTGAGAAGCCCGACAGAACCGCGTACGAGCGACATGAGAACCGGCCGCCTTGACCCTCGACCTGGTGGAGGTCCCACAGTCACGGGTGTGGAGAGCGAGATGCACAGCATTGGCGAGATGGGCCGCGACAGCGGGCTGGGCGTGAGCGCGTTGCGCTTCTACGACCGGGCGGGCGTCCTGCCGCCCGCCCGGGTGGATCCGGCGACCGGATACCGCTGGTACACGCCCGAACAGCTCGACGAGGCCCGGCTGCTGGCCCGGCTCCGGCAGGCGGGGATGCCGCTCGCGGACGTCCGGCTGGTCCTGGCGGCCTGGTCCGGCGGGGACACCGGCCTGGTGCCCCGGCTGCTCGACGGGCACCTGCGCCGGCTCGAACGCGAGCTCGCCGACGCGCGCGGCGCGCTCTCCGCGGTACGCGCCCGACTCGGACCCAAGGAGAGCACCATGACCACCACCACCGCTGCCCGCACGACCCGGCTGACCGTGCCCGCCGACGAGTTCGCGGCCGCGCTGGACTCCGTACGCTTCGCCGTCGGGACCGACCCCGAGCTGCCGGTGCTCGGCGGGATCCTCTTCGACGTGGAGGAGGCGGACCTGCACCTCGTGGCCACCGACCGCTACCGGATGGCCGTGGCCCGCGCCACCACCACCGGCCACGGCGGCGGGCGGATCCAGCTGACCGTGCCCGCCCCGCTCGTGGACGCCATGCGGGCCCTGCTGACCGACGACTCTCCGGCGCTGCTCACCGTGGACGGGGACGCGATCGAGGTGGAGACGCAGGGCCGCCGGGTCGCCGGGCGGGCCCTGGGCGAGGAGTTCCCCGACTACCGCCGCCTGACGCGGCTCCCCGAGGGCCGCCGTATCCCGCTGGACGTGCCGGCCCTGCGGAAGGCCCTCGCCGGGCAGGACGGCGAACGGTGCGCCCTGGTCCTGACCGACACCGTGACCGTCGCCGACGAGGTCGACGAGGTCGACGAGCCCGGCACCGGGGACCGGGTGGGGGTCGACCCCGCCTTCCTCCTCGACGCGCTCGCCGGCGGGGAGGACGGCATGGTGCTGGAGTACGTGGGTCCCAAGGCCCCGCTGGTGCTCCTGCGCCCCGACACCGAGGACGCCTTCTCCCTGTTGATGCCGTGCACGCTCGACGCGTGACCTGAGCTCAGCGGCAGCCGCAGGAGCGGCGGACCACCAGCGCCGACGGGAACTGCTTCAGCCGTTCCCGTCGGGAGCCGGCCACGCGCAGGCCGTCGTCCAGGACCAGGTCCACGGCCGCCCGGGCCATCGCCGGGCGGTCCGAGGCGATCGTGGTCAGCGGCGGGTCGGTGAGGGCGGCTTCCTTGACGTCGTCGAAGCCCGCGACGGCCAGTTCCCCGGGCACGTCGATGCGCAGCTCGCGCGCGGCGCGCAGCACACCGATGGCCTGGTCGTCCGTGGCGCAGAAGATGGCCGTCGGCCGATCGGGCCGCGCCAGGACCTCCAGGGCGACCGTGTACGCGTCGTAGCGGTTGTACGGGGCCTCGATGAGCCGGCCCTCCACCGAGCGGCCGGCTTCCTGCATGGCGCGCCGCCAGCCCTCGACGTGGTCCGCGACCGGGTCGCCGACGGAGGGGGTGTTCTCGATGCCGCCGATACAGGCCACGTACTCGTGCCCGTGCTCCAACAGGTGGCGGGTGGCGAGCTGGGCGCCGCCGATGTCGTCCGTGACGACCGCGACGTCGTCCATCGCCTCCGGGCGCTCGTGCAGGAGGACCACGCGAGCGTCCCAGGCCTCGATCTCGCTGGCGGCCTGCTCGCTCATGCCCTGGCTGACCAGGATCAGGCCGGAGACCCGCATCCCGAGGAAGGCCCGCAGGTAGTGGACCTCGCGCTCGGTGCGGTAGTCGGAGTTGCCGACCAGCACCATCTTTCCGCGCTCGGCGGCGGCCTGTTCGACCGCGTGCGCCATCTCCGCGAAGAACGGCTGCCGGGCGTCCGGGACGATCATGCCTATGAGGTCGGTGCGTCGCGAGGCCATCGCCTGGGCGACCCGGTCCGGGCGGTAGCCCAGATCCTTGATCGCGGCGAGGACACGCTCGCGCGTGGCCGGGGCGACCGGCCGGGGTCCGTTGTTGATGACGTAGCTCACGACGGCGGTAGACGTACCCGCAAGTCGTGCAACGTCATCCCGCGTCACCTTGGCCACGCGCGGCAGTCTACGCGGGGTGACCTACCTCTGGGCAGGGCGTCCGGCCGAGTGGATGCTCACAGCGTCTTCGGCCGATCGGGTGACGGCCGGAGCCGTCCGCGCGGTCGTCTGCGCGGTCGTCTGCGCGGCGGTCCGGGCCTTGGCCTCGGCCGCCGCCTTGGCCGCGGCCTCCGCCGCCCGCTCGACCTTCTCCGGCGTGACGAAGCGGTAGCCGACGTTGCGGACCGTGCCGATCAGGGACTCGTGCTCGGGGCCGAGCTTGGCGCGCAGCCGCCGTACGTGCACGTCGACGGTCCGGGTGCCGCCGAAGTAGTCGTAGCCCCAGACCTCCTGCAGCAGCTGGGCGCGGGTGAAGACCCGGCCCGGGTGCTGGGCGAGGTACTTGAGCAGCTCGAACTCCTTGAAGGTGAGGTCGAGCACGCGCCCCTTGAGCTTGGCGGAGTACGTGGCCTCGTCCACCGACAGGTCGCCGTTGCGGATCTCCATCGGGGAGTCGTCCGAGCCCAGCTGCTGGCGGCCGGTGGCCAGCCGCAGCCGCGCCTCGACCTCGGCCGGGCCCGCGGTGTCCAGCAGGACGTCGTCGATGCCCCAGTCGGCGGTGACGGCCGCCAGGCCGCCCTCGGTGACGACCAGGATCAGCGGACAGCCGGGTCCGGTGGAGCGGAGCAGCTGGCACAGCGACCGCACCTGCGGCAGGTCGCGGCGGCCGTCCACGAGGATGACATCGGCTCCCGGGGTGTCCACCAGGGCGGGGCCCTCGGCCGGGGCGACCCGGACGTTGTGCAGCAGCAGGCCGAGGGCGGGCAGCACCTCGGAGGACGGCTGCAGGGCGTTGGTGAGCAGCAGGAGTGAGCTCACGACCGACCACCCGCCCGGGTCGGACGATGGTGCACGGTTCGCTGGTCCATCACGTCGGTTCCTCCTCGGTCCCGTCGAGGACATGCGCGGTACTGCTTCGTACGTCTTGCCCGGCGTCCCCGCGGCCCCGCGCCCTGGGGTCCGCATGGATGCCACTGTTCTCGGTTCGTTCAACGTGCTGAAAGCACAAAAGGACCCGGGGGCAACGTTGCCCGGATCCTCTCGCCAAGCAGAATAGCCCACCCGTCGATGCGTGGCCGAGGCCTCTTCCGCTTCCACTTCTGTGGTTCATGCCACGCTTCGGCCCTGCGTATTCCCAGGTTTCACCGGTTCGGGGGCCCGCCGAGCGGTGCGCCCGGGCACCCGGGGCCGCCCGGGCGCACACCCGGCGCGTCGGGGCACGCCGGGGTCGGCGGTGGGAGGGGCCATCATGGAGGCCGACGGTAGAGAGCCGACGAGAGGAGCTGCAGTGGCAACCGGAACCATCCGCTACTGGGCGGCGGCCAAGGCCGCGGCCAAGACGGCGGAGGAGCCGTACTCGGCGGGCACACTCGCCGAGGCGCTCGACGCCGTGCGGGAGCGCCACCCCGGGGAGCTGACCCGGGTCCTGCTGCGCTGCTCCTTCCTCGTGAACGATGAGCCTGTGGGCAAGCGCCCGCATGATTCCGTCCCGCTGACCGAGGGGGGCACCGTCGAGGTGCTCCCGCCGTTCGCGGGCGGGTGAGCGGGAGCCGATGAGTACCCCTGAGGAACAGCAGCGCCGGCAGTACGCGCAGCAGCAGCAGCACCAGCAGCAGCAGCAGCCGGAGGACCCGTACGGGACCCAGACCTGGCAGTCCGACACCTGGGACACCAGCTACCAACCGGTGCATCCGCCGCTGGGCGCGGTGCCCGGGCAGCCGGTGGCGCCCGAGGGCTGGTTCCGCGACGAGGCCCAGGCCCAGGCGGATCCGGCGACCCCCGCCGCCCCCGGCCCCTGGCCGGACGGCGGCTACCCGGCCCCGGCACCGATCCCGGACCCGTACCAGCAGCAGGTGGCTCCGCAGAGCTGGTACCGCGACGAGGCCCAGGCTTCGGCTCCGTCCCCGGCTCCCGTGCAGGACTGGCCGCAGGGCGCCGAGACGGCCTACCTGCCGCCGTACCCGGGTCCCGAGCACGACCGGCAGCAGCTCCAGCCCCAGCAGCAGGTGGCTCCGGAGGGCTGGTTCCGGGACGAGGTCCAGGCTCCGGCTCCCGCCCCGGCTCCCGTGCAGGACTGGCCGCAGGGCGCCGAGACGGCCTACCTGCCGCCGTACCCGGGTCCCGAGCACGACCAGCGGCAGCTCCAGCAGTCGCCGCCGGTCGAGGAGACGGCCTACCTGCCGCCGGTGGTGGACGCGCCCGCCGCCGAGCAGACCGCCTACCTCCCGCCGCAGTCGGCCGCCGCCGCCCCGGGCGAGGACGCGGCCGAGGTTCCGGGTGAGCCGCAGGAGATCACCTCCTGGTCGCCGCCCACCCTCGCCGGCAACACCTTGCGCGCCGTCGACCCCGCCCAGGCGCGCGCCGAGGGCCGGTCGCCGATCATCGACCCCGGACCGCAGTCCGCCATACTGACCGCCGTCCTCGGGCTGCTGCTCGCCGTGGCCGCCGCCGTCGGGCAGTACGTCCTGCTCCTGCCGCTGATCGCCCTGCAGGGCCTCACGGCGGCCGGCTGGTTCCGCCTCAACGGCATGTGGCCCGCCCGCCAGGGCATCGCCCTCGCCTTCGCCGGAGCCGTCGCCGCCGACGTGGCCGTGCTCGCCGTCGACCCCTCGTACGGGCCCGGCGCGATCGTCGGGACCCTGGGCGCCTGGGTGCTGCTCACGCTCGTCCTGCAGTTGCGCAGCCACGCCGATCCCGACGAGCGGATGTACGGCCTGATGGCCTCGGTGGCCTCGGCCGCCCTCGCCATCATCTGCGCCGGCTATCTCGCGGCCGATTCCGCCGCCGCCACGGTCGGCGCCGCGGCCGTCGCGGTCGCGGTCTTCGCCCGCGCCCTGCCGCTGCCCACCGCCCCCTCGGTCGGCGTCTCGCTGGCCGCGGCCGCCGGAGCGGGCATCGCGGTCGGCGGGCTGACCTCGGTCGGTACGGGCGGGGCGCTGATCGGCCTCGTCGCCGGGGTGTGCGCGCTGGTCGGCCTGCGCGTGGCGGCGTACGACTACCCGTCGAAGTTCGTGCACATGACGGCCGGGGTGGCCCTGCCGCTCGCGGCGGCCGCCCCCGCCGTGTACCTGATCGGCCGGGTGGTGGGCTGATCCCTGCCTGACGGCGGGCATGGTCAACTAGGGCGCACGTACCGATTAGTAGGGGGAGGGAACGTGCGTTTCCTGCGCGTCTTTGTGATCATCGCAGTGGTTCTGGGGGGCCTGTTCGTGGGCGTGGACCGCTGGGCCGCGAGTTATGTCGAGAACCGGCTGGCCGACCGAATACAGGCGCGGCAGGGCCTGGCCGGTTCCTCGGAGGTGGAGGTCCACGGCTTCCCCTTCCTGACGCAGGTGCTCAGCCGGGACCTCGATCAGGTCGACCTGAAGCTGCGGGGCGTCGAGGTCACCGCCGAGGACCGCAAGACGCGGCTGTCGGAGCTGAACGCGAGCTTCCACGGGGTGAAGCTGAACGGTGACTACAGCGGTGGCACCGCCGAGCGGGCCGAGGGCAGCGCGCTCATCACGTACGCCGACCTGACGGCGGCCTCGCAGACCGGCGCGACCCTCTCCTACGGCGGGGCGCCGGGCAAGGTGAAGGTCACCGCGGCGGTGGACGTCCTCGGCAAGACCCTGACGCACAGCGTGGTGTCGACCGTCACCCTGGAGGACGCGCCCGGCGGCAAGGGCGGCAAGATCGTCCGGGTCCGCGCCGACGAGGTGCCGGGCGCCGGTGTTCCCGGGGTCGAGAAGCTGATCCGCAAGAAGACCGACTTCGACCGCAATCTCGACAGCGGCATGCCGGCCGGGCTCCAGCTCTCGTCCCTGACCTCGGACGAGACCGGTGTGCACCTCGTGCTCGGCGGTTCGAACGTGGTGGTGGCCGGATCGTGAGACAGGGCGGTCCGATCCGTAGAAGGACGGGCCGCACGGCAGGTCCCCGGGGCGGCGCGGCGGCCGTCCAGGGCCCTCGGATCCCAGTATTCGGACGATCCTGTCTCGATATATGACACGCCGGTGACAGGGCGGCTGATTCGTCCCTACGATCCATGGCTATGAAGCATCAGCAGGCGGACCTCACGAAGCGACGGGCAGTAGACCTGTGTCGCGTCGCCGCCATGCTCTGTCGATCCATGTGAACTGTGAGCGCATCGCTCCATCGACCGGACGACGGCCCCACGGCCCTTCCCGCGTGACCGCACCAGCCTCCTGAACCCCTGACGCCTCCCCGCGCAGGACCTCGAGCGCACCCGTAGGCACGCAGCACACGCGTCACCCGCACCGCCCCGCCGCACACTGCCCCGGAGGAGAACACCATGAGCCGCAGCGACGTCCTCGTAGACGCCGACTGGGTCGAGGCCCACCTGAACGACGCGAACGTCGTGATCGTCGAGGTGGACGAGGACACGTCCGCTTACGACAAGAACCACATCACCAACGCGGTCCGGATCGACTGGAAGACCGACCTCCAGGACCCGGTCCGCCGCGACTTCGTGGACCAGGAGGGCTTCGAGAAGCTCCTCTCCGCCAAGGGCATCTCCAACGACGACACCGTCGTCCTCTACGGCGGCAACAACAACTGGTTCGCGTCCTACGCCTACTGGTACTTCAAGCTCTACGGTCACCAGGACGTGAAGCTCCTCGACGGCGGCCGCAAGAAGTGGGAGCTCGACTCCCGCGACCTGGTCGACGGCAAGGACGTCCCGAACCGCCCGGCCACCGCGTACAAGGCCAAGGCCCAGGACACCTCCATCCGTGCCTTCCGCGACGACGTCGTGGCCGCGATCGGCTCCCTGAACCTGGTCGACGTGCGTTCGCCCGACGAGTTCTCCGGCAAGCTGCTCGCCCCGGCGCACCTCCCGCAGGAGCAGTCGCAGCGCCCCGGCCACGTGCCGAGCGCCCGCAACATCCCGTGGTCGAAGAACGCCAACGACGACGGCACCTTCAAGTCGGACGACGAACTGACCGCCCTGTACCAGGCGGAGCAGGTCGACCTGGCGAAGGACACCATCGCCTACTGCCGCATCGGTGAGCGCTCCGCGCTCACGTGGTTCGTGCTGCACGAGCTCCTGGGCCAGGAGAACGTCAAGAACTACGACGGTTCGTGGACCGAGTACGGCTCGCTCGTCGGTGTGCCGATCGAGCTCGGCCCCAACAAGTAACCAGACGCACGACCGGGCACGCGACGCCCTTCGTAGTACCACCTCTCCAGGACAGGACAGAGAACATGTGTGGAGCACAGATCGGCGGGCCCGACCTCGCGACGCTGAAGCCCGGTGAGACCGCCATCCAGGGTCAGATCACCAAGGACGGCGAGCCGGTGTCCGGCTACGTCCGCCTGCTGGACTCGACCGGCGAGTTCACCGCGGAGGTCCCGACCTCGGCGACCGGCCAGTTCCGCTTCTACGCCGCCACCGGCTCCTGGACCCTGCGGGCGCTCGTCCCGGGTGCCCAGGCCGACCGCGCCGTGGTCGTCGCCGAGGCCGGCGGCGTGACGGACGTGGCGATCGCGGTCTGAGCACCGCACATGTGATCGCCTGATCGAACGGCCGAAGGGCCGCACCCCCGGGGGTTGGACGCCACTGGAACGGGGTGCGGCCCTTCGTGCCGTCCGCGTCCGCCCGACCCCGGCCGCCCCCGCCCGCACCCTTGCGCGCGGGGGCGCCGGATCTACGCTGGAGGCATGTACGCCCGGCGCCGACGCGTCTACTTCTTGCTCATGGGCGGATGCCTGTTCCTGTTCGTCTCCGCCTGGGCCTTCGTGCGCCTGTTCTCGGTGGAGGCCGCCGTGGCCATGTGCGTGGTCGCGATGGTCATCCCGCCGGTCGCCGCGATGGTCGCCAACCGGCGCGGGCCGGACGACCGCTGGTGGGACGACCCCTCGGGCGATCCGAAGTCCGACGAGTGGTGGGACGAACTGGACGGAAAGCGGCGTCACGAGGATTGAAACCTCGTGAGACGAGAATGTGATCCAGGTTCGTACAACTGCCCCCCTCCTATGCGGGTCATGGGTACGCGCGGGTAACCAGCTCGTGCCTGCAGTCCTGTGGGGGACCCTTTTGGAACACGAACAGACCATCCCGGAGCAGCGGAAAGAGGGGGAGAGTGCACCGGAGCCGGACACTTCGGTCCCGCGCCGCCGGGTGGGGCGCACGGCTCTTCTGATCGCGGGCGCGGCCGCGCTCGGCGTCCTCGCCGGGACGATCACCGGCTACGCGATCCAGTACGACCGCGAGCCCACGCCGCTGCCGCCGCTGGCCCAGCAGACGATGGCCGCGCCGAAGCCGCAGGCGATGAACGAGACGACGACCCACCGCTCGATCAACGCCAACCGCTGGCACAAGGCGGACGAGGACCTGGCCAAGAAGCTCGTCGAGGTGCCGGGCGGCACCCAGAACAGCGTCTCGGGTGCGGTCGCCCCCGACGCGTTCTCCGCGGACTACTTCGTCGACCCCGCCGACGGCCTCGGCCCGATCGGCCGACATGCCAAGAGCATCGCGTCCGCCCGGTGGTCCAAGAACGACCGGGACTTCGTCGAGATCACCCTGATCCGGTACCGCGACCGGCTCGGGGCCGACGACTACTACTCGGGCGTCGTGCAGTACATGCCCGAGAAGAACTACGCGGGCAACAACGGCAAGGACTTCGCCGGCGTGCCCGGGGACTTCGGCCACATGTGGATCTCCGAGCTGAGCGAGAAGCCCGGCTACCACCCGGTGCGCCAGGGCCGCGTCCTGGTCCGCCGCGGCGACATCGTGATGCTCGTCGAGTGGACGAACAACCGCGGCGACATCGACGAGAAGGCCCTGGTCGAGCTGGCCCAGCGACAGATGGAGCGGCTGTGAGCGAGCAGCAGGACATGACCACCGCCGACGCGGTGCCGACCGAGCCGGTGCAGGAGCCCACGGTCGCCGCCGCGCCGGCGCCCGCGCCCGCGGCGAACCGCAGGACGCTGAAGTGGGTGTCGGCGGCCGTCGGCGTCGTCGTGCTGGCGGGTGCCTGCCTGGCGGGTGCGTCCGCGCTGGCGGGCGCCGACCGGACCGCGTCGACGCGGTACTGGGTGGCCGAGGACTACACCACGAAGGGCACGCAGCCCTCGGTGCCGTCCGTGCCGCCCAACGAGCTGACGGGCAAACTGCTGCCGCTGCCCACGGAGTACTGGCTCGGCCCCGACCTCGACACCGAGGGCAACGACTACTACCTCGCGAGCGAGAAGGCGCTGCAGACCTTCAAGGACGGCCGCACCGGCCTTTCCGGCAGTCAGCGCGCCGAGCGGGACAAGGCGCTCGCGGACCTGAAGCTCAAGGGCATGGCGGGGCGCAGCTACGCCCGCCAGGAGGGACACGGCTCCGCCGTGGCCGAGATCCGGCTCATGCAGGCCGACCCGCAGCAGCTGGCCAAGTTCGCCGAGTTCTCGAAGAAGCTCATCGAGCTCACCGGGGCGGGCGGCGGGGCGCCGCAGGTGGAGGGCTACCCGCAGGCCAAGTGCGGGCTGGACCCGCTCAGCGGAGGAGAGGACGGCAAGAAGAAGATCGACGTCCTCGACTGCGTGGCCGTGGAGGGCGACGTACTGGTGAGCTTCCGGATGTACGGGTCCACGGGCTTCGCGGTGAAGGACGCCGCGAGCCTGCTGAAGCAGCAACTCGACCACCTCAAGTCCCCCGGAGAGTCCGCGTGAGCGAGCAGACCACCAACGAGGCCACCGAGCCCGCCCCGGAGGCCACCGCGACGGTCACCGACACGACGACCACCAAGGTGCTCACCGAGAAGGCCGAGGTCCCCGAAGCCGCCGCTCAGACCGCCGAGGCCGCGGTGCCGTCCGAGGTCCCCGCGGCCGTGCCGGCTCCGCCCAAGGACCGGCGCAAGCTCTTCGCCGCCCTGCGCTGGACCGCCGCCGTCGTGGTCTTCGCCACCGTCGGCGCGGGAGTCGCGTACGGGATCACGCAGCCCGACCGCACCGACCTCCCGGGCCTGTCCACCGAGGACGACGGCCGCTGGACGTTCCCGACGCTGTCGCAGCCCGCGCTGCCCGCCGGCGCCCCGGTGCCCCAGGGTCCGGACAACAAGGACGGGACGCACTACGCGCAGCTCACCGGCCTGCTGCTGCCCGCTCCCGTGGGCTCCGAGGTCGACGACGCGGTCAAGGCGGACAAGGACGGGAAGGTGTCGCCCGACACCTTCCTGGAGGAGTACACGCCCGAGTCCCGCGAGAAGCTGAAGCAGTCCCTCGAATGGGACGGGCTGCGGCAGATCGTCGGTCGGGGCTGGACGACGGCGGACGGCACGCGCACCCACGTGTACCTGCTGCGCTTCCACTCGTCCGGCTTCGTGGACGCGTTCAAGGGGTGCGACTCCAACGCGCAGCTGAACGGCGTCTCCGCCCTGGACCTGGACGACGTCTGGAGCAAGGCCAAGAACACGCAGATGAACAGCACCACGCTGGACTTCCCGGGGGCGGCCAACTTCGACGGCACCGACCTCAGCGTGTACCAGGAGGTGAAGCCCCTCCTCGGCGAGGAGCAGAGCAAGATCGGGTGCCTCCGGACGGGTGACGTCCTCGGCATGGTCATCCAGACCCGCAAGGGCGAGGTGGCCCCCGTTCCGTTCCACCAGACCGTGATCCTGCAGAGCCAGCTGCTGAGCTGACCACCGGGCCGGGCGCGGGCCCGGCCCGGGGCTACGGGCCACCTCGCACGGTGCGCCCGGCCCCGGCCCAGTACGCTTGGGAACCGGCCCGTACCCCCGAACGAATTCCGAGGAGCACCCCGTGCTTGAGGCAGTCTTCACCTCCCTGCTGGTCCTGGTCTGCGTCGGCGTCCTGGCTTTCACCGGCCTGGCCGTCAAGAAGCTGTACCAGGGTCAGCGCTGAGCATCCGCCCAGCAGACCGCCCCGGAACCCCTCCCACAGATCGCCTGAGCAGCCATTCATGATCCAGATCCCGTCCGACCTGAACCCGGGCCTCGTCCCCCTCGCCTTCCTCCTCGGCAACTGGGAGGGTGCGGGAGTTTTCGACTTCCCCGGTGAGGAGAAGTGCAACTTCGGCCAGGAGGTCGTCTTCAGCCACGACGGCCGGGACTTCCTGGAGTACACCTCCCACACCTGGGTCCTCGACGCCGAGGGCAACAAGGTGCGGCCGCTGGAGTCCGAGTCGGGCTACTGGCGCATCGACAAGAACCGCAAGGTCGAGATCGTCATGGTCCGCGACCAGGGCGTCGTCGAGGTCTGGTACGGCGAGCTCGCCGACCAGAAGCCCCAGATCGACCTGGCCACGGACGCGGTCGCCCGTACCGCGGCCTCCGGCCCGTACAGCGGCGGCAAGCGGCTCTACGGCTACGTGAAGAGCGACCTCATGTGGGTCGGCGAGAAGGCCACGCCGGATGTCGAGCTGCGTCCGTACATGTCGGCCCAGCTGAAGAAGGTCGTCACGCCCGAGGAGGTCGCCGAGATGGCGCGCAACCTCCCGGACATGCCGGACGACGGCATCGCCTTCTTCCGCTGAGTCCAGAGGTCGAAAGGGGGCCGCGGAACCGCCCGCGGTCCCCTTCGCGCACATACACTGGCCGGGTGGGGAGCAGCGTGGACACCGAGAGCTCTGACTGGAAGAGCGACCTGCGGCAGCGCGGATACCGGCTGACACCGCAGCGCCAGCTCGTGCTGGAGGCGGTCGACGCCCTGGAGCACGCCACCCCGGACGAGATCCTCGTCGAGGTGCGCAAGACCGCCTCCGGGGTCAACATCTCCACCGTCTACCGCACCCTGGAGCTCCTGGAGGAGCTCAAGCTGGTCTCGCACGCCCACCTCGGGCACGGGGCCCCGACCTACCACCTCGCCGACCGGCACCACCACATCCACCTGGTCTGCCGTGACTGCGCCGAGGTCATCGAGGCGGACGTGGACATCGCCGCCGAGTTCACGGCGAAGCTCCGCACCACCTTCGGTTTCGAGACCGACATGAAGCACTTCGCGATCTTCGGTCTGTGCCGCAAGTGCGCCGCGAAGCAGCGTGCCGCGCAGGCGTAGCAGGGTCGTACGCTTGGTCCCATGACCAGCAGCCCCTTGCTCCATCTCCCCGGCGCCGTACCGGCCGAAGGCCGTGACGAGGGCGTCGCCGCCCACTACGGCGAGCTGTACGGCGAACAGCGCGCCCTCACGCAGGGGCGCGGCTTCGTCGACCTCTCGCACCGCGGAGTCGTCAGCGTCAGCGGGCCGGAGCGCCTGAGCTGGCTGCACCTCCTGCTCACCCAGCACCTCACCGAGCTGCCGGCCGGGCAGGCCACCGAGGCGCTGATCCTCTCCGCCAACGGGCACATCGAGCACGCGCTCTACCTCGTCGACGACGGCGAGACCACGTGGGCGCACGTGGAGCCGGGCACCCAGGGCGAGCTGATCGCCTACCTGGAGTCGATGAAGTTCTTCTACCGCGTCGAAGTCACGGACCGCACCGAGGAGTTCGCGGTCGTGCACCTCCCGGCCGGCTCCATCGCCGAGGTTCCCGGCGACAAGGAGCACGTCGTCCGGGAGACCGCGTACGGCCGGGACGTCTTCCTGCCCCGCGCCGAGCTGGAGTCCTTCGCCGCCGCGCACGGCCCGGCCGCGGGCCTGCTCGCGTACGAGGCCCTGCGCGTCGAGGCGCACCGGCCGCGGCTCGGCCTGGAGACCGACCACCGCACCATTCCGCACGAGCTGGGCTGGATCGGCACCGCCGTGCACCTGCAGAAGGGCTGCTACCGCGGTCAGGAGACGGTCGCCCGTGTCCACAACCTGGGGAAGCCCCCGCGCCGCCTGGTCTTCCTGCACCTGGACGGCTCGGAGGTGCTGCTCCCGGCGCACGGCACGCCGGTGCGGCTCGCCTCGGACGGGGAGGAGGGACGTCAGCTGGGCTTTGTGACCACGGCCGTCCGCCACCACGAGCTGGGCCCGATCGCGCTCGCGCTGGTCAAGCGGAACGTCCCGGTCGACGCGCCGCTGCTGGCCGGCAAGACGGCCGCCGCGCAGGAGGTCGTCGTAGCGCCCTGACCGTCGTGGTCAGATGTCGATGACGATGGTGAACGGGCCGTGGTTGGTCAGCGAGACCCGCATGTCCGCGCCGAACCGGCCCGTCTCCACCGTCGCGCCCAGCGCGCGCAGCTGCGCCACGACCTCGTCGACCAGCGGCTCGGCCACCGGGCCGGGCGCCGCCGCGTTCCAGGTGGGCCGGCGGCCCTTGCGCGCGTCGCCGTAGAGCGTGAACTGGGAGATCACCAGCAGCGGTGCGCCGTTGTCGCTGCAGGACTTCTCGCCCTCCAGGATCCGTACGGACCACAGTTTGCGGGCCAGGAGCGCCGCCTTCTCCGGGGTGTCGTCGTGCGTCACCCCCACCAGCACGCACAGTCCCTCGCCGACGATCTCGCCCACGGTCTCGCCGCCCACGTCGACGCGTGCGCCGTCCACCCTCTGCACCACTGCTCGCATACCACCTGTGTACCAGGCTTGCACCCGTCCGGGGCCGATCGGGTGGAGTGGGACTGCGTGGGGGCCACGGGGAGTGGCACGATGCAACCAGGCGGTGCGGGTGCGCCGCACCGGTCGAGGGGACGGACCCGAACGCATGAATACTCCTGGTACCTCCGTACCTGCGTCACCCGCTTCCGTCGCGGCTGCCGCGGTACGACCGCCCGCGCAGCGCACGGCCGAGACGCAGGGGCCGCCGACCCCGACCACCGCGCTCGGACTGCCGGAGCTGCGCGCGCTGCGCCGTGACGCGCAGCGCGACGAGGCCGATCTGAGCTACGTACGCAGACTGCTCCAGGGCCGCATCGACATCCTGCGGGCCGAGCTGGCCCGGCGCACGGACCCCGAGGCGCCGGTGGTGGACCGGCTCTCGGTGATCCTGGCCGACGCCCCCTCCAGCCGCAGTGCCTCGGCCCGGCACGTCACGCTCGGCACCCCGTACAGCGAGGAGTACCGGGTGCTGGCCGCGGAGATGCTGTCCGATGTGGAGCTCTCGGACCTGGGTGCCCGTACGGACGACGAACTGCACGACGGGATGGGGCGGTTGGTGCGTTACGAGCAGCAGGTCTCGCGGCGTCGGCAGCAGCTCCAGCGCACGGTGGACGACTGCAGCGCCGAGATCACCCGGCGGTACCGGGAGGGCGAGGCGCAGGTGGACGACCTGCTGGCGTAGAAATTCGGGCGACCGGCCGCCGTCGGCGGATTAGCGTGGGCGGCTATGAGTGCTGACGTCCGGCCGATCGCCGAATCCGAGCTCCCCGACTGGGTGCGCAGTGTGCACACCGGTTTCCTGACCGCCTCCCGGGTGACCGAGGCCGACATAGCCCTGCGCGCCAAGTACACCGACTTCTCGCGGACGCACGGGGCGTTCGACCCGGACACCGGTCGCTGCGTGGCGACCCTGCGGTCCTTCCCACAGGAGTTGACCGTGCCCGGCGGTGCGGCGGTCCGCTCCACCGCGATCTCCAACGTGGGCGTGCTGCCCACCCACCGCCGCCAGGGTCTGCTGACCCGGATGATGGCCGCCGAGTTCGCCGCGGCCGAGGCGCGCGGCGACGCGCTGATGACGCTGGTCGCCGCCGAGTACCAGATCTACGGGCGGTACGGGTTCGGGCCGGCAACCTCCCTCGTGGAGTGGGAGATCGACGTCGCGCGCACCGGGCTGGACCGGCGGCTGTCGGCGCCGGTGGACGGCGGCCGGATCGACCTGGTGGACGTCGAGGAGCTGCGGCGGGTGGGGCCCGAGCTGCACGAGCGGCTGCGGGCACGCACGCCGGGCGCGGTGAACCGGGACGACCGCTGGTGGAACATGACGACCGGCGTGGAGGAGTGGTCGTACCGGGCCTTCCGGGACAAGTTCTACGCCGTGTACCGGACGCCGGAGGGCGAGGTGGCCAGCCTGGCCGTCTACAGCGCAGACGACCATTGGACGGACGCGAAGATCCCGCAGAGCAGCGTGCAGGTCAGGGACCTGTTGGCCGTCACCCCGCAGGCGGAACGGGCGTTGTGGCAGTTCCTGTGCTCGATCGACTGGGTGTTGAAGGTCCGCACCGGCTACCGGGCCCCCGACGCCCTCGTCCCCGACCTGCTGCCCGACCCGCGTGCGGCCCGGGTCGTCACGGCCGCGGACTTCCTGTGGGTGCGGGTGCTCGACGTCGTACGAGCGCTGGGCGCGCGGACGTACGAGGTGCCCGGGGTGCTCGTCCTGGAGGTCACGGACGGGACGGGCCCGGCGGCCGGCCGCTACCGGCTGGACGCGGGCACCGGCGTGTGCGAGCGGACCGAGGAGGCCCCGGAGCTGCGGCTGGGCGTGGCCGAACTGGGCTCCCTGTACCTGGGCGGCGCCTCCGCGGTGCGGTTGGCCGCGCTGGGACGGGTGGCGGAGGAACGTCCGGGGGCGGCCGCGCTGGCCGACGCGATGTTCCGTACCGCGCGCAGCCCGTGGTGCCCAGACATCTTCTGACCCCGTGCCGATACCCCGTGCTGATGACCCCGTGCCGATGACCGAGTACCGAGTACCGAGGACCGAACTCTTGATGTCACTTGTGGAATCGCTGCGCGCGGCGGGCTGCGTCTTCGCGGAGGAGGAGGCGGAACTCCTGACCGGGGCGGCCACCGACGCGGACCACCTGGCGGAGCTGCTTGCCCGCCGGGTGGGCGGCGAACCGTTGGAACACGTCGTCGGCTGGGCGGAGTTCTGCGGACTGCGCATGGAGGTCGGCGCGGGCGCCTTCGTACCGCGCCGGCGCACCGAGTTCCTGGTGCGGGAGGCGGTGGCACTGGCCCGGCCCGGCGCGGTGGTGCTGGACCTGTGCTGCGGGGTCGGCGCCCTGGGCGCGGCGGTGGCCGCGGGACTGCCGGGCGGCGCCGAGCTGCACGCGGCCGACATCGACCCGGCGGCGCTGGTGTACGCGCGGCGCAACGTGGCCCCGTACGGCGGTCGGGTGTGGGAGGGCGACCTGTACGCGGCCCTTCCGTCCTCGTTGCGCGGCCGGGTGGACGTGCTGGTGGTCAACGCCCCGTACGTGCCGACGGAGGAGATCGTCCTCATGCCGTCGGAGGCGCGGGACCACGAGCCGCTCGTCTCGCTGGACGGCGGGGCCGACGGCCTGGACATCCACCGCCGGGTGGCGGCGGGCGCGCTGCCCTGGCTGGCGCCGGGCGGGCACCTGCTGATCGAGACGAGCGCCCGCCAGTCCCCGTCGACGGCCTCGGCCCTGACCTCGGCGGGCCTCGCCGTCCGGGCGGTGACCTCGCAGGAGCTGTACGCGACGGTGGTCATCGGCACGGCCTGACGACATGGCGTTCGAGGTGCTGCCGGGTACGGGTCTGGCCCTGCCGCGGGGCGCCGGCGTCCTGCGGTTCGGCGGGTCCGAGCGGGAGGCCCGGTGGGCCGTCGCGACCGTGGCGGACGTGCGGGGGACGTGGGTGTGCGGGACGGGCTGGGCCTTCACCGCCCGCTACGAGGGCCTGGATCTGCTGGCCTACGGTGACTGCCCGGACCGCCTAGGCCGCGCCGGCCACGACCGGCACGGTCTCGCGGCCGTCCACCTTCGCCGGTACGGGTCGGAGCCGACCGGGCCGGCCGCCGTCCCGGTGGTCCTGCGCGACGTCGACCTGTTCGGGTACCCGGCCGCCGAGGTGCTGGAGGCCCTCGGGCCGGGTCCGTACCCCGGCGTGACCTTGCCGCGGGCCGCGTCGCCGACCGGCCACTACCTGCCGGAGGTACGGCTCGCGGCCCCCTAGGGGGCGAGCGGGTCGGGGGCGAGCGGGTCCGGGGCGAGCGGCACCGGTGCCGCCAGGGCCTCTTCGTAGGCGGGGCGCGAGAAGACGTACGGGCCCAGGGGCAGCTCGCCCCACTGCGGCCGGTGGATCTGGTGGAATCCGGACCAGGTGACCTCGCTCTCCGTGACGTCGACCGTGGCGAGCAGGGGCCAACAGGCGTCGATCCCGCAGGCGCAGCTCAGCAGGCACAGGGCCCCGGTGTCGTGGTCGCGGAGCCACGGGGGCGCGTCGCCCAGGAAGTGTGCCCGGATCCGGGCACCGTCGGGGTCGTCGTCCAGGTGCAGCGGGGCGTGCTGGTTCACCAGGAACTCGTCGCGTTCCTGCGGGGTGTCGTCGTCCTCGTCGAGTTCCCGAGCCCAGAGCGCGCGCGTCGCTTCCGCGACGAGTACGCGCAGGTCGGTGCCGTCGACGCGGACGCCCCAGGCGGTGAGGTGCGGGAAGCCGGGGTGGGGGTGGTGCCGGAACTCCACCTGGTGCCGGGCCGGCGGGACGGGCGGTCGACTCATGCGCCCCATCCTGTGGTGTCGGCGCGACCGGGGCCACGGAGTATCGGCACCGACAGGGCCCGCTCCGACGGCGCCGCCCCGGTCGTCAAGGCCGCGCGGTCCGGAACGCGAGGTACCGACCGAAGGCTTCGTGGCTGTCGGGGGTGAAGCGCCACTCCAGCAGGGCCGACCGCAGCTCCGGCTCGGTCAGCCATCCGTGCCAGGCGACCTCGTCAGGGTCGGCGGTCACCGTGTCCGGCACCACGGCTTCGTGCACGCCGAGCCAGTGCGGGCTCAAGCCGCTGCGGTTGAGGAACGTGAACAGCAGGCGCGGCAGCACATGAATGCCCAGCTCTTCGGCCAGCTCCCGGGCGGCGGCCTGTTCGTAGGACTCACCGACATCCACGGCGCCACCGACCACGACCTCGTGGTGGCCGGGGAAGCGGTACAGCTGCTCCGACCGCCGGTGGACGAGGATCCGTCCGCGCTCGTCACGACACACCGTCACGGCGACCCGGTGCAGCCAACCCTCCCGGACGGCCTGCCGGCGGCCGACCACCACCCCCAGCACACGATCTTGCTCGTCGACACGCTCCACCGGTTCGTCCACGGCGCACACCCTGGCAGACCCCACCGACAACGCGGGCTCGACGGGACGGGCCCGACGGGACGGGCTCGGCGGGGCGACACGAGGTGGGAGCTGTTGCAAGCAGGGCGCTTGCAATAGTTAGCAGAGTCGGGCAGGATCTCAGCATGGCATCGCTCAACGTCGGAAATCTCGGCGAGTACCTCCGTGAGCAGCGTCGGCAGGCCCAGCTTTCGCTGCGGCAGCTGGCGGAGCAGGCGGGGGTGTCGAATCCGTACCTGAGCCAGATCGAGCGCGGGCTGCGCAAGCCGAGCGCGGACATCCTGCAGCAGCTGGCCAAGGCGCTGCGGATCTCCGCGGAGACGCTGTACGTGCAGGCCGGGATCCTGGATGAGCGGGACCCCGACGAGGTGGAGACGCGAGCCGTCATACTCGCCGACCCGTCCATCAACGAGCGGCAGAAGCAGGTGCTGCTCCAGATCTACGAGTCGTTCCGCAAGGAGAACGCGCTCGATACGCCCGCCGACGAGATGCCGCCGAAGACGAACTGAAGTTGATCCGGGAGGACCAGCACATGGCCATCGCCGATGACCTGAAGAAGACCCTCACCGACCCCACTCCCCTCTACTTCGCCGCCGGCACCGCCGATCTGGCCGTGCAGCAGGCCAAGAAGGTGCCCGACCTGATCGAGCAGCTGCGCGCCGAGGCCCCCGCGCGCATCGAGGCCGTGAAGAACACGGACCCGAAGGCTGTGCAGGACGCGGTCACCGCCAAGTTCAACGAGGTGCTCGGCGCGATCGACCCGAAGAAGCTCGGGGAGACCGCCCAGGACCTCGCGCTGCGCGGTGTCGGCGTGGCCGCCGAGTACGCGGTGCGCGCCAAGGAGACGTACGACAAGGTCGCCGTGCACGGCGAGCAGGCCGTGCGGAACTGGCGGGGCGACGTCTCCGCCGAGATCGTCGACATCGCCGTCGCGGTCGAGCCCGAGGCCGGGACGGAGCAGGTGTCGGAGCCGGTCGCCGAGGCCTCCGCCGACGAGAAGCCCGCCGCGAAGAAGCCCGCCGCGCGCAAGAGCACGGCCAAGAAGGCCACGGTCACGGCGGACGACGCGAGCTGAAGCGGAACCGCATGAGTGACGGCGGGCCGGGCACCCTTCAGGTGCCCGGCCCGTTGTGGTTCATGAAGGCACTCGTGCAGGTAGCGTGGAGTCGGGCGGCACCCGAAGAGCGAAGCAGAAGCTGAGAAGGCGGTCGAAGCGATGTTGATCGATGGGTTCGATCGGGGCGTGATCCCGTTCCTCGGGTACGTCATGCTGGCGCTCGCCGTCGTGGCCTTCGTGATCGCCCTGGTGGCGCGCGAGGACGCGTACCGGGCGGCCGACAAGCAGAGCAAGACCTTCTGGCTGGTGATCCTCGGCATCACCGTGGCCGTGGACTTCCTCCTGGGGATGCTGTTCCTGCAGATCGCCGGTCTCGTCGCGACCATCGTCTTCTTCGTCGACGTACGCCCGGCGCTCAAGCAGGTCTCGGGCGGTGGCGGCCGGCGCGGCGGCAGCAGCAGTGACGGGCCGTACGGGCCCTACAACGGCGGACGCTAGGCGCGAGGCGGCCGAAGTCCCGGCCGAAGTGCCGGCCTGAGCCTGAGCCGGATCCCGGTATCGGAGCCCTTGGCCCTCAGCCCTCGGCGCGGGAGAGCAGGACCACGGCCACGTCGTCGGTCAGCTCGCCGCCGTTGAGGCGGCGGGCCTCGGTGACGGAGGCCTCCAGCAGGCCCTCACCGCTCAGTCCGCGATCCAGGTGGCGGTTGATCATGTCGACCATGCCGTCCTGGCCCAGACGTTCCTTGCCCTGGCCGATGTGGCCCTCGATCAGGCCGTCGGTGTAGAGCATCAGGCTCCAGGTACCGCCGAGCTCCACCTGGCGGCGCGGCCAGCGGGCCCGGGGCAGCAGCCCGAGGGCCGGACCGCTGTTCTCGTACGGGAGCAGCCGCGCGCGGCGGCCCGGTCGGGATATCAGCGGGGCCGGATGGCCGGCCAGGCACAGACCGGCGCGGCGGCCGTCCGGGGCGATGTCGACCGTGCACAGCGTCGCGAATATCTCCTCGCACGGCCGCTCCACCTCCAGGACCTCCTGGAGGGTGGCCAGCAGGTCGTCGCCGCAGAGGCCGGCCAGGGTCAGGGCGCGCCAGGCGATGCGGAGCTCGACGCCGAGCGCGGCCTCGTCGGGGCCGTGACCGCAGACGTCGCCGATCATGGCGTGGACGGTGCCGTCGGGGGTGCGGACGGTGTCGTAGAAGTCACCGCCGAGCAGGGCCCGGCTGCGGCCGGGGCGGTAGCGGGCGGCGAAGCGGAGGTCGGAGCCCTCCAGGAGGGGCGTGGGGAGCAGACCGCGTTCCAGCCGGGCGTTCTCCTGGGCGCGCAGTTTCGATTCTGCGAGCTTGTACTGGGCGATGTCCGCCCGTTTTCTCTCCACGGCGTAGCGGATGGCGCGGCTCAGCAGTCGGCCGTCCAGCTCGTCGCGGAAGAGGAAGTCCTGGGCACCGACCCGCACGGCCTCGGTGGCGCGCTCGACATCGTCCTCGCCGGTCAGGACGAGGACCGCGTGGCGCGGGGCGATGCGCAGCACCTGGCGGAGGGCCAGCAGCTGGTCCACGGCGGTGGCGGTGCCGGTTCCGGTTCCGGTGCCTGCGCCCGCCGTCCCGTTGATCGCTCCGTTGCTCGTTCCGTTGACCGAGCCGTTCGCCGGCGCTCCGGGCGTACGGGCGCTGGCGTCCGGGAGGGACAGGTCGAGGAGGATGCAGTGCACGTCGGGTGTGAGCAGCCGCTCGGCCTCGGTGAGGTTGCGGGCGGTGCGGACGCGGATGCGGTGGCCGTCCGCGTCGAGGATCTCGGGGACGGTGAGACCGCCCGCCGGGTCGTCCTCGATGACCAGGAGGGTCAGCGGGGTCGTGTGCGGGGTGGTCGTCTGAGGGGTCGCTTGCGCGACGCCCGTGGCGGCTACGGCCGGGGCGGCGGTGTGCAGAACGGCCTGACCGCTCTCCGTGGCCGAGGTGTCCCTCTGCCGCGGTACGGGTACGGGCATCGTCTCCGGTTCCTTCCCTCCCCCCGAGGGTGCGCTCGTCCGGCAGACCCTAGCGGTCCCTGCCCGACAAACGGAATGCCGTTCTTGGCGCGGGCCTCCGTCATATGCGGTTATCGCGGGGGAAAATCGGCTCACTGGATGACAAAGGTCACGGCGGGGCCGCGTTCCGTCCCGTCCATCGAGACGTGTTCGGGGCCCGCCGGGTTGCCTGCGTCACCCGACCCCACCCGCCCGGCCGAAGATCCCCGCGCCGTGCCGCGTCCCGGCGGCGGGTACGGCCGGTGCCCCGGCAAGGGGTACCGGCCGGGGCGGGCCGGGGCGGGGCGCGCGCGTCGCCGGGCCGCGGCGCGGGGGCTACGCGTCGGGGCGGACCACTGCCTTGATCGGCATCGAGCCGGCGCCCGCCAGGGTCACGTTCCGGCCGGGGCGCGGGGCGTGGACCATCGCGCCGTCGCCGACGTACATGCCGACGTGGGTCGCGTCGTCGAAGTAGATGATCAGGTCACCCGGGCGCATGTCCTTCAGCGCGACCTTCGGCAGCAGCCGCAGCTGCTCCTGCGAGGTGCGCGGGATGCCCCGGCCCGCCGCCAGCCAGGCCTGGGAGGTCAGCCCGGAGCAGTCGAAGGACGAGGGGCCCACGGCGCCCCATTGGTACGGCTTGCCGATCTGGCCCGTGGCGAACTGCACGGCCCGCTTGCCCGCTTCGGTCGCCGCGCCGTTGACGTCCTTCATCGCGCCCGTCGACAGCCATGCCGTCTGCGCCTTGTACTGGGCTTCCTGTTCCAGCTGGATCAGCCGGGCCTTCTCCTCGGCCTCCAGCTTGCTCTCCAGCTCCTCGGCGGCCTTGATCTTCTCCTCGACCTGCTTCTTGGATTCCTCCGACTTGATCCGGTTGGCCTCCAGGATGGCCCAGCGGTCGCTCGCCTCCTTGGCGTAGCGCTCCAAGTCGGCCTGGGTCCGGTCCAGTTCGGAGAGCATGTCCGAGGCGGCCTTCTCGCCCTGGCGCAGCCGGCCCGCCCCGTCGAGGTAGTGGTTCGGGTTGTCGCTCAGCGCCAGCTGCGCGCCCGGCGGCATTCCGCCCGAGCGGTACTGGGCGCGGGCGGCGGCACCCGCCCGGTTCTTCAGGGTGGTGATCTTCTCCTTGCCGGCGACGACGAGGTTCGCGATCTCGACGATCTTGTTCGACTGGGCCTTGGTCTCGGCCTCGGCGAGGTTGTACGCGTCGGTGGCGGTGCCCGCCTGCCGGTACAGGTCCTCGATCTCCTTGCGGACCTGCTCCAGGGACTTGCCGCCCGGTTCGGGGAGGGGCGCGGCCGGAGCCGCCGGTGCGGCGGGCGCGACCGGTGCGACCGGTGTGGCCGGTGCGGCCGGAGCCGCGTACGCGATGCCCGTCGCGAGTCCCGGCGCCGTCAGTATCGCCATCGTGCACAGCAGCACGAGAGAACTTGCGCCTCGCCGTTGCCTTGCGGCTCCCATGGTCCCCCCAGGCACCCGAGTCAGTCCTCGTATCAGATCTGACTATTCATCAGTAACTTTGCACCGCCATCGGGATGGTGCCACGAGTCGATGAATTGCAACACCCTTGTGGGTGGCGATGCGATCTTGTCCCACCCGACGGACGCCATTTCCGGCCCCGCACGGTCCAACGGGCCACTCGGACCCCTGGTTCCCCCGCACGCCCTGTTCACCCCACCGGGCGCAACGCCTCCCAGGGCAACGTCAGTTCCCCCTGCCGCCACCGCCGCGGCCCGTCCACCAGCGACCAGTCGCCGGACAGGTCCCGCGCCGTCCGGATCCAGCGCTGCCGCGCCCCGTAGGCGGCGTACGGTGCAGCCGCCGCCCACGCCCGGTCGAAGTCGCGCAGGAACGCGTGCACCGGCTCACCGGGCACGTTCCGGTGGATCAGCGCCTTCGGGAGCCGCTCCGCCAGGTCCGAGGGGCGCTCCAAGGAGCCCAGCCGGGTCGCGAACGTCACCGTGCGCGGCCCCTCCGGGCCCAGCGCCACCCACACGTGCCGCCGCCCGATCTCGTCGCAGGTCCCCTCCACCAGCAGCCCCTCCGGCGCCAGCCGCCCGCACAACCGTGCCCAGACCTCGGCGACCTGCTCCTCGTCGTACTGGCGCAATACGTTCGCCGCGCGGATCAGCGCCGGCCGGGCCCCGCCGTCCAGCGGCACCTCGAAACCGCCGTGCCGGAAGCTCAGTCCCTCCCGCTCGTACGGCTTCGCGCCCGCCACCCGCGCCGGTTCGATCTCGATGCCGACCACCCGCACCCGCGGCGCCGCGTCCCTTAGCCGCGCCAGCAGTTCGACCGCCGTCCAGGGCGCGGCCCCGTAGCCCAGGTCCACCGCGACCGGCGCCTCCGCGCGGCGCAGCGCGGCCCCGTGGGTGGCCGCGATCCAGCGGTCCATCCGGCGCAACCGGTTCGGATTCGTCGTCCCGCGCGTCACCGAGCCCACGGGGCGGCCGGGCGCGCGGCTGGAGGGCGGGGTACTGCGGGAGGCCATGAGTCGAGGGTAAGCGGAGGGCCCGCGCACCATGAAAACCCCGCGGCGCACCACCGCACAGGCCCGGCGGCGCTCATGCGGAAGGGGCGGCGCGCCGTACGGCACACCGCCCCTTCCGCGTGAGCTCAGATCTTGTTCCAGGTCCCGCTGTGCCAGAGCGCGCCGCCCTTGCCGGGGCCGCCGTCCGCCTTGTAGACGACGAAGTTGCCGTCGTCCTGGAGCAGCGCGTACGCGCCGGGGTTGTTGCCGGTTCCGGAGCTCCAGGCCACCGTGTGCGGGGAGAACCAGTCGCGCAGGGTCAGGTTGCCGTCGGCGGTGATGCTCAGTTCCGTCGCGTAGTAACCCGTGTTGTACGTTCCGCTGTTCCAGATGGCCTTGCCGTCGCTCTTGCGGTAGATGACCAGGTTGCCGTCATCCTGGATGAGCATCCAGACGGTGGCGCTCTGGGCCCAGTCGCCGTCGAACCGGTAGCGGTACTCGTGCGTCGCGTCCTTCGCGCACACCTTTGAGGTCCGCTCCCGCGTCATGGCCGACCAGTGCAGCCCGAGGAACTCTCGCTCCTTGCGTCCGATGACCTTGAAGTTGCCGTCCCAGTCCAGCTTCGCCCTGGGCTTGGTATCGGTGTGGTCGCCGTACGTGTCGGTGTGCCAGATGCCGCCGCCCGTCTGGGAGCTGCCGCCCTGCTTGTAGATGACGAAGTTGCCGTCCTCCTGCATGGTGGCGTACGCGCCCGGGTTGCCGTAGGTGGCGCTGTTCCACAGGGGGAGCCTCGGCCCGCCCGGGTTGCCCAGGGCGTACAGCACGAGGTTGCCGTCGGCCTGCATGACCAGCTCGGTCGACTTGGTCGGGCTGGTCAGCTTCTCGCCCGGAGCGAGCCGCTGGCCCATGCTCAGGACCGTTTCGAGCTGGTCGTAGGGCTCGTCGCACTCGGCCATCCCGGGGCGGGTGGCCGGCGCGGCACCGGCCGTGCCCGGGACCAGGCCGGTCAGGGCCGAGGCGGCGAGCAGGGATATGAACGCACTGCGGAGCAGGCGGTTGTGCATGAGTGGTTCCCCCGTGATTCGTTTCGTCGGTCAGATCTTGTTGTAGGTTCCGGTGTTCCAGAGGGCGCCGCCCTTGCCGGGGCCGCCGTCCTTCGCGTAGACGACGAAGTTGCCGTCGTCCTGGAGCAGGGCGTAAGCGCCCCGGTTGTTCTCGGTACCGGTGTGCCACGCCCACGCGTACGTGTAGTACTGGCGCAGGCCCACGTCGCCGTTCACTTCCACCTGCAGGATCACGGGCTTGTCCGAGCCGTACGACGCGCTGTTCCAGATGGCCGCGCCGTCCCGCTTGCGGTACATGACGAGGTTGCGGTCCTCCTGGAGCACGAGGTAGACGGAGGCCGACTGCGCGAAGGAGCCCTCGAGCCAGTCCCGGTACGGTGCCCCGGGGCCGGGCGTGCACAGCATCGGGGACTCCTCGTGGGTCATGGAGGACCATTTCACCCAGGCCCCTTCGTTGCCCCACACGGTGAACTCGCCGTCGGCCTCCAGACGGGCCTTCGCCTGCGCGGTCCCCCAGGTCTTGGTGGCCCACAGGGCGCCGCCCCTGTCGGGGCCGCCGTCCTTCGTGTAGACGACGAAGTTGCCGTCCTCCTGCATCAGGGCGTATGCGCCCGGGTTGCCGTACGTACCGCTGTTCCACAGCGGGTGGCGGGTGCCCGTGCCCGAGGGGTCCTGGACGTAGAGCACCAGGTTCCCGTCGGCCTGCATCACCAGGGCGGTGGTCTTGCGGCTGCTGACCAGGCTCTGGCCGGACTCCAGGCGCTTGCCGGTGTCCAGGTAGCGGACGCTGAGCGTGTCGTTGTACGGAAGGTCGCACGCGACCGGCTCGGCGGCCGGGGCGGCGGTCGCGGCCGGAGCCACGGCCCCCGCCAGGGCGGCTGCGGCGAGCAGCGTGGTCAGGGCTGCGCGGCCGGTAAGGCGTTTGTGCATGGTGTTGTTCCCCCTTGAACGGCCCCGGATCGCGGGGCCGGTGAGCGCGGTGGGGGGTACGGACGGGTCCTGCCGCCCGTACCCCCACCAGGACGGTTCTCGTCCGTCGGTCACATCTTGTTGTAGGTGCCGCTGTTCCAGAGGGCGCCGCCCTTGCCGGGGCCGCCGCTCTTCTTGTAGACGACGAAGTTGCCGTCGTCCTGGAGCAGGCCGTAGGCGTCCGAGTTGCCCCCGGTGCCGGTGCGCCAGCGGACCGTCTGGTTCGGGCCGTTCTCGTGCAGGGTCAGGTCGCCGTTGTCGCCCATCTCCAGGTTCAGGCCGTTGCGGTTGCCCCAGGTGCCGCTGCTCCAGATGGCCTTGCCGTCCCGCTTGCGGTACATGACGAGGTTGTTGTCGTGCTGGAGCACCAGCCAGGCGTTCGCGGACTGGGCCCAGTTGCCCCGGATCCAGGAGGCGTCGGTCGAGCACACCTTGTTGGGCTGCTCGCTGGTCTCGGTCGACCAGTACCAGTCCTCGCTGCGGCCGCTGACGCTGAACTCGCCGTTGTCCCTGATGGAGGCACGGATGTAGGAGTTGGCCCGGTCGCCGTAGGTCGCGGTGTGCCAGACGCCGCCGCCCGTCTGGGGGCCGCCGCCCTGCTTGTAGATGACGAAGTTGCCGTCCTCCTGCATCAGGGCGTAGGCCCCGGGGTTGCCGTACGTGCCGCTGTACCACAGGGGGAGCTTGGGCCCGCCGGGGTAGGTGGTCGCGTACACGACGAGGTTGCCGTCGGACTGCATGACCAGCTCGGGCTTGCCGGGCGTGGGGACCAGGCTCTGGCCGGACTCGAGGCGCTGGCCGGGCCGCAGGTCCGAGCTGTAGCCGCCCTCGCTGGACCGGCACTGGCCGGGTACGACGGCCGACGCCGTGGCCGGGGCCAGGGCGGTGACGGCGCAGGCGGCGAGTACGGGCACGAGTGCTCTGCGGAGTGCGTGGATGCGCATGTGGTGGTTCCCCCCATGGTGGTGCGCCATGTCGGTCAGATCTTGTTGTAGGTGCCGCTGTTCCAGAGGGCGCCGCCCTTGCCGGGGCCGCCGGTCTTCTTGTAGACGACGAAGTTGCCGTCGTCCTGGAGCAGGGCCCAGGCGTCCGGGTTTCCGCCCGTGTAGGTGCGCCAGCGGACCGCGCCGTCGTTGTTGAGGCTGGCGTTGGCGATCGTCAGGTCGCCGCGGTCCTTGTAGAGCATCTGCAGGGTCACCCGCTGGCTGCCGCCGTAGGTGCCGCTGTTCCAGATGGCCTTGCCGTCGCGCTTGCGGTACATGACGAGGTTGTTGTCCTGCTGGAGGACCAGCCAGACGGTGGCCGACTGGGCCCAGTTCCCCGACCCCCAGGCGTACCCGGCCCCCTCGAAGTCCGAGCAGAGCTGGTTCTGGCGCTCCACGGTCCGGCTCGTCCACCGCTGGCCGGCGGCGCTGTTGCCGCGGCCGTCGACGGCGAACTCACCCCCGACGAGGTAGGCCTTGGGCCGCCAGTCGGTCCGGGTGCCGTAGGTCGCGGTGTGCCAGATGCCGCCGCCGGTCTGGGGGCCGCCGCCCTGCTTGTAGATGACGAAGTTGCCGTCCTCCTGCATCAGGGCGTAGGCGCCGGGGTTGCCGTACGTGCCGCTGTTCCACAGCGGGAGGTCATAGCCGCCGGGGTTGCCGAGGGCGTAGAGCACCAGGTTGCCGTCGGGCTGCATGACCAGCTCGGTCCGGCTCACCTTGTCCGCCAGGCGGGCGCCCGACTCCAGGCGCTGGCCGGGACCGATCTCCGCGATCACACCCCCCGTGGAGTTGCGGCACTCGCCGGGGCCGGCCGCCGCGGCCGGGGTGGCCATCGCCGGGACCAGGGCGGTCACGGCGGAGGCGGCGAGCAGGGCGACGAACGTTCTGCGGAGCGCATGGGTGCGCATGGTGTGGTTCCCCCCAGGGTTCTTCAGGTTCATCAGGCTGGACAGGCCGGACAGGCCGGACAGGTGGATCAGATCTTGTTGTAGGTGCCGCTGTTCCAGAGGGCGCCGCCCTTGTCGGGGCCGCCGTCCTTCTTGTAGACGACGAGGTTGCCGTCGTCCTGGAGGAGGGCGTAGGCGCCGTCGTTGCCGGCCGTGCCGGTCCGCCAGCGCGTCGCGAAGTACGGGCCGTAGTCGCGCACGATCAGGTCGCCGCTCCGCAGCATCTCCAGGTACACGCGACCGTTGTCGGCTGCGGAGGTGTGCCAGGTGCCGCTGCTCCAGATGGCCTTGCCGTCGCGCTTGCGGTACATGACGAGGTTGTTGTCGTTCTGGAGCACCAGCCACACGGAGGCGGACTCGGCCCAGCCACCCTGGTCCCAGTGCGGCTGCTGACCGCTCGGCGGGTTCGCGCACAGCTTCGCGTGCCGCTTCGTGGTGCCGCTGTCCCACGAGATGCGGTTGTTGCCGGTGCCGCGGCCGGTCACCCACAGCTGGCCGGAGTCGGAGAACCAGGCGCGGACGCTCGTGTCGGTCCGGTCACCGTAGGTGCCGCTGTTCCAGAGGGCGCCGCCCTTGTCGGGGCCGCCGTCCTTCTTGTAGACGACGAAGTTGCCGTCCTCCTGCATCAGGGCGTACGCGCCCGGGTTGCCGTACGTGCCGGTGCTCCACAGCGCGAGGCCGGGCCCACCGGGGAGGCCGACCGCGTAGATGACGAGGTTGCCGTCCTCCTGCATGACGAACTCGGGCTTGAGCGGCGTGGGGACCACGCGGGTGCCCGGGGCGAGGCGCTGGCCGGGGGCGAGGAACGTGCTGTCGCCGGCGGTGAAGTTGTCGCATTCGGTGGGGTCGGAGGCCGATGCCGTCGCCGGGACCAGGGCGGTCAGGGCGGAGGCGGCGAGCAGGGCGACGAACGTTCTGCGGAGCGCATGGGTGCGCATGGTGTGGTTCCCCCCAGGGAGCGAGTGCCTGGCCGGAAACGGCTGGGCATGCGTGATCCCTTTCTACCCTGCCGACCCGGGACCGGTTCAACTGGTATATGCCTTGCCCCGCCGCATCCGGGCATGCGTGAGGGTCGACCGGTGGCCTGAAGGAACGAGTTGACCTCGATCGTCCCGGTACGGCCCGGGCCGACGCCGATCGCGGAGATCGGGGCGTCCGACATCTCCTCGAGGGCCTTCACGTACGTCGCGGTCGATGCGGCGCAGGTTCAGGGACATCCGGGCTCCCCCACCGGTGCCGCTGGTCTCGCACCCGCACGGCGGGCTCGGGGACGCCCATGCGGGCCGCCCAGGGCTGGAGCCTGCCGCGCATCCGGCGCCGGCCCGCGTGGACGTACCGGTCGGCGAGCGCCGCACGGGCACGCTCGGGGTCTGCGGCAGTGGAGCGGTCCATACGCAAGCGTCCTGTCACGAGCCGCACCGGCATGGCCTCCCCGTCCCCGTCCGGTACTCCGTCGTCGACGACCAGGAGGCGCTGGTCCCGCCCCAGGTAGCGGTGGATCTCACCGTTCCGAAGACACTCGACGACGACGAGCGGAATGCCGTTCACGAACAGCACGAGGTCGAGCACGGCCGGACGGCCGTCGGCGGCCTTGTGCTCCTGGCCATGGCCGGGAGCACAAGGCCAAGGGGCTCGTTCTGCAGGTCAGGGGGCGCCATCGGAGCCGTCGCCCGCGACACGCCACGTAGTTCGCACGCTGGGACAGAGAGAGGAGCTCCGGGCCGGATACGAGGAAACCTCCAGGAAAACCGGACACCCCGGAATGCGCGGGACGGCCATCCGGGTTGCACTCCTTGCAGGGCGTCTTCCGCGCCCTCGCCGTCATGCCTTCCGGCATGTCGTTCGTCATGCCGTCCGAGCGTCGGGCGCGCGCCGTCCGAGCCGAGAGGACTGGTCCCTTGAGCCAGTACGTGTCCCGCCTCAGTGGCCGCCTCGCCGCCGCCCGTGCCACCCGGCACGAGCCGCCCCGACTGCGCCTGCCTGCCGTCGGCCACCACCGCAAGCCCCGCCGCGTGGCCATGCTGAGCGTGCACACCTCACCGCTGCACCAGCCCGGCACCGGCGACGCGGGGGGCATGAACGTCTACATCGTGGAGCTGGCCAAGCGGCTCGCCGCGATCAACATCGAGGTCGAGATCTTCACCCGGGCCACCACCGGCGGCCTGCCGCCCGTGGTCGACCTGGCCCCCGGCGTCCTCGTACGGCACGTGGACGCGGGCCCCTACGAAGGTCTCGCCAAGGAGGAGCTCCCGGCCCAGCTGTGCGCCTTCACCCACGGCGTGATGCAGGCCTGGGCCGGCCACCGCCCCGGCTACTACGACCTCGTCCACTCGCACTACTGGCTTTCCGGCCATGTGGGCTGGCTCGCCGCCGAACGCTGGGGCGTCCCGCTCGTGCACGCCATGCACACCATGGCGAAGGTCAAGAACGCGGCGCTGGCCGAGGGGGACACGCCCGAGCCCGCCGCCCGCGTCATAGGCGAGACGCAGATCGTGGCCGCCGCCGACCGGCTCATCGCGAACACCGCCGAGGAGGCCGACGAGCTCGTGCGGTACTACGAGGCCGACCCCGCCAAGGTGGCCGTCGTCCACCCCGGCGTGAACCTCGATCGCTTCACGGTCGGCGACGGCAGGGCGGCCGCCCGCGCCCGCCTCGGCCTCCCGCAGGACGCCGTCATTCCCCTGTTCGCCGGGCGGATCCAGCCGCTGAAGGCCCCCGACATCCTGCTGCGCGCCGTGGCCGTCATGGTCGACCAGGACCCCTCGCTGCGCCGCCGGCTCTTCGTCCCCGTCGTCGGCGGGCCCAGCGGCAGCGGCCTCGCCAAGCCGGAGGGCCTGCAGAAGCTCGCCGCGAAGCTCGGTATCGCCGACCTCGTCCACTTCCACCCGCCGGTCGCGCAGGACGGGCTCGCGGACTGGTTCCGGGCGGCGTCCGTGCTGGTCATGCCCTCCTACAGCGAGTCCTTCGGGCTCGTCGCCATAGAGGCCCAGGCCGCCGGCACGCCGGTGCTCGCCGCCGAGGTCGGCGGTCTGCCCGTCGCCGTCGACGACGGGGTCACCGGGCTCCTCGTACCCGGGCACGACCCGGTGGACTACGCGCGGGAGCTGCGGCGCTTCGTCGACGAGCCGGCGCTCGCCGACCGGATGGGCGCCCAGGCGGCGCGTCACGCGCAGTTCTTCGGCTGGGACACCGCGGCGAGCGGCACGGCCGAGGTCTACACCGCGGCCATGCATGATCATCGTCGTCGCGTACGCTCCCACCATGGCTGACACCGCCGAGATCATCGAGAGCGCGCTCACCGGCGCGGAGCTGAGCTGGGAGAGCCCCGAGCCGGGGTCCTACGTCGTCCAGCTCCCCGGGACCCGCAAGCTGAGCACCACCTGCTCGCTCAAGGTCGGCCGGCACTCGCTGTCGGTCAACGCCTTCGTGATCCGGCACCCCGACGAGAACGAGGCGGGCGTCCACCGCTGGCTGCTGGAGCGCAACCTCAAGCTGTACGGCATGGCGTACGCGGTGGACCGCCTCGGCGACATCTACCTGACGGCCCGGCTCCCGCTGTCGGTCGTCGACCCGGAGGAACTGGACCGGCTGCTCGGCACGGTCCTGGAGGCGGCGGACGGCTCCTTCAACACCCTGCTGGAGCTGGGCTTCGCGAGCGCGATCCGGCGCGAGTACGAGTGGCGGGTCTCGCGCGGCGAGCCGACCTTCAACCTCGACGCGTTCAAGCACCTGACGCGTCCCTCGTAGGCCCACCGGCGCACCCCGCACGGGAGGCGCGGGTCCGGCGGGCCCGGTGGCTACGCCACCCCGGTCGCCGGCGCCGCCGCGGGCTTCGCGTCCACCTGAGGCTCACCCGCCACCTCGGCCCGGTCCGTACGCGGGGACCCGGCGGCGACGGTCACCCCCGCCTCCCCCTCGGGGAGCCTGCGCATCAGCAACCAGTAGCCGGCCGCCGCCACCGTGCCCAGTACACCGGTGGCCGCCCACAGCCGGTCCGCCCCGTACCGGTCGATCACGAAGCCCGCCATCAGCGGCGCGACCAGCGAGGCCACCGCCCAGGACAGGTTGTAGACCCCCTGGTAGCGCCCGCGCCCGTGGACCGGCGAGAGCCGCACGACCAGGCCCATCTGGGTCGGCGAGTTCACGATCTCGGCCAGGGTCCACACGCACACCGTCAGCGCGTAGGCCCACAGCGGCCCGGCGAAGGCCGTCAGCGCGAAGCCGTACCCCGCCAGCAGCGCCGAGATCACCAGCAGCTTCTGCGGGTCGCGGTGCTCGATGAAGGCCGTGACCGGGATCTGGAGCAGCACGATCAGGAACCCGTTCACGGCGACGACCAGCCCGTAGTCCCCGGGCGAGAAGCCTGCCGCGCCCATCGCGACCGGCAGGCCGACCGAGCCCTGGGTGAAGATCAGCGAGATCAGGAACGACAGGCCGACGACGCCCATGAACCGGCCGTCCCGCAACACCGTCCCGAGCCCGATCGCGGGCTCGGCGCCGGTCCCCTTCCCCGCGCCGGTGGGCCCACCCTCGGGCCGGGACTCGGGCAGCTTGACGAAGACCAGCACCGCACAGGCCAAGGTCAGCACGGCCTCGCCGAGGAAGCCGGCCAAGTAGCTGTACTCCGCGATCAGGCCCGCCGCCGCCGCGCTGACGCCGAAGCCGAGGTTGATGGCCCAGTAGTTGAGCGCGAAGGCCCGTACGCGGTCCTCGGGGCGGACGATGTCCGCCATCATCGCCGCGACCGCCGGCCGGGAGGCGTTCGAGGTCATACCGACCAGCAGGGCCGCGGCCGCGATCGCCGCCGGGTGTTCCATGAAGCCGAGCAGCGCCACCGAGAAGGCGGTCGACGCCTGGGCCGCCAGCAGCGTGGGCCGACGCCCGAGCCGGTCGGTCAGCACACCGGCGACGAGGGAGGACATCACACCGCCGAGCCCGTGGAGGGCGACCACGAGCCCCGCGAAGGAGGCCGAGTAGCCCCGGTCCGAGGTCAGGTACAAGGTCATGAAGGTGGCGACGAAGGCCCCGAGCCGGTTCACCAGGGTGCTCGTCCAGAGCCACCAGAAGGCCCGGGGCAGCCCGGAGACGCGTTCCTGGGCGGCCTGTCTGAAACGGGCAGTGGACATGAGGGATCCCCCCGGCGGTGTAAGCGTCACTCGTATGCGGTGCACATTACGAGTGGCAGGCTTCAGGGCGCCAGTCGATTGACGCGCACCGTCAATCCGACGGGACCCCGCACCGCGCGCGAGCGCCCCCGGGCGTCCACTAGGCTCGTACGCATGGCCGACGCACCGTACAAGCTGATCCTCCTCCGCCACGGCGAGAGCGACTGGAACGCGAAGAACCTGTTCACCGGCTGGGTGGACGTCAACCTCACCGAGAAGGGCGAGAAGGAGGCGGTCCGGGGCGGTGAGCTGCTCAAGGACGCCGGCCTGCTGCCCGACGTGCTGCACACCTCGCTGCAGAAGCGCGCCATCCGCACGGCGCAGCTCGCGCTGGAGGCCGCGGACCGTCACTGGATCCCGGTGCACCGCTCCTGGCGCCTGAACGAGCGCCACTACGGTGCGCTCCAGGGCAAGGACAAGGCGCAGACCCTCGCGGAGTTCGGCGAGGAGCAGTTCATGCTGTGGCGCCGCTCGTACGACACCCCGCCGCCGGTCCTGGAGGACGGTACGGAGTTCTCGCAGTCCGAGGACCCGCGCTACGCGTCGATCCCGAACGAGCTGCGTCCGCGCACGGAGTGCCTCAAGGACGTCGTCGAGCGCATGCTGCCGTACTGGTACGACGGCATCGTCCCGGACCTGCTGGCGGGCCGCACCGTCCTGGTCGCCGCGCACGGCAACTCCCTGCGCGGTCTGGTCAAGCACCTGGACGGCATCTCGGACGCCGACATCACGGGCCTGAACATCCCGACCGGCATCCCGCTCGTCTACGAACTGGACGCCGACTTCAAGCCCCTGAACCCGGGCGGCACCTACCTCGACCCGGACGCCGCGGCGGCCGCCATCGAGGCCGTCAAGAACCAGGGCAAGAAGAAGTAACCTTCGTGATCATGCCTTCCACCTGCGCGTACGGCGCGGGTGGGAGGCATTTTCGTTCCCGGTGAGGTGCGGCGCGGCGTCGGACCCGGCTAGCGGGCGGCGAGTTGTTTTTCGCAGGCGGCGGTGTCGCGGATCGCGATGAGGGAGAGGACGGGCGGGCCGGACGGCGGCTCGGGGGTGACGGTCAGGACCCAGGTCCCCTTGGACAGGGCCACCACCACCGGATCGGTGCGGCGTCGGGTGATCTGCCAGCCGTGCTCCACCAGCCCGTTCAAGAGCTCGGTCTGCTGTGTGCCGTTCGTCGGGCCGAGGTGGTTCCGGCCCGCCACGCAGCCGGCCGGGTTCACCCCCGCGCTCGCGACGCCGGGGCCCAGGCCCGCCGAGGCGGTGACGGACTCGAAGTCCTGGAGTACGTCCGCCTGCTCCGGGTCCGGGCCGCTGTACGCGGGCGCGGTCGAGGCCGGCTCCGCCTCCCAGCCCTTGGCGGCGGGGCTCTCGGGGTCCTTGGCGATGAGGCAGCCGCCCACCACTACGCCGAGCCAGCCGGCCACGACCGCCACTGCTTTGACCTTGTTGTTCATGTGCCCCACCCCTGGTCGGGCCGCCGGGCGACGATCACCGCGACGGCACTCGCAGGAGTTTCACACGCCCCGCGGCGTCGATCGACCTCGTATCACGGCCTCTTGTTCCATTCGCGGCCGATCGAGCGCAGCAGGGCCGGGTAGACGCCGAGGTACCGGAAGGGCTTGATGGCCAGCATGTAGAGGGTGCCGAGGCGGCCGTTCGGCTTCACCAGGACGGTCATCTGGCCGTGGTGGCCGCCCTTGCCGTCCGGGACCCAGCCGATGTGCAGCACCCCGTGCACGGTCCGGTTGGCTGACTCCGCGGCCCACTCGTCATGGGTCTGGAAGATCGAGGTGAACGGGGCCGATCGCAGGTCCGGGCCCCGTTCGCCCTCGCGGAGGTCGGCCGGCAGGCGGTCGCGCAGGGTCGGGACCCGAGCGCCGAGGCCGTCGGCCGGCTTGTCCCAGCCGAACAGCTTGCCCAGCCCGCGGCGGACCGCGAAGAGTACGCGTGCCACGGGGGAGGGGACCGGATCCCCCGTGCCTTCCGCGAACTGGCGCACCAGGCGGTCGAGATCGTCGGGCCCGCCCGGGGTCGGTAGCGCCCACACGTCCTCGACCCGGAAGTCGCCGGCGATCTCGTGGATCCGCCAGGGGCGGGAGGTGTACGCGGTCTTGGGGAGTCTCATCGGTCGGCCCCTATCTATACGATGCCGTATAGATCGAGACTAGCACTCATCTATACGGCACCGTATAGATAGGGGCGACGTGAGGCGGAGCACTACATGGGCGCGACCCGGACACCACGCGGGAAGTGGATCGAGGAAGGGCTGCGGGCGCTCGCCGCCGGCGGCCCCGAGGCCGTGCGCGTCGAGGCGCTGGCGCAGGCGCTCGGCGTCAGCAAGGGCGGCTTCTACGGGCACTTCGGCAGCCGGGGCGCGCTGCTCACCGAGATGCTCGACACCTGGGAGCACGAGGTCGCCGAGGCCGTGATCGAGCAGGTCGAGAGCGGCGGGGGAGACGCGCGGACCCGACTGGAGCGGCTGTTCGCGATCGCCTCGTCCGACGACGGGCCGGTCAGGGGCACCACCGCCGACCTCGCGATCCGCGACTGGGCCCGGCGCGACGAGGACGTCGCCCAGCGGGTGCGACGTACCGACAACCGGCGCATGGAGTACCTGCGTTCGCTGTTCCGCGTCATCTGCACGGACGAGGACGACGTCGAGGTCCGCTGCCTGCTCGCCTACTCGCTGCGGATCGGCGAGCACTTCATCCACGTCGACCACGGCCCCCGCACCCGCGCCGAGGTCATGGAGCTCACCCGGAACTGGCTGCTGAGGTAGGCACCGCCGCGCGGTTTCGCGCGCTAGCCGGGATAGGTCTTGAAGGTGACGACCGCGTTGTCCTCGCCCTCCCACTCGGCCTTGACGACGACCGCGTCGAGGTCGCCCTGCCCGAAATTGGGTGACTTCAGGTAGCTGAGGTTGATGTGGATCCCGTTCTTGTCGTCGACCGGTCCTTCGTCGGGCCGCTGGTCCGGGAACCGCTTCGGGGGGTGGGTGCCGAGCCACGCTCGGACCTCCGGCCGGGGCATGCGGAAGGTCCCCGACCACTGGCTGGGGAAGGCGCCGGAGGGGTTCTCCACGCAGGCCCCCTCGTCCGCGTGCTCCGGCATGCTCCAGCCGATCGCCGTCATCGCCCGCTCGCATCCCGTGCTGTGCGGCGTCGTCCCGTTGTCGCGGATGAACGCCCGGACGGCCGAGTCCGCCCGCATCGCCGTCGCCGCCCCCAGCGTGACCACTGCGAGCCCTGCCAGGGCGATCAGCCACTTCGTCCGCCGCCGCCGCATACCAACCCCAAGATCGATTCGAACAGGTTCAGAACTTGGGACGTCGGAGGGGGCACACCGGTTCCCTGCCCGGCATGCGAAAGGCCCCGGCCGAGGGAACTCGGACGGGGCCCGTCTTCGCGTGCGGCCGACGGAGGCGGTCAGCCGCCGCACTGGCAAGGGGCACCGGACTGGCAGCCGCAGCCGCAGCCGGAGCCGCAGCCGCAGGCCGCGAGCAGCGGTAGCCGCAGCGGCTCCGGCCTCGCCGGCTGCTCCTGCTCCGGGGTGATGGGGACGGGGGAATCGGGCATGGTTCCTCCTCGCAGGGGCGGTGCCCCGCGGCATACGGGACTACGTACGACGACCGCCCTCGCCCTCATTCATGCCCAGCGGTACCGGCGCGTCAACGGCGCATTGGGGCTCGGCGTGACCTGCACCCCGGACGCCCCGGCCCGGATTCCCCGCTTCCGATGCCGGTGGCTCAGACGCCCTCGACCTGGGTCGGCTGCTGGAGGTCGTCCGCGTGCTCACCCGTCACCAGGTAGACCACGCGCTTGGCCACCGACACCGCGTGGTCCGCGAAGCGCTCGTAATAGCGGCCCAGCAGGGTCACGTCCACGGCCGTCTCGATGCCGTGCTTCCAGCGGTCGTCCATCAGGTGCTGGAACAGCGTGCGGTGCAGCTGGTCCATCTCGTCGTCGTCCTGCTCCAACTGGAGCGCCAGGTCGACGTCCTTCGTGATGATCACCTCGGCGGCCTTCGCCATCAGACGCTGCGCCAGCTGCCCCATCTCCAGGATGGTGGCGTGCAGGTCCCGCGGCACGGCCCGGTCCGGGAAGCGCAGCCGGGCGAGCTTCGCCACGTGCTGGGCGAGGTCGCCGCTGCGCTCCAGGTCGGCGCTCATCCGCAGGGAGGTCACGACGATGCGCAGGTCCGTGGCGACCGGCTGCTGGCGGGCCAGCAGGGCGATGGCGCGGGCTTCCAGGTCGTGCTGGAGGTCGTCGACCTTCTGGTCGGCGGCGATCACGCTCTCGGCGAGCTTCAGGTCGGCGTCGAGCATGGACGTCGTGGCCCGTCCGATCGCGGAGCCGACCAGCCGGGCCATCTCGACCAGGCCTTCTCCGATCGAGTCCAGTTCCTCGTGGTACGCGTCGCGCATGTCTCGTGTCCCTCTCTCGACCTACTACTGCGGTACTGCCCGGGGGCGGTCCGGGGCTGCCGGCGGCCCCACGTTGACACGGTGAGCCGCAAACGCGTCCGACTCCGGCACCACAAGTGAATCAACCCCGTCGCCAGGGTGAACTCTGGGCGACGACTGTTCGAGCTGCCACCCGAACGGCTGTGGAAGTGTCGTCGCGCCTGCTTAACCTGGATCCATGGACGTGAACGCGGCGGTCGCCGCAGCTGCAGCGATCGCCGGTCTTTGCACCGGTGTGATCGCGATGCTGGCGTTCCGCTGGAGCGAGCGCGACCAGGCCCGCCCCACCCGGAGCTCCATGCGCCCCGACATCAACGCGGTGCTGCCGCCCGGCGTGGACACCGTCCTCTCCGTGCTGCGCTCCTCGGCGGTCGTACTGGACGAGGGCGACGCCGTGGTCAAGGCCAGCTCGGCGGCGTACGCCCTCGGCCTGGTCCGCGGCGGAAAGCTCGCCGTGGAGCCGATGCTCCACATGGCCCGCGACACCCGCCGCGACGGGGAGATACGCCAGGTCGAGCTGGACCTGCCCCGGCGCGGTACCGGTCGGGGAGAGGCCCTCGCGGTCTCGGCGCGCGTGGCCCCGCTCGGCTCCCGCCTGGTGCTCCTCCTGGTCGAGGACCTCACCGAGGCCCGCCGCATCGAGGCCGTACGCCGCGACTTCGTCGCCAACGTGTCGCACGAGCTGAAGACCCCGGTCGGGGCGATCTCCCTGCTGTCCGAGGCCGTCATGGACGCCGCGGACGACCCCGAGGCGGTCAGCCGCTTCGCCGGCCGCATGCAGATCGAGTCCACCCGCCTGATCAACCTCGTGCAGGAGCTCATCGACCTCTCCCGGGTACAGAACGACGACCCGCTGGAGGACGCCGAGCCCGTCCGCGTGGACACGCTGGTGGCCGAAGCCATCGACCGCTGCCGCCACACGGCCTCCTCGAAGCAGATCACCATGGCCGCGGGCGGCACCGCCGACCTGCGGGTATGGGGCAACCGCGGACAGCTCGCGGCCGCCCTCGGAAATCTGGTCGAGAACGCCGTCAACTACAGCCCCGCCCGCACCCGCGTCGGCATCGCCGGACGCAGGGTGACGGCTCCTGGGGGAGACTTGATCGAGATCGCCGTGACCGACCAGGGCATCGGCATCCCGGAAAAGGACCGCGAGCGCATCTTCGAGCGCTTCTACCGCGTGGACCCGGCCCGCTCCCGAGCCACGGGAGGAACCGGCCTCGGCCTTGCGATCGTGAAGCACGTGGCGGCCTCGCACGGCGGGGAGGTGTCGGTATGGAGCTCGGAGGGCCAGGGCTCCACGTTCACCCTGCGACTCCCCGAAGCGGCCGCACCGGCCCCGGCGGCGGCCCACGCCACCCACCCGACCCCCGCCTGACCCAGAACCGCCCCAGCCATTCCTGCCCCGGAGGTCCTTCCGTGACCCGAGTGCTCGTCGTCGAGGATGAGGAATCCTTCAGCGACGCCCTGTCCTACATGCTCCGCAAGGAGGGCTTCGAGGTCGCCATCGCCGCGACCGGGCCCGACGGGCTCGACGAGTTCGAGCGCAACGGCGCCGACCTCGTCCTCCTCGACCTGATGCTCCCCGGCCTGCCCGGCACGGAGGTCTGCCGGCAGCTGCGCGGCCGCTCCAACGTCCCCGTGATCATGGTGACCGCCAAGGACAGCGAGATCGACAAGGTCGTCGGGCTGGAGATAGGAGCAGATGACTACGTCACCAAGCCCTTCTCCTCCCGCGAGCTGGTCGCCCGCATCCGCGCGGTCCTGCGCCGCCGCGGCGAGCCGGAGGAGGTCACCCCGGCGGCCCTGGAGGCCGGCCCCGTACGGATGGACGTCGACCGCCACGTGGTCACCGTCTCCGGCGGCAAGGTGGACCTCCCGCTGAAGGAGTTCGACCTGCTGGAGATGCTGCTGCGCAACGCGGGCCGCGTGCTGACCCGGATGCAGCTCATCGACCGGGTCTGGGGCGCCGACTACGTCGGTGACACCAAGACGCTGGACGTCCACGTCAAGCGCCTGCGCGCCAAGATCGAGCCGGACCCGGGCGCGCCGCGTTACCTGGTGACGGTGCGGGGCCTGGGCTACAAGTTCGAGCCGTAGGCCGACGGGGTTCGCGTGGCCCGTCCGGGCCGGTCGGAGGCCGGCGCAGCGTGCCGATGCCGGTGAGGCCCCTCGGGGCCGTGCCGTGCGAGGGGCGCACGCGGAAGGACGACGGTGTGCGGCCTCGGCCGGGCGTTCGAGGTGTGAGTCGGACATAGGGGAAGGGCCCCCACCCGCTGATGCGGGTGGGGGCCCTTCCCATGTGCGTACGTGGAGCCCTGGGGTCAGTGGCCCGCGCTGTGCGACGGGGAACCCGACGGGGTACCGGCGGCGGCGCCCGCGGCGGAGCCGGACGGGGTCGCGCCCGCGGCCGCGCCGCTGGCACCGGCCGACGGGGAGCCCGAAGGGGAGCCCGACGGCGTGCCCGAGGGGGAGCCGGACGGGGACGGGACGGCGGCCGGGGCCGCGGTCGGGCCGAACGGGGCGAACGCGCCGGTGCTGGGGACCACGAAGGCCTGCAGCTCGACACCGCCCGTGCTGCTCAGCTGGAAGACGACGTCCTGCACCTCGCCGTCCCTGGCGGCCACGGAACCGTCCTCGATCACGGCGGAGGCGTTGCCCTTGCCGCCGATCACCACGTAGCCGAGGGCCGGCACGGTGACCTTGCCCGAGCCTTCGGCGGGCTTCAGCGCGACCTTGCCCTTGCCACCCGGGAGGGTGATGGAGTCCAGCGTCTCCGCCTTGGTCCCGTTGTTGAAGAGCGTCGCCGAGACGACCGCGGGGCCCTTCTCGCCCTTCTGGCCCTGGGTGATCACCAGCGCGTTCTGGACCTGGATGTCGCCCTTGGTGGCGGCGGCGTTGTCGGGCTTGATCTGGAGGGTCTGCGCGTCCTGGCCCGCACCGCACGCGGCCAGCGAGGCGATCGAGAACACGACGGCAGTGGCGGCGAGGGCGCCGCGTCGAAGGCTGCGGCTCACGGCGGCGGCAACTCCTTGGACGAACGGAAGGGGCGGGTGGTCGCTCGGAACGGCCGAGGTAAAGCCGCTCTAAGGGTGTGTCAGCGCGCTTAGGTTACCGAGCCGCCGCCCCGCCCCCGCACCCGACCCTCCGCAGGGCGGCCCCCGCCCTGGAGCGTCCCGCGATCTTGCATTCCGCGGCAACCGATCACCGCACCGATCACCGCACCGATCACCATGCCGATCACCGTGCCGTTCACCGCGCCGATCTTGTGGCGCTCGCATATCGTGCCCGACCCCTGTTGATCAATTTCCGGATTCCCTCGAACGCCACTCGGTGATCAATTCGGGATTGGGCCGGAACCCGCCCGGTGGGCGCGGTCGCCAGTCGGACGGAGTAGTTCGGTTTCTCGACTCGGAACCCGGCAAAACGGGACGTACGTCACACGGATGGGGGTGCCGGGCAGGTGTAGCGTGGCCCTTTCGCCCGGTCCGCGCAGCGCCCCCGACCTGCGAATACCCCCTTCCGGAAGCTCTCCGCAGCACGTTCCTGTTGCTGTTGTCAAGCCCCGAGATGTGCCCTGACCTGCGAAAACGCCATTCATAACAGTCAGTTCTCGTGTTACCCTGGATAGCCACGGAAGGGGTACCTGTCACATGACGTTCAAGGTTGGCGACACCGTGGTCTATCCCCATCACGGGGCCGCGCTGATCGAGGCCATTGAGACTCGTCAGATCAAAGGCGTGGACAAGACCTACTTGGTGCTCAAGGTCGCCCAGGGCGACCTGACGGTTCGTGTGCCTGCGGACAATGCGGAGTTCGTCGGCGTTCGCGACGTAGTCGGCCAGGACGGGCTGGACCGGGTCTTCGAGGTGCTTCGTGCACCGTATGCCGAAGAGCCGACGAACTGGTCCCGGCGCTACAAGGCAAATCTGGAGAAGCTCGCTTCTGGCGATGTCATCAAGGTCGCCGAAGTGGTGCGTGACCTGTGGCGTCGTGAGCGTGAGCGCGGGCTGTCCGCGGGTGAGAAGCGCATGCTCGCGAAGGCACGTCAGATTCTGGTGAGCGAGCTCGCGCTCGCTGAGAACACGAACGAGGACAAGGCCGAGGCCCTCCTCGACGAGGTGCTCGCGTCCTGACGCGAGTTCCCGTGCACCAACTTGGTGCGCAGCTTGCCGCGGTGCCCGATGACAAGGTCTCTCCTCCACGAGAGGCCTGTTGCCGGGCGCTGCGGCATGTCTGTATCCGTACCTTTTGCCTTACTGCCTCACCGCCACCATCGCGATGGCGTGCCGGGTCCGGGCAGCCTGCTCGACCGGTCGTCACGGAAGGGGCGAGGGGCGTCGCACCCGGCACCCTTCAGGCCATACCCATGTCGGCCGAAGTCACAAACCTGGCTCGGAGCTACTGATGTCTGACGTTACGCGTCCCCACCGCACCGCCGCGGTGATCCCGGCCGCCGGCCGGGGGGTACGCCTCGGTCCCGGTGCCCCCAAGGCCCTGCGGGCCCTCGGCGGCACCCCCATGCTCATCCACGCCGTACGCGCGATGGCCCGCTCCCGCGCGGTCTCCCTCGTGGTGGTCGTCGCCCCGCCCGCGGAGGCCGCCGAGGTGCGCCTGCTGCTGGGCGAGCACGCCCTGCCCGAGCGCACCGAGTTGCTGGTCGTCCCCGGTGGGGAGACCCGCCAGGAGTCCGTCCGCGCGGGCCTCGACGCGCTGCCGCCGGACGTCACCTCCGTACTCATCCACGACGCGGCCCGCCCGCTCGTCCCCGTGGACACCGTGGACTCGGTCGTCGAGGCCGTACGTGACGGGGCGCCCGCGGTCGTGCCCGCGCTGCCCTTGGCCGACACCGTCAAGGAGGTCGAGCCAGGCAAGCCCGGCGAGCCCGAGCCGGTCCTCGGCACGCCCGAGCGGGCCCGGCTGCGCGCCGTGCAGACCCCGCAGGGCTTCGACCTCACCACCCTCCGGGAGGCGCACGCCGCGATCGCCGTCGCCGGCGAGGGCGCCACCGACGACGCCGGAATGGTGGAACGGCTCGGCGTCACCGTCGTGGTGATCCCGGGCCACGAAGAGGCCTTCAAGGTCACCCGCCCGCTCGACCTGGTCCTCGCAGAGGCCGTACTCGCCCGCAGGAGGGCCACCGATGGCTACTGAGCCCACCACTTCCGCCGTGCCGCTGATCCCGCTCGTCGGCATCGGCACCGACGTCCACGCCTTCGAGACCGGCCGCGAGCTGTGGTGCGCCGGCCTGCTCTGGGAGGGTGAGGACGGCCTCGCCGGCCACTCCGACGGCGACGTCGCCGCCCACGCCGCCTGCGACGCGCTCTTCTCCGCCGCCGGTGTCGGCGACCTCGGCGCGCACTTCGGCACCTCCCGCCCCGAGTGGTCCGGCGCCGCCGGTGTCACCCTTCTGGCGGAGGCGGCCCGTATCGTCCGCGCCGAGGGCTTCGAGATCGGCAACATCGCCATCCAGGTGATCGGCGTACGCCCGAAGATCGGCAAGCGGCGCGAAGAGGCGCAGAAGGCGCTCGGGGCCGCCGCCGGCGCCCCCGTCTCGGTGTCCGGCACCACCACCGACGGGCTGGGGCTCACCGGCCGCGCCGAAGGGCTCGCGGCGATCGCCACCGCCCTCGTGTACCGGACGAACCGGGCCTGATCGCTCGTAGCGGCCGTAGATCTTCGGCAACAAAGGTGCCCCGGGTCCCGAAAGGGTCGCGGGGCACTGCTACAGGGCCACTACCCTGGATGCCGTGACTATTCGCCTGTACGACACCAGCGCCCGGCAGATCCGTGACTTCACCCCGCTCACCGCGGGCTGTGTCTCGATCTACCTGTGCGGCGCCACGGTGCAGGCCGCCCCGCACATCGGGCACATCCGGTCGGGCCTCAACTTCGACATCATGCGCCGCTGGTTCGAGTACCGGGGCTACGCGGTCACCTTCATCCGCAACGTCACGGACATCGACGACAAGATCATCGCGAAGGCGGCCGAGCAGCGCCGCCCGTGGTGGTCCATCGGCTACGAGAACGAGCGCGCCTTCAACGACGGCTACACCGCGCTCGGCTGCCTCCCGCCCACCTACGAGCCCCGCGCCACCGGTCATGTCACCGAGATGGTCGAGATGATGCGCGGCCTCATCGAGCGCGGTCACGCGTACGAGTCCGAGGGCAACGTCTACTTCGACGTGAAGTCCTTCCCCGGCTACCTCTCGCTCTCCCGCCAGGAGCTCGACAACATCCGCCAGCCGGAGAGCACCGGCGAGACGGGCAAGCGCGACCCGCGCGACTTCGCGATGTGGAAGTCCGTGAAGCCCGGCGAGCCCTCCTGGGAGACCCCTTGGGGTCGCGGCCGTCCCGGCTGGCACCTGGAGTGCTCCGCCATGGCGCACAAGTACCTCGGTGAGGCCTTCGACATCCACGGCGGCGGGCTCGACCTGATCTTCCCGCACCACGAGAACGAGATCGCCCAGGCCCAGGCCTTCGGCGACGAGTTCGCGAAGTACTGGGTGCACAACGCCTGGGTCACCATGTCCGGCGAGAAGATGTCCAAGTCGCTGGGCAATTCCGTCCTCGTCTCCGAGATGGTCAAGCAGTGGCGTCCGATCGTCCTGCGCTACTACCTGGGCACCCCGCACTACCGGTCGATGATCGAGTACAGCGAGGAGGCCCTGCGCGAGGCCGAGTCGGCCTTCGCCCGGATCGAGGGCTTCTACCAGCGCGTCATCGAGAAGGCCGGCGGTCCCGTCGAGCCGGCGCGCGAGGTCCCGCCGGCCTTCGCCGAGGTCATGGACGACGACCTGGGTGTCCCGCAGGCGCTCGCGATCGTCCACACCACCGTCCGTCAGGGCAACAGCGCGCTCGCCGCCGACGACAAGGACGCGGCCATCGCGCGCCTGTCCGAGGTGCGGGCCATGCTGGGCGTCCTCGGCCTGGATCCGCTCGACCCGCACTGGGACGGTGGGAACGGGTCCGACCGCGGCGAGGAGCTCCACGGCGCCGTGGACACCCTCGTACGACTGGTCCTGGAGCAGCGCGAGTCCGCCCGGGCCCGCAAGGACTGGGCGAGTGCCGACGCGATCCGCGACCAGCTCCAGCAGTCCGGGCTGGTCATCGAGGACAGCCCCACCGGTCCGCGCTGGACGCTCGGCCCCCGCTGAGCCCAGCAGCTGAGCTTGGTGTGCTGCCCGGCGCTCCGGGCGGCACACTCTTCATACGTACATATCGCAGCACCAACGAAAACAGGTAGAAGTCATGGCCGGGAACAGCCAGCGCAGGAACCGCCGCACGTCCAACAAGAAGGGCGCGACGGTCGGCAGCGGTGGCCAGCGGCGCAAGGGCCTCGAAGGCAAGGGCCCCACGCCCAAGGCCGAGGACCGCAAGAAGCACAAGGCCAACCGCATCAGCAACGCCATGGCCCGCCAGGCCGCCAAGCGTCGCCCGGCCCCGCGCCGCGGCGGTCCCAAGGGCACCAGCGAGATGGTCGTCGGCCGCAACCCGGTCTTCGAGGCGCTGCGCGACGGTGTCCCGGCCACGACGCTCTACGTCCAGCAGTTCATCGACAACGACGAGCGCGTCCGCGAGGCCCTCCAGCTCGCGGCCGAGCGCGGCAACATCAACCTGATGGAAGCCCCGCGCCCCGAGCTCGACCGGCTGACCAACGGGCTCAACCACCAGGGCTTGGTCCTCCAGGTCCCGCCCTACGAGTACGCGCTCCCGGACGAGCTCACCGCCGCCGCGTACGACAACGGCGAGGACCCCCTCATCGTCGCGCTCGACGGCATCACCGACCCGCGCAACCTCGGCGCGATCATCCGCTCCGTCTCCGCCTTCGGCGGCCACGGCGTGGTCGTCCCCGAGCGCCGGGCCGCCAGCATGACCGCCGGCGCCTGGAAGTCCTCGGCGGGCACCGCGGCCCGTACGCCGGTCTCGCGCTGCACCAACCTGACCCGTGCCATCCAGGACTACAAGAAGGAAGGCCTGACCGTCGTCGGCCTCGCGGCCGAAGGCACGCACGAGGTCCACGAACTCGAAGCGCTGGGCGGCCCCGTCGTCATCGTCGTCGGCTCCGAGGGCAAGGGTCTCGGCCGCCTCGTCGGCGAGAACTGCGACTACCTCGTGCGCATCCCGATGCCGGGCGGCGCCGAGTCCCTCAACGCCGGTGTCGCCGCCGGTGTGGTGCTCTACGAGGCGGCCCGCCGCCGCGCCACCCAGGGTCGCGTCTGAGCTCCGCACGACTGATCCGCACTGATCCACTTGGCTCACGGAACATGACCCGTGAGCGTGTCACCCCGCCCGTTTCGGGCGGGGTGGCTTGATCTTGACGGGTCTCGGACACATCCCTGACGTCAAGGCAGTGTCCTAACCACTGATCACTCGGTTAGATGAGTGTGGACACCAGAACGTCAGGGTTCGACGACCAGCCCGCGCTGAGCATGGTCAAGGTGCCGTGCGACCCCGCACAGGTCATCGTCAACCACGCCAGCTTCCGCGTGCGGCTCGCACCGAGCCCGAGCGCGCGTTCCAAGCCCGCGAAGGCCCCCGGCCGCGCACCCGTTCTGGGTGGCGCCGTGGTGGCGGCCGCCGGGGCCACCCGCCGCCGGGCCCCCGTGGTCTGGAGCGGCAAGTCCGACGCCGGCGACGCCGCCGCCATGGGCGGCCTGCTCCAGGCCGTCCGCGAGGCCGGCCGCGGACACGACGAGTACGACGGCGGCGCCACCCAGGTCATCCCCCGCGTCGACCTGGCCCACGACCTCGCCGAGGACACCCTCGCCACGCCGACCGTCATCGGCCAGCGCAGCTACGGGGACCCCGGCGAGACCCGCCCGTTGGCCGCCGTACGCGACCTGCCCTACCAGCAGGAGCCGCCCGGCTCCGGTCCCGGGGCCGACTCCCGTCGGGCCGGCTCCGACACGCGCGGGCAGGCCTCCTACTACCCCGGCCGCCGGATGAACCTCGGCGTCGTGCTGCTCCCGCTGCGCGTCTTCCTCGGCTTCATCTCCATCTACGCCGGCATGGGCAAGCTCTGCGACCCCGTCTACTTCGACGGCGGCGAGCGCGGCTCCATGGTCACCTGGCTGCACACGCTGAACCCGTGGGCGCTCGCCGAGCCGCTGCGGGACTTCGCCCTCGCGCACCCGGTCGGCGCGGGTCTGAGCGTGGCCTTCCTCCAGGTCATCGTCGGCGTGCTCACGGTCTTCGGCCTGTGGCAGCGGTTCGCCGCCTGCTTCGGGGCGCTGCTGTCCGCCGCGCTGCTGATGACGGTGAGCTGGAAGACCGTCCCGGCCTACGACGCGCCCGACATCATCTACCTCGCCGCCTGGAGCCCGCTGATCATCGCGGGCGCCCCGGTCTACTCCCTCGACGGCCGCCTCGCCGGCGAGGCCTGGCGGACCCTCGGCCCGCGCTCGGAGATCTGGCGGCTGCGGCGGCGCGTCCTGCGGCGCGGGGCCGTCATGGCCACCGTCGTGTGCGGGCTCACCCTGCTCGTCGGCTCGCTCCTCGGCGGCGCCGTCCGCTCCTCCACCGTCGTCACCGTCCCGGGGCCGGGCGAGGCGCCCAGCAACTACCTGCCGGGTCGTCCGCTGCCGCAGGCGCCGACCGGCCGGCAGCCGGGGCAGCAGCAGCGGTCCACGCAGGCGCCGAGCAAGGCGGCCTCGCCCTCGGCGAGCGCGACCGAGCCCGCCGCGAAGTCCGGGAAGACCCCGTCCGGCAGCCCCTCCAAGGGGACCTCGGGGACCCGCTCCGAGTCGCCGGCCGCGACGCGCGGCACCACCGGCAAGCAGCAGACCCCGCGCAGCACCCCCCGGCAGTCCGCCGCTCCGAGGCAGCCGTCCTCCTCCGCGGGCAGCAGCACCGGCGGCGGGGCTCCGGCCCCCAAGCAGCCCGGCCTGATCGGCGGGCTCATCGGCTGACACCGGCACAGGACGACCGGGGCCCGGCGCGCGCGAGCGTGCCGGGCCTTGGTGCGTGGCGGGCCCGGTGCGTGTGCCGGGCCCCTGTGCGTGTGCCGGGCGCGCGAAGCCGCGTACGTACGGGCACGGGCCCGATCGGCGCGTGAGGGGCCTCAGGGGCCCTTCTGCGCCTCCAACTCCCGTGCGGCCTCGGTGAGGTCCTTCGCGGTGTCGATGGCCCGCCAGTAGGCGCCCTGCGGCAGCGGGAAGCCCGCGAGGCGTCGCTCGCGGGCCAGGCGCGGGAACGTCGTGCGCTCGTGGTCGCCCAAGTCCGGCAGCAGCGAAGCGAATTCGGCACTGAAGACGTACACGCCGGCATTGACGAGGTAGGGCGACGGCGGGGCCTCGATGAAGTCCAGCACGTGCCCGAACTCGTTGGTCTCCACGACCCCCCACGGGATGCGCGGCCGGGCCAGCGCGAGCGTGGCCACCGCGTCCCGTTCCGCGTGGAAGGCGGCCATCTCGCGGAGCGAGAAGCGGGTCCACACGTCGCCGTTGGTCGCGTACCAGGCACGATCGGGGTGCGGGAGGTGCCGGGCGGCGTACTTGAGACCGCCGCCGCGCCCCAGCGGCTCCTCCTCGACCACCGTGGTCACGCGGAGCGGCAACCGGGCCCCGGCCAGCCACTCCTGGAGCACCTCGGCCAGGTGCCCGCAGGAGACCACGGCGTCCGTGACCCCTTCGGAGGCCAGCCAGGCCAGCTGGTGCCCGATGATCGGCATCCCCGTCCCCGGGATCTCCACCATCGGCTTGGGGCGGTCGTCCGTGTACGGCCGCAGCCGCGAACCCTGGCCGCCCGCCAGGACGACGGCCTGGGTGGGTGCGGCGGGGAACGCGGCTGCGGAGGGCGCGGGTGGAGCGGATCGGTGGTCGTCGGTCATGACGGCCAGCGTAGGGACGTGAGCGGCGTCAGCCCATGGAGGCGACGCCGGAGGCGTACGAGGTGTCGCAGACGGGCCGGGAGTAGGACTGCGCCTTCGTCGGGCCGTACGCGTCCACGGCGGCCCGCCCCAGCGCCCGCGCGATCCCCACGCAGTGCTCGGCGAGCGAGGGCCGCTTGTTCACCTCCTGCTGGAGGTGGGTCAGGACGTCGTCCGGCCGCTCGCCCTGCTGCAGCTCACCGACGAGCTGCTCGCGCAGCACCTCGTGCGCGGCACGCGGCTTCGCGGGGACGGAGACGTCCTCGGCGGCGGCGGTCAGGACCTGGGAGGACGAAGTGTCCGCCCAGGGGACCATGGTGACCGCGAGGGTCCCGGACAGGACCAGGACGACGGGCAGGACCAGGGCGAGGGAACGGCCGATACGGCGGGCAGTGTGGGTCACGAGGGCGAGAGTAGCGCTCGGTGAAGATTTGGCGACATTTAGTCACTCTGTCGGGGGATGGTTCGACGTGGTTTTTCGAATTAAGGGTTGACGGTTGGGGCCGAATGGCCCGGTCTGCCGGGTTCCGGCGACGGCCCCGGTCGGGCAACGCACGCCGAAGGGGCGCCCCTTGACGGGACGCCCCTCCAACGACCGCGAAACCTGCGGGAGCTGCTACTTGGACAGGCGCTCGCCGGAGGAGGTCGAGAAGACGTGGATCTCGTCGGCGCGCGGCACCACGTGGAGGCTGGAGCCCTTCTCCGGGACCTGGCGGCCGCCCACGCGGACCACGAGGTCCTGCGAGCCCTCGGCGGTGGTGGTGGAGCCGTAGACGTAGCCGTCGGCGCCGAGTTCCTCGACGACGTTCACGACGATGGTCAGACCGCCGGCCTCGGCGACGTCGAAGTGCTCCGGGCGGACGCCGACCGTGACGGTGCGGTCGCCCGCGTCGGCCGCCGCGGACAGCGCCTCGCGGGACACCGGGACGACGCTGTCGCCGAACTTCACGCCGCCGTCGGTGATCGGCGCCTCGACCAGGTTCATGGCGGGCGAGCCGATGAAGCCGGCGACGAAGAGGTTCGCGGGGCGGTCGTACATGTTGCGCGGGGTGTCGACCTGCTGGAGCAGCCCGTCCTTCAGGACCGCCACGCGGTCGCCCATCGTCATCGCCTCGACCTGGTCGTGGGTGACGTAGACGGTGGTGATGCCGAGGTCGCGCTGGAGCGCCGCGATCTGCGTGCGGGTGGAGACGCGGAGCTTGGCGTCGAGGTTCGACAGCGGCTCGTCCATCAGGAACACCTGCGGCTTGCGCACGATGGCGCGGCCCATGGCGACGCGCTGGCGCTGACCGCCGGAGAGCGCCTTGGGCTTGCGGTCGAGGTACTGGGTGAGGTCGAGCATCTTCGCCGCGTCCTCCACCTTCTTGCGGATGGTGGCCTTGTCCTCGCCGGCGATCTTGAGCGCGAAGCCCATGTTGTCGGCAACGGACATGTGCGGGTAGAGCGCGTAGTTCTGGAACACCATCGCGATGTCCCGGTCCTTGGGCGGCAGGTGCGTGACGTCGCGGTCACCGATGCGGATGGCGCCGCCGTTGACGTCCTCCAGGCCGGCGAGCATGCGCAGCGAGGTGGACTTGCCGCAGCCGGACGGGCCGACGAGGACGAGGAACTCGCCGTCCTGGATCTCCAGCTCGAGCTGGTCGACGGCCGGCTTGTCGCCGCCGGGGTACAGACGGGTCGCCTTGTCGAAAGTGACAGAAGCCATGGTGATGAATCCCTTCTACCGGCAGGAACGTGCCGGACGATCCGAGTGGAAGGTCTAGTCCAGAATCCGGACTCCGCCCGACGCTACCCGCCGTTCCTCCGGCTGTCAGCACCGCGCCGCCGTGACTTCGAACTTTGTGCGATCTGTCGGACCCGCCTGCTTCCATGTCGCGCATGACCGCAGCACAGCGCCTCCGCGGCGTCCACGAACTGATCGCCGTCCTCCCGGCCGTCCCCGTCCTGCGCGACCGCTGCAGGGCGCTCGCGGCTCTCGAAGCCATGATCGGCGGCCGGTACGGGAGCTACTTCGACTACGACCCCGGGTGGGGCCCGGGGACCGAGGCCGGGCTGATGAACAACGGCGCGGGCGACGAGTACACGATCCTCTTCACCCCCGACGGGGTCTTCGGCCGCGGGTTCGACCACGAGTCCTCCATGAGCCCCTACACGAACGAGGACATGGCCCTGTGGCCCGGTCTGGTGGACACCCTGCCGGAGGTGTTCCGCCCGCTGCTCGACGAGCCGGCCTTCTGCGACGACGAGGTGCGGGTGGCCACCGTCGTCTTCTGGCGGGAGAGGCACGACACGGCCTGGCGGGCGGGGCAGGTGGAGTACGAGGAGTACGACGACGACGGCACCGGCCACCTCTTCCACGTCTTGGCGGCCGGCACGCCGGAGGCCTACCAGGCCTTCGCGGAGACCTACTACGGGCGGCAGCTCGACCTCGAAGCGATCCGCCACGTCTTCGCCCTGCGCCCCCTGACGGACGACGTGGTCGAAGCACTGAACCCGCAGGCCGACCCCGACGCCGTGACGCGAGCGGTGGCGGCCACGGGGTACCCCGTGGGGGGCCGGCCAATGTGATGGCAGGGGGATTCGCGTGCTGTGTAGAGTGATGGCGGCTTCGCTCGGCGTGTGCGCGAGCGGGTCCTGCCCCCTTAGCTCAGTCCGGCCAGAGCAACGCACTTGTAATGCGTAGGTCGTCGGTTCGAATCCGACAGGGGGCTCCGCCAACCCCAGGTCACGTGCCGTGACCTGGGGTTTTTCTGTTCCGGAGGCGTGGTGGCCGCGCCGGGCCGTCGGCGGCTGTCACCCGGTCCGCTCCGAGGGCAGCGCCTCGGCGTCGTGCGCCAGCCTGTTCGAGTGGTCGTGATGGGCCGGAAGGGGGGCTTCCGCCGGCCCTCATGATCCGAGGGCTCCGCTCCGGGAACTCTGCGTCGACCGGTTCTGCCGGCCCGGTGCCCGCTCGGGGCTCCCGGCCGGCTGCGCGCGCGATCCGTTCCTCACGGGAGGAACGGGAGAAGTGAGGAGCCTTCATGGCGTGTTACGGGCAGAACAGCCTGCGACGTGTGCTGACGGGAGCGGCGATCGGCCTCGTCCTGGCTGTCACCGGCACCGTGGGACCGCGCATGCGCAGACGGGGACGGCCTCGGCCGGAGTCGCCGCGTCGAAGGCGCGGGCGGTGTGCCCGCCGACGCCGCTGTGGGCGAACACCGGCGGGAACGACCGGAGGCTCGTCCAGTACGACACGACGGGCAACCCGCTCAGCAACGTCCCGCTGGCCCGCGACTACGGTGACATCGCCTTCAGCCCCAACGGCTCGACGCTCTACGGGGTGGACTTCCCCGGATCCCCCGGCGCGACCACGCTCTACACCATCGACCCCGTCACCGGCGCGGAGACGGCGAGCCGGCCGATCTCGGGACCGCTCGCGGCGGTGACGTCGACGCCTGCCGTCAACGGCCTGACGGCCCGCGCGGACGGAACGCTGATCGCGGGCTCGTTCAACACGAGCCAGATCTTCCTGATCGATCCCGCCACGGGCGTCTCCACGCTGTTCCCCGCCTCCTTCCCGGCCGGCATCGTCTCGGCGGGTGACTTCATCACCCTCGACGACGGCGACGTCCTGGCCTTCGGAGCCGCGGACACCACGAGCCCGTCCCCGGTGTTCCGGATCCACCCCGACAACACCGTCGTGCAGATCGGCACGGTCCCCCAGACCTTCGGCGCGGCCAAATCCGCGGGGAGCGTCTACGCCTTCGCCTCCAACGGCGACATCAACCTGCTGACCTCCCTGCCCACCACGGAGTCGACCTCGCCGCTGCCGGTCACGACCGTCGAGGCGACGGGCCGCGGCTTCTTCGGGGCCACCTCCACGCAGGACAGCGGCAGCTGCGTCGTGCCCGCCTACACGGTGGCGAAGTCGGCCTCGCCGACCGGGCCGGTCAACGAGGGCAACACCATCACCTACCGGCTCACCGTCACGAACACCGGCACCGTCGCCGCGAACGGCGACTTCACCGACGACCTGAGCGACGTCCTGGACGACGCCACCTTCGTACCCGGCTCGCTCACCTCCACCAGCGGTTCCGCGAACCTCACCGGTGACACGCTGTCCTGGACCGGCACGCTGGCACCCGGCGGTACCGCGACCGTCACGTACCAGGTGCGGGTCGACACCCCCGACACCGGCGACCACACCTTGGTCAACTACGTCGCACCCACCGCGCCGGGCGGCTCCTGCTCATCGGCGCGCACCTGCTCCGTCACGATCCACGTGAAGAAGAAGCACGACCACAAGGACTGCGACAAGCCCGGCCACGGTCACAAGCCCGGGCACGGCGGCAAGCACGACCACGACCACGACGAGGCGCACGAAGGGGAAGGGGGCAAGGCCGCCTAGCGGGACGGACACCACCCCGCGGTGAGCCGGCAGGGTCAGTGGCGGCCCGAGATCCGGTCGGCCAGGCGGGCCAGCGGGGTGGTCGTCGGGCGGTGGCTGGCGCTCTCGCGGCGGTCCGCCTCGCGGTAGGCGGCGTAGAGGGCCTGGACGCCGAGCCAGCGCAGGGGTTCCGGCTCCCAGCGGCGGACGCGGTGGTTCACCCAGGGCAGCGTGGTCAGTTCGGTGGCTTCGCCGAGGACCAGGTCGCGCAGGGTGCGGGCCGCGAGGTTGGCGGTGGCGACGCCCGAGCCGACGTAGCCGCCCGCCCAGCCCAGGCCCGAGGCGCGGTCCAGGGTGACGGTGGCGCACCAGTCGCGGGGCACGCCGAGCACCCCTGACCAGGCGTGGGTGATCTCCGTACCCGCGAGCTGCGGGAAGAAGGAGGTCAGCAGGCCGGTCAGGGCGGAGACGGTGGCGGGCTGGGTACGGCCGTCGTTGTCGGTGCGCGAGCCGAAGCGGTACGGGACCCCGCGGCCGCCGATCGCGATGCGGTCGTCGGCGGTGCGCTGCGCGTACATGTACGCATGGGCCATGTCGCCCAGCAGCGTGCTGTCCGACCAGCCCAGCCGGGACCAGGTCTCGGCGGGCAGCGGGGCCGTCACGATCATCGAGGAGTTCATCGGCAGCCATGAGCGCTTCTGGCCCTTGAGGGCGGCGGTGAAGCCCTCCGTGCAGCGCAGCACGTACGGGGCGCGGACCGTGCCGTACGGGGTGACGGCCCGGCGTGGGGCGATCTCGGTGACGGGCGTGGACTCGTGGATGACCACCCCGAGCGCTTCGACGGCGGCGGCCAGGCCCTTGACCAGCTTCAGCGGATGGATGCGGGCGCCGTGGGGGCTCCAGCTGGAGCCGACGGCGTCGGCGATGTCGATGCGGGCGCGGGTGGCGGGGGCGTCGAGGAGTTCGCGGTCGGTCGCGCCCTCGTCGAAGGCGACCTCGTGGGCGTGGAAGGCCTTCAGACGGGCGAGTTGGGCGGGGGTGCGGGCGACTTCGAGGACGCCGCCGCGGTGGATGTCGGCGTCGATGCCTTCCTTGGCGGCGACGTCGACGACCTCGGTGACGGTGGCGTTCATGGCGTGCTGGAGGCGGCGGGCGGCCGGGCGGCCGTGGAGGGCGGCGTAGCGGTCGCGGCCGGCGATGCCGTTGTAGAGCCAGCCGCCGTTGCGGCCGGAGGCGCCGTAGCCGCAGAACTTCTGTTCCAGGACGGTGATGCGGAGGTCGGGGGCGGCGCGCTTGAGGTAATAGGCGGTCCACAGGCCGGTGTAGCCACCGCCGACGATGACGACGTCGGCGGTGGTGTCGGTGGTGAGGGGTGCGCGGGGTGGGGTGGCGGGGCCGCCGCCGCCGCCGCTCGGCGCGGACGCGTACCAGAAGGAAATGCCGCCGTTGATCGTCATGGGGGAGTTGGTACACCCCGTTTCGGAGGGGTGTCCAGGGACGGGGTGTCGCGGGTCGGGGGTGTCGCCTGGACGTGTTGCGGTGTGCTCGGCCGGTGCGGGCGGTATCCCGGTGCTCCGCCCCGGCCCCCGCGCCTCAATCGCCGGCGGGGCTGGATTTGGCGGGCCCGTGCCTGTGCGGTGCGGGTCGGGCTGCGCCGGGCCCTGCGCCTCAATCGCCGGCGGGGCTGGATTTGGCGGGTCCGTGACTCGGTGTCGGTGGGGGGTCGGGGCGGGGGGCCGGGGTGGGGTGTCTCCTCGGCTCGCGCCTTACTGGTTTGTCTCGGTTGTGGGGCGGGGTTGTGCGCTCGTCCTGCGGGGACACCCCACCCCGTCCCCCCGCCCCTTGGGCCGTCGCTGTCGTAGCCCTGCCGTGGGGCGGGGACACGGAGGAGGGTCCCCGCAGGACGAGGCGCGACCACGGCCGTCTTGCCGTGACGAGGCAGCACGCGCCGAGCCGAGGAGATCCTCCTGCGGGGCCCCGCCCCACACCACCAGCCCCGCCGGCGCTTGAGGCGGCCGCCCGGGCGCAGCCCGAGCAGTACCGCACACCGCCGAGCACCCCGCAGGGGCACCGCACACCGCCGAGCACCCCGCAGGGGACACCGCAGGGACACCGGTACCGTCTGGGCATGGTTGAGGTTCCGGTGGGGTTGGTCGAGGCTCTGGGGGACGCCGGGCGGGAGTTCGTCGCCGCGTTGCCCGGGCGGGCGGCGCTGTTTCTGGAGCGGTGGGGGCTGCGGCGGGTCGGGCCGGCGATGCACGGGGTGACGGCCTTGGTGTTGCCGGTGGAGCGGGCCGACGGGAGCTCGGCGGTGCTGAAGCTGGTGGCGGTGGACGAGGAGAGCGTGGGGGAGCCGGTCGCGCTGCGCGCGTGGGACGGGCGGGGCTGCGTACGGCTGCTGGAGCACGACGCGGACACCGGGACCCTGCTGCTGGAGCGGTTGGACGAGGGGCGGGATCTGGCGGCGCTCGCGCGGGAGGACGCGCGGCAGGCGGTGGTGGTGGTCGGGGAGTTGGTGGCGCGGCTGACGGCGGTGCCGGCTCCGGCCGGGTTGCGCGGGCTCGGTGAGATGGCCGCCGGGATGCTCCAGGAGGTGCCGCGGGCGCTGGCGGGGCTGGTGGAGGAGCGGGACCGGCGGTTGCTGAAGGACTGCGCGGCGGCGGTGGCGGAGGTCGTGGGGGAGCCGGGGGATCGGCTGCTGCACTGGGACCTGCACTACGGGAACGTCCTGGCGGGCGGCCGGGAGCCGTGGCTGGCCATCGACCCGAAGCCGCTGGCGGGCGATCCGGGTTTCGATCTCATGCCGGCGATCGTCGACAACTTCCGGGCCGGTGACGTGCGGTGGCGGTTCGACCTGCTGACGGAGGTGGCGGGTCTGGAGCGCGAGCGGGCGCGGGCCTGGACGCTGGGGCGGGTGCTCCAGAACTGCCTGTGGGACGTCGAGGACGGGGACGAGCGGCTGGACGAGGTCCAGTTGACGGTCGCCGAGGCGCTGCGCCGTGGTTCTAGGCTGCGGGCATGATCCGTAGCGCTGAGGTCCATGACGTTCCCGCCGTCCACGCGATGATCCGCGAGCTCGCGGAGTACGAGAAGGTGCCGCACGAGGCGCGGGCCACCGAGGAGCAGTTGCGCGAGGCGCTGTTCGGGGAGCGCCCGGCGGTGTTCGCGCACGTCGCGGAGACGGAGGACGGGGAGGTCGTCGGCTTCGCGGTGTGGTTCCTCTCCTTCTCGACGTGGCGCGGGGTGCACGGGATCTATCTGGAGGACCTGTACGTGCGGCCGGGTGTGCGCGGGGGCGGTCATGGCAAGGCGCTGTTGCGGGAGTTGGCGCGGACATGCGTGGAGCGGGGCTACGAGCGGCTGGAGTGGTCGGTGCTGAGGTGGAACGCGCCGACGATCGCCTTCTACGAGGCCTTGGGCGCGCGGCCGCAGGAGGAGTGGTCGGTGTACCGGCTGACGGACGGGGCGTTGGCGGAGTTGGGCGCCCCGTAGCGTCAGGGTTCCAGGACGACCTTGCCGGTGGTGGCGCGGGTTTCCAGGTCGTGGTGGGCGGTGGCGGCCTCGGCGAGCGGGTAGCGGGACAGGGCGGGGCGTAGGCGGCCCGTGGCGGCCTCGGCGAGGGCGCGGGTTTCCAGGACGCGCAGCGGGTCGGGGGCGCCGACCCGCTGGAGCATGGTGGGGCCGAGGACGCCCTGGGTGGTGATGGCGCGGGCGTCGAGGTCGGCGCGTTCGGCGTCGGTGAGGTGGAGGGGGCCGCCGGCCCAGCCGAAGACCAGGTGCCGGGCGCCGGGGGCGAGGAGGCCGAGGGCGGTGCGGGCGGTGTCGCCGCCGACGGAGTCGAAGAGGACGGTGACGCCGCCGGGGTGCTGGGCGCGTACGGCGTCGGGCCAGGTGGGGTCGGTGTGGTCGAGGGCGAGGTGGGCGCCGTTGGCCGCGGCCCGGGCGGTTTTGGCGGGGCCGCCGGCGAGGGCGACGACGGAGGCGCCGGCGTTGACCGCGTACTGGACGAGGAGCGTGCCGATGCCGCCGGCGGCGGCGGGGATCAGGGCGACGGAGTCCGGTCCGAGGTCGGCGAACTGCAGGATGCCGAGGGTGGTGCGGCCGGTGCCGATCATGGCGACGGCTTCGGCGGGGTCGAGGCCGGGCGGTACGGGGTGCAGGCGGTCGGCGTCGGCGACGGCGTACTCGGCGTAGCCGCCGGGGGCGAAGCCGAGGTGGACGACGACGGTGCGGCCGAGCCAGGCGGGGTCGGTGCCGGGGCCGAGGGCGTCGACGGTGCCGGCGACCTCGCGGCCGGGGATGGTCGGGAGCTCGGGGAGCGGGGCGGGCGGCCCCTGGATGCCTTGGCGGAGGCTGGTGTCGAGGAGGTGGACGCCGGCGGCGGCGACGGCGATCCGGACCTGGCCGGGGGCGGGGACGGGGGTGTCCGTGTGCTCGTAGGAGAGGTTCTCGGCGGGGCCGAAGGCGTGCAGGCGGATGGCTCGCATGGTGGGCATGGCCCCAGGTTGCGACCTCGAGCGCGGTTGAGGTCAAGCCGTTGTCGGTGGCGTGGTTCACGATGGGGGAATGGCGCGCAAAGGGCAGCAGGGACAGCAGACGGTGAAGGCGGCACGGCGGCCGGAGCTGCGGCTGCCCGAGCTGACGGTGTGGGAGGGGGGTGAGCTGGAGCCGGACGGGGACTACGACGGGCTGGAGTTCGCGGATCTCGACCTGGCGGGGCAGGAGGGGATCGGGGCCCGGTTCATGGACTGCGCGGTGCGGCGGTGTGCGGTGGACGAGGCGGGGCTGGCGAAGGCGCGGGTCCTGGATTCGGTGCTGGAGGGCATCCGGGGGGTGGGGACCGACCTGTCGGGGGCTTCGCTGCGGGACGTGGAGGTGGTCGACGCCCGGCTGGGCGGGGTGCAGCTGCACGGGGCGGTGCTGGAGCGGGTGCTGGTCCGCGGGGGCAAGATCGACTACCTGAATCTGCGGAAGGCGCGGCTCAAGGACGTGGTCTTCGAGGGGTGCGTGCTGGTGGAGCCGGACTTCGCGGGGGCGGTGCTGGAGCGGGTGGAGTTCCGGGACTGCGCGCTGCGGGGGGCGGATTTCAGCGAGGTGCGGATGACGGACGTGGATCTGCGGGAGGCGTCCGTGCTGGAGATCGCGCGGGGGGTGGAGGCGCTGGCCGGGGCGGTGATCAGCCCGGCGCAGCTGTTCGACCTGGCTCCGGCGCTGGCGGCGCAGCTGGGGGTGCGGGTGGTGGGGTAGGGGCTCGATCGCCGGTCACCCGGACGGCCCGGGCGGGGGTGGGTGGCTGCGGCGAATGGCCGAGCATCCCGATGCCCGGACAGGCCGTGCGGCCGGTGCGGTGCCTATCGTCGCCGGCAGACACATCGGTGCACGAGGCCTGTGGAGGTGTCATGTCCCGTCTGGGCCGTTGGCTGGCGGGGGCCTGCGCGAGTACGGTCGCCGTCGGCCTGCTCATCGCGGGGAGCGCCCTCGGCGGGCGGCCGCCGAGGGCGGGCGCCGGGGGCGGCGCGGGCGCGGGGCCCGAGGTCGCCGTGGGCGCCTATCTCCACTACGGCTCGCCCGGAGTCGAGCGGATGCGGGAACTGTCGAGCTGGCTCGGCGGTACCGAGCTGCGCGCCGGGCACACCTACCTGCCCGGCGACACCTGGGCGAACATCGAGGGGGCACCCGATTCCCTGCGCACCTGGGCGCGGTGGCGCCAGGAGAAGGCGGATCGGCTGTTCGTCCTGAACGTGCCCATGCAGGAGCGCAACGAGGCGGGCGTCCCCGACGACCGGGTCGCCGAGCTGATCCGCTCCGGCGCGCGGGGCGCCAACGACCAGCACTTCCGGCGGCTGGCCACGCGGCTGGTCGAACTCGGGGTCCCGGACACGGTGATCGTGCTCGGCTGGGAGATGAACGGCTTCAACTACACCCACCGTTGCCGTCCCGACCCCGAGAGCTGGAAGACGTACTGGCGGCGCGTCGTGGCCGCCATGCGTTCGGTGGAGGGGCAGCGGTTCCGGTTCGACTACGCCCCCAACCGTGGCGGTGACGCGATCGCCTGGACCAGCTGCTACCCGGGTGACGACGTGGTCGACGTCATCGGCATGGACTCCTACGACCAGGAGCCCGGCCCTACCTTCGACGAGCAGGTCAGCCAGCCCTACGGGCTCCAGCAGCAGGTCGACTTCGCGCGGGCCCACGGCAAGCGGATCTCGTACCCCGAGTGGGGGCTGTTCCGGCACGGGGACAATCCGGCGTACGTGCGGGGCATGCTGGCCTGGTTCGCCGAGCACCGGCCGCTCTACCACAGCATCACCGACTACTGCCCGCACGGCGTGTGGCAGTGCGGGCAGAACCCGCGCTCGGCGCAGGTGTTCCGGGAGTTGCTGTCCGCCGGTTGATCCGGCCCGGTCGGGGCCCGCGGTCGGGGGCCCGGTCGGGCTACGCGGGGACGCGGGGGAAGCGGGCCTGGAGGGTCCAGATGGCCGGGTTGTCGGCGAGGCCGTCGTGCATGTCGATCAGGTCGGCGACGAGGTCGTGCAGGAAGTCGCGGGCCTCGCGGCGCAGCAGGCGGTGGCTGAAGGTCAGCGGCGCTTCCTCGGCGGGCATCCAGTCGGCCTCGACGTCGACCCACCCGAAGCGGCGCTCGAAGAGCATCCGGTCCGTGGACTCGGTGAAGTCGAGCTCGGCGTACTGCCGGTTCGCGGAACGGTTGCCGCGGGGGTCCTTGTCGAGCTGCTCGACGATGTCGCACAGCGCCCAGGCGAAGTCCAGTACGGGCACCCATCCCCAGGCTGTGGACACTTCCCGGTCCGCGGTGGTGTCGGCGAGGTACACGTCCCCGCAGAACAGGTCGTGCCGCAGGGTGTGGACGTCCGCGGAGCGGTAGTCGGTCTGCGGGGGGTCCGGGAAACGCCGGGAGAGGGAGTAGCCGATGTCGAGCACGTAGCTGATGGTGTCACGGGTGCCGGGGCCGTTCACCTCCGGTGTCAGGGCAGCAGGCGCTGTTCCTTCGCGACGGAGACGGCGCCGGCGCGGGTGTCGACGCCGAGCTTGTCGTAGATGCGGCCCAGGTGGGTCTTGACGGTGGCCTCGCTGATGAACAGGGCGCGGGCGATGTCGCGGTTGCCCAGGCCCCGGGCCAGCTGGCCGAGGATGTCGAGCTCGCGGTCGGTGAGGGTGGGCCGGGTGCCGCGCATGTGGGCCATGACCCGGCTGGCCACGGGCGCGGACAGGGTGGTGCGGCCCTGGGCGGCGGAGTGGATGGCGGCGAAGAGCTCCTCGGGGCGTTCGGCCTTGAGGAGGTAGCCGGTGGCGCCGGCCCCGATCGCCCGTGTGATGTCCGCGTCCGTGTCGTAGGTGGTCAGGACCAGGACGTGCGGGGGCGTGGGGAGCGCGGTGATGCGGCGGGTGGCCTCGACCCCGTCGATGCCCTCGCCCAGCTGGAGGTCCATCAGGACCACGTCGGGGCGGAGCTTCGCGGCGAGGGCGACGGCTTCCTCGCCGCTGCCGGCCTCGCCGAGGACCTCGATGTCGGGCTCGCTGCCGAGCAGGGCCAGCAGCCCGGCGCGGACCACCACGTGGTCGTCGCAGAGGAGGATCGTGGTCATGGGGCCGGCTCCAGGGGGATGGCCGCGGAGAGGACGGTGCCCTCGCCCGGCGTGGATTCGATCGTCAGGGTGCCGCCGAGCTGGCGGACGCGGGCCCGCATGGCGGGGAGGCCGTGGCCGCGTCCGGCGCTGTCGGTGCGGGCGCGGGTGCGGGCGTGGGTGCCGGTACGGGGTTCGGTGAAGCCGTGGCCGTCGTCGGCGATGTCCAGGACGACCTGGTCGCCCAGGAAGCTCAGGGTGAGTGCGGCCGTACGGGCGCCGGAGTGCTCGCGGACGTTGGCCAGCGCGCCCTGGGCTATGCGCAGCAACGCGGACTGGACGCGGTCGGGGAGCGGGGCCGGGGTGCCTTCGAGGTGGAAGCGGACCTCGATGTCCGGGCCGGCGCCGAGGGAGCGCAGGGCTTCGGCCAGACCGGCGCCGTCGGCGAGCTCGGAGGGGGCCAGGTCGTGGACGAGCCGGCGGGCTTCGGAGAGGCCGTGTGCGGCGATGCCGGTGGCGGTACGGACGTGCGCGCGGGCGGTGGCCGGGTCGCTGTCCCAGGTGCGGTCCGCGGCCTGGAGCAGCATCTGCTGGCTGGACAGGTTCTGGGCGAGGGTGTCGTGGATCTCCATGGACAGCCGCTGCCGTTCGGCGAGGGTGCCTTCGCGGCGTTCGGTGGCGGCCAGCTCGCGGCGGGTGCGGATCAGGTCGTCGATGAGGGTGCGCTGGGCCTGGGCCTGGCGCTCCATGTGGACGAAGACGGCGGTGGCGAGCGCGGCGACGGCGGGCGGGGCGAGGAGGAGGTTGGGGTCGAAGGACTTGGCCAGCTGGAGCTGGGCGATCACCACGAAGGTGGTGAGGAGGGCCACGAGGACGATCGCGGCGCGCGGCGGGAGGGTGCGCAGGGCGGTGAAGAACAGCGGTACGGCGCACCAGGCGAAGCTCGGCGCGAGGACGACCAGGACCGTCCAGTTGGTGACGACCAGGCCGAGCCACAGGAGCCGCCGGGCGGTGGGGGCGGCGCCGAGGGCGGGGCCGAGTACGTAGAGCAGGGCGAGGGTGATGCTGAGGGCGATGATCCACGGGGTGCGGGGTTCGCCGGGGTGGCGGAGCAGGAAGCGGACCACGGAGGCGCCGAGGAGCAGGAAGAACGCGGTGTGGGCGACGGTGGTCAGCGTGCGGGTGTCGTCGCGCGGCGGGGCGGGGTGGCTCACCGGTGCTCCTCGGTCGGGCATGCGTCCATTGTCGGCTGCGGCGCCGCTGCCGGGGCTCCGCCCCGGACCCCGCGCCTCAAACGCCGGCGGGGCTGGGAGAGCGGGGCTCCGTCCCCGGCCCCGCGCCTCAAACGCCGGCGGGGCTGGGAGAGCGGGGCTGGAAGAGCGGGGCTCCGCCCCCCAGCGCGGTGGGGGTGACCAGCCAATACCTCGCCGGAGGCGGTGCGCATCGACCGATCGGATGACCCTGGGGTCAGCCGGTGCGGTAGGTGGGGCGAGCCGGTACGGGGACGGGGCGCGGGGGGTTTCGGGCCGAGGCTTGGAGCAGTGAAGGAGCCGGTCCGACCGGCCCCGGAGCGACCCGATGCCGACCCCGTGCCACCGTGCCACCGTTCTCAGGAGCAGAGATGAACACCCGCACCCGCGTTCTCACCGGTACCGCCCTCGCCGTCGCCCTGGGCGCCGGAGCCTTCGGGGCCGTGAGCGCCAGCGCGACCCCCGCCTCCGACGCCGCCGCGGCGTCCGTCGCCTCGGTCTCCTCGAAGAAGGACGGGCCGGGCGACAAGAACTTCACCACGACGACGCACCTCACCGTCGACGCCGCGACCCGCGCCGCCCAGGCCGCGCTGAAGGCCGCCGAGTCCGAGAACCAGAAGGTGACGGTCGCCGTCGTCGACCGCAACGGCAACACCATCGTCACCCTGCGCGGCGACGGCGCGGGTCCGCAGTCCTACGAGTCGGCCGAGCGCAAGGCCTTCACCGCCGTGTCCTGGAACGCCCCGACCTCGGTGCTCGCGGGTCGCCTCGCCCAGACCCCGAACCTGAAGGACATCCCCGGCACCCTCTTCCTGGGCGGTGGCACCCCGGTCCAGGCGAACGGCGCGCCCGTCGCCGGCATCGGTGTGGCCGGTGCCCCGAGCGGTGACCTGGACGAGAAGTTCGCCAAGGCGGGCGTGGACGCGCTGGGCAAGTAGCCCGCGGCGCCGACCCGCCTAGGATCGAGTGCGTGGACCTCCGTGCGCTCTCCCGCCTCGCCGCCCCCGTCGTCGTCGCCCTGCTCGCCCTCACCACGGGGTGTACGGGGGACACGGTGCAGGGGCGGCCGGGTGCGTCGGGGCTGCGTGATCCGTACTTCCCCCGGGCCGGGAACGGCGGGTACCAGGTCGACCACTACGCGCTGGATCTGGACTACGACCCCGACGACGGGCAGCTGCACGGCACGGCCGTGATCACCGCCCGCGCCGAGCAGACGCTCAGCTCCTTCAACCTGGACTTCAGCGGCCTGAAGGTCGAGGGCGTGACCGTCCAGGGCGAGGGGGCCCGGTACAACCGGTCCGGGAACGAGCTGACGGTGCGCCCGGCCGAGGACCTGGAGAAGGGCGAGGTCTTCCGTACGGAGGTCGACTACAGCGGGAAGCCGAAGGCCCTCGCGGATCCGGACGGCGCCGAGGAGGGCTGGATCACCACGCGGGACGGGGCGGTCGCCGTCGGCGAGCCGGTCGGTTCGATGACCTGGTTCCCCGGCAACCACCACCCCAGCGACAAGGCCACGTACGACATCACCATCACCGTGCCGCGCGGCTACGAGGCGGTGTCGAACGGCGAGCTGCGTTCCCGCGTCGAGGGCACGGACGGGCGGACCGTGTTCGCGTGGCACAGCCCGGAGCCGATGGCGAGCTATCTGGCGACCGCCGCCATCGGGCGGTACAAGGTGACGACCGGTCGGACGCCTTCGGGGGTCGGCCTCTACAGTGCCGTCACGCCGGAGGAGGAGGCCGCGAGCGCCGGTCCGCTCGGGCGGCTGCCGGAGATGGTGGAGTGGGGCAGCGGCCGGTTCGGCCCGTATCCGTTCGCCTCGGCGGGGGCGATCGTGGTGCCCGCCGGGACCCTCGGCTACGCGCTGGAGACCCAGGGCCGGCCCGTCTACCCCGGCGCGCTGAGCGAGGACCTCGTCGTGCACGAGCTCGCGCACCAGTGGTTCGGCGACTCGGTGTCGCCGAAGTCCTGGAAGGACATGTGGCTCAACGAGGGCTTCGCGACCTACGCCGAGTGGCTGTGGACCGAGGACCACGGCGGGCCCACGGCGCAGCAGCACTTCGAGGCGTTCCGGACCGGTGACACGGACGTCGACGAGGACGCCGACAAGGACTGGGGCGCGTTCCCGCCGGCCGACCCGCCCGGGCCCCAGGACATCTCCGCGGATCCGGTGTACTACCGGGGCGCGATGGTCCTGCACCGGATCCGGCAGGAGGTGGGCGACGAGAAGTTCTTCGCCCTGGTGCGCGGCTGGGCCGAGGCCCACCGGCACGGGAACGTGAGCACGGCCGACTTCACCGCCTACGCCGAGCAGAGCACGGGGCGGAGCCTGAAGAAGGTCTGGGACGTGTGGCTGTACGGGAGGGCTCGCCCCGCGTAGGGGCGGGGTGCGCCGCAGGGCGCCGCCGCGAAGTCCGCTACGGGGTTTCGAGCGGCTTGCGCAGCACGGTGCAGTCGCGGCCCATCTCGCGGTCCTTGGCCCGGCGCAGGGTGACGTACCCCTGGGACTGCCAGAAGGCCAGGGCCTCGGGGTTGTTGTCCAGTACGGCGATCCGTACGCCCGCGCGCCCGGCGGCGCGGAAGCGGTCCTCGACCAGGGTGGCCACGGCGCGGCCGTGTCCCGTTCGGTGCGTGGTGGCGTCGATGAGCAGCAGGCCGATCCACGGGTCCGGGTCGTCGGCGGCGGGTGCCTGCGCGAGGGTGGCGGCCAGCCCGACGAGGCGGCCGGCGGACCGGGCGAGGAGCACCTCGGCGCTGTCGTGGGCCAGTTCACCGGCGAGTGCGGCGGCGACCTGTTCGACCGTGATGCGGTCCGGGTCGGGGAAGTCTCCGCTGAGTTCGAAGAACGCGTGGTTCGTCGAGTAGAGCGCGGCGATCTCGGTGAGTACCGGGCCGGGAAGGGCGCCGTCGACGGGGACGAGCGGTTGCAGGATCACCTGTCGAAGGTAGCGAAACCCCCTCCCCGGACGGCCGGGAGGGGGTTTCACCTGCGCTCGTGTCCGACCTAGACGTTGACGCCGAAGTCCTGCGCGATGCCGGTGAGGCCGGAGGCGTAACCCTGGCCGACCGCGCGGAACTTCCACTCGGCGCCGTTGCGGTAGAGCTCGCCGAAGACCATGGCGGTCTCGGTCGCCGCGTCCTCGGAGAGGTCGTAGCGGGCGATCTCGGCGCCGCCGGCCTGGTTCACGACGCGGATGTACGCGTTGCGGACCTGGCCGAAGTTCTGGCTGCGGGCCTCGGCGTCGTAGATGGAGACCGGGAAGACGATCTTGTCCACGTCGGCCGGCAGGCCGGCGAGGTTGACGTTGATGGCCTCGTCGTCGCCCGCGCCCTCGCCGGTGCGGTTGTCACCGGTGTGGACGATGGTCTGGTCCGGGGTGGACTTGTTGTTGAAGAAGACGAAGTGGCCGTCGGAGACGACCTTGCCCGTCGGGTTGACCGCGATCGCCGAGGCGTCGAGGTCGAAGTCGACACCGGTGGTCGTGCGGACGTCCCAGCCGAGGCCGACCGTGACGGCAGCGAGGCCCGGGGCCTCCTTCGTGAGCGAGACGTTGCCGCCCTTGGACAGGCTGACAGCCATGGGAATGTCCCTTTCCTCATCCAACATGCACGTACAGGCGGTCAAACTACCGCTGCCCCCTATAACGCGACGAGAGGCCGGTCGGGTTCCCGTCGTGAATTGTCCGTGACGGCGAATCTCCACGGGCCGGATCGCGGGCCGGCTCGCGAGCCGATAGCGGGCCTTTTCGCGGGCCGCGTGCGCAGGGCGGTAAATACGGGTGACGGCGGCCGGGGCGGGGGCGGATCATAGGGGCATGCCTGGTCCCTATGTCATCCGCGGTTCGGTCGTGCTCCCCGAGGGAGAGCTCGCCTGGCGGTTCTCGCGATCCTCGGGGCCCGGCGGTCAGCACGTGAACACCTCGGACTCGCGCGCGGAGCTGCTGTTCGACCTGGCGGCCACCAAGGCGCTCCCCGAGGTGTGGAAGGAGCGGGCGCTGGAGCGGCTCGCGGCGAAGCTGGTGGACGGGGTGGTGACCGTACGGGCCTCCGAGCACCGCTCGCAGCTGCGCAACCGGGAGATGGCGCTGGTCCGGCTGGCCTCGCTGCTGGCCGAGGCGACGGCGCCGCCGCCCAAGCAGCGCCGGGCGACGAAGATCCCGCGCGGGATCAACGAGCGCCGGCTGCGGGAGAAGAAGGCGCGGGCCGAGACCAAGCGGGGCCGTACGGGCCGGGACTGGTAGCCTCCGCCCGTGCCCGTCTTACGCGTCCTACCCGCCCCGGCAGCCCTGGCAGCCCCACGGGCCCTACGTGCCCAGGTGCCGGTAGCGCCCGCGGAAGTACGTGAGCGGCTGCCCGTCCGGCGACGGCAGGTCGGCCGTCAGGACCCGGCCGACGACCAGGGTGTGGTCGCCCGCCTCGACGCGGTTCTCCGTACGGCATTCCAGGGTGGCCAGGGCGCCGCTCAGCAGGGGTGCGCCGGAGGCCTCGCCGCGTACGTGCGGCAGGTCGGCGAAGAGCAGTCGGTCACTGATGCGGCCCTTCATCGCGAAGCGGCCCGCCACCTGGAGTTGGTGGTCGGCGAGGACCGACACCGCCCACAGGGGCTGTTCCGCCAGCAGGTCGTCCATCCGGGAGCCCTCGCGCAGGCTCACCAGGACCAGCGGCGGGTCCAGGGACACGGACATGAAGGCGGTGGCCGTCATCCCGACGTCCTCGCCGCGCGGGCCGTCCGTCGTCAGCGGGGGCTCGTGCGCGGTGATCAGGCACACGCCCGCCGCCAGCCGGGACATCGCGGCCCGGAACTCGTCATTGCTCACTCCCTCAGCATGGGGGGTTCCGTGGGACGCGGTGGGTACGGGGGTCGTCTTCAGCACGCCGAAACGCTAATCTCGCCCTCCCGCGTCGCACATCGGGCCCTGGTCCGAGTCGCGTCCCCGCCCCTTGGCCTAGGCCCCGGCGTATCGTTTGCTCTCGGGAATGTGAGGGAGCGCTCCCAGCCATGTACGACCCCACGGCGCACCGATATTCACCTGATGTGACTTGAGTCACAGAGGGCAAGATTTGTTGACCCTGTGTACCTGCCGCACAGCTCACTGTGATTCAGTGGACGGGACACCGCAACGAAACGCCGATGACAAACCTGGAGTTGCTGTCGAGGTCTCGGGGAGAGCGAGCAATGGAGACCGAGTCGGAGCCGTACGTCCGTCTTGCGACCCTGCGGCAGCTGCACCGGGTGGTGGCCGAGCTCAATACGGCCCGGAGCCTGGCGGACACTCTGCAGACCGTCGTGGACGGCATCGTCGTGGGCCTCGGCTACGAACTCGCCTGTGTCAACCTCGTTCGCCCGGACGGTGATCTTGTCGTCGCCGCCTTCGCCGGCGACCCCGCCGCGGAGGCCCTCATCACCGGCCGCGTCGGCTCCCGCGCCTCCTGGGAACGCCGTCTGACGATGGGTGAGAACTGGGACGGGCTCAGGTTCATCCCGCACACCGAGGGCTGGGTCCTGATGGAGGACGACGTCCCCCAGTGGCACACCGACGGCCCCGATCCCCGGTTCGAGGACGAGTGGCACCCCGAGGACCGGCTCTACGCACCCATGTATGCGTCCGGCGGGGAACTTCTGGGTGTCATTTCGGTGGACAGACCGCGCAACGGCCGCCGGCCCGGCGCCTGGGGCCGTGAAGCGCTCCAGATGTACGCCTTCCAGGCAGCCATTGCGATCAGCAATGCCAGGCTCCGGGCGAACATGCAGCGGGCCCTCGTCCGGCTGGAGCGCGAGCAGCAGGCGCTGCGGGCCAGTGAAGAGTCGTTCCGCCAGGCCTTCGAGTACGCGCCCAGCGGCATGGCCATCGCCGAGATGGGCGGGGACCAGCACGGCCGGCTGCTGCGGACCAACGACGCGCTGTGCCGGCTGCTCGGCCGGCCCGCCTCCGTGCTGCGCCGCTACTCCTTCTCCGACCTGGTCCACCCCGAGGACATCGGCACCCTGCTGCGCACCTCCGCCGAGGGCGGCCGCGCCGAGCTGCGCCTGGGCCGCCGCGACGGCACGTATGTATGGGTCTCCCTGCGCAACTCCGTCGTCGCCGACGCCGCCGACGGACCCCGGTTCCTGCTCACGCACGTCGAGGACATCGAGGAGCGCAAGCGGCACGAGCTCCAGCTCGCCCACCGCGCCAGTCACGACTCGCTGACCGGCCTGCCCAACAGCGCCGAACTGCGGGCCCGACTCGGCGCCCGGCTGTGCCGTAGGCCACAGTCCGTGCGGGCCAGCGCCATCGAGGCGCTGGACGCGGCCTTCGAAGGGCGTGACGGATACGACGGCCACGCGGCGCACGGCGGCCACGCGGCGCACGGCGGCCACGCGGCGGGCGGCGGCCACGCGGCGCACGCCGGGCACGACGGACATCCGGTGGGCGCGGAGGCGGGTGGTGCCGGTGAGCACGGGTTTCACGCCGACGGCCCCGACCGGTACCCCGGGGCCGACCCCTTCGAATTCCCCGGGGCGCCGCCCGCCCCGTCGGACGGTCCGTACGACCACCACGTGCACACGGTCGCGCCCGCGACCGACATCGACGACGGGACGAAGGGGCTCGCGGTCCTCTTCTGCGACCTGGACGGCTTCAAGTCGATCAACGACCGGTTCGGGCACCACACGGGTGACGCGGTCCTGATCGAGGTCGCCCGGCGGCTGACGACCGGCGTCAGGGACGGTGACACCGTCGCTCGGCTGGGTGGTGACGAATTCGTCGTCCTGGCCGACGGCCTGGGCGCCGCCGACGCCGCCGACCTCGCCGTCCGGCTGCGCAACGCGATCATCCCGCCGATCCGGGTCGACGGCCGTGCGGTGCGGGTCGGGGCCAGTTTCGGCATCGGCTGGGCCAGCTGCGGGATGTCCGCCGACGAGGTTCTGCGCTCCGCCGACCAGCGGATGTACATCGAGAAGAGGTCCCGGTCGAAGGCACATCGTCGGGCGGGATGAGGCGGTCTGCCGCTCGTGGGCGCACCTGTTCGGGGTAGGCTCCCGTGGGTCGAAAGGAGTGACCTGCGATGACGACGCCCGCGAACGGCCCGCACGGTGGGGCGAACAAGCCCGAGGACGACGATCCGTTCGGCTACCTCTACGAGGACGGCCAGGCGGCCGGAGCCACCCCGCCCACGTCGGGTGGTGGATACGGCTACCCCGGCGCGTCGGCCGGCGGTCACCCCGGGCCTCAGCCGGGCGTCCCCCGCACCTCGCACCACCAGGTGCGTACGGTCGGCGAGCGCAGGAACGGCGGCCAGCGCGGCCCCGTCCCCCACCAGCAGGGTCCCACGCAGCAGGCTCCTGGCTACCAGGCCCAGTACCAGGCCCCGGAAGCCCTCCAGGCGGGCGGCTACGGCGTTCCGGCCCAGCAGACGCAGACGGTCCCGCATCCGGGCGGTCACGGCGGCGGTCACGGCGGCGGTCGTGGCGCCGGCGGCGGGTCCAGCCGACGCGGTCTGTTGATCGCGGCCGTCGCCGTGGTCGCGGTGGTCGTGATCGGCATCGTCGCGGCCCTGCAGTTCGGCGACAAGGACAAGGGCAAGAACAAGGACCAGCCCTCGGCGAACGGTGGCCAGCAGTCCGCGGCCCCCCAGAACCCGACCGGCCCGGCGACCAACAGCCCGAAGCCCTCCGCGGCTCCGCTGCCCAAGGGCGAGGCGGCCGGCGCCGGCATGGTGCTGACCGGTGGCGCGCGGCTGGAGAGCACGGTGCCCGGTTCGAAGAGCTCGGGCGGCCAGTACGTCGCCGGCTTCAACACGCCCGGTGCGGCGCTCACCTGGACGGTGGACGTGCCGGAGGCGGGCGAATACACGCTGTTCGTCAACTACGGCGTTCCCGGCAAGGACGGCAAGGCGACCCTCACGGTGAACGGGCAGAGCCCGAACCAGTCGCTGAACCTGGCCAACTTCGCCAAGGCCGCGGACGGCGCCTGGGACAAGGGCTGGACGCGTACCTTCGCGTTCATCAACCTCAAGAAGGGCACGAACGCGATGAAGATCTCGTGCGAGCCCGGCAACCAGTGCGACGTCGTCTTCGACCAGCTGGAGCTGGCTTCGGGCCACGTCAGGCGCTGACGTCGGGGAGGACCTCCCCGGAACGGATCCGGCTCCGCCGCACCTGCGGTGGAGCCGGATTTTTGCGTTCTGTCGCGTCCGCCGGGTCCGTCGGCCGCCGAGGGGCCGTCAGGAACGGTCTCGGCGCGCTCCTTCGAGGGGCGCCCGGCCGGATCCGCGCGGGCGTCAGCCGCCGGCGGTGACGCGGACCGCGCCCCGCATCTCCTCGTAGACGCCGGGGTCGAACTCGCCCGCCACCGGGGCGAGGACCGTGGCCGCCGAGAGGGCGACCGCGCGGCTGAGGCGTTCCGGCCAGTCCAGGCCCTCCGCGAGCGCGGACAGCAGGCCGGCGACCGCGGAGTCACCGGCTCCGGTGGGGTTGCCGGACAGCCGGCGCGGCGGGGCCGCCTGCCAGGAGCCCTCGGCGGTGGCCGCCAGCAGGCCGGCCGGGCCGAGCGAGGTGACCACCGCGTGGGCGCCCCGGCGGCGGGCGTCGCGGGTGGCGGGGAGCGGGTCGCGGGATCCGGTGAGTTCGGCCAGTTCGGCGGCGTTCGGCTTGATGATCTCCGGGCGGGCGGCGACCCCGCGGCGCAGTGCCTCGCCGCTGGTGTCCAGCAGGACGGGCACCCCGGCCGCTCGGGCCGCCCGTACGAGCAGCGCGTAGGCGCCCACCGGCACGCCCGGCGGGAGGCTGCCGCACAGGGCGACGGCGCGGGCGCCGCGCACCAGTTCCTCGTAGTGGGCGAGGAAGCGGGACCACTCCGCGGCGGTGATCGGCGGGCCGGGCTCGTTGAACTGCGTGGTGTCGCCGGAGGCCGCGTCGGCCACCGCGACCGTGCGGCGGGTGTTGCCGGAGCAGGGCACCAGGGCGTCGACCACCCCCGGGGACCGTGCGAGCAGCCCTCGTACGACGGCGCCGACCGGGCCGCCCGCGAAGCCGGTCGCCGTCACCTCGTGGCCGAGGGCGGCCAGGACCTGGGCGACGTTGATCCCCTTGCCGCCGGGGCGTTCGGTGACGGCCGAGACCCGGTGCGAGGCGTGCGGGAGCAGCCGCGGCACTTGGTACGTGACGTCGAGCGCGGTGTTGAGCGTCACGGTAAGGATCATGGGCACTCCCGGGTCCGTTGCTGCCGGGATCATGCCAAACACACGGCGGTCGGCCCAGTCCTGGGGCCGACCGTTTTCCCTGCGCGCGGCCGCTCGGCCGTCAGATCGGCGGTCAGGGGGCCGGGTTGACGATCCATTCGCCGCGCCGCATGACGCCCTTGAGGTCGAACGCGGCGTCCAGCACGACGAGGTCCGCGTACTTGCCGGGCTCCAGCGAGCCGATCTCGTCGTACAGGCCGATCAGCTTGGCCGGGTTGGCGGAGATCGCCTGGACCACGGACTCCACGGGCAGTTTGTCGAGGGTCACCGAGCGCTTGAAGGCGGTGTCCAGGGTCAGCGTCGATCCGGCGATGGAACCGCCCTCCACCAGCCGGGCCACGCCGTGCTTGACCTCGACCTCCAGCGGGCCGAGGTGGTAGGTCCCGTCGCCGAAGCCGGCCGCGTCCATGGCGTCGGTGATCAGCGCGACGCGGTGCGCGCCCGCGTGGTGGAAGGCCAGTTCCAGGGCCGCCGGGTGCAGGTGGGTGCCGTCGTTGATGAGCTCGACGGTGATCCGCTCGTCCTCCAGCAGCGCCGCGATCGGGCCGGGTTCGCGGTGGGCGAGGGGCGGCATCGCATTGAAGAGGTGGGTGGCCACGGTCGCGCCCGCGTCGATGGCGGCGCGGGTCTGCTCGTAGGTGGCGTCCGTGTGGCCGATCGCCGCGATCACCCCGTGCTCGGCGAGTAGCCGTACGGAGTCCAGGCCGCCCGGCAGTTCGGTGGCGAGGGTGACCATGCGGGCGGCGCCGTGCGCGGCGTCGATCAGCTTGCGGACCTCGGCCGGGTCGGGGTCGCGCAGCAGGTCCTCCTTGTGCGCGCCCTTGCGGCAGGGGTTGATGAACGGGCCCTCGAAGTGGATGCCGGCGATCTCACCTTGCCGGGTCAGTTCGGCGAGCAGGGCGGCGCGGCGGGCCAGTTCGTCCAGGTCGCCGGTGACGGTGGAGGCGACCAGGGTGGTGGTGCCGTGCTCGCGGTGGGTGCGTACGCCCTTGAGGACGTCCTCGGCGGCGCCGGAGGTGAACGAGGCGCCACCGCCACCGTGGTTGTGCATGTCGACGAAGCCGGGGACGATCCAGTGCCCGGACAGGTCGACGGTCCGCGCGCCCTCGTGGGCGCTGCCGGCGATCTTCTCGCCGTCGACGATGACCCTGCCGTTGGCCACCGTTCCGGTGGGCAGCACCACCCTGGCGCCCGAAAGAACGGTGCTGTGAGCGCTTCCGGACATCAGGCAGGTACCTCCGTGGCGAGTAGGTCCCAGGCGAGCAGCCCTGCGCCCAGGCATCCGGCGGTGTCCCCGAGGGCCGCCGGCACGATGTGGGGGAGCCGCTGGAACGTCACGCGCTCCTCCACGGCCATCCGTAGTGGTGTGAACAAGGTTTCCCCGGCCTCCGCGAGCCCGCCACCGATGATCAGCGTGCGCGGGTCCAGCAGGGTGATGGCGGTGACCAGTCCGTCGGCGAGGGCGCCGACGGCGGCCAGCCAGACCTCCCGGGCGCGCGCGTCACCGGAGGCGACGGCCTTGGCGCAGTCCGCGGCGTCGGCCTCCGGGTCGCCGGAGGCGGCCGCCCAGGCGCGGCTGACGGCCGCGGCCGAGGCGAGGGTCTCCAGGCAGCCGTGCTGGCCGCAGCCGCACGCGGGGCCGCCCGGGCGGACCACGATGTGCCCGATCTCGCCGGCGTAGCCGTGGGCGCCGGCCTCGATGCGGCCGGCGATGCCGATGGCTCCGGCGATGCCGGTGCCGAGCGGGACGAACAGGAAGCGGTCGGCGCCCCGGCCGGCTCCGATGCGGCCTTCGGCGAGTCCGCCGGTGCGCACGTCGTGGCCGAGGGCCACCGGGATGCCGCCGAGTCTGCTGCTGAGCAGGGCGCGCATCGGTACGTCGCGCCAGCCCAGGTTCGCCGCGTAGACGGCGATGCCGTGCTCGGCGTCGACGATGCCCGGGACGGCGACGCCGGCGGCCGAGGCGGGCCGTCCGAAGCGTTCCCGGCCGGTGTCGAGCAGCTCGGCGGCGAAGTCCTGGATCGTCTCGACGACGGCGTCGGGGCCCCGCTCGCGGCCGGTGGCCCGGCGCGCTTCGTGGAGCAGGGTGCCGTCGTCGGCGACGAGGGCGGCCTTCATCCCGGTGCCGCCCACATCGAGGGCGATGACGTGTTTCACGGATTTCACAGAGACAGTCTCGCGTGCTCGGCGGGGAAAGGTCTAGTCCAATGAGGGAGATTGTTGAGCGGCCATACAAATTCGGGACCTCGGTCGGGAGCCCGATGTGGACGAGCCGCCAAAGTGGTGTAGACCTTACGTGGATCGTACGTACAAGAAAGGGTGGATGGAGAACTGTGAAGGGCCGTTACCTGAGCCTGGCCGCTTCCGGCGCCGCGCTGTGCCTGACTGCCGTGACGCTGACGGGCTGCGGAGCCGTCGGCGGACTCACCGGAGACAACGAGGTGACCCTGCGGGTCGTGGCGGCCGACTACGGGGACAATCCGCAGAACTCCTCCGAGGCGTACTGGAAGGACCTCGCCGAGGGCTTCGAGAAGGCCAACCCGGGCACCAAGGTCGAGGTCAGCGTCTACTCCTGGTCCGAGGTCGACGCCAAGGTCGCCGAGATGGTCAAGGCCGGCAAGGCCCCCGACATAGCCCAGATCGGCGCCTACTCCGACTACGCGGCCGCCGGCAAGCTGTACTCGGCGGAAGAGCTGCTCTCCGTGAAGACCGAGGCCGACTTCCTCGGCCCGCTCGCCGACGCCGGCAAGGTCAAGCAGGTCCAGTACGGCATGCCCTTCGTCTCCAGCACCCGGCTGCTCTTCTACAACGAGAAGCTGCTCGCCGACGCCGGCGTGATCGGCAAGGACGCCAAGGGCTGGCAGCCGAAGACCTGGGCGGACCTCGAAGCCGCCGCCAAGAAGCTCAAGGCCGCGAACGTACCCACCCCCTTCGCGGTGCCGCTGGGCCGCGAGGAGGCGCAGGCCGAGACGATGATGTGGATGCTCTCGGGCGGTGGCGGCTACACGGACAACGAGGAGTCCTACGCCATCGACTCCGCCCCCAACGTCAAGGCGCTCGAATTCCTGCGGGACAAGATGGTCGGCCAGGGGCTGACCGGCCCGGTGGATCCCGGCAAGCTGGACCGCCAGGCCGCCTTCGACGGCTTCACCAAGGGCGAGGTCGGCATGCTCAACGGGCACCCGACGCTGCTCAAGCAGGCCGCGGCCAAGGGCGTGAAGTTCGGCATGGTGCCGCTGCCCACCTCCGACGGCAGCGACCAGCCCGCGATGGGCGTCGCGGACTGGGTCATGGCCTTCAAGAACGGCCACCGCCAGCAGTCCGGCAAGTTCCTGGACTTCCTGTACCAGCCGAAGAACGTGACGGCCTTCACCGAGAAATACGACCTGCTGCCCGCCACCACCAGCGGCTACCAGGCCAAGCAGGCCGCCACCGGCGGCTCGTCCGCGCAGCTGAAGCCCTTCCTCACCGCGCTGCCCAGCTCCCGGCTGTACCCGGTCGGCAAGAAGTCCTGGGCCGGCGTCAGCGAGGAGATCAAGCAGAACATCGGCAAGACCGTCCAGCCCGGCGGACAGCCCGCGAAGGTCCTGGAGCAGATCGCCACCGCCGCCCGCGCGTCCGACCCGCGCTGACCGGTGGCGGCGGGCCGACTGTCGGAGCACGGCGTTAATCTGGCGGTATGACGGACGAGGGGCAGCTGACGGCCACGGAGGCCGGGGTGCTCGCGTACGAGGGACGCACCTGGCCGGGGCCCGGAGCGAAGGAACGGGCCATACGGGAAGGGCTGGGGATGACCCCCGTCCGCTACTACCAGCTGCTCAACGCGCTCATGGACGACCCGCGGGCGCTGGCCCACGCCCCGGGCACGGTCAACCGGCTGCGCAGGATCCGCGAGGCTCAGCGAGCCCGGCGATAGCCGTAGCCGTCACCCGGCCGGCCCGTTAGGGTCGTGCGTATGGGGAGCCATCCGCACGACCTGCCGATGCCCGTCACCGCTGCCGGACGCGAGGGCCTCGAAGCCCTCCTCCGCACACCTCGCCGGTCCGTGGTCGCCCTGGACTTCGACGGCACCCTCGCCGACATCGTCCCGGACCCGGACCAGGCCCGAGCCCACCCCGGAGCCGTCCCGGCCCTGTCCGCACTCGCCCCCGAGGTCGACTCGGTGGCCGTGATCACCGGGCGACCGGCGGGCGTCGCCGTCCGCTACGGGGGCTTCGCCGGGGTCCCCGGCCTGCAGCACCTCGTCGTCCTCGGCCACTACGGGGCCGAACGCTGGGACGCCGTCAGCGGCATCGTCCACGCGCCCGCCGAGCACCCCGGGGTGGCGGCGGTCCGGGCGGAGCTGCCGGGGTTCCTGGACTCCATCGGGGCCTGGCGCGGTACCTGGATCGAGGAGAAGGGCCGCGCGCTGGCCGTGCACACCCGGCGCGCCGAGGACCCGGCGGCGGCCTTCGCGGCGCTGCGCGAGCCCCTGACCGACCTGGCCGCCCGGCACGGGCTGATGGTCGAGCCGGGGCGGGCGGTGCTGGAGCTTCGGCCGCCGGGCATGGACAAGGGCGTCGCCCTGACCGAGTTCCTGGCGGAGCGGGACGCGGAGGCGGTGCTGTACGCGGGCGACGACCTGGGTGACCTGGCGGCGTTCGCGGCGGTGGAGAAGGGCCGTACGGACGGCCTGCCGGGGCTGCTGGTGTGCAGCGGCTCCGCGGAGGTCCCCGAGCTCGCCGCGCGGGCCGACCTGGTCCTCCCCGGCCCGGGCCCGGTCGCCGCCTTCCTGGCCGCCTTGGCCGAGGCCATCCGCCGCTGACATCTTCAGCCCCTCCGGCGATTGAGGAGCGGGGTCCGGGGCGGAGCCCCGGCAGCGGCGCCGTCGCCGGGGGCGCCGCCCCCGGACCCCCGCGCCTCGAACGCCGGCGAGGCTAGATTTCAAGGGCCGACAGCTGGGCCTCGAACCAGGCGGACGGCGGGAGGGCCGTCGCGGCAGCGGAGAGGCGCTTCGTGCGTTCCGCCCGCTCACCCACCGGCATCGCCAGCGCAGCGTGCAGCGCCTGCGCCGTCGCCGTCACGTCGTACGGGTTCACCGTCAGCGCGTCCTGGCGGAGCTCCTCGTACGCCCCCGCCCCGGTGGACAGCACCAGCACGCAGCCCGCCTCCGACACCACCGGGATCTCCTTCGCCACCAGGTTCATCCCGTCCCGCACCGGGTTCACCAGCGCCACGTCCGCCAGCCGGTACGCCGCCAAGGAGCGTGCGAAGTCGTCCTTCACCGACACCAGCACCGGCTGCCACTCCTGCGTCCCGAACTCCGCGTTGATCTCCGCCGCCAGCTCCGACACCGCCGCCGTGTAGTCCCGGTACACCTTCAGGTCCTGCCGAGAGGGGTACGCCGAGGCCAGGTGCACCACCCGGCCGCGCCACTCGGGCTGGTCCGTCAGGAGCTCCCGGTAGGCCAGCAGGCCGCGCAGGATGTTCTTCGACAGTTCCGTGCGGTCCACGCGGACGATCGTCTTCAGGCCGTCGACCTCCGCCCGCAGCTCCGCCAGCTTGGCGTCCACCTCCGGCCGGTGCGCCAGCGCCCGCAGTTCGTCCCCGTCCACGCCCAGCGGGTACGCCCGGACCTGGGTGGTGCGGGTGGGCCACACCGAGTAGCGCTGGTGCTCCACCACCGAGCCCTCGCGCACCTCCGACCGCCCCCACGCGTCGTCCAGCCGCGCCGACCCCAGGAACTCGGCCGCCCAGGCCTCGGTGTGGAAGCCGAGCACGTCCGCGCCGAGCATGCCCCACAGCAAGGTCTCGCGGACCACGTCCGGCAGCATGGCGAGATAGCCCGGCGCGGCCCACGGGGTGTGCGTGAAGTGCGCGATCCGCAGGTCGGGACGGAGCACCCGCAAGAGTCCGGGCACCAGCGCCAGGTGGTAGTCCTGCACCAGCACCTGCGCGCCCTGCGCGGCCTCCTCGGCCAGGGCGTCGGCGAAAGCCTGGTTGTAGCGCTCGTACGACTCCCACCGCCGACGGAACTCGGCGTCGAAGACCGGCTCGCGCGGCACGTCGTACAGGTGGTGGTGCGTGAACCACAGCACGGAGTTGGCGATGCCGTTGTACGCGTCGTCGTACATCGTGGGATCGATGTCCAACATCCGGACCCCTGGCTCGGCCACGCCCCGGCGGACCGCCTCCCGGTCCGCGTCCGACAGCGCCGCGCAGATCCACAGGGCCCCCGGCTGCTCGGCCAGGGCGGCGGAGAGTCCGGAGACGAGACCGCCCCCGCCGCGCCGGGCGCTGAGCGCTCCGTCCTGGGCGAGGGAGTAGGAGAGGGGGCCGCGGTTCGCTGCTACGAGTACCTGGGAAGCCATGCGGCCAACCTAGCCCGGCCCGACCCCGCTCAAACCGTACGTTCCCTCACGCCACGCGCCGCAGTGCGTACTCCTCGATGCCCGCCATCGGCGGCCGTTCCTCGGTGTCCACCGGGTACGTCCGCGGTACGAAGCCCTGCGGGCCGCGCTCGAACTGCGTGAGCTCCGGCCGTACGAGGTGCCCGCGCGAGAGCCGTACCTGGGCGGTGCGGTAGATCGCCGCGGCCATCCGGCCCAGCGCCTGCCCGTCCTGGTGACGGTGGAGCCGTACGCCCACGTCCACCTGGGCCAGCGCGTCCAGCCCGACCGTGTGCAGCGCGTCGACCAGCAGGCCCAGCTCGACGCCGTACCCGACGGGGAACGGCAGCCGTTCCAGCAGGGAGCGCCGTACGGCGTACTCGCCGCCCAGCGGCTGGACGAAGCCGGCCAGCTGGGGCCAGTGGAGGTTGAGGAGGGGGCGGGCGACCAGCTCGGTGACCCGGCCGCCCTGGCCGGGGCGCTCGCCCAGCGGCCGGTCGTACATCGCCTTGACGAAGTGCACGTCGGGGTCGGTCAGCAGCGGTCCGACGATCCCCGAGACGAAGGCGGCGGAGAAGTCCCGCAGGTCGGCGTCGACGAAGCAGACGATGTCCCCGTGGGTGGCCAGCAGCGAGCGCCACAGCACCTCGCCCTTGCCGGGCAGCGCCGGGACGCGGGGCAGGATCTCGTCCCGGTGCACCACCCGGGCGCCGGCCTTCGCCGCGACCTCCGCGGTGCGGTCCGCGGAGCCCGAGTCGACCACGACCAGCTCGTCGACCAGGGGCGTCGGCAGCCCCTCGATCAGCTCACGCCGGATGACCTCGACGATCGCGCCGACCGTCGCCTCCTCGTCCAGTGCGGGCAGCACGACGCTGACCGTGGTCCCGGCCGCCCGTTTCCGGTCGAGCAACTGGTCGAGCGGTCGGTCGGCGGCGGCCCAGGAGCGGTCGGCCAGCCAGCGCTCCACCTCTTCCAGCACCCTCAGCACTCCCTGCGTGTCGGCGATATGCGCCCTTATGTGATCCATCTCGCGGTTCGGACGGCTGTCTCAACCGCCCGACCCTTCGGTTACAGTCTTGAACAACGCGAAGGACCACCGCATGCCGGGGGTCCTCGCGACAAACGCACCGGCGCGCCATAGAGCGCGTGTGCCGGTGCCATACCGCTCATCCAGAGGGGCAGAGGGACACGGCCCGTTGAAGCCCCGGCAACCCTCCAGTCGGTTCTCGCGATCGCACATCCAGCGACGTCAGCGAGGTCCCCGGCTAGGGAAGGTGCCAATTCCGTCTCATGGCGAAGTGCGCCATGGGGAAGATGAGGAGAAAGGGCCTCGCCATCATGGCTGCACAGACTGTCGCCACCTCTGCCGACCTCGGTTCCGTCGACCTCGGACCTGCCACCGGCCTTTCCTGTCGCGAGTGCGGTACCCGCTTCGAGCTCGGCCCCATCTTCGCGTGCGTCGAGTGCTTCGGACCGCTGGAAGTCGCCTACGACCTCCCGACCGGGGACCCCGAAGCCCTGCGCGCCGCGATCGAGGCCGGCCCGAACAACATCTGGCGCTACGCGCCGCTGCTGCCCGTCCCCGCGGACGTGGCGTCCAAGCCCAGCCTGAACCCCGGCTTCACCAAGCTCGTGGACGCGGCCAACCTGGCCAAGGAGCTGGGCATCACCGGCAAGCTCTACGTCAAGGACGACTCCGGCAACCCGACGCACTCCTTCAAGGACCGCGTCGTGGCCATCGCCGTCGAGGCCGCCCGCGCCTTCGGCTTCACCACCCTGTCCTGCTCCTCGACCGGCAACCTGGCCGGCGCCGTCGGCGCCGCGGCCGCCCGGGCCGGCTTCCGCTCCTGCGTGTTCATCCCGCACGACCTGGAGCAGGGCAAGGTCGTCATGGCCGGTGTGTACGGCGGCGACCTGGTCGGCATCGAGGGCAACTACGACGACGTCAACCGCTTCTGCTCCGAGCTCATCGGTGACCCGCTGGGCGAGGGCTGGGGCTTCGTCAACGTCAACCTGCGCCCGTACTACGGCGAGGGCTCCAAGACGCTCGCGTACGAGATCTGCGAGCAGCTCGGCTGGCAGCTGCCCGACCAGATCGTCATCCCGATCGCGTCCGGCTCGCAGCTGACGAAGATCGACAAGGGTCTGCAGGAGCTCATCAAGCTCGGCCTCGTCGAGGACAAGCCGTACAAGATCTTCGGCGCCCAGGCCGAGGGTTGCTCCCCGGTGTCCACCGCCTTCAAGGCCGGTCACGACGTGGTCCGCCCGCAGAAGCCGAACACCATCGCCAAGTCGCTGGCCATCGGCAACCCGGCGGACGGCCCGTACGTCCTGGACATCGCCCGGCGCACCGGCGGTTTCGTCGAGGACGTCGACGACGAGCAGGTCGTCGAGGCCATCAAGATCCTCGCGCAGACCGAGGGCATCTTCGCCGAGACCGCGGGCGGCGTGACCGTCGGCGTGACGAAGAAGCTCATCGAGAACGGGCAGCTCGACCCGACGCTGACCACCGTCGTCCTCAACACCGGTGACGGCCTCAAGACCCTGGAGGCGGTGGCCGCGGACAGCGGACAGACCGCCACCATCCGCCCGAGCCTGGACGCGTTCCGCGCCGCCGGCCTGGCCTGACCTGACCTGACCCCTTCTCCTCCGCTCTCCCGGAAAGGCAGTAGCGCCATGAGCGTCAACGTCCGCATCCCCACCATCCTGCGCACCTACACCGGCGGCGTCGCCGAGGTCCCGGCCGAGGGCGCGACCCTCGCCGAGGTCATCGAGTCCCTGGAGAAGAACCACCCGGGCATCGCCGCGCGCGTCCTGGACGACCAGGGCAAGCTGCGCCGCTTCGTGAACGTCTACGTCAACGACGACGACGTGCGTTTCGAGGGCGGGCTGCAGGCGGCGACGCCCGACGGCGCCGGCGTCTCGATCATCCCGGCCGTCGCCGGCGGTTGCTGACACGCGAAAACCGAAATTGCCCCCTCCGCTAAAAGCGGAGGGGGCAATTCTGCTTGATTGGGCACGGTAGGGTTGGGGAAGTCCCCTCCGCTGTTCTTGCCCGCCGCATATGAACGGGCCGCGTGAGGGTCGACATCGGGCCAACATGCAAGTGCGGTATGGGGCTTTGGCGAGATATGTCAGGCCCGAGTTGCCCGGGAGTATGGCAAATTTTCACTCTATTTCAATGTTTCCCGGTGTCCAGAATTCTCATCGGATTGACCTGTTGCAGACAGCATCCGCGCAGATACATTCAGCCTCGGTCGAAGCGTTCCGACGCAAGTTCTGACCCGGGATCGTGAAGTGCGTTCCTGCGCAAGGGCCAGTAATAGGGGAGTTAGGCATGGCTCAGGGCACCGTCAAGTGGTTCAACGCGGAGAAGGGCTACGGCTTCATCGCGGTCGACGGTGGTGCGGATGTGTTCGTCCACTACAGCGCCATCCAGATGGACGGGTACCGCACCCTTGAAGAGGGTCAGCGGGTCGAGTTCGAGATCTCGCAGGGCCAGAAGGGTCCGCAGGCGGACATGGTCAAGCTCGCACTCGGCTAGTCCTGGAGCGATCGACCACCGACGCACGGTCTTCATCGAAGACCTGGAACACCACGAGGGGCCCACATCCTGGACACGGGATGGGGGCCCCTCGTGCGTCGGCCCGGCAGTAGCGGGGTCTTGCCCCAAGCCGCTTGCACTCGGGGGGGTCGAGTGCTAATCATTGGCGTTAGCACTCTCCTGGTGAGAGTGCTACTGAAACGAGGACCGGGTCGGTGAGGCCCGCAGGGTCCGGTGGGAAGGAACCGCCGGGCACGCAGGCCGTCCGTCGCGGGCGCGGGCGCGGTCCGGAGCAATCCACCGCTGTCCGGGAGGACCACTTCAGATGGCCAAGATCATTGCGTTCGACGAGGAGGCCCGCCGTGGCCTCGAGCGTGGGATGAACCAGCTCGCCGACGCCGTCAAGGTCACCCTTGGCCCCAAGGGTCGCAACGTCGTCCTTGAGAAGAAGTGGGGCGCCCCCACGATCACCAACGATGGTGTCTCCATCGCCAAGGAGATCGAGCTCGAGGACCCGTACGAGAAGATCGGCGCCGAGCTGGTCAAGGAAGTCGCCAAGAAGACGGACGACGTCGCCGGCGACGGTACGACCACCGCCACCGTTCTCGCCCAGGCGCTCGTCCGCGAGGGTCTGCGCAACGTGGCCGCGGGTGCGAACCCGATGGCCCTCAAGCGCGGTATCGAGAAGGCCGTCGAGGCCGTCTCCGCCGCCCTGCTGGCGCAGGCCAAGGACGTCGAGACCAAGGAGCAGATCGCTTCGACGGCCTCCATCTCCGCCGCCGACACCCAGATCGGCGAGCTCATCGCCGAGGCCATGGACAAGGTCGGCAAGGAAGGCGTCATCACCGTCGAGGAGTCCCAGACCTTCGGTCTGGAGCTGGAGCTCACCGAGGGTATGCGCTTCGACAAGGGCTACATCTCGGCGTACTTCGCCACCGACATGGAGCGCATGGAGTCGTCCCTCGACGACCCGTACATCCTGATCGTCAACTCCAAGATCGGCTCGGTCAAGGACCTGCTGCCGCTCCTGGAGAAGGTCATGCAGTCCGGCAAGCCGCTGCTGATCATCGCCGAGGACGTCGAGGGCGAGGCGCTCTCCACCCTCGTCGTCAACAAGATCCGTGGCACCTTCAAGTCCGTCGCCGTCAAGGCCCCGGGCTTCGGTGACCGCCGCAAGGCCATGCTCGGTGACATCGCCATCCTCACGGGCGGCACGGTCATCTCCGAGGAGGTCGGCCTCAAGCTGGAGAACGCCGGTCTCGACCTGCTCGGCCGCGCCCGCAAGGTCGTCATCACCAAGGACGAGACCACCATCGTCGACGGTGCCGGTGACAGCGACCAGGTCCAGGGTCGCGTGAACCAGATCCGCGCCGAGATCGAGAACTCCGACTCGGACTACGACCGCGAGAAGCTCCAGGAGCGCCTCGCGAAGCTGGCCGGCGGCGTGGCCGTCATCAAGGCCGGTGCCGCGACCGAGGTCGAGCTCAAGGAGCGCAAGCACCGCATCGAGGACGCCGTTCGCAACGCGAAGGCGGCCGTCGAGGAGGGCATCGTCGCCGGTGGTGGCGTGGCCCTGCTGCAGGCCTCCGCGGTCTTCGAGAAGCTGGAGCTCGAGGGTGACGAGGCGACCGGCGCCAACGCCGTGAAGCTCGCGCTGGAGGCCCCGCTCAAGCAGATCGCCGTCAACGGTGGTCTCGAGGGTGGCGTCGTCGTCGAGAAGGTGCGCAACCTCCCGATCGGTCACGGCCTGAACGCCGCGACCGGCGAGTACGTCGACATGATCGCCGAGGGCATCATCGACCCGGCGAAGGTCACGCGCTCCGCGCTGCAGAACGCCGCGTCGATCGCCGCGCTGTTCCTGACGACCGAGGCCGTCATCGCCGACAAGCCCGAGAAGGCCGGTGCCCCCGCGGGCGGCGGCATGCCGGGTGGTGACATGGACTTCTGATCCACCCCTGGCTCCGGCCACCGGTAGATCGGCTGTTCTCGAACGAGGGCGGCACCCCGCGAGGGGTGCCGCCCTCGGGCGTTTCCGGGCCGCCGCCCTCAGGCGGGGCCGGCACCGCGTCGGCGCCCTGCGTCCGGGATCCGGCGCTTCGGCCGGTCAGAAGCCGGTCGTGTCGATCGTGAAGGCGAACGGCTCCGGGACCTGCAGGGGCTCGCCGAAGGAGACGGTCGTGCGGGAGCGGTACCCGTGCGGAGAGGGGTCCCAGAAGCAGGTGATTTCCGAGTCCTGCATGTCGACGACCAGGTAGACCGGTACAAGGCGTCCGTAGACCTCGAGCTTCTCGGTCCAGTCCGCGTCCTTGGTCGACAGGGAGGTGAACTCGGCGACCAGTGACAAGGCCGCCCCGTCCGCGTGGCGGCCCTCTTCGTCGAAAGAGGCCTCGTCCGCGACGAAGAGGTCGGGGCCGTAGGCGCGTTTCGCCGCCGGGAAGCTGAAGAGGAACGGCGACGTCTCCGCGATGTGCCCCTTGGGCACGTGCGCCTCGATCTGCTTGCGAAGTGCGCGCATGGGGCGCAGGTAGCGCAGCGCGGAGAACGGCGACACGACGATCTTCCCCCGGATGAGCTCGGCCTTGAAGCCGTCTGGCGTGTTCATCTCCTCGACGGTGCGCAGCAGTGTTTCGAACGTTGGCGGCGACAGAGTCTCTATGGGTGTGGCCCGCTCGGTCATGGTCGTCACCGTCGTCCTCCGGGGCGTGCTGTGCCGTGGATGTGTTCCTCGTCCCAGGCTAGCGACGGCGGGGCTGCCGTGCCCGGCCTATGGGACGTGCCACCCGTGGGTGATGCGGTTTGGTTGACTGGTGGCATGACTGATGCGGCGGGAGTGTTCATCAAGATCTGCGGGCTGAAGACCGCCCACGACGTCGACGTGGCCGTGGCCGCCGGGGCCGATGCCGTCGGGTTCGTGTTCGCGCCCGGGAGTCCGCGGACCGTCGATGCCGCCACCGCGCGGGAGCTCGCCGCGCGGGTGCCGGACCGGGTGCTGACCGTCGGGGTGTTCCGGGGGCAGCCGGTGGCGGAGGTGCGCCGGTTCGCCGAGGAGAGCGGGGTGCGCGGGGTGCAGCTGCACGGCGAGGAGGGTCCCGAGGACTTCGCGGCGCTGCGCGTCGGGGGCCGGACCCTGCTGCGGGCCACCGCGGAGCACGTGAAGCGCTGCGGTGAGTACGGCGAGGACCTGCTGCTGCTGGACGCGCCCGATCCGGGCTCCGGCAAGCCGTGGAACTGGGGCGCGGCGGACTTCACCGCGCCCGAGGGGCGGTGGCTGCTGGCCGGCGGGCTGAACCCGGGCAATGTGCGGGCGGCGCTCGCGGCCACCGGGGCGTGGGGCGTGGACGTGTCCAGCGGGGTGGAGCGGGAGCGCGGCGTGAAGTCGCCGGAGTTGATCCGCGCCTTCGTCGAGGCCGCCCGGGGGTAGTGCGCGGACGCCGGGCCGGGGCCGCGGCAGCGGCCCGCCGGTCGGCGGCGCGGAACTTCGTGGGCCCCGACGGCCCGCGCGTGCGTCCCGTCCCGTGCGGCGGACGGCGGTGGTCGGGGGTTGCCACGCATACCGCTGCTACCAGGAGGACTGCCGTCCCGCTCCCTCCGTCGTGGTGGGAAGGGTGCGGCAGATGATCGCTGCGCGAGCCGTCGGGGCGGTGTGGTCAGAGCTGCTGCTCGCTCGCCCTGACCGGTCTCATGGGGCGCCCGTGGCCGTGCTCAGTTGACACTGCGCCAGATGTGGGACTCATCCTCCTGCTCCTCCTGCTCCTCCTCCAGGCCGGCGGCGAGGACCGTCGAAGTCGCGGGCGGTACACCCGCGGAAACTCCCACCGCGCAGACGTACCCGCCGGGGAGACGACTGACGTTGAACTCACCCGCGGTGTAGGGCGTGTGCGCGGAGAAGGGAACCTCCAGCTCTCCCTGGCCGTGGAAGCCGACGCGCTTCATACCCGCGCGCATGCCCTCGCCCGTCAGCTTCATCGCGGCCTCCTTCAGCACCCACAGCGCCGCCCTGTGCTCGGCGTCGGGCCCTGCCGAGGGCAGGGCGGAGATCTCGTCAGGAGTGAGGAAGGCACGGTCAGGCAGCACGGACACGCGCGAGATCTCCTCCACGTCCACACCTACTCGCGCTCCCAGCGACGCGGCGGCCACCGCGTAGCGGCCGCTGTGCGCCATGCTCACGAACAGGCGCGGCTGCGTCTTCACGTACGGGCGCCCGTCGCGGTGACGTCCGAGCTGGAGTCCGGTCCACGGGACGCCGAGGAGCCGGCCTGCGGCCTGGAGGGCCAGCCGGCGGGCCAGCACCGAGCGCGTCCGGTCGGCGGGCCGGTGCAGGCGGGCCACCCGCTCCTGGTCGTGAGGCGAAAGGCGGCACAGCGCCGCACGGGCGGCTGCCCCGGCTCCCGGAGCCTGCAGGTCGCAGGTGAGGAAGAGGCTCCGGGGCGACTGGCCCGGGCGTGCCGTCGCGGTCATGACAGCCCCAGCCGTGCCAGGCGCCGGGCCATCGCGTCGTAGGGAATGAAGCGTGCGTCGTCGTCCGTTTCCCGCTCCGTACTTCCGGAGGCGTTCCCGATACCGGGGGCGAAGATGTTCAGTACCGCGACCAAGGGATGTTCCTCCTCCACGAGGGCGGGAGGGCGCGTGTTCACCGGGGTGGCCATGGGTTCCCCGGTCATGTACGTCGTTCCGTTCCCGGTGACCGCGGGCGCAGGCACTCCTCCGCGAAGCCGAGAGCACGCAGGTGGTAGGCGCGTGCCGCCCAGCCGAGGCTGATGTTGTGTCCTGCACCGGGCTGGTGGTCGATCAGGACGCGGGGTGCCGCGCCCAGTCGGCTCCGCAACCGGGTGAGCGCCTGGTGGTCGCGGCGCCACCATGCCTCGTGCTCGGCGAAGGTGAACCGGACCGGGACGCGTACCCGCTCCGCGAGTGCGGCGAACGCCGTCGGCCACTGGGCGGCGTCCGCCAGTTCACGTTCCGGTGCCGGGGCGACGACGCCGATGCTGGACTGGAACGTCCCCGGGGGGTACAGCCGCAAGGGGCCCCAGTTGAGCTTCCAGCTTCCGGCGCGGGTAGCGGGTGTGGTGGGGGGCACCAGGTATTCGGCGCCGCAGCCGGACAGGTCGAGGCCGATGAGGTCGGGGACCGTGCCGTCCGCCGCCATCTGCAACGCCGGCTTGCTCCCGAAGGAGTGCCCCATCAGGAAGATGCCCGCACCCGTCTCGTACTGCTCCGCCAGCCGGCGCAGCGCCGCGGCCAGGGTATGGGACTGCGCCGCGAACCCTTGACCGTACGGGAGCTGGTCGGCCGACCGGCCGTATCCGGGGCGGTCGATGGCCACCACCGTGAATCCCAGTTCCGCGCCGACCGCCAGGAGCGAGGTCTCGGGGTGCGCCGGTCCGTCGAAGTACCCGGCGCTCATCCCCGCCCCGTGCAGAGCGACGACGGTGGCCCTCGGCGGGACGTGCACCGGCTGGGCGAGCCGGGCGGACAGCATGATGCCGTCCGCGTCCAGTGTGATGTGCCGCTGGTCGATCGTCCGCCCCGGAGGCGGGGCCACGGGTGCCGTGGTCATGAACGGCCTGCCCCGGCGAGTCCTTCCGCGTACTCCTTCGCGATGCCGAGGGTCGCCTTGCTGTTGGTGCTGAGCGCGGTGCGTACGTAGGCGATCGCGTCCTGCACCGTCGCGTCCGCCCCGAGCACCTTGGCGATGTTGTCCGTGTCGACCGTGAAGGTGTGCTGCGACGACGCCGCGACGCCGTTGCCGTTCGGCGTGAAGGTCCAGTGCCCCGTGTGCAGCGTGATCAGCGCGGGCAGTGTGGTCTGCTTGTAGGCGATCCGGTGGGGGGCCAGGCCCACGCGGTGCGACTTGGTGGTGTGGGTGCTGCCGTCCTTGGACAGCGTGTCCATCTCCAGGGTCTGCAAGCCCGGGGTCGGCTCGTCCAGGCGCACGGTGACCACATGGGGCAGCCGCTCGGTCCACAGGTCCGCTTCGTAGATGAAGTCGAACACGTCCTGAGCGGCCCCCTTGATCTGCACCGTGTCCTCGAAGGAGCAGGTCAGTTCGTCAGCGGCCGGGCCCCTCGACTCGGACAGTGCCTTGAGCGAGTCGAGTTCGGAACGGGAGTTGTGGTCCACGACCCCTTCGAGCCAGGTCAGGCTGTCCTCGTCGGCCGCTCGGAAGTCGTGGCTCAGGCGCACCAGGGTCTCCCCGGAAGGGAGGGCCTCCAACTGCCAGCTTCCTCCCATCGCGGCCACGGGATGCGTGCTGACCTCCTGCCGGAAGTCGATGCGGAGCTTGTCCGGGTCCAGGATGCGGCGCGAGGTCCAGTCCTTGACGGTGTCGCCCGCCACCGCCCAGATGCGGATGCGTTCTTCGCGCTCGCCGCGCTCCACGTGGTCGACGTAGATGTTCGGCGGAAACAGCTGGGGCCAGTTCTCCGCTTGCGCCAGCAAGTGGTAGATGTCCTCGGCCGGTCCCGCGATCTTGATTTCGTGCTCGGACGTACGCAGTTCGGACGGCATGGTGCTCCTCGGGTCGGGGCGGGCGCGGTGCGATGCGGTCAGAAGTTGCCGAGGCCACCGCAGACGTTCAGGGCCTGGGACGTGATGGAGGCCGCGGTGTCGGAGGCCAGATAGCCGACGAGGCCGGCCACTTCCTCGGGGGTCGAGTAGCGGCCCAGCGGGATCTTGGCCTGGAACTTCTCCAGGATGGCGCTCTCCGGCGCACCGGAGAGGCGGGAGTAGTTCTGCCGCACGCGCTCGGCCATGGGCGTCTCGACGTAGCCGGGACAGACGGCGTTGACGGTGATACCGGTCGGCGCCAGCTCGTTGCCCAGAGCCTTGGTGAAGCCGACGACGCCGTGCTTGGAGGCGGAGTACGGAGCCCCCAGGACCACGCCCTGCTTGCCGGCGGTGGAGGCGATGTTGATGACGCGGCCCCAGCTCCTGTCGCGCAGGCCGCCCGTCGTGAGGACTTCCCGGGTCAGCCGGAACACGCTGTTGAGGTTGGTGTCGATGATGTCGTTCCACAGGTCGTCGGCGATGTCGGCGGTCACCCCACCGCCGCTGATGCCCGCGTTGTTGACGAGGATGTCGACCCTGCCGAACCGGTCGACGGCGGCTCGGACGTAGGCGCGTATCGAGTCCGTCGAGCGCACGTCGAGGACCGCACCGTCCACATCGAGCTGCTCCTCCTGGAGCTGCTTGACCGTGTTCAGCACCTTGTCCTCGGTGCGCGAACCGATGAACACCCGGTGGCCTTGCTCGGCCAGCAGCCGGGCCACGGCCAGGCCGATCCCGCTGGTGGCGCCGGTGACCAGGGCGACGCGCTGCTCCTGCTGTGTCATTTTTTCCCCTTCTCGGTCTGTGGTGGGTGAGGTGCTCAGGCGGCCGGTGCCGTGAGGTGTCCGGCGACGGCGTCGAGGAAGACGCGAGGCGTCGTGGCCTCGCCCATGACGGACTCGTCCAGCTCGATCCCGTACTCGCGCTCGATCCGGCTCGCGGTTTCGAGCAGCGCGAGCGAGTCGTAGCCGATGTCGGAGAACTCGGTGTCGAGGGAGTCGAGGTCGAGACCGCCGCCCTCGGGGGCGCCGGAGCCTTCGAGGAGAATCCGCTTGAGGTCGTCGAGGGTGAAGGTGGCCTGAGACATGAGGGTCCTGCCTTTCGGGGGAATGGAACGGGATGCGGGGGCTCAGGAACGGACGAGCATCGCCGAGTTGAAGCCGCCGTGGCCGCGTGCGATGACGAGCGCCGTACGTACCTCGGCCGTGCGCGGCTGCGAGACGACCAGGTCGAGGCCGTACCGGTCGGCGGGCTCCGTGTGGGTGGTCGCGGGGATCAGGCCCGCCTCCATCGAGAGGAAGGCGGTGGCGAGGTCAAGGGCGGCCGCGCCCGCGTACAGGCGGCCCGTCATCGTCTTGGGGGCGGTGACCGGGACGCCCCGCTCGCCGAACACCTCGACCAGGGCCTGTGCCTCGATCCGGTCGAGCTCGGGCTCGGCGGCGCCGTCCGCGAAGACCACGTCCACGTCCGAGGGCACCATGCCGGCGTCGGCGAGGGCCAGTTCCACGGCCTTGCGCAGGCCCGGCTCGCGTCCGTCGAACGTGGCGGCGTATCCGGCGATCTCGCCGTACACCTTGGCTCCGCGGGCGCGGGCGGATTCCGCGGATTCCAGAATGAGCAGGGCGCCGCCCTCGCCGGGCACATGGCCGGCAGCCCGGTCGTCGAAGGGGAGGTAGGCGCGCGTGGGTTCCTGCTCGGTGCTCAGCCGACCGCTGGTGTGCAGTCCCACCCAGCCCCAGGAGCACAGCAGCGCGTCCACGGCGCCCGCTACCACGAGGGAGGTGCCCTTGCGGATCTGGCGCCGGGCCTGAGCCACCGCGTCGAGACCGCCGGCCTGGTCGGTGACGACCACGCCGCTGGGGCCCTTCATCCCGTTGCGGATGGATATCTGGCCGGTGTTGACCGCATAGAACCAGGCGAACGACTGGTAAGCGCTCACGTACTCGCCGCCCTTGCTCCACAGGCTCTTGAGCTCGTTCTGGCTGAACTCGAAGCCGCCGGCCGAGCTGGCCGTGATCACACCCATGTCGAAGGCAGGCAGCTCGGCGGGGTTCACACCGGCGTCGGCGAGCGCCCAGTCCGCCGCGACCAGCGAGAGCCGGGTGACCTGGTCGGTCTGCGGCATCAGGCGGCTGGGCAGGTGGTGCTCGGCCACGAAGCCGTCGATCTCCCCGGCGAGCTTCGCAGGGTACGGCGATGCGTCGAAGCGGGTGAGCGGGCCTATGCCGCTCTTGCCGACCCGGGTGGCACTCCAGTAGTCCTTCGCACCGAGCCCGTTGGGGGCGACGACGCCCAGTCCGGTCACCACGACAGATGCCGTCATGCTGCATTCCTTTCGGGTCGGGCCAGCACCATCGCGCTCTGGAATCCCCCGAAGCCACTGCCGACCGTGAGGACGGCGTCGACCAGTTGGTCGCGTGCGGTCAGCGGGACGTAGTCGAGGTCGCACTGGGGGTCGGGGGTGTGCAGGTTCGCCGTCGGCGGCACGACGTTGTGTCGGATCGCCAGGATCGACGCCGCGATCTCGATGGACCCGATCGCGCCCAGCGAGTGCCCCACCATGGACTTGATGGAGCTCACGGGGGTGCGGTACGCGTGATCGCCGAGGCTGTGCTTGAAGGCGGCGGTCTCGTGCCGGTCGTTCTGCTTGGTGCCCGAGCCGTGCGCGTTGATGTAGTCGATCGCGGTGGGGTTCATTCGGGCCTCGTCGAGCGCGACCGTGATCGCCTCGGACATCTCGGCGCCGTCAGGGCGCAGTCCCGTCATGTGATAGGCGTTGCTGCGCGTTGCGTATCCGGCGATCTCTGCGTAGATCCGTGCACCGCGGCGTCGCGCACTCTCCAGTTCCTCGAGGACGAACACCGCTGCGCCTTCTCCGAGGACGAAGCCGTTGCGGGTGGCGTCGAACGGCCGGGAGGCGTGCTCCGGGTCGTCGTGGCGAGGTGTGGTCGCCTTGATCGCGTCGAAGCAGGCCATGGTGATCGGCGAGATCGGCGCGTCGGTGGCGCCGGCGACCATGACGTCCACCGTGCCTTCCCTGATCAGCTCGACGGCGTATCCGACGGAGTCGAGCCCGGACGTGCACCCCGCCGACACCACGCTGCTCGGCCCCTGCGCACCCACGGCACGGGCGACCTCGGCGGCGAAGGAGCTCGGCACGAAGTAGTTGTAGAAGAAGGGATCGGCGTAGGTGTGATCGACCAGATCGAGCCGGCCCCCGTCACTGACGACGCGGTAGTCCTCGTCGAGGCTCATCGTGGAACCCACCGCGCTGCCGATGGTGACGCCGACGCGGTAGGGGTCCAAGGCATCCGTCTCGAGGCCGCTGTCCGCGACGGCACCACGCGCCGCGACCACGGCGAACTGGGCGGCCCGATCCATGCGCCGCACCTCGCGCGGGGTCAGCCCGTGCGCGTACGGATCGAAGTCGATCTCCGCTGCCACGCGGGACCGGAACTGGCTGGGGTCGAAGAAGGTGATCCCCCGGGTAGCCGTACGGCCTTCACTCAGCAGGGACCAGAAGTCGTCCCGGCCCACACCACCGGGGGCCAGCACCTCCATCCCGGTGACGACCACGCGTCGCTTGCTCATGCCGTGACCTGCCAGGTGTAGAAGCGCGAGGCCATGGCGTCGGAGGGAGAGCGCCATGTCTCCGGATCGAAGACGGAGATGTAGGGCAGCAGATCCTGCTGGATCTGGACGAAGCGCGGATCGGACTTCGTCCGCTCGATCAGCTCACCGCCGTTGTCGGACTCGAAATCCTGGATGTGGAAGTAGAGCCCGTCGTGGGCGAACAGCTGCCGGCGCCGGGTGCCCATCGTGTGTGGCAGCTCGGTGCCGGTGTCGAAGTCCGAGAACAGCTTGGCGACGGTATCGATGTCGGCGGGGTCGAGCCGGGCCACGATCACGGTGCTGTACATCCGGTGCCCCTCGCTCACCGGCTGTCCGTGCCACTCGTAGAACCGGGTCGCGACCTGGTCCGTGGGGCGGGTGGCCGGGGAGTAGGCGTCCAGGAACGGGGTGAACGCCTCGTCGGCGCCGTGTTCCACGACCTCGGTCAGGTTCTCCTGGGTGTGGTCCTGGAGGTGGATGTACACGCCCTTGTACTCGAAGAGCTGCCGGCGCAGGAGATTGCGGGTGCCGGACGGCTCGCCGTCCCGCTCCGCGAAGACGCCCGCGATCTCTTCGGTGGATCCAGGTTTGATCCTGCCCACGATGACACTGCTGTGCATACTTCCTTCTCCATATTTCGAGCGGGCTGAATCCCGAATGGGCCGGGACCTCGAGTGATTGCCTTCCGAACTGATCGAGTTGGTGACGAGAACGAGTCTTCCGGTGCCCGGTACAGGTTTCAATACGGGCAACTTCAGGACTCTGCAGGGTTTCGACTGCGGAGACTCAACGATTCGCGCAGAGGAAAGGCCTACGTCAGAACTTCGTCAGAAGATCTTGAAGTCGAGGCGTCGCAGGCACGTTGACGTGCAGCATCACAGGTATGACCAATCTGGATACGATCACTGCGATCGCACGTATGGAAGACCTCTTCGCATTGCAGGCTCTGGTAGCGCGATTCGCGCACGCGGTCGACACCCGCGACTCCGAGGGGCTGTCCACCGTATTCGTTCCGGACGTGACGATGGAGGTGGCACCGGATATCCGGATCGACGGCCGTGAGAAATTGGCCGGCATGCTGCGTGACGACCTCACCTGGGCGACCACCATGCACTTCGTCAGCAATGTGATCGCCGAACCGGAGGGCGACAGCGCGACCATTCGCGCGAACATCACGGCGGTGCACGTGAGCCGGGACGGGGTGGGCAGGCATTTCGACCTGGGCGCCCGCTACACCTTCACCGCCGTGCGGACCGCCGACGGTTCGTGGCTTCTGTCCCGGATCGGGATCGAGCCCGTCTGGACCACCGGCGACGATCAGGGCATGCACGACGACCGATGACGGGTGAAGCCGCGCCGGGGCTCTTCCTCCGTGAGGAAGGCCCCGGCGCGGCTCCGTATCGGATCACTCATCCACGAGGGACAGGGCCTTCGCCGGGCAGATGTAGACCGCTTTGCGGGCGGCGGCCTCGTCGGCGCCCTGCGGCCGCTCGACCAGGATGCTCACCAAACCCTCGTCGTCCTGATCGAAGATTCTCGGCTCGGTCCGCACACACTGACCCGCGCCGATGCAGCGGTCGTGGTCCTTCTTGAGTTTCATCGTCGCCTCCTTCACCAGGTCACGGGCAGTTCGTAGAGGCCGTAGACCAACGCGTCGCTCTTGAACGACAGCTCCTCTTCCGGCACGGCCAGGCGCAGATCCGGCAGCCTCCGCAGAAGCGTGTCGAACACGATCTGAAGCTCCAGGCGGCCGAGGTTCTGACCCAGGCACTGGTGCGGCCCGTAGCCGAAGGCCACGTGGTGCCGTGCGTCCCTGCCGAAGTCGAGCTCCTCCGGATCGTCGAACACTGCGGGATCGCGGTTCGCCGCGAAGGTGGAGGCGATGACGGCCTCGCCCTTGCGGATGAGGAAGCCGCCGATTTCGACATCGTCCAGCGCCAGCCGGTGCGCGCCGAAGTCCGGAATCGTATAGAACCGCAGCAGCTCGTCGACGGCCTTCGGGGTCTTCGAGGGATCCGCCTTGAGCTCCGCGAGCAGTTCCGGCTTCGTCAGCATCGAGAACACACCGAGGTTGATCATGTTCGCCGTGGTCTCGTGCCCTGCCAGCAGCACCAGCAGGCACAAACTGGCGAGCTGGGGCCGGTCTATACCGCCCTGCTGCCGCTGCAGTTCGATCTGCCGGCTCAGCAGGTCGTCGCCCGGATTCTTGATCTTCTCTTCGACCAACTTGTCCATGTACTGGCGGAGTTTGACCGAGACGGCGATCCGGCCCTGTTCGTCGGTGGTGCGGCGCAGCAGGATTTCGGCCAGTTCCATGAAGTACTCGTGGCCCTCGTAGGGCATGCCGAGGATCTCGGAGACCACCAGTGACGGAACCGGCAAGGAGAAGACCTGATTCAGGTCGACGGGCTTCGGCATCTTCAGCATGTCGTCGATGAACCCGTCGACGATCTCCTGAATCCGGGGCTTCATCGCCGCGACCCGCCGCACCGAGAATTCACTGATGACGGGCCGCCGCGCCTCCGAGTGCTCCGCGCCATCGAGGATGATCATGAAAGGGGCGTGCTTGGCCAATGCGGCGTTCTGGCCGGGCACCACGACCGGGAAATCCGGCGCGCGACGGTCCGAGCTGAGCTTGGGGTGTGCCATCACGGCCCGTACGTCGTCGTACTTGGTGACGAGCCAGGCCTTTCCGCCGTCCGGGAGGACCACCTGACTGATCGGTGATTCCTCCCGGAACTTGGTGTAGACCGGCGGAATGGCGAAAGGGCATGTGCGCTGAATCGGGAAGGTGACGAGTTCGTTGGTTTCGTCGGTATCGGCGTTCGCCATGAGACCCCCTGGTCGGAGTTTGCGATTCCTGCGAACTCACGCTAACCCGGGGATCTACACGGTCAGGTTCAGCCAATGTCAATTCGACGCACATGAATGGTCATCACAAGCTACGGAGTTTGAAGCCCACTCCACGAACGGTGACGATCCAGTCAGGCCCGCCCAGCTTGCTCCGGAGGCTGCTGACGTGTGTGTCGACGGTGCGGCGTGACCAGGATTCGCCCCAGACCCGATGCATGATGGATTCCCGTGAGATCACCCGTCCCGGTGTGGTGGCCAGCAAGGCGAGCAGATCGAACTCCTTGCGCGTCACCGGAACCGGTCGGCCGTACATCTCGACCTCGCGCGAGTCGCTGTCGATCCGGAGCGGGCCGTGCTCCAGCACGGCCGCGCCGTCGGCGCCGGCGTCGGTGTGCGGGGTCTGGCGTGAGCGCCGCATCACCGCGTTCACCCGGGCCATGAGTTCCCGGAGCCCGTAGGGCTTGATGACGTAGTCGTCCGCTCCGGCCTGCAACGCGAGGACACAGTCGAGTTCGGACCCTTGCGAGGTGACGGCGATGACCGGGATGTCGCGGGCGGCCCGGATCTCGCGGCACACTTCGAGGCCGTCGAGATCCGGGAGGTCGAGGTCCAGGAGCACGAGGTCCGCGGTCCCGAACGACGCCAGTGCGTCTCCACCCGAGTTGACGGCGGCGACCTCGTGGCCGTGGCGCGTGAGAGCTTCGGTAAGAGTGGCGCGGTCGCTCTGGTTGCTCTCGGCGACGAGGACCCGCCATGTGTCCGAGACGTTCCGAGGCGGCGGCGGAGGTGCCGCGGGGCCGCGCTGGCTGCCGAAGATCGATCGGACCGTCGCGCGGTACTCTCCGTTGTAGGTGTCGAGTAATTCTTTTTGTGCAGTCGCTTTCATTGTGCTGTTATCCCCCGTCTCAGTTCCCCGCTCAGGTCGGCGGGTTACCGGTCTTCCATATCAGCTCGAACGAAAGGCGTGAAAGGCGCCAGCCCTGCTCGGTATGCACCGCGTCGCCCGTGACGTAGGTACCGGACACGTAGTGCGGCAGCGTCTCGCCATCCCGCTGGTGGTGCACGTGCACGGACGTCATATTGGCGCGAAGCGTCGCGCGGTCCGCAGCGATGCTCACAATCGACGGCGTATTCACATGGTGGGTTCGAGCCCACATCGCCAGTGCCTTCTGGTGGTATTCGACGAGGCCGTCGATTCCCACGTGCCGACTGACGGGAAACTCGATGAGCACATCCTCCGAGAAGAGGCTGGACGCCCACTCGTCGTCAAGTTTGTCGTAGTCGAGGCCGAGAGCGTAGCGGTCGAAAAGCGAACTTATCTCGGCGCCTAAGTGACTTATTTTCATTGCTTGATCATGTATCCTCTCCAGTAGCTGCGCAACCATGACGGGATGCATGTGATGGGTGTCACCGCAGCCGGTCGAGTGGTTTCCTCCAGCCGAATTACCTGCTGCTGGACGAATTGGCAACGGTTACCCTCGGACTGCTGACGTTTTTGATGAACGTTTTAATGTTTTTGATCAACGTTTTAATCAGCGCCTGGTCGGCGGGAGTGCGCGAAGCCCGCGCCGCGACGGCATTCCGGCCGCGCACCGGTCGGCCGCCGTGGCCGGCGGCGCTGACGGCCGGTGTCCTGCACGCCGGGCGGTGCCGGGGGGTGCGTTCCGTGTCCGATTCCTGTCGCGGTCGAGCGTACATGAATCGGAGTCGCAACGGAATCATAGTTGCTAGGTAATTCTTCTCGCACCGTGTTTTGGTCGAACCGTTGCCAGTGGTGCCCGCGTGGTGACTTTCTGTAGGTGAACGCTGTGTGCGGCCTTCGATGTGGAGCACGCCGGGCAGGCGTGAAGCCTCTGGTACGGACCTGGTCTCGATGGACCGGTTCCCGTACCAGAGGCTTCGCGTCTGTCGGTATCGCCGTGATCCGCTGCTGTCGGCGACTCAGCGCGTCATGACGCCTCCCAGCCGTAGAAGCGGCTCGCGTGGCCGTTCGTCGCGGGCTCCGCGGGTGCGAGTTCGGGCAGGTCCCGGACCACCCTGCCGAACCAGATGTCCGACGCGGCCTTCCGTGCGGCAGCCGCACCCTCGCTGCCGGCGTAGTCCTGAATGTGGATGCACAGATCCTTGAAGGCGAACAGTTGGCGTCGACGGATTCCCGCCGGCCGGGAGGATCCGGTGGATTCGAACTCCCGGAAGATGCTCGTGACGGCGGGAATCGCTGCCTGGTCCATCCGGGTGATGGTGACGGCGGTGTCCGTCCGTCCGAGATTCTCGGCCGGGTCGCCCTCCCAGTCGTAGAAGCAGAAAGCGGCGGAATCTGCCGGAGAATTCCATGTGGTGGGCTCGTACGGCGCGACGAACGGATTCAGATCGATCGCCAGTCGGCCCATGCGCGGATCGGTCTTGACTTTCTCCAGCGCGACCTGGTCGGACTTTTCGGTGAAATCGTACAGGTGGATCTGGATGCCGTCGTGGATGAATAACTGGCGGCGACCCAGGCCGATCATCCCCGGGATCTCCGTGCTGTCGAATTCGGCGAACAGATTCGAAACCTCGGGAATGGACTTCTGGTCCATCTTCGAGATGGTAACCATGCTGCGCATGTTCATCACTTCCTGGTGGGAGAGTATCGGGCTTCGGTTACGCGATCGGCGCGGCTTCTGCCTCGGGCAGGGTCGCCCCGGCTTCGGCGGTGCGGTTCTTGGTGGTGAGCGCTGCGAGGACCAGGCCGACGACCGCGATTCCCGCGCAGACGCTCAGGAGCAGGTTCATGCCGCTCATGAAGGCCGTCTGGACGCTGTGGAGCATCGTCGCGTCGCCGAGTGAATCGGCGACGGCCACACCGGATCCGATGCCGTCGGAGATCGGCTCGTGGTTGAGCGGGCCGAGCTCGGAGTGGTACCGGGTGGACAGCACCGTGCCGAGCACCGCCACACCGGTGGTGCCGGCCGCCTGGCGCAGGGCCGACAGCAGGGCCGATCCGGCGCCCGCCCGCTCGGGTGTGAGCGCGCCGACGGCCAGTGCCATGGAGGTGGGCAGGACCAGGCCGATGCCGAGGCCGACGATGGCCATCCAGGTGGCGACGAACCCGTACGAGGTGCCGATGTCGGTCAACGAGCCGAGGCCCATCCCGACCGCGAGGACGCCGAAGCCGATCATCAGGGTCGCCTTGAGACCGATCTTGTCGCGCAGGCCCTCCAGGAAGTTCGAGGCCACCAGCAGGCCCCCGATCATCGGGAGCATGCGCAGGCCACTGCCGAGCGAATCGACGCCGAGGATCGACTGGAAGTACAGCGGGATGGTGAAGAACAGACCGAACATCGCGAAGGCGTTGATCAGCTGGTAGATGGTGCCCATGCTGAATCCGCGATCCCCGAACAGGCTGAGGTCCGCCAGGGCGTGTTCCCGGGTCCGTTCCCAGGCGACGAAGCCCGCGATCAGGGCGAGGCCCGCCACGAAGGTTCCCCAGGCCGTGCCGTCACCCCAGCCTTCGTCACCGAACCGGATCAGACCGTAGGTGAGACCGACCAGTCCGGCGGCCGAGAGCGCCACGCTGACCGGGTCGATGGGGCGGCGGATCCGGCTGCGGGATTCCGGCATCCACAGGCCCACCGCGATCGCGCCGATGACGACGGTCGGGATGTTCACCAGGAACACCGAGCCCCACCAGAAGTGGTTGAGCAGCAGGCCGCCGACGATGGGGCCCAGCGGCATTCCGAGTGTGACCGCCGTGATCCACACGGTGGTGGCCCGGCCGCGTTCCGCCGGGTCGGGGAACAGCACCGGGATCATTCCCATCGACAGGGACATCAGCGCTGCCGCTGCGACACCGAGAAGTACGCGGGCCGAGATCAGCTCGCCGGACGACGAAGCGAACGCGCACCAGACCGAGGCCGCGCCGAACAGCGTCAGGGCGCCGAACACGACCTTCTTGCGCCCCAACCGGTCGCCGAGCGCACCGGCGGGCAGCATCGCGCCCGCCAGCGTCAGGGTGTAGGCGGTGCTGAACCACTGCAGGGCCGCGGTGCCGGCGTGCATGTCGCGGGCGAGTGTCGGAAGGGCGATGTTCAGCACCGTCATGTCGAGGCCGACGGTCAGCATCGCAAGAGCGAGCGCACCGAGGGCCAGCCACCGGCGCGTAGCCGTCACTTTCATGAGTCCTCCTCAGATTGGCGAAGTCACTACGAGTTCAGAGTAGATCGGAATTCGAAGTGTGTGTCAATAACGATCCACTTGCCTTCTGGGCTCGGTCCGGGGCAGGGTGGGGCTCCCCGGGTTCGGTCCGGACCGGGATGCTCGGCGAGGAGGGGCCGATGGACGTACCGCTCGAGCCGCTGACGGCCTTGAAGTACTACGGGGAGTCGACGCGGTGAGACTCACGCCGTTCGAGCAGCGGGTGGTCACCGCGTACCGGGCCGTCCGAGGGTGGGGTCGCCGAGCTGCCGCGGAGGTTTGCGTGGGGCAACTGCATCTGGATCACCACGTGTTGGCGGTGCTGATCGAGTACGCGGCGGATGTCGGGTCGCTGGGCGACGGAACCTTGGGTCTGCGCGCGGCCGCGACCGGGCCGTGCTGTCTTCATCTGGACGCCGACCCGGCCCTGCTCGGGTACCTCGTCCACCGGCTCTCCGCCGCCGCCTTGGGGCCCGAAGGGCGATGTGCCGGCTTGGCCGGCCGGCCGGATCGCCTCGAACTGCGGGCCCCGGACGGGCATGGGCGGATCGTCTTCCACGTGGACGCCGCCGGAATGCGGGCCCTGAGTGAATGGGAGCGGGATCTCGCCCTCGTCCATGAGGGCGACCGAAACGCCTGCGGCGCGGAGCCGCCCTGCCCCGGCGCCACCCGCCACGCCGATGGCCTCGCGGCCGATGTGCTGGCGAGCAGGGAGTTGCGGCGCGTGGTGCGCCGCCTGCCTGCTGTCCCTCATGCGCATGAGGTGCCGGTGCCGGTGCCGGTGCCGGTGTCGGTGCGGATCGAGGCCGACTCCGTACGTGATTCCCGTAGGTGAACCCCGCGCTCGAACGCCGGACGGGACCGCTCGGTCCCTGACTCCGTCAGGGGTGGGGGGTGGGGGGAACCGCGGTTCTTCCGTCGTGATCGTCACGCCCTCGCCCCGCGGCGCGAGGGCGTACCCCCCCCGGGCGATGGCCCGTGGAGCGGGGGCGACGGCCTCGCCCGAGCGGGGTGGGCGACTACTGCGCGGTGTCGGGCTCGGGGGCGGCCGCGGCACCGAAATCCGCCCAGCCGTACCGCAGCCGCTCGAACACGGACTTCAGGTCCTCCGGCCGGTGATCGCCGTACGTGACGAGGAAGATGGCGTCCAGCATGAAGCGGGCGAGGGCCGTGGCGAGCAGGTCGCCTTCCGCGACCCCGGCCTCCTGCGCGAGGGTGGCGGCGAGGCTGGCCTCCCAGCGGTGCCGCACCCGGCCGGCGTAATCCAGCAGCGCCGGCGTGGATTTGACGAGTTCGACGAAGTCTTCGCCGGACGGGCCGCCCGGCGCCGGCTGCGCCACCGGCACCAGGTGCGCCTCGAGCGCGTCCAGGATCGAGACGCCGGCGGCGCGGTCGCGGACCGCGGCCGTCAATGCGCGGTCGTACTCGTCTTCGGCATCGAAGACCAGCGCTTCCTTGCAGGGGAAATAGGCGAACAGCGTGCTGACGGCCACTTCCGCCGCATCGGAAATCTCCGCGACGGTCACATTGTCGAACCCGCGCTCGCGGAACAGGGTGAATGCGGCGTCCGCCAGGCGCTTTCGCGTCTGTGCCTTCTTCCGTTCTCGCAGTCCCGCCATTCCGGCAACCCCTTGCACTTGGGACGTCTTGCATCACTGTCTGTCGCCCCTGTGAGGCCCTGCCGCTTGAGCGGTATTAGGCGAATTGCCGCCCTGGCGGCAGGAAAGTGCCGCAGGGTTGCAAGGATGCGAGTGCAGAGATTGTATCCGGGTGTCGAAATCGGGTCACCTTTCCGGAGCGATCTTACCGGGCGGAGCTCGGCCGCCCCGAGGACATCGCGGACGTCGTCGGCTTCCTCGCCTCCGACGCCGCCCGCTGGGTGACCGGGCGTGTGGTCGACGCCACCGGAGGCTCGGCGCTCTGAGCCCGGGGCCCCCGGTTAGGCTGCGGTCCGGGGGGATCATGGACATGGAACGACCGCGGCCGGCACGGCTTTTGGGGTACCTCGCGTTCATCGCGGCCGCCGCCCTCGCGGCGGTGGTGGCGCTGTATCTGGTCCTCCTGGCGAAGCTGGTCACCGACGGCCCCGGCCCCGGCCGCGTGTGCGGGATCGACAGCTGCCCGCGCGGCACGGGCACCCTGGCGCTCCTCGTCCCGCTGTGCGCCGCCGCCGCGTGGCTGCTGTGGCGTACGCCGAGGAAGCGCGGGCACGGCCGCGTCCCGGCGCACGTCCGGGTGATCGCCGTCTGCGTGGCACTGGCCGCGTCGGCCCCCGCCTGGTGGGGCTTCGCGTACGCGCGCGGCCCGCAGATGGACCTGTCCGGTCGGCAGGAGCCCGTGCATCCGGCGGCTGCTCCGGTCGGCGTCTGGGCGCCCCGGCCCGGCATGGTCGTACGGGCCCGCACCGACGGCCTCGTCGCCTACGACGGGGAGGGCCGCAAGGGCTGGCGGCTGCCGGCCCCGGAGCGTACGCCGCTCTGCGCGATCAGCCGCACGGCCCCGTCGGGCATCGGCCTGCTCACCTACGGGGAGAGCCCGGGGGCGTGCGGCTCGCAGGTCGTCGCCGTGGACCTGGCCGACGGCCGCACCGCGTGGACCCGGGACGCCGGCCGGGCGCTGGTGGCCGTGGCCGGCGCGAGCGCCGTCGTGGCGGACCGGGACACGGTGACCGGCCTGGACCTGCGCGGCGGCCAGGAGCGCTGGCGGGTCCCGATACCCGCCGACTGCACCGTGAAGGCCGTCGACGGCTCGGAGCAACACGCCCTGTACGTGGAGGAGTGCGGCGACACCGCCCGGATCACGGCCGTCGACGCCCGTACCGGAACCCGCACCTGGCAGACCGCGCTGCCCACGGGGAGCCGACTGCGCGAGGTACGGGTGCTGTCCGCCGTCCCGCCGGTCCTCCGCGTCACGGAGACCTCCGAACGCGGCATGGACGCGGTGCTGCTGTTCGGCGCCGAGGGCCGGCTGCGGGGGTTCGTACCGGCTTCGGGTCCGGCCGGGGACCTGCTGTCCGAGCCGTCCCCGGTGCTGACCGGCGACCTGCTGATCACCCCGGTGAAGCAGGGGGAGAAGAACGGCGTGTCCGCCTACTCCCTCACCGACGGCCGGCGCGTCTGGCACGCCGGCTTCGGCGACGAGGTCGTGCGCGGGCTGGCCCCGATCGGCCCGGGCGAGGTCGGCGTGGTGACCTCCGGCCGCTGGTGGACGTACCTCTCCCACCACGGCCTGGCCGACGGCCTGCGCCGGGCGGAGCCCACGGTCCTGCGCGATCTGCCGCTCGGCGAGCGCTTCACCTTCCACCCCGGCCCGCCCGGCCGGTACGTCTTCGTCAACCTGGACCGCCAGGGACTGCTGCCGCCGACCTTCGACATCGACCCGGTCTTCGGCTGGTGACGCGCGCCGGCCGGGGTCAGGTCCCGGCCGCGCGGAAGCGGGCGAGGAGCTCTTGGGAGGGCGGCGCGTCCACGTCGAAGAACTGCTTGGCCAGGTCCGGCGGGACCGCCGGCCCGTGCATGCGGACCTCGTGGCAGCTGAAGCAGAACGCCGCCTCGAACAGGACGATTTCGAGGGCCTTCGCGTAGCCGCGGATACTCCATCCGGGTGAGAAACCGCACCGGTGTTGCCCGCTGCCGGGCAGGGTCCCCAGGAGAGCCAGGGTGTCGGTCACTTCGCCCCCGACCCAGTGGGCGACGGCCCCGCCGGGCCACGGGTCGCCCTCCTTCCCCGGTGGGGCGGAGATCCGTACGACCTCGATCAGCGCGGTGTCGGCCAGGACTTCGGCGGGAAGCTGCATCAGCGCAGTCTCCCCGCCGCCCGGACGGCGGGCCGGCACCTTTCGACCGCCCTGCCCTCCGGTACCGGTACCGGTACCGACTCCCGTTCACCCGACTCCGGACCCCCACCCCCCGAACTCGCCGTCGCCGGGGGCGTTGTCGCCGCTCGCCGTGCTGTCCGCCTCGACGGACTCGACATCCGGCATCGCGCGCAGGGCCGTGACCTGCCGGGGGCTCAGGTGGGCCGCGAATCCGTGCAGGACGGTGCGGTAGACGTGCAGCGGGGTGGCACCGACGCGCTCCGCCACCTCGGCCGGGTCGCTGTCCTCGCCCACGGTCACGATGTACGTGGCGTGATCGGCGGCGGGTGCGGTGCGGGGCACGGGTTCCCGCACGGCCGCGGTGGCCGCGCACGCGGGCAGGGCGGCGACGGCGGCCAGTACGGCCACGGCCACGGGCAGGGCTCGGCTCAGACGTTTGCGCATGGGGCGAGGCCATCACGGGCCGCGGCGGGGTTCAACGAGGTCCCGGGGTGAGGCGGGGTCACGGACGGCGCACCGGCCGTGCGCTCCCCGGGGTGGGGGCGGGCCGTACGGGTGATCCCGCCGGACCGGGCGGACCGGGACGGTCGGGGCGCGGCCTCGGGGGGACAAGGGCGAATCGCCCGGGGCGGGTGCGGCGGACCGAGCCGGGCACACACGGGTCGGACCGGCGGCCGGGTGAAGGAGGGTTGTGCGACCCGTCCCGGCGTGGCAGCGATGTGAGTGAGGGCCACACCTGCCGGAGCGATCGGCGCCGCGGGGGCGGCCCGTTCGCGTCCTCACCGGCCAGGGAGTTCCTGTCATGCGCCTGCTCGCCCGTCTGGCCGTCGCGGCCCTGCTCGCCGTCACCCCGGTCGGGGTCGACACGGCCGCCGCCGCGGCTCCGGAGCCGCCTCCCGCTCCGCTGGTCACGTCCAGGGACGCCGTTCCCGGCCGCTACCTCGTGACCCTGGAGGAGGGCCACGATCCGGCGGAGGTCGCCGAGGCACTCGGCCTGCGGCCGTCCTTCGTCTACACCTCCGCGTTGAACGGCTTCGCCGTGCCGCTGACCCCGCTCCAGCTGACGGCCGTCCGCAGCAGCCCGGAGGTGAAGTCGGTCGAGGAGGACGCCAAGGTGCGGTCCGTACCGACGCCGAGCAGGGCGGGAGCGATCCGTGAGCCGGCGGGTACGTGGGGCCTGGATCGGATCGACCAGCGGGATCTGCCGCTGGACGGCGCTTTCACCACCACGGGCACCGGAGCCGGGGTGACCGCGTACATCCTCGACACCGGCATCGACTACGCGCACGAGGAGTTCGGTGGGCGCGCCCGCTCCGGCTTCGACTCCGTCGGCGACGGCCGTGACGGGGCGGACTGCCTGGGGCACGGTACGCATGTGGCGGGGACGGTCGGCGGTCGGACGTACGGCGTGGCCAAGGGGGTGAGCCTGGTGAGTGTCCGCGTCCTCGGATGCGACGGTACCGGCACGTGGTCGGCGGTCGTCGCGGGCCTGGACTGGGTGGCGGACCACGCCGAGCAGCCGGCCGTGCTGAACGTGTCCCTGGGTGGCGAGGCGTCCGACACGGTCAACAGGGCCGCGACCGAAGTCGCCGACCGGGGTGTGCTGCCGGTCGTCGCGGCGGGCAACTCGGCGAAGGACGCGTGTACGGTCTCGCCGGCCTCCGCAGACCGGGTGTTCGCGGTCGGCGCCTCGAACGACAAGGACGAGCGGACCTCCTTCTCCAACTTCGGACCGTGCGTGTCCCTCTACGCGCCGGGCCAGGGTGTCGTCTCCGCCCTGCTCGACGGTGGCAGTGTGGCCCACGACGGCACGTCCATGGCCACCCCGCACGTCACCGGGGTGGCCGCGCTCTACAAGGCGGCGCACCGTGAGGCCGGCCCGGCGGAGCTGAGCGGCTTCCTGACCGACGCGTCCACGCAGGGCGTGGTGAAGGGCCTCGACGCGAACGGCCCGAACCGGCTGCTGTTCACAGGTGGTCTCTGACACCTGTCCGTCACGTCGCCCGTAAGAATGAATCTCCCGGGGGAGTGGCTGTGGGCCGCGACCCCGGGAGGCTGCTGGGAATGACCCTTTCTGCACAGGGTGTACGGAGCACCGGCGAGGCCTCCCGGCCTATGGGCCAGGCGGAGGCGCCCGGCTCAAGCCCGCGCCGCGCCGCACCCGATGAACGGGAGGGCCGCGCTCCGGGAGGCCTTCGCCTGTGAGGAGCGCGGCCGACCCACGCCACCGCACCACGCACTCCAGGGAGCTCCCTTCATGCGTCAGCTCGCAGCCCTGACCGCCGCCGCCCTCCTCGCGATGACCCCCGTCGTGGCCGGCGCGGCTTCAGCCGACACCCCCGAGCCGACCCCGGCCCCGCTGCACACCTCCGTGGACGCCATCCCGGGCAGCTACATCGTCACCCTCGACCAGCAGGTCGCCCCGGAGGCGTTCGCGAAGCGGCTGGGTCTGAAGGCGAAGTTCACCTACACCAAGACGATCAACGGGTTCGCGGCGTCGCTCACGGCGGAGCAGCTGAGGTCCGTCCGTGGGGCGCACGGCGTGAAGTCCGTGACGGAGGACGCGACGGTGACCGCGCCGCCGACCCCCGCCAAGGGGGTCGGGACGAAGTCGCCCGCCAACTCCTGGGGCCTGGACCGCATCGACCAGCGGTTCCTGCCGCTGAACAACGACTTCAGCGCCAACCGCAGCGGCCAGGGCGTGACGGCATTCATCGTCGACAGCGGCATCGACTTCACCCACCCCGAGTTCGGCGGCCGCGTACTGCGGGGCTTCGACGCGATCGGGGACGGCCGCAACGGCGCGGACTGCAACGGCCACGGCACGCACGTCGCGGGCACGGTCGGCGGAACGACCTTCGGTGTGGCGCGGAAGGTGACATTGGTCAGCGTTCGGGTCCTCGGCTGTGACAACCGGGGCGCCTGGTCGGGCATCATCGCGGGCTTCGACTGGGTGGCCAACAACGCCCGTCAGCCCGCCGTCCTGAACGCCTCGCTGGGCGGCGGCCGGCTCGCCGCGGTCAACGATGCCGTGACCGCCGTGTCGGACCGGGGCGTGCTGCCGATCGTCGCGGCGGGCAACGACAACCGCGATGCCTGCCAGGTCTCGCCCGCGTCCGCCGCACGCGTGGTGACGGTCGGCGCGACGGACCGCTTCGACCAGGAGACCGACTTCTCGAACTGGGGCGAGTGCCTGGACCTGTACGCCCCGGGCAAGGACATCATCTCGGCACGTCTGGGCGGCGGCAGCGTGGCCCTGGACGGTACGTCCATGGCCGCGCCGCACGTCACCGGTGTGGCGGCGCTCTACAAGTCGGAGCACCCGAACGCGCTGCCGGCGGAGATCTACAACTTCCTGGCCGGCAAGTCCACGAAGGACATCGTCCAGAACCTCAGCGACAACAGCCCGAACCGGCTGCTGTTCACCGACGGCCTCTGACCACTCAGAGCGCCGCGACGAACCGGGCCCAGGCCTGCGCGTGAAACACCACGTGCGGGCCTTCGGGCTGCTTGGAGTCCCTGACGGGGACCATGTCGCCGCCGCGGGCTCGGCTGTGGGTGGACCTCGGCCAGGTGGCCATCTCCAGGCAGTTGCCCCCGCTGCCGTCGCTGTAGCTGGATTTGTGCCAGGTGGCGGCCGACAGGTCGTACTCAGGCATGCTCGTCATGCGCGTAATCCTCCGCTACAGACTCGATCAAGGCCAGCGACTCACGTCGCGACAGCGCGTCGGCCGTAAGCAGATCGTAGGTGAGCGCATGACGGGTGACCGTGGCCGGATCATCGAACAGCAAACCCGTTCCACTGCCCTCTACGTAGGCGAGTGGAGGCGCATCCTCGAAGGCCATGAGCTTGATGGAGCCGCCCGTGGAGGCATGGGCGCCCGCCCGGAACGGGAGTACCTGCACGACGATCCGGTGCGATCTGATGAGGGCGGTGATGTGGTGCAGGGCCTCAGCCATCACAGCTGAGTCACCCACCGCACGGCGCAGCACCGCTTCATCAAGCACGCACCACAACAGTGGGGTTGTTGGGTCCTGGAGAAGTGCGGCGCGAGCTAGACGGTTCGTGACCAGCTCTTCGATGGCATCTTCGGTGGCCGTCGGTTGATACGCGCGGAAGACTGCCCGCGCGTACGCCTCGGTCTGGAGCAGCCCCGGGATGATCAGAGGCGCGTACTCGCGGATAGCGGTCGCCAGAGCCTCCGCTTCGGCCGCTGCCGCGAAGTGGTCCGGGTACTTGGACTTCGCTGCCGCCCCGCAGTTGCGGACGAAGAAGCCGCCCGTGTCGAGGATCTCGTCGATCTGGCGGGCGAAGTCGAGGTGCATGCGGCGCGTGCCGGTTTCGAGCTGGCCGATGAACGCGCCACTCACGAAGAGCCGTTCGCCGAGCTCGGCCTGGCTCAGGCCCGCGCGTTCGCGCGCTACGCGCAGCTCCGCGCCCAGGAGGGCGCGGGGGGAGGAGGAGGGATCGAGGTTCTTTTGTGGCATGGCAACTCCCTGAGCAACATGAGCGGTTGTTGAGGGGCCTCACTTGAAAGGCTAGTGAGCGCGTCGCCACTCTGTGTGAAGAAGTTGGATACTCAGAGTAGAAAGGTGACATGTCATGGTGCTCTCCCCACAGGAGCGCATGCAGGCGGCCGAGGAGGCCGTCCGGCAGTTGCGGGAATCGCTCGCCGGGGTCGGGGTGCTGTTCCCCTCGCTGGACGTGGAGCGGGTCTCGGCAGCCGGTACCTACGGCCTGCCGCTGGTCGACCTCGGCCGCTGCAACCTCGACACCGCGCTCCGGCTGGCAGCCGTTCTGCACGAGCGGGCGGGGGGCTCGTGAGCGAGGCCGTGGAGGCGGTGAACTTCGCCTTCGAACTGGGCTGGAAGCTGCGCGGCCTGGAGACGGCCCTCGCCCCGCGCGGGGTGTGCGGGCCCGAGGCCGGGGATCCGAAGCCGCCCCCGCCGGCCGGGTGGCAGCGGTTCACGCTGGTGCACTGCCCGCTGGAGGGCTATCCGGGGTTCGACGATCCGCGCTACGAGGGGCTCAGGGCAGCCCCGCCGCAAGGGTGCGCGGTGGAGGACCTCGGCGGGTGTCTCGGGCTGCGGTGCGAGCGCCCGGGCGGGCGGCTCCTCGACGCGGTCGCGGAGCTGTGCGCGGAGATCCGTACCCGGTACGGGCTGCTCATGACCGGCCTCGGCATCGACAAGCTGTGGGAGTGGTCCGAGGACGGTACGGACGGCTGGGGCGCCGAGATCGTGGGGCAACTCCTGCTGATGGCGGCCGAGCGCGGTCCGAGGCTCGGCTACGGAGTCGACGACCTGACGCGATTCTTGGGGACCGCGGCCTGCTGAATCCCATCTCTCGGTGATGAGTTCACCGTCGTGTACGCCGCCGTTGCAGGTCCACCGACCGGTGGTCGAAGCCAGACCGAAAGGGGGGTGGGCCGGGTTGATCCGCGCATGCAAGTTTCTCCTGCGGCCCACCGCGGGCCAGGCGATCGCGCTCGGTGAGATGCTGCGTGTTCACTGCTCGCTCTGCAACGGGGCGCTCCAGGAACGCCGCGACGCCCGTTCTCCTCGCAGCAGGCCACCTTGCGTCGTCTCCGACGGCTGCCGGTGGAACAGCACGCCGCACGACCCCGTCACCCGTGTCCGCCTCCAGGGCGTAGGACACGTAGCGCGAACCGCTGCCCGCCACCGGGTCCGTGGCCGGCATCGACATGGGCACAGCCCAGTTCCTTGCCGACTCCTACCCCGCCCCCGCCCCCGCCCCCGCCCTCGCCCCCGCCTCCGGCCCTGTGACCGCTTCTCACCCCGGGGTGTCGGTGCGCAGGCGGGCGTGGAGGTGTTCGTCGTGCCAGCCGTCCGCGTGCAGGAGGGCGCCGCGCATGGTGCCCTCCAGAGGGAATCCGGCCTTCGTCGCGACGGCGCAGGAGGCCGGGTTCGCCACGGAGTGGGTGATGCGGACGCGCTGCAGGCCGAGGTCCTCGAAGGCCCAGCGCCCGACGCGTTCCGTGGCGGGCACCATGACCCCGCGGCCGCGCCCGGCGGGCAGCAGCCAGTAGAGGATCTCGCCGCTGCCGCCCGCGAGGTCGAGGTCGGAGATGCCGATGAGTCCGACGGCCGGGCCTCCGGCGGGGGCGATGGCCCAGATCGCGGCCTCCTCGTCCTGCCAGCGGGCGTGCCAGCGGGCGATCCGCTCCTCGGCCTCGGCCGGGGAGAGGAGGTCCGGCCGGTTCCAGTGCCGGATGTCCGGGTCGCGGCAGGCTTCGACGAGCTCGGGGACGTCCTGGGCCGCCCAGGGGCGCAGCAGCATGCCGCCCGGTAGTTCGAAATCCGGCTGCGGAAGGGCGCGCATCCGACCGGCGGGGACCACGGGGGGTATGGAGTTGATCATTCGCCCATGATTCCCGACCGGTCTCGCCTTCCGAGCCGAAATATCGGCTCGGTCGGTGGTTACGGCAGCTTCAGCCAGGGGCTCTTGTTGGCGAGGGTGGCGGTCTTGTCGCTGGTCCAGTAGATGGTGGTGTAGTTCCCGTAGGCCCGGCCGTTCCTGCCGGTGAAGTCGGGCGAGGTGAGGTGCAGGTTCGTGACGGCTCCCGCAGGGCAGTCGTAGATCTTCTGCGACATGATCCTCGAACCGCCGGTCTCCAGCGTCTGGAGCATGATCTTGCAGGCGGGGTGCCCCGCGCGCAGGGTGACGTAGGCATCGGGCCGCCCGACGCCCGCCCTCGGGGAGCTGATGCAGGACTTCCAGTCGACGTACTTGGCGCCGAAGCCTTCGGAGTACTCCCAGCAGCCGCCGCCGCTCGCCGCGTGCGCGGCGGGGGCGAGGACCAGTGACGAGGCGAGGATCGCGGCCGCGCCGAAGACGCCTGCGGCGGCCCGGGTGGATTTCGACATGCTCGTTCCCCCTTGCCGGCTCCGTCGGCTGACGGAGGGTCAAGATCCACGCTAGAGGCCTGCCCAGGGGCTGTCCATCGACCGGGCCGCGTCCCGAGGTGGATCGGAGCAGGATCCGCCTCCGCGCCCGGCGGCCCCGTCAGGGGCCCGCCGCGCGCATGCGCATGCGCAGGAACAGTGCGTACGGGGAGTCCGAGTCGAAGGTCTGGCGGTGGAGCGGCTCCGGGACACAGGGGCCCCAGAGCCAGGCCATGTCGCAGCCGTAGCAGAACGCGGCCTCGTACAGGGGCGGCCCGGCCGGGTCGGCGTACGCGCGGATGCCCCAGCCGGGGGCGAAGCCGCACAGGGTGAGGTCGGCGGTGGGCAGCTTCCGTACGACGCCCAGCATCTGGGTGACGGCGGCGCCCTCCCAGTGCCCCACGACGGGCCCGGTCATCGGGTCGCCGTGTCGCGCGGGACCGGCGGTGACGCGTACGACGTCGATGCGGGTCGTGGCGGCGACGGCGTCGGCGGGGAGCAGCATCCGCACAGCATCGCGGGCCGGGGCGGGCACGTCGGCATCGGGGTGCTCGGCTCAGAGCAGGTGGTGGATCAGACGGCAGCGGGGCCCGAGGTGGGCCTGGAGCGCGTGGAGGAAGGCGTCGTCGAGCGGCGGCCAGTTGGTGAACCGTACGGCGAGGTCGGAGACGAGGACCGCCCAGTGGCCGCTCCAGTCGCCCAGGAGCGCGGCGGCCCCGCAGTGCGCGCAGGTCACGAGGGGCTCGTCCCCGTCGAGCCAGGGCAGGATCAGCGCGGTGTGGGTGTCCGCGTCGAGCGGGACGGCGCAGCGCGGGCAGCCCGGCGGGGTGTAGTTCCCGCCGGGGTCGTGGATCTGGCGCCGGTCGATGATGTCGATGCCGTCGCCGATGGCGCCGTCGACGGTGCGGTCGGCGGTGCGGCGGTCGGCGAGGGCCGTCGAGGCGGCGGGGCCGGGGTCGTAGCGGCTCGGCCGCCAGAGCGGGTCGGGCCGCTCGTTGGGCCGGATGACGCCCTGTGCGAGGAGCCAGGCCGCGGTGGCGGCCGCTCGGGCGGGGGCTTCCCGAGCGGGGACGCTCAGCTCCGCGACGATGATCGCGCTGTCGCTCATGGCCGCGATCGTAGTGCCGGGGTGTCGGGCGGTGCCGGGCGGTGTCGGGGCCGGGGGCCGGCCGTCCCGGTCAGTGGGTGAGTACGGAAGGATCCGCGGGCTCGGAGCCGGCCGCCGGTGCCGGGGCGGGGGCGGGGTCGGGGCCGGGTGATCGGCCGGGCCGGTCCGCCGAGGTCGCCGCAGGCTCGTCCTCGCTCCGGTCGAGCGCCGCGAGTTGGGCGCGGCTCAGGCCGAAGAAGTAGGTGGCGGTGAAGCCCACCAGATAGCCGACCAGCAGGCCGCCCGCGTAGATGGCGAGGGTGACGCCCGCGCCGGCCCGGCCGTCGAGCAGCGGGAACAGGGCCCAGCCAGACGGGCCGATGGCGGTGGAACCGAAGGACATGCCCAGTTGACCGAAGAGGCCGACGAAGGCGCCGCCGGCTGCGCCGCCGACGCAGGCGGTGACGAAGGGGCGACCCAGCGGCAGGGAGACGCCGTAGATCAGCGGTTCGCCGACGCCCAGGAAGCCCGCCGGGAGCGCCGACTTGATGGTGGCGCGGAGCGAGCCGTTGTGCGGGAGGCGGTAGTAGACGGCGATGGCCGCGCCGACCTGGCCCGCGCCCGCCATGGCGAGGATGGGGAGCAGGACGGTGTAGCCGTCCTGCTCGATGAGGGTGGTGTGGATCGGGATGAGGGCCTGGTGCAGGCCCAGCATCACGAGGGGGAGGAAGAGGCCGCCCAGCACCAGGCCCGCGAAGGCGCCGCCATGGGCGAGGAGCCAGTTCGCGCAGCTGCCGATGGCGGCGGAGGCCTCACCGGCGAGGTACATGAGGCCGAAGAGGGTGACGAGGCCCGAGATCAGCACGGTGAGGGTGGGCGTGACGAGGACGTCCAGGGTCTCCGGTACCCACCTGCGGCACCACTTCTCCACGTACACGGCGAGGACGGCGGCGGCGAGCGCGCCGAGTACGCCGCCCTGGCCGGGCTTGAGTTCCAGGCCGAAGGCGTCGATCTTCGCGACCCCCGGGAAGACGATGATCGCGGCGACCGCGCCGCCCAGGATCGGGGTACCGCCGAACTCCTTGGCCGTGTTGTATCCGACGAAGACCGCGATCAGGGACATGAAGCCGGACGCGATGGCGGCGAGGGCGGGGACCACGGCGGGTACCCAGCCGAGATTGGTCAGCAGGCCGTTCAGTCCGGCGATGATGCCGCAGCCGATCAGGGCCGGGATCAGGGGGACGAAGATGTTCGCGATCCGGCGCAGGAACAGCTTGAAGGGCGTGGCGTTCCGGGCCTTCTGAGCTTCCTTCAGCGCCGCCCCTTGGGCGGCGAGGTCGTCCGCGGTGATCGTGGGGCCGGCAGGGGCAGAGGGGGTGGCGGGGGCCGTGGTGGTGGCCGCGCGGGTCTCCTCCACGAGGGCCTCGAACTCCGGGGTCACGCGGGCGACCGCGCCCGGGCCCAGCACGATCTGGTAGCTCGTCCCGTCCTCGACCACGCCGAGGACGACGGGGAGGGCGCGCAGGGCCTCGTCCTGGACCAGCGTGCGATCGCGCAGCGAGATGCGTAGGCGGGTCATGCAGTGCGCGATGGAGGTGATGTTGTCCGGGCCGCCGACCAGCGGAAGGATCGCGGCGGCGGTGGCGCGGTTCTTGTCAGTGGTCATGTGGGATCGCCTTGGGTCGGGTGTCGGGTGTCGGGTGTCGGGGGTCAGTGGGTTTGGGTGGGGGCGAGGGCGAGGGCGGCGCGCAGGTGACCCTGGGAGGCGGCGAGCAGTTCGGCGGCCGTGGGTCCGTCGACTCTTCCGAGGACGACGAGGACGGCGTTCTTGACCTCGCCGCCGGTGGCGGCGAGAGCGGCCTCGATCTCCTCGTCGGGCGCGCCGGTGGCCAGTGCCACGATGCGGCGGGCGCGGGCGCGCAGCTTGTCGTTCGTGGAGCGCATGTCGACCATCAGGTTCCCGTAGGTCTTCCCGAGGCGGATCATCGTGATGGTCGAGATGAGGTTGAGGACGAGCTTCTGCGCGGTGCCGGCCTTCAGGCGGGTGGATCCGGTGAGGAGTTCGGGTCCGACGACGACCTCGATGCCGTGGTCGGCGGCCGCGGCGAGGGCGGAGCCTGCGTTGCAGGAGAGCCCGACGGTGAGCGCGCCGCGGGTACGGGCGAACTCGACGGCGCCGATCGCGTACGGGGTGCGGCCGGAGGCGGAGATCCCGACGACCGTGTCGTGCGGCCCGATCTCCAGCGCGGTCAGGTCCTCGGCGGCCAGCTCCTTCGAGTCCTCGGCGCCCTCGACTGCCTTCACCATGGCGGACGGGCCGCCCGCGATCAGGCCGACCACGTCGGCGGGATCGGTGTTGAAGGTGGGCGGGCACTCGCTGGCGTCCAGGACGCCCATCCGGCCGGCCGTGCCGGCGCCCGCGTATACCAGCCGGCCGCCACGGGCCATCCGTTCGGCGATCGCGTCGACGGCGGCGGCGATGTGGGGGAGCTGCGCGGCGACGGCTGCCGGGACGGTGGCGTCCTCGGCGTTCATGGTGCGGGCGATGTCGAGGGTGGGGAGGCGGTCGATCTCGGCGAGTTCCTCGCGGAAGGCCTCGGTGGTGAGGGTGTCCAGCTGGGCTCGGAGGTCTGCGTGGGCGGTCATGGGTGGCGGTCTCCTTGGGGGCGGCGGCCGGGGGCCGGCGGCTCGTGTCCGGGCTGGGCTTCACGATCGGGGCTCCGCCCCGGACCCCGCGCCTCGAACGCCGGCGGGGCTGGAGGTGGCGGGGCTGGAGGTGCGGGGCTCCGCCTCCGGTCCCGCGCTTCGAACGCCGGCGGGGCTGGAGGTGGCGGGGCTGGAGGTGTGGGGCCGGGATGGCGTCGCCAGGGGGTGGCGGGCCTGGAAACGAGGGGGCTGGAAATGACGAGGGAGGGGGGCTGGGTCGGTCGGAGGTGTCAGCGGGCGGTGTGGCGGTGGGTGAGGGCCTCGTACGAGGCGGCGAGGGCGGGCGCGGCGGTTTCGTAGGTCTGCTGCGCGACGCCGACGAAGAGGCAGTCGACGACGAGCAGCTGGCTGGTCCGGCTGGACATGGCGGCCGGGCGCAGCTGGGTCTCGCGGGCGGCCGAGGTGGCCAGGACGAGGTCGGCGTAGCGGGTGACGGGGCTGCCGGGGCGGCCGGTGAGGGCGAGGGTGGTGGCGCCGCGCTCGAACGCGGTGCGCAGCGGTTCGATCACGTCGCCGGTGGTGCCGGAGTGGGTGATGGCGACGGCGACGTCGCCGGGGCGGAGCTGGACGGCGTTGGTGACGGCCAGGTGGGGGTCGTTGTGGGCGTGGGCGACGAGGCCGATGCGCTGCAGCTTCTGGGCGAGGTCCTGGCCGACGAGGGCGGAGGCCCCGACCCCGTAGACGTCGATGCGGCGGGCGGTGGCGAGCGCGGTGACGGCGGCGGCGAGCTGGGTGAGGTCGAGGGCTGCGGCGGTGTCGGTGAGGGTCTGCGCCTCCTCGTGAGCCAGCTTCGCTACGACGTCCGCGAGCGGGTCGTCGACGGCTATGTCGACGGTGACGGCGGGGGCGGCGCCGGACTCCTCCTGGGCGGCGAGGGCGGCGAGCGCGAGGCGCAGGTCGCGGTAGCCGGGGTAGCCGAGGAGGCGGGCGGTACGGACGACCGTGGCCTCGCTGGTGCCGGTGTGCCGGCCGAGGGCGGAGACGGTGAGCCGGGCGCAGGTGGCCGGGTCGGCGGCCACGGCGTCGGCGACGGCCTGCACGGAACGGGGCAGGGAGGGGCCGAGGCTGCGGATCCGGGCCCGGAGGGCGTAAGGCGGGGGAGCCGTGTCCGGGGCCGGGGCCGGGCCTGCCGTGGGGCTCTGACCAGCACTTCGGTGGGTGCCGCGGCCATCTGTCGCACCGGTGGTCGTCGGGCTTTCGGCAGTTTCTTTTGTGTTCTGGCTCACTCCTGAAATTTATTTTCATGGTGGGGTCCGGTCAATACGCCATTGGGCCTCTGCGAAGAGGGCCTTCATCGTCGGGCCCTCGCGGGTCCACAATGGGCGCATGGACCACGCGACCCCCCTGGAACAGGCGCTGCACGTCGCCCGTGCCCTCGTTCTCGCCGATCTCGCCGCCGGTGAGGTCGCCGATGCCGATGTCGTCTCCCTCGTCGAGGACTCGGTCACGCACCGCCGGTGGTGGGTGGAGCAGTGGCCGGAGGGTGTCGACTACCTTGCCGGACTCGTCGCCCAGGACGTGAAGGACGCGCTGTTGGAGAAGTACGGACGATGGCCGCTGTGCCCGGTGTGCAACCACGGTGAGCCGCACGCGTTGGACGTGGAACCGGAGCTGGGACCCGACCCGCACTGGGTGTGCTCGGAAGCGGGCGTGAAGGTGGCCGCGATCGGCGGCCTGGGCCCGGTCTTCGGCCTCCGGTGAGCCGCCGGTGACCGTCTACATCGACCCGCCGACCTGGCCGGGTCATGGCCGCATGTGGTCGCACCTGGTCAGCGATGTCTCGTACGAGGAGCTGCACGCCTTCGCGGCGGCCATCGGCTGTCCGCCGCGCGCTTTCGAGCGGGACCACTACGACGTGCCCTCGTACCGGTACGCGGACGCGGTCGGCGCCGGCGCCGTGGAGATCGGCAGCAAGGAGCTCGTCCGCCGCCTCACCGCGGCGGGCCTGCGCCGCCCGAAGGGCCGGCCGGCGGCGTAGGTCCCGCCCGCTGTCCCGTCCCCGTCTTCCCCTGGAGGAACGTGCGGTCCGAACCACCCTCGACCTGTCATGCCCCTGACCTGGGCAGATCGCTCGCGCACCGGAGCCCGTGCGGTGGGACTCCGGTGGCGGGGACGACCCCGGTACTCAAGACACGAGAGTGAAAGCACCGCACCAAGCCCCACCCCCTCCCGCCCATGGCGGGACGCTCACTCGCTTGAGTGAAAAACACCAACTTGGCTGGCTTCGGGGCGGGTTGCCTGATCTACGCTCAGCGCGACAGACCACATGACCGCTGACATACGTCGGCCCTCGCCGGGACTGCAATCCCGATGCGAGGGCCTGACCACCGAGGAAGTCGGACCTTCCCGATGGATACCCGAAACAGTAGCGTGCGCCCGCACGCCCGGCCCCGTAACGACGGGGAAAACCACCCGTCGGGGCGCGCCCCTGCACACACGCGCGCCGGCGGTGTCATCCACGACAACGCCCGCCACACCGCGCGCTTCACGGTGATCGGCAACCACCTCGCCCAGCACGCCGAGTTGTCGCTGCTGGCCATCGGCCTGGCCGTCCACATCCAGTCCCTTCCCAGCGGCGCGCTCATCGACATCAGGACCCTCGCCGCCCGGTTCCCCGAGGGGAAGACCCGGATCGCCGCCGCCCTGCGCGAACTGGAGACCCACGGCTATCTGCGCCGCACCTGCGAACGCACCAGCGGTGGCCGCGTCATCACCCGCACGGTCTCCTGCAACCAGCCGGGCCGGTCCGGCGCCACGGACGAGCCGAAGCCGCAGCGGCCGCCCCGGCGTCCCGCCCGCCGGGAGGACGAGCCGCCGCGCCGGGCCCTGCCAGCCGTACCGCAGCCCGGCTACCCGGCCCCCGACCTGCTGCGCTCAGCGGTCGACGTCCTTGCCGGCCTCCGCCGTGGGGATCCGCGCCTCCTGCTCTCCGTCGCGGATGTCGAGCACCTCACCCCCGGAGTCGCGGCCTGGCTGGAGCGCGAACTCCCCCCGAGCGCCGTGCACCACGCCCTGACCACCGCCCTGCCGTCGGAACCCCTGCACCGCCCGGCCGCCCTCCTGGCCCACCGCCTCGCCGCCCAGCTCCCGCCGATGCCGCCGTTCCGCGCCCCGGAGCCACCCCCGACCGTGAGACGCCCGCTCCACAACTGCGAGAAATGTGACCGCGCCTTCCGCGGCCCGTCCCCGGGCACCTGCACCGGCTGCCGCCCCAGGCCCGCCATACCTCCGAACACCGAGGAACCTCATGGTCAGCTCACCCCATGAAGCGATGCACCGCATCTTCCAGCACGACCCCGGTCTCTTCAGCCGCCTGTCGGGCCTGCTGGGCTTCTCCCTCCCCACTCCCGTCGACGTCACCATCCTGCCCACCGACCTCACCGAGGCAAGCCCCGTCGAACGCCGGGTGGACACCCTCCTACGGCTCGACAGCGCGGAAGACGGTTCCCTCCTCCTCGCCATCGAGGCCCAGGGAAAGAAGGACCCGGCGAAGCCGGCGAGCTGGGCGTACTACACGGCGTACTTGTGGACCAAGTACCGGCTGCCCACCGCCCTGCTCGTCGTGTGCCAGGACCGCGCCACCGCCGAATGGGCCGGACGGCCTGTGACCAGCGGGCCGCCCCCGATGCCCACGCTCACCCTGCGGCCCGTCGTCGTGGGCCCCCACAACATGCCTGTGATCACCGACCCTGCCGAGGCCCGCGCCGACCTCGCACTTGCCACCCTGTCGGCCATCACCCACGCGGGTGATCCGGACATCGGTGCCATACTGAAGGCCCTGTCGAGCGCGCTGCGGGGCGTTCCGGAGAACGTCGCCGACCCGATGATCGAATTCACCGCACAGGGGCTGGGCAACCGCCCGGCCAACGAGCTCTGGAGGACCCTGGTGGCCGTGGACCTCTCCTTCTACAAGTCGTACATCTCCGAGGAGATCCGGGACGAAGGCCGAGCCCAAGGCCGAGCCGAGGACCTGCTGATCGTCCTGGAGCAGCGCGGCCTCGACGTGCCCGACGACGTCCGCGAACGGATCGCCGGCTGCGACGACCCCGACACCCTGCGCCGCTGGCTCACCCGCGCCGTCACCGCCCCTGCTGCCGAGGACATCTTCGACGGCGAGTGATCGGTGGACGGGCCGGGCGGCGGGCTAGGAGCTCGGCTTCGGGGACGGGGCCGGGGTCGACGAGGCGGACGGTTCCGGGACGGCGTTGGGCTGGGCCGCCGACGGGAGGCCCCAGACGTGTCGCGGGGTCACGATCTTGGTGACCGTGTTGGCGATGAGGGAGCTCAGGTTGCCGAACTTCCCGTCGACGTCGGTGTTCACCACGATCACCAGGGTGGCGCGGTCCTGCGGGAGCCGGACGGCGATGGTCTCGTAGCCGGGCAGCTCGCCGTTGTGGCCGATCCAGCCGTCGATGTCGGCGATGCCCAGCCCGTAGCCCACGCCCGGGTGCCCGGTCGGCAGCATGCGCAGCCGCTGCGCCTGGGTGCCCGGCTCCAGCAGTCGGTCGCCTCCGGGCAGCTTCCCGGTGACCAGGGTCGGCACCCAGGAGTGCAGGTCGTCCATCGTGGAGATCATCGCGCCGGCCGACCAGGCCCAGGACGGGTTCCAGGTGGAGGCGTCGACGGTCGCGCCGTCCGGGGTGAAGTTCGTGTAGCCGTGCACGAACGGGGACGCGATCTCCGCGCCGGTCGGCAGCGAGGTCGAGTCCAGGTCGGCCGGTGCGAGGACGTGCTGCTGCAGGTAGGTGTGCAGGGGCTGACCGCTGACCTTCTCCACGAGCAGACCGAGCAGCACGGTGTTGGTGTTGGAGTACTCCCAGCGCGCGTCCGGCGGGAAGTTGGCCGGGTGCCGGAAGGCGATGTCCAGCAGCTCCTGGGGGGTCCATTCGCGTTGCGGGTCGGCCTGGTACGCCGCCAGCAGGCGCGGGTCCTGGGTGTAGTCGTACAGACCGCTGCGCATCTCGGCGAGCTGCCGGACGGTGATCTTGTCGCCGCCGGGTACGCCGTCGAGGTAGGTCGAGATCGGCGCGTCGAGCCGTACCTTCCCGTCGTCGACCAGCTGGAGGACGCCGGTGATGGTGAAGGTCTTGGTGACGCTGCCGATGCGGGTGTGCATGTCGGTCTTGATGGGGACGCCGGTGGCCTTGTCGGAGGTGCCGAAGGCGCGGACGTAGGGGTCCTCGCCGTCGATCCACAGGCCGACGCCCACACCGGGGATGTCCGCCTTGCGCATCGCGGCGGTGATCGCGTCGTCGAGCTGCTCGGCGATCACGGGGTCGATGTCGATCCGGCCCGGCGGTGCGGCGGCGGGGGCCTGGCCCGCGCACAGCGCGGTCAGCAGCAGCGAGGCGGCTGCCAGGACGGTGGGCGTGCGGTACCGACCCATGGAGGATCACCCCTGACGCTCGTCCCCGAGCGGTCCCCGACTCCCCGAGCGGACCATCTCATCGTAGGAACCCGGCTCCGCGGCGGCGACCGGGCACGGGAGGCCCGCACCCCTCGGAGCCCGGCGCGCCCAAGGCTCGGCGCCCAGGGCTCAGACCTTCTCGGCCACGCTCGCGAAGGCCGGTGTCGAGGAGGCCACGACGCGGGTGGGGGCGGTCCGGCGGCGGTCCAGGCGCAGCGCGAGCACGGTGAGGGCGATCGCGGTGACGGTCATGGCTGCGCCCGCCCAGGCGGTGGCGGCGAAACCCAGGCCGGCGTCGATGACGGTGCCGCCGAGCCAGGGGCCGCCGGTGTTGCCGAGGTTGAAGGCGGCCGTGGTGGTGGCGCCTGCCAGGGTCGGGGCGGCGCCGGCCACGTTGAACATGCGGGCGTTGAGCGCCGGGGCGGTGAAGAAGGCCGAGAAGCCGAGCAGGAAGGCGAGGGCGATCGCCGCGGCGGCGGCGCCGGCCAGCAGGGCGAGCGCGGTGAGGAAGACGGTGGAGGCGGTGATGCCCCAGATCATCACGCCGAACAGGTGCGCGTCGGCGATCCGGCCGCCGACGGTGGTGCCGACCAGCGCGCCGATGCCGAAGAGGCCGAGGATCCACGGGACCCACTGCGAGTCCAGCCCGGCCACGTCCGTGAGCAGCGGTGACAGATAGCTGAAGGCGCAGAAGACGCCGCCCGCGGCCAGCGCCGTGATGCCGATGGACAGCCACACCTGCCGGTCGCGGTAGATGCGCAGCTCGCGCCCGAGCGACGGCTTCTCGGCGGGCAGCGGGATCTTCGGGATCAGCGCCAGGATGCCGACGAGGGCGATCGCGGAGGCGGCGGCGACCGACCAGAAGGCGGAGCGCCAGCCCAGGTGCTCGCCGAGGAAGGCGCCGGCGGGGACGCCGAGGACGTTCGCGATGGACAGGCCGCCGATCATGACGGCCATCGCGCGGGCCCGCTGGTCCTTGTCGACCATGGCGATGGCGACGGCCGCGCCCACCGCCCAGAAGCCGGCGCAGGCGAACGCGGAGACCACGCGGGAGGCGAAGAGGAGCTCGTACGAGGGGGCCAGCGCGCCCGCGACCTGCCCGAGGCCGAAGAGGCTGATGAGGGAGACGAGGGTGGTGCGGCGGGGGAGTCGCAGGGTGGCCACGGCCAGCAGCGGTGCGCCCACGACCATGCCGATCGCGAACGCGGATATGAGCAGGCCCGCCTGCGGGATGGTGACGCCCATGTCCTCGGCGATGGGTGGCAGCAGCCCGGAGAGCATGAATTCGCTGGTGCCGAGCGCGAACACGGACAGTCCGAGGACGTAGACGGCGACGGGCATGCGGGGGCGTGCGGCTGCTGCGGGCATGACTGTCACCAACCAGTGCGAACGCGATCAAATTCCCTGAGGGGCGAGTGTGGCGAGCTCGGCGGCGAGGTTCGCGCGGGCCGGGGCCTCCCAGTGCGCGGCCCCGTACGGCGTGCGGAAGAGCCGCGGCAGGTCGAGCAGCTGGCGCAGCACGGCGGCGCGGCCGGTGCGGAAGGCGTCGTCCGGGACGAAGCCGTACTCGGCGCGGACGGCGGCGACGTAGGCGGCGTAGGCGTCGGGAGCCCCGGCCAGGACGGCCAGGTCCGCGTCGCAGAGCGCCTCGCCGTCGGTGTCTTCGGGGGCGGGGTCGTGGGTGACGGTGAGCCGGACGAGGCGAGCCACCTCGGCGGTGCGGGCCGGGTCGATGCCGAGCTCGGGGAGGGCGCGCTCGGCGAGGGCGGCGCTGCGCTCCTCGTTCTCGGACCGGTCGGGGCGGTAGACGGCGTCGTGGAACCAGGCGGCGAGCTGCACGGCGGCCGGATCGGCGGCGTGCGGGGCGAGTACGTCGATCCGCGCGAGTACGTCGGCCAGGTGCGCGGTGGTGTGGTACCGGCGCTGCGGCTCCGCCCAGGCGGCCAGGAGGCGGTCGGCGTAGGGCGCGGGATCACGGTCGGCGGGGGCGCCGGCGGCGGTGACGGTCGCCTGCCAGCGGGCCCGCAGATCGGCCGTGTCCGGGTGGGTGTCGCTGCTCTGGGTGCCTGTGTCCATGGGCACATTGTGGGGTGGCGTGATTGTGCTGGTGAAGGGCGGGTGGAGGCCCGTATTCTGAATATTGGACTAGACCTCTCCTTTGGTAGGGGGGTTCCCGAGCTTGCCGAAGAAGGATGGGATCGAATGAGCAACCGTGCGCTCCTGGAGGTGATCGCCCTCGACGTGGAGGACGCGGTCGCGGCCCAGGCCGGTGGGGCGGACCGACTCGAACTGGTCACCGACATGGCCGCCGACGGGCTCACCCCGCCGCGCGAGACCTTCGCGGCGATCAGGGCGGCGGTCGACATCCCGCTGCGCGTGATGCTCCGCAGGACGGACGGGTTCGCGGCCGGCGACGTGTCCGAACTGGTCCGGGTGGCTCGGGAGCTGCGGGCGGAGGGCGCGCGGGAGTTCGTCCTCGGCTTCCTGGACGCCGACGGCGCCCCGGACCTGGCCGCGGTCGAGGCGGTCGTCGCGGAGCTGGACGGCTGCCGGTGGACCTTCCACCGGGCGATCGACCGCGCGGCGGACCGGGACCAGCTGCGCAAGGCGCTGGCCGATCTGCCGGGGCTCGACACGTACCTCACGGCGGGCTCGGCGGCGGGTGTGGCGGCCGGGCTGCCGGTGCTGCTCGCGGAGGCGGCGCGGGGTGGTGAGCCGGGGTACGGGGCGCGGATCCTGGTGGGCGGCGGGCTGACGCTCGCGCACCTGCCGGTGCTGCGCGCGGGCGGGATCGACGCCTTCCACATCGGCGGCGCGGCGCGTCCCTCCGGGTGGGACGGCCCGGTCTCGGCGGCGGCCGTCGCCGCCTGGCGCACCGCCCTGGCCTGACCTGCGGGTCGGCTCCCGGGGCTCCGCCCCGGACCCCGCGCCTCAAACGCCGGCGAGGCTGGAGGTCGGGCTTCGCCGCCGGCTCGCGGATCGGGGGGCTGGCGAGGCTGGAAGTCGGGCTTCGCCGCCGGCTCGCGGATCGGGGGCCGGCGAGGCTGGTTCTTCAGCCTCGCCGGCGTTTGAGGCGCGGAGGTCCGGGGGCGGAGCCCCCGTCAGGGCAGCAGCGCCGCCGGCAGGGCGGCCGTGTGCAGCACGGACAGGCCCGAGACGGCGCGGGTCAGGCAGACGTACAGGCGGCGCAGGCCCGTGCGTTCGTCCGGCTCGCCGTCCACGATCGCCGCGGGCTCGTCCAGGACCACGTAGTCGTACTCCAGGCCCTTCGCCAGCGACGCCGGGACCAGCGTCAGGCGGGATTCCGCGGTCGTCTCCTCGCCGGGGGACAGGTACGGCAGGCCCGCCGCCGCCAGCGCCTCGGCCAGCGCCGGGATCCGCGCGTCCGCCGCGATCAGGCCGATCGAGCCCTCGTGGGTCAGGGACTCCCGGCAGGCGGCCAGTACCGCCGCGGTGAGGTCCGCGGCCTCCGCGATCCGCAGCGAGCCCGGCGTCTCACGGACGGAGGAGACCGGAGCCAGGCCCGGGGAGATCGACGGCAGCAGCCGAGAGGCGTAGGCGATCACCTCGCGCGGCACACGGAAGCCCGCCGTCAGCTCCTCCAGCACCGCCTGCGGCTTGCCCAGGTGCGTCAGGGCCTCGTCCCAGCTGCGCGTGGCCCACGGCGTGGTGCCCTGCGCGAGGTCACCGAGGACCGTCGCCGAGCCCGTGGTGCAGCGCCGTCCCACCGCCCGGTACTGCATCGGCGACAGGTCCTGCGCCTCGTCGAGGACCACATGGCCCAGCGAATGCGTCCGTTCCACCAGGTCGGTCGCCTCGTCGATCAGGACCAGGTCCGCCGCCGACCACTTGGCCGACTTCACGCTCCGGAACGGCTTCGGCCACAGCAGGAGCTTCTGCTCGTCCTCGCTGAGCAGGTCCGCCGCGTGCAGCGCGAGGAACTCCGGGTCGGACAGCAGGCGCAGGACCAGCTTCGCCGGTTCGACGGCCGGCCAGACCTCCTTGACCACCGCCTTCACCGCCGCGTTGCGGGCCACCGCGTCCTGTACCCGGTCGTCCGGGGCCTCGCCCGCCTGCTCCATCCGTACGAGCACCGCGTGCGCGATGCGCTGCGGCAGGGCCTCGCGGGCCGCGCCGTAGCGGATGTCGCGCTTCTGCAGTTCCTCGACCATCTCCTCCAGCTCGTACGCGGGCACCCGCCAGCGGCGCGAGCCGCGGACCACCATCAGCGGCTCGGTGGGGCGGGTGACGTGCGAGCGGACGGCACGGCTCAGCACCTGCGCCATGCGGGCGTCGCCCTTGACCACGGCGGTCTCGGCGGCGTCCGTGCCGAGTACCTCCAGTCCGGGGCGGGCGACCAGGTCGTCGACGGTGGCCTGCTTGACCTCCAGCTCGCCCAGGGCCGGCAGGACCTGCTCGATGTAGTGCAGGAAGGAACGGTTCGGCCCGATGACGAGCGTGCCCGTGCGAGCGAGGCGGTCGCGGTGCGCGTAGAGCAGGTACGCGACCCGGTGCAGGCCGACGGCGGTCTTGCCGGTGCCGGGGCCGCCCTGCACGCAGACGGAGCCGGACAGGCCGGAGCGGACGATCTCGTCCTGCTCGGGCTGGATCGTCGCGACGATGTCCCGCATCGGGCCGACGCGCGGGCGCTCGATCTCCTGTTGGAGGAGCTTGCTGACCGCGGCCGCCTCGGCCGGGTCGGAGAGGTGCTCGTCCTCGTACGCGGTCAGCTCGCCGCCGGTGTATCCGAAGCGCCGGCGCAGGGAGATGTCCTGGGGGTCGGTCTTGGAGGCCCGGTAGAACGGCTGGGAGACGGGCGCGCGCCAGTCGATGACCATGGGGTCGCCGTCGGCGTCGTGGACGTGCCGGCGGCCGATGTAGAACTGCTCGCCCTCCGCGCCCTCGGCGAGCTCCGCGCCGGGCGCGTGCAGGTAGTCGAGGCGGCCGAAGAAGAGCGGGGTGTGGGCGAGGTCGGCGAGGGCTTTGATGCGGTCGTCGATCTGGGCCTGGAGGACGATCGCGTTGACCCAGTTCGCGGTGACGTCGCGGATGTCGAGGGACTCGACGTCCTCGCGCATGGCGCGCAGGGCGGAACGCGAGGCGGCGAGGTGCGACCGTTCCCGGCCCAGCGGGTCGGTCGCCGCGGTCGGCGCGGTCGGGTCCGCGCTCGGGGTCGGGTCCGCGCTCGGGTTCGTGTTCGGGCTCGGTTTCGCGGCGGGGTCGTCGTGCGTGGTCTCGGGGGCGTGCGCGGGCACGGAACTGCCTCCAGCTGCTGGATGCGGAACAGATGGCCCGCCGGTTTCCGGCCGGAGGGCGGCTCTCCCCGATGAGGCGGCGGGAGGCGGCAAGAGCGGAGATTCTAGCCACCGGGGCGGTGCGGCGCGAACGAATAACGGGCGGCGGGGGCCGGCGGATCAGGGGACGGAGATCACGGGATCCGGAGGGAGTCGAGGAGCTGCTGGTGCATGGTGTCCAGGGCCTTCTCGTTCTCCTCGCCGCCGTAGGTCACGGCCATGACGAGGTGGTCGTCGTCGGAGATGAAGCGGATGGAGCCGACCATCGACTCGGCGCCGTCCTTGCCGGTGAGGGTCGCGTCCAGGGCCGGGTGGCCGTCCACGGTCGTCCTACGGACGTTCGAGCTGGTCAGGTTCCCGCCGCCCATCAGGCTGTACGCGTCGACGAAGCCCTTGAGGGCGTCCTCCAGCGGAATGCGGTCGCCCGGCATGTCGTAGACGGCGAAGCCGGTGGCTCCGTCCGGGGTGTCCACCCCGTACACGCGGGCGTCGATCGAATCGCCCTCCATCGGGACGGCGCCCGTGCGCACCTTGGCCTTTCCGGGGAGCTCGGCCGTGATGCCGGTGGGGGGATCGGTGGTCTTCACCGACTGCGCGGGGGACTCCGAGGGCGCCGGCGTGGGCGTGGGGGCGGCTGCGACCGCGACGGCAGCCGCGACCGCGGCGCGGTGCGGTGGCGCGGCGAACGCGGTGGTGGACGGCAGCAGCCCGGCTGTGACCAGGGCTGTCGACGCGGAGAGCAGCGCGAGGCGCTGGGTCCGGGAACGGTGGTTCATGCGGATCACTCCCAAGGCGTGGTCGCCGGCACCGCGGACCTTCCCAGGGTCCGTCGCGGTCGGTATCGGTGCATCCGGACGGGTGTCGTACTCGGGAGTGTCAGACCTCGGTATCCACCCCTAGGGGTACGCATGCGACGGGAGGAGGACTCGGGGGGCCGTGAGGTTCCCTCCCGGGAGCGATGTGCGGGACGGCGCGAAAACGCACCATGGACACATGAGCCCCGCACCCTTCACCTCGTTCCAGGGCAGCCGTCCTAGCGGCGCCGAATCCGACTCCCTTCCGAGCAACGGCCTCGGCGGCATGCTGCGCGCCGTCAAGATCTTCGCGGCGACCGCCGTGAGCGTCGTCGTGCTCGGTGAATACGGCGAGGACGCGGGCGTCATACGTCACTGACCTCGGGCCCCGCGCAGCACGTCCACTGATCCACTAGGGTCTCGCGGGTGACCCGGAGTTCCGTTGCCAGCCGCTCGCCGTCATCTCTCGTCGGTGTGCTGCTGACCGGTTCGCTGCTGCTGCTCGGCGTGCTCTGCATCGCCCTGCGCATTCCGGTGGCCGACGCCCTCGTCCAGGGTTTCTCCGCCGCCGAGTGGGGGCCGCCCACCACGTATCCGCCGTTCGCCGCCATCTTGTTCACGCCCGCCGCGTGGCTGCCGAGCGGCGCGCTGAAGGCCGTCCTCGTCCTCGGTGACGCCGGTCTGCTCGCCCTGCTGATCACCCTGTCCTGCCGCCTCGCGGGACTGCGGTCCCGGCCCGGGCCGGTACTGGCCGCCACCATCGCCGGGTTGTGGCTGCAGCCGCTGTTCCAGGCACCGCCGGCCGCCTTGATCAACCTGGCACTGGCCTGCCTGGTGCTGTGGGATCTGGGCCGGCCCCGGTCGGCGCTCGGCAAGGGCTTCGCGCTGGGCGTCGCCGCCGGGATCACCCTCGCCCCGGCGGCCATCGCCGCGTACCTCCTGTTGACCCGCCGCGTCCGCGCGGGGCTCACGGCGCTGGCGGCCTCCGTCGGGACCGCCCTGCTGGGGCTGTTGGTCCTGCCGGAGGCCTCCGCCGAGTTCTGGACCCGGCACCTGGCCGACGCGGCCCGGGCCCTGGTGCTGGACTGGCCGCCGCTGTGGGTCTGGTGCGCGCCCCTACTGGCGGCCCTGACCGCCCGCGCGTGCCGGGGTCAGTCGCTCGCCAGCAGCTCGTCGGCGTCCATGATCCGGTAGGCGTACCCCTGTTCGGCGAGGAACCGCTGGCGGTGCGCCGCGAAGTCCTGGTCGATCGTGTCGCGCGCGACGACTGAGTAGAACCGCGCCTCGTGGCCGTCCGCCTTCGGCCGCAGCACGCGGCCCAGACGCTGGGCCTCCTCCTGGCGGGAGCCGAAGGTGCCCGAGACCTGGATGGCGACGGTGGCCTCCGGCAGGTCGATGGAGAAGTTGGCGACCTTCGAGACGACCAGCACGCTGATCTCGCCCTCGCGGAAGGCGTTGAAGAGTTTCTCGCGCTGCGCGTTGGAGGTCTCGCCCTTGATGACGGGAGCGTCCAGGTGCTCGCCCAACTCGTCGAGCTGGTCGATGTACTGGCCGATGACGAGGGTCTGCTCACCGCGGTGCTTGGCCACCAGCGCCTCGGTGACCTTGCGCTTCGTCGCCGTCGTCGCGCAGAAGCGGTACTTCTCCTCCGTCTCGGCGGTCGCGTACGCGAGCCGCTCCGACTCCGTCAGATTGACGCGGACCTCCACGCAGTCGGCGGGCGCGATGTAGCCCTGCGCCTCGATCTCCTTCCACGGGGCGTCGAACCGCTTCGGTCCGATGAGGGAGAAGACGTCCGACTCCCGGCCGTCCTCGCGCACCAGCGTCGCGGTCAGGCCGAGTCGGCGCCGCGCCTGCAGGTCGGCAGTGAACTTGAAGACCGGCGCGGGCAGCAGGTGCACCTCGTCGTAGACGATCAAACCCCAGTCCCGGGAGTCGAAGAGCTCCAGGTGCGGGTAGACACCCTTCCGCTTCGTCGTCAGGACCTGGTAGGTGGCGATGGTGACGGGCCGGATCTCCTTGCGGGTGCCGGAGTACTCGCCGATCTCGTCCTCGGTCAGCGAGGTCCGCTTGACCAGTTCGTGCTTCCACTGGCGGGCCGAGACGGTGTTGGTCACCAGGATCAGCGTCGTCGCCTTGGCCATCGCCATGGCTCCGGCGCCGACCAGCGTCTTGCCGGCGCCGCAGGGCAGGACGACCACACCGGAGCCGCCGTGCCAGAAGCCCTCGACGGCCTGCTGCTGGTACGGGCGCAGCGCCCAGCCGTCCTCGGCCAGGTCGATCGGGTGCGCCTCGCCGTCCACGTAACCGGCGAGGTCCTCGGCGGGCCAGCCCAGCTTGAGCAGGGTCTGCTTGATCTGTCCGCGCTCGGAGGGGTGGACGGCCACGGTGTCGGCGTCGAGCCGCGCGCCGACGAGCGGGGCGACCTTCTTGGAGCGCAGGATCTCCTCCAGCACCGGCCGGTCGGTGCTGGTCAGCACCAGGCCGTGCACGGGGTGCTTGGAGAGGGTCAGGCGGCCGTAGCGCGCCATGGTCTCGGCGACGTCGACGAGGAGCGCGTGCGGTACGGGGTAGCGGGAGAACTCGACGAGCGCGTCGACGACCTGCTCGGCGTCATGGCCGGCGGCCCGGGCGTTCCACAGGCCGAGCGGGGTGATCCGGTAGGTGTGGATGTGCTCGGGCGCCCGCTCCAGCTCGGCGAAGGGGGCGATGGCCCGCCGGGCGGCTCCGGCGAGCTCGTGGTCGACTTCGAGAAGGAGGGTCTTGTCGCTCTGGACGATGAGGGGCCCGTTCACGCACGTCCCTTTCGGCGCGGGAGGACCGCCCGGACGCGGGCGGCCAAACCTCCAGTCTGCCGTATCGCTCCGCGGGTGGGCAGTTCTGGGCGCGCGGGGGCTGCGGAGTGCGGCATCGGGTGCGGCGCCGCTGCCGGGGCTCCGCCCCGGACCTCGCGCCTCGAACTCCCCCGGCTACCGCTGGGAGGTGCCCCCTGGCGGGGCTGGATTTCGGCCGTGCCCCACACGTCGGCGGGGACGGGTTTGGCGAAGGCGAGGATCTCGGGGGCGGCCTCGCGCAGGGTCGGGAAGTGGCGGTGGGCGGGCGGCCGGCTGGGAACACCGTAGGGGAGACGGCGCGGGGGCCCGGCACATGGTGTGCCGGGCCCCCGCGCCGTCGTGTTCCCCGTCGTACCGGTGGTACTAGCCGCGGACGGCCTTGCGGCGGCGGGCGCCGAGCCAGGCGGCAGCGCCACCGAGGGCGATGAGCGCGCCGGCGAGGCCGGTGTACAGGCCGGTGTCGGAGTCCGAGCCGGTGTGCGCGAGGGAGCCGGTGGGGGCGGGGGCGTTCGCCGTGGTGGGGGCCGTCGTGGCCGGGGCCGGGGTGGTCGCCACGGGGGAGGTCGGGGCCGGGGAGGTGGGCGCGGGGGTGGTGGGGGCCGGGGAGGTCGGGGCCGGGGTCGTCGGCGTGGTGGCGGGGGTGAGCTGGAACTGGGTGTCGGCGCCGGCGAACTGGTAGGTGTTGCCCTCGGTCAGGCCGATCGTCGCCTGCAGCTTGACGGTGGTGGCCTTCTTGAAGTCCGTGTGCGGGCCGAAGCTGGTGCGCAGGTGCAGGACCCGCTCGCCGGCGGCGGCGCTGAAGCCCTTCGGGATCGTCGGCAGCATGACGTTGTAGGGGTCGGTGGTGCCGTAGCGCACCCACTTGCCGTCGACCAGCGCCTCCACCTGGAGGTCGGGGTGCTCGGCGTTCGAGTCGAAGCCCAGGTTCAGCTTGGTGGCGAGTGCCTCGCCGAACTCGCCGTCGCCGGTGAGCCGGTAGGTCAGGTCCATCTCCTTGCACTGGGGCGACGGGACCTTGCACGCGCCGACGTTCTTGAAGGAGCTCTCCAGCTTGCCGGTCTTGACCGCCGGGGCCGTCTTGAAGGTCAGGGAGGCCGCGTTGGCTTCCGAAATCTCAGCCGAGTGGCTCGACGCGCGCAGCGTGAAGTCGCCGTTGGTGGTCGGGTAGCTCTTGCCGAGGCCGATGGTGAGCTTCCAGGTCATCTTGCCGCCGGCCGGGATCTCGAAGCCCTCGGAGGGCTTGCCTGCCGGGTGGAACATGCCCTGCCATTCGCCGTCCTGCTGACCGATCTTGTACTCGGTCGCCGGTGCGCTCAGCGGCTCGACCTTGTAGACCACGTCGCTCTGCTGGAGCGGGCTGGCGCCCGTCGGGTCGAGGAGCATCCACGGGTGGTAGGAGGAGACCTTGTCCGTGGTGTTGGTGACCGTCAGCTCGAAGGTCTCGGCCGCACCGCCGCGGGTCAGGGGGCCGCTCGGCACCGGGGCGCTCATCGTGGTCTTCAGCGCCTCGGGGTTGCCCTCGGTGGCGTGCGCCGACAGGGGCATCAGGACCGTACCGGCGATGGCGACGACGGCGGCGGAGGCGGTGCGGAAGGTGGCGATGCGAGCGGACATGGTGGACTCCCCCAGGAATCTTCAGGATCAGACGACAGTGGCGGCCGAGGCCGAGAGGCAGAGCAGAGGTTGAGCGGCCGAGCGAGGTGGCCGGCGTCGGAACTCCGGCGTCAGAACGCCGGGCCGTTGGTGCTGTTCTCGCCGGCGGTCCGGTTTCTTTCCCCCCGGTCGCTGCTGCGATGAACTGATCTTCACATAGATCACATCGCCAATCCGTCGTCGAGATGTCACCGCCGTGCAACAGGCCCCGGACTCTCTTCCGTACCCTCTGACCTGCGAAAACGGAATGCCCTCGATCTGTTTCGTCGAGGTGTCCCGGGACGGTGGACGTGACACGGGCGGCTACGCGCCCAAGTGCTCCAGCGGCCCCGCCGGACAGGGCGTCTCCACCGGGAGGAGGGTCCGCGCCGCCTCCGGTTCACCGGACCCGGACCAGCGGGGTCACGTCGCGGATGGCGACCGTCCACTCGTCGGCGTAGGCCCGTGACGCCGTTCCGGACAGGCCCTGCCATCTGCACCTGCGCTCGATCGTGCGGCGGCACGCCGAGATAGAGGCCGCCGGGATCCGGGAGGTCGTGGTCTTCCACTCCGGCGCCGACGAGCTGCGCGAGCACGTGGCCGACCTGCCGTTCGCCGTCATAGCGGACCCGCGCAAGCGGCTGTACGCGGAGTTCGGCGTCGAGTCCTCCTACCGCGCCCTGCTGGCCGCGCGCGCCTGGCGGGCGATCGCCGTCGGCACCCTCGACATCCTGCGCGGCCGGGCCAAGCCGCCGACGCTCGTCCAGGACGGCGGGCGTCTGGGGCTGCCGGCGGACTTCCTGATCGCGCCGGACGGACGTGTCATGGCCGCCGGGTACGGGGCGCACGCGGACGACCAGTGGCCGGTGGACAAGCTGCTGAGCCTGGCGGCACAGGCACGTTCACGTGCTTCACGTGTTTCAGGGCCGAACGGGTAGACGCCAAAGGGCGAGGGGAGGCGCGGCCACGTTGCGCACCGGTCGTCATCGACGTGCCGCCTAGGGTGACAGGCCCCCACAGGCGCCCACAGGCGACGTCGGAACGGACCCTCATGACGCAAGCAAGCTGGGACCGCACGCTCTTCAGCACCTCCTCGGCTCCCGCCACCACCGTCACCCACGACACCGGCCTGCTCCTGCTCCGGCTCGTCGTCGGCCTGAGCATGGCCGGGCACGGCGCGATGAAACTCTTCGGCTGGTTCGGCGGTCCCGGCCTCACCGCCACCGGCAAGGGCTTCACGATGGCCGGCTACCCCGCCGGGGACGCCATGGCCGTCATCTCCGGCCTCTCCGAGACCCTGGGCGGCCTCGCCCTGGCCATCGGTCTGCTCACCCCGCTCGCCGGAGCGGCCCTGATCGGCGTCTTCGTCAACATCCTCGACGTCCGGGGCCTCGGCGCCTACTTCCCGCCCAAGGGCGTGGAGCTCGAAGTGGTGCTGTTCGCCGCGATCGTCGCCCTCACCCTCACCGGGCCGGGCCGCTTCGCCGTCGACCACCACCTTCCGGTGCTGCGCGAGTCCCGGCCCCGCTACTCCCTGCTGGCGGTGCTGGTGGGCCTCGTCGCGGGGTTCGTCGTCCTGATCATCCGGGACTGAACCGGCCGGGTCGGCACGGTAGGCCGTGGGACGCGGGGGCGGTCGGGCTGCCCCGGCGTTGCCCCCGCGGCCCTCTCGGGCGGTGGCCCCCACGTGTTAGGAGGGAAGGACCAGACCTCCACCACCGGGAGCCACCATGAAACGTGAACGCGAACAGCCGGAGCGACCGGCCCCCGCGCCCCGGGCGCCCCTGACCCGGCCGCAGGACCGGAGCGGGTCCCCGGCGCCCGGGAGCCCCGCGCCCGGGCCGGGCGCGCTCGCCGCGCTGCAACGCACCGCGGGCAACGCGGCGGTGGCGCGGATGGTGCAGCGTTCCTCCGTGCACCGGGTACTCGATGCGCGCGGAGAGCCGCTGGAGCCCTCGCTCCGCGGCGAGATGGAGGCCCGGCTGGGCGCGGACTTCTCCGACGTGCGCATCCACACCGGCAGTACGGCCCAGCGGTCCGCCGCCGAGATCGGGGCCCGGGCCTACACCTCCGGCAACCATGTCGTGGTGGGCCGTGGCGGAGGGGACAAGCACACGCTCGCCCATGAACTCACCCACGTCATCCAGCAGCGCACCGGCCCCGTGTCGGGCACCGACACCGGCGACGGCCTCAAGGTCAGCGACCCGTCCGACACGTTCGAACGTGCGGCCGAGGCCAACGCGGTCCGCGTGATGCGGGGCACGGCACCGGCACCGGCTTCGGCACCGGCCGCAGAGCCGGCGCACGGCCCGCACGCCGCCCACGGCCCGCACACCGCCCACGCCGAGCACGGCGCGGACCCGGCCCACGCGCCCCGGCAGGGCGGCGAGGCAGCCGTCCAGCGTGCCCTGCCGATGGGGCTCGCGCCGAAGACCCCCGTCGTCAAGCACGAGGACGACGGCGACAGCACGAAGCGCTACGAGATCTCCAAATTCAATTTCGGGTCCTATCTGATCGCCGAGACGGACGACCCGCAGGCGAAGAAGCTCCGCGTGTCCCCCAGCGCCAAGGAATGGGGAACCGTCGAAGGGCGCGAGGAGTCCCGTAGGAACTACGAGGCCGCTCGCCGGCAGGAGACGGATCCGGCGGTCGTCGCCGCCGAGCAGAAGCGCAAGGACCTCGACCTCGGCGAGAACTACCTCAGCGCGGACTACCGCCGGATCAATCCCCTGCTGGCGGCCTTCGCGCAGGTCGGCTTCGCCCCCGACGAGATCGCGGACCCCGCCTTCTCCTACCGGTCGAAGGAGGACGCGGTCCTGCGGGCGTGGCGCGAGCTGGCCGTCGCACGCGGCTATGCGGACGAGGCGGCCGCGGCGTCGTGGGACTCGGAGCACCTGCGGAACACCTACGAGATCTACGCCCGGATCAACGGCGTGTGGAGCGACTTCCCGGTCCCGTCCGCGAACGCGGACGGGAAGGTGATGCGCGGCGACAGCAAGCACCTGTACGAGTCGTTCGGCGGGATCCTGAGGCCCGATGAGCATCCGGACGGCGGCTACGTCACGGTCGGCAGGACGATCGTGTGGCCCGCGATCCTGTCGACCACCTTCGGCGATCCGCTGACCCACAGCTATGTGGCGGGAAAGGAGATCGTCTGGGAGTTCGGCCTGCCGGAGGGGCACAAGGGAAGGTCGCTCGGTGCGAACAACCAGTCCGAGCAGGAGATGACCTTCCCGCTCGGCACGAAGATCCGCGTCGACCGGATCCTGGTACGGACGGGTGAGCACCGGGAGGAACAGGCGGACAAGTTCGGCAAGAGCGCCGTCGTGGTCGTCTTCGCCGACATCCTGGACGCGTGAGCAGCCCGCGCCGGGGCGCCGGTTCGCCGTCCCGCCCCGTCCGCTCCTACACCTGGTCGTCCGCCAACTCCGCGACACCGGTGATCCGGTGCAGCGCGTACGTCCGTACCTCGTCCGCCGTGTGGTCGTACCCGGTGACGAAGCCGCCCTCCACCCGGACCGGCGCGATGACCCGCTGGCTCGCCGAGCCCTCCGCGTTCACGTAGCCGATCCACACCGCCGATCCGGTCAGCGCGGCCGCCTGCACCGTCGCCAGGGTCTCCGCCGCGCTCGTGCGCGGCAGTTCGCCCGGCACCCCGGCCGGCGAGGTCACCGCCGGTTCCTTGCGCACCGCCGTCGCCGCCACGTCGCCCGCGCGGATCGCCCGCACGGCCGCCGCGAGCAGCGTGGCGTCCGGCACCGGCGGGCCCTCCGGCACCGGTACGGGTGCCGAGCGGGCCGGCGTGCGGTGCGCGTCGGCCCGCGCCACCAGCACGTCGCCGGTACGGGACTCCGCGGCCGGCGCGTACCCCATCGCCCGTAGCCCCTCCAGCAGGACGGTCGGATCCGCCTGCGCCGCCAGCACCGTCGGCGCGAGGCGGCGCAGCCCCAGCCCGGCCGAACGCTTGTCCGCCAGGATCTCGCCCAGCATCGCGTCGTCGTCGCAGCGCACGTACGAGGAGGCCGCGCCGACCCGCAGGTGCCCGTGCCGGCGGGCCACGTCGTCGATCAGGTAGGCCAGCGGCTGCGGCACCGGGGTACGGCTGTGCTCCTTGAGGAAGGCGTGCAGGTCGGCGGCGGCGTGCCCGGCGTCCAGGGCCCGGCGCACCGAGCCGGGCGTGAACCGGTACACCGTCGCCCCGCCCTTGGACTCCACGTCCGCGAGCACGGCCAGGGTGTCGCCCAGCGGGCGGCGCAGCGGACCCGGGGCCACCGCCGTCAGGTCGGCCTGCAACAGCACGTGGTCCACCGGCTCCGGCAACAGCGGGGCCAGCAGCGGCGCCGGGTCGCGGCCCTCCAGCAGGGCCCGGCCGGGCCCGGACAGGGCGCCCCGGCCGGTCACCCCCAGGACCTCGGCCTCGGCCAGCGTCCAGCGCGCGAGCCGCGCCCGCAGATCGCTCGCCCCGCGTACGGGACGCTCCCAGGCGAGCCGCGCCAACAAGGTCTCCGGGTCGGGCGAGGCGCCCTCCGGCAGCTCACCGAGCAGTTCCAGCACCCGCCGGCGCACCTCGGGGGCGGCGGAGCGGTCGAGTTCGGGGCCGAGCGCGGACAGCGTGCGCCCCTTGGTGTCCTGCTCGCCGACCAGCGGGGCCGTGCGGGTGGCCGCCAGCCAGGCGGTCGCGAGGTGCGACCAGCGCTCGGCGGGCGGCAGTTCGACCCAGTCGTCGAAGGCCGGGGTGGGCGCGTATCTCTCGTCCGCCTCCCCGTCACCGGCCAGCAGCCCGGCCGCGTAGGCCAGTTCGGCCCAGAAGGCCGCCTGCTGCTCGGTCGTGTCCAGCAGGGCCGCGGTCCGCTTCAGGTCCCGTACGGAGAGCCCGCCCGCCCGCAGCACCGGCGGACCGGCGTGCTCCCAGGACTTCACCAGCTCCTCGACGGTGGCCGGCGCGGCCAGCGCCTGCCCGGCGGCGTTCGCGTCCACAAGCTGTGGACGGTGCTCGCGCAGCGCGGGCACGGGCGGCGCCACCGGCGCGGTGTCCCGGTGCGCGAGCCCGCCGCGCAGGTGCAGTGCCACCTCGCGGGGCAGCACCACGGTCCGGGCCGTCGCGGGCAGCAGCAGCCCCCGGTCGCGCAGCCAGCGCACCGGCGGCGTCGGATTCGGGGTCACCTCCCCGTACGGCGGCCCCCACACGAGCCGGCCCAGCACCTGATGGGCCTCCGCCGGAGCCTCGTCCAGCAACGCCGACATCCGCTCCGGGTCGGTGAACAGCCCGGTCAGCGCCGTCACCGCGGACACCGGGTCATGGGTGGCGGGCAGCCCGACGGCCGCCACGATCTCCTGCACCCGGGTCGGCGACATCCCGGCGGTGGCCTCGGCGACGGTGGGACCCAGCCCGGTGGGGGAGGGGCGGGAGGCGGAGGGGGCGAGCAGCTCGCGGGCCGTGCGGACCAGCCGCAGCCGGTCCTCGTCGCCCCACAGCAGGGCCTGGTCGCGCAGGGTGGCCACGGCTTCGGGGAGCGCGGCGCGGGCCCGTTCGTCCTCACCACCCGTCAGCAGCCCCTCCAGCACCGGGTACGGGCACGGGTCCGGGCCCACCGCGAGCGCCTCGGCGGTCTGCAGGGCGAACCGGTCCAGCCGGTCCAAGGCGCGCACCACCGAGGCCCGGGTACCCGCCCGGGTGGCCAGCTGCGTCACATCGCCCGGCACCGGGCCGAGCAGGTCCGGGCGGGCGCGCAACAGGGCCGCGAGCGCCGCGTCGTCACGGGCGCGCAGCGCCTCGGCGAGTGAGCGCGGGGAGCTTCCCGCCGGGCTCCCGCCGGCGGATCCCGCCGCAGTGCTTGCCTCGGGCACAGTCGCCTCCTGGTCGCGTCGGCCGGTCAGTCGGCCGGTCCCCATCCGGTCAACGGTATCCGCTGCGCCCGCAGCAGCTCCACGGGCGCACGCGCTACCTTCGGGACAGGCGGTAAGGGAGGAGCCTGGGCGTGGGGATCGAAAGCGACCATCTGGTCTACGAATATCTGAGCCGCGTCGGGGACTTGGCGCAACAGCGGCAGCTGTCCTCCGGCGACCGGATGCGGTTGGTGTCGGGGCTGCGGGACGAGATCGACCGTCGGCGCGCCAAGTACGACCCGGACACCCCGGCCGCCGTACGCCGCATCCTGGAGCGGATCGGCACGCCGGAGGAGGTCCTGGACACCCTCGGCACCCTCGGCGCCGCCGGGTCCCGGCACGGCGCGGCCCCGACCCCGACCCCGGCCCCGGCGGCGCCCGCCGACCCCGGCCTGTCGGTCCCCGTCCAGCGGGGTCCGGGCCGCCTGCGCGGCCGGACCACGCCCCCGGTGCGCGCCGCGGAACCGGAGAACGTGCCGCCGCACCTGGCCGGCCTGGACGACCTCGGCCCCTCCGGCGGGGCCGAGCCCGACTGGTGGCGGATGAGCCCGGGGACGCACGGGGCGGGCCCCCAGGTCGAGGGCTTCGCGGGCGGCATCGAGATCCCGGACCTGTTCAAGGAAGGCCTGGAGGAGGAGTCGGCGGAGGCCGGCAAGGGCGGGTCGGCTCCGCCCGCGGCGGACGAGAAGGGCGCGCAGAGCCTCGTACGGTTCCTGCGCGAGCGGCGGCGCGCCAAGAAGGAGGCGGCGGCAGCCGCCCCCGGAGCCGAGGCCGCCGTGGCCGTGGCGGGTCGGCCGCGGCCGAACGCCTTCCTGCTGCTGGCCGCGGCCGTACTCGTGGTCGGCGTGCTCACCGGCTACTGGCTGCTGCTCGTGGTGGGCTGGCTCCTTCCGTACGCCTCGCGCGTGCTGGGGCCCACCGAGCGGAAGTGGGCCGTCTTCGGCCCGCCCGGCGCGGTGCTGGCGGGGGCGGTGCTGTGGGTGTGGGGCCGGATGAACGGCAAGTGGGGTGAGACCCTGGCCGACGACCAGCTGAGCGGGGCGCTGCACGGGATGTGGCCGTGGGTGCTGCGGGGCGCGGCGCTGGCCTCTGCCGGGTACCTGGTGTGGCGGGCGCGACGTCGGTAGCCGAGTGCGGCGCCGTTGCCGGGGGCGCTGCCCCCGGACCCCCCGCGCCTCAAACGCCGGCGGGGCTGAAAGAGCGCCTCAAACGCCGGCGGGGCTGAGAGAGCGCCTCGAACGCCGGCGGGGCTGAGAGAGCGCCTCGAACGCCGGCGGGGCTGAGAGAGCGCCTCGAACGCCGGCGGGCCGAAAGAGCGGGCGTTCTCCTGATGTAGGCCCGCAGGTCGGCCCGTGGCCGGCCCTCGGTCGGTCTGCCGTCCGGCCGCCTCGGCACAATGGGGGCATGAACCTCACCGTCGGCTTCGACCTCGACATGACCCTCATCGACTCGCGCCCGGGTATCAAGGCCACCTACCAGGCCCTCGCCGCCGAGACGGGAACCTTCATCGATGCCGACGAGGCGGTCACCAGGCTGGGCCCGCCGCTGGAGGAGGAGCTCGCGCACTGGTTCCCCGAGGCCGAGATCCCGGCCATGACCGACCGCTACCGGGAGATCTACCCCACGTACGCCATCGCGCCCACCCCGGCGATGCCGGGCGCCCGTGAGGCGATCGAAGCCGTCCAGGCCCTGGGCGGCCGCGCGATCGTGGTCACCGCCAAGCACGAGCCCAACGCCCGCCTGCACCTGTCGCACCTCGGCATCGAGGCCGACGCGGTCGTCGGCTGGCTCTGGGCGGAGGCCAAGGCCGGTGCGCTGCGCGAGTACGGGGCGCAGGTCTACGTCGGCGACCACGTCGGCGACGTACGCGGCGCCCGGACCGCCGGCGCGCTGTCCGTGGTGGTGCCGACCGGCCCGTGCCCCGAGGAGGAACTGCGCGAGGCGGGCGCCGACGTGGTCCTGCCCGACCTCACCGCACTGCCGCAGTGGCTCGCCGGGTACCTCGCCGCGCAGCCCGTCTAGGCGGCGGCACGGCCTAGGCCTGCGAGGCCCGGGCCGCCCTGCGCTGCGCCGCGGCCGAGCGGAGCACGCCCGCCGCGGAGATGGCGAAGCCCACGCCCATGAGCATGCACACCGCCCATGCGTACGGCGGGAACGGGTCGACGTCGAGGAAGAGCGGAGCCATGGTCGCCAGCGTGGCCACGGCCCCGGCGATGAACACGATGCCGCCGGCCTTGACGAGTCCGTCACCGGGCCGCGCTTCGTCGGAATGAGGAGTAACAGTCACCTCACCAGGGTAGTTGCCTGGCCGAAGGCAGCCGACGGCGAAGGACCGGGGAACGTCTTGTCACCCGGCCCCTGACCATTAGCCTTGAGGTGGCGGGTCACACATGGCCCGCTGCGCTGTTGTCCGGAGCCGTTCACGGCCCTTCGGACCCCGACGAGCACAAGGACAGAGGACGGACGTGCCTACCGGCAAGGTCAAGTGGTTCAACAGTGAGAAGGGCTTCGGCTTTCTCTCCCGTGACGACGGCGGCGACGTCTTCGTCCACTCGTCGGTGCTCCCTGCCGGGGTGGACGCTCTCAAGCCCGGCCAGCGCGTCGAGTTCGGTGTCGTCGCGGGCCAGCGCGGTGACCAGGCGCTTTCTGTGACGGTACTCGACCCGGCACCCTCCGTCGCGGCGGCGCAGCGGCGCAAGCCCGACGAGCTCGCCTCGATCGTGCAGGACCTCACGACCCTGCTGGAGAACATCACTCCGATGCTGGAGCGCGGCCGCTACCCCGACAAGGTGCACGGCACGAAGATCGCCGGACTGCTGCGCGCGGTGGCCGACCAGCTCGACGTCTGAGCCTCACCGGCACGCGTCCACGACCGCGCCCCGCCACTCGCAAGAGCGGCGGGGCGCGGTCGTGCGTGCGGGGCATCAGCCCCGCGGGAAGTCCAGCGAGCCGGGCGCGATGGCCGGTACCAGTCCCTCGGCCGCCGCCCGGGTGAGCAGCCCGCGCACCGCCGCGTAGCCGGAGTCGCCGAGGTCGGCGGTGAACTCGTTGACGTAGAGCCCGATGTGCTGGTCGGCGACGGCCGGGTCCAGCTCCTGGGCGTGCGCGCGGACGTACGGGCGGGAGGCCTCCGGGTCGTCCCAGGCCATCCGGACCGACGTACGGGCCGACTCGGCCAGCGCGCGCAGCCGCTCCGCGCCCAGCGAGCGCCGGGCGATGATCGCGCCGAGCGGGATCGGCAGGCCGGTCGTGGACTCCCAGTGCTCACCCATGTCGGCCAGGCAGTGCAGCCCGTAGTCCTGATAGGTGAACCGGGCCTCGTGGATCACCAGACCGGCGTCCACCCGCCCGTCGCGGACCGCCGGCATGATCTCGTGGAACGGCAGGACGACGACCTTGCCGACGCCCTCCGGCAGCACGTCCGCCGCCCACAGCCGGAACAGCAGGTAGGCGGTGGAGCGTTCGCTCGGCACCGCGACCGTCCTCCCCGTCAGGTCGAGCCCCGGCTCGCGGGTCAGGACCAGCGGGCCGCAGCCGCGCCCCAGCGCCCCGCCGCAGGGCAGCAGCGCGTACTCCTCCAGCACCCACGGCAGCACGGCGTACGACACCTTCAGCACGTCCAGCTCACCGCGCTCGGCCATGCCGTTGGTGAGGTCGATGTCCGCGAAGGTGACGTCGAGGGCGGGCGCGCCCGGGACCCGACCGTGCGCCCACGCGTCGAAGACGAACGTGTCGTTCGGGCAGGGCGAATAGGCGATCCTCAGCGGTTCACCGGTGGTCGTGCTCATGGCGTTCTCCCCAGTTCGCGAGTACGGGCCCCAGCACGCGGAAGCCGTCGGCGAGCGCGGTGAGCGCCTCCCCGATCCGCCAGGCGGCACGGTCACGAGGGCCCACGGCGTTGGACACGGCGCGGATCTCCAGTACGGGCAGCCCGTGCGCGGCGGCCGCCTCCGCGACCCCGAACCCCTCCATGGCCTCGGCCCCGGCCATCGGGTGCCGGGCGGCGAGCGCGGCGGCCCGGGCGGCGGTCCCGGTCACGGTGGAGACGGTCAGCACGGGCGCGAGCAGCGCCCCGGTCGCCTCGGCGGCGCGCGCGGCGAGCTCGGCGGGCGGCAGGTGCACGCTGTGCCCGAAGCCGAGCTCCGTCACGTCGAGGAAGCCGTCGGGGGTCTCGGCCCCCAGATCGGCGGCGACGATCGCGTCGGCGACCACGAGGGAACCGAGCGGGGCGGCGGGCGCGAACCCGCCGCCGATACCGGCACAGACGACGAGCGCGTAGTCGGCGAGGGCCAGGGCGGTGGCGGTCCCGGCGGCGGCCGCCGCCGGACCGACGCCCCCGACGAGCACGTCGAAGGCGATGCCCGGAAGGTCCCGGCGGTCGATGAGGTAACTGCCGGGCAGCGTGCGCGGTTCAGGACCGAAGGCATCCGGATGAGGGGTCAGCCCGGTGGTGACGGAGTCTGCCTCCGCCGCCACCGCGGTCACGACGAGCGCGCGCACCTCTGCCGCCCGGTTACTTGAGCTTGAGGTTGAAGGACCAGACGGCGAGCGGCTTGCCGTCCTCGGCGATCTGCAGGAACGCCAGCTTCTTCGAGGAAGGCGCCTCACCCTCGCCGCCGGTCGCGAAGACGTCGGCGCCCGGGAAGCTGCGGTAGGTGTTCGAGGAGGGCTCGGTGATCGGCTGGCCGTCCAGGACCGCCGACCAGCGCCTGCCGTCCTCGACGACCTCCGGCTCGACCCCCAGACGCAGGGTGTCACCCCGGGCGTACTCGACGGTCTTGGGGTTCTTGATGTTGGTGAGGCACTCCTGGACCTGGTCCAAGGAGAGCTCCTTGCCGTCGTTGTGGCAGGAGGCTTCGGCGGACACCGACGAGGTGCCGACCGTCACGGTCGCCAGCGGCGTCGGCTTCTCGCCGCAGGCGGAGAGGAGGAGGAGGCCGGCGGACACGGCTCCGAGGGCCGCGACGCTGCGGCGGGCCCTACCCGAGAAAAGCGGTGCGGTCATGAGCCGAAGGCTATCGGGCCCCTGGGCTGCGCCGCTGCATGGGGTCCCGGTGGCCTGCGGCGCGGCGTTGCTCCGGTTGCGCGAAGCCGTCACCCGGGCTTCCCGGGGCTCCGCCCCGGACCCCGCGCCTCAAACGCCGGCGGGGCTGTCTTTCAGCCCGCCCGGCCCCCGCACGGGAAGGTCACGCCACGCGGGGCCGGGAGGTGCCCGCGTGTGGGCGGGGGGAGGTCAGGACGCCGCGCAGGGCCATCGTCGTACCCAGGGCCACGATCGCCGCGGCCACCGCCATGCCCAGTACGCCGTTCAGCGGCAGCACGATGCCGATCGCACCGCCCAGCACCCACGCCACCTGGAGCAGCGTCTCCGAACGGGCGAACGCCGAGGTCCGTACCGACTCCGGCACGTCCCGCTGGATCATCGCGTCCAGCGACAGCTTCGCCAACGCCTGGCAGAAGCCCGCCGTCGCGCCCAGCACGGCCATGAACACCCCGCTGAAGAACACCGCCGCGAGCACCGCCACCGCCAACGTCAGGCACAGCACCGCCGCGATGATCGCCTCCGGTGCCCGCGCCCGCAGCCACGCGCCCGCCGCCGTGCCACAGGCGTTGCCCACGCCCGCCGAGACGCCCACGATGCCCAGCGACACCGCCGCGCTCTGCCCCGCCAGCGGATGCTCGCGCAGCAGGAACGCCAGGAAGAAGATCAGGAACCCGGACAGCGCACGCATCGAGGCGTTCGCCAACAGCCCGCACAACACCGAACGGCTCACCGTCCGCAGGCCCGGACGCTTCGAATGCGCCTCGTGCGTGGACAACCGCGCCCGGCGCTCGCCCTTGGCCTCGTCCACCTTGTGCGGCAGCGTGAACGCCGCGACCGTGCCCCACACGAAGACCAGGCACGCCCCGTACAGCGGCCACTGCGGCCCGATCAGATTCAGCGCGGCACCCACCGGCGCCGCCACGCCCGTGGCCAGCAGACCGGCCAGCGTGACCCGCGAGTTCGCCTTGACGAGTGAGAATTTCGGCGGCAGCAGCCGGGGCACCACCGCACTGCGCACCACCCCGTACGACTTCGACGCCACCAGCACGCCGAGCGCCGCCGGATACAGCTGGATGCCCCCCGTGGCCACCGCCCCCGACATCAGCAGCGCCAGCAGCGCGCGGGCCAACATCGCGGCCGCCATCGAAGCCCGACGGCCGTGCGGCAACCGGTCCAGGAGCGGGCCGATCACCGGGGCCAGCACGGTGAAGGGAGCCATCGTGATGCCGAGGTACAGGGCCACCCGGCCCCGTGCCTCGTCCGTGGGAACGGAGAAGAACACCGTCGAGGCCAACGCCACCGTGATCAACATGTCGCCGGCGCCGTTGATGGCGTGCAGCTCGATCAGCTTGCCGAGGCCCGATTCACCGGCCCCGTGCGCGTGCGTGGCCCGCCGGATCCCGCGCGCCGGAAGGTGCAGCGCACGCCCGACAGCCCGGCCGGCCCGCCTGGCCGGTCCCGAGCCGTCGTCGGACGACCGTACGGGTGCCACACTCGACATAGTGCCCCACCCGGCCCTCCCGGGGCGCCTCCCGGCGCGTCGCGCACCCGGTGGCTTGTCCGCGAATCGGACCTTGCATGTGTGCCCGAGGCTTAAGAAGAGGTAGCGTGCGTAGCGCGCCACCGGCGGTTGCTCCTGGCCGCGCGCCTCTTCGTGATCCCGCAGAATGGGTCGCAGTGAGGTGCGCCCGGAGTCCGATCGGGTGCGGACGTCGACGCGGCCCTCTGGTCCGCTCCGCCCGTGCCACGTACGGACAGCACCGACGGGTCGTTGTGGACGACAGTACGGACGGCGCACACGTGAGACGGCGTAGGAGAGAACGAGACCAGTGAGTGCTGCGACGACGCGAAGCCGTACCCCGCGTACCCCCGACCGCCTGTGCGTCGAGGCGGTAGAACTCGCCCGCGCGGCGGCCGAGGAGGCCGCCTTCCCCGGAGTGGTCGGCGCACACGTCTCCGCCGTGGCGGAGGGCGACCGCGTCGTCACCCACTTCTTCGAGTCCAAGGAACCGGGCTACCGCGGCTGGCGCTGGGCCGTCACCGTGACCCGCGCCTCCCGCGCGAAGAACGTCACCCTCGACGAAACGGTGCTGCTGCCCGGCGACGACGCGCTGCTGGCCCCCGAGTGGGTGCCGTGGAGCGAGCGGCTGCGCCCCGGCGACATGGGCCCGGGCGACCTGCTGCCGACCGACGCCGAGGACCTGCGCCTGGAGCCGGGCTGGTCGGGCGAGGACACCCCGCCGCCGAACTCCGTGGTCTCCACCGAGATGGCCGAACTGGTCGAGGCCGAGGACGCCGACGTCACCGACCGCGCGGTGGTCCCCGTACGCGGCTCCATCACCTCGGTCGCCGAGGAACTGGGCATGCGCCGGGCGCGCGTGCTCTCCCGGTACGGGCTGCACACCGCCGCCGACCGCTGGGACGAGTCCTTCGGCGCCAAGACCCCGATGGCGCAGGCCGCGCCCGCCTCCTGCGTCTCCTGCGGCTTCCTGGTGGCCATCGGCGGCTCGCTCGGCCAGGCCTTCGGTGTCTGCGCGAACGAGTTCAGCCCGGCCGACGGCCGGCTCGTGTCGCTGTCCTACGGCTGCGGCGGCCACTCGGAGGCCGCGGTCATGCCGGCGCCGCTGCGACCCGCCCCGCCGGTGCTCGACTCGATGGCCTCGGACGAGTTCACCCTGCGACCGACCCCCGACAGCGGATCGGTCCCGGACGCGGAGTCCGACCTGCCGGCCGCGGACCTCGGCCACTCGTAGGACGCCCGTAGCCCACTCGTAGGCCACTCGTAGGGCGTACGCGTCCGGCGTACCCTCGACCCATGGGGGACAGGGGCGCGGACACGCACGCGGACACGGACATGGTGGGAATGACCGGCCGGGTGACCGGTACGGTCGGCCCCGGCCTGGTGGGCGAGGTCATCGTCCGGATCCGGGGCGGGGCGGAGCACTTCCTCGCCCATCCGGTCCACGGGACCGGCCGGCTCGCCGTCGGAACGGTGGTGACGGTGGTCGAGTACCTGCCGCCGCGCACGGTGTACGTGATGGCCGCCTACGACAACTGACGCCCCGTCCCACCTGTACGTATCAGGATGGCGACAAGACGCGGCCCGCATCTTCCGGCCGGGGCCGTACGGGCGCAGACTCGGCCTCGTCGGTGCCGAACGGCACCGCGCTAAGGGGGCGTTGCCGATGGCTATCGGCGTCGTGGCGGGACTCGTGCTCGCCGCAATCGTGGCTCTGATCGGCCTGTTCAAGCTCATGTGGCGGGTGGCCGAACCGAACGAGGCACTCGTCATCTCCGGCTCCACGCACAAGACCGAGGGCCTCGGGCAGGGCATGGGGTTCCGGATCGTCACCGGGCGGGGGACGCTCGTACTCCCGGGCGTGCAGGCGGTACGGAAACTGTCCCTGGACCTCAACGAGACCCAGCTGTCCGTGGACTGCGTCACCCACCAGGGCATCCCGCTGCGGGTGAAGGGCGTCGTCATCTTCAAGGTCGGCGACGACCTCGTGTCGATCGCCAACGCGGCCCGTCGCTTCCTGGACCAGCAGAAGATGATGCCCGAACGCGTGCACATCGTCTTCGCGGGCCATCTGCGATCCATCGTCGGCGGATTGACGGTCGAGGACATGATCCGCGACCGGGAGAAGCTGACGGGCCAGACCCGGATGGCGTGCGGTACCGAGATGGAGAAGCTCGGCCTGATCGTCGACTCGCTGCAGATCCACGAGATCGAGGACCCGACCGGCTACATCAAGAACCTGGCGATGCCGCACGCGGCGGCCGTGCAGCGGGACGCGAGGATCGCGCAGGCCGAGGCGAACCGGCTGGCCACGGAGGCCGAGCAGGCCGCCTTCGCCCGGATGGCCGAGGCGACGCGCGACAGCGAGATCCTGCAGGCCGGCTACCAGGCCGAACGGGACAAGGCGGCGGCGACGTCCCGTCAGGCGGGTCCGCTGTCGGAGGCGGCCGCCCGCCAGGAGGTCGTCGTCCAGGAGACCCGGGTCGCGGAGCTGGAGGCGCACCGGCGCGAGCAGCAGCTGCAGGCGGACGTACGCAAGCCCGCGGACGCGGCGGCGTACGAGACCCGCACCCGGGCCGAGGCCGAGCGTGACGCCCGGATCTCGGCTGCGCAGGCGAAGGCGCGGGAGACCGAGCTCGCGGCGGCCGCCGAGGCGACGCGGGTGACGACGGCGGCGACGGCCGACGCGCAGGCCGTGGAGGCGCGGGGCATCGCGTCGGCGAAGGCCACGCGGGCCACGGGTGAGGCGGAGGCCGCGGCCACGCAGGCGCGGGGCCTTGCGGAGGCCGAGTCGGCGAAGGCCCGCGGTCTGGCCGAGGCGGAAGCGATCAAGGCGCGGGCCGCCGCGCTGGCGGAGAACCAGGAAGCGGTGGTCGCGCAGCAACTGGCCGAGAACTGGCCGGCGATCGTGGAGGCGGGCGCGGGGGCCTTCGGGAACGTGGAGCACATGGTCCTGCTGAACGGGGCCGAGGGCATGTCGGAGATGTTCGCGAAGGCGCTGACGATGGGCGGCACGGGCCTGGGCGTGGCCCGCCAGCTCCTGGCCTCGATGGGCCAGACCCCGCCACCGGCGTCCCCGCCCGCCGCACCGGTGAACGGCCGCATCCCGATCCGCGAGGAGTAACGGGCCGCCATTTCAGCCCCGCCGGGTGGGCCCTTCACGCCCTCCCGGCGGGCACTTCAACGCCTCCGGCCGCCATCTCAGCCCCTCCGGCGTTTGAGGAGCGGGGTCCGGGGCGGAGCCCCGGCAACGGCGCGGGCGCCGCACCGCTCGGCTTCCGGCGCGGCGCCGTTGCCGGGGGGGCGCTGCCCCCGGACCCCCGCGCCTCAAACGCCGGCGAGGCTGGTGGTGGGCGCCAGTCCGGATCGGCTCGGCGCAGCCGGGGTCAGCTGCTGCCGCCGCGGCGGCGGAGGAGGCGTTTGGTGCCCAGGACCAGGATCAGGCCGCCCGCCAGGACAAGGGCTCCCTTGCCGAAGCCCGCCGGCGGTTCCGGCAGGGCGGACGCGCCCGGCGGGGAGCCCGGCTGCGGTGAGGTCGACGGAGCGGAGGCGGCGGCGACCGGGACGGCGATGACCCGGCTGCCCTCTCCCTCCGCGCCGAACATCAGCGTGGAGCCGTCCGGCGTGTACGTCACCGACTCCGCCTGCCCCTGCCACGGCGCGTCCACCCGCTCGCCCTCGCCCACCGGCAGGCCGTCCTTCCACGGGTAGGTACGGGCGATGAAGTAGCCCCGTAGCGTCAATCGGGTCCCGTCGGGGGAGAACGCCCCGTCCGTCACCCACGGCACGTCGGCGACCCGCCGGAACTCGTTCGTGCCGCCCGTCGACAGCTGCGCCGGGCCCTCGTACAGGCCGCCCTTGCTCTCGTCCTTGCTCGCGATGTAGACCCGGCCCGTCACCGGATGGACCATCAGGGACTCCGCGTTGCGCGGGCCGTCCGCGTACTTCACCGTGAACTGCGCGGCCTCGACCGTGACATCACCCAGTTGCTTCGGTTCCGGGAAGCGGTAGATCCACACGTGGTCCCAGGTGCCGCCCCGGTTGTCGCCGATGTCCCCCACGTAGAGCTGCCCGTCCGGGCCCAGCGAGATCGCCTCGACGTCGCGCGGCTTCCCGATCCCCTTCAGCGTCACGCGGGCCACCGTGCGGCCCGTGGCCGAGTCCACCGCGTAGATGAACGGGCCGTCGTCGCTGTCGTTGTGCGTCCAGTACACGCCCGGGTGGATCCGGCTGGCGGCCAGGCCGCTCGACTCCTTGATCCGCGGGTCGGAGATGGTGAAGGAGGACCCGGTGGGGGTCTCCGCCGCGTGGGCCGGGCCCGGCAGCACGGCGAGTGCGGCGGCGACGGCGGCGGTGACGGCAACGGCGGCGGACGCGGCGGCGGACGGCATGGGCAGGCGCATGCCCCCAGCCTGCCAGTACGTGCCGCGTGTCCGGCGTCACAGGGGTTTCTGTCGCGCGATCCGCGATGATGACCGGATGCGTTTCATGTTCGTCGGTGACTCCATGACCATCGGACGCGCCGGCGACTACACCTGGCGCTACCGGATGTGGCAGCACCTCAGCTCGACCTTCGGCGGGCCCTACCGGATCGTCGGTCCGCGCTGCGAGCTGTACGACACCGTCGCCGACACGCCCACCAGCCACGCGTACGCCGACCCGGCCTTCCCGGAACGCGCCCGCCGCCACCTGGCCGGCTGGGGCGAGGGCTGGCAGCACATGGCTCCCCTCATAGGCCCGGCCGTCGCCGACACCGGCGCCGACGTGCTCCTGGTGTCCCTCGGGCTGATCGACCTCGGCTTCTACACCGACGCCGAGCAGACCGCCGCCAACGCCCGCCTGTTCGTGGCGCAGGCCCGCGCCGCCCGGCCCGGCGTCCGGATGGTCCTGCTGCCGGTCATCCCGAACAGCCGGGCCGAGGAGGACGCCCCCTTCGCGGCCGAGGTGGCCCGCTTCAACGAGCTCCTCGCGAAGGCGGTCGCCGACCTGACGACCGATGCCTCGCCGATCCTGCTGGCCGCGCGCCCGGACGCGTACGACATCCACCGCGACACCTACGACGGCACTCACCCGAACGCCGCGGGCGAGCACCGGCTGGCGGGTGAGTTCGCGGCCGTCCTGCACCAGGCGTGGGGGCTCGGCGGCCCCTACCGGCCCGCGCAGGGGCTGTAACACGCCCTTCACGGCGGGGTCTTGCTTCGAGCGCACTCCAAGGTGGCCGCCGCCCGGCGTGAAGGGGCGACGACCACCGGACGTAGCGCTACGCGAACACCAGACGAAAGCCTCCGGGCCGGGGAAGATCTCGTCCAGGTCGTCGTACGCCTGCACCTGTGCCCGTACGGGACCATCCCGCGTCGGGCGGCCGTCTCGCTGGCCTCGGCGATCTTGTAGCCGGGGAAGTCGGAGGAGCCCGAGTAGAGAATCCAGCCCTGCTGGATCAGTGCCTCGACTGCCTGCCGGATGTTCAGCGCCGGCAGACGGTCGTAGTTGGGTCAGGTGTCGGCGTCGCGGTACATGGAGCCGTACACCTTGGTGGCGAGGGCCGTCTTCTCGCGGCGGTCGCCGCCCTGGGCGAACCAGGTACCGATGATCTCCTCGGTGCGGCCCTTGTTCTCACCTCATCCCTACACGTTGGCCACGTCGAACAATCCATTTTGACGCCCTGCCCAACAGGGCCCTAGCGTCGATCCCCAAGCACCACAGGGGAGGGGAAGAGCACGTGGCAAGAGTCCTGGGAGTGGTCCGCCTGTCGAAGGTGTCGGACGAGACCACATCGCCGGAGCGCCAGCGCCGATCGATTCAACGATGGGCCGACCAGGAAGGGCACGTCGTCGTCGGATGGGTTGAGGACATCGACGTTTCCGGTGGCGTCGAGCCGTGGAAGCGTCCGGAGTTCGGCAAGTGGCTGCCGTCCACGATCGGCAAAGAGGTCAGCGACATCGAGCACCGGATCGCGCTGCAGGAGTCCCGTGCCGACGAGTACGACATCATCTGCGCGCTGAAGATCGACCGCCTCTCACGGCGTGTACTCCACGTCCACACACTCGTGGAGTGGTGTGAAAAGCACGGCAAGGAGGTCGCCACCGTCGAGGACGGGATCAACCTGAACACGCAGATGGGCAAGCTCCTGTTCAGCCTGATCGCTTCCTTCGCCGAAGGGGAACTCGAAGCCATCAAGGCCAGGGCGAAGTCCTCGTACAACCATCTGGTGAAAGAGGGCCGCTGGCGTGGTGGCCGCATCCCGTACGGCTACCGGGCGGAGAAGCAGGACACCGGTGACGGTTGGCGGCTGGTCCCGGACGACTACGGAACGGACACCGCTGGGACGCTGCGCGAGATCGTCCGTCGGCTCATCGAGGGCGAGTCGGCGAACAGCATCGCCCAGTGGCTCAACGAGGACCCGGCCAATACCCCGGTGTCGCTGGATGCCCAGCTGATCAGGAGCGGCAAGCCTCCGAAGGGCGGCCGGTGGACCGCCGCGAACACGGCCAAGGTGGTGCGCTCCCTGAACGTTCTCGGCCAGATGGAGGTGACGGAGGAAGTCGTCGTCGACGGCCGGAAGACGAAGCGAACCCGCGTCGTCCGTGACGCGGAAGGGAGCCCCCTCCAGCGGGCGGATCCGCTGATCACCCAAGAGGATTGGGAGCTGGCGAACAAGAAGCTGGACGAGAACATCAGCAAGCGCAACGGCAATCGGAAGGGCGGCTCCCCGATGCTCAGGGTCGCCTTCTGCACCTGCGGAGAACCGGCGTACCTCAGCCCGGGACGGAACTGGCCCTACTACCGCTGTGCATCCCGGACCACGCACAAGCCCTGCAGTACGGGCAGCAAGGGCATTGCGGCTCATGTGCTGGAGGAAGCCGTCGAGGAGGTCTTCCTGCGCGCGGCCGGCGATGTCGAGATCGTGCGGAAGGTTTTCCGCCCCGGCGTCGACTTCACGCGGGACATCGAGGAGGTGAACCGCGCTCTCGCAGAACTCCGGGAGGACCGTGAGGCCGGCCTCTACTCCAGTGAGCTGGGCAAGCGGGAGTACCGGGAGACGTACAAACGGCTGGACGCGCGACGCGAGCAACTCATGACCCAGCCCACCCGGCCGGACGGCTGGGACGAGATCCCGACGAATGAGACCTATCGCGAGCGCTGGGCAAAGCTGTCGACCCAGCACGAGAAGGGCAAGGAGCTCCGGGCAGCCGGAGTCAGGGCGGTCATCCACGCCGAGCCGCCGATGACCACTATGGAGGCCATGTCCCAGGAAGGAGATGACGCCATGTGGCAGGAACGAAAGGGCCGCGTTCAGGTCTTGATCCCGATGGACTTCAAGTGTCGGGTCCGGGACTTGGCGGCGGTCCACAGCGAGAGCTGACCGCATCCTCCTTGGACGACGGGAGGCCCCGCTATGTGGTCGGGGCCCTTGAGCCTGGGTGCCCTGTGAGGACCATGGCGGCTGGGGCTGGTCCACCCGCTAGGTCTCCGCAACGGGAAGCCCAGACCTCGCCGCAGGCCGCTAGCGGGACCGTAACGCTGGCCCCACATCATCACCGAGTGCCAGATCGTGAAACCACTCCCCGCAATCCGATCTTGCCACCATAATGTGACACAACTGCACGAGTGGCATGCGAGCGACGAGTTTGAGGTGGACCGTTCATGAACCCTCTCATCCAGGGGCTTTTCAAGAAGTTTCGCGAGGAAGAAGAACTCCTGAAACTCAAGGACTCGGACGCCTTCGAGCTGTTCGCCGCAAGCTTGATCCTCCCGAACGATCTGATTTCGCAAACACAGAAGAGCGACCTACTGCTCGACAAGGGCACAGCCGGAGTCGACGTCATCGCACTCGAAATCAACGGCCAACTGGCATGGGACCTCGACGATGTCAAGGAGATCTGTGACGCTTCAGCCAAAGTCGAGGTTTCACTCCACTTCATTCAGGCGAAGCAGTCCGGCTCGGTCTCAGGGTCCGAGATCCTTAACTTCGGAGACACTGTTCGAAAATTTCTCAAGAATGAAGGGTTCCCCGGATACCCTCGAATTGAATCACTGGCCAAATCGCTTGGTTCCGTGTTCGAGGGCTACGCAAGCCGACTCAAGGCCTCCCCAGCAGTCACGCTGTCCTTTGTGACGACTGCCCCCAAGCCGTCGACAGCGGCCGAAAGTACTAAGGATAAGATCGCCACTGTAACCAGGCACATCTCCGACCTCGGATTTGTCGGCAAGGTGACGGTGTCCGTCCTGGGTGCGGACGACATCCACGACGCATGGGTCAAGAGGAATCATGCCAACGAGGTGGAGATTCAACTCGAGAAGCAGGTCAACCTCCCCAAGATGCCCGGCGTAGACCAGGCAATTCTCGGAGTCGTCTCGGTATCAGAACTCTTGAAGTTGATCGAGAACAGCGACGATGGATCCCTTGATGAGCGGGTCTTCTACGACAATGTCCGCGGGTTCAAGGGAGAAGACAACCCCGTCAACAAGCAGATCATGACCACGTTGACGTCAGCAGAGCGGAACCTGCTTCCCGTCCTCAACAACGGTGTCACGGTCGTGGCCTCGGAGTACTCGCCGAAGCCTGGCGACGCCGTTGCCGTATCTGGCTACCAGATCGTGAATGGCTGCCAGACCAGCCATTGCCTTCACCTCTCCAAAGAGTCTCTCGGCGAGGCAATTTCCACTGTGTACGTTCCCATCCGTTTGGTTGTAACGGGTGATGAGGAAGTCGCGACGCAAATCATCCGGGCAACCAATTCTCAGACCGCAGTCCAAGAAAACGACCTAGTGGCTCTGACGAAGATCCAGAAGAAACTTGAAGACTTCTATCTCCTGGACACGGCCGACGTGAAGCTCACCTACGAACGACGCTCGGGTCAGTTCTACAAGAAGGAAGTAACCAAAACAAGGGTCGTCACCATCGCGGATCAGATGCGAGCGATCACCGCAATGTTCCTTGACTCGCCTCACGCTGCGGCACGGTATGCGCACCGGCTCTACGGTGACGTAGGGGATTCCATCTTCCGGGATGACCACAGGCTCCTCCCCTACGTGGCGAGCGCTTTCGCGGCATACAAGCTCGAGAACGCATTCCGAACAGGACTGGACTCCATCTTCAAGCCCGCGCGATACCACATCCTTATGGCATATAAATACCACGTACTCGGCAAGAACTCTGCGCTTCTTGATGACAAGAAGTGCGAAGAGCAGAGCTTGGAAATTATCGCCGCGCTCAAGAAGCCCGATCAGGTGCCCGTTTTTCGCACCGTGGCAGAGATGGTGGCTGCGGCTGGTGGAGGTCAACTCCCGACTCCAGACCGCCTTAAGCGTCAGCCGTTCACACAAGACCTAATCCGCACCTTCCTCAAGTAGCTGATGGCCCGACCAGCCTGCCGAATGGACATGAACAAGCCGGTCCGCGACTTTCCCCATGAGGCCGCGGGCCGGTCCGCTCCGCTGAGCCAGTCGGCATGCGGGAGGTAGACCCGAGCGCCCGAGGCCGCGAACTCCGCGGACTTGTGGAGCACGCCCTCTACGATCTCTGCCTCCGACAACGCTGGCTCGTCTCCGCCGGACTTCTCGGCGATGCTTCTGCTGATCTTCACAAGCTTCGCCGGCTGCCAGCGGCGAGAACTGAACAGCCGTTGACACGACGATGAAGGAGCCGGAGGCGGTGCGGTACACGTTAAGGCTGGCCAGGGACGACCACCAAGACCGTCCGGAGGGGTAGTCAGCCGTCCATACGTCGACGCGACTATGCGCGTTGACGCAGAAACCAGTGGGTTCGTGGGGCGCTCTTGCTTGGAGTGGACTCGAAGCAGTTGGCTTGGGGCTCATGAAGTACACGCAGCTCGGACGCACGGGACTCAAGGTCAGCCGACTCGTTCTCGGCACGATGAACTTCGGTCCTCAAACAGACGAACCCACCAGCCATGGCATCCTGGATGCCGCGCTCGACTCGGGTCTGAACTTCGTAGACACGGCCAATGTCTATGGGTGGGGTGAGAACAAGGGCCGCACCGAGGAGATCATCGGCACCTGGTTCGCCCAGGGCGGCGACCGCCGCGAGAAGACGGTCCTCGCCACCAAGGTGTACGGCTCCATGTACCGCGACGCCGACACCTGGCCCAACTACGACCGTCTGTCGGCGCTGAACATCCGGCGGGCCGTGGACGCCAGCCTCAAGCGGCTCCAGACCGACTACATCGACGTCTACCAGTTCCACCACGTGGACCGACTGACCCCCTTCGAGGAGATCTGGCAGGCCGTCGAGGTCCTGATCCAGCAGGGCAAGATCCTCTACGCGGGCTCCTCGAACTTCCCCGGCTACAAGATCGCCCAGGCCAACGAGATCGCGGCCCGCCACGGCCGGCTCGGCCTGGTCAGCGAGCAGTGCATCTACAACCTCGCCGAGCGGCGCGCGGAGATGGAGGTCATCCCGGCCGCGCAGGAGTACGGGCTCGGCGTCATCCCGTGGTCCCCGCTCCACGGGGGCCTGCTGGGCGGGGTCATCAAGAAGGAGGTCGAGGGCGGCCGCCGTGCCTCCGGCCGGTCGGCGGACGCGCTGGCGAACACCGCCGTACGGGCGCAGGTGCAGGCGTACGAGGACCTGCTGGACAAGCACGGCCTGGAGCCGGGCGAGGTCGGGCTGGCCTGGCTGCTGACGCGTCCCGGGGTCACCGGGCCGATCGTCGGGCCGCGTACGCAGGAGCAGCTCGACTCGGCGCTGCGCGCGGCGGAGCTGGAGCTGTCGCAGGAGGTCCTGGCGGGCCTGGACGAGATCTTCCCCGGTCCCGGGGCGTCGCCGGAGGCCTTCGCCTGGTAGGTCCGGCCCCGGGCGAGGAGGCTACTGGCCGACGGCGGCCGCCACGGCCACGACGACGAACATCAGTACGAGTACACCGGCCATGACGCGGTTTCTGGTCTTGGGATCCACCCGTCGAGCCTAACGCGGGCCGCCGGCTCTCCCGCACGCCCCCCGGCCCGGGCCGGGGGGCGTGCGGGTTTCAGCCTTCGAGCGGCCAGGCGCCGACGGTCTCGTAGCGGGGCTGCTCGCCGGGCACCCCGCTGACGGGGAGGTTGCTGCGGACCAGGCTGAGCGTGTCGACCTGCCAGGGCGTGCCCTCGAAGCCGGCGAGGGCGTCCAGGTAGGGGCGCAGCGGGGTGGTGGCGCTGCGGCTGCGGGCCAGGGTGAGGTGCGGGTTGTAGCGGTGGTGCTGCTGCATCGGTACGCCGGCCCGCCGGGCGGCGGCGTCGGTCCGTTCGGCGAGCATCCGCAGGGCGGCGAGTTCCCCGGCGGCGCCGGCCCACAGGGCGCGCTCCCCGAAGTGGCCGGAGCCGTGCAGCCGCAGGGTGAAGGGGGCGGTTCGGTGGGCGGCCCGCTCCAGGCGGGTGTGCAGCTCCGGGAGCACCTCGTCCCGTACCTCGCCCATGAAGGCGAGGGTGAAGTGCCAGCCCGCTCGCGCGGTCCAGGTGAGGTGGTCGTCGTGCAGGGGGTCGACGGCCCGAGCCAGCTCGGCGACGGCCGCGTCCGGCGGGAGGACGGCTGCGAACAGTCTCATGCGGGGAGCGTAGCCGGGCGTGGCGCCGTTGTCGGGGGCGCTGCCCCCGAACCCCCGCGCCTCAATCGCCGGCGAGGCTCTGTCTCAGCCTCGCCGGCCGCGGGGTCAGGCGACCGTCACCAGTTCGCGGGGGCGCGAGACGGCCGGGACGAACGTCACACCGCGGCGGCTCAGCCGGACGCGGAGGTTGCCGACGCGGGCCAGGACCACGGCGATGGCGAGGGAGGCGACCAGGGAGATCACGCCGCCCGCGGCCATGCCGATGCGGGCGCCGTAGGTGTCCGTGATCCAGCCCAGCAGCGGGGCGCCCAGCGGGGTGCCGCCGGTGAAGACCATCATGAACAGGGCCATGACCCGGCCCCGCATCTCGGGGTCGGTCGCCATCTGCACGCTGGAGTTGGCGGTGACGTTGACCGTCAGGCCGAAGATCCCGATGGGTACGAGCAGGGCGGCGAACAGCCAGAAGCCGGGTGCGAAGGCGGTCACCAGGAGCAGGGCCGAGAACAGCACGGCCGCGGCGACCAGCACCCGCAGGCGGGACTGTCCGCGCCGGGCCGCGAGCAGGGCGCCCGCCAGGGAGCCGGCCGCGATCAGGGTGTTGAAGAGTCCGTAGGTGCCCGCGTCGCCGTGGAAGACGTCGCTGACGTACGCCGAGAGCCAGATCGGGAAGTTGAACCCGAAGGTGCCGATGAAGCCGACGAGCACGATCGGCCAGATCAGCTCCGGGCGGCCGGCCACGTAGCGCAGGCCTTCGCGCAGCTGCCCCTTGGCGCGGGGCCGCGGCTCGACGGGGTGCAGTTCGTGCGTCCGCATCAGCAGCAGGCCGGCGAGGGGCGCGGCGAAGGACAGTCCGTTCAGCAGGAAGGCCCAGCCGGAGCCGACGGCGGTGATCAGCACACCGGCGATCGCCGGGCCGACCAGCCGCGCGGACTGGAAGTTGGCCGAGTTCAGGCTGACGGCGTTGGCCACCTGGTCCTTGCCGACCATCTCGGACACGAAGGTCTGCCGGGCCGGGTTGTCGACGACGGTGACCAGGCCGATCGCGAAGGCGGCGAGGTAGACGTGCCACACCTGGACGTGTCCGGCCAGGGTGAGGACGGCGAGGGCGATGCCGGTCAGGCCCATCGCGCTCTGGGTGGCGAGGAGCAGGGGCCGCTTGGGCAGCCGGTCGGCGAGTACGCCGCCGTAGAGGCCGAACATCAGCATCGGCAGGAACTGCAGGGCGATGGTGATGCCGACGGCGGAGGCGGAGCCGGTCAGCGACAGGACCAGCCAGTCCTGGGCGATGCGCTGCATCCAGGTGCCCGTGTTGGACACGACCTGGCCGGTGGCGAAGAGCCGGTAGTTCCGGATCTTCAGCGAGCTGAACATGGAGCCTTTGCCCGCGGGTGCTGCGACGGCCCGGTCGGCGGTCGCGGCGGTAGAGGGGGTGGATATGTGGCCGGGTGCGGAGTCTGCTCCGGTTCCCGTACTCAAAAGCGTTCGCCTCCTGGCGTCGTTCCTTACAGGTGCGCGAGCTTCTCCAGGACGGGGGCGGCCGCGCGGAGCTTGGCCCATTCGTCCTCGGTCAGCTCGGCCGCGAGCCCGGCCAGGAAGGCGTTGCGCTTGCGGCGGCTCTCTTCGAGCATCGCTTCGGCCTCCTCCGTCTGGCGGACCACCTTCTGGCGGCGGTCGTCGGGGTGCGGTTCCAGCGTGACCAGTCCCTTGGCTTCCAGCAACGCGACGATGCGCGTCATCGACGGCGGCTGGACGTGCTCCCGCCGCGCGAGCTCGCCGGGTGTGGCCTGGCCGCAGCGGGCGAGGGTGCCGAGGACCGACATCTCGGTCGGGCTCAGCGACTCGTCGACGCGCTGGTGCTTCAGGCGCCGCCCCAGCCGCATGACGGCGGAGCGGAGGTCGTTCACGGCGGCTGCGTCGTCACCATGGGAAAGGTCATGCATGTATTTAGAGTAACTCATTACTCTCCCTAAGGAACACCACTTTTCCGGCTCACACCTGGGGTCACTCATACGGGTGAGTCGGCGGCTGAAAGTGACACGCGTACGCACCCTGTGCCCCGACTCTTTCGGCATGGGGACACATGTGCTGAGCATGCGCATAGACGGGGAGCTCCTCGACAGGCTCCGGATCCATGCCGCCAAACGCGGAATGAGCGTCCAGGACTATGTGGTCCGGACGCTCATTCGCGATGACTTCGACGAGCGCTTCAAGGCGGCCGTCGACGAGACAGAGAAGTTCTACGGGCTGACGTGAGCCGAGCTACTGCCCGAGGCCCAGTGCGGGCATCGCGTAGTAGAAGACGAACACCGCCGACACCACGTACATGGCCACCGGGACCCCGCGTCCCCGGCCCGTCGCCAGGCGCAGCGCGCAGAAGCTGATGAAGCCGATGCCGATGCCGTTGGTGATCGAGTAGGTGAAGGGCATCATCACCATGGCCAGGAAGGCCGGGACGGCGATGGTGTAGTCGCTCCAGTCGATGTCCTTGACCGAGCCCGCCAGGATCATGAAGCCGACCGCCACCAGGGCGGGCGTGGCCGCCTGGGACGGGACCATGGTGGCCAGCGGGGTCAGGAACAGCGCCACGGCGAAGAGGCCGCCCGTCACGATGTTCGCCAGGCCCGTACGGGCGCCCTCGCCGACGCCGGCCGTGGACTCCACGAAGCAGGTGGTCGCGGAGGAGGAGGTGGCGCCGCCCGAGGCGACCGCCAGGCCGTCGACCAGCAGGACCCGGTTGATCCCGGGGAACTCGCCGGTCTTCTTGTCGATCAGCTTCGCCTCGTCGCCGACGCCGAGGATCGTGCCCATGGCGTCGAAGAAGCAGGACAGCAGCACGGTGAAGACGAAGAGGATGCCGGTGAGCATCCCGACCTTGTCGAAGCCGCCGAACAGGCTGACCTGGCCCACGAGGCCGAAGTCGGGCGCGGCGACCGGGGTGCCGGGCCACTCGGGAACGGTGAGGCCCCAGCCCGAGTCGGGCACGTCCGCGATCAGCTGGACCGCGACGGCGACCAGGGTCATGGCCACGATGGAGATCAGGATCGCGCCCGGCACCTTGCGGATCAGCAGGGCGAAGGTGAGCAGCACGCCGAGCGCGAAGATCAGGACCGGCCAGCCGTCCAGGTGACCGGTGCCGCCGAGCTGGAGCGGGACCGTGGTGTGCGCGGCGTCCGGGATCCGGGAGACGAAGCCCGCGTCGACCAGGCCGATCAGCATGATGAACAGGCCGATACCGATGGCGATGCCCTTGCGCAGGCCCAGCGGGACGGCGCTCATCACCCGTTCGCGCAGGCCGGTGGCGACGAGCAGCATCACCACGAAGCCGGCCAGGACCACCATGCCCATGGCGTCGGGCCAGCTCATGCGCGGGGCGAGCTGGAGCGCGACCACCGTGTTCACGCCGAGGCCGGCGGCGAGGGCGATCGGGACGTTGCCGATCACACCCATGAGGAGGGTGGTGAAGGCGGCCGTCAGGACGGTGGCCGTCACCAGCTGCCCGGAGTCGAGCTGGTGCCCGTACATGTCCTTCGCGCTGCCCAGGATGATCGGGTTCAGCACGATGATGTAGGCCATGGCGAAGAAGGTCGCGAGGCCGCCGCGGATCTCGCGGGCGACGGTCGAGCCGCGCTCGGAGATCTTGAAGTAGCGGTCCGTCGCGCCGGAGGGTTCTTGGGGGGAAGGCTCCGGGGAGGTGGCCTCGGGGGCGGGGGCCGGGGTGCTCATACGGTCCTCATTGGGTGGTTCATACGAAGAAAATGGGCCGCGCCCAAACCGTTTCAGTATGAACACATGAACGAAAGGGCGTCCATCTCCGCGCGTAGATGGCGTTTCGCGACGCCTAGACTTACCGCATGGCGAAATGGACTGCGAAGCACGAGGCGCCCGAGCCCCTGGAGGGCCCGGTCGTCGCCACCGTCACAGGTGGCACGATCCTGTGGTTCGCCCTCTTCCTGGTCCAGCTGCCCTTCTACGGGTGGTTCGCCGACCGCGGCCAGTTGTGGTGGGTCTGGACCTGCGCGGCCGGCGGCTTCCTCGGCCTGATCGGCATCTGGTACGTCCGCGGCCGCGACGCGGCCCTTGCCCGTCACGCCGAAGCCGCTGCGCAGGCCGAGCGGGACGAGCAGCCGGGCGCGGGCCCGAGCCCCGGCCCGCAGGCGTAGGCGCCCCCGGGGGAGTGGCTTCGGGTGGGGCGGTGCCCCTCCGGGACGTCTCCTCGGCTCGCGAACCCTTGGCCGGATCGGCCCGTGGCCCGGCAGTGGGTTCGCTCGGCCTGCGGGGACGTCCCGGAGCGTCCCCGCCCCACGGCGCGACGCACGGCGCTACCAGGGGACGATTCGGGTCATCCTGAGGTCGGATCTTCCCGCTGCTCGGCGGGTGAACAGTTCGAACCCCGCTTAACGTCGAAGGCATGACGCAGCGGGCTGGAACCGAATCCGACGGGCCGGAGCCGGGCGGCGGCACGGCCGCCCCCGCCATCGACGCGGGAGCGGAGCTGGACCCCGTACATCCGATGCGACCGCCCGCGCCCCGCTTCAAGCCGGGCGGGCTCAGCACCGCCGAGGTCGCCGAGCGCGTCGCGCGCGGCGAGGTCAACGACGTTCCCGTCCGGAGCAGCCGCTCCACCGCCGACATCGTCCGCGCCAACGTCTTCACCCGGTTCAACGCGATCATCGGCGTGCTCTGGGCGATCATGCTCGTCGTCGCGCCGATCCAGGACAGCCTCTTCGGCTTCGTGATCGTCGCCAACACCGGCATCGGCATCATCCAGGAACTGCGCGCCAAGAAGACCCTCGACAGCCTCGCCGTCATCGGCGAGGTCAAACCCAGCGTGCGCCGCGACGGCCGGACCGCCGAGATCTCCACCTCCGAGATCGTCCTCGGCGACGTCATCGAACTCGGCCCCGGCGACAAGGTCGTCGTCGACGGGTCCGTCGGCGAGGCCGACGGCCTGGAGATCGACGAATCGCTGCTCACCGGCGAGGCCGACCCCGTCCTGAAGAAGCCCGGGGACCCGGTCATGTCCGGATCCTTCGTCGTCGCCGGCGGCGGCGCCTTCACCGCCACCAAGGTCGGCCGCGAGGCCTACGCCGCCCAGTTGGCCGAAGAGGCCTCCCGCTTCACACTCGTCCACTCCGAGCTGCGCTCCGGCATCTCCACCATCCTCAAGTACGTCACCTGGATGATGATCCCGACCTCGATCGGCCTGATCATCAGCCAGCTCCTCGTCAAGGACAACAACCTCAAGGACTCCATCGCCCGGACCGTCGGCGGCATCGTCCCGATGATCCCCGAGGGGCTCGTCCTGCTCACCTCCGTGGCCTTCGCGATCGGCGTCATCCGGCTCGGCCGCAAGCAGTGCCTGGTCCAGGAACTGCCCGCCATCGAAGGCCTCGCCCGCGTCGACGTGGTCTGCCTCGACAAGACCGGCACCCTCACCGAGGGCGGCATGGACGTCACCGAGCTCCGCCCCCTCGGCGGCGCGGACCCGACCTACGTCAAGAAGGTGCTCGGCGCCCTCGGCGAATCCGACCCGCGCCCCAACGCCAGCCTCCAGGCGATCATCGACGCCTACCCCGACATGGCGGAGTGGCGCTGCACCGAGTCCCTGCCCTTCTCCTCCGCCCGCAAGTACAGCGGCGCCAGCTTCAGCGAGGGCGACGGGGAGAACAACACCTGGCTGCTCGGCGCCCCCGACGTCCTGCTGCCCGCCGGGGACCCGGCCCTCGACGAGATCGACGACCTCAACGAGCAGGGACTACGCGTCCTGCTGCTGGCCCGCTCCGCCCGTGAACTCGACGACGCGGCCGTCGCCACCGGCGTCCGGCCGACCGCCCTGATCGTCCTGGAACAGCGGCTGCGCCCCGACGCCGCCGACACCCTGCGCTACTTCGAGGACCAGGCGGTCAAGGCGAAGGTCATCTCCGGCGACAACGCGATCTCCGTCGGCGCGGTCGCCGGCAAGCTGGGCCTGCCGGGCGCGGAGAACACCGTGGACGCCCGGGGGCTCCCCACCGACCAGGCCGACATGGCGAAGGTCCTCGACGACAACTCCGTCTTCGGGCGGGTGAGCCCGCAGCAGAAGCGGGACATGGTCGGAGCACTCCAGTCCAAGGGCCACACGGTCGCCATGACGGGCGACGGGGTCAACGACGTCCTCGCCCTCAAGGACGCGGACATCGGCGTGAGCATGGGCTCGGGCTCGGAGGCGACGAAGGCGGTGGCCCAGATCGTCCTCCTCAACAACAGCTTCTCGACCCTTCCCTCGGTGGTCGCCGAGGGCCGCCGGGTCATCGGCAACATCACCCGCGTGGCCACCCTCTTCCTCACGAAGACGGTCTACTCGGTGCTGCTGGCCATCCTGGTGGTCTGCTCGCAGGTCGAGTACCCCTTCCTGCCCCGCCACCTGACCCTGCTGTCCACGCTCACCATCGGCATCCCGGCCTTCTTCCTGGCCCTGGCCCCGAACAAGGAACGCGCGAAACCGCACTTCGTGAAGCGGGTCATGCGGTACGCCATCCCCGGCGGCGTCATCGCGGCCGTGGCCACCTTCGTCTCGTACCTGGTCGCCCGCCACCACTACACCGGCCAGGGCGCCCTGGAGGCCGAGTCCAGCGCGGCCACGCTGACGCTGTTCCTGACGTCCATGTGGGTACTGGCGATCATCGCCCGCCCCTACACCTGGTGGCGGGTGGCCCTGGTCGGGGCGATGGGCGGGGCGTTCCTGATCGTCCTCGTCGTGCCGTGGCTGCAGGACTTCTTCCAGCTCAAGCTGGTGGGCGTGACGGTGCCGTGGATCGCGGTGGGCATCGCCGTGGGCGCCGCGTTCCTGATCGAGTTCACCTTCAGGTGGGTCGACCGCAAGTTCCCGGCCTGACCGGCGGCGGTCGCCGCCGGGGACGGCCGGCGACCGCTGCACGAGGAAGCCGTCGGCGGCCCGCTTCCGGTCAGTCGAACCAGCGGTCCCGGGCCAGTTCCGCCGTACGCGACGGGTCCTCCAGCAGGGCCGCCACCTCGAAGCGGCGCGGCCACTGGCCCGCCGACCAGGCAAGGGCGGCCGCGACGCCCTCCAGCGTCGACGCGTGGAGCGTGCCGTCGGGGGTGCGGCGCCAGTCGAGCTCCGTGCCGCCCGCGACGAGCTCCTCGTGCTCGACGTACGTCGTCGCCGTGGCCGGACCCAGCAGCGCGAGCACCGACTCCGGGACCTCGTGCTCCTCGCCGGGCGTGGTCACCTCCGCCGGAACCGTCTCCGAGAGCCGGCGCACCTGGAGCAGCTCCGCGAGATCCGCCGCGCGGGACGGGGGGACCGGCAGCAGCGGCAGCCCCGCCGTCAGCGGGAGCAGGTCCGGGGCGTCCGCGATCACCGCGTCGGCCGCGTCCACCACGAGCACCTCGCCGTCCACCACCGCGCGCAGCTCGTCCGGCAGGGTGACCTGATCGGGGTCCAGATCGGCCAGCGCGCCGTACAGGCCGTGCAGCTGGTGGCCGGTGACCTCGCGGTCCGGGTCGGCGAGGCGGGCCAGCAGTTCGGCGGCGCCGCCGGGCTCGTCCAGCAGGGCCGCCACGGAGGTCCGTACGCCGAGCGCCCGCAGGACCTGCTCGTCCTCGAAGCCCGTGGCGTCCGCCGAGGTGTAGAGGCCGGCCAGCAGCGGGTCGCCGCCCGCCGCGCGCAGACCCGCCGGGCGGCGGCCGTCGAGCACCGGGTGGTCGCGCAGCCACCAGGCGGTGTACGGGCGCACCGACTGCGTGGTGCCGTCCGGCAGCAGGATGTGCACGGGTTGGGTCAGCGCGTCGCGCAGCGGCGGCTGCGCGAGCAGGGCGAGGGCCTGCGGCCAGCAGTCGTCGTCGACGAGGTCGAGGTCCCGGACGGCGACCAGCTCGGTCGCCACCGGCGGGACCGGCAGCTCCGGCAGCTGGTCCAGGACGTCCTCGCACCACACGTCGACCGCGTCCAGCAGGCCCGCGTCGTCGGGCTCGGCGAAGTCGCCCTCGCGCGGCTCCAGCTCGTCCGGGTCCAGGACCACGTCGGTCGCGCGGACCAGTTGGAAGGTGGCCAGGACCCCGCACGCGGTGAGCGGGCCCGCGCCCCACCGATCGGCGAGGTCCGCGTCCACGTACGGGACCTCGTCCTCGCGGATCACCGAGGCCAGCGGGCTGCCCGGCAGCAGCAGCTCGCCCGCCGGGACCAGTTCGCCGTCCTCGTCCGGCAGGGCCAGCGCGCCGAGCCACGGCTCGTCGCCCGGCGCCAGATCGGCGTCCCGGACCAGGCCCAGGACCACCTCGGCCAGCTCGTCGGCGTCCAGGGTGTCGGCGTCCTCGTCCCAGATCTCCCCCGCGTCGAGGGAAGCGGCGACGGCCGCCCGCACCTGCGGGGTCGTCAGGACCGCGCGGGCCGTGGCCGGCAGGGCGCCGAGCTTCTCCAGCAGCGGGTGCGCGGCCTCCGGGTGGGCGACCTTCAGGCCCAGCCGGGCCAGGCTCGACGGGGTGTCCGCGCCGGGCAGCAGGATGTGTCGGGGGCCGATCGAGGTACGGCCGTCGGCGAGCGGCACGGGCAGCCCGGACAGCCGGTCCGGGTCCACCCCGGCGAGGCTGTCGTAGAGCCGGTGCCACCACTCGGGGGTCCGCTCGATGCCCGCGATCCGCTCGATGGCATCGCCCAGCGGCAGCCGGCCCACCCCCAGGGTGCGCAGCTCGGCCCGACGCTCCAGGCCCGCCGGCAGCAGCGTCGGCAGGACCTCGGCGAGGACGCGTACGGTGTCGGCGCCCGCGCCCTCCACCACCTCGGCCTCGAAGGGGCGCAGGGCGGCGCGCTCCTCCGCGTGCTCGGGCGGCGCGGCCGGCGCGAGGAAAGCGGTACGGGGCAGGCGCCGCAGCACGGCGGCCCGCAGGGCCCCGTCCAGCTCGCCCTTGCCGAGCGGGCCGGGCACCAGGTCCACCAGAGCGGTGGTCACCGGGTCCCAGTCGCCGAGGAGTTCGGCGTAGGCGTCGGCCGCGCGCTCCACGAGGAAGTCGAGCAGCGGTCCCGGCGCGGGGTGCCGGCGGGTGGTGTCCAGCGGCAGGGTCGCGATGAGCAGCGCCGGGATGCCCAGCGGCTCGTCGGTGGGGGTCGGCGCGTGCACCACCGGGGCGGTGACCGGGCGCACCGGGGCGCCGTCGGAGTCGACGGGCACGGCCCAGGACACCGCCCAGGCGGGCCGCAGCCGCTCCTCGACGGGCCGGTCGGCGAGCAACGCCCGCTCGATGGGGCCGCCGTGCCGGACGGTGCGCCAGCGGTGGGTGACCGTGCCGGAGGCGGTGGTGTCCTCGATGACCGTGTACGGGCCCTCGTCGCGCCGGTACAAGGTGCGCGTGCCGTCGGTCGGGGTCTCCACGACGACCTCGCGCAGCCCGGGCAGGGTGAGCAGCAGGGCGTCGTCGACGCCCGCCAGCAGCCGCTCCACCAACCCCTCGGCGGCGGCGTCGCGCAGCGGGAGGACCACGACGGTGTCGTAGCCCTCGGGGGCGGTGCCCTCGGCGGGCAGCGGGAGGCGCAGCAGCGGAACGTGCCCGTCGCGGCGGCGCAGTTCGTCGCCGAGCCCCGGGCTGCCGACGGCGGCGCCCCGGGCCAGTTCGCGGGCCTCGGCCAGGGACCAGCGCACCCCGCCGTGCCGGCCGAGCACCGCCGGTTCGTCGCAGACGGCCAGGACGGCCGCGAAGCCGACGCCGAACCGGCCGACGCTGTCGCCGGAGGACTCCCGCTTGGCGGAGGCGCGCAGGGTGCTCAGCGACTCCACGCCCGTCGCGTCCAGCGGGGCACCGGTGTTGGCGACGGCCAGCAGCGCGTGCCCGCCCTCGCCCTCGTGCAGCGTCAGCCGGAGCCGGCCGGGCACCTTGGCCCGGGCCGCGGCGTCGGCGGCGTTCTGCGCCAACTCGATGACGAGCCGGTCCCGGTAGCCGCCGAGCGCGAGGTCCTCCTCGGCGTTGGCGTCCTCGCGGAAGCGGGCCGGGCCCGCACCCCACGCGTCGAGCACCCCGCGCCGCAGCCGGGCCGTGCCGAAGGGGTCCACACCGCTCTGGGCCGCCGTCACTCGCACGCTCACGCCGCTGCCTCCAAGAATCGCCGCCGGAGCCCTGAAGGTACCGCGTGCGGGAGAACCCCCACGCCGGTGGCCTGCGGGGTGTCCGGGGAACGCCGAAGCCCCCGGCGACAACAGGTCACCGGGGGCTTCGCGTCGTACCGGGCGGGTGGTGGTCAGAGCTTCTCGATCACGTGGTCGATGCAGGCCGTCAGGGCCTGCACGTCCGCCGGGTCGATCGCCGGGAACATCGCGATACGGAGCTGGTTGCGGCCGAGCTTGCGGTACGGCTCGGTGTCCACGATCCCGTTGGCGCGCAGCACCTTGGCGACGGCCGCCGCGTCGATGTCGTCCGAGAAGTCGATCGTGCCGATGACGGACGAGCGCTTGTCGGCGTCCACGACGAACGGGGTCGCGTACTTGGACGCCTCCGCCCAGCCGTACAGGTTGCGCGCGCTGGCCGCCGTACGGCCGGTGGTGAACTCCAGGCCGCCCTGGCTGTTCATCCAGCGCAGCTGCTGGTCCAGCAGGAACAGGGTGGACAGCGCCGGGGTGTTGTACGTCTGGTTCTTCAGCGAGTTGTCGATCGCCGTCGGCAGCGAGAAGAACTCCGGGATGTGCCGGCCCGACGCGTGCACGCGGGCGGCGCGCTCCAGGGCGGCCGGAGAGAACGCGGCCAGCCACAGGCCGCCGTCCGAGGCGAAGGACTTCTGCGGGGCGAAGTAGTAGACGTCCGTCTCGGTGATGTCCACCGGCAGACCGCCGGCGCCCGAGGTCGCGTCCACCAGAACGAGGGACCCGGCGTCGGCGCCCGCGACGCGCTTGATCGGCGCCGCCACACCCGTCGAGGTCTCGTTGTGGGTGTACGCGTACACGTCCACGCCCGCCTCGGCCACCGGCTCCGGGTGCGTACCCGGCTCCGAGGAGATCACGGACGGCGCGTCCAGCCACGGCGCGAGCTTCGCGGCCGTGGCGAACTTCGAGGAGAACTCGCCGAAGGTGAGGTGCTGGGACTTCTGCTCGATCAGACCGGCGGTCGCGATGTCCCAGAAGGCGGTGGAGCCGCCGTTGCCCAGGATCACCTCGTACCCCTCGGGGAGGGAGAAGAGGTCCCGGAGGCCCTGGCGCACCGAGCCGACCAGGTTCTTGACCGGGGCCTGGCGGTGTGAGGTTCCGAGCAGGGAGGTACCGGTGGCGGCGAGGGCGTCCAGCGCCTCGGTCCGCACCTTGGAGGGGCCCGCGCCGAAGCGTCCGTCGGCGGGCTTGATGTCAGCGGGAATCTGGATCTCAGCCACGAGCGGAGCGTATCGGGTCCCGGTCCGCGCCCTGGACGCGCGTCCACCCGATGAGACGGGTCCGGCCGGTGGGAGGCTGGGGCCGTGACGTCACCCGGTGAACTCGAACGGACATTGCGGGAGAAGCTGCGCGGGGAGGTCGACTTCGGCGCCGCCGCACGCGCCCTGACCACCATGGACGCCTCGAACTACCGGCGCGTCCCGGTGGGAGTGGTCGCCCCGCGCGACGCCGACGACGTGGCGGCCGCCCTCACGGTGTGCGCCGCGGCCGGGGTCCCGGTCGTACCGCGCGGCGGCGGGACCTCCATCGCGGGCCAGGCCACCGGGGTGGGCGTGGTCCTCGATCTCACCCGGCACCTGAACGCCCTTGTATCGGTGGACCCGGAGGCCAGGACCGCCGTCGTCCAGCCCGGGCTGGTCCTCGACCGCCTGCGCGACGCGGTGCGCCCCTACGGGCTGACCTTCGGACCCGACCCGTCCACCCACTCCCGCTGCACCCTCGGCGGCATGATCGGCAACAACGCGTGCGGGGCCCACTCGGTCGCCTGGGGCACCACCGCGGACAACGTGACCGAACTGGCCGTGACGACCTACGGGGGCACCGCGCACCGGATCGGCACCGGCTGGGCGGGCACCCCCACCGGCCTGCGGGAGCTGGTCACCGCGAACCTCGGGCTGCTGCGCACCGGGATGCCGCCCGGCTTCTCGCGGCGGATCTCCGGCTACGGCTGCCTCGACGCGCTGCTGCCCGAGCACGGGGTGGGGGCGGCGCGGGCGTTCTGCGGCAGCGAGGGCACGCTCGGGGTGGTGACGGAGGCGGTGGTGCGCCTGGTGGAGGCGCCCCGCGCGCCGGTCCTCGCGGTCCTCGGCTACGCCGACGAGAGCGCGGCGGCCGAAGCGGCGGCGGGGCTGCTGCCGTACGGACCGCTGACGGTGGAGGGGATGGCCCAGGACCTGGTGGGCGACACGGCTTCGCAACTGCCCCGGGGCGGCGCGTGGCTGTTCGTGGAGATGCCGGACGAGGGTGCGGCGCGGGCCCTGCTGCGGGCCGCCGACGCGCTGGACCGGTTGCTGGTCACCGACCCGGCGGCGCAGCGCGCGCTGTGGCGGATCCGCGAGGACGCGGCGGGTACGGCGACCCGGATGCCGGGGGGCACGATGGCCTGGCCGGGGTGGGAGGACTGCGCGGTGCCGCCGGCCCGGCTGGGGGCCTACCTGCGGGAGTTCCGGGCCCTGCTCGCGGCGCACGGGCTGCGCGGAACCCCGTACGGACACTTCGGCGAGGGCTGCGTGCACGTACGGATCGACTTCGACCTGGTGTCGGCGCCGGGCATCGCCCGGTTCCGGGCCTTCTCCGGTGAACTGGCCGATCTCGTCGTCGCGCACGGCGGCTCCCTGTCGGGGGAGCACGGGGACGGCCAGGCGCGCGCGGAACTGCTGCCCAAGATGTACGGGGCGGACATGATCCGGCTCTTCGGCGCGTACAAGGACGTGTGGGACCCGGCGGGCGGCATGAACCCGGGGATCCTGGTCAGGCCGGCGCGGCTGGACGAGAACCTGCGCTTCGCGGTGCTGCCCGCCACCGCGTTCGCGGGCGAGGTCGCGCGCTGCGTGGGCGTCGCGAAATGCCGGACCACGGATGCGGGTGGCGGTGCCGGTGTCGGTGCCTCGGTGATGTGCCCCTCCTACCGGGTCACCGGAGAGGAACGGCACTCCACGCGCGGCCGGGCCAGGCTGCTGCACGAGATGCTGGCCGGGGAGATCGTCACGGAGGGCTGGCGCTCGGCGGAGGTCGCCGAGGCGTTGGACCTGTGCCTGGGGTGCAAGGGCTGCCGCAGCGACTGCCCGGTGGGCGTGGACATGGCCGCCTACAAGGCGGAATTCCTGCACCACCACTGGGCGGGCCGGATCCGCCCGCTGTCCCACTACACACTGGGCGGCCTGCCGGGCTGGCTGCGCCTGATCTCCCGCCTGCGGGCGGCCGGCGCGGTCAACGCCCTGGCCCGGCACCTCCCCGTACCGGGGCTGGACCGGCAGCGGGGCGGCCGACCGCCGGAACTGGCCCGCGAACCCTTCACGCGGTGGTGGGGGCGGCAACCCCGGTCCGCAGAACCCGCAAGGTCCGTCACCCTCTGGCCGGACACCTTCACCGAGTACCTGAACCCCGCGGTCGGCCGGGCGGCCGTACGCGTGCTCCGCGCGGCCGGGCTGGGCGTCGAAGTGCCCCCGGCCGGCCGGGTCTGCTGCGGACTGACGTACATCTCCACGGGCCGGCTCGACCGCGCCCGCACCGTCCTGCGCCGGACACTGGACACGCTGGGCGACGTAACCGGTCCCGTCGTGGTGCTGGAGCCGAGCTGCGCCGCGGCCCTGCGTGCCGACCTGCCCGCCCTGCTCCCCGACGACCCCCGCGCGGCCCGCCTCGCGGGGGCGGTACGGACCTTCGCCGAGACCCTGGAGGAGTACGCCCCGGCCTGGCGGCCACCGCGCCTGGACCGGCAGGTGGTCGGCCAGACCCACTGCCACCAGCACGCGGTGCTCGGGGACGGCCCCGACTGCAGGCTGCGCGAGCGGGCCGGCCTGACGGGCGAGCTCAGCGGGGGCTGCTGCGGCCTCGCCGGGAACTTCGGCTTCGAGCCGGGACACCACGAGGTGTCGGTGGCCTGCGCGGAGGAACAGCTGCTCCCGTCGCTGCGCGCGGCCCCGCGGGACGCCGTGATCCAGGCGGACGGATTCTCCTGCCGCACCCAGATCGCCCAGCTGGGCGGGGTCCGCGCCCGGCATCTGGCGGAACTCCTCGCGGAGGGGTTGTGACCCTCAGTTGTAAGGCAGGAAATGCGGCAACACTCCTTACGGCCCCTTAGTCTGGGTAGATGCCCGCACCTTCCTCTTCGTCCTCACCGACGACCTCGTCGGCCGTCGCCGCAACGGCGCCGGACCCGTCACCCACCCAGGGCTCCGGTTCCGGTTCCCGCCTCGGTTCCGGCCTCGGTCCCGTCGCGCTGGTGATCTCGGCGGGGATCTCGGTGCAGTTCGGTGCCGCCCTCGCGGTCATGATCATGCCGAGGGCGGGCGCGGCGGGCGTGGTCACCCTGCGCCTCGCGGCCGCCGCGATCGTGCTGCTGATCCTGTGCCGCCCGAAGGTGCGCGGCCACTCCCGTTCCGACTGGGGCACGGTGCTCGCCTTCGGCGTCGCCATGGCCGGTATGAACGGCCTCTTCTACCAGTCCATCGACCGGATCCCGCTCGGCCCGGCCGTCACCCTGGAGGTCCTCGGACCGCTCGCCCTGTCCGTGATCGTCTCCCGGCGCCTGGTCAACGTCCTGTGGGCCGGCCTCGCGCTCGGCGGCGTCGTCCTGCTGTCCGGGCACGGCGGCGGCGGACTCGGCTTCGGCTCCCTCGACCCGCTGGGCGCGGCCTTCGCGCTCGGAGCGGGCGCGATGTGGGCGGTGTACATCGTGTTCAGCGCGCGTACGGGCCGCCGCTTCCCGCAGGCGGACGGGCTCGCGCTGGCGATGGCGGTGGCCGCGGTCATCTCGCTGCCGCTGGGCGTCGCCGAGGCGGGCTCGGACCTGCTGGTCCCGAGCACCCTCGCCCTCGGACTGGGCGTGGCCGTACTGTCCTCCGTCCTGCCGTACACCCTGGAACTGCTCGCGCTGCGGCGGATGCCGGCCCCGACCTTCGCGATCCTGATGAGCCTGGAGCCGGCCATCGCCGCCACCGCGGGCTTCCTCGTCCTGAACCAGGCCATGTCCGCCGTGGACGCCTTGGCCATCGCCCTTGTGATCGCGGCCAGCATGGGCGCGGTCCGCTCGCAGATCCGGAAGAAGGCCGCCTGATGGATGTCGCCACCTACCTGGCCGCGGTACCCGACGCCCGACGCGAGGCCCTCGTGCGGGTGCGGGAGCTGTGCCTGCGGGAGCTGACCGGGTTCGAGGAGTACATCGCGTACGGGATGCCGGCGTACCTGCGGCCGGGCGAGACGGTCGGCGAGATCGCCTGGGCGAACCAGAAGCAGTACATCTCGTTCTACCTGCTGCGCACGGACGTCCGGGACGCCTTCGCGAACCGCCTGGCCGCCCACGACATGGGCAAGGCCTGCCTCCGCTTCCGCAACCCCGCCAAGGTCGACTTCGACCTCCTCCGGGATCTCCTGCGAGCAACGGCCCGAGCGGGGCAGGGCAAGGCCTGCTGAGGGCGCACCCCCACGGGCGGGGCGGCCCGGCCCGTCGCGGGGGGACGGGCCGGGCGGGCGTGCTGCCGGGTCAGCCGAGCGGGAGGTCCAGGTAGGACGGGGTGGCCTCCGGGGAGGTGAATGCCAGGGTCGCGCGGGGCAGGTTGGCGTCGCCGTAGAACGGGTCGCGGGCGTCGATCACCAGCATCAGCCGATGGCCGCGCGGCACGTCGTACGCCGTGGCCTGGAGGTCGATGTCCGCGCTGATCAGGCTGTCGGGCGGGGAGCCGAGGTCGGTGTACGGGGCGTGCGTGACGAGGTGGGCCGTGCCGTCGGGTGCCGTGTCGAGGAGGTACGCGACGAAGGTGGATCCGGGGTTCGCCGCCCGGTACGTCACCCGCAGCCGCGGTATGCCGCGCAGCCGGGTGGTCTCGGCGGCCGGTTCCGCGGTCCATACGGCGGCGACGGTGCGGTCGATGTCCTGGGTCCGGTAGACCTTCGGGCGGCCGGCGATCTCCGCGTACCCGGACCGCACCACCTGATCGGCGACGGTCGCGGGGGTGTCCATCCCGCACAGCACGGTGGACGTCCAACCGGCCTGCGGCTCCTCGCCGAGCTCGCCGTCGTCCGCCAGGTGCAGCCGTTCCAGGCGTTCGGTGAGGGAGGGCCAGGTGGGCCGGGGTTCGAGGGTCTTGCTCCACATGACCTCGCCGAGCACCTGACCCTCGGCGTCGATGCCGTTGTCGACGTCCCCCAGGTGGTGGTCGAGCCAGCGGTGGGCGTCCGTCCAGATCCGGTTGGGCAGGCCGAGCATGCCGGTCATCTCGGGGCCGGAGTGGTCGCCGATGGAGACGGCGAGGCGCTTGGGCCCGGTCAGTTCGTTGAACATCTTCAGCGTCTGGTTGGGCGGGAAGAGCGTCTCGTGCCAGGCGTGCGAGAAGAAGACGGGCACCTGGCGGCGGTTGAGCTCCTTGATGTGGGTGAAGGGTGAGCGGGTCTCCGCCCACCGCAGGGTGCCCTGGACGTCGCGGTCGGCGAGGACGTTGTCGAAGACGCTCTGCGTCTGCGGGCTCAGCCGGGCCTTCGCGGCCGCGTCGAGCAGGGCCCGTACGGCCGCGATGTGCCGGGTGGAGTTCTCGTAGAAGGCCTCGCCGAGGTCGCCCCAGGTGCTGAGCGCGACCACGGCGTCGACGCGGGTGTCGTGCGCGGCGACGAGCTGGCTGATCCCGGAGCCGTACGAGTCCCCGACGAAGCCGATCTTCGTCACCGGGCCGGTGCTGCGTTCGAGCAGGTGGTCCAGGGCCCGGCTGCCGTCGGCCACGTCGAGCGGGCCCGCCACGTCGACCTGGCCCTCGGAGCCGCCGAAGCCGCGGGCGGAGTAGGCGAGGACGTTGTAGCCGCGGGCGGCGAGGAGGGAGGCCTGGACGGCGTACGGGAGCCAGCCCAGGCCGGTCCACGGCGAGGGCATGACGATCGCGGGGCGCGGCTGGGTGCCGGTGTGCCGCCAGAGCGCGGCGTCGAGGAGGTCCCCGTCGGCGCCGGTCACCTTGCCGCGGGTGAAGACGGCGACCGAGCGGACCTCGGCGATCTCGGCGGCGCGGGCGGGGGCGAGGCCGGTGACGTCGCCGCTCTCCAGGGCGGTGACGAAGGCGGTCAGGGCGGTCGTGTCGAGTTCGGGATAGAGCGAGAAGGGAGTACGGGAGAAGGGGGTACGGGCGGCTGGAGTCACGTCGGTCCATCCTCTTCGTCGGCTTCGTCGTCTTCGGCGAGTGACAGGAACGTGTGCGCCCGCCCGGGCCCGGAGCGGAGGGTTCAGTATCGACGGGACATCCGGTGACGTATCGCGAGTTTCCGGCTTACGGCCTGAATCGCCCCCTCCGTTCCCGCGGGCCGCCGCGCGGCGGGACCTGCGGCCGCCGCACCGCATGACAACTGCCTTTCGGGCGGGGTGGTTTGACTCCGGTGGCGGGAAGGTGACGCCGCTCGAGAAAATCATGCAAGCATGCTTGATTGTTTTGCCGGGTGCTGCCAGTCTTCCCCTCACGCCGAGAAGGGGAGCGCACCGTGCCCGATCCGTCCGCCGCCGACGCAGCCGTCGCCGTCTTCGCAGATCTGCGCGAGGAGGGCCGTGAACTGGACTCCCTGGTAGGGGATTTGACCGATCCCGACTGGGCCAGGGCCACCCCCGCGCCCGGCTGGACCATCGCCCACCAGATCGCCCACCTGCACTGGACCGACCGGGCATCGCTGCTCGCCCTCACCGACCCCACGGGCTTCGGCCACATGGTCGAGGAAGCCCTCAAGGCCCCCGACACCTTCGTCGACGAGGGCGCCCGCGAGGGCGCGGAGCTGGCCCCCGCCGAGCTGCTCGCCCGCTGGCGCACCACGCGCGCCGCCCTCGACGAGGCGCTCGTCGCAGCCTCGCCCGACACCCGCTTCCCCTGGTACGGGCCGCCCATGAAGGCCGCCTCGATGGGCAGCGCCCGCTTGATGGAGACCTGGGCCCACGGCCAGGACGTGGCCGACGCGCTCGGTGTGCGCCGCACCCCCACCGCGCGGCTGCGGCACGTGGCGCGGATCGGCGTACGGGCCCGCGACTACGCCTACGCCGTGCACGCACTGCCCGCGCCCACCGAGGAGTTCCGGGTGGAGCTGACGGCTCCCGAAGCCGCCGACGGCGCGCGGGTATGGACCTACGGTCCGCCGGACGCCCCGCAGCGGATCACCGGCCCGGCGCTCGACTTCTGTCTGCTGGTGACCCAGCGGGCCCACCGCGCCGACCTGGCCCTGACCGCGACCGGCCCCGACGCCGACCGCTGGCTGGACATCGCCCAGGCCTTCGCCGGCCCGGCGGGAACCGGCCGCGAGCCGGGGGCCGCGCGGTGACCCGGCGGCCGCTCGTCATCGGCAACGCCTCCGGCTTCTACGGGGACCGCTCGGGCGCCCTGCGCGAGATGCTCACCGGCGGGCCGCTGGACGTGCTCACCGGCGACTACCTGGCCGAGCTGACCATGTTGATCCTGGGCCGCGACCGCCTGAAGAACCCGGACCTCGGCTACGCCAAGACCTTCCTGCGCCAGTTGGAGGAAGGCCTCGGGCTCGCGCACGAACGTGGCGTACGGATCGTCGCGAACGCCGGCGGCCTGAACCCGGCCGGACTCGCCGATGCCGTACGGGCTCTGGCGGCGAAGGTGGGTGTCCCGGTCCGGGTCGCCCATGTGGAAGGCGACGACCTCACCGCGCGGGTGGACGGGGCCCTGACGGCCAACGCCTATCTGGGGGGCGCCGGGATCGCGGCCTGCCTGCGGGCGGGCGCCGATGTGGTGGTGACGGGCCGGGTCACGGACGCGGCGCTGGTCAGCGGCCCGGCCGCCTGGTGGTTCGACTGGGCCCCCGACGACCACGACCGGTTGGCGGGGGCGGTGGCCGCGGGCCACGTCCTGGAGTGCGGCACCCAGGCCACCGGCGGCAACTACTCCTTCTTCGCCCGGCACGACATCCGCCGCCCCGGCTTCCCGCTGGCGGAGATCGCCGAGGACGGCTCCGCGGTCATCACCAAACACCCCGGCACGGGCGGCGCCGTCACCACCGGCACCGTCACCGCCCAACTCCTCTACGAGACGCAGGGCGTGCGCTATCTCGGCCCGGACGTGACCACCCGGCTGGACACCGTCCGGCTGACCGACGAGGGCGCCGACCGGGTACGCGTCACGGGAGTGCGCGGCGAGGCCCCGCCGCCCTCGCTGAAGGTCGGGGTCACCCGGATCGGCGGCTGGCGCAACGAGATCGTCTTCGTCCTGACCGGCCTCGACATCGAAGCGAAGGCGAACCTCGTCCGCACCCAACTCGCCGAGGTCTTGGAGGGCGTGGCCGACACCACCTGGACCCTGGCCCGCACCGACCACGAGGACGCCGACACCCAGGAGACGGCCGGTGCGCTGCTGCGGCTGGTGGTCCGCGACCCGTCCCCGGACCGGGTGGGCCGCGCCTTGACCTCGACGGCGATCGAACTGGCCCTCGGCAGCTACCCGGGCTTCCACGTCACCGCCCCACCCGGCCCGGCCCAGCCCTACGGCGTCTTCACCTCGACCCTGATCCCGTCGACGGAGGTCCCCCACACGGCGGTCCTCCCGGACGGCACCCGCGTACCGGTGACCGCCCCCTGTCCAGCCTCGCCCCGCCCTTCCGCCGTTTCCCTGGGCTCCGCCCCGGACCCCGGTCCTCGAACGCCGGACCGGCTGACGTACCTAGCCACCCCGGCGGAGCCCTCCCCCTGTCCAGCCCCGCCCCGCCCTGTCGCCGAGGCGGAGCTCGCCGCACACCCAGCCCCGCCGGCAATCCTTCCCGCACGTCCGGTCCGGTCGACGGAGCCCACCGCACTCCCAGCCCCGCCGGCGTTTGAGGCGCGGGGGTCCGGGGGCGGAGCCCCCGAAGGGGTCGGGGGCGCAGCCCCCGCCGGGTCCGGGGCGGAGCCCCGGGGGACCGTCCGCGCGCCCCTGGGGGCCGTCGCCGGGGCCCGTAGCGGCGACAAGGGCGGCGACGCCAACGTCGGCGTCTGGGTCGAGACCGACCCCGCCTGGGAGTGGCTGCACCGCACCCTCACGGTGGACGCCTTCCAGGCCCTGCTCCCCGAGACCGCGCGCCACGCCGTGACCCGGCACGAACTGCCGAACCTCCGCGCCCTCAACTTCACCGTCACCGGCATCCTCGGCGACGGCGTCGCCTCCGGCCACCGCTTCGACCCCCAGGCCAAGGCGCTCGGCGAATGGCTCCGCGCCCGCCACCTCGACATCCCCGTCGCCCTCCTCCCGGCCCCGGAGGCCACCTCATGACCCGCCTCGGTTCCACCGTCGACCCGCACGCCCCCGATCACGCGCAGGCCCGTACCGCCGCCCTGGAGCGCCTCACCGCCCTCGACGCCGAGCACGCCAAGGCCCTGGAGGGCGGCGGCGAGAAGTACACGGCCCGCCACAGGAAGCGCGGCAAGCTGCTGGCACGCGAGCGCGTCGAGCTGCTCCTGGACCCCGACACCCCGTTCCTGGAGCTGTCCCCGCTCGCCGCCTGGGGCAGCGACTACCCCGTCGGTGCCTCCATGGTCACCGGCATCGGCACCGTCGAGGGCGTCGAGTGCCTGATCACCGCCAACGACCCCACCGTCCGCGGCGGCGCCTCCAACCCGTGGACGCTGAAGAAGGCGCTGCGCGCCAACGAGATCGCCCGGCAGAACCGCCTCCCCGTCATCAGCCTCGTGGAGTCCGGCGGCGCCGATCTGCCCTCCCAGAAGGAGATCTTCATCCCGGGCGGCGCGATCTTCCGCGACCTCACCCGGCTCTCGGCCGAGGGCATCCCGACCGTCGCCGTCGTCTTCGGCAACTCCACCGCCGGAGGCGCGTACGTCCCCGGCATGTCCGACCACACCATCATGATCAAGGACCGGTCCAAGGTGTTCCTCGGCGGTCCGCCCCTGGTCAAGATGGCCACCGGCGAGGAGAGCGACGACGAGTCCCTCGGCGGCGCCGACATGCACGCCCGCACCTCCGGACTCGCCGACCACTACGCCCTCGACGAGTACGACGCGATCCGCCAGGCCCGCCGCGTCGTGGCCCGCCTGAACCACCGCAAGCCGCACCGGGAACCGCCGAAGGCCGAGGAACCCCTCCACGACCCCGAGGAGCTCCTCGGCATCGTCCCGCCCGACCTCAAGACACCGTTCGACCCGCGCGAGGTCATCGCCCGGATCGTCGACGCCTCCGACTTCGACGAGTTCAAGCCCCTCTACGGCCCCAGCCTCGTCACCGGCTGGGCCACCCTGCACGGCTACCCGGTCGGCATCCTCGCCAACGCGCAGGGCGTGCTGTTCAGCGCCGAGTCCCAGAAGGCCGCCCAGTTCATCCAGCTCGCCAACCAGCGCGACATCCCCCTCCTCTTCCTCCACAACACCACCGGCTACATGGTCGGCAAGGAGTACGAACAGGGCGGCATCATCAAGCACGGCGCGATGATGATCAACGCGGTCTCCAACTCCCGCGTCCCCCACCTCTCCGTCCTCATCGGCGCGAGCTACGGCGCCGGCCACTACGGCATGTGCGGCCGCGCCTACGAGCCCCGCTTCCTCTTCGCCTGGCCCAGCGCCAAGTCCGCCGTCATGGGCCCCCAGCAGCTGGCCGGAGTGCTCTCCATCGTGTCCCGCCAGTCCGCCGCCGCCAAGGGACTCCCGTACGACGAGGAGGCCGACGCCGGGATGCGCGCCTTCGTCGAAGCGCAGATCGAGTCCGAGTCCCTGCCGATGTTCCTGTCCGGGCGGATCTACGACGACGGGGTCATCGACCCGCGCGACACCCGTACCGTCCTCGGCCTGTGCCTGTCGGCCGTCCACAACGCCCCCGTCGAGGGCGCCCGTGGCGGCTTCGGCGTCTTCCGGATGTGAGCCCGCACATGACTCAGCAGCCCATCACCTCCCTCCTCGTCGCCAACCGCGGTGAGATCGCCGTCCGAATCTTCCGCACGGCCCGCGCCCTGGGCCTGGCCACCGTCGCCGTCCACTCCGACCCGGACGCCGACGCCCTGCACGTCCGCGACGCCGACGCGGCCGTACGGCTGCCAGGCGCCGCCCCCGCCGACACCTACCTGCGCGGCGACCTGATCATCAAGGCCGCCCTCGCCGCCGGCGCCGACGCCGTGCACCCCGGCTACGGCTTCCTCTCCGAGAACGCCGACTTCGCCCGCGAGGTCCTGGCCGCCGGACTGACCTGGATCGGCCCGTCCCCCGAGGCCATCGAGGCCATGGCCTCCAAGACCCGGGCCAAGGAACTGATGCGTGCCGCCGGCGTGCCGCTCCTCGACCCCGTCGACCCCGCCACCGCCACCACCGCCGACCTGCCCCTCCTCCTCAAGGCCGCCGCCGGCGGAGGCGGCCGCGGGATGCGCGTGGTCCGCGACCTCGACGGCCTCAAGGAGGCCCTCCACGCCGCGTCCGCCGAGGCGGCCTCCGCCTTCGGCGACGGCGAGGTCTTCGCCGAGCCCTACGTGGAGCGCGGCCGCCACGTCGAGGTCCAGATCCTCGCCGACGCCCACGGCGCCGTCTGGGCCCTCGGCACCCGCGACTGCTCCCTCCAGCGCCGCCACCAGAAGGTCATCGAGGAGGCCCCGGCGCCCGGCCTGCCGGACACCCTCCGCGAAAGCCTCCACGCCGCGGCCGTCGCCGCCGCCCGCGCGGTCTCGTACGAGGGCGCGGGCACCGTCGAGTTCCTCGTCACCGCCGACGGACGGCCGTACTTCCTGGAGATGAACACCCGCCTCCAGGTCGAACACCCCGTCACCGAAGCCGTCTTCGGCCTCGACCTCGTCGCCCTCCAGCTACGCGTCGCCGAGGGCGCCGCCCTGCCACCGGCGCCCCCGCAGCCCACCGGACACGCCGTCGAGGCCCGCCTCTACGCAGAGGACCCCGCCCAGGACTGGCGCCCCCAGACCGGCGCCCTGCACACCCTCGCCATCCCCGGCGAGGTCCGCGTCGACACCGGCTTCACCGCCGGGGACACCGTCGGCATCCACTACGACCCCATGCTCGCCAAGGTCGTCGCCCACGCCCCCACCCGCGCCGAAGCCGTCCGGGCCCTCGCCGCCGCCCTCGCCGGAGCCCGCATCCACGGACTCACCACCAACCGCGAGCTCCTCGTACGGTCGCTGCGCCACCCGGAGTTCGCCGCCGGGCAGCTCGACACCGGCTTCTACGACCGCCACCTCGACACCCTCACCGGCGGCGCCCCCGACGCCACCGCGGCCGCCCTCGCCGCCGCCCTCGCCGAAGCGGCCCCCGGCCCGGACGCCCCCCTCGCCGCCCGCATCGGCGGCTGGCGCAACGTCCGCTCCCAGTCGCAGACCCGCCGCTACACCGAGGCCGGCACCGAGTACGAGGTCCGGTACCACCCGGTGAACCACCCCGGAATCCGGGTCCTGGCCGCCACCCCCGACCTCGTCACCCTCGAAGTCGAGGGGATCCGCCGGGCGTTCCACGTGAAACACAATTCGAACAAGATCTACGTGGACTCCGCCCTCGGAGCCCACACCTTCACCCGCGTCCCCCGCTTCCCGGACCCCCAGGACCGCACGGAACCGGGCTCGTTGCTCGCCCCCATGCCCGGCACCGTCGTCCGCACCGCCGAAGGCCTGGCCCCCGGCAGCCCCGTCACCGCCGGCCAGCCCCTGCTCTGGCTGGAGGCCATGAAAATGGAGCACCGCATCCTCGCTCCCGCCTCCGGCACGCTCACCGCGCTCCACGTCGCCACCGGCCAACAGGTCGAGTTCGGCGCCCTGCTCGCCGTAGTCCAGGAGGAACCGCAGCCATGAGCTCCACCATCGAAACCGTCGAACACACGGCCCTGCGCACCGCCGTCGCCGCCCTCGGGCAGCGCTACGGCCGCGAGTACCTCGCCCGCGTCGCCCGCGAAGGAGGCCACCCCGACGAGCTGTGGGCCGACGCCGCGAAGCTCGGCTACCTCGGGGTCAACCTCCCCGAGGAGTACGGCGGAGGCGGCGGCGGTATCGCCGAACTCTCCATCGTCCTGGAGGAACTCGGGGCCGCCGGCTGCCCCCTGCTGATGATGGTCGTCTCGCCCGCCATCTGCGGCACGGTCATCGCCCGCTTCGGCACGGAGGCCCAGAAGCAGACCTGGCTGCCCGGCCTCGCCGACGGCAGCCGCACCATGGCCTTCGGCATCACCGAACCCGACGCCGGATCCAACTCCCACCGCATCACCACCACCGCCCGCCGCGACGGCGACGACTGGATCCTCACCGGCCGCAAGGTCTTCATCTCCGGCGTCGACATCGCCGACGCCACCCTCGTCGTCGGCCGCACCGAGGACGCCCGCACGGGCAGCCTCAAGCCCTGCCTGTTCATCGTGCCGCGCGACGCCCCCGGCTTCGGCCGCACGGTCATCGACATGGAACTGGCGGCCGCGGAGAAGCAGTTCGAACTCACCCTGGACGAGGTGCGCCTGCCGTCCGCCGCCTTGGTCGGGGACGAGGACGCGGGCCTGCTCCAGCTGTTCGCCGGCCTCAACCCCGAGCGGATCATGACCGCCGCCTTCGCCATCGGGATGGGCCGCCACGCCCTCGCCAAGGCCGTCGACTACGCGAAGACCCGCCAGGTCTGGAAGCAGCCCATCGGCGGCCACCAGGCGGTGGCCCACCCGCTGGCCCAGGCGCACATCGAACTGGAACTGGCCCGCCTGATGATGCAGAAGGCTGCCCGCCTGTACGACGCGGGGGACGACATGGGGGCGGGCGAGGCGGCGAACATGGCCAAGTACGCGGCCGCGGAGGCCTGCGTCCGGGCGGTGGACCAGGCGGTCCACACCCTCGGCGGCAACGGCCTCACCCGCGAATACGGCCTGGCCTCCCTCATCACCGCCTCCCGCGTGGCCCGCATCGCCCCGGTCAGCCGGGAGATGATCCTGAACTTCATCTCCCACCAAACCCTGGGCCTCCCCAAGTCGTACTGACGTTGCCCCTGCGGGGCGCTCGGCGGTGCGGACGGTACCCCGCTGCTCCGCCCGGCCCCCGCGCCTCAATCGCCGGCGGGGCTGGATTTGGCGGGCCCGTGCCTGTGCGGTCCGGGTCGGGCTGCGCCGGGCCCTGCGCCTCAATCGCCGGCGGGGCTGGATTTGGCGGGTCCGTGACTCGGTGTCGGTGGGGGGTCGGGGCGGGGGGCCGGGGTGGGGTGTCTCCTCGGCTCGCGCCTTACTGGTTTGTCTCGGTTGTGGGGCGGGGTTGTGCGCTCGTCCTGCGGGGACACCCCACCCCGTCCCCCCGCCCCTTGGGCCGTCGCTGTCGTAGCCCTGCCGTGGGGCGGGGACACGGAGGAGGGTCCCCGCAGGACGAGGCGCGACCATGGCCGTCTTGCCGTGACAGGCCAGCACGCGCCGAGCCGAGGAGATCCTCCTGCGGGGCCCCGCTCCACACCACCAGCCCCGCCGGCGCTTGAGGCGCAGCCCCGGGCGCAGCCCGAGCAGTACCGCACACCGCCGAGCACCCCGCAGGGACACCGCCGGGGACACGTACCCTCCCCGGAGGGGCCTCGGCTTCCGAAGTACCCCTATCCGCACACCACTCCGGAGGAGACATGGCCCCACTCGTGCACGCCGCCCAGGCGACCGGCATCGCCACCCTCGCCCTGGACTCCCCGGGCAACCGCAACGCCCTCTCCGCCGACCTCGTCGCAGAACTCCGCTCCGCACTCGCCACCGCATCCGCGGACCCCGCCGTCCGGGCCGTCGTCCTCACCCACACCGGCAACACCTTCTGCGCCGGGGCCGACCTCAAGTCCCCCTGCGATCCCGCCGACTTCCTCGCCCTGCTCCGCGAGATCGCCGAGCTGCCCGAGCCCGTGGTCGCCCGGGTCACCGGACACGTGCGGGCCGGTGGCCTCGGGCTGCTCGGCGTCTGCGACATCGCCGCCGCCGGACCGCGGTCCTCGTACGCCTTCACCGAGACCCATCTGGGCCTGGCTCCCGCCGTGATCTCCATGCCACTGCTGCCGCGCCTCGACCCGCGCGCCGCCTCCCGCTACTTCCTCACCGCCGAGGCGTTCGACGCCGCCGAGGCCGCCCGGATCGGCCTGCTCACCCTGCACGCGGCCGAGGGCGAGGACGTGGACGCGGCCCTGGAGCCCGTACTGGCCGGCCTGCGCAAGGCCTCCCCGCAGGGGCTGGCCGCGACCAAGGCGCTGACCTCGGCAGCCGTACGCGAGGCCCTCACCCGCGACGGCGCCCGGCTCACCGAGCTGTCCGCCGGGCTGTTCGCCTCCGACGAGGCCCGCGAGGGCATCACCGCCCGCTTCGAGCGCCGGGAACCGTCATGGTCGCTGTGACGGGCCCCAAGCAGGCGCGCAGCCGCGTCACCCGCCGCCATCTCCTGGAGGCGGCCGTGTCCTGCCTGGCGGAGCACGGCTGGGCCGGGTCGACCGTCTCCGTCGTCGCCGAACGGGCCGGGGTCTCCCGCGGCGCCGCCCAGCACCACTTCCCGACCCGCGAGGACCTGTTCACCGCGGCCGTCGAGTACGTCGCCGAGGAGCGGTCCACCGCCCTGCGCGACCTCTTCCACGCCGGCCCGGCCGCCCGCCCGGTCGTCGTGGAGGCACTGGTCGACCTCTACACCGGCGCCCTCTTCCGGGCCGCGCTCCAGTTGTGGGTGGCCGCCTCCAACGAGGAGCAGCTGCGCCCCCAGGTCACCGAACTGGAGGCCCGGGTCGGCCGCGAGACCCACCGCATCGCCGTCGAGCTGCTGGGTGCCGACGAGTCGGTGCCGGGCGTACGGGAGACCGTGCAGGGCCTGCTGGACATGGCGCGGGGGCTCGGCCTGGCCAACGTGCTCACCGACGACACGGCCCGCCGGGCCCGGGTGGTCGCCCAGTGGTCCCGGATCCTGGACGCGGCCCTGGGCTGAGGCGGCGGGAACGCGAAGGGCGCCGCACCCCGCACGCGGGATACGGCGCCCTGCACGTGCACCTGCTAGGCGGTCTCGGCGATGTCCGCGTAGCCCTCGATCTCCTGCGGGTTGCGCCGGCCCGGCCCGATGTAGCGGGCCGAGGGCCGCACCAGGCGGCCCGTGCGCTTCTGCTCCAGGATGTGCGCGGACCAGCCGGCGGTCCGGGCGCAGCTGAACATCGACGTGAACATGTGCGCCGGCACCTCGGCGAAGTCCAGCATGATCGCGGCCCAGAACTCCACGTTCGTGGCCAGCACCCGGTCGGGGCGGCGCGCGTGCAGCTCCTCCAGCGCGGCCTTCTCCAGCGCGGCGGCCACCTCGTAGCGCGGCGCGTCGAGCTCCTTGGCCGTGCGCCGCAGGACGCGGGCGCGCGGGTCCTCGGCGCGGTAGACGCGGTGCCCGAAGCCCATCAGCCGCTCACCCTTGTCGAGGGCCTTCTTCACGTACGCCACGGCGTCGCCGGTGCGCTCGATCTCCTCGATCATGCCGAGTACGCGGGAGGGCGCCCCGCCGTGCAGCGGACCCGACATGGCGCCGACCGCGCCGGACAGCGCGGCGGCGACGTCCGCGCCGGTCGACGCGATCACCCGCGCGGTGAAGGTGGAGGCGTTCATGCCGTGCTCGGCGGCCGAGGTCCAGTACGCGTCGACGGCCTTGACGTGCCGCGGGTCCGGCTCGCCCCGCCAGCGGATCATGAACCGTTCGACGACGGACTCGGCCTTGTCGATCTCCCGCTGCGGCACCATGGGCAGGCCCTGGCCGCGGGCGGACTGGGCGACGTACGACAGTGCCATCACGGCCGCGCGCGCGAGATCGTCGCGGGCGGTCTGCACGTCGATGTCCAGCAGCGGTTTCAGACCCCACACGGGGGCGAGCATCGCGAGCGCGGACTGCACGTCGACACGGATGTCACCGGAGTGGACCGGGATGGGGAAGGGCTCGGCGGCCGGCAGGCCGGGGTTGAAGGCACCGTCGACCAGCAGGCCCCAGACGTTCCCGAAGGAGACGTGGCCGACGAGGTCTTCGATGTCGACGCCCCGGTAGCGGAGCGACCCGCCTTCCTTGTCGGGCTCGGCGATCTCCGTCTCGAACGCGACGACCCCTTCGAGCCCGGGTACGAAGTCGGACATCAGGCGGCTCCTCAGATAGTGCGAACACGCGCGGCTCCCGGCGTGACTCGCGGTCCGGCGCGGTCATCCCCGTTGATGCCCGGCACGGCCGTCGGTCACCCGCTCGGGGACCTTCGGACCGGCCCCAAGATTTTGGCCGTTCCGCCCCGACTGCGGAAGCGTGACATACGGCACACCGTCACCGGTCCGGCTGCGGCAGGATGGCGAGCGTGACCGATCAGGACATTGACCCCGCCATGATGCGCAAGCAGTACCGCTCGGAGATCGTCGACGAGGGGAGTCTCGCCGAGAATCCGATGGACCAGTTCGCCCTCTGGTTCCAGCAGGCCGCCGACTCGCACCTCTTCGAACCGAACGCGATGGTCGTATCGACGGCCACCCCCGACGGGCGGCCCAGTTCGCGGACGGTGCTGATGAAGCAGTTCGACGGCCGGGGCTTCGTCTTCTTCACCAACTACGCCTCCCGCAAGGGCCGCGAGCTGGCCGAGAACCCGCACGTCGCCCTGCTCTTCCCCTGGCATCCGATCGCCCGCCAGGTGATCGTCACCGGTACGGCGGCCCGGATCGGCCGCGACGAGACGGCGGCGTACTTCCGCTCCCGCCCGCACGGCTCCCAGCTGGGCGCCTGGGCCAGCGAGCAGTCCAGCGTGATCGACTCCCGCGCGGAGCTGGACCGGCGTTACGCCGAGCTGGAGGCCCGCTACCCGGAGGGCGAGCAGGTGCCGGTCCCGCCGGAGTGGGGCGGCCTGCGCGTGGTCCCGGAGGCGGTGGAGTTCTGGCAGGGCCACGAGAACCGCCTGCACGACCGGCTGCGCTACGTCCTGGACGGCGACAAGTGGCGCCTGGAGCGGCTCTGCCCGTAGGTCGGCAGAACGCAGGCGACCCGCGGGCTCGGGTTTCTCTCCTGCAGTGAGAGAAGCCGGCCGGACGTACCGGCGAGCCCGCGGGTCGGGTGACTGCTTGGGATTGGCGCCGGGCGATCCGCCGGGCACCGCACTGGGTGCGCTACTGACGACGGGCCCTAGCCCGCAGCCACCTCACGCGTCCGGAGTTCGTACATTTCCGGGATCACCTCCTTTCAGTGTGGGTCCACTGTAGGCAGGCCCGCGCCGTCCGCTCAATCGAATTTCGTGGGCGAATCCGTAGGTGTATCCATCGGCTCTCTGAAGTAGTCGCACATTCCGGTGGGAGACATCGAAGCGGCTGGTCAACGTCGTGATGCGATGCTGACCACCGGTTCGGACCGCGATGCGCCCCACCCAGCGGCCGGCCCACTTTCCCTTGGGTACGACGGCGGATACCAGATCCCCGGTCGCGTACCCGTGCTGGATCTTGCGGCGTGGTCGTCGTAGGCGGGGGAAGCCGAAGCGGTCAGGGGTGGTCCTGGCGTACGAACCACGGCCCGTCGACCCCACCACCAGGACCTGCGCAGGTATGCGGACGAGGGAGTCCCCTCGCTCGTGGTCGAAGAATCCGGTGACCAGGGCATCGAGCGTGTGGCTTTTCGGTAGGCCCATCGCGACCCGGTTCCAGTGGGTACGCCCGCCGGACCACGTATGCACCGGGACACCCTGCGCTGCGAGCGCTGTCACGAGCTGGAGCCGGGTGGCGTTCGTGGCGGCAACGTCCTGCAGAGGTCTCCTCAGCTGGGCAATCACGCGTTCCAGACGGGCCGGCCGGTCGGCCAGGAACGCGTGGACGGATGTCGTGCCCTTCGCCTGATTGCAGGGAACACAGGCGAGGACGAGGTTGGATACCCGATCCGATCCGCCGCGGCTTCGTGCGCGGACGTGATCGATATTGAGCGGCACCCCCGTGGCGTCGCAGTACGCGCAGGACCTCTCCCATTTGGCCAGAAGGAACTCACGGATCTCGGACGCCCCGTGCGTCGATTCGCCTCCCTGCGCGCCGGAGGGCATGACTTCGGTGAAGGCGCTGGTGTCGAACGCGACGTGTTCCACGTGGATCTCGAGCACCGGTGCGTACCGGCACAATCGCACGACGACGGCCATGGTCGAGTCGATGCGATGGCGCAGGGACGGGGGGAGCCAGCCGTGCGGACGTGGGCGGTTGTCGTGCCGGGGTGCCCGGTACCGGAGATTTGCCGAGCGCCTTCGGCGGCGATAGGCGGCGCGGCGCATCATGCCGCTGTGGATCTTTTGTCCCCGGTGCCGGAGTTCGATGGTGATGAGCCCCCGGCGTGCAATTGCGGATCGGCCCTTCGGGCCGTTCCGGTGCTGCTCTTCCGTGATGGCGATGCCAGTCGCCTTGGAGCCTGGATCAATACGCAGTTGTACGCCTTCGACGGTCGACTCCGCCCGGGTCCGCTGCCTCAGCCGGATGGTGAACGGAGCCCGCCGTGCCACGACGGCCCGTCCGCCGGCGAGCAGCTCGCGCGCACGGGCCGGATGGCAAGGCATCAGCGGCTCGCCTGCCTTGGCCGGCACGAACACCCGGCTTGCGGCCAGGCGGGGAGCGTCACCGCTCCCGGTCTCTGCCGTCTCCGCTGCCGTAGCGTCGGATCGGGCGTGTCGCCGGCGGGTCCTGGTGCGGACTCCGCCGGTCTCCCCTCGCCCATGTTCCACACCGGTGCCCGGCCTGACGGCCGGGAGTCCGTGAGCCGTTTCGTCCCTGCTCCCAGGGGTGTCTGCGCTCCCGGATTCCAGAGCAGGCTGCTGAGGAAGCACAGCCTGGTGGGTCTGCGCGCCTGTGCGAAACGTAGTCATCGAGGCACCTCATTCGATCCGGGGATCGTGATGACTGGGGCTGGTCACTCGGCGTAGGGAGCGAGTGACCTCCCTTCTCGTGGTTCTTGGGACGGTACGCAACGTGGACGCCGCAGTGTGGACGGATGACGCCAGGTCACTCGAACGTGTGGCCGTTATGGCCGTGCTTTCCCAGCTGTACGGGGGCGCGCCGATTTCACCGAAAGCGGTGTGGGGTGCGTCACGTTCCAGTTCAATGATCTGACGTGCCGCACACGCGAACACCTGCAGGGGGTGCCAGGTGAGTGCCTACGGACGTGACGAGACCGCCGACGATCTGCTCGCAGCGTTGCTGGACGGGATGGACGCCGCGCTGTGCGCGTTCGACTCCGACGGCGTGATCACCCACTGGAACCGCGAGGCCGAGCGGATCCTCGGCTGGACCGCCGCCGAGGCCGTGGGCCGCAAGGGCTTCGACGGCTGGGCGGTACGGGCCGCCGACGCGCACGACGTCCAGGACCGGCTGATGTCCGCCCAGCACGTGCCCGGCCGGCAGGTGCACGAGTTCGCTCTGCTGACCAAGGACGGCGGGCGCGTCCTCGTACGGACCCAGTCCGCCGGGGTGCCCGGCGGAGACGGGAAACCGGCCGGGGTGTACTGCGCCTTCAGCGAGGTGCATGCCCAGATCGACCTGGAGCGCTCCATCGCGCTGAGCGAGGCCCTGATGGAGGACGCCTCGTGGGGCGTCGTCCTGGTCGACGTCGACCTGCGGCCCGCCGTGGTCAACGCGCACGCCGCCCGGGCCTTCGGGAGCGGCCGCACCGCACTGCTCGGACGTCCCCTGGGAGAACTGCTGACCCAGGGCGTCGAGGAGCTGGAGGGCGCGCTCCAGCACGTGCTCGCCGAGGGGGCCCCGCCCGCGCCGGTGGAGATGTGGGTGTCGGTGCGCACGCCGGAGGGGGTGCGGCGCAGGTGCTGGCGGTGCGGGTTCCTGCGGCTGGCCTCGCCGCTCGCGGAGGAGCCGGTACCGCTGGGCGTCGGCTGGCTGTTCCAGGACGTCACCGAGGCCCGCCAGGAGCAACTGGACACCGCGCAGCTGCGGTTCCGCTCCCACCAGCTCCACCGTGCGGGGCGGGCCGCCGCCGAGTGCGAGGACCCGGCCGAGGCGGCCGCCGTACGCCTGGACTTCGCCCTCGCGGGCTTCGCCGAGCACGCGCTGCTGGACGTACTGGACCCCACGGCCGACCCCGAGCGGCGCAGGCTCGTACGGTCCGCGGCGTCCCCGCCGGCGCTGCCGGGCCCCGGATCGATCCCCGTCCGGTACGTCGCCGGGCACCCGGCGCTGCAGGCCCTGGACCGGATCGGCTCGGTGCGCACCAGCGCCCCGCGGGGGGAGGCGGACGCGGAGTGGGCGCGGGTCCGCCGGTGGCCCGAGGACGCCGCGCACGCGCTGTGCACGGTGCTGCGCAGCCGGGGGCGGACCCTGGGGGTGCTGACGTTCCTGCGCGGGCCCTCGCGGGCGGCCTTCGAGCGCCCGGACGCGGCGTACGCGGAGGAGGTCGCCGCCCGGGTCGCGGCCGACCTGGACCTGGCGGCGGGCCCGGTCGGCCCGGTCGGCCGGTTCGGCCCGGACCAGGGCTGAGCGGGTCCCGGTGTCGGGGCGGGGGTGCGGCGCCCCACCGGAGCGGGGCGCCGGGTGCGGCTCAGTGCCGGAAGAAGATCCGGTCGCCGTACTCCTGCATCACGCGGCCGTTCCACTCGTGGCCGCCGTCGACGTTGCCCGAGCGCAGCAGCGGGGGCTCCACCCCGCGGCCGGCGAGCTCGCCGGCCGCCGCCGCCATGACCGCCTGCATGATCGCGCTGGTCACGACGGTGGAGGCGGGGGCGAAGGGGGCGTCGATGCCGTCGATGCTCAGCTCGGCGTCACCGACCGCGATCTTGCTGTCGAGGACGACGTCGCAGTGGTCCTTGAGGAAGGTGCCGGAGAGGTGCCGCGACTTGGTCTCGGTCGCGTACGCCACCGAGGTCACGCCGATGACCTTGAGGCCGATGGCGCGGGCGTTCATCGCCATCTCGACGGGCAGGGCGTTGCGCCCGGAGAGGGAGATGATCACGAGCACGTCGCCGTCGGAGGCGGGGCTGCTGTCGAGGACGGCGCCGGCCAGGCCGTCGACCCGCTCCAGGGCGCTGCCCAGGGTCGCGGGCATGACGTCGATACCGACCGTGCCCGGGACGGCGAGGAAGTTCATCAGGGCCAGGCCGCCGGCCCGGTAGACGACGTCCTGGGCGGGCAGCGAGGAATGTCCGGCGCCGAAGGCGAAGAGCCGGTTGCCGGCGGCGACCGCGTCGGCGATGAGGGAGCCGGCCTCGGCGATGCTCGGGGCCTCCTCGTCCCGCACCCGCTCCAGCAGACCGATGGCGGCATCGAAGAACTGACCGGCCAGCTTGCTCTCGCTCATACGCCGATGGCCCTTCCAGGGGTGGGGGAGCGTCCGTGTCCGCCGCTCACCGTGCGGTCTGGACCAAGGGCGTGTCAATACGAACGTCAATCCCGCGCCGAAAGCTCTGGTCGCGGGTCCCGGACATCCCCGGACGATCTTCGCCGGGGATGTCCGGGAGATGTCCGGGAGCGGTCTTGACCCACGGCACGGGACGGTTGTCGGCCCGATGCGTCAGAATTGGGGGCAGGGCCAGCGCACGCAATCCGAGGGGCACGAATGTCCGGACTGATCGATACCACGGAGATGTATCTCCGCACCATCCTCGAGCTGGAAGAGGAAGGCGTGGTCCCCATGCGCGCCCGTATCGCCGAGCGGCTCGACCAGAGCGGTCCGACGGTGAGCCAGACGGTGGCGCGCATGGAGCGCGACGGCCTGGTGGCCGTCGCCAGCGACCGCCACCTGGAGCTGACGGAGGAGGGGCGCCGACTGGCCACGCGTGTCATGCGCAAGCACCGGCTCGCGGAGTGTCTGCTCGTCGACGTCATCGGCCTGGAGTGGGAGCAGGTGCACGCGGAGGCCTGCCGTTGGGAGCACGTGATGAGCGAGGCGGTGGAGCGGCGGGTGCTGGAGCTGCTGCGTCACCCGACCGAGTCGCCGTACGGGAACCCGATCCCGGGGCTGGAGGAGCTGGGTGAGAAGGCCGAGGCGGACCCGTTCCTCGAGGACGGCATGGTCTCCCTGTCCGAGCTCGACCCGGGCACCGAGGGCAAGACCGTGGTCGTCCGGCGGATCGGCGAGCCGATCCAGACGGACGCCCAGCTGATGTATACGCTCCGGCGGGCGGGCGTGCAGCCCGGCTCGGTGGTGAGCGTGACCGAGTCCCCGGGTGGCGTGCTGGTCGGCAGCGGCGGTGAGGCGGCCGAGCTGGACGTCGAGGTCGCCTCGCACGTGTTCGTGGCGAAGCGCTGACCCCCGGCCCGTCGGCGTTCGCGTCGGCGCGGAGCGGATGTGTCCGATGGACGGTTCCGTACGAGCCGTGACCCAGGGGTCCTGCCCCACGGGTCGTGACCCGTACGGATGACCAACCCTTGGTGTGGGTGGTCCCGGCGCCTTTCGGCGCCGGGACCGATCCTCCCCTTGCGACCTGGAGCCCCGAGCTCTCAAGGTCGTCCCCTCGGACCGTCTTCCCCGAGCGGCCCGCCTCCCTGTTGAAAGGATCTCCATCGGCAGCGGCGGCCAATCCTTGAGCAAGGTCACTCGAAAGAGCGGTGTTGTGGGCGAGAAACCCGTTTTCGAATACGGGTTCGATAGTCTGGCGGGGAGTGAAGGGGGTGCATCTGCGGTGGTACAGCGCGTCGATGTGACAGGGGCCGACGGAGTCCGCCTGGCCGCCTGGGAGTTCCGCGAAGCGGAGACCGAGCCCGACACCCGCCCCGGGGTGCTGTTACTGCACGGCCTGATGGGCCGCGCCTTCCACTGGGCCGGCACCGCCCGCTGGCTCCGCGAGCGCCGCCGCGTCGTGGCCCTGGACCAGCGCGGACACGGCCAGAGCGGCCGCCCGCCCGCCGCCCCCGACGGCACCCCCACCTCCCTGGGCCGCGACGCCTTCGTGGCCGACGCCGAAGCGGCCGTCGAGCAGCTCGGCCTCGCCCCCGTGACGCTGATCGGCCACTCCATGGGCGCCCTCACCGCCTGGCAGCTCGCGGCCCGCCGCCCGGAGCTGGTCGAAGCCGTGGTCATCTGCGACATGCGCGCCTCCGCCTTGGGAGCGGCCTCCCAGCAGGAATGGGAGGACTGGTTCCACCACTGGCCCCTGCCCTTCCCCACCCAGGACGCGGCCCGCCGCTGGTTCGGCGAGGACGACCCCCGGGTGGAACGCCCCGATCCCGGCCGCGGCGCCTTCTTCGCCGAGGTCATGCACGAGGCCTCGGACGGCTGGCGCCCGGTCTTCTCCCGCCGCCAGATGCTGACGGCCCGCGAGACCTGGGTCCACGACGCCCACTGGGAGGAGCTCGCCCAGGTCCGCTGCCCGACCCTGGTGGTCCGGGGCCTGGACGGCGAACTGGGCCGCGCCGAGGCCCAGGAAATGGTCCGCGTCCTCCCGGCCGGCCAGTACGCGGAAATCCCCGACGCGGGCCACTACCTCCACTACGACCAGCCGACGGCCTGGCGCGAGGTCCTGGAACCCTTCCTCGACGGCATCAAGGCCGAAGCCCCCTGACCACGTCGACGGCTCCGCCCCCACGCCCGGGGGCGGAACGGTCGGCGTGATCCGAACGTCTCGACCTCCCGGTCGGCCCCTCCTCGTCAGGGTCGACCGATGCCCGGCCCCGGCTGCCAGCGGTCCCGGGGTGCCTGCGGAGGCCCGTCCCGGGCCGGGCCGACTACTCGGCGCTCGGGAGCCAGCCGCGCTGGACCGCCCGTACGCCGAACTCGAATCGGCTGCGGGCATTCAGACGTTCCATCAGATCGTTGGCCAGCCGGCGCGCGGTGCGGGGGGAGACGGCCAGGCGCTTGGCGATGGCCTCGTCGGTCATGCCCTGCGCGAGGAGCCGGATGACGGTGTTCTCCTGGGCGCTGAGGCCGACCTCGTCCCGAGCGGTCTCCGCGGTGCCGAGCGGGCGGGCGGCGGTCCACACGGTGTCGAAGAGTGCGCACAGTGCGGTCAGGGTGCCCTGCCCGGTCAGGACCACCGCGCCGGCTGCGCTGTCGTCGCTGCTGACCGGGATGACGGCCGTCGACCGGTCGAAGATCATCAGTCGGGTGGGCAACTCCGGCGCGGTCCGCACCTCGCCGCCGAGTCCGCCGAGCCAGGCCGCGTAGGCCAAGGTGGTCTGGTTGTTGCGCACGCTGTCCAGGAAGAGGGAGCGCATCCGTACCCCGCGGCCCAGCAGGGCGAGGTCGTTGGGCTTCGAGGCTTCCAGGCTCTCAGGGCGGTGGCCGCCACCGGGTGCGAAGGTCATCAGCTCGGTGCGGACGTCACGGGCCAGGCACGCGATCCGGTCCCGGATCGCGTCCAGGCCCAGCAGCTGATCCACGCCGGGGCTGGAGGCGCTGGGGGTCAGATCGGCGAACTCGGCGATGAGCTGGGTGGCGGCGGCGCGGGAGGCCTCGATGCGCAGCTGCTGGGCGGCGAGTTCGGCCTGCTGGCGGGCCATGAGGACTTCCATGCCGACCTCGGGCGAGACCGCGTGCAGCCGGCCCTCGCGTTCGTAGGACGGCCGGACCAGGGCGAGTTCGCTGAGGATGTCCAGGCTGTGCCTGACGTCCGCCTCGGGCACGCCGAGGCGCTCGGAGAGGCCGCTCACGCCCTCCTGCGGGTGCGCGAGCATGGCTCGGTAGACAGCCTCTGCCGTGGCATCGAGGCCGAGAGTGGCGAGCACAGCGGTTCCCCCCGTGTGAGCCCTTATCGATCAAGGTTACCGAATAATCGCACGTGGTGACGGGTGCGACCAGTTCGTGGACGCTTTCGGCCACGGACCGAACCGTTCAGCTCGATGGGCTTTGTTCACGCTCGCCCGCTCGGAAGAGTTGCGCACATGTATCTCATCCACGCCGCGCTCCGGGCGCCTTCGGCCGGTGACCGGCTTCCCCCGCACATCGCCGAGCTCGTCCGGGCGCTGGCGGACCCCGACAGCACCGTGGAGCACGTCTCCGCGCACCTGCGGGCCGAGCCCGACCCGGTGCTCGGGGTCTACCTGCTCGCCGGGAGCCTGAGCGAGGCGGAGCGGCGTACGGAGGCCCTCTGCCGACGTGCCCTCGACGTGCTGCCGGCGCTGCGCGGCTGGACGGCCACGCGCGCTTGCGCCCCTCTGGTCGCTCCGTACTACGAGCGTCTCCTGACGGCCGCTTCCGGACTCGATGGACGAAATCGTCCAGGACCGATTCCGTCCAGCCGAATGCCCTTCTCGCCGCGCTGAGCTGCGACGAAGCTAGTGATCGCCAGCAGGGAACAGCACGAGGACCCGGCCGGCGAAACCGGAGAAGACGTCACCGCGGGACGTGGATCCGGAAGGTCACCGCTTCACTCCAGCCATCGCAAAGGATCACTGTCATGCTTCGCACCAGCCTCACCCGGGCCGCCGCGGTCAGCACCCTCGCCCTCGCCGCCTTCGCCGCGGTCCTGGCCGGCCACACCGGCGCCGACCAGTACACCCGCACCACCGCCACCACCGTGTGGGAGACCGCCCCGGTGGGGAAGTTCACCACCGTCTGGGAGTAGTCGGGCCGCCCGCCTCGCCGGCCGCCGGTCCCCCTGTGACCGCCGTGCCCGCTGAGAGCCGGCCCTGACCACGCATCACCACGCATCACCGCGCATCACCGCGCATCACCGCGCGTCACACCGCGTCACGCCGCGTCGCAGCGCGCGCCTCGCGCCCCCGTGTGCCCCGTCCGACAGCTGCTCCTGCAGGGCAGCCGTCCGCGTGCCACGACATGCGCCCACAGCCTTCCGGCCTTGATCAGGCCAATCTGCGGCCCGCCGCAGCACTCACCCGAACCTTCCTCGCACACCTGGAGCCTTGTCATGTCCAAGTCCATCAAGGTCACCGCGATCCGCCTCGTCTCCGCCTCCACCCTCGCGGTCTCCGTACTCGCCACGGCCGCCGTCACCCCGGCCAACGCCTCGCCGCTCACCGACGGCATTTCGGCCACGGCCCGCGCCGAGAACGGCAACTCCTACTGCGCTCACGGCGGTTACGTCGGCGGTCCCAACCAGTCCAGCAGCTGCACCGGCGGCACCAGCCGCACCCACGCCTGGTGCGCCGACTTCGCCGGCTGGGTCTGGGCCCGCAACGGGGTCACGGGCCTGGGGACCCTGGACGACAGAGCGGCCAGCTTCATGGACTACGGCAAGAAGTACGGCACGCTGTCGAGCACCCCGCACGTCGGCGATGCCGTCGTCTACAACTACAACGGCGGCAGCTACGCCGACCACGTGGCCGTGGTCACCGGAGTCTCCGGCGACACGGTCACCATCACCGGCGGCAACCAGGGCGGTTACCCGGGCCACGTCTCCACCAACTCCACCACCAAGTGGCGCGTGGGCCAGTCCCCCTGGGGCCAGTCGATCAGTGGCTACATCTCCCCGGCCGGCAGCAACACCCCCTCGTACCCCAACCCGGCCTCGCTGCCCTCCGGGACGCTCGTGAAGTCGCCGAACGGCGCGGACGTGAAGGTGATGATCTCCGGATCCGGCGTTCCGGTGGCTGCCTCCGACGTCACCCCGGACAAGTACGACCTCAGCAAGATCGTGCTGATCGACGACTCCGCCTTCCGGTCCCTGCCCAGCGCGCCTCCGGCCGGCACGGTGGTCCACGACCAGGCGGGCGGTGCCAATCGCTACGTGGTCATCGACAACGCGGCGCTGCTGATCGGCGGCGAGGACTGGGTCGCGGCGGGCTACAACACCCGCGCCGACATGGGTGTTCCGACCGCCTGGCTGCAGGCCGCCGCCCAGCGCACCGTGCCCACCGGCACGGTCGTGATGGACCAGACGGGCACGGACCCCGGCCGCTACGTGATGGTGGACGGTGCGGCGCTGCACATCTCGGGCTCCGAGTGGACCGCCGACGACTACAACACCCAGATGCTCATGGGCGTCCCGGGCCAGTGGCTGAAGGCCGCCGTTGCCAAGACCCCGCCGACCGGCACCGTCCTCATGGACCAGTCCGGCACCGACAACAACCGTTACGTGATGCTGGGCGGCGCGGCCGTGCACATCTCCGGCGCGGAGTGGACCGCGAACGGTTACAACCTCCGCTCCCTGATGGGCGCACCGGGTGAGTGGCTGAGCTCCACGGTCGCCAAGCAGGTGGCGAACGGCACCGTCGTCAAGGACGCCTCGGGCGCCGACGCCAGCGTGTATGTCATGGCGGGCGGCGTCGCGGTTCCGCTGACCTACGCCGACTTCACGGGCCTCGGCTACGACAAGCGTCCGCTGGAGGGGGCCCCGGGCGAGTGGCTGAAGACGGCCGCGGCGAAGGCCACCCCGGCCGACGGCACCATGCTCCTGTCGCCCGAGAGCAACACCGTCTGGCAGGTCACCGGCGGCAAGAAGAAGGCCCTGACCGCCGACGCCTTCGGCCCCGGCAAGCTGAGCTTCGACGACGTGGTCAGCGTCCCGACCGCCTTCACCGCGAAGCTCCCGACCGTCACCGGTTGAGCAACTCCCGGCTGATCGCCGCCTGATCGCCGCCTGAGCACACCCCACCGCCCGGTCCCCACCGGCCGGGCGGTGGGGTGTGCCGCGCCCCACGCCGACTCCCGCACCTGCCGCCCGAAGGACACGTCCATGCGCTCCGCCGTCGCCCGCCAGAAGTCCGCGCTCGCCGCCACCGCCACCGCCCTCCTCGCCCTCGCAGCCCCGCTCCTCACCGGCACCGAAGCCTCGGCCGCCTCTGTCTCGACGTGGGACAAGGTCGCCCAGTGCGAGGCCGGCGGCAACTGGAGCATCAACACCGGCAACGGCTACTACGGCGGTCTCCAGATCTCGATGTCGACCTGGCGCGCCTTCGGCGGTACGCAGTACGCCTCCCGCCCCGACCAGGCGACGAAGCAGCAGCAGATCCTGACGGGCGAGAAGATCCTGGCGGGCCAGGGTCAGGGTGCCTGGCCCTCCTGCGGTGCAGCGGCCGGCCTCGGCGCCGACCGTGCGAACCCGTACCCCACCGCCCCCTCCTACCCGGACCCGGCCTCGCTGCCTGCCGGGACGCTGGTGAAGTCGCCGAACGGCGCGGCCGTGAAGGTGATGATCTCCGGGGCGGGCATCCCGGTGGCGTCCTCCGACGTCACGCCCGGCCACTACGACCTGAGCAAGATCGTGCTCGTGGACAACGCGGCGTTCAACGGCCTGCCGAGCGCGCCCCCGGCCGGCACGGTGGTCCACGACCAGGCGGGCGGTGCCAATCGCTACGTGGTGGTCGACGGTGCGGCGCTGCTGATCTCCGCGGCCGACTGGACGGCGGACGGCTACAACATCCGTGCCGACATGGGCGTTCCGACCGCCTGGCTGCAGGACGCCGCCCGCCGCACCATCACCAACGGCCGCGTGGTCATGGACCAGTCGGGCAGCGACCCGGCCCGCTTCGTGATGGTCAACGGCTCCGCGCTGCACATCTCGGCCGCCGAGTGGACGGCGAACGGCTACGACACCCGCTCGCTGATGGGCGTTCCGACCGACTGGCTGAAGGCGGCCGGCACCCGCCAGGTGCCGAACGGCACCGTCGTCAAGGACGCCTCGGGCGCCGACGCCAGCGTGTACGTCATGGCGGGCGGCGTGGCCGTTCCGCTGACCTACGCCGACTTCACGGGCCTCGGCCACGACAAGCGTCCGCTGGAGGGGGCCCCGGGCGAGTGGCTGACGGCGGCCGCCGCCAAGGCCGCCCCCGCCGACGGCACCATGCTGCTGTCGCCGGAGAGCAACACCGTCTGGCAGGTCACCGGCGGCAAGAAGAAGGCCCTGACCGCCGACGCCTTCGGCCCCGGCAAGCTGAGCTTCGACGACGTGGTCAGCGTCCCGACCGCCTTCACCGCGAAGCTCCCGACCGCGGTCTGAGCCGGCCTCCACACGAAGGCTCGCCTCCACACGAAAACGGGCCGGCCTCCGCTCCTCACAGGAGCGGAGGCCGGCCCGCCGTGCGTTCGGGCCCGTACGGCATCGACCGGGTCAGCCCTTGCTGACCGCCCACAGGATCTCGGGAAGCTGCCGTGCCACCTTCGGGGCCGCGAGCCGCAGGCCCGCCCAGGAGGCCAGCACACCCCAGACCACACCCAGCGGGAGCACGATCCAGGAGAGGTCCTGGTGACCACCCACCTTGAGCCAGATCGTCAGGGCGATGACCGGGGCGGAGATCACCGCCGAGACCAGCAGCCCGCCGAAGATGCCCGCCCAGGCGAGCCCGCCCTGCCCGGGAGCGACGTTCTTGAAGGCGCCGTCCGACGGGATCGAGTACGGGAAGCGGGCCGAGGCCAGGGCTCCCGTGCAGAGCATCGAGCCCAGCAGGCCCAGGGCCAGGCCGGTGGCCGCCGGGAGGGCGGACCAGTCACCGATGATCGCGGCCGTGATCGCCGTGACCAGGACCGTGTACGGGACGGTGACCAGGGCCAGCGCGGCGGCCCGCGCCCGCAGCTCCACATACGCGTCACGCGTGGAGGAGATGGTCTGCGCGACCATCCAGAAGGCGGAGGTGTCCTGGCCGAACTGGTTGTACATCTGCATGCCGAGCATGCCCGCGCCGAAACAGCCGAGGTAGACGGATCCCGCGCCCTGGAGGGCGTTGAAGACCGGGACGATCAGGCCGATCGCCAGCGCGGTCACCCAGCCCGCCTTGGTCTTCGGGTCCCGGACCGCGTAGCGCAGCGTGCGCTGCATGGCCGCGCCCGTCCGGCCGGCGGGCAGCAGGGACCACACGCCGCCCGCCCCGCGGTCCTTCATCGGCTTGGCCGCGGCGATGGTCGAGCCGTCCGGGGTGACCATCAGCTTGGTCAGGCTCCGCTCCCAGAACCACAGGAGGCCGGCCACGGCGGCCAGGGTCAGGGCCAGTTGGGCGGCCGCGGCCCCGTACGCGCCCTCGCTCGCCGAGTCCACCATGCCGACGGCGGTCACCGGCGGCACCCAGCGCAGTACGGCCTCGACGGGCTCCAGGGAGGCCAGGCCGCCCGCCTGGAACAGGCTCTGGCTCGCGAAGTTGGTCAGCTGCCCGCCCACGGCGATCAGCAGGCCGCTGAGCACGGCCAGGTCGCGCCCCTTGCGGCTGGACAGCAGCCGCACGTTGGCCGTGGCCATGGCCCGCGCGAGGGTCACACAGCCGAGGACCAGCAGGGGCGCTGCCACCACGGCCGCCACCGCGCCGGCGGCGCCACGTGCGACGGCCAGGACCGAGCCGACGGCCAGGCACAGCGTGAACAGCGGCCCGATGCCGATCAGCGAGGAGGCGAGAAGAGCCTGTACGAGCGGACGCGGGCGCAGCGGCAGCATCACCAGCCGGCTCGGGTCGAGGGTCTCGTCCCCGGTGGGGAAGAACAGCGGCATGAAGGTCCAGCCGAGGGCCAGGACGGCGGCCAGCATGACGACGACGGTGCCCGCGTGGGCGTTCCCGTGCAGCAGGGCCAGGCCCAGCGTCACGAAGAAGCCGACGACCAGGGCGAGGGCGAGCGTGGAGAAGTAGGCGGCCTTGCGCTTCGAGGAGCCCTTCAGGCCGTTGCGCAGCAGCGACAGCTTGAGGCGGACGAAGATCGGGGTCAGCGGGACCGACGGGACGGACGAGGCGGCGACGGCCCCGGTCGACCCGGTGACGGCGGCGGTCACCGTGCCGGCCGGGCCGGCGGCGGGGTTGGCGGGCGAGGTCATCGCGATCCCGCCCCGGAGCCGCCGCCGAGCCACTCCAGCGACTCCCCGGCCGCGTCGCGCCCGTGGGCGCCGACCAGTTCGAGGAAGGCGGCCTGCAGCGAGGGCGCGGAGCCCCGTACGTCGGCCAGCGGGCCCGCGGCGCGGATCCGGCCGGCGGCCATCACGGCCACCCAGTCGCACAGCGACTCGACGAGCTCCATCACGTGGGAGGAGAAGATGACGGTGGCACCGGAGGCCGTGTAGCGCTCCAGCACCCCGCGGATGGTCTGCGCCGACACCGGGTCGACGCCCTCGAACGGCTCGTCCAGGAAGAGCACTTCGGGGTTGTGCAGCAGGGCGGCCGCCAGGCCGATCTTCTTGCGCATACCGGTCGAGTAGTCGACGACCAGCTTGTGCTGCGAGCCCGCGAGGTCGAGGACGTCCAGCAGCTGCGTCGCCCGCTTGTCGGTCTCCTCGCCCGGCAGCCCGCGCAGCCGGCCCATGTAGCCGAGCAGTTCGCGGCCCGACAGCCGTTCGAAGAGCCGCAGCCCCTCGGGCAGTACGCCGATCCGGGCCTTCACCTCGGTCGGGTCCGCCCACACGTCGTGCCCCGCGACGTGGACCCGCCCCATGTCGGGGCGCAGCAGGCCGGTCACCATCGACAGCGTGGTCGTCTTGCCCGCCCCGTTCGGGCCGACCAGTCCGATGAACTGCCCCGCGGGCAGTTCCAGGTCGATCCCGGCGACGGCCACCTGCTCGCCGAACCGCTTCCACAGACCTTCCACCCGCACGGCGGGCGGCGCGGATCGCGCGCCACCCGTTTCGTACGTCCCACCCGTCGCATCGCCCTGGTCCGGCATGCGCCTGCCTCTCATTACGTCCCCGTTGGTCGTTCCTTCTTCACCATAGGAGGAGGGGGAGAGGCTTGAGCAGTTACTTATGTCATCAGTTTTCGCCCTGATTTCGCAGGTCCGGCGGGCGTGCTCCGGCGGGCGCTCCGGGGTCCGGTCCGGTCCGTCAGCCCTGGCGGCGCTTGCGGTCCGCCGCGGCCTCGCTGCCGCACGCGTACGCCAGCGCGTCGATCAGCTCCTCGGTGTCCGGCAGCCACCGGTTCGCCGGCGTGGGCCGCCGCGCCCACTGGACCGAGCCCCGGCCGCCGAAGCGGGTGGGCGGCGCCGCCACGTACTCGCCCTCGCCCCGCGCCACCAGATCGATCGTGGCGGCCGGCCAGCCCAGCTTGCGCACCAGGTCGGGCACCTTGACGCCGGCACCCGGCAGGACGAAGAACAGCATCCGGTGGTCGGGGGTGAGGGTGACCGGACCGAGGGTGCGCTCCATCCGCTCCAGCCGGGCCAGCGCGAGGAATCCGGCCGATTCGGGCACGTCCAGCGCGTCGAACGTCCGGCCCGTGGGCAGCAGGATCGAGGCCTGCGGGTGCTTCGCCCAGATCCGTCGGACCTGCACCGCGCTACCGGTGGCCTGCGCCGCCCAGTCCTTCACCGCCGGGTGGGCGCCGGGGGCCGGGCAGTCCGCGGCCCCGCAGGAGCACAGCTCGCGGCCGTCCGCGGGCTCCAACCAGGTGCCGGCGAAGACATCCCAGTGCCGTTCTTCCGCGTACCGCACGGCATGGTCCAGCAACTGCTCGCCGCGCTGCTTGGGGATGGGTGCGGTCTCCGTGACTCCGATGGTCTCTTCCACGCCCATCACAACTCCTCGGGTCACCCGGGGTTACGGGCGTAAACCAAGGGGCGGGCGGAGCATCGATCCTGCATACGGGGCGCACTGATGCACGCGTGGGGGCGCGTAGGAGGCCGGGGCGCCGGAGTTGGGTAGCGACACGACGCAGAGCGGAAGATTCTCCGCACTTCAGGCGGGAAGTGATCATTCCAACGGATCACCCGCGGTCAGCAGGGGGTTTTCATGGCAGCCAGGCCTCTCGTCGCCCGCCAGCCGAACGAACGGCTGCAGGCGCTCATCCAGGAAGCCGGGTGCTCCAACGCCGGGCTCGCCCGGCGCGTGAACATGTGCGGGGCCGAGCACGGCCTCGATCTCCGCTACGACAAGACCTCCGTGGCCCGGTGGTTGCGCGGCCAGCAGCCCCGCGGCCGGGCTCCCGGAATCATCGCCGAGGCGCTCGGGCGCAAACTGGGCCGGACCGTCACCATCGACGAGATCGGCATGGCCAACGGCAAGAACCTCGCCTCCGGCGTCGGCCTGCAGTTCTCCCCGACCGTCATCGGCGCCATCGAGCAGGTCTGCGAGCTGTGGCGCAGCGACGTCGGCCGCCGCGACTTCCTCGCCGGCTCCAGCGTGGCCGCCTCGGCGCTCGTGGAGCCGAGCCGGGACTGGCTGATCACCGGGGCCGACACCCAGGTCGCCCGCAGCGGCGGCTCGCGCGTCGGCATGCCGGACGTGGAGGCGGTCCGCGCCACCACCGAGGCCCTCAAGGACCTCGACCACCGCTTCGGCAGCGGGCACGTCCGGCCGGTGGTCGTGCACTACCTCAACTCGGTGGTGTCCGGGCTGATCGGCGGCTCGTACCGGGAGCCCGTCGGGCGGGCCCTGTTCGCGGCGGTGGCCCGGCTGACGGAGCTGGCCGGCTACATGGCGGTGGACACGGGCCAGCCGGGCCTGGCCCAGCGTTACTACATCCAGGCGCTGCGCCTCGCCCAGGCGGCCGGGGACCGGGCGTACGGGGGCTACGTCCTCGCGGCGTCCATGAGCCACCTCGCCGCCGAACTGGGCAACCCGCGGGAGATCGCGCAGCTGGCCCGGGCCGCCCAGGAGGGGACGCGCGGGCAGGTCACCCCGCGGGTCGAGGCCATGTTCTACGCGGCCGAGGCGCGCGGGCACGCCCTGCTCGGGGACACCCGGGCGACGGCGGTGCTGTCGGGGCGGGCGGTGAGCGCGCTGGAGCGGGCGGAGCCGGAGTCGGGCGACGACCCGGTGTGGATCCGCCACTTCGACGCGGCGTACCTCGCGGACGAGCTGGCGCACTGCCACCGCGACCTGGGTCAGGCGGACGCGGCGGCCAGGCGGGCGGAGGAGGCCCTGCGGGGCCTTCCGGCGGGCAAGGCACGCCGCCGGGCCATCGGGCTGCTGCTGCTGGCGGCGGCGCAGGTGCAGCAGCGGGAGGTGGAACAGGCCTGTCTGACGGCGACGCAGGCGGCGGAACTGCTGGAGGGGCTCCGCTCGAACCGGGGCGTGGAGTACCTGGACGACTTCCGGACGCGGCTGGAGCCGTACCGGGAGGAGGCGGCGGTGCGGGAGTTCGCGGCGCGGCTGGAGGTGACGGCGTAGCGGCGGCGGTCGGAGCCCCGCCCCGGACCCCGGTGGGACGGGGTTCGGGGTGCTCTCACGGTGGCGGTGCGTGACGGGGTAGCGTGACCGACGGTTCCGTAGGGTCGGGCGAGTCGGAGAAGGAGTCCCGGTGACGCAGAACGGACAAGGGGGCGCCCCCCAGCCGGGTGGCCCGTGGGGTCCGGACCAGGCGTCCGGGTATCCGGCGTACCCGGAGCAGCAGGCGCACCAACAGGAGCAGCCGCCGTACCCGGAGCAGCAGCAGTATCCGGAGCAGCAGCAGGCGCACCAGCAGCAGGCGCCGCAGGAGTCGCAGCAGCAGTCGCCGCCCGGGGCCGCGTACGGATATCCGCAGGCCTATCCCGGCCCGGGGGCCACGCCGGGTCATGTGGTGGGGCCGGGCTACGAGGGTCCGGGGGATCCGCACGGCTACGGCTACCCCCCGCTGCCCGAGGCCGCGACGCAGTACATCCCGCCGGTCCCGGCCGCTCCCGGGCACGACGAGGCGGCCACCCAGTACATCCCGCCCGTCCCGGCGGCCGCCGGGCACGACGAGGCCGCGACGCAGTACATCGCGCCGGTGCCGGCCGCTCCCGCCCACGAGGAGGCGGCGACCCAGTTCATCCCGCCGGTCCCCGCCGCTCCTGCCGACGGGTTCGACGGGCTCTTCCGGGGCGACGACTCCGCCGGGCACACGCAGCACCTGGCGCCCGTCCAGGAGCCGGTGCTGCGCCAACCGCCGCCGCGCCCCCATCCGCAGCGCCCGCAGCAGCCCCAGTACCAGCAGCAGCCGCCACAGCATCAGCAGCCCCAGTACCAGCAGCCGCACCCGCAGCAGCAGTACGCGCCGCCTCCGCCGCCGCCGGAGGCCGGGCGCAAGGTCTCGCCCGCGATCATCGCCGCGGTGGTCATCGGTCTGGCCGTCGTCGGGCTCGGCGTCGGTTCGCTGCTCGCCGACGGCAAGCCGCAGAACAACGACCCGGGCGCGGTGGCAGCCGCCCCGACCGCGAGCGGCGGTTCCGCGGCGCCCGGCGGCGAGGCCCCGGTCGATCCGGCCCGCCCCCAGGCCGTCCAGCTGGACAAGCTCCTTGCGGACAGCAACGACAGCCGGGCCGCGGTGATCAAGGCCGTGGAGGACATCAAGGGCTGCAGCAACCTCGACCAGGCGGCCGCCGACCTGCGCGACGCGGCCCGCCAGCGCGAGGAGCTCGTCACCCGCCTCCAGGAGCTGAAGGTGGACCAGCTCCCGGACCACGCGAAGCTGTCCGCGTCCCTGACCAAGGCCTGGCAGTCCTCGGCGGACGCCGACGACAGCTACGCGGCCTGGGCGGACGACGTGGACGACGACAAGTGCAAGGACGGCAAGGCCAAGTCCACCAAGAACGCCAGTGACGGCAACCGGTCGAGCGGCGAGGCGACGAAGGCCAAGGAGTCCGCCGCGACCATGTGGAACGCGATCGCCGGCAAGTACGGCCTCACCAAGCGCGACAAGTCCCAGCTCTGAGCCGGGTCCCGGGCCCCTGAACGGGCCCGGGCCCGGGTCCGGGCCAGGAGTCCGGGCCAGGGATCCAGGCCGGGGATCCGGGCCGGCGTCAGGCCGTGGGCGGGGCCGTCACCAGGGTCGGGGTCATGTCCAGGGACCGCTCACCGGGCTGTGCCACGAGCCGCCCGGCCTGGACGATCTGGAAGGTGACCTGGCCGTTGACGATGCGGGGGAAGCCGGCGACGGCGCGCATGTCCTGGTAGCGCCAGCTCAGGTTCGGGGTGAGACCGCCGGTGTTGACCGGCTGCGACTCGTTCAGGGCGCGCTTGACCTTGTGGCCGGTGACCTCCTCGCCCTCCTTGAAGCGCTTGAGGATCTCGCTGAGCACGGTGTACGCGATCCAGGTGGTCTGCGCCCCGCTGTCGTCGGGGTCGACGGTGTCGTCGCCGAAGGCGAAGTCGGAGACCACCTTCCGCATGGGCTCCCAGAGCGGATCGGCGGCCACCGGGTACCAGCTGGTCAGGTAGGCGCCCTCGAAGGGGCTCTCCTTGCCGCCCGTGCGGTCCACCAGGGACTGGCTGACGCTGCCCAGGACGGAGGAGATCTGCGGCTTCTTGCGCTGGGCGTCGGTCCGGCGGAAGGCGTCGAAGAAGGTCTCGGTGCGCTCGCCGAGGACGGCGGTGACGCAGCCCTTCTCCTTCTCCTTCTCCTTGCCGGTGCCGCTGGTGTGCGCGAGGGCCTCGCGGGCCTCGGGTCCGAAGTCCGCGGAGTCCTCGGCGGCCCGGATGTCGGAGGCGTCCGCCATCTTGTTGGCCCGCAGTCCGGCGTTGAGCAGGACCGGGAGGGTGTCGCCCGCGAGGGTGTCGGGGCGGACCAGGGCGACTTGGTTGCAGGCGCGCCCCAGCTGGTGGCCGGCGCCGGCGATCAGGACGGGCTGGCCGCCGTTGACCGGGTAGGACAGGGGGGACTGGAACTCCTCGGAGGAGACTCCGTAGCCCCCGATGAAGGGGATGCCCTCCGCCTCCAGCGGTGCCATGAAGGCGCGGCCGTGCTGACTGTAGGAGCCGACGACGGCGACGGCCTTCTCGGCGACGGCCTTGCGGGCGCAGTCGGCGGCGCCGGAGGCCGTGTTTTTCTCGTTGCAGGTCAGTACGCGAAGTTTGCGACCGTTGATCCCGCCCTTGGAGTTCACCCAGCGCTCGTACGCCTTGGCCATGCCGGTCATCCCGGGCATGTTCGTCGCCTTGGTGTCCTCCGGCGCGAAGGTCAGGACGGTGACGGTGTCCCCGGAGCCCCCCGAGCCCCCGGGGAGTGCCCCGCACCCGGCGATGAGACACATACCCAGCGCCGTGGCCGCGAGGGTGCGGGAGACGGATACGGCGCGTCGCGAGTTGGTCATGTCCATGCACCATTCCGCCCCACCGGTAACTGTCGAGTGAGATGGACACAACATCGGGTGACGTCCAGGTGAATTGCGGGGGTGCGGGCCTTGTGGGCGCTTCAAGATCGCGCTGACCAGGAACGTACGATCGCAGGCGTGACATTCGCCCAAGGTTCGAAGAACCCTTCCCGACGCGGTGGCCGCTCCTCCACCATGGGCGGCATGCCCCTCAACGACATGCCGTGGTGGCGCTGGCGCAGCAACGTGCGTTCGGCGCTGCACATGCTTTCCGACCCGGTCTTCCACGAGGACACCTGGCTGACCGGTGACGAGGCCTACGGCGACATCACCGACGCCGTGTACCGGCTCGTCGAGGACACCTGGCTCGACAGCTGGTCCGCCGAGAAGTACGTCGGCACGATCTTCCGCGACTCGCAGGAGGCGGCCGTCGTCGACCTCGCCGTGCTGCGGGTGCTCCGCATCCTCCACCAGGTCGGGCCCGACGCCCCCGTCTCCGCCTACCTGGAGCATCACGCGTGGCCCGAGGCGGTGCGTGCCGCGCGGGAGGCCCACGTACGGCTGGCGGAGGCCGACGGGGACGACCCCGACGTGCGACCCACGTCGCTCGATGCGTTGAAGATCCTCACCCGCGCGGTGTGAAAGGCTGTGCGGTCATGAGCGACCCGCACACCGAGGCCCAGGCCCAGCCCCAGTACGTCCTGACCATGTCCTGCCCCGACAAGCAGGGCATCGTGCATGCCGTGTCGAGTTACCTCTTCATGACCGGATGCAACATCGTGGACAGCCAGCAGTTCGGAGACCGGGAGACCGGACTCTTCTTCATGCGGGTGCACTTCGAGGCCGAGCCCCCGGTGACGGTCGAGAAGCTGCGCGCCAGCTTCGCCGCGATCGGCGACTCGTTCAAGATGGACTGGCAGATCCACCGCTCCGAGGAGCGCATGCGGATCATCCTCATGGTGTCCAAGTTCGGGCACTGCCTGAACGACCTGCTGTTCCGTTCGAGCATCGGCGCCCTGCCGGTCGAGATCGCGGCCGTGGTCTCCAACCACACCGACTTCGCCGAACTGGTCGGCTCCTACGACATCCCGTTCGTGCACATCCCCGTCACGAAGGACACGAAGGCGGAGGCGGAGGCGCAGCTGCTGGAGCTGGTGCGCGCCGAGAACGTCGACCTGGTCGTCCTGGCGCGCTACATGCAGGTGCTCTCGGACAAGCTGTGCACCGAACTGAGCGGGCGGATCATCAACATCCACCACTCGTTCCTGCCGAGCTTCAAGGGCGCGAAGCCGTACCACCAGGCGCACGCGCGAGGTGTGAAGCTGATCGGCGCGACCGCGCACTACGTGACGGCGAACCTCGACGAGGGGCCGATCATCGAGCAGGAGGTCGAGCGGGTGGGCCACGAGGTGACGCCGGACCAGCTGGTGGCGATCGGCCGGGACGTGGAGTGCCAGGCGCTCGCGCGCGCGGTGAAGTGGCACAGCGAACACCGCGTACTCCTGAACGGCGCCCGCACGGTCGTCTTCGCGTAACGAACACGGCCCGGCACATTGAGCTCCGCCGGGCGAGTTCAGCGCCTGCGGATTCAGCCTGGCCGCGCCCGTTCAGCCCCGCCGGCGTTTGAGGCGCGGGGTCCGGCGCAGCGCCCCGGGAAGCCGGGCCGCAGGGGCCCGCTACCGGTGTGAGCCGCAGTGGGCCTGCGCAGCCCGGCTGCTGGGGGCGCCGCCCCCAGACCCCCGCGCCTCGAACGCCGGCGGGGCTGGATGCGCCGAGCACGCCGCAGGCGCTACGCGTCGGGGGCCTCCACCCCGCAGTAGCCCGCGAAGGCCGCCAGGATCTCGTCCTCCGAGATACGGCCGTCGCTGTCCGCGTCCAGGGCGGCCGCCACCTCGGTGGCCAGCTCCGGGGCGGTGCCCAGGACGCGCAGGACCCGGGCCGCGTTCGGCGGCGTCGCGCCGCCGCCGTCCTCGTCCGCCACCGCGATCACGGCCCGCAGGAACGGCCGCGCGATCTCCGCGAACCGCTCCGGGTTGTCGCGCAGCCGCTTCGCGGCCCCGGTGATGAACTCCTCGCGGGACACCCGCTGGTCCCCGTCGACGTCCGCGATGCCGGCCATGCCCTGCCAGAAGGCCTCGGCGCCCGCGAAGACGGCCTGGCCCTTGTCCGACCGGGCGGTGGTACCGAATTCGGCCAGGACGGCCTTCGCGGCAGCGCTGAAGTCCTCCCGGTCGATATAGCCGGACCCGTCCTGGTCGAAGGTGGCGAATCGGGCGGCGATCTTGCGCTCGTATTCTGCGCTGTCCATATTCGGCGTTCCGCCTTCACGTGTGCAGTGGGGTTCCAATCAAGACAAGGCAGGAGCGTAAGGCCTACGTGGCCTGTGCGTTAAGCGAAGTCGTCAAGGAGGCGGCCGCATCGAACCCGCGCACGGGGAGCGCGGTGGGGCGCGTACACCTGTCCCCATGTGCCGTCACCCGTACCACCGTTCACGCCCTGCCACGCACCTATCACGCAGGGCGCACTTCCGGGGTGAGGTTCTTCCAAAACAGGCGCGATACGCCATGTGCCCACTACATTCGATGCGTCGACACACGGCTGGGGGCATTCATGCCGAAGGACGCACCACCGCGCTGGGACCGTCGCATGCAACAGCGACTGGCCCGTGGCGAGGCCGCCGCGCTCGGGGAGCTGTACGACCGCTTCGCCTCGCTCGTGCACAGCCTGGCGCACCGGGTGCTGGGCGACGAGAAGGCGGCGGACCGGATCACCCGAGAGGTCTTCGGGTACATCTGGGAGAACCCGGACGCCTACGACCCCAAGCAGGGCTCCATGCGCTCCTGGGTCGCCCGGATCACCCAGGGCCAGGCGGTGGCCCGGCTGCGCCAGGCCGAGCTGGGCCGGGGGTCCCGCGAGGAGCTGGAGCAGAAGGTGCGCACCGCCAACGCGGCCGCCCGCGCCGACTACATCGTCACCTCGATGCCCGCGCCCCTGCGGGCCGCGCTGGAACTCGCGTACTTCAAGCGGCGCGACTACCGGCAGGCCGCCGCCGACCTGCAGATCAGCGAGGACGAGGCGCGGCGCAGGCTGCGACTCGGACTGCAGTTGCTGTCGACCGCCAATGCCCTCCCGCAGGAGGAAACCGCCCGGTCCGGATATGGAACACCTCGATGAACGGCCCTCCCCAGTCGCCCGATGACGGATACGAGCGTCTCGGCGGGCAGGCGCGGATACCCGGTCCGCGCGGGGCCGCCGACGACCTCGACCCGGGGCACGCGCCGCGGTCGATGCCGCCGCTGCCCGCGATGCCGCAGGCTCCGATGCCGCTGCCCCCGCTGCCCCCGCTGCCATCGACGCCGGCCGAGCTGCCGCCGGTCGCGCCGCCTCCGCCCTCCCACGCCGTGCTGAAGTCCCTGCTCGGGGCGTGGGCACTGGCGGCCTGCTCGGCCGAGGAGACCCAGGCGGTCGAGGACCACCTCACCGAGTGCGCGCCCTGCGCGGAGGAGGCCCTGCGCCTGCGCGACGCGGTGGGGCTGTTGCACCCGGAGGAGAACCTCGACCTGAAACCGCTGCTGCGCTCGCGCGTCCTGGAGGACTGCCTGGGCAAGCGGCCGGCCCGCATCCCGGTGCCGGTGTGGGCGAGTCCGTACGACACCGAGACCGCGCGGCTCGACGCGCTGCTGCAGGACTTCGGGGACTCGGAATGGCACACCCCGGTACGGCTCAAGTGGTTCGAGGAGGAACGCCGCCGGTCGCAGCGGACCACGGTGGCTGGCGTGATCGGCCATCTGCTGACGGTCGACGGGCTGATCGCCTCGGCGCTCGGGCTCGACGACCCGCTGGGACCGGACGCGCCGAAGGGCGGTCCGACGGTGCGGACGGAGCACTTCTGGGGCGCGTCGGTGAACCCGATCACGCGGCAGGTCCGCGACCCATGGCGGGAGCAGGGCCACACGCTGGTCCGTACGGTCTCCTTCGCCGGCCGGGGAGTCGCCGAGCTGGCCGTGGACTACGGCGGCTTCGCCCTGCCGCTCGGCGACGCGTTCCTGGAACGGGCCTTCGAGTGCTGGGTGCACGCGTGGGACATTGCGGAGGCGGTGGACTACCCGTACGAGCCGCCGTCCGGGCCGCACCTGCACGGGATGATCGACCTGGCGGCGCGACTCCTGCCGAGCGCGCTGGCGCAGCGTAGGCGCGCGGGCCTGGCCGCCCCGGCGCGGGGCCTGGTCGCGGCGGGTGCGCCCGGGCGGACCCTGCACCTGGAGATCGAGGGCGCGGGCGGCGGAGGCTGGGACATCGCGCTGGACTCGCCGGGAGCGAAACCGTCACCGGAACGCACGGTGGCGGAGATCGCCTTGGACGGCATCGAGTTCTGCCAACTGGCCGCCGGGCACATCTCCCCGGAGGAGGCGGCGGTGGGCCAACACGGCGACCGCGAGGCGATCCGCGACGTCCTGTTCGCGGCGGCGTCCCTGAGCAGGCTGTAGGGGGCGCGGTACGGGGCCATGCCCGGACGGGGCCATCAGCCCCGCGCCCCCCTACCCCCGCCAGGGTGCCGGTCGCCCGGGGTCGGGAGGCGCGGGGGTGGCTTCGGGGTGCGGGATCCACTGGACCGGCATCAGGGAGGGGTATGGGGGTTTCCCGTCAGTCCCATCGTCCCTCCGTGTCGAGCCGGTCCCTCAAGGGCGCTCCCTTCGGTCGCGTCGCTACGCGATGTCGCTGCGCTCCACCCTTGACCGACCGTCCCGCCCCGGAGAAACGAAAGACTGCCGAGAAGCCCCCAAAAGAACGAGCCGCTCGAAGGTACGAAGGACGGGGACATCACAGAACCCCGGACCGGGTCGGGCGCAGGCGACGATCCCGAGACGGGCCCGTAAGAGACCCATGCCGGTGGCGCCGGGGCGCACCAGATCGCTACACGCTCAGCACGTCTCAGCGCCCGACGCCCGCCCTGGGCCGGGCATAAGCCGCCCACGCTCCGTGGGCCATTCTCGACGACTGCGCCCGACGACCGTTGGGGGCTGATCACGAAGCGGGTCGGAGAGCTCTTGGCCGGCGGGTTGGATGTTGGAGACCGACGTGGTGATTTCACGGCCGGACGCGACCCGGATGTAGGCCAGCTCCGTCCAGTGCTCGGTGGTCGAGTCCGAGACGTTCTCGTTGATCACGGCCATCAGTTCCCCCTCGACGCCGGAAGCGAGATCGCGTACCCGGCGACGCAGGAGTCCGTGCGGCACGTAGGAGTAGTGCTCACTCATCGGTGGTTCCCTCAAGGGTGCCGAGGAAGCGCTCCCAGCCGACCAAGGCGCGGTCGAGGAGGTCCGCACTCGGCTGCCCCGGAACGGTCGCTATGGCCGTAGCAGTTTCGACCGTGTCGACGCTGAGGCACTCAAGGTGCTGCCGCATATGGATCACTCCTCCGTGCTGCGTGTGACATGCGTCGATGCTCCTGCCCTCGTCCGGGCGTTGCTACTGCATTCACGGGACGTTCGGGACGTATCGGCAGTACGGTTCGTTCCGTTCCTGACGGGTCGTGGAGGCGAACCATGAATCACGCGCTGCGCCAGGCGATGGCAAATGCCAAGATGACTGAAGCGCACCTCGCAGAAGCATGCGAGGTAGATGTGAAGACGGTCGGTCGATGGATCACCGAGCCGAACCGCGTGCCTCATGCTCGCCATCGTTGGGCGGCCTGTGAGGCGTTAGGGGAGGAGGAGGCAGCTTTGTGGCCAAGCGCCGTACGGTCGGCAGTCACCACCGGGCCGGACCGAGAGATAGTCCAGGTCTTCCCCTATCGCTCGGCCGCGCCGGCGAGCTTGTGGAAGTCCCTCGTGACAAAGACGCAGAGCGAGTTGGTGTTTGCCGGATACACCAACTATTTCCTTTGGCTGGAGCAGGCGAACCTGGCCAGTGCGCTGCGGCGCAAGGCTGGGGGAGGCTGCCGCGTGCGGTTCCTGATCGGCGATCCGGACAGTCCGGTCACTGCGGCGCGAGAGGCTGAGGAAGGTGTGCCGCTGACGCTGTCCACTCGTATCGCTGTCACGCTGAACGAGCTGGAGAAGCTGCGCGACGTCAGTGGTATCGAGGGTCGGTTCGAGACCGGGCATGTCAATCTCTCCGTGTTCAGGTTCGACGACGAGATGATCGTTACCCCGATCCTGGCTCGTAGGGTCGGCCACGATTCGCCGATGATGCACTTGCGGCGCAAGCAGGCGGACGGGATGTTCGATCGATTCGCCGCTCACGTCGAAGAGCTGTGGAGCCGGGGGCGCGACATCCGGGAGGCGGAGCAGCATGCCCCGACGTGACTACGAGGACGACCCCGACGCCCCCGCGGCAAACAGCCTGGTACCGGCGGCTTCGGCGATCGTTGTCGATGACGACGGCCGGGTGTTGCTGCAGCGACGCACGGACAACGGCAAGTGGGCTCTGCCTGGTGGCAAGATGGAGCTGGGCGAGAGCATCGGCGACTGCGCGGTCCGGGAGACCCTTGAGGAGACCGGTATCGCGGTTGAGGTCGTGGGGATCGTCGGCACGTATACGAACCCGGGACATGTCTTCGCCTATGACGACGGAGAGGTGCGGCAGGAATTCTCGATCTGCTTTCTCGCCCGTCCTACGGGGGGAAGCCTCCAGACGTCCGACGAGTCGCACGAGGTGGCGTGGTTCACGCCCGAGGCCACGAACGATCTGCAGATGGTGCCCAGCATCCGCAAACGCCTCACCGACTGGCGTTCCGGTCACGGCCCCGTCGTTCGCTGACCCTCTCGAGCGAGTTTGCTGTCCACGTTCCCTGCGGACGTGGGGCGCCTCAGCCCTACCGCTTGTGGAGTGGGTCGGGTGTCGGCCCGTAGTCCGTTTCGTGGTCCTTGGTCAGTGCGGCTAGGAGAACGGGGTCGGAATGGACCTGCGCCGTGTGCTGCCATGCGATGAGCATCTGTACGACGGATGCGTAGTGGCCGGTCGCATCTGTGGCGCGCATGGTGTCGATCAGTTCGGCAGCGAAGGCATGGACATCCGCCTCTGGAAGAAAGCGGACCCAGGGAAATACGCTTCGCAGCAAGTCGAAGGCCAGTTCCGTGCTGCCGCGCTCACCTGTGGCCAGGGCCGCAGCCATGGCCTGGGTAGCGGCGGAGACAACGCTAGGCGGCGGCAGCTGTGGTCCTTCTTCCGGCCTGGCGGCGGTGTTCTCGGCACTCATAGCGTTGAAAGTACTTTCGATCCCCTCGCCCGTGCCATCACCCGTAGGGGGAGAGTCTCCGGGGCGCTCGCAGACGTGTGATCGAGAAGCGCGTAGAGGTCGCCGGCGGCCTATGTCCAGCCCAGGGCGGGCGTCGGGCGCTGAGACGTGCTGAGCGTGTGGCGATCTGGTGCGCCCCGGCGTCACCGGGATGGGTCTTTATGAACCCGTCTCGGGATCGTCGCCCACGCCCGACCCGGTCCGGGCTTCTGTGATCGCCCCGTCCTTCGTACCTTCGACCGGCTCGTTCTTTTGGGGGCTTCTCGGCAGTCTTTCGTTTCTCCGGGGCGGGACGGTCGGTCAAGGGTGGAGCGCAGCGACATCGCGAAGCGACGCGACGAAGGAGCGCCCTTGAGGGACCGTCCCGCCCCGGAGGGACGATGGGACTGACGGGAAACCCCCATACCCTCCCTGATGCCGGTCCAGTGGATCCTGCACCCCCCGACTCGGCTCCCCGCCCCGCAGGTCACGCGTAGCGCTCGCGCAGCTTGTACTTCAGGACCTTGCGCAAGGCCTCGTTGCGGGGGAGGGCGTCCAGGAGTTCCAGTTGTTCCGGCAGTTTGTGGGTGGCCAGGCCTTGGGTGCGGAGGTAGGTCGTCAGCTGGGGGAGGGTGAGGGGGGCTGCCCCCTCGGGTTGTTCGACGACCGCGCAGACGCGTTCGCCGCGGGTCGGGTCAGGGAGGCCGATGACGGCCACGTCCGTGATGCCCGGGAGCTGGTGGAGGAGGTCCTCGATCTCCTTCGCCGAGATGTTCTCGCCCTTGCGGATGATGACGTCCTTGCTGCGGCCGGTGAGCACCAGGTAGCCGTCCTCGGTCAGGTGGCCGAGGTCGCCCGTGACCAGGTAGCCGTCGGGGTCGAAGACCTCCGTCGACTCGTCGCCGTTCAGGTAGCCCTGGCAGACGGCCTCGCCCCGGAGCCGGACCTCGCCGTCGGTGTTCGGGGGGAGTTCGGTGCCGTCCGGTGCGGTGATGCGGATGGACATGCCTGCCGGGGGCCGGCCCTCGGTGGTGGCGAGGTTCTCGGCTGTGTCGTCCGGGGCGCCCATGGTGATCATCGGGACCTCGGTCATGCCGTAGCCGTGGGTCAGTTGGCAGCCCAGCTCCCGTACGACGGCGTGGTAGATCTCCGGAGGCTTGGGGGCGCCGCCGCCCGCCAGGAGGCGCAGGGTGGGGATCAGCGGGATGTCCGGGGTCTTGCGCTGCTCGGTGAGGAACATGGAGTAGAAGGCCGTCGATCCGCCGGCCACGGTGACCCCGTGGCGGCGGTACCCGTCGAGTGCGTCGGGCATCGCGAACTTCTCGAAGAGGACGGCGGGGAAGCCGTAGAGGAGCAGCATCACCAGGTAGTCCGGGCCGCCTATGTGCGCGTACGGGAAGGCGATGGAGCCGACGTCGGACGGGCCCAGGCGCAGGGCGTGGGCGAGGCAGGAGCCGCCCGCGATCAGGGAGCGGTCGGTGTGCAGGACGCCCTTGGGGTCGGAGGTGGTGCCGGAGGTCCAGTAGATCCAGCGGACGGAGGTGCCGTCCGTGGGAGGCGGGGGCAGGACCGCGGGGTCGCCGTCGGGGAGGGTCGCGTAGGCCTCGAAGGTGCCGCGCGCACCGAGGCGGGCGGCCATGGCGGTGTGGTCGACGCCGCGCCAGGTGCCGGGGACGGCGAAGTACTCGGCCTTGGACTCGCGGAGCGCGAAGCCGACCTCGCGGTCCCGGTAGAAGGGGATGACGGGGGTCTGGACGGCGCCGACGCGGGCGAGGGCGGCGGAGAGCAGCACGGTCTCGATGCGGGTGGGGAGCTGCCAGGCGACGACGGTGCCGGGGCGTACGCCCATGTCGTGCAGGCCAGCGGCGACGCGTTCGGCACGGTCGCGCAGTTCGCCGAAGGTGAGCCGGCGGTCGTGTGCAAGGTCGTGCGCAAGGTCGTGTGCGAGGTCGGGTGCGGGGGCGTCCGCCGGGGCGTGTGCCGGGGCGTCCGCCGGGTCGTGTGCGAGGGCTTCCGTGGCCTCGACGAGGGCGGTGGTGTCCGGGGTCAGTGCGGCCCGGCGGGAGATCAGTTCCCACAGGGTGCGGGACCGGCCCAGCTCGGTCGCGGTCGTGGTGTCCGTCATCCCGGATCTCCCCTTGGCCGAAACTTCAACTGACGGATAGTCAGATCTGGCGCAGAGCGTAGAGCGCCGACGCTTGTCGGTCCAGGGGTGGCGGGGCTAGCTTGTTTCTGACGATCCATCAGATCGATGCATTGGGGAGACTGCCATGGAACTGGGACTGCCTCGGATCATCAGCGTCGACGACCACGTGATCGAACCCGCGCACCTGTTCGACGTCTGGCTGCCCGCCAAATACCGCGATCGTGGACCCAAGGCACTCACCGCCGGCATCGGGGAGCTCGCCTACACCGGCGGCAAGTACGTCATCACCATGGATCCCGACGGCCCGCCGACCGACTGGTGGATCTACGAGGACCTGAAGTTCCCGTACAAGCGCAACATCGCCGCCGTCGGCTTCGACCGCGACGACATGACCCTGGAGGGCATCACCCGCGAGGAGATGCGCCGCGGCTGCTGGGATCCCAAGGCGCGCCTCGCCGACATGGACCTCAACCACGTCGAGGCCTCGCTGTGCTTCCCGACCTTCCCGCGCTTCTGCGGGCAGACCTTCGCCGAGGCCCACGACAAGGAGGTCGCCCTCGCCTGCGTGCGCGCCTACAACGACTGGATGGTCGAGGAGTGGTGCGGCGACAGCGGCGGCCGGCTGATCCCGCTGTGCATCATCCCGCTGTGGGACATCGACCTGGCGGTGGCGGAGATCCGACGCAACGCGGCCCGCGGGGTGAAGGCCGTCACCTTCTCCGAGATCCCCACCCACCTCGGGCTCCCCTCCATCCACACCGGCTACTGGGACCCCTTCTTCGCCGCCTGCCAGGAGACCGGCACGGTGGTCAACATGCACATCGGGTCCAGTTCCCAGATGCCTGCCGCCTCCCCCGACGCACCCCCCGCCGTCCAGGCCTCGCTGAGCTTCAACAACGCGATGGCCTCGATGATGGACTTCCTCTTCAGCGGCGTCCTCGTCAAGTTCCCGACGCTCAAGCTCGCCTACAGCGAGGGCCAGATGGGCTGGATCCCCTACGCCTTGGAACGCGCCGACGACGTCTGGGAGGAGCACCGCGCCTGGGGCGGGGTCCGCGACCTGATCCCCGAGCCGCCGTCCACGTACTACTACCGGCAGATGTTCTGCTGCTTCTTCCGCGACAAGCACGGGATCGCCTCCCTCGACGTCGTCGGACGCGACAACGCCACCTTCGAGACCGACTACCCGCACGTGGACTCGACCTTCCCGCACACCAAGGAGGTCGCCCTCGACCACGTGAAGGGCCTCGACGACGAGACGATCTACAAGCTCATGCGCGGCAACGCCATCCGCATGCTCGGCCTCGACCTGGACAGGAGCCGCCGCTGATGGACCTGACCTACACCGAGGAGGAGCAGGACTTCCGGGCCCGGCTGCGCGAATGGCTCGCCAAGGTGCTTCCCGAGCTGCCCGCCAGGCCGTCCCCCGACGACTGGCCGGGCCGGCGCGCCTACGACGCCGGCTGGCAGCGCAGGCTGTACGAGGCCGGGTACGCGGGCCTGCACTGGCCCGTGGACGCGGGCGGCCGCGGGGCCACCCCGACCCAGCACCTGATCTTCCTGGAGGAGACCGAGCGCGCCGGAGCCCCGTACGTCGGCGCGAACTTTGTCGGGCTGCTGCACGCCGGCCCGACGATCGCCGCCGAGGGCACGGCGCAGCAGCGGGCGCGCTGGCTGCCGCCCGTCCTGCGCGGCGACGAGGTGTGGTGCCAGGGGTTCAGCGAGCCGGAGGCCGGCTCCGACCTGGCCTCCCTGCGGACGCGAGCCGTGCGCGACGGTGACGACTACGTGATCACCGGGTCGAAGATCTGGACCTCGCACGCGGAGGTCGCCGACTGGTGCGAGCTGCTGGTGCGCACCGATCCCGCCGCGCCCAAGCACCGGGGGATCTCCTGGCTGGCCATGCCGATGGACGCGCCGGGGGTGACGGTACGACCGCTGCGCACGCTCGCCGGGTCGACGGAGTTCGCGGAGATGTTCCTCGACGAGGTACGGGTCCCGGTGGGGAACCGGGTCGGCGCGGAGAACGACGGCTGGCGCGTCACGATGGTCACGCTGTCGTTCGAGCGCGGTACCGCCTTCGTCGGCGAGGTCGTCGCCTGCCGCCGGACCCTGGGGGAACTGGCCCGGACGGCGAAGGGCAACGGCCGGTGGGACGATCCGGTGCTGCGGCGCAGGCTGGGACGGCTGTACGGGGAGTTCGGCGCGCTGTGGCGGCTCACCCAGTGGAACGTGAGCGAGGCCGAGCGATCGGCGGGCGGGGTCCCCGGCATCGGTGGCTCGGTCTTCAAGCTCGCCTACTCGCACGCCCGCCAGGAGCTGTACGACACGGCGGCCGAGGTCCTCGGCGCGCAATCCCTGTCCCTGGCGGAGGAGTGGACGCTGGACCGGCTCTCGTCCCTCTCGTACACGATCGCGGCGGGCACCTCGCAGATCCAGCGCAACATCGTCGCCGAGCGGATCCTCGGCCTCCCGAAGGGCCGGTGAGGGGCATGGACTTCCAGCCGACCGAGGACCAGAAGGACCTGCGGGCGGGCGTACGGGACCTGCTGGCGGGCCGGTACGGACGCGAGGCGCTCAGGGCGTCGGTGGACTCGGGCGTGAGCGTGGACCGTGCGCTGTGGCGGGAGCTCGGCGAGGCGGGTTTCTTCGCGCTGCGCCTGCCGGAATCCGAGGGCGGTGTGGGCCTGGGGCTGCCGGAGGCGGTGCTGGTCTTCGAGGAGGCCGGGCGGGCGCTGGTGCCGGGGCCGCTGGTGGCCACGCACCTGGCCGCCGGGGTGGTCCCGGGGGCGGCGGCGGGGACGGCGGTGGTGAGCGCCTTCGACCTGGGCGGGCCGCTGGTGGCCCACCTGGGGGACGCGGACGCGGTGCTGGGGGCGTCCGCGGTACCGGCCGGCGAGCCGGTGCGCTCGGTGGACCCGCTGACTCCGCTGCACCGGGTGGCGGTGGCGGGGGACTCCTCGGCGTACCGGGAGGCGGGGGCGCTGCTGACGGCCGCGCTGCAGGTCGGGAGCGCGCTGCGGACGGTGGAGCTGGCGGTGCGGTACGCGGGCGAGCGCGAGCAGTTCGGCCGGCCGATCGGGGCGTTCCAGGCGGTCAAGCACCTGTGCGCGCGGATGTTGGTGCGGGCGGAGGTGGCCCGTACGGCGGTCTACGCGGCGGCGGTGACGGGGGACGCGGGCGAGGTGGCCGCGGCCAAGCTCCTCGCGGACGAGGCGGCGGTGCGGGGCGCCCGGGACTGCCTTCAGGTGCACGGCGGGATGGGCTTCACCTGGGAGGCGGACGTGCACCTGCACCTGAAGCGGGCCTGGGTCCGGGCCGAGCAGTGGCGGACGGCGGCGCAGGCGGAGGAGGTGCTGGCGCGGGAACTGCTGGGCTCGGCGGGGTAGGCGGGACAGGGGGGACAGGCGTGGCCCGGCGGGACAGGAGGCGGGATAGGCGCGGCCCGGCGGGGTATGTGATCAAGGCAGGGGGCCGGCCGGGGGCCCCGGTGGGCGTAGCTCACGGTGATCTGGAGGCACGGGAAGGACGACGCGGGACGCATGTCCGATTACAGAGAGTTGATATCGGTTTGTGTCCTTCGCCCAACCCCTTGCGGCCCGGAAGCGGGGGCCTGCTCCGGTACGCTCCCACGAATGCGAGCGGTTGAGCGGCGCGAGCGTCGCACAGTATGCACCACGCCCAGTCCTTCGCGCGCGAATATGCCCGAAGCGCTTGTTGTGGTGACTGTACGTCAACCATGCTGCTACGGAAGGGGGTCACAGTCGGTGATCCCGTCCTGTCGCGAGGCGAAGTGTCCGCCGGTTCGGATGGTGTGAGCGGTGCAGGTGCTTCAGGTTCAGCTGGAGGTCGGAGCGGATCCCGCCGAGGTCGGTCGGGCCCGCCGGTGGGCGCGTTCCCGGTTGGCGGGGTCGGGCATAGGGGACGACGAGCCGCTCGCCGAGACGCTGATCCTGCTGATCTCCGAGCTGGTCACGAACGCGGTCGTGCACACGGGCTGTCCGGCCGTGCTGCGGATGCTGTTCGGGGGGCCGGGGGTGCGGGTCGAGGTGGCCGACGCGAGCGATCGGGCGCCGAACCGCCGGCAGGCGTGCGGGGAGGACACGGGCGGGCGCGGCCTGGAGCTGGTCGACGGGCTGGCGGACCGCTGGGGCTGGCAGCGCGAGGGTGCGGGCAAGCGGATCTGGTGCGAGATCGACCGCGCGCAGAAATCGACCTCGGACTGCGCGTCCGAGCGGGGCTCGGACGGCCCGTCGGAATTTCATACCCCGCCCCGGGAACCGCGCGTGTACCTCTAACGAGGTGTTGACGGTTCGTCACATCTTGATCACCCTGGTGTGGAGCGATTCGACGCGAGGGGACGCCAAGGCAGGCCTTGACGAGTGCGGGTCGTGGGGTGGCGGCTGCCGTGCCGCGCTCGGGGCGTGCATGCGCGCCGCCGCCACCCGCAGCACCTGCACGGCCTCCTCCCTCAGGGAGGAGGCCGGACCGGGGTTCACGGGCCGGCGGATCACAGGCTCGCGAGGAGGTCGTCGAGCGGGGCCGGTACCTGGTCGGGGTCGAGGGCCTCGACGAGCAGGCGGCCGTAGCGGATCTTGCGGCCCTTCGTCGTGCCGAGGAACCGCCGCAGCTGCTGCTCCCGGGGCCGATCGCGCTGGGCGGGCTGGCGTACGAAGGTCTGCCAGGAGCGGAAGTCGCCCTCGGCCCGCAGGACGTCCTCGATCCGTGGCGTGCCCAGGGCGCGGATGAGTTCGTCCTCCAGGTCCGCCACGCAGACGAAGAAGCCCTGCCGGGGCGCGCCGGCCCGATCCAGGGCGCGGTCGTAGAAGGGCCGTTCGCGTTCGTCGCTCAGGCCCGTCAGGCGCAGGGCGAGGCCGGGCGGGCCGAGGAGCCCGGTGTAGCGGGCCACGCTCATCGCCCCGCCCATCGGCAGGACGCACACGCCCTCGGCGGCGAGGTCGCGGCCGCGCCGCTCGGCGAGCGCCTCGACGGCCGCGTGGTCGCTGGGCCCTTCCAGCAGCACCGCCGTCCGGACGCCGAGGTGGGCGGCCAGCTCGCGCGCGGTCTCGCCGGCACCGCCGCTCGCCCAGTCGTCGACCGCTTCCCGGAATGCCCGCATGTCCGCCATGGGGTGAGTCTGCGCCTCCACGGATGCCGGGACACGGAATTTTCGGCAGCGCTCGGCTCCTGGCTCGGCCGGTTCGTCCTGGAGCAGATGCTCGTACCCGAGGAACTCGTCCTGGCCTCGCGCCGGCTGCGCGCCCGCGCGCCGCACGGGCCGTCGACCGAGCTGTCGGCGGCTCCCCGTAGGGACTGAGCCGCGCGCGGGGGCGACCCACGGGCGGTGGCGTCGCGACGTACGCCACCGCCGCCCTGCTCCGGGCCGTCCGGCCGTCTAGCCGTCGGTGCAGATCACGTCGTACGGGCGGCCGATCGCGATGGTGAGCGAGATCGGGTCGGTGGTGCCGGAGGGGCACTCGGACTTCGTCTTGACGAGGCCGAGGACCTTCTGGGCGCCCGAGCCGCCGCAGGCGACCTCCTTGGCCTGCGAGGTCACGCAGTCGCCCTTGACCAGCTGGCCGCCGCCGGCGCCGGCGTCGCCCGGGTGGTCGCCGGACAGGTTGCGGCCGCAGACGGTGTTGGTGGGGATGCCGCTGCCCTTGCCGCCGTAGGAGATGCTCACGTCGATCATCAGGTCCGTGCCGGGCGGGCACTGGACCGCGTTCGGGAGGATGCTGGCCTCCTTGATGTCGATGGCCTTGAAGGTGGCCCCGGAGTCGGAGCAGCCCGCCCGCTTGTATCCGTCGGGGGCCTTGGACGGGTCGGGGCCGCCGCAGTCGCCGACCTTCCATGAACTGGAGGTGTCGGAGGAGGACTCGGGAGATCCCGGGTCCTTGGCGGTGGGCTTGGTGGACGGGGAGGCGGAGGGGGACGCCGTCGGCTTCCCGTCGTCGTCCTTACGGAGGGACTGCATGAGGAAGTAGCCGCCGATGATGACCACGGCGAGGACGATGACGGCGACGACGTTGCTGCCCGAGCGGCGCCTGGGGGCAGGCGGTGGCGGTGGCGGCGTTACCTGGTACGGGTTGGCCATGCGAGCTTCTTCTCCTGCGGGGAAGGTGGTGGGGACGGGGCGTGACGCGCGTACGGGGACGCGACATGTCCACCTCATGGTTCCACCGCGCACGGCTCGGGGGTGGCCGGGGTCCCGCGGTCCGGCGCCGCCTGTCCGTCGGGGTCAGAGGACGGCCACCGGGGCCACGGGGGTACCGGTGCCGCCCACGAAGGGTTCCGGCATCGCGGAGAGGAGGAACGCGTACCGGTTCTCTTCTGCACAGGCTGTGGACAACTTTTCGAGATTCCAGTTCTGACCTTGGTGCATGCCCATCTCGACCAGGTGGAGGGCATGGACCGGGAGCCACAGGTTCTCGATCTCCGGCGGGAAGATCTCGAAGGTCAGGGTGTCGTTCGCGACGGCCGCCACGTCCCGCGCGTGGAACCACTCGGGCGTGCGCACGGACAGCCCGGGCGAGGGGAAGCCGTAGCCGTGCTTGTCGCCCGCCAGGTAGGTCTGGATCTGGCCGGTGCGGACCAGGACGATGTCGCCGGGGCGGACGCTCACCCCGCCGAACTCCTCGGCCTCCGTGAGGTCCCCGGGGGTCACCGCGTGGTCGCCCGGCAGTCGGTCCAGCCCCTTGGCGCGGGCGACGTCGAGGAGCACCCCGCGCGAGACGATGTGGCCGGCCTTGTCGATGCCGCTGAACTCGGCGCGACCGTGCGCCGTGATGGTGCCGGCCGGGCGGCCGTTGTAGATCTTCCCCGAGTGCGAGACGTGGGTGAGGGCGTCCCAGTGGGTGCCCGCCTGCAGTCCCATGCTCACCGCGTCGTCGCTGCACGCCACGGTGCCGGGCCCGAACAGCTCCTGGTTGATCTGCACCATCGTGTGCAGCGGGTTGATCCGGCCGGGGATCATGCCGACCTGGACCCCGTCCTCCTTGAGCGGGAGCGCGAGCGGGATCCGGCGGCCGGTGCGGATCTCGGCCGCGGCGTCGCGGACCACCTCGTCGGTGATCAGGTTCAGGGTACCGATCTCGTCGGCGGCGCCCCAGCGTCCCCAGTTGTTGACGCGCTTGGCGATGTCGTGGAACTCGGCGGGCAGGGTCATGGGCGTCGACAGCTCCTTGCGTGGATGTGGCGGTTACGACGACAACGGGGGCTTGTGCAGGTGCATCTGACTACCCATAGAATCTAACGGTCCGTCAGAAATCATGGGAAGGGGCCGGACGTGGGGAACTTCTTGGCAGGCAAGGTCGTCGCCGTCACCGGCGCCGGCCGGGGCATCGGGCGGGCCGTGGCACTCGCCGCGGCCGCCGAGGGCGCCAAGGTCGTCGTCAACGACTACGGGGTCGGGATCGAGGGCGCGGAGCCCACCAGCGAGATCGCCGAGGCGGTGGTGAAGGAGATCGTCGCCCTCGGCGGGGAGGCCGTCGCCGTCGCCGACGACATCTCCACCATGGCGGGCGGCCAACGCCTCGTCGACACCGCGCTCGCGCGCTACGGCCGCATCGACGGCGTCGTGTGCGTGGCCGGCAACCTGCGCGAACGGATGCTGTTCAACATGGCCGAGGAGGAGTGGGACCCGGTCATCGCCACCCACCTCAAGGGCACCTTCACCGTCTTCCGCGCCGCCTCCGCCGTCATGCGCAGGCAGGGCTCGGGCACTCTGATCGGCTTCACCAGCGGCAACCACCAGGGCTCCGTCGCCCAGGCCAACTACAGCGCCGCCAAGGGCGGGATCATCTCCCTCGTCCGCTCCGCCGCGCTGGGCCTGGCCAAGTACGGGGTGACGGCCAACGCCGTCGCACCCGTCGCCCGGACCCGGATGTCCGCGAACGTCCCCATGGAACTCAAGGAGATCGGCGAGCCCGAGGACGTGGCGGCGCTGGTCACCTACCTGCTCAGCGACCGGGCCAAGGCCGAGGACATCACCGGGCAGGTCTACACGATCGCCGGCCCGAAGATCGCCGTCTGGGCGCAGCCGCGCGAGCTGCGCGCCGGATACGCCGAGGGTTCCTGGACGCCGGAGAAGATCGCCGACTTCCTCCCCGGCACGGTCGGCATCGACCCGATGCCGATGCTCGCGCAACTGGAGGCCATGGCCAAGGCGGCGGCCGCCAAGGACCGCCCCAACGCGTAGGACCGCCCCAACGCTCAGGACCGACCGGACAGGATCAGGGGGAGCGGCGTGGACTTCAGCTTCGGGGCCGAGGACGAGGAGCTGCGCGGGCACGCCCGGGCGTGGCTGTCGGAGCACCTCGTGGGCCCGTACGCGCAGGCCGTCGGTCTCGGCGGGCCGGGCAGCGAGCACGAAGGGGCCGAGGTGCGGCGCGCGTGGGAGCGCGAGCTCGGCCGGGGCGGCTGGATCGGGCAGGGCTGGGAGGCCGACGGGTGGGGCAACCGGCGGCTGTCCCTGACCGGCCAGGTGGTGTGGGCCGAGGAGTACGCGGCCCTGCGCGCGCCCGGTCGGGTCGGCCACATCGGCGAGAACCTCCTCGCCCCGACTCTCATCGCCCACGGGTCGCCCGAGCAGCAGGGCCGCTTCCTGCCCGGCATCGCGAGCGGCGAGGAACTGTGGTGTCAGGGCTACAGCGAGCCGGACGCCGGGTCCGACCTCGCGGGGATCCGGACGGCCGCGGTACGGGACCCGGCCGACGGGCTGTACCGGGTGACCGGCCAGAAGATCTGGACCTCGCTCGCCCACGACGCCGACTGGTGCTTCGTCCTGGCCCGTACCGAGCCCGGCTCGCGCCGCCACCGCGGGCTGTCCTTCCTGCTCGTACGCATGGACCAGCCCGGCCGCGTCGAGGTGCGGCCGATCCGGCAGATGTCGGGCACGAGCGAGTTCAACGAGGTGTTCTTCGACGGGGCGGTCGCGGCGGAGGTCGTCGGCGCCGAGGGCGACGGCTGGACCGTGGCCATGAGCCTGCTCGCCCTGGAGCGGGGGGTCTCGACCCTGGTCCAGCAGATCGGGTTCGCGGCGGAACTGGAGCGCGTACTGGCGTCGTACGCGGCGCGGGCCGCCTCGGGCGCCGGGGACCCCGCCCTGCGGGAGCGCCTCGTCCGCCAGTGGGCCGAGCTGCGCACGATGCGGTGGAACGCGCTGCGCACCCTCGGCGCCGCGGACGGCCCGAGCGGTGCGGGCGGCTCCGGCGGCCCGCGCGGCGCGGGTGGCGCGGGTGGCCCGCGCGATGCGGTGGACGTGGGCGCGCCCAGTGTGGCCAAGCTGCTGTGGGGCGGCTGGCACCGGCGACTCGGGGAGCTGGCGGTGGAGGTCCGCGGCGCGGCGGCCACGGCCGGGCCGGCGCTCTGGGCGCCCGGGGTCCCGTACGAGTACGGACTCGACGAGGAGCAGCGCCTGTTCCTGTTCACCCGTGCCGACACCATCTACGGCGGCTCGGACGAGATCCAGCGGAACATCATCGCCGAGCGCGTGCTCGGCCTGCCTAAGGAGCCCAGGTGAGAGGCGTCGTGTTCGACGGCAAGCAGGCCCAGGTGGTCGACGACCTGGAGATCCGGGACCCTGGGCCGGGGGAGGTGCTGGTCGCGATCGGGGCGGCCGGGCTGTGCCACAGCGACCTGTCGGTGATCGACGGGACGATCCCCTTCCCGCCGCCGGTGGTGCTCGGGCACGAGGGCGCCGGGATCGTGGAAGCGGTGGGCCCGGGCGTCACCCACGTGGTGCCCGGCGATCACGTGGCTCTGTCCACGCTCGCGAACTGCGGGGCGTGCGCGGACTGCGACCGGGGCCGGCCGACGATGTGCCGCAAGGCGATCGGGATGCCGGGACAGCCCTTCTCCCGGGGCGGGAAGCCGCTGTTCCAGTTCGCCTCCAACTCCGCCTTCGCCGAGCGCACGATCGTCAAGGCCGTGCAGGCCGTGAAGATCCCGGCCGACATCCCGCTGACCTCGGCGGCGCTGATCGGCTGCGGGGTCCTCACGGGCGTGGGCGCGGTGCTGAACCGGGCGCGTGTGGACCGCGGTGAGAGCGTGCTCGTCATCGGCACCGGCGGCATCGGGCTGAACGTCCTGCAAGGGGCCCGGATCGCGGGCGCCACGACGATCGTGGCGGTGGACGCGAACCCGGCGAAGGAGGCGGTGGCCCGGCAGTTCGGCGCCACCCACTTCATCGACGCTTCCGCGGTGGCCGACTCGTCGGCGGCGGTCCGCGAGATCCTGCCGACCGGCGCCGACCACGCCTTCGAGTGCGTGGGCAACGTCAAGCTGATCCGCCAGGCGATCGACCTCCTCGACCGGCACGGGCAGGCGGTCCTGCTCGGCGTGCCGGGCTTCAAGAAGGAGGCCTCGTTCCTCGTGTCGTCCATGTACCTGGACAAGACGATCATGGGTTGCCGGTACGGGTCCTCGCGCCCGCAGCGCGACATCGCGCTCTACGCCGAGCTCTACCGGCAGGGCAGGCTGCTCCTGGACGAGCTGGTGACGGAGGTCTACCCGGTCGAGGACTTCGCCAAGGCCGTGGACGACGCCCACCACGGGCGGGTGGCGCGCGGGGTGCTCACCTTCTGACCTGCCCGCGCAAACGGCTCGGCTCCCCCGCCGACGGGATCGAACCCGTCGGCGGAGGAGCCGTGAACATCGACCGGGGGACCGGGGGACCGGGGGACCGGGGGACCGGGCGACCGGGCGAACGCGCGAACGCGCGACCCTCGGTCGGGTCGATCGGTCAGCTGATCAGCCGATCAGCCGATCAGCAGGTCGCACGATCAGTCGAGGACGTCCGGGATCGGGTCGGTGTTGCCGCGCTGCAGCGCCGCCCCGGAGCCCGCGGTCGAACCGAGCGCCCAGTCCATGAGCTTCATCGCGTCCGCGTAGCGCTCCTCGTCGTTCAGCAGGACACCGATGACGGTCTTGCCGTTACGGGTCGCCGAGTAGACGAGGCACTTGCCCGCGGCGGTGCCGGTGCCGGTCTTGACACCGGTCGCACCCGGGTACGCGTAGCCGGTGGGGCGCTCGCGGATCAGCAGGTTGCTGTTGCCCCACGTGGCGTCGGTCGAGGTGCCGCCCGTGCTGTAGGTCGTCGCCGCCACGATCTTCGGGAAGGCGACGCCCGACATGGCGTACTTGGTGAGCTTCGCCATGTCGCGGGCGGTGGTGAGGTTGTTGCCGGTCGGCGAGATGCCGTCGAAGGAGTCGTAGACGGTCTTGGTCATGCCCAGCGCCTTCGCCTTGGCGTTCATCTGCGCGATGAAGTCCGCCGTGCGGGCCTGGGTGGTCGCGCCCTTGCCGAAGGTGTCGGCGAGCGCGTAGGCCGCGTCGCAGCCCGACGGGAGCATCAGGCCGTAGAGCAGCTGGCGGACCGTCGGGGTGGAACCCACCTTCAGGTGGGCCGAGCTGGCGCCCTCGCGGACGACGTAGTCCGCGTACTCCTGCTTGATGGTGACCTTCTGGTCGTAGTTCAGGTTGGCCGTACGCATCACGACCTGAGCGGTCATGATCTTCGTGGTGCTCGCCATCTGACGCTGGGTGTCGGCGTCCTTGCTGGTGAGCGTGGCCCCGCTGGTGCCGTCGATCAGGATCGCGCCGGCGGCGGTGACGGGAGGCGCGGCGACCGGGGCCGCCGACGAGGTCGGCGAAGCGGCCACCAGGAAGGCCCCCGTGGCGACCGTGACGGCGATGGCGCCGCGCGTGCGGCGCATCAGGTTGAGTATCAAATCGAATCCCCGCGTATCAGAAGAAGTCCGACGGGGTCGGAACGCCTGAGTGGTCCGCCCCCATGGGGAGCTTACGCAGCGGATCCGACACCCGGATCTCGAAGTGCCCTGGCGGGGGCGGCGAGTCGAGCGTTCGGCCTGCTCGCCGGGGGCGCCGTCAGTCGGCGAGGCGTCCGAAGCGGCCCTTGTGGAAGAGGAGCGGTTCGCCCTCGCCGGCTGCACCCATGGCCACCACGCGGCCCACCACGATGAGGTGGTCCCCACCGGTGTGGACGGCCTGGATCCGGCAGTCGATCCAGGCGGGCACGGCGTCGAGCTGCGGTGATCCTGTGACGGGGGCGGGGGTGTGGGTCACCCCGGCGAACTTGTCGGCGCCGCTGACGGCGAAGGACCGGCACAGCTCACCCTGTTCGGCGCCGAGGATGTTCACGCAGAACACCCCGGCGCGGGCGATCCGCGGCCAGGTCGTCGACGTACGGGCCACCATGAAGGTGACCAGGGGCGGGTCGAGGGACAGCGAGGCGAAGGACTGGCAGGCGAAGCCGGCCGGGCCCTCCTCGGCCTCGCCGGGCGGCGCGGTGATGACGGTGACCCCGCTGGCGAAGTTCCCCAGGACGGCCCGGAACTCGGCGGGGGACACCGGCGCGCGCTCGTCCTCGCCGACGGCCCTCAGGTCGGGACGCGGCAGGGCGTCGACGGACTCGGGTTCCCGCTGCGCCGAGGCGGAGGTGGGGGAGCCGACTGACCTGAGGTATCGGACGACGGTGGCCGCCATCCCTGCATGTCCCATCACACCGACGATTGAAGCTGACGGTTCGTCAGATAGGAAGGGGTGAGGGGGTGGACGCGTTATTTGAACATGTTCAGGATGTGTGTAGAGTCCCGACCCAAGAGTCTTGAACGCGTTCAGATGGGGTGGGTGGGCAGAATGGTGCAGGTGACACAGCCGATGCCACGGGCGGCGAACCGCGGCTGGTGGGCGTCGGCGCCCGGCGCGGAAGGGGTCTTCGCCGGGCAGCTGCTGATCGGACTGGCCCTGATGGTCGTGTGGTCCGATCCCGACGACGGCTTCGAACTCACCACCCGGGGGAACGACCTGTTCATCCTCGTCGTCTCGGGAGCCGTGGCGATCCCCGCGCTGCTGCTGGTGATCGCCATCGTGCACTCCTTCGTCTTCACCCGCCCGGCCCTCGCCCTGGCCCGCAGGACGGGCGAGGTCGCCGCCGCACCCGCCTGGCTCCTCGGCGTGTCGACGGCCTGCGCCCTGCTCCTGCACCTCTCGGGGTTCTCGTTCCTCGACTCCCTGGTCTGGATCGCGGGCGTCGGCGTACTCCCCCTGCTGGTGGCGGGCCTGGCGCTGCGCACCACCCGATCGTGCGGCTTCGTCGCGACCGTGGCGTACGCCGTCTCCGGCGCGCTCGCGCTGACCGCCCTGATCGGCGTGCCGTTGCTGACCGACGGGACGTCGACCCACGGCTACGGGCTGCCGGGCGGGCTGCGGCAGCCGGCCTACACCGGCACCTGGAGCGGTGTGGGCGGCGGGACGGTCCTGCTCCGGGAGGGCGGCGAACTCACCGTCGAGGACATCCCGGTCGGCCGACCCGACGGCTCCGCGGCGCATTGCACCGCCTCGGGCACCTGGCGGGAACGGCCGGCCGACCCGGTCCTGGACCGGCGGGCCGGGGTGGACATGACCGTCGACGGCTGCCCCGGCTGGGAGCCGCAGTGGCAGGAGGACCGGTCCGGGGTCCGCCCCGAGCTCCACCCCGTCGGCAACCCGGGCGCCGGTTCCATGCGCCCCATGTGGCGCTGAGGCCCGCCGGACGTCCTGGTCTCCCGCCGGTCCTGCCGGTCCCGCCGGTCCCGCCGATCCCTCTGATCCCGCCGGTCCTGCCGGTCCTGCCGGTCCCGCCGGTCCCCTTCATCCCCCGACCGTCGTGCCGCGCCTCCCGTACACCCACACGGGTGAAACCCCCGGCCTCCGTGGGTCCGTACGCCAGGGCGCGGGTGGAGGCTCGGCATCGTGGCAGCGACCTCGTACCGCCGCCGTACCCCGGGAGGACCCCATGCTCGGCACCGACTTCACCACCGGATCACCCAACTGGCTCGACCTCGGAAGCCCCGACACCGGGGCGGCCGCCGAGTTCTACAACGCCGTCCTCGGCTGGGAGTTCGTCTCCGCCGGACCCGAGGCGGGCGGGTACGGGTTCTTCCAGGTGGACGGCAAGACCGTCGCCGCGCTCGGGCCGCTCACCGAGGAGGGGGCTACGTCCGCCTGGATGCAGCACTTCATGAGCCCCGACGTCCAGGCGACGGCGAAGGCCGTCACCGCCGCGGGCGGCACGGTCCGGATGGCGCCCATGGACGTCATGGGAGAGGGCTGGCTCGCCCAGTTCACCGACCCGCAGGGCGCCCAGTTCGCCTGCTGGCAGCCGGGGAAGACCGCCGGACTCCAGCTGACCTCCGCCGAGGGCGCACTGCTGTGGACCGAGCTCCACGTGCCGGACCCCGTCGCCGTCATCGCCTTCTACGCAGGCCTGTTCGGCTGGCGCAGCGCCGAGATGCCCGCCCCCGGGATGATGTACCGGGTACTGAGCACCGCCGACGGCGACCAGCAGGACGCCTCCTTCGGCGGGGTCGCCCCCTTGATGGGCGCGGGCGAGGACGAGCGGGCGCGCTGGGTGCCGTACTTCATGGCATCGGACGTCGACGCGACCGTCGCGGCGGCCAGGGCGAACGGCGGATCGGTGATCATGCCGCCCACCGACCTCCCGGAGGTCGGGCGGATGGCATGGCTCGCCGACCCGGCCGGAGCGGTGTTCGCGTTGCTCAAGCCCGACCCGCAGATGTAGCCGGCGGTCAGCAGTCAGCAGTCAGCGGCCGAGGTACTTGGGCGTGCGGCGCTCCACGAAGCTCGCCACACCCTCGTTCGCGTCGGCGGTGGTCATGTTGATCTCCTGAGCGGTGGCCTCGGCGGCGAGCGCGGCCGCCCGGTCGCCGTCCAAGGAGGCGTTGACCAGCTGCTTGGTCATGGCCAGCGCCCGGGTGGGCCCCTGGGCGAGCCGCTCGGCCCACTCCCGGGCCGTCGCCTCCAGCTCCTCGGCCGGAACCACCCGGTTGACCAGGCCCAGGCGCTCGGCCTCGGCGGCCGGGACGGCGTCACCGAAGAACATCAGCTCCTTGGCCTTCTGCGGGCCGATCAGCCGGGGCAGCAGATACGCGCCCCCGCCGTCGGGGACCAGGCCGCGGCGCACGAACACCTCGATGAAACGCGCCGGTTCGGCGGCGATCACGAGGTCGCAGGCGAGGGCGAGGTGCGCGCCGATACCGGCGGCCGTGCCGTTGACGGCGGCGAGGACGGGCTTCTCGCAGTCGAGCACGGCGGTGATCAGGCGCTGCGCGCCGAGCCGGATCATCCGGGCGACGTCCCCGGCGACGCGCTCGCCGGCGGGGGCGCTCCCGCCTCGCAGGTCGGCGCCCGCGCAGAAGCCCTTGCCGGTGGCGGTGAGGACGACCGCGCGGACCGCGGGGTCGGCGGAGGCCTCGCCGAGCAGCGCGATGACGCGTTCGCGCTGGTCCCAGGTGACGGCGTTCATCGCCTCGGGGCGGTTGAGGGTGATCCAGGCGACGCCGTTGTCGATGCGGTGGAGGACGGTGTCCTCGGGGGCGGTGGCCAAGGGGAGCTCCCGTTCGGAGGTGGTCGGGTGCGGTGGGTGTGGCGCGTGCGGCGCCGTTGCGGGGGCGCCGCCCCCGAGCCCCGCGCCTCGAACGATGGCGAGGCGCGGGTCCGGGCGGAGCCCGGCAACGGCGGCGGCGCCCACCGGGGTCAGCGGCAGATGGCCAGGGCGTCCAGGGCCACCGCGCCCTGGCCCCGCGGGAGCACCATCAGCGGGTTGATGTCCAGCTCGGACAGCTCGTCGCCCAGTTCCAGCGCCATCCGCTGGATGCGGAGCACGACCTCCACCAGGGCGTCCACATCGGCCGGGGGTGCCCCCCGTACCCCCTCCAGCAGCGCGTGCCCGCGCAGCTCCCGCAGCATCGCCCGCGCCTGGTCCTCGCCGAAGGGCGGCACGCGGACCGCCGCGTCGTGCAGGACCTCCACCAGGACCCCGCCCAGCCCGACGGTGACGGTCGGGCCGAAGAGGTCGTCCTGGGTCACCCCGACGACCATCTCCACGCCCCGCTCCACCATCTGGCAGACCAGGATCCCGTCGAGCGGCACGTTCTCGTAGCGCGCGATGTCGGTGAGCTCCCGGTACGCGTCGCGGATCTGGCTCGCCGAGGTGAGGCCGATCTTCACGAGGCCGAGCTCCGTCTTGTGGCCCAGCTGCGGGCCCGAGGCCTTCATCACCACCGGGTAGCCGACCAGCCCGGCCGCGCGGACCGCCGCCGCCGCGCTGGTCACCAGCTGCTCGCGGGGGACCCGGATCCCGTAGGCGCGCAGGAGCTGCTTCGCCGCGTGCTCGCTGAGCTGTTGCGACGGCCGCATGAGGGCCTGCGCCTTGCGGTACGAGGGCGAGGGCGTGCGCGGCGCGTCCTCGAAGGGGGAGCGGTACCCGGCGGTGAAGCGGTGGTGGTCGAGGTAGGCGCGGACCGCGGTGATGCAGTTGCCGAAGGTACGGAAGGTGGCCACGCGGGAGGAGCCGAGGAGAGTGGTGCGGTAGGCGTCCTCGGTGCCGACGGGGGAGCCCCAGATCACGCAGATCAACTTGTCGCTCTGCTCGGCGGCGTCCACCAGGTCCTGGGCGAGCTTGTCGCTCATGGGCGGGAAGGGGCCGGTGATCGGGCAGATCAGGACGCCCACGGACGGGTCGGCCAGGATCGCGTCGATGATCTTGCGGCCGCGCCAGTCGCCGACCGGGTGGCCGCCGTTGTCGACGGGGTTGGCGACGTTCAGGTAGCCGGGTATCCACTGGTGGAGTTCGTCCTGCTTGGCCTGCGAGAGGGTCGGCAGGGTCAGGCCGGCCTCGGTGGCCAGGTCGGAGAAGTGGGCCCCGGTGCCGCCGGAGATGGAGTAGACGACGACCCCGTCGGCCTTCGGCTTACGCGCCCGGGCGAGCAGGGCCGCGGTGTCCTGGAGCTCGTCGAGGCCGTCGACGCGGATGACGCCGAACTGCCGCATGGCGGCGTCCACGACGGTGTCGGCGCCGGTCAGCTTCCCGGTGTGAGAGGCGGCCATGCGCGCGCCGGTCTCGGTGCGGCCGACCTTGACGGCGACGACGGGGACCCCGTTGCGCGCGGCCCGGTCGGCGGCGAGCAGGAAGGACCGGCCGTCCTTGAGGCCCTCCACGTAGCAGGCGATGGCCCCGACCTCGGGCTGCTCGGCGAAGTAGGAGATGAAGTCGGAGGTCTCCAGGTCCGCCTCGTTGCCGGTGGGCGCCCAGTGCGAGAGGCGGATGCCCAGCTCCTGGAGGGTGTAGACGGGTCGGCCCTGGTGGCCGGACTGGGTGATCAGGGCGATCGCCGGGCCGTCGAGGTCCTCGCGGAACTTCTCGAAGGCGTTGAGGTTGGTGTTGGGGCCCAGCAGGCGCAGCCCGGAGTCCCGGACGGCGGCACCGAGCCGCTCCTGGGCGGCGGCGCCGGCGTCACCGGTCTCGGCGAAGCCGGAGGCGAAGGCGACCGCGAACCTGACCTTGGTCTCGGCCAGTTCCTCGATGACGGGGAGCGGGTCGGCGACGAGGAGGACGGCGAGGTCCACCTGTTCGGGCAGGTCGGCCACGGAGGCGTGGCAGGTCAGCCCGAAGACGGTGGGGCGGGTGGGGTGCACGGGGTGGATCCGGGCGCCGACGCGCTCCGCCCAGGCGATGAGCTGGCGGGTGATGCCGGTGTTCGGTCGGCCCTCCGCGTCGGAGGCGCCGATGACGGCCACGGATTCGGGCCGGAAGAACCGGTCCAGGTCGGGCACGTCCGCGTGCAGCGGGCGTCCGCTGACGTCCAGGGGGGCCGCGTCGTCGGCGGACGGGGCCGCCGACGAGTGGACGGCGGTCCTGGGCGACTCCCCGCAGGCCTCGACACGTGCGCGGAAGTCGGTGGTGAGGGTGCCGTGAGTAGATCCAAGCATCGTTGCCGCCCACTCCTGCTCGATGAACCTCGATGGAACTCGATAACTGACGTGTAGTCAGATTACTGAACTGACGTGCCGTCAGGAACAGGGCTGCGCAGGAAAGGTGTGGAGGTGGTGTGGTGAATGGTGAATTGAACGGTGACAGATACGGCGGGTACCGGTCCAGGGCGCGATTCGGCCGACCCGGAGGGGCGGACCGGTGGGCGCTGGGCGGTGGGCTCCGTGCCTCAGGCGTGCCAGAGCGCGAACAGGCCGGAGAAGAAGGCCACGGTGAACATCGGAACCCACCACGACGCGGAGCCCGCCTCCCGCGCCGAGCGCGACCAGCGGGCCAGCAGTCGGGCGTTCAGCAGGCCGGCGGTCAGGCAGTACAGCACCCAGAGCGGCTCGAACAGCCAGGCGGGAGATTCGAAGTAGATGTTGTAGCCGAACAGCCAGGTGTCGACCTGGGTGACGACGAGGAAGAGGTGCAGGACGAGGAGCCAGGGCAGGGTGAGCACCACGGCGATGTTGCGTGCCAGTGGTCCGTTCTCGCCGAGGCCGATGCCACCGGTCATGGCCCACACCGCGCACACCGCGAGCAGGACCAGGTACCCGCGGGACAGCGGCTCGCTCCACGCCGTCAGGGCGGCCTCCCGGATCCGGGCCGGAAGGCTTCTGCCGGGCGGCTTCACGCGGCACCCGCACGGGACCGGCGGGCGACCGCCTTGGCGATCTTCTCCGCGTCCATCGCCATCTCCCGGAACATGCCGCTGATGGGGTTCGAGAAGCCGGTGAAGTACAGGCCGCGGGCCTGCTCGGGGGAGCGGGCGCCGTGCGTCCGGGGGCGGCCGCGCTCGTCGAGCACCCCCAGGTGGCCGACCAGCCCTTCCAGGGCCCGGCGGTAGCCGGTCGCCGCGATCACCGCGTCCGGGGTGATCCGCGAGCCGTCCGCGAGCACCACCTCGGCGCCTTCGAAGGCCTCGACGGCCGCCACCGGTTCCACCGTGCCGCTGCGGACCGCGTCGATCAGACCGACGTCCTGAACCGGTATCGACCCTTGCTTGACCCTGCTGTAGAGGCCGGTGGTCGGACGCGGAAGCCCGTACGCCGACAGGTCCGGTACGGAAGCCTTCGCGACGAGCGCGCCCAGCCGGTCCACGAGCCGCGCGGGCAGCCGGCGTACGAGGATCCCGCTGCGCTGGGCCGGCCAGCCGGCGGTGGAGCGGCGCATGATGTGCGGCGCGGTGCGCACGGCGAGCCGCACCCGCGCCGCGCCGCCCTCGACGAGGTCGACGGCTATCTCGGCGCCGGTGTTGCCGACACCGACGACGAGGACGTCCTGGCCGGCGTACGGCTGGGGGTTGCGGTATTCGCGGGCGTGCAGCAGTCGGCCCTCGTACGTGTCCCGGCCCGGCCAGTCGGGGAGTGCAGGGGTGTGGTTGAAGCCGGTGGCGACGACCACGGCCGCGGCCGACAGCTCGCGGCCGCCGCTGGCGTGCAGGATCCAGCCGCCCTCGCCCTCGGCCTCGCCCTGGCCCTCGGGCGCTGGTTCGATCCGGGTCACCTCCACACCGGTGACCAGCTCCAGCTCGTGGAACTCGGCGTACTTCTCCAGGTAGCGCACGACGTCGTCGCGGGAGACCCAGCGCCCGAAGCGGCGTGGCATGGCCAGACCCGGGAGGGCGGAGAGCCGGCGCGTGGTGTGCAGGCGCAGCCGGTCGTAGTGCCGCCGCCAGGATGCGCCGACCCCGTCGGACTTCTCGACGACCACCGCGCGGACCCCGCGGGCGCGCAGTGCGGCGGCCACGGCGAGGCCGCCGGGGCCGGCCCCGATCACGTACACGGGGCGGGGCTGGGTGGTCATGTCGGGTGCTGTGGGGTCTCCGGGCATGAGGTGTGATCGTATCGCCACGCTGGGTTCATGGGTCTCGGTCGGGCGGGGAATCGATTGCGGATCGATCACGGCGGGCGTAGCCCGCGACCGATGGCCGACGGATGGTCGAGCGGCGGCCGACCGGGGCCTTGCGCGATCGCTCCGGATCCGCTGAACTGACGTACCGTCAGATAAAGCGTGCGTGTCGATCGCGAGAGGGGTGGGGGCCGCCGATGCAGACCATCTGGCTCAGTGGGGCCGAATGGCTCGCCGTGCTCCGGATAGGCCTCGGCCTGTGGTGGCTGGAGAGCTGGCGGCACAAGGACAAGAAGGGCTGGTTCGAGCGCGGCACCGGCATAGCCTGGGCCGCCGACGTCGCCGGCAAACACCGCTGGACCTTCGTCAAGGGCGGCTTCGAGCTGGTCGTCGCACCGCGGCCGAAGATGATGGCGTACCTCGTCGTCTACGCGGAACTCGCGCTCGGGCTGGGCCTCGTCCTCGGCTTCCTGACCCCCGTCGCCCTCGTCGGCGGACTCCTGCTGAACCTGCTCTACCTGGTCCTGATGATCCACGACTGGGCCGAGCAGGGTCAGAACACGATGATGGCGCTCATCTCGCTCGTCGCACTCCTCGCCATGTCCTGGCAGACCTGGTCCCTCGACGCGGCGATCGGACTCTTCCTGTGAGCGGCACCGCGCGGTACGACCTCCCCGAGGCGGACGAGTTCACCCGCCCCTACTGGGATGCGGCCGCCGAGGGCCGGCTCCTGCTGCGGCGCTGCGCCGACTGCGGGCGGGCCCATCACTACCCGCGCGAGTTCTGCCCGTTCTGCTGGGCGGGCGAGGACCGCGTGACGTGGGAGACGGCCGGCGGCCGGGCGACCCTCTACACGTGGTCGGTGATCCACCGCAACGACCTCCCGCCGTTCGGCACGCGCGTCCCCTACACGGCGGCGGTCGTCGACCTCGCCGAAGGCCCGCGGATGATGACCGAGGTGGTGGACTGCGAGGCGGCGCAGCTGCGCATCGGCATGCCGCTGACGGTCACCTTCCGCGAGGCGGCGGACGGGGTGTGGGTGGCGGTCTTCCGGCCCGCGCCCGCCCCCGTGCCGGCGGCGGAGCGCTGACGGTCGGGGGTCAGGGCCAGAGCAGCTCGCGGTCCCAGGACCCGTCGGCGGTACGGGAGTACCGCAGGCGGACGTGCCGGCGCGCGGCGTCCCCCTGGAAGAACTCCACCTCGACGGGTTCCAGTACGTACCGCGTCCAGGTCGGAGCCGGCGCGTCCGGCTCGGCTCCGGCTCGCTCCCAGGCCGCCGCCGAGACCCGCGCCAGCTCCTCCACGGAACCGAGCACCTCGCTCTGCCGGCCTGTGAGCGCGGCGGCGAGCGCACCGCGCGAGCGGACCGCCAGGTCGGCTCGGCTCTCCTCGGGCCCGCAGGCGGTGACCCGACCCCGGAGGCGGACCTGGCGGCCCACGGTCGGCCAGTAGAACCCGAGCGCCGCGTCGGGCCGCCCGGCCAACTGCACGCCCTTGGCGCTGGTGGCGTGCGAGGCGAAGTGCCAGCCGCGCGCGTCGGCGTCGTGCAGCATCAGCGTCCGCACGTCGGGCCGCCCCTGACTGTCCACCGTCGCCAGACTCATGGTGTGCGGCTCCAACTGCCCCGCCCGCGCGGCCTGCACGAACCACTCCCGGAAGAGCGCCAGCGGCTCGGCGGGCGCGGCGGCCGTGTCGAAGCCGGGGAGCGGGCAGTCCCACACGCGCAGGGAGTGCAGGGTGGCGTCGAAGTCGTCGGAGGCGTCGGAGACGGCTTCGCCGCCCAGGCCGGTGCTGTTGCTCTCGCTGCTCATGGGCCCCATGGAACAGCAGGGCGGGAGCGGGGGCCAGGGAATTGGGGGTGGCGTGCCGCGGGGTCGGGGGCGTGGGGTACGGGATCCACTGGACCGGCATCAGGGAGGGTATGGGGGTTTCCCGTCAGTCCCATCGTCCCTCCGTGTCGGGCCGGTCCCTCAAGGGCGCTCCTTCGTCGCGTCGCTTCGCGATGTCGCTGCGCTCCACCCTTGACCGACCGTCCCGCCCCGGAGAAACGAAAGACTGCCGAGAAGCCCCCAAAAGAACGAGCCGGTCCAAGGTCACAGGGACGGGGCGATCACAGAAGCCCGGACCGGGTCGGGTGCAAGCGACGATCCCGAGACGGGCCCATGAGAGAGCCATCCCGGTGGCGCCTGGGCGCACCAGATCGCTACACGCTCAGCACGTCTCAGCGTCCGACGCCCGTCCGGGGCTGGACATAGGCCGCCCACCGCCCGCTTGCCCTTCCCCCGTCACGCGTCCGGCGCCTGTTGGGGGCGGGCGCAGGTCGCTTCGGATCGCTGGGTGCTTCTCCGTGACTGCAACAGTCGGTCGTCAGGGGTTGATGAGAGCTGACGAGAGGGGCGGACGGTCGATGGCTCGGACAATCCGTGGTGGAGCCGGGTCAGGACGAACACGGCACCACCAACCCGGCCCCATAGCCGGGCAATAGGGGCAAACTTGCGGCCTTCCGGGCCCGCCCGCACACGCTGACCTGCATCCACCACGGAACAGCCGCGCTTCCACGCACTTCCGCCACCAACAGCCTCCAGCCGCCTCACCCGGGAAGCCCCCATGGGTCGTGGGCGGCTTGTGCCCGGCCACGGACGGTTGTGGGGCGCAGGTCGAGAGTCGGTCCCGGTCTCGTGGGCGGCTTATGCCCAGCCCCGGTCGGTCGTCGGACGCAGGTCGAGAGTCAGTCCCGGTCTCGTGGGCGGCTTGTGCCCGGCCCCGGGCGACCTTCAGCCGCCTCGCGTGGGAAGTGACTACGGACCGTGGGCGGCTTATGTCCAGCCCAGGACGGTCGTCGGACGCTGAGAGACGAGAAGCACGTAGCGATCTGACGCGCTCCCCCGACCTGGGTCCGGGTCCGGACGGAGCCGTCTCGGGATCGCCCCTCACACCCGACCCGGTCCGGGCTTCTGTGATGTCCCCGTCCTTCGTACCTTCGACCGGCTCGTTCTTTTGGGGGCTTCTCGGCAGTCTTTCGTTTCTCCGGGGCGGGACGGTCGGTCAAGGGTGGCCGCAGGCCATCGCGTAGCGACGCGACGAAGGAGCGCCCTTGAGGGACCGGCCCGACACGGAGGGACGATGGGACTGACGGGAAACCCCCATACCCCTCCCTGATGCCGGTCCAGTGGATCCCGTACCCCACGCCCACGCCCCCGACCCCCTCCCGCTCCCGATCGATCGGCCTCCGCCCTCCCGAAGCCCCCGGACCTCTCCGATCCCACCGCCGGCGAAGAAATCTTTCGTCCCGCCGATGAGTTCTGCCCGCCGCAGGGGTCCTACCTACGACACGCAGCGAAACACCGCGACGCGCAACGGCACCGCACCACGCCCCGTACCCCGAGGAGACCCGCCATGACCGAGACGGCCAAGGGCCCCGCCAGCTACTTCCCCTCCATCGAGAAGAAGTACGGGCTTCCCATCGGGGAGTGGCAGGAGCTCATCCGGTCCTCTCCGCTGACCAAGCACATGGAACTCGTGTCGTGGCTCAAGACCGAGCACGGTCTGGGGCACGGTCACGCCAACGCGCTCGTCGCGCACACTCTCGCCGAGGGCAAGTAGCGGTCCCCGCCCCCGGGCGGCGGGGACCGCTCAGCCCCTCCCCAGCAGGACCGTTCCCGACGAGCAGAACCAGCCGCCCGTACCCGAGGCCAAGGCGACCTCCGGGAGGCGGCCGCCGGGTTTGGTGACCTGGCCGGCCCCCGCCTCGCCGCGGAGTTGGCGGACCGCCTCGACCAGGAGGAACAGGCCGCGCATGCCGGGGTGGCAGGCCGAGAGGCCGCCGCCGTCGGTGTTGACCGGGAGTTCCCCGTCGCGCAGCAGGCGGCCCTTCTCCACGAACGCCCCGCCCTCGCCCTTCGCGCAGAAGCCGAGGTCCTCCAGGGTCACCAGGGTCATGTAGGTGAAGGCGTCGTAGATCTCCGCGAGGTCCACGTCCGCCGGGGTGAGGCCGGCCCGCTCGAAGGCGATGCGCCCCGAGACGGCGGCCGGGGACACGGTGAAGTCCTCCCACTCCGACATGGTGGTGTGGGAGACGGAGGTGCCCGCCCCCAGAATCCAGACAGAAGCCTTCGCGGTGTCCGGTACGTAGTCCTCCGCCGCCAGGAGCACCGCGCAGCCGCCGTCCGAGCGGATGCAGCAGTGCAGCTTGGTGAAGGGGTCGGCGATCATGTCGCCGCCGAGTACGTCCTCGACCGTGATCGGGTCGCGGAACATGGCGTCCGGGTTCGTGGCCGCGTTCGCGCGGGCCTGTACGGCCACGGAGGCGAGCTGCTCCAGCGTGGTCCCGTACTCGTGCATGTGGCGGCGGGCGGCCATCGCGTACTTGGAGATCAACGTGTGGCCGTACGGGACCTCGAACTGCAGCGGTCCGCGCGCCCCGAAGGAGAGGTTGGACGTGCGGCGCCGTGCCTTGATGTCCGCGCGGGCCGTGGAGCCGTAGACCAGGAGCACGGCGTTGGCGTGCCCGGCGGCGATCGCGTCCGCCGCGTGGGCGGCCATGACCTCCCAGGTGGAGCCGCCGACCGAGGTGGAGTCGACCCAGGTGGGGCGCAGGCCCAGGTACTCGGCCACCTCGACCGGCGCGAGTGTGCCGAGGCCGGCCGAGGCGAAGCCGTCGATGACCGAGCGGTCCAGGCCGGAGTCGGCCAGGGCGCGGCGGGCGGCCTGCGCGTGCAGGGCGTAGGGGGTGGGGCCGTCGACCCGGCCGCAGTCCGAGAGGGCGACGCCGACGACCGCGACCCGACGCCTGGGAGAGGACGGTATGGCTGGAGACATACATCTGACGGTACATCAGATTTGCGGTGCGAGGGCAGGGCTCTGCGTCCGCCGCCGCCGCGCGGGTCGCGGATTCGAGGGGGAATTAGAGGGGGAATTCGAGGGGGTAGTGGAAATCGTGAAGGCGTATCCTGAGGTTCCCGCCTGATCCAAGCCGACTGCTAACTAAAAACCAAACGGACTGCTGCAGATGCTATGGTGAAGCCATGCATCGATGGGGTGGTGTCCTTCCGCCTTGGCCGATGCCGACTTATCGGTCGAATCTGGCGCAAGAATGGTGGGGGTCCGTGCAGCAGAAGCTTTTGGTGGTCGCGCTCATCGTCATGTCCGGGCTGCTCGTCGCCTTCGTGGCGGGGGCCTGTCTGCGGGCGGTGGGAGCCGACTGGCAGGCAGTGCTGGCCGGCGGAGGGGCCGCCTTCGTCGCGACGGTCGGCGTGGGATTCCTGATCGTGAACTACGTCCAGGCCCCATGACCTGCGGGGCATGATGGGGTGAGTACGGGGTGGCGGTGAGCACGGAGGAGAAGAAGTGGACGCGAACGCGGCTCAGGAGGCGGCGCTCCGGCGGGCGGTGGACGCCCTGCGTGGGGTCGTTCCCGTCGAGGAGGCGCTCCGCCTCGTCATGCTCCTCGGGCTGCTGCGGCACCAGGCGGAGTCTTCACGGTCCACCGACGAGCTGTACTCGGCGTCCCGGTCCTACGCCTGGGACGAGGTTCGGTCCGGCGTGGACGGGGATCACCTGCACGAGGTGATCGCGAGGGGTGTGCGGGACTGGCAGATGGATCGCGGGCACCGGGTCGACCTGCCCGTTCCCGACCTGCATGCGCTGCGTGGCGCCCGGGTGTACGACGTCGTCGGCGTGGTGGCCCAGGCGCCGAGCCCCGTCCGGTTGTTCGACCTCGTGCTACAGGCGCAGTCCCGGGAGGCCAAGGGTGGCCACTACTTCACTCCGAGCGGTGTGGCGCGCTTGATGGTGGAGCTGCTGGACCCTCGGGAGGGCGATTCCGTCCACGATCCTGCCTGCGGATCGGGCGGTCTGCTCATCGAATCCGCCGCCCACGTGGCCGCGCGCGGCGGAGCGGCGGGGCGCCTGCGGCTGTTCGGCCAAGACGTGAGTGCGTCCGCGTTGGCCACGGCCGAGATGAACATCGGCATCCGCGATCTCGACGCTCTCTTGGTCGGCACGGAATCGAGTCTCCTGCGCGACGGCTTCCCTGACCGGACGTTCGATGTCGTGGCGGTCAACCCTCCCTTCAACATGTCGCGGTGGGATGGCGGATACGGCCGGCACGACGAGCACTGGCCTTTGGGCGTGCCGCCCCAGGGCAACGCCAACTTCGCCTGGGTGCAGGTCTGTCTGAAGAAGCTCGCTCCCGGGGGGAAGGCGGGGATCCTCCTGCCCACGGGCGCGGCGACCGGTACGCGGGGCGCCGAACGTGACATCCGGGCGCACCTGGTCGACCAGGGACTCCTGACCGCGGTGGTCGAACTCCCCGCCGGGATCATCCCGCACGTTCGCAACCCCATGTGTCTGTGGATCATGTCCGGGTTCCGGGGTGCGGGACCGGTGCGGCAGCCCGGCGAGGTGCTCCTCGTCGACGCCCGCGAGACCGCAGTCACCGTGGACAAGCGCCAGCGCATCCTTCCCGGCGAGGCGATCGGGAGGATTTCGGACACCTTCGCCTCGTGGCTCGGGCGCTCCGGAGCTCGGTCGTACGCGGACCGGCCCGGCTGGTGCCGGTCGGTTCCCTTGGTGGAGCTCGCCGCTCAGGAGCACGATGTGCTCCCGTCCCGCCACGTGCCCGCACAGGGCATCGACGAAACGGACTTCGGAGGCCACCGGCAGCTGTCGGATCTGACCGCTGAACTCGAGCACCACTTCGACGAATCGAACCGGCTGGAACGCGAGCTCCGACACATGCTGGGGATCCGGTGAGCGCAGGACTGCTCGAACAGCGGCTGGGGGCTCTCCCCCCGGACTGGGCGGTGGTGCGCCTCGGAGAGCTTCCCCTCAAGTCGGCTGTCGGCTACGGGATCACCCGCCCCGGTCCGCATGCGGACGACGGCGTGGGCATGGTGCGCGCCGCGGACGTTCAGGATGGTCGGATCCGTCCGGACCAGGCGAGGCTCGTCAGCCGGCAGGTGGACGACGCTCATGCGCGCAGCCGGATCGCTGCGGGTGACGTCCTTGTCGTCATGGTCGGCAGGGTGGGTGAAGCCGCCCTCGCGAACGGGGAGTTCCAAGGCTGGAACATCTCTCGCACGGTCGGGCGGGTCAGTCTGGCCGACGATGCTCCCGTGGCTCCGGACTGGCTCGCTGCGTGGCTCAACTCCTCTCTCGCGCGCGCGTGGTGCGCCGCGCGGGCGACGGGGTCGACTCTGCAGCGCACGCTGAACCTGGCCGCCTTGCGCGAGCTGCCGGTTCCGGTACCGCCGCGTGCGCAGGCTCGGGAGTTTCTCCGCCTGCTGGCTGTGGTGGAGCAGAAGTCGGAGGTCGACCGCGCCATCGTGCGTACAGCACCCCAGGTCGCGGACGCCTGGTTCCGGGCGGAGACGGCCGGGGAACCGCCCGGTCCGGTTTTCGGGGAGCTCGCGCGGATCAGTATCGGATCCCGCGTGCGGCCGCACCCGGAGAGTGGGGAGTCGGTCGGTCCTTGCGTGCCTTCCGTGCCGGTCGTGGCACCCGCGGACATCCTGCAGAGCGAACTGGCGCACCTCCGCCACATCGGTGCGGAGCAGGCTGCCGCACCGGACATGCCGCTCTGTCCGCCCGGGTCGTTGCTCGTGGCCGCGAGGGAGGGCGGTGTGCACGTGGTGGTGAACGACCAGGTCGTGGCCCCGGGTAGGGGAGTGCTCGTCCTGGAACCGGCGTTCGAGGACGACCGATACTGGCTGCTCCACGGCATCCGCTGCCGTGCCGCCGACCTGGCGTCGACGGCTCAGGGCGCAGGAGGCCGCGAGATCAGTCACCGCGCGTTCGCTGCCGCCACCACCGCTTGGGCCCCGGCGCACGTCCGCGCCCGGTTCGCGGAGGTGGCCGGACGCCTGCACGCGAGGGCGCGCACCGCCGCGGAGGAGATCGGCACGCTCACCGCCCTGCGGGAGGCGCTGTTCGTCGAGTTCCTCGCAGGAGGTTCCGTGCGGCGTGGGGGCTTCGTGACGGGCGGGGGAGTGCAGGAGGGTCTCTTCGGGGTGGAGTAGCAATGCGGAGAGACGTCTCCGCACCCTGTGCATCTGGCGCCCCCGGCTCTAACATGACGGCCCGTCAGATACGGGGAGGAGCCCGACGATGGATGCCGCCTTCACCGCGGAGCAGGACGAGATACGCCGTACCCTGCGCGAGATCCTGGGCAAACGCTGCGGCCCCGACGAGGTCAAGGCCGCCGTCCGCACCGCCGCCGGACACGATCGCGAGCTCTGGCAGCAGCTCGCCCGGCAGCTCGGGCTGCCCGGCATCGCCATCGCCGAGGAGTACGGCGGTGTCGGCTGCGGCCCCGCCGACCTGGCGCTGGCCTGCGAGGAGACCGGGCGGGCGCTGCTGCCCTCGCCGCTGCTGGCCACCGCCGCGCTGTGCGTGCCCCTGATCACCGCCCTCGGCACCGACGCCCAGCGCTCCGCGCTGCTCCTGCCGCTGGCGTCGGGCGGGCTGAGCGCCGCCCTCGCCGTCCCCGGCCCGGCGCTCGCCACCGCCCTCGCGCTGACCGGCGAGGACGCCGAGGGCCGCTGGTCCGGCGGCGGCCGCGCCGGCGGGGTCCAGGCCCGCGCCGACGCGTCCGGGGGCGGCTGGCGGCTGTACGGGGAGGTCGCCCAGGTGCTCGACGGGCACAGTGCCGGGCTGCTGCTCGTCGCCGCGCACACCGGCGGCTTCGCGCGCAGCCGTACGTTGCTGTTCCTCGTACGGGAGGACGCGCCGGGGCTCGTGCGGTCCCGGCAGGCCGTCCTGGACGAGACCCGCCCGCAGGCCAGGATCGAACTACGGGACGCCCCTGCGGAGTTGCTCGGCGACGACGGGGCGGATGTGCTCGGCGCGCTCGCCGCGACCGGGCGGACCGCCGCCGCCGTGCTGGCCGCCGAGGCGGTCGGCGCGGCCGATCAGGCGCTGGCCCGCACGGTGGAGTACGTGCGTCAGCGCGAGCAGTTCGGCCGGGCGATCGGCTCCTTCCAGGCGGTCAAGCACCGCCTCGCCGACCTGTACGTGCGGGTGCAGGCGGCCCGCTCGGCGGCCTACTACGCCGCCTGGGACCCGGACCAGGGCGGCCTCGCGCTCGCCCAGGCCCTGGAGACCCTACGGGTGACCGCGGGCGAGGCGATCCAGCTGCACGGCGGCATCGGCTTCACCTGGGAGCACGACGCGCACCTCTACTTCAAGCGGGCGGCCGCCGACGAGCTGCTGTTCGGCCCGGTCCACCGGCTGCGGGCACACGCCGCCGACCGCGCGGGCCTGTTCGCGGACCCGGCGGCTACGGCGGCGGCCACGGCGGCGGCTCCGGTCGGGGCCTCGGCGACAGCCGCCGCCCCGCCCGTGCCCGCGCCTACGCCGACGTCCCCGCCCGCGTCCCCGCGCACACCCCCGCCCCCACCCGCACAAGAGAAGGTGGCCGTCTGATGGCTCCCGGCGTCAAGCTGATGCAGAAGGTCTCCTCGACCCTGCTCTTCGCCAAGATCGCACCGCACTTCATCCCCGCCATGGACAAGGCGGTGCACAAGCTGACCCGCGGCAAGGTCATCCTCAGCGCCCAGATGCTGCCGGGCGTGATCCTCACCGCCAAAGGCGCCAAGACCGGTGAGCCGCGCACGACCCCGCTCGCCTGCATGCCGGAGAACGACGGGGCGACGTGGATCCTGATCGGCTCCAACTTCGGCCGGCCCGGGCACCCGGCATGGACCGGGAACCTGCTCAAGCACCCGGACGCGGACGTGAGTTGGCAAGGCCGGGACATCCCCGTCCGGGCCCGGCTGCTGGCGGGTGAGGAACGCGCGGAGGCGTGGCAGGCGGTGCTGAGGTTCTGGCCGCCGTATGCGACGTACCAGGCGCGCATCGAGCGCGAGATCCGGTTGTTCCGCCTGGAGCGTCGCTGATCGCAGGCGATCGGGCGTGGATCGGGCGTGGAACGGGCGTGGAACGGAAGTGGATCGGACGTGGTCGGCGGGCCCCTGGAGGGCGTCCGGGGGCCGCCGCTACTTCGTGGGCTTCTTGCCGGTGATCCCGAGGTGGACGAGCAGCGCCAGGTTCGGCTTGAGCTCGGCCTGCTTGACGCCCCAGGTCTGGAAGCCCTTCTGGTGCGAGGCGACCGCGGCCAGCATCGCCACCAGTGAACCGGCCATCGCCGCGGGGCTGATGTCCTTGTCGACCTTGCCCTTGGCCTGGAGCTCCTTCATCGATTCCGTGAGGGAGTTGGTGACCGAGTTCAGGATCTTCATGCGGATCTTGTAGAAGCGCTTGTCGCCCTCGGCCGCGCCGAGGTCGACGACCCGCAGGATCGCGTCGTTGCGGCGCCAGAACTCCAGGAAACCCTCGACGAGTTCCTCGGCGGCGGCCCACCCTGACTTGCCGACCCAGGTCCGGCCCTCGACGAGCGACGTCAACTGTGCGCCCTCGGTGGCCATTTGTTCGGCGATCTCCAGGACGGCGCCCTCGACGTCCGGGAAGTACTGGTAGAAGGTCGCGGGGGAGGTACCGGCCTTGCGGGCGACGTCGATCACTTTGACGTCGCGGTACGGCGAGGAGCTGAGCATCTCGCTGAGGCAGTCGAGCAGCTTCTGCCGCGTCGCCTGGCCGCGCCGGCCGGCGACACGCCCGTCGACGGTGCGTACTTGTCCTGTCATGCCGTCAGCTTACCGAGGGGTGATCGGCGCGCTATTCGGCCGCCTGCAAATGGGGTTACGGGGTCCCTGGCCTGGGCGGAAGGGGGTCCCGGGCGGCCGTGGGGGCGTATTTCGGACGCGCATCGGGTCCCACGGGCCTCGGTGCCGCCCCCGTCCGGCCCCCGACCCGCCCCCCGTCGAGGCCCCGGGCGTGTCGCCCGGTTCCGCAAGGTTTCCCCCGAATAGTCTTATCAACAGGCTGTGGACAAGTTTTCGGGCGGATCATGGCTGAGAGGGTTGGGAGGGTACACACCCCCGCACAACGGAAGGAAACGGGCCCATGGCCGCATTCGCCGAAGGCGCACCCTGCTGGGTGGACGCCTCGCTTCCGGACGTCGAGGCGGGCAAGCGCTTCTACGGTGAGCTCTTCGGGTGGACCTTCTCCGAAGGTGCGGGCGCCGAGTACGGCCACTACACCCAGGCCTACAGCCGCGGCCGCAACGTCGCCGCCCTCGCCCCCAAGCCCGACGGCCGCATGCCCACCGTCTGGGGGATCTACCTCTACACCACCGACGCCTACGCCTGCGCCCAGCGCATCCGCGCCGCCGGCGGCCAGATGGTGATGGACCCGATGCCGGTCGGTCCGTACGGCACCGCGGCGATGGCCGCCGACCCAGGAGGCGCCGTCTTCGGCCTGTGGCAGCCCGGCACCCACCACGGCTTCGACGCCCAGCAGGAGCCGTACACGTACTGCTGGAGCGAGGTCTACACGCGCGCCCGCGACGCCGTCGACGTCTTCTACGCCAAGGTCTTCGGCTACGTCCCGCAGGACCAGGACGACGCCGGTGTCGAGTACCGCATCTGGTCCCCGCCCGGGACCGCGCCCGGCACGGACACCGCGGTGCTCGGCCGCAGCCTGATCACCGACGCCTTCCCCGCGGTCATGCCCGCGCACTTCCTCGCCTACTTCGCCGTACCGGACTGCGATCAGTCGGTCATCACCGTGCAGCGTCTCGGCGGCCGGGTCACCGCCGACCCCTTCGACACCCCTTACGGGCGGATCGCGGTCGTCGCCGACAATCAGGGGGCGGTCTTCGGGCTGCTCTCGGAACCCCGCACGACGCCGGACGCGTGACGGGCCTCCTCGCCGACCGACGGCGGCCCCTCCCCTCCGACCGACGGCGGGCCCTCCCCGCCGACCGACGGCGAGCCCCCGATCGTCCGACGGCGGGCCCCCGCCGACCGGGCCGCGTGGCCCGGATCGCCCCGGTTCGGAAAGATCGCCGAGCAGATCACACCGCCCTGCTCGACGTGCCGGGGCCGGACCGGGTCCGGGCCTGACAGAATCGGGGTTGCTCGACCCGGGCGCCGCCCGGAGTGAGACGCTGCACGGGCAGGGCCCCGTGCCGGTGGAAGCGGGCCCGCTGAGTGGCCCGTACGGGGATGGGTGTGGAGGCGAGTGGTGGAGCAGCTGACGCAGCACGACCCGAGACGGATCGGCCCCTTCGAGGTGCTGGGACGGCTCGGCGCCGGCGGCATGGGGCTGGTCTATCTCGCGCGGTCCGCGTCCGGACGGCGGGTCGCGATCAAGACGGTGCGCACCGAGCTCGCCGAGGACCAGCTCTTCCGCGTCCGCTTCACGCGCGAGGTGGAGGCGGCCCGCGCCGTGTCGGGCTTCTACACCGCGGCCGTGGTCGACGCCGACCCGCGCGCCGCCGTGCCGTGGCTGGCGACCGCGTACGTCCCGGCGCCCTCCTTGGAGGAGATCGTCAACGAGTGCGGGCCCATGCCCGCCCAGGCCGTACGGTGGCTGGCCGCCGGCATCGCCGAGGCCCTGCAGTCCATCCACGGCGCCGGCCTGGTCCACCGCGACCTGAAGCCGTCCAACGTGCTCGTCGTCGAGGACGGCCCGCGCGTGATCGACTTCGGCATCGCGAGCGGGGTCTCCAACACCCGCCTGACCATGACGAACGTCGCCGTCGGCACGCCCGCGTACATGTCGCCCGAGCAGGCCAAGGACTCGCGCAGCGTCAAGGGCGCCAGCGATGTCTTCTCCCTCGGCTCCACCCTCGTCTTCGCCGCCACCGGGCACCCGCCGTACCACGGGGCGAACCCGGTGGAGACGGTCTTCATGCTGCTGCGCGAGGGACCGAACCTGGAGGGGCTGCCCGCCGAGCTGCGGCCGCTGATCGACTCCTGCATGCAGATGGACGCCACGCTCCGGCCCACCCCGGCCGACCTGCAGGCGCAGCTCGCCCCGCACCTCTTCGACGGCGGGGACGACAGCGGCACCGCCTCCGCGTGGCTGCCCGCCCGGGCCGTCGCGATGATCGAGGCCCGGCGTGCGGGGCACCGTACGCCGCCCGCGCCGCTCCCCGCGGTGCCGGCGCCCGGCCCGGGCTCCGGCGGTCGCGGGTCGGCCTCCGAGGCCGTCACGCACCGTCGGCCGCGCGGCGCCGACTCGTGGGTGGACCCGCGTACCGGTCAGGCCGTCCCGCAGCGCCCGCACCACCCGCCGATGTCCCCGGTGCCCTCGGGCGAGCCGGTGCGCCTGGGCGGTTCGCCGGTGCCGATCGGGCCCGGCCCGCGCGCGAGCGTCGCGGCCCCGGCCGCGCACGCCTCGTCCGCCGCCGCGGACTCGGCGACCGGCTGGATCCGCCCGCCCGGCGGATCGGTGGCCACCCCCTCGGCGGTGCAGCCCGTACCGGGCTCCGTACCGGGCCCCGGCCCGTCCCCGGACAGCGGCCGCTGGCGGCCGTGGCGCTTCCGCATGTCCAACGAGGTCTGGGGCACCCCGACCGTCGCCGGGAACCTGCTCTACGTGACCTCCTTCGAGGTCCACGCGCTGGACGTGGCGAGCGGCCGCCGCCAGTTCAAGACCCGCGACGTCGCCTGGTCCATGGCGGTCACCGACGGCCGGATCCACGCCTCCGACGGCCCGTCCCTCTTCGCGCTGGACGCGGCCGACGGCTCCGAGCGGTGGCGGCTGTCCACCGACGCCTGGGTGTACGCGCTGCGCGCCGAGCGCGGCACCGTCGTCACCGCCACCCGTGGCGGCGGCGTACAGGGCCGGGAGGCCTCCAACGGCCACAAGCTGTGGGAGCTGACCGGAGCGCAGAGCGACTTCGAGACCCCGGAGGCGGCCCCCGTCCTCCACGACGGCACGGTGTACGTGTGGCAGGACGCCCGGCTGCGCGCCCTGGACGCCCGTACCGGCCGCGAGTCCTGGTCCTACCCGATCGGCGACGCGGCCTCCTGCGGGAACGTGCCCGTCCGGGTCACTCCGGCGCCGGACGGCAACGTCTACGTCGCGGCCGGCACCCGGGTCATCTCGGTGGACCGGGCCTCGGGCCGGGTCCGCTGGCACTTCGAGGCCCCCGCGGTCTTCCTGGCGCCCCCGGCCTTCGCGCCGGGCGCGGCCGTCACGGGCGGCGGGGTCTACCTCGTCGACTACCTGGGCACGGTCTACGCCCTCGACGCGGCCACCGGCCAGGACCGCTGGCGGATCGCGACGGAGGGACGCCAGTCCGCGGACCCGGTGGTGGTCGCGAACGGCAACGTCCACCTGGGCGCGGGCAGCGCGCTGTACACGCTCGACGCGGTCACCGGTACGCCGAAGTGGCGGTTCGCGGCGGGTGGCGAGATCACCGGCCTGCCGGCGGTCGCGGACGGCCGGGTGCACTTCGGTTCGGCCGACCACTGCCTGTACACCCTGGACGCGGCGGGCGGCCAGCTGCGCTGGAAGTTGGCCACGGGCGGCGAGATCACGGGCGCCCCGGTGGCGGACGCGGGCGTGGTCTACGCGTGCAGCAAGGACCGCTGCGTGTACGCCCTGGACGCGGCGAAGGGGACGGGTACCCGGACCAGCGGTTGACCTGCGCGGAGGCGGGGCTGCGGCCCCGCCGGGTAGCGCACCGCACCGGGAGTGACAGGATGGACCCCATGAGCGACAACGTCTACTTCGACATCACCATCAACGGCGCACCGGCCGGACGCATCGTCTTCAATCTCTTCGACGACGTCGTCCCGGAGACCGCGCGCAACTTCCGTGAGCTGTGCACCGGCCAGAACGGCTACGGCTACGCCGGTTCCGGCTTCCACCGCGTCATCCCCCAGTTCATGCTGCAGGGTGGTGACTTCACCAACCACAACGGCACCGGCGGCAAGTCCATCTACGGCGAGAAGTTCGCCGACGAGAACTTCAAGCTGAAGCACGACCGCCCGTACCTGCTGTCGATGGCGAACGCCGGCCGCAACACCAACGGCTCGCAGTTCTTCATCACCACGGTCGTCACCTCGTGGCTCGACGGCAAGCACGTCGTCTTCGGCGAGGTCGTCTCGGGCCAGGAGCTCGTCGACCAGATCGAGGCCCTGGGCTCCCAGTCCGGCGCCCCCAAGGGCAAGGTCGAGATCGCGGCCTCCGGCGTCGTCGCCGCTGCCTGATCCCCACCCGCCAGTACGGCCGGTCGGCCCCGCCCCCTTCCGGGGGCCGGGGCCGCCGCCATGTGCGGGGGCGCTCCGGTGCCCCGTGCCGCGCGGCTCCGCGCGTGGCCCGCAGGGTGGACCGCTGAGTGGTGATACCGGCGAAAGAGCCTTTACGTCCCCCTTACGTGGCGCGTCCTGGCTGGTAGCGTGGCCCGCCGTTGTCCACGGGGAGGGGTTCGGGCCATGGTGGCTGGACGTCGTATCAGGTTCACCGCGGTGCTGGTGGGCGTCGTGCTCGCGCTGACCGGGTTCTCTTCGCACGGCGGGAGCAGCAGCAGCGGGAGCAGCGGAAGCAGCGGCAAGAGCAAGAGCAAGTCCGGCAGCGGTGGCGGGTGCTCCAGCTCCAAGAGCCGCAAGAAGAGCCACGGCAGCGACGACAACAGCACGGCCACGCCCACCGCGACGCCCTCCGCGAGTGCGAGCGGCGCCCCGGCCACGGCCGTCGTGATCACCTGCGTCGGCGGCACCTCGCCGGTCACCACGGTCCGCTTCACCTCGAACGTGGACAGCAGGGGGACCTTCGTCGTGAACCTCTACCGGGAGGGCGCGAACGGCACCGTCATCGAGTCGACCGAGGTCAAGGCGACCCTGGAGGCCCGTGAGACCCGTACGGTCGAGGTGGCGCTCCAGGATCCCTTCCGTGCGGCCGAGGTCACCACGTGCCGGCTCGACCGGCCCCGGCGGACGTCCGACACCTCGACGCCGAGCGCGGAGGCGACCACCTCGGGCGGCTCCCGGCCCACGCCCAGGTCGACCACGAAGAAGCCCGGCCCGAAGACCACGCGCAAGCCCTGAGGCCCGGGCCCCAGGGCCCCCAGGCGGCCGCCGCGCGTCAGCGCAGCCTGAACTCCGTACCCGGCCGGCGGGAGCCGAACAGCTCCGCCTGTCGCTCCGGGGCCAGGTTCCCCAGCGCGATCAGCGCCGGGGCCTGGGCGAGGGCCTGCTGGAGCGCGGCCTGTTTCGCCGACCACAGGGCCCGTACGGTGCCCTGCACGGCCTGGGTCGGGAAGCCGGCCAGGGTCTCGGCCGCCCGGAGGGCCGCCGGCAGCAGCTCCTCGGGCGCGGTCAGCTCCGAGACCAGTCCGATCTGATGGGCCCGGTGCGCCGAGAGCCGTTCGGCCGTGCCCATCAGGGACATCCGGGCCGCCTCCCCGAAGGGCATCCGCTGTGCCATGTACACGGCCTCGTAGGCGCTGACCATGCCGTAGGTGGTGTGCGGGTCGAAGAAGGAGGCGGTCTCGGAGGCGATCAGGAACTCCGCCTCGCCCAGCAGGTAGAAGGCCCCGCCGCAGGCCATGCCGTTGACGGCGGCGACCACCGGCTTCCACAGGTCGCCCGCCTTGGGGCCGATGGCGATCAGCGGGTCGTCGGCCGAGTAGGGGGAGGCGGGCTGCGGCACGTCGACGCCGCGGTCGATGCCGGTGCAGAAGGCGGCCGCTCCGGCGCCGGTCAACACGACCGCCCGCACCTCCTCGGCATACCGGAACTCCCGCCACACCGAGCTCAGTTCGGCGGCGGTCTCCAGATCGATCGCGTTGTGCCGGTGGACCCGGTCCAGGGTGACGACGGCGACCCCGGTCGCCTTGTCGCGGTCCACCCGCACGGTCATGACTTCTCCAGGATCCAGCGGGGCACGGCCATGCCGCCCGTCTCGGTGAAGGCCACGTGCACCCGGGCGCCGATCCGCAGCCGGGCCGGGTCCACCGAGTCGAGCGGGGCGTCGGCCGAGGTCACCAGGTTTCCGGCGAGCCGGATGTGCGGGGCGTCGGCGAGTTCCACGAGGATCACGTTGTACGGGGCCTGCGCGGCGTAGGCGGGCAGCAGCGGCGGGTGCGGCCGTACGTAGGACCAGATGCGGCCGCGGCCGCTCATGCGGCGCCACTCGCTGTCGAAGGACCGGCAGTGCGGGCAGCAGGGGCGGGGCGGGAAGCGCAGCCGGCCGCAGGCGGCGCAGGCCTGGACGCGGAGCTCGCCCCGGGCGGCGTACTCCCAGAAGGGGGCGCCGTCCTCGTCGGGGACCGGGAGCAGCAGCTCGTCCGCGGTGGCGGGAGTGGTGGGCGTGGCGGGAGTGGTGGGCGTGGTGGTCACCGGGTCAGCTCCTCAGCAGGATCGCGGACGTCGGGACTCCCTCGCCCGCCGTCACCAGGCAGGTCGAGGCGTCCGGCACCTGGGCGGTGGAGATGCCGCGCAGCTGCTTGACGCCCTCGTTGATCAGGTTGAAGCCGTGCACGTACGCCTCGGACAGGCCGCCGCCCCCGGTGTTGATGGGGAGCCGGCCGCCCATCTCCAGGGCTCCGCCCTCGGTGAAGGCGGCGCCCTCGCCGCGTCCGCAGAAGCCGTAGCCCTCCAGGGAGAGCGGGATCAGCGGGGTGAAGGCGTCGTAGATCTGGGCGACGTCCACGTCCTGGGGTCCGAAGTCGGCCTGCTTCCACAGGTGTCGGGCGGCGGTCCACGCGGGGCCGGACAGCGGGTCGTCGTTCCAGTAGTTGACCATGCCGTGGTGCTGGGCGGGCAGGCCCTGGGCGACGGAGTGGACGTAGACGGGTTTCTGCCGGCAGTCGCGGGCGCGCTCGGCGGAGACGATCACGCAGGCCAGCGCCCCGTCGGTCTCCAGGCAGTTGTCGAAGAGGCAGAGCGGGTCGCTGATCATGCGGGAGGTCATGTACATCTCGCGGGTCAGCGGGCGCTCGTACATCATCGCGGCCGGGTTGGCGTTGGCCCGGTTGCGGCAGGCCATGGCGACGTTGAAGAGGTGGTCGCGGGTGGCGCCGTACTCGTGCATGTAACGGCGGGCGAGCATCCCGATCTCGTCGGCGGGCCGCAGCAGGCCGAAGGGCCTGGTCCACTGGCCGGGGGTGGGTAGCTGGACGGCGGTGTTCTTCCAGGGGCGGGGGCCGGAGCCGCGTTTGCGGGAGCGCCAGGCGACGCCGACGGTGGCCTGGCCGGTGGCGACGGCGGAGGCGAGGTGACCGACGGTGGCGCAGGAACCGCCGCCGCCGTACCCGATCTTGGAGAAGAAGGTGACGTCGCCGGCGCCGATCGCCTTGGCCACCTCGACCTCGTCGGTCTCCTCCATGGTGTAGGAGGAGAAGGCGTCCACCTCAGAGGGCTCGATGCCGGCGTCGGCGAGGGCCGCCAGGATGGCCCGGCAGGCCAGTTCCTTCTCGGACTGCGGCAGTCGTTTGGCAAAGGCGGTCTGCCCGATGCCGACTATCGCCGTCGCGTCCTTGAGCGTTGCCGCCATCGCCACCTCCGGGGTGCGCCAGTACTGACAGCCGCGAAGGCTACAGCTAATCTGACGGATAGTCAGCTACTGGGTCTGCGGGAAGGTGGCACGCAATGGGCGACGACGGGCGCGACGACCGGCACGAGGACGTACGCGCGGACGTGCGCGAGGGCGTACGCGAGGAGTCGCGCGAGGACCCGCGCGGGGATCTGCGCTGGGGCAGCATCGCGCGGCTCGTGCGGGCGGCAGCGGCACGGTACGCCGACCGCGAGGCCGTCGTCGACGGGCGCACCCGGATCAGTTACACGCAGCTCGGCGAACGCGTCGAGCGGGCCGCCGCCGCCTGCCTCGCCGCCGGGATCGAGCCCGGCGACCGGGTCGCCGTCTGGGCCCCCAACACCCTGGAGTGGATCGTCTCCGCCCTCGGCGCCGTCTCGGCCGGCGCGGTGCTCGTCCCCCTCAACACCCGCTTCAAGGGCACCGAGGCCGCGTACGTCCTGGAGCGCAGCCGGGCCCGGCTGCTCTTCGTCACCGGCACCTTCCTCGGCACCTCCTACGTCGCCTCCTTGCGCCGCGCCGCGGCCGAGGGGCCCGGCGGCGGCCCGCTGCCCGGACTCCCGCACCTGGAACAGGTCGTCGTCCTCGCCGACGACGCCCCCGACTCCTTCCGTACCTGGAAGGACTTCCTGGCGGGCGGGGACGGCGTACCGGCCGCGGCGGTCCGCGAGCGCGCCGAGGCCATCCGCCCCGAGTCCCCCTCCGACATCATCTTCACCTCCGGTACCACCGGCAGCCCCAAGGGCGCGGTCATCACCCACGCCCAGTCCCTGCGCTGCTACGACGTGTGGTGCGAGCTCGCCGGACTGCGCGAGGGCGACCGCTACCTGATCGTGAACCCCTTCTTCCACACCTTCGGCTACAAGGCGGGGATCATCGCCTGCCTGATGCGCGGGGCCACGATGGTCCCGCAGTCCGTCTTCAACGTGGACACCGTCCTCGCGAACGTCGCCGCCGAGCGGATCTCCGTACTCCCCGGGCCGCCCACCCTCCACCAGTCGCTCCTCGACCACCCCCAGCGCGACCACCACGACCTCTCGGCCCTGCGCCTGGTCGTCACCGGCGCGGCCGTGGTCCCGCTGCGGCTCGTCGAACGGCTGCGCGGCGAGCTGCGCATCGGCGTCGTCCTCACCGCGTACGGGCTCTCCGAGGCCGGCGGCATCGTCACCATGTGCCGCCGCGACGACCCCGCGGAGACCGTCTCCGCCACCTCGGGCCGGGCCATCCCGGACACCGAGGTGGTGATCGTGGACGCGGACGGGCGGCCACGGCCCACCGGGCAGGCGGGCGAGATCGTGGTCCGCGGCTACCACGTCATGCAGGGCTACTTCGAGGACCCCGAGGAGACCGCCCGCGCGATCACCCCCGAGGGCCGGCTGCACACCGGCGACGTCGGATACCTGGACGAGGACGGCAACCTGCGCATCACCGACCGGATCAAGGACATGTTCATCGTCGGCGGGTTCAACGCCTACCCCGCCGAGATCGAGCAACTCCTCGGCCTCCACCCGGACATCGCGGACGTCGCGGTCATCGGCATCCCGGACCCGCGCCTCGGCGAGGTCGGCAAGGCCTACGCGGTCCGCCGCCCCGGCTCCACCCTCACCGCGGACGACCTGATCGCCTGGTCCCGCCGCGAGATGGCCAACTACAAGGTGCCGCGGGCGGTGGAGTTCGTGACGGAACTTCCCCGCAACGCGAGCGGCAAGATCCTCAAACGCGCCCTGCGCACCGGCTGACCCGGATCAGGGGACGAGGCCGCCCAGGTCGATGTCCGCGGGGAACGGGACCGCCACCTTGAGCCGCTCACGATGGATCCCGGTCGGGACATACGTCCGGGTGACCGTGTCCAGCTCGTAGACGTGCACGACGGGCTCACCCTCCTCGTCCTCGACCCGCCAGAAGTGGGGGATCTCGGCCTGGGCGTACTTGAAGGGCTTGATGGAACGGTCACGGTCGGCCGATTCCTCGGACACCACCTCGATCACCAGAACCACTTCGTCAGGGAGGTAGCGGGTGCGGTCCGGATCGTAGGGGACGGACGCAGCCAAGATGTCCGGTTCCGGGCGACTCTTCCGGTCGAGCCGGATCGTCATCTCCCGTTCGATCTCGATGCCGTCAGGTGTTGCCTGTCGCAGGGCGAAGGTCAGGTTCTCCACGAGCCGGGAGTGCCATGACCGCTGCGGCGACATCATGAAGATCAGCGCTCCGTCGATGAGCTCGGTGTGCCGGGGGGCCTGGGGCCAGTGGTCGAGGTCGTCCGCTTCCCAACCGCTCGGGCGGGGCGGGAGCATCCATTCGGGGAGCTCGGCTGCCATGGTGTCCTCCAGGGGTGCGCTGGTTCAGCCTACTGGGCGGTGGCCCCGCACACCGGGATACGGCGGCACGGGCCCGCTAGAGGCGGCGGGCCAGGAGCAGGCGCCAGTTCGGGGTGCCGTCCGGGCGGCGGCCGAAGTGGGGGAGGGGGACCGTCTCGACCGTGAAGCCGGCAGCCCGGAGGTCCGCGCGGACCGGGCCCAGGGGGAAGGTCCGGTAGTACATGACGAACGGCGGCCGCCACATCGCGTTGCGCACCCGCATCGCCGCGTCGAAGCCCGTCGTCGCCCACCACACCGGGGAGCCGAGCGGCAGCGGGGCCCCGATCGGGAAGGCGAAGACGCCGCCCCGGCGCAGCGTCGCGTGGATGCCGGAGAACAGCGCGGGCCGTTCCTTCGGGAGGAAGTGGCCGAAGGCGCCGAAGCTGACCGCCAGGTCGTAGGTGTCCGCGAGGGCGGCCGGCAGGGCCCGCGCGTCGGCCCGTACGAAATCCACGCGCTCGGCGTCCGCGCCGTACCGGCGCTCCGCCTCCGCCAGCATGCCCGCGCTGAGGTCCACCCCGGTGATCCGGCCCCGGCACAGCCGGCTCAGCATGCCGATCCCCGCGCCCGTGCCGCAGCAGACGTCCAGGCCGGCGCCGAAGGTGCCCTCGTGCTGGGCGAGGGTCTCCTCGACGGCGTCGAGCATCCGGTCCGGGGTGCGGAAGGGGGTGTGGTCGAACTTCGGCGCGAGGAGGTCGTAGCCCCGCTCCACCGAGGAGAGGCCCTGCACTGCCAGTTCGCGGACGCTCGGCCCGTGGGAGGAGAACACGCTCCCCAGCCTATGCCGCGGGGACGCGCACATACGTGTACGGCGGCCGCGGTGGCTCCCCCTCCGGGCCACCGCGACCGCCGTTCCCCCGTACTTCCCCCGTACTCCCCCGTGGAGTCCCCCGTACGTCGTGTCGGTGCTACGGGCGCGGACCGGACGCGTGGTTGTCCAGCGTCCGGATCTCCTCGTCCGTGGTGGGCACGGCCGGGGCGGGCGCGGCCGGAGCCGGCTCCTTCTCCAGCGGCTTGATCTCGATGCCCGAGGCGTGGTTGTCCAGGGTCTCGATCTCGACGCCCGAAGCGTGGTTGTCGAGCGGCTTGAGGTTCTCGTTCGTCGTCATCGATTCTCCTGATGTATGGGTGGGGCTGGGCCCGTTCGGCGATTCCCCCGATGACCGCCGAACGGGTAGTCCTCCAACCGGCCCGGATGCTCCCCCGAGGCGCCGGGTCGATGTACTTATCCTGTCGGACGGCGATAAACGAACGATGAACGCCGCGTTCAACCGGAATCCCCGCAGCTCAGGCGGCGATCTCCGAAGCCAACAAGGCCTGAACTTCGCCCAGTTCGGCCGATCGCAGCTGCGTGAACACGGTCTCCGCGTCCCGCCAGCACGCCCGCGCGCGGTCCCGCTGACCCAGCCGCCGCAGCGCCTTGCCGAGCACCGTCAGGACCGTCGCCCGGCGCCACTCCCCGCCGATCCCGCGCAGCGCGATGGCCTGCTCGGCGTGCGAGGCGGCCAGGGTGGGCCGGCGCGCCGCCAGGTGGGCCTCGGCGAGCCGGAAGTGCGTCACGCCCTCCCACAGCGGCTGGCGGTTCTCGTGGAACAGCGACAGCGCCTCGGCCAGCTGCGCCAGGGCCTCGCCGAGCCGGCCGGCCTGGGTGAGGGCGATGCCGAGCGCGTAGCGGCCGTTGGCCAGGCGCAGACTCAGGCCCATCCGGTCGTAGATGGCGATGCCCTGCTGGGCCAGGTCTATGGCGCTGGGCAGGCGACCCAGTTCCACGTGGATGCGGGAGAGGTTGCACAGGGCGCTGGCCTCGCCGACGTTGTTGCCGTCGGCGCGGAAGCACTCGATGGCCTGCAGCAGGTAGCGCTCGCCGTCCGCGTGCCGGCCCTCGTAGAGGGCGATGATCCCGCGGTCGTTGGGCGCCCAGCACATGGGCAGCGGGTCGCCGGCCTCGCGCGCGAGCACGGTGGCCCGCGCGGCCTCGTCGTCGGCCTCGGCGAAGCGGCCCGCGACCAGATGGACGTTGGTGAGGGTGGTGCGTGCGCGGCCCTCGGCGTACGGGTCCTTCGCGGCCTGGCCCGCGTCGCGCAGGGCCACGGCCGCCGACTCGTACTGCCGGGAGTTGGCCCCGGACTCGGCGAGGTCCTTCGCCGCCCACAGCAGGTCCACGGCCCGGCGCAGGACCAGCGACTCGCCGCCGCGTACGGCGGCCTGCCGGACGCACGCCAGCAGCGGGTCGGCCTCGGCGTACAGCCAGTCCAGGGCGGCCCGCGGTTCGGCGAAGACCAGCCCGGGATAGTGGGTGTCGGACAGGTGCGCGGGCAGTCGGTCGCCGGGGCGTTCCAGGGCGTAGACCCCGGAGGCGGTGGCCAGGTAGAAGTCCAGCAGCCGGTCCAGGGCCGCCTCGCATCCGCTCGGCGGCTGTTCGTCACGCTCGGCGCAGGCACGCGCGTAGAGGCGTACGAGGTCGTGGAAGCGGTAGCGGCCGGGAGCGGCGGATTCGAGCAGGGAACAGTCGACTAAGGCCTCGAGGAGGTCCTCGGTGTCGTACTCGGGCAGGTCGAGCACGGCGGCTGCGGCCGAGAGCGAGATGTCGGGGCCGTCGGCGAGGCCGAGGAGACGGAAGGCGCGCTGCTGGGCGGGCTCCAGCTGGCCGTAGCCGAGCTCGAAGGTGGCCTTGACGGCGAGGTCGCCGGCCTGGAGTTCGTCGAGGCGGCGGCGCTCGTCGGCGAGCTTGGCGGCCAGGACGGAGACGGTCCAGGTGCGGCGGGCGGCGAGCCGGGAGGCGGCGATGCGGATGGCGAGCGGCAGGAAGCCGCAGGCGCCGACCACGTTGAGGGCTGCCTGGCGTTCGGCGCGCACGCGCTCCTCACCGACGATGCGGGTGAAGAGCTGCAGGGCCTCCTCGGGACTCATCACGTCGAGGTCGACGAGATGGGCCCCGGCGAGGCCCGCCATGCGGACCCGGCTGGTGACGAGGGCGGCGCAGCCGGCGGTGCCGGGCAGCAGCGGACGGACCTGGGCGGCGTCGCGGGCGTTGTCGAGGAGGACCAGGACACGGCGGCCGTCGAGGATGGAGCGGTAGAGCGCGGCCCGGTCGGCGGGGGAGTCGGGGATGGCCGTGTCGGGGGTGCCGAGGGCGCGCAGGAACGAGCCGAGGACGGCCTCCGGTTCGGCGGGGCGGGCCTCGGTGCCCTGGAGGTCGACGTAGAGCTGGCCGTCGGGGAAGTGCGGACGGGCGGCGTGGGCCACGTGCACGGCGAGGGTGGTCTTGCCGACGCCACCGATGCCGGCGAGCGCGGAGACGGCCATCACCTGATCCAGGGCGCCGCCGGACAGGATGGCGCCGAGCTCGTCGACGAAGCTGGCGCGGCCGGTGAAGTCGGGGACGGTCGCAGGCAATTGGGCAGGCCTCACATGAACGGTCGCGGCGGCCGGGGCCGGGTCCTCCGCGCGGGCGAGATCGGCGTCGGCGTTCAGGATGCGCTGCTGGAGCGCGGCCAGTTCGGGGCGCGGGTCGACGCCGAGTTCGTCGGCGAGGAGCCGGCGGGTGTCGGCGTAGACGGCGAGGGCCTCGGCCTGCCGGCCGCTGCGGTAGAGGGCGAGCATCAGCAGCTCGCGCAGGCGTTCGCGCAGCGGGTGGGCGGCGGTGAGGGCGGTGAGCTCGGAGACGGCCTCGGCGTGCTGGCCGACCTCCAGGTCGAGGTCGAGGCGGGTCTCCATCAGCTGGAGGCGCCATTCGGCGAGCCGGATGCGCTCGGTCTCCGCGTGCGGGCCGGGGACGCCGGCGAGGGGCTCGCCCTCCCAGAGGTCGAGGGCGCGGGTCAGGAGCGTCCGGGCGAGGGAGCGGTCGCCGGCGGCCCGGGCCGCCTCGGCGTCGGCGGCGAGGCTACGGGCGACGCCGAGGTCGAGGGTGGCGGCGGAGCGCAGCCGGATGGCGTAGCCGCCGGAGTCGGTGACGAGGAGGCCGGGGGCGACGACCTTGCGCAGACGGGAGGCGTACGTACGGATGGTGGCGAGGGCCTGCTGCGGCGGGTCCTCGCCCCAGATGGCGTCGATGAGTTCGGGCGCGGTGGCGGTGCGGCCGTCGCGGAGCAGCAGTACGGCGAGCAGGGCGCGCTGCTGGGGGGTGCCGGAGGGCAGGACCTCGGCGCCGCGCCAGGCGCGGACGGGCCCGAGGACGGCGAACCGGGACTCGTTGGGTCCGGTGGGGGCGCCGGTGGGGGCCCCGGTGGTGGCGGAGGCGGTGTTCCCGGTGGCGCTCGCGGCGGGACCGGTGGTGGCGCTCGCGGCGGGACCGGTGGTGGTGCTCGCGGTGGTGCCTGCGGTGGCGCTCGCGGTGGTGCCTGTGGTGGTGCTCGCGGTGGAGTCGGTCGGGACGCCGGTCGCGGGTGCGCGGGTCGCGCGTGCGGGGGCCGTTCCCGGGTCGACTTCGGGTACGACGGCAGCCGTACGGGCCTCGGGATGTTTCCGCGGGCTCGGGATGGCCGGTACGCCGTCCATCTGTCGTCCCCCTGCCTTCCGTCGGTGTAAGGGTCAGTCTGCCCTGTATCGCGCGTACACGTCAGCCCGTACCTGACCGATCACCGGCCAACTAGCTGACGGTTCGTCAGATCAGCGCTACCGTATAGGTCATGGAGACCTTCCCGAAGATCATCTCGGTGGACGACCACACGGTGGAGCCCCCGCACGTCTGGCGGGACAGGCTCCCGTCCAGGTACCGCGACATCGGCCCCCGCATCGTCCGCGCCCCCTTGAAGGAAATGACTTTCCTCGGCGGCAAGTTCGCCCCCGTGATGGGGGCCGAGGGCGACGACGGCCCCATCGGCGACTGGTGGGTGTACGAGGACCTGCACCGCCCGCTCACCCGCCTCGACACGGCGGTCGGGTACGACCGCGACGAGATCAAACTGGAAGTCATCACCTACGAGCAGATGCGCCCCGGGTCCTTCTCGGTTCCCGAGCGGCTCGCGGACATGGACGTCAACCACGTCCAGTCGGCCCTCTGCTTCCCGACCTTCCCCCGCTTCTGCGGCCAGACCTTCACCGAGGCCAAGGACCGTGAGCTGGGACTCCTCGGCGTACGGGCCTACAACGACTGGATGGTGGAGGAGTGGTGCGGCCCGGACGCCCGAGGCCGCCTCATCCCCCTCACCCTGGTCCCGCTCTGGGACGCCCGCCTGGCCGCCGCCGAGGTCCGCCGCAACGCCGCCCGCGGGGTGCGCGCGGTGGCGTTCTCCGAGATACCCCCGCACCTGGGCCTCCCCTCCATCCACACGGACGACTGGGACCCCTTCCTGGAGGCGTGCGACGAGACCGGCACGGTCATCGCCATGCACATCGGCTCCTCCTCGCGCATGCCGTCCACCTCCGCCGACGCGCCGCCGGCGGTCGGCTCCACCATCACCTTCGCCAACTGCTGCTTCTCGATGGTCGACTGGCTGATGAGCGGCAAGTTCGAGCGCTTCCCCAACCTGAAGATCATGTACGCGGAGGGCCAGATCGGCTGGATCCCGTACATCCTGGAGCGCGCGAACGTCGTCTGGGAGGAGAACCGGGGCTGGGGCGGGGTCGCGGACAAGGTGCTGCGCCCGCCGTCGGAGCTGTTCGCCGAGCACGTCTTCGGCTGCTTCTTCGACGATGCCTTCGGCCTGAAGAACCTCGACTCGATCGGCGTCGCCAACGTCCTCTACGAGACGGACTACCCCCACTCCGACTCCACCTGGCCCAAGTCCCGCGAGGTCGGCGAGAGTCAGATGGGCCACCTGGCGCCGGACGTGGTGGACCGCATCGTGCGCGGCAACGCGATCGACCTGCTCGGACTCACGGCCGACGGCCTGTGGGCGGGGCCGGGGGCGTGAGCCCGCGGTCCTGACCGTAGGGCGTGGCCGGCCCCCTCCATCGGCCACGTCCTACGACCCCCCGCGCCGCGACCCCCCGCGCCGGGCTCGCGGCCCACGCCGCGACCCCCCGCGCCAGGACCGGCCCCCGGCCCGCGGCCCGTCCCGCGGCCCCGCCACCAGCAGCAGCGCCGTGGCCAGTCCCGCCGCCGTCAGCACCGGCAGCACCACCCGTACGTCGACGAAGGCCACCAGCGCCGCCCCCAGCGCCAGGGCCACCGCATTCGGTACGAAGATCAGGGTGTTCGCCGTGGCTGCGGCACGGCCCAGCACGTCGTTCGGGACCTCGCGCTGCACCGCCGTCAGCGCGGCGATCAGCACGCACGGCAGCCCGGCGCCGATGGCCGCGCTGCCCACCAGGGCCACCGCGTCGTACGGCAGCGCGCGGGCCCCGGCGCCCAGGGCGAACAGCGCCACTCCGGCCGCCGCGAACACCGTCTCCGGCATCCGCCGCAGCAGCGGGCCCGCCGCGAGTCCGCTCAGGACCGAGCCCGCGCCCTGCACCGCGTACAGCACTCCCACGTGGGTGGGCGCGTGCCCCAGCACGTCCCCGGCGACCGCGTAGATCATCGCGCCGTTCAGTCCGGCCAGGAACATCACGGCGGCGCCGGCCGCCACCAGGGTGCGCACCACCGGCACCCGCCGCAGGTGCACCCCGCCCACCGCCATCCGCGCGAAGGCGCCCGCGTCGTCCCGTATCCGCTCCCGCTCCGGAGGCTCCTCGCGCACCCGCAGCAGGGCGAAGATCCCCGCCGCCAGGGCGAAGGTCACCGCGTCGAGCAGCGCAACCGAAGCCCCGCCGGACCGGGCGAACAGGGCCGCGCCCACCAGCGGCGCCAGGAGCTTCATGCTCTCGTCGGCCGTCAGCCGCAGCCCGTTGAAGTCCCCCAGGAGCCGCCGGCCGACGGCCTGCGGAACCAGGGCCGCCTCCGCCGCCCCGTGCACGGCGCCGCACGTCCCGTACACGAGCAGCACCGCGAACAGCAGCCACACCCGGTCCGCCGAGTCGACCAGGAGCAGCAGGGGCAGCAGCGCGGCCATCCCGAGGCCGAGGGCGACCAGCAGCGGCCGCCGGGGCAGCCGGTCGGCGAGCGCCCCCAGGGCGGGGCCGGCCAGGACCGGCGCCCACATGGTGAACACGGTCAGTGCCGCGAGGGCGTCCGACCCGGTCAGTGACTTCACCCAGACCCCGGCCACCAGCCACATCGCGGTCGTCCCGAAACCGGAGACCACCACCCCCGACAGGTAGAGCCGCGCGTTGCGGTCCCGCAGGACCTTCCCCATGCCTCGATCGATCACCCGCTCAGCCTGTGTTCTAAGGCGGGGGCCGGGGATCGGGCAGACGACCTATACGGCGGACCAAGGGCGAGGTCGGGCCGGCTCCGGGGGGCCGGGAAGCGCACCGCCGCACTCAGGCCTGACGGGACGACAGGACATAGCATCGGGGCGTGCCCCGACTCCAGTTGCTGCGCTTCGACCACGCACCGGCTCTGCTCGCGTTCGAGCGCGAGAACCGGGCCTACTTCGCCGCATCGGTTCCGGACCGGGGCGATCGCTACTTCGCAGACTTCGACGAGCGGCACGCCGCGCTGATGGCCGAGCAGGCCACCGGGCTCTGCCTCTTCCACGTCCTGGTGGCTGACGACGGCGAGGTGGTGGGGCGGGTCAACCTCGTGGACGTGACCGACGGTTCGGCCGAACTCGGATACCGGATCGCCGAGCGGGCGGCGGGTCGGGGCCTGGCCACGGCCGCGGTCCGGGAGGCGTGCGGGCTCGCGGTCGCGGAGTACGGGCTGACCGAGCTGCGGGCGCTCACCACGCTCGACAACCCCGGCTCGCGCGCCGTGTTGGCCCGTACCGGATTCGTGACCACCGGCGATGTGGATCTGGACGGCCGTCCGGGCCTGCGTTTCCGGTGTGACCTGCGGGCCGAAACCGTGTGAGGCGCGGGCCGGGAGCCGTCCTCGGCCTTGCACCCGACCCTGCCGCCGGGGCATGCTTCGCCAGGGCAAAGCGGGAGGATGATCATGCCGGTGGACAAGCGGACCGTCGTGACGGCGGTGCTGTGCGCGGTGGCGGCCCTAGGGGCTTCCGCCGCGGTGGCCAAGCTCGCGCCGCCACCGGAGGCAGTTCCTCCGGTACGGGCGAAGGCCGCGCCGAGCGCGTCCCCGACGGGCCCGGCATCGCGATCGCAAGTGGCGAAGCCCCAGCTGTCCGCGGCTCCCGGTGCCACCCTGCCGCCGGCTGTCACCCCGCCGCCCGGTGGGCCCGCCGCCTTCACCGGAGCCCTGTTCACCAACGGCCTGGACAGTGATCACTTCTGCACCGCCACCGTGGTGAGCAGCCCCGGCCGGAACATGATCATCACCGCCGGGCACTGCCTGCTCGAAGGGGACCAGCGCGACGGAAGCGCCGTCTTCGCGCCCGCGTACGCGAACGGCGTGGCTCCGTACGGCACATGGAAGATCGAGGAGGTCTTCGAGGACGACCGCTGGGCCGAGGGTACGGACGACGACTACGACCTCGCCTTCGCCCGTCTCGCCCCGGACACCAAGGGCCGCACCATCGAGGACGTGACCGGCGCCGCAGTCCTCGACACCAGCGGCCGCGCGGGCGAAAAGGTCACCGTCACCGGATACCCCGCCGATCGGGGGATTCCCCGTACCTGCACCTCGGTCGCCGTCCGCGAGAGCGCGACGCAACAGCGCTTCGACTGCGCCGACTTCCCGGGCGGCACCAGCGGCAGCGCGTGGATCGCGGACGACGGGAAGATCATCGGCATCCTCACGGGCGGGGACACGGACGACGTGTCGACCAGCACCGTCCTGGGCGAGTACGCGGCCTCGCTCTACGCCAAGGCCACCACGAAGACCCCGGCGGCCTGAGTCGGTGTCGGTGCCGGCGTTCGCGTCGGTCTCAGACGGGTTGACGACCTGGTTCCCCGGGTCGGCCTGTGTGCGAGGGGATGCCCGGTCAGACATCCGGTCGGGCCGGACCGCCTCTCCAGGATCAGCCGGGACTACTGCCAGAAGATGCGCTCGATGACGATCTGCGGCTCGGCCGTGCGGTGGACGAAGGTGTAGCGCAGCCAGCCGTGGCCTCGGTCGAAGTAGAGGATGTGGGCGCCACGGGGGTCGGTCGAGCGGGCCGGCTCGATGCTCACCTTCGTGGTGTCAAGATGGTCGTCGCGGTAGGGATGTCGTGACGTCTTCAGTTCCGTGACCGCGTCGATGATCAGATCCCGCACGTCCGCGTGCAGGGTGTCCCGGTACTCGGCGGCGTGCTTGGTCCAGTCCGTGGCCCACGGGGGGCCGGTGAACTCAGCGCTCACTCGCCGGGCCCGAGCGCGGCTACCCGATGGTGGATGCGCGACGCTTCTTCCAGCAGGTCCCTGGCCTTGTCGGGGTCCGCGCACTCGGCCGCCCGCTGCTCCAGATCACGCACATGGTGGTCGAGGTGGGGATCCCTGGCGAGCGCGTACTCGCCCCACCAGCGCGCCAGGAACGCGGGCGCCGCCCCGATGTCGTAGGTGTCGGCGACTCTCGTGCGCCAGTTGGCTTCGAAGTCGTACAGGAGCCGCGGAGCGTGGGCGGCGATCGCCGCCCGCAGCGCGGGAATGCTGCGCTCTGGCATCGGGGGGACACCGTGGGCGGGCCCCGGGGCGGTGGTCATCAGACTTCCTCTTCCGGTCGGCGCCCTACATGATAGTGCGCCCGGGCCCGCCCTGTGAGTCCGCCGGACGAAGTGGCGCGGGCGCGCCGGAACCTCTCCGAGGGCTTTGCCGGTCGCCGTGCGCCCTCAGGCCAGCAGGCCCAGGTGGACCGGTTCCGCGGCGGCGTTCGCCAGGAGGTCCGGCAGGCGCGGGGGCCACAGGGGTTCGCCCAGGGTGGCCAGGCGCTGCGGGGAGAGCCACTGCCAGTGGATGTCCGGGGCCTCCAGGACCGGCTCGCGGTGCGGGCCCCTGGTGACGAAGATGTGCTCGTGTTGGCGGACCGGGATCCCCTGGTGCGTGAAGTCGTGCTCCCAGGTGCAGAGCAGCCGTTCGGGCTCCAGGTCGGTCCACCCGGTCTCCTCGCGCAGCTCGCGCCGCACACAGTCCTCGGGACTCTCGCCGGGATCGATGCCGCCGCCGGGCGGCAACCAGTGGATGCCCACCTCCACGTTGTTCTCCCGGAAGAGGAACACGGACCCGGTGGGGGACAGGATGACAACACGCGCTGCGTGACGTGGAGTTCGCATCATCGATTCAATGTACGCCGGTGATCGGTTCCGGGGGATGGGCTTGCACCTGGCCTTTTGCCGCCTTTTGCCCGCCCCGCCCCGCCCCCCCGGAACCGACCGCCCCCGATCCGCTACGCCGCAGCCAGCGCCAGCGTCGGCGACAGCCGGGCCGCGCGCACCGCCGGGTAGAGCCCGGCCAGGGTGCCGATCGCCAGCGTGGCGGCGAAGCCGCCGGTCACCGCCCAGAGCGGGACCACCCAGGGCAGGTCGCCGGCCCGGGCGTAGACCGCCGTGGCCGCGCCGCCCAGGGCGATGCCCGCCAGGCCGCCGAGCCCGGACAGCAGCAGGGACTCCGTCACGAACTGGATCCGGATCTGGCCCTTCGTGCCGCCCAAGGACCGCCGCAGGCCGATCTCGTGACGCCGCTCCAACACCGAGATGATCATGGTGTTGGCGACGCCGACCCCGCCCACCAGCAGCGCGATCCCGCCCAGCCCCAGCAGCAGCGTGCTGAACGCACCCTCCGTGGCCGCCTTCGCCTTCAGCGCCGCCGACGGGTCGGTGACCTGTACCGCGCTCGGGGTCTGCGGGTTGGCCGTGCGCGGGATGAGCGCGCGGACCGCCGCCACCCGGTCGTCCGCCGACCGCTCGTACACGGCCGTCGGATGCCCGCCGAAGCCCAGCAGTTGCTCGGCAGCGTCCCACCCGATCAGCGCCGAGCGCTCGATCTCCGGAGCCAGCGGGACCGGTTCCAGGATGCCGGTCACCGTGAAGTAGCGGCCGCCGATGAAGACCTGCTGACCCGGTTCGGTGATGCCGAGCCGGCGCGCGGAGACGTCCCCGAGCACCACCGAGGGGTAGCGTCCGGTGGCCGCGTTGAGCCAGGTGCCGCTCGCCATCCGCGCGCGCAGCGTGCCCAGCAGGTCGTCCTTGGCGGCCTTGAGCACGATCCCGCCGGTCTCGCCCTTGGGGATGTTCTCCGACCGGCGCACGGACTCGGGCACGTCACCGGTGGTGCCCACCGACTCGACCCCGGCGATCCGGGAGATCATGCCCGGGGCGTCCTTGGGCAGCTTCGTGTCCTGCCCGGTGAACATCCCCTCGCCCGGCTTCACGACCAGCATGTCCGTGCCGAGCTTGTCGAGCTCCCGCAGCAGCTTGGCCTGGCTGGAGGAGGAGATCCCGACGACCGCGATCATCGTCGCGATGCCGATGGCGATACCGAGCGCGGACAGGAACACCCGCATGGGGCGGGAGCGCAGGCCCGCCGAACCGACGTGCAGGACGTCCCGCGGGGACAGCTTCGGCGGCTTCAACCGCCGGGCGCGTGCCCCCGTACGGGCGGCGCGCGCCCCCTGACGAGGCCTCGCGCGGCTCATGACGTCACCCCCGCGTGGTCCCGCAGGTCGGCGACGATCTCCCCGTCGCGGATCCGCACCTGCCGCGGCAGGCTCGCCGCGATCTCCTGGTCGTGGGTGATCACCGCGATGGTGGCGCCGTCCTGGTTGAGCTCGCGCAGCAGCTCCATCACCGATTCCCCGGACGCCGTGTCCAGCGCGCCCGTCGGCTCGTCGGCCAGCAGCAGGTCCGGCGAACCCGCCACCGCCCGGGCGATCGCCACGCGCTGCTTCTGCCCGCCGGACAGCTCGTGCGGCCGGTGGTCCATCCGGTCTCCGAGGCCCACCCGGTCCAGGGCCTGGGCGGCCCGGCGTAGCCGTTCGGCCCGCGGGAGACCGCTGTAGAGCAGGCCCTCGGCGACGTTCGCCCGGGCGCTGATGCCCGGCACCAGGTGGAAGGACTGGAAGACGAAGCCGACGTGCCGGGAGCGCAGGGCCGACAGGGCGCGGTCCCGGAGGGCCGCGATGTCGTGGCCGGCGATCCGTACGCGGCCCGCCGTCGGGCGGTCCAGGGTGCCGACGATGTGCAGCAGGGTGGACTTGCCGGAGCCCGACGGGCCGACGATGGCGAGGAGTTCGCCGGCGGTGACGGTCAGGTCGACCCCGCGCAGGGCCGCGACCCCGCCCGGGTACTCCTTGGTGACCCCGATCAGCTCCACGACCGGGTGCGCGGGCGCCGTCGCATCAGACGTCGGATCCGCCTTCGCATCGGCCGTCGCATCGGTCGTCGCATCGGTCATAGGGTCCGTCGTCGGATCCCACGTCGGATCCGTCGTCACATGGGTCCTCCTCGTGGCCGTCACAGTTTCGGGATCCCCACCTGCATGCCCTCCGTGAGGGCGGCGCCGGTCACCTCGACCCGGCCGTTGCCGAACATGCCGAGCTCGACCGGGACCTCCCGGGCCCGGCCGTCCTGGACGACCTGCACGCCGAAGCCGCCGCTCGCGAGCGCGAGCAGCGCGTTGACCGGTACGGAGAGCACGCCCTTGCGGGTCTCCCCGGTCAGGCCGACGGTCACCGGGGACTGGTCCGGGGCGTTCACCTCGGCCGGCTTGTCGAAGGTGACCACCACCTCGACCTGGGCCTTCTTGTCGCCGCCACCACCGCCACCCCCACCGCCCGGGCCGGCGCCGCCGTTCTTGTCGTCGGGCGGCGCCGCCCCGCCCACCGAGTCGATCTTCGCGGTGGCGCTGCCGCCGCCCGGCAGCCGTACGGTCACCGGGTCGCCCGCCTTGGCTGCGCCCGCCTTCACCGCGTCCAGTCGGAAGCGGACGATCCGCTCGGTGCCCGTCACCGTCAGCACCGGCTTTCCCGGCGCCAGCTCGTCACCGACCGCCGCGTCACCCGCGCGCACCCGCTGCGGACCCGAGGCGAAGGCGATGTCCTCCTTGCCGACCTCGCCCGTCTCCGCGACCTTGTGCGCCTTCTGCCACCGCTTGACCGCCGTGGCCGTACCCGCCGTGAAGGTGCCGTCCTGCGGGTCGAGCCCGGTCCCGTACCCGAGGGCCTGGAGGTTGCGCTTGAGCTGCTCGACGTCCTCGCCCTTGTCGCCGGCCTTCAGCGGCCGGTACATCGGCGTGGACCCGTACATGAGCCGCACCGCCCGGCCGTTGACCTCGTACAACTTCCCGTCCCGCTCCACCGCCGAGCCCTCGCCCGCCGTCCACGTCAGCACGCCGGGCCCGGCCGCGTTCAGCTTGCGCTCCCGCGCGTAGCCGAGGGTGCCCTCCACCTGGAGACCGGAGCTGAGGTCGCCCCGCTGGACCGGCGCGGTGGCCGGCGGCAGTCCGCCGGCCGCGTGCCGCTCCCGCTCGTCCGCGTCCCGCTGCGGCCGGTCCATGACGGCCCAGCCGCCGCCCGAGACGGTCAGTACGGCGGCCAGCGAGGCCAGCAGCCACTTGGCCCGTTTCCTCATCGGCCGGTGTCGCACTTCTTCTGGGCCTCCTCGAAGGCCTTCTCCTGACCCTTGGGGATCTCGGTGGCGCTCTTCATGCCGCCCTCCTGGTACTCAGGGTCCTTCAGGGCGACGCCGTTCTCGCGCATGCACCGGATCCACTCCAGCTCCTTGTCCTTGTCCTCCTGCGTGGGCTCCTTACCGGCGCCGGTGCCCGTGCTCATCCCGCACTTCTTCATGGCCTCCTGCATCTTCTGCGGGTCGGCGTCCCCGCCGATCGTCATCCCGCGCGGGTCCTGGCCGGGCTCGGGGTCGGGCACGTCTATTCCGTTCTCGCGCAGGCACTGGCGCATCTTCACCGCGTTGTCGGCCACCGTTCCGGAGTCGCCGCCGGCGCCTGCCGAGGAGTCCTGCTTCCCCGCCGATCCGTCGTTCGCGCAGGCGGTGGCGAACAGGGTCAGCCCGGTGACGACCGCGGCCGTGGTCATGATCAGGGATCGCTTCATGGGCCCGAGCCTGCGGTGGAAGGGCCTTTCGCTTCCCTCTCCCACCTTGCTTACGACGACGAAATGCCGATCTCCGGTAAAGAGGACGCCATGCGCGTACTGGTGGTGGAGGACGAGGAATTCCTCCGGGAGATGATCGCCGAGGGGCTGCGCCGGGACGCGCTCGCCGTCGACGAGGCGAGCGACGGCCTGGAGGCCCTGCGGCTCCTTCGGTTGAGCGAGTACGACGTCCTCGTCCTGGACCGCGACCTGCCCGGCCTGCACGGCGACGAGGTGTGCCGGCAGGTGGTGCGCGAGCGGCTGCTGACCCGCGTCCTGATGCTGACCGCCTCCGGGACCGTACGGGACCGGGTCGAAGGCCTCGGTCTCGGCGCCGACGACTACCTCACCAAGCCCTTCGCCTACGACGAGCTGCTCGCCCGCGTCCTGGCCCTGGGCCGGCGGGCCCGCCCCGCCCTGCCGCCCGTACTGGAGCGCGCCGGGGTCGCCGTCGACACCGCCCGGCGCAGCGCCACCCGCGACGGGCACCGGCTCGCGCTGTCCCGCAAGGAGTTCGCGGTGCTGGAGGCGCTGCTGCGCGCCGAGGGGGCCGTCGTCGGCAACGACGACCTGATCGAGCAGGTGTGGGAGCGGGACACCAGCTACTCCACCAACGCCGTCCGCGTCACCCTCAGCAAGCTCCGCGCCAAGCTGGGCGAGCCGCCGCTGATCGAGACCGTGCCGGGCGCGGGCTACCGGATCGTGGCCCGGTGAAGGGCCGCCGCCCGTGGCGGCTGCTGCGCACCGAGCGTGGCCGCCTCACCGCCCTGTACGGCTCCTTGCTGCTCCTGGCGGGCGGCGGCCTGGTGGCGCTGGTCTACCTCCTCGTCGGCCAGGGCCTCTACGCGAGCGTCAACGGAGCCGTCCGTACCGTCTCCCCGGCGTACGCGGTCCCTTCGCCCGGGGTCGTCCCCGGCGAGAGGATCACCCCGGGGTGCCCGTGCGAGCCGGCGCGGAAACTGCCTCCGGGGCAGACCCCCACCTTCGAGCAGCTGGAGCGCTACGCGTACACGCAGAACCTCTCCGACGCCGTCACCGACGCCACCCGGCACCGGCTGCTCATGTACTCCCTCCTCGCGCTGGCCGTCTTCGCCGTGCTGTCGATCTGGCTCGCCTGGTGGATGGCCGGCCGGGTGCTGCGGCCCGTCGGCGTGATCACCGAGACGGCGCGCCGGCTGTCCGGGGAGAACCTGGACGAGCGGATCTCCCTCGACGCGCCGCCCGGCGAGCTCAAGCAGCTGGCCGACACCTTCGACGCGATGCTGGGCCGGATGGAGCAGCTGGTCTCCGCGCAACGGCGGTTCGCGGCGAACGCGGCGCACGAACTGCGCACCCCGCTGGCGGTCCAGCGGGCGGCGGCCGAGATCGGCCTGGCGGGGGATCCGTCGCCGGAGAAGGTGGCCCGGATCCGCGCCAAGCTGATCGGCGTCGCCGACTCCAGCGAGCACCTCATCGAGTCCCTGCTGCTGCTCGCCGTCTCGGAGCAGGGGCTGGAGTCCACCGGCCCGGTCGACCTGGCGGAGCTCGCGGCGGCCGAGCTGGCGGCCTGTCCGGCGCCGGGGCTGACCGTCGTACGGATCCTCGCGCCGCTGACCGTGCCGGGGGACCGGACCCTGCTCGGGCACCTGCTGCGGAATCTGCTGGTCAACGCGGTGCGGCACAACCGCCCCGACGGCCGGATCAGCGTGTCCACCTCCGCCGAAGGGGAACTGACGGTGTCGAACACCGGGCCGGTGATCGATCCGGCGGACGTGCCGGGGCTGCTGGAGCCCTTCCGTAGGCGCGCCGAACGGCTGCACACCGCGGGTGAGGGCGCCGGGTTGGGGCTGTCGATCGTGGCCTCGATCGCCCGGGCGCACGGGGCGGAGCTGGTGGTGCGGGCCGATCCGGCGCCGGAGGGCGGGCTGACGGTCCGGGTCCGCTTCCCGCGGACCGACGAGGCGCGCACGTCGTAGCCACCCGGGCTGCGAGGGCCCGCTGATGTACGGTCGGAGGAATGAGCAAGCACGTCCGAGCCAGCTCCCGTCCGTCCGGAAAGCCGCGCGCGGTCCGTAGGTCCCCCCGGGTGGCTCTTGCCGCCGTGCTCGGCCTGGCGACCCTCACGGTCGGCTGGGTCTGTGTGGCCCAGGAGCCGGACAAGGCCGCAGGTCCCCGGCCGCAGGCCCGCGCGGACGCCCGTCCGCAGAAGGAGGGTCACGTCGCGCGCGACGAGCGGCGGGCCGCGCAGCAGGCCGTCCCGCACCCCGGCCCGCCGGCCGCCCCGCCGGCCTCGGCCGCGCCGGTCGCCGCCCCGCAGGGCCTGGTCGGCGTCAGCGAGCCGACCCGGGCCCGGATCCCGGCAGAGTCCCGTCAGCTGATCCTGGTCACCGGCCGGGCGATGGACTCCTCGGAGTCCACGGTCACCTTCTACACGCGCCCCGCGGCCGGAGCCGACTGGGTCAAGGCCGAGAGCTGGCCGGCCCGCAACGGGGCCAACGGCTGGTCCGTCGAACGCACATACGGAGACCTGACCTCGCCGATGGGGGTCTACGCGCTGACCGACGCGGGCGGCCTGCTGCCGAAGCCGCCCGGGACCCGGCTCCCGTACGACGAGGACAACGGCTTCGTCGCCACCGGCCTCGGGGTGAACGGGGAGTCCCTGGAGGGCTCCTTCGACTACGTCGTCGCCATCGACTTCAACCGCAGGCCGGGCCGGTCCCCGCTGGACCCGGTCATGCCGGACGGCGAGGACAAGGGCGGCAACATCTGGCTGCACGTGGACCACGACGGTCCCTCGCAGGGCTGCGTGGGCATCCCGAAGGCGGCCATGAAGAAGGTCCTGGAGACCCTCGATCCGGCCGCGAAGCCGGTCATCGTGATGGGGCCGGCAGGCTTCTGACGCGGGTCGGGCGCGGCCGCAGCAGCAGTCCGATGTAGGCGAGGTCGAAGACGCAGCACAGGATCCCGAGTCCGAGGATGAACGGCGCGTCCTCCAGCACCCCGAACAGCACGGTCGGGGCGAGCGTCCCCAGCCATTTGGCGACGGCGATGGTCGGCGACTGGCCGAGCGGCCCCTGCCGGGAGACGTAGAGGGCGATGAAGAGGCCGGACATCAGCAGGTTCTGCAGGAAGGCCGAGTACCGGCTCGCGTCGTGCGCCCCGAAGTGCGCCAGGAACAGCCACTGCACGGCGAATCCCGTACCGAACACCAGGACCGACCAGGTGGCGAAGAGCGGGCGGGTCACGAAGTCCGGCAGCTCGGCCCGGCCGAAGCGCAGGTAGGTGTAGACGATCACCACGTCGGCCACCGCCCACACCACGTTGACCACGCCTTGGGCGGAGAGCCCGACCGCGATGTCGCGGGCCGCGTAGACGGTCTCCCAGGCGAAGTTGAGCGCGAGCGCGGCGACGGGCATCGCGTACGTCCGGTCCCGCAGCCCGACGCGGATCGCCTCCACGTACACGAGCGTCCAGGCGACACCGCTGACCAGCGTGAGTATGAGATCCACGCGCGCACCCTAGGTGAGGTGAGGGGCGCAGGGGAACCGAGCGAGGGAGCGCCTGTTCGGCCCGGGGTGTGTCGCACCCCTTGTCTGACGATCCGTCAGCTACGACGATGGCCCCGCACCGATATGACGAATCGGCAGACGAAGGCGAGGCGGGCCCGCCATGGCGCGCGTATTTCCGCAAGGTCGGCTGGTCCACGGGATGCAGCTCCCGGTCCAGTCGCAGAGCACCATCTACGCCGAGCCCTGGGAGGCGTCGGCCACCGCCGCCGATCTCGCCGAGATCGCGCGGGCCGCCGACCGGGCCGGCTTCGGCTACGTGGCCACCTGCGACCACGTGGCCGTCCCGCGGCGGCTCGCCGGCCCCATGAGCACCGTCTGGTACGACCCGGTGGCGACCCTGTCCTTCCTGGCCGGCATCACCGAGCGGGTGCGGCTGCTGAGCCACGTCGCGATCCTGGGCCTGCGCCATCCGCTGATCAGCGCCAAGCAGTACGCCACCCTCGACCACCTCTCCGGCGGCCGGCTGATCCTCGGGGTGGGCGCCGGGCACGTACAGGAGGAGTTCGAGATCCTCGGCGTGGACTTCGCGCGCCGCGGGGCCGTCCTCGACGAGACGTTGGACGCGCTGCGTGCGGCGCTCGGGCCCGAGGAGTACCCGGAGTTCGAGGGCGAGCTGTTCTCCTTCAAGGACCTCGGCCAGCTGCCCCGGCCCGCCCAGGAACGGATCCCCGTCTGGGTGGGCGGCTCCTCGCCCGCCGCCGTGCGCCGCGCCGCGATCCGCGGGGACGGTTGGCTCCCGCAGGGCGACCCGCGCGACAAGCTCCCCGGGCAGATCGCCCGGATCAAGGAGCTCCGCGAGGCGGCCGGCATCACCGATCCCGTCGAGTTCGGCGCGATCACCGAACCGCTGTACGTCGGCGAGCCCGGCTGGGACACCGGCCGCCGCACCCTCACCGGCAAGGCGGAGGCGCTCGCCGAGTCCCTACGGGAGTACGGGGCGCTCGGCGTGGACCAGATCCAGGTGCGCTTCCGCAGCCGCGACCGCGCCGAACTCGTCGACCAGATCACCGCTTTCGGGGCCGAGGTGGCCCCCCTCCTCAACGACTAGGGGCTGACGGACCATGGGCAAGCTGGACGGGCGCGTCGTCATCATCACCGGCGCGGCACGCGGCCAGGGCGAGCAGGAGGCCCGGCTCTTCGCCGCCGAGGGGGCCCGGGTGCTCCTCGGTGACGTGCTGGACGAGCAGGGCGCGGCGGTGGCCAAGGACATCGGCGAGGACCGGGCCCGGTACGTACGGATGGACGTGAGCCGGGAGGAGGACTGGGCGGCCGCCGTCGCCGCCGCGAAGGAGACCTTCGGCCCGATCGACGGCCTGGTCAACAACGCCGGCATCCTGCGCTTCAACGAGCTGACCGCGACCCCGCTGGAGGAGTTCCAGCAGGTGGTCCAGGTCAACCAGGTGGGCGCCTTCCTCGGCATCAAGACGGTGGCCCCCGAGATCGAGGCGGCCGGCGGCGGCACCATCGTCAACACCTCCTCGTACACCGGCCTGACGGGCATGGCGTACGTCGGCACGTACGCCGCGACCAAGGCGGCGATCCTGGGCCTGACCCGGGTGGCCGCGCTGGAGCTGGCGGGCAAGGGCATCCGGGTCAACGCGATGTGCCCGGGCGCCGTGGACACCCCGATGGCCAACCCGGGCCTGCTGGACCCGGCGAACATGACCGACGAGGCCAAGGACGCGATGGCCGAGCTCTACCGGCGCGTGGTCCCGATGGGGCGGGTGGGGCAGCCGGAGGAGATCGCGAAGCTGGCGCTCTTCCTGACGGCCGAGGACTCCTCGTACATCACCGGCCAGCCGTTCGTGATCGACGGCGGCTGGATGGCAGGCGTCAGCATTCTCTGATGGGGCGTCAGGTATTGACGCTCGCACCCCTGCGGTGGAACAGTCGAGACATCAAATCTGACGGAACGTCAGAAACCAAAGGACGGTGAACCCCCTTGGAATTCGGGCTCTTTGTGCAGGGATACGTGCCTGAGGCGCGGTCCAAGGTCGACCCCGAGGCAGAGCACAAGGCGCTGATCGAGGAGACCGAGTACGTCATACAGGCGGACAAGTCCGGCTTCAAGTACGCCTGGGCCTCCGAGCACCACTTCCTGGAGGAGTACTCGCACCTGTCGGCGAACGAGGTGTTCCTCGGGTACCTCGCCCACGCCACCGAGCGCATCCACCTCGGCTCCGGCATCTTCAACCCGCTCGCCCCGGTGAACCACCCGGTCAAGGTGGCCGAGAAGGTCGCCATGCTCGACCACCTCTCCAAGGGCCGCTTCGAGTTCGGTACCGGCCGGGGCGCCGGCAGCCACGAGATCCTCGGCTTCCTGCCGGGCATCGAGGACATGAACGGCACCAAGGAGATCTGGGAGGAGACCATCGCGGAATTCCCCAAGATGTTCCTCCAGGAGGAGTACGAGGGGTTCCAGGGCAAGCACTGGTCGCTCCCGCCGCGCAAGGTCTTCCCCAAGCCGTACGGCAAGGCCCACCCGGCCATGTGGTACGCCGCCGGCTCCCCGTCCTCGTACGCGATGGCGGCGAAGAAGGGCCTCGGCGTGCTGGGCTTCAGCGTGCAGAAGGTCTCCGACATGGAGTGGGTCCTCGACCAGTACAAGACGGCCGTCCGGGAGGCGAAGGCCATCGGCGCCTTCGTCAACGACAACGTCATGGTCACCTCGACCGCGATCTGTGCCGAGACCCACGACAAGGCCGTCGAGATCGCCGTCAACGCCAACATGAACCGCTTCCAGTCGCTGGTCTTCCGCTACCACGACACCTTCCCGCGGCCCGAGGCGATCCCGGAGTGGCCCGAGACCCTGCCGGAGTACAACGCGGAGATCATCGAGCTCCTGATCGCCGAGGAACTCCTGATCTGCGGCGACCCGTCGGAGGTCCGGGCCCAGTGCAAGCGCTGGGAACAGGCCGGCGCCGACCAGCTGTCCTTCGGCCTGCCGACCGGCGTCTCGCCCGAGGACACGATGACGACGATCAAGCTGATCGGCGAACACGTCATCCCGCACATCGACACGGACCCGATCCACCGCACGACACGCTTCCGCCAGGCCGTCTGACCCGGCGGGGAGACGGGGACGGCGCCTTCCCGGACCGCCGTCCCGTACCGGCCCCGGCCGGGGGCCATGCCGAGGCAGCGGTCGCCCCGGCGGTCTCCGGCCGGGGCATGCGGGGGCTCCGCCCCCCACCCCGCGCCTCAAACGCCGGCGGGGCTGGATTCTGCAGCCTCGCCGGCGTTCGAGGCGCGGGGCCTGGGGCGGAGCCCCAGCGCGCAACGCGAACACCGGCAGAAGGGACGTCATGCTCGACCACCTGATCAAGGGCGCGACCGTCGTGGACGGCACCGGCGCCCCCGCCCGCGTCGCGGACCTCGGCATTCGCGACGGCCGCATAGCCGTCATCGCCGAACCCGGCACCGTCACCGAAGCCGCCCGCACCACCGAGGACGCCACCGGGCTGATCCTCACCCCCGGCTTCATCGACCCGCACACGCACTACGACGCCCAGCTCTTCTGGGACCCCTACGCCACGCCCTCCATGAACCACGGCGTCACCACCGTCGCCGGCGGCAACTGCGGCTTCACGCTGGCCCCGCTCAACCCCGCCCGCCCCGAGGACGCCGACTACACCCGCCGCATGATGAGCAAGGTCGAGGGCATGGCCCTCAAGGCCCTGGAGGAAGGCGTCGACTGGACCTGGTCCACCTTCGGCGAATACCTCGACGCGCTGGAGGGCCGGATCGCCGTCAACGCCGGGTTCATGGTCGGCCACTGCGCCCTGCGCCGGCACGTGATGGGCGAGGACGCCGTCGGCGGCCAGCCCACCCCCGAGCAGCTCCAGGCCATGCTCGACCTCTTCCACGACGCCATGGACGCCGGCGCCTGGGGACTGTCCACCACCCAGTCCTCCACCCACTCCGACGGCTCGGGCGCCCCCGTCGCCTCCCGCCACGCCCGCCCCGCAGAGCTGCTCGCCCTGTCGAAGGCGGTCGCCGAACACGAGGGCACCCAGCTGGAGGCGATCGTCGCCGGCTGCCTCGACCAGTTCTCCGACGACGAGATCGACCTCTTCGTGGAGATGAGCGCCGCCGCCGGCCGGCCGCTGAACTGGAACGTCCTCACCATCGACGCCTCCGTCCCCGAACGGGTCCCGCGCCAGCTGATCCCCAGCGAGCGCGCCCGCAAGGCCGGCGGCCGGATCGTCGCACTGACCATGCCGATCCTCACCCCCATGAACATGTCGCTCGGCACCTTCTGCGCGCTCAACCTCATCCCCGGCTGGGGCGAGATCCTCGGCCTGCCCGTCCCCGAGCGGATCGCAAGGCTCCGCGACGCCGACGTACGCGCCGAGATGCTGCGCCGCGCCGACAGCAAGGAAGCCGGCGTCTTCCGGCGCCTCGCCCACTTCGGCCGGTACGTCATAGGCGACACGTACAGCAAGGAGAACGAGGGCCTCTCCGGCCGGGTCGTGAACGACATCGCCGCCGAGCGCGGCCAGGACCCCTTCCACTGCCTGGTGGAGATCTGCGCCAACGACGACCTGCGCACGGTGCTCTGGCCGATGCCCACCGACAACGACCCGGCCAGCTGGGCCCTGCGCCAGGAGACCTGGCAGCACGAGGACGTCATGCTCGGCGGCTCCGACGCCGGCGCGCACCTGGACCGGATGTGCGGAGCCCCGTACACGACCCGCTTCCTCGGCGACTGCCTGCGCGGGCGCAAGCTCGTCCCGCTGGAGCAGGCCGTACAGATGCTCACCGACGACCCGGCCCGGCTGTTCGGACTGCGCGAGCGCGGCCGCCTCGCCGAGGGCTTCCACGCCGACCTGGTCCTCTTCGACCCGGAGCGGATCGAGGCCGGTCCCGCGACCCTGGTCCACGACCTGCCCGGGGACAGCCCACGGCTGGACGCGCGGGCCATCGGCATCGTCTCGGTGCGCGTCAACGGGGTGGAGACCATCCGCGACGACGAGGTGACGGGGGCCGTGCCGGGCATCGTGCTGCGGTCCGGCCGCGACACGAGGACGGTGAGCACCCGATGACCGACGCACAACAGCCGCTCTACATCGGCGGCGAACGGGTGGAGCCCGCGGGCGGCCACTACGAGGTGATCGACCCGGCGGACGAATCGGTGGTCGGGCTCGCGCCCGAGGCCTCGCGCGCCCAGGTCGAGGAGGCGACCCGCGCCGCGGCCGAGGCCTTCGAGAGCTGGTCCCGTACGACGCCCGAGGAGCGCGCGACGATCCTGGACCGGGCCGCGGACATCATGCGGCGCGAGTTCGACCCGTGGACGGCGCTGGCGCAGGCGGAGACGGGCGCGCCGACCGGCATCGCGCGCGGCATGCAGGTCGGGGTCGGTGTCACCCGCTTCCGGCGCTACGCCAAGGGGGCCCTGGAACCGGTCGAGAGGGGCCTGCCCCCGCAGGTCACCGAGGCCGGACCGATGGGGCGGGCGAGCATCCTGGGCGCGCTGGAGGTGCGCCAGCCGGTCGGGGTGGTCACCTGCATCACCTCCTACAACAACCCGTGGGCGAACCCGGCGGGCAAGGTGGCCCCCGCCCTGGCCATGGGCAACACGGTGGTGGTCAAACCGGCGCCGCAGGACCCGCTGTCGGTGTTCCGGATGGCGGACGCCCTGCACGAGGCCGGCGTACCGGCGGGCGTGGTGAACGTCGTGAACGGGCGGTCGGTGGAGGTCGGCGAGGCCGCGGTGGACTCCCCGTACGTGGACATGGTGTCCTTCACCGGCTCCACGGCCGTCGGGCAGCGCATCGCCGAGGTCTGCGGCCGGTCCATGAAGCGGCAGCTGATGGAACTGGGCGGCAAGGGCGCGGCGATCGTCTTCGAGGACGCCGACCTGGACGCGGCGGTGATGGGGATCGGGACGACCTTCTCCTTCTACTCCGGGCAGATCTGCACCGCCCCGACCCGGGTGATCGTCCACCGGTCGGTCCACGACCGGCTGATCGAGAAGCTGACCGGCTATCTGGCCTTCATGAAGGTGGGCGACCCGGCGGCGGCCGGCACGGTGGTCGGCCCGGTGATCTCGGCGGCGCACCGCGACCGCGTGGAGTCCTACATCGAGCTGGGGAAGAAGGAGGGCGCGCGGATCGCGTACGGCGGCGAGCGTCCGGTGGTCGGCGACGGCCGCGGCTTCTACGTGGCTCCGACGCTGCTGGTCGACTGCACGAACGACATGCGGGTGGTCCGCGAGGAGATCTTCGGCCCGGTGGTCGTGGTGGTCCCCTTCGACGGGGACGAGGACGAGGCCGTCGCCCTGGCCAACGACAGCGACTTCGGGCTGCTGAGCTACGTATGGTCCGGGGACTCGGCGCGCGCGTTCCGCGTGGCGCGCCGGCTGCGCTCGGGCGGGGTCGGGGTGAACACCATCGGCCGCAACATGGAGGCCCCGTTCGGTGGCTTCAAGCGCAGCGGGGTGGGCCGCGACGTCGGCTCGTACGCGCTGCACGCCTACAGCGAGGTGCAGTCGATCGTCTGGACGGGCTAGGCCGTCTCTTCCGGGTCTTGCCGTGGGGCGGGTCCGGCCGGGGCGGTGGCCCCGGCCGGACCCGTGTCATGCGCCCGCGGCGCGCGGGGGCGTGCGGTAGCCGAGGGCCGCGGCCAGTTCGCCGTTGCCGCCGCCGAAGGTGGCGAAGGCCTTCGGGTCGTCCGTCTCCAGCCGTTGCAGGGCGGCGGCCGCGCGGTCCTGGGGCGGCCCGTCGTCGCCGGGCAGCTGCCAGGTGAAGTAGAGCGACCCGCCGGTGCCGGGTGGCGGTGCGGACGGTTCGTGGCGGAGGTGGACGACCGCGGTGTCCGGGTCCCGCCAGTCGGTGCCGATCCAGTACGGCGCGAGCTCCCACCGGGCCGTCAGCTCGGGCCGGTCGCGCAGGCCCGCCCCGATGAGGCGGGCGGTGCTGCGGGCCGGCCAGCACCAGGAGTGGTCCCGTTCGGCGCGGGCGAGTTCGCCGTCGTAGGCGGCCGCGTCGAAGCGGTACGGGGGCGGCGTCGGGCCGACCGCTCCGCGCCAGCCGTCCCACACCACCTCGCCGCCCTCCCGGCGGATCGTCACGTACAGGGCCCCGCAGCAGCCCTCGGTGCAGTACGCCTCGACGAGTTGCACCTCACGCGGCTCGGGTCCGGCGCGCAGCCGGCCGCTGTCGATCAGGTACTCGGGCGGGTTGCCGCACCCCTTGCCGAAGAGCGCGGGGCACAGCGGGATCCCGTCGGCCAGGATCCGGGTCTCGACGGCGGAGGAGTCGGCGGACCTGTGGACGACGACCACCTCCCACCGCGGGCGGTCGCCGTCCTCGGCGCGGTCGAAGGGGAGGTGCCGGTTGCGCCGGAACCATTCCGCCCGCCGATCGCCGAGTACGGGCTCGGCCACGGGCGCGGGGGCCGGAACCGCCTCGGGCAGCAGCCGGTCCAGGGCGTGGAGCAGGGCCCGGCGTCGCCCGGGCCGCCAGTTCAGCAGGACGGGGGCGCCGCTGTGCAGGTCGAGGGCGATCGACAGCAGCAGCGACCGGTGCTCCTGGGTCGGGGGCAGCCGGTCGGCGTGCCGGACCAGGGCCTCGTACACGGCCCGAGCGGGACCGTAGTCGAGGATCTCGGGGCGGCTGTCCTGCTGGTCGGCCATGCGGTGCAGCAGCCGGCCGGTCAGCGCGAGCAGGTCGCCGTCCTGCGGCCGGGCCCGGAGCAGCCCGTGCAGGTCGGCGGCCTCGGCGATGCGCCGGCCGAGCCACAGGGCCCGGTCCTCGTCCGGCAGGGACAGCAGCGCGGAGCGGACGGCCTCCGCGTCGCCGGTGGCGATCGCGTCGATCAGCGAGGTCAGCTCCCCGGACCGGTCGCGGCTGCGGATGACCAGCAGGGCGGCCGCCTGCCGGTCGAGCGGGTCGAGGGCGGCGCTCGCGGTGTCCGCCAAGCCGCGCAGCATGCCGAGGGCCTTGAGGTAGGGCACGTCCTCGGCTTCGCCGAGGCGGATCAGCAGGGCCATGCCGACTCCGACGGCCGCGGCGTCGGTACCGGTGCGGGTCAGCTGCCGGGCGGTCCGCCGGGCGGTGTCCTCGTCGGTGAGGGTGAGCCGTGCGGTGTGTGCGCGCAGGGAGCGGCCGGTCGACGCCAGCTCGGCGACCCGCCGGTGGACGGCCCCGGCGGCCCGTACCGGGTCGGGGTCGCGGAGCAGGGGCGTGAGGGCGTCGGTGACTTCGGCCTGCCCCTGTCGCCAGGTCAGCTCCTCGCGGCGGGGCTCCGACGGTCCGTCGGGCAGCGGGAAGCCCTTGCGCGGGACGCGGCCGTCCGGCTCGATGCCGTGCCGGAAGAGGGCGTAGTCGTACAGGGACGTCGTCCGGGGGTCGAGCGGCTCGCGCTCGTCGCGGACGCTCATCGGGCGGGGTGGGACTCGATTCCGTAGGTCATGCGACGAGCGTGCCAGGAGTGATCATCCGGCGTCCAGTGAGAAAACGGCCTCGCCGCGGACCCGGCCGTTGATCTGGAGCTGCACCAGGTGCTCGCCCGAGTGGTAGCGGCGGGTGGTGATCGGCTTGAAGGAGTGCCGCTTGGTGCCGCCGAGGGTTTCGCCGGGGGCCAGCGGGCGGGTGACGAGCTTGAAGACCTTCGGGGTGCGGGTGCCGTTCGCCTTGGTGTGGTGCACGACGTAGTCGATCACCAACTCGGCCGGGAGCTCGCCGGTGTTGGTGACCGCCCAGTCGAAGACGAGGTACTCCCCGACGGCGACCCGCGGGGTGGTCACCACCGGCCCGCGCACGGTGACCGGTACGTCCGGGGCGTGACCGAGCAGGGTCAGCGCCTCGGGCCGGCCGGCCTTGATCAGCGTGCGCAGTCCGTGGCGTACGACGCGGTCGGTCGTGGCCTCGGGCTCGGCCAGCCAGCGGGCCGCGGTCTCGACCGCGAGGTCGGGGTGGTCGCGGCCGATGTCGTTGAGGTGGTTGGAGACGGAGCGGCGCACGTACTCGGACCCGTCGCGGTACAGGGCGTCCAGCACCGGCAGCGCCGGCCGCGGGTCGGCGACGAAGGCGGGCAGCTGCGGCGCCCACGGCAGCCGCGGCCGGGTGCCCTCACTGGCGAGGCGCCGCACGTGCGGGTCCGGGTCGTCCGTCCACGTCCGTACGACGGCCAGGGCGCGGGCCGGGTCGGCGCGCAGGAAGGGCCGTACGGCGGACTCGGCGGTGAGTCGGGAGGTGAGGTCGTGCAGCAGGTCCAGCCCGGGCTCGAAGACCTCCAACCCGCGGACGGCGACGGCCTCGTCGACGGGGAAGGTCATCCACCCCTGGAAGCCGGGGTCGGCGAGGGCGGTGCGGACGACGGCCTCGAAGGCGGGCCAGGTGTCGGGGAGGTCGTCGAGCACGGCGTCGCGGACGGCGGCGACGCGGCCGCTGAAGGTCAGCCCGTCGAGGGCGTCGGCGCGGGCGCGCAGGGCCGGTGAGGACCTGCGGCCGCCCGCGCGGGCGAGCAGTCGGGCCAGGGTGGTGACGGTATCCGCGCTGAGGAGCTCATCGGCCGTGGGCATGGGCCCAGTCTCGCGGACGGCACCGACACCCCCGGCCGGTCCGGCGCCGCGTCGGGGTGGACGATGCCCACCCCTGTTACCGCTGGTCACCGCAAAGTCACGACGGAAACTTTGAAAAAGTGCAAAACGGACATGGCTGCGGTTTCCGCATGCCGAAAGAGTCTTGGTCGAGCCTTCCGAAACGCGGGCGCGTAGCAAGGTGAACCTTGTATTAAGTGCTCATGAACGGCCTTGAGGTCTGGATTCGAAGGCCCTCCGAGGCTCCGGGTTCCGGACTTCGATCATCCATATGTGGAAAACGCACCATCTAACGTCCTGACCCATGACTCAGCTGGACGTTCGGCCTCGGGCCGGAGACACGGTAAGCGGCGTCGTCGACGGCGACGTTCGCGGCAAGGGCCTCGGCAAGGGGTCCGTCGGACTCGTCGGAAGCGCCGTCATCGGCATCTCCACCGTCGCCCCGGTCTACTGCCTGACCTCGACCCTCGGCTCCACCGCCGGTGAGGTCGGCATGCAGATGCCCGCGATCTTCCTCGCCGGTTTCCTCCCGATGCTCCTGGTCGCCTTCGCCTACCGCGAGCTCAACAAGGCCATGCCGGACTGCGGCACCTCCTTCACCTGGACCGTGAAGGCCTTCGGACCGCGGATCGGCTGGATGTGCGGCTGGGGCCTGGTGATCGCCACGATCATCGTGCTCTCCAACCTCGCGGGCGTCGCCACCTCGTACTTCTGGCTGCTGGCCGGTGAGATCACGAACAACGCGTCGATCGCCGCCCTGGACGACGACAAGCTCGTCCACATCGCCACCTGCCTCACCCTGATCGCCGTCGCGACCGCCATCAGCTATCGCGGCATGACCGCCACCAAGGGCGTCCAGTACGCCCTGGTCGGCCTCCAGCTCGTCGTGCTCGCGCTCTTCGTCGCCATGGCCTTCCAGAAGGCCTCCGCCGGCACCTTCGACACCGGCCTGGACTTCTCCTGGTCCTGGATGAACCCCTTCGCGGTCGAGTCCATGGCGGCCTTCACCGCCGGACTCTCGCTGTCGATCTTCATGTACTGGGGCTGGGACGCGTGTCTGGCCACCAACGAGGAGACCACCGGGTCCACGAAGACCCCCGGTCGCGCCTCGCTCATCGCGATGGTCGTCCTGGTCGGCTCGTACCTGGCCACCGGCATCGCCGCCCAGATGGCCGTCGGCTCCGGCGGCGAGGGCCTCGGCCTCGCGAACGAGGAGACCTCGGGCAACGTCTTCGCCGCGCTCGCCGGCCCCGTCATGGGCCCGGCCCTCGGCATCCTGCTCTTCGTGGCCGTCCTGGCCTCCGCCGCGGCCTCCCTGCAGACCACCTTCATCCCGGTGGCCCGCACGGTCCTGGCGATGTCCACGTACGAGGCCCTGCCGGCCTCCTACGCCAAGGTCCACCCGCGCTTCAAGACCCCGGGCCGCGCCACCGTCATGGCGGGCGTCGCGACCGGCGCCTTCTACACGGTGATGACCCTGGTCAGCGAGAACGTCCTCACCGACACGATCTTCGCGCTCGGCCTGATGATCTGCTTCTACTACTCGCTGACGGCCTTCGCCTGCGTCTGGTACTTCCGCGGCGAGCTGCGCCGCTCCGCCCGCGACCTGTTCTTCAAGGGCGTCTTCCCGATCCTGGGCGGCGTGCTGCTGGCCGCGGTCTTCTTCAAGACCCTGTACGACGCCTGGGACCCGGCCTACGGCTCCGGCTCCACGCTCCCCGGCCTCGACGTCGGCAACGTCTTCGTCATCGGCGTCGGCCTGTTGGCCCTCGGCCTGGTCATCATGTTCGTCACCGAGCGCCGCAGCCCGGCCTTCTTCCGCGGCGAGGTCCTGACGAAGTCCACCCCGTCCCTGGTGGTCGAGGACTGACGCCCCCCGCGCCCCCGCGCCGCCCCAGCTGAGTCACGCCCACGGCCCCGGATCGATTCCCCCGATCCGGGGCCGCGGGCGTACGCGTGGGCCGATCACCCCAGCACGTACTGCTCGTCCCCGAATTCGGCCACGATCTTCAACTTGCCACCGAGGGCGCGGACGTACGCGGCGAGCGTCTCGACCTCGCTGCGCTCCAGCTCGCCGTTCTCGATCCGGGACACCCGAGCCTGGGTGACCCCCATGGCCTCGGCCACCTGCACCTGGGTCGTGTGCTGCCGCTTGCGGACCTCCGCCAGGCGGTGCGCGCGAACGACAGCGATCATCTCCTCGGCGCCGCGATCGATCTCGACCCGCTCCGTGGGGGAGAAGTCGAATTCCTCGACGAGGTCGTCCCAGCGGACGGCCTTGCCGCGACGGCCCGCTGCCGGGCTCTGGTGCTGGTTCATGGTGTGCCCTCCTCGCCCTCTGTCAGGTAGTCCGCGTACGCCTTCTCGGCGAGAGGGATCGCCGAGCGGTACCAACCCTGCCATTCGCCTGCCTTGTCACCGCCGACGAGGAACACCGCGCGCCTCACCCGACATGCGCGGACATTCACTCCCGAGGGGCCTCGGGCGGTGACCCGGGGTGTGGCGGGGTCGTTGGGTCGGGCATGAACGCCATGAAGCGCACCCTCTCCGCCCTGGTCGTCTCCGGTGGCGCCGCCCTCGCCCTGATCCCCGTCGCCGCGCACGCCGACGAGCCCGCCGGGCAGGCGCCCCCGGTCGTCGGCCGCGTCGTCGACATCGTCGACCACCCGACCCAGGCCGTCCAGGACACCAAGACCGCGGTGGGCGTGACCGCCCAGGCCGCCGGGTCCGCCACCCAGGCCACCGACTCCTCCCTCAGGGGCACCGGCGCGGCCCTGGCCGGGCTCCCGGACGCCCCCAAGGTCGAGTGACCCGAGCCGCCACCACGTACTCCGCCACGGCTCCCACCCCGCAGGAGCCGTGGCGGAAACCGGGTTCTCCGGCGGCCCCGCTCGTTGGGCAGGGCATGATCCTCTGGCTGCTCAACCACCTCAGCACCTTCGTCATCGCCGTCCTCGTGGTCGGCGGCCTCACCGGCCTCGCCGTGGCCGGGAGCGTGGCCGCCCGCCGCCGGTTCCCGCACCTGGCCCGTGGCGAGCACAACGAGATGGTCGGGGTCGCGCTCGGCATGTTCGGCGCGATCTACGGCATCATCCTGGCCTTCGTCGTCGTCACCCTGTGGACGCAGCGGGAGAACACCGAGACCATCGTCGCCACCGAGGCCAGCGAACTCGCCGCCGTCGTGCGCAGCGCCGACGCCTTCCCCGCAGCCGACCGGGCACGCGTGCATCAGGCGGTCGGCGCGTACACGCACGCCGTCGTCGAGGTGCAATGGCCGCTGATGCGCGAGGGCCGGCCGAGCTTCGAGGCGACCGGCGCACAGACCCACGCCCTCTACGAGGCCCTCCTGGCGTACGAGCCGCAGGGCCCCCGCGCCGAGACCTTCTACGCCGAGGCGGTCACCCGCCTGAACGACGTCAACGCGCAGCGTCGGGCCCGCGTCACCATGGCCGAGACCTCACTGCCGGTCCTGCTCCAGGTGCTGGTGTACGGGGGCGCGTTCGTGATCGTCCCGCTCACCTTCCTCTTCGGGCTGCGCAGCCTGAAGATGCAGCTGCTCTTCGTATCGGCGGTGGCCGGGCTGATCGGCTTCAGCCTGTTGCTGGTGGTGGCTCTGGACCGCCCGTTCGCGGGGGACCTGAGCGTGACCCCGGCGCCTTACAAGGAGGCGGCCCTGGCGCAGTTCTGGGTCGCCGGCTGAGCGGGCCGCGGACTGTCAAGTCCCGAACTCCAGCGACGTGACGCGATCCGGTCCCTCGGGCTGACTGGAGGCACGGGCTCACCACCCACCACCCACCACCCGGCTTCGCCCCCCGAGGAGCACTCCCATGGCCGTCACCCGCACCCGTACCCACGCCCACGCCCGTGCCCGCAGCCGCCGTCTCGTCCTGTTCGTCGTCATGGCGGCTCTGGCCGCCCTGGCCGTCGTGGGTGCCTCCCTGATCCACGGGGCCCTCGCCGCCCCCGCGACGACGCGTGCCCCGCACTCCACCACCGCTCCGGACTCCCACGACGCCGCCGGCTCCGGCCGCCGCCTGTGGTCGGCGTTCAAGCACCTGTGGACGAACGTCGGCATGGCCGGGAGGTCCCCGCACGTGGGTCGGGTGGGCCCGCCACCGGACGTCCGTGCGGTGGCGGCGGCGGCCGGGAACGCCGACGGGCGGCGTACGCCGACCGTCGTGTCGGTGTACGCCGCCCAGGGGCGGGACGGCTTTGCGGGAGGAGGCCCGCGCGCTCATACCGCTTACTTCGGGTCGCGGTTGAACGAGGCCGCCGACCAGCGGTAGCCGAGCACCGCCAGAGCGATGGACCAGGCGACCGCGAGCCATCCGTTGTAGCCGATCTCGGTGCCGAGGAGCAGACCGCGCAGGGTCTCGATGGCCGGCGTGAACGGCTGGTACTGGGCGATCGGCTGGAACCAGCCCGGCATCGCCTCGACCGGGGTGAACGCGCTGGAGATGAGCGGCAGCAGGATCAGCGGCATCGCGCTGTTGCTGGCGGCCTCGGCGTTCGGGCTGGCCATGCCCATCCCGACGGCGATCCAGGTCAGGGCCAGGGCGAAGAGCGCGATCAGCCCGAACGCGGCCAGCCATTCCAGGGCGGTGGCGTCCGTGGAGCGGAAGCCGATGGCGACGGCGACGGCGCCGACGAGGACCACACTGGCGAGTGACTGCAGGACGCTGCCGACGACATGCCCGACGAGCACGGAGCCGCGGTAGATCGCCATGGTGCGGAAGCGGGCGATGATGCCCTCGGACATGTCGGTGGAGACGGACACCGCGGCGCCGATCACGGTGCTGCCAATGGTCATCAGCAGGATGCCCGGGACGACGTACGCGATGTAGTCGGAGCGGCCGGCGCCGCCACCACCACCCATACCGGCGCTCATCACGTCGCCGAAGATGTAGACGAAGAGCAGCAGCAGCATGACCGGGGTGAGCAGCAGGTTCAGCGTCAGCGACGGGTAGCGGCGGGCGTGCAGGAGGTTGCGGCGCAGCATCGTGGAGCAGTCGCGCGCGGCGAGGGAGAGGGAGCTCATCGGACGTTCTCCTCGGACTGGTGGGTGATGACGGCGGACGGCCCGGTGAGGGCGAAGAACACGTCGTCGAGGTCGGGGGTGTGCACGGTCAGCTCGTCCGCCTCGATGCCGGCGGCCTCCAACCGGTCCAGGACCGCGCGCAGTTCGCGCTGGCTGCCGTCGCTGGGGATCTGCAGTGCCAGTGCCTCGTCGTCCCGGGTGACCTCGTGCAGGGCGAGGGTCGCGGAGCGGTAGGCGGCCGGGTCGGTGAAGCGGAGCCGGACGTGTCCGCCGGGGATCAGCCGCTTCAGTTCGTCGGCGGTGCCCTGGGCGGCGATCCTGCCGTCGTTGAGCACGGCGATGCGGTCGGCGAGCTGGTCGGCCTCCTCCAGGTACTGGGTGGTGAGGAAGACGGTGACGCCGCCCGTGACGAGTTCGCGGATGATCTGCCACATGTTGTGGCGGCTGCGCGGGTCGAGGCCGGTCGTGGGCTCGTCGAGGAAGATCACCCGCGGGTCGCCGACCAGCGTCATCGCGATGTCGAGGCGGCGCTTCATGCCGCCGGAGTAGCTCGCGGCGGGCTTCTTGGCGGCCTCGACCAGGTCGAAGCGTTCCAGCAACTCGCCGGCGACCCGCCGCCCCTCGCTGCGGGAGAGGTGGTGCAGGTCGGCCATCAGGAGCATGTTCTCCTCGCCGGTGATCAGGCCGTCGACGGCGGAGAACTGGCCGGTGACACCGATCGAGGCGCGTACCGCCTGCGGGTCGGCGGCCAGGTCGTGGCCGTTGACGTGGATGGATCCGGTGCCCGGGTCGGCGCCCAGGAGGGTGGAGAGGATCTTGACGGCGGTGGTCTTGCCGGCGCCGTTCGGGCCGAGGAGGGAGAAGACCGTGCCGGCGGGGACCGCCAGGTCGATCCCGTCGAGAACGAGCTTGTCGCCGTAGGACTTTCGCAGCCCGTTCGCCGCGATGGCCAGGTCGGTCATGGGAAGTGCTCCTTCGGAAGCGGTGACTGCGGGTCAGTTGCTGCGGGCGGTGATGTCGCCGTAGGAGGTGGTGGCGCGGATGTTCAGGCCGGCGGCGGCGCCGTCGGTGTTGGCGAGGGCGTTGTGGACGCGGCCGTAGGCGGTGCCGGCGTCGAGGGTGGCGGAGACACCGCGGGCGGCTCCGACGGTGATGTCGCCCGCCTGGGTGGTCAGTTCGACGGCGCCGCGCAGGGCCTCGGCGACCTGGAGGTCGCCCTTCTGGGTGGTGATCCGCGCGGGGCCGCCGAGGCGGCCGACGGTGACGTCGCCGGCCATGAGGGTGAGGTGGGCGCCCGCGGTCTCGTCGAGCTTGACGGTGGCCCGGGCGCTTTCGAGGGTGACGTCGCCCAGGCGTCCGACGCCGCGGAACTCGGCGTCGGCGGTCTTCGCCTCGACGCTGGAGCCGGCGGGCAGTTGGACGGTGATCTCGACGTAGCCCGGGTTGTTGCCCAGGAGCCGGTTCTTCGCGGGCGCGGCGGTGATCCGCAGGACGCCGTCCTCGTACTCGGCGGTGGTCTGCTCGGCGGCCTTCACGTCGCGGCCCTTGGAGGCGTCGGCGGGGAGGATCTCGACGGTGGTGTCGGCCCGGTCGGCGGCGATGAACCGGATGAGCCCGGCGGGGATGTCCAGGACGGCGGAGATCGGGGCGGTGGTGGCGAACTTCTGCATGGTTCCTTCTCCTTCATCAGCGGCTGCGCTCCGTGCGCCCCGCGGTTTCCGATGAACGAAAAGCTACGTTGCATTCAATGAACTGGCAACAGGCTCGTTGCGTCGAATCCTTGTCACTGCAGGTCAAGGCCTAAATTTCATTGCAATGGTTTCCCGCTTAACGCAACACGGTGCAGTTGCATCGTTGCAATGGAATGGAAGTGAACGCTATAGTGGCCGACACCACGGACCATGAAGGAGACCGCGATGCCGGGTGGCAGGCTCAATCAGCAGGAACGCCAACAGATCGCGCTGGGATTGGCCGACGACCTCGCCTACGCCGAGATCGCCCGTCGCCTGGACCGCCCCACCTCGACGATCTCGCGCGAGGTCATGCGCAACGGCGGACCCAACGCCTACCGCGCCGACCTGGCCCACCGCGCCACCGAACGCCGCGCCCACCGGCGCAGCCAGGGCGCACCCCGCGGCCCGGAGGCGCCCCCGCAGGCGCACGGACGCGACCCCGAAGCGGTGCGCGAGTTCGAGGACGTGTTCACCGATGTCCTCGTCCAGGCCGGCACGCCCAAGATGATGGCCCGGGTGATGTCCTGCCTCTACATCACGGACACGGGCAGCCTCACCGCGGCCGAACTCGTCCAGCGCCTCGCGGTCAGCCCGGCGTCCATCTCCAAGGCGATCACGTTCCTGGAAGGTCAGGGCCTCGTCCGCAGGGAACGCGACGAACGCCGCCGCGAGCGCTACTTCGTCGACGACGACGTCTGGTACCAGGCCACCATCGCCAGCGCCCGCACCAACGCCCAGATCATAGAAACCGCACGTCAGGGCGTGAGCATCCTCGGCCCCGACACCCCGGCCGCCCATCGTCTGGAGAACATCGCCCGCTTCATGGACTTCGTCTCCGAGGGCATCACCCGCGCCGCGGAACAGGCGCGCGCGGTCCTCCACGCGAAGCCGGGAACACCCCCGGGCGACACTCCCTAAGCGACGTTCGTGCGGCCCGACGCCGCCTCGATCACCTCGTCCAGCACCTCGCGGGAGCGGATCAGATCGCCGATCATCCGGTCGATCCGCTCCCGCTCCGTGGCCAGTTCGGCCACCAGGGCCGGGGTGGCGCGCACCGACGGGCCGCCGTCCTCGTCGCGCATGCAGGGCAGGATCTGCGCGATCTTCGTGCTGTGCAGACCGGCCGCGTACAGCTCCTGGATCCGGATGACGCGGTCGACCGCCCGCTCGGGGAAGTCCCGGTGACCGCCGGGCGTCCGGTCCGAAGCGAGCAGGCCCTGCTGCTCGTAGTAGCGCAGCGAACGCTCACCGACCCCGGTGCGCGCAGCCAGTTCACCGATCCGCATGCCCCACCCCGTCCACCCCGTCCGGCCGTCGATCCCGTCGACCCGGACCCTTGAACCTGACATCAATGTCAGCTTTTACGGTACCGGCATGACGCAGACACAGCACGGTCCCGCCGCCTCCCGCCTCTTCGCACCCGCCCGCCTCGGCGGTCTGGAACTGCCCAACCGCCTGGTGATGGCCCCGCTGACCCGCAACCGCGCCGGGGCCGACGGAGTACCCGGCGAACTCATGGCCACGTACTACGCCCAGCGGGCCTCGGCCGGGCTGATCATCGCCGAGGCCAGCACCCCGAACGCCGTCGGGCAGACCTACCCGCACATCCCCGGCATCCACACCCCGGCGCAGATCGCCGGCTGGCGCAGGGTCACCGAAGCCGTACGGGCCGCCGGCGGCGGGGAGATGTTCCTCCAACTCCAGCACGGCGGCCGGGTCGGCCACCCCGAGACCAGCGGGTACCTGCCGCTCGCCCCGTCCGCGGTGCCGTTCCCCGAGCAGTTGCTCACCCCCGGCGGCCTGCGCGACGGCGTCGTACCGCGCGCGATGACGGCCGAGGACATCCGGACCACGGTGGCCGACTTCGCGAGCGCGGCCCGCAACGCCGTCGACGCGGGCTTCGCCGGGGTGGAGGTGCACTCCGCCAACGGCCACCTGCTGCACCAGTTCCTCGCCGCCAACACCAACCGCCGTACCGACGAGTGGGGCGGCTCCGTGGAGAACCGCGTCCGCTTCACCGTCGAGGTGGTCCGGGCCGTCACCGAGGCCGTCGGCCCGGAGCGGGCCGGCGTACGGGTCTCGCCCGGAATCGACGTCAACGGGATCGAGGAGGGCGACACCGAGGAGATCTACCCGGCCCTGGTCAAGGCCCTGGCCGACCTGGCGCCGGCCTACCTGCACCAGGTCCACGCCGACCCCGACCGGCCCACCTTCGCGCAGATCCGCCGCGACTGGCCCGGCACCCTGATCGCCAACCCGGCGCTCTCCCGCGAAGAGGTCGCGGCCGACGGCGGAAAGCGCCGGGCCGAACGCCTCCTGTCCGAAGGCGTCGACCTCGTCGCGCTGGGCCGGGGCTTCCTCGCCAACCCCGACTTCGTGGCACGGCTGCGCACGGACGCGCCGCTCAACGAGATCCGGCCGGAGTTCCTGATGCACGTACAGGGCGCGGAGGGCTACACGGACTACCCGACCCTCACCTGAAGCGGCCTATCCCTCACGCCAGTGGACGAAGGACACCTCGTCCGGCAGCTCCACGCTGATCGTGTCCTCCCGGAACGCCGCGTCGCTCAGGAGCTCCCTCAGGAAGGCGGTCATGCCGAGCGGGTGCAGCTGCATCTCGGGGTGCGTGTGCCGCCCGCAGACCAGGACCGGCCGGCGATCCGGGTCGGGGTCCGTGGTCACCCAGCAGTAGATGTCCGCTCCTGACGTCACGCCCCAGGCCACGATGGACTCGGGGTCGACGTCGAAGTCGGCGCCGTCGCGGCACATCTCCCACGTCTCGCGGGCGTTCTCCGTCTCGTCCCGCGGCCCCGGGCCGTCCCGGTACGGCCACCCCTCGGCCCGCAGCGCCGGCAGCAGGACGCTGATGCCGTCGCTGATCGCCCCCGACCCGTACACCTCCATGAAGCGGACGTAGTCGGAGGGGAACCGGGTCCTCCAGGCGGCCTCGACCTCGTCCCAGTCGACCCGCTCGTCGACCCCCTGGGCCACCGGTATCAGCTCGGCGAGCGCCGCCATAGCGTCCAGCCCGTGCATGTGCCACCCCTTGTCGCGCAACCCGCGCCGTCCGCGCCACCCGCGCCACCCGCGCCACCCGCGCCACCCGCGCCGGGCGGCGCGACGTATCCGCAGGTCAGCTTACGAGGACACGGCGGCCTGGCCCCAGGTGCGGGAGCAGAGCACGAGCCGGTAGCCGTCGGGGTCGACGACGGTGACTCCCCACTCGTCCCAGTACGGATTGTGGGAGGCGACACGAGTCCCGCCGTGCTCGACCAGCCGCTGGACGAGGGCCTCGTCGGGGGTCTCGCCGAGATAGACCACGAACAGGTCGTCGACGGTCGGAGCGGGCAGGATCGGGTTCGAGGCGTCCCGGGTGAGCTCGAAGTGCCAGCCGCCGCCGGCCGGGCCGACCATCAAAAGGTCGTGTTCCCCGGCCACGCTCTCGGCGCTCCGCCACTGCACTTCCAGCCCGAGCCCGCCGACGTAGAACCGCTCGGCGGCCGCCAGGTCGAGGGAGGGCCGGGCGACGCGTACATGCGCATGTGAATCGATCATGCGTGCCAGCGTACGAAACCCCTCCGGCTCAGGCCTGGTTGGGCCGACCGCAGCGCGGCCGACCCATCGGCCGGAGACCCTGGGTGACAGGCCCCGGCCGACAGGTGCTGGTCGTCAGGCGCCCAGGTGGTAGGCCTTGGCCCACTCCTTCTCGCCCGCCTTCTCGCAGTTGTCGGCGTACAGGGGGCCGATCTTCGCCGGAACGCCGGCGAACGAGGAGCAGTTGGACGCGAAGGCCTTGTGCCCGGCGGAGAAGCCTTCGATGTCGACACCGTCGTTGGCCAGGGCCGCGCCGGCGCCGCCCAGCAGGATGCCGGCAGCCAGGACAGACGCCGTCAGGGCAGAGCGAATACGCATGACACTCTCCTAAAGATCTCGATCGACGCGCCGGACAGACGGCACGCGACCAGCTCAACATCACGGAGAGTTCACTGGAAACGGTGATTCACCCCAATGGCGGTCACCCACTGTCACCTCACGGGTGTGAGGTGACCTCCGCGAGGAAGACGGCCCAGCTCGCACCGGTCACGGCCACCTCGGGCCCGGCCGTCACCTTGGAGTCCCGGACGTGGACGAGGCCGGCGTGGGCGGCGACCTCGACACAGTCGTCGCCGTCACCACTGCTGTACGTGGACTTGTGCCACGACAGGGCGACCTCGACGCAGCTGTCGCCGTCACCACTGCTGTAACTGCTCTTGAACCAACGCAGCTGGGAGCTGTTCACAGGGATCCTCGCATTCGCATCAACAGGGCCCTGCTGTCAGCAGGATTGAGGGCCTGGATGCGAAGTTTGGCATACCGCAGGTGAAGGAGACTCAGGTCTTTCGGGTCAGTCAGGACACGGCCCGATTGTTGTCCTTCGCTATAGCCCATCCACTCGTGGTCCTGAGTTTCGAGCAGTTGGAAGGCTCCTCCCAACCCCGCGTGTTCGGGGCTGACGAGCGGCATGATCTGCAGATCCACATTAGGTAGTTGCCCACATTCCAGCAGGTGGTCGATCAGCCCGCGGGTCACCTCCGGCCCACCGGTCTGCCGCAGGATCACGGCCTCGTCGATGATGAAGCTGAAGACCGTGTACGGGGTGCGGAGCAGCAGTTGCTGCCGCTTCAGCCGGGCCGCGATGCGCTCCTCCACCTCTTCGGGAGTAGGTGGCGGCAGGACGGCGTCGACCAGCGCGCGGGCGTAGGACTCCGGCTGCAGCAGCCCCGGGACGGACCGGCACTCGTAGGTGTTGAGGATGACGGCGCCCTCCTCCAGCTCCGCCCACCGGCGGAACCAGGCCGCCAGGCCGCGACGCCGCGACAGCTGCCGGGCCGCGATGTCGATGACGCCGAAGGTGTCGAGGACCGATTCGGTCCTGGCGATGAACTTCTTCGACGGGTGCCGCCGGCCCTGTTCCACGGACCCGACGTACTGGACCGAGTACCCGATCAGTGGCGCCAGTTGCTCCTGGGTCAGACCGACGCGTTTGCGGGAGGCCTTGACGGTCTCGCCGAAGCTGCGCAGGTTGTCATCCGGTTCGACCTCGCCGTCACCGCTGTCGTCGGCACTCACCATGGCGGTCACCTCCCCGACGGAAATGCTCACGCATCGTGACTTCCACTGTCCAGGGAATGAACTCGTACAGTTGGTTTGTACGAGTCCGCTTGGTGTTGAACGACCCAGGCCAAGCGGGATGTTGGCGCCATGACCGCACCTTCCGGCTCCGCCCGGACTCTCGTACGCGTGTTCACTCAGCGTTTCAGCTGCACCCGCCGTGGGGCGCGCCTCGCTCGACAGTTGGCCCTCGTCGAACTCCACGACTGGGGCATCCCCGAAACCACCGCGCTCGCCGCCGACGCCGGACTCGTCGTGGCCGAGCTCGCGGCCAACGCCGTGCTCCACGGACGCGTTCCCGGGAGGGACTTCGAGCTGCGGATGACCCTGCTGGAGGGTGTGCTGCGCATCGAGGTCTCCGACGCCCGCGCGGACCGGCGCCCCGCCGTGCGGCCGCACGCCTACCAGGCGGAATCCGGCTACGGCCTGCGCATCGTGGACGCCGTCGCCGCCGGCTGGGGGGTACGGGACCGGCTGGTCGGCAAGACCGTCTGGGCCGAGCTGACGCACCGGGAGGAGAGGCGTACGTAGCCGCCCGCGCGCGGCGCTGTCAGTGGCAGCCGTTACCTTCCGATCAGGTGCGGGAACGGGTGCGAGCGGGCGGGGGCGCGGGTGCAGCGGGAATCGGGAACGTTCGTCGAGGTGAGGTACGCGGAGGGCTGGGACCTGGCGACTCGTACGCCGTGGCGGCCGATGTCCGCCGAGGCGGCGCGGGAGCGGGACGCGGCCGGGCTGCCGTACGTCGCCGAGCACCGGATACCGGGCAGGGAGGCTCCGCTCGAAGTCCGCCTCGTCTCCTGGCAGCAGCACCATGTGGGCCTCTGGATCTACGACGAGTGCGGCCGCCGCACCCATGAGGTGGACTACCGGCTCCTGGAGGAGGACCGGCTGCTCGACCGACAGACGCGCATATGGGCTTATGCCGGTCCGGAGGTCCCGGAGTTCGACGAGCGGGCCTCCCGGACCACCGTGACCCTGGGACCCGAGGGCCGGGCCCGGGTGAGACGCGAACCGCAGGGCTCCAAGGGGGGCGCGACGATCACCACGGCGGAGGTCACCGACAAGCAGCGCTGGTTGAAGCGGCCGGACTTCGGGCGCTGGCCGGTGTTCTCGAGGGAGGTGCACGGGCTGACGGAACCGGTCACCGTCCGCGAGGCGGCCGGGGCGCACCAGGGTTCCGATGCCGAGCCGGCCGACCGGTGGCGGGCTCCGCGCCCGGGCGAACCCGGCCCGTTGGACGAGCTGTTCCGGCCGGGCACACGGATGACCACGTCGTACCAACCCGAGATGACGGTCGTCGAGCCGGTGCGGAGCGGCACCCTGAACGTGCCGAGCGGGCTGCTGGGCATCGACTGTCCGCTGGACGGCAGGGGGCCACGACTGACCGTGGCCGTTCCGCCGGGTGAGTACCCGTTGGAGGAGGCGCGGATCAGCTTCGGCTACGACTGCATGTACGACCAGCGCTGGGTGGACCGTACGGAGACCACGGCGGTCCGGCTGTGCGTGAGCGAGACGCCCGCGGCGTACTGGGAGATGGCCATGGCGCCGGAGGACGACCCCAGGCTGCTCGGCGAGGGTGAGGTGTACTGCTTCTCCACGGACGGCGCGACGGGGGCCTTCGCCGACGCCCGGGAGTGGGGGGCGCTCCAGCAGCTCTTCGACCGGGGGATGGAGGCCGGCGATCCCGACGCCGGGGATCCGGACCCGAGCGGGGCGGACGCCGATCCCCTCTCCATGTTCCTCATGCGGACCCGCGAACCCGCCTCCGGCGCCGAGCTCGCCGCCTTCGCGGTGTCCTCGGACGGAGGGCATCCCGTCTGGGTGGGTAGGTCGGCCGACGGGGACGTGGTCGGTGTGGTGGTCCTCGTGGACGGGATGCCCGCGCTCGTGGCGCCCTGAGCCGCCCGGCCGCCGTTCAGGGCCGCAGGCGCGGGGCCTCGTCGTCCGGGGTGTCGGGGCTCGCGAAGTGGAAGGGGACGCCCAGGTACTCGGCGAGGGCGGTGCCCGCGCGGGTGGCGGCGGCCGCCGAGGGGTGGAGGCCGCCGGTGTCGGCGTCGCCGAGGGCGCGTTGCGCCGCGCCCCAGTAGATCGTGGCGAGGCACTTCTCCCCGACCGGCTCCTCCGCGAGGGCCATCAGCTTCACGAACCAGTCGTGCACCGTGTCCCCGTCCCAGATCGCCTCGATCGCCACCACCCGGCCCGGGACGCCGTGGGCGAGGGCGGCGAGCGAGTCGAAGTCGATCGGGGAGTCGGGCGTACGGGCCACCCGGTCGCCGTGGTGCTCGTAGCGCAGGGACACGATGTGCTGGGCCTCGCGCAGGCCGACGCCCCAGGCGCGGCCGGCGTCCCACACCAGCTTGATCGCCGGCAGGAGGCTGTCCTGGAGGACGTATCCGTCGACCTGTGTGCGGATGCCCTCCGGGAGTGCCGCCCACTGGTTCTCGATGGTCCGGTCCACGCCGTCCGCCGCTCGGTTCGTCATGGCCTCATGATCGGCGGGCGGCCTTCCCCCGTCGAGGGGATTTCGCCGGGCGGGGCGGCCGGTCAGAGGTACTGGGCGAACTCGTCGAGGGTGCGCAGGACTTCCGGCTTCGACGCCGACGGGAGCTGGAGGACGACCTCCTCGATGCCGAGGTCGGCGTAGTGGCTCATCTTGCCGGGGGTGGGCCGGACGGCGTACGGGACCACCCGGAGGGACTTCGGGTCGCGGCCGGCGGTCTCCCAGATCTGCCGCAGCACCGGGAGGGACTCGCCGAGGCCGCCGCCCCCGATGGGGAGCCAGCCGTCGGCGTGGTCGGCGACGGCCGCGAACAGTTTGGGGCCGGCCGCGCCGCCGATCAGGGTGCGCGGGCCGTACAGGGGGGCGCCGGGGCCGAGTTGGCGCGGGGGTTGGACCGGCTTCGGGTAGGCGGTGCTGGCCTGGACGGAGCAGTACTGGCCGACGTACGCGGTGGGCTCGGGGGACCACAGGGCGCGCATCAGCGCCATCCGGTCCCGGACCAGGTCGCGGCGGGTGCGCCACTCGACGCCGTGGTCGGCGGCCTCCTCGACGTTCCAGCCGTAGCCGATGCCGAGGGTGAGTCGGCCGTGGGAGAGGTGGTCCAAGGTGGCGACCTGCTTCGCGAGGTCGATCGGGTCGTGCTGGGCGACCAGCGTGATGCCGGTGCCGAGGTGCAGCCGCTCGGTGACGGCGGCGGCCTGGCCGAGGGCGACGAAGGGGTCGAGGGTGCGCCCGTACATCTCGGGGAGCTCGCCGCCCATGGGAGCGGCGGTGTCGCGGCTGACCGGGATGTGGGTGTGCTCCGGGAGGTAGAGCCCGGAGAAGCCGCGCTCTTCGAGGCTGTGGGCCAGCCGGACGGGGGAGATGGTGCGGTCGGTGAGGAAGATGGTCGTGGCGATCCGCATGTGTTCTGGCACCTCCGAGACGTGGGACCCGCCACGGTACGGGCTGGGCCCTCGAATGTTGAGGGGGCGTCAGGTGCCGGGGGCGTGGTTCAGCCGCGCGGGTAGCGGGCCAGCCAGCCGGGGGAGGCGGCCGTCGGGCTGTGCAGGCTCGGGCCCTGGGTCATCTCCAGGGCGAAGTCGTCGGCGAGTTCCAGGAGGGCGGAGCGGCCTTCGAGCTCGGCGAGCCAGGCGGCAGGGAGGGCCGTCTCGCCGTGCAGGGCGCCGAGCAGGGCCCCGCACAGGGCGCCGGCGGCGATGGAGTCGCCGCCGTGGTTGACGGCGAGGCGCAGGCCCTGGGGGACGTCCTCGGCGACCAGGGCGCAGTAGACGGCGGCGGCGAGGGCGTCGGCGGCGTCGGATCCGTCCGCCTCGTCGGGGGCGAGGGCCTCGACGGCCTCGGGGCCGGGCGAGCCCTGGGTGACGGCGGCCAGGGCGCGCTGGAGGGCGTCCGTGACGGGCCGATGGCCGGGGCGGGCGCCCAGCAGACCCAGGGCGCGCTGGACGGCGGAGTCGAGGGAATCGCCGCGGACCAGGCCGTGCACGATGACGGCGACGGCCCCGGCCGACAGGTGGGCGGTGGGATGGCCGTGGCTCTGGGCGGCGCATTCGACGGACAGTTGGAGGACGAGGGTGGGCTCCCAGCCGACCAGCAGGCCGAAGGGGGCCGAGCGGGTGGCGGCGGCCGCGTCCTGGGCGGTGGGGTTCTTCGGCTGGTCGAGGGTGCCGAGGACGTCGTCGGCGAAGCCGGTCAGGCAGGCGCGGTGCGGGGCGCGGCGGGCGTAGAGCCATTCCTCCCGCGCGAGCCAACCGTTGTCCTTGCGGCGCTCGTCGGGGCCCCAGTCGTGCTGGGTGGCGGCCCAGCGCAGGTACGCGCGGTGCAGGTCGGTGGGCGGGTGCCAGGCGCCGGTGTCGCGGCGCACGTGGGCCCGTATCAGCCCGTCCACGGTGAACAGGGTGAGCTGGGTGGCGGCGGTGACCCGGCCGCGGCGGCCGAGGGCGGGGGCCGGACCGGTCAGGCCGTCCGGGCCGTGGGCCTCGCGCAGGGCGGCGAGGGAGAGGCCGGCGGCGGGTGCGCCGAGGGCGTCGCCGAGGGCCGAGCCTAGGAGGGTGCCGCGGACCCGGCTACGGAAGTCCTGCTGCTCGACGCGGCCCCACAGACCGGTGGCGACGCCGCGGCCGAGCGTGCGGTTCGCCCCGGCGGGGGCGGGGGTCCGGCTGCCGGTGCCGGTGCCGTCCCCGGCGGCGGCCGCCCGCCCCGGCCCACCGGCCACCGGGCCGTGCCCGACCGCGCCGGTCGCCTGCCCGTGGCCACCCGTGGGTCCGGTGGCACCCGCAGGGCCTTGGCCGCCTGCAGGGCTGCGGCCGACCGCGCCGGTGGCCCCGGCAGGTCCGAGGCCGCCTGCGGGAGTGGGGGTGCCTGCGAGGCCAAGGCCGCCTGCGGGAGTGGGGGTGCCTGCGAGGCCAAGGCCGCCTGCGGGGCCGTGGCCGACCGCGGCGCTGGCCAACGGGCTGTGGCCGAGCGGGCCGGTCGCCTGACCGTGGCCACCCGAGGGGCCGGTGGCACCCGCAGGGCCTTGGCCGCCTGCAGGGCTGCGGCCGACCGCGCCGGTGGCCCCGGCAGGGCCTAGGCCGGCCAACGGGCCCTGGCCGAGCGGGCCGGTCGGGTGGCCGTGGCCACCCGTGGGGCCCGTGGCAGGCGCAGGGCCTTGGCCGCCTGCTGGGGCTTGGTTGCCTGGCGGGTCCGTGGGGGCGGGGAAGTGGAGGGAGAGGGCCGGGTTCTCGCCCGGGCCGGGGGTGGTCGACGCATCGGCAGCGCCGGCGGAGGTCGCGGGGCCGTGCCCGACCGGGGTGCCCGCCGGGCCGGGGCCCGCGCCGCCGCCGCTCGTGTCGTTCGTCGCGTTCATTGCGTCCATCCCCGGCACCGCGCCCCCCGCTGACCAGTCCACTCGATGCCCGGCGTCCCTACCCGTACCCGCCGCGCACGCGAACCCGCACTGTAGTGGACAGGATCGGTCGAAACCGGAAGTGGTCGGCCACGGGACGCATAAGTGAGCGTAGATCGGCCAGAATCCGAACACTTCCAGCCGTGACCTGGAGCATGGCACGTTTTGCCAGTCGCCTTCGAGCCGGTCGTTTTCGGTCACGCCTCGTTCATCGGACGTTCTCCGTGGCCGCCCAGCCTCGGAGCCATGAAGAAGGCTCTCCTCGCCGCGACCGTCGTCGCCTCCGCAGTCGCCGCCTCCGTGGTCGCGGCCCCGCTCGCCTCCGCCACCGGCTGGGACCGGCACGACCGGTCCGCCGTCCCGTTCACCGAAGCCACCGTCACCGCCGGAGCCGACGGCTCCTTCACCCTCCGGTGGAAGGCCCGCGGCACCGACCGGGTCGAGATCAAGGCGAACGGCAAGGTCGTCGCGAAGGGCGGCTCCCACGGCAGCGCCGTGGTCAAGGGCCTGCCCGCCGCCGACCGCCAGTGGTTCGACTTCAAGCCCGGGCGCGGCCAGGGCCTGCGCCTCGCCGACCGCCTGATCGAGCTGGACGGCACCGCCAACTTCCGCGACGCCGGCGGCTACCGCACCAGCACCGGCCAGTGGGTCAAGATGGGCGAGATCTACCGCTCGGACGCCCTGAACAAGCTGACCGAGAACGACCTCGCCAAGCTCCAGCGCCTGCGCGTCAGGACGGTCTTCGACCTCCGCATGGAGGACGAGCGCACCAAGGACGCCGACAAGGTCCCCGCCGGCACCACCTACGTCGTCGCCGACGTCTTCGCCGGCTCCGGCTCCTTCCAGACCATGCCCCGCACCCCCGACGAGGCCGTCAAGGCCATGGTCGACGCAGAGCGGGCGATGGTCTCCGGCGCCGGCGGCAAGAAGGCGTACACCCAGGTCTTCGAAGGCATCGAGCAGGACCGTGCCCGCTCCGTCCTCTTCCACTGCACCGCGGGCAAGGACCGCACCGGCTGGGCGGGCGCCGCGCTGCTGACGGCCCTGGGCGTGCCCCGCGGGACCGTCGAGGCCGACTACCTGGCCAGCAACGACTACCGCAAGGCCGCCAACGACGCGATCCTCTCCCACCTGCCCGCCCAGCAGGCAGCCGTCTACAAGCCGCTGCTCGACGTGCGCCCCGAGTACCTGAACGCGGGCTACGACGAGGTCGAGGTGAAGTACGGCTCCTTCGACCGCTACCTCAAGGACGGGCTCGGCATCGACGCCCGCGAGCTGAAGGAGCTGAAGAAGGACCTCCTGGTCGGCTGACCCGGGGTCCGCGGTAGCGACGGAAGGGGAGCCCGGCCGGGTGGCGGGGCTCCCCCTTCCGTGCGCGTTCAGTCCAGTACGGGCAACAGCTCCGGCAGGTGCCCGTCCGAGGCGCGGGCCGCCTCCTGCCGCTCCCGCGGCACCTCCCCGTACAGCGTCGTACGGGCCTTCGCGGGGCGCCCGGCCGCCTCGGCCACGGCGATGAGGTCCTGGACCGACTTGTACGAGCCGTAACTCGACCCGGCCATCCGCGAGATGGTCTCCTCCATCAGCGTCCCGCCCAGGTCGTTCGCCCCCGACCGGAGCATCTCGGCCGCGCCCTCCGCCCCCAGCTTCACCCAACTCGTCTGGATGTTGGGGATGTGCGGGTGCAGCAGGATCCGGGCCATCGCCGTCACCGCGCGGTTGTCGCGGACCGTCGGGCCCGGCCGCGCGATGCCCGCCAGGTACACGGGCGCGTTGGTGTGGATGAAGGGGAGCGTGACGAACTCCGTGAAGCCGCCCGTCTGCTGCTGGATCCGGGACAGCGTGCGGAAGTGGCCGAGCCAGTGCCGCGGCTGGTCCACGTGGCCGTACATCATCGTGGACGAGGAGCGGATCCCGAGCTCGTGCGCGGTGGTGACGACGTCGATCCAGTCCGCCGTCGGCAGCTTGCCCTTGGTCAGCACCCAGCGGACCTCGTCGTCCAGGATCTCCGCCGCCGTGCCCGGGATCGAGTCCAGGCCGGCCTCCTTGGCCGCCGTCAGCCAGTCCCGTACGGACATCCCCGTGCGCGTCGCCCCGTTGACCACCTCCATCGGGGAGAAGGCGTGCACGTGCATGCCGGGGACCCGCTGCTTCACCGCGCGCGCGATGTCGAAGTAGGCCGTCCCGGGCAGGTCCGGGTGGATGCCGCCCTGCATGCACACCTCGACCGCGCCCACGTCCCAGGCCTGCGCGGCCCGGTCGGCGACCTGGTCGAGGGAGAGGGTGTAGGCGTCGGCGTCCGTGCGGCGCTGCGCGAAGGCGCAGAAGCGGCAGCCGGTGTAACAGACGTTGGTGAAGTTGATGTTCCGCGTGACGATGTAGGTGACCTCGTCGCCGACCATGGACCTGCGCAGGTCGTCGGCGATGCGGCACAGGGCGTCGAGCGCCGGCCCGTCCGCGTGCAACAGGGCCAGCGCCTGCGCGTCCGTCAGCTTCGTCGGATCGTCGGCGGCCTGCGCGAGGGCGCCCCGCACGTCGGTGTCGATGCGCTCGGCGACCATCCCGGGCGCGGCCGCCTCCCGTAGCGCCTCCCAGTCGCCGTACACCTCGTCGAAGTCGTCGCGGCGGTCGCCGGTGCGGCCCTCGGTGTCGATGGTGGTGTGCAGGTCCGTCCGACCGTACGCGGTGAAGCCCTCGTCCGGCTCCTGCCACGGCCTGCCCTCGACCACGGCGCTCTCGTCGGCCAGCCCGGTCCCGGCGTCGGCCAGCGCCCGTACGTGCGGCAGCAGTCGCGGGTCCAGCCAGGGCTCGCCGCGCTGCAGGAACTCCGGGTAGATGGTCAGCCGTTCGCGCAGCTCGAAGCCGGCGGCGGCGGTCCGCTCGGCCAGCTCCTCGATGTGCGGCCAGGGCCGCTCCGGATTGACGTGGTCCGGGGTCAGCGGGGAGACGCCGCCCCAGTCGTCGATGCCCGCGCCGATGAGGAGCGCGTACTCGGCGTCCACCAGGTTCGGCGGGGCCTGGATGCGGGCGCTCGGGCCCAGGATGTGCCGGGCGACGGCGATGGCGGCGGCCAGCTCCTCCAGCTCCGCGTCCGGCATGCCGCGCATGGCGGTGTCCGGCTTGGCGCGGAAGTTCTGGACGATGACCTCCTGGATGCCGTGGTAGCTGCGCTGGATCCGGCGGAGCTCGAAGAAGGCGTCGGCGCGCTCCTCGTAGGACTCGCCGATGCCGATGAGGACGCCGGTGGTGAAGGGGACGTTGGAGCGCCCCGCGTCCTCCAGCACCCGCAGGCGCACGGCCGGATCCTTGTCGGGGGAGCCGTGGTGGGGGCCGCCCGGCTCGGACCACAGACGGGTGGCGGTGGTCTCCAGCATCATGCCCATGGACGGTGCGACGGGCTTGAGGCGCTGGAGGTCGGACCAGGACAGGACGCCGGGGTTGAGGTGCGGCAGCAGGCCGGTCTCCTCCAGGACCCGGATCGCCATGGCGCGCACGTAGGCGAGGGTGTCGTCGTAGCCGTGCGCGTCGAGCCACTCGCGGGCCTCGGGCCAGCGGTCCTCGGGGCGGTCGCCCAGGGTGAACAGGGCTTCCTTGCAGCCCATCGCCGCACCCTGGCGGGCGATGTCGAGGACCTCGTCGGGGGAGAGGTACATCCCGTGCCCGCTCTTGCGGAGCTTTCCGGGGACGGTGACGAAGGTGCAGTAGTGGCACCGGTCGCGGCAGAGCCGGGTGAGGGGGATGAAGACCTTGCGGGAGTACGTGATGACACCGGGGCGCCCGGCGGCGGCGAGCCCGGCGTCCCTTACCCGTGCGGCGGAAGCGGCGAGGTCCGTCAGGGCCTCGCCGCGCGCCTGGAGGAGTACGGCCGCCTCGGTCGCGTCGAGCGCGACGCCGTCGCGGGCCCGCCGGAGCGCGCGGCGCATCGCGTTGTCGGTCGGTGCGTCACTCGGAGTGGTCATGGGCCGAGCATACGATCCGGTGATCCGGGGGTGGAGTGGGTCACCGCATCAGCTCACCGGCGTTGACCAGCAGAGACTGGCCGGTTACCGCCCGGGCCCGGTCGGAGGCGAGGAAGGCGACGGAGTCGGCGACGTCCCCGTCGGTGGCCAGATCGGGCAGTGCCATCCGCTGGGTGAGGCGGGCGTGCACCTCGGCCTCGGGGACACCCTCGGTGTGGGCGGTGAAGGTGACGAAGGCCTGCACGGGCGGGCCCCACATCCAGCCGGGCAGCACGGTGTTGACGCGGATCCGGTGCGGGCCGAGCTCGCGGGCCATGGAGTACATGGCCGAGGTCAGGGCCCCCTTGGAGGCGGCGTAGGCGGCCTGCTGCACCTCGTTGGGCGCGGCGACCGCCGACTGCGTTCCGATGATCACCACGGAGCCGCCGCGCTCCTTGAGCGCGGGCACGCAGGCGCGGGTCATCTTCAGCGTGCCGAGCAGGTTGACGTCGATGATCTGTTGCCAGGTCCCGAAGTCGGCGTCCTCCAGGCCCCCGAAGTAGGAGTCCCAGGCGGCGACGTGCACGACGGCGTCGATCCGGCCGAAACGCGTGAGCGCGAGCTCGGCGAGGGCCGCGCACTGCGCCTCGTCGGTGATGTCGGTGGCCCGGTAGGCGGTGTGGATCCCGTCGGGGTCGATCTCGGCGGCGGATTTGGCGAGATTCGCCTCGGTCCGCGCCCCGAGCACGGCGTTACCGCCGTCGCGCACGACGGTGGCGGCCACCTGATGCCCGAGCCCGGCCCCGACCCCGGAGACGATGACGGTCTTCCCTTGCAGCAGCATGACGGACCTCCGGGCGCACGGGGTATCTGACGGTGCGTCAGGCTACGGCGCGGGCGCGCCGGTGTGAAGGGGTGCGGATCCGAAGAGTGGCGGGGGCGGAGGCCGCCGAAGGTCCCCGGCCGCGCCGATCCGTGCGAGCGTCCGGTCGACGACGTCGAGGAGTTCCGGCTGCCGGCCGGTTCCCGAACCGGCGGGGACCTCCGCGGCGGTCCTCCACCGCCTCCGGCGTACGGGCGGCCGGGCATCGGGGTCTCCGCCCCTGTACGAGGCCGCGCAGGGAATCGAGGAGCAGGACGATGGAGAGATGGATCATCGTCCCCTGATCGGGCACGTGCCCCACCGAGGACGCCGCCCCCAACTGTCCGCTCCAGAGCATGTCTCCGAGATCGAAACCGTAGGGATCCTCCTGGTCGGGCCGGAGGGTGAACTTCACGATCATGACTCGCGGTTCGCCTCCCGAGAGGGGGCGGTCGGGGAGGTGTGGTCGCGCAGTACGCGGGCGCGCAGTACGCGGGCGATGTCGGCGTCCGTCGTGAGTGCGCTCAACCGGGGCGGGGTCCGCGAGTCGTCCAGCACGACGACGTGGAGGCGGTCTCCGACCTGCGGAGGGGGCACGTCCGACGACCACCAGGACGGATGCTTGGCCTGGTCGACGAACCCGGTGATGCCCTCGGCATCGACCTGCGATCCGTACGGGGCGACGGCGGTGACGACGACGTCGATCTCCTGGTGATTCACCAGCGTCATTCGGAGCTCCTCCACGGTGGACCCACCCGCACTCTCAACTGCCGATCGCGATCGACGCGGTCCGCGACGACCCCTGTGACGAGCTCACCGACCCCCGGAAGCCCGCCACCCGCCGAGGTGCCGCCCGGGTTGTACGAGAGGAGGTCGACGAAGACCCGCGCCTCGGGATCTCCGTCGACTTCCAGGAAGACGCCGTGCTGGAACGCCACTTTCACCCTCCCGGTGACGCGGGCTCCCACGGGATACCGGCTCTTGAGTCGTTCCCAGTGCCCCTCGTTCACGCGGCAACCTCCCCCTGTGCGCACTCGAATCGAACCTACCTCGTGCGAATCGCGGACCTCGGCGGGCGGGAGCTCAGCCTGGGAGGTCGTCGTTGAACGGCACCATGCCGGGGCCCCAGTCGAAGCGGAACTGCCGGTGCGACCGGTCGAAGCTGACCGAGATGCCGCAGGGAGGCGTGTTCAGGCTTTGGTGCACCCACCCGTCGATCGCCAGGGCCGCCACCTCCGACCGGTAGTCGGCACCGGGGTAGGTGAAGGAATCGACGACGACGAGGAGATGTCCTTCGTCAACGGGTGAAAGCTCTGTGGCGTGGAGTGAAAGTCCGTACGACAGCCATGCGGCGTCCTTCCAGTAGATGTGGCCTGTGGGAAGGCGCACGTGCAGGCGCTGGTAGATCTGGACGGCCGTCGACGGCGTGGATTCGGATTCTTCCGTGTGTGCCGAAAGATCGGCGGCGAGGCCGACTCCGCCCTTCATGAACCTGTACTTGTACTGCACCGCACTCCTCGTCCCACTCCTCGGAACCCGCCGAACCGTCCTCGGCGCCCTGCACCGTACGGAATTCATGATCCGGCCAACCGTCCGGCGCGGACCCGTTCGCGTTCGCGTCGACGGTCGATCCGCTTCGGGAGATGATCGGAGGTGACCCCGCGGCACGAGGCGAGGACGTGAGGGCATGGCACTCCCGCATACTTCCGACCCGCCCCGGCGGGCTCGGCCGTGGGCCCTGCTGGCCGTGGTCTGTGCGGTGCTCGCGGCGCTGACCCTGTTGGCGGACGGGGTCGTCGGAGGGCTGTTCGTCCTCGTCGTCGGGATCGCCGGCGCGGCGCTCACTGCCATGGGGACCTGGTGGGTGGTGTCCCATCGTGGGGCCGTCCGGCTGGTCGGCGCCCTGCTGATGCTGGGCGCGCCCGTGGCCATACTGCTCATCTTCGCCCGGGCGGACCTGTGGCCCACCGCGCTGCTCGCCATCGCGCTGTGGGCGGCCGCCGTGGCCTGCGCGCGGACCGCGCTGCGCGCCGCGCGCCGGCCCGACGGGATGCGCGCCGCCGTACGGGCCGACGCCCCGCGGAGCCCGGTGCTGATCATGAATCCGAAGTCCGGCGGCGGGAAGGTCGGCCGCTTCGGCCTCGTCGAGAAGAGCGAGGCGCTCGGCGCCCGGGTGCTGCTGCTGGACCCGGAAGTCGTCACGGACGTCGCCGCCCTCGCCCGGCAGGCGGTGGCCGACGGAGCGGATCTGCTCGGGGTGGCCGGCGGCGACGGCACCCAGGCCCGGGTGGCCGAGGTGGCCGCCGAGTACGACCTGCCGTTCCTCGTGATCTCGGCCGGCACCCGGAACCACTTCGCCATGGACCTCGGGCTGGACCGCGAGGACCCGGCCCGCTGCCTGGACGCGCTGGTCGACGGGGAGGAGCTCAGGGTCGACCTGGGAGTCGTGGGCGGCCAGTGCTTCGTCAACACGGCCTCGTTCGGCGTCTACGCGGAGATCGTGCAGCGACCGGAGTACCGGGACGCCAAGGCCGACTCGGCCCTCGCCGCACTGCCCGACCTCCTCATGGGTTACGCCGGCACCACCCTCGACGCGGCCACCGACGAGAACCGGCTGGAGGCCCAGCAGGCGCTGCTGGTCAGCAACAATCCGTACTCGTCCCCCGAACCGATGGGCGCCCGCAGGTCCCGGCTCGACCTCGGGGTGCTCGGCGTCGTCGGGATCCGGGTGAACAACGCCGCCCAGGCGGCCGACGTCGCGCTGCGCGGGGCGAAGGCGGCCGGCCTGCACCTGCTCACCTCCCGCCAGGTCGTCGTCGGATCGGCCGCGGAACGCGTCGCCGTCGCCGTGGACGGCGAGGCGCTGACCATGCCCACCCCCGTGACCTGCTCCATCCGCCCCGGCGCACTGCGCGTACTGGTGCCCAGGGGGCGCCCCGGAGCCCCACCGGCCGCCCCGCCCATGCAGTGGAGCGAGGTCCTCGCCCTCGCCTTCGACCGGCCGACGCGCCGGAACACCCCCTAGCACCCGAGAACCCCGGAATGCCCGGGATGCCCGACCTCCGGGGCGGCCTCACAATGGGCCTTACCCGGTGCCCGGTGCTCGGTGCCCGGTGCTCGTAGCGGATTGGAGACATCCGTGAAGGACCTCAAGTTCGAGCAGAAGAGTTCCCTTTCCCGCCTCGAGGCCGCCGATCAGCTCGCCGCCCTCGCCGAGGCTCTGCGCCACGGCGGCAACGCCGAACTGGAACTCGGCCCCGGGAAGATGAGCCTGCGCGTTCCCGACGAGCTCCGCACCGAGATCGAGGTCGAGGTCGGCGACGGCGAGATCGAGATGGAGATCGAGCTCAAGTGGCCCACCAGGCAGGCCGGGGCCGCGTGACAGCGCCCCCCGACGGCCCGGAGCCGGCCCCGGAAGGCCCGGCGGCGGTCCCCGGGCGTCCCGAGCGGGAGGTCGGGCGCGGCGACTACAGCGGCGCCGTCTACGGCTCGCTGCTCGCCGCCTCCGTGGTGGTGGGCGCCGGGACGCTCGGCAACTTCCCGCGGCTCGAACTCGTCGCGCTGCTGCTGGGGACCGGTGTGGTGTTCTGGGCGGCGCACGTCTTCGCCCGCCTCTTCGGGGTGCGGATGGTGCACCACCTGAGCTGGAGCGCGGTGCGCAGCACGGCCAGGGAGGAGCGCCCGATCATCAAGGCGGCCGTCCCACCGGCCGTCGCCGCGGCCATCGCCCCCCTGTTCGGGCTCGGGCACCAGGGCATCGTGTGGCTGGCGCTCGTGGTCGCCCTGGTCGGTCAGGTCGGCTGGGCCACCTTGGCCGCCGCCCGCGCCGGGGCCTCGCGCCGGATGATGATGCTGGCCGGCGCGATCAACCTCTTCCTCGGGGTACTCATCGTGCTGCTCAAGGTCGCCCTCCAGCACTGAAGGGCGACCGCGAGCTACTTCCCTCCGTGCCCTCCGTGCCCTCCGTGCCCTCCGTACTCCGCCAGCGCCGCGCGCAGCCGGCCGACACCCTCGGTGATCTCGGCGGGCGTGTGCGTCGTGAAGGAGAGGCGCAGGGTGCGGGGATCCGGGGCGGTGGCGTAGAAGGGGGCGCCCGGGACGAAGGCGACGCCGTGCGTGACGGCCGTCCTGAGCAGGTCCGTCGCGTCGTGGTCCGCCGGCAGACGGGCCCACAGGAACATGCCGCCCGCGGGCAGGTTCCACGCGCAGTCGGCCGGCAGGCTCCGCCCCAGGGCGGCGTGCAGGGCGTCGCGGCGCTCCCGGTAGGCCGTCCGGACCGCGGCTATGTGGGCATCGAGGTCCACGGCCGCGAGGTAGTGCGCCGCGGCCAGCTGGTCGACGGTGGAGGTGTGCAGGTCCGCCGCCTGCTTCGCGACCACCGCGGCCCGCCGCAGCGCCGCCGGGGCCCGGAGCCAGCCCAGGCGCAGCCCGGGGGCCATGACCTTGGAGAAGCTGCCGAGCAGGGCCGTACGGTCCTCCGCCCCCGGGTGCGCGGCCAGCCACGGGACGTCGGGGCCCTCGTAGCGGAGTTCGCCGTACGGGTCGTCCTCCACCAGCCACAGCCCGAGCCGGGCCGCGGTCCGCGCGACCGCCGCGCGGCGGTCGGCCGGGAGGGTGCGTCCGGTCGGGTTCTGGAAGGTGGGGACGGTGTAGAGCAGCTTCGGCCGCTCGCGCGCGACGACGTCCGCCAGCGCGTCCGGGAGGATGCCCTCCGCGTCGCAGGGCACGGCCACGACCCGAGCCCCCGCCAGGCGGAAGCACTGGAGGGCGGCGAGGTAGGTGGGGTTCTCGACCAGCACCACGTCGCCGGGTTCGACGAGGGTGGCGGTGATGAGGGTCAGGGCCTGCTGGGAGCCCGAGGTGATGAGTACGTCGTCCGGGCCGGTCGGCAGCCCGCGCGCGGTCGCCCGGGCGGCGACGGCCTCGCGGAGCTCGGGGGCGCCCTCGGTGGTCGAGTACTGGAGCGCGCGCCGCGCGGACACCGCGAAGGCGGCGTCGTACGCGGCCCGCAGGCCCTCGGTGTCGAAGAGTTCGGGTGCGGGGAGGCCGCCGGCGAGGGAGATGATCCCGGGGCGTTCGGTGAGCGCGAGGATCTCGCGTACGGGGGACCCCTCGACGGAGCCGGCGCGGGCGGCGAACGCGGGCGGCGGCGCGGTGGTGGGCGCGGTGGTGGGGGCGGGGGCGGGGGCGGACAGGGTGGCGGCGGCGGTGGCGGGCACGGCGGCGGGCACGGGCAGCTCCTTCAGGAGGCGGGTGCGCGCATCGTAACGAGGGAAAGTTGTAGATGGCACGTATGTATCAGGGGGTGGACCGGTCACCCGGCAGCCCCGACCCCTCCCCATCTGACGTCGCATCAGCTAGACCGTTTCCATGACGACAGGAGAGCAGGACCCGCAGCAGGACACCCGAGTCGAGGACTACGCCGAGCTCGCGGCCGTCGGCCCCTACGGCGTCCACCCCGGCCATGCGCTGATCACCATGGTGGAACCGCACCCGGGCCACGAGTACGCGTACAACCGCTGGTACGAGGACGACCACTACTACGCCGGCGCCATGGCCATGCCCTGGATGTACGCGGGCCGCCGCTGGGTGGCCACCCGCGAGCTGCAGGAGCTGCGCTACCCCGAGAAGTCCGCCGTCGCCCAGCCCGTCACCGCGGGCTGCTACATATCGACGTACTGGGTCACCCAGGGCCGCTACGACGAGCACATGAAGTGGACCGTCGGCATCAACAAGCGCCTCAACCGCGACGGGCGGGTCTACCAGGACCGCACCCACGTCTTCACGTCCTTCCAGGACCACGCCGCCACCGTCTACCGCGACGGCGCCGCCGGCCCTCGGGACTTCCACGCCCTGGACCACCCGTACGAGGGTCTCGTCGTCCAGGTCGTCGACGCCGACGGCCCCGAGCAGCGGGCCGAGTTGCTGGAGTGGCTGCGCTCGCGCGCCCTGCCGAAGCGGCTGCACGGCGGTCCGGCCGCGATGGTGACGGTCTTCCGTCCCACTCCGCTGCCGGGTGACCGGATGACGTACGTCAAGCAGGTGGAGGGCGTCGACACCCGCCTCACACTGCTGTGGTTCCTCCAGCAGGACCCCCGTACCTGCTGGGACCGCTTCCAGGGGCTGGACACGGAGGTCGCGGAGGCCGGGCTGGGGCGGGTGGAACTGGTGGCGCCGTTCATCCCGACGGTGCCGGGAACCGACCGTTACGTCGACCGACTGCGCTGAGGGAGCCGTCGGCGCCCCGGGCATGGCCGAGCCCCCTCGGCCAAGACGGCGGGTCGGTCGAGAGGGCTCCAGTCAGTGACGCGGGTGCTGCGGGTGGTGCGAGTACTGCGGGTGGTGCAGGTGCTGCGAGTGGTGCAGGTGGTGCGACAGCCGGGCCCGCTGGTGCCGACCGCGGGGACCGAACGGTAGCGACGGCGAGGGCGGTTGGGACGCGCCGTGATGTTCAGGCGAGGCGTCCCAGCCGGCCCTCGGTGACGCCGGCGACGAACGAGGTCCAGGAGTCGGGCGCGAAGGTGAGGGACGGGCCGTCCTGCGCCTTCGAGTCGCGGACGGCGATGGCCTCCATGACAGGGGACTTGACCTCGACGCAGGCGCCGTTGGCGGAGTAGGAGGACTTGATCCAGTTGGCCGTGGCGCCCTGGCGAATAGCCATGTTTCTCTCCGGTGAGCAGTAGTTCCGGTAGTTCCGGTGTCCTGTCGGCCACTTTTCCGGCTGACCTGATCGACGCTACCGGCAGCTCCTGACGGGTGAAGGGACCATTCACCCGACCGGGTGGCATATTCCATTCAAGCCTTCTGTGGCTGGGGAGTGACGGTGTACGGTACCGACCCGCTTGCCACATGCACGGTGGATCTCGGTCGTAACCGTCCCCTATTCGCCCTTGTCGGCATATTGGTTGATGATCCCCGAGATGAAGTCCCGGGTCTGGTCGACATTGAGCGCCTGTGCGCGCAGGTGCTCGTACATCACGCTGTACTTCTGGACGTCGTTGGCCTTCTCCAGGTACAGGTCGCTGGTCACGCCCTCGATGTAGACGACGGTCGAGTCGGACGCGTCCGGGAACTCCAAGATCGCGTACTGGCCGTTCACGCCGGGGTGCGCGCCCAGCTCGAAGGGCATCACCTGCACCGTGACGTGCGGCTGCTCCGATTGCTCTATCAAGTATTCGAGCTGCCGGATCATCAACTGGGCGTCGCCCACGCGCCGGCGCAGCGCCGCCTCGTCGATCACCGCCCACAGCCGCAGCGGGCCGAGGTCCGGGTTGTTGTTCTCCGTCTCGGAGAGCCGCTTCTGGCGGTGCATCCGGACCTGGACGCGCTTGTCGACGTCGGCCGGGGCGGTCTCGGGCCACGCGCCGCGGACGAGCGACTGGGCGTACTCCGTCGTCTGGAGCAGCCCCGGGATCACCAGGGGCTCGTACGTGCGCAGGCTGGCGGCGTCCGTCTCCAGGCCGATGTAGACGCTGTACGGGATGTCACCGAAGGCGTGCCACCAGCCCTGCTGACGGGAGTCCTTGGCCATCTGCATGAGCGAGTCGATGAGGCGGCGGTCCTCGACCTCGTAGACGTCGCACAGGTCGCGGACATCGCGCTGGCTGATGGAACGGCGACCGTTCTCCAGTCGGCTGATCTTCGACTGGGAGACGAGGAGGCGCTCGGCGACCTGTTCGGCCGTCATGCCCTTGTCCTCGCGGAGCTTGCGCAACTCCATGCCCAGTCGGCGGCGTCGGACGGTGGGATTGACATTGGACGCCACGTGAACGGCACCTCCGCCTTCTTCTGTCGTTTGCAGCTGTCTCTCTGCGTATCTGCTGTTGAGCAGACTGCCACCGAAGCGGGCGGCGGCGCTGGGGAACGCCGGGAAACACAGACGCGCGGGGTGGCGGGGTCGGCGAACCGGCCCCGCCACCCCGCGCGCTGGCGGCTCCCGAACCGACCGGGTCCTCGCGGACGTCGGCCTGGGCGGTGGCGTTGCGATGGTGACGATGGTGATGCGATCAAGCGGGTGGAACGAGGTGGAACGAGGTCGTACGAGGCGGAACGGGGTGGATCAGTGCGCGGCCGCGCGGGCCATCGCGCCCGTCCGGCGCGGCTGCAGCGGAACGCTGCTCGCCGTGGCCCGGGCCGGCGGTGCGGGTGCGCGGTCGCGGCGTGGCTGTGCGGCCACACCGTTCTGGACGTCCATCACGGCATGCGCCACGAGTCCGCCCATCGGGTCGTGCCGGATCAGGTCCCGCAGTCGGGATCTGGACGACCGCCCCTCGTTGCCGGGGTACAGGTGCTTGCCGAGTCCGACCGCGTGGGCCAGTGCGGCGAGCGCCGCGGTCCGCGGGTCCGGCGGTACGCCGGTGCGGATCGCACTGTCGAGCCGGGCTCGGATCTCCCGGCTGATCTCCGTGTCCGTCGCCTGGTAGCGAGTCGTCGGAAGCACTCCGCACATCTGTCCCGCGACGGCATGCACCATGCCGCAACGCTCCAGATGAGCGAGGTAAATCTGGCGGAGCCCCAGTCGGGGTCCGCCGATCCAGTGGACGGCCCGTACCGGGCTGCCGCGCCTGCGCAGCAGTTCCAGTGCGGAGTCCAGAGTCGGATCTCCTGTCGGCCGTGGCATCACCACGGCGATACGATCCCCATCAGGGGCTATCCGTCCTGCCAGAGCCAGCTCCACTAGCTGTGCCCCGGCCAGGCCGAGGTCGAGCGACTGCGGCTGCGCCGTGGTACCCGTGGCCGGGTCCAAGGCGAGCAGCAGAAGCTCCTCCGGAATTGTTCTGCGGCTCCTGCCCATCCATGCCTCCCCGCGTGGATGAGTGACAGGGTGACGCCTCTCACATTCATCTGTCGAGAGCGCGTGGCCGCTTTGTGGGGGAACCCGCAGCTATGTCGTTCTCGTCTCGCACGGGGGCGATGCCCCCGAGACGGGACACTGTTAGACATTCGGACAGCCGGACGTGGCGGCGATGGAGGAGGAACGGTGGCGGGCGAGTCCCCCGACAAGTCGGTAGATGCAGGAGCGCCGGGGGCGGCGGAGTCGTCCGCGGAGCGTGATCCGAGGCTGTCGGTGTTCCGGCCGCGGGATCCCGAGAGCGGCGCGGCCGCGGCTGCCGGTGCCGGTGCCGGTGCCGGTGTCGGCGTCGACGTTGACGTCGATGCCGATGTGAAGGCCGAAGCCGAAGTCGAAGCCGAAGGCGCAGCGGAGTCCGAGGTCGAAACGGAAGCCGCAGCGGAGTCCGAGGCCGGAGCCGGCGAGCGGGACCCGCTGCGGGACGCGGTGGCGGCGTGGGTCGCCTCCGCGGACGCCGACGACGCTGCGGACGCCGACGCCGACGCCGACGCCGACGACAACGCCGCGGCGGGCGAAGTCGAGGATTCCGATTCGGTGGTCGACGAGGCGGACGCGGTCGAACCCGAGGTCGACGGGTCCGGCGCGCCGGCTGCCCGTACCGAAGCGGCAGACGCCGACGCCGACTCCGACTCGGATTCCGCTTCGAGTTCCTCCGACGCTCCGACTCCTGCCGTCGAGGCGAAGCCGGCGGCCGATGAGCCGAAGGTCGAGGGGCCCGCGGACAGCGAGCGCACCGCCGTGTTCAGGGCGTTCACGCCCGCCAAGGCGAAGCCCGCGACCGAGGAACCGAAGGCCGAGGAGCCTGCGGACAGTGAGCGCACCGCCGTGTTCCGTGCCGTGAAGTCTGATTCCGCTTCGGCTCCCGCCGTGAAGCGACCCGAGCCCGCGGTCGAGAAGCCGAAGGTGGACGAGTCCCCGGACAGTGAGCGCACCGCGGTCTTCCGCGCCGTGAAGCCCGCTGCCGCTTCGGCCTCCGACGCAGAGGCGAAGCCGGCCGCCGCGGCCGACAAGCCCGTGGACAGCGAGCGCACCGCGGTCTTCCGCGTCCCCAAGGCGGACGCCGCCGAGGCGGACGCCCCGAAGCAGGCTCCGGCCAAGCCGCTGACCCTGGCCAAGCCGAACGAGGCCCGGATCGCCGCCAAGCCGGCCGAGCCGAAGCCCGCCGACCCGAAGCCCGCCGAGCCGAAGCCCGCCGAGTCGAAGCCCGCCGGGGCTGCGCCCGCGGCCAAGCCGACCGCCGCCGAGCCGCCCAAGGGCAGCACCTTCGTCCCGCTGCGCCCGGAGGGCACCGCGCCCGCGCCCACGGCCGGGCAGCGGCCGAAGGCTGCGGTTCCGGCTCCGCCCGCCACCGCGCGGTTCGACCACTCCGAGCGGACCACGCAGCAGCCGCTGCCGCCCAAGCCGCCGCTCGACATGCTGGCGGACCTCACGAACAACCCGCCCCCGCCGCCGAGCCCGATGCGCACCGCCGTCCGGCGGATCAAGATCTACGCGCCGCTCGTCGTGCTCCTGGCGGTCATCCTGGCCGTGGTGCAGCTCGTGCGTCCGCTGCCCGAGCCGACGCTCGTCATGACCGCGAAGTCCTCGTACACCTTCGAGGGCGCCCAGCCCCAGCTGCCGTGGCCCACCGAGGGTCAGGCGTACATGGCGGCCGCCGGCCTCGGCACGCTCGGCCAGTCCGGCGAGCAGAAGCCCGTGCCGATCGCGAGCGTCACCAAGTCGATGACGGCGTACATCATCCTGCGCGACCACCCCGTCAAGAAGGGTGAGCAGGGCGCGATGATCGACGTCGACAAGACGGCCGAGACCGAGGGCAAGAAGAACAACTCGACCGACAACGAGTCCACCCTCGACACGGTCAAGGAGGGCGACAAGATCTCGGAGTACGACGCGATCGCCGCCCTCATGATCCCGTCGGCCAACAACATCGCGCGGCTGCTCGCGCGCTGGGATTCCGGTTCCCAGGAGGCGTTCGTCAAGAAGATGAACGACACCGCCAAGGAACTGGGCATGAAGAACACCACGTACACGGACCCCTCGGGGCTGGACGCGACGACGGTGAGCACCGCCGAGGACCAGGTGAAGCTGGGGCTGAAGCTCGTCGAGATCGAGACGCTGCTCGACATCACGAAGAAGCCCAGCTGGATCGACCCGTCCGGCAAGAAGTGGGACAACTGGAACCGGCTGGTTCCGTACAACGACTCGCTCGGCATCAAGACCGGTACGACGACCAAGGCCGGCGGAAACCTCCTCTTCGCCGCGCAGAAGAAGATCGGCAACACCAACCAGCTGATCGTCGGAGCGGTCCTCGGCCAGCACAAGCCGGCGATCATCGACACCGTCATCGCCGCCAGCAAGCAGCTCATGCTCGCCACCCAGAAGTCCCTCGACGGCGCGACCGTCGTCAAGAAGGGCGATGTCGTGGGCTACGTCGACGACGGGCTCGGCGGCCGCACGCCGGTCGTCGCCACCGCCGACGTGCAGGCGATCGGCTGGGGCTCGCTGACCGTGTCCATCAAGCTCGCGGACGGCGGCGGCAAGCTGCCGCAGACCGCGACGGCCGGTACCGAGGTCGGCCTGCTGACCGTCGGCGAGGGTGCCAGCCAGGTCAAGGTGCCGGTGGCGCTGAAGACCGACCTGGCCGCGCCGGGTATCGGCAGCAAGCTGACGCGCGTCGGCTGACATCCGGTGAGAGCGTGGATCCGGCGCCCCGGGCAACCCCGGGGCGCCGGGTCGCGTCTTGGCCCCCGGGAAGTTCGTGACTCATGGGTTGGGGAGTGCGGCAGTGACCACCGCTGAGCAGCAGGGCCGGCGCCCGGAGGCCATCCCGACGGCCGACGCGCCCGGGGCGCCCGCCGCGGGCGCCGGGTCGGCGGCCGGCGCAGGGTCCGCCGTGGTCGCCCGGTCGGCAGGGTCCGCCGTACGCTCCGCGCCCGCGGAGGCATCGGCGCCCGCTCCCGCCCCCGCTCCCGCGCCCTCTGCCGGACCCGGACCCGGACGTGGACCCGGGCCCGAAGGCATACGGCCGCCCCGCGGCCCGCTCGGGGCCGTCCTCGACCCGGCCCGGCGCCACCCGGTGGTCGTCGCCACCGTCCTGGCCGGGCTGCTGCACGTCGTCTGGTTCTTCTGCTTCGCCAACAGCGGCGGCGACCTGGCCGCGCAGGACGCCTGGGCCGAGTTCGTCGGCCGCCATCCCGACTCGGCGTACAACCTCGCCTGGTACGGCGGCATGCACCCCGTCTCGTACAGCGTGATCTCGCCGTACCTCATGCACATGCTCGGCGTCCGGACCACGATGATGATCGCCGGCACCGTCTCGGCCGGGCTGCTCGCGCTGATCCTCACCCGCTGCCGCGGGGCCGTGCGCGAGCCCCTGTGGCCCGCGCTCGCCGGCGTCTACGGGCTGTTCTGCAACGCCCTCTCGGGCCGCGTCACCTTCGGCCTCGGCGTGGTGTTCGCGCTCGGCGCCGTCGCCGCCGTCTTCTGCTGGCCCCGCAAATGGGCGGAGCGGCGCTGGGCCAAGGCCGCGGTGGCGGCTCCGCTGGCCGGCCTCGCGACGGCCGCCAGCCCCGTCGCCGGGCTCTTCCTCGGGGTGATCGCGGCCGCGCTGTTCCTGAGCGGGCGGCGCCCGGGCGCGTACGCGCTGGGGCTGGCCCCGGTCGCCGTGGTGGGGCTGTCGGCGTGGCTGTTCCCGTTCTCCGGGACACAGCCGATGAAGATCGGCTCGGCCGGGCTGCCGTTCGTGTTCGGGCTGCTGATCGTGTTCCTCGTACCGCGGCGGTGGAAGACCGTCCGGATCGCCGCGGCCGTCTACGCCCTCGGGGTCTTCCTCACCTGGGTGATCGACTCGCAGGTCGGCTCGAACGTCACCCGCATGGTGATGCTGTTCGGCGGGGTCGCGCTGCTCGCGGCCCTCCCGTACGAGCTGCCGCGCTCGCGGCGCTGGTACGCGGTGCTGCTGGCCTTCGTCGGGCTCAACGCCTGGATCACCACCAACAGCGTCACCGACATCGTCCGCACCACCCCGCTGGCCTCCTGGAGCCGGGAGCTGGCCCCGCTCGTCGACCAGCTGCAGAAGGCGTCGGCCGACCGGGGCCGGGTCGAGGTCGTCCCGGCCAGCAGCCACCGCGAGTCCTCCGCCTTCCCCTCGTACGTGAACCTGGCCCGCGGCTGGAACCGGCAGGCCGACCTGGAGCGCAACCCGCTCTTCTACGACGACACCCTCAGCGCGGAGAGCTACCGGGCCTGGCTGGAGCGCTGGGCCGTGCACTACGTGGTGCTGCCCGCCGACGAACCCGACTCGGGCGGGGAGGACGAGGCGAAGCTGGTGCGCGGCGGGCTGCCGTACCTCCAGCAGGTGTGGGGCGACGCGAACTGGCAGCTCTTCAAGGTCGACGGGCCCACCGACCTGGTGGCCGGTCCGGCGACCGTGGTGCGGGCGAGCGCCGACCAGCTGGTCGTCGACGTGAAGCAGCCCGGACGGGTGCTCGTGCGGATCCCGCACTCGCCGTGGCTGGGGCTGGTGGACGCGGCGGGCAAGCCCGTACCGCCGCCGCAGGAGACCTTCGCCTCCAAGGCGCGGGGCGGGAGCGGGGACGGCGGCGCGCTGAGCAAGCAGTACGCGAACACGGGGGGCTGCCTCTTCAAGGCCGCTCCGGACGACACCGGGGACGTGTGGACGGAGCTGCTGGCGCCGGCGCCGGGGGAGTACCGGGTGGCGGCGAAGTACCAGCTGCCGCGGGGGACGCCCTGCCCGGAGGACCTGGTGCACCAGACGCTGGGCCGACCGAAGAGTCCGGCCCCGCCGCGTCCTTGATCGACTCGATCGACTCGATCGACTCGATCGGTTTGATCTGCTTGATCGGAATTCTTTGCACATCGGTCCGGGTGCGTTGGTCCGTATATGTGCATACGATCCCAGTAGTCCGATTGGGTGCTTCCCGAAGGAGTTGACGACGGGATGAACAAAGAGCAGAAGCGGGATGTCCGGGCGGCCATCGCGAAGGCGCAGGAATCGGCGCAACCGCCGCGCGTTCCGGGACACGGCTTCAGCGGTCCGGTACGGAGCAAGGTCAAGGGCGGCCCGCACACGAAGGCCGCGCTCAAGCGAGCCGGCACTCCGCAGGGCGACCGTATCGGCGAACGCAGCAGTGGCCTGAGCTGACCGTGATGGCACAGCCCTTCCGGCCCGCGCCGGAAGGGCTTCGTGCGCTCCGTGCGCTCTGTGCCCTTCATGCCCTCCGTGCCCTTCGCGGACTCCGTCGATATCCGGCCTGAGCCGCCGCGATCCGGCCGGATCCCGCCGCTCACCCGCCGGGGCTCGCGCATTACCGTGACGTGACCATGAACGACACGCAGCGCGACGAGCGGCTGCGGCCGCGCCCGCGGCTGCCTGCCTGGACCTCCACCCTGACCTGGAAGGCCACGGTCTTCATCACCCTCATGTGCTGCGGCCTCGCGGCACTGCTGGGCTGCCTCGTGCACGGCGCCATGACCCACCAGACCGTGGGCGCGGCCCGGGAGAAGGCGCTGACCCGGCTGGAACGGACCATCGAGGCCTACGAGACCGGCGCGCGCATGCCGCGTGGCGAGGGCATCGACCCGGCCGGTCTGCCCCCTGAACTGCGCGCCCTGGCCGTCGGCGGCCGGCGCGGCACGGCCGTCGGCACGTACCGCAGCCGGCCCGTGATGTGGGCGGCCGCGCCCGCCGCCCAGGGCAGCGCGATCGCCGTCTTCGTGGACTTCCGGGCGAGCGAGCGGACCATCGTCGAACTGGACCGGGCCATCCTCGGCTCCTCCGGGCTCGCCATCGGCGGCACCCTCCTCATCGGCGCGTTCGTCGTCACCCGGATCACCCGGCGGCTGCACCTGACCGCACAGGTAGCCCGCCGGATCAGCGCCGGCGACCTGGACGCGCGCGTCGACGACAGCACGCGCAGCAAGGACGAGGTGGCGGCGGTCTCCCGGGCCCTGGACACCATGGCCTCGTCGCTGCAGGGCAAGCTCGAAGCGGAACAGCGGTTCACGGCCGACGTCGCCCATGAGCTCCGTACCCCGCTGACCGGCCTGAACGCGGCCGCCGAGCTCCTGCCGCCGGGCCGCCCGGCCGAACTCGTACGGGACCGGGTGCGGGCGATGCGCTCGCTGACCGAGGACCTGCTGGAGATCTCCCGGCTGGAGACGCGCAGCGAACGTCTGGAACTGGACTCGCACGACCTGGTCGACCTGGCGGCGCGCACCATCCGCGCCTCGGGCACCGACACGGCCCTGGAGGTGCGGGGCGCGCACGGGTTCCTACGGGTCGACACCGACCGGCGGCGCCTGGAGCGGATCCTGGGCAACCTCGTGGCCAACGCGCACCGCCACGGAGCGGCCCCGGTCACGCTCACGGTCGACGGCCGGAGCCTGACCGTCACGGACTCGGGTCCGGGCTATCCGGAGTACCTGCTCACCACCGGCCCGCAGCGGTTCCGTACGGAGGGCACGAACAAGGGCCACGGGCTGGGTCTGACCATCGCCGCCGGTCAGGCCCGGGTCCTCGGCGCCACCCTCACCTTCCGCAACCGGGAGGCGGGCGGCGCCGAGGCCCGCGTCACGCTTCCAGGGCCCGCAGGACCGGGAGCAACTGCGCCTCTTCGACGTCGAGATGAGCTTCCAGTTCCCGGCTCATCCGCTCCACCCGCTCGCTGAACCCGGCGCCGGGCGCGTCCAGGGCGCGTACCAACTCCTCTTGGATCTCGGCGATGACACGGTGCTCGTCGCCCACGCGGCGGAAGAACTCCACCATGTGCGGATGCTGTTGCTCCAGATACGGGAAGAGGCCGGCGTCCTCGCTCCGGTGATGGAACTCCAGCGCGTGGCAGAACGCGAGGCAGTGCTGTCGCAGTTGCAGCCCGAGCGAGGCCGCCCCGGCGCCGCGGGGCTCCTCGCGCGCGAGTTCCCGTACGAGAGCCAGCTGCCTCCGCAGCCAAGCGTGCACGTCGAGCAGCTTCCCGGCGATCCCGCCCTCCTGGGCCGGGGCCTCGTGCGTGCGCTGGAGCGCGACGACGGGGAGCACCCGCCGGGTGCGCGCCTGGTACTCCCCGTACCCGGGCTCCGCGCGGACGATCCACGCGAACAACTCGTCGCGCCGCGCCCCTTGGGCGGGTACGGCAACGGCCTCGTACCGCTCGGACCCGGTCTCGACCTCCACGAGGGGCCGCGCGAGCAGATTGTGATACCAGGCGGGATGCCGGTCGGCCCCGGCGGCGGACGCGACGACGAACAGCTCCCCGGCGCCGCCCTCACGGGCGAGGCCGAGCGGAACGGTGTGCGGCTTTCCGGACCTGGCGCCGGTGGTGGTGAGCAGGATCAGCTCGGAACCTTCGAAGGGCCCGCCGACCTGGCCGGCGTTCGCCCTGAACTCTTCGATGACGGTGTGATTGAACGATGACACGGAGTGTTGATTCCTCACGGTGTGTGTGCGTGCGAGAGCAGCGGAGCACCCGAGGGAGATCACCCGTAGCCGGTGGCGTACACGCCCATGGGCCCGGTCCTTCACGAACAGGTGCCTGCCCGACCACCGCCCGGCCCACATCTCAGTAGGCGGCGTCACGCGACACGTGCGCCATGTAACCACAACGCGAAGAGGCCCCGCGATCGATATCGACCGCGGGACCTCGTCCGTGCCCTCGGCAGGATTCGAACCTGCGACACCGGCTTTAGGAGAGCCGTGCTCTATCCCCTGAGCTACGAAGGCGGGGATCTGTGGGAAAACGTGTAGGAAATCGGGGTGAACCCTGCGATGCCAGACACGTCGTCCCAGGATCTTGCGCGGTGCACAGCCAGGGCTGTGCACCGGCGCCAGTGTAGCGGGTGGGGGCTGTAGGTTGCTGTCGGATTGGGGGCATGTGATCTTGCGGTGGGGCCTGGGGCCCGCAGCGAGCTCCGCTGGCGGGACCGCGTCGGCCGCAGCGCGGTCAGGCGGATGGGCCCGCAGCCGTGGCGAGGGAGATGGAGTTGATCATCCAGGCGAAGCCGAGGTAGACGAGGAGGGCTGCCTGTGCTCCGTACGCGGGGACACGCAGGCTAGGGGCTCGGCCAAGGATGTGTCGGGCGAGTTTGACGAAGGCGGTGCCTTCGTCGTCGCGGTGGGGGTCGCGCTTGGCCGACCTGTGGCGGACGGTGTTTCTCGGCGCATGGTCGCGGGTTTGCGAAACCACCGGCCCGCCTCCTCCGCGGTTGCGGTAAGGCGGGCCGGCAGGTTGGGCTCGGCGGTCAGGCGGCTAGGGGTGTTTCAAGGCCGGGTGCGTACCAGCGTTGGTTGTTGCCACTGTTGCAGTCCCAGATGTGGAGTTGTGTTCCGTTGTCGAGTCGTCCGTATGGCAGGTCGAGGCAGCGGTTGGAGGCCGGGTTGGAAAAACTGCCGGTTGCCGTTGGGAGCCACTGCTGGTTGTAGGCGCCAGTGGCGCACGTCCACAGCAGGACCGGGGTGCCGTTGTCGGTGGCACCTCCTGAGATGTCCACGCACTTTTCGCCGACACGGAGTTCACCGGCCGCAGTGACCTCAAACTTCTGCGCGGTGTCGTCGTCGGTGTCGCTGCAGTCCCAAATCTGGATGCGATTGCCATCGGCGTTGCTGCCGGCGTTGTTGTCCGCGCACTTGGCAGAGTTCAACCCCGAGACGAGTTTGGTACCGGTGCCTGCGGTGGTGGGCACGGTGGAGTGAGGGTAGACCGCGACGTTGCTGATCTTGCCTTCGAAGTATGAGCTGGGCAGTCCCTGGTACTTGTAGCGGCCCAGGACAAGGGGGCCGGTGGTGTTCCAGGTATTGGCCTTGGGGTGATGTCCGGTGCCGGCCAGAGTGCTGTTCACGTAGAGGGCGATCAAGCCGGTGGTGGCGTCGTAGGTCGCGGTCAGCTGGGTCCATACGCCGACCTGCACCTTGGCCGCGTCGTTCATGGTGGCGGTCTGGTCGTAGGCCCAGTTGTCGTCGTCCTTGACCGACATTGCGAAGCGCCAGGTGCCGTCGCCGTCGTGCCAGACCATGAAGCCGCTGGAGCGCTGGCCGTCCTGGCTGAGGAGGACCGACGGCTTGTCCGACTTGGCCCAGGCCGACACCGTGAAGCTGCGGGTGGTGTCGACGCCGGGGCCAGCAGCGGTGACGCTGCCCGACTTGCCGTCAAGGGTGACCACCTTGGTGGCGGTGCCGGCGACGGTGTCGTCGGCCCGGGTGGCGCCGGTGGCACTGAGCGTGGCGGTGTTGCGGCCCCGTAGGTCGATGGCGGTGGTGCCGACTTCGTCGTTCAGCTTCCACTGGGAGGTGGAGATGCGGGCGTCGCCCATGGTGTGAGCGGCGCGGAAGCCGGTGACCTTCCCGGCAGTGGCGGTGCCGTCCCAGGTGCTGAGCCGGTGGAGGCTGTCGAGGGCCCATAGGTCGGGAACACCGTCGGCGCTGGTGTCCCCGGAGGAACCGACGACTGGGTGGGTGGCCGCCGTGACGCCTGATCCGATCTTGGTGCGTTTGGTGTGGTCTCCAAGGGCCGCGGGGTTCCCGGCGGCATTGGCGTACTGGTAGAGGTCACCGGTGGTGTTGTCCCGGGCCCACAGGTCTGGGAGGCCGTCTCCGGTTGCATCACCGGGTGCGATGAGGGTGAGGTTGTCCCAGCCCGTGGGGCTGAGCACGAGCACGAGCGGATCACGCAGCTCACCGGTCGCGCCGGTGCCTTGGAACAGCACCAGTGAGCTGTTCGTGCCGTCGTTCTCCACGGTGAGGAGGTCGTTGCGCGGCGTGGCACCTGCTTCCGGCAGAGCGTCGCCGACGGCGAGGATCTGTTTGACGCGGGTCCAGTTCTCGACGTACTCGATGCCACACTGCTGACCGGTGGCGGCCACCTTGCAGTCCTCCGCGTAGGGCCGCTGCACGGACACGGCCTTGGCCGCGTGGTAATAGAGGCCGCCGTTGGCGGCGAGTCCGCCCTGGGTGAGGGAATTCCGGTAGAGCTTGAGTTGTCCGTCGCGATGGACCCATAGGTCGTCGATGCGGATGCCGTTGCCCCCGCGGTGGGTGGTCAGAGTGCCGGGGCCCCAGCCCTTGCCTCCGGGGCTGTTGGCCACGTTCGAGGCGATGATGCCACCGGCGGCCGGGTCGACGGCCGTCGGGTAGACGATGAGATCGCCGTTGGCCGCGGGTGCGATGAAGTCGACGCGCTCGTCGCCGGTGATGTCGCCGAGAGTGGTCTTGGCGTTCGGGTTGTCGGGGACGTAGAAGGTGTAGGTCTGCTGCTGGGAGCGGTTTCCGGCACGGTCCACCGCCTGGACGCGCAGGACGTTGGTGCCCCACGTCGTCGGAGTCAGCGGGATGGCGGCGCTGCCGTCGGCGGCCGCGTCGACGCGGTTGGCGCCGCCCACAGGGATGGCCGAGTTGAAGGCCCACTCGTAGTACAGGACACCGCTGGTGGCGTCGGTGGACTTCACGGTGAAGGTGCCGGGCTGGCCGATGTGCTTGGTGGAGCCGGGCAGGGTGCCGGACGGCGGGTACTCGGCCGAGGTGACGACTGGGATGGACGGCGGCTGGGTGTCCATGCTGAACATGCAGCCGTTGACCCAGTTGGATGTCATGTCGCCGTCACCGCCCTGGACCTGCCACCAGTAGGTGTGGCCGTCGGAGAGGTTGTTCGGGTAAACGGCGGCCCAGTGGGTGCCGTTGGCCAGGTTCCCCCACCCGCTGTCGTAGGCCACGGCGCCGTTGACGTCGTGGACCAGGAAGCGGGCATCGTTGGGCTGTCCGTCCGGATCACCGATCCACGCGTCGATGCGCAGCCCGGCATAGCCCGTAGCGCCGATCCAGCCGCAGCCGTTGCCGTTCGGGTTCTGTGGTGCGGGGAAGGTGCCGAGCGCCCACGGGTCGTAGGGCGGCCGGTTGTACTCGACGTACAGGAACGGCAGGTCGTTCTTGTTGCGGGTGAACCGCTTGAAGGAGTTGTTGCTGCCGCTCTTGGACTCGTTGGAGGCGAAGAGTCCGTAGGTGAGGTTGCCGCGCCAGTAGTTGGCGGCGAGGTGGTCGCGCACGTCCCACTCGCCGCGTGTCGTGGAGTCGGGGCAGCCGGGGCCGCCCGCGCTGTTGATCGCGGTGGTACGCAGGACCTCCCAGTCGCGGGGCTGGGTGTTCCAGGTGATGTTGGAGAGCAGCTCGGTGGTGGAGTGCAGGTCCACGTCGTAGGTCCGGCTGCACGTCGCGTCCGCCGCGTACGACTGGGTCGCGAAGAAGGAAGCCTTCTTGATGCTCTTGTCGCCCAGGTCGCTGGTGTCGACCTGTACGTAGTAGCGCTCGAGCCCGGTTCTGGCCCGCCAGCGCTGGTATCCGACGCCCGGGTCGTAGGTGTTGCCGGAGTCGTCGTAGTTGACGGCGCCGGGGTAGGCCTCCTGGACCCAGGCCCAGTGCTGCGTGCCGCGGCTGGTGGGCTGCCATGCCGGATCGATGTACACCGGGTAGGCGGTCGCGGGGTCGGTGAGGAAGGTCTGGTCGGGTGTCAGGACGAGGGAGTCCTTGCCCAGGTCGGTCCGGAGCGGGGCGACCTTGGCGAAGTCGCCCGGGCCGTCGGTGTCGGAGACGGGCCGGGCAGGTTCTTCGCCCGCGCTGGTCGGCGCGGACCCTCGGCCCTTGGCCGCTTGGGAGAACGCGGTGGAGCCGGAGGGTTTGGCGAGCGGAGCCTGGATCGGGGCGGTGGAGTCCCACATCGTCGGGGTCGGGGCGCGGAAGACCGTACGGCCCGAGGCGTCGGCCGCCTTGAGGTTGCCGTGGCTGTCGGCGGAGACAGTCACGCCTTCGCCCTTGAGGCCCGTGGTCAGCCTGGCGAGCTTCGGGTGCTTGGCGGCCTCGGCGGACTTGACGACGAGGGTCTGGGAGATTCCGCCGGCCTTGTCGGCCGTCACCTTCAGGTCGGTGCCCGGCACCACTTCGCGGTAGAGGGCGCTGTCGCCCTCCAGCACGGGTGCGGGAAGTGGCTCCGGCCAGCTGAGCACGAGCTGCTTGCCGTCCTGCTCCAGAGCGGCGAGTGGCACGGTGCCGCCGCCGGACAGGGTCAGGCCGTTGACGGTCGCCTTCGGGCGGAGCGTGCCGTCGGCCGCCTTGACGAGGGTGGCGTCGAGGTCGACCCACGTGCCGTCGCGCCGGGTGCGCAAGGGGGCGACGCTGCGGGTCAGGCTGAGGTAGCCGTTCGGGTTGGCCACCACGGTGTCGGTCTCGGTCGTCGATGCCGCCACGGGCACCGGCTTCCCAGTGCGCTTGGCCTCCGCGAGCGCTGCGTCCTCCGCGGCCTCCCGTTCGGTCGTCGGCCGCTTCGGTGGCGCCTGAGCTGCGGGTGCTCCTGGTGCTCCTGGTGCGGCCGGTTTGCTCACCGCCGGTGCCGCTGAAGCGGCCGGTGCTGCGCCGACGGACGTGATGGGCAGGGCCAGTGTGACCAGCCCCGCAATGGCGATCGACCAGCTGGCTGGTCGCCTCTTTCTCAGTGTGCCCCCCACGGCAAACTCCCCGGTTTTGATTGCTGCCTGTCAACTGGGCGTGAACGCTAACAGCCCCTTTGCCGTATCCCTCGTGGGCGCGAATATGGAATGGTGTATTCCTTGGAATTTATTCCCATAATCGTGATCAATTGACTGATGCAAATGAGTCAACCTCTGGGCTTGCGGGCTCTTTTCGGACATATTGTCGAGGTGGGTGTGTCGGTGGGTCACGCCTTGTCTGAATTGCTCTGAATTTTGCGATTTGCTAACGCGCTAGGCTCCCAGGCCAATTGATCCACTCGGCGACCGTGGGGGGAATGCCGTGTCGGTACCAGCGGCTTGGTTTCGGCCAGTAAGAAGAAACGCGAAGATCGAACAGCGCATCGCAGTCTCCGTATTGTTGGCGCTCTCGCTGGTCGTGGGCTCGGGCACCGCCCAGGCCGCGCAGTGGCAGCCCAAAGAGAAAAGCCGCTGGTCGCCAGGGGTATTAAAGAAAACGGAATCGGTCCCCGGAAAGAGCGCACCGAAATCGGACCCAAAGGCTCCGAAAGGGGACGGGGCGAGGGCCTGGAGCCCGAAGGACGTGTATTGGCCACCCGCCTCGCAGGCCGAGGTGGATCTGGGCGCCGCGCGCCCCGTCCCTCCCCGTGGTTCGCTCCTCAGGGCGCCCGCACCCTCCGACGTTCCGGCGGCTCCCGCTGCTGACCCGAGTCGAGCGGGCGCTGCTCCCGTCTGGGTGAGTCCCGCCCCCGCCAAGGGCGCGCCGCGCTCCGGCAAGGCCGCCGTGCAGCTCACGGACCGGTCGGCCGCGGAGAAGGCCGGCGTCCAGGGCCTGCTGCTCGCGGTCCGGCCGGCCGGGGAAACGGTGCAGGGCGGCCCGGTCAAGGTTTCGGTGGACGTCTCGTTCATCGCTGGGGCCTTCGGCGGCGACTGGCTCTCCCGGGCCCGCCTCGTCGCCCTCCCCGAATGTGCGCTGACCACTCCCGAGCGCGCCGAGTGCCGTACGCAGACGCCCCTGCAGACCGCCAGGGACGGTGACCGTGCTGGGCTGCTCAGCGCGGAGGTGGCCTTCGGCGGAGCCTCCGCACAGGGCGGTGCACGTGCGAGCGGCGCCTCGGGCGGCCCGGGCGGGGCGACCGTGATCGCCGCGTCGGCGGCACCGGGCGGCCCCGCGGGTACGTACGCGGCCACCAGCCTGGCACCTTCGGGCAAGTGGGCCAGCGGTGGGAGCGCGGGAGGGTTCTCCTGGTCGTACCCGATCGCGGTGCCCGACGGACTGGGTGGCGCCAAGCCCACCGTCTCCCTCGCCTACAACTCCCAGTCCGTTGACGGCCGTACCGCTGCCACCAACAACCAGGCCTCGTGGATCGGTGAGGGCTGGGACTACTCGCCCGGCTTCGTCGAACGGGCCTTCAAGCCGTGCGCCAAGGACGGTCAGGCCGAATCGAGCGAGCAGTGCCTGGCGGGCCACAACGCCGTCCTCTCCTTGAACGGCAAGTCCTCGGCCCTGGTACGGAACGACGCGACCGGCGACTGGCGACTTGAGGACGACGACGCGTCGAAGGTCGAACGGCTCACCGGCGCGGCCAACGGTGACAACAACGGCGAGTACTGGAAGGTAATCACTGCGGACGGCACCCAGTACTACTTCGGCGCCGGCCGCAAGCCGGGCAGCACCACCGCCCCGCCGACCAACTCCGCCTGGACTACACCGGTCTACGGCAACAATGCCGGCGAGGAGTGCCACCAGTCCACCTTCGCCGCGTCCTGGTGCCAGCAGGCCTGGCGCTGGAACCTCGACTTCGTTGTTGACCCGCGCGGTGGGGTGATCACCCACTGGTACGACACGGAAACCAATCACTACAAGCGCGGAGCGTCGGAGGCGACGCCCAAGGGCGATCTCACCCCGTACATCCGTGGCGGCAACCTCGCCAAGATCACCTATGGTTCGAAGCTGACCGACGCGGACACCGTCAAGCCGACCGCCCAGGTGGTCTTCGGTACGTCCGAGCGCTGCCTTCCGGAAAAGGACGTCTTCGACTGCGCCCCGGCCAAACTGACCAAGGCCAACGCCACGAAGTGGCCCGATGTCCCCTTCGACCAGAACTGCGCGAGCTCCGGCACCTGTGAGAACTATTCCGCCACGTTCTGGACCACCAAACGCCTCACCAAGATCACGACGCAGGTTCTGAACACCAGCGGCGGTTACGTCGACGTCGACCTCTACGAGCTCAAGCACGAGTTCCCCAACCCGGAAGACCACACGGCGCCCGCCTTGTGGCTCGCCTCGCTGAACCGCACCGGTTTCGACGGCGAGGAAAAGTTCGAGACCAAGCCCGTCACCTTCACCGGCGCATTGAAGAACAACCGCGTCGATTCCAGTTCCGACAACAGGCCCGCGATGAACCGACGCCGCATCGTCGCCATCACGTCCGAAACGGGCCAGGTCATCGACGTCGGATACGCGGACCCGGACTGCGCGCCGGGCGCTGGCCTGCCGTCCTCGAAGGACGCCAACACCACCCGCTGTTACCCGGTCTACTGGAACCCGGACGACAAGAGCCCAAACGATCCGACCCTGGACTGGTTCCACAAGTACGTCGTCACCCGCGTCACCGAACTCGACCCCTTCGGCGGCTCCCGCCCTCAGGAGACGCGGTACGAGTACGTCGGCGGCGCCGCGTGGCACCGGGACGACGAGGAACTGACCGAGGACAAGCGCCGCACCTGGAACCAGTTCCGCGGCTACGAGCAGGTCATCACCCGCGCCGGTACCGCCCCCGACGCCGTCTCCAAGACCGCGACGTTCTACCTGCGCGGCATGGACGGTGACGTCAAGGCCGACGGCACCAAGCGCACCGCCACCTTCACCGGCCTCACGGGGAACGCGGTCAAGGACAGCAACCCGTTCGTCGGCACCGTCCGCGAAACCCAAACCTACGCATCCGACGGCGGCGAACTCGTCACCGTGTCCAAGAAGGAGCCGTGGCTCTCCGCCACTACCGCAACGCACAGCCGCGGTTCGAAACTTCCCGCGCTCACCGCACAGATGCAGCGGGAGGGCTCTTCCCAGGAGAAGAAGCTGCGCGCCGACAAGACATGGCAGACCACCTCGGAGACCGCGAAGTACGACGACACCTACGGCATGGAGCTCTGGAACCTGGACCGGGTGGACGACCTCCCGGACACCTGCACCATGACGTCCTACGCCCGGAACACCGCAGCCTGGATGCTCGATCGCGTGTCCGAAACCGTCGAATGGCGGGGCAGTGACTGCACGGCCACCGCGACCGAGGCGAACACCCTCAGCCGCAAGCGCACGTACTACGACGGCCAGCCCCACGGCACCCTCACCGGCGCCGGCCAGGTCACCAGCACTGAGGAACTGGACCGTTTCGAGGCCGGCCAGCCGAAGTACAGTCTGAAGGGCACCACCGCCTACGACGCCTACGGCCGTGTCACCAGTGCCACGGACGCCGTCGGCGCCAAGACCACGACCGTGTACGAGCCGGCCGCACCGGCACCCGCCACCACGGTCAAGGTCACCAATGCCAAGAACTGGACCACCACGACCACCCTGCACCCGCTGCGCGCGGTGCCGGTCAAGACCGTGGACCAGAACGACCGCACCACGGAGCTGACCTACGACCCGCTCGGCAGGACCACGGCCGTCTGGCTACCCGGCCGCGCACGCGGCGCGAGCGCCAGCAAGACCTTCACGTACGACCTCACCAACACCGCCACCAGTTCTGTCACCACCCAGACGCTGCGCTCGGACGAGTCGTACGCGACGTCCATCGCCATCCTCGACGCGTTCGGACAGCAGGTCCAGGTCCAGTCGACCCCGCGGAACGGAGCGGCAAGAAGCCGCTTGATCACCGATACCTACTACGACAGCCACGGCCGTGCCTTCAAGACCAACGACTCCTACTACAACTCCACCTCCGATCCCGTGAAGACCCGCTTCATTGCCAACGAGAACATGGTTCCGGCCCAGAGTGGGACGTTCTACGACGGGCTAGGCCGTCCGGTCGCCAAGACTTTCTCCTCCAAGGCGATCGAGCAGTGGCGCACCACCACCGCCTACCCCGGCGCCGACCGCATCGACACCACCCCGCCGACCGGGGAAACGGCCAGCAGCGTCCTCACCGATGCCCTCGGGCACACGGTCGAACGGCGCAAGTACAAGGGAACCAAGCCCGAGGGTGACTTCGACGCCACCCGGTACGCGTACAACACCGACGGGAAGCTGACTCGGATCACAGACCCGGCTGGCAATGTCTGGATCTACGAATACGATCTCCGAGGTCGCCAGATCCGCTCGGTGGACCCCGACAAGGGTGCGTCGACCCTCACGTACGACGACGCCGACCGTCCCGTGTCCACCGAGGACGCCCGGGGCACCAGGATCTTCACCAGCTACGACATCCTCGGCCGCCCCACCTCCCGCAACCTGAACACCGCCGACGGCACCAAACTGGCCACCTACGAATACGACACCCTGCTACCCGGCCAGCCCACGGCCTCCACCAGTTGGGTGGACGGCAAGCCCTGGCGGCAGGAGACCACCGCCTATGACATCAGCTACCGGCCCACAGGCGCCAAACTGACGGTCCCTGCTGGCGAAGGCGAACTCACCGGCACTTACACCTCTGCCACCACCTACGACCCCATCACGGGGCTGGAGCGCCGTACCACCCTCCCCGCCATGGGCGGTCTGCCCCAGGAGCGCCTCTACACCGGCCGCAATGCCAACGGTCTGCCCACCTCCTACGGATCGGACAACGTCAACTACGTCAACTTCACCGACTATGACGAGTTCGGATCGGTGCAGCGCACTACCTTTGGTGACGACCCACGTCAGGTCAGCTTCACGCAGACCCGTGACCCCGCCACCGGACGTCTCCTGAACACCCAGCTCAAGAAGCAGGACTCGGGGACCCCTGTCGACATCACCGACTACACCTACAACCCGGTCGGCGACGTCACCTCGGTCACCAGCACGCAGGGCGCCGGACGCGAGACCCAGTGCTTCACGCACGACTACCTGCGCCGCCTGACCCAGGCCTGGACCGACACCGGCACGACCACGACCCAGCCTGGGCCGTCCGTCCCCGGAATCGGCGGCTGCACCAACGCTGCACCCCAGCCGGGCAAGATCGGCGGCTTTGCGCCGTACCACCAGTCCTTCACCTACGACGTGACCGGCAACCGCACCTCGTCCACCGACCACGACCCCGCCGGCAACACGGCCAAGACCGTCACCACCACCCACACCTACCCGGCGCCCGGCTCCCCGCGCCCGCACGCCCCGACCTCCACCACCAGGACCACGGGCGCGGGCCCGTCCGTCACCAAGCCCACCACCTACGACGCGGCGGGCAACACGCTCACGCGTCCCGACGCCACGGACACCGGTCAGAAGCTGACCTGGACGCCCGAGGGCAAACTCGCTTCGGCCACCACTGCTGCCGGCGCGTCCACCTACCTCTACGACGCTGATGGCAACAGGCTGCTGCGCAAGGACCCGGGGAAGACCACTCTTTACCTCGGCTCGAACGAACTCACCCTCAACACCGCCACGAACACAGTTTCCGGCACGCGCTACTACGCCGCCCCAGGCGGCACCACCATCGTCCGCACGTCCGACGGCAAGATCTCCTATGTTGCCGCCGACCACCACAACACCGGCACCACCGCCATCGACGCCGGGACCCTGCAGGTCCAGCGCCGCGCGACCAAGCCGTTCGGCGAGGACCGTGGCGAGGGATCGGCGGCATGGCCCGGAGAACGCGGCTTCGTCGGAGGCACGCAAGATAAGAGCACCGGGCTTATCCATCTGAAGGCCCGCGAATACGACCCAGTTCTGGGGCGGTTCCTCTCCGTGGACCCGCTGATGCTCGCGGACGACCCGCGCCAGCACAACGCCTACCAGTACGGCAACAACAGTCCGTTCACCGAATGGGACCCGACGGGCGAAGCCCTTCCGGAGTGCCAGAGCGCCATGTACAAGTGCACGAATGGTAGTAACCCGTATGACTACGGCTACAGCTACGAGAAAGAAGTCGCCATCGCCGGCGGCACGCTCGATGCCAAGTACGTAGCCCGCAAGCAGAGCTATCAGAGGGCATGTCGCTACGAATCCAGCTGTAAGTCGGCATTCGGCTACAACGCCCCCACTGCTAAGAGGGTGGTGAAGGCTCCGCCGAAGCAGAGCTGGTGGGACAAGAACAAGGGCCGCATTGTCCATCGAGCCATCAGTATCGGCGTTGGTTTCGGCGCAGGCATCGCTGCTGTTGCGATCTGTGCGGGAACGGCCGGTATAGGCTGCGCCATTATCGCAGGGGCGGCAGTGGCAATGTTGGTTGGGACTCCTGCTCACTTGATTGCCGACAAGGCAATGGGTCATGAGACAACTGGTGGCGAAGCAGCCAAGTACCTTGTTGGGTCAGCCGCAGGCGGAGGCTTCCAGGGAGGATTTCGTCATCAGATGGGAGCGGGACCGCTCGGGGTCGGAGTCCAGGGTGTCCGGCAGGCGGCGCCAGTTGTGGGACGAGGGCTGGTCCAAGGAGGGAGAGCTGTGGGCCACGCCGTGTACAAGGCTCTGGAGGCAACCGGTCGAGCACAGACGCGAGGATATGGCACGTGGAACTGAAGAGAGATGTCTCCCTCACTGCCTGGCGGACGCCTGCATGCCGGGAGGCTGTGTATGCGAGCGGTAATACGCCCATGGGGTCTGTCATTCTGACCAGGTGGCCTGGGGACCGCGGGAGCGCCGAATCGGCCGCAGAGGCGTGGGAAGATTGGGCCGTGACCCTTCAGAGTGGGCAGCGCCTGGAAGTCCATGGGCTGGCAGCTCCGGGATTCTTGATCCGCAAGCGGCTTCGGGGGGGTATTGCGGGCAGTTTGGACGGTCAGGCTTGTCGAGTTGTAGTCTCGTCCGCATACTTCTGGCCGAAGCGTTCGGTCTGCCTGCAGGGGGACTCCGTCGAACTGGCATTCACGACGAGGGGCCTCGCCATGAGTCTGATGGAGGATGGTGAAATGCGGGGCGTGAGAAGGGATGGCGGCTGGGAGTTCTCCGCGCCGACGGCTCCTGCAATTCTGGCTGCATGTCTATTCGAATGGGCTGAAATGGCCTACTTCCTTCGCACGCCCGGTCTTCGGCTGCTTTAGTCTAGATTGATCACGGGCCCTCGTCGGGGTGATGCCGACGAGGGCCCACGTGTGCGCAAGGTGTGGAATCCTGATTTTGGGCTGGAAAGTTATGCCCAGTTGATGCCGGGCATGTGGCGAACTTGCCCCCCTTGATCGCTGTTGCTGGATTCGCTGCCTGGAGCCGCTGCGTCAACTCGCCCAAGGCGCTACCGATGAGATCGTGGCGAGAAGCCCGATCTCGGCCTGCGCACCGCCCGCCGCATGATGTCGGAGAGATGGCCCACCTCGGCGCCCGCAGCCGCCTTGAGGTCGGCATCCTGGCGACGAAGGCCGACTGACTCTCCTGCGCCTCTCGGGGCGCGACCGGGTTGACGCGTGCTTGCAACGCTGCTGTCTCCTTGCACGGCTGCGCTTCAGACCACACCGCGGCTTTTGCGGGCGTCAGTCGACCCCTCGCAGGTAGACGCGGCTGCTCCGTACGTCGATCTGTGCCACTGCGATCTTGAGCCAGTTCAGGTCGCCCTTGCAGGGAGCGCACACCTGCCCCTCCCGGACCTTGGGAAGCGAATCCGGTTCCGGCAGCCCCAGGCGTGCGAACGGTGTGGCCGGTGTTGCCTCGGCGGCAAAGGGCTGCGCGCGCAGTCTGAGGGGCTGCTCCGGCTTCAGCTGGGTGAGGAAGGGCTCCACGGCTTCCGCAGGCAGGACGAAGGACAGGATCAATCCGTCGTCCTGCAACCCCTTGCGGTGCGCTGCCGCGGTGTGAGTCGCTGTCGAGGGGACCTCCACGTGCAGGGTCCGGGCGATGGACTCGGCGGTGGCTCCCTCGACCCACTCGGACGTCCCCGGGTCTGGGGAGCGGCCGCCTTCCCTGCCGCTACTGCCGGACGTCCCGGAGCATCCGGCGGCGAGCGCGCCGAGCAGCACTGTTGTCACTGTGAGCGCCACGGCGGGGCCCGGGCGTCGTGCGCGGATCATCGGGCGGCCGAATTGCGGCCGATGTCCGTGCGGGTGCCGCTCCGCCCGGTGTCCTCGGGCGCGGGCCAGGACCCTCCTGCCGACAGGTCGTGTCGCTGTACCGAGCTGCTTCCTCGCATGTCGAACTCCCTGGCCAGTCCTGTCGTGTGCATGCGGGCCATGTCGGCATCGGTGACGGTGGTCGGTCCGATCGGCGTGGCCTTGATTCCGTCCCAGTTGTAGCGGTCCCACACATTGACCTGGTAGTCGATGCTGACCTGCGGCTTCCCATCGGGTCCGGGGGCGGCGGTGACCACCCCGGTCGTGTTGGTCATGCCGCTGCCTACGGCCAGGTACCAGTTGTTCGTACCGTCCGGGCCCTTTTCGTGTTCGTATCCGCTACTGCCGGATTCCACGGGGATGGCGACAGGCTTGCCGCCTGACTTCTCGAAGGCATCCAGTGCCTGCTGCCGCCACTCGTCCTGCTCTGTGGCCCGGATCCGTGCCACCTCGTCGCGGAGCGCCGGGTCGTCGGCCAGCATGCGGTCGACGTCCAGATCGAGCGTCTTGCCGCTGCCGTTCAGGTAGTGGTCCATGTGTCGGGCCGCGTCGGTCTTGCCCATGAAGTCGCCGGAGTTCGAGATGCCATTGGCCTGGATCTCTTTCCAGTAGTCCGATATTCCTGGCGATTCGACGTCGTACGGTCCAGCGCCGTCGTCCGCGGCGACCTGCTTGACCTGAGGCCGGAGCAGGCCGGCAGCAAGAAGGTCGTCCCGGTGCTGGGTCCACAGCTGGGCCCGGGCCTCGGGCCCGAGTGACTGCCAGAGCCGCTGCAGTTCCTTCCGCTGTTTGGTGTCGGCCTCGTCGCCGAGCCCGGCCAGTTTCAGTGCTCGCGGGAGCATCTCCTGATCGAGGGAGGTATACGTCGCATGGCCGGCGTTGTGCGGATCCGCGCCGTGGCTGCCGCGCAAAGCGCGTACGGCAGCGGCATCGACCTCGGCCGCATGGCTCACCGCTCCGCTCAGGGTGTCGGCGTACCAGCGCATGAGGTCCTGCTTGCGCTGGCCGGGACCGTCCACCTCGCAGACCAGGGCATCCTCGATCGTCACCGCTCCGCCTTGCCCCACACGGACGTTGAAGCCTGCCTCCTTGGCATCGGCGGTCACGTTCTTCGCCTGCTGCTGGATGGCCACCAGTTCGGAGTGGGCGTCCTGGAGGACGCTGAAGATGCTCTTGGCCTCGGTGTGGAGGTCCTCTATCTCCTTGACCGTCTTGCCGACGAAGGCGCGGGTCACATCGGCGTTCACGCCTTCCCAGCGGGCCTTCTCGGCCTTGGCCTTTGCCCCGTCGCGCGCCTGTCCCCCCAGGCTCTGCAGAGCGTCGGCCGTACGCTTCCAGTCCTGAATGGCGGATCCCAGCTTCGTGAGGTCCAGTTCCATGAGGTCCGAGTAGTCCATGCCGTGCTCCCTACTTGAGGTACTCGTCGATGCGGGAGACGGACACGGCCGAGCCGTCGCGGTTGCGGAGCGAGGCCGCGATGGCCTCGTCGTCCGCGGCGTGCGCCTTCTTGGAGTAGTCCAGGTGGTTCGAGATGTGGGCGCACGCCTGCAGGACTGTCTTTACCTGTGAGGTCCACACGGACACCGTGGTCTCCAGCTCGCCGCCGAGTGAGAAGCCGGCCGTCTTCAAGGATGCTGCGGCCTGCATCGTGGAGCCGCTTCCTGAGCCGTCGGCACCGGCGCCGGCGATGTCGGCCTGCTTCTGCAGTTGGCCATGCAGCAGGAAGGCCTCATGACCCACTTCGCCCAGGTCATCCTGGTGTACAACCAGGTCGGCTTGACCGCCACCAGGTCCGCTGGTCAGCTGGTTGAGGCGCATCGACACCTGGCGCTCGCCAGCCACATCCACCTTTGCCTTTTCCCATTCGTCCCACACCATGGCGTCATTTGATCATGTTTGGACAGGCGAGGCAGGAGCAATGCGAGCCAGCTTTCACACATGAACAAGATGCTCTTCGGCCTGACCATGACCATGGTTGACGGCGACGGCGACGGCCAGCGGCCCGCATCGGAACCTCGACGCGCTCTGTCCCTGGTGCCCCTGAATGGCGGATGCTCGGGCCGTCTCGGCCATGCGGTGAGCTGGGTGTCGACCGTGTCGGCGGTGGGGCTCTGAGCTGCAGCGATGGGCTGAGCGTTCCGAGAAGGGGAGCGGAGCGTTTTCGGCAGCTTCCGCGGTAAGCCTCTGACCTGGTCTTCTAGGGTTTCCGTCAAGCCCCACGAAGGCGGGGGCTTGTCGGAAACGTTGCCGGAAACCCCAGAGGGATCGCCCGAGCCGCTTCGGCAAGCGTGCTGGTCAGATGACGTGCGCCCGCCCGGGTGGAGCTGCCCTCGCGGACACTTTCCCCGGCACACGCCTGGTAGTCGTCTGACCGCTGACAGCCTAGCGGATCGTGCTGGGAGTGGTCGCATGGATTGCCGCAGGCGAGGGTCCGGGGCGAGGACATGGTCGTGACCTGGGGGTTCTGAAGGTCGAAGGACCTGGGCGCGGAGGCTGGGTGCGGGGGGACGGCTGCGGCGTCCGTTCTGTCTGCTTGCCCCCTGTGGCGGGCTCAACTGGGCCGACGGTCGCACCCTGGGGTGGGTGCGGCCTCGTCGGGTTGAGGGGTGTGTCGGGAAGCGAGGACCTGTTGGGCGCTGCTGCGGGCCTCGAGGTGGATCCGGTGGCTGGTGGCGTTCTGCGAGACGGCGAAGCCGAGGACGAAGATCTTCTGACGCTCGACGCCGTAGGCGATCATGCGGCGGTTCCAGAGGCTGAGGTCGAACTGGCTGTGCACGGACTCGGAGTCGGCGCGTTAGGGGTAGAGGAGTTGGTGGGTGAGGCCGGCCTGAGGGCTGCTGGAGGTATCCGTCTCGGTGGAAGCCGCGTTCGCTGTCGCTCTTGAGGCGCTGGCCGGTTTCGGTGGAGCGCAGTGATCGGTCGGCGTGTGTGGTGGTGATGCCTAGGGGTACGCGGTAGTCGTGAGTCCCGTGCCGACACGGGATCTTGAGCAGGTGGTGCCAGCGGCTCTTGGTGCCAGCGGCCCGCATCGGAACCGAGCCGCTGGACCGCCTGACGCAGTCCCCCGAACCTCCCTGACAAAAACAACTTGATCTTTGCTTGTTCTTTGAGTTGCCCGCACTTGCGAACGTTCGGCCGCGGTTAGGGTCGTATGGCTCGAGCGCAATGGGAGGGGACGCGGTGGGCGACGAAGGCAAAATCCTTGACATCAAGACGGCGGATCTGAAGGCGACAGCGCCGGTGTTCCACGATCAGAGCGAGGCGCTCGGCACCGCCCTGGGCACGCTTGCCGCCTCGCTGGCGAAAGCCGGAGCGGCTTGGGGAGACGATGAACCGGGCAAGGAGTTTTACGCCAAGTACGGGCCGATCGTCGCCCAGATCGAGAAGTCCGCAGGCATCCTCAAGGATGGCCTGGCCAGCATCCACACGGCGATGACGGACATGGCGGACGGCCACATAGAGAACGACGCCCTGGTCGGGGCCATCTTCCGCAAGGTCACGTCCGGGTCCCAGAGCGAGCCCGACATGGCGGGCCACCAGCAGTGAGTACCGGTGACAAGGTCCGGGAGATCGTCACCGACGTCACCGGAATCGAGTGGCCCGCCGCCGACGTCGGCAAACTCCGTGCCATCGCGAACGGTTGGCGTACATTCGCCGACGACATGGAAGACGTCGCGGCAGCCGCCAACAAGGCGGCTCAGACGCTGATTCACAACAACACGGGCGAAGCCATCTCGGCGTTTGCCGACCCCTTCTGGGCCCGCTACTACCGGGACAAGAAGGGGTGGCTCCAGGACCTCGTCGACGGCCCCCGTTCCCTCGCGGCCGGGATCGACCAGTACGCCGATGCCGTAGCAGATGCGAAGAAGAAACTCGACCGCGAACTGGAGATCGCCGGCGCCGTCATAGTCGCAGGCACGGCTCTCGCGTTCTTCACCCTCGGCGCCACCGAAGTTGCCGCGGCGGCGGCCACCGCCACCATCGTCGAGCTGGCGGCAACTGTGGGCGTGGCACTCACGACCGAAGTGGCCGCGATCGCCGGCACTGTCTTCGCGACCGCTGCCATCGCGGGCATCGAATCCGTCACCGTCGACCTCGCCGTCGCACAACCGCTCAAGATAGCCGCGGGGCTGCAGACCGGCTTCAACCTTGACGAGGCACAGGACGCCGGAGTCTACGGGGGCCTCACCGGCGGAGCCTTCGGCGGAGCCGGGAGGGCGTTCCAGCTCGCGAGGGAGGGCGGTGGATGGACCGGTCTCCTGGGAGGTGTCCGCCTGCCGGGCTACACCCCGGAGTTCGCGCTGCCCAGCGGGCTCGCGGTCGAGGCGGGCGATCTCGGCATGCTCCTCCGCGACGGAGAGCCGAACGCATGGCCTCGCAGCAAGCGTAAGGGGCCCGTCAATCCCAAGTACCGTGCGGATATCGCGGGGGACGAAGGAATCAACGGCTCGCATACCATCGAGCGGCACGTGGCGATGACGACACGCGACCTGCGTGCGCGTCTGCGGAGCAACCCCAAAATGCCTGCGGCATCCAGATACATAGACGAGGCTTCGGCTCAGAGATTCACTGATGCAGCGATGCTGAAAAACCAGAAAAAAATCGGCGAATGGCTTGCCAGCCCCAAGGGGCAGAAGATGGACTTCACTGAGGAATTCGATGAGGCAACCGGCCTGAGTTTGACCCGGGAGAACTTCAAACGCGGAACTGCCGCGCAATGGGTGAACGGAGTGCAAGTGGTTCTTAAGCGCGACCCGTCCGCTGCGAACGGCTACCGAATCCTCACTTCATATCCCATTCCATAGCTCGAGAGTAAGGCGCGAACAGGTGACACCGTCGAACGATCGTTTTCGTGAGCTGCGCGACCTCCTGCGCTCTTATACAGTGACTGGCTACGCCTTCGATGACACAGAGGACCGTCGCGGAGTTGCGCTCAGTGCCTACCTCAGGCAAGCGGCGATCGAGCCCGCGCGCGCAGCCGAGGCGGCAGCCGAAATCGACGATCTCCTCGAGACCGGCCTGTTCAATGATGAGATCGCGGATGATGTCGACCTCTTGCCTCACATCCACCCTCCCCACGGGAAGACGGTGGAAAGCTGTCTTGCCGTCATCGGCGGGCACCTCCGGCAGTTCCTCGCAGAGCCGGAAACTCCCTCCCAGTCGCCCCCTCAAACCTCATGGGAATGGAGAGAGCGTTTTCCGGGACTCCGACACCTGTTGGCGGCATACTTCCATCAAGATTTCTCGCTGGAGTACTCCTCGCACAGGGAGGCTCTGGACGACTACCTTTCAGATGCTTCGGAGAGTGACCTCCGACAGTTGGCGGGCGAGATCCGTGAATTCATGATCCTCAACGAATCGGATAAAATGCTCGAGGAGTCGGCGGCGACGTTGGGGCTTGGTGTTTTCCCGCCCAAGGGTGTGCGGCTGCGTCAATGGTTGGCGGATGTGCGGGAGATCGTGCTCCATCGAACGGCGGGATGAACAGTTGGTAGTCGGCACGGCTTGGCATTCGGTATCCCGGCCCAGCCCTGCCTTGCGGTAACGCCCGCGGTCCGGTGTGTGAGGATTTCGCGTACCGGGTCTGCCTTTGACTGCGGAGACGCGAATCAGGGATCGGCCGCAGCAGCCACCCTCCGGCTGGAGAGGCTGGATCGAGGCCGGTCGCACGGATTGCCGGAGGATCGCGGCCGAGCCGAAGGCGTGGCCGTGACCTGTGGATTCCGGGCGTCCGGGGCGGTAGGGGCGAAGGACTCGGCGGGCGAGGCCGCCCTCGGGATCTGCCGAAGGTGGCCGGCTCGATGGAACCCACGCTCTCCCACCCGTCGCCGGCCCGATCGCGCAGGCCATCGGAGACGGGCCGCATGTTCGACCAGATGTGGGCCCGGTGGGCCGAGATCGGCGGCCTCGTCCTGGAACTGATCAACTGACCGTTCGTCACGGGCGGTTTCTGATAGTTGTTTCAGCGGGGTACGGGCGCATGCCCGTAGCGGTGTTCCCCGACACCGCGGGGAGGACGCACATGAGCACCACCACTCGGGACGAGATCCTCGCCGGTGAGCAGCGGGCGGTGGACCACGCGTACGACTGCTACACCACGAAACTGGCCGAGCTGAGCGGCCCCTCGGCGGCCACCGCCTCCGCGAGCGGCAAGGACGGGATCGCCAACCGGGCCGAGGCGGAGGCTCGTGCGGAGGCCTACGGAGGGCTCGGGGACGAAGCCCTGGTCTTCTCCCGTGTCGACGCGCCGGAGGACCCGGGTGGGGAGCCCCGGCCGTGGTACATCGGGCGACGCGTCGTCCACGACGCCTCGCGCGAGCCGGTGGTCCTGCTGTGGACCAGCCCCCTGGCGAAGAGGTGGATCGAGACCCGGCCCGAGAACCCGGGCGAGGTGGTCCTGCGTCGACAGCTCCGTTGCGTACGGCGGATCGTCAACAGCTACTTCGACGAGATCTCACCGCCGACGCCCGCTCCCGTGCCCGTGCCCGCCGCCGTGCCCGAGCCCCGTCCCACCGCCGACGACGGCGCGGCGGACGCGAAGGACGCGTCCCCCGCCCCGGAGCGGGTGCCGGCCCCCACCCCCGGCGATGTCGTACGACACCAGCGGCGGAAGTCGCTCCAGCCGGACGACTTCCTGCTACGGGAGCTCCAGCGGTCCCGCGGCGGTCGGATGCGGGACATCGTCGAGACCATCCGCCGCGACCAGATGGAGCTCGTCACCGGCTCGCCCTCGGACATCCTCGTCGTGCAGGGCGGCCCCGGTACCGGCAAGTCCGCGGTCGGTCTGCACCGGGTGACCTGGCTCGTCAACAACGAGCACTTCAAGGCTCAGGACATCCTCGTCATCGGCCCCCACCAGCGGTTCCTCGACTACGTCGGACAGGTCCTCCCCACCCTCGGTACTCGGGACGTCAACGCCGTCCAACTGGACCGGGTGTGGGAGGGCGAGATCCTCGGCACCGACTCCCCGAAGACGCGCCTCGTGAAGTCGGACGAACGCATGGCGGCCGTGCTGCGGCGCCGCGTCGAGAGCGACTACCGCCCCGAGGCTCTCGACGCCCTCACCGTCGACCCCTCCTTCGAGGGCGACGAGCCCGCGATCGTCGTCACCGCGGGCAGTACGACCCTTCGCGTGCCGAAGTCCGAGGTTCTCGCCCTCCTCGACCGGGCGCACACCGGCGACGGGCCCTTCCGGGAGCGGCGCGACCGTTTCCGCGGCCTGTTCGTGGACCGGCTTCTCCAGGAGCTCGCCGATGTCGCCCCGCGCCGCGGGCAGGCCGGCACGATCCGCCGCGACCTGGAACGCAACCGCCGGGTCGAGCGCCTCGTCGACCGCGTCTGGCCGTCCCCCGGCCCCCGGGAGGCTTTGCGTAGCCTCTACGACTCGGCCGACCTCCTAAGGGACTGCGCCGACGGCATCGTCGGAGAGGACGAGCAGGCGGCCCTGCTGCGGGCTCGGGCCGCCAGCGCCGACGCCGACCCGTGGACCCTCGACGACCACGTCTGCCTCGAAGAGCTCGGAGTGCTGATCAGCGGCGACACCCCACCGCGATACGGCCACATCGTCGTCGACGAGGCCCAGGACCTCACGCCCATGCAGGCCCGCTCCCTGCGGCGGCGCTGCGCCGTAGGCGGCTCCATGACCGTCCTGGGCGATCTTGCGCAGGCGACGGGCGTCCACACTCCGACGAGCTGGGACGTGCTCGGCGCGCTCCTGTCCGACCACGGCGACTGGAGCGTGGCTCAGCTCACCACCAGCTACCGTGTCCCCGCCGAGATCATGGAGTTCGTCGCCCCTCTCGCGCGGACGATCGCACCGGACCTGCCCTACCCGCAGGCCGTCAGGGAAGCGGGACCGCACGCGGTACGGACCGTGGCGACAGAGCCGTGGAAGCTGCTCGACGACACGGTCGCCCACGCGGCCCGGCTCATGGACACCAACGATGGCAGTACGCCTCGCTCCGTGGCCGTCGTCGTTCCCGACGACTCGGACTGGCTGGACGCCATCAGCGGCAGGATCGCCGAGGACGGTGACATCGGCGCACCCGACCGTGAGGCGATCTCCGTGCTGGCCGCAGCGCAGGTCAAGGGGATGGAGTACGACCACGTCCTGGTCGTCGAGCCCGCCACGATCGCCGATCGAGGCCCCGCCGGGCTGCGTCAGTTGTACGTGGCGCTCACCCGCAGCACCCAGAGCCTGACCGTCCTGCACACCGCCCCGCTGCCGGAGGCGCTCACCGGCACCGGGGACGGCGACGCACCGGCGATGTCCGACGCGGGGCAGGCGGACGGCGCGGCGCCCGGGCTCCCCCGGATCGGCACCGACATCAGGGTCGAGGTCGTGGAACGGGCGCCGGGCGGCCGTTACAAGGTGCGGGCCCTGGCCCCGGTGATCGACCGGCCGCTCGTCCTCGGCGTCCGCCACGGCTCGGTCTCGCCGCGGCGCGGCGAGGAACTGGACTGCTGGGTGTTCGCCAACGAGACGAGCCAGACCGTGCTCACCGCCGACCGGCGTGGCCGGTCGCCCGTCTCGGAGCGGATGGCCGCCCGCTACGTTGCGGCACTCGACGTGCTCGGAGAACTGGCCGAGGGCGACGGCGATGTTCCTGATGCCCGCAGCCGTCTCTCCGAACTGCAGGGCATGGCCAATCGCATCCTGCGACGGGACCAGGCCGACTGGGTCGACGTCCTGCACCTGTTCGGAGACCCGGACCGGGACAGCCTGGCCGTTCTGCGCGACCTCGCCGCCTCGGCCAATCGAGCGCTCAAGGACGGCACCCTGGACACGGGCCGGCTCGTGGAGGAGCTGGCCGCCTCCGGCTGGGGCGAACCCCTCGCCGCGGCCCGCCGTGCGCTCGCGGCGCGCTTCACCGCCGAGACGGAGCCGGACTCCGACGTACACCTCGTCGCGCAGCGCCCCGACGAGAAGGGAGAAACACAGATGACCATCGCGGAGACCGCACCGGCACCGAGTAGTACGAGGGAGGGCTTCCTCCACGCCTTGGAAGCGGCTGCCGTGGCCGACCGTACGTGCAGGAAGCACGAGGCGGTCCGCCACGCGTTGAAGTCCTCGCTCCTCTGGGCGGACCTTCAGCCGACCGACTCGCCGGTCGTCGACGTCAGTTGCGTCACCGAACACGGCCTCTTCCTCTACGAGGCCCTGGGCGCAGGCCGCTCCACCTACGCGGACCTCCGGTCGGGCGCGACCCGGTTGCTCGAGATCAACCACACGCTGCCCACCGCGGCCGACGGCCTCTACCTCGTTCTCTCCGAACCGCCCGCCGAGGACTGGTCCGCAGGCACGATTCGCGACGTCTTCCGTGTCAATGTCATCTGGCGCAGCCCGACCGGCTGGGGCGGTGAGAACACGGACGTCGCTCTCGGCTCCTCCGACGGTCCGTGATCGGCGACAGCTGTAGCTCGGTTCACCGCCGCATCCCCGTTGTGCGGGTGAACCGGTGTGCGGCATTACGCCACTGCGCGGCGGCCGCGGCTACTACGCTCGCGATATGACAGCTCCCTCGGACTACGAACTCGCGGCATGGCGTGACATCCAACGGTTCAAGGGCCGTCCTCTGTCACGGGTGATGAGGAACGCCGGCGAGCAAGTGGCCACCGGCGCCGCGGAACTCGGCAAGCGCGCCACGAAGTACTTGGAGAACCATCCGCGGGCCCAATCGGCGGTTTCGCGTGGGCAGGACATCGCTGCCAAGGGCGCTCGCAAGGTCAGCGCCGGGGCTCGCGGAGCCACCGATGCCCTCCCCGACTGGAGCGGCACCGCCTTCCAGTCGGTGCGGCAGACGGTGGGGCGGGTGTCGAGAGCGGGACTCTCCTCCAAACGCGTGGTGACGCTTCACAAGAAGCGCGGGCACGACGTCGCATCCCTGTCCGATCTGCGCCGCCTCGACCTCGAGCAGGTCGACGCCGTACGTGGACGAGCCGCGAGTTGGTTCTACCCGGCCGCCGCAGCGCTCTCCGGAGCCGGTGCAGGCCTGGTGATCTCCGGAGGACAGCTCGCCGTCGCCGCCTCCGCCGGCGCCGCGGCCGCGCCTTCGGGAGGCGCGATCGTCGGCGCGTTCACGGCTGATGCCGCGGTCGTCCTCGGGCTCGCGTCCCGCTCCGTCGGCCAGATATCGCTGCTCTACGGCTACGACCCCGAAGAGCCCTCCGAGAAGCTCTTCGTGATGTCTGTCGTCAACGCCGGGACGGCGACGTCGGCCACCGCCAAGAACGCTGCGATGGCCGACATCTCACGACTCACCCAAGCCCTCGTCCGAGGCAAGGCGTGGGACGTTCTGAACGAGGCGGTCGTGGCCAAGGTCTCCGCGCAGTTCGCGAAGGCATTCGGTTTCCGCCTCACCAAGAAGGGACTCGGCAAGGCCGTACCCGCGTTCGGGATCATCGTCGGCGGGACCCTCAACTGGACCACCTTGGAGTCGATCGTCGACGCTGCCGACATGGCGTACAGGCGGCGATTCCTCCTCGAGAAGTACCCGCATCTCGGTGAGGGGGAGGACTCCGGATCGTTCCCCGATGTCGGTCCGGACGCCCCGGACACCCCGGACGACGCCGACGAGGAGATCAGCCTGCTCGGCGAGCTTGCGGAGGCGGGCGGGCCCGACCTCCGCTGAAGCGAGGACCGACGGGCGCCGTTCGATCCTGCGCCGCGGGCGGGTGGCGGTGAACCATTCTTGCCTCGAAGGTCTCTTACCGTCCGGGCGAGGCGGATGGGCCGTCGGCGGGCAGGGAACGGGGACGCATGGCCGGGGCGGGGATGAGGGTCGGTGGCGCCACCGTGACGGCGCTGCTGCTGATGATGATGACGGCCACGAGTGCCTTCGCCGCGCAGGCCGCGGATCCGCCTGCCGAGCTGTTCGACGGGGCCGAGGTGTCGGCGCGTCCCGGTGAGCGCCTCACGCTCAGGTCACCCTCGTACCTGCCCGGGTGGATCGGGGACCGGGTGGTCTCCAAGGTCTTCGTCCGGCCCGGGACGCTGCGGATGCGCGATCCGGCCGTCACCGCAGAGGCCGTCGTGGCGTGTGACACCCGGCCAGGCGTGTATCAGGTCGGGAGGACAAGGCCGGAGCCCGACGGCGGGCCCGACGACGACGCTGCTCCTTGGGTGACCGTCAAGGTCGTGGACATCGACGACGCCGAGCGGGCGGCCTGCCCCGCGAAGGTCGCGGCCTATCCTCCCGAACGGGTGGAGGAGCAGTGGCCCGCCAGTGCGTCCTGGCCGCAATCGCCTTGGGATGTAAGGACGTTCCGGCCCGGCGAGAAGGTGACGCCGACGGAGATCGTGCGCGGCTACGACGAGGCCCTGACCTCGCGGGGCTTCACCGGCCGGCCCGTCATGCGGGGGACCAAGGCGGTCGTGACGGCGACGGCGACCATTCGCTGCGACGCCGAGCCGGGTCTGTACGAGGTCCGCTGGGTCGGCGCGGACGAGGTCTGGGCCCGCTATCGGGTGGCCCCGGTCGACGACGCGACCCGCGCCTCCTGTCAGGACGGGACGGGAGGCTGGTCCAGCTGGCCGATCGGCGGCGCGGCCGCCGCCTTGGGCGCTGTGGGCGCGGGGGCCTACCTCCTGGCCCGGCGCCGTCGCACCCCGGGCCGCTGATCGCGCCCCGTTGATCCCGCACCGCCCACACCGCACCACATCGAATCGAAGCGGCCGTTGGATAGGATTTCCGGATGACCACACCCGCAGGCCTCAGTTCCGTCGCGTTGCGGCTCGACCGGCCCGTCGGGGCGCAGCGGATGCCCGCCCTCGGTGAGGCGCTGGTGCGGTTCGTGGACGCCGCGACGCAGGCCCCCTTCGCGGAACGCCTCGCGCCCGACGTGCTCGACGAGGCCGAGCGCCGACGCGCCGACCGGTTCGTGCGTCCCCAGGACCGCGGCTCGTACCTGGTCGCGCACGTGACGCTGAGGCTGTTGCTGGGCGCCCTCCTCGACACCGCGCCGCGCGATCTGGTGATGACCCGCGAGGCCTGTCCCGAGTGCGGCGGCCCGGACGGGCGGCCGGCTCTCGTGGGCGGCCGCGCCCAGTTCTCCCTGTCGCACAGCCGCGACGCGGTCTTCGTGGCCTGCGCGTCCACGCCGGTCGGCGTGGACGTGGAGGCCCTGCCGGCGCCGCGGGTGGTGGCGCAGAGCGAGGAGTTCTTCCACCCCGACGAGAGCGCCGAACTGGCCGCGCTCCCCGAGGCCGAGCGCCCGGTGGCCTTCGCCCGTCTCTGGGCGCGTAAGGAGGCCCATCTCAAGGGCACCGGAGCGGGACTGGGGCACGAAGGCCACCGGAACTACCTGGGAACCGGCCCGGCCGGCGATTCCGTCCCCCCGCACTGGTCCCTCACCGACCTGCCGGCCCCCGAGGGTTACGCCGCCGCGCTCGCGCTGCGCGCCCCCTCGGTGACCTGGCGCTGAGGCCCGTACCGGGAATCCCGTACCGGGAGCCTCGTACCGGGTCCTCCCCTCGGACGCCGTCCACCCGCTGGAGATCGACCCCACCGTGAACACCGGCTACCACCTGCTCACCGTCGACGCCCTCGACCCCCAGGTCATGGCCGCCGCACTCGCCCGGTGCTTCGGCGTGGCGGTCGCCGATGTCGGGGTGGCCCACGCCGACGCCGATGCCGAACTGCGGGACTGGACCGCGCCCGTCCTGTGCACCTACGACGTGTGCTTCGGTGACCTGGCCCGGTCGCTCGACGTCTACGCCCAGCACCAGGTCGCCGATCAGCCGGCGGAGTCCGAGGTCGCCGCGCGGTTCGCGAAGGCCGCCGGGACGACCGTCCTGTTCTCCGCCGTGGAGGCGTATCCGAGTGCCTACTGGGCGGCGACGCCCGAGGGCCTCCTCACCCGGGTCCGGCTCGAACCGTCCGACGACGAGCCGCCGCTCCTCACGGTCGACAGCGCCGAGGCGCCGCTCCCGCAGCTGCCCCACGCGGTCGTCGAGCGGTTCGCCGAGATCGTTCGGGAGCAGCGGCCGCCGTCCCCGGTGGCCCAGGCCTTCATGGCGTCGGCGGCACGACGGTGGCCCGATGACGGGCCGCACCAGTCCCTGGAGGGTCCCCTCATCGTGTGGGAGAGGCTGATCCTGCAGATGGAATCCGGCTGGGCGCCCTCGGGCTGGTATCCGGCCGACCTCTACCGGGAACGCCTCGAAGCCCGCGACGAGCTCGCCCGTATCGGTGCCGGGCTGCCGCCGGAGGTCCGCCGGCTGCTCGACGACGCGGTGGCCGGGCTGGACCTACGGTTCGTCCGGGCGACGGAGGAGGACCCGTCGGGGAGGCTCGTCGAGGAGCTGACGGGCGGCCGGCCCCCGGGACGGGCCGGCCTCGGCCGGTGGTGGTACCGGCGACCGGATCCCGCCCCCTGGGAACAGGCCTGAACGGGCCTGAACAGGCCTGACCCCTACAGCTCGGCGACGGCCTCCAACGGGCTCAGGGCCGACGCGTGGCGGGCCGGCAAGGCGGCCGCGACCACGCCCGTGGCCAAGGAGATCAGGCAGACCAGGAGCAGCGTGCCCCACGGCAGGGCCAGGGAGTAGTCCTTGAGCGCGCCGTTGGTCAGGGCGCCGACCGTCCAGGCCCCGAACAGGCCGGACGCCAGCCCCAGCAGGGTGCCGAAGGCGGCCACGGTCAGGGATTCGAGGCGGATCATCCGGCGGATCCCGGTGCGGTCCATCCCGATGGCGCGCAGGACACCGATCTCGCGGGTGCGGTCCGGCACCGACATGGCCAGCGTGTTCATGATGCCGAGCGCGGCGATCACGCCGCCGATGGCGAGCAGGCCGTACGTGAGGGTCAGCAGGGTGCTCAGGGATCCGGCGGCCTGTCGGACGAGTTCCTGCCGGTCCTGGACCTGGAGCAGCGGGTTGTTGCCGGTGGCGGCCCGCAGCCGGTCCTTCACGCCGCCGCCCGAACCGCCCGCCGAACCGCCACCCGTGTCGCCGTCCGTGTCGCCGTCCGCGCGGACGAGGACGCGCTGGACGGAGCCGGGGGTGAGGGCCTTCTCCTGGACCTCGGTGCGGGCGCCCAGGGCGTCCAGGGCCGTGGGGTTGTCCTCGTAGACGCCGACGACCGTGTACGGGGTGAGGTCCTGGCCGGGGCCACCGATCCGGGCGCCGATCCGGTCACCGGCGCGCACGCCGTTCTCGTGGGCGAGCGTGCGGGAGAGGGCGATACGACCCGGTCCGAGGTCCTTGAGGGAACCGCTGACGAAGTCGAGCTTCATGACGGACGGGGCGGCGACCGGATCGATGCCGGAGATCTGGCGGACGCCACCGCCGATGAAGAGGGTGGAGTCGCAGACGGCGGTCGCCGTCCGTACGCCCGGGGTGGCCGACACCCGCTGCACGGCGGCCGGGTCGATGCCGACCGACGAGGTGTGGGTGCTGATCACGTAGTCGGCGCTGAGCCCGGCGGCGGCCTGGCGGTCGAGGGCCTGCCCGGTGGAGTGGCCGATGACGGAGAGACCGGCGACCAGGGCGGTACTGACCATCAGCGCGGAGGCGGTGGCGGCGGTGCGCCGCGGGTCGCGCAGCGCGTTGCGGTGGGCGAGGTGGCCGGTGATCCCGAGGCGGCCGGTCAGCCGGCCGCTCGACCGGAGTACGGGGACGGCGAGCAGCGGCGCCAGCACGATCACGGCGACGACGAGCAGGGCGCAGCCGAACATCGCGCTCCGCAGGTTCTCCTCGGAGGCGTCCTTCGCGCCCGCGAGGGACAGCAGCAGCCCGACGCCGGAGGCGAGCAGGAGGGCACCGGCCGCGCCGCGGACCCGGGACGCGGCGGCGGTGGGCGGCTGTTCGGCCGTGCGCATCGCCTCGACCGGCGCGATCCGGGCGGCCTTGCGGGACGGCAGCCACGCGGCGAGCACGGTGACCCCCACGCCGACGGCGAGCGCGGCCACCACCGGGAGCGGGCCGATCACCAGGGGGCCGCGCGGCAGCGGCTCGCCGGTGGTGCTGAGGATCCGCGGCAGTACGGAGGCGATCCCGAGGCCCAGCAGGAAACCGAGGGCCGACGCGGCCAGGCCGAGGAGGACGGCTTCCCAGAGGAGGGAGCGGACGACCTGACGGCGCGTGGCACCGATCGCGCGCAGCAGGGCGATCTCCCGGGTGCGCCGGGCGACGAGCATGGTGAAGGTGTTGACGATGAGGAACGACCCGATGAAGAGCGCGACTCCGGCGAAGACCAGTGACAGCTTCTCGTCGCCGCGGGTGAGCGTGTCGACGAGGACGGACTGCTGGGCGGCCTGGGCGGTGCCGGTGGTGGCCTCGGCCCGGCCGGCGGGGAGCAGGGCGGCGACCCGGCGGGAGAGTTCGGCCGCGTCGGCGCCGGGTGCGGCGGACAGGTCGATCGAGGTGTAGCGGCCCGGGGAGGCGAACAGCTGCTGTGCGGTGGCCTTGTCGAAGAGGGCGAGGGTGCCGCCGGCCGTCACCCGGGTGTCCCGGGTGGTGACGATGCCGACGAGCCGCTTCGTCATGACCGGGCCGTCCGTGGCCAGGGTGATCTCGTCGCCGATACGGAACCGGCCGGCGGCGGCGGTGCCGCTGTCCACGGCGATCTCCCCGCCGTCGCGGGGGGCCCGGCCCTCGGTCAGCGGATGGCGGCCGTCCTTGCCGTCGGCGCCGGGGACGTAGGCGCCCGCCCGGTGCGCCCAGATCCTGCCGGTGCGCAGCGGGGCGCCGTCCGCGGCGTTCAGGGTGGCCAGGCCGTCCGCGGACGGCCGTACGGCGGCGACCCCGGGCAACCCGGCCAGCTTGCGGGCGAGTTCGTCGTCGAGCACGGTGGCGTGCTCGACCCCGGCGGATCCGTCCGCGGGTGCCGTGCCGGGTGGCGGGTCCTTCGGGGTCACGGTGACCGCGATGTCGGCGTAGTCCTTGGACACGGCGGCCCGGTGGGCGGCGGTGGAGGAGTCCGCGAAGACGAGGGTGCCGGAGACGAAGGCGACGCCGAGGGTGACGGCGAGCACCGTCAACAGCAGTCGGGCCTTGTGCGCCAGGACGTTGCGCAGGGCTGTTTTCAACATGGGTGAGTGGCTTCCGGAGGCGGGGCAGGGGGCGGGACGAGGGGAGGAGCAGGGGAGGGTCAGCTCGTGCGCGCGCGGGTGTCGAGCTGCTTCATCCGGTCCAGCACCCGGTCCGGGGTGGGGTGCACCATCTCGTCGACCAGCCGGCCGTCGGCGAGGAAGACGACGCGGTCCGCGTAGGAGGCGGCGACCGGGTCGTGGGTCACCATCACCACGGTCCGACCCAGTTCGCGTACGGAGTCCCGCAGGAAGCCGAGGACCTCGGCCCCGGCGCGGGAGTCGAGGTTGCCGGTGGGCTCGTCGCCGAAGACGATCCCGGGCCGAGTGACCAGCGCCCGGGCCACCGCGACGCGCTGCTGCTGTCCGCCCGAGAGCTGTCCGGGCCGGTGGTCGAGGCGCCCGCCGAGGCCGACCATGGACACCACGCGGTCCAGCCACTCCCGGTCCGGTCGGCGTCCGGCGATGGACAGCGGCAGGGTGATGTTCTCCAGCGCCGTCAGGGTGGGCAGCAGGTTGAACGCCTGGAAGATGAAGCCGACCCGGTCCCGGCGCAGCTCGGTGAGCTGCCGGTCGCCCAACGTGCCGAGCTCGGTGGTGCCGATGCGGACCGAGCCCGAGCTGACGGAGTCCAGGCCCGCGGCGCAGTGCATGAGGGTGGACTTGCCGCAGCCGGAGGGGCCCATGATCGCGGTGAACTCGGCCTCCCGGAAGGAGACGCTGACCCGGTCGAGGGCCACCACACGGGTGTCGCCGCTGCCGTAGACCTTCGACAACTCGGTGGTGGAGGCCGCGATACCGGGCGTCGGGCGGGGGGAGAACGGGTCGGCGGTCACAGGGACTCCACTTCGGGCGCGGTGGGAAAGGGGTGCACGCCGAAGGGTGTCGGGGGGACGTATCAGGGTCGGGGCGGCCGTGTATCGGCTTCCGCGCCGTTGCGCGGCGGCCCGGCAGCGGCCGGTGGGGGCGGGAGCCGCAGGGTGGCGACCGCGCCGCCGTCCGGGGCGTTGTCCAGGCGCAGTTCGGCGCCGAGCACCCGGGCCTGGCCCAGCGCGATGGTCAGGCCGAGGCCGTGCCCCGCGCCCCGTTCCGCTGCGCCGGTACGGAAGCGGCGCGGGCCGTCGAGCAGCAGGTCGGTGGGGAAGCCGGGGCCGTGGTCGCGGACGACGACGGTCAGGCCCTCGACGGTGACCCGCACCGGGGTACGCCCGTGCCGGTGCGCGTTGCTGACGAGGTTCCCGACGATCCGCTCCAGACGGCGCGGGTCGGTCTCCACGTACTCCACGCTCTCCGCGCTCTCGGCGACCTCCGTGTCGAGGCCGGTACGGGCCACCGCCTCGGCGACCACCGCGGCCAGCGGGACCCGGGCGCGTACCGGCGCCTCCGCACCCGCGTCCAACCGGGAGATCTCCAGCAGGTCCTCGACCAGGCCGCGCAGGTCCCGTACGCGGGCCCGGAGCAGGTCCTCCGTCTCGCCCGGCGGCAACAGGTCGGTGGCGGCCAGCAGACCGCCGACGGGGGTGCGCAGCTCATGGGCCACGTCCGCCGTGAACTGCCGCTCGATGCGCAGCCGTCGGCCGAGGCTGTCGGCCATGAGGTCGACGGTGGCGGCGATGTCGGTCACCTCGTCGCGGCCTCTGGCGCGGCCCAGGGCGGGGCCGGTGCGGGCGTCGAGGTCCCCGGTGGAGATCCGGGCCGCGGTCTCGGCGACCCGGCGCAGTCGGCGGGCGACCAGAGCGGCCCCGTACACGGCCAGCGGCAGCGCGGCGGCGAGCGAGACGAGCGAGGCCACCGCCATGCTGGCGTCGAGGCGGCGCAGGTCGTGCAGTTGCGGGCTCATGTTGATCCGGACGGCCAGCACCGGGCTGCCCGGACCGCCGACCCGCTGGGCGCCCCAGACGCTCGGCCCGAGGTTCCCCTCGACGCGCCCGTCGTAGGCCACCCGCCGCTCGTCGCCGGTCGGGTGGCGCAGCGCGGTGGGCAGTTCGGCCGGATCCAGCTCGGCGCCGCCGGCCAGGGTTCCGGTGCGGCGGTAGACGTCCATGGCCGAGTACACCGTGTTGGTGGCGTCCATCTCGGCCCGGCCGCGGATGTCCATCGCGGTCCACACGTGGACGAGGACGCCCACCGCCAGGGCGACCAGGCAGGCCGTGGCGGCCGCCAGCGCGGCGATCTTCCAGCGCAGGGGCACACGGGCCGGCCACCCCGGCCGGCGCGGGGGACGCACCGGCCTCAGCGCCTGAGCTTGTAGCCGAAGCCGCGGACCGTCTCGATCCGCTCCCGGCCCAGTTTCTTGCGCAGCCGCTGGACGGCCAGGTCCACGACCCGACTGTCGCCGTCCCAGCCGTACTCCCAGACGTTGCGCAGCAGCGTGTGGCGTTCCAGCACGATGCCCGGGTGGGCCGCGAACTCCAGCAGCAGCTTCAGCTCGGTGGGGGTGAGCGCCACCGGGGTTCCGGAGACGAACACCTCCATCCCGCCGGTGTCGACGCTCAGGTCGCCGAAGACCAGGACGTCCTCCTCCCGGCCGGTGGCGGGCTCGCCGCCCGCGGGGGGCGCGTAGGAGGCCCGCCGCAGCAGCGAGCGGATGCGGGCCACGAGTACGTTCGTCTCCACCGGCTTGACCACGTAGTCGTCGGCCCCGGCCTCCAGACCGGCGACGACATCGAGGCCGTCGCCGCGCGCGGACATCATCAGTACCGGCACCAGGCTGGTCTCGCGGACCCGGCGGCACAGCCCGATCCCGTCGAGGCCGGGCAGCATCACGTCCAGGATCAGCAGGTCGAAGTCTTCGTCGTCGCGGAAGGACTCCAGCCCGGTCAGTCCGTCGGCCGCGGCCGTGACCCGGTAGCCGTAGCGTTCGAGGGCGACGGCGAAGGACCGGCGCATCAGCTCGTCGTCCTCGACCAGCAGCACGCGGACCGGAGGCACAGATTCCGGCGCCGGGGCGGGTGCGGGCACGGGCGGGACTCCTGTTCGTACGGGTCGGGCGCAGCGCCGCTCCGGCCTGAACTCCTCCGTGGCGCGGCGACCCGGAAGGAACGATACGGGAGGCATCGGACGCGGTGGCCGAGGTGGCGGCCGGGTGCGCGATTCGATCGGCGGCCGAGCGCCCATCGATACACGGCGGATACAAAGGGCCGTGCCCAGGACGCGTACGACCTCGCGCGCCGTTCGGGATCGGCGTGATCCACCGGTGGTGCCGGCGGAAAAACGGTCTGCCGAAGGGATGAGTCCGGCCGTACCGCTGCATAGTCTGATCATCGGTCGATCGGGATCCGTATCGGGGGTCCACGGAGCGAGGAGAAACACTGATGGTCGGGTCGCGTGTCCTTGCCCTCGGGCACTATCAGCCGCCAAAAATCTTGACCAATGCCGATCTCGAGCAGATGGTCGACACCACCGACGAGTGGATCCGCAGCCGGGTCGGCATCAAGACGCGCCATGTGGCGGCCGAGGACGAGTCGGTGTCGGACATGGCCACGAAGGCCGCCGAGCACGCCCTGGCCAACGCCGGACTGACCGGCGCGGACATCGACTTCGTCATCGTCGCCACGTGCACGGCGCTCGACCGCTCGCCCAACATGGCGTCCCGGGTGGCCGCCGCGGTCGGGGCGAGGACTCCCGCCGCCATCGACGTGAACACGGCCTGCTCCGGTTTCCCGCACGCCATGGCCTTGGCCGACCAGAGCATACGGACGGGCTCCGCCACGAAGGCCCTGGTCATCGGAGTGGAGAAGCTCACCGACTTCGCCGACTGGACCGACCGCACCACCTGTGTGCTCGTCGGCGACGGTGCGGGCGCGGCCGTCGTCGTCGCTTCCGAGGAGCCGGAGATCAGCCCGGTCGTGTGGGGGTCCGTACCCGAGATGGGCCGGGCCGTGCGCATCGAGGCGCCGTCCAACACCTTCGCCCAGGAAGGGCAGTCGGTCTACCGGTGGGCCACCACGACGCTCCCCGAGGTCGCCCTCCAGGTGTGCGAGCGGGCGGGCGTGAAGCCCGAGGAGCTGGGCGCCGTCGTCCTCCACCAGGCCAACCTGCGGATCATCGAACCCCTGGCGCGCAAGATCGGCGCGGTGAACGCCGTCATAGCCAAGGACGTCGTCGACTCGGGCAACACCTCGGCCGCGAGCATCCCGCTGGCGCTGTCCAAGCTCGTCGAGCGGGGTGAGATCGAGAAGGGATCGCCCGTGCTGCTCTTCGCGTTCGGCGGGGGTCTGTCCTACGCCGGCCAGATCATCAACTGCCCGTGACCGGCGCCGACGGATCGACGGCGACGAAGTCCGCGCGCGTGCCGTGGTGGCCGCTGCTGCGGCTGCGGGAGGCGGCGACCGCACCCCGGGCACGGCTGTTGGTGTTCCCGCATTCCGGGTCCGGCCCCAACACCCTGTTCCCCCTGGTCGACCCGCTGCCCGACCACGTGGAAGTGCTCGGGCTCTCGCTGCCCGGGCGGGAGCGCCGGTTCGGCGAGCCGCCGGGCTGCCGGCTCGACCAGGTACTGGACTCCGTGGCCGACGAGGTGCTCGGCCGGGACCCGCTGCCCACGGTGGTCTTCGGGCACAGCCTCGGCGCGCTCCTCGCCACCCGCGCCGCGCGCCTGCTCGGCCCGCACTGCCGGGCGGCCGTGGTCAGCGGGCAGGCCCCGGGGCGGACCCCGCGCAGGGCGCACGGGACCACCACCGAGGCGGACGCCGTCCGGCTGCTGCGGGACGGCGGCGGCACCCCGGAGTGGGTGCTGCGCGATCCGGACATGCTGGCGCATGTGACGCGCGTCCTGCGGGCGGACATCGACCTCAGCCGGGAGGCCGCGGTGGGGTTCGAGGACGTACGGCTCGACGTGCCCCTGCACGTACTGGGCGGCACGGCGGACCCCCTGGTCCCGCACGAACCGCTCGACGGCTGGGCCGACCACACGACCGGGGCGTGCCAGGTGCTCCGGTTCGACGGCGACCATTTCTTCCTGCTGGCCGACGCGTACCGTCCCACGGTCGTGGACGTACTGCGCCGAGCGCTCGCGGAGGGCTGATCGAAGGGCCGGCGGCCGAAGGGCCGGAGTCACGTGGCGCGTGACTCCGGCCCGGGGCCGATCCCCGCCCGGCAGGCTCGGCAGGTCCGGCAGGCCGGGCAGATCCCGCAGGCTCGGCGGGCCCGGCGCGCGATCACGGTCGGATGATGCGGACCTGGTAGCTGCCGTTGCGCATCTCACCCACCACGGACACGCTGATGCCCGCCTTCTCGTCGGTGAAGGTCTCGCCCGGCCGGAACGGCGCGTCCGAGAGCTCCGCGTGCACATTGGGCCGCCGGGTGCAGCCGCCGCTCGTGCTCGCGCTGTCCGACACGGTGATCGGGCCGTGCCCGGTGTCCACGTCGGAGTCCACCTTGTAGATGAGGACGCCCGGTTTGCAGACGGCCTCGTCGTTCCCGGCCCGGGTCCGCACCTCCACCGCGTACCCGGAGCTCTCCGACAGCGGGATGAAAGCCAGCTTGGTGCCGCCCGGTATCCCCAGCGGGGACAGGGTGTGGTCGCTGGTGCCCGACTTGGCCGCGCAGCTGATCTGCGTACTGTCCAGCCAGCCCAACTTCCACTTGTGCCAGCCCATCAGGTCGTTGTTGGCACCCCAGTCCTCGCTCATGATGTCCCAGTGCCCGACCGTGCTGCCGCCGTCGGCGGTGTAGAGGTCGGGCAGCCCGAAGACGTGTCCGTTCTCGTGCGGCAGCACCCTGTATCCGGTCTCCTGGTAGGTGCCGGAGCCGTCGTCCTGCCGGCTGTAGACGAAGGACGTGTTGGCCAGCGGCACCCCGTCGGCGACCGGAGCCTCGCCGTTGCCCGAGAAGGTCACCGACAGGACGGTGTCCAGGGCGGACGGCCCGGCGTTCGGCGTGACCAGGACGTTGATCAGGTCGTAGCGGGTGAAGTCCACCTCGGGGTCGGCGGCCTTCGCCATGTGCTCGACGAGCTGCCGGTAGCCCGGCTCGTACGCGGACCCGCGCTCGATCCCGTACGCCGAGAAGGGCATCGGCATCCGCAGCCAGCCCTTTATCGGCGCCTCGGCGCGGTAGGCCAGCCGGCCGTAGGAACTGGTGCGGAACCATTCGGCCGTCTGGGGGAAGAACTCCGCCATCCGGTCCGCCGCCGTGCCCTCGCCCTTGGCGTCGGGGAAATCGATCATCAGGTTCAGGGCCCGGATCTCGCCGGTGGAGCGCGAGTACCCGGGCGGGGTCGGCATGCCCTCGGACATCTGCACACCCATGGTGCCCGCGATCCGGCAGGGCGCGAGAGCCGATTCGACGGTCGTGGCCACCGCTCCGGCCGCCGAGTTGCCGCGACTGGATATGCCCGTGCTCGCCGTAGCCGTGACGCCGAGGGCCAGCGCGGTCAGGCCGATGTACGCGCTGGTGCGACGTGGTCTGCGTATCCGGTGGCGGGTCTGCGGCATGGAGATCGCCTTCGGGTCCGCGGCAGCCGGCCCTGCCCGGTCTGCGCTCTGTTCGATCACCCTCCGCCGGGCGCGGCGCGCCCGCGCGTCGAGAGAGGCCGAACGTGGACACGCCGGTGACTCAGGTCACACGAGGGAGTGAAATAACCGGGGACCGGATCCCCGTTTGTACGTGAGTCCCGCTAAGCGGGGAGCGGCTCCCCGTTTGGGCGGGGTGGTCGCGCAGTCCGCACCACGAGCCCGCGAGTCCGCGCCAGGGAGGCCCCGGAATGAAGAGCTCCACCACGACCGCTCCGGCACCCCGGCGCACTTCGGATCTGGCGCAGGCGCAGGACGGGTCCCCGGCGCAGGACGGGCCCGAGGCGCAGGGTGGCGCCCCGGCCCCGGCCCCGGCTCAGGCCCCGGCTCAGGCCTCCGTCCAGGTGCAGGAGTCCGCGGCCGGAGTCCCGCGTCCGCGCGCCGACGCCGTACGCAACCGCGAGCGGATCCTGGCGGCGGCCCGCGAGTCCTTCGTCGAATCCGGCTCCGGAGCCCCCTTCGACGAGGTGGCCCGCCGGGCCGGCATCGGCAATGCCACGCTCTACCGGCACTTCCCCGACCGCGCCACCCTCGTCCACCACGTCGTGCTCTTCACGATGGGTCGGGTGACGGCCTCGGCCGAGGCCTCCCTCGCCGAGGAGCCCGACGCCTTCGCCGCCCTGTGCCGGTTCACGCACGCCGCCGCCGACGAGCGGATCGGCGCCCTGTGCCCGATGCTCGCCGACGGGTTCGACGGCGAACACCCCGAACTCCTGGCGGCGCGCAACGCGTTGGAGGAGGCCGTCGTCACCCTGCTGGCGGCGGGCCAGGACTCCGGGCTGGTCCGTACGGACATCGGGGTCGGTGACCTGATGGTCGCGCTGTCCCAGCTCAGCCGCCCGCTGCCGGGTACGGCGTGCCTCGACACCGACCGCTTCGCCCATCGCCATCTCCAGCTCTTCCTCGACGGGTTGCGGGCCCCGGCCCGCTCCGAACTCCCTGGTTCGGCAACGACCTTGGACGATCTGCGGCAGAAAACCATGTGACACGCACAACGCTTACGAACTAGCCTTTTTCAGTCATTCCGCACAGTGAAGTGGGTATCCCCATGTCAAAAACAGCCGCGAGCCTCGCGCCGGCTGCCGATCCCAGCCGCTGGAAGGCACTCGTCTTCATAGCCCTGGCCCAGCTGATGGTCGTCCTCGACGCGACCATCGTGAACATCGCCCTTCCCTCCGCCCAGACCGACCTCGGCATCTCGGACGGCAACCGCCAGTGGGTCATCACCGCGTACGCGCTGGCCTTTGGTGGACTGCTCCTCTTCGGCGGCCGCATCGCCGACAAGTGGGGCCGTAAGAACGCCTTCGTCGTCGGCCTCATCGGCTTCGCCCTGGCCTCCGCGCTCGGCGGCGCCGCGAACGGCGAGGCCATGATGCTCGGCGCCCGAGCGCTCCAGGGTGCCTTCGGCGCGCTGCTCGCACCCGCGGCCCTGTCGCTGCTGGCCGTCATGTTCACCGACGCCAAGGAGCGGGCCAAGGCCTTCGGCATCTACGGAGCCATCGCGGGTGGCGGCGGCGCCGTCGGCCTGATCCTCGGCGGCTTCCTGACCGAGTACCTGAACTGGCGCTGGACCTTCTTCGTCAACATCCCCTTCGCGATCGTCGCGGCCGTGGGTGCCTGGATGGTCATCCGTGAGCCCGCCGGGTCCCGCAACCGCGCGCCCCTCGACATCCCGGGCGTGATCCTTTCCACCACCGGTCTCGTCGCCCTCGTGTACGGCTTCACCCGCGCCGAGTCCGCCGGCTGGTCGGACGCCCTGACGGTCACCATGTTCGTCGCCTCCGCGCTGCTGCTGGCGGCCTTCGTCCTGGTCGAGTCCAAGGTGAAGTCCCCGCTGCTGCCGCTGCGCGTCCTGCTGGAGCGCAACCGCGGCGGGGTCTACCTCTCGCTCGGCCTCGCCGTCATCTCGATGTTCGGCCTTTTCCTCTTCCTCACCTACTACCTGCAGGTCGTGAAGGGCTTCTCGCCCGTCAAGACCGGCTTCGCCTTCCTGCCGATGATCGCGGGCATGATCACGGGCTCCACCCAGATCGGCGCCCGCCTGATGACCCGCGTCCCGCCGCGCCTGCTGATGGGCCCGGGCTTCCTGGTCGCCGGCCTGGGCATGCTGCTGCTGACGCAGCTGGAGGTCGGCTCCTCCTACCCGGCGCTGATCCTGCCGGCGCAGCTGCTGCTGGGCCTCGGCATGGGTACGGCGTTCATGCCGGCGATGTCCCTGGCCACGCACGGGGTGAACCCGGCCGACGCCGGCGTCGCCTCCGCCATGGTCAACACCTCGCAGCAGGTCGGCGGCGCCATCGGCACCGCGCTGCTGAACACCATCGCCGCCTCGGCGACCACCGCCTACCTGACCGACCACGCGGCCGAGGCCGCGGCGGGCGGCCCGGCGGCGCAGCTGATCCAGGCGCAGGCCATGGTCGAGGGCTACTCCTCCGCCATCTGGTGGGCGGTCGGCATCCTGGCCGCCAGCTCGGCCATCGCCCTGACCCTGATCAACACCGGCCGTCCCGGCGCGGGCGGCCCGGTGGCCTCCGGCTCGGCGGCGGACGCCGAGATCAAGGTCCCGGTGATCGCCCACTGATCGGGGCCGAGCGCCCACGGGAATGACTGATGACCCCGTCTCGTTCAAATTTGAACGAGACGGGGTTAGTCTGTTTCGGTACGCATTTCAACTACGCGGAGGAGCGCCCGCTGTGACCCGCATACCGGCCCTGTACCTGAGCCACGGCGCACCCCCGCTGGCCGACGACCCGATCTGGCCCGGCGAGCTCGCCGCCTGGTCCGCCGACCTCCCGCGCCCCCGGGCGATCCTGATGGTCTCCGCCCACTGGGAGGAGGCCCCGCTCGCCCTCGGCGCCACGGAGCGACTCCCGCTCGTGTACGACTTCTGGGGCTTCCCGGAGCACTACTACCAGGTCCGCTACGACGCCCCCGGCGCCCCGGAGCTGGCCGCCTCGGTCCGCAAGCTGCTGCGCGCCCCCGGCACCCCCGTCCAGGACATCCCCGACCGCGGCCTGGATCACGGGGCGTACGTGCCCCTGGTGGAGATGTACCCGGAGGCCGACATCCCGGTCCTGCAGATCTCCCTGCCCACGCTGGACCCGGCCGCCCTGATGGACATCGGTCGCAAGCTCGCCCCGCTCCGTGACGAGGGCGTGCTGATCGTGGGCAGCGGCTTCTTCACCCACAACCTGGCGGCCCTGCGTCACACGGGCCCGGGCGTTCCCGCCTGGTCGGCGGAGTTCGACGCGTGGGGCCGCGAGGCCCTGGCGGCGTCCGACGTGGACGCCCTGCTGGACTTCGAGCACAAGTCCCCGGCCGGCCGCCTGGCCCACCCCCGCACGGAACACTTCGCCCCGCTCTTCGTCACCCTCGGCGCGGCCGAATCCGACCTGAGCTCCGCCCGCACCCCGGTGGACGGCTTCTGGATGGGCCTCTCGAAGCGCTCCCTCCAGTTCGGCTAGCCCGTTCGCCCGGGTCCCGTGTCCAATCGCTTTTCGTACCAGCGGACGTCCCAATAGCGGTCGAACTTCCAGCCGGCCTCCGTGAACTCTCCGATCCGGCGGAAGCCGAGGCGTTCGTGAAGCCGCACCGAGGGGTCGTTCGGCAGGGCGATCCCGGCGAACACGCGGTGCACGGGCTCCTCCGCCAAGGCTGCGAAGAGGGCCTCGTAGAGGAGGGTGCCGATGCCCTGTCCGACCGCGTGCGGGGCGAGGTGGACGCTCGCCTCCACCGATGTGGCGTACGCCGGTTTGGGGCGGAATGGGCTGCTCGTGGCGTATCCGGCCATTCGATCACCTGTCCAGGCAACCAGAAGCCGGTGCGGCCCGTCTTCAGGGTGGGAGTGCAGCCAAGGGCGGCGCTGTTCCGGAGAGAAGACGGCTGTGTCGAATGTGACGGCAGTCTCACGGACGTAGTGGTTGTAGATGTCCGTGAGGAGTGGCAGATCGGCCTCCGTTCCGGGCCTGACCTGCACCTCTCCGCGCTCTTGCGGCATTCGCCCCCCTCTCGTGGCGGGGCAGGATACTGCAAGATCTCGGAAATGAGGGAGCGCCGTGGGAATTCTGTCCCGATTCCAGTCGTTGTTTCCTTCGGAAGCGGGCACTCGGGAGAGTGTCCGTGACGCACCGGACCGGTCGGCAGCCGCTTCGGCGGCGTCCTCCAGCCGCACCGCGACCGAACACTTCGCAAGGGAGCACGCATGGCAACCCGCGCCGTCGCCCGTCGTCAGTCCACGAGCAGCGCCCGCGCTGTGGGCGGGGAGATCGCAGACCGCGACCTGGTCGGCATGTACCTGGACGAGATCGCGCGCACCCCGCTGCTCGACGCCGCCAAAGAGGTGGAGCTCTCCCAGATCATCGAAGCGGGCGTCTACGCCCAGCAGATCCTCGACGGCGCGATAGAACGCGACGGGGACACCCCGGCCCGCGAGGAGCTGGAGACGCTGGCCGCCGAGGGCGAGCGGGCCAAGGAAGTCTTCATCCGCTCGAACCTCCGCCTCGTCGTGGCCGTCGCCCGCCGCTATCCGCGCAGCGGCCTGCCCCTCCTCGACCTGATCCAGGAGGGCAACGCGGGCCTGGTCCGCGCGGTCGAGAAGTTCGACTACGCCAAGGGCTTCAAGTTCTCCACGTACGCCACGTGGTGGATCCGGCAGGCGATCACCCGGTCCATCGCGGACCAGTCCCGCACCATCCGCCTCCCCGTCCACCTCGTCGAGGAGCTCGGGCGGATCCGCCGCGTCCAGCGCGAGTTCAACCGCGAGAACGGCCGCGAGCCGGAGCACGCCGAGATCGCCGCCGAGCTGGACACGACGGAGAAGCGCGTGGGGGACGTACTGGACTGGGCACGCGACCCGGTCAGCCTCAACATGTCGGTCGACGACGACGGCGACACCCAGTTCGGTGACCTCCTTGAGGACACCTCGGCGATCTCGCCCGAGCAGTCCGTGCTCTCCCTGCTGCGCAGCGAGGAGCTGGAGGACCTGCTGGGCAAGCTCGACCAGCGCACGGCGTCGATCATCAAGATGCGGTACGGCATCGACGACGGCCGCGAGCGGACGCTGACGGAGGTCGGCAAGCAGCACGGCCTGACCCGTGAGCGGATCCGCCAGATCGAGAAGCACGCGCTGCTGGAGCTCAAGCGGATGGCGCGCGACACCGGCTTCGACGCGGTGGCCTGACCCGGTGGCCTGACGCGGTGGCCTGATGTGGCCCCGCCCCCGGACGAGCCCCGGTGCCTATCCCCCCAGGCGCCGGGGCTCCCCCCTGCCCGCCCCGGGTCAGCCCGGTTCCCCCACGGCCGCCGCCCCCGTGAGTCGCGCGGCCAGCGCCCCGGCCGCCGCACGTAGCTGCGCCGGCTCCCGGACGGTGAACGCCAGCCCCGTCAGGGCCAGCCGCGCCACCGTCCACTCCGGCGCGTCCGCGCTCTCGAAGCTCACCGAGGTCCGCGTCCCGTCACCCGGCAGGGCCGCGGCCCGCAGCCAGGCCGGCAGCTCCGCCGGACCGGCCGCGAAGTCGATCTCCACCCGGTACGGCTGCTTCTCCCCGCCCCGCAGCCCCCGCCGGACGAACTCCTCCGCCTCCATCGGCAGGTCCCGCCGCGCGAACCGGGCGCCCGTCGCGAAGGCCTCGTCGACCCGGTCCACCCGGAAGGTCCGCCAGTCCTCCCGCTCCAGGTCGTAGGCGACCAGGTACCACCGGCTCCCGGTACTCACCAGGCGGTACGGCTCCACCAGCCGCCGCGACTCGGCCCCGTCCCGCGCCCGGTAGGCGAACCGCAGCCGCTCCGGCCCCGCCACCGCCGACGCCATCGTGGTCAGGGTCCGCGGGTCGACGCTCGCCCCGTCGCCGCGCGACAGCGCGATCGTGGCCGACTGGAGCGCGCTCACCCGGTGGCGCAGCCGCGAGGGCAGGACCTGCTCCAGCTTCGCCAGGGCCCGTACGGAGGCCTCCTCGACCCCCTCGATCGCATGCCCGGCGCCCGCCCGCAGCCCCACCGCGATCGCCACGGCCTCCTCGTCGTCCAGCAGCAGCGGGGGCATCGCCGCCCCCGCCACCAGCCGGTATCCGCCCTCGGCGCCCAAGGTGGCCTCCACCGGGTAGCCGAGGTCCCGCAGCCGCTCGATGTCGCGCCGGATGGTGCGCGGGCTCACGTGCAGCCGCAGTGCCAGCTCGCTGCCGGGCCATTCCCGCGGGGTCTGCAGGAGGGACAGCAGGGACAACAGTCGTCCGGGTGTGTCGGTCATGAATCCAGGCTGCCGGCGAAATAGGACACCGACTGACCTAGACGCCGTCTAAGTTTCTCCTCATGAGCACCGAGACGTCCAAGACAGCGCCCGAAAGAGAGAACGGGCCCGTACAAGAAGAGCGGAACGACGTAGCCCACGACGCACCCAGCTCGCCCGCCGACCGCCGCCGCTGGCTGGCGCTCGCCATCGTGATGACCGCGGCCTTCATGGACCTGGTCGACGTCACGATCGTCAACATAGCCATCCGCACCATGCGTGAGGACTTCGGCGCCTCCACCAGCGCGATCCAGTGGATCACCGCGGGCTATGCCCTCGCCTTCGCCGCAGGTCTGATCACCGGCGGCCGTCTCGGTGACATCTACGGCCGCAAGCGCGTCTTCCTCATCGGCATCGCCGGGTTCACCGCGGCCTCGCTGCTCTGCGGCGTCGCCGCGAATCCGGACATCCTCGTGGTGGCCCGCCTCCTCCAGGGCGCTCTGGCCGCCCTGATGGTGCCGCAGGTCCTGGCGATCATCCACGTCACCTTCCCGCCCCAGGAGCGTGGCAAGGTCTTCGGCATGTTCGGCGCGATCGTGGGCCTCGCCGCCGTCTCGGGTCCGCTGCTCGGCGCGCTGCTCATCGAGTGGGACCTCTTCGGTCTCGGCTGGCGCCCGATCTTCCTGATCAACCTGCCCGTCGGCATCATGGGCGTGATCCTGGGCCGTAAGTTCATCGCCGAGTCCAAGGCACCCAAGGCGCTGCGGCTGGACCTGGTCGGCGTCGTCCTCGCCACCCTCGCCCTGGTCCTGCTGATCTTCCCGCTGACCCATGGCCACGAGAACGACTGGCCGACGTGGGGCTTCGTCTGCATGGGCGCGGCGCCGCTCGTCTTCGCCGCCTTCATCGCGTACGAGAAGTACAAGATCAAGAAGGATGGCTCCCCCCTCGTCGAGCTCTCCCTCTTCAAGGTCAAGAGCTTCGCCGGCGGTATCGCCGTCCAGCTGACCTTCGGCATCGCGACCGGCATCTTCTTCCTGGTCTGGACGATGTACATGCAGATGGGCCTCGGTTGGAGCGTCCTGCGCGCGGGCCTGACCGGCATCCCGTTCTCCATCGCGGTCTCGGTCGCCGCCGGCCTCTCGGTCGAGAAGCTCGTCCCCCGCTTCGGCCGCAAGGTGCTCCAGGCCGGCGCGCTGGTCATGGCCGCCGGTCTGCTCCTCTACATCTGGGAGTCGCAGCACTACGGGATGGAGATCGCCTCCTGGCAGATGGCCGCCCCGCTGATCGTCATGGGCGTCGGCATGGGCCTGATCGTGGCCCCGCTGAACGACACCGTGCTCTCCGAGGTGCCCCGCGAGCACGCCGGTTCGGCCTCGGGTCTGATCAACACCACCGGCCAGATGGGCAACGCGCTGGGTCTCGCGCTCACCTCCGTCGTCTTCTTCGGGCTGATCGGCGACGACATGGTCTTCGGCCCGCAGTACGTGGACGCCTTCCGGGGCGCGCTGTGGTGGGTCGTGGCCGTACTGATCGTGATCTTCGCGGTGATGTTCGTGCTGCCGCGCAGGGCGCTTGCGATGGAGGAGCGCGAGGGCGCGGCCGAGCACGCCGGCCGCACGCCCGAGAAGGTCCCGGCCGTCTGAGACTGCCCCCCCCCGCGTATCACCGAACGGACGTGTCCGCCCTCCGGGGCGGCACGTCCGTTCTTTTTTGTCTCCGCCCACACCCCTGCGTACAGTGGTGCAAATCCATCGATTAGTGAACGAAACGGACGTGTATCCAGATGTGCGCACCGGAGCGACGCCCCGAGATCCCGCGTCCCGCCTTCGAGGCGGGCGGCGTCGCCCCGGACACCGGCACCGCCATCGCCCGACGACCGGCCGGTTCCCGGCCGAAGACGGCCTGACCGCGCCCGACCTCGACGCCGCGGCCCGTCGAACGCGCCGCGCCGCCGCGGCGCCGTAGCCGCGCCCGCCGCCCGCCACGTCGTCCTCCTCGCCGCCCCCGCCACGGCCGGACCGGAGCCCCGCGCGCTTCGGCTCCTTCAGCGGCATCGACCCGCTCGTCACGGACACGGGGCCCGCCCCGCCGACAAGGCCTTGATCCAGGCCGCCGGTACGGAAGTTGTGCTCGCATGATCCTCACCGTCACCCCCGACCCCTCCCTCGACCGGGCCTACGAGGTCCCCCCGCCGGCCCGCGGCCGGGTGCTGCGCGCCGACGGTGAGCGGGTCGACCCCGGGGGCAAGGGCGTCAACGTCTCCCGCGCCGTGGCCGCCGTGGGTGGCCGTACGACGGCGGTCCTCCCGCTCGGCGGCGCCCGTGGCGTCCTGCTCGCCCAACTCCTCGGCGCGCAGGGCGTGGACGTCACCGCCGTCTCGATCGCCGGCCGGACCCGCTCGAACATCGCGCTGACCGAGCCCGACGGCACCCTCACCCGAATCGACTCGCCCGGTCCGACCCTCTCCCCGCGGGAGTCCGCCCTCCTCCTGGACACCGTCCGCTCCGCCGCCACCGAAGCCACCTGGGTCGCCTGCTGCGGCAGCCTCCCGCGCGGAGTCGGACCCGACTGGTACGCCGACCTGGTCGCCCGGGCGCACGCGGCGGGCGCCCGTATCGCCCTGGACCCCTCGGGCCCCGCCCTGCCGGAGGTGACGGCGGCCCGGCCGGAGGTGATCACGCCCGACGCGTCCGAGCTGGCGGCCGCGGTGGGACGCCCGCTGCCCACCCTCGGGGACGTGGTCAAGGCCGCCGAGGAGCTCCGCGATCGGGGCGCGGGGGCCGTCCTGGCCTCTCTCGGCGGGGACGGCGGGCTCCTGGTCTCCGCCGAGGGCACCTACTACGGCACCGCCCCGACCCCGGTCGTGCGCAGCACCGTAGGGGCGGGCGACGCCTCGCTGGCCGGCTTCCTGGTCGCGGGCGGCGCCGGCCCGGGCGCCCTCGCCTCGGCCCTGGCCCACGGCGCGGCCGCCGTCCAACTGCCGGGCAGCGCCATGCCGACCCCGGCGCACCTGCGCCCCGACCGGGTCCGCGTCACCGAGGACCCACCCCTGGACCTCCAGCTCACCGACCCCGGCACGCCCTAGGGTCACCGTGCCGATCGGGCCGGATCACCGTACGCGGGCGCGCAGTTCCATCGCTCCGCGGGCGGCCGACTCGCTCTCGTACACCTCGCACATGTGCCGGCCGTCGGGCGTCGCGGTGTGCTCGACCTCCCACAGGCTGACCTCGGTCCCGTCCAGCAGCACGAAGGCGTGCTCGTACAGGCTGAAACCCGCGCCCCGCCCGTCCGCGAGGCAGTGCCGCGCGCCGAACGCCTGCGTGATCTGGTGCGCGTACGCCGACCGCAGCAGCGTCACCACCGGTTCACCCGGCCGGTCGACGTTCTCCGCGCGGCGCAGCACCCGGCGGGCATGGTCGGCGGAGTCCTCCACCGCGTACTCCCGGTGCCGGCGCACCGGGGTCCGGGCCGCGTACAGCGCACTCAGCAGCGCCACACCGCCCTCCGGCTCGTCCTCGCCCGGCACCGACACCGGATCCGGGGACGCCCCGGCGGACCCCTCGCCGAACAGTCGGGTCACGGCCAGGCAGGTCTCCGCCTTGCTCGCGAAGACCTCGTGCCGGACGGACCGGTCGCCCGCCTGCCGGTAGGTCAGCTCCCACAGCGAGACCGAACCGCCGTCGGTCAACAGATAGGTGTGCCGGTGGGTCTCCCGCCAGATGCCCGCCTCCGGGCTGTGGTGGGTGGTGTGGAGCGAAGAGCTGTGGGCGAGCGCCGTACCGAGGCGCTCGACCAGCCTGTCGGGCAGGTCGAAGGAGTTCAGGGCGCGGCCGAGGAGTCGTTCGAGGTGCGCCTCGGTTGTCTCGTACGGATCGCTCAAGGTGGGTCTCCAGGCCGTCGCAGCTTGTCACTTCACGGAAGCACAACGTAACCCCTGGTTCTGACATCACGTCCGGGGTTCGGTAAAACGTCCGGGAAGCATCGGAGGTTCCCGCCACACCTTCAGGTCAACTTGCGTACGGATGAGCACGGTTGGGCCCGATCTGAGGTGAAGCGCGGGAGTATGGGCCACATGGCAACGAATACAGTGGGCCTCCCGCGTCAGCAGGTACGGCCCCGCAGCGGACACGAGGGCGAACAGAACGCCGTGCCGAAGGGGTTGGCCTGGCTGCTGGCCGTCACCGGGGCGGCCGGGCTGCTGGCCTCGTGGGTGATCACCCTCGACAAGTTCCTCCTGCTGGAGGACCCGGACTTCAAGCCCGCGTGCAGTCTCAACCCGGTCGTCTCCTGCGGCAGCGTGATGACGAGCGAGCAGGCGGCGGCCTTCGGCTTCCCCAATCCGATGCTGGGGCTCGTCGCGTACGCCGTCGTGGTCTGCGTCGGCGTGGGACTGCTGGCGGGCGCCCGCTATCGCGGCTGGTTCTGGCTCGGACTGAACGCCGGCACGGTTTTCGGTGTCGGCTTCTGCAGCTGGCTGATGGTCCAGTCGCTCTACGAGATCAACGCGCTCTGCCTGTGGTGCTGTCTGGCGTGGGTCGCGACCCTGCTGATGTTCTGGGCGGTCACCGCGCACAACGTCCGTACGCGCGTCCTGCCCGCCCCCGCCCCGCTGCGCGGCTTCTTCACCGAATTCGGCTGGGCCCCGCCCGCCCTGCACATCGGAGTGATCGGCATGCTGATCCTCACCCGCTGGTGGGACTTCTGGACCGGCTGACCGCCGGGGGCGGAACGCGAAGAGGGCCCCGGCGGCTGGACGCCGCCGGGGCCCTCGTCATTCACTCCACAGGCTCAGCGGCCCGCGATCACCCGAAGGGCGGAGGGACCGGAGATCAGCTGCCGGCCGAGAGGTTGCCGGAGAGGACCGGGATGTTGTCCAGGATGTGCGAGAGCGGCTCGTCGCCCTTGGCCTGGGTGGAGTTCTCGGTGCACTGCTGGTTCTGCGGGTTGGACAGGACGTTGATGTCCTGGACGCCGATGTTGAGGGCGGCGATCAGCGACTGGGCGTTGACCTTCGCCGGCAGGCCGATGCAGGGCTTGTTGAGGGTGCCCTGGACCAGGCTGAGCTGCGGGCTCATGTCGCCGTGGGTCTTCTGGTTGCCGTAGATCTGCTGGGCACCGTTGCCGTTGACGGTGTTGACCCCGTTGTCGTTACCGATGGCCATGGCCGGGGCCGCGGCGGCAGCGCCCGCGCCGATCGCAACGGCGGAGACCGCGGCGGCGGTCATGAACTTCTTGAACATCTTGATCCTTCTGTCGCACGAGTGCCCGCTGATGGAGCGCCCTGGTCAACTGCCCGACCTGGGGCTTGGTTCCGCTGCTTCACTCAAACGGCCTGCGTGCGTCGAGGTTTTCCCCACCCCGGGTGAGTGGGCTCCGGACGCCTGCGCGAAGCCCGTACGCCGCCGGCATCGATCGGGGTTCCGGTTGCGCTCCGTGAAAGGTGTTCGCACGGTGGGTGAGGAAGCGGATCGCTCGGGTCCGCTCTCGTGTCCCCACCGCGAAGGAACATCCATGCACCGCACGAAGCCGTCCCGCGCCGCCCGCCTCCTCGTCCCGTCGGCCCTCGCCGTCGTCATACTGTCCGGCGCGGCCGCCCCCGCGGGCGCCGCGGAGGGTGACGGCTCCGCGGCCCTCGCCGATCGCGTGGCCTCCGTCAACAAGCAGGTCGAGAAGATCGAGCAGCGTGCGGCGGCCGCCGGTCCCATCGACGACCTGCTGGCGGGCCTCACCAAGACCCTCCAGGGCCTTCTCGCGACGGTCGGAGGTCTGCTGCCCGCCGGGGTGGCGCTGCCGCCGATCGAGCTGCCGAAGCTGCCGGACATCAAGCTCCCCGAGCTTCCCGACCTGTCCGGCCTCATCCCGCAGCTGCCCCCGGTGGAGCTCCCGCCGGTGGACGCCCTGCCCGAGGTGCCGGCCACCCCGACGATCCCGGACATCCCCGTGATTCCCACGGTTCCGGACATTCCGGCCGTTCCGTAAGGTCGGTACGGACCGGTAACCCGTCGGACGGTTACGACGATTGAGCCGAACAGGTCACATCGTGCGCGTGACCGTGTCGTCCGGGAAGCTGGACCGTTTCGCTCGGTGTGAGCCCCGGTTCGGGGCAGAACATCGAACAGAAGGTGCACTTCCCATGAACTCTGCCAAGAAGGCCGCCCTGGTCCTGGCCACCGCTGGTCTCGCTGCGGCCGGTGCCGCCGGCTCCGCCGCCGCCGACTCGTCGGCCGAGGGCGCGGCCGTGGGCTCCCCCGGCGTCCTGTCCGGCAACCTGCTGCAGGTGCCGGTGCACGTTCCGGTCAACGTCTGCGGCAACACCGTGAACGTCGTCGGCCTGCTGAACCCCGCGTTCGGCAACGTCTGCGTCAACAACTGACGCCTGCCGCACAACCGACTGTGGGCGCCCCGGCCTTGCCGGTGGCGCCCACAGTCGTGTCGGCGGGTGATCAGCCGGGACGACTCACCGGCCGCCGTTGAGCTTCACGCCGCCGAGCATCGGGGACGCCTGGGTGGCGCCGTTCGCGAGGCCGAGCACGGTGCCGGGCACGTCGTTGCGGACCTTGTTGACCTTCTGGGCGGTCCCCACGACCTTGTTGACGGTGTCGCCCTGCTCGGCCAGGCCGTTGCCGACGGTCTGCGGAAGGGACTCGGAGACGGGCCCGACGGCGTTCAGCGTCTCGGTCACCCCACCGGTCAGGCTCATGGGGGGCATCGCGGCCGCGGGCTCGGCGGCGAAAGCGGTGGCGGAGGCGCCGAGGGCGGCGACGGAGCCGACGACGACAGCGGCGACCTTCGTGAGCTTCATTATCGAAATCCTCTTCTTTCGTGGACAGAGGCGTCAGTGGCGACCGTCGCGCCACTTTCACCCTGGGTAACGATTCCCCGCTCCTACGGAAACGCGAACGCGCGCGGTCAATGGTGCGGGCATGACAGCGGCCGGAGAATCCGACGGGGATTCTCCGGCCGATATTTATTCCGATTACCGGTATTGCCCGTCAGGAGACGCGCGACCGCCGGTACAGAATGGCGCCGCCCAGGATCAGGGCGGTGGCGAGGGCCGCCGCGGCCGCGGGCTGCCCCGCGCCGGTCTCGGCCAGCATCGGCCCGGTCACGTGCGCCGGAGCGGGGGCCGACGGCCGTACGGGAGCGGGCGCCGGCGCGGGGCCGGGCGCCGGGGCCGGGGCGGGGACCGGCGCCGGGGGGAGGGTGACCGGGGTGTCACCGCCGGGGGCGGCCGGCGGCTGGTCCGCGGGGGGTACGACCTCGGGCGCGGGCACCGGGACCGGAGCCGGCTGCTCCACCGGCATGCTGCCGTGCGGCGGGCCGGGGGCGGGCCCCTCCTCCACCACGGGAGCCGGGCCGGGCGCGGGAGCCGGCAGCGGGTGCGGAGCCTCCTGGACCGGTGCCGGAGCGGGCTCCGGGGCGGGCAGCGTGTGCGGCGGCTCCTCGACCGGCGGCGCGGGCGCCTCCGGGACCGGTTCCGGGACGGGCAGCGGGGCCGGGTGCTCCTCCACCGGTTGCGGCATCGGGTGCGGCCGCTCGGGCGCGGGGGGAGCGTGGTGCGCCGGCGGGGGCGGCGGTGACGACGCGGGGTGGTCGTCGCACTCCTCCTCGCCCTGCTGCCGACCGGGGCCGCCGTAGCCACCCTCGTGGCGCGGCTCCTCCTGGCGCGGCTTCGCGTGCCGCGGCCCGTCCTGCCGGGGCTGCTCGTGCCGGGGCTGCTCGGGCCCGCCCGCGTGGCGCGGCGATCCGTGGCGCTGCTCCGGCACCACGTGCCGGGCCTCACGCTCGTCGAGGTAGCGCTCGAGGGCCTCGGCGTTCTCGGGGCTGAGGTAGCGCCCGTAGTCGTGGCCGCCGTCCGTGTGCGAACCGGTGTCGGTGACGCACGTGTTCCCCATCGCGGGGTTGAGCGCCGCACCGCCGTCCACGCTGTTGCCACACACGTTCGGTGCGAAGGTGATCGGTACCGAGACGCTGTTGCCGGCCAGCACGCCCGGCGAATGCGAGGCCTCGGCGCTCGCTCCGGGGTACGCGTAGGCCGCGCCGGTCGCGATCGACAGCAGACTCGACGCGGCTGCCGCCGTGAGCATCCCCTTGCCCAGTACCTGTCGGCTCAGTACCTGTCGCATGGGTCCTTCCCTGTCTACCGGCGCCATGGCCGGTGTGGAATCGAAGGTGGCCTCGGAGTGCACCGCCGTGCACTCCGAGGCCACCCCGAGGAGGCTTGCCCTCGCGGGCAGAAGCGCTTCGTCAGGCGTTGACGCAGGTGTTGCCGAACGCCGGGTTGAGCAGCGCGATGACGTTCACGGTGTTGCCGCAGACGTTGACCGGGACGTGGACGGGCACCTGGGCCAGGTTGCCGGACAGCACGCCGGGCGAACCGACGGCCTGGCCGGCCGCGTTCGAGTCGGCCATGGCGGGGGAGGCGGCACCGGCGAGCATGAGAGCGCCGGCGGCCAGCACCACTGCCTTCTTGTACGTCATTTTGATTTCTTTCCTTCCCGCAGAGGCGTGTCCACTGCAGAATTAACAACGAGCGGTCCGGGAAAAAGAAACCGCGTATTCTCGGCGGTCCGTCGGTAATTCACTCCGATGCCCGGTCCGATACCTGGTCCCAGGTTCGGACCGAATTTCGAGGGCCGACGGATTTATATCGACAATTCCGGGGCCGGGGAGTTTCCGGCCCTGCATGCGGCGAGGCCGCCGCGACCCGGTGGGTGCGACGGCCTCGCGGGCGGGGCCTCGGTCAGCTGCCGTTCGAGACGTTGCCGGAGAGGACCGGGATGTTGTCCAGGATGTGCGAGAGGGCCTCGTCGCCCTTGGCCTGGGTGGAGTTCTCGGTGCACTGCTGGTTCTGCGGGCTGGACAGGACCGGGATGTCCTGGACGCCGACGTTGACGAGCGCCAGCACGGACTGGACGTTGGCCTTCGCGGGGAGGGCGATGCAGGGCTTGTTGAAGGAGCCCTGGATCAGCGCCATCTGCGGGCTCATGTTGCCGTAGGTGGCCTGGTTGCCGTAGATCTGCGCGGCGCCGTTGCCCTGGACGGTGTTGACGCCGTTGTCGTTGCCGATCGCCATCGCCTGCGGCGCCATGGCGGCACCGATGCCCACGACCGAGGCGGCAACCGCGGCCGAGGCCATCATCTTCTTGATCATTGTCGTCCCTTTTTTGCAGGATTGCCCGGTAGCGGAGCACCTGGATCAACGCCGCCGCCCCGGTTCGGGTTGCGTGGCTTCACCCGGATGCGGGCGTTTCGGGCAGCACGGTTGACGGTCAGGCGTTGATGCAGGTGTTGCCGAACGAGGGGTTCAGCAGGGCGATCACGTTCACCGTGAGGCCGCAGGCGTTCACCGGGACGTCGACGGGCACCTGGAGCAGGTTGCCGCTCAGGACGCCGGGGGACCCCGCGGTGACGCCGTGAGCCGTCGCGCCGTCCCCGCCGTGCGCGGAGGCGAGGCCCGCGCCGCCGATCAGCGCGGCGACGCCCGCGACGGCGATGGTGGTGCCGCGCACCAGCCTCTTCTTCATCTCCGTATTTCCTTTCGGTTCGAACAATGGTGCAACCCATAACGACCCGCCCGTTGTGAGGGTGCGTGCTATCGCCCAAAAGGCCGTACGAGCGAGTCCGACGTGATTTCCGGCCGGAGTTCTGACAAAGTTCACTCCTGTTTTGTCCCCTTGATCGAAAATGGAGACGGGGTCATGGGTTCCTCCCGCAGAATCCTCGGCACGCTCGGTCTGCTGTCCTGCCTCGCCCTTTCCGTGAACTCCCAGGCCGCGGGCGCGGCTCCCGCTCCCAAGGAGCTGCCCCGGGTCCCCTTCACCCAGCGTTACCAGGCCGTGCAGCACGGCGGGCTGGTGCGCGCCTCCAACTCCGGCATCAGCTGCCGTAAGGAGCAGTCCCCGCAGGCCGAGCCGTGCGCCGAGGTCAAGAAGGGCGCGGCCGGCGTCAACAGCGACTTCGAGATGTTCTACAGCGAGGTCGACAAGGATCCGGACACCTACAACTCCACCCGGGCCGAGCTCAAGATCCCGCAGGGCGCGAAGGTCTCGTACGCCCGTCTCTACTGGGGCGGGAACCTGCGGGTGGGCGAGCAGAAGCCGCCGCAGGACGACGGCCGGGTGCTGGTCGCCGAGCCCGGCGGCGCGTACAAGGAGGTCCTCGCCGACACGGTGATGGGCCACCGCACGGACGCGGGCAGCGATGCCTACCAGGCTTCCGCGGACGTGACCCCGCTGGTCCGCAAGGGCGGCGCCGGTCTGTGGACGGTGGCCCAGCTCAACATCGCGATGGGCCACTCCGCGGTGGGGGCCTGGGGTGGCTGGACGCTGGTCGTGGCCTACGAGCACCCGCAGGAGCCGGTACGTCGGATCTCGCTGTGGGACGGCTTCGAGTCGCTCGCCGCCCGCGCCGGTGACGCAGTCGTCGAGATCGAGGGCCTGGACGCACCGGCCGGCTCCGCGGGGCGGGTCGGGGTCGTCGGGTACGACGGGGACCGCGGCATCCTCGGGGACTCACTCACCGTGACGGCAGACAGCGGCCGCCGGGTGAACCTCAGTGATGGAGAAAATCCTTTTAATGATGTTATGAATTCCACGATCACGGAATTCGGAGATCAATCGTTCGTGCGACAGCCCGAACATATGAATAATCTCGGATATGACGCAGACGTGTTCGATTTGAGCCCCGCGCTGTCCGATGGTGCCCGCAGTCTGAACTTCAGGTTCACGGGTGAAAGTCAGGGTCATTTCCTCGGTGTGCTCTTCGTTCAGACAGACGCGCGCCGCTGAACGTAGGAGACCACTCCACGTGCCCAGTCAATCCCGGGCCGCACAGCCCACGACCGTCCTCCACCTCGTACAACCCGTCGACGGCGGTGTGGCCAGGGTCGTCACCGACCTCGTCCGCGCGCAGACCGCCGAAGGGCTGCGCACCGTCGTCGGGTGCCCGCCCGGCGGCACGCTCGGCGACGCCGCCCGCGCCGCCGGCGCCGAAGTGCTCACCTGGCGCGCCGGGCGGGCCCCCGGGCCCGGCCTGCCCGCCGAGATCATCGGCGCCCGGCAGGTGCTCCACCGGGTACGCCCCGACCTCCTGCACGCCCACAGCGCCAAGGCCGGCCTCGCCGGCCGGCTCGCCGCACGCGGGAGCCTGCCCACCGTCTTCCAGCCCCATGCCTGGTCCTTCGACGCGGTCGGCGGGGCCACTGGCGCACTCGCGCTGCGCTGGGAGCGGTACGGGGCCCGCTGGGCCGACCGGGTGCTCTGCGTCAGCGAGGCCGAACGCCGCGCGGGCGAGACCGAGGGGATCACCGCCCGCTGGTCGGTGATCCGCAACGGCGTGGACCTGGACCACTTCCGCCCCGGCGGACCGGACCCCGACCGGGACCGGGAACGGGCCCGCGCCGAACTGCCCCTGCCCGCGGGCTTCGTCGCCGACGGGCCGCTCGCCGTCTGCGTGGGCCGGATCTGCCACCAGAAGGGTCAGGACGTCCTGCTGCGGGCCTGGCCCGAGCTGCTCGCCACCGTCCCCGGAGCCCGCCTCGCCCTCGTCGGGGACGGCCCCGACACCGAACGGCTGCGTCGCGTCGCCGCGCTGTCCGGCACCGGCGTGCACTTCGCGGGAGCCGCCGCCGACATCCGACCGTGGCTTCGGGCCGCCGATCTCGTTGTACTGCCGTCGCGGTGGGAAGGCATGGCGCTCGCCCCGCTGGAAGCCATGGCCTGCGGTCGCCCGGTCCTGGTCTCCGACGTCAGCGGTGCCAGGGAGAGCCTGCCGCCGGGCCAGGGACGCCTGTGCCTGGTGCCGCCGGAGGACCCGACGGCCCTGGCCGAGGCCCTGGGACGGCTGCTCGCCGAGCCGCGGCTCCTCGCCGAACTGGGGGAGCAGGCCCGGCAGCACGCCCGGACCGACTTCGACGTCCGGCGGACCACGGACGCGGTCACCGGCCTGTACCACGAACTGCTGGGCAGGCCCCGGCCCTTGAACCAGGAGCGCATCAGCCGATGACGATGGACAGCGCACCCGCCCGGCACACCGGGCAGGGCGGCACGGGGCCCACCGGCGCAGGCGCTTTCGCGCCCGCGCACCCCGTCGCGACCCGCCGGTCAGCGACCGCCATCCACCCCCCGCGCCGGCCCAGGGCCGAGCAGGCCCGCTCCGCCGTACGCCCCCGTCGCGTCCGCCGCCGCGGCCGCGTGCTCCCGCTGCTCACCGCCGACGCGCTGGCCGCCGTACTCACCGCGACGACCCTGCCCGCGACGGCGCCGCCCGTCCTGTACGCGGCGCCCGTCCTGCTCGCCGCGCTGCACGCGCAGGCCGGGCTCTACCGGCCGCGGCTCGCCCCCTCCGCACTCCTCGAACTGCCCGTGCTGGCCGCGCGGTCCGCCGTCCTGTGGTGCTCGGTCGCCGCCGTCACGGCCGCCGTCGCCCCGGCCCGGGCCATGGGCTGGAGCGCCCTGCTCACCGCCGTCTGCCTGCAGGCCGTACTGGCGTGCGCGGGCCGCGGCCTCGTCAACCAGCTGCACCGCCGCTCGGCCGTGCGCCGCCCCGCCTCCGCCCTCGTCGTCGGCCCCGGGGCCGGGGCGAGCGCGGTGGCCGCCGCCCTCCACGGCCGCCCCGAGTTCGGGCTGCGCCCGGTCGGACTCGCCGACACCCAGGCGCCCGCCGAAGGTGCCGGTGGCGCCCTGCCGCTGCTCGCCACCCACGAGGACATCCGGCGCGCGGTCATCCAGAACTCCGTCGGGCATGCGGTGTTCACCCGTCCCCCGGAGGCCGACGAGCGCACCGCCTCCCTGGTCCGCCTCTTCCACGACCACGGCTGCCGGCTGTGGCTCGCCGACCCGGCCGGCACCGCCAAGATCACCGGCATGCGGGTGGCGCACCCCACCGACCAGCTGTGGGGGTACGCCGTGCAGCCGCTGCTGCCGCGCCCGGCCCGGCCGCTGGAGCGTTGGGCCAAGCGGGGCATCGACACCGTGCTCGCCCTGATCGCCCTGCTCGCCGCCGCACCCGTGATGGGAGCGTGCGCGCTGGCCGTACGGGTCTGGGACGGGCCGGGGGTGATCTTCCGGCAGGAGCGGGTCGGCCTCTACGGGCGCCCCTTCACCCTGCTGAAGTTCCGTACCCTGCGCGCCGACGCGCACGAGGCCGCCACCCGATGGACCGTCGCGGGCGACCGCGGGATGAGCCCGGTCGGCTCCTTCCTGCGCAAGTCCTCGCTGGACGAGCTCCCGCAGCTGTGGAACGTCGTACGCGGAGACATGGCCCTGGTCGGCCCTCGCCCCGAACGGCCCTTCTTCGTCGCCAAGTTCTCCACCGTCCACCCCGGCTACGAGGCCCGGCACCGGATGCCCGTCGGCATCACCGGCCTCGCCCAGATCAACGGCCTGCGCGGGGACACCTCCATCGAGGACCGGGCCCGCTTCGACAACCACTACATCGACACCTGGTCGTTGTGGCAGGACCTGTGGATCCTCGCCCGCACCGCGGCCTCCTTCTTCCGCTTCCGGCTGGGGGGCAGCTGATGAGTCTCGCCGTAGCGGGCCGGTGGGTCCGGCCCGACGTGCCGGGTCTGCTGCGCCGGCACTGGCCGCTGCTGCCGCTCGCCGCGACCGTGCTGTTCCTGCTCGCCCCGCTCCCGGCGGGGGACGCCACCGCCTCCGGGAAGGTCGGCCCGGCCGACGCCGCCTCGCTGCTGTTGGTCCTCGTCTGCGCGGTGCAGGCGCTGCGCGGCCGGGTACGCGAGCTGACCCCGCTCGGCGTGCTCGTGCTCGGGGCGCCCGCCGTGGGCCTCGCGGTCGCCACGATGACCGCCGGGGACCCGTACGCCGCCCTGCCCGGCTTCGTGCGCTACCTACAGGTCTTCGTGCTGGTCCCGGCGGCCGTGGTGCTGCTGGTGCGTGACGCGGCGGAATTCCGGCTGGCCGCCGGGTGCTTCGTGGTCCTGGCGCTGGTGCAGGGCGCGGTGGGGGTCGTGCAGTACGCCACCCACACCGGGGCCTCGTACCAGGGCGAGGACGTCCGGGCCGTCGGCACCTTCGGCCCCGGCGACGTCATGGGCATGGCCACCGTCGTGGCGTACGGGCTGATCGTGGCGACCGCCGCCGGGCTCGCCCCGGGCCTGCCGCGCCGCCTGCGACGGATCGCCGGCGGCTGCGCGCTCGTGCTGGTGCTCCCGCTGGTGCTGTCCTTCAGCCGGGGCGCGTGGATCGCCACCTTCGGCGCGGCGGTCCTGGTGATGGCCCTGGCCGGGATCCGCCGGGCCCTGAAGGTGGTCGCCGCGCTGGCGGCCGCCGGGGTGGTCCTGGTCGGCGGGTTCGGGGTCGGCTCGGAGATGGTCGCCGAACGGCTCACCTCCATCACCCAGGTCTCCAGCGCCCCCGACCAGTCGGTGACCGACCGCTACACGATGTGGGCCGCCGCCGAGTCGATGTGGCGCGAGCGGCCGGCGGTCGGCGTGGGCCTCAAGGGCTTCCCGGCCAACCGGGACGGGCACGCCTCGCTGGGCCTGTCCTCCGGCAGCGACACCGCGGGCGCGGGCCAGGCGTACCTGCGCCAGCCGCTGCTCTCCCCGCACAACATGTACCTGCTGATCCTGAGCGAGCAGGGCCTGATCGGGCTGATCGCACTGGTGGGCGGCTGGGCGGCCCTGCTGGTGGCGGGGCTGCGCCGGCTCGCCTCCGGCGGGGGAGTCAGGGACTGCGGCCTGATCGCGATCGGGCTGTTCGTGTGGCAGCTGACCGACTTCCTCTACGCGGACATCGGGGGGCCGTCCACGGTGCTGACCGGAGTGATCATCGGCCTGGCGGCGTGGTGGGCGCTCCCCTCCCGGGCCGCCGGTCCGCTGCGCGGGGCCGTCGCCGACAAGGAGGCTTCCGCCGGTGCGGGTTCACGGGGTAGGGCCCCCGGGGTTGCGGCTCGCCCGTGACGGACACGACGCCTTGGCGGCCCGCCTCCGGCCCCCCGGCCGGGGCGGGCCACGCCCGTGTCCCGGGCGCCCCGACCCCCGGGCCCACGGGCCCCGCCACCCCCGGCGGTTCCGGTGCGGCGGGCCCGGCGGATCCCGGGTTCGTCGCCGGCGGGATCCCGGGCGGTGAACCGGAGGCACGTAGGGCCGTGTTCGGTTCCGCCGGGTATCCCGGTGGCGCCTCGGGCCGGCGCAGCGTGCCGGTGGCCGCGAGCGGCTTCGACGATACCTCCGGGGCCCGGGCGAGCCAGGCCCGCCGCGCGGTCGCGGTTTCCGCCACCCCCGGCAGCAGCCCGACACCCGAGCCGGCCGCCCCGGTGGGCGGGCTCCCTGGCGCTCCCGGCGGGAGTGAGGCGGCGGGCGGGCTCACCCCCGGCGGGGGCCGAGCGCCTGAGTCCGCGGTTCCCGGCGGGAGCCGAGCCCCGGGCGAGCCGTTCGCTCCGGCTGCTCCCGGCGGCAGGGGGCGGCTGCGCCCGGCCCGCCGCGCGGGCAGGCTCCCCGGCGCTCCGGGCGGGGGCAAGGTGCCCGAGTCCGCCACGCCGAGCGGGAGCGGCCCTGGCGGCAGCCACGTGTCCGAGTCCGCCACCCCGAGCGGGAGCGGTCCCGGTGGGAGCCAGCCGCTCGGCAGGTTCCTGGCCAAGGCCGCCGCCGTCACCGCCGGACTGACCGCCGCCGGGGCGCTGTTCGGGCTGGTCCGCGACCAGACCATCGCGCACCTCTTCGGCGCCGGGCACGAGAGCGACGCCTTCCTGATCGCCTGGACCGTGCCCGAGATGGCCTCGACGCTGCTGATCGAGGACGCCATGGCGCTGCTGATGGTGCCCGCCTTCAGCCACGCCCTGGCCCGGCGGGCCGCCCGCCGGGCCGGGCTCACCCGCCGGGAGGCCCGCGCGCAGGACCCCGTACGACTCCTGGTGGGGGCGACCCTGCCGCGTCTGGTCGTGCTCCTGGCCGCCGTCGCCACCGTGCTCGTGATCGCCGCCCCGGCCGTCGTCGCCGTACTGGCCCCCGGCCTGCCCGACCCGGCACTGGCCGTCGAGTGCACCCGGCTGACCGCGCTCACGGTGCTCTCCTTCGGCATCGCCGGCTACTTCAGTGCCGCGCTGCGGGCGCACCGGTCCTTCCTGTCACCCGCCGCGATCTACGTCTCGTACAACGTCGGCATCATCGGCACGATGGTGGCCCTGCACGCCGTGTGGGGCGTCCGGGCCGCCGCCGCGGGCGTCGCGGTCGGCGGGCTCCTGATGGCGCTCGTCCAACTGCCGGCCTTCGTACGGAACGTGGGCTTCGGCCCGCCCCGCGCGAAGAAGGCCGCCCCGCGCAGCCAGCGCGACCGGGACCGCCCGACCCTCATCGCCTTCGGGGTCATCGCCCCCGTGATCTTCTTCGCGGTCTTCCGGCAGTCGCAGGTCCTCGTCGAGAGGTTCCTCGCCGCCTCGCTCCCGTCCGGTGCGATCTCCCATCTCAACTACGCGCAGAAGGTCGCGCAGATGCCGATGGTGCTCTCGCTGATGATCTGCACCGTCACCTTCCCCGTCGTCGCCCAGGCCATGGCCGGGGGAGAGCGGGAGAAGGCCCGGCGGCGGGTGGAGCAGGACCTCTCGCTGGCCTCGCTGGCCGTCCTGATGGGCACCGCGCTCGTCGTCGGCTACGCGCCCCAGATCATCCAGGTCCTCTTCGAACGCGGCGCCTTCACCCACCAGGACACCCTCGCCACCGCCTCCGTCATGCGGGTCTACGCCCTCGGACTCCTCGGCCACTGCCTCGTCGGCGCTCTCTCCCGGCCCTTCTTCTCGACCGCCCGGCCCATCTGGTTCCCGGCGCTCGCGATGGGTGCCGGGCTGCTCGTCAACGTCGTGGCCGGCGCCTTCGCCGTCGGCTGGTGGGGCACCTACGGCATCGCCGCCGCCAACGCGGCCGGCATCTCCACCACCGCCGCCCTGCTGCTCACCGGCCTCGGCTCGCGGATCATCGCGATCCAGGTCCGCCGGGTCGCGGGCAGCATCGGCCGGCTCGCCGTCGCCGCCGTCGCCGCGGGATCCACCGGCTGGATCGCCGGCCCCATGATCCCCGACCCGATGCTCAGCGCGGCCCTCGGCTGCCTGTTGGTCCCGGCCATGTTCGGAGCCACCGGCATGACCATGCACGCCCTCGAAGTCACCGCCCTGCCCGGTCAGATCTCCCAGCTCACGCAGAGGTTCCGCAATGTCCGCTGACACCGACACGGCTCCCGCCGCCGTGGTGGTCCCCACCCGCCGGGCCGCTTCGCCGTGGGTCCTGATGTACCACTCGGTCGCCGAGTTCACCGACCCCGCCGAGGACCCGTACGGGATCACCGTCACCCCGCTCGCCCTGGAGGCCCAGCTGCGGTGGCTGCGCTCCCGCGGCCTGCGCGGGGTGTCCGTCGGCGAACTGCTGCGGGCCCGCGCGGCCGGTCGTGGAGCCGGTCTGGTCGGGCTGACCTTCGACGACGGCTACACCGACTTCCTGACCCACGCCCTCCCGCTGCTGAGCCGCTACGACTGCACCTCCACCCTCTTCGTCCTGCCCGGGCGGCTCGGCGTGGACAACGTGTGGGACCCGCTGGGCCCGCGCAAATCCCTGCTCACCGCCGAAGGCATCCGTGAAGTGGCCGACGCCGGACAGGAGATCGGCTCGCACGGGCTGCTCCACCAGGACCTCACCGCGACCGCCGACGACGTGCTCCAACAGGAACTGCGGGGCAGCCGCGACCTGCTCCGGGAGCTGACCGGCACCCTGCCCGAGGGGTTCTGCTACCCGTACGGCCACCTCGACGCGAGGGTCGTCGACGCCACCCGGGCCGCCGGTTACGGCTACGCCTGCGCCATCGACCCCGGCCGGCTCGCGGGACCGCACGCACTGCCGCGCACGCACGTCAGCCAGGCCGACGGCGGCGCCCGGCTGCGGATCAAGCAGCTCCGCCACCAGGTGCGCGAGCTGCGGCGCGGGGTGCAGCGGTGAAGGAGATCGGGTCGCTCAAGGCACTGCACATCATCACCGGGCTCGGCGTCGGCGGTGCGGAACAGCAACTGCGGCTGCTGCTGAGGCACATGCCGATGCAGTGCGACGTACTGACGCTGACCAACCCGGGGCCGGTGGCCGAGGGGCTGCGCGCCGACGGGGTGCGGGTCGTCCACCTCGGCATGCGGGGCAACCGGGACCTGGGGGCGCTGCCCCGGATGGTGAAGTTCATCCGGCGCGGCCGGTACGACCTCGTGCACACGCACCTGTACCGCGCCTGCGTCTACGGGCGCCTCGCGGCCCGGCTCGCGGGCACCGCGGCGACCGTGGCCACCGAACACTCGCTCGGCGAGGGCGAGATCGAGGGCAGGCCGCTGTCCGGCGGTGTGCGCAGGCTGTACCTGGCCAGTGAACGCCTGGGCGCGGCCACGGTGGCCGTCTCCGACACCGTGGCCGCCCGGCTGGAGGGGTGGGGGGTGCCGGCCGCGCGGGTGCACGTCGTACCGAACGGGATCGAGGCCGTCCGCTTCCGCTTCGACGAGGGCGTCCGGCGGGCCACCCGGGCCCGCACCGGACTGCCCGAGCGGGCCTTCGTGGTCGGCGGGGTCGGCCGGCTGGTCCCCGGCAAGCGGTTCGACGTCCTGGTGCGGGCCGTGGCCGCGCTGCCGGGGGCGCACCTCCTGCTGGCCGGGGACGGACCGGAGCGGGCGGGACTGCGCCGGCTGGCCGCCGAGCTCGGCGCGCAGAGCCGGATCCACCTGCTGGGCGAGCGGGACCCGCTGGGGGACAGCGCGGACGGCCGCACCCCGGGCATCCCGGCGCTGCTGGCCGCCATGGACGTCTTCGTCTCCCCGTCGCGGGAGGAGGCCTTCGGCCTCGCCGTCGTCGAGGCCCTGGCCGCCGGACTGCCCGTCCTGCACGTGACCTGCCCGGCCATCGACGACCTGCCCGCCGCGCAGGCCCCCGGGGCCCGGCGGATCGGCACCGGCACGGAGGAACTGGTCGCGGCGCTGCGGGGCCACATGGAGGCGGGGGCGCGCCGGTTGCCCCCGCCGCCGGTGGTCCGTCGCTACGACATCGCCCGCAGCGCGCGGCAGCTGCTGGACGTGTACGACCTCGCCCGCCGCGCCGCGCCGGGCGCCGCCGGGGCGGCCCAGGGCCGCGCCGACGCCGACCCGGTGCCCGGCGCCGGCAGGACCGTCGTCGGGGCCCGGCGCGAGCCGGTCGGGCCGGGACCGGCGGAGCCGACCGGCACCGGCTGATCCCTCCCCAGCCCGCAGGGGTCCCGACGGGACCCGAAGGAACTCCCCTCCACCCAGGAAGCGAGCACGTCCATGGCCGACACCGAGAAGAACTCCGAGAAGAAGCCCGAGAAGAAGGCGGAGAGCAGGCCGGAGAGCAGGTCCGAGCGGAAGCCGGACCACCGCTCCGAGCGGAGGCCGCGTCGCCGCAAGCTGTCGGCGCCCCTGTGGTGGCCGCTGCCCGCCTGCGCCCTGCTGGGGCTGGCCGCGGGCGGGGCGTACGGGGTGCTCAAGGCTCCCGAGTACGCCGCCACCAGCTATGTCGTCGCCGTACCCGACGACACCACCGAGCCGGCCACCGCCCTCGGCTTCGCGCAGGCCTACGCCCGTATCGCGACCAGCAGTTCCACCCTCGCCTACGCCCAGCCGCGGGCCGGCATCAGCGCCGCGAAGCTGCGGACCCAGGTACGGGCGGAGACCTCCCCCGAGTCCCCGATGATCGCGGTCACGGGTACCTCGAAGAGCCCCGCCGAGGCCGCCGACATCGCGAACGCGGTCGCCGACGCCCTGTCCCTGAGCAGCAATCAGGCCGCCAAGAACACCGGCGTCCAGCTGCTCCTGTTCAACCAGGCGGTCGCCCCGTCCGAGCCCGCCTCCCCCTCCGCCGCCATCAGCGGCGCCGTCGGCATGTGCGCCGGTGGGCTGCTGGGCGGACTGTGGCTGCTCGCCCGGCCGGGCCGCGCCCGGCGTTCCGAGGACGGCGCGACCGGGTCCCGGGTGCCTTCCTCGGTCGGGTCCTCCGTGGAGGCCGCCGTCGAGACCCCCGTCGAGGAGTACGCCTCGCTGCCCGCGCAGGGTGAGCCGGCCTCGGCCAAGGAGAAGGAGTCCGTTCGATGAGTTCGGGCTGCGCCGGGGGCCTGTCGGTGACGCTGTGCCGTGACCCCCGGCAGTTCGCCGCGCTGGAGGAGTCCTGGAACAGGCTCTTCCGCGGCTGCCCCACCGCCACCCCCTTCCAGAGCCACGCCTGGCTGCACTCCTGGTGGCTGTCGTACGGCAAGGACGGCCGGCTGCGGATCGTCCTCGTCCGGCGCGGCGAGGAGCTGGTCGGCGTGGCCGCCCTGATGCTCGCGCACCGGCCGATGCCGCTGCTGGTGCCGCTCGGCGGATCCATCTCCGACTACTTCGACGTGCTCGTCGCGGCGGAGTACGCCGACCAGGTCCTCCCGGCGCTGGCCCGCGGGCTGCACCGGGCCGCCCGCGGGGCCGTCGTGGACCTGCGGGAGGTACGTCCCGGGGCCGCCGCCGAGCAGCTCGTCCGGCAGTGGCCGGGGGTCTCCAGCGTGCTCGCCGACTCCACCTGCATGGAGCTGCCCACGCTGCCGTTCGACGAACTGGTCAAGCGGATGCCGGCCTCCGGCGCCCAGCGGGTACGGGCCAAACTGCGCAAGACCGACGCGGCCGGCATCGAGGAGCACGAGGTCGCCGAGCAGGAGGTGCCCCGGGCCGTACGGACCCTGCTGCGGCTGCACGAGAAGCAGTGGCGCGGCCGTGGGGTGACGCCCGAGCACCTGCGGCCCCGCTTCGCCGAGCACCTGACCCGGGCCACCCGGCGGATGGTGCGGACCGGGGAGAGCCGGCTGACGGAGTTCCGGCTGGACGGCAAGGTGGTGGCGGCCAACGTCACGCTGCTGTCCTCCGGGCTCAGCGGCGGCTACCTCTACGGGGCCGACCCGGACCTGCGGACCCGCAAGGTGGACGTGGCGACGCTGCTGCTGCGCTACGAGGCCGGGCGGGCCCTCGCCGAGGGCCGCCCGGTGGTGAGCTTCCTGCGCGGCAACGAGCCGTACAAGAACCACTGGCGGCCCGAGACGGTCGTCAACCGGCGGATCCTGCTCGCCACGGCGGCGCTCGCGCCCCTGCTGCGCGTACACGAGTCGCAGGTGACGGGGCGCGAGCGGGCGGTGGACGTACTGCGGGAGACGCTGCCGGCCGCCAGGGACTGGCGGGCGCGGCTCAACGAACTGCGGGTGCGATGACCCGTCTAGAAGGGCCAGAGGCCGGAGTCCTTGCCGAAGTCCAGCTTGATGCAGACCGACTGGGTGCCGACCAGCTTGGAGAGCCACTCGCCGAAGTTGAGCGGCACGCACCAGTGCGTGCTGTTGACCGGCGGCGGTGTGGGCTGCGGCAGGGGCTTCGGCGGCGTGGGCTCGGGCTTCGGCGTGAGCGGGCTCGGGCTGACCGGCGAGGGCGCCGGGACCTGCGGAGTGGGGACCGCCGGCGAGGGCGTGGGGACGGGCTCGTCCTCGGGGTCGGTGTCGGGCTCGGTGTCGGGGACCGCGGGTGTCGGGAAGGGCGGGCGGGGTGTGACCGGCAGCGGGACCTGCGGGCTCGGGGCGACCGGGCTCGGGCTGACCGGCGCCGGGGTGACCGGTGTCGGGACGAGCGGGCTCGGGCTGACCGGCAGCGGACTCTGCGTGCCCGGGACCACCGGCGTGGGCACCGGGACCACGGGCGTCGGGACCGCAGGTGTGGGGACCAGGGGCGTGGGGACCACGGGCGTCGGCGTGGGGACCTGCGGGGTCGGGACCTGAGGTGTGGGCACCTGGGGCGTCGGGACCTGCGGGGTCGGGACCTGCGGGGTCGGCACGACCGGCGTGGGCACCACGGGGGTCGGCACCACCGGGGTCGGCACCACGGGCGTGGGCACGACAGGGGTCGGGACCACCGGGCCCGGGCGCTCGGGCATCAGCGCGTCGCGGAAGGCCTTCGCGGAGTCCGGGTTGTCCTTGCACTGCCACACGCCGTGCGGGCAGTAGTCGGTGATGGTGTGGTAGAGCGGCTTGTGCTGCGCGATCCACTTCAGCATGCGCCGCACGTACTCCGGGTTGTCCCCGCGCCGGAACAGGCCCCACTCCGGGTAGGAGATCGGCTTGCCGTGTGCTTTCGCGAAGTCGACCTGCTGCTGGAGTCCGTACGGCTGGGTGATCTGGTCGTCGAAGGTCTGGCCGGGACCCTGGTCGTACGAGTCCATCCCGATGACGTCGACCACGTCGTCGCCGGGGTAGCACTTCGTCCAGCCGATCGCGTCCGTACCCCTGTTCGGGGCGAAGTCGAACCTGAACTTCTGCCCCGGGACGGCGCGCATCGTGTTGACGATGCGCTTCCAGTACACCTTCCAGTTCTCCGGGTCCGGTGCGCACCGGTGGGTGTAGGTGACGCCGTTCATCTCCCAGCCGAGCACGATCACCGTGTCCGGGACGCCCAGCTCCACCAGCCGCTCGGCGAGCCGCTGGAAGTGCCGGTCGAACCGGCCCGCCGCGCCCGCCCTGATCAGCCGGGCCACCTGGTGGTCGGACACCCGGTCCTCGTTCCGTTCCTGCATGGGCACGTTGAGGACGAACAGCCGGTCGTCCTCGGCCCGGCGCCAGTCGGCCCAGTCCTCCAGGAACGAGACGCCGCCCTCGATGCCGGCCCACTTGTCGCCGGGGAGGTAGGTGTGTCCGACCCGGATCTCCTTGCCGCCCAGCCAGCTCGACAGATGCGGGATCCGGGCCACCCCGGGCGGCCCGTAGTCGAGATAGGCACCCATGGCGATGTCCGAGCCCTCGGGCCGGTCGTTCTCGGGGGCCGCGAGTGCGGCTCCGGTGGCCAGCAGTCCGGCCGTGACCGTACCGATGCAGGTGCTCGCCAGTCGGCGGCGTGGTCTGGGCATGGCGTCTCCCGAGCTTTCCTGAATCGGTGTGCTTACCAAAGACGTTAGGCATCAGATCTGACGAACGGCCTGTCCGGTGACTGCCGCGTAGGCCATTCGCAGGTGCGCACCACCCCCGCTTGGTCCGACTAGGTGAAAGACCCGCTGCCATGCACGCGTATCTCAACCATGTGCCCGCCGTTGTGCTCAGACTCGATCGCAATCCGTTCCACCACGGAACCCTCGGCGCCGTCAGATCCCTTGGTCGCAAGGGCGTGGAGGTCCATGCCGTCGTCGAGGCCGGGGGAGGTCCCATGGGGCGTTCGCGCTATCTGCGCGCCGTGCACGCGGGGCCCGCGGGCGGGTTGGACCCCGAGGCGCCCGAGGCGCTGCTGGAGTGCCTGACCGAGGTCTCGGAGCGGATCGGCCGCCCGGCCGTGCTCATCGCCATGGACGACCTGAGCGCGATCGCCGTGTCCCGGGTCGCGCCGACGCTGCGCGAGCGTTTCCGGATTCCCCATCAGCCCGACAACCTGCCCGCCCGGGTGGCCGACAAGGCCGAGCTGTCGCGGCTCTGCGCGCGGTGGGACGTCCCGCACCCGGAGACCGTGATTCCGGCGAGCGGGGCCGAGGCGGCCGAGGCGGCTTGGCGGCTCGGTCTGCCGGTGATCGCCAAATGGAGCCGGCCCTGGCTGCTGCCCTCCGGGGCCGACGGGCTGCGCAGCACCATGCTCGTGCACACCACCGCCGAGGCGCGCCGGCTGTACGAGCGCTCCGCCGAGGCCGGGAGCCGGCTGCTGCTCCAGCGGTTCCTGCCGGCCGGAGCGGACACCGACTGGTTCTTCCACGGTGCCTTCGCGCGGGGCGGGCGTCCGCTGCTGGCGGGTTCGGGCCGCAAGGAGCTGTCCTGGCCGGTGCGGACGGGGCTGACGGCCGTGGGGCGCTGGCTGCCGGATCCGGCGGTGGAGGAGGCGGGGCTACGGCTCGCCGAACGCCTCGGCTACCAGGGGATCCTGGACCTGGACTTCCGCCGCGACGAGCGGGGCTGCTTCCGGCTGGTGGACTTCAACCCGCGGCCGGGCGCGCAGTTCCGGCTGTTCGCGGACTCGGCCGGGCTGGACGTCGTACAGGCCATGTACCTGGACCTGACGGGCCAGCAGGTGCCGCAGCCCTCGGGCGGACCGGGCCGGGTGTTCGTCGCCGAGAACTACGCGCTGCTGGCGCGGATCCGGGGCGGTTCGATGCCGCGCCGCCCGGCGGCGCTCCCCGCGAATCCGGCCGGGTCGGCGGGGGCGTCCGCGTCCTCGGCGCCGGGTGCGGACCGGGGGACGGAGGCGAAGCGGGCCCCGAAGCGGCCGGCCGAACGGGGGCGCGTCGAGACGGCCTGGTTCGCCGCCGACGACCTGCTGCCGTTCCTGGCGATGCTGGGCGCCCTGCTGGGGCGGGGCGCGGGCAAGGGGGTCCGGGCGCTGCGCGGGGTTCCGGAGCAGGGCCGTCGTACGGCGCTCGCGGTCGTGCGCGCACCCCGGCAGCGCGGCCGGAACCAGTCGGAGGCCGGTTCCACCGGATCCGTGGGATCGGCCTCCCGGCCCGTTCCGCCCGGGGCCTCGGCCGAGCCGGACGAGCTGGTGACCCGTTGACCCGGACCGTCACGGCGAACGCGCCGGGCCGGTGACCATCGAGCTGGAGGAGCGGCGTTGACGCGGATCGACGATCTCGTGGTGATCGGCGCGGGCCCGTACGGGCTGTCGATCGCCGCCCATGCGGCCGCCGCGGGGCTCGACGTACGGCTGCTGGGGCGGCCGATGGCCTCGTGGCGCGACCACATGCCCGACGGCATGTACCTGAAGTCGGAGCCCTGGTCGTCCAACCTGTCCGCGCCGGACGGGCGGCACACCCTGGCCGACTACTGCGCCACGCTCGGCATGACCGCGGAACACGGCACTCCGCTGCCGATCGGCACGTTCAGCGCGTACGGGATGTGGTTCGCCCGGCAGGCCGCGCCGGAGGTGGAGGAGGTGACCGTCGTGGAGGTGACCCCGCAGGGCGAGGGCTTCCGCGTCCGCACCGCCGAGGGACCGCCCCTCCTCGCCCGTACGGTGGCCCTCGCGGTCGGGGTGATGCCCTTCGTCCGCCACCCCGAGGCACTGCGCGAGCTGCCGCCCACGCACTACTCGCACAGCAGCGGCCACCGGGACCTGAGCGGCTTCGCGGGCCGTGAGGTCGCCGTGCTCGGAGCCGGGCAGGCGGCCCTGGAGACCGCTGCCCTGCTGGCGGAACAGGGCGCCCGGCCCTGTCTGGTCGCCCGGCGCGCCCGGCTGAACTGGAACACCGTCCCGCAGCCGCTGGACCGGCCCCCGCTGCGGGCCCTGCGCGATCCGCACAGCGGCCTCGGCACCGGCTGGCGCAGCTGGGTCTGGTCGGAGTTGCCCGGGGCGGTGCGCCGGCTTCCCGCGCCCACCCGGGAGCGGATCGCCGCCACGGCGCTGGGTCCGGCCGGAGCCTGGTGGCTGCGGGACCGCTTCGAGCGGCGCGTCCCCGCCCTGCTCGGGCACCGGCTGCACCGGGCGGTGGCGGTGGGCGAGCGGATCCGGCTCGGGCTGACCACCGCGGCGGGGGAATCGGTGGTGCTGGACACCGCCCACGTCATCGCGGCCACCGGCTTCGACCCGGAGCTGGCCCGGTTGGAGCTGCTCGACGCGGGGCTGCGGGCGGCGCTGGAGACCGTGGGGGAGAGCGGGGCGCCGGAGCTGAGCCGCGGGTTCGAGTCCTCGTGGCCCGGGCTGTTCTTCGCGGGGCTGCTGACGGCTCCCTCATTCGGCCCTTCCATGCGATTCGTGCACGGCGCGGGCTTCACGGCGGGGAGACTGGTGAGAGGAGTCCGCAAGCGCCTCGGTGCCCGGGGTCCGCGGCCGGGTTCCCCCGATGTCGCCCGGCCGGGCCGGGCTGCGACCCCCGGGCACCATCCGGGGGTACCTCCAGGGCATCCGAAGACGTATCTGCGGTGAGATCCGCGGAGAGAGGGGTCCGTGATGAGCTCGGAGCGAGGGCAGGGCCGCGGCTGGGTACGCATTCCCGCCAGCCGCGGGGAACAGGGCGCCGGTCGGCCCAGGGCCTCCGGGTACGAGCGCACCGCCTACGCGGGGCCGTATGCGGGCCCGTACACGACGGCCTCGCCTGCCGACCAGCCCACGATCTACCTCTCCATGGTCAAGCGCTGGCGGGAGGCCGGTCGCACCCTGCCGGGGCATCCTGACGAGGAGTGGGAGCGGCTGATCTCCCAGCCTTGCTGGCCCGGCCGTTAGGTGGTGGGGAACGTGGCAGCGGCGGAACGGGACGGACCCGAGCCGGCCCGGCGGTCCCCCGGGACCGGGCCCGGGGAGCGGTTCGCGCTCAACGGCATGGGCAGTCTCGAATGGGACCTGGTCGCCGGGACGGTGGTGCTGGACGAGGCCGCTCTGGAGGTCTTCGACCTCGGGCCGGAGGAGTTCGACGGCACCGTGCCCGGTATCGGGCTGCGGGTCCCGCCCGAGGACGGGCGCCGGCTCACCGAGATCATCGAGGGGGTCCTGGCCGGCAGCGCGGACACGTACGGCGCGTACTTCATGGTGCGGCGGCGCGACGGCCGCGACCAGTGGACGCACACCGCGGGCCGCGTGCTCCGGGACGGCTCGGGGCAGCCGGAGCGGATCGTGGGCATCGTCCGGGACGCGACCGCGGAGCTGGCCCAGGCCACGCTGCTGCGCAAGCTGGAGGCGGCGCGCGCCCAGCAGACCACGATCGTGCAGCGGACCACGGAGGCCCTGTCGCGGGCGGTGACGGTCGACGACGTCACGGCGGCGCTGACCGGGGCGGGGGCGCTTGAACGGCTCGGTGCGGACGGGCTGGCCCTGGGGCTGGTCGAGGGCGGCAGCATCAAGATCATCGCGCTGAGCGGCGAGTCCCTGGAGATCCTCAGCGAACGCCGGTTCACCCGGCTCGACGGGTCGCTGCCGCTCTCGCACGCGGTGCTCACCCGGCAGGCACGTTTCGTCACCTCGCTCGCCGAGCTCGGCGACGAGTTCCCGCTCCTCGCGGACTACCTGAACCGGATCCGGTACGACGCCGCCGCCTACCTGCCGCTGATCGCGCAGGCCAAGGCCATCGGCGGGCTGGTCCTGTTCTACCGGCGGCGCACCGAGTTCAGCCCGGAGGAGCGCAACCTGTGCCTGGGTCTGGCGGGCATCGTCGCGCAATCACTCCAACGGGCGCTCCTGTTCGACCAGGAGCGGGAGTTCGCGACCGGCCTGCAGGCGGCCATGCTGCCGCGCCGGATCCCCGAGATCAGCGGCGGGGAGATTGCGGTCCGCTACCACGCGGCCTGGAGCGGGCGGGAGGTCGGCGGGGACTGGTACGACGTGATCTCGCTGCCCCGCGACCGGGTCGGCGTGGTGGTGGGCGACGTCCAGGGCCACGACACGCACGCGGCGGCCATCATGGGCCAGCTGCGGATCGCGCTGCGGGCGTACGCCGGGGAGGGCCATCCGCCGTCCACCGTGCTGGCCCGGGCCTCGCGCTTCCTCGCCGAGCTGGACACCGAGCGCTTCGCCACCTGCATGTACGCGCAGGTGGACCTGGAGACCGGAGGCGTACGGGCGGTCCGCGCGGGTCACCTCGGACCACTGATCCGGCACACGGACGGGCGTACGGGCTGGCCGAAGGTGCGCGGCGGTCTGCCGCTCGGGCTGGCCTCGCTCTTCGAGTACGAGGAGTTCCCCGAGACCCGGCTCGACCTGGTCCCCGGGGAGACCTTGGTGCTGTGCACGGACGGCCTGGTGGAGGAACCGGGCACCACCATCACCGCCGGGATGGACGCGCTCGCCCAGGCGGTGCGCAGCGGCCCCCAGGGCGCCGGGGCGCTCGCCGACCACCTCTCCGACCGGCTCTGGGAGCGCTGGGGCTCCGGGGACGACGTGGCCCTGCTGGTGCTGCGCCGGGCCCCCGACCCGGGCACCCACCGGGCGCCGCGCATCCACCAGTACGTCCACCAGGCCGACCCGGAAGGCCTCTCGGAGGCCCGCTACGCCCTGCGTCAGGCCCTGCGCGACTGGGGCATGCCGGAGCTCGCCGACGACGTGGAGGTCGCGGCGGGGGAGCTGCTGGTCAACGCCCTGCTGCACACCGACGGCGGGGCGGTGCTGACGATGGAGGTGCTGCCGGAGCCGGTCCGGCGGATCCGGTTGTGGGTCAAGGACCGCTCCAGCGTGTGGCCGCGCCGGCGCACCCCGGGCGAGGCGGCCACCACGGGACGCGGGCTGCTGCTGGTGGACGCGCTGGCCACGCACTGGGGTGTGGAGTCCCGGGGCGACGGCAAGGCGGTGTGGTGCGAGTTCGACGCCGCGGGCAGGACCCGGAGCGCGGGGTGATCGGACGATCACCCCGAGTTGTGGGCGGCCGCGGGCGGGGTGATGATGCGAGCCATGGAACGGATCGTGTTGTGCGCGGGCTGACCAAGGCCGCCGTGACGGGCGGCCTGGCCGTACTCCTGCTGGTGGCCGGGGTGCCGGCGGTCGTGGACTGGGCCACGGGGCGACCGCACGCGGACCCCGCGTGCCAGTCGGTGGCCTTCATGTCGATGACGGACGTCGCCCCCGACTGCCGGTAGCGGCGGCTACCGGCTCCGGGGCGCGTGCCGCGGGCGCCGGTCGCGAGTCGCGGGCCCGCACCGCTCAGTGCTCGCGGACCTCGACGCCGCGCGCGTCCTGGGCGACGGTGGTGACCGACCTCGGCATCAGGCCCGAGAAGCGGACCTCCTGGAGCTCCGCGGTGACCGTCGCGCGGCCCGGGTGCACGTTCGCGTAGGCGCCCGGAGCGTTCGCCACCCAGCGACGCTCCTGACCGTCGCAGACGACCTGCTCCGCGCCGATGCTCAACCGGCCGCCGCCCTCCTGCGCGACGGACGCCTTGATCTGCATCGCCCCCATGGGTGACGCCTGCTCGCAGTGGTACGTCCCGGAAAGGGTGACGGCGCCGTCGTGGGCGACGTACGCGTCCCGGACGGAAATCCCGTGCTCGAAAACGGTGGCGCCGGCCGGAGCCGTGAAAAGCGTGGTGGCGGCCAGTGCGGAGAAGGCCGCGAGCGACATTCGGCGGGCGGAGATGCGCATTCATTCCTCCAGGTACGTCGGACGGCGGGATTCCGCCGGAACGCATTGTGCTGGCAGCTGGGCGTACGCGCGTGATCCGTGTGCTCGTGTCGTTGTGGGCAATTACCTGCCCGGGCGCGTGAAACTGGCCGCAATCGCGCCCGAAGGGATCTTGCATGCGCCAGCCCGCCCTCCCGCTGCCCGTCCTCGTCCTGCTCCCGCTGTTGCTGTTCGGTGCCACCGCCTGCCAGAGCGCCCCCGAGTCGGACGCGCTCGCGCCCGGCGCCGCGCCGACGGTCCTGGTGGACGACGGGGCGCCGGGCGCGGCGGAGGCCCCCGCACGGCCCGCGGTGAAGGACGCCCATGTGGGTGGCACCGCACGGGTGCACGGCAAGCAGGTCGGCCGGCACCTCCAGGTCGAGCTCGGGGCGTTCGTCGACCCGGCGATCAGCGTCGACAAGAACTTCGCCCCGCCCGCGGGGAAGCGCTGGGTGGCCGCCTCGATGTCCTTCGTCAACGTGGGCGGGGCCTCGTACGGGGCGCTCGGACGCATGTGGGCGCACGACAGCGCGGGGCAGCGTCACCCGGTGGTGAAGACCGGCGAGCTGACCACCGGCAAATCGATCGTCTTCGATTCCCTGGAGGTCGGTGAGCGGGCCGAGGGGTGGGTGGTGTTCGAAATTCCGGAAAGCGCGCGCATTGTGCGGCTCCAGTACCAGGACGCGAACACGCAGGCGAATTCCGGAGAGGGATTCTGGGTCGTCTAGCCCGCCCGGGTGAAGGGCCGTGAAAGGCTCGGTGGAGAGACCACTAGGGTGCGCGCATGACTTCTACTCAAGCCGAAATCGACCGGTCCCAGCTCGGCACCCTTTCGGTGCTCGCCTGGATCGGCGACCCCGAAGAGGCGCACGACATCCCGTACCTCCTCGCCTACACCCTCGGTGACGGACCGAAGGGCCGGGAGGCGGGCGAGGCGGCCGCCCGCGGGCTGCTGGAGGAGATCGGCCTGCCGATCGGCGACGTGGTCATGGACGGCACCCTGAAGGCGGCCACCTTCCCGGTGCAGATCCTGCTGGAGGGCAACCAGATCGCGCTCACCCTGCCCGGGATGAACGCGCGCTGCACCGCCCCCGACGAGTGGGTCGCCGCGGCGGACGAGAGCGGCCAGGCGTACTTCCTCTTCGCCACCCGCGCCTGGCCGGAGGCGATCCCGGGGCAGCCGGTCGCGCCGGAGACCCTTCAGGCCTTCGCGGGCGACGAGTCCGTGCTCACCAGCAGCGCCCACTGCGTGCTCGCCGTGCGGCGCGTGCAGCGGTAGCCACCGACCGGGTGCCGCCACCACCCGCTCCGGCCGCCGGGCTCCCAGCCCGCCCGGTGGCCGGTTCCGCTTTTCCGCGGGCCGTGGTCAGGGCCGCTCGAAGGCGAACTTGAGCGACCGGACCCGGTTGTCGAAGTTCGACCCGGCCAGGTCCGGCAGCCCCACCGCCCGCAGCCCCACCGGCCGGGTCAGCAGCTCGCGGAAGAGGGCCTTCATCTCCACCCGGGCCAGGTGCGCGCCCAGGCAGAAGTGCGGCCCGCCGCCGCCGAACCCCAGGTGCGGATTGGGCGAGCGGGTGATGACGAAGGCGTCCGGGTCGGGGAAGACCGCCTCGTCGCGGTTGGCGGAGGCGTAGTAGAGGACCACCTTGTCGCCCGGCCGGAACACGTGCCCGTCCATGGTGTGCTCGGCGGCCACGGTCCGGCGGAACTGGATGATGGGCGTCGAGTGCCGGATCATCTCGTCCACCGCGCCGTCCGCGTACGTCTCGAAGTCCGAGAGCAGCAGGTCCCGCTGGTCGGGGTGGTCCGTCAACAGGGACAGCCCATGGGTGATCGCGTTCCGGGTGGTCTCCACCCCGGCGACCATCAACAGGGAGAAGAAGGCGCCGAGCTGGCGGGCCCCGAGGGCCTGGCCGTCGACGTTCGCGCGGACCAGCGCGGAGATCAGGTCGTCGGTGGGGTGCTTGCGCCGCTCCCGTCCGATGCCCGCCACCATCCGCTGCATCCGGGCGAGCGCGCGCAGCCCGCGTCCCGGCATCCGCAGCCGGGAGGCCAGGCCCCGCTCCACACCGATGTTCTCGGAGGCGTGGTTGACCCGGTCGGCGATCTCGGCCCGGTAGTGCTCCGGGATGCCCATCATGTTGCAGATGACCTCCAGCGGCAGTCGGGAGGCCACGGCCGATACGAACTCGTCGGGCCGCTCGGCCAGTACGTCGTCCACGATGCGGGCGGCCACGGCGTGGATGTCGGCCTCGGCGGCCGCCAGCAGGCGGGGCGTGAAGGCACGCTGCACGATCTTGCGCAGCTGGGCGTGGTCGGGGCCGTCCAGATTGACCATCGAGTCCCCGAACAGGGCCCGCACCCAGCGGGCCGGCTCGGGGGTGGTCACGCCGGGGGCGCTGGCGAAGACCTTGGGGAGGCGGCTGGCCTCCTGCACCTGGGCGTGGCGGACGAGCGCCCAGTGGCCGGGCCCGGACCCTTCGGGGACGAACACCGGGCCCTCGGCGGCGCGCAGCCGGGCGAAGGCGGCGAGGCGGTGGGCGGGGGGCTGCTGCCAGAAGCCTGGCTCGGCCAGCTCCCTGCCGGGGTCGGTGCCGTGGCGTTGTGCCGGGAGTGTCAAGGCAGGGCCTCCAGTCGGTGCGCGTCGTTCTGCGCTCTAGAACGGCGGCGGGGGCACGGGGGTGACGGTTCGCCGGGGCGCGTGCCCGGGCCGGGTCCCGGGCACGCGCCGGGGTACGGGTGGCGGGTGCGGGCGGTCCCGGGCTCAGACGGCGGTGCCGGTGGTCGCGCCGGCCCGCGTGGAGAGGGCCAGGCCGACGGCCACCGTCAGCACCCCGACGAGGCCCGCCCACAGGACCGCGTACGTACCCGACCAGGTGCAGGCGAGCGTCACGAGGGCGGACACCGGCAGGACCAACTGCTGGGCGAGGCCGCGCTTGAAGTGGCGGGAGTGCAGCAGCCACACCATCAGCAGGAACAGCGCGCTCGGGACCATCACGGCGGCGTTCGCGGCGACCTGGGAGATGTGCGCCTTGCCGACCGCGTGCTCGACCGCGACCTCGATGCCGGCGCCGATCGCCGCACCCGAGAGGAAGATCAACAGATGTCCGTAACCCCACGGGATGGCCTCGCGGTTGGACGTCAGGTGCTGGTGCATCGGCACGGCGAAGTAGATCCACCACGCGGCGAAGACGATCAGCAGCCCGCCCGCCGCGATCGGCAGCAGCTGGTCCAGCGCCTCGTGCTCGTCGATCGCGGACTTCACGGCCACCGTGGCCGCCGCGATCGTCTCGCCGAGCACGATGATGGTGAACAGGCCGTACCGCTCCACGATGTGGTGCGCGTGCCAGGGCGTCTGGTGCCCGCGTTCCGCGATCACCGGAACCGCCAGTTCGGCGACGAGCAGGACGAGGAACGTCCAGCGCTTCAGGTCGTCGGGGACGAACAGCAGGCCGATCCAGCCCAGCTGGCAGATCACCAGTCCGGCCGCGTACTTCAGCGCCGCCGCCCGGGCCTCGCCCTGCTCCCCGGAGGCGGCCCGCAGCCACTGCGCGGTCAGGGCGACGCGCATGATGATGTAGCCGGTGACCGCGACCGTCCAGTCGTTGTCGTCGAAGGCCCGGCTCACCCCGGCCGCGTACACGAGCACACCCGCGATCTGCACGAGCGTCGCGATCCGGTACGGGACGTCGTCCACGTCGTACGCAGAGGCGAACCAGGTGAAGTTCATCCAGGCCCACCACACGCCGAAGAACACGAAGAAGTAGCCGACCACCCCGGCACCCGGATGGCCCTCCGCGAGCGAGTGCACCAGTCGGGCGCCGGCCTGGGCGATGGCGACGACGAAGCAGAGGTCGAAGAACAGCTCCAGCGGCGTGGAGGCTCGGTGGAGCTCGTCGGGGCTGCGAGCGGTCATGGGGGAGTAGGCCATACCGGCCAGGAGACCAGAGGCAGCAGCCCGGGGCAGGGCGGACGCGCGGCCCGCGCGGCCGGTGTGCCCCGGGCGGAGGCGAGGCGCGGGTCCGCGGCCCTGAGGAGGCCGCGGCCGCAGGCGGGCGCCGCCACGGGACCTCCATCGGCATCAGGACCACGTGCCCGGCGGCCGGAAGGGGCGAGGGGGTCGGAGAGGGCGAGGGGGGCGGAGGGGGCGAGGGGGTCGCGGGGATGGACCCCGGGGTTGCCGGGGCGGCGCGGGGGCGGCCGTACCCTGGAGGCATGAGCAGCACCCCCGCACCCGACCCGCGGCCCTCGCGTACGGCCCCCGGAGCCGACCAGCCCCGGCCGAAGCCCCGGCTGATCTTCGACGACCCGCTGGACCAGCAGTCCTCGGACGACACCGACCGAGGCTGGGGCGAGCGGCCGCCCGCCGGCGGAAGCGCGGCCGACCTGGCCCGCTTCCTCGACGAGAAGCCCCCGCACCACGTCTGACCGCCCGAGGCGGCCGAACAGGTCAGAACCCGTCGCGTGAACCGGTGGGGGCCGTCCCGCCGCGCTGTGCGACCAGCTCGTCCCGGATCTCCTTCAAGACCTCCAGCTCGGTGATCTCGACAAGCTCCTGGACGCCCTCGCGGGCCTTGCGACGGGCCTCCTGTCGCGCGAGGTACTTCGCCATCGGCAGCACCATCAGGAAGTACACGACCGCCGCGGTGATGACGAAGGTCAGCGTCGCGTTCAGCACCGAGCCCCAGAGGATCTCGACGCCCGTCGGCTGGCCGTTCGCGCCGATGCCGCAAGGGGCCTTGAGACAGGACTTGTAGCCGTCCAGGCTCTGCGTGCCGACCGCGCCGACCACCGGGCTGATGATCCCCTTGACCACCGAGTTCACGATGTTCGTGAACGCGGCGCCGATGACCACGGCCACCGCCAGGTCGACCACGTTGCCGCGCATCAGGAAGGCCTTGAAGCCTGCCAGCACGCTCTCCTTCTTCTTGCTCACCACTGAGCCTCTCTTCACATCTGCCGAACATGGAGCCAACGGTTCCGAAAGCTACGGCAGTCCGGCGGCGATGTGTCCAATCGGGCCTCATCCCGAGGTGAATTGACTGGCCGTGTGTGCGAATCAGCACAACGTCACCGCCAGTCGGGTCGTGGCGCCTGCGCCCACGAGAACCCGCGCGGTGTCCCGTGGCACGGACAGCACCACCAACGCCCCACCGTCCGCAACACCCTTGTCCGGATCGGGTACTTCGCCGACCAGCGCCCCTGCGGCCACCACCTCGGGTGGTCCGCTGCGCTCCGCCGCGACCACGTCCACCCGGTCGCCGGGCCGTAGCAACCGCACCGTCGCGGCGTCCGCGATACGCACGGGAGCCGACACCATCCTGGCCGCGGCGGGTGGCGCCGCACGCTGAGAGGCCCGCACCTCGGGCCGGGCGGCGCCCCGCGAGGCCTGCGCCTCCGCCCCGCCGACCGCCACGGCCGCCGCCACGACGGCCAGTGCGGCCGAGGCGGCCCGCCGCCTCCGGCCCACGGCCCGGCGCAGCCGGTCCCCGCCCCGCCCCACGCGAAGCGGCGCGAACGCCGGGACCGGGCGCCCCGGCGGGCACGCGGACGCCGTCGCGCACGCGGCAGGAGCCCGGGAGCCCTGGGAAGCGGAGGAAGCGGCAGAGGCGGCAGAGGCGCAGGAGACGGCGGAAGTGGAGGAAGCGGAGGAAGCGGAAGGAGCGGAGCAGACCGAAGGGGCCGCGGACGTACGGGACATGACGAACACCACCAGACCGAGTGAGTTGCTGTGCCCGGACCCGGCGCCCGGACACCTCTCACGATCCGGCCTCACAAGGAATCCCGTCGGGGCCTGTGGACGATCCCCAGGTTGTGGACAACGCCGTCACGCTGCTGTCTCCGTGGTCGGCGTGGGGGAGGTCGGTGTTCGCGCCGTCATTGTCGAGGTCACCGGTCGGCCGGGACCTGGCAGGCCTCCGCGAAGCCCTGACCGGTCAGGCCGAAGGCGCTGTTGACGCGCGAGCGCCAGTTCTCCAGCGCGACCATCGCGGTGAGCTCGACGAACGCCTCCTCGCCGAGCCGCGCGATCAGATCCCGCGCGAGCTCGTCCGTGACCGTCGGCTCGGTCTCCGTCATGGCCTCGGCGTACTCCATGACGAGCAGCTCCAGCTCGGTGAACACCTCAGGGGCCTCCCGCCACCGCGGCACCCGCTCGATCTTCTCCGTCGGCACGCCCAGCTCGTGGCCCTCCCAGTAGCCGAAGTCCATGCACCACGAGCAGTTGATGCGGGCCGCCGCCGCCATGACGGCGAGGTGCTTCAGCCCGGCGTCGAGCGCATGCCACTTCGCCACGCTCCGCTCCAGCCGGAGGTACGAGAGGAGCACGCGCGAGTGGTGCCCGTAGGCCTGCCCGGGGTCGAGCACCTTGCCGTACCTACGGCGCGAGTACCAGCCTCCGAGCCGCAGCAGCAGGGTGCGGGGCGGGGTGAGCGAGATACGGGGCATGACAGTCATCTCCCGGGCCGGGGCGGTCTTCGTTTCCGCCTTCACCAGGGAGGACCGGACAGCCGGTCGGGATGTGACAGTCCGCGGCGGGTTTCCGGGCGCCTGCTCAGCCTTGCGCCGCGGGAGCGATCCCGAGCGCGCCGACGAGCCGGTCGGTGAGCTCCTCCGCGCAGGGCGCGGAGCCGGTGAGAACGGCCCGGATCCCGTCCGGGTCGGCGGTCAGACCGCCCGCGGCGGCCCGGTCGAGCGCGCCCGCCAGGGCCGCCTCCACCGGGAACCGGTCGACGGGTATCTCGTAGTGCTCGGCCGTGTCCCGGTTCAGCAGTGCCTTCCAGCGGCCCCCGGCGAAGGTGGCGGCCTCGACGAAGCCGACGTCACTGTCCAGGTAGGCCACCGTGAGCACCGGCGCCCCGGTCCGCCGCGCCAGCAGCGCCGCCGCCGTCGCCGCGCCGTCCGGCCGGTCGGGGCACCGCCGACCAGCCACCGCCCAGGTCCTCGTCGCCGTCGACGCCCGCGTACCCGGCCTCCGCCGCGAACTCACGCAGCTCCGCCACCGTGGCGTGCGCCACGGCCGTCCCGCCCCAGTTGCCCATGCGCGCAGGCTAGGTGAGGCCACTGACAACGGCGCCCGCGCGCCCTCCGCCCTCGGGGCAGGCGGCTACGGCAGCTCGATGCCCAGGTCCCAGCCGTCGTGCGCGTGCGTGCACAGGCAGGCCCGGGTCTCCGAGGCCGGCAGGGCCGCGACCGCGTCGAAGAGGACCTCGCGCAGCCGCCCGACGTTCTCGCCGAACACCTTCAGAACCTCCGTGTGGGACACGCCCTCACCGGTCTCCGCGCCCGCGTCCAGGTCCGTGACCAGGGCCATCGAGGTGTAGCAGAGCCCCAGCTCGCGGGCGAGGACCGCCTCCGGGTGACCGGTCATGCCGACCACCGACCAGCCCGCCGCCGCGTGCCACCGGGATTCGGCCCGCGTGGAGAAGCGCGGTCCCTCGATGACGACCATGGTGCCGCCGTCCACCGGTTCCCAGTCCCGCCCGCGGGCCGCCGCCAGCGCCACGGACCGGCCCACCGGGCAGTACGGGTCGGCGAAGGTGGTGTGCACGACGTTCGGTACCGAACCGTCCGGCAGCGGCTCACCGTCGAAGAAGGTCTGGGCGCGGGCCTTCGTCCGGTCGACCAGCTGGTCGGGGACGAGCAGCGTGCCCGGCCCGTACTCGGCCCGCAGACCGCCGACCGCGCAAGGGCCCAGTACCTGGCGGACGCCGACCGAGCGCATGGCCCACAGGTTGGCCCGGTAGTTGATCTTGTGCGGCGGGACGGTGTGGCTGCGCCCGTGCCGGGGCAGGAAGGCCACCTGGCGCCCGGCCAGCTCACCCATGTAAAGGGAGTCGCTCGGGGGTCCGTAAGGGGTCTCCACCTGGATCTCGGAGACGTCCTCCAGGAAGGAGTAGAAGCCCGAGCCGCCGATGACACCGATCTCTGCGTTCACCATGCGGTCCACCCTAAGGCCCTGCCGTGGGCATGCCGAAGGCCCCACTGCCGGTAGGGGCGGCGGGGCCTCGGGGAGAAGCGATCAGGCGGCCGACGTGGAGCTGCTGCTGCTCGACGAGCTCGACGACGTCGAGGAGGACGAGGCGGCGGGAGCGGCGGCAGCGGTCGACGTCGAGGACGACGAGGAGCTGGACGACGGCTTCGAGGCAGGGGTGCTGCTCGACGACGCGCCACGGCTGTCGTTCCGGTAGAAACCGGAGCCCTTGAAGACGATGCCGACCGCGGAGAACACCTTCTTCAGGCGTCCGTCGCAGCTCGGGCACACGGTCAGTGCGTCATCGGTGAACTTCTGCACGGCCTCAAGGCCCTCACCGCACTCGGTGCACTGGTACTGGTAGGTCGGCACGAATTTCCTCCTGGCACTCTCACTCAATGAGTGCTAACGACGCTCCATGGTGACGTATTCCGGCGGATCAGTCCACCGTCACCGGCACGCGGTGACCGATCCCACGCTCGTTCACCCGGTTACGGGATCCCGGTACGTCGGTGGTCCGGGTGGTCGTCCGGCCCTCGGCCGGGATCGTCACCCGCTCCGTGACCTGCGACTTCGCGGGAGCCGCGGGCGCGGTCCCCGACGCGGGCGCGGCCTCCTGCGCGGACGCGTTCACGATCCGGCTCGGGGCCTTCGGGGCGAGCTTCGCGCGCAGCGCCAGCAGGGCGGCCAGCGCGAGCGCGGTGGCACCCAGGGGTACCAGGAAGCCGAACGAGGATCCGTGCGCGTCCGTCAGTCGGCCGGCCAGGATGACGGCGACGGCCTGACCGAAGGCGATCGAGCCGGTCAGCCAGGTGAAGGCCTCGGTCCGGGCGTTCGCGGGGACCAGCTGCTCGACCATCGTGTAGCCGGTGATCAGCGCCGGGGCGATGCACAGACCGACGACCAGGCCGAGCGCGCCCAGCAGGATCATCGAGTTCGCCGCCCACAGGACGGAGGCGGCGGCGGTGAGGCCGATGTAGCCCAGGATCAGCCGGCGACGCGGGCCGATCTTCCAGGCGATGGCGCCCATGGCGATACCGGAGATCATGTTGCCCGCGGCGAAGACGCCGTAGAGCAGGCCGTTGGCGCCGGGGTTGCCGATCTCTTCGGAGAAGGCGGCGAGCGAGACCTGCATGCCGCCGAAGACGGCGCCGATCCCGAGGAAGGCGAAGATCAGGACGCGCAGGCCCGGGAAGGACAGCGCGAAGGCGCGCTTCTCGCCGGTCGCCGACGGGGCGTGCGTCTTGGGCTGGGTGGCCCGCTGGGCAGCGAACAGCAGGCCGCCGAGCAGGGTCAGCGTGGCCTCGGTGACCAGGCCGGCCGCCGGGTGGACGCCGGTGCACAGCGCGGTCGCGAGGACGGGGCCGACGACGAAGGTGAACTCGTCGGTGACGGACTCGAAGGCGGCGGCCGTCGGCAGCAGCGGCGAGCCCTCCAGCTTGGCGGCCCAGCGCGCCCGGACCATCGGTCCGACCTGCGGCACCGAGGCGCCGGCGGGTACTGCGGCCAGCGCCAGCGCCCAGAGCGGAGCGTCCAGCAGCGCGAGCGCGGCCAGGCCGGTGACGGCGGCGGAGTGCGCGAGGACCACGGGCAGCAGGACGGCGGTCTGGCCGAAGCGGTCGGTGAAGATGCCCATCAGCGGAGCGGACAGGGCCATGGAGATACCGGTGACGGCGGCGACGATGCCGGCGCTGCCGTAGGAACCGGTGGTGTGCTGGACCAGCAGCAGGATGCTGATCGTCAGCATGCCGAAGGGGAGTCGTGCTGCGAAGCCGGGGAGTACGAAGCCGAGGGCGCCGGGAGTGCGCAGCAGCTGCCCGTAGCCGGGGCGGGCGGACGTGTCGGACGTGACCGCGGATGTCACGGCCTTGCCTTTCCGCTGCCTGGTAGAGCGTCCCCGTCTGCGGACGGTGCTTCGCCTTGTGAGCGGCCGCACCCGTACATGTGGGAGCCCCGAGAGCTGTCCTCTTGCGCAGAACCGAGTGATACCTGGGCGCCCACTACGGGGTGGTGCCACGGCCGCTTTGCGGTCGCGCCAGCTCTGCGTCAGGCAGAGTTGGTTCGATCTGGTGTGCCTTCATCATACAGGGAAACCCACTACCACGCCCTGTGAATTCGGTGACAAGGGGTGTCTTCACCTGGGATTAACGGCTGCTTCGCATGTAAAGAGCCCGGAAAAGCAGTCAAAAACGGGCATATCTCAGCGAATTCGGCTGAATTAGAGCGTTGCTCTAACTTGTTCGAGCGTCGCTCGAACCAACGGGAGCGTTGCTCTAACGGGAAACGGGTCCGCCCGTGCCCAGCCATCCCGCGAGCTTGCCGCCCCGGGCCACCGCCCGCAGTCGCGCCTCCGCCGCGTCCCGCACCGGGTCCGTGGCCACCACCAGCAGCTCGTCCCCGCGCCGCAGCACGGTCGACGGCGCCGGTACGAAACTCTTCGCGTCCCGGACGACGAGCGTGACCGAGGCCCCCGGCGGCAGCCGCAGCTCGCTGACCTCCACGCCGTGCATCCGCGAGCCCGACGGGATGGAGAAGGACAGCAGGTGTCCGCGGAGCTTCTCCAGCGGCGCCGACTCGATCCCGAGGTCGAGGGCGGCCTCCTCCTCGTCGCCGAGGTTCAGCTTGCGCGCGAGCCAGGGCAGGGTCGGCCCCTGCACCAGGGTGTAGACGACGACCAGCACGAAGACGATGTTGAAGACCCGGTCGCTGCCCTCGATCCCGGACACCATCGGGATGGTCGCCAGGATGATGGGCACGGCCCCGCGCAGGCCCGCCCACGACATCAGCACCTGTTCCTGCCAGGAGAGCCGGAAGGGCAGCAGGCTGATGAACACCTCCAGGGGCCGCGCCACCATCGTCAGCACCAGCCCGATGATCACGGCGGGCCAGAAGTCGCGGACCAGCTCGTGGGGGGTGACCAGCAGGCCCAGCAGCACGAACATGCCGATCTGGGCGATCCAGCCGAGTCCGTCGGCGAAGCCCCGGGTGGCCGGCCAGTGCGGCAGCTTGGCGTTGCCGAGCACCATCGCCGCCAGATACACCGCGAGGAAGCCGGAGCCGTGCGCGATGGCGCCGGCCGCGTACGCCACGATCGCGATGGCCATCACGGCGATCGGGTAGAGGCCGGAGGCGGGCAGGGCGACGTGCCGCAGACCGTACGCCCCCAGGAAGCCCACGGTCAGGCCGATCGCGGCGCCGATCGCCAGCTCCAGGGCGATCTTGCCGATCAGGAGGTACCACTCGTCCACCGGGCCGACGGTCGAGAAGGCCACCACCAGGATCACGACGGGTGCGTCGTTGAAACCGGACTCGGCCTCCAGGACGCCGGTGATCCGCGCGGGCAGCGGGACCTTGCGCAGCACGGAGAAGACGGCCGCCGCGTCCGTCGAGGAGACCACCGCGCCGATCAGCAGGGCCTGGCGCCATTCCAGTCCGACCAGGTAGTGCGCCCCCGCCGCCGTCACGCCCACGCTCACCGCGACGCCCACCAGTGACAGCATGACCGCGGCCGGCAGGGCCGGCTTGATCTCTTTCCACTTGGTGCCCAGACCACCCTCGGCGAGGATCACGACGAGCGCGGCATAACCGATGACCTGGGTCAGCTCGGCGTTGTCGAAGACGACGTTGCCGATGCCGTCCTGGCCTATCGCGATGCCTATGCCGAGGTAGATGAGCAGGCTGGGAAGACCGCTGCGTGAAGAGATGCGTACCGCCGCCACGGCGACGAGCAGCACGAGCGAGCAGACCAGCAGAAGCTCATTGAGCGTGTGGACAGTCAGCGGGCGGCCCTCCTCAATGCGCCCGGTGGATCGATCCTCCCGGCGACAAGTTCGGCAAGTAGTTCGTTACCTTACCTAATCTTTGACGCGCCCTTTACGCGATAACCACATTGTGAAACGCCTGTTCGCCCCTGTCCTCGTCAGCTCCACCCCTGGCGGATCAACGAAGTCGGTCCTGCGCCTATGGTTGCTCCCAGCACTCCCAGGACCACCCTGCCCCTCTAAGGACAGCGATGCCCGCCAACGAAACCGCTCCTCCCGTCAAGAAGAAGGGACGACGCGCCCGTCTGATCGTGCTCGTCCTGGTCCTGGCTCTCGTCGCGGGCCTCGGCTACGGGGCGTACTGGAGCGTGGACGGCGTGCGCGCCTCCTTCCCCCAGACGACCGGCTCCCTCAAGGTGCCGGGCCTGACCGGGACCGTCGACGTCAAGCGCGACGCCCACGGCATTCCCCAGCTCTACGCAGACAACGACGACGACCTCTTCCGCGCGCAGGGCTTCGTGCACGCGCAGGACCGGTTCTGGGAGATGGACGTACGGCGTCACATGACGTCCGGCCGGCTCTCCGAGATGTTCGGTTCCGGCCAGGTCGAGACCGACGCCTTCCTGCGCACGCTGGGCTGGCGCCAGGTCGCTCAGGCCGAGTTCGACACCAAGCTGTCGCCCGAGACCAAGAAGTATCTCCAGGCCTACGCCGACGGGGTCAACGCGTACCTGAAGGGGAAGTCCGGCAAGGACCTCTCCGTCGAGCACGCGGCGCTGAAGCTCAGCGACGACTACCAGCCCGAGCAGTGGTCGCCGGTGGACTCGGTGGCCTGGCTCAAGGCGATGGCGTGGGACCTGCGCGGCAACATGCAGGACGAGATCGACCGCGCGCTGATGGCGACCAAGCTCTCCCAGGCGCAGATCGACGAGCTCTACCCGCCGTACCCCTACGACCGGAACAAGCCGATCGTCGAGGGCGGCAAGCTCGACGGCGGCAAGTACACCCCGCAGGGCGTCACGGGCAGCGGCTCCGGCACCGGAACCGGCTCGGGCAGCGGCTCCGGCGGCAACACCGTCGGCGGCCAGACCTCGACCGTCACGGGTCCGATCGGCGCCCCGGCCGACGCACCGGCCAACGGGTTGGCCGACAACGTCGCCGCCCAGGGCGCGACCGTGGGCCTGCGCACCCAGCTGGGCTCCCTCGCCGACACCCTGGACAAGATCCCCGCGATCCTCGGCCCCAACGGCAGCGGCATCGGCTCGAACTCCTGGGTCGTCTCCGGCAAGTACACGACCACCGGCAAGCCGCTGCTCGCGAACGACCCGCACCTGTCCCCGCAGCTGCCCTCGGTCTGGTACCAGATGGGCCTGCACTGCCGCGCGGTCTCGGCCCAGTGCCAGTACGACGTGGCCGGCTACACCTTCTCGGGCATGCCCGGCGTGGTCATCGGCCACAACGCCGACATCGCCTGGGGCATGACCAACCTCGGCGCCGACGTCACCGACCTCTACCTGGAGCAGGTCAAGCCCGAGGGCTACGTCTACGACAACAAGGTGCTCCCCTTCACCACCCGCGAAGAGGTCATCAAGGTCGCGGGCGGCGACAGCAAGAAGATCACCGTCCGCACCACCAACAACGGCCCGCTCGTCTCGGACCGCAGCGAGGAGCTCGGTACGGTCGGCAGCCGCGCCCCCGTCGCCAGCTCCGCCCCCGACCGCGGTGACGGCTACGCCGTCGCCCTGCGCTGGACGGCGCTGGACCCGGGCAAGTCCATGGACGCGGTCTTCAAGCTCGACCGGGCCAAGACCTTCGACGACTTCCGCAAGGCGGCCGCCGACTTCGAGGTCCCGTCCCAGAACCTGATCTACGCCGACAACAAGGGCCCCAACGGCAACATCGGCTACCAGGCCCCCGGCCGCATCCCGGTGCGCGGCCAGGGCGACGGTCGGATGCCCGCCCCGGGCTGGGACTCCAAGTACGCCTGGAAGGGCGCCAAGGACGGCAACGCCGGCTACATCCCGCAGAACGAGATGCCCTGGGACCAGAACCCGTCCCGCGGCTACATCGTCACCGCCAACCAGGCGGTCGTGGAGCCCGGCACCGGCGCCGGCAAGTACCCGAACCTGCTGACCACCGACTGGGGCTACGGCGCCCGCAGCCAGCGGATCAACGACCTCATCGAGGCGAAGATCAAGGACGGCGGTCGGATCTCGACCGACGACATGCGCACCATGCAGATGGACAACAGCAGCGAGATCGCAGCGCTGCTGACCCCGATGCTGGCGAAGATAGAGGTCTCGGACCCGGGCGTGCGGGCCGCGCAGAAGCTGCTCGACGGCTGGAACTACACGCAGGAGTCCGACTCGGCGGCCGCGGCCTACTTCAACGCGGTCTGGCGCAACATCCTCAAGCTGTCCTTCGGCGACAAGATGCCCAAGGAGCTGCGGATCGAGGGCAGCTGCATGAGCGTCGTCGGCAACGGCACCGGCCCGGCCGACGACCTCGCCAAGACGGTCCGCGAATGCGGCACCCGCGGCTCGGACTCGGCGCAGCCCGACGGCGGCGACCGCTGGTTCGAGGTGGTCCGCCGCCTGGTCAAGGACGAGAAGTCGCCGTGGTGGACCTCGCCGAGGACCGTCACCCTGCCGGCCGCCACCAACCGTGACGAGCTCTTCGCCCGGGCCATGCGCGACGCCCGCTGGGAGCTGACCGCCAAGCTCGGCAAGGACCAGTCCACCTGGAGCTGGGGCCGCCTGCACCAGCTGACGCTGAAGAACCAGACGATCGGCACCGAGGGCCCCGGCTTCATGCAGTGGCTCCTCAACCGCGGCCCGTGGGACGTGGGCGGCGGCGAGGCCACGGTCAACGCGACCGGCTGGAACGCCTCCAGCGGGTACGGGGTCACGTGGGTGCCGTCGATGCGGATGGTCGTGAACCTCAACGACCTCGACAAGTCGCGCTGGATCAACCTCACGGGTGCCTCGGGGCACGCGTACAACGCGCACTACACGGACCAGACGACGATGTGGGCCAAGGGCGAGCTGCTGGAGTGGCCCTTCGGCAAGGACGCCGTCGACAAGGCCACGGTCGACACCCTCACCCTCAAGCCCGAGGGTGCCGGTTCCTAAGGACGGCTGAAGCGGCGCACCCCTGACGGGGTCGCCACCGCTCGTACGGGGTGGTCGTGCGGTTCCTCCGGGACCCGCGCGACCACCTCTTCGTCGTAGAGGAGCACCACCAGCGCGGGATGCGCCCCGGCGCGCTCCAGCCGCTCCAGCACCCGGTCGTACGAGCCTCCGCCGCGGCCGAGGCGCATCCCGCGCCCGTCCACCGCGAGCCCGGGCAGCAGGACGGCGTCGGCCCCGGTGACCGCGTCCGGTCCGAGCGCGGGGCCGGACGGCTCCAGCAGCCGCATCTTGCCCGGGTGGGCGGCCTCGGCGAGCGAGGCCGGGCCTTCGTACGCGGCCCAGTCGAGGTCGTTGTCGGGCAGCAGCAGCGGGAGCAGCACCCGCTTGCCGGCCGCGCGCAGGGCGTCGAGGAGATCCCGGGTGCCGGGTTCGGTGCCGATCGAGACGTACGCCGCCACCGTGCGGGCGTCGGCCAGTTCGGGCAGTTCGAATGCCCTGACGGCGAGTGCGGTGGCCGCCGTACGGCACTGTTCGGGGGACAAGGCGCGGCGCGCGGAGAGCAGCTCTCGGCGCAGTTCGGCCTTGGCGGAAGCGGTGTGCGGGTTCTGTGCCACGAGGAAATCAAATATCCTTCCGAATCGGGGCATATCTGTATCTACCTGCTGCGATCTCGTCCGGTGTTCGACGGAAGGCCACTATCGTTCGGGGCATGACTATGTTGCACCCCGTGATCAAGAAGGCCGTGATTCCGGCTGCTGGCCTCGGTACCCGCTTCCTCCCGGCGACCAAGGCGACCCCGAAGGAAATGCTCCCGGTGGTGGACAAGCCGGCCATCCAGTACGTGGTCGAGGAGGCCGTCGGGGCCGGGCTCGATGACGTTCTCATGATCACTGGGCGTAACAAGCGTGCCCTGGAAGACCACTTCGACCGGAACTACGAGCTGGAGTCGGCGCTCATCGCCAAGGGCGACGACGACCGCCTGAAGAAGGTCCAGGAGTCCAGCGACCTGGCCACCATGCACTACGTCCGCCAGGGCGACCCGCGGGGCCTGGGCCACGCGGTGCTGTGCGCCGAGCCGCACGTCGGCCGCGAGCCCTTCGCCGTCCTGCTCGGTGACGACCTCATCGACCCGCGTGACCCGCTGCTGCGCCAGATGGCCGACATCTACGCCCGCACCGGCGGCACCGTCATCGCGCTCATGGAGGTCGACCCGGCCAACGTCCACCTCTACGGCTGCGCCGCCGTCGAGGCCACGGACGAGGAGGACGTGGTCCGCATCACCGGCCTCGTCGAGAAGCCGGATCCCGAGGACGCCCCCAGCAACTACGCCGTTATTGGACGCTACGTCCTCAACCCCGCGATCTTCGACATACTGCGGGAGACCGAGCCGGGCCGCGGTGGGGAGATCCAGCTCACCGACGCTCTGCAGAAGCTGGCCGCCGACGAGACCGTCGGCGGTCCGGTGCACGGCGTGGTCTTCCGGGGCCGTCGCTACGACACCGGGGACCGCGGCGACTACCTGCGGGCCATCGTCCGCCTCGCGTGCGAGCGCGACGACCTGGGCCCCGAGTTCCGCACCTGGCTTCACCGTTACGTCACGGAGGAGATGTAGCACCTTGAGCAGTTCCGCACCGCAGCATCCACGCCTGGCGGGCGGCCACCGTCTGTGGTCCGTGGACGAGCACCTCGCGGACGTCCTCTCGGCCGTCCGGCCGCTGGAGCCCATCGAGCTCCAACTGCTGGACGCCCAGGGCTGTGTCCTGGTCGAGGACGTGACCGTGCCCGTCGCCCTCCCGCCCTTCGACAACAGCTCCATGGACGGCTACGCCGTCCGAACGGCCGATGTCCAGGGTGCGAGCGAGGAGTTCCCCGCGGTGCTGACGGTCGTCGGGGACGTCGCGGCGGGCAGCGGTGAGCTGCCCACCGTGGGCCCCGGCGAGGCTGCCCGGATCATGACCGGCGCCCCGCTGCCGCCCGGCGCGGAAGCCGTCGTACCGGTCGAGTGGACCGACGGCGGCACGGGGGGTGGCGCGGCCGCCGGGATGACCCCCGCCAGCGCCGCCCCCGAGCAGGCGAGCGGCGAGGTCCGGGTGCACCGCGCCGCCGAGGCGCGGGCGCACGTCCGCGCGCGCGGCAGCGACGTACAGGCCGGTGACCTGGCCCTCGCCGCCGGCACCGTCCTGGGGCCGCCGCAGATCGCCCTGCTCGCCGCCATCGGCCGCGGCACCGTACGGGTGCGGCCCCGCCCCCGCGTGGTGGTCATGTCCACCGGCAGCGAGCTGGTCCAGCCGGGCGAGGCGCTCGCGGCGGGCACCATCTACGACTCCAACAGCTTCGCGCTCGCCGCGGCCGCGCGGGACGCCGGCGCCATCGCCTACCGGGTCGGCGCCGTCGCGGACGACGCCGACACCCTGCGCGCCACCATCGAGGACCAGCTGATCCGGGCCGACCTGCTGGTCACCACGGGCGGGGTCAGCGTCGGCGCGTACGACGTCGTCAAGGAGGCGCTGTCCTGCGTCGGGCAGTCCGACGCGGGCGAGAGCGAGGGCGAGGGCCAGGACGTCGACGGCGGCCGGATGGACTTCCGCAAGCTCGCCATGCAGCCCGGCAAGCCGCAGGGCTTCGGCACGATCGGCCCCGACCACACCCCGCTGCTGGCGCTGCCCGGCAACCCGGTGTCCTCGTACGTCTCCTTCGAGCTGTTCGTGCGGCCCGCGATCCGCGTCCTCATGGGGCTGCCGGAGTCCGAGGTCCACAGGCCGAGCGTGCGCGCGGTGCTGAGCGCCGACAAGGCACTCGGCTCCCCGGCCGGCCGCCGCCAGTTCCTGCGCGGCAAGTACGACGCCGAGAGCGGCACGGTCGCCCCGGTCGGCGGATCGGGCTCCCACCTGATCGCCGCGCTGGCCCACGCGGACTCCCTGATGGTCGTACCGGAGGACGTCACCTCGGTGGAGCCGGGGACCGATCTGGAAGTGATCCTGCTCGGCTGAAGTCGGGCCGGTGCGGGTAGCGTGTGTCGCACCACACAGGCTCCCCGGGAGCCCAGAGCGGAGCGGCGCAGCAATGAGTACCGAAAGCAGGCTCACCCACATCGACGAGGCCGGCGCGGCCCGGATGGTCGACGTGTCCGGGAAGGACGTCACCACCCGGACGGCACGGGCCAGCGGACGCGTCCTCGTCGCCCCGCGGGTGATCGAGCTGCTGCGCGGCGAGGGCGTCCCCAAGGGCGACGCCCTCGCCACCGCGCGCATCGCCGGGATCATGGGGGCGAAGAAGACCCCCGACCTGATCCCGCTGTGCCACCCGCTGGCCGTCTCGGGCGTCAAGGTCGACCTGCGGGTCGCCGACGACGCGGTCGAGATCCTCGCCACCGTGAAGACGACCGACCGCACGGGCGTCGAGATGGAGGCGCTGACCGCCGTCGCGGTCGCCGGCCTCACCGTGATCGACATGGTGAAGGCGGTCGACAAGGGCGCGGTCATCACGGACGTCCGGGTGGAGGAGAAGACCGGCGGCAAGTCCGGCGACTGGGCCCGCTCGTGAACGCCCCGCGCGGCGGCGACGTGCACAGCCACAGCCACAGCCACAGCCACAGCCACAGCCAGAGTCCCGGCCACGGTCCCGGCCGCCACACCTCGGCCGAACCGGTGGGGGCCCCACAGGCACTGGGCCGGGCGCTGGTCGTCACGGCCTCGAACCGCGCCTCGCAGGGCGTGTACGCGGACAAGGGCGGCCCGCTGCTGGCCGAGGCCCTGGAGGGGCTCGGCTTCACCGTGGACGGCCCGCGGGTCGTCCCGGACGGCGATCCCGTGGAGCAGGCGCTGCGCGAGGGCGTGGCCGCCGGGTACGAGGTCATCCTGACCACCGGCGGGACCGGGATCTCGCCGACCGACCGCACCCCGGACGCCACCGCGCGCGTGCTGGACTACGAGATCCCCGGCATCCCGCAGGCCATCCGCGCCGAAGGCCTGGCGAAGGTGCCGACCGCGGCCCTGTCCCGGGGCCTGGCGGGCGTCGCCGGGCGCACCCTGATCGTCAACCTCCCCGGCTCGACGGGCGGGGTGCGCGACGGCCTCGCCGTCCTGGCCCGCGTCCTGCCGCACGCGGTGGACCAGATGCGCGGCGGCGACCACCCCCGACCGGCGGCATCCTCCGGGAGCCCGAGCTGAACGGCCCGACCTGGCCGGTGGTCCTGTCGGACGGCGATGTCACGCTCCGACCGATAAAGCTGCGGGACCAGAAGGCCTGGCGCGAGGTCAACCGGCGCAACCGTGACTGGCTGCGACCGTGGGAGGCCACGGTTCCGCCGCCCGCGCCGTGGGGGCCGGTGGTCCAGCGGCCCACGTACCGCCAGATGGTCCGCCATCTGCGGGCGGAGGCGAACGCGGGTCGGATGCTGCCCTTCGTCATCGAGTACCAGGGCCGGCTGGTGGGCCAGCTGACGGTCGCCGGGATCACCTGGGGCTCGATGTGCGCGGGCCACATCGGCTACTGGGTGGACCGAGAGGTGGCGGGTCGCGGTGTGATGCCGACGGCGGTCGCGCTGGCCGTGGACCACTGCTTCGGGAAGGTCGGCCTGCACCGGATCGAGGTGTGCATCCGCCCCGAGAACATCCCGAGCCGACGGGTCGTGGAGAAGCTGGGCCTGCGCGAGGAGGGGCTGCGGCCGCGCTATCTGCACATCGACGGGGCCTGGCGCGACCACCTCGTCTACGCGGTGACGGTCGAGGAGGTCCCGGAGGGGCTGCTGCGCCGTTGGCATCGGGCGCGCCGCTCGTCGTCCCCGCCACCCTCACCTTCCTCGCCGTCCTCGCCTTCCTCGCCGAAATAGCGAGGACCGTCCCGAACGCCGATAAACGAATATCTGTTCGAATTAATCGCCTCGGGTAACCGATTCGCCCATAACCTGATCCGAAGAATCACAAAAAAAGTCCGTGATATCAGCGAGATCGCGCGACACACCGGCCCAATTGGCCGATCCCCTCGGCCGCGCCCCTCTACGGTGTGAGGTGTGAGCAGCAGCGGCCTCATCTACGCAGTCATTGTCGGGGCCTGGGCCGCCTACTTGGTGCCCATGTGGCTCCGGAGGCAGGACGAGCTGAACGAAGCCCGTCCGACGGAACGCTTCTCCACCGCCATTCGGCTGCTTTCCGGCCGGGCGGGCATGGAGCGCCGTTACGCCAAGGGGCTGCGTGAGCGCGGTGACGAGCAGGCGGAGCCCCAGCCCCACGCGGACCCGGACGCCGCGACGGAGACGGTCGATTCCGTCGACGCCGACGCCCGGGCCTTCGCCGTGCCCGCGACCAGGGCGGAGCCGAGGCCGGCCACCGTCGAACGCGAGCAGCGCGCGGAGCGGGCCCGGCGCGAACAGCGCCTTCAGGTCCTCGCGCGCCGCCGGCGCACCACCGCGCTCCTCTTCCTGGTCTTCACCCTCGGCGCGGTCGTCGCCGCGGTCGGCGGCCTGCACTACCTGTGGGCGCCCGCCGTGCCCGCCCTGCTGCTGAGCACGTACATCGTGCATCTGCGGGTCCAGGAGCGACGGCGCTACGAGTTCACCATGGACCGGCGGCGCGCCGAGGCGGCCGCGCGGCAGCTGCGGGAGAACCGCCCGAGCCGCCGCGAGCCCGAGGCCGCGTCGGGCAGCAGCGAACCGGACCCGGCGCCACCGGTTTCCCCGCAGGAGGCCGGCCGGCGCGCACTGGTCGAGCAGACCGACCACGCCGAGTGGGTGGACCAGCAGCGCGAGCGCGAACGCGGCCCCGCCCGCGGTGAGAGCTGGGAGCCCGTCCCGGTCCCGCTCCCGACGTACGTGACCGCCCCGGTGGCCCCCCGCGCCACGGGCCCGGCGGCCCCGGACGCCTGGAGCGCTACCCGCTCCAGCACGGCCGAGCCGACGGAACCCCGCCTGCGCGCCCAGCCCGCGGCCCCCAAGTCCGAGCTCAAGTCGGACCCGAAGCCCCAGACCACGCCGCGCCCGCGCGGCCAGGGCCGGGGGCGCACCCCGCTGTTCGACCAGTACGAGGGCGAGGACCGCCCGCGCGCCGCGAACGAGTGATCGATGACCTGCGCGGACGCTCCGGGATATCGGTTTTGGAGCACCCGCGCGGGGATGCTAATGTTTCACACGTCGCAAGGGCCTGTGGCGCAGTCTGGTAGCGCACCTCGTTCGCATCGAGGGGGTCTGGGGTTCAAATCCCCACAGGTCCACAAACGACAGTTCGCGAGTAGCTCTCGGGAACGTCATGAGATCCCGTCCGGTCGAAAGACCGGGCGGGATCTCGGCGTTTGTGGGGGCGGCCCCCCCGGGTCGGTCACCGGCTGTGTTCCCGGACGAGGCGGTGGAGTTCGGCGGCCGAGTCGGTGGCGAGGCGGTAGATGCCCTGGACGCTGACGGAGCGGAGCAGTTCGCCGTCCACGACGTACTTGAGGGTGCGGTCACCTCGGCGGGAGGTGTACGAGAGCCGTCCCAGCAGATCGGCCGGGACGGCCGTGCCGAAGTCGAGCGCGGACCGGGCGGTCCGAGCACCACCTCGGTGACGCAGCCCGCCTTCAGCGCCCGCCAGTCCAGCAGCTTCGGGTAGTCGTCGTCGTGGAGCTCCGCCCCGGCGTCCTCGTACGGGATGATCCGCGACACCTCCATGGCCCCCAGCACATGGAGCCGCTTGCGGAACGCCCGGACGGGGAAGACCGTGTCGCCCGGCCGGACGCCCGCCCGGGCGAAGCTCGGCAGCGACTGGTGCGGGCCGCCGAACAGCATCGTGAGGCGCTGCCCGGCGTGGCCCGCGCGTTCCAGCTCGCGGCACAGGTCGTTGGTCCACAAGGTCGTGTAGGAGTTCGGCACGGGAGAACGGTAGGGGCACCCTCCGACAAGAGGTCAGCCGGCCGCGTCGAGCCTCGTGCGCTGGTCCGGGGTGAGGTCGAGGTCGACCGCGGCCAGGCTCTCCTCCAACTGGGCCACCGAGGAGGCGCCGACCAGAGGCAGGACCGGTATGTCGCCGCCCATCAGCCAGGCCAGCACCACCTGGTTGACGGTGGCTCCGGTCTCGGCGGCCACCGCGCGGACCGCGCGCAGCCGCGGTTCGGTGCCCGCGTGGTCGAAGCCAGGGCCCAGCGGCTTGTCCTCGCGGACGTAGGCGCCGGCGATCAGTGGGGAGTACGCGACCTGCGTCAGCGACGGGTCGTCCCGGAGATAGCTGAGCAGATCGCCACCGACCAGACCCTGGTTGCCGTCCGGCGAGCGCAGGCTGGGGAGATCGGTGCGCTGGCGCAGGTAGCTGTGGTGGTGCTGGAGCACCTCGTAGCCGGGGACGCCGGCCGCCGCGGCCAGCGTACGGGCGCGCTCCACCCGCCAGGCCCAGTGGTTGCTCGCGCCCAGGAGGCCCGCCGTGCCGTCCGCGACGACCTCCGCGAAGCCGCGGACGGTCTCCTCCAGCGGGGTGTTCTCGTCCATGATGTGCGCGTACAGCAGGTGGATGCGTTCGATGCCGAGCCGCTCCCGGCTGCGCTCCGCGGACTCCCGGATCACCTTCGCGGACAGACCCTCCACGTCGAGGCTGAAGCCGCTCGTGGGCCGGTTGGGGCGGGCGCCCAGCTTGGTGGCGACGGTGATCTCGTCGCCGACGCCGCGGCTGCGCAGCCAGCGCCCGACCAGCTCCTCGCTCTCGCCGCCCTGGGTGCCGTTGACCCAGAACGCGTAGTTGTTGGACGTGTCGACGAAGGTGCCGCCCGCTTCCACGAAACGGTCGAGGATCGCGTACGAGGTGGCCTCGTCGACGGTGGTGCCGAAGGTCATCGTGCCGAGGCTCAGCACGCTGACTTCGCGGCGGGTCTCGGCGGCGGTGCCGATGACGCGGTACTTCACGGTGATGCCTTTCCGTTCAGGGATGCCCGGCCCGCAGGCCGGCCGCACAACGTACCCGACGCCCTCGGCGCGGTGAAGTGGTTGTCGCCGCAGCCGTGTTGGGGGCGGCGGGTGGGTGAAGATGCGGTCATGACGATCGGTGAGGAACGGGACGACACGACGGCTGCGGCCTGGGAGGCGCTCGGCGGGGCGCCCGAACTCGTCGGGCGGGTCCGCTACCGCGGGGTCGGCGACCTGGGAGAAGGTCCGCTGCCGGTGGCCGAGTTGGCGCGCGCCACCGTCGCGGTCTGCGAACTGGCCGCCGGAGAGCTCGCCGCGGTGCGGGCCGGAGGCGGGGTGGAGGACGTGGCCCCGGTGGTGGTGGACGAGGGCGCGGTGGCCACGGCGTTCGTCAGCGAGCGGCACCTGCGGGTCGAGGGGCGCGCACCGGTGACCTTCGCGCCGTTGTCCGGCTTCTGGCGGACGGCGGACGGCTGGGTCCGCACCCACGCCAACTACCCGCACCACGAAGCCGCCTTGGTGCGGGCCCTGGGGCTGCCGTCGGCGACGCCGGAGGCGGTGCGCGCCGCGGTCGCCGGGCGGACGGCCGTCGAGGTGCAGGAGCTCGCGTACGGGGAGGGCGGACTCGCCGTCGCCGTGGCCCGGGAGTACGGGGACCCGCAGCCGCTGCTGGAACCCGTACGGGAAACAGGGGCGCGGGGCCGCCCGCTCGGCCCGGCTCCGGCCGGCCGGCCCGCTGCGGGGGTGCGGGTACTGGACCTGACCCGGGTCATCGCCGGGCCCGTCGCGACGCGCCCGCTCGGGCTGCTGGGGGCGGACGTGCTGCGGATCGACCCGCCGGGGCTGCCGGAGGCGGACGACGCGTACGCGGACACCGGCTTCGGGAAGCGGTCGGCGCTGCTGGACCTTGCGGAGGCGGGGGACCGGGCCGTCTTCGAGGGGCTGCTCGCCGAGGCGGACGTGGTGGTGACGGGCTACCGGCCGGGGGCGCTGGAACGGTACGGGTTCGGGTCTCGGGAGCTGCTGGAGCGGTGGCCGGGGCTGGTGGTGGCCGAGCTGTGCGCGTGGGGGTGGCGGGCGCGGGGGCCCTGGGCGGGGCGGCGGGGGTTCGACTCGCTCGTGCAGGCGGGGTACGGGATCGCTGCCCGGTGCGGGGGGCCCGACGGGGTGCCCGGGGTGCTGCCGGCGCAGGCGCTGGACCACGGGACGGGGTATCTGGTGGCGGCCGGGGTGCTGCGGGCGCTGGCGGAGGGGGGTGGGCGGGGGCTGCGGTTCTCCCTCGCCGGGACGGGGTCATGGCTTGCACGGGGGGTCGCGCCTGTGGGCGGCGGTGCGGGTGACGCGTACGCGGCGGAGCCGTGGCTGCGGGTGACTCCGTCGGGGTACGGGGTGCTGCGGCACGCCGCCAGTCCCTTCGGGGAGTGGGGGGCGGGGCCGTCCCGGTGGGGGACGGACCCGGCGGTCTGGCTTCCGCGGTAGGGCGGGTGGGCGGGTGCGGCGCCGTTGCCGGGGGCGCCGCCCCGGACCCCCGCGCCTCAAACGCCGGCGGGGCTGAAAGATCGCCTCAAACGCCGGCGGGGCTGGATGGGGCCGGTGGGGGTGGATGGGGCCGGTGGGGGTGGGTGGGGATCAGGCTTCGGTCAGGGGCTTTGTCATGCAGCGGCTGGAGTCGTGGAAGCGGTAGTGGCCGAACTTCGCGGACAGGGTGTAGCCCGAGGAGAGGTAGAGGGCTATCGCCTCCGGCTGCTGGTCGCCCGTCTCCAGGACCATGCGGCTGCGGCCCGCCCCGCGGGCGTCCGTCTCCAGGATCGCCAGGATGCGGCGGGCGAGGCCCAGGCCGCGGGCCTCCGGGACGACGTACATGCGCTTGAGCTCCGCGTCGCCGTCCGCGTAGCCCTCGTCGTTCTCGTCCTGGGTGCGCCAGCCGCCGCTCGCCACCGGGGTGCCCGTGGCGTCGTACGCCAGCAGGTACAGGCCGTACGGCGGCGCGAACATCGCCGGGTCCAGGAAGGTGGCGTCGCCCTCACCGTCGTACCGCTCCTGGTACTCCAGCTGGACCTGGTCGTTGAGTTTGACCGCGTCCGGGTGGTCGTACGGCACGGTGCGGAGGTCTATCCGGTGAGACATTCGAATATCGTACGGAACCCTCCCGCTATGGTGCTGGGATGCTCACTGTGACCTCCGTGAATGTGAATGGGATCCGCGCCGCCGCCAAGAAGGGCTTCGGGGCGTGGCTCGACGGGACCGACGCCGATGTCATCTGCCTGCAGGAGGTACGGGCCGAGGAGGGGCAGATCCCGGACGACGTCCGGTCCCCCGCGGGCTGGCACACCGTCTTCGCGCCGGCCGCCGCCAAGGGGCGGGCCGGGGTCGCGCTCTACACGCGGCGGGAGCCCGAGCGCGTGCAGGTCGGATTCGGGAGTGACGAGTTCGACACCGGCGGGCGGTACATCGAGATCGATCTGCCCGGTGTGACCGTGGCCAGCCTCTACCTGCCCTCGGGCGAGGCCGGGACGGAGAAGCAGGACGAGAAGTACCGGTTCATGGACGAGTTCCTGACGTACCTGGCGGCGCTCAAGGTGCGGGCCGCCGCCGACGGTCGCGAGGTCGTGGTGTGCGGTGACTGGAACATCTGTCACCAGGAGGCCGACCTCAAGAACTGGAAGACGAACCGGAAGAACGCGGGCTTCCTTCCCGAGGAGCGCGAGTGGCTCGGCAAGGTGTACGCGGAGGCGGGCTACGTCGACGTGGTGCGGGAACTGCACCCGGACACCGAGGGGCCGTACTCCTGGTGGTCCTACCGCGGGCGGGCCTTCGACAACGACGCCGGCTGGCGGATCGACCTCCAGGTGGCGACCCCCGGGCTGGCGGCGAAGGCCGTGAAGGCCTTCGTGGAGCGGGCCGAGACGCACCCCGAGCGCTGGTCCGACCACGCGCCCGTGACCGTCGTCTACGAGCTGGGCGCCTGACCCGGAGCTTCCGGGCCGCCCGAAGCCAGTAGGCGGTCCATCGCCATCGTCAGCTCGGCCTCGACCACGCTCTTCGCCAGCGGGCGCAGGCGGGTGAGCGCCTCGGGTGAGATGTGGTCGGATATGAGCTCGGTGAAGAGCAGGGCCATCGCGTCCGCGTGCTCGCGGACGCGGCGGCCGGTCTCCAGGACGGCCGCCAGCGGGACGCCCTCGCGGACCAGGGCGGAGGAGACGTCCAGCAGGCGACGGCTGACGTGCACGATCACGTCGCCGTCGACGGCGACGTAACCGAGGTCCAGCGAGGCCGCCAGGTTCTCCGGGGTGACCTCGCCCTCGAAGTAGTCGGCGAGGGCCTCCGGGGTGAGCCGGACCGGGGTCTCCTCGGATCCGCCGATGCCGAGCAGCTCGCCGAGCTGGCCGACGTCACGGCCGCTCTCGAAGGCGGCGGTCAGCTCGGCGATGCCGCCGAGGGTGTGGCCGCGTTCCAGCAGGGCGGCGATGGTGCGCAGCCGGGCCAGGTGGTGGTCGTCGTACCAGGCGATGCGTCCCTCGCGGCGGGGCGGCGGCAGCAGTTTGCGCTCGCGGTAGAAGCGCAGGGTGCGGACCGGGATGCCGGCCGCTTCGGCCAGTTCCTCGGTGCGGTACTCGCGCACCGTCTTCGCTTGCGTCTCTTCCTTCGCCACAGACGCACCTTATGGCGTACCGGCAGTAACTTTCCGGTCCCGCCCCCTACCCATGAGTACGGAGCTGCTCTACCCTCCCGATTGTGCCAGTGATTGCTGGCAGTGTTTCGATGGTGCGGTGCGGCGTTGCGGTGCGGTGCGTGGCTGGGACTGCGGATGAGCGGAAGGCGGCGGGCATGAGTGGCACAAGCGGCAGGGGCGGACGCGAGCACGTACGGGTGGCGGTGATCGGGTCCGGCTTCGGCGGGCTCGGCGCGGCCGTACGGCTGCGGCGCGAAGGAATCACGGACTTCGTCGTACTGGAGCGGGCCGACTCGGTCGGCGGTACCTGGCGCGACAACAGCTACCCCGGGTGCGCGTGCGACGTGCCCTCGCACCTCTATTCGTTCTCGTTCGCCCCCAATCCCGACTGGCCGCGGACCTTCTCCGGGCAGCCGGCCATCCGCGCCTACCTGGAGCACGTCGCCGACACCTTCGGACTGCGCCGGCACATCCGGCTCGACACCGAGGTGCGGATGATGCGCTGGGACGCGGACGAACTGCGCTGGGAGATCGAGACCTCGGCCGGCGAGCTGACCGCCGACGTCGTCGTCTCCGCGACCGGGCCGCTGTCCGACCCGAAGATGCCGGAGATCCCCGGGCTCGCCGAGTTCCCCGGCAAGGTCTTCCACTCCGCCCGCTGGGACCACGACTACGACCTGCGCGGCAAGCGCGTCGCCATGATCGGTACCGGCGCCTCGGCCATCCAGATCGTCCCCGCCATCGCCCCCGAGGTGGAGCGGCTCACCCTCTTCCAGCGGACCCCGCCGTGGGTCATGCCGCGCACCGACCGGGCCATCACGGCGGTCGAGCGCTGGCTGCACCGTCAGCTGCCCTTCACCCGGGCGGCGCGGCGCGGGCTGCTGTGGGGGATCCGGGAGCTCCAGGTCAGCGCCTTCACCAAGCGTCCGAACCAGCTCGGCCTCATCGAGTCCCTGGCCAAGGCCAACATGGCGCGCTCGATCAAGGATCCGGCGCTGCGCGCGAAGCTGACGCCGTCCTACCGGATCGGCTGCAAGCGGATCCTGCTCTCCAGCGAGTACTACCCGGCCCTCGCCCGGCCCGATGTGGACCTGGTCGCCTCCGGGCTCAAGGAGATCCGGGGCTCGGTGCTGGTCGCCGCCGACGGGACCGAGACCGAGGTCGACGCGATCATCTTCGGCACCGGTTTCCACGTCACGGACATGCCGATCGCCGACCGGGTGGTGGGCGCGGACGGCCGGACCCTCGCGGACACCTGGAAGGACGGGATGCAGGCGCTGCGCGGCGCCACCGCGGCCGGGTTCCCCAACTGGATGACGATCATCGGGCCGAACACCGGGCTCGGGAACAGCTCGATGATCCTGATGATCGAGTCGCAGCTCAACTACATGGCCGATTACCTGCGGCAGCTCGCCCTCCTCGATGGAAGCAGCCTGGGCGGGAAGGTCGCGCTCGGGGCCCGGCCGTCCGCCGTCAACCGGTGGAACCGGCAGGTGCAGGCCCGTATGGAGCGGACCGTGTGGAACACCGGCGGCTGCACGAGCTGGTACCTGGACGCGCAGGGCCGCAACACGACGGTCTGGCCGGGGACGACGGGCGAGTTCCGCCGGGAGACGCGGGGCGTCGATCTGGCGGAGTACGAGGTCGTGCGGGTGGCGGAGCGCGAGCGGGTCCCGGCGGTGGTGGCTTCCGCCGTGCCGGATGTCGGGGTGGCTCCCGCCGAGGCGAAGGTGCGTCGCTCCCGCGGGGGCTCCGGGGAGTCCGGCGCGGCGCCGTTGCCGGGGGCGCTGCCCCCGGACCCCCGCGCCTCAAACGCCGGCGAGGCTGGAATGACCCCCGGTGGAGCCTCGAACGCCGGCGAGGCTGGAATGACCCCCGGTGGAGCCTCGAACGCCGGCGAGGCTGGGATGGCCCCCGGTGGAGCCTCGAACGCCGGCGGGGCTGGAAACGAGGGGGCCGCGTGAGTCGGTTGATGCATGTCACCTCCGGGCCCTACGCCCCGCCCGTCGCGCGGCGTGAGCTCGTCGCCGTCTCCGTCGACGGGGCCCGCCTGCACGTCGAGGTGCACGGGGAGGAGGACGCGCCGGCCGTGGTGCTGGCTCATGGCTGGACCTGTTCCACCGCCTTCTGGGCCGCACAGATCCGGGCCCTGGCCGCCACCCACCGGGTCATCGCCTACGACCAGCGCGGGCACGGGCGCAGCCCCGCCGGCCGGGCGCACAGCACCACCGCCCTCGCGGACGACCTGGTGGCCGTGCTGGAGGCCGTCCTCGTCCCCGGAGAGCGGGCGGTCGTCGCCGGGCACTCCATGGGCGGGATGACGATCATGGCGGCCGCGGGCCGGCCGGAGTTCGCCGAGCGGGCCGCGGCGGTGCTGCTGTGCAGCACCGGCAGCTCCCGCCTGGTCGCCGAGGCGCTGGTCCTGCCGGTGCGCGCCGGGCGCCTGCGCAGCCGTGTCACCGGCGCGGTCCTCGGGTCGCGCGCTCCCCTCGGGCCGGTCACGCCGGTCGCCCGGAAGGTCCTCAAGTACGCCACCATGGGCCCCGGTTCCGCGCCCGACAAGGTCGAGGCGTGCGCCCGTATCGTCCACGCCTGCCCGACCGGGGCGCGGCACGCGTGGTCCCAGGTGCTGGCCGGCCTGGACCTCGACGCCGACGTGGCCCGGCTCACGGCGCCCACCGCCGTGATCGGCGGCACCGCCGACCGACTCACCCCGATCGTGCACGCCCGCGGGCTCGCCGCCGCGCTGCCGAACTGCGTGGGCCTGACCGAGCTCACGGGCATGGGGCACATGACCCCGGTCGAGGCCCCGGGGGCCGTCACCGGCGTTCTGCGCGAGCTCGCCGAGCTGTACCTGGGTCCTACCCGTCCCGACACCACCGATCAGGGCATCACCGATCTGGGCATCACCGAGAAGGAGAAGACGCCGTGAGCGCTCGCAGGAGTCTGGAAGGCCAGGTCGCCGTCGTCACCGGCGCCGCCCGGGGGGTCGGCGAGCTGCTGGCGCGCAAGCTGTCGGCCCGCGGCGCGAAGATCGCCCTCGTCGGCCTGGAGCCGGAGGCCCTCAAGGAGGTCTCCGAGCGGCTGCACACCGACAGCGACCACTGGTACGCCGACGTCACCGACCACGAGGCCATGGCCCGCGTCGCCGAGGAGGTCAAGCAGCGCTTCGGGAAGGTGGACATCGTCGTCGCCAACGCGGGCGTGGCCGCCGGCGGGCCGTTCGTCGACTCCGACCCGGACGCCTGGCGCCGGGTGATCGAGGTCAACCTGATCGGTGGGGCCGTCACCGCCCGCGCCTTCCTGCCCGTACTGATGGAGAGCCGCGGCTACTTCCTCCAGATCGCCTCGCTCGCCGCGATCACCCCGGCGCCGATGATGACCGCTTACTGCGCCTCCAAGTCCGGGGTCGAGGCCTTCGCGCACTGCCTGCGCGCCGAGGTCGGGTACAAGGGGGTCAAGGTCGGCGTCGGCTACCTCTCCTGGACCGACACCGACATGGTGCGCGGCGCCGATCAGGACGAGGTCATGCGGGAGTTGCGCGGGCGGCTGCCCTGGCCGTCCAACCGCACGTACCCGCTGGGGCCGGCCGTCGACCGGATCGTCGCGGGCATCGAACGGCGCTCGCCGCACGTGTACGCGCAGTGGTGGCTGCGCGGCATGCAGGGGATGCGCGGCTACCTGCCGGGCATGATCGCGACGGTCGGGCAGCGCGAGATGAAGCGCTTCGAGCCGCGTCTGCGGGGTGTGTCCAAGGGGCTCGTCGGGGCCGGCGGGGCGGCGGACGAGAAGGAGCGCACGCAGCGTCGCTGATCGAAATGCAAGCTCTGTCCGCCCGTGCCATCTGGTCGAGGCCCCACCCCCCACCCCTCATGGAGTGAACAGCACGGGCATCACGGCCCAGCCGGCCCGGACGTAGCCGGCCGGCCCCGGCAGCAGTTGGGCCGGCACGTAGCACCGAGGGGCGCGATCCCCGCTGTTCCCGGGGATCGCGCCCCTTGCGCGTGCGGGAGGGCTCACTCCCTCGGCGGCAGCTTCGGACGGCGCCGGTCCGGTACGTCGGTGTAGCCGGGCGGCACCGCGGCCGGGTCCTGTTCGAGCAGTTCCAGCGCCAGGTGCACGGCGTCGTCCAGTTGGGCGTGCCGCCCCTCCGCCCAGTCGAGCGGGGTGCGCTGGATCTCCAGGTCCGGCTCCACGCCGTGGTTCTCCACCGACCAGCCGTACTCCGGGAACCAGGCGGCGTTCATCGGCACCGTGATCACCGTGCCGTCCCCCAGCGTGTGGCGTCCGGTCATGCCGACCACTCCGCCCCAGGTCCGCAGTCCCACCACCGGGCCCAGGCCCAGCAGTTTGAAGGCCGCGGTGATCATGTCGCCGTCCGAGGAGGTCGCCTCGTCGGCCAGGGCCACGATCGGACCCCGGGGCGCGTTGGAGGCGTAACTGACCGGCTGGGCGTTGCGCGTCAGGTCCCAGCCGAGGATGGAGCGGGTCAGTTTCTCCACCACCAGCTCGCTGATGTGCCCGCCGGCGTTGCCGCGTACGTCCACGATCAGCGCGGGCCGGGACATCTCCATCCGCAGGTCGCGGTTGAACTGGGCCCAGCCCGAGCCGCCCATGTCGGGGATGTGGAGGTAGCCGCACCGGCCGCCGCTGATCTCGCGGACCGCCTCGCGCCGCTTGGACACCCAGTCCTGGTAGCGCAGCGGCCGTTCGTCGATCAGCGGCACGATGGCGACCCGGCGGGCCCGGCCCTCGCCCGCCGCGGGCTGGAAGGTCAGCTCCACGGTGGTTCCGCCGGCGGCCGCCAGCAGCGGGTAGGGCCCGGCGACCGGGTCCACCGGACGGCCGTCCACGTGGGTGAGCACCGCGCCCTCCCGGATGCCGGTGCCGGCCAGCGGGGAGCGGGCCTTGGAGTCCGAGGACTCGCCGGGCAGGATCCGGCTGACCACCCATTCCCCGTCCCGGGGGAAGAGGTTGGCGCCGAGCAGGCCGATGGCCCGCTGGTAGTGCGGGGGGCCTTCGTTGCGGCGCGCGGGCGAGACGTAGGCGTGCGAGGTGCCGAGCTCGCCGAGGACTTCCCGCATCAGGTCGGCGAACTCGTCGGGTGAGGAGACCCGTTCGACCAGGGAGCGGTACTGGGCCAGCACCCCGTCCCAGTCGATGCCGCACATCTTCGGCTCCCAGAAGTACGCGCGGATGATCCGTCCGGCCTCCTCGTAGGCCTGGCGCCACTCGGCCGCCGGGTCCACCTCGTGCAGGATGCGCCGCAGGTCCAGGTAGACGGTCGAGTCGCTGTCGCCCGACTCGGCCGCCGGGACCGCGCGCAGGTCGCCGTCGTCGTTGATCACGAGCCGGGTGCCGTCGCCGCTGACCGCGAACCAGTCCAGCCCCGAGGCCAGTTCGGTCTTGCGGGCCTTGGTGAGGTCGAAGTGCTCCAGCGTCGGCTTGCCGCTGATGTCGGCCGGGTTGGCGAAGGTCTCGCCGAGCGCGCCCGAGATCGGCCAGCGCAGCCACACCAGCCCGCCGCCGTGCACCGGGTAGAGGGCCGAGTACTTGGACGCGGTCACCGGGAACGGGGTGACGCGGCTCTCCAGCCCCTCCACCTCCACGGTGACGGCGCCGTCGGCCTCGCCCGAGTCGCCGTCCGCCACGTCGAGACCGCCGGCCGCGGGCCGGCCCTCGGCGGAGAGCGCGAAGGGGGAGGGGGTCGCGGAGTTCAGCGGCACCAGGTACGGGCGGCAGCCCAGCGGGAAGGACAGGTCGCCGGTGTGCACGTCGTAGACCGGGTCGAAACCGCGCCAGGACAGGAAGGCCAGGTAGCGCCCGTCCCGGGTGAAGACCGGATTCTCGTCCTCGAAGCGGCCGTTGGTGACGTCCACGACGACGCGGGCGCCGGGGCCGGAGATCCGGGCCATCTTGATCTGCCGCAGCGAGCGCCCGATGCCCGGATGCGACCAGGTCAGCCAGGCGCCGTCGGGGGAGAAGGCGAGGTCGGTGACGGGGCCGTTGATGGACCGGATCAGCTCGGTGACCTCGCCGTTGGACTCCTCGGTGGCGTCGAGGAGCAGCAGCCGGCCGTCGTTGGAGGCGATGGCGAGCCGCTCGCCGTCCGGGTCGGAGAGCAGCTCGGTGACCCGCCCCAGCTCGCCCGAGGCCAGCCGGCGCGGCTCCCGTTCCCCGGAGGCCCTCGGCAGGTAGGCGATCTCGATCGCGTCCTCGCCCTCGGCGTCGGTGACGTAGGCGACCTGCCCGCCGCTGCCGAGCATCTCCGGCAGCCGTACGCGCACGCCCGGGGTGTCGGCGATGGTGCGGGCCGGGCCGTCGCGGTGGGTCAACCAGTAGAGGCTGCCGCGCACCACGACCGCGCTGGCGCGCCCGGTGGCGTCCACGGAGAGCGAGTCGACGTGACTGGCGGCCGGTACCTGGTAGGTACGCCGGCCCGCGCGCGGGCCGCCGAGGCGGACGTCGAGCTTGCGCGGGACGGCGTCCCGGTCCAGGGACTCGACGAGCCAGAGGTCCCCGGCGCACTGGTAGACGACGCGGGAGCCGTCGCTGGAGGCGTGCCGGGCGTAGAACTCCTCGTGGTCGGTGTGCCGGCGCAGATCGGTGCCGTCGGGCAGGCAGGAGTACAGGTTGCCGATGCCCTCGTGGTCGGAGAGGAAGGCGATCCGGCCGCCGACGAACATCGGGGAGTCGAGGTGGCCCTCGACGTCCTCCAGCAGCCGCTGTCCGTGCAGCCACAGCCGGCCCGTGGCGCCGCCGCGGTAGCGCTTCCAGGCGGCGGGCTCGTGCGGGGGCTTGCCGGTGAGCAGCAGGGAGTGCCGCTCGCCCTCGTCGGTGCAGCGCACCTGGATGTCGGAGACGGGCCCCCAGGGCAGGCGTCCGCCGGGGCTGCCGTCGGTGGGCAGGCTGTAGGCCCAGGCGAAGTAGGAGAAGGGCTGGCTGTGCGAGGACACGGCCAGGATGTCGCTGCGGCCGTCCTCGTCGGGCGGGGTCCAGCCGCAGACGCGGGTGTCGAGGGCGCCCCAGTAGCTGAGTTGGCGGGCGGGGCCGCCGTCGACGGGGGCGAGGTGGATCTCGGGGTCGAGGCTGCGCCAGCTGGTGAAGGCGATGTGCTTGCCGTCGGGGGAGAAGCGCGGGTGGCCGACACGGGTCCGGTCGACGGTGATGCGCCAGGCCCGCCCCGGGGTCCGGCCGTCGGGGACCAGCGGGGCGACCCAGAGATCGTCCTCGGTGGCGAAGCAGAGAAGGTCGTCGTGCAGGTGCGGGAACCGGAGGTACGCGACGTCGTGACTCACCCCCCAATGCTTTCCGCGTAGGGGGGCCCTGGCAACTCGTACAGGTGATCCATGACACTCCCCCGAGCGAAACGGAACGGTTTCGTTTCGCTTGCGGTGGGGGTATCGTCTTAAGCGTACGGAACAGTTTCGCTTCGACGGGAGGCACGGAGATGACCGAGGCGATGGTGGCCCGGCGTAGCCGGATCACCCCTGAGCGGCAGGCCGAACTGCACGAGGCGGTCCTCGACCTCCTGCGTGACGTCGGCTACGAGGCGCTGACCATGGACGCGGTCGCCGCCCGTACGAAGTCCAGCAAGGCCACCCTCTACCGCCAGTGGGGGAGCAAGCCGGAGCTGGTCGCCAAAGCCCTGCGTTGCACGCAGCCGGTCTCGCTGCGCGAGATCGACACGGGCAGCCTGCGCGGGGACTTCGCACGCATGGTCGAGCACTCCGACGATGCGCAGATGGCCAAGGACACCGCACTGATGCGGGGTCTGGCCCACGCCGTCCACGAGAGCCCGGAGCTGCACAAGGCCCTGCGCGACCTGTTGGTCGACCCGGAGCTCAACGGTCTCCAGGCGATGCTTCGGCGTGCGGTGGACCGGGGCGAGATCCGCCCGGACTGTCCCGCGCTCGACTTCGTACCGCACATGCTCATCGGGGCGTTCATCGCGCTCCCGTTGATCGAGGACCGCCCGGTGGACCGGGCCTTCCTCGGTGACTTCATCGACGCCGTGGTCTTCCCCGCCCTCGGCGTCTGATCCTCGATCCTCCCCGTCCCCAGCTCGGCTCTTCGCTGTTCCTGACACGCCGCTCTCGTCGTCGGGCCGGCTCCTCATGCCCTGATCCGATCCGGATCCATCCCACGACCTGAACGGGAGAACCACCGACGTGGCTACCTTCCTCTACCGACTCGGCAGGGGTGCCTTCCGGCGCCGCGGCCTCGTCGCCCTCCTCTGGGTGGCGCTGTTGTTCGCCGCCGGCTTCGGCGCCGCCTCGGCGAGCGCGCCCACCTCCGGCTCCTTCTCGATACCCGGCACGGAGGCCCAGAAGGCCTTCGACCTGCTGGACCAGCGCTTCCCGGGGATGGCCGCCGACGGCGCCACCGCCCGGATCGTCATCAAGGCCCCCGAGGGTGCCAAGGTCACCGACGCCGGCCCCAAGGCCGAGGTGCAGAAGATCGTCACCGGGCTGAAGACCGGCCCGGGAGCCGCGGAGATCTCCTCCGTCGCCGACCCGTACGAGGCCCAGGCCGTGAGCCAGGACGGCTCCACCGCCTACATCAGCGCCAAGTACAAAGTCAGCGGCATGGAGCTGAAGGACGACACCCGCGAGGCCCTCAAGGTCTCCGGTGACGGCGCCAAGGCCGCCGGCCTGAACGTCCAGATCGGCGGCGACGCGCTGATGGCGGCCCCCGAGACGGGCTCCGGCGAGATCATCGGCATCGCGGTCGCCGCGATCGTCCTGGTCATCACCTTCGGTTCGCTGGTCGCCGCCGGTCTGCCGCTGCTGACGGCGATCATCGGCGTGGGCATCGGTGTCTCCTCCATCACCGCGCTCGCCAACGTGCTGGACCTCGGCAACACCACCGCCACCCTCGCGACGATGATCGGCCTCGCGGTCGGCATCGACTACGCCCTCTTCATCGTCTCCCGCTACCGCGCGGAGCTCGCCGAGGGCCGTGAGCGGGACGAGGCCGCGGGCCGCGCCGTCGGAACCGCCGGCTCCGCCGTCGTCTTCGCCGGTCTGACCGTGGTCATCGCCCTGGTCGGCCTGGCCGTCGTCAACATCCCGATGCTGACCAAGATGGGCTTCGCGGCCGCGGGCACCGTGGTCATCGCCGTGCTCGTCGCGCTGACCCTGGTCCCGGCCATCCTCGCCTTCGCGGGCAAGAAGGTGCTGCCGGCGGGCAAGAAGAGCCGCCTGTTCGGCAAGGGCAAGCCGGAGGGCGCCGAGAAGAAGGCCAACGGCGGCACCCGCTGGGCCCGCTTCGTCCTGCGCCGCCCCGTCATGGTGCTGCTGGCCGGTGTGATCGGCCTCGGCGTCATCGCCATCCCGGCGAGCAAGCTGGAGATGGGCCTGCCGGACGACGGCGCCCAGCCGGTCTCCACCACCCAGCGCCAGGCGTACGACCTGCTGTCCGACGGCTTCGGCCCGGGCTTCAACGGCCCGCTGATGGTGGTCGTCGACGGCGACAAGGCGCTCGCCGACTCCACCGCCGACCGGATCAAGGGCCTGGACGGGGTCGTCGCGGTCACCCCGCCCACCCTCAACGAGGCCGGCGACGCCGCGGTCATCACGGTCATCCCGAAGGACCGCCCGTCCTCCACGCACACCGAGGAACTGGTCCACGAGATCCGTGACGGCAGCGGGGAAGACGTCCTCGTCACCGGCGCCACCGCGATGAACATCGACTTCTCGCAGAAGATGAACGACGCGCTGCTGCCCTACCTGGCGCTCGTCGTGGGTCTCGCCTTCCTGCTGCTGATGCTCGTCTTCCGCTCGATCCTGGTCCCGCTCAAGGCGGCCCTCGGCTTCCTGCTCTCGGTCGTCGCCGCCCTCGGCGCCGTCGTCGCGGTCTTCCAGTGGGGCTGGCTCGGCTCGGTCTTCGGGGTGGAGCAGACCGGTCCGATCATGTCGATGATGCCGATCTTCATGGTGGGTGTCGTCTTCGGTCTGGCCATGGACTACGAGGTCTTCCTCGTCACCCGGATGCGCGAGGCGTACGTCCACGGCGAGCGCCCGGGCCAGGCCGTGGTCACCGGCTTCCAGTACAGCGCGCGGGTCGTCGTGGCCGCCGCCGTCATCATGATCGCGGTGTTCTCGGGCTTCATGGGAGCCAGTGACCAGATGGTCAAGATGATCGGTTTCGGTCTGGCCGTCGCCGTCTTCTTCGACGCCTTCGTGGTCCGCATGGCCATCGTCCCGGCGGTGCTCGCCCTGCTCGGGCACAAGGCCTGGTGGCTGCCGAAGTGGCTGGACCGGCTGCTGCCGAACGTGGACGTGGAGGGCGAGAGCCTGCGCAAGCACCTGGAGAAGTCCGCGGACTCCCCGGAGGGCCCGGACAAGGACCGCGAGCTGGTCAACGCCTGAAGCTGACGGCCCGTACGGGCCGACAGCGCGACCCGGCCCCGTACCGCCCGATCATCGGGTGGTGCGGGGCCGGGCTCGTTCGGACCTAACGGGTGGTGGAGACGGCGGAGGCGACCGCGGGGGCGTACGTGCGGCGGAGGAAGCGGCGCAACGCGGCGATGTCGAACTGGACGACGGCGACGCCCTCGGGGGAGTGGAACTCGACGACCGCCTGGACGCGGCCGCAGGGCCAGACGCGTACGTCCCCGGTCCCGGTCGGAGCCTGGAGGCCGGCCTCCAGAAGGGCCCGGGGGAAGACCCACTCGTTGTCGGTGCCCTCGGGGGACAGGCCTGCCGGGAAGACGATCCGTACGGCCAGCGGCTCGGCGGCGGCGAAGCGCAGGGCCACCGGGATCGTCCGGTAGAGGGGATCGTCCGTGATCACACGGGCGCGTACCCGCTCCTCGACGGCGCTTGCGGTGGCGGTCGCTGGTGGATTCTCGGCGGTGGCTGACATCGACAAGACTCCTCGAAATCGGAACATTTGCGTCCGTTTGTCCCGTCCAGCCTCGCACATTCCCACGAAACCGCGCGCTTCTATTTGTGATGCCGACGCTCTTGCCAACGATTTGCAACTGGGCACTATGGTTGAACAGCTAAAGACTGAGTAAGAAGCGGAGCCACTCCATGCATGTGCCCGACGGATTCATCAACGCACCCGTGTCGGTGGCCGCCGGAGCGGTGGCCGCCGCCGCGGTGGCCGTCAGCCTCCGCGGTGCCCGCCGCGAACTCGACGAGCGCACCGCGCCGCTCGCCGGTCTCGTCGCCGCCTTCATCTTCGCCGTCCAGATGCTGAACTTCCCGGTCGCCGCCGGTACCAGCGGCCATCTGCTCGGCGGAGCGCTCGCCGCGATACTCGTCGGCCCCTACACCGGTGTGCTGTGCGTGTCCGTCGTCCTGCTCATGCAGGGCATCCTCTTCGCCGACGGCGGCCTGACCGCCCTCGGCGTGAACATCACCGTCATGGGCGTCGTCACCGTCGTCGTCTCGTACGCGATCTTCCGCGGGCTGCTCGGGATCCTGCCGGCCACCCGGCGCTCGGTGACCGTGGCCGCCTTCACCGGCGCCCTGCTCTCCGTGCCGGCCGCGGCCGCCTTCTTCACCCTCGTCTACGCCATCGGTGGCACCACCGACGTCCCGATCGCCAAGGTGTTCACCGCCATGGTCGGTGTGCACGTGCTCATCGGCATCGGTGAGGCCGCCATCACCGCGGCGACCGTGGGCGCCGTGATCGCCGTACGCCCCGACCTGGTGCACGGGGCCCGCGGGCTGACCACGCGCCTGAAGCTGCGCGTCGACGGCGCGCTCGTCGACGCGCCGGCCGCCGCACCCGCACCCACGGCCACCGGCGCCGGCGCCGGTTCGACCCGCAAGGTGTGGGTCACCGGCCTGGTCACCGCGCTCGTGCTCGCCGGGTTCGTCTCCTTCTACGCCTCCGCCAGCCCCGACGGCCTGGAGAAGGTCGCCGCGGACAAGGGGATCGACGAGAAGGTCGAGGAGCACGCGTCGGCGAACTCCCCGCTCGCCGACTACGGCGTCAAGGACGTCGACGACGCCCGCCTGTCCGGCGGCCTCGCCGGGGTCATCGGCGTCGGCGTGACCGTCGTCGCCGGCACCGGGATCTTCTGGGCCGTGCGCCGCCGCCGGACGGAAGACCTGACCGCCACCTCCACCGCCCCTTCCACCTCCGCCTCGGCAGGCTGACATGGGGGCCGGCCACGCCCACAAGCTCTACCGCCACGGCCACTCGCCGGTCCACGACCTGCCCCCGCACTGCAAACTCGCCGCGACCCTGGCCTTCGTCGTGGTCGTCGTGTCCACACCGCGCGAGGCGGTGTGGGCCTTCGGCCTGTACGCCGTCCTCATCGCGACGGTGGCCGCCGTCGCCCGGATCCCGGCCGGCTTCCTGCTCCGACGGCTGCTGATCGAGGTCCCCTTCGTCGCCTTCGCCGTGCTCATGCCCTTCGTGGCCGAGGGCGAGCAGGTGCAGGTGCTCGGCATGTCCCTCAGCGTCTCGGGCCTCTGGGGCGCCTGGAACGTCCTCGCCAAGGGAACCCTCGGCGTGGCCGCCTCCGTCCTGCTCGCCTCCACGACCGAGCTACGCGCCCTGCTGCTGGGCCTGCAACGGCTGAAGCTGCCACCCCTGCTCGTCCAGATCGCCTCCTTCATGATCCGCTACGGCGATGTGATCAGCGACGAGCTGCGCCGGATGTCCGTCGCCCGCCGCTCCCGCGGCTTCGAGGCCAGTGGCATCCGGCACTGGGGGGTGCTGGCCAAGACCGCCGGCGCGCTGTTCATCCGCTCCTACGAGCGCGGCGAGCGCGTCTACCTCGCGATGGTCAGCCGCGGCTACGCCGGCTCGATGCCGGTGATCGACGAGGTCGCCGCCACCCGCGCCCAGTGGGCGTACGCGGCCGCACTCCCGGTGACGGCGCTCGCCGTCTGTCTGATGGGATGGACCCTGTGACCCGTACTCCCTCCCTCGAAGTCGCCGGCCTCGCCTACGCCTACCCGGACGGCCACCAGGCCCTCTTCGGCGTCGACCTCACGGTCGGCCAGGGCGAGCGGGTCGCCCTGCTCGGACCCAACGGCGCGGGCAAGACCACGCTGGTGCTGCACCTCAACGGCATCCTCGCCGGCGGCGTCGGCTCGGTGACCGTGGCCGGGCTGCCGGTGGAGAAGCGCAACCTCGCCGAGATCCGTCGCCGGGTCGGCATCGTCTTCCAGGACCCCGACGACCAGCTGTTCATGCCGACCGTGCGCGAGGACGTGGCCTTCGGCCCGGCGGCCGCCGGCATGCGCGGCGCCGAGCTGGAGGAGCGGGTCCGGGCGGCCCTGGACCAGGTCGGGATGGCGGACTTCGCCGACCGGCCGCCGCACCACCTGTCCTTCGGCCAGCGCCGCCGCGTCGCGGTGGCGACCGTACTGGCCATGCGACCCGAGATCCTGGTCCTGGACGAGCCCTCGTCCAATCTGGACCCCGCCTCGCGCCGCGAGCTCGCGGACATCCTGCGCTCGCTCGACGTGACCGTGCTGATGGTCACGCACGACCTGCCGTACGCCCTCGAACTGTGCCCGCGCTCGGTGATCCTCAGCGAGGGGGTCATCGCGGCCGACGGCCGCACGCAGGACCTTCTGTGCGACGACAAGCTGATGCGGGCCCACCGGCTGGAGCTCCCGTTCGGCTTCGACCCGCGCTCGGTATCGGTGGCATAAGCACCGGCCGTCGGTTGTTGGCGTGGATGTGGACATGAACATCCAGGGTGCGGTGGCGGAGGGCTTCGAGCCCGCCAAAGACGCGTTCCTACGCAACTTCCAGGTGCTCGGGGACCGGGGCGCGGCCGTGGCCGTGTACCGCGACGGCCGCAAGGTCGTCGACCTGTGGGCCGGCACGAAGGACGCGGACGGCACCGAGCCCTGGACCGAGGACACCGCGCAGATCGTCCGCTCCGCGACCAAGGGCGTGGCCGCCGCCGTGCCGCTGCTGCTGCACCAGCGCGGACTGATGGACCTGGACGCGCCCGTGGGCTCGTACTGGCCGGAGTTCAAGGCGGGCGGTAAGGAGCGGATCCTGGTCCGCGACGTGCTCGCGCACCGCGCGGGCATACCGGCGCTGGACCGGGGGCTGAGCGCCGCCGAGGCCGCCGACGGGGTGTCCGGGCCGCGCGCGGTCGCCGCGCAGCAGCCCTTCTGGGAGCCGGGCACCGAGCACGGCTACCACGCCCAGACCTACAGCTGGCTGCTGTCCGAGCTGGTGCTGCGGGCGACCGGCCGCACGCTGGGCTCCGTCCTGGCGGAGGAGATCGCCGAACCGCTGGGGCTGGAGTTCTGGGTGGGCCTGCCGGCGACCGAGACCCACCGGGTGGGCCGGGTCGCGCCGGTGGAGCCGCCCGAGAGCGCGGGCATGCTGCGGACCCGGCCGCGGCGCAACGTCTCCGAGGCCTACGCCGACCCGGAATCCCTGACCCGCCGCGCCTTCGCCGCCATCGACCCGCTGCCCGACGAAAACGACCCCGGCTACCGGGCCGCAGAGCTCCCCGCCTCGAACGGCATCGGGACGGCCCGCGCCCTGGCCCGGTTCTACGGGGCCACCATCGGCGTGGTCGAGGACGGCGCGCGGATCTTCACCCCGGCCGGCACGGCGCTCGCCGCCCAGGAGCACTCCGCCGGGCCGGACCGGGTGCTCGTGGTGAACACCCGCTTCGGCGCCGGCTACATGCTGCACGGCCCGGCCTCCCCGCTGCTCTCGCCGGCCTCCTTCGGGCACCCCGGCCGCGGTGGATCCCTGGGCTTCGCGGACCCGGAGGCGGGCATCGGCTTCGGCTACGTCACCAACGCCCTGGCCAAGTCGGTCACCGCGGACCCCCGGGCACAGGCCCTGGTCCGGGCCCTGAAGTCGGCCCTGTCAGCCCTCTGAGGCCCGTTCGTCGCGCTCGTGCACGTCGGCGGTGAGGCCCGGGCCCGGCCCGGCGCGGGCCTCGGTCGGCCCGCCGTCAGCCCGCGTTCAGCACCTGGGCGACGATCGGGCCCGCCGCCTCGCCGCCGTGGCCGCCGCCCTCGACCATCGCGGCCGCGGCCACGTCGTCGCTGAAGCCGGTGAACCAGCTGTCCGGGCTCGCGTCGGCGCCGCCGACCTCCGCCGAGCCGGTCTTCGCGCCCTTGTCGGAACCGCCGACCGAGGCCATGGCCCCGCTCGCCGTGCCACTGGTGGCGGTCAGCTTCATCATGCCGACGAGCTGCTGCCGCACCGAGGCCTTCATCCGGCGCTCGGCCGTCGCGATCTTCCGGCCGTCGAGCTCCGGGGAGACCAGCAGCGGCTGGTGGAAGACGCCGGTGCGGGCGGTCGCGGTGATGGACGCGACGTTCAGCGGGTTCATGGTGATCTGGCCCTGCCCGATGTACTCGGCGGCCGCCGCCGCGCCCGTGGCCGGCGGGACCTTGCCGTCGGTGGACTGGATACCGGTCTTCCAGTCCAGGCCGATGCCGAAGACCTCCGTGGCCTCCTTGGGCAGCGCGGAGTCGTCGTCGACGGGCTTGATCTGCTTGATGAAGGCGGTGTTGCAGGACCGGGCGAACGAGGTCGCGAAGCTGGAGCCGGGCGGCAGATCGAAGTTCTTCAGGTTGTGGAACTCCCGACCCCAGGTCACCGCCTTCGGACACTCCGCCGGCTTGTCCGCCGCGACCAGGCCGCGGTCCATCAGCATCGCCGCCGTCACGATCTTCATCGTGGACCCCGGGGCCCGGTTGCCCCGCATCGCCGCGTTGAAGCCGTCCTTGCGGTTGTTCGCGACGGCCAGGATGTGTCCGGTGCTCGGCTGGACGGCGACCACCGAGGCCTCCGGGAACTTGGCGACCGCCTGCTCGGCGGCGGCCTGGACCTTCGCGTCCAGGTACGTCTTGAGGGTGCTCGGCTCGCCCTCGACGAGGGTCAGCAAGGTCCGCTTGGGAGCGTCCTTGGCGGCCGGCTCGATCCACAGCTCGGCACCCGCCTTGCCGCCCGTCCTGCTGCCGTAGTTCTGGCGCAGCTCGTCCAGGACCTGGCGCAGCGAGGGGTACTTCTCCGCGGTCAGCTCCTCGCCGTTGCGGTCCACGGCCTTGACCGGCGGGTTCGCCGGAGCGCCCGCGCGCAGCTTCTCGTCCTTCCGGAGCTGCGGGTGGATCACCGAGGGCTGCCAGTCGACCAGCGGCTTTCCGCTGGTCACCCCCCGCACCACGGTCAGCTGGGAGTCGTAGGCCAGCGGCTTCGTCGTGCCCTCGTACGTGATCTCCGCCTCGACCTTGAACGGCACGACGGTGCCGTTCGGCGTGCCGGGAGTGATCACGGCCTTGGACACGTACGACTTGGTCTTGAAATCCCCGACCGCGGCCTGTGCGGCCGCGGCGTTGTTCGTCAGGTCGGCGGCCACCCGCTCGTCCCCGGCCGCCCAGGCGGCCAGGAAGGCCTTGGCGGTCTTCGCGGCGTCCTTCTCGCTGACCGGACCGCTGCCCTTCTCGGCCTGGACGGAGGTCTCGCCGTCCTTGCCTTCCCCGTCTCCGTCGGCGTCGCCGACCAGCGCGTACACCCCGTACCCGGCGCCGCCGACCAGGGCGAGGAACACCCCGCCGATGACGGCACCCTTCGCTGCCCCGTTCACTTGGATCCTTCCCCCATGACCACGGCTCCTGAACATGTTCAAGAACCCTTGGTGCGGACTTTACTCTGTGCAGCGGTTCGGTACGCCGTTGTTACCGGACCGGAACATCCCGCGGGGATGCCGCTCCGTGGGCCGGGCACAATCGGGAGCTGTGTCCACACCTCCTGATCCCGCCGTCCTGTATCCCGACGTCGCGGCCTGCGGCGGTCTCGCCGCGGCGCTCCGAGCCGCGGCGGACGGCCGCCTCGACTCCGTTCTCGCGGCCTCGCCCGACTCCGCTTCGATGACGTACGCGGTCGTCGCGAGCACGCTGCCGCACCGCGAGCCGCTGCGGATCAGCGCAGGGACATACGAGCGGCGCTGGTCGATCCGTGGCGAGGAGGCGTTCCAGGGTCTGTGCCTCATCGACGGTGACACGGACGACCTGGCCCAGGTCGCCAGGGCCGCGCGGGCCTGGCACGACGGCGACGCCCTCGACGACATCCGGCGGGCGGCCCCCTTCGCGCACCCGACGGGCCGCTTCGAGGTGCCCGACCTCGATCCCGTCCGTCTGGTGGAAGCGGAGTGGCAGGGCATGCTCCTGGAGGCGGGCGAGCTGGAGTACTCCTGGCGGGAGCAGTACCAGGCCCTGGTCGAGGCGGCGTACGCCGAGCCGGCCCTGCGCGCCCTCTACCCGTTCACGAGCCACTGGGCGCTGCGCTTCTCGTCCACCACCCGCCCGAGCCTGACGTTCGGCAGCCCGTGCCTGAGCGCGGGCGGCGACGGCACCTACGGGGTGGGCACCGGCTTCATCACCCCGAACCTCGGTGTGTTCACCACGGCCGCCGAGGCCGCGGCGCTGGCCGTGCGCCACCTACCGACCGGCTTCGGGCCGGTCACCCTCGGCCGGCCGCTCGAACCGTAGCCGGCGCGCCGCCCGAACGTGCGTGCTCCCGCGCCGTGTTCTAGCGTCGGAAGGGCGAGGGTGACCGTTGCGCCGTGCCGGTCGCCCCCCGGAGCGCCCGCTCCGCGCCGCCGCCCCCGCCCGCGGTCCGGCGCGTCGGCGGACCGCGTGCCCCACCGAGAGAGCAGGTGCATCCGCATGCGTCCGTCGGCTCGTATCCCCAGCATCCTGGCAGGCCTGGCCCTCGCCGTCGGCGGCGCCGTCGTCGTCGCCCCGTCCGCCCACGCGGACGTGACGGCGTGCGAGCAGTACGTCGCCAAGCACGACTCGAAGGTCAAGGACGGCGTCGCGGAGGCCTGCTACCAGGGCGCGATCGGCAACCAGACCAGCTGCGACTCCAGTCTCGTCGCGGCCGGCGCGAGCAAGGACGTCGCGCAATCGGCCTGCGAGGCGTCCCGGTAGGGCGCCCGCTCCCGCTCCGATCGAAAACAGGGATGCGAAGCGCTGCTGCGCACGGCTACAACAGGACCCATGACGGTCTTCCACTGCTCCGCATGCGGCCACGCACTCACGCCGGACCTGACGGCGCTTCCTGCCGTGCCGACCGTCCCGGACCTCGACCTCGCCCGGCCCGAGGGCGCACGAAAGGCCCCACCGACGGTTCCTCGGGGCTCGTACGCGATCGAAACCGAGCCGTGGGGAGCACCGTTCGTCCCGCAGGAGGACCAGGACGACCCGGTACCGTCCCAGCCCCGCGGGCTCTGCAGGGCCGTCGGCGACCACGGCTTCGTCATCTCGGCGGGCCCCCGCGACACGATCGTCGTCCACCCCGAGGACGCGTCCGTCCTGCAGCCGCTGCCCGGCTGGGCGAACAGCACGGGATGCTGCGGCCCGGAGGGCACCGAAGGGCCGAACCGAGCCTGTCCCTGCGGAGCCCGGATCGCCACGCTCGCCGCGGACTGCACCGGGCCCTACGAACTGCACCTCGACCCGCTCCGGACCCGCGCGTCCACCCGGCCGGACACGGCCGGCTGACACGACGGGCCCGGCACCAGAAGGTGCCGGGCCCGTCGTTTCGCCTGCTAGACCCAGGTGTCCAGCCACATGCGGCTGCGCCAGGAGTCCATCGGGATGGACTGGCCCGTGTAGATCGGCCAGAAGTAGATGAAGTTCCACGCGATCAGCAGGACCAGGACGCCCGCGCCGATCGCGCCCAGCGCGCGGCGGCGTTCGCTCGACCCGGCCGGGCCCAGCAGGGCGCCGATCATCATCGCCACCGCCAGACACAGGTACGGGACGAAGACCACCGCGTAGAAGTAGAAGATCGTCCGCTCCTGGTAGTTGAACCAGGGCAGCAGACCGGCCCCGATCGCGCACGCGATCGCGCCCGCCCGCCAGTCACGGCGGAAGAACCACCGCCACAGCACGTACAGCAGCGCGAAGCAGCCCGCCCACCACAGCAGCGGCGTGCCCAGGGCCAGGACCTCGCGGGCGCACTTGCCCGCCGCGGTCGCCGGGCAGCCGTCGGCGCCGGCCTCGGGGGACTCGTAGAAGTAGGAGACGGGCCGGCCCAGGACCAGCCAGCTCCACGGGTTGGACTCGTAGGTGTGCCCCGAGGTCAGACCGACGTGGAACTTGTAGACCTCGGTCTCGTAGTGCCACAGGCTGCGCAGCCACTCCGGCAGGAACCCCAGCGAACTGCCCTGGTCGTACTTGGCCGCCCAGTCGCGCAGATAGCCGCCCTTGCCGTTGTCCGGGCTGAGGATCCAGCCCGACCACGAGGCCAGGTACGTGGCGATCGCCACCGGGACGGTGGAGACGAAGGCCGGCAGCGCGTCGCGCCGCAGCATCGAGACGTACGGGGCCCCCGCGCCCGCGGTGCGCCGCGCGGCGGCGTCCCACAGCACGGTGAGGACGCCGAAGAACGCGAGGATCACGAAGCCGTTCCACTTCGTCCCCGCGGCCAGACCCAGGCAGACACCGGCCAGGATCCGGTACGGCCGCCGGCCCAGCCGCAGCGTCTCGGCGATCTTCGCGTCGGGCCGGGTCCGGCCCTCCTCGTCCACCGGCAACGCGTCCGCGAGCCGGGCTCTGGACCGGTCGCGGTCGATGAGCAGGGCCCCGAAGGCGGCCAGCACGAAGAACATCAGCACCAGGTCCAGCAGCGCGGTGCGGCTCATCACCAGGTGCAGGCCGTCCACCGCGAGCAGCGCGCCCGCCAGGCAGCCCAGGAAGGTCGAGCGGAAGAGGCGGCGCCCGATCCGGCACAGCATCAGCACCGACAGGGTGCCGAGCACGGCGGTCATGAACCGCCAGCCGAAGGGCGTGAACCCGAACATCCACTCGCCGAGCCCGATCACCCATTTGCCGACCGGCGGGTGCACGACGTAGCCCGGATCGGCCGGGAGGGCGACCCCGTCCGGGTTGGCGAGGATCGAGGCGTCGATGTCCTTGGGCCAGCTCGCCTCGTAGCCCTGCTTGATCGTGGCCCAGGCGTCCTTGGCGTAGTACGTCTCATCGAATATCACCGCCTTCGGGCTGCCCAGGTGCACGAACCGCAGCACCCCGGCGACCAGTGCCACCAGCAGCGGCCCCACCCACGAGACGATCAGCTGCCAGGTCCCCCACACCTGCGGTGGCAGGCCGAAGGTCATCCACAGCTGCTCGGACGGCTTGGCGTACGGGGGCACCAGGCGGGTGCGGACGTCCGCGCGCGCCGAAGCGGCGGCGGACGGCACGTATCCGAAGCCGCGCAGTCGGCGCAGCCAGGTGGGCGGCTCGTCCTCGCGTCCCACCGTCGAGGCGGGCGGTGCCCCCGCGGGGCTGGGCGGTGGCGTCGCGGTACTGGTCACCGGCACATCGTAGGGAAGAGATCTGTGTGCGCCACCAGTGGCGGGGGGCGGCGGGGCACGGGGCTGAGAGGATGGGCGGGTGACGACTGACCAGCCCCGCGGTACCGAGCCCACCACCACTGCCGCCACGGCCGAGGACCTGACGGGCACGCTCGTGCTCGCCGGCACCCCCATCGGCGACCTCGCGGACGCCCCACCGCGGCTGGCCACCGAGCTGGAGCGGGCCGATGTGATCGCCGCCGAGGACACCCGGCGGCTACGCCGGCTGACCCAGGGGCTCGGCGTGCACACCACCGGGCGCGTCCTGTCGTACTTCGAGGGCAATGAATCGGCGCGCACGCCGGAACTGGTCGAGGCCCTGGCCGGCGGCGCGCGCGTCCTGCTGGTGACCGACGCGGGCATGCCCTCGGTCTCCGACCCCGGCTACCGACTGGTCGCCGCCGCCGTGGAGAAGGACATCAAGGTCACCGCGGTCCCCGGACCGTCCGCGGTACTCACCGCGCTCGCCATGTCCGGGCTGCCGGTGGACCGGTTCTGCTTCGAGGGCTTCCTGCCGCGCAAGGCGGGGGAGCGCCTGAGCCGGCTGCGCGAGGTCGAGGGCGAGCGGCGCACGCTCGTCTACTTCGAGGCCCCGCACCGGCTCGACGACACCCTGGCCGCCATGGCCGAGGTCTTCGGGGCACAGCGGCGGGCCGCCGTCTGCCGCGAGCTGACGAAGACCTACGAGGAGGTCAAGCGCGGCGGGCTCGGCGAGCTCGCCGCCTGGGCCGCCGAAGGCGTGCGCGGGGAGATCACCGTCGTGGTCGAGGGCGCCCCGGCGGCCGCGCCCGGCGATGTGGACGACGAGGAGCTGGTGCGCCGGGTGCGGGTGCGCGAGGAGGCGGGTGAGCGCCGCAAGGAGGCCATCGCGGCGGTCGCGGCCGAGGCAGGCGTACCCAAGCGCGAGGTGTTCGACGCGGTCGTCGCGGCAAAGAACGCGGCACAAAAGATGCCGTGAGCAGGTAAAGGGCTAGCCTGAAAAGCAAAGCTCAGACCGCGCACCGGGCACTTTCGGAATGAGTCGCCCAAGGACCGCCCAACACTGCACAGGGCCTGATGCGCTCCCGCCCGTCGAGGCGTCCACTGGCAATGGCACCAGTGGAACAAGAGGAGCTGGCATGAGTGAGATCGCAGACACCCCGGTACCCGTCCCCACCGCAGTCCCTGTCGCTGTGACCGCTACCGACGTGCACGTCGTGCACGAGGCCTACTCCTTCGCGTGCATGAGGTGCGGGTACGGCTGGGAGCAGGCGTACGCGATCGAGCACCACGTCGACGGCAGGGGCGAGCCGTTCATCATGTACAAGGTCGACGGCGAGCGGGTGCCCTCCCCCCTGTCCAACCCGACCTGCCTGAACTGCGGCGGACACGTCGTACGGATCATGCGGGCCGGACAGGTCTCCACGGTGAGGGACATGATCGACCCCCTCTACCACGACGACATCGCGCCCGGGATCGCCCGACCCGTGCGGGCCGGTGAGAACGTCCCCCGGCAGCCGAAGCCGCGCCGGTCCGCCCGGCCGCACCCCTCCCCGGGGCCGGTGGCCGTCGAGGCGTCCGAGGAGCGCCGTGGCCTGCTCTCCCGTCTGAAGGGGCTCTTCCGCCGGTCATAAGATCGGCCGTATGAGCACACGCGTGGAGAAGACGCAGCCCAAGGACGCACCGCCGCCGCTGCCCGAACCCCTCCGGGTGGCGGTCGCGGACTCGCACACCCACCTCGACATGCAGGCGGGGACCGTCGAGGAGGGCCTCGCGAAGGCCGCCTCGGTGGGCGTGACCACCGTCGTCCAGGTGGGCTGCGACGTGAAGGGCTCCCGGTGGGCCGCCGAGACCGCGGCCGCGTACGCGAACGTCCACGCGGCCGTCGCCCTCCACCCGAACGAAGCCCCGCGCATCGTGCACGGGGATCCCGACGGGTGGTCGCGCCAGGGCGCCCGGGCCGGCGGCGGGGAGGCCGCGCTGGACGAGGCGTTGGCCGAGATCGAGGCGCTGGCCGCGCTGGACCACGTGAAGGCGGTCGGCGAGACCGGCCTCGACCACTTCCGCACCGGCCCCGAGGGCATGGCCGCGCAGGAGCGTTCCTTCCGCGCGCACATCGAGATCGCCAAGCGGCAGGGCAAGGCGCTGGTCATCCACGACCGGGACGCCCACGCGGACGTCCTGCGCGTCCTGCGCGAGGAGGGCGCCCCGGAGCGGACGATCTTCCACTGTTACTCCGGGGACGCCGACATGGCCCGCGAGTGCGCCGCCGCCGGGTACTACATGTCCTTCGCCGGGACCGTCACCTTCAAGAACGCCCAGCCGCTGCGCGAGGCGCTCGCCGTGGCCCCGGCGGAACTGGTGCTCGTCGAGACGGACGCGCCCTACCTCACCCCGGCGCCGTACCGAGGACGGCCCAACGCGCCGTACCTCATTCCGCTGACGGTCCGGGCGATGGCCGCGGTCCGCGGTATCGACGAGGACGCGATGGCCACGGCGCTGGCGGCCAACACGGCCCGCGCCTTCGGCTACTGACACCCCGCCCGCTCCGCCACGCTGCGTAGTCGATCCGCTTTGGAGCGTGACGATTCCTCCGCTAGGGTGCCGTGCCCGCACCAGAGGGTGCCGGATCACCAGTGGAGCGAGCGTCGTGAGCGATACGCAGGGCAGTCACCGCCGTGGCGGTCCCCTCCCCGAGGCGTACGAGGCCCAGCCCTCGGCCCCGTCCTCGGTCCGGCCGGCCGGTCCGGACGATCCCGGGCCCGCCGCGTGGGACCCGGAGCCGGCGCTCCGGGCCCCGGAGGCACCCGCCGCGGAGTTCCCGGTCCCGGAGTTCCCTGTCCCGGCACCGCGCGGCGGGCGCCGTCGCCGGCCCGGGATGTCGCCGGTCGAACTGGCCGAGGCCGACACCCTGGCCGCCGCGCCCGTGGCACCCGGTTCGGGCCGCCGCCGTGCCGTGGCCCCCGCGGCCGTGGCCGTCACACCGTCCGCACCCGCCGCACCCGCCGCACCCGCCACACCCACCCTCGCTCCCGTCCCCGCCCCCCACGCCCCCGCCCCGGCGGGGCCCGGCCGCCGCCGGGCCCGGGGCCGTGCCACCCCCGCCCCGACCTTCGGCGGGAACTGGCGGCGGATCGTGCCGCAGGCCCTCGTCGTCGCCTTCCTCGCGGGCGGCACCACGGCGTTCGTCGCCGCCGACAAGGCCGTTCGACTCACCGTGGACGGGGTCCCGCGCAACCTCCACACCTTCGCCGACGACATCGGCGAACTGCTCGCCGCCGAAGGCCTCGGCGTCGGCCCCCACGACCTCGTCGCCCCCGCCGCCGGCGAACCCCTCGCCGACGGCGAGGAGATCGTCGTCCGCTACGGCCGCCCCCTGCGCCTGACCCTCGACGGACAGCAGCGCCAGGTGTGGACCACCGCCCGCACCGTCGAGGGCGCCCTGCACCAGTTCGGCATCCGCGCCGAGGGCGCCTACCTCTCCGCGCCCCGCACCGCCCCCGTGCCCCGCGCCGGCCTGGCCCTCAGCGTCCGCACCGAACGCAGCGTCACCTTCATGGCCGACGGCCGCGAACGCACCATCCGCACCAACGCCGCCACCGTCCAGGAAGCCCTCGACCAGGCCGGCATCACCCTCCAGGGCCAGGACACCACCTCCGTACCGCCCACCGACTTCCCGCGCGACGGCCAGACCGTCACCGTGCTGCGCATCACCGGCACCCGCGAGGTCCGCGAGGAACGCATCCCGTACGTGACCGAGAAGGTCGAGGACCCCGACCTGTTCGCCGGCACCGAGGTCGTCGAGCGCGCCGGCCGCCCCGGGGCGCGCCGGGTCACGTACAGCCTGCGCACCGTCAACGGGGTCCGGCAGAAGCCCCGGCCCATCGCCGACGAGGTCGTCCGCGAGCCCGTCACCCAGCTGGTCAAGGTCGGCACCAAGGCGCTGCCCAGCTCCGTCGCCGGCGCCGACGGCCTCAACTGGGCGGCGCTCGCCCAGTGCGAGTCCGGCGGCCGCCCCGCCGCCACCGACGCCTCCGGGACCTACGGCGGGCTGTACCAGTTCGACGTCCGCACCTGGCAGGGCCTCGGCGGCAGCGGCCGCCCGCAGGACGCCTCCGGCACGGAACAGACGTACCGGGCGAAGAAGCTCTACGTCCAGCGGGGGGCGAGTCCGTGGCCGCACTGCGGCCGCAGGCTCACGTCGTAGCGGGCCCGTCGATCTGAGACGCTTTACCGGTGAGCACCGCAGAGCAGCAGCCCGAGAACACCGAGAACCCCGAGAACGCCTCCCCCGCCGCGCCCGACGCCCTCCTCGGCCCGGCCGACATCAGGGAGCTGGCCGCCGCCCTCGGCGTACGCCCGACGAAGCAGAAGGGGCAGAACTTCGTCATCGACGCCAACACGGTGCGCCGGATCGTGCGCACCGCCGAGGTCCGCCCGGACGACGTGGTCGTCGAGGTCGGCCCGGGGCTCGGCTCGTTGACGCTCGCGCTGCTGGAGGCCGCGGACCGGGTCGTCGCCGTCGAGATCGACGACATCCTGGCCGCCGCCCTGCCCGCCACCATCGAGGCCAGGATGCCCGCGAAGAAGGACCGCTTCGCGCTGGTCCACTCCGACGCGATGCTCGTGACCGAGCTGCCCGGCCCGGCGCCGACCGCGCTCGTCGCCAACCTGCCGTACAACGTGGCCGTACCCGTCCTGCTCACCATGCTCGACCGGTTCCCGACCATCGAGCGCACGCTGGTGATGGTGCAGGCCGAGGTCGCCGACCGGCTGGCCGCCGAGCCCGGCAACAAGGTCTACGGTGTGCCCTCCGTCAAGGCCAACTGGTACGCGCACGTCAAGCGGGCCGGCTCCATCGGCCGCAAGGTCTTCTGGCCCGCCCCGAACGTCGACTCCGGTCTCGTCTCGCTGGTGCGCCGCACCGAGCCCGTCAAGACCACCGCCACCAAGGCCGAGGTCTTCGCGGTCGTCGACGCCGCCTTCGCCCAGCGCCGCAAGACGCTGCGCGCCGCGCTGGCCGGCTGGGCCGGCTCGGCGGCGGGCGCGGAGGCCGCGCTGGTCGCCGCCGGTGTCTCGCCGCAGGCCCGCGGGGAGTCCCTGACGGTCGAGGAGTTCGCGGCGATCGCCGAGCACAAGCCCGCGGCGGAGAGGCCCGCCCTGTGAGCGCGCCCCGCACGCCCGTGACCGTACGGGTCCCCGCGAAGGTCAACGTCCAGCTGGCGGTGGGCGCGGCCCGCCCCGACGGCTTCCACGACCTGGCCAACGTCTTCCTCGCCGTGTCGCTGTTCGACGAGGTGACGGCCACCCCGGCCGACACCCTGACCGTCACCTGCGAGGGCCCGGACGCCGACAAGGTCCCGCTGGACCGCACCAACCTCGCGGCGCGCGCGGCCGAGATCCTCGCGGCCCGGGCCGGGATCGAAGCGGCCGTCCACCTGCACATCGCGAAGAACATCCCGGTCGCGGGCGGCATGGCGGGCGGCAGCGCGGACGGCGCGGCGGCCCTGCTGGCCTGCGACACGCTGTGGGGGCTGAACACCCCGCTCGCCGAACTCCTCGACATCTGCGCGGAGCTCGGCAGCGACGTCCCCTTCAGCCTCGTCGGCGGGGCCGCGCTCGGCACCGGCCGCGGTGAACTGCTGACGCCCGTAGGGGCGGGGGCGTTCCACTGGGTCTTCGCGGTGGCCGACGGCGGGCTGTCCACGCCGGCGGTGTTCCGCGAGTTCGACCGCCTCGCCGAGGTCGCGGGTACGGAGATCCCCGTGCCGGAGGCCTCCCCGGCGCTGCTGGCGGCGCTCGCCTCGGGCGACGCGCAGGCGCTGGCGGCGGTGCTGAGCAATGACCTCCAGGCGGCGGCGTTGTCGCTGCGGCCGTCGCTGGCCGCGACGCTGGCGGCGGGGGTCGAAGGCGGTGCGCTCACCGCGCTGGTCTCGGGCTCGGGCCCGACGACGGCGTTCCTCGTCGCGGACGAGGAGGCTGCCGCCAAGGTCGCGGCGGCGCTCGAAGCCTCCGGCACCTGCCGGGCCACGCGGGTGGCTTCCAGCCCGGCCGCGGGCGCGACGGTGCTGCCGTCCTGACCCCGCGGGTCCGCTGCTGGGGCTCCGCCCCAGACCCCGCGCCTCAAACGCCGGCGGGGCTGAAAGAGCGCCTCAAACGCCGGCGGGGCTGAAATCCCCAGCCTCGCCGGCGATTGAGCCCCGGGCCGGTACTCAGGGCCGAGTTGAGTATTCGCACCCTGTCGGGGGACACCCCGTACGGGACACCGTGGCCCCATGACAGCTAGCGCAAGCGCCATGGCCGAGGCCACCCCCGCCGACCGGGACCGGTACGTCGACCTGCTGCGCGTCGCCTCGCTCGGCACCGTCATCGCCGGACACTGGCTGATGGCCGCCGTCAGCGGCGACGGCATAGGGAATCTGCTCGCCCTCGTACCCGCCCTCCAGGCGCTCACCTGGGGGCTGCAGATCATGCCCGTCTTCTTCTTCGTCGGCGGGTTCTCGCACGCCCTGTCCTACCGCTCCCTGGCCCGCCGCACCGACGGGCCCGTCTACGCCGCCTTCCTGCGGGCCCGGCTCCAGCGGCTGCTGCGCCCCACCCTCGTCTTCGTCCTGGTGTGGGCCGCGGTCGCGCTCGCCGTGCAGCTCGCCGGGCACGGCGGCGGAACGCTGACCGCGGCCGCGCTGCGGCTCGTCACGCAGCCGTTGTGGTTCATCGGGATCTACCTCGCCATGGTCGCCTTCACCCCGCCGCTGCTGAAGCTGCACGAGCGCCACGGCTGGGCCGCCTTCGCCGCCCTGGCCGGGGCGGCCGCGCTGGTCGACGTACTGCGGTTCGCGTTCGGGGTCCCGTACGTGGAGTTCCTGAACTTCGCCCTCGTCTGGCTCGCCGTCCACCAGCTCGGCTTCCTGCGGGCCGACGGCCGTATCCGCCGGCCCGCCGTCCTCGCCGGCGCGGGACTCGCCTCGGCCGCCCTGCTGGTGGCGTACGGCCCGTACCCGCTGTCCATGGTCGGGATGCCCGGCGAGAAGGTCTCCAACATGGCCCCGCCCACCCTCGCCCTGCTCTGCCACGGCCTGTGGCTCGTCGGTGCCGTCCAGCTGGCGGCCGGGCCCGCCACCGCGTGGCTGCGCCGGCCGCGCGTCTGGCGGGCGGTGGTCGCGGCCAACGGCCTCGCCATGACCGCGTTCCTGTGGCACCTGACCGCGATGCTCGGTGTGTACGCGGCCCAGCTCGCCCTCGGCCTCGACCTGCCGGCCCCCGCCACGGCCGCCTGGTGGGCGCAGGTCCCGGTACGGATGCTCGCCGCGGCGGCGCTGACCGGGGTCCTCGTCGCGCTGTTCCGCCGCTTCGAGACGCCCCGGTCGAGCGCGCCCGCCCCCGCCCGCCGCACCGGCGGCCCCGTCGCCGCCCTCGGGATCACCCTGTGCCTGCTCGGCATCCTGGGCCTGTCCATGACCGGGCTCGGCGGCCTGCTCGACGGGCACAGCGCCACCCTGGTCGCCCTGCCCGTCACCGCGCCGGCGGCGATCGCGATGGCTCTGGGCGGCTGGTATCTCGTAGAACGGTCCGCCCCGGCCCGGAGGGTTAGGCCATGTCTTCCGGATCAGGCCGGATCAGTCCGCGGCGTCCGGTGACGTGCGTCGCAAGGCGGACGAGGGAGTCGACGCGGAGCGTCGGCGACCGAGGACAACGCCGCGAGGTGCGGTGCCGGGCGCCGAGGGCCCGGCTTGATCCGGAAGACATGGCCTACGCTGAGGGGCTGATCCACACCCTTTCCCTGGAGCGCGTCTGATGGCCGTCAATCTGGTCAATGTCGAGGCAGTCAGCAAGGTGTACGGCACACGTACCCTGCTGGACGGCATCTCCCTCGGCGTGTCCGAGGGGGACCGGATCGGCGTGGTCGGCCGCAACGGCGACGGCAAGACCACCCTCATCCGGATGCTCGCCAAGCTGGAGGAGCCCGACACCGGTCGGGTCACCCAGTCCGGCGGCCTGCGCATGGGCGTCCTCACCCAGCACGACTCCCTCGACCCCCGGGCGACCATCCGCCACGAGATCATCCGGGACATGGCCGACCACGAGTGGGCCGGCAACGCCAAGATCCGTGACGTCCTCACCGGACTCTTCGGCGGCCTCGACCTGCCCGGCTTCGGCCAGGGCCTCGACACCGTCATCGGCCCGCTCTCCGGTGGCGAGCGCCGCCGGATCGCCCTCGCCAAGCTGCTCATCGCCGACCAGGACCTCCTGATCCTCGACGAGCCCACCAACCACCTCGACGTCGAAGGGATCTCCTGGCTGGCCAAGCACCTCCAGGAGCGCCGCTCCGCGCTCGTCTGCGTCACCCACGACCGTTGGTTCCTCGACCAGGTCTGCACCCGCATGTGGGACGTGCAGCGCGGTGACGTGCACGAGTACGAGGGCGGCTACAGCGACTACGTGTTCGCCCGCGCCGAGCGCGACCGCATCGCCGCGACCGAGGAGTCCAAGCGGCAGAACCTGATGCGCAAGGAGCTGGCCTGGCTGCGCCGCGGCGCCCCCGCCCGGACCTCCAAGCCGCGCTACCGCATCGAGGCCGCCAACGAGCTGATCGCCGACGTGCCGCCGCCGCGCGACACCTCCGAGCTGATGAAGTTCGCCAACGCCCGCCTCGGCAAGACGGTCTTCGACCTGGAGGGCGTCAGCGTCCACGCCGGGCCGAAGGAACTCCTCAAGCACCTCACCTGGCACCTGGGTCCCGGCGACCGCGTCGGGCTCGTCGGCGTCAACGGCGCCGGCAAGACCTCCCTGCTGCGCGCCCTCGCCGAGGCCGCCCGCACCCAGGGCGAGGTCCAGCCCGCCGCCGGCAAGATCATCGTCGGTAAGACCGTCAAGCTGGCCTACCTCTCCCAGGAGGTCGGCGAACTCGACCCGTCCCTGCGCGTCCTGGAGGCCGTCCAGCGCGTCCGTGACCGCGTCGACCTCGGCAAGGGCCGCGAGATGACGGCGGGCCAGCTCTGCGAGCAGTTCGGCTTCACCAAGGAGAAGCAGTGGACGCCGGTCGGCGACCTCTCCGGTGGTGAGCGCCGCCGCCTGCAGATCCTGCGCCTGCTGATGGACGAGCCCAACGTCCTGTTCCTCGACGAGCCCACCAACGACCTCGACATCGAGACCCTGACCCAGCTGGAGGACCTCCTCGACGGCTGGCCCGGGTCGATGATCGTGATCTCCCACGACCGCTTCTTCATCGAGCGCACCACCGACACGGTGATGGCGCTGCTCGGCGACGCGAGCCTGCGGATGCTGCCGCGTGGTCTGGACGAGTACCTGGAGCGCAGGCAGCGGATGATCGAGGCGGCCGCTCCGGCGCCCGTCCAGTCCACCGGCGCCGCGAAGTCCACCGCCTCGGGGGACTCGCGCGCCGCGAAGAAGGAACTCCAGAAGATCGAGCGGCAGCTGAACAAGCTGTCCGACCGCGAGGGCAACCTGCACGCCCAGATCGCCGAGAACTCCACCGACTACGACAAGGTGGCCAAGCTCGACGCGGAGCTGCGCGAACTCCTCTCGGACCGCGACGAGTTGGAGATGCGCTGGTTGGAACTGGCCGAAGAGGCCTGAGCGGGACCGGGCCGGTCACCCCTTACGCACAGGGGTGGACCGGCCCCGTTCATGCGGGCCGGCAGTGGTAGAAAGGTCATCCTCCCCGACCTTCCCGATGTCGAAAGCGTGCGCTGATGACCGAGCTGCCCCAGCCGCCGAACCAGCCGCCGAACCAGCCGTCGACGCCTTCCGGTTACGGGCACCTGCCGGGTCCGCCGCAGCAGGGTTACGGGTTCCCGCCGCAGGGCGCGAACCCGTACGCCCAGCAGCCCGCGTACCCGCCGCAGCCGCCCACCGTGCAGCAGCGCCCGGTCGGTCCGGGCGGCCCCGGCCCGACACCGAAGAAAAGGCTGACCGTGCTGGTCGCCGCGTCGGTGGCGGCCGTCCTCGTTCTCGGTGGCGTGGGCTACGTGGCCTTCTCCGGTGAGGACAAGGACCCGAAGCCGGTCGCGCAGGAGCCCACCGACGCCAAGCCCTCGGGCTCTCCCACCGTCGACAAGGGCGACGGCAACGGGAACGGCGGTGGTCAGCAGGCGGACCTGAACTCCGGCCGCAAGCAGGGCGAGGACAAGGTCCTGTGGCTGAAGACCGCCAAGATCGACGGCCCCGGCATGGGCGTCGACGCCGCCGGTCAGTGGGTCGTCGGCGACACCGTCGTCAAGAGTATCTGGAGGAACCTCACCGGCTACTCGGTTACCGACGGCAAGGAGAAGTGGACACTCCCCTTCCCCGCCCTGATCTGCTCCGTCGCCCGACAGACCACGGCCGAGGGCCGGACGGTCGTCATGTACCGCGACGGCGAGGGCGAGAACACCTCCTGCACCCAGCTGCGCGTGGTCGACCTCAGGACGGGCAAGGAGGTCTGGTCGAAGACGGTGCCCAGTGAGGGGGTCTTCGACATCTTCACCAGCCCCACCCTGTCGATGATCGGGGACACCGTCACCGTCAGTCGCGGCGGCACCGCCAGCGCCTTCAAGATCAGCAACGGCGACAAGCTCTTCGCGAACCCGCTGGGCGACGGCTGCAACCCGGACTCCTACGAGGCCGGCAACGGCAAGCTGATCGCCCTCGCCACCTGCTCGGACGAGGACTCCACCGCCGAGGTCCACGGGATCGACCCCGTCACCGGCGCGAAGGGCTGGGCCTACCGGCTCCCCGCGAAGTTCAAGGTCACCAGCATCTACTCGGTGAACCCCACCGTCGTCGACATCGGCGACGAGCGGACGAAGCAGCGCTCCATCGTGGTCCTGGGACCCGACGGGAAGCAGGCCGCCACCCTGGAGAGCGCGGACGGCCTCGCCGTCGGCTGCGGCGACACCGGCCTGTTCCGGTCCCTGGTGACCTGCCCCTCGGCGGTCGTCGACGCGAACACCCTCTATCTGCCCACCGCGGCGGGCACCGGCAAGAGCAACGAGATCGTCGCCTTCGACCTCGCCTCCGGCAAGCGCAAGTGGCGGGTCAAGGCCGGGGACAAGCGCACGCTCACCCCGCTCAAGGCCGTGGACGGTCGGCTCATCGCCTACCGGAAGGCCGAGGAGGAGCAGGGTGGAGAGGTCCTCTCCATCCCGGCGGACGGCGGCACCCCGACCGCGGTCCTGCGCCACCCCTCGGGCCCCGCCGCCCCGATCGAGAGGACCTTCACCCTCCCGAAGCTGGACTACGCGGACGGACGGTTCTTCATCTCCTCCACCCACCTGCGGGCCCAAGGCCAGGACGAGAAGCTGCTGATGGTCTTCGGCAAGTGAGGACGCTTCGGGCCCGGTGCGGGGAGGCCCGACGAACTCCTGTCGGGCCGCGCGGATTTGGTGGCGCGCCGAGGCCGGGCGGTCGGAGAGGCCTGGATTCCGCCGGTCTTCGGGGGCGACCGGCCGGATAACGGCGGCGTCACGGGCCGGTCCTCCCTTGGGAACAGCGGACGGACCGGCCCGATGTATGAGCGCTGTCAGTGATAGAAAGGTCATCCTCCCCGACCTTCCCGATGCCGAAAGCGTGCGCTGATGACCGAGCTGCCCCAGCCGCCGAACCAGCCGCCGAACCAGCCGTCGACGCCTTCCGGTTACGGGCACCTGCCGGGTCCGCCGCAGCAGGGTTACGGGTTCCCGCCCCAGGGTGCGAACCCGTACGCCCAGCAGCCCGCGTACCCGCCGCAGCCGCCCACGGTGACCCAGCAGCCGGTGGGCCCGGGTGGCCCCGGCCCAGGTCCGGGCCCGACATCGAAGAAGAAGTTGACCCTGCTGGTCGCCGCGTCGGTGGCGGCCGTCCTCGTGCTCGGTGGCGTGGGCTACGTGGCCTTCTCCGGTGAGGAGAAGGACCCGAAGCCGGTCGCGCAGGAGCCCGCCGACGCCAAGCCCTCGGGCTCTCCCACCGTCGACAAGGGCGACGGCAACGGGAACGGCAAGGGCAGCGACATCCCGACCGACCTCAACGAGGGCCGCAAGCCGGGTGAGGACAAGGCCCTCTGGCTGAAGACCGCCAAGATGGAGGGCCCGGGAGCCGGTATCCCGGCCAGGGGGCTGTGGGTCGCCGGCGACACCGTCGTCAAGACCGTCGACAAGTCTGTCATCGGCTACGGGGTGAGCGACGGCAAGGAGAAGTGGAAGATCGACTTCCAGGTGGAGATCTGCGGACTCACCGGGCAGGCCACCCCCGACGGCAGGACCGTCATGGTCGTCAAGAACGCCGACGGCTCCAGCTGCAACCAGATGAAGCTCATCGACCTCAAGGCCGGCAAGGAGGTGTGGACGAAGGAGCTCGTCATGGAAGGGCTGTTCAAAACCAGCTCCTCCGCCACCGTCACCCTCAGCGGCGACACCTTCGCCCTCGCCTGGATGGGCGGTCAGAGCGCCCACCGCCTGAGCACCGGCGACAAGCTCTTCTCCGACGCGGGCCCCGAGGGCTGCAAGCCCATGACCTACGCCGCCGGCAACAACAAGATGATCGCCGTGGCCCTCTGCCAGGACGCCGACAAGACCATCGAGATCCAGGACGCCGACCCGAGCACCGGCAAGAAGACCTGGAGCTACCGCCTGCCCAAGGGCTTCCAGGTCAACGCCGTCTACTCGGTCAGCCCCACCGTCATCGACGCCGGCAACCGCGACACCGGGCAGCATTCGATCCTCGTCCTCGACGAGAAGGGGCAGAAGCGCAACACCCTCGTCGGTGAAGGCAACTTCGTGGTCAACTGCGGTGGTTACGCAAGCAGCGAGGGCCTCCAGAACTGCGGGAACTCCGCGGTCGACGCGGACACCGTCTACCTCGCCGCCGGGGACAAGTCCACCGGCAGCGAGATCGTCGCCTTCGACCTCGGCACGGGCAAGACCAAGTGGCGCACCAAGGCCGGTGACAAGAAGGTCCTCATCCCGCTCGACGCCGCGAACGGCCGGCTGACCGCCTACCGAGCCGACCTGGTCGGCCGGCCCGGCGAGATCGTCTCGTTCCCGGCCGACGGAAGCGCGCCCACGACGCTGATGAAGCTCCCCTCGGGCACCTCCGCACGGATCGAGTCCTCCTTCCTGACCTCCCAGAGCGCCGCCTACGTGGACGGGCGGTTCTTCCTCTCCGTCACCCGGCTGGCGGGCGAGAACACGGACGAGAGGCTCCTGATGGCTTTCGGCAAGTGAAAACGCGTCCCACGACCCGCCCACCGAGAGGCAACAGCAACCGATGAGTATCCCGCCGCCCCCCAGCCAGCCGCCGTCCGGCGGCTTCGGCGCCCCGCAGGACCCGCCGCCGGGCGGATTCGGCGCGCCCGTGCCGCCGCCCGGAGCGGCCGCCCCGCAGGCCGGGCCCCCACAGCAGCCGCCGACCGGGCAGCCCGCGTACGGGTACCCGCAGACCGGGCCCGGCTACGGCTACCCGCAGCAGCCCGGCACCCCGCCGCCGTTCGGCGCCCCGGGTGCCCCCGGCGCGCCCGTGCCCGCCCCCCAGCCCCCGGCCCCGGGTTCCGGCAACGCCAAGCGCACCCAGCTGACGATCGTCGGCGCGGCCGTCCTGGCCTGCGTCCTCATCGTCGGCGGCGGCCTCTGGTACACCTCCGGCGACAGCGGCGGCGGGGACGACAAGGCCGACAGCAACCCGAGCGCCTCCCCGGGCAACGACAAGCCCACGGACTACGTGCCCGGCACCGAGAAGGCACCCGGCAACCCGAAGTCGAAGCCGCTCCTCAACCTGCCGAGCCCCGTTCCGGCCGATGTCGCCACTGTCGCGGGCTCCTGGGTGACCGACACCACCTACGTCAAGTCCGACCTGTCGAAGGTCGTCGGCTACAACCTCGTCGACGGCGGCAAGAAGTGGGAGCTGCCCCTTCCCGGCGAGCTCTGCGGCGCCACCAAGCACGTCAGCGAGAAGAAGGCCGCGGTCCTCTTCAAGGCCTCCCAGCCGACGCCCGAGAACAAGTACGTCCAGTGCACCGAGGTCGGCGTCATCGACCTGGAGAGCGGCAAGCTGGTCTGGTCCGGCAACGCCAAGAGCGCCACCGGCGGCGACAAGCCCGTCTCGTTCAACACCGTCACCCTCAGCGGCCAGACCGTCGCCGCGGCCGGTATCTCCGCGGGCGGCGCCGCCTGGAACCTGGCCGACGGCAAGTCCCTGTGGCTGCCCAAGGTCGACGGCGAGAGCTGCCGCGACGTGGGCTACGGCGGCGGCGAGGCCCTCGCCGCCATCCGCAAGTGCGGCCAGAGCCCCAACTACACGCTGTACGGGCAGCTCCTCGACCCGACCACGGGCGCGCCCACCGTCTCGTACAAGCTCTCCCCGGGCATCGAGGACGCGTACGTCGTCTCCACCAAGCCCCTGATCGTCGGGGCCGACGTCGGCAAGACCGCGAAGAACGCCACGGGCGTCAGCGACCTCTTCGTCATCGACCCCAAGGGCGAGCTGAAGGCCCGCATCCCGCTGGCCTCCGGAGACTTCGGCGCCCGGTGCAGCTCCGAGGTGGAGCGGTGCATGAACATGGTGGTCGGCAACGGCAGGATCTACCTGCCGTCCTACGAGCACCAGGGCCAGGCCTCCAGCTCCCGCACCAACGAGCTGCTCTCCTTCGACCTGGAGACCGGCAAGCAGACCACCGACCGTGCCGACGCGGGCGAGCGGTACACGCTCTTCCCGCTGCGCATGGACGGGTCGAACATCATCGCCTACAAGCGGCCCCCGTACGACAAGGGCGGTCAGATCGTCAGCATCGACAGCAGGACGATGAAGGAAACCCTCCTCATGGAGAACCCGGCGGACAAGGCGAGCCAGCGCGCCGAGACCGGGTTCTCGCCGGAGTACTCCGAGTACCGCTACCACAACGGGAAGTTCTTCATCTCCCGCACGACGGTCAGCAAGCCGTACTCGGACAAGGCCGACCCGGAGTACCTCTTCGTCTCCTTCTCCGCGAGCTGACGGGCACCACCCCGGTTCGCACCGAGTCGCCGAAAGCCCCCGAACGGTCCGTACCGATCGGGGGCTTCTGCGCGGTATCCCTCTCGCACCGTCGAACAAGCGTGTAGCTTGCCGGGTCAGAAGGGTGGGGGGTGGTTCCTCAATGGGCGTACGGGTCGTGGTGGTCGACGAGCACCGGCTGCTGGCCGAGGCGCTCGCCTCTGCCCTGAAGCTGCGCGGCCACCGGGTGCTGGCCGCCGCCGCTCCGGCGGCGGGCGCCGCCGAGCTGGTCATCGGCCGTGCGCCGGAGGTCTGCCTGTTCGGCACCGCCACCCCCGCCGAGCCCGGGGTCTTCGAGCCCGTCGTGCGCGTCAAGCGGGAGCGTCCGCAGATCGCCGTGGTCGTCCTCGGCCCGGTGCCGAGCCCTCGCGGGATCGCGGCCGCCTTCGCCGCCGGCGCCTCGGGTTACGTACGCCAGGACGAGCGCATCGAGGGTGTGGAGCGGGCCCTGGCCAAGGCCAGGGCGGGCGAGGTGGCGATCGCCCCGCAGCTGCTGCAGGGGGCCTTCGCGGAGCTCCTGAACCCCGCCGACCAGCCCGACGACGAGGGTAGCCGGCTGCTCCGGCTGCTCACCCCGCGCGAGGTGGAGGTGCTCGTACGGGTCGCCGAGGGCGAGGACACCCGGCTGATTGCCGCGGGCATGGAGATCGCCCCGAGCACCGCCCGTACGCACGTTCAGCGGGTGCTGATGAAGCTGGGCGTGGGATCGCGGCTGGAGGCGGCCGCGCTGGCCGCCCGCACCGGTCTGCTGGACCGGGCGCTGCCCACACTGCCGTCCGCCGCCGCGCGCGACTGACGTACCGGCCGGCTCCGGCCGCCCGATTTCCCCGTGGGCGCGGAATCGGGTAAGCCAGTGTCCACGCACGCGCACGTACCCGCGCGTGCTTCCCCGCGAGAGGCAGTAGGCGAGTGAGCAAGTACCTGGTAACCGGTGGGGCAGGATACGTCGGCAGCGTGGTCGCGGCCCACCTTCTGGAGGCCGGCCACGAGGTCACCGTCCTCGACGACCTGAGCACGGGCTTTCGCGTAGGGGTCCCGGAGGGCGCCACCTTCATCGAGGGCCGGATCCAGGACGCCGCCCGCCACCTGGACCCCTCCTACGAGGCGGTGCTGCACTTCGCGGCCTCCTCGCAGGTCGGCGAGTCCGTGGTGAACCCGGGCAAGTACTGGGAGAACAACGTCGGCGGGACGCTGGCCCTGCTGGCCGCGATGCGCGAGGCGGGTGTGCGCAAGCTGGTGTTCTCCTCCACCGCCGCGACCTACGGGGAGCCGACGGAGGGCCTGCTGACGGAGGCCTCGGTGACCGCGCCGACCAACCCGTACGGTGCCTCGAAGCTGGCCGTGGACCACATGATCGCGGGGGAGTGCGTGGCGCACGGCCTGGCCGCGGTGTCCCTGCGCTACTTCAACGTGGCCGGCGCCTACGGCGAGTTCGGCGAGCGGCACACCCCCGAGACGCACCTGATCCCGCTGGTCCTCCAGGTCGCCCTGGGCGAGCGGGAGTCGATCTCGGTGTTCGGCGAGGACTACCCGACGCCGGACGGCACCTGCGTCCGCGACTACATCCACGTCGCCGACCTGGCGGAGGCCCACCTGGCCGCCCTGCGGGCCGCCACCGGCGGGGAGCACCTGATCTGCAACCTGGGCAACGGCAACGGCTTCTCGGTCCGCGAGGTCGTCGAGACCGTCCGCAAGGTCACCGGCCGGGACATCCCCGAGGTGGTCGCCCCGCGCCGGGCCGGCGACCCGGCGATGCTCGTCGCCTCCGCGCGCACGGCCCACGAGCGCCTCGGCTGGACCCCGAGCCGCTCGGACCTCACCGGGATCATCACGGACGCGTGGAACTTCGCGCGTACGCACTCCTCCTGAACCACCCCGGAGCTGCCGGACCTCGGACGTCCGTCCGGACCTCCCGGCTTCCGCACGCCCCCCGCACCCCGACCGGTGCGGGGGGCGTGTGCGTGTGGGCCGTGCGCTGCGGACGGGCGCCGTGCGCGGGCGCCCGGCGTGCACACGCCGGGTGAAATGCCCCCCGTGCAACTGCCCGGGGCACACGCCGGTACCGAAGCCGCCATCAGGACCTTCGGGGCAGGCGATTTCAAGCCATCACAAAGCCGGTCCGTAGCCCCCCGCGTCGGAAAATCCCTGGGAAAACTTCTGCTATTCGGCCATCCGTCGGACGCCCCCGGCCCTACGCTGATGCGTGACACCGGTGGGGGCCGGTGTTGATTCAGGGGTCGAGACAAGTCGGGTACGTCGTCCGGTCCGGGGTAATGCAGAGATGTCACGGCGGCGGCCGGGGCAGCTGCGGATCACCCGGTCCGGGCGCCGTACCCGCCGTCGTCCGTTCCCCTACCCTTGGGGGTTTTGTGGTTCGTATCCGGGTTCTCGTCGTCGACGATCACCGCATTTTCGCCGAGTCGCTCGCAGCCGCGCTCGCGGCCGAGCCGGACGTGGACGTGTCCGCGGCCGGCAGCGGCCCCGCCGCGCTGCGTTGCCTCGAACGCGCGGCGGCCGAGGGCCGTCGCTTCGACGTCCTGCTGGTCGACGCCGATCTCGGCACGGTCCCGGGGGCCGTGCCCGCCCAGCGGGAGTCCGGCTCCGGGCCGCCGCCGCCCGGCTCCGACGGGATCGCGCTGGTCGCGGGGGTGCGGGTGTCCCACCCCGGGGTCCGCACCGTCGTGCTCGCCGAGCGCGACGACCCCCGCAGGGCCGCCCTCGCGCTCCAGGCGGGCGCCTCGGGCTGGGTGGCGAAGGACTGCTCGCTCTCCCGGCTGCTGGCCGTGATCCGCGGGGTCCTGCGCGAGGAGACGCATCTGCCGCCCGCGCTGCTCACCGGGGTGCTCCGGGAACTGACCGCGGCGCGCAAGCACCGTACGGACAGCGAGCGGCTGGTGGAGTCGCTGACCCCGCGTGAACACGAGGTGCTGCGCTGCATGGTGGCCGGGCTGGGCCGCAAGGACGTCGCGGCGCGCCTGTTCCTGTCCCCGCACACGGTCCGCACCCACATGCAGAACGTGCTGGGCAAGCTCGGGGTGCACTCCACGCTGGCCGCGGTGGCACTGGCCCGGCGGGCCGGCGTACGACCGGCCGACCTAGCCGGGGATGTTGTCGAACGGAGCGGTCAACTGGCGTAGCAGCCCGGCGAGATCGCCGCGCTGACCCTGCGAGAGCTGGGCCAGGATCGCCCGTTCCTGGGCCAGCAGCCCGGCGAGGGCCTGGTCGGCGCGGTCCCGGCCCTCGGGGGTGAGCCGCACCAGGACCCCCCGGCGGTCGCTGGGGTCCGGGAGCCGTTCGACGAGGCCCTTCTTGGCGAGCCGGTCGATGCGGTTGGTCATGGTGCCGGAGGTGACCAGGGTCTGGGTCAACAGCTGGCCGGGGGAGAGCTGGTAGGGCGCGCCCGCGCGGCGCAACGAGGTCAGGACGTCGAACTCCCACGGCTCCAGGCCGTGCTCGGAGAAGGCCAGCCTGCGGGCGCGGTCGAGATGGCGCGCGAGCCTGCTGACGCGGCTCAGTACCTCGAGTGGTTCCACGTCGAGGTCAGGGCGCTCCCGCCGCCATGCCGCCACCAGTCGGTCGACCTCGTCCTCCATGCCGATCAGTGTAAGGGGTCTGTCGATGTGAAGTCTCTTCATACCGAGCATCTTGATCACGAGTATCTTGACATCGAGATATAAATGGAGCGAGCATGGGGCATGGAGGGGGCCGGAACGGATTCCGCTTCCGATCGCCCCGCCAGCAGGGAGGCTCGAACATGTATTCCGATACCGCGCGCGCCGGGACCCCCACGTCCACCGCGCCATCCGCCCCCACCTGGGATCCCCAGCAGTACCTCCGGCACTCGGGCCACCGCACACGGCCCTTCCTCGACCTGCTCACCCGCATACCCGAGCTCCCCCACGGTCCCGCCCGTATCGCCGACCTCGGCTGCGGCCCCGGCAACGTCACCACGCTCCTCGCCGAGCGCTGGCCCGAGGCCCGCATCACCGGCTTCGACCTCTCCCCGGAGATGCTCCACCGCGCCACCGAGGAGTACGCCGGGCCCACCCCCGGCGGCGGCAGCCTCGACTTCCGCCACGGCGACCTCGGCACCTGGCTGCCCGAGGAGCCCTACGACCTGATCGTCTCCAACGCCGCCCTCCAATGGGTCCCCGGCCACCCCGGCTCCTTCGGCGCCTGGATCAACGGCCTACGCCCCGGCGGCACCTTCGCCTTCCAGATCCCCGGCAACTTCACGGCCCCCAGCCACGCCCTGCTCGCGCAGCAGTGCGACACCCCGCGCTGGCGGGCCCGGCTCGCCGGTCACGGCGCCCGCTACATCCATCTCCTCGAACCCGCCGAATACCTCGCCCGGTTCACCGAGCTCGGCTGCGACGCCGACATCTGGGAGACCACCTACCACCAGTTGCTCCAAGGCCCCGACCCCGTCCTCGACTGGGTCAAGGGCACCGCCCTGCGACCCGTCCTCACCGCCCTCGGCGAGGACCGTGACGCCGTGGACGCCTTCCTCACCGAATACCGTGACCGGCTCCGCGCCGCCTATCCCACCGGCCCGCGCGGCACCGTCTTCCCGTTCCGCCGCATCTTCGCCGTAGCCCGCAAGGAGGCATGACCGTGCTGACCGCAGTCGACCACGTGCAACTCGCCGCGCCGCCGGACTCGGAGGACCGGCTCCGCGCCTACTACACGGACGTCCTCGGCATGACCGAGATCCCCAAGCCGCCCGTCCTCGCCGCCCGCGGGGGCTGCTGGTTCGCCGCCGGGCCCGTCCAGCTGCACCTCGGCGTCGAGGAGGACTTCCGGCCCGCCCTCAAGGCCCATCCGGGGCTCAGGGTGAGCGACATCGAGGCGTACGCGAACAGACTGCGGGAGCGGGGGGCCACGGTGGTCTGGGACGACAACCTCCCGGGCCACCGCCGCTTCTACTCGCAGGACCCCGTCGGCAACCGGCTCGAATTCCTGGAACGGCACCACCCCGAACCCGCGGCTCCGGAACCTTGCGCATAGGACGCGGCGGGAGGCATGACACGACGGCGCCCCGTCACCGGATCTCCGGTGACGGGGCGCCGTCGTGCAGGTGTCGGGCGGTCAGCCGATGCTGCGGTAGTTCAGGCCGCCCTTGAAGAAGACGGGCCCGGTGAGGACCTCGCTGCCGAAGAGGCTCTTGCCTCCCTCGGAGCGGAAGACGTTGCCGTTGGCATCGGTCAGGACCAGGTCCGCCTTGCCGTCACCGGTCAGGTCGCCGGGGGACACGGCGTCCTTGAAGTTCTGGTAGCCGCCGCTGACCAGCCAGCGGGCGGCGAACGGCGCGTTCGCCTTGCCGGCGCCCGGGTGGAAGTACAGGTCGCCGCTGTTCGTGATGCCGACCGCGTCGGCGTAGCCGTCGCCGTTGAAGTCACCGGAGGCGACCAGCCTGTACTGATCCCAGCCGTTGCCGACGTTGACCGGGGCGGCGAAGGCGTTGCCGGTGCCGTTGCCCTGGTGGACGTAGAGGTTGCCCCAGATGTCACGGGTCAGCAGGTCGCCCTTGCCGTCGCCGGAGACGTCGCCGCCGCCGACGACCAGGTTCGTGACGCCCCACCAGTCACCGGCGATCGGCTGGTTCGTGCTGCGGTTGGTCAGACCCCACTGGTTGAACTGGAACTTGTGGCCCCAGTTCACCTTGTCCAGGCCGGAGGCCACGACCAGCTTCGACCCGTCGTCCGGCCAGACGAAGTCGCCGGCCTTGCGGGGATCGAAGAGCGAGCCGTCGCTCATGGCGTTGTGCGACCAGTACTGGCCGCCGGCGTCGAGGGTGCCGACGTTGTGCTTGCCGTAGACCGGCGTGACGCCCGAGCCGAGGAAGAGCTCGGTGCTCTTCCAGTTCGAGCCGCAGTCGTACTGAGAGGAGAACAGGCCGTTGCCCTCGGAGAAGTGGCAGAAGAGGTCACCGGTGACGGTCACGCCCATCATGTCGGCCTTGCCGTCGCCGTCGATGTCGTCGGCCGCGATGATCTGCGTGTAACCGGTCCAGCCGCTGGCGATCTGGTTCCGCCACTCCAGCGGGGCGGCACCGTTGCCGGTGCCCTTGTGGATGAACAGGTCGCCCGTGTACGTGCGGCCCATGACGTCGCCGTCGCCGTCGCCGTCGATGTCGCTGAGGCCGACGATCTGGTCGTACTGGTTCCAGCCGCCGCTGACCTTGACCCGGTCCCCGAACGGGTTGGAGAGGTTGCCGGTGCTCTTGTAGTAGTACAGGTCGCCGGCCTGCGTACGGGCGAGCAGGTCCGGACGGCCGTCCTTGTTCAGGTCGCCCGCGGCGATGACGCGGTTGTAGACCTGCCAACCGGTGCCGGTCCACTTCGGAGCGCCGGCCGTGCCGCCGGAGGTCTCGCGGAGCTGGAGCTTGCCGTCGAAGGTGAGCGTGAGGATCTCGGGGTTCCAGCCGCCGCCGACGTTGCCGAGGGCAATGATGTCCTTGACCGTCTCGGTCTCGTCGCCCTCGATGCGGAAGTCGGTGGACGGATTGCCCTCGGGGGCGCCGGTCGCGAAGACACCGGCGTAGCCGAGCGTCGAGCGGAAGACCAGGTCGCTGAAACCGTCGCCGTCGAGGTCCAGACGCGGCTGCGCCACGCTGCCCGCGGCCGCGACGCCCTGCGGAGCCGCGGCGCGCGCGCCCTTGTCCTTGGCGGTCGCCTTCGGCGCAAGGACGCCCGGAGCCGGGGTGGCGGCGTGCGGGACGGTGGACTTGGGGGCGGTCGAGGCCTTGGCCGCGGCGGGCGCCGGGCGGTCCGAGGTCTTGCCGGCGGCGGTCGCCTGACCGACGGAGAGCAGGGTGCCGGCAGAGAGGGCGAGTGCGGTGCAGGCCGCGATGCGGCCGAGGCGCGAAGAGCGCAAGAGGGTTCCCCCGTGATCGCAGGTAGAACCGAGTGGCCGTCACGAGGACGACCGGCGCACGCGGAAAGCGGCGCTGCGGATCGTCTGGACGTCCCCCCCGGGAAGTGATCACACAGTACCGCTGCATTTCCCGAGGTAGAAGTGGTTTTCCGTACAACCTTTCGACTTCGGGGTGGCGTGGCGCCGCCGCCCGCTCAGCTCTTGCGCCGGCCCACCAGCTGCGGCTTCGACTCCAGCCCGTCCAGCCCGTGCCAGGCCAGATTCACCAGATGCGCCGCCACCTCCGCCTTCTTGGGCCTGCGCACGTCCAGCCACCACTGCCCGGTCAGCGCCACCATCCCCACCAGCGCCTGCGCGTACAGCGGGGCCAGCTTGGGATCGAAGCCCCGCGCCTTGAACTCCAGGCCCAGGATGTCCTCGACCTGCGTGGCGATGTCGCTGATCAGCGAGGCGAAGGTGCCGGTCGACTGGGCGACCGGGGAATCGCGGACGAGGATCCGGAAGCCGTCCGTGTACGACTCGATGTAGTCCAGCAGCGCGAACGCCGCCTGCTCCAGCAGCTCCCGCGGGTGCCCGGCCGTCAGCGCGCCCGTCACCCCGTCCAGCAGCTGGCGCATCTCCCGGTCCACGACGACCGCGTAGAGGCCCTCCTTGCCGCCGAAGTGCTCGTACACCACCGGCTTGGACACCCCGGCCTTCGCCGCGATCTCCTCCACCGAGGTGCCTTCGAAGCCCTTCTCGGCGAACAGCGTCCGGCCGATGTCCAGCAGTTGCTGGCGCCGCTCCGCGCCCGTCATTCGAACCCGGCGGCCGCGCCTGGGCTTGTCGCTGCTGGTATTACCGCCGTCGATCGCCACGTCCCCCATCATGCCGCGTTCGACTCGATTTCCTTGAGCCGGGCGTCGATGCGGGCCGCCGACGGCCAACGGACGTCCGTCGCCCAGCCCAGCTGCTCGAACCAGCGGATCAGCCGCGCGCTGGAGTCGACCTGGCCGCGCAACACACCGTGGCGCGCCGAGGTCGGGTCGGCGTGGTGCAGGTTGTGCCAGGACTCGCCGCAGGACAGCACCGCCAGCCACCACACGTTCCCACTGCGGTCCCGGGACTTGAACGGCCGCTTGCCCACCGCGTGGCAGATCGAGTTGATCGACCAGGTCACGTGGTGCAGCAGCGCGACCCGCACCAGGGAGCCCCAGAAGAACGCCGTGAACGCGCCCCACCAGGACATCGTCACCAGACCGCCCACCAGCGGCGGGATCGCGAGCGAGAACATCGTCCAGAAGATGAAGTCCCGCGAGATCCGGCGGATCGCCGGGTCCTTGATCAGGTCGGGGGCGTACTTCTGCTGATCGGTCTGCTCCTCGTCGAACAGCCAACCGATGTGCGCCCACCACAGCCCCTTCATCAGGGCCGGCAGCGTCTCCCCGAACCGCCACGGCGAATGCGGGTCACCCTCGTGGTCCGAGAACTTGTGGTGCTTGCGGTGGTCCGCCACCCAGCGCACGAGCGGCCCCTCCACCGCCATCGACCCCATCACCGCGAGCACGATCCGCAGCGGCCGCTTCGCCTTGAAGGATCCGTGCGTGAAGTAGCGGTGGAAGCCGATGGTGATCCCGTGGCACGCCAGGAAGTACATGAAGACCATCAGGCCCAGGTCCAGCAGGCTCACCCCCCAGCCCCAGGTCAGCGGCACGGCCGCCAGCAGGGCAAGGAAGGGCACGGTGATGAACAGCAGCAGAGCGATCTGCTCGATGGACCGCTTGTTCTCGCCGCCGAGTGTCGCGGACGGCTCGGATGTGTCGGAGGGCGCGGCGCCGCCCTCGATCAGATCGGGACTGGTGGTCATGGGTGTCCCCTGGGGGGTGAGAGAAGTGGCAGGCTCCCCGGTTACGAAACCCTACGGACCCGTAACCTACGGCATCGTAAGTATGGCAAAACCGGGTACGCAGGCAAGAGGGGCAGCGCCGGGAGGGGGAGCGCGCGCGAGGTGTTCACGCGCCGCCTGATGAGACGTTTGTCCAGGCACACGCATCGGACACCTATCCTGGGTCCCGTCGGACAGCGCGGTCCGCACGGGCAGCCCGAGCTGCGCATCAGGAGCGGAGATCCCGCCCCGGACCGATTCCGGGGACGGCATCACCGCACGTGGCCGGGAGCCCACCGCCCAGTAGCGCTCGAACACTGCAAGGAGCCGCACCTGTGAGCAGTGCTGACCAGGCCCCCCAGGGCCAGGCCCCCGTCACCCAGGCCGAAACCGCCAACGCGGAACTGCGCGCGGACATCCGCCGCCTCGGCGACCTTCTCGGGGAGACCCTCGTACGCCAGGAGGGCCAGGACCTCCTCGACCTCGTCGAGCGCGTCCGCGCCCTCACCCGCACCGACGGCGAGGCCGCCGCCGCCCTGCTCGGCGACACCGACCTGGAGACCGCCGCCAAGCTCGTACGGGCCTTCTCCACCTACTTCCACCTCGCCAACGTCACCGAGCAGGTGCACCGCGGCAAGGAACTGCGCGCCCACCGTGCCGCCGAGGGCGGGCTCCTCGCCCGCACCGCGGACATGCTGAAGGACGCCGACCCCGAACACCTGCGCGAGACGGTCAAGAACCTCAACGTCCGCCCCGTCTTCACCGCGCACCCCACCGAGGCGGCCCGCCGCAGCGTCCTCAACAAGCTGCGCCGCATCGCCACGCTGCTGGAGGAGCCCGTCACCGGCGCCGGCGACCGCCGCCGCCACGACCTGCGCCTCGCCGAGAACATCGACCTCGTCTGGCAGACCGACGAGCTCCGTGTCGTACGCCCCGAGCCCGCCGACGAGGCCCGCAACGCCATCTACTACCTCGACGAGCTGCACGCCGGCGCCGTCGGCGACGTCCTCGAAGACCTCGCCGCCGAGCTCCAGCGCGTCGGCGTCGAGATCCCCGCCGGCACCCGCCCGCTGACCTTCGGCACCTGGATCGGCGGTGACCGCGACGGCAACCCCAACGTCACCCCCGAGGTCACCCGCGACGTGCTGATCCTCCAGCACGAGCACGGCATCACCGACGCCCTCGACCTCATCGACTACCTGCGCGGACTCCTCTCCAACTCCATCCGCTACACCGGAGCCACCGAGGAACTCCTCGCCTCCCTCCAGGCCGACCTGGAACGCCTCCCCGAGATCAGCCCGCGCTACAAGCGGCTGAACGCCGAGGAGCCGTACCGCCTCAAGGCCACCTGCATCCGGCAGAAGCTCCTCAACACCCGCGAGCGCCTCGCCAAGGGCATCCCGCACGAGGAAGGCCGCGACTACCTCGGCACCGCCGAGCTCCTCACCGACCTCACCCTCATCCAGACCTCCCTGCGCGAGCACCGCGGCGCGCTCTTCGCCGACGGCCGCATGGACCGCACCATCCGCACGCTGGCCGCCTTCGGCCTCCAGCTCGCCACGATGGACGTGCGCGAGCACGCCGACGCCCACCACCACGCGCTGGGCCAGCTCTTCGACCGGCTCGGCGAGGAGTCCTGGCGCTACGCCGACATGCCGCGCGACTACCGGCAGAAGCTCCTCGCCAAGGAACTGCGCTCCCGCCGCCCGCTCGCGCCGACCCCGGCCCCGCTCGACGCCGCCGGAGCCAAGACCCTCGGCGTCTTCGGCGCCATCAAGGACGCCTTCGAGAAGTTCGGCCCCGAGGTCATCGAGTCGTACATCATCTCGATGTGCCAGGGCGCCGACGACGTGTTCGCCGCGGCCGTCCTGGCCCGGGAGGCCGGTCTCATCGACCTCCACACCGGCTGGGCGAAGATCGGTATCGTCCCGCTCCTGGAGACCACCGACGAGCTGCGCGCCGCCGACGTCATCCTCGACGAGATGCTCGCCGACCCCTCCTACCGGCGCCTGGTCTCCCTGCGCGGCGACGTCCAGGAGGTCATGCTCGGCTACTCCGACTCCTCCAAGTTCGGCGGCATCACCACCTCCCAGTGGGAGATCCACCGCGCCCAGCGCCGACTGCGCGACGTCGCCCACCGCTACGGGGTGCGCCTGCGCCTCTTCCACGGCCGCGGCGGCACCGTCGGCCGTGGCGGCGGCCCCTCCCACGACGCGATCCTCGCCCAGCCCTGGGGCACCCTCGAAGGCGAGATCAAGGTCACCGAGCAGGGCGAGGTCATCTCCGACAAGTACCTCGTCCCCTCCCTCGCCCGCGAGAACCTCGAACTGACCGTCGCGGCCACCCTGCAGGCCTCCGCCCTGCACACCGCCCCCCGCCAGTCCGACGAGGCCCTCACCCGCTGGGACGCGGCCATGGACGTCGTCTCCGACGCCGCGCACGCCGCGTACCGGGCGCTCGTCGAGGACCCCGACCTGCCCTCGTACTTCTTCGCCGCGACCCCCGTCGACCAGCTCGCCGACCTGCACCTCGGTTCGCGCCCCTCCCGCCGCCCCGACTCCGGCGCCGGCCTCGACGGCCTGCGCGCCATCCCGTGGGTCTTCGGCTGGACCCAGTCCCGCCAGATCGTCCCCGGCTGGTACGGCGTCGGCTCCGGCCTCAAGGCCCTGCGCGAGGCCGGCCAGGAGGACGTCCTCACCGAGATGGGCAGCCGCTGGCACTTCTTCCGCAACTTCCTCTCCAACGTCGAGATGACGCTGGCCAAGACGGACCTGCGGATCGCCCGCCACTACGTCGACACCCTCGTGCCCGAGAACCTCAAGCACGTCTTCGCGCGCATCGAGGCCGAGCACGAGCTCACCGTCCGCGAGGTCCTGCGCATCACCGGCGCCGAAGAGCTCCTCGGCTCGAACCCGGTGCTCCAGCAGACCTTCTCCGTACGCGACGCCTACCTGGACCCGATCTCCTACCTCCAGGTCTCCCTGCTGGCCCGCCAGCGCGCGGCCGCCGCCCGGGGCGAGGAGGCGGACCCGCTGCTCGCCCGCGCCCTGCTGCTCACGGTCAACGGCGTCGCCGCGGGCCTGCGCAACACCGGCTGACCGCCCGCCGGGCCGCCAGGGCCCGCGCCCGGGTACGACGAAGCCCCCGCACCGTCCGGTGCGGGGGCTTCCGTGCGTCCTGCCGGTCAGGAGTTGTACGTCGACTGCGCGCGCTCCAGGCCCTCGGCGATCAGGCACTCCACGGAGTCGGCGGCCCGGTCCACGAACCAGTCCAGCTCCTTGCGCTCCGTGGAGGAGAAGTCCTTCAGCACGAAGTCCGCGACCTGCATCCGGCCCGGCGGACGTCCGATGCCGCAGCGCACCCGGTGGTAGTCGGGGCCCATCGACTTGGTCATCGACTTCAGGCCGTTGTGGCCGTTGTCCCCGCCGCCCAGCTTCAGGCGCAGCGTCGGGTAGTCGATGTCCAGCTCGTCGTGGACCGCGACGATCCGCTCCAGCGGCACCTTGTAGAAGTCGCGCAACGCCGTCACCGGTCCGCCGGACAGGTTCATGTACGTCATCGGCTTGGCCAGCACCACGCGGCGGTTGGCCGGTCCCGGCGGGCCCATGCGGCCTTCGACCACCTGGGCACGGGCCTTGTGCGCCTTGAACTTCCCGCCGATCCGCTCCGCCAGCAGGTCGGCCACCATGAAGCCGATGTTGTGGCGGTTTCCCGCGTACTCCGGTCCCGGGTTCCCCAGGCCCACGATCAGCCAGGGCGCCGCGTCGTCCGACATCAAAAGCTCCTCGGTTCCTCTACGAAGACGACCGCCGTCCCGCTCCAGTGGAGCCGGACGGCGGTCGGTCAGCAACTGCTGAGGGGGTGGGGTGAGGCTCAGGCCTCTTCGCCCTCGGCGGCCTCGGCGGCCGGCTCCTCGGCCTGCGGGGCCACGACCTGCAGAACGGCGATGTCGCCGTCGACGGCCAGGGTGGTGCCCTTCGGGAGGACCAGGTCCGACGCGTGGATGGTGGCGCCGGCCTCGAGGCCCGCGATGGAGACGGTGACCTCGGTCGGGATGTGCGTGGCCTCGGCCTCGACGGAGATGGTGTTCTGGAGGGTCTCCAGCATGTTGCCGCCGGCGGCCAGCTCGCCCTCGGTGACGATCGCGACGTCGACGGTGACCTTCTCGCCCTTCTTGACGATCAGGAAGTCGACGTGGGAGATCGAGCGCTTCAGCGGGTGCTTCTGCACGGCCTTCGGGATGACCAGCTCGGAGCCGGCGTCGCCGAGGTCCAGGGAGATCAGGACGTTCGGGGTACGCAGCGCCAGCTGAAGGGCGTGGGCGTCGACGTTGACGTGCTTCGGGTCGGTGCCGTGGCCGTAGATGACGGCGGGGGTCAGGGCGTCGCGACGGGCCTGACGGGCAGAGCCCTTGCCGAAGGTGTCACGGATCTTGGCGGAAAGCTTGACCTCGGACATGCTCACTCCTCGTGGGGTGACGGAAGTTGGACGGAAGTCACCCGGCCGGAACGGCCTGCTACGAAGAGCGCGTCGATAACGGAGCATCCGCACCACGAACGGGTACGGCCTCCCTCGCCGAGCAACTCATGGAGTGTACCCGGCGGGGGAGGCCGCACCAAAAGGATCTACCGCGGAGCGGTCACCTCAGGCTCTACTGCTGCTCCTCGAAGAGGCTGGTGACCGAGCCGTCCTCGAAGACCTCGCGCACGGCGCGCGCGATCATCGGGGCGATCGACAGCACCGTGATCTTGTCGAGCTCCAGGTCGGACGGGTCCGGCAGGGTGTTCGTGAAGACGAACTCGCTGACCTTGGAGTTCTTCAGACGGTCGGCCGCCGGACCCGACAGGATGCCGTGCGTGGCCGTCACGATGACGTCCTCCGCGCCGTGCGCGAACAGCGCGTCGGCCGCGGCGCAGATGGTGCCACCGGTGTCGATCATGTCGTCGACCAGGACGCAGACGCGGCCCTTGACCTCACCGACGACCTCGTGGACGGTCACCTGGTTGGCGACGTCCTTGTCACGGCGCTTGTGCACGATCGCCAGCGGCGCGTCCAGACGGTCGCACCAGCGGTCGGCCACGCGCACGCGGCCGGCGTCCGGGGAGACGATCGTGAGCTTCGTACGGTCCACCTTGGCGCCGACGTAGTCCGCGAGGACGTTCAGGGCCGAGAGGTGGTCCACCGGGCCGTCGAAGAAGCCCTGGATCTGGTCCGTGTGCAGGTCGACCGTGAGGATGCGGTCCGCACCCGCGGTCTTCAGCAGGTCGGCGACCAGGCGGGCCGAGATCGGCTCGCGGCCCTTGTGCTTCTTGTCCTGGCGGGCGTACCCGTAGGACGGGACGATCACGGTGATGGAGCGTGCCGACGCGCGCTTCAGCGCGTCGATCATGATCAGCTGCTCCATGATCCACTTGTTGATCGGAGCCGTGTGGCTCTGGATCAGGAAGCAGTCCGCGCCGCGGGCCGACTCCTGGAAGCGGACGTAGATCTCACCGTTCGCGAAGTCGAAAGCCTTGGTCGGCACGAGGGCGACGCCCAGCTGGTGCGCAACCTCCTCGGCCAGCTCGGGGTGGGCGCGGCCGGAGAAGAGCATCAGCTTCTTCTCGCCGGTCGTCTTGATCCCGGTCACAGCACAGTCTCCTCAGACGTGTTGAAGCTGCTCGCCCCCATGTGCGTCCGTCCCGCACACGGTGAGCCAGCCGAATTGCGTGCACTATCACGGTACGCCGTCGCGGGCGTACGTGTTTCCGGTCAGTTCACCTCAGGGGCGCCCGGCGTCCTCCGTGGCCGCCGACTGCGCCGCCGTGGCAGCGGCACTGCCCGGACGCTTACGGGCCACCCAACCCTCGATATTCCGCTGCTGGCCACGGGCCACGGCCAGCGCGCCGGGCGGCACATCCTTGGTGATCACCGAGCCGGCCGCCGTGTAGGCGCCGTCCCCGATGGTGACGGGAGCCACAAACATGTTGTCCGAGCCCGTCTTGCAATGTGAACCGACGGTGGTGTGGTGCTTGTGCTCACCGTCGTAGTTCACGAAGACACTCGCGGCGCCGATGTTCGTGTACTCGCCGATCGTCGCGTCGCCCACGTAGGACAGATGGGGGACCTTGGTGCCCTCACCGATCGTCGCGTTCTTCATCTCGACGTACGTACCGGCCTTGGCCTTGGCGCCGAGGTTCGTGCCCGGGCGCAGGTAGGCGAAGGGGCCCACGCTCGCCTGCGGGCCCACGACCGCGCTCTCGGCCACCGTGTTGTCCACCCGGGCGCCCGCGCCCACGTGGGTGTCCTTGAGCCGGGTGTTGGGGCCGACCTCCGCGCCCTCGGCGATGTGCGTGGCGCCGAGCAGCTGGGTGCCGGGGTGCACGATCGCGTCCTGCCCGAAGGTGACGGTCACGTCGACGAAGGTGCCGACCGGGTCGACGATCGTGACGCCCGCGAGCATGGCCTGCTCCAGCAGGCGCGCGTTCAGCAGCGCACGGGCCTCGGCGAGCTGGACGCGGTTGTTGATCCCGAGGATCTGCCGGTGGTCGCTGCCGACGGCCGCGCCGACGCGGTGACCCGCCTCGCGCAGGATGCCGAGGACGTCGGTGAGGTACTCCTCGCCCTGGCTGTTGTCGGTACGGACCTTGCCGAGCGCGTCGGCGAGCAGGGCGCCGTCGAAGGCGAAGACGCCCGAGTTGATCTCACGGATCGCACGCTGGGCGTCGGAGGCGTCCTTGTGCTCGACGATGGCCGTCACGGCGCCGCCGGCGTCGCGGACGATGCGTCCGTAGCCGGTGGAGTCGGGGACCTCGGCGGTCAGCACGGTGACGGCGTTGCCGTCGGCCTCGTGCGTCCGCGCGAGTCGGGCCAGGGTCTCCCCGGTCAGCAGCGGGGTGTCGCCGCAGACGACGATCACGGTGCCGGTGATCACGCCGCCGAGCTCTTCGAGGGCCATGCGGACGGCGTGTCCGGTGCCGTTCTGCTCGTACTGGATCGCGGTGCGGACGTCGGCGTCGATGCCGGCCAGGTGCGCGGTGACCTGCTCCCGGGCGTGCCCGACGACCACGACGAGGTGCTCGGGGTCCAGCTCGCGGGAGGCGGCGACGACGTGACCGACGAGCGAGCGCCCGCAGATCTCGTGCAGAACCTTGGGAGTCGCCGACTTCATGCGGGTGCCTTCACCCGCTGCGAGTACGACGACGGCTGCCGGGCGGTTGGCGCTCACGGGGATGCCCTTCGGCTTCGGGGGTGGACCCGTGAAGGATACCGGGGTGCCGGGGCCCCGAAACGAGGCCGGGTCCTGACCTTTGCGGTCAGGACCCGAACCTGTGGAGCTCCCCCGCCAGGACTCGAACCCGGACATAAGGCACCAAAAGCCTCAGTGCTGCCAATTACACCACAGGGGATTGTTTCCAACTAAATCGGACATCACGTCTGGTGATCCAGTTGCCGGCACCTACTATGCCGCACCAAGTGCCCTCAATGCGACGGTACAAAACCGAGCCTTTCAGGACGGGTACCGCGAGGCGTTTTCCCTGGGCCGTGTGCAGGGGGCGCTGCGTACGCTGGACGGCATGACCAAAACGGGGGAAGTGGAAGGCCGGGCCGGCCCGCCTTTGTGGTGGGCGCGGCGGCGGGACGCGGTGTGGGACGTGGTGCTCGGCGGGGTGTCCGCCGTGGAGTGCGCGTGGGAGGGAGTGCCCTTCGCCGCCGAGGCGGGGCTGCCGACAGCGGTCGGCGTGCTGTTCGGGTTCGTGGTGGGGGCCACGCTCGTCCTACGGCGCCGGTGGCCGATCGCCGTGGTGCTCGTCGGGATCGCCGTGTCACCGGCGGCGATGGGGTTCCTGCTCGCGGTGGTCGGCATGTACACGCTGGCCTCCTCCGAGGTGCCCCGGCGGATCACGGCCACGCTGGCCTCGATGTCGCTGGCCGCGACCTTCGTCGTGATGTACCTGCGCACCCGCGGGGACGTGGAGGCGGACCCGACGCTGGTGGTCGTGCTGTCCGTGTTCGTCGCGGTGGCGCTGACCGTGCCGCCGGTGCTGTTCGGGCTCTACATCGGGGCCCGACGGCGCCTGATGGAGAGCCTGCAGGAACGGGCGGACTCGCTGGAGCGGGAGCTGTCGCTGCTCGCGGACCGGGCGGAGGAGCGGGCCGAGTGGGCCCGTACGGAGGAGCGCACCCGGATCGCGCGGGAGATGCACGACGTGGTCGCCCACCGGGTGTCGCTGATGGTGGTGCACGCGGCCGCGCTGGAGGCGGTGGCCGTCAAGGACCCGGCGCGGGCCGCCAAGAACGCGGCCCTGGTGGGGGACATGGGACGGCAGGCGCTCACGGAACTACGGGAGATGCTCGGTGTGCTCCGGGCGCCGCCCAAGCCGGTCCCGGCTCCGGTGCCGGCGATGGCGGTCGCGGCGGTGGCGTTCGCGGGTGCGGGTGCGGGTGCGGGTGCGGGTGCGGGTGCGGGTGCCGGTGCCGGTGCCGGTGCCGGTGCGGGGGTGGGGGTGGAGGACGGGCCCTCGCTCGACGACCTGGAGGTGCTGGTCGGGCAGTCGCGGGCGGCCGGGATGACGGTGGAGGTGCTGGTGCACGGCGAGGGGGCGGCGTACGCGGCGGAGGTCGAGCAGACGGCGTACCGCGTGGTGCAGGAGGCGCTCACCAACTGCCACAAGCACGCGCCGGGGGCGCGGGTCGTGGTGCGGCTCGCGCACCGGGCGGGGGAGGTCGCGATGCAGGTGGAGAACGGACCGTGCGACGGGAAGGCGGCCGAGCCGGGGCTTCCCAGCGGGGGGAACGGGCTGGTCGGGATGCGGGAGCGGGTGCTCGGGTTGGGCGGGGTGTTCGTGTCCGGTCCTACGGACGCGGGGGGATTTCGGGTGTCGGCGGTGCTGCCGGTCCGCTAGCCGCTGGGTCGCCGGGGCGGTGGTGCCGGGGCGCTGCCCCGGACCCCGCGCCTCAATCGCCGGCGGGGCTGGGTTCGGCTGCGCGTACCCGGTGGCTCCCGCCAGGGAGCGCTTCGGTGTGGGTCGGTGCCCCGGCGGAGTGTCTCCTCGGCTCGCGCGGTACGGCATGTCTCGGCTGTACCCGGTGGTGCGCGCTCGTCCTGCGGGGACACTCCGCCGTGTCCCCGCCCCACGGCGATGCGTTCGACAGTGCCCCGGAATCACCCCGACGCGTGGGGAGCGGGGACGGGCAGGGGTGTCCCCGCAGGACGAGCGCGCAACCACCGACCCACA
>NZ_QGGZ01000006.1 GCF_003148825.1 Streptomyces sp. CG 926
CCGGACAACAGCGACGCCGTCCAGCCCGGTTTCCCCGCCGCCCTGCTGTGGGAGTTCCGGGTCGCCTCGCTCGCCGTCCAGCTCGTCCTGTGGGCCGTGTTCGCCATCGTCTTCGGCGTCCTCGCCCAGAAGCTCCTGGCCGCGCGCGCCGAGGGCGTGGACGCTGCGGCTCCGGCCGCGCAGGAGGCTGCCGCGCTCGGCTGATGTCGACCGTGACGCCTGTGCCGGGCCCTGCCGACCCCGTCCGGGGGCGGCGGGGCCCGGGCATTCGCGCGTCCGGGCGCCCACCGCGCGCCGGGGCCGCCCTACGATGTGCGCATGAGTGCGGGCAGACATCCGGCAGGTGGGAACGGTGCGCGGCCGGCGCGTCCGGCTCGGGGCACGCGGGTCGACCCGGGCATCCAGGTCACGCCGGAGCAGGCCGACCGGCTGGAGGCCGCCGCGTCCGTGCTCGCCCTGCTCGCCGACCGCACCCGCCTGGCGCTCATGGAACACCTCGGCCGGGGCGAGGCCGATGTCACCACCCTCACCGAGGCGTGCGGAGCCGCCCGTCCGTCGGTCAGCCAGCACCTCGCCAAACTCCGTCTGGCCGGGCTGGTCACCACCCGCAAGGACGGCCGCCGGGTCGTCTACGCGCTGGGGCACGGTCATCTGCGGCGGCTGGTGGACGAGGCGCTGAACGTCGCCGACCACCAGCTCGGTTCCCTCCCGCCGCACGACTGACCCCCACGGCGGTCGTGGCCGGGGCGGCGGGCGTGGCGTCGGGATTTGTGCCGGTTGTCGGGTGATGATGCTGCCGTGCGACTTGATCACGTGTCCTATGCGGTGGCCCGCGACAGCTTCGTGTCGACCGTCCAGTGGATCGGATCGGCGCTGGGCGCCGGGTTCGTCGACGGGGGCGTGCACCCGCGCTTCGGCACCCGCAACTTCATTCTCCCGCTGAGCGGCGGCACCTTCGTCGAGGTCGTCACCACACTCGACCACCCCGCCGCCGACCGTGCACCCTTCGGGCAGGCGGTCGCGCGCCGCGCCGCCGAGGGCGGCGGCTGGCTCGGTTGGGTGGTCTCCGTCGACGACATCGCCCCGGTCGAGGCCCGCCTCGGCCGCACCTCGGCCGAGGGCCACCGGGTCCGCCCCGACGGGTTCGATCTGAGGTGGAAGCAGATCGGCCTGCTGGAACTGCTGGAGGAACCTCAACTGCCCTATTTCCTTCAGTGGTCGGTTCCCGTCGAGGAACGCCCGAGCGCCGACCCGCGCACCTCCACCACCATCCACGGGCTCTCCATCGCCGGCGACGCCGCCTCCATCGCCGAATTCCTCGGCGAACCGGCCGACCACCCCCTCGACCAGATCGATGTCACCTGGGTCGAGGACGAGGAACCGGGTCTGGTCTCGGTCGAGTTCGCCACCGCCCACGGCCCGGTCACCATCTGACCGGAGCCCCACTGCCCCGCGGGAGCGGCCGGCCGGATCTCCCGGCCGGCGCGAGCCTCTTCGACGGGTCGGTCGGTCGATCCGGTCCGCCGAGCGGTGCATCAACCGCCTCCAGCACTGGCGCGGCCCGGCCGCACGAGCCGGCCGGCTCGCTCGCGATCGCCTACCAGGCCGGGCCCGTACGAGGCGACGCCTGCCCGGAACGGCGCACAACAGGTGCACAGGTGCGCACATGTTGATTACGCTGAATCCGACATGCTGTCATCGATCCGCCGAACCGGACGGGGGCGACCGTGCTGTCCGTACTGCGCAACAGCGCCTATCGCCGCCTGTTCACCGCCCAGGTCATCTCCCTGGTCGGGACCGGCCTCGCCACCGTCGCGCTGAGCCTGCTCGCCTACGACCTCGCGGGCGAGCATGCCTCGGCGGTCCTCGGCACCGCCTTCGCGATCAAGATGGTCGCCTACGTCACCATCGCCCCGGTGATCGGCGCGGTCGCCGACCGGATTCCCCGCCGCGTCCTGATGACGGCCATGGACCTGATCCGCGCCGGCGCGGCTGCGGCCCTCCCGTTCGTCGCCGAGATCTGGCAGATCCACGTCCTGATCTTCCTGCTCCAGGCGGCGTCGGCGGCGTTCACCCCGACCTTCCAGGCCACCGTCCCCGAGATCCTGCCCGCCGAACGTGACTACACCCGGGCCCTGTCGATGAGCCGGCTCGCCTACGACCTGGAGAGCCTCTTCAGTCCGGTCCTGGCCACAGCGCTGCTCGGCCTGCTCTCCTACGACTGGCTGTTCGCCGGCACGACCGTCGGATTCCTCGCCTCCGCCGCGCTCATCGTCGCCACGGCCCTGCCCGGACCCGCCCCGGTCGAACGCACCGGCGGCGTTCGCGCCACAGCCCTCTTCGGCACCCGCCTCTTCCGGGCCACGCCCCGGCTGCGGGCCCTGCTCGCACTCGACCTCGCGGTCGCCGCCGCCGGGGCCGCCGTCCTCGTCGACACCGTCTCCCTGGTACGCGGACCCCTCGACCGCCCGGCCGGCGCCGTCCCGCTCGCCCTCGGGGCATACGGCGCCGGCTCCATGGTGACCGCGCTGTTCCTGCCCCGCCTCCTGCAACGCTCCACCGACCGGGCCGTGATGCTCTGCGCCGCCTTCGCCCTCCCGCCGGCCCTGGCGGTCGGGGCCGCGCTCGCCGCGACCGGCCCGCGCGCGTGGTCCTGGCCCGCGCTCCTGGCCGTCTGGGCCGTGATCGGCGCCGCCTGCTCGGCCGTGCTGACTCCGGGGGGCCGGGTGATCCGCCGCTCCACCGCCGACGCGGACCTGCCCGCCGCCTTCGCCGCCCGGTTCTCCCTCTCCCACGGCTGCTGGCTGCTCACCTACCCACTGGCCGGGTGGCTCGCCGCGGGGGCGGGGCTGCCGCTGACCGTTCTGGTCCTGGCCGCCGTCTCCCTGGGCGCCGGCGCCGCCGCGGCGGCGCTCTGGCCGGCCCGGGACCCGGACCGGCTGGAACACGTACACCCGGACCTCCCGCCCGGCCACCCACACCTCGCCGACGCCCGCCCCGCCACGGGCGGTTGGCGGCACGGGCACCACTACGTCATCGACCGGCACCACCACCGCTGGCCCGAAGGAACACCTGGCCGGTCGCGCCGGGCGGCGTCCCGATCGCCCGGCCCGGCCCGGGCGCGCGGTGTCCACGGCGGGGATCAGGGCGACCGGGTGAAGATGACGGGAGGTGCCCCGACAGGGTACGAAGATCCTTGTGAGTGAAAAGACCCCGGCGGAGACCGTCCGCGTGTTCATAGCGCTGGCGCCGCCCGACGAGGCGAAGGAAGAGCTGGAGCAGCGGCTGGAGCCGGCCTACGCCGCGTACCCGCGCATGCGCTGGAACCGTATCGAGGACTGGCACATCACCCTGGCCTTCCTCGGCGAGCTCCCGGTCACCGCCGTCGAACTCCTGCGGGCACCGCTCGCGGAGCTCGCCGCGACCCGGCGGCCCCTGCGGCTCGCGCTGCGCGGCGGCGGGCACTTCGACGAGCGGGTCCTGTGGACGGGGATCGACGGGGACCTCGACGGACTGCACCTCCTCGCCGCCGAGGTCCGCGCCGCGGTCACCGACTGCGGCATCCCCTTCCACGGCCGGCCGCTGCGCCCCCATCTGACGCTGGCGCGCGCCCGCCGCCACGACACCACCAGCGCGGTGGAGGCCGCCGACGGACTCGACGGCTTCACCGGCCGTCCGTGGCAGACCCACCGCCTCCACCTCGTCGGAAGCAACACCGGCCGCGGACCCGGGCCCATCCACTACCGTGACATCCGGTCCTGGCCCTTCGAGGGCGGCGGCTGAGGCGAGCGTGCCGCCCCGGCCCCGTGGCACGCCCGGGACCCCGTCCGCCGTGCCCACGGGGCGGACTCCCCTACCGTCGACGTGCAGGGTGTGCGGTCGGCGCGCCGTCCGGCGGAGCGCCACCGAATGCGACAAGAACCGTACGACCGCTGCTGAGTGAGTCATCTGTCCATCGCACCGGGAGATACGCATGAGGATGCTGATCAACAGTCCGCAGACCGTGGTCGCCGACGCCCTACGGGGGATGGCGGCCGCCCATCCCGAGCTCGACGTCGATGTGGAGCGACGGGTCGTCGTACGGCGGGACGCCCGGGCCGGCGGACGGGTCGGGGTGGTGTCCGGGGGCGGGTCCGGGCACGAGCCGCTGCACGCCGGGTTCGTGGGCTACGGAATGCTGTCGGCCGCGTGTCCCGGGGAGGTCTTCACCTCGCCGGTGCCCGACCAGATGGTGCGGGCGGCCGCGGCGGTGGACTCCGGTCAAGGGGTGCTGTTCGTCGTCAAGAACTACACCGGTGACGTGCTGAACTTCGAGATGGCCGCCGAGCTCGCCGAGGAGGACGGCCTGCGGATCGAGCGCGTCCTGGTCGACGACGATGTCGCGGTGACCGACAGCCTGTTCACCGCCGGACGCCGCGGTACCGGGGCCACCCTGTTCGTCGAGAAGATCGCCGGCGCGGCCGCCGAGGAAGGGGCGCCGCTGGAACGGGTCGCCGCGCTCGCCCGGCGGGTCGACGAGTGCTCGCGGAGCTTCGGGGTGGCGCTGAGCGCGTGCACCACGCCCGCGAAGGGCAGCCCGACCTTCGACCTGCCGGACGGGGAGCTGGAGTTGGGCATCGGCATCCACGGCGAACCGGGTCGGGAGCGGCGCCCGATGATGTCGGCGCGGGAGATCGCGGAGGTCGCGATGGGCGCCGTACTGGAGGAGCTCGCGCAGATCGGGCCGGCCGACGGTCCGGTGCTGGCGCTGGTCAACGGGATGGGGGCGACCCCGCTGCTGGAGCTGTACGGCTTCCACGCGGAGGTGGCGCGGGTGCTCGCCGAGCGTGGTGTGCCGGTGGCGCGGGCGCTCGTCGGCAACTACGTCACCTCGCTGGACATGGCGGGGTGTTCGGTGACGCTGTGCCGGGCCGACGAGGAGCTGTTGCGGCTGTGGGACGCGCCCGTGCAGACGGCGGCGCTGCGCTGGGGTCGCTGAACGTGCGGAACGTATGGTGGCGTTGGAACCGGCCGGACAGGTGCGAGGCGAGGAGAACCGGTGCGTGACGCAGATTTCTTCCGGCGCTGGATGGCGGCCGCCGCGGCCTCGGTGGAGCGGGAGGCGGACCGGCTGACCGAGCTCGACTCCCCCATCGGGGACGCCGACCACGGGAGCAATCTGCGCCGGGGCTTCACGGCCGTGCTCGCGGCCCTGGAGGCGGAGCCGACCTCGATGGTGCCGGGCGCGGTGCTCCAGTTGGCCGGGCGGACGCTGATCTCCACGGTCGGCGGCGCGTCGGGACCCCTGTACGGGACGCTGCTGCGGCGCACGGGCAAGGCGCTCGGGGAGTCGGCCGAGGTGTCCGACGCGGAGCTGCGCGAGGCCCTGTCCGAGGGGGTCGGGGCGGTGGCGCAGCTGGGCGGGGCGGCGCCGGGCGACAAGACGATGCTGGACGCGCTGGTGCCCGGGGTGGCCGCTGCGGGTACGTCGTACCGGGCGGCCGCGCTCGCTGCGGAGAACGGGGCGCTGGCGACGGTGCCGATGCGGGCGCGCAAGGGGCGGGCCAGCTACCTGGGCGAGCGGAGCATCGGCCACCAGGATCCGGGGGCCACCTCGTCGGCGCTGTTGCTGGCGGCGCTGGCGGACGTGGCGGAGCCGGCGGGCGCGCGGTGACGGCCGAGCGGCAGGGGCCCGGCTCCGCGCCCGCCACCGTGCCCGCGCCCGTGCCCGACGCCGGCCCGGCCCTGGTCGGCATCGTGCTGGTGTCGCACAGTGAGCGGGTCGCGGAGGCGGTGGCCGAACTGGCACGCGAGCTGGCCGCCGGCGGACCCGTGGCTGCGGTGGCCGCGGCCGGCGGCACGCCGTTGGGCGGGCTCGGCACGAGCGCGGAACGGATCGTCGCGGCCGCCCGGGAGGTGGACCGTGGTGCCGGGGTGGCCCTGCTGGCCGACCTGGGCAGCTCGGTGCTGACGGTGAAGGCCCTGCTGATGGAGGACGAACTCCCGGCGGGTTCCGCCCTGTTGGACGCGCCGTTCGTCGAGGGCGCGGTGGCGGCGGTGGTCACCGCGTCCACCGGAGCTCCCTTGGCGGCGGTCACGGCGGCCGCCGAGGAGGCGTACACCTACCGCAAGGCCTGAGTCCGGGCCGCCGCTCCCGGGTCGTGCCGGGCCCGGGCAACGCGGCCCGCCGGACCCGCCCGCCTCGGCCGGCCCGCCCGCCTCCCGCGGCACGATCCGGAGGGGATGGTCTACGGCCGGCCGCGGAGGGTTTCGATGTCGCGGCGCTCGCGCTTCGTCGGGCGGCCCGCTCCCCGGTCGCGGATGCCGACCACGGCGGCCTCCACGGGCGTGGGCGGCGGCGGGCTGTTGTCGATCAGGCACTCGGCGGCGACGGGGGCGCCGACCCGCTTGGACACGGGCCGCTTGACGACGACGATCCGCTCGCGCCCCGCGTGGAAGAGCCGTACCTCGTCCCCCGCGCGCACGGGCTGCGCCGGCTTGGCGCGCTCCCCGTTGACCTTCACATGGCCCGCCCGGCACGCGGTCGCCGCGATCGAGCGGGTCTTGGTCAGGCGCACGGACCAGATCCACGCGTCGACCCGTACCGTGCCCGTGCCCGTTCCCTCATCAGCCATGCCCCCGACTCTAGCGAGCCGGGTACGGCGAACCGGAACGAATTTCGGCAGATGCGCCAAGAAGTATGGCATCTGCCATGGAGATCAGGCCAAGAGAATTGCAAATGCGCCACACGTACCCATACGTTGTCGCCCATGCAGTCCTACACCATCGGACAGGCGGCGCGTCTGCTGGGCGTCAGCCCGGACACCGCACGCCGCTGGGCCGACGCCGGCCGGGTCGTGACCCATCGCGACGAAGGCGGCCGACGCCTGATCGACGGACGCGACCTTGCCGCCTTCTCCGTCGAGGTGGGCCAGGGTGCCCACATCGAGGACGGGGAACCGTACACCTCGGCGCGCAATGCCTTTCCCGGCATCGTCACGGCCGTCAAACTCGGCGACGTGGCCGCCCAGGTCGAGATCCAGGCAGGTCCCCACCGCCTCGTCTCGCTGCTCACCCGTGAGGCCGTCGAGGAGCTCGGGCTGGAGGTCGGCATGCAGGCCACCGCCCGCGTGAAGTCCACCAGCGTGCACATCGACCGCACCTGATCCGGACGACGCCCTACGCCGTCCGCCCGCGGTCCCCCGCACCAGCCGCTCAGCATCACCGAACGTCCCCACCCGCTCCGCCCGTCACCGGCGCGGGTCACCACCGCGCGGTTCCGGCACCAGGCCGGCCGCCGACCCGACCGAGGAGCATCTGCTCATGTCCCCGATCATGATCCGTCGTCGTACCGCCGCCGCCGCGCTGACCGCCGCCCTGCTCGTGCCGCTGGCCGCCTGCGGCAAGAGCGACGACGGCAAGGCCGCCGCCGACCCCACCCCCGCGCCGAAGGCCGTGAACCTCACGGTGCTGGCCGCCTCCTCCCTCACCGATGTCTTCAAGACCGCGGGTGAGGAGTACCAGAAGACCCACCCCGGCACGAAGATCACGTTCTCCTTCGCCGGCTCTCAGGAGCTCGCGGCCCAGGTCAAGCAGGGTGCCCCGGCCGACGCGCTGGTCACCGCCGACACCAAGACCATGGACGGGCTGAAGGCCGAGACCGGCGACGCCACGATCATCGCCAAGAACCGTCTGGTCATCGCGGCCACCAAGGCCAACCCGTTCAAGATCGACGAGCTCAAGGACCTCGCCGACACCAAGATCAAGGTCGTGCTCGCCGCGCCCGAGGTCCCGGTCGGCCGCTACAGCAAGCAGATCCTCGACGCCCAGAAGATCGAGGTGAAGCCGGTCTCCCAGGAGCCCAACGTCCGCGCCGTGCTGAGCAAGGTCGAGCTCGGCGAGGCCGACGCCGGTCTCGTCTACAAGACCGACTCCGCCAAGTCCGGCGACAAGGTCGTCACCGTGGAGATCCCGGACGAGCAGAACGCCGTGGCCTCCTACCCGGCCGCCACGCTGAAGCAGTCCAAGAACGCCACCGACGCGGCCGCCTTCGTGGCCTGGCTGAGCACCCCCGAGGCGCAGAAGATCCTCCAGGACGCGGGCTTCCAGAAGGCGTAACCGCCGTACGACCCGCACCCCCTGAGGGGCTGCCTGGTCCGGGGGGACAGGCGGCCCCTCTCGGCGTTCGCGGTTCGCGCACACAGGGCCTCTGCGCGGCCCGCGCACACAGGTCCCCGGACACGACGCCGTCCGGCCGGCCACCGGCCTCCCGCCGTCTACGCTTCTCCCGCATCCGACACCCGTAGCCAGGAACCCTGATGAGCAGACTTCGCAGCCTAACCGGCCCGCGCTCCGGCATACGCGTCCATGCCCGTACCCGCACCCGGCCCCCCTTGGCCCTGGCGCTCCCGGCGCTGCTCGCCGTCGCGTTCCTGCTGTTGCCGCTCATCGGCATCCTCGCCCGTACGCAGTGGGGCGAACTCGTCGACCACCTCACCAGCCCCGGCGTGGTCGAGGCCCTGAGGCTCTCGCTGCTGGTGTCCCTGTGGGCCCTGGCCCTCTCGCTGCTCCTCGGCGTACCGCTGGCCTGGCTGCTGGCCCGCGTCGAGTTCAAGGGCAAGGCCCTGGTCCGCTCCCTGGTCCTGTTGCCGATGGTGCTGCCGCCGACCGTCGGCGGTGTCGCCCTGCTCCTCGGCTTCGGCCGGCGCGGGCTGCTCGGACCCTGGCTGGAGGCCACCTTCGGGATCACCCTGCCGTTCCACACCTCGGGCGCCGTCGTCGCGGCCACGTTCGTCGCCATGCCGTTCCTGGTGATCAGCCTCGAAGGTGCGCTCGGCGGTCTCAAGCAGAGCTACGAGGAGACCGCCGCCTCGCTCGGCGCCTCGCCGGTCCGGGTGTTCTTCACCGTGACCCTGCCCATGGTCGCCCCCGGACTGATCGCCGGTGCGGCGCTGACCTGGGCCCGCGCGCTCGGCGAGTTCGGGGCGACCATCACCTTCGCCGGAAACCTGCCCGGCACCACCCAGACCCTGCCGCTCCAGGTGTACCTGCTGCTGCAGGACAAGCCCGAGGCCGCCACCTCCGTCTCGCTGCTGCTCCTGGCCATCGCCATGGGCGTACTGATAGCCCTGCGCGGCCGGTGGACCGGTACCCCACCTGCCCTGGATGCGCCCCGGACGTCGGCCCCCGAGGAGCCGCCCCTCTCCGACGCCCGCACCACCGCCACGAAGGCCGCCGGCACCACCACCGACGTCGGCGGCAGCGCACCGCCCCCCGACAGTGGCCGCTGGCCCCTGCACGCCACCGTCACCGGCTTCAACGAGCTCACCCTCGACGGCGCACCCGGCACCACCATCGCCGTGGTCGGCGAGAACGGCGCCGGCAAGACCACCCTGCTCCGCGCCCTCCTCGGCCTCACCCCGCGCGCCCACGCCGCACTGCGACTCGGCGACACCGACGTCACCGCCCTGCCCCCGCACAAGCGTCAGGTGGCCTGGGTGCCGCAGGACGGGGCGCTGTTCCCGCACCTGTCCGCCGTGGCCAACACCGCCTACGGGCTGCGCGCCCGCGGGGTGCCACGCGCGCAGGCCCGCCGCGAGGCCCTGACCTGGCTGGACCGGCTCGACGTACTGCACCTCGCCGACCGCAGGCCCGCCCAGCTCTCCGGCGGCCAGGCCCAACGCGTGGCGCTGGCCCGGGCGCTGGCCGCCCGCCCGCGGCTCCTCCTGCTGGACGAGCCCCTGGCCGCGCTCGATCAGACCACCCGGGCCCGGGTACGACACACCCTGCGCACCCACCTGGCCGGCTTCGGCGGGGTCTGCCTCATCGTCACCCACGACCCCGTCGAGGCGGTGTCCCTGGCCGACCGGGTCCTCGTGCTGGCCCACGGCCGCGCCCTGCAGGACGCGCCGCCCACCGAGGTGACCCGGCACCCGCGGTCCCCGTGGGTGGCCCGCATGCTGGGCCGTAACGCCTGGCCGGGCACGGCGTCGGCCGACGGACTCGCCCTCGCGCGGGGCGGTCGGCTCGTGGTGGCCGAGACGCTGCCCGAGGGCGCGAAGGCGCTGGCGATCATCGCTCCGGAGGCGGTCTCCGTGCACACGGACCGTCCGGGCGGCAGCCCCCGCAACGTCTGGCCGGGCACCGTACGGGAGATCACCGCGGTCGGCAGCCGGCTGCGCGTACTGATCGCCTCGGACACCGCGCCCGATCTGGTCGCCGAGATCACCCCCGACGCGGCGGCCGAACTGGGCCTCGTGGACGGCGCGGCGGTGTGGACGAGCGTGAAGGCCACCGAGGTCACCCTGGTACGCCTCTGACAGGGAACCGCTAGGCGCGGTCGGGACCCGTCGGGGCCCTCCACCCCGGTCGGACCCGTCGTGGCCGGCCACCCCGGTCGGGAGCCGGGGCCCGGTCGGGGTGGCCGGGAGGCGTTGCGCCCCGCTCGCACCCGGCGCCCGCCCGGATCTCAGCCGGCGTCCTCCGGGGCCGCCAGTTCGAACTCGCACCACACGCACTTCCCGCCGCCCCGGGGCTCCACCCCCCACTCGTCCGCGAGCCGGTCCACCAGCATCAGCCCGCGCCCCGACACCGCCCAGTCGCCCGCCTCGCGCCGCCTCGGCAGGGCGCTGCTGCTGTCCTCCACCTCGATCCGGATCCGGCCCTGCGCCGTGAGCCGCATGCTGACGTGACCGCCGCCCTCCGTGTGGACCAGGGCATTGGTCATCAGCTCGTCCGCCGCCAGTTCGATCTCGTCGGCCCGGTGCCGCGCGCCCCAGGCCGCCACCGCCGCCCGGATCAGGTGCCGGGCCAGCGCCGGGGCCTTGGTGTCGCCCGGTTCCAGCCGCTGCTGCAGCGGACCGCCACCGCGCGCGGTCGGCGTACCTCGGCGGCGCAGGACGAGCATGGCCATGTCGTCCCCGCCGCCCGAGTCGCCGACCAGGTCGCACAGCACGTCGGCGAGTTCCTCCACGTCGATGGGGCCGCTGTGGACCGCCGCCATCAGCTCCCGCATACCGCTGTCCGGCTCCGCGCCGGGGCGTTCGATCAGGCCGTCGGTGCACAGCAGCAGGGTGTCCCCCGGGTGCAGTTCGAGGCTGGTGACGGGGTAGCCGGAGCCGGTACCGGACTGCTCGCGCGGCGGCGGCGGCAGGCCGAGCGGCAGCCCGCCGGCCACCTGGACCCGGTGGACGCTGCCGTCACCGCGCCGCACGACCGGGTCGAGGTGCCCGGCGCGGACCAGCCGAGCCATCCCGGTGGTGAGGTCCACCTCGGCATAGGTGCAGGTGGCGAAGCGTTCCGTCTCCAGCTCGCGCAGGAACGCCGAGGCCCGGGCCATCGCCGCGCCCGGCGTGTGCCCTTCGACGATGTAGGCGCGCATCACGATGCGCAGCTGCCCCATGACGGCGGCCGCGTCCGTGTCGTGGCCCTCGACGTCGCCGATCATCACGCCGACCCGTCCGTCGCCGAGCGGGACCACGTCGTACCAGTCGCCGCCGATGTCCCGCCCCATCCGGGCGGACCGGTACCGTACGGCGATCCGCGCGCCCGGCACGTCCGGGATCCGGCGGGGCAGCATGGCCCGCTGGAGTCCCTCGGCCAGGTCGTGCTCCTGCTCGAAGAGGATGGCCCGCTGCAGGCTCTGCGCGACCCCGCTGCCGAGCGCCATCAGGAGGTTGCGTTCCTCGGCGGTGAAATCGCCGTCCCGTGTGTAGAGCAGCCCGAGCGCCCCGACGGGCCGTCCCTGCGCGATCAGCGGGAGGTAGACGCCGCTGCGGACGGACAGCGGCTCGATGTACGGCCACAGGTCCGGGTAGCGCTGTTGGAACTCCTCCCGGGAGACGAGGTAGACCGACTGCATGGTGCGTACGGCCTCGCTCATCGGGAGCCGCGCGTCGATCCGCGTGTACTCGATCTCGGGCACGTACGAGCCGAGCTGCCCCTCCGCGACCAGGTGGATGCGGCCGCCGTCGACGACGCCCAGCATCACGCTGACCGCTCCGAGGTGCCCGAGGGCCTGCGGGTCCTTGAGGATGTCGGTCACGTCGTTGACGGTGCGGGCGTGGGCGAGGATGGCGGTGGTCCGCTCCACGACGCCGGTCATCCGGCGCCGCCCCTCGATCTCCTCGCCGGCGGCACCGGGCTCGCCGGGGTCGTGGGCGGCGTCGCGGAGGATCCCGATGACGCGGTACGGGCGACCGGACGGTTCCCGCAGGATGTGTCCCTGGATATGGGTCCAGGTCGGTGAGCCGTCGCGCGCGCGGCTGCGGACGTACGCGCCGTAGTGGCTTCGGCCGTCCTTGATCGCCTGCGCGACCCGGGTGTCGAGCCGGGCCTCCTCACCGGGTGCCAGGCGGATCCGGAGTCCGCCGGGGGTCCCGTCGTACTCGTCCTGGCGCAGGTCCAACACCTCGAGGGCGGTGGGATCGAGGTGCATCCGTCCGCCGTCGAGGTCCCAGTCGAAGGTGCCCATGCGGTTGAGCGCGAGGCTGGTGTCCGGCCTCGCCGGCCAGCCGACGGCGGGGTTCTCTGCCCTACGGGCCATGCAGCCAGGGTCTCACTCCCGCCCGCCGGTGTCCCTGCGGGAGCCTCGGACACCCTCCGTGTCCGGTCGGACACGTCGGAGGTGGGGCCACGGGACGGAGGTACCCGGTGGCCGGGCGGTTCAGTGCTGGGCGCCGCCCGGCAGGGCCGCGTCATGGACCAACAGGGCGATCTGGACCCGGTTGTTGAGGTCGAGCCGGGTCAGGATCCGGGACACGTGGGTCTTGACCGTGGGCAGTGCCAGGTGGAGGTCCCGACCGATCTCCGCGTTCGACAGGCCGCGCCCGACCGCCAGGGCCACCTCGCGTTCGCGTTCGGCCAGCAGTGCCAGCCGGGCGCGGGCGGCGGCCGCCCGGGTGTCGTGGCCCGAGTCGCCCGCGACCTGGTCGATGAGCCGGCGGGTGACGGCCGGGGAGAGCACCGGGTCGCCGGCGGCCACCGTCCGGATGGCCGTCACGATCTCCTGCGGCGGGGTGTCCTTGAGGAGGAACCCGGCCGCTCCGGCCCGTAGCGCCCGCAGGACGTGCGCGTCGGTGTGGAAGGTGGTCAGGACCAGTACCTCGGGAGCGCCGGGCAGTGCCCGGAGCCGCTCGGTGGCTGCCAGCCCGTCGACGCCGGGCATCCGGATGTCCATCAGCACGAGGTCGGGGCCGTGCGCGGCGATCAGGGCGGGCACCTCCGACCCGTCCGCCGCCTCCGCGACGAGCTCGATGTCCGGAGCGCCGCCCAGCATCAGGCGCAGCCCGGCGCGGACGATCGCGTCGTCGTCGACCAGCAGGAGGCGGATCACCGGCGCCTCGTCTCCCGTCTCTCGTCTCGTCCTTCGTCCCGTCCTTCGACGCCGTGCCCGGGGCACCGGCTCCCGGGTCCCGGGTCCGGTCCTCGGTCCCGGGTCCCGTCCTCGTCCCGTGGTCAGCTCTGCCAGGGTAGCCAGGCCCGCACCCGGAACCCACCGTCGGCCGGCTGGGCCGTCAGGCTGCCGCCGGCCAGCCGGGTGCGTTCGGCCAGCCCGATCAGTCCCTGCCCGCCGCCTTCGGCAGCCCCGGGTGCCGCGCCCCGGGCCGGATCCGGTCCGGGTGGCCGGGTGTTACGGACCTCCACCGTCAGGCCGTCGCCCGGGCCCCCGGTCACCCGCACGTGCGCCGCCGCACCGGGCGCGTGCTTGCGTACGTTGGTCAGCGCCTCCTGCACGATCCGGTACGCCGTACGCCCCACCAGTGCGGGTGGCGCGACCCCGTCGGGCGGTCCGGCCAGCTCGACGGATCCGCCCGCGGCCCTGGCCTCGGCCACGAGTCGGGGCAGGTCGGCCAGTTCCGGCTGCGGGCGCTCGCCGCGCTCCGCGCTCCCCGAGCCCGTTCCGATGCCCGGCCCCGCCCGGAGTACGCCGATCACCTCGCGCAGGTCGTGCAGCGCCAGGTGAGCACTCTCGCGCATCACCCCGGCGGCCCGCTCGATCTCCGCCCTCGGGGCGCCGGGATTGAACTCCAGGGCGCCCGCGTGCACGCTGAGCAGCGACAGCCGATGGCCCAGGACGTCGTGCATCTCGCGGGCGATCTCCTCCCGCGCCTCCATCCGGGCCCGCTCGGCGCGTGATTCCGCGTCCGCCTCGGCCAGCTCGGCGCGCTCGCGCAACGAGGCGATGAGCTGCTGCCGGGACCGCCGGAACAGCCCCCAGCCGATCGCCCCGGCGATCAGGGCGAAGTAGGTCACCGCCGAACCGGCCCGCTCCTCGGACATGTCCGGCAGCTGCCACAGGAAGAAGGGCAGCGGTCCGAAGGCCAGGGCGGCCACCCAGGCCGTGGCCTTCCACGGCCGGGTCGCGGCCACCGTGAACACCGCCACCATCGCCGGTCCGGTCAGGTAGTGCGCCACGCTGCCGGCCAGCAGCAGCACCACGGCCAGCTGGACCGGCCACCGCCGCCGCAGCAGGACCGCCGCGCAGCCCAGCCCGCCGACGACCTGGTCGGCGGCCCGCCAGCCCGGGCCGAGGCTCTCCTCGACGGGAATGGCCTGTGAGCTGACGGCGGCGAAGCAGGCGGCGAAGAGGAACAGGGCGAGGTCGGCGAACCAGTCCCGGCGGGTGCGGTGGAGGCGGCGCATGTCCTGGAAATCTACGCGGGCAGGTGTCGGAGCGGGCGGCCGCGCCGCGTACCGAATACTTAAGTACGAGCGGGGCAGCCTTTGGGCCGATGTCCGGCCGGGGGAGCGACTCCTACCGTCGGAGCATGACCTCCACCACCCCGAAGTCCCCGCTGACCACCGTCACGGATGTGCTCTGTTTCGTCCTCGTCGTCGGCGGCGCGAGCGGCCTGCTGCACGAGTGGCTCGGCTGGATCCACTTCATGGGCTTCGTCCGTTTCCTCGCCCCTGACGGCTACGAGATCTACAGCTACCTCGTCATGATCGCCCTCGGTGTCGCGGTGAGCGCCGCGGGCGAGACGCTCTCCCGCCGCGGCCGCGGCTGATCCTCGGTCCTTCTCCACCGCGTCGCCTGGGTCAGCTTTGCTGGGCGGGACCTTCGGGCTCCTGCTGCTGGGGCGCCGTCCGGGCCGGTTCCGGCTTCGGCTGCGGCTTCGGCGCTGCCGACGGCGGAGCGGACGGGGGCGGGGGTGCGGCCGAGGTCGGCGGCAGCGCCGGAGACGCCTGGGTGGCGGCGGCCGTGGGAGACGCCGGAGCCGCGGAGGTCGCGGGCGCCGACTTCGGTGTCGGTGACGGCGCGGCCGGCTCGGAAGCCGGCTTCGAGGGCGTTTCCGAAGCCGGCTTCGAGGGCGACTTGGACTCGGCGGGCGACTGCGAGGGTGACGCCTTCGGTGACTCCTTCGGTGACTCCGTCGGAGTCTTCTTCGGTGACTCCGACGGGGACGGCGTGGGTGACTCCGAGGGAGTCTTCTTCGGCGACTCCGACGGCGACGGCGACGTGGACTTCGAGGGCGACTCGGAGGGCGACTTCGAGGGCGACTTCGAGGGCGACTCGGTCGGGGACTTCGACGGGGATTTCGACGGAGACTCCGAAGTCGACTTCGACGGCGACGTGGACGGGGACTTCGACGGCGACGTGGAGGTCCCGGACGGGGTCGGCCTCGGCGAGGTCCCGGACGGGTTCGGAGACGTCACCGTCGGGGGCGGCGTGAGCGGCGGTGTCGGGACGGGCGGCGGCGGAATCGGCCGGTCCGGCCGGGGCTTGCCGCCCTCGTGGTCGCCGCCCTTGGGGCGCTCGTACCACTGGTTGTCACGGTGGTCGTAGATCACGATCTTGTTGATGACGGTCGGCGCCGGCGCGATGGCCACGACCTTCGTCGGCTGGTAGGAGGGCCACGTCTGCCCGAAACGCTTCGGGGCGGCCTTCAGCGCCACCGGCGGACCCAGCGGGTTCCCGCACGCGCAGCGCACACGCGGCACGCCCCGGTCGTCCACCAGCACGGCCGTTCCGGCCTGGAGCACGGCCTGGTAGGGGACGAGCTTGCCGTCCCGGTAGCCGTGGTTCGTCACGCGGGTGTCCATCCGCAGCTGCACGGAGGTGAGGGAGCGGAGGTAGCCGGGAACGGCGGCCGGCTGGATGCCGAGCGCCGAGGCGAAGGCCGCGTTCTTGGCGGGGTCCGCACCGAGGGATCCGATCAGCTTCTCGACGTCGCAGCTGGCGACGTTCCTGGTACCGCCGTACACGCCCGGGGCGGAGCCGCTGACGCTCCGGGTGCCCACCGGTCCGGTCGGGCTGGCGCTCGGGCTGACCTGGGCGGTGCCGGTGCCCTGCGGAGAGGGCGGCGGGCTCTCGGGTGGGGGTGGAGCGTCCTTCGTCACGGTGGACTCGGTGAAGGGGTCGGGGCCGGTGGCGGCGACCGGCTGGAGGAACACCTCACCGCCGGCGTTGTCGGTGGTCCCGCTCGGCCGGGTGAGGACCACGGCCAGCGCCACGACCGCCGCCACCGCGACCAGGGCGGTGGCCAGCCGTGGCACGGAGCGCCACCAGGGACCGTGCGCCGGTCCCTGGCCGGATCCGCCGGGGCCTGCCGGGCCCACCGGCCCGCCCGGCGGCGCCGGCGGCGGCGGTGGCGGAGGCCCCTGCTGCCCGCCCGAGAGCGGGCCGGAGGGTGGCCCGGTGGGGCGTTCCGGAGACGGCGGTCGGCCGGATGGTTGTGTGGTCACGGGCTCTTCTTCCCAGGAGGAGTGAGTTCCCTGGGGACCATTGTGTGCGCCGTCCGGGTGGTGCCCGCAAGCCGAGGGTGTCACGGTGGCAGGGTGAGTCCGACGCCAAGATCGTCATCGTCGGGGGGCTCCGCGAGGGCATGGCGGGACGCCCTCGTCGCCGTCGTCGTGGGCTTCGTCCTGATGGCCGTGGTGGCCGCCGCCGGGCTGCTGTGCGCGGGCGCGGGCGACCTTCCGGGCGGCGCGTTCCCCCATGTGGTCGCCGCGGTCGTGGTGATGGCGGCGGGCGGTTCACTGGAGGTGTCGGGCGGTGCCGGTTCACTGGCGGGGGCGCAGGTGAGCCTGTCGGTGGTCCCCCTCTCGGTGAGTCTGGCCGGCGCCCTCGTCACCGGCTACCTCTTCCTACGCCCCCTGCACAACCGGGCCGTGGCCCGGCCCCGCGAACTCATCGGCCGCGCCGTCCCGTTGGTCGTGCTCTGGCTGCTCGCCCTGACCGGCGCCGCCTTCCTCGCCCGCGAGACCTTCGGCATCTCCACCGGGGACTCCCCCATCGGGACGATCACCGAACTCCTGGACGCCGCTCCCACGGTGGGCTTCCGGGCCGACCTGCCCGCCACCCTCCTGTACGGACTGCTCTGGATCCTGGGCCTGTTGCTGATCGCCCTGCTGGTCTCGCGCCGCGCCCCGCTCCCGGCCCGGCTGATCCGCTTCCACACGGCGCTGCGCCCGGCGGCCTTCGCCACGATGCTGCTGCTCCTCGCCTACGTGGTCCTCGGCATCGGGGTCGGCGTGGTCGTGGCGGCCACCCAGGGCCATGCCGACCGGACCCTGGCCGTGATCCTGCTCGGGCTGCCGAACCTCGTCTGGCTCGCGCTCACCCTGGGCTTCGGCGGCGCCTGGGAGGGCAACGTCGAGGGTCCCTTCGGGCTGCCGATGCCGCAGGTGCTGGACCAGGTCCTGCGCGGCTCCGACCCGTCCCGGATCGACGTGTCCACGCTCGCGGAGCAGGACTCCCGGGCGTGGTGGCTGGTGGTGGTGGCCGCCGTCCTGCTGCTCGGCACGGGCGTACTGGCCGCCGTACGCTCCCCTGCCCACGTCCGTCCCTGGCAGCACGCCCTCCACCTGGGTGTGGCGCTGGCCCTGGCGACCCTGGCGGTCTGCCTGCTGGGGCGTGTCCAGGCGCAGTTCGGCCTTTCCCTGCTGGGTATCGGTGAGGTGGACGGCCTCGGTGGCCAGGTGCGGCTGGAGCCCGTGCTGTGGCGCAATGTCGGGCTCGGGCTGCTGTGGGGGGCGGTGGCGGGCTTCCTGGGCGCCCTGGCGGCCCGTCCGCTGCGTCGACCCGGCCGGGTCGACGAACCGGCCGCCGCGACCCGCGTGACACCCGAGTAGCGGGGCCGACGCGCGGTCCGAACCGCCTGCGCGGGCCGGGCGCGGCCGAAACCGAAGCCGAGGCCAAAGTCGAAGGCGAAGGCGAAGCCGCTCAGCCCGTCCCGCCGGACGCCGGCCGGTCGAACACCGGGAGCGCCCATGACGGAACCGGCGGCGGGGCGGACAGCTCGGGCCGCGCGGCCTGCACCGCCCCGCCCTCGGCATCCCCCTGGGCACCGGCCACCCCGGTCGTCTGCGGTCGGCCGCCCTCCCCCGCCCGCCGCAGGGCACCCGTGAACTCCAGGCAGCTGTTCCACCGGTCGTCCGGCGACTTGGCCAGCGCCTTCGCCAGTACCTCGTCCACCGCCTCCGGCAGGTCCGGGCGCCGCGAGCTCAGCGGGGGCGGGGGGTCGTACTGGTGGGCCCACAGCAGGGCGATGTCGTCGTCGCGCTGGAAGGGCGGTTCCCCGGCGAGGGTCTCGTAGACGACGCACCCCAGGCTGTAGACGTCGCACCGGCCGTCCACCGGCTTCCCGGAGATCTGTTCCGGCGCCACGTAGGTGACGGTTCCGACGAACTGTCCGTCGGTCGTGAACCCGGTCAGCGACAGCGTCTTCTTCGTCAGCCCGAAGTCGGTGAGGTAGGCGTGCTCGGGGTGGTCGCGGTCGGTGCCCGCGGCGATCAGGATGTTGCCCGGTTTCACGTCCCGGTGGACCAGGTCGTGGGCGTGCGCCGCGTCGAGCGCGGAGGCCACCTGGCCGGCGATCCGCGCGGCCGTCTCCACCGGCAGCGGGCCCGTCCGGTCCAGCATGACCCGCAGGTCCGGGCCTTCGACGAGGCGCATGGCGATGTAGAGCAGTCCGTCCGCCTCCCCCGCCTCGAACACGGGCACGATGTGTGGGTGCTCGATGGTGGCGGCCACCTTGGACTCATGGACGAACCGCTGCCTGAAGGTGTCGTTCCGGGCCAGTTCGGGGGCCAGCAGTTTCAGTGCCACCCGACGGTCGAGCCGCAGGTCCCGCGCCTCGTAGACGACGGCCATGCCGCCGCGCCCGATCTCGCTCTCCACCAGGTACCCGGCGATCTGCTTCCCCCGCAGGTCGGTCGGGGACCGGCCGGCGGGCTCGGCGGGCTCCGCGCGTTCCTCGTCCACCGTCAGTCGCCTCCGGGGTCGCGGGTCTCCACGATCCGGGTCGGGTCATGCGCCCCCGACCGGTCGGACCGCTCCCCGGGCCCTTCGCCCGGGACATCGACCGCGTCGGTCGGGGTCGGTTCCCTCCGTACGGCGTCCGCGCCGCCCGGACGCGCGTCCGTCGGCGGCACTTCCGTGGGCGGCACTTCCGTGGGCGGCACTTCCGTGGGCGGCGGCCGGGGCGCGGGTTCGGGTTCGGGCGCGGCGGGGGCCCCCGGTCCGGCGACGACCGCGTAGGTGGTCATGCGGTCCCCGTCGTCGTACAGCCACCGGCCCGAATTCTCGTCGTAGAGCCACACCGACTCGCCCTCGATGACCACTCCGGCCCGTAGGCCGCGTACGGAGCGGCGGAAGGCGTCGGTGTCGATCCGGCCCGAGGCGAGCTCGTCCATGGCCCGCCGGTAGCGTTCCAGTGCCTCGGAGCCCCGGGCGAGCAGCGGCCGGGGGTCCTCGGAGCGGACCGGGGTCCGGCCGCCGACCGTCGGCGGCGGGTGCGGCACCGCGACCAGCAGTCGGCCGTCCACCCAGGCGGACCAGCCGTTGGCGCACAGGACCTCCCCCCACTCCCCGCGCCGGGACAGCAGTTGCACGGGCAGGAACGGGTCCAGTGGCACGGTCGGCCGGGAGACGTCGGGGGCCTCCCAGGCGGACAGCCCCTCCTGTGGCACCACATGCGTGGGCCGGAAGTCCGCCACCTCGCCTCCGGGGTATCCCAGCGGGCTGCTCATAGGGCCTACTTCCGCATGATGGTCGGCTCGTGCCGGCGCAGCAGCCGGGCGACCAGCACGCCGAACAGCACGGACAAGGCGACGAGCATGCCCATCTCGAGGAGCCACAGGTGGGCCTTGTGGTCGAACAGCGGATCCTGCGTGATCTTGCCGGGCACGATCGCGCCGAGGTCGATGGTGCCCGCCATCGCTCCCATGGCCCACCGGGCCGGCACGAACCAGGCCAGCTGTTCGATGACGGGGACGCCGGTGAGTTTCAGCAGGGAGCCGCAGAAGACGACCTGGACGATCGTGAGGAGGACCAGGAGTGGCATGGTGACCTCCTCCTTGGTCACCAGGGCGGAGATCAGCAGGCCGAGCAGCATCGCGGTGAGGGACAGCAGGGCGACGGCGAGGGTGATCTCCAGCAGTGGTGGCATGAAGTTGCCCCGGCCGCCGGGAGCGTTGATGGTGACTCCGGCGAGGCCGACGAGGGTGAGGACCACGGCCTGGGCGACGGTGATCACGCCGAGAACCACGACCTTGGACATCAGGTAGGCCGACCGGGAGAGGCCGACGGAGCGCTCACGCTGGTAGATGACGCGTTCCTTGACGAGTTCGCGCACCGCGTTGGCGGCGCCGATCAGGACTCCGCCCACGCACAGGATGAACAGGGCGTTCAGCGCCGTTTCGGCCGTGAGGGAGTTGCCGGCCAGCGCGCGGGCCATGGCTCCCATGACGAACGGCAGCGCGACCATGATGATCAGGAAGGTGCGGTCGGACCTGAGCACGGCGGCGTACCGGCGGGTCAGGGTGGAGAGCTGGGAGCCCCAGCTCTGGGCCTTGGGGGGTGGCTGCGGCGAGCCGCCGGCGGCTCGTTCGGCCTGTGCCGTGAGCATGGGTCGGCCGGCGGCGACGTCGATGTGGCGGCGCTGCAGCGGCGAGGCCCGGTACTCCCCCGCCCAGTCGCGGTCGCGCTCGTTCTCGAAGGCTTCGAAGGCCTCGGGCCACTGTTCGAAGCCGAAGAAGTCGAGGGCCTCCCCGGGGGCGCCGTAGTAGGCGATGCGCCCGCCGGGCGCGAGGACCAGGAGGCGGTCGCAGCCTTCGAGGTTGAGCACGCTGTGGGTGACGACGATGACCGTGCGGCCGTCGTCCGCGAGGTCGCGCAGCATGTTCATCACCGAGCGGTCCATCCCGGGGTCGAGGCCGGAGGTGGGCTCGTCCAGGAAGAGCAGGGAGGGCTTGGTGAGCAGTTCCAGGGCGACGGAGACGCGTTTGCGCTGGCCGCCCGAGAGGCTGTGGATGGGTTGGTCGGCGCGCTGTTCGAGGCCGAGTTCGCCGATCACCTCGTCGACCCGGGCCTGTCGTTCGGCCTTGGCGGTGTCCTGCGGGAAGCGCAGTTCGGCGGCGTAGGTGAGGGCGCGCCGGACGGTGAGCTGGGAGTGCAGGATGTCGTCCTGCGGGACGAGGCCGATGCGGCTGCGCAGCTCGGCGTAGTCGCGGTAGAGGTCGCGCCCGTCGTACAGGACGGTGCCCTGGTCGGCGGGGCGCAGGCCGGTCAGTGCGCCGAGCAGGGTGGATTTACCCGCTCCGCTGGGGCCCACGACGGCGAGCAGGCATTTGGCGCCGACCGGGAAGGAGACCTGGTCGAGGAGGGTCTTGCGGCCGCGGTCGACGACGACGGTGAGGCCCTGCACGTCGAGGGAGACCTCCCCGGTGTCCACGTACTCCTGCAGCTGGTCGCCGACGAGGCAGAAGACCGAGTGACCGATGCCGACGATGTCGCCCTCGGTGACGGGGGTGGCCCGGGTGACGGCGGCGCCGTTGAGGTAGGTGCCGTTGTGGCTGCCGAGGTCGACGATCTCGTAGCCGCCGTCGGCGAGGGCGTGCAGTTCGGCATGCTGCCGGGACACGGTGAGGTCGTCGACGACGAGGTCGCTGTCGGGGGCGCGGCCGATGCGGACGGTGGTACGCACGGGCAGCGGTCGTACGCTCGTCGGCTGTCGGAAGGTGCCGGTCAGGGACGGGTTCGCGACCTGGGAGGGCCGGCCGGTGCCCGCCGAAGGGGGTGGTGGCGGGGGCGGCGGAGGCGGCGGCGCGGCGCCGATGACGGCGGCGCGCGGCCCGTCGTCGAGGCTGCCGAAGCGCAGTTCGGTGCCCACACCGACGCTCCACTCGTGGATGCGGTGGCCGTCGGCATAGGTGCCGTTGGTGCTGCCCTCGTCCTCCAGCGTCCAGTGGTCGCCGTCCGGACGCAGGATCGCGTGGTGCCAGGAGACGCGGGCGTCGTCGAGGCAGATCTCGCAAAGGGGGTCCCGACCGACGTGGTAGATCCGGTCGGGATCCATCTCGGTGGCGCCCCAGTCGGTCACCAGGACGAGCTGGGGCGCGGTCGGCACACCGGGGCGCTGGACCATGACCAGATTTTCCCACGATCCCGAAGGTCCGGCACCGGTCGGGCATCGTTGCAGGTCAGAGCCCTCTTATGGGTAATGACAACGGTCCCCGTTGCAGCCTTTGCCGATCCCGCCGGGGTGCGCTTCACTTCACGCGACGGGACCGAACACACGGGTGCCGCGACGAGACGGGGGACGCCATGAGTGGGCACGACCACGCGCACGACGGCCACGGACACGGGCCCGGGTCGGACGGCCACGGACACGGCCACGGACCCGGCGGGCACAGCCACGGCGTGTCGGCGGACGCCGACCGGCGCTGGCTGGCGATCGCGCTGGCCCTGATCGGCGGGTTCATGGCCGTCGAGGTGGTCATCGGCGTCATGGCCAACTCGCTGGCCCTGATCTCGGACGCGGCCCACATGCTGACCGACGCCGTCTCGATCGTCCTGGCGCTCATCGCCATGCGGCTGGCCGCGCGCCCCGCCCGCGGAGGTTTCACGTACGGCCTCAAGCGGGCGGAGATACTCTCCGCCCAGGCGAACGGGCTGACGCTGATCCTGCTGGCGCTCTGGCTCGCGTACGAGGCGGTGCGGCGGCTGATGGACCCGCCGCCCGTGGAGGGCGGGCTGGTCGTGGTGACGGCGCTCGCGGGCATCGTCGTCAATGTGGCCGCGGCCTGGTGCATCTCCCGGGCGAACCGTTCCACGCTCGTCGTCGAGGGCGCCTACCAGCACATCCTGAACGACCTGTTCGCCTTCATCGGGACCGCGATCGCCGGTCTGATCGTGCTGACCACCGGTTTCCGGCAGGCGGACGCGATCGCCACGCTGGTCGTGGTGGTGCTGATGCTCAAGGCGGGCTACGGGCTGGTCCGCGAGTCCGGCCGGATCCTCCTGGAGGCAGCTCCCGCCCATGTGGACCCGGACGCGGTCGGCGACCGGCTCGTCGGGCACCCGCCCGTCACCGAGGTCCACGACCTGCACATCTGGACGATCACCTCGGGTCAGGCGGCGCTCTCCGCGCACGTGCTGGTGGAGCCGGCGGGCGACTGTCACGCCGTCCGCAGGGACCTGGAGGGGCTGCTGGAGAAGGAGTACGGGATCACGCACACCACCCTCCAGGTCGATCACGCCCAGGACTCCCTCCTGACGGTCGGCCGCGCGGGCGGGGGCGCGTCCGACGCGCACTGCGCGGACGCGCACGGACCGGTCCACCGGCAGGGACCGCACGACCACTGACGGCGGAACGCGTACCGCACGTCATTGGCACGGGTCCCGACGGGGCAGAGATGGACCCATGACGCACAAACGCAGTGCCGGACTGCTCCTCTTCCGGCGGACCGGTCCGGAGCCGGAGACCGGTGTCGAGGTACTCCTCGGACATATGGGCGGTCCGCTCTGGGCCGGGCGGGAAGCCGGTGGCTGGGCCATCCCCAAGGGTGAATACGGACCGGAGGAGACTCCGCGGGACGCGGCCCGCCGGGAATTCACCGAGGAGATCGGGCTGCCTCCGCCGGAGGGCGAGTACGTTCCCCTGGGCGAGGTGCGCCTGACCAGCGGAAAGCTGGTGACCATCTGGGCGGTGGAGGCGGATCTCGACCCCGCGCTGATGGTGCCCGGGACCTTCTCGATGGAGTGGCCGCCGCACTCCGGGAACGTCCAGGACTTCCCGGAGCTGGACCGGGTGGCCTGGTTTGCTCCCACCGTGGCGCAAAACATGCTGATCCCCTCCCAACTCCCCTTCCTGGAGCGACTGTTGGCGCTCCTGAAGGTTTGACCCACACTTGCACTTGCCAACACCCTTACCTGCATGGACATTGCACACATGACGAACGTCGTGCTGGTGGGAACCTTGGACACCAAGGGTGTGGAGTACGGCTGGCTGCGCGAGAGGCTGCTGCGCGCCGGCGTCGAAGTGGTACTGGTCGACACAGGAATCATGGGCGAACCCCGGGTGCCCGCCGACGTCCCGCGGGACGCGGTGGCCCGGGCCGCGGGAACGGAACTGTCGGAACTGCGCACGGCCGCCGACCGGGGTGCGGCCGTGGCCACCATGGCGAGGGGCGCGGAGGCGACCCTCTTACGCCTGCACGCCGAGGGCAGGCTGCACGGGGTGCTCGCCATCGGCGGGAGCGGCGGCACCTCCATCGCCACCCGGGCGATGCGCGCCCTGCCGCTGGGCGTACCGAAACTGATGGTCTCGTCGATGGCGTCCGGGGACGTCCGCCCGTATGTGGGCTCCTCGGACATCACCCTGATGTACAGCGTCGTGGACATCGCGGGGATCAACAGCGTCTCGGCACCGGTCCTGGCGAACGCCGTGGCGGCGATCACCGGGATGGCCCGGGCCTACGCCCGCACCTCCCCGGAGGGCCGCCCGCCCCGGCTGGGCACGGGGAGCCGCCCGTTGATCGCGGCGAGCATGGCGGGCGTGACCACGGCCGGGGTGGACGCGGCGCGCGAGCGGCTGACGGAGCTCGGCTACGAGGTACTGGTCTTCCACGTCAGCGGCACCGGCGGTCGCACCCTGGAGACCCTGGCCGGCGAGGGGGTCTTCGCGGGCGTCCTCGACCTCACCCTCAGCGAGCTCGCCGACGACCTGTGCGGGGGCATCCTCAGCGCGGGCCCCGACCGGCTCAGCGCGGCCGGCCGGGCCGGAATCCCGCAGGTGGTGAGCCTGGGGGCGCTGGACATGGTGAAGTTCGGCCCGCTGGAGAGCCTGCCCCGACAGCTCCTGGACCGGGGCGTCCACGTCCACAATCCGTCGATCACGGTGACCCGTACGACCCCGGCCGAGTGCGCGGAACTCGGCCGCCGGGTCGCCGCCAAACTGCGCGTGGCGACCGGACCCACGGCGGTCTGCGTCCCGCTCCGTGGACTGTCCACGCTCGGCGCGCCGGGCGGGCCGTACCATGACGCCGGCGCGGACCGGGCCTTGTTCTCGGCGCTGCGCGAGGGCCTGCGGGGAAGTGCCACCAGGCTCTACGACTACGACACGCACATCAACGATCCGGCCTTCGGGCAGGCGGCGGCCGACCGGCTGCACGCCATGATCGGTGCGCTGTCGGCCGCGGCCTGAGCCATCCGCCGTGGTTGGGAACCGGCCACGGCGGAAACCACGTCCCTTGGGGCGTCCGGTCCGGGGAGGGCCGGTGGACGCCGGTCCGGGACCGGTCGTCCGAGCGAATGCGGCGGCGCCACACGGCAGGCAGGGGGCAGGAACGATGAACGACACGCGGGCGGCATGGTCGGTCCCCGGTTACACGGAGGTCCGTGAGCTCGGTTCGGGCGGCAGCGGGCGCGTGGTGCTCGCCGTCCACGACGGTACGGGCACCCCGGTCGCGGTGAAGTACCTGAGCGACCGGCTGCGCCAGGATCCGGCGTTCGTCGGCGAGTTCCGGGCCGAGGCCCGCCTCCTGGGCGGGCTGCAGACCCCGTACGTGGTCCGGCTGTACGAGTACGTGGAGGCGTCCGGCGGCGCCGCCATCGTCATGGAGCTGGTGGACGGGATCTCGCTGCGCGCCCTGCTGAAGCAGTCCGGGCGGGCCGACGCCGAGGCCGCGCTGGTGGTCCTCAAGGGCTCCCTGCTGGGGCTCGCGGCGGCGCACCGGGCGGGCGTGGTCCACCGTGACTACAAGCCGGAGAACGTCCTGGTCGCGCCGGACGGCTCGTCGAAGCTGGTGGACTTCGGGATCGCGGCGAACCGGGGCAGCACGCCCGGCGTTGCCGGCACCCCCGCCTACATGGCTCCCGAGCAGTGGCAGGGCCGGCCGGCCTCGCCCGCGGCCGACGTGTACGCGGCGACGGCGACCTTCTTCGAGTGCCTCACCGGCCGCAAGCCCTTCGACGGGGAGAACTTCGCCGAGCTCGCCGTCCAGCACATCGAGGCGCCGGTGCCGGAGACCGAGGCGCCCGAGCCGGTACGTCCGCTGATCCGGCGCGGCCTCGCGAAGGCACCCGAGCAGCGGCCGGAGAACGCCGAGGCGTTCGTGGCCGAGCTGGAGGGCGTGGCGCTGGCGGCGTACGGGCCCGAGTGGGAGGAGCGCGGCCAGCGCAAGCTGGCTGCGCTGGCCGCGCTGCTGCCGCTGCTGTTCCCCTCGGCGGGCGGCGCGGCGGCGGGGACCACGGCGGTCGCCACGACGACGGTGCCCAGTGGTTCCGGCTGGGCTCCGGGTCGTCGCGGCTGGCTGGCGGCGGGGGTGGCGCTGGTGCTGGGAACCGTGTTGGTCCTGACCACGGACGCGATCGGCGCGGCCCCGGACGCGGCCTCGGCGGTGAGCTCCTTCGCCACGACGAGCGCGGCTCCGCCCGGCTCGGCCTCGCCGAGCCCGAGCCCGAGCGAGTCCGCGTCCCCTTCGCCGAGTCCGAGCCCCTCCGCGTCCCCGAGCCCCTCGCCGTCCGCGTCCGCGTCGCCGTCCGCCTCCCCCTCGTGGTCGACGAGCCCCACCCCGACACCGACGGTGAGCTGGTCGACCACCCCGACCCCGACGCCGACGCCGACGCCGACACTGAAGGTCACGGACGTCTCCGTGTCGCTCAAGACGGGGGTCTACCGGGGCGACGCGACGATCGCCGTCAACTCACAGGGCGCCGGCTCGGTCACCGTGACGGTGGAGTGGTTCCTGGGCAGCGCGCAGGGCTCCTACTCGGTCGCCGACGGCACGGAATCCTTCGTGGTCCCGGCCGGCTCGGCGGCCCCGGTGGTCAAGTCCCACGCCTTCTCCCGCGGCCGCGGCTGCTACGGCGGGGTCCGCGTCACCACCAAGCCCACCGCCGGGAACAAGTCCGCGTCGGCCTCGCAGTACCTGCTGCGCTGCACGGAGCAGGAGGTGCCCCGATGAGCGGTTCCGCCACCCCCGAGGGCGACGACTACAGCGCCACCGTCCTCGGCAGCCACTGGTTCAGCGGCCCCCCGGACGCGACCAGGAGGATGGCTCCCGAGCCGGTGGCTCCCGACCGGGTCGAGGGCTCCGTCCTCCGGTTCGGTCCCGGGGTGACGGCGGCGATGCCCGCGCCGTTCCCCGTCCACACCACGACGGCCTTCGCGCCGGCACCCCGGCGGCGCCGCCTGGCGGGCCTGCGGCGGTACACCCTCGCGGCGGTCGTCCTGGCCGGGGTCCTCGCGTACCTCGGGTGGCAGCGGTTCGGGCCCGGCATCGAGGTCCGGGACGTGGCCGTGCGTACGGATCCCAAGGGCCCGGCCTGTGACGCGGCGGCCGATGTGGTGGCCGTCGTGGCCACCAACGGGCGCCCGGGCATCCTCACCTACCGGTGGGTGCGCAGCGACGGGACCCGGTCCGAGCAGCTGACCGAGCGGGTGCCGCGCGGTCAACGGGAGGCCCGGCTGCACCTGCTGTGGACCTTCAAGGGCACAGGGAACTACGCGGCGAAGGCGGAGCTCCAGCTGGTCTCGCCCGGGCAGCGCACGGCCGCGGTGGACTTCACGTACCGCTGTTCCCCGTAGGCGGCGCGGCGGCGGCGCCGGGCAGTCGGATGACGGCGAGCCCGCCGGCGAGGTCGACCCGGGTGCGCGGCGGTGCCCCGTCCTCCTCGTCGTCGCGCATGACCAGGGCGCTCTGCCGCTCCTTGAGTTCGTTCTGCTTGCCCGGCGAGAAGCTGGCGTGCAGCTGCTCGAAGCCGGTGGCGGACATCTGCCCCTGCCGGCCGTTCCACCGCCAGGGCAGCAGTCCGGCGCGGCCTGCGCGGAGCAGCGCCAGGTCGAGGAAGGCCACGGCGGTGAGCACCAGAGCCAGACCGGGAAGGGTCATGAAGATGACGAAGCCCATGCGGCCACGGTAACCGAGGCCGGGCCCGGACCCGCGGCCACTTCCGTGGGTGGCCGCGGGCCGTTCCGCGTTCCGCCCCCGCCGCAACCGGGGGACGGAAGTCAGGGGCTCCGACCGGGGTCAGAACCGGGCGTGCGCGGTGATGTCCGCCTCGAACTCGCCCGTCATCGCCGGGGTCACCGTCGGCCTGCACTGCCGGACCGCCGCCAGGTAGTCCTGGGTGGACGCGCCCAACTGCGCGGCCGCCGCGCCCCGCGCGCCCACCGCCTCCAGATCCCGCTCGAAGGACACCTGCGCCGCGATCCGCGCCGCGTGCTCGATGTCGGCCGGCGTGAACAGCTCGGTGGCGGCCACCAGGGCGCTCACGTCGACGTCCGCGCGGCCCGCCGTGTAGCGGGACCAGATCGCGGCGCGCGCCCCGGCGTCCGGGGTGCCGATCGGGATGAGGTAGTCGAAGCGCCCGGGCCGCAGGAAGGCCGGGTCCAACGAGCGGATGGAGTTGGTGGCGCACACCAACAGCCGCTCGTCGCCCTCCCGGAAGCCCGGTATCAGCTTCAGCAGCTCGTTCGTCACCCCGTGGATCCCGCCGGGGTGGGCGGGCTCGGTGCGCACCGGGGCGATCTCCTCGACCTCGTCGATGAAGACGAGGACGCGCTCCAGCTCGGCGATCCGGGCGAAGGCGTCGCGCAGTGCGGCCGCCAGGTTGCCCTGGTCGGCGAGGCGGGAGGGCAGCAGCTCCACGAAGGGCCAGCCGAGCCGGGAGGCGATGGCCCGGGCGAAGGTGGTCTTGCCGGTGCCGGGCGGGCCGAAGAGGGTGATGGCGCGGGGCGGCCGCACGCCGTGCGTGGCGGCCCGCTCGGGCTCGGCGAGCGGCAGCACCACGCGCCGCTCGATGAGGTCCTTCTCCTTCTCCATGCCGGCGACCTTGGACCACAGGTCGTTCGGCAGGAAGCGGCCGCCGAGGTCGTCGAGGAGACCCGCGGCCGGTCCGTGCAGCGGCTCGGTCTTCTCGAAGTAGGCGACGGCCGGCTGCCGGGTGTATCCGGCGTTGAGGAGGCCCTCGCCGAGCATGTCCTCCTCCGGCAGGACGTACGCGATGCGGCCGACGCGGGCGGCGATGAGTCGTCGCTCCAGTTCCACGAGCAGGGCGCTGGCCAGGCCCCGACCGCGCCAGCCGGCGGCGATCGCGATGCGCATGACCCAGGCCCGTTCGCCGGTGACGCAGGCGAGCGCCGCGCCGATCGGGACGCCCTGGTGGACGGCGACAACACAGGGCTGGCGGTCGGTGAGCGCGCTGATGCACTCGGCGAGCGAGAAGACGGACTCCTGGCCGAGTTCGGCCGTGGTGTCGATCAGATGGACCACCGCCGCGAGATCGCTCTCGCGGTAGTCGTGGATGAGCCAGTTCACCGGGTACCGCCCCTCGTTCGTGCTCCTGCGGCGAGGCTAGGGGCGGCGGGCCTGACGATCACGCTCCGTCATGCACAACACCCGGCCCGGGAACCGTCCGTGGCGTCCATAGACTGGTGCTTTCCGCCGACGAACCGCACCGAGGATCCGCACACCTTCATGCCTTCCGACATATCTGCCATATCCGGATCCCGTTGTCGGCGCGTTGTGGTGTGGCTGATCCCGCTGGTGTGGACCCTGGGGCTCGGGCTGTGGGGGCTCTCCCGGCAGGACAGCGTATGGCGGGACGAGGCGGCGACCTGGCAGGTGGCGGGGCGGTCGGCGGGCGAGATATGGGCGATGCTGGCGAACGTGGACGCCGTGCACGGGCTCTACTACCTGCTGATGCACTGCCTCTTCGATGCCTTCGGAGCGAGTACGACCACCCTGCGGCTGCCGTCGGTGCTGGCCGTCTCCGCCGCCGCGGCGTGCGTGGCGCTGATCGGGCGGCGCCTGGCCGGGTTCTGGGCGGGGCTCGGCGGCGGGCTGACCCTGGGACTGCTGCCGGCGGTCCAGTTCTACCTCCAGGAGGGCCGCCCGTACGCGCTGGTCGCGGCGGGGGTCGGGCTCTCCACGCTGCTGCTGGTCTCGCTCCTGGAGCGCGGGCCCGGGCGGCGGGCCTGGCCGCGCTGGGCGGCGTACGGGATCGCCGTGCTGGTGTGCGCCCTGCTGAACTGGCTGTCCCTGCTGGTCCTGCCCGCGCACGCGGCGACCCTGGGGTGGGTGCGGGCCGGGCGGCGGACATGGCTGCGCTGGGCGGCGTACGGCTCGGGCGCGGTGGCGGGGGCGCTGCCGCTGATCCTGTTCAGCCGCCGCCAGTCCGAGCAGGTGTCCTGGATACCGCCGCTGAGCTGGACCGTGCTGATCGGGCCGGGCATCCTCCTGGCGATCGGCGGCCTGGCCGCGTGGGCGGGGCGGGCGGGGCGGGCGGGGCGGGCGGACCGCAGGACGCTCTCGGTGGCGGCGGTGGGCCTGCCGTTGCTGGCGGTACCGCAGCTCGGGCTGATCGGGGTGTCCTTGGTGCAGCCGCTGTTCCAGGACCGGTACGTGCTGTTCAGCATGGCGGGGCTGGCGCTGCTGATCGGCGCCGCCCTGGGGGCCGCCGTACGGGCCTGCGCGCTCCGCCTGCCGCGAGCGGCGGGACTGGTGGTGCCGGGCCTGATCGGTGTTTCGGTGCTGACCCTGCTGCCGGTGGAACTGGACAAGCGCGCCCCGGCGAGCCGGATCGACGACGTGCTCGCGGTGGCCGGCGAGGTGGCCGGGCTGAAGCGGGACGGGGACGCGGTGCTGTTCGTGCCGGCCGCGCGGCGGGACACGGCACTGGTCTCGCCCGGCGCCTTCGGAGGGCTGGCCGATGTGGCGCTGGCCGCGTCCCCGGCCGCCTCGGCCACCTTGAAGGGCGAGGAGGAGGGCCCCGAGCGGATCCGGGCGGCGTTGCTGGGGCAGCGACGGGTGCTGCTGGTGACGGACTCGGAGCAGGTGGCGAAGGCGCCGTCGGCGGACCGGGACAAGGCCAAGGCTGCCGTCCTGCGGGAGCACTTCGCGGTGGTGGCGGACCGGCAGGTGCGGGGGCGCCGGGTGACGGTCTACGAGCGGCGGGGATAGCCGCCGATCGGCTGCCGACATCCGACATAGCGGGGCCTGTCCGGGCATGCCCCGTCCTTCACGCGAGCTTCACAGGATTCACAGGAGATTCATACGGAACACCATCCTCCGGACATAGGTTCGGGGGGCAGGGTGGAAAAATGATCCACTCCACGCTCCCCCGAACGGCCCGGCGCACCCGTGCGCGGCGGGCGTCCCGGATCCTGCTCGCGCTGGCCGCGATGGGCGCGATGCTCGGCGTGGACGTGCCCGACTCCGGACCGCCGCTCGGCGTGACCGAGACGGCCCTGCCCGGCACGGCAACCGACCGGGTGGGCGCGATCTTCGCGGGCGGGCCGGACGGCGGACATCACTGCACCGCCTCCGTGGTGCACAGCGAGCGGGGCGATGTGATCGCCACGGCCGCGCACTGCCTGGAGAGCCCCGACACCACCCTCTTCGCGCCGGGCTACCGCGACGGCAAGGCCCCGTACGGCTTCTGGAAGCTCACCCGCGCGTACCTGGCTCCGGGCTGGACGGACGGCCAGGACCCGGACGACGACGTCGCCTTCGCGACGGTGGCCCCGGTGGACGGCGGACGGACCGAGGCCGTGGAGGATCTCGTGGGCGCTTTCAAGGTCGCCGCCGAGCAGCCGGACGACGCCACGGTGACGATCATCGGCTACCCGCGGAGCCTGGAGGCGCCGGTGCTCTGCGTGAACACCACCGACCTCTTCTCGGCGACCCAGCGCCGGATCGGCTGCCCGGACCTCACCGGCGGCACCAGCGGCAGCCCCTGGCTGGTGGACGGCGAGTTGGCCGGGGTGCTCGGTGGCTACGAGGGCGGCGGGAGCGTCCCGGAGATCTCGTACAGCGCGGTACTGGGCGACCGGGCGGCGGAGTTGTACCGGCAAGCGCGGTCCTGAGGACCGCAGGAACCGCAGGGCCGCAGGGCCGCAGGACCGCAGGACCGCAATCGGGTGCGGGTGCGGGTGCGGGTGCGGAAAAGGCGTTGCCGATGAACTCCCAGGAGTCCGTCGCACCCCATGGATCGCCTCATGTCCCGCCCTGCGGGAGCCCGTTCAGGCGTGGGTGCCAAAGCCCTGGCGAGGCGGGTCGGCGTGGTGTTTCCTTGAAGATGTTCAGCTGAACGGACACCACCGACCGGACCGTATTCCGCAGGCTTTCCCAGCGCGTCGGACCGGTGTCCTGTGTACCGGGGCGAAGACGGAGTCGGCCGGGCCGGCGCGCCGGAAGCCAGGCTGATGGGGGATCTCCATGACCGCCGCGCACAACGTCCCGGACATCCTGTCGCAGGAGTTCGCCGAGAACCCGTACCCGACGTACCGCGCCCTGCGCGAAAGCGGAGAGCTCGTGTGGCACGAGGCGACGCAGAGCTATCTGGTCTCGCGCTACGAGGACGTGGCGCGGGTGTTCAAGGACAAGGAGTCGCTCTTCACCACGGACAACTACGCCTGGCAGGCGGAGCCCGTGCACGGGAAGACCCTGCTCCAGATGAGCGGCCGCGAGCACGCCACCCGGCGCGCCCTGGTGGCCCCTGCCTTCCGCGGCAACGAGCTCCGCGAGAAGGTCGTACCCGTCATCGAACGCAACGCCCGCGACCTGATCGACGGCTTCCGCCGGACCGGGTCCGTGGACCTCGTCAGCGGCTTCGCCTCCCACTTCCCCATCACCGTCATCGCCGACATGTTCGGACTGGACCGGTCCGGCCAGCAGCACATCGGCGGTTGGTACCGGGCCTTCGTGGCGTTCACCGGCAACCTGTCCGGCGACCCCGAGTGCGCCGCGGCCGGAGCCCGCGCCCAGGCCGAGTTCGCCGCGTACATGCTCCCCGTCATCGGTGAACGGCGGGGCCACCTCGGCGACGACCTGCTCTCGGCGCTCTGCACAGCCGAGGTCGACGGCGTGAGCATGAGCGACGAGGACATCAAGGCCTTCTGCAGCCTGCTGCTCACCGCGGGCGCCGAGACCACGGACAAGGCCATCGCCGGCCTCTTCGCGAACCTCCTGGCCCATCCCGAACAGCTCGAGGCCGTCCGCAAGGACCGCGGACTCATCGACCGGGCCTTCGCGGAGACGCTGCGCTACAGCCCGCCGGTCCACATGATCATGCGTCAGGCCGGCACCGACGTCCCGATGAGCGGAGGCACCATCCCCGCCGGATCCACCGTCACCTGCCTGATCGGAGCGGCCAATCGCGATCCGGAACGGTATGCCGCCCCCGACCGGTTCGACATCCTCCGCGACGACCTGACGGCGACCACCGCCTTCTCGGCAGCCGCGGACCACCTGGCGTTCGCCCTCGGACGGCACTTCTGCGTGGGAGCGCTGCTGGCCAAGGCGGAGGTGGAGATCGCCACGAACCAACTCCTCGACGCGATGCCGGACATGCGACCGGCCGACGGGTACGACCCGGCCGAGCAGGGTGTTTTCACCCGCGGACCGAAGTCGGTGCGTGTGGAGTTCACGCCGACCGTAGGCTGAGGCAACCGCGCGATGCGGGTCCGACACGGGGGTCCCGCCCTGGGCGCCGCCCCCGGACCCCACCCGGATTCCCGGGCCCGCTTCGCCCGGCTGCGGGACGGCAGCAGGGCCGGAAAGTGGCCGAGCTCCTCGACGGCGGCGAGCCTGGAATCCACATTGGCCACCGCACGAGGTGTGGCCCGTTGATGCCCCGCCAGACGGAGCAGGCGCGACATCGCGGCGATGCTTCCACCCTCCCCCTGAACCTCACCCGGCGGGGCCGGTCACGGTGGCCGGCCGGCGGCCGGCCGGGATGCGTTCCGCGTCGGGGGCCGAGGGCTGTGCGGGGAGCAGTTCGATCGACGGCCCCCGGGCGGTGTCCGCCCGGATGTCCCGCAACCCGCAGCGCAGCCCGTCGCGCAGCTTTCGGCCGAGCGGGCGTTCCACGAGCCGGTGGATGAGCCAGGCGAGCGCCAGCATCGTGGCGGTCACCCCGATGACCAGGGGTACGGGAGCCACCTCTTGGCGGAAGTGATGGATGAGGGTCAGCCCGGCCATCATGTGGATCAGGTAGAGCGGATAGGTGAGCGCTCCGGCGTGCGGGAGCCACCGCCACCGGACGCCGTCGAGGGCGCCCAGCGCCACGGCCGCCATCAGGGCGAAGCCGAGCGCGATGATCAGATGGGCGGGCCAGGCCGGCGTCCGCTCGGTGGCCGCCCGGCCCAGGCTGGAGATCATGCGGGCGTGCACGTGGTGCTGCGCGAGCAGGAACTGGACGCCCACGACGGCCCACAGCACGGCGTTCGGCCGGAAGCGGCGCATCAGGTAGAAGCCGATGCCGGCGACGAAGTAGGGGGAGGAGGTCGAGGCCGCGAAGAAGGACAGCACGCCGTTGTCCACGCTGGGGGCCACGACACCGGCCAGGGTCCAGGCCGCACAGAACAGGACGCAGTTGCGATAGGTCACACCGCGCATGACCACGATCGCGAACAGTATGTAGAACTTGAGCTCGACGAAGAGCGTCCAGTACGCGTCGTCGATGTTCGGGACCCCGACGCCGCTCTGCAGCATCGAGAGGTTCACCATGACATCGCTGAGCGCGCTCACCTTTCTGACCTCGGGCCAGGCGAACAGCACGAGGGTGGTGAAGGCCACAGCGGCCCAGTAGGCGGGGAAGAGCCGGGAGATCCGGGACACCGCGAAGTCGCCCACCGTGCGACCCCAGGCACTCATGCAGATGACGAACCCGCTGACCAGGAAAAATATCTCGACGCCGAGCCAGCCGTAGACGGCGAGCCCGTGGACCCGCGGGAAGATCTCCGCGGGCGCCTTCCCCCAGGCGCTCTCGAGGGCGAAGTAGTGGTAGAAGAGCACGCCGAGCGCGGCGAGGACCCGGATCCCGTCGAGGACCGCCAGGCGCCCGCCGGGAACCGCTCCGGCCGACGCGCGACCGTGGCCGCCCCTCTCGGACACACCGGCTGCACTGCGCGAGGTCATCCCTCGACCGCCTCCTTGAATGTACGACTGTCCGATTACCGCTCTGGACCAGCGGAACCATACAGCTCACGTACGGGCGGCTCACATCGCCGGTTCGGGGAGTCAGTCGAGCGCGGTGGGGGCCTCGAACCAGGTCGGCTCGTCGCGCAGCGCCCGGTGGATCCTGTCCAGGCCGAAGGGATCCAGCGGAGGCAACGCGTCCACGTCGAACCAGGCCACTTCAAGGGATTCGTGGTCGTTGGCCCGTGCCTCGCCGCCCGTCGCCCGGCAACGGAAGGTGATGTCCTGGAACTGGCAGACGTCCCCGTTGGGGTAGGTCATCGGCTCCGTCATCTGGACGAGGACCACGCGCTCGACGACGCAGCGCACCGCCGTCTCCTCGTACACCTCACGCACGGCGGTTTCGGCGGGCTGCTCCCCCGGCTCGGCGATTCCACCGACCACCGCCCAGTGCCCGGTGTCGGAGCGCCGGCCGAGCAGCACCCGGCCGAGGTCGTCGAAGACGATGGCCGTGACTCCGGGCAGCAGGAGCAGCTGGTGCCCGGCGGTGGCGCGGATCCGGCGGATGAAATCGGGTGTGGTCATGCCCCGACCCTACGAGGCCGACGGCCCGTACCCCGATCCGGCCTCAGGCGGCGCGGCGCGAGCGGATCCGGCGGTTCAGGATCCACCCGAAGCCGCCCGCGGCCAGCAGGAGCAGCGCGTACTCCGGGAGCGGGCCGACGACCGTGGCCGGGGTACGGCCGGAGCGCAGCGGGATCTCGGCGACCAGCGCGTCGGCGGTGAACATCTCGGTCTGCGCGACGATCTTCCCGTCGGGGCGGATGACCGCGCTGACCCCGCTGGTGACGGGGACGAGGACGGTCCGGCTGTGCTCGACGGCGCGGATCCGGTCCATGGCGAGCTGCTGGTAGGTCATCTGGGTCCGGCCGAAGGTGGCGTTGTTGCTCGGTACGGCGATCACCTGGGCGCCCGCCTGGACGGTGGAACGGACGGCGTCGTCGAAGGCGGCCTCGAAACAGGTGACCATGCCGACGCCGCTGCCTGCCATGTCGAAGACGCCGGGGTCCTTGCCGGGACCGAAGTCGCGCCGCACCCGGTCCACGTCGGCGCTGAAGAGCCGGACGACGGAGCGCATCGGGATGCGCTCGCCGAAGGGCTGGATCTTGCGCTTGTCGTAGGTCACGGTGGGGCCCTTGACCGGGTCCCACAGGATCATCGTGTTGCGCAGCGGGCCCGTCTCCGGGGCCACCACGGCGCCGATGGCGACGGGCACGCCGATGGCTTTGACGGCCTGATCGATGACGTCGTGGGCGTCCGGCTCGGCGTACGGGTCGAGGTCGGAGGAGTTCTCCGGCCAGACGACGAAGTCGGGCTTCGGGGCGCGCCCGGCCTTGACGTCCTCGGCGAGCTGGACGGTGCGCTTGACGTGGTTGTCGAGGACGGCCCTGCGCTGGGAGTTGAAGTCGAGCCCGAGGCGGGGCACGTTGCCCTGGATGACGGCGACCACGGCGGTACCGTCCTCGGCCGCGTCGGAGACCAGCGGGCGGGCGGCGAGGCCCACGCCGATCGGGGCGAGGACGGTGAGCGCGGTCAGCGCGGCGGTGGTGCGGCCGGGGTGGCGACGAGCGGTGCGCAGGGCTTCGTAGAGGCCGAATCCGCAGAGGGCGACGCCGAAGGAGAGCAGCGGTGTACCGCCGAGGGCGACGAGCGGGGTGAAGACGCCGTCGGCCTGACCGAAGGCGAGCTTGCCCCAGGGGAAGCCGCCGAAGGGGGCCCGGGCCCGCAGGGCCTCGCCCGCGACCCAGACGGCGGCGGCGAACAGCGGCCAGGCCGGGAGCCTGCTGACCAGGGCGATCCCGAGGCCGGTGAGGCCGATGAGGAGCGCTTCGAGGGTGCTCAGCGCGAGCCAGGGCACCGGGCCGACCTCCTCACCGGTCCAGACGAGGAGCGGCAGCAGGAAGCCGAGGCCGGCGAGGAGCCCGAGGCCGAAGCCGGCCCGGGCGCGGCGGCCGTGGAGGCAGCCGGCGAGCAGGGCGAGCGCGAGGGGGGCCAGCCACCACAGCGGGCGGGGCGGGAAGCTGAGGTAGAGCAGCACGCCGGAGAGGGTGGCGAGCACGGCGCGCAGCAGCCACAGCCCCCTCCGGTTCGCGGCGGACCGGGCGGTCGCGGGGGGCGCGGCCGCCTCGGCCGGGGGCCCGTCGGCGGACTGCGAGGGCTCGTTCCCGGTGGTGCGGGTGACACTGCTGCTCATCTGGCGGAGTGTACGTCCCCGCGCCTCGCGGGCCGGTAAGCGCCCGGCCGCGCTAGCCGGGACACCCCTCTACCGGGCCTACCGGGTCTACCGGATCTACCGGATCTACCGGGCGAGGGCGCGCAGGTGGGTGCGGATGACGCGGACGGCGTTCTCGGCGTCGTCGACGGTGACGGTGAACCGCTTGCCGTCGACGAGGACGAGGGCCACGCCCTCGCCGCGGCGGACGATGATCGCGGTGCCCTTCTCCGGGCGCCAGCGGTGGCCCCAGCCTCCCCATTGCTGCGGGGTGATGCTGGGCACGAACTCGGCGGAGGTGACCTCGGTGAGCCGGATCCTGCGGCGGGGCACCCCGATGTGGCCGCAGCGTACCTCCATGGCCTCGGCGTCGACGGTGACCGCGACGTGCACGAAGGCGAGGGTGCCGTAGAGGATGAGCAGCCCGACGGCGAGGCAGCCGATCACGGACATGAGCAGCGGGATGATGCCGGCGGTCCAGGCGTAGTCGACGGCGAGCTCGATGCCGAGCGCGAGACAGGCCGCACCGATGGCGGCGAGCAGCCACTGCACGCGGTTGGAGGCGCGGCCCGCCCAGAGCGGACCCGGAGGGTGACCCGTCATGAGTAGCAGCGTACTCACGTTCCGCTTGCCCGCCACCGTCCCTCGCCCACCCGGTGCCCCGCGGCCCCCGCACCGCGGACGAGCGCGTCGCGCAGGGTCCGGGTGCCGGCCGGTCATGCAGCGGTGCAGGTTCCGCGAGGCGAAGGCGACCCGCTGGGCGCTACGGCGGAGCGCTACGGATGCCGTCGGCACCGACGACCAGGCCGGCGGTGAGTACGGCCGGGTCGGTGTGGCGCCGGCCGTCGCGATCCGCTCGCCGCCGAGGCCGTCGAGCGCGGCGAGCAGCGCGCCGATACGGCATCCGGCGCAGGCCACCGAGTAAACCGGGCGGTATGGCCGTGTCTGGGCTCGGCCGTGTGGGCCCTACGGACCACCACCACCTTCGCCGAAGCCGTCCGGGCCGCCGTGGACCTCGGCGGGGACACCGACACGGTGGCCGCGGTCACGGGGACCCTGGCCGGGGCCCGGTACGGCCGGGCGGCGGTCCCGGAGCACTGGACGGCGACGCTGCACGTGCCGCTGCCCGGCTTCGGTGACCGGGTCCTGGACGCGGACGACCTGCGCGGTCTGGCTCAGCGGCTCGCGGCGGCCGGCTCCCGCTGAAGTTCCAGGCGCCGTCCGGGGAAGGCCGAGCGCAGCCGCCGGTCGTGCGTGACCAGCACCAGGGTGCCGCCGAAGTGGGCCAGGGCCGCCTCCAGTTCCTCCACCACGGCCGGGGCCAGGTGGTTCGTCGGCTCGTCCAGCAGGAGCAGGTCGAGGGGCCGCGCCACCAGCCGGGCCAGCTCCAGCTTTCGGCGCTGCCCGGCGGAGAGGGCGCGTACGGGCCGGGTGAGGTCGGCCGGGGCGAGCAGTCCGTGACCCGCCACCCGGTCGGCGTACTCCTGGCCGAACACCTCGACGACGGAACGTGGTTCACGCTGCCACGGATCGTCCTGCCGGAGCAGCCCGACCCGCGGCGGAGTCCGTACGCTGCCCCGCGCGGGCTCGAGTCGACCCGCGAGCAGGTGCAACAGGGTCGACTTCCCGACGCCGTTGGGCCCCGTCACCAGCAGCCGCTCCCCCGGCGCCAGCGTGAGCGAGAGGGGCGCGAGCCGTCCCGGTAGGGCGGCGTCGGCGATCTCCACCACTCCCGCTCCCGCCGAACCCTCGGCGAAGTGCCCGGTGAAGACGAGCGGGCGCGGGGGCGACGGGACCGGGTGTTCGGTCAGCCGGCGCAGCCGTTCGCGGGCGGCACGGACGCGGCTCGCGGCGCCATGGGTGCGGGACCGCGCCCGGAAGGCGCCGGCTCCGCTGAAGCCGCGCGGCAGCTTCCGCGGGATCGCGGCGAACCGACCGATGTTGGTGTCGGCGAGCCGCTCGGCGTCCCGCACCTCCTCGCGCCACTCCTCGTAATCCCGCTCCTGGCGGGCCCGTTCGGCGGCGCGGCCGGTGCGGTAGCCCGCGTAGCCGTTGCCGTAGCGGCGTACCGTCCGGCGGTCCTGGTCCACTTCGAGGACGGCGGTCGTGACGCGGTCGAGGAAGAGCCGGTCGTGGGTGACGGCGATGACGGTGCCGCGGTGGGCGAGCAGATGGTCCTCCAGCCAGGCGACCGCCTCGTCGTCGAGGTCGTTGGTGGGCTCGTCGAGCAGCAACAGTTCCGGTTCGGCGGCGAGGGTCGCCGCGAGCGCGAGGCGGGAGCGCTGACCGCCGGAAAGGGTGCCGAGCGGACGGTCCGGGTCGAGCTCGGCGCGTTCGCCGAGGCGGCGCAGGGTGGCCGCGACGCGTCGCCGCGCATCGCGGCCGCCGCGCGCCTCGTAGGCGGCCAGGAGGTCTCCGTACGCGAGCAGTTCCTCGGGGTCGGCCCGGTGGAGCCGGCATTCCGCGGCGCGGATCCGGCCCTCCAGGGCGCGTAGGTCCGCGAGCGCGAGGTCGACGGCGTCGCCGACCCGGGCGGTCGGCGGGAGGTCGAGGGTCTGCGCGAGGTGTCCGAGGCCGCCGGGGGCGGTGACGGCGACCTCGCCGTGGTCGGGGCGTTCCCGTCCGGCGAGCAGCCGGAGCAGGGTGGACTTGCCGGAGCCGTTGTCGCCGACGACGCCGACCCGCTCGCCGGGCCGGACCGTACAGCTGACGCGGTCCAGGACGACGCGGGTGTCGTAGCTCTTGCTGACCTCGGACAGGACGATCTGGGTGGTGGCGAGTGGAGCGCGCAAGGGCGATCCCCCTTTCGAGATGTGCAAGACGAACCGTTTCGTCTCGCTACATCGGCAACCGTAAGGCAGAACCGCATCGCATGCAAGACGTTTCGTCTCGCCGGGGGTGGGGCGCCGGAGCAGGTGGGAGGAGGCCGAGCCCGGTCAGCCGACGGGCGCGCCCTCACCCGCGAGCAGCCGGCCTTCGGCATACGCGAGCGCGGCGGCGGGCAGGGCCCCCTCGCGACCGCTGCGCAGCACGACCAGCCCGCCGGTGCGCGGCAGGCCGGGCTCGGGCCGCAGACCCAAGCGGCGCAGCGCCTGGACCGCGACGGGCTCGGCGGAACCGTGGTAGATCAGCTCCGCGCCCTGGGTCCGCGCGGCGAGGGCGGCCCGGATGGAGCCCTCGACCAGTTCGTAGTGCGTGCAGCCCAGCACCACGTCGGTGACATCGACCGGGGTCAGCGCGGAGGCCGCGGCGACGGCAGCCGTCACGGCGTCGTCGTCGGCGTACTCCACGGCATCGGCGAGCCCGGGGCAGGGCACCTCGGTGACCCGGGCCCCGGTGGCGAAGTCACGGATGAGCCCACGCTGGTAGGGGCTGCCGGTGGTGGCGGGGGTGGCCCAGATCGCCACTCGGCCGCCGGCGACCGCGGCGGGCTTGATCGCCGGCACGGTCCCGATGACCGGGATGGCAGGCTCCAGCTCGACCCGTACGGCGTCCAGGGCGTGCACGCTGGCGGTGTTGCAGGCGACGATCAGCGCGTCCGGACCGTGCGCGGCGGCGGCCCGGGCGACGGCCAGCGCCCGCTCGGTGAGGTCGGCGGGGGTGCGCGGGCCCCAGGGCATCCCGTCCGGGTCGGAGGACACGACCAGGTCGGCATCCGGCCGCAGCCGCCGCACCGCCGCGGCCGCCGCGAGGAGGCCGATTCCGGAGTCCATGAGTGCGATCTTCACCCGGCCACCTTAATCGACCCCCGCCCCGACAAGGCTCTCCCACCGCAACACCCGCGAACCCCCGAACCCCGCCCAGGGCCCCCGGCAACGCCCGCGCACCCCAGCCGGAGCACACCCACTCCCGACCGCCGACACCGAACCGGAAGCCCACCGCACCGAGCCCGGAAGGCAGCGGTCGCGCCTGGCCGGCAACGCCACCGCACCGGGAGCGGAACACCGCCGACACCGAGCCGGGAGCCCATCGCACCCCGCCCGGAGGGCAGCGGCCGCACCCGCCCCCGACCGCCGTCGCTCCTGAGCCGGAAGCCGGTCGCGCCTGGCCGGCAACGCCATCCCACCCAGCCCGGAACACGACCCACACCGGACCGGAAGCCCACCCCACCCACCCCGGAACGCCACCACACCGCGCACGGAAGACGACCCACACCGAGCCGGGAGCCCACCGCACCGAGCCCGGAGGGCCACCGCGCCCGTGCGGCCGAGCACCCGGGACACCGGCACACCGGCACACCGGCACACCGTCCCGACCGAGTCGGGCGACCGCCGCCGGGAGGGCGCCGCACCCGGGGCCGTCGGGATGCGCGACACACCCGCCGAGGCGCGGCACACTGCCGCCATGGGCCTCCTCACCGCCGCCTGCGCGGCCTACGCCTCCCTCGCCGCCTGGCTCTGGCTCACCCTCGCCCAAGGCATGTTCTGGCGGACCGACGTCCGCCTCCCGCCGCGCACGGCCCCCGCCCACTGGCCGTCCGTCGCGATCGTCGTCCCCGCCCGGGACGAGGCCGAGGTGCTGCCGCGCAGCCTGCCCTCGCTGATCGCCCAGGACTACCCCGGCGAGGCCGAGGTGATCCTCGTCGACGACGGCAGCACCGACGGCACGGGCGAACTCGCCCGCCGGCTCGCCCGGGAGCACCCCGGACTCCCGCTCACCGTCGTCTCCCCCGGCGACCCCGCCCCCGGCTGGACCGGCAAACTCTGGGCCCTCCGGCACGGCATCGCGATCGCCCGCACCGCGCACTCCGCCGAGCCCGACTTCCTCCTCCTCACCGACGCCGACATCGCACATGAACCAGACAGTCTGCGCGAATTGGTCGCCGCCGCGACCTCCGCCGACCTCGACCTCGTCTCCCAAATGGCCCGCCTGCGGGTGGTCGGCGTGTGGGAGCGACTCGTCGTACCGGCCTTCGTGTACTTCTTCGCCCAGCTCTACCCCTTCCGCCGGATCAACCGGCCCTCCGCCCGGACGGCGGCGGCCGCCGGCGGCTGCGTACTGCTGCGCACCACCGCCGCCGTGCGGGCCGGGGTCCCCGACCGGATCCGCCAGGCGGTGATCGACGACGTCTCGCTCGCCCGCGCGGTGCAGCGTTCCGGCGGCCGGATCTGGCTGGGGCTCGCGGAGCGGGTCGACAGCGTGCGCCCGTACCCCGCGCTCGCGGACCTGTGGCGGATGGTCTCGCGCAGCGCCTACGCGCAACTGCGCCACCAGCCCCTGCTGCTGGCCGGGACGGTGGCCGGGCTGGCGCTCGTCTACCTCGTACCCCCGGCCGCCCTCCTGGCCGGGCTCGCGACCGGGCATCCGGCCGTCGCCTGGGCGGGCGGCCTGGCGTGGCTGCTGATGGCCGGCACCTACCTGCCGATGCTCCGGTACTACCGCCAGTCGGTCGTGCTCGCACCGCTGCTTCCGTTCACCGCGCTGCTGTACCTCCTGATGACCGTGGACTCGGCCGTGCAGCACTACCGGGGACGCGGGGCGGCCTGGAAGGGCCGTACCTATGCCCGGCCCAGCGACGCCTGAAACCGTGAACTGCCGCACGAAACGGAGTCATCCGAGGTCATGGCGTTGTGACGCTGCGTCAGCACGAAGTCGCCGCAACACCCGCCCGGCTAGCACGAGTACGAACAAGATGGGGCGGAAGTGGCGAATCGTGCACGTGAACGTCAAGTGAAAGGTGAGGCCCTGACCTGCGAATATGCAGGTCAGGGCGGGGTTGACGACACCTCGCTATGGACCCGGTGAAGTCGTGGGCTTAACTTAGGTCCCATGACCTCCCCCCGCTCCACTTATGGCGGCGGTTACTACTCCGCGCCCTCCTTCCCGGACACCCCCATCTACGACTCCCTCGTCGCCGAACGCGGCACCCCGCAGATCGCCCCGATCCGCGTCCCGGCCGCCTACGAGTCCCCGAGCGCCGGATACTCGAGCGGCGGGTACCTGCCGGCTCTCGCGTCGTCGATGCCCGCGCTGCCGCCGGCCCAGCCCCAGCAGCAACAGACCTCGGGGTACGGATACCCGTACCAGCAGCAGTCGGCCCCGCAACCGATGCCGCTGCAGCAGGCCCCGGCCCCGTACATCCCGCAGCAGCAGCCGATGGCGGCCCGCGGCGGATACATGCCGCAGCCCCAGCCGCAGCAGCCCCGCCCGGTCGCCATGGCCACCGGGTACGAGGCGATGCGTCCGGCCGCGCCGCGTCCGATGCAGGTGCCCGCACCGGTGCCGGCCGCCTCCTACGAGGACCCGTACGGCCGCCCCTACCAGGGGCGCGGCTACTGACGGGGCGCCGAGGCGCGGGTCACGGAGGGGCCGGCAGTATGCCCCTATGTCGAACATGCACGTGCAGGCGCTCCATATCCATCCCGTCAAATCGGTAGCGGGGACCGCTCCCGACGAGGTGGCCGTGGAGCCCTGGGGTCTGTCCGGGGACCGACGTTGGGCGCTGATCGATCCTGAGGGCACGGTCATCACCCAGCGCCGCCATCCGCGGCTGGCCCTGGCCGCGGCCCGTCCCGCGGGTGGTGGCCGGATCGCCGTGACGGCCCCGGGTATGGCGGAGCTGTTCGTGGAGGTGCCCGAGCCGGGTCCGCTGGAGCCGGCGATGCTGTTCGGGAAGAAGGTCGAGACCGTGGCCGCGGCGACCACCGCGGCCGACTGGTTCAGCACGTACCTCGGGGAGCCGGTACGGCTGGTGCACATGGATGATCCGGCGGTACGCCGTCCCGTGGATCCGGACTACGCCCTGCCGGGCGAGACCGTGAGCCTGGCCGACGGCTATCCGCTGCTCATCACCACGCTCGCCTCGCTGGACGCGCTCAACTCGCTGATCGCGCAGGGGGACCATCCTGAGGAGGGTCCGCTGCCGATGAACCGTTTCCGCCCCAATGTGGTGGTTTCCGGGGCCGAGGCGTGGGCGGAGGACGGTTGGCTCCGCATCGCGATCGGCGACGCCGTCTTCCGCGGCGTGCGCGAATGCGGCCGGTGCGTGGTGACCACCACCGACCAGGAGACGGCGGAGCGGGGCAAGGAACCGCTCAAGACCCTGGCCAAGCATCGGCGGATCGGTCGATCGTTGGCCTTCGGCCGGATGCTGGTACCGGTGCGCGTCGGCACGGTGCGTGTCGGCGACGAGGTGCGGGTCCTCCTCTGACGCGTGCGGTACCCGCCCGCTACAGGGGGGACAGAAGTGAGGGAAGGTGTCGGAAGGGTGGTCGCGGACCGGCGACCGGACGACCGGATTGACACCTTCGAGGGGCTCGGCGCCCGGACTGGAACCAACTGGCACGACCAAGCCGTTGGAGCAGTCAGGACAGAGGCGCAGACAGGCGGAGACTGGCACAGGTTGGGGGAGCCGGACCGTGCGGACAGCAATGGGTGTGTGGCGTTGGCGGCGCAATCCGCTGCGCCGGCCGACCGATCTTTTCGAGGCGTGGGTGGCGTTCGCCGCGCTGGTGTGTGTCCTGGTGGTGGCTCCGACCATCGGCTGGGTCGCGGGCCTGCAGGTGGACGGTACGCTCCAGCAGGCGGCGCACGAGCAGCGGCAGGAGCGCCATCTCGTCCCGGCGGTGGTCCTGCGGCCCGCCTCGGAGTCGGGGACGGCCGCGCAGGCGTCGGCGAGCGCGAGTGCCGACACGTCGGCGCAGCGGACGACCCCGCACCGGACCCAGATCGTGGCCTCGTGGACCGCCCCGGACGGCAGCAGCCACCAGGGCACGGTGCCGGCCGCCGAGGAGCCGCCGCATCCCGGCGAGCGGTTCCGGATCTGGACCGACGCGCGCGGCAAGGTCGTGGGGCAACCGCTGGACCCGTCCGCGGCCGTGTTCCACGCGGGGATGGCGGGGCTGGCCGCCGCCATCTGCGTGGCCACTCTGGTGGAGACGGTCCGGCGGCTGGTCGTACGACGGCTCATGCATCGGCGGTACATACGTCTGGACCGGGCCTGGGCGGCGGCGGGGCCGGACTGGGGTCGAGCGGGCGCGGGCAGCTGACCTGGCAGCTCATCGGCTCCGCGCGCGCTACGGTGGAGCCGCCGGACGGGTCGCTCCAGCGACTGCGGTGGCTCCGGTGGCTGCGGTGACTTCGGACGTCAGTGGCATCGGTCGTATCGGCAGCGCGAGTACGAGGGTGGGGGCACGACAGCACCATGGTTCAGGGCACGGTCCAGGTGACGCACGGCGGGACTTCGCGGTGGCGACGCCGCTCCGGTGAGTATCCGACGTTGACCGCCGCGCTCGCCGTGGCGGGCGACGGGGACGTGCTGACCATCGCCCCCGGGACCTACCGCGAGAACCTGGTGCTGGACCATGCCGTCACCCTGCGCGGACCCGAGGGCGGTGGGGGGTCGGTGCGGATCGCCCCGGTCGACGGGGTCGCGCTGACCGTGCGCGCCTCGGCCGTCGTCCAGGATCTGTATCTGGAGGGCCAGGACCGGGCGGCGCCCGCGCTGCTGGTGGAGGACGGCTGCCCCGAGCTCACGGATCTGCGGGTGAGCACCCACTCCGCCGCCGGTATCGAGGTACGAGGCTCCGGAGCCCGGCCGCTGGTGCGACGGTGCACGGTGGAGAATCCGGCCGGTGTCGGCATCGCCGTACTGGACGGCGGCGGCGGGGTGTTCGAGGAGTGCGAGGTCGTGGCCGCCGGGCAGAACGGCATCTCGGTGCGCGGCGGTGGCCGGCCCCGGCTGGAACGCTGCCGCGTCCACCACGCCACGGGCGCGGGTATCGGGATCACCGGCGAGGGCTCGGGGCTGGAGGCCCTGGGCTGCGAGGTGTACGAGGTCAAGGGCGCCGGGGTGCAGATCGCCGCGCGCGCCACGGCCCGCCTCACGGACTGCTCGGTGCACCGCACCTCGGCCGACGGGGTCACGCTCGACACCGACGCGGTGCTCACCCTGACCGGCTGCGACATCCACGACATCCCGGAGAACGCGGTCGATCTGCGGTCCCGTTCGGTCCTCACCCTCAGCCGCACCACCGTGCGCCGGTTCGGCCGCAACGGCCTGTCCGTGTGGGACCCGGGCACCCGGGTGGACGCCGAGTCCTGCGAGATCCACGACAGCACGGGTGACTATCCCGCGGTGTGGATCAGTGACGGTGCCACGGTCTCCCTCGACTCCTGCCGGGTGCACGACGTGCCGGACGCGCTGTTCGTACTCGACCGCGGATCGCGCGTCGACGTCGTCGACAGCGATCTGTCCCAGGTGCGCAACACCGCCGTGTCCGTGAGCGACGGGGCCACCGCCCAGCTCGACGACTGCCGGATCCGGGAGGCGGCGACCGGGGCCTGGTTCCGCGACCACGGCAGCGGCGGCACGCTCGCCGGCTGCACCATCGACGCCGTACAGACCGGCGTGATCGTCACCAAGGGCGCCGACCCCACCCTGGAGCGGTGCACCGTCACCTCCCCCGCCGAGGCCGGCTTCTACGTGTCGGCGGGCGGCCGGGGCACCTTCACCGCCTGCCGGGTGACCGGCAGTTCCGGCTTCGGTTTCCACGTCATGGACGGCTGCCGCACCACGCTGACACGGTGCCACACCGAGCGCTGCGCCCGCGGGGGCTACGAGTTCGCGGAGGACGGGCCGACCGTCGCGGAGTGCACCGGCGACGAGTCCGGCGCGCGTCTCACGGACCGGTCCGTCCCGGGTGGCGCACCCGGCGAGGCGCGGCCGGGCATCCGTACGGCCACCGGGACACAGGGGCCCGTGGCGCGGCCGGCGCCGGCGTCGCCGCCCCCGCCCACCGTGCCACGGCCGGCGGACGGGGCCGAGGACGGTCCGGCCGCCGCCGCGCCGGCTTCCGGCGAGATGCTGGGTCGGCTCGACGCGCTGGTGGGCCTGGACAGCGTGAAACGCGAGGTACGGGCGCTCACCGACATGATCGAGGTCGGCCGGCGGCGGCAACAGGCGGGCCTGAAGGCCGCCTCGGTGCGCCGGCACCTGGTCTTCACCGGCTCCCCCGGCACCGGCAAGACCACGGTGGCCCGGCTGTACGGGGAGATCCTGGCCTCGCTCGGGGTGCTGGAGAGCGGGCACCTGGTCGAGGTGTCCCGGGTGGACCTGGTCGGCGAGCACATCGGCTCCACGGCGATCCGTACCCAGGAGGCGTTCGAGCGGGCGCGCGGCGGGGTGCTGTTCATCGACGAGGCGTACGCGCTGGCGCCGGAGGACTCGGGCCGGGACTTCGGGCGCGAGGCGATCGACACGCTGGTGAAGCTGATGGAGGACCACCGGGACGCGGTGGTCGTGATCGTCGCCGGGTACACGGCGGAGATGGAGCGCTTCCTGACGGTGAATCCGGGAGTGGCCTCGCGGTTCTCCCGGACGATCACCTTCGGCGACTACGGCCCCGAGGAGCTGCTGCGGATCGTGGAGCAGCAGGCGGAGGAGCACGAGTACCGGCTCGGGGAGGGTACGTCGCAGGCGTTGCTGACGTACTTCGCGGAGCTGCCCAAGGGCCCGGCCTTCGGCAACGGCCGCACGGCCCGCCAGACCTTCGAGTCGATGGTCGAGCGGCACGCGGGCCGGGTGGCCCAGCTCGCGGAGCCCAGTACGGACGAGCTCACCCTGTTGTTCCCGGCGGATCTGCCGGCGCTGCCGGCCCTGCCCGCTCCTTGCTGACCGGGAGCCGCTGACCCGGTAGGTCGGCCCGTGCCGCGGCGTCCAGGCGGGCGAGCAGGGCGTCGCGTTCGGCGGCGAAGGCCGGATCGGCCTGGTAGTCGCCGTGGCCCAGGATCGGGGCGGGCAGCGGATGGCGGGCGGTGCGCCCGTAGGCGAGCGGGTCGGCGAGCGGGCCACGGTCCACGCCGGGCTCGGCGCCGGGCAGCGCCGGGCCGCCGATGGGGTCGGTGGCCCGCCAGAGGTTGCGCCAGCAGTCGACCTCGCGGTGCAGGGCGGTGAGCGGCTCGGGGCCGAAGTAGGCGGGGAACCAGCGACCGTAGAGACGGGCGAGCGGGGATCCGTAGGTGAGCAGGGCCACCCGGCGACGGGCGGCCGGCGGCAGTTGCCAGACGGCCGCCGCGGCCAGCACGCTGCCCTGGGAGTGGCCCGAGATGACCATGCGGCCGCCGGTGCGGCCGGTCCAACCGGCCATCCGCCAGGTCAGGTCGGGGACGGCCCGCTCGGCGTAGCAGGGCGGTGCGAAGGGGTGCGCGGCGCGCGGCCAGAAGGTGCCGACGTCCCACAGGATCCCTATGGTCCGGCGCGCGGCGGGGTCCCGGTAGGCACGGCGGCCCCAGGCGATGAAGGCGGCGATGCCCAGGCCGATGAGCCAGGACCCGGCGTCCTGGGCGGCGCGGGCGGCGGCCTCCAGGACCGGCAGGGTCCCACGGGCCGCCTCGCCCGGGACCTTCCCGGTGAACCAAGCCCCGGCCAACGCGCCCGCGCCGAGTACCAGGGTGATCCCGGAGACGGCCGCGACGAACCAGGGCGCGGAGTCGGTCAGCGCGGCCGCGGTCCGCGCCCCGGCGATCCGGCGGCTACGGGCCAGGTCCGGCGTCTCCCCCGGGTACTCGGCGGCCACGGTGGCGGCGAGCCGACCCCGCGCCCGAGCCCCGCGTACCGCGAACCGGACCGCGAGCAGGGCCAGTACGAGGAGCAGCGGGGGCAGCACGGCGGCCTGCCAGGACAGCAGTACGGGCGGCCCGGGCAGCGCGGCGCCGGGCATTCCGGGCGTGGCTCCCCCGTCCAGCCAGTCGGCGACGCGCTGGGCGACCCCGCCGGACATCACCCCGCCGAGCGCGCAGCCGAGCATGGCGACGGCGGGTCCACCCAGGCCGCGCAGAGCGGCCGCCGGGTCGGGTGCCCTGCGGTGCAGGTACCGGGCGACGGCGGCCAGGGCGAGCACGCAGAGCCCCTGACCCAGCATCAGGACGCCGAAGGTCAGGTCCCCGGGGAGCCGTCCGGTGGCGGTCCAGTCGGGGCGCGACCAGCAGGCGTGCACGAGGACGACGACGAGCAGGGCGACGGAGGCGCCGGGCAGCAGGGTGACGGCTGCCCGGTCGAGCCGGTGGTCGGGCCGGGCCTCGGTGCGGCCGCGCCGGCAGACGACCGAGGCCACGGCGAGGGCCCCGGCGGCGAGCAGGACCTGGGTGAGCGTGCCGAAGGCCGCGAGGACGGGGGCGCCGGACCGGCGGTCGTGGCGGGCGGTCGGCACGGAGACCGCCACCGCCACGGTGAGCAGCCCGGCGGCGGTGTGCGCGGCACGCAGCCGGGCGACGAGCCGGCGGCCGTACCAGAACCCGGGGCGCCCGAGCGCGGGCACGGGATCCGAGGCGGTGTCCGGGTCGGCGGCGCCGGCGGGCGGGGGCTGGGACTCGTAGGCGCTCCAGGTGCGGTTCGACAGGTACCAGAGCAGCCCGGTCAACGCGGTGGGGACCAGGGCCCCGAGGGCGAGGCGCCGCCCGGGCTGGGCCCACCAGCCGCCGCCGGGCGCGAGGAAGCCCAGCCAGGAGCGGTACCGGGAGCCGGCGCAGGTCCCGGAGCCCGCGCATTGCCAGGCGAGGAGGTCGAGCGCGACCTCGCAGGCGGCGGCGATCAGCAGCACGGTCAGGCTGAGGGCGAGGATCCGTACGAGGACCCCGTACGTGCGCACGGCGCGCGGCGCGGGGTCGGCGGCGGGCGTGGCCGGCCGAGCCCAGTGGGCGAGGTTGGCCACCATGAAGGGCAGGAGCAGCAGCCACAGGGCTCGGGCGCCGTTGCCGGAGGTGAGCCGGGACCAGCAGTAGGCCTCGGGGACGGGGCGCCCGGCGTACCGCTCGGGGTGGGCCTCGGCGTCGGCGTCCTCGGTACGACGGAAGACGGCGGCGGTGGAGTCGCCGGTGACCCGGACGGTGCGCGGGTCGCCGAGCAGCTCGCCGGGGGCGGCGCCGGCGACTCCGTGGACCAGGAGTTCGAGGGCGAGGGGGGTACCTGACGTCGTGTCGGGTGCAGGGTCGGGCACAGCGGCCTCCGCTCGCGGGGCGGGATCCACGCGACTCCAGCATCTCGCGCGCGGGGGCCGCTGCCCAGGTCCCACGCGGGGATCGACACGGATCGGACGGGGTCGGACGAGGTCGGGCGAGGTCGGAAGGCGTCGGACGGGATCGCTCAGGTTCGGTCGAGATCACTACGGACTTCTCGCGGATGCGGGGCTATGGTGGCGCGCACGCCCGTTCAGCACCTCACCCCAGGGGGTACCGCCCATGGCTCGCCGACTCCGCCCGGTGGGGCTCGACTTCATCGAGGACGCGCCGGTACGGCTGGTCTTCGCCACCGACACCGTGGCACCGCCCGAGGCCGTGTACCAGGCGCTCGCCGAGGAAGTGGAGGGCTGGGCGGACTGGTTCGGGGCGGTGACGTCGGCCCGCCCCACGCACGGGGGCGCTGGCCGCGAGGTCAGGCTGAGGGGTGGGGTGCGCTTCCAGGAGACCGTCATGGCCGCCGATCCCGAGCGGCGTTACGCCTACCGGGTCGACACCACCAACGCGCCCGGGATGCAGGCCCTGTTGGAGGAGTGGCGGCTGACCCCGGCCGGTACCGGCACGCACGTCCGCTGGACCTTCGCGGCGGACGGGCCGACCCTGTTCCGCCTGGGCCTGACCGCCGCCCGCCCGGGCCTGGGCCACTCCTTCCGCACGGCGGTCCGCAGCCTGGACCGGAGACTCAGCTCCCGGAGCGGGGCGGATCAGTAGCCGGGGCGGTCATCGTGCCGGACACGCGGTACACCTCGGCGAGTTCTCCGTAGCCGCCCGCGCCCCAGACGGCCCTGCGGAACTCCTGCAGGGTCATCCCCGGCCCGTCGGCGCAGTGGACCACCGCGCAGCGCTCGCAGCACCAGCCCCGGGACCAGACCTCCTCGGCGGCGTCGCGACCGGCTGCGATCCGCGCCCGGAACGCCCGCTGGGTCCGTACGGAGGTGACGATCAGCAGGGCCGCTCCCAGCAGGGCGAACGCCGAGATCCAGGCCAGGAACAGCAGCTCCGCCCCGGTCTCGGGCGGAGCGGACGGGGAGCTGCCGCTCCAGCCCCCGCCCGGCCATCCGGCCTGCTCGGCCTCGGGCGCGTCGGCGAACCAGTGCCCACCCAGCGCACCGCCGATGAACGTACCGATCGCCACCAGGACCAGCAGCACGCCCAGCGCGGTCCGGCCCGCGGTCACCGGGGGCGGCGGGGCCGGAGCCAGTGCGTCGGCCAACCGAGGGACGGTCTCGCGGGCATCGGTGCCCCGGTCGCCGTCACGGGTCTCCTGATGGAACCGGCGCTCCCCGCCGAGGCAGACGGCCGGAACGGCACGGACCGAGTCGGAGCTCAGGCAGCTCGGGCACTCCAGGTGGGAAGCCCGGTTCCCACCCCCGGGCCGGACACCCGGACCGGTCACCTGGGCCCGTGTGCGCGCATCCCGCTCCGGTCTGTTGTACTCGATGCCCGCCATGTTCCCCCCGACCACCCGCGATCCGAACGCGCCGAGCGTAATCGGGTAACCCCCCTGCCACCAGGGAGTTTTCGTCACGGCTTCGTCACCGCCCGCGCCACCAGGACAGCGCCCGGACGAGCCCGCGGACCGTCAGACGGTGGGCTCGCTCCAGGCCCCGGTCGTCAGCAGCGTGTCGAGGGTCTTCGCGTACGGGGCGATGTCGAGCCGCTGCGCCGCCAGCCACTCGTCGGAGTAGTACTTGTCCAGGTAGCGGTCGCCCGGGTCGCACAGCAGGGTGACGACGCTGCCCGTGCGGCCTTCCGCCACCATCTCCGAGACGATCTTCAGGGCGCTCCACAGACCGGTGCCCGTCGAGCCGCCCGCCTTGCGCCCTATGGCCGTCTCCAGCGCCCGGCAGGCGGCGATGCTCGCCGCGTCCGGGACCTTCATCATCCGGTCGATGGCCCCCGGCACGAAGCTCGGCTCCATCCGCGGCCGGCCGATGCCCTCGATGCGGGAGCCGCAATCGCTGCTCGCGTCCGGGTCGTTGTTCGTCCAGCCGTCGAAGAAGCAGGAGTTCTCCGGGTCCGGCACACAGATGCGGGTGTCGTGCTGCATGTAGTGCACGTAGCGCGCGATGGTCGCCGAGGTGCCGCCGGTGCCGGCCGTCGCCACGATCCAGGCGGGCTCGGGGTACCGCTCCAGACGCAACTGCTGGTACATCGATTCGGCGATGTTGTTGTTGCCGCGCCAGTCGGTGGCCCGCTCCGCGTACGTGAACTGGTCCATGTAGTGCCCGCCCGTCCGGGCGGCGAGCTCCGCCGACTCCTCGTACATCTTCATCGAGTCGTCCACGAAGTGGCATTCGCCGCCGTGGAATTCGATGAGGCGGCACTTCTCCGGGCTGGTCGTGCGCGGCATGACGGCGATGAAGGGGACACCGATCAGCTTGGCGAAGTACGCCTCGGAGACGGCCGTGGAGCCGGACGAGGCCTCGATCACCGGGCGGCCGGGGCGGATCCACCCGTTGCAGAGCGCGTACAGGAACAGCGAGCGCGCGAGTCGGTGCTTGAGGGAGCCCGTCGGGTGCGTGGACTCGTCCTTGAGGTAGAGGTCGATGCCCCACGCCTCGGGGAGCGGGAAGCGCAGCAGGTGGGTGTCGGCGGAGCGGTTGGCATCGGCCTGGACCTTACGGACGGCCTCCTTCAGCCAGGCCCGGTAGTCCGCGTCGCTGCGATCGACATCGATGGTCGTGGCAGTCGTACCGGTGGTACCGGACGTTCTGGTGGTGCCGGTGGTGCTCATGTGCCGCGCTCCTTCGTGGGTGAACTTCGCCCCCCTTCTTCGCAATGTACCTCTCCCACCTGCACAAACGTTCGCTTTGGGGATCCATGCGAATCCCTTTCGATGGCGTTCGGTTGCACTGCGGGGCACCGTGGGTGACCCTGGTGGAGCATTACCGAGGGTGCAGCACCCGTAACACTCATGTCGGGGAGTCGCAGCCGTGATCAGTCATTCCCGCAGGCACTGCGTCGTCGAACTGCAGGCCTTGCCGTCGCGGATCGGCCAAATCCGCAGAATCGTTTCTGCACAACTGCGTCACTGGGAGCTGGATCCGCTCATAGACCGGGCTGCGCTCGGCGTGACGGAACTGCTCAGCAACGTCCACCGCCACGCGCAGCCGGACAAGACCTGCACCGTGGAGATCGAACTCCGGCTCGGGCGACTCACGGTGTCGGTCATCGACAGCGATCCGCGGCTACCGGTCGTCCACGAGACGCGGGCGGAGGCGCTGGAGACCTGCGGACGCGGGCTCGCCCTGGTGGCGGCGCTGAGCGAGGCCTGGGGGGCGCGCGAGCGGCCCGACGGCCCCGGGAAGGCGGTGTGGTTCTCCCTCACGGCGTCCCCGGCCCCGGCGGCACTGGTACGGCCGGTCCCGATCAGGGCCACGCCCGTACGAGAACCCGCGCGGGCGGTGCTCCTGGCCGTCGATCCGGGGGCCGTCGCGACAGGCCTGCCGGTGGCCTCGCCGGTCGGCGCCCGGCCCGGGTGACCGACGCCGGCCGACCCACCCGGCCGGGCCCGGCCCCTGTCCGGCCCGATCCGGGCCCACCCCATGCGGCGGGGTCCGGTCCAGCCCGACCCGGGCCGATCCCACCACATGCGGCCCGGCCCGATGCGGTCCAGCCCGACCTGGTCCGGGACCGGTCTGATGCGTCCCGGACCGACCGGTCCGGTTCGGGGTGGACGGTCTGAGCCCGGCCTGACGGGCCTGACCGGCAGGACCGGGACGACCTGGGCCTTCTCCTCCGGATCTCGCCCGGCCCGGCCCGCCCGGCACCTGCCCGCGCTGTCGGGGCACCCGAGGACGTCCAGCGCAAGGGAGCCCCTCCCCCGGTGGCCCCTCCCGGCCGGGGGAACAGACGACCTAGGTCGTCACTTTCGGATCGTGGCGGCCGAGCCCGCGGCGTCCGGTGCCGTGCCCGGCAAGGCGGAGGGGCAGCCCCCGTGTACCGGACGTACTCGGCCGCCCCGACAACGCGGCCGGGCGCGGTGCCGGGCGTCGCGGGCCCGGCAAGATCCGGAAGAGACGACCTAGGCCAGGGCTCCCAGCGGGTCGTCGAGCACCGGCTGCCACGCCAGCTCCGCCGCGCCGACCAGGCTGTTGTGGTCCAGGGTGCACGGCAGGATCGGCACCCCGCCGCTGCGCCCCCACAGGCTGCGGTCCGCGACCACCGCGCGCAGCCGCTCCGGGTCGGCGTGCAGCAGCTCCCGGTGCAGTCCGCCCAGGATGATCCGGTCCGGGTTGAGGATGTTCACCAGGCCCGCGAGGCCGAGGCCGAGGCGGTCGATCAGTTCCTCCGTGGCCGCCCGTACCGTCGGTTCCGTGGGCTCGTCGCGCAACAGGTCGCGGGCCTGCTGGAGCAGCGACACCTCGGGGCCGGGGCTGCGGCCCGCCGCGGTGAGGAAGGCCAGCGGGTCCGCCTCCACGTCCAGGCAGCCGCGGCTGCCGCAGTGGCAGGCCCGCCCCTCGGGGTTCACGGTGAGGTGGCCGACCTCCAGGGCCAGGCCCGAACTCCCGCTGTGCAGGCGGCCGTCCAGTACGAGCGCCCCGCCGACCCCGCGGTGCCCGGTGGCCACGCACAGCAGGTGCTGGGCGCTGCGCCCCGCGCCGTGCCGATGCTCGGCCAGAGCCGCCAGGTTGACGTCGTTGCCGGTCAGGGCCGGGCCGTCGATCCCGGCCGCCTTCACGCACTCGGCGAAGATGGCCCGTACCGGAGAACCGGCCGGCCACGCCAGGTGCAGCGGGTTCAGCGCCGTGCCGTCCGGTTCCGCGACCGCCGAGGGGACCGCGAGTCCCGCGCCGACGCAGCGGCGACCGCTCTGCGCGAGCAGCTCCGCGCCCGCCTCCACGACCGCGCCGAGCACCTGCGCCGGATCGGCGGAGACGGTGACCTTGCCGGGGGCGGTGGCCACGATGCGGCCGCCGAGGCCGACCAGGGCGGCACGGAAGCCGTCCGAGTGCACCTGGGCGGCCAGCGCCACCGGGCCGTCTTCGGCCACCGAGAGGCGGTGCGAGGGGCGGCCCTGGGCTCCGCCGGTGCCACCGGTCCCGCCGGCGCCTCCCGGGCGGGAATCGACCCGGATCAGCCCGAGGGCCTCCAGCTCGGCGGCGACCGCGCCGGCGGTGGCGCGGGTGACCCCGAGCTCGGCCGTCAGCACGGCGCGGGTCGGGGCACGGCCGGTGTGGACGAGCTCCAGCGCCGGCCCGAGCGCGCCGCGACCCCGTTCCAGCCTGGTCCGCGCCGCCGTACCGGACGCGGACGGCGTGGTCACATCCCCCACCCGCGGCGGGGCCCCGTTGCCGTTCATGGCATCGATCCTCGCATGATCGGAGGGCGCCGGGTGCCGCCGCTCAGCCCAGCCCACCGACCCGGAGTGTGATGTTCAGCCGCCCGGTCAGTCCGAGCTCCCGCGGGCCCGTCCCCGGCAGGACCTTCGGCACCCCGTGATAGGCCCGTCGGCTCGCCTCGCCGAAGACGAAGAGGTCCCCGCTGCGCAGCTCGACGTCCTGGTACGGGCGCCCGCGCGAGGCGGTGTTCCCGAAGCGGAAGACGCAGGTGTCGCCGAGGCTGAGCGAGACCACGGGCGCGCTCGACCGCTCCTCGGCGTCGCGGTGCATGCCCATGCGGGAGTCGCCCGCGTAGAAGTTGATCAGCGCGATGTCGTAGGACTCCCCGGGCTCGGACCCGGGCTCGGACCCCGACCCGGACCCGGGCGGGACCCCGTAGGCGGCGGTGACCGCCTCCCGCCCCAGTTCGGCGAGCCACGGCGGCATCGGCTTGACCGGTGCGCCGTCGCCGTCGACGGCGGTGCGCGCGTATCCGTACGGGTACCAGTGCAGGCCGAGGCACACCTGGCGGGCGGTCATCACACCACCGCCCGGGGTACGCACGGTGCGCAGTCCGGCGGGCGGCCGGGCCCAGGCGCGGCAGGCCGCCAGCAACTCGCCCTGGCGCCCCGCCCCGAGCCAGTCCGGCACGTGCACCGCGCCGGGGGCGATCACGGTCCGCTCGCGCGGGAAGAGTTCCCCGTTCATGCTCTCCATTGTCGCGGGCGGGCTGATAAGACTCACGGTATGGAGATCACCGAACATGTGAAGACCCTCGCGCGCGAAGGCGAGCTGCTCGCCGATGTGGCCGAACGCGCCGGTACGGACGCCGCGGTCCCCACCTGTCCGGGGTGGCGCGTCACCGACCTGCTGCGGCACACCGGCTCGGTGCACCGCTGGGCCACCGCGTACGTCGCGGAGCGGCGGCTGGAGCCGGTGGGCTTCCCGGACGCCCCCGAGCTGGTCGGCGGCGAGCTGCTGTCCTGGTTCCGGGAGGGCCACGCGGACCTGGTGCGGACGCTGGGCGAGGCGCCGGCCGATGTGCAGTGCTGGACCTTCCTGCCGACGGCCCCGCCCTCGCCGGTGGCGTTCTGGGCCCGGCGGCAGGCGCACGAGACCGCCGTGCACCGGATGGACGCGGAGGCCGCGCTCGGTGTGCTGTTCTCGGCGCTGGAGCCGGAGTTCGCGGAGGACGGGGTGGACGAGCTGCTGACCGGCTTCCACGCCCGGCCGCGCAGCCGGGTGCGGACGGCCGAGCCGAAGGTGGTGCGGGTGCGGGCCGCCGACACGGGGGCGGCGTGGACCGTACACCTGTCGGCGGCGCCGGCCCGTACGGTGCGGGGCGACACGGGCGAGGCGGCCGACTGCGAACTGATCGGCGAGGCGGCCTGGCTGTACGAGGCGCTGTGGAACCGGGTCCCGCTGGCGGGTCCGGGGGTGAGCGGCGACCTGGCGCTGGCCCGGCTGTGGACGGACACGGCGGGAATCTGACCGCCGCACGACGGGGCGCGGCGCGAAGGGGCGTGGAGGGGCTTGTGACGGGCCGTGTGCGCTGTGACACTCCACGCATGGGGCGACGTACGCAGGCGGACCGGGACGCGATCACCATCGAGATCGGCTACGCCTTCGTCAGCGCCTGCTTCGCGGCCGCCCTCGCCTTCGGCGCGGTGTACGGGCCCGCGCTCGCGTTCTCCCTCTCCCCGGCGACGCGCCGGACCCTGGCCGTGGCGGGGGTGATCCTGGCGGCGGTGGTGTTCCTGCTCCGCGTCACCCATGTGCTGCTCGGATTCGCCCGCCGCCCGGAGAACGACGGGGACTGACCCGACCCAGGGCGGGCCACCGATGCGGACCGGGCGCGGGGGGCCGCGTCGTCGGCGGCGTGTCGGCGGCGGCGTGTCGGCGGGCTGTCGGCAGGGAGTCGATGCCGGGTCGGCGGCTGTCGATGCGGTGTCGGCGGCTGTCGGCCCGATGTCGGTCGGGTCCGGCACCTTTCGAGAGGTCCGGCCGGTGCCCATCCGGCCGTGGCGTCGGAAAGGGGAACTCTCGTGCATGACGTAGTGATCGTCGGCGCAGGCCCGGTCGGTCTGTTCCTTGCCTGTGAGCTCGGCCTCGCGGGCTGCTCTGTCCTGGTGCTCGAACGGGAGACGGAGCCCGGCTCCCCGTGGCGGGCGGCCCCGCTCGGGATGCGGGGCCTGTCCGCCGCGTCGGTCGGGGCGTTCCACCGCCGTGGAATGCTGCGCCCCCTGCTGACGGCGTCGGGTGTCCCCGAGGATCCCGGTCCGGGAGCCGACGCGGACGAACCGTCATCTCCGCGCGGCGTGGGCCATTTCGCCGGCCTGGTGCTCGATCCGGCCGAGGTCGACCTCGCCGCCCTGCCGTTCCGGCTTCCCGGCCCGGCGACGGACGGCATCCTGACGAACCTGGAAGCGGTGGAAGGGGTGTTGTCCGAGCGGGCCGCGAAGCTCGGTGTGCAGATCAGGCGCGGTGTCACCGTCTCCGGCGTCGCGCAGGAGGACGGACATGTGGTCGCGTACGCCGGCGAGGACGCCTACCCGGCGCGCTGGCTCGTCGGCTGCGACGGCGGACGCAGCGCGGTGCGCGGCCTCACGGGCTTCGAATTCACCGGCACCGAGCCGCTGTTCACCGGTTATGTCATGCTCGCCACGCTCGCCGATCCCGGCCTGCTGAGCCCCGGGTTCCACCTGACGCCGACGGGCATGTACATCCGGATGGCCGCCGAGGGGCACATCGGCATGATGGACTTCGACGGCGGCGCGTTCGACCGGTCCCGGCAGCCGACGCGCGAGCATCTCCAGGCGGTCCTGCGCCGCGTGTCCGGCACCGACGTGACGCTGGACGACGTGCGTCTCGTCTCGACCTTCACCGATCGCGCGATGCAGACGACGCATTACCGGCGGGGACGCGTCCTGCTCGCCGGCGACGCCGCCCACATCCACTCGCCGCTGGGCGGACAGGGACTCAACACGGGCATCGGGGACGCCGTGAACCTGGGGTGGAAGCTCGCCGCGACCGTGCACGGGTACGCGCCGGACGGGCTGCTCGACAGCTACACACAGGAGCGCCGTCCGATCGGCGCCCAGGTGCTCGACTGGACGCGCGCCCAGGTGGCGGTCATGAGGCCCGGCCCGCACGCCCGGGCGCTCCAAGGTGTGGTCGGCGACCTGCTCGGGACCCGGGCCGGAACGACCTACGCGTTCGAGAGGCTGTCGGGATCGTGGATACGTCACGACCTGGGCGGCGAGCATCCGTTGATCGGCCGCGACGCCCCGGACTTCCGGCTCGAGGACGGCACTCGTCTGGGCGATCTGACGCAGGACGGACGTGGTGTCGTGCTGGATTTCGGTACCGACCGCCGTCTACGGGGTGTGGCGACGGGCCTGGAGAGCCGGCTGCGGTACGCGGCCGGGGCGGCGAGGAACGACCTCGGACTGGGCGCCGTGCTGGTACGGCCGGACGGCGTCGTCGCCTGGGCGGGCGGTCGCGACTTCGAACCGGAGGCGTGCGAGCAGGCCGTCGGCCGGTGGTTCGGCCGGTCGGGTCAGGGAGAGTCGGCATGACGATCACTGTCCGGCCCGGGAAGTACGGTGATGTCCACCGGTGATTCGATCACCGACTGCCGAAGGTCGCGGAGCGAGGACGGTCTCGGGTCCGGCTACCCGCCGCGCACCGCCGGCGAGTGACGCCGGCCGCCGGACGGGCGTGCTCGCCTCTCTCGCCGCCACGACCGGGGCGGAGTGCCACACCGCCGGGCGGCGTCCACCCGACGCCGGCCGGGGTGTGGCACGGGGTGTGGCACGGGGGTGTGGCGCGGTCCTCAGCCGAGGGTGGCCGCGTACGTGGTCTGGGTGCGGTACTTCCATGTCGGTCCCGCGTTCCAGGGGTTGGGCATGACCGTGCTGGTCGCGTACGCGTAGCCCGCGCCCCGGTCGAAGGCCGTGCGGAGGGTGGCGCGCATCGCCTCGGGGTCGGGGACGTCGTGGACGAGGTGCCAGAACGCCGTGCCGCTCGGGTCGAGTTCGGTGCCGGAGCGGTAGCCGGAGGAGTGGTCGAAGACGTTGCCGCCGAGCCATCCGGCGCCGGTGTACGCGGCGTACGTGTCCTCGAACGTGACGAAGATGTCCGCAGTGCGGTGGCCCGGCTCCAGGTAGCAGTCGGCTATGGCGGTGCCGGGGTTGTTGACGACGAGGTCGGCGGCGGTCGGGTCGATGGCGTCCATCCGCTCCTGGACGTAGCGGCGCAGCTCGGCGTAGTAGTCGCGGGTCACGTTGGCCGGGCCGCAGTCGCGGCTGACGACGTCGAAGAAGATGCCGTCCACGTGGAGGCGGCCGTCGGGGGGCCTCAGGTAGTTGTCGACGGAGGCCTTGGCCGCGGCGATGTCGCGGTTGCCGTGGTCGGTGTGGACGTAGCCCAGTACCCGGGTCTTCTCACCGGTGGCGGTGGTACGGGCGCGCAGCGCGTCGGCGCGGGAGCGCCAGCGGCCGTCGAACGGGGAGTCGCCGTTGCCCGGGTTCAGCACGACCACCGAGGGGGCCGGCGCGGTGGCGGTGAGGTCGGTCAGCATGGGGTCGTCCGCCCAGACATAGGCGGGGACCCCGATGTCCAGGCCCCGCACGCCCGGCGTGCGGGGCGTCGGGGGCGGATCGGGCGCCGGAGCGGCCCGCGGGGGCGTGTCACGGGCCGCGGCGATGATGGCGGGCGCCGACACGGCCAACAAGGCGGTGACCAGGGCGGCGTACAAGGCCTTCACGGCGCGAGGCATGAACGTTTCCTCCGGCGGCGGCAGGGGGGCGACCCGAGGAACACTAGACGGGCGGCCCATCGTTCAAGGCTGAACCGCCCGCATTCGTATGAGGAACAGAAGAGCGAGCCATCCCCTCATCATGTGAATCTCCGGGATCTGCGCGGCGGTCCGGGCGTCACTGCCCTCCCGTCATACGGACGGCAGTCCGACCCCGTGCGCCAACTGGTCGACGGCGTGCGCGAAGAAGCCGGCGCGGTCCTCGACGACCCGGTTGAACTGGCCGAACAACTCGCAGGACACCAGCCCGACCAACTGGGCCCAGGCGGCGACGAGCGCGGCGGTGACCGCCGGGGGCAGACCCTCGGCGAAGTCTGCGGTCATGCGGTCGGCCTCGGGGCGCAGGGCGGGTGGCAGCGGCGGGAGGGCGAGGCCGGGGCCCTCGTACGCGGCGCGGAGGATGCCGATGAAGGCGTTGGCGACACGGGAGGCGGGGCCGACGGTGTCGGCGGGGGCGCTGTAGCCGGGGACCGGGGAACCGTAGATCAGGGCGTATTCGTGCGGGTGCTCCAGCGCCCAGGAGCGGACGGCCTCGCAGACCGCGATCCAGCGGGCGCGGGGCGGGGCCCCGGCGGCACGGGCCTGGGCGTCGGCGGACTCGGCGGCCGCGCCGACGCTGTCGTACGCGTCGATGATGAGAGCGGTGAGCAGTTCGTCCCGACTCGGGAAGTACCGGTAGAGGGCGGAGGAGACCATGCCCAGCTCGCGGGCCACGGCGCGCAGGGAGAGTTTGGCGGCACCCTCGGCCGCGAGCATGCGGCGGGCCTCGTCCTTGATGGCAGCAGTGACCTCGATGCGGGCCCGTTCCCTGGCCCCTCGCACGGTGTTCATGCGGGTCAGTCTGCCACGCGAGCGGAGCACTGCCCAGAAAACAGATTGGCGCTCCATTTCGAGAGCACTGCTCTTGCTTTGGTGCATCGATCCGTGCACACTGCTCTCAAGCGAGAGCGGTGCTCTCTCAATGCAGGAAGCGGCCCCGGAGGTCACGATGAACGCGCCCACCCCCTACTACGTCCAGGCCACCCCGTTCGCGACCCGCTTCAACGCGCTCTTCGGCAAGCTGGCCCGCTTCGGCATCAGCCTGGCGGGCACCGCCGAGCTGTCGGTACGCGGTCGCAAGTCCGGCGAGATGCAGCGGATCCCGGTCAACCCGCACACCTTCGAGGGCGCCCAGTACCTGGTCTCGGCCCGCGGCCACTCCCAGTGGGTCCGCAACATGCGGGTGGCGGGCGGCGGCGAGCTGCGCGTCGGGCGCAAGGTGCGCGCGTTCACCGTCACCGAGATCACCGACCCGATGCGCAAGGCCGACATCCTGCGCGCCTACCTGGAGAAGTGGGGCTGGGAGGTCAACCGGTTCTTCCAGGGGGTCACCGCCAAGTCCTCCGACGCCGAACTCCGTGCGGCCGCCGCCGACCACCCGGTCTTCCTGATCACCGTCTCCGACTGACCGACTGACCCGGCGAGCGGGCGAGCGGGCGACGGCGACCTCCCGGGACGGCCGCGCGCCGCCCGGACGGCAACCGCTCGACGCCCGGACGGCGACCGCTCCGGGCCGGACCGGTCGCTCAGCCGAACAGCCGGCGCAGCCGGAACACCAGCCGCTCCCCAGCGTGGTGCCGCCACAACCAGAGCGGCAGCTCCCGGTGCGGGACGAACGACCACAGGTCGTCGTCGGCCTCGTTGCCTCGGGGGCAGCGACGCAGCAGCTCCAGACAGCGTCGGTCCACCGTGCGGTGGAGCCGCGCCACATGGGCCAAGGCGATGACCCCCTGCCGGCGGACCTCCCGGTCCGCCGAGTCCAACGCTCTCGCGACCACGGGGAACACAGCCGCGGGGTCGGCATGGTTGAGGGCGAGCCCGATCACCGCCACCCCGACCATCGGCTCGCCGCGCTCGAAGGCCGCGAGGACGACATCCGGCCGGTCGACCCCGAGAAGGTTCGAGCCGCTCCCCCAGTCCGGACCACCACCGCCGTCGCCGTCCGGGCTCGCACCGCTGGCCCGGCCGGGGCCATCGGCCGGGCCGGGGCCGCCGGCCGTACCCGCCACCGGGCCCGTACCGTCAGGCCGGGCTTCGCCGACCCCGCCCACGACGGCGCCCAAGCCATCCCTTTCGGATCTTGTCGGGTGAGCCCGGGCCGTCCGGTGCGGTGCCTCTCCCCCAGCTACCGCGGGGAGGGCCCCCGGACCGGGTCCGGGGGATGAGGTGCCGCGCCGAGCGGGCCGGGCCCGACAAGATCCGGAAGAGACGACCTAGCCCTGACCGGCACCGTTGCGGGCTGCCGCCTGTCGGGCGTCCATCATGTGCAGCGCCTTGCGGGCCAGCGGATACCTACGCACCAACTCGGCCAGCGTCGTCGAGCCCCGCGTGATCCGGGCGAACGCCCGCCACGCCGGACCGAAGCCGGTGATCGCCGCGTGCAGCAGCCGCGGCTTGGCCTCGAAGAGGTGCAGCATCCGCGTGCCGACCCCCATCTCCACGCCCAGCCCGGCCTTCACCGCGAAGGCGTAGTTGAGGGCCTGGCGGCGCGCGTCCACGGCGTCCTGCGCCTCGGAGATCTTCACCGCCCACTCCCCCGCCAGCCGTCCGGAGCGCAGCGCGAAGGAGATGCCCTCCCGGGTCCACGGCTCCAGCAGTCCGGCCGCGTCGCCCGCGACCAGCACCCGGCCGCGCGAGAGCGGCGAATCGGGCTTGCGGCAGCGGGTCAGGTGGCCGGAGGAGACGGCCGGTTCGAAGCCGGCGAGGCCGAGCCTGGCGATGAAGTCGTCCAGGTAGCGCTTGGTCGCGGCGCCCTCACCCTTGGCCGAGATGACCCCGACGGTCAGGGTGTCGCCCTTGGGGAAGACCCAGCCGTAACTGCCGGGCAGCGGGCCCCAGTCGATCAGCACCCGCCCCTTCCAGTCCTCCGCGACCGTCTCGGGAACGGGGATCTCGGCCTCCAGGCCCAGGTCCACCTGGTCCATCTCCACCCCGACGTGCGCGCCGATCCGGCTCGCGCTGCCGTCCGCGCCGACCACCGCGCGGGCCAGCACGGTCTCCCCGTCGGCGAGCACCACGGCGACGGTGCGCCGATCGGGAACGGCCGCCCCGTGCTGTTCCACGCGGGTCACGGCCGTACCCGTACGGATGGTGGCGCCGGCCTTCTCGGCCTCGGCGACCAGGCCGGCGTCGAACTCCGGGCGGTTGATGAGCCCGAAAAGCATGTGCTTCGAGCGTCGGGTGCGGGTCAGCTTCCCGTCCATCGAGAAGGTGACCGCGTGGATGCGGTCCTTGAGGGGCAGAGCGAAGCCCGGGGGCAGGGCGTCGCGGGAGGGGCCGATGATGCCGCCGCCGCAGGTCTTGTAGCGCGGCAGCTCGGCCTTCTCCAGCAGCAGCACGCGCCGCCCGGCCGTTGCCGCCGCGTACGCGGCCGAGGACCCGGCAGGTCCGGCCCCGACCACGACCACGTCCCACACCTCGCCGCTCTCCCCGGCCGCCTCGTCGCCCGCCCCTTGGGCGTCCTGCCCCGTGCCCACGCCTGCGTCTGCCGCGTCTGCCGCGTCTGCGCCCACGCCTGCGTCCATGCCTGCGTCTGCGTCCATGCCTGCGCCTGCGCCTGCGTCGCGTACGTCGTCGTCGCTGCTCACGATGTGTTGCTGCTCCTGATCACCCGGTTGCTCCGATGCCGGGGAAATCCTACGGCGAGACACCGCCCGGTCCCGCTGTGCGAGGATCAAGACTGTCTTTCGCCCACCCGACATACGCACACCCCGCGGATGCGGGCGGCGTACACACAGAACAACGTCGCACCCAAAAGGAGCGTGCCCATGTCCCAGAATCCGATCGCCGAGACCGTCTCCTCGCTGATGCCCCGCGCCAAGCAGGAGCTGACCGAGCTGGTGGCCTTCCAGTCGGTGGCGGACTGGGCGCAGTTCCCCCGGAGCGAGAGCGAAGCCGCCGCGAACTGGGTGGCCGACGCCCTGCGCGTCGAGGGCTTCCAGGACGTGGCGCTGCTCGACACCCCCGACGGCACCCAGTCGGTCTACGGCTTCCTGCCCGGCCCCGAGGGCGCGCCGACCGTGCTGCTCTACGCGCACTACGACGTCCAGCCGCCGCTCGACGACGCGGCCTGGACCTCCCCCGCCTTCGAGCTGACCGAGCGCGACGGCCGCTGGTACGGGCGCGGCGCGGCCGACTGCAAGGGCGGGTTCATCATGCACCTGCTGGCGCTGCGCGCGCTGAAGGCCAACGGCGGTGTGCCCGTGCACGTGAAGGTGATCGTCGAGGGCTCGGAGGAGCAGGGCACCGGCGGCCTCCAGCAGTACGCCGAGGCGCACCCGGAGCTCCTGACCGCCGACACCATCGTCATCGGTGACGCGGGCAACTTCCGGCTCGGCCTGCCGACGGTGACGGCCACCCTGCGCGGCATGTGCCTGGTCAAGGTGAAGATCGACACGCTGGGCGGCAACCTGCACTCGGGCATGTTCGGCGGCGCCGCCCCCGACGCCCTGGCCGCGCTGATCCGCGTACTCGACTCGCTGCGCGCGGCGGACGGTTCGACGACCGTGGACGGGCTGGCTTCGGACGAGGTCTGGGACGGCCTGCAGTACCCGGAGGCGGACTTCCGCAGCGACGCGAAGGTCCTGGACGGTGTCGAGCTCATCGGCGAGGGCACGATCGCGGACCGGCTGTGGGCCCGCCCGGCCGTCACGGTGCTCGGCATCGACTGCCCGCCGGTGGTCGGCGCGACCCCGTCGGTGCACGCGAGCGCCGGCGCGCTGATCAGCCTGCGGGTGCCGCCGGGCGTGGACACCGCCTCGGCCGTCAAGCTGCTGCAGGCCCACCTGGAGGCGCACACCCCGTGGAAGGCGCGCCTCGAACTGGAGGTCGTCGGTCAGGGTCAGCCGTTCCAGGCGGACACCGACAGCCCGGCGTACACGTCGATGCGCAGGGCCTTGGAGGCCGCCTACCCCGGCCAGGAGATGCAGATCAGTGGCATGGGCGGGTCGATTCCGCTGTGCAACACACTGACGTCGCTGTACCCGGAGGCGGAGATGCTGCTGATCGGGCTGAGCGAGCCGGAGGCGCAGATCCACGCGGTCAACGAGAGCGTGTCGCCGCAGGAGCTGGAGCGCCTGTCGGTGGCGGAGGCCCTCTTCCTCGTCGACTACGCGGAGTCCAAGCGCGCCTGACCCGCCTGCCGGGGCCGGTATCGGCCGAGTGGACGCGTAGCTGACCGGAACGTGAACGCCCGAGGCGCACTGCACCGCGCAGTGCGCCTTGGGCGTACTCGGCTCCCGGTGCATTCGCGGACGCGCGGCCGCGGCCGGCCGGACGAAGCCCTCACCGTGACGCCCGAACGGCTGGAGCGGATCGTCCTCACGCGCTGCCACCGCGACCAGGTCGGCGCGGCGGGTGAACTCGCCGCCCGCCGGCGCGTCCGGGTGCCGGCGCACCGCTCGGACGCACCGGTGATCCGGGGCGAGCGGCCGGTGCCCGTGCCCGAACCGGTGCTGCTGGATCGGGAGATACCGCCGTACGCGCACGGCCCGGCCGTCCCCGAGGCCCCGACCACCCCGACCACCCCGGTCGACCACGAGGTCGAGGACGGGGAGGCCCTGGACTCGGGGACGGGGCCGTACGTCGTGCACGCCCCGGGCCCCACTGACGGCAGCATCGGGATCCACCGTCCGCGCCACGGCGTGCTGTTCACGGGTGACTACGTCGGCGCCGTCGGGCGGCCGCTGCCGGACATCTTCGACGTGGACCGGCGCCGGGCGATCGCGAGCTTCCACCGCCCGGCCGCGCTCGCCCCCTCGGTCGCCCGCTTCGGCCACGGCGATCCACTGACGGTGGGCACAGCCGCCGCGGCAGCCGCGTCGGGAACGCCCGTCCGAGGTACCCGTCCGAGGTACCCGTCCGAGGTACCCGCCTGAGGTACCCGTCCGAGGGGGGCGCGCCGGGGCCCGGTTGCTCAGCCGACGGGTATGCCCGCCTCCAGGTACGCGGGCCGGCCGCGTTCGCGGGCGCGCAGGGCCCGGCGCAGGCGTTCGTAGCGGTGCTGCGGGAGCATGTCGGCGGCCTCGGCCTCCGTGACGAAGCGCCAGGCCCGTAGTTCCGGTCCGGGCAGCCGGAGCCGGGCCGTGGCCTCCGCCGACAGCCGGCCGCCGTCGAAGAGCAGGCGCAGCCCTCCGTAGCCGGGCGGCTGGGGCGGCTCCCAGTCGACCACCAGCAGCCCGGGCGCCCGCTCCAGTACGAGGCCCAGTTCCTCGGCGACCTCCCGTACGCCGGCGCTCGCGGGTGCCTCGCCCGCTTCGACGACCCCGCCCGGGAACTCCCAGCCCGCCTTGTACGTCGGGTCGACCAGCAGCACCCGGTCCTGCTCGTCGAAGAGTAGGACCCCGGCGGCCACCGTCTCCCGGGTGGGCTCCGGGGTCTGCACGATGTCGCAGACCTTCGCCGTGTCGGAGCGGACGGCCTCGGCGATGCGCTCGGCGGTCTGCCGCGGGGTCAGCACCCCGTTGTCGATGACGTGGGCGTCGCCGGTCAGCCAGCCGAGTGCTTGCCGGTAGACCGGGATGTGGTCGTAGGCCCACTGTCGGACGCGCAGGTCGACCTCCGCGGGCTCCCCCGGTTCCTGCCGTGCCGCGATCCGCTCCCGAAGGATCGTTTCCGCAGGAGCCAGAACCACATGCCGCACCGGGATCCGCCGAGCCGCCAGGCCGCCGAAGATCTCGTCCCGGTACTCCTGGCGCAGCAGTGTCATCGGTACGACGAGCACCCCGCCCAGTTCGGCGAGCATCGCCGCGGCCGTGTCCACCACCAACCGCCGCCAGCTCGGGAGGTCCTGATAGTCGGTGACCTCGGCCAGCCGCTTGGCCGGCAGCAGCACGCGCAACGCGTCGCCGATGAACTCCGGGTCGAACAGGGTGCTGTCCGGCAGGATTCCGGTCAGTTCGCGGGCCGTGCTGGTCTTTCCGGCGCTGAACGTGCCGTTGATCCAGACAATCACGTCTACCCCTTTCCCCATGGCTCGTCCGGAGCCCCCAGTGGCTTGCCCGCATCAGCCTGCCACGAAAACCTCGGGATCGGCCCAGTGCTTATCCTCAAGGTCACAGCCCTGCTCGTGAGCCCCGGAGGATTCGCCACCGTGCCCCACAACCGCCACCCGTCCGAGCTCCGCTACGGCAACCGGCCGACCATGAAGGACGTGGCGTCCCAGGCGGGCGTCGGCTTGAAGACGGTGTCGCGCGTGGTCAACGGTGAGCCGGGGGTGACCCCCGAGACCGAGAGACGGGTCCAGGAGGCGATCGAGGCCCTCGGCTTCCGCCGCAACGACAGTGCCCGCGTGCTGCGCAAGGGCCGCACGGCCACCGTGGGCCTGGTCCTGGAGGATCTCGCCGACCCCTTCTACGGTCCGCTCAACCGGGCGGTGGAGGAGGTGGCCCGGGCGCACGGGGCGCTGCTCATCAACGGCTCCAGCGCCGAGGACCCGGACCGGGAGCGGGAGTTGGCGCTCGCGCTGTGCGCCCGCCGGGTGGACGGGCTGATCGTGATCCCGGCCGGGGACGACCATCGCTATCTGGAGCCGGAGATGCGGGCCGGTGTGTCCACCGTGTTCGTGGACCGTCCGGCGGGCCGGATCGAGGCCGATGTCGTCCTGTCGGACAGCTTCGGCGGCGCCCGGGGCGGGGTGGCCCACCTGATCGCGGGCGGCCACCGCCGGATCGGTTTCATCGGCGACCAGCCCCGCATCCACACGGTGGCGGAGCGTCTGCGCGGCTACCGCGCGGCGATGGCGGAGGCGGGCCTGCCGGTGGCGGAAGCCTGGGTCTCGCTCGGGTCCACGGCCCCGGAACGGGTCTCGGCGGCGGCCGAGGCGATGCTCAGGGGCCCGGACCCGGTGACCGCCGTCTTCGCCGGCAACAACCGGGTGACGGTGACGGTGGTACGGGTTCTTGCGGCGCACGGCCGTCCGGTGGCGCTGGTCGGCTTCGACGACTTCGAGCTGGCCGATCTGCTCCGGCCGGGCGTGACGGTGGTCGCCCAGGACCCGGCGGCCCTGGGCCGGGTAGCCACGGACCGCCTCTTCCAACGCCTCGCGGGCGCGGACCTGACCCCGTCCCGCATCGAACTCCCGACCCACCTGATCCCGCGCGGCTCGGGCGAACTCCCGCCGACGGGCTGACCTTTCACCGGGTCGGCCCGCGCGACACGGCGTCGGGCCGCCCGGGGCGAGGTCGTTCGAGATCGCGGCGATCGGCACGTCGGCGGCACGTACCGAGTGCTGCCGGGCCCCGGCCCGGGCCCGGGCATGGCGGCGGCCCGGCGCCGGGGATCCGGGCCGGGTCGCTCATGCCGTCGGGCGGCTCGGGTCGCTCAGTTGGAAGCCGTCAGGGTGGCCGAGCGGCGCGGGATGGCGAAGGCGTCCAGTTCCGCGCGGGTCAGGCCGGTGAGGGCGGTGACCTCGTCGGCGCCCACCGCGCCGCAGTCGAGGCCGCGCACCAGGTAGCCGGCCAGGGCCTTCGCGGTGGCGGGCTCGTCCATCACGTCGCCCTCGATCTTGGCCACGTACGCCTTCAGGCGCGCGGCGGCGGCCTCCAGGCCCTCGCGGTAGAAGGTGAACACGGCCGCGTAGCGGGTCGGCAGGTGCGCCGGGTGCATGTCCCAGCCCTGGTAGTAGGCGCGGGCCAGAGCGCGGCGGGTCAGGCCGTAGTGCAGCTTCCAGGCCTCGTGGACGTGCTCGGTGGTGCCGATCGGCAGCACGTTGGTCGAGCCGTCGGAGACGCGTACGCCGGTGCCGGCGGCCGCGACCTGCATGATCGCCTTCGCGTGGTCGGCGGCGGGGTGGTCGCTCGACTGGTACGCGGCGGAGACGCCGACGCAGGCGCTGTAGTCGAAGGTGCCGTAGTGCAGGCCGGTGGCACGGCCCTTCGAGGCCTCGATCATCCGGGCGACCGTGGCGGTGCCGTCGGAGGCGACGATGGACTGGCTGGTCTCGATCTGGATCTCGAAGCCGATGCGGCCCGGGCGCAGGCCGCGGGTGCTCTCGAAGGCCTCCAGCAGCTTGACGAAGGCGCTGACCTGCTCGGCGTAGGTGACCTTCGGCAGGGTCAGGACGAGGCCCTCGGGCAGGCCGCCGTGCTCCAGCAGGCCGGAGAGGAAGATGTCCGTGGTGCGGATGCCGCGGTCGCGGACGTTGGACTCCATGCACTTCATGCGGATGCCCATGTACGGCGCGTTGGTGCCGTTGGAGAAGGCCTCCGAGACGAGGCGGGCGGCGCGGGCCGCGGCCTGGTCCTCCTCCTCGTCGGAGCGGACGCCGAAGCCGTCCTCGAAGTCGACGCGGAGGTCCTCGATGGGCTCGCTGCGGAGCTTGGCGCGGACGCGGTCGTAGACGGGTACGGCCAGCTCGTCGGAGATGCCGAGCACCTTGGCGAAGGTGGCGGCGTCCGGGGCGTGCTCGTCGAGGGCGGCGAGGGCCTGGTCGCCCCAGGATCGGATCGTGTCCGCGGCGAAGACGTCACCGGGTACGTAGACCGTGTGGATGGGCTGCCGGGTGCCGGGGTCGCCCGGGTAGTGGCGCGCGAGCTCCGCGTCCACCGGCGCGAGGGAGGCGCTGATGCCCTCGCTGACCGCGCCTGCGAGGCTCGTCGCCACCTTCTCCTGCTGACCCATCGTGCACTCTCCTCTTTTCCGCTTCACGGAAGCTTAGATCCGCATAGCAGAATTTAGTCACGGGGTTCCGCTCCGTCAATGGTCCCCCCGCCGCCTGGGACAAACGACCCGGGGCTGCGCGGTGACAAACACCACACAGCCCCGCGGTCGGAGAGTACGCAGGTCAGCAGCTACGGTCCCGACTCAGGCCGGGCAGCTACGGTCCCGACTCAGGCCGGGACCTGCGCCGCCCGCATACGGGGAACACAGACCGCCATGACGAGCGCCGCGGCCGGCCACATCGCCAGCCCGAAGGCCACCGCCGCGTACACGGCCTTCCCGTCCGCCGCCAGGACGCCGGCGAACACCGCCGCGTTGAGCAGCCCGGCCTCGGTGGCGAGCCAGGCCACCCACGGGTCGCGCCGGGCCAGCGCGCCCACCAGGCCCTGGACGAGGTAGGACAGGAACAGCAGCGCCATCCACGACACGCACAGGACCAGCACCCCCACCCACCACGGGGCCGGCGGCCAGAACAGCAGCACCACACCGATCAGGACGCCGGTCGTGGCGGCGGCCGCGACCCCCCGGCCGTCCTGGTCGGTGGCGTCGGCGGAACTCCTGGAGACGAAGAACGCCACCAGGTAGGCGAGCAGCGCGGCGCCGAGCGTCCCGAGGGCCGGCGCGCCCCATCGACCCAGTCCCACGAGCTGGGCGTACACCCCGGCGGCGGCGAGCAGCGAGCCCCACAGGAGGCGGGGCCGGGTGCCGGGTACGGACGAGGCCGGGATCGGGTGGCCGGACCCGGTGCGGACGGCCGGCGCCGCCGCGGGCGCATCGGCCCCCAAGGCGGTCGCCTTCCCGCGCCCGCCGGCCGGATCGGCCGCATTCCGAGGGCGCGGCCGGGGCTCGGGGCGGGGCCGGGGCCCGGGCCGGGGACGCGTCGCCGCCTTGCGCAAGCGGTCGATCACCTGCTGCGCGTCGGCCGGTCGCGCCGCGGGCTCCTTGGCCAGCAGTTCCAGCACCAGCCGTTCCAGTTTCTCGGGCACCGAGGGCCGGGAGTCCCTGATCGGGGTGGGCTCGCTGGTGAGGTGCTGCGAGAGCACCGACAGCCCGGAGCCGGTGAACGGCGGCCTGCCGGACAGCAGCTCGTACAACATGCAGCCGAGGGAGTACAGGTCGCTGCGGCCGTCGATGCGGCGGTCGCCGCGCGCCTGCTCCGGGGACATGTAGGTCGGCGTGCCGATGGCCGCGCCGGTGGCCGTCAGACCGGTGCCGGTCTCCTCGGCGAGGCGGGCGATACCGAAGTCGCAGATGGTGACGTCGGCCTCGGCGGGCCCGTGGACCATGATGTTGGCCGGCTTGATGTCCCGGTGGACCACACCGGCCCCGTGTGCCGCGGCCAGGCCCTCACAGATCTGTACCGCCCACCGGACCACGGCGGCGGGATCCGCACCCGAGCGGTGTTCACCCAGCACGGCGGTCAGGGGCCGCCCCGGTACCAGCTCCATGACGAGGAACAGCACCGGGCTGCCGTCGACCTCGACCTCGCCGTGGTCGTGGACCGTCACGATCCGAGGGTGGGTCAGGCTCGCGGCCGTGCGGGCCTCTTTGCGGAAGCGCTCCTCCAGGAGGTGGTCGCCGGCCACGCCCCGGGAGATCACCTTGACCGCGACCGCCCGGTCGAGTCGTAGGTCCCGGGCCTGCCACACCTCGCCCATCCCACCGGCCCCGAGCCTGCGCTCCAGCCGGTAACGCCCCTCCAGTAACGCGCCCCGCATCGGAAGAACCCCTTCCCCGTTCCCGCGCCCTCCCCGGGCTGATCGCAGCCTACGCCCCTCCCGTGACCGTACGAGGGGGGTTGCGGGCAGCGGCCGCCTGCTCGGGGACGCCGAGGTCGGTATACGACGAGGGCCTTCCGGTCCCGATGGGGACGTCGCCGTCCGCACCGGCCCCGGAAGGCCCTCACTCGTTCGTGCACCCGGTAGGCGACCGATCGCCTTCCCGGGATCGGGGCACCTAGCCCTTGCGCGCCTTGATCTCGTCCGTCAGCTGCGGGACGACCGCGAAGAGGTCGCCGACGACGCCGTAGTCGACGAGGTCGAAGATCGGGGCCTCGGCGTCCTTGTTGACGGCCACGATGGTCTTCGAGGTCTGCATGCCGGCCCGGTGCTGGATCGCGCCCGAGATGCCGGAGGCGATGTACAGCTGCGGGGAGACCGACTTACCGGTCTGGCCGACCTGGTTGGAGTGCGGGTACCAGCCGGCGTCCACGGCGGCACGCGAGGCGCCGACAGCCGCACCGAGGGAGTCCGCGAGGTCCTCGATGATGTGGAAGTTCTCGGCACCGTTGACGCCACGGCCACCGGAGACGACGATCGCGGCCTCGGTCAGCTCGGGGCGGCCGGTCGACTCGCGCGGGGTGCGAGCGGTGACCTTGGTGCCGGTGGCCAAGGCGCCGAAGGTGACGGCGAGCGCCTCGACGGCGCCGGCGGCCGGAGCGGCCTCGACCGGGGCCGAGTTCGGCTTCACGGTGATGACCGGAGTGCCCTTGGAGACGCGGGACTTGGTGGTGAACGACGCGGCGAAGGCGGCCTGCGTCGCGACCGGGCCCTCGTCACCCGCCTCCAGGTCGGTGGCGTCGGTGATGATGCCCGAACCGATACGGACGGCCAGGCGTGCGGCGATCTCCTTGCCCTCGGCGGAGGACGGGACGAGCACGGCGGCCGGGGACACGGCCTCGTACGCGGCCTGGAGCGCGTCCACCTTCGGTACCACGAGGTACTCGGTGAACTCGGGGGCGTCGGCGGTGAGGACCTTGACCGCGCCGTGCTCGGCGAGCACCGCGGCGGTGGCGTCGGCACCGGCGCCCAGGGCGACGGCGACGGGCTCGCCGATGCGGCGGGCGAGCGTCAGCAGCTCGAGGGTGGGCTTGCGGACGGCGCCGTCCACGTGGTCGACGTAGACGAGAACTTCAGCCATGGGACTGCTCTCCTGCGATTGCGAAGTGTCTGGGGGCTAAGAGGGGTGGCCGAAGTTCTTAGATGAACTTCTGGCCGGCCAGGAACTCGGCCAGCTGCTTGCCGCCCTCGCCCTCGTCCTTGACGATCGTGCCGGCGGTGCGGGCCGGGCGCTGCGCCGCGGAGTCGACCGCGGTCCAGGAGCCCTCGAGGCCGACCTCGTCGGACTCCAGGTCCAGGTCGGACAGGTCCCAGGACTCGACCGGCTTCTTCTTGGCGGCCATGATGCCCTTGAAGGACGGGTAGCGGGCCTCGCCCGACTGGTCCGTCACCGAGACGAGCGCGGGGAGGGAGGCCTCCAGCTGCTCGCTCGCGGTGTCGCCGTCACGGCGGCCGGTCACGGTGCCGTCCTCGACCTTGACCTCGGAGAGCAGGGTGACCTGCGGGACGCCCAGGCGCTCGGCCAGGATCGCCGGCAGCACACCCATGGTGCCGTCGGTCGACGCCATACCGGTGATGACCAGGTCGTAGCCGGCCTTCTCGATCGCCTTGGCGAGCACCAGAGAGGTGCCCATGACGTCGCTGCCGTGCAGGTCGTCGTCCTCGACGTGGATGGCCTTGTCGGCGCCCATCGAGAGCGCCTTGCGCAGCGCGTCCTTGGCGTCCTCGGGGCCCACCGTCAGGACGGTGATCTCGGCATCGTCGGCCTCGTCGGCGATCTGCAGCGCCTGCTCGACGGCGTACTCGTCGAGCTCCGACAGCAGGCCGTCGACGTCGTCACGGTTGACGGTCAAGTCCTCGGTGAACTGCCGGTCGCCCGTGGCGTCGGGCACGTACTTCACACAGACAACGATCCTCAGGCTCACGCCGGCTCTCCTACCGCATCGTCTTTTCTGGTACCGCCTTATGCAGGCAGCATAGGCGCCTTGTCGGGCGGATCCCGGTCGGGGCGGCCCGCGCTCCGAAGGGAATGTTACTCGTCAGTACACCGTGGGTCCCGCCAAGTCGCAAGGCTGCCGAGCTGTGATCTGCCCAACGCCGTCCGACCCTCCCAAGCAGGGACGATTCAGTCGCGCAACGCGTTGAAGCGCCCCTGGTGGTACAGCAGGGGGCGACCTTCCCCGGCCGGATCCCCGACGACCGCCTCAGCGATGATCACACGATGTTCACCGGCGGGCACACGGGCCACCACCCGGCAGACCAGCCAGGCCAGTACGCCGTCCAGCACCGGCACCCCGTGCGGGCCCGCGGCCCAGCCGGTCGGCGGACCGAAACGGTCGGCTCCGCTGCGGGCGAACAACCCCGCCAGCTCCCGTTGGTGCTCGCCGAGTATGTGGACGCCGAGGTACTCGCTGTCGCGCACCGCGGGCCAGCTGGAGGCCCCGGTGCCGATCGTGAAGGACAGCAGCGGCGGATCGGCGGAGACGGAGTTGAGCGAGGTGGCGGTGAACCCCACCGGGCGGCCGCCGTCCTGGGCGGTGATCACGGCGACGCCGGCGGCGTGCTGCCGGAAGACCGAGCGCAGCAGGTCGGGCGAACCGGGGCGGGTCGCGCCGGCGGCCGGCGCGGAGCCGGGACGGGTGGACATCGGGGAGCGGGGGGACGGAGCCGTGGGGACCGTCGGGACTGTCGGAGCAGTCATCAGGGTTCTGCCTTCTGCCGCGGGACGCGCGGGCGCTGTCGAGGATCGGGGGCCGGTGTGTTCAGTGGGCCCGACAGCGCGCGCTCGCGTGGCGGACGAGGTCCACATGGACCCGTCCGTAGAGCAGGAGTTCATACCGCATGCCGCCAGCCTGGCGATCTCCCGTGGACACAGTCAAGCGAGATCGGGCAGATGTCAGGCGCGTCACGCTGTGTGCGGGCGTGCGCACCGGCGCCTCGGGCCCCTCGACGGTGGGCCGCCCGGCGGTGAGGCCGTGGCGCCCGGCGGTGATGTCCGGGCCCCCGGCGGCCAGGCCCCGCGTCATACGGCGGCCCCCAGGGCGGCGATCACGTCCACCTTGCGCGGCATCCCGGCGGCCCGCCGCACGATGTGGCCCGCCGAGTCCAGGACCAGTACGGTCGGGGTCTTCTCGATCCCGAGGGCCCGCACCAGATCGAGCCGCTCCTCGGCGTCGATCTCGATGTGCGCCACCCCGTCCACCATCGCGGCGACCTCGGCGAGGATCCGCCGCGTGGCCCGGCAGGGCTGGCAGAAGGCGCTGGAGAACTGCACGAGGGTGGCCCGCTCCCCCGGTCGCGCGCCCAGTTCGGCGGCGCCCAGCCGGGCCCGCACGTCTTCCTGCCCCAGCACCCGCGCTCCCGTCGCCGTATTCGTCCGCGTACATCATCCCCGTACGCTCGTCCGTGCAACCGAGCACCCGGCGGGGCCGCTACATTCCCGGCGTGATGAGAATCTCTCCGGGCAGGGGCGTCTGGACTGGCCAGCGGGCCGCGTATGGGGCACGATCCCCATGGTCGCGTACCTACGCTTCCGTAACTTCCGGCCGGGAGCACCTCCCCAGGCAGAAAGCGGGGTCTCCCCACCATGGCTGAGCTCGTCTACCCTCCCGTGATCGGCGCCGCGCACGGACTCTTCCGCGCGCTGGACATCCGTATCGACATGAAGGGCACCGAGAACATCCCCCGCAAGGGCGGTGCGGTCCTGGTGTCGAACCACATCGGATACCTCGACTTCATCTTCGCCGGCCTGACGGCGCGGCCGCAGAAGCGCCTGGTCCGCTTCATGGCGAAGGAGTCGGTGTTCCGGCACAAGGTGTCCGGCCCGCTGATGCGCGCGATGAAGCACATCCCCGTCGACCGCAAGCAGGGTGAGGCCGCCTACCAGCACGCCTTGGACTCGCTGCGATCCGGCGAGATCATCGGCGTCTTCCCGGAGGCGACGATCTCCCAGTCCTTCACGCTCAAGAGCTTCAAGTCGGGTGCGGCGCGCATGGCGCAGGAGGCCGGCGTCCCGCTGATCCCCGTGGCGCTGTGGGGCACCCAGCGGCTGTGGACCAAGGGCCGCCCGAAGAACCTCAAGCGCAGCCACATCCCGGTGACGATGCGTGTGGGCGAGCCCGTGGAGGCCCCGGCCGACCAGTACGCCGGCGCCATCACCCGCCGGGTGCGCGAACGCGTACAGGAGCTGCTCGACGCGGCGCAGCGCGCCTACCCGGACAAGCCGAAGGGCACCGACGACTCCTGGTGGCTGCCGGCCCACCTCGGCGGCACCGCGCCGACGGCGGCCGAGGTCCGCGAGGCGGGCTGACCCCTTCCGCTCCTGACGAGGGCCTCCCGGACCGCGAGGCGGTCCCGGAGGCCGAGGGCGGGCGCGGCGCCCGTCAGTGGTCTCCGCCGGGGGGCCCGCACGGGGCGGCGAAGCACTGCCACTGCTGTTCCCCGTTCGGGACGTGCACCCCGCCTTCGTCGTGCCGGCCGGGACGGTGGTCATCCCGCTTGTCGTGGCGGTCCCGCCTGTCGCGGTGATCCCTCTTGTCGTGATCGCGCTTGTCGTGGTGGTCCTCTTCCGGCGTGGTGCCGCCGGGGGCCTCGCACGGGGCCGCGAAACATTGCCACTGCTGCCCCTTGTCCGGGACGTGCACCCCGCCGTCGGAGCCGTCCGCCACGATCGTGTGCGGCGACGCGGGGGTGGCGGCGAAGGCGGTCGTGGGGACGAGCACGCCTCCCGCCGCGATGGCGGTCGAGGCTACGAGCAGTGCGAGGCGTCGGGGTCGAAAGAGGCGGGTCATGAGTGTTCTCCTCGTGAAGGAAGCCGGAGTGGACCCCTCCAGTACGCCGCATCCCTCACCTCCCGTCACGTCGCTGCATCTCGTGGCTTGACGGATCGCCGAGCCTCTGATTTCGGCTCGGCTCGGCTCGTCGGCCGTAGGAGCCCGCTCAGCCCTCCCCCTCCCCCTCCCGCCTCCGGCGGCGGTGGGCCGCGACCCTGGCCCGGGTGGCACAACTACCGGAGCAGTAGCGGCGCGTACTGCCAGGGCCGGTGGCGAGGAAGAGGCGCCCACAGCTCTCGGCGGCGCAGGAGCCCCAGGCGATCCGCCCGTACTCCGTGAGCAGTTGGGCGAGCGCGAGGGCGCCCGAGGCGAGGAACCACTCGCCCCAGCCGGCCTCCTCGCCCCGGTCGACATGCAGGTGCCAAGGGTGCCCGTCGTGGCGGGTGAGGCGGGGACGGGTGCCGTACTCCGCGAAGAGGGCGTTGACGGCCTCGGCGGCGCGGTCCTCGTCGCCCTCGCCCAGCACCGCCACCATCCGCCGGGCCGCGGCGCGCAGTTCCGCCGCGCTCGCTTCGCAGAACACCTCCTCCGTGAGGTCGGCGGGGCGCTCCCCGTGCCCGGCCAGCAGCTCCGCGAGTTCGGCGCGCGGCAGGTCGGGGGTCGTCCGGACCGCTTCGGCGAGGTCGATCAGCCGACGGGCCGCCGAGAGGCCCTCCTGCGGGTCACCCATCCCCAGGTCCTTTCGCCCTACACGGACATCACGTAACGTCTTGTGCGCCTATCGCGTTACAGCGTATCGGGGAGGGGTCCATGGGCGGTTTCGGGCGATACCTGGCGGCGGCGCTGGCCGCGCGCATCGCCTCGGAGGGCATGGGCATGGCCGTGGTGCTGCTCGCCCTGGAGCGCACCGGGAGCGCGGCGCACGGGGCGTTCGTCCTGACGGCCTGGCTGGCCCCGCACGTCCTGGCCGCCCCGCTCGCAGGGGCGGCCGCCCGGACCCGTCGACCGCGCCTGTTCCACGCGGGAGCCCTGGCCGGTTTCGCGACGGCCGTCGCGGCGCTGACCCTCCTGCTCGGCCGGGCCCCCGTACCGCTGGTCCTGGCCGTGGCCGTGCTCGGCGGCTCCTGCGGGCCGATGGTGACGGGCGGGCTGTCCAGCCTGATCACCGCCCTGGTCCCGGCCGGACCCGGGCGGGACCGGGCGTACGGCTGGGACGCCGCGACCTACAACGCGGCGGCGGTCACCGCGCCGGCGGTGGTCGGACTGGTCGCGGCGCTGGGCTCGGCCGGGCCCGCCATGGCCGTCCTGGCGGCGTCGGGAGCCTTGGCGGCGGCGCTGGCGGCCACCCTCCCGTACGAGGACCGGGGCGCGGGCGACGGCGCGGGCCCGGTCCCCGGCACACCCCGGGCCGGGCTGGGCGCGGGCCTCGCGGCCCTGTGGCGGATCCGGGAGCTGCGGGCGGTCACCTCGGCCACGACCCTGGGCTTCGTGGGCATCGGCTCGCTCACCACGGTCTCGGTGCTGCTGGCGACGGAGCTCGGCAGCCCGGGCGGTGGGGGCGTGCTGATGACGGCATTCGCTGTGGGCGCGCTGGGCGGCTCGCTCACACTGGGCCGGATCACCTCCGTGGAGCCCGGCCGGCTGGTGCGGTGGGCGCTGGCCGGGACCGGGGCGGCCCTCGCGGCGGCGGCGTTCGCCCCGTCGTTGCCCGTGACGGCGGCGGTGTTCGCCCTCGCCGGGGTGTGCGACGGGCCGCTGCTCACGGCGACGCTGCGGATCCGCGCGCGCTACGCGCCGGAGGGGGTGCGGACCCAGGTGTTCACCCTGGGCGCGGGGCTGAAGCTGACGGCCGCGTCGGCCGGGGCGGCCCTGGTGGGGCTCGCGGCCGACGCGCCCGCGGCGGCGCTGCTGGCCGGGATCGCCGGGCTGCTGCTCGCGGCGGCGCTGCTGCACACGCTGACGGTGCCGCGGGAGTCGGGCCGCACCGCCGGTACCGTGACCGCGGGCGCTACAGAGCCGTCGGCAGGTTCCGCCACAACCGCGGCCGGTCCGCGGACTCCTGAAGGGCCTTGAGCGCGGCCGGGTGCGGGGCGGCGTGGAGCTCGGGGTAGTCGATCTCGCCGAGTTCGGGGCGCACGGGGAAGGCGAGCCGTTCCTGGTCGAGGTCGAACCGGGCGTCCACCCCGGGCTTGTTGCCGCGCGGGTCGAGGCGGGACCAGCGTGTGCTGCCGGGCAGCCGCAGGGCGACCAGGCCGTGCACGACGGGGTTCGTGCCGTCGTCGTCGGCGAGGCGCTGGTAGCACAGGGCCCCGGGGATGCCCTGGGCGCGCAGCAGCGCGACGAGGGCGTGGGCCTTGGCGTAGCAGATGCCGTTGCGTGTGGTGAGGACGTCGGACGCCCGCCAGGCGACGCGCGGGTCGCCCGAATCGCCCGAGTGCGGGATGGTGTCGCGGACGAACTCGAAGGCGGCCTCGGCGTATGAATATGCGTCGCCGCTGGATGACCAGAGCGTGTCGGAGATTTCCTGTACGACCGGATGCCAGTGGTCGATCGCCTCGCTGGACGCCAAATAGGCGTGGATATCGGGGCTCTGTTGGATCAGCTGCATGGCCGGAGCATAGATATACCCTCGACCGTGAATCAATAGATGCACGGTCGAGGGTATATCTATGCAGACAGGTGCGGTGAGCCGACCTAGCGCGCCAGCTCTTCCTTCAGTGCCTGGAGGAAGCCGTCCACGTCCTCTTCCTGGGTGTCGAAACCGCACATCCAGCGGACATCGCCCGCGGCCTCGCCCCAGAAGTAGAAGCGGTAACGCTTCTGCAGCCGCCGCGAGACCTCGTGGGGCAGCCGCGCGAACACCGCGTTGGCCTGCACCGGGTAGAGGATCTCCACGCCGTCCGTCTCGCGCACACCGGCGGCGAGCCGCTGTGCCATCGCGTTCGCGTGCCGGGCGTTGCGCAGCCACAGGTCCTTGGCGAGCAGGGCCTCCAGCTGCACCGACACGAAGCGCATCTTGGACGCGAGCTGCATCGACATCTTGCGGATGTGCTTCATCTGCCGGACCGCGTCCGGGTTGAGCACCACCACGGCCTCGCCGAACATCATGCCGTTCTTGGTGCCGCCGTACGACAGCACGTCCACGCCGACCGCGTTGGTGAAGGCGCGCATCGGCACGTCGAGGGAGGCCGCGGCGTTGGCTATCCGGGCACCGTCGAGGTGGACCTTCATGCCGAGCCCGTGGGCGTGCTCGCAGATCGCCCGGATCTCGTCCGGGGTGTAGACCGTACCCAGCTCGGTGTTCTGGGTGATCGACACGACCTGCGGCATCGCCCGGTGCTCGTCCTCGAAGCCCCAGGCCTCCTGGTCGATCAGCTCAGGGGTGAGCTTGCCGTCCGGGGTCGGTACGGCGAGCAGCTTGAGGCCCGCCATCCGCTCCGGCGCGCCGCCCTCGTCCACGTTGATGTGGGCGCTCTTGGCGCAGATCACGGCGCCCCAGCGGTCCGTCATCGCCTGGAGGGCGGTGACGTTCGCGCCGGTGCCGTTGAAGACCGGGAAGGCTTCCGCGTACGGCCCGAAGTGGCTGCGTATGACCTTCTGCAGGTGTTCGGTGTAGTCGTCCTCGCCGTAGGCGACCTGGTGGCCGCCGTTGGCGAGCGCGACGGCGGCCAGGATCTCCGGGTGCACTCCCGCGTAGTTGTCGCTCGCGAAGCCGCGCACCGCCGGGTCGTGGTGGCGCCTGGCGTCGGTCTTCCCTGCCTCGGTTCTCACGGTTGCGGAGTGAGCCACAGACGCTGTCCGTTCACATCGATGGCGGGCCGCTCCCAGACGCCGGCGATGGCCTCGGCCAGCTCCGTGACGTCGGTGAAGCCCGCGAACTTCGCAGTGGGGCGCTCGGCGCGCATCGCCTCGTGCACCAGTGCCTTGATGACCAGGATCGCAGCTGCCGCGCCGGGACCCTCGTCACCCCCCGCCTTGCGGAAGGAGTCCGCCATGGACAGGGTCCAGGCCTCGGCCGCCGCCTTGCCCGCGTTGTACGCGGCGTTGTTGGCGACCGGCTTGTGCGCCCCGGACTGGCTCACCAGCACGTAGCGGCCGCGATCGCTGCGCAGCAGGCCGTCGTGGAAGGCCAGCGAGGTGTGCTGGACCGTGCGGATGAGGAGCTTCTCCAGGAAGGTCCAGTCCGCGAGGTCGGTGTCGGTGAAGGTCTTGCTGCCGCGCCAACCGCCGACGAGGTGGACCAGGCCGTCGATCCGGCCGAACTCCTTCTCGGTCTGCTCGGCCCAGGCCTTGGTGGCGTCCAGGTCGAGCAGGTCCACGGTGTCACCGGTGATGGTGGCGCCACCGTGGGCGTAGCGGGCCGCGTCCACGGCCTCCGCAAGCCGCGCCGGATCGGCGTCGGACGCGATGACCACCGCACCCGCCTCGGCGAGGCGGAGCAGGGTGGCGCGGCCGGCGGGCCCGCCGGCCCCGGCCACCGCCACCACCGCTCCGTGCAGCTTTCCGTTGCCGTTCCCGGAGCCGTTCATCTGTGCAGCCTCCTGTGGGCGAGTGCTCACGCGGCGACTCGCTCGGCCTGCTCTGCGTTCAGGGCCGTGATGCCCTTGGTCGACGCGATCGTCCCCTTGAGCTTCTTGGCGAGCGCCTCAAAGAACATGCTGAGCGGAAACTCGTCCGGAAGCACGTCGTCCACGAGCTTGCGCGGCGGCTGCGTCAGGTCCAGGGCGTCGGCGCCCTTGGCCCACTTGGAACCCGGGTGCGGGGCCAGGTAGGTGGAAACCAGCTCGTAGGCCTTGAACCAGTGCACGAGCTTCGGGCGGTCGATGCCGGCCCGGTACAGGTCCTCGATCTCGGCGCACAGCTGGTTGGTGACCTGCGGGGCGCGCATCCAGTCGATCTTCAGCTTGTTGTCCGTCCAGCGCACGACGTCGTGCTTGTGGAGGTAGGCGAAGAGCAGCTGGCCGCCGAGGCCGTCGTAGTTCCGGTTGCGGTCGCCGGAGACCGGGAAGCGGAACATCCGGTCGAAGAGGACGGCGTACTGCACGTCACGGCCGTGCTCGTTGCCCTCGGACTCCAGCTTCACGGCCTCCTTGAAGGCGGTGAGGTCGCAGCGCAGCTCCTCCAGGCCGTACATCCAGAACGGCTGGCGCTGCTTGATCATGAAGGGGTCGAACGGCAGGTCGCCGTGGCTGTGGGTGCGGTCGTGGACCATGTCCCACAGGACGAAGGCCTTCTCGCAGCGCTCCTGGTCCTCGACCATGCGGGCGATGTCCTCGGGCAGGTCGATGCCCAGGATGTCGACGGCGGCCTCGGTCACCTTGCGGTAGCGGGCGGCCTCGCGGTCGCAGAAGATACCGCCCCAGGTGAAGCGCTCGGGGGCCTCGCGCACGGCGATGGTCTCCGGGAAGAGCACGGCGGAGTGGGTGTCGTAGCCCGGGGTGAAGTCCTCGAAGGTGATGCCGAGGAAGAGCGGGTTGTCGTACCGGGTGCGCTCCAGCTCGGCGAGCCACTCGGGCCACACCATCTTGAGCACGACGGCTTCCAGGTTGCGGTCCAGGTTGCCGTTCTGGGTGTACATGGGGAAGACGACCAGGTGCTGGAGCCCGTCGGCGCGCTCGGCGGCCGGGTGGAAGGCCAGCAGGGAGTCGAGGAAGTCCGGCACCTTGAAGTCGTCCGCGGCCCACTTGCGCAGGTCGGCGACGAGAGCCTGGTGGTACGCGGCACCGTGCGGGAGCAGCGGCGAGAGCGCCTCGACCCCTGCGATCACGCGGTCCACCGCGGCCAGGACGGTGGCACGGCCGTGCGCGCCCTCGACCTCGAAGTCGATGGAGCCGTCCTTGGCCTGCCAGGGCCGGATCTCCTCCACGGCGGCCTTGAGCTCGGGCCACGCGGGGTGGTCGACCACCCGCGCTTCGGCGGTTATCACGGCGCCGCCGGTACCGGGCACAAGAGTTTCCGTCATGTCACTTCCTCCACAGGAGAACCTCACGTATGGGCAGAGTATGCGCGCGAGGCTCTCCCCCTCAAGAGGGAACTCGGGAAATTATCCTGCGTCACCCCCCATTTCACCGGAAGTCTTCCCGTTCGCTGCTGCGGAACTGACCACTCCGCCCAATTGCGCCAAGGCTCGTCCGCCTTTCGGCCACCCTCCGACCGGGCCCGGGCGGGTGGGGACCGACAGGCGACCGAGGCGCACATCACACGCCCCGGAAGTGCGGAATGACCTTTTCGCCCCATTGCCTCAAGGTCTCCAGGCAGGCTTCCTGCCCCACCGTGCCCATCTGGATCAGGCACATGATCTCGTCGGCGCCCGCCTCCCGCAGCCGCTCCACGTACGCGATCGCGTCGTCGGCGCTTCCGTAGGCGTGGTCGGCGTTGAAGGTGGCCGTCGCGGTCGGCCGGACGGGGATGTCCAGCTCGTGCAGCCGGGCCACCACCTGCTCGGCGGCCGTGCGCATCTCCTCGACCTCGTCGGCGCCCGCGACCACGGCCTCGTCCGGGACGCCCGCCCCGCCGTACCAGTGACCGATGGACTGGGCGAAGAACCGCTGCCCCCGGACGCCGATCCGACGCGCCTCCTCCCGGTCGTCGAGCACGATGGTCGGGCACAGTACGGAGAAGTGGTCGTTGACCACCGTGGACACGAAGCCGCTGCCGTCCCGTCCGGCGATCGCCGCGTCGTAGACGGAACGCATCCCCGCGATGGACTCGGGACCGGCGAAGCCCATCACCAACGCCCCGATCCCCAGCTCGGCCGCCCGGACCAGGGTCTCGCCCCTGCTGCACGCCAGGAACAACGGCGGATGCGGGGCCTGCCGCGGCCTCGGCAGGATCGGGTGCGGATCGATGTCGATCAGCTCGCCGTGGTACTCCAGCTCCTCCTCCCGCCAGGCCCGACCGATGATCCGCAGCGCCTCCTCGACCTCGGCCGTGGTGCGGTCCCGGTCCACCCCGCACAAGGAGGTCTCCTGCTCGGTGCCGCCGCGTCCGGCCCCGAGGTCCAGGCGCCCGCCCGAGAGCAGGTCGAGCATGGCGGCCCGCTCGGCGACCCGCACCGGGTGGTTGAAGTTGAAGGGCATGCACACGACGCCGTGGCCGATGCGTATGGTGTTCGTCCTGGCCGCGACCCAGGTCAGGAAGATCTCGGGGGCCGACATGTGCGCGTACCACTTGAGCGAGTGGTGCTCGACCGCCCAGATCCGGTCGAATCCCATGCGTTCGGCGAGCACGGCCTGCTCGACGCAGTCATGGATGAGCTGGTGCTCCCGTTCCACCGTCGGGTCGGCAAGCTGAGCTTCGAAGATCACGGAGAATTCCACTGTGCCTCCAGGGTTGCGTCGCGTACCCGGTCTCACTTCAATTCGAAATATGACTAGTAGTCAGGAGTCGAAGAAGCAAGAGCTGCCGCCGACCGCGTGGGCCGTGCTGGGCCTGCTCTCCTTCCCGGGTGAGCGGACCGGATACGAACTGAAGAAGTGGGCGGACTCCTCGCTCCGCTTCTTCTACTGGTCACCGGCCATCAGCCAGATCTACGCGGAGCTGCGCCGACTGGAGGACCTGGGCTACGCGGCCTCCGTGCGCTCGGGACCCGAGGAGGCGCGGGCCAAGCGCCGCTACGCCATCACCGACGCCGGACGCGGCGCGCTGGCCGGCTGGGCCGCCGACACCGCGGAGGCCGGGCCCCCGGTGCTCAAGCACGGGCTGCTGCTGCGGATCTGGCTCGGTCACCTGGCCGAGCCGGAGCGGCTGCGCGCGATGGTCGGCGAGCACCTGGAGCGCACCCGGGGCGAGCTGGCCGCCGTACGGGAGGCGATGGAGCACGCGAGCGGCGTACCGGAATGGACGTTCCCGACCCTCGCGCTGCGGTGGAGCGAGCGGCAGCACCTGGCCGAACTCGAACTGGCCGAGGCCCTGCTCACGGACCTGGACGGGCTGACCGAGGCTCGGCGCGACCCGGGCCGTCAAGCCGACGGGGACGCGCCCACGCCCGGGTGACGCGACAGACGCGGCGCCGCTCCCGGTGGGGCGCACAACCCTGGCGGGAAGCGGCCGGGGCGCTCCTCGGGGGCCTTGCACGCCCGGTCCCTTCGCACCCGTGGCGCACTAGCATGCGACCTCATCACGCGCGGCCGGTCGGGACACCGAAGCCGCGCGGGGAGCCGCCGTCGACGGAAGCGAGAGAACCTTGACTTTCCTCACCATCGGTCACCGCGGGGTCATGGGTGTCGAACCGGAGAACACCCTGCGGTCGTACCTGCGAGCGGAACGTTGCGGCATGGACGTCATCGCTCTGGATCTGCGCCTGAGCAAGGACGGGGCGCTGGTCGCCGTGCACGACCCCGAGGTGGACCGGACCACCGACGGCTCGGGGGCCGTCGCCGATCTGACCGTGGCCGAGCTGCGCGAGCTGGACGCCGGTCAGGGCGAGCGCGTGCCGGTCCTGGAGGAGGTGCTGGACGCGGTCCGGGTGCCGATCCAGGCCCTCGTCGGCGACCTGCCCACCGCCACCGCGCTCGCGGCACTGATCCTGCGCCACGACCTGACCTCCCGGGTGGAGGTGGCCTCCGCCCAGGAAGCGGTGCTCGCCGAGACGGCCCGCCTGGCGCCGGGCGTACGGACCGTCCTGTACGCGGACTCCCCCGGCGACGGAGCCGGGTCGGTCGTGGACCGGGCGTCGGCCGTAGGCGCCGCGACGGTCGCCGTGGACGTCCACCGGCTCAGCCTGGAGACGGTGGACTCGGCGCACGCGGCGGGCCTGCGCGTGACGGGCCTGGCGGTCGACACCCTGGACCTGTTGCGGCTCGCGCGGGCGCTCGGACTGGACGGCGCGGTCACGGACTTCCCGGAGATCCGCAGTACGGGCCGCTTCACCGCCTGACGGCGACGGCCCGGCTCCTGATCCGGCTCGGACCCGTGCTCGGACTCCGACTCAGAGCGACTTGACCAGCAGCTCGAAGGCCAGGTCGGTACGGCGCGGGACGCCGAAGCGCTCGTCACCGTAGGGGAAGGGGCTCATCTCGCCGGTGCGCCGGTAGCCGCGGCGCTCGTAGTAGGCGATGAGCTCCTCCCGTACGTGCACCACCGTCATCCGCATCTCCTTGGCGCCCCACGTCTCGCGGGCGCGGCGCTCGGCCTCGGCCAGGATCTCCTTGCCGAGGCCCGCGCCCTGGAGGCCGGGGCGGACGGCGAACATCCCGAAGTAGACGTGGTCGTCGCGGTGTTCGAGCTGGCAGCAGGCGACGAGCTCGCCCGCGCGCTCGACGACGAGCAGGACCCCGTCCGGGGCGGCGATGACGGCGCGGACCCCGTCCGGGTCGGTGCGCTGCCCGTCCAGGAAGTCGGCCTCGGTGGTCCAACCGGCCCGGCTCGCGTCCCCTCGGTAGGCGGACTCGACGAGTTCCACCAGTTCCGGTACGTCCGTCTCCACGGCGCTGCGGAAACTCAGGGCTTCGGGCTGGGCGGTCGTCATCGGGCGCTCCGTTCAGTGCGGCGGCATATGACATGCCGGGAAGGCACGGAGAGCCTAACCCGGAGCCGCGTGAGGGTGCTGTGAGAGGGGCATCTCTCCCCGTGACGCCGACGAACCGGGAGGTTCCGCCGTGCACGGTTCCGCCACGTCCCTCACCACCTCCGTCTCCTCCTGGCTGCTGGTGCTGCTGTGCGCGGTGAGCGGTGCGTACTGCCTGCGGCGGGCGCGGGGTTCGGGCGGCGCCGCCGCCGGGGAGGCGGTGATGGGATTCGGGATGGCCCTGATGGCCGTGCCCCTCGGCGGGCGCGGTGAGGCGTGGCGGGCTCCCGTGCTGGGCGTGGTCTTCTGCGGCGCGGCCCTGCACGCCCTGTGGCTGCTGCGGGGCGGCTCCCACCACGCCCACCACCTGGTCGGCTCGCTGACGATGGTCTACATGGCCCTGATGACGGGGACCGGGTCCGGGCACGGGCAGCAGCACTCCCAGGCGGGTGGACCTGCCCTGCTGACGGGCGCGCTGCTCCTCTACTACGCCGGGTACGTGATGCTGGGCGGGGCCCGGCTGATCACCACGGGCGGCGCCGTCCCCCCGCCGTCGGCCGCCGGCCGGGGCGGACCCACCGAGCTCGTCCGCGCCTGCCGACTCGCCATGGGAATGGGCATGTTGGCCATGCTGCTCACGATGTGACGGCGCCGGCGGACGTGTCCTGCGTCACCAATGGCCCGAGGGCGTACCCGCAGGTAGTCCCGCGCTCATAGGCTGGCGGCCATGATGGTCCCCGCCGTTCTCCTGTTGCTCGGCGCCCTGACCGCGGTGCTCGCCCCCCGTCTGCTGGCCCGGGCCCGATGGCCCGAGCGTGAGCCGGTCGTCGCCCTGTGGGTGTGGCAGTGCGTGGTCGGCGCCGTGCTCCTGTGCCTCGGGCTGTCGATGCTGCTGAGCGCGGCGGCCGCCTGGCAGGCCGTCCGGGGCCGCTTGTTCGCCTCCGCCCCGCACGGGGTGGTCGACGCCTACGCCCTGGGCGCGGCCGGCGGGCCCTGGGCCGCTCTGACCGCGCTGGTGCTGGCGGGCGGCGGACTGTGGACCGGGGCCATGCTGACCGGTGAGGTGCTGCGGGCGCGGGCCCGACGCCGCGCACAGGGCAGCGAACTGCTGGTCAGGGCCCCGCTGCTGCCCGGGGAGGACCCGACGGGCGCGCGGCTCGTCGTCCTGGAGGGACCCCGGCCGGACGCCTGGTGGCTGCCGGGAGCGGCCCCGCAGCTGGTGGTCACGACGGCGGCGCTGGCCCGGCTGAAGGGCAGCCAGCTGGACGCCGTACTGGCGCACGAGCAGGGGCACGCGGCGGCCCGGCACGACTGGCTGCTGCACTGTTCGCGGGCGCTGGCCCGGGGTTTCCCGCAGGTGCCGGTCTTCGCGGCGTTCGAGGCGGAGATGCACCGCCTGGTGGAGATGGCCGCCGACGATGTGGCCTCCCGACGGTTCGGACGGCTGACGATCGCGCTGGCGCTGGTCGGACTCAACGAGGACCGGGGCGTGTTCGGGACCTCCTCGCCCGAGCACGCGCACGTGCCGCAGCGGGTGCGCAGGCTGCTGTCCGCGACACCCCGACTCTCCCCCGGCCGTCGGCTGCGGCTGACGGCACTGGCCACACTGGTCCCCGCGATCCCGCTGGTGGTGGCCTTCGTACCGGGGCTGAGCGCCCTGGCGTAAGAACGCGGGCGCCCGGCGCTGCCCGCCGCCCGTGGGCGCTCGACGGTGCGAGGATCGGGCCATGCGCAAAGATCCCCTGTGGTGGACGGGCATCGGCTGTGCGCTGCTCGCGGCGGTCCTGACGGCGCTCGTGGTGGCGGGGTGGCGACCGCTGCTCTCCTACGACGAGCGGGTCGCGCGGGAGCTGCACGCCCACGCCGTGACCCACCCCGCCGTCACACAGTTCATGCGGGTGCTCAGCGACTGGGTGTGGGACCCCTGGACCATGCGGGCGCTGGCGGCGGTCGCCTGCGTGGTGCTGTGGTGGCGGGGCGACCGGAGACGGGCGCTGCTGGTGGCCCTGGTGACCTTGATGGCGTCGGCGCTGCAGCAGGGGCTGAAGGTTCTGGTGGGGCGGGAGCGTCCGGTGTGGTCGGATCCGGTGGACTCGGCGCAGTACGCGGCCTACCCGTCCGGCCACGCCATGACGGCGACGGTGGTGTGCGGACTGCTCCTGTGGCTGCTCCCCCGCCCGGCTCCGGGCCGGGGGCCGGGTGCTCGCGTGGTGGCCGCCTGGACGGTGGCCGCGGTCTCGGTGCTCGGGGTCGGCTTCACCCGCGTGTACCTCGGGGTGCACTGGCCGTCGGACGTGCTGGCGGGCTGGCTGCTGGGAGTGGCCCTGGTGGCTCTGGCGACGTCCGTGCCCGTGCGCGAACGCGGATGCGACCCGGTGGAGCGGTGAGGGTACGGCGTGCCTGCCCTGGATGATCCCCCGTGTCACCCAGAGCAGGCGACCCCGTGCGCTGAGTATATTGGCCGGTAGCCAGTCAACGCAGGAGTAAGCATGTCCCCGCGCAGCGCATCGGTCAATGAAGAATTGCGCAGACGTTCCCGGGAGCGGCTGCTGCAATCCACGGTCGAACTCGTGGCCGAGTACGGCTACGAGGCCACGACGCTCGGCGACATCGCCGACCGGGCGGGCGCGGCACGCGGCCTGGTCTCGTACTACTTCCCGGGCAAACGGCAGTTGCTGCAGTCCGCGGTGCACCGGCTGATGCACCTCACCCTCCACGAAGCCCTGGAGCGGGAGCCCCGCAGCGAGTGCGGGCGCGAGCGGCTCGCGCGCGCCGTCGACGCGGTCCTGGGCTTGGCCCGGGACGAACCCCTGCTGATGCGCACGCACATGGCAGGCATCCTGACCGCCGAGGGCTTCGTGCAGTGTCCCGAGCAGCAGCGGCTGGCGGAGCTGCTGCGGGACACCGTGGTGCGGTACGGCTCGGCGGACCCGGACGCGGACTATCCGCTGCTGCGGGCCCTGTTGATGGGCGCGGTCGTGGCGATCCTGCTGCCCGGGGCCCCGATGCCGGCGCGCCGGCTGCGGGCGGAGCTGTTCCAGCGCTACGGGCTGGACTGGGAGCTCGGCGTTCCGCCGGACGGCGGGCCGCCCGGCGGAACGTTCCCCTCACAGGCCTGACACCCCAGGCGCTCCTGAGGTCAGTGGTAGTCGGGTTGGGTCTGCACGTTGAGCCGGTCCATGCGCACCCGTGCGGCGCCATCGGTGCGCCGGTCGTCGAGCCGCAGCACGTCGAGGCCCTTGACGATGTCGTTCGAGTAGATGTGCCCGTTGTAGTAGTACGCCGACCAGGACCCGCCGAGTCCGAGCTGGTCCGTCGTCAGCGGCCCGCGTTCGAAGTACGCGATCTCCCTCGGCCGGGTGGAGTCGGTGAAGTCCCATACCGAGACGCCGCCCTGGTACCAGGCCTGCACCATGATGTCGCGGCCGCCGCCGACCGGGACCAGCGAACCGTTGTGCGCCACGCAGTTCTCGGTGTCGGCCTGGTGCCGCGGGATCTTGAAGTAGCCGCGGAAGACGAGTTTGCGCTGGTCCCCACGGCCGGTGATGTCGTAGATGCCGTCGGCGCCGCGGTCGGGACCGGTGGCCTCGTTGCAGGTGGCGCCGCCACCGCCACCGAGTTCGTCGGTGAACACCACCTTGTTCGCACGCTCGTTGAAGGTGGCCGAGTGCCAGAACGCGAAGTTCACGTTGTCCTGGACCCGGTCGATGACCCGCGGCTGCTCGGGCCTGCTGATGTCGAAGAGGATGCCGTCACCCATGCAGGCGCCGGCGGCCAGGTTCTTCGACGGCAGCACGGTGATGTCGTGGCAGCCGGTGGTCTTGGAGACGCCGGGGTTGGTGGGCGCGCCCGGGTTGCCGCCGTCGGGGAAGAGGACCGGGAAGGCGACGACCGCTGCCTTCGTCGGCGCCTTCTTCGGGACCTTGACGACCGAGATGCCGTCGTGCGGCGGCTTGCAGTCGGGGAAGGCCTCGTTCGGGGAGTACGAGGCGACGTAGAGGTAGAGGTCGCGGTCGCCCGGCACCAAGGTGTGGGTGTGCGAACCGCAGGCCGTCTCCACGGACTTGATGTACCTGGGGTTCTTCTTGTCCTTGATGTCGAAGATCTTGATGCCCTCCCACGAGGACTTCTCCGTGGCGGGCTGCGAGACGCTGTTGCAGGTGTCGTCGCTGCGCGAGGAGTCGGTGGAGAGGAAGAGCAGGTCGCCGTGGACGGAGATGTCGTTCTGGCCGCCGGGGCAGAGCACCTGGGTGACGGTCTTCGGCGCCTTCGGGTTCGCGATGTCGTAGATGGTGAAGCCGCTGTAATTGCCCGCGTAGGCGTACCTGCCCTGGAAGGCCAGGTCGGTGTTGATCCCCGTGGGGTCGGTGCTGGGGATGTTGGCCAGGGGCTTGACGTTGGCGCTGTGCACGATCTCGTCCTGGCCGGGGATGTCGCCCGGGGCGAGCTCCCGGCCCTCGGTGAGGCCCGCATCGTGCTGATGCGCACCGCCGGGTGCCAGGTCGCCCGGGTCGGGGGTGGCGGCCGCCGGTCCGGCCGCCAGGAGCGTGGCGAGGAGTCCGGCCGCCGCGACGGCCGCCCCCACCCTCCCGTTCCGTAATCGCCTGCTGTGGAGCGAGGTCACTGTGCCCTCCCTTGAGAGCCCGATCGGTTCCGCCCGTGAGGGAGCGGAACCAGGACCCCGGCAGTATCTTCCCTTCATGGACATGGCAAAAGCCCACAGGGTCCGGGTCCGCAGGGTGTTATCGGCGCGGCCCCGACGGTTCGCCGTGGCGGTCGCGACCGCGACCGCGGCCCTCCTGCTGACGCTCCCCGGCTGCCAGGCGGACGAAGGATCGGACCGCGCCACGATCGTCGCCCCGGGCGGGCCGGGCGAGAAGGCCCGCCGCCTGACCCCCGAGGAGGCCGCGAAGGCGAAACCCGACGACAGTCCGAACGCCGCCGACCGCACCTACGTGTCACACATGATCGAACACCACCGGCAGGCGCTCACGATGAGCGCGCTGGCACCGGATCGAGCCGCCGCGGACGGGGTCAAACGGCTGGCGGAGCGGATCGCGGCGGCCCAGAAGCCCGAAATCGGCGCGATGGAGAAGTGGTTGGTCCGCCACCCCGCCACGACCGCGGACCCGGCCCCTGCCCCCGCCGCTCCCGGGGCGCCGGCGGCGGGCCATGACCACGGCGGGATGCCGGGAATGGCGACCGAGCAGCAGCTGAGCGAGCTCACCGCGGCCACAGGGGCCGAGTTCGACCGGCTCTTCCTGAAGCTGATGACCGCCCACCACGAGGGCGCCGTGAAGATGGCCGGCGAGGCGCTGGCGGGCGGGAACAACGTGGCCGTGGAGGAGATGGCCACCGAGGTGGTGGCCACCCAGAGCGCCGAGATCCACCGGATGCGCGCGATGGGCTGACTCCGCGAGGGGCCGGTGTCATGCTGGGACCACCTGCGGGAGGAGCTCCGCCGTGCTTCGTGTCGCCGTCGTCGGATCGGGCCCCAGCGGGGTCTACGCGGCCCAGACGCTGGTGCAGCAGCGCGAGGTGCCCGGGGTACGGGTGGACGTGCTGGACCGGCTCCCCGCCCCCTACGGACTCGTCCGCTACGGGGTCGCCCCGGACCACGAGAAGATCAAGTCGCTCCAGGGCAGCCTGCGCACCGTGCTGGAGGACGAGCGGATCCGCTTCCTCGGCAACGTCGAGGTCGGCGGGGAGGCGCTGCCCACCGACCGGCTGCTGGAGCTGTACCACGCGGTGGTGTACTGCGTGGGCGCGGCCCGGGACCGGATGCTGGGGATCCCCGGCGAGGAGCTGACCGGGGTGCACTCCGCCACGGCCTTCGTGTCCTGGTACAGCGGGCACCCGGACGCCGCCGCCGAGGCGTTCGACCTGCCCGGCGTGGACGCGGCGGTGGTGGTCGGGGCCGGCAACGTCGCGGTGGACGTGACACGGATCCTGGCCCGGGGCGCGGCCGAACTGGCCCCTACGGACATGCCGCAGCCGGCGCTCGGCGCGCTCGCGGAGAGCGGGGTGCGCGCGGTGTCGATGGTCGCCCGGCGCGGTCCCTCGCAGGGTCGGTTCACCACCAAGGAGCTCCGCGAACTGGGCACGCTGCCGGAGGTGGACATCCGGGCCGATCCGGCCGAACTGGCCCTCGACCCCGTCTACGCCGACCCGGTGGCGGCCGCCGCCCTGCCGGCGGTGGCCCGGCGGAACCTGGAGGTGCTCCGCGGCTGGGCGCAGGCGGATCCGGGCGGGCAGCCGCGCCACATCGCGCTGCGGTTCTACCTGCGCCCGGTGGAGATCCTGGGCGGGCCGGACGGTCGGGTCACCGGGATGCGCTTCGAGCGCACCGCCCCGGACGGCCGGGGCGGGGTGACCGGGACGGGCGGGTACGAGGACATCGCGGCGCAGTTGGTGCTGCGCTCGGTGGGGTACCAGGGCGTTCCGCTCGCCGGGCTGCCCTTCGATCCCGCGAAGGGTACGGTCCCGCACGCGGCGGGCCGGGTGCTGCGCGCGGGCCGGGCCTCGGTCGGCGAGTACGTGGCGGGCTGGATCAAGCGCGGCCCGACCGGGGTGATCGGTACGAACCGGCCCTGCGCCAAGGAGACCGTGTCCGCACTGCTCCAGGACGCGGGGACACTGGTCCGGCGCGACCTCCCGGGAGATCCGCTGGACTCCCTGCGGGCGGCGGGTCTGCGCCCGGTCCGGTGGCCGGGCTGGCTGGCCATCGAGGCGGCCGAGGCCGATCTGGGGCGCTCCTTGGGCCGACGCTCCGTCAAGATTCCCGACTGGCCCGGCCTCTTGGACGCGGCGGGCTCGGGCCCGGCGTAGTCCGTCTCTCGCCGATCACGCCGGGCTCGCCGCGGGGGCCGGCCCCGGACGTGCTTCCGGGTGGTCGTCCGGCCGGAAGGGGCCCCTGCGGGAGTGTCGCCGTGCCGCCCCGTGCGCGCGGGCCGATCATGTCGCTGGATCGAAGCCCCGGAGCAGCGTGCGGATGGAGTGTCATGGCAGCGAACGGATTCTTCCGGTGGGCGGCCGGGTGGCGGCCCTGGATCCTCGGGACGGTGGCGGCGGCTCTGCTGGTCCCGACGCCCTCGTACGCCGCGGCGGCCGGGGCGGGCGCGGACGTCCGGAGCCGGCCGGGCATCGAGAGCCAGGTCGCCGGGGGCGCCGCCCGCTGCCCGGACCACACCGGGGCCGACCGCCAGGGGTGGTGCCCCCCACCCCGGTGCGATGGCGGGCCTCCCGGCTGCGCGGGCCCGGGTGAGCCCCTCGGCGACGTCACGGTGATCAAGGAGGACGCGCTGACCGGCGCCCGCCTGTCCGGCGCCGAGTTCCAGCTCTGGGTGGAGGCCAACGGCATCCCGGGACTGCAGACCACCGGCCTCGACCCGGACGTCGCGATCGGCGACCCCTGCACCACCGCGACCGACGGCACCTGCACCCGCGCGGTGGTGACCGGCCTCTACTACTGGCAGGAGACCCAGGCCCCGCCCGGCCACGACCTGCCCGTGGACCCGGTGTTCGGCCCGCTGCTGCTCACCGAGGGCAACATCTCCGACGGCGTGACGGTGATCGCCGAGAACAGCCTGACACCCGTGTCCACCCGGTGAGGTGGCTCGATCCGCTCAGGCCGTGAGTCGGGCCGCCTCGGCGGCGGCCGCCGCCAGGACGCTGTCGAGGAGGCCGGGGAAGAGCTCCTGGAGTTCCTCCCGGCGCAGGGCGTTGAGCTTGGCGGTGCCACGGTAGGCCTGGCGTACGACGCCGCTCTCGCGCAGGACGCGGAAGTGGTGGGTGGTCGTGGACTTGGTGACCGGCAGGTCGAAGTACGAGCAGGCCAGGTCCTCGGCCGAGGCGGCCAGGTCCAGGACGATGGACAGCCGGACCGGATCGGAGAGCGCGTGCAGCACGCCCTCCAGGCGGATCTCGCCCGCCTCGGGGTGGACGAGGGTGCGGGAGGGGTCCCGTTCCGTCATGTCCCTGCTCCACTCGCTCGGTCGGTGTGTTCCGGATGCCGCGGGCCCCATGGTACGAGAGTCGTCGAAGAAGGCGGGCCGGTCGGGGAAACCGGCGGTACGGCTCCGGGGCGGGGCCGCCGGAGCCGTACCCGCGTCACCAGGAGCGGTGGTACTGCTCGGGCGTACGGAGCTCTCCGCCCAGCTCCTTGGCCGCGCGGCGGGCCCAGAACGGGTCGCGCAGGAGTTCCCGGCCCAGCAGGACGGCGTCGGCCTCCCCGTTGGCGAGGACCTTCTCGGCCTGCTCCGGTTCGGTGATCAGGCCGACGGCGGCCACGGGGAGGGCGGTGCCGGCCTTGACCCGCGCCGCGAAGGGAACCTGGTAGCCGGGGCCGACGGGGATCACGGCGTGCGGGGCGAGGCCGCCGGTCGAGACGTCGAGCAGGTCCACGCCGTGTTCGAGCAGCAGGTCGGCCAGCCGGACCGTCTCGTCCGCGGTCCAACCCTCCTCCTCCAGCCAGTCGGTGGCGGAGATCCGGAAGAAGAGGGGGAGCTCCTCGGGCCACACCGCCCGGACGGCGTCCACGACTTCGAGGGCGAAGCGGGTGCGGTTGTCGAAGGAGCCGCCGTACTCGTCGGTGCGCTTGTTGCTGTACGGGGAGAGGAACTCACCGATCAGGTAGCCGTGGGCGCCGTGGATCTCGACGACCTCGTACCCCGCGGCCAGCGAGCGCTCGGCGGCGACCGCGAACTGGCCGGTGATCTCCCGGATCTCCTCGACCGTCAGCTCGTGCGGTACCGGGTAACCCTCGGCGAACGGCACGGCGCTCGGCGCGACCGGCTGCCAGCCGTGCGCCTCGGACCCGACCGGGCGCCCGCCCTTCCAGGTCCGGTCGGTCGATGCCTTGCGTCCGGCATGAGCGAGCTGGATCGCGGGGACGGCGCCCTGGGACCTGACGAAGGAGGTGATCCGGCGCAGCGCCTCGACCTGGGTGTCGTTCCAGATGCCGAGGTCGTAGGGCGAGATCCGACCCTCCGGGGAGACGGCGGTGGCCTCCTGGACGATCAGGCCCGTACCGCCGGTGGCGCGGGCGGCGTAGTGCGCGAAGTGCCAGTCGCCGGCCACGCCCGCGTTCGGTCCGAACGCCTCGGCGCTGTACTGGCACATCGGGGCCATCCACACCCGGTTCGGGATGGTGACGGAGCGGAGCGTGTAGGGCGCGAACAGGGCGGCGAAGGCGGCGGGGGCAGCACTCATCAGGCTCTCCAGATACGACCGGGCATGCCGGGGATCGGTCAAGTACGAGAGTCACCGTACTACGGATTCCCTCGTACTACGAGACCTCTCGTACAAGCTCGTCGAGTTCCGCGCGCAACGCCCCGGTCAGGGCCGCCAGATCCGGCACGGCGCCCGCGTCGGCGACCAGCCCGTAGTGGACCGTCCCCTTGTACGTGGAGACCGCGACGGCCAGCGACTGTCCTCGGGCCAGTGGGGCGAGCGGGTAGACCTCGCCGACCGGGCTGCCGCCGAGGGTGAAGGTGAAGCTCGGCAGCGGCACGCTGGTGACCAGGATGTCGAAGAGCAGCCGGGCGGCCTGGGCCACGAGCGGGCCGCCGAGCCGATGGCCGAGCGGGTGGACGTGGTCGGCGAGCAGGGCGACGGCCCCGGCGCCGCGCGCGGGTCCGGCGTCCTTGTTGCGGTCCATGGCGGCGCGCACGCTGTCCAGGCGGCGCAGCGGATCGGCTTCGGCGAGCGGGAGCCGGAGCAGATAGCCGGAGAGCCGGTTGCCCGCGCCTCCCGACCCTCCGGGCCCGCGGCGGCGGGACACCGGGATCAGCGCTCGTGGGCCCGCGCCCCAGGGCTCGGGATCGCCCCGCTCCGCCAGCCAGCGCCGCAGCGCTCCCGCGACCAGGGCGATGAGCACGTCGTTGACGGTGCCGCCGGCGCCCTTGCGGACGAGGTTGACCTCGTCCAGGTCGAGCGCGAGACAGGCGACCGCACGGGCGCCCGAGCCGGTGGGGTCCGCGGTGAGGGCCGTCGGCACCCCGAGCGGCAGTCCGGCGCGGGCCACGGCGGCCCCGATCTCCAAGGCCTGGCCGACGTCCTGGACCCGGGCCGCCAAGGCCGCGGGGAGCCGGCGCAGGACGGAGCCGCCCCGCTGCTCGGGGACCGGGCGCACGGGCGGCCGTGGGGCCGTCGCCTCGTCGAACAGCGTGGCCGCGAGGGCCAGCGCGCCCAGGCCGTCGGCGAGGGCGTGGTGGAACTTGAAGAGGACCGCGAAGGAGTCCGGATCGGGTCCGGCCAGTACGTGCGCCTCCCACGGCGGCAGCGTCCGGTCCAGCGGCCGGGCCATCAGCGGTCCGGCGGCGGCGTGCGGAACGCTCTCGTCGGTACGGACGAGGAACACGTGCCGGGCCGGGTCGAAGCCGGGGTCGGGCGACCAGGCGGCCGCCCCGACGGGCAGCAGCACGTCGCGGATCCGGCGGCGCAGGCGGGGCACGGCCACGCACCGGTCGGTGAGCAGGCGGGCGGCCCGTTCCGCGGCGCCGGGTCCGGCGGCACGGAAGACGGCGAGGGCCCCCAGGTGCATGGGGTGGTCGGCGGATTCGATCCGCCAGAAGGCGAGGTCGAGCGGGGACAGGTGCTCGGTGGCCACATACGTCCTCTCGCGTGCGGCGGCAGTGACCTGAAGTCAATCCATTACGGACACCTACATGCAAGTAGCAATCATTTCGAGGCGGTAAACGATCGGTATTGATCTGCTCATCAGCAGCCCCGCACCGTCCGCCGGGTCACTGTCACCGGGTGGGTGCAGACTGGCCGAAAACATACTCCGCAAGGAACGCCCATGGAGGGCGACGAGGCCCGGAGGTGCCGGCCATGTCCGACGCAGTGCTGCTCGTGGGAACCCGCAAGGGACTTTTCGTCGGACGTCGCCGGGGCGCGGCGCCCTGGGAGTTCGACGGACCCCAGTTCAACGCCCAGGCCGTCTACGCGGTCGCCGTGGACCGACGGGGACCGGTACCCCGACTGCTGGTCGGCGGGGACAGCGCCCACTGGGGCCCGTCCGTCTTCAGCTCCGACGACCTCGGGGCGACCTGGCGGGAGCCCGCCGCACCCGCCGTGAAGTTCCCGAAGGACACCGGGGCCTCCCTGGAACGGGTCTGGCAGCTGCAGCCGGCCGGCCCGGAGGCCCCCGACGTCGTGTACGCGGGGACGGAACCGGCCGCGCTGTTCCGCTCGACCGACCGGGGCGACTCCTTCGAGCTGGTCCGCCCGCTGTGGGAGCACCCGAGCCGCGACAAGTGGGTACCGGGCGGCGGGGGCGAGGGCCTGCACACGGTGATCACCGACCCCCGCGACCCGGACGCGGTGACGGTGGCCGTCTCCACCGCCGGCGTGTTCCGCACCACGGACGGCGGGGCCAGCTGGAACCCGTCCAACCAGGGGGTCTCGGCGGTGTTCCTGCCGGACCCGAACCCCGAGTTCGGCCAGTGCGTGCACAAGATCGCCCAGGACGCCGGGGACACCGACCGGCTCTACCTGCAGAACCACTGGGGCGTCTACCGCAGCGACGACGCGGGCGGCCGGTGGACCGACATCGGCGGCGGCCTCCCCTCCGACTTCGGCTTCGCGGTCGCGGCCCATCCGCACCGCCCGGACACCGCCTACGTCTTCCCGCTCAACGCGGACTCCGACCGGGTCCCGGCCGAGCACCGGTGCCGGGTCTTCCGTACCCGGGACGCGGGCGCCACCTGGGAGCCGCTGGCCCGCGGACTCCCCGCCGGCGACCACTACGGCACGGTGCTGCGCGACGCGCTGTGCACGGACGACGCGGACCCGGCGGGCATCTACTTCGGCAACCGCAACGGCGAGGTGTACGCCAGCCACGACGACGGCGAGAGCTGGCAACTCCTCGCCGAGCACCTCCCCGACGTCCTGTGCGTGCGGGCGGCCACGTTCGGCCAGTAGAGTGATCCACCGTGGCAGCACGACCGTTGAACGAGATCGTCGAGCCGGGCTGGGCCCGTGCTCTGGAGCCGGTGGCGGGGCAGATCGCCGCCATGGGCGACTTCCTGCGCGCCGAGATCGCGGCGGGGAGGACGTACGTACCGGCCGGGGCCAATGTGCTGCGCGCCTTCCAACAGCCCTTCGACGAGGTCAAGGTGCTGATCGTCGGGCAGGACCCCTACCCCACACCGGGGCACGCGGTGGGACTGTCCTTCTCGGTGGCACCCGACGTACGGCCGGTGCCACCGAGCCTCGACAACATCTTCCTGGAGATGCACCGGGACATCGGCACCGGCCGCCCGGCGAACGGCGACCTCACCCCGTGGACCCGGCAGGGCGTCCTGCTGCTGAACAGGTCGCTCACGACCGCGCCCCGGCGCTCCAACGCGCACCAGGGCAAGGGCTGGGAGGCCGTCACCGACCAGGCCATCCGGGCCCTGGCCGCACGCGGCAAGCCGCTGGTCTCCATCCTCTGGGGACGGGCGGCCCGCAACCTGCGGCCGCTGCTCGGCGAACTGCCCGTGGTGGAGTCCTCGCACCCCTCCCCCAAGTCCGCCGACTACGGGTTCTTCGGCTCCCGGCCGTTCAGCCGGACGAACGAGCTGCTGGTGGGGCTGGGCTCACAGGCTGTGGACTGGCGCTTGCCGTCAGTCAGTTGAACGTATCTGATATTCACCGGATAAATACGGACAGATGCCTCGCGAGAAGGCCCTGCCCGAACACCTTGTTCCGATAAGCCAGTAGCATGCGGCGCCATGAGCTCCCCCACTGGGCCCGCAAATGGCCTGCCCGTACGAATGCCGCGACCCCGCCAGACCGGACGGCACCGCCGGCCCGAGCCCGCGGTGGCGCCCGAGGGCGCGCCCGCGCTGGTGCTCGCCGTGCCCGGTGCCCCCTCGGCCGCCTCGCGAGGGCTGGCGGAAGAGATCATCAGCATCGGCCGCTCCGAGCTGCCGGGCCTCGACGCCCGCATCGGCTTCCTCGAAGGTGACGACGCCACCGAGTTCCCGTCCCTGTCCGGCGTGCTGTCCGCCGTCGCGACCGAGCGTGTCGCGCGCGCGGAGTTCGCCCGCGCGGCCGGCCACGAGGTGCCCGCGCCGACCGGCCCGGACGCCGTGGTCGTACCGCTGCTCGCCGGCCCCGACAGCGATCTGCTCCGCCGGATGCGCCAAGCGCTGATGGACTCCTCCGCCGCCGCCGAGCTGGCCGACGTGCTCGGCCCGCACCCGCTGCTCGCCGAGGGCCTGCACGTGCGCCTGTCCGAGGCGGGCCTGGCCCGCGCCGACCGCGCCCGGCTCTTCACCGTGACCACCGCCGCCGACGGCATCGTCCTGGCGACCACCGGTGGCGAGGAGGCCGTACAGGCCGCCGGGATCACCGGCATGCTGCTGGCCGCCCGACTCGCCGTGCCCGTCAAGGCCGCCGCGCTCGACCAGGAGGGCTCGGTGGCCGCGGTCGCCGAGCAGCTGCGCCGCGAGGGCTCCACGCTGCTCGCGCTCGCCCCGTACCTGATCGGCCCGGAGGCCGCCGACGGGCTGCTCGACACCGCCTGCAAGGAGGCCGACTGCGCCACGGCCGAGGTGCTCGGCGCCTACGGCGCGCTCGGCAAGCTGGCCGTCGCGCAGTACGCCGCCGCTCTCGGGATCGCCCAGGACGCCGCCGCGCACTGACCCACCCGTACGACGCGAAAGGGCCCCCGCCGCCACGGTCACCCGTGGTGGGCGCGGGCCCTTTCGCGTCTCCCGTCCCCCTGCGCGGCCGCGCGCCTCAGCCGAGGACGACGCAGGTGGCCGCCGGTACGGCTGTCGAGCCGGCCCGGCGCGGCTGTCCGGTCAGCGGGTCCACCTCGAACCAGGTGACGTCCCCCGAGCGCTCGTTGGCCGCGTAGAGCCGGTTCCCCGAGGGATCGACGGCGAGATCGCGCGGCCACGCGCCTCCGCAGGCCACGGCGCCGGTGAGCCGCGGCCTCGCGGGCCCGTCGGCGAGGGAGAGGGTGACGATCGCGTCGGTTCCGCGGACGGCCGCCCAGACGAACCGGCCGTCGGGCGAGGCGACGATCGCCGAGGGGTAGGCCCGTACGGCCCCTGAAGAGCCCCCGGAGGCCACCGGAACCTCCCCGACCGGTTCCAGCCGCCCGGACCGCGCGTTCCAGCGGCAGACGGTCACCTGCGGCTCCAGTTCGTGCAGTACGTACGCCACCTCACCCTCCGGATGGAAGGCGAGGTGGCGGGGGCCGGTCCCGGCGCGCAGCACGGTCTCGGTGTGCACCCGAGCCGCCCCGGTGGTCGGGTCGAGCGCGCAGACCCGTACCGAGTCGGTGCCGAGGTCCACGCTGAGCACCCAGCGGCCGGTCGGGTCCGGCAGCACCTGATGGGCGTGCGGGCCCTCCTGCCGGTCGGCGTCGGGACCGGAGCCCTGGTGCGACAGGACGTGGGAGGGTCCGTCCGGGCGGCCGTCGGCGGCGAGCGGGATACTGCTGACGCTGCCGGAGGTGTAGTTGGCGGTGAGCAGCCGGCGCCCGGCCAGGCTGAGGTGGGTGGGACCGGAGCCCCCGACGCGGACGGGCGCGCCGAGGGGGGCGAGGCCCGCGGCGGTCGGCCGGTAGGCGGCCACCGCGCCGCGCTCGGTCTCGTTCACCGCGTAGAGCACGCCGGTGGAGCGGGAGAGGGCGAGGTACGAGGGGTCCTCGGCGGGGGTGATCGAGAGCGGGGTCAGCGCCCCGGTCTTCGGATCCACGGCGGCGGTGGTGACTCCGCGGCCACCCGTCGAGGTGAACGAGCCGATGTAGGCCCGGGGTTCACCGCCCCGGTCCCTGATGTCCGCGTCGCCCACGTCGAGCCCCTTTCACCGCTGCCGGATCCGTTCGGAGCCGACGGTAACAGAAGGTCTAGACCAAATCCCGCCCTTGGGCCCGCTCCTGTGCGCCGGGGTGGTGGACGTAGGCGGTGCTGCTGCTGCGGTCCTCGTAGGTGCGGTGGAAGACCGGGGTGGCGGAGCCGGAGATCGGCGGCACTATCCAGGACCAGTCCGCGCCCACCTCGCGCCCCTTGCGCTCCTCCCGTTCCATGTGGGACAGGAAGCGCCGGGACTCGCTGTGGTGGTCGGCGATGGTGACCCCGGCGCGGTCGAAGGAGTGCAGGACGGCCCGGTTGAGTTCGACCAGCGCCCGGTCCTTCCAGAGGGAGCGGTCGCTGGAGGTGTCCAGACCCAGGCGGCGGGCGACGGCGGGGAGGAGGTTGTACCGGTCGGTGTCGGCGAGGTTGCGCGCGCCGATCTCGGTGCCCATGTACCACCCGTTGAACGGCGCGGCCGGGTAGTGGATGCCGCCGACCTCCAGGCACATGTTGGAGATGGCGGGTACGGCGTGCCAGCGCAGCCCCCAATCCGCCCAGCCGTCGCCGTCGGGATGGTCGATCGGCACCTCCAGGACGGCGTCGGCGGGGGTCTCGAACCAGCGGGGCTTGTCGTCGACGCCTTGGACCACCAGCGGCAGGAGGTCGAAGGGGGTACCGGGGCCGCCGGGCCAGCCGAGCCGGAGCAGGGCCTCGGTCAGCGGGGCGTTGCGGGCGTCGCCGACGGTTATGGACGGGTGGTCGCCGTAGCCCGCGTATCTGACCAACTGCTCGCTCCAGATCAGCGGGCCGGGTCGGTCCGGGGCGTCCGGGGCGAAGACGGTGATGGTGGGCCTGACCCGGCCCCGGTTGGTCGCCTCACGCAGGTGGTCGAAGCACTCGGCGGCGATGCCGTCGGCGTCGGTGAGCCCGCGGCGGTCGCGGACCCGCAGCGAGTTCCAGTAGAGCCGCCCTATGCAGCGGTTACTGTTGCGCCAGGCGACCCGGGCCCCGTGGACCAGTTCCGCGGGGGTGTGCACATAGGTGCCGGTCGCGGCGAGCTCGGCCCGCACGGCGGCGAGTCGGGCGCGCGGGTCGCCGGCGTCCGCGTTCTCCCGGTGGAAGAGTCGGATGAACTCCTCGGCCGCTTCCCACACCTGAGCGGTGGTGGAGCGCTGTTGAAGAATTTCCATTCCGGGCGGTTACCCCCTGTCCGACCAGATCCACCCTGTACTTGCCGGATGAATGTGCAATAAACAATTACCCGTTGTACATGTCGCAGGTCAGCGCGGGGTGATTGGCCGTGAGGGAGCACTCCTTGGAGTGATCCCTCATGAATCGGGCTGCGGTGGAGCACGCGGGGGCGTACGATCCGGCGCGTTCCGGGAGTTGGTGGTGCGCCGGGTCAGCGGCAGGGGCGACTCATGTAGAGCGCCCGCTCACCGACCGCCGGCGTGCCGTCGTACAGCGCGGTGTCGAGGCCGCAGAAGGTGAACCCCATCCGTCGATAGGCGTGCACCGCCGGGGCGTTGACCGAGCTGACCTCCAACCACAGGTGGTGTGCGCCCCGTTCGCGGGCGAACCGCTCGGCGCACTCCATCAGGCCGCGGCCGATGCCGCGACCCCGATGGCCGGGGGCGACCTCGATGTCCTCGACGGTCAGCCGCCGGTTCCAGGGCGCGTATCCGACGGCGGCGTACCCGCACAGCAGCTCGCCGTCGAGGGCCACGAAGGTCCGCGCGTCGGCGTCCGAGTCCTTGCCCCCGCCGAAGACCTGCTCGTCGTGTTCCTCGGGCGGGAACACCTTGTGCACGGGCGGGTCCACGGGGACCTCGCGGAGCAGGAAGCCCGAAGCGTAGCCGTCGTCCGGACCCGGCTCGCTCACCTCGAAGACCGTGGCGGTGGTGAAGGAGCTGTCCAGGGCCTCGATGGCACCCGCGTCCTCGGGACGGGCGGGGCGGTACACGATCGTGTCGGCCGAGCCGTGTGCGGTGGTCATGAGATCCACCGTACGCAAAAAATCCCCCGTCCGAATTGGCTGACGAGGGAGAGAAGAGCGTATATTCAATGGTTCACGACTTTGCTTCGAACGAAGTCGTGGTGAAGCTTACGAGGACATTGTAGCGCGGCAGGAGTGCAATTGTCAACCGAGGAATTCCGGAAAGAGCAGCAATTCGTCACCGACCTCTATCGGCGCCTCGACGGTCTGCGTGACCAGGCCGAACAGGCGGTCGAGGGGGCGCTGCGCGATGTCGGGACCGGATTTCAGGCGCGGCTGGAGCGGGACGTCCTGGTCGCCGAGCAGTCCGGTCTGCTTTCCGCCCTGAATGCGGGCGAGAACGGCCTGTGTTTCGGCCGTCTGGAGTTCTCCGACGGTCGGGACCACCACATCGGCCGGCTCGGAATCCGGGCCGACGACGCGGAACGCACCCCGTTGGTCCTGGACTGGCGCGCGGACGTGGCCCGCCCCTTCTACCTCGCCACCGGTCACACCCCGATGGGTCTGCGCCGCCGCCGGCACATCAGCAGCCAGGGGCGTGTGGTCACCGCTCTGCACGACGAGATCCTCGACCTGACCGACGCGGAGCGCACCGGGCACGAGGGCGCCGACGCGGACGCCGTGCTGCTCGCCGCGCTCGACGCCGCCCGGACCGGCCGGATGCACGACATCGTGCGCACCATCCAGGCCGAGCAGGACCGGATCATCCGCTCCACGCACCGTGGGGTGCTGGTCGTCGAGGGCGGTCCCGGCACCGGCAAGACCGCGGTCGCGCTGCACCGCGCCGCCTACCTGCTGTACGCCCACCGGGAGCTGCTCGCCAAGCGCGGTGTGCTGATCGTCGGACCGGGCCCGGCCTTCCTCGGCTACATCGGCGGGGTGCTCCCGGCCCTCGGCGAGACGGGCGTGCTGCTGGCCACCCCCGGCGAGCTCTTCCCCGGTGTGCACGCCACCGCCGCCGACCGCCCGGGGGCCGCCGCGGTGAAGGGGCGGGCCGCGATGGCGGAGGTCCTCGCCCGGGTGGTGGCCGACCGGCAGTGCCTGCCGGAGACGGTGCCGGCGGACACCGGCGAGGAGTACGACACCGTCCCCGAGCCGGCGCTGGAGATCGACCACGAGGAGTACGGGACGCTGCGGCTGGACCGCACCATGGCGTACGAGGCGCGCGACCGGGCCCGGGCCACCGGGCTGCCGCACAACCAGGCGCGTCCCTCCTTCGCCTTCCCGATCATCGACGCGCTCACCGCGCAGCTCGTCGACCGGCTGGGCGCCGATCCGTACGGCGGTCCGAACCTGCTCGGCTCGGACGACATCGCCCAGCTCGGCAAGGAGATCGCGACGAGCACCGCCGTGCACGCGGCGATCGACTCGCTGTGGCCCTCCCTCACCCCCCAGCGACTGATCGCCGACTTCCTCGCGGATCCCACGCACCTGCCCGCGCACGAGGCCGACCTGATCCGGCGCGCGCCCTCGGGCCGGCCCGAATGGACCCCGGCCGACGTGCCGCTCCTGGACGAGGCGGCCGAGCTGCTCGGCGAGGACGACAGCGCCCGGCGAGCCGCCGAGGAGCGGGACCGGCAGCGCCGCATCGCCTACGCGCAGGGGGTGCTGGACCTGTCCGAGGGCTCGCAGTCGTACGAGTTCGAGGACGAGGAGAACGAATACCTCGCGGCCCACGACATCATCGACGCGGAGCGGATGGCCGAGCGCCATGAGGAGGCCGATCACCGCAGCACCGCCGAGCGGGCGGCGGCCGACCGGACCTGGGCCTTCGGACACGTCATCGTGGACGAGGCGCAGGAGCTGTCGGCGATGGCGTGGCGGCTGCTGATGCGGCGTTGCCCGACCCGGTCGATGACGCTGGTCGGCGACCCGGCGCAGACGGCCGACGAGGCGGGCTGCGGGTCGTGGGAGCGGATCCTCTCGCCGTACGTGGGCGAGCGCTGGGAGCTGGTCCGGCTGGGGGTCAACTACCGCACGCCGGCCGAGATCATGGAGGTGGCGGCGGCCGTGCTGCGGACCGGCGATCCCGGCTTCGAGCCGCCGCGGTCGGTACGGGCCACCGGGGTGCGGCCGTGGGCGCAGGCGACCGGTGACCTCGCGGCGGCGACCCGGGAGGCCGTGGCGCGGGAGCTGCCGGCCGAAGGGCGGCTCGCGGTGATCGCGCCGCGGGCGCGGCACGCGGCCCTGGCCGCCGTACTGCCGGGGGTACGGGAGGGCGCGGAACCGGATCTGACCGGGGAGGTGGTCCTGCTGGACCCGCGCCAGGCCAAGGGGCTGGAGTTCGACACGGTGATCGTGGTGGAACCGGTCGAGCTGAGGCCGAGCGATCTGTACGTGGCGCTGACGCGGGCCACCCAGACCCTCGGGGTGGTGCACACCGCCGGCCGGCTGCCGGCAGGGCTGGCCGACGGTCCGCAGGGGCTGCTCAGGCGCTGATGACGAGCGGCGCCCGGGGGTCGGTGCGCAGCGGGGTCGCCAGTGCCACGAGGGTGTGTTCCAGACCGTGGAGATGGGCGAGCGCCGGTTCCGCGGCGGCGGGCCGGGGCTGCGGCACGGTGGCGGGACCGGGCGTGGCTCCCGGGGCGGTCAGGGCCTCCACCGCGGCCTCCACGCGCCAGCAGGCGGCGGCCAGCCGGGCGTCGTGGGAGGCCTGCGGGTCGGCGGCGACGGCGACCAGCCCGCGCACGTCCCGGGCGCAGTCGTCGAGGAGCGCGAGCACCTGCCGGGCCCGGGCCTTGCGGGCGCGCAGCGGGCTCAGCGGGTGGACGAGCGGCGCGAGGGCGGTCCGGACCCGGCCCAGCAGCAGCTCCAGTTCGGCGGCGTGCGGGGCGGGGTCGGCGTCCGGGTCGCCGGCGAGGCGGTCCAGGGCGGCCGCGGTGCAGGCGCGTACGCAGTGCAGGGCGCGCTGGATCCAGGCGTCGTTGGCGGCGTGGGTGGTGACGGGGAGGATGATCACGACGGCGAGGGCGGCGCCGAGCGCGCCGATGGCGGTCTCCTGGAAGCGCAGGAGCAGCAGTCCGGGGTGCAGGACGCCGAGCAGGCCGTAGAGCAGCCCGGCCATGACGGTGACGAAGAACATCATCCAGGAGTACGAGGGCGCGGCCGTGTAGAAGATCCCGAAGACGCATACGGCGACCAGTGCGGCGGTGGGCACCGGCGCGCCGTGCAGGGGTACGGCGATCAGCAGGCCGGCGGCGATGCCGACGACGGTGCCGAGGACGCGGCGGAAGCCCCGTACGAGGGTCTCGCCCCGGGAGGTGGTGTTCACGAAGATCCACCAAGAGGTGCCGACGGCCCAGTACCAGCGGTCGTCGGAGAGCGCCTGGCCGATGCCGAGCGCGAAGGCGCAGGCGGCGGTGGCCTGGAAGGCCTGCCGGGTGGTCGGCCGCGCGAGTCCGGTCCCGGGCAGGCCGGGCGGGGCCGCGGGGGGCGGGGTGCGCCGCTCGATGGGCCACAGCAGGAAGCGCACGGCTCCGGCGGCGAGGAGGGCCAGTCCCACGGCGGCGTACAGCTCGGGCAGCTGCCCGGGCCGGGCGTGCAGGAACTGGGTGACGAAGAACATCATGAAGCCGAAGATCCCGAGGGCGTGTCCGCGCGGGCCGAAGCGGCGGGCGTGGACCCCGGCGAACACGACGGCGAGGAAGGCGGCGTCCCGGGCGAGCGGCACCCCGTGCAGGGTGGTCGCGAGGGTCAGGACGGGAAATCCGGCGACGGGCAGCAGGGCGGTGGTGACGCGCTGGGCGCGGACGTCCGCGTCGAGCACGGTGAAGAGGGCGAGCAGGGCCGCCAGTCCCCCGGTGATGGAGGCGGTCTGGGAGAGACCGCACGCTTCGGCGAGCGCGACGGCGGCGGCGACGCCGATCACCGCGCGGGCCGAGTTCCGCAGTCTCATACGCCCCGGATCCGGAGCCACGAACATCCTCTTCACGGCGGTGTGCCGCCCCCCTCGGAGTGCTGCGCGCCGGCCCGGCGCCGCCCGGGGGTGGTGGGCGGCGAACGGGCACGGCGAAGGCGCCGCGCTCCGGAACCGGCCTCGTTGCCGTCCGGCGCTGCGCGGCGCCGTAAGTACATGGATACGACACAGATAAGCATCCGAGGGCCTACTGGCTCAAACGGACCCTTGGGTACTGGGCCATTGGTACAGCCGAGGCACGGACATGTCGGCCATGGGCCTGCCATCGGACCATCGTCGGCGGGAGCCTGGCACCGGCCGGGTCACGCCGTCCTGGCCGACTCTCGTCCACGTGACCACGCGCTGTTATCGTGCAGCGACCCGCGGAACGTACGGAAGGGGACCGACGTTGACGCGCACGGCGGAGTTCGGGGAGGCCGAGGCGTTCAGCCGGGCCGCTGTGGCGGTATTCCGGCTGAACGGACGGTTCACCGCGGCCCTCGACCGACTCACGCTCGCCTCGGGGCTCAGCGCGGCGCGCTGGCAGATACTCACCACGGTGACGGGTGAGTCACTTTCCGTGTCCGCCGTGGCCCGGCGGGTGGGGACCACGCGCCAGAGCGTGCAGCGCATAGCGGACCTGCTGGTGCGCCAAGGGCTCGCGATCTACCTGGACAATCCGGCGCACCGGCGGGCCAAGCTGCTCACCGCCACCGAGCAGGGCGTGGCCGCGAAACGGGAGATCGATTCCTGTCTCGCCGAGCTGGCCCGGCAGTTGTGCGAGGGCCTCGGCGGCGAGGACGAGGTGTACCGCACGGCCGAGGTGCTGCGGGGCCTTTCCGGCGCGTTGTCGTCGATCGGATCCGACGACTCTGCGTGAAGCCCGCGCACGTGTCCGCCGCTATACGGACAAGCCGGCCTGAAACTGCCGATGTTTTTCCAAAGAGTTGACTGCACCGAGGAACGCTCTTTGCGGTACCGTTCGCGCCTGACGCGGGGTTTCAAGGCCGGGGGACCTTTTGAATCGGTTTGTCTTCAGAGTGCTGGGGCCGCTGCTCGTCCAGACCGATGACGGTCCGCTGCGCATCAACGGCCGGCGCCAGGTCACGGTCCTCGCGATGCTGGTCCTCTACGCCGACCGGATCGTGTCGGTGGACACGCTCGTGGACGCCGTCTGGCCGGAATCTCCCCCGGCGACGGCCCGCAACCAGATCGCCATCTGCGTGGCCACCCTCCGCAAGACCTTCAAGCAGGCCGGGGTGACCGATCTGCTGATCACCTCTCCCCCGGGCTACCTGCTGGCCAAGGGCGAGCACCGGATCGACGTCCAGGAGTTCCTGGAGCGGGCCGAGCAGGGGCGGGACGCCGCCCGGCACGGACGGACCGAACAGGCGTGTGCGCAGCTGGAGGAGGCCCTCAGCATCTGGCGGGGCTCCGCGCTCGACGAGCCGTCCGGCTCCCGGCTGGAGGCGGAGACGACCAGGCTGGAGCAGATGCGGCTGGCGCTGATGGAGGAACGTGCCGGGCTGATGCTCCAGCTTGGCCGGCACCGCGCGCTCACCGGGGAGCTCGCCGAGCTGGTGGCCCGGCACCCGCTGCGCGAACAGTGCCGCGAGCACCTCATGCTGGCCCTGTACCGGTCCGGGCAGCGCGCCGAGGCCCTGGAGGTGTTCCTGGACGGCCGCCGGTTACTCACCGAGCAGCTCGGGATCGAACCGGGTCCCGGACTGCGCCAGTTGCACGAGCTGATCCTGCGCGACTCCCCCGAACTGACCCGGCCCCCCGCCACGGCGGCGCCCGCGCCCGCGGCCTTGAGCACCATCCCGGCACAACTGCCCGCCGACGTGATGGCGTTCACCGGCCGGCAGCGGGAGATGACCTCACTGGACCGGCTGCTGAAGGAGCCCTACAACCCCCACACCCCGGCGCTGGCGACCATCGTCGGCGTGGGCGGCGTGGGCAAGACCGCCCTCGCGGTGCACTGGGCGAGCCAGGTCGCCGACCAGTTCCCGGACGGCCAACTCTTCGCCGATCTGCGCGGGTACGACGAGGAGCACGCGCCGGTGTCCCCCGCCGCCGTGCTCGACCGGTTCCTCCGGGCCCTCGGGATCGGCGCGCCCCAGATACCCGCGGATCCCGACGAGCGGGCCTCGCTGTTCCGGAGCCTGCTCAGCACCCGTAAGACCCTGATCGTCCTGGACAACGTACGCTCCTTCGACCAGCTCAGACCCCTGCTCCCGGGGGGCGGGCGCAGCGTGGTGCTGGCCACCAGCCGGGAGAGCCTGGGTGACCTGACCGGGGACTACACGGCGCTGACCCTGCGGCTGCGGATGCTGGAGCCGACCGAGGCGACGGCGCTGCTGATCAAACTGGCCGGAGCCGACCGGTTCGGCAGCGATCCGGTGGCGGTCGAGCAGCTCGGCGCGCTCTGCGACCGCCTCCCGCTCGCGCTGCGGATCGCCGGGGCGCGACTCGCGGCCAAACCCGGTCTGAGCGTACGGAGCCTGGTGGCGCGGCTGCGCGACCACCGGTCGCGGCTCGACGTGCTGAGCCCGGGCGAGGGCGGGGTGCGGGCCGGCTTCCGGCTCACCTACCGGGACCTGCCCCCCGAGGCGGCCCGGATGTACCGCCGGCTCGGACTCCTGCGCACGGCCGACTTCGCCGCCTGGGCGGGGGCGGCCGTGCTGGACACGGACGTGTGGCACGCGGAGGAACTGATCGACCACCTGGTGGACGCGCAGCTGCTGGAGGTGGCCGACGCCGAGCCGGGGCGGGCCGCCCGCTACCGGTTCCAGGACCTGCTGCGGCTGTTCGCCCGTGAGCGGGCGGAGTCGGACGAGCCGGAGGGGGAGACCGACGGGGCGCTGGAGCGGGCCTTCGCGTCCTGGCTCTGGCTGGCCGAGGAGGCACACCGGCGGATCGACGGACGCGAGTTCCCGGTCGGCCGGCCGGCCGAACCGGCTCCGCGCTTCCTGCCGGAGCTGGCCGACGAGCTGCTGGCCACGCCGATGGACTGGTTCGAGTCGGAGCGCACGGCCGTCACGGACCTGGTGGCCCACGCGGCGGAGACGGGCCGGGCCCGGTACGCGTGGACGCTGACCGAGAGCGCGGTGCCGCACTTCGAGACGAAGAACTACCTGGAGGACTGGCAGCGCTGCGCCGAGCAGGCGCTGGCCGCGGCCCGGCGCACCGGCGACGAGCCGGGCGAGGCGACGATGCTCCGGCTGCTGGGGTCGCTGGCGATCTACCAGCGGCGGTACGAGCAGGCCGAGGGCTGGAACATGGCCGCGCTGCGGCTGCTGCGCAACGCCGGTGACATGGGCGGGGCGGCGCTCGCCCAGCGGAACCTGGCGATGTGCGCGCGGTTCCAGGGGGACTGGGAGCGGGCCCTGGAGTACTGCGAGGCGGCCCTCAGCGGTTTCCACGCGACGGGTGACATCGGGAACGAGGCCCACCTGCTCGGTTTCCAGGCGCAGATCGAGCTGGACCGGGGCAACGTGGGGGGCGCGCTGCCACTCGCGGAGCGGGCGGTGGCGCTGAGCCGGCGCACCGGATCGGTACGGGCGGAGGCGCAGAGCGTGTACCGGCTGGCCGAGGTGCGGCTGCGGGCGGGAGATCTGGACGAGGCCGCGGAGGCCTTCGGCGCGGTACTGCGGCTGACCCGGGGCGAGGGCGACCGGGTCGGGGAGGCGCACGCGCTGCGCGGGCTGGGGCAGACGCAGTGGAGCCAGGGCCTGCTGCCGGCGGCGGGGGGAACGCTGCAGCAGGCCCTGGAGATCACCGATGAGCTGGCGGACCGTTTCCTGTACGCCCGGGTGGAGACCGATCTCGGGTGCGTGGAGGCGATCGGCGGCCGCCCTGCGGAGGCGGCGGAGAGGTTCCGGCGGGCGCGGGCCGCCTTCGGCGAGGTCGGCGCGCAGCCCTGGCGGGCCCAGGCGGACCGGCTGCTGGCGGCGGTCCAGGCCGCGTCGGACACGGCGGACGAACTGGGCGGTGGGGGCGCCGGTGAAATGCCGCATCGTTCCTTCACCGCGGCGGAACTGACGGTGCTGCTGACGCGCCCGGAGGGCTAGCCGCCGGCTGGGCGTCGTGGGGAGAGCGGGGCAGGGGCGGGCCGGGAGTGGGCCGGGAGTGGGGCGGGTCAGCCCCAGGGCATGTCGCCGTGCGTGCCGGCGGAGCCGTGGCGCGGCGGGTCCAGCGGCTTGACGACGCCCCAGGGCATGTCGCCGTCAGCCCGTGTGGCGGTGTGCGTGTCCGTCAGGCCGGCCGACGCTGCCCCCGTGCCGACGAACATCCCCGCCAGAACGACCAGGCAGGCCGCCGCCGTCGTGTTCGCCGTCTTCGCCGTCCGCGTGCTGCGCATCTGGGAATCCCCTCTCGGTGGAGCATCACTGCCGCTCGCTGCGGCATGGATGGAACAGTAGGGACGCCTCCTTTTCCTTCTGTGTTCCATCGATTTCGTGCCCCGGGCCGCCCTCGAAATCGACACGATATCGAGGAGACAACGCACTCCACTAGCTTCGTTCAGAGATTCTTCTCCATGAATCACGGATGGGGCGGTACATGGAATTCCGAGTGCTGGGGCCGGTCGAGGTACGGCGGGACGGCCGCCGGGTCGCGTTCTCCGGGGCGAAGCTGCACACCGTGCTCGCGGCGCTCCTCGTGGCCCGTGAGGAGGTGATCTCCGACGAACGGCTGTGCCGGCTGCTGTGGGGTTGGGCTCCACCGGCCACCGTCAGCGCACAGCTCTACACCTATGTTTCCCGTTTGCGCAAGATTCTCGGCGACGGTGTTCTGATCGATCGTCGGCCGCCCGGATATGCCATGAGCATCGGTAATGCGACGCTCGACCTGAACGAATTCGAGAAGATGGCGATCGGCGGCCGTGAGGCACTGATCGCCGAGGACTTCGAAAAGGCCGGTGAGCTGCTGCGCGGCGCCTTGGCCCGGTGGAACGGGCTGCCCTTCGCCAACGCCACGGAATACCTGGCCGACGCGGAGGCGCCGCGGCTCACCGAGGCCCGGGCGGTCACCCTGGAGTACCGCATCGCGGCCGATCTCGCGCTGGGCCGGCACGAACAGGTCACCGGAGAGCTGACCGGCCTGGTCGCCGAGTTCCCGCTGCGCGAGCGCATCCGGTGCCAGCTGATGACGGCCCTGTGCCGGTCGGGGCGGCAGGCGGACGCCATCCACCTCTACCACCACGGCCGCGCGGTGCTCGCCGACGAGCTGGGGGTGAACCCCGGCGAGGAGCTCCAGGCCACCTACCGTTCACTGCTGGAGGGGACGCTGGACCGGCAGCCGCGCACCGCCCCGGCCGTCCTGTCCGGTCCCCGGCGCGACGCCGCCGGGCGCCCGGACGGTGCCCCGGCCATGCTGCCGCCCGACACCGTCGACTTCACCGGCCGGGAGCCCGAACTGGAGCTGCTGTGTCGTGCGTTGGCCCCCGACGCGCAGGGCGGTGAGCGGCCCCGCCGGGTCCTGGTCACCGGCATGGCCGGGCTCGGCAAGACCGCCTTGGCCGTGCACGCGGCCCACCGCTGCCGGCGCCACTTCCCCGACGGGCAGTTGTACGCCGACCTGCGCGCGCCCGACGGCACTCCCCGCCACCCCACCCGGGTACTGCGCGGGCTGCTGCGCGCGCTGGGCCCGATGGACGACGTACCGGCCGCCGAGGACCAGGACCAGCTGGTCCGTCTCTACCGGGAGCGGACCCGGGGCAAGCAGCTGCTGATCGTGCTGGACAACGCCTCCGGGGCCGCCCAGTTGGGTCCGCTGCTGCCCAACACCCCGGAGCCCGCGGTCCTGGTCACCGGGCGAACGGCCCTGCCCACCGTGGCCGGGGCGCACACCGTGGCCCTCGCCCCGCTGGCACCCGGGGACTCGCTGGAGCTGCTCTCGGCCGCGGCCGGTCCCGCCCGGGTGGCCTCGGCACCCGGTGCGGCGTCCTCGATCGTCGAGCACTGCGCAGGCCTGCCGCTGGCCCTGCGGATCGTCGGGACCCGGATCGCCGCCCGACCGCACTCCACCCCGGACCGGCTGGCCCGCCGGCTGGCGGATCCCGTGACCCGGCTGCGGGAGCTGCACTCGGGTGATCTGGACGTGCACAGCTCGCTGCTGCCGTCCTGGCGGGCGCTGGACCCGGAGGTGCGTTCGGTGTTCCCGGCGCTGGCCGCACTGGGCCCCAGGCCGTTCCCGGCCGTGGACGCGGCGATGTCGCTGAACCTGCCGGAGGTCGAGGCCGAGCGGCTGTCGGAGGCGCTGGCCGACGCGGCCCTGTTGGAGGTCAGCGGCGCGGACGAGCAGGGCAGGCCCTGCTACCTGTTCCATCCGCTCGTACGACTCTTCGCGCTCTCCCTGGGCGAGAGGGCCGCGCCCGACCGCGGGAGCACCGCCCGCACCGAACATAACCGGCGGCTAACTCACCGCCCCTAGCCTCGCCCTGCCCCGCAGCAGGGCGCTCCGGCCCGTACCCACCCCGGGCACCCACCAGCCGACGGCCCGTAACACCGAATGGAGTTGGACCATGACCGAGCTCCTGCCCGCTCGCGCGGACAGTGCCGCGTCCTTCCCGATGACCGAGACGCAGCAGGCACTGATGATCGGGCGAGGTGAAGCAGTCGAGCTGGGCGGTATCGGCTGCTACGGATACTTCGAATGGGAGCGCGCCGACCTCGATCCCGAGCGTTTCGCCGCCGCCTGGCGCAAGGTGGTCGCCCGTCACGACATGCTCCGCGCGATCGGGCGCACGGACGGCACCCAGTGGGTGCCGGCCGACCCGCTGCCCTTCGACATACCGGTCGTGGACCTGAGCGAGCTGTCCGCCGACGCCTCGCGGGAGCGGCTCGCCGCGCTGCGCGAGGAGATGAGCCACGTGGTCTTCCCGGTGGGCAGCTGGCCGCTGTTCGACCTGCGGATCATCCGGCTGGGCGGCCCCGGGAACCTCAGCCGCGTCCACCTCGGGATCGACCTGCAGGTACTGGACGCCTCCAGTGCCTTCCAGGTGCTCTTCCCCGAGCTCGTCGACCTGTACGAGGACCCCGACGCCGAACTCCCCGAGCCCGGTATCAGCTTCGCCGAGTACGCCCGGTGGCGCGCCGACGCCCTGCCCCACACCGAGGCCTTCCGTGCCGCCCGCGCGTACTGGCTGGAGCGCGTCCCCACCCTGCCGCCGGCCCCGTCGCTGCCCACGGGCGGCTCCGCCGACCCCGGCCGCGAGGTGCGCTTCGACCGGCGCGAGCACCGGCTGTCCCCCGCCGAGTGGCAGCGTTTCTCGGCGCGGGCGCACGAGGCGGGGCTGACCCCGTCGGTCCTGCTCACCGCCGCCTTCGCCGAGGTGGTCCGGTGCTGGGCGGAGGAGTCGGACTTCACCGTCAACTACCCGATCTTCCAGCGCCCGGCGGTGCACCCGGACATCACCGGCGTCCTCGGTGACTTCACCAACGCCGTGATGCTCGCCGCCGATGGTTCGGGCGCGACCTTCCTGGACCGCGCGCACGCCCTGCGCGACCAGCTCGCCCGCGACGCGGAGCACGGCTCCTTCAACGGTGTCCGGGTGCTGCGCGAGCTGACCCGGCTGCACGGGGTGGGCGCGCAGGCCGGCATGCCGATCGTGGTGACCAGCCTGCTCGACTACCCGGTGCGCAGGCCCGTCACGGACCTGGGCCGCGAGGTGTACTCGATCTCGCAGACCCCGCAGGTCTCGCTGGACGTACAGCTGCGCGAACTGGCCGGTGAACTGCGCGTCATCTGGGACTTCGTCGACGGGGCGTTCGCGCCCGGCTTCGTCGACGCCGCCTTCGGCGTGTACGTGGACCTGCTGGAGCGGCTCACCCGGGACCCGGAGGCCCTGCACACCGGGCGCTTCGACCTGATCCCGGCGGCCGAGCGGACGCTGCGCCGCGAGGTCAACGACACCGCCGGGCAGATCCCGTACACCACCTTGCACGAGCTGTTCGCCCGGCAGGCCGAGCGCACGCCCGACGCCGAGGCCGTGGTGGACGGCACCGGGCGGCGCCTGAGCTACGCCGAACTGGCCTCGTACGCCTGGCGGATCGGGCACACGCTGCGGGACCACGGGGCGGCTCCGGGCGAGCTGGTCGCCGTCGTGATGGAGAAGGGCTGGGAGCAGTACGCCGCGGTGTACGGGATCCTCGCCGCCGGCGCCGCCTATCTGCCGCTGGACCCGAGCGTGCCGCCGGAGCGGCTTCGCCGCCTGCTCACCGAGGGCAAGGTGGACCGGATCCTCACCCAGTCCTGGCTGGAATCCCGCATCAGCTGGCCGCCCACGGCCCGTCGCTACCGGGTCGACAAGGACTTCGAGTCCGGGAACGCGATGCGGCCCGAGACCGCGCAGACCCCGGCGGACCTCGCGTACACCATCTTCACCTCGGGCTCGACGGGTGAGCCCAAGGGCGTGATGGTCGACCACATCGGCGTGGTCAACCTGATCCGCGATGTCGCGACCCGTTTCGAGGTCGGGGCGCGGGACCGGCTGCTGGCCATCTCCGGGCTGCACTTCGACGCCTCGATCTACGATGTGTTCGGGGTGCTGACGCAGGGCGGAACCGTGGTGCTGCCGCCGCCGTTCGAGCACGCCGAGCCCGATGTGTGGGCCGATCTGGTGCGGGCGGAGCAGGTCACCCTGTGGAACTCCGTGCCCGTCCTGATGGAGCTGCTCGTCGGCGAGGCCGAGGTGCGCGAGCGGCGCGGCGGCGACCGGCCGCTGGAGTCGCTGCGGCTGTCCGTGCTCTCCGGCGACTGGATCCCGCTGACGCTGCCGGACCGGCTGCGGGCGCAGAGTCCCCGGATCGAGGTGGTGGGTTCGGGCGGTCCGACCGAGACGATCTGCTGGTCGCTGTTCCAGCCGATCGGCGAGGTCGACCCGGCCTGGACGAGCATCCCGTACGGCAAGCCGATCACCAACCAGCGCTACTACATCGTCGACGCGGCCGCCTACGAGCGCCCGCTCGGGGTGGTCGGCGAGATGGCCGTGGCCAGTGACGTCGGGCTCGCCCTCGGCTACTGGAACGACGCCGAGCGCACCGCGAACCGCTTCGTGCGCCTGCCGGAGAGCGGCGAACGCGCCTACCTGACCGGGGACCTGGGCCGGTACCTGCCGGACGGAAGCATCGAGATCCTGGGCCGGGACGACTTCCAGGTGAAGATCCAGGGCCACCGGATCGAGCTCGGTGAGATCGAGGCCGTGCTGCGCCAGGACGCCGAGGTCGAGGCGGCCGTGGTGGTGGCCCCGGCCAGTGCCCACGGGGTGCGTCGGCTGCACGCCTACGTCGTGGCCGGCGCGGAGGCGGCCGGGCCGGTGCTGGAGCGGCTCGCGGCCCAGCTCCCGGGGTACATGGTGCCGGCCGCGCTCACCGTGCTGCCGGAGCTGCCGCTGACCCGCAACGGGAAGGTCGACCGGCTGCTGCTGGCCTCCTCCGCCGGGCGGCAGCAGTCCGCCGACGAGGCGGCCGTACGGGACGCCGGGGACGGGCCGGGCAGTGCGCTGGAGCTCGTGCTGTGCGCGGCGGTCGCCGACATCCTCGGCCTGGACGGGGTGGCGCCCGGTGACAACTTCTTCAGCCTGGGCGGCGATTCGCTCAGCGGCACCCGGCTGGCCGGTCTGCTGGGGGAGCTGCTGGGGGTGCCGGTGCCGGTGAAGACCGTGTTCCAGAACCCGCTGATCCGCGAGCTGGCCGAGAAGATCGCCGCGGACGAGCAGCACGGCGCGGAGGCGGTCGCCGCCGCGGAGGCCTTCGGAGAGCTGGAGGCGGACGAGGCCGGCGCGTCGGCATAGGCCGTCTCTTTCGGATCTTGCCGGGCCCGCGACGCCCGGCACCGCACCCGGCTGCGTTGTCGGGACGACCGAGTACGTCCAGTACACGGGCGCCCCTCCGCCTTGCCGGGCACGGCACCGGACGCCGCGGGCTCGGCCGCCACGATCCGAAAGAGACGACCCAGGCCGCGGTTCGGCACAGCACGGTCATCACGGACGATTCCGAGAGGGGACAGTCATGAGTCTCACCCTGCCCGCGCCCGTCACCGAGCCGGAGCTGCCCGGGGCGCCCGGCTCCGGCTCCGGTCACGGGCCCGATCCCGATCCCGATCTGGTCGATTTCGCCGGGCACGCCGCGACGCGGCTCAGAGAGCGCGACGGCGAGCTGTACACGCTGCTGGCCCGGGAGTCGGCACGTCAGCGCGACACCCTGATGATGGTCGCGGCGTCCAGTGTCGCGGACCCCTCCGTCCTGGCCTGCGAGGGCAGCGCGCTCGGCAACCTGACCGCCGAGGGCTTCCCCGGGAACCGCTACCACGCGGGCTGCGGGGTCGCCGACGAGATCGAGCGCCTCGCGATCGACCGGGCGTGCGCGGCGTTCGGGGCCCAGGACGCGATCGTGCAGCCGCACTCCGGCTCCTCCGCCAACCTCGCCGTGATCACGGCGCTGCTCAACCCGGGCGACTCCCTGCTCGGGCTGGACCTGGACTGCGGCGGGCACCTCACCCACGGCTCCCCGGCCTCGGTGACCGGACGCTACTACCGCGCCCACGGCTACCGGGTGACCCCGGACGGGCTGCTCGACTACGACCAGATCCGTGAACTGGCCCTGGAACACCGCCCGAAGCTGATCGTCTGCGGGGCGAGCGCGTACCCCCGCAGCATCGACTTCGCCCGCTTCCGGGAGATCGCGGACGAGGCCAACGCCTATCTCCTGGCCGACATCTCGCACATCGCGGGACTGGTCGCGGCCGGCCTCCACCAGAGCCCCGTCGACCATGCCCACGTGACCACCACCAGCACCTACAAGCAGCTGTACGGTCCGCGCGGCGGGCTGATCCTGCTGGGCCGGGAGGCCCGAAAGGCCGGGCCGGAGCGCGGCACCCTGGCCGCGACCCTGCGCCGCGCCGTGTTCCCCTTCACCCAGGGCACGCCCGACCTGGCATCGGTGGCGGCCAAGGCGCGTGCCCTGGACTTCGTGGCGAGCCCCGACTTCGCCGAGATCGCCAAGCGGCTCGCCGACGGCGCGCAGGCGATCGCCGAGCGCCTCTTGGACCGGGGGTTCCGGCTGGTCACCGGTGGTACGGACACCCATATGGTGCTGCTGGACCTGCGCGGCACCGGGGTCACCGGGGACGTCGCCGAGCAGGCCCTGGAGTCCTGCGGGATCGTCGTCAACCGCAACCGGGTCCCCGGCGACACCACGCCGGTGCGGGTGACCGGTGGACTGCGGCTGGGCACCAACACGCTGGCCGCGCGCGGGATGGACCGCACGGTGGCCGCCGAGTGCGCCGACCTGGTCGCCGACGTGCTGGTGGCGCTGCGCGCGCAGGGCGGCGTACTGCCGGACGCCCTGCGCGGGCGGGTGCGTGCCCGGGTCTCCGAACTGTGCGCCGCCCACCCCCTGCCGGGGTATCTGCCGTGACCTTCAGCGGCTTCCCGCCCTCGGCACTGCGCCTGTACGAGGACCTCGCGGCCGACAACAGCAAGGAGGCGTGGCGACTGCGCCACCGCGAGCGGTACGAGCGTGACGTACGTGCGCCGATGGACGAGCTTGCCGCTGAACTGAGCGTGCTTTTCGCCGAGTCGACCGGGTCGGGCGAGGTGCAGGTGCTGGGCCCGGTCCGGGACACCCGGATGTCCCACGACAAGTCCCCGTACAAGACCTACCAGGGCGCCTATCTGGATCTGCTGCCCTGCCTGGGCCTGTGGGTGCACCTGGACCGGCACGGCCTCTACGCCTCCGGGCGCTGGTACCCCTATGCCGGGGCCGAGGTCGCCCGGTACCGCGCCGCCGTCGAGGAGGAGGACGGCGGCGCGGAGCTGGCCGCGATCGCGGGCCGGCTGGAGGCCCAGGGGTTCACCCTGGGCGGCGACCGGCTCAAGTCCCGGCCGCGGGGGGTCCCGGCGGACCACCCGCGGCTGGGGCTGCTGCGCCACCGCAAGATCGACGCGTGGCGCCGCCACGGTCCGGACGCCGGGCTGCACACGGCGCGCGCCGGGGAACTGGTGCGGGATACCTGGCGGCTGGTGCGCCCGCTGCTGGACTGGGTGGCGGCCCGCGAACTCACCCCACGACCCCGCGAGCAAGGAGTTGACGTACCGTCATGAGCATCGGGAGCTTCGAGACCGTCGATCTGCGCAGCGACACGGTGACCCGGCCGGGTGCCGGGATGCGGGCCGCGATGGCCTCGGCCGAGGTCGGCGACGACCTGTTCGGGGAGGATCCGACCGTCCGCGCGCTGGAGGACCGGCTCGCCGGGCTCTTCGGTTTCTCCGGGGCGCTGTTCACCCCGTCCGGGGTGATGGCCAACCAGATCGCCCTCCAGCTCCTCGTCGGTCCCGGCGAGGAGCTGGTGTGCGACGCCGAGGCGCACATCCTGGCGCACGAGGAGGCCTCCCCGGCCCGCTACGGCGGGATCCAGACGCGCACGGTGACGGCGGAGCGGGGGGTGGTCACCGCTGCCCTGCTGGCCGGGGTGGTCCGGCGGGGGAACCCGTACACGCTCGGCACCCGTGCCGTCGAGGTGGAGCAGACCCACACCCGGGCCGGCGGTGCGGTCCACCCGCTGGACACGCTGCGCGCCGTACGCGAACTGACGTCCGGAGCGGGCCTCGCGGTCCATATGGACGGGGCCCGGATCTGGAACGCGATGGCCGCGACGGGCACCTCCGCCCACGCGTACGGGCGGACGGCCGACTCGCTGTCCGTGTGTCTGTCGAAGGGGTTGGGCGCGCCCGTCGGTTCGGTGCTCCTGCTGGCGGCCGAACAGCTGCCGCGGGCCCGGAAGTTGCGGCACGGCTTGGGCGGCGGCATGCGCCAGTCGGGCATCCTGGCGGCTGCGGGGCTGTACGCCCTGGACCACCACGTGGAGCGGATCGCCGAGGACCACGCCCATGCCGCCCTGCTGGCGGCGGGGTTGCGGGACGCGGGGTTCACCGTGCGCCCGCCGGAGACCAACATCGTCCTCATCGAGGTTCCCGGCGCCGACGAGGTCGTCGCACGGGCCGCCAAGGAAGGAGTACTGGTGACCGCGCCCGGCCCGGAGACGGTCCGGCTGGTCACCCATCTGGACGCAGGACGAGAGGCGTGTCGGCGGGCCCTCGGGGTGCTGACCGCCGTGATGACCGATGTCGTCGCCGGGACGCGGGACACCGCGGCCGCGGGACGCTCGTAAGCAGCGGAAGAGAGCGAAGTAGCAGCATGAGTTTAGAAGTACGGCCCGCCACGGCGGATCTGTGGGACGACATCCGCCAGGTGCTCCAGCCGAAGAAGAGCGCGCACACGTGCTGGTGCATGGCGTGGCGGCTGTCCACCGGCGACTACGGGCGACTCACGGCGGACGAGCGGGGCGAGCACCTGCGCGGCCTGATGGAGAAGGCCGATCCGCCGCCCGGGGTCCTCGGTTTCCTGAACGGCGAGGTGGCCGGCTGGTGCAACGTGGCACCGCGCCGGCAGCTCGACCGGCTGACCTCCTCGAAGACGATCACACCGGTGGACGATCTGCCCGTGTGGTCGGTGACCTGCTTCGTCGTACGCAAGGACTTCCGCGGCAAGGGGGTCGCCTCGGGCCTGCTGGAGGGGGCCGTCGAGCACGCGCGCGCCCACGGTGCGCCCGCCGTCGAGGGCTATCCGGTGGACCCGGAGGGCGGCCGGGTGAACCCGACCCTCGCCTATGTCGGGACGATGGACATGTTCGAGCGGGCGGGCTTCCGTCGGGTGCGGCGCACCGAGGCCAAGAGCGACAAGCGGCATCGTTGGGTCATGCGCCGCGACCTGGTCTGACGGTCCTCGGGGTACGGGGAAGGGGCTCCCGCGGTGCGGGGGCCCCTTCCTCGTGCGGGTGCCGGTCAGGGCGTGTGCGCGGCGATGTCCCAGAGGTGGGCGGGACGTCCGCAGCGCATGGCCTCCCAGGCCGCGCGTCGGTAGCAGCCCGCCACCAGGCCGTCCCGGACCAGGCCCGAGGCGCCGTGCAGGTGGACCGCGTCACGCGTCACGTCGAGGGTGGTCTCCGCCGTGAGGGCGATGAGCCCGGCGGCCTCCCCCGCGCTGAGCCGGTCCTCGTCGAGGTCCCGGGCCGCGTCCCCGACGGCCCAGCGCACGGCGTCGAGGCGGGCCAGCAGGCCGGCCACGCGCAGCCGGGGACCCTGGTGCTTGACCAGGGCCTGGCCGAACTGCTGTCGGCCGCGGATCCGGGAGACGACCGCCGTCAGGGCGGCCGCCGTGATCCCGGCGAGCAGCGAGGCCTGATGGACGGCGGCGCGCAGGCCCACGCGGGCGAGGGCCGCTTCGGCGGCCAGGCCCCTCAGCAGTACCGCCTCGGCGGGCAGCCGTACCTCGTCGAAGTCGGCGCCGGCGACCGCTCCCCCGCCGTGGTCGCGCAGCGGGCGTACCCGGACGCCCTCGGTGGGCAGGGTCACGAGTGCCACGCACGGGCCGTCGGGGCCGCCGGCCAGGACCAGCAGGGCGCCGGGGGCGACGCCGGCGGCGAAGGGGCCGCCGGTGCCGGTGAGCAGGACGTCGCCCGTGTCCGGGTCCGGTTTCCAGGTGATGCCCGGCGGTACGGTCCCGCGCGGATCGGGCAGCCGACCCGGCACGGCGAGGGCCAGTTCCCCGGTGCGGACCTGGTCCAGGAGGACGTCGGCGGCTTCGGAGGCGAGCGGGCCGAGGCCGGAGATCAGGTCCAGGGCGAGGAGGGTGTCGGTGAGCGGGACGGGCTGCGTCGCGTTGCCCGCCTCCTCGCACACCATGGCGACGACCGCCTGCCCTAGGTCGAGGCCGTCGTGGCCGATGGGCAGGGCGAACTCCCAGGCGCCGACCTGGGTCAGCGCCTCCCAGGCGCCGGCGGGGGTGTCCCCGTCGACCTCCAGTCCCTGGCGCACGGTGAGCCGCAGCTGCCGGAAGAGGGAGTCCTCGTCCTCACGCTCCCGCCAGCGCTCGGGCGCCGCCGCGCCCGGCCCGCCCGTACCGTTCCCGCCTACCGCCTGTGATGTCACGGCCGTACCTCCGCCCCTGAGTCGAGACGCAGCCGGGCCAGCGTCTCCAGCATCATTTCGGCGGTGCCGCCCGATATCCGCATCCCCGGGGCTTCGCGCAACGCCGCGTCGAGTGGGTGTGCCACCCCGTCGACCTCGGGGTCGTCGAGGGTCATGCTGCGGTCGCCGTCCAGTTCCGCGGCCCACCAGGCCACCTCGGCCGCGAGCTCGGTGGTATACCACTTGGCGGCGGCGGCCTCGTCCTCGTTGAGTTCGCCCCGGTCGAGGCGGGTGAGGACGCGGCGCACCAGCGTGCCCGCCGCGAGCAGCCGGGCGTTGAGCTTGGCCAGGCCGATCTGGTCGTGCTGGCCGGCCTCCAGCCGGTCGGTGTGGACCTCCAGCCGTTCCACGGCGGCCCGGTACCAGCGCAGCGCCTTGACGTAGTAGTCGAGTCCGGTGCGCTCGAAGGCGAGGGTCTTGACGACGATGGCCCAGCCCTGGCCGGTCTCGCCGACCACGTCGTCGGCGGTCACGGCCACGCCGTCGAGGGTGACCTCGTGGAAGGCGTCGTCGCCCATGCCCGGGATCTGCCGGATGGTGACGCCCGGCTGGGCCAGGGGGACGAGGAACAGGCTGAAGGCGTCGTCCTCGCCGCGGGCCAGGCACAGTCCGTAGTCGGCGAGCCGGGCGAAGAGCGAGTGGACCTTGGTGCCGTACAGCTTGTAGCCGCCGTTGCCGTCGGAAACGGCCCGGGTGGAGAGGATGTTGAGGTCGGAGCCGGCCTGGGGTTCGCTGAACAGCACGCAGCCGAAGGCGGTGCCGGCGGCGAAGCCCGGCAGGTGCCGGGCCTTCATCGCCGGGCTCGCGACATTGAGCAGGGTGGATCCGACGATCTGCACGGTGAGGGTGTGCAGCAGGTCGGGGACGTCGTGCATGGCCAGTTCCTCGACCAGCACGGCGGCCGCGACCTGGCTGATGCCCCGGCCGCCGTACTCCTCGGGCCACTGGGGCGCGAGGAGGCCCTGTTCGCCCAGGGCCCGGTGGATGGGCCGGGGGTCGCGGGTGCGCCGGGCCTCGGCCACGGGGGCCGAGACCAGGATGTCGTGGATGTCCTCGCGCAGGGCCCGCATGGGGGTGCGGGGCACGTCGGCTCCGCTCCGCAGCAGCCCGCAGTCCGCGGGCGCGCGGTAGAACTCGGTGGTGAGCACGGGCAACTCCCTAGGTGGTGAGTGGGGATGCGGGCGCGGCGACGGCCCGGTCCAGCACGTCCTCGATTCCGGTGAGCAGCCCTCGCACGTCCTCGGGCGTGGCCGCGTGGCGGTTGTACTCGGCGGTGCCGCCGATCTCGCCGTCCCGTTCCACGAGGCCGACGCAGGCGAGGGCGGCGGCCGGGTCGGGGCTGTAGAGCTCCAGGTGCCGGGCGGGCGGCCCGGGCAGCTGGCCTACCTCGATGCCCGGCAGGTCCAGGGGGACCGACGGGTAGTTGTGGAGGGCGAACAGGACGTTGTACGGCGGGGGTGTTCCGTCGCCGAACAGGACGTCCACGGGCAGGCGTTGGTGGGCGAGGGCGTCGGCCACCGCGGCTCGGGTGCGGTGCAGCAGCTCCCGGAAGGTGGGGCCGCCCGCGAGGTCGAGCCGGATCGGCACCACGGTGGTGAACTGCCCCACGGCGCCTTCGAGGGCGCCTGCGAAACGGCCGGCCGCGGGGGTGCCGATCACCTGGGAGGTACGGCCCTGCCTGCGGGCCAGTACGACGGCCAGCGCGGCGAGCAGTGTCATGAACGGGGTGGCCCCCTCGGCCGCGCCGAGCTCCAGCCCGGCGTCGACGGGCCCGCGGGCCAGCCGTACCGGCAGATGGCCGCGTTCGAATCCGCCGGGTGCCCGGGGTGCGGGCGGGTCGGCGGCGAACACCGCTCGACGGCGCGCCAGTTCGGCGGAGCCGTCGGGTCCGGCGAGCCAGCGGTGCTGCCAGTCGGCGTAGTCGGGGAACTGGAGCTCGGGCGGGGTGAGGCCCGCCGGGCCCGCGCGGTAGCCGGCCGCCAGGTCCGCGAGGAAGACCCCGGAGGACCAGCCGTCGAAGACCGCGAGGTGCGAGGCGAGGATCAGGACGTGCTCGTCCGGGGCGAGCCGCAGCAGTCGGAAGGCGCTGGTGCGGCCGCTCGCCAGGTCCAGGACGGTGGAGGCGCTCTCGGTGCTCTGCAGGGCCACGCGTTCGGCGGCGGCCTGCGGGGTGAAGCCGGAGAGGTCGGCCCGGGTGAGCCGCAGCACCGGTTCCTCGTCCACGTGCAACCGGGGTTGGCCGGAGGTGGAGACGGTGAGCCGGGTGCGTAGCGCCTCGTGGCGGCGCAGCACCCCGGTGAGGGCCGCCACGAGCCGGTCGGCGTCGAGCGGGCCGGTCAGCCGGAGCGCGTGCGAGCCGGTGGCGACGGCCGGGTGGGTGCGCTCGCGGCGCCACAGTCGGGACTGGAGGGCGGTCGGGGGGACCGGCCCCGCGCCGGAGCGCGGGGCCGGGTGGGCGGGTACGGGCCGGCGGGCGGCCAGCATCAGGCGGGCGAGTTCGCGCTTCGCCTCGGGGAGCGCGGCGAGTGCTCCTTCGAGCCCGGCCGGGTCGGCCATCAGGGGCCGTCCGGGTGCTGGAGGGAGCCGAGGAGGGCGGCGGCCTCGTCGTCGCTCATGTTCTCGATCTGCTCGAAGACCGCGAGGAGCCGGTCCTGTTCGCCGGCGGCCTCGGCCTTGGCGGTGCGGACCAGTTCGGCGAGCCCGGAGACGGTCGGCCGGCCGAAGAAGTCGGCGAGGGCGATGTCGATACCGAAGAGGGCGCGGACCCGGGAGACCACGATGGTGGCCTGCAGGGAGCTGCCGCCCAGGGCGAAGAAGTCGCCCTCCACGTCCGGGTTCTGCCATTCGAGCAGCGGGGTGAGGATGTCCCGGCAGATCTGCTCCTCGACGGCGTCGCGGGGCGCGGTGCCGCCCTGGGCCGACAGCTCGGTGGGCTGCGGCAGCGCGGCGGTGTCGACCTTGCCGTGCGGGGTGAGGGGCAGTTCGTCCAGGACGACCACGACCGGGACCATGTAGCCGGGCAGTCGGCCGGCAGCGTAGGCCCGCAGGCCCTCGGCGTCGGCGACCTCGGAGGCGTACGAGCCCACCTGCTCGACGGTGACGTAGGCGGCCAGCATGCGCTCGCCGCCCGCGGCGGGCTGGGCGACCACGACGGCCTGCTGCACGGAGGGGTGCCCGGTGAGCACCGACTCGACCTCGCCCGGCTCGATGCGGTGGCCGCGCACCTTGAGCTGGCGGTCGGTGCGGCCGAGGAAGTCCAGGTTCCCGCCGGGCAGCCAGCGGACCAGGTCGCCGGTGCGGTAGAGGCGCTCGGTCTCCGGGCCGTCCGCGTAGGGGTTGTCGGCGAAGCGGTCGGCGGTGAGGTCGGGGCGGCCCAGGTAGCCGCGGGCCACGCCGGGACCTGCGACGCAGAGTTCGCCGGGGACGCCGGGCGGGACGGGCCGCAGCCGCTCGTCGAGGACGAAGGCCTGGTGGCCCGGCATGGGGCGGCCGATCGGCGGGTTGCGGTCGTAGCTGCCGGTGCAGTCCATGAGCGTGACGGCGACGGTCGCCTCCGTGGGCCCGTATCCGTTGACGAACCTGCGCTCCCCCGCGGTCCATTCGGCGACGAGCCTGCCCGGGAAGGCCTCGCCGCCCACCGACACCAGCCGCAGGTCGGGCAGGCCGGCCTGGTCGAGCAAGGGCAGCAGGGCGGGCGGGAGTTCGGCGACGGTGACCGCGTCCTCGCGCATCCGGGTCTGGAGCAGGGCCGGGTCGCGGCGCTCGTCGTCGGTGGCGATGACGAGCGAACCGCCCGCCAGCAGGGTGGTGAAGATCTCGAAGACGGAGACGTCGAAGGTGAGCGGGGCGAACTGCAGGACCCGGTCCTCGGCCCGGATCTCGTAGGCCTTGGCGATGGTGCGGGAGAAGTGGGTGACCGAGCGGTGCTCGATCATGACCCCCTTGGGGGTGCCGCTGCTGCCGGAGGTGTAGAGCACGTAGGCCAGGTCGCCGGGGGTGGCGGTCGGCGCGAGGGAGGGAACCTCCCGGACGGGGGCGGCCGTTCCGGTGGTCACCAGTTCCAGCGGTACGGGCAGCTGTGCGGCCTCGTCGACGAGCGCGTGCCGGACCTTGGCGTCGGCCAGGACCGTACGGGTCCGCTCGGCCGGGGCGGCCGGGTCGATCGGGATGTAGTGGGCGCCCGCCTTGAGCACGCCGAGGACGCCGGCGACGGCGGCCGGGCCACGGGAGACGCACACCGCGACGGGGTCACCGTGGCGGACCCCGCGGTCGCGCAGCCGGTGGGCGATGGCCTCGGACCAGCGGTCGAGGGCCGCGTAGTCGAGCCGGGTGGATCCGTGGCGGACGGCGACGGCGTCCGGGTGGATGGTGGCCCGCTCGCGGAACGCGCGGTCCAGGGTGGTGGTCCAGGCGGCCTCGTCGACGGGGCCGCCGCGGGACAGCTCGCGGGCGTGCCGGGAGGCGGCCGGCTCCTCGACCAGGCTGATGTCGCCGACCTGGAGGTCGGGGTTCTCGGCGACCTGCTCCAGGACCTGGCGGAAGGCGCCGAGCAGGGCGCTCGCCGTGCCGTGCCGGTAGAGGGAGGTGTTGTACTCCAGGGAGAGTTCCAGGCCGTCGTTCTCGCCGACCAGGAAGCTCATGTCGAACTTGGCTGCTCCGTCGTGCAGTTGGTCCATCGTGAATTCGAGGTCCGCGGCCTGCGCCCGGTGGGTGCCCCAGCGGCCCAGCGAGGTGAACTCGATCTGGAAGAGCGGGTGGCGCAGCGGGTCGCGCACCGGGCGGACGGCCTCGACCACCTGCTCGAAGGGCAGCTCGCTGTTGGTGAAGGAGTCCATGACGGAGGACGCGGTGCGGGTGACCAGCTCGCGGAAGGTGAGTTGGTCGGTGACCTCGGTCCGCAGGGTGATCATCTGGACGAAGCAGCCGATGACCTGCTCCAGGTCGGGGTGCGGCCGGGAGGCGCTGGCCGTGCCGACGACGACGTCCTCGGTGCGGGTCCAGTGCCGCAGCAGCGCGTTGAAGGCGGCGAGCAGGGTGGTGAAGACGGTGGTGCTGTTGGCGTCGGCGAGCTCGGTGAGGCGGTCCAGCAGCTTCTGGTCCAGGGTCAGTTTCAGACCGCGGCCGTCGCCGCGGGTCTCGGGGCCGCGCGGGTGGTCGGGCAGCACCTCGGTGGCGACGGCGCCGGCCAGGATCTGGCGCCACTTGGTCGCCAGCGCCCGGCCGTGCTCGTCGTTCTCCAGCTTGGCCCGCTGCCAGGCGGCGAAGTCGGCGTACTCGACGGCGAGCCGGGCGGTCTCGGGGCGCTCGCCCGCGGCGGCGGCCGCGTAGCTGGCGGTCAGTTCCTCGGTGAAGATCCGGGTCGAGCCCGGGTCCCAGGCGACGTGGTGGACGACCCAGAGCAGGACGTGGCGCTCGGGGGCGAGCCGCACGAGGTGGGCGCGGACGGGCGGGCCGGCGGCCAGGTCGAAGGGGGCGGCGGCGCAGCTCGAGGTGAGTTCGGCGAGTGCGCGGTCCGCGTCCTCGCTGCCCGAGAGGTCGGTGCTCTGGACGCCGAGCACGAAGGAGGGGACGGGCTCCTGCCAGGGGACTCCGTCGATCTCGACGAGTTTGCTGTGCAGCACCTGGTGGCGGGCGACGACGGCGTTGAGCGCCTCGTGCAGGGCGGCCCGGTCGAGGGGGCCGCCCAGGCCTATGGCCAGGGCTATGTTGTTGCGGGCCTTGCCGGCGCCGAGCTTGTCGACGAACCACATCTGCTCCTGCTGGAAGGAGGTGCGGGAGCGCGGTCCGTGGTCGGCGCGCTTCAGTTCGACGCGGCGGCCCACGCCGGCCGTCATCTGGTTGCGCATCCGGCCCAGCAGCCGGGAGCGCTGTCCCTGGGGCAGCCGGCCGAGCCGTTCGGCGAGATCAGACATGGGTTCCTCCGTTGCGGTGCAGGTCGGCGAGGAGCGCGGCGAGCGCGTCGGGCAGGTGCTTGGCGAAGTAGTGGCGGCCGCCCGGGATCACGGCGAGGCGTACGTCGGCCGCGTACCGGCCCCAGGCGCGGTAGCCGTTCTCGTAGCCCTCGGTCGCGTCGTCGGCGTCGCCGATGATGACGGTGAGCGGGGTGGTCAGGGGACGGTCGTAGCCCCCGGGGGTGCGCGCGAAGAAGCGGGCGGCCTCGGTCATGTCGTGGCGGACCATGCGCAGGACGGCGGTGAGGTCGCTGTCGTCGAGGACGCCGTCGAAGCCGTCCATCGTGGTCAGGTACGCGACGAGGTCGTCGTCACCGGAGACGCGTTCCATCTCCAGGGCGTACTCGGGGTCCTCCTCGGGAAGGGCCGCCGCGAGGTCGAGGGCGATCGGGCGCTGCCCCAGGCGTTCCAGTACGTGGGTGGTCTCCAGGGCGGTGACGACTCCGGCGCAGTGGCCGTAGACCGCGTACGGGCCCCGCACGGTGCGGGCGATCTCCTCGGCGGCGAGTTCCGCGAACTCGGGGACCGGCAGCATCGGGCCGGGGCGCAGCGGGTCGTGTCCGGGCGGGGAGACGGCCAGGAGCGCGATGTGCGGCGGGAGTTGGGCGGCGAGGGGCTGGTAGGCGATGGCGTCGCCGCCGCCGTGCGGGAAGCAGACGAGGGTGAGCGTGGTGGTGCCGGCCGGGCGTTCGGGGGTGAGCCGGTGCAGCAGTCGGTGGTGCTGCGGTCCGGCTCCCGTGTCCGTTCCGGCGAGTTCGGCGGTACGGGCGGCGAGGCCGGCCGGGGTGGGATTGCTGAACAGGTCGACGACGCGCAGGGCGGCGGCTCCGCCGTCCGGCAGGGCGGTGGCGACGGCGCGGACCGCGCGCACGGCGGCGAAGGAGTCCCCGCCGAGGGCGAAGAAGTCGTCGTCGGGTGCCACCTGCGCGACGCCGAGCACCTCGGCCCAGACGGCGGCGATCCGCAGGGCGACGGGGTCGCCGTCGGCCGGTGCGGCGGCGGGCCGGTCCGGGGCGGCGGCGGGGCGCGGATCGGGCAGGGCGCCCCGGTCGACCTTGCCGTTGGGGCTCAGCGGCAGCCGCTCCAGCAGGACCAGTTCGGCGGGGACGCAGTGCGGGGGCAGGACGGCGGCGAGGGCGGTGCGCAGGGCCGCGGGGTCGAGGTCGGCCCCCTCCTCGGGCACCACGTAACCGACGAGGCGGTCGGAGCCGGCGGTGCGGCGGGCGGCCACGACGGCCTCGCGGACCCCGGGGCGCTCGCGCAGTGCGCTCTCCACCTCGCCGGGCTCGATGCGCAGCCCGTTGAGCTTGATCCGGAAGTCGGTGCGGCCGAGGAGTTCGATGGTGCCGTCGGCGCCGTAGCGGGCCAGGTCGCCGGTGCGGTAGAGGCGTTCGGTACGGCCGGGCTCCAGTTCGACCCGGACGAACTTCTCCTCGGTCAGTTCGGGCCGGCCCAGGTAGCCGCGGGCGAGTCCGACGCCGCCGAGGTGGAGTTCGCCGGGGACGCCGACGGGGACGAGGCGGTCGTTCGGGTCGAGGATGTAGGTGAGCTGATTGGCCATGGGGCGCCCGTACGGGAGCTTCGTCCACGCGGGATCGACCCGGCCGACGGGGAACTCCACCGAGTGGATGGAGGCCTCGGTCGCCCCGCCGAGCGCCACGAACGACAGACCGGGCGCGAAGGCGCGGATCCGGTCGGGCTGGGTGACGGGGATCCAGTCGCCGCCGAGGAACGCGGTGCGCAGCTTCGGCAGTCGGGGCCCGCCGGCGTGTTCGAGCTGGTCGGCGAGGAGGCCGAGGAGGGCGGGGGCGGAGTTCCAGACGGTGACGCCGTGCCGCTCGACCAGGTCGGCCCAGTGGGCCGGGTCCTTGGCCGCGGCCGGGTCGGGCAGGACGAGGGTGCCGCCGGCGGCGAGGATGCCGAGGGTCTCGTAGACGCTCATGTCGAAGCTGGGCGAGGACAGGGCGAGGACGGAGTCGCCCGGGCCGATGCCGTAGGAGCGGTTGAGGTCGAGGAGGTTGTTGACGACGCCGCGGTGTTCCAGGGCGATGCCCTTGGGGGTGCCGGTGGAGCCCGAGGTGAAGATGACGTAGGCCAGGTCCCGGGAGGTGACGGGGACGGCCGGGCGGGTCGCGGGCAGCTCGGCGAGCGCGGCCCGGTCGGTGTCGAGCAGCACCTGGGCGGTGCCGGCGGGGACGGGCAGCCGGCCGATCAGTTCCGCGTCGGAGACGACGATGGGCGGTGCGGAGTCCCGCAGCAGCAGCGCCAGGCGCTCGGCCGGGTAGTCCGGGTCGAGGGGGACGTAGGCGCCGCCGGCCTTGAGGACGGCGAGGATCGCGGTGACGAGCGCGGGGCCGCGGCGCAGGCACAGGGCCACCGTCCGGTCGGGGCCGGCGCCGGCTTCGATCAGTCGGTGCGCGAGCCGGTTGGCGCGCTCCTCCAGCTCCCGGTAGGTGATGTTCCAGCCGCCGAGTCCGCCGAGGATCACGGCGGGCGCGTCGGGCCGCCGGTCGGCGTGCTGCTCGAACAGCTCGTGCAGGCAGGCGTCCTGGGGGAAGGGGGCGCGGGTGGCGTTCCAGTCGACCAGGGCGGCCCGGCGCTCGGCGTCGGTGAGCAGCGGCAGGGCGGACAGCGGGGCGTCGGGGCGGTCGAGCGCCCCTTCGAGGGTGGTGAGGAAGTGGCCGAGCAACCGGTCCACGGTCGCGGCGTCGAACAGGGCGGTGGGGTACTCGACGAGGGCGCGGACGGCGGTGCCGGTGTCGTGGACGCTGATCATGAGGTCGTACTTGGTGGCGTGCGAGGAGAAGTCGATGGGCTCGGTGGCGACGCCGGCGAGGCCCGGGGCGGTGTCCGGGGTCTCGTCGAGGAGGAACATCACGGAGGTGAGCGGCGGCCGGCTGGGGTCGCGGGGCAGTCCGAGGGCGTCGACGATCAGGTCGAAGGGCAGTTCCTGGTGCGCGTACGCCTGGAGGGTGGTGTGGCGGGTCGCGCGGACCAGCTCGGCGAAGCCGGGGTCGCCGCCGGTTCTGATGCGCAGCGGCAGGGTGTTGACGAAGAATCCGATGAGCTCGCCGAAGGCCGGGTGGTCGCGGCCGGAGACGGACGTGCCGACGACGATGTCCTCCTGGCCGGTCCAGCGGCGCAGGGTGGCGGCGAAGCCCGCGAGCATCGTCATGTAGAGGGTGGCGCCCTCGGACTTGCCGAACTCCCGCAGCCGGGCGATGAGCCGGGGCGGGAGGTCGATGTAGCGGGAGGCGCCGGCGTGGCCGAAGACGGGCGGTCTGGGCCGGTCGGTGGGCAGGTCCACGGGGGTGGCGCCGCCCAGTTCCTCGCGCCAGAAGGAGGTGAGGCTCTCCAGCCGGTCCCCGCTGACGCGGCGGCGCTGCCAGGTGGCGAAGTCGGCGTACTGGAGGGCGAGGGGGGCCGCCGGATCGGCGGGGGCACCGGTGCGGGCGGCGTAGGCGCGCTCCAGTTCGGTGTAGAGGACCCGCATGGACCAGCCGTCGGTGACGATGTGGTGCAGGTTGAGGACCAGGACGTGGTCCTCGGCGTCGATCCGGCCGAGCCGGGCCCGCAGCGGGACGGCGCCGGCCAGGTCGAAGGGGGCGCCCGCGTCGGCGTCGTAGAAGGGGCGGGCCGCCGCCTCGTCGGGCAGTTCGGTCAGCGGCAGGGGAAGCCGGTAGCCGTCCACCACGCGGGGGACGGCCTCGGTGGCGCCCTCCTGGTAGGTGTAGACGGTCCGCAGCACCTCGTGGCGGTCCACGATGTCCTGGAGGGCCGCGTGCAGGGCGGGGACGTCGAGGGGGCCGCGGATGCGGGTGGCGACGGGCACGTTGTAGGCGGGGCTGCCGGGCTGCAGCTGGTCGATGAACCACAGGCGGCGCTGCGCGAAGGAGAGCACGGGCGCTTCGGCGGGGTCGCGGGGTGCCGGCTCAGGGTCCTCCCGTACGGCGGCGCGCCCACCACCTCGGCCGGTCAGGGCCTGGAACAGTGCCCGGCGGGACTTCGGCAGTGCGGCTATGCGTTCGGCGAGGGACTCGCTCACCTTGAGCCTCCGTGCGTCTTCGGGAGTCGGGAGAGGGATACGGCGAGGTGGCGCCGCGGGGTGCGCGGCGCTGGGTGTGCGGGTGGGTACGGGCGCGGGTGCGGACGTACGGGGTGGGGCCCGGGGCGCGGTGCGGAGTGGGTGCCGTTCGGCCAGCACCCACTCCCGCTCCCCCGTCGTGCGTCGATCAGGCGGTGATCTTGGCCTCGTCGGCCGCCGGAGATCCCTCCTCGGCGGTGTCGCCGGCGGGCATTTCCTTGATCTTGGCCACCGGTCCGGCGAGCAGGGTCAGTCCGCCGACGATGGTGACCGCGCCGGCCACCGCGAGGCCGGCCGTGAGGCCGATGCCCTCGCCGAGCGCGCCGCCGGCGAAGTAGCCCAGCGACAGGGCGCCGTAGACCGCGGAGAGGGCGGTGCCGCTGACGCGGCCCATCTGCTCGTTCGGGGTGACCCCCTGCACGAGGCTGAGGACGTGGATGTCGAACATCGGGGAGACGAAGCCGATGACGGCCTGGACCACGATCAGTCCGACGAAGCCGCCGACCGCGCCGCCCGTCGGGACCAGGATGTAACCGGCGCCGAGCACGACCGCGGTGATGACCAGGAGGCGGCCCACCGAGAGGCTCTTGGAGACGACCTCGGAGAGCACCGCGCCGACGATCACGAAGACCGACATGACGGCGAAGGCGATACCGACCTGGCCGGGGCTGAGGTCCAGCACCTTGTACGCGTAGACGATCAGCAGGGCGTCACCCATGGCGGCACCGAGGTTGACCACGACGTTGGCGGTGAACAGGCCGCGCAGGACCGGATTGCCGAAGAGGGTCTTCATGCCCTCCTTGAGCTCCGCCTTGGCGGAGGCCTTGCGCTCCTCGGTCCGCTCGCGGGTGTCCCGGTGGCGGATGACGAGGAGGGCGATCAGCGAGACGAGGAAGGTGAACGCGTCGGCGGTGATGGCGCGTGCCGCGCCGAGCAGCTGGATGAGGGCGCCGCCGGCGCCGGCCCCGACCGCTTCCGCGACGCTTCGGCTGATCTGGAGTTTGGTATTGCCCTCGATGAGGTTCTCGGTGCCGATGAGCTGGGGCAGCCAGGACTGGTACGAGACCTCGAAGAAGGTGGTGAGGCAGCCGGTGACGGCCGCCACGATGTAGATGTGCGTCATATTGACGGAGTCGAGGGCGAACGCGAGCGGAATCGTGCCGAGGGCCAGGAAGCGGCCCAGGTCGGCGACGATCATCACCGTGCGTCGCGAGACCCGGTCGGCCACCAGCCCGGCGATCGGGGCGAGCAGCAGGAAGGGGAGGAAGCGCAGCGCGCCCAGCACGCCGACCTCCAGGGCTCCGCCGTCCAGGACCACGACCGCGAGCGTCGGGAGTGCGAGGAGGGAGATCTTGTCGCCGAAGTTGCTGACGGTCTGCCCGAACCACAGGCGATTGAAATCGGAATGCCGACCGAGTGCCATGTCGACGCCCTTTTCTGATTGGGTACGGAATTGTCGGACGGCACTGACGCTATGGATCCCGAGTTAGCGGCCGGTTATGAATCCGGGGACTGTAGAGCCCTTGTAGAGAGGCGATGAGATCAGCTGGAGAAGCGTCGGATGTCGGCGCTCTCGCGGGCGATGCCGGCCGCCACGGCGGGGGTGTGGGGTTCGGCCCCGGGGAAGGGCTCGACGGCCACCGGCGCCCCGCGGCGACCTCCCGACCAGGTGCCGACGGCCAGGCCGTCGACGAGCACGGTGGCGCGGATCTGGCCGCCGCCGGGCCACACCCGGCGCTCGTGTGCGGCGGGCACGGACAGGTCCCGGTTGCGGTAGCCGACGAGGTAGTTGTCGTAGGCGGGCAGCAGGCGTACGTCGGGCTCGCCCGGGGTGGGCGAGGGCTCGGGCCCGCTCTCGCGGACGGCGGCCCACGCGCTCTTGCCCGTGGTGGTCTTCAGCCCGGACCAGTGGACGAAGTCCAGGGCGTCGGAGGGGCCGTAGGCCGCGCGGTAGCGGCGGGCGAGTTCGCGTTCGGCGGCGGCTCCGGTGAAGGGGAGGGGGCCGGTCGCGGGCAGCCAGTCGTCGAGGAGGACGAAGGTGGCCTCGCCCTCCCGCTGGGGTCCGTGGCAGATCCGGCCGGCGAGCGCGGCGCGGCGGATCAGGTGGAAGGCGGACTGGCCCTTCGGTTCCACCCCGAGGGCGGTGAGCCGGTCGGTGAGCTGGGCGCGGGTCAACGGCCCCTCGGCGCCGATCGTTTCGGTGATGAGCTGTTCCGAGCGTGTGCACAGGGATTCGTCGAGGCCCAGTTCGCGCAGCCGCCGGGCGGCGAGCGCGAGGTGGACGGGGCCGAAGAGGGCCAGCAGCCACCGGGCGTCGGCGGCCGGCACCAGCTGGAGGGTGCCGCGCATGAACCAGCCGCGGACGGCGCTGCGTTCGGTGTCGGTGGCCCGGCGCACCGCGTCCTGGGTCAGCCCGCGGGCCCGTACCCGCAGGCCGAGCTCCGCCGCGGGCAGGTCCTGTGCCTGTACGGCCAGCACCCGGTCGAGGACGGCGGCGACCGATTCCTCCCGGACCTCGCCCCCGATCGCCTGTGCGCGCGCCCTGAGCAGCCGGTCGGTCGTCGTACGTCGTTCCACGTGTCCAGTCTTTCAGCCGTGCGGCCGTGGCCGCGTCTTCCCACCCGCGGGCCGCCATGCTGCGACGGCCCGTTCACCGCAACCGGTCCGGTGCTCCGAACGACGCGCGGGCCCTGTGCCGGGCGGCGGGGAGCCGCCCGGCACAGAGCCGGGCCGGAGCGTGCGGACGTCAGCGCTTGCGGCGCAGCACCGCGTAGTATCCGGGCAACCGCAGGGCGTCGGAGTCCGACCGCGGGTCGATCGCGTGCAGTTCTATCGCCTCGTCCTCGACGACCTCCCACCCGTCCGCGCCGAACGCCTCGGCCAGTTCGGGCCGGGTGAAGCGGTGCGAGTGCCGGACGCCGGCCGCCTCCAGCGGGCCGACCAGGTCCTCGGCGCGGCCGCGCTTGCCGCCGACGAAGCCGAGGTACCCGAAGGAGTTGCTGGAGTAGTCGGGCTCGTGGACGATCAGCGTGCCCTCGTCCCCCAGCAGGCGATCGGCTACGGCGGCGAGCCGGGCCCGGGCCTCGCTGTCCAGGACGTGGAAGACGCCGCGGACGAAGATGTTGTACGGCCCCTCCCCCAGGACGGCGGCCTGCTCGGCGTCGGTCATGTCGATCGCCAGGTAGTCGACGTTCGGCACTCCCTCCGCCTCACGGGTGGCGTGCTCGATGGCACTGGCCGAGACGTCGACGCCGACGACCCGGGGGTAGTACGGGGCGAGTTCGCGACTGTAGCGGCCGTTGCCGCAGCCCAGGTCGATGAGCGGCAGGCCGTCGCGGAAGTGGCGCCGCGCCTGGTCGAGCAACCAGTGGAACTCCTCGCCGCTGTCGGCGTCCCAGATGACGTCGCCGCCGCGCCCGGTGCGTCGGATCCCGGCCCAGTACCGCTCCCAGGCGTCGCCGGTGTCGCGCTCCTCGGCCGTGACGGGGGCGGCGCTCTCCTCGCCGGGCGGCGGGGAGTGGCGCTCCCAGATCTCGTCCTCGGCGAGGGCGTCCAGCAGGGCGGTGAACTCCTCGAACATCGCGTCGATGAGTCCGTCCGGGTAGACGGCGGGCAGGAAGTCCCAGTTGAAGGTGAGGCCGTCGGGCTTCTCGAAGACCTGGAAGTCGAGGGAGACCTGCGGGGTCTGGGAGATGCCGTAGACGGGCGCGCCCAGCTCGGTCTCCTCGTACTGCGGCGGGTGGCCGGCCAGGCTGGTCATCACGACGGGCATGGCCGGGGCGAGGGAGCCGCGCAGCTTGGTCAGCTCGCGCAGCACCTGCACCCCGCTGAAGTAGCGGTGTTCCAGGTCGGCCCAGAGCCGGCGCTGGACGGCCTGGGCCCGTCCGGCGAAGGTGCTCTCCGTCTGCTCGACGGCCAGCAGCAGGGTGGTCGTGGTGTCCGCGAGCAGCGAGTTGACCTGCGGGTGCAGCGGAAGGCGGTTGAACAGGGGGAAGTTGATGGTGAACCGGGCCTGTCCGGCGGCGCGGCCGAGGATCTCGGCGTAGGCGGCGGCCAGGACCCCGGACGGGGTCACCTCGCGGGCGTGGGCGCGCTCCTGGATCCGGCTCCACCGCTCCGGGGCGACGACGTGGCTGCGGCGCTCGAAGCGGACGGGCAGCTCGGGGGCGTCGGCCGGGCGCTCGGGCAGTTCGGGGGCGGGCGGGAGGGTGGCGAGTCGGTCGCGCCAGTACCACTCGGAGCGGCGGTACAGCTCGCTGTCGCGCAGCGAGTTCCCGACGGCGAGCACGTAGTCGCGGAAGGTCAGCTCCAGCGGGGCGAGTTCCGCGCCCGGTTCCACGTAGTAGGTGACCAGGTCGGGGATGAGGACCTGGAAGTAGCTCCAGGCGTCGGCGACGAGGAAGTCCAGGCAGAGGTGGATCCGGGCCCGGCCGCCGCCGAGCAGGCTGATCCGTACGTCGAACAGCGGCCAGGCGTCGCCGTCGAGCACCTGGTGGGACAGTCGCTCGCGCAGCGCGGCCAGTTCGGCCCCCCGGGCTTGCTCGTCGAGGTCGCCGAGGTCGGTGACGGGGATCTCGTAGGCCGGGATCTCCTCGAAGACCTGCTGGGTGCCGTCGGGCAGGACGCGGGTGCGCAGGGCGTCGTGGCGTTCGACGAGCCGGCGCCAGGCGCCCTCGAAGCGGGGCACGTCGAGCTTCTCGCTCTCCCACTCGAAGTAGCCGTGGCAACCGACGTTGCCCAGCTCGACGAGGCCGCCACGACCGATCCACAGGGCCTGCTGGCTCTCGGTGAGCGGGAAGGGCTCGAAGCGCGCGGCGGGGTCCGGGACGATCGCCGGGAGTCCGCCGAAGGAGCCGCGGCCGCCCGCGCGCTCGGTGGTGACGAGGGTGGCGAGCTCGGCGACGGTGGGGCAGGTGGAGAGGTCGGAGAGGCTGAGCTCGACGCTGTAGCGGCGGCGGATCTCGTCGATCAGCTGGAAGGCCAGCAGTGAATGTCCGCCCAGCTCGAAGAAGTTGTCGTGGATGCCGACGCCGTCGGTGCGGAAGGCCTCGGCCCACAGCCTGCTGAGCCCGTCCTCGACCTCGTTACGGGGAGCCTCGTAGCCGGCGCCGACCGCGTCGCGGCCCTCCGGGGGCTCGGGCAGGCTGCGCCGGTCGACCTTGCCGTTGGGCAGCCGTGGGAGGGAGGGCAGGACGACGACGGTGGCGGGGACCATGTAGTAGGGCAGGGTGCGGGCGACCTCGGCGCGCACGGCGGCGGAGTCCGGTTCGGCCGCGCCGGCCGGGGACACGTAGGCGATGAGCCGCTTGTCGCCGGGGCCGCGCTCCTGGGTGACGACGACGGCCTCGGCTATGTCGTCGAGGCGGGCGATGTGCGTCTCGACCTCGCCGAGCTCGACGCGGAAGCCGCGGATCTTGACCTGGGAGTCGGAGCGGCCGAGGAGTTCGACGGCGCCGTCCTCGCGGCGGCGGGCGAGGTCGCCGGTGTCGTACAGCACCGGGTGCGGGTCGTCGGCGAGGACGTTGGGGTGGAACTTCGCGGCGGTGAGCTCGGGGCGGCCGTGGTAGCCGGCCGCGACGCCGGCGCCGGAGACGTGCAGGCGGCCGACCTCGCCCTCGGGCACCGGGGCGCCGTCCTCGTCGAGGAGGTGGACGCGGAGGTTGGCGATGGGCACGCCGACCGGGACCTGCCGGGTGGCGCGGACCTCGTCGGAGGTGGCCTGGCTGGTGAAGTCGATGCCGGCGCCGAGGTCGAGGCAGGACAGGACGTTGGTGGTCTCGGTGGTGCCGTAGGTCATCACGACCCGGAAGGGGGTGTCGACGGGCGGCCAGCTGTGGACGCGCTCGGCGGTGGTCACCAGGATCCGCAGGGCGGTGTCGGTGGGCCACTCCAGGCCCCAGGCGGGCTCGGCCAGGGCGGCCACCAGCATGGTGTGGGTGATGCCCTCGCCGACGAGCCACTCGCGGATCTGCTCGGGGGTCTGCGCCTGCCCCGCCTCGGGGATGTGGATGGCCGCGCCGGCGGGCAGGTAGGCCAGCCACTCCATGATCTGGACGGCGAAGCCGGGGGTGGACATCCAGGAGGCGCGGTCGCCGGGCCGGACCCCGTAGGCGCGGGTGGTCCAGTGCACGAGGTTGGTGAGCGCCCCGTGCCGTTCGAGGACCGCCTTGGGGGTGCCGGTGGATCCGGAGGTGTAGATGAGGTGGCTGACGGTGTCGGGGCCGGTGACGACCGCGGGCGCGGTGTCGGGCAGGCCCGCTCCGGCGGTGGCGACCTCGGCCTGTGGGACGTCCTCGGGTATCCGGCGGCCGAGGTCGGCCGGGGTGAGGACGAGCAGCGGGGCGGCGTCGGCGATCATCGCCGCGAGCCGGTCGTCGGGGTTGACCGGGTCGAGGGCGACGATCGCGGCACCGGTCTTGAGGACGGCGAGGGAGCCGATGACGTAGTCGGCGCTCCGGGGGTAGCACAGGCCGATCCGGGTCCCGGGGGCGGCGCCGCGGGCGATCAGCGCGTGCGCCAGCCGGTTGGTGGCGGCCTCCAGTTCGGCGTAGGTCCAGCTGCGGTCGCCCTGCGCGAGGGCGGTGGCCCGGGGGGTGCGGGCGGCCTGTTCGGCGAGGAGCTGCGGATACCCGGTGGTGGGGAAGGCGGCGTCCGAGCGGTTGAAGTCGACGAGTGCGGTGGTCACAGTGCGGGCCCTTTCTTACTTCGCGAAGGCTCGGCTGCGCAGCAGCCGCACGGGGAGAGCGTTGATCCCCCAGGTGAAGTTGGAGGAGTTGAAGGTGACGGGTCCGGCGAGTTCGAAGCCGTCCAGCGCGCCGAGCATCTCGGTGAGCAGGGCGCCGAGTTCGAAACGGGCCAGCCGCGCGCCGAGGCACAGGTGGCGGCCGTGCCCGAAGGCGACGTGCCGGTTGGGGCGGCGGTCGACCCGGAAGGCGTGCGGGTCGGCGAAGACGTCCTCGTCGCGGTTGGCCGAGACGTTCCACAGCGTCACCCGGGCGCCCGCGGCCACCGGGATCCCGTTGATCTCGGTGTCGCGGACGGCGGTGCGCAGGGCGTGCACCCCGGGGGTGGTCCAGCGCAGGATCTCCTCGACGGCCGGGGCGATGCCGTCCTGGCCGAGGCCGCGCAGCAGCCGCCACTGGTCGGGGTGTTCGGCGAACATGTGGACCGCGCCGGCCGCCGAGTAGCGGGTGGTCTCGTTGGCCCCGGACAGCACGCCGTTGAGGTTGAAGACGATCTCGTGGTCGCTGAGGGGCCGTTCGACCCCGTCGCCCTCGTCGACGAGGGTGTCGTGGGCGATCTGGCTGACCAGGTCGTCGCCGGGGCGGGCCCGGCGCTCGGCGAGCAGCTCGATGAAGTAGAGGAAGATCTCCGAGTGCGCGTTGGTGCGCACCTCGTCGTCCGGGGAGTCGAAGGCGTCGGTGGTCAGCGCCCCGATCCAGGCCCAGTCGGCGCGCGGGATGCCCATCATGGCGCAGACGACCCGGTTGGGGAGCTGCTTGGCGAGGTCGATGAAGTCCAGTTCGTCGCGTTCGACGGCCTCGGCCACCAGCTCGCCGACGACCTTGTCGACCATCGCCTCCAGGCGCGGCATCTGCTGAGGTCCGAAGGCCTGGTGCAGGGCCCGCTTGAGGCGGGTGTGGTGGGGGACGTCGGAGACGATGAGCATGCGCTGGGCGACGGCGGCGACGGCGGCCGGGTCGCTGCCCAGGCGCATCCCACGGGCCGAGCTGAAGGTGTCGCTGTCGGCGTAGACCTTCATGATGTCGCGGTGCCGGCTCAGCACCCAGAAGCCGCCGTCCTCGCTCCCGGCCTCGGGGTGCCAGTGGACGGGCGAGTGGGCGCGCAGCCAGGTGAAGGTGGGCCAGAAGTCGTTGCGGCCGAAGGGGCCCGGGTCGAGCAGGTCGATCTCCATCTCAGGCTCCTCGCAGGCTGAGCGGGCGGGTGTCGGGCCAGTGGGCGTCCACGAAGCCGGCGCATTCGTCCTCGGTGCCGTCGAACCCGGCCGGCGTCCAGCCGTCGGGGGTCTCGCGTGTGGCGGGGTACAGCGCGTACTGCCCCTCGTGGTTCACGAGGACCTGGTGGGTGGTGGGCACGGTGTCCTCCGGACTCGGGCGGAAGGGGACGGTCGGGCGCTCAGGCGCCGGTCGTGGTGGGGGTCGGTACGGGGGCAGGGGCGGGCGAATCGGCGCCCTCGGCCCGGAGCAGGGCGGTCAGCTGGTCCAGTACGGGCCTCGGGTGGCGCAGTACGGCGTGGTGGCCGCCCGTGGTGGTGTGCCGGGAGAAGGCGGCGGTGGTGATCGCGGCCCAGCCGTCCAGGTCGGCGGCGGTGACGGTCTCGTCGCCGTCGGCCCCCCAGGCATGGACGGGCACGTCGAGGCGGACGCCGGGCTTGTGGACGTAGCTCAGGGACAGTTGGGCGTCCTTGCGGAGCATGGCGACCATCAGCGCGCGGGTGTCCTCGTCGAGCAGCTCCGGGTCGAGCCCGGCCGTGTCGAAGAGCTTGTCCAGCTCCTCGCCGTCGTCGACGATGCCGCGGCCGGCCCCGTCCCAGTGGCCGGGTGCCCGGCAGCCGCTGACGACCAGGGCCCGCGGGGCGACGCGGCGGGAGACCTCGTAGCCGAGGAGGCCGCCGAAGCTGTGGCCGAAGACGATCAGCGGCCGGTCCCCCAGGGTGGACACCAGTTCGGCCGCGATGGCTTCGACGGCCTCGTCGAAGGTGTCCGGCATCGGTTCCCGCCAGCGGTTCTCCCGGCCCGGCAGCTGTACTCCGTACACCTGGGCGGTGCCGGCCAGCTCGGGTTGCCAGGAGCGGAACTGCTGGCAACCGGCCCCGGCGGGGGGCAGGCACAGCAGGGCGGGCAGGGCCCGGTCGGCGGGGTCGTCCGTCCAGGTGGAGATCCAGGTGCCCATGGCTCAGGCCCCTTCGGCGGTGTCGTCGGCCGGGCCGGCGGGGGTGGACGCCTCCCGCTCGGCGGACAGCCGGTCGAGTTCGGCGGCGAAGTGCCGGGCCGTCGGCTCCGCCAGCAACGCGCCGAGGCCCACGCGCAGTCCGGTGACGCGGCGCAGTTCGGAGACCGCGCGGGCGGCGGCCAGTGAGTGGCCGCCCAGCTCGAAGAAGTCCGCGTCGGGGCCGGGGATCTCGGTGGCGAGCACGTCGGCCCAGACGGCCATGACGACGCGCTCGCTCGTGGTCGGACCGCTGCCCGGGGCCACCACCGGTGTGCCCGGTGTCCGGTCCGGCGCCGCCAGGTACTTGGCCAGCGCCTCGCGGTCGGCCTTTCCGGTGCTGAGGGTCGGGATCCGGTCGAGCACCCGTACGGCGGCGGGCACCGCGGCCGCGGGCAGCTGCTTGCGGCAGCGTTCCACGACCAGCTCGGCGAGGCCCGCCGGGTCGGCACCGGGGGCCGCGACCACGGCGAGGCCGAGGGTCTGCCCCGCGGCGAGCGGGCAGCAGGCGGCGGCGACGACCTCGGGGAGTTCCGCGGCGATCCGCTCCACCTCGCCCAGTTCGATGCGGTGGCCGCGGATCTTCACCTGGTCGTCGCGGCGTCCCCGGTACTCCAGTTCGCCGCTCGGGCGGCGGACCACGACGTCACCGGTGCGGTACATGCGGGTGCCGCCGCCCTGGAAGGGGTCGGGCAGGAAGCGGCTCGCGGTGAGCCCGGGACGGCCCCGGTAGCCGCGGGCGACGGCCGGGCCGCCGAGGTAGAGCTCACCCTCGGTTCCGGCGGCGACCGGGCGGAGCTCCTCGTCCAGGACGTAGGCCCGGTAGCCGGGCAGCGGTCGTCCGATGGTGGTCACGTCGTCCCCTCGTCGGCTGTCGGCCCAGGTGGCGGCGATGGTCACCTCCGTCGGCCCGTACACGTTCAGCAGCTGGCGGCCGCGGGCGAACCGCTCGGCCAGCGCGGCCGGGCAGGCCTCCCCGGCCACCACGACCACTTCGGCGGAGTCGATCCCGGCGCCGTGCGCGGCCAGCAGCGAAGGGGTGAGGGAGACGGTGCGCAGGCCGACGGGCAGCGGCTCGCGGCCCTCGGCGGCGGCTTGGCGCAGCCCGTCCAGGGAGAGGTCGGTCAGGGCGACCCCTTGGCCGTGCGTCAGGTAGAGCAGGGTGCACCAGAGCCAGCCGTCGAAGGCGGGCGAGACGGCGTTGAGGCCGAGCCCGCCGGGGGGCAGTCCGAGGTCGCCGAGGGCCTGCACGAAGGTGTCCAGGCCCCGGTAGGTGACCTCGACCCCCTTGGGGCGGCCGGTGGTTCCGGAGGTGTAGATGAGGTACGAGCAGCTGTCGGCGGCGGGTACGGACACCCCGAGCGGCCCGGGGGCGCTGCGGCGGATGTCGGCGGGGGCCAGCAGGGTGATCCCGCCGGGCTCCAGGCCCGTGGGCACCTCGGGGGCGACCAGGACGGCTGCCCCGGCGTCGCGCAGGACGCGGCCGAGGCGCTCGACGGGATGCGCGGGGTCCAGGGGGACGGCGGTCGCGCCGAGGCTCCAGACGGCGAGCAGGGCGGGCACGCTCTCCCGGGACCGACCGAGCAGCAGCCCGACGGCGGTCTCCGGGCCGACCCCGGCCCCGGCGAGGGCGGTGGCGTACCGGGCGGTGCGGGCGGTGAGCGCCGCGTAGGTGAGGGTGCCGTCGAAGGCCTTGACGGCGGTCTCGTTCGGCTGTTCGCGGGTCCACCGCTCCAGGCGGGCGAACAGCGGCGGGAGCGCGGCGTCGGCCGGCTCGGCGGGGCCCGGTTCGGCCCGGGCCGCGCGCGGCGGTGCGTCGTCGGCCGGGGCGCCCGGGGCGGTGGCCCCGGGGGACTCGGCGTGCCGGTCGGTCATCCGTCGTTCCTCTCGGTGTCCGCGGGGCGGGCGGCCGCGGTGGCCCGCAGGCGCGGGCCGACCACCTGGCCTCCCGTGCCCTGCGGGAGCTGCATCGACTTGGTCTCCAGGAAGGCCTCCAGTCCGGCGGCGCCGCATTCGCGCCCGATCCCGGACTGCTTGAACCCGCCGAACGGGGCGGCCGGGTTGAACTGGCCGCCGTTGACGTCGACCAGGCCGGAGCGGAAGCGCCGGGCCACCGCTTCGGCGCGGGCGTCGTCGCCGGACCAGACCGCGCCGTGCAGCCCGTAGCGGGTGCCGTTGACGATCCGGACGGCCTGGTCCTCGTCGTCGTAGGGGATGACCGAGAGCACCGGCCCGAAGATCTCCTCCTGGCCGATCGTGCTCAGGGGGTCCACGTCGGCGAAGACGGTGGGCCGGACGTAGTAGCCGGTGTCCAGGCCGGCGGGCCGGTCGGGGCCGCCGCGGACCAGCCGCCCGGCGCCCTCCTCGATGCCCCGCCGGATGTGGTCGGTGACCCGTGCGTACGCGGCGGCGGACACCAACGGGCCGAGGTCGGTCGCGGGGTCGCGCGGATCGCCGGTGACATACCCGGCCATGGCCTCACCGGCGAGCGCCACCGCCTCGTCCTGGCGGTGCCTCGGGACCAGCAGCCGGCTCCATTGCAGGCAGGTCTGGCCGGTGTTGAAGAGCATCTGGTCGACGGTGGCGGCCACGGACGCGGCCAGGTCGGCGTCGTCCAGAACGAGGCTCGCGTTCTTCCCGCCGAGTTCGAGGTGGACGCGCTTGACCGTGTCGGCGCCGAGCGCGGAGACCTCGCGGCCGGCTCGGGTGGAACCGGTCAGGGAGACCACGTCGACCAGCGGGTGGGTGACGAGGGCGGTGCCGACGGTGGTGCCGGTGCCGACCACCATGTTGAAGACGCCGGGCGGCAGATCGGCCTCGGCGACGGCCTCGGCGAGCAGCCGGGCGTGCAGCGGGGTGATCTCGCTCGGCTTGTGCACGACCGTGCAGCCGGCAGCGAGCGCGGGGAGGATCTTCTGCACGGTGAGCAGCAGCGGGGTGTTCCACGGGGTGATGCACGCGGCCACGCCGGCGGCCTCGCGCACGACGAGCGAGTGGCCGACGCGCTCCTCGAAGGTGTAGGAGGCGGCGGTCTCGACGCAGTGCGCCGCCATGCCGAGGGAGAGCCCGACATGGGTCTGGCGGGCCATCCGGGCGGGCGCCCCGACCTCGGCGGTGATGGTCTCGGCGAAGCGGTCGGCCCGGACCTCCATGGCCTCGACGACCCGGCGCAGCAGCGCGGTGCGTTCGCGCAGCGGGGTGGCGGCCCAGCGCGGGAAGGCGGCCGCGGCGGCGCGCGCGGCGAGGTCGGCGTCCCGGGCGGTGCCCGCGGGCACGGTGGCCAGGGCGCGTTCGGTGGCGGGGTCGGTGACGACGAGGCGGCCGTCGGCGTCGGAGGCGACCCACGCGCCGCCGATCCACTGGTCGGTGTAGCGGGGCGGCAGGGGGGCCGCGTCGAGCTCGGCCCCGGCGGGTCTGGAGTCCTGTGGCTCGGTCGGCACGGTCAGCACGGTCACGGTGGGGTCCTCACTCGGTCACGGGATCACGGGCTCGCTGAACAGCTGGGTCGGGCTCACGCGGTCGCCTGGTCGGCCGCACGGGCCAGGGCGGCCGCGGCCCGGTTGTCGGGCCTGGCCCGCCGCACGGTGCGGGCCAGGGCGGTCGTACGGGCCTCCGGGCTCCAGGCGGGGGTCCCGGCCCGGCGGGCCGTCGGCCGCAGCGCGCGGACGGTGGCGGGTGGGGCGCCGGTGACGGCGGAGACGGGAGCGGCAGCGGCGGCGCGAGCGGCGGCCGGGATCAGGGTGCCCAGCAGCCGCTGGGTCTCGTGGCCGGGCGCCACGGCCAGCTCGTCGCGCATCCGGCGGGCGCACAGTTCGTACCAGCGCCGGACACAGGCGAGTTCACCGCGCCGGCCGTGCGCGGCCATCAGCGCGCGGTAGGTCTCCTCGTGGTGGCGGTCGATCTCGAGGGTGCGCCTGCAGACCTCGATGAGCTCCACGAAGTCCTCGCGGGCCTCGGCGTCGGCGCGCAGCGCTCCCAGGGCCCGCAGCGCGAGCGCCCGGAGGTACTCGCGTTGTTCGACGACCCAGTCGGCGCTCTCGCCCCGCAGGAACTCGCCGCCGTAGAGGCCGATCGCCGCCCGCAGCCGGGTGCGGGCGAGCGGGGCGTCACCGGCCGCGGCGGCGCGCAGGCCGGTGTGCACCAGTTCCTGGAACCGGTCCAGGTCGCACCAGAGGCCGGTGATGTGCAGGACGTACCCGAAGTCCCGGTAGACCAACTGGATCCCGGAGTCACCGGGGCGGTCGGGGTGGGCGTCGAGCACCCGGCGCAGCGCGTGGGCGGCGACCTTCAGGGAGCTGCCCGCGGCGGAGTCGGCGCCGGGCCACAGGGAGGCGTAGAGCCGGTCGCGGGTGAGCATCTGGCCACGGTGGACCGCGAGGTACTGGAACAGGCCACGGGCCTTGCCGGCCCGCCAGCGCTGGACGGGGGTGCCGTTGACGGTCAGCTCGAAGTCGCCCAGGAAGCGGACCCGTACGGCCGGTCCCGCTGTTTCGGTCGCTGCGGTGGTCATCGCGTCCTCCCGGTGGTTTTCAGCCTGCCGCTCTGCCTGCGAGGAGTGTGTCCGGGGGTTCTACAAGGGCCCTACAACGGCCGGATCCGAGCGGTGTAGAGCGGTGATAGGGGGTTTTTCGACACTGATGAGCACGACCACCCGAACCGCCGAATCCGAAATGAGGGCTGTTTCATGACCAGCAGCGACACCCGGCTTCAGAAGGTCGTCATCCTGGGCGGCGGCACGGCCGGCTGGATGACGGCCGCATACCTCGGAAAGGCGCTGCAGGGAACGGTCGACATCACCGTGCTCGAAGCGCCGACGATCCCGCGCATCGGTGTCGGCGAGGCCACCGTGCCCAACCTGCAGCGTTCCTTCTTCGACTACCTGGGCATCGCCGAGGACGAGTGGATGCGGGAGTGCAACGCGAGTTTCAAGATGGCGGTGCGCTTCGTCAACTGGCGGACGGACGGGCAGGGCGAGTCGGCGGCCCGTGAGCTGCCGGGCGGCGGTCCGGACCACTTCTACCACCCGTTCGGGCTGCTCCCCGACTACGACCAGACCCCGCTGTCGCACTACTGGTTCAAGCGCAAGTACGAGGGCCGCACCACCGAGCCGTTCGACTACGCCTGCTTCCGCGAGCCCCCCGTGATGGACGCGATGAAGGCGCCGCGCTGGCTCGACGGCCGGCCGGCCACCCGCTACGCCTGGCACTTCGACGCCCAGCTGGTGGCCGACTTCCTGCGCCGGTTCAGCACCGAGAAGCAGGGCGTGAACCACGTACAGGACGAGATGGTGCGGGTCGAGCAGGACGAGCGCGGCTACGTGACCACCCTGCACACCAAGGGCGGACTGGCGCTGGACGCCGACCTGTTCGTGGACTGCTCGGGCTTCCGCGGCCTGCTGATCAACCAGGCGATGGAGGAGCCCTTCATCGACATGAGCGACCACCTGCTGTGCGACAGCGCGGTGGCGACGGCCGTCCCGCACGACGACGAGGCGAACGGCGTGGAGCCGTACACGTCGGCGATCGCCATGTCCTCCGGCTGGGCGTGGAAGATCCCCATGCTGGGCCGTTTCGGCACCGGCTACGTGTACTCCAGCAAGTTCACCGACCAGGACACCGCCACCCGCGAGTTCGCGGACATGTGGGGCCTGGACGTGGAGGAGACGAAGTTCAACCACATCCGCTTCCGCGTCGGCCGCAACCGGCGCGCGTGGGTGAAGAATGTCGTCAGCATCGGTCTGTCCTCCTGCTTCCTGGAGCCGCTGGAGTCGACCGGCATCTACTTCATCACCGCCGCGATCTACCAGCTGGCCAAGCACTTCCCGGACAAGACCTTCAACGACGGTCTGATCAACAGCTTCAACCACGAGATCGAGGTGATGTTCGACGACACCCGCGACTTCATCCAGGCGCACTTCTTCTACGCGCCGCGCAACGACACGCCGTTCTGGCAGGCCAACAAGAAGCTCACCCTCCCCGACAACATCCAGCAGAAGATCTCCGCCTACAAGGCCGGTCTGCCCATCAACTCGCCGATCACCGACGAGTCGACGTACTACGGCAACTTCGAGGCCGAGTTCCGTAACTTCTGGACCAACGGCAGCTACTACTGCATCTTCGCGGGGCTCGGCCTCGAGCCGGACGCCCCGCTGCCCTCCCTGGCGCACCGGCCGGACTCGGTGGCCGGTGCCGAACCCCTCTTCGACGCGGTCAAGCGCCAACAGCAGAACCTGCTGGAGACGCTGCCCAGTGCCTACGACTACCTGCGCCAGTTGCACGGCGCGTAAGGCCCACCGCTCCCACGGCCCGGCAGTACGGCTCTCCCGCCGGCTGCCGGGCCGCAGTTGCTTCAGCCACCTCAGGAGTCAGACATGCCCCACCGCTCCGTGCCCCACCCCGCCGCACCGGACGAGTCGGCCGGGGGCCGGCCGACGGACCTCCGTCCCTTCATGGCCTCCTTCCCCACCGGGGTGTCCGTCGTCACCACACTGGACTCCGATTCCGTGCCGCACGGACTGACCTGCACCTCCCTCGCGAGCGTCGCCCTCGAACCGGCGACGCTCGTGGTGTGCATACGGGCGGCGAGCCCGACCCTCGCGGTGCTGCTCGCCGAGGGCCACTTCGCCGTCAACCTGCTGCACGAGCGGGCCCGCGGCACCTCGGACCTGTTCGCCTCGGGGGCGCCCGACCGTTTCGACCGCGTCGAGTGGCGGCTGCCGCTGGGGGCGGGCGGACCGCACCTGACGGCGGACGCGCACGCCGTCGCGGACTGCGCCGTGGTGAGAACCGTCGGCTTCGGGGACCATACGGCCGTCTTCGCCGAGGCCCGCCGGGTGACCGTACGGGACGACCGGGAACCGCTGCTCTACGGGCTGCGCCGGTACGCCCCGTGGTCCGCGGCGGCCGCGGCCCCACAGCCGGCAGCTCAGGCCGCGCAGGCCGCCCCGCACCGCGACCGGCCCGCCGCCCTGCGGCCCGCCGCGCCCGAGGGAGGTACCCGTGTCGTCCGTTGACCCGCTGCCCGCCCTGCTCGTCGCCGTGCCGGTGGTGATCCTGGCCTGCCAGGTGGGGGCGGCCGTCTGCCGCCGGTTCGGGCAGCCGCCGGTGGTGGGCGAGATCGCCACCGGCATCCTGCTGGGCCCGTCACTCTTGGGCTGGATCTGGCCTCAGGCACAGCATGCGCTCTTCCCGCCGTCCGTGCTGCCGTACACCTCGGTGCTCGGGCAGCTCGGGCTGCTCGCCTTCATGTTCCTGGTCGGGCTGGAGCTGGACCTGAAGAGCCTGCGCGGCCACACCCGGGTCGCGGTGGCCGTGAGCCAGGCGGGCATGCTGCTGCCGTTGGTCCTGGGCGCGCTCCTCGCGGTCGCGATGTACGGCGAGTTCGCCCCCGACGGGGTGGGCCGGATGCCGTTCACCCTGTTCATGGCCGTGGCCATGAGCATCACCGCGTTCCCGGTCCTCGCCCGGATCCTCATCGACCGGGGCCTGTACGGGACTCCGCTCGGCGCGCTCGCCATGGCCTGCGCGGCCGTGGACGACGTCGTCGCGTGGTGCCTGTTGGCCCTGGTGGTGGCCCTCGCCACCGCGGGGTCCCCGCTGGAGGCGGCCACCACGGCCGGACTCGCCGTGGCGTTCACCCTGGTGATGCTGTACGCGGTACGACCGCTGCTGGCCCGCTGGTCGGCCCGCGCCGACCGGGCCGGGGACGCTGCGGTCCTGGTGGCGTTGTTCAGCGGGCTGAGCCTGTCCGCGCTGGCCACCGACCGGATCGGCGTGCACGCGCTGTTCGGGGCGTTCCTGTTCGGGGTGGTCACCCCGCGCACCGGCCGGCGCATCGAGGCCTCGGCGGCCCGGCTGCGCGCGTTCACGGTGCCCGTGCTGCTGCCGCTGTTCTTCGTGCACACGGGTCTGCGTACGGACATCGGTGGCCTGACGGCCGCGCCGGAGCTGTGGCTCTGGACGGCCGCGATCCTGCTGGTGGCCTTCCTCGGCAAGTGGGGCGGCGCGGCGGGCGCGGCGCGCGTCTGCGGAAGACCCTGGCGGGAGGCCCTGTCGATCGGGGCGCTGATGAACTGCCGGGGGCTGACGGAGCTGGTGGTGCTCAACGTCGGCCTGGAACTCGGCGTCATCGGACCGCAACTGTTCACCATGCTGGTGCTGATGGCCCTGGTGACCACGGCGATCACCAGCCCGGCCCTGAGCCGGCTGCGCGCCGGGAAGGGGGTGAGCCGCCGGGCCCCGGCGCGGGCCGAGCCCGAAAGCGCCCTCTCCGGGCCCTGAGGGGCGGACCGGTACCGGAGGGTGTCCGCCCGCCCCGGCCGCACCACGGCGGTCAGGCGCCCTCCGGTCCGGTCGGTACGCACAGCACCGGGATCGGCGACAGGTGCAGCAGCTTGTGCGGGGTGGAGCCGAGCAGCGCGCCGCGCAGCGGGCTGTCGCCCCAGCTGCCGACGATGATGACGCGGGCCCGGTGGCGCTCGGCGGCGTCCAAGAGGGCCTGCGCGGGCTTCTCGTCGGCCACCTCGACCGAGGAGGGCACCCCGGCGGCATCGGCCTCCTCGACGGCGTGCGCGAGCGCGCTGCGGCCCGCCTGCCGGACGGCTTCGCGGTGGGCGCGGGACTCCTCGCCGGTGGGGCCCGGGGCGGCCGCGCCGTAGACGAGGACGAGGGGCTCGCCGAAGGCGGTGGCCACCTCCAGCGCCACCTGCAGCGCCCGCTCGGCGCCCGGTGACTCGTCGTATCCAAGGACCACGGACATCGGGGGCTCCTAGGAGGGTGTCTTGGGCTTCCCGGCATGGACGAGTTCCGGGTCGACGACGCCGCGCCGTTCCTGCCAGAACCTGCCGTCCCGGACCCGCCAGAAGCACATGACGGCCACGCCCACGAGCGCGATGCCGATGCCGATGACCAGCGGCGGGCCGAGTCCGAACCAGGAGACACCGCCGGCGGAGTTCTCCGGGTCGGACATGTCGCCGATCGACTCCACCAGCAGCCAGGTCAGCAGGCCGGCGCCGATCACCGGGCCGAGTCCGATCAGCAGGAAGTTGTGCACGTTCTCGAGGAGGTGCCGGCGGTAGTAGACGGCGCAGGCCAGGCCGGTGAGCGCGTAGTAGAACGCGATGAGCAGGGAGAGCGCGGTGAGCGAGTCCAGGAGGGCGTTCTCGCTGATCTGGTTGACGACGAGGTACCAGGCGATGGCGATGCCGGCCACCCACCACGTGCTCACGTCCGGCGTGCGGAACCTCGGGTGGATGTGCGCGAGCCGGTGCGGCAGCGCGTGCCGGCGGGCCATGGACAGGGCGGTACGGGAGGCGGGGATGATCGTGGTCTGGGTGGAGGCGAGGGCCGAGGTGCAGACGGCGAGGAGCACCACCCAGTCCCAGCCGCCCATGACCTCGTGGGCGAGGACCGCGAAGATGGCCTCCTCCTCGCCCGCGTTCTCGGCGAGGTAGGCGGTGCCCGCGTAGGCGACGACCGCGAAGCCCACGGACAGGTAGGTGACCAGCAGGATCACGGTCGACCAGATGCCCGCCTTGCCGGGCGCGGTGGCGGAGTTCTCGACCTCCTCGGTGAGATTGACCGCCGACTCCCAGCCCCAGTAGATGAACACGCCGAGCAGCAGCCCGCCGGTGAGGGCGGCGCCGCCCGCGCCGAAGGGATTGAGCCAGCTGAGGGACGGCTCGATCGAGTCCAGGGTGCTGGTGTCGGCGTAGACGCGGTAGATGGCGACCACGGCGAAGGCCAGCAGGAAGAAGACCTGGGCGAGGATGAGGACGTCCTGGAGGTGGGCCGAGAGCTCGGTGCCGATGACGCAGATGCCGGTCATGGCGAGGATCACCGCGACGGTGAGGCCTTGGCGGATCCAGGCGTTGGCGGCCCAGCTGTCGAGTCCGACGGCGAGCAGCCCGAAGTGCACGGCGACGTCCGCGAGTGAGCCGATGACCAGGACGCCGGTCATGGCGATGGCCCAGCCGCCGAGCCAGCCGGCCCAGGGACCCATGGCCCGGGTGACCCAGGAGAAGGTGGTCCCGCAGTCCTGGTCGACCTTGTTGAGGTAGTAGAAGGCGGCGGCGATCAGGAGCATCGGCACGAAGGAGGCCAGCATCACGCCGGGCGCGTAGATGCCGGCCAGCGCCACGATCGGGCCGAGGACGGCGGCCAGGGAGTAGGCCGGCGAGGTGGAGTTCAGGCCGATGACGAGTGCGTCGAGGAATCCGATCGCGTTGGCCTTGAGCTTCTCGTCCAAGCCCTCCGGTCCGGCACCCGCACTGCCTTCGTCCGTGTACGCGTCGTGACCCATGTACGAATGGTCACGCACGCCCCGGCGGCGCGCGAGGCGAGGCGAGCGCGTCCGGCGCCGCTGTCAGGGGCGGGTGTTCCAGCCCGCGATCACCGGGAGGTCGTGCTCCGTGGACAGCACGCTGACCGTCCCCGTGCGCAGCAGGAACAGTCGGCCGTGTTCGGGCTCCAGGCGCAGGTAGCGGGCGGTGAGGACGCGCAGGAAGTGGCCGTGGGCGACGAGCACCACGTCGCCGCCGCCCGCGCGGAGCACGGGGGCGACGCGGGCCAGGGCGCGGTCGGCGCGGGCGCCCACCTGGGCGGCGCTCTCGCCCGGGTGCTCGGCGTCGCCGGGCGGGACGCCGTGGGTCCACAGGGACCAGTCGGGCGTCGTCTCCCGGATCTGCGCGGTGGTGATCCCCTCGTAGCCGCCGTAGTCCCATTCGTACAGGTCGGGGTCGGCCTGGCCGCCGGTGAGGCCGGCGAGTTCGGCGGTGGCGACGGCCCGGCGCAGGGGGCTGGTCAGCACCAGGGCGGGCTGCTGGTCCCGGAAGAAGGGGGCCAGCGAGATGGCCTCCTCGACCCCGCGCGCGGTCAACGGCAGATCGGTGCGCCCCGTGTGCCGCCCGTTCGCGCTCCAGGCGGTCTCGCCGTGCCTCACCAGCAACAGGTCACTCATCCTCCGGACCCTATGTCTTCCGGCATGTCGGCGTCGGAGCACGGGGGCGGGCGTGTCACTGTCGGGCGTCATGGACGAGAACCGGGAGGCCGGGCGGAGGGCCGGTGCGCCGCTGCTGCCCCCGCACATGCCCGCGCTGATGGTCGTACTGACCGGGGTGACCGGGCTGGTGGAGGCGGTGAGCCTGCTGGCGCTCGGGCCGGCCTTCACGGCGATGCAGACGGGCAATGTGCTGTTCGTGGCCTTCGGGGCGGCCGGGGCGGGGAGGCTGGAGACGCTCGCGCCCGGGGTCTCGTTGGCCGCGTTCGTGGTCGGAGTGGTGGGCGGGTCGCATCTGGAGTCCGTGAGCGAGATCCGCGGGAGGCGCTGGTTCGTCATCGGCCTCCTCGCCGAGGCCGGGTTGATCCTGATCGCCGCGGGCATCGGCTGGGGGCTCGCTCCGCAGTACGGATCCCCGACCGTGCGGCATCTGGCGGCGATGGTGGTGCTGGCCCTGGCGATGGGACTGCGCAACACCACGATCATGCGGGCGAACGTGCCGGGCGTACCGACGACGCTGGTCACCCGGTCGATGACGGCCTTCATCGGGGCTTCGGCCATGGGACGGGAGAACATCTACGGGTACCGGACGGCGGGCTGGAAGCTGCGCGGCCTGTCCGTCCTGGCCATGTTCGCCGGCGGGTTCCTCGGCGCGCTGATGCTGCGGGCCGGCTGCACGGTCGGCCGACTGCTGCTGCCGGCCGCCGTGACGGTGCTGGTCGTGGGCCTGCTCTACCGGGGCCAGCCCGCGTTGCACACCGACCAGACACCCGGCCGGGAAAAGCCGGGGTGAGCGGGGCCATTGGTACAGTCGGGACGTGGCGGTGGACGAGCTCGACACCAGAATTCTGCGCCTGCTGATCGAGCAGCCGCGCACCAGTGTCCGCGAGTACGCCCGGATCCTCGGCGTCGCGCGCGGCACCTTGCAGGCACGGCTGGACCGGCTGGAGCGCACTGGCGTGATCACGGGCACCGGGCCGGTGCTCTCCCCCGCCGCGCTGGGCCATCCGGTGCTGGCCTTCGTGCACATCGAGGTCACGCAGGGCCATCTGGACGACGTGGGGGACGCGCTGGCCGCGGTGCCCGAGATCATCGAGGCCTTCTCGATCACCGGCGGCGGGGACCTGCTGACCCGGGTGGCGGCCCGGGACAACGGGCACCTGGAGGACGTGATCCAGCGGCTGATCCAGCTCCCGGGCGTGGTCCGCACCCGTACGGAGGTGGCACTGCGCGAACGGGTGCCGCACCGCTTGCTGCCGCTGGTCGAATCCGTGGGAAGAAATGCCAGCAAAACCTGACAGGATTATCGAAACAGGACGCGACCTGTAGGACGGGTGTATCGGATGATTTCCGTCATATTCGATCTCGACGGCACCCTCGTGGACAGCGAGCCCAACTACTACGAGTCCGGGCGCCGCACCCTGGAGCGGCACGGGGTCCCCGATTTCACCTGGGAGCAGCACTCCCGCTTCATCGGCATCGGCACGCGGGAGACCCTGGAGATCCTGCGGGACCGGTACGGGATCCGGGCGCCGGTCGAGCGGCTGCTCGCCGAGCAGAACGCCGCGTACCTGGAGCTGGCCCGCACCCGGACCGAGGTCTTCCCGCAGATGCGGGGGTTCGTCGAGCGGCTGCACGGCGAGGGCGTCGCGATGGCGGTGGCCTCCGGCTCCTCGCTGGAGGCGATCGACGCGGTGCTGTCGGGCACCGGGCTGGACGCGCTGCTGACGACGACGGTCTCCGCCGAGGAGGTGGCGCGGGGCAAGCCCGCGCCGGACGTGTTCCTGGAGGCGGCGCGCCGACTGGGCGCCGAGCCCGCCGACTGCGTGGTCGTCGAGGACGCGGCGCCCGGGGCGCGGGCCGCGCACGCCGCGGGCATGGCCTGCGTGGCCGTCCCGTACACCCCGGACATGGCGCAGGACCCGGCCTTCGCCTCTGCCGAACTCCTCTTCCCGGGCGGGCAGCCGCAGTTCAGCGCGGACGCGGCGTACGACTGGCTGGCCGCACGCCGGACCGCCTAGCGCGTCGAGCGGTATCCGACCTCATCCCCCGGCGACCGCCCGCCGGGGTTCGGGCTCTCCGGACCTTCAGGCCTCCGGACGGGCCAGGCGACCGAGCAGGGCCACCGCGTCGCCGAGGGGCACCGGCCGGAAGAACTCCGCATCGGCCTGTTCGACGGCGGCGATCGCCCGTGGGGCCAGTTCGGCTCCGGCATCGGTCACGCGCAGCCGTTTGGCGCGGGTGTCGGCCGGGTCGACCTCCCGCGCGACGAGCCCTTTCTGTTCCAGGGTGCGCAGGACCTGGGAGGTCATCTTGACGTCGGTACCGGCCTGGCGGGCGACGGCCAGCTGATTGGGGTGCTCGCCCTGGCCGTTGAGCCACCAGGTACAGGCGAGCAGCACGAACTGCACGTGGGTGAGGTCGAGCGGGGCCAAGGCCGTGGCGATGTCGCGCTGCCAGCGCAGGGTGGCGTGCCACAGCAGGAACCCGGGGCTCTCGCCGGGGCTGAGCGGCATCAGCGGAGCGCCAGCTCGGCCAGCGCGGCCATCGTGTCGGGCCAGTCGGAGGTGATGCCCGGACCGATCTGCGCGCCGATCTCGTCGGCGCCGTCGCCGGTGATCTCCATCCGGTAGACCACCCGGATCCGGTCCGGGCCGATCGGGTCGATCCGGTGGACGGTCCGCAGCAGCAGGCCGTCGAAGCGCGCCTCGTCGACGAACAGTTCACCTTCGACCGCCTCGGCGATGCGCAGCGGGATCGGGTCCTCCCCCGGCGGCGTCATCGTGATCCGCGTACCGGCCGCGAAGGGGCCGTCGATCTCGATCTTCTGGATCTCGGCGTTCCAGGCGCCCCAGTTCTCCACGTCCGCCCAGAGCCGCCAGATCGCCTCGGGGGTGGCGCCGGTCTCGATGCTGTGCTCGTACTCCCACATGGCTGGTCTCCCTGATCGGATCGTCTGTCCATAGATTATCTACGCGCAGACTATTCGTCAACGATGCCGGGCCCGACCGCGCCGAGGAGACACCGTCCGCCCTCTGGTGGCCTGCGGGGGCGGCTGTCACCATGCCTGCGTGACCGCGACCCTGACCCCGGGCACCCGGAGCGGCGGACCGCGCCGCTGGCCCCTGCTCGGCAACCTGCCCGCCTTCGCCCGCGACCCACTGGCCTTCTTCGAGTCCCTGCGCGACGGCTACGGGGACTGGGTGCCCTGGGCGCTCGGCCGCCGGCGCAACATCCTGGTCTCCCGACCCGAGCACGCCGGCGAGCTGCTCGGGGCCGTCGAGTCCACCTTCCGGCCGACGGAACTGGGCTGGGCCTTCCGCCAGTTGCTGGGCGACGGCGTGGTCGTCGCCACCGGGGACGACTGGCGGCGCAAGCGGGCGCTGGTCCAGCCGGCCGTGCGGCCACGCCAGGTGCGCTCGTACGCCGCCACGATGGTCGAGTGCGCGGACGCCCTCGCGAGCGGCTGGCGCGCGGGGCAACGGGTCGACGTACACCGGGAGATGGCCGGACTCACCCAGCGGATCGCGGTGCGCACGCTGTTCGGGAGCGACGCCGCCGGCCGGGAGGCGCCCATCAGCGCGGCCATGGCCACGGCGCAGCGCGAACTGGGCGCGGAGTTCCGCGGGCTGACGCTGTTCCTGCCGCCCTGGGTACGCACTCCCGGGCGCCGCCGGATGCGGGCGGCCGTGGCGGTGCTCGACCGGGAGATCGAGCACGTCATCCGGGAGCACGAGGCGGCATCGGCGGCCGGCGCGGAACGGGACGACCTGCTCAGCCGACTGCTCGCGGCCCGCGACGAGAGCGGCGGGCCGCTCTCCCGCAAGGAGCTGCGGGACGAGTCGATCACCCTCTACATCGGCGGCCACGAGACCACCTCGACCACCCTGACCTGGGCCTGGCAGCTGCTGTCGGGGGCGCCGTCGGCACGGGCCCGGCTGACGGAGGAACTCGACCGGGTGCTCGGCGGGCGGCTGCCGACCTACGACGACTACGCGCGGCTGCCCTGGACCCAGCAGGTGGTCAAGGAGGCCTTGCGGATCTATCCGCCGATCTGGCTGATCTCGGCGGTGGCCACGGAGGGGGCGACCCTCGGCGGGCGCGCGGTACCGGCCGGAACCTCGGTATGGACCAGCCCCTGGTCGATGCCCCGCGACGCCCGGTGGTTCCCGGACCCGGAGGCCTTCCGCCCCGAACGGTGGGACGCGGACGCCCCGCACCCGGTGCCCGAGCACGCCTGGTTCCCCTTCGGCGGCGGCCCGCGGGCCTGTCTGGGCGCGCGGTTCGCGCTGGTGGAGGCCGCGCTCGTACTGGCGGTGCTGGCGCAGCGGTTCCACCTGGACAGCGGGAGCGCCCGGGCCGGGGTCTTCCCCGGGCTCACCTTGCAACCGACCGATCCGGTCCTGGCGACCCTGCGCCGCGCAGGCGCCGGCGCGCACGGCGGGGCCGCCCGCTGAACCACGGGGGTGCCCCTGAACCACGGGGGTGCCCCGAACCTCCCGGGAAGATCCGGGGCCCGCGACCGGTTGGTAGAACCGTGAACAACATGACGCGGAACGCCGCCGGGGACGTGGACGTGGTGGTCGTGGGTGCCGGTCAGGCGGGCCTGTCCAGCGCCTACCACCTCACCCGGGCGGAGATCGACCACGTGGTCCTCGACCACGCGCCCCGCCCGGGCGGCGCCTGGCAGTTCCGCTGGCCCTCGCTCACCTACGGCAAGGTCCACGGCATGCACGCCCTGCCCGGCCTGGAACTGACGGGCGCCGACCCGCTCCGACCGTCCTCGCAGGTCGTCGGGGAGTACTTCGCCGCCTACGAGGACCGCTTCGACCTGCGCGTGCACCGACCCGTGGACGTCTCCGCCGTACGCGAGGGGGACGCGGGGCGGCTGCGCGTGGAGACCTCGGTCGGCATCTGGACGGCCCGGGCCCTGATCAACGCCACCGGAACCTGGGACCGGCCGTTCTGGCCGCGCTACCCGGGCCAGGAGACCTTCCGCGGCCGCCAACTGCACACCGCGAACTATCCGGGGCCGCAGGAGTTCGCCGGGGCGCGAGTGGTCGTCGTCGGCGGTGGCACCTCGGCGGTGCAGCACCTGCTGGAGATCGCCGAGGTGGCGGCGGGGACCACCTGGGTGACCCGACGGCCCCCGGTCTTCCGCGACGGGAGCTTCGGTGAGGCCGAGGGCCGGGCCGCGGTGGCCCAGGTGGACGAGCGGGTGCGCCAGGGACTGCCTCCGCAGAGCGTGGTCAGCGTGACGGGACTCCCGCTGAACGACGCCGTCCGGGCCGGTCTGGCCTCGGGCGTGCTCGACCGGCGGCCCGTCTTCGACCGGATCACCCCCGCCGGCGTCGCCTGGGCGGACGGGAGCCACGTGGACGCGGACGTGATCCTGTGGGCCACCGGATTCCGGGCGGCCGTCGACCACCTCGCCCCGCTGCGCCTGCGCGAGCCGGGCGGCGGCATCCGGGTCGAGGGGACCCGGGCCGTGCGCGACGGGCGGATCCATCTGGTGGGCTACGGCCCGTCGGCGTCGACCGTCGGAGCCAACCGCGCGGGCGGCGCCGCGGTCCGCGAGATCCGTCGGCTCCTGAGCCGCGAAACGGCGGGCGCGCCGGTGGGCTGATCCGGTGGGCTGATCCGGTGGCCCTTCCGGGCCGCTTCCCGGACATCACCGGCGAGCATCGAGCGAGGGCCTCGCCCGCCCGCGTAGGGTCGACGGGCATGGCCACCCCCTCACCGACGGAGACCGTCCAACGCCTGTTCCCGCTGCTGGCCGAAGGGAAGAGTGCGGAGGCTGCGGCGCTGTTCGCCGACCGGGTGTCGTTCTCGATCCCGCACCCGCCGGGCATTCCGTGGGTTCCGGAGGTGGACTCGCCGGACGGCATGCGGACGTTCTTCGAGCTGCTGCGGACCCATGTGCGGCCCAAGGAGTTCGACCTGCGCCAGGTCATCGCCGAGGGCGACGACGTGGTGCTCCTCGGCCGCATGGTGTCCGAGGTCAGGAAGACCGGCCGGGACATCGACACCGCGTTCGCGCTGCACGCCACGGTCCGGGACGGGCGGATCACCCGCTACCACCTCTACGAGGACACCTACGCGGTGGCCACGGCCTACTTCGGCGACTGATCGGCCGCCGAGCGGACCCCGACCCGGACCCCACCCCGGACCCCACCCCCGAGCCGCCTCGCGCCGCCGGGCGCGGATGCGGCGGCCGTCCCGCGCGGCGTTCTACTGTGCTCGCATGGAACAGCGCATCACCCTGGTCACCCTGGGGGTTTCCGATCTCGCCCGCGCGAAGGGTTTCTACGAGGCCTTGGGCTGGCGGGGGCAGGAGGTCGAGGAGACGGTCTTCTTCCAGACCGGCGGGCTCGCACTGGTGCTGTGGGACCGGGAGAAGCTGGCGCGCGACTGCGGGGTCGAGCCCGGACCGGGCGGCGGCTTCGGCGGGATCGCCCTCGCCCACAACGTCCGCTCCGAGGCCGAGGTGGACGAGGTGCTGGCCGCGGCGCGAAGGGCGGGCGGCACCGTCACCAAGCCGGCGGCCGTCAATGCGATCGGGTTCTACTCCAGCGCTTTCACGGACCCGGACGGCCATTGCTGGGAAGTCGCACACAATCCGGGATTCCCCCTCGCCGCGGACGGATCGGTCACCCTGCCCGATTTCGGCGCCCCGAAGACCTGATCGAGACCGCGACGGACAGCGGACGGACCGGCGAAGCCCACCTCACCCATAAGTTCGATCGAGCATGCACGCACGCGAAACTCGACGCGCTCCTGCACCGACTCGCGGCCCCAGCAACCAGAATTTCCGTTCGCATGCACTGGGCTCCGCCGCTGACGCGACTCGATCCACGGTTTGCTCACCCCATCGACAGGAGGCCCGATGATCGGCGTGCTCGTGACTTTCACGCAGACCGGAACGTTCGATCGCTCCGCTCTCACAAAGATCGCCGACGAACTCCGAGCGCCATTCGAAGGTATGGCCGGCCTTCGCTTCAAGAGCTTCATGCTCGACGAAGACGGCGTTCGAGCAAGGAACTTCTATGTGTGGGACGACGAGGCGAAGGCCCGCGCCTTCTTCACGGAGGAGATCGTCGACAAGGTGACGCACATCTACGGTGTGGCGCCGCACATCGAGTTCCTCGATGTCGTGGGGTTCGTCGACAACTCCGGCACCTGACGACAACCACCTGCGGCGAACGCTTCGGGCGGCCGGATGCCGAGGTTTGCGGCGGCGTGACGAGCGAGAGGCCGAAGCCCTCATCGACTGTCGGGACGGAAGGCACCGGAGATTCTCGTCCTCGATGACGACAACCGCTATCGCGGAGAAAGAGAGCCCCCTCCCCGTACGGACAAGCGTCGCCGCAGAATCCATCGATGTACGGGCGGTGTCAGGCCGGCACCCACGACAAACCCGATCGCCACGCTCTGGCTCGCGGACGCGACGACCCCTATGAGCCCGCACAGAATCATGCCGGTCACGACCAGGCCCGCAACCTTGACGCGGGGGGCCGACGCGTTCAGCCATTTCACCGTGGATAAAGTTACGAGATACACGGTGGAGCCGAAAGCGGCCGCCGCCAGAGCAGTGAGACCATTCATTCCGCAACCTTTCACGATCGGAAGACGGCATGCGACTCTCCGGCCGCAACGGTCCCCCGTCGACGGAGAGTCGTGTCGGGTGGATCGAAATGAACACTAGCGATCCGTACAGGACGATCAACAGACTTGAGTATTTCCTGAGGATCCCTCACTGAATGATCCCGGCGCCACCCGTTCTCGTCAGGTGAACGGATGACCGGCCGAGGTGATGTCAGCACTCCGCCCTCAGCCTGTCGGGGGAGCCCCGACGGGGAACTCCCGGTCCGGGGTGGCGGCGGCCTGGGCCGCCTCGTCCGCGTAGACGCGGACCGTCCCGTCCCGTACATCCGCCACCGGATCCCGCCAGTTCTCGGTGGGTCCGGGGATCAGGACGTGGGGGATCCGCAGCTCGGCGTCGTAGACCAGGAGGGACACGATGTCGTAGAGCCATTGGCCGATCGAGGTGTACCCCTGCTCCGGATGGTCGTCCGGGCCGCCGATCCGGATGACGAAGAACCGCTCGTCCAGCCAGTGACCGCCGTTGTCCAGCCACTCCCCCTCCAGGACGGGCACGCCGTCCACCCACAGCCGCGCCTCGCCGGGGCCGCCGCGGAGCAGCATCACTGCGCTGTGGCGGTCGTCGCCGCTGAACCGGACCCGGATCTCGTGCGAGGTGTAGCAGTCGATGAAGGAGCTGCACGCCCCCGGGACCGGGCCGCTGCGGCCGAAGGGGCGGACGTCCGGACGCGGCTCGGGATCCTGCCCGCAGACCTCGGGGGTGCGGCAGGCCCGGTCGACCCGCCGGGAACAGCCGAGTCCCATGGCCGCGAGATCGCGCGGGGCCGCCCGGGAGAGCAGCTCGGCGAGTCGGTCGCGGTAGGGCTCCTCGCCGATGAGCGGAACGAGGTCGTTCTGCCTCTGCCACCACAGGTGCAGGTCCACACCGGCCGGGGAACGGGCCAGCCAGTCCGCCCAGGCCGCGGTCTGCCTTCCCCAGCGTTCTTCGATCAGGTGCCGCCGGGCCGTTTCGGCCTGCGCCGCCGCTTCGGCCTGCGCCGCCTGCTCGGCCCGCTCCGTCGGCTCGGCGCGTACGGGTCGCCCGGCGCCGGCACCCGGCCCGCCTCGCTGCGGCTTCGCTCTCCCTGGCCACTTCACGGCTCTCGGCCCCCTCGGTCGACGCTTCCGGCAGGCCGCCGATCGTAGGGCCGCCGCCGCGGCCGGCGCCCCTCATTTCCCGGTGGGCCCGGCCTGACCGGTGCGGGAGCCCGCGCTCGCGTGGATCCGGTTGAACTCCGCGACGTGCTTCTTGTGTTCCTCGTAGGTCGCCGAGAAACGGGTGTCGCCCGCCTTGACGGTGACGAAGAACAACCAGTCGCCGGGCGTCGGGGCGACCGCGGCCGCCATCGCTCCCAGCCCGGGGTTGTCGATCGGCGTGGGGGGCAGCCCCTGGCGTTCGTAGGTGTTGAAGGGGCTGTCGATCCGGGTGTCGCTCAGCTTGGTGTGCAGGGTGCTGCGGTTCAGGGCGTAGTTGATGGTGGAGTCCATCTGGAGCGGCATCGACTTCGCCAGCCGGTTGTGCACCACCCGTGCGACCTTGCCCATGTCGGCGCGGCCTTCGGCCTCCGCCTCGATGATGCTCGCGAGGGTGGCCGTCTGGTACGGGGTCATCCCGTGGGCCTTGCCGCCGTCGGCGACGGCCCGGGTGGCGAGCTTCTGGTTCGCCGTCCGCACCATGAGCGTGAGGAGGGTGGCCGGGGTGGATTTCGAGGTCACGGGGTACGTCGCCGGGAAGAGGAAGCCCTCCGGGTTGCCCTTGGCCTCCGCGGGCAGTGCCAGCCCGGCGGTGGGCACCGCCTTCTTCGTGGATCCCGGCGGGAGCTTCAGCTCGCGGTCGATCGCGGCGTACACCTGCGGGGCCCGCCAGCCCTCGGGGATCAGCAGCCGACGTGGTGTCTCCGGCACGTCGCCACCGCGCAGTATCGGTATCAGGACCGCCGCACCGAGGGCGAGCAGCGTGCCGAGGAAGAGCGCCAGCCGGCCCCGGCGGGTCAGCCGGGAACGGCGCTGCGGCGGCCGGTACTCATGACGCATACGGGAACGCTAACCCGCGATTCGTCACATTTCCGGCACCCGACCTGCGCGCCGGTCATACGGTCATACGTTTACCGGAGCCAGCTGGACGCCCTCCGGCGGCTCGGGCGCCGGCTCGGCGTCCTGGTCCCGGCGGACCAGGGCCGCGTACCGACCGTCGACCCCCAGCAGCTCCTCGTGCGTGCCGCGTTCGGCGATGCGCCCGGCGTCCAGGACCACGATCTGGTCGGCGTCGCGGACGGTGGAGAGGCGGTGGGCGATGGTGATGGTGGTACGCCCCGCGGAGAGGTTGTCGATGGCCCGCTGGACGGCATGCTCGGTGCGGGTGTCCAGGGCGCTCGTGGCCTCGTCGAGGATCAGTACCGGCGGATCCCGCAGGATGGTGCGGGCGATGGCCAGGCGCTGTTTCTCGCCTCCGGAGAAGCGGTACCCGCGCTCACCGACCAGGGTGTCGTACCCGTCGGGCAGGGAGGCGATGTGGTCGTGGATCTGGGCCGCGCGGGCGGCTTCGGTGATCTCCTCGTCGGTGGCGTCCGGCTTGGCGAAGCGCAGGTTGTCGGCGACCGAGGCGTGGAAGAGGTAGGTCTCCTGGGAGACCACGCCGATCGAGCGGGCCAGCGAGTCGAAGTCGAGGTCGCGCACGTCCACCCCGTCGAGGGCGACCCGTCCGCCGGTGACGTCGTAGAGCCGTGGCACCAGGTAGCTGAGCGTGCTCTTGCCGGAGCCGGTCGGGCCGACGACGGCGAGGGAGCCGCCGGCCGGGACGGTGATGTCGATCCCCGAGAGGGTCGGACCGTTCTTGGCGTCGTACGCGAAGTGCACGTCCTCCAGGGTGACCTCGCCCTTGGCCCGGTCGAGGCGCACCGCGTCCGCACGCTCGGTGATGTCCACCGGCAGGTCGAGGTACTCGAAGATGCGGGCGAACAGCGCCAGGGAGGTCTGTATCTGCACACCGGTCGACAGCAGGCTCACGGCGGGCCGGAACAGGCCCTGCTGGAGCGTCACGAAGGCGACGAGGGTGCCGACGGACAGCGAGGGGGCGCCCGTCTGCAGGGCTATGCCGGCCGCCCAGTAGATGAGCGCGGGCATCGCGGCCATCACGATGCCGATCGTGGACATCCGCCACCGCCCGGCCATGCTGGAGCGCACCTCCAGGTCGACGAGCTTCTCGGACTCGACCGAGAAGGCCGCGGTGAGGGACTCGGAGCGGCCCATGGTGCGGCCGAGCAGGATGCCGCTCACCGAGAGCGACTCGGTGACCGTCGCGGCCATGGCGGCCATCTGCTTCTGCCGCTTCGTCGTGATCCGCTTGCGCTCGTGTCCGACCCGCCGGCTGATCCACACGAAGACGGGCAGCAGGAGCAGCGAGACCAGGGTGAGCCGCCAGTCGAGCGCGAGCATGGCGACCACCGTGGCGATGACGGCCGTCAGGTTCGAGACGAGCGAGGTCGCGGTGGAGGTGACGGTGGCCTGCATGCCACCGATGTCGTTCGCGATGCGGGACTGCACCTCTCCGGTGCGGGTCCGCGTGAAGAAGGCCAACGGCATCCGCTGGAGCTGCGCGTAGACGGCGGTGCGCAGGTCGTGCATGACGCGCTGGCCGACGGTGGTGGAGATGAAGGTCTGGAGCACGCCGAAGACGCTGGTGACGACGGCGGTCAGGATCATGCCGAGCGCGAGCAGGCTGAGCAACCCCGTGCGTCCCTGCGGGATCGCGACGTCGAGTATCTCGCGGAGCATGAACGGCGAGGCGACGCCGACCAGCGAGGAGGCGCCGACCAGCAGGCCGACGACGGCGAGCCGACCGCGGTAGGGCCGGAACAGCCCCACGATGCGGCGCAGCTCACGCGGCTGCTCCGCCGGGGCGGGACGGGCGGGGTCGATGGGGTCTTTCGATGGGATCCACTTCGGTTCGTCGTGTGGCATGGGCACCCTCTCGGGGGTCGGAAGTCGGTGGTCGGCGGTCGGGTCTACGCGAAGGTCCCCTTCGGTGAGGTCGGGACCATTGGAGCATAGGTCATTGTTACCTATACTCACAATGAACGGCATCCTGATATTGTTCCCGCATGAGCTCCGCCTCCGACAGCGATCGCCTCCTCGCCGAACAGCTCCTGCGCCTGACGCGCAGGCTGCACCGGATCCAGAAGCGCCACATGGTGCCGCTCGGGATCACTCCCGCCCAGAGTCGTTTGCTGCGCCTCGTCTCGCACTACGAGGGCGAGCAGGCACCCCGTATGGCGGATCTCGCCGCCCGTCTGGAAGTCGTCCCGCGCGCGGTGACCACCCTCGTGGACGGCCTGGAGGCGGCCGAGTGCGTACGGCGCGCCCCCGACCCCGCGAACCGCCGGGTCATCCGGATCGAGCTCACCGACACCGGCCGCGCCACGCTGCGCCGGCTGCGCAACGCGCGAACCGACGCGGCGGAGGAGATCCTGGCTCCGTTGACCGCCGACCAGCGCGAAGTGCTCGGCGGTCTGCTGAACGCCCTGTCGGACGCCCCGGCGGAGCGCACCTGCTGAGTAGGCCACCCGAGGGCCTCGACGACGCGAGGGGTCGCAGATGCCGCTGCTGGAACCGAAGCCGGGGGCCCTGCGCCCCCGCGGCATCGGCGGCCCCGCCCCCGACCGGTTCCCCGGGCACCGGTCCGGCGGCACGCCCGAGCCGCTGCGCACCGAGCTGACCGCGCTGCTCGGCCCCGAGAAGGTGCTGTGGAAGGTCTCCGACCTGGTCCGCTACGCCTCCGACGCCTCCCCCTACCGCTTCGTCCCCCAGGTGGTGGTGGTCGCCGAGGACATCGACGACGTCTCCGCGGTGCTCTCCTACGCCCACGGCCGCCGGCGCGAGGTCGTCTTCCGGGCCGCCGGGACCTCGCTCAACGGCCAGGCCCAGGGCGAGGACATCCTGGTCGACGTACGCCGCCACTGGGTCGGGATCGAGGTGCTGGAGGAGGGGAGGCGGGCCCGGATCCGGCCCGGCACCACCGTGGCCCGGGCGAACGCGGCCCTCGCCCGGCACGGCCGGATCCTCGGCCCCGACCCGGCCAGCGCCGCCGCCTGCACCCTGGGCGGGGTCGTCGCCAACAACGCCTCCGGCATGACGGCGGGCACCACCCGCAACTCCTACCGCACCCTCTCCTCCCTCACCTTCGTCCTGCCCGGCGGCACCGTCGTGGACACCGCCGACCCCCTGGCCGACGAGGAACTGGCACGCGCCGAACCGGCCCTGTGCCACGGGTTGATGGAGATCAAGCGGGAGATCGAGGCCGATCCGGCTCTGGTCGCCCGGATCCGCGCCAAGTACGAGATCAAGAACACCACCGGTTACCGCCTCGACGCCTACCTGGACGGCACCACGCCCGTCGAGATCCTGCGCGGGCTCATGGTCGGCTCGGAGGGCACCCTCGGCTTCATCTCCGAGGTCGTCCTCGACACCCTCCCGCTGGACCGCGAGGTCTGCTCGGCCCTGCTCTTCTTCCCCTCGCTGCCCGCCGCGGCCGCGGCGGTGCCCCTCTTCAACGAAGCGGGAGCCGTCGCCGTCGAGCTGATGGACGGCAACACCCTGCGCGCCTCCGTCAGCGTCGCGGGGGTGCCCGCCGACTGGGCGGACCTGCCCCGCGACACCACGGCCCTGCTCGTGGAGTTCCGCGCGCCGGACCGAGCCGGCCGGGACGCCTGCGCGGACCGGGCCGCCCGGGTCCTCGGCGACCTCGACCTGGTCGCCCCGGTGGCCTCGATCACCAACGCCTTCACCGGCGACCCGAAGACCGTGGGCGGCTACTGGCGGGCCCGCAAGGCCTTCGTGACCGCCGTCGGCGGCGCCCGCGCCCGGGGCACCACCTTGATCACCGAGGATTTCGCGGTGCCTCCGGCCCGGCTGGCCGAGGCCTGCGAGGCACTCCTCGCGCTCCAGGCGGAGCACGGCTTCGACGCGGCCGTCGCAGGTCACGCGGCCCACGGCAACCTGCACTTCATGCTCGCCTTCGACGCCGCCGACCCCGCCGACGTCGAGCGGTACGGGGCCTTCATGGACGCCTTCTGCCGGCTCACCGTGGAGCGGTTCGACGGCTCCCTGAAGGCGGAGCACTCCACGGGCCGCAACATGGCCCCCTTCCTGGAGCTGGAATGGGGTCCCGCGGCCGCCGCCCTGATGTGGCGCACGAAGCGGCTGGTCGACCCGGACGGAGTGCTCGCGCCGCGCGTCCTCCTCGACCGCGACCCGCGCGCCCATCTGCGCGGTCTGAAGACCATTCCGCAGGTGGAGGCCGTGGCCGACCCGTGCATCGAGTGCGGCTTCTGCGAACCGGTCTGCCCCAGCCAGGACCTGACGACCACGCCGCGCCAGCGGATCGTGCTGCGCCGCGAGATGATGCGCCAGCAGCCCGGCTCCCCCGTGCTGGACGAACTGCTCGCCGCCTACGGTTACGACGCGGTGGACACCTGCGCGGGCGACTCCACCTGCAAGCTCGCCTGCCCGGTCGGCATCGACACCGGGGCGCTGATGAAGGACTTCCGCCACCGCCAGCACGGCCCGCGCGAGGAGGCCGCCGCCGCGCTGGCCGCGCGGCGGTTCGGGGTCGCCGAGTCCGCGGCACGGCTGGTGGTGGCGGCCGCCGACCGCATCCCGCCCCGGGTCGGGGACCCGCTGCTGGCGGCGGTCACCGGGGCCGCGCGCAAGGCCGTACGTCCGGACCTGGTCCCGCGGTGGCTCGCGGAGCTCCCGGGCGCCGCGGCGCGGCACCTGCCCGCGACCCGGCGGGTGGGCGCGGCGGCCGTGTACTACCCGGCCTGCGTCAACCGGATCTTCGGCGGCCCGGAGGGCCCGCCCGGCCCCTCGCTGCCCCAGGCCGTGGTGGCCGTGTCGCAGCGGGCCGGCCGACCCGTCTGGATCCCCGGCGACGTCGGCGGCACCTGCTGCGCCACGATCTGGCACTCCAAGGGATACGAGGCCGGCACCCGGGTGATGGCCAACCGGATCGTCGAGGCGGCCTGGGGCTGGACCGCCGGCGGGCTGCTGCCGCTGGTCGTCGACGCCTCCTCCTGCACGCTGGGCATCGCGCGCGAGGTGGTTCCGTACCTGACTCCGCAGAACCGGACCCTGCACGCGGAGCTGCGCGTCCTCGACTCGATCGTGTGGGCCGCCGAGGAGTTGCTGCCGCGTCTGGAGATCCGTCGCACGGTGGGCTCCGCCGTGCTCCACCCCACCTGTTCGATGCGGCACCTGGGTGACGAGGACCGGCTGCGGGCGGTGGCCGAGGCGTGCGCCGAGGAGGTGGTGGTCCCCGACGACGCGGGCTGCTGCGCCTTCGCGGGCGATCGGGGCATGCTGCATCCGGAGCTGACGGCTTCGGCGACGGCGCGCGAGGCGGCCGAGGTCACCGCGCGGGCCTTCGACGTCCATCTGTCGGCGAACCGGATGTGCGAGGTGGGCATGGAAGGGGCGACGGGACGGAGTTACCACTCGGCGCTGCTCGAACTGGAGCGCGCCACCCGCCCCTGAGCGCCGGGGCGCGCGACCCCCGTGACCAGGCGCCACGCCGCCCCCGCCGCCGTAAACCCGCTGGCCGCGGCGGGCGTCCCGCGGAAAATCGATTGCCCGGCACCGGTCCGGAAGGCGAACCTTGCACGGTTTGGACCACTCGACCAGTCATGGGGCGTCATGCAGATCAGCGATCTTCCGTATCCGGATCCAGGGGTACCCGACGCTCGTTCCGGCCCCCGGTTCCTGCTGTGGCTGGGGCGCGGTCAACTCGGTGGACAGCTCAAGAGCCTGTGCTGGGGCATGCTGCACTTCACCGGTGTCGCCGCCCTGCCGTACGCCGTGGGCCTCGGTGTCAACGCGGTGGTCGACCGCGAGCCGAACCGCCTGCTGCTCGTCGGCGCGCTGCTCCTGGCCATCGGCGTCGCCATCTCGGTCGGCGACTCGATGCTCCACCGCACCGCCGTCACCAACTGGATCACCGCCGCGGCCCGGGTGCAGCAACTCCTCGCGCGCAAGACGGCCGAACTGGGCTCCGCGCTCACCCGGCGGGTCGCCGCGGGTGAGGTGGTCGCCGTGTCCACGGGCGACGTGGAGAAGATCGGATGGTTCGTCGAGGCGGTCTCGCGCTTCCTCGCGGCCCTCTTCTCCGTCGTCCTCGTCTGCGTGGGCCTGTTGTTCTTCGCCCCCGAGCTCGGTGTGGTCGTCGCCATCGGCGTCCCGCTGATCGCCCTGTCGCCGCTGCCCCTGCTGCCGCGCGCCACCCGACGCGCCGACGTCCAGCGGGAGAAGGCGGGCAAGGCCACGGAGCTGGCCTCCGACACCGTCGCGGGCCTGCGCGTGCTGCGCGGCATCGGCGGTGAGGAACTCTTCCTCGGCCGCTATCGCGAGGCCTCGCAGGAGGTCCGCGCGGCCGCCGTGCGCAGCGCGCGGATGTGGGCACTGATCTCCGCGATCCAGGTGGTGCTCCCGGGCGCCCTGATGATCACGGTGGTCTGGTACGGCGCCACGCTCGTCTCGGACGGGCACATCGCGGTGGGCGAACTCGTCGCCGCGTTCAGCGCGGTGGCGACCCTGCTCTACCCGCTGCGGCATTTCCAGGAGATCGCCATGGCGTACTCCTTCTCCCGTCCCTCCGCCAAGCGCGCCGCCCGGGTGCTGTCGCTGAACCGGACGGACGCCGCCGCCACCGCCGCCGTCGAGCACCTCGCCCGCACCGAGCCGGTGAGGGCACCGGCCCCCGGCGGGGACCTGTACGACCCGCGGACCGGACTGTTGGCCCCCGCGGGGCGGTTCACCGCCGTCGTGTGCGGGGACCCGGACCTGGCGGGACGGCTCGCCGAACGCCTGGGCGGCCACCCGATGGACGAGGCCGCGGCTTCGGACGCGGGGACGGATGCCACGCAGGAGGCCACGGCCGGTGCGCCGTCCGTGCTCCTCGGCGGGGTCGCGCTGGACGAGCTGGACCTGGACACCGCGCGCACCCTGGTCCTCGTACAGGACAAGGATCCGGTGCTGCTGTCCGGGACGCTGCGGGAGCTGTTCGACGTTCCGGCCTCCGGTGCTGTCGATTCCGCCGCGGCGCTGGGCGCGGCCCAGTGCGCGGACGTCCTGGACGCGCTGCTGCAGTCGGCGCCCGACGGGGTCGAGGACCCGATGGACGCCCGGATCACCGAGCGCGGCCGGTCCCTGTCGGGCGGCCAGCGTCAGCGTCTCGCGCTGGCCCGGTCCCTGGTCACGGATCCGGAGGTGCTGGTGCTCGACGAGCCGACCTCCGCGGTCGACTCGCACACCGAGGCGCGGATCGCGGACGGCATCGCGGCCCTGCGCGCCGGGCGGACCACGGTGGTACTGGCGTCCTCGCCGTTGCTGCTGGACCGCGCGGACCGGGTCGTGCTCGTCGACGAGGGCACGGTGGCGGCGGTCGGTACGCACCGCGAGCTGCTGCAGCGCGAGCCGCGCTACCGGGCGGTCGTCACGCGCGAGACCGACGAGGAGCGGGGGCTCGGCGGGGCGGAACCGACGGAACTGACGGAACTGGAAGAAGTACTCACAGAGATCGAGGAATCCGCATGATCGGCGTGGCGCCGCCGGAGTACGATCCGGCCGCCCCGGAGTCGGCCGCGACCCTGCCCGTGGGCACGTCGGCGACCGTACGGGGCTATGTGCGCGGCCTGTTCCGACGCCACCGGCGGGCCTTCGTGGTGCTGGTGAGCGTCAACGCGGCCGCGGTGATCGCCTCCATGGCCGGCCCGTACCTGCTGGGCCAGGTCGTGGACGACCTCTCGGTGGGGGCGCGCGAGCTGCATCTGGGGCGCGTCGCGCTGCTGTTCGCGCTGGCCCTGGCGGTCCAGACGTTCTTCGTCAGGCTGGTCAGATTGCGCGGGGCGATGCTCGGCGAGGAGATGCTGGCCGATCTGCGCGAGGACTTCCTGGTGCGGTCGGTAGGTCTGCCGCCGGGCGTGCTGGAGCGGGCCGGTACCGGTGACCTGCTGTCGCGGATCACCACCGACATCGACCGGCTGGCGAACGCCATGCGCGAGGCCGTGCCACAACTGACCATCGGCGTGGTGTGGGCGGGGCTGCTGTTCGGGGCGCTCGCGGTGACCGCGCCGCCGCTGGCGCTCGCCGCGCTGGTGGCGCTGCCGGTGCTGGTGATCGGCTGCCGCTGGTACTTCCGGCGGGCGCCGTCGGCGTACCGCTCGGAGGCGGCCGGTTACGCGGCGGTCTCGGCCGTGCTCACCGAAACGGTGGACGCGGGCCGCACGGTCGAGGCGCACCGCCTCGGGCCGGAGCGGATCGCGCTGTCGGAACGGCGTATCTCTCAGTGGGTGGCGTGGGAGCGGTACACGCTGTTCCTGCGGACGGTCCTCTTCCCGGTCATCAACGTCACCTTTGTGACGATCCTCGGCTCGGTGCTGATGATCGGCGGGTTCTGCGTGATGCGGGGCTGGATGTCGGTCGGGCAGCTGACCACGGGCGCGCTCCTCGCGCAGATGCTGGTCGATCCGATCGGTCTGATCCTGCGCTGGTACGACGAGTTGCAGGTCGCGCAGGTCTCGCTCGGCCGCCTGGTGGGCGTGCGGGAGATCGAACCGGACGCCGGGGACGCGAAGGTGGCGCCCGAGGGCCGGGACGTGCGGGCCCAGGAGGTCCGCTTCGGCTACCGGGAGGGCGTGGACGTCCTGCACCAGGTGTCGATGTCCGTGCCGCCGGGCACGCGGATGGCGCTGGTCGGCCCCTCGGGCGCGGGCAAGTCCACCCTGGGACGGCTGCTCGCGGGCATCTACGCGCCCCGGACCGGCGAGGTCACCCTCGGCGGGGCGCGGCTGTCACGGATGCCCGCGGAACGGGTGCGGGAGCACGTGGCCCTGGTCAACCAGGAGCACCACGTGTTCGTGGGCACGCTGCGGGACAACCTCCGCCTCGCGCGGACGGACGCCGGGGACACCGAGCTGTGGGCGTCGCTGGCCGCGGTGGACGCCGACGGCTGGGCCCGGGCCATGGAGTCGGGCCTGGACACCGAGGTCGGTTCGGGCGGCACGGCGCTGACCCCGGCGCAGGCGCAGCAGATCGCGCTGGCCCGGCTGGTGCTGGCCGATCCGCACACGCTGGTGCTGGACGAGGCCACCTCGCTGCTGGACCCGCGCGCGGCACGGCACTTGGAGCGCTCGCTGGCCCGGGTGCTGGACGGCCGTACGGTCATCGCCATCGCCCACCGGCTGCACACCGCGCACGACGCGGATGTGATCGCGGTGGTGGAGGGCGGCCGGATCAGCGAACTCGGCTCGCACGACGAGCTGGTCGCCGCCGACGGGGCGTACGCGGCCCTGTGGCGTTCCTGGCACGGCTGAGCCGAGCCACGAAAGCACCGGGCGGCGGAGGTGACCGGTCCCTCCGCCGCCCGGTCTCTTGCTCAGATGAAGCCGAGTGCCGAGGCTCCGCCGAAGCCGCCCAGCAGGATGAAGACCGGCATCAGGACCTTCAGCTCCACCCAGCTGCCGGCGCGGAAGCGCATCGCCTTCGGCGGGCCGATCGGGTACCAGCGCTTGCCTGCGATCGGCAGGGGCCACAGGACCGGGCAGCCGGAGACGGTGAGCGCGTCGCCGATGTCGTGGACCAGCGCCCCGAGCACGATCGGCAGGCCGAGCCAGAGGTACTCCTGGCCCGTACCCGTGAAGAGCCAGTTCGCACCGTTGCCGGGCTGGTCGAGCACCCCGGCCAGGATCCAGGCGCTGGTCGCGCCGAGCAACCAGACCAGGACGTCGCTGGACATCCGGGCGGCCCGCCACAGCAGGCCTTCGACCGCCAGCACCAGGTGCACGAAAAGCAGGGCGAGGACACCCCAGCGGTCGGCGGTGACGGCGAGCAGGGAGGCCCCGCCGCCGATCAGCACGGCCCAGAGCCAGGTGTGCGTCAGCGTGCGGTGGCCGCCGGTGCGGCGGGCGTCCTTCTTGGAGCGGGTGCCCTTGTAGACGGCGTACGAGATCTTGTCGACCACCTCGCACACGCCTTTGGAGAGCGGTCCGAAGGCGCGCGAGATCGTCGCCGACTTGTGGTCGAGGTCGGGGGCGAGGGCCGCCCCGGCGCAGATCAGCGCGCCGACGACGAGGACCGGCCAGGGCATGGGGTGGCCGGCGGCCGCGGTGGCCGCGCCCACCCCCAGCCAGGCCGCTGCACCGGACAATGAGTGCGCCGGACCCATCATGGTCGTTTCCCGCCCCGCTGGTGTGTGGTCGGGCCCGGTCGACTGGTTCGTTCGGGCCGCATCGACGGCACAGCGTACCGTCGGTGATCTTCGTTCCGTCCGCCGGTTCCCTGATCCGGGGGGAAGCCAGGCAAGATGGGGGGTGTGACCCTCATTGATCAGCTCCCGCCGAACGCCGACCCCGACGCCCTCTTCGAGGCTTTCTCCTCGTGGGCGGAGGACCAGGGCATCACCCTGTACCCGGCTCAGGAGGAGGCGCTGATCGAGGTCGTCTCCGGGGCGAACGTCGTCCTGTCCACCCCCACCGGCTCCGGCAAGAGCCTGGTGGCGGCCGGCGCGCACTTCACCGCCCTGGCCCAGGACAAGGTCACCTTCTACACCGCCCCGATCAAGGCGCTGGTGTCGGAGAAGTTCTTCGACCTGTGCAAGCTCTTCGGCACCGAGAACGTCGGCATGCTGACGGGCGACGCCTCCGTGAACGCGGACGCCCCGGTGATCTGCTGCACCGCCGAGGTGCTGGCCTCCATCGCCCTGCGCGACGGCAAGCACGCCGACATCGGCCAGGTCGTGATGGACGAGTTCCACTTCTATGCCGAGCCGGACCGCGGCTGGGCCTGGCAGATCCCGCTGCTGGAGCTGCCGCAGGCGCAGTTCATCCTGATGTCGGCGACCCTCGGCGACATGAAGCGGTTCGAGGAGGACCTGACCCGGCGCACCGGCCGGCCCACCTCGGTGGTCCGCTCCGCGACCCGGCCCGTCCCGCTCTCCTACGAGTACGTCACCACCCCGATCACCGACACGATCACCGAGCTGCTGGAGACCCGGCAGGCCCCCGTCTACATCGTGCACTTCACCCAGGCCCAGGCGGTCGAGCGGGCGCAGTCGCTCATGAGCATCAACATGTGCACGCGCGAGGAGAAGGACAAGATCGCCGAGCTCATCGGCAACTTCCGGTTCACCACCAAGTTCGGCCAGAACCTTTCCCGCTACGTCCGACACGGCATCGGTGTGCACCACGCGGGCATGCTGCCCAAGTACCGCCGCCTCGTCGAGAAGCTCGCCCAGGCCGGCCTGCTGAAGGTCATCTGCGGTACGGACACCCTCGGCGTCGGCGTCAACGTCCCGATCCGCACGGTGCTGTTCACCGCCCTGACCAAGTACGACGGCAACCGGGTCCGCACCCTGCGCGCCCGGGAGTTCCACCAGATCGCGGGGCGCGCCGGCCGGGCCGGCTTCGACACCGCGGGCTATGTGGTCGCCCAGGCCCCCGAGCACGTCATCGAGAACGAGAAGGCGCTCGCCAAGGCCGGCGACGACCCGAAGAAGCGCCGCAAGGTGGTGCGCAAGAAGGCTCCCGAGGGCTTCGTCGCCTGGTCGGACACCACCTTCGAGAAGCTGATCGCCGCCGACCCGGAGGCGCTCACCTCCCGCTTCAAGGTCACCAACATCATGCTGCTGTCGGTGATCGCCCGGCCGGGCGACGCCTTCCAGGCGATGCGTCACCTGCTGGAGGACAACCACGAGCCCCGCAAGGCCCAGCTGCGGCACATCCGCCGGGCCATCGCGATCTACCGCTCGCTGCTGGACGGCGGTGTGGTCGAGAAGCTCGACACCCCGGACGCGGAGGGCCGCACCATCCGGCTCACCGTCGACCTCCAGCAGGACTTCGCGCTCAACCAGCCGCTGTCCACCTTCGCCCTGGCCTCCTTCGACCTGCTGGACCCGGAGTCCCCCTCCTACGCGCTGGACATGGTCTCCGTCGTGGAGTCCACGCTGGACGACCCGCGCCAGATCCTCGCCGCCCAGCAGAACAAGGAGCGCGGTATCCAGGTCGGCCAGATGAAGGCCGACGGGATCGAGTACGAGGAGCGGATGGAGCGGCTCCAGGACGTCACCTATCCCAAGCCGCTCGAAGAACTGCTGTCGCACGCCTACGACGTGTACGCGAAGAGCCACCCGTGGGTGCGCGACCACCCGGTCTCGCCGAAGTCGATCATCCGCGACATGTACGAACGCGCGATGACCTTCACCGAGTTCACCTCCTTCTACGAGCTGGCCCGTACCGAGGGCATCGTGCTGCGCTACCTGGCGAGCGCGTTCAAGGCGCTGGACCACACCATCCCCGACGACCTCAAGTCCGAGGACCTCCAGGACCTGATCGCCTGGCTCGGCGAGCTGGTCCGCCAGGTCGACTCCAGCCTGCTGGACGAATGGGAGCAGCTGGCGAACCCGGAGGTGGAGACGGCGGAGCAGGCCCAGGAGAAGGCCGACCAGGTCAAGCCGGTCACCGCGAACTCGCGCGCCTTCCGCGTCCTGGTCCGCAACGCCATGTTCCGTCGGGTGGAGCTGGCCGCCCTCGACCACGTCAACGTGCTGGGCGAGCTGGACGCCGAGTCCGGCTGGGACGCGGATGCCTGGGGCGAGGCCCTGGACGGGTACTGGGACGAGTACGACGACCTGGGCACCGGCCCCGACGCGCGCGGCCCGAAGCTGCTGCAGATCGAGGAGGACCCGGCGCACGGCCTGTGGCGCGTCCGCCAGACCTTCGCGGACCCCAACGGGGACCATGGCTGGGGCATCAGCGCCGAGGTCGACCTGGCCGCCTCCGACGAGGAGGGCCGGGCCGTCATCCGGGTCACCTCGGTCGGCGAGCTCGGAGCGCTCTGACCGTCCCTCGCACCCCGCCGTACCCGCCCGCCCCGCCCGCCTCACCGGACCTGCCGGACCCGCCGGACCCGACCGTGGAGATCCTCTGATGACGAACCCCGCCGAGAGACTGGTCGATCTGCTCGATCTGGAGCAGATCGAGGTCAACATCTTCCGCGGCGCCAGCCCGCAGGAGTCCCTCCAGCGCGTCTTCGGCGGGCAGGTGGCCGGCCAGGCGCTGGTGGCCGCGGGGCGCACCGTCGAGAGCGACCGCCCGGTCCACTCGCTGCACGCGTACTTCCTGCGCCCCGGCATCCCCGGGGTGCCGATCGTGTACCAGGTGGAGCGGGTGCGCGACGGGCGGTCCTTCACCACGCGCCGGGTCACCGCGGTCCAGCAGGGCAAGACGATCTTCAATCTCACCGCCTCCTTCCATCAAGCGGAGGAGGGCGGCATCGAGCACCAGCTGCCTCCTCACCACGTTCCTCATCCGGACACGCTCCCCAAGCTCGCGGACGAGATCCGCGAGCACCTCGGGGCGCTGCCGGAGGCGCTGGAGCGGATGGCCCGCCGCCAGCCCTTCGACATCCGGTACGTCAACCGGCTCCGCTGGACTCCGGAGGAGCTCAAGGGGTCCGATCCCCGCAGCGCGGTATGGATGCGCGCGGTCGGCCCGCTGGGCGACGACCCCCTCATCCACACCTGCGCCCTCACCTACGCAAGTGACATGACCCTCCTCGACGCCGTGCGCATCCCGGTGGAACCCCTGTGGGGCATGCGCGGTTTCGACATGGCCTCGCTGGACCACGCCATGTGGTTCCATCGGCCCTTCCGTGCGGACGAGTGGTTCCTGTACGACCAGGAGTCGCCCATCGCGCACGGCGGCCGTGGTCTGGCCCGGGGCCGCATCTACGACGTGGAGGGAAGGCTGCTGGTGTCCGTGGTCCAGGAGGGCCTCTTCCGCCCGTACCCCGCCAAGCCGTCCTAGCCGGCCCGTCCGACCCGGCCCACCCCGTCGTCCGAGCCCGCCCCGTCGTCCGAGCCCGCCCCGGAGAACTGAGCACACCGATGCCCACCCCTGCCGTCCCCTGCCCTTGCGGGCTGTCCGCCACCTACCAGGAGTGCTGCGGACCCTTCCACTCCGGTGCCCGCTCGGCGCCCACCGCCGAGCGGCTGATGCGCTCCCGGTTCAGCGCCTTCGCGGTGGGCGACACCGCCTACCTGCTGCGCTCCTGGCACCCGGACACCCGCCCGGACCGCCTCGACCTGGATCCCGAACAGCGTTGGGAGCGGCTGGAGATCCTCGCCACCGAACGCGGCGGGATGTTCGAGACGGAGGGCTCGGTGGAGTTCCGTGCCCACTACCGCGAGGGTCGGCACACGGGCTCGCTGCACGAGCACAGCAGTTTCTCCCGCGAGGCCGGGGCCTGGGTCTACGTCGGCCCCCTCTCCCCCGTCGACTTCGACTGATCGCGCGCCCCCGCGAGGGCGAAGTCCAGGCTGGTGCGGTACCAGTGGATCTCGTCCGGCGGACCGGCCTTGAGCAGTCCCGACGCCACCGCGGCAGCCGCCGGTACCTGTGGGTGCCCGTACGGCGGGGGCGGGCCGAGGGCTGCCAGGACGATCCGCTCCGCCGGGTCGGGCACGGCCTCCAGCAGCTCGACCTCGGGGAGTACGGAAGCCAGCACGGCGGCGCGCTCCCACGGGTCGGCTGTTCGTCTCAGCAGCAGCCCGACGTGCCGCCCGCGCCACGAGCGCGGGCGCAGATCCGTCTTGGCCGCCATCAGCTCCCGGTCCGCCGACGGCGCGATGCCGCGCAGCAGTGCGGGCTCGCGCGCGGCGAAGCTTCGTAGCTCCTTGGTCAGATACAGCCACACCACGGCCCGGTACCGGTTGATCCGATAGCCGACCGGGGTCACGTGCCCGCAGCGTGCGAGCCGGGTGAACCGGCTCGGGCCGACCCCCACCACCTCGGCCGCGGCCTCCGCCCCGGCCACGGTCTCGACCTGCTCCCGCAGCGCGCCCGGCGGTTCCGCCGCCGATCCGACCCGGTCCAGCTCGGCCCGTGCGTAACGCGCGGCGCCGCCGAGGGTACGCGGTCCGGCCCGTACGATCCCCAGCTGGACCGCCCTGGCGAACTCGGCTCGGCTCAGCCCCAGTTCACCGGCGGCCTGCGCGCCACCCAGCATCACGTCCGTGGCGCCGTCGGCCACATCCTCCCGAAGTGTGGTCCCCATCTGCGTCATTACGTCCTCCCCCACGAGCAGTGATTACTCTGTGTGAAGAACGTAACTCAACGCAATGACACCCCGCGAGGCCTGTGGACAACTCCCCGAGCGGCTCGAACCCGGCTCGATCTCGGCACGAGTCTGCTCAGCTCGGTTCAGCTCGGCTCGGCTCGGTTCAGCCGCCGGTGATGCGCCGTTCCGCGACGCCCAGGTGCTCGCCCACCCGGTTGACCAGCAGCGTCATCTCGTACGCGACCTGGCCGATGTCCGATTCGGCGGCGCTGAGCACGCACAGGCTGCTGCCCGCGCCCGCCGCCATGACGAAGAGTGCTCCCTCGTCGTACTCGATCATCGTCTGCCGTACCTCGCCGGCCCGGAAGTGGCGGCCGGACCCCTTGGCAAGGCTCTGCAGGCCGGCCGCGACGGCCGCCAGGTGCTCCGCGTCCTCCCGTGCCAGGCCCGCGCTCGCCCCCGTGACCAGGCCGTCGTTGGACAACACCACCGCGTGCCGCACCTGCTGGACCCTGCGCGTCAGGTCGTCCAACAGCCAGTCCAGTTGCTTGTCCAGTGCCATTCCCAGCCCCTCCCCGTTGACGTCGGCCACTTGGCCGCGCCCCACCCCGCATAGTCGTGCCGCAAGCCTTCCCCACCAGCGCCTTTCGGGCAAGGAGGATGTCCCCATGACGAAGAAGATGACTCAAGAGGAATGGCGGGCATTCGTCTCGCACTCCACCCGCACCGGAGAGCTCACCACCGTGCGCGCCGACGGAAGTCCGCACATCGCTCCCATTTGGTTCGTACTCGACGGCGATTCCTTCGTCTTCAACACCGGAAAGGACACCGTCAAGGGGCGCAACCTGGCCCGCGACGGCCGGGTCGCGCTCTGCGTGGACGACGACCGGCCGCCTTTCTCCTTCGTCGTCCTGGAAGGCCGCGCCGAGATCAGCGAACACAGCGACGGCCCCGACGAACTGCTCGCCTGGGCCACCCGGATCGGCGCCCGTTACATGGGCGAGGAGCAGGGCGAGGCCTTCGGCCGCCGCAACGCCGTCCCGACCGAACTCCTCGTCAGGGTGCCCATCGACAAGGTGATCGCCCTCGCCGACATCGCCGACTGACATCCACCCCCGCCGACCGGCCGGTTCACACGGAATCGGCCTGCGGCTCCACCGAGTCCAGCAGCCGGGCGGTGTGCACCCGCCCGGCGTACTCGACCAGCCTGATCAGCACTTCCTTCCCCGAGTCCCGGTCCCGCGCATCACACAGCACCACCGGAGTCCCCTGTTCCAGGTCCAGCGCCCGCGACACGTCGTGCGCCCCGAACCGCCGGGCGTCCGTGAAGCAGTTGACGGCCACCACGAACGGGATCCGCCGGTGTTCGAAGTAGTCCACCGCCGGGAAGCAGTCCTCCAGCCGCCGCGTGTCGGCAAGGACCACCGCGCCCAGCGCGCCCTGCGACAGCTCGTCCCACAGGAACCAGAACCGGTCCTGCCCCGGCGTGCCGAACAGGTACAGGGACAGTCCGGATCGGATGGTGATCCGCCCGAAGTCCATGGCCACGGTCGTGGTCGTCTTCTGGGCCACGCCGCCCGTGTCGTCGACCAGTTCACCCGCCTCGCTCAGCGCTTCCTCCGTCCGCAGCGGCCGGATCTCGCTGACCGCGCCCACCAGCGTGGTCTTGCCCACCCCGAAGCCACCCGCGACCAGGATCTTCAGCGCGAGCGCGGCCAGTTCGGGATCCTCCCCGGGACCGGGATCCACCCCCGGGGCCGGTCCGGCAGATCGGTCGTCATGCTGTCCCATCAAAGCGCTCTCAATCCCTCGATGACTTCACGCAGAATCCGCTCGTCCGGTAGTTGCGCGGGCGGTACGGGCCGACTGACCTTGACGTGCCCGCCCTCCAGCAGGTCCCCGAGCAGCACCCGCACCACCCCCACCGGAAGGTCGGCGTCGGCGGCGAGTTCGGCCACCGACTGGGTCTCGGACCGGCAGAGTCCGAGCAGTGCCCGGTGCTCGGGGCCCATCAGGGACTCGGCCGCCTCGTCCGTACCCTCCGGATCGACCACGACCAGCGCGATCAGATCGAAGCGCACCCCGTGGGGTCCCGGCTTCGTGCGCCCGCCGGTCATGGCGTACGGGCGGACGAGCGGGCCCGCGTCGGAGTCGTACCACTGGCCGTTCATGTGCCGGACCGCCGCCCTCAGCCTGCGGCCGGCGGGTGCGCCGCGAACCGGGGCGGGGTGTAGAGGTGCTCGCCGACCCGCTTCACCAGGCGGGCCATCTCGTAGGCGATCAGGCCGATGTCGGCGCCCGCGGTGCTGAGCACGGCCAGGCAGGAACCGTCACCGGCGGCCGCGACGAAGAGGAAGCCCTCGTCCATCTCGACCATCGTCTGGCGCACGCCCCCGGCGTGGAAGTGCCGGCCCGCGCCCTTGGCCAGGCTGTGGAAGCCGGAGGCCACCGCGGCCAGGTGCTCGGCGTCCTCCCGGCTGAGCGCGCTGGAGGCGCCGACCGCCAGGCCGTCGTTGGAGAGGACCACGGCGTGCCGGACCTCGCGGACCCGGAGCACCAGGTCGTCGAGCAGCCAGTCCAGGTCGCCGGACCTGCGGCCGCCGTCGAGGTCGATCCTTTGATGTTCGATCATCACACTTCTCCTTCGCTGCCTGCGTGAGGGGAGTTCTCCTGGGCGCCGCGGACCCAGCCGGCCCGGTAGGCCGCCATCCGATCCCGGGCCTGCTCCGGGCTGCGGCCCGGCGGCTCCTCGGGAGGACGGGCCGCGCCTGGGGCCTTGGGGGCGGGGGCCTCCCGAAGCTGCGGCACGAGGCTGGCCTGGCGCACCCGGCGCGGCAGTTCCGTCACCGAGGCCGGGGGCGCCGCGGCGGCCGTCTGGGTACGGGCGCCCGCGCCACCGGGGGTACGCGGCCGGAGCGAAGCCACCGGTGCCGGGCGGGGCTCCTCGCCTACGGGATGCGGCGCCGGGGCCTGAGACTGGGGGTGGGGGTGGGGGTGGGCCTGCGGCTGGGGGTGGGCGTCCTCCCGTACGACGGTCATGGCGGGTGGCTCTTCGGCCCGCAGGACCGCCTTCGGGGATGAGGACCGGGACGGGGTACGGGCCGGAGCGGCAGCCGGCGGCTCCGGTCGCACCGCCGGGTCGGATTCCGGGGCCTCGGCGGAGATCGTGGCCGAGCCGTGGGCGGAAGCGGTGGAAGCGGCGGAAGCGCCTGCAGGGGCTCCGGCGGGGACTCCGGCCGTGATCGCGCTCTGGAGCATGGAGTTGGGCAGGAGCACCACCGCGGTGGTACCGCCGTAGGGCGAGGTGCGCAGGTGCACCTTCACTCCGTGGCGCGCCGAGAGCCGACTGACCACGAAGAGCCCGAGCCGGTCGCTGTCGAAGAGGTCGAGCGACTCGGACTGCTCGATGCGACGGTTGGCGTCGCCGAGGGTTTCGGAGCCCATGCCGAGGCCGCGGTCCTCGACCTCCAGGACGTAGCCGGCGCCGACGGGCTCGCCGCTGACCCTGACCTTGGTGTGCGGCGGGGAGAACTGGGCGGCGTTCTCGATGAGTTCCGCGAGCAGGTGGGTGAGGTCGGCGACCGCGCCCCCGACCACGGCGGCCTCCGCGAGCTGCCGGACCTCGATCCGTGGGTAGTCCTCGATCTCGGAGACGGCGGCGCGCACGACGTTCGTGAGCGGGACCGGCATCCGCCAGGCGCGGCCCGGGGTGGCACCCGACAGGATGATCAAGCTCTCCGCGTGCCGGCGCATCCGGGTGGTCAGGTGGTCGAGGCGGAAGAGGTCACCGAGTTCGTTCGGGTCGTCGGTACGCCGCTCCATCGAGTCCAGCAGGCTGAGCTGCTTGTGGACGAGGACCTGGCTGCGGCGGGCGAGGTTGACGAAGACGCCGGAGATCCCGCTGGCGAGTTCCGCCCGTTCGACGGCGGCGCTGAGCGCGGCCCGGTGAACGGTGCCGAGCGCCTCGCCGACCTGGGTGATCTCGTCCTCGGCCGGTGGCCCGGGCGGTGTCTCGGCGGCGACGTCGATCTCCTGGCCGGCGCGCAGCCGTTCCATCGCCTGCGGGAGTTTGCGGTGGGCGATCTCCAGGGCGGTGTTGCGCAGCGACACGAGTTCGACGACCAGGCCCCGGCCGATCCGGACCGAGATGACGAGCGAGGCGGCGACGGCCACCAGGCCCAGCAGCACGGCGGCCCCGGCCGGGGTGAGCGCCCCTTCGGTGAACGGGTCGGCCCGGTCGGCGGCTGCGACCTGCGCCCCCGCCTCGACCTCCCGCATCGAGGAGGCGATGACGTTGTGGGCGGCCTCCCAGCCGGCGGGCACCCCGCGGCTCTCCTTGGCGGCGCCGGCGGCCAGCGCCCGGTCCTCGGCGCCGGTGAGGTCGGCGTAGGCCGCGCTCTTGGCGGCGGACTCCCAGACGGCCTGCTGGTCGGCGGGGAGGTCGCGGGCGGCGGAGTCGGTGAGCGCGCGGCGGGCCTCCACGGCGCCGGTCAGCTGCCGAAGCGTTTCGGCGGTACGCGGGCCGGGGGCGGCGAGCAGTGCGTCCTCCCGGGACAGCAGTTCCGCGGCGCGGGAGAATTCGAGCAGGACCCGGGCGTCGGGGCCGAGTTCGGCCTTCTTCCCGCCGGTCAGGGCGCCCCCGACGGCGAAGGCGGAGTCGACCACACGGGTGTAGATGGTGTAGGCCGCCTCGGGGGTGGCGCGGCGGTCGGCGATGTCCTTGCGCGAGGCCGCCAGGCTTTCGGCGGCGGCGACGAACGCCTCCATCCGGACCACGATGTCGGAGCGGTAGTCGCCCGAGTCCGCGACGGTGTGCTGGTCGCCGAGGCGCAGCCGCTGCACGGCGGCGTCCGTCCGGCGGGCCTGCTGGTCCAGGGCGCCCTGGTCGGCGGCGGGGTCGGCGAGGAGCCGGACGGCGGCGCGGCGTTCGGCCTGGAGCTCGGTGACGGCGGCGGCGACGGGCGTGCGTATCTCGGTGTCGACCTGGTGGACGCGGCTGAGCCGGGCCATGTCCTGGGCGGTGTTGACGGTGGCGAAGGCCCAGAGGGCGAGGAGCGAGACGACCGGGACCATCAGCAGCGAGACGATCTTCGCGCGGACGGTGGCGGGACGCAGCCGCAATCGCGGCCGGGGTCCACTCGGGCGCGCGGCGGGCGGGTAGGGCCGGTGGGCCTGGAGCTCGGCCGGTTCCTCGGCGGGCGGCCCGGCGTGGGCCCGGCGGCCGCGTGCCGGGGGCGCGGGCGGCCTCGGCGCCGCTGCTTCCGGTTTTCTGCGGGGTGTTCGCATGGGCTCCTCGTTCCGGGCGGTGCCTACGGGTGCGGTGGGGCGGGGGGGGCGGGGGGGGGACTGCAGAGCGGGGGGGCGGGGGGGGGGGGGGGGGGGGGGGGGGGGGGGGGGGGGGGGGGGGGGGGGGGGGGGGGGGGGGGGGGGGGGGGGGGGGGGGGGGAGGGGGGGGGGGGGGGGGGGGGGGGGGGGGGGGGGGGGGCCCGGCGGGGGGGGGCGGGGCTGCGGGACGGAGCTGCGGGGCGGGGCTGCGGGGGGGGGGTGTGACGGCCGGTGCGCGGTGGTGCGGTGCCGCGGGATCGGCGTGGTCGACGGGCCGGCCCGTGCGCGCCGCGTGGCCGGTGGGCCGCCGGTGTGCGGTCGGTCGTCGGTGGGTGGTCGGTCTGGTCGGTCGTCGGTGGGTGGGCGGTCGGTGGGTGGGTGGGCGGCGGTCGCACGGGTGGGCCGCGGTCGGTCGGGGCGGCCTTCGGTGGGTGGGCAGTCGGGTGGGTGGGCAGTCGGGTCGGCCGTCGGCCGTCGGTCGGCGGTCGGCAGTCGGTGGGTGGGCGGCCGGCCGTCGGGCGGGCGGCGGGCGTCGGTGGGAGGGTCAGTGGGCCGTCATCGTGCGTTCCCCCACCTGCCCGTTCGAAGCGGAGCCGGCGCGCCCGTCGACCGTCGGGGAGAGCGCGACGAAGGCGGCGGTGATGAACAGGTAGGACCCCAGCCCGACGGCGAGCGGGAAGATGAACTGCATCGCCGTGGCACCGGGCAGGACCGCGTCCGAAGGGCTGACGCTGACGGCGACGGCCATCATCCCCGTGTAGTGCATGCTGCTGACGGCGGCGCCCATGACGAGCGAGGCGACGGCGACCGCCAGCGGTGACTTGATGTTGAGCGCGGCCCACAGGGCTGCGGTCGCGGCGATCACGGCGATGGCGACCGAGAGTCCGACCGTGAGCGGATCGTAGGAGACCTCTCCGTGCAGTCGCAGGGCCGCCATGCCCATGTAGTGCATGCTGGCGACACCGAGTCCGGTGGTGAGGCCGCCCAGTACGAGGGACCTGCCGCGTTCCTTGCCGTAGCCGACGGCGAAGACTCCGGCGCCGACGACCAGCATGGCAACGAGCAGGCTGAGGATCGTGAGCGGCACGTTGTAGCGGATCTCGGTGCCCGTGACCTCGAAGCCGAGCATCGCGACGAAGTGCATGGTCCAGATGCCGGTGCCGATGGCGGAGGCCGCCGTGAGGAGCCAATTGCGGCGAGAGGCCCCGGTGGTGGCGAGCGCGCGGACGGTGCAGCGCAGCCCGAGGGCGGCGCCGATCGATGCCATCACGTATGACAGCACGGGTGTCAGCCACCCATAGGCGGCGTGGTCCAGATGTCCCAGGTGTCCCATGGCCACGGGACGCTAGTCCGGGTGAGGGCGCGAACAAGGGGCGCATTTCGAAAGCAGCTGGAACTGCTGGAATATGACAGAGCTACGTTCATCTCCGATCACACCACGTGCCAGCTTGCACACGGTCCGCTGGGACGCCGCCGGCGGACACCCGTGGGGGATCATGGGCGCATGAGCGAAGACCAGACACACGTGCAGGAGTTCTTCGGGGCCCGCGCGGCCGACTGGGACCGCAAGTTCCCCGGGGACGGGCCCGCGTTCACCACTGCCGTGACCGAGTTCGGACTGCGGCCCGGGGACCGGGTGCTCGACGCGGGCTGCGGCACCGGGCGGGCCATGACCGCGCTGCGGACCGCCGTCGGACCCGGCGGGACCGTGCTCGGAGTGGACCTCACCCCGCAGATGTTGGCCGCCGCGCGGCGAGCGGGGCGGGACGCCGACGGCGCCCTGGTGCTCGCCGACGTGGCCCGGCTGCCGTTGCGCGACGAGGCGCTCGACGCGGTCTTCGCCGCCGGGCTCATCGCCCACCTGCCCGACCCCGGGGCGAACCTGCGTGAGCTCGCCCGCGTGGTCCGTCCCGGTGGCGGGCTCGCGCTCTTCCACCCGATCGGGCGAGCGGCCCTCGCCGCGCGCCACGGCCGCGAGCTGACCCCCGAGGACATGCGGGCCGAGCACAACCTCGGCCCGCTGCTGAGCGGTTCGGGCTGGGACCTGACCTCGTACGCGGACGACGACGACCGCTTCCTGGTGCTGGCCGTGCGCCGCCCGTGAGATACGCCTGTACGTCGGCCACCGGCCCGGGGTCCGCGGAGGTGCCCGGGATCAGGTCGGAGGCTGGGCCTCGGCTCCGGCGGGCCGGCGGGGATGCGGCACGGGGCAGCCACCCGAGCCGGGCACGGGGAACGTGCCGAGCTCGCCCACGTCGTAGCCGTCCGGATAGCCCTTGATCTCCGGGTTCTGGCGGGCGTAGTGCGGGGCCCGGCGCGGGGGCAGCAGCCGTACCGCGCGGCCGCGCAGCCACAGGGCACCCTGGACCAGGCGCCGGACCGGGGCAGGCGGGGCGTCGTACCGGAAGGCACCCAGGAGCGACTCGTCGAGGAGGGCGAGACTCGCGCGCCGCACGGCGGGGGCGACCGGCGCCGGGTACCAGGAGGCCATGAGGTCGAGCGTGGAGTCGGCGACCTTGCGGGCGCCTTCGTCCCAGCCGAAGTGGGCCTCCTCGTAGGCCGCGAGAGTGGCTTCGAACTCCTCATAGGAGCCCGGGATGTCCGTGATGCCCAGATGGCGGCCGAGGGTGGCGTAGTAGTTCGCACAGGCCCGACGCTCGTGGTGGGTCAGCGGACGCCAGCCGTAGGCGTCCAGCCAGCGCGCCGGAATCACCACGAACGTGCACAGGACGTACCGCATGTCCTCGTTCGAGATGTCGTAGCTGCGGTGCATCTGGTTGACGCGGCGGATGGCGGTGCGCGCGGTGTCGTTCTCGAAGCCGTGCTCGACGACCGCGTCCAGGAGCAGCGCGGTGTCGTCGTAGCGCTTCTGGGCGCGGTCGGTGAACTCGGCGGTCTCGGCCAGCAGGCCACCGATGCTCGGGACCGCATAGGTCCGGAACAGTGCGAGTTCCAGGGCGCGGGTGAAGTCCCAGGGGAACTCGTAGGTGGCGGTGAGCCGGTAGATGGCGAGGAAGTCCTTGTCGGGATCGAGACGGAGGATCTCCCTCAGCCGATCGTAACGCTGCACCTGGTGTCCCTTTCTGTGGCGGGTCCCCAACTCTACGTGCAGGTAGCAGCCTTGGAAATCGTGTCCCGCAAGCTCTCGACGGGCGGGTTACCCGCTGGTTAAGGTGCGCCGACGAGAGAGCTACCAGGAGGCCAGGTGTCCGACGACGAGGGTGGCGGCTCGCTGTACGTGCTGACCGCTGTGCTGCTGACCCCGGCGCAGTTCCCCAGCATCCTGGGCGACGACTTCCCCGAGGCGTGCGCCCTGCTGGGCGTGGCGCCGGGCGGGGAGGGGTACGGGCTGGTGCTCGGCCAGGACGAGGAGGGCGCGCGCTGGACGGTCGTCGTGGACGACGTCTCGCTCGTCGCGACGGCCATCGCCTCCTGGGACTGTGGGATGGAGTACGACCTGTCCCCCGACGAACGGTCGATCGTGGTCTCGCTGGCGGGCTGGCCACTGGAGTTGTCGGTGGCCGCGTCGGGGATCCCGGATCCGCACGATCCCGAGCAGGGAGCGGACGGCACGGGGCGGGTCCCGCTCGCCCCGCCCTCGGCGGAGGCGTGGGGTCCGGTGCAGCGCCGGATGGGCGCGGACCAGATAGCGCGGGAGTGGGCGGACTGGCGGGAGCGCGAGGCCACGGACGGTGGGGCGGCGGCCGCCGCGCATCCCGGCCTCGCGCGGGCGCTGGAAGAGGCCTCGGCGTACACGAAGACCCCGCCGCCGCCCGGCCGGGTGCGGTCCTCCTTCGCCGGCGAGGGGGCCAGGACGCTGCGGGTGGACGGGCCCGGCTGGTCGCTGGTGGCGCGTACCGGCGAGGCGGCCTTCGTCCTGCTGGACGAGGAACCGAGCGAGGTGCTCACCGTTCCCCACGACGGGGAGGCGGATCTGCCGGACCTGCCGGACCTGTTGACGGCGCTGGACCGGATCGCGGTCCGCCCGTCATGAGCCCGCGGGGCGCTGTCATGAGCCCAAGGGGCCCTGTCATGAGCCCGCGGGCGCCGATGTCGACAGCGACGACGATGGCGACAGCGACAGCGACAGCGACGACGATGGCGACGGCGACGGCGACGGCGACGGCGACGGCGACGGCGACGACAGGGGCCGTGATGTACGCCCCATACCGATCGGTTCGTCGACGCCCGGGGTCGGGCGCGGTCCGCGCGGACCCCTCATGAGAGAAAAGATTCGGCCTGAGTGGCTGGAAATAGCTCTGGATCCCCCTCGTCCGGAATGATCGAATCGGCCAGTCACGCGGCTCAAAGGTGTGCCCCGCGCACCTGCGGCCCATTCCACGACGGAGGCCATTCTTGAATTCCATGTCCTACCTGGACCTGCACCGGGAAGTTTCGCAGGACATCGACGCGGAGATCGACACCGCGCTGGAGCGCCTCGGCCCCCTGGCCGGCACGACCAGGAACTCGGTGGCCAAGCTCTTGGAGCAGCGCAAACTGAGACATCCCCTCTCGGTGCTGCCGCTCCTCACGCACGCCATAGAAACCGGTAATCCGAAACCGGCCATTCCGCTGTCCGCCGTCCATCTGCTGTGGTGGACCTCGGCCTGCTATCTCGACGACCTGGCGGACGCCGACGGCGCCTCCATCTCCGGTGAGCTCACCGAGAACGAAGCACTGCTCGCCTCCGTCATCACGGGCAACTCTCTCCCCATTCAGATCCTCCTGTCGCAGGATCTCCCGGAATCGGCGCGCAGTGCGCTGATAACCGAGATCCTCAACGGCTGGATCATCGGCGTCGACGGGCAGATCGACGACATGCGCGGGGACATCGGCTGCGCCTCGCGGAAATCGGTGGTCGAGACGTACCGCGGCAAGTCCGGCGCCCCCTTCGGGATGATCACGGCGATGGCCGCCATATTCTCGGGAACGACGGCCGAGAAGGTGGAGCTGTGGCGTGAATTCGGCTACGTCTTCGGCATCCTTTGGCAGATATTCAACGACCAGGAAGACATCCTGTCCGGTCGCAATGAAGACCTGCTCAACGGCACCGTCACCTATCTCCTCGCCTCCGTCGTCGAGGACGCCTCGCCCGATGACCGGGAGCGCATCCTGGGTCTGTGCGCTGCCGCCGGGCGCTCACATCAGGCCAGAACGGAACTGGACGGGCTGCTGCGGACGCCCACCGCCCTCGCCCGGTACCGGGCGGAGATCGACGTGTTCCGCGCCGAGGGGCACCGCATCCTCGACGAACTGGGCGGTGACGAGACCTACTTGCCGGTGCTCCGGCACCTCGTGGACCACGCGTCCCAGATGTTGCTCGAAGCCGACCTCGACCTCGATCTCACACCGGTCGCCGTACGGGGCGCCGCCTGACCCCGGTCGTCGTGAGCGGCGCCGCCGGACCTTGCCGTGGCGAGCGGCGCCGCCGGACCCGCGCCGCGCGAACCGCGTCGTCGTGAACCGCGCCGCCCGACCCGCTTCGTCGTGAACCGCGCCGCGCGGGCGGGGCCGCCACACCACTCGGGCGTGACCGCCACCGAGCGGGTACGCACGAGGACCTCGCCCCGCGGTCACGCCCGCCGGGCTCCGCATCGAAGCCGGAGCCCGGCCGCACCCCGAGGGGCGACCGCGCGCGCGGCCGCCGTCAGCGGCCGATCTGCTTCCTGGACACACCCCGCAGCCGACGCCGCTGGGAGGGGTCCAGCAGGAGATAGGCGGCGAGCGGCACGCCGATCAGGACCAGCAACCCCGCCCAGAACCCCACCGTCCAGAACAGTGCGATGGCTGCCACGACTCCGGCAACCGCGATCTTTCCGCTCGTGGACATCTGCGGACACCTCCTTCTGCCGTCGACCACTACTCACCCCCTCAACGTGCCGTCACGACCGCGCGTTCCCCTACGCCCGACCGACCTTCGAAGTGACCCGGGTCACGGCGGCGCTCCCAGCGTCGGGCGCCCGCGTTGGGGTACCCTCGGCCACCCCGTACCCAGTAGTCAAGTTTGAGGAATGCGTGCTCTCCGAGATCTCCGGCCTCATCCACCACTCCGCCGTGTTCCTTCCCGCCGACCCGGCCCGCTGCGGCCGGATCGCCCTCTGGCGGCCCGACGGCAAGCCCGTCGCCACCGCTGCCGGGGCCTCCGTCGGTGGCCTGGAGGAGCTCACGGTCATCACCCCTGACCTGCGTCGGGCCACCGTGCTCGCGCTCGTCCTGTCCATGGACGAAGCCCTGCCCCTGCTCACCCGCGCCCGGTCCACCGCGGCGGAGGCCGACACCGTGGCCGCGGGTGCCGGCACCGCGGCGTTCTGGGGCGCCGCCGCGCTGCTCGCCCTGCGCTTCGCCGCGCGCGGGCAGCTCCTGCCCGGCTTGAGCCCCACCGGGCACGACGCCTGGAGGATCGGACCTCTGGGGGCCGCCGACCTCGACGAGATCCGGGAGCTGGCCGCCGCTATGCCGGCCGCCGCCCACTGCGTGCCGCTGAACTCCGACGGACCGCCCCGGCTGCCCGCGCCGGAGCCGTTGCTGCGGGCCTTCCTCGATGCCGTCGCCGACACCCTCCCCCGCTCTCCCGCCGCCCCGGCGGCCGCCGGTGGGCCCACGTACGCCGACCGCCCGCCGCGGCTCCACCCCGAGCTGCGCGGATGGGTCGCCGAGGTCGCCGCCGGCCACGACGCCGGGGTGCGGATCTCCCTACGGATCGAACTCGACCACGTCCCCGACCCGGACGCGGTACATCCCCTCGAAGCCGCGCCGGAAGCCGCCCCCGATTCCGCCCTCGACGCCGCCCCCGTCTTCCGCGCCGTCCTGCAGCTGCACAGCCCGGCCGACGCCGCCCTCGTCGCCGACGCCGCCGACGTCTGGGCCGGCTCCGGAGCCACCGCGGCCGCCTTCCCGGCCGGAGCCCGGATGGACGCGCTGCGCGCCCTGCGCCGCGCCTCCCGAGTGTGGCCCCCGCTCGCCCCACTGCTGGGCGCGGCCGTCCCGGACTCGGTCGAACTCGCCGACGAGGAGGTCACGGAGCTGCTCGGCGAAGCCGCCGCCGCCCTGGCCGCCGACGGGGTCCAGGTGCACTGGCCGCGAGGTCTCCTGCGCGACCTCAGCGCCCGGGCCGTCCTCGGCTCCCCCGACGACACCACCGTGAGTGCCCGCCCCTCCGGCCTGCTCTCCCCGGGTGCCCTGCTTTCCTTCAGCTGGCGCCACGCCTTGGGCGACCAGGGCGATCTGACCCGGGCCGAGCTCGACCGCCTGGCCGAGTCGAAGCGCCCCCTGGTGCGGTTGCGCGACCGCTGGGTCCTGGTCGATCCCGCCGAGGCCCGCCAGGCCCGCGCCCGCCAGGACCGTAGGATCGCGGCCGCGGAGGCGCTGGCCGCCGTACTCACCGGGTCTGCGGAGATCGACGGCAAGCGGGTCGACGTAGCGGCCACCGGTCCGTTGGAAGGACTACGTGCGCGGCTGACCGCCGACCCGCAGGAGGAGACCGACGCCGTCGACGTGCCGCCGCAGCTGCGCGCCACCCTGCGGGACTACCAGCTGCGCGGCCTGCGCTGGTTGGCCCGGATGACCTCGCTCGGCCTCGGCGCCTGCCTCGCCGACGACATGGGCCTCGGCAAGACCGTCACCCTCATCGCGCTCCACCTGCACCGCAACCGGCCCGAGGACCCCACCACCGCCGGACCGACCCTGGTGGTCTGCCCGGCCTCGCTGCTGGGCAACTGGCAGCGGGAGATCGAGAAGTTCGCCCCCGGCACCCCCGTACGTCGCTTCCACGGCCCGGGCCGCAGCCTCACCGACCTCACCAGCCCCACGGGCCCCACCGACCTCAGCGGGGGTTTCGTCCTCACCACCTACGGCACCATGCGCCTGGACGCGCCCGCACTCGCCGCCGTCCGCTGGGGCATGGTGGTGGCCGACGAGGCCCAGCACGTCAAGAATCCGCGTTCCTCCACCGCCAAGGCCCTGCGCACCATCCCGGCCCCGGCTCGCGTGGCCCTGACCGGCACCCCCGTGGAGAACGACCTCTCCGAGCTGTGGGCCGTCCTCGACTGGACCACCCCCGGGATCCTGGGCCGCCTCGGCACCTTCCGCTCCCGCTACGCCGACCCCGTGGAGAACGGCCGCGACCCGCAGGCCGCCGCCCGGCTCGGGGCGCTCGTCCGGCCGTTCCTGCTGCGTCGCAAGAAGTCCGATCCCGGCATCGCACCCGAGCTGCCGCCCAAGACCGAGACCGACCACGCCGTCGCCCTCAGCCCCGAGCAGACCTCGCTCTACGAGGCGGTCGTACGCGAGACCCTCGCCGCGATCTCGGAGTCGGACGGGATGGAGCGGCGCGGTCTGGTGGTCAAGCTGCTGACCTCCCTCAAGCAGATCTGCAATCACCCGGCCCATTACCTGCGGGAGCACGGTCCGGCGGAACCCGGCGCGAAGGCGACCGGTGGCGGCGGCGCCCGCTCCGGGAAGCTGGAGCTCCTCGACGAACTCCTCGACACGATCCTGGCGGAGGGCGGCTCGGTCCTCGTCTTCACCCAGTACGTGGCGATGGCCAGGATCCTGGAGAAGCATCTGGCGGCCCGCGGGATCAGCTCGCAACTGCTGCACGGGGGGACGCCGGTGCCGCGCCGTGAGGAGCTCGTGGACCGGTTCCAGGCGGGTGAGGTCCCCGTCTTCCTGCTGTCCCTGAAGGCGGCGGGCACCGGGCTGAACCTCACCCGGGCCGGGCACGTCATCCACTTCGACCGCTGGTGGAACCCGGCCGTCGAGGAACAGGCCACCGACCGCGCCTACCGCATCGGCCAGACCCAGCCCGTCCAGGTCCACCGGATCATCGCCGAAGGCACCGTCGAGGACCGGATCGCACAGCTCCTCGCGCGCAAACGGGCACTCGCCGACTCCGTCCTCGCGGGCGGCGAGGGCGCGCTGACCGAACTGACCGATGCCGAACTGGCCGAACTCGTGGCGCTACGCCCGATCACACGCGGGGAGTGAGCGATGAACAGCCGAAACCGAAACCGAAACCGACACCGAGACCAAGACCGAGACGGAGGCCGGGACCGGGAGCCGTACGAGAAGACCTTCCCGGCCGTTGCGCCCCTTCGCGGCCGCGGCTTCGCCCACACCTGGTGGGGCCATGCCTGGCTGCGCGCCTTGGAGGACAGCGCGCTCGACGGGACGCAGGTCAAACACGGTCGCCGGTACGCCCGCTCGGGCGCGGTCGGCGCGGTGTCGGTGCGCCCCGGCGGGATCACCGCGGTGGTGCGCGACCCGGACGGGACGGCGCATCGGACGGACGTGCTGGTACAGGAGTTCACGCAAGCGCAGTGGAACCGGCTGTTGGATCTGGCGGCCGCGGAGGCCGGGCACATCGCGGCTCTGCTCGACCGGGAGGTGCCGCCGGAACTCGCCGAGGACGCGGCCGCCGCCGGGGTGGAACTGCTGCCCGGCATCGGGGACCTCGATCCGCGCTGCGACTGCGGTGAGTGGGACCACTGCCCGCACACGGCCGCGCTCTGCTACCAGGTGGCTCGGCTGTTGGACCAGGACCCCTTCGTCCTGCTGCTCCTGCGGGGCCGGGGCGAGCGGGAGCTGGTGGACGACCTGGCGGAGCGGAGCACGGCGGAAGCAGAAGCGGAGGCTCCGGACGGGCCCGTCGACGAGGGGGTCCCGGCGGCGGAGGTCTTCGCGGCGGGTGCTGCCCGTCCCGTGCTGCCCCCGCTGCCGGAGCTGCCCGAGGCGCCGGGCCAGCCTCCGACGCTGGACACGGAGGCGGAACCGGAACCGCCTCTCGATGTGGACGCGGTGGAGTTCCTGGCCCAGGCGGCCGCGACCGAGGCCCACCGGCGGCTCGCGGAGGCCCTGGCTCCGGGCCACGCCGATCGCGCCCCGACGGCCCCGCTCACGCTCGCCGAGGACGCCGTACGCCTCACGGCCGAGGCCGATGACTTCCGGGTCCGCTCCCGCCTGGCGGCGGCTACCGGACGCAGCCGGGCCGAGATGGAACTGGCCGTACGCGCCTGGGGCTTCGGCGCGGCCCCGGGCCTCTCGGCGCTGGAGGACGACTGGACGCCGGACCGGAGCACCCTGGCCCGCGCCCGGGCGGCCCTGGCCGCGGCTTGGGCGGACGGGGAGGCGCCGGCGCTCCGCCGGGTCCGCGCCCGCTGGACGCAGGCGGGCACCGACCGCCAGCTCCGGCTGGGGCGGGAGGGACGCTGGTGGCCGTACCACCGCGAGGCGGGGCGGTGGATCCCGTCCGGTCCCTCCGCCCCGGACCCGGGCTCGGCGTGGGAGGCCGATCCCGCCCCGTGAGGTTTCGGCCCCGCGCGGGCGGCGTACCACCGGCGCCCTGGCCGACACACGGCTTGCCGGGACCCGATCCCCGGACGACGATGGGGACGCTCGACGGCTCAGCAGCTCGACGGCTCGACAGCTCGGCAGCCCAGCAGCTCGACGAGTCCGGGGCTTCGTAATTCCGCAAACTCCGCATACTCCGCAACTCCGCAGCCCCGTACCGCGCGGAACCACAGGAGGGTGACATGGGCGATCCGTCGGTGGCGCTGCCGGGCGGGGCCGATCCGGCCGCGCGGACGCGCGAACTACGCCGGGCCCATGCCGCGTTCACCCGGGACGGGCGGGTCGACGCCCCGGTGCGGGCGGTCATCGCGCGGTCCTGGCGGCGGTGCGCGCGAGCCCGCCTCAGCCCGGAGTGCACGCCTCGGGTGGAACTCACGGAGGCGGAGCTGCGGTCGTACCGCCAGGAGCACCCGCTGGCCCGGGTGATGCCGCTGTTCCGGGATCTCGTCGGGGCGTTCGCCGCGGACGGGGCGCATCTGCTGGCCGTGTGCGACGCGCGGGGCAGCCTCTTGTGGGTGGAGGGCGAACCGGGCACGTTGCGGCGGGCCGAGGGCCTCGGCTTCGTTCCGGGTGCGCGCTGGGCGGAGTCGGCGATGGGGACCAACGCCCCCGGGACGGCGGTCGCGACAGGTGAACCGGTGCAGGTCTTCGGGGCCGAGCACTTCAGCCGCCGGGTGCACCCGTGGACCTGCGCGGCAGCGCCGGTGCGGGACCCCCGGACGGGCAGGCTGCTGGGGGCCGTGGACATCACCGGGGGCGACAGCCTGGCCCACCCGCACTCCCTCGGCTTCGTTCAAGCGGTGGCCCGAGCGGCGGAAGCCCAGTTGACGCTGCTCGAACCGAGGCCGCCGGCCGCCGCGGACACCCTGGCCGCCTTGGGCCAGGACGAGGCTCTGTTGGTGACCGCCGGTCGCACCCTTCGACTGGGACGGCGGCACAGCGAGATCATGGCGTTGCTGGCGCACCACCGCGAGGGTCTTTCGGGCGAGGAGCTGGCGATCGCCCTGTACGAGGACGAGTCGGTGTCACCGGTGACGCTGCGGGCCGAGATGTCCCGGCTGCGCGCCCTGCTCGGACCGTCGGCGCCGCTTTCGCGGCCGTATCGCACGGCCGGTCCGCTGGACACCGATTTCACCCTCCTGACCAGGCAGTTGGCCGCGGGGGCGGTGTCCGCGGCCCTCCATCGCTACCCCGGGCCGCTGTTGCCGGCCTCCACCGCGCCCGGCATCGTCCGGCTGCGGCGCCGGATCGAGGAGCAGGCGCGGGCGGCGGTGATCGCGCGGGCCGATGCCGGGCTGCTGGCCGACTGGGTGTGCCGCCCGTGGGGCGCGGACGACCCGGAGGCGTGGCGGGCGCTGGCGACGGCGCTGCCGCCGGAGCGCCGTCCGGCCGCGCTCGCCCGCGTACACGCCTTGGACCGGGAGCTCGGCGCGCGCCCGGATCCCGCTGGTCGGCGGCGTGCAACGTATCCGCAACCTGCCCGCTCCTAGCCTCCCCCCGAGCGCTGTCCGACGGCGGCCGGCGCCCGGCAAGGGGAGGACACCATGGCCCGCTACGCTGCGCCCGGAACCGAGGGGGCGCTCATGTCGTACGCGCCCCGCTACGACCACTTCATCGGCGGCGCGTACGCCCCGCCCGCCCGCGGCCGGTACTTCGAGAACCCCTCCCCCGTCAACGGCCAGGTCTTCACGGAGGTCGCCCGGGGCACCGCCGAGGACGTGGAGCGGGCGCTGGACGCGGCCCACGCGGCGGCGCCCGGGTGGGGGCGTACCTCGGTCGGCGAGCGCGCGTCCGTCCTGCTGCGCATCGCGGACCGGATGGAGGCGAACCTGGAGGCGCTCGCGGTCGCGGAGACCTGGGAGAACGGCAAGCCGATACGCGAGACCTTGGCTGCCGACCTGCCTCTGGCCGTGGACCAGTTCCGGTATTTCGCGGGAGCCTTGCGCGCACAGGAGGGCGCGCTGAGCCAGATCGACGACGACACCGTCGCCTACCACTTCCACGAACCGCTGGGCGTGGTCGGGCAGATCATCCCGTGGAACTTCCCGATCCTGATGGCGGTGTGGAAGCTGGCTCCGGCGCTGGCGGCGGGCAACACCGTGGTCCTCAAGCCGGCCGAGCAGACCCCGGCCTCCGTCCACTACTGGCTGAGCCTGGTGGCTGACCTGCTGCCGGCGGGCGTGGTCAACATCGTCAACGGCTACGGGGAGGAGGCGGGCAAGCCGCTCGCGTCCAGCCCCCGGGCGGCGAAGATCGCCTTCACCGGGGAGACGGCCACCGGTCGGCTGATCATGCAGTACGCGGCCGAGCACCTGAAGCCGGTCACCCTGGAACTCGGCGGCAAGAGCCCGAACCTCTTCTTCGACGACATCTGGTCCACGGACGACGACCTGCGCGACAAGGCGTTGGAGGGCTTCACCATGTTCGCCCTCAACCAGGGCGAGGTGTGCACGAGCCCCTCGCGCGCCCTGGTCGAGCGGGGCCGGTATGGGGACTTCCTCGACGCCGCCGTGGCCCGTACCGAACTGATCGTTCCTGGGCATCCGTTGGACACGGACACGATGATCGGTGCGCAGGCTTCCGAGGAGCAGCTGAAGAAGGTCCTGTCGTACGTGGAGATCGGCCGGCAGGAGGGGGCGAAGATCCTCACGGGCGGCGAGCGCCGGCAACTGGAGGGCGACCTCGCCGGCGGCTTCTATGTCGAGCCGACCATCTTCGAGGGTGACAACCGCATGCGGATCTTCCAGGAGGAGATCTTCGGCCCGGTGGTGTCGGTGACCTCCTTCCACGACTTCGAGGACGCCGTCCGGATCGCGAACGACACGGCGTACGGCCTGGGCGCGGGCGTATGGACCCGGGACATCAACACGGCCTACCGCGCCGGCCGCGCGATCCAGGCGGGCCGGGTCTGGACGAACTGCTACCACGCCTACCCGGCCCACGCCGCGTTCGGCGGCTACAAGCAGTCGGGCATCGGCCGGGAGACCCACAAGATGATGCTGGAGCACTACCAGCAGACGAAGAACATTCTTTGCAGCTATTCGCCGAAGGCACTGGGGTTCTTCTAGCGTCCCAAGTCTGCCCATCGGTATGGAGATTGCCGATCCAAAGGCACCCCGCGGCGTCGTACCGGGCGCAGGCAGGGCCCCGGGCACGGAGAAGCGGTTCGTTCACCCAGGAGATCGTTCTGACCGCTGTGCAGGTACGGGTGGTCCGACCGCGCCGCTGGTGACCTTGTAGCCGGTAGAGCGTTGCCCTCACGTGAACAAGCAACAGGTGGCCGGGGCTGCTCCCGGCAGATGGTCCGGGCCTGCCGAGTGGACGACGTTTCCCACGGCGGCCGACGGCGGCACGGTCTGGCGCGGGCCGGCGCCCTCGGCCGTGGTGTTCGACTGCGACGGCCTGCTGGCCGATTCGGAGCCCCTGTGGGCCGCGGCGAGAGCCGAGCTGTACCGGCGCAGGGGGCTGGCCTTCGGAGACGTCGAGCGGGAGGCACTGCTCGGGCTCGACGTGCCGGACGTGGCCGCGATGATGGCCGGGCATTTCACGGAGACGGGGCGTGAGCGGTTCATCGAACGGGAGCTCCTGGACGCCGGTATGCGGCGCATTCGGTCCGGGGTGCGCCCGATGGTCGGGGCCCTGCGGTGCGTGGCCCGGATCGCGGAGCTGATGCCGGTGGCCGTGGCGAGCAACGCGCCGCGGCGCGTGCTGGACCTGACGCTGGAGGCGATCGGGCTCGGCGGCCGGTTCGCCGTCACGGTCGCGGCGGACGAGGTAGGCGCTTCCAAGCCGGCTCCGGATATCTACCTCGCCGCGTGCCGGGACCTCGAGGTCCCGCCGGGCTCCGTCCTGGCGTTCGAGGATTCCGCCGTGGGGGTGCGGGCCGCGAAGGCCGCCGGGATCCCGGTCGTGGTGGTCGGGGGCACGTGCCCACTGGCGGACCTCGCCTGGGAGTCCCTCCTGGATCTCAGACTGGACCGGTGGCTCACCTGCTGGCGTGCAGGAGGATCCGAGGTCCTCCCGGAGCCGCCCGTGTAGCCGCTGCCGCGTGCGGCACCTCCATCCGCGGGTGGCCCGGGCGACCGGGGCACATCCGGCACACCGGCTCCCGGAGCGCCTGCCGGGCGGCTCCCCCGGGCTCGGCCGTGCTTCCCGCGCTCCTCCGACCGTGCGGGGCCGCACGTGTCCGCCGAGGCTGCTGAATCGTTGCGCCGTGTACTGCCCGAGGCGGCAGGACCGTCAACCCGTCCGAGACAGGACCACCATGCCCCACCCCCACCGCGACCAGATCCGCTCCGTCCTGGAGAGCGAGTACACGCGCACCGTCGACCGCGGGCGGCTCCCCGTCGTCGAGCGCGAGCTGACCCGCCTGACCCACGAGAACATCCAAGGCGCGATCGTGGAGCTGGGCTGCTACCGCGGCGCCATGACCACCTGGCTCCGGACCGTCCTGACCGGGCTCGGCGACGAGCGGGCCGTCCACACCTACGACTCCTTCCAAGGCCTGCCCAGTGGCGGCCGGCGAGACAATGCCACGGTCCCGGAAGGCGAGTTCACCGCCGGCCCCGAGGACGTCACCGCGCTGCACGACCGTTTCGGACTCCGGCAGCCCACCATCCACGCCGGTTAGTTCGCCGACACCCTTCCCGGCCGACTGCCCGAGACCATCGCGCTCGTCTACCTCGACGGAGACATGTACGACTCGATCCTCACCGGCCTGACCCACTGCGTGCCCCGCCTGGCACCCGGCGCGGTGATCCTGGTCGACGACTATGCCGACCCCGGCATCCCGCTCCAGCGGCCCGCCGTCGCCAAACCGAGGTACCCAGGGGTCTTCAAAGCCTGCCAGGACTACTTCGGCACCACCGCTTACCCAGTGGTCCGTGCCGGTGAGGGCTGCGAACTCGGGATCTACCGCCACGCGGCGTTCCACTCGCGTCCGCCCGCCGTCTGAACGAAAGAGTTCCAGGACATGGAGGAGGGCGGGGTCGACGGCTCCGTCGCGCGCGTGCAGGAGCCGGCGGATCAGGTTCCGACCGAGCCCGGACACTTCGCGCAGTGGTTGTCGGAGCTGATCGCGGAGCACCTGTGTGCGGCCATCCGCTGTTCGGCTTCCTCCCCCGACAGGCTTCCCCAGAGCAGGCGCGAAGGCCTGCCTGGCCGCAGTGGAAATACCTCGAGCAAATCGACGACGAGGGCGGAAGGACGCTGTGCCGTACGCGCATACCGCCGCCCGAAGGAGTGCCCGAACGTGCTGACCCAGGAGACCATTCCCACCGAGGCTGGTGTCTTCGACGCCTTGGCCGCAGGGCCCTCGGACGGAACGCCGGTCCTGCTGCTCCACGGCTTCCCGCAGTTCTCCGTCCAGTGGGAGCACCAGCTGCGGGCTCTTGGCGAACAGGGTTTCAGAGCCGTGGCCCCCGACCAGCGGGGCTACTCGCCGGGCGTACGGCCGACGGACCTGAAGGAGTACGCGACCGGCCACCTCGTCGACGACGTCCTGCGGATCGCCGACGCGCTGGGCTGGGACGGCTTCCATCTGGCCGGACACGACTGGGGCGCCGCCATCGCCTGGGCGACGGCCACCCTGGAGCCCGGGCGGGTGCGTACTCTGACGGCCGTCTCCCTGCCGCACCCGGGTGCGTTCGGCCGGGCGTTGCGCCAGGATCCCGTACAGCAACGCATGTCGCGGTACCAGGAGCTGTTCCGCCAGCCCCCTCCCGTCCCCGAGGAGGCGATGCTCGCCGACTTCGACCGTTTCGGCCTGCCCGACCCGCAGCTCGTGGACTACTACTACGCACGGTTCGCCAAGGAGCCCGGGCTGCTGACCGCCGCCCTGAACTGGTACCGCGCCGGCGGGTTTCCCAAGCCTGCCAAGACGTGTGTGCCCACCCTCCTCATCGCAGGCACCGACGATGTGGCCGTAGCCCTGTCGGGGATCGAGGACACCGCGAACTGGGTCGACGCCCCCTACCGACTCGAACTTCTGCCGGGCGTAGGGCATTTCGCTCCGGAGGAGGCGCCCGAGATCACGTCGAAGCTGCTGCTGGAGCACCTCGGCCCGCCGCGGTAGGCCCGGGCAGGACCCGGGCCCTCGCTGTCACGCGGCCCCCACGTAGGTGGGGGACTCCCCGTGCGAGGATCCTGTACCGCCCGGTTGGGGGCCATCCCCACGTGTGCGGGGCCTTGTACGCCACGGCCGAACGTCAAGGGCGCGGTTCAGGGAGACGGTGTCGGATCCGGCGGCAAGGGCGGGGCCGGGGTCTGGGGGAGGTCTGCGGTGGTCCAGGCGGTCTCGCCGCCGGGGCGGGCGGTGAAGCGCAGGAGGTTGCCCTTCGCATCGATCCAGTAGCGGGTGTTGCCGGGCGAGTTCGGGGCGCGCCCCGCGGGGGCCGGGCCGGAGACGACCATCACCGGGGTGGTGCCGATGCGTTCCTCGGCGAGTCGGCGGGCGGTGCTGTTGGCGAGGAGCTGGGCGTTGTCGGGGCGGTCGGCGGAGAGGTTGAGGAGGAGCAGGAGGACGGTGTCCAGGGTCGAGCTGAGCCGTTCGAGGGGCCGCTCCTGCCAGCCGTCCGCGGGCGGGTGCTCGGGCAGGGGGCCGGTGGTCGCCGGGTGGGTGCGTAGGCGGGTGAGGTTCCAGCGCACGAGTTGGGTGGTCGGTGGGTGGTCGTCGGTGCGCAGGGTGGCGTAGCCGGTGTGGCGGCGCCAGTCGATGCGGCCGGACAGGTACAGGGTGCGGCCCCGGGTGGGGATGGTGACGGTGATGTTGCCGGTTCCGCGCCGGTAGGTGGCGAAGCGCGCGAGGGCGAGGCGGTCGGCTTCCTCGGCGGTGAGCCGCCTGGGGCCGGAGCCGGCGGCGTCGGTGGTGCCATCGGACGGTGTGGTGCAGGCGGTGAGGGCGAGGAGGCAGGTGAGCGCTGCGGCTGCGAGGTGACGGCGGGGTGTCATCGGCGGTCCCGGCTCCACTCGGTGAGGAGGCCGGGGGCCGGCAGGTGTACGGACGCCAGGTCGATGGGGCCGGGCAGGCCGGTGGCGGGTTCGGCGGGGGCCGTGGCGGCGTGGGGCATCTGCGGCTGGGCGGGGGGAGCCGGGACGTCGAGGAAAGGTGTTCCGACGGGGGCGGGCGGGCTCGTGAGCCCGGTGGTCGGTCCGGCGGCCGGTGCCGCGTCGCCCGGACAGGCCATGGTCGTGGCGAGGTCGGCGGGGAGGGTGGTGGCGAGGGTGTTCCCGGTGAGGCAGTTGTTGCTGCCTGGGGCGCGGGGGGATGCCAGGTAGGCGACATCGAGGGTGTTGGCCTGGAAGAGATTGCCCTCGGCACGGTTTCCGTTCGGAGGCAGGTCCTCGGCGGAGGCGAGGACCAAGGCGGCGCGGGGATGGCCGGTGACACGGTTACGGAGGATCGTGTTGGCACGCCCCCCGGCGATGCCGATCCCGATGCCGAACCCGCCGTCGGCCTGCTCGGGCGTGTCCGGCGCGGCGTTGTCGGCGATCAGATTGCCCGCGATGGTGGCGCCGGTCTGCGGTACGAGGGCTTCCAGGTAGTCGGAGTTGACGGTCATGCCGACCCGGTTGCCGCTGAAGCGGTTGCCGGTCACCCACATGCGGTCGCTGGCGTTGGTGCCTTCGTAGCCGACCGCGTTGCGTTCGGCGAGGTTGCCCCGGACGGCGATGTCGCAGGGCTTGCACTGGCCGACGTACAGGCCGGAATCGGCGGAGCCCGAGGCGTAGTTGTGCTCGATGAGGCCGTGGTGGGCGTTGAAGGCGTAGATCCCGTAGAGGCCGTTGTTGACCGCGGTGACGTAGCGGACGCGGAAGCCGTTCAGGGGAGGGTCGGTCTTCGGATCGAGCAGGTGGTAGCCGTCGCTGCCGCGGCCCACGCCTTCGCCCCCGCTGGTCATGCCGGTGACGAGGACGCCGTTCTGGAGGTGGCCGCGCACGGTGAGGTTCTCCACCGAGGTAGCCGGTGCGGTCACGACGACACCGTTGCCCCGGCGCCCTTCGCCGTCGATGACCACGCGGTTGCGGTCGGCGCCGCGGAGCACGATCCGCTCGGTGCGGATCGTGACGGTCTCCTTGTAGACGCCGGGCGAGAGGAGGACGAGGTCCCCGGGACGGGCACGGTCCACCGCCTGCGTGATGGTCGAGGCATCGGCCGGAACCCGGATCACGCTTGGCGAATGCCCTTTGTCCGTGGTCGCGGCACCGCCCGCCGGGAGCAGTCCGCAGGAGGCGGTGAGGGCAAGGGTCGGTACCGCCGCGAGGGTTCGCCACCGTGAACGCAGCACTGGGAGGCCTTTCCTTCCGGGTCGGACGGAAACAAGATCGACACTTAGAGTAGTCGAATGAACTCACCGAGTAACAACTCTGGTTCGGAGGGGCGACGCCGGCTGCTGCTCGGCCTGATCCCCGCGACCCTCGCCCTCGGAGCCTGCCGCGCGACACCCGGCCCACCGGGCCGCACCGTCACGACGACACCGCCCGCGGCACCCGGACCCGGGGCACCCGTGGTGGCGGCCGGTGCACACCAGGCCGGCATCGACCGGCCGCGGCAGCCGCAGCAGCACACCGTGCTCACGGTCTACGGACTCCCGGAGGGCGGGGCTCCCCCCGCCGGGATGCTGGGCCGCCTCGGGGCCGTGATCGCGGAGCTGTCCTCCCGAGCGGCGGGCGGGCGGCTGGCAGGCATGCCACCGGGCGATCTGACGGTGACCGTCGGCGTGGGACCCCGGCTGGTGTCCGCCGTCGACCCGAAGCTGCCCGGCGCCGCAGAACTCCCCGCCTTCGCACGGGAGGAGCGCGGGGAGCTGACCTGGGGCGGCGATCTCCTCGTCCAGATCTGCGCGGGCGATCCCCTCGTGGTGGGCCTCGCCGACACCTCCCTGTCCGCGTCCCTCGCGGCCGACGGCTGCGTCCCGCGTTGGTCCCAGCCAGGATTCCGCCCCGCCGGCACCGGCGCCGTCCGCAACCTTCTCGGCTTCCCCGACGGCATCGAGAACCCGCGCTCCGCCGCCGAGCTGGCGGGACACGTGTGGCTGCCGGCCGGCGGGCCGCTCGCCGGGGGGACGATCGCCGTCGTCCGGCGTCTGCGCATCGACGTACCCGAATTCCAGGCGCAGCCGGTGTCCGGGCAGGAGCGCGTCATCGGCCGCCATCGCGACGACGGCTCGCCCCTGAGCGGCGGCTCCGCGACGGACCGGCTCGACCTGTCGGCCAAGACCTCGGACGGGCGCTACCTCGTACCAGCCATGGCCCACGCCCGGCGCGCCAACTCCCTCGCCTCGGGGGGCGGCCTGATGCTCCGGCGCGGCTACAGCTACCGCAACGCTCCCGACGACCAGGGCCTGCTGTTCGTCAGCCACCAGCGGGAGCTGCGCACGTTCACCGCCACCCAGCAGCGGCTGGACGAAGGGGATGACCTGATGCGCTTCGTCACCGCCACCGCCTCGGGCACCTTTCTGATCCTGCCCGGCTTCGACGGTAGGCGCCCCCTCGGGCAGCCACTGTTCGGCACAACGTCAACGCGACGCACCCCCTGACCCTTTGGAGGGAACTTCCGTGTGTCCGGCGTGCGCCGCGCGCAACCCGCCGACCATGATCAATGACTACACAGAGTATTCAATTTCGCGACTTTGTGTAATCAGGGAGGCTTTTCTTGCGCGCATTCACACGAGCCGCGTTGGCGATGACGGCTGTCGTCGCCCTCAGCGGCGGTCTGCTCCAACAGGCCGTGGCGGCGGATGTCGACGACGGCACGGTCCGGGTCAGGGTGATCCGGGACTCCGATTCCAACGGCTTCTGGGACCGGCTGAAGGAGATCGGCGTCTCCAGCATCACCGTGGAACTGACCGATGTCGACGGGAACGTCCGGACGGCCCGGACCGGCCCCGACGGCGTGGCCGTCTTCCCGCCGTCCGCGAACCTCTTCGAGGGCAAGTACTACGTACGGCTCCGGCTGCCCAACGGCACTTTCCTCCACGACTCCTTCGCGGCCACCGGCGGTCTCGCCGCCCAGGGCACCATCGTCGACGTGCGCGACGGCGAGGACGCCGAGATCACCATGGGCGTGTGGAACCCGGCCGACTACTGCCAGGACAACCCCGAACTCAGCACCCCCTGCCAGGTCGCCGCCAACAAGGACGGCGACGTACGCACCACCGTGCGCTTCCCGTTCAGCGCCCGCGGTGACAGCACCTCCCAGAACAACGTGACCACCCTGGCCACCCGCGACGACACGGGCAACACCTACGGCCTGGCCTACCACCGCGAACAGCGGCGCATCTTCGCCGGCGCCTACGCCAAGCGGCACACGGTCTACGGCCCCGCCGGCACCGGCGGCATCTACGTCACCCCGCGCGCCGGCGGCGCGACGACCCTGTTCGCCACGGTGCCCAACGCGGGCAACACGGCGCACAACGATCCCGTCCGCTTCGACGGCGAGTTCGTCGCGGCCGTCGGCAAAGAATCGCTCGGCGACATCGAGATCTCCGAGGACAACAAGGAGCTCTACGTCGTCAACCTCAACGACCGGCAGCTCTACACCTACGACGCCGACCAGCCCACGGCCACGGCCCCCATCGACGTCGTCCCGATCCCCAACCCCGGGTGCCGCGCCGCGGGGGACTGGCGCCCGTTCGGTCTCGGTGTACGGGACGGCGTCGTCTACGTCGGCGGCGTCTGCTCCGGCGAGTCCACCCAGAACCGGGCGGACATGGAGGCCGTCGTCTGGACGTACTCCCCTCAGACGAACACCTTCGGAGCGTCGCCCGTCCTGCGCAAGATCCTCAACTTCCCGCGTGGCCAGGCCAGCTCCGCCGTCCCCGGCTCCAACGTCTGGAACCCTTGGCTCCCCAACGCGAGCGCGTTCCCGCAGCAGATCGTCTCCCGTCCCGAGCCCATGCTCAGCGACATCGAGGTCGAGAGCAACGGCGACCTGATCCTCGGCTTCCGCGACCGGTTCGCCGACATGACCGGCTACGAGATGCCCCACCCCAACCCCGCCTTCCAGGGCCGCCTCTGGACCACCCACTCCGGAGGCGACCTCAACCGCGCCTGCCGCAAGGCCAACGGCACCTTCGACTGGGAGGGCACGGGCAACTGCCCTAACAACGCGCCCACCCAGCCCAACGGCGGACAGCCCGCGAACGTCGTGGAGTTCTACCCGGGTGACTTCATCACCACCCTCGAACACCTGGAGACCGCCCAGGGCGCCATCGCCCTGTCCCTGCGCGAGCAACGGGTGGCCAGCACCATGCTGGACCCGGGGGGCCAGTACTTCACCGGCGGAACGGGCTACTTCGACCGGCTCACCGGCAGCCGCGGGTCCGACCCGAATCAGCAGGGCTTCACGATCCAGTACCTCAACGCCCACCAGGACGGCGGCTTCGGCAAGGCCAACGGCCTCGGCGACCTGGAACTGCTCTGCGACGAACCCGCCGTACAGATCGGCAACCGCGTCTGGTGGGACCGCAACCAGGGCGGCGGCCAGAGCGTCGAGGTCGACGAGCCCGGCATTCCTGGAGTGACCGTCCAGCTCCTCACCGCCGACGGCACCCTCCTCGCCACCACGACCACCGGCGCGGACGGCACCTACTACTTCGGTCCGCAGCACGGACTGCGCCCGAACACCTCGTACAAGATCCGCTTCGACAAGTCCACCGCCGACACCGGCGTCATCAACCCCCGCCGGCCCCCGGCCGCCAGCAGCCTCGTCTGGTCCCCGCAGAACGCCGCGGGCGCGGCAGGCGACCTCGACTCCGACCCGTCCCCCGACGGCCCGGCCAACGCCCGAACCGCCACCGTCGACATCACCACCGGTCCGCCCGGAACCGTCGACCACACGATCGACGCCGGCCTGTTCGTACAGCGCCTCTGACGTTCCACGCACCAACGGGACCCCGGCCGTCCGTGGACGGCCGGGGTTTCCGGGCCAGCCCCCACCAGAGCGCCACGCGTACCACGGTTTCAGCAGGTCAGCATGGGTGCAGCTGCTGTACCACCGGCAGACGAAAAACCTCCTGGTCTCGTACTCCCCCAAGCGCCTCGGCTTCTTCCAGGCGCACGAGAAGCGGCGCCTGGCCGGGGCTTTCCCCCGGCCAGGCGCCTTCTTCGACCGCCGGCGGGCATCGGACCCTTGATGCTGGGCGTCAGGTGGGGGTGTGGGCCGTCTTGTTCGTCGTGGTGCCGTCTTCGTCCTGGGCCTCGGGCGCAGCGGGCTGTTGTGGAGCGGGTGGGGTGCGGATCAGCAACGCGACCAGCACGGCCAGGGTGCCCAGCACGGCGCCGATGCCGAAGCCCCAGCGGATGCCCGTGGCGAGGGCGCCGGTCGGGTCGGCGCCCTCGGCCGCCGCCGTGGCGGCGTGTCCCGACATGACGCTGATGACCAGGGCGGTGCCGGCGGCGGCCGCGACCTGCTGGAGCGAGCCCAGGATGGCGGAGCCGTGGGGGTAGAGGTGCGGCGGCAGTACGGCGAGGCCGGAGGTGAAGACGGGGGTGAAGACGAAGGCCATGCCCGCGCTCAGGGCCACGTGCAGGGCGAGCACCAGCCACGGCGAGGTCCGTTCCGCGGTGAGGGCGAACAGCGCGAGGCAGAGCGCTGTCAGTGCGGCTCCCGGGACGACCAGGCGCGGTGCGCCGAATCGGTCGTAGAGCTTACCGACCTGTGGTCCGAGCAGGCCCATGGTCAGGCCACCGGGGATGAGGAGCAGCCCGGTCTGCAGCGAGGTCAGGCCGCACACCTCCTGCAGATAGATCGGCAGCAGGATGAACGTCCCCATGAGGGCCATGAAGGACAGGCACATCAGGCCGAGCGCCACGGAGAAGTGGCGGAACGTCAGGGCACGCAGGTCCAGCAGCGGTGCGGACGAACGCTGCAGTGCCAGCTGTCGCCATACGAACAGCCCTACGAGCACGGCGCCGGCCAGGGTGGTGGCCTCCGGGGGCACGAGGGCCTGGGCCGCGTTCTCGGCGCCGAGCCCGCTCAGGCCGAAGACCAGGGCGCCGAAGCCCGCCGCGGCCAGGGGGACGGACATCCAGTCGATCGGGGTGGCCTGCGGCTCGCCGATGTTGATCAGGTTGCGCCGCCCGAAGACGGCCATGGCTCCGGCGATGGGGAGCACGGCCAGGAAGAGCAGGCGCCATGACCCGAGCTGCAACAGCACACCGGAGACGGCGGGGCCGAGGGCGGGTGCGACCGAGATGACCAGGGTGATGTTGCCCATGACACGGCCGCGGTCGTGCGGGGGCACCAGGGTCATCAGCGTCGTCATGAGCAGCGGCATCATGACGGCGGTGCCGCCGGCCTGGACGACGCGGGCGGCCAGCAGTACGGGGAAGGCGGGCGCGGCCGCGGCCAGAGCCGTGCCGGCGAGGAACAGCGCCATGGCGAGGGTGAAGGCGGTCCGAGTCGTCACGCGCTGCAGGAACCACCCCGTCACCGGGATGACGACGGCCATGGTGAGCATGAAGGCCGTGGACAGCCAGCCGGCGGCTGCCGCGGTGACCTCGAAATCGCGCATGAGCCGCGGGATCGCGTTGACCATGATCGTCTCGTTGAGGAGGACGACGAACGTGGACAGCACGAGAATCCGCAGCACGGCGGTGACGCGGGCGGGCGAGAGGGTGGGCGGGAGGGTGGGCGTTGCGTGTGGCGCGGGCATGGTGCCTTCCGTCATGTGAGTGTCCTCCGCACGTGGGCAGGTCACACTGTCAGACTGCGGCGCCGGGAAGAACTCATCGGTGTTCTCCGAATCCTTTCGGTGCCGCCGCCCGAGCGCCAACCATTTTGCCGACCCGGAACGGCCGGGACACGGCTTCCGGGGGTATTCCGCCGGGCGGGGAACCGGGTTCATCCGTGGTTCAGTCGCAGCAGTCGCAGCAGCACTTGCACGGATTGCAGCAGCCGCCCCCACCACCGCCGCAGCCGTCACCCGAGCCTCCGCCGGAGCCACCCGAGCCGCCCGAGCCATGGCCGCCGCCGGAGCCGGAGCCGCCGGAGCCGCCGTACGACCCGCCCCCGTTGCCGCCGCTCTGGCCGCCGAACCAGCCGTCACCGCCGGAACCGTCCCTGCCGGAACCGTCCCGGCTCGAGCCGCCGTTGCGGTTGCCGTCGCCGAACTGCCAGGACTCGCCACCGTCCTGGCCGTCGTCCACGCGGCAGCGGCAGCACCGGAAGCACAACCTGCAGTCGCCGCACAACCGGGCCGACTCGCGACACCGGGGACACTGCCCCTGTGAGGGCCGGCCCGACGCCATCACCCCGCCCTGCGGTGCCGCGCCCGTGAGCTCCCCCACGCCGCAGGCCGCGCCCGTGCCGGTCTGCGAGGGCGCTGCCGTCTCCGTACGGCGTCCCAGCCAGGGCAGCATGCGCGGGGCCCGGACCTGGCGGCGGTGCTGATGGTGACGGTGCCGGGGGTCGAAGACGCGATCGACGGCGCGCTCCAACTCGCCGCCCAGAAGCACCTGCACCAGCCGACCGTCGACGAACACGGCGTCGGAAAGGGCGAGTCGGATCCCGTGGACGGCGTCGTCGCAGAGCCGGCGGACCTCGGCGCGGTCCGCGCCGGTCACCGCGACCGGGTTCCACGCGCCGGAGGCCTCGTCCGCGTCCAGGTCCTCCACCGCGTCCAGCAGATGCGCCAGCCGACCGAACAGCCGGCCGGCTTCCGCCAGCGGTTCGGCGTTGCCCGGGCGGTTCGTGAGCACCGCGGTGTGGGCGAAGGCGGCCGCCGTCGCCGTCTCCGCGGGCTCCGTGACCGTCAGCAACGAGTCGCCGGGGCCGGTAGCCCGTTCGACGTCCGGCTGGCGCTCGACCGCGTCGAGCAGCAGCGCGGTGTCGAAGCCGAGCCGGTCGCCGCCCGCGACGCCCGCACGGTCCCAGTTCCGGGCGATACGGCGTGCCGCCGACGCCACCGGGCGGCGCCCCACCAGCCCGTCGCCATCGACCGCATGGTCGCGCATCTTCGCCGCGGCCAGCACCAGCGACACCGTCGCCGCCAGCCGCGCGCCCTCGCCCTGCGCCACGTCCGCCGACCGCATCCCGCGCAGCGGGCACGGACCGGCACCACGCCGCCGGTCCCCGGTACGCTCCGACTGCGCTTCGGTCAGCACCGAGACGATCAGGCCGTCGTAGTTGGTGGCCACTCTCGCGAACTGCCCGTACTCGCTCCGCAAGGCCAGGCACAGCCCGCACAGATGCGCCATCCACTCGGTACGCAGGCCCTCGCCCAGGCGATGACGGCATGGTCTGATGATTCCGAACACCGATGTTCTCCCCCGTAGGAACAGCTACCCGCACGCGTCCGCTCGGGTGGCTCACGGACATACGACCGCAGATGAGACAGACACGACCCGGCGTGACGTCGACCGCATGTGACATCGACGCGCGGCCGACATCCTAAAGGGTCCCTTCCGAGGGGTGTCCGCGAGGTCGAGCCGGTACGGGGACAGCGAGACGAGGGCAGCGGCGCCGCTGTCGCAGCCCCGCCGTCAGGGGCGGCCGACCGGGACCGGGGGCCGCTGGATGTCGTCCGGGTAGGCCGTGTGCTGCACGGCCTCCTCGTAGGTGATGGTGCCGGCGGCGACAGAGGCGTTGATACAGGACTCAAGGGTCTGCATGCCGTCACGGTGGCCGGTCGAGATCAGGTTGCGGATCTGGCGGGTCTTGCCCTCGCGGATCAGGTTGCGGATCGCCGCCGTACCCACCAGCACCTCGAAGGCGTCTACGTCGCCGGCGGTCCCGGACTCGCCCCGGAGGTCTCCTACATCGCGGCCGGCACCTCGTCGGCGACGCCGATCGTCATGCCCGCTCCGGGAGTCGTGGGCGCGAGCGGCGGCATGGAGTTCTCCTTCGACCCCGTGCGCCATGCCGTCTACTTCGCCAAGCAGGCGTTCGTCAACGGCACCGCCACCAACACAGGCCCCAACACCACCATCGGCCTCTATCGCATCTCGACACAGGACCACACCGCCGACATCGTGACGCAGTTCCCGACGAGGGGATCCTGCGGCACCAATACCGGGAATTTCCTCGTCGGAAACTCCGCTCGCGCCAGCGTCGCTGTCGATTCCGCGCGCAACCTGGTCTACCTCCTCGCCAGGAGGTGCGTCCCGGAACCGGGGAAGCCCTCGAACTGGAAGCAGGTTCCGACGACGATCGTCATCAACCCCGGCGACGGCAGCTCGACGCCGATCAACGACTCACCCGCCATACCCACCGGGAACTACGCCGCGGTCTACAACTCGGCGGCAGGGGCGGTCTACGTCTACTCGGGCGGTGGCACGCACTGCGGTGGTACCGGCGGCCGCATCGACCGGATCGTCGGGAGGACCGTCACGGGGCAATCGCTGGTCTGCCCGGCGACAGGTGGCGGGAACCTGCCGCGCAAGATCACCGTGCTGAAGAACCTGAACAGGGTCTTCATCGCCCAACAGAATGTCGTCGGCTCGCCGGGCGGCATCGGGATCGTCGACGGGAGCGCGCTGCTGACGCAGGCTCCGCTCGGCACTCCCCGCGCGTTCACCGCGTTGGCCGCGAACAACATCACGGCGAAGGTGTATGCGGTCGACACGGTGAACAACAAGGTCGCGGTGTTCCGGACAGGGACGGCCTAGGACGATGCCAGAGCAGCCACGCACGCTCCACCAGGGTTCGGACCACCGTCCACGACCCGTTCGTCGTACCTGTCACGCGGTGGTCGGCGTGATCGCGGCGATCACACTGACCGCGTGCTCCGGTGACCCCGCGCCCCCGGAGCATCCGTTCGACGTCGCTCCGTACGTGCACCAGGGACACGTGGTCGACTGCGGCACGTTCAAGGCCCAGGCCGACGCGCAGGCGGTGCTGCGGGCGGACGCGCTCGACCCCAACGGACTCGACCGGGACGGCGACGGCATCGCGTGCCCGGACCTCCCCGAGCCGAAGGACAGGAAGCCGGTCCACCGCGACTTCATGACCGACGTGGACGGCGCGCCGATCATCGAGCCGATCAAACCGCCGCCGACGTAGTGGCAAGGGTGCCGTCGTGCCCGGCCCGGGTGTCCTTCGGACGCCCGCGGCCGGGCACGACGCATCTCCGTGGGGTTTGATGTACCTCGGTCGATGTGCGTGCCGTAGGGAGTGATCATGCGGCCGGTCGGTCGGTACGAGGGACCGGCGGAGAGTGATGAGGCTGCGATGAGTGAACTGACGAAGCCCGAGATCCAGCTTCCGGAGGGTGATGCTCCGCAGGAGCTGACCATCCGGGACATCGTCGTCGGGGACGGCGCCGAGGCGAAGCCGGGCCGGGTGGTCCGGGTCCACTACGTCGGGGTCACCTTCGCGTCCGGAGCGGAGTTCGACGCGTCCTGGGACCGGGGTGAGCCGTTCAAGTTCGCCGTGGGTGGCGGCCGGGTCATCAAGGGCTGGGACCGGGGGATCCGGGGGATGAAGGTCGGCGGTCGGCGCGAGATCATCGTTCCCCCGCGCCTCGGCTACGGCAAGCAGTCCCCCTCGCCGTTGATCCCGGCGGGTTCCACGCTCGTCTTCGTGGTGGACCTGCTGTCCGTGGTGTGAGGACGGACCGGCCACGGCCCGGCCGCCCGGCGTCGTCAGAATGAGGACATGGACCTTGAGCAGCCGCGCCGCGCGCGGCGTGTGAGGCACGCGGGCGTACACGCGTGCGCGGCCTCATGACCGCCGCGCGGCCGGACCCCCTGCGTGACCCGCGCTTCTTCACCGACCCCTATGCCACCTACGACCGGCTGCGCGAAGGCTGCCCGGTGCAACGCGTCCCCACCGGTTCCGGCGGCCGCCAGGCGTACCTGATCACCGGCCACGCCGAGGCCCGCGAGGCGTTCGTCGACCCCCGTCTGTCCAAGGACACGGGCCGCTTCTTCGCCGACCGCCCCTCGATGCGCGACCTGCACCCGGCGATCTCCCGCAACATGCTGGCGAGCGACCCACCCGCCCACACCCGCCACCGGCGGGTGGCGTCGCCTTTGTTCACCACCGGACGCGTCCGGGAGCTGCGCCCGTACATCACCCGGGTCGTCGACGACCTCGTGGCCGGTTGGCGCCCGGGCGCGGAGGTCGACCTGGTGGCGGATCTGGCGGTACCCCTGCCCGTCACCGTCGTCTGCGAGCTGCTGGGGGTGCCGGAATCCGACCGTGCCACGCTCGCCGACCGGTCCCACGACCTCTTCGACGCGTCCGACACCGACCGCGTCGACGCCGCTTCGCACCTGATCGGCGAGCGCCTCACCCACCTCGTCGACACGGCCCGCGCCACTGACGGCGAGGGCCCGCTGCACTCGTTCCTGCGCGACTGCGACGCGGGTGACCTCGACCGGGACGAGACCGTGTCCCTGGCCGCCCTCCTCCTGGTCGCCGGGCACGAGACCACCACCCACTTCATCGGCAACGCCGTGCTGGCCCTGCTCCGCCACCCGGAGGCCTTCGACCGCCTGCGCCAGGACCCGGACCTGATCCCCGGCGCCCTGGAGGAGCTGCTCCGCTTCGACTCCCCCGTGAGCGTGGCCACCTTCCGCCACAGCACGGAGGACCTCCGCGTCGGCGGGATCGACATCCCGGCGGGCTTCCCGGTGCTCATCGCCCCCGGAGCCGCCAACCGCGACCCCACGGCGTTCCCCGACCCGCACCGCCTCGACCTCGACCGCGACGCCGGCGGCCACCTCTCCTTCGGCCACGGCATCCACCGCTGCCCGGGCGCCCCGCTGGCCCGTGCCGAGGCGGAGATCGCGCTGCGCACCCTGGTGACCCGTTTCCCGAACACCCGCCTGGCGGTCCCCGCGCAGTCCCTGACCTGGCGCCGGACCCGCCTCACCCGTGGCCTGGCCGCTCTCCCCCTGACGCTCTGAAGCCCGTACACAACTGCCCTCCCTGTGCGGGTGGTTCGAGTCATCCGTTCGCATCGATGTCACCCGATGGGCTGACCGGGTCCCTTCTCGTGCATGGCGCATCGATGCGGTCCTAACCTGAGCACGCAGCGTGTTCCGCGCGCTGCGGCCCCTCCCGGCTTGCCCCGAATGCAGGATTCGGGAGAGGGCCGTGCCCCTCATCCCGAGATGCCGAGCGGCGGATATGGGACTAGCGTCACTAAGTGAGAACCGCAACTGCGGGGAACACTCGTCCCGCAGTAGTGCGCCCAAGCACCATGCTTGAGGATTCGCGCGTCGGCCCAGAGGTCCGCCTCCCCAACAGGTGGCGTTGACAGGGGAATCGCGCGTCGCAGCCACGCGGTCGTTCACGCACCCGCGCTCCACCCCTTGGCGCGGGAGGGCGCTCTTCGTCGCGTCCGAAATCGCGTGACACGTCAACGAAAAGAAGGGTTCGGAATCATGCAAGCACTGAGAGTGAAGCGGCTCTTCGCCGTGTCCGCCGTCGGTGTTCTGATGGCAGGTGGCGCCGCCCTCGGAGCCGCAGGTACGGCCTCGGCAGCGGCTCCCACGCACTCGGCCACGAGCGTCAGTGGCGGCAGTTGGGGCCACGGCGACCACGGGTACGGCGGCCACGGCCACGGCTACTGGGACGACGATGACGACTGGGGTGGCGGCTGGGACGACGGCGACTGCTGATCGCGCAGCTTTCGGCACGAACGGACGGACCGGCGCGGGCATGCCCGCGCCGGCCCTTCCCTGCGCGGAGGCCGCTCCGATCGCGGCACGGACGCCCCGTTCGACCACGGGGGTGCCCCACCGGGGTGTCGTCGGCGGTGTCACGGCGGCGGACGGTCCTCGGGCGGCTGCCGGTACGACTCGGGTCGCGGCTCCATCCGGGACACCACCTCCGCGAGCCGCGCGCAGAGTTGCTTGATCTCCTCATGCGTTCTGTCGCGTTCGGTGATGACGGCCGCGATCAGGAGAGCCGTCAGCGCGGTCGTGCCGTTGAAGGCCTGGAGCGTGACCATGCCGGCGACGACGTCCTCGCCGACGAACGGGCCTCTGTCGCCGTCGGCGGCCAGGATCGCCAGCGTCACCACGACGAGCGCGCACGGCGCCGCCCCGGCCAGCCGGAAGCGGAAGGCCGCCCAGATCAAGAACGGCGAAACGAGGAAGAGCAGGTTCGAATCGCGGGTGCGCGTGGCCAGGAGCGTGACGAAGACCGTACCGAGCGCCAGCGCCACCGCCTCGAACCAGCGGCCGAGTCCGGCCCGCACCGGCCACCGGGCCTTGCGCAGCACCAGCAGGAACGGCGTGACGACGAGGATTCCCATCGCGTCGCCGGTCCACCAGATCGACCACGTCGGCCAGAAGTCGCCCGTGTCCAGCGCTCCGGAGAGGACGAGTACGCCGCTGCCGATGGTCGAGCTGATCGACATCCCGGCGAGCGCACCGAGGAAGACGAGGCCCAGTACGTCCCGCAGCCGGTCCAGGTCGTTCCTGAACCCGGCGCTGCGCAGCATCAGGGCGGCGCAGACCGGAGCCAGGGTGTTGCCCGCGGTGATGCCCAGGACGGCGACCAACGACGGCCCGAGGGACACGTTGACGAGGAACGCGCCCAGTGCGATACCCGGCCAGACGCGCAACCCCATCAGGAGCAGCGCGGCCAGGGCGACGCCCGTCGGTGGCCACAAGGGGGTGACCTGGTCGCGTACCAGCTGCTCGAGGAGGCCGATCTTCGCGGCCCCGTAGTACACGGCGGCGACGGCGAGGATGCGCAGCGCGGCGGACCCGAGACGACCCATCTCCGCGCTGCCCACGACAGCAGTCTGCGCTCAGATCCCGGCGCCGGCGACCCCAGCGGCCGCCGCCGGGCAGCGCCGCCGGGCAGCGCCGTCGGTCAGTACGGTTCCCGCGGGCCGCCGCCGTCGTACCGGACGACGAGGACCGCGGCGTCGTCGCGGTGTCCCGTCAGGTCGGCGACCTTGACGACGGCGGAGGCCAACACGTCCGGATCGGCGTCGAACCCCGCGCGCACCAGCTTCTCCACCTCGGCCAGACCGGACTCCATCGGGTAGTGCGGGCCCTCCACCACTCCGTCGGTGAGCAGGACGAGCACCCCTGCCTCGGTCAGGCTCCGATGGGTGACCGGGTACCGCTCCCCCGGCAGGATGCCCAGGGGTGGGCCGCCGCGGTCGAGTGCGATGCCGTGACGGCCGCCGGCCGTGGCCCAGACCATGGGGACATGGCCGGCCCTGGAAACGGTGAGATCGCGGCTGACCGGGTCGAGGCGGAGGAAACAGCACGTCGCGAAGAGGCCGCGCCCCATGGCGATCAGCAGATCGTTGGCGCGGCCCAGTACCTCGCGGGTGTCGCTGGTGGTCTGTGCGAGGGCGCGCAGACTGGTGCGCACCTGCCCCATGAAGGCGATGGCCTCCACGTCGTGACCCTGCACGTCGCCGACCGTGAGCCCCAGTGACCCGTCGTGCATGACGAAGGCGTCGTACCAGTCGCCGCCCACCTCGAGACCGCCTCGTGAGGGTGCGTATCTGGCGGCCAGCCGTAGCCCGGGCAGTTCGGGCAGGCCGGGTGGGAGCATGTGGCGCTGCAGAGCCACGGCCAGTTCGACCCTGGCCCGCTGGTACTCGATCCGGTCCAGGGCCTGATCGACGAGTTGCCCGAGAGCGACCAGGAGTTCCTGCACGTTGTCGGGCTGCTCGGGCCGGTGTCCGCGCATCACGGCTCCTGGCTCTCCCGCAGCGTCCCCACCTCACACTAACCGCTGCTCCCGGCTGCCTCCACAGGGCTGGATCGGCGGTGGACCGACGGGCCAGGTGGTCTCAGGACTCAGGAGTGATCTCGAACTCGGGTGCCTTCAGGCTGTCCAGGCACGTGGTCCTCGGCGCGGCCGGGTCGTCGAAGAAGGAGACGGCGATCTCCTGGGCGCACTTGGAGGTGGCGAAGACGACGTGCGGCTCGTACGGGACGGTGACGACCTTGGCCTTGCTGAGCGTGCTCGCGACGTACGGTCCGTTGTCGGCCCCGGTCTGGGAGTCGAACCCGCCCGACAGGGCGAGGGTCGGGATGTCACCGCGCGTGACGTCCCGGATCGAGGGCGCCGCCGCGGGGACGTTCCAGGCGTCGCAGTCCGGCCGGAGGAAGGCGAGCTGCGGAGCCTGGGCCTGTACCGAGCGGGGGAACGACGGGAAGGCCTGCTGCCCGCCCCGGAGCGCCTCCTGTTGGGTCTCGTACGGGGTCCACTCGCTGCAGAAGACGCCGTAGACGAGCCCGTGCGCGACCCTGCCCATGGCCTGGGGGCTGAGCTTGCCGCCCGCCCACTGCTGGGCGATCCGCTGCGGCTTGCCGTGCGCCAGCTCGTCGAGCGCGGCGGGTACCTGGGGCGCCACGTGGGTGGCCGAGGTCATCCAGTTCACCAGGGCTGCGCCGTCCAGGACGACCTTCACCGGTTTGTCGCTGTCGGGGAGGGTGACGGTGGTGGTGACCGGATGGGCTTCGAGTTCACGGACGAGCCGGTCGAAGGTGGCCGACAGGTTCGGGTACCGCTTGTTGCACGCCGGCTGCTCCGCGCAGGCCTTGAACAGGCCGTCGAAGCCCTGCCGGGCGCTGCTCCAGGTCGCCGCCGACCCGGACGTGGAGGGTGGCAGGATGCCGTCGATGCCCACCGACCGGAGCCCGTCGGGGTGCAGGCGCATGTAGACCAGCGCCAGGTGGGTGCCGTAGGAGATCCCGTACAGGTTCCACTGCTCGATGCCGAGGGCCTTGCGCAGGTCGTCGTAGTCGGCGGCGCTCTCCGTGTCGTTGTAGGCGCCGAGGTCGATCCCACGGGCCGCCAGTTTGTCGCGGCAGGCCTTCGTGGCCTCGACGTGCAGGCGTTCGGTGGACGGGTCGTTCTGCACGAGGCCGACGGAGCGCGCGTTGAACTCGTCGATGTTGGGGCACAGGAGGTCCGGAACGGCCGAGTACGTACCGCGCTGGGACATGAAGATCACGTCACGGTCGCGGTTCAGGCCGCCGTCGATGGCCATCTTCGCCTCTCCCACGGCGTCGTCGCCGGGGCCGCCGGCGAGCCACACGATGGGATCAGGTTTCGGCTTGTCGGTCGCGGCGGGCACGATCGCGACGCCGAGTCGGATCGTCCGGCCGCTCGGTTCGGCTCGGTTCTCGGGCACGGTGAGCGTTCCGCAGCGGGCCTCGTCGAGCGCCTCGATCGGTTCCGGCGTCTTCGGGCAGGGACCCGGTACGAAGCGGGCGTCGCCCACGGTCCGGGCGACCGTGCCGATGGGCGCGTCGGAGCTGGGGCTGGGGGTGGTGTCGGTCCGGGACCGCGCCTGGGCGGGGGCCGTGAGCAGGCCGGTGACCAGGAGCCCGGTCACCAGGCCGGCCGAGGTGGCCAGGAGTCGTCGTTCGGTGCGGCGCCGACGGGGCGCCGGGTGGAGTGCCATCTGCCCTCCTGGTCACTTCGGGATGATCGTGAACGGTTCTGGTTCGAGGTCGTCCACGCAGGTGGTGTCGGGCGCGGTGGGGCGCGCGAGGAACGAAGCCAGGACGCTTTGCGCGCAAGGCGACTGCGGGACCACCCAGTGGCCGATCCCGGGAACTTGCACGGCGGTCGAACGGGACAGGTCGCGGGCCACGCCCTTCGCCCAACTGGCCCCGGTCTTCGCGTCGAACGTGCCGGAGACGACGAGCGCCGGTACCGAGCTGAGCGTGGCCACCCGCTGGACGGACGCGCGGTCCGGCACGTTCCAGATCCGGCACGCCGGGTACTGGAAGGGCAGTTGCGGCACCTGGGCCAGAACCGTGTCCGGCCACCCGGGGAAGGCCTTGCGCCCCGCCTCCAGTACGTCGGACTCCGAGAATCCCGGCGCCCACTCGGCGCACGCCACCGACTCCGTCAGGCCGTGTGCGAACGCGCCGACGTTCTGGACCGAGCCGGCCGCCCGGGCCTGCGCGAAGCGCTGCGGGTTCCCGCGACTGAGTTCGTCGAGCGCCGCCGGGATGTCCTTGGGCCGGGGGGTGAAGGCGACGATCAGGTTCAGCAGAGCGCCTCCGTCCAGGACGACCTTGACGGGCTTTCCTCCGCCGGGCGGCGGGACGTTCAGGGTGAGGGGGTGCGCCTCCAACTTGCGCACCTGCTGCGTCAACAGGCGCGGCAGGTCCGGGTACCGGCTCTTGCAGGCCGGCTGCGCGGCGCACGCCTTGAATATGTTGTCGATCCCCTCGGCGGCGCTGCTCCATCCCCAGGGCAGGGTCGCGTGCTGGGGCGGCGTGACCGAGTCGATCGCGACGGCGCGGATTCCCTCGGGGTGCAGGCGTAGGTAGGTGAGCGCCAGGTCGCTGCCGTAGGAGTACCCGTAGACGTTCCAGCGGGGGATGCCCAGCACCCGACGGAGGTCGGCGAAGTCGGCCGCGTTCTCGGTGGTGTTGTAGGCGCTCAGGTCGACGCCTTCGGCGGTCAGGCGGTCCCGGCATTCCCGCACCGCCTTCAGCATGAGCCGCTCCGCCTGCTCGGCGTCATAACCCAGGCCCACGGCCTGGGCGTTGAAGCGGTCGAGCTCCGGGCAGGCGAGGTTCGGCCGGTCGTAGAGGTTGCCGCGCTGGGCCATGACGATCAGGTCGCGGTCCTTGTTCAGGCCGGACTCGACGAGGAACGGAATGTCGTCGAAGGTGTCGCCACCGGGGCCGCCGGCCATGAACACCACGGGGTCCTGGGCCGGTTTCGCCGGTCGGACGGCCGGAATGACCGCCGCGGCCAGCTCGATGGTCCGGCCGCCGGGGCGGGAGCGGTTCTCGGGCACCTCCAGGTAGCCGCACCGCGCGCTGCCCAGCGCTTCGATCGGCTCGGGCGGCTTCGGACAGGGCCCGGGCACGAACCGGGACGGGGCTGCCGTACCCGTTCGCTGCGCCGGCTGCCCGAAGGCCGACGGCGCGGAGGCTGATGGCGCGGAGAGTGCTGCGGCGGCGCTGCTCGGTGCGGGGCCGAATGCTGCCAGGCAGACCAGAGCGGCCGCGGCGGTCACCGCGTGGGCGGCGTGCTGTGGCATGTGATCTCGTTCCTCTGCCGACAGCGGCGGCTACCCCGCCGGGGCCAGGCGACAGCGGTTCGGGCGGAACACTCGCTCTCGACGCTACCGGCTGGACCGTACGCGCGCACGCGGGGCGATCAGCCCCCCACGGCCCGGGGCCGGCCGGGCCGTGGGGAGGGTGCCTGGAGGGCGGGGGCGCCCTCCGTGCCCTCGCGTCAGGACGGGAGCCACTGCCGCCAGGTGGCCTCGTTCCGCTTCACCCAGCGGCCCGCGGCCTCCTCGGGGGACAGCTTCTCCTCGGCGATCATCAGGGCGACGTCGTTCTGCATGTCGGTCGTCCAGCGGAACTTCTTCAGGAAGGCCGCCGCGTCACCTCCGTCGGCCGCGAAGCGGGCGTTGAGGAATTTCTGCAGCGGCGTGTGCGGGTACGCGCAGGCCACCTTCTCGGGATCCTTGTCGCAGCCCTCCTTGTACTCGGGCAGCTTCACCTCTGTCATCGGGACCCGCTCGAACAGCCACTGGGGTTTGTACCAGTAGCTCAGGAAGGGCTTCTTCTCCTTGGCGAACTGCTTGATCTGCGTGATCTGCGCCGCCTCGGAGCCCGCGAAGACGACCTGGTAGTCGAGGTCCAGGTTCTTCACGAGGGCCTTGTCGTTCGTCACGTAGGACGGGGAGCCGTCCAGCAACTGGCCCTTTCCGCCGCTCTCCGCGGTACGGAGCTGGTCGGCGTACTTGTTCAGGTTCTTCCAGTCGGTGACGTCCGGGTGCTGCTCGGCGAAGTACGTCGGCACGAACCAGCCGATGTGGCCGGTCACCCCGAGGTCGCCACCCCGCTCGATCGTCGCCTTGTCGTCGATGTACCGCTTCTCCTGCTCCGGGTGACCCCAGTCCTCCATGATGGCGTCCACCCGGCCCTGGCTGAGGGCGTCCCAGGCCGGGACCTCGTCGATCTGGACGGTGTCCACCCGGTAGCCGAGCTCGTGCTCCAGCAGGTACTGGGCGACGGCGACGTTGGCCTGTGCGCCGACCCATGACTGCACGGACAGCGTCACCGTGCGGGAGCCCTTGGCGTCGGCATACGGGGAGGCCTGGCGGGTCATGTCGGCGGCGCCGCAGCCCGTGAGGGCGGTCAGGGCGACGGAGACGGCGGCTGCCGCCGCGAGGGCGGCGGTGCGTGTGGTGCGAGCCATGTCAGGCCCCCTTTCCGGTGAGGTCGCGGCGTCCGGTCGGCTGGGTGACGCGGTCGAGCATCAGGCCGAGGCAGACGATCGCGGCGCCGGCGACCAGACCGGTCGCGAGGTCACCCTGGGCGAGGCCGAAGACCGCGTCGTAGCCGAGCGCGCCGCCGCCCACGAGACCACCGATGACGACCACGGCGAGGACCAGCACCACGCCCTGGTTGACGGCGAGCAGCAGCGCGGGCCGGGCCAGTGGCAGCTGCACCTGCAGCAGTTGCTGGCGACCTGTCGCGCCCAACGAGCGCGCGGACTCCATCGCGGACGGGTCCACCGCGCGCACGCCCTGGGCCGTGATGCGCACGACCGCGGGCAGCGCGTAGACCACGGCGGCCGCGGCGGCCGGGGCGCGGCCCACACCGAACAGGGCGACGACGGGGATCAGGTAGACGAACTGCGGCATCGTCTGGAAGACGTCGAGCACCGGACGCAGCGCGCGCCCCAGGCGGGCGCTGCGGGCCGCGGCGACGCCGAGGGCGAAGCCGAGCAGCAGGGTCACGGTGACGGCGGCCAGGACCTGGGACAGGGTGTCGAGCGCCGGGTCCCAGACGCCGAGGACGCCGATCGCGGCCATCGCGAGGACGGCGGTCGCGGCGGTGCGCCAGGTGCCGATGAGCAGGGCGAGGACGCCGACGGTCAGCAGGACCGCCCACCAGGGCAGCCACTGCAGTCCGTCGCGCAGCGGGTTGAGGACCCAGCTGGTGAAGTGCCCCGCCCAGTCCGCGGTGCCGCCGACGAGGGGCACACCGGAGTACAGGTGGGCGGTCATCCAGTCGACCGCCCCGTTGACGGGCTCGGCGAAGTCCACCGTCCACGCGTCGGGCCAGGAAAGCCGGTCAAGGAGGCGGGCTCCGACTGCGACGACGGCGGTCACCAGGGCGACGACGGCCCAGCGGAGCCGGGAGTGGTCGGCCGGGGCTTCGCCGATCCGCTGTCCGGCCGCGGCGGTGACCCGGTCCAGGACGACGGCGAGCAGCACGATCGGTACGCCGGCCGCGAGCGCGGCACCGACGTCGACGGAGGCCAGCGCCTGGTAGACGCGGTCGCCGAGACCGCCCGCGCCGATGACGGACGCGATCACGGCCATCCCGAGCGCCATCATGATCGACTGGTTGAGGCCGAGCAGCAGTTCCTTGCGGGCCAGCGGCAGTCGGGCGGTCAGCAGACGCTGCCGGCCGGTGGCGCCGAGGGAGGTGGCGGCCTCCACGACCCCGGCGTCCGCGTCGCGCAGTCCGAGCGCGGTCAGGCGGGCCATGGGCGGAGCCGCGTAGACGACGGTCGCGAGGACGGCGGCGGGCACGCCGATGCCGAAGACCAGGACGACGGGCAGGAGGTACGCGAAGGCCGGCAGCACCTGCATGGTGTCCAGTACGGGCCGCAGGATCCGGTGCATCCGGTCCGACAGGCCGGCGGCCAGCCCGAGGAGACCTCCGAGCAGCACGGACGCGGCGACGGCGACCACCATCAGGGCGAGGGTCTGCATGGTGGGCACCCACATGCCGAGCAGTCCGCACACGGCGAAGGCGGCGAGGGAGGCCAGCGCGAGCCGGACACCGGCGACGCGCCAGGCCAGCAGAGCGGCGGCGGCGGTGACGCCGGCCCAGCCGAGGGCGAGCAGCACCAGGTACACGGCGCGGACGGACACGACGACGACGTTGCTGACGTGTCCGAGGAAGTAGAGGAAGAGCGGGTGGCCGTCGCGGTTGTCGATGATCCAGTCGCTGGTGCGTTCGAGCGGTCCGGACAGGTCGACGGAGAGCGAAGCGGGCCAGTTCCCGGCGCCGAGGAGCGCCCAGCCGAGGACGAACGCGACGGCCGCGCAGGCGACGATCAGCCGGCCGCGGTGGCGCGTGAGCGTACGCAGCGCACCCGGCCCGGTGTCGGTGGAGGGCGTGGGGGCGGTCGTGGTCGCGCTGGTGGCCGTGCTCGTGTTCGTGGCCGTGTTCGTGGCCGTGTTCGTGTTCGTGGGGTCCGGCGGAGCGGGGGTGGCGGTGGTGGTCATCGGCCGCACCGCCCGGCGTGGGTCGCCGTCGCGGCGGCGCAGGTCGTGCCGCACGGCGGCGGCCAGGTCGTATGGTCGTACATCAGGCCACCGCCTTCCCGGTCGAGGCCGGGACCCCGGCGACGACACCGAGGAGTCCCGCGTGGTCGACCACGCCGAGGCACCGGCCGTCCTCGACGACCCGAGCGTTCTCGCCGGTACGGGCGACGGCCTCGATGGCCTCGTGGACGGTGGCGCTGGGGGCGAGTGCCGGGCCCGTGGCGTCGGACTCGGCGGCGCGAGCGGGGCGCATCGCCGAGCGGACGGTGAGCACCTGCTCGCGCGGTACGTCCCGGACGAAGTCCCTGACGTAGTCGTCGGCGGGTGCGCCGACGATCTCCTCCGGCGTGCCGAGCTGGACGATCCGGCCGTCGCGCATCAGCGCGATGCGGTCGCCGAGCTTGAGCGCCTCGTTCAGGTCGTGCGTGATGAAGACCATCGTGCGTCCCTCCTCCCGGTGCAGGCGTACGACCTCTTCCTGCATGTCCCGGCGGATGAGCGGGTCCAGTGCGCTGAACGGCTCGTCGAACAGCAGGACTTCGGGGTCCACGGCGAGTGCGCGGGCCAGTCCTACACGCTGCTGCTGGCCGCCGGACAGCTGGCTCGGCCTGCGGTGCTCCATGCCGTCGAGGCCGACCTTGGCGACGAACTCGGCCGCGCGTTCGCGCCGTTCGCCGCGTCCCACGCCCTGGATCTCCAGCCCGTAGGCGATGTTGTCGAGCACCGTCCGGTGGGGCAGCAGTCCGAAGTGCTGGAAGACCATGGCCGCCCGGTGTCGGCGCAGCTCGCGGAGCCGGCCGGTGTCCATGGACAGCACGTCCTCCCCGTCGATGGAGATCGTGCCCGAGGTCGGTTCGATGAGCCGGGTGAGGCAGCGTACGAGCGTCGACTTGCCGGAGCCGGACAGGCCCATGACGACGAAGACCTCGCCCTTGCGGACGTCGAAGGAGACGTCGCGGACCGCGGCGGTGCAGCCGGTACGCTCGCGCAGCTCGGTGGCGTCGAGGGCTCCGAGCTCCGGGTCGGCGGGCACGCGGTCCGCCTTCGGGCCGAAGACCTTCCACAGGTCGCGTACGGAGAAGACGGACTCCGCGGCGGAGTCCGGCGTCTTCGTCGGGTGGTTCGTCAGGGGGGTTACGGGATGGTTCATCGGATGGTTCCTCCCAGCAGGTCGGCGCATTTCTCGCCGACCATGAGCACGCCGATCATGGGGTTGACGGCGGTCATGGTGGGGAAAACGGACGCGTCGGCTATCCGGATGCCGTCGAGGCCCCGGATCTTCAGGTCGGGTGCGACGACGGCGAGTTCGTCGTCGGCGGCCCCCATGCGGCAGGTGCCGGCGGGGTGGTACACGGTGTGCGCGACCTGGCGGGCGTACGCGCTGAGTTCCTCGTCGGAGGTCACCTCGGGGCCCGGGCACACCTCGCGCTTCAGCCAGCCGGCCAGCGGTTCGCTCGCCGCGATCTGTCGGGCGATGCGGATCCCGTCGACGAGGGTCCGGCCGTCGTAGTCGTCCTCGTCGGTGAAGTACCGGAAGTCGAGCGCGGGCTTGACCTCGGGGTCGGCGCTCGTCAGGTAGAGCCGGCCGCGGCTGCGCGGCTTGGGGATGTTCGGGGTCAACGACACGCCGTGCGCGGGCCGTTCGTAGCCCAGGCGCTCCGGATTGTCGGTGAAGGGGATCTGGTAGAAGTGGAACATCAGGTCCGGGCCGTCGGACCGCGGGTCCCGGCGGACGAACAGTCCGGCGTCGGAGTCCATCGCGGAGTTCTCCGGGATCGGCCCGTGCGTCTCCCACACGATGACCGACTCGGGGTGGTCGAGCAGGTTCTCCCCGACCCCCGGCAGGTCGTGCACGACGGGGATGCCGAGCTTCTCCAGGTCGGCGCGCGGCCCGATGCCGGAGTGCAGCAGCAGGCGCGGGGTGTCCACGGCCCCGGCGCACACCAGGACCTCGCGCCGGGCGCGTACGACGTGCTCCGCGCCCTCCTTGGTGCGGATGTGCACGCCGGTGGCGCGGGCGCCCTCCAGTTCCAGCCGGTACGCCCAGGTCTCCAGGGCGATGTGCAGGTTGGGCCGGTCCAGGAACGGGTGGAGATAGGCGACGGAGGCGGACGACCGCTTGTTGTTCTCCGGGTGGTAGGCGAGGTCGAAGAAGCCGACGCCCTCGTCGAAGGGGGCCTTGTTGAAGCCCTCGACCCGCGGCACGCCGAGTGCGGTCTGCGCCGCGTCGACGAAGTCCCGGGCGATCGCGTTCCGGTCCGCCTCGCCGACGGGGACGATGTTGTTGCGCAGCCGGGCGAAGTAGGGATCCATCGCCTTCGCGTCCCAGCCGTCGGCACCGGCCTCGGCCCACTCGTCCCAGTCGGAGGGGAGGGGCTTGAAGGCGATGAGGGTGTTGTGCGAGGAACAGCCTCCCAGCACCCGCGCGCGGCTGTGGCGGATGTGCGAGTTACCGCGCGGCTGCTCGGTGGTGGGGTAGTCGTAGTCGAGCTCACCGCCGAGCAGGCCCATCCAGCGGCGCAGGGTGAGGACGTCGTCACGGCCGACGTCACTGGGGCCGCCCTCGATGACGGCGACGCTGATGTTCGGGTCCTCGGTCAACCGGGAGGCGATGACGGAGCCGGCGGTGCCGCCGCCGACGACGACGTAGTCGTACACGTGCTGGTCGTCCATGTGCCCGTCGTTCATGTGCTGGTCGTTCATGTTCAGCCCTTCGCCGTCGCGCCCGCGAACCAGCGCACGGGGCGCGGGGCGAGGTTCTGGTAGATGTGCTTGGCCTCGCGGTATTCGGCGAAGCCGCCGGGGCCCAGTTCGCGGCCGATGCCGGACTTCCCGAAGCCGCCCCATTCCGCCTGCGGGAGGTAGGGGTGGAAGTCGTTGATCCAGACGGTGCCGTGCCGCAGCAGGCCGGCGACCCGCCGGGCGCGGTGTTCGTCGGAGGTCCAGACCGCTCCGGCGAGGCCGTACTCGGTGTCGTTGGCGAGGGCGACGGCCTCTTCCTCGGTGCGGAAGGTCTCGACGGTGAGGACGGGACCGAAGACCTCTTCGCGGACGACGCGCATGCCGCGGTGGCACCGGTCGAGGACGGTGGGCCGGAAGAAGTAGCCGGGGCCGGCCGGCCTCTCGCCGCCCGCGCGCAGGACCGCGCCCTCGGCGATGGCGGAGGCCACGTACGCCTCGGTCCGTGCCAGCTGGGCCGCGGAGACCAGCGGACCGCACTCGACACCCTGGTCGGTGCCGCGTCCGAGCCTGATCAGTTCGGCCCGGCGGGCGAGCTCGGCGACGAACCGGTCGCGCAGCGGCTCCTCGATGATGAGGCGGGAGCCGGCGGAGCAGACCTGACCGCTGTGGATGAACGCGGCGTTGAGTGCCTGGTCGACGGCGGTGTCGAAGCCCTCGGGCGTCGAGCAGGCGTCGGCGAAGACGACGTTGGGGTTCTTGCCGCCCAGTTCGAGAGCGACCTTCTTCACGCTGTCGGCCGCGGCCCGGGCCACCTTGGTACCGCTGACGAGACCGCCCGTGAACGAGACGAGGTCGACGTGGGGGTGCTCGGCGAGTCGGGCGCCGACCGTGTCGCCGGGGCCGGTGACGACGTTGGCCGCGCCGAGCGGAAGTCCGGCCTCCAGGAGCAGCTCGATCAGCACGACGGTGGTCAGCGGGGTGATCTCGCTGGGCTTGATCACGAAGGTGTTGCCGGCGGCGAGCGCGGGTGCGATCTTCCAGCTGGCCTGGAGGAGCGGGTAGTTCCACGGGGTGATCAGCGCGCAGACCCCGACCGGCTCGTGCACGACGACGCTGTGGATCTCGGTCGAGCCGGCGTCGACGATCCGCCCGCCGTCCTCCTTCTCCACGAGGTCGGCGAAGTACAGGAAGGCGTCACGAACGCAGTCGACGTCGACGCGGCCCTCTTCGAGGGTCTTGCCCGCGTCCCGGCTCTCCAGGGCACCGATCCGCTCCCGGTCGCGCTCCAGCAGCGCGGCGACCCGGCGGAGCAGGGCGGCCCGCTCGGCGACGGGCGTACGCGGCCAGGCGCCGGCGTCGAAGGCGGCTCGCGCCGCGGCCACGGCGTCGTCGGTGTCCAGGACACCGCCCTCCGCCACGACCTCGAAGGGCGTCGCGTCGACGGGGTCGATGATCTCGCGCGTGGCCCCGGACAGGGCTGCGCGCCACTCTCCGCCCACGTGGATGGTCTGCTGTGCTGCCGTCACGGTACGTATTGCCTTTCGTTCCTCAGAGTCCCCCTGTCGGTCAGACCGACTTGATCCGGCCGCCTGCCCCGACTCTCGGAACCCATGCGCAATACATCGCGGAGAGTGTTCTGGTTCACTCTCGAAAACACCCCAAACAGGGACATGTGACACATGTCTCCGGAGCAAGGTCGGCCGACGTACCGATCGGCCGGGCGGGAGGGGTGGGGCGGACGCCTCTTTCGGCCGCGAGGGCCGCCACCGGCGGCCCTCGCACGACGCGGGCGTCCATCACGGGGGTGGCCACGGCGCGTGAGCGCGGTCGCGGGGCCGCGGGAGGGGGCGAGCACGAGGACGGCATCACGCCCCCGAGCCGCCGGCGCATCCGGCTCGGCGGCGCCTACATGGGGCTGCCCCTGCTCGCGTCGCCGGGGGAAGCCCCTACGGCGGGGTTGAGCCCCGGTTACTTGTCCACGATCGGGTCCAGCACCACGGAACCGGGCAGAGCCGCGGCCATGTCGTGGGCGTAGACCCCGGGCCGCACCCAGATGAACCAGTTTCCGGCGGCGACGAAGGTGTGCCGGTAGGCCCGACGCCCGGTGGCGATCGAATCGCCGACCTCGTCCCGGCTGAACCGCGCCGTGCTCAGCACCTTGACCTCGTTGTAGACGGTCGTCCCGCGGTGCTGCACCTCGCAGGTGGCGTCCGAGCCGAATTTGTTCTCGTTCCGCAGGGTCACCTTGCAGTCGAAGCCGCCCTTCACCAGGGCGGCGACCACGTCGTCGACCGACGCGTATTCGGGACCGGCCGGCACCTCGCTCGGCATCGGCGTCAACGGCTTGGGACCACGGTCGCCGCCGACGAGACCGCATCCGCTCAGTGTCAGCACAAGGCACAGCAGCAGCGGGATGGACTTCCGTGTGCGCATGCGTCAGTCGCTCCTCGGCGGCGTGGGTGCCGGACCCGGGCTCGGCGAGGGGGTGCCGGGCTCCGCGGGACCGGTTCCCGTCCCGGTGTGCGGGCCCCCGCCCTCATGGTAGATCGGGTCGATGGACACGTGATGGCCGACCGGGGTCTGCGACTCCAGTTGCCGCACAGCGGTGGCCCGCTGCTCGTCCGTCAGCGCGTACCAGGCCATGGCATCGTCCAGGTGCGGCTCCACTTTGTCCCAGTTCCCTCCGCGGATCTTGATGTCGCCGCCTCGGCTGCCCGACTCGTCGCCGTACTGCTCGTTGAGCTCCCGGACCTCCGGGGTGTCCGCCGCGTAGAGGGTGAAGAGTTGTTTGTCAGTCCTCGCCCCGTACGGATTTTCCTGCAAGCCTTGGAGGTGATAGGCGCTCATCCGGATGTTCTCATCGGGGTTCTCCTCGATGTATTTGGTGAGTTCCGAGTCATCGAGATCCCCGAGGAACGTGCCGTCGGCGAGCGTGAACGCACGCCGGTTCTGCGTCATCACCTCCCTCGCCGTGTCCGGCTTCATGTGCGTGATGCCGAGGGACTTGTCGGGCTTGAGGGACTGCTGCAGCGTCCAGTCGAATATCCGTCCCGCCTGGGCGAGCGGGCCGCTCAGGCCGGGGCTGAAGTTCTGGTACCACTGCTGTTCCTGCCACAGGATCGCCAGCAGCAGCTTGCGGCTGATGCCCGTCTCGGCCGATGCCCGGTTCACCGCGGCGAACTGGGCCGGGGAGACGTTGATCGGGTGCAGGCCGTCGGTACCGCCCGAGAGGGACAGGGCGATGGCGAGCGGTGAGCCAGGGGTCAGGGCCTCCTTGGCCAGGGCCGGATCGGAGATGGCGGTCAGGCCCTCGATCGTGCGCAGGGCCCGCGCCGCGTCCACGTCGGCCTGGGTGGCCCTGCGCAGGGCGTCGACGATGATCCCCTGGGCGTGGTTGACCGGTTCGAGGTGCTCGGTGCTGCCCGCGGGGACCATGACGGGGCGCGCCAGTTGGACCCGGCCGCTGTCGTCGACCTTGAGGTCACGGGCGCGGGCGTAGTCCAAGGCGCTGGTCAGGTCCCGCTGCGCCCCCACGATCGCCTCGGCCAGGTCGTCGTAGACCTTGGCCATCGCGCGCAGGGCCAGCCCGGACGTCTCGTAGTCGTCGGCGTGCTTCACGAACCGTTCGGTGGCGGCGCGGCCGGATTCGCCGGTCCAGCACCGGCTGACCGTACGGGCGACGTCCTGGCGCGCGTACGTGGCGAGGCCGTCGCACTGCTTCGCCACGGCCACCGCGTCGTCGGCGGCGGTGCGCCACTTCTGCGGGTCGGCCTGCTTCAGCTCGGGTACGGAGACCATCAGGCGTCCTCCAGTACGCCGCCGGCCGCGCGCAGCCGGTCGGCTATCGCCTGGTCCTCGGCGGTGATGCCGTTCGCCCCCGTGGTCAGGGCGTCGGCCGCGTCGTCGACGAGGTCCGCGAGCTCCCTCAGCCGCCGCTGCCAGCCGGCCACGCAGTCGTTGCTGGCCGGACCGGCCACCCAGCCGGAGTGGCTCTTGCCCACGGCTTCGGCGTCGTCGAGGGTGGACTTGCCCCGCGCCTCGGCGTTCGCCGTACGGAGGCCGGACGCCTTGGAGTGCACGGGTCCGGCGGCCAGGCCAAGATCCGGCTTCGCCCCGAACGGGGACGGGGTCGGACCGGGTTGCGGAGTCGGTCCGGGCGACGGTTCGGCGGAGGCGAGGCGCATCGCCGCCTCCCCCTTGGCCCGCGTCCACTCCGCGTCGAATTCGAACGTCATTTCCCTAGCCTCGCACACCCGGATTGCCGCTGCTGCACCACTTTCTGACCGGACATCACGTCTGCTCGCGGACATTCGCCCGCCGGTGTCGGATCACGTCTGCCGAATCGGCGCGTACGCCTCGGGCTCGAGACCGAACGTCCAGGCCACTCCCTGGCGGGCCGTGCGGGTCGTCGGCGGCACCCGCAGCCAGTAGGTGCGGCTGGTGCCGTCCGGCTCCGGTGTCGAGTTGACGACCTCCACCATCACGACGGGTTCGTCGTCCGGCATGGGTATGCGCCACAGGACACCCGTCTCGTCCTGGTACACGGGGGTGGCGCCCGACTCCCGCAGATAGCGGTCGTACCCGTAGAACTCCAGCATCACCCGCCGCAGTTCGGCATTCTCCTCCTCCCGGATCCGCTCCGGCGTCAACGTGCTCAGTCCCGCCAGGAATTCGGCCGGTACGGGCATGCCTCGCCAGGCGTGCAGCGCGAATCCGTCGGGGAACGCCAGTGCCGGGCCGTCCCCGCGGTCCAGCCTGCCCGCCTCGTCCCGGTGCAGTTCCACCGGGCGCTCGCACAGCACGGCCAGCCGTTCGTAGGGCCACCACCAACCGGCCGAGCGGGCCAGGACACCGAGTCCGTGCAGGGGCGTGCCCTCCTGGGTGTCGAACGCGCACAGCCAGGCCGCGTCGTGCTGCCCGAGCACCGCGTCCAGGAGCAGCAGGCGCAGCGAGCGCTCCGCGGCGGCGGGGTCGGCGGACCCGGCCGTCAATTCCTCGACGAGGCCGCTGCGGACCCGTTCCGCCAGGCGTTCCGTGTGCTCCCACAGGTGGCCGCCCGTCGCTCCCCAGTGCCGGCCCCAGCCCTGCGGGCCGAGCCGCCGCTGCGCCCGGTCCCGCTCGGCCGCCCACGGCGCGCTGCGCACCGCCTCCCGTACGCCGCGCCCGCGCGCGGCGGGGCCGCACGGCCCGTCGTCCTCGCCGAGCAGACGCACCGCGGCCCGGGGCGAGTCCGCCCAGACGATCCGCTCCGGCTCCGCCAGGCCCGCGGTCCGGTACGCGAGGCGCACCCCGGCTTCGGCGGCCGCGCGATCGGCCGGCCCGGTGGCCGCCGCGGCGGCCCTCCACACGTCGATGTCCGTCGACACGATCTTGCTCCCCCCACTGTCCGACACGCTGTCAGTCCGCCACGATCCGTACGGCTCCGGGGATGTACTCCCGCTGCCGCACCACCCGGTACCAGCCCTTGGGCAGCGGTATCGCGGCGTGTTCCTCGTGCACCACCCGCCCGCCGTCCGGCAGGTGCAGCAGCAGCGGGCCGAAGGCTCCCGGCTCGCGGACGAGCCGGCCGGGCCCGAGCACGGCGTGCGCGTGTCCGGTGACCTCGCCGAGCGCGAGGACCATCCGGCCCCGCCCGTCCCGCGGTTCCTGGTCCACGTCGGCCGCGTGCGGCGGCACCGCCGACTCGTCGAGCGGCACGATGAGCACGTCCCCCTGCCGGTACATGGGTGTCCCCTTCCCCCCGCGCCGCCCGGTGCGCCGCGTTCTTCTCCGAAGGTAGGGCGCGGGTCTGACAACGGCCCGCCGCCCGGTGGCACCAGGCACCGCTCGCATCCGGCGGCCCGACCACTCCTCGATCCGGAGACGTGCCGTGCCGCGCCGTGCCGTGCCTTGCCGTCGTGGATGATGAGGCGATGTTCGTCCGCACGGAGATCCTGCCGCAGGCCCCGCAGCAGCGCATGCGCGTTCGGGTTCACACCCCCGTCGGGTCCGCCGTGGTGCTCTGGCACGGTGATCCGCGAGAAGCGGACGGTCGGCACCTCGTCGAATGGACCGTCGACGCGGACATCCACTGGGGCCGGAACACCCGTCCGGTCGCTGCCACCGAGCCGGAACTCCGGCAGGAAGGCGACCGGGTGACCATGCGCGGCCGGCTTCGCCTGACCGAGGACGGAGCCGCCTACCTCGAGATGGGCGACTGGTCCGTGCTGTTCGACCTGGCATCGCCCATTCCCAGCAGCACGGACGGGTCCTGGGTGGAGATCGGCGTCGGATCGCGGGGCGTCGCTCTCCACCCCTACCGAATCTGACCGGACACTCTCAGGGTCTCGGCCGCCCGCACCGGCCCCTGCCGCGGTCGCTGTCAGTGCCCCTTGGTACAACTTGCAGCACATCGGACGCGACAGGCGAGGAACGGCGGGCACCCCATGAGTTACCCGAGACACCTGACGGAATCGTGCGGGCTGCCCGTCTTCGACTTCCCGACCCCGGAGGACGCGGAGACCACTCCCCTGCCCCCGGCGGACGCCGTCGCGTGGCGGATCTCCTGCGACAGCTACGACAGCGAGGAGAGCTGGACCGAGGCGTTCGCCCGGTTCACCGCCTCGGTCGACACCTCCCTGGTCCGCGCGATCGTGGTGGGCTCCTGGGAAGAGGCCTACGACACCGGGCCCGAGGAGATCATCGGCGCCCTCCTCGACGCACGCCCGCGCCTGCCCGCGCTGCGCGGCCTGTTCCTCGCGGACATGGAGTCCGAGCAGTGCGAGATCTCCTGGATCACCCAGAGCGACATCGGCCCGCTCCTCGAAGGCTTCCCGGAGCTGGAGGAGTTCGGCGTGCGCGGTGGCTCCGGGCTGGTCTTCCCCGCCGTCACGCACCACACGCTGCGCTCCCTGACCGTCGAGACCGGCGGCATGCCCGCCGCGTCGGTGCGGGGCGTGGCCGGCAGTGACCTGCCCGCCCTGGAGCACCTCGACCTGTGGCTCGGCACGAGCAACTACGGCGGGGACGCGGCGATCACCGACGTGGCGCCGATCCTCGACGGTGACCGCCTGCCGCGCCTGCGCCACCTGGGCCTGCGCAACAGCGACATCCAGGACGAGATCGCCACGGCCGTCGCGTCCGCTCCGGTCGTCGCCCGCCTGGAGACCCTCGATCTGTCCATGGGCGTCCTCACCGAGCAGGGTGGCGCCGCCCTGCTCGCCGGCCAGCCCCTCACGCACCTCAAGAAGCTGGACCTGCACCACAACTACCTCGGTGCGGCCCTGCTCGAACGCTTCCAGGAGGTTCTCGGCGCCACCGGCGTCACCCTCGACCTGAACCGCGGCCACGCCGACGAGGACGACTACGACGGCCGGATCTGGCGCTACGTCGCCGTCGGCGAGTAGCGCGCCACCCGCCATGACGGACCACGCACCACCGCCACGCTGGGCGGTCGTCGGAAACCCGGAGAACCGGCGCGTCGACCTGTTCTCCGGGGCGCTGCGCGACGCCGGGCTGCCCGCGCCGCGTGTCGTGCCCTGGACGGAGGTCCTGCGGGGCGGCGGCGCGGCCTTCGCCGCCGACGAGATCGTACGGATCGAGTCGCCCGGGGAGAACGCGGAGGTGGACCGGTTGCTGCGCGGCTCGGGTGACCCCACCCGGGTGGCGGGCGGGGCCCGCTGGTACACCGCCTTCCTGGCGGCCGTCCGGACGCTGACCGGCGGCCGGCGCCTCGACGACCCCGACGAGCTGGCCGTCCTCTTCGACAAGCGGCTCTGCCACGAGGCCCTCGCGCGCGCCGGGGTCCCGGTGCCGCGGTCGCCGACCTCCGGCGGCGGCGCTCCGGTGCGCGGCTGGGACGACGTACGGACCCTGATGGCCGGCCATGGCATGCCGCGGGTGTTCCTGAAGCCCGCCCACGGGTCCTCGGCCTCGGGGGTCGTCGCCGTCGAGACGGCCGGCGGGGGCCGGATCAGGGCGACGACCTCCGTGGAGAGCGCGGAGGGCGGAGGGCTGTACAACTCCCTGCGGGTACGGCGCCTCACGCGTGAGGCGGAGGTCGCCGCGCTGGTCGACGCGCTCGCCCCCGACGGACTCCACGTGGAACGCTGGTGGCCAAAGGCCTCCCTCGGGGACGGGGCCGCCGACCTGCGCGTGGTGGTCGTGGCCGGGCGGGCCACCCATGCCGTGGTGCGCACCAGCCGCACCCCCATGACCAACCTCCATCTCGGGGGCCGGCGCGGCGACCTCGCCGCCGCGGTCCGGGCGGCGGGCCCCGCCTGGGCCGAGGCCCTGCGGACCTGCGAGCGGGCCGCCGCCTGTTTCCCGGGCACCCTGTGCGTCGGTGTCGACCTGCTGCCCGCCGTCGGCTGGCGTCGGTTCGCCGTCGCCGAGGTCAATGCCTTCGGTGATCTCCTGCCGGGCCTGACCGGGCTGCCCGGCAGCGGTGCCGAGGGCCAGGACACCTATGCCGCGCAAGTGGCGGCCGCCATCCGAAGACACGTACAGCACCACCCCACGAGGAACCACCGTGCACCCGCCTGAGACCCCTCCCCCCGCGCTCCCGCTCCCCGACATGAACGAGGTCGTCGGCCGCGACGACCTGCTGCTGCTCACCCTGGACACCTTGCGTCACGACGTCGCCGTCGAACTGGCCGCCGCCGGGCGCATTCCGAACCTGGCCCGGCACCTGCCCGGAGGCGTCTGGGAGGAGCGGCACGCCCCCGGCAGCTTCACCTATGCCTCGCACCAGGCGATGTTCGCCGGTTTCCTGCCGACCCCCGCCCGGCCCGGTCCGCACCCGCGGCTGTTCGCCGCCCGGTTCGCCGGCAGCGAGACCACCGCCGGCCGCACCTACGTCTTCGACACCCCCGACCTGATCTCCGGCCTCGCCGCGGCCGGGTACCGCACGGTGTGCGTGGGTGGCGTCGGCTTCTTCAACAAGCAGGGTGCGCTGGGCGACGTACTCCCGGGCATGTTCCAGGAGAGCCACTGGGAGCCTGCCTTCGGCGTCGCGTCCCCCACCTCCTTCGAGGCCCAGGTCGAACGGGCCGAAGAGGTCGTCGCCGCGCTCCCGGCCGAACAGCGGCTGTTCCTCTTCGTCAACGCCTCCGCGCTGCACCAGCCCAACTGGTTCCACCTGCCCGGCGCCACCGCCGAAGCGGGCGACACGCGCGCCACGCACGCCGCCGCCCTCGAATACATCGACCGACACATCGGCCGGCTCCTCACCGCCATGAGCTCCCGCCGCCGCTGCTTCGCCATCGTCTGCTCCGACCACGGCACCACCTACGGCGACGACGGCTACACCGGCCACCGTCTCGCCCACCAGGCCGTCTGGACCGTGCCGTACGCCCACTTCTTCCTGGAGCCGTCCGCATGACCGCCCTCGCGCCCGCCCCGATCGCGGCCACCGCCCCGCCCGAGATCCGCCCGTACAGCGCCTACGTGTACGCCTACCCCCACAAGACCGCCTACCGCCCGCTGCCCGACCGGCCGGCGCTGCGCGACCTGTGGCACGGCGAGCGCAAGGACGCCCTCTCGCTCTACCTCCACATACCCTTCTGCGAGATCCGCTGCGGCTTCTGCAACCTCTTCACCCGCATCGGGGCCCCCGACGGGCTCACCGGCCGCTACCTCGACGCCCTGGAGCGGCAGGCCGTCGCCGTCCGCGACGCCCTCGGCGACGACGGCCCGGTCTCCTTCGCCAACGCGGCCTTCGGCGGTGGGACGCCCACCTTCCTGACGGCGCTCGAACTGGAACGGCTCTGCGACATCGCCGAGCGGCGCATGGGCGCCGACCTGCGCGCCGTCCCGCTGTCCGTCGAGACCTCCCCCGCCACCGCCACGGCGGACCGGCTCGCCGTGCTGGCCGAGCGCGGGGCCACCCGCGTCAGCATCGGCGTCCAGAGCTTCCTCCCCGACGAGGCCCGGGCCGCCGTACGCCCCCAGCGCCGCGCCGATGTCGAGGCGGCGCTCGGCCGGATCCGCGACGCCCGCGTCCCCGTCCTCAACATCGACCTCATCTACGGCATCGACGGCCAGACCCCCGCCACCTGGCGCACCTCCCTGGACGCCGCCCTGGCCTGGCGCCCCGAGGAGCTGTACCTGTACCCCCTGTACGTGCGCCCCCTCACCGGGCTCGCCCGGCGCACCGCCCTGACCGACCGGGCCTGGGACGAGCAGCGCCTGAACCTGTACCGGCAGGGCCGCGACCACCTCCTCGCGCACGGCTACGAGCAGGTGTCGATGCGCATGTTCCGGCTGGCCGGTACGGCGCCCCAGGGACCGGACGACCACGCCTGCCAGACCGACGGCATGATCGGCCTGGGCTGCGGGGCCCGTTCCTACACCTCGGCGCTGCACTACTCCTTCGACTACGCGGTCGACATGGGCGAGATCCGCGGGATCATCGACGACTACACCGGAACCGAGGACTTCACCCGCGCCGTCCACGGCCGGCCCACCAACGGCGACGAGGCGCGCCGCCGCCACCTCCTGCAGTCGCTCCTCCAGGCGCAGGGCATGCCGGTCGCCGACTACCGGGAGCGGTTCGGCGCCGGCCCGCACGAGGACTTCCCGGCCGAACTGGCCGCGTTCGCCGCCCGCGGCTGGCTGGAGCAGGACGGTAGGGGTCCGCTCCTGCGCCTGTCCCCCGAGGGCCTCGCCCACTCCGACGCGCTCGGCCCCGAGCTGTTCTCGCCGGCCGTCCGGGCCGCGATGGCCGCCTACGAGGCCAAGTAGCCGCCGTGGACCTGACCCTGCTCTACCGCGGCCCGCTCGCCTCCTGCGACTACGACTGCCCGTACTGTCCCTTCGCCAAGCGGCGCGACACCACGGCCCAGCTGCGCGCCGACCGAGCCGCCCTGGAACGGTTCACCGGCTGGGCGCGGTCCCGGGCCGGGGAGGACCGGCTCTCGCTGCTGTTCACCCCGTGGGGCGAGGGCCTCGTCCGCTCCTGGTACCGCCGCGCCCTCGTCGACCTCTCGCACCAGCCGCACGTCGAGCGCGTCGCCATCCAGACCAACCTGAGCTGCCGCACGGACTGGCTCGCGGAGGCCGACCCCGCCACGCTCGCCCTGTGGTGCACCTACCACCCGGGGCAGACTCCGTACGACCGCTTCCTGGCCAAGCTGCGCGACCTCGCCGACCGGGGCATCCGCCACAGCGTCGGCATCGTCGGTCTCCCCGACAACCTGGACCACGCCCGCCGGCTGCGCGCCGCCCTGCCCTCCCACGTCTACCTGTGGGTGAACGCGGCCGACGGCCACACGTACGACGACGCCGAGGCCGACACGTGGACCGCCCTCGACCCGCTGTTCCCGTACAGCCGGCGCCCGCACCGCTCGGCCGGACTGCCGTGCCGCACGGGCGAGTCGGTGATCTCGGTGGACGGCGACGGTACGGTCCGCCGCTGCCACTTCGTCCGCGCCGAGCTCGGCAACCTCTACGACGGCTCCTACCGGGCCGCGCTCGGCCCCCGTCCGTGCCCGCTCACCACCTGCGACTGCCACATCGGCTACGTCCACCTGGAGACGCTGCCGCTCTACGACGTCTTCGCGGGCGGCGTCCTGGAACGCGTCCCGGCGGCCCGCACGCCCGTGCTGCCCGTGCTGCCGGTGCCACCCGTGCTGCCCGTGCTGCCCGTACCCCTCGTGCCCAGGGCGGGCACTACCCCCGACCGGCCGTCCGCCCACCCGCCACGACCAGCCGGACCGAACGCAGCGCGGCCAGGTCGGTGAGCGGATCGCCGTCGACCACCAGCAGGTCGGCCCGGAGTCCGGGCGCCAGTCGGCCGGTGTCCGCGTCGATCCCCAGGGCCCGCGCGGCGTCCGTCGTGGCCAGGTCGACGATCCGGGCCGGATCGAGCCCGATGTGCCCGAAGAACTCCAGGCTGGAGACGAAGCCGTCGAACACGGCGTGCGGGACGCCCGCGTCCGTACCGGGCAACAGCGGTACGCCGCGCTCCGCCATCCACCGGAGCCGCCCGAACATCTCCTCGGCCCGTTCTCGGCCGAACCGCTCCGCGAAACCTCGCCAGTCGGGGCTCGCCGCGGGGCAGACGGCGATGCCGCGCGCCGCGATCGCATCGACCAGGTCCTCGCGTACGTCGAACCCCGTCCGCCCCATCCACGTGCAGTGCTCGATGGTGTCCACACCGGCGGCCACGGCGGCGGCGATGCCCTCGGTCCCGTGGGCGTGGGCGGCCACCGGCAGCCCGAAGCGCCGCGCCTCCGCCACGATCGATGCCAGCTCCGTCGGGGTGAACTGGGCCTGCCAGCCGGCCGGTCCGCCCTTGGTGATGCCTCCCCCGGTGGCCATCACCTTGATGAGGTCCACTCCGGCGGCGGCGTTGCGGCGGATCGCCGCGCGGATCGCGTCGGCCCCTTCGACCTCACCGCCCATGAACCAGCAGTGCCCGCCCGGGACGGTCAGGGGTGTTCCGGCGGACAGCAGTCGCGGCCCCGGCACGTGCCCGCCCGCGATCTCGTCCCGCAACCGAACGGCGAGCCCGCCCCGGTCGCCGAGATCGCGTGCGGTGGTCACTCCGGTGGCGAGCAACCGGCCCGCCCGCTCGGCCATCCCGGCGTAGAGCTCGGCGTCCGAGGCGACCTGGAGGCAGGCCACGGGGTCGGGGCCGGCGTCGAGCGCGAGGTGGACGTGGGAGTCGATCAGGCCGGGCAGCAAGGTGCCGTCGGGAAAGGCCGATCGGGGAACGTCGGGCCCGCCCTGCGCCTCGACCTCCGCGCGCGGCCCGACCGCCACGATCCGACCCCCGTCGTACAGGACGGCCCCGTCGAGGGTCACCCGCCCACCCGGACCCGTCACCGTCCGCCCCGCCGATACCACTGCCCGCACGATGCCCTCCCCGCCGATCCACGGTGCCCCCGCCATCGTTGTGCGCCGGCGCGGACCCCTCGAAGGTCATCCTCCCCCTGCCCCGGACCGGACCGTCACATTCAAGCCGCCCAGGGGCGGGCCGGCGGGGGCTTCGGTCGGGCCTCCGCGGCGATGCCCGGTTTCCGGCCCGGCTCCACCGGGAGGGCTATAAAGTTAGGCTCACCTAACTGCGCCCCGCACAAGGAGACTTCATGCCCGTGGAGCACGCCTTCGCCACATTCGGACTGCCCGGCGAGCCAGGATCCGAGGAGTTCTGGGCGGCGGCGGGGGCTCCCTCGTCGGTGCCCGTCGACGGCGGTTGGGTGACCCTGTTCCTCTGGCGGGGCTCCGCGGCCCACATCGGCTTCGAGAGCTGGTCGCCGGACGTCCCCCTGCGCCGCTGGCACGCCACGGACTGCTGGTACGCCGAGGTCCGGATGCCCGCGCGGCTGCGGGTGACCTACCAGTTCCTCGTGGACGGCACCGCGTACGCCGACCCGCTCAACCCGGCCGGGGCGGGCGGTGACCGCTCCGTCGCCGCCACCCCGGACGCCCCGGCCCAGCCTCACTGGGCGACCGTCGGGGCCGGCGCCGACGCGGTGCTGCCCCTTCCCCGGGCCCGGATCCGCTGGGCGAGCGAGCGGCTCGGCGGGCGGCGGACCGTACGGATCCACCCGGCGGGCGGCGGCGGCCCGGTGGTGCTGCTGCTGGACGGGGACGACTGGCTGTATCTGCACCCGGCGATGACCGCCTTCGACTCCGCCGTCGCGGCCGGCGAGATGCCCCCCGTCACCCTCGTCTTCCTGCCGACGCGGGACCGGGAGGCCGAGTTCGGGTGCCGGCCGGAGCTGTGGGAGGCGGTCCGGGACGAACTCCTGCCGCTGGTCATGGAGTCCGGCGTACCCGCGGACCCGGAGCGTCCGGTGGTCGCCGGGCAGAGCCTCGGCGGGCTGAGCGCGGTGTACGCGGCGCTGGAGTTCCCCGACCTCGTGTCCCGGGTCGCCTGCCAGTCGGCGTCGTTGTGGTGGACACCCGAGGCCGTGAAGTCGGCGGACCCGCTGGGCGGTCCGGTCGGCGGCTCCGTCGCCGCCCGGCTACGGGAGCGCCCCGACCTGTCCGGCCTGCGGATCGCCTTCGACGTGGGGGAACACGAGACGCGCATGCTGCCCCACTGCGAGCTGGTCGAGTCCCTGACCGAGCAGGCCGGAGCGAGCGTTCGGATCTCCCGGTCCGCGTCGGCCCACGACCGTGCGGGCTGGCGCCAGGCCCTGCTCCGGGACGTGGCCTGGGCGCTCGGCTGAGGACGGTTCGGGTCCGGGCTGGCGGATCAAGGGGTCAACGGGCCACCGCCAGGCAGTACTCCGCGTCCTCGGCGAGGAGGTTGCGGTGGGTGTCCTCGGCCGTGATGACCCCGTCGTCCAGGACCAGTACGCGGTCGGCGGCGTCCAGGAGGGCCGGGCTGCTCGTGATCACGACGGTGGTGCGGCCACGGCGCAGCTTCGCGATGTTGCGGGCGATGAGCTGCTCGGTGACCGCGTCGACGGCCGTGGTCGGATCGTGCAGCACCAGGATGTCGGAGTCGGCGGCCAGTGCGCGGGCCAGGGAGAGCCGTTGGCGCTGTCCGCCGGAGAGGTTGGCGCCACGGTCGCGGACGCCGTGGTCGAGTCCTTCGCGGTGCAGGGCGACGACATCGGTCAGCATGGACGCCTCGACGGCCTCGGCGACCGTGCGGCTGGTGCCCGAGGGGTCGATGTTGGTGCGGAGGGTGCCCGCGAAGATCTCCCCGTCGTACGGGTTCACCAGCATGTGCTCGCGGACCGCCTCGATCGACAGGGCGGCGAGCTCCTCCCCGCCGACCCGCACGGCCCCCTCGTACGCGTGCGGCGGGACCTGTACAGCCAGGATCGCGGCGAGGTCGGCCGCCGCGCGCGGTTGGTAGACGGCGACGGCCACGAACTCGCCCGCCGGGACCTGGAACTTCAGGTCCCGCAGGGCCCCGTACCGGACGCAGTCGATCTCCAGGTTCCCGCCGGCGGCCGGGTGCTCCGGCCCGTGGGTCGCGACCGGGGGCGCGACCAGTACCAGGGCCATCCGCTCGGCGGACGCGCGGGCCATCATCACGTACTTGGGCATGTCCGAGAACAGTTTCAGCGGTTCCATGATGAATTGGGCGAGCCCCACGGCCATGACGAGTTCCCCGACGGTGATGTCGCCGTTGAAGGCCAGCCAACCGGCCGTCAGGGTCACGCCGGCGGCGAGCGCCGCGTTGAGGGCCATCGCGGTGCCCGCGTAGGCGCCGTTCACCCCGGCCACGGTGATCGCCTGATGCTTGGCCTCGCCGCTGACCTTCCGGTAGGAGCGGAAGGCCGCGTGGTTGCCGCCGAAGCCGTGCAGCGGGCGCAGGCCGGTGATCAGGTCGGCCACCTTCGCGCCCGCGCGGGCCACCCGGGCCTGCTGTTCGCGGGTGCTGGAGCCGATCCGCTTGGACATCACGCTCAGGATGGACAGGATCAGGGCGGTGCCCACGATCACCAGCAGGCCGAGCCGGATGTCGGCCAGCCCCAGCGCGACCGCCGCGACCAGTACCGCGACGAGTGAGCTGATCAGCAGCGGCACCACCTCGATGATGTCGGCCGTCTGGTCGGCGTCCTCGGTGGCGATGGTCAGCACCTCGCCGGACTTGAGGCCGGCGTCCCTCGCGACGGGCTCCAGCCCGCAGTCCGCGACCCGCACCCGCCAGCGGTGCGCCTCGGTCGTGTTGGCCTTCTGCAGGATGCGCATGCCGAACCGCCACGACAGCGACACGGTCGTGATGATCACGGCCAGGGCGCCGATCGACAGGGCGAGCGCACCGGGGCTGCGGTCCTGCATCGTGTGCTCGACGATCAGGCCGAGGGCGATGGGGAAGGCGGTCTCACCGGCCTGGTACAGGCCCATGAGGATCGTGCCCCAGGTCATGGCGCCGATGTTGCGGCGCAGGGCCGTCCGGAGGATGTCGGACCCCGGTCGGGGCCGCTGTGTGTCAGGAGTTTTCATCGAGGTGGCGGGCAATCATCTCGGGGGTTCGCAGGGTGAACAGATCACGGATCGTGATCACTGGACCGTACTCGCGGCGGAGGAGGCCGATCAGCCGCACCGCCAGCATGGAGTGCCCTCCCAGGGACACGAAATCGCTCAACGCGCTCACCTCGTCGTCGTCCAGGTCGAGTGACTCGGCGAAGAACTCGCAGACCACGGTCTCGGTCTCCGTCTGCGGTCCGCGCTCCCCCGCCGTGGTCAGCGTGCCGAGCGGCCTGGCCTCCGGCAAGGCCTTGGTGTCCGCCTTGCCGTTCACGGTCAGCGGGATGCTGTCGACCTGGGCGTAGTGCGTCGGGCGCAGGAAGTCGGGCAGCGCCGCGCCCACCTCGGCGGCGACCGCCGCCAGGTCCGGGCCGTGCGGGCCGTCCGGGCCGTCCGGGCCGCCGGGGCCACCGAGGACGAGGTACGCGGCCAGCCGGTACGCGCCGTCGACCTGCGGGTCGGGCTGGGCGACCGCGGCGACGAACCGGACCGCCGGGTGGGCGGCGAACGCGGCCTCGACCTCGCCGAGTTCGACGCGGTGGCCGCGGATCTTCACCTGCTGGTCGGTGCGGCCCAGGTACGCGATGTTTCCGTCGGGTCGCCGGGCCACCAGGTCCCCGGTGCGGTACATGCGTTCGCCGGGTGCGCCGAACGGGCAGGCGACGAACCGCTCCGCCGTCCGGGCGGGCTGCCCGAGGTAGCCGCGCGCGATACCGACGCCCGCCACGTAGAGCTCGCCGGGGACTCCGTCCGGCAGCGGCCGCAGCCACGGGTCCAGGACGTACACGTCCGTGTTGTCGATGGCCACGCCCACCACCGGGTCCTGGCATTCGAAGGTGCCGACGCCCAGGGTGTTGATGGTGTACTCGGTGGGTCCGTACAGGTTGTAGCCGGCCGTGCCCTCGGTCTCTGCGAGCCGCTGCCACAGGGTCGGTGTGACGGCCTCGCCGCCCAGCAGCACCAGCGCCGGCCGCCGCTCGGGGTCGTCGAGCAGGCCCTCGGCCACCAGTTGTTGCGCGTAGGTCGGGGTCACGTTGATGACGTCGATCCCGTGCTCCAGGCAGTACTCGACCAGGCGGGGGGCGTCGCGGCGCAGTTCCTCGTCGCAGATGTGCACCTCGTGGCCGTCGGCGAGCCAGAGCAGTTCCTCCCACGACATGTCGAAGGCGAAGGACACGGTGTGGGCGATACGGAAGACGCGGTGGTCGTGCTCGGCGAGCACGGGCTCGAAGATCCGGCGCCGGTGGTTGATCAGCATGTTGGTGAGCCCGGCGTACTCGGTCACCACGCCCTTGGGCCGGCCGGTGGATCCGGAGGTGTAGATCGTGTACGCGGGGTGGCGCAGGCGGTGCGGGTCGTTGGGGGCGAAGGTCACGAACGGCTCGGCGTCGGGGAGGGGCCGGTCCAGTGCGATGAGGTCGCCGGTCAGCCGGGGCGACACGGCGCTCACGGTGAGGGTGACGTCCGGGCGGGCGTCCGCGACGATGGCGGCGATCCGCTCGTCGGGGTGGTCCAGCTCCAGCGGCACGTAGGCGGCGCCCACGCGCAGTACGGCGAACAGCGCCACGATCGAGTCGAGGGAGCGCGGGACGGCGAGGGCCACCGTCCTCTCGGGTCCGATCCCGCGCGCGGCGAGCACTCCCGCGAGTTCCCGGCTGCGGTCGCGGAGCAGGCCGAAGGTCATGGTGCGGCCGTGGGCGACGAGCGCGACCCGCCCCGGTTCCCGGTCGGCCGCCCGGTCGAACCGGTCGACGACGGTGTCGGTGCCGACGTCCGTCCGGGCGGCGGGCTCCGGCGCGTGCCCCGCGCCCGGCAGTGCGCCCACCGGCCCGGTGGAGCGGGCCAGGTCCGCGAGCACCCGCAGGTAGTCGTCGAGGAGCGCGCGGGCGGCCGCGGTGTCGTGGTCGCGGTACTCCAGCTTGACCGTGAGCCGCTCGCCCGGGGTGACGACCCAGGTGAACGGGTAGTGCGTGGAGTCGTCGGCCCGGACCGCGGTGATGCCGTGCCGGGCGTTCATCTCGGCGAAGGCGTCCATGTCCAGGAAGTTCTGGAGCACGAACAGGTTGTCGAACAGGGTGTCGTGGCCGGCGGCCCGTTGGATCTCGCCGAGTCCGAGGTGCTCGTGCTCCATCGCCTCGACCCGGGCCGCCTGTACGGCCGTCAGGTAGTCCCGGACCGTGTCGTCCGGCCGGGCCCGCGTCCACAGGGGCACGGTGTTGAGCAGCACGCCGACGACCTCGGAGAGGTTCTCGCCCTCGCGGCCGGAGACGGTCACGCCGAACACGGCGTCGGCGCGGCCCGTACGGGCGCCGAGCAGGAGGCCGAAGCCGCCGGTCAGTACCGCGTTGAGGGTGACGCCGTGGGTGCGGGCGAGGTCCCGCAGCAGCTGCGAGTCCTCGGCGGTGAGGGTGTGCAAGAGGGTCCGGGGCAGGTCGTCGACCAGGGTGGGCGCCGGTCCGGCGAGCAGCGTGGGGCCGGGGAGGCCGGTCAGGTGCCGGGCCCAGAAGCGTTCGGAGACGGCCGGGTCCTTGGCGTCGAGCGCCCGGGCGTAGTCCTCGAAGGCGGGTGTCGCCGGGGCCGCGGGGGTGAGCTCGCCTGCAACGGCTGCTTCGTAGGCCTCGAACAGGTCGCGCAGCACGATCTCGCGGGACCAGCCGTCCCACAGCAGCAGGTGGTAGCTCAGCAGCAGGCCGTCGCGGTCGCCGGGCAGCCGCACCACGGTCAGGCGGATCAGCGGCGGCTCGCCGGGGTCGAAGCCGGTGTCGCGGTCGCGGGCGAGCAGGGCGTCGATCTCCGCGTCCGTCGCGAGGTCGACCGTACGGACGCCGACCCGCCGGCCCGCGCCCAGGACCTGGACGGCCGTGCCGTCGTCGTCGGTGGTGAAGCCGGCGCCCACGACCGGGTGCCGGGCGATCACCCAGGCCATGGCCTCGGCCAGCGCGTCGGTGTCCAGGCGCCGGTCGAAGGTGAACCAGCTCTGCGCGACGTAGTGTCCGGCCGGGCCGGCCAGCTGCGCCTGGAAGAACAGGCCGCGCTGGAGCGGGGTGACCGGCGCGGTGCGCTCGGTGGTCGTGGCGGCGAGCGCGATGTGTTCCAGGGCGGCGCGCCAGTGCTCGGTGATCGCGTCGGGTACGCCCTCGGCGAGGGTGAAGACCGCGTGCAGGCTGCCGGTGGCCGCGTCGGTCCAGGCGTTGACCTCGACGGCGTACGGGCTGCCCTCGTCGACGCCGGTGAGGTGCGGGGTCTGCGACTCGCCGCCCCGGCCGAGGTAGTTGAACAGCACCTGCGGGCGGGCGGTCAGCAGCGGGGCCGTCTGCGGGTTGAGGTAGCGCAGGCCTCCGTACGCGACGTGCGCGCGCTCGTCCGGCTGCCGTGCGGCGACCTCGTGGGCCGCGGCGACGGGGTCGGTGTGCGCCGTGAGCCGCACCGGGGCGATGGCGGTGAACCAGCCGACCGTACGGGTGTAGTCGTGGTGCGGCGCGGCCGGGAGGCGGCCGTGCCGCTCCAGCTCGATCGCGAGGTCGGTGGGCGAGGGCTGGACGTGGGTCAGCGCGGTGCGCAGCGCGCCGCACAGCAGCTCGGTGAGGCCGACGCCGAGCGCGGCGGGGGCGGTCCGGGTCACGTGGTCGCTGATTTCGGGTGCGAGGACGACGGTGGTCTCGCGCGGCCGCTCGGCCACGGGCAGCAGCGGGGGTGCCTGGAGGGTGGTGATCCAGTGCGCGAGGTCGTCGCTCTCGTGGGCGGAGCGGTCGGCCAGTGCCCGCGCGTACGCGGCGTAGGAGGTGGTGGGCGGCGCGAGCGGGGTCCCGCGCAGGGCGGCGGCGATGTCGTCCAGCAGGATCGCCCAGGAGACGGCGTCGACGGCGAGGTGGTGCACGGTGACCACGAGGGTCCGGGACTCCTCCAGCCAGGCGAAGGCGATGACCTCCCCGGACTCGGGGTCGAGCCGTCCGGCGGCTTCGTTCGCCGCGGCCGTCGCGTCGGGTGCGGCGCTGCGTACGACGGCGACCGGGCGGGCGGGTTCGGTACGCAGGGCCCACACGCCGTGTGCGGTCCGCAGGCGCAGGCGCAGGGCCGGGTGGGCGGCGACGACGGTGTTCGCGGCGCGCTCGGCGTCGGCGAAGCCTGTGCCCTCGGGCGCGACCACGGTCCGGGCCTGGGCGAACCGGGCGAGTGATCCACCGAGTTCGCGTCGGCGCAGGATGATCGGGGTCGGGCTCAGCGGGCCGTCCTCGTGGGGTGCGGGTGCGGCGGGCGCGGCGGCCGGCGGGGTGCTCGTCGCCACGTGCTCGGCGAGCGCGCGCGGGGTCCTGAGCAGGAACACGTCCCGGGGGGCGATCGCGAGGCCCAGTGCCCTGGCGCGGTTGACGACGGTGATGGCGAGGATGCTGTCGCCGCCGGCCCGGAAGAAGTCGCTGTCGGCGTCGACGGCGACGCCGGGCAGGGTCTCGGTGAAGATGTCGACCAGTGCGGTGAGCGCGGCGCCGGCCGCGGCCGGCGGAACGGTCTGCGGTACGGGGTGCGCAGCGGCCTGCTCCGCGGCTTGCGAAGCGGCCCGTGCGGTCAGTGCCTCGCGGTCCAGTTTGCCGTTGACGGTCAGTGGCAGGGCGTCGACGGGCAGGACCCGGCCGGGCACCATGTGGACGGGGAGCTTCGGTGCCAGCAGTCCGGCGAGGGTGGTGACGTCGAGGGGGACCCGGCCCACGACGTGCGCGACGAGATGGTCCGCGCTGTCGGCGACGGTGACGGCCACGTCGACCACACCGTCGAGTTCCCGGATCGCGGCCTCCACCTCGCCGAGTTCGATGCGGAATCCCTTGAGCTGTACCTGGTCGTCCGCGCGGCCGGTGAACTCCAGTTCGCCGTCGAGGGTACGGCGGGCGAGGTCGCCCGTGTGGTACATCCGGGATCCGTCGCCCGCGAACGGGTCCGCGACGAACCGGCTCGCGGTGAGGGAGGGCCGGCCCAGGTAGCCGAGCGAGAGCTGGTCGCCGGCGACGTAGATGGCGCCCACCCGGCCCGGCGGGACGGGGCGGAGCCGGTCGTCGAGCAGGTGGGTGACCAGTCCGGGGATCGGACCCCCGATGGGGCTGACCTCGTCGCCGGGGCGGAAGTCCGCGTCGGTCAGGACCCGGTGGGTGACGTGCACGGTGGTCTCGGTGATGCCGTACATGTTGACCAGTTCGGGTGAGGCCGTCCCGTGCCGCTCGACCCAGCCGCGCAGCCGCCCGAGGTCCAGTGCCTCGCCCCCGAAGATGATCCGGCGCAGGGCGGTGGCGGGCTCGTCGGCGTGCCGGTCGGCCTCGATGAACTGGTAGAAGGCCGAAGGGGTCTGGTTGAGGACGGTCACCCGGCGTTCGCGCACCAGGCGGTGGAAGTCGACGGGTGAGCGGGTCAGTCCGTAGTCCGGCACGAGCAGTTCGGCGCCGTGGGTCAACGCGCCCCACAGTTCCCACACCGCGAAGTCGAAGGAGTACGAGTGGAACTGGACCCACACGTCGTCCGGGCCGAAGTCCATGTCGGGCCGGGTGTTCGCGAGCAGGGTCACCACGGCGGAGTGCGGGACGACGACGCCCTTGGGCCTGCCGGTCGACCCGGACGTGTAGATCACGTACGCGGGGTCGTGCAGGTCGGGCCCGGAAACGTCGGCGGGATCAGGGGTGACCCGGGCGCTTCGGGCGTCCTCCGGCGGCGGCTGCTCGCCTTGTACGAGCACCCGGGCCGGTACGCCTGCCCGGGCCAGCAGCTGTGTGAAGCGGTCCCGGTGTTCCCGGTCCACGAGCACCACCTGTGGGGCCGCGTCGGCGAGGACGTACTCCAGCCGTGCGTCCGGGTAGGCGAGGTCCAGCGGTACGTACGCCCCGCCCGCGGTGACGATCGCGACGAGGGCGACGACCTGTTCGAGGGAGCGCGGGACGGCCACGGCGACCCGTTCGCCCGGCCGGACGCCGGCCGCGCGCAGGGTCGTGGCCAGTTCGTTCTTCGCGTCGGCCAGTTCACCGTAGGTCAGTGATCGGCTGCCGCCGTCGAGGGCGCACCAGGTGGCGGCGGTGGCGGCGGGATCGCGCCGCGCGGCGGCGTCGAACAGCGCGCCCAGCGTCGTCGGGGTGATCCGGGCCGGGGGCCGGGTGCTGCCCGTGGCCGCCAGGTCGTCGACGAGGTCGTCGGGCCGGGTGAGCAGGCCGTCGAGGGTGCGGGTGAAGGTCCGCAGGACCGTCCGGGCGGTCGACTCCCGCACCAGCGCTCCGTCGTGGATCAGGTTGAAGCGCGGACGGCCGTCGAGCGAGCGTTCCACCACGAGGGTCAACGGGTAGTGCGGCGCGCCCTCGTTCACGATGTCGCCGATGACGAGGGTGTCCTCGGGCCCGCGCAGGGCGGCCACGTCGGTCGCCACGTCGAACACCACCAGGGTGTCGAAGAGCGGGCCGGCGCCGCGCAGCCGGCTGATGCGGGCCAGCGAGACGTGCTGGTGCGCCAGCACCGCGCTCTGGTGGTCGCGTACCGAGGCGAGCAGGTCGCGTGCCGTGGTGGTGGCGTCCCATCGGGCGCGGACGGGGATCGTGTTGATGAACAGGCCCACCATGGCCTCGATGCCGGGCACGTCCGCGTCGCGCCCGGACACCGTGGAGCCGAAGACGACGTCCTTGCCGTGCAGGAGGCCGCCGAGCGTCGCCGCCCAGGCGCTGTGCACGGCCACGCTGAGCGGGACACCGGCGGACCGGGCCGCCTCGTCGATGTCGCCCTCGGGCGAGGTGGCGGTGTCGGCGAACCGGTCGGACGGGGTGTGGCCCTCGGCGACCAGCGAGGGGCCGGGCAGTCCGGCGAGCTGTTCGCGCCACACCCGGTCGCTCTCGTCCGCGTCGCGTTCGGCGAGCCGGCGCACGTAGTCACCGAAGCCGCCGAGCGGGTGCACGGAGCCGGGCGCGTGGTACTCGGCCAGCAGCGCGCGGAGCATCGGCGGCACCGACCAGCCGTCGGCGATGATGTGGTGGACGGTCTGCACCAGGACGCTGCGGCCGGCGCCCGTACGGATCAGCGTGTACCGCATCAGGGGGCCGCTCGCGAGGTCGAACCCGGCGCGGCGGTCGCGCTCGGCGAGCTCGCGGATCTCCTCGTCGGTACTGCCGGGGCGGTCCAGGGTGGTGAACGGGGCCTGGACCCCGGCCTCCAGTACGCAGACCACGCGGCCGTCGGCGAGGGCCGTGAACCGTGCGGCCAGGTTGGGGAAGAGGCTGAGCAGGCGGGTGGTCGCCGTCGCCAGCCGGTCGGCGTCCACCTCTCCCTCCAAGGTCAGGAGCTGCTGCTCGACGTAGCTGCCCGTGGAGTCGTCGTCGAAGACGGAGTGGAAGTAGAGGCCCTCCTGCAGCGGGGTCAGCGGCAGGACGTCCCGCAGCGCCGGCCCGTCCAGCTCGTCGACGTCGGCCTGGGTGAGCGCCGGTACGGCGAAGTCGGCGGGCGAGTGGCCGCCCAGACCGAGGGCGGCCAGGTCGAGGTCGGCCAGTGCGGCGAGTCCCGCCAGGGCCTCGCGGAAGTACCGGCCGATCGTCTCGACGTCCTGGTCGGTGAAGAGCCCGTCGGGCCAGGAGAGGGTGGTGACCAGTTCGTACGCGCCGCCGGCCGAGGCGGGTTCGGCGATCGCGTTGAACTCCAGGGCGCGCGGCAGCCGCATCCCGGGGTCGCGCTTCTCACCCAACTGGCCCGTGGTGTGGGCGAGTTCCCAGTCATGGGCGGATCCGGCGTCGAACCGGCCCAGGTAGTTGAACAGCACCTGGGGCGGGGGCGCGTCGAAGGCGGCGCCGGCCAGGTAGCGCAGGGCCCCGTAGGAGAGGCCGTTGCTCGGCACCCGGGCGAGGTCCTCCTTGACCGCCTTGAGCGCGGCGACCAGGTACGCGGACGAGGTGAGGTCGGTGGCCGCACCGGGGTCGACGGTCACCGGGAAGAGGGTGGTGAACCAGCCCACGGTCCGTGAGAGTTCCGGCTCGAAACCGGCGGAGTCCGCCACATGGCGTCCTTCGCGGCCGTGGCCCTCCAGTTCGATGTGCGCGAACGTCTGGTCCTGGCCGAGGTCACGGCGCCACCGGGCGAGGGTGACGGCGAGGGCGGTCAGCAGCACGTCGTTGACCCCGGCGTGGAACCGCGCGGGGACCTCACCCAGCAGCGCGGCCGTGATCTCGGGCCCGACCGACAGGGTCGTGGTGCGTTCCCGGGCGACGGTGTCGGTGGGGGCCGGCGCGCGCCGGCCCAGCGGGGCGTCCGCCCCCGGCAGGGCCCGCCGGAAGTAGGCGAGGTCGGCGTCGAACGCCGCGCGCTCCAGCAGCTGCGTCCAGCGCCGGAACGACGTGCCCACCGGGGGCAGGTCGATCGGCGCACCGGAGACGTGCCAACGCCACGCGGTGGAGAGGTCCTCCATCAGGATCCGCCAGGAGACGCCGTCGATCACCACGTGGTGGGCGACCAGGACCAGCTGGCGCGCCGCGCGGCGCCAGACGGCGCGCAGCATCACGCCGTGCTCCGGGTCCAGCCCGGCGGTGGCGAGCGCGACGCACGCGTCGAGCGGCCGGTCGCTCTCCTGCCATCCCGCCGCCGCGCGGTCGGCCTCCGGGATCTCGAAGCTCCAGCGCTCGCCTCGGATCAGCTTGGCGCGCAGCATGTCGTGCCGGGCGACCACGGCGGTCAGGACGGCGTCGAGCCCTTCGGCCGTCAGGTCCGCCGGGGTGTTCAGCACCACCGACTGCACGAAGCCGTCGACGGCGTCCGTGGTCTCGCCGAGCCACTGCACGACGGGCGAGCCCACGACCGTACCGGTGGCGACGTCGCCGTGGTCCACGGATGCGGCCTCGCGGTCCGCGACGGCCGCCAGCGCGCCCACGACGCTGTGGGTGAAGATCTGGCGGGCGGTGACGTGGAGGCCCGCTTCGCGCAGGGCGCTCAGCAGGGAGATCGCCAGGATGCTGTCGCCGCCGAGCTGGAAGAAGTCCTGGTCGACGCCGACCGCTTCGCGCCGCAGCACCGTCGCGACCGCCGCGCACACCAGGCGTTCGTTCTCGGTGACGGGCGGGGCGAGGTCGCCCGCGCCGGTGGCGGGCTCCGGCAGGGCGCCCCGGTCGAGCTTGCCGTTCGCGGTGAGCGGGAACTCCTTCATCACGACGATGTGCGCGGGCACCATGTACTCCACCATGTGCCCGGTGGCCCACTGCTTGACCTCGTCGGCGCGCAGGCCCTCGCTCCCGGTGGCGGGGATGACGTAGCCGACGAGGTAGGTTCCGCCGGCCGTGTTCTTCTTCGCGACGACGCAGGTGTGACGTACCGCGGGGTGCTCGGCGAGGCCGACCTCGACGTCCTCGATCTCCAGCCGCATGCCGCGGATCTTGATCTGGTTGTCGGCGCGGCCGAGGAAGTCCAGGGATCCGTCGGGGGCGAAGCGGGCGAGGTCGCCGGTGCGGTACAGCCGGGATCCGTCCGCGGCGAAGGGGTTGGCGACGAACCGGGAGGCCGTCAGGCCGGGCGCGCCCACGTATCCACGCCCCAGCAGGAAGCCGCCCACGTACAGCTCGCCGCCGACCCCGATCGGGACCGGACGCAGCTCGTCGTCCAGTACGTACAGCTGGGTGTTGGGGTTGGGCCTGCCGATCGATGTCGACAGGCGTTCCGCGGCGCCCCGGTAGACGACGTGCGAGACGCCGATCGTCGTCTCGGCCGGACCGTAGCCGTGGTACATGGGTATGTCGAGCCGGGTACGGAAGCGCTCGTACAGCTCGGGGGTCAGCACCTCGCCGCCGCACCACACGTGGCGCAGGCTGTCGAGCCGTCCGGAGTCGCCCGCGATCTCCAGCAGTACGTCCAGCATGGACGAGACGAGGTAGGTGAAGGTGACGCGCTGCTCGGCGATCACGCTCAGCAGGTGGTGCGGGTCGCGTTCGCCGCCGGGCCGTAGGACCACCAGCCGGCCGCCGCACACCAGGGGCAGGAAGATCTCGTTGATGGAGATGTCGAAGGACAACGGTGCCTTGAACAGCGAGGCGTCGTCGTGGCCGAAGCCCAGGATCTCCTCGACCTGCCACAGCAGGCGTTCGCTGATGGCCTCGTGGCGGATCATCGCGCCCTTGGGGCGGCCGGTCGAACCGGACGTGAAGATCACATAGGCGAGGGCGTCGCCGGGGACGGTGACCCCGGTCCCCGTGTCGGGGTAGGAGCCGAACCGCCAGTCGCCGAGGTCGACCGGCACGGCTTCCGGTTCCTCCGGGGCGTGTGCGCCCGAGTCGTTGAGCTGCAGGACGACGCGTGCGTCGGCGATGACGACGGAGCGGCGTGCGGCGGGCCACTGCGGGTCGAGCGGTACGAACGCGGCGCCCGCCTGGAGCACGCCGAGCAGGCCGATCACCATGTCGGCGGAGCGGTCCAGGGAGATGGCGACGACCTGTTCGGACGTGATGCCGCGTTCGACGAGGTGGTGGGCCAGCTGGGCGGAGAGCTGGGCCGCCTGGCGGTAGGTCAGTGAGCGGTGTTCGTCGACGACGGCGACGGCGTCCGGCCGCAGGCGTGCCTGCTCGCGGAACATCTCGACGACGGTCGGGCGGATCCGGTCCGCCCCGGTGTCGTTCCACCGGGCCAGGGTCGCGAGCCGCTCCGCGACACCGGAGGGCCCGATGGTGGACAGGGGCCGGTCCGGGAAGTCGGCCAGGTCGTCCAGGGCCAGCTGTGCGTCGGCCCGTACGACACCGTCCGGGAGGGTGATGCTGCGGCCGTCCGGGCCGTGCCGGCCGTCCGTCCCGACCTCCCAGCCGGCCGTTCCCGCGCCGCCGTTGTCCGCCCAGCCGAGGACGTCGGCGAACAGGGTGCTCGGGGTGAGCTCCAGGCCGTCGGGGCTTCGTCCCGTCGCCCAGTGGGCCAGTGCGATGGCGCACGCCCGGGCGATGGTGGTGTCGCCGTAGTCGCCGGCTCGCCGGCGCACGTCGGCCAGGCGGGTGGGAGAAAGCAGCACGAGACGAGCGGTCGATTCCGTCATCGAAGGCTCAACGCCCTTTCCAGATCGATAGGTTGTCCCAACCGAAACAAGCGTCACCCAGGAGGTGCCCGACAGGCACCTCCTAGCTGCCTTCGCGCCAGGCCCGCCACAGTCGTGCGTAGCGGCCGCCCAGGGCCACCAGATCCTCGTGCGTGCCCTGCTCCACGACGCGGCCCGCGTCCAGTACGGCGATCCGGTCCGCCGCCATCGCCTGGGTGAGCCGGTGTGCCACGAACAGCGTGGTCCGGCCCGCGCACGCGGCGAGCACGGCCCGTTCGAGTTCGGCCGCGCCCTCGCTGCCCGCTTCCGCCGTGGACTCGTCGAGCACCACCACGGGGGTGCGACCCAGCACCAGCCGGGCCAGGGCGACATGGGCGACCTTGGTGACGTCGAGGCGTTCACCGCCTTCGCCGACGAGTGTGTTCAGCCCGTCGGGCAGCGCGTCGACCCAGCCGTCGGCGCCGACCGTGCGCAGGGCGTCCAGCAACTGGGCGTCACTCGCCTCGGGCGCGGCCAGCCGCAGGTCCTCGGCGAGCGGGCCGGAGAAGACGTGCGTCTCCTGGGTCAGGATGCTGACCAGGGCGCGTGCCCCGGCCTCGTCGAGGTCGGCGAGGTCGGTGGACCCTATGCGTACGGATCCGCCCTGCGGGGTGCCGATGCCCGCGATCAGCGCGGCCAGGGTGGACTTGCCCGCTCCCGTGGCCCCGACCAGTGCGAGAGAGGTACCGGCCGCAATGGTGAGGTCGACGTCCCGGACGACCGGCTCCTCGGAGTCGGGGTAGCGGAAGGTCAGCCCCGACACCTCGACGGTCACCGGCTGCGGCGCGTCCGCCGCGGCGGCCGCGACCAGGGCGCCCACCAGCCGGTCCTCGGCCTCCTCCTCCAGTACGCCGACCAGGCGGGTCAGGCTCGCGCCCGACTTCTGCGCCTCGTCGAAGGTGAACATGATGGAGCCGAGCGGGGTGAAGAGCCGGTGGAAGAGCAGCGGGGCCGCGGAAACCTCCCCGAGGGTGGCGGCGTCGGCCTCCAGCAGGGCGTATCCGACCAGGATGATCAGGGTGAGCCCGATGAACTCGGCGCGGTTCTCCCGGCCGACGAACCGGCCGAAGAGCCGGAACACCTCGACGCCGAGGTCGCGGACCCGCCAGGACTCCTGGGTGACCTTCTCGCGGACGGCCCCTTCGAGTCGGTACGCCCGCACCGTGTCGATCCCGTTCAGTCCGCTGATCAGGGCTTGCGCCCGGTCGGCCTGGGCGGCCCGCTGCTTCTGGTAGAGCGGGGCGGAGCGGGGCAGGTACCAGCGCAGGGCCAGGCCGTACGCGGGCAGCGCGCAGGCGCCGGCCAGTCCGAGCCGCCAGTCCAGGCCGAACATGCCGAGCGTGGCGATGACGACCAGCACGCCCGCCGAGAACACGGTGGGGACGGCCGTCCTGATGCCCTTGGAGAGCACGGCCACGTCGTCGCCGACCCGGGAGAGCACGTCTCCCCGGCCGACCTGCTCGATCCGGGCGCTCGGCATCCCGAGCACCGCCCGGACCGCGCCTTCGCGCAGCCGGGCGAGGAGGTCCGCGCCGAGCCGCCCGATGAGGTAGGTCGACAGGGCGGTGGCCGCCGCGCCGAGCAGCGCGGCGGCCACCATCAACACCCCGGTGGCGACCAGGATCGAGCGCGGTCCGCCCGCGACCACCCCGTCGACGACCCGGCCGAGCAGGAGCAGCGGGAGCACTTGGAGGGCCGCCCCCGCCACCGTGGTGAACACGGTGGCGAAGGTCAGCCATGGCACCTCGCGGCAGTGCGCGAGGACCCAGCGGGTGGCCTCGCGTCCGCTCGTCGTGCGCAGGGTCGACGGGGCGACGCGCGTGGCGGTGACGCTCACCCCTGACCGGCCGACTTGACGAGTTCGTCGATGGCGTACGGCAGGGAGAGCAGGGTGCCCTGGGACATGGCCGCGCCGACGGCCGGGCCCTCGCTGTCGAGGAGGTAGGAGACCTTGCCGTTCTTGACCGCGTTCAGGTTGGTGAACAGCTGGAACTTCTTCAGGGATTCCTGGTCCGCCTTGTCGGCGATGACGAAGATGCGGTCGACGTCGACGAGGTCCATGCGCTCCGGGGAGAGCGTGGTGTAGAACTTGCCGTCCGCGATCTTGTCGATCTCGGTCTGGCCCTTGTAGCCGATGCCCGTCACCAGTCGGCCGCGCACGTCGGTGGTGGTGAAGGGGGCCACCGAGTCCTTGTACCAGGACAGCGGGACGGCGGTCTGGTTCGCGAACTCGGGGTGGGCCTTCTTGGCGGCGTCGAGCTTGTCCTGGATGCCCTTCACCAGCTCGGTGCCCTTGGCCTCCTGGCCGAGGGCCTTGCCGATGTGGACGGCGTTGTCCTGCCAGGGCGCGCTGAAGGGTTCCTTCTCGGCCTTGGTGCGGCCCACGGTGGGAGCGATCTTGGAGAGCTTGTCGTAGCCGGCCTGGTCGATCTCGGAGTACACGGCGATGATCAGGTCCGGCCGCAGGGCCGCGATCTTCTCGTAGTTCGGGCCGGCGTCGCCGTTGTTCATGATGACCTCGGGGCGGGTGTCGCCCCACTTCTCCTTCACCCACGGCCACTGGGTGTTGATGTCGGGAGAGGTGCCCGGCGGGTTCGGGTACTGGTCGACCATGCCGACCGGCTTGATGCCGAACGCCAGGATGGCCTGTTCGTCGGTGTAGCCGACCGAGACGACCCGCTTGGGGGCCTTCTTCACCTCGGTCGACCCGAAGGCGTGCTCCACGGTGACCGGGAAGGCGCCCCCGGCGGCCGAGGAGTTGTCGCTCTTCTTGTCGGCCTGGTCCGCCGAATCGGAACCGCATCCGGCCAGGAGGCCGACACCGAGGGTCGCGACGGAGACCCCGGCCGCCAACCGCTGCCAGGGCTTCATACGTGTCGATCGATGGAAAAGCATCCGAAATCCCTTGCTTTCGTGCCGTCCATTGCAGTTCCGCCCGAGGGCAGCCAAACCCTACCGCGCCCAAGTGAGGCTAGCCTAGCCTTACTTGCGCCGTAACTTTGTTTGATCTAGAGGGTGCGCACGTGGGCGCGCCCGATGGGCACGATGAGCGGTCGGTCCCCGACCGGATCGTCGATCACCTTGGCGCGCAGTCCGAACGCCTCGTACAACAGCTCGGCGGTGATCACGTCACGGGGGTGCCCCTGCGCGAGGATCGAACCGGCCTTCATCACGATGAGGTTGTCGCTGTAGCGCGTGGCCAGGTTGAGGTCGTGCAGCACCAGGACCACGGTGCATCCCGACTCGTGGAGGTCGTCCACGAGGTCGAGCACGTCGATCGCGTGGGCCAGGTCCAGATACGTGGTCGGCTCGTCCAGCAGCAGCAGGTCGGTGCCCTGGGCCAGTGTCATCGAGATCCAGACCCGCTGCCGCTGTCCGCCGGACAGCGCGTCGACCGGGCGGTCGGCCAGGTCGGAGACCCCCGTCATGGCCAGGGCCCGGGCCACGACCTCGGCGTCGTCGGAGGACCACTGCCGCAACCAACTCTGGTGCGGATGGCGGCCCCTGGCGACGAGGTCGGACACGGTGAGCCCCTCCGGCGCCACCGGAGCCTGGGGCAGCAGGCCGAGTTTCTTGGCCACGTCCCTGGTCCTGAGCCGGCCGATGTCCTCGCCGTCGAGCACGACCGACCCGCTGGTCGGCTTGAGCAGCCGGGACAGGGTCCGCAACAGGGTGGACTTCCCGCAGCCGTTGGAACCGATGATCGTGGTGATCACCCGTGGCGGGATCGACACGTGGAGGTCGTCGATCACGACCCGCCCGCCGTACCCGACCGTGACCCCTCGGGCCGCCAGCCGTACGGCCTCCTCCTCGACCTCGTCCCCGTCGGACTCGATTCCGGCGATCTGCGATGCGGCCACAACTCCCCCTGAGGTAGGCATGTCTGAAAGGCCCGAAGAGGCATCGGGCGCTCGGCTAGCGCAGGTTGGCCCGCACCAGCAGGTGGATGAGGAAGGGGCCGCCGATCACGGCGGTCACCACGCCCACCGGGAGGGTGATCGGCAGTGCCGTACGGGCGACCAGGTCCGCACCGATCAGCAGCAGGGCCCCGACCGCCCCCGAGGCCACCATCGGCGGTGTCGGGCACTTCGCCAGCCGCATCGCCACCTGGGGCGCCACCAGCGCGACGAAGGGGACCGGGCCGGCCGCGCTCACCGCCATGCCGGCCAGCAGCACCGCGCACAGCAGCAGCACCGCGCGCACCCTCGTGTACCGGACGCCGAGCCCCGCGGCCACGTCGTCACCGAGGTGCAGGGGCTTGAACTGGAACGCGACCACCGTCACGACCACCATCAGAGCCAGCGTGCCCCAGAGCGCCACGCCCACGTCGTCCCACGACCGGTTGTCGAGGGAGCCGACGAGCCAGGCCTGGGCCCGGGCGACGTCCCTGATGTCGGCCGTGACCAGCAGCCAGGCCGTGATCGACTCCATCACGGCGCTCACCGAGATGCCGATGAGGATGAGCCGGAAGCCGTCGATCCCGCGCCGCCACGCCAGGAAGTAGACGAGGAGACCCGTGCCGAGCCCGCCCGCGAGCGCCGCCCCGGACAGGCCAACCGAGTTGACGACCGCCGCGGCGGTCCCGCCCGACACGGTCACCAGGAACACCGCGACCGCGCCGGCGCCCCCGGTGATGCCCAGGATGTCCGGGCTGGCCAGCGGATTGCGGGCGATCGACTGGGTGATCGCCCCCGAGACCCCGAGCGCGACGCCGACCACAAGGCCGGCCAGGGCCCGCGGCATCCGTAGGTCCATGATCACGAACCGGTCGACCTGCTCGCCCCCGCCCAGGACCGTGGCGATCACGCGGGACAGGTCGATGGGGAAGTCCCCGACGCCGATGGACACGCAGAACACCAGGAAGGTCGCCGCCGCCAGCAGGAACGTAACGCACACGACCCACGGCCGCCAGACGAACGAGAGGGGGCCGAACCGCACGCCCGGCGTCACCGATGCCTTCACCTCGGTCCCGGTCATGCGCTCTTGAACTTTCCGCGCCACACCAGGGCCGCGAAGAACGGAGCCCCGAGGAGGGCCACGACGACCCCCGCGTCCAACTCCCCCGGCCGCACCAGCAGGCGCCCCACGATGTCGCAGACCAGCAGGACGATGGCGCCGAGCAGGCCCGCGTACGGCACCAGCCAGCGGTAGTCCGGCCCGGTCAGCCGGCGGGCCAGGTGGGCCACCATCAGACCGAGGAAGGCGATGGGGCCGCACGCCGCCGTCGCGGCTCCCGCCAGCAGGGTGATGGCGGCGATGCCCATGGTCCGGCTCAGCACGATGTTCACCCCCAGCCCCCGGGCGACGTCGTCGCCGAGGTTGAGCAGGTTGAGGGCGGGCAGCGTGGTCAGCGCGAGCACCAGCCCGACGGCGATGAACGCCATCACCGGCCGGATGACGTCGAAGCCGACACCGGCCACGGAGCCCGCGTTCCAGAACCGCAGGGCATTCAGCGCGGCCTTGTCGGACAGTGCGACCGCTGCGGTCATCGCGGCGAGGAACGCCGTGACCCCTTGTCCGGCCAGGGCGAGGGTCAGTGGGTTGCCGGCCCCCCGGCCGATGCTCGCCAGTCCGAAGACGACGACACCGGCGACCCCGGCGCCCAGGAAGGCGAACCACACGTAGTGGAACGGATCGGCGAACCCGAACAGGGCGATCACCAGCACCACGGCGAACGAGGCACCGGAGTTCACGCCCAACAGGCCCGTATCGGCGATCGGATTGCGCGTGTACCCCTGGATCAGCGCTCCGCCGACCCCCAGGGCCACGCCCGCCGCGAGCGCCAGCACCGTGCGCGGCACCCGTACGGTGCGCACGATGAGCCGTATCTCGGTGAGCCGCTGATCGGGGTCCGGGGCTGCCGACAACCCGCGCCACACCTCGGCGGGGGTCAGCGCCCGCGCGCCGACGGCCAACGACACCACCATGGCGGCCAGGAGGAGCAGCACCAGGGCGACCGAGCCCACGATCCGCCGCCGACGGGCCTCCGTCACGCCCCGGGGCACGGGGCGTTCCACTGCGATCGTGGCCATGTCGCTCTACGTCATCCCTTCGATCCACCGAGGCGGCACGGCCGCTGGCGCCCGCCACCACCCGGTGGGTCGGCACACCGACGCGGCCACGACCGAAACTTAGGCAAAGCTAAGCTGATTCCATGGCGCGCTGTCGATAGACAAAACGGTCAGGTGGGGGTGGCGAACTACCAACTCGCCCCCAAATATGCACTGTTGAACGATTAGGTAATCCTAACCTTACTTGGCCTGGTGGATGACGTGCAAACGCGCCCCGACCCATGGCCGGGGCGCGCTCCGGGTCCGCGAGAGGTCCGGCCCGTCAGGTGTGCAGACGACTGTTGGGCCCGTCCTGGTCTCCGGCGCTCTCGTCGTTGAACCAGTAGTCCCCGGCCGCCAGGTACCGGAAGGAATGGGTGCTCTTGCTGGGCAGCTCGACGGTCACGGCGCGCTTGCCGTCCTTCCGGCGGGCCAGGGTGTGGACGCCGGGCTGCCAGTCGTTGAAGTCACCCACCACACTGACCGGTCCCGGCGGGGTGTCGACGGGCAGGATGAAGGTGACCTCGGTGCGGTCCTTGCGCAGTTTGCGCTCCAGCATGGTGAGCTCCTGACAACGGCAGTGGGGGTGGTACGCCGCCCATAGTCGGCGGCGGACGCACCGGACGCACCCCGGCGCCGCCACTCCCACCACGGACCCACCACATCGAGTGACTCGCGGGCACGCGATGTCACCCAGCGTGTCGACGTCCTCGGGACACTCCCCCTCCGCCCCTGTCAAGGCACGAATGGCCGGGACTACGGCCTCGTCCCGGCCCCGGGCACGGTGGATATCGACCTTCCTGCGCCCGAGCAGGATCGAATCGCCGTCCGTCCCGGAGGCATCCATGTTCCGCCGTGCAGGGGCCTTCGTGACCCGTCACCCCCGACTCGTCCTCGTCGGCGCGCTCGCCTTCCTCGTCCTGTCCGTCCTGTTCGGCATGGATGCGGCCGGCCGGCTGAAGACGCAGGGATACGACGATCCGCGCTCCGAGTCGAGCCGCGCCGCCCAGCTGGCGGGCGAGCGCCTGGGCGCCTCCCCCAACCTGGTCCTCGTCGCGCAGAGCGGCAGCGGTTCCGTGGACGCCCCGGCCGCCCGCGGCGCGGGCGAGGAGCTGACCGCAAGGCTTTCCGCGCAGCCCCACGTGAGCGCCGTGACCTCGTACTGGACCGACCGCGCGGCGGAGCTGCGCAGCCGCGACGGCAACGCCGCGATGCTGGTCGCGCACGTGGACGGCGAGGGGGCGGAACTCGCGGCGCGGGCCGAGCGCCTGCGCGCGGAGCTGGCCGTCCCGGCCGACGCCGGGACGGCCCTGACGGTCCACGTCGGCGGAAGCGCCCTCGTCGACGCCGAGCTCCAGAACATCTCGGAGTCCGACCTGAAGCGGGCCGAGTCCGTCGTCCTGCCGGGCACCCTGATCCTGCTGGTCCTCGTGTTCGGCAGCGTGGTCGCCGCCGCCCTGCCCCTGCTGATCGGGGTCCTGGCCATCGCCGGGACACTGCTGGTCCTGAGCGTTCTCGGCAGCGTCACCGACGTGTCCGTGTTCGCGCTGAACCTCACCACGGCCCTCGGCCTGGGGCTCGGCATCGACTACGGGCTGCTGGTCGTCTCCCGGTTCCGCGAGGAGCTGGCCGCCGGATTCCTCCCGCGGACCGCCGCCGTACGGACCGTGCGCACCGCCGGCCACACCATCGCCTTCAGCGCCGCGACGGTCTCCGCCGCGCTCGCCACGCTACTGGTGTTCCCGCCCTACTTCCTGCGCTCCTTCGCCTACGCGGGCATCGCCGTGGTCGCGATCGCGGCGGTGAGCGCCGTGACCGTACTGCCCGCCCTGCTCGCCCTGCTCGGGAAGCGGGTGAACGCCTGGGCCGTGCCGTGGCGCCGCAAGGTCCGCTCCGGCTCCCGGTCCGGGTTCTGGGAGGGGCTGGCGCGGATCGTCGTACGCCGCCCGCTGCTCGCGGCGCTGCCGGTGATCGGACTGCTGACGCTGCTCGCCGCACCCTTCGCGCACGCCGATTTCGCCACCCCCGACGACCGGGCGCTGCCGGTCGGCGCGGCCGCCCGGCAGACCGGTGACCTGGTGCGCGACCGCTTCGACATGAAGGGAGCGAGCGCGCTGACGGTCGTCACCACGGGCAGCGTCCCCGCGGGGGAGCGGGCGGAGTACGCCCGCCGCCTGTCCGCGTTCCCGCAGGTCGCCCAGGTGGTAGGACCCGACGGCGGGTTCCGCTACGGCGAGCCCACCGCGGCGGTCGCCGGCGCGGGCGGCGCGGGCGGCGCGGCCGGCGCGGGCATCCGGCCCGCCGGGACCGCCGTCGCGGAGCCGGCGCGGCTCACCGTGGTGCCGCTGGTCGACCCCCGGTCGCACGCCGCCCAGCGGCTCGTCCACGACATCCGCGCGCTCCCCGCCCCGGCGGGCACCGAGGCCCTGGTCGGCGGACCGAGCGCGGTCCTGGTCGACGCCAAGGCCACCGTGGGCGACCGGATCCCCTTGGCGCTCGCGCTGATCTCCGCCACCACGTTCGTGCTGCTGCTGGGCTTCACGCGCAGCCTGCTGCTCCCGTTGAAGGCCATCGTGCTCAACGCGTTGAGTCTCGCGGCCGTCCTCGGCGCCATGGTGTGGGTCTTCCAGTCGGGTCATCTGCACCAGCTGCTCGGCTTCACGCCGGGACCCCTCAGTACGACCATGCCGGTCCTGCTGTTCTGCATCGTCTTCGGGCTCTCGGTGGACTACGAGGTCTTCGTCCTCGCCCGCATCAAGGAGGCCCACGACGCCGGGGAGGACAACTCCCGCTCGATCGTCACGGGCATGGCCCGCACGGGAGGCATCGTCACCACCGCGGGCGCCCTGCTCGCCTTCACCCTCCTGAGCTTCGGCACCTCGCAGGTCTCCCTCCTGCAGTTCTTCGGGATCGGCGCGGGCCTCGGGGTCCTCCTCGACGCCACGCTCGTCCGGGGAGTCCTCGTACCCGCGCTGATGCGTCTGGCGGGCGGCCTGAACTGGTGGGCGCCGCGTCCCATCCGGCCCGAGCGGCCGCCGCCCGCGTCCCGACCGCCGCCGGCTCCCGTCCGTAGGTGTCCCGCGGCCCGGCCCGCTCCACGTACCCCGGCCCGCGCGCGCCACTGACCTCGGCTCCGCACCCGTCCCCCGCACGACCGCACGACCCCACGACCCCACCACGACCGTCCACGTCCCGTACGACCCTCACGACCCTCACGACCCTCACGGCAAGGAAGATCTCCCATGACCGACATCGCCATCACCGGACTCGGCTGCCGCTTCCCCGGCGCTCCCGACATCAGCGCCTACTGGAAGCTCCTGCTGAGCGGGGCACGACAGTTCTCCGCCGTGCCGAAGGAGCGCTGGAACCATGAGACCTTCCACGAGCCCGGCAACCCGTCGGCCCCCCATGCCGCGTACACCGACCAGGTCGCCTTCCTGGACGACGTGGACCGCTTCGACGCCCTGCACTACGGCGTACCACCCGCCCGCGCCCGGGCCATGGACCCGCAGCACCGGCTGCTGCTGGACGTCACCCGCGAGGCCCTCGACGACGCGGGGCTGGGCCGGGGCGACTTCGACCGGAAGAACACCGGGGTCTTCTGCGGAATGTCGGTGTCCGACTACAAGGACCTCATGTCGGCCCCCATCCGGGCCATCGCCCTGGCCGAGGACGCCCAGCAGGCCGCGGCGGACCACGGCGACCTCCTCGACGCCGTCAAGGACCACGCGGGTTCGCTCGGCACCGTCCAGGCCTTCAGCCTGCCGGGAAGCCTGCTCAACATGGCCCCCGGCACCGTCAGCCGGCATTTCGACCTCGGCGGCCCCAGCTATGCCGTCGACGCCGCCTGCTCCGGCTCGCTCGTCGCCCTGGACCAGGCCGTGGCCCAACTGCGTCAGGGCAGCTGCCGCATCGCCGTCGTCGGCGGCGTGTACCTCAACCTCACCCCCGACAGCCTGATCGGCTTCTCCACGCTCCGGGCGCTCTCCCCCACCGGGATGTGCCGCCCCTTCGACGAGGGGGCCGACGGCTTCGTCCTCGGCGAGGGCGCCGGCGCCGTCGTCGTCCGGCCGCTCGCCGACGCGCTCGCCGCGGGCGACCGGGTCTACGCGGTGATCAAGGGCATCGGCTCGGCCAACGACGGCGCCTCCCCCGGGCCACTGGCGCCCGCCCCCGAAGGCCAGCTGCGCGCCATGCGCCGGGCCTACGACGACGCCGGGGTCGCCCCGTCCTCGGTGGACTTCCTGGAGGCCCACGGCACCGGTACCGCGACCGGCGACCGCGCCGAGGTCGAGGCGCTGCGTCGGCTGCGTACCGAGTACCCCGACGACGACCCCTCGCTGTGCTACGTCGGCGCGGGCAAGGCGCTCATCGGGCACTCGCTGTCCGCCGCGGGCATCGCGGGGCTGATCAAGACGGCCTTGGTCGTCCATCACGGGACGATCGTTCCGCAGCCGAAGACCGCCCCGCACCCGGGACTGGGCATCGGCGCCGCGGGCCTGCGGCTGGCCGACATCGCACGGCCCTTTCCGGACTCCGGTACTCCGTGCCGGGCCGCCGTCAGCTCGTTCGGCTTCGGCGGGACGAACGTCCACGTGGTCCTGGAGGAGCGCCCCGCCCCGGCTCCCGGCCGCCTCCACGAAGGCATCGGGGGCGCCGGGGACACCCGGGACACCGACACCGACACCAGTACCGGCACCGGCACCGGCCCTCAGCTCGTCCTGCTCTCGGCCGGCGATCCCGAGCGGCTGGACCAGTACATCGGTGACGTTCTCGACGCACTCGACACGGCGGACCCCGCCCCGCTGGCGGCCGTGGCCCACACCGCCGGTTCCCGCCGGCCGCTGACGGCCCGGCTCGCGATCGTCGCCGACGACACGGCGGCGTTCGTCCGGCGGCTGCGCCAGGCCCGCCGGCAGCTCGTCGAGGGCGAGCGGGGCGACCTCGGCGACGGGGCCTTCGCCGCCGATGCCCCGCTGCCCGCCGAACAGCGCCGCCTCGCCTTCCTCTACCCCGGTCAGGGCAGCCAGCGCCCGGGCATGATGCGGGACCTCCACGAGCGGTTCCCCGGTTTCCGGGCGACTGTCGACGCCCTCGGTGCCGCGGCCCGCGAGGACGCCGGCTTCGACATCGGTGAGCTGCTTTACGGCGAGCCGGCGAGCGCCGGCGGCGACAGCGAGGACGCCGGGGAGGTCGGGGAGGTGGGGCGCCGGACAGCCTCCACCGAGGTGTGCCAGCCGCTGCTCGGCACCGTCCAGATCGCCGCCACCCGGCTCCTCGCCGACCTCGGCATCGCTCCCGACCTGGTCCTCGGCCACAGCGTCGGGGAGTTCGCCGCGGCCGCGGCGGCCGGCGCCCTCACCGACGAGGACACCGTACGGCTGCTGGTGCACCGGGGCGCGACCCTCCAGGAGGCCGAGAGCTGCCTGCGCGGCGGGATGCTGGCCGTGCAGACCGACAAGGACACCTGCCGCCGGCTGGTGAACGGCATCGACGACGTGTGGCTCGCCTGCTTCAACCAGCCGCGCCAGGTCGTGGTCAGCGGTACGCCGCACGGACTCGACGCCGTGCGGCAGGCCTGCGCGCAGGCGGGGGTCGTCACGGTGACACTCGACGTGTCGAACGCCTTCCACTCGCCTCGGCTCGCCCCCGCTGACGAGAAGATGCGCGCGGACCTCGCCGACCGCCCGATCGGCAGCCCCGTCCTGCCGTTCGTCTCGTCGGTGGACGCGGCCGTCTGCACCGACCCCGAGCGGCTGCGCGAGCTGTGGTCCCGGCACGCGTCCGCGCCGGTCCTCTTCGGCGACGCCGTGCGCACCGCCTACGACCAGGGGGCCCGCGTCTTCCTCCAGGTGACCGGCGGCAACTCGCTGCTGACCTTGGTCCGCCGCAACCTCGCCGACCACGGCGACGTGCACGTCGTCCCCGTCGCCGGGGTGGCGCCGGACGGCGGACGGGGCCTGGTCCGGGCCCTCGCCCGGCTCGCGGTGCTGGGCGTACCGGTCGACCCGCGCGCGCTGGTCCCCCAGGAGGAGCGCCGACTGCTCGACCTGCCGGTGGCCAAGCTCGCCACCCAGTCCTACTGGTTGCCCCGTCGGCGCCCGGCGCGGACGGGTGCCCCGGTCCCCGCGCCCTCCCACCGGCCGCGGCCGCCTGCCCCGTCCGTGTCCCCCGAGGAGATCACCATGAACGATTCGCCGCGGCACCCGATGGAGGAACTGCGCCGGCTGGTGCAGCGGCAGACGGCGTTGCTTGCCCGCCTCGCCGAAACGCTTCCGCAGCCGAACGCGGCCACGGAGGCGGCGCTGCTGGCCCGCCTCGCCGAGACCCTCCCCGAGCTCTCGGAGCTCTCGGAGCTCTCGGAACTCCCGGAACTCCCCGAGTGCGACCGGCCCGCCGGGGCCGTCGCCCCGGCGACGGCCGACACCACTCCGGTGCCCCCTGCCGCACCGAAGGAACCGGAGGCACCGGACGTGCCGGACGCACCGGCACCGGTCGTGACCTCCGCCGAGGATCCGGCGCAGTCCCGGGACGGCATCACCACCGTCCGGGAGTCCGTGCTGGCGCACGTGGCCCGGGTCAGCGCCTTCCCCGTGGCCCATCTGCACGATGCCCAGCTACTGATCGACGACCTCGGTTTCGACTCGCTGATGCTGACCGACCTGTTCACCTCGCTCAAGCGGGAGTGGCCCCGGTGGACGCGCGACGAAACGGCCACCGACCCGCTGACCATCGCCGGGGTCGCCGCGATGATCACGAGCAGCTGCGGCGACGCCGTAGCGGCCCCGGTCCCGGTCCCGGAGCAGCGCTCAGAAGCCGCCGAAGCGCCCGCACCGCCGCCCGCCGACCTTCCCGCGGCCACGGAACCGGCCGCCACGGAACCGGCCGCCACGGACCTGGCCACCACCGCTCCGGCCGCCGCCCCGCTGCCCGAGGAGCACACCCGGATCGAGTGCTTCCCGGAGGTCACCGCCCACACCGAGCGCGTCGCGACGCTCTCCGAGCTGGGGCTGCCCAATCCGTACTTCCTCGTCCATCAGGGCGCGCTGACGGACACCACCATGATCGACGGCCGGGAACTCCTCTCCTTCTCCAGCTACAACTACCTCGGCATGGCGACCCACCCGCAGGTGAACGAGGCGGCCCACGAGGCGATAGAGCGGTGCGGCACGTCGGTCTCCGCCAGCCGGCTGCTCTCCGGCAGCCGACCGCTCCATCTGGAACTCGAGAGCGAGCTCGCCGACCTGCTCGGATGCGAGGCGGCGATCACGTTGGCCAACGGCCACGCCACCAACGTCACCGTGATCGGCCACCTCGTCGGGCCCGGGGACCTGATCGTCCACGACGCCCTCGCCCACGACAGCATCCTGCAGGGGTGCAGGCTCTCCGGCGCGACCCGGCGGCCCTTCCCCCACAACGACGCCAACGCCCTCGACGCCCTGCTGACGCAGGTCCGCGACCAGTACCGGCGGGTCCTCGTCGTCGTCGAAGGGGTCTACAGCATGGACGGGGACATCGCCGACCTGCCCGCCCTCGCCGACGTCAAGCGCCGGCACGGCGCGCTGCTGATGATCGACGAGGCGCACAGCATCGGGACGATCGGCCGGACCGGTCGCGGCATCGGCGAGTACTACGGCGTCGACCGTTCGGCCGTGGACCTGTGGTCCGGCACCCTGTCCAAGGCGCTGGCGAGCTGCGGAGGCTACGTCGCGGGGAGCCGCACCGTCGTGGAGTACCTGCGCTACACCGTGCCGGGCTTCGTCTACAGCGCCGGGATGACCCCGGCCGACACCGCGGCCTCGCTGACCGCCCTGCGCATGCTGCGTGCCGAGCCGCAGCGGGTGGCACGGCTCTCGGAGAACGCGGCGCTCTTCGTCCACCTCGCGCGTGAGGCTGGCATCAACACCGGCGACAGCCATGACACGCCGGTCGTCCCGTGCATCGTCGGGGACTCGCTGAAGACGCTGCGGCTCGCGGAGGCTTTGTTCCAGCAGGGCATCAGCGTCAACCCCATCCTCCATCCGGCCGTGCCGGAGGAGCTGGCCCGGCTGCGATTCTTCCTCACGTACGACCACACGCCCGGCCAGATCCGCCAGGCCGTGGCCGCCTTGGCGCGCGAGCTGCGGCTCCTCGACACGGCCCCGGTCTCGTGACCACCGCGGCCGTGACCGTCGGCTTCCGAGCGATCGCGCCGGGCCGCGTCCACCGGTGGGGCGGAGCCCGCCTGATCGTCGCCCGGGCCCGCGACCTCGGTCAGGTGCCCGCGCTCTCACCGGCCGAGCGGCGCGTGCTCCGCGCGCTGCCGGCCTGGCGGCAGGTCGAGTGGACGGCGGGCCGGTTCCTCGCCAAGCGGCTGGTGGGCGAGGTGGTCCCGGCGCCGGCGGACGGTGTGGAGATCCTCCCGCGGGAGGACGGCAGCCCCCGCGTCCTCGTCGGCGGCAGTGCGATGCCCGACCTGTTCCTCTCCATCAGCCACACCGCCCGGTACGTCGCCGCGGCCCTCGCGCCGGAGCCGGTCGGGGTGGACCTGTGCGAGATCGACTCGGTCGACGCCGTACGCCGGGTCGCGGACCATTTCCTGTCGCCCGAGGAGCTCTCCCTGATGGATGCCGAGCGGCCCGACGCCATGACCGGGGCCTGGGCGCTGAAGGAGGCCGCGGTCAAGGCCGACCGCAGCGGGGTCTTCGGCGCGGCTCCGCGGGGTATCCCGATCCTCGGCCTCCGGCCGCCCGTCCTCGGCGGACGACGCCGCGCGATGCTGTGGCGGGCCGGCGGGGCGGCGCTCGCCCTCGTCCTCGCGCAGCCTCGTGGCTGAGTGCCCCGCGTGACGGCACTGCGTTGGTGCTCCTTGCCCGGCTGGATCATTCTGGTCAGAGGAGCGCCTGGCCGTGCACGTCCCGTGGGACGGCGGCAGCGGAACGAGCGAGGGCGAGATGAGTGGCGATGGAGCAAGTTCCCACCTCTCCTGGTGAGCGGCCCGAGGAGACGGGCGCCTCCCTCGAGCCTGCCTACACGGCCTCGGCGACGATCAGCGAGCAGGGCATCGTCACCGAGTGGAGCGAGGGAGCGACCCGGCTGCTCGGCTATGTGCCGTCCGAGGTCGTGGGACTGCCCGCCGCCCACCGGCTCGCCGATGTCCTCGGTGAGGCTGCGCGGCGGGTGCCGTCCGAGCAGGAGCGGTTCAGCGGCACGGTGGCCCTGCGCCACCGGGACGGTCACCGCATGGAGGTGGCCCTGCTCGCGCATCGCTGGACGTCCAGCGGCGGGACCACCAAGTGGTTCGTGGTGTCCGCCGTCGGGGGCGCGTCCCCCTCTCCCTGGGACGAACCCATGAAGGAATGGGCGTTCACCCAGTCCCCCTGTTTCCTGGCGATCTTCGACACGGATCTGCGGCTGGTGCGGGCGAACGCGGGCATGGAGCGCACGCTCTCGCTCACGGAGGCCGAGATGCGGGGACTACGGCTGCCGGAGATCGCGCCGGATCCCGTGAGCGACGAGACCGAGCGCCGGATGCGCCTGGCGCTGGATTCCGGTGAGCCGCAGTACATGGAGGCCTTCGTCCACCCGACGGGCGTCGCCGGAGAGCACGGTTGGGCCACCTCGCTGGCGCCGTTGCGGGACCCGGACGGCCGGGTGCACGCCGTATGTCTGGCCGCGCACGACCGCAGCGGGGTGGAGAGCGTCCAGCACCAGATGCTCCTGACGGACGAGGTCGACACCGCTGCCATCGGGACCACGCTGGACAGCGTCCGTACCGCGCACGAGCTGGCCGACGCCGCCGTCCCCCGGTTCGCCGATTTCGCGGTGGTCGACCTGTTGGAGCCGCTCCCGCGGGGGGACGAGCCGTCCTCGGTGCAGGCCGACGGTCCGGTGACCGTGTGCCGTGCAGCGGCGCGGTCGGTACTCGACGGGACCCCGGAGTCCAGCGTCGCCGTCGGGGACACCACCAGCTATCCGCCGCTGTCGCCGCCCGTCGAAGCGCTGGTCGAGGGCCGGGGCGCCGTGTACGGGGCCTTGGACCCGGCCCTCGCCCGGTGGGCGGCCCAGGACCCCGGGGCCGCCTGGATCGGTGAGTACGGGGCCCACTCGATCATGGTGGTACCGATGCGGGCCGGCGGTGGCACGCTCGGTGTGGCCGTCTTCAGCCGGCACCGGCGCCGGGAGCCCTTCCAGCAGGAGGACCTGCGGGTGGCCGGGGAACTCACGGCCCGGGCGGCGGCCGGGATCCGCAACGCGTACCGGTCCGGCCGGGAGCACACCACGACCATGACCCTTCAACGCAGCCTGCTCCCGCACACACTGCCCGACCAGGCGGCGCTGGAGATCGCCTCCCGATACCTGCCGGCTGCCGGCGAAGCCGGTGTGGGCGGCGACTGGTTCGACGTGATCCCGCTGTCGGGCGCCCGGGTGGCCCTGGTCGTGGGGGATGTCGTCGGCCACGGGATCCGGGCCACCGCCACCATGGGACGGCTGCGCACCGCCGTACGCACCCTGGCCGACGTCGACCTGGGCCCCGACGAGCTGCTGACCCACCTGGACGACCTCGTGATCCACCTGTCCGCCGACGAGGGCGACCCGGATTCCGGCGGGGAGACGGCCGGGGGCATCGGCACCACCTGCCTCTACGTGGTCTACGACCCGGTCATCCGCCGCTGCACGGTGGCCCGGGCCGGCCACCCGCCACCGGCCGTGGTCTCCCCGGAGGGCTCCGTGTACCTGCTGGACGTCCCGGCCGGTCCCCCGCTGGGTCTGGGCGGCCTGCCCTTCGAGACGCTGGAGGTCGAACTGCCCGAGGGCAGCATCCTCGCCCTGTACACCGACGGTCTGTTGCAGGCCCGCGACCATGACATCGACGAGGCGTTGGACAGCATGTTCGCGGCCCTGGTCCGGCCGGCGGACACGCTGGACGCGGTGTGCGACCGCGTGCTGACGGCCATGCTGACGCACCGCCCGGACGACGACGTGGCCCTGCTCGTCGCCCGGACCCGGGGACTGCACGCCGACCAGGTCGTCGTCTGGGACCTGCCCTCCGACCCGTCCGTCGTCGCCACGGCCCGGCGCCAGACCACCGACCAGTTGACGGCCTGGGGGCTGGAGGAGGCCGCCTTCGTCACGGAGCTCCTGGTCAGCGAGTTGGTCACCAACGCGATCAGGTACGGTCAGCCGCCCATCCAGCTGCGGCTGATCCACGAGAAGAACAGCACCCTGATCTGCGAGGTCTCCGACGCGAGCAGTACCGCCCCGCACATGCGGCGGGCCCGGACGTTCGACGAGGGCGGTCGGGGTCTGCTGCTGGTGGCGCAGCTCGCCCAGCGCTGGGGCACCCGGCACGCGGCCATCGGCAAGACCATCTGGGCCGAGCAGTCCCTGACCGGTTTCTGAGGGCGACGAGGACGCGTACAGAGCCTGGCGGTATGCATGGAAATGTCCCCTGTGACGCGCCTGTGACAGTTGACGGACACCGCCATGAAGTCCCGCCGACAAGCTCTTTATCAGGGACAAACACCGACATTCAGGTATACGTCCCCTGCTTCCGAGGACGTGAGCAGTGATGACCAGGCCGATCCGTCGGAGGAAATCATGAGTCTCACCCTCGTCGCCCCGCAGACCGAAGCCACCGCCACCGCCACCGCCCCCACCCTCGCCCCGCGCGAGCAGGAGGCGCTGCGACACATCGCCGCCGGTTGCACCTACCTGCAGACGGCCCGCCAGATGGGGCTCTCCAAGCACACGGTCGACGCCTACCTGCGCCGCATCCGCGCCAAGCTGAACATCAGCACCACGGCCGAGATGACCCGCCTGGCCATCTCGATGGGGCTGTGACAGCCGCGGCGATCGCGCGGAATCCGACGGAATCCCGCAGGGAGGACGTCGACAGGAAGACGTAGGCACGAAAAAGACGTAGGCACGAAGACGACGTAGGCACGAAGACGACGGAGAACGCCCGTGACGGGCAAGGCGGTCTACGGGCCGCCGGGCAGGCCGTAGAACACCGGCCGGGCCCAGACCGGGGGCTCCCGCGGGGGCGTGGAGTCCCTCGGGGGGACGGGGGGTCGGGAATCCTTGCGCGACGGCGGATCGGCGTGACGGCCGATGCCGCCTCCAGTGGCGTCGCGTAGGGCGGTCACGAATTCGAGGCAGGACCCGTAGCGGTCCTCGGGGACCTTCGACAGGGCCTTGGTCAGTACATCGGCGGCGGCGGGAGCGATTCCCGGCCGCCGTTCCGTCAGTGGGGGCGGGGGGTCGTACTGGTGCGCCCACAGCAGCGCCGCGTCCTCCTCGCGCTGGAAGGGCGGCCCGCCGGCGAGGGTCTCGTAGACGACGCACGCCAGGCTGTAGAGATCGCACCTGCCGTCCACCGGCCTGCCGGAGATCTGTTCCGGCGCCATGTAGTCGAGCGTGCCGACGAACTCCCCGTCCGTGGTGAACCCGGTCAGTGCCAGCGCCTTCTTCGTCAGCCCGAAGTCCGTGAGATAGATGTGCTCGGGGTGATCGCTGTCGGTGCCCGCGGCGACCAGGATGTTGCCGGGCTTGACGTCCCGGTGCACGAGGTCGTGGTCATGGGCGGCGTCGAGCGCCGATGCCACCTGGGCGGCGATGCGCAGGGCGGTCGCGACGGGCAGCGGGCCCTCGCGGTCCAGCAGGGCGCGCAGGTCCAGGCCGGAGACGTAGCGCATGGCGATGTACAGGACGCCGTCGGTCTCGCCGGCTTCGAAGATGGGCACGATGTGCGGGTGGTCGATCGAGGCGGCCACCCGTGATTCGTGTGTGAAGCGGCGCCGGAAGGTCTCGTCACGGGCGCGCTCGGGGGCGATCAGTTTGAGCGCGACGGTGCGGTCGAGGCGCAGGTCCTTCGCGCAGTAGACGACGGCCATGCCGCCGCGGCCGATCATGCGCTCCACCCGGTAGCCGGCGATCTGCTTGCCGATGAGGCCCGACGCGCGGCCCGCGTACACGCTGAGGTTCGACACCTCACTCATCGGACGTCCCCCTCGCCCGGCCGTGTGACGCCGCCGGACGCGGCAGGCCGCTCTCGCATACCTGGAAGTCTATCGACCGCCCCACCCGCACGCGCCGTGGAGCGGGACGGCCGCGGCGGACCCGCACCCCCACCGCACGCGCACGGTGACCGGTCCCTGAGGGGAGCCGGTCACCGTGCGCGTGCGGGTCCATGGCGGTCAGTCGTCGTCGTTGCCGCCGGCGCCGCCGTTACCGCCGAGGCCGCCGGTGCTCCCGCAGCCGAAGCCGAGGCAGAGGCCGCCGTCGCCGCCGTTGCCGCCCTTGCCACCGTCGCCGCCGGGCAGTGCGACCCCGCCGGTGCCGCCGGTGCCGCCGTTGGCGCTGCCGTTGCAGGTCCCGGCGCAGATTCCGCCCTTGCCACCGTTCGTACCGTTGCCGCCCGGCACGCCCGTGGTGCCGTTGCCGCCGTTGGCACTGCCGTTGCACAGCCCGGCACAGATGCCGCCCTTGCCGCCGTCGGTTCCGTTCACCGATCCTTCGCAGTTGCCGGCACAGACCCGGTCACCGACGCGCACGCTGCCCTTGTCCACCTTGACCGCCTTGACCACCTTGACGCCGCCGAGCGGCGCCTTGCCGTGGAACCGGCCGCCGCCGGGACGTGCGTCGCCGCTGCCGAACGCGGAGACGGTCTGGGCGGAGGGCGCCGGGGCCGCGGAGGCGACCGGTGCGATCGCACCCGCGCCGATCAGGGTCGCGGAGATGATGAGGCCGAGCCGGAACTTCGTGGATCGCGTGCGCATGAGATTCTCCCTTGCCTGGAAATTGCATTCCGTGACGCGGCTGCGAGATCCCGCTTTCCGCGTTTCTGTCGAGTGGGCCGATCGATGTCCGGCCGTTCGTTTCCCCGAGGTTCTTTCCGACGCCCCGGCCCGCTGCGGGCCGGGGCGCCGCGGCCTCACGAGCGGACGTCGTCGCCCATCAGGGCGAACCAGTCGCCGTCGACGTAGTACTTCTTCCAGGTGTCGATCTGCTTTTCCGAGATCTCGTACTTGTCGGCGATCTTCTTCGTGGTCTCTTCCTCGTCGTCGGCCGCCAGCACGATGATCGCGATGCGCACCTTGTCGACCACGGTCAGATCCGCCTTCGACTTGTCGGGCAGGTCCTCGAACTTGAAGCAGCCGACCCCGCCGGGCTGACCGGGCTCACCCGGCTGACCGGGCTCTCCGCCCCGGCCGCCCTTGCCACCCTCGCCGCCCTTGCCGCCGGCGCCGAACCCGACGCAGTGTTCGGGCCGGTCGGCCGGGGCCGAGGCGCTGATGCTCGTGGGGGTGTGGGACTGCGACGCCTGCGCGGCGCACGCCGTACCGGTGACGAGGGCCAGGGAGGCCGTGGCCAGGATGATCGGACGCTGCCAGGACTTCGTGAACATGGGGGGTTTCTCCGTTTCGGCACATACCGAGAGGGGGGTGGAGGTGGAGGGTGAGGGGTGGGGGCCCGAAGGCCCCCACCCCGTTGAGCCGGGTGGTGCGAGGTGCGGTCAGAAGATGCTGCCGCCACCGGCGCCACCGTTACCGCCGGCGCCGCCGATCAGGCCACCGAGGCCGCCGTCGCCGGCCTTGCCGCCGTTGCCTCCGTTGAAGAAGCTGAAGCCGCCGTTGCCGCCGTTGCCGCCCTTACCGCCCTTGAGGAAGCCGTCGCCGCCACCGCCGCCGCCACCGGCGTTGCCGCCCTGGAGGACGCCGAAGCCACCGTCGCCACCGTTACCGCCGGCGCCACCGATCCGGCCTTCGCCGCCACCGCCGCCACCGCCACCGGCGCCGCCGAGCAGGAAGCCGTCTCCACCGGTACCACCGTTGCCGCCCTTACCACCGGTGCCCAGGACGCTGCCGCCACCGGAGCCACCGGCACCACCGGCGCCACCGACGAGACCGCCGGTACCGCCCTTGCCACCGTCGCCTCCGGCGCCTCCACCGTTCGGGAGGGCCGTAGCCACGTAGGTGGCCACCGGAGCGGCCGAAGCCATGGACGCCGGAAGCACAACGCCTCCTGTGACCACAGCGGCCGCGGCGACGAGAGTGGCGATGCGGAAACCGCGACGGGTGGAACGGGTGACATCGTTGCTGTGCATCTTGCGGTTCATGACTTTCTCCTACAGTTCAAGAGGGCTGTTTGTACGTACCGGATTTCCGGGACGGTGCGGTGATATAGGCGAGAGAAGAGGTCCTAGGGGAGGTATTCCTTTTCTTTCGTCTGCCTCGTTCCGTTCCCGGTGAGGCCCGCACCACAAGTAAGCCCCGGGGGCCACACCCGGGTCATGTTCCGGAAAGTCGGGACTTGACACCCTCATGAACATCGGATAAAAGGTCGCCTCGACTGCCATGAAAGCTGGGTTGGCCGCCGTGATGGCAAGGGTGGAGCGGCTGGTGCCCGACGGGTTATGGGAGTTGTTCCAGCGGGTGGTTCCGGTAGCGCCGGTGCGACCGCGAGGCGGAGGGCGACGTCGCGTGGCTGCGGCTACCACCGGGCTTCGGCCCGTCCGGGTCGACCGCGCACCGCCGCTTCACCGAATGGAGCCGAGCCCGAGTCTGGGGCACGTTGCACCGCCTGGTCTTGGATGAGCTCGGCGCACGTGGCGGACTGGACTGATCACGGTGTGCGATCGACTCGGTCGACACACGGCCCCCTGATCCGCCTGCGGGTCGACCGCCTGCCCGGCGGCGGTGACCCGCTTCCGCTCTGGCTGTGGTCCTCCGCCGCCGGCATGACCGGTACCGATGTCGATCTGCGCCGGCAGTCGTTCCTTCGGAGATTCGACCTGGAACACACGTTCCGGATGATCAAGCAGACGCTCGGCTGGACCCGCCCGAAGCTCCGCACCTCGGAAGCGGCAGACCGCTGGACGTGGCTGATCGTCGTCGCGCACACCCAGCTCCGTCAGGCTCACCCCGGCCCGGGTCCGCCGGGGGTTCAGAAACCTCCGCCCCCACCTGCCCTGCCCGGCCCGTGCACCGAAACCCACCCGGCCAGGCCCCGGTAGACCCCTCGGCTCGAAAAACCAGCGACTCGCCACCCGCTACGACGTGGGCAAAACGGTCAAGCGACCCGAGAGCATCATCGAACGGAACCGATCCAGACCCTGACTAGGCCGCGGGAGTCCGCTTGTTTCAACCTCGGTGGTCACGTCGCGTCAGGGACGTAAGGCTCTGCTGCGACCTGGGCCATCGTCCGAAGATTCGCAAAGTAGGAGGCGCAGTACTCCTCGTTGATCAGAGGAACGATCTTGTCGAGGTCTGCGATGCAGCCCCAGAGGTAGGCGATGCCACTGCCGTCGAGCCCGCCCTTCAGCTCCCTCTGGACGAGGCCGGCGATGTCGGCGTCCAGGAGGACCAGATCTACGCCGTCGAAGTCCACACCGCGGAAGCCGTCGGGGAACAATGCGCGCAGGTGGTCCTCCCACAAACCGGCGAGTCCGCCTTCGGGCTGTGCTGCGCCCACGTCGGCGGCTGTCGCCTCTGCCGCGGGCGGTGGGCGAAGGAGCAGGGAGACGGCATCGAAGACGGCACGCACCAGGGCAACGGCCCGGATCGGACGGAGGGCTGCACTTGACCGCAACGACGTTACGCAGCTGCTGCCGCTCCTCGCCGAGGTCCCGTCCATCGCCGGCCTGGTCGGGCGGCCGCGGCGGCGGCGGCCCGATGCGGTCCTCGGCGACCGCGGCTACGACCACGACGAGTACCTTCGGCTCGTTCGGGCCCTGGGCATCAAACCGGTGATCGCCCGCCGCGGTGTCCCTCATGGGTCGGGGCTCGGGGTGCACCGGTGGGTCGTCGAGCGCACCATCGCGTGGTTGCACGGCTTTCGGCGCCTACGCGTCAGGTGGCAACGACGCGACGACATCCACGAAGCCTTCCTCGGCCTCGCGACCTGCCTCATCACCCACCGCCACGTCCAACGCATCTGACTGGGTCCTTGACCCTCAATGCGATCGACAGCTCGACACGTCCTCGGCAACGATGCGGTGCCGTCGAACCTTCACCAGGAGCCACCGTGTCGTCCAGGACCGCAGACATCGACTTCACCTTCGCCCGCGAGCTCACGGTCCGCACCACCATCGGGGCTTTGGCCGCCACAGGCTGGGTGCTGGAGAAGCCGTTCTCGTACATGGTGAACGACGACGGCCTCTACGACTGGCGGTCTACGACCCACGACCACACGCAGGATGTCTTGGCCGTCCTTGACGCACCCGAGCATGCGAACCACCACGCGGCCGTCTGCATCTACCACGGGGAGGCGAGCACAGGCGGTCAGCTCCTCTTCTTTCCTGGCCGCATGAACTGCAGCTTCATCCCGACCATCAACCGGCGGCGTCTACCTGACTCGGACGACTTCACCGACCTGAGCTGGTACATGCACACACTCGTGCCGCCCCTGCTGACGGTCGGGCTGAAGAGCTACGAAGCATGCGACATCGGCCACTGAGGCCGCCTGCCTGGTTACCTCTCGATCCATGCAGAGTCTTTGTCAGGACCTCTGAGAGGCCCGTCCCGGGAGCCGGAAACGCGGCCGGCCCCGCCCCGGGGAACGGGGCGGGGCCGGGTCGGTCAGGTCAGCGGGACTGGACGAACGTGTTGCCCTGGTGGCCCTCGGCGGCGCAGGAGCGCTTCTCCGCAGCCGTCATCTTGCGGGTCTTGACCACCACGGCGTTGCTCTTGCCGTCCGTGCCGTTCTTGGCCGGGCCGGTGATCGTGTCCTCGAAGAACCAGTAGTAGTGGTTCCACTTCGGGCTGTCGTAGTGGGTCTGCCAGGTGCCGGAGACCTTCTGCATCACCTGGGCGCGCGAGATCCATCCGACCTCGCCCGGCTTCACCGTCATGTTGAGCGAGCTGCTCTCCGAGTGACTGTTCGACCAACTATGGCTGTAACTCGCGGTTACGCTCAGGTCTACGATGCCCGCTATGTTACCGCCGGCCGTGACGGAGACGCCCAGCGAGTCGGTGGAGCCCACCGTGTCGTCCCAGGTCATCGACTGGGACGAGTCGGAAGTGCTGCAGTTGAACAGGGAGTTCGACACCTGACGGAAGTCACCCAGGTACGCCTCCCCGAGCTCGGGCGAGTTGAAGGTGCACTTGCCCTCGCCCGAGGCGCAGTCCGCCATGAGCTGCGGCCGGGTCGGCTGGTCGGCCGCGGACGCCGGAAGGGTGGTCGCCGCAGCGACGGCGCAGGCCGCCATCGTCATGGTCAACGCGCGGGCCGCGTAACGCCTGACGCGGTGTGTGGTCATCGTGGTGCCTCTCACGGTGCTGGGGGGATCGGTGAACCGCCGTGCAGCCGTTGCGAATTCACTCGCCGACGGCTGCACGGACGATCACCGCCTCTTGCTCCCGGAATTCTCCCGACCTACCGGAGGCGTACGGTCCGATCGAGTCAATCTGCCGCCGGGCCCAGCACCGCGATCTCCGGGCCGAAGGCCACCACGAGCCGGCCGCCCGGTGCGGGCGCGAGCGCGGCCGCCGGCAACGACAGCGCGTACTCGCCTCCCACCTCGCGCCCCGTGGCGAGGTCCCGGAAGCGCACGGCCTGGCCTTGGCCGATGGCCACCACCGGCCGGGCATCGCCGGTGGTGACGACCATGGGCCCGTTCGGATCCGGGTGGCCGGTCAGGGGTTCACCGATCTCCCGCAGGGTGGCCAGGTCCCACCGGCGCACCGTCTCGTCCCGGCTCCTGCTGATCGCGACGAGCCGGCCGTCGACCAGGGTGGTGGCCACCGACGTCACCCAGTCGCTGTGACCGGTCAGGGGTTCACCGATCTGCCGGCCGGTACCGAGGTCCCACAGCCGTACGGTCTTGTCCCAGCTGCCGGTGAACGCGACGGGCCGGCCCGCCAGCTCCGCCGTCGCCACGGCGGTCACCCTGCTGGTGTGGCCGGTGAGCGGCTCGCCGACCGGTCGGCGGGTGGCGAGGTCCCAGATCGCCGCGGTGCGGTCGGAGCCGGCCGTGACCACGACCGGCCGGCCCGCGAGGGTCGCGCCGGCCAGGGCCAGTACCCGGCCGTGGTGGGTGGTGACGGGCTCGCCGAGGTGGTCGGCGCCCACCGGATCCAGCAGGCGCAGGGTGTCGCCGCAGCCCGCGGTCACGATCACCGGCCGCCCGTCCACCTCGGATGCGACCATCGCGGTCACCCCGCCTTCCAGGCCCGTCACGGGGGCCGTGACCTGCCGGCCGGTGCTCAGGTCGCGCACGCGCAGGGTGTGGTCGGCGCCTGCCGTGACGACCACCGGGCGCCCGTCGAGAACGGCTGTGGTGACCGCCGAGACCGCTGCGGTGCGGCCGGGGCGGGACGGACCGTCCTCGGGGGTCAGGGCGTGGGAGAAGTCCCAGGTCCGGAGCGTGGGGTCGGCGCTCGCCGTGACGGCCACGAGCCGCCCGTCCACGACGATGGTGGCCACGTCCCAGACCTTGCCGGTGTGTCCGGTCAGCGGCGGGCCGACGGGCTTTCCGGTGGCACGGTCCCGTACGACCACCGTCTCGTCCTGCTCCACGGTGAGCAGGACCGCATCGGCACGGTCGGAAGGGCCGTTCCCGCGCCCGGAGATCCGGTGCCACAGGTCCGCCTCCCGCTCCGGGCCGGGCGGGAACGCCGGCGCCGTGCCGCTCGCGTCCACGGCGTCGATCACCCGCGGTCGGTCGTCCGTCAGGTCCCACAGGCGCAGGGTCCCGTCGGCTCCGGCGGTGAGGGCGACCGTACGTCCGTCCAGCACCGCGGTCTCCCGCGCCCGGGTGCGTACCAGGGCGCCGTTCTGGCGGGAGAGGGCCGGCGGGCCGATGAAGCGGGGCTCCTCGTCGTCGAGGCCGAGGGCGACGGCACGTCCACGCACCACCGTCAGGGTCGTCGCACCGGGCCGGTCCGCGCCCTCGGACAGGACGGCGGCGGCCTCTGAGGCGTCCACGGGCTCGCCGGTGGCCAGGTCCCACAGCCGCCCCTGTGCCGGGTCCGCCCCCGTCCCGGCCGCCGGGTCCGGTTCCGGGGCGGTGACGGCGAGCACCCGTCCGTCGAGGTCGACGGTCCGCGCCACCGACAGGGACCGGGCCAGTTGCTCGCCGGTGGCCATGTCCCACACGCGCACGGTCCGGTCCACGTCCACGGCGTCGACGGTGACGACGACCCGGCGGCCGTCCAGCATCGCCACGCCGGTCGCCGACGGGAAGGCGGCGACCCGGCGGCCGGTGAGCAGGTCCCCCACGGACAGGGTCCCGTCCGCCCCGAGGGTGAGCAGGACCCGGCGCTCGTCCAGGACGGCGCTCTCCACCAGCCTGACGAACTCCCCGGCCGCGCGGCCGGTGGCCAGGTCCCGGACCAGGACCGAATCGTCGCCGTGCAGGCTGAAGGCCACCGGCCTGCCGTCGGCGACCGCCGTGGCCACGGACAGCACCTCGACGGTCGTCGAGGAGATCGCATCGGTGCGGCCGGTGACCGGTTCGTGCAGCTGCTCGCCGGTCGCCAGGTCCCAGACGCGCACGGTGTTGTCCCGGCTGCCCGAGACCGCGACCGGTCTGCCGTCGACGAGCGCCGTGGCCACCGTCCGTACCTGGCCGTCGTGCCCCACGAGGGGACGCAGGCGCCGCCGGTCCGGTACGGGGCCGTCGGCCCACCGCAGGGTCCATCGCGGCTCGGGCAGCGGGGCGTTCGCGTCGTCGGGCGCACCCGTGGAGATCTCGGACATGCCTCCGAGGCTGGACACCGCCTCTGACATCGACCTGCTCTACCACACCGGGCGCCGCCGCCCGGAGCGTGGGGACCACCACCATTTCGCCCCGTGCGGAGCGGCACTTCGGTGGGGGGTACGGCCGGAGATTATGCGCGGCCACCGCCCATGTGCGGGTGGCGCGGATGGCGTTGAGTCGGACCTGCCGATCGGCCGGCAAGGAATCCACGTCAGCGCACGATCCCGCACCCGACCTTCGAGGAGGTGATCCGGATGAGCGTCCTCAAGCTTCAGAACATGGAGGCCCGCGTCACGCCCAGTGCTGCCGCCACCATCAGTCTGACGAGCAGCAGCAGTGACTGCTGCAAGGCTCCGCGCGAGCCGCAGAACCCGAACTGAACCGTCGGGTCCGTGCGTGGGCTCGGCGCGCCCCCGCACGGACCCACCGTTCCCGACGGCCGCTGCCGCAGCCGCTGCTGCCGGCGGCCCCGGACGATCACAGAGGCTGACATGCGCAACGAACGCTGGGTCTACCGCTTCCTCTTCGCGTGGAACGACACACTGTTCTTCGACCCGCTCGACGTCTTCTACGAGCCGAACGCGGACCATTTCCTCGCCGCGTTCGACGAGCGGGTGCGGGCCCGGTTCGTCCGCAGCGGCATCTGGTGGAGCTTCCGGCACAACCAGGACCTGCCGGCGCAGGGGTGGAAGATCCACGTCTCGTCGAGCCACCGCCACGTGCGCGAGGTCGCGACCTCGGTGATCGACCATCTGACGGAACGCGGGATCGACTTCAAGATCGCTCTCGATCCCAACGTCTTCGAGATGCTCAACTCCAAGGCCATGTCCCGGGGCAGCGGCGGCAAGCTCGTCACCGTCTACCCGCGCGACGACGAAGAGTTCCGGACGTGCCTGGCGGACCTGGCCCGCCTCCTGAAGGGCGTCGAGGGCGCCTACGTCCTGTCGGACCTGCGGTACCGGGACAGCAAGGCCCTCTACTTCCGCTACGGCCAGTTCCTCGACACCGACGGCGTCGACGTCCTCGGCCGCAGACGAGGCCGCATCCTCGGGCCGGACGGCCCCGTCCCCGACGACCGGCGCCCGGGCCACGCGCAGCCCTCCTGGGTGCCCTGGCCCTTCGACGGCTGGCGGCCCGCCGACGAGGACGAGGGGGAGGACGGCCTGCTCGGGGGCCGCTTCCGGGTGACCGGCGCGATCCAGTTCTCCAACAGCGGCGGCGTGTACACGGCCGAGGACACCGCGGACGGCGACCGTCCGGTGCTGCTCAAGGAGGCCCGCCCGCACACGAACATCAACCCGCGGCAGGACCACGACGCCGTGGACATCCTGGACCGCGAGTGGATGTTCCTGAACCGGCTGGCCGACGTGGGCTCGTACCCGGCGCCGATCGCGAAGTTCCAGCACTGGGAACACCACTACATCGCCGAGGAGTTCGTCGACAGCTCCGACATCCGCTCGGTGCTGCTGGAGCGCAACCCGCTGGCGCGGCCGGGGTTCGACATCGAGCAGTCGCGGGAGTACCTGCGGATCTTCCTCACCGTCTTCCGCGGGCTGGCCCGCGCGATCCGGGCCGCGCACGACCGTGGGGTGATCCTCGCCGACTTCACCGCCGCGAACCTGCTCATCGACCCGGACACCTACGAGGTGACCATCGTCGACCTGGAGGCCTGCCGGCTGGCCGAGAGCGGTGAGGACGCCCTGGCGAAACCGGTCGAGCTCTACACCCCGGGATTCAGCCTGTCCCGCAACCGCTTCAAGGCGTACGGGCCGGAGGGCGACCGGTACGCCCTCGCGTCCACCATGGCGTACTTCGTCTTCCCGATCGCCGCCATGTCGTACCTGCGCGAGGACGTCCTCGACCTGTACCGGATCTTCATCACCGAGGGACTGGGCTGGCCGGAGCGGGTGCACGGGCTGATCACCGACCTGGCGCAGGACCGGATCGACCTCGCCGGCCTGCTCGAAGCCCTGGAGGACGAGGGCGACGACCTGCTCGACGGGGTCGAGGCCGCCCCGGTGCTCCCGGTCGTCGAAGAGGAGCTGGGGCTCGCGGACGCGGAGGCCGGGGTGGCCGCCTTCATCGAGGCCGCCGCCGACACCGGCCGCGACACGCTCTTCCCCGTGGACCCCTTCGCGCACGTCACCAACCCGCTGAGTCTGGGCTTCGGGGCGAGCGGCGTCCTGTGGGCGCTGCACGCCGGCGGCGTCCCGATCAGGCCTCGGTGGCGCGACTGGCTGGGCCGCAGGCTGGCGGACATCGATCCGGCCCGATACCCGGACGGCCTGATGAACGGCCTTTCCGGCATCGCCTGGGCGGCCGACTCCCTCGGGCTCGGCGCACCGGCCAGGGAACTGCTGACCTTGGCCAACGAGCGCGCGATGGACCAGGGCGACCACACCTTCTACTACGGCCTCTCCGGGGTCGGCATGACCGACCTGCGCTTCTTCCTGCGCGGCCACGACCCCCGCGACCTCGCCGCAGCGCAGGAGTGCGCACAGGCGCTGCACGAGACGGCACAGCGGGACGGCGGCCACGCCCACTGGCGGAACGAGTTCACCAGGGAGGAACCGCTGACCGGTCTGGGCTTCGGGCAGGCCGGTGTCGCGATGTTCCTGCTGCGCATGCACCAGATCACGGGAGAGGACCGTCACCTGCGGCTCGGACGGGAGGCACTCGCCTGGGAGATGGCCCACGCCAAGCCGATCGACGACGACGGCGGCCCCGTCATGTTCGAGCACGAGAGGACGATGGAACCGTACGTCGAGGTCGGTTCGGCGGGCGTGCTGAAGGTGCTGCTGCGGTACGGGGACATGGACGCGGCCCGGACCGTCCTGCGTGGGCTCGACGTCCGGTACTCGGTGATGCCGGGCTACGCCTTCGGCATGGCCGGGGTCGCCGACGCGCTGCTGGACGCGGCCGAGTTCCTGGGCGACCGGTCCTACCGCGACACGGCGCTGCGCCAGCTCGACTTCGTCCGCAAGGTCTTCCTCTTCGAGCCCGCCGAGCGCTTCGGGCTGCCCCGCGACGAGGGCCGGCCGCCCCTGCTGGGCCTCCCCGGTGACGGACTGCTGCGCTGTTCCACGGACTATCTGACCGGCTCGGCGGGCGTGCTGCGGGTGCTCCACCGGGTGAACCGGGGAGGCCCGGCCGACTTCCTGCTGGACGAGGTCGGACGGTGAGGCAACTCTGGCGCACGCTGCGCGGTCACCGGACCCCGTTCGTGGTGATCCTCGTCGCCGAGGTCACCATGAGCGGGCTGGAGGCCCTGCTGCACCCGCTGCTGCTCAAAGCCCTGTTCGACGAGGCGATCCTCACCGCCGACCTGCGGCGCTTCCTGTTCCTCGGCCTCACCTACCTCGCCCTGGGACTGACCCTCAACCTCACCGGGTACTGGATCGCCTGCCGGCGCAAGCGGTTCGAGAACGCGTTCACGCTGGTGCTGGAGACCGAGCTGCTGGGCCGCGCGCTCGGCCTGGACGGCCGGAAGATGGCGCGGGCGGGCAACGCCTCGTACGTCAGCCGCATCCACAACGACGTGTCCCAGGGGGTCCTGCCGGCCGTCGACGTGTCCCTGCGCATCGCACGGCAGGCGGTCACCTCGGTGGTCTTCCTGGGGGTGCTGCTGTACCTGTCCTGGCAGGCCAGCCTCGTCCTGCTGGTGATCGTGCCGCCGCTGGTGTTCGTGAGCAACCGGCTCGGCCGGCGGATCGAGGAGAACACCGGTCCCGAACGCGAGGCGGAGGCCCGGTACATCAACACGCTGACCCGGACGCTGGAGGCGTTCTTGGCCCTGCGCGGTCTGCCGGCGCTCCTGCCGGGCACGCGCCGTGCGAACCAGGACGCGCTGCGCGGCTTCCTCGGCATCACCTTCGTCAACTTCCGGCTGGCGCAGCGCCAGCGGACCCTCAGCGACCTGGTGATGAACCTGTCGGACACCGCTTCGATGGTCGTCGGAGCCTTCTTCGTCTTCTCCGGCCGGATGTCCTTCGGCAGCTTCCTCGCCTTCGTCAACTCGCTGTGGCGGGCGGTGACCGGGATGTTCGAGCTCATCAACCTGATTCCGCAGGCCCGCCGGAGCACCGCCGTCCTCGAACGGATCGAGTCCCTACGGGAGTCCCGGCAGAGCCCGTACCACGACGAGGGGCCGCTGGTACGGGTCCACGCGGCCCGCGTCGTGTACGGCGGGACGGCCGAGGACGGGACCGCGGTGGCCGGGGCGACCGCGGTGGCCGGGGTGTCGATCGACGCCTTCGAGCTGCGCGCCGGCGAGCACGTACTGCTGCGCGGTCCCAACGGCTGCGGGAAGACCACACTGCTGCACATCATCTCCGGGACCCTCGCCCCCGACGCCGGCTCGGTCACCCTGCCGTCCCGGGTGGCGAGCCTGACCGCTCCGGTGAACCTGCCCCCGCTGCCGGTGCGCGACCTGGTCCCCGACGAGCGGCTGCGCGCCGCGCTGGACCTGGACGTGCCCGCCGACCGGCTGCCGTCGGAGCTGTCCTCGGGCCAGCGCCAGCGCGTCGGGGTCGGCGCGCTGCTCTGCGAGGAAGCCGACGTGTACCTGGCCGACGAGCCGTTCGCGAACCTCGACGACCGCGGCCGGGAGCTGGTGTTCCGGCTGCTGCGCGAGCGGACCGCCGGGCGGGCGCTGCTCGTCGTGCACCACGGGGACGAGGACCTCGACGGCCGCTTCGACCGCGTGGTGACCCTGGCCGCCGGACACCCGCTGGCCCGCCTCTCCTGAGGCGGGCCGGCGGGCGAGCGGTCAGGCGACCAGATCCCGGGCGGCGGTGGCGAAGGCCGTCCGGTTCGGGTGGCCGGTCTTGTGCAGGAGGCTCGCCACGTGCTTCTCGACGGTGCGCAGCGAGATGTGCAGCCGGCCGGCGATGTCCTTGTTGCTGATGCGCTCGGCGACCAGCCGGGCCACCTCGAACTCGCGGACGGTGATCCCGCACCGGCGCAGGTCCGCCGGCACCCGCTCGGTGCCCGTGCGCCGTTGCCGGACCGAGGCACCCATCCCGCGCAGCAGCGCCCGGCCGGCTCCGGCGACCGCCTGGAGGCCGGCGTCGTGGAAGTACTCCTCCGCCTCGCGCAGCCACTCGACCGGCGTGCCCCAGCCGTCGTCGTACGCCGACTGCGCGACGAGCCGCAGGCACAGCCTGCGTGCCATCGGGAAGGGTTCGGCCGCCTCCAACGCCTTGCTCGCGGCGGCGCTCGCCTCGTCGGGGCGGCCCTCACGGCCGAGCAGCACGGCGTGCGCCAGGCCGGTGAACTGGTGGTTCCAGCGGGTGGCGCCGGCGCTCGCCCGTGTGACCTCGGCGTGGTGGGGCCGGCCCATGCGTCCGGCCAGCACGCCGAGCAGCAGGATGATGCCGTGCTTGCCGAAGCCGCCCATCGCGGGGTTCTCCGCGTCGTAGGCGAGGGCCTGCGCGAACTCCTGCCCAGCGGCCTCGTGCCGCTCCTCCAGCAGCGAGCAGAAGGCCCGCGCCAGCCCGTACGACATCGCGCGTACGCCGGGCGCCGCGTCCAGGAACGGGGTCAGGCGCTCCAATGCCCCGCGCATCTCGGCGCGGCGGCCCTGGTGGGCGTACCGTACGGCGTCGGCGAGGCGCAGCATGGCCAGGTGGCGGCCCAGTCCGAGCCGTGAGGCGTCGGCGGCGGCCTCCCGGATCCGGTCCCGGGCCTCGTCGTAGTGGCCGCGTTGGATCCGGTCCAGCGCGAGGACGAAGCCGGTCTCGTGGGTCAGGGGGAGCAGCCCCATGCCCAGGGCCTCCTGCCGGGCCTCCTCGATCCGGGTGGGCCGGCCGTCGTGGCTCGCGGCGACGATGGCCATGTGCACGTCGGCGGCCACGCGCGGGACGGGGAGCCGGCGGGCGAGGGCGATGGCGCGGGCCCGCCGGAAGTGGGCCGCGGCCGTCGGCTCGTCCTGTTCCCGGGCGAGCTGCCCGAGCAGCAGCAGGGCCCTGCAGGCCAGGTCCGGCAGGTCGACGCGCTGCGCGGCGTGCAGGGCCCGCAGGGCGTACCGCGTTGCGGTGCGCAGCCGGTCGGGGGCGAGCCGACTCAGTTCCACGTGCACGGCGGACAGGTCCACGAGGGCGGCGTACCGGTCGGCCGGGTGGCTTCCGAGCAGTGCGCGGGCGATGTCGAGGTGCCACAGGGCTTCCGCGGGGCGGCCCGTCAGGGTGGCGAGGTCGCTCAGCCGGGCGTGGAGTCCGGCGCGGCGCTGGGCGGGTATGTCGTGCTCGCCGCCGTCACCGCCGAGGGTGGTCAGGAGGGCGGCGGGTGCGGGCAGGCCGTCGAACCGCGCCGAGCGGGCGACGGCGTCCAGCAGGCATTCCAGCACCGTGGCGCGCAGTTCGGGGGCGGTGTCCGGTTCGACGAGCCGGTGGGCCCGGATGAGCAGTTCCACGGCCCGGTCCACCGCGCCCTCGGCCGTCGCCCGCCCGGCCGCCTCGCAGTACAGGCGGATGGCCTCGGGGGTCTCGCCCGCGTGCTCGTGCAGCTGGGCGGCGTGTTCGCACCAGGTCCCGGGCAGCCCGGGGTGGAGCTCGGCCAGGGCGCGCGCCGCCCGCCGTACGTACCGGGTGCGTTCCCCCGGGCCGAGGTCGTCCAGCAGGGCCTCGGCGGCCAGCGGGTAGCGGAAGGTGTACCACTGGGTGCCCGGTCCGTCCGGCGTGATCAGGTACGAGGCGACGGCGGCGCGCAGGACCGCGGACAGTTCGGCGTGGTCTCGGCCGATGGCGCGCTCAAGTACGGGCAGTGCGAAGCGGCGGCCGAACAGGGCGGCCGTGCCGAGGAGTTCCCGACCGAGCGGCCCGAGCCGCTCGGCCTGGCGTCTGACGTTGTCCGCGACGGTGGCCGGGACGGCCGGCGTCCCCGGATCGTGGCGGGCGGGGCCGGCCGGGCGGCCGCTGAGTTCGTGGACGAGTTCCTTGACGACGAAGGGGATGCCGGCGGTGCTGTCGACCGCGCGGTGGACGAGGTCGGGGCAGACCTCGGCCGGGGGGACGCGCAGCTCGGCCGCGATCAGCAGGTGCACGTCGGGGCGGCTGAGGGGGCCGAGGTCGAGCACGCTGCCGGCGTCGCGCCGGCGGGCCCGTGAGGCGAGTTCGGTCGCCGCGCAGGGTGCGCATCCGGTGACGAGGAGGAGGACCGCCGGTTGGTGCTCGATGTTGTCGAGGAGGTAGTCGACGACCGCCAGTGTTCCGGCGTCGGCGTCGTGCAGGTCGTCGAGGACGAGCAGGCAGCCCTGTCGTTCCCCGACGACGGTGAGCAGCCTCAGCATGGTCTCGGCGACCACGAGGTGCGAGGCGGCGTCGGCGCCCGGGTCCCGGGCACCGGTCAGCAGCCGGCCCATGACCGGTCCGTAGCGGCCGAGTTCGTCCGGGTCGGGCAGCAGGCCGGCCCGGGACAGCAGGAGCAGCGCCTCGACCAGCGGCCGGTACGGGACGGGTGAGCCGACCGCGCTGGCCCGGCCCCGGACCGTGACCATGTTCGTCTCGGCGGCCACGGCGAGGGCCTCGGTGGCCAGCCGGGTCTTGCCGACACCGGGCTCTCCGGTGACGAAGAGGGCCGTGCCGTGCCCGGCCCGGGCGCCCGCGAGCGCGTGCATGATCTGCCCCATCTCGGGCCCGCGGCCGATGAGTTCCCCTCGCCTCGGGTGCGGGCCGCCGTCCGGGCCCGCGACGGTACAGTCCTCCGGCAGCGCCGGCCAGAAGATGGACACCGGCTCGTCCCCTTTCCGGCGGGCCCTCCGAGGCGCCGCCGTGGATGACGATATGGACGGTGCGTGTGCCCCCTGTAGCCGTCCGTTTGGGGGGCTTGTGCGGGTCGTCAGCCCCCGTCGAGACTGTCCTCCCGGACCCGCTGGGCCAGGTCGAGCTTGGTGTAGGTGGGGCGGCCCGCCTGCTGGTACTTGGCCTTGACCCGGTCCAGGTAGTCCTTGGCGGTGTGGACGGTGATGCCGGCCCGCCGGGCGGCGGATTTCAGGGTCAGTCCGGAGGCGTAGTCGAGGAGGATCTGCCGCTCCCTGGGCGAGAGGCGGGGCCGGGCGGGACTGTCGTCGAAGGCGCAGGCGAAGGCGAGTTCCGCGGAGAGGGCGCCCCGGCCGGAGGCCAGGTCCTTGATGGCGGCGACCAGGGTGGGCAGGTCGTGGTCCTTGGTCAGGTAGCCGTCGGCGCCGGCCCGGATGGCCTCGATGATCCGGGAGCGGTCGGGCACCGTACTGATCATCAGGACGCGGCTGCCGGTCCGCAGCAGTCGGCGGATGTTGTCGGCGGGGTCGGAGCCGTCGCGCAGGACGAGGTCGAGGAGGACGATGTCGGGCGGGGAGCAGCCCGTCGCGCCGAAGCCGTAAGGCAGGTGCGCGTCCGGTGCGCCGAGGAGCTCGCCGACGGTGGCGGCGGTCGCCACGAGCCGCAGCTCGGGCACGCCGCCGAGCCACGCCCGCAGGCCGTCGAGGAGCATCCGGTCGTCGTCGACCACCGAGACGGTGATCACCCGGGCCATCTGAGCTCCACCCGGACGCCCTCGCCGGGGGCGGTGTCCACGGTCGCCCGGCCCCCCACCTCCGCCATCCGGCCGTGCACCGAGCCGCGCAGGCCGAGGCCGGGCCGGTAGCGTTCGAGGTCGAATCCGGGACCTCGGTCGACCACGGTGACGAGGGCTCCCCCGCGTGCGTCCGGGTCCCTGGTGGCGGTGAGGTAGGCGTGTCCGGTGCCCGCGTGGCGTCGTACGTTGTTCAGGGCCTCGCGGACGGCGTCGCCCAGCGCGGCGGCCACCTCGGGGGGCACCTGGGGTAGGTCGTGGTACTGGGCGGTGACCCGTAGTTGGAGGCTCTCGACGGAGCCGACCGCCTCCTCCAGGGCCGTGCCGATCTCCCGATGGTGGACCTCCTCGGCGGTCTGCTGGATCAGCCGGCGCAGGTACGCGGCTTCGCGCGCGCAGCGCCGGCGCACCTCGGGGGCGTTGGCGTCGACCGAGCCGGACGCCAGGGTGGTCAGGGTGGCGAGGACGGTGTCGTGCAGGGCCCGGTGGTGTTCCAGCCGCTCGGCGTAGCGCGCCTTGTGGGCCTCGGCGGCCACCGCGCGGGCGTTGGCCTCGTCGAGGAGGCGGCCCTGGCGCAGCAGGTACCAGCGGAAGAGCCAGGTCATCACGGCCGAGGACACGATCGAGTTGAGATGGCCGAGAATCACGGCGGGGCTCGCGCCCACCGCCTGGTAGCCGATGAAGTGGGTGACCACGAGCAGGGTGATGACGGCGAGGGCGTGCAGTCGTTCGAGGGAGATGGCCACGACGGCGCTGGCCGAGCCGCCGAGCAGCATGGCCCACGCGATCGCGGGCGGCTCGCGCAGGCCGCCCCAGGTGCAGAGGGCCAGGGGCAGCACGCAGCCGGTGACCAGGGCGTCCGCCCAGATGTGCCGGCGGTCGAACCAGCCGCGCCGCAGGGCCGTGCCGTAGGTCAGCGCGCTCAGCGCCAGGGCGGCGGCGAATCCCGCGTACTGCAGGGGCAGTTCCGACCGGCGCTGGGCGACGGCGAGGGCGCCCACCATCAGATGGCTCGCCCGGTACAGGAGAGTGGCCACGATCATGAAGGACTGGGCGCGCTGCAGTCCCGACCCCACCCCGCTCGTCCCGCGTAGTGCCCGTATGCGCCGTACCGGTAAGGACAGCAACGCCAAGACACACCCTCCCGTACCGATTTGCCCGTGACATCTGCCATTTTGCCCTAGCAGGTGCACGTCAAATAGGCGCGTACCGGCCTGCTCACGGGCTTGGCCGAGGGGCCACCACAGGTCGGCCGGAAAGGTATTCCGGAGGCCGGCGCGAGGCCGTTCCGGTACCGGTCAGCTGCCGGTCCGGCGACCGGACGGCCGTCACGTCGACGCGATGCCGGCCACCGGCCCCGTCCGAAAGAGTCGGGTGCGCCGTTCGGTCCCGGTCGGGTAGGACCACGGGCGCCAGGTGTCAGGGGTGCCCGCGGTGGCGGGCCTAGCACCCGGCGCGACTCAGTCCCCGGCGACCAGGCCGGCCACGAGCGCGGCGGTGCGGCGGTGCCAGGCGCCCGCGCCGCGCAGCATCGCGTGGCCGCCGGTGGGCATCGGGATGCCGGTGGCGTCGGCGCCCGCCAGTCGGGAGCGGCGGACGAAGTCCCAGGACCCGGCGGCCGAGGTGACCCGGTCCTCCTCGTCGTGCAACAGGTAGAGCCGGCGGCCGGCGAGGTGGTCCACCGGTTCGCCCGGCGGGCACCAGGGGGCGAGGGCCACCACGCCGTGGACCAGGGGGGCGCCGGCGACCCGCAGCGCCGCGCGGCCGCCCATCGAGTGGCCGACCAGGACCACCGGCACGTCCCCGGTGAGCGACCGCAGCCGCGCGAGGGCCGCCTCCGCGTCGCGGGCGGCGTCGCAGCGGGAGCCGTTCCAGCCCCGGTGCCGGTAGCGCACCTCCGCCACCAGGACGTCGTGCCCGCGCGTCGCGCGGGCGACGGCGGCCGCGAAGGGCCGCATCCGCAGCGCGGGCAGGTTGAGCGGGGGCGGCGGCTCAGGCCCCTCCTCGCGTCCGCCGTGCAGCAGCAGGACGGCGGCCGCCGGTGTCGTGGGGGACGTCCGGAGCACCAGGGCGCGGCCCTGGTCGGTGGACTCCGTGTCCCGCTCGGTCCCGGCCGTCACCGTGCCTCCGGGCGTATGCGGCGCGGCGGGCGCGGGAAGAACCCGCTGGTGCGGGCCGCGTAGTCGGCATACCCGGGCCGGTCCGCCATGTGCTCCTCCAACAGTCGCTTGCCGCTGCCCCAGATCAACAGCGCGCTCATCACCAGCGGTGAGACCAGGGTGAGTGCCGCAGTCTGCCAGGTCGCGCAGGCGAGCAGATAAAGGCCCCACCAGACGAGGAAGTCACCGAAGTAGTTGGGGTGCCGGGTCCAGCTCCACAGACCCCTGTCCATGATCGCGCCCCGGTGTTCGGGGCGCTGCTTGAAGCGGGCCAGCTGGAGGTCACCGACCGCCTCGAAGAGCAGACCGGCCGCCCAGAGCAGCAGGCCGACGGCGGCGAGCGGCCCGAGCGGTACGGGCACGTACGACGCGGCCTGCACGGGCAGCGAGACGAGCCAGACCAGCGCGCCCTGGAGCAGATAGACCTTGCGCAGGGCGTAGAGCCGGGTGCTGCCGGGAGCCCGGGCGAGCATGCGGGCGTAGCGCGGGTCCTCGCCGTGTCCCCAGCCACGCCGGGCGATGTGCAGGGCCAGCCGCAGCCCCCACACGACGGTCGCCGCGGCGACCGCGAGACGCCGGCCGTCGTCGCCGTACCCCGCCGACAGCAGCCAGCTGGTGAGCGCCACCGCGGCGAAGGCGACCCCCCAGGCGACGTCCACGATCCGGTGCAGGCCCTTGACCGTGGCCACGGCGAAGGTGATCAGCATGACGGCGAACGCGGCTCCGGCCGCGGCGGCGAGGTTGAGGGACAGCGCGCCCCAGTCGGGGGTCATCGGGGCTCCGACGGCCCGTCGTGGTCGGCGGTGAGCAGCAGTTGGCGTACGTCCAGGTAGCGCGAGCGGAAACCGGCCTCGGAGTAGGCGAGGTAGAGCTCCCACATGCGGTGGAAGGTGCGGTCGAAGCCGAGGGCCGTGACGGAGTCGGCCTGTCGGTCGAACTCCTCGCGCCACAGCCGCAGCGTCTCGGCGTAGTGGTCGCCGAAGCCGTCGTCCGCGACGGTGCTCAGTCCGGCCGCCGCGCTCGTGCGGGCGATCGCCTCACGGGAGGGGATGAGCCCGCCGGGGAAGATGTACTTGCTGATCCAGGTGTGTGTGCGGGCGGTGAGGAGCATGCGCTCGTGCGGCATGGTGATGGCCTGGAGGGCGACGCGGCCGCCGGGGGCGAGGAGCCGGCGCAGGGCGGCGAAGTAGGTGGCCCAGTACTCGGCGCCGACCGCTTCGATCATCTCCACGCTGACGACGGCGTCGAAGGAGCCCTCGACGTGGCGGTAGTCGCGTAGTTCGACGGTGACCCGGTCGCCGAGGCCGGCCGCGGCGATGCGCTCGCGGGCCAGGTCGCGCTGCTCGGCGGAGAGCGTCACGGTCAGTACCTCGGCGCCCCGGGAGGCGGCCCGGATGGCCAGTTCGCCCCAGCCGGTGCCGATCTCCAGCACCCGGGTGCCCGGTCCGACGTCCGCGAGGTCGAGGAGCCGGTCGATCTTGCGGTACTGGGCGGCGGCAAAGGTGGCGGGCTGCGCGGGGAAGGCGGCGAAGATCGCCGAGGAGTAGCTCATGCTCCGGTCGAGGAACAGGGTGAACAGTTCGTTGGACAGGTCGTAGTGGCGGTGGATGTTCTCCCGCGCCCCCTCGGGGGTGTTGCGCTGCTGCTCCGGGCGTCGACGTACCCAGGCTTCGCGCAGCCGGCGCAGCGGGGCCGGCACCAGGTCGTCGACGTGGGTGGCGAGCACGGTGAGGGCGCCGACCAGGTCGTCGCTGTCCCATTCCCCGGCCATGTACGACTCGCCGAAGCCGATCAGGCCGTCCGCGCCGATCCGGCGGTGGAAGGCCTCGGGGTCGTGGAGGGTGAGCGTGGGTAGCGCTCCGGCCTGCCGGGGAACCTCGTACGCGGCCGGTTCCCGGTGCCCGTGCCGGACCCGCAGCGGGAGTCGGGCGAGGGCGCGGCCGAGGATCCGCTCGGCGACGGCGGTACGCAGGGCCGAGGTACGGGGCGGCCGGGCCACGTCGGGCCAGCGCGCCGGGTCGACGGGTGCGAGCGCGCTCTCGTGGGCCGGGATGTACGAGACGGTCACAGGGTGCCTTCCTGCGGGGGACGGACGGGAGAGACGGGACGGGGGCGGACCGGGAGGCCGCGGAGGAAGAGGCGGATGCCGTGGAAGCGGATACCGAGGGAGACCCGGGCGGTGGACCACGGGTGGCGCAGGGCGGCGCCCAGCAGGGTGCGGACGCCCGCCGGGCGGTGGCTGCCCCGTACGGTCGCGGTGAAGGGGCAGGTGCCGTCGCCGTGGCGCAGTTGGACGGTCAGGTCGAGGGCCTCGCCGGGGACGGGCAGCCGCATCCGGTAGTAGCCCTCCACCGCGAAGAACGGCGAGACGTAGAAGTCCTTGGGGACCTCGGCCAGCCCGTCGGCGCCGGGGCGCAGCAGGTAGCAGTGGCGTTCGCCGTAGGTGTTGTGGACCTCGGCGACGACGCAGACCGGGGTGCCGGCGCGGTCGTGGCACCAGTAGAGGGTGAGCGGGTTGAAGACGTGGCCGAGGACGCGGGCGTGCGCGAGCATCAGGACGCGGCCGTCGGCGTCCGTCACGCCGTGGGCGGCGAGTTCGGCGCGCAGTCCGGCCCGCAGGGTGGGGGCCTCCCCGCCGAAGTGGTCGCGGGCGTCGAACCGGGCCAGCGGGCGGAGCGCCCGAGGTATGCGGGGTGGATCGTCGATGTCGATGAGCCATAGGTAGGTGCGCTGCCGGAAGGCGTGCCGGACGGGGGTGGTGCGGGTGTGGGCCACCGTGCACGTGTAGAGGGCCGGTACGTGGGCCGGGGCGGCCTCCCCGGCAAAGACGCCGTTCACCACCGCACCCCCAGCGCCTCGGCGGCGGCGACGCCGGAGCGGCAGCCGTCCTCGTGGAAGCCCCAGCCGTGGTAGGCGCCGGCGAAGGCGGTCACGGAGGTGTTCAGCCGGGGCAGTTCCTCCTGCGCCGCGACGGACCCGGGGGTGTAGACGGGGTGTTCGTACACCATGCGGGCGATCACGTCGAAGGGGTCGACCCGGCCGCGGGCGTTGAGGGTGACGATGTGCGGCTCGGCGGTGGGCAGTTGCTGGAGCCGGTTCATGTCGTAGCTGACCTGGACGCTCTCGGGTCGCGCGGAGCAGGAGGGGAGCCAGTAGTTCCACGAGGCGCGCGCGTGCGGGGAGCGGGGCAGCAGGGAGGTGTCGCGGTGGAGCACGGTGGGGTTGCGGGAGTAGGTGAACGCGCCGAGGATCCGGACCTCGTCCTCGGTCGGATCGGCCAGCAGGCGCAGGGCCTGGTCGGGGTGGACGGCGACGACCACGGCGGCGTACGGGGTCGAGTCGCCGTCCGGTGTGAGCACGCGCGCGTGGTCGGCGGCGCGCACGACGGCCCGGACCGGGGTCGAGGTGCGGACGGAGGTGAGGTGCTTGGCGGCCTTGGCCACGTAGTCGGCCGAACCGCCCGTGACCGTACGCCACTGCGGTGATCCCTTGACGGACAGCAGTCCGTGGTGGGCCAGGAAACGGAAGAGGTATCGGGCGGGGTACTGGAGGGCGGTGTCCGGCGCGCACGACCAGACGGCCGCGACGAGCGGGATGGCGAAGTGGCCGACGAAGTAACGGGAGAAGCCGTGCGCGTCGAGGAACTCCCCCAGGGTCTGCCCGCTGTCGGGGGAGTCGAGCAGCCGCCGGGCGGCGCGGTGGAAGCGCGGTACCTCGGCGAGCATGCGCAGGTGGCGCCCGCGCAGCAGGTTGCCGCCGCCGAGCAGTCCGGCCGCGCCCCGGGCGCCCGCGTACTCCAGGCCGCAGCCGTCGCACCGTACGGACATGCTCATCTCGGATTCCTGCGTGGTGACGCCCAGTTCCCGGAAGAGCCGCAGCAGGTGCGGGTAGGTGCGCTCGTTGTGCACGATGAATCCGCTGTCCACGTGGACCGTTCCCGCGTCCTCGGTGGTCAGTTCATGGGTGTGGGCGTGGCCGCCGAGGCGGTCGTCCGCCTCGTAGAGCACCACGTCGTACGCGCGTTGCAGGATGTGGGCGGCCGTGAGTCCGGCCACGCCCCCGCCCACCACAGCGATTCTCCGCCGGTCCACGTCGATCAACCCCTCGCGCTCGCCTGCCCGGCACGGCCGGTGCCGGGCGTTTCTCGGGTACTTCGGCGCCGGACGGCCCGCGGATGGGAATCTTGTTCCGGCGGGCGCCGCGGGCCGGCCGGGACCGCCGCCCCACCACCGCCGACGCCGGTGCCGACACCACCACTGCCGACACCACCGGTGCCACTGCCACTGCCCCGTGTCTCGCCGCCCCCGAGGCAGTGACGCATCCGGTGCAGCCCCCGCCGGGCGTGGCTCTTGACGGTGCCCAGCGGCAGTCCGGTGCGCTCGGCGATCTGGGCCTGGGTGAGGTCCGCGTAGAAGGCCATGGCCAACACCTCTCGTTGCGCGCGGGGCAGTTTCGCCAGTTCGTCGGTGAGGAGCAGCCGGTCCAGGACGGTCTCCGGGCCCGCCGGCGGCTCGTCCGTGGGCGGCAGGGCGGCGCCTGCGGCGGCGACCAGGTCGAGCCGCCGGGTACGGGCCGTGAGGGCGTCGGCGATCTTCCGTCGGGTGATCCCGACGAGCCAGCCGGGGAACGGCCCGCGCTCCGGCCGGTAGTTGGCTCGCCCCTGCCAGGCGGCGAGGAAGACCTGCTGGCTGACGTCCTCGGCCTCTCTGGAATCACCGAGGGTGCGGGCCGCCAGGGCGAGGACGAGGCCGCCCCAGCGGCGGTAGGCGGCGCTCAGGCACCGCTCGTCGCCGCGTACGAAACCCTCGGCGACCTCGTGGTCGAGGAGCTGATCCCGGGCGGCGGACACGGGGGACGGCCGGGTGGTGACGCTCTGTGCGGTCATGGCGACTGCTCCTCGGGGCCGGTACCGGTTCCCGTCCAGATTCCGACCCACCCGCGCATCGATTCCACTCGCATCGGTTGTGCGTCGCATGATGGAGGTATGAACGAGTTCGCACAGCCCGGCGAGACCGGCGGGCCTCCCGAGGGCGCCGAGGCCGCGCACGGCGTCACCACCGGGGCCGTGGCGCGCCGGCTGGGTGTCGCCCCTACGACGCTGCGCTCCTGGGACCGGCGGTACGGCATCGGACCGGCCGCCCGCGAGGACGGCAGGCACCGGCGGTGGACCGCGGGGGACATCGCCGTCCTGCAGGAGATGTGCCGCCTGACCGCGTCGGGGGTGCCGCCCGCGGAGGCCGCGCGCGCCGCCCGGGCCGGTTCGCCCACGGCGCCAGCGGCGCCCGCGACAGCCTCCCCCGCACCGGCCCGTCAGCCGGGGTCGGGCAACGGCCTGCCGCTCGGCGATGTGCGCCAGGAGTGCCGGGGGCTGGGCCGGGCCGCCGTCCGGCTCGATTCGCCGACCATGGACGAGATGCTCGGCTCCCTGATCGGCGAGTACGGCCTGGTCACCACCTGGGAGGAGGTGATGGTGCCGACCCTGCACGCCGTGGGGCGCAAGTGGGAGACCTCGGGCGACCAGTACGTCGAGGTGGAGCACCTGCTCTCCTGGCACGTCTCGACGGCGCTGCGCCGCGTGAGCATCGGGGCGTTGTCCGGGCCCCGGGCGAGCGCTCCCCCGATCCTGCTGGCGTGCGTACCGGGCGAGCAGCACACCCTCCCGCTGGAGGCGCTCGCCGCCGGTCTCGCCGAACTGGGCCTGCCCGCGCGGATGTTCGGGGCGGCGGTGCCGCCGGAGGCGCTCGTCCAGGCCGTACGCCGGACGGGACCCGGCGCGGTGGTGCTGTGGGCCCAGGCCCGATCCACCGCGCACCATGCCCTGGCCCGGCATGTCGCCGACACCGCCTGGGGCGTCAAGGGCGCCCGGGCCCGGACCACGGTCCTGCTGGCGGGCCCCGGCTGGGCGGGCCCGGCACCCGCCCCGGGCATGCTGCGCCCCGGTGGGCTACGGGAGGCCCTGGGCCTGCTGCGCGGACTGTGCGAGGCGGTGACGCCCGCGACCTGAGGAGCGGGCGGCACAGCGGCCCCTCGGCGCTCCTGACCGGCGCGGGCGCGCTCGACCACGTCGCGGATCGCCCGGGCGGGTCAGGGGCCGTCCTTGCCGCGGGCCCGGCGGAAGCGGGCCAGGCCCTCGGGGAGGCCGACCAGCGGGTCGGGGTAGTCGAACCGGGCCCGTTCCAGGCCGGCCAGCTGCCAGGGCTCGTGCACCGAAGGGCCCGGGAGCTCGGCGAGTTCGGGCACCCAGCGCCGGACGTACGCGCCGTCGGGGTCGTACCGCTTGCCCTGGATCACCGGGTTGAGCACCCGGTTGGGGCGGCTGTCGGTGCCGGTACCGGCCACCCACTGCCAGTTGAGCTGGTTGTTGGCCACGTCGCCGTCGACCAGCAGGTCGAGGAAGTGACGGGCCCCGGCCCGCCAGTCGATGTAGAGCGTCTTGGTCAGGAAGGACGCGGCGAGCAGCCGGCCCCGGCCCGGCATCCAGCCCTCGTGGGCGAGTTGCCGCATGGCGGCGTCGACCACGGGGTAGCCGGTGCGGCCCTCCTTCCAGGCCTGCAGGTCGGCCTCGGCCGCCTTGCCGCGCCGCCAGCGGTCGGCCCGGGAGCGGTAGTCCCGGGCGGCCACGCCGGGGCGGGCGGCCAGGAGCTGGTACTGGAAGTCGCGCCAGCAGAGCTGCCGTACGAAGGCCTCGGCGCCCGCCCCGCCCCGGGATCGCGCCCGGTGCACGGCCTCGGCCGCCGAGACCGCGCCGAAGTGGATGTACGGGGAGAGGCGGGAGGTGGCGTCGCCGGGGAGGTCGTCGTGGCCTTCCTCGTACCCGTCGGCGTACTTCCCCAGCCAGTCCGTGAGCCGCTGCCGGCCCTCCCGCTCGCCTCCGGTGGCCAGGCCCGCCGAGACCGACGCGACCTCGGCGCGGGACGGGAGCGGCTCGGAGCGGATCGCGCCGGGCACCCGCACCTGCTGCGGCGCGGCGAGCGGCTCGCGCAGCCGCTCGCCCGACCAGCGTCTGAAGTACGGGGTGAAGACGGCGAAGTGATCGGATCCGCTCGGGGTCACGGCGCCGGCGGGCAGGGCGGTGACGACGGCGTCGTGGACGTAGAGCCGCCGTCCGTCGGCCTCCAGAGCGCTGCGCAGCCGCTGCTCGCGGTGCAGGGCGAAGGCGCTGCACCCGGCCGCCATGTGCACCTCGTCGGCGTCGGCCTGCCGGACGACGGCGCACACCTCCTCGACCGGGTCCCCCGAGCGCACCACGAGCCGGCCGCCGCGTTCGCGCAGCTCGGCGTCGAGTCCGGCCAGGCAGTCCGCGAGGAAGGCGAGCCGGTTGGGCGCCGCGAAACCGGCCCGGTCCACCGCCGGGTCCCGGACGAAGAGCGGGACGGTCTCGTTCCCCGACCCCAACGCGGCGCGCAGCGGCGGATGGTCGTGGACGCGGAGGTCCGAGGTGAACAGGACGACCGAGACGTTCATGGTGCTGCTCCTGGCATCGGGCCACCGGGCGGACCGACAGGGTGCCGCGCGGTGGTCGCTGGGCTGGCCTTGCCCGTCATTCGGCGCGGGCGGGCGCGGCGGATGCACCCGACGCACCTGACGCCCCGGAGGCGGCGGGCTCCGGGGACGCGGCCGGTCCGCGGTCCTCACCGGCCTCCGCCGTGCGCGCGATGTTGCGGGCCATGCCCCCGAAGACCACGGCGTGGAACGGCGAGACGCTCCACCAGTACAGGTGGCCGGCCAGGCCGCGCGGGTGGAAGAGCGCCCGCTGCCGGTACCGGGTGCGCCCGTCCTCGTCCTGCTCGGCGTACATCTCCAGCCAGGCCAGGCCCGGCAGCCGCATCTCGGCGCGCAGCCTGAGCAACCGGCCGCGTTCGATCTCCTCGACCCGCCAGAAGTCCAGGGAGTCGCCGACCCTCAGGTGGGCGGCGTCGCGGCGGCCCCGACGCAGTCCGACGCCCCCGACGAGCCGGTCGAACCAGCCGCGCACGGCCCAGGCGAGCGGGAAGGAGTACCAGCCGTTCTCCCCGCCGATCCCCTCCACGACCCGCCACAGGGCCTGCGGCGAGGCGTCGACGGGGCGCTCACGGACGTCGGAGTAGAGGCTGCCGCCGGCCCAGTCCGGGTCGGTGGGCAGCGGGTCGCTCGGGGCACCGGGCACGGAGGCGGAGGACCAGCGGGTGAGGACCTGGGCGTCGCGGACCTTCTTGAGGGCGTAGGTGAGGGCCGTGTCGAAGTCGAGGGGCGTGCCGGGCGGGTCGGGCACATAGGTGGCGATGTCGTGCTCGTCGCAGACGACCTCGTACTTGAGGGACTCGGCGAGGGGGCGGGCGATGGCGCGGGGCACCGGGGTGACCAGGCCGACCCAGTGGCTGGACAGCCGCGGGGTGAGGACCGGTACGGGCAGGATGAGCCGCTGCGGCAGCCCGTCGACGGCGGCGTAGCGCTGCATCATGTCGAGGTACGTGAGGACGTCGGGGCCGCCGATGTCGAAGGCGCGGCTGACCTCGGCGGGCATGCGGGCGCTGCCGACCAGGTAGCGCAGCACGTCACGGACACCGATGGGCTGGATACGGGTGCGCACCCAGCTGGGGGTGACCATCACGGGCAGCCGCTCGGTCAGGTAGCGGAGCATCTCGAAGGACGCCGAGCCGGAGCCGATGATGACGGCGGCGCGGAGCACCGTGGTGGGCACCCCGGAGTCCAGGAAGATGCGCCCGACCTCGGCCCGGGAGCGCAGATGGGGCGAGAGGTCCCGGTCGGGCACCCCGCTCGGGGTGAGTCCGCCCAGGTAGACGATGCGGCGGACGCCGGCGGCGCGGGCCTGTTCGGCGAAGTTCCGCGCGGCCAGGCGGTCGGTGTGCTCGAAGTCGCGCCCGGTGCCGAGGGCGTGCACGAGGTAGTAGGCGACGTCGACGTCCCGCAGGGCGGGGGCGAGCGAGGCGGCGTCGGTGACGTCGCCGCGGACGATCTCCGCCTGGCCGGCCCAGGGGTGGTCGCGCAGCTTCTCCGGGGTGCGGGCGAGGCAGCGCACCCGGTGGCCGGCGGTGATGAGCTCGGGGACGAGCCGGCCGCCGATGTAGCCGGTGGCTCCGGTGACCAGGCACCGTGTGCCCGGGGCCGAGGGTCCTTGTGCGTCCGTCATCGAGTTGCTCCGATCGGGTGTCGCGGGTGCTCCCCCGGAGTTCTTCCGGGGGTACGGTCCGGCCGGATGCACGGACCGCCGCCCACGAGCTGATCGTGCGGAGCGCGAGCGCGCCTACTTCGGCATGAGGACCGTGTCGACGATGTAGACGGTGGCGTTGGCGGTGGGGACATCGCCGCAGACCACCTTGGAGGAGCTGTTCACCGTGTAGGCGGTGCCCGAGCCCTTGGTGGTGATCATGCCCTTCTGGAGGGTCTGGAACGACCCGCTCGCCAGCTGCATCGGGGTGAGCTTCTCGCCCACCACGTGATAGGTGAGGATCTTGGTCAGGGCCTCCTTGTCGGCCAGGACCTTGTCCAGGTCCGCCTTGGGGATCTTCGCGAACGCGTCGTTCGTCGGCGCGAACACCGTGATGTTCTCGGCGTTGTTCAAGGTGTCCACCAGGCCGGCCTTCTTCACTGCCGCGACGAGGGTCGACAGCGCCGGGTTGTTGGAGGCGGCGGTGGCGACCGGATCCTGCGCCATGCCGTCGAAGGAACCCGCGCCGCTCTTGGGCACCGAGGCGCACGCGGGGCCGAACGGAGCGCCCGCACCCGCGCCGGTGTCGCCGATCGGCTCGGGTGAAGAGACCGCGTCGGGCGCGGCGGCCCCCTCATTGCTCGTACTCTCCTCCGAACAGGCGGACAGTGCCAGCGGAAGCAGCACCGCCGCGGTCACGGCGAGGGCGGCACGACGGAAGGTGTGAATGCTCATGGTCTCTCCTGCGGCTACGGGTACGTCCACGGGACCCACCCATCGGTGAATCACGCCGGTTGTTCGGCACCGGTCCTCACCCGGATGGCCCCCTCACCCGAACGAGCGGCCGCTCGCACAAGCTGCCGATCGACGGTTCGGGGGCTGCCGAAAGCACCGGCCGCCGTGACCAATCCGCCTGCCCCTCGGCTCCGAACGAGCTGTGCAACCCGAGTACTCCTGGAGGACCTCCCCGGTGAGAGAGAACGTGCGCATAGGCCGGCATCCGTCGGCCGCTCCCGACCTGCCGGAACTGATGGGCCGGGTGGCCCGCGGTGATCAGCAGGCGTTCACGGCGGTGTTCGAGGCGGTGTCGGGCCCGGTACTGGGCCTCGTACGGACCGTGCTGCGGGACCCGGCCCAGTCCGAGGAGGTCGCCCAGGAGGTACTGGTCGAGCTCTGGCGGACCGCCGCCCGCTACCAGCCCGGGCGGGGCTCGGTGATGAACTGGGTGCTGACGCTGGCCCACCGCCGGGCCGTCGACCGGGTGCGTTCCGCGCAGGCGTCGACCAACCGCGAGAAGCGGGCGGCGCTGCTGGACCACACCACCGCCTACGACGAGGTGGTGGAGCAGGTGGAGAGCCGGCTGGAGCGCGAGCAGGTACGGCGCTGTCTGCACGGACTCAGCGAGATGCAGCGCCAGGCGGTCACTCTGGCGTACTACCGCGGCCTGACCCACCGGGAGGTCGCGGAGTTGTTGGCCCTGCCCTTGGGTACCGTGAAGACACGGCTGCGCGACGGGCTCATCCGGCTTCGTGACTGCCTGGGGGTGGGCGGGTGAACACCGCGGATCTGCACACGTTGACGGGCGCGTATGTGCTCGACGCCCTGGAGCCGGCCGAGCGGGCCGCCGTCGAGCGGCACCTCGCCGACTGTTCGTCCTGTGACCAGGAGGTCCGGGAGTTCTCCGAGACCGTCACGCGCCTCGGGCTCGCCGTCGCCGCGCCGCCGAGCGCCGCGCTGCGCGACGAGGTGATGCGCCGGATCGCGACCGTACGCCAGGATCCGCCCACGACGGCCAGGTCCGGGCGCGGCGGCCACGTACGGCCCCGCCGGCGGCCGGTGCCGAGCTGGGCCCTGGCGGCCTGCCTCGCGGGGGCCGTGGCGCTGGGCGGTGTCGCCGTTGCCCAGTACCAGCAGGCCGAGGACGCCCGGCAGCAGGCGCAGCAGGCCCGGATCGCGAACGATGCCGTGGGCGCGGTCCTGGCGGCCGCCGACGCCCGGGTGGCCACGGCGCCGCTGCGGGACGGAGCGGTGGGCACGGTGGTGGTCTCGGACTCCCGTAACCAGGCGGTCTTCGCGGCCTCCGGGTTGCCGGCGCCGCCCAGCGGCAAGGTGTACCAGCTCTGGTACAACGACGGCGGCGGGAAGATGCGTCCGGCGGGCCTGATGGGCTCCGGCACCCCGGCGACGGCCACGCTGCTGGACGGTCCGATCGACACGGCGTCGGGGATGGGCCTCACCGTCGAACCGGCCGGCGGCTCGGCCCGGCCGACCTCGGCCCCGGTGGCCCTGCTGACCTTCCCGAAGGTCTGACCGGCGTCCCGGTCCGGGCGGCCGGTCAGCCGGTGCCGGTCGCCCGGAAGCGGTTGCGGTACTCCGTCGGCGTCGTGTCGAGCCGGCGACGGAAGGCACGGACGAGGGTGTCGGTGGTGTGGAAGCCGCAGACGGTCGCGACGCGTTCGAGGGTGTCGTCCGTGGACTCCAGCCGGTTGCGGGCCACTTCGACGCGGGCGGATTCGATGTAGGCGGCCGGGGTCATGCCCAGTTCCGTCTTGAAGATCCGGGTGAGCTGCCGTTCGCCGACGTGCGCCTGTTCGGCGAGGTCGGCGACGGTCAGCGGCTCGGCGATGTTCCGCGTGATGTGGTGGCGGAGGTCCTCGATGCGCCGCGTGGTCGACACCGGTTCGAGCGGGACGCTGAACTGGCTCTGTCCGCCGGGCCGTTTCAGGTACATCACCAGCTGCCGGGCGACGCGCAGCGCCACGGCCTCGCCGAAGTCCTCGGCGACGAGGGCGAGCGAGAGGTCGAGGCAGGCGCTGATGCCGGCGCCGGTCCACACGTCCCGGTCCCGGATGAAGATCGGATCGGCGTCGACCTCGATCGAGGGGTGCTCGTCGGCTAGTTGGCGGGCGGTGGACCAGTGGGTGGTGGCCCGTCTGCCGTTCAGCAGCCCGGCGTCGGCGAGGATGTGCGCGCCCACGCAGACGGATGCGACGCGCCGGGCCGTGGCGGCGAGGCTCCGCACCCGATCGACCACGGCCGGGTCGGCCAGGGCACGGACCCGGCCCTCGTCGTCCACCTCGACCGACCCGGGGACCAGCAGGGTGTCGATGCCGCACCCCGCCACGTCCTGGAAGGTGGTGTCCGGGAGGATCCGGACCCCGGCGGAGGTGGTGACGGGGTCCATGGTCTCGGCGGCCAGCGCCACCCGGTAGCCCGATGGTTCGCCCAACTCCCTTCGCAACAGGGCGAACACCTCCGGCGGGCCGGTGACGTCCAGCAGGTCGACGCCGTCGAAGAGGACCACGATGACGAACCGTCCGACGGTGCTCAAGGGTGCTCTCCGTTCGGTACGACGAGGGTCTTGTCAGCACCCACCGTATGTCGGTTTCTGCGGGTTGGATGTCATTGCCGACATCCAGGGGTGGTCATAGCGTGGAGAGCACGGCCGCCGCTCTGCGGCCGACTCCCGCAATCCGACACCCCCGGAGGGTATTTCCATGTCCAAGACGACTCTGCGCGAGCTGAGCGGCCTCGACCGGAGCCCGGCCTCACTCGCCGAAGCGACGCTGATCCTGATCGACTACCAGAACACCTACACCCGGGGCGTGATGGAGCTGACGGGGTGGGAGGCCGCCCTCGACGCCGGCGCCGCGCTGCTGGCCCGGGCCCGTACCGCCGGCGCGAAGGTCATCCATGTGATCAACGACGGCGGCGAGGGGAGCCCGTACGACATCCGGGCCGAGATCGGCCGGATCCACCCCCGGGTGGCTCCGGTCGACGGCGAGGCCGTGGTCGTCAAAACGGTCCCCAACGGGTTCGTCGAAACCGAGCTGGGCGACCACGTCGACGCCGCCGGCCACAAGGACGTCGTCCTCGCCGGTTTCATGACCCACATGTGCGTGACCTTCACCGCGGAAGGCGCGTTCCTACGGGGCGACCGGCCCACCGTGGTCGCGGACGCCTGCGCGACTCGGCCGCTGGGGACGGCGGTGGCCGAGGTGTCCGCCGAACAGCTCCACCACGCCGCGCTCGCGACGATCGCCGATCTCTACGGGGTCGTCGTCCCGTCCGTCTCCTCCCTCGGCTGAGGCGGCGGCCGGTCCGTCAGCCGGCCGTCGCCACGAGGCGTCGCAGTGCGGCCTGGGCGGGTGGCCCCCAGGTGGGCTTGCCGCCCGGGCGGCCGCGGACACCGGCCTCGCCGATGAGGATGCCGCCGAGGGCTCGCTGCGCCGCCCAACCACGGGCGCGGCGTAGGGTCGCGGCGTCCGCGACCGGCCGGTAGGCGGCGTGGAAGCGGTCGACGGCGCCGTCCGGCAGCAGGCTCCAGGGGGCGGCGAGGTCGCAGGCCGGATCGCCCGCGCAGAGATCCCCGAAGTCGATCACGCCGCAGAAGGTGCCGCCCGCGGTGAGGACGTTGGCCGGGTGGAGGTCGCCGTGCAGCCATATCTCCGGGCCCGCCCAGACGGGGGCGGCGACGGCGTCCTCCCAGACCGCGCGGACCGCGTCCGGGTCGGGGATCAGCCCCATGTCGGTGGCGTCGGCGAGCCCGTCGACGAACGCGTCGGCATGGTCGGCCAAGGGCCCGCCACGGCCGTAATTGCCGACGGGCGCCCCTTCGGGAGCCGGTCGGTGAAGAGCCGTCAGGAAGGCGGCCAAGGCGTCGGCCGCGTCCGTGGCGTGCGTGGCGGGGGCGCGGTCGGCCGGCTCACCGGGCACCCAGGTGGTGACGATCCAGGGGCGCGGGAACCGCTCGGAGGGCTCGCCGATGCGCTGCGGGACGGGAACCGGCAGCGGCAGGCCCGCGGCGAGGCCGGGCAGCCAGGCGTGCTCCTTGCGCAGCAGCGCGTCCGCGGACGGCGTCGCCCAGGGCAGCCGGACGGCGAGGTCCTCCCCCAGCCGCCACAGCTGGTTGTCCCAGCCACGGGCTCCGAACCGCACGGGGCGATCCGCCAGGTCGGGGTGCTGATCGCGTAACAGGTCCCGGACCAGTTCCGCGGTGACCTCTGTTCGGGTGTGTGTCATACACACGAACCGTAGCCGGGGCCGGCTCCGTACGGCCGGCGGGACTCAGAGTTCCTCGCCGAGCGGCAGCCGGTGGATGCCCGGCAGGTACTCGTCGAGCTCCCCCGGGGTGAACCGGGACATGCCCACGACGTGCCAGAACTCACCGGCCACATCGCCCTCGTACTTGTACCCGCCGGCCGGAGTCAGCGCCGCCCAGCCGCCCGCCATGCCCATCAGCGTCGCGCGCGGGGACGGCTCCTGCCCGTCCGCCGGGACGTTCCACAGCCGTACGGTGCCGTCCTCGGCGCCGCTCGCCAGGGTCGTGCCGTCCGGGGAGAAGGCGAGCGAGAGCACCCGTCCGGTGTGCCCGACGAGGTCGCTCAGGCGCTCGCCCGTCGCGGCGTCCCACAGGGCGACGGCCCGGTCGTCGCCGCCGGTGGCCAGCAGCGGGCGGCTCGGGTGGGCGGCCACCGCCCACAGCCTGCCGCCGCGTCCGCGCAGCCGCGGACCGGCCTGCCCGTCCCGCCAGACGACGGCCGTGCCGTCCCAGCTCGCGCTGGCGAGCCAGTCGCCCCCGGGGCCGTACGCGACCCCGTACACGCGGTCGGCATGCCCGCCGAGTTGATGCAGGAGGGCGCCGTTCCTGGCGTCCCACACGCGTACGAAGCTGTCGTCGCAGCCGGTGGCCAGTACATCGGCGTCCGAGCGGAAGGCGATCGAGCGGACCCGGCCCCGGTGCTCGGTCAGCGTCGACACAGGGGAACCCGTGGGGCGGAACCAGACGCGGACGGAGTCGTCGTCGTTGGCGGTGGCGAGCAGGGTCCCGTCGGCGTTGAAGGCCTCCGCCCAGACGTGCTCGGTCTCGGCGTCGAGCTCCCTCAGGTACTCGCCGCCCACCGGGTTCCAGAGGTACACGTCGCCGTCGTTGCTGGCCGTGGCCAGGATGGGCGCGACAGGGCTGAAGGCCGCCGAGACCAGTCGGTCGCCGCGCCCGGTGAGTTCGTCCGTACGGCGGCCCGTGCGCGTCTCCCACAGCCGTACGACCCCGTCGTTGCCCGTCGCCGCCAGCTGCGTACCGTCGGCGCTGAAGGCGACACCGTTGATCCGGCGGCCGTGGCCGCGCAGGATGCGCTTGCCCTGGCCGGTGGCCGAGTCCCAGATCTGGGCGCCGCCGTCGTTGCCGACGGTGAGGAGTTGGCTGTCGCCGGGCCGGAAGGCGCACGCCCAGGCGGTGCCGCGGTGCTCGGTCGGCTGCTGGGGGTGGAGGGCGACCGTGTACCCGTGGGGGCGTCCGGTGACCGTCCACAGCCGGACGGCGCCGTTGCTGTCGCAGGCGGTGAGGAGTTTCCCGTCGTCGCCGAAGAGCACCTGGTAGACGGCGCCGGTGCCCCGTTCGAGGACCCCGGCGGGGGTGCCGACCACCGGATCCCAGAGCCGCACCTGGCCGTCCGTGTCGCCGCTGGCCAGAAGGTTGCCCTCGGGGTGGAAGTCGAGGACGTACACGCGGCCGGTGTGTCCGGTGAACTCGTGCAGCAGCCGCGCGTCGGCCGTCCGCCGGATCCGCACCGTGCCGCCCTGTCCGGGACCGCCCCGGTCGGCGGTGGCGAAGAGGGACCCGTCGGGGCTGAACCGGGCGCGGTAGACGGCCCCTTGGTGGCCCTCGATCTCCCGGACGCAGTGCCCGGTGGCCAGGTCCCACAGTCGTACCTTCGCGCTCGCGTCCCCGGTGAGCAGCAGCCCGTCCGGTCCGTAGACCGCCGTGTAGACGGGCGCGGTGTGACCCGGCATCCGGTGCAGGGGCTCGCCGGTGACCACGTCCCAGACCGTGACCAGGCCCTCGCGGTCGCCCGTGGCGAGCAGCGTGCCGGCCGCGTCGAAGGAGACCGGCCACACCCCGTCGGGGTGGACCCGCAGGTGGTGCCGGCAGGCCCCGGTCACCGGGTCCCAGAGTCGCACCGCGCCGTCGGAGCCGCCGGTGGCGATGACGCCCGGCCGGAACTTCACGGCGTACACGCGTCCTTCGTGCCCTTGGAGGGTGCGCACGGCCCGGCCGTCGTCGGCGCCGCAGACCAGGACCGAGCCGTCCTCGCTGCCGACGGCGAGGAGTTCACCGTCGCTGCTGTACGCGATGGGTTCGGGAAGCCGGCTCGTGCGCATGCCGAATCCGTACGGGACACCGACGGCGGAGGGTCGGAACCCGGCGTCCACGGGCATCCCGGGGGCGATCGCGGCGGTCCCCAGCTCGGGGGCCGCCCGTACCTCGTCGTCCATGGTCACGTCGATGAGCGCGGCCCGGTGCCAGCGGCTGCCGGTCAGCAGGGCGCCGCGCAGATCGGTCCGGGTCAGCCGGGCCCGGCTGAGGTTCGCGCCGGACAGGTCGGCCCCGCTCAGGTCGGCCCGGTCGAGGCGGGCGCCGATCAGATGGGTGCCCCGCAGCCGGGCGCCGGAGAGATTGGCGCCGATCAGCCGGGCGTCCGTGAGGTCCGCGTCGCTGAGGTCGACGCCGGAGAAGTCGCGGTGCGAGAGGTCCTCGCCGGCCAGCCGGGCGCCGCGCAGGTCGGCGTTGGCCGGTACCCGGAGCCGGTCGGAGATCCGTACGGCGTTGGCTCGGGCGGCCTCGCCGGCCGTGCGCCCCGGGGAGTCGAGAACCTCGCGCACCCAGCGGGCGCACTGCTCGTGGTCGGCGAGGTCGCAGAAGAACTCGACGGCGAGCTGGCTGAGCGGGCGCGCGAGGAGCACGGTGTGCTGCCCGCGGGCGAGCTGGCGGGCGGCCTCCCGGGCCACCAGCCATTCGACGACGGAGCCGTGGATGAACTGGAAGACCCCGTCGTCGCTACGGACCAGCAGGCTGCCCGCGCCGACCGCCTGGGCGCGCTCGGACGCGGTGAGCGGGGACTCGGTGAGTTCGCTGAGGGTGCCGGCCACGGTTTCGGTGAGTTCGTCGAGCCGCAGGGCACTGCGGCCGCTCTCCCACAGCCGCCAGGCCAACGCGGTCACCGCCGCCCACAGCTGGTCGAGGGTGAGCCCGGGCGGCGCGCCGGGCCCGCCCTGCCCGCGCCGTTCCTCGTGGCCGAGCCAGGAGGTGAACACGTCCTCGTACAGCCGGGCGGGGCTGAGCGCGCGGCCCGCTCCGGCGACCGCGCGCAGCTGGTCCTGGCTCAGGTCGGCGACGAAGGACAGCAGCCGGGGATTGCGGCAGAGCATCAGGAGGTCGGGGATGTTGCGCAGGAGTTGGTAGCGGCGATCGGCGGCCTGCTCGTCGCCGTAGCTGCGGACGAGGTAGGAGCGGATCTGGGCCGGGGTGAAGCCCTCGACGGCCAGGATCCTGCGTTGCGGGAGCAGGCCGACGCGCTCGCCGAGCGCGGTGAGGACCTGGGCGTGCGACTTGAAGTGCTGGGTACGGCTGCTGACGACGATCTTGGCGTGGTCGACGGCGGCGTCGAGAAGGACCTGGAGGTGGTCGGCGGCCCGGTCGTAACTGACCCGGTTGACCAGTTCGTCGAAGCCGTCGAAGAGCAGGACGACACGGCCCTGGGCGAGCATGTAGCGCAGGGCCCGCAGGTCGATGGTGTCGACGTCGTGGCCGGCCAGGTGCGCGGCGACCAGGCCTTCGAGGCTGTGCGCCCGGTCGAGGGAATTGAGCGGGATGAGCAGCGGTGTGAGGTGCGGGAGCTGTTCGGGGATGCGCCGGGCGAGCTCGCGCAGCGCGAAGGTCTTGCCGTGTCCGAAGTCGCCGAGGAGCAGGACGAACCGGCCCTGGTCGGACTCCAGGAGTTCCAGCAGCTCCTCGACGAGTCCGTCCCGTTCCTGGTCGGGCCGGCCCTGGCCGTCGGGGCGGTCGGCGTCGCGGTAGCGCTGGGGCAGGTAGAGGCCGGGGGCGTACTGCTCGCTGCCGCTGAGCCGGGCCGTCTGCGCGGCGACGTAGGCCCGGAGGTCGAGCAGGCCCTGGAACTCGATGAAGCTGCGGACCCGCACCCGGACGCCGTGGGCGGCGGCCCGGCGGCGCAGCCCGCCGGCCGGGGCGTCGCCCGCGTACACCAGGACGGCCTCGGAGCCGGTGTCGGTGGCGTGCACCTGGGCGATGAAGCGGTCCAGTTCCTCCTCGGTGGGGCTCCCCGGGTGGACGGCTATGCGCTGCTGCTGGACGACGCCGTCCTCCTGCTCCCGCCAGGTGGCCATGATCTGCACCATGTCGGCCGGCTCGCGGCGCGGGACGTCGCGCAGCCGTACGCCCTCCCGCCGCACCCGGCAGATCTCCTTGACGCGCTCGGCGAGCGAGGCGGCCGGGTCGTCCAGGGGAGCGCGTCCGCCGGGCGGCTCGACGTCGATGACGGCGGGCAGTTCCGGTACGGGGAAGACCCGGCGGGTCTGCCGCCATGCGGCGGGGAAGGCCTCGGACGCGGAGGTGATCCGGTCGTCCCAGCGGGTCACGCCTTGGGCGCCGACCTGGAGCAGCTGGAACCTGGCGGGGGCGGCGGAGCCGAACAGCGGCAGCTCACCGGCGGCCCCGGCGAGCTGGGTGCGGCTGGGGGCCGAGGTGGTGCTGCGCGGGCCGCCGGTCGGCCCGTGCAGCAGCAGGTGCAGCCGCGGGGCGGCGAGCCGGGCGAGGGTGTCGGCGTCCCGCAGTCCACCGGGGCCGCCGACCGCGTCGCCGGGGCGGCGGCCGTCGGTCAGCGGGTGGCGGAGCGCGCCGATGCGCAGCCAGCCCTCCTCCTCGTACCGGCGCATGGCCTCGGCGAACCAGGCGGCCTGGTCGCGGCCGATGAAGCCGTACTGCTCCTCGGGGCGATGGCTGTAGGCCATGGAGGAGTTGAATCCGGCGACGACCGTGCTCAGTTCGGGCACCGGGAAGAGGGTCCAGGGCTGGTCGCTGTCGAAGACGGTGTCCAGGCCCTGGTAGAGGCCGCGGAACAGCCGGGTGTAGTGGCGCCATTTGGGCCAGTACGGGGGCTGCGGCGCCACTTCGTCGGCCTCGCAGGTGTGGAAGTAGGCCTGGGACGCGGCCTGGTTCACGTCCTGCGCGCCCGGTACCACCATCACCCGCTGGGGGGACAGGTCGAGCTGGGAGCGCAGGGCGGTGAGGAAGCTGAGGGCCTGGTCGCATTCGCGGGGGCTGCCGGACGCGGTGAGGTCGCCGGTGACGACCATCAGATCGGGGGCGGGTGCTCCCGCGTCCCGGAGCATGATGAGGTCGCCGCGGATCTGCCGGCTGAGCGAGTCGGGTTCGCGGCCGCGCCCGAAGTCAGGCCCGGCCAGGTGCAGGACGGTCACGGTGTCCTGGGCGCTGTGGCCGGCCGCGGCGGCCTGCGGGTAGAGCGGCGCCCTGACCGGCCGCCGGCGCCCGGACCAGCCGGGGCCGGCGAGCGCGCTCGGCTGCGGCTGCCCGGGGTTGGGCTGCTCGGGGTGACGGACGGGTCCCGGTCCGCTCCCCGGATAGCCGGGGCGGCGGCCCGGGCGGGCATGGCCGTCGACGGCCTGGCCGACCCGGTTCAGCAGCAGGGAGCGGGCCGCGTCGATGTCCGCCACGCCGACGAGGTCGACGTAGGTGATGGTGGCGAGGAGTCCCTCGATCGGGATCTCGTCCACCCGGACGGTCAGCAGCCTCCGTTCGGGCGACTCGGGCGAGGCCCGGAGCGCGGCCTGCCATTCCATGCGACCGTAGGTGGAACGCTCGTAGTGGCGTGACAGTACGGCGATGACCGCCAGGGACTCGCTGACGCCCCGGTCCATGAAGTCGATGAAGTTGGTTCCCGGTACGAAGTCCCAGGCTTGCACCACCGTGCGGTAGCCGGCCTCCTCCAGGGTCCAGGCGATCCAGGCGGCCCACTGTTCGTCTGCCGGGGAGTAACTGATGAAGAAGTCGAACTCTCTTGCGGGAGCGCCGAATTGCCCGTCCGTCATCATGAATCCATCGTAGGGCCGTGCCCCCGGCGGCGGGTCGGTCCCGTCGAGGACGGGGCGATCCTCCGTGGCCGGCCGGGCGCCCGGCCCGGGCGGGCCTGTCCGATTCCTTCCGCCCGGTCTGATGCCGGGACGTGTGTATGTGCGAACCTGTTCGCCGTGTCCCTCCTCAGACGTCTGCATCCACTGGACTGGTTGGCCGGCGGCCTGCTCACACTGGGTGCGCTGTGCGTCGCCACGGGCCTGCTGCCCACCGGACCCGCCACGGACGTGCTGGAGCGCATCGGTCCGCTGGTGGTGTTCCTGGCCACCGTGATCGTCCTCGCCGAGCTGACCGGCAAGGCGGAGGTCTTCGACGTCGTCGCCACCTGGGTGGCCCGGGCGGGACGCGGCAGGTACCCCCTCCTCTTCTGTCTCTGCGTGCTGTTCGCGTCCGTCACCACCATCACGCTCAACCTGGACACGACGGCGGTCCTGCTGACGCCGGTGATGCTGGCGCTCGCGACGCGGGTCGGTATCGCGCCCGTACCGCTGGCGATGACCACGGTGTGGCTGGCCAACACGGCCAGCTTGCTGCTCCCCGTGTCGAACCTGACGAACCTGCTGGCCGCCGACCGCATCGCGCTGACACCGTCGGAGATGGCCGCCACCATGTGGGCGCCGCAGTTGGCCGCGATCGCGGTCACCATGGCCTGCCTGTGGGGCTTCTACTGGCGCCCGGGGCGGCGTACCGAGACCCGCTACACGCCGCCTCCCCTGCCGCGCCCCGCGGACCGGGTCCTGTTCCGGGTGAGCGCGGTGGCGTGCGCCGGGTTCCTGCTGGCGATCCTGCTCGCCGACGTACCGCTGTGGTCGGCGTCGATGGCGGCCGCGCTGATCGTGGTCGTGGCCTTCTGGTTCCGTAGCCGCGAGACGCTGCGCCTCTCCCTGATCCCCTGGCGGCTCCTCGTCCTCGTCCCGGGGATGTTCCTGGTCGTGGAGACGGTCAACGCCCATGGACTGCACGACGTCCTGGCGGCGGCGATGGGCTCCGACAACGACGTCGTCGGCATGCTGAGGTCGGCGGCGGTCGGTGCGGGCTTCTCGAACGTGCTGAACAACCTCCCGGCCTATCTGGCGGGCGAGGCGGCCATTCCGGTGGCCAATCACGAGCAGCTGCTCGCCCAGCTGATCGGCGTCAACGTCGGCCCGGTCATCACGCCGTGGGCCTCGCTGGCCACCCTGCTGTGGTTCGAACGGTGCCGCTGGCACGGGACCCGGATCGACCTGGGCCGCTTCTTCGGTACGGGGGCCGTACTGGCGGTGGCGGGCACGCTGGCGGCGACCCTGGCCCTGGCGGCCACCAGCTAGGCGGTCCCTTCCGGATCGGGCCGGGCCCGCGCCGCCCGGCAGGATCCCGAAGGGGCGGACCCGGGCGGTGGCCGGCCCTGATCCACGGGCGGGCCCGACAAGATCCGGAAGAGGCGGCCTAGAGGGTGTCCGGGGTGATGGCCCGCACCTCCCCCAGCAGGTGCGCGAGGGTCTCGCCGCGGGCCGCGACGAAGCTGCGCCCGGTGTCGGCCCCGGCGAAGCCGGGTCTGAACTCCGCCCCGGACAGCGTGCGCAGCTCCACGCCCGCCTCGGCCGCGAGCAGCGCCCCGGTCGGCAGGTCCACGCCCTCGGCGCGGTAGCCGACGAAGGCGTCGATCGTGCCGCGTGCCAGCAGGCTCCAGCCGAGCAGCGGCGCCCACAGCTGCAGGACCCGCCGACAGCGCAGCTCCAGTACCGCGCGCAGGGCCACGGCCGTCGGGTCACCGCGTTCCACGGCGTACCCCTGGGTCCAGGCGACGACGGGCCCGGGCCGCGGCAAGGTGCGGTCGGGGCCGGGCAGCGGGCCGGACGGTCCGTGGGCTCCGTACCCCTTGACCGCGTGCCAGGTCTCCCCGGTGACCGGCTCGTGCACCACTCCCATCACCGGGGCGCCCGCCAGGCACAGCCCGATCCCCACCGCGTAGGTGGGCAGCCCGATCGCGACGTTGTTGCTGCCGTCCAACGGGTCCACCAGCCAGGTGCGTTCGCCCGCCGCACCCAGGAGCCCGGCCTCCTCGGACAGGATCCGGTCGTGCGGGAAGTGGCGCTGTATCCGGCTCAGTACCAGCTTCTCGGCCGCGAGGTCGAGGTCCATCTGCACGTCTCCGGACCCGCCCTTCGTGCGCACGCATCGCGCGGTGCCGAAGCCCCTGCGCAGCAGGCCGCCCGCCTCCTGCGCCGCGGCGACGGCGACCCGCCTCTCGTGGTCGAAGTCAGGCCCGCTGTTGGGCATCGATCCTCCTGAGGACGGTGTGGACGCTGCGCACCGTCTGCGCGGTGTCGCACAGTCGGCGGGTCGTGCGGCGCGGTCGGCCGTCGAGCGGGCCGAGCGAGAGGTCGAGCTGCCCGTGGATCGACATGCCGTGCACCAGGGTGGCCGCCGGTTCCACCCCCTCCAGCGCGGTGGCGTGGAACTCGCCCGCCGCCAGGGTGTATGTCTCCCCGCCCGCGCTGATGTGGGCGGGGCCGGGCTCGCTGCGTACCAGGAGGGAGGTCGGCCGGATCTCGTCCACGCCGTCGCTCCCGCTGAACACCTCGAAGATCCGGTGGGTGGCGCCCGCCTCGCCGCCGCGCACCGCACTCGTCCGTACGGGCAGGTTGGCCACCCGCCCGTACAGCACGCGGCTGCGCAGTTCCCAACTGTGGGCGTGCATCGGTGAGGCGTCCGGATCGGCGCGGTTGTCGCTCTCGAAGAGATGGACGCAGATGCCGCGCGGCCCCTCTCTCAGCAGCGGCAGGCAGAGGAATCCGAGCGGATGACGGACGGCATGTAACTCCCGGGTCCCGGAGGCTATCTCCTCCAGGGTGAGCAAGGTGCTTTCGAGCTCGCGGTCCATGGGCACGCGCCGGAGCGCATCACCTCCTGTAGGGGTCCTCCGCGTGCAGGGCCTTCTCGATGATCTTGCCGATGTCGCTGTCGGTGAAGACGCGCGGCAGGGGCAGCCGCAGGTCGTCGAAGAGCGTCCGCACTTCGTCGACGGTGGGTTCCTGGCCGAGCGGGGAGGCGACGCGCAGGTCGAGCACGGTCGCCTGCTCGCGGCTCTGGTGCAACTCGGTCACGTAGTAGTCGTAGAGCGGCTGACCGCGCTCCACCAGCAGGTTCACCCGGGACTGGTCGTCCTGGGTGATGATGAGGCAGGTCTCGGACAGGTCGAAGCGCAGGGTCGGCACGGCGGCCGACAGGTGCACGCTGATCTCCAGGGTGGTCAGCTGCCGCTGGTACCAGCAGGCGGCGAGGACGGTCGCGTACGACTCCCGGCGGACCCGGTCGGTGGTCCACAGATCGTCCCCGCGACGCTGCGCGCCGAACATCTGCCGGAACCGGGCGTACGCGGCGCAGGCCCGCTCGTCGGCCGGGTTGACGATGTCGATCTTCACGTTGAGCTGCGAGCGCTGTTCCTTCGCGGCGGCCACGCACAGGGGCAGCGTGACCGCCCGCAGGTAGGTGCCCGTACCGCCCTTGAAGTACCAGAGGTTGGTGTGCTGGCGGGCCTTGCGCAGTGCCTCGCCGACCTCGTTGCCCGAGATCGAACGCACCATGGCCAGGTCCTCCAGGGCCTGCCGGGTCCCGCTCATCGCCTCCTGGATGCTCGCGGGACGGCGCACCCGCTCCACGATCGACCCGGTCGCGAGCAGGCCGAGGACGACGAGGGTGGCGCCGGAGGAGACGTCGTCACTGATGACGTCGCCGAAGATGTCGAGGAGTCCCACCGCCATCGCGATGCCCAGGGCGACCACGACGTCGGCGTTGCGCAGCACCCAGGCAACGAAGCGTTCCAGCCGCCCCACATGCGCTGCCATGAGCGCACCCCCCTCCCCCACCCGTGTTCCGATGGTAGGAGATGCGCCGGTGGCGCCACCAGAGCGACTTCTCGTCGCGCGGACCTGTCAGGGGGTGGTCAGCAGGCGGTCGCGCAGCTGCTCCACGGTCCGCTCCCGCAACCCGACCCGGTCGGTGAGGTAGCCGCGCACGGATCCGTACCGGGCCTCCAGGTCCGCGAGCACCAACTCCATGATCACGGCGGGGGCGCGGCCGTAGCTCGGCCACTTCATGACCCGGTCCGGGTGGGCGGCCCGCCAGTCGGCGGCGAGCCGCTCGGTGGCCAGCTCGGTGAGCGCGAAGTCGGCGAGGACGTCGGCCCGTTCCACCCCGAGCAGGGTCAGGAGGAAGACTCCGATCAGACCGGTCCGGTCCTTGCCGGAGGTGCAGTGGAAGACCGCGGGACCGGATGCCTGTGCCAGCTCCTCCAGTACCTGGCGTATCTCGTCGGCCCCGTCCTCGGTGACCTCGGCGAACCGGTCGGCGAGGTAGCGCCAGGGGTCGATGTCCGGATCGATCTCGGCCTGGTCGTAGGGCCGGTGCTCGATGCTCAGGTTGACGTAGCGGAACCGTTCCGCCTCGGGCACCCGCCCCTTGGCCTCGATCTCCCACGGATACCGCAGGTCGATCACGGTCCCGATGCCGAGCTCCAGGAACCGCTCCCAGTCGCCGCCCGCCAGCTTGCCGAGCGAGTCGGCCCGGTACACCGTCCCCCACCGCACGGCCCGACCGTCGGCGGACCGGTAGCCGCCCAGGTCCCGGAAGTTGTGCAGACGCTCGAACTCGACGTGCCGCTCCATCTGTTCTCTCCCCCGTGTTCGGACTCCTCGGCGCACACCCTGCCGCAGGCGGGCCGCCCGACCGAGGTGTCTCCGGGACACTGGGTCGAAGATCACAACGGAGCGTCGTCGCCTCCCCGGCGCCGGGGCACGTGGAAACCGGCCTCCTGGCCACAGGGAGGTCGCGGGCGTCGGTACGCGCGCGGAGCCGCTGCCGGGGCGTTCAGAACGCCAGGCGGAACAGTGCGCCCCCGCCCGGGGCGGCCTCCGCGGTCAGCTCGGCGGAGTGCGCCCGTGCGATCTGCCGGGCCATGGCCAGGCCGAGGCCCGAACCCGGTAGGGCGCGGGCCGCACCGGCCCGGTAGAACCGGTCGAAGACGTGCGGCAGGTCCTGCGGCGAGATCCCGGGACCGTGGTCGCGGACCGTCAGCTCCGGGCCCCGGCCGCCCGGGACGCCGGCCACCAGCTCCACCTCGACGGGCAGCCCGTCCCGGCCGAACTTGGCCGCGTTGTCGAGCAGGTTCCCCAGCAGTCGGCTGAGTCGCGCGGGCACCCCGGGCACGACGACGGGTTCGGCCGGCACGTGTACGTGGAAGGGCACGGCCGGCCAGTGCGTCCGCGCCGCCTGCGCGCAGTGTTCCACCAGCGCGCCCAGCCCGACCTGTTCCACCAGCGGTTGCGGCTCCTCGTCTCGTGCCAGCTCGATCAGGTCGTTGACGAGTCCCGTCACCTCCCGCAGCTGCCGCCCCAGCGCGGCCGAGGCGCGTTCGCGCTGGTCGGGGGTGAGCCGATCGGACCGGGCCAGCAGTTCGGCGTTGGTCCGCAGGGCGGTCAGCGGGGTGCGCAGTTCGTGAGAGGCGTCCGCGACCAGTTGGCGCTGTGCGGCGATCGACTGTTCGAGCTCCCCCAGCATGGTGTTGAAGCTCGTCGCCAGCCGGGTGATCTCGTCCTCCCGCCCCGGTGGCGGCAGTTCGATCCGGTGCCGCGCGTCGCGGGTGGCGGCGATCCGCTCGGCCGTCGCGGTGAGGCGGGCGACCGGGGCCAGGCCGGTGCGTGAGACCCAGTACCCGAGGAGGGCGGCCAGCAGCACGCCGGCCGCCGCGGTGAGCAGCAGCCACCAGGCGGCCTCCTCGATGCCGTCCTCGACGGTGTCGGCCCGCAGGGCCACCTGGAGGGCGCGCCCCTTGGCGTAGTCGGTGGTGAGCATCCGGGCGGGATACCCGGCCACCGTGATGTTCGTGTAGTAGGGGGCCTTGCGGCCCGCGGCGACCTCCCGCGCGGCCGGGTCCACGGGCAGCTGTCCCGGCGTCGCGGGGTCCTTGGCCGGGTCGGCGGCCACCACCTCCGCGCAGGCGGGAGCGGCCAGGAACCGGCACTCCCCGGCCAGGGTGCCCGGCGCGGCCCCCTGGTCGCGCTGGGCGGCGAGCCGCGCGGACTGGGTGAGGCTGAGGTCGAGCTGCTCGTAGAGTGCCGAGCGGACCACCAGGAACGCCGCCGCGCACACCCCGACGGCCACGAGGGCCACGGCGGCGGTGACCGACAGTGCCAGCCGGGTGCGCAGCGGTCCGCGCCTGCGCCAGATCCGGCCGAGCCGCCGGCGGCCGCGGCTCATGCCGCGTCCAGGCGGTAGCCGACCCCGTGGACGGTGTGCACCAGCCGGGGCTCGCCCGCGGCCTCCAGTTTCCGGCGCAGGTAGCCGACGTAGACGGCGAGGGAATTGGAGTCCGGTCCGAAGTCGCGCCCCCACACCAGCTCGAGGATCAGCTCGCGCGGGAGTACCTGGCCGGGGTGGCGCAGGAACAGTTCGAGCAGGGCCGCTTCGGTACGGCTGAATTCCAGCGGACGGCTTCCCCTGCGGCCGGTCCGGGTCACGGGGTCGAGGACGAGGTCGGCGAAGGCGAGCGGGGCGGCCGTGCCGGCGGGTCCGGGTGCGGCCCGCCGCAGGAGCGCGCGGACCCGGGCGATCAGCTCGTCCAGGGCGAAGGGTTTGACGAGGTAGTCGTCGGCGCCCGCCTCCAGTCCGTCGACGCGTTCGCTGACGGAGTCGAGCGCGGTGAGGACGAGGACGGGGGTACGGTCGCCCATCGCCCGCAGCTGCCGGCAGACGCCGAGGCCGTCGAGTACGGGCATCATCACGTCGAGGACGACCGCGTCGGGCTCCCAGGCCGCCACCTGCGAGAGGGCCGCGAGGCCGTCCGGGGCGCCCCGGACCTCGTACCCCTCGACCGCGAGTCCGTCCTCGACGGCGGCCCGCACCTCGGGCTCGTCGTCGACGACGAGGATGCGCTGCCTGCCCGTGCCGCCCGTACCACCCGTGCCGCCTGTGCCGCCTGTGCCGCCTGTGCCGTCCGTGGAGCTCATGGGGCAAAGCCTGCCAAAGGCTTCTGAGAGAACCTCTTAGAACCCTCTCAGGGCAGGCCAGGAGTCGGCTCGCCTTTCCGGCCGCCCGTCGGGGACACCGTCGGGGACACCGGATGCCCGCAAGGGGCTCATACGCCTTCGATGATGCGGAAGTCGCGCTCGACGGCGTCGGACAGGACGTGCAGCGCCTGCTGGTAGGCCTCACTGGCGCGAGCGGCGACGGCCTGTTCGAAGCTGTCGAACTCGACCAGGATGACGCGCTCCGCGACACCGTCCTCGTGGGCGTCGACCCGCCCGCCGCGGGCGAGCGTCCGTCCGCCTCCGGCCTCGACGGCCGCGGCGGCCAGCTCGTTGTAGGCAGCCAGCTTCTCGGGGTCGGAAATGGTGCGGTAGACGCTGACCCAGTAGCCCTTGGCCACGAGAACCTCCAGTGTTCGCAAAGTGCGTGTCCGACGCCCGGTTCACTGCTGTGAGCGAGCGTACCGGCGGAAGATCACCGGGGTGGTGCAGGAAACGTACGCTCAGCGACCCGTCGGAGCCTCGCCGCTGAGCAGGGGTTGCAGGAGCGGGATGTACAGATCGGCGACTTCGTCGGGGGCCAGGCTCGTCAGCCGGTCGGCCTGGACGGTCGCGTACAGGGCTCCGAGACCGAGCAGCACGCCGACGGCCAGTTCCGCTCGCAGCGCGGCGTCCGGCCCGGGGAGTCGGGCGGCGAGGGCGTCGATGACCTGCGTGCGGAAGTTGGCCCGGGCCTGTCCGCCGAGCTCCAGGTGGTGACGGGAGAAGGCGATGCGCAGGATCGGGTCGCGGGTCTGGCCGCGCTGGGTGGCGAGCAGGTGCAGGACCATGTGCCGGGCGAGGCCGTCCAAAGGGGCGTCGAACAGGGCGGTGGCGTCGGCGTCGAAGGTGAAGACCTGGTTGAACAGGTGCTCCTTGGAGCCGTAGTACTTCATCACGAGCGCCGGGCTGACCCCCGCGTCGTCGGCGATGGCGCCGATGGTCGTGTCGGCGTAGGCATGGCGCGCGAACGCACGCCGGGCGGCGGCGAGGATCTCCGCGCGCCGCGCGTCGGCGTCACGCGGTCGTACCGCCCGGTCCGGTGCCGGGCCGGGCGTCGGCGACGCAGGCACCGGTGCCGGTGCCGGTGCCGGCGGATTCCTGGACGTCGTTCGCGGGCGGCCGCCGCGGGGGGAGGCGGAGCTCGGGCCGGGCATCGTGTTCAGCCTCCTGGAGGGGGGACGGCGCGGGTCGCGGTCGGCGCGGGATGAGGCGGGCGGCCGCACAGGCCAGCAACGCGACCACCCCCGCCGCGGCGAAGGCCACGCGGTACCCGTCCAGGGTAGGCGCCGCCACGGGCACGCCCGAGACGTCGGCGAACACGCGGGTGTGCTGCGCCAGTACGGTGGCGACCACCGCGCTGCACAGGGCCTGCCCGATGGTGCGCATGAGGACGTTGAGGCCGTTCGCCGCGGCGGTCTGCTCCAGCGGCACCGCCCGCATGATCAGCATGGGCAGCGCGGAGTAGGCGAGCGCCGTGCCGACCGACACCACGGCCGCACCGGCGATGACCGCCCACAACTGCCGGCTGTCGGCGAGGCGCAGCCCGTACCCGGCCGCGATGACCGTCGTGCCCAGGGTCAGCGTGGCCTTGGCCCCACGGGCGGCGGACAGTCGGGCGGACAAGGAAGCGCACAGCACCATGATCACACCGCTGGGCAGCAGGCACGCGCCTGCCGCCACCACCGAGAGACCCAGGCCGTACCCGGTGACCCGAGGCATCTGGATCAGCTGCGCGGTGACGAGGGAGTTGGCGTAGAACGCGAACCCGGCCAACAACGCGGCCACGTGCGGCAGCAGAACCGCCGGACGCATCGCGAGCCGCACGTCCACCAGCGGCCGCGACACCCGGCGCTGCTGGACGGTCCACCCCGCCAGGATCAGCAGCGCCGCGCCCGAGAGACCCAGGACCCGCCGACTGCCCCACCCCCACTCACCCGCCTTGGACAACGCCAACAGCAGCAGCACCAGCCCCGCACTCAGCCCGCACGCCCCGACCAGGTCGAACCGCCCCGGTGACCGAACCGGCTCCTCCCTCAGGACCCACCACGCCGGCACGAGCACCGCCGCCGAGAGCACGGTCATCGCCCAGAACATCGCGTGCCAGTCCGCGAACTGCACCAGCAGCGCGGCCAGTGGCAGACCGAGAGCGGCACCGATCCCCACCGTCGAACTCATCAGCGCCACCGACGAGCCCGTCCGATGCGGCGGCAGCACGCCCCGCAGGAAACTGATCGACAGCGGCACCACCGCGGCCCCCACCCCCTGCAGCCCACGGCCGGCCAGAAGCCAAGGGAGGGTGGAGGCGAACGAGCACACCAGCGACCCGACGGCGAGCGCCCCGAGCGCGACCAACAACATCCGCCGCTTGCCGTACATGTCCCCGGCCCGCCCCAGCAACGGCGTCGCGACCGCCCCGGTCAGCAACGTGAGGGTGACCACCCACCCGACATCGACCGGGGCCGCGCCGGTCAGCCGAGGCAACTGCGGCAGCAACGGCACGACGGCGGTCTGCACGAGCGTGGTGACGATACCCCCGGCCGCCAGCACCGCCATGACGCGGCGATCGGCGGACGGAGACGGGGGCGGGGCTGGGGCTGGTGATGCGGACAGGGCCGGTGACGGGGACGGCGAATCGGTGGGCACCGTGAAACCCCCCTCGAAGGTGAATGGCGTTCACCACTGTAGGTGAACGCCATTCACCTCGCAATGCAGCTCCCTCGGGGCGGGCGCGGTGCGGTGAAGGGGCTCTTAGAACGTTCTTAGGGCCGGCCGGGAGTGTGCGCACATGACCACCACCACACCCCACACGTCCACGGCACTCTCCGTCGTGATCGGCGCGGGCGGCACCGGCGGGCACATCTACCCCGGTCTCGCCCTCGCGGAGGCGCTGCGCGGAGCCGTGCCCGGAGCCGTGGTCTCGTTCATCGGGACCGAGCGGGGCCTGGAGACCGAGCTGATCCCCCGCGCCGGGTACCGCCTGCACACCGTCGACATGATCCCCTTCGATCCCGCGCTGGGCGCGAAGCGGTACCTGCTCCCCGCGGCGCTGCTGCGCTCGGCGCACCAGGCACGCTCGGTGATCCGGGCCCAAGGCGCCCACGTCGTCGTGGGCATGGGCGGATATCCGAGCGCCCCGGCCGTGCTCGGTGCCCGGCTGGCGGGGCTGCCGGCCGTGATCCACGAGTCCAACGCGGTGCCCGGCCGTGCCAACCAGTTCGCGGCCCGGCTCACCCCGCACGTCGCCGTGGCCTTCGACCGCAGCCGGAGCCACCTCGCGGGCGGTGACCGGGCGCTGACCACCGGGATGCCGATCGCGGCCGCCCTGTCCGGCCTCGCGGAGCTGCCCGGACCGGATCGGGTGGCGCTGCGCGCCGAGGCCCGGCGCGCGCTCGGGGTGCCCGCGGGGCGCCGACTGATCGTCTTCAACGGCGGCAGCCTGGGCGCGATCCGTCTCACCCGGGCGGCGGCCGTGCTCGCCGACCTCTGGCAGTACCGCGACGACGTACAGCTGCTGATCAAGACCGGTCCGGACGCGCTGCCGGACGCGGTGGCCGAGCTGGTGTCGTCCGGCGGCGAGCGGATCGCTCGGGCCGTGCCGTACCTGGACCGGATGGACCTCGTCTACGCGGCCGCCGATCTGGTGGTGTGCCGTGCGGGCTCCGCGACCGTCGCCGAACTCGCGGCCACCGGGGTCCCGTCGGTCCTGGTGCCCTACCCGTACGCGCCCGGCGACCACCAGACCCACAACGCGCGGGTGCTGTCGGACGCGGGTGCGGGACTGCTCCTGCCCGACGCCGAGACCACCGCCGAACGTCTCGCCGGCCTCATCGGGCCGCTGTTGGCCGACCCGGCGCGGCTGTCGGCGATGTCCGGCGCCGCCGACCCCGGCCCGCACGCGCGGGCCGCGCAACTGCTGGCCGCGGAAGTCCTCCGCGTCGCCGGCCTCGTCCCCACACCTCACCTGGAGCGCATATGAACAGCTGGACCGACCGGACCGTCCTCGTCACCGGCGCGGAGGGCTTCATCGGCTCGACGTTGGTGGACCTGCTGGTGTCGCGGGGCGCGCGGGTGCGTGCCTTCGTGCACTACAAGCCGTACGCCGAGAAGGGCCACCTGGCGCGCTACCTCGCCGACCCGGACGGTCCGGTGGAGATGTGGGCGGGCGATGTCCGTGACGCGGGCCGGGTCAGCGACGCGGTGGCCGGCTGCGACACCGTCTTCCACCTGGCGGCGCTGATCGGGATTCCGTACAGCTACGCCTCGCCGGGCGCGTACGTGCAGACGAACGTCACGGGCACGCAGAACGTGGCGGAGGCCTGCCGGCGGCACGGCGTACGGCGTCTCGTGCACACCTCGACCAGTGAGGTCTACGGGACGGCGCTGACCGCCCCGATCTCCGAGAGCCACCCGCTGCAGCCGCAGTCCCCGTACTCCGCGTCGAAGATCGGCGCGGACATGATGGCGCTCTCCTTCCACCACGCCTTCGAACTCCCGGTGACGGTGGTGCGCCCGTTCAACACCTTCGGCCCGCGCCAGTCGGCCCGCGCGGTCATCCCGACGATCCTGGCGCAACTGCACGCGGGGGCCCGGGAGATCCGCCTCGGCTCGCTCACCCCGACCCGGGACTTCACCTACGTGACGGACACGGCGGAGGGCTTCCTGGCGGTGGCGGAGTGCGACCGGGCGCTGGGTGAGGTGGTCAACCTCGGCACCGGTGCGGAGATCTCGGTCGGCGCCCTGGCCCAGGCCCTGATCACGGCTTCCGGCCGGGACGCGGAGGTGGTGGTGGACCCGACCCGGCTGCGCCCGTCGGGCAGCGAGGTCCAGCGACTGCTGTCGGACAACTCCCGGGCCCGCGACTGGGCCGGCTGGCGGCCCGAGGTCGGCCTGGAGGAGGGCCTGCGCCGCACCTCGGACTGGATCGCGGCGAATCCTTCCCTCTTCGCGCCGGACCGGTACGCGGTCTGAGGGCCGGCTCGATCGGGCCTGATCGGGTCCGGTCCGACCCGGGGCGCCGTCGGACGGATATCCCGGTGAACCGATCACCGGTCGCCGGATATCTTGGCTCGTCCCGCACCGACACCGGAGGTCCTCCAGCATGAGCAGCACGACGCCGTCCTTTCCCGACCGTATGGAGCTGACGGGCGAGGGGCTGGTCCTGCGCGACTGGACGGCGGCGGACCTGGCGGCGATGCCCGAGCTCTTCGACCACCCCGACATCGCCTACTGGACGCCGATCGTCTCCCCCTTCGACGGCGAGGCCGCCCGTAACCGTCTGGCGCGGGCGCGGCAGCTGCGCGAGGAGGGTACGGCCCTTCTGCTGGCCATCACCGTCGACGGCGGCGCCCCGCTCGGCGAGGTGATGCTCAAGCGCGCGCCCGAGGGTACGGAGCTCGGATACGCCCTCGGTCCGGCGCACCGGGGCCAGGGCCTGGCCGCCCGAGCGGTGCGGGTGATGGCCGCGTACGCCTTCGAGGAGCTGGGTGTGGACCGGGTGATCCTGGAGCTGGAGGCCGAGAACGCCTCCAGCGTCGGCGTGGCCACCCGGGCCGGCTTCCGCCTCCTCGACGTGCCGTTGATCACGGGCGAGGAGAAGGGCCGCCCCTACGCGCTCCAGACCTGGGGCCTCGACCGCTCCTGACCCTGGAGGGCCGGACCGGAGGCGGCGGCCACCGGGGCCGCGGAGTGGGGCTCCGAGGCCTGGAGGGCGAAGGCCTCGGACAGCAGCTCGTACGAGCGTCGGCGGTCCGCCGGGTCGCAGGTCAGGGTGTTGATGATCAGCTCGTCCACGCCGTGGCTCCCGGCGAGGGCCGTCAGTACCGCGGCCACCTGCTCCGGCGCGCCGGAGACGAGGGCCGTGCGGTGCACCTTGGCCCGTTCCAGTTCCGCGCCCGTCCAGCGGTGGCGGCGCGTGGTCTCGTACGACGGCAGCGGGCCGTCCTCGCCGAGGTCCTTGCGGGCGCGCCACAGCAGCAGGCTCTGGGCCAGTTCCTCGGCGCGGGCGGCGCTGTCCGCCGTCACCACGCGTACCGCGAGCGCGCCGCCCGGCCGGGCGCCGGTGGAGGTGCGGAACTGGGCGCGGTAGTCCTCGAAGGCCTCCTGACCGCCCGTCGGGGAGAAGAAGTGCCCGAACGCGAACTCCGTACCCAGCAGCCCGGCCAGCCGCGCCGACTCACGTCCCGCGCCCAGGAGCCACATCTGTGGCGGGACCGGTGCGTGCGGCACGACCCCGCCCTCGCCCAGCAGGGCGCGCAGCCCGGCCAGCCGTTGCGGGAAGTCGCGGGCGGGACCGCCGGCCCGGCCGATGCCGAGGTCGACGCGGCCCGGGTGGAGGGAGGCCAGTACGCCGAACACCTCGGCCACCTTCGCCGGGTCGTAGCGGGGCAGGAGCACTCCGCCGGTCCCGATCCGCATCCGCGAGGTGTGGGCGAGCAGGGTGCCCGCGAGGATCTCCGGCGCGCTGCTCGCGAAGCCCGGCGAGTCGTGGTGTTCGGCGACCCAGTAGCGGGTGTAGCCGAGTCCCTCGGCGGAGCGGGCGAGGTCCACGGAAGCGCGGAGCGCCTGGTCCGGGGTGTGGTCCTCGCCGACCGGGGTCTGGTCGAGTACGGACAGTCGCAGCTTCGTCATGACGAGCGGCCTTTCAGTGCTGGTGGGCGGGGAGACCGGTGGCGCCCGCCATGGTCGCGGGCACGATCCTGAAGTCCCGTTCGAAGACCAGGTTGTGGAGGTCCGCGGCGGCGATCGCGCGCAGGGTGGGCAGTTCGGCGGCGGCCTGCGCGTCGTCGAAGACGTTCAGCGGCCACTCGGAGACGGTCGCGCCGCGCAGGTGCGGGTGGTGGAAGGAGGCTCCGTAGTGCGCGTAGAGCGTCACGGGCGGGATGTCGGCGGCCGACTGCTCGTCCCACCACAGGGTCCAGGCGTGGAAAAGGCTGCGGTCCTCCGCTCGTTGGACACCGCTCGCGTCGATCACGCCCTGCCCGAGGAGCAGTTCGTCGTTGAGCTCGCCGAGCGCCTGGCGGGCGTACGGGTCCAACAGGCGGGCGGCGGTTCGGAAGTGTTGCTCCTTGTCCGGGCGGGAGACGGCGCCGCCGTGGATGCCGTCGCGCAGATCGGCGAAGTGGCGCAGCAGGGCGTCGAGGTTGGGGACGTCCGAGGTGGTCATGTCAGCTCCAGGAAGGGGAGGAGGGGAGGTTGTCGGCGTCGTTCGGTGAGGTGAGCGTGAGCCGGTGCAGGGCCAGCCCGAGCCAGCCGCGCATCGACGACGCCGGATGTCCGCCGGGGCCGCCCGGGCCGGGGCCGGGGCCGGGGCTCGGCTGCAGGAACGCCCCGTGGCCCGTCTGCCGGAACTCCCGGAGGGCGACCTCCACCCCCGCAGCCCGGAGCAGACGCCCGTAGCGGTGCACGTCGTCACCGACGGGGTCGAGGTCGCCGGTGGCCAGAACGGCAGGTGCGAGTCCGCGCAGGTCGGCGGCCTCGAAGGGGGTGCTGTGGAGCCGTGTGCCGTCCGCGGCCACGGGCAGCCCGGGAGCCCGGTAGTCCTGCCAGGCCGCCCTCAGGTAGGAGGCCGTGGGGAACAGGTCGGGGAAGCGCTGGTAGGAGGCCGCCGCGCAGGCGGGGTCGAGCGGCGGGTACGCGAGGACCTGCGCGGCCAGCGGGATCCCGCGGTCGCGGCAGACGAGGGCGGCCGAGGCGGCGAGGGTGCCGCCGGCGCTGTCCCCGCCGACGGCCAGGAGGGGCGCGTGGGACGGGTCCCCGGTGGGCCGGTCCTGGTGTTCCCCGGCCGCCCAGGTCAGGGCGGACAGGATGTCCTCGACCATGGCCGGGTGGCGTACCTCGGGGGCCAGCCGGTAGTCCACGCTCACCACGCCGAAGCGGGAGTGGCGGGCGAGTTCGGCGGTGGCGCCGTGCCAGTCCCGCGCCGATCCGGCACGCCAGCTGCCTCCGTGGGCCCACACCAACCAGCCTTGCGGTGCGGGCGCACCGGGCCGGTACACCCGGGCGGTCAGCGGCCCGGACGGGGTGGGCACGGACACCTGCTCCCAGCTGACGACGGTGGGTGTGGCCATCGGGGTTCCTTTCCATCGGTGGCCGGCGCTCGCGCGGGGCCCGGGGCCCGAGGCCCGGGGCCGACGTGCACGGCCGGGGCCAACGTTCGCGGCCGGGACAGGGCTGTCACAAGGCGGAGTTGCCTTAGTGGAGGCGCGCACTTCGTCAGCTGGACCGCTCGGTGCGGAGGAAGAGGACGGTGGTGAGGATGCCGACCACGACGACGGCGGTGTTCACGATCACCGCGGTCGTGATGCCGGCGTGGATGTCGGTGTTCGCCGCGACCACCGCCGACATGATCGGGGTGCCCATGGTGATACCGACCTGCTGGGTCATCGTCGCCAGACCCGTCGCCATGCCCTGCTCGTGATCCGGCAGTCCCGTCGTCGCCGTCACCATGAAGCCGACGATCACCAGCATGTTGCCGATGCCGCCGGCGAAGGTGGCGATGAGCAGCAGCCACATGCTCGCCGAGCTCTCACCGAGCGCGATCAGACTCAGCGTGGCCACCGCCTGCAACACACCACCGATGATCAGCGTGCTGCGGGTGTTCGTCGCCGCGATCACCCGCGGCGCGATCGAACCACCGATCACCGTGCCGACACCCAGCACACCGAAGGACAGACCCGCCGTCAGCGGCGAGAAGTCCAGCACTTCCTGCAGGTAGAGCGTCATCAGGAAGACCAGACTCGTCTCCGTCAGGAACGCGATCAGACCCGCGATGTTGCCCCACGCCACCGTCTTCTTCTTCAACACCGACACGGGGACGAGAGGAGCCGCGCTCTTCGACTCGATCGCGTAGAAGGCGATCAGCAGCACCACACCGGCGGCCAGCCAGCCCAGCGCGCTGCCCGAGCCCCAACCGTGCTCACCCGCCTGCGTCAGCCCGTAGATCAGCGCCAGCAGACCCAGCGTCACGGCCGTCGCGCCGGGAACATCCAGCTTCGGACGCGACTGCGGACGGGATTCCTTGATCACGGTCGGAGCGATGAACAACACCGCGAGCGCCACCGGCACGTTGATGAAGAACGCCCACCGCCACGACAGCAGATCGGTCAGGACACCACCCAGGATCGCGCCCGTCGTGAAACCGGCCGACATCAGGGCGCCGTTCAGCCCGAGAGCCTTCTGCCGCAGCGGCCCTTCGGGGAACGAGGTGGTCAGCAGGGACAGACCGGCCGGAGTCACCGCGGCCGTCGCGAGACCCTGGAACACACGCGCCGCGATCAGCATCTCCGGCGACGTCGCCAGACCACCCGCCAACGAGGACAGACCCAACACCGCCAGCCCCACCAGGAACAGCCGGCGCCGACCGAACAGATCCGCCACCCGCCCGAACAACAAGGTGAAACCGGCGGCGCACAGCGCGAACGACGTCGCGATCCACTGCAGATTCGACAACGAGAAACCGAGCCCGTCACCGATCACCGGCAACGCCACATTCAGAATCGAGAAATCGACCGCCAGCATGAACTGCGCCACCAGCAGCACCACAAGAACCAACTTCAGACGCCCGTCCAACCGAACGGGCCCCTCGGCTCCTCCCCCCTCCCCTGCACCCGCGTCAACACGCGCTCCCTCGACAACCGACATCGCCATACATCCTTTCGATCACAACTGAGGCCTTCCGACTCGAAGGCCGGTACTCGCCGGGGAAGCCGGCTCAGGCAGGGGTTTGCGCCGAGGCACGGCGCCGGAGTTCTTCGGACAGTTCCTGCCAGTCCCGTGCGCACTGGGCGGCCGCGGCGGCCGCCGTCTCCACGCGGTACGGGGGTATCGCGGCGACGATCCGCTCCCACTGACGCAGTCCGCTCACCTGGAGGTCGAGCATGCGGAGCAGGAGCCGGCCCGCATCGCTCAGCCTGAGCAGGGGGTCCTTGCACAGGCTGCTGACGAGGGCGGGCAGTGGCTGCCCCCGGACCCGGGCCGACACCGGGGGTGGTGCGGGGGCCGGGCTGCTGTCGGAGCGCCGCTGGGTGGCCGGTACGGGGTCCGCGCCCGCGCCGATCCGGCGCCGTACGTCCCGCACGGTCGAGGGCGCGATGCCCGCCTCCCGTGCGATCTGCCGCAGCGACGCGGTGGGTCGACCGGCCAGCAACCGGGCCGCGGTCTCCCGGCCGCGGACCGGATCGGCCGGCCGGACGCGGCCGTCCTGGCCGACGCGGCCCGGTGGGGCGGGCCCCGGCACCTCGCGGCGTCGTAGCGCCCCGACGGTCTTGCCCACCAGCCCGGTCCGCCGCGCGATACCGCGGTCGGACCAGTCCGGGTGGGACCGCAGGATCCGTAGCGCCGCGGCGGTCCGTTCCGCCGGGGTGAGCGGGAGCCCGTGACTGATGTTGGCCTCGACCGAGAGCACGAACGCGTCCTCGGCGCTGCCGTCGAAGTACGTCACCCCCACCGTGTCCTGCCCGCGCAGTACGGCGGCCCGCAACCGGTGCGTGCCGTCGATGATCCGCATGGTGGGGCGGTGCACGAGCAGCGGCGGCAGCGTCCGGTCGGATTGCGCGAGAGCCTGTGCGTGACCCTCGTCCACCTGGACGGTGCGCGGGGAATCCGCAGCGAGCAGTGCGTCGACCGGCACCTCGGTGACGACGTCGGGGGTCTGCGTCGCGCGCCGCGGGTTCGGCTTGTCCATGGGGTTCACCTCCTTGTCCGCACTCGGTGGTTCGGGGGCCGCTCCGTTCGGCGGGGCGGCCCCGGGGAAGAAATTACGTAATTACCGTTCGGTAACCAATCTCGAAGCCGAACCCCGTTGAGATCTGGGCAAGTTGACGAAGGAGTGCCAGGTGGGGTGGGCGACCGCGGAAGTTCCCCGGTCGCCCACCGGGCGACCGCTCAGACCCCGACGAGCTCTTCCGCTCGCACGAACTCCCTGAGCCAGGCCAGGAATTCGGGGCCCAGGTCGGCTCGTTCGCAGGCGAGCCTGACCGTGGCGCGCAGGTACTCGGCGCGGTCCCCGGTGTCGTAGCGCCGGCCGGAGAAGACGACGCCGTGCACGGGGCGCCCGGCTCGGACCAGCGTGCTCAGCGCGTCGGTGAGTTGGATCTCGCCGCCGCGCCCGGGGTCGGTGTTCCGTAGGACCTCGAAGATCTCGGGGTCGAGGAGGTAGCGGCCGATGACGGCCAGATTGCTGGGGGCCGTCCCGGGCTCCGGTTTCTCCACCAACTCGGTGATGCGCACGCCGTCGCCGCCCGCCGATGCATCCACCGCGGCGCATCCGTACAGGTGGATGGCCTGCGGATCCACCTCCATGAGGGCCACGACGCTCCCGCCGAGCCGCTCCCGCACCTCGGCCATCCGGGCGAGCAGCGGGTCGCGGGGGTCGATGAGGTCGTCGGCCAGGAGGACGGCGAAGGGCTCCCGGCCGACGTGGGGCGCGGCACACAGGACGGCGTGCCCGAGGCCCTTCGGGTCCCGCTGGCGCACGTAGTGGATGTCGGCGAGTTCGGTGGAGGCGCAGACACTCCGGAGTTTGTCCTGATCACCCCGCCGCTGGAGAGCCTCCTCCAGCTCGTAGTTGCGGTCGAAGTGGTCCTCCAGCGGTCGCTTGTTGCGTCCGGTGACCATGAGGATGTCGGACATCCCCGCCGCCACGGCCTCCTCCACCACGTACTGGATGGCCGGCTTGTCGACCACCGGCAGCATTTCCTTCGGGGTGGCCTTGGTCAGCGGGAGGAATCGTGTGCCGAGTCCCGCGGCGGGGATCACTGCTTTGGTTATCCGGTGAGGTGTGGAATTCATGTCACCGACGCTAGGGCGCGGCGCACTCCATCCGCTCGAATTGCCCTGTCTTTCCTCCTACTTGGGCAATTCTGGATCCGTCCGGGCGGCGATGCCGCGGCGAACGAGCCGCCACACCTCCCTGAGCTCGCCGGTCACGGCCTCGGGACCTCTGCCCCGACCTCGACGCACCCGGGTGACGACGCCGCCCACCAGATGTGCCATCAGCAGGGCGACCGGGCACGGGTCGACCTCGGGGTGCAGCTGACCCTGCGCGGCGGCCTGCTTCAGCAGCTCCTTGACGTCCGGGAGCCAGCAACCGCACCAGTCGGGTCCGGCACCCACCCGCTCCTGGGTCAGCCGCGCCGCGGCGCGTACGGCCGGGTCCGCCTCGATCAGCCGGCCGAGGGCGAGGACGAGCGCGGAAACGGTGTCCAGCGCCGGGCCGCCGCGGGCCGTCACCCCCTCGACCACTCTGCGGGTGGCGGCCCGCCCCGAATCCTCGACGGCGGAGGCCAACTCCCCTTTCGCCGCGAAGTGAAAGGTGAGGGCCCCTATCGAAATTCCGGCGGAGCGACTCAGCCGGGAAAGCGAGGTCCCGTCGTACCCATTGCGGTCGAATTCAGCGGCGGCCACCGAGATCAGATGATTACGGGTGCGTACGCCACGCTCTTGCTTCACCACTGCGCTATCACTGCCATCCAGGTCGTTCCTCACTCGCCGTCGCGCCCCGCACGGAGCCGGCGATCTCCAGCCTCACCCGGGCGCCGACCGCCGACAACGCGGACTTGACGAAGAAGCGCCCGTGCCCCGACCCGTAGGGGGGCGTGGCGCGGCCCCGGCACGGGCGCCGAAGGGCCTGCGCGTCCAACGTGCCGAAGTCGGGGGCAGGACGCCATGGGTTCGCTAGAAAAAAAACGAACGTTCTGTATTCTATGACTACTACCGACGGCGCACGCCGACGTCCGCAGTGGAGGGGGAGACAGATGACGACACGGACGAGGACCCGAGCCCTGACTGCCGGTGACACCACCCTGGCCGACTTCACGGAACGCCTCTTCGGTCACTTACCGAGAGCCGACCAGCGACGCTGGGCCCGGGTCTACCTGCAGGGACTGCTCAGCACCCCGGGGAAGAAGTCCGTACGCAGACTCGCGGCGTCCGTCACCGAGTCGCCCACGGCCTCCCAGTCCCTGCAGCAGTTCATCAACGCGAGTCCGTGGGACTGGAATCCGGCCCGCACCGAACTGCTCCGCTGGGTGGAGGAACGGCACCCCGTACGGGCCTGGACGATCGGGCAGGTGTGCTTCCCCAAACGTGGCGAGCACTCGGTCGGCGTGCACCGCCGCTTCGATCCCGTCGCCGGACGCATCGTCAACTGCCAGTTGGGGTTCTGCCTCTTCCTGTCACTCGACGGTATGAGCGTGCCGGTGGACTGGCGGCTGGCGCTCCCCCAGGCCTGGGTGACGGATCCCGTCCTGCGCCGCCGGGCGCGCATCTCCCCCGAGGCCGTCCACCAGGCCCCGGAAGCTCTCGTCCTGGAGCTCGTCGACTCGATCGCCGCCCGTACCTCGTCGGCGCACCCGCCCGTGGTCGCCGATCTCAGCCGCCTCGGCAGCGCCGCCGCACTGATCGGCGTACTCGGCCGCCGCGGGCACGACTTCCTGGTGTCCGTACCGCCGACCCTCCCGGTACGCGCCGCCGCCGCGCTGACGCAGGGCGGCGCGGCCGCGCGTACGGGTACGCCCGGGCGCGGCGGGACCACCGCGGGCGACTTCGCCCGCCTCGGCAACACCAGCCATCCTTACTCCGCGCCGCTCGCCGGCCCCGCCGGCCCCGCCGGGGGCCCGCAGCGGCAGCGCATCCACTCGGCGCTGGTCCGGCTGCCGGAAGGGGAAGCGGCCGGGCGGGGGGCGCAGCAGATCTACCGGCTGTTCGGCGAACGGCGGCCGGGGCGGCAGGGCGCACAGGGTGGGCAGGGCGGGCAGGGCGCGGGGCCCGTCTGGCTCACCAATATGAACCGCCACCGGATGGACGACCTGCTGCACCTGGTGCGGCGGTCGGCGCGGTCCACAGCGGTGCTGGGGTCGCTGGCCGACGAGTTCGGGCTCCTCGACTTCGAGGGTCGATCCTTTCCTGGCTGGCACCATCACATGACGCTGATGTCGGCGGCGTACGCGTACGCGTACGCGGTGCGGGAGCGGGCGGAGCTCGGGCGGCGCTCCGCCTGAGCGGGCGCGGCTCCGGGGGAACCCGGCTCCGCCGGGCACCGGGCTCCGCCCGGACCGGCGCCTCAAACGCCGGCGAGGCTGGATGAGGGCCGAGCCCGGACCTCGGGGGTCGCCCCGCCGACGCCTTCGGGCAACCGGCGAGGCCGGAACGGGCGGAGCCCGGGCGCCGGGTGCCGGACGGGTCAGGCGCGGATGAGGGTGAGGACCTCGTCGCGGACCTTGGCCAGGGTGGCCTCGTCACGGGCCTCCACGTTCAGACGCAGGAGGGGCTCGGTGTTGGAGGCGCGGACGTTGAACCACCAGTCCTCGGCCGTGGCCGTCAGACCGTCCAGCTCGTCGATCGTGACACCCTCGGCGTCACCGTAGGCCGCCTTCACCGCCGCCAGACGGGCCGCCTGGTCGTCGACCGTCGAGTTGATCTCCCCCGAACCCGCGTAACGGTCATAGGAGGCCACCAGCTCCGACAACGGACCCTCCTGACCCCCCAGCGCCGCCAGCACATGGAGCGCGGCCAGCATGCCCGTGTCCGCGTTCCAGAAATCCTTGAAGTAGTAGTGCGCCGAGTGCTCACCACCGAAGATCGCACCCGTCCGCGCCATCTCCTCCTTGATGAAGGAATGACCCACCCGCGTACGCACCGGCGTGCCACCGTTCTCGCGCACCACCTCCGGCACCGACCACGAGGTGATCAGGTTGTGGATCACCGTGCCCGACCCACCGTTGCGCGCCAGCTCCCGCGCCGCGACCAACGCCGTGATCGCCGACGGCGACACCCCGACACCCCGCTCGTCCACGATGAAACACCGGTCCGCGTCACCGTCGAACGCGATACCGAGGTCGGCGCCTTCCGCCAGGACACGCGCCTGGAGGTCCACGACGTTCTTCGGGTCCAGCGGGTTCGCCTCGTGGTTGGGGAACGTGCCGTCCAGCTCGAAGTACATCTCCGTCACGTCCAGCGGCAGACCCGCGAACACCGTCGGCACGGTGTGACCACCCATACCGTTGCCCGCGTCCACGACGACCTTCAACGGACGGATCGACGCCAGATCGACCAGGCCCTTCAGGTGCGCGGCGTAACCCGGGCGGCTGTCCAGCTCCGTGACCGTCCCCGCCACCGTCCCCGCCGGAACCGCCGGCGCGCCCTCGTCGGACCACTTCTCCACGAGCTCGCGGATCTGCGACAGGCCCGTGTCCTGACCCACCGGGGCCGCGCCCGCACGGCACAGCTTGATGCCGTTGTACTTGGCCGGATTGTGCGAGGCCGTGAACATGGCGCCCGGCAGGTCCAGCGAACCCGACGCGTAGTACAGCTGGTCCGTCGAGCACAGACCGATCAGCGTGACGTCCACCCCGCGCGCCGCCGCACCCCGCGCGAACGCGGCCGACAGACCCGGCGACGACGGACGCATGTCATGACCGATCACGATCGCCGACGCGCCCACGACCTCCACGAACGCCGCACCGAACAGCTCGGCCAAGGACTCGTCCCACTCGTCCGGCACGACACCACGCACGTCGTACGCCTTGACGATGTTCGAAAGGTCGGGCATTTCCACTCCTTCAGGGGGTGACCGGCTGTGCTTCGGACGCTACCCGCCGCCCGGCTCGACACAGCCCGTCCACGCCCCATCCCGCCGAGGCTTTGGCAGATCGCCGTCAGCCCGGGGTCACCCCGCCCCTCTCCCGGTACCACCGCGCCGCCCGGTCGAGCCGGCTCAGCGGGCCGGGCCCCGGTGCGATCCCGGCGCGTTCCCATGCCGCGTCGGCGCGGTACCAGTGGTCAGCGGCCAGCAGCGTGAACTGACGCTCGCTCACCCATCCGGGGGTCGCGGCCAGGGCGTCCAGGCATCTGCGCCACGACCAGTCGGCGTCGGGACGCGCCGGCAGCACCCGGTGCTCGGCGAGGGCGTCCATGAGGTCCCGGTTGCGCACCGGCTCCGGGTGGTGCGCGTGCAGGACGCCCGGGGCATCCGCCTCGTCGCCACCCGTGAGCGCGAGCGCCACGATGAGTCGTGCCAGGTCGTCGACGTCGACGAAGGAGGCACGTCCCGCCCCTCCGTCCCACCCCGCCGGTACGCGCCGGAAGGCGTCGACGAGAGCCGGTACGGCCCACCGGTCGCCCCTGCCCAGCACGAGCCCCGCGCGCAGGACCAGTCCCCCGGCGTCGAGCACGGCCCCCTCCCCCACCAGCCGGCTGCCGCTGGCGGCCGATACCGGGGCAGGTGTCAACTCGCCCACGTCCTGCCCCCGATGGGGCCCCGGACCGTACACCGCGCAGGTGGACAGGTGGATGATCCGCCCCACTGCGGCCCGCCGGGCCTCGGCCATCAGGGCCGCGGTCCCCTCGGCGTTGACCGCGGTGCAGCGCTCCGCGTCCGGTCCGACGTAGGAGGCCAGGGACAACAGGACGTCCGCACCGTCGCACACCCCGCGCAGGGACGCTGTGTCGGCCAGGTCCGCGCCCACCCGCCGAGCTCCGGACAAGCCCGCGGGGGTCTGCGTACGGGACACCGCACGCACCGCGACCCCTTGGTCGCCCCGGCCCCGTTCGGCCAGTCGGCGCAGCACCGCCGACCCCACGAAGCCGGTCGCGCCGGTGACGACCACATGACGGGTACTCAAGCCCGCTTCTCCGAGGCCGCCCTGGACCGGCGCTTCGGCACCGCCGCCGGCTCCGGCTCCGCCTTCGGGTCCGCCGCCGGCTCGGGCGTCGGCACCGGCGTCGGCTCGCTCGGCGGCAGGGTCAGGCGCAGTCCGCCGCGGATGTCGTCGGCGGCCACCGCGGGCAGCAGGTAGCGCCACAGGGAGGCGATCCGCTGCGGCAGGTCCACCCGGCCGGTGGACGCCTGGGAGAAGAGCTGGGCCCCGGTGAAGGAGCTGACCAGCACCCAGGCCAGTTCGTGGTCGTCGACGTCCGGCTGGAGTTCGCCCTTGGCGCGGGCGAAGCGCAGCTGCTGGCGGAACTCCAGCACCCAGGCCTGGTAGGCCACGTCGTCACGCAGGCCGAACTCGCCCTGCTCCACGGCCAGTCGGACGCCGGCGCGAAGCACCGGATTGTGCCGGAGCTGCTCGGCGAGGTAGAGCGTGATGTCCACCAGGTGCTGCAGGCCGTCCTCCCCGGCGGGGAACTCCAGGCCGTCGCCCTGGCCGACCATGACGGCGTAGGCGAGCTCCTCCTTCGAGCTGAAGTGGAAGTACATCCCGCCCTGGGTGACGTCCGCCCGCTTCATGATCTTGCTGATGCTGGCTCCACTGAAGCCGAACTCGTCGAAGACCTCGGCCGCGGCACGCAGGATGGCCGCTTTGGTCTGAACTGCCCTTAGTTGAGGGGCGCGTTGCTGCTTTCGTTCTGACATGAGCACCTAACTAACCTCGACAAAAAAAACGAACATCCTTTATTTTAGGACCTGCGCCGAACAAGCACCAGCTCATGTCCGACGTCCAGGGGGGCTCAACCATGACCGTGTCCACCGATCGCTCCGTCTCGCCCATCGCCGCGCTCAGCAGCGCCTTACCTCGGGAGTACGTGCACAAGAGCGCGCACTCCGAAGTCCTGCTCACCGGATGGCGCGTCGTCGCGCCCGACGAGTACGTCGTCACCGCCCAATGGCCCCGTACCCACAGCTTCTACACACCGGACGAGGGTCACCACGATCCCCTGCTCCTCGCCGAATCGGTCCGCCAGGCCATCCCGCTCCTCAGCCACGTCGCGTACGAGGTCCCCTTCGGTCACCGCCAGATCTGGGACACCTTCAGCTACTCGACCGACCCCGACGCCCTCGTCGTCGGTTCGGCGCCGGCCGACATCTCCCTGCACATCCGTTGCTCCGGCATCTCACGCCGCGGTCGCAGACTCGCGGGTCTCACCATGCACGTGACCGCGAGCCGCGACGGAGAGTTCCTCGGCACCGCGGAGGCCGGATTCACCAACCAGTCCGAGGCCGTCTACCAGCGCCTGCGCGGCCGGAACGCGGACCTCGCCGAAGTGGCCGCCCGCACCATCCCGCTCCCGCCCCCGCTGACCCCGCGCCGGGTGGGCCGCGACCGCTTCCACGACGTTGTCCTCTCCCCCACCAGCTCCACGCGGCGCGCCCAGCTCCGGGCCGACGTCAACCACCCGATCCTCTTCGACCACCCCGTCGACCACGCCCCGGGCATGCTGCTCCTGGAAGCCGTTCGCCAGGCCGCGTACCGATCCGCCTTCCCCCGGCGGGGAGTCCTGACCGACATGGAGATCCGCTTCTCCCGCTATGCGGAGCTGACCTCTGCCTGCTGGATCGAGACGCTCCCGAACGCCGGGGCGCCGACCACCACGCCGGACCGTCATCCCGTGAACGTCGTCGCCCACCAGAACGGCGAGGTCGTCTTCGCCGCGACGGCGACCGTCGCCACCGCGACGTCCGTCCCCCTCCGCTTGCACTTCGCGGGCTGACCGGCCCAGCTCCGCCGGGGGAAGGGCCGTCGGCGCTCCGTCGGTCCATGAGCGCGCCGGCTCATGAACCGACCGCCGCACCGGCCCCACCCCCGGCGGACGAACGACGAAGGCGCCTGATCGGGACCGCGCCCGACAGGCGCCTTCCTCCGTTCACGGCCGACGCCGCCGGTCAGACCTTCCTGACCACGCTCGACTTCAGCTGCATCGCGCCGAACCCCTCGATCCTGCAGTCGATGTCATGGCCGTCGACGCCTTCCACCAGGCGGATGTTGCGCACCTTCGTGCCCGCCTTGATGCCCGACGCGCTGCCCTTGACCTTCAGCCCCTTGACCACCGTCACGGTGTCCCCGTCGGCCAGGACGTTGCCGACCGAGTCCTTGATCACCCGCTCCTCGGAGGCACCGCCGGGCTCGCCGGAAGCGAGGGGCCACTCGTGGCCGCACTCGGGGCAGACCAGGAGCGCGCCCATCTCGTAGGTGTAGGCGCCCGCGCATTCGGGGCAAGGAGGCAGGGGGGTCTCAGTCACCCGGTCAGTATATTTCAGTACCCATCGCCGCAGGTCAGCGGAGGTGGGCGGGGTCGGAACCGTGGCTGCCACACTCCACGGCAGCGTCGAGGAGGATCTGCGCCAGCTCGCGCGGCCGGGAGAACATCGGCCAATGGCCGGTGTCCATCGTGACCAACCGCCAGCACTCGCTCTTCAGCAGCTCGGCCACCTCCGCGTCGGGCTCGGCGTCGTCGGGCTCGGCCCCCGGCATCACGCACAGGATGTATGTCGCCGGAAGTTCACCGAGCGGCCCCGCCAGTACGGCGGGCTCGGTCAGCGTGGCACCCGGGTGAGGCGTCGAGCCACGCACGAGGCGTGCGATCTGCTCATCGGTGAGACCTTCGCCGTCGTAATGAGCGGCGGGCGCGAGCGGCCAGAACCCTCCGTTCTCGGCGATCGACGCCTCCACCGCCGCCCCGCCGTCCGGCCAGGCGGAGACGAACGACGCGCCGTCCGTCGGAACACTCGAGTCGACGAACACCACGCGGGCCAGTCGGTCACCGATCCGCTCCGCGGCCTGACCTACCGGGATGCCCGAGTAGCTGTGACCCACCAGGACCACGTCACGTAGACCCTGGCGTTCCACCTCGGCAACGATGTCCTGGACGTGAGTCGCTTGCCCCGCCGGTACACCCTGCTTGTCGGCAAGACCCGACAGCGTCAACGGATGGACGCCGTGGCCGGCCGCGCGCAGATACGGCGCCACCTCGCCCCACGCCCACGCGCCGAGCCGTGCACCTGCAACCAGTACGAAATTCACCATGCCCGCACCGTAGCCGGGCAGCCCGACAAGCCTCTGGAAGATATTTTCGATACACGCCCTGGGTGCGGCCAGGTCCTACGCGTGCTCCAGGGCGCGTAGCCCCCGCAGAAGCAGGGACAGTCCGAAGTCGAAGTGCCCCGCGAAGTCACCGCTCGTGAGCGTGGGCAGCACGGCGGCGAGCTGCGGATACCGCTCGGGCTCGGCCGCCAGGCGCAGGCGCTCGGGGTCCGCCGCCCCGCCGCCCTCCGCCGGCTGCCACAGCGCGGCCTGCTCCTCCAGCGTGTGGCCGATGACGAAGTGGACCACCGCCATCAGCGAGCGCGCCGCGTCCTGCTCACCGAAGCCGGCCGTGCGCAGCACCCCGAGGAGCGCCTCGGCGAAGCCGAGGGTGTGGGGTCCGGTCGCGTGCGTGCCCGCGTAGACGCGCGCGCCGTCGCGGCGGGCGAGCAGCGCCGTCCGCATGGCTCGGGCGAGGGTGGCCAGCCGCTCGCTCCAGTCGCCGTCGGTCCTGGTCGCCGCGAGGCCGGCCAGCATCCGTTCCGCCATCGCGGTCAGCAGCTCGTCCTTGGTGGCGAAGTACCGGTACAGCGCGCCGGCCCGCACGTCCATCGCATCCGCCAGGCGGCGCATCGTCAGCGCGTCGAGGCCGACTTCGTCCAGGAGGTCCAGGGCCGTGTCGACCGTCCGGTCGCGGTCGAGGCGGGCCGGACGGCCCCTGGCGGGGGTTGACGGAATGCTCATGGGCCTCACTATAGTGAACATCGTTCACGTGAACATTGTTCACTAAATAGGAGGCCGCACCGATGGATACCGATGTGATCGTCGTGGGCGCGGGACCGACCGGGCTGCTGCTCGCCTGCGAGCTGGCACTGGCCGGCGTACGGACCCACGTGGTCGAGCGGCGCACCGAGCCGCAGCAGGATTCCCGGGCGCTGACCCTGCATCCGCGCAGCATGGAGCTGATGGACCTGCGCGGGCTCGCACCCCGCTTCCTCGGTCTCGGCCGCACCGTGCCGGGCTGGCACTTCGCCGCCCTCGACACCCCGCTGGACTTCGCCGCCCTCGACAGCCGCCACCCGCACACGCTGTTCCTGGCTCAGGCGCGCACCGAGGCCCTGCTGGCCGAACGGGCCCACGAGTTGGGGGTGCGAATACACCGCGGGCACACCCTCGTCGGCCTACGGCAGAACGAGGCCGGGGTCGAGGCGCAGGTGCGCGGGCCGGCCGACGGCCCGCGGCCCGTTCGCGCCGCGTACCTGGTGGGATGCGACGGCGGGCGCAGTCTCGTCCGGCAGGCGGCCGGAATCGATTTCCCCGGCACGGACGAGACCCTGACCGGGGTGCTCGGGGACTTCGCCACCGTCGGGGCCGGCCCCGCGGCCCTCGCCGCCGCGCGGGACGCGGGCGTACTCGCCGTCCCGCTGGACGGCGGGCTGACCCGCTTCGTGTACATCGATCCGGAGCGGATGCGGACGCCGGCGCGGGTGCCGGTGACCCTGGAGGAGTTCCGTACGGGGCTCCTGCGGATCTGCGGAACCGACTTCGGGGTCGATGGGCCCCGCTGGCTCTCGCGCTTCGGCAATGCCACCCGGCTGGCCGCCACCTACCGCTCCGGCCGCGTGCTGCTGGCCGGCGACGCCGCCCACATCCACTTCCCGGCCGCGGGCCAAGGCCTCAACACCGGGCTCCAGGACGCCATGAACCTCGGCTGGAAACTGGCGGCGGAGGTGCGCGGCTGGGCCCCGCCCGGGCTCCTCGACACCTATCACGCCGAGCGTCACCCCGTCGGCCGGGCCGTCACCGAGAACACCGAGGTGCAGACGCTGCTGGCGGAGCTGCCGCTGGTGCCCGGGTACCGGCGGCCCGCCGCCGCGCTGCGCGGGCTCTTCGAGGAGCTGTTGGGAATGCCGGAGGTCAACCGTCGCCTCGCCGACCAGGTCTCGGCGCTCGGCACCGCCTACCCGGCAGCCTGCCCCGACGCCGATCCACTGGTCGGCCGCCGGATGCCCGACATCGGCCTGAGCGTGAGCGATCCGGCCGGTTCGGCCGCGACACGGGTGTACGAGCTCCTGCACCAGGGCGGCTTCGTCCTGCTCCACCTCACGCACGCGCGGGACCCGCACCCGCCGGCGTACGAGGCCCCGGCCGCCGGACGGGGGCCACGCATCAGCGCCGTCACCGCCCGCGCGGCCGAGGAACACCCGGAGCTCGACGGGGTCCGCGAGGTCCTGATCCGCCCCGACGGGCACGTCGCCTGGGCCACCCGGAGCGCCGACGCCGACCTGCGCCGCACCGGGCGCGAGAGCGCGCTCACGGCATGGACGGCGCCGGCCACCACCGCGTGAGCGCGGGTGCGGGCGGCCCTGCCCTGCCCGGCCAGGCCCGGACGCCGGACGCCGGACGGTCAGGTCGTCCGGCGGGTCGCGTGCAGGCTGCCGAGCAGGGCGAGGCCGCGGGCGCTCGGGCTTCCCGGTTCGGCGTGGTAGATCACCAGCTGCTGGCCCGGCGCCCCCAGCACGGCGAACGACTGGAAGGCGAGCGAGAGCCGCCCGATGTCGGGGTGGTCTAGTTCCTTGGTGTCGTGGGTCTTGCCGCGAACGGAGTGCGCGGCCCAGAGCTCCGCGAACTCCGGGCTGGAACGCCCGAGTTCACGTACCAGGCCGCTGAGGCGCGGGTAGTCGGGGTCCAGGCCGGTCGCGTGGCGCAGGCCGGCCACCACCGCCTCGGCCGCGCGGTCCCAGCGGACGAAGAAGGACCGGGCCGCGGGGTCGAGGAAGGTCATGCGCGCGAGGTTGTCCCGCTGCGCGAACGGGGAGAACAACGCGTCGGCCAAGGCGTTGGTCGTCAGTACGTCGGTGGCGGGATTCAGCACGAAGGCCGGGGTACCGGTGTACCCGTCCAGCAGTTGGCGCAGCGGGGCGCCGATCGACTCCTTCGGCCCGCGGGTACCGCGCCGGTCACCGTCCGGCACGGTACCCGCCAGCCGGAAGAGGTGCTCCCGTGCCGTTTCGTCCAGGCGCAGGGCGTCGCCGATCGCGTCAAGGATCTGCGCGGACGGGCCGCGTTCGCGCCCCTGTTCCAGTCGGGCGTAGTAGTCGCTGTTCATCCCGGCCAGCACCGCGACCTCCTCGCGGCGCAGCCCTGCCACGCGGCGTCGTCCGTAGGAGACGAGTCCGACGTCGTCCGGCCGCAGACGCGCGCGCCGGGCGCGCAGGAAATCTCCGAGTTCGCTGCTGGTCACGGCTTCAGGGTAGGACGTGCCCCGTGTGCGTGCCTGGGTGCGGCGCACCCAGGCACGCACCGCACCGCACCGCGTCGCGTCGCGCCCGCGCCCGCGCCCGCGCCACGAGATGGCTCCCCCGTGCGGCGGAACTGCCTTGCGTCAATGGCGCGTTCCTCCTCATGGCGGCGGCCGATCGAACCGATGATCTTGCATAGGCTCATTTCGCCCGACCTGTACATCCCCACCGGAGGAGCATCGTGCCCCTGCCCATGAACCGACGTCTGGCCCTCGGTACGGCCCTGCTTGCGGTGACGGCCGCCCTCGCTCCGGCGACCACCGTCCAGGCCGCCCCGACCGCCTCCCCCGATCTCGAAGCGCTGACCCAGGCGTTGCGGAACACGACCGCCGCAGGCGCGCCGGGTGCGTTGGCCCGTTTCAGCGGCCCCGGCGGGGTCAGGGTCCGGACGGTGGGGGTACGCGACCGGGCCACGGGCTCGGCGATGGACCCGCGGGCCCGCTTCCGGATCGGGAGCGTCAGCAAGACCTTCACCTCCGTCGTCCTGCTGCAACTGGTGGACGAGGGTCGGATCGATCCGGACACCGCCGTCAACCGGTACCTACCCGGGCTGCTGCCCGACGACCGGATCACGGTGCGCCATCTGCTGACCCACCGCAGCGGGCTGGCGGACTACACGGACGCGATGTTCGAGCACACCGTGCCGGGCTTCGAGGCCGTGCGCAACAAGGTGTTCGGCTACCAAGAGCTGGTGGACCTCTCGCTCCGCGAACCGCGGACGACCGAGCCCGGCGTCGCGTACAAGTACTCGAACACCAACTTCGTGGTCGTCGGCATGCTCATCGAGAAGGTCACCGGCAACGGCGTGGCCAAGGAGTACGAGCGGCGCATCATCAAGCCGCTGAAGCTGCGCAACACCTCCTACGTCCACCCCGGCACGCAGATCAAGGGGCTGCACACCCGCGGCTACCTCCACCCCGACGAGGCCGGCGCGCCGCTGGTCGACTCCACCGAGCAGACGGTGTCGTGGGCCCAGTCGGCCGGCGCGGTGATCTCCGACCCCGCCGACCTGAACACCTTCACCTCCGCGCTCCTCGGCGGTCGTCTGCTGCCCGCACGGATGCTGGACGCCATGCTCACCGTGACGCCGACCGACGCGACGAACACCCGGTTCTACGGGCTCGGGCTGCGCCGCTACGACCTGTCGTGCGGCACCTCGGTCTACGGGCACACGGGTACCGTGCAGGGCTTCTACACCTACGCCTTCTCCACCCGCGACGGGCGCCGCTCCCTCTCCGCGATGGCGAACACCTCGAACAAGGGGGACGCGAACACGGCCCTCGGCGGAACCCTCGAAGCGGCGTTCTGCGGTAAGCCCGCCCCGAAGACCACCGCGCGTGGATTCGGGTTCGCCCCGGCGGAGGTGGACCTGCCGGAGCACAACGCGCGCTGACGCCGCGGCGTCTTCGTCCCGTCGCCGTATCCGCGGGCCCCGCGGGCGGTGCGTGGATCTTGTGAAGAATGAGCGCATCTGATGAATCATCAGGTCACCTGTCCCGGACTATTGACTCCGTCGACGGCAGTGGCGATTCTCGTCCCACCATTTGCGAGGTCCATGACAAGTCAGGCCCGTGCTCGCGACGCGTCGTACCTCCGAACGGATCCGGCTCCTCGACCGCGCCATCCGGCTGACCTTGAGACGTGAGTGATGACCCTTCCTCGACACACGCACCACAGGCGTAGGCCCCTGGCGGTCCTGTCGTTGCTCCTCGCCGTGGTGGCCATGGTGCTCGGCCCCGTGCCCGCCTCCGCCGCCGATCCCGGCTGGTGGAACCCGGTCGCCCGGCCCGCACCCGACTCCGACATCAACGTCACGGGCGAGCCCTTCAAGGGCACCGACTCCCAGGGGCGGGTCCGGGGCTTCGTGGACGCGCACGACCACCTGATGTCCAACGAGGGCTTCGGCGGCCGGCTCATCTGCGGCAAGCCGTTCTCCGAGGCGGGGGTGGCCGACGCGCTCAAGGACTGCCCCGAGCACTACCCCGACGGCACGCTCGCGATCTTCGACTTCATCACCAAGGGCGGTGACGGCAAGCACGACCCGAACGGCTGGCCGACCTTCAAGGACTGGCCCGCCCACGACTCGCTGACCCACCAGCAGAACTACTACGCCTGGGTCGAACGGGCCTGGCGCGGCGGTCAGCGCGTGCTCGTGAACGACCTCGTCACCAACGGTGTCATCTGCTCGGTCTACTTCTTCAAGGACCGCGGCTGCGACGAGATGACGGCCATCCGGCTCGAAGCGCAGAAGACCTACGACATGCAGGCCTACATCGACAAGATGTACGGCGGCCCGGGCAAGGGCTGGTTCCGGATCGTCACCGACTCCGCGCAGGCCCGCGACGTCGTCCAGCAGGGCAAGCTGGCCGTGGTCCTCGGGGTGGAGACCTCCGAGCCCTTCGGCTGCAAGCAGATCCTGGACGTCGCGCAGTGCAGCAAGGCGGACATCGACCGCGGCCTGGACGAGCTGTACCGCCTCGGGGTGCGCAGCATGTTCCTGTGCCACAAGTTCGACAACGCCCTGTGCGGGGTCCGCTTCGACGAAGGCGCCCTCGGTACGGCCATCAACGTGGGCCAGTTCCTGTCGACCGGGACCTTCTGGAAGACGGAGAAGTGCACCGGCCCGCAGCACGACAACCCCATCGGACTGGCGGCCGCGCCCTCGGCCCAGAAGGAACTGCCCGCGGGCGTGTCGGTTCCCTCGTACGCCGCCGACGCCCAGTGCAACACCCGCGGACTCACCGAACTCGGCGAGTACGCGGTGCGCGGCATGATGAAGCGCAAGATGATGCTCGAAGTCGACCACATGAGCGTGAAGGCCGCGGGCCGGTCCTTCGACATCCTGGAGTCCGAGTCGTACCCGGGTGTGATCTCCTCGCACAGCTGGATGGACATGGACTGGACCGAGCGGGTCTACAAGCTCGGTGGCTTCATCGCCTCGTACATGAGCGGCGCCGAGGGGTTCAGCTCCGAGGCGAAGCGGACGGACGCGCTGCGCGAGAAGTACAACGTCGGCTACGGGTACGGCACCGACATGAACGGTGTCGGCGGCTGGCCCGGCCCGCGCGGGGCCGACACCCCGAACCCGGTGCGCTACCCCTTCCGCAGCACCGACGGCGGCTCCGTCATCGACAAGCAGACCACCGGTTCGCGCACGTGGGACCTCAACACCGACGGCGCCGCGCACTACGGTCTGGTCCCCGACTGGATCGAGGACATCCGCCTCGTCGGCGGCCAGGGTGTGGTGGACGACCTGTTCAAGGGCGCCGAGTCCTACCTGACCACCTGGGGGAACTCCGAGAAGCACAAGTCCGGGGTGAACCTGGCCACGGGCTCGCCGGCCTCGGCGTCGAGCGCGGAGTGGTGGAACCCCTTCGTGAACTTCTCCCCCGGCCGGGCCGTGGACGGTGACTCGGGCACCCGCTGGGCGAGCGAGTGGAACGACAACCAGTGGCTGCGCATCGACCTCGGGTCCGCGAACCGGGTAGGACGCGTCACCCTCGACTGGGAGGCCGCCTACGGGAAGGCGTACCGCATCGAGGTCTCCACGGACGACACCAACTGGCAGACCGTCTGGTCCACGAACGCGAGTGACGGCGGCCTGGACACGGCCCGCTTCTCCGGGGTGCCGGCCCGCTACATCCGCGTCCAGGGACTCCAACGCGCGACGAAGTGGGGGTACTCGCTCCACGAGGTCGGCGTCTACAGCAGCTGATCCCGCCGAGCGGGACTCCAGGGGCCGGGGCCGGCCGGATCAGCCGATCCGGCCGGCCCCGGCCTCCCTCGCACCACGACGCACCACGCACGACCACGCACCACGCACCACGCACCGCGGCACGAACCGAAAGGAACGCCCATGGCACGGATGCCCTCGGCCGAGCGGCGCCGGCAGCTGACCGAGGCCGCCATCCGCGCGATGACCCGCGACGGCGTCGCCGCGACGACGACCAGGTCGATCGCCGCCGAGGCGGGCGTGTCCCTGAGCGTCTTCCACTACTGCTTCGACTCCAAGCAGGCCCTGCTCGAATCCGTCATCGCGGCGATCACCGACCACAGCGTCACCCTGGTGAAGCAGGCGATCCAGCCGAAGGCGACCCTCCGGGAGACGGTCCGGGCGGGCTTCCAGGCGTACTGGGAGCATGTGTCCGCCCACCCGGGCGAACACATGCTCACCTACGAACTCACCCAGTACGCCTTGCGCCGACCGGACTTCGAGCACCTGGCACGGCGGCAGTACGAGCGGTACTGCGACACCTACACCGAACTGATCGAGCAGCTGCGGCACCACATGGCCTTCGAACTCCGTGTGCCCGTGAGCGTGCTGGCCCGCTATCTGGCCGCCATGACCGACGGACTGACCCTGCACCACCTGGTCCTCGGCGACGACAGGATCGCGGCGGACATCCTCGACATGATCACCGACCACGTCGCGGGCCTCGTCGGCGACGACCGGGAACCCGGGAACTAGAGCTCGGCGCGGACCCGGCGGGCCGCCTCCCACCGGGTTCCCTCGGTCCCCGAAGGTGCGCGGAGGTGTCCGGTATCCGGACGACCAGGCGAGACCCACGAGGGTCGAAATCCGGCCATTGAGTGAATTGCATCACTGAGGCGCGCGTTGTGTCCCTCTTGTCCGTTTACCGGATCGAACTGCCCGGTCAGCGCAGTACGTTGCAGCTCACTCCATCGAGATGGCTCGATGACCACCTGAAGACCGAGGAAGAATGGCTGGACCGGTCCCGCGCGCCGCACTCGTCTGCGCCCTGGCACTCGGCGTGCTGACCGCCTGCTCGGCGGAGACCGACACCGAGCACAACGACTACGTCCGGGACTACGGCCGACATCAGCCGCTCGCCGTCCTCGGATATCCCTCCACGGGATCGCTGGGGATCACCCAACAAGTGGTGTGGCGGATCGCCGACGGCGACGTCGACGGCCTGGCGTCGCTCGTGTCCGACAAGCAGGGCGAGGACATCCCCGAGAAGACCGCCGAGAACTGGGTCACCGCGTTCCGTAAGGGCGCCGGCGGGCAGGTCACCGCGGAGTTCTACGACGAGGGCTCGTACCGGCAGACCGTCGTGCTCTACCTGCGCGACACCGGCCAGATCAAGGAGATCTACGTCCGGGCCGTGCTGCTGGACGGCAAGGAGGTCTGGCGGGTCGGGATGGCCGAGCCGGGTCCCGCCGAGGCCACCACCGTGGCGCCCTGGATCCCGAGGACGCCGGGCGAGCTCGGTTCGAAGGTCGTGCGATGAGCGCCCGCCCGAGGGCCGCCCTCCTCGTGCGCGCCGGCCTGGTGTCCGTGCTGGCCTGGGGCGCTCTCACCGGGTGCGCCGCCGACGAGGAGGGGCTGCGGGACGCGACCGACTACGCGCGCCACGAACCGCTGGGCGTGGTCGGGTATCCCACCTCCGAGTCCCTCCGGATCACCCAGCGGTTGGTCTGGCGGCTCGCCGACGGCAAGGCCGAGGAGGTGGAGGCGCTCGCCGCCGACCCCGACGACGCGCGCGGGGACGTCGAGCGGACCGCCCGGAACTGGATCCGGTCCTTCCATGAGGGGGCCAAGGGGAAGGTGACCGCGGAGTTCTACGACGAGGGGTCCGTGCGGCAGCTCGTCGTCGTGTACTTCCACGACACGGGCCAGACCAAGTCGTTCACGGTGCGCCTCACCGGCAGGGCCGGAGAGGACGGCTGGCGCGTGACCATGCGCGAGCCGGATCCCAAGCAGGCCTCGGCGACGCCCGACTGGGTTCCGCGTGCGCCCGGGGCCCTCGGTTCGAAGACGCCGCGATGAGCGGATCCGGCGTCATCGCCATCGCCATGTGAAAGGCGCCGTCCGGTGGATCACTCCACCGGACGGCGCCCTCGGTGCCCGCCGGAACGCGAGCGGGAGCGGTCGATCAGGACCGGTCCAGCAGCGTGGTCAGCACCTCGTGCAGGACGGCCGCCGGATCGGCCACCGCCTGCGCCGAGCGCCAGGCCACGAACCCGTCCGGGCGGACGAGGATCGCACCCTCCGGGGTCGTGCCGTGCACCTCGGCCCAGTCGCCGCCGTTCGCCGGGATCAGGTCGGCCTCCGGCCCGGTGCCGATCGCGTACACGTCCAGGGGCAGCCCGAGCTCCTCGGAGACCGAGCGCCCCGCGGCCCGCCAGGGCGCGTCCTGCGAGCACAGCAGGACGAAGGAACGCTCGTAGAGGTCCACCGTGGACTTGGGCTCCGGATCCCCCGGACCGCAGAGCCACATGTGCGGTGCGCGGCTGCCCGGATCGCCGCAGAGCCGCATCCGTTCGGGCACGACCGGCCGGTCCGGGTCGGCTCCGAGCACCGCACCCCGGTTGTAGCGGTAACCCATGGCCACGGAGAGGACCCCGCCCTGCCGTCCGCCCGCGCCCGGCACCGCGTCCGGCAGGGCCGCGGGCGCGGACCCGGCGGGGGACGTGGGCTCGGCGTCGGGCTCGTAGCCCGGGTGGCTGTGCTCCGCCGAACGCGCGGAGGCGCGTTCGCTCGTCGCGCGGGCCACCGGCAACCGCTCGGCCTCGTAGGTCTGCAGCAACCCCGGCCCGGCCGAACCGCCCAGCACCGCGGCGAGCTTCCAGGCGATGTTGTGGGCGTCCTGGATGCCGGTGTTCGAGCCGAACGCGCCGGTGGGCGACATCTCGTGGGCGGAGTCGCCGGCCAGGAAGACCCGGCCGACCGCATACCGTTCGGCGACCCGTTCGGCGGCGTGCCACGGGGCCTTCCCCGTGACCTCGACGTCCAGGTCGGGGGCGCCGACGGCCCGGCGGATGTGCTCGACGCAGCGCTCGTCGGTGAAGTCCTCCAACGTCTCGCCCCGGTCCGGGTGCCAGGGCGCGTGGAAGACCCACCGCTCGGCGTTGTCGACCGGCAGCAGGGCCCCGTCGGCGTCGGGCTTCGTCAGGTAGCACACGATGAAACGCCGGTCGCCGACCACGTGGGACAGCATCCGGGACCGGAAGGTGATGCTCACGTTGTGGAACAGGTCCCCGGAGCCGCTCTGGCCGATCCGGAGCGCCTCCCGCACGGGACTGCGCGGCCCGTCGGCGGCGACGAGGTAGTCCGCGCGCACCGTGCTGTGCTCCCCGGTCTCCCGGTTCTTCACGATCGCGGTGACCCCGCCCGGGTCCTGGTCGAAGGAGAGGAGTTCGGTGGAGAACCGCAGGTCGGCCCCGAGGGTCGGGGTCACGGACATCAGGACCGGCTCGATGTCGTTCTGGCTGCACAGACACCATGCCGCCGGACTGAAGCGCGCGAGCGCGCCACCCGGGTCGATTTCCTCGAAGAGCCACTCCTGGTCGTCACCGGTCAGCGAGCCGCCCTGCAGGATGCCGTGGTTGTCCGCCAGGACCGAGGCGGCCTCACGGATCCGGTCCTCGACACGGGCGACCCGGAACAGTTCCATCGTCCGTACGTTGATACCGCGTCCGCGTGGGTGCATCGAGGTACCCGCGTGCTTCTCGACCACCATGTGCGCGATGCCATGCCGGCCGAGGAAGAGCGAGGTGCACAGACCCACCAGCGAGCCGCCCACGATGAGGACCGGGACGTGGTGGTCGACGTTTTCCTTCATGGCTCTTCCATGCCCTGTACGAGGCCGGTTCCCTCGCTCGTTCACCCGCTTGGTTCTCTCCTCTCGCGCCGCAGGGATTACGGGACAACGATCGGTTCGGGTGGCGCCGCCCCGTGGCGACCCGACCGTGTGGTCTCGAAGGAGTGTGAAGATGACGACCTTGTCGGAACGGATATCCCAGTCCGCCTTCGACGGCTCGAGGCTTCGGGTCGTACTGCTGCTGGATCTGTACGACGGTGCCCAGAATCAGTTCCTCGAGGTGTACGAACATCTCCAGGCACAGGTGTCCTCCGTCCCCGGACACATCAGTGACGAGTTGTGCCAGTCGATCGAGAATCCGTCGCAGTGGCTCATCACCAGCGAGTGGGAGAGCGCACCGCGGTTCTTGGCCTGGATCAACAGCGAGGAACACGTCGCGTCGGTGCAGCCGCTGCACGGCTGTGTACGGGACACCCGCTCGCTGCGTTTCAGTGTGCTGCGGGAGATCGGCAAGGGGCCGGGGCCCGGTTCCCCCTCCCGCACCGGCCCGCCCTCCACCGCCGCCGCTTCACCGGACGCCGCGGACAGAGCGGCCCGGGCGGCCCGGGGCAGCCTCCAGGTCGCTCCCCGGCGCGGTGACGGCGTGGTCCGCCACGCGCTCACCTTCACCGTGAAACCCGGTAGCGAGCCGGTGGTGGCGGAGCTCCTGGCCGGGTACACCTCCCCGCAGGCCCAGGTCGACGAGAACACCCGGCTGCGCCGCACCTCGCTGTTCATGCACGGCAACCGCGTCGTCCGGGCGGTCGAGGTGGAAGGCGACCTGCTGGCGGCCCTGCGCCACGTGGCCCAGCAGCCCGAGGTACAGGCGTTGGAGGAGGCCATCAACCCGTACCTGGAACAGGACCGGGACCTCAGCGATCCCGGATCCGCGCGGATGTTCTTCACCCGCGCGGCGCTGCCCGCGGTGCACCATGTGGCGGCCGGCGGCCGCGAGAGCGCGGACCTCGGGCGGCACGCCCTCTTCTACCCCGCGAAGGACGGATGCGGCACGGCGCTCGCCCGGCTGCTCGCCGGGCAGGACGAAGCGGCCGTGGACGACCCGACGAGCCCCATCGAGGGCAGCACCGTCTTCCAGCGCGACGACATCGTCGTGCGCCTCCTCGACCTGCGCGGCCCGCTCGACGCGCGCCCCGCACTGGCCCTCGGCGTCGAGGGCGGCCACAAGGCGGCCGTGCTCGCCCGGCTGCTCGACAGCGCCAAGGACGGCGTCCCCACCACCGACCAGGAGATCTCCCGCTTCCTCGCGCGCTCTGAAATGCGCCTGATCACCGACCGGCGCTCGCCGGTCCAAGCCTGAGGAGTTGTCCGTCATGACCGCTCGACTGACCATGGAAGAACTGGCCGCCCTCATGAAGAAGGGGGCCGGCGTCACCGTCGACCCCGCGGCCATGGCGAGCCGCCCCGACTCGGGCTTCGACGAGTGGGGCCTGGACTCCCTGGGCCTCCTCGGCATCGTCGGTGAGCTGGAGAACCGGCACAGCCGGCCGCTGCCGGCCGACGCGGACCGGTGCAAGTCCCCGCGCGAGTTCCTCGACCTCGTCAACGCCGCCCTGGCGGCCTGACGGCGACGTCCGGGACACCACCGACGCCCTCGAGACCGGCTTCGTGCCGGTCTCGAGGCGTGTGGTCCTATGCCGGCCGGCATCACCCGGGCACGGTGCACTCGAACGCGTGCAGATAGGCGTTGACCGGTCGGATCTCGCCGATCACCAGTCCGGCGTCCTCCATACGGGCGCAGAGACTGGCCTTGGTGTGCTTCGCGCCGCCGACGTTGAGCAGCAGCAACAGGTCCATGGCCGTGGTGAACTTCATCGACGGGGTGTCGTCGACCAGGTTCTCGATGATGACGACCCTGGATCCGGGACGGGCCGCCTCGACGACGTTGCGCAGGGTCCTGCGCGTGCTGTCGTCGTCCCACTCCAGGATGTTCTTGATGATGTACATGTCGGCGTCGACCGGGATGGCCTCGCGGCAGTCCCCGGGGACGATGTCGGCCCGTGCCGCGAGCGGCCCGTCCTCCCGCAGTCGCGGGTCCGCCTTCGCCGCCACGCCCGGCAGGTCGAGCAGGACGCCCCGTACCGTCGGGTGCTTCTCCAGCAGGCTCGCCAGTACGTGCCCCTGGCCGCCGCCGATGTCCGCGACGACCGAGATCCCGGTGAGGTCGAGGAGCTCCGCGACGTCCAGCGCCGACTGCATGCTGGAGGTGGTCATGGCCCGGTTGAACACGTGGGCCGACTCGTGCGCGTCCTGGTGCAGGTAGTCGAAGAACCCCTTGCCGTACAGCTCCTGGAAGACGCTGCCGCCCGAGCGGACGGCGTCGTCGAGCCGCGGCCAGGCCTGCCAGGTCCAGGGCTCCGTGCACCACAGGGCGATGTAGCGCAGGCTGTGCGGGTCGTCCTCGCGCAGCAGGTGCGACATCTCGGTGTGGACGAACCGCCCGTCCTCCGTCTCCGCGAAGATCCCGTAGCAGGACAGGGCGCGGAGCAGCCGCTGCAGGGGCAGCGGCTCGGCGTTCACCGCGGTCGCGAGCTCGGCCGCGGTGGCGGGCGACTCCCCGAGGGCGTCGGCCACTCCCAGGCGGGCCGCGGCCCGTACGGCGGCGGCGCAGGCGGCGCCGAAGACGAGCTCACGCATGCGCATGGCCGGCTGGGGGGTGTGCTGGGGGGACGGGATCGGGGTGGGGGTGGGACTTACCGTGGTCATGAGGCCTCGATTCTGCTGTTCAGGGGGATCACGCGTCAGCACATCCCGGCCGGCACCGAGGATGCGCACCGGTTGTTGACGAACTGGTTGCCCGTTCCGGTCCCCTGGTTGGCCAGGTCCGCCGGCTTGTTGTCCCGCACCACGTTGTCCCGGATGACGTTGTCGGTGTTCGTCGCGCCCACGAAGCTCTTGAACAGCAGGATTCCGCCCGACAGCGGGGAGGCTCCGACGTTGCCGCGGATGTCGTTCGAACGGATGACCGTCTCCTCCGCGCCGGTGAGGACGATGCCGACGCCCTGGATGTCGGGGAGGCGGCTGTTGCCCTTGCAGAACTTGTTGTTCTCGTGGATCCGGTTGTTGCGGATGGTCATGTCCCCGGCTCCGGGCTCGCCCTCGTCGCCGACGACGAAGATGCCGCCGCAGTTGCCGGTGAGGTTGTTGCCGTAGACGGAGAGGTTGCGGACGCGCCTGACGGTGACGCCGATCCGGTTGCCGGTCAGCGTGTTGCGGCGGACCACGGCGCCGAGGGTGTCGGTGGCGCCGCCCTCCCGGTCGACGGTGTTGGCGATGAAGAGGCCCGACTCGGCGTTGTCGCGGGCGGTGTTGTCGCGGAAGAGCCCGCGCGTGGAGCGCTCCTGGGCGATGCCCCAGGTGCCGTTCTTCTCGGAGATCACCCGCTGGACGCTCAGCCGGTCGGTGTAGGAGGCCCAGATGCCGTTGCGCTTGAAGCCCGAGACGGTCAGCGAGTGGATGTCCACGTCGACGACGGGCTGCTCCGCCGTCCCCATGACGCAGATGCCGGTGTCGGCCTGCGAGCAGGCGAGCGCCCGGCCGGACGTCGCGGGCGTGGCGGGCGTCGCGGAGGTCGCGGGCGTGGCGGGCGTGGCAGGCGTGGCGGGCGGCTTCGCGGCCGGCGCCTGGGCCGAGGCACCGGTGGCGGGCGGCGCGACCGGCGTGACCGGCGTGACGGCCGTGACCGGCGGCCTGATCACCGTCCGGGCACCGTACCCGCGCAGGGTGAGCCGCTTGGTGATCAGCACGTTCTCGTAGTAGGTGCCGGGCATCACGGTGATGGTGTCGCCCGGCCTGGCGTAGTTCACCGCGTCCTGGATCGAGTCGCCCGGGTGCACTCTGCGTCCGGCCGCGGCCGAGGAGGGCGCGAGCACGCCGAGACCCGCGGCCATGACGACTGCGATGCACGTGAGGGACTTGATTTGTCGGTTCGTCACGATGCCGAAGTTATGGGCGAACACGGCCTCTCGCCACACTGCGCGAGCGGATGGATACAGCCCGTGGGCAAACGGCCGCATTTTGACGTCCGGAGGAGTGGATAGTCGTACTCCGGGCGACGGCCGAACGGGGTGACGCCGGATCAGCTCCGGCCCCCCGGCGTGTCGCCCGGTCCGGGACGTCCCCGGCGGCGCGTCACACGGCGGCGAGACTCGCCGCGCCGAAGGAGACGTCGAAGCGGTCGCACCAGATGGTCACGCTGCTGAAGTCGGCGACGTTCACCTCGGCGGGGACGGGGTAGTTCTGGTCCCCCTTGTTGCCCTTGAGCTTGCCGAGGCTCGTGTGCTTGCCGTCGTCGAAGACGCGCCAACCCGCCACGCCCTCCTTCACCGGGGCGTCCGTCAGCCACACCCGCAGGTCCGGTCCGTTGCTCGTGTCGAGGTTCGCCAGCCGCAGCGTGTGGGACCCGTCGGGGAGCCGGATGAGCTCCACCGTGCCGGTGGTGCTGTGCTCGTGGCTGATCAGCGTTCCGCGGGCCACGGTCACCGGGGCCGTCGGAGCACCCGGTACGGTCGCGGACGCCCCCGGACCCGACGGCGCGGCGGCGGCCGGCAGCGCCTCGCGGACGGTCTCGTCCTGCCACAACTTCCACGGCTGCAGCCAGTACAGGGCCACCGCCGACACCACCGCCGCCGCGATCGATGCTCCGCCCAACAGTCGCCCGCGCCGCCTCGTCCGTGTCACTGCCGTTCCCTCTTCCTCGCCTTGTGCCTGTCCCTACGGATTCAACGCGGCCGGGGCGCCGTGCGCCATGCCCGAGCCGATGACGAAAGTCTTACGCCGACCCATCCGGCCGTTGCCCCTCGCCGCGCGTTCGGGCTGGTGGCAGCGGGTTTCCCGGGTTCGGCGGCGATGGGCAACGGGCAACCCGTCGACCCCGGTACGGGCCGGGGGCAGGCTGAAGCCGTCAGCACGAGGCAAGCATCACAAGGGGAAACCATGCGCAAGATGTTCCGCGGCGCCGCCGCGCTCGCCACCGCCGTCGTCGCCGTGATCGCCCTCAGCGGTTCGGTCGAGGCCAAGCCGGCCGACGCCTGGGCCGGCTGCCCGGACGGGGCGGTCTGCATCTACCCTCAGAACCAGAACCCCGCCGTCAAGCCGACGCACGTCTTCTACTCCTACGGCGCGCACAATCTGAGCAACCAGTTCGGGAACCACTGGGTGCTCAACAACCAGTACGGCGGTGCGACCGCAAATCTGTGCACGGGTTCCGGAGGCTCGGGCTGCGGCAGCCCCATCGCCTCCAAGACCGGTGTCTACGCCGACCTCACGCCCATCAACTCGATCCGGCTCAACCGGTAGCCGCGCCCCCGTCAGGGCGGCGTGCGGAGCCGCCCGTCACGTGGCTCCGCACGCTCGTGTGCCGGTCGTACCGGTCCGAAGAGGCGGTCGTCCGCCCCACCCCCGCTGTAGCCTGGGCACTCCCGTACCGCTGCCTGGGCGCGCACTGCCATGGGGGATGTCTTGGGGGATCCGGACCACCGGCGCAAGACCGATCGCCAGCCCGAGTCCGACGGCTCCGCGATGCACTTTCCCGCGCAGCTGAGACGTCTGCGGGTGCAACGCGGCCTGTCCCTCGCGGACCTCGCCCGGCAGACGCACTACAGCAAGGGCTACCTGAGCAAGATCGAGACCGGCTCGAAGCGCGTCACCGTCGACGTCGCGCGACGCTGCGACGACGTACTGCGGGCCGGGGGTGAACTGGTGCGGATGGTGAGGGAAACGGGGCCGCGCGGCTCCGACGGCGACGGCACCGGCACGGGCACCGGCGGCGACCGCTCGGGCGGCGCCGGTCCGCAGGTGGACACCGAGTGTCCCTACCGGGGCCTGCCGGCCTTCACCGCGCGGGAGGCCCGCTGGTTCTTCGGGCGGGACCGGGCGACGGCCGAGCTGATCGAGCGGGTCTTCGAACGGATCGGCGAGGGCCCGCTGATGCTGCTCGCCCCGTCGGGCGCCGGCAAGTCCTCCCTGTTGAACGCCGGTCTGGTGCCGGCGCTGCGCGGGGGCGACTTCCCGATGCCGGGCTCCGACACCTGGCCGGTGCTGCGCTTCACGCCCACCGCGCATCCGCTGGAGGAACTGCTGGACTGCGCCGCGAAGGCCCTGGGCGGCCGTCTCGGTGTCACCGTGGACGAGGTGCGCGACCGGCCGCACGCGCTGCTCGCGGCCGTCCGGCGACGCTCGGACGCTCCCCCGGCGGCCGGCCTCGACCGCAGGCCGCCGCCCCCGCGTCCGGTGCTGCTCGTGGACCAGTTCGAAGAGCTGTTCACGTCATGTGCCGACGAGGACGAGCGGCGCGCCTTCGTCCGGGTGCTGTGCGCGCTGGCGGCCGCCCCACCCGAGGAGGACGGCCTCGAACCGGAGGGTCTCGAACCGGACGGCCCCGGCCCGGAGGGTCTCGGACCGGACGGCCCGGTACCGGAGGGTCTCGGACCGGACGGCCCGGTACCGGAGGGTCTCGACCCCGCCGTCGTGGTGCTCGGCGTACGGGCCGACTTCTCCGGGAACTGCCTGGACCTGCCGGAACTGGCTCCGGTCTTCACCCGAGGGCTGTTCGTCCTGCCCCCGATGTCCCTCGCCGAGCTGCGGGAATCGATCACCCGCCCGGCGGACCTCGCCGGCCTGACCCTCGAACCGGGCCTGTTCCCGCTGCTGATGCGCGATGTCGGGCTGCGTGACGATTCGCCCGACCGCATTCCCTCCGGGGTGCTCCCCCTGGTCTCCCACGCCCTGCTGGCCACCTGGGACCAGCGCGAAGGCGCCACCTTGACCGTCGCCGGGTACGAGCGCACCGGCGGCATCCAGGGGGCGATCGCCCGCACCGCCGAGGAGGTGTTCACCCGCCTGTACCCGGCCGAGCAAAACACGCTCCGCCGCGTCCTGGTGCGGCTGGTGCACGTCGCGGACGGTACGGGTGCCACGCGCCGCCGGATGAGCCGCACCGCCCTGATGGAACAACTGGCCGACGCGGGCCCCGCCGCGGCCGCGCTCGACACCTTCGTCCGGGCCCGTCTGATCACCATGGACAGCGACACCGTCGAGATCACCCACGAGGCCCTGCTGCATGCCTGGCCACGGCTGCGCGGCTGGATCCGCGCCGACCGGGCCGGGCTCCTGGTCCATCAGCAACTGGCCCACGCCGCCGCCGAATGGGAGCGCGAGGGGCGCGACCCGTCGGCCCTGCACCGCGGGACCCGGCTGGAGAACGCCCGGGCCTGGGCCGACGAGCACGACGGCCGGAGCCGGCTCGCCCCGCTGGAGGCCGCCTTCCTCCGGGCGAGCCAGGACGCGCAGGGCAGCCGTGAGCGGCAGGCCGGGCGCCAGGTGCGGCTTCGACAGTGGACGCTGGCCACGCTCGTGGTCCTGCTGGTCCTCGCCATGGGCGCGGGCGGGCTCGCGTACCAGCAGCGCGCCGGCGCGCTCGGCCAGGAGCGCGTCGCCCGGTCGCGGGCGCTGGCCCTGCAGTCCGCGGCGCTGGCCGCGGGCCAGCCCGAGGCCTCGATGCGGCTCGCCGGTCAGGCGTACCGGACCTCGCCGACGATCGAGGCCCGCGGGGCGCTGCTGAGCACCCAGTCCCAGCCCTTCGTCGCCCGCCTCGGCGGGCACGGCGGGCCGGTCAACGCGGTGGCCTTCGCGCCGGACAACGGCACGCTGGCGACGGCCGGTTCGGACGGGACGGTGACCCTGCGGCGGGTGGCCGACCGTCGGACGATCGCGACCTTCACCCTGCCCGGGCGGGTGCGGGCGGTGGCCTTCAGCCCCGACGGCTCGACGCTCGCGGCCACGTCGACGGACGGGCCGGCCCGGCTCTGGGAGATCGCCGCCGGTGGTGGCCGTGGCACACCGCTCCCGGCGAGTACGGCCGGTGCCCGGGCCGTTGCCTTCGCGCCGGACGGGCGGAGCCTGGCCGTCGCCGGTGCCGACGGGACGATCGGGCTGTGGGACGCCGCCGGGGACCACGGCGCGCTGACCTCCCTGACCGGTCACACCGGGCGGGTCAACGCGTTGGCGTACGCCCCCGACGGCCGGACGCTGGTGTCGGCCGGCGCCGACCGGACCGTACGGCTGTGGGATCCGGTGGCGGCGGGTCCGCTCGCGGTCCTCACCGGACACACCGACGAGGTGCTGGGCGCGGCCTTCGCCCCGGACGGTCGTACGGTCGCCACCGGGGGCGTCGACCGCACCGTACGGCTGTGGGACGTGGCGGGCCGCCGGACGACGGCCACGCTCACCGGGCACAGCGACGACGTGAACGGTGTCGCCTACACACCGGACGGCACGACGGTCGTCAGCGCGGGCGGCGACGGCACGACCCGGCTGTGGGACGTGGCCGGGGGCCGGGCGGTGGCCACGCTCGCCGGACACACCGACTACGTCCTCGGGGTGGCCGTCGACAGCCGTGGCGCGCTGCTGGCCACCGCCGGTTTCGACACGTCCGTGGTGCTGTGGGACCTGCGGGGCGCGGCGCTGATCTCGCGGCCGTTCACGGAGATCTGGGACGCGGCGTACAGCCCGGACGGGAAGCGGCTGGCGACCGCGGAGGCCGATCACGCGGTCCGGTTGTGGGACGTGGCGGAGCGCCGGGTCCTGGCCACGTTCGAGGGCCACGGCGAGACGGTGTTCTCGGTGGCGTTCTCCCCGGACGGGCGGACGCTGGCGTCGGCCGGATCCGACGGGACGATCCGGCTCTGGGACACGGGGGGCGGCGCCGAGCCGGCGGTCCTCACCGGCCAGGGCGGGACCGTGTTCTCGGTGGCGTTCTCCCCGGACGGGCGGACGCTGGCCTCGGCCGGATCCGACGGCGCCGTCAGGCTGTGGGACGTGGTGGGACGCCGCCCGCTCGCCGTCCTGGCCGGTCACACGGACTTCGCCAACGACGTGGTGTTCAGCCCCGACGGGCGCACCCTGGCGAGCGCCGGGGACGATCTGACGGTCCGTCTGTGGGATGTGGCGGGCCGCCGCCCGCTGACCGTCCTCACCGGCCACCGGGGCGCGGTGCGCGGTGTGGCTTTCAGCCCGGACGGGCGGACGCTGGCGAGCAGCGGCAACGACGGGACCGTGCGGCTGTGGGACGCGCGGCGCCACCGCTTCCTGGCGGCGCTGACCGGGCACACCGGCTCCGCACGGGGCATCGCCTTCTCCCCCGACGGCCGCACGCTCGCCAGCAGCGGCAACGACCGCACGGTCCGGTTGTGGGACGTGGCCGGGCGCCGCCCGCTGGCCGCGCTGTCCGGCCACACGAACGCGGTGTGGGGCGTGGTGTTCGCCCCCGACGGGCGGACGGTGGCCAGCAGCAGTACGGACGGCACGGTCCGGCTGTGGGACCTGGACGTCGGGGCGCGCCTCGCGACGGTCGACCGGCTGCGGGCGTCCGAGCCCGAGGGACAGGACGGGGGTCCGCCCCTCGGGGTCAGGCGTTCGCGATGACGAGCAGGGTGCGTGCCGCCTCCGGGCCCGACAGGCGGCAGCGGTGCGGGACTTCGCCCCGGTGGTGGGCGCTCTGGCCCGCGCGCAGGGTCAGGGGTTCCTCGCCCTCCACCTCCAGGACGATCTCGCCCTCCAGGACGTAGAGGAAGTCCTCGCCGGGGTGTTCGAACCAGCCGCGCTCGCCCCGGCCGGGCTCGAAGTGGTGCTCGTAGGCCTCCATCAGAGCGCTGCGCCCGCCGGGGATGAGCACCTGGGCGGTCTGACCCGCGGCCTCGTCGACGCGGATCACCTGGGGGTCGCTCTCGTGGCTGACGGCGCCGGGCCGGGCGGGAGGCCGCAGAAAGGTGCCGGGGGCGACGTCCAGGGCCTCGGCGATCCGGTAGATCGAGCTGAGGCTGGGCGTGGCGAGTCCGCGTTCCAGCTGGGAGAGGAAGGGCTGGGAGAGGCCTGAGCGGGTGGCGAGGACGGCCATGGAGACGCCGCGCTGTTTGCGGCAGCCGCGGATCACCCGTCCGACCTCGATCGCCTCGGGCGTGGGTTCTGGGCGAGACACGCAGGTGAACGTACCCCATGGGGTCCGGTGTGCCGGGGGGCCGAGGGAGGTTTCGTACTGCCGCAACACTCCTGCAATAAGCGTGGTCAATTATTGACCTCACTTATCAACACCCCCACTCAACACCCCGAACACGTCGTTACGCGTCGCAAGACGTCGGAACACGTCGTCGGAACGGACGAGGAGCCGCCCCGTGCACGCCACCCCCTCACCCCCAGGCCGGGCCCTCGCCGGGCTCGGCCCGGCCCTGGGCGCGGCCGGCGTCGTACTCGCGCTCTGGTACCTCCTCGCCCGCTTCGGCGAGGTCGCTCCGGGACTGCTGCCCACACCCGGCGAGACGTTGGCCGCCCTGGCGGACGGCGCCCGCAGCGGCACCCTGGCCACCGACCTCGGTGCCAGCCTGACCAGGGCCGGGCAGGGCTTCGCGCTGGGCGCCGTCATCGGCGGCGCGCTCGGCTTCACCACCGGCTACCTGCCGAAGGTGTCCGCCGCCGTCACCCCGGTGATCTCCTTCCTGCGGCCGATCCCGGCCATCGCCCTGGTACCGCTCGCGACCGCCTGGTTCGGCATCGGCGAGAGCGCCAAGCGCCTGCTCATCGCGTACGCCGTCCTGCTCGCCGTCTGGCTGTACGTCCACGACGGGGTGTCCCGGGTCCCGGTCTCCCATCTGCGGGCGGCCCGGTCGCTGGGGGCTCCGCTGCACCGACGGTTCACCGAGGTGCTGCTGCCCGCCGCCGCCCCCGCCCTGCTCGCGGCGCTGCGTTACGGGGCCTCGGTGGCGCTGCTCGCGCTGGTGGCGGCCGAACTGGGCGGCGCGGACAGCGGTTTGGCGTACCGGCTCCAGGTGGACGGCCAGTTCCTGCGGGTCGACCGGATGTTCGCCGGGCTCCTCGTGCTCGGGCTGCTCGGGGTGGCCGTCGACCTGGTGCTGGCCGCCGTGGGCCGCCGCTTCGTGCACTGGAGCGCGTCATGAGTCTGGAGGTACGGCTGGAGGGGCTGTCGGTGGGCTTCGAGGCCGGCGCCCCGGTGCTGGAGCACACCGACCTGGAGTTCGCGGCGGGCTCGTTCACGGCGCTGCTCGGGCCCAGCGGATGCGGCAAGTCCACGGTCCTCAACACGGTGGCCGGCTTCGTACGGCCCACCGCCGGCAAGGTGACGGCGGGGGCGGAGCCGGTGCGCGGACCCGGCCCGGAGCGGGGCGTGGTCTTCCAGCACTATGCGCTGTTCCCTTGGCGCACGGCCCGCGGCAACGTCGAGTTCGCCCTCAAGCGGCTCGGCCTGCCGCGTACGGAGCGCCGCCGGCGCGCACTCGCGGCACTGGCGGAGGTGGGGCTCGCGGACGGCGCGGAGAAGTACCCGGCCCAGCTGTCGGGCGGGATGCAACAGCGGGTGGCGCTGGCCCGGGCGCTGGCCGCCGAGCCCGAAGTGCTGCTGATGGACGAGCCGTTCGGAGCGCTCGACGCGCTGACCCGGACCCGGATGCAGACCCTGCTGCGGGAGCTGTGGCAGCGCCGCGGCACCACCGTCCTGTTCGTCACGCACGACATCGACGAGGCGCTGGCGCTCGCCGGACGCGTGATCGTACTCGGCGGGAGCCCCGGGCGGGTGCTCGCCGACCACGCCGTGCCCGCCGGCCCGCCCGATCCCGACCTGCGCTCCCTGATCGCCCGCCACCTCGGCTCCGAATGATCCGCCTGATCCCTCCTGTCTCCCCTTGCCCTCCGCTCCCCATCCGCTCCACGGAAGGACTGTTCACCATGCCCAGACCCCGCGCGGTGTCCGCCGTACTGCTCGCCGTTCTGCTCTTCCCGCTCGCCACCGCCTGCGCCGGATCCTCGTCAGGCACCCCGGACGGTGCCCGCCCGGCCGTCACCCTCGCCACGAGCGACCATCTCGGCGGCGCCCCCGTGCACGTGGCCGAGGAGCGCGACCTCTGGTCGGCCGAGGGCATCGAGGTCACCGTCACCACCCGACCCACCGGCCGGGAGGCACTGACCGCCGTGCTCGGCGGCCAGGCCCAGCTCGGCGTCGTCGGCGATCTACCGGCCGTGACGGCTGCGCTGGGTGGCCGCGAGCTGCGGGTCGTCGCCGACCTGTCCCGTTTCTCGGACTGGCGGCTGCTCACCCGGACCGACCGGCAGATCACCGACTTCGCCGCACTGAAGGGCCGTAAGGTCGGGGTCCCGCAAGGGACGAACGTCGAGTACGCGCTGTCGCGGATGCTCGCCTCGGCGCAGCTCACCGCTTCGGACGTGACCGTGGTGAACCTGGCACCGAATCAGGTGACTTCGGCCCTCGCCCGCGGCGACATCGACGCCGGGGTCACCTTCCCCAGCTTCTACGACGCCGCGCGCACCGCCCTGGGCACCGCCTACGCCGAACTCCCCTTCACCGGATACACGGCCAGAACCCTCCTCGTCGCCGGCCCGTCCGCGAACGAGGAGAGCACCACCGCGGTCCTGCGTGCGCTGCTGCGCGCCCAGCGGGAGCTCGAAGCCGACCCGGCCGGGGCACGCAAGGCCGTACTCGCCCAGTCCAAGGGCGTCCTGCAGGCCGCCTACGTCGAGACCTACCAGCCCCGGTACACGTACGGCGCCACCCTCTCCCCCGAGCTGCTGACCCAGCTGGAGGAGCAGGCCGCCTGGGCCAAGGCCACCCAGAACCTGCCCGGCGCCGCTGACCGCGCCGCACTGCTGCGGTACCTGAACCCCGGCCCCCTGACCGCCGTCGACCCGGCCGCCGTCACCGTCCGCTGAACCACGCACACGTACACGCACACGCACCCAGGAGAGACCCCATGACCGTGCCCGTCGACCAGAACACCCTGCGCCGCCGCGGCGTCGGCCTGATCGCCCACGACCCCGAGCGCAGCTACGGCGGCCTCACCCTCTACACGCCGATCACCAGCGCCGGCGAGATCCACCTCGTCGACATCGAGGGCCGGCCGGTCCACACCTGGAACTCCCCGCACCCGCCCGGCCGTCAGGCGCAGATCCTGCCGAACGGCAACCTCTTCTACGCGGCCAAGGACACGAGCGGCCCGACCCTCTTCCCCATCTGGGACGTGTACCACGGCGGCATCTTCCAGGAGTTGGCACCGGACTCCACGGTGCTCCGCGAGGTGCGCCACCCCCTCCACCACCATGACGCCTCGATCCTGCGCAACGGAAACCTGCTCATCGGGGCCGTGGAGCCGCTGGAGCCGGCCGACGCGGCCCGGATACGGGGCGGCATCCCCGGGTCCGAGGCACCCGGTGGGGTGATCTACGGGGACGTGATGTACGAGCTGACCTGGGACGGCGAGATCGTGTGGCGCTGGGCCGCCATCGAGCATCTGGACCCGCAGGAGGTGCCGCTGAACCGGCACTTCGCCCGCAACCACTGGCCGATGGCCAACACCGTCAACGAGAGCGCGGACGGCTCCATCGTGGTGGGCTTCCGCAGCGCCTCCACCACGGTGTCGATCGACCGCGCCGACGGGTCGGTGCAGTGGCGCATCGGCCCCGACGTGCTCGCCCAGCAGCACCATCCGCACGAACTGCCCGGCGGCACCGTACTGGTCTTCGACAACGGCACCTACCGGGACACCACATCGGTGCCGTACTCGCGGGTGCTGGAGCTCGACCCGCGCACCGGTAAGGAGGTGTGGGCGTACGAGGACAACCCGCCGCAGAACTTCTTCAGCCCGTACATGTCCAGTGCCCAGCGTCTGCCGAACGGCAACACCTTCATCGCCGAGGGCTCCTTCGGGCGGCTCTTCGAGGTGACGTCCGGCGGGGAGGTCGTGTGGGAGTTCGTGGTCCCCCAATTCCGGTCCTTCGGGGAGGGCGTGGGCCTGGAGTCCTCGGCAGGAGCCCAGAATTCGGTCTTCCGCGCCTATCGGTACGCAGCCGAGCAGTTCCCCTGGCTGTGAGACGGGCCCGAACCCCGGCCGGAGCCCCGGCAACACCACTGCCAACTTCTCTTAATATTGCGGTCATTGTATGGCACAGGCGTCAGGCGTAGCGTTTTCGGGAGAATTCGATGGCGGTCCGAAGACGTGGCCCCGCATCGGCTTCCTTTCCGAACGCCGAGCAGGAAGGCGCTGTTCCACGTGTCCGTTCCCTCATCACCCCCGGCACCCCTGCACCTCGCCGTCGCCCTCGACGGGGCGGGCCAGCACCCGGCCGCCTGGCGCGAGCCGGGCGCCCGGCCCGCCGAGCTCTTCACCGCCCGCTACTGGGCCGGTCTCGCCGCCGAGGCCGAGACCGGGCTGCTCGACTTCATCACCTTCGAGGACGCCCTCGCCCTCCAGTCCTCCTCGCCCGGCGGAGCCGACGAGCGCACGGACCGGGTCCGCGGGCGGCTGGACGCGGTGCTCACCGCGGCCCGGGTGGCGCCCCTGACCCGGCACATCGGTCTCGTCCCGACCGTGACGGCCACCCACACCGAGCCCTTCCACGTCTCCAAGGCGATCGCCACGCTCGACCACGTCAGCCGCGGCCGCGCCGGCCTGCGGATCCAGGTGTCCGGGCTCGCCCACGAGGCGCGGCACTTCGGGCGGCGGACCGCCCCGTTCTCGGACGGGGAGCTGTACGCGGAGGCCGCCGACCACGTCGAGGTGATCCGGCGGCTGTGGGACAGCTGGGAGGACGACGCGGAGATCCGGGACGTGGCCACGGGCCGGTTCGTCGACCGCGAGAAGCTGCACCACATCGACTTCGAGGGCCGTCACTTCGACGTCAGGGGACCGTCGATCACCCCGCGCCCGCCGCAGGGACAGCCCGTCGTCGGCGCGTCGGGGGCCGGCGAGGCCTCGTACGCGCTCATCGCCCGGTCCGCCGAGGTCGGGTACGTGGCCGCGCACGACGGCGCCGGTACGCGCGCCGCCGTGGCGGCGATCCGCCGGGCCCGGGAGGCGACCGGGCTCGCGGCGGACCCGTTGCACCTCTTCGGGGAACTCACGGTGTTCCTCGACGCGGACGCCCCGGCCGCCGCCGCACGCCTGGCGCGCCTCGACGGGCTCGCGGGGCTCCCGTACGGCGACGGGGACGGTACCGGCCCGGTCTTCGCCGGAAGCCCCGGGCAGCTGGCGGACCTGCTGCTGGAGCGGCGGGCGGCGGGGCTCTCGGGCTTCCTGCTGCGGCCGGGCGTGATCGCCCACGACCTGCCCGCCATCACCCGGTCCCTGGTGCCGGAGCTCCAGCGGCGCGGGGTCTTCCGCCGGGAGTACGGGGCGCACACGCTGCGCGGCCTGCTCGGGCTGGAGCGCCCGGCCAACCGCTACGCGCGGCCCGCCGCCTGATCCGCTGCCCGACCGCCGCCCTACCGCCGCCCGACCCGGACCATCCGGAAGGACGAACCATGAGCAGCAAGCCGCTCAAGCAGATCCATCTCGCCGCCCACTTCCCGGGCGTCAACAACACCACCGTGTGGAGCGACCCGGCCGCCGGCAGCCATATCGACTTCGACTCGTTCATCCACTTCGCGCGGACGGCCGAGCGCGCCAAGTTCGACTTCCTGTTCCTCGCCGAGGGCCTGCGACTGCGCGAACAGGGCGGTGAGATATACGACTTGGACGTGGTCGGCCGCCCCGACACCTTCACGGTGCTGGCCGCCCTGGCCGCGGTGACCGATCGCCTGGGGCTGACCGGCACCATCAACTCCACCTTCAACGAGCCCTATGAGGTGGCCCGCCAGTTCGCCACGCTCGACCATCTCTCGCAGGGCCGGGCCGCCTGGAACGTGGTCACCTCCTGGGACGCCTTCACCGGCGAGAACTTCCGGCGCGGCGGATTCCTGCCGCGCGAGGACCGCTACTCCCGTGCCCAGGAGTTCCTGGCCACCGCCACCGAGCTGTTCGACTCCTGGAACGGGTCCGAGATCGCCGCCGACGCGGGGTCGGGCACCTTCCTGCGCGACGCGCGGGCCGGAGCCTTCGCCCATCGGGGCCGGCACTTCGACATCGAGGGCCGCTTCAACGTGCCGCGCAGCCCGCAGGGCCGACCGGTGATCTTCCAGGCGGGCGATTCCGAGGAGGGCCGGGAGTTCGCCGCCGCCGGCGCCGACGCGATCTTCGGCCGGTACGGAACCCTCGACGCGGGGCGGGAGTTCTACGCGGACGTCAAGGGCCGACTCGCCAGGCACGGCCGTACGCACGACCAGCTGAAGATCCTCCCCGCGGCCACCTTCGTCCTCGGGGACACGGACGGGGAGGCCCGGGAGATCGCGCACGAGGTGCGCCGCCTCCAGGTCAGCGGGCAGACCGCGATCAAGTTCCTGGAGCACGTGTGGAACCGGGACCTGTCCGCCTACGACCCGGACGGGCCGCTCCCCGAGGTCGACCTCCGGGTCGGGGAGAACACCGTGGCCCTGGGGCGGGCGAGCGTAAGGCAGTTCCGCGATCCGCTCGCCACCGCCCGACAGTGGCGCGAGCTGGCCCGGGCCAAGAACCTGTCGATCCGCGAGCTGGTCATCGAGACCACCGCCGACCAGACCTTCATCGGTTCGGCCGCCACGATCGCCGAGTCGATCGACGCCCTGGTGCAGGCGGACGCCGCCGACGGTTTCGTCCTGGTCCCCCACATCACCCCGGGTGGCCTGGACGGCTTCGCGGACTCCGTCGTACCGCTGCTCCAGGAGCGGGGGGTCTTCCGCACCGAGTACGAGGGCACCACCCTGCGCGACCACCTCGGTCTCGCGGTTCCGGCCCCGGCTCGGGCAACGGCCCCAGCCTCGGTCCCGGCCCCGTGACCTTCCCTCCCCGACCTGCAAGGAGTCCGGCCATGCCCGGCATCCCCCTCGGGGTCCTCGACCTCGTGCCCGTCTCGTCCGGTTCCACCGCCGCCGATGCCCTGCGGCACAGCATCGATCTCGCGCGGCGGGCCGAGGAGTTCGGCTACGCCCGCCACTGGTTCGCCGAGCACCACCTCAACCCCGGGGTCGCCGGGACCTCCCCGGCGGTCGTGCTCGCGCTGACCGCCTCCGCGACCTCGACCATCCGGCTCGGCTCGGGCGCGGTGCAGCTCGGGCACCGCACCGCGCTGTCGACGGTCGAGGAGTTCGGCCTGATCGACGCGCTGCACCCCGGGCGCATCGACCTGGGGCTGGGCCGCTCGGCGGGCCGGCCCCGACCGTCCGGGGAGCCGGCCCCGCAGCTGCCGGTCACCCCGGTGGTGGCGGGGTACGCCCCGAACGGGTTGCGGATCCCGGAGCCGTTCTCCTTCACCCCGCTTCTGGGTCATCCGCGGGTGGCCCTCCAGCAGCGGCTGCTGAACCTGCCGGGCGCCCGGCCGCAGGAGTACGGCGAGCAGGTCGACGACGTGCTCGCGCTGCTGCGGGGCGAGTACCGCTCCCCGGAGGGGGTCCAGGCGCATGCCGTCCCCGGCGAGGGTGCCGACGTAGAGGTGTGGATCCTGGGCAGCAGCGGCGGGGTGAGCGCGGAGACCGCGGGCCGCAACGGCCTCCGGTTCGCGGCCAATTACCACGTCAGTCCGGCGACGGTGCTGGAGGCGGCCGAGGGGTACCGGGCCGCGTTCAAGCCGTCGGCCGAGCTGGGCCGGCCGTATCTGTCGGTGTCCGCCGACGTGGTGGTGGCCGAGGACGAGGAGACGGCGCGCGAGCTGGCCACCGGGTACGGGGCCTGGGTGCGCAGCATCCGGACGGCCGAGGGAGCCATCCCGTACCCCACGCCGGCCGAGGCGCGGGCCCTGCCGTGGACCGAAGCGGACCGGCGGTTGGTGGCCGACCGGGTGGAGACCCGGTTCGTCGGCTCGGCGCGGACCGTCGCCGATCATCTGGAGCGGCTCCAGGAGGCTACGGGCGCGGACGAGTTGCTGATCACCACGATCACGCACGGACACGCGGACCGGGTCCACTCCTACCGGCTGCTGGCCGAGGAGTGGCACCGCCGGTCGACACGCTGACCGGCCGCAGGACCGCAGGACCGCAGGACCGCGGGACCGCGGGACCGCGGGACCGCCGGATCAGCGCTCCGTGGTCGCCCTGTCGAGGGCTGCCGAGACCGCGGCCACGAGCCGGTCGCCCGCGCGGTCGACGCTGCCGTTCTGCGCGCTGATCTGGGCGCCTTCCAGGAGGAAGGTGAGCTCCGCGGAGACGTCGTCCGGCGCGTGCGCGCCCGCCCGCTCGCACATGGCCGTAAGGCGTCGCCGCTGACGGGCCTTGTGGTCCTCGATCAGCCGGCGGGCCGGATGGTCGGGGTCGGGCATGCCGGCGAAGGAGTTCACGAAGGGGCAGCCCCTTCGGGCGACGTCGGGCAGCCCTTCCGCGACGAACCGGGCCACGGCGAGCACCTGGGCCCGGCCGTCGTCAGCGTACTCGGCCTCCACCCGGTCGAAGGCGGTGCTGTACTCCGCCGCGACGATCCTCAGCCACTCCTCGATCAGCGCGTCCTTGGTGGCGAAGTGCCGGTAGAGCGCCATCTTGGTGGTCTTGGCCCGCTCGGCGATGGCCTGGACCCCGACAGCCCTGACGCCCTCGCTGAGGAAGAGTTCCTCGGCCGCGTCGAGGATGCGCTCGCGCGGGGGGAGGCGGGCGACCCTCGAGTCCCGCCCCGGCCTCGGAGTGCCGCTCGTCATGGTGTGCCTCGCTTCGGTCCCGCCGCCGACGTCTCCGCACCCATGCTACGTTACCGATCACTCCCGTGCGATACCGATCGGTATCACATGGGACCGATGGGGACCGTGAGGGAGAGAGCGCATGGAGCTGCACGAATACACCCGGTACGACGCGGTGGGGCTGGCCGGGCTGGTGGCCCGGGGTGAGGTGACCACGACCGAACTCACCGGTGCGGCCCAGGCCGCGATGGCGGTCGTGAATCCGCGGATCAACGCCGTCGTGGAGAGCTGGCCCGCCGAGGACGCCCCGACCCCGGGCAGCACCCCCCTCGCGGGTGTGCCCTTCCTCATCAAGGACATCGCCGTGTCCATGCGCGGCAAGCGCGTCGAGCTGGGCAGCCGCCTCGCCGCCGGCAACGTGGCCGGGGCGGACTCCTTCCTGATGCGGCGGTTCCGGCGGGCCGGCCTGGTGACGCTGGGCCGCACGGCCACGCCCGAATTCGCCTACAGCACCACCACGGAGCCGGTCCTGTACGGCGCCACCCGCAATCCGTGGGACCCCACCCGGACGGCGGGCGGCTCCAGCGGCGGCTCCGCCGCGGCCGTCGCCGCCGGCATCACCCCCCTCGCGCACGCCACCGACGCGGCCGGATCGATCCGGGTGCCGGCTTCCAGCACCGGCCTGTTCGGACTCAAGCCCACCCGGGGTCGGGTCTCCCTCGGCCCGGACGCCGACGAGGTCTTCAACGGCCTCGCGGTGCACGGTGGGCTCAGCCGGACCGTGCGGGACAGCGCTGCGCTGCTCGACCTGATCCAGGGCCCGGAGACCGGCGACCCCTACTTCGCGGAGCGCCCCCGCCGCCCGTACCTGGAGGAGATCGCCGAGGAGCCCGGCCGCCTGCGCGTCGGCCTGGTCACCACCCCCGGGAACGGGCGCGCCGTGGAACCGGCCGTGCTCAAGACCACCCTGGGAGCCGCCCGGCTGCTGGAATCACTCGGTCACCGGGTCGACGTCACCACCGTGGATCTCGGGGTGAGCTGGGAGGAGTTCGTCCTCGCCAACGCCCGGCTGTGGTCCGCGAACCTCGTGACGTGGATCGACGGCTTCGCCGAGGCGTTCGGTCGCCCCGTCGACGAGACCACCGTCGAGCCCGAGATACTCGTGAGCTACGCGTGGGGACGCACGGTGAGCGGCCCGGAGTTCGTGCACGCCCTCGACGTACGCAACCGGGTCGCCCGCTCGATCGGGGCCCACTTCGAGACCCAGGACCTGGTGCTGACGCCGACGCTCCCCGAGGTACCGGTACCCCTGAACACCTACGGCCACGGCGCGCAGGACACTGACGGAGTGGGCCGGCTGGAGCACCTGTTCCACCGCTCGCCCTTCACCGCCGCCTTCAACGTCGCCGGGACGCCCGCGATGTCGGTGCCCCTCGGGTTCGACCAGGCCACCGGCCTGCCGATCGGCGTCCAGTTCGCCGCGGGCCACGGACGCGAGGACACCCTGTTCCGGCTCGCCGCACAGCTGGAGCGGGCCGCTCCGTGGGCGGACCGGAGGCCTCCCGTATGGGCCGGCGCGGCCCGTCCCGCCTGACGAGGGCCGCCCGCGGCCGGGCGACCCGGCGGCGGGCGGTTCGTCCGTCAGCTGTCGCGCACCGCGACGATGCCGTTGAAGACACCGACGTACGCGGTGCCGTCGGGGCCGAGGGTGATCGGGGCCCAGTTGTTGTCGTAGAGCGGACCGGTGCCGGTCAGCTGCCGCCAGCGGCGCTCGCCCGTGCGGAAGTCCACGGCCGTGAGGTACCAGGCGTCGATGCCCCAGGCGTTGGGCTCCTTCTCGTAGAAGTAGAGCAGCCCGTTCGCGGTGGAGAGCTTCGGGACCACGGAGGGAGCGCGGATCGCGCTCTCCCAGACCGTGTCGCAGCCGCTGCCGTCGCCGCGCACGTCGATGCGGGCGACTCCGCCCACGACCGACTTGCCCAGCAGCAGGGTGGTGGGGTTCTCGTAGCCGTAGTTGTTCTCGACGACGATGCTGTTGCCCCAGGTGATGAGGGAGTTGTCGGTGGTCGAGGCGCCTGGGCCGAACACCGGCACCTTGCAGACCAGCCGCCGGTCGGCGGGTACGTCCACGCCCCGCTTGTAGACCAGGACGTTCATCCGGTCGTCGGCGTTGTCGGTGATGGCGACGTAGTCCTGGCCGAAGAGGTCCGGGGTGGTGCCCGAGCCCTGGTTGACGGAGCCGGGCTTGGACGCCGTGCCCCGGTCGTACGTCTGGCGCCACTGCACCTCGGGGGTGCCGTCGGCGGCGGCGCGGAAGCTGTAGAGCGCGTGGTCGGAGACGATGGAGACACCGTCCTCGGCGACCGAGAAGGAGTTCTGGATCTCCTCGCCCCGCAGTTGGACGGAGCGGATCCGATCGGTCGCCGGGTCCACCGTGCCGACCCGGCCCTGGCGGGTGACCCACCAGATCCGGCCGTTCCAGTCGGGCATCACGGAGGTGACGGGGTCGCAGGTGCCGCTGGGCCGCAGGTTGGTCCAGGTCACGCAGTCGTGCGGGACCTGCCCGGTGAGGTCCCAGTCGTCGTCGACGGTGAACTTCCAACTGCCGTCGGGGTTCTGGGAATGGGCGAGGCGCAGGATGTGCTGGCGGGAGTCGGCCAGCACGGCCCGGTCCTGGTCGTCCAGGTAGAAGTAGGCGCCGCCCGAGGTGTCCTTGAAGATCTTCGCGAAGTCGAGCGAGGTGATCGCCTCGACCGTCGAGGAGCGCTGCGGGAGCTGGTGTTCCGCGAGCGTGGCGAGCGTACGGGGCTCCAGGAGCTTGACCTTGAAGCCGGAGAAGGTGCCGCACACCGTGACGAGCCGGCCGGCCGAGTCGAAGGTCGCGGTGGCGCACTCCCCGCCGAGGGCGGCGATCTTCTCGCTGGTCACCTTCGGGTTCTTGCCGAGCGGCCCCGACCAGGGGGCCGTGGCGCTGCCCGCCGCGTCGGAGTGCATGCCGCTGCGGCCGTTGGGCGCGAGGAAGGGGTGCTGCGGCGGCGCCTCGCCGGGCAGCGGGGCGGCGGCCGCGGGGCTGCCCTCGTAGTGGGTGACGAGGCGGTGCCCGGGGGCCTTGGGTATCTCCTCGGCCTGGGCCGAGGAGCCGCCGTACATCACCGTGAGTGCGGCGACGACGGGCAGCACGGCGCAGTTCAGCGATCTTCGGAACATCCGGGCTTCCTCCATGTCTCTGCGTTGTTGACAATGCGTCTGATGTCGCGCCGCCACCGGACGCTAGATCGCACTGCACGAGGAGTCCATGGATGGGCCGGATGATTCATGAAGGCGCAACAGTCGATCAAGGATTGAGGCCGGACACCACGTTCGCGGTGGCCGTCAGGCCGTTGTGGATGGTCGTGGCCATGCTGCTGCTCGCGAGGTAGAAGCCGAGCAGCGCACAGACGAGGGCGTGCGAGAACTTGAGCCCGCCGCTGCGCAGGAAGATCCAGGCCAGGATGAGGAGCAGGACGACCACCGAGAGGGAAATCACCATCGAAACCTCCTTACTCGCCGCCATGGTGGCGCAGGAGGGGGTGCCTTCGGGCGAAAGACGTGTCCGCCGTACGGGTGTTGACCGTCCGTGACGGCCGGTCGCCCTTGACGATCACCTCGTCGACCCGTCGGAGATCTTGGAGTTGGCGTCCGCCGGCGGGACAGAAGAACACGAACCCGGGCACACCGCGGGCCGTCGGCGCAGGGGTCTTGTCGGGCTCCCGTCCGCCGTGCCATATATGTCTAGACCAATAAGGAGCGAGCAGGCCGAGCAGGCCGAGGAAGGCACCCCCGTGCGACGCAGCGCCCCCACGCTCGCCCTCTACCTGGCCCTCACGGGCATCACCGGCCTCGCGGCCTGCACCACGCCCGACACCCGGCCCCCGCCCGCCCCCGCCGGACTGACGGCCCAGGCCGGCAGCGCCACCAGCGTGCACGTCATGTGGAACGCGGCCGCCGACCGGGACGGGGTGACGGGCTACCAGGTGTTCGAGGCCGACCGCCTGGTCCGCGAACTCCCCGCCGAGAAGACCATGGTGGACATCACCGGCCTCACCCCGCAGACGGGTTACGCCTTCACCGTCCGGGCCGAGGACGCCGCCGGCAACCTCTCCGAACCCGCGGCGGCCGCCCGGGTGACCACACCCGCCGCCAAGGCCGAGGACCGCGCGGCCCCCACCTCCCCGGCCACCACCACCGCCCGGGCGACCGGGCCCCGGTCCGCCCAGGTGTCCTGGACGGCGGCGACCGACGACACGGGCATCACGGCCTACGACATCTACCAGGGCGGCGTCCGGATCCACACCGCCGGTCCGGGTGAGAGCGCCACGGCCCTGGACAACCTCCGGCCCGACACCGTCTACACGTTCACCGTGCGGGCCCGCGACGGGGCGGACAACTCCTCCCCCGACGGCCCGGCGGTGGACGTGACGACCCCGCCCGCCTCCGGCGACGGCCCCAGCACCGCCCCCGCCGAGTTCGCCGCGGCCGCCTCCCCGGGCGCCGTCACCCTGACCTGGACCGCCCCGGACACCGGTGGCGAGACCACCGAGTACGAGCTGTACGTCAACGGGACGCCCACGACCGTCATCCAGTTCGGGGCGGGGGCGGTGCCCAGCGGGCGGGCGGAGCACCGGATCACGGTCGCCGAGCCGGCCGGCACCGTGTGGGCCGTGAAGCTGCGGGCCAGGCTCCCCGACGGCAACTGGGGATCCTTCTCGGCGGAGCGGCGGATCACACTCGTCGCGTGAAAGAAGACACCGATCCGGCTTGAACGGCGCGGCCGCACGGGAAGATCGCGCACAATACATCCGTGTTCGGTGAGTACTCGTTCCATGACAATCAGGCAGACTCCGCGGCCGACCATCCCGGATCGGCCCCCCGCCCGGTGCCCGGCAACCTCCCCCCGGAACCTGCGAGCTTCGTCGGCCGGGAGCACGAACTCCACCTGCTCGACGGTCTCTTGCGCGAACGAAGACTGGTCACCCTCACGGGCGTGGGCGGCGTCGGCAAGTCACGACTGGCCCTACGCGCCGTGGCTGCGGCCCGTCAGGCGCGCCCCGACGGGGTGTGGTGGGCGGAGCTGTCACCCCTGCGCGATCCGAGCCTGCTCACGGCCACCGTCGCCCACACCGTCGGCCTCGCCGACCACTCCCCGCGCCCTCCCGACGAGGAGTTGTGCGCGTGGATGGCCGACAAGGAGCTGCTCCTGGTGTTGGACACCTGTGAGCACCTGGTGGCCGACTGCCGCCATCTGGTCGGCGAACTCCTGCAGTCCGCACCCGGTTTGACGATCCTGGTCACCTCCCGCGAACCGCTCGACATGCCGACCGAGGAGGTCGTCGAGGTCCGGCCGCTGCCCTGCGAAGGGACCGACAGCGACGCCCTCGCCCTCTTCCGGGCCCGCGCCCTGGCCGCCACCCCGCAGGCGGCGGCCGTCTTCGCGGACCCCGCGCGGACCGCGGTGGCCGCCGAGGTGTGCCGGCGCCTGGACGGTATCCCGCTCGCGCTGGAACTCGCGGGCGCCCGCATGCGGTTGTGGACGCTGGAGCACATGGCCGAACGGATCGGCGAACGCTTCGAGGTGCTGTCCGACGCCCGGGCCGCGCTGCCCCGCCGGCACCGGACGATGCGGACCACGATCGGCTGGAGCCACGAACTGTGCGAGCCGGTGGAGCGGTTGCTGTGGGCCCGGCTCTCGGTCTTCACCGGTGACTTCGACATCGCGGCGGCGCGCGCCGTCTGCTCGGGCGGGCCGCTGCCCGCCGCCCGGGTGGAGCGCGTACTGGCGGGCCTCGCCGCCAAGTCCGTGGTGCTGCGGATCGAGGAACGCGGGACGGGGCCCCGCTACCGGATGCTGGACACGATCCGCGAGTACGGTCAGGACTGGCTGGCCGAGCTCGGCGAGGTGGAGATCGTCACCGACCGGCACGCCCACTGGTACGCGGCGCTCTCCCAGGCCGCCGACCGCGGCTGGATGGGCCCGGGACAGGTGGACTGGTACCGCAGGATCACCGCCGAACACGCGCAGCTGCGTACCGCCCTGGAACACCTGATCGCCGCCGACCCGACGGCGGCGCTGGAGATGGCCGGGGCGCTGTGGTTCTACTGGTTCGGGTGCGGGCACGTGCACGAGGGCCGCGGCTTCCTGGAACGGGCCCTGAGGGCGGCTCCGCATACAGGGGCCACGTACAACCAGGCCGTGTGGGCCCTCGGCCTCACCGCGCTGCTCCAGGGCGACATGTACGCGGCCCAGCAGCTCGGCGCCGAATGCACGCGCGACGCGGCCCGGCTCGCGGACCCGGAGCGGGAGCTGCGCGCGGCCTACCTGCAGGCGGTCTCCGTCCTGATGCCCGGCGACCCGGGACGGGCCCTGCGGCTGGCCGGTCCCCGGGCCCGGGCGGGCCACGGCGGACGCACCAGCGGCGCGGGCTGGCTCCTGTGCAAGCTGGCCACCGGCTACGCCCTGTGCGACCTGCGGCGTTTCGAGGAAGCGACCGAGGAGGCGCGGTCCCTGCGGGAGTCCTGCGTGGAGCTGGGCGATCGCTGGCTGCGGGCGTACGCGGACTACATCCTGGCCGTGGCGGCACTGGGCCTGGGCGATCACGGGGAGGCGGCCCGGCACGTACGGGCCATGCTCTCGGGGAAACGGCTGCTGGGCGACCGCTTCGGCATCGCGCTCGGCCTGGACCTGCTGGCCGCGGCGGTGGCCGGGCTGGGCGACGGGGAACTGGCGGCGCGGCTGCTGGGCACCGGGCACGCCTGGTGGCGCACGGTGGGCCGGCCGCAGATGGGCGGCTCGCCCTCGCTGACGGCCCTACGGGACCAGGGCGAGCGGCAGGCCCGCGCGGCGATCGGGGACGCCGCCTACGAGACGGCGTTCCTGGGCGGGGCGGCTGCGCCCACCGGCTGAGTCTCGGCCGGTGGGACTGGAGTACGGCCTAAATCCTGGGCTCCCGTCAGTACGGGAGGGGTCTGCCCGACGGTGTGCGCAGGTCCAGGTCTCGGGGGGCGGGCTTCGGGACGGGCTTACGGATCAGCTGCTGGCGCATGCTGCCTCCTCGCTCAGACCAGGGCCGGGCGGCGGGGTTCCACCGTGCGGCTGTCGGGGAGCAGTTCACCGGTGTCGTCGAAGACCACGACTCCGTTGCACAGCAGGCTCCAGCCCTGTTCGGGGTGAGAGGCCACAATGCGGGCGGCGTCGTGATCGGCGCTGTCGGCGGTCGGGCAGGGTGGCTGGTGGGAGCACATGGCGCACCTCCTCGCGAAGTGGGGCGGGAGCGCCGGTGGTCACCCGGTCGAATCCGCGATCCACGGTGGCGGTGAGTATTACTGATCGCCGCCCCCGGACGGAACCCATATTCGCCGTCCAGTTCAGGGTGTGTATGCCCGCTTACGATGCGCTCATGCCCGCTATCCGGATCATTCATCGCACGTCTTTTCCGCCGGTCGAGGCGTGGTCGATGCTCACGGACTGGGAGCGCCACGGCGCACAGGTCCCCCTCACCCGGACGATCATCGAGACGCCGTCCCCGACCCACGTCGGAACGATCTTCACAGCCCGTACGGGCGTGAGCAGGATCACATTCGACGACCGCATGGAAGTCGTCGTCTGGCGACCCCCCACGGAGGGTTCGCCGGGAGAAGTCCGGCTGGAGAAGCGCGGCCGGGCGGTGACGGGCTGGGCGGAGATCGAGATCCGCCCCCTCGCCACGGGCGGCTCGGAGGTCCACTGGCGTGAGGAACTGCGTCTGCGCGGCCTCCCCCGCGCCCTGGATCCCCTGGTCGCGGCGGCGGGCAGGCTCCTCTTCGGCCGGGCCCTGGTGCGGCTGCTGCGGCCCTGAGGGCGCGCGGGTGCGCCTCGGTGCGGTCAGGGGGCCACGGGCTCGTAGACGAATCCGTTCAGCGGTGCGAGGACCTTCCAGCCCAGCGCCTCGTAGAGCGCCCGGCCCGGGACGGTCGCGCCCAGGATGCCCACGGACGCCCCGCTCCCGGCGGCCGCGTCGGTGAGTGCGCCCATCACCACCGTCCCGAGGCCACGGCGCCGGTGTGCCGCTTCGGTGACGATCTGGTCGAAGACGCAGGCGGTACCGGCACGGGTCGAACCGGTCCGACCGCCGGCGGCCAGGTCCCCGTCGGCGCTCAGGACGCGCACGTGGACGACTCCGTCGGCGGCCTCGACGGAGACGGTGTATCCGTCCGGCACGCGCACGCGCGACGGGCGGAGATCGACGGCCATCAGGAAGCAGGGCTCGGTGGGCTCCCACGCGGACGAGAACCAAGGGTCCATCTCGCCCTGCGGGAGGAACGCCTTGACGCAGGTGGTGGGTTCGGTGATGGTGCCGATGAGATCACGGGCGGTCGCGGCATCGTTGTCGAGCAGGACGTGACGGACCACCTGGGACGGCTGTCCGGTCTCGATCCGCAACCCCCACGGCACGTCCACCGGCCTGGGCATCCCCCGACAGGCGGCCCATCCTTCGACCCACGATCGTGCGGTCTCCTGCATCGGGCCACCCCCGGGACACGTCTGCGGACATGAGGCGAGGGGGAGCCCACCGGCCGGCACCCGCCCACCGGCCCGGACCCCCCGACCACCGCACTGTACGTGGCTGTCCTAGCGGATCGGCATCCCGGAGATGGTGCGGGCGATCACCAGGCGCTGGATCTCGCTGGTGCCCTCGAAGATGGTGTAGATGGCGCTGTCCCGGTGCATGCGCTCCACCGGGTACTCACGGGTGAAGCCGTTGCCGCCGAGGATCTGGACCGCCTGGGCGGTGACCTTCTTGGCGACCTCGCTCGCGAAGAGCTTCGACATCGAGCCCTCCGCCGACTCGAACGGCCGGCCCGCGACCGCCATCCAGGACGCCCGCCACACCAGCAGCCGGGCCGCGTCGATCTGCGTCCGCATGTCGGCGAGCTGGAAGGCCACGCCCTGGTTGTCGATGATCGGGCGGCCGAACTGCGTACGGGTCTTCGCGTAGTCGAGGGCCACCTCGTACGCCGCGCGCGCGGTGCCGACGGCCATCGCGCCGACCGCCGGCCGGGAGGCCTCGAAGGTGGCCATGGCCGCGTTCTTCACCCGCTCGCCGCCGCCGCTACGGGCGCGCTCGTGGGCCCGCGCGAGGCGCTCGTCCAGCTTCTCCTTGCCGCCGAGCAGGCAGGAGCCGGGGATCCGTACGTCCTCCAGCACCACCTCGGCGGTGTGCGAGGCGCGGATGCCGTGCTTCTTGAACTTCTGGCCCTGGGACAGGCCGGGGGTGTTCGGCGGGATGATGAAGGAGGCGTGCCCCTTGGTCCCCAGCGCGGGATCGACGACCGCGACGACGATGTGGACGTTGGCGATGCCGCCGTTCGTCGCCCAGGTCTTGGTGCCGCTCAGTACCCACTCGTCCTTGGCCTGGTCGTAGACCGCGCGGGTGCGCATCGAGCCGACGTCGGAGCCGGCGTCCGGCTCGGAGGAGCAGAAGGCGGCGACCTTGACGTCGTCAGGGGTGCCGTACATCTGCGGGATCCAGGTACCGATCTGCTCCTCGGTGCCGTTGGCGACGACGCCGATGGCCGCGAGTCCGGTGCCGACGATGGACAGCGCGATGCCCGCGTCGCCCCAGAACAGCTCCTCCATCGCCATCGGGATGCCGAGGCCCGTCGGGTCGAAGAACTGCTGGGCGTAGAAGTCCAAGGAGTAGATGCCGACCTTGGCGGCCTCCTGGATGACGGGCCACGGAGTCTCTTCGCGCTCGTCCCATTCCGCGGCGGCGGGACGCATCACATCGGCGGCGAAGCCGTGGATCCAGTCCCGTACCTGCTTCTGGTCGTCGTTCAGCTCCATGGTGAACTCCGCCATGTCCCCTCCACCTGTCTGTACTCGTCCCTGCGGAAGTTACTAGCGGTAACCTACGCGAAGGCCACAGTCTGTTACCGGCGAGTAGGCACTGTCAAGCACCGCCCGCACCGGCCCTGACGCCGGCCGGGGCGACCGCGGAATCGAACGACGGGGTGTGCGGGGTGTTACGTTGCGTGGGCGTCACGCACATCGCAAGGGCGGGGAGAGAAACACGTCATGGAGACCACTCAACAGGCCGGTGAGCCGGGAGCGGCCGAACGCCGCCGGCGGGAGCTGCTCGAAGCGGCCGACCGGGTCGTGCTCAGGGACGGCCCGAAGGCCTCCATGAACGCGATCGCGGCGGAGGCCGGCATCACCAAGCCCATCCTCTACCGGCACTTCGGGGACAAGGCGGGCCTCTACCAGGCCCTCGCCGTCCGGCACACCGACGCGCTGCTCGACTCGCTACGGGCCGCGCTCGACGCCCCCGCCGAGCGGCGCGATCGGGTGGAGGCGACCCTCGACACCTACCTCGCCGCCATCGAGGCCCGCCCGCAGGTCTACCGCTTCCTCATGCACCCGGCCGAGGACTCCCACACCGCGGAACGTGGCTTCGACGTCGGCCTGCACTCGGCCCCGCTGCTGCGCCGGCTCGGCGAGGAGCTGGCCGAGGTGATCGGTGAACGGGTGGACCTCGGCCCGGGGGGCGAACGCCTCGCCCGGATCTGGGGCCACGGCATCGTCGGCATGATGCACGCGGCCGGTGACTGGTGGCTGGGCGAACGGCCCTGCGAGCGGGCGGAGCTGGTCGCGGGCCTCACCGACCTCCTCTGGGGCCGCCTGGCCACCGCCGGCAACCGCGAAGACGGCCCGGGCTTCTGACCCCGCCGAGCCACCCCCGGCTCCGCCGGCCAATCCCAGCCTCGCCGAGCCACTCCCGGCTCCGCCCGGGCAATCCCAGCCTCGCCGGGCCACTTCCGGCTCCGCCCGGGCAATCCCAGCCTCGCCGGCGTTTGAGGCGCGGGGTCTGGGGCGGAGCCCCAGGGAACCCGGCTCCGCCGGGCACCGGGCTCCGCCCGGACCCGCGCCTCAAACGCCGGCGAGGCTGGAAATGCCCTCCGCACCCCAAGGGGTCTTGCGGATGGCCCGCCGCAGGCGACGGGCCCGCAGTCCCGTCACGCGGTCCGCGTACACCGTCCCGTCGAGGTGGTCGCACTCATGCTGAAGGCACCGCGCGAAGAACCCCGTCCCCGAGATCCGCACCGCGGCCCCGTCCGAGGTGACACCTTCCACCACCGCGTGGTCGAAGCGGGCCGTACCCGCCTCCAGCCCCGGCAGGGACAGGCACCCCTCCGGCCCCAGGAACTCGTCCCCGTCGGCCGTCACCAACCGCGGGTTGACGATGTGCCCGACGTGGCGGACGTCCTCGTCGTCGGGGCAGTCGTAGACGAACACCCGCTGTCCGACGCCGATCTGGTTCGCGGCGAGCCCGACACCCTCGGCGGCGTACATCGTGGCGAACATGTCCTCGATGAGCCGGTCGAGATCCGGGCCGAATTCGGTGACTTCCGCACACGCGGAGTGGAGCACCGGATCACCCAGCAGGCTCATGGTGCGGACGAGACCGGTGGTGCCGGGAATGGGGCGCTGTCGCATGGCCGTAAGCCTACGACGGGCGACTATATGAGGAGATCCGCGGCGGGGCGGGGGCGCCGCGGTCAAGGCTCCGGCCGGTACTGGATAGGCTGGGGCCGACCGACGCAAGGAGGACAAGGGACGATGGCAGGCAACACGGAGCCGCTTTCGCCGCGGGCCAAGCTGGCCGTGACGGCGGGCAAGGCCGCGGCGGCGGTGTCGCGGGCCGCGGGACGCGGAAGCGGATCGGTGATCGGTGGCAAGGTCGCACTCAGGCTCGACCCCGATCTTCTCGGCGCGCTGGCGCAACATCTCGATGTCGTCCTCGTCTCCGCGACGAACGGCAAGACCACGACGACCCGACTGATCGCGGAGGCCCTGCGGGCCAGCGGTCCGGTCGTCTCCAACGCCCTCGGCGCCAACATGCCGGCCGGCATCACCTCCGCGCTGGCCGGTGGCTCGGACGCCAAGTACGGCGTCATCGAGGTGGACGAGAAGTACCTGGCCGGAGTGGCCCGGGACGTCACCCCCAAGGTGATCGCCCTGCTCAACCTCTCCCGCGACCAGCTGGACCGCGCCGCCGAGACCCGCATGCTCGCGGAGAAGTGGCGTGAGGGCCTCCAGGGTTCCAAGGCGGTCATCGTCGCCAACTGCGACGACCCGCTGATCGTGTGGTCCGCCTCCTCCTCGCAGAACGTGGTGTGGGTCGCGGCCGGCCAGGAGTGGAAGGACGACGCCTGGTCGTGCCCCTCCTGCGGTGGCGTCATGCAGCGCCCCGGCGACGACTGGTTCTGCGGCGAGTGCGGATTCCGACGCCCGACCCCGACCTGGGTGCTCTCCGGCGACCATGTCCTGGACCCGCACGGCTCGGCCTGGCCGATCCACCTGCAGCTGCCCGGCCGCGCCAACAAGGCCAACGCCGCGACCTCGGCCGCCGTGGCCGCCGTCTTCGGTGTTCCGCCGCAGGTCGCGCTGGAGCGGATGTACCAGGTGCAGGCCGTCGCCGGCCGTTACGACGTGGTGAACTTCCAGGGCCGTGAGCTGCGGCTGCTGCTCGCGAAGAACCCGGCGGGCTGGCTCGAAACGTTTTCGCTGATCGATCCCCCGCCGACCCCGGTGATCCTTTCGGTGAACGCGCGCGGCGCCGACGGCACCGACACCTCGTGGCTGTGGGACGTGGACTACCCGCGGCTGGCCGGTCACCCGATCTTCGTGATCGGTGACCGCAAGCTGGACCTCGCGGTCCGCCTGGAGGTCGCCGGCCTGGAGTTCCGGGTGTGCGACACCCTCGACGAGGCCGTGCAGCTCGCGCCGCCCGGACAGATCGAGCTGATCGCCAACTACACCGCCTTCCAGGACGTGCGCCGCCGCGTCGGCAACTAGTACCCATAAAGGACAAGAGCATGAGCGACAACAGCCTGCGTCTGGTGTGGGTCTACCCGGACCTGCTGAGCACGTACGGAGACCAGGGCAACGCCCTCGTGGTGGAGCGCCGGGCGCGCCAGCGCGGCCTGGACGTGCAGCGCGTGGACGTGCGCAGCGACCAGCCGATCCCCACCTCGGGCGACATCTACCTGATCGGCGGTGGCGAGGACCGGCCGCAGCGCCTGGCCGCGGAGCGCCTGCTGCGCGACGGCGGTCTGGAGCGGGCCGTCTCGAACGGGGCGATCGTCTTCTCGGTCTGCGCCGGGTACCAGATCCTCGGCAAGGAGTTCGTCAACGACCAGGGACAGCGCCAGGAGGGCCTCGGCCTGCTGGACGTCGTCACCGTGCGCGGTGAGGGCGAGCGGTGCGTCGGCGACGTCCTCGCGGACATCGACCCGCGCCTGGGCCTGCCGCAGCTGACGGGTTTCGAGAACCACCAGGGCGTGACCCACCTCGGCCCGACGGCCAAGCCGTTCGCCCGGGTGAGCATGGGCCGTGGCAACGGCACCGGTGACGGCACCGAAGGCGCGTACAACGACACGGTGTTCGGCACGTACATGCACGGTCCCGTGATGGCCCGCAACCCGCAGATCGCGGACCTGCTGCTGAAGCTGGCCCTCGATGTGAACGCGCTGCCGGCCATAGACGACCGGTGGTACGAGGCGCTGCGCGCGGAGCGCATCGCCACCGCGACGCAGCCCGCCTAGAGGCCCTGCGGAGCGCTCATCGGGGCGGCCCCGTCATCATCTGTTCGGCCCGGTTTTCCCTAGGGGGAACCGGGCCGACGTGGTTTCGTACGACGAGTGCGACCAGCATGTGGAGGATGGTTCAGTCCACCTCTCCACCGCTTGTAGGGTGGCCGTAGTTCCAACCGGACGACGTGGTCCGGTCGTCGGCCCACGTTGCAAAGGTCCGTTCCTGCCATGCGCATAGGTGTGCTCACTTCCGGTGGCGACTGCCCCGGTCTCAACGCCGTCATCCGCTCCGTCGTGCACCGTGCCGTGGTCGACCACGGCGACGAGGTCATCGGCTTCCTCGACGGCTGGAAGGGCCTGCTGGAGGCCGACTACCGCAAGCTCGACCTCGACGCCGTCGGCGGCATCCTCGCCCGCGGCGGCACCATCCTCGGCTCCTCCCGGGTCCAGCCCGCGCACCTGCGCGACGGCGTGGAGCGCGCCCGCGGCCACGTCGCGGACCTCGGCCTCGACGCGATCATCCCGATCGGCGGCGAGGGCACGCTGAAGGCCGCGAACCTGCTGTCCGAGGCCGGTCTGCCGATCGTCGGGGTCCCGAAGACCATCGACAACGACATCGCCTCCACCGACGTCACCTTCGGCTTCGACACGGCCGTCGGGGTCGCCACCGAGGCCCTGGACCGGCTGAAGACCACCGCCGAGTCCCACCAGCGCGTGATGGTCGTGGAGGTCATGGGCCGCCACACCGGCTGGATCGCCCTGCACTCCGGCATGGCGGCCGGCGCGCACGCGATCGTCGTCCCGGAGCGCCCCTTCGACATCGACGAACTGACGGCGATCGTCGGCGAGCGGTTCTCCGCGGGCAAGCGGTTCGCGATCGTCGTGGTGGCCGAGGGCGCCAAGCCGAGGCCCGGCTCGATGGACTTCGAGGAGCGCGGCAAGGACATCTACGGTCACGAGCGGTTCGCCGGCATCGGCAACCTGCTGGCCGTGGAGCTGGAGAACCGCCTGGGCAAGGAGGCCCGGCCGGTGATCCTGGGTCACGTCCAGCGTGGTGGCACGCCGACCGCGTACGACCGGGTCCTGGCCACCCGCTTCGGCTGGCACGCGGTGGAGGCGGCGCACCGCGGCGAGTTCGGCATGCTGACCGCGCTGCGCGGGACGGACATCGTGATGGTGCCGCTGTCCGAGGCCACCTCGACCCTCAAGACGGTGCCGTCCGAGCGGTACGACGAGGCGCAGACCGTTCTGTGACGTCCCCTTCTCCGACGTCCCTTTTGTGACAGGCCGCCCCCGCGCGCACCGGCGCTCGGGGGCGGCACTACTGTGGTGGGGCATCACGGTCAAGGGAGTGAACAGATGGATCACAGCGGGCACGGCATGGACATGCACATGGACATGGACCTGCCGCCGTTCACTCTCGGGCGCGGGCTGGAGTTCTCCTTCGACGCCTTCTTCCTGATCGGCTCGCTGGTCGGGCTCGCCCTGTACGGGTGGGGCGTGCTGCGGCTGCGCCGGCGCGGGGACTCCTGGCCGCTGGGCCGGACCATCGCCTTCACCGTGGGCGTGCTGACCGTGATCCTCGTGATGTGCACCAAGCTGAACGACTACGGCATGGTCATGTTCAGCGTGCACATGGTGCAGCACATGGTGATCAGCATGGTCACCCCGATCCTGGTACTGCTGGGCGCTCCGGTGACGCTGGCGCTGCGCGCGCTGCCGCCCGCCGCCCGTGGTCACAAGGGGCCGCGCGAGGTGCTGCTGATGCTGCTGCACAGCCGGTACATGAAGGTGATCACCCACCCCGCCTTCACGATCCCGATGTTCATCGCGAGCCTCTACGCGCTGTACTTCACCCCGCTCTTCGACTTCCTGATGGAGAGCCGGACCGGGCACATCGCGATGATGGTGCACTTCCTCGCCGTCGGCCTCATCTTCTTCTGGCCGATCATGGGCATCGACCCGGGCCCGCACCGGCCGGGTTACGTGATGCGGATGCTGGAGCTGTTCGCCGGCATGCCCTTCCACGCCTTCTTCGGCATCGCCCTGATGATGGCGAGCCAGCCGATGATCAAGACGTACGAGAACCCGCCGGCGTCCCTCGGCATCGACCCGCTGCTCGACCAGCAGTGGGGCGGCGGTATCGCCTGGGCCTTCAGCGAGATCCCCTCGGTCCTGGTCCTGATCGCCCTCGTCTACCAGTGGTACCACTCCGAGCAGCGGGCCGCGCGGCGGTCCGACCGGGCCGAGGACCGCAGCGGTGACAAGGAGCTGGCCGCGTACAACGCGTATCTCGCCTCGCTCCAAGCGCGTGGCCGGTAGCGCGATACCGCCTTCGCGCGCCACCATGGGGCATGACCGGATCCGTTAAGGCGATGTGCGTCATGACCTTCGCCGCTCTGGTGGCCGTCGCCGCGTATTCCGTGGCCCTCGGCAGCAACGGCTGGCTGTGGTTCGGCTGGGTGGTGCTGGGGCTGCTGACCGCCGGGATGGCCGCGACACGCAATGTCTGAGTAAGGTCCCTACCCGCCCCCTGCAACCCGCGGCTCACCGTTCGTAAAATGGTGGTGACAACGGGATATCGACAGGAGCGGCCTGGTGTTCTACCACTTGCTCAAGCACGTGTTGCTCGGCCCTCTGCTGCGGCTGCTGTTCAGACCTCGGATCGAGGGTCTGGAGAACATCCCCGCGGAAGGGGCCGCCATCGTCGCGGGCAATCACCTGTCCTTCTCCGACCACTTCCTGATGCCCGCCATCCTCAAGCGGCGGATCACCTTCCTGGCGAAGGCCGAGTACTTCACGGGCCCCGGGGTGAAGGGCCGGCTCACCGCGTTCTTCTTCCGCAGCGCCGGTCAGATCCCCGTGGACCGCTCCGGCAAGAACGCCGGACAGGCGGCCCTGCGCGAGGGCCTGGGCGTGCTGGCCAAGGACGAGCTGCTCGGGATCTATCCGGAGGGCACGCGCTCGCACGACGGGCGGCTCTACAAGGGCAAGGTCGGGGTGGCCGCGATGGCTCTGGGCGCCGGGGTGCCCGTGATCCCTTGCGCGATGGTCGGCACCTTCGAGATCCAGCCGCCCGGCAAGAAGCTCCCGAAGATCCGGCGGGTGACGATCCGCTTCGGCGAGCCGATGGAGTTCTCCCGGTACGCCGGGATGGAGGGCGAGCGCGCCGTCCTGCGGGCGGTCACCGACGAGATCATGTACGCGATCCTCGGACTGTCCGGTCAGGAGTACGTCGACCGGTACGCGGCCGAGGTCAAGGCCGAGGAGGAGGAAGAGCGGAAGAAGGCCCGGCGCACCGCGCGCTGAGCCTTCTCCCGCTCGTCCGTTCGCTACCGCCGGTCCTTACCGGACGGCGGGGAGCTCCTCCGGCGCCGGCAGGACCGAGGAGGAGGCCGGGGCGTCGGACGACAGGGACTTCGCCGCGGCCGGGGCCGGGGCCACGGGGGTGGCGTGCGGAGCGCACGTCACGTCCTTGGCATCGACCTTGCCGGTGAGCAGGTAGGTGTCCACCCGGGTGTTGATGCAGGGGTTCACCAGGCTGGTGACACCGTGCGAGCCGGCGCCCTTCTCGGTGATCAGACGCGAGCCGGCGAGGCTGCGGTGCAGCTCGACCGCGCCCTTGTACGGCGTGGCCGCGTCCCGCTCGGACTGGACGATCAGCACGGGCGGCAGCCCGCGCTCGGCGCCGACCTTGATCGGGGTGCTCTGCTTGGCCTTCCAGGTCGCGCAGGGCAGGTTCATCCAGGCGTTGGACCAGGTCAGGAACGGGTACTTCTGGTGCAGCTTGGTGTTGTCCCGGTCCCACTTGGACCAGCTGGTGGGCCACTTGGCGTCGGCGCACTCGACCGCGGTGTAGACGGCGTTGCTGTTCTCGGACGCCGCGTTGCCCTTGAGGTCCGTCATGTCCGGGGCGATGGCGTCGATCAGCGCCTGCTCGTCACCGGCCTCGTACGCGGCCCAGGTCTGGGCGACGGGCACCCAGGAGGAGTCGTAGTACGGGGCGCCCTGGAAGAAGCCGATGAGCTCGGCCGGGCCGACGACCCCGCCGAGCGGGGCGGCCTTGGCCTTGGCGCGCAGCTTCTGGTAGCGGGCCTCGACCTTGGCGCGGGTGTCGCCGAGGTGGAAGACGGCGTCGTTCTTGGCGACCCAGTCCTGCCAGTCGTTCCAGCGCATCTGGAAGGCGACGTCCTGGCCGAGGTTGGCCTCGTACCAGATGTTGTCCTGCGAGGGGTCCACCACGCTGTCGACGATCATGCGGCGCACGTGGGTCGGGAAGAGGGTCGCGTAGACCCCGCCCAGGTAGGTGCCGTAGGAGACGCCGAGGTAGTTCAGCTTCTTCTCACCGAGGCCGGCGCGGATCACGTCGAGGTCGCGCGCGGTGTTCGGCGTGGTCATGTGCGGCAGCATCTCGCCGCTGCGTTCCTTGCAGCCGTCCGCGTACTCGGCGGCGAGCTTGCGCTGGGCGCGCTTGTCGGCCTCGGAGTCCGGGACCGGGTCGGCCTTCGGGGCCTTGACGAACTCCTGCGGGTCGATGCAGGAGATCGGCGCCGAGTGGCCGACACCGCGGGGGTCGAAGCCCACGAAGTCGTAGGCCTTGGAGGTGTTGACCCACAGCGGGCTCTTGGTGGTGACGCGGCGCGGGAAGCGCATGCCGGAGCCGCCGGGGCCGCCGGGGTTGTAGACGAGCGCGCCCTGGCGCTCCTCCTTGGTGCCGGTGCTCCCGATCCGGTCGACGGCGATGTCGATGGTCTTGCCGTAGGGCTTCGCGTAGTCGAGCGGGACCTTCACCCAGCCGCACTGGATGGGCTTCTCGAAGCCCCAGTCCGCCGGGCAGTCCTTCCAGTCGATCCCGGTGCGGGCGGCGCGGGCCGCGGCGATCTGGACGCCCAGCGCCTCCGGCAGCTTGCCCTCGCTGCCGGCGGAGGCCGCTGCGGCCGGCGGGGCCAGCAGCAGGCTCGCCGCGAGTGTGCCGGTGATCAGTGTGGCGGCGCTCCCCAGCGCCGCGTTGCGTATCACGTGGTTGTTCCCCCTGCGTCAGGTGCCGCCGTGGGCGGCCGGGTTGGTCGGGTTCGGTCGTCGGCGTGCAGGGGGATCCTGTCGTCTGACCGGGACCCGGCGACAGGGCCGGATCGACTTCTTTGCCAACCCGATAACCGGAAAGGCGTGTACCGCTGAGCGGTGCCTGCTGCGTCCCGCTTTCACCACCCGTACCTACGGCAGGCCGAGTCGAGCAGCTCGCGTACCCGCAGGGCGTCCGCGGCAAGGGCCGTCACGAGGACGGCAGGACCGGCCAACGGCGTCACCGCCGCGTACTCCCCCAGGACCGCCGCGGCGGGCGGGTTCCCGCCGAAGGCCGGGTCCACTACGAGGAGTTGGCCGAGGGCCCGGTGCCCGGCCAGGCCCGCCGGCCCGTCCCAGCCGCCGGGCGCGCCGGGGCCGCAGGCGAGCTCCTGGTCCAGCAGCGGACGGCCCCCGCACTCGACGGCGAGGCGACTGCGCAGCAGGCCCGGAGGCTCCCCGGTGCGGCCCAGAACCTGCTCCTCGCGCAGCACCAGGCGTGCCGTGGGGGCGAGTCGGACCCGGGTGCGCACCCTCAGGTCGCTGCCGCGTACCGAGACCAGCGGCTCGGGCAGCCACCGCAGCGACGCCCCGTCCTCCAGGGTGAGGTGTACGTCGTACCGCGCGGGCGCGCCGGTCCGGCCGGGCAGTGCCAAGGTGGCCGCCGCCGAGGCGAAGGAGAGCCGCGCCCCGGGGCCCACGGCGGCCTCGACGGTGAGGTGGTCCCCGCCGAGCGGGGCGCTCATCGCGCCGACCAGCACGACCCCTGCTTCGGCCCGTGACGAGGAGCGGGTGCGGCGCAGCGCGAGCGGGCCCTCCCCGGCCAGCAGCGGCAGGGCGGTGCCGCCGCGTCCGTCGGCCACGGCGTGGATGCGGGCGGTGGCCCGTAGGCCCGAAGGAGGGGTCGGGGATGTCTCCTCGGTCTCCTCCGTCTCCTCGGTGTCCTCGATCTCCTCGGTGATCGCGGCGCTCACCGCGAGGACCAGGCGGCGATCCGTTCGCGCACCCAGGCGGCCACCGGGCCGACCCCTTCGGGGCCGCGCAGCGACTGGAAGGCGACGGGGAGTTCGCCGCGCTGCTCGGCGGCGTCGCGGGCCATCCGGTCGAGGTCGGAGCCGACGTGGGGGGCGAGGTCGGTCTTGTTGACGACGAGCAGGTCGGCGGTGGTCACGCCGGGTCCGCCCTTGCGGGGGATGTCGTCCCCGCCGGCCACGTCGATGACGAAGATCTGGGCATCGACGAGTCCGCGGGAGAAGGTGGCGGTGAGGTTGTCCCCGCCGGACTCGACGAGGATCAGGTCCAGTCGGCCGTTCTCCCGGAAGGCGTCCTCCAGCTCCTCCACGGCCTCCAGGTTTGCCGAGATGTCGTCGCGGATGGCGGTGTGCGGGCAGGCGCCGGTCTCGACGGCGGTGATCCGCTCGGGCGGCAGCACGGCCTCGCGCAGCAGGAACTCGGCGTCCTCGCGGGTGTAGATGTCGTTGGTGACGACCGCCATCGACAGTTCGCCGCGCAGTGCGCGGCACAGCGCGGCGACGGTGGCGGTCTTGCCGGAGCCGACGGGTCCGCCGAGTCCGATGCGCAGGGCCCGCCGGGTGCCGTCGGGGCGCAGCGGGTCGGCGCTGTGGGTGTGTCGTCGGGGGTAGGTCACGGCGTGGTCGAGGTGCATGCGGGTTCTCCTTCAGGAGGTCAGGAGCTCAGGAGGCGAAGAGGCGGACCGGCCAGCCGGCATGGACCTCCGCCGAGATGTCCAGCAGCGGCGAGGAGGCCGCGGGCAGCGCGTCCGGGCCCTGTGCGCGGGCGCGCAGCGCGGCCCGCTCCGCCCGGGCCGCGACGGCGTCCAGTTCGGGGGCGAGCCGGGCCAGGACCCCGCTCGCCTCGAAGGGGTCCAGCCCCAGCAGCCGTACGGTCGCCGTGGCGGGCCCGCCGACGCTCTCGTACGCCGCCACGTGCGCGGCGTCCAGCGGTCCGAGCCCGGCCGCCCGGGCGGTGACGCCGAGCACCACGGGCTGGTGGGCGCCGCGCGGGAACTCGGCGGCCAGGGCTTCCAGTTCGGTGGCGGGCCAGGTGGCCCGGGCGGCGCGCAGCAGCTGCCGCCCGAGCCGCCGGGCCGCGGTGCGCAGCGCGGGCGAGGGGGTACGGGCGTCGGCGGCGGCGTCGAGGACGGCCGGGTCGAGCCCGAGGGCGGCGGCCGCGGCGAGCGCGGCGGCGGTGAGGCCGGCGGTGTGCAGCCGGCCCCGGCAGAAGTCCTCCAGGGTGGCGGCGTCATGGATCCGGCCCGCCTTGCAGGCGGCCTCTGCCCCGCCGGAGTGCGCGTGGCCCCCGGCGGGGAAACGACCGTCGGCGAGGACGAGCAGCGCGGCGCGGCTCATCGTCAGGGACCTCTTCTCGGAAAAGGAATCAGAACAGGAAGTAGCGCTGGGCCATGGGAAGTTCCGCCGCGGGCGCCGGTTCCACGGCCTCGCCGTCGATGGTGACCGTGAAGGTGTCGGCGTCGACCTCGACCCTCGGCATGGCGTCGTTGCCCCGCATGTCGGCCTTGCTCAGCTTGCGGGTGCTCTCGATGGCCACGAACTGCTTGCCCAGCCCGAGGCGTTCGGGCAGTCCGTCGTCGAGCGCGGCCTGCGCGGTGAAGTTCAGCGAGTTGAGGCCGGGCGCGCGGCCGTGGCTGCCGAACATGGGCCGGGGCAGGACGGGCTGCGGGGTGGGGATGGAGGCGTTGGCGTCACCCATCTGCGCGTAGGCGATCTGGCCGCCCTTGATGACGAGTTCGGGCTTGACCCCGAAGAAGGCCGGGTTCCACAGGACCAGGTCGGCGAGCTTGCCGTTCTCGACGGAGCCGATCTCGCGGGCGAGCCCCTGGGCCACGGCGGGGTTGATCGTGTATTTGGCGACGTAGCGGCGGGCCCGGTGGTTGTCGGCGGGGCCGTCGCCGGGGAGGAAGCCGCGGCGCTTCTTCATCACGTGGGCGGTCTGCCAGGTGCGCAGGACGACCTCGCCGACCCGGCCCATGGCCTGGGAGTCGGAGGAGATGATGGAGATGGCCCCGAGGTCGTGCAGCACGTCCTCGGCGGCGATGGTCGAGGGCCGGATCCGCGATTCGGCGAAGGCGAGGTCCTCGGGGACGGCCGGGTTGAGGTGGTGGCAGACCATCAGCATGTCGAGGTGTTCCTCGACGGTGTTGACGGTGTGCGGCCGCGTGGGGTTGGTGGAGCTGGGCAGGACGTTCGGCTCGGAGACCACGGTGATGATGTCGGGCGCGTGCCCGCCGCCCGCGCCCTCGGTGTGGTACGAGTGGATGGTCCGCCCGGCGATGGCGGCGAGGGTGTCGGCGACGAATCCGGCCTCGTTGAGCGTGTCGGTGTGGATGGCGACCTGGGCGCCGGTCTCCTCGCACACCGAGAGGCAGGCGTCGATGACGGCGGGGGTGGCCCCCCAGTCCTCGTGGATCTTGAATCCGAGGGCGCCGCCGCGCAGCTGGGAGTGCATCCCCTCGCGGGACATGGTGTTGCCCTTGCCGAGCAGGCCGATGTTGACCGGGTAGGCCTCCAGGGCCGCGAACATCCGGGCCAGGTGCCAGGGCCCGGGGGTCACGGTGGTGGCCTTGGACCCTTCGGCCGGTCCGGTGCCGCCGCCGACGAGGGTGGTGATCCCGGAGGCCAGCGCCTCCTCGATGATCGTCGGGGAGATGAAGTGCACGTGGGCGTCGATGGCGCCGGCGGTGACGATCTTCCCGTTGCCGGCGATGATCTCGGTCTCGGGGCCGATGACCAGCGCGGGATCGACCCCGTCCATGGTGTCGGGGTTGCCGGCCTTGCCGATGCCGCAGATCCGGCCGTCGCGGATGCCGAGGTCGGCCTTGACGATGCCCCAGTGGTCGAGGACGACGACGCCGGTGATGACGGTGTCGGGGGCGCCCTCGGCCCGGGTGGTGCGGGCCTGTCCCATGGATTCGCGGATTACCTTGCCGCCGCCGAAGACGGCCTCGTCGCCGGCCCGCCCGGGGCCGCCGCTGAGGTCCTGCTCGATCTCGACGAAGAGGTCGGTGTCGGCGAGCCGGATCCGGTCTCCGGCGGTCGGCCCGAAGAGGTCGGCGTACACCTGGCGGGAGAGCTCAGCCATCGAGCGGCCCTCCGGTCTCGCCGCGCAGCCCCGAGACCACGCGCAGTCCACCCAGCGGTACGAGGTCCACCGCGACCGGGATACCCGGCTCGAAGCGGACGGCCGTACCGGCGGCGATGTCGAGCCGCAGCCCGCGGGCGGCGGCGCGGTCGAAGTCGAGGCCGGGGTTGGCCTCGGCGAAGTGGTAGTGGGAGCCGACCTGGACCGGCCGGTCGGCGGCGTTGAGCACGGTGAGTCGGGTGACGGGACGGCCCTCGTTGAGGAGCACCGGGCCGTCCCCGTAGGCGATTTCGCCGGGGATCATGCGGGGGTACTCCGTTTCAGACGATCGGGTCGTGGACCGTGACGAGTTTGGTGCCGTCCGGGAAGGTCGCCTCGACCTGGACGTCGTGGATCATCTCGGGGATCCCCTCCATGACCTCCTCGCGGGTCAGGACGGTGCGGCCCGAGGCCATCAGCTCGGCCACGGTCCGGCCGTCGCGGGCCCCCTCCAGGAGGTGCGACGTGATCAGCGCGATCGCCTCCGGATGATTGAGGCGGACCCCGCGCGCCCTCCGCTTCTCGGCCACGTCGGCGGCCACGTGGATGAGCAGTCTCTCCTGCTCGTGCGGTGTCAGTTGCACTCGTATCACCAAGCTTCCGGGACAAGATCGACAAGGGGCGGGGCGACCCTACCGGCCTTCAACACTTTGTTGACCTGCGCATATCCGAACCAAGCGAGTCTTGCCCAACACCGGGAAAGGCTTTCCACCCCGACCACCGACGCTTTACCGGATCATGGGTGATCATTGGCGGTCGAACGTGGCCGCCACGCTAAGCGCTGCGCTTTTCCGCCGGGTTAACCAACGTTTCAGACAGGTACCCGGTTCAACTCCGGTGCCCCACGCGCCCGATTCCGTATACGGCTCCGCACGCGGACGCCGCATCGAGGAGACAGATGTTCATCAACCCCGTCCGACACATCACCTTCGACGCCCTCGACCCCTACCGGGTCGCCGAGTTCTGGTCCGCGGTGACCGGCTACACGTTCCACCCCGACGACGTGGAAGGGGACGACGAGGTCATGCTGGAGCCGGGCGTGCCCGGGGTGCCGGCCCTGCTGTTCATCCGGGTCCCGGACGCCAAGTCCGTCAAGAACCGGGTCCACTTGGACATCCAGCCGCCCACCGGCACCCGGGACGAGACCGTCGACCGCCTGATCGGCCTGGGCGCGAAGCTCGTCGACGATCGCCGCGACGCGGACGGCGTGGCGGGCTGGGTCGTACTCGCCGACCCCGAGGGCAACGAGCTGTGCATCGAGCGCAGCGCGGGCGAACGCGGCCTCCTCTGAGCCGTCCCGGGCAGGTCGGCGGCACCGGCGATGCCGGTGGTGTCAGCGATGCCGGTGGCGTCAGCAGCCGAAGACGCTCCGTGCCGGGGCGCCGACGCTCCAGGGCAGCGCGATCCACACCGTCTTGCCGCCGTCCTCGGTCGGCGTGACCGAGAGCCGGCCGCCCGCCTCCGCCGCCAGCCAGCGGATGATGACCATGCCCCGGCCGTTGTCCTGCTGGACGGCGGCCGGGAGCCGCTTGGGCCAGCGCGGGTGGCTGTCGGTCACCCCGACCCGCAGCCACTCCTGGCGCTCCAGGCGGACGTCGACGGTGAAGGTGGGCGACCGACCGAAGGTGTGCTGCACGGCGTTGGTGGCCAGCTCCGAGACGATCAGGCGGACGCTGTCGGCGGTGTCGGCGTCATGGGGGAGTCCCCACTCGCTCAGCACCTCTGCGACATAGCGTCGGGCGGTGGCGACCGAGGCGGGATCGCTCGGCAGAGTGACGGATGCTTCCTGGTGATCTGCCATGGCGACCGTCCCTTTCCCACCGGGGCGAAAAGCCCCGGATCTGTGCTGGACGCCAGAGTGCCACCCATCGTGCCGTCACATCTGCCTTTCCCCCAAGATATGCATATATCTGTCGCTCGTTGCGGTGAACTCTGCTACGGAAGAGCGTATTTGGACGGCAGACTGGTGCGAGCTGTGCCGGTGGAAGGAGGCGGGTGTGCAGCACGGTCCCGCGGTGCGCCGACGCAAGCTCGGCGAGGAACTGCGTGCCCTACGCGACCGGTCCGGACTCACCAGTGGTGAGGCGGCCCGGATCATGGGGTGGCACCAGTCGAAGATCAGCCGCATCGAGACAGGCCGCAGCGGCGTGAAGCCGGAGGACATCCGGCTGCTCCTCGACGCCTACGGGGAGATCGTGAGCCCCGAGCAGCGCGCGCTGCTGGAGGCGCTGTCCGCCTCGGCCGCGGGCCCCGGTCCGGCGGGCGACACCGGGCGCGGGCGCCAGTGGTGGCACGACTACCGGGGGCTGTTGCCCCAGGAGTACCGGGACTTCATCAGCCTGGAGGCGGGGGCGAGGTCGGCCCGCACCGTGGAGCTGTCCGTGGTGCCGGGGCTGCTGCAGACCCCCGGATACGCGCGGGCCGTGACCCGGGCCGCGCTGGGCGGGCTGCCGGAGCCGAAGGTGGACGCTTTGGTCGAGGTACGGCTGGCCCGGCAGGCGGTGCTGCGGACCGATCCGCCGCTGGAGCTGAGCGCCGTACTGGACGAGGCGGTGCTACGCCGGCAGATCGGCGGGCCCGGGGTGATGGCCGAGCAATTGCGACACCTGGCGGAGGTGTCGAGACTGCCTCAAGTGCGCCTACAGGTACTCCCGTTCAGCGTCGGAGGGCATCTCGGCCTGACCGGACCGTTCGTTATTTTTTCTTTTCCGGACATCGCTGATCTGGATGTGGTGGTACTCGACCATTTGACGAGTAGCCTCTATCTGGAGCGGAAGGAAGACCTTGAGGCGTACGGCGCCGCGTTCCGCACCATCCAGGCGCACGCCCTCCCGCCCCAGGACTCGTCGGAACTCATCAGCTCACTCGCTGACGACGCGTAAGGAGGCACCCCCGTGTCCGCAACCCCCTTATCCAGCAGCGGACTTCTGATCAGCGCGCGGTGGCGGCGGAGCAGCCGCAGCACCGGAATGAACAACTGCGTGGAAGCGGCAGTCCTGGACGGCGGTCTGCTGGCCGTCCGTGACTCCAAGCGGACGGACGGCCCGGCCGTGCTCTTCACCGGGCCCGCCTGGACCGGCTTCCTCGCCTCGGTACGGGTCGACGTGTACGCGTAGCCCCGCCCGGGACCACCCGGAAACGCCGGGACCATCCGGAGACGCCGGGAGCACCCGGTAGTGACCGGGACCCCTGCAACGCCCAGGACTTCGGCCGATACGGCCTACCGGCCCTGGCCGTCCGTGGCTCCGGCGGGTGCGGTCGCCAGGATCGTCCCGACCGCCCGATCGATCTCGTCCCCCGTGAGATCGGCCCGGGCGGTCAGCCGCAGCCGGGAGATGCCGTCCGGCACCGACGGCGGACGGAAGCACCCCACGAACAGACCTGCCTCGCGGCAGTCGGCGGCCCAGCGCAGTGCCGCCGACGCCGACGGGGCCCGTACCGACACCACGGCCGCGTCCGGCCGGGCCGCGGTCAGGCCGGACGCGGTGAGCCGCCCGTACAGCTGGGCGGCCACCTCGCGGGCGCGATCCGCGCGCTCCGGTTCCCGCCGGAGCAGGCGCAGGCTCGCCAGCGCCGCGCCGGCGGCGGCCGGGGCCAGCCCGGTGTCGAAGATGAAGGTGCGCGCGGTGTTGACCAGGTGCCTGATCACCTTGGCCGGACCGAGCACGGCCCCGCCCTGGCTGCCCAGGGACTTCGAGAGGGTCAAGGTGGCGACCACGTAGGGCGCCCCCGCGAGCCCGGCGGCGTGCAGCGCGCCGCGGCCGCCCTCGCCCAGCACGCCCAGCCCGTGGGCGTCGTCGACGAGCAGGGCGGCGCCCTCGTCCCGGCAGGCGGCGGCGTACCCGGCCAGCGGGGCGGCGTCCCCGTCCACGGAGAACACCGAATCGCTGACCAGCAGCGCCCGGCCCTCGTGCGCGGCGAGCGTCTTGCGCGCGGTGTCCGGGTCGGCGTGCGGGACCACGGCGGTCTCGGCCCGCGAGAGCCGGCAGCCGTCGACGATCGAGGCGTGGTTCCCGGCGTCGGACACGACCAGCGTGCCCCGGCCGCTGAGGGCGGTGACCGCGGCGAGATTGGCCGCGTAGCCGGAGGACAGGACGAGCGCGGCCTCGAACCCGCAGAAGGCCGCGAGCTCCCGCTCCAGTTCGGTGTGCAGCTCGGTGGTACCGGTCACGAGCCGCGAACCGGTGGCTCCGGCGCCCCAGGTCTCGGCCGCCTCCCGCGCCCCGCGGACGGTCTCGGGGTGCAGGGACAGTCCGAGGTAGTCGTTGCTCGCGAGGTCCAGCAGCGGCGACACGGACGGCCGGGGGCGCAGCGTGCGGACGAGGCCGGCTTCCTCCCGCGCGCGCTCCGCGTCGTCGATCCACGCGAAGACGTCCACCGGGTCGGGAGTGAGCTGGGGCATCGGCACGTCCTCGTGTTTTGTCGGCAGTCCACAGACCTGCCCCGACCCTAGCTCGCGCGACCGCTGCGCCAGGTGTGGTGATACACACACACCCATCCGGCCATGTTGTGCGATCTCTCCTTGGCCGGGGGCGGGGGTGTGGGACAGGATCGGGTCCATGGACCTGCTGAACACCCTGGTGGACAAGGGGCTGCGGCGCGAGCTGCCGACCCGCGAAGAAGCGCTCGCCGTACTGGCGACTTCTGACGACGAACTGCTCGACGTGGTGGCCGCCGCCGGCAAGGTGCGCCGCCAGTGGTTCGGGCGTCGCGTCAAGCTGAACTACCTGGTCAACCTGAAGTCGGGCCTGTGCCCCGAGGACTGCTCCTACTGTTCCCAGCGCCTGGGATCGACGGCCGGGATCCTCAAGTACACCTGGCTGAAGCCCGAAGAGGCCTCCCAGGCCGCCGCCGCCGGTGTCGCGGGCGGCGCGAAGCGGGTCTGCCTGGTCGCGAGCGGCCGCGGGCCGACGGACCGGGACGTGGACCGCGTCGGCAAGACGATCGCGGCGATCAAGGAGCAGAACGAGGGCGTCGAGGTCTGCGCGTGCCTCGGCCTGCTCTCGGACGGCCAGGCGGAGCGGCTGCGGGACGCGGGCGCGGACGCCTACAACCACAACCTCAACACGTCCGAGGCGACGTACGGGCAGATCACCAAGACCCACACCTACGCGGACCGCGTCGACACCGTGCAGAAGGCGCACGGCGCCGGTCTGTCCGCGTGCTCCGGTCTGATCGCGGGCATGGGCGAGAGCGACGAGGACCTCGTCGACGTCGTCTTCTCGCTGCGCGAGCTGGACGCGGACTCGGTGCCGGTCAACTTCCTGATCCCGTTCGAGGGCACCCCGCTGGCCAAGGAGTGGAACCTCACCCCGCAGCGCTGCCTGCGCATCCTGGCGATGGCGCGGTTCGTCTGCCCCGACGTCGAGGTCCGCCTCGCCGGCGGGCGCGAGGTGCACCTGCGCTCGATGCAGCCGCTGGCCCTGCACATCGTCAACTCGATCTTCCTCGGCGACTACCTGACCAGTGAGGGCCAGGCCGGTCAGGCCGACCTCGACATGATCGCGGACGCCGGTTTCGAGGTGGAGGGCGCCGGTACGACGACCCTTCCCGCGCACCGCTCCGACGCCCTGGCCGCCGCCACCGGCGGGGGCTGCGGTTCGAACGGCGGCGCCTCGCTCTGCGGTTCGGGCGCGTCCGCCGAGGGCGACGAGGCCGCGGGCTGCGGCTCCGCGTGCGGCGGCTGCTCCGGCCACGCGCCGGCGGCCGCGACGCCCGCGCCGGTCCAGGCCGAGGCCGGCGAGGTCCGCCCCGAGCTGGTGGCCGTGCGCCGACGCGGCGCGGGAACGGACGTCGCCCCCAATGCCTGACCGGCGTGAACCGCTGTCGGCCGGCGCGGAACTGCTCGCGCTGGACCGGCAGCACGTCTGGCACCCGTACGGCCCGATGCCCGGGCGGCAGGAGCCGCTGATCATCGCCTCCGCCTCGGGGGTCCGGCTGCGGCTCGCCGACCCGTCCCAGGGGCACGGTCACGAAGAGCTGGTCGACGGCATGTCCTCCTGGTGGTCAGCGATCCACGGCTACAACCACCCGGTGCTCAACGAGGCCGCCACCGCGCAGCTGGGGCGGATGTCGCACGTGATGTTCGGCGGGCTCACCCATGAGCCCGCCGTCCGGCTCGCCGCCAAGCTCGTCGAGATCACCCCGCCGGGGCTGGAGCACGTCTTCCTCTCCGACTCGGGCTCGGTGTCCGTCGAGGTCGCGGTGAAGATGTGCCTCCAGTACTGGCGTTCGCTGGGACGGACGGGCAAGACCCGGCTGCTGACCTGGCGCGGCGGCTACCACGGGGACACCTGGCAGCCGATGGCCGTCTGCGACCCGGACGGCGGGATGCACGAGCTGTGGCAGGGTCACCTGCCGCGGCAGGTCTTCGCGGACGCGCCGCCCGCCGGTTTCGACACGCCCGTGGACCCGGCGTACGCCGACCACCTGCGCGCCACGATCTCCGCGCACGCGGACGAGCTGGCCGCGGTCATCGTGGAGCCGGTGGTGCAGGGTGCGGGCGGTATGCGCTTCCACCACCCGGGCCACCTGCGGGTGCTGCGCGAGCTGTGCGACGAGTACGGGGTCCTGCTGATCCTGGACGAGATCGCCACGGGCTTCGGGCGTACGGGCGCGCTCTTCGCGGCCGACCACGCGGGGATCACCCCGGATGTGATGTGCCTGGGCAAGTCGCTGACCGGCGGTTACCTCACGCTGGCGGCGACCTTGTGCACGGAGCGGGTGGCGAGCGGCATCTCCCAGGGCGAGGTCCCGGTGCTGGCGCACGGGCCGACCTTCATGGGCAATCCGCTGGCCACCGCCGTGGCCCTGGCCTCGGTCGAGCTGCTGCTCGGCCAGGACTGGGCGACGGAGGTCAAGCGGATCGAGTCGGGGCTGCGCGAAGGCCTGGCGGCGGCGTCGGACATCCCCGGGGTGAAGGACGTACGCGTCCTGGGCGCCATCGGGGTGGTCCAGCTCGACCACGAGATCGACGTGGTGGCGGCCACCCGGGCGGCGGTGCGCGAGGGCGTGTGGGTGCGCCCGTTCCGGGACCTGATCTATGTCATGCCGCCGTTCGTGACCGGCGACGAGGACGTGGCCCGTATCTGCCGTGCGGTGTGCGCGGCGGCGCAGGAAGGTTGAGATGTCCGTACTGATGGTGTCCGGTACGGGCACCGAGATCGGCAAGACGGTGGTCACGTCGGCGATCGCGGCCGCCGCGGTGGCCGCCGGCCGCTCGGTGGCCGTGCTCAAGCCGGCGCAGACGGGCGTCGGCCCGCGGGAGCCGGGGGACGCCGCGGAGGCGGTCCGGCTGGCCGGCCCCTCGGTCACGGCGGTGGAACTGGCCCGCTATCCGGAGCCCTTGGCCCCGGACACGGCGGCCCGCCGCTCGGGGCTGGCGACGCTCTCCCCGGCGCAGATCGCGGAGGCGGCGCAGCAGCTGTCGCAGGACCACGACCTGGTTCTGGTGGAGGGCGCGGGCGGACTACTCGTGCGCTTCGACGAGGCGGGCCACACGCTGGCCGACGCGGCCCGCCTGCTCGGCGCGCCGACGCTGCTCGTCGCCCAGGCGGGTCTCGGCACGCTCAGCTCCACCACGTTGGCGGCGGAGGCCCTGCGGGCCCGGGGCCTGACCGGGCTGGGCGTGGTGGTCGGCAGCTGGCCGCGGAACCCGGACCTGGCGGCCCGCTGCAACCTGGCGGACCTCACGAAGTCCTCGGGCCTGCCGCTGCTCGGCGCGGTCCCGGAGGGCTCGGGAACCCTCACGCCGGACCGCTTCCGCGCGGCGGCCCCGACCTGGCTGGCGGAGCCCCTCTCGGGCACCTGGCAGGCGAACGCCTTCCTCACCACCTGGCCCCCACCCCCCTTCACCGCCTAAGGCCCACAGCCCGGAGCCCATCCCAGCCCCGCCGGCGCCAACCCCAGCGCCACCGACGCCAACCCCAGCCCCGCCGGCGTTTGAGGCGCGGGGTCTGGGGCGGAGCCCCAGTTCTCCCACCCGCACCCACCGGCACCCGCAACCGCAGCCGCAGCCGCAGCTAGCCGAGCGGCTTCACCCACCGCGTCCACTGCTCCTCCGGCCGATACCCGACCGCGCCCCACACCCGGTGCGCCCGCTCGTTGCGGTCGAGCACCATCGCGTCCCCCCGCCGCCCGCCGAGCGCCACGAACCGCTCCTCCGCGGCGGCCAGCAGCGCGGCCCCGATGCCCTGCCTCCGGTGCCCCGGATGCACGGCGAGCCGGTAGAGGTGGCAGCGCCACCCGTCGAAGCCGGCGATCACCGTGCCGACGAGTTCCCCCTCGCGCCGGGCGAGCAGCAGCGCCTCGGGGTCCCGGTCGTGCAGACGCTCGACCCCGGCGAGATCGTCGCTGATACTCGTTCCCTCCGCGGCGGCCTTCCAGAAGTCCAGGACCGCAGCCAGGTCGGTGGTCGACGCGGGGCCGATATGAAGATCACTCATGGCTGAATCCCATCATCCGGCCGCGCTCCACCAAAAGAATGATCCGTTCCCTTTGCTCTTCCTTTACCATGTGGTGAAAGGTCCCTCTTGAGTGAAAGGTGTGAGCGTCCGCCCATGGGCGAGCCTCCCAGTCCCCGACACAGCCGTTCGCGACCTACCGGTCCGCGGTCTTCCCCTTCGCGACATCGCGCGATCCCCCGCCTCCTGGCCGATCATGGGACGGAGGTGATCGACCGATGACCGAGGTGCTCCTGCTCGTCGCGGCATTCGTGCTCTGTCTCGTCTGTGGAGTCTTCGTCGCCGCCGAGTTCTCGCTGACGACCGTGGAACGCAGCGAACTCGAACGAGCCGTCGAGCGCGGCGAGCGCGGGGCGGACAGCGCCCTGGCCGCCGTCCGCACCCTGACGTTCCAGCTCTCCGGCGCCCAGCTCGGCATCACCGTCACCGGCCTGGTCATCGGCATGATCTCCAAGCCGTCGATCTCCGCCCTGCTCCAGGGCCCCTTCGAGGCCATGGGCCTGTCGGCCGGCACCGCCTCCTCCGTCGCCCTGGTCCTCGGCACCGCAATCTCGACCGTCGTCCTGATGGTCGTCGGCGAGTTGGTGCCCAAGAACTGGGCGATCTCCTCGCCGCTCGCGATCGCCAAGCGCGTCGCGACCATGCAGCGGGTCTTCAGCCGGGCGTTCAGGCCCCTGATCAGCCACCTCAACACCACCGCGAACCACATGGTGCGCCGCTTCGGTCTGGAGCCGGCCGAGGAGCTGGCCTCCGCGCGCACCCCGCAGGAGCTGGTCGCGCTCGCGCGCCACTCGGCCAAGGCGGGCGCGCTGGAGAAGGACACCGCCGAGCTGTTCGTCCGCACCCTGAACCTCGCCGACCTGACCGCCGAGAACGTGATGACCCCGCGCGTCCAGGTCACCGCCCTCGACGTGCAGACCACGGCCGAGGACGTGGCGAACGCGACGCTGGCCACCGGTCTGTCCCGCTTCCCGGTGTACCGGGGCAGCCTCGACACCGTCGTCGGGACCGTCCACGTCAAGGACGTCCTGGCCCTGCCGGCCGCGGAGCGCCGCCGCCGTCCCGTGTCGCAGCTGCTGCGCGAGCCCCTCTTCGTACCGGAGTCGCTGACCGTGGACCGGCTGCTGGACCGGCTGTCCGGCAAGCAGACGATGGCCGTGGTCATCGACGAGTACGGCGGCACGGCCGGCGTGGCCACGCTGGAGGACATCGTCGAGGAGGTCGTCGGCGAGGTCCGCGACGAGCACGACCCGCACGAGACGCCCGACCTGGCCCCGGCCGGTACGGACGAGGCCGGGAACCTGCTCTACTCCGCCGACGGCGCGGCGCGTACCGACCAGCTCCGGCTGATCGGACTGCGCGTGCCGGACGGCCCGTACGAGACCCTGGCCGGCCTGATAGCGACCGAGCTGGGCCGGATCCCGACGGTCGGCGACCGCATGGAACTGAACGGCTGGCGCCTGGACGTGGTGGACGCCGTCGGGCGCCGGGCCTCGCGTGTGTTGCTGCACGCCCCGGCCGAACCCGCCGACGGAACGGAGGAGGCCCGATGACCGTCATCCAGCTGCTGATCGGCCTGGCGACCCTGGTCGTCAACGCCTTCTTCGTCGGCGCGGAGTTCGCGCTGATCTCGGTCCGGCGCAGCCAGATCGAACCGTACGCCGAGCAGGGCGACCGGCGCGGCCGCGCCGTCCTGTGGGGCCTGGAGCACGTATCGGCGCTGATGGCGGCGGCCCAGCTGGGCATCACACTGTGCACCCTGGTGCTGGGTGTGGTGGCCGAGCCGGCCATCGCCCATCTGCTGACCCCGCTGTTCGACCTGGTCGGGGTACCGGCGGGCGTGACCCACGTGATCTCCTTCGTGGTGGCGCTGACGCTGGCGACGTACCTGCACATGCTCTTCGGCGAGATGGTGCCGAAGAACGTGGCGCTGGCCGAGCCCGTGCGCACCGCGCTGCTGCTGGGGCCGCCGCTGGTGACCCTCACCCGGGGGCTGCGACCGGTGATCTTCACGATCAACGCCTTCGCCAACACCCTGCTGCGGCTGCTGCGGGTCGAGGTGAAGGACGAGGTCGGCGCGACCTTCACGGACGACGAGCTGGCCCGGATGGTCAAGGACTCCAGTGACGCGGGGCTCCTCGACGACCGGGCGAGCGAGCGCCTGCACGACGCCCTGGAACTGGGTCGGCGGCCGGTGATCGACGTGGTGCTGCCGGCGGACCGGGTGGTCACGGCCCGCGAGGGCATCACACCGGGCGGCCTGGAACTGCTGTCGGCCGACTCCGGGTACTCCCGGTTCCCGGTGATCGACGCGGAGCACAAGATCCTGGGCTACCTGCATGTGAAGGACGCCCTGGACGCGGACGACGAGGAGCGGGACGAGCCCTTCCCGGTGACGGCGCTGCGGCCGATCGCCCAGGTACGTGCGGAGACCCCGCTGGACGACGCGCTGACCGCGATGCGGCGCAGCCGTACGCACCTCGCGGCGGTGCTCGGGGCGGACGGCGCCATGACGGGCCTGGTGACGATGGAGGACGTACTGCGGGAGCTGTTCGGCAGGCCCGCGTCCATGTGATCGTTGGAGGTGTGCGGTCCCCGGCCCTGCGCGGCCGGGGTACCGCGCGGTAACATCACTCCGCCATGGAGATGAATGCCTCTTACACCAGTTTTGTCGCGATCGGTGACTCCTTCACCGAGGGCATGTCCGACCTGCTTCCGGACGGCTCCTACCGCGGATGGGCCGACCTGCTGGCCGCCCGCCTCGCCGCCCGGGAGCCGGGCTTGCGCTACGCGAACCTCGCGGTCCGCGGCAAGCTGATCGGCCAGATCGTCGAGGACCAGGTCCCGGTGGCGGCCGCGATGGGCGCCGACGTGGTGACCCTGGTGGGCGGGCTCAACGACGCCCTGCGCCCCAAGGTGGACATGGCTCGGGTCCGCGACCAGCTGGAGTCGGCGGTGGAGCTCCTGGCCCCGTCCTGCAAGCGCCTCGTCCTGATGCGCTCCCCGGGGCGCAACGGGCCGGTGATGGAACGCTTCCGCCCGCGCATGGAGGAGCTCTTCGCCACCATCGAGGAGCTCGGCGCCCGGCACGGCGCCGTGGTGGTCGACCTCTACGGGGCCCCCGCGCTCGCGGACCCCCGGATGTGGGACGTCGACCGGCTGCACCTGACCGCCGAGGGCCACCGCCGGGTGGCGGAGGCCGTGTGGCAGTCACTGGGCCTGCCCGCCGAACTGGACTGGCGCACCGAACTGCCGGTCGAGGCTCCCCCCGGCTGGGGCGTGCGCCGGGCCCAGGACCTCAGCTTCGCCCGGCAGCACCTGCTCCCCTGGATCGGCCGCCGTCTGACGGGCCGCTCCTCCGGGGACGGCCGCCCGGCCAAGCGCCCCGAGCTGCTGCCGTACGGGGACACCGCCTCGTAGCAAGGCACAATCCCGAGTGGTCGCCCTACCTGCGTAAAGACACAGCCGTGGCCCAAGTAGAATCCCTCCACGTGACTGCCAAGCCCCGCATCCCCAATGTCCTGGCCGGCCGCTACGCCTCCGCGGAGCTCGCCGTCCTGTGGTCCCCCGAGTACAAGGTGACGCTGGAGCGGCGGCTGTGGCTCGCCGTGCTGCGCGCCCAGAAGGACCTCGGTATCGAGGTCCCGGACGAGGCCCTCGCCGACTACGAGCGTGTCCTGGAGACCGTCGACCTCGCCTCCATCGCCGAGCGCGAGAAGGTCACCCGGCACGACGTGAAGGCCCGCATCGAGGAGTTCAACGCCCTCGCCGGCCACGAGCACGTCCACAAGGGCATGACCTCCCGCGACCTGACCGAGAACGTCGAGCAGCTGCAGATCCGGCTCTCGCTGGAGCTCGCGCGGGACCGCACGGTCGCCGTCCTCGCCCGCCTCGGCAAGCTGGCCGGCGAGCACGCCGAGCTGGTCATGGCCGGTCGCTCCCACAACGTGGCCGCGCAGGCCACCACCCTGGGCAAGCGCTTCGCCACCGCGGCCGACGAGCTGCTGGTGGCCTACGCCCGCCTCGAGGACCTGCTGGGCCGCTACCCGCTGCGCGGCATCAAGGGCCCCGTCGGCACCGCCCAGGACATGCTCGACCTGCTCGGCGGCGACGCCGCCAAGCTCGCCGACCTGGAGCAGCGCATCGCCGCCCACCTCGGCTTCGCCGAGGCCTTCACCTCGGTGGGCCAGGTCTACCCGCGCTCGCTCGACTACGACGTGGTGACCGCGCTGGTGCAGCTGGCCGCCGCCCCGTCCTCGATCGCGAAGACGATCCGCCTGATGGCCGGCCACGAGCTGGTGACCGAGGGCTTCAAGCCCGGCCAGGTCGGCTCCTCGGCGATGCCGCACAAGATGAACACCCGCTCCTGCGAGCGCGTGAACGGCCTGATGGTCATCCTGCGCGGCTACGCCTCGATGACCGGCGAGCTGGCCGGCGACCAGTGGAACGAGGGCGACGTCTCCTGCTCCGTGGTCCGCCGCGTGGCCCTGCCGGACGCCTTCTTCGCCTTCGACGGTCTGCTGGAGACCTTCCTGACGGTCCTCGACGAGTTCGGCGCCTTCCCGGCCGTCGTCGCCCGCGAGCTGGACCGCTACCTGCCCTTCCTCGCCACCACCAAGGTCCTGATGGGCGCGGTGCGGGCCGGCGTGGGTCGCGAGGCCGCACACGAGGTCATCAAGGAGCACGCCGTGGCCTCCGCCCTCGCCATGCGCGAGCAGGGCGCCGAGCGCAACGAGCTGCTCGACAAGCTGGCCGCCGACGAGCGGATGCCGCTGGACCGGGCCCAGCTCGACGCCCTGATGGCCGACAAGCTGTCCTTCACGGGCGCCGCGGGCGACCAGGTCGCGGCGGTGATCTCCCGTATCGAGGCGATCGCCAAGCAGCACCCGGAGGCCGCCGGGTACGCGCCGGGGTCGATCCTCTGACCCCCGACGAGCTGAACGCCGCCCGTGACCGCGTCCTCCCGGACGTGGTCGCGGGCGGTCTGCGTGTGCTCTTCTGCGGGATCAACCCCGGACTCCTCTCCGCCGCGACGGGCCACCACTTCGCCCGCCCCGGCAACCGGTTCTGGCCCGTCCTGCACCTGTCCGGCTTCACCCCGCGCCGGCTGGCCCCGGCGGAACAGGAAGAGCTGCTGACCTACCGCCTCGGCATCACCAACGTCGTGGCCCGGGCCACGGCCCGCGCCGACGAACTGAGCGCCGAGGAGTTCCGCGAGGGCGGCCGCATCCTGACGGCCAAGGTGGAACTGTTGCGCCCCCAGTGGCTGGCGGTGGTGGGAGTGACCGCCTACCGCACGGCCTTCGGCGACCGGAAGGCGCAGATCGGCCCCCAGGACCGGACCATCGGTGCCACCCGCGTCTGGGCCCTCCCCAACCCGAGCGGCCTCAACGCCCACTGGACCGCCGAGTCCATGGCCCAGGAGTACGCCCGCCTCCGCGCGACCGCCGAAGCCGCCGAAGGCGCCGAGGGCTAAGGCGGATCGGTGACCGTGACCCCTGCCATCAGCCGGTAGGGGTCCTCGCCGGACCACTGCGCCACGTAGGCCACCAGCCAGCGGGCTCCGACCCGCCACAGGTGCACGTGGTCGGTGCTGTCGCCGATCTCTCCCCAGGGCTGCGGTATCTCCTCCCCGTCGAATCCGCGGTCCCTCAGCGATCCCAGGCCGAAGACCTGCGGCTCCCCCCACCGGTCCGTCACCGCCTGGGCGAGCGCCCCGTACTCGGCACCGATCTGGTCGGCCGCCTCGATCCGGCCCGTGCCGTCGTCGTCCCAGAAGTCCTGTGTCCTGGCGAGCTGGACCAGATGGAATCCCGGGCCGCTGCTGTCTCCTCCGGTCCGGACCGGCTCGGGCGGGAACTCCTTCGCCCTGAGCCGGTCGATCGTGTCGAGGTGCTCTGCCGTGGTCATACCGTCAGTATCCCGAGGGCCACTGACAACTGGCCCGACGTCACACGTCCCGGCGGCGCACCGCCCGGGGTCGGTCAGTGGGTTGCGGTGAACTGCGCGTGATCGGCGGTGAGTCGAGGTAGACCTGCTCGAGCGAGGCGCGCTCGTCGGACAGCTCCGACAGGGACCCTTCTCGGGCGGCGAGGCTGCCGAGCTGCTCGGACGGTCACGTCCCACGTCAGCGCGATCCTGGCGAAGCCGGGGGCGCGGGACCGCACCCGGACGGTGATCACGGCGTACGCGTCGGGGTTCGTCTCCCCCGCATGAGGGAAGGTCTGCTTCCGGCCGATGGGGGGCTGCTTCTCGCCGACGCACCGGGCGGGCAGTACGATCCGGCTGACAAGCTCGCTACCTGGGAGGACACACGTTGGGGCAGCTGACCGGCGGGGACCCCTCTCTGCTCCGGCGGATCAATTCCGCCGTGGTGCTGCGCGCACTGCGGACGGCCGGATCGCCGACCCTCACCGACCTCACACGGCTGACCGGGCTCTCCCGGCCGACCGTCGAGGGTGTCGTGGAGGGGCTGATCGCCACCGGGCTCGTGGTCGAGGCGGATGCGGAGGAGGGCGCGCGGCGACAGGGCCGCCCGGCCAGGCGGTTCCGGTTCCGGACCGAGGCGGGGCACCTGCTGGGCATCGAGATCGGCTCGCACCGGATCGCGGTGCTGCTGTCCGGGCTCGACGGCCGTGTCATCGGCGCCGGCACCAAGGACGTCGCGGAGACGGCGTCCGCCGATGAGCGGCTGGAGAAGGTACGGGCGGCCGTCGCCGATCTGCTGCGCCGCGCCGGCGTGCCGCGGGACTCGCTGCGCGCGGTGGGCGTCGGCAGTCCCGGGATCGTGGAGGCGGACGGCACCGTCCGCCTCGGTACCGCGCTGCCCGGCTGGACCGGGCTGCCGCTCGGCGAACGGCTACGCCGCTCGTTCCGCTGCCCGGTGCAGGTGGAGAACGACGCCAACGCCGCCGCGGTCGCCGAGCACTGGAAGGGTGCCGCGCGGGACACCGGCGACATGGTGTTCGTGATGGCCGGGCTCAGCCCCGGCGCCGGCTCGCTGATCGGCGGCAGGCTGCACCGGGGCTTCGGTGGAGCGGCCGGAGAGATCGGCGCCCTGCACCTGCTGGGTCGCGAGGTCACGCCCGAGCGGTTGCTGTCGACCACCGGTGAGCCGCTGCATCCGCTGGACGAGCCCGCCGTCGCCGAGGTCTTCGCGATGGCCAAGCGCGGCGACGAGCGGGCGGTGGCGGCCGTGGAGCGGTTCCTGCAGCGGCTGGTGCACGACGTGGCGGCACTGGTCCTGGCGATGGACCCGGAGTTGGTGGTCGTCGGCGGCTGGGCGGCCGGCCTGGACGGGGTCCTGGAGCCCCTCCGCCGGGAACTGGAGCGCTACTGCCTGCGCCCGCCGAGGGTGGCCCAGTCGATGCTCGGCGAGGCCGCCGTGGCGACCGGCGCCCTGCGGCTCGCGCTGGACCACGTCGAGGAGGAGCTCTTCGCGGTGGAGAAGACGGTCACGGCCCGCCGCTGACCCCGCCGTGGATCCGGGTCCGGCACGGGCTCCTCGGGTCGCCCCACCTCGGCGGGCGACCCGAGGATGATCACCGTGACCGGATCTTGTGGTCAGTCGGTCCAGACGTCCCACCACTGCTGCGACTGGAAGTTCTTCTGCCACAGCTGGACCCGGGCTCCGTTGCCCACGACGTTCGCGTCGCGGTCCATGACGATGTTGCCGCCGCTGTAGAAGCGGGCGTTGTAGAGCGCGCGGTCGCCGGACGGGTGGGACCAGCTCTGCTGCGGGGTGTTGTTGCAGTCCCAGATCTGCACCTTGGTGCCGTTGCGGCCGCCGCCGTTGAGGTCGGCGTCCAAGCATTTGCCGGGGAAGCGGTAGCTCTCCAGCGCGCCGTTGTTCCAGAGGTACCACCGCTGCTGGGTGGAACCGTTGCACTGCCAGATCTGGACGACCGTGCCGTTGCCGCCGCCGTTCGCGTCCACGTCCAGACACTGCGTGGTGGGGCGTTTGGCGAAGTCGTTGGTGATCCGCACGGGCTGGTTCAGTAATCGCTGCGGCGCGGGAGCCGTCACTCCGGGCTCCGGAACGCTCCAGTGCACGGGCCGGGGCACGCTTCGGTCCGTGACGGCATTCGTGCCGGTGGGGTCTGCGTCGGCGGTTCCGGCGAGAGCGGTGACGAGGACCGCGACGGTGGCTGCGGTGACCGCCACCGATCGGATGAGGCGAGGCACGTTCTTTCCCTCCAGGCTCTTCGGGTGCGTGCGGGAGGCGCAGCGGCAGGCCGGGGTGCCACGGTGGTGCGCGTGCCGGTGCCACGGGCCCGGAGAAAGCTGACCACAGCCCGAGCCCTCCGTGTCAGGGCGCCTATCGGCCATGCGGGCTCGGCGTCAGCGGCCGAGGAGTCGGCGGGCCGAGGCGCCAAGGTACGAGGCGCCAAGGTACGAGGCGCGGGGGGACGAGGGGCGGGGGACGAGGCACGGGGACGAGGCACGGGAGTGCGTCGCGCTCCACCGATGCCCCGTCAGGCCAGGCTCCGCACGTCCTCGTTGCTCGCATCGGGCGTCCGGATGCCTCGCCATCCGGTCGCCGCCCTGGCCCGCCACCCGACGATCGCGCCCGGGCAGTTCCAGGGCGGGCGCGACTCTCAGGACACGCGTACGCGGCGCCGCGCCCGCACGGGGCGGCCAGGCACGACGCAGCTCGAACGGCAGAGCGGCCCGCAGACCGGCTCGGGCCACGTGGCCGGGCCGGGCATCATGCCCGTCGCCGCCGTCGGCTGTCCGACGCCGCGGTGACCGCAAATCCCGCGCGCAAGGCCTCGTCAGGAGGCGACGCGCGGCTCGTGGGTGATCTCGACGTTGCCCGAATCGCCGAAGGTGAGGCGGCAGGTGTCGGCGCGGTAGGTGGCGACCGAGACCGCCGCCGTGCCGGCGGCGGTGAAGTAGCGCGTGGTGACCACGAGTACCGGGGCGCCGGGCAGGCGGTCCAGTTCCTTGGCGTCGTCGGCGCGGGCGGAGCCGAGCTCCACCGAGCGGTCCTGCCCGTCGAGCACCAGCCGCTGCAGTTCGCGCAGGACGGCGCGGGCACGGGCCGGGCCGGCTGGGGCCTCGATGGCGGGGAGTCCGGGCACCGACGCGGCGGGGACGTAGAGCAGTTCGGCGGCGACGGCCTGACCGTGGGTGACCCGGGTCCGGCGCACCGTGTGCACCGGCTGGTCGGCGGCGAAGGCGCCACCGGTTCCGAGGAGTTTCAGCACCGCGGCCGTCGGCACGGTCTCGGCCGCGTCCACCGGCTCCCAGCCGTCGACGCTCTCGCCGGGCCAACTGTGCTGCGCGCTGCCCACGGCGACGCCGACGCGCGGCGGGGCGACGGTGGTGCCCACACCACGGCGGCGCTGCAGCCGGCCTTCGAGCTCCAGCTGCTCCAGCGCCTGACGCAGTGTCGCGCGGGCGACACCGAAACGGGCGGCGAGCTCACGCTCGTTGGGCAGCACCTCGCCGACGGCGAAGTCCTGGTCGAGCGCCTCGCTGAGGACGGTCTTGAGGTGCCAGTACTTCGGCTCCGGTGCCGTTTCGAGCTGCGTGGTCCCCACCCTGACTCCTCCTGCCATCGCCGCACTCGCCGTGTGTTCCGGCGGCAGTTCCGCGCCTTTGTTTATTAAAGGTTCCTGCACTATCCCTGCGACGATAGGACGGCACACCCCCTTGGTCAAGACCAATGCTCATACCTTTGCCGGGCAGAACGGGCATATGTATCAAGCCGTTCATGGGATGTTCTCGTAGGCACGGAAGGCTTGTAGTCAAGGGCTACCGGACGGTAATCATGGCGGTAGGCACTACTGACATCCTGTCTCGCACGCGTCCAACCGACGAGGAGCAGCATGACCGCCACGGTCTCCTTCACGATCGATTCGCCGCTCGGCCCCCGCCCCACCACGATCGCCTACGAGCGCAAAGGCGCCGGCGAACCCCTACTCCTGCTGCACGGCATCGGTCATCACCTCCAGGCCTGGCACCCGGTGATCGACATCCTGGCCACCGAGCACGACGTGATCGCCGTCGACCTGCCCGGCTTCGGCGCCTCGGAGCCCCTGCCCCAAGGGGTTCCGTACTCCCTGGGAACGGTGGCTCCGGCCCTCGGGGCGCTCTGCGCGGCCCTCGGCGTCGAGCGCCCGCACGTCGCGGGCAATTCGCTCGGCGGTCTGCTCGCCCTCGAAATGGGCCGGAGCAACCTCGTCCGCTCCGTCACCGCCCTCTCCCCCGCCGGGTTCTGGACCGAGGCCGAACGCCGCTACGCCTTCGCCACCCTCCTGGCGATGCGCGCCGGCGCCAGGGCGCTGCCCCTGCCCGCCGTCCGGCGGCTCTCGCGCACCGCCGCCGGCCGTGCCGCGCTCACCGGCACCATCTATGCACGCCCGTCCCGCCGCCCGGCCGAGGCGGTCGTCGCGGAGACCCTCGCCCTGCGCGATGCCACCGGATTCGAGGACACCCTGGCCGCGGGCGGCTCCGTACGCTTCACGGACGACGTGCCCGGCATGCCCGTCACCATCGCCTGGGGCACCCGCGACCGGCTGCTGCTGCGCCGCCAGGGCATCCGCGCCAAGCACACGGTCCCCGGCGCCCGGCTGGTGCGACTCCCGGGCTGCGGCCACGTCCCGATGAACGACGATCCGGCGCTCGTGTCCCGGGTGGTACTGGACACGGCCCGCAGCGCGCGGCTCGTCGCCGCCTGAAAGGCCGACGCGGGATCCCGGCCCGGGTCCTGGCCCGGGTCTCACCCCAGGTCCCGGCCCGGATCCCGCGTCGGCCGGATCAGGTCCAGGATCGGCCGGATCAGGTCCTGGTCGGCCGAACACCTGAACACATGAACGAATGAGCGGCTGACGGCTGTTCATCCGGGGTTCGCGTGGGCGACGCGGCCGGGCCGGTGTGCGACGGCACGCTGGTCCGACCCGTCCTCGCCGGCCCCAGGAGACGAACCGATGGCATCGATCCCGCACACCCGACGGTCCCTCATCGGCGGTTCCCTCGCCCTGTCCTCCGCGCTGATCGCCGCCCCTGCGCTCGCCGTCCCCGCCTTCGCTCGCTCCGGCCGGCCCGCCGCGCTCTGGGGCGTCCAGTCCGGCGAGATCACCGCCCACTCGGCCACCGTGTGGACCCGTTCCGACCGCCTGGCGCGGATGTACGTCGAGACCTCCCCGAGCGAGGCGTTCCGCTACGCCGTACGCCGCCACCACGGCCCCCTGCTCGGCCCGTCGAGCGACTTCACCGGCACCACCGTGCTGCGCGACCTGCCGCCCGGCCGGCAGATCCACTACCGGGTCGTCCTGACCGACCCCGACGACCCCCGCCGCAGCTCTGCACCGGTCCACGGCAGCTTCCGCACCACGCCCGTCTCCCGCCGCCACGACGTGCGCTTCCTGTGGTCCGGCGATCTCGCGGGCCAGGGCTGGGGCATCAACCCCGATCTCGGCGGCTACCGCGTCTTCGAGGAGATGCGGCTGCGCGACCCCGACTTCTTCCTCTTCAGCGGGGACACCGTCTACGCCGACGGGCCGATCAACGCCACCGCGCCACTGCGCGACGGCAGCCTGTGGCGCAACGTCACGACCGAGGAGAAGGCGAAGGTCGCCGAGACGCTCGCCGAGTTCCGCGGGAACTTCCGCTACAACCTGCTCGACCGCAATCTGCTCGGCTTCAACGCCCAGGTCCCGGTCCTCGCCCAGTGGGACGACCACGAGGTGCGCAACAACTGGTACCCCGGCCAGCTCATCGACGACCCCCGCTACACCGTCAAGGAGGCCGACGTCCTCGCCTCCCGCGCCCGCCAAGCCTTCGGCGAGTACTTCCCCGTCACCGACCTGCGCGGCGGCCGCGCCGAGGGCCGGATGTACCGGGTGATGCGGTACGGCCCGCTGCTCGACGTCTTCGTCCTCGACATGCGCGCCTACCGGAACGCCAACTCCCCCGACGCCCAGACCGAGGACCCCATCGGCATCCTCGGCCCCGAGCAGCTGGCCTGGGTCAAGCGCGAGCTGTCCCGCTCCCGCGCCACCTGGAAGGTCATCGCCGCCGACATGCCGCTGGGCATCGTCGTCCCCGACGGCGCCGCGAACTTCGAGGCCGTCGCCCAGGGCGACCCCGGCGCTCCGCTGGGCCGCGAGCTCCAGATCGCCGAGCTCCTGCGGCACATCAAGCACCAGCGCATCACGGGCACCCTCTGGGTCACGGCCGACGTGCACTACACCGCCGCGAACCACTACGCGCCGGAGCGGGCCGCCTTCACCGACTTCGCGCCGTTCTGGGAGTTCGTGTCCGGCCCGATCGGCGCCGGCGCCTTCCCGGCCGGGCGGCTCGACGCCACCTTCGGCCCGGAGACGGCCTACGTGCAGTCGGCCCCCTTCGCCAACATGTCACCGTCCGAGAACCCGCCGTACTACGGCGAGGTCGACATCGACGGCGGCAGTGGGGAGCTCACCGTCCGCCTGCGCCGCCAGGGCGGGGGCGTACTCTTCACGCGGACGCTCCAGCCCGGACGCGTGGGTCAGTGAGGCCCCGCAGCCTCGCGGCCCCGCGGCCCCGGATCTCACGGGATCTCGCGGAGGACCGGCCGGTCGGACCTGCGATCCGGTTATGAGCCGGAAAACTGGGTGAAATCGGCCAGATGGACACTTAACCAGTCGGTCACAGATCGTTCGTGATCACGCAACACCCCTGCGCCACAGTGGTGTGCATGACTGACCGTAACCCCGCCTCCGTCCACCGTCCCCACCGTCACCACTGGCGCCGTGACGTCGTCGAGCTCGCCGCGATGTTCTGCGCCGTCGCGGTCGCCGACGCCATCGCCAATCTCGTCGTGCACGGCCCGAGGGGCCCGGTCCTGCTCGTGGCCTCGGCCGTCGCACTCCTGGTGACGGCGGCCTTCCACACCTGGTGGGCCCGACGCCACAGCCATGCGCCCCCGCCGCCGAGCACAGCCCCGACCGATCCGCAGCCGCTCCCGTCGACGTCGACGTCGACGGCCACCGCGAGCAGCACCAGCCTCTGGCGGATGCGCACGACCGTACGGGACGAGCCGGGGTCCCTGGCCGCCCTCTGCACCGCTCTCGCCCGTAACAGCGTGGACATCCTGACCCTCCAGACGCACCCGCTCCCCGAGGGCGGCACCGTCGACGAGTTCCTGCTGCGCGCCCCGCAGGAACTGCCCTCCGCCGACCTCGGCCGGGCCGTCGCCCGGGCCGGCGGCCACAGCACCTGGATCGAGCGCGCCGACGCCCACGACCTGGTCGACACCCCGACGCGGGTCCTGGGCCTCGCCACCCGTACCGCCCTCGACGCCGCCGAGCTGCCCCTCGCCCTGCGTCAACTGCTCGGCCGCTGCACGATCCACTCCATCCCGGCGACCACCCTGTCCGGCCGCCCCAACGCCGGCGCGGACGCCCCGGTCGAGGGGGTCCTGGAGGCCACGGTCATGCGGCTGCGCGACCCTTCGGGCGGTGCGATCACCGTGGAGCGGCCCTACCTGCCCTTCACCCCGACCGAGTTCGCGCGGGCCCGCGCCCTCGTCGAACTCGACGCCCGCCTCGGCCCCCGCGTCCCGCGCAGCCAAGACGTACTGACCCTGCCCGAGGGCAACGAGATCACCGTGCGCCGTGCCGACGGCTCCGACCTGCCGGCGGCCCGCGCCATGCACGACCGCTGCTCCGAGCGCACCCTGTCGCTGCGCTACCACGGGCCCGTCCACGACGCCGACCGCTACCTCGGCCACCTGTTGAGCCCCCGCTTCGGCCGCACCCTCGCCGCGACCACCGCGTCCGGCAAGCTCGTCGCCCTCGGCCACCTGCTGTGGGACGGCGACGAGACCGAGGTCGCGCTGCTCATCGAGGACGACTGGCAGCGCCGCGGCATCGGTTCCGAGCTCCTGGGCCGACTCCTCGCGATGGCCGTCGAGGCCGGGTGCGACAGCGTGTACGCCGTCACCCAGGCCGCCAACACCGGCATGGTCGCCGCCATGCGCGGCCTCGGCCTCCCCCTCGACTACCAGATCGAGGAGGGCACCCTGGTGATCACGGCCCGGCTGGACGCGACCCCGGTCGGCTCCCGCCTGCCCTACGAGACGCCCTACGAGCCCGCCCACCAGCCGCCCTACGAGGCGGACCGCGAGCTGCACCGCGCGCTCCCGCACGAACTCCCCCGCGAGCAGTCGGCCCCGCGCCGCCACCGCTGAGAGCTCCGTCCGGACCGGGACCCCGACCGGGTGCCGGCTCCGGCGGGGGCGGCGGTTCCGGCGGGATCCGGCCAAGCTGCGCGCGTACCGTCCCCGGCGAGCTTTCCGCCGGGGACGCGAAGTCGCTTGTCCAGCAAGGTGGTTGAAGATTTTTCGCACGGATGGCCGACCCCGCTCCGGCCCGCGTCAGCAGTCCGACGGCAATCGGTGATGACGGGAACCCGTCTCGCATACGAAGATGTCCGCATGTCAGAGACCCTCCACAACGGCAGTGCACTTCGGCTGCCCCGCCAGGTGGCCGACGCGTACGTCGACGACCTCATCGCCCTCGACCCGATCACCGGCACCTACCTCGGTGTCGCCGCGAGTTCGAGCAAGCTCCCGGACTTCTCTCCGGCGGGCCGTGCGGCCCTGGCCGAGCTCATCCGCGAGACCCTCACGCGCCTCGACGCCGCCGAGTCGGCGCCCGGCGCCGACAGCGACGCCGAACGCCGCTGCGCCCGGCTGCTGCGCGAGCGCCTCACCGCCGAACTCGCCGTGGTGGAGGCCGACGAGGACCTGTGCGCCGTCAGCAACATCCACAGCCCGGCGCACTCGATCCGTGAGATCTTCTCCCTGACCCCCGCCGACACCGATGAGGACTGGGCGGCGATCGCCGAGCGGCTGCGGGCCGTACCGGCCGCCTTCGCCGGCTACCGCGAGAGCCTCGGGCTGGGCTTGGAGCGCGGCCTGTACGGCGGCCCCCGGGCCACCACCACCATGATCGGCCAGCTCACCACCTGGGTCGGCCAGGACGGCTCCGAGGCGCCCTTCTTCGAGGGCTTCGTCTCCGCCGGTCCCGACTCCCTGCGCGCCGAACTCGACGCCGCGGCCGCGGGCGCGACGGCCGCCGTCGTCGAACTCCGCGACTGGATGGACTCGGTGTACGCCCCGGCCGTCGAGGGCAAGCCCGACACCGTGGGCCGCGAGCGGTACGCCCGCTGGGCCCGCTTCTTCAACGGCACCGACCTGGACCTGGAAGAGGCGTACGCCTACGGCTGGTCCGAGTACCACCGTCTGCTCGCCGAGATGAAGTCCGAGGCGGCCAAGATCCTTCCGGGCGCCGGCCCCTGGGAGGCGCTGAAGCACCTGGACGAGCACGGCACGCACATCGAGGGCGTGGACGAGGTCCGGGCCTGGCTCCAGGGCCTGATGGACGAGGCCATCGAGAACCTCGACGGCACCCACTTCGAACTCGCCGAGCGCGTGCGCGAGGTGGAGTCCCGCATCGCCCCGCCGGGCGGCCCCGCGGCCCCGTACTACACGTCCCCCTCCGAGGACTTCTCCCGCCCGGGTCGCACCTGGCTGCCCACCATGGGCCAGACCCGCTTCGCCGTGTACGACCTGGTGTCCACCTGGTACCACGAGGGCGTGCCGGGCCACCACCTGCAGCTCGCGCAGTGGACGCACGTCGCGGACCAGCTCTCGCGCTACCAGGCCACCGTCGGCATGGTCAGCGCCAACGCCGAGGGCTGGGCGCTGTACGCGGAGCGGCTGATGGACGAGCTGGGCTACCTCAAGGACGCCGAGCAGCGCCTGGGTTACCTGGACTGCCAGATGATGCGCGCGGCGCGGGTCATCGTGGACATCGGTATGCACGTGGGTCTGGAGATCCCGGCGGACTCGCCGTTCCACCCGGGTGAGCAGTGGACGGTGGACCTGGCGCAGGAGTTCTTCGGCCTGCACAGCGGCCGGCCGGCGGACTTCGTCGAGAGCGAGCTGACCCGCTACCTGTCGATGCCGGGGCAGGCCATCGGCTACAAGCTGGGCGAGCGCGCCTGGCTGCTGGGCCGGGACAACGCCCGTGCCGCGCGCGGCGACGGGTTCGACCTGAAGGCCTGGCACATGGCGGCGCTGTCGCAGGGCTCGCTGGGTCTGGACGATCTGGTGGACGAGCTGTCCAAGCTCTGACGACTCGGCCGCGTCGGCGGGCGAACACCGGACGACCGACGCCGGACGACCGACGCCGGACGGGCCGCTCATCCTCGGGGATGGGCGGCCCGTCCCCGTCGGCGACGTAGGACGCACACCTCAGCAGCCGCAGTCGTCCGAGTCGGTCGGCGCGGTCAGCGGGTCGGCCTCGGCGCGCTGTTGGCTGCCCTGCCAGGTCTCGACCTCGAAGCCCTCGCGGATCCAGTACTCGATGCCGCCGAGCATCTCCTTGACCTGGAAGCCGAGTTCGGCCAGGGCGAGGGCCGAGCGGGTGCCGCCGTTGCAGCCGGGGCCCCAGCAATACGTGACCACGGGGACGTTCTTGTCCAGGAGCCGCTCGGCCTGCTCGGGGACGAGGGCGGTGGGCAGGTGGACGGCGCCGGGCACATGGGCCTGGTCCCAGGACGGGGTGGAGCGGGAGTCGACGAGCTGGAAGCCGAGCTCGGCGCCCTGCTCACGGTGGGCCTTGAAGGCGGCGGCGACATCCGACACGTCCGCGTGGAAGGCCAGGCTCGCGGAGAAGTACGCGGCCGCCGCGGCCGGGGAGGCCGGGGGCACGCGGAGCACGGGGTTGATGAGGGCGGGGGCCGGGGCGGTACCGGGGGCGGTAGCGGGTGCGGGTGCGGTGTTCTGCGTCGTCGTCATGGCCAGAAATCTACGATCTGTTGATCATCGCCGGAAGTGGCTTTCCCCGGCCTTTTCCTTGTCCGACCGGGGAATCCCCTGCTAGACCTGCACCATGACCGACTATTCCCCCGACGCCACCGACTGGCGGATCCTCGAAGCCCTCCAGCGGGACGGGCGCGCCAGTTTCACCGAGCTCGCCCGTACCGTGTCCATGTCCGCGAGCGCCGTCACCGAGCGGGTCCGCCGGCTGGAGGAGAGCGGCATCATCACGGGCTACACGGCGGTGGTGGATCCGGAGAAGCTCGGCAAGTCGATCCTCGCGCTGGTGCGGCTGCGCTACCCGCACGGGAACTACAAGCCGTTCCACGACTTCCTGGAGGCGGCCCCGGAGATCCTGGAGGCCCATCACGTGACCGGGGACGACTGTTTCGTCCTCAAGGTCGCGGCGCGCTCGATGGCGCACCTAGAGGAGGTCACGGGCCGGATCTCGGGCCTCGGACCGGTGACGACGAGCATCGTGTACTCCTCGCCGCTGCCCCGCAGACCGCTCAGCCCCTGAGCCCTCGGGCCCTCGGTCCCCTGAGCCTTCGGGCCCTGAGCCTTCGAACCCCTGGACCCTCAGTCCGTGAACGCCGCCGTGCGGTGGCGCACCACGGATCCGCCGCGCTGCTTGACGATCTCCAGCTGGGTCTGGACGCGGGTCCGCAGGTCGGCGACGTGGCTGACGATGCCGACGCTGCGGTCCCGCTCGCGCAGCGAGTCCAGGACGTCGAGCACCTCGTCCAGCGCCTGGTCGTCGAGGCTGCCGAAGCCCTCGTCGATGAAGAGGGTGTCGAGCCGCATCCCGCCCGCTTCGTCCGTGACCACGTCCGCGAGGCCGAGCGCCAGGGCGAGCGAGGCGAAGAAGGTCTCGCCGCCCGACAGGGTGGCGGTGTCGCGCTCGCTGCCGGTCCACGCGTCGACCACGTGCAGTCCGAGCCCGGAGCGGCCCCGTCCGCTCGCGCGCGCGTCGGAGTGGACCAAGGTGTAGCGGCCGCCGGACATGCGCAGCAGGCGTACCGTCGCGGCGGCGGCCACCTGCTCCAGGCGGGCGGCCAGCACGTAGGCCTCCAGGCGCATCTTGCGCTCGTTGTCGGCGGAGGTGCCGGCGGTGAGTCCGGCCAGCCGGGCGACCCGGTCGTAGGCCTCGCGCAGCGGACCGAGCGCGCGCAGTTCCTGCTCGGCCCGCCGGGAGAGCCGGTCGAGCTCCGCGCAGCGCACCCGGGCCGCGTCGGCCGCCGACCCCGCCGTACGAAGCTTCGCCGCGGCGAAGGTCGCAGCGGCCTCGGCCGCATCCGGCGCGGCCGGAGGCAGGGCTGCCGCCTCGGCGGCGCCGGTCTCGCGACGGCGGTCCGCCAGCAGGGTCTCCTCCGTCTGCCAGGCGTCCATCCGGTGTTGGAGCGCGGTGCGTTCGTACTCGGGGAGCACCGCGTCGGCGGCGGCCTCGATGGTGTCGAACCCGGCCTTGAACGAGGCGTCGGCGAGCTGGTCGTCGGCCTCCTTCAGTCGGGCGGCGGTGGCCTCGGCCCGGCGCAGCAAGGTGGCCGCGCCGGAGACCAGCCGGACCCGGTCCTCCAGGGTGCGGGCGCGGGCCGCGACGGTGGGCGCGCCGTCCCGTACGAGGGCGAGTTCGGCCTCCAGCCCGGCCTGTTCGCGGTCCAGGGCCTCGCGCCGGGAGGCCCTGGCGGCGGCCCGGGTCTCGGCGCCCTGCCGGTCGGCGCTGCGCGCGGTGTGCTCCCGCTCGGCCCGGGCGAGCTGTTCGCGGGCGGCGTGCAGACCGGCGGCCGCGGCGTGGGCGGCGGCATGACGGTCACTCAGGTTGGCGGTCAGGCCTAGCAGTTCGGTGGTGGTGGCGTCTCCTGCGGCGGCCGCGGCCTCGGCGCGGGCCTCCTGCGCGGCGGCGAGCCGGCGCTCGACGGCGGCCCGGGCCTGCTCGGCCCGTTCGAGGTGGGCGTGGGCGGCGTCCTCGGCCGCGCGGTCGACGTGGCCGGGGGCCGGGCGGGCCGGAGCGGGGTGCTCCGCGGACCCGCACACGGTGCAGGCCTTCCCCGCGACCAGTGCTTCGGCGAGCTCTGCGGCGATCCCGCGCAGTCGGGCCTCCTTGAGCTCCAGCCAGCGCTCCCGGGCGGCGGCCGACTCCTCGCGCAGGGTGAGCAGTTCGCCTGCGGCGCGCGCCGCGTCGGCGTCGAGCTCGTCCCGTCGCCCGGCGGCGTTCAGCTGCATGCGGGCCGGCTCCAGTCGGCCCGCGAGCTGCTCGGCGAGGGTCGCGGCCTGCTGGGCGGTGTCCACGCGCTCCTGCAGTGCCGTACGGGTCGCCTCCCAGCGCTCCAGCCACTCGGCGGACTCCTGGTGCTGCTCCTCGGCGGCGCGGGACTCCCGTTCCAGGTCGGCCCGTTCGCGGCCGATCTCGGCGCTGCGCTGTTCGGCGCGCTGCGCCGCGCCGAGCGCGCCCAGGGCCTCGCGCAGGCGCTGCTCGACGTCGGCGAGCTGCTCGACCCCCGCTTCCTTCAGCGTGGGCGGGAGCTGTGTCCGGGCGGAGGTCTCGGCGTGGGCTGCGGCCAGGTGTGCGGCGGAGGCGGCGCCGCGCAGTTCCAGGGCGGGGGCCACCAGGGCGCCGCGCCGAGCCCGGTCCAGCAGGTCGCGTACGCGGTCCCGTTCGGGCTCGGCCTCCGCCAGTAGCGCGGCCCGTCGGAGGGTCTCCGCGTGTCGGCGCTGCAGCCGGTCGAGCTCCCGCGCGTCCTCGGCGGCCCGTCGGGCGGCGGCGTGCCGGCTTTCGACGGCTGCCAGCGCGTACTCGGCAACGCCCTGGCGTTCGCGGGCCGCGCACCGGGCGACGGCCGCCCAGGCCCGCACGGCCTCGGCGAGTCCGGGGTCGCCCGGCTGGTGGCCGGGCATCGGCCAGGCCCGCAGGTCGGCGCTGTCGCCGGCGGCCTGGGCGAGCCGCTGGGCGGTGTGGAGCACCTTCTCGTCGCCGGCCCGGACCTTGGCCTCGGCGGCCCGGCGGCGCTCGCCGAGCAGGGCCTCGACGGCGGCGAAGCGGCGGGTGTCGAAGAGCCGGCCGAGCAGTCGGCCGCGGGCCGCCTCGTCGGCGCGCAGGAACTTCGCGAACTCGCCCTGGGGCAGCAGCACGACCTGGCAGAACTGCTCGCGGCTCATGCCGAGCAGCTGCTCGATCTCCTCGCCGATCTCCTGGTGGGAGCGACTCAGCGGCTCCCAGCCCTCGCCGGTGTGCTCGCGCAGTCGGCTCTGGGCCTTGTCCTTGGTGGTGCCTGTGCCGCGCTTCTTCGGGCGTTCCTGTTCGGGCCGCCGGCTGATCTCCAACCGGCGTCCGCCCGCGGTGAGTTCGAGGGTGACCTCGGTGGGGGTGTCGGCGGCGGCGTGGTCGCTGCGCAGGCTGGTGCCGGGGGCCTGACGGGGGCCGGGCACGGAACCGTAGAGCGCGTAGCAGACGGCGTCGAGCACGGAGGTCTTACCGGCTCCGGTGGGTCCGTGCAGCAGGAAGATGCCCGCGCCGGACAGGGCGTCGAAATCGATCTCCTGGGGCTCGGCGAAGGGTCCGAAGGCGGTCACGGCCAGCCGGTGCAGCCTCATCGGTGGGTCTCCCGTCGGCTGTCGTCGGCCCGTACGTCGTCGAAGGCGCCCTGCAGTACGGCCCGTTCGGCCTCGTCGGCGTGGCCGCCGCCGCGTACGTGCGCGACGAAGTCCTCGGCGATCTCCTGGTCGCTGCGGCCCTTGAGCCGCTGGGCGTAGGAGGCGCCGGTCTCCTCCTGGCGGCCTTCGGGGTCGAAGGCGAGGCTGAGGGTGTGCGGGAAGCGGGCGGCGAGGCGGGCCATGGGGTCGTCGGGCCGGACCGGGTCGGTGAGGGTGGCCTCGACCCAGGCGTCCTCGTGCGGCTGGTGCGCCGGATCCCTCAGCAGGTCCTCCAGCCGTCCGCGCAGCCGGGCGAGGGTGCGGGGTACGGGGGTGTCGACGCGCTCGGCGTGGACGATCTCCCCTTCCGCACCCAGTTCGATCAGCCACATGGTCTTGCGGTGGTCGGCCTCGGAGAAGGAGTAGGCGAGCGGGGAACCGGAGTAGCGGACCCGTTCGTCGATCATCTGGCTGCCGTGGAGGTGGCCGAGGGCGACGTAGTCCACGCCGTCGAAGACCGAGGTGGGCACGGCCTCGACCCCGCCGACGGTGATGTCGCGCTCGCTGTCGCTGGCCTGTCCGCCGGTGACGAAGGCGTGCGCGAGGACGATCGAACGGGTGCCGGGCGCGCGGCCGGCCAGATCGGCCCGGATCCGGTCCATGGCGGCGCCGAGGACCGCCTCGTGGCTCACCTTCTCCGCCTCGAACCGGTCCTTGACCAGGGCGGGCTCCAGATACGGCAGGCCGTACAGCGCCACGTCACCGTGTACGTCGGCCAGGACGACGGGGTCGGCGCAGCCGTCCGGGTCGGTGCGCAGGTGGATCCCGGCCCGGCCGATCAGTCCCGCGCCGACCCCGAGCCGGCGCGCGGAGTCGTGGTTGCCGGAGATCATCACGGTGGGCACGCCGAGGTCGGCGAGGCGGTGCAGGGCCCGGTCGTACAGCTCGACGGCGGGCAGCGGGGGCACGGCTCGGTCGTAGATGTCACCGGCGACGAGGACGGCGTCGACCTCGCGTTCGCGCACGGTCTCGATCAGGTGGTCGATGAAGACCGCCTGGGCGCCGAGCAGGTTGACCCGGTGGAAGGCCCGGCCGAGGTGCCAGTCGGAGGTGTGCAGGAACTTCACTCGCCGGCCCCGCCGCGCATGCCGTCTCCCCCTGGTCGTCTCCCGCTCGCTGAACCCCTCTACGCTAACCCGTCCCCGGGGGCGCTCAGGGCGCGTACGTCTCTCCGCCGAGGGTGAGACCGGCGCTGCCCGCGGTGGTGTCGGCGAGCCAGGCCTCGAAGGCCGGCAGGTCCGCCTCCGGGAGGGCCACCTCGATCTCCACCTCGGCGCCGTAGCGCAGGTCCACGACGGTCCGGCCGGTGGAGCGCAGATCGTTCTGGGTCTTACCGGCCCGCTGGTGGTCGACGGTGACGGTGGCCAGCCGGTAGCGGCGGCGGGTGACGGTGCCGAGCTCGTCGAGCGCCTCGCCGACGACACCGCCGTAGGCCCTGATCAGCCCGCCGGCGCCGAGTTTCACACCACCGTAGTAGCGGGTGACGACGGCGACCGCGTAGCGGATGTCGCGGCGCATGAGCATCTGCAGGATGGGCACCCCGGCGGTGCCGCCGGGTTCGCCGTCGTCGCTCGCCTTCTGGACCGACGCGTCGGCGCCGACGACGTAGGCGAAGCAGTTGTGCGAGGCGGTGGGGTGCTCCTTGCGGATGCGCGCGACGAAATCCTGGGCCTCCTGTTCGGTCGCGGCGGGCGCGAGCGAGCAGAGGAAGCGCGAGCGGTTGATCTCGGACTCGTGCATGCCCTCACGGGCCACCGTCACGTACTGGTCTGCCTTCACCTCACCACCCTAAGCGGTGCAGAAGGGACCCCCTGCGCCCGTCGCGGGCTCGGGGCATCGCCTAGGTTCGGGGGCATGGAACCGCGGGGGTGGGCTTACCGGTACGTGGGGCCGGTCGAGCTGCGGACGCTCGTCCGGCCGGAGGGTGAGGGTCGGCGCATCCGCTCCGCCGAGGAGTTCGAGGACTGGGCCTCGGGCCCGGCGGCGGCCGAGCTGTCCGAGCCCGTCACGTTCGTCGTCGACCGTGCCGGTGTGCTGCGGCTCGCGCCGCGGCGGAGCGAGCACGTGGTGTGCGCCGGCGGTGGCACCGTGCTGAGCGCCGGGGAGATGACCTTCGGGTGGGAGGCCGGGCGGTGGGCGGTCCGTGAGGTGAGCAACCAGTCGACCGGATACTGCCCGGACACCCGCTCGTGGCCGGCGGTCGCGGACGCCTTGGACGCCGCCGGGATCGGGCACCCGGGCGGCTTCACCCACGAGGTGGTGTTCCGCAGGTGCCCCACCTGCGAGCAGCTGAACATCGTCCGGGACGAGGACTTCGTCTGCGTCTTCTGCGACGGTCCGCTTCCGCGGCGGTGGAACGTGGACCCGTCGGCCGGGTGGCCGACCGACTCCCGGGGACCGCTGGGCGGGGGCCCGTGACCTGGAACGGGGGAATCGCGCGCGGGCCGTTGCGGTTGACCGGTCAGAGCGTCGGTCCGAGGCGGCGGCGGGGAAGCCGCGGTCCGGGCCGGCGGGGACCAGAACACCAGGAGGCGGCACACGTGTACGGCGATCCGGCAACCATCCGCAAGATCCTCACCGAGCTCGGCGACACCTGGGCCGTGGTGGGCCTGTCGAACAACCAGGACCGCGCGGCCTACGGGGTGGCCCGCGTGCTCCAACGGTTCGGCAAGCGCGTGATCCCCGTGCACCCCAAGGCCGAGACCGTGCACGGCGAGCCCGGGTACGCCTCGCTGGCGGAGATCCCGTTCGAGGTGGACGTGGTGGACGTCTTCGTGAACAGCGAGCTGGCCGGTCCGGTCGCGGACCAGGCGGCCGCGATCGGCGCCGAGGCCGTGTGGTTCCAGCTCGGTGTGATCGACGAGGCCGCCTACGCCCGCACCCGCGAGGCAGGGCTGACGATGGTCATGGACCGCTGCCCCGCGATCGAGATCCCGGCGCTCTAGCGGGTGTCCGACGCGCCCCCGTGCGTGTGCGCGGGGAGGGGCGCCGAGACCGGGGGGACCGACACGGCGAGGGTCATCTCCATCGGTACGGAGCCGTCGTTGCGGTAGGTGTGCGTGAGGTTCGCCTCGAAGGTGGCCGCGGCCCCGGCCGGGACGCGGAACTCCTCCTCGCCGACCACCAAGGTCAGCTCCCCGGCTGTGACGTGCAGCATCTCGATGGTGCCGGACGGGTGCGCGACGGAGTCCGTCCCCTCGCCCGGCACCAGGTGCCAGGTCCACAGCTCCATCGGCCCGCGCTCGTCGGTGCCGATCAGCATCGTCGTCGAACTGCCCGCCTCGCTGGACCAGATCCGCACCACCTGGTCCGGCGGGACGATCCGGACCTGCGGGCCCCGGTCGTGGTCGAGGAGCGCGGAGATGCTGACGCCCAGCGCGTCGGCCAGCCTGACCGTGGTGCCCACGCTGGGGTTCGTACGGGCCTGCTCGATCTGGATGATCATCCCGCGGCTCACTCCCGCGCGAGCGGCCAGGGAGTCCAGGGTGAAACCGCGCTCGCCGCGCCACCGCTTGAGGTTCCGGGCGAGCGCCTGGGTGAGCTGTTCGAGGTCCGACACCATTCCGTCCAATATTTTGGATGACACAGTCCAACAGAGTGAACTAACGTGTTCTGTATTCGATGCTGCACTCCAGCGTTCACCGCACTGTACTGCGAGGCTCCGTATGACCGCCCTCTTCGCCCTGGCCACAGCCGTGCTGTGGGGGCTCGCCGACTTCGGCGGCGGGCTGCTGACCCGCCGGATCCCGGCGCTCACGGTGGTCGTCGTCTCGCAGATCGTGGCCGTGGTCGTGCTCGGTGCGGTGGTCCTCGGCACCGGCGCCTGGCGGGAGGCCGGCCCGCAGCTGTGGTTCGCGGTCGGCGCCGGCCTGGTCGGGCCGATCGCCATGCTCAGCTTCTACAAGGCGCTGGCCCTCGGCCCGATGGGCGTGGTCTCGCCGCTGGGCTCCCTCGGCGTGGTCGTACCCGTCACCGCCGGGCTGATCTTGGGCGAGCGGCCCGGGCTCGGCCAGTTCGCGGGGATCGCCGTGGCGGTCGTCGGCATCGTGCTCGCGGGCGGTCCGGAACTGCGCGGCGCGCCCGTCCAGCGGCAGGCCGTCGTCCTCACCCTGGTCGCGGCCTTCGGCTTCGGCGCGGTGATGGCCCTGATCTCGGAGGCGTCCAGCACCGTCACCGGCCTGTTCCTCGCGCTGTTCGTACAGCGGGTCACCAACGTCGCCGTCGGCGGCGCCGCCCTGTGGACCCAGACCCGGCGCGGCATACCCGCCCTCCCGGCCGGCGCCGACCCGAAGCTCCTGTGGGGACTGCTGCCCGCCCTGGCCTTCGTCGGCCTCGCGGACGTCGCGGCGAACGGCACGTACTCCATAGCCGCCCAGAACGGCCCGGTCACCATGGCCGCCGTACTGTCCTCGCTCTACCCGGTGATCACTGCGCTCGCCGCCTTCGCCGTACTCAAGGAACGACTGCGAACGGTCCAGGCGGCGGGCGCCGGCCTGGCCCTCGCCGGAACGGTTCTCCTGGCCGCCGGCTGAGCGGTTCCGACTCCGGGGCCCACGAGTGCCCGGCCCTACGAGTGCTCGGCCTCGGCGAGCTCGACCTCCGCGCGTTCGACCTCCGCACCTTCGACCCCCGCGCGTTCGACCTCGGCGAGCTCGGCGAGCTCGGCCTCCGTCAGCTCGGCCAGACCGCGCAGCTGCTCCGGGGTCGTCCCGTCCGGGATCGGCACCGGCGTCGGCGTGCGCAGGGGCGGCTGCCAGCCCGTCTCGGGCTGCCAACGCCGTACGACGCGCGCCGGCGCCCCCGCCACCACGGCATGGTCGGGCACCTCGCCCCGTACGACGGCGCCCGCGGCCACCACCACGTTCCGGCCGAGGCGCGCGCCCGGCAGGATCACCGCGCCGGTGCCGAGCCAGCACCCCGGGCCGATCTCCACGGGTTCGCTGCGCGGCCACTGCCGGCCTACGGGCTCGTGCGGGTCGTCGTAGCTGTGGTTGGTGGACGTGATGTAGACGTCGGGGCCGCAGAAGGTGTTCGACCCGATCGTGATCCGGGCGTCGGCGATGACGTGGCTGTTCCGGCCGATGACCACCCCGTCGCCGAGGATCAGCATCGGCTCGGATCCCAGGTCGAGGTCCGGCATCATCCCGGCGGTGAGGGTGACCTGTTCGCCGATGATGCAGTGCCCGCCGAGCTCTATCCAGCGCTCACCGAAGACCGTGCCCTGGGGGAAGGCGAGCCGGGTGCCGTCCCCGATCGCCCCGAACCTCAGCCGCCCGGGGGTCTGCGCGGTGACCGCGCCGGCCTGCTGCATCCAGCGCCAGCCGGTGTGGACCACGCGGCTCGCCAGCCGGCGGCGCGCGGCCGTCAGAGATGAGAACGTGTTCTGTTTCTTCGGCACCCGGCCACGGTAGTGCGCCGGACCCGCGTCACCCCGACCCCACTCCTGTGATCTTCACCCCATCGCGGGCACGGCACCGCGCGTGGCCTACGGTGCCGTTAGCGCGGCAACCGGACGACAGACGGCAGAGGAAGAGAACATGACGTACCAGGCGGCCCAGGCACTCGTGGCGGGTGTCGGCGGCAAGAACCCTCAGATCGACCCGACGGCCTTCACGGCTCCGACCTCGGTCGTGGTCGGCGACGTCACCCTCGCCGCCGGCGCGAGCATCTGGTACTCGGCGGTGCTGCGCGCCGACTGCGGCCCGATCACGCTCGGCGCCGACAGCAACGTGCAGGACAACTGCACGGTGCACGTGGACCCCGGCTTCCCCGTCTCGATCGGCGAGCGCGTGTCCATCGGCCACAACGCCGTCGTGCACGGCTGCACCGTCGAGGACGACTGTCTGATCGGCATGGGTGCGACCGTGCTGAACGGCGCGGTGATCGGCGCCGGTTCGCTGGTGGCCGCCCAGGCCCTCGTCCCGCAGGGCATGGTCGTCCCGCCCGGCTCACTGGTCGCGGGCGTACCCGCCAAGGTGCGCCGTGAGCTGACCGCCGAGGAGCGCGAGGGCATCAAGGTCAACGCCCTGATGTACGTGGAGCTGGCTGAGCAGCACCGCGCCTCGGTGACTCCGGACGCCTAGGCCGCCTCTTTCGGATCGTGTCGGCCGAGCCCGCGGCGACCGTGAAAATTTGCTGTCCGATCATCGGATCAAGGTGATAGACATCCGACGTGGAAAAGAATCTTGAATTCTCCGACCTCCTGCGACTGATCGACGAACGGTCGACCGCCTTCCGCGCCACGGTCGCCGCCGCGCCCAGCCTCGACGCACAGGTGCCGACCTGCCCCGAGTGGACGCTGTTCGATCTGGTGCAGCACCTGGGCGGGGGCGACCGGTTCTGGGCCGCCATAGTCGGCGCGGGGCCGGCCGACGGTCCCCCGGCCGGGGCCGCCGCCGCGCGCGCCGCTCTGGAGGTGCCGCGGGACCGCGAGGCCCTGATGGCCTGGCTGGCCGCGTCGACGGAGCTTCTGCTGAGCGCCCTGCGCGAGGCGGGCCCGGACGCCGGTTGCTGGGCGTGGTGGAGTCCCCTGCAGACGCCGCGGACCTCTGGCGGAGTCGCCCGGCACCGGGTCCAGGAGAGCGCGGTGCACACCTACGACGCGCAGCTCGCATCGGACGCACCGCAGCCGCTGCCGACCGAGGTCGCCCTCGACGGTGTCGAGGAGTTCCTGTTCACCTGCGTCGCGACGCCCTGCGCCTGGCCGCACAAGCCCACGGCCTTCGACTTCCACGCCACCGAGGGCCGCTCCTGGCGCCTCACCCTCGACGGCGACGGCGCACGCACCACCCGCATCCCCGCGCCCGGCGAGGACTCGGACGAAGTCGGCGCATCCATCCATGGCACGGCGGGCGAGTTGATCATCTACTTGTACGACCGCATCCCCCTCGAATCCTTGCGCGTCGACGGAGACGCGGGGCTGCTCGACCTGCTCCGCGCCTGGGAGCCGGAGCACTAGGAAGCGGCAGGGCGGGCAGCACCGCGTGCGGCCGAGGGGACCAGGAGTCGTGTCCCGGTGCCGTCAACGCTCCTGCGTGCCCCGCGCGTCGGGGATCGGCCGCCGGGACTCCGCGGCGGCCACGAGCAGGGCTCTGACGGCCTCGTACGCGGGGCGGGCCGTGCCGGATGTCGCACGGGCGGTGAACCGTGCTCCCGCCGCGCCTTCGCGGAAGGTCCGCTCGGTGAGGGCCGCGCCGCGGGCGAGGAGCCGTTCGACCGTGGCCGGGCAGCCGAAGCGGGCGGCCCAGTCGAGCGGGGTGCAGCCCCGCCTCGTCTCCTCGATGTCGGCGCCCCGGTCCAGCAGCAGGTCCACCGTCTCCGGGTCCCCCTCCCCACGCGCGACGGCCGCATGGATCAGCGGTACGTATCCCGCCCGGCCCGCGGGGCCGCCCGGTGGGGCGCCGGCGTCGAGGAGGGCGCGGGCGACCTCCGTGTGCCCGAGCATCGTGGCCATGGTCAGCGGCGTCGCCTCACCGTACGGGCCCGCGTCGACCCGGGGGTCGGCGCCCGCCGCGAGGAGCAGCCGGACGACCTCCGCGTGCCCGGCGCACACGGCCAGGTCCAGCGCCCGTCGGCCGCCGAGGACCCAGGCGTCGACCTCCGCTCCCCCGGCCAGCAGGGACCGCACCGCGGCCGTGTCGCCCTGCTCCGCCGCCCTGCCGAGCCCGTTCGCCAGGGGGTGGTAGTGGTCGGATCGGCCTTCGTCGGACCAGTCCGAATCCGGTCGCCGGCGCTCCGCCGCCGTCACTCGCCGACGGTGGCCGGGGCCGACTGCTGGGCGGGGATCTCCGCCTCGGCGGCGTCGGCGGCAGCGGCCGCCTTCTTCATCCGGCTGCGCACCACGAGCGTCACGGCGAGCCCGAACAGCACGGCCAGCCCCAGGGCCAGCCAGGAGAAGCGCTTCAGCCACGGCTCGGCGACGATGCCGACCGAGTAGATGACGGCCGTCGTGCCGCCGGCCCAGAGGATGCCGCCGAGGACGTTGGCGATCAGGAAGCGCCAGTACGGCATGCGCAGCACGCCCGCCAGCGGTCCGGCGAAGATCCGCAGCAGGGCCACGAACCGCCCGAAGAAGACGGCCCACATGCCCCACTTCTCGAAGGAGCGTTCCGCCAGCGCCACCTGCTGGGGTCCGAAGTGCTTGGGAAAGCGCCGGCCCAGCCGCTCCAGCAGCGGCTTGCCGCCCCGGCGGCCGATCGCGTAGCCGATCGAGTCGCCCACGATCGCCCCGGTGATCGCGCAGAGCCCCAGGATCACGGGGTCGATCTCCCCGTGCTGCGAGGCCAACAGCGCCGAGCTGACCAGGACGATCTCTCCCGGCAGCGGGATGCCGAGGCTTTCCAGCCCGATGACCAGACCCACCAGGAGATAGATGCTGACCGCCGGAATCGTCTCCAGCCATTCCTGGATGTGCACCGGTACGTCCTCCCGTGTCGTCCCGGCGCGCCCCCTGTGACACGCCGAACGGGCAGCCTATCGGCTCGTCACGACCGCCTTGGACCTCAGTGGCAGTTCACGCGACGAACGGCCCACGAACACCTGTCGTCGGCCGGAACCCAGCACCCAGGCGTGCTGCTCGGGGTCCCACGACGACAGGGCCCGCGCGGTGATGTCGAGGGTGACCCGCTGCGCCTCGCCCGGTGCCAGGAGGAGCCGCCGGTAGCCGGCCAGCGCGCGTACCGGCTGGTCGAGCTCCAGCTCCGCGGACGGGCCGACGTACACCTGCGCCACCTCGGTGCCCTTGCGGCGACCGGTGTTGCGGACGGTGAACTCCACGCGCAGTCCACCGCGCTGCGGCCGGACGGTGAGCTTGTCGTACTGCCAGGTGGTGTACGAGAGCCCGTGCCCGAAGGGGAACAGCGGGGTCACCCGCTGGGCGTCGTACCAGCGGTGGCCGACGTGGATGCCCTCGGAGTACTCCTGCCGGCCGCCCACGCCGGGGTAGCGCAGCGGCTCCCCGCCGACCGGGGTGGCCCGCTCGTCGGCCGGGAAGGTCTGGGTGAGGCGGCCGCCGGGGTCCACGTCCCCGAAGAGGAGGTCGGCGGTGGCTCCCGCGCCCTCCTGGCCCGGGTAGTACATCTGGAGGACCGCTCCGGTACGCGAGAGCCACGGCATGGTCGTGCCGGAGGAGGTGTTGAGCACGACGGTCGTCCGGGGGTTCACGGCGGTCACAGCCTCGATCAGCCGCTCCTGCCCGCCCGGGAGCGCCAGGGAGGTACGGTCCCGGCCCTCGGTGGCGTCCTCGTAGGCGAACAGCACCACGCTGCGGGCCGCCTTCGCGATCTTCACGGCCTCGGCGAGGTCCGCGGCGCGGGTCGCCCCGGTGGTGTGCCGCAGGCGCAAGCGCTGGCCCTTGTCCCCGCCCTCGGCGGTCACGGCGAGCCGGTGGGTGCCCGCCTTGAGGGCGAGAGTGGTGCGCCGGACGCTCATCCCGTCGGGTGCCGAGCCGAGCAGTCCGCCGGCGAAGTACTCGGCCACGCCCTGCCTGACGGGGAACAGCTCCTGGCCGTCGAGGCGTACGACGGGCCGCTTCCCGGTGTAGTGGACGAGCAGGGTCCACTCGTCGTCGGCCGTGAGGTGGAACTCCCCCTCGTGGCTCCAGACCTGCCCGGGTTCCACGGCCCGCGTGTCCAGGTCGGCGGTCGGGGTCAGCAGCTTCGCCGGGAGCGGCCGCCCGTACAGGTCCTCCCCGAGGGCGTGGCGGACGGTCGAACCGTTCCCGGCCCGGCGCCGGATGGCGGTGAGCGGGGCCTCTGCCCCGTCGGGGACCACGTGCGCGCTGCCACCGCCGCCGACGAAGGGTACCTGTCCGGTCGGTCCGATCACCGCGATCGAGCGGGCGGCGGCGCCGGTCAGGGGCAGGGTGCCGTGTTCGTTGCGCAGCAGCACGGCACCGGCGGTGGCCACCTTGCGGGCGGTCCGGGCTCCGGCGGCAGAGTCGCGCGGGGGCCGGGCGGCGGGCCGGGCCGCCAGCAACCCGAAGCGGTCCATGGTGGCCAGGATCCGGTGGACCGCGAGGTCGACGGCGCTCTCGGATACGGAGCCGCCGCGCACCGCCTCGCGCAGCGGTCCGCCGAAGTGGGTTCCGGCGGGCATCTCCATGTCGAGGCCGGCGCCGATGGCGGCGACGGTGCTGTGGGTGGCGTCCCGGTCGGACATCACCCAGCCGTCGAACCCCCAGCTGTTGCGCAGCAGTTCTTCGAGCAGCGGCTTGCTCTCGCAGGCGTGGACGCCGTTGACCTTGTTGTAGGCGCCCATGACGGCGCCCGCGCCGGCCGCCACGGCGGCCTCGAAGCCCCGTAGCTCGGTCTCGTGGAGGGTCTGCTCGGCGGCGATCACGTCGACGGTGTCGCGGCCGTGTTCCTGGTTGTTGAGGGCGAAGTGCTTGACAGTGGCGATCAGGCCCTCGTCCTGGATGCCGCGAATCATCTCGCCCACGAGGTCGGCGGTCAGGCGCGGGTCCTCGGCGAAGGTCTCGAAGTTCCGACCCGCGTACGGGGTGCGGATGAGGTTGACCATGGGGGCCAGCACGACGTCCTGGCCCAGCGCCCGGCCCTCGCGGCCGATGACGCGGCCGTACTCGCGGGCCAGCGCCGGGTCGAAGGCGGAGGCGAGCAGGACCGGCGCGGGCAGTGCGGTGGCGGGCCGGGCGACGCGTACCCCGGCGGGCCCGTCGGTCAGGCGTAGCGGCGGGATGCCCAGGCGCGGTACGCCGGGTACGTAGCCGGCCTGGCCGAGGGAGGTGGGGTCGGGGGCGCCGTGCAGCAGGGCGGTCTTCTCGTCGAGGGTGAGTCGCTCCAGCAGGGCGTCGACGCGGGCGGGGCCCTTGGCCTCGGCGCCGGCCGGGGCGGCGAGCGGCGTCCTGGGGGCGCCCGCGCCCGGCGGCACCCCTGGCGCGCAGGCACCCGCTCCGAGGGCCGTGCCCGCCGTGCCCGCCGCCGCCGCGAGCAGTCGCATCGCGGAACGTCTGGACACGGCCTCGCTCATGGGTGCTCCCTGCGCCGTGGGTCGGCGGGAGCGGCCCGCGCCGGACCGCTCCCGCGCCCACTGTGCGCCGCGCGCCCGCCGGGTCCACCGAGACGCGCCACCGCGGCTCGGAGGTTCAGCCCTCCGGCAGCGGCGGCGGCCTGTCGGCGGCGCGCCGGGGGCCCGTCATGGGCGCCGAGCACCCGTGCCCGGTGCGGTGGCCGCACGCGATGCGGTCCCGTACGACGGCCTCCACCGCGTCGCGCGAGGGAGCCCGGGCCGTGCCGACCCGAGGACGCGGCGGTTGTGGTGCGCCGGTGGTCAGGCGTTGGGGCGCAGGGTCCAGACGACCGTCATCTCGCCCGTCACGGCCTCGTCCTCGCGCTGGATGGCGATGGTGACGGGGAATTCGGGGCGGCCGCCGGCGTCGAGTTCGGCGATGACCTCCGCGGCCGGGCGGCCGAGGGTGGCGGTGGCGGTGACGACGCCCTTGGCGAGCTTCTTGTAGCCGATCTCGGCCTTCACGGCGAGCGGGACGGCGCGCGAGAGCTGGTCGCCGAAGGCGGCCAGGACGATCGCGCCGCTCGCGGACTCGGCCAGGGTGAACATCGCGCCGGCGTGCGGGCCGCCGACGTGGTTGTGGTAGTCGGGCTGGTCCGGAAGCCGGACGACCGCGCGCTCGGGGGTGGTCTCCAGGAACTGGAGGTTCAGGGTCCGGGCCATGGGTACGGTCGCGGCGAGCAGTTCGCCCACGTTCATCTGGTCTGCGCTCATGGAACGCGATGTTACCCACGAGTAGTACCGATTGACCAGAGCTCCCAAGGGGGCGGCCGTGGCTCCCCGCACCCACGGCCACTATCGTTACCGGCCATGTGGCCAGGACAGCAGCAGCCGCCCGGGGGCGAACAGAACCCTCAGGACGCGCAACAGAACCCGTACCAGCAGCAGCCGGGACAGCCGGGGCAGCCGAACCCGTACCAGCAGCAGCCCGGCTACGGATACCCGCAGCAGCCGGGTTACCAGCAGCCCCAAGGCGCTCCCGGCCAGCAGTGGGGTCAGCCCCAGCTGCCGCAGCAGCCCCAGCCCGCCGCCACCGGCGGCGGCGGGAGCCCGTACTCGACCAAGACCGTGGCGATCGTCGCCGCGGCCGCCGTCGTCGTGGTGGCCGCCGCGACCGGCGCGTTCGTCCTGACCCGGGACGACAAGAAGACCGAGGCCGACGACAAGCCGGCGGCGAGCCCCTCGGCGCCGGCCCCCGAGACGCCCGCCCCGGCCGGCAGCAGCCCGAACCCGCGGGCCGGCGGCAACGCCCAGCCCGTCATCCCGGGCTGGAAGGTCGTCGTCAACACCAAGTACGGCGTCAGCTACGACGTGCCCGCCGAGTGGAACGTCAACGAGTCCGGCGTGAGCCTCTCCTTCCACGACGAGGTCAAGAACGACGGCAGCCCGATCATCACGATGAGCGGCACCGCCACCCTCAAGGAGGAGTGGTGCACCGTCGACAAGGACGCGGACGGCAGGGTCGAGAAGTTCTCGCTCGCGGACACCGGCGTCAAGGGCGCCCAGGGCGCCAAGGACACCGCGCAGGTGGCCACCGACAACACCGGCGCCTGGGCCTGGGCGGCCTTCGCCCAGAAGGAGCCCAAGGGAACGGTCAAGGTGGGCGCGGCCAAGGAGTACACGACCACCTCCGGGATCAAGGGCCACATCGTGGTGGCGACCGCTCCGAACCTGAAGAAGGAGCACAAGTGCTCCACCGACGGCAAGACGGTCGGCTTCGGCTTCAAGAACGCCGTCGGTGACTTCGCCAGCTTCGTGCTCATCAGCGCGGCCGGTGTGAAGGACGAGGTTCCGAACGACGTCTCCGACAAGATCATCAGCTCCATCCGGCTCACCACCCCGTGATCCTCCGTCCCACGTCCCGGGCCGACCTATCCGTTTGGATTCTCGGCCCGGGACGGGGATAGTCCGGGGGTGAGCTCTCCCCGCCCCGCACCCCGTACGCCCGTGAACCGCCGCCGACCCGAGTGGGCCGGCCGCAACTACAGCCTGCTCACGGGTGCGGCGATCATCACGAACCTGGGGAGCCACGGCGCGCACATCGCGGCCGCGTTCGCGGTCATGGAATCCGGCGGATCCGTCGGCGACGTCGGACTGATCGCCGCCGCCCGCACGCTGCCGCTCGTCCTCTTCCTGCTCATCGGCGGTGCCATAGCCGACCGGCTGCCCCGCCACCGCGTGATGGTCGCGGCCAACGTCCTGAACTGCCTCTCGCAGGCCGCCTTCGCCGTCCTCGTCCTCGCGGGCGAACCCCAGCTGTGGCAGATGATGCTGCTCACCGCCCTGTGCGGCACCGGTACGGCCTTCTTCAATCCCGCGGCCGAGGGCATGCTGCTCTCCACCGTCTCCGGCGAGCACTCCAACCGCGCCTTCGCGCTCTTCCGCATGGCGATCAACGGCGCCGGCATCGGCGGCGCGGCCCTCGGCGGCGCGATGATCGCCGCGGTGGGCCCGGGCTGGGTACTGGCCGCCGACGCCGCGGCCTTCGCGGTCGCGGGCGCCCTGCGGACCTTCCTCGACGTCGGCCACGTGCCCGACCGGGCTCCCGGCGGCGGCCTGTTGTCCGATCTGCGCGAGGGCTGGGTGGAGGTCCGGACCCGCCCCTGGCTGTGGAGCATCGTGCTCCAGTTCTCCGTCGTGGTCGCCGTCGTCGGCGCCGCCGACGCGGTCTACGGACCTCTGGTCGCCCGGGACCGACTGGGCGGGCCCGCGCCCTGGGGCGTGGCCCTGGCCTTCTTCGGCGTGGGCACCATCGCCGGCGCCGTCCTGATGATGGCGTGGAAGCCGCGCAGGCTCCTGCTCGTCGGCACCCTGTGCGTGTTCCCGCTGGCGCTGCCCTCGGCGGGACTCGCCGTGCCGCTGCCCGTGTGGGGCCTGTGCGTGGTGATGTTCGTCAGCGGCGCCGCGATAGAGGTGTTCGGCGTGAACTGGATGACCGCCATGCACCAGGAGATCCCGGAGGAGAAGTTCTCCCGGGTCACCGCCTACGACTGGTTCGGCTCGGTGTCGATGCTTCCGCTGGCCACCGCCTTGGCCGGGCCCGCCGAATCGGCCTTCGGTCGCACCCAGTCCCTGTGGGGCTGCGCGGTGCTGGTCGTCGTGCCCACCGCCCTCGTGCTGCTGGTCCCGGACGTCCGCCGGATGACCCGCAGGGCGCACACCAAGACCATCTCCCCGGCGGCCGCGGCCGAACCGACCCCGGTAGCTGCCCCTGCCGACGCCGTCGGGAACTGAGGCCCGGCCGGCGGCCGCCGCGCCGGGGGCCGCGGCGCCGGCCGCTCACCCCAGGCTGAACGCGCCCTCCGGCGGCGCCGGGGAAGGAGCCGCGTCCGCGTCGGCCACCGGCGCCGCGCCCTTGCGGAACCGGGCGGGCCCGTCCCCGTACTCCACCCGCGCCGGAAACGGGTCGGCCGCGCACTTCCTGGCCAGCGCCCCCACCGGGAGCGGGGCGTCCGAGGCCAGCAGTACGGCGTTCCCGAACCGCCTCCCCCGCAGTACCGCAGGTTCGGCGATCAACGCCAGCTCCGCGAACGCGTCGGCGAAGTTGGCCACCTGCGCCCGCAGGAAGTCGAAGGGCGCCCCGTCGGCCAGGTTCGCCGCGTACAGCCCGCCGGGCCGCAGCACCCGCGCGGCCGCCCGGGCGTACTCCACCGACGTGAGTTGGGCCGGCACCCGCGAGCCGCCGAACACGTCGGCCACCACCAGGTCCGCGCTCGCGGCGGGCGCGGCCTCCAGCCAGGCCCGGGCGTCGGCCGTGTGGACGGTGACCCCCGAGTCCGCCGCGAGCGGCAGGTGTTCGGTCACCAGGTCGACCAGGCCCGCGTCGAACTCGACGACCGTCTGCCGGGATCCGGCCCGGGTGGCCGCGGCGTAGCGCGGCAGGGTGAGCGCGCCGCCGCCGAGATGCAGCAGGTCCAGCGCGAGCCCGGGTTCGGCGGCACAGTCCAGGACGTGCGCGAGCCGGCGTACGTACTCGAACTCCAGGTGGTGCGGATCGTCCAGGTCCACATACGACTGCGGGGCCCCGTCGACGGTCAGCAGCCAGGCCCGGTCCCGGTCCACGTCCGGCATCAGCTTGGCGGTGCCCTGGCCCACGTCCCGGACGACCGGGATCTGTTCGTCGCTCACCGCTCCATTGTCCGGCAGCGGTCGGGCGGGCTTCGAACAGCCCTCAGGCCGCCCCGGCCGACCAGACCGCAGCCGCCTCCCGCGCGTGCTCCGCGGCCTGGTCGAGGCCCGCCCGGGCGGCCGGCTCACGCCGCGCCGGATCCAGCACGTTGCGCCCGAAGGCCTTGCGGGCGGCCGCGGAGGGGGTGATCAGCACCACCCGCGCACCCGCCTCCCGCAGTCCCTCGGCCTGCGCCGACGGCGAGGGGACCAGCCCGGAACCGAGCGACATCGGGGCGAGGATCACCACCCGGGCGTACCCGGCGGCCAGGTCGGCATTGGTGGCCGAGCGGATTCCGCCGTCGATGAAGCGGCGGCCGCCGACCGTGACCGGCGGCCACACCCCGGGCACCGCACAGCTCGCCGAGACCGCGTCGACGAGCCCGTCGCCGCTCCCCCGGTCGAACGCCTTGAGCTCACCGGTGAGGGCGTCCACCGCCGTGACGACGAGCCGCCGCTCGGGCCACTCGTGCGAGACCAACCGGGCGGCCAGTACCTTGCGCCGCTCGGCCTCGGCGCCCACGCCGGTGTCGGCGGCCAGGGCCATGGCGCCGACCCGCTGCCGGTAGGCCGTCGCGGTGCGCGAGCGCGCCATCGCGACGGCGTACCGGGCGAGGAGACCGGCCCCCAGTTTCGCCGTGGACTCGCCGGTGGGGTCCCCGAGCTGGCGCTCGTACAGCTCCTGCGCCGTGAGCAGTCCGGAGGTGAGCTGCGCCCCGACGACGGAGCCGGCGGAGGTGCCGACGACGAGGTCGGCGGTGGTGAGGTCCACGCCCGCGCGGGCGAGGCCGTACAGGATTCCGCACTCCCAGCCGATGCCGGTCAGTCCCCCGCCGCCGAGCACCAGTGCCGTGTCGCCGCTCATCCCCGCCCACCCCTTTGCGCATGCCTGTGGTGACGGCAGTCTGGCGCAGCCGGGCCACCGCCACCACAGAGGGGTCCGGATCGGGGTCCGGATCGGGTCCGGTCGGGGTGGTCCGGAACCTGATCCGGATCGAACCGGATCAGATCCGGATCACCCCAGTACGGCCGTCACCGTCCCCGCGCCGACGGTCCGCCCGCCCTCGCGGATCGCGAAGCCGAGCCCCGACTCCAACGGGACGTCCCGGCCGAGCTCGACGGTCATCGTCACCGTCTCCCCGGGCCGGGCCACGGCGACCTCGCCCAGGTCCACGTCCCCCACCACATCGGCGGTACGGATGTAGAACTGCGGCCGGTAGCCGCTGGCGACCGGTGTCGTGCGGCCGCCCTCCCGCCCGGAGAGCACGTACACCTGCGCCGTGAAGCGGCGCTGCGGTGTGACGCTGCCCGGCGCGGCCACCACGTGCCCACGGCGCACGCCGTCGCGCGGCACCCCGCGCAGCAGCAGCGCGACGTTGTCCCCGGCCTCGGCGGACTCCATCGGCTTGCCGAAGGTCTCCAGCCCGGTGACGACCGTCTCGGCCGGCTCGCCGTCACCGCCGAGGACCGCCACGCGGTCCCCGAGGCGTACGGTGCCGCGCTCGACGGCCCCGGTCACCACGGTCCCGCGCCCGGTGATGGTCAGCACGTTCTCCACCGGCAGCAGGAACGGCGCGTCCGTGTAGCGCACCGGGGTCGGTACGTACGTGTCCACCGCGTCCAGCAGTGCCTGGATCGCCTCCGTCCACCGCGGGTCGCCCTCCAGCGCCCCGAGTCCGGAGACCCGTACGACCGGCGCGGCGTCACCGCCGTACCCGTGCGCGGTGAGCAGCTCGCGGACCTCCAGCTCGACCAGGTCGGTGAGCTCGGGGTCCCCGGCGTCGGCCTTGTTCAGCGCCACCACGATGTGGTCGACGCCGACCTGCCGGGCGAGGAGCACGTGCTCGGCGGTCTGGGGCATGACCCCGTCGAGCGCGGAGACGACGAGGATCGCGCCGTCGAGTTGGGCGGCGCCCGTGACCATGTTCTTGATGTAGTCGGCGTGCCCTGGCATGTCCACGTGGGCGTAGTGCCGGGTGTCGGTCTCGTACTCGACGTGCGTGAGGTTGATGGTGATGCCGCGCCGGGACTCCTCGGGGGCCCGGTCGATGCGGTCGAAGGGCACGAAGGAGGCGCCGCCGTGCTCGGCGAGGACCTTGGTGATGGCGGCGGTGAGGGTGGTCTTGCCGTGGTCGACGTGACCCATGGTGCCGATGTTGAGGTGCGGCTTGGTGCGCACGAAGGCCGTCTTGGCCATGATTCATTCCCGTGTCTGGAAGCTGGAACGGGACCCCGAGAGCGAGCCGACCCTCCCCCTGCGGGGTCCGCCGGACGATCCGGGAAGGGTCAGCTTCGTGCGCCGTCGAATGCGGCGAGGACGGGTGCGAACGCGGTTGCGCCTGCGGGTGCTTCCGCGACGGCGGCAGCCTTCGGCGCGTCCGCGACCGCGGACCGCACTGCGAGGAAGGCATACCGGTTCATGGCGCTGATCCTGCCGGACGGTCCGGGACCCGTCGAATGAATTTCGGCGTGGTCGCGGACACCTCGGGCGGACACCTCGGGCGGACACCCGGGGCGGACACCCGGGCGGTCGACCGGGGCGGTCGGGTCGTCCCGTCCGGGAGACGGTCAGGAGGACGCGGGGGCCTGGGCCACGTTCCTGAGCGCCTCGTGTACGGACAGCGGGGCCAGGGAGCCGCGTTCGGCCTCGACGAAGGCGCGTACGGCTTCCGGGTCCGTCTTCGCGTACTCGCGCAGGGCCCAGCCGATGGCCTTGCGCACGAAGAAGTCCGGGTGGTCGGCCCGGCCGCGGCAGTAGCCGAAGAGCCGGCCGGTGTCGGTGGCGGACTTGAAGCGGAGCTGGTGGAGCAGTGCGGTGCGGGCGAGCCAGAGGTTCTCGTCCTCGATCCACTCGTCCATCGCGGCCGCGAGTTCGGGGTCGGCGGCCACCAACGGGCCGACCGTGTGCGCGGCCAGCAGGTCGACGGTGTCCCACCAGGGGACGGTGACGATCAGGTGCCGGACCACCGGCAGGAAGCCGGAGGAGCAGCGGGCGACGTGCCGGCGCAGGTAGTCCACCGCGAAGTACTGGTACTCGCGCTCGGGAAGGAGCCAGCAGCGCAGTGCGAGCGCCGCACAGTCCGCCTCGGACGGTTTCGGAGTGTCCTTCGTCACGGTCCTCGACAGTTCCCGGCGCAGCGGGGTGGGGATGCCGAGGAAGGGCGCGACGTCCTTCATGTAGGCGGTCATGGCCCGGGCCCGTACCGGATCGGCGGCGGCCGCGTACGCCTCCGGCAGCCGCTCCAGCAGGGTGTCCGCGAGCGCGCTGCGGGGAACTCGCGGGGGGCGCCGGTCGTTCGACTGCATGAGGCCCAGATTACGGCGCACCGCCGTATACGTGGGCTAGTCTCCCGGGATGTCCCTCCTCCTCGCGCCGTGGACCCGGCTGTCGGTGCTCGTCGTGCTGCTCGCCGCGGCCGGCGTGTGCGTGCTGCTGTACGAGCCCCAGCGCATCCTCTCGGAGGGCTGGCCCCCGGGGCTTCCGGTGGGGACGGCGGTCCTGCTGTTCGCAGCCGCGTACGGTGTGTGCACGGCGGCCCTGGTGCCGCGACCCCTGCTCAATCTGGCCGCGGGAGCCGTCTTCGGGAGCCAGTTCGGCCTCGTCGCGGCGGTCGGCGGCACCGTGTTGGGCGGCGCCATCTCCTTCGGGCTGGGCCGGATCATGGGCCAGGAGGCTTTGCGGCCGTTCCTGCGCGGACGCTGGCTCCAGGCGGCCGACGGGCAGCTCAGCCGGCACGGCTTCCGCTCGATGCTCGCGGTCCGGCTCTTCCCCGGGCTGCCCTTCGTGGTGGCCAACTACTGCGCCGCGGTGTCGCGGTGCGGCTGGGGTCCCTTCCTCCTCGCGACGGCGATCGGGGTCGTCCCGAACACCGCCGCGTACGTGATCGCCGGCGCGAGCGCCTCCTCGCCCGGATCGCCCGCGTTCCTCGTCTCGTTCGGCTTCATCGTCGTCTCGGTGGTGGGCGGCGCGGTCTTCGGTTGGCGCAAACGACACCGCCTGGCACCCCGTCGAACCGAGGATCGAGTACCCGAACTGGTGCCCCAGCACCCCCCTGTGGTCAGCGCCGCTTCGCACGGGCCCTAGCATCGGACGCGAACTGCCCGACGATCACAAGGACGAGCGCACCCCGACATGAGCTGGTTCGAATCCCTAATCCTCGGTCTCGTCCAGGGGCTTACGGAGTTCCTCCCGATCTCCTCCAGCGCCCACCTGCGGCTGACCGCGGCGTTCGCCGGCTGGCACGACCCAGGAGCGGCCTTCACCGCGATCACCCAGATCGGCACCGAGGCCGCCGTGCTGATCTACTTCCGCAAGGACATCGCGCGGATCGTCTCCACCTGGTTCCGCTCCTTGTTCGACAAGGCGCTGCGCTCCGAGCAGGACGCGAAGATGGGCTGGCTGGTGATCGTCGGCTCGATCCCGATCGGCGTCCTCGGTCTGGTCTTCAAGGACGCGATCGTGGGCCCGGCCCGCGACCTGCGGCTGACGGCCACCACCCTGATCCTCATGGGCATCGTGCTCGGCGTCGCCGACCGCCTGGCGGCCCGCGACGAGGAAGGCGGCAGGCACCGCGCGATCCGCGAGCGCAAGACGCTGCAGCAGCTGGGCGTCAAGGACGGTCTGATCTTCGGTGTCTGCCAGGCGATGGCCCTGATCCCCGGCGTCTCCCGGTCCGGCGCGACCATCTCCGGCGGTCTGCTGCTCGGCTTCACCCGTGAGGCCGCGGCCCGCTACTCCTTCCTCCTCGCGATCCCGGCCGTGCTGGCCTCGGGAGCGTTCGAGATCAAGGACGTCGTGGAGAACCCGGGGCACATCTCCTGGGGCCCGACGATCTTCGCCACGGTCATCGCCTTCTTCGTGGGCTACGCCGTGATCGCGTGGTTCATGAAGTTCATCTCGACCAAGAGCTTCATGCCCTTCGTGATCTACCGGATCCTCCTGGGCATCCTGCTGTTCGCCCTGATCGGCACGGACGTGCTGAGCCCGCACGCGGGTGAGTCCGGCTCCTGACGGAGCTCCGCACCACCTCTTCGCGTGAACCGCAGGCCGTCCGGGAACGTTCCCGGGCGGCCTGCGCGTCGTTGTGCCTGAAGAGAGCGGAAGAATCAGCAGGGGGTGTCCCATGGGTCGAGTGGTGCTGGAGCGGTTTCCCGCCGGAAGTCCGCGGGGAAGCTGGCCCGCCGAGGAGTACGCGGCGCAGCGGATGCGCGAGGGCGTACCGGCGGAGGTGGTCATGGATCTGGACAGCGACGCGTTCCTCGTCGTGGTCCGGCAGCGGGAGTCCCGTTCCGGTCACTGACCGCCCGCGGGAAGATCCGGTGGGCGCACGGCCCTTGGCCTCGGGCCCGTGCAGCCCCACACTGACCCGATGACTCAGCGTGTGGATCTCGCGACGGTGATGGATCGGCTGGCGATCGACGAGGTGGTCACGGGCTACGCGGTGGCCGTCGACGACGGCGACTGGGCCGCGTACCGAGCCCTCTTCACGGCCTCCGGGCGGGTCGACTACCGCTCGGCCGGCGGGATCGAGGGCTCGGTGGCGGAGGTCGCGGACTGGCTGGCGGAGACGATGACGCTGTTCCCCGTCCGCCAGCACCTGATCGTGAACCGGCTGATCCGGCTGGAGGACGTCGGCGGCTCCCCCGGGGACAGCGCCGAGGTCCGGGCGGACTTCCTCAATCCGATGCGGCTGGCGGGGCCGGATTCCGACGCCGCGGTCACCTCGCCCAACTTCGTCGCCGCCGGGCGCTACGGCTTCGCGCTGGCCCGCACCCGTGACGGCTGGCTGCTCACCCGCGTCACCGTGCACGAGAAGTGGCGGCACATGACCGCCTGAGCCGATCGGAGCCGCTCGACTCGGCCCGGACGTCCGGCACTGCCACACTGGAAGCGGAGGCACGCCATGATCACGATGCGCATGCGGTGGTGGTCCCCTCGATGGCGTGCGCCCGCCGCCGCGGCCGCCGGGGCGCTACCGGCCCTCGCCTTCCCGGCCCCCGCTCTCTGGTGGTTCGCCTACGTCGCCCTCGTGCCCTGGATGCTGCTGCTGCGGTCGGCCCCCACCGGTCGGCGGGCCGCGCTGGAGGGCTGGCTCGGCGGCGCCGGGTTCATCCTGGCCGTCCACCACTGGCTGCTGCCGAGCATGCACGTGTTCCTGATACCGGTGGCCGCGCTGCTCGGGGTGCTCTGGATCCCCTGGGCCCTCCTGGTGCGGGAGCTCCTCGGCGGGGCTCCGGCGGCCGGTCGGGCCTGCGGCGCGCTCGTCCTCGTACCGGCGGCGTGGCTGCTCTCCGAGCTGGTGCGGTCCTGGCAGGGGCTGGGCGGGCCGTGGGGGCTGCTGGGGGCGAGCCAGTGGCAGGTGGCACCGGCGCTGCGGCTGGCCTCGGTGGGCGGGGTGTGGCTGGTCAGCCTGCTGGTGGTGGCGGTGAACTGCGCGCTGGTGCTGCTGATCGCGGTGCCGGGGGCACGGATCCCGGCGGTGGCCGGGATGACCGGCTGCGCGGTGCTGACGGGGGCGGTGTGGGTGTGGGCGGCGCGGCCCGAGGAATCGGGCCGGCTCCGCGTGGCCGTCGTACAGCCGGGCCCGGTCACGGACGGCCCGGACAGTGCGGAGCGGCGGTTCGACGTCGGTGAGCGGCTGACGCGGCCGTTGGCCGGGCAGCGGGTCGATCTGGTGGTGTGGGGCGAGAGCAGTGTCGGCGCGGACCTGACCGCCCGCCCGGACCTGGCCCGGCGGCTGGCCGCGCTGTCCGCGGAGGTCGGGGCTCCGCTGCTGGTGAACGTGGACGCGCGGCGGGCGGACCGGCCCGGGATCTACAAGAGCGCGGTCCTCGTGGGCCCCCAGGGCCCCACCGGTGACCGGTACGACAAGATGCGGTTGGTCCCGTTCGGGGAGTACGTCCCGGCCCGTGCGCTGTTCGGCTGGGCCACCTCGGTCGGCAAGGCGGCGGGCGAGGACCGGGTGCGCGGCGACACCCCGGTGGTCATGGACCTGCCCGCCCGGCCGGACGGGCCCGGCGGGGTCCGGGTCGGCCCGCTGGTGTGCTTCGAGTCGGCCTTTCCCGACATGAGCCGGCGCCTCACCCTGGACGGGGCCTCCCTGCTCGTCGCCCAGTCGGCGACGTCCTCGTTCCAGAAGAGCTGGGCCCCGGCCCAGCACGCCTCGCTGGCCGCGCTGCGGGCGGCCGAGAACGGCCGCCCGATGGTGCACGCCACCCTGACCGGCATCAGCGTCGTGAACGGCCCGTCCGGCGCGCGGGTCGGGGCCGCCCTGCCCACCTCCGCGAGCGCCGCGGCCGTGTACGAGGTGCCGCTCGCCCGCGGCACGACCCTCTACGTCCGCTTCGGGGACTGGCCGGTGGCCGCGGCCCTCGCCGCCCTCGCGGCGTACTGCGCGGTGGCCGGCAGCCGTTCGCTCAGGAGGCCTGCTCCAGAGCCGAGCTCACCACCCGCTCGCACAGCTCGTGGGTTCGCAGGGCGTCGCGGGCGCTGAGCGTGGTGCCCGCCGCGACCGCCTCCAGGAAGTGGTCGACGACCTGCTCGATGCCGCGCTGGCGGGCGACGGGGACCCAGTCCCCGCGGCGCCGCACGGTCGGCTGGCCCTTGTGGTCGATGACCTCGGCGAGATTGACGACCTGCCGCTTGGTGTCGCGCCCGGACACCTCCAGGATCTCCTCGGTGGAGCCGGACAGCCGGTTCATGATGCCGAGGGCGGTGAATCCGGCGCCGGACAGCTGGAGCACCACCTGGTGCATCAGCCCCTCGCGCACCACGGCCCGCACGTCGAAGTGGTCGGCCTCGCCGGGCAGGAGGAACCGCAGGGTGTCGACGACGTGGATGAAGTCGTCCAGCACCAGCGTCCGCGGGTCCTCGGGCAGCCCGACCCGGTTCTTCTGCATGACGATCAGCTCGCGGGGGTGGTCGGCGCACTGCGCGTAGGCGGGCGCGAAGCGGCGGTTGAAGCCGACGGCGAGGGAGACCCCGAGCCGCTCGGCCCGTTCCACGAGCTGTCGCGACGACGCGAGTTCGTAGGCGAGGGGCTTGTCCACGTAGGTGGGCACGCCGGCCTCCAGCAGCCGGGTGACGATCTCGGGGTGGGCCACGGTGGCGGCGTGCACGAAGGCCGCGTCGAGCCCCTCGGCGAGCAGCGCGTCGAGATCGGTGTGCCGGCGGGCGGCCGGGACGTGGTGGGTGTCGCCGATCAGTTCCAGGGTGTCGGGGTTACGGGTCTGCAGGTGCAGCTCGATGCCCGGGCGGGTGGTGAGGACGGGCAGGTACGCCTTCTGCGCGATGTCGCCGAGTCCGATGCAGCCGACCTTCACCGGGGCCTCCAGAGTGGTTCCTTGTGGGATTCCCGCAGCTTAATCCCTGGTGGCGGGGGCGCTGTTCGCCGAGGATGAGCCCCATGAGCATCAGTTCAGGATCACATCGCAAGGAACCCGCCACCACCGCCGACGAGCGGGACATGCTGGACGGATGGCTCGACTACCACCGTGCCACCCTCGTCTGGAAATGCGAGGGGCTCCAGGACGAACAGCTGCGCCGCACCCCGCTCGCGCCGTCCGAACTGAGCCTCCTGGGCCTCGTACGGCATATGGCGGAGGTGGAGCGGTACTGGTTCCGGGAGATCATGCTGGGCGAGGACCTCCCCGAGCTGTACTGCACGAGCGAGGATCCGGACGGCGATTTCCACCTGTCCGAGAACGCCACCTGGGCGGAGGCGGAGCACGTCTGGCAGACCGAGGTCGAGCTGGCCCGCCAGGCCTCCGCGGGCCGTTCGCTGGACCTGGTCTCGCAGGCCGAGAGCCACCACCGGGGCGAGGTGTTCAGCCTGCGCTGGGTCTACACCCACATGATCGAGGAGTACGCGCGCCACAACGGCCACGCGGACCTGGTGCGCGAGCAGATCGACGGCGCCACCGGCGACTAGGGATGTCGTGCCGAGGCACGCGCCAGGCCCTGTACGGCGGGTGGGTCCGTCACCCGTGCGGGGTGAATATCGGCCGCGGGTTTTCGCAACGGGGTCCTCGCACAGCAGAGTTGCGCGGGTGCATCCAACCCGAACCACGACAACGTTGCTGCTCGGAGTCGCCTGCGCCGTCTCGGCGGTCTCCGGCTGTGTGAGTGTGAGCCCCGGACCCGTGCGGCCCGCGGCGGCCCCCGCCGCCGGGGTACCGCCCCGCCACGAGCCGCGCGGCGGGCCCGGGGCCGCCCCCGTGGTCGTCCGGGCGCCCGCCCTGGAGGCGCTGGAGGCGGTGGAGCCCGCCCCCGGGTCGCCCGTGGCCCCGGCGGCCCCCGCGCCCGCCCAGCGGTCCGCACAGCGCCCCGTACCGGGCGGCTCCGGCGGGCCCGTACGGGACGCTCTGCCGGTCCCGGACATCCCGGAGCCCCGACGGGCCGCCGAGCCCGTCTCCGGGCGCCCTGGCGGCCGTCCGCAGCGTCCCCGGCCCGACGCCGAGGTGGAGCGTGAGCTGGTCCGCAAGCTTCCGGTGCGGCCGGCCGACGTGTGCGCGTCGGGCCGCCGGCACGGCCACTGGCATTCCGACAGTCCGGAGGCCCGTATCTGCTCGGGCGTGCACGGGGACTGACCGCCCGCGGGCATGGGCCCTACGGGGACTGCTCGGGGAACGGCCGAGGTCCGGATCCGGACCCAGGGCGCGGCCCGGCTCCCGGTTCCGCGGCCAGCCGCCGCTCCAGCTGGGCGATGGCGGCCCGTACGCCGTTCCCGTATCCGTCGTCGGACAGGGCCGCGGTGGCCGCGCGGGCCCGGGCCAGGTGGATCCGGGCCGCCTCCGGCCGCTGCAGTTTCACGTAGTCGGCGGCCAGGCTCAGGTGCAGGGACGGGTAGAACACGCGCATCGCCGGATGCGGCTCCCACCGCGCGGGCCGCCCGTCCTGGGGCGACCCGGTCCCGGGCCCGTCCTGCCGCTCGTCCTGCGGCTCGTCCTCCTGCCCGTCGGCGGCGGCAGCGGTCAGGGCGCGCAGGTCCCAGGCCAGCTCGTCGGCGGGGTCGTCCTGGGCGTCGGCCATGTAGTGGGCCAAGGTGCACCGGTGGAGGGAGTCCCCCTCCTCGCCGATCTCGGACCAGATCTCCCCGAGCCGGTTGCGGGCCTCCTCGCGGTCCCCGGCGTGCAGCAGGATGACCGCCTGGCCGATCCTGGTCATGACGGCGTCCTCCGACGCCTCCTGCTGCTCCGTCACGGCGGCCTCCGGCTTGCTCTGCCAGACCTGCTCCGGTCTGATCATCTAGAAGCTAGCCGGAGGTACCGGCAATGGCGCCGAGGCGCGGGGGGACGTCAGCCGAGGTTGGGGATCCGCCAGTCGATCGGCTCATGTCCCTGGGCGGCGATGGCCTCGTCGATCTGCGTGAAGGGCCGGGACCCGAAGAACTTCTTGGCGGACAGCGGGGAGGGGTGGGCGCCCTTGACGACCACGTGCCGCTCCTCGTCGATCAGCGGGAGCTTCTTCTGGGCGTAGGCGCCCCAGAGGACGAAGACGGCCGGGTCGGGCCGATCGGACACCGCGCGGATCACGGCGTCGGTGAACTTCTCCCAGCCCTTGCCCTTGTGCGAATTGGGCTCGGCCTCCCGGACCGTGAGCACCGCGTTGAGCAGCAGGACGCCCTGCTCGGCCCACGGCATCAGGTACCCGTTGTCCGGGATCGGAAGGTCGAGCTCCTCCTTCATCTCCTTGTAGATGTTGCGCAGCGAGGGCGGGGTCTTGACCCCGGGCTGCACGGAGAAGCACAGGCCGTGGCCCTGGCCGGCGCCGTGGTAGGGGTCCTGGCCGAGGACGAGGACCTTCACCTGGTCGAAGGGAGTGGCCTCCAGGGCCGCGAACACCTGCTCGCGGGGCGGGTAGACCGGCCCGTTCGCCCGTTCCTTCTCGACGAACTCGGTGAGTTCTTTGAAGTAGGGCTGGTCCAGCTCCCCGCCGAGGACGGGGAGCCAGGACTCGGGCAGCATCTGGGTCACGGCGACAACCTCCGGTACAAGTTCGTGCACCTGCTCGTGCAACTGCTCCAGAACTTACCGGGGCCCACTGACAATGCGTCGGCCGCCCAGGGCGGCCGACGCATCGGTGCACTTCCTACCGGCTACCGGACACCGGCTACCAGCTGGTCTTGCGGTAGAACTCCCACATCTGCATGACGGTCTGCGGGTCCAGCGCCCGCTCGGCGCCCGCGATGTCCTCACGGGCCGCGACGTACAGCTTGCCCTGCCACAGGGGCAGCAGCCGGACGTCGTCGGCGAAGATCTTCTGGGCCTGCTCGAACTCCTGGACGCCGGCCGAGCGGTCGCCCTCGCGGCGGGTCTTGGGCAGCAGATCGTTCAGGATCTCGGTGGGCTCGTACGGGGTACCGACCGCGTTCTCCTTGCCGACGAACGGCGCGATGAAGTTGTCCGGGTCCGGGAAGTCGGGGAACCAGCCGCGGCCGAAGATCGGGTACTCGCCGCTCTTGTAGCCGGTCTGGAAGGTCTTCCAGGGCTGGCTGCGCAGGTTGATCCGGAACAGCTGGCTCTCGTCCAGCTGCCGCTTGAGCTCGGTGAACTCGTCGGCGGTCGAGGAGCCGTAGCGGTCGGTGGTGTACCAGAAGGTCAGCTCGACCGGCTGGGTGATCCCGGCGTCCCTGAGGATCTTCTTGGCCTTGGCGACGTCCGCCGCGCCGTACTTGTCGTAGAAGGGCGTCTTGTGGCCGACGACCCCCTTGGGGACCATCGAGTACAGCGGCTCCGCGGTGCCCTGGTAGACCTTGGAGACGAGCGCGCCGCGGTCGACGATCTGGGCGATGGCCTGGCGGACCGGGAGCTTGGCGACCGAGGGGTCCTTGGGGTTGAAGACCAGGTAGCGGATCTCGGCGCCGACGTTCTCGACGACCTGGACGCCCAGGGCGTGCGCCGCGGGGGTCTGGAGGTCGGTGATCTCCGGGGCCGACAGGCCTCGGTAGGTGGCGTCGATCTCCTTGGCCTTCAGCGCCGCGACCATCTTCGGGGAGTCCGCGAAGTAGCGGATGGTGACGGCCTTGTTCTTGCGGTTGGCGAAGCCCGTGTAGCTCGTGTTGGTGGTGAGCACCGCCTCGGCGCCCTCCTTGTACGAGTCGAGCACGTAGGGGCCGGAGCCGGTGACCTTGTCGCCCTCGCGGACCTTGTCGGCCGGGTACTCCTTGGGCGCGACGAGCGAGGCGGCGGGCGAACCGAGGACGTACGGGAAGGTGGCGTCCGAGGTGTTCAGGTGGAAGACGACCGTCAGCGCGTCCGGGGTCTCGATCTTGTCAAGGGTGCTGAAGAGACCCTTGGGGCCGACGTTGGAGCCGATGGTCCTGATCCGGTCGAGGGAGTACTTGACCGCCTTGGAGTCCAGCGGCTCCCCGTTGGAGAACTTCAGGCCCTTGCGCAGCGTGCACCGGTAGGCCTGGCTCGCCGCGTCCGTGAACTCGCAGCTCTGGGCCGCGTCGGGCTGGGGCTTGCTGGAGCCCGTCGGGAAGGCCAGCAGGGTCTGGTACACATTCCGGTACAGCTCCCAGGAGCCGTCCCACGCGGCCGCGGGATCGAGGGTGCTCGGTGCGCTCGTGGTACCGACGACGATCCTCTTCATATCGTCGCCGTCGTCCTCCGACAGCAGGCCGCATCCGGCGAGCAGGGATATGGACGCAAGGGCCGCAGAGATCTGCAGGCATCTGGTCCGGTTGAACACGTGCACGCTCCTCGATCAGCCAGGGGTGCGGCAGACCCTACCGCAGTGCCCCACGAATCCAATGGGTTGGTTTCGTGAGGCACTTGACCGGTTCCGTGCATATTCGTTATGCATTTACCTCCCTTTCGGAGGCAAATACGTCCGATTATCGGTCAGTGGACCCCGGCATTGAGGAACATCCCGCCGTCGACGACGAGAGTTTGCCCGGTGATCCATTCCGCTTGTGCAGATGTCAGGAACGCGGCCGCCCCGCCGATGTCCTCCGGGAGCCCCAGCCGGCCGAGCGGATAGGCCGCCGCGGCCTCCTGCTCCCGGCCCTCGTAGAGCGCCTGCGCGAACTTCGTCTTGACGACCGCGGGCGCGATCGCGTTCACCCGCACCCCGGGCGCCATCTCGTGCGCGAGCTGGAGGGTGAGGTTGACCATGGCGGCCTTGCTCATCCCGTAGGCGCCGATGAAGGGCGAGGCGGAGACCCCGGCGATGGACGCGATGTTCACGATCGCGCCGCCGTTGTCCTTCTGCCAGGCGTGCCAGGTCCGCTGGGCGAAGCCGAGCGCCGAGATCACGTTGGTCTCGAAGACCTTCCGTGCCACCCCGAGGTCCAGGTCCGCGATCGGCCCGAAGACGGGGTTGGTGCCGGCGTTGTTCACCAGGAAGTCGACGCGGCCGAAGGCCTCCATCGTGCGCTCGACGGCGACGGCCTGGTGGGCCTCGTCGTGCGCCTTGCCCGCGACGCCGATCACCCGGTCCGCACCGAGCCGCTCGACGGCCTCCTTGAGGGCCTCCTCGTTACGGCCGGTGATGCAGAGCCGGTCGCCGCGGGCGACCAGCGCCTCGGCGACGCCGTAGCCGATGCCCCGGCTCGCCCCGGTGATCAGCGCGACCTTCCCGCTGTCGATACCGCTGTACGTCATGTCCTACGCCCTGCCTCTCGTGGGAACCGTCAGTTGAGCGGGCCGCCGGCCACGTACATGACCTGGCCGGAGACGAAGCCCGCGGCCTCCCCCGTGAAGAAGGCGATGGCGTTGGCGATGTCGTCCGGACGGCCGACGCGCTGGACCGGGATCTGGGTGGCGGCGGCCGCCTGGAAGTCCTCGAAGCCCATGCCGACGCGGGCGGCCGTCTGGGCGGTCATCTCGGTGGCGATGAAGCCGGGCGCGACGGCGTTGGCGGTGACGCCGAACTTGCCGAGCTCGATGGCCAGGGTCTTGGTGAAGCCCTGCAGTCCGGCCTTGGCGGCGGAGTAGTTGACCTGACCGCGGTTGCCGAGCGCCGAGCTGCTGGAGAGGTTCACGATGCGGCCGAACTTGGCCTCCACCATGTACTTCTGACAGGCCTTGGACATCAGGAAGGCACCGCGCAGGTGCACGTTCATGACGGTGTCCCAGTCGTTCTCGGTCATCTTGAACAGCAGGTTGTCGCGCAGCACACCCGCGTTGTTGACCAGGATGGTCGGGGCGCCGAGCTCGCTCGCGACGCGCGCGACGGCCGCCTCCACCTGGGCGCCGTCGGAGACGTCGCAGCCGACCGCCAGGGCCCTGCCGCCGGCGGCCGTGATGGCCTCCACGGTGTCCTTGCAGGCCGCCTCGTCGAGGTCGAGTACGGCGACGGCACGGCCCTCGGCGGCCAGCCGTACGGCGGTGGCCGCGCCGATGCCCCGGGCCCCTCCGGTCACGATCGCGACGCGCTGCTCGGTGGTGGACATGCTGGATCTCCTCGCCCTTGAGAGGCGGTCGCCCGGAGGTGAGCAACCGCTTAGTAGCTTCAGCTGAGGAGACGCTAGGAGCCCTGGCACCCGGTGTCAACGCCAGGCGGGTCGACCCCGTCGGCGTCGAAGACGCCGGGGCCCGGGGCGGGGGTCCGGGGCGACGGCCCGAGGGCGCGGCCCCGGACCCCTGTCAGCGGACCAGCAGGTCCAGCAACCGCTCCACCTCCGCCGCCGGATCGGCCGTCAGCCCGGTGTGCACCGGGCCCGGCTGCACCACGGTGCTCCGCGGTGCGATCAGCCAGCGGAACCGCCGCCCGGCGTCGTCACCCGCCGCCTGCCCCGCGTCGGCCCCGCCGCTGCACACGCCCTCGACCCCGCGCAGGGCGGCCCGTACCCCGGCCACATCGGCGCCGGGGTCCAGCGCGAGGAGCTTCGCCTCGTCGAGGTGGGTGCGCGCGGCGACGTACGTGTGCGCCCGGCAGTAGACGATCACGCCGGCGTTGAAACACTCGCCCCGTTCCATCCGGGGCACCACACGCACCAGCGCGTACTCGAACACGTCCCGCTTGGTCACTCGCTGTCGCTCTTCATCTTCCGGGGACGGGGGTCGAGGCGGTCGGCGAGCCAGCCGGGCGGACCCGTCCTGACCTTCACCTCGGCCTCCATCGTGATCCTCTCGTGGATCGTGGCCGCGCGCGGCAGCAACGCCTCCACATAGGCGCGCCGCAGCGCGTCGGTGGAGTCGAAGCCCGGCTCGTCGACCAGCCACTCGTCGGGGACGTCGGCCGCGACCTGCGTCAACAGTTCCTCGGTCACCAGCGGCGCGAGTGCGGCGGCCGCCGCGGCGATGTCCGGTCCCACGGGGGCCAGTACGTGGTCGGAGGCGTTGTAGGGCTTGGCGGCCGCGGCCGCCGCGGTGGGCCAGTTGTGGTGCCAGATCATGGTGGCGCCGTGGTCGATGAGCCAGACGTCCCCGTGCCAGACCAGCATGTTCGGGTTGCGCCAGGATCGGTCGACGTTGTTGATGAGGGCGTCGAACCAGACCACGCGCCCCGCCTCGACCGGATCCACCTGGTACGCCAGCGGATCGAAGCCGATCGAGCCGGGCAGGTAGTCCATGCCGAGGTTGAGCCCGCCGCTGGCCTTGAGCAGCTCCTGGACCTCCTGGTCGGGCTCGCCGAGCCCGATCACGGGGTCGAGCTGCATCTGCACCAGCCGTGGGACCCGCAGCCCCAACCGCTGGGCGAGACGGCCGCAGATGACCTCGGCGACCAGGGTCTTGCGGCCCTGGCCGGCACCGGTGAATTTCATGACGTAGGTACCGAGGTCGTCGGCTTCGACGATCCCCGGGAGCGAGCCGCCCTCGCGCAGAGGCGTGACATAGCGGGTCGCGATCACTTCGGACAGCATCCGCCCAGGTTACGGCGGTCAGGTCGCGGGGGCCCACCGCACGAGCAGTTCTTCGGCTGTGGTGACGGACGCCACCAGCGCGAGGGAGTTGCGGATCACCTCGGCGGTACAGGAGGCGGGCACACCCGCGATGGCATCGGCCGGAACCACCACCTGGTAACCGAGGTTCACGGCGTCGAAGACGGTGTTCGGGATGGCGATGTTGGAGGAGACCCCGGTGACGACGAGGGTGCGGATGCCGAGGTTGCGGAGCAGGGCGTCGAGATCGGTGCCGGCCATCGGGGAGAGCCCGTGCAGCCGGCGCACCACCAGGTCCTGCTCGGCCACCACGATGGGCGCGGCGACCTCGACCGCGCGGCTCCCGGTCAGCTGGCGCACCGGCAGCCTCTCCGCGGCCCGGAACAGCCGGGCGTTGGCGTTCGCGCCGAGCCCGTCGGGCCGCCGTTCGGCGACCGCGTGCAGCACCTGGACGCCCGCCCCGCGCGCGGCGTCGACCAGTGCGGCCACCCGCTCCAGCATCCCCGAGTCCCTGGCCTCCTTGGCCAGTTCGGGCAGCGCGCTCTCCTCGCCCACGACCCCGTTCTGGCACTCGACGGTGAGCAGCGCGGTGGTGGCGGGATCGAGATCGGGCATGGCTCCCCCTGGCGTGGCGACGGAAGAGCCCTCATGATTCCTGACACACAGTCAGATGTGAAGGGGTGCAGGACGGATGGACCTGGACGAGTCACGAACCGGAACCTCGCAGCGGCGGGGCCGGCGCATCATGATGAGCGACGCGGAGGTGGACGCCTTCCTGCGCGAGCAGAAGACCTGCCGGGTCGCGACGGTCTCCCCCGACGGGCGCCCGCACGTGGGCGCCCTGTGGTTCGCGTGGGACGGCCACTCGCTGTGGCTGTACTCGATCACACGCAGCCGCCGCTGGTCCGACCTGCGCAAGGATCCTCGGATATCGGTGGTCGTGGATTCCGGCGAGTCCTACGACGAACTGCGCGGGGTGGAGCTGTCCGGCAGCGCCGTCTTCGTGGGTGAGGCGCCGCGCACCGGCGAGCCCTGCCCCGAGCTCGCGGAGGCCGAGCGGATCTTCCCGGTCAAGAACTTCGGCATCCAGGAGATGCCGCACGACGGCCGGCACGCCTGGATCCGCCTCACCCCGGAGTCGGTGGTCTCCTGGGACTTCCGAAAGCTGTAGCGGACCCCCTCAGCGGAGGCCGGCGGCCGCCTGCCGCAGGCTGTCGACCGCGGCCCGGACGGAGGGCCGACGGTCGGCGTCCGCGCGCCATACGACGTACACGTGGCGGCGTACGCTGTCGCACACCGGCAGCAGCCGTACGCCCGGCGGCACCGGACCGCGACCCAGTTTCGGCGCCACGCACACACCGAGACCGGCTTCCACGAAGGCCAGCTGGGTGTGGTGCTCCTCGGCGATGTGGGCGATGCGCGGCTCGATGCCCGTCCCGCGCAGGGTGAAGACCAGCCACTCGTGGCAGAACTGCCCCTCGTTCCAGGAGATCCAGTCGTCGTCGCCGAATTCGGCGAGGGAGATCCCGGCCCTGCCCGGGCTCGCGGTCCGGTCGGCCAGCCGGTGGCCTGCCGGGACGGCGATGTCGACGGTGTCGTCGAGCAGGTGGGTCCGGGTGAGCTCGGCGGGCACCGGCATCCGCTTGTTGTTCCAGTCGATCGCCAGGGCCAGGTCGAGGTCTCCGCGCACGACGGCCGCCATGCTCTCCTCGGGCTCCTGTTCGCGCACCCGCACCCGCAGCTCCGGATGGCCGGCCCGCAGCGCGGCCAAGGCCTGGGGCAGCAGCCCGCGCATGGCGGTCGGGAAGGCGCCGATCCGCAACTCGCCCACGGCGCAGCCCCGCTGGGCCTCGACGTCGGCCTGGGCGCGTTCCACCTGCGAGATGATCCGGGCGGCGTGGTCGGCGAGCAGCCGCCCGGCATCGGTGAGCCGGACCCCGCGCCCGTTCCTGGCCAGCAGCGGCTGTCCGACCTCGCGCTCCAGCTTGGCCAGCTGCTGGGACACGGCGGAGGTGGTGACGTGGAGGCCGTCGGCCGCGCCGCTGACCGAGCCGTGGCGGGCGAGGGCGTCCAGGGTGCGTAGGCGCTCCAGGTTCAACATGTAAGCAATGCTACGGCGTCACCCAGAGAAACTTTCGCTTGTCCTACGAAGTTGATACGAGCACAGTAAAGGGCATGAGCGCACCGACCACCCCCGGGCCGACCCTCCCGGCCGCCGCCCCCTCCCCGGTCTCCCCTTCCCCGACCTCCGCTTCCCCGGTCTCCCCCGCCCCGGCCACGGCCACCGCCGCCACCACGGTCGCCCCGACCCCGGGCCGGCGCCGGGCCGGCCTGCTGGACTGGCGGGTCCGGTTCGCGATCCTCTCGGTGATCTGGGGCTTCAGCTTCCTCCTGATCAAGGTCGGCACCGAGGCGTACGCGCCCTTCCAGGTGGCACTGGGCCGGGTCCTGTTCGGTGCGCTCGCCCTCCTCACCGTGCTGCTGGTCCGCCGGGAGCCGCTCCCCCGGGGCCTGCGCACCTGGGGCCATCTGACCGTGGCGGCGCTCCTGCTCAACACCGCCCCGTTCTCGCTCTTCGCGTACGCGGAGCTGAGCATCCCGTCCAGCCTGGCCGGCATCTGCAACGCCACCTCGCCGCTGTGGGGCATGGCGCTGTCGCTGGTCGCCCTGTCCGAGGACCGCCCGACGCGCCGCCGCTTCGCCGGGCTGGGCCTGGGCTTCCTCGGCGTCCTGACCGTGCTCGGCGCCTGGCAGGGCTTCTCCGGCGTCGACGCCAAGGGCACCGCGTTCGCCCTGCTGGCGTCCCTCTGCTACCCCATCGGCTGGATCTACGTCCGCCGTACGCTGGCCGGGACCCCCGGCTCCCCGGTGGCCCTGACCGGTGGCCAGCTCATGATCTCCACGCTGCAGCTGGCGCTCGTGAGCGCCGCCTTCACCTCGGCGCCGACCTCGTTCCCGCTCTGGCCGACCCTGTCGGTGATCGCGCTGGGCGCCCTGGGCACGGGCATGGCCCTGCAGATGCAGTACGGGCTGGTGACGGAGGTCGGTCCGACCACCGCCCAGATGGTCACGTACTTCATCCCGGTCATCGCCACCACGGCGGGCGTCCTGGTGCTCGGCGAACAGCTGCACTGGAACACCCCGGTCGGCGCCGCGATCGTCCTGGCCGGCGCGGCCCTCACCCAGACCCGGCCCGGGGCCCGTAGACCCGCCTGACCTGGCCCGATAACCTCCGGGCGATCATCACCACGCCTGGAGGAACCCCCGTGGTTCGGCCGCAGTTCTGCTCACCGCCGGACCCGCCGCCTCCCTCGCCGGAGGCTGGGTCGCGCTGAACATCCGGAACATCCGTGGCGCCGCCCGCGCGCCGGAGCACCGGGCGGCCTCCGACGCCGAGCCCATGGCGCACGCCCGGGGAGACCTCGGCCCGGCCCGTCGGGCGGCTCCCGCGGCCCTCTACCGCTTCGCGGGCACCGTCATCGCCCTCTGCGGGATCGTCCTCCCTGGGCGGCCTGCTCGAGCCCGCCTGACCCGCGCCGGGCCGGGCCAGGACCCGGCCCGGCCTCCGACCGGGGCCCCACGTCCCGTCACCGGGACAGGACCGAACCGGGCCCGGCGGGCCCGCCGGGTCGACCCGTAGACCCCGGCCCCGCCAGGGCCCCACCGTCGCGGTCGCCCATGCGCCCCGGCCCCGCCAAGGCCCCACCGTCGCGGTCACCAGTGGGCCCCGGCCCGGCCAGGGGCCCCACCGCCCACGGTCACCCACGTGCCCCAGCCCCGCCAGGAGCCCCGCCGCCCGCGGTCACCAGTGGGCCCCGGCCCCGCCAAGGCCCCACCGCCCGCAGTCACCCGTAGGCCCCGGCCCCGCCAGGGCCCCACCGTCGCGGTCGCCCATGTACCCCGACCCCGCCAGGGGCCCGCCGCCCGCAGTCACCCGCAGGCCCCGGCCCCGCCAAGGCCCCACCGCCCGCGGTCACCCGTAGGCCACGGCCCCGCAAGGGACCCCGCCCGCGGTCACTCGTACCGCACGCCCGCCGCACCCACGCTGACCGCCGCGGCCACCGCGTCGGCCAGGCTCGGCACCTCCTCGGCCGCCAGCTGCGACACCGTCAGCCGCACCCCGGGGCCCGACTCGACCCGGAAGATCGCCCCGGCCGACACCGCCCATCCGGCGGCGAGCAGCCGCGTGACCACCACCGTCTCGTCGACCACCGGCACCCAGACGTTGAGGCCGCTACGCCCGTGCGCCCGGACCCCCCGCTGCCGCAGGGCCTCGACCAGTGCGTCCCGTCGCGCCGCGTACGACCGGGCGACCGTCGCCGGATCCACCGCGCCCGAGGTCCACAGCTCCACCACCGCGTACTGCAGCAGCCGGCTCACCCAGCCCGGCCCGAGCCGCTGCCGCCCCCGCAGCCGGTCCAGCGTGACCGCGTCGCCGGTCAGCACCGCGAGCCGAAGGTCCGGCCCGTACGCCTTCGCCGTGGAGCGCACCAGCACCCAGTGCCGGGTCACCCCGCCCAGCGGATGCAACGGCAGGTCGACGAACCCGTTCCCGTGGTCGTCCTCGATCAGCAGCACCTCGGGGTGGTCCGCCAGCAGGGCCCGCAGCTCCCGCGCCCGCTCCGCGCCGACCGCGGCCCCGGTCGGGTTCTGCGCCCGCGAGGTCACCACCAGCGCCCGCGCCCCGGCCTCCAACGCCCGGGCCACCGCGTCGACGCGGGGCCCGTCGTCGTCCACGGCCACCGGCAGCACGCGCAGGCCGAGCGCCGGGACCAGGTCCAGCGCCCCGCCCCAGCCCGGGTCCTCGATCGCCACCGCGTCACCCGCCCGCAGGTGGGCGGTGAGCACCCGTTCGATCGCGTCCAGCGCGCCCGAGGTCACCGCCACCTGCCCCGGCGGCACCCCGTCCGCGTCGAAACCGGCCCGGGCCAGTTCGGCGAGCTCCGGGGCGACCGGGCCCGCCCCGTAGAGGGTCGGCGCCTGCGCATACCGCCGGGCGGCCGCCGCGAGCGGCCCCTCCAGCGACGGGAGCAGGGACACGTCCGGGCTGCCCTCCGCGAGGTCCCGTACGCCCTCGGGCACCGCCATGCGCAGCGCGTCCCGCGGCGTGCTCGACGGGCGGGCCCGCACGCGACTGCCGCGCCGCCCGTCGGTCTCGATGACCCCGCGCTCGCGCAGGGTCCGGTAGGCGGCGGCCACGGTGTTGGGGTTGACCCCCAGATCGCCCGCCAGCTCCCGCATAGGCAGTAGCAGTGAACCGGGCGGGAGCGCGCCCGAGGCCACGCCCGCCTCCACGCCGGCCGCGATGTCAGCTGCACGACGTCCTGTGATCCGATAGTCTCCTAGCACAAACAATATTATGCACTAGTGCAATGGAGTTCGCATCATGACCGCCACGCCTGCCACGGAGACGCCCGGGACGACGGCCGAGAAGACCGACATGACCGGGTCGACCGACACGACCCGGACCGGGAGCTACGAGCCCACCGACCTCACCGTCCCCAGCCGCTCCCGCGACCGGGCGCGCTACGACCGCGAGACGGTGCACTCGATACTCGACGCGGCCTACATCTGCCACCTCGGCTTCGTCCGCGACGGCGCGCCCGTGGTGCTGCCGACGCTGTTCGCCCGGGTCGGCGAATCGCTCTACATGCACGGCTCGACCGGCTCCCGCCCCCTGCTCGCGGCCCGCCGCAGCGACCCGGGGCTGCCGGTCTGTGTGACCGTGACGCACGTCGACGCACTGGTCCTGGCCCGCTCGGCCTTCCACCACTCGCTCAACTACCGCTCTGTGGTCGTCCACGGCACCGCCCACCAGGTCACCGACGAGGCGGAGTGCCGGATCGCCCTGGACGCCATGGTCGACGCCGTCGTCCCCGGCCGCTCCGCCGACGTCCGGCCCGCCAACGCCCGGGAACTCGCCGCCACCGCGGTGATCCGCGTGGATCTCGCCGAGGTGTCCGCCAAGATCCGCAGTGGCCCGGTGAACGACGACGCCGAGGACCTGGACCTCCCCCACTGGGCGGGCGTGGTCCCGGTGGCCCCCGCGTACGGAACCCCGGTGCCGGACGCGGACCTGGCCCCCGGCACCGCCGTCCCGGACTACCTCAGCGCGCTCTGAGGGGTGCGCCGCTCGGGGGTGGGCGCGGTCACCGGCCCACGGGCCTCGGCCACGATCAGCGCACCCACCGCCGTCAACAGCAGTACGGTGCCCAGCACCACGGCGCCGGTCAGCCGCTCCCCGAGCAGCAGGACGGCGATCACCGCCGCGCTCACCGGCTCGATCAGCATGATCACCGACACGGTCGCGGCCCGTACCGCGGCGGCACCGGTGAAGTAGAGCGCGTACGCCAGCGCGGTCGGCACGGTGGCGACGTACACCAGCAGCCAGAGCACCCGGCCGAGTTCGGCGGTGTGCGGCAGCAGCCCCTCCACCACGGCGAGCGGCAGCAGGCACACCGTGCCCACCGCGACCGACCAGGCGGTGGTCACCAGCGGGTCCCCGCCCGCCCCGCGCTGCCCGAGCCACCGGGCCCGCAGGGTCATCCCCGCGTACCCGGCGGCCGACAGCAGGGCCCAGCCGACGCCGAGCGGCCGCACCTCGCCGCCACCGCTGCCCAGCACCAGTACGGCGAGCCCGGCCAGCGCCCCCACGACGGCGGTCACGCCACCGCGGCCGAGCCGTTCGCCCATCCAGTACCGGGCCCCCAACGCGATGATCACGGGCCCGGCGCCGAGGGTGACCACGGTGCCCACCGCGAGCCCGGTCTCGCGCACGGCGGCGAAGTACGCGGCCTGGAAGAGGGTGAAGAGGAGCCCGGTCCCGATCAGCGAAGCCGCCGAGGGCCGCACCCGCCCCGGGACGGGCCTGGACCCGCGTACGGCGAGCACGCCTAGCAGCACCACGAGCCCGCCCGCGCACCGCCAGAAGGACAGGGCGAGCGGGCCGAGGTCACTGGCCAGGAAGAGGAGGGAGGCGGCCGCCCCGGCGGTGCCCCAGGCGGCTCCGGCGACGACGAGGTACAGCAGACTGCGCCCGGCAGCGGGCGAATGGTTCGACACGAGATGTCTCCGCGCATGCGTGAAGGATGAAAGAAGCAGGTCATCGCTTCGCGGGCAGCACGGACCCGCCCGGGAGACCCCGGGCCGGGTTTCTACGAGGTGGCGCCGCCCGCGCTAGGCGGCCGGCGGCGAAAGCACAGTCAGGTACATGGTCGCCACCCTAACCCTTGGCGGCCGGGGACGGCTCGCGGTCCAGGTCGAGGGGATCGGGTGCGGTCGTCGCCGCCACCGCCGCGGCCGGTGCGGTCGCGGGCGCCGGGCGGGAGGACTGGGCGATGAAGGCGCCGCCGAGCACCAGACCGCCACCGACGATCTGCCAGGTGGAGAGGTGCTCACCGAGCAGGATCCAGGCGAACACGGTGGCGACGACCGCCTCCAGGAAGGCCACGACGCCTGCGACCTGGGGCGAGAGCCGACGTACCGAGACCACACCGGTCAGGTAGGCGAAGACGGTCGCGATCAGCACCACCCACGCGAGCAGCACGGGAGCGAACACCATCGTGCCGCCCACGGAGACATCGCCGCCCAGCACCGCCCAGTCGATCTCCCAGGGCCGGGCGATCACGGTCATCACCAGGGCGCCGACGAGCATGCCGTACGCGATCACCCCGAGCGGGTCGGGAGCGTCGTCGCCGTCGGCGCCCTGGTCGGCGAAGACGAAGTAGAAGGCCTGGCAGCAGGCGGCGGCGAGGCCGAAGAGCACGCCGAGCAGGTCCAGGCTCAGCCCGGCCCAGATCTCGACCACGCAGGCCAGGCCGACGACGGCCACGGCCGCGCCCGCGGCGGCGCCGCGCGTCACGGGCTTGCGCTGCACGAAGCGGATGTAGCCGAGCAGCAGCGCCGGCCCCAGGTACTCCAGCAGCAGGGCCACGCCGACGGGGATGCGGGACAGGGAGGCGAAGTAGAAGGCCTGCACACCCGCGACGGCGACCAGCCCGAAGCCCGCGAGCAGCGCGGGCCTGCGCAGCACGAGGTCACGGTGGCGCCAGGCCAGCGGGGACAGCACCAGCGCCGCCCCGGCCACCCTGAGCCAGACCATGTGGAGGGGGTCCAGACCCGCCTCGATCAGCGGCTTCGCCGCTACTCCGGAACCACCGAACGCGAACGCCGAGACGAGGGCCAGGCCCAGTCCGGCATTTCTCCCTGACGCTTGCATCCAGCCATCATGACAGGACGGGTCAGGACCGTCACCGGGATGACACCTGTTGAGACGGAGTCGAGATCCCGCCCCACCGACCATCCCGTCGACCATCCCGTCGACCTCGCCATATCTGACAGGTCGTCAGTATTGAATGTTCCGCTCGCCGGGGCTACCTTCCGCCGCACGTACCCGACGAGAAGGGGTGGTCGCATGGCTGAAGTCACCGCGGAATCACGCATCGAGGCGTCCGCCGCGCAGCTCTGGTCCCAGCTGACGGACTGGGACGCGTACGGGCAGTGGAGCATGACCCACACGAACTTCCCGAAGGGTGGACCCGAGACCCTCGCGGTGGGCGCCACCTTCGCGGAGAACATGAAGATGATGGGCTTCCCGGCCGAGGTCGTCTGGACGGTCTCGGAGCTGGAGGCCGAACGCCTCTTCGCCATCACCGGCAAGGGCCCGATGGGCGTGGCGGTCCTCACCCGGTACACCCTGATCCCGGACGGCGGGGCCACCACGGTCCGCATCGACGGCGAGTTCACCGGGGCGGCCGTCTCCCTGATGGCGGGCAAGCTCAAGGACTCGGCCACCGCCGCGCTGAACGAGTCGCTGCGCAAGCTGGCCGGCCTGGTCGTCTGACGGCCCGCTCACCACACCCCATACGAAGGCGCGCCCCGCGAGACGAACTCGCGGGGCGCGCCTTCACGTGTGCCGTGGCACGCCGGGGCCGGTCGGGCTCAGTGCTCGTCGGCCAGGATCAGGTAGAGCTTCTTGCGGGCGTCGTTGATGACCCCGAGGGCCTTCTCGCGCTGCTGGGGCGAGCCGGTCTTGAAGACCTGCCCGAATGCCTCCATCAGGCCGATGCCGGCCGTCCGGACCTCCTGCATCGCCTCGAAGTCGAAGCCGCGCCCGGCATCCGCCCAGGGGGCGTCCGGACCCGACTCGGCCTCGGTGCGGCCCGCGTCGGTGAGCGTGAACAGCTTCTTGCCGCCCTCGCTCGCACTCGTGATGAGCCCCTCGTCCTCGAGCAGCTGCAGGGTCGGGTAGACCGACCCCGGGCTGGGCTTCCACGCCCCGCCGCTTCGCTCGCCGATCTCCTGGATCATCTCGTAGCCGTGCATCGGCCGGTCGGCGAGCAGCGCCAGGATCGAGGCGCGCACATCGCCGCGCCGGGCCCGGCCCCGCGGTCCACCCCGTCCGCCGCGGCCACCGAAGGGGCCTCCGCCGAAGGGCGGCCCGAACGGGCCGAAGGCGGCGCGCCGCCCCATGAAGCCCTCCCGACGATCGGGCCCGCAGTGGTCGTGGCCCCGTCCGTGGTCATGGCCGTGGTCGTGTCCGTGCTGTCCGTGTGAACGCATGACTGCGCTCCTTTCGTCACGTTGTCGTCTGTGCATCGGTTGTCCGATGTCTCCACTATCGGCGACGGCTCGCGATGTGTCAACGATATATCGGAATGCATCGGCGTATGGTCGTGCCGCCCAGGCCCGCGCCCCGCCGCCGCTCCCCCTCCGTCAGAGGTGGCCGCCATCATGGGGACATGACCGACCCGCATGTGACCGGCGCCGATGCTTGGCTGCTCCACCACGGCGACCGCGTGATCGCCCGGCTGACCGTGACCGGCTCCGACATGCCCTGGACCCACGCCGAGGTCGAGCCCCTGACCGGCTTCGAAGAGTTCCGCCCCCTCTTCGTCGAGCAGGAGCGGGCTGTCGACGACGAGGACTGGGAGCGGGCCGACGCCTGCTACACCCGGATCCGTGGTGCGCTCTCGATGACGTTTCCCGACGGCGGCCCGGTCGCCGAGTTCATGCTGCGCGTCCACGACGACGGCACCGCCGGATGGCGTTGGCACGACGAGCCCTTCGACACGACGAACCCGTGACACGCCGACCCCGCCGTCTCCGGGACGCGCGAACCGGGCGTCAGGCGTCGCCTCGGACCGACAAGGCCCTGGTCAGGTGGCATCGCTCCGCCAGACCGCCCGCGCGCCGGCGCGACCGGGCCAGACACCCCCGATTGGCCTTTGTCGACGATCAAGAAATCGTCCTACCGTCGGGGCATGCGCATCCGAATCGTCGACGCCTTCACCGACCGCCCCTTCCACGGGAACCCCGCCGGAGTCCTGCTCCTCGACACCGCGTTCCCCCCGGACGCCTGGCTGCAGCAGGTCGCCTGCGAGATGAACCTCTCCGAGACCGCGTTCGCCCACCCCCTGCCGCCCGGTGGGGACGCCGACTGGGCGCTGCGCTGGTTCACCCCGGCCGCCGAGGTCGACATGTGCGGCCACGCCACCCTCGCGACCGCGCACGTACTGGCCACCGGCGGGCTCGCCACGGGGCTGATCCGCTTCTCCGCGCGCTGCGGCGTCCTCACCGCCGAGGTGGCCGAGGACGGCACGATCACCATGGACTTCCCGACGTCCTCGCTCACCCCGGTGCCGCCGCCGGCCGCCGTGGACCACGCGCTCGGCGGCCCCCCGATCCTCTCCGTGCACGACACCGCCGACCACATCGGCGACCTCGTCGTCGAGCTCGCCGACGAGAAGACCGTGCGCGAGCTGGAACCGGACCACGCGGCCCTGCGCGCCTTCGCCCGGCGAGGGGTGATCGTCACCGCGCCCGCCGAGGATCCCTCCCTCGGGTACGACTTCGTCTCCCGCGGCTTCTTCCCCGCCTTCGGGATCGACGAGGACCCGGTCACCGGAAGCGCCCACACGGCGCTCGCCCCGTTCTGGGCGGAGCGGTTGGGTCGCACCGAGCTGACCGGTCTCCAGGGCGGCGCGCGGCGCGGTCTCGTACGGGTGAGGCTGGCGGGCGACCGTACTCTGCTGACCGGCCGGGCCGTCACCGTCGTCGACGGCGAGCTCCTCGCGCCGCCGCCCGGCGTCGGACCGACGGGGTGAGGACGGAGCACGGGCGCGGGGCCCGCCGGCCGGCCCGGATCGGCTCAGCCCTCGGGCCCGCCTCCGTCACCGTTCGACCGCGGCGTCCTCCGCGCCGCCTTCCGCGCCTTCGCGTCGGCCTTCGCGCGGGCGGCGCTCCGCCGCTTCTCCTCCTGCTCCATCCAGGCGTCCGAGTCGATCCGCTTGCGGTAGACCTGCGCCGGCTCGGCCGCGCCGAGGTGCACCGTCCATCCCCACAGGACGGCGGACACGACGAAGAGGACGCCCGCCACGCCCAGATAGGTGGCGATCTCCTCGGCCTCGGAGGCGCCTTCCTCGTGCATGAAACCGGGTACGCCGGCGATGAGCGCGTTCACCCACCACGCGAGCGCCACGTTGAACAGGACGAGGGAGATCCAGTAGACGACCCGCGCGGTCCTCGCCGGGCCGCTCAGGTCCCCCAGCAGCAGCAGGCGCCGCAGTGTCACCGGCCCCGTCCGGTGGCGGCCGCCCGTGTCCTGCTTGGCCCGGCGCACCGAGGCGTAGCACTCGTCCAACCAGCGCCCCGGCTCCGGATCGGGCACCGAGTCGGTCGGCGCCAGCTGCTTGGCCTGGATCCAGCCCGACAGGAACTGGATCTCCAGCTGCGCCTTCTCCAGGCGCCTGCGGTAGTGGTGGTCGGAGCTACGGGCCTCGCGGCGGTCCCGGATGAGGAGGCTGATGCCGCCCACCAGGCCGGTGACCACGGGCACCAGGAAGGGCGCGAACGGTACCAGGGTGTCCAGAACAGCCACCGGGTGCGCCTCCTTGCTCGCCTCCAGCGTCGCACCGCCCCGGCGCCCGGCACCGCCCGGAAGGGCCGATCGGGTGGCCCGCCCCGGGTCACGGTGTCGGCAGCCAGCCCACCTTGCCCGCGAGCAGGGCGTACCCGCCGAAGGCCACGAGGTCGAGGAGCGCGTGCGCGACGACGAGCGGTCCCACCCGGCCCCAGCGCCGGTAGGCGAGGACGAAGACGACGCCCATCACCACGTTGCCGAGGAAGCCGCCGATGCCCTGGTAGAGGTGGTACGAGCCGCGCAGCACCGAGCTGGCCAGCAGCGCGGCCATCGGCGACCAGCCCAGTTGGCCGAGTCGGCGCAGCAGGTAGGCCAGCACGATGATCTCCTCCACCACCGCGTTCTGCAGCGCGGAGAGGATCAGTACGGGGAACTTCCACCACACGTCGGGCAGCGCCTCCGGCACCACCGTGAGGTTGAAACCACCGGCCCGGGCACCCAGGTAGAAGGCCAGCCCGGCGCTGCCGATCCCGGCCGCGACGAGGGCGCCCCGGCCCAGGTCCCACCAGGGTCGGGTGCGGTCGAAGCCCAGTACCCGCAGCCCGGGGGCACCCTCGCGGGTCAGCAGGTGCGCCACCAGCAGGACCGGCACCAGGGCGCTCGCGATGCCGAACAGCTGCCAGGCGAGGTCCAGCCAGGGCCGGCCCGGGGCGTAGGAGCCGTTGAGCGTGGCCGCCTGGTCCTTGAGGCCGCCGGGCTTGGTGAGCGAGCCGATGAAGCTGATCAGCGCCGAGACCCCGCTCGCGCCCAGCGACAGCGCGAGGACGAGCAGCGTCTCGGTGCGCAGCAGGCTCCGCCGCCCGTCCTCGTCCAGTTCCACGAACACCGGCTCCGGCTCCGTCCGCACGCCCGACTCCGTCCTGCCATCCCGTTGCGATCACCCCATACTGCCTCCTCGGCGGACCGGGAGGATCACTGCGGGGCCATCACCGGGATCACCGGGTGCAGCGGACGGGGCCGGGCTCGCGGCCGATCAGCGGGCGGCGGGCACCGAGGCCCTCACCTCCTCCGTCAGCCCGACCGGCCAGGTGTGCACCGGTTCGCCCTTGTGCATCAGCTCGGTGTACCGCCGGGTCGTCGCGGCCAGCGCCTCGTCCCGCTCCAGTCCGGCGGCGAGCGCCCGGTGATAGGTGTCCACCTGCCAGGTCGCCCCGTTCACCCGGCGCCGGCAGCGTTCCTCGATGATGCCGAGGTAGTGGTCCCGGTCCGCGGGCTCGATGCCCCAGGCGTCCAGCCCCGCCGCCGCCATGGGCAGCAGCTCGTCCAGGACCAGCCGTACGGCGGGCACGCTCGCCAGCCCCCCGGCCCGGCCCCGGCGCGGCCACCGCAGCCGGGCGTCGATCCCGTACCGGCAGGCCGCGTCGAAGTTCGCCTCCGCCTCGGCGAAGGGCAGCCGGGTCCACACCGGTCGCGCCTCGTCCGCGAGGGTGCGTACGAGTCCGTAGTAGAAGGCGGCGTTGGCGACGACGTCGGCGACGGTGGGTCCGGCCGGCAGCACCCGGTTCTCCACCCGCAGGTGCGGCACCCCGTCGGCGACCCCGTACACGGGCCGGTTCCACCGGTAGACGGTGCCGTTGTGCAGGACCAGTTCCTGCAGCCCCGGTACCCCGCCCTCGGCCAGCACCCGCAGCGGCTCCTCCTCGTCGCAGATGGGCAACAGGGCGGGGAAGTAGCGGACGTTCTCGGCGAAGAGCTCGTACGCCGAGTCCACCCACCGCTCCCCGAACCAGGTGCGCGGACGCACGCCCTGCGCTTGGAGCTCGGGCGGCCTGGTGTCGGTGGCCTGTGTGAACAGCGGCGGCCGCGACTCGCGCCACAGCTCACGGCCGAACAGGAAGGGCGAGTTGGCGCCGACGGCTATCTGTACGGCGGCCACCGCCTGCGCGGCGTTCCACACTGCCGAGAACCGCGCCGGAGTCACCTGCAGGTGCAGTTGTACGGAGGTGCAGGCGGCCTCCGGCACGATCGACCCGGAGGTCCAGATCAGCCGTTCGACGCCGTCGATGTCGAGCGTGAAGTCCTCCCCGCGCATCATCAGGATCTGCTCGTTGAGCAGCGAGTAGCGGTCCACCGCCGAGAGGTTCGCGGTGACCAGGTCCGCGCGGGAGATCGTCGGCAGAATGCCGATCATCACCACTCCGGCGTCGATCTCCGCGGCCTTCCGGTGGGCATAGCCCAGCCCGGCGCTGAGTTCCTCGGCGAGCTGGTCGAATACCCGGCCGCCGAGCCGGTGCGGAAGGACGTTCACCTCCAGATTGAACATTCCCAGTTCGGTCTGGAAATCGGTGCTCGCAATCCGCTCCAGCACCTGGGCATTCACCATTCTCGGCATCCCGTCGGCACCCGCGAGATTCAGCTCGATCTCCAGTCCCATCATGTTCTTGGGACGATCGAACCTCTTCTCCGCCAGGAGCCGCTCCAGTCCCTCCAGACACTCGTGGAGCTTCCTTCGATACCGCTGCCGATCGGACAGGTCGAATCCGCCTGCCACGACCTTCTCCCCCATCGAAGCGTCCCTCCTCGAGTGGGCCTGGCCCGTGACACCCAGGCGCGCGTTACGGTCGATGATGCCCCGGCAGCGTGATCCATAACGCGCGGGGGGCGTGCGTGACCAGGAGCGCGCGCCGGTTTGGCCGAAGGGCGCTTCGGCACATTCACCTGGCAAGTCGCGGTATGCAAATTCCGCTTCGACTTTGCCTTGTTGGGATAACCGACGCTTTCCAGCCGAGCCCCCGTCCGGTAACCTCCGAGGTCAGCGCGACATGTTCGCGTGCATCCGGCATGAATGCCATGTCAGCGGGTCCGGTAAGCGCCTTGCCGGCAATAGCCGGGACAGCTAGCCGAAACACTGCGTGAACACATGTCGTATAAACTCCGCAAACGAGGCAGAGAGTTGGCGCGCGGCCATTGCCCCTCGGCCCCCCTCTGGCCCCAGAATGCGAGTCCGCACCTGCCCCCGTTCCACCGGTCTCCCAAGTGAGAGGCGACCCACCATGCCGCTGCATGTCCCTCCGGCTCCCGCGCCCGCCCTGCGCAGCGTCCTCGCGGCACTCGGTTCCCCCACCGCCGTCCACGAGGCGCACACCCCGGCCCTGCGCGCGATCCAGGGGCCGCTGACCGCCGAACTCCCCCTTCCGGTCCACGTCCTCGACCGGTTGGGCATGTCCAACCTCGCGGCCGGTGGCAGGCCCCCGCGTACCCGGCTCACCGGTTGGCGGTTCCTGATCCGCAGCGGGGACCGCTACGTCGCGGCGGCCGACACCCGACTGACTCCCGACGGCTGGGTCTTCTCCCATTTCTTCGAGGGCCCCTACGTCGCGGCCACCGAACGCGCCCTGCGCCAGGCGGAGTCCCTCACGACCGGCTACCAGCCACGGCTGCTGTCGGTACCGGAGCTCTACATGCTGACCCTGTGGCTGCACGGGGCGGTGGGCGCCGACGCCGCCGCCGGACTGCCGGCCGGCGAGGACCTGCTGGTACCCCTCGCCCCGGCCCCGCCCGGCATCGCCGCGTACCGGCCGCATCCGGTCTCCGAGCTGTTGCCCGTACTGACCCGCCGGCTGACCCCGGCACCGGCGGCGGCGCCCTCCTCCCTGGCCGCGCCCGCCGCCTGACCCGAATCACCCATTCGGCCTAGTCCACCCGGGCCACTTGCGAACCATCCGAAATGACAGGGGAGTTGGCCTGAACCGCCCGCACGGGTGATGCGTCATCAATCTGTGAGGACAGCTGCCGGGAAATACCTGCGAAGCGGCTGTCATGGGGGAAGACTGATGACACGCTCCCCGCGGGTGCGGGGATGACCCAGGGGGACGGCCATGAATCACGCATCGAGCCGTAGCACACAGACCACACCGCAGCGAAAGAACGCATCCATGTGCCAGCACCAGCCAGCCTGCCCGTCAGCCGAATCCGCCGACCGGGAGGCCGCGCGCCCGGTGGCCAACCACCCGGAGCAGGGCTGGAGCCTGCTGTGCAATGGTGTCCTGCTCTTCGAGGACACCGGTGAACTGCTGCCGGACGGCCAGATCATCGCCCCGCACCGCCCGCTCGCGGCGGCCTAGGCGATCGAGCTGTCCGACCGACCGTAGAACGACGAAGGGGCCGGTCCGGGAGAATCTCCCGGACCGGCCCCTCACTCATGTCAGGCGTCGTACTCGTCCAGCGGCGGGCAGGAGCACACGAGGTTCCGGTCGCCGAACGCACCGTCGATGCGGCGCACCGGCGGCCAGTACTTCTCGGCGGCCGTGACCCCGCCCGGGAAGACGGCCTCGTCCCGGGTGTACGGGTGGTTCCACTCGCCGCCCAGCGCCGCCGCGGTGTGCGGGGAGTTGGCGAGGGGGTTGTCGTCCAGCGGCCACTCGCCGCCCGCGACCCGCTCGATCTCGCCGCGGATGGCGATCATCGCGTCGCAGAAACGGTCGATCTCGGCGAGGTCCTCGGACTCCGTCGGCTCGATCATCAGCGTGCCGGCGACCGGGAAGGACATGGTCGGCGCGTGGAAGCCGTAGTCGATCAGACGCTTGGCGATGTCGTCCACGCTCACGCCCGTGGCCTTCGACAGCGGCCGCAGGTCGATGATGCACTCGTGCGCGACCAGGTTGCCCGGGCCGGTGTAGAGCACCGGGTAGTGCGGCTCCAGGCGCTTGGCGATGTAGTTGGCGCCGAGCACGGCCACCTGGGTGGCGCGCTTGAGGCCCTCGCCGCCCATCAGGCGCACGTACGACCACGAGATCGGCAGGATGCCCGCCGAACCCCACGGAGCGGCCGAGATCGGGCCGACGCCCGTCTCCGGGCCCGCGGCGGGCTGCAGCGGGTGGTTCGGCAGGTACGGGGCCAGGTGCGCCCGGACACCGACCGGGCCGACGCCCGGGCCGCCGCCGCCGTGCGGGATGCAGAAGGTCTTGTGCAGGTTCAGGTGCGAGACGTCGCCGCCGAAGTGACCCGGCTTGGCGAGGCCCACCAGGGCGTTCAGGTTGGCGCCGTCGACGTAGACCTGGCCGCCGGCCTCGTGCACCTGGGCGCAGATGTCTGCGACGTGCTCCTCGAACACACCGTGCGTCGAGGGGTAGGTGATCATCAGCACGGCGAGCTCGTCGCGGTGCTGCTCGATCTTGGCGCGCAGGTCGGCCGTGTCCACCTCGCCGTCGTCGGCGGTCTTGACGACGACGACCTTCATGCCGGCCATCACGGCGCTGGCGGCGTTGGTGCCGTGCGCGGAGGACGGGATCAGGCAGACGGTGCGCTGCTCGTCGCCGTTCGCGCGGTGGTAGGCACGGACGGCCAGCAGACCGGCGAGCTCACCCTGGGAGCCGGCGTTCGGCTGGATGGAGACCTTGTCGTAGCCGGTCACCTCGCAAAGACGTTCCTCCAGCTCGTTGATGAGCGTGAGGTAGCCCTCGGCCTGCTCCACCGGCGCGAAGGGGTGCAGCTGACCGAACTCGGGCCAGGTCACCGGCTCCATCTCGGTGGTCGCGTTGAGCTTCATGGTGCAGGAGCCCAGCGGGATCATGCCGCGGTCCAGCGCGTAGTCCTTGTCCGAGAGCTTGCGCAGGTAGCGCAGCATCGCGGTCTCGGAGCGGTGCTGGTGGAAGACCGGGTGCGTCAGGTACGCGTCCGAGCGCAGCAGGCCCTCGGGCAGCGTGTCGGCGGAAGCCGCGTCGAGCGCCTCGATGTCGGCGGTGACGCCGAAAGCGGCCCAGACGGCCTCGATGTCGGCGCGCAGGGTGGTCTCGTCGCAGGCGACGGAGACCACGTCGGCGTCGACCTGGAACAGGTTGACCCCGCCCTCGCGGGCCGCGGCGACGACCTCGGCTGCGCGGCCCGGGACGCGGGCGGTGATGGTGTCGAAGTACGAGCCGTGCACGATCTCGACCCCGCCGGCCGTCAGACCGGCGGCGAGCAGCGTGGCGTAGCGGTGGGTGCGGCTCGCGATCGTGCGCAGGCCGTCGGGGCCGTGGTAGACGGCGTACATGCCGGCCATGACGGCGAGCAGCACCTGCGCGGTACAGATGTTGCTGGTGGCCTTCTCACGGCGGATGTGCTGCTCGCGGGTCTGCAGCGCGAGGCGGTAGGCCTTGTTGCCGTCCGCGTCCACGGAGACGCCGACGAGGCGGCCGGGCAGCGAGCGGGCGTGCTTGTCCTGGACGGCCATGTAGCCGGCGTGCGGTCCGCCGAAGCCCATCGGGACGCCGAAGCGCTGGGTGGTGCCGACGGCGATGTCCGCGCCGAGCGAACCCGGGGAGGTCAGCAGGGTCAGCGCGAGCAGGTCCGCCGCGACGGCGACGATCGCGCCGAGCGCGTGGGCCTCGTCGATGATCGGCTTGATGTCCCGGACGGCACCGGAGGCACCCGGGTACTGGACCAGGACACCGTAGATGCCGCGCTCGGCGACCTCGGCCGGGATGCCGGCGGACAGGTCGGCGACGACGACGTCGATGCCGATCGGCTCGGCGCGGGTCTCGATGACGGCGATGGTCTGCGGCAGCGCGTCGGCGTCCACCAGGAAGACGTTGCCCTTGGACTTGCCGACGCGGCGGGCCAGGGTCATGGCCTCGGCGGCGGCGGTGCCCTCGTCGAGCAGCGAGGCGCCCGAGGTCGGCAGCCCGGTCAGCTCGGCGACGACCGTCTGGAAGTTCAGGAGCGCCTCGAGGCGGCCCTGGGAGATCTCCGGCTGGTAGGGCGTGTACGCCGTGTACCAGGCCGGGTTCTCCATGACGTTGCGGAGGATCACCGGCGGCGTGAAGGTCCCGTAGTAGCCGAGACCGATCATCGGCGAGAGGACCTGGTTGCGGTCGGCGAGCGAACGGAGCTCGGCCAGCACCTCGGCCTCGGTGCGCGCCTCGGGCAGGTCGAGCGCCTCGGCGGTCTTGATCACATCCGGGACCGCGGCAGCGGTCAGTTCGTCCAGGGAGCCGTAGCCCACCTGGGCGAGCATCTTCGCCTGCGCCTCGGCATCCGGGCCGATGTGGCGCTGTTCGAAGGGGATGCCTCGCTCCAGCTGGGAGAGCGGAATGCGGTTGGCGGTCATGTACGGAGGCCTCCTGGTCGTATGACCTGCGAGGGGCACCACGGCGCGGGCACCCGGACGGCCTCCCCCTCTGTCATCTGCACCTGAGAGTTTCACCGGAGCCACGGGGGTCTCCCGAGGATCCGGCTTTCACCGTCGGTGAGGAGGGGGACCGGCACTGCGCCCGGTACCCGCCCTGCTTTCCAGAGTGGCCTCGTCCGTGCGGTACGTATGCCTGAGAGATTCCGGGGAGGATTTGCTCCTTCGGCGCCTCCGTCTTGTTCACTCGGAGGACTCTCCCGCACAGGGTCGACAGCCGTTCACCAGCGTACCAGCGAGGATCTGGACCCTCCCCGAGTGGCCTCTGCTGCGGATATGCACTTCTGTAGTCATTACGGAGCAGTTGCGACCTTTTGGAGGGACCGTGCAGACCGACATCGATCCGCGCAGCCTGATCGGCCGCAAGGCGTTCGACCGCAATGGCACCAAGATCGGCACGATCGACGAGGTCTACCTCGACGATGCCACGGGCGTCCCGGAGTGGGCCGCGGTCCGGACGGGGCTCTTCAGCCGGGACGCGTTCGTTCCGCTGGAGCCGAGCGAGCTGGTGGACGACACCCTGCGGGTGCCCTTCGAACGCGCCCTGATCAGGGACGCGCCGGACTTCGGAGTCGGGCGCCACCTCTCCCCCGAACAGGAGCTGCAGCTCTACCACCACTACGGACTGGACACGACCCTGCCGGCGGACTTCAACCGCGACTTCGGCCGCCTGGCGGGTGACGAGAGCTGAGCCGAGCCCCCTCACGGTCTTCCCGCACGGTCTTCCCTCAGGGCCGCCCCTCGGGGTCGTCCCCCACCAACGGCAGCGGATCGGACGGCTCCAGCTCGGGGTCGTCCACCCGGAAGGTCCGCACCCGGCCGGGCTCCGATCCGGGCCGCTCGAACCGCACGGTCACCCGCCCGACCCCGCTGCCCTGGACCCATCCGGGCCCGTACACGGCATGCAGCACGTCGCTCCCGGCCTGCCAGCGCCGCTCGGGGGCCGGCTCGGGCTCCCCGGGCGGCTCCGCGGCCCCGTGGACACCCTCGGCCTCCACCTCGGCCGTACCGGCCGCCACAGCTCCCGCTCCGGCTCCGTCCGCCCCATCCGTCCTGTCGGCTCCGTCGGTCCCCCCGGTGCCCTCCGACCCCTCCGGCTTGCCCGACCCGTCCGTACCGTCCGACCCGTCCGGCTCAGCGGCGAGCGACTGCGCGAACAGGTCCTCCTGCGTGTAGTCCGCCAGCCCGCTCACGCCGACTCCCAGCAGCCGCACCCCGCCCGTGGTGTCCACGCCCTCCAGCAGCCGCGCCGCCGCCTCCCGCACCACGGCCGGGTCGTCCGTCGGCCCCCGCAGGGTCTCGGACCGGGTCAGCGTGGAGAAGTCGTACCGGCGGACCTTGAGCACGATCGTGCGCCCGGAGTGCCCCGACTCCCGCAGCCGCCGCACGCACCGGTCGGCGAGCCGCTGCACCTCACCGCGGATCCTGACCCGGTCGTGCAGGTCCACGTCGAAGGTGTCCTCGACCGACACCGACTTCGCGTCCCGCTCGGCGACCACCGGCCGGTCGTCCAGTCCGAGCGCCATCCGGTACAGCCCGGCACCGGCCGAGCGGCCGACCATCCGGACCAGCTCGTCCTCCCCGGCCTCCGCCAGCTCGCCCACCGTGGTGATCCCGGCACGGCGCAGGTGCTCGCCCGTGGCGGGCCCCACCCCGGGCAGGGTCCGTACCGACATCGGAGCGAGCAGCTCGCGCTCCGTCCCCGGCTCGATCAGCAGCAGCCCGGCCGGCTTGGCCTCCTCGGAGGCCACCTTGGCCAGCATCTTCGACCCGGCCAGCCCCACCGACCCACTGAGCCCCGTGGCGGCCCTGATGTCCGCCCGCAGCCGCTCGCCCGTCTCCCGGGCGCTGCGCGCGTCGAAGGCCACCCCGCCCGCCTCCAGGTCCACGAAGGCCTCGTCCAGGCTCAGGGGCTCCACCAGGGGCGACAGCTCGCGCAGCAGGGCCATCACCACGTCGCTGACCTGCCGGTAGAGACTGAAGCGGGGGATCAGGTACGCGCCGTTCGGGCAGAGCCGCCGCGCCTGGCCCATCGGCATCGCGGAGTGCACCCCGAAGCGCCTGGCCTCGTACGAGGCCGTGGCGACGACGCCGCGCGGCCCGAGACCGCCGACGATGACGGCCTTGCCGCGCAGGCTCGGCTTCGACGCCTGTTCCACGGAGGCGTAGAAGGCATCCATGTCCAGATGCAGGATGGTGGGCGCGGCTCTCACAGCCCGATGCTGCCCTACGCCACTGACAATGCCTCGGTTCGGGTCAGCCGGCCCGGTTGCGTCGGGCGGCCAGCTCGTCCGTCGGGTTGTGCCGGACCAGGGTCTCGCCGGTGTCCACCCGCTCCCCGTGCAGCTGCGACAACGCGCTCTCGACGTCGCCCCACACCACGCCCACGGCGATGCCGAAGACGCCCTGCCCGCCCTGGAGCAGGCTCACGACCTGGTCCGGCGAGGTGCACTCGTACACGGTGGCGCCGTCGCTCATCAGCGTCATCCGTTCGAGGTCCGAGAACCCGCGGTCCTGCAGGTGCTGGACCGCCGTGCGGATGTTCTGCAGCGCCACCCCGGTGTCCAGGAAGCGCTTGACGATCTTGAGGACCACGACGTCGCGGAAGCTGTATAGCCGCTGCGTCCCCGTCCCGTGGACGGCCCGCACGCTGGGCTCCACCAGCCCGGTCCGGGCCCAGTAGTCGAGCTGTCGGTAGGTGATGCCGGCCGCGGCGCATGCCGTCGGCCCGCGGTAGCCGATCTGCTCGGGCTCCGGGTCACCGCTCGCCGGTCCGACCGGCGTCGACTCCGGCTGACGGCGCGCGGTACCGACCGCACCGCCGCGCAGCGGGTACGGCCCAGCCTCACTCCGTGCGGGGGTACCCCCGGTCGTACCGTCGCCCGTGATCCTCACGCCGACCCTCCGTCCTTGACCTGCCCACCTTGAAGGTAGGCAGTCACCAGGGGTGCGTCAACGATCGCCACACTCGGCACGCCGAGTGATAATCACCCTGAGAGTGGTTTCCCGTATCCCTTTGCGGGGAAAGGCTAATCGAATGGGCTGAAGATCCCCGAGGACGACGCGGCCGACATCTCACTGCGGGCCGGTACCGAAGTCCTCCGGCGAGATCTGGTCGAGGAACTCGCGGAACTTCTCCACCTCGTCCTCCTGCTCGTCCGGAATGGCGATTCCGGCGTCGTCCAGCACACCATCACTGCCGTAGATCGGCGTCCCCGTCCGCAGGGCGAGGGCTATGGCGTCCGAAGGGCGCGCACTCACCTCGACCCCGCTGGCGAAGACGAGCTCCGCGTAGAAGACGCCCTCCCGCAGATCCGTGATCCGGACCTCGGTGAGCTCCTCGCCGATCGCCTCCAGCACGTCCTTGAACAGGTCGTGCGTCAGCGGTCGGGCAGGGGCCATCCCCTGCTGCGCGAAGGCAATGGCGGTCGCCTCCCCTGGACCGATCCAGATGGGGAGGTACCGATCGCCTCCCACTTCACGCAGGAGCACGATCGGTTGGTTGGAGGGCATTTCCACCCGGACACCCACAACGTCGAGCTCGTTCACACAGCAACCCTAGGACCTGCTCGGCAGGTTTGGGTAGTCGGGCCCCCCACCTCAGGGCAGCCGAACCCCGAGAGCGGTCTGTACGAGGGCCTCGTGGAGCCGTACGGAGAGCCCCGCGAGCTCCTTCAAAGTGGCTTCCGCGTGGGCCCTGGTCTGTGGATTGCGATGCCTGCGCAGCGGTGCCACGACCTGCTCCACCAGACCCGCCTCGCGGTCGGCGGCGGCCTTCATCGCCCGCAGGTGCCGCGGCTCCAGCCCGAAGCGGCCCAGATCGGCCACCAGCCGGGCCACCGTGACCGCCTCGGCGTCGAATCCGCCGTCCGCGCCCTCGGCGAGCAGCCCGTACGACTCCCACTCGACCAGTTGTGCCTCGTCCACCCCGGCGGCCGCGAGCAGCTCGGCGCGGCCCACACGGGCCACGGTGGGGCGCTCCCGCCCCACTTCGCCGTAGACGGCCGCCGGTCCGGACGGATCGGCGGAGTCCCCGTGCGCGGTGGGCGCCGGGATGCGGATCTGTTCTCCGCGGGCGAGCGCGTCGAGCTGCTCGCGGATGACCTTCAGCGGCAGGTAGTGGTCGCGCTGCAGGCGCAGGATGCGAGCGAGCCGCTCCACGTCCTCGGTGCTGAACTTGCGGTATCCCGAAGGTGTGCGTCGCGGCTCGACCAGTCCTTCCGCTTCCAGGAAACGGATCTTCGAGATGGTGACTTCGGGAAACTCATCACGCAGCGTGGTGAGCACCGTGCCGATGCTCACCAGCCGCCCGGAGGTGCCGGCGGTGCCACTTCGCGGGGCACCGCCGGTCGGGGTACGCAGCATGGAACCTTCCCTAAAAGGGTCAGATGCCCCGCAGGCTCGCGTAGAAGACCAGCCGGTACTTGCCGATCTGCACCTCGTCGCCGTTCTGCAGGGCGACGGAGTCGATCGGTTCACGGTTCACGTACGTGCCGTTGAGACTGCCGACATCGGCGACGGTGAAGCCGCCCTCCTGGCCCCGGCGGAACTCGACATGGCGCCGGGAGACGGTGACGTCGTCCAGGAAGATGTCGCTCTGCGGGTGGCGGCCGGCCGTGGTCAGCTCACCGTCCAGCAGGAATCGACTCCCGGAGTTGGGTCCGCGCCGCACGATGAGCAGAGCGGAACCGGGGGGCAGCGCTTCCACCGCGGCCTGCGCCTCGGGGGACAGCGAGGAGGACGACACGTGCGGTTGTCCCGACACCTCGGCCTCGTAGGCCTCGAGGCCCGAGATCGAGATCGTGGACGTGGTCTCCGAGGCACGCTCCGGCGTCAGACCCGCCCGCAGCGGCGCACCGCAGTTCGAGCAGAACCGACTGGCCGCATCGCTGCGGTGCCCGCACCTGCTGCAAATCTGCTCGGCCGACATGGACGGCTCCTCGCGCCGCGGGTACCCCGCGGATGCATTGGTGGCATACGGGTCGGGGGCAAACCCTCCACCCGCACTTGAGGTTGATGGTTCACCGAAACCTATGCGGCCGGTACCAGCAGGGTCAACAGACGACGCGCCGGGGGCACCCGGAACATCACCCGCGCCGGCGACTTCGTCGCGGAAGAGCGGCCGGTCGCCCTGCCCTTCCACGTCCCCGTGCCCGGCGCGGTGCCGTGCCGCGCCGCCTTCCTCGCGGTTCTTCTTGCCGAACAACTTCTCAAACAACTTCACGGGCGATTCCCCTTGACCGAAATAGACCCGCCCGTGGGGCAGGACGAACTCCGAATGCAGACACCTGCCGACCCGGACATTCTCACAACGTCCGTAACCACCAGACAGTTTCCACCACGCACCGCGACTTCGGTGCGCCGACCCCCCGCAGGCATGCGCCCGCGTGCGCCGCTCCACTCTTCACTCCGCATCATCACGATGACGACCGAGCGTAGTCAGGCTGCTTCGCAGCCCGCAAGGCATCCACAACGATCTTCGCCGACCGTGTGACGGCAACGGTGGCCTGCTCCTTCTCCAACGTCTGGACGACACCACCAGGGATGTTCAGCGCGGGCTCCAGATCCTGGGGCTTGCCGATCACCCTGAACTCATAGGGTTGTGTGATCTTCTTACCGTCGATGGCGACCCCGCCGCCCTCGTCCGAGAAGTACGAGCTTGCCACGATGCGCACCCCGTTGATCTGGATCGCCTCCGCCCCGGCCGCCCGCAACTCCTGCAACGTGTCCAGCAGCTGGTCGGACTGCACCTGACCCGTGGGATCCGTGATCTTCAGCGTGATGCCCGGCCCCTGAGCTGCCACGGTACCGGCCAGGATGCCGAGTTGGCGTTCCTTCTCGACGGTCTGCTTGCGGGCCTCTTCGGCCTGGTCCGAGCTGCTCTCCAGCTCCTTGCGCTGGTCCTCCAGACGCTGCTTCTCGTCCTCCAGGCGCTTGGTCCGCCCGTCGAGCTCGTCGAGGATCCGTACGAGGTCCTCCTGGCGGGCCCCGCGCAGCGCGCTGGAGTCGCTGTTGGACCGGACCTGGATCGCCAGACCGAGGCCCAGGACGAACAGGAGCAGGGCGACGATCAGTTGCGCCCGACTCACCCGCGGGGGCCACAGCCCGGCCGCGAGCCGCTGCCGACCCGTCTCCTCGGGCTGCGCCGGCGCCTCCTCGGCAGGCCCCGAGGGCTCCGGCGCCCGCGGGGGCTGCGCGGGCTCGGAGGACCGCGGCGGCTTCGGGGCCTGCGGGTACTGCGGGGGCTGCGGCTGTGGGGAATGCGGGACCTGCGGAGGCTGCGGGGCCTGCGGCTGCTCAGGAGACTTCTGAGGCTCAGGGGCCTTCTGGGGCTCGGTCGACTTCTGAGGCTCGGAAGGCTTCTGGGGCTCCGGCGGCCGGCCCGTGCCCCCCGGCTCCTCAGGGATGTCGTTCGTACTCATCGGCCTCACGCCCGGAACACGTGCCGGCGGATGGCCGCGGCGTTGGAGAAGATGCGGATGCCGAGGACCACGACGACGCCCGTGGACAGCTGCGAACCGACCCCCAGCTTGTCACCGAGGAAGACGATCAGCGCGGCGACGACCACGTTCGACAGGAACGACACCACGAAGACCTTGTCCACGAAGATGCCGTCCAGCATCGCGCGCAGGCCGCCGAACACCGCGTCCAGCGCCGCCACGACGGCGATCGGCAGATATGGCTCCACCACGGCCGGCACTTCGGGCCGGACCAGAAGTCCGGCCACCACTCCGGCCAAGAGGCCCAGTACCGCGATCACGATGCACCCTTCTGCTGCTCTGCCGGTGTAGCTGTACGTACGGTCAGACTCGACGCGGCGGGCAGCCGCAGGTCGTCCGCCGGGGACAGGGCAGAACGGATCCCGTAGCTCTCCTGCAGCACGTGCAGGTACTGTCCGTCCGCCGAGTCCTGGAAGTTCGTGCCGAGCCGCTTCTTGTCCCCCACCGCCAGCACTTCGTACGGCGGTACCAGCGGCCTGTTGTCGACCAGTATCGCGTCACCCGCGGCCCTGATGGCCGACAGTTCCGTCAGCCGCTGGCCGTTGATGGAGATGGCCTCCGCCCCGGACTGCCACAGCCCGTTGACGATCTTCTGCATGTCCCGGTCACGGAGCCGGCCGGTGTCCGAGAAGCCCGAGCTCTCGCGCGGTTTGCCACCGCCCCCCGACGAAGCGCCCTTGGCGTCGTCCACCACCAGCTTGATCCCCGGCCCGCGGACCTCCGTGGCACCTGCCAGCAGGGCCACGAGGTCACCCTGACCCCCTCCGGGCTGCTTGAGCGCCGCACGCTGGCGGGCCGCGACATCCGTCCTGAGGCGGTCGATGTCACGCTCCAGGCCGTGCGTGCGGTCGTCCGCCCGCTCCACCCGGTCGATCAGTTCCTGACGCTCCTTGGCCAGCACCGGCGCCGCTATCCGCGCCTCGGCCGCACCGAGCGTGACGACCATGGCGGTGACGACGAGGCCGGCGGCGAGTCCCAGTTTGGCCTTGAGGCTACGTGGCAGGCCCGCCGTGCCGTCCGCCTCGCGCCGGGCCGCGGCTTCCGCGTAGCCCTCGTCGAGACTGTGGTCCATCACGTGCGTCAGCAGCGACATGGAGGCGTCCGGGCGCGCAGGGGCCGGAGACGCCGTAGTCCGGTTGTGGGGCGGCTGCGACATGCCGCACATCGTCGCATGTCGGCAGCGCACTCACCCAATGCGCCCATCCGGTGGGCCGGGCCGGCACTCGCCGCACCCGCCCACCGGACGTACGCCCTACGTCATCGCACGCCGGGCACTCAGTGCCCGGCGCCTTCCACCACGCCCGCCCACTCGTCGAGCAGGGCCTGCGCGGTGCCGTCGTCGGGGCCCTCGGCCCACAGGTGGGTGACCGCTTCCGCCGGGTCCGGCAGGACCAGCGCCCACCGGCCGTCGGCCTCGACCACCCGCACCCCGTCGGTGGTGTCCACCTGCCGGTCGCCGGCCACCTCCACGACCCGCCGCATGACGAGCCCCTTCACCGCCCACGGCGTCGCCACGTCCCGCCTGAGCACATGGGCCCGCGGAATCCGGGCGTCGATCTGGCTCAGCGTGAGCTGCGTACGGGCCACCAGCCCGAGCAGCTGCACGAACGCGGCCGAACCGTCGAAGACGCTGCCGAACTCCGGAACGATGAAGCCGCCCTGGCCGTCGCCGCCGAAGATGGTGTTCTCCGCCCGACCCACCCGGGTCAGGTCGTCGGGCGAGGTCGTCGTCCACTCGACCTGCGTACCGTGGTAGGCCGCCACCTGCTCGGCCACCCTCGTCGTGGTCACCGGCAGCGCGACCTTGCCGCTGCGCTTCTCCGCGGCCACCAGGTCGAGCATCACCAGCAGCGCCCGATCGTCCTCGATGATCCGCCCGCGCTCGTCCACCAGCGAGATCCGCTCGCCCACCGGGTCGAACCGCACCCCGAAGGCGGCCCTCGCCGAGGCCACGATCTCCCCCAGCCGCACCAGCCCGGCCCGCCGGGAATCCCTGGTCTCGGTCGGCCGGGACTCGTCGAGCCCCGGGTTGATCGTCAACGCGTCCACACCGAGGCGACCCAGCAGGCTGGGCAGAACCAGACCGGCGCTTCCGTTCGAGGCGTCCACGACCACCTTGAGTCCGGCATCGGCGATGCCGGTGGTGTCCACCCGCCGCAGCAGCGAGCCGGTGTAGGCGTCGAAGACACTGCCCGGGAACTGCAGGTCCCCGATCTCTCCGGGGAACGCCCGCCGGTACTCCTGGCGCGCGTACACCCGGTCCAGCTTGCGCTGTCCCTGGAGCGAGAGGTCGGCTCCCCGCTCGTCGAGGAACATGATGTCCACGGAGTCCGGCACACCTGGCGAGGTCCGCAGTACGATCCCGCCGGCGCTGCCGCGCGCGGTCTGCTGCCGGGCCACGGGCAGCGGTACGTTCTCCAGGTCCCGTACGTTGATGGCGCTGGCCTGGAGCGCCGAGATCACGGCCCGCTTGAGCGCCCTGGCGCCTCGGGAGTGGTCACGGGCCGTGGTGACGATCGCCCCCTTCTTCAGGGTCGTGGCGTACGCGCCGGCGAGCCGGACCACGACCTCGGGAGTGATCTCCACGTTCAGGATTCCGGAGACCCCGCGCGCGCCGAACAGGTGCGCCTGGCCTCGGGACTCCCAGATCACCGAGGTGTTGACGAAGGCGCCGGCCTCGATGGTCTTGAACGGGTAGACGCGCACATTGCCCTGGACGATCGATTCCTCACCGACCAGGCACTCGTCACCGATGACGGCCCCGTCCTCGATCCGCGCGGCGCGCATGATGTCGGTGTTCTTCCCGATGACACAGCCGCGGAGATTGCTGTGGGGCCCGATGTACACGTTGTCGTGCACGACGGCCCGGTGCAGGAAGGCGCCGCTCTTGACGACGACGTTCGACCCGACGACGGTGTGCTCGCGGATCTCCGCGCCGGCTTCGACCTTGGCGTAGTCCCCGATGTACAGCGGCCCGCGCAGTACCGCGTCGGGACTCACCTCCGCCCCTTCGGCGATCCACACACCGGGCGAGATCTCGAAGCCGTCCATCTCGATCTGGACCTTGCCCTCGAGCACGTCGGCCTGCGCCTTGACGTAGCTCTCGTGCGTGCCGACGTCCTCCCAGTAGCCCTCGGCGACATAGCCGAAGATGGGCTTGCCTTCCTTCATCAGCTGCGGGAAGACGTCGCCGGACCAGTCGACGGACACATCCGGGTCCACATAGTCGAAGACCTCGGGCTCCATCACGTAGATGCCCGTGTTGACGGTGTCCGAGAACACCTGCCCCCAGGTCGGCTTCTCCAGGAACCGCTCGACCTTGCCCTGCTCGTCCACGATCGTGATGCCGAATTCCAGCGGGTTCGGCACCCGGGTCAGGCACACCGTGACGAGGGCGCCCTTCTCCTTGTGGAAGCGGATCAGATCGGTGAGATCGAAGTCGGTGAGCGCGTCACCGGAAATGACGACGAAGGCATCGTCCTTCAGGGCCTCCTCGGCATTCTTCACGCTGCCGGCAGTGCCGAGTGGCTTCTCCTCGTGGGCATAGGTGAGCTCCATTCCGAGCTCTTCGCCATCCCCGAAATAGTTCTTGACGAGTGACGCCAGGAACTGCACGGTGACCACGGTCTCGCTGAGCCCATGCCGCTTGAGCAACCTGAGCACATGCTCCATGATCGGCCGGTTGGCCACCGGCAGGAGCGGCTTGGGCATGCTCGACGTCATGGGGCGAAGACGCGTGCCCTCGCCACCGGCCATCACGACGGCCTTCATGTCGGAAGAGTCCTCCTTGGGAGACGACAGTCGTACCGACCTTCACCCGTCTCGGTCGGTGACTTCGCAACTCCTCCGCGTCATCCGGGGCCGGGCGGGCTCAATCGGCCGTGGAGTCTGCCTTCACCAGACGGCGGACTTGAACCACGTAAAGGATTCCTGCCCACCAATAGAGGGTTGTACCCCATGCGGCGAACGCCCATCCGAAAACTGCGGCCAACCAGGCCAACCAGCCGCTTCCGTCACTGAGCAGGAGCAAGGGAAACGCGTACATCAGGTTGAAGGTGGCGGCCTTGCCGAGGAAGTTGACCTGCGGCGGCGGATATCCGTGTCGGCGCAGGATCCACACCATGACCAGCAACATCAGCTCGCGCGCCAGCAACGCTCCGGTGAGCCACAGCGGCAGGATCTCGCGATAGGTCAGACCGAAGAGTGTCGACAGGATGTAGAGCCGGTCCGCCGCGGGATCGAGCAGCCGGCCGAGCTTGCTGATCTGATTCCAGCGCCGTGCGAGCTTCCCGTCGAGGTAGTCGCTGATCCCGCTGAGCATGAGGACGGCGAGAGCCCACCCGTCGTACTCCGCGAGGATCAGCCACAAGAACACGGGCACGCCGGCCAGGCGAGCCATGCTCAGGATGTTCGGAATGGTGAAAATTCGGTCGGTCTGAACCCGAGTCTCCTGGACCTCCACCCGGGGGCCTCCACTGTGACTGTAGAAATCGGTCGTTCGATGCCCCCTGACCCTACAGGAGACCGCACACGTGTCCTGAACGCAGAAAAGCCCCGCACCGAACCCGTGAAGGGTTGGTGCGGGGCTTTCCCACAATGATTGTTCGGCGGCGTCCTACTCTCCCACAGGGTCCCCCCTGCAGTACCATCGGCGCTGAAAGGCTTAGCTTCCGGGTTCGGAATGTAAACCGGGCG